>NZ_CP092074.1 GCF_024138715.1 Emticicia sp. 21SJ11W-3
CGTCTTTTGAGAACGCAAAACCCGGCGCCATACGGCGTTTGGCATACAGCGCTATCAGCTCTTTGGCAATGTCTTTTACCTGCTTTTTGACTCTCGACTTCTTGTTTTCCCACTCAGCTGAGCCTAATTTGCTCATAGTTGGCGGGGCACCTTCTTTGCCAGAGTATTTGGCTATCTTGTGCAGAGAGTGAATATTAACCAGCAGAATGTCGTTATCGCGGTATATAAGTCTTACGGCTTCCTGCTCTTTGTCGCCTACCGTTACCTTCTCCAGGCCGGCAAACCGGCCAATACCGTAATCAATATGAGTTACAAAATCACCTGTTTGCAGAGACTTTAACTCCTTCATTGTCAGCGCTTTAGTTTTGCTGAACTTGTCGCGGACTTTGAAACGATGGTAACGGTCGAATATCTGATGGTCGGTATAAACGGCTACTTTGGTTTGTTCATCAATGAAACCACTGCGTAGCGAAATCTGAAGCGATTGAAATTTGGTGAAAGGGTCAATTTCATCAAAAATTGAATTTAGTCTGCTAAGTTGTTTTACTGATTCTGCCGTAATAGCTGTAGTAAAATGGCGCGCCTGGTTTTCTTTGATGTTGTCTGTCAGGCGTTTAAAATCTTTATTAAATGAAGGCTGATTTTTACTCTGAAAAGTTAATTTTTCGGCGTCTTTATAATAACTTTTGGTTCCAAATTCAATTAATTTAAACTTCTTAAATTCGTTCTGCACTCCCCTGCGGGTTTCAAATAATGCCTCGGGTGTTTCTATTACTCGTATGCCACCGCTCTTGGCCAGAATCTGCTGAAAGTGCTGTTCTACCTGCTGAAAACACTCATCAATTACTTCAAAACAGAACGATGCGTCTTTTGTCCAAATAATACTTGTCTGACGAATAAAGCTAAAGAATGATTCGCGGGTTTCCTGAATCAGTTTGTTCTGTACATCCGGTATTATGTTAATCTGGCTAACGGTTTGAACTGAAAGTTGAGACTCAGGATTAAACAAGCGGATGCTGTCTATCTCATCGCCGAAAAGTTCAATACGGCAGGGGTACTCTGAAGCAAAAGAGAAGATATCAACTATACCCCCGCGAACCGAAAATTGCCCCGGTTCATACACAAAGTCGGCCTTTTCGAAATCATACGAAATGAGTAGCTCGGCAATAAATGTAATGTCAAGGGTATCACCGGTTTTAAGTTGTAAAGTATTGGCAATGAGCGATTTCTTATTGATTACTTTTTCTGACAGTGCCTCAGGGTAGGTAACAATCAGCAGGTTTGCCTTATCATTATTGAGTTGATTCAGAATTTCAGCTCTTTGCAGTACATTGGCATTATCTATTTCTTCATATTCATAAGGTTTTTTATATGACATCGGAAAAAGAAACACATTTTCTTCGCCCAGCAGATTCTGTAAATCATTGTAGAAATAGGCTGCATCTTCTTTATCGTTCAGAATAAAAACATTGTGCTGCGGGTTATTTTGGTAATAAACAGCTGCAAAAACGGCGTCTAAACTTCCGGAAAGCCCTTTCAGTTGCAGAACATTGTTTGACTTTATGTTTTCAATGGCAGTTTGAATGAAACTGTCTTCACTATATATTTTCAGTAACTCTTTTACTTCCACAGGGCAATTTTTTGTATATAGTAAACGGACCGAATTTAATTTCCGGATCCTTAATTTCAGTACAAAATTATAAAATAAACGCAATACTGATTTTTTGATGTATTAATACTTTCAAAAAACCTGAATTGCTGATAAAATGGGGCATAAAAATGCGCCTTTAGTTAGTATGGTTATAGTAATACGAAGTGCCTGATTCTATTGCGATTGAATGATATCAATCAGTTTTTTAAGTGCCTGTTGTTGAGCCTCAGTTGTATCCGGATAGGCCATTTTAAGCTTTTGTAACTCTTTTATTACTATTGAAGCAACAATGAGCCGCATATTTTTTTTATCATCAGCCGGAACCACATACCAGGGGCATTTTTCTGTGGCTGTGGCGTTGATTAGGTCTTCGTAGGCATGTTGATACGCTTTCCAGAAACCGCGTTC
The DNA here is from genome assembly GCF_024138715.1 of Emticicia sp. 21SJ11W-3. Classification (GTDB taxonomy): domain Bacteria; phylum Bacteroidota; class Bacteroidia; order Cytophagales; family Spirosomataceae; genus Emticicia; species Emticicia fluvialis. The sequence continues at coordinate 2,060 of NZ_CP092074.1, forward strand.
TTTTACATCGGTTTCATCAAATTTCCAGTTTTTTGATGGGTCTTTTATGCGTTCAATAAGCCTTTGGGCTTGTTCTTCTTTAGAAACGTTAAGAAAAAGTTTTACTACCCGTATCCCATTTCTGTGCAGGTAGGCTTCCATATTTTTAATGTCTTCGTATCTGTTTTTAAAGAGTTTGTCCATGTCGTCGGTTAATTCCTCGGGCAGGCGCTGGTTGTTTTTTATTATTTCAGGGTGAACTTTGGTTATCAGTACCTCTTCATAATAAGAACGGTTAAAGACCGTAATACTGCCTCTTTCAGGCAATTGCAGGTTGGTTCGCCACAGATAATCATGCTCCAGCTCTGTTTCAGTAGGTCTTTTAAATGAATGACATTTTAAACCCTGTGGATTAACGCCTGAAAAAACAGCATTAAGGGTGCCGTCTTTCCCTGCGGCATCCATCGCCTGTAAAATCACAAGCAGACCATATCTGTTGTGGGCATACATTATACTTTGTAACTCATCCATCTGCTTATGCATTTCTGCAAGAGATTTTTCATAATCTACTTTGTCTTCGTAAAAGTTCTTACATTTGGTTTTGGTTGCACTGATTGAAAACTTTCCGGGTTTATCAGATAGGAAATCCTGAATATCTATTTTGTTCATAAAAAGGCAATTAAAGAAATACAATAAGGTATGCTAATATCAGAAATACATTTTCTAAATTAATAAACTGAAATGTTAAATATTTCGTTTATTAATTAAAACGTTCAATCAAGAAAAACTGTTAAATAATGAGGATACTATCAATAGCAATGCTGGGAGTCATAATTGGAGTTATGGCCCTATCAGGATATAAAATCAACAAAAAAGAAAAGAAAATGAACGAAGAAGTAGTGCTTGATAAAGCCGTTGCCACCTTTGGTGCCGGATGTTTCTGGTGTGTTGAAGCCGTTTTTCAGAGGCTTGAAGGTGTTATAAAGGTTGAATCAGGGTATATGGGTGGAACCACCAAAAACCCTACCTATAAAGAGGTTTGTACAGGTACAACAGGCCATGTAGAGGTTACGCGGATTACTTACGACCCCAAGAAAATATCTTATGAAGAGTTACTTGAGGTTTTCTGGAAAACCCATGACCCAACCACACTTAACCGCCAGGGCAATGATATCGGTACGCAGTATCGCTCAGTGGTGTTTTATCATGACAATACCCAGAAAGCGCTGGCAGAAAAATACAAAACAGAGTTAAACGCTGCCGGTATTTTTAAGGCCCCTATTGTAACCGCTATTGAGCCTGAAAAGGATTTTTATGTAGCGGAAGACTACCATCAGAACTATTTCAATGAAAACGGCTCGCAGCCTTATTGCCAATTGGTGGTAAGACCAAAAGTTGAGAAGTTTGAGAAGGTTTTTAAAGATAAACTGGCCAAGAAAAAACAATAAGAAAACTGGATAGTGACAGCGCCCTGAATCCAAGCCGATGCAGGGCGCTTTTTTGTTGTTTAGTATAGTGTTAACAGATTTTTTGTGGTTTTATAGGTAATAAAACCACAGTAACTTTTAAAACAGTAGAAAAAAATGGTATTTCTGTTATAAACAAACTAATTTTGCACCCGAATTTTAGTTATAAGTACTTAGCTGTCAATCAAGAAGCTAATTACGGTAATTGAAAGATAAAAAATTATTGTACTTTTCATTTCAAAAAATCATGTCTGCATTAGTTGAAACAGCGAGTTTACTCGCTGACAGAATCAATGCGTTGGAGGAATCGGCCACGCTTGGTATGTCGAAAAAATCGCGCGAATTAGCGGCCCAGGGGCACAAAGTCATTAATTTATCTGTCGGAGAGCCAGATTTCAAAACTCCAAAACACATTTGTGAAGCTGCCAAGGCAGCTATCGATAATGGTTTCCACCACTACACACCAGTAGCTGGTATTCCTGAACTCCGCAAAGCAATTGCAGACAAGCTCAAGCGTGAGAATAATCTGGATTGGAAACCTGAAAATATTGTAATTTCTACAGGAGCAAAACATTCATTAGCAAACGTAATACAATGTCTGGTAAATCCGGGCGATGAGGTAGTCATATTAGCCCCCTACTGGGTTAGCTACTCTGAAATGGTAAAACTAGCCGATGGAAAGTCAGTAATTGTTGAGGGCGCCTTTGAAAACGATTTCAAAGTAACGCCTGAGCAGCTGGAAGCAGCCATTACAGACCGTACAAAAGTGGTTATGTATGCTTCTCCTAACAACCCTACGGGGTCTGTTTATAGCGAAGCGGAGCTAAGAGCTTTAGCCAAAGTGATACAATATCATGAAAACGTATTTATTTTGGCTGATGAGATTTATGAGTACATTAACTTTACCGACGAAGGCCATTTCAGTATCGGGTCTATTCCGGAAATTAAAGACAGAGTCATTACTGTGAATGGTTTTGCCAAGGGTTTTGCCATGACCGGCTGGCGTTTGGGTTACATTGCAGCGGCCAAATGGATTGCTGACGGTGTTGAAAAACTACAAGGGCAGGTTACATCTGGTACCAGCTCAATTTCTCAGCGTGGTGCTGTAGTAGCATGGGAAGACATGTCGGCACCGAAAATGATGAAGGAGGCGTATCTGCGTCGTAGAGAATTGGTTATTAAGCTTTTAAGAGACATACCGGGTCTGAAAGTAAACGTGCCTGATGGTGCATTTTACGCGTTCCCTGACGTAAGTTACTACTTTGGTAAATCTGACGGCAAGGTAACTATTAAGGATGCCGACCAGCTTTGTATGTGGTTGCTTGAAACCGCACACGTGGCTATGGTAGGCGGTGGTTCGTTTGGCGCGCCTAAATGTTTGAGAATATCAACTGCAGCATCAGACGAAGCTCTTACAGAAGCCATGGGAAGAGTTAAGGCGGCTTTAGCTACTTTGAAATAATTGTTAATAAAGTACAGGGGTTCTGGCATATCAGAGCCCCTTATTTTATTTTTCAACTATTAAAAAGTATTATACTTTTTAATAGTGTTTTTAGTACAGTTCGGTTAAAAAAGAAAAAACAGATTGTTTTAACTGTTACTAATAATGCAATTGGAATGATGCAGAGATAAAGAAAAAATTAAGATTCAATCTTTAGTTTTTTACTTTACAGGTTATTCATAAATTTAAACCAAAATAGATAATTGCTGCGTTAATATACTAATCTGTTTTTTAGTTTAAGAGTTGATAAAAAATAGATAAGCAATTATTTTTAAAAGAATACAGATAATGGAAGTGGCTAAGTATGTATCGGTAATTCTGGCTAGTATGCTCAAGTTCTTTGGGGGCCCATTAACCGGTTGGGCGTTGAAAATTTCCTGGGTAGAAACAGCCGTCTGTTCGGTTATCGGAATGATGATTACAGTAACGCTGATAACGTTTTTTGGTAATTATATTGGTGAGGTATTTTCAAAGATTTTCCGTAGAAAAACCAAAAAAAAGGTATTTACCAGGTCTAACAGATTGGCCATAAAAGTACGGCGCAGGTTTGGTCTTATTGGTATATCCTTTCTTACTCCTATATTTTTCAGCCCTATTTTAGGCGCCATACTGGCTATTGCTTTCAGATATCAGAAGAAAGAAATTATTCTGAATATGCTTTTAAGCGCCTGCGTATGGGGTATAATCCAGAGTTTATTCCTTTATTATCTACGCGATATTTTTACCTGAAAACGCTGTAAATCAGGTATTTAGCTATATCTTTATTACTCTGATACGCTTTATAACCATATCCGGCTTGCTGACTTCGAGCAGGTAGCTCCCTCCCATTACTCCCATTGCGCCCATATCTATGTAAGCAACTCCGTCTACGTATTGTATGTATTGTTTTGATACGGGTATCCTTTTACCCGAAGAGCTAATAAGTGTAAAGGCAAGCATATCAAAAGACTCTTCTGCCGGTAGTTTTATATTGCACACGTCCAGAAAAGGATTAGGATAAACAACCCAGTCAGGCAGTGTCTTTTTAGATGCGTCTAGAGAATATTTTACAGTAAAATGAATGCTTTTTGAAGTGATAAGGGAGTCGTTTCGATAGACTTTTGCCGTGAGAGAATACCTGCCAAGCGGGAATTTCATGCCTCTGATTTCGCCTTCACCAAACAAATTATGTGGCACCCGTTCAGAAATTCGTTCAAATTTATATGGACCGTTGAGTTCGAACTTAAAAATCACCGAATTTAGATTGCACCGGGCTAAAATATTCAATTTATCAGGCAGATTTTCAGCATACAAAATGGTATTATTGTCAATCCATCCCCGGCTCTCAATCGGATTCTCAAAATAAGTGGCTTTTATGAGCTCAAAATTAATATTAGGCAAAGCGCAATCAAAATAAACTACAGATTCAATGCTTGCCCCCATGTTATCATAGACACGTAACTTCACAGGTGTTTTGCCGGCAGCGGTAGGCCTTCCATAAAAGCTGAATTCAAATTGGTTGAATTTTAACCAGCCCGGGGGATTAATTAACTCAATGTAAGCAATGTATCCGTCAGGGTCAACGAAAAGATTATTGGGGATACGCAGTACAAAAGACTCGTCGAGTACAACATTGAATGTATAAGCATTTGTATTGGCTGTAGGAATATCATTTGGCCCTTCCTGAACCGGAGGTTTGGTTGGTTCATTAGGGTTACCAGATACAATATCTGGCAACGGGTTGTCAATTACATGTTTTTCGTTAATGATATCTTCATCATAATTGAATTTTATCTTTTTTTTGCCGTTTTCCGAGCGCTTTTTCCAATCATCTACTACTGCTTCTCGATTGTCAATAAATTGCGAGAGCCTGTAATTCATGGTATCTGCAAAAACAATTGGTGGCGTTGGCCTGTTAATCCACTTTACCCCTTCAAATACAGCGGGCAAAATTTTCTCTATATCCTTCCCGTTGTCGTAGTCGGCGCCAAGCATTATAAAATTACAACCATATTCAGCCGCCCGTGTTACGTAGTTTCTCAAAGCCTCAGGCGTGGGCAAATCAAAGTGCGCAACCTCGGTATAAAACTTCTGATTAGGCTTTAAATTACTGATAACCAGATCTCCCTGCATGCCGTCTCCTCTAAATGCATCGGTTGAGGTTTTAATTATATCAACATTTTCTGACAAATCCTTAAATCCAAACGTACCCCTGAGCAAGGTTAAATCATCACTTATCCCGCCATACTCGCAAGCCACATTATAACCCGGGTCAACACTTTTTATGGTTCGGGTCATATAATCAATATAATTCTTTAACATTAAATGGCGGAAATAATACCAGTCTTTTCCTCGTTGCCCATTAAAAGAGTCTTTTATATTCCCCCAGTTTACATAAGGTTCAACTTCGTCGAAAGTTTTATAACTGGTTCTCCAGTAGGTATTTAGTGTTCTAATGGTTTTGTATTTAGACTTTGTCCATTCAATCCATTTAATCATTGCCCATTTGGAGTGGTCAAAAACCGCCGGATACGGCGCAGCAGGATATTGTTGATTATCATAGTTATAGCCTATTTCCTGAGTGGGGGTATTGACAACCGAAATAAATATGATATGCCCTTGTTGTTGTAATTTTTTATATCTCTCGCACACTTCCTTTACGAAACTACCGGCTTTTTCAACTGAGGGCTGGTGCGCAAAGCTAAAGTGGTTATTATCATAATACATGGTTAGTGGCTTGCCTTTAAAATCAGTTACGGCGTCTTCCAGAGTATAAAACCCATTTATGCTTGCTATGTGCCTGCCTAAATGTATTCTGATGGCTACTTTTATCTTCAGATTATTTACAGCATGGTTTATCTGGTTATCTAATTGAGCCCAATCTGGGGTAGAGTTTGGTTTTGGATACACCCTGTCCCACCAGACTGTCAGTAATGTTGAATTACAACCAGCTCCAACCATTTTATTCATCACATTCAACCCATGATTAACATCTCTCTCAAGATTACCTAATCCGTGGCATAAATACCTTTGCGCGTCAGAGTTATAAGGAAAAACACATGCTAACCATATAATAATTGCAAATACAGATAATCTCATTTCGAAATGGTTGTTATTTATCTTGCTCGAAAAAATGAATCTTCAGACTTCTTAAAATTAATGATTCTCAGAAAAATACAATAATGGCAGGCATCAACTAAATTAATTAAAATTTAGAAATATTAAGTGAGAAAATCGAAAAAAGCGTAAGGTTATTGATTCAAATAGATACAAATCTGGTAAATAACATGGCCAAGCGAATAAATGCGATGAAGTAATTGAAAGACCAATCGTGTTTAGTGGGGTTTTTAATGACTTTATGAAGTATAATAAACCATAATACCCCTATCGCTTATTTGGCCTGCGAATGCTAATTTACTAAAGGACAAGTGCCTTACTATTAACAATTTTGTGTGTTTTGGCATCAAATATTAACTGGCTGTCAGTAAAGACAAAGGCGTTTTTTTTCCAGGCGGCTACTGCAACTTTATAAGTACCTTCAGGAAGGCAGTTTTTAAGAATTACCATTCTGAAACCATTGAAAAAGGTTCGGTTTGTTAACAAAGAAGCTTTATCAGTGTTCCGCAGACTCATTACTGGCACTAGCAATGCGTTTTTGTTTGCTGAGTTAAGTAAAAGAATAAAGAGGTTTCCGTCATTTGTAAGAATACTGTTTTCTGATGCCATATAAAGTGTTTCAGAATTAAGAGTCATGGCATTCAACTTAAAAATACCGGGTAATTCTTTTAATTTATTCAAACTATACACTGGCTCTGGTAAATGGAAAATGTTTCTTTCTGCTAAAGTATGTAGGGTCTGATCGAAATAATTACGGTAATAACAACCACATGAGGTTGTATTAGAATAATGGTAGTTTACCGAAATCAGCTGTTTCTGATGGTAAAAAAACAGGGCCTTAGAGCGTGCAGCAAAAAAAGAATGGCAAAAATAAAGCATGCCCCCCAGTAAAGCGACACTAAACATATATTTCCGGGTTCTTAACTGAACCAGAAAAGGAATCAGATACAGGTACAGGGTAATCCAGAGCAATTGCGTATAGGTTCTGTACCTATCCGGAAAATCGGAGGAAATAATATTTCTGAAAGTTGATAATCCTAAAAATGTACCTAAAGCGAAAAGGCAAATCCCACTGGTAAGGAGGTAATACAATCGTTTTTCGCGATCCAATCGGGCAAAGAAGCTATAAATTAAGAAAATTAGCAGTAAGGCAATTACAAACCCGCCCAGTAAATAGATAATAAATAACTTGCTTGAGGTTTGAACTATAGAGCCGGTTAAAATAAGTAAAGATTTAAGTATATCTTTTATAGGAAACGGCTCATGAAAGGGCAGCCGGTTAAGAATCCAAAATTTAGTGATTAATAGCGCAAAGCCAATAATTGCAGCACTTTTGAAACGTTTTTCAGAAATCAGTATAATAAAAACCGTAATAAAGCCCAGAATGCCGTTACCACTGCTGAAACTGGCACAAATCAGTAAAACCAGGCCTGCATAAAACCTGCCTGAGGTTTCGGTATAGAAAAAACAAAAATAAAACCCCCATAAAAAGAAGCTTATTATGGCAGTATGCTGAAAAGAACACAAAGCCCACAGGGCGTTTTCGTAAGCGTATAGTGATAATAGAATATAAGGAATTGGGATTAACCAAAGCCAAGAAATCTTTAAAATTTTGAGTTGTCGGAAAAAAAAGCCAAATGAAGTTAAAAATATAAGGTTGCCAATAAAATTGATGTGTTTGATGTTGACATTACCCAATAAATGGTAATATGCCCAGATGGCAAATTTGAAAATAGCCACTGGATGTTCATTCTGCGGAATAAAAAATATCCGGACTTTATCTTTTATACCATTTAAAGCAGGTAAGTCTATTAACACAGAACGGAGAAGCCCGATATCGTCTTCAAACGGGATATTAAGGCCGTATCTGATAAAAATCACCAGGAAAGCAAAAAAGGGTAAAAGCAGCAGCAACAAATAAAAAACAAGCCTTGTGTTTCGCATAGGTTAAATTTAATAGACCAGGCAGCAACGTTTAAAAGATAAAAACAATATGCAGCCAGCAGTGCAGGTAATGATTAACCATGGTACCTCAACTGTCTGGCGTTATGGCTACTGGTGCCGTCACAGATTTTATTATAAACAATCAAAGAAACAGCTACAAATGCTCAATGATACTGAGCATCATGATGTTTGCAAAATTACGAAAACAATTGAGTAAATAAACTAAATAACAAACCTAAGAAATAAGATAAAGCAAGAGGTAGGTTATAGCTTAAAAATGAAAAAAAGGTCGTTCCATTGTGGTAGAACGACCCTTTTTATAGCAAAACGATGCTTATAATTTATTCAGATTGCTTTTATTCCGGCTGTATAAGAAATAAACAATTAAGCCTAGTAGCATCCAGATAACAGCAAACTGCTGCGCTTTACTGTCTAAAAGAAGCATCAAGGCAAAGTTTGTCACGATACCTAATGGCCCTATTATATACACCATTGGTGTTTTGAAAGGTCTGTCTCTGTTTGGTTCTCTGAAGCGCAGTATTAAAACGGCCAGACAAACCATAGCAAAAGCAAACAAGGTACCAAAGCTTGTCATGTCGCTCAGAATACCGATAGGAGTAAATGAGGCCACTAACGAAACTAAAAGACCTACAAGAATGGTGCTTTTCCATGGTGTTTTCCATGTGGTATGCACTTGCTTAAAGAAATCAGGTAATAACCCGTCTTTTGCCATACCTAAGAAAACCCGGGTTTGACCCAACATCATCACCAACATTACCGAGATTAAACCTGCGGTGGCCGCAGCGGTAATTATGAAAACAGCCCAGGGTTGACCTACCTTATCGAAAGCAAAGGCCACCGGAGCTTTAAGCGCATCACCCACAATGTCGTTATAATTAAGCATACCGGTTAACACCAACGAAACCAATATGTATAATACTGTACAGATTAACAACGATGCGATGATAGCAAACGGAATGTCTTTTTTAGGATTAATGGCTTCACCGGCTGAGGTAGAAACTACGTCGAAACCGATATAAGCAAAGAAAATAGCCGCAGCGCCACTAAATATACCTTTCCAGCCATAGGCTTCTTTTGCTATACCGTCTTCATGCATTACCATAGTTGGCTCAGGAATGAATGGCTCCCAGTTTGAATAATTGATAAAGAAAGCGCCGGCAATAATTACGAAAATAACCGCACCTAACTTTAAAATTACAATCAGGTTATTGGTATTAGTTGCTTCTTTAATACCTTTTACGAGAATCCAGGTTACTACCCAGGTAATAATAAAAGCAGGTAAATTGAATGCAAAACCAACCGGCTCCAGACCGTTCGCCTGTGCATAAGATGCTGCAGACCAGGGGTCGTTACGTAAATAGTAAGGAATATCAACACCAAATAAATGAACCAGCTTATTGAAGTAACCAGACCAGCTTACAGCCACAGTCATGGCCCCCATGGCATATTCCAAAATCAATCCCCATCCGATAATCCATGCAAATAGCTCACCGATAGTACCATAGGCATAAGCATAAGCTGAGCCTTCAACCGGAAGCATAGAAGCAAATTCAGAATAGCAAAGCGCAGCAAAAACGCAACCAATACCCGCTATAATGAACGAAAGTGCTAATGCCGGCCCGGCATGGTAATGAGCAGCAGTACCTGTTAATACAAATATACCCCCTCCAATAATACCCCCGATTCCAATTGCGGTAAGACTCCACTTACCCATTATCTTCTTGAGTTGGTTATTTTTAATATCTGCCTCATATGCAGACATTGGCTTTTTACGCCAAATACTGTGTTTCATAAGATGTTTAGAGTTGTTTTTGGTTTGTTTTAGAAATATAGTGCAATATAATGTAAAATTGGGTTGAAAAGCCAAACTGTTTGTCCAAAAAACGAAATATTCTTTTAATTTTTAGCTTTTTACTTAGAAAAACAGGCTTGTATTAATGAAGAATTGAAATTTTAATCGGAAAGAATAAAACGGGCATTTAGTTATGCTTTTGGCAGCCGCCAAATTAGTATCTGAAAAGCCTCAGTTAAAGCCCAATATACCGTATTTAAAGTTTGTGGTTATTATTCTAATAAACCAGCTATTGGCAGCGCTTTGGCCAATGCCAGATGCTTTAAGTATTAAAATTTAGGACACGCCAGCGACTTTTTATTTCTTTTATAACGTGTTAGTTTTTTAATAACGGGTTCAAACTGATAAGCCAGCGATATTTCATGCGAACCACCGGAAGAGGCACCCAGGCTAGAGATCGTTACGTCATAACTATAGCCGATAGAAAAGCTGTCTTGCCTTACGCCTATCAAAAAAACCAGGGCATCATGATTAGTAGGGGTGATGTTCCTCTTTTTTATCGGAATCCCCCTATACCAGACCCCAACCGTAAGCGGAGTATAGGTGGCATACAGCCCTAAATCGAGCTGGTTAAATTTGCCTTGCCGTTTAATCAAAAACGCCGGTGATACCGAAAACTCTTTGTCTGAATAGGCCGCACCTGAGTAAGGATTAGCAATGGGTATTTTTACACCTCCGCTGATGCTCAGTTTCATGGGTAAAAAAGCGCTCTTGGGGGCATCAGAAGCAAAAAACGTGTAAGAGGGCTGGTTGATATGGTGTGCCGTAACGCCTAACCATGATGTACTGTTGTAGTACAATGCCCCGGCGCTGAAGTCGGCCATATTGATATTCGGTAAATTGCTTCCATTGGGGCCGAAGGGGTCATTTGTGGGGTTTCCGGTAAGGCCTTTGTCATCATACTGGTCGCCAAAAGTAAGCCCCAGATAGTTCATACTTTTGTTTGAGTAAGTCCCTTGCAGGCCAAGCCTTAGAAAATTATCTTCGTCTATCTTTAACTGATACGCATAAATGGCGCTTATATCGGTGCTGGTAAGCCTGTTGGGCCCTTGTGAGTCGTTGGTAACAATTAAACCGATACCGCTATTCAGGCTTTGCAGGTGGTGGTCTATAGAAAAAGAACTCGTAACAAAATTGGCTGTTATTGAGGGCCATTGGTTACGGTAATTGGCTATTAACCTGGTAGCGAAAGCGCTACCGGCAAAGGCCGGATTCTGATATAAAGGGGCCGCGTAAAACTGCGAAAACTGCGGATCTTGTGCCTGCCCACTGTAACAAACCAGGCACAAGAGAACTATTCGTAAATAAAATTTTTTCATAGCCTGTTCCGTTAGGAGATAATGGTGTATTTCCAAGCAAATATCCATACTACAGCAAAATCCCGGTTTTTACGAAAAGGGTACAGGGCGAAATTACTAATTTTTTAATATTAATATATAAAGTAACGAGCATGCCCTATTGTTTGGTGTAAAGAACAAAAAAAAACTCAATTTTGCTATTAATCTTTATTGAGGGTATCAAATAAATACGGGTTGGCTATCGTTAAAATTCTGGAATTAAACCGTAACTTTCTGTTTTAATCAGTACTTACAAAATGTATAATGAATTATGTGGGCAGGTACAGGTACTAATCTAAGGATTTATTTTTTGGCAGCCACATTAGCATGTATATCAACTATCGCCTTTGGTCAGAATCCGTTTTACGTAGGGGGGAAGCTATGTAAAAGTATGCCTGCTTCTTCTACCGGGCCAGGAGGAACCCCTACAACCGCTGACTGTAACGAACCCACTATTTTTTTTGATGAAGACCCGCTTTCTACTGCCTGGCTTTGGGATTTTGGTGACGGCAAAACGTCTGACTTGCGTAATCCGAATCATCTTTATGCCCAAGCAGGTACCTATACGGTAACTCTTACCCGAACAAAAGGAGGGGTACAACAAGCACCTGTAACCCGCACGATTACCATCAGCCAGCCACCCACTCAACCCACATTTAAAGGCCAAATCAGTAAAGACTCTACCGTTTGTGATGGCAAAACCATAACCTTAAACCCATATAACGTTTTAGAAAAAGGCTCGCCTGAACCCCCGGGTGTTAAGTATTTATGGTATCCCAATGGCGAAACAACGAAAACCATTGATGTTACCAAATCTGGCTGTTATTCTGTTGAGGTTTTTGATGCAAGTGGACAATGCTCAAGAACAGCCAAAATCAATGTAAAATTCTGTATGCAATCTGCCGGTGGAGGGGGTGCTGAAAAGTGGTATTTCGGCAAAGGGGCAACGCTTGAGTTTGGTATTAACCCAACGTCGGTAGTACCCAGAGACCCGCTGGCTGATAATGGTGACCTATTTGAACCTCCAAACCAGGACAACCCTCTTTACATACCTGTTCAGTCAACCCAAAGTAATCCGATTGACTCCCCCGAAGGTGTAGCTATGGTTTTTGACCCCAAAGGAGATCTGGTATTGTATACCGATGGCGTAAAAATATACAGCAAAGACGACCAACCCGTACCTTTTCAGCTGCCACCACCGGCTACAGCTACTTCATTGCCGGGTACTAATACGTCTACACAGTCGTCTCTAATTGTTCCTAAAAGCAATTGCAATGAGTGTCCGCATCATCTTTATTATGTGTACACCATGAACGAAACCACAGGCAGGCTGTCTTACAGTATTGTAGATATGCGCCGTAATGGTGGGCAGGGGGCAATTGTTGAAACCGATATTCCTGTTAGTCTGGCATCAACAGAACAAATCGTAACAAAAAGTATTGAAGATGATAAAAAGAACATGGTGTTCTTTGTGTATTCGCAGGATAAAACTACCGGACAATTTAAAGTACTGAAAATTGATTCCACTGGCTCTAATCTGGTTAATCAACCCCCAATTACTAATAAAATACCTGATGAAAGCGGATATATGAAAATATCTCCGAATGGACGTAAGCTGGCTACAGCATATATAAAAGACGGCAAAAATTATATAGAAGTATATGGCATTAATGCTACCACAGGCGTATTAACACTTGTGCATACCATTGAGTTGGGCAATGCGCCCCCAAAAATATATGGTGTAGAGTTTTCGCAGGATGGCGAAAAACTTTATTATACCCTCAGAGGAGCTCCATCCTCAACAGTAAAATCTTATTTGTATCAGTTAAATCTTAATTTAAGTTCAGATGCCCAGATAAGCCAGCAGAAAAAACAGATAGCAGAGTCGTCTACTCATGTTTTTGGGGCTTTGCAAATGGGGCCTACCAATGCAGGTACGGGTGGGTTTATTTACATGGCAGTAGATGGCAGCACAGAAATTGCCTATATAACACAACCCGATGCATTGATAACAAGCAATGTGGCAGTAGTTAATTATATTTCTTTTAATCAGGCTACGGCTCCTAATGTGGTAGGTACCAGTAAGTTGGGGCTTCCGAATGTAGTACATGCCAAGCCACAGCAGGATGGAGACGGCCTAAGTGCTACCTACAAAGGAACCTGCCAGAACCAACCTACTATTTTTGAAACAAAAGGCATTTGCAGCCCCATGAAAAATGAAGTAAGCTGGGACTTTGGCGATGGTACAAAAGGTAAAGGAACGCAAGTGTCTCATATTTATACAAAACCCGGGCGATACACCATTACTATGACGGTAGAAGTTTATGCCGAGACAGCAATTAGCAAGGTGGTGAATATACCTGTATTGGGTAATTCGTTAAGAGAGAAATGTGATGTGTTTACGGTAATAGATGAAATAAACATTAAGCCCTCACCAATAATTAATCTGGCAGATTCTACTTATGCGTGTTTTCGGGAAGGGGCTACGCTTTTATTAGACCCCAAAGCCCAAAATACCGTTGACCCAACCTATTTATGGAGGCCAAGGAATGAAACAACACCAACCATAACCGTTGATGTGCAAAGCACATACACTACATTTGTTACCAATAACTTTACATCTCAAAGCGGAGAACTTTACACCTGCACCACAGACGATAAAATTGTTGTAGAAGACAAATGTGACCCCCGCCTTTTTATTCCGGAGGCCTTTTCACCCAATGGCGATGGTGTGAATGATGTATTGGAAACACCTAACAAATATATCACAGATTACGACCTGAAAATTTATAACCGCTGGGGTGAGATTATATTTCAGTCTCTAGACCCATTTGATAAATGGGATGGCTCTTACAAAGGGCAGATAATGGCTCCAATGCTGTATGCCTTTGTAGTAAGCTATAAAAGTGAGTACTTCCCAAAGCGACCTAAAATTACTAAATCTGGGGGGATACTTTTAATCAGATAACATTTTATAAGATTTACATTCTTCATTACGGCCGCTCTTTATACCTTTGGGCAGGTAATTACAAAAAGATACTTCACAGATACTTTCAGGGGGTTTCTATTATAAACCCCCTGAAATATCGTATATTTGGTTGTATAAAAGAGAGCATTTCTCAGAGATTTCATGCGAAAAGATTATATAAAAGGCGAGAGCGAGGGGCTTTCGCCGGTTGAAAAGGAAATAGAAAAAGCGCTGCGGCCTCTTTCGTTTGATGATTTTACGGGGCAGGATAAAATTCTTGAGAACTTAAAAGTCTTTGTTCTGGCTGCCAAACAAAGAAAAGAAGCGCTCGACCACGTGTTGCTGCACGGCCCTCCGGGGTTGGGTAAAACCACGTTATCGTACATTATCTCTAATGAGCTGGGTACTAATATTAAAATAACCTCAGGCCCGGTGCTTGACAAACCAAGTGACCTGGCTGGCCTGCTGACCAACCTTGAGCCATTTGATGTGCTTTTCATTGATGAAATCCACCGGCTTAATCCCGTTGTGGAAGAGTATCTATATTCAGCAATGGAAGATTACCGCATTGACATCATGCTTGATACCGGCCCCAATGCCCGCAGCGTGCAGATTGGCCTGAATCCGTTTACCTTGATAGGCGCTACCACCAGAGCCGGATTGCTCACCTCGCCACTCCGCGCCAGGTTTGGTATCAATTCAAGGCTGGAATACTACGACTCTCAGTTACTTTGTAAGATTATCAAGCGTTCGTCGTATATATTAAAAACGCCAATCAGTGAAGATGGCGCATTTGAGATTGCCCGCAGAAGCAGGGGAACCCCGCGTATTGCCAATAATTTGTTGAGACGCACCCGTGATTTTGCTCAGGTAAAAGGCGATGGCAAAATAAACCTTGCCATTGCAGAAATGGCTTTAACAGCCTTGGATGTAGACCAGGATGGTTTGGATGAAATGGATAACAGAATCTTGCAGACAATCATAGATAAATTTAAAGGCGGGCCGGTTGGTTTATCGACCATTGCAACAGCAGTAGGAGATGAGGCCGAAACTATTGAAGAAGTTTATGAGCCTTTCCTGATTCAGGAAGGATACCTGAAACGCACCGCTAGGGGCAGAGAGGCAACAGAAAAAGCCTATAAGCATCTGAATATTCTGCCTAAATACAAAATGGGAGAGTTGTTTTAAAAGAAAACGTCTTCAAACTGGCGGATTTCGAAGTGCTGCCCGACTATAATAGCAATGATGTCAAACCGTATTTTGCCTCGCCAGTTTTTTTGGTAAACGTAGTTTTCGGCTGTTTTTATAATGAGCCCAGCTTTGGTTTTTGAAATGGTTTGCTCAGGGTACCCATGCAAAACCTCAGAGCGGGCCCGCACTTCAACAAACACCAGCCAGTTGTCTTTGGTTGCAATAATATCTATTTCGCCCTTACCAAATACATAGTTGCGGTCAAGTATCTTATAACCGTTTTTTATTAAGAAACCGGCGGCCATTTCTTCTGCTTTGTTACCGGTATCATTGTGTTGAGCCATGCTGGGCAGAAGTTATAGATACAAAATAGGTTAAGGCAATTCAGCAATAACGGTTTCGCCACCTACCGGGCGGTCGTCAATATTTACCAGAATTTTGGCATCTAAAGGCAGAAAAATATCAATTCTTGAACCAAACTTAATAAACCCGAACTCAGTGCCCTGCTCTACGTTTTTGCCTTCCTGTACATACCAGCACAACCTGCGCGCCAATGCACCGGCTATCTGCCTGAAAAGCACTTCGGTACCGTTGCTATGTTTTACTACAATGGTAGTTCTTTCGTTTTCAGTACTTGATTTCGGATGCCAGGCAAACAGATATTTGCCGGGATGATACTTGAAATAAGTTACAATGCCCGAAATAGGGTTAAAGTTAATATGCACGTTGATAGGTGACATAAAAATGGAAACCTGTCGGCGAGGCTCCTTAAAATACTCTGTTTCCACCACCTCTTCAATCACCACCACTTTGCCGTCGGCAGGGGCAATTATATGCTTGCTGTTTTTAGTAGTATTGCGTGTAGGCTTACGGAAAAACTGAATAATGATAATAAAGAACACCAGACTTACACCCAGCGCTATTTGATGAACAAGAGAATTGTCAGGGGCAAAGTATCTTACTAATCCGTTAAGTATTACGAAAGCAATTATTGTTAAAGAAATTGTTCCTGTTCCCTCTTTATGCAGTGTCATGATTAATATCTCGGTTTTTTGGATGCGCAAATATAATCAAACAATGTTTTTGCGTTATCTTCACAGCGCAAATATTTATCGGTACATGTGAATAACCTGTTGACAAACAGGCCTTCAGGTAGAAAACATTAAGCATTTATGTATCATTGGTTTTTTTGGCAAAACTGGTCTAAATCTGAGAAAAGTATCTTTTGGGCGATTTTGGTGGTATTGTTTTTTTCTGTAGCGGCAATGGCGTGGTATACCTATTATGGTATTGACAACGTAATACACTGGGATATTCTGAGCGAATTGGACGAAGTCGCAAAAATATCAGACAGTTTCTCTGACGGCCAGCTGAAGTTTACAATCAACGGCAATGCGTATCTGGTAAAAGAACGCTTTATTGCTTCTATGATGCAAACCAATACCCTGGCGGCTTACGGCTTTATAGGTTTGTATCTTATTGGCCTCAACTTACTGCTGGCATCGGTATCTGCCATGCCCAAATACTGGTTTTTAGGTGGCATGGTGCTGCTGGCAGGTATATTGGTTACGTTTCATCTTGAAAACGTTTTTAATCTCACCAATCAGGCGGCTTTTCTCATTGCCTTTGCCGGCTTTGCAGGTGTGGCTTTTTATTTCAATAATTTTAATAAAAGTCCAGGTTTCTTAACCAGACTTTCTTCTTTTTTGCTGCTAAGTATTGTAGGGGGGGGGCTTATAACTGGTTTCTCAAAAATAAACCATCCTTGGTTGGCAGTTGCCTCTTACGGGCTTGTGTCGGCCATTGTTTTAAGTGTGTTGTTTATTCTCTTGGTATCACATGAAATTGTGGCATCACTGGTGTGGGTTGTTTCCAACGCTGGCGTAAAGGGTAAGGGTTCTTTGAGCCAATTCCTGATTGTTTCAAGCATTTACCTGCTTAATGTGTTATTGATGTTTTTAGAGCGTAACAGATACATTGACTGGAACGTTCTACCCATAAGCCCGATAGTGTTATATGTCAGCTCTTTGCTGTTAGGTATCTGGGGTTTCAGACGTGTAACAGAAGAGTCAGACACTTTTCATTTTAGAAACATAGGTGCCTGGTTGTATCTGGGCTTAGGTATAATTACCACCGCAACAATTGCCTTTGTGTTCGCTTCGGGCAATGACCCGTTAATGGAAGCCTTTCAGAAATTTATTGTAGCGGCGCATCTGGTAATGGGCTTGGCCTTTGCATTGTATGTTGTTCTTAATTTTATTCAGGCCATGCAAAAAGGCTTACCTGTGCATCGTATTCTTTACAAGCCTCAGTTTCTCGAACTTTCGCTTTTTCGTTTAGGGACTATCGTAGGTATGGTTACATTGTTCTCTTTAAAAAACTTTTATATTTATTATCAAGCCACGGCCGGTTATTACAATACCATTGCCAATTACTACAAAACCGATAACGATGGCGTATATGCCGAGGCATTTTATAAAGAGGCGCTTCATGCTGATATCCTGAATCATCAGTCGAACTACGGATTGGCTTCTCTGGCAATGGCAGTGAATGATAAAGAGAATACCGGGGCATTTCTGAAAAGTGCTTTAGAGAAAAACCCCAGCCCGTATGCATACGCAGGGTTGAGTAAAATTCTGCAAGAGAAAGATATGTTTTTTGATGCACTCTTTACATTGCAGGAAGGTGTAAGGCGATTTCCGGATAACCAACCATTGCTGACCAACCTGGCATGGTTATATGAAAAAACAAAAGTGACCGACTCAACGCAGCACTACCTGACACTAGCCAGAGAAAATTGTACTGACTGCGATTTGGCAGAGGCCAACCTGTTGGCGTTTCAGCTGAAATACAAAAAAAACAAGGCTTCTGAGAATCGCATAGATGCGGGCAAGAGTAAAGACGATGCGCTACAGGCAAATCTCACAGCGTATGAAATAGACAAAAATACACCACCGGGCTCAATACAATTAAGAACAGACTCGGTGCTGAACCTAAGCCAGTTTGCTTTAATTTACAATTGTACTGCCGGCAAAGATTTGCAAGCCCCATACACTGCCCGGGTTTTAAAAAAGATTCAGCAGAAAGAGGGCAACCAAAGTTTTTATGAAGATCTTGAGTTTGCCATTGCATCGCAGAATTACTATAGAGAAAATAAACTGGAGGGTTTGAAACAGCTTACCATTCTGGCTAATGACTCAACAAGCAAAAAGAGGTTGTACAATCAGGTTGCTGGTATGTGGTATTTGCAGCAAGGGATATTTGATAAGGCCGAAAGACATTTATTAATAGCAGGAGACAGGGCATCGGCAGAGGTATTGCAAAAGCAGGGCTACCGGGCAATACTGGCCGAATATCAGGAAACCCAGGCCGAGGAAGCTTTGAAAAATGCCAGAACCAAAAATGATTTTGATAAGGCACTTGCTGCTAATCCGCTAAACCCCCTGGTGATAGCCCGGGTTACAGAATTCTACAATATCAGGCTAAAAAAGCCGGGTGATGCCTACCTGTTTATATTTAACGCACTGCAGCTGAACGACGAAAATGCGGCACTTTGGAAGCTGTATGTACAGCAATCTTTGAAAATAGGAGTGGAGAATTACGCCATAGACGGCCTTGAAAAGCTTCGGGCTTTATTGAGCCCTGCCGATTATCAAGCGTTTCTTTCCACCTATCAAGCCCAAAAAGCATTGATGGAAAAAAACAAGGTTGGTTTTGAATGAAAGAATATATTTGAAATGAAAACGGAGGTTTGCAAACTACCTCTTATTAGCCCGAACTCACTCATTCATAATTGCAAATGAAAATAATTGAGACTACCAATATTTCTAAACGCTACATTATGGGTAGCGAAATAATCGATGCCCTGAAGTCGGTTACCATTTCTGTAGAAAGAGGAGAATATGTAGCGTTTATGGGGCCGTCAGGCTCCGGTAAGTCTACGTTGATGAATATTATAGGTTGTCTCGATTCGCCAACAGCCGGCCGTTATGTGTTGAATAATCATGATGTAAGCCGCATGAGTGAGAACGAACTGGCCGAGGTCAGAAACAAAGAGATTGGCTTCGTTTTCCAGACGTTCAACCTTTTGCCTCGTCAATCTGCTTTAGAAAATGTGGCCCTACCGCTGATTTATGCTGGCTATACGAAGTCGCAGCGGACAGAAAAGGCCATGCAGACGTTAAAAAACGTAGGTCTTGAGAACCGGGCGCACCATAAACCTAATGAGTTGTCTGGTGGGCAGCGCCAGCGTGTGGCCATTGCCCGGGCGCTTGTAAACGACCCCAGTATATTGCTGGCCGATGAGCCTACCGGTAACCTTGATACCAAGACGTCTTACGAAATTATGGAATTGTTTGACCAACTCTATTCAAAGGGAAACACCATTGTAATGGTAACCCACGAAGAAGACATTGCCAAATATGCGCACCGCATTGTGCGTTTAAGAGACGGGCTGGTGGAGTCGGATATAATTAATGCAACACCCACAAATCCGCGTGAAATGGCTAAGATATTTGCCGAGAAAACGAAAGAATAATTTCAAAATATTGTTAAACTAAACCAGGTGTTTTTGCGTTAATACCCATATACCATAACTATTTTATTAACCATGAAAAAATCAGTATTCTTATTATCTTTTTTGTTTAGTATCACCTCTCTTGTTTTTGCTCAGGAAAAAAGAGCCAGCCCACATGTTACGGCAGAAAGTAAAAATGTAAAAGTTACTTATGGCCAACCATCAAAAAAAGGACGTACCATTTTTGGCGGTCTTGAGAAATTCGGAACAATATGGAGAACAGGAGCAGATGAAGCAACCGAGATTACGTTTCATAAAAATGTAAAATTTGGAGGTAAACCAGTAAAAGCAGGAACATATACACTTTTTTCTAAATTAGGAGAAAAAGAGTGGACAATCATATTGAATAGTGAGTTGAAACAATGGGGTGCTTATGGCTACGACAAAATCAAAGACAAGAACGTAGTAGAAGTAACAGTACCCGTAAAAGCATTGTCGCAACCGGTAGAAAAGCTAACAATCACTACTGATGATAAGGTTTTAACCATCGCCTGGGATACCACTAGTGTTAGTGTTCCCATGGAGTTTTAGGGTTTAGGTAAGTGTAGTGATAAAAAGCAGAGGCATGTGCTTCTGCTTTTTTTTGTGTTTTGGTTGAACGCGTTAACAAACCTGTTAATTTTACTGTGGCCTTATTAGTGGCAATAAAATTTTTCTTTGAAGCATTCGTTTCTATAAAGAAGTATAAAAGTGTTTATAAAATGAGATTTCTACCCCTTATTATAGTTTGTGCCGGTATGCTTATGGGTCTTGACGCAGCAGCGCAGACACCCGGTGCTGTACCCACAGCAAAAAGGAGATCGGCAAAAGACATAATAAAAGATGCTGTTGAAATAAGCGGCCCTAAGGTTTCCGGAGGTGTATCCGGTTCGGCTGGAGCAACCTCTGCGTTGGGCACCCAGAGTGCAGCTTTACCAGCTGCCAATTTCAGTATCTCAAATGCTGAAGATGCCCGTAAACTAGCTACCGAAACCTTGCCAGACCTGGGCCTGAAAATATCTAAGGGTGTTAAAAAGCTTAAAAAAGAACTGAAAAGCTACAGAAGAGAGTTTAACGGCCGCGATTACGAAGGCATAAAAGTGAAGAAGCAGACCATCAGCCAGGGGAGTAGCAGCTCACCAACTTATATAGAGTTTTATACTTTGCAGGAATATAAACAGCCAGACAATTATAGCCGGCATTTGTATTGGTTTGACCACAAAGCCAATCGCATAGTGGAGGGTTTAGGTCGTGACAAAACCAAAAACGACCTCATGCACGGGCCTTACAAAAGATACCAGGGCGATTTACTGGTAGAAGAAGGCTGGTACTATATGGGTACAAAGCACGGCCGGTGGGAGTTGTATGACAAAAACAATAATCTGGTTAATAAAGAGTATTATGAAAGAGGGTTTGCCCGAGACGCCCGCATCAGTTACTATGATGGCTCGCAGCAGAAGATAAAAGAGGTAATACCAGTAAACTACAATAAAGTGAGCGGCGAGTATTTTCTTTTCAATGAAAACGGAACATTGGCTGAACAGGGAATGATGGATGATAGCGTGAAAGTAGGGCAGTGGGTAGAGTATTATCCAACGGGTAATCGTCGTAAAAAGGAAGTACAATATGGTAGAGACTGTTTCGATACGACGTTTGAATCTTACGTAATCAGAGAATATGACGAACGCGGCAAGGTAGTTTTTGAGTCGCCGAGGTTGAAAAAGAACTAGGCAAGAATGAAAGCGTTGTTGCTGGTTTCGATTTTGTTTCTATATTTGCTTAGTGTATTTCAAAAAACTCAATGAGTCCACTTTCTGCTGACGATCTTATTTATGGGTATATAAATGGTATTTTTCCGATGGCCGACTCCGACGGCACACTTTACTGGTATTCACCAGACCCTCGGGCCATTATTCCGATAGACACCTATAAACCCGCTAAATCGCTCAGGCCTTTTCTTAATAAGCAGATTTTTGAGATTCGTATCAACTACAATTTCAGGGCAGTAATGGTGGCTTGCTCTCAGCCGCGCCGGGATTCTGACGACACCTGGATTTCAGAAGAAATCATCAATGCCTATACAAACCTGCATCAGATGGGCTTTGCCCATAGTGTTGAAGCATATCTGGGTGAGCAACTGGTAGGGGGCGTATATGGCGTAGCGATAGGTGCTGCTTTTTTTGGTGAATCAATGTTTTATACCGAGCCAAATGCATCAAAGGTTGCTTTTCATGCCTTGATGGAGCTACTCAAAAAACAGGATTTCGAATTGCTTGACACACAGTTTATCAACGACAACGTGAAGCGTTTCGGCGCCATAGAAATCAGTAAGGCAGAATACATGCGAATGCTGAAAAGAGCCATTCGCCACAAGGCTAAATTTGTAGAGGCTGAAGTTGCACATTTGTTCAATGTGCAAACAGATGACCTTATTTCTTGAAATTGTTAATTCCTTCGTCTAAAAACTTAATGAAGTCTGCAGTAGAACTATAGCCTATCGGTTGTTTCACAATCAGTTTTCCGTTGGTGTCTTCAATTACATAATACGGCTGCGCATTGTTATTGTATTTCACAATTTCAAGATCCATATTTTTATCACCAATTGTTTCTTTCAGTTCCTCGTCATATTTAGAGGTATATTGTTTTTCTTTAGGCAGCGCCTTTTTATCGTCTACATATAAAGATGCTATCACAAACTCATTTTTTAGTCTTTCTAATACCTCCGGCTTTGGCCATACGTTTTCTTCCATCTTACGGCAGTTGGCGCAGGCATAGCCGGTAAAGTCAATAAACAGTGGTTTGTTTACTTCTTTGGCATAGGCTAGGGCATCGTCATAATCATAGAAGCCCTGTAAGTCATGCGGTAGGGCACGCAGCTTTGAACCATCAATAGGGGCAGTGTTTAACGTTTTAGGAGGCAAAAGGCCAGACAACAGGCTTAGTTCTTTTCCTTTTACAACACCAGGCACCATGTAGGCCGCAAATGCAAAAAACAGAATGGCAAAGCCCACACGCTGAAAACTATACTTGCCAACCTTGCTATCTTTAGGCAAGCGGATAACACCTAATATATAAAGGCCTATGGCAATGAAAATGATAATCCAGACAATAAGGAACAGATTGCGCGATATCAGATTGAAATGGTAGGTTAAATCAATATTCGACAGGAATTTCAAGGCCAGTGCAAATTCAAGAATACCGAAAACGGCCTTCATTTCGTTCATCCAGCCGCCAGACTTCGGCAGGCTTTTCAACCATTGCGGAAACAGCGCCAGAGAAGTAAAGACCAAACCGAAAGGTAAACCAAAAGCCAGCATACCCCACAAAGGGCGCCACACTTCGCCTTTGGCTGCAAGTATCAATAAAGAACCAACAAACGGAGCTGTACACGAGAAAGAAACCACCACTAGTGTTAAAGCCATAAAGAATATACCCAGCAAACCACCTTTTTCAGACATCCGGTCTATGTTGTTCACCATGCCGTGAGGCAATACAATTTCAAACGCCCCTAATAACGAAATGCCGAAAATAACAAATATGACAAAGAATATCAGATTTGGTACCCAGTGTGTGCTAATGAAATTCAGAAACGGGGCGCCAAATAGGGTAGCTACCAGGCCGATAATGGCAAATACAAACATGATAGATAAACCATAGAATGTGGCCTTACCAGTACCTTGCGACTGCTTGGTAAAAAAGCTGACGGTCATTGGCATTATTGGATATATACACGGCATGAATATTGATGCGAAACCTGCCAGAAAGGCGGTCAGTAGAAATCCAATCAATGTGTTACTTTCTTGCATAGGGTGTTTGTTGTTGGTACTTGCTTTGTATGGTAAACAAAAAACTGCCCGGAAATATTACAGAACGAGCAGTTTTTAACAAAAAATTTATAACTTAAGCTTCTGTTTCGGTAATGTTGATTTTCTGGATTTTATCTCCCTGGCGAATCGCATCAATTACTTCAAGGCCATCAACTACTTTGCCGAAGCAGGTATGGTTACGGTCAAGGTGTTGCGTGTTAGAACGGTTGTGGCAAATAAAGAATTGCGAACCGCCCGTGTTACGGCCTCTGTGCGCCATTGAAAGTACGCCTTTGTCGTGATACTGGTTATTACCGGTCAACTCGCATTGAATGGTATAACCGGGGCCACCTGCACCTGTGCCGGTTGGGTCACCGCCCTGAATCATGAAATCAGGAATAACACGGTGGAATTTCAGACCATCGTAAAATCCTTTCTTTGCAAGCGTTACAAAATTATTAACTGCAATAGGAGCATCTTCTTCGTAAAATTCGATAAGCATAGTACCCTTATCGGTAATCATTTCTGCCTTTAACATAATAGTTATCGTTACGGCGACCCGTTTAAAAAATTAATAATTATAAAACTGAATATTTTATCCTCCAATGGTGGTCATTGATTCAGACACCAGGCTTTTCCTGTTCTTTTCTGCTTCAAAGCCATCAGCAGCCCGCTTCTGTAGCACTTCACTGATTAATAACTTCATTTCACTGTCAGAAAGTTTCTGCCGCATCATATCTCGTACGTTAAAAACGCCATCGTCATACAGGCAGGTTTTAAATACCCCGGTAGGAGTTACCCTGATACGATTACAGGTGCCGCAAAAAGTACGGCTGAAAGCAGCAATAACACCAATGGATCCTTTAAAGTTCGGAATCCGGTAATTGTATGAGGTTGAGTTCGGTTCGTCAGCCATCCGGTATATGTCAGGATGTGCCAATCGGATTAAATCCATTATTTTTCCATAACTCCAGAAATCCTGAATCTGTTCAGGGCGCAGCCCGGCTCCATTAAAGGGCATTTCTTCAATAAACCTGACAGATACACTTTTGTTTCGTGCCAGCTCAACCATTGATAGAATATCCTCATCATTTTTGCCAGACATTACCACTGTATTAATTTTTACCGGAATCTCATGCTCCAGAAGAGCCTCCAGCGTCTGCCACACTTTAGTAAATTCGTCGCGGCGTGTAATTTCAAAAAACCGTTGGCGGTCAAGCGAGTCCAGGCTCAGATTAACCGAATTGACACCCAGTTTTTTTAGTTCAGGTACTAACGGAGCCGTTAGCACACCATTAGTAGTAATATTGATTTTATTGATTCCTTCAATCTCAGACAACTTCCATAGAAACGGCATAAGGTCTCTTCTCAGAAAAGGTTCACCACCTGTAATACGCACTTTACTGATGCCCATTTCTGCCAGAATACCCACCAGCCGTAGCATTTCTTCATAGCTCAACAAATGAGGTTTAGGCAGATACTGTATGCCTTCTTCAGGCATACAATAAAAGCAACGCAGGTTACAGCGGTCTGTAACTGCCAGCCTCAGATAATTGATAGGCCTGCCGTGGTTATCTATGAGCATATTGAAGAATTTGGTGAGTGAGTGATTTAGTGAATGTATGATTACACCACTCTACAGCTATTAACCCCAATCTTTAATAGAAAATAATTGTGCTAAATTTTACACATGCGTGTAATTTTGGCAACCAACACCTAAGATACGTATTCTCTGATTCCTGATGTGAGAATGACAAATCACGCAATTGCTCATTTACTAAATCACTAAACTTTCACGGTAAAAGTACTCACAATCTGCTAAAAAACAAAAGAGGCCTGGATGTCCAGGCCTCTTTCAAGCATATCTGAAAAATTAAGCTACTGCTTCAGCAAGTACCAGAATTTTGTTTTTTACTACTTCTACCACGCCACCATCTACCACAAATGTTTCTTTTTTACCATTTGCTTCGATCACCAAATCACCTTTGGCAAGTGTACTGACAAGCGGAGCATGGTCTTTCAAAACCTGAAAACGACCTTCGCTACCAGGGAAAGAAACAGCGTTTACTTCGCCAGTATATACTTTTTTATCGGGGGTAATTATTTCTAAGTTCATTGTTATTGTTTGTTCGCTTCTGCAATTAATCTTTCACCTTTCGCAACGGCATCTTCAATGGTTCCAACAAGGTTGAAAGCGGCTTCAGGAAGGTTGTCATAGGCGCCATCCATAATCTGGTTAAAGCCTTTGATGGTATCGTTGATATCAACCAATACCCCTTTTAAACCTGTAAACTGTTCAGCCACGAAGAACGGTTGTGACAAGAAACGTTGCACACGACGCGCACGAGATACAACCAGTTTGTCTTCTTCTGACAACTCTTCCAGACCAAGGATTGCGATGATATCCTGTAGTTCTTTATAACGTTGCAAAATGTTTTTTACACGTTGAGCAGTGTTGTAGTGCGCATCGCCCAATACAGCGGCAGAAAGAATACGTGAAGAAGAATCAAGAGGGTCTACCGCAGGATAGATACCTAGCTCGGCAATTTTACGGCTCAATACCGTGGTAGCATCCAAGTGGGTAAATGTTGTGGCAGGAGCAGGGTCAGTCAAGTCATCGGCAGGTACATAAACCGCTTGTACTGAAGTAATAGAACCACGTTTGGTTGAAGCAATACGCTCTTGCATATTACCCATCTCTGTTGCCAGAGTTGGCTGATAACCTACCGCTGAAGGCATACGACCCAAAAGTGCTGATACCTCAGAACCGGCCTGTGTAAAGCGGAAAATGTTATCAATAAAGAAAAGGATATCACGACCTTTGCCTTCGCCGTCGCCATCGCGGAAGTGCTCAGCAACAGTAAGACCAGACAAGGCAACACGTGCACGTGCTCCCGGAGGCTCGTTCATCTGACCGAAGATAAAGGTTGCCTGAGATTCTTTCAAGGCTTCTTTATCAACTACGCTCAGGTCCCAGCCACCTTCTTCCATTGAGTGTTTGAAAGCCTCACCGTATTTTACGATACCAGACTCAATCATCTCACGAAGAAGGTCATTTCCTTCACGGGTACGCTCACCTACACCGGCAAATACCGACAGACCGGCATAAGCTTTGGCAATATTGTTAATCAACTCCTGAATCAATACGGTTTTACCTACACCCGCACCACCAAACAAACCGATTTTACCACCTTTTACGTATGGAGCAAGCAGATCAATTACTTTAATACCAGTAAAAAGAACCTCAGTTGCTGTTGCTAATTCTTCAAATTTAGGTGCAGAACGGTGAATAGACATACCCGGAGTAGTAACCTGCTCCAAGCCGTCGATAGCCTCACCAACCACATTGAACAAACGACCTTTGATGGCATCGCCAGTTGGCATGGTAATCGGAGAACCCAGGTGCGTTACAGCCATACCACGTTGCAAACCTTCGGTTCCGTCCATTGCAATGGTACGTACGCGGTCTTCGCCAAGGTGTTGTTGTACTTCCAGGATTACTTTTTGACCATTCGCCTTTTCTACCGACAACGCATCAAGAATAGGGGGGATAAACGAACCTTTTCCCTCAAAACTCACGTCAACCACGGGTCCGATAATCTGTGAGATTTTACCAATATTAGCCATTTATGGAGTATTTTAAAATTTAGATAGTTTGAAAGCAAGATGTTGCGCGTAAAAACGATAACATCTCGTTTTGGGACGCAAAATTAATGCTTCTAGTTTTTAAAAGCAAAATCTTGGGCAATGATTTTGTATTTTTTTTAGATAACATACCGAATCCTAAATGGGTACACTTGCAAATTTAAAAAACGGTTCGTAGTAAAAATTCAATAATTTGTCTTGTTAAACCCCCCGGGAATCGGTCGCATTGCCCCAAAAACCATACCGGATAGGTCAGATTAAAGCGCAATTAAAATATAACGTAAAAAAGTTACAGGCGTATATTTACTTCCATTTATCTTCAATGTCTTCCAGGCTCATACCTTTGGTTTCAAAAACCACAAACTTGGCAAAAAGCAAGCCCAGCAGCACTACAATGGTATAAATACCAAATATGCCGCCATTGGTACCCAGCGAAGTAGCCGCCATAATAGGGAAGGTGTAAGCTACACAAAAGTCAAAAACCCAGTGATTAAAGCTACCCATACTTGATGCAAAGCCTCTGATTTTCAGTGGATAAATCTCGGAAATCAGCAGCCAGCCTAATGGCCCCAGGCTGATAGCAAAGAAAACAATATAAGTATAAATACCACCTACCAGCATGAATTGCTGCAAGCCTGCATCAAGCGAGTCTTTCATAAAAAAAGCCAGCCCTACCGTAGATAAGCAAATAGCCGTGCCTATAAGCCCTGTATAAAGTAATGGTTTACGCCCCCATTTATCAAGAAACATAATAGCAAACACGGTAGCTATTGAGTTGGTTACACCCACGCCCACTGTGGCCAGTGCTGCTGTGTTGCCCTCCGGAAATACGTTTTTGAAAATATCTGTCGAAAAATAAATGATAGCATTAATACCCGAAAACTGTTGTATAAAGAAAATACCCACCGCAATAAATAAAGGAATACGCAGGCGCTTGCTGAACAGCATTTTCCAGTCGGCTTTGTTATGTTTTTCGTTTTCTACTATTCTTTTGGTTTGGGTAAGCTCTTGTGTGGCCTGTTCAGGTTCGCGCAGGCGGTTCAGTACAGCCAGTGCCTCGGCGTCGCGGCCCTTGCTAATAAGCCAGCGTGGGCTTTCGGGCACAAAAAGCATGCCCAGAAACAAAATGGCAGCCGGCACAAACCCCGCCCAGAACATATTCCGCCAGCCGTCGGCCTGCTCGGCAAAAAAGAAACCCACCACATAAGATAACAATATACCCAGGGTAATAGCCAATTGAAAAAACGTTACCAGCTGGCCTCTCATGTGGGTAGGGGCAATCTCTGCCAGATACATAGGTACTGTTGAGGCCACAATACCTATGGCAAGCCCCAGAAATAAACGGCCGATAATGAGGAACAGAGTGCTTGGCGCCATGGCAGTAATAATAGAGCCAACTACGAAAATCAACGATGCCACGATGTTAATCTTTTTTCGGCCCAGTATGTCGGTCAGGGGGCCGCTGAGAAAAGGCCCCAGCATACCACCGGCCAGAACTGCGCTCACTATCCGGCTTTCTGTTTCAGGGCTTGGGTTAAATTGTGCCCGCAATGTGGGGAGAGCCACGTTAATAACACCGGTGTCAAAACCAAAAAGAAGCCCGCCGGTAGCGGCAACAGCAGCAATAAAATACAATAGTAGATTTTTGTTCATAAATAGATAGGTTAAATGCAACAACGCATACAAATAAACTAAATTTTCAGGAAATATCTGTAATTTCGTATTACAGATTGGTAAGTAGATACCCGTTTTGGGTAGTGAGGATATTGTTATCGAAGTCAGCAGAATGTTTTTAGAGAAAATCTATCTATCTAATTTTAAGAATTACGAAGAAGCCACATTTACTTTCTCGCCGCAGGTAAATTGTATAGTGGGTGAGAACGGGAGTGGGAAAACAAATCTGCTTGATGCTGTTTATTTTCTGGCACTGAGCAAAAGTGCCATGCACCACCAGGATGTGTTCAGCATTAATCATGATGCCGACTACATGATGATTGACGGTGTTTTTAGTAAAAACAGCCATACTCATCAGATTACCTGTACTATTCAGCGGGGGCAGCGTAAAATAATGATGTATGAAAAGAAACCCTACGAACGTATTGCCGACCACATAGGTCAGTTTCCGGTAGTATTGATTGCCCCGGATGATACCGAACTTATTAAAGAGGGCAGTGAAGAAAGACGAAGGTTTTTTGACGGGGTGCTGTCGCAGATGGATAGCGAATACCTGACTGACTACCAGCAGTATAACCGTATTCTTGAGCAAAGAAACAGCTTGTTGAAAATCTTTGCCGAGCGTAATTATATGGACCATGATTTACTGGATACCTACTCTGACCCACTAGTAAAACTGGCCGTTAGGCTTCATAAACAAAGGAAAGAGTTTATGGAAACTTTTCTGCCGGTGTTTAAAAAGCATTATGCCTTAATAAGTGAGGGTAGGGAAGAGGTAGAAATAGTGTATGAGTCTGAAGTAGCCGTTGATAATTTTACGCAGGAGTTCCGCCAGAATCGCCAGACGGACATAAGGGCGCAACGCACTACCAAAGGCATACATAAAGATGATTATGTTTTTGAGATAGACACTTACCCCATTAAGAAGTTTGGCTCGCAGGGGCAACAGAAATCTTTTGTAATGGCGCTACGGCTGGCGCAGTTTGAAATGATAGAGATACTGAAAGAGCTAAAGCCCATACTGCTGCTGGACGATATTTTTGATAAGCTAGACGACCGCCGGATTCACAGCCTGATAGAGAGCATTAATCATGGTATTTTCGGGCAGGTTTTTATTACGGATGCCCGGCCTGAACGAACCCGGAAAATTCTGGAACAGGTAAATGCCGAGGTAAAGTATTTCAGTATTGACAATCATAAAAATGTAGCCTCGTAAAGTTGGGTTAGGTGGTTTTGCTTCTATGTTTTTTATTAATTTTTCGCTTATAACTTTATAAGTACCAAGTTTTTACGTATTTTTGCACCCGCGTTGTAAAAAACGACGTTTTTTTATGCCCTTTCTGAAGCAAATGGTTCTTTCGGAGGGGTTCATCTTAAAATTTTTGAACCAATGTCACAAAAAATCAGAATCAAATTAAAGTCGTTTGACCACAACTTAGTGGACAAATCGGCAGAGAGAATTGTGAAGGCTGTAAAATCTACAGGAGCCGTTGTTAGCGGACCAATTCCGTTGCCTACTC
This sequence comes from Emticicia sp. 21SJ11W-3, assembly GCF_024138715.1. Taxonomy (GTDB): domain Bacteria; phylum Bacteroidota; class Bacteroidia; order Cytophagales; family Spirosomataceae; genus Emticicia; species Emticicia fluvialis. The sequence goes on from NZ_CP092074.1 coordinate 32,615, forward strand.
GCAAAGAAATCTTCACTGTATTGCGTTCTCCGCACGTTAACAAAAAATCACGTGAGCAATTCCAGTTATGTACTTACAAACGTTTGATCGACATTTACTCGGCCAGCCCGAAAACTGTTGACGCGTTGATGAAACTGGAACTACCAAGTGGTGTTGACGTTGAGATTAAAGTATAGTTATCTCTTAGTTGATTGCGATAGGCCTCTGAGTTAACTCAGAGGCTTTTTTGTGTTTTATAAGACATGGGTTGACGGAGAATTAGGTGATAATTCCCCCCGGTTGGCTATTTAAATGAACAGATTATCTCAATATTTTTCGTCGATAATGATTTAATTCATAAATTTGCTTCGTCTAAGCAAAATGACGTTTAATTATAAAAGAATCAGAGATGGCAGCTACCAAAGAAAAAGCACCAAAAGTAAAGTATTCTAAAGAAACATATATGTATTGGTACGAGTCTATGTTTCTTCAAAGAAAATTTGAAGAAAAGGCCGGCCAGTTGTATGGGCAGCAAAAGATTCGTGGATTTTGTCATTTATATATAGGCCAGGAGGCTTGTTCTTCAGGAGCTGTTTCGGCATTAACCAAAGATGACAAATGGATTACCGCCTACAGAGACCACGGCCATCCGTTGGCGCTGGGTACTGACCCCAACAGAATTATGGCAGAGTTGTACGGAAAAGAAACCGGTACAACCAAAGGTAAAGGGGGCTCAATGCACATTTTTGATAAAGAAGTAAACTTTATTGGCGGGCATGGTATTGTAGGGGCGCAGATTCCGTTAGGTGCAGGTATAGCATTTGCCGAAAAATATAAAGGTACGCAAAACCTTTGTATGTGTTATTTTGGCGATGGCGCTGTGCGTCAGGGGGCGTTGCACGAGGCGTTCAACATGGCAATGACCTGGAAATTACCCGTAATATTTGTAGTTGAAAACAACGGCTATGCCATGGGTACGTCGGTAGAGCGTACCTCAAACGTAAGAGAACTATACACCATTGGTGAGGCGTATGATATGCCTGCAGAACCGGTAGACGCGATGGATGTTGAAATGGTACACGAAGCAGTAAAACGTGCTGCCGACCGCGCCAGAGCAGGAGAAGGCCCTACTTTCCTTGAGTTCAAAACCTATCGTTTCCGTGGTCACTCAATGTCAGACCCTCAGAAATACCGTACCAAGGATGAAGTGGAAGAATGGAAACGCCGCGACCCGTTAGAACTTTGCCGCGACCGTATCTTAACCAACGGTATAGCTACAGAAGCAGAATTGGAAGAAATAGATTTACGAGTGAAAGCGAAAGTAGAGGAGTCGGTAAAATTTGCAGAAGAATCGCCGTTCCCTAAAGCAGAAACCGCATTTGATGATATTTACGTACAATCTGATTATCCTTTCCTGAGAGAATAGTCTTTCTGAGTAATTTATAATAACAATAAAGCCGGCCCATTAAAAGCCGGCTTTATTGTTTCCTGTAAAAGTGTATTTTACAAATCGCCCTTTTGTGGGCGCAGTACAATTTCTTCAATCACAGCTCCGTCAGACAGGCTGTAGGCAGTCCAGACGGTCTTGGCTATATCAGCCGGTTGCATAAACCTTTCGGCTGGTATGTCTGCACCCGCCCAGCTGTCTGTTAGTACCGCACCAGGCATAATAGATGTTACTTTTACTTGATAGGGTTTCATTTCTTCGCGCAAGCCTTTGCTGAAACCCAGCAGGGCAAATTTTGAAATACTATAAGACCCACCTTTAGGGTAGGCCATCAGGCTGGCAACCGAACACATATTAAATATATACCCGCTTTTTTGGGCAATCATGCCTTTGATTAGTCCGCGGGTCAGGTAATACGCGCTGTAAAGGTTTGTTTCTATCAGGCTTTCAAGCACGCCATCCTGCTCTTCGTGGATATTCCCCGGAATAAAACTCCCTGCATTATTTACAAGCACATCTACCGGCCTGTTGAGCGACTGAATAAACCCCACCAGCCCCGCTACCTCTTGTTTTATGGCCAGGTCGGCGGCATAAATAAAACAGTTTACTTTATATTGGGTGGTTATATGGTTTTGCAGCTCTTTTAAATCAGCCTCTTTTCGGGCCGAGGCCAGTACATCAAAGCCGTTTTGGGCGAAGATTTCAATAATGGCCCGACCGATTCCGCGGCTACCGCCTGAAACTACTATCAGTTTTTTGCTCATGTTCAGCTCTTTTAATTGTTTTATGGTATGGCTCTGGTTTTTGAATATAAACTTTCTTATCTAAAATGCGTTATTAAACTATTCGTTATCTTTGCAAATATCGTTAAAAAGCATGTTAAGAACTGTAGGAGAATATTTAATATTTCTGGGGAAACTATTTAGCCGTAGAGAAACTTTCAAAGTTTACTGGAATCGGTTTATAGACGAGTGTCTGGCTATTGGTGTCAGTTCAGTTCTCATTGTTTCCATTGTGGCTGTATTTATTGGCGCCGTTACCTGCGTGCAGACAAGAGCCAACCTGGTAAGCCCTTTAATACCGGTATATGTAGTAAGTAATATTGTGCGCGACATGACCCTCCTGGAGCTCTCATCTACTTTTATGTGTGTGGTGCTTGCAGGTAAAATAGGGTCTAACATTGCTGGTGAGCTGGGAACCATGAAAATAACCGAGCAGATAGACGCACTGGAGGTAATGGGAATCAACTCTGCGTCTTACCTGGTGCTGCCTAAATTACTGGCTTCTATGTTTACGTTTCCGTTGTTGGCTATTCTTTCAGGTTTTCTGGGTATTCTGGGCGGCTACCTTGCCGGAACACTAACAGGCATTATTACCCCCGAAGATTATATCTATGGTATCAGATATTCGTTTGTTCCGTTCAATGTTTTTATTGCCATTATTAAAGCCTTTGTTTTTGGGTTTCTTATTTCTACCATCTCTGCTTTTAAAGGATATTACACCCGGGGCGGGGCTTTAGAAGTAGGGCAGGCAAGTACATCGGCCGTAACCAATAGTTGTATAGCTGTTTTAATTGCCGACTACCTGTTGGCTGAATTATTGACCTGATACCCGGCAAACCCGGTTTTTTCATTACTCTTCACAGCGTTCTTTTCAGGATTGAAATTATATGATAGAAATAAAAAACATTTCGAAGTCTTTCAACGACCGCAAGGTTTTAGATAATGTAAGTGGTGTTTTTAAAAAAGGAAAGATAAGTCTGGTTATCGGGGCAAGCGGTACAGGAAAAAGCGTATTGTTAAAATGTATGCTAGACCTGGTGCGGCCGGAAGGCGGCTTAACGCTTTATGATGGCCGTGATTTTTATCTGGGAGAAGAGGAAGACAAGAAGGATATCCGCCGCGAAATGGGCGTACTTTTTCAGGGTGGGGCGCTTTTTGATTCGCAAACCGTGCATCAGAACATACAGTTTCCTTTAGATATGCTTACCGAAATGCCGGAAGCAGAGAAAAAAGACCGGGTAGAGTTTTGTTTGCAAAGAGTAGGGCTGGAAGGAACAGGCAACCGCATGCCATCAGAGATATCGGGCGGGATGAAAAAAAGGGTAGGTATAGCCAGAGCCATTGTAATGAACCCGAAATACCTGTTTTGTGATGAGCCCAACTCTGGCCTTGACCCACTTACCTCAATCAAGATAGATGAGCTTATTCATGAAATAACTCAGGAATATAACACAACCACAGTTGTTATTACACACGATATGAACTCGGTTCTCTCGATAGGTGACTACATTATGTTTTTGTACCAAGGAAAAAAAATATGGGAGGGCAGCAGCCAGACCATTCTTGATGTGACTACCCCAGAACTGGAAGAGTTTGTTTTCTCTAATAAAGCCTTACAGAAAATGAGAGGTGATAACAAGAAATAGGCAATGCTCAGGGTACCGTCTTCCATAAGCGCCAATGAGTTTGAATTGCTCAAGATTCAGGAAATGACCTTCGTTGCTTATCGTAACAATGTCTATCCGTCGCGCAATGAGATTTTCTTTGAAGAACACGCCATTGTGTATGTGCTGGAAGGCGAAAAGAAATTTATTTCTCCCACACAAGACATCCACGTACAAAAAGGGCAGATTCTTTTCTTTCAACGGGGTTGCTACTCCATGAACGAGTCTATCGACAGCAACTACCGCAGCCTTGTTTTTTTCTTTCCCGAAAACCTGCTGAAAGAGTTTGTAGGGCAAAATCTTTCGCTCTTTGAAGATTCGCCCGACGGGGCATTTGAACAAATACTGAGCCTTGAAAGCAACGAGAACTTTGATAAGTTTGTCGATTCGCTCATCCCTTTTTTTAGTGCCCGTACCAATCTGCTCAATCAGTTTCTGAAACTGAAATTCAATGAGTTGATGTTACACCTGCTTGAATTGGACCAGACGGGTCAGTTCCAGTCAACACTCTTCAAAATTTATCAGGGTCAGAAAATAGACCTGGCCTATCTGCTCGAAAACTATTATCTTAAACCCCTTTCTATTAGTGAATTAGCGCGGATATCCGGCCGCAGTCTGTCGGTTTTCAAGCGTGATTTCGAACAACAATTTCATACCTCGCCTGCTGCCTGGATAAAAAACAGGCGCTTAGAATACGCCTCATTTCTTCTTCAAAATACCCCAAAGAACGTCTCCGAAATCAGCCTCGAAATTGGCTACGAGAGCGTTTCGCATTTCATTAAAGCCTACAAAGAAAAATACGGTTTTACGCCCAAGAAAAACCAATGAGCCAAAAACATTATTTTTTGGTCGTATTTCGTTAATCCGCATTGAGTTATTATACTCAAATTTGTATTGTTAAATTAGAGAAATGTCGTCAGATAAGTTTCAGAACAAATATCGTATTCCGTCTGCTCGGCACCCACATTGGGATTACGGGTCTAATGGAATCTATTTTATTACTGTTTGTACTAAAAATCGTCAGTATTTTCTGGGTGATTGTAAAGAAGGGATAATGAAATTATCTACGGCAGGGGCTATCGTACAAGGTTTTTGGCATGAAATCCCCAAACATTTTCCATTCGTTACCTTAGGTGATTTCGTTGTAATGCCCAATCATATTCATGGCATTTTGATTTTTGATAAGACTAATATTAATAGTGAATCCAATATTGAGGTAGAGACAGGGCATTGCCCTGTCTCTACACAGAACGGTGAATTATCAAATGATAAAACTCATGCCCAATTACGGTTCAGAAATCAGGGTAAAAATACAGTTTCATCAATTATTGGTTCTTATAAATCAATTTGCACAAAACATATTCACCCGATTGTACCTGATTTTGAATGGCAAAGCCGTTTCTGGGACAATATCATTAGAGACGATAAGGATTTTAACGCGATTAGCCAATATATTATCAATAACCCATTAACCTGGGAAAATGATAAGCTATTTGGAGAGCAAACAGAAAACTTAATAGACGAGTCAGGAAATCCTGACAAGTGAATCACAGAAATAAAACGCTTAAATATAAAATGTCAACACCAAAATCACTATTCGACAAAGTATGGGATGCGCACGTTGTTCGTAAAATCGAAGACGGCCCGGATGTGTTCTTTATCGACCGTCACTTTATTCATGAAGTAACAAGCCCGGTGGCTTTCTTAGGTCTGGAAACCAGAGGAATCAACGTACTATTCCCGAATCGTACCTTTGCTACTGCCGACCATAATACACCTACCATTAACCAACACCTGCCAGTTTCAGACCCGCTCTCTGCCAATCAGTTGAAAGCCCTTGAAACAAATACGGCCAAATATGGCATATCACACTGGGGTTTGGGCCATCAGAAGAACGGTATTGTGCACGTAGTAGGGCCTGAAAATGGTATTACTTTACCGGGTATGACTATCGTTTGTGGCGACTCGCACACGTCTACCCACGGAGCATTTGGTGCCATTGCTTTTGGTATCGGTACCTCTGAGGTTGAGATGGTGCTTTCTTCGCAATGTATTATGCAGCCTAAACCTAAAAAGATGCGTGTAAACATCAATGGTAAATTGGGGCCTGCCGTTATGCCTAAAGACGTAACGCTTTATATTATTGCTCAATTAACTGCAGCGGGAGCAACCGGATATTTTGTAGAGTATGCCGGAGATGTTTTCAGAAATATGAGTATGGAAGGCCGCATGACGGTTTGTAATATGTCTATCGAGATGGGGGCCAGAGGGGGTATCATTGCTCCTGACGAAACTACCTTTGCTTACCTGAAAGGCAAAGAGATGGCACCAAAAGGAGAAGCATGGGACAAAGCCCTTGCCTACTGGAAAACCCTGCCAACTGACGAAGGCACCGTTTTTGATTTAGAATATACATTTGATGCTGCCGATATTGAGCCGCAGATAACCTACGGTACAAACCCGGGTTTGGGTACAGGTATTTCTCAGAATATCCCAATGGCCAGTCAGGTAAAAGACGGCGAAGCCAGCTACAAAAAATCATTGGGTTATATGGGCTTTGCAGAAAACGAGCAGATAATAGGCAAACCTATTGACTACGTTTTCTTAGGCAGCTGTACCAATGGCCGTATTGAAGACTTCCGCGCTTTTGCTTCTATTGTAAAAGGCCGCAAGAAAGCAGACAACGTAACGGCATGGTTGGTGCCTGGCTCTCATGTGGTTGAGTCTCAGATCAAGGAAGAGGGTATTCTGGATGTGTTGAATGAAGCCGGGTTCGAATTGCGCCAACCGGGTTGCTCGGCATGTCTGGCCATGAACGATGACAAGATTCCGGCAGGTAAGTATGCCGTGTCTACCTCTAACCGTAACTTCGAAGGTCGTCAGGGGCCGGGTGCGCGTACACTATTGGCCAGCCCATTAGTAGCAGCAGCAGCAGCCGTAACCGGAAAAGTAACCGACCCAAGAGAATTAATCTAAACAAAAACAAAGGTGTCAGATAAGTCGAACAATTGTCTGACTTTAAAAATATTACGACAAATGGCTTACGATAAATTTACAGTACTAAAAAGTACCGCTGTACCCATGCCTATCGAGAACGTGGATACTGACCAGATAATACCTGCCCGTTTCTTGAAAGCAACCAAGCGCGAAGGCTTTGGCGACAACCTGTTCAGAGACTGGCGCTATAATTCAGACGATTCTCCGAAACCGGATTTTGTACTCAACAACCCAATTTATTCAGGCAAGATTCTGGTAGGTGGCCGTAACTTTGGTAGTGGCTCCAGTCGCGAACACGCCGCCTGGGCTATTTATGACTACGGCTTCCGTTGTGTGGTATCAAGCTTCTTTGCCGATATCTTTAAAGGTAACTCTATCAACGTAGGTATTCTACCTGTACAGGTAAGTCCGGAGTTTCTGGATAAAATCTTTCTGGCCATCGAGGCCGACCCTGAAGCAGAGCTGGAAGTGAGCCTGCCAGAGCAAACCATTACTATTGTATCAACCGGCGAGAAAGAAAGTTTTGCCATTAACGGATATAAGAAAGATAACCTGATAAACGGCTACGATGACATTGATTATCTGCAAGCCATGAAAGAGGAAATAAAATCATTTGCTGAAAAGAGTCTCTATTAATCAGCTACCCCTTTTACCGGAGACAACAAAACCACTGCTTTAAGCAACAGCATAATGAACTATATAGAAATAATGGATACAACACTCCGCGATGGTGAACAAACCAGCGGAGTGTCTTTTTCTTCTACCGAAAAACTAACCATTGCCCAGTTACTATTAACAGAAGTAAAAGTTGACCGACTGGAGGTTGCTTCTGCGAGGGTGTCTGACGGTGAGTTTGAGGCCGTGAAGAAAATTACATCCTGGGCAGCAGAAAACGGGTTTCTCGAAAAAATAGAGGTATTGACGTTTGTTGACGGAGAGACATCTGTTAACTGGATGCTTGAAGCCGGAGCCAGAGTGATGAACCTGCTCACCAAAGGCTCTCTGAATCACCTTACCCATCAGTTAAAGAAAACTCCCGAACAGCATTTCGACGAAATAGCTCAGGTAATTGCGCTGGCGCAATCGAAAGGTATTAAATGTAATGTATACCTGGAAGACTGGAGCAACGGCATGAGAAATTCTCGTGAGTATGTGTTTCAATACCTGGATTTTATAACCAGGCAGCCCATCGAAAGAGTGCTACTGCCAGATACCCTGGGGGTACTAACCCCTAAGGAGTCGTACGACTTTATACATGCCATTGTTGAGCGTTACCCCAATCATCACTTCGATTTTCATGCCCATAACGACTACGACCTCAGCGTAGCCAATGTCATGGAAGCCGTGCGTGCAGGAGCCAAAGGCCTGCACCTGACCGTAAACGGTATGGGTGAGCGTGCAGGTAATGCGCCGCTGGCCAGTACCATTGCAGTGCTGAACGACTTTTTTCCGGATGTAAAAACATCAGTTGTAGAAGAGTCATTGTATTCAGTAAGTAAAATTGTTGAAACGTTTTCAGGTTTTCTTGTACCAGTCAATAAGCCTGTTGTAGGAGAAAACGTGTTTACGCAAACGGCTGGCATACATGCCGACGGCGACAATAAAAACAATCTGTATTTCAACGATCTGATGCCGGAGCGTTTTGGTCGGCAGCGGAAATATGCGCTGGGCAAAACTTCGGGCAAGGCTAATATTGAAAAGAATCTGCAGGAGCTGGGCATCAAATTGTCGCAGGCTGATTTAAAGAAAGTAACGCAACGTATAATTGAACTGGGGGATAAGAAGGAGGTAGTTACCAGAGAAGACCTACCGTATATTATCTCTGATGTTATTGATTCTAATGCTATTGTTGAAAGAGTAGAGGTAATGAATTATGTTTTGACCCATTCAAGAAACCTACGGCCGTCTACCACTTTACAGGTTAAAATTGACGGAGTTGTATTTGAGGAAAACGCGCAGGGGGATGGGCAGTATGATGCTTTCATGAATGCTTTAAAGAAGATTTATGATAAAAAGAAAATATTGCTTCCGATGCTGACGGATTATACCGTTCGGATTCCACCCGGTGGAAAAACAGATGCACTTTGTGAAACAATAATTACCTGGGAACATAACAACAAGGAATTTAAAACGCGTGGCCTTGATTCTGACCAGACGGTATCTGCCATTAAAGCAACTCAGAAAATGTTGAATCTGATACAGTTTTAATAAGCATTTTTGCCACGATGTACACAATTAAGACACAATGTTTCACAATTTTTATGAAAGAGTACCAGCCACTACCAGCAAGTATTGAAGAAATTGGTAGAAAGATAATAAGTGCTGCCTATAAAGTTCATTCTTCGCTTGGCCCAGGCTTATTGGAAAAAATATATGAAATCTGCCTGACTTATGAACTTCAGAAAATGAGATTAAAAGCAGAGAGACAGGTAATAGTTCCTGTAAAGTATGATGAACTTGTTTTTGAGGAAGGCCTCAGAATAGATATTTTGGTAGAAAATACAATTATAGTAGAAGTTAAAGCAGTTGATTTAGTTAACCCAATATGGAAAGCACAGGTATTGAGTTATTTAAAAATGACAAATAAACGCTTGGGATTTGTATTAAACTTTAATGTAATGTCAATGAAAGAGGGTATTCAAAGGGTAATATTGTGAAACATTGTGTCTTAATTGTGTACTTTGTGGCAAGAGTAACAAGAATAAATAATCAAAAATAAATGAAAAAACATATTTTAGTTGTTCCCGGAGACGGAATCGGGCAGGAAGTAACAGCCGTCGGAAAAAAAGTAGTAGAAAAAATAGCGCAGAAATTCGGTCATGAGTTTACTTATGACGAAGCCCTGATTGGACACGTAGCCATAGAAGCTACCGGAGACCCGCTACCGGAAGAAACCCTTGTGAAAATGCGTGCCTCTGACGCCGTTCTTTTCGGAGCAGTAGGCCACCCGAAATATGACAACGACCCATCGGCCAAAGTGCGTCCGGAGCAAGGTCTTCTAAAAATGCGTAAGGAGTTAGGTTTGTATGCCAACCTGCGCCCAATTAAGTTGTTTGATGAACTCTTGGGGGCCTCAAGCATCAAACCGGAGATTCTGAAGGGTTCAGACATCCTGTTTTTCCGAGAACTGACAGGCGATATTTATTTCGGAGAAAAAGGCCGTAAAAACGATGGCGATACCGCTTATGACATTGCCGAGTATAGCCGTTATGAAGTTGAGCGCATAGCCCGTAAGGCCTTTGATGCAGCCATGACACGCGGTAAGAAAGTGATGTCTGTTGACAAAGCCAATGTGTTGGAAACCAGCCGTTTGTGGAGAGAAGTAGTGCAGAAAGTAGCAAAAGAATATCCTGAAGTAACAGTTGAGCACCAGTTTGTAGATTCGGCTGCTATGTTACTAATCAAGAACCCAAGACAGTTTGACGTAGTAGTTACAGCTAATCTTTTTGGCGATATCCTGACTGACGAAGCCTCACAGATTGCCGGTTCAATGGGAATGTTGGCTTCAGCCTCAATTGGTGACAGTACCGGTGTTTATGAGCCAATCCACGGTTCGGCGCATGATATTACTGGTAAAGGTCTGGCTAACCCTATGGCCTCTGTTTTGTCGGCAGCTCTGATGTTAGATATCTCGTTTGGTCTGAAAGCCGAAAGCGAAGCCATCATTTCTGCAGTTGAGCAGACGTTGAAGGCGGGCTTCCGTACCGGAGACATCGCCGATGCTTCAACACCAAAAGAAATGATTCTGGGAACCGACGCAATAGGAGAGGAGATTCTGAAAAGAATATAAGCAGAAGTGTTTCTTATAAGCAAGTGCGTCACATAAGCCTTATGTGGCGCACTCTTTTTTTCATCAGAAATATTAGTTAGTTTTGATAAAAAATTACGTAAACACCCCCAATGAAAAAGTTATTTCTTGTTCTTATTGCTGCTTTGGTTAGTCAGGTATCATTCGCTCAGCTCCCTAAAATTGGTTATGTGTATGATGACTACGTGATGGTAAATCTGAAAGATATAAAAGATCTGCAGAACGAAGTAGCGGCTAAAAGAGAAGAGTTTTCAAAGCAGTTTGAAGCAAAAGCCAAGGTTTATCAAGAGAAATACGCGCTTTATCAGCAGTCTTTAAAAGATATAAGCAATGTTACCACTGAATCGTTAAATGCAGCCCTGAAAGAAGTACAGGATCTGAAAAAAGTGGCAGATGAATATCAGTCCAGTGCTGAAGCAGAATTGCAAAACCTGATTCAGACAAAATACAAAGAGATTCGCGACAAGGTAGATGCTACTACCAAGAAAGTAGCTGCCGAAAAAGGTTATAAATTTGTTTTCAGAAGAAATGTAGACGGTTCCAACAGGGAGTCGACACCTATATTGCTTTTTGCTAACGACAACGACCGAGATAACCTGTCTGATGCCATTTTGCTAAAACTGGGTTCAACGCCTCCGCCAAAACCGAAGCCGGCAGTTTCTGCACCAAAACCGGCAGCAACCACCAAAAAGCCGGCGCCTAAAAAATCTTAATATCCTGAAACAGGTTGACTGTTTTTAGATTGACAAAATAGGATAAACGCCCCTAAACCAGGTAAGAATTGTTTAGGGGCGTATTATTATTGTTTCTCCCAAATCTCTTTAAAGGCCTCCTGCAGCACTTCTTTGTCATCAAAGTGATGCTTCACGCCCTTAATGTCCTGATACGTTTCATGCCCTTTGCCAGCTACTAAGATAATATCCTGCGGACGGGCTATTCTCACGGCTTCAAATATGGCCTCTCTGCGGTCTTCTATGGTTTGTACTTTGTTGACATAAATCACAGGCACACCGCCCTCCATTTGCCCAAGAATAGCAAAAGGGTCTTCATTTCTTGGGTTGTCAGAAGTAAGTATAACTCTATTGCTGAGGCGACTGGCTATTTCGGCCATAATGGGGCGCTTGGTAGCATCTCTGTTTCCGCCACAACCCACCACTGTAATAATCTGTTGGTTGCCTTCCTGTAAATCAACAATGGTTTCCAGTACATTTTTCAGGGCATCGGGGGTATGAGCGTAATCAACTATACCTACAATATGGTTTTGCGATACTACCTGCTCAAACCTGCCAGAGGGTGGTTTGATGTCTGAAAGTTGCATCAGTACCTCGTCCGGATTTTCGCCCAGTAAAACAGCTGCGCCAAATACACCCAGCAGATTGTAGGCATTAAATGCACCTATTAACTTAAACCATACTTCTCGCCCGTCAATATCCATCTGCAAGCCAAACAACCCGCAAGCCAGAATCTTGCCTTTAAAACTGCCGATATTCTTTAATGAATAAGTCTCCTTGCGGGCGGCTGTATTCTGAATCATTATTTTGCCGTTCTTGTCGTCGGTATTTACCAAAGCAAAAGCCGACGCCGGAAGCTGATCGAAAAAGCCTTTTTTGGCTTTTATGTAATTATCAAAAGTTTCGTGGAAATCAAGGTGGTCGTGGGTAATGTTTGTAAATATGCCTCCTGCAAAATGAAGTCCTGCAATACGCTCTTGCACAACCGAGTGCGAGCTAACCTCCATGAAACAATAGCGCACACCTTTCTGAACCATTTCCAGTAGCAATTCATTGATTTTTACCGAATCGGGCGTGGTATGGGTAGACGGAATGATATCATCATCTATCTGATTCTGAACGGTAGACAGCAAGCCGCAGCGATACCCCAGTTTACGGAACAAACGGAATAACAATGTAACTGTTGAGGTTTTACCGTTGGTGCCTGTAACACCCACCAGCTTTAGTTTTTTAGATGGGTTGCCATAAAAATTGGCTGCCACCAGACCCATGGTGCGGGCTGAATTTTCTACCTGCAGATAGCAGATTTCTTCATTTAAAACCTCTGGCAGGCGCTCACAGATAATGGCAGAAGCCCCCAGTTCAATGGCTTTCTGTATGAAATTATGGCCGTCAACCTGTGTGCCACCAATGGCAACAAAAAGGCTTCCGCTTTGTACCTGACGGGAATCAAAGACAATGTTTTTTATTTCAATATCTGTTTTGCCCGAAACAGCTAACAGAGAAACTTTATATAGGATATCGCTTAATATCATAATAACGGCTTGGTTAATTTGTCATAGGGGTGGTTCTTGCGATGGGGGTTCAAAATTTTGAACCCCTACAGACACATACCTTTTGCAAATATATCAGATATAAAATTTATCTGCTTTCCAATTTTTTGGATTATTGTGGATGTAGTGAGAAATGGTATTATAAGACTCTTCGTTTCGTATGATATGTTCATGATAATTTCTTTGCCAGATTTGATTTTGAGAAAGAGTGGTTTCTCTATACCATTTTGTTACGCCGATTTTAAACCCTCTGACAATTGAGCCAATAGAACGTGGTATAATTTTCTGATATTGGTTGATTTTCGGTAGTAGGGGTTCAAAATTTTGAACCCCTACATTGTCGGATGGTTTTATATAATCAGGTCGTAATTCAATAATGCCATGCATATGATTAGGCATAATGATAAATTCATGCAGAAAGACATCAGGAAAATGACCCGGTATGCCCATCCAACATTTATGGGCAACCTTTCCTAATTCATTCAATATCATTTGGTTTTCTCTGATTTCACCAAAGATACAGAGCCTTTCTTTCGTGCAGATTGTTATGAAATAAAGACCTTCTTTTGAATAATCATAACCCTGTAAACGAATCGAACGACGATGATATATATCAGGATGATAAGGCATGTTATTCCACCGTAAACGAATAATCTCCGCTCAAGACTTCAAAAATGGCTTTGTTGTTTTCAACTTTTACAAACGTTATACCGGGTATTTTAATTTTCGGCGCTTTGTTTCCGGCTAATACCGGTTTGTTGTTTTCTTTTATAATGGCATTGGTTTTACCTGCTAATGGCAATTGTATTTGCGCCGAGGTATTGGCTGGCACACTTACTTTCAGGGTAAATTTAGTATCCTGTAGATTCCAGCCTGAGGCGATAGACCCATAGCCTGTTACGTATCTGCTTTCAACCCATTTCAGGTCTCCTGCCGGCATGGGTGCAATAATAAAGTGCTTGAATCCGGCACTTTGCGGGTCAAGTTTGATACCCGCCAGATAAGCGTAGAACCACTCGCCGATTGAGCCATAAGCAAAATGGTTGCGCGAGTTCATGCCTTCTGGTTTTTCGGTATCAGAGTTCCAAAGCTCCCACATGGTTGTAGCGCCTTTTTCAACCATGTATCCCCAGCTTGGGTATGTCTTTTGGGTAGCTACTTTATAGGCCAGTTCGTGTTCTCCGGCATCGCTGAGGGTTGGTAATAACATTTCTGTTGAAAGAAATCCGGTGGTCAGGTGGTCGTTCTTCTCTCCCACATTGGCTGCTACATTTTTAGCTACTGCGGCGCGGTCGGCAGGTTTAGTGATTCCCAGACTCAGAGGAATCAGATTGGCTCCCTGTGTTTTGCCTTCGTAATTTTTGCTTTGGGCATCAAAATAAAACTCATTGTATTTGTCTGCCGCTTTCTGCGCAACCAACTCATACTTTTGGGCATCAGTGTTTTTTCCTATTATTTGCGCCATTTCGGCCAGTAGTTTGTTTGAGAAAAACTGATAGCTGCCACCAATAGGTTTGGTTGGTGACTTCTCAACCGGCACCCAGTCGCCGTAACCATAAAAATCTCCGGCCTGAAAATGATAAAGGCCGTTTTGCTTCGTATTCGGGTGGTTGTTCAGGTATTCTACCCAGTTTTTCATGGTTTCGTAGTTTTCTTCAATAATGCCCTTATCGCCATAAAACTGATACATTCTGTAAGGTACAATCACCAGGGCATCGCCCCATGCGGGTTTAGATGGCCCGCCCACTACAATTTTAGGGTTTACATCATATACATACCCTGTTGAATGTTGAGAATCGGCGATATCGCGTACCCACTTGGCAAAGAAGCCATTCATTTGCATAATGTAACTGGCGGTGGGGGCAAAAATCTGGGCATCGCCCATCCAGCCCAGACGCTCATCTCTTTGCGGGCAATCAGTAGGCACGCTGTGCATGTTACCCCGCTGGCCCCAGGTTATATTCTTGTAAATGCTGTTGAGCAGGTCGTTTGAAGTGTTGAAACTTCCGGTAAAAGGCACATTGTTATGAATCACTTTTGCCACCAGTGTATTTTCATCCGGCTTTTTGGGTAGCCCCTCTACCTCAACATAGCGGAAACCATGATAGGTAAACTTAGGCTCCCATTCTTCTATGCCATAGCCCTTCAATATATACTTATCGGTTGGTCTGATACTCCGTAGGTTGGCCTGGTCTGCCAGACCTTTGTCGGTAAGCAGTTCGGCAAATTTCATTTCAATTTCTTTACCTGCTTTGCCTTCTACTTTCAGGTGTGTAAAGCCTACCAGGTTCTGGCCGAAATCAAACACATATCGGCCTTTGCGGGGTTCGGTTATTTTCACGGCTTTTATTTCATGCATTACCTGAATCTGCGGAGCAACAGATGCTATCAGCTTTACATTTTTTGTGCTGAAAGTTTCTGCCTCGTCGTTCCGGTTGTCTTCGGGTTTAGGGCCAAAGAGCGTTGTTTTGTTTTCGCTATCGTCAAGAACGGTGGCGTTTTCCCAGTCTTTACCATATTCCAGACGGCCATCATACACTTCGCCATTGTATAACGAATTAGATACTATGGGCGAAAGCCGGGTTTTCCAGCTGGCATCAGAGATAACAGTCTGGCGCGAGCCATCATAAAACTCCATTTCCATCTGGAAGAGCAATCGGTTGGGGCCATCACTATAAGCAAATTTACCGCCGCCCCAGCCCAGTCCGCTACTCCACCAGCCACTACCCAGGGTTGCGGTAATAAAGTTGGTACCGATGGTCAGGTCTTCAGCATCTATTTCATAAGTCTGGTAATGAACTGTTTTCAGGTAGTGTGTCCAGCCGGGAGTGAGGTAGTCTTGCCCTACTTTTTTACCGTTAAAAATGAGGTGATATGCCCCCAGGCCTGTTACATATATTCTTGTTCTTACTGCGCGCTTGTTTAGCTGAAATTCCTTTTGCAGCTCAACAGATTTCGGGGGTTTTCCCTCAGTTCCTTTTTTGCCTATCCAGTGTGCTGTCCAGTCGGTTTTTTGCAGAAGACCCATTTCCCACCAGGCAGTATTGCTGAAAGTAGTGGGTTTATTTTTTTCGTTCCAGATTTTCACTTTCCAGAAATATCTCTTGCGCGATTCCAGCGGCTTGCCTCCATAGCTTATCCACAGCGATTGTGCCGATTTCACCAAACCCGAATTCCAGATATTTCCATTGTCTTTTTTCAGGTTTTCTTCTGTGTCCGCCACCAGAATCTGGTACGCCGTTTGTTTAGTGCCTCGGGTAGGGGAGGAAATTTGCCACGACAAACGGGGCTTTGGGGTGTCTAATCCCAAAGGGTTTTCAGAATATTCGCAACGAAGTTTCTCAATAGACTGAGCATAAGAAATATTAAAAATAAGAACAGAGATAAGTAGAAAAATCTGTTTTTTCATGAGGCTTACAATAGAGGTATAAAGTAATCTTAAAATCTTAACCGGGTTTTGTAATCTTCAAGGCATCTGAATACCTCAAAGGTCAGGTCGTAATCATTGGCAGTAAGTATAAAAGTATCGGGCAGGTTACAGTATTTCATAAAGTTTTTTAATTCCTGCCCTTTTAGTTTGGTTACATAAGAAACGTATTCTGCGTTGTAGCGGTATTCAACCAGCAGTTTTCTCAGGTCTTCCTGTTTCATGGCTTCCAGTTTCCGGCGGGTTTTACCTTCCTTGCTGAAAAGCTGATAAAGGCCGTCTATTGAAATGCCAATGCCACCATTGGGTAAAGTAGTATTGGTATTAATCAGGTTAGATATATCTTTCCATTTCATTTTATTAGAAGCCTCCGGAGCTGCCAGCAATTCATCAATCTGCTTCCTGATAATCTCCAGGCGTCGGTCTTTAATGGTTACTTCGGGCAACATTATGGCATCCTGCGGCATTTCTATTACCGGCTCGGTAGTTACGCCGTCCCATTCTATTCCGGCATTTTTATAACCTACAGATGAAATCTTGATGGAGTCGCCTTTTGATGCCTTTACCAGAAAATTGCCGTTTTCGCCGGTGCGCGTAATCTGCCTGGTATTCTTGTTGACAACCGTTGCCGATGGCACCCCTTTTCTGGTTGTTTTATCGATGGCTTTGCCAAGTACGTATGTTTGTTGGGCAAATACGTGGGTATTTACTAAGGTTAGAAAGAAAAAAAGACAGGTTAATCTGTTGATGCCAAAGCGGCTATTTAATTTGTCCATTAATAATTACGTATTTAACATCATTGCCCTTGGCTAACACAAAGTTGGCTTTTTCGTCCAGGTTCAGGTCTTTGTCCTGAACGTCCTGTTTAGATAATTTATATGTTTTAATTAACTCCGGAAAATCAGCAAGGGGTTTTACCTGTAAGCCGGTAGCATCAATTTCTTTGATGCCCCAGAAAGTAGACAAATCGCCCAATTCTTCAATAACGCTTCTGATACTAAAACCCGTAGCGTTCTTGGTGTTTTTTTCAATCAGGTCAATACCGATATCCTTAATAACTATTTTACCATTATAGTTAAACCCGGCATTGCGTACAAGCAAATCGTACAGGTAGCGCTCATTATTAGGTAACGCTTCATAAGTAGACAACGTATAATGGGTATAAGATTTCTCTGCTATGGCCTGCAAACCAGTTAGAATAGCTACAAAATTTAGTTTTCTGATAAACTGCTTTTCGGTATCATCTTTATAACCACCCGATTCTATCAGTATCAGGCTGCTGCCCCATTTAGATACGTTATCGCCAAAAGCCCGCGGTTCGTGTTCGTCGTTCCAGCGCCCTAAATGTCCCGGAATAAACTGTTCCAGTGCTTCAATCATGCCACTTATTACCTGCATGGCTCTGGTTCTGGTGGGGTTCCAGCTCCGCTCATAATCATAAGCAGTGGCTAAGAAAGAAACGGTAGCCTGTTTATTACTCCGGCCTGCACTGTATCTGGTGTTTTTATCGTGCAGGTTAAAAGAAAATTCCGGTTTCAGCTCATCCTGCAATTTTTTCAGCAATGCGCCTTCCGGTGTCTGGAAACGCAGCGCATCGCGGTTCATGTCTATTTCGGTAGCCGTACGCCGCTGGTAGCGTTCGGCTCCGTCAGGGTTTAGCATAGGTACAAAATACAGGGTGGTGTTGGCTAAAATAGATTGCCGTAGGTTATCAAAGCCATCGTTTTTACCCTGAAAAAACAAAAATATATCGGCCAGAGCCATTGTAGCTGTGGGTTCATCACCATGCATCTGCGACCACAACAATACCTTAACAGGGCCGCTACCGAGTTTTATCTGATACAGGTCTCGCCCCTCAAAAGATTGCCCCACTACCTGTTTTTCAAAAGGCAATTTCTCAATCAGCGGTACAAGGTCTTTATGTTTGAAACGGCGGTGCTTAAGTGCTGTTTCTTTAAAAACATCGTGTTTTTCGAATAAGGCTTTTGAGTAATCCTGTGTCTGGGCAATTAACGGCATACTTATAAAAAGGGAATAAACTATAAAGACAAAGTTAAGGCGTTTGTGAGGAAGAACCATAAAATCGGTATTTTATTGAGTTTAAAAACAAAAATATCATTTATTTCTAAAACATAAGCCAATGTGCTGGTATTGTGCTATTCACTACCCATAGCGCCCAGTTGTGCCAATGCTATTGTTTTATGGCCGGGGTATTCATATTTACAGGAGGTATTACAACCACTCTGGTTTAAAAAGAATCATTCAATGAAAGCTAATTTTACAAACCATTTTAAATAAAGAATTATGAAAGCTATCACACAAGTTTTTGTTAGTCTGTCTCTATTGGTCGCCATAGCCGCTTGTAAACCAGAAGCCAACGAGCCAGCTCCAGATAAAAGCACTGTTGCCTTTGAAGTAAGCGAAACAAAATATAAGTCAATAATTAATACCCGCACTACAGGCCAGAGCCGACCCTTTGATATAAAAGAAGTAAAGCGTGAAAACGATTTGCTGAAAATTGCCGTAACGGGTGGCTGCTTAACCAGCAACTATAAGGTGGTATGGGACGGTATCATCCGCAAGTCATATCCGCTTACAGTAAATCTGGTAGTAACCTTAGAACACGGCACCGGCATTGAATGTGCGGCAGTTCTGGACCATCTGCTGGAGGTAAACCTGAAAGAAAAATTCGGGGACCTTTACGATGCCAACGCACTTTATGTGCAGGTTTCTAATGGCTCAAAGGTAGATGATAAAATCATTGACCCCAAAGGCGTAGTAAGTAATAAGTAAGTATCATGTTTTTTGGTAATAGGCATAAGAGTCTCCTGATTTTGGAGGATTTTTGTTTTTTCAGCAGAATTTATTTAGTACCGACGCTTTCAAAAAGAAATGAATTGCGCATTGAACAGTATTTGGCAGTTTAACATTAAATTTACAGGAAATTAAAAACCTGTTTCATTAGTAATGTCAATAGCTGAAATATATGAGAAGTTGAAAACCTGCAATGGGGTTTCGACAGATACGCGCAAAATAGGAGAAGGGACGATGTTTTTTGCATTGAAAGGCGAAAAATTCAATGCCAATACTTTTGCCAAAGAGGCACTGGATAAAGGTGCAAAGTATGTGGTGATTGATGAAGAACAATATGCCACCGGCGATGCCTGCATTGTGGTAAATGATGTATTGTACACCCTGCAGAAACTGGCTAATTATCATCGCCAGCAATTCGGTATTCCGATTCTCGGTCTTACAGGCTCTAACGGTAAAACCACTTCAAAAGAGTTGGTGGCAACCGTATTGGCAAAGAAGTACATGACGTATTTTACCAAGGGTAACCTTAATAATCACATTGGTGTACCGCTTACATTGTTGGGGCTTGATGAAACGTACGAAATAGCTGTTATTGAAATGGGCGCCAACCATCAGGGAGAGATTAGAGACCTCAGTAATATCTGCGAGCCTACGCATGGGTTTATTACCAATGTAGGTAAAGCACATCTGGAGGGCTTTGGTGGAGTAGAAGGCGTAAAAAAAGGCAAAGGTGAGCTTTATGATTTTCTTCAGAAATCAGGCGGAACGGTGTTTCTGAATGCCAGTAATGAAAACCTGACGGGCATGGCTCAAACCCGCACCTTTAAACAAACTATTAATTACCTGCATGACGATACCCTGCTGATGCTGGAAGACTCACCGGTAGTGGTATTTTCGGTTAACAGTAATAACGCCCCTCGTAAAACCTATACAACTAACCTGCCCGGCCGTTATAACTTTGAAAACATTGCAACGGCTATAGCCATTGGCCAATATTTTGGTGTTAGCCTGGAAGATGCCGCTGAAGCAGTAAGCGCGTATAATCCGGACAACAACCGGTCGCAGATTATACAAAAAGGAACCAACAGCATATTGTTAGATGCCTACAATGCCAATCCATCGTCTATGTCTGCCGCTATTCAGAACTTCATTAATCTGAAAACAGACAAACAGAAAGTGGTGATTCTGGGTGATATGCTTGAACTGGGAGAGGAGGCACCTGCCGAGCACAGAGCCATTGGAGAGCTGGTTGCCAGGGGTGATATTGATCTGGTGATACTGGCAGGCAAGCTGATGGCGTCAGCACTAGACCCGCTTCCGAAAGCATTTTATTTTCCTGACAAGTTTTCATTACACAACTGGTTGCTGGACAGGCAGATACAAAATTCGTTTGTGTTAATTAAAGGTTCGCGCGGAATGGGGCTTGAAAGCACCCTTGCCTGTTTTCAATAGCGCTTATACCTGAAAAAATCCTTTTATCAATTTTAGATGCCAGACCGAAATTTATTTGGCAGAAATACGTTATATAACATACTGATTTTTAGTCAGTAGTGTTTTAACGAAATTATTTAACCCGAGGAGATTAACTTATGAGAAAGCAGCGTGTATTGTCTTTATTGCTTTTCGGTGGAATCGTCGGCGCTGTTTTTATGGCAGCCATGCCCTTGCAGAATGATCCGCCTACCAAAAACGAAATTATTCTACGCACCGTAGGTGCCATGCTCGAACAAGGGCACTATAGTCCGAAGAGAATTGATGATGCTTTTTCGAAAGAAATCTTTACTGAGTATCTGAAAAGACTAGACCCAAGCAAAAGGGTTTTACTTGAAAAAGACGTAAGCAGGCTTCGCAAATTTGAAACCAGAATTGACGACGAGATTCACGGTGCCCCGCTTGATTTCTTTGCCGCTCTTGATGAAATCTACAAAGTAAGGCTGGTAGAGGCTGAGGATATTTACAAACAGCTGATTGAAAAACCGTTTACGTTTGACAAAAACGAAACAATAGAATTAGACTGGGATAAAACAGAGTTTGCATCAAACGAAACCGAAAGAAAAGACCGCTGGAGAAAATATCTGAAATTTCAGACACTGGAGCGTTATAACGACCTGCTTGAGCAGCAGGAAAAGAATAAAACCAAGGCCGATTTTGTAGCCAAAACAAACGAAGCGCTTGAATTAGAAGCACGCGGCAAGGTGAAAAAAGGAATGGACAAGTACTTTGACCGCCTGAAAAATAAGTTTGATGAAAACGAAAGATTTGCCGTTTTTGTAGGCACCATTACCAATGAAATGGACCCACATACAGACTTCTTTCCGCCGGTTGAGAAACGTTCTTTTGATGAAAGGCTAAGTGGCCGTTTCTTTGGTATAGGCGCTTTGTTAATGCAGGAAGACGACAAAATAAAAATCAGAAGTGTAACCGCAGGCGGCCCGGCCTGGAAGTCGGGTGAGATACAAGCCAATGATATTATTCTGAAGGTTGCTCAAGGCACAGGCGAACCCGAAGACTTAACGGGGTCTACCACTGACGATGCCGTAAAAATAATAAGAGGAGCAGAAGGCTCAGAGGTAAGATTGACAATTCAGAAGCCCGACGGCACGCAGAAGGTAGTGCCGATTATCCGTGCCGAACTGAAACTGGACGAAACCTTTGCCAGAAGCGCCATTATTAATTCGGGCAAAAACAAAATAGGAGTTATTGATTTACCCGCTTTCTATGCCGACTTCCAACGTCCGCAGGCTGCACGTTGCTCTAAAGACGTAGCAAAAGAAGTAGAAAAACTGAAAGCCGAAGGTGTAGACGGAATCATTATTGATATCAGAGATAACGGTGGCGGAAGCCTGCAAGAGGTGGTAAACATGGTAGGTCTGTTTATTAAGACAGGCCCGGTAGTGCAGATTCGTGACCGTGCAGGGCGCCCTTCTCAAATGGGAGACAACGACCCGTCTGTTCTGTATGACGGCCCGTTGGCGGTGTTGGTGAACGAGCGCAGCGCTTCAGCTTCAGAAATCTTTGCTTCTGCCATTCAGGATTACAAACGAGGTATTGTAATAGGTTCAAGCTCTACTTATGGTAAAGGTACAGTGCAAAGGGCGTTCCCGGTTGGTGGTATGGGCAATGGTAGCGGAGCCGGAGACCTGGGTGCTGTGCACTTAACGCTTCAAAAGTATTACCGTGTTAATGGCGGAGCCACCCAGTTAAAAGGTGTCGAGTCAGACATCGTTCTGACAGGCGTGTATGAAGCCTACAAAATGCGTGAGAAAGACTCGCCAAACGCATTGGTTTGGGACGAGATGCCCAAAGCTAATTACCAAACCTGGACGGCCTCTCCGGATGTTGCTCTTTTGCAGCAAAAAAGCAAAGCACGTCTGGCAGGTAATGATGTGTTTAAGCAAATAGAAGACAATACAAATATATTGGCCGATAACCGGAAAACTTCTCGCTCGCTAGAGTTGAAAAACTATAAAGTGCAGTTAAAAGAAATAAAAGATGTGGCCGGAAAAGTGCGCGATTTAACCAAATTGAAAACCGATTTATCAGTAGCCAATCTGGCCGGAGACCTGGAAGTGATTAACTCTGACTCACTGAAAAAAGACCGCAATACATTCTGGATTAATTTCCTGAAAAAAGATGTGTACATGAACGAAACCATTAATGTGATGGACGACATGATTCAGCAAAAAGGAATGGCGGTTAAAAACTAGGCCACTTCCATAACAATAAATTTGCCCTGAGAGGCTGCTACACAGGCAGCCTCTTTTTTTATTTATATCGGCTCTTGCTTTACTTCTACTTTAGTCTTTGCGCGCTGTTTGATAACAATTAGATTACATGATGGTGATTTAATGTTAATAATGGCTGGTTTCTTTTGCGGGAAATTTATTTTTAAAACCACTCGCAATGAAAAAAAAAGTACTTAAATCAATTCTCACAACGTTAACGTGCCTTGTATTATTTATATGCAATGCAGTACCCGCTGCCGCACAGGGCAGGCAGGTAAAGGGTAAGGTTACAGAGGCTGCAACAGGGCAGCCGTTGCCTGGCGCTACCGTTCAGGTAAAAGGAACAAAGACAGCGGCATTGACCGACGCAAAGGGCGAATTTACACTTGTGGCTTCATCAGAAGCAACATCATTGGTTATTTCATTTATTGGTTTCAAAACAACAGAAGTGCCTGTTAACGCTACAGTAACTGTTGCCTTGGAAAACGATATAAATACGTTGCAGGAGGTAGTAGTGGTGGGATATCAGACTATGCGCAAGAGCGACATCACAGGCGCTATTGCCAGCGTAAAAGCAAGTGAATTGAACCTCTCTACGCCAACGGTTGGTCAGGCGCTGGTGGGTAAAGTAGCCGGGGTGCAGATATCGCAGGTAAGTGGTGCCCCTTACAATACTACCAAAATACGGGTGCGTGGCACAAGTTCTATCAACGCCAGTTCAGACCCCCTGTATGTCATAGACGGGTATCCGGCTAACGGAGACCTTTTCCTTAACATGGAAGACATAGAGTCTGTAGAGGTTTTGAAAGATGCAGCTTCTGCGGCCATCTACGGTTCAAGGGCATCGGGTGGTGTGGTTCTGATTACCACTAAAAGAGGTAAAGAAGGAAAAACAATGGTAACCTACGATTACCAGTTTGGTATTAACCAGCTTGCGCGTAAAGTGAAAGTGCTGAATGCCGAACAGTTTTTTGATTTGTTTGTAGATGCACACAACAAAACCTATAAAGACCTGATGGTATCGCAGGGAAAGGTGTGGTCTGATGATTACGTAAAAGACAACAATACGGTACGTACAACCCGTACCAATAACGTAAACGCAAACACAATCAGGATACCTGATTATATGTATGATTTTGCTACCGGAACAATCAAAAAGCCGGAATACGACACCGACTGGCAAAATGAACTTTACCGCAATGCAGCAAATCACCGACACAATTTGTCAATTGCTGGCGGCCGTACCGGAGTGCGTTATGCCATTTCCGGAGGGTATCAGAGCCAGGATGGTATCATGCTCAATACCGATATGACGAAATATAATCTACGTTCTAATATTGATGTAGATGTTTCTAAAAAAATAACTTTAGGCGCTAACCTGGCATATACGGATACCAAAAGTAACGAAGTAACCGAAGGGCGTTTTAACCAAAGCCCGGTAATGGCAGCCTTGATTTACCTTCCGTTTCTGAAGCCCTACAATGCTGATGGCACACCGGCACAATACGAAATGTCGGCACAGTCAAGCGACTATGCTTTTCAGAGTGACATTGAAAACCCGATAGCCTACACACAAATGGTTAAAAACTACCGTAAAACAACCAGAGCAACCTACAACGTTTACGGACAGTACAAAATAGTAGAGGCCTTGACAGCTAAATTGTCTTTTGGTACTTATAACTTTACAAACAACTGGGAGTACTACCGCCCTACAAGTATCACTTCGGGTGTTAATGCGCCTTACTCTCCACAAGCCATTACTGCTGCCAATGCGCAGAACACCCGCACCGACGAAAGAGATTATCTGACTGAGTTTACATTGAACTTCAATAAAAAAGTCAGCAATTTCAATGTAAGTGGGGTAGTAGGTGCGTCGTCACAATCACACGTGACTGATGTGATTAACGTAACAGCCAATGGCTTTACTGACGACAAAATACCATTTATTACCGGTGGTGGCTCAGACCCCGCCAACTTTTCAAGAGGTGGTTCAACGGGTATTACTCAATATGCCATGGCTTCGGGTTTCGGGCGTCTTAACGTTAATTACCTGAATCGTTATCATGTAACGGCTTCTTTCCGTGGCGATGGTTCATCTTTGTTCGGGCCTAAAAACCGTTGGGCTTATTTTCCTTCTATTTCAGGAGGCTGGACAATCTCTGATGAAATGTTCTACAAAAATCTGGTCGGAGAAAGAACTTCACTGAAGTTCCGTGCCAGTTGGGGTGTGAGTGGTAACAACGGTATTGGCGCCTACAACTTCCAGCAGGTAATGGGCAAAACCGGTACGGTTATCGGAGGTGCTGTGCAAACAGCCATGTTCCCGGGTGCCTTCCGCGATGACAAATTAGGTTGGGAGTCAACATCACAAACCAATATTGGTCTTGATTTGGGTCTGTTCAACAACCGTCTTCAGGTTATTGCTAACTTCTACGACAGCTACACCTATAACCTGTTGTTCTCTAAATCTATTACAGCCGTATCAGGCTCAACATCGATGTTGACCAACCTGCCTGATTCTAAAATCAATAACCGTGGTTTCGACCTTCAGTTAGACGGAATTATACTCTCAACAAACGATTTTGAATTGCGTGCCAGCGGAAACATCTCTACTAACCGTAACAAGGTGCTTGATTTGGGTGGAGCCTCTACCATTCTTACCAGAGGTGCTGAACGCGGCTATGATACCCACATTACCATGCAAGGCCAACCGGTTGGTATGTTTTACGGCTATAAAGTAATTGGGATGGTGAAAACTCAGGAACAGGCAAACTCCATTAATAATGCCCCTGATGTGAATGATGATATACCGGCACGTTCAGCTGCGCAAAGTACGAAAATTCAGCCGGGCGACCTGCTTTTTGAAGACACTAATAAAGATGGGATTGTAAACGACCTTGACAAGACCATCATCGGCAACCCATACCCTGATTTCATTTATGCTTTCAACCTTTCAGGGCGTTACAAGAAATTTGACCTATCGGTATCTGCCAACGGTACGCACGGCAACAAAGTGCTTGACGGGCAAAACTATTACAACCTGAATATGGAAGGCTCTGGCAACCAGTATGCTGTTGTCGATGATCGTTTCCGTACGCCTGAAAATCCCGGTGGTGGTGAGATTTATCGCGCGGCCCGTGGTGGTACCCAGAGTAACAGTACGCGTTTGTCTACATTCTATCTGAACGATGGTTCGTTCTTCAGAATTACCAACGTAACACTTGGCTACAACTGGAACACCTCAGCGCTTACCAATAATGCCATTTCAAATGTACGCATCTATCTATCAACAGATAACCCTTTCACGGCTCAGAAGTACAGAGGTTATAACCCTGAGGTAGATTACAACAATGGCTCTAACTTGACTCCGGGTGTAGATTACGGTAAATACCCTTTAATGAGGTCTTTCAATGCCGGATTAAAAGTTCAATTCTAAAACAAATTTGAATCATGAAAAAATTAAGCATATTATTAATATTGGTTGCGTTGGTGTCTTCGTCGTGCGAAGATTACCTGGAAATAGAAAACCCCAACGCCATTGCCAGCGACAAGTATTTTTCTTCTGAAATTGATGTACAGAAAGCCGTGGCAGGTATATATACTGCCATAAGAAGTAATAGTGCGCTTGGCGAAACAAGCGATTTGTATAGCGAAGAGCGCAGTGATAATGCAGGGCGTACAGATAACCAGTCGTCGGCAGGTACGCCTTTCCAGTTCACAAACTTTACATTAGTGCCTACCAATCCTGAAATGACCGGCCACTGGAATGCCCTGTATACCATTGTATCGCGTGCCAACTATGTGTTGTCGAACGTTGATAACACCGCAATTAAGTTTACTGATGAAAAGAACCGCGCTATCTACAAATCAGAGGCGCTTTTCCTTCGTGCGCTAGCCTATTTTCATTTGGTTCGTAAATGGGGAGACGTGCCTATGGTAACCAAGTTCATGGCGTCTTATGACGAAATCGTGGCCAGCACTTTCAGGGTAGAAAAAGGGCTGGTTTATGCACAAATTGTTGATGACCTCACAAAAGCATTAAACGCTGATTTACCGAATATCCAGCCGGCTTCAGGCAAAGGCCGTACTTGCAAAGCAGCTATTAATGGTTTGCTTGGCCAGGTTTACCTTACAATGGGTTCTGTTTTAGCAGATAACAAAACAGCCAATTTCACTAAAGCCAAGCAGTATCTGGAAGCAGCCTATGCCATGAGAACCTTCGGGCAGTTGTCAGACATCCCCTATGCTGATGTATTTGATGTAAATAAAAAGAACACAAACCCGGAGATTATTTTTCAGATTGTGTATAAACAAGGCGACCAGAACTATGCCTCTGGTATTGCGTATCGTAACCAGTCAATCGGCGAAACCATCAACTCTAAAAGACCATCAACGGGTCGTGGGTTTTTTGTGAATCCAGATCTGGTTAATGAATATGAAGCAGGAGACATCAGAAAAGACTTCTCGGTAAAATGGGCAGACCACGCCAGTGCAAAAGCCTGGTTTGTTACCAAATATCGCGACGTAAGTGAAGCCGCAGCTGCCAATGGTTGGGGTGGAAATGATTTTATTCTGATGAGATATGCTGACATTGTATTGATGCTTGCCGAAGTAAACGAAAGGCTGGGTAACAATACAGAGGCAATAAGTTATCTGAATCAGGCACGTAAACGTGCCGGTTTGCCAGACTACGCAGCCTCTGATGCGGCGTATCATGCCAAGTACCCGACCTTGAAACTTGCTATTCTGCACGAACGCAGATCAGAGCTGGCTTTTGAAAACCACCGTTTATTTGATTTACTACGTGCCTTTGGAGATAATCCTCAGGGTTTTGTAAATTATTTAAAGAGTAAAAACCCGGCCGATTACGGTATTTCAGATTTGAAAAACGTATCAACAAAGGATGTTTACTTCCCGATTCCGTTCGATGAAAGCAAACTTGACCCCGTAAAGATGTATCAGAACCCAGGTTATTGATTTTCATATAAAAGGGTAATGCGACTTCCGCATTACCCTCTTTACTTTTTCAACATTTATACCCTATGAAAACAAAGTTACTGTACACCCTTTCTATCTCAATACTGTTTATAATAAATGTGGCCGGGCAGGGGTACAATAAAAGCTACCGTCTGCTTTCTTCCGGCGATTTAACCGTCGATAAAAACTTTTATCTGATTACGGTAATTGAAAAAACGCCCGAAGTAAAAACGATAGTAAGTAATAATGCAACGCTGAAAAGCCTTCTGCAAAAGAAAGTAGAGGTTTTAAAAGCACACGTAACAGACACCTGCTCGCACCCGGTATCATTGCTCAGTGACTTCTTCTGGAAACAGGATACCGCCACATTGGCAAAAGAATTGCAAATGGTTTATGCGGCCAATAAAAAAGCTTTCGATAAAATAATTGATGGGCATTTACGTCCTTCGGGCTATTATCAACGTTTTGTAGGTTTATCGAACGAAGTTTTACTGGCTAAAGCCTGGAACCAGTGCTTTTATGGAATGGATTACATCATCAATCAGTTTGGTTTGGGTAAAAAAATGAGATATCCGCATATTGACTCAGCCAGTTATGTGGTAACCTCGCGTTCGTACCGCATTATGCTGAAAGACCTGGTGGCGTCGCTCAATGAAAGCAGCAAAAGCTTTGATGTTTTCTATAAGCCGTCGTTGGCAGTAGCCATGCAGTTAATGCAGGCAAACGACAGAGACGAACCGGCAAGGCTTGAACCGCTGGAAAAAGGAATAAACAAAGCAGCCTATGAGCAAATTCAAAAAACCGACTGGAAGAAATACAAATACGCCGTCATTGTGCTTCCGGGTGCAGGCCCTGAACTGCATATACCAATAGGGCATGAAGGAAAACTACATTGTGATGCCGCTGCCCGTAGTTATCTGGCAGGTGACGCCCCCTTCATTATTCCTACTGGTGGCTATTGCTATCCTTTCAAGACTATTTACAATGAAGCGGTAGAAATGAAAAAATACCTGATGGAGAAGTATAACATTCCTGCCTCTGCTATTATTGCAGAGCCGCAGGCAAGGCATACTACCACCAATATCCGTAATTCTGTACGGCTCATGATTCGCTATGGTATACCGGTAGATATGCCATCGTTGTTTGTTACTTCTATGTCGCAAACCAAGTACTCGGCAGCGGGTAGTTTCGATACGCGCAATATACGCGAGTTGGGATACACACCTTATACCCGTAAAAAGCAATTGTCTAATCACGTAATAGAGTTTTATCCGGTAATGGAGTGCTTGCACATGGACCCTTACGACCCGCTTGACCCTTAGCAGGCCGTTATTAAATAGTTACAAAAACACCATCTGCGCCAACAGTTGGTGTTTTTGCTTTAAAAGTGTTGTGTTTATGGCCTGCAAAACTTTTTAAGCCAAAAACCAGATTGCTTTTTAGCGGGCTATTGTTTCAGATAAAACAGGCTTTTGTTGTATATTTACGGCAAAAAAACCATCTTTCTTGATTTGAATATGACCTACGATGTAATTGTTATTGGTGGAGGAATTGTCGGGCTGGCAACTGCTTTGAAAATCAAACAGGGCAATCCAACCCTGAAACTGTTGATTATTGAAAAAGAAACCAAAGTTGCCCTACATCAGACAGGCCACAATAGCGGCGTTATACATTCGGGTTTATATTACAAGCCTGGTAGTTTAAAAGCTACCAATTGTATACGGGGTTATGAGATGCTTCTTGACTTCTGTCGCAATGAAGACATAAAGCATGACTTATGCGGCAAGATAGTAGTTGCTACCCGCCCTGAGCAGGTGCCTATTCTGGATGGTCTTTTTGAACGCGGCAAACAGAATGGACTGGATGGGTTTAAGATGCTAAACCCTGAGCAACTGAAAGAATACGAACCCCATGTAAAAGGCCTGAAAGGTTTTTTTGTGCCTCAGACCGGCATTATAGATTATACCGAAGTATGTGAGAAATACCTGCAAAAAACACGTGAGCTGGGTGGAGAAATAGTTTTTGGGCAAAAGGTAACCGGTATAAATTCTCAGGCGAACACATCGGTGGTTAATACTGACGGGGGGTCTTACCAAACCAGGCTGGTGGTAAACTGTGCCGGGTTGTATTCTGATAAAGTAGGGCAAATGACCGACCAACGTGCCGAAAGATTAAGAATTACACCCTTTAGAGGTGAATACCTTGAAATAAAACCAGAAAAACAATATCTGGTAAAAAACCTTATCTACCCGGTGCCAGACCCTAACTTCCCGTTTCTGGGTGTGCATTTTACCCGTATGATTCACGGTGGGGTAGAGGCCGGCCCCAATGCCGTGCTGGCTTTTGCCCGTGAAGGCTACAAAAAAACCGATATTAATCTGGCCGAGTTGTTCGAGACCCTCACCTGGCGTGGGTTCCGCAAAGTGGCCGCTAAATACTGGCGCACAGGCTTTGGCGAAATGTATCGTTCGTTTTCAAAAGCCGCTTTTACCAAAGCTTTGCAGGAACTGATACCCGAAATACAGGAAGATGACCTGATACCCGGCGGAGCAGGTGTAAGAGCTCAGGCCTGTGATTATGACGGCGGCTTACTAGACGACTTCGCCATCTTTGAAAACGAGCGCGCCGTTAATGTGTGCAATGCACCATCACCTGCGGCCACTTCGTCTCTCTCAATTGGTCAGACAGTGAGCGAACTGGTTTTGAAGCGGTTCTGATAAAAAACATTAATTTTTTAAGATTGAACAAGCCCGGTTATATATTGTTATAGCCGGGCTTGTTGTTTGTTTATTTAAAAAATAAGTGGCTATTCCAACCATTTTTAATAATCAGGTATCTATGCTATTGAAAAGGGTACTGAGCCTCAGTCAAAACATTTGTTTAAGTCAGGGGAAAAACATGCTCGTTTGTTTATTCCCTTGACGGACTGAGTTGTTGGTTCTGGCCGTATTAAAAAACCGGCAACAGTTATATGGAAACAGAAGATTTTAAATCAGATGAAAAAAGTACTTGTGTTGTTTGTAGCAGCTGCCATAGGATTGGGCGGTTGCAAGGATGAAAAAATAGAAGCCTCATATCCTTCTTTTGAGGCAATGAGAGGGTCTGATTTACTTGGCCAATGGAAATTTAAAGGGTATTCAGACGGGAAAACGCCAAAGTTTGATGTAACAATGGAGTTAAAGAATGAGAAAGAGAAAGTTACAATTTACGGGCGTAGTTCAGTGAATTTTTATTTTGCCGAACCGATGGTTGACGAAAACAAAAGAACCTTCAGGATACCGGCAATTGGCTCAACAAAAATTGCTGGCACTCCTGATGCCAACTCTTTCGAGCTTACCTACTATGAAAGCCTGCGTAATGTTGAAAAATACGACTTGAAAGACAGAAACATATTGGTATTGTATGTGTCATCACCGGCAAATGAAGCCTTGTATTTTGAGAAAAAGTAAAAGAACAACCTAATTATTTAAATCAACCTACATATGAAAACACTTAAAATTGCATTGTTAGCAGTAATATGTTCTCTGGCTGCGGCAAGTTGTAGTGATAAAAACCAGGTATCGCCGGATACCGAGAAAGCTAATAACCAACTGAAGGCCATACCCGGCACTTTTGCTGACCATACCAGCGAGTTTGCCTTTGATTTCTGGAAAAAACACGATGCCTCTGAGGCTCCTGATAAAAGCTATTTTGTTTCCCCGCTAAGTCTACACATTGCATTAGGAATGCTGCTCAACGGAGCTGATGAAAAAACAAAAGAGGAAATTCAGAAAGTGCTGAGGGTCTCATCAGATATGTCAGTTACCAATGGTATTTATAAAGACCTGATTGATAATCTTCCGCTGAGTGACCCTAAAGTAAAAAACACCATAGCCAATTCGGTTTGGTACAGAAACACCTTTAATGTTAATCAGTCTTACTTCAATAACCTCAAAACATATTTTAATGCAGGGGTTTTTGCCGAAAACTTTGATGATAGCCAGACAGTAGGTAAAATTAACAACTGGGCAAGTGACAACACCAACGGCAAGATTAAGAAAGTGATTGAAGAAATAAGCCCTGACCAGGTGCTGTTTCTGATGAACGCGCTGTACTTTAAAGGCGACTGGAAAACCCAATTTAAAGAAGCAAATACCCAGAACGACAACTTTACCGGTACCAAAGGAACAAAGAGCGTGAAGATGATGAACATGACCGAAAATGTAAAGTATGCCAAACGCGATAGTTACCAGGCCATAGAGTTGCCTTATGGAGACGGCAATTATGTAATGACAGTAATTTTGCCGGATAAATCTACCGATGCCACACTGGCAAACTTTTCTGTCAATGAATGGAAGGCGCTAACCGGAGCCCTGAAAGAGCAAAAAGTAATTGTAGGCCTGCCCAGGTTTACACTTGAGTATGAAACAGACCTGAAAAAAGTGCTGATGGAAATGGGTATTAATGCCGCCTTTACCAATGGGGCCGACCTATCGAAAATTGCTGGTAAAGCCGGTGATTTAAAAGTGGGAATGGTAAAACAGAATACCTACGTTGGTGTTGACGAAAAGGGTACTGAGGCTGCAGCCGTAACCACCATTGGTGTGGTAGTTACTTCTTTGCCCGCTTATCCGCAGGTAGTTTGCAACCGCCCGTTTTTGTTTGTAATTAGCGAGAAACAATCAAACACCATTCTGTTTACAGGTAAAATCTCGAATCTGTAAGGTGCATGATCAAATTTTAAAACTATTGTTTTCCGGTACCGACAAGTGTAGCATATAATTTTTGGAGTAATCCGATTAAAATAAATCCGCAAAGCCATGTGATATAAAGATTCCCATCTTTCACATGGCTTTTTTTATTTAAACAGATTAAAAACTAAAACTATGAAAAAATTCTACCTCAAGTGTTTATCAATTATATTCTGCTTAGGTATGGCGGCAGGTACGCAATCTTGTACGGACGACTGCGAAACTACCCGTACCTACAGAACTACCCGGGCCTTTACTATTTCTGTTGACCAAATACGCGCAGGTATAGCCTGGCAAGCCCCACAGGATTTAATCAATCCGGGAAAGATTTATGTGAAAGACAATTACATCTTTGTTAATGAAATAAAACAAGGGATACATATCATTGATAATACGAATCCGGCGAACCCGGTAAACATGGGTTTCCTGAAAATACCCGGGGTGATAGACATGGCCGTGAAAGGTAACACGCTCTATACAGACAGCTACACAGACCTGGTTACCTTTGATATCGCCGACATTAAAAATATTAAAGAATCGGGCAGGGTAAAAGATGTTTTTACTAGCGGCATGGCAGATGGTGTAACCTGGTATTATAATGAGAATATCAAATTGCTGACCGATTATGAAATAAAAATTGTAACAGAAAAATATCGTTCAAACTGTGGTTTTTCGATTGTAAGCCCTAACCCTGTTTACTACGATCTGAGCAACTATAATGGTTCTAAAGGGCCTACCAGTTCAAACGGCTCGTCATCGTCCAGCAGTACGGGTCAGGGCGGCTCTATGGCAAGGTTTACTTTGTATGACGACTTCCTTTACACAGTTTCACAAAATGACCTTGTTCTTTTTAATATCCGGAACCAGAGCCAACCCGTTCAGGAAAACAAGATAAATCTTGGTTGGGGTATCGAAACTATTTTTCCTTATCAGGACAAACTGTTTATCGGGTCAAACACAGGGCTTTATATCTTTGATAATAAAGAGCCCGCAAAGCCTCAGCTGATGTCTATGTTTCAGCACGCCCGCGCCTGCGACCCGGTGGTGGTGCATAACAACATTGCTTACGTAACGCTACGCGCTGGCTGGTGCGGTGTTGCACCCAACAGGCTAGATGTAATAGATGTGGCCAATCTTTCTGCACCCAGGTTAATTAAAAGCTATGAAATGCAGAACCCCGCCGGCTTGGGTGTAGACTTCCCCAGTCTTTTTATCTGTGAGGGCAAATTTGGTCTTAAATCTTTTGATGCCAGTAGCGCGTCAGACATAAAATTGCAGCAGCATATTGATAAATTGGATGCCTTTGATGTGATTCCGCTAGGTGGAAAACACCTGTTGATGGTTGGTAAAGATGGCTTGTATCAGTACGATGCCAGTAATCTGAAAGACATGAAACTATTGAGTGTAATTCCGGTAAAACAATAGACATAAACCTTAAAACGGCACATCAGATGAAAAACCTTAATATTTATATTATTTCAGTAAGCCTTTTGTTGATGAGCATTGCAGGTAGTAGTAATGAAACCCAGGCGCAGGAAACCAAAGAGAAGTTTTTCAGGAAACACAGATTTGTGAACATGACAGAGTTCGGCGTTATGTTTGGCCGCACAAAGTATCTGGCCTCTTATGGCGGGTGGTATCCTTACTCTGGGCCTTCAGTTGGGGTTCCGGCAATATATCAGGTAAGCAAGCAGGTAAATGTTTCAGGGCAGACATTCAATGGCGTTTATATAAACTCAAAAACTGCGGCAGGCCTTACGTTGGGGGTTGATGGGTACGGCGAAACCCTATTGATGCCATTAGCATTGGGCATAAGAAGAAACATACATCAGAAAAGAGAGGAAGGAAGCAGCCTTATGGGTGGTCTTGATGCAGGTTATTCAACAGCTTGGCTGAACGAAGACAACACAGGTTTTAAGACCTCAGGCGGCTTAATGATAAGCCCTACAGTTGGGTACCGGTTACCTATGAGAAACGGTTCTGCCTGGCTGATTAACTTTGGATACCGATTTCAAAAGGCTGAATACCGGCAGGAACGCCAGGTAGACGGGATTTACTGGAATGAATTGAAGGAAGACCGAAAGTATAAGAGACTGGTTGTAAGATTGGGGATTGAGTTCTGACTACCCAAAACAAAAGCCCTGAAACCGGTTTCAGAGCTTTTGTTTTGAAGAGCAGGTATGTATCATGCTTCTCCCATAGGGCCACCGAAATTCATCGGAAAAGGCAGGGGTTCGTTGGTTTCTCTGATAGAACCAAAGTTATCTTCATACTTAGAAATATTGTCTTGCAAGGCGGTTAACAAACGTTGGGCGTGTTCTGGTGTAAGAATAACCCTGGATTTTACTTTGGCCTTGGGTACACCGGGCATTAATCTGATAAAATCTATTACAAACTCGGTATTAGAATGAGCAATCATAGCCAGATTTGCATATACGCCCTCTGCCATTTCTTCCGATAATTCAATATTTATTTGTTGTTCAGGCTCTTCCTGAGCATCTTTCTTCTTTGCCATATTCTTGAAAAATGTTAATTTCTATGAAGGCACGCTGCCCTGTAAATATAACGAAAATATATTTTTTAATATTAATAAATGAAATTTAATCGGTAAATATTATTGAGCGGCATTTGCTTGTGCGCTACCTTTAAGTGGTTCTTTTTCAGCTGTTTATGCTTATGGAAATTAGTTTTTCTTTACCGCTTCGCGGATTCTAACCAGTTTTTCCAATAAAGATTCAAGCTGGTTGAGCGGTAACATATTGGCACCGTCTGACTTAGCCATAGATGGCTCCAGGTGGGTTTCAATAAATATTCCGTCGGCTCCTACGGCTATGGCTGCTTTGGCTATGGTTTCAATCAGAGCCGGTTTACCACCCGTAACACCTGATGACTGATTAGGTTGTTGAAGCGAGTGCGTGCAATCCATTACTACGGGCACGTTAAAGGCCTTCATTTCGACAATATTGCGGTAGTCGACCACAATATCAGAATACCCGAACGAATTCCCGCGGTCGGTCAGCATTACCTGTGCGTCAGGGTTTACGGCATTAATTTTTTCAACGGCAAAGCCCATTCCTGAGCCGTGCATAAATTGTCCTTTCTTAACATTAACAGCTTTGCCGGTTTCAGCAGCGGCAACCAGCAGTTCGGTCTGGCGGCATAGAAAAGCAGGTATCTGCAAAACATCTACAAACCTGGCAGCTATGGCGGCCTCATGAGACTCGTGGATGTCTGTTATGGTTGGCAATTCAAGCGTGTCACCTACTTTTTTTAGAATACTCAAGGCAAGTTCATCACCAATACCTGTAAAAGAGTTCAATTTGGTTCGGTTGGCTTTCCGATACGACGCCTTAAATATATAAGGTATCTGCAGGCGGTCGGTAATTTTCTTTACTTTCTCGGCAATTTCAAGAGCCATATCATGGCCCTCTACCACACATGGCCCGGCAATTAAGAAAAAATTGCCCGAATTCTGGTTTTTTAATTGATTGACTTTCAGCACTTTAAATGTTTTTTTTGCCCACTATAAAGTAGGTTTTTCTTAATTAATTGATGGAATATTTCTATTCCGGAGTGTTTTTCCAAAATTTCTTTCGTATTTCAGGCTTTAATAGAAAAACAAATACAAATGTCGAAAGTTTTCTGACACTAAAAAACTTTCCCGTATTTTGTTGTTTTCGTTGAAAAGCATTTTCTTTGCAGTCGTTTTTCACCAAACTACAGTTCAAAATGTCAGCAATTGCATCTAAAGTAAAGAGAATTATCGTAGAAAAACTCGGCGTTGAAGAGTCTGAAGTAACTCCTGAGGCATCATTTACCAATGATTTGGGAGCAGATTCACTAGACACTGTGGAATTGATAATGGAATTTGAAAAAGAATTTAACGTATCAATCCCAGACGACCAGGCAGAAAATATCCAGACAGTAGGTCAGGCTATAACATACTTGGAAGAAAATTCTAAATAATTTTCGAGTTGCGAGTTTCAAGTTTCATGATACAAGCCTGAAACTTGAAACTTTATAACTTTGAAACTTCAAACCTCATTTTATGGCT
Organism: Emticicia sp. 21SJ11W-3; assembly: GCF_024138715.1. Taxonomy (GTDB): domain Bacteria; phylum Bacteroidota; class Bacteroidia; order Cytophagales; family Spirosomataceae; genus Emticicia; species Emticicia fluvialis. Next base: position 69,303 of record NZ_CP092074.1, read on the forward strand.
TTCAAACGAGTAGTTGTAACAGGATTGGGGGCTATAACGCCTATCGGTAATACGGTAGAAGAGTTCTGGCACGGATTATCAACCGGTGTGAGCGGCGCAGCCTTTATCACTAAGTTCGACGCCAGTAAGTTCCGAACAAAATTTGCCTGCGAAGTTAAAAACTTTGACGTAACGCAATTTATACCAAGGCAGGATGCCCGTAAAATGGACTTATTTACCCAGTATGCCATGGTAGCAGCCGATGAAGCTGTGAAAGACTCTGGTATTGATTTGGAAACAATCAATAGAAATAAAGCCGGTGTTATATGGGGGTCGGGTATTGGCGGTCTGAAAACCTTTGAAGAAGAGGTGATTAACTTTGCCAGTGGCGACGGTACCCCGAAATTCAATCCGTTTTTCATTCCGAAAATGATTGCCGACAGTGCCTCGGGCCAGATTTCTATTAAATATGGCTTCCGTGGTCCTAACTACATTACTGTATCGGCATGCGCCTCTACCAATAATGCCATTATAGACGCATTTAATTACATACGCTTAGGTAGAGTTAATATTTGTATATCAGGTGGCTCAGAGGCTGCCATTACTCAAGCGGGTATTGGTGGTTTCAACGGCTTGCGTGCCATGTCTGAAAGAAACGATGACCCTGCAACGGGCTCAAGACCTTATGACAAAGACCGTGACGGTTTTGTGTTGGGCGATGGCGGTGCAGCATTGATTCTGGAAGAGTATGAGCATGCAGTAGCACGTGGAGCCAAAATATATTGTGAGATAGTAGGTGGTGGTATGTCTTCAGACGCATATCATATTACAGCCCCACACCCCGAAGGTTTAGGAGCGTTTCTTTCTATGCAGGATGCCCTGGAAGATGCCAACATGAAACCCGAAGAGGTTGATTACATCAATACCCATGGTACGTCAACACCACTGGGTGACCCACAGGAAATTAAAGCTATTGAGCAGTTGTTTGGTGATCATACCTACCAGATGAGCATCAGTTCTACCAAATCAATGACAGGCCACTTACTTGGAGCAGCCGGAGCAGTTGAATCTGTTGCTGCGGTACTGGCTATCCAAAATCAGGTTGTTCCGCCAACCATAAATCTGTTCAATATTGATGAGGCAATTGACCCAAGAATAGATTTAACCCCAAATGTGGCGAAATCAAAAAAAATTGATGTAGTTTTGAGTAATTGTTTTGGTTTTGGCGGACATAATGCTACGCTAATATTTAAGAAAATCTAATTTCGAAACGTGTTGTCGGAGGCTAGTAACTTTTGGGGATTCTTTAAAACGAGTTCAAAAGAACGTGAGTTTAGAAAAGCTGTAGAGCAAATTATTGGTGAAAAGCCGAGTAATCCTTTGCTCTATCAGTTGGCCTTTCGACATACCTCTGCGTCAAAAGAAACCAATATTGGTGGTTTTCGCGAGTCGAACGAACGGCTTGAATATCTGGGTGATTCGGTGTTGGGCATGATAGTAGCCGAATACCTTTTCAAGAAATATCCGTTCAAAGATGAAGGGTTCTTAACCGAAATCAGGTCGAGAATTGTTAACCGCGAATCTTTGAATCAGGTAGCACGCAAGATTGGTTTAGAGAAGCTCATTCAGTTTGATGGCCAGCGCATTGCCCACAGCCGTACATCGATGTATGGCGATGCCATGGAAGCCCTTATCGGCGCTATCTATCTCGACAAAGGCTTCAGATTTACCAGAACTTTCATTCTGAAAAAACTGATAGCCAATTATTTTGACCTCGACACCGTTATTCAGACCAATACCAATTATAAAAGTATTCTGTTAAGCTGGGCACAACAAGAAGGCAAAAAGATTGTTTTTGAGATTGTGCAGGAAAACGGCAAGCATCACCATAAAGAGTTTGTGGCACAGGTAAAAGTAAATGGTGAGGCCATTAGCACCGGTGGTGGATGGAACAAGAAAAAAGCCGAACAGGAAGCCGCCCGCAGGGCCTGCGAAAGTTTAGAAATAAAATCTTCATAATAAAAAAGACGCAAAACCTTGCGTCTTTTTTGTTTACCCTGATAGTAGAGAGACAACAGTAAACAGTAACAAGCATTAAGCACCCCACCCAATGACCCAATTGCCTATTCTTATCATTAAATTCGGTACTGCTTCTATAACGCAAACCAACGGCGAGCCAGACGAAACCATTATTGCCGATATTGCCCGGCAGGTTTCTGAGTTACATGCCCGGTATCATATTGTTATTGTGTCGTCGGGTGCGGTAGGAGCAGGCAAGCACTATATAAAACAGTATTCAGGCCAAATAGCAGAAAGGAAGGCCGCCGCAGCCATTGGCAATCCGTTGTTATTAAGTATTTATTCCAGGTACTTCTCGGCATACAACATACAAATTGCACAGAGCTTGTGCGAGCGCCAGCACTTTGGCAACCGCGAGCAGTTTCTGCAACTGAAAGAAACGTATCAGGAGTTGTGGGCAAATGGTATCATACCAATTGCCAACGAAAACGATGTGGTGAGTAACCGCGAGTTGAAGTTTTCAGATAATGATGAACTAGCCACCCTGATAGCCACTGGCTTTGGCGCCGAAACCCTGATGATATGCACGTCGGTTGGCGGCTTGCTGGATAAAGAAAAGAACATAATCAGAAAAATAGAAACCATTGATAACCAGATATTAGGCCTGGTTGATAACAGTAAGTCGGCTTTGGGTTCGGGCGGTATGGCCTCTAAGTTAACGTTTACCAAGCTGGCTACCCGCATGGGAATTAAGGTGATTATTTTCGGCATGAAAACCCCAGATGGTATCCTGAACGCATTGCAGGGGCAAGCCGGAAGTGAGTTTCTGCCGCAGGAGGTAAATCTTTCATCGCGTAATAAATGGCTGGCAAGCGGTAGCTTAACCGTAGGCACACTACAAATTGATGCCGGAGCCGTAAAAGCCCTTCAGAAACGCAGCAGTTTGCTGGCAGTGGGTATAAAAAAGGTTAAGGGAGATTTTGAAGCCGGAGAGGTGGTGGAGATAACAGATGGCCACGGCGTAATGGTAGGAGTGGCACGTATCAGGGTTACATCTGCCGAACTGAAAGCCAATTTAAGTACCCAGAATTTTGAAGTGGCCAATGCCAACGATATTGTCTTAATATAAAGCCCTCGTTAAGCCGGTTTTTAGTTTTCTATGAGCTACGTTATTTCTTGGGTGGTACCTGTCTAGTAATGAAATCTGAATTTTAAAAAAATATAAACTTTGTTAACTTTAATATGGTTTTATAGCAAGAAATTAAAAAGATTAAGCAATGGCACAGGTAAAACAAGAAATAGTAGATGCTTTAAGGCGTACCGCCGGCAAGCTTCAGGCTGGTACGCAATATATGTGGGGGCACATGGGTAGTTGTAACTGCGGCAATCTGGCGCAGGAGGTAACCCGGAAAACCAAAGCAGAAATACATGCATACGCCATGCAGGGGCGCGGCGACTGGAACGAACAATTGAATGATTATTGTGGTGTTAGTGCCATGCCCATTGACCTGCTGATTTTTGAAATGCTGACAGCAGGGTTTACGTTAGAAGACCTGAAAAATCTTGAGAAACTATCAGACAAAGACGTTTTGTCTCGCCTACCTGTAGAAAAACGCTATTTGCGCCACAATGTTAGAGAAGATGTTATCGTTTATTTACTAGAGTGGGCAAATATGCTTGAAGAACAATTGTTAGAGACCATTGAACTGCCTGATTTTTTACAAGAAACAGCATTAACACATGCGTAAAGCTTTTTTAACCCTTACCTTACTTATTTGTGCCTTTGCGGCATTTGCACAGGAAGAAGAACCACAACAGAAAGAAAAGCCCATATTTTTTGAGCAGCCAAAGCCCGCCTGGAAAGAAAGACTAAGGTATGGAGGTAATTTATGGCTTGGTTTCTTTGGTGCTTTTTACATTGATGTGTCGCCTATGGTAGGGTATGAGCTAGGGGAAAAAGGAACTGTTGCCGGGCTGGGCGCCAACCTGATATACCAGGGTAATTTTAACCAGAACGGCAATTTGGTTTACGGACCCAAGCTATTTGTAAGGCAGCAGGTTTTCAGATCTATTTTTATACATGCAGAATATGAAATGATGAATGCCTATGCCAGTCAGTTCTATTCTTTTAATCCGAATACTCCCGTTACCGACATTAAAAAGAAGTGGGAAGGCTCACCGCTACTAGGTGCCGGGTTTTATCAGGGGCGCGGCGGAAACAGAGGCAGTTTTATTTCGTTGATGTACAACCTGGGCTACCCTAACCGGGGTTTTATCAGTCCGCAGGGCTTAGGTGGTAATAATTCACCTATTGTTGTTCGCTTCGGATTTCTTCTTTAATAATCTTTAGCATCAGGTATTTGTAATGCGTATTTTTGTGGCCTGTAAAAATGAGCCATACTTGAATAATTCCGGCAAATACTCTTTCGCACTTGTTTCGTCTGTTTTTTTAACAGTTGTTCCGTTGGTTTTCACCTCAATTATTACTGTCTGGGTAATAACAAATGAGGCAGAGATCATAACATACAGCCCCACCCGGTGGGCACTTATCACACTGCTTTGCTGTATTACATCAGCAGTGGCGGTTACCCCACCCACATTTCTTGCGCTGGTTTTTGGTTATTTTTTAGGCTGGGGCGCTGTATTACCGTTGTTATTAATGAACATGGCGGCCATTGTGCTGGTAAACACCATTACACGCAGGCTTGATAAAGACCGGTTCAGAAATTACTTACAGGAAAACAAGAAAGCAAAAGACCTGTTAGATGCAATTCAACAACAGGAACTGAAGATTATTTTCTTCGCCAAACTATCGCCTGTTTTGCCTTTTGCTTTAACCAACTTTGTTTTTGCGTTATCAGGCGCTAAACTAAAGAATATCTTGTTAGGAGGGTTTTTGGGTATGATACCCAGAACAATACTGGCTGTATGGACGGGCCAACAGGCCAATGAAATCAGGAAATTGCTGGAGAACCCCAATGAAGGGAATGTGCAGAAAATACTGCTAATTATATTATTGGTAGCTTCTGTAGCAGGAATTTTTTACTTTATTAAGCCACTTAAAAGCAAAGCCGATTCTGTTGAATAGCGTGCCGGATATGTACCCGGCACACTTTTATATATCAGAACGATTTGGCAATATTTACAAATTCTCTTGATTTCAACGAAGCGCCACCTACAAGGCCGCCGTCTACGTCAGGGCAGGCAAATAGTTCTTGTGCGTTGGCACCATTTACGCTGCCTCCGTATAGAATACTAATTTCTTCAGCAACTTCAGCACCGTATTTAGAAGCCAGGTGGTCTCTCAACACTTTGTGCATTTCCTGTGCCTGGTCGTTACTGGCAGTTACGCCGGTGCCAATAGCCCAGATGGGTTCGTAGGCAATTACGACTTTCTTCAAATCGTCAGCTGATAGGTGGAAAAGGCCGTTGGTTAACTGACCCGTTACGAAATCAAAATGGATGCCCTCGTTGCGTTGTTCAAGGGTTTCGCCGCAGCAGAAAATAGGAGTTAATCCGGCTTCAAGAATTGCGTTTACTTTCTCAGCCAGAAAAGCATCAGACTCATTGAAATACTGACGGCGTTCGCTGTGACCGATAATGATATACTGAACACCTACCGATTGCAACATTGGTACTGATACTTCGCCCGTGTAAGCTCCTGAGGCCTTTGGGTAACAGTTTTGTGCACCCAAAGCTACCTTTGGGCTGTCAATCAGTTTTCCGAATGTGCCTAAATAAGGAAACGGAACACAAACGACAATCTGTACATCAGGGTTCACGATTTCGTCTTTAGCCATATTAACTACTTCTGACAAAAGGATTTGGCCTTCTTCAAAAGTTTTATTCATTTTCCAGTTGCCAGCGGCAATTTTTTTTCTCATATAATTAGTTCTTTGATTATTTGATTTGCGAAGATAATAGTTTTTCATGAAAAACTATAAGTACATTTCCAGGGCTACATCGGCTCGTTTATATGGTGATGTGAAATCTTCCACCCTTGTAAAACCCAGCTTTTTGTAGAGGTTCAGAGCCGGGGCTAGCGAAGAGTTTGTCTCCAGATATACTCTTTTAGCGCCAAGCTCACGGGCTTTCTCAATAGCAGCCCTGCCCAATGCAAAGCCGATGCCCAGGCCTTTGGCGGTATCACTTACGCCCATTTTGCAGAGTTCAAAACTATTGTTAGGCATGGGTTTCAGGGCTGTTGTCCCCAGAATTTCATTGTCCAGATTAGCTAGCAGTATGGCACCACCGGTAGCCAGAAAATACTTCTCCGGGTTTTCTAACGAATCCAGGTCTCCCTGCTCAACTTTAAAGTATTGGTTTATCCAGTTATAGTTAATCTCCTTAAATGCCTGATAATGCTTCGGATTGTCTATTTCAAAACCGATAATTGTTACAACCAAACTATTTTTATTGAAAGTGTTTATCGTTAAATCTTCCTGCTTCATTGCTTTGCTAATTATTGTTCAAAAATAGAACAAGGGGCTTAATTTTTCATGCTGTTTTTGCTTTTTGTGAAATAGAGCAAGATTCGGCTGGATAAGTCTAAATGGTTTTAAGACTTTTGCCTGCAACAAACCCAGTTAATATGTTAGCGGAAATAGCACAACGCGTAGAAAGCCAGAATTGGCAACACCATGCAGACAGTCTGAATGAAAAAGGATACGCCGTTTTACCTCAAATCCTTACAGACGAAGAATGCAGGCAATTGATTGAAAACTATAATAATAATGAGCTTTACCGGAGTATCATTAACATGAAGCGATTTCAGTTCGGCAGTGGCGAGTATAAGTATTACCAATATCCCTTACCTGATGTAATTACTCAACTACGCCAATTAGTTTATCTGTATCTGGTTAAGGTGGCGAATGAGTGGATGTTTAAACTTGGGATTAGTAAAGATTTTCCCGAGGCCCTGGAGGGACTTCTGGAAGAATGCCGGCAGGCTGGGCAAACCAGACCTACGCCCTTGATTCTTAAATATCAGGCCGGGGACTGGAATGCCCTTCATCAGGATTTGTATGGTGAGGTCTACTTTCCGTTTCAGATGGTTGTATTCCTTACACAGGCTGGTTTGGATTACGAAGGTGGCGAGTTTGTGATGGTGGAGAACCGCCCAAGAATGCAGTCGAAGCCCATTGTGTTACAACCCAGTAGGGGTGATGCTGTTATTTTTACTACTAATTACAGACCTGTTTTGGGTACAAAAGGTTACTACCGTGCCACCGTACGGCATGGAGTAAGTGAGGTAAGGAAAGGGCAGCGGTTTAATCTGGGCGTTATTTTTCATGATGCACCATGATACAGCACTCAGCTTTAGGCGCCAACCGTTTTACGAGAGCCAGAGCCTTGTGGAAGAAAATAAGGAATGAAGAGGTAACTATGGCCGGGAATATGAAATTGAAGATTTACGGAAGATTAGACTGCCGGTCAGGAAAAAAGATGAAAGTAAAAAACCGTGTATTTTTTGAGAATGAAGCAGAGGCAATGAACTGTGGATATCGCCCCTGCGCGGTTTGTATGAGGGAGAAATATCTGTTGTGGAAAGGATGAGCCCGTGACACGGAATATCATTCCGTGCTACTGCTACGCCACACTACAATCTCCCCAACTCCCAACCCAACATTGCCTTTTTACGGGTGATGCCCCAGCGATATCCGCCGATGCCTCCTACCTTTTGTAAAACCCTGTGGCACGGAATAACATAAGCCAGGCGATTGCTGCCGATGGCTGTTCCTACGGCTCTATGTGCAGTGGGTTGACCAATGTTTTGAGCAATGGTATTATAACTGACCATTTGCCCGAACGGAACTTTCAACAGTGCTTCCCAAACTTTTATCTGAAAGTTAGTGCCTCTTAAAAGCAATGTAATTGGGGTTATGGTTTTTTCTGTTCCGTAAAATATCTGCTCAATAAATGGTCGGGTAAACTCTTTGTCAAAAACAAATTCTGCATTAGCAAAATCAGTTCTGATTTCCGAAATAGCCATTTCATGGCCCTCTGTTTCAATAAAGCGTAAATCGGTAATGCCCCGACCCGTTACGGCTATCAGGCACTGACCGAAAGGCGTTGTATGGATGCCATAATGAATGGTAAGCCCATCGCCTTTGGCTTTAAACTCGGCAGGGGTCATGGCCTCATAAGTGACAAATAAATCATGCAGGCGGCTGGTACTCGACAGACCCGATTCAAACGTAGCGTCCAGAAGATTATCGCTCTGGGTTAGTTTTTCTTTGGCAAATTCTTTGGTAAGAAAACGCATAAACCGTTGGGGGCTGGTGCCTGCCCACTTGCTGAATAAGCGGTTGAAATGAAATTCTGACAGGGCTACGTGGTCTGCAATTTCTTTCAGGCTTGGTTGCAGCTGAAAGTTATCTTCAATATAATGAATGGCCTTTTCAATGCGGCTATAATCTATGTTGTCCTGATTCTCTAACGTTTCCATCTGCATTTACGTGTTTATAAACCAAAATTACGATGGCTTTCCTGTGCCCACAATCTGAATATTGCTCACTTAGCAACGCCAGTCCCACAGCACCACACGCCAGATTTCGTTCAGTTCGGTATCATGAAAATCTTTGATGTTCTGAAACCCGATACGCGTATGTGCCTTTTGCGAACGAAGATTTCTGGACGATATATCTGTGATACACATATCAAATTTATCTGAAAGCTCCTCTCGTAATTTCTGATACATACCATCAAAAAGCCCCATGCTCCGGTAGCCTTCTCCTACACATACCTGCCCCATTACTACGTAATTAAACTCTTTCAGGGGGCGGTTTTCAAACTCAATCAGGTCAATAGTATCAAACAGACTTCTGATTTCCGGCACATCATTTCTGAACTGGGGCAGCATGGCCAGGCAGTAACCCACAACGGTATCGCCGTCTTTGGCAATTATACTCGCTTGCGCATCGTTCATGGCTTTTAAAACATCATAATTATGCTCGACAGTTACAAAGCCCTGGCTTTCTATTTGTTCGGCTGTGAGGTTCTTTTTAAGGTTTTTTTGTTGAAGTGCCAGAATACCTCTTACATCGGCAGCTGTTTTTACGGTGGTAATGTTTGGAGCCTGCATATCTTTAATTGAAAGCCGCAAATAAATAAAAAAGCCAAAAAGTAGCTATCTTTGGTGTACATTTATTGAACATTATTCAACCGTTACTTATGATGAATTTCAGGAACCTGATACGCTGTTGCTCACTGCTTATGTTCGTAACATTCAGCAGTTATGCACAAAATAATGACTATTACCTGTTGGTAGGTACGTATACCAGCAAAGGAAGCGAGGGCTTGTATGTTTATAAATTTAATACCCGTACCGGAGATTTCGCCTCTGTAAGTGTAACCGGCGGAATTAAAAACCCGACTTTTCTGGATGTAGCACCCAATGAGAAATTTGTTTATGCCGTTGGCGAGACAGAAGACGGTTCGGTAAATGCCTACAGCTTTGATAATAAAACAGGGAAGCTGACCAAACTGAATACGCAGTCGGCAGGTGGTTCGGGGCCTTGCCATATATCGGTTGACAAAACCGGAAAATGGGCTTTGGTTGGTAATTATGGTGGCGGCAGCCTGAGCATATTGCCTATTGAAAAAGATGGGTCATTGGGTGCACCTACCCAAACCATTAAGCATGAGGGCAAGGGTGTAAATGCCAGCCGTCAGGAGAAGCCACATGTACATTCGGTAAACATTGCCCCCAACAATACTGATATTTTTGTGGCAGATTTGGGCATTGATAAAATTGTGAGTTATCAGTTAGATGCCCAAACCGGACGCCTGAGTGCGGGCAATCCTCCGGCTACCAAAACGGCCGATGGCGCCGGGCCGCGGCATTTCAAGATTCATCCCAATGGTAATTGGGCGTATGTCATTCAGGAGCTGAATTCTACTGTAACGGCCTATCACTACGGCAAAGGCGCTTTGGAGGAAATGCAGACCATATCTACCTTGCCACCTGAATTTAAAGGCCGGAATGCCTGCGCTGATATTCATATTTCTGCCGATGGCAAGTTTCTGTATGGCTCCAATCGTTTTTATGACCATCTGGTTATTTACAGTATAGACCAGAAAACAGGAAAACTTACCTATATTACCAATCAGCCGGTGCAGGGTAAAACCCCTCGCAACTTTATGATTGACCCAACCGGCAAGTGGGTTTTAGTGGCTAATCAGGATAGCGACAACATTGTGCTGTTTAAAAGAGATGCCAAAACCGGCACACTAACACCAACAGGCAAAGAAGTGAAAGTGTCCATGCCTGTTTGTTTGAAGATGATAAAGGCAGCAAAGTAAAATAAAAGAGGGCCGCTAACCGGCCCCCTTCATTTAAAGAAATATCCTCACATTGCCACCTACCTGCCAGTTTCGGGTTGGGGCAGGGTTGAAGAAACGATTACCAACAGGATTCAGGTCATTGCCCAGGCTGTATAACTTATCCAACAGGTTGTCGCCTGCTACAAAGATGTTGATAGCCAGCGGTTTAAATGTTTTCTGATACCCCAACCTTGCATTGAGCAACCAGTAGCTGTTGGCATAAACCGTATTGGCATCATTCACCGGCAGGCGGTCGGTAAAGTTAATGGTTGAGTTCAGATAAAAACCCGGCTGACTGACGATGTCAAGACCAGATACCCATACATGCCGCGGTACACCCGTCAGGCTTTTACCAGATAAATCAGTTTGTACCTGCTTATAGTTTTTAAACTGATAGTCTGCCAGTGTAAAGCTGCTAAAAAGCCTTAATTCCCGCACTGTTGTTGCTTCGGGTTTTTTTACAAGCCAGCCGTTCAGCAATACTTCCAGCCCGTTTTGCAGGGTGCCTCCGGCATTTACAAAGTATTCGGTTCCTGCTTCGTTCACACGTCTTACAATAGTATTCTGCAGGCGGAAAGAATACGCCGTTACATCAAACGACAATCGTTGATTCAACAGGTTTCCTCTGGTACCAATTTCATAATTAGTACCTCTTTCAGAGGCCAGCGTAGGCACAAAGGTGGTGTTTCGGTATCCGGCAGTAAATTCACTTACTAACGGCGGAGAAAACCCGCTGCTGACACTGGCAAAAACAGCTATCTTATCTTTTATTTTTTTCAATAAAGCTATTCTGGGTAAAAAGGCAGCCGGCAGAAAATTATCAATTGGTTTGATGTTCGGCGCGTCTGAAACCCGGGTGAAGTTATACTTTACACTGTTATAACTGGCACCGATTGTCAATATAATGTTTTGTGGTAGTTCTGTTTCCAGTTGTGTAAAGAGAAAATAACTCATGGCGCCCACGTTATCGTTGGTTTGCAGGGTATCAATATTGCCGCCTCTGTTACCAAAGTTACGAATCACCCAGTATGACTGCTGAAACTCTCCTCCGGCTGACAGGCGATTAGAAATTGTACCTGTTCGAAACGCGTAGGTTGTGCGGGTTCGTCCGCCAAAAGTCTGTTCATTCCTGATTTCATAATTGGTAATAAATGGGTTCCGTAGTTCGGTGATAGTTCCGTATAAAGCTGTTACATTTGTCCAGTGTTCATTAAAGCGGTATTCCTGCGATACCCCCAGATTAAATACTTTCTGGTAAATACCTGCCTTTTGCTGAATTGGCCCCGGTATTGTTGGTGTAGGCTGGCGCGCCAGCCTGGGGTTCTGGTCCATCTGTGCCTGCGTTAGCCCGCCCGGCGTTTGATAATGCATATCAGAATACAGGGCCGATACATTAAACGTTCTGTGCGCAGACGCAAAGAAATTTGAACGCCAGCTGAGCACATCACGTACTGTGGCACTGTTCTGGCGGTAACCGTCGGCCTGTGCATGGGCATAACTCAATACAGAGTTAATTTTCTCTGTAGCCAGATTCCATGAAATGGCCCGGTTCTGTAATCCAAAACTTCCCCAGCCAAAGGTAGTATTTATATAGCTGGTAGGTTTTTCTTTTGAGCTCTGTTGCGCCATTGCTTTATTACCACCCAGCAGTATCACTCCTCCTGTTCCGGCACCGTAAATGCTTCCAGCAGGGCCTTTAATTACCTCAATGTTTCCAACGGTGTTCATATCTATGGCATTCAGAAAAGTATTACCGTTACCATCAGTCAGCGGAATATCATTCCAGTAAATCTTTACATTTCTAACACCAAAAGGAGAGCGGAGAGAACTACCCCGGATGGAAAGGCGATAACTGCCCGGAGAGCGCTCTTCCATGCGCACACCCGGCAAGGTATTAAAAACAGGCACCAGGGTTGTGTTCTGGAATCTCTCAATATCTTTAATTGTCAGCACGCCTACCGAAGCGGCTGTCTCGGTGAGCTTTCTTTCGGTTTCAAAGCCTCTTACTACCACTTCGTTCAACTGTTGCGTGGCAATAGTGGTGTCTGTTTCCTGTGCCTGCGCAAACAATGAAAAACCAGTAAAAAATGTAACAAGAATAGTAAAGTGTTTCAATTGCATAAAGATTTTAGATAGCTGCTGATTTTTTTGTAAAGTTGAATTTTGGCTCAATTTGGCCTGACAGAGTAGGCTCCTGTCTGATTTAACACAACCAGAGGCAAGCCCATATTACCGGCCTGTTTCTTCAGATTTTCGACCAGATAGGGCTTATAAGAGCCATCAACAATTATCAAGTCCGGCTTTAAACTTTCAAAAGCCCTCAGGTCTCTGATGGCATTGTTTGAAAGCAGTACATAATTGGTTCGGCCTATGAGATTGCCCTTGAAAGGCTTTTGTAACCAAAGTATTTTTCTACCGTCAAACTCAAAAACTGTCATACCCTGATGGTTGGTATAAGACGCCACGTCCAAAAGATTCTGGTTTGATACGCCCATTCTGTCGTAATAATTCTTCAAATTAAAATTATAAATCTTCTTATCGTGTATAACACCCGAGTCACCCATAAAGGTTGCAGACTTCCCTTCTATTAAACTTACCCCTGCATGGTTATTGATAGCATGGAACGTCAGTTCCTTTTGACTACTCTGTTTGTAATCTTCATATACATTTGCTAAAGCCAATATACTAAATAGCCCTGTAGCTATGCGTAGATACTTCAATTCTGAATATCGGAAGAAAGCAATGCTTAAGCCCAAAATAGCATACCATGCCAGTAATTCTGGCATAGATATAGAAAAGCCTTTAAGGGTTGACAGGGGCAGTTTCTGAAAAGCAAAAACAGACTCATTCAATAAAAGGCATGAGTATTTTAAGATAAAAGCCAAAACATGAGAAAGTATGGGAACGCTGGCAAAAAACAATAAGAATAGCCCCGCCGGAAGAATACTGAAAGAAAAAAAGGCAACGACGGGGTTGGCTATAAGAAAATAAGCCGGAAACTGGTGAAAATAGTAAATGCTAAGTGGGGTGGTAAACAATTGAGCAGCAAAGCAAATGACTGTTCCTTCCCATATTATCCGAATGAGGGGGTTCGTTGGGTTAACCAATTCATTCAGATATGAATAAAGATATACAATGCCGACAATAGCCAGATAAGACAACTGAAAGCCGATGTCGGCCAACCAGTAGGGGTTCCAGGCCAGTAAAACCAAAGCAGAAACCGCCAGTATATTATAAATATTGTGCGACCGGTTTAAAGTGGTACCTACAAGCAGAAAAGAAAAAGTAACGGTTGCCCTTAGTACTGTTGATGACAAGCCTGTAAAAAGAGCGTAGGTCCACAAGATACTTAGTGTAATGAGCAGGAAAATCCAGGGCCCGTGTTTGCCTTTTTTCTTTAGCCAGCCCAAAGCTATTCCAATAATCCAGAACAAAATCCCCACATGCATTCCTGAAACAGACAACACATGAATGGCTCCAGATGCAGAATAGGCGCTCAGTAAATCGTCATCAATATCGTCTCTTATACCCACAATCATTGCGTTGGCAATGGCATATTCACGGGGTGTTTGTACCCATGTCTTAAAAACGCTATCGGCATATAAATTGGCCTGAAACGCAGTTTTAAGTAAAGCAGAAGGCGGCTTGTTGCCTAGCAGAAGATAGTCTTTGTTTTTTAAGAAGTGCGAGGCATAGATTCCTTTATTGGCCAGATATTGTTTATAATTAAACTCCTCAGGATTTTTCGGCAACTCCACCTCTTTCGGTGTGCCTTTAATCAGCAATACATCTCCATAGGTGGGTTTAAAAGAATCATCCTTACTAAAGTATAAAATTACTTTTCCGGTGGTGTTTTTCCACTTGCTACCCGCTTGCGCTGCCTCAATTTTTGCCTCTGCTTTAAAGGTTCTGGGTTTTGTTTCAGCATTGGAAATAATAACCGCCTGATAATATTGAATGCCCCCCAGATTTTTAAAATGCGCTGGATTATTAATAGCGGTTGACCGGTAAGTTATTATCCAGCCAGAGAAAAAGAATAATAAACATGCCAGAGTGCCTCTTACAAAAGCCTGTTTGCCATAAACAGAGGCCAAAAGGCCTAGCACCAGGCTAATGAATGTTAAATAAAAAGTTGTGTGGAAATAGTGGGTTTGTAAATACGCAAGTATTCCTGTAATAAAAAACAGTAAGTACCTAATGACAGGAAATGCGTTAAATTTCATTTTTTAGCCAATAATTGATCTAATAACCAGTTCATTACCGCTTCATTTTCTTCCGGGAAAGTCCAGTGGCCTGTTTCTTGATAGAGCTTCAATGTTTTTGGCGAATTAATCACATTATAAACCGCCCACATAGAAGTTGGCGGACAGGTTTCGTCATTAAAGCCCATTGAGTAGAAGCAAGGTACTTTCAGTTGTTTGGCAAAGTTTACCACATCATAATAGGCTGCTGTTTTTATCTTGGCATCGGTATGGTTATGCGCATTGCTTTTATCAAAAATATGTGGCCAGCCACCGGCACGCCCTTTCAGGTAACCTGCCATATCAGACAAAGCAGGGTAAATAGGTGCCGACCATTTCACGCGGGGGTCCAGGGCTGCCGTAACAATAGACAAGGCCCCACCCTGGCTTCCGCCTGTCACTGCCAGATTTGTTCCGTCATATTGCGGCAGGCTCACCAGAAAATCGTTGGCACGCACACAGCCCAGATACACACGTTTAAAATAATACAAGTCGCGGTTATCAAGGTTATAAGTCCAGTAGGCATTCAAAGGCCCTGCTCCTAAGTTGGCATATACAGAAGGCTCCATAGTAACCGGAATGCCGTGGATACCTATTTCAAGGGTAATAATGCCTTTCTCGGCAGTTTTTACATCTCCGCCATAAGGTCTTACGCCTGCGCCCGGTACTCTCAATAAGGCCGGATATTTCCCTTCTTTTTTGGGTACGCACAAGATGCCATACAGACGTACTGTACCGTATTCACGGTAGTTTTGCAGGTTTACATGGTAAACATTAACGGTCTCGGTGCAACGTTCGGGGAGCAGCGTCATCTGCGCATCCATAGGCACTTTGGCCAGGTCTGCTTTGGCTTTGTTCCAGAACTGCACGAAGTCGGTTGGTAATTCTACAGCTGGTTGAATCTTCTCTGGTTCAAAGGCAGCAGTAGCCAGGTTGCGGTATTCTTTACCGTCTACCTTGGCAATAATAGTGCATCTTAAAAACCCGGCTGTGGTCATGGTACCGCCATCCAGTTTGATAACCCCGTCTTTCAGAATAATGCTGTCTTTTTTGTTTTCAAACTTCTCGGGGCCTATCTGATACACAATCTTTACATTTTTAAGCGGGTTACCATACTTTAGCACCATAACAGAGAACTTAACCGGTTCGCCCGGTTTGTAAGTCCAGTCTTCATGTTCGGGGGCTACAATTACTTTAATGAGCCGTTCGGCAGGCTGTGCAAAAGCCAGACCCGTGATAAGGAACAGGCCAAGCATAACAAAAATTTTCTTCATGTTGAATAGAGGTTGATAATACCGGTTATTTATAGTTTTTCAATAAGATGGGTCTTACTACCGATGTCCATTGCGCATAACCTTTCGGTGTCATGTGCAGGCTGTCTTTAATAAAATATTCACCATTAACTTTTCCGTTCGGGGCATACATTACGGGTCTGATATCAACAAAACTAAAGTTTTTGTGTTTATCTATGTAGGCTCTGATGAGCGCGTCGGCCGTAGTGGTAAGATTCCATTTGTCTTTTCTTGATATAGAGGGCTTCATCGAAATGTAATACACTTTAGTTTTTGGCAGCTTGTTCTGTATCAGGGTGGCCAGTTCGGCAAAGGCATCAAATAACTGCTCGGGCGTTTTCTCCTTACCCGAAAACAAATCGTTTTCGCAATACAGCACTATTATTTTGGGCTTATATGGTACCAGCATCCGGTTGGCATAATAAGTCATTTCAGGGAAGGTAGAACCACCAAAACCGTGGTTAATAACGGGCAGTGGTGCAAAGTCTTCTTTCAGGGTTTTCCAGAGGCGTATGCTAGAGCTGCCGTAGAATACAATTTGCCCCTGCAGCTTGTGCAGCCCTATGGCAGCATCGGCTTTTTCAAAAGCCTGTATCTCTTTTTCGGAGCGATTTACCTCATAGTTGAGGGTGAATTTTTCGCCCACGGCCTGGTGGGTAAGCGTTTTATGGCAGGCAATAGAAAGGACAATCAGCGCAATAGTTAATAGTAAGGGTTTTATCTTCATAGTTTCATAGATTATTTTACGAAAGTATCGAAAAATGAAAAACCTATTGATAAAAATCTGAAAAATTAGGCGAAATGACCGATAGCATAGACGTCTGAATCTTTGCCAACAGTTTTTGTTATTTATAGTAGTTTGTCGGTCATTCGTTTATCTTTGTGACGTTCAAAAATGATAGGAAAACAGTATATGGAAGAAATAGTAATCCCTCAGCGGAAAGCCCGCAAATTTATTGGAGAAGCGTTTTCGTTAACCTCATGGGCAGAAGTGCAGCCCCTGTATGAAAATCTGGTTAACCGTAATATTGAAAGTGTGCAGGACTTACGCCAGTGGTTTATTGACCGCAGCGAGCTGGAGTCATACCTGTCTGAAAACATGGCCTGGCGGTATATAAAAATGACCTGTGATACTGCCAGCGAAGACAACCAGAAAAACTACCAGTTTTTTGTGGAAGAAATCCAGCCGCAGCTATCGTCTTATAACGACCAGCTGAATAAAAAAGCACTGGAAAGCCCATACCTGAACGCATTGGAAGACAAAGGCTTTGATATTACCATTCGGGGAATGAAAAAGGCAGTAGAGATTTTTCGTGAAGACAATATACCGCTTGAAACCCTTGTTCAAACCAAACAGGCTGAGTATCAGTCTATTGTTGGCGCCATGACGGTAACCATTAACGGACAGTTAATGACACTGCCCAAAGCCGGAGACTTGTTACAGTCGCCCGACAGAGCGGTTCGGGAAGATGCCTGGACTAAAATATCGGAGAGACGTTACCAGGACCATGAGCAACTGGACAGCCTTTTTAACGAGCTGAGAGACCTGCGCCATCAGATTGCCACCAATGCAGGCTTTGCCAATTTTCGCGACTATATGTTTGCCGCTATGGGGCGTTTTGATTATACCCCGAAAGACTGTTTTAATTTTCATGAGGCGGTGGCCGAAACTGTAGTGCCTTTGGTTAATAAAATGGCCAAAGAAAGAAAAGAAAAGCTAAAGGTAGATGAACTACGCCCCTGGGACCTGAAAGTAGATACCGATGGCAAACCGGCCTTAAAGCCTTTCACAGACGGAGAAAATCTGCTTGATAAGACCATTCAATGTTTTAATGAGATAGATGCCCGGCTGGCCAATTATATCCGTATTATGCGCACCATGAGGCATTTTGATGTGGAGTCTCGTGTAGGTAAAGCGCCGGGGGGGTATAATTATCCGCTTGAAGAAATAGGTGTGCCTTTTATTTTTATGAATGCTACCTCAAGCCTGCGAGACGTAGTAACTATGGTGCATGAGGGTGGCCACGCCATTCACTCTTTTGAAATCAGAGACTTACCACTCAACACTTTCCGCAGCACACCGTCAGAAGTGGCCGAACTGGCCTCAATGTCTATGGAGTTAATCTCAATGGAGCACTGGGGTGCCTTTTTTGAGAATGAGGATGACCTGAAACGCGCCAAAGTAGAGCATCTGGAAGATATTCTGGAAGTACTGCCCTGGATAGCCACCATCGATAAATTTCAGCACTGGATTTACGAGAATCCAACGCATAGCATTGAAGAACGTCAGGAGGCATGGTTGAAGATATATGAGTTGTTTTCAGATTCGGTTACGAACTGGAAAGGCTTTGAGCGTTTCAAGAAATATGTATGGCAAAGACAGCTTCACGTATTTGAGGTGCCTTTCTATTATATTGAATACGGAATGGCTCAACTGGGGGCAATCAGCGTATGGCGCAATTATAAGCACGATAACGCAAAAGGATTAGAGGGCTACCTGAACGCACTTCGTTTAGGATACACCGCACCAATAGGCAAAATTTATGAGGCAGCCAATGTAAAATTTGACTTCTCGAAAGAATACATTGCCGAACTGATGGCATTTGTAGAGGCCGAACTTGAACAATTGAGATAACTATTATACAAAAAGAAAGCCGACTGCAAAGTCGGCTTCTTCATTATAAGGTATACAAGGATTATCAGATAACCTGTTTTTCAAGATTAAACAGGTCGTTCAATACATCAATCAGTGTTTCGGCTTCTCCGCGTTTACAGGCAGCTTTCAGTTGCAATACAGGTAGTTTAATTACTTTCTGCATCATGCTGGCTGTAATTTTATCCATTTTCTCTGCTTCCTCTGCCGACAATTCTTTAACAAAACGCGCCATCTCTTCTTTTCTGATTTGTTCCAGAGCGCCTTTCAGTTTCTGAATAGTTGGCGAAACAATCATTTCCTGCGACCAGTTGTTGAACTCGCCCAGGGCATCTTCAATAATACCTTTTACCTGCGGTATGGCATCTAAACGGCGTTGTAATGCTTCGTTCGCACGGCGTTGAATCTCGTCCAGGTCATACAATACAATGCCTGTCAGGTCTTCTACTTCAGGGGCAATACTGCGCGGCACCGATAAGTCAATCAGATATTTAACGGCAAGCGTTTTATATTTAAGCGTAGCAGGGGTAATCAAAGGCTCTTCTACACGCACCGACGAAATCACAATGTCGGCCTCCATTATTTGTTCCTGAACTGTGCTAAAGTCAGAAACTTTAAAGCCCAGCTCCTGCGCCAGCGCCTCAGCTTTAGCTGCAGTGCGGTTGGTTATAGTAATGTTCTGGTAATTTTTATCAGCAAGGGTTCTGCAAACATCTTCGCCGATCTCACCTAAGCCTACAACCAGAATTTTCGGATTCGATAATAAAGGCAGAAAGCTCTCCAGTACCTCAACCGTTGCATAAGAGGTAGATGCGGCACCGTCTCTGAAGGCGGTTTCCTGTACCACTCTTTTGTTGGTAAAGAAAATAGTATGCAACAGGCGGTGTAAAAACGGCCCGGCCATATTTGCATCAGCCGACCATTGGTAAGCATGTTTCACCTGATTCGGTATCTGCAGGTCGCCCACCACCTGAGATTGTAATCCTAACGCCACTTCAAACAAATAATTAACCGCCTCATGATGATTATTGACAAAATTAAAATAAGGCAGAATTTCGTTCGAATTCAGTACTTTTAAGCTTGCCAGCAGGCGTATAATATCTTCGCTAATATTGTTTTCGGCGTAGTAATATATCTCGGTACGGTTGCAGGTAGAAAGCACAAGTGTTTCGGAAACATCAAATGTTTCACGAATTTTAAGCATCAGATTCTTACATTCCTCTTCATTAAGTGCAATTTGCTCTCTTATGTTAAGAGAGGCATTTTTATGAGAAATGGTTATCGCTTTAAAGTGTCCGTACATGTCATTCTATAAATACACTGCAAATTTACAGTCATTAAACAATTTGATTGTTATGGAATGTTATGATTTTTGTCAGCTTTCGTAATTTAGAAAGATTCTAAACTCCTGTTGGCGCGTGTAAAGTTTTCAACTAAGAAAAATACAATAGCAGAAAGCGTAAAAAACTGTCAGTAATTAATAACATAAAACCCGGGTAAACAATTCATAATTATCATCAGTTTGGTTTTCATTTAATGCGCGCGCTTTTAATCAGGCTTTTTCAGCTAAAATTATATATACGCGAAACCAAACGAAAAAGCTTCTTCAAAAGTTATGTGGATATGTTAAAATATAGCAAAAGCCGCCAATGAGCATACTTGACTAATTAATCCAAATTTTTATCTTTGTCTTAACATCCGAAGAAAATATGAAAAAAGTACTCCTGCTAGCACTTGTTGCGTTAGCGTCATGTCAGAAAACAGCTGAAGTTAAAACCGGTACATGGCGTGCTGTTATACTCACTGCAGGCGGTGACCTGCCTTTTGGGTTGGATATCCGAAAAGAAGGCGAAGCCTACAATGTTTTGGTAATTAATGGCGATGAAAAACTGAAAATGGACCAATCGTTTCTGAGAGACGATTCATTGCATATACCCATGGAGATTTTTGACTCTGAGATAGTAGCAAAAGTGGAAGGTGATAAAATGACCGGATACTGGAAAAAAATGCGGTCGGATTTTACATTTGTGTTTGGCAGATTCTCGGCTGAATACGGTAAAAACTATCGCTTTTCCGAAACCAGCGATGCACCCCAGGCCGTATTGGCAGATAAATACAGTGTTTTATTTCTATCGGCCGATAAAAAAGATTCAACCCAATCAGTTGGTGTGTTTCAAACCAAAGGGTCACAGGTACAGGGTAGTTTTCTGACTACCACCGGAGATTATCGATATCTGGCCGGCGATATTGTGGGCGACAGCCTGAAGTTGTCTTGCTTTGATGGTACTCATGCGTTTTTGTTTAAAGCAAAAATTGATGGCGATAACCTGACGGGGGGGTTCTGGTCTGGTGTTAGTGGCTATGAGTCATGGACAGCCACCAAAGACAGTAGCGCAACATTACCAGACGTAACAAAATTAACGTATCTGAAAGAAGGCTATAAGACAGTAGATTTCAAATTTCCGAATACTGACAACAAGCCGATATCGCTGAGCGATGAAGCCTACAAAGGCAAGGTATTGGTAATACAGATTATGGGTTCGTGGTGCCCCAACTGTATGGACGAAAGCCGCTTTCTGGCTCCGTGGTACAAGAAGAATAAAGACAGGGGCGTTGAGATAATAGGGCTGGCGTATGAAAAAAGCACCGATACAACGTTTGCCTTTCCGAAAATCAAGCGCATGAAAGAGCGTTTCGGTATTGATTACCAGGTGTTGCTGGCAGGAACCAACAATAAAGATGAAGCATCAAAAACACTGCCTATGCTAAACAGGGTTATTGGTTTCCCGACCACTATTGTTATTGATAAAAAAGGGCAGGTACGTAAAATTCACACCGGGTTTTCGGGCCCCGGTACAGGTAAGTACTACGATGCGTTTGTGAGTGATTTTAATCGTCTGATAGATAAGCTTCTGGCAGAGAAATCCTGAACAGCGGCCTAAACAATTTGATTAATATAGCGTTTAGTGTAAAAACTAAACACGAAAGCATGAGCATAGATACAACAGAGATTATTTTGGTAAACGATGCTGATGAAGCAACAGGAAGCGGGCAGAAATTGTGGGTGCATCAGCAGGGTTTGCTACACAGGGCTTTTTCAGTTCTGGTATTCAATGATAACAACGAATTACTTATTCATCAACGCGCATTAGACAAGTACCATTCTGGTGGTTTATGGACAAACACCTGTTGCGGGCACCCTAATGTAGATGAGGAAATAAAATCTGCCGCCGAACGAAGATTAGGAGAAGAGATGGGTTTCACTACCTCTCTCGACTTTCTATACAAGTTTCATTACATAGCTCATTTTGACAACGGCTTGACAGAAAACGAAATAGACCACGTTTTTATGGGTATATATAATGAAACATTTGAAGTAACCCCCACCGAGGTGATTGCTTACAAGTGGGTTTCGGTAGCAGAAATTACTGAAGAGGCACAAAGAAACCCACAGGATTACACCGTATGGTTCAGGAAGATTCTGAAAAGCGAGGCCTTCAATGAGTTTGTGTCAAACAATTATATTTTATCATAAAACATTATTGTAATGGAAAAAAGGGTAATAGGCCTTGGTGGTGTATTCTTTAAATCGGAAGACAGCACAGCTTTAAGGGGTTGGTACAAAGAGCATCTGGGTATTGACTCTGAGGCTTGGGGAGGTATTTTTGAATGGCGTAGAAAGGATAATCCGGACGACCTGACCTCAACTGCCTGGAACCCTTTTAAGAAGGATACCACCTATTTTGAGCCAAGCAAAAAAGACTTTATGATTAACTACCAGGTTGAAAATCTGGATGAACTGCTGGTGGCGCTGAAAGATGAAAGTGTAACCATTCTTGGCGGGCCTGATGATACCGAATACGGTAAGTTTGGCTGGATACTAGACCCCGAAGGTAACAAAATAGAACTTTGGGAGCCACCAAAAAATGTTTAGCGCTATCAATAATTATTGTATTTTTGTGCCTCTCATATTATTAATCAAAGCATGAAAAAAGGTCTGTTTGTTGTTAGTTTTTTGCTTGTTTCTTCACTGACTTTTGCTCAAAAAAAATCAAAGAAAGACTATCTTGTTACCCTGAAAACCACCTACGGAACCATGCACATGGTTTTGTTTGATGATACGCCGCTGCATAAAGAAAATTTTATCAGACTGGTTAAGAAAAAGTTTTACGACAGCCTTTTGTTTCATCGTGTGATAGACGGTTTCATGATTCAGGGTGGTGACCCTAATTCGCGAAAAGCTAAACCCGGCGACATGTTGGGCAATGGTGGTGGAGACATGGAACGTATACCATTTGAGTTTAAGCCTAATCATGTGCACAGAAAAGGGGCTTTGGCTGCTGCCCGTGATAATAACCCAGAGAAGAAATCAAGTGCCAGCCAGTTTTATATTGTACAAGGCAAAAAACTGACAGACGATGAGTTGACCACAGTGGCCGGGCGCAACAAAATGAATTACACCAACCAGCAAAGAGTCGATTACCTGGGCATGGGTGGTACCCCCCGCCTTGATAATAATTATACCGTTTTTGGTGAGGTAATTGACAACCTGAATGTGATAGACACCATTGCCGCCCAACCACGTGATAAAGCCGACCGACCGCTCAAAGACGTGAAAATGAGCATGACAGTGAAGAAGATGAAGAAGAAAAAAATCATGAAGCGGTATGGGTATAAGTATGAGTAGGACGGATTGGTAATCCGTCAAAACGTACAACGGATTGATAATCCGTTGATTTCCACGAACAAAAAATAGCCATCAATAAAGCGTAGAAGAAATACACAAGATATGAAGAAAATTTTACTGACAGGTTCTAATGGTTTGTTGGGGCAAAAGCTGGTTGAGCTTCTGGTTAGCACAACTAATCATGACGTATATGCAACAGCAAGAGGTGAAAACCGGCTGCCGTTTACTGAAGGCTATACCTACACACCCATGGATATTACTGATAAAACCCAGGTGCAAGAGGTTATAGACCGCATTAAACCTGAAGTAATTATTAATACGGCGGCCATGACCAATGTAGACATGTGCGAGACCGCCAAAGACGATTGCTGGAAACAGAACGTAAACGCAGTAGAGTATCTGGTTGAGGCAGCCGAAAGAAACAGTTGTTTTTTGTTGCATGTATCAACCGACTTCATTTTTGATGGTAAAAACGGCCCTTACAAAGAAGACGCCGAGGCTAACCCTATCAGCTTCTATGGCTGGAGCAAATATGCAGCAGAGAAAATAGTAATAAACAGCAATATTCGCTGGGCAATTGCCCGCACTGTGCTGGTATATGGCATTGCTCATGATATGAGCCGTACCAATATTATTCTGTGGGTGAAGAAATCGCTTGAAGACGGAAAAAACATAAAAGTAGTAACCGACCAGTGGAGAACCCCTACACTGGCTGAAGATTTAGCCAAAGGATGTTTGCTGATTTCAGAAAAAGAAGCAGAAGGCATTTATAATATTTCAGGAAAAGACTTCCTGACTCCTTACGAAATGGCCATTATGACGGCCGATTACTTTAACCTTGATAAATCGTTAATTTCCAAGGCAGACTCCACCACCTTTACGCAACCTGCCAAACGCCCGCCAAGGACAGGTTTTGATTTAACGAAATCGAACGAAGTGCTGGGGTACAACCCTGTTAGCTTTACCGAGGGTATAGAGATATTGGCCAAACAGATAGGAGCCTGATTTACAGATAGAATTTTTTCCAGCGGATATACTCTTCTACAATATCACTTACCATATAGCGTATGGGCTTGCCAGCCTTAATACTGTTGCGTATAAATGTGGCTGATATATCAAGCAAAGGCGCTTCTATAAACTTAACCTTCGGGTGATTGCTGAACTTATGCTCAGGCGTATTGGGCCTGGGGTACACATACAGTGCATAATACTCCAGTATCTTATCGTAGTTTTTCCAGTTTTCAAACTGTACCAGATTGTCTTCGCCCATAATCAGCTTGAATTCATGGTTTGGATGCCGTTCCGTCAATTTGGCTAGTGTATCTATGGTGTAGCTGGGTTTAGGCATTGAAAACTCAATGTCTGTTGCTTTTAGCTTATAATTATCCGAAATCGCCTTTTCTACCATGGTCAGCCTGTCAAATTCATGCAACAGGCCTTTGTTTTTCTTGAAGGGGTTCTGAGGCGACACCACAAACCAAACTTGTTCAAGGTCGGTAGTATAGGCCATTGTATTGGCAATAATCAGATGCCCTATATGAATAGGATTAAACGAACCAAAAAACAAACCGATCTTCATGCTGCTTCTTTTAGTGTCAAAATCAAGCACAAATATATAAAAAAGGCGGCCACTCTATAAAAGAATGACCGCCCTCCTGGCTGGTAAGAGCCATAATTATATTTTAACCCACGCTTGTTTGCGGTGGCTTTCAATAATTCTCTCACAAATAAGCAATTCACGCAAGCCATCAGCAAATGTAGGGAAAGTCGGGTTCTCCGGTTGTTTGCCTTCTGCTACGGCAGCATAAACTTCTTTAAACAATTGTTTTGATGTATCCGGGAAACCCTCGTTGTGCCCACCCGGGAAACTGATTAGGCTTGTGGCTTCACGATAAAACAACGATGGGTCTTTCATTAAAACCTGGTTGGCGCCATCACGTTTGCCAATCCACATTTCGTTTGGTTTTTCAGAGCACCATTCAAAATTAGCTTTTGAACCCGAAATCTCAAGATTCAAACGGTTTTTACGACCCGCCGAAACCTGGCTAACCGTTACGCTTCCTTTATTGCCGTTATCAAATCTCAGCAATACGTTGGCGTGGTCTTCGGTATTGATAGGTACTTCCTGGTAATCAGAAGCCTGCAACATTTTGCCAGAGTAAGTTTCAATAGCTTTTAATGGTTTCAGACGTGTTTTGTGTACAGTTGAGAAATCAGCCATTACCTCGGTGATTTTCAGGCCTGTAATGTATTCTGTTACATCTAGTAAGTGTGAACCGATGTCGGCAATAGCTCTTGAATCGCCAGATTTGTCCGGCTCCAAACGCCAGTTGTAGTCTGTCTGGTAGAAAAGCCAGTCTTGCAGATACGAACCCAGAATAGAGTAGATTTCACCCAGGTCGCCTTTTTCGCGCATGGTTTTCATCTGACGAACCAACGGATAATATCTCAGGTTGAAATGAACGGCATTAACAAGACCTGATTCGGCTGCTATTTTTACCAGCTCTTCGGCTTCTTCAATTTTGGTAGCCAGAGGTTTTTCGCAAACTACGTGTTTGCCAGCCAGTAAAGCTGCTTTTGACTGAGAATAATGCAGGAAATTAGGCGTACAGATGTGAATACACTCAATGTCTTCCTGTTTCAGCAAGTCTTCAAAGATATAGGCTCTTTCAATTCCAAGGCTGGCAGCTTTTTCTGTAGCCAGGTCAATGTTAGCTTCGCAAAGTGCGGCCACTTCTACATTGGGTAAACGGCGTAGGGCTTCAATGTGAGCGGGCCCGATAAAACCCGTTCCGACAACGGCAACTTTAATTTTTTTCATAGTGAAATAAAACCTCTGTCCCCTGATGAGGAATTAATTTTGGTTAAAGAATAAGGCCCCCTTCAGGGGTGGGGGCAACCGCTGTGCGGTATCTTAATTAAAACTACTAATGGCGTATTTTTCTGTATTACAGTATATCAGACTATATATGTAAAATCCTTCTTTTGATGTGCCGTATTTACGTAAAATCTGCAAAACCGGCGACTTCACCCTGGTTTTAAGCAGGCTGGCAATATCTTTGGTGGCAACAATTGCCCGTACTTCCTGCTGCATACTGGTAACATCAATATGATACCGCATAAATAGCGTGCGGAACAACGAACCGTCAATCAGTGGTTGGTCTGTCATACCTTCCAGGTTAACATTCGGAAAATACGTTTGCTCAAGCATTATGGGCACTTCGTCCATAAAACGCAAGCGCTTCAAAAATACAAATTCTGTATGAATTTCCTGTTGAAGTAAGTGTTTAAAAATAGGCTCGGTAATGGTATGTATTACTGGCCCATCTAATATGCTGGTGGTGCCGTGGCGGTCGCTGGCAGTTACTACGTCTGTCCAGCCTTTCAAAGAAAGCAACCCCAGCGATTTCCGGTTGGCGGTTACAATGCTGCCCTTGCCGTGCTGGCGTGTAATGTATCCTTCTTTCACTAGTTCGTTTAGTGCCTGCCGGACGGTCATGCGGGTGGCATTAAACTCAACGCACAGTTCGTTTTCAGATGGGAGCAAACTACCCTCTGAGTGTTGCCCTGAAGTAATAGCCTCTTTTAAATGAGCCTGGATTTGCCGATAAAGCGGTATCTTCATAAATATTACCTCTGTGCTAAAGAGTATTGGCTGTAAAGAACGCAAAAATAATACGCATTTGGCTATTACTTTTATTTTATGCAGTCTCTTATTTATCAAAAAAGGCATTCAGGATTCCCGAATGCCTTTCCAAGACGAAAATACTTTAACCTATGATGAATACTCCGACTGGCGGAGGATTCAAAATCTTTGAACTTCAATAAAGAAGTTACGGAAATTTATATCAATAAATTCTGTTGTCAAACGCTAAATATACCATACAAAAAAAGTTAAAAAACGTTGTATAATCAAATATTTACCCTGTTTTTTTTAATCTATGATAATATATAGTCATGTTTTGTCAAAAAAGTATCAGAATAACCAGGAATCACATCCGGCGCATTACGCGTACCCGTATACAGGCATGGGCCACAATATTCCGTTCGTTGTTGATTGTTAACTTTTAGTGTATTTAATCAAAAAAAAACCGTTTTTTTTCTGAAAACTTCAAAAAAAACTATCTTTGCTACACTTTCCTAAAAACCAATGTCCTATGCTTTACTACTTATTTGCTTACCTTGACAAGACCTTCAATTTCCCGGGTGCGGGGGTGTTTCAGTACATTACTTTTCGTGCCATGGGCTCTATTGTTTTATCGCTTTTAATTGCGGCAATTTTTGGTATACGGCTCATTAACTATCTCCGTAAACTTCAGATTGGTGAAACCATCAGAGACCTGGGTCTTGAAGGCCAAATGCAGAAAAAAGGAACGCCTACCATGGGGGGCTTCATTATTCTGGCATCGCTCATGATTCCGGTATTATTATTTGCACGCCTGGATAACGTCTACATTGTATTGCTGATTATTGCTACCATCTGGACATGCGGCATAGGCTTTGCCGACGACTACATAAAGGTTTTTAAGAAAGATAAAGAGGGGCTGAAAGGCCGTTTTAAAATAGTAGGGCAAGTTGGCCTGGGGCTGATTGTTGGTCTTACTTTGTACTTCAACGATAATGTAAAAATCAGAGTCTACGAAAAAGCGAAAATAAGCACGGCAGTAGGAGAAGTGCAAAAGTATGTAGATGTACACTCACTGACAACCACGGTGCCTTTTACCAAAAACAATGAGGTAGATTATCAGATTCTAGGTAGTTTTTTACCAGAAAGCATGGCCTGGATTCCGTATGTATTAATAGTGATTTTTATCATTACGGCGGTATCAAACGGGGCTAACATTACGGATGGTATTGACGGCCTGGCTGCGGGTACATCGGCCATAATAGGTTTAACATTAGCCATTTTTGCTTATTTATCAGGCAATAAGGTGTTTTCTCAATATCTTAACATCATGATGATCCCGAACTCTGGCGAGGTAGTGATTTTCTGCTCTGCCTTTGTGGGGGCCTGCATAGGCTTTATGTGGTATAATGCGTATCCGGCACAGGTGTTTATGGGTGATACCGGTAGCCTTATGCTGGGCAGTGTTATTGCGGTGCTGGCGTTGGCTTTGCGTAAAGAACTATTGATACCGGTTATGTGCGGTATTTTTCTGGTAGAGAATATTTCGGTGATTTTGCAGGTAAGTTATTTCAAATATCAGAAAAGAAGGCGAGGGCTTGAATTTGCTCAGAAAAACCGGCTTTTCCTGATGTCGCCATTACACCATCATTTTCAGAAAAAAGGTTACCATGAGTCAAAGATTGTAACTCGTTTTCTGATAGTAGGCATTGTGCTGGCGGTGGCGTGTCTGGTAACGCTCAAACTCCGCTAGGCATTATTTCAGAATCTCATCTAGTTTGATCTGATATTCCTTGAAATTATTTAAACCCCGATGGCGTCCTCCCGGTAAGGTAGTGAGTATGTCATCGGGGTTTTTCTTTAATATCTCAGCCAGTTTCAGGCTATGGCTGTACGGAATTACCTGGTCGTCGGTACCATGAAATAGATACAACGGGGCTTTTACTTTCGTTATCCACTCTTCAGCAGGTAAAATAAATTCACAGACTTTGCCGTACGGATAAATTGGCAGGCGGCTCCACGCAATAGCAGGTATGCTGGTATAGGGTGTTTCCAGAATCAGCATTTTTACATCATTATCCATAGCCAGTCTGGTGGCTACTCCGGTGCCCAGCGAGCGCCCGTAAATAATAATGTCTCTGGGTGGGTATCTCCGCTGAATATCTTTAAGCACGGTCTGTGCATCGCTCAACAGATTTTTTTCATCCAGGCGGCCGTTGCTTTTTCCAAACCCCCGGTAGTCGTACATAATTACATCATATCCCCTTGAGGTAAAGTCTTCGGCATATTTACCCCAGGCTTTTATATTGCGCGAGTTGCCGTGCAAATACATAACCACACCTTTACGCGGGTTAGCCGCCGTTGTAAACATCAGGGCATTCAGCTTAATTTTAGGCTCAGTAGCAAAATAAAACTCCTGGGCATTTTTAAACTCAAAAGCATAATCTTTGTCCAGTTTTTCTGGGTGTAGTATAATAAAACGCTGAAACAATACGGCTAATCCGAAAACGGCAACGTATACAATCAGGGCAATGGTCAGGATTCTCTTCAACACGTATCTATCTGTTTTTTTTTTGCAGAGTTAAGTTTCATCATACAAAACTATTCTATTCAGAATTGTTTGTCAAAGATTAAATCAAATCTGTCTGTAAAAATATCAATCATGCGGCTGATATTAACCATTTACGATGGAATATTCTGGTATACAATAAAGCTGAAGTGCATAAAGTATTTACACAAAATAGCCCAAAAACAATAAGGCCGGGTATGGCGAGACACTTTGGCTATGTAATAAGTTTAAATAATAGGCCTTAACCTACGCCGGCGAACCACTAAAGGCAATGTTTTTCATTTTAAGCAAATGCCCATGTGTAATAATATGCTTAAGGTCGTTTACTTTTCCGTATTGCGTGCCTTCATAGTGGCTTACCAGCTCAAACAGAATATCCATTAGTTGCTCTAGTTTTTCGGCTCCTATTATTTCTGCAAATTTATCGTTCACATGTTCCATACACCTTTTCCAGTCAAGCAATGCCTGCAACCCCTTTTCAGAATGTCTTACTATCAGCGCACGGGCGTCTGCCTGGTCTTTTACCACGTTTACATATCCTTCATTTTGTAATTCCTTTATCAGTTTGCTCATGGCCTGTTTGGTTACGCAGGCGCGCTGAGAAAGATTATTGATGTTGGTCCCCTCTAAATCTATGTGTACCAAAGCTACAATGTGGCCTATTCTGAAATTGGTATAGCCGATACTCTGCACATATTCTCCTGCCAGATCGCTCAAATACCTGTAGGTCTTGCTTAAAAGCCGTCCCATTAATCGCTCCTTTTTAGATTTAAAAGCAACTATTTCCTTGAAAATTTCTTCGTTCATTGTTGTTGTTCAGATTCAAAGCACTCATATTGATGCATAATGAAAACACTAAATTTCATGATTTCTTGTGTTCTGATACAAAATTATATAGAAAAAATAAATTAGTCAATATGCTTGACTAATTTAGTAAACTTGGTTTACATTTGCATCGTCAATTTAGTTGACTAATTCTAAGAACAAACGCAAAAACAAAACAATCGGATTAAGATGGCTACTCCGCAGAAAAAAAGCATTAAAAATTACATTCCACGTATCATTTTACTTATCGTTGTGCTTGCCGCCGGCATCTATGCTTACCAAAGCTACAAGTATGGGCAGGGGCACGAGTCAACAGATAATGCCCAGATAGAAACTTATTCGGTACCGGTGGTACCACGTGTAGGGGGTTACGTGAATACCGTAAACATGAAAGACTTTGAACAGGTAAAGAAAGGCCAGCTACTGGTAGATATTGACGACCAGGAACAACAACTGGCCCTGGCCGAAATGGAAGCCGTTTATCAGCAATTATTAACAGATGTTGAAAACGCAAAAGCCAACATAAAAAACACAAAAATGACAATCAGCGCGGCTGAAACTAACCTGAAGGCTACCGCTTTGCGAAAAGATAAAGCTAGAAGAGACTCAGAGAGAGATGCTAAGCTACTGGCTGACAATGCCATTACCCGCCGCCAGGCAGAAGACAGCCAGTCGGGTCTGGATGTTCTTAATGCCCAGTATGATGGTCAAAAACAAGACATTGCCGCTACTAAATCGCGCCTGGATATACTAGGCAGTAACCTACACAAAGCAGAAGCAGCGCTGGCTGTACAAAAAGCTAAAATTGACCAGCAAAGACTAAAACTGACTTACTCTAAAATCTATGCTACCGAAAATGGTAAAATAGGCCGAAAAAGCGTTGAGCCGGGGCAGTACATACAACCCGGGCAAACTTTGGCCACCATTGTGCAGGACTCATTATACTGGGTTGTGGCTAACTTTAAAGAAACGCAAATAAGCAGATTGGCAATAGGCCAGCAGGCGGTTATTAAGCTGGATGCCTTCCCTGATTTGGAGCTGACAGGCAAAATTATTGATTTCTCTGATGCCACCGGAGCCAAATATGCATTGCTGCCACCAGATAACGCCAGTGGAAACTTTGTGAAAGTTACCCAGCGAATACCAGTAAAAATTGCCATTGACCATGTAGAAAAATACCGCGACAAACTACGCGCAGGCATGAGCCTTGAAGTGGAAGTGAAACTGAAGTAAGGCATACACCCACAAAAAAATTACATGGAAAATACAGTAGAAATAAAAAATAAAGCTGTAGGTGCTTCCAGGTTTATTATCGTTCTCACAACAGTGACGGCAGCCATAATGGAGCTGCTAGACACAACGATTGTAAACGTAGCACTGAATCAGATGGCTGGCTCGTTAGGGGCTACCATTGAAGATATTGCCTGGGTTATTACCTCTTATGCCATAGCCAACGTAATTATTATACCCATGACAGGCTTTTTGGGAGAGTATTTCGGGCGAAAGAATTACTACCTCGTATCAATGGTTGTGTTTGGTATATCGTCTTACCTCTGTGGTAATTCGGGTAGTCTTTGGGAACTGGTGTTCTGGAGGTTCATACAGGGTATAGGCGGCGGAGCCTTGCTGTCAACGTCTCAGGCTATTTTGTTTGACGCCTTCCCGGGTAAAGAACGCGGAACAGCCTCAGGGCTTTTTGGTATGGGTATTGTATTAGGCCCTACACTCGGCCCCACTCTGGGTGGATACATCGTAGATAATTATACATGGGGCGACATCTTCTTTATTAATGTACCCATCTGTATTATTGCTACTATTCTGACCATTCTTTATATTCCTAAAAAAGCTGGTGAGGGTACTAAAAAAGACCAGATAAAGATTGATTACCCGGGTATATTATTATTGATGATTGGTATTGGCGCCCTGCAGTATGTGCTTGAAAAGGGAGAATCGAAAGACTGGTTTCAATCAAAAGAAATAATGATTGTGAGCCTGGTGGCAGTATTAGGCATTGTGGGTTTCATAGGCCGGGAGCTCAATACAGACCACCCTGTGGTTAATCTCAGGGTTTTCGGAAACCGTAACTTTGCGTTTTCAAGCATTTTTGTAATGGTTTCAGGCTTTGGCTTGTTTACTTCTGTGTTCGTATATCCGGTTCTGGTGCAGCGTATCAATGGTTTTACACCTTATGAAACGGGCCTTTCACTTTTGTTCCCGACTTTAACCATCCTGCCGTTGTTCCCTATTCTTGGCCGGCGGATGTCGGCTGGCGCATCACCAATACCATTTGTCGTTGCCGGTATTCTCATATTTGCCTTCTTTGGTTTTTATAGTGGTACCGCAACTACCGATATGAGCCGCTGGGATTTCTACCCCATGCAGCTGATGCGCGGTCTAGGAACCGTACTTTTGCAGCTACCCCTTATCAATGCCTCGGTGGCAGGTTTAAAGCCCAATGAGTTTGGGGCGGGTATCTCTCTAACCAATATGATACGCCAGTTGGGTGGGGCTTTCGGTATTGCCTTGGCCAACAACTATGTGGCTATACAGTATGCACAGCACCGGTCAGATCTGGTATCCAACTACGTACCGAGTAACCCATTATTTATGGAACGGCTCAATGGTCTCAAGATGACATTCCTGTCGAAGTCGGGCGATGCAATACATGCCGCCACACAGGCGTACAGGCAATTGGAGTTGCTGCTAGACAGGCAGGCGTATTATCTGGCATATCTGGACACCTTCCGTATCATATCATTATTCTTTATATGTGTATTGCCCCTTGTTGTATTGCTGCGCACTAAAAAGAAAAGTGCTGCCGAAGCAGCAGAGGCCGCCAAGGCTGCCGCAGAGTCTCATTAATGACAGGTATCATTCAAAAATATTTAAGTTTTTAACAATGAAATTTCCGAAAATAACCATAACTCTCTTATTGCTTCTCAGTCAGGTAGCCCTTGCACAGAACCCGAATGAGGCGCTGGCTTCTTTAGTGAAGCAGGCCATTGAGTATTCGCCAAGAGTAAAAGAACAGGTGCAATTACTGAATACCGGCGACTACCGAATTAAAGTGCAGGAAAGCGGGCTGAAACCCCAGATTAGCGGAGAGGTGGGCTACACAAGACTTGACCCCGTAGCCGAAGCCGTTATACCGATTCAGGGTTTCGACGGTAAATTGCAGTTTCAGCCTCATAACAACTACAATACGGCCGTAAATGCCTCTTATGTTATTTATGATTGGGGCCGTTTTAAAGCGGGTGTACAGAAAACCCTGCTGGATATGCAGCAACAGCGCGAGAACATTGAGAGCCTTAAACAAACTCTGGCTTATCAGGTTGCGCAGTTGTATTATAGTATTATTTATATCCAAAAGGCCATTGTTGTGCAGCAAGACCAGGTTAAGCTGGTAGAAGAAAACGGTAAAATTATCAGCGACCGCCTGAAAAGTGGCGATGCCCTGGACTATGATTTGGTACAGGTACAGGTACGCTATAAAAATGCCGAGATACGGGTAGTAGATTTGCAGGGGCAACTAGAAAAACAATATATTTTCTTAAGCGCGCTGATAGGCTCTGATGCCAGAAAGCAGGTTCCGGCCAATGCTGAGCTGCAATACAACTATCCGATTGCCGATGCTCAGGGGGCTATCAGTGAGGCCGTTACCAATAATCAGGACATAAAAACGGCACTGGCCCGCGAAAACGCACTGGCACAAGAGGTGAAGATATCGTCAATGACAAACCTGCCACAACTGGCGGCCAACGGAGCTGTGGGTATCAGAAATGGGTATCAACCCAACATTGACGCATGGCGATTCAATACCTTACTGGGTGTAAAGCTCAATATCCCGATTTATACCGGAAAGCGCGGTGCGTATAACACACAAATTGCCCGCATTAATCTGGATGCTGCCAAACAAAGCACCGAGGCACAGAAAACGCAGATAAACCGTGACATTGAAAATGCTTTTAATGATATAAAAGTAGCCACCCAAAAACGTACTTTAGCCGAAAGAAATGTGTATCAGGCAGAGTACGGTTTGAAACTGGCCAAAGCACGTCTGGTAAATGGGGTGAGTACTCCACTGGAAATTCAGACGTCTGAAACGGCTGTACAGGAAGCAAAATTCAGCCTGTTGCAATATGATTATCAGATATTACTGGCAAAACTGGAAATCAGCAGATTGTCGGGGGTGAAGTTGTAGAGGTGAAACGCAAATAGTTACAAGCCCATCTGAATACTCCGGTGTACAGATGGGCTTTGTTTTTTGGTGCACATCTAAACTCAAACCCGCCTAAATCTGTTATACATTCAGGTACAGCAAAATAGACCGGAAATTTATTCAGACAAATCTGAATTTTCCTCTAATTTTGGCAAAAAATCCCCCTTCATCAATCATGAATAACACTGTCTTTAAAGTACCTGCTCCGGTAAACGAACCGGTTCTGGGTTATGCTAAAGGTTCTCCTGAAAAAATTGCATTAAAAAAAGCCATTGCCGATGCCCGTTCGAAACAGATAAACGTGCCTATGTATATTGGCAGTGAGCTGGTTTATACCGTTAACAAGATTAAACTTTCGCCTCCGCACGACCACCAACATATATTAGGGTATGCCAGCGAGGGTGACGCATCTCATGTGCAACGCGCTATTGATGCCGCTTTGGCGGCTCGTACGGCGTGGGCAGCACTCTCGTGGGAGCAAAGAGCCAGCATTTTTCTGAAAGCTGCCGATTTACTGGCCGGGCCATACCGGGCCAGAATCAATGCGGCTACCATGTTGGGGCAATCTAAAAATGCCTATCAGGCAGAAATTGACTCAGCGTGCGAGCTCATAGACTTTCTGCGGTTCAATGTAGCCTTTATGGAGCAGGTCTATACCCAGCAGCCGGAGTCATCAAAAGGAATGTGGAACAGACTGGAGTATCGTCCGTTAGAAGGTTTTGTATTTGCTTTAACACCATTCAATTTCACGGCCATAGCAGGTAATT
The DNA here is from genome assembly GCF_024138715.1 of Emticicia sp. 21SJ11W-3. Classification (GTDB taxonomy): domain Bacteria; phylum Bacteroidota; class Bacteroidia; order Cytophagales; family Spirosomataceae; genus Emticicia; species Emticicia fluvialis. Next base: position 104,504 of record NZ_CP092074.1, read on the forward strand.
TGCCTTCTTGCGTTGCCATGATGGGTAATGTTACAGTATGGAAGCCTGCCTATACCCAGATATACTCAGCACAGGTAATTATGGAGGTATTCCGTGAGGCGGGTCTGCCTGATGGCGTAATTAACCTTATTTATGTAGATGGTCCTGTTGCCGGTGATGTGATTTTCAAACATCCAGATTTTGCCGGTATCCACTTTACAGGTAGTACCAGGGTCTTCCAAACCATCTGGAAAACCATTGGCGAGAACATCCATTTGTATAAATCGTATCCGCGTATTGTGGGTGAAACCGGAGGTAAAGATTTTGTGATGGCACATGAGTCGGCCGATGCCAAAGCCTTGGCAACTGGTTTGGTTCGTGGGGCGTTTGAATATCAGGGACAAAAATGTTCGGCGGCTTCGCGGGCTTATATTCCTTCAAATATCTGGGAAGAAGTGAAAGGATACATAGTGGAAGATTTGAAAGAGATAAAAATAGGCGGCACCGAAGACTTCACTAATTTTGTAAATGCGGTTATTGATGAGAGAGCTTTTGACAAAATTGCTACTTATATTGATAATGCTAAAAAGAGCGACAAAGTAACCATAATTGCAGGGGGAAACTACGATAAATCTAAAGGGTATTTTATTGAGCCAACTGTTTTATTAACATCAGACCCACTGTATGTAACCATGTGTGAAGAGATTTTCGGCCCGGTGCTCACAATCTATGTTTATGAAGCCGCTGATTTTGAGCAAACCCTGGAACTGGTTAACTCCACTTCGCCTTATGCGTTAACCGGGGCTATCTTTGCCAAAGACCGTTATGCCATTGATCTGGCCACTAAAAAGCTGGTAGATGCAGCCGGAAACTTCTATATTAATGATAAGCCAACAGGGGCCGTAGTTGGGCAACAACCTTTTGGCGGCGCGCGGGCGTCAGGTACCAACGACAAGGCCGGGTCTATCCTGAATCTGTTCCGTTGGGTACAACCACGTACCATTAAAGAAACCTTTGTTTCGCCAACTGATTATAAATATCCGTTTTTAGGAGAAGAGTAAGTAAAAGTAATTGTGCTTGAGGAGTGGCCAATGCCTCGATATCAACAAAAAAGGTAGCATTTTAAGGTGCTACCTTTTTTATGGCGGTATCGAGAATCAGCGAATGAATTCGCTGGCTATTGAAACAAAGGACGATTTTTATTTAAGGTTGCCGACTTAAGTCCGCAATATAAAACTATTCCTCCCATGCCCAGTCAATGCGGTGCTTCATGTCTTTAATTGTCATGCCGTTTGATTTAAAGTAAGCTCTTATTTCATCAACTTTGTCGTATCTCTGGCTTGATTTGTATTCTTTATATAACGACAACATACCGCTCAGAATACCATCGCCCTGTGCAATAGGTTCTTCCTTAAGACCTAAAATCTGCTCCAAAAATACCACAAACTTCTCTTTCAATAAGTTGAAGGTATTTTCGCCAAGGGCTCTCGGGTTCAGCTGATTCATGTATATCATGTTTACATATTTCAGCAAATTAAAAAGCTGTGCAATGGCCACTGCGGTGTTCAGGTCATCATTCATGGCCTCATAAAAAGCCTGAACGGTCTTCTCAATGTCTTCTTTTTTCTTTTGGTCGATTGCTGTCTCTACTGCCGGGGTTGCCGTTGCCGGCTTGTCAACTACCGCAGATTGCGCATCATTTATCAACTCACTCAGAACCGTGTCTGCCGGTTTATCGTTAATACCAATTGTAAGGGTCTTCACAATTCGTAAACCGTTAATCAATCTTCTATAACCTTTCTGAGCCGCACGCAGAGCATCGTTCGAGAAATCCAGAGTACTGCGGTATTGAGATTGTAACATGAAGAACCGAACCGTCATGGGGCTATAGGCCTGGTCAAGCAGCGGGTGGCTGCCTGCAAAAAGCTCAGCAGGTAAAAATGAGTTTCCCAACGATTTCGACATCTTCTGTCCGTTTACTGTCAACATATTTGAGTGCATCCAGTAACGAACAGGCTCTGTACCGGTAATGCCTACGCCCTGAGCAATTTCACACTCATGATGTGGAAACTTCAAATCCATACCACCGCCATGGATATCAAATTGTTTGCCCAGATACTTGGTGCTCATACAGGTACACTCTAAGTGCCAGCCCGGGAAACCCATTCCCCAGGGCGACTTCCATTGCATAATATGCTCGGGGCTTGCGTTTTTCCAGACGGCAAAATCAAGCGGGTTTCGCTTTTCTGCTTGTCCGTCCAACTCGCGGGTTTCGTTCAGCAAATCTTCCAGAATTCTTCCTGATAGCTTTCCATAGTCGTTACCTGCTGCATTATATTTACTGATATCAAAATAAACAGAGCCGTTCGACTCATAAGCCAGGCCTTTATCAATCAAAATTTTTACGGCTTCAATCTGTTCTACCAGGTGGCCGGTGGCAGTAGGCTCAATACTAGGCGGCAGAAAATTGAATTGCTCAAGCACTTTGTGGAAATCGTTGGTGTACCGTTGCACAATTTCCATCGGCTCCAGTTTTTCCAGTTTGGCCATTTTGCCAATTTTATCTTCTCCTTCGTCGCCATCACCCACCAGGTGGCCCACATCGGTAATATTTCTTACATAGCGAACCTTATAGCCAATCTCGGTCAGGTACCGGTAAAGCACATCAAAAGTAAGAAATGTACGCACGTTGCCCAGGTGTACATAATTATATACAGTAGGCCCGCAAACATACATACCCACATAGGGGGCATTAATCGGTTTAAACTCTTCTTTTTGGCGTGAAAGCGTATTGTAAATTTTTAGGTTCTGCATATATGTTCTTCAATAATCAGATTAATCTATCGTTTAACGTTCCTTGAGGTATTGCCTATCTAAAATAGATAATGCAAATTTAAGTTTAATTTCTTTATATATATAATGTATATAGTATAAGGCTTCAGGCCACGGGTACTTCAAGCAAACAGGCCATCAGTTTTTGTTCTAAGCCAGCCCAGTCTGGTTTTTGAGGTGCAATCAGCTCAATTCGGCTGTCGCGTCGGTAAGCAATGTATTGTACAGTAAATTGCCCTTCGGCGGCATTAATCAAAACCCAGTCTTTCCCGATTCTGAAAACACCCTTGGCTCGTTCTATTCCCGTCAGGGTACTGAAAAACTGACGCAACTTGGGCAGATTGAAAAGTTCATCCGGAGAGAAAATCCAGCCGCAGCCATACAGCCCCAGGCCATGACTTTCTTTTTTTACCGGATTACCAACAGCAGGTACCTGTAATTCTTCTTCGTGTTGGTGGGTATGGGTATGTTCATGCGTGTGTGGTGCAAACTGTGCCTTTCTCTCTGCGAAAGCATCAATATTTAACCAGCGATAATCTAACTCGCCATTGCTTACCGCCTCTACCAATAATTTTGGAGGGTACAACGCCTTTGCCCATTCAGTAAACTGCTGCGTTAATGCCTCACCGGCCAGGTCAGTTTTGCTGGCAACTAGTACATCAGCCAGATTTATCTGATCCTGAAAAGTTTCGTGTGCATTGAAGTCTGTCTGCGCCCAACGCCTTGGGTCAACCAGACAGATAGTTGCTTTTACTTCCAGTATATCTTTCATGAATTTGTTACGCAGCAAATCCAGTATGTTTTCCGGATGCCCCATCCCGGTGGGTTCTATCAGAATACGGTCTGGCTTTTGTTGTCGCAAAACCGTGGTGAGTGTAAACTGCATCGGCACATTGGCCGTGCAACAGATGCACCCCCCTGCCACCTCCCGGATGGTGAGTCCATCTTTTTCATCAATAGTGGCGTGGTCTATAGAAACAGCACCGAATTCATTAATAATAATAGCCCAACGCTCGTTTGTGGGCTTGCTCGCCAGCAGATGTTTGATGGCAGTGGTTTTACCCACGCCTAAGAAGCCGGTAATGAGATTGACAGGGATTTTCATATAATATAAGTGTCAGTGGTTTTCTACTTATATATATAGTATCAGAGCATACCTATTATATATAGTAGAAGTGTATGGGTCATAACAAAGAATCGGTTTATTAAGTTTTTGCAGCCTCTAAATACTGGCGCCGTGGCTGGTAATAAGAATGAATAATTGTATAATTCGGAGCGGATGTGCTGAATCCGGCGTTTATTGCCTTATATTATTGCACAAAACGAAGAACTAATATAAACTTTATGGATGGGTTAAATTATAAGTAACTGAAGATAAGGGGAGTAGGGTTTAGGGTATAAAAAACTCTGGGGGAAGGCCTTGACAAAGGCTAAAAAGTGGCGTACCTTTGCAGTCCCAAAAATGGGAGAAACACTGAGCGTTACATAGCAGGAGCATAGTAAAAAGGTGGGAATCAGGGAATTGGGGGATGGGTAAAAAAAAGAGTAAAATTAATTTGGAGTTGTAAAAATAAAGTCAGACCTTTGCACCCCGGTTAATCGAAAGAGAAAGGAGAAAAGGAGAGGAAAACGGGAGGTGAGAGCGAGGCGAAAAAAAACTTCAAAAATAATTTGGGAATGTAAAAATAAATTCAGAATTTTGCACCCCGATTGATTGGAAAAGGAAAGAGAGAAAAGGAAGAGGCGATAAGGAGAGTGAAAAAAAATATGAAAAAATATTTTTTTAATTCAAAAAAGAGTAGTAACTTTGCAGTCCGTTTCGCTTACTAAAATAAGAAAACGGAAAAACGAAAAGAAAAGTTCAGAGTTAAAATAAGAATTGATTAAGCGGTTGAGGGGGAGGTTGAAGAGAGAGAGCTTAATTAGATTTAACAAGTCGGAAGGTTGCGAGACTGGATGAATAAAGTTCATTAACTTGTTGAGAATGCAAATGCGAGACCTTAAGTAGTCAGGCAAACTTTGACATTTACAATGGAGAGTTTGATCCTGGCTCAGGATGAACGCTAGCGGCGGGCTTAATACATGCAAGTCGAGGGGTGGTAGCAATACTACACCGGCGCACGGGTGCGTAACGCGTATGCAATCTACCTTTATCTGGGGGATAGCCCGGGGAAACCCGGATTAATACCGCATAACAAATTTCTTGGCATCAAGAGATTTTAAAAGATTTATCGGATAGAGATGAGCATGCGTAAGATTAGATAGTTGGCGAGGTAACGGCTCACCAAGTCTACGATCTTTAGGGGCTCTGAGAGGAGAATCCCCCACACTGGCACTGAGATACGGGCCAGACTCCTACGGGAGGCAGCAGTAGGGAATATTGGGCAATGGGCGCAAGCCTGACCCAGCCACGCCGCGTGCAGGAAGAAGGCCCTCTGGGTTGTAAACTGCTTTTGACCGGGAAGAAAAGAACCTTTGCGAAGGGAGTTGACGGTACCGGCAGAATAAGCCACGGCTAACTACGTGCCAGCAGCCGCGGTAATACGTAGGTGGCGAGCGTTATCCGGATTTATTGGGTTTAAAGGGTGCGTAGGCGGCTGATTAAGTCAGCGGTGAAAGGTAGCAGCTTAACTGTTTTACATGCCGTTGATACTGGTTAGCTTGAGTTAACAGAAGGCAGATAGAATTTCTGGTGTAGCGGTGAAATGCTTAGATACCAGAAGGAATACCGATTGCGAAGGCAGTCTGCTGCAGTTACACTGACGCTGAGGCACGAAAGTGCGGGGATCAAACAGGATTAGATACCCTGGTAGTCCGCACAGTAAACGATGATTACTAGTTGTTGGCGAGAGTCAGTGACCAAGGGAAACCGATAAGTAATCCACCTGGGGAGTACGCCGGCAACGGTGAAACTCAAAGGAATTGACGGGGGTCCGCACAAGCGGTGGAGCATGTGGTTTAATTCGATGATACGCGAGGAACCTTACCTGGACTAGAATGTGAGGGAATTATTCAGAAATGGATAAGCCAGCAATGGCCCAAAACAAGGTGCTGCATGGCTGTCGTCAGTTCGTGCCGTGAGGTGTTGGGTTAAGTCCCGCAACGAACGCAACCCCTGTTGTCTGTTGCCATCAAGTAAAGTTGGGGACTCAGACAAGACTGCCTACGCAAGTAGAGAGGAAGGAGGGGACGACGTCAAGTCATCATGGCCCTTACGTCCAGGGCAACACACGTGCTACAATGGGCGATACAGAGTGTTGCGAGCCAGCAATGGCAAGCCAATCACAAAAAGTCGTTCACAGTTCGGATTGGGGTCTGCAACTCGACCCTATGAAGCTGGAATCGCTAGTAATCGGATATCAGCTATGATCCGGTGAATACGTTCCCGGACCTTGTACACACCGCCCGTCAAGCCATGGAAGTTGGGTAGACCTGAAGCGGAAGGTAAAAGATTTCGTTAGGGTAGAACCAGTAACTGGGGCTAAGTCGTAACAAGGTAGCCGTACCGGAAGGTGCGGCTGGAACACCTCCTTTTTAGAGATTTCTTCACAGAAAGAAATAAAAACGACTGACACGAAAGATCAAGCATTTGTATTCTCATCAACAAGTTATGTATTAGAGTGAAGGAACGGAAGTTTACAGGTGTAGTGATTGTAGGGAAAGCAAAACTACAAGCCATTAAACTGCAAACTCTGCAAGGGGCTTGTAGCTCAGGTGGTTAGAGCGTTACACTGATAATGTAAAGGTCCGTGGTTCGAGTCCACGCAGGCCCACCAAGTTGAATGGCGAATGAGAGAATGGCGAATTAGCGAATAAAATATTCATGATTCAAGATTAACTAATTCACGATTAAAATAAAGGGGGTTTAGCTCAGCTGGCTAGAGCACCTGCTTTGCAAGCAGGGGGTCAACGGTTCGAATCCGTTATCCTCCACCAAACTAATCACGAATGAAGAATGAGTGAATTAGTGAATAGATGAAGAGTAAATAAGTTAACTGATACTTTTAAAAATCGGATACAGTTCTTTACGAAGAAACAAGGTAGAAATACCACAAGTCAGTTAAGACTGGACGACATTCTTATCATATCTAGCACAGCTTGGTAGGTGGTAAGAGTTCAGTTAAGATTGGATGAAGTTATTTGACATGATGGAAGAGAGAAGAAAAGAGATAATGTAGGAGCTACATAAGGGCGTACGGAGGATGCCTAGGGTCTCAGAGGCGAAGAAGGACGTGATAAGCTGCGATAAGCTACGGGGAGAAGCACATTTTCTGTAATCCGTAGATTTCCGAATGGGGCAACCCAATAGTTTGAAGAACTATTACCATACTGAGTATGGAGCTAACTCGGTGAACTGAAACATCTAAGTAACCGAAGGAAAATAAAACAACAGTGATTCCGCAAGTAGTGGCGAGCGAACGCGGAGAAGCCCAAACCATTTTTGTTACGGCAAGAGTGGGGTTATAGGACTGCATTTAGGAGTATTATTTAAGTTGAATGATTTGGGAAAGTCATCCATAGAGTGTGAGAGACACGTAAACGTACCGATAATACAACGAGCAGAATCCTGAGTAGGTGGGGACCGGTGGAATCCCCTCTGAATTCGGCGGCACCATCCGCCAAGGCTAAATACTCCTGAGACACCGATAGTGAACTAGTACTGTGAAGGAAAGGTGAAAAGCACGGGGAGTACCCGGGTGAAATAGAACCTGAAACCGTACGCTTACAAGCGGTCGGAGCTGGCAAGTCCAGTGACGGCGTGCCTTTTGCATAATGACCCTACGAGTTACGGTCACCGGCAAGATTAAGTATTTCAGATACGTAGTCGAAGCGAAAGCAAGTCTGAATAGGGCGAATAGTCGGTGGCTGTAGACGCGAAACCTTGTGATCTACCCATGGTCAGGTTGAAGGTTGGGTAAAACCAACTGGAGGACCGAACCAGTTAACGTTGAAAAGTTTTTGGATGAACTGTGGGTAGGGGTGAAAGGCTAATCAAACTGGGAAATAGCTCGTACTCTCCGAAATGTATTTAGGTACAGCGTCGAGGTTGAGTTATATCGAGGTAGAGCTACCAATAGGATGCGGGGGAGTCAAATCCTACCAAATTCTGATAAACTCCGAATGCGATATAATATACTCGGCAGTGAGGGCTTGGGTGCTAAGGTCCGAGTCCAAAAGGGAAAGAACCCAGAACTACAACTAAGGTCTCTAAATCTATACTAAGTTGAACTAAGGAAGTCTGATTGCAGAGACAGCCAGGATGTTTGCTTGGAAGCAGCAATCATTTAAAGAGTGCGTAACAGCTCACTGGTCGAGCGAGGCGGGCATCGATAATAAACGGGCATCAAGTATAGTACCGAAGTTTAGTCAAGATTTAAATCTTGGGTAGGAGAGCATTCTATTTGCGGCGAATGCGTACTGTGAGGTATGCTGGAGCGGATAGAAAAGCAAATGTAGGGATAAGTAGCGATAATGTATGTGAGAACCATACACACCGAAAGACTAAGGATTCCTCAGCTACGTCAATCAACTGAGGGTTAGTCGGGTCCTAAGGATAATGCGAAAGCAGAAGCCGATGGCAAACAGGTTAATATTCCTGTACTGGTGATGGTGCGATGCGGGGACGGAGAGTTGGAGTGGGTACGTCCTGACGGAATAGGGCGTTGAGAGGAGGCTTAGGCTGAATCGAACTCGTGAAGACGCTTCCAAGAAAAGCCGCTAAGCTTCAGCCATTTACCACCCGTACCGTAAACCGACACAGGTAGTCGAGGCGAGAAGCCTAAGGTGCTCGAGTGAGTCACAGCTAAGGAACTCGGCAAATTAACCCTGTAACTTCGGGAGAAGGGGAGCCTCAGCAATGAGGCCGCAGAGAAATGGCCCAGGCGACTGTTTAACAAAAACACATGGCTTTGCTAAGTTTAATGACAAAGTATAAGGCCTGACACCTGCCCGGTGCTGGAAGGTTAAGAGGGGATGTCATCGCAAGAGAAGCATTGAATCGAAGCCCCAGTAAACGGCGGCCGTAACTATAACGGTCCTAAGGTAGCGAAATTCCTTGTCGGGTAAGTTCCGACCTGCACGAATGGTGTAACGATCTGGGCACTGTCTCAGCTGTGAGCTCGGCGAAATTGTAGTAGCGGTGAAGATGCCGCTTACCCGCCACGGGACGGAAAGACCCCGTGAACCTTTACTATAGCTTAACGTTGAATTCGGGTAACTGATGTGTAGGATAGGTGGGAGGCTGTGAACCGGTGTCGCCAGGCATCGGGGAGCCAACGTTGAAATACCACCCTTTGGTTATTTGGATTCTAACTCGCGCTGCGAGGACACCGTTTGGTGGGTAGTTTGACTGGGGTGGTCGCCTCCAAAAGAGTAACGGAGGCTTCCAAAGGTAGTCTCAGCACGCTTGGTAACCGTGCGTTGAGTGCAATAGCAAAAGACTGCTTGACAGTGAGACCTACAAGTCGAGCTGGCTGGAAACAGGGGTATAGTGATCCGGTGGTTCTGTATGGAAGGGCCATCGCTCAAAGGATAAAAGGTACTCCGGGGATAACAGGCTGATCTCCCCCAAGAGCTCACATCGACGGGGAGGTTTGGCACCTCGATGTCGGCTCGTCACATCCTGGGGCTGGAGAAGGTCCCAAGGGTTCGGCTGTTCGCCGATTAAAGTGGCACGCGAGCTGGGTTCAGAACGTCGTGAGACAGTTCGGTCCCTATCTGTGGTGGGCGTTGGAAGATTGAGAGGGTCTGACTTTAGTACGAGAGGACCGAGTTGGACGTACCGCTGGTGCATCTGTTGTCCTGCCAAGGGCACGGCAGAGTAGCCAAGTACGGACGGGATAAACGCTGAAAGCATCTAAGTGTGAAACCCTCCTCAAGATGAGTCTTCCATTGAGATTCGTCATAGACGATGACGTTGATAGGCTACAGGTCTAAAAGTGGTAACACCCAGCCGAGTAGTACTAATGAATCGAGGGCTCCTAATTTTTTTATCTGTTTTTTTCTCTCTCCATTAAAGTCATATAATGAAAGCCTAATGGCCAATAAGATATTCAGGATTCGGTGTTAGTTAACTAGCGAAAGAATCATTAAGATCTTCATGGTGTCAATAGGGCGGGTGAACACCTCTTCCCATCCCGAACAGAGCAGTTAAGCCCCGCACCGCTGATGGTACTGAGTTCATACTTGGGAGAGTAAGTAGACGCCAGTTTTTTATTCCAAAGACCGTTACGAAAAGTAGCGGTCTTTTTTTTGCATTTTGCCCAACGCAAATCACAAAAGATTTTCATGGCGTCCATAGGGTGGGTGAACACCTCGACTGCGCGTCCCGTTCCCATCCCGAACAGAGCAGTTAAGTCCGGGGACGCCCAGTCCGCACCGCTGATGGTACTGAGTTCATACTTGGGAGAGTAAGTAGACGCCAGTTTTTTATTCCAAAGAGGCTGTCCAAAAAGGGGCAGCTTCTTTTTTGGGTTCAGATAGGAATGATTCGGGTTTTACTAAGCGGCGTAGCGATATTTTATCTCGTAAGATTCAAAAAGTACATAAATAGTCCTATTTTGAGCGGTAGATACTGAATTTTGTTGGTTTTCTTGTTCAGACAGGCGTTTTGCTGCCCACTTTCTCAGATTATGCCCGATAGCCATCAGGCCAAACTCAATACCTACCTTCTGAAGACCCCTTAAAGTAAATCTTGAGAACTTGTTATTACTTTTCATCTGTCCGAAGACAGCTTCTACCTCTATGGGTCTTTTACTTCGGTGCTTAAGTCCTTCTTCTGAGAGTAACCAAGACCTTGCCTTTGCTTTCAGTTCATTAAGTCTGGGATTGACCTCTATTCTTCGGTTGACTTTACTTTTATGGCACATCCCTCTTAAGGGGCATCCATCGCATCGCTTGGCCTGATAATACCTGACACCGGACTCATAGCCATTGCTGCTTGTCCTTTTACCTTGGCCGACACATGCCATTCTTTGACCCATGGGGCATACATAAAAGTCTAAGGCTTTGTTGTAATACAGATTCTGAACCAAAAATGGATTGTTCTTCTGTGATCGTTTCTGCTCTTTATGAAAGTAATTGTACTTCACATACGCTTTTATGGCTTTCTCTTCAAGCCACTCATAGTTCTGTTCACTACCATAACCTGCATCGGCCACTACCTCTGTACTTTGCTTGCCGTATTGCTCCTGAAAACCCTCCAGGTGGTGGGTAAGTGTGGTGGTATCTCCTGCTGTCTGATGGATGCTATAATGGGTAATAAACTGGTTCTCGGTACTAATCTGACTATTATAGGCTGGTTTGAGTTGACCATTCTGCATATGGTCATCTTTGAGTCGCATGAATGTGGCCTCTTCATCGGTCTTGCTATAACTATTCCGCTCGCCAAGCGTCTCCAACTGCTGTTCATACTTCTCTAAGCGGGGCAAGTGTTCATCTTGCAGTTGCTTTATTTGCTTTTGCGCCTGTTTAGTACTACCCTTTTGTTTACTATTCAACTCTGCAAGCTTGTTCTTAAGTTCGGTGCTGTCTATGGGTTTGGGGGTCTCTATTCTATTTAGCTCGCCCTGGTCTTGCTTAATCTGTGATTCTATCTCTGATAAGACAGACTGGATTTTACCTTCCAGTTTAGCTTTGTTCTTCTCTACTGACCCTTTCCATACAAAACTGTAGCGGCCAGAGGCGGACTCTATTTTCGTACCATCCACATACTGCAAATCCAAACTCACATATTGCAATTCATGAAGCATCCGTACTACTGCTGCAAACAGGCTTTGAATATGGCCTTTTAAGCGTTTACCCCGAAAGTAGTTAATGGTCCGGTAATCAGGAGTGCTGTTACCCGACAACCACATCAAGTGAATGTTCTCCTGTAAGGCTTTCTCTATTTTACGGCAGGAATAAATATTCGAAAGGTAGCTGTAGAATAATACTTTCAGGAGCATCCGGGGATGGTAGCTGCTGGTTCCCCCTCCTTTGTATTGGGAAACAAGCATGCTTATATCCAGTCCGTCAACGACTTCGTTCACGAGGCGAACCGGGTGATTCTGTGGTATTCTCGAAAATATATCTTCCGGAAAAAGACTTAATTTATTGGCCGGTAACGATTTAAAATGTATCTTCATCTTCTCTTTGTGTTGCACCTCTAAGATAACACTTTTTAGAGGAACAAAGAAAAATCCCCGCGTCTTTTTTGACCGGGGATTCCTATTTTTTAGACCTTTTTAGACAGCCTCTTTTTTTTTGCATTTTGCCCAACGCAAATCACAAAAGATTTTCATGGCGTCCATAGGGTGGGTGAACACCTCGACTGCGCGTCCCGTTCCCATCCCGAACAAAGCAGTTAAGTCCGGGGACGCCCAGTCCGCACCGCTGATGGTACTGAGTTCATACTTGGGAGAGTAAGTAGGGCTCAAGCGAAAAAGTTGGGGGTTAAGCATAAATCTTGGCGAGTCTAAAGAGGAAGAAAGGGCTCAAGCGAAAAAGTTGGGGACTACGCATAAATCTTGGCGAGTCTAAAGAGGAAGAAAGTAATATTTCTTACCCCTCTGAACTGGTTTTGGAATGTTTCAATCTGAGCCTTGACAAATACGTATTTAGCGCCTTTATAGACATCAAAGAAGTATAGAAAACCTCCTGTCCTTTTATTTCTCGCTCTCAGTATATTTAAATCAAATCGTTTCAATCTTGTCTTCAAAGGTATCCTCCTCAGAATTATAAGTCTTCGGAGCTGACTGTTGGTTATCCTCAAATTTATTATAATAGCGGTCGTAATCTTTATACTTGCGGTTACGATTATCTTCATTATAGCGTATGTCGCGCTCGTCATAGTACTCACGGTCTCTTCTATCGTCATGATACCTTCGCTCTCTTTCTTGATAATAACGGTCGTCACTCCAGCGGTGGCAATGTTCATTACAATCATATCCGCGGCTGTGGTAGTGGCGCCAACCTCTTCCACCTCCTATAATAATCGGTGGTGGTATAACGTATACCCTTGGGCTATAACCCCACGAAAGACCAATTACCGGTGGTGGTACGACAATCCGAGGGACAATCACACGTGGAATAACTCGTACATAAGGGCGGTAGTTATACCGATATCTGTATGCCCTTCTCTGGGCATTTGTTTCGGTAGCGAACAAAAAGCAAAGCAGAATGAAAAGAGAAAAAGCATTACGTTTCATGATTCAGTTCGTTTTTGTAAATAATGCGCTTGCAAGCATAAAGGTTGCATGTTGCGATTTTTAACAAAGACAATTAATTGTAATATTTTCCCTATTTCTATATTTTTTTAGCCGGTTTAGAATTAGCTATCTATATATTTAGCCAATAGGTCATTTTTAAAATCAGCGCGCGGTTTTTAGGAGCCCATGCATTTACGTAGTACCTGCTAATGTTTTCAGCAAAGTAATTATCAGTATAAACCAGAAATACATCACTCACAGGCCTGAATCTCCATTGCAAACGCGAGTTTATATTGATGTTGTTGGTTTGCGTGTTATACTGAAAGAACGTGCTGAAAAACAGGCTTTTTGATATTGCCAGTTCGGCCCTGGGCCCCAGCAACCAATATTTTACGCTGTTGTATGGTTTTGGCAGGCGAATGTCAGTAAAGTTGCAGGCTACAGTTAATATGCCGTACGGCTGGAATCTATACGCAATGCTGCTTTCCCAGATTGTAGCATTACCATTAAAATACTTGCCCTTACTGAAGTCAAAAGTACCATTTAAGGTATATCGCTGGCTACTGGTGTAGCCCATATTGAAAAACCTGGAGCTATAATTACCAACGGGCAACTCTACAACATTCCTGAAAGCATCCGGATTCGGATTATCAGAGGCATTAGTTGGGTCAAAAGTTTCAAACAAGTGAGTAAATTGCCAGCTGTAGGCTATATAGGCTTCATCTCCTGCAGGGCTGTTAGCAAAAACAAACAGGTTAGACTCACTGTCGAGCAACTTTCCTTTCAAATCAAAAACATCAGAACCTTCAGACCCTACCCCATAGGCATTTATATATCTGGATATATTCTTCGACTTCGGGTTTAATATTACAGTAACCGGACGAAACAACTGCCATATACCCGTGCGAGGCACAAAGCCTACGTCTGCACGGTAGTTTTTACCTATCCGCTGTACACCAAAATTCAAGTCTATATTGGGGTGATGATACCCCATAAAATGTGCTGCGCTGGCAGCATCTTTGTTTTCATTGGGCGAGAACGACTGATGATAGTAGGATTCAGCTTCAAAACGGCTGTCTTTAGAGTAGTAGTTAAATTCAAGGCCACCAACCCGGTTATATTTTCTGTAACTACCTGTTTGTTCTTCGTTTAAATTACCAAATACATTTTCTTTATCTGTAAAAATAGCACCAATGGTTGAGCGGTCCAGAATCTTTCTTTGCACTGTGGCCACAGAATAATTGGCAGCAGGCAGGTATTTATTGTTACCGAAGCTCACGCGTTTGGTCTGCATATTCATGAGGCCTATGCGCCATTTATCGTTTAACTTGCCACTCAGGCGTGCACCGGCCAGGATAGGCACCTGCTGATTGAGCCCCGTATTTGGGTTACGGGTAATGCCTATACGGCGAGAGAAGAACGGTCGGGTATCGGGGAAACCGAAACTGCCGAACAGGTCGTTGTTTTCCAGAAAGAACTGGCGCCGCTCGGGGAAGAATAACTCAAAGCGGCTCAGGTTTGTTACCTGTTTATCCACCTCAACCTGTGAGAAATCCGGGTTTATTGTTAGGTCCAGGTTAAGCGATGGCGTAACAGCCACTTTGGCATCCATACCTATTCCTTTTGGGTAGCCGGTAGTTGTTCCGATAGGGCTCAGGTCTTCTTCATTTCGGGGGAAGTCTTTCTCAGCAGCCAGTGAAACGTACGGAATCACAGATACATTGGCACCCGGCTTGGGCGGTTTTTCATCCCAGACCATCAGACCTGTAAAGGCCAGGTTACTTGGTGCAAAATTACGTGGAACGGGCCTCCAGCTAGACTGTTCGTTTGTTTTTAATACAGTTCTGGTAAAGTTTACGCGCCAGCTGTTTTCTCCATCGGCCACTTTATAACGTATTGTCTTGAAAGGAATGGCCATTTCAACCACCCAATAGTCATCGAAGTTTTTAACGTGCGAATACCACTTATTATCCCAGAAATTAGAGATTTCTTCTCCGTTAAAAACCAGTCCTTCACGCTGCACCCCATAAGGGTTGGTAACAAACTGAAAAGCATTAAGGCGATCTTTAAAAGTATCCAGGTTCACGGCAAATACATCGCTGGTACCGGGCTCAAAATCTCTTTTGAGCGATGCAATGGTGTAGGTATTACGTGGTTGGTAGCAAACGGCACCCACATACAAGAAGTTATCATCAAAAGATACGCGTACTTCCGTTTGTAATTGGGCAAAAGAAGTATCGTAGGGGCGTTTCAGGAAAAAATTCCCGGCCACGTCGGCGGTTTTCCAAATCTCTTCATCTAAATGCCCGTCAAGTTTAATCGGGGCAACAGATTTTTTAATATGGATAACGTATTTCTCGTCGTTTGAGGTTTTGTTTTCTTGTGCAATCAGGTTCAAAGCGCATAAAAATATTCCTACGGCTAAGTAAAGTTTTTTCATAAAAGTGTATAATACGGATAGTACTTTAATGCAAAGATACTATGTAAACAGATATAATTTCATGTTTATCATGAAACCACATTTACTGGCTGCCCCTTCTGATAGGCCGCAATATTGTTTGCTATACCATTTAAAAGCGCCTTGCGGGCATCTACCCCGGCCCATGCAATATGTGGCGTTATGATGCAATTCTGAGCTTTTAGAAGTGGGTTATCATGTGCCGGTGGTTCTGTAGAAAGTACATCAAGCCCGGCACCGGCAATTTGGCCTGCGTTTAGTGCATGGGCCAGATCGGGTTCATTAATTAAACCCCCGCGGGAAGTATTAATTAAAACTGCGTTTGGCTTCATAAGACCTATAGAAGCCTGATTGATGAATCCCTGGTTTGCGGTTGTAAGAGGGCAATGCAAAGTAAGGAAGTCGCTCTCTTTCAGAATTTTTTCTACCTCGCATAGTTCTACGCCTTCCATCCCGCCTTTGGTAAGGTCTCTTTTATTAGCCAGTACTTTCATGCCAAAGCCCAGGGCAATGCCCGCTACTTTTTTGCCGATATCGCCAAAGCCCACAATACCCAGCGTTTTACCCTCCAGTTCAATTAAAGGCGAATGATAAAAACACCAGTCGGCAGATGATGGCCAGGTCTGGTCAATATTATTGGCATGTTGCGCAACGCGGTTGGTAAAGCTTAATAATAATGCAAATGTGAGCTGGGCTACCGATGCAGAACTATAGCCACGCACATTGGTAACTATTATGCCTTGCTCTTTTGCCGCCGCCACATCTACAATATTATAACCGGTGGCTGTTACTCCAATGTATTTAAGATCAGGCAACTGGCTGATGGTATCTTTATCCAGCGGGCATTTGTTGGTCAGAATAACTTCTGCGTCTTTGGCACGTTCAATAATCTGTTCTTTAGGCGTGCGGTCATAGAGTGTTACCTCACCCAAATCATTCAGAACCGATAAATCAAGGTCGCCAAGGATGTCTATTGTATGGGCATCAAGATATACTATTTTCATACGTTTGTTCTTTTAAGGTTGAATGGTTTTGCACAGCCGGCCACTATGCCAGTAAATTCATTATGTCTTCTTTTGATAGAGATTTCACAAAGGTTTCTTCGGTGGTAATCAGGTTATCGAACAGCTTCCTTTTGTTTTGCTGCAAAGCCAGAATTTTTTCTTCTACCGAGTTTCGTGTAATAAACTTATAGGTAAAAACGGTATTTTGCTGGCCTATTCTGTGCGCTCTGTCTACTGCCTGGGCCTCAATGGCCGGGTTCCACCAGGGGTCAAGCAGGAAAACGTATTCGGCTGCAGTAAGGTTAAGGCCTAGCCCCCCTGCTTTTAATGATATCAGGAATATCTTAATGTTCTTGTCATTCTGGAAGCGGTCTACCTGTTCCTGGCGGTTAACCGTAGAACCGTCCAGATAACAGTAAGGTATTTTGTTTTCTTCCAGATATCGCCTGAAAATAGCTAGGTGCTTCACAAACTGGCTGAACACCAACACCTTGTGGTTTTCGTCTACAATGGTTTCTAACCTTTGCAGTACTTCCTCATCTTTGCCAGAGCTGCCGTCATAATTCTCATCAATCATCACCGGATTATTAGCCAGCTGGCGTAGCTTGGTTAAGCCCTGCAAAACTACCATCTGCGACTTCGCCAGCCCATCCTGCTCAATCTGTTCAAGAATAATGTTGCGATAGTAAGACTTGGCCTCTTCATAAGTTTTTTCCTGTTCTTCCGTCATGTCGCAATAATGCACGCTTTCTACTTTGGGCGGAAGCTCCGTTGCCACCTGCGACTTATGCCTGCGCAACATAAAAGGTTTAATGAGACTATAAAGGTGCCTGGTCTGTTTTTCGTCCTGATGTTTTTCAATGGGAATCTGGTATTCATTCTTAAAGAAGTGCTGTGTACCCAACAAACCCGGATTAATGAAGGTCATCTGTGTCCATAAATCCATTGTACTGTTCTCAAGCGGAGTACCCGTCAGTATCAGCCGGTTGGCACTATTCAATTGCATTACTGCTTTTGAGATGAACGATGTCGGATTTTTAATAGACTGCGACTCATCCAATATCACATAATGAAAACGGTAATCTTTAAGTAAATCAATATCCAGCCTTACAATGCCGTAAGATGTCAGAATCAAATCATAATTATCAAACTGCCGGGTGTTTTTCTCGCGGTACGTACCGGTGTAAACAAATGCCTTCAGGTCTGGTGTAAATTTCTCTATTTCTTTCAGCCAGTTATAAACCAATGACGTAGGCATTATCAACAGGGTAGGATGTTGCGCCAGCCCCATTTCTTTCTGCGACTGCAAAAATGCCAGCGTCTGAATGGTTTTACCCAAGCCCATGTCGTCGGCCAGGCAACCTCCAAACTTGTATTCCGATAAAAACCGCAGCCAATCGTATCCGGCTTTCTGATAGGGCCGCAAGGTTGCTAACAGCCTTTGTGGGGTATCATACTGACTGATTTTCTCAAAATCGCGGAGTCTTTCCAGTTTTCTGGTAATAACCGAATGCGCCAGTCCTTCGTCGGTAAGGTCTTGCACCAGCACCAGGTGGTGTTTTTTCAGAATTACTTCATCTTCATCGTTTCGCTCTACAAAGCTGAACAGCTCTGAATAGCGGGTGAACCATTCTTCCGGAATCACGGCTATCTGCCCATTGGGCAAAACAAACTCGCGTTTATTGGCCATAATCAGGTTGCGCAGTTTCAGGAACGGAATCTCAAACTCACCGAATCGCACTTTTGCCTGAATATCAAACCAGTCGTTTTTCTCTTCAATGTTTATTTCAATGGCCGAGTACCCCAGAAAATACTGTTTCTGGCTCAGGCTGTTTATATCTTGTTTTACCTCAAAATTGTTTTCTTTAAGTAGTTGTGCATTTTTTTGTAACCAGGAAAAAGCCTGAGGTTTCAGGAACGACATCCGTCCCTGTCGTAAATCAAGCCCCCATTCTTTCAACTGGTTTATTTGCTTGCGCTCATAGGCCAGGTCGCGCTTTACCTTATGGAAAATCCAGTCGTTGCCGTTTTTTTCTACGTTTACGTAGGCTTCGGCCGAGAAACTGTCGAAACGAAAAGTATAGCTGCCATATTGAAATGCCAGGTCAAAAACTATTTTGCTTTCTTTTTCATCTTTTTCGTCTTCGTCCTGTTCAAATAATGAGGCCAAAACTTTCTGACTACTGGCTACTACCTCACTTATTGTCAGCAAAGGTTTAGATGTATGCTTCTCAAATCGTATTTCAAAACCCTGTGCAAAAACATCGAACTGCGCTATGAGCGGGGCTATGAATTTTTGATAATAGGTCTCCTCAATGTTACGCGGTATAATGATATGATTTTTGTTCAGGAACGGCCGTAGTTTTTTGCCGTCAACCTGTTTTTCAAAATGGTATAGTTTATCATCAATGAGCAGCCAGGCGGGTTCTTCACACAAAATGCTGGCATTCTTAAACTGAAACTGTACCCGTTCGCCCTGGTGTTTGATGGTCGGGAAATAATGGGTGTTTTCTTCATTACGTACAAAATTAAAGAATACCCGTGCACCTTCAGGTATGATTCTTACCTCTCTCCAGGTTGGGTCGCCGTCGGTACCCATTATAAAAACCTGCTTGGACATCAGCTTTTCTAAAATCTGAGCCCGGTGTTTTTCCATATAGCTATGAATGGTTTCCTGCAATAGTTTATCTCCTTTTTCGGTGTCGTAAACTTTCAGGAAAAAATCAAGCGGACTTATTTTTCGGGTACTGAATTTCTTTAAAATAGCTTCCTGCTGTATGGCATCTATCAGTTTCACGAGTTCAAAATCGGTAGAATCGAGCCGCTCTGCAAATTCTTTGATGTTCTTAGACGAAACGTTCTGGTTTTGAAGTGTAAGCTCTCCTTTGCTATTGAGCTGAATAATGAAAGATTCAAACAAAAAGCCCAGATACTCATGTTCAAATAATGAATATACGATTTGAAAAGGTTGTAAAGTTGATACTTTCATGTTTACAAAATAGGAAGCCCTGCCGCTTGGGTGTTTAGGAGAAACTTTTCTTATCTGTGTCATGGCGTGGACTTTGTTCATTCAACAAACTACAAAAATGACCATAGATTAGGTGATTTGCAAGGAAGCAGTAGAATAAAAAAAATGTAGCAACATGAAGAATCATGCTGCTACTGGTAAAGGGAAGAAAGATGAGGTTATGCCTTAAATACCGGTGTAATTAAACGGAGTAATACGGCGTAATTCGTACTTTACTTTTTCGCCCACATCTAGTGTGTCTATAAACTCCTTTATTTTCTTTTCAGTGATTTTCTCATTGGTACGGGTCAGCGACTTAAGCGCTTCGTAAGGTTTCGGGAAACCCTCTCTTCTTAAGATGGTCTGTATACCTTCAGCCACTACTGCCCAGTTTTCTTCCAGGTCCTGGTCTATGGCGTCTCGGTTAAGTTCCAGTTTGTCCAGTCCTTTCAGTATCGATTTCAAGGCAATTACCGTATGTGCCACAGGTACACCCAGGTTTCTTAGCACTGTTGAGTCTGTCAGGTCTCTTTGCAGGCGAGAAACAGGCAATTTGGCTGCAAAGTGTTCAAAAACGGCATTGGCAATACCCAGATTCCCCTCGGCGTTTTCAAAGTCAATAGGGTTAACTTTATGTGGCATGGCCGAAGAACCAATTTCGCCGGCTTTAATTTTCTGCTTGAAGTAGTTCATAGACACGTATGTCCAGATATCGCGCGAGAAGTCTATCAGTATATTGTTGATACGCTTAATGTTGTCGCTCATTGCGGCCAGCATATCATAGTGTTCTATCTGGGTGGTTTTCTGGCTGCGGCTCAGCCCGAGCTGATTGTTTACAAACGTGTTGCCAAATGCTACCCAGTCTGTTTGCGGATAAGCCACAAAATGGGCGTTAAAGTTGCCGGTAGCACCACCAAACTTGGCAGCGTAAGGTATGGTTTTCAATAAATCAAGCTGTTTTTCAAGGCGTTCACAAAAAACCAGAATTTCTTTACCCAGTTTGGTTGGCGATGCCGGTTGGCCGTGCGTATGCGCCAGCAGAGGTATATCTTTCCACTGTTCGGCCAGAAAATGTAGTTTTTCCAGCACCTGAGCAAAAATCGGTAGAATGTTATTATCAACGGCCTCTTTAAGTGAAAGCGGGATAGCCGTATTGTTAATATCCTGCGAGGTAAGCCCGAAATGAATAAATTCAGAGTACTGGCTGACACCGAGTTTCTCAAAAGCATCTTTTATAAAGTACTCAACCGCTTTTACGTCGTGGTTTGTAGTCTTTTCTATTTCTTTAATTGTAAGAGCATCTTCTTCCGTAAAGTTTAGGTAAATAGCTCTTAAGTCTTTGAAGAGCGATTTATCAAAAGTAGAAAGTTGCGGAAGGGGTAATTCAACCAATGCTATAAAATACTCTATTTCAACACGAACACGGTAGTAAATCAGGCCGAATTCTGAAAAATACTTCGCTAGGTCCTCCACTTGTTTACGGTAACGACCGTCGACAGGAGAAATAGCAGAAAGAGAACTTAAAATCATAAATATGTTATTTAAAATGTAGCCAATCTTCTATGGCAGAGATAATTAAAGGTTAAGATTGCTACAAGTAAAGTGGTGCATTACCAATTGAGGGTCTTTTGCTTAATTACCTACAAATTTAATGTTTTAATGGTAACGGAATCATGGTTCTATCAAAAAAAAAATTAAATTGCTCCACTTTTCAACCTATTCAACAAAACCTGATCAATGCAAACCTCTAATTTTATAGGAGAACTCGTCGGTACGCTTGTACTGATTCTACTTGGTAACGGCGTGGTAGCCAATGTATTATTAAAAGGCTCAAAAGGTGAAAATGCCGGCTGGATATCTATTACAGCAGGCTGGGCATTTGGCGTAATGACGGGTATCTTTGTGGCCCAGAAGTTCGGCAGTTCTGCCGCACACCTGAACCCCGCAGTTACTGTAGCCATGGCAGTAAAAACCGGCGACTGGTCTAATGTGGTGCCATTTATAACCGCCCAGGTTATTGGTGCTTTTTTAGGGGCGGTGCTGGTTTGGCTGGCCTATCTGCCGCATTGGAGCATAACAGAAGACAAAGGCGCCAAGCTGGGTATTTTTGCTACAGCCCCGGCTATCAGACATACAACAGGCAATATTATTGCCGAAGTAATAGGCACTATTGTGCTAATTATCGCATCATCATCTTTTTATAGTATGCCAGACTCCGGCTATGGCCCTTTGCTGGTTGGTTTTCTGGTGTGGTCAATTGGTTTGTCTCTGGGTGGGCCAACAGGTTATGCCATTAATCCGGCGCGTGATATTGGCCCGCGTATTGCACATGCTATTTTGCCGATACCCGGTAAAGGAACAAGCGACTGGGGCTATGCCTGGATTCCGATTCTGGGCCCGGTGATTGGCGGAGTAATTGCCGCGCTCATTCTGAATGCCTTTCATTTGTAAAGGCATAAATATTTTTCAGATGTTTGGGGTTTCTGAATAAACTTTTGCGACTAATATTCGTTTATTATAAACAGCTATTGCACAAAAGAATTGGTTTTTATATTTTTAAGAAACCAAAATCATTCTGGAAATGATATTGGATTATCCATTTGCCCCGCAGTCAAGAAATGATTTGAGGGAGCTCAGAGAGCTTGTCAGACACGGAGAAAACAAGCACGTTGAGTTTAAATTGAAGACGAACCATCCTGAGAAAATTATCCGTGAAATAGTTGCTTTCGCCAATTCAGACGGAGGCCAGCTCATCATCGGTGTTGGTGATGACAGAAGCATAAAAGGACTGAAATTTGCCGATGAGGATGAGTTTATTCTGCGCAGGGCTATAGAGCGGCATATTTTTCCGGCTATTGAGTATGACGTAAAACGCGTTGAATTGGAAGGAGACCGCGATGTGCTGATATTTAACATTCCGAAAAGCCAGGCCAAGCCCCACTATGTAGACCTTGACGGAATAGTGGAAAACCGAAGGGCCTACGTACGTGTAGAAGACCGCTCGGTACAGGCAAGCCGTGAAATGAGAGAAATTCTGAAAGGTGAACGCAAGGCACAGAATATCAGATTTCATTACGGAGACAAAGAGCGGACATTGATGAGGTATCTGGCAGATAACAAACACATTACAGTTGAAACCTACGCAAGTATTGCTAACATACCCCGTAAGATAGCCTCGCGCACACTAGTGGTATTGGTTCTGGCCAATGTCATAAAGGTTCAGCCACATGAGGTGCAGGATTATTTCATGGCAGCTTAAAAACGTATTAATAACCGGCCGGAGGTGTATTCTCCGGCTTTTTTATGAAGTTGCCAGGCAGCTGGTTGGCCACAGCCACTGTAAAACAAAGAAAATAGAATAAAGTGGCAAGATTCTGGTATATTTTTTATAAAAGAATACAACAAGTTCGGAATCAATTTTATAACTTTGCAGTCCGAAAATTCGCGGACATTCAAAAATTTTAATAAAATATCAGATTGCCTGATACATGCGCGTTCAGTCAATCAATCATTAGGTTTTAAAAATGGCAAAAAAAGACAAAACAGGAGTTGAGATTCTTGAAAATGCAGACGCTTTAAAGCAAGACTTCGGAAAAGCAGAAGGCTTTTTGAAAAAGAATCAGACATTGCTTGCCTATCTGGGTGGAGGTATTTTGGCTATAGTTTTAGGTGTTGTAGGATACAATTACTGGTCGAAATCGCAGGATGAAGAAGCACAGGTAGCTATGTTTAATGCTGTTTATGCATTTGAAGCCGATTCTTTAAAACAGGCATTGAACGGTACAGGCGGTAACGAAGGCCTCTTGAGCGTGGCAGAAAACTACGGCTCAACTGACGCCGGTAATCTGGCCCATTATTATGCAGGTGTTGCATTGGTAAAACAAGCCAAATACGATGAGGCTATTGAGCATCTGAAAAAATTCAATTCAGGCGATTTATTAGTTCAGGGCCGTGCCTTTGCCTTGATCGGCGATGTGTATATGGAGAAAAAGAATACCGAAGACGCGATCAGTTACTATAAAAAAGCAGCCGATTACAAGCCTAACAAGTCTTTTACACCGGGATATTTGATGAAACTGGCCGGAGCTTATGAAATTGCTAAAGATAATAAGTCAGCTATAGATACTTATACGCAGTTAATTGAAAAATTCCCTGAGTCAGTTGAAGTAACTAATGCGAAGAAATATAAGTCCAAACTCGAAGGCGTTGTCGGCGAGTAAAATTTGGTTATTGAGTATAATCAAAGGGATGAGCCGAATCAGGTTTATCCCTTTTTTAATAATTAATGTATCTGTTTATCAAGTATATTTAACAGTATGTCGTCAGCAAATAAAAATCTTAGCGTTTTCAGCACCACAGGATTGCCCGATGTGAGCAATAAAAAGTTTGCCATTATAGTGGCCGAATGGAACAGTGAAATAACAGAGTCACTTTTTGAAGGCGCATATCAGACCTTGCTTGACAACGGCGCAAAGGCAGAGAACATTGTAAGGGCAAATGTACCCGGTAGTTATGAATTGAGCTTTGGCTCGCAGATATTTGCCCAAAAGCCTGAGATAGACGCAGTAATTGCATTAGGGTGCGTAATACAGGGAGAAACCAAGCATAACGATTACATTAACCATGCCGTAGCCGGAGGGCTTACCGATGTGGCCCTGAAATATAACAAGCCGGTTATTTTTGGGGTATTAACGCCAAATAACCAGCAGCAGGCGCTTGACCGCGCCGGTGGCATACACGGCAACAAAGGTGACGAGGCAGCTATTACAGCCATCAAGATGTTAGGATTGCAGTAAGGAGATGTCTAAAATAATTCTTGAAACACTCATACATTCAACGCCTGAAATCTGTTACGATTTGTCTTTGAGTGTAGACCTGCATCAGCTTTCTACAGCCCAAACAAAAGAGTATATTGTTGATGGTGTTAGAGCCGGAATAATGAAGCTGGGTGAGAGTGTTACGTGGAGAGCAAAACATTTCGGCATTTGGTTAGAGTTAAGCACGAAAATTACCGAAGCCCACAGGCCGGAGTATTTTGTAGATGAAATGCAGAAGGGGCCTTTTAAATCATTAAGGCATGAGCATCATTTTACAAAAACTGATAATGGAGTATTAATGAAAGACATTTTTATGTTTAAATCTCCAATGGGTTTCTTGGGTAAGATAGCCAACACATTAGTATTAGAAAATTATTTGAAGTCTTTTCTGGCAAAAAGGAATCAATGCATTAAAGAGATGGCAGAGTCGGGCAGGTGGAAAGAAATATTGGGTAGTTAAGAAGATTAAGTATTTCATTATATAGTAAAACAAAACCAGAACCACAAAAAATGCAAGTTTGGAAATTTGGCGGTACATCCGTAGGGAAACCGGAGCGTATGCACTCTATTCGTACACTGATTACAGAAGACGGTCAGCGTAAGATTGTTGTTTTATCTGCCCTTTCGGGTACAACAAACGCTCTTATCTCCATCGGCGAATCTCTGAAGGCAAATAATGATACCGAAGCCACCGAAAAAATAGATGCCCTTTATGCGCACTACCAGGCTTTTATTAAAGATTTGTATAAAACCGAAGCAGGCTATAATGCAGGTAAGGCAATTGTAGATAAAGAATTTGGCTTTATCCGCTCGCTGGTAAGTATCAAACCTTTTACACTAAAGCAGGAGAAAGAAATAGTGGCCGAAGGTGAGCTGCTAAGTACACAAATGTTTGAGACCTACCTGAAAGAAGAAGGCGTAAGCTCAACTTTGTTACCTGCGCTTGATTTTATGCTGATTGATGCTGACAACGAGCCAGTACTGAGTTTTACGGAAGAGAAGCTGTCGGCCATGCTTGCACAATTACCCGACACAGAAATATTCATTACGCAGGGATTCATCTGCCGCAACCCACGTGGCGAGGTAGATAACCTGAAACGCGGAGGCTCTGATTACACAGCTTCGCTGATTGGTGGCGCTATCAGTGCTGAGGAGATACAGATTTGGACAGACATTGACGGCATGCACAATAACGACCCGCGTATCGTAAAAAGGACATTCCCTGTGCGTGAACTGACATTTGAAGAAGCCGCTGAACTGGCTTATTTCGGAGCAAAAATTTTACATCCAAATACCATTACACCTGCAAAAATGAGAGGAGTACCTGTGCGTTTGAAAAACACTATGGAGCCAAACGCCTTTGGCACCGTAATAGCGCATAACACAACCGAGTCTGAAATTAAAGCCATTGCGGCCAAAGACGGCATCACGGCAATATACATTCACTCGACACGTATGCTGAATGCCTACGGATTCTTAACCAAGGTTTTTGAAGTATTTGAGAAGTTTAAAACCCCGGTTGATATGATTACCACATCTGAAGTATCAGTGGCAGTAACCATAGACAACCCCGAACACCTGGCAGATATAAGCGCAGCCCTTAGCCAGATAGCAGAGCTGGAAGAACACGACCGCAACCAGACCATTATCTGTATTGTGGGCGACTTCAAGGCTGATAAAGCCGGGGTGGCACTTAAAGTAATAGAGGCTATGAAAAACATACCTATCAGAATGATTGCCTACGGAGCCTCCGAACACAACATATCTCTATTGGTTGATACCAAAGACAAAGAAGCAGCGCTCAATGCCCTGAACGAAGGTTTATTTACTTTTGAATAACATTTTGAAAAGCCTTGTGGCTCCATTATCAGGAATACCATGTTACAACTGAATTATATAAAAGAAAACAAGCAGGCTACTATTGACGGGCTGAAGCGTAAATATTTTAAAAACGCTGAAGAAACTATTGATGCCCTGCTGGATATTGACCAGAAGCGCCGCGAAACTCAGGCCGAGCTAGACGGCACACTGGCAAAATCAAACGCCTTGGCAAAAGAGATTGGCGGCCTGATGAAAGAAGGCAAAAAAGCAGAGGCCGAAGCAGCCAAAGCACAAACGGCTGAACTGAAGGCGCAATCGAAGGTACTGGAAGAAAGCCTGAAAGGACTCGAGGCCGAGCTTTATGAAGTGCTGGTTACTTTACCCAACCTACCCCATGCCAGTGTACCTGAAGGACGTACTCCTGAAGAGAACCTGAACATTTTTGAAGCGGGCGTAATACCTGAATTACCTGAAACGGCGCAACCTCATTGGGAGCTAATCAAGCAATACAATATCATTGATTTTGATTTAGGCAATAAGATTACCGGAGCGGGTTTCCCGGTCTACAAAGGGAAAGGAGCAAGAATACAGCGTGCCATGATAAACTTCTTTTTAGATGAGGCACTGGCAGCTGGTTATGGAGAAATCCAACCTCCGATTCTGATTAATAAAGATTCAGGTTTTGGTACCGGTCAGCTGCCCGACAAAGAAGGGCAGATGTACCACGCCACTGCCGACGACTTATACCTGATTCCGACAGCCGAGGTGCCTATCACCAATATTTATCGTGATGTAATTCTGTCAGAAAACGAATTACCGATTAAGAATGTAGGTTACACGCCATGTTTCCGCCGTGAGGCAGGTAGCTGGGGTGCGCACGTAAGAGGCCTGAACCGCCTGCATCAGTTCGATAAGGTGGAAATTGTGCAGATACGCAAGCCGGAAGAATCATATCAGGCTTTAGAAGAAATGGTAGAGCACGTAAAGGGTTTGCTCACTAAACTAGAGCTACCATACCGTATTCTTCGCCTGTGTGGTGGCGACATGAGCTTTACCTCTGCCTTAACTTTCGACTTTGAGGTATATTCTGCTGCGCAAAAAAGATGGTTAGAGTGTAGTTCGGTATCAAACTTTGAATCCTATCAGGCTAATCGCCTTAAACTACGCTGCAAGGTAGACGGTAAAAACCAGTTATTGCATACTTTGAATGGCTCTGCTTTAGCTTTGCCTCGTATATTAGCGGCAATTCTGGAAAACAACCAGACACCGGAGGGCATCAGGATACCAAAAGTATTGGTGCCATACTGTGGGTTTGATAGCATTAACTAAGAGAAATAAATAGTTATAATCAGGAAATGCGAGGCTACAGACCTCGCATTTTTTATTAATGCTTATCTAATGATTCAGCTTTTAAGGCGTAATTGTATGTAACTACATTAATTGAACTATTCTTTAAATGAGGCAGTTTTATTATTATTAAAATACATTGAATAATATGACAAATAAACCCATTCAGATAGATATAGTGTCAGACGTAGCGTGCCCGTGGTGTTATATTGGTAAAAAACACCTGGAAAAAGCGTTAGAAGGTTTTGAAAATCAGGAGTTTAACATTACCTGGCATCCTTTTCAGCTAGACCCGACTATCCCGGCAGAAGGCCTTGCCCGGGAAGAGTATTTCATTAACAGATTCGGAAGTGCCGAGCGCATTCAACAAATGCATGAGCGCGTTGAGGGTGTAGGTAAAGAAGCCGGTATTCAGTTCGAATTTGAAAAAATGCCAAAGGTTATCAATACCATACCTTTGCACAAAATATTGCATATCGCTCGCGAGGAAGGAACCCAGAATGAACTAGAGGGGCGTTTATTCAAGGCCTATTTTACTGATGGCGTTGATTTCTCTGAAAAAGAAAATATTCTGGCTTTTATGGAAGACTTTGGCTGGAGCCGTGAAAAAACAGAGGGTGTTCTGGCCGACGACCAGATAGCCTACTGGGTTACACAAGAAATAAAGCATTTCCAGAACTTAGGTGTTTCGGGTGTTCCTTTCTTTATTCTCAACAATAAATATGGTTTAAGCGGGGCCCAGCCCACAACAGTTTTTAAGGAAGCGCTTGAAAAAGTGGCTGAAGAGCTGAAACCTGTTGAAGTAAGCGGCAATGCCTGCGAAATTGGCGGAGACAATTGCTAAAATCATTTAAAATAAAACAGAGAGCGGTTAAACTATACTAACCGCTCTCTCTGTTTTACTAATGGCTTGTTTTATCGCCTTACCATATCTTCACCCGTTTCATAGGCGATCGATACATCTTATCGCCTGGTTTTATACCAAACGCCTCATAAAACTCGTCAATATTAACCAAAGGGCCGTTTACACGAAGAAAACCCGGCGCATGCACATCGGTCATAATCTGGTTTGCCAGTGCTTCATTGCGTGTGTGCCCCATCCAAGCCAGTGCGTATCCCAGAAAGAACCTTTGTAAAGGGGTAAACCCATTTATTTTCTTGCCAGATTTATACTGTTCTGTTTTCTTAAATGCTTCAAGCCCTAAAACCACCCCACCCAAATCAGCAATGTTTTCTCCTTGTGTGGCTTCTCCTCTTACGTGCAGAGAGTCAAGCACCACGTAATCATTAAATTGCTCAATAATACCTTTGGCACGCTTGTTATATTCATCACTGTCTTTTTTGGTCCACCAGTCTTTCAGGTTGCCCTTTTCATCAAATTGTCTGCCCTGGTCATCAAACCCATGCGTAATTTCATGGCCAATGGTAGAGCCGCCTGCATAGGCATAAATAATGGCGTCGTCCAGTTGTTCGTCGTTCAAACCGGCTATAAAGAAAATGGCTGCCGGTAAAACAATCTCGTTGTTTGAGGGGTTGTAATACGCATTATAAGTTTGTGGGGTCATATCCCATTCGGTTTTATCTACCGGCTTGCCTATTTTATTGATACTGTACTGATACCACCATTGGTTAGCCCGGATGATATTCTGAACGTATGAGTCTCGTTTGATATCAAGCGACGAAAAATCCTTCCATTTGTCAGGATAACTCACCTTTGGCATTACCGTTGATAGTTTAAGTAAGGCCTTGTGCTTGGTGCTGTCAGACATCCAATCCAGTTTTTCAATACGCTCTTTATAAGTGCTGAAGATATTTTTCACCAGTTCCTCATAGCGTTTTTTAGTTTTTTCTGAATAATAATTTTTTACAAAAAGCTGGCCGAGGGCATCTCCTAACAGGTTTTCTTCTGCATCCAGTACTCTTTTCCAGCGTGGTTTCATTTCTTTTACCCCACGCAACACGGTTCTGTAAAAATAGAAGTCTTCTTTTGCAAAAGGGCTGCTTAATTCACTGGCATAGCTGCTGATGAAGTTCCAGGTCAGGTAGGATTTCCAGGTTTCAACAGGGGTGGTTTTCAATAGTTTGTCAACTGCGGTGTAGAATTCAGGCTGCGCTACAATTACGCTTTTTACCTGCGGCATTTTCATGTTCACAAACAACTCACGGAATTTCATGGCCGGGGCCAGTTTTTCCAGAGCCGCCATATCCATTTTGTTGTAGTTTTTGTAGGGGTCTCGCAGGTCTTCTATCTTGCGCGAGTGCCTGGCCAGCGCCTCTTCTAATGCATACACGCTGGCGGCATTACTTGCGGCTTTGGCTTGGTCATCGCCCAACAATTGAAACATGCGTTGCAGGTGTGCCTTATACTCTTTCCGTATCTGGGTATTCCGGCTGTCGGTATTAAAATAATAGTCTCTATCCGGAAGTCGGATACCACCCTGATACAAGTGCAGGGCTTGCTCTTCACTATTTTTCTCGTCCTGAAACACATAATTGCCAAATAATACCCCAACACCATAAGTGTGCTGAACAGCAATTTCTTTTAAAACACCATCCATATCTTTAATAGCGGCAATGCGGTCTAAATCAGGTTTCACAGGGCTTATCCCTTGTTTTTCTGTGCCAATGCTATCCATACCTGTAAACCAGAAATCGCCGATTTTCTGCTCATTTGAACCCGTTTTGCCCGGATTTTTCGCCGACTCCTCACTGATATTCTTCAATCTGCTGTAAGTTTCTTCCTGCACCAGGCTGCCGATTCCCCAGCTGCTTTCAGAGGCCGGAATAGGATTATGCTTAATCCAGTTGCCAACGGCATATTTAAAGAAATCATCACCGGGCGATACGGTAGTATCTACAACTTCGGTTAATATATCTCTTTGTGAAGATTCAGAGGATTTTGACTGGCAAGAGGATAAGTAAAAACCAGAAAGTATTAAAACGGATGATAAAAAACGCTTGGCCCCGGCTATACCGCTCATAAGATTAAAAAGATTTGGTAATAATTGAATCCTAAATTTGAGAAGATTTTTTGAAATCGTTCGCATTTAAGAGAAAATTATTGAAGTAAACAACAGGCTGGCCGCCTGCTGCCAATAGTGATGGAAGAAGTATTTCTGATTTATTGGTCACCACCGGAATTTAATAACGGGCTTGATTTGTTCTTTAAGAACAGAATAGTTTTTTAAAGCCGAAGAGCAGCGTTTGTATGCCCCTGAACCAACAAAAAGGATTTTGCAGATAAGCTATTTTGTCTAATTTTGCATCAAAATTTATGTAAACCAGAAAATTATATATTATGGCACAGTATGATCTTATTGTACTTGGGAGTGGGCCCGGTGGTTATGTAACCGCAATTCGTGCTTCACAATTAGGCATGAAAACTGCCATTGTTGAGAAAGAGAACCTTGGAGGTATTTGCCTTAACTGGGGTTGTATTCCAACAAAGGCCTTGTTGAAGTCTGCCCAGGTTTATGAATATATTAAACACGCTAAAGATTATGGTATTGAGGTAGGCGAGGCACATGCCAATTTTGAGGCGGTTATTAAGCGTTCGCGCGGTGTGGCCGACGGCATGAGTAAAGGCGTGCAGTTTCTGATGAAAAAAAACAAGATTGATGTTATCTATGGTTTTGGTAAAGTAAAAGCCGGTAAAAAGGTTGAGGTTACTGATGCGGAAGGTAAAAAATCTGAACTGGAAGGCAAGCATGTAATTATAGCTACCGGCGCCAGAGCCAGACAATTGCCTAATGTGCCCATTGATGGTAAAAAAGTAATAGAATACCGCAAAGCTATGAGCCTTGAAAAACAACCGGAATCACTATTGGTGATTGGTTCGGGAGCGATCGGTGTAGAGTTTGCCTACGTATACGCCAGCATGGGTACCAAGGTAACTATCGTAGAGTTTTTACCAAATATTGTTCCGGTTGAAGACGAAGATATTTCTAAAGAACTGGCAAAAGCCTACAAAAAAGCAGGTATTGAAATTTACACCAACTCTAGCGTTGAGAAAGTAGATACCAGTGGCAATGGTTGTGTGGCAACAGTAAAAACGCCTAACGGAGAAATAAAAATTGAATCAGAACTGGTGCTTTCAGCGGCGGGTATTGTTGCAAATATTGAAAACATTGGCCTGGAAGAAGTAGGAATTGCTACCGACAGAGGCAAGATTACTGTAAATCAGTGGTCAGAAACCAACGTGCCGGGTTACTATGCCATTGGCGACGTAGCTCCGGGGCCTGCACTGGCACACAAAGCATCAGCAGAGGGCATTATCTGCGTTGAGAAGATTGCAGGGCATCATCCTCAGCCGATTGACTACAAGAACATTCCGGGTTGTACTTACTGTACACCAGAAATCGCCTCTGTGGGCTATACAGAAAAAGCTGCCAAAGAGGCAGGATACGAAATCAAAGTGGGTAAATTCCCTTTCTCGGCCTCTGGTAAAGCAAAAGCTGCCGGTAGCCCGGAAGGCTTTGTAAAAGTGATTTTTGATGCTAAATACGGCGAATGGTTAGGTTGCCACATGATTGGCGCCAACGTAACTGAAATGATTGCCGAAGCCGTTGTTGCCCGTAAACTGGAAACAACCGGTATGGAAATCATCAAGTCGGTTCACCCGCACCCTACCATGTCAGAAGCCATTATGGAAGCAGCGGCAGCGGCTTATGGTGAAGTGATACACTTGTAATAAGATCTATATATCGTAAAAGGGGCAGATGCGATCAGGTATCTGCCCCTTTTTAGTGGCATTTGCCAGCAATAATGCTACACTGACTACAAATACAAAAGGGGCAAAAATTGCCCCTTTTGTACCACCTTTTTAACCTAAACACTACCCTAAACTCTTGTTGAGCTTCTTTAAACTGCTCAGTGAAATGCCGTTAGAAAAACTGCTTAAACTGCATTCTAAGCGTACTTCGTTATTATCTTTCATGTTTCCTGGCAAATCTGTTTTTAATTGCATCCGTGCAATCAGACAAACAGCGCTTCAAAACATATTTTTCTTCTGTTAGTTATTCTATCAAGTAAACCTTATGAGGGTTTTCATGGCTATATTATTGGCTTACGCAATGTGCGTTCTCTTCATTTTAGAAGAGTAAAGTTTTGTTCGTTTCATAAAATTATTGAATTCATGAGATTGAGAACTTCTCGTTCTGCCGTCCCAGTTTTGTTGATTGTTGCTAACAATCTTTAACAAAACAACCGCCATACTTAACATGGTCATTATTCCTATTATGAAGATGATGGGTGTCATAATTTCAATAATTTAATGAAACTAACACCATAGATGTTAAAAATGTTATTCCAATAATTAGTAAATGCAGGTAAGACGGGTTTTTAGTCAAAAATTGTAGAAAGTGTGGTGTTTTGGGAAATTAAGTGTAGAAAATACGCCCCAATCAATGGGGTTGTGGCACAATGGTGGTATGGTACAAATTATTTATGAATCTCAACATATCAATAACAACGTGTAATACGGAAAGTAAAAATCTGACGGAAATCTAGCCACTTTATGACATCAGTGAAAACAAAGCTGAAAAACTATATTTCATTTGCCAAAGAAGTATTTAATGAATTCAGCTCAGATAATGCAACCAAATTGAGTGCTTCTTTATCTTACTACACCATTTTTTCTCTGGCTCCTATGCTTGTGGTTATTATTTCTGTGGCCGGCATTTTTTATGGTCGTGAAGCCATACAGGGTGAAGTTTACGGACAAATAAACTGGCTTATAGGTAAAGATGCGGCTACGCAGGTGCAGGAGCTAATAAAAAATGCAAGCCTTTCCAGAAAGTCGGGCATGGCGGCAATTATAGGTACAATAACCCTGCTTTTGGGTGCCACGGGTGTTTTTGCTGAAATTCAGGATTCAATTAATTTTATATGGTCGCTTAAGGCTAAGCCAAAATCTGGTATTCTGAAATATTTATTTAACAGGTTATTATCATTTTCATTAATTTTGTCGCTTGGTTTTTTGTTAATTGTATCATTGTTGGTTAATACCCTGCTTGATATCTTTAACCAACGCCTGCAATTGCTATTTGAAGATGTAACTGTCTATTTTTTTTTCGTCATTAATCTGCTGATAGTCTTTTCCGTTATCACCCTTCTGTTTGCCATTATTTTTAAAGTTTTGCCTGATGGGAAAATAGCTTGGAAAGATGCCTTTTTTGGAGCTGGGGTAACTGCTGTATTTTTTATGGTGGGTAAGTTTTTAATTGGTTATTACCTGGGTCAGTCAGCTGTTCTTACCACATTCGGTGCGGCTGGTTCTGTAGTAATAATCTTGCTTTGGGTCTATTACTCGTCTACTATACTTTTTTTAGGAGCCGAGTTTACCAAAGTTTATACCCGTCATTATGGAACTCCCATACAACCTGACAAAAACGCTGTGCTTTTGGAAAAAAAGGAAATCGAAATTAAATTAACTGGCAATGGAAATTAAAAGGAGTGCAATTAAAAACAATTCAATTCTAATACTTGGTTTTCTGTTTTATCTGGCAATGGTATTTATCAATTTTCTGGCAAATTACCTGCCCATTAACGGCAAAAATACAGGCCAGGTTTCGGCGCAGTATCCAAATTTGTTTGTCCCTGCTCCGTACACATTCTCAATCTGGGGTGTAATTTATCTATCTATTCTTGTTTTTTTGATTTTTCAGCTTACCGGTTCGCCCGGTTTAAAGCAAAACAAAAACACCCGCTCTTCAGTACAAAACATTAACGTGGTGTTTATTTTTACCTGTGTCATTAACATGACCTGGATTGTAGCCTGGCATTATGGCCTTATACTACTAAGTGTGATACTCATGCTATTGCTGCTATTGCTGCTTATTGTGTTAAACAGTTATCTGGTAGCCCTTGATCCCTGGCTATCAAAAACTGAGAAGTTTTTTCTGAAAGCCCCGTTTGGTCTTTACCTTGGCTGGATTTGCATAGCCACCATTGCCAATGTTACGGCGCTACTGGTTAGCTATGGGTGGAAAGGCTTCGGTTTAAGTGAAGAGTCGTGGGCGTTTATTATGATAATAGTAGGGGCAATAATAAGTATAGTAGCCATTTTCAGATTTAGCAGTATTTATATTGGGTTGTCGGTCATTTGGGCGCTAGGCGGAATCATTACTCAGCGCAGAAATAACGTAATTTATCATAAATACATAGAACTGTGTGCGTGGATAGGCATAGCTATTGTAGGTATAGCCATTTTTATTGAGCTTACAAATGGCTATTTATGGAAGGCAGGCTCTAATGATGATTAAATAAGCAGAAAGTAAAATAACAAAATAGCCATTGGTGAGCCGATGGCTATTTTATTTTAGTAAAAACGTAATGATAAATTCGGTTCCTTTGCCAAGTTCAGAGTTTACCTCTACTGTTGCTTTATGAGACTGGATAATATTTAAGGTGGCCGCAAGACCCAGACCTATGCCATTATTTTTTGCCGTAAAGTAGGGCTCAAATAAACGGCTCATGTTTTCGGGGCTTATACCTGTGCCATTGTCTTTGATAGAGATATAGCAGAGGTCATTATCTATAGTACTTTTAATAATCAAAACGCCATTGCCTTCTTCCATGGCTTCTACGGCATTGATTATTATGTTAAGAAATGCAATTTTTATCTTGTTTCTATCCAGATTCAGCAGCACATCGCCCCCATATTGTTTTTCAAGCGTAATGTTTTTCAGATTGATGCGATCTATGGCCTGCTCTAGTGTCTCGTCCAGAATTTCATGAACAGATATTTTAGAAAACGCCAGTTCAGATGGCTTGGAGTTATTGAGCAGTTCTGTTATGAGGTCGCTGATGCGTTGGCTGTTGCGTCTGATAATCCCCAGAAAAAGCTTTGCATCTTCATCATCAAATTCGCTTTCAAGTTGCTCAACAGAAAGGTGGATGTTTGTTAACGGATTACGTACTTCATGTGCCAGGGTACGCACCAAACGCCCGGTAGCAGCCATTTTTTCGTGCATCATGGCTTCACGTTCGGCTTTTCGTTGTGCAGTTACATCATGTATAATGCTCAGAAAAGATTCTTTGCCTTCGCTGTTTTTTTGTTTTTGGGCATCAATCAGGCATATTTTCTTTTCTCCTTTTTTGGTTAAGAAAATGGCCTCAAATTTGTCAAGGTTGCCGTTTT
The DNA here is from genome assembly GCF_024138715.1 of Emticicia sp. 21SJ11W-3. GTDB lineage: Bacteria > Bacteroidota > Bacteroidia > Cytophagales > Spirosomataceae > Emticicia > Emticicia fluvialis. Next base: position 140,096 of record NZ_CP092074.1, read on the forward strand.
CTTCCAGTTTTTCATTAAACTGCTCCCAAACTTCCGGCTTTTCAAAAATGGTGGCGGTGCTCATCTGGCTCAGCTCGTCGGCGGCATAGCCAAGCATTTCAAGCGTGGCCGGATTATAATAAATAAACCGGCCGCTTTCCGGCTGGGTAACAATTATACCCTGCCTTACATGATTAAAAATGGTTCGATACTGCTGCTCGCTTTCGCGTAGTGTTTTTAAGGTATCGGCACGTTCAAGAGAGTATCTGATGCATCGTTCCAGTTTTTCGGGGTCCAGTTCGTTTTTTATCAGATAATCCACCGCACCCAGCTTCATGGCTTCCATATCAATTCTCTGGTCGCCTTTACCGGTGAGTAAGATTATCGGACTCTGACACCCTTCCTGTATGGCTCTCTTTAAGAGGTCCAAACCAGTTTTGGCACCTAACAGGAAGTCGAAAAAACAAATGTCATACGCTGCAGTTATGATTTTTTCAACGGCATTGTCAAAATTTTTTGCCCAATCTATAGTAAACTTTTTGCCTTGTATGTCATTGATGTAGTCGCTTGTCAGGAAGAAATCATCCTCATCATCATCAACGATTAAAACCCTGATTGTGTCGAGTTCTTTCATGCGTTAAGTTTGGGTAATTGAACTATATCAAACCAGTAGTTGCCCAGGTTTTTCATTACTTCTACCAATTCAACAAATGTTACGGGCTTGGTTACAAAACTGTTTACGCCCAGGTCGTAGGTTCTCAGAATATCTTCTTCAGCCTTTGAGGTGGTAAGTACAATAACAGGGATGCTCTTCAGGTCATCGTCTGATTTTATTTCTCTTAAACACTCTCTGCCATCTTTTTTAGGCATATTAAGGTCTAGCAAAATCACTCCGGGTCTTGGCGAGCTGTCCGGGTTGCTATATTTACCGTTGCGTCGCAGGTAATCCATCAATTCGGCACCATCCTCTACAAATCTTAACTCATTTAATAAAAAATTCTCTTCCAGAGCCTCTTTTGTCATCGCTCTGTCGTCCGGGTCATCATCAGCCATCAAAATCATAATACTGCTTTTGTCTTTTTGAAATTGAATCATTATTGTGGTATTTAGAGAGTTAAGGTTTTATAATGGTTATTTAAAAACTGTACTCGGGTTAAGAAAAATTTATAAATTATAGCTCTTCATTTTATTATAGAGTGTTTTGCGGTCAATGCTCAATACCTGGGCTGCCTTACTTTTGTTGTAGTTTACTTGTTTAAGTACCTGCAGTATCATTTCATATTCAGCGTCCAGGGCAGCCGACTTCAGATTCGGCTTAACGGGGTCTTCCTGTTTGGGGGCTATCTCTTCTGCCACCACCGTTTGAATAGGGTCTGAGAACAAAAGCCTTGAATAGTTGATAATCTCAAAAGGCAAAGATTTAGATTCAATGTAGTCGCCGTCTGACAACAGTGTGGCTCTTTTTACTACATTGCGCATCTCGCGCAGATTTCCATACCACGGATAACTCAAAAAAGCGGTTTTTACGTCTTCTTCAAAGCCTTTTACATCTTTGCCGAGTTCGTCATTTGTGTTGTCCAGAAAAAACCGGGCAAACTCCATGATATCAGCCTTGCGGTCTCTCAAAGGCGGAACATCAAGGCTGAATTCATTAAACCGGTGGTATAGGTCTTCTCTGAATTTCCCCTTACGGCAGGCTTCCATTAATCGTTCGTTCGACGCCACCAATATTCTTACATCTACCGAAATCTCTTTGTTACCCCCAATGCGGCGCAATTTACGTTCCTGTACAACCCGTAACAAAGCAACCTGCACATCGTATGGCAGGTTGGCTACTTCGTCAAGAAAAAGCGTACCACCGTTGGCCATTTCAAAATGCCCTATTTTCTGATTCAAAGCGCCGGTAAATGAGCCTTTCTCATGGCCGAACATTTCGCTTGCTGCCAGCTCTTTTGATATCGCTCCGCAGTCCATGGCAACAAAAGGGCCATTAGCTCTTTTACTTCTTTTATGTATTTCCTGTGCTACTGATTCTTTCCCTGAGCCGCTTTCGCCATATATTATAACACTATAATTGGTTGGCGCTACCAGGTCTATTTGTCTGTAAAGGTTTTTTGATTCAGGCCCGTTTCCGAAAATGTAGCTGTTATCAGATTTGCTTCTGGAGGTTTTATGTGCCGATTTATTAACGCCCGTACTTGCGTCTTTTTCAATAGCAGACTGCATCTGGCCAGAGGATTTTTCCTGTCCTAAGGCTTTTTTAATTGTCAAAAGGATTTCGTCAGGGAAAAGAGGCTTGGTGATGTAATCAAAAGCGCCTAGTTTCATTACATCTATAGCAATTTTGATGTCTGAATAGCCTGTAATAATCAGTACCGGCACCTCAGGGAAACGCTCTTTTATTTTACGGAGAATCTGTCCGCCATCTAAGTCGCCCAGCCGAAAATCAGTCATTACCAGGTCTGGTGTAAACTCTTCCAGCAAACTGAGGCCTGTTTGTCCGTTTTGGGCAATAGCCACATCATACCCGTTTTTGCTTAAAAAGCGGCGTAGTAAAAGACAAATATCGGTATCATCATCAATAACAAGGATACGTTGCATATAGTATAATGGTTGAATTTTAAAGATTTTGAAAACTGGAAATTATAAGACACGTCTGAGTTGGGCCGATTGAATACCCAGATGGTCTCGGTACTTTGCTACTGTGCGCCGTGCAATCGGATACCCTTTCTGAGCCAGCATATCGGCCAGCTGAAAATCATTCAGCGGTGCGCTTTTGTCTTCTTCAGAAATCAAACCCGCCAGTGTCTGTTGAATCTCGCGATTCGATACCTCAATTCCGGAATCTGTAAAGATACCTCCCGAAAACAGGTCTTTCAGATGTATGGTTCCAAAGGGTGTCTGTGCATATTTTCCGCTGGTTACCCTTGATACCGTCGAGATGTCCATTTTTATTATTTCTGCCACATCTTTCAGGGTCATGGGTTTTAATTTCTGCACATGTCCGGTTTTAAAAAACTCTTCCTGAATTTTTATCAGGGTTTTCATTGTTTTTAGCATGGTGGTTTCTCTTTGCTGTATAGCATCAATTAACCAGTTAGCTGCAGAAACCTTTGTGTGGATATAGTTTGCGGCTGCCTTATCGGGCGTGCCTTGTATTAAATCATTAAAAGAATTATTGACCCGTAACGGCGGTATCTGATTGCTGTTCAGCGACACCTCAATCTTGTTGTCTTCATAAAAAACCAGATAATCTGGTATAATGTTATCTTTTATAAGAATTGAACTTGTGTTTTCTTCTGAAATAGGCTTTGCGTGCAGAGAGGTGATAAGATTTATAGCATTTTTGAGTTTTTCGCTACATATTTCTCTCGAACGCATAATTTTCTCATAATTACGCACGGCCAGGTCGTCCAGGTTGTTCTGCACAACATCATACGCCAGGTCAACGTCCTGCCCTTCTTCTCTTTTTTTGTCAAGTTGTATCAACAGACACTCCTGCAGGTTTGATGTGCCAATTCCGATAGGCTCAAGATTACGTATAATAGCTATTACTTCTTCTACATCGGGTACGTCTACAAATATATTATTGGTAAACGATACGTCATCGGCCAGTGCTTCAGCATCATATTTCAGAAAGCCGTGTTCATCAAGAGAATCAATTATAAAATCGCCTAATAATTGCTGGCGTTCGTTCAGGGCAAGTACGTGCAATTGTTCTTTCAGGTCGTCTCTCCACGATGTTTGCTGTATTATAGGCGCCGAGTAGAAGTCGTCATCGCTGCTGTAGTTATTCAGCTGCGTTTTATAGTTGGGGGTATCATCGTCGTATTCGTCCCAGTCGAGATAATCGGCCGAACTAGCAGAAAGTGCGTCCTTATCGTCACGGTCAAAATCATCTGCGTCTGTATCTTCGCCCACTGTGGCTTCTTCAAGCATGGGGTTTTCTTCCAGTTCTGTTTTAATGTGTTCTTCCAGCTCTATGGTTGAGAGTTGCAAAAAGTTTAATAGTTGTATCTGCGACGGAGAAATTCTTAAAGTTTGTTTCTGGGTCTGGCTGAGATTTAGCATGGCATAAGGTTTTTTATAAGCGTATATATATCAATTTATAGCCCACAAGTATCAGCAAGAAAAAAAAACGAAAAAAGTTATTGTAAAATTTTGATTATCAGCAATTTAAAAGATTAGGCTTTTTTAAAGAAAATTCTTGTAGTGTTTTTTTGTTTTACGGCAAAAGAAAAATATTCCACAATGTGGGTATAATATTCCACATTTTAATTTAAACGCCCTATATTGATACCAACCCTTTGTTATGAAAAAAAGTCTACGGTTAATTCTTTCATCTTTTATTGTCTGTGTTATATTGCTGGCTACGCTCAGCTGGCTTTCATATAAAAAAATCAAAGAGTCAACCAACTATGCCATTGCCGTAGAAGACACCCATGAGGTGCTTCGCAAAAGTGAAGAACTGATATCAGTTCTGAAAGACTACGAAACCGGGCAAAGAGGTTATATTCTTACCCATGAGCGCATTTTTCTGGAACCTTATTATAAAGCCGAAAACCAGATAAGCGGCATTTACCGGTCTCTGAAATTTTTTGTAAGCAAAAATGAATTGCAATCAAAAAGAATTGACTCGCTCTCTGGTTTAATTTCTGAGCGTATACGTCTGCTGAAACTTAATATTGCTCAGGTTGAGAAAGGCCAGCCCATTGATAAATCAACATTTTTGCTGGGCAAAAAAGAAATGGATGATATAAGAGCTGTGATTAACAGGTTTCAGGAAACAGAAAGGAATTTGCTGGACAAAAGAAGAGACCTGAAGAGCGTTAACGACCAACAAACCTCCTCCATACTGATAATGCTTTCTGTATTTTCATTCTCACTTTTGATTGTTTGTTTTTTTCTGATTTTTGTAGAATTGCGGCGCAGGCTTAAGTTTCAGCATAAGCTTGAAAACAAGATTGACGAGCTGAACCGCTCTAACGCCGATCTGGAGCAGTTTGCCTATGTGTCGTCTCATGATTTGCAGGAGCCACTCCGAAAGATAAGGTCGTTTAGCGACAGGCTTGTGAGAAAGCATGCCGAGGCCCTGAATGAAGATGGTAAAGAAACCCTTGAGAAAATTACTACTGCCGCCGAACGCATGCAGAACCTGATAAACGATTTACTTGATTTCTCAAGGCTGGTTAACCGCAAGGAGGCCAATTTTCAGAATGTTAATCTGCAGGAAACTCTTGATAAGGTTCTTAACGATTTATCTGTAAAAATTGAAGAAAAAAAAGCAGACATAATTACCAAAAAATTGCCGTATATTTGGGGTGTTTCTTTCCAGATTAATCAGTTGTTTCTCAACCTTATCAGTAATGCGCTAAAATTTACCAGTGAAAACAGATTACCTGTTATTGAGATAGACTACACCATTGCCAAAGGAGCTGAAATACCAGGAATTGAGGACCTGAGAAAAGAATTTGATTACCACAAAATAGTTGTTAAAGATAACGGGATTGGCTTTGAGGCAGAGTATGCCGAAAAGATTTTTGTTATTTTTCAACGCTTACACGGGCGTAATCATTACGAAGGTACAGGCGTTGGTCTGGCTATTTGCAGACGTATTATGAGTAATCATAACGGCTTTATTTTTGCCGAAAGCCAACCGGATGAAGGCGCCACTTTTATTTTATATTTCCCAACAAAATAAATAATAATTCGGATATAGGAATGAGCATATTATCAATCCTCATTGCGGACGACGATGAAGATGACAAATTTTTACTGAAATCTGCATTTGAAGAAAGCGGAATAGAGGCACCATTATCTTTTGTTGATAACGGGCAGGAGTTAGTAGATTTTTTACATAAAGCCAAGAAGTTGCCAAGCATCATTCTTCTGGATTTGAATATGCCCAAAAAAGATGGAAGAGAGGCGCTAAAAGAGATTAAGGAGAATCCTAAATTCAGAAGTATTCCTATTTTGATATTAACTACCTCAAACTCACCCGAAGACATCAAAAATTGCTATTTTCTGGGTGCTAACTGTTTTATAACAAAGCCTTCAACATTTGAAGGCCTCATGAAAATGATTGGCGAACTAAACAAGTTCTGGTTTAACATAGCATCAATACCTACAAAGCATTAACAGGTAACCTGCTTTGCGTGGCCGTTGGCGGGGTTGCAGGTTTGTCGGCGGTTTTATCTTTTACCCACATTAATGCTTTTTCAATTAATGATGGTTTGTAGTTTCCTATATAAGCGCCGCCGTTAAGCTCTGCCAACTCAGGTTTGGTGTCAGTTGCATTTTTTACCCAGTTCAGGCCTTTGTCCATAATAGCATCTTTATTTTTGAGTATCATGTTGCTTGCATAGTTCTTCAAAAAGAAAGGTACCAGAAGTTTAATGGGCCAGGGCGAGCTCCTTAGAATGCCATGGCGCACAATGGTGTCTACACCCAGGCCTACGCCTACATTCAACAAACCATTATTCCGGTTGGTCAGAAAGTCTCCCATAAAACGCACTGCATGGCGGGCAGGGCTTAGGTCTTCTTTAATAGCATTAAAATTGCTTCTTATTTTTGATTGAGAAAGCTGAATCTCATTTTTGAGCCGTGCTCTTTCGGCTCGCAGGTCATTCAAATTTCTGATGTTAGTCTTCATAGTAGAATTTCTGAATGAAAGAGTTAATGACTGGAATTTTAATCAGGTTGTCGCGTTGCAGATAAATTACAATTCCGGCAATTACATAAACACCGGCTACAATAAATAATCCAAATGCCAGGTTGTTTAAGCTCTGGCCAATTAACCAGGCTACTCCCAGGCTTATAAAAAAAAGTGCAAAAGTTGCTGTAACACCCAGTACAATTGCAGAGGCGGCAGTTGATATGCCATCGGCAACTTTTTCAACAGTATTCAGAACTCCCAGATTCCATCGGGCTTCCAGATGATTGGATAAATCATCAAAGACATCCTCTGTTTTTTCTTTAATGTCATTGTATATTTCCATGTCATCAGATTGTTTAATTGAAATAGTGAGCCAGCATAATACCTGGCTCACCGACTCGACTTACGCTATTTTTAAGAGCTTAGCCCATTTGAAGCTTCTTTTTTGTAGAGTTATATTGATCTTCGGCGTCAGAGGCCAAATCATCAAATTTTTGCTGCGCTTTACCTTTCAGGTCGTATGCTTTATTGCGTAGCTCGTCTTTTGTGTCTTCGTATTGGTTTTTACCACGACGAATCGCATTCAGTAATTCGTCGGCTAATTCGTTAGCAGTTTTTCTGACTTTAGAGCGGATTTCCTCACCTTTGTCTGGGGCAAACATCATTCCTATAACTGCACCGGCTGCTGCAGCCGTGATAACTCCCAAAAGGATTTTTGAAGTACTTTTCATAATAGTTAATGTTTAAAAGTTTTTTATTAAGATGCATATACAGGTAAAAATCCTATTCCATTATGCTAAAAGAGCATATCTTGTGCAATAAAATGAGGGCGCAACCCATTTTGTAGAACTTTTTGCTCATTATGAGGGTATAATACTACCCCCCTGCCGAATGAATAAAAATAGGGCTGGCACAGTTTTTTATTCTATAATAGTCAAGAAAGAAGTTAATTATGCAAAGATGAAAAGCGAAGAAGAAAATGGTTTGTCTGCCCTGATAGTAGATGACGAAATAGATACCTGCTTATTGATAAAGATGTATTTGAAAAAGAAAGGAATACAGTCTTTTCATGCGCATACTTTGCAGGATGGGTTTGAAAAAGCCAGTAGCCTGACACCCCAACCCAAATGGATTTTTCTGGATAATAACCTGCCTGATGGACTGGGGATTGAAAAATTGTCGGAATTTAAGAAGTTACTGCCTGATACCAAAATAGTTATGATAACTGCCATTGGTAAACTTAAAGAAAAAGCGTTAGAAGTGGGGGCTCATAATTTTATTGAAAAACCCCTGTCTTATGCTTCTATTGATAGTTCTTTATAACAAGCAAACACAAATTTTGATTTACTGAATCCCACAACTTTTATGACCTTTCAGTATATCAGTGTCAGAAAAGCAGTAAATCGAATTGTTTTATAAACAGTTTATTTTAAACCCTTTAACACAAAAAACATGGAAGGACAAGGATTATTGTATGCAATTATTATTGGAGCCATAGCAGGTTGGCTGGCCGGCGAAATCAAAAGAGGTTTTGGTTTTGGCCTTATTGGCAACATCATTATAGGTATTATAGGCGCACTGGTAGGTGGCTGGTTATTTGCAGCGCTTGGTATCTCATTGGGTACGGGTGCAATAGCACATATTCTTACAGCTGTTATAGGCGCCTTGGTAGTACTTGGTATTGTGGGGCTGATACGAAGAGCCTAGCCAGCTATTTTTTTAACTCAGAACGGGAAATGCATTTGAATGTGCATTTCCCGTTTTTTTTGTCCCCCGGGGGCTTTTTATACTGGCTTTTTTCTAATTAATCCGCATTTAATTGCCATTCGGGTGGGTACCATTACCGGCAGTTTTGTTCATAGGGTAGGGGCTGTTTTAAAAGCACCCGGTTAACAACATATAGAATAGGGGTATTACGTAGCCATAATCTTTAATGTACGCTGTATAAAACTATTGCAGGGCTGCGTAAGATTTACAACGGCACAAAGCCACAAACAAAAAAAGCAGCAGATAAAATCCGCTGCTTTTCTAACCATTGCTACTAATCTAAACCACCTATTATTAGTCAATATCTTTCTGAATATCATCTATTTTCTGGTTCAGTTTTTTCTTAAACTCTTTCCAGTCTTGCTTCATATCGCTTCTGATTTCCTTAAGAGAATTATCAAGGTCGTTAAGCTCCTCTTTTAGTTTTTCTCTTCTTTCTTTCCATCTGTCTTTTTCTTTTTCTGAGGCCGATTTAACTTTTGCCTCAGCTTCATCAATCTCTTTTTTTAGTTCTAATCGCTGCTTTTCAATTTTAGCAGCCATTTCATCTTTCTCACGTTTAATGTCTTCAGAAGTCTGATTAACACCGTCTTTAATGTCATCAGCTGTTTCATCAGCTTCGGCTTCTACTTTGTCCTGGGTGTCCTGGGCGGTATCTGCTACTTCTCTTTTTTCATCTCTTGAGCAAGAGGTAAAGCCTATGGTGCCGATAGCAAAAAGGGCACAAGCCAGCATAACTTTTGTTTTCATTGTTCAGTATATAATTTAGATATGTGTTTTACTAATAGAATCTGTTATGCTGTGGATGTTAAAAATGGAAACCCACAGTAGCCTGAAACAAATTGCCTTTGGCGGCAAATTTGCTGGCCGTGGCAGCATCTTTATATTTTACATCAATAATGTCGTTTACATTACCTTCGTAGCGAACATCAAAGTTAATTTTTCCGATATCAAAACCTACACCTGCCTGATACCCCAATACCGCTTTCTTGAATACCTCATCGGTACTTTCTCCGCTTGCTTCTTTAATTGCTTCGCCAAGGTTGCCATCGTTGCCGATGTTAAAAGAGGCAATAGGGCCTGCATTGATTCTTAGCACATTACCCAGTTTAAAACCGACAAGTAAAGGGAAATCAAGGTTGGTCATTCTGAAATCGACAGTTGTGGTGCTGTTGTTATTGTTGTTGAACATTTCATACTTGCCGCCTTTCTGAGAAATCAGAATCTCCGGTTGTAAAAAGAACGTTTTACCAAATCTTAAAAATACACCACCTGTAAAACCAAAGGCTCTGTTTTCGTTGTTTCTGAAATTAAAAACAGTATTGCCAGATGTAATCGATAAGTCGTTTCCTCTCACTTGCGATAGATTGGTTCCCAGCCTTAAACCCGCCGTGAAACCCTTAGTTTGCGCAAATGCTGATGCACTTATTAAAGAAACAAATGCCAATGCAATAATTTTTTTCATACCGTGCTTAAATTTATTAATTGTTAAATGGTTACTATACCAGTCAAAATTAATATGCCAATTTTGTATGAGGCTTATTATAAGCACTTTATGAAAAACGAGCACTTGCATCTGGGGAAAACCCTCTACAATATGAGCAAGCCGGTAAGTGGGTTAAGACAATTTTTATTTGTTTTTTTTCTGGTTGTTACCTTTTTTCTTGAATAGCGCTTTTACGCCATCTGTGGTTTCACTGATGGTCTCAACAATTTCTTTTTCAATTTTATTGGCTCTGTTGCGCTTCTCTTCCATCCTGGTAGCGCTGCTGGCGGGTTCGCCCATTAAAAAGCCATAAGGTTGTAAATCAGGAACCGAGTCAAAAACAACTTTTATAATGGCAATAATGGGTAGGCACAGGGCCATGCCGGCAATACCCCAAAGGCTGGCGCCCATCAGCAAGCCCAGAATAGCCGCCAGTGGGTTAATGCTGATTTTAGAACCTACAATATTGGGGGTTATAAAGTTGCCTTCAAGCATTTGCACGGCAAAAAAAGAGGCCGCAACACCCACTGCATACATGGGTGAGTCTTTTGTTACCAGTGCAACAACAATAGGAAGAAGTGAGCCAATGAGAATACCGATATAAGGAATAATTAGCAAGATTGCCGCCAGGAAACCAAAGAAGATGGCGCCTTCAATACCCAGCAGAAGCAAGCTGATGGTATTGAGCGTGCCAACAATAATGGTTACAATAATAACACCAGATAAATAACTATGAATGACATCATAAATTTTAACCAGTATCTCGTTTACCCGGTCTTTGTTGGTAGACTTAAACACCTTAAAGAAAAACTCTTTGAAGAAATCGCGGTAAAGCAATAGAAAAAACATATACACCGGCATGATAGACATGTTGCCGATCATGTTTGATGTAGTAGAAAGCGCGGTACCCACCACTGCACCACCCTGATTAATAATCTGGTCGGTATAATTGTTAAGTTGGTCAACCTGGGTTTCCATCGACAAATCAAATTTTTTCGATGTCCAGCTTAGCAGATTCTTATATGCCAGTTCAACTTTTGATATCAACTGTGGAATCATCTTTGAGAAACCGCGTACCTGTGTAGAGGCCAGATACACGATGGCCGCTATAAGCACAACAAATAAAACCAGCGTAATTGTAATGGCAAGCACACGGTTTACTTTCCGCTTTTCGAGCCAGTCACAGACCGGGAAGAGTAGTATAGACAGAATGATGGATATAATAAATGGAACCAATACGGCTTCCAGCACACTTAACCAATACACAATGATGGTAATTGAAAGTAGTGCAAGCGGTAGTTTCAAGTTAAATGGTAAACGTTGTGGAGGCATGAAAACAAAGTTTTATAGTTTACTAAATTAAACAAAAACTTATGCCAACTGGTTTTTAAAGCAGCAAAACAAAAAGCAGGATTCAAACTTTTATTTGAATCCTGCTTTTTAATTAATCGCTTATTATTGTTTGGCTATGTCGCCAGTGCCATTTCTGGCATCTTTTTTAAGGCTTTCGTCAGCTACAATGGCCAGTTCTACCCTGCGGTTTTTGTCACGGCCGCTTTCTGTGGTATTATCAACCAAGGGAGTAGATTCCCCATATCCAATTACCGACATCCTGGTGCGTTTCACACCATTGTTACTTAAAAAACCGGCAACTGCATTGGCGCGTTTTTCTGATAGCTTCATGTTGTAGTCTTCAGCGCCCACGTTGTCAGTATGGCCGCCAACCAGAATATTGGTATCGCCGTACTCCTTCAGTGTTTCCGAAAGTTTTATGAGGTTATCTTTTGACACCTGTGTTAATGTGTACGAGTCAAAGCCGAACAATATACCCGACTTCATGGTAAGTTTAATACCCTCGCCTACACGCTCAACTTCTGCCACACCTTCCAGGTCTTTTTTCATTTTAGCAGCCTGTTTGTCCATATAACGGCCAATGAATACCCCGGCGGCACCGCCAACCGCCGAACCAATAATGGCATAAACAGCCGGGTTTTTACTCTTGCTGCCAATAGCCGCACCGGCGGCAGCACCTGTACCTATGCCTATAATAGCGCCCTTTTGTTCGTTTGTTAATTTCTTGAATGAATTACATGAGATAGTAGAACTCAATAGTATGGCTCCACAGAGCGATACTGCAAGGCCTCTCTGAAAAACGGATTTAGTGTGGTTCATGACATTTAAAATTTTATGAATCTTCAATGTCTGTTAAAGAAATGTGCCAGATTTATGTGGTGGCAAAGCAAAAGGCTGATAGGAAGCGGTTTAAGTGTGGGTTTAGTGCGCTTTAAATGTTTATGGGGCGACAATTTTCTGTATTGAACTGTGTAAAATATGCTACAACTAAGGTTTAGGTTATTTTTTAAATTTTTTTACATACCTTTAAGGCGTAATTTATTGCCTCTGAAATTTAATACTTCACTCCTCGATAGTCTGCTGCCTGATATTGCTTAATACCAATATACCGGCACAATTTAAGACAAGTTCTCACTTGTTCTAATCTTTTGTTTTATCCAAATAAAGACTATCAATCATGTTTTATATCCAATCTGAGCGTTTAAAGCTCATCCCTTTAAATTTACATCATTTAAGTATATATCAGCAATCAGACGCACTGGCGGTAGAACTGGGCCTTGCTTCAGTAAGCATTGATATGGAGCCGTTATTCCTGAACGAGTTTGACGATGCCCTGCAAAACTTCTGGATACCCTCAGTTGAGAAAAACCCACAGCATTACCAGTGGTTTACCAACTGGCTTATGGTGCTGAAAGAAGAAAATGTGGGAATTGGAGGCATTGGTCTTACCGGATTACCTAATGAAAATCGGGAGTCTGAGGTGGGCTATGGAATAGGCCAACAATACAGAGGGAAAGGCTATGCTACCGAAGCCCTGGTGTGTATCAGCCATTGGGCTTTTATGCATCCCAAGCTGCATACAATTGTAGCACATACGCCTGTCGACTTGTTTGATTCGCAAAGAGTTTTGCAAAAAGCGGGGTTTCAATCGGTAAGGGCAGAGAATAAACTGCTAAGGTGGGAGCTGAAACGAAATACCTGAGCAGGCCTAACTAAAATAAAACCATAGTTCTTTGCCGGCATACCATATCATAACCAGGCAAAGGGCCACTTTCATAACTATCCCCACCAGGAAACCTATAAAAGACCCGATAGCAGCTTTGGTGGCTTGTTCAGAAGTTGAACCCGCAAGGAGTTCGCCAACCAATGCGCCAACAAATGCACCGATAAAGATGCCAAAGGGGCCAAAGAATAAACCAATGAGCATGCCAAGCATACTACCCCAGGACCCATACCTTGAGCCACCGAATTTTTTGGTGCCCCAAACGGGCACGTAGCAGTCGAGTACCGTTACTACAAGCGTAAGCAAGCCCAGGGTCCAGAGCAGGTTTTCGCTGAATTGGGCAAATCTGGTAAAATGCAAAGCAACAATGCCTGCAAAGCTGAGCGGTGGGCCGGGCAATGGTAAAACGGCCCCCGCAAGGCCAATCAGCAGGCAGACAATGGCAACAATTAATAGTACAATGTCCATGTTTTCAGAGGCTTATGTGAACAAACAAATGTATTGTTTTTTGTGTTGGGGCCCCATTTTTTAATAAGCATTATTAACCATTTATCAAATAAGTAATGAGTCAGACGTCTCAAACAAGGGCAGAAATGCCGCAGGGAGCAAACAAGGTGCTCGACCGCCGCACAGTTGAAAACAGCTATTCGTCACTGATTCCGCTGCTGCAAGAAGGGCTCTCAGTGCTTGATGTGGGCTGTGGCTCGGGCAGTATTACTGCCGGTGTAGCCAGGCAGGTTGGGCCAAACGGTAAAGTAGTTGGAATCGATTTCAGCGAACATCTCATTAATATGGCCACAAAAAACTATGCCCATCTGAACAATCTGTCGTTTGAAGTGTCAGATATAAACACGTACAACCCTGACCACAAATTTGATTTGGTAATAGCGGCCCGAACCTTGCAATGGGTGAGTAACCCGGCTGAGGTAGTTTCAAATATGGTAAATCTATTGAAGCCCGGCGGGCGAATTTCTATACTTGATTATAACCATACGCGAATTGAATGGACACCACAGCCACCGCAGTCAATGCTTGATTTTTATGAGGCATTTCTCAACTGGCGGGCAGATGCCGGTTATGACAACGCCATTGCTGATAATTTACCCGCTATTTACAAAGACCTGGGTCTGGACTCAGTCACAATCGTTGAACAACATGAAATGAGCAGGGTTGGAGAGGAGAGTTTTAAAGGTGATGCACAAATCTGGTCAGTGGTAGCAGAAACACGTGGGAATCAGGTTGTGAAGGATGGGTTTATTTCAGAAGAGGTTCGGCTGAAAGCAATCCAGGATTATAACACCTGGATTGCTGACAAAGCGCAGGCCATGAAATTGTATCTGCTGGCCATTGAGGCTGTTAAGCCTTAGCTAAAACTTTATGCAGGGCTTCTAAAAAGATGTCGGCCTCTTTGGTTGTAAGGGCAAGGCTGGGGAGCAAACGCATGGTGTGTTTCCCGGCTACGCCCGTAAATATTTTATGGTCAAAAAGCAGAGAATTCCTGATAGGGTCAACCGGTTGTTCAAACTCGATACCTATCATTAATCCTTTGCCGCGTAGTTCTTTTATTCCTTTAAACTGCTTCAGGTTTTCAAAGAAATAATCGCCCACGGCTGCGGCATTTTGCACCAGTTTTTCTTTCTTTATAACGTCAATTACTGCATTGGCAGCTGTACAGGCCAGATGATTACCTCCAAAGGTTGTACCCAGCATGCCATGCTTGGCCTCAAATCTGGGCGATATAAGAATAGCCCCGATCGGGAAACCGTTACCCATGCCTTTGGCTGTAGAAATAATGTCTGGTTTTACGCCACTATACTCAAAGCTGAAAAATTTACCCGAGCGCCCATATCCGCACTGCACGCTGTCATGTATAAAAATGGCTCCTGTTTTATCACAGGCCTTGCGTATGGCTTTTAGAAACGCATCACTGGCAACCTGTATACCCCCAACACCCTGAATACCCTCAACAATTACCGCACAGGTTTCGTTATCAATGGCTTTCTTAACCGCTTCCACATCGTTAAACGGCAATATCTGCACGTGGTCTGCAAAGTTAAGGGGTGCCTTAATAGAAGGGTTGTCGGTTACGGCTACAGCGGCAGACGTACGGCCATGAAACCCTTTGGTAAAGGCAATCACTTTTTTACGACCATTATAAAAAGAAGCCAGCTTCAATGCATTCTCGTTAGCTTCAGCGCCAGAGTTTACCAGAAACAGGTAATAATCTTTCAATCCTGAAATTTTACCCAGTTTATCTGCCAGTTCTTCCTGCGACGGAATTTTGACAGAATTTGAATAAAAACCAATGTTTTTTAATTGTTGTGTAAGCCTTCGGACATAAACAGGGTGCGTGTGGCCTATTGAAATAACGGCATGGCCACCATATAAATCTAAATACTCCTGTCCGTTCTTATCCCATAGATAAGAACCCTGAGCCTTTACCGGCTCAATGTCATAAAGGGGATACACATTAAAAAGCGTCATTTGAAATTGGTTTTTTTAAGATAATGCGGCCTTTTTACAGCCTATTTTAAATGAGCTGGCAAAGTTCTCAATTTATTATGAAAAATCAGGCGAAAATCGAAAGATTATGAAAGGCAGTTACTAAAAAAATACTGTGGATAAGTGTGTTGGTATGTGGATAAGTCGCGCCGGTGCGGTTGATGCCCCGGAGTTTTAAGTCAGCAGGAGAACGTAGAAATAAGCTCATCCACCAAAAGAAAAAGCCCGACAAATGATATGTTCAGGCTTTTTCTCTTATAACTAAATGAAATACAACATAATAACGTGCAAAAATTGATTTTATTGTGGTAGAGAATAATTACCATATAATTTGCCAAAAACTCTTTTTTTATGTGTAGTTTTAGTAAGTAAAGCCTTCTTTTACCGGGCAGGCACATTACTAAGTTGAATGTTCTATGAGGCAATCAGTTATTTACGAAGTTACAATTCAGTACATTGGTACATTGAATGATGTCAGAAAGCGGGAACCATTTACAGTCTATTTCTCTAATCTTAAAAGGGCTATTGAATGTGTGCAGACCAATCTGGCTATAAATGGCTGGGAGCAAAAGAAGGTCAATTACACGGCCGTTTATAGAGCATTGAAATCAAAAAACAAATTTGTGTGTGACTTTGACGCTATGAAAACCAAATTCTTTCAGGTAGTTATTATTCCCAAAACACTCAACCCGAAGCTAACCACCCTGGGTATAGACGAATACCCGACACTTAAAAAATGATAATTTCTGTTTGTCGGCAATGGGTATCTTACATAAGAAAATAAATTGTTTAACTTTTTGAAAACAAAATTAAACAAACTAAGTTTATACATTTAACAATGCAATAACCGGTATTTCTGAATGAAAAAAGCTGTAGTAATAGGGGCAGGATTTGCGGGGTTGTCAGCAGCAACCAAATTGGCTGACGAAGGTTACGAAGTGGTAATACTTGAAAAAAACTCAATGGCAGGCGGGCGTGCCCGTATTTTTGAAGAGAAAGGCTTTATGTTCGACATGGGCCCCAGCTGGTATTGGATGCCCGACGTATTTGAACAATATTTTGCTACCTATGGCAAAAAGGTTTCTGATTACTATAATCTGGTAAGGCTTAACCCGTCATATAAAGTGATTTTTGGACCGGAAGACGACATTGACCTACCGGCCAATCTGAACGAACTGAAAACACTTTTTGACACCATAGAACCCGGGAGCAGTAAAAAGCTGGAAGCATTTTTGGAAGAGTCGAAATACAAATATGAAGTTGGCGTAGGAGAGTTTGTCTGGAAACCCAGCTTGTCGATTACCGAATTTTTTGATTTTCGGCTGTTAACCAAAGCCCTGAGTCTTGATTTATTTGCCTCGTTTGGCAAGCATATCCGAAAGTTTTTCAGCAGCAAAAAGCTCCTGCAGTTAATGGAGTTTCCGATTCTTTTTCTGGGAGCCACGCCTCAAAACACGCCTGCTTTGTATAGTTTAATGAACTATGCAGAAATAGCGTTGGGTACCTGGTATCCGATGGGTGGTATGCACGAAATTGTAAAAGCCATGGTGCAACTGGCAGAAGAAAAAGGTGTGGATATCCGCCTCAACGAAGAGGTAACGCAGATTGTAGTTCAGAATGGTATGGCTCAAAAGGTAATAACCAAAACCGGCCGGTATGATGCAGATGTAGTAATTGGTGGTGCCGACTACCACCATATAGAAACAAACCTGCTGGATAAACCCTACCGGAACTACAGCGATAGCTATTGGCAAAGCCGTACAATGGCTCCTTCTTCGTTGCTCTTTTATCTGGGTGTAGATAGAAAGATTGATAAGCTGATACATCATAATTTATTTTTTGATGAAGACTTTAACCAGCATGCCAAAGAAATATATACTAGTCCGCAATGGCCTTCAAAGCCGTTGTTCTATGTTTCAGCGCCCTCAAAGACTGATACCTCAGTAGCGCCTGAAGGTTCAGAGAATCTGTTCATTCTCATTCCCATCGCCCCAGACCTGGAAGACAACGAAGCCGTGCGTGAGAAGTATTACGATATGGTAATGGCACGGCTTGAAAACTACGTGGGGCATAACATAAAAGAACACGTGATATATAAACGCAGCTTTGCCGTGAGCGATTTTAAAAGCGAATATCACTCGTTCCGCGGAAATGCCTATGGGCTGGCCAATACCCTGCTGCAAACGGCGTTTCTGAAACCGAGTTTAAAAAATAAAAAGGTGAGGAACCTCTACTACACGGGTCAGCTGACAGTTCCCGGGCCGGGTGTTCCTCCATCTTTAATTTCGGGTCAGGTAGTGGCCAATGAGGTATTAAAAGAGTTTGGAAAAGCTCAAAAAGAAGTTTCAATTGCCTAATATAGATTTTACCCAACCTTTTAACAGACCAAAATATGTTTAGTTTGTTTGAAAAAACCACCTTTGCCTGTAGTAAGCTCATAACCAAATACTACAGTACTTCATTTACACTGGGTATACAAACACTTAGCCGTAAATTTCATGACCCAATCTACGGAATTTACGGGTTTGTAAGATATGCTGACGAAATTGTTGATACATTCCATGATTTCGACAAAAAAACATTGCTTGACCGATACCGCCACGAAACCTACTTAGCCATAGAAGAAGGCATCAGCCTCAACCCTGTTTTGCACTCTTTTCAAAAAGTAGTAAAGCAGTTTAAAATTGAGCAGGAGTTGATAGACGCATTTCTTGACAGCATGGAAATGGACCTTTCTAACACGGCCTACGACAATAAAAATTATAACAAATACATTTATGGTTCGGCCGAGGTGGTGGGCTTGATGTGCCTGCGGGTGTTTTGTGAAGGAGACGAGCCAATGTATGAAAAACTGAAAGACCATGCCCGCAGTCTGGGTGCGGCGTTCCAGAAAGTGAATTTTCTGAGAGATATGCAGAGCGATTTTATGGAAAGAGGGCGGGTGTATTTCCCGAATGTAGATTTCAGCGAATTTGGCGTTTCGGCCAAAACACAGATAGAGCAGGATATCCAGAAAGATTTTGATGATGCCTACATTGGTATAATGGCACTACCATCTGGCGCCAGAAAAGGCGTATATCTGGCCTACTGCTATTATCTGAAACTCTTTGGCCGTATCCGTAGTCTTTCTGCTGCCCGGATACAACAGGAACGAATTCGCGTACCCGATACCATTAAACTGGCTCTTCTTGCCAAAACCTGGGTGCAGAGCGGCTTTAATGTCATCTGAATTTAACCTCAATACTCTGCTTGCCGGTTAATAAGCCGGCAAGCTTTTTGTTGTCTTATACTTGGGTAATATGTGATTTTTTTTCTACTTTTGCTCACTTATCCTCAAACTAAGCTACTTTTTATGGTATTTTGTGTGAAGGATTGATAATGAGATACTTAATAGAAAAACGCATATACACATGAAGTTTGTTGTTTCCTCATCTGCTCTGCTCAGACACCTTTCTACCATCAATGGTGTCATTGCCAGTAACCCGATAGTTCCTATTCTTGAAAACTTTTTGTTTCAGCTTGACAAGGGCAACTTAATGGTAACGGCTTCAGATATGCAAACGGTTATGATCACCGAATTTGAGGTTGATTCTCGCGATACCGGATCTTTTGCTGTACCCGCCCGCCTTTTGCTTGATACCCTGAGAAGCCTTCCTGAGCAGCCTGTTCAGATTAATGTTGACGAAGAGACCTTCGGCACTGAACTCGTAACCGCCAATGGCCGTTATAAGCTGGCCGGTGAAAACCCGATGGATTTTCCTCGTGTGCCGCAGGTCAACAGAAATTTCAGTATTGAAATGGACTCAGACGTGCTGGGTACAGCCATTGCCAATACTATCTTTGCCACCAGCACAGACGACCTCCGCCCTGCCATGACAGGCGTATTCGTTCAGGCTTCTGACAAGGCCACTACCTTTGTAGCTACCGACGGACACCGATTGATACGATACCGCCGCACAGATATTACATCGCCTAATAGTACTTCAATGATTCTGCCGCGCAAGGCGCTTAACCTCCTGAAGTCTTCTTTGCCGGGTGAAGTATTACCTGTAAAGGCTGAATTCAGTAATTCGAATGCTTTTTTTAGTTTTGGCAATATAAAAATGATTTGCCGCCTGATAGACGAGCGTTTCCCTGATTACGAAAACGTTATCCCTCAGAACAACCCTAATAAATTAAAAATTGAGCGCACCGAATTGTTGAGCACCCTGAAACGTATTTCTATTTACTCAAATAAAACTACGCATCAGATTCGCCTTAAAATATCTCAGAACGAGCTGGTTATTTCGGCAGAAGACCTGGATTATTCAAATGAGGCAACTGAAAAGCTGGCTTGTGAATATGACGGCGACGACATTGAGATTGGGTTCAATGCCAAGTTTTTGATAGAAATGCTCAACAATCTGAGCGTTAAGAATATCTCACTTGAAATGTCACAGCCGAATCGTGCCGGTTTGATTATACCTGTAGAAAAAGTTGATAACGAAGATACCTTGATGCTTGTAATGCCGGTGATGTTAAATACATACGCATAAGCCGCTAATTGATATGCAAAAGCCCTATAAGCCAGTAATGGTTTGTAGGGCTTTTACTTTTTTTGATTCAGTATTCTAAAACCGTCAGTAATTGTGAACAAGATAAGCAATTTTTTCTCTCGTATCGGTCTCGACTGGTTTTTAGGCGCCATTATTCTGATGGTTGTCCTGGCCTATTATTTCCCTTCTTTTGGCATTATGCAAGAGCCTTTCTCCTTAGAAGAACTAGCCAATTATGGAGTGTCGGGCATTTTCTTCTTTTATGGGCTTAAGCTAAGTATAGATAAACTTAAGAAAGGCCTGGCCAACTGGAAAATGCACCTGGTAATTCAGCTTACTACTTTTGTATTGTTTCCACTCATCGCATTACTGGTAAAGCCCTTATTTAAAGGAGCAGATACAGAAAGTCTCTGGCTTGGAATTTTCTACCTCGCGGCTTTGCCATCTACGGTTTCATCATCTGTTGTAATGGTTTCAATGGCCAACGGTAATGTGCCTTCGGCCATTTTTAATGCCAGTATATCAAGTCTGATAGGCTTGTTTATGACGCCGCTATGGGTAGGTATTTTTGTTGCTGCCGATACCGGCGGTTTTGACACCCAAAGCATTGTTATCAAACTTTGCCTGCAGGTATTATTGCCACTGGTAATAGGTCTGCTGCTAAATAAGCGCCTGGGCTGGCTGGCTGATAAGCACAAAACCGCTCTGAAGAACTTCGACCAGTCTATCATTCTGGTCATTATTTATACCTCTTTTTGTAAGTCTTTCGCTTTGAATCTGTTCAGAGATTTATCGTTTATTGAGCTCATCCTGTTGATGGCCGGTTTGCTTGGCTTGTTCTTTTCAGTTATTATCATAACCCGCTTTATTGCTAAATTGCTGGGGTTCGATATGGCCGATACCATTACAGTTATGTTCTGTGGCTCAAAGAAATCGTTAGTACACGGCACTGTCATGTCAAAAGTGTTGTTTACCCAAAGCAGTATTATTGGTATCATCCTTTTACCGCTCATGGTTTATCATGCTTTGCAACTGATTGCCGCCAGCATAATGGCCCAAAAGTTTGCGAAGGCACAGCAATAAAAAAACGCCTGTCATTTTCCGGATGACAGGCGTTTGTATATTAAATCAGGCCTTAAGCTGGCTTGATGTATTTTAAGCAACTGTTGAAGCAATGCTTGCTCCCAGATATTCGCGGTTTAAACGCGCTATGTTTTCAAGCGAAATCTCTTTCGGACACTCAATGGCACAAGCACCGGTATTAGTACATGCTCCAAAACCTTCTGCATCCATTTGCGCTACCATTTTAATAGCTCTTTCTTCACGCTCAGGTTGTCCTTGAGGTAAAAGAGCCAGTTGCGAAACTTTGGCAGATACAAAAAGCATGGCAGAGGCATTTTTACAAGCCGCTACGCAAGCGCCGCAACCGATACAAGCTGCAGCAGCAAATGCTTTATCTGCATCTTCTTTCGGAACCGGAATAGCGTTCCCATCCTGCGCGTTACCGGTATTAACAGAAATATATCCGCCAGATGCAACAATACGGTCAAGCGCACCTCTGTCTACAACCAGGTCTTTTATAACCGGAAAAGCCATTGCTCTCCAGGGTTCAACCACAATGGTATCGCCGTCTTTAAAGCTACGCATGTGTAACTGGCAAGTGGTAACGCCTTCAAGCGGGCCATGAGGGCGGCCATTGATATACATTGAACACATACCACAGATACCTTCGCGGCAGTCATGGTCAAAGGCAATCGGTTCTTTTCCTTCAGAAACCAGACGTTCGTTCAGTACGTCAAACATTTCAAGAAAAGACATGTCTTCTGATATACCACTCACTGGGTAGGTTTCAAGGTTACCGTTAGTTTTTGAATTTTTTTGTCTCCACACTTTCAGTGTGAGGTTCATATTACCTTCTGACATAAAGTAAATATTTTAAATTCACCCCTGCCGGGGCAAAGGGTTATTTATAACTACGTTGCGCAATTTTAATGTTTTCGTAAACCAGCGGTTCTTTGTTTAAGGTCCATTGGCTTTCTCCAGCATATTCCCATGCGGCTACATACATATAGTTTTCATCATCACGAAGCGCCTCACCTTCTTCGGTTTGGTATTCCTCGCGGAAGTGTCCACCACAAGACTCGTTTCTGTTAAGGGCATCAAGGCACATCAGTTCACCTAATTCTATAAAGTCGGCTACACGTCCGGCTTTATCCAGTTCAGGGTTAAACTCATCTACATCACCCATCACACGCAAATCAGACCAGAATTCTTTTTTCAAAGCTCTTATTTCCTCAATCGCTTCTTTCAGGCCTTGCTCGTTACGTGCCATACCACATTTATCCCACATGATTTTACCCAGGCGTTTATGGAATGACTCAGGTGATTGCTTACCTTTAATATTCAAAAACTTGTTTATTCTTTCTTTTACGGCGTTTTCTGCTTCCACAAAAGCAGGATGGTCTGTCGGAATAGCTTTCGTCCGTATTTCACCAGAAAGATAGGAGCCAATCGTGTACGGAATCACAAAGTAACCATCAGCCAGACCCTGCATCAGCGCAGAAGCACCCAGGCGGTTAGCACCGTGGTCTGAGAAGTTTGCTTCGCCCAGTGCATATAGTCCGGGTACGGTGGTCATCAGGTTATAATCAACCCAAAGGCCGCCCATAGTATAGTGAACAGCCGGATATATACGCATCGGAACCTCGTATGGGTCTTCACCGGTAATCTGTTTGTACATATCAAAAAGGTTACCGTATTTCTCTTTTACTACGGCTTTACCCATCAAGGTAATTTCTTCTTTTGACGCGTGATGCAACCCTTTTTTATTGGCTTCAATTTTACCGTATCGCTCAATAGCCGAGGCATAGTCAAGATAAACAGCCATTTTAGAGGTACCTACACCATAGCCGGCATCGCAACGTTCTTTAGCAGCACGAGAGGCGATGTCGCGCGGTACAAGGTTACCAAAAGCCGGATAACGGCGCTCAAGGTAATAGTCTCTTTCTTCTTCAGGTATATCGTTAGCAGCGCGTTTGTCGTCTTTTTGTTTCGGAACCCAAATACGTCCGTCATTACGCAATGACTCCGACATCAGCGTCAGTTTTGACTGGTGGTCGCCAGATACCGGAATACAAGTAGGGTGAATCTGCGTAAAGCAAGGGTTGCCGAAGTAAGCACCTTTTTTATGGGCTTTCCAGGCTGCCGTAACATTGCTACCCATAGCGTTGGTTGAGAGGTAGAAAACGTTTCCGTATCCACCTGTACATAACAATACGGCGTGTCCGAAATGGCGTTCCAACTCACCGGTAACCAGATTCCGGGCAATAATACCACGGGCTTTACCGTCTATCATTACCACGTCAAGCATTTCATGGCGGCTATACATGGTTACTGTACCAATACCTACCTGGCGTTCTAAACCAGAATAAGCTCCCAGCAACAATTGTTGGCCTGTCTGGCCGGCAGCGTAAAATGTACGCTGTACCTGTGTACCACCAAATGAGCGGTTAGAAAGCAACCCACCGTACTCACGGGCAAACGGAACACCCTGCGCCACACATTGGTCAATGATATTACCAGACACCTCAGCCAGACGATGCACGTTGGCTTCTCTGGCGCGGTAATCACCACCTTTTATGGTATCATAAAACAGACGGTAAACCGAGTCACCGTCATTCTGATAATTCTTTGCTGCATTTATACCACCCTGAGCCGCAATAGAGTGTGCTCTGCGGGGTGAATCCTGAAAACAAAAAGCTTTTACTTTATAACCAAGCTCGGCTAGCGTTGCTGCTGCTGAAGCGCCAGCCAGACCTGTACCCACTACAATTATTTCTATACTGCGTTTATTGGCAGGATTCACCAGCGACACAGTAGAACGATATTTTGTCCATTTTTCCGCTAAAGGAGTTGCGGGAATTTTGGCATCTAATTTATTGGACATATCAGTATATCAATTAGTCTGAGAATCAATTACCCATTAAGTGTTTTACATAAAAGAAAACTGGCATTGCCGCATAACCGATAGGAATAAGGATGGCAAAAATCCAGGTACTGATAAATCTTACCAGTGGCGTGTATTTGGGGTGGTTCCAGCCCAGTGTCTGAAACGCACTCTGAAACCCATGATACAAGTGGTAAGCCAGAGCAATCATACCTACAATATAAAGTAGAACAAGCAAAGGATTCTGGAAAGCCACTGAAACTACTTTATAAAGGTCTTTCACAATTACCAGGTGCGTTCCTGTTTCCAGATCGCTTATTTCAACCTTTTTAACCTCCTGTGTATACGTAGAAGGCATTTCACTGGCTGCTACTTCACCTGTTCTTACGTCTTCAACATATTGTACATAAGGAAGCGGCTCATTGTGGTATTTATACCAGAAGTCACCCATGTGAACAACAATATAAACCAGCAGAACAGTTCCTAAAATAGCCATGTTGCGGCTGGACCAAGACGAAGAATTTCTTACAACAGCGTATCTTACAGGGCGAGCCTTACGGTTTTGATACTCAAGGTACAATCCCCAGAACGCGTGAAATAAGATGAAAAAATAGTTTAAATAAGAAATAACCTTGATAGGAGGAAACGAGGTCATGAAGACAGCATAAGTATTGAAACTATAACCGCCGTCTTTTTTGAAAAGCTGTAAATTGCCCGAAAGGTGTACTACAAGAAAAGTACAAAGAAAAAGACCGGTCAACGACATCAGAACCTTTTTCCCTATAGAGCTTGATAATGTTTTTGTAAGCCAAGACATACTTTATTCCAGTTTGAAAACTAAAGGTTCAACTATTTTGCTATTAAGTAAAAATACTTAGAAAAGTACAATTACATTTGCGGGTCAAAAGTAAGCCACAAACTATTTAGAATCAATAAAAATAAAGCCCTTTTTTTAAAACAGGCATTTACTGTGGCAAGGGTTGGTTTTTATTCGGAATGATTTCATAATACTAAACCTTTCAGATACAACGAATAAGTTTTTTTTTCGTTTATATTTACGGATAATCCTAAATGCGAGCTCATGAAAGCATTGAAATTCTCTTTTTTTTCTGTTATTTTCAGTTTTTTTGCAATCTCACAGGTACAGGCCACACACTTACGCGCAGGTGAGATAACCGCAAAAAGAATTTCATCAACTACCCTTACATACAGAATCACTTTAACTACTTATACCGACCAGATAAACGGTGTGCAAGCCAACGAGGGTGCCAACACCGTTCAATTTTCGTTTGGCAGTGGTTCGCCGCAATATGAAGTCAGGCGCAGAAAGAAGTTTTTGATTAACGCAGGAACCATGTGCAACGTTTACGACACCACCTATACCTTCCCCGGTCCGGGTCGTTACACCATCTCCTGTGCCATCACCAACCGAAACGCCAATACAGTTAACCTTCAGGGCCCAACCGACCAGATTAGTTTTTTTGTAGAAACCACTATCGTGGTGAACGGGGCACTGGGTCTGAACAATACGCCGGTTCTGCTGAATATTCCGGTAGATACAGCCGGAGTAGGCAGAAGATTCATCCATAACCCGGGTGCATTTGATGCCGACGGCGACAGCCTGGCTTACCGTTTAACGATGCCGAAAAGAGGAAGAACGGATGGGTCGAACGGTGGAGAATTTGCTGCGGGCTACAAAGATCCATCAACATTAGGCGACAGCCGGTTGATAGAAGGGGGTGGCGGGCCATCTTTTTTCACTATCAACGCAGAAACAGGCGATCTGATATGGGATTCGCCTGGTCGATTAGGCGTAAATCAGTATCAGGTAAACGTGGCCTTCATAGTAGAAGAATGGCGGAAAGGGAATGACGGGAGCTACACCAAGATAGGAGAGATAACGCGTGACATGCAGATAATAGTAGTAGAGACACCGAACCGACGGCCGATACTGACAGTACCCGGCACACTATGCGTAGAGGCTGGTCAGAAAGTAGAGTTTAACGTAACAGCAAGCGACCCGGACAACCAGAATATACGAATAACAACCACAGGCGGAGTTTATAACCAGAGTGCAGAAGGAGCAGTGAACTTCATAGCCCCCGAAGCGGCGAAATTCACACCCCTGAATGCGATACAGAAAAGTCCGGCGACAGGTACATTCAGTTGGGAGACCAACTGCCGGCACGTGCGGGAACAACCATATGACGTGCTATTCAAAGTAGAAGACTATCCGGGTAGATTTTCGATAACCATGACCGACACCAGGACAGTAAGGATACGGGTAATTCCCCCACGTCCGCAGGGTCTTAGCGCTCGCAGTGGAAGCAATGGCGTAGAGCTACGATGGAGCAAATACCCGGACTGCAACCTGCCGTCAGAAGACATCAAGATTGATATTTATCGTAAAGAAGGCTGTTCTAACTATATACCCGGCACATGCCAGTTGGGCTTACCAGAAAGCCTAGGGTTTGTAAAGATAGGCAGTGTTAGTGCCAGAGATACATTTTATCTGGACAACAAAACACAGAACGGAGTAATATACAGTTACAGCATTGTAGCGACGCTGGCCACAACTGAATTTACAGTAATGAACAGCGTACCATCCAATGAAGCATGTATCGGTAGCGAACTACCCCAGAAAGCGCCAGTAATTACAAACGTAAGCGTAGAGAGAACCCACAGCGTAAACGGAGTGATACAGCTTAAATGGACAAGGCCCTTAAACTTTGACAGCACAGCCACCAAAGGTCCATATGCCTACAAGTTATACAGGGCAACGGGCATCAGCGGAGGTACCTTTCAGTTGATAGCCACCATACCTACGCGTGTCAACAAGCAGACAGCAGACACGGTTTACACAGACAACGGGTTGAACACCGAAGGCAGCGGGTACACCTATCGTGTATCATTTTTATACGAGACGGATAAAGTATTAGCCGAGAGCCAGATAGCGAGCAGCGTACGTCTGACGGCGCGTTCAGACGCGCAGCGGATAAGGTTGAGCTGGCAGGCGAATGTACCCTGGAGCAACGACAACCGGAAGCACGTGCTATACAGAGAAGACAAATCGAACCCGGGAGTATTTCACATCATAGCCGAAGTACCTGTACAAACAGTAAACACCTACAACTACATAGACGACGGTCAGGACCGGTACGATGCAGACGGGAACCAGAGCATCCAAATGGAAGTGGGTGTCAGCTACTGCTACAAGATAAAGACAGTAGGGTCATACACACGGCTACCCCAATATGGGATACTGGAGAACTACTCACAAGAGAGCTGCGGAATAGTGATAGACGACAGCCCTCCATGCCCGCCCCAGCTAACGATAGACGCATTGAACTGTCAGGAACTGGATAGAGAAGCGATATGCCGGGAGAACAGGGTACAGAACACACTAAGCTGGACGACCCCAATAAGCAGTGGGGAGAACACACCTTGCCGGACAGACATTGTCGGGTACAACCTATACTATTCGCGATATAAAGGAGAGACAGGGAAACTACTCATTAGGGTAACAGGAGTCCCACCGGCGCAGACATACATACATGAGCGGTCATTGGCAGAAGGGTTTGCGGGCTGTTACTATGTAACGGCGTTGAGTAGCCTGAACCGGGAGAGTGTAGCGAGCAACGTAGTGTGTAAAGACAACTGTCCTGCGGTAGAGCTACCGAATGTAATAACGCCAAACGGAGACGGGAAGAACGACACGTTCAGTCCGATGACCTGCGAAGCGTTTATACAAGAGATAGGGATAGAGATATATAATCGTTACGGGTTAAAGATATATGAGAGTAGCGGTACGAAGGTATTGAGTTGGGACGGAAGGAGCAGCGACGGGAAGGAATTGCCATCCGGCACGTATTATTATGTAGCGCGGGTAACGATGCAGCGGTTAGAGAAAACCGACGAGGTACCTGTGGCTATTAAAGGTTGGGTAGAGTTAATCAGATAAATAGCAATTCTTGTATATTTGCCTGCTAAGCGGTACAATAAACCAGGCACTGGTTTAGTTTTTAGCTTAAAGACCCACTGAGTGATATCCGGAGTATAGATTTTAATAATGAATATCCTAAGAGTAATATCTATTACAGGTAACCATTTCCTGAATTTTATCAGAGAGCAGTTAATGGCCCTCGGCGAAGCGTTTAGACGGCCCATGGCTACTTCTATTCGTTCTATGAGGGGATTCCTCATTGCCCTCGTAGTAGGGTTATTTGTTGCCATTATTGCAGTAGGAATGCAGCCGTTTGGCCTCGACTTGTTTAATCATGAGCAAAAAACAGAATTATTACTGGGGTTTGGGCTGGTTGCCTGCATTGGTATGCTAATTGTCAAGTTTGTGCTGCCGGCTATTTTTCCTGTGTTTTATGATAAATCCAACTGGACAATCGCCCGCCAGGCACTTCACTTTCTGATTATGGTATTGCTTTTGTTGTCATTACTGGCAGCTTATAGTAATGCGTTTCATATAGTTGTTTTTAAACCAGCCGGCATCCTCAAAATCTTCGCCCTCAGTATTATACCAGTTATTGTTACCACTTTTATTCAGCAAAAGGTCTTTCAAAAAAAATTCGCCGGTTGTGCAGAAGTAATCAATAAGTCGCTGAAACAACTCAAACCTATTGATGCCAAAGGTGCACCGCCTGTTTTAAGGCTGAGCAATCATTTCAGTTTATTGCCCAATCAGTTCATTTATGCCGAAATCTCCAAAGATTCTGCCGAAGTATGCTGGCAGAATTTCCTGAGTGTAGAAAAGACTACCGTTCAGGGCAATATTGAAAAAGAACTATCGGCATTTGACCAGTTCATTTACTTAGATAAAACAATAATTGTAAATACAAGTGGAATCCAAAAGGTAGAAGGTAATGCAAGAGGCTATAGTGTCAGAATAGCCCGTACCACCAAAGAGGTAGCCGTACCCTGGAAATTCCATAAGTACCTCGAAAAATTCGCTCAGAAAAACAAGCCATTCTGACACCCTTTTTAACTTTATTGACCTGATTATAAAACTCATTCTGAGCGTTATACTCATGTGTGGATTTTTAATTTCAAAAATCTTGGCAAATATGCACAGCGCACGGGTATTCGTTCGTTCTTATGTGTAACGGACATTAAAATTGTGATGTGACCTATGCGAATATTAAGATTTACTTTATTTTTTTTTATTGCCGGTTTGTTGATAGCGCCTCAGGTACAGGCCACACACTTACGCGCGGGCGAAATAACCGCAAAAAGAATTTCATCAACTACCCTTACTTACCGGGTTACCCTAACAACATATACTGACCAGATAAACGGATATATTGCCAACGATGCCGCCAATACGTCGCAGTTTTCTTTTGGCGTAACCGGGGTGCCGCTTTTTGACGTTAAACGCAGAAAGAAGTTTTTGATTAACGCAGGAACCATGTGCAACGTTTACGACACCACCTATACCTTCCCCGGTCCGGGTCGTTACACCATCTCCTGTGCCATCACCAACCGAAACGCCAATACAGTTAACCTTCAGGGTCCAACCGACCAGATTAGTTTTTTTGTAGAAACCACTATCGTGGTGAACGGCGCTCTGGGTCTGAATAATACGCCGGTTCTGCTGAATATTCCGGTAGATACAGCCGGAGTAGGCAGAAGATTCATCCATAACCCGGGTGCATTTGATGCCGACGGCGACAGCCTGGCTTACCGTTTAACGATGCCGAAAAGAGGAAGAACGGATGGGTCGAACGGTGGAGAATTTGCTGCGGGCTACAAAGATCCATCAACATTAGGCGACAGCCGGTTGATAGAAGGGGGTGGCGGGCCATCTTTTTTCACTATCAACGCAGAAACAGGCGATCTGATATGGGATTCGCCTGGTCGATTAGGCGTAAATCAGTATCAGGTAAACGTGGCCTTCATAGTAGAAGAATGGCGGAAAGGGAATGACGGGAGCTACACCAAGATAGGAGAGATAACGCGTGACATGCAGATAATAGTAGTAGAGACACCGAACCGACGGCCGATACTGACAGTACCCGGCACACTATGCGTAGAGGCTGGTCAGAAAGTAGAGTTTAACGTAACAGCAAGCGACCCGGACAACCAGAATATACGAATAACAACCACAGGCGGAGTTTATAACCAGAGTGCAGAAGGAGCAGTGAACTTCATAGCCCCCGAAGCGGCGAAATTCACACCCCTGAATGCGATACAGAAAAGTCCGGCGACAGGTACATTCAGTTGGGAGACCAACTGCCGGCACGTGCGGGAACAACCATATGACGTGCTATTCAAAGTAGAAGACTATCCGGGTAGATTTTCGATAACCATGACCGACACCAGGACAGTAAGGATACGGGTAATTCCCCCACGTCCGCAGGGTCTTAGCGCTCGCAGTGGAAGCAATGGCGTAGAGCTACGATGGAGCAAATACCCGGACTGCAACCTGCCGTCAGAAGACATCAAGATTGATATTTATCGTAAAGAAGGCTGTTCTAACTATATACCCGGCACATGCCAGTTGGGCTTACCAGAAAGCCTAGGGTTTGTAAAGATAGGCAGTGTTAGTGCCAGAGATACATTTTATCTGGACAACAAAACACAGAACGGAGTAATATACAGTTACAGCATTGTAGCGACGCTGGCCACAACTGAATTTACAGTAATGAACAGCGTACCATCCAATGAAGCATGTATCGGTAGCGAACTACCCCAGAAAGCGCCAGTAATTACAAACGTAAGCGTAGAGAGAACCCACAGCGTAAACGGAGTGATACAGCTTAAATGGACAAGGCCCTTAAACTTTGACAGCACAGCCACCAAAGGTCCATATGCCTACAAGTTATACAGGGCAACGGGCATCAGCGGAGGTACCTTTCAGTTGATAGCCACCATACCTACGCGTGTCAACAAGCAGACAGCAGACACGGTTTACACAGACAACGGGTTGAACACCGAAGGCAGCGGGTACACCTATCGTGTATCATTTTTATACGAGACGGATAAAGTATTAGCCGAGAGCCAGATAGCGAGCAGCGTACGTCTGACGGCGCGTTCAGACGCGCAGCGGATAAGGTTGAGCTGGCAGGCGAATGTACCCTGGAGCAACGACAACCGGAAGCACGTGCTATACAGAGAAGACAAATCGAACCCGGGAGTATTTCACATCATAGCCGAAGTACCTGTACAAACAGTAAACACCTACAACTACATAGACGACGGTCAGGACCGGTACGATGCAGACGGGAACCAGAGCATCCAAATGGAAGTGGGTGTCAGCTACTGCTACAAGATAAAGACAGTAGGGTCATACACACGGCTACCCCAATATGGGATACTGGAGAACTACTCACAAGAGAGCTGCGGAATAGTGATAGACGACAGCCCTCCATGCCCGCCCCAGCTAACGATAGACGCATTGAACTGTCAGGAACTGGATAGAGAAGCGATATGCCGGGAGAACAGGGTACAGAACACACTAAGCTGGACGACCCCAATAAGCAGTGGGGAGAACACACCTTGCCGGACAGACATTGTCGGGTACAACCTATACTATTCGCGATATAAAGGAGAGACAGGGAAACTACTCATTAGGGTAACAGGAGTCCCACCGGCGCAGACCTACACACATGAGCGGTCATTGGCAGAAGGGTTTGCGGGCTGTTACTATGTAACGGCGTTGAGTAGCCTGAACCGGGAGAGTGTAGCGAGCAACGTAGTGTGTAAAGACAACTGTCCTGCGGTAGAGCTACCGAATGTAATAACGCCAAACGGAGACGGGAAGAACGACACGTTCAGTCCGATGACATGCGAAGCGTTTATACAAGAGATAGGGATAGAGATATATAATCGTTACGGATTGAAGGTATATGAGAGTAGCGGTACGAAGGTATTGAGTTGGGACGGAAGGAGCAGCGACGGGAAGGAATTGCCATCCGGCACGTATTATTATGTAGCGCGGGTAACGATGCAACGGTTAGAGAAAACCGACGAGGTACCTGTGGCTATTAAAGGTTGGGTAGAGTTAATCAGATAATATATACAATTATTATTAATACTAACATTTCTCAAGAGCAGAAATGTTAGTATTTTTGTTTACAGCCTGCTAAACGTAGCCATGAAAGTATGCCTTTACCCCATCTGTTCTGACCTTCAGCCTTATGTAAAAGCGATATGCTCAATAGAGAGCGATACAACCGATACAATTCTTGCACCACTCAGAATCTTACCCGATGCCTGCGTTGAGGTTTTTTTTAATTTCAGTAATAGCGGTGATACGCACGCCACTGTTACTGGTAAAAAGGAATTTCATAACAGCCGCAGTTTTGTGGTTTCGCGGGTCGGAAACTTTATGGATGTGCAAATGAAGAGCAAAACCGGTTTTATTTCGGTTTGTTTTTATCCTTCTACAGCCTATTTGTTCTTTCAATTGCCAATGTCAGCCATAGCAGACAGCCTCACCGATTTACAATTTTTATGGGGGACAGTAGTACAAACAATAGAAGATGAGATAGACAACGCCACTTCTTGTATGCAAAAAGTGGGTATAATTCAGAAGTATCTGATTCGTCAATTGAAAGCCAATAAACAAGACACAACACTTGAATATTGCCTGCAGCAGATTGCCTGTGCACAAAGTATGCTTACCGTTGCTGCATTGGCAGAAAAGGCCGGGTTAAGCCAGCGGCAACTCAGCCGCAGGTTCAACTATTGCATAGGGCTTTCTACCAAAGAGTATATCAGAATCAGTCGCTTCATTAACTCATTAGCATATCTTAAAAAATATCCCGAATCTAACCTCACAGACGCTGCCTACGCAAGCGGATATTATGATCAGGCACATTTTATCCATGATTATAAAACTTTTGCAGGTATTACCCCAAAGGCAGTTTTGCTAGATACCAACATTATTTGCTGATTGTCAGGGTGTCTGATTTTTACAATTTTCTGACAACAAAGCCAATTACTTTTGCAGAAAAAACAACAATATGAGAAAAGTTATTTTAGGTTTAGCAGTAAGCCTTGACAGTTTCATTGAAGGCCCTAACGGAGAATACGACTGGTGTTTTACCGACCAGGATTACGGCTTGAACGAGTTCTATCAAAAAATAGATGCTGTTTTTGTAGGCAGAAAAAGCTATGAAATGTCTTTCGGGTTAGAAAATAACGACTTCGGGTTTCCGAAAATGCAGGAGTACGTCTTTTCAAATACCATGCAAGAAGCAAAGGATGGCACAACTATTATATCAGGCGACATCAGGCCTGTGGTTGAAGCCATAAAACAACAGAAAGGTAAAGACATCTGGCTCTTTGGCGGTGGTAGCCTGACAGCCTCTTTAATGAATCTGGGGCTGGTAGATGAATTGTGGTTATCGGTGCATCCCATCCTCTTAGGCAAGGGTAAACCACTGTTTCAAGGGCTTCAAGGCCGGGTATCGCTTCAATTGACAGAAACCAAAACGTATGAAACCGGTCTCGTTTCTTTAAAATATACCATAGCCTGAAATATAATATTAGGGCCGGGTGCAGCTTTGTCAGGCTCCGGAAGTTTATGATTTGCCAGCCAGCCGTGGTTTGACAGGGATGATATTTATTTTTTGGTAGAGTCTGAGTTTTTTTTCTTTAACTTGGGGGAAATATCATTCTGGCTTGTCTTTAAGAAAATAACAACTTATTTAGATGGAAACAGCACTTGACCAATCGCTCGGAGGCAAACGGGCGGTATCATCTATACAACAAATTCTCTTGGGGATTCCCATTTATGTTTACATCAGCGTAGTTGCCTCAAAGCTGGTTATTTTAGGTATACTGTGGGACATCGCCTGGCACATGAGCATCGGGCGTGACGGCCTTTTCTCGGCTCCTCATGTGCTAATTTATATCGGTGCAGCTTCTGCCGGGTTATTTTCGGGCTTTAAGGTATTAAAGACGTCTTTCTGGGGTAATGACCGCGAAAAAAACAAAATGGTCAATTTCTGGGGCATTTTTTATAGTTCGCTCGGCGGTCTATTCTGTATCTGGGGTGGTCTGGCTGCCATTACCTCTGCCCCGTTCGACGATTGGTGGCATAATACCTACGGGCTTGATGTGGAGATTTTCTCTCCGCCACACACGGTGCTTCTGTTGGGCTTAATGAGTGTGCAGGTAGGAGCTATGGTGTCGGTACTGGCTTTTTTGAACAGAAAAGATACCTTTTACTTTTTATCTGCCAGCCAAGCCGAAAGGCGGTTGAAACGGCTTCAATGGATGTTTGTATTTACTGCAGGGTTTCTGGTTACTACTATGTTTACGGCACTTTCTGAATTTCTCGACCGTTGGCAATTACATGGGGTTTCTTATTATCAGATTGCCTCTGCCGCATTTCCGGTATTATTGCTGGCAACAGCACGCGGCTCGGGCATGAAATGGGGCGCTACCTACATTGCAGCTACGTTTATGTTTTTTTTCTGGGCGGTTAATGCCACATTGCGCCTGTTACCTGCCGAACCGCTTTTAGGACCTGTTCATAACAGAATCACAACGTATCAGACCCTGGGGTTTCCAATATTACTGATTTTCCCGGCAATAGGGCTTGATTTGCTGAGAGCCAGACTGGCAAATGTAAATGACTGGTTCTTAGCTTTGCCGCTGGCATTTATTTATCTGCTTATTCTGGTAGGTTTCAGTTATCCTTTTGGCAATTTTATTCTTGAATCCCCCATGGCACGTAGTTGGTTCTGGGGTAGTAGCTCGTGGTCTTATCAAAACAGCCCCGACTGGGAGTTTCGTTATAAATTTACCGAATGGAGCTCTACAAAAGGTTTGGGTAATTGGGCAAGCGGGCTAGGCATTGCCTTATTATTAAGCATGCTGTCTACACGCATTGGCTTAGCCTGGGGAAAATGGATGCAAAAAGTACAACGCTGATGACCAATAATTGAAAAGCATAAAAATGAAAAAGCAAATGACATTAAAAATAATAGCCTTTATCTTGTTAAATCTGTGCTTTTTAGTGCAGGTAAATGCCCATATCGGAAGTGCAGGCATAGTGCAGGAGGGCAAAGCCGGTAAATACCAGATACAGGTATATGTAGAACCGCCGGATGTGATTCCGGGTGTTGCCAGGGTTTCGGTTTCAGTAGATGGAACAGACATTGAAAGTGTAAAACTGAGCCCGATTTACTATTGGACAGGCGACGAGGGCTCGCCCAAGGAAGATGAAGCATTGCCGGTGGCAGGAGAACCCGGCAGATATGAGGGTAATATTTGGTTAATGGAAACCGGAGCAGCCAGTGTAAAAGTTAGGATATCAGGCAACAGGGGCGCCGGCGAGACGCTGATACCGATTGCTGCCCTGGCCACCGCTAAGCGAGACTTGCCTGAGTCTTTAGGGTGGATTTTAGGCGGTCTGGCTCTATTGCTGGTGGGAATAATGACTACCATAGTAGGCGCAAGCAATAGTGATAGCCTTTTGCAACCCGGAGAGACAGGCGGGCAGGGCTTTAAAAGACGCAAGGTGGTGGGTTCTACCATTGGTTTAAGCTTCTGCGGGCTTTTGTTGTTTGTGGGCAATTCGTGGTGGGGCTCTATATCAAAAGAATACCAGCAAAACTATATTTACAAACCTTACACGGCTACTACAAAAATAAAGGTAGAGAATGCCCGGCGGGTATTGAATTTTCAAATTGATTCTAACTCTGTTCAGGGGCGATGGACCAGTTTTCTGATTCCTGACCACGGCAAACTGATGCACCTGTTTCTGGTAAGGCAAGGCACGCTTGACGCCTTTGCGCATTTGCACCCAAGCCGGAAGGACACGCTTACTTTTGAAGCGTCCCTGCCGGATTTACCTGCCGGGAAATATCTGGTATACGCCGATATCCTTCGTTTTCATGGCTTACAATATACCATTGCTGATACGGTTGAGATTCCGGCTTTGAGAGTCGTTCAGGAAAGTTATGAGAAGCAAAACAGCGATACTGACGATACCTATGTAATTAATAACCCTATTAACAGAAAAACGCCCGGCGTGGCAGATGCCGGCATTAGTATTTGTGGCTCACCGGGGGTAAAAACCGTTTTAAAAGATGGCACAAGTATTATTTGGGAAGAGAAGCCCGGGCAGGTGCTTAGAGCAGGGCAGGTTAATACCCTTAATTTTGCTGTGATAAGTCCTGACGGTAAACCCGCCGAGTTGCAGACTTATCTGGGTATGATGGGCCATGCAGTTGTGCTGAAAGACGATGGCTCTGTTTATATTCACCTGCACCCGAACGGAACATTTTCATCAACTGCTCAGCAGGTAATGGAAAAGCGCGTTAGCGAAAATACAAATCCTGGCTATAGAGTTACCAGTGCCAGACAATTCAGAGACAGTGTTGATAACCTTTTGTTAAACTTACAGGCAATGCCCGAAACCCAGAGAGACAGACTGTTAATGGGGGGTATGACCCATAACATGAGCAGCCATCATGGGGGCAGTGTCAATTTTCCTTATGTTTTCCCCACACCGGGTAATTACCGCATCTGGTTGCAGGTAAAACGTAACGGGAAGATAATAACAGGCGCTTTTGATGCAAAAGTAATTTAAAAGTCAGGTAGGAATGTCAGTGTCCGTTATAACTGAGGCTGATTGTTGACTGTTTCGGAAATTGGATGGAGACATTCCTATAATTTTACTGAATAATCTTATAAAGTATTTATAATCTTCATAGCCTAACTGAAAGGCAATTTCTTTGATGCTTTTGTTGGTATAGAATAATAAGCGTTGCGCCTCGCGGAAAATTTCCTGTTGTATAAAATAGGTAGAAGAAAACCCTGTAACTGCCTTGATGGTGTCGTTGAGATAACTAACCGTGATATTCATTTTTGAGGCGAAATCGGCAGGTCTTTTCAGTTCCAGATAATGGTTCTGCACTAATTGATTGAATGTTTTTACAATCTCAACACTTCTGGAAGAATACTCTTGTATGCGTTTATCTTCCTGTTGCTGAAAAATGGAAACGACTTTATAGAAAAAAGAGTTGATAAGGGTTTGTATGAGTTGATGCTGAAAAGTTTCAGATTTTTTCTCTTTTAAAGAAGAATAAAGTAACTGGAATATATGATTGAACCATTTTTTTTCAATATCATGCAAACGGAGGATTACTATTTTGGTGAATGATTGCTCAATAACAGTACGGGCATTTTCATCAATCAGTTTGGCATCAAAGGCAATTAACCATCCTGCCGGAACATCCCCCAAGCCGGGTTGATGAACCTGCCCCGGAGATGAAACTAAAAGTGACGGCGAGCTAATTTCTATTTCCTGAAAATCAATATTAAAATTCAAATTACCTTCTTCAAGAAAGAAACAGGTGTAATGGTCATGGCGATGCGGAATGGAAACTTCTTCAATCAGATCTATCAATGGGTCGATTTCTGACATCGAAAAAACCTCTACCCCTATATGCCTTTCAGGCAGGTGTAATATATGGATGTGCTCTTTTGGCATGCTTATCTGTTTATGACCAGAATCCGTAGGCGTATATTTTGGCTTTTATACCCGAAATAGCTTTCAGTTTTTTTCGTAGTCCGGTTACCATCGGTATATATCCTGCAATATAAATAGAAGCATAACTACTTAAGTCTTTAGACAGATACCATTTTTCAAGTACATCTGTTGCATCGCCCTGCGGATTAGCTATAAATTCAAAATCGGGATTATCGTTTACAAGTGAAGAGGGGATTTGATAATTGTTGTCTAATACTACGGCTACATCCAGCGGGTAGTATTCCCGGTTGGTTAATTGTTTCAGACTTAAACAATGCCCTAACGCGCTGCCATCTGCCAGACAAAGTATTTTGCCATTAGTGGCCGGTAGTTGCGCCGCATGGGCTACGCCCAATAAAACCTCATCTCCTGTTTTCAGGTTCTGAGCCCAGCGGCTACCTGCTCCGTTGTGGCCTGCCTCTACAAACAACGTGCATATCTTTTTATCAGTGTTCCATAAGGCAGGCGTATAATCTCTGAACTGTAAATTATCTACTTTACATTTTACCCGCTTAATCGTGTTCCATTTGTTGAAATCAGTTGTAGGGAGGTGCACATCTATTTCATAGAGTGTTGCAGGTTCCCAGACCCTGATTCCCACTACTATTGATGGACTGAACAATTGGTCCATCAGGTTTGATACCGCCTTTGCCAGAATATTTGCCATTTTTTCTCATTTATCTGGCAAATGTACGGCAGCAATAAATGGCTTTTGTCCGACAAATAGCTTTGATAGGTGGACAAATGGCAGCTGTTTCTGTTCTGTTAATTACTATTGCTTTTGATTTTCTTAATGGCCTGTGCTAAAAGCTTATTAAATGCTTCTGGTTTTTCAATCATGGGGTAGTGCCCTGTTAAGCCCACATCAAACATTTTTACGTTTATGCCGCCTTTGCTGAAAGATAAGGTATCTGTTGGGTGCATAGAACTATTAATCAGATAAAGTACCTTGTGCCATTCTTTCAGCCGGGCATCAGCCGGATACCGCATGTTCAGTTCAAGGCTGTTTACAGCAATTACAGAATCTGATTGAATAATGTCCTCTGTAACTCGTTTCCTGACGAGGCTGTCTGTAGATGGGGCAAATAGCGTCTGATTAACAAAGCCAGAAACCACTTTTTTATAATTGGCTCGTGCCATGTTGAAAAACGCATCAGTTTCCTTTTTAGATGCTGGGGTTTCTACCCAACCGTAGGTATTAAAATTATCAATGCCTATGATACCCAGCACTGTTTGCGGATTGGTGAGAGCGGTTTCCAGAACAATGAACCCACTCATAGAGTGGCCTATTAATATGACATGCTTCAGTTGCAAGGTTTTTATAACGGCCGAAATGTCTTTCGCATAGTTTTCTACCGTCCAGCTCTGGCGATTCTTACCTGATTCACCAAAGCCGGGCAGGTCTACTGTAACTACCCTGTAACTTTTCTTAAATGCATTTACCTGGGGGCTAAAGTAAGCCCGGTTTATCCCCCAGCCATGCACAAAAAGCAAGGTAGTATCGCCGGTCCGGGTATCGTCATAAGCTATCTTCACGCCTTCATTTTCAATAACAGGCTTTATGGTTGATTCTGAACCCTTTTGCGTTGCATTACTACATGCCAGTTCAGAAACTATCAAGAGTGCAAGAAGGGTATGCTGATAAATGGTTCGTAACTTCATAAAACAGAAAGGTAAGCTTTATAACAAAAAGAGGGCATGTAACCATGCCCCCCGATGGTTTTATTATCAATTATATCCAGCCTCCTGCACGATACTCTCTTTTTACGAAAGCATTGGCCGGGTCAAAATTGGTGATTTTCATATTTTTGCCGTCCCAAAGTAGTTTTTTGCGACCAATGAACTTGTTGTTCGAATCACGGAGCAGGAACGAGCGTACGGCCAGATTACCCATCAGGACAATTTCAGTAAGTGGGCCGGCCTCTGCGAAAGCAGAGCTTGTGTAAGCGCCGTAACCTTCTTTACAGGCTTTTACCCATTGTTGCTGATGCCCTTCTGTATCGCCCTCTACCAGTGCCCGTTTCGGAGCCGGTATTTTTACGTTCAGGAATTTGGCCTCAGGAAAAAACTTAGGATTATTACCAAACAACTCGGTAGCCAGTATACCTTTTGTGCCTTTAAACAGAATACCACCGTCAGCACTGGCAAATACTTTGTCGTAATCGCAACCCTCAGGCAATTCCGGGCGGATTCCGCCATCATACCACGATAGCCCAATTTCTTTATGTACTTTTCCGGTCGGATTCGGGAATTTGAGATGAATAGCCGCCGATGGGGGGCATACATCATCATAGAAAGCCTCCTTAAAGAAATCGGCATATACTTGCCCCACCGAACATTCTACCGAGGTAGGGTAGCCCAGTTTCAAGGCACGAAAGGGTACATCAATAAAATGGCAGCCCATATCGCCAAGGGCACCGGTGCCGAAGTCCCAGTATCCACGCCAGCGGAACGGCATGTAGGCTTCGTGGTAGTTGCGCATGGGTGCAGTACCCAGCCACAGGTTCCAGTCTACGTCACCTGGTACAGGTTGTTTTTCTCCTTTATCTTTTGGCGATTGTACGCCTTGCGGCCATACGGGGCGGTTTGTCCATACTTCTACTTTACTTACCTCACCAATCATTCCGCTCTGTATAATTGCCTCGGTAATACGGGTTCCTTTACCGCTACTACCCTGATTACCCATCTGGGTAACCAATTTATATTTTTGGGCAGCTTCGGTCAGTTGGCGAGCCTCCCAGATATCGTGCGTAAGAGGTTTTTCTACATACACGTGTTTGCCCAGTTGCATGGCTGTCATGGCAATGGGGTAGTGCATGTGGTCTGGGGTGGTTACAATTACTGCATCAATGTTTTTTGCCTCTTTCTCCAGCATCTGGCGGTAATCGCGGTAATAGGGGGCTTTTGGAAATTGCGTGCGAAATTTCTTAGACATCCGGTCGTCTACATCACAAAGCGCTACAATATTATCTGAACCGTTATTAAAGGAGTACCGGATGTTCACATCGGCCTTGCCGCCACAACCTACTGCGGCTATGTTTAGTTTATCGCTGGGTGCTACAAAGCCTTTGCCCAGCACATGGCGGGGCACAATCATAAACCCGGCCGATGCCAGAGAGGCGCTCTTGATGAAGGTGCGTCTGGTAGTGTTGCCCGGATTTTTTTCAGTTTTTTTCATAGGTAAACGGGGTTTGAATGAGTTTGTTTGGTATACGCTTGTATAGGGGGGGAAATCCTGCTGAAAAATACAAAATTATATTGAGACTGAACAAATGGTAGCCAAACTTTAAGTGAACAGCAAAAAACAACAAAAGCCCGGCAGTTACCTACCGGGCTTTGAGTATGACTGTGCGAGTAAATTATTTTACTTCTACTTCTGCACCAGCTTCTTCCAAAGATTTTTTCAAACCTTCAGCTTCGTCTTTAGCTACACCTTCTTTCAAAGGTTTCGGAGCAGAGTCAACTAAATCTTTAGCTTCTTTCAAGCCAAGACCTGTAAGGTCTTTAACCAATTTCACAACTGCAAGTTTGTTAGGACCAGCAGCTTTCAAGATTACGTCGAAAGATGTTTTTTCTGCAGGAGCTTCAGCAGCTTCGCCACCACCAGCATTACCGGCTACCATTACTGGAGCAGCAGCTGCAGGCTCAATACCATATTCATCTTTCAATATTTGTGCTAATTCGTTTACTTCTTTTACAGTCAAATTTACTAATTGTTCTGCAAATGCTTTCAAATCTGCCATTTTTGTATAGAATTTAAAAGTTAATACTTGATTTTGATAAATAATTTTAATGAATAATCAGTCTGTATGACTGATGGGTGTTTACTGTATAAAGCCATTGACGGCTAAGATTGGTAAACGAATCAGGCTGCTTCTTTCTCTGACAAAGTCTTGAGAATACCAGCCAATTTGTTGCCACCGCTTTGCAAGCCAGAAATAACATTCTTGGCAGGTGATTGCAACAAACCGATAACCTCGCCAATCAATTCCTGCTTTGACTTCAGGTTCAACAACGTATCTAGTTGGTCGTGACCTATAAACAAAGCTGAATCAACCGAAGCACCTTTTAATTTGATGCTGTCTTTATTAGCTTTCAGGAAATCCTTAATCAATTTTGCAGCTATTTTGCCCGACTCTTCGTGGAA
Organism: Emticicia sp. 21SJ11W-3; assembly: GCF_024138715.1. Classification (GTDB taxonomy): domain Bacteria; phylum Bacteroidota; class Bacteroidia; order Cytophagales; family Spirosomataceae; genus Emticicia; species Emticicia fluvialis. The sequence goes on from NZ_CP092074.1 coordinate 181,687, forward strand.
CATCACACCTGAAAAACCTTTAAGAACAGTTCCGTCAAACGGCGTATAATCGGTATCTAATCTTTCCAGAGCTTTGCTGATCAATGTATTTTTCACTACACGATACTCAATACCACGCTCGAAACACAAACGACGTAATTCATTGGTTTTAGCAACGTTCAATCCGCTTGCATCGGTGATATAGAAGTAAGGGGTAGCTGCAAATTTCTCTGCAAGCTCTTCAATTATTGCTCCTTTTTCTTCTTTTGTCATGATTACAATCCATTAATGGTTGTTTTGTCGATTTGAATACCAGGTCCCATTGTGCTGGCAAGTGCTACGCTTTTCACGTAGGTACCTTTAGCAGAAGACGGTTTCAATTTCAACAAAGTTTGAATCAATTCTGTAGCATTTTCTGCTAATTTCTCAGGTGAGAAAGAAACCTTACCGATGGAAGCGTGAATGATACCGGTTTTATCAACTTTGAAGTCAATTTTACCCGCTTTCACTTCTTTTACAGCTGTTGCTACGTCGAGCGTTACAGTACCAGACTTAGGGTTTGGCATTAATCCGCGAGGGCCGAGGATTTTACCTAACTTACCAAGTTTAGCCATAACAGTTGGCATCGTAATGATTACGTCGATGTCTGTCCAGCCTTGTTCGATTTTCTGAATGTATTCGTCCAACCCTACGTAGTCAGCGCCAGCAGCTTTTGCATCAGCTTCTTTGTCAGGTGTACATAATACAAGAACACGAACAGTTTTACCGGTTCCGTGTGGTAGTGCAACCACACCACGTACCATTTGGTCTGCCTTACGAGGGTCAACACCTAAACGAACGTGAACATCTACTGAAGAGTCGAATTTAGTGTATGAAATCTGCTTCAATACATCAGCTGCTTCTTTAAGAGAATAAGCCTTTGAAGCATCATACTTCGACATTGCTTCCTTTCTTTTTTTGGTCAATTTTGCCATTGCTTTTTGTTTGGTTATAGCGTTATGCCGTGCATAACTCCCATGAATAATAACGAGCGATCTACATCACTCATTTGTTTTTTAGAACGGTGCGTTGCCTGTGATGGTAATACCCATGTTTTGGGCTGTACCGGCAATCATCTTCATTGCTGATTCCACAGTAAAGCAATTCAGGTCTGGCATTTTGGTTTCGGCAATTGTTTTTACCTGATCCCAAGTAACCGAGCCCACTTTTTTACGGTTGGGTTGGTCTGAACCTGTCTTGATTTTGGTTGCTTCTAACAGCATGATAGCAGCGGGCGGAGTTTTGATGGCAAACTCAAACGACTTGTCGGTAAAGTATGTAATTACAACCGGCAATACCATACCCATTTTGTCTTGAGTACGGGCGTTGAATTGTTTACAAAATTCCATGATGTTCAAGCCTTTAGAACCCAACGCCGGACCAATCGGTGGTGAAGGGTTAGCCTGACCGCCTTTTACCTGAAGTTTCACATAACCTGCGATGTCTTTCGCCATTGTCTTTCAGATTTTAAGGAATTTTACAATAAGATTTGATTGAATCTTGAAGAAGGGCTCACATTCCTGCCTCATTATCAAGCATTTCCGTTGATTTGGTTCAGAAATTTCGCCTGTTATCAGGGGAAGCGACATCTGTTTAAAGAGACATCAAGATAAAGACTGATTTCCGCCGTTCCGAAAAGTATTTACACACCTTTAGAAAATCGGACTGCAAAAGTAGATGTTTTCAAATTGTTTTGCAACGAAACACCAAAGTATTTTCTAAAAATCTTACAAATAGCCCCGGCAAATACGCTTGCCTCAAGCAATTGATAATAAACTGATTATACAACCCTTGCTGAAATGGCTGCCAAAGAATTTTTAAGGTAAAAATGCTATAAACAGGGGGTTAATAGCCCCATTAGATAATATTTAACATTGGCTTAACACACCTAACGATTTTTTAATCATAAATTTGCACCGCACTAATTTAAAACGCCTTTATGAGTTCTGCTCACCGTGTGTTAGTAGTTGATGATGAAGCTGATATTGTGGAGTTGTTAAGCTACAACCTTGAAAAAGAGGGGTACAAAGTTGCTACTGCCCCCGATGGTAAAAAAGCTATTGAAGTTGCACGCGAATTTCTTCCTGAATTAGTAATTCTCGATATCATGATGCCACATCTGGATGGCATAGAGGTAGGCCGGACCCTGAGGGGGATTCCGGAAATGAAAAATACGTATATTCTGTACCTGACGGCTCGTTCAGAAGAGTATTCTGAAATTGCTGCCTTTGAAGTAGGTGCCGACGACTACCTCAACAAGCCCATTAAGCCCCGGGCATTAATGAGCCGTATCAATGCGTTTTTCCGCAGGGAAGCTCAGAAAACCGACACCAGCGATTCGCTTGAAGTGGCAGGCCTAAGCATTAACCGCCAGAACTACACCGTTACCAAAACAGATGGTACTACTATAGTGCTCCCTAAAAAAGAATTTGAGTTACTTTTCTTCCTGGCGCAGTATCCTAACAAAGTATTCAGCCGGGATGAAATCCTGCAGAAAATCTGGGGTGTTGATATCTTCGTTGTTGAACGTACCATTGATGTACACATACGTAAGGTTCGGGAAAAAGTTGGCGAAAACTACATCAAAACCCTTAAAGGAGTAGGGTATATGTTTACAGATGAATAATAATCTGTAATTTTAAGAGAAAATTATCTTTTAGATTTGTGGTGTTTACATGCACTGATGATTTTCTGTATTTAATCGCGCCCTTCAGTATGTCGTTCAGCCCCCGCATCATTGCGTTTTTTCTTGCCGTAATAATTACGACAGTCTCTATTGTATTCCTCAGTTTTGTGCCTAATGTTAGCGCGGCCATGTTGTTTGTGGTGGGGGTATCTTCGTTTTTTTCGTCTTTCTTTTTTGTTTTTTATACCATTGATATCCTGATTTTCAAAGAAGTTGGGCAGATATACAAGAGTATCCAGAAGCTGAAAATCCGTGATTTTGATATCTCGCGCAAGTCACTTATTAAAAGTGTCAACCCCATCAAGATGCTCAATACCGAGATTTCTACCTATGTAAGCCGTAAACAACAGGAAATTGATGAGTTAAAAAAAATGGAGCAATACAGGCGAGAGTTTCTGGCCGATGTATCGCACGAACTGAAAACACCCATTTTTGCGGCACAGGGCTTTATTCATACCCTGATTGACGGTGCCAAAGAAGACCCTGTCATTTTAGACCGTTTTCTGAATAAAGCGGCCAAAAGTCTGGATGGGCTTGATGCGCTCGTGAGAGACCTCGTTACCTTATCGCAGGTTGAAAAGGGTGATTTAAAAATGCACTTTGAAAAAATAGAGCTGAAGCACATAACTGAAGAAATATTTGAGCAGCTGGAGTCAAAAGCCAAAACCAGGGGTGTAACGCTGAAAATAAAACCGAAAGATTTACAGGTAGCCTGGGTAATTGCAGACAAGCAGCGGATATCTCAGGTATTGACTAACCTGGTCGACAACGCCATTAAATACGGTAAAGAAAACGGCAAAATAATTGTAGAAATAGAAGAAGAGAAAAAGTATTTCCAGGTTTCTATTGAAGATGACGGCCCCGGCATTGCCCCTGAGCATCTGTCACGCATTTTTGAACGCTTCTACCGTATAGACAAAAGCCGCTCGCGCGAAACCGGAGGCACAGGCCTTGGCTTGGCTATTGTTAAGCACATACTTAACGCCCACCATTCTAAAATAACCGTAACCAGCAAAATTGACAAAGGTACCAGATTCACTTTCAAACTGCCGGTTGTGAGTTAATCATTTAACAACCATACCGGCAGGCTAAATAGACCTGAGTGTAAATTTTAAGGCATGTTTTCATAATAATAACCTACCTTTGTATAAAATTTACTTTCTTTTAGCAGTATGGATTTCGAGTTTGAGTTTGAGGAAACCCCCAAAATAAAGACTACACCAAAAAATGTTGTTTTTGAAGATCTGATAATCTTTGAAAACAACGATTATATAGTAATTAATAAGCCGCCGTTTCTGTCTAGCCTTGACGAACGCACCCAAGACAAACACCAGAGCATTCTGCGTCTGGCAAAGGCCTACTCAGATGATGCCCAGCTTTGCCACCGGCTCGATAAAGAGACATCAGGGGTATTGGCCATTGCTAAAAACCCTGCAGCTTACCGGAACCTGGCCATGCAGTTCGAAAACCGTGAGGTAACCAAGCGCTACCATGCAGTAGTAAATGGCGTACATGATTTTGACAGTATATCGGTATTTTTGCCTATTGCCCAGTTGAAAGACGGCACGGCTGTAAGGATAGACCGTGAGAAAGGTAAAATAGCTGAAACTATCTTCTTTACGCTCAAGGCCTACAGGTATCATACATTGGTAGAGTGTATTCCGGTTACAGGCCGCATGCACCAGATACGTGTGCATTTGCAATGCCTGAAAGCCCCCATTGTTTGTGACCCTACTTATGGTGGAGAGGACATCTTCCTTTCGCAGCTGAAAAGCAAAAAATTCAACCTTAAGAAAGGTACTGAAGAATTACCCTTGATAAAAAGGGTGGCTTTGCATGCGCATTCGCTTACTTTCCGATTACTGGATGGCGAGGTAATAAAGATAGAGGCTCCTTACCCGAAAGACTTTGATGTGCTGGTAAAACAGTTGGATAAGTTTACTGCCTGATATTCGGGTCTACTCAGCAGAAGTGTTTATGGCTACATTTTTTTTTCGCCCCATGGTCATTAAAATCACGCCTGTCAGAACAATGGCTGAGGCAACCAGTGAGCGTGGGGTGAGCACCTCTCCTTTAAAAATCCATCCCAAAAAGAAGGCCACTACCGGGTTTACGTACGCATAAGTAGCTGTAACCTGTGGCGGTGCGTTGTTAATCAGCCACAAGTATGCGCTGTAGCCTATATAAGAGCCCACTACAATGAGGTAAATTAATGCCAGCCAGGTTTCCTGTGTCATATTACGAAAGGCCTGCACATGATTCTCTTCAAATATCAGGCTCATTACCAGAGAGAAGCATCCGCCGGTTATCATTTGTATGGCGGTAGACTGAACAGGTTTCGGGAGCGACATATATGGGGATTTCAAAGAACCAAAAGCCCAGGCAACTGAACCCGCAAATACCAGTAAGGCCGGGAAAACGGCCACTTCCCGATTGGCAGTATTGGCCGGATTCATCGGGTCAAGGAGGTAAGCCATCCCGAATAGGCCTATCACCAACCCAATTAAACCGATAAATGTTGGCTTGGCTTTGCTGAAAAACAGAAAGTCGAGCATTATCATCCAGGCAGGTAAGGTAGCAACCAGCAATGCAACCAGGCCTGACGGCATGAAGCGCAGCGCATACGCCACTGTACAATTGCCAATGCCACTCAGTGTTACACCCACAACAGCAGCGTTACGTATCTCTTTGAAGTCGGGTATGCCATAGCCTTTCCACAAAGTAAAGATAAACAACAGTATACCGCCGGTAAGGAATCGTAAGCAGGAAACCATCATGGGCGGAAGCACCTCAATGGCATACTTCATACCTAAAAAAGTAGAACCCCAGACCACATAGACAAGCCCGAGAGCAATAATAAGCTTGGTTTTATAAGACATGGATTAAAGCAGTGAAAGCAAGGCAATTCTAAAAACAGCATGCTGAAACGGCTGGGTTTCAGGCATTGCATACAGGGCAGGTGCCTTGCATAAGCATATTAATTTCAGACAGCTTGTAGCCATCGGGTAAGCTAATCTTAGGTATATGCACACTTTCAAGGCAGGTAGTATTACCGCACGACAAACATTTAAAATGAACGTGGTCGTGATGGTGCTCTTCATGAGAGCACTCAGTAGAACGGCAGAGTGCATACTTGGTGCCGCCTTCGTCGTCCAATACTTTATGTATTATACCTTTTTCAACAAAGGTTTTCAGGGTTCGGTAAATGGTTACCCTGTCAAAGCGCTCTCCGAACAGGTTTTCCAGGTCTCCGTGCGAAAGCGCATGGCTGTAAGTCTGAAAAGACGCCAATATATCTTCACGACAGCCCGTATGGCGCAAGTCGTATTCTTTCAGTGTATTTTTAGAGAGACTCATAATTTATAAACGATAAATTCATGAAAGTCGTTTTGTATTGTCAATATCTGCACTTTTCGAGTACATTAATTACAAGACCTATTCTACCAGCAAATTTACGTTTTCAAACTGTAATTTAACCAGATTTGCGTAAATTCCTTCTTCTTTTAGTATCAATTCGTCGTGCGAACCCAATTCGGCAATCCTGCCGTCTTTTAAGACATAGATAGTATCTACATTTCGGATGGTTGCCAGGCGGTGCGCAATAATAATGGTAGTGCGGTTTTTCATCAGTTCATCCAACGCATCCTGTACCAGTTTTTCAGATTCCGAGTCAAGTGCACTGGTGGCTTCATCCAGAATCAGAATAGACGGGTCTTTCAGAATAGCCCGCGCAATGGCCACACGCTGTCTTTGTCCGCCCGATAGTTTCACACCTCTTTCGCCCACAATTGTCTGGAATTTCTCAGGAAACGACGTGATGAAGTCGTAGGCATTGGCTTTCCTGGCGGCCTCAAACACCTCGGCTTCAGTGGCGCCCGGTTTGCCATAGGCTATATTCTCAAAAATGGTGCCTCCAAAAAGCATTACCTCCTGCGGTACTATGGCAATGTTACTTCTGAGTTCGGTTACATCTTGTGTGGCAATATCTTTACCGTCAATCAGTATCTGGCCTTTTGTAAGCGGATACATCTTCATTAAAAGCTGCACCAGTGTCGATTTACCAGCCCCGCTTTGCCCAACCAATGCAATTTTCTCTCCCGATTTCACCTCAATTGATACATCTTTCAGCACGCTTACGTCAGCCCTTGAAGGATACTCAAAACCTACCTGTTGAAATGAAACATTTCCGGCTGTTTTCTTAAATTCAACCGTACGCGAAACATCTACTTCTGATTCCTCTCCCAGAATTTCCAGTACCCTTTCAGACGCCCCAATCGTTTTTTGAATCTGAGCATACATATCACCCAAACCACCAACCGAGCCTCCGATAAAACCTGTATAGATAATAAATGTAAACAGGTCTTTAAAATCAAGCTCACCACTCAGCACCAGATTACCGCCATACCATACAACCCCTACAACGCCACCAAACAATACAAAAATAATGAACGAAATAAAACCACCCCTGAAAGTAGCTGCTTTGAGGGCATATTCAACTACTTTCTGTATAGAAGAAGTGTATCTTGCTACCTCCAGACGTTCGTTGGTAAAGGCTTTTACTACATTGACCGACTGCAGGGTTTCTTCTACAATAATATTTGTCTTGGCCAGTTCGTCTTGTACAATTTTAGAATTTTTTCTGATAAACCGTCCGAAAATAATAGCGGCCACCACCAGAAACGGAAACGTAGACAGCATAAAGAGTGTCAGTTTGCCAGATATAAGCGTAATCAGTAACACACCGCCCACCAGCGTAAATATCTGTCTGAACAGCTCGGCCAGTGTGGTAGAAAGCACATCCTGCAACTGTGTTACGTCAGACGTTATCCGGCTCATCAGCTCACCCACCCGGCTTTTTTCAAAGAAAGTAACCGGCAGCGTGATAATTTTGGCATATAACTCTTTGCGGAGGTCTCGCATGGATTGCTCAGATACCCTCGTAAAAGTGTACACCCTCAGAAAAGAGAAACCCGCCTGCAGAATCAGTAAAACAACGAACAGAAAAGTAACCTCGTTTAAAGTAAATTCAGGTGCAGCATGAAAAACATTCTGAAGCTTGTCGCCTAAAATACTTGCATTGCCAATAGGGTTTGAATTAGGTATTGAAGCCGCTTTTTCAGGCGAAACAATGGCTCCTACCATCTGGCCCATTAAAAGCGGAATACTCATTGACGTAAGCTGCGACAACACCAGAAAAATGAAGCCAATCGCAAATGTCCATTTATAAGGCAACGTAAATCTGAAAACCTTCAGCGCCTTTCTGAATCCTTCTTTACTTAGTTTTTTCTTGTCTTTTTCTGAAGCCTCTTCTCCAAAACTTCGGGTTCTTTTTGCCATAGTACTTTATCCTCAGATACCGCCGGGGATTTTAAATTTTAAAAGGTAATAGGCAGGCAGACTATTCTTCTGTTTGCCCTTTATATTTCGATTGCTCAAAAATCTCGCGAGCATTGGTGTTTTCCATCAGTTGTACTAACGTAACCGCCGGGTTTTCGGTTCGATACCGGCTCACTATTCGCCAACCCACCCATTGGCCAATGCGCCCGGGGCAGTCAGCCCCTATTTCGGTTACAAATGGTCTTTCAGACACATACTTGTCTTTTATTCTGTCGTTGGTTTCAAAAAGTAGTTTGTTGTCAAGAAAATACCCCCACACGTATTCCTGATTATGCCAGGTCTTTACAAGATTTGAGTCGGCATAGGCAACTACGAGCGAATCAGCAATGTTGGGTATAACCGCCCGGGTAAACTCAAAACTCTTGCCATAAAACACCATATCGGCCAGTAAAGAACGGTCGTTCAAATCAACTCTGTTGTATTTTCTTGACAGCAAAGTAATCACCGTAGGTACCAGATAAGGTTTGTCGTATCGTTTCAGCATATAGTTAGGGTGCTGCGGGCGGTATTTGGCTCCGGGGCCAATGAAAGATTCCAACGGAATCACTATCAGACTATCAGTAACTACCAGTTCATTGTCCAGACCGGCAAACGTAGTGATAATCTTTGGCTCTTTGAAATCGGGGTAATAGAATTTTATGTGCCTGAAGGCATTTTCAAATTGAAGCCTCAGGCTGTCTGAATTGCCAAATGCCTGTTGTGTCTGCTGGTACAATTCATGAATGGCAGGGTGATGAATCAGCATATCAATCCGGTCAATGAGAGCCGGGTCATTGGCCGATGTCTGATAGAAGGTTTCAACAAAGACCGGGTGTTTTTCAAGAAAACCTTTGATTTCTTCTTTGCTTTTCAGGTTCATCAATGTGTTTTCAAGGTGCTCAATTGTCACATTTACCTGTATCTGAGATACATCTGCTTCAGCAGCAGAATCGGTATTCTGGCAGGCATAAAAACAGGATGCAATCAGAAAGAAAAAACCGGGGATACGATATTTCATACGATGAATAAGTGTTTTTTCGAAAAACGTACAAAATTAGGCAATTATTTGTCTCTAATCATGTACATTCACAAATTATAGTAGTTTTTAATGTGCCTGCCAAATAGATACAAACAACCGTGGTTGCGGCAGCTTTGATAGTTTCAATAGCCCATCAGTAACTTTTTGTTTTTGCGTAGGGTTGTGGGGCAGGTTTTATTAAAACGCAACTTTTTTGTGGCAAAGTTTGTGCAGCAATGGGTAACAGGATTTGCTGCCAGTATGCGGTTTTTAATTTTAACTGTGTTTTGGGGTACATCAAACAACTGAAAATAAATAATTTACAAAAAATAATTTGTCGGCTTTGTTGAAGAAAACGGGCAGATAGAACCCTGAAAAAGGATTTTGGCTACACCCCTGGGCAATCGGTTAAGTTACCGGATATAAAACTTCTTAAAAAACACATTTTACTAATTGTATTTCTTTGATATTATGTATGAATGTGTGTATTTTTGCGGTTCGTTTTTTTGAGTACTTTACTATTTAAACCTATATTCCTAAAAACACGGACCAAAATCTAAGTATAAAATAAAAACTAATGGCTTTAATTAACAAAATTCGGGAGCGTTCGGGAATCGCAGTTGCAGTTATTGCAGTTGCCCTTATTCTATTTATCGTTGGAGGAGACTTATTCTACGGAAGTGGCGGAAATGGAGGCTTGTTTGGTGGTAATAAAAACAAAATCGGTGAAATAGCCGGTACTACCATTGATGCCCAGGCATTTCAGGCAAAGCTGGATGCAGCACGTTCCAACTACGAACAACAGGCAGGCAGAGCTCTTCAGGAGCAGGAAGTTCAACAACTCCGCAATCAGGTATGGGAGGAGATGATTTTCGACATTGCCTATAATGAAGAATTTGAAAAATTAGGTCTGAAAGTAACACCTGAAGAGTTAAGCGAGATGATTCAGGGCACCAAAAACCTTAGCCCGCTTATCAGGCAGCAATTTACTAATCCTCAAACAGGGCAGTATGACCGCAACAGTCATATTCAGTTTATTGACGCAGCAGCTAAAAACCAATTGCCTGCACCTCAGAAAATGGCCTGGGAGCAAATCAAAAAACAGGCAATCAAACAACGTTTGTTAGAAAAATACAATGCATTAATTAGTGCGGCCACATTTGTAACAACAGCAGAAGCCAAAAAAGAATACGAAGGCCAGGTTAGCAAGGCAGACGCCCGTTATTTGTATGTGCCATTCTTTAGCGTAAACGATACTACCATTAAAGTTACAGACAGCCAGTTGTCTGATTACCTGAGTAAACATAAAAATGAATATACAGGTTATGACAGCCGCTCTTTCAACTATGTGGTGTATCAGGTTGCTCCTACTAAAGAAGACAGCGCCGCGCTTTATGAAGACATCAAATCTTTTGCAAAAGGTTTGGCTGCAGCTAAAGACCCGCAAGATTATGCCACCATCAATTCAGAAATCAGATTGCCGTTTGAGCGTTCAGCCAGCGAACTGACCCCGGAATTGAAAGCGGCTTTGGCATCGGCTATCCCTGGTGCGGTAATCGGGCCGTTTAAGGAAGGAAGCGTATATTCTATTCATAAATATGAAGGTACCACTACCGACACCGCATACACTGCAAGAGCAAGCCATATCCTGATTCCGGTAAACAAAACAGCGCCAGATTCTGCAAAAGCATTGGCGCGCAAACAGGCACAGTCTATTCTTGACCAGCTGAAACAAGGTGCAGATTTTGCAACGCTGGCTCGTACCAACAGCCAGGACGGTTCGGCTCAGCAAGGCGGAGACCTGGGTTTCTTTAAACAAGGTGCGATGGTAAAACCATTTGACAACGCCGTGTTTGGCTTTAGCGGAACTGGTCTGATACCTAATCTGGTAGAGACAGACTTTGGTTACCATATTATTAAAGTAACTGAGCCTAAGTCAAACTTAAAATATAAAATAGCCAGCATCAGCCGCGAATTACAGGCCAGCGAAGCAACCCGCAATGCGGCGTATCAAAGAGCTGAAACATTGCGTTCAGGTGCAGGTTCAGAAAAAGAGTTTGAAGAGGCCGTTAAGAAAGACCCTAAACTGGTTATGCTGAAAGCCGAAAGGGTTTTCCCTGAAGCAACTGCTTTCAACACAATACAGAACGCACGCGAAGTTGTTTTGTGGGCATTTAATGACGACACCAAAGTAGGCTCGGTTTCTAACCGCGTTTTTGAAATAGGCGATAATTTTATTGTGGCAGCAGTTACAGCTAAATCAGAAAAAGACAGCCCTAAGGTAGACGACTTCAGAGAAGCTTTAACAGCCAAAGTGCGTAACGAAATTAAAGGAGAACAGATTCTGAAAAAATTGAACGGGGCTTCGGGCACTTTAGAGCAAATTGCACAAAAATATGGTGCGGGTGCTATAGTTGAGGCCGCCAATGGTATCAGTTTTGCCACTGGTCTGTTAACTACTCCAGGTGTTGACCCTATCGCCATCGGTAAGATTTTCAGTCTGGCATCAGGCAAACGCTCAAAACCATTTGTTGGCGAAAACGGTGTGTTTATTGTAGAAACCACGCGTCTTGAAAACGCCCCAGCCATTGCAGACTACAGCCAGTATAAAGCACAGGTATTGCAACGTACCGGAGGTTTTGGCGCTTCATATATGGCCAACCAGGCTATCCGCGATAACGCGAAAATCGTAGATAACAGATCGAAATTCTTCTGATACGTCAGAAACCGTTATAAATTAAAAAATAGCAGCTTGTTTACAGGCTGCTATTTTTGCTTTATGTGCATCAGGTGTTTGTGCCAAATACAACCCAACCGGATAAAAGCCCTGCGTAAAATGTTTATGAAAGCGGGTAATTCTTAAAAATTTTAAAAATAAGCAGTGGCTTTATAATCAGGGTTTTGCAAAACTTGTATTTTTGCTATTACTAATATACTGCCTAACCACTAAACTAATGACCGAATTTTCAATTTACCTTCAGTTGGGTTATCAACATATAACCGATATCAACGGCTATGACCATATCTTATTTGTAATAGCCTTATGTGCCATTTACAGGATATCTGACTGGAGACGAATTTTAATTTTGGTAACAGCATTTACCATCGGGCATTCGGTTACACTTGCTTTAGCAGCTTTAAATGTGATTGATTATAGTACCGAACTCATTGAGTTTCTGATACCCGTAACAATTATTATTACCTGTATCAGCAATCTGTTTCATAAGAGCAGCACAAGTGTATTGGTACCAGAGCATTTTTCGCCGGTAAGGTATTTTTTAGCCCTGGGTTTTGGGCTTATTCATGGCATGGGGTTCTCTAATTACCTCCGCAGTTTATTAGGTAAAGACCAGAACATCATTCAGCAGTTGCTGGCATTTAATGTGGGGCTTGAGTTCGGGCAGATACTGATTGTATCCATCGCACTGGTATTGTCTTTTTTAATGCTCAATGTTTTCCATGTAAAAAAACATACCTGGAATCTCATACTGTCAAGTTTTGTTGCAGGGGTGGCATTTAAACTGATGACCGAGAAATGGTTTTTTTAACTGCAATCGCCCAAGGCATAAGACTAAAATAAATTGTATCAATCGCAAACATTTAACACTAACAGAGTATTAAACCTTCATCAAAGCATGAAAAAAATCTCCATTTTTATCGCGACGGTTTTGTGCGGCATGGTTTCGGCGCAAGCGCAGCAGGCGCCTGCTACCCAATACAATGCCAATACCAAATTTGAGCAAATGGGCACTGCCCTGCCTACGCCTAATACTTTTCGTACAGCAGCCGGAGCACCTGGCAGAGACTACTGGCAGCAAAAGGCAGACTACGACATCAAAGCTGAACTAAACGACAACAACCAAAGCATAACCGGTACAGAGAAAATAACCTACACCAACAATGCGCCTGAAGAGCTCCGTTACTTATGGATGCAGCTTGACCAGAACGTTTTCTCTAAAAACTCAGACGGAAACACTACCCGCCAGAGTGCCATTAACCCAACCAGTGGGTCTAGTTTTACCAGCATTGGTAATCTGAGTGGCGCTAATGATAAAGACTACGGGTATAAAATTCTGGCTGTGAAAGATGCCGCTGGAAAAGATTTGAAATATACCATTAACGGAACTATGATGCGTATAGACCTGCCAGCGCCATTGGCTAAAGGTATGGCCTTTGTGTTTCAGGTCGACTGGAAATTTAACATCATCGATTTGAAACTGGTAGGTGGTAGAAGCGGTTTTGAGCTATTTCCGAAAGATGGTAACTTACTATATGAAATTGCCCAGTGGTTTCCTCGTATGGCTGTTTACGATGACGTAAATGGATGGCAGCACAAACAGTTCTTGGGTCAGGGAGAATTTACTCTTCCTTTCGGAGATTATAAAGTAGCGCTGACAGTGCCTAACGATATGGTATTGGGTGCCACCGGAGAGCTGCAAAATCCTAAAGAAGTGCTTACTCCAACTCAATTAAAACGCATGGAGCAGGCCAAAACATCAAAAACACCGGTACTGATTGTTACACAGGCAGAAGCCGAGGCTGCCGAAAAGGGCAAGCCAACCGGCAAAAAGACCTGGATTTATGCAGCCAAAAATGTACGCGATTTTGCCTTTGCTACTTCTCGTAAATTCATCTGGGATGCCATGCAGGTAGACGTTGAAGGCAAAAAAGTATGGGCAATGTCTTTATATCCTAAAGAGGCTAACCCGCTTTGGGGACAATACTCAACCCGTGTAGTGGCACACACATTGGTTAACTACTCAAAACGCACCGTTGCTTATCCGTATCCGGTGGCTTATTCGGTTCATGGTTCGGTAGGGGGTATGGAGTACCCGATGATGAGCTTTAACGGCGCACGCCCTGAGGCTGACGGCACGTATTCAGAAGGAACTAAAAACTTTCTGATTCTGGTGATTATTCATGAGGTTGGTCATAACTTCTTCCCAATGATTGTGAATTCTGACGAGCGCCAGTGGTCATGGATGGACGAAGGCCTGAACTCTTTCCTGGAAGGGTTAACCTGTCTTGAGTGGGACAGGAACTTCCCGGCTACTGGTATAGAGCCACAATACATTACCAGTTACATGAAACTGGATGCCGATAAACAGAACTCAATTATGAGTAGTTCAGATAACATTCTGCCGGGTACTTTTGGGCCTAATGCTTATTCAAAACCTGCAACAGGGCTGAACATTCTTCGGGAGACCATCATGGGGCGTGAACTGTTCGACTACGCGTTTAAAGAGTACGCACGCCGATGGGCTTTTAAACACCCTACACCTGCCGATTTCTTCCGTACAATGGAAGACGCATCAGGCGTTGACCTTGACTGGTTCTGGAAAGGCTGGTTTTATGGCGTTGAGCCGGTTGACCAGGCCATTGCTAATGTAGAATGGTATAGTATAGACTCGCAGGACCCCACCAAAATTAAAGCAGCAGCTAAAGCGGATGCGGATGCCAAAAAAGAAACGCTGAGCAATATCCGCAACAAAACAGATATTAAACAGACGGTGGTAGAGGCAGATTCAACCATGCGAGACTTCTATAACGCTTATGATAGATTTGCAGTATCAGACGCCGATAAGAAAAAATATGAGCAGTATCTTTCTACTCTTTCAGCCGATGAGCGTAAAATGGTAGATGAAGGCAAGAACTTTTACGTTTTAAGCCTGAAAAACAAAGGTGGTTTGGTAATGCCTGTAATTATCAGAATGGAGTTTGAAGACGGCACCTTTGAAGACGTAAGAATACCGGCCGAACTTTGGAGGTTGAATGATAAAGAGGTGAAAAAGACTTTGGTAACTACCAAAAAAGTAGCGAAGTTCAAGCTGGACCCTTACCATGAGATTCCGGATATTGATACGTCTGACAACACCTTCCCTAAAGAGCCAGAACAACCTACCCGTTTCCAGGCTTTCAAGCAGAGAAGTTTTAATCCGGGGCCTAATCCAATGCAGGAAGCTAAAAAGAACCAGCCTTCTGGTGTGCAAACAAGCGGAGATAAGAAATAATAATTCTTTATAAAATAATGTTAAATTTAGCCGGAGATATGACCCTCTCCGGCTTTTTTTGTTAAACTCAGCCACGTTTAAAGCTATGCAAACAATAAAACTTACGATACAGAATCATATCGCCCATGTAGTACTGAATAGGCCCGAAAAAGCCAATGCACTCAACCAGACCGCCTGGGACGAACTCAAAGATACTTTTGAGAATCTGGATGAAAACCCTGAAGTGCGGGTAATTGTGCTGGAAGGCGGCGAGAGCAAACACTTTTGCGCAGGCATAGATTTAAGCCTGCTGATGTCGGTAGCACAAACAGATATTACGTGTGAGGGCCGTAGGAGAGAAAAAGTCAGGAAAGACGTTCTCAGGCTGCAGGCACCGGTTAATGCCATTGAAAACTGCTCCAAGCCTGTTTTAGCAGCAGTTCACGGTGGATGTATTGGTGGCGGGCTGGACATTATCTGTGCCTGCGATATACGCTATTGCACCGAAGATGCATTCTTTACTATTAAGGAAATTGACATGGGTATGGTAGCCGATTTAGGTACACTTCAGCGGCTGCCAAAGCTGATAGGAGAGGGCCGGGTGCGTGAAATGGCCTATACAGGGCGGCATGTAGGCGGCAAAGAAGCTGAAAAAATAGGCATTGTAAACAGTGCCTACAATGATAAAGCTACCATGATGGAAGAGGTTTTTAAACTGGCCGCTACTATAGCTGCCAGGTCGCCCTTGTCTATCCGTGGTACCAAGCATATTCTGTTGCATACCAGAGACCACACTGTTGCCGACGGCCTGAACTACATGGCAACCTGGAACGCCGCCATGCTGCTATCAAACGATTTGCAGGAAGCCTTCATGGCTAAAAGCCAGAAGCGGGATGCCAGTTTTGAAGACTGAGTTTTTATATGCCCATAAACGAAGAAACCCTACCGGCCGGCAGGGTTTCTTCGTTTATTACTTCTGAGCAAATTAAGCTATTGCAAAAGCGCCTTTGCTTTCATAACGTTTACGCTCGTTTTCGTCAAGGTATATTTTACGCATACGAATCGACTTAGGCGTAATCTCCAGATATTCATCTTTCTGGATATACTCCATGGCATCTTCCAGAGAGAAATTAATCTTCGGTGCAATACGCACGTTGTCATCAGAACCCGAAGCACGCATGTTGGTCAGCTTTTTGGCTGTTTGCAGGTTAATCACGAGGTCATTCTGACGGTTGTGTTCGCCTACTACCATACCCATATAAATTTCTTCGTTCGGGTCAATAAAGAAAACCCCTCTGTCTTGCAGTTTATCAATTGAATAAGGTGTTGCAGGGCCGTTACCCATCGATATCAACGAACCATTGATAC
Organism: Emticicia sp. 21SJ11W-3; assembly: GCF_024138715.1. Lineage (GTDB taxonomy): Bacteria > Bacteroidota > Bacteroidia > Cytophagales > Spirosomataceae > Emticicia > Emticicia fluvialis. Next base: position 198,143 of record NZ_CP092074.1, read on the forward strand.
GACCCGGGATTGCACCTTTAAACGGCTCATAGGCCTTGAAGCGGTGGTTCATAATGGCCTCACCGTAAGTAGCAGTCAATACATTTGAACGTAAACCAATCAAACCACGAGACGGAATATTGAACTCAAGGTGTTGTAAGTCACCTTTGGGTTCCATAATCAATAATTCGCCTTTGCGTTGCGTTACCAGCTCAATTACTTTTCCGGCTGTTTCTTCCGGTACATCTACTACAAGGGTTTCAACCGGCTCAAGTCTTTCACCGTTTTCACCTTCTTTGTATAATACCTGTGGCTGGCCCACTTGTAGTTCGTAACCTTCACGACGCATGGTTTCAATCAGAACCGACAAGTGAAGGATACCGCGGCCATACACAATAAATTTATCTTCAGTATCGCCGGTTTCAACGCGAAGGGCAAGGTTTTTCTCTGTTTCTTTCATCAGACGGTCACGTAAGTGGCGCGATGTAACAAACTTACCTTCTTTACCAAAAAACGGCGAATTATTGATGGTAAACAACATGTTCATGGTTGGCTCATCAATAGCGATACGTGGCAGGGCTTCCGGATTTTCTGCATCGGCAACGGTATCACCAATTTCAAAATCTTCAATACCTGTTACAGCACAAATTTCACCCGAACTCACTTCTGCTACTTTTGCTTTACCAAGGCCCTCAAAAACGTGTAGTTCTTTAATACGCATCTTTTTGGCGCTTCCATCTGCTTTGCAAAGCGCTACCTGCATACCTTCTTTCAGTACACCTCTGGCCACACGGCCTATGGCAATACGACCAACAAAAGATGAGTAATCAAGAGAGGTAATCTGCATCTGCGCTGTACCATCTACAACCGGTGACGCCGGAATATTGGCAACAATGGCATCAAGTAAAGGAATAATGTCAGTCGTTGGTTTTTTCCAGTCGGTACTCATCCAGCCTTGTTTAGACGACCCATACAAACACGGGAAATCAAGCTGGTCTTCGGTAGCCTCAAGGTTAAACATCAGGTCAAACACCTGTTCGTGTACCTCTTCAGGGCGACAGTTTTCTTTATCAACTTTATTTACTACCACAATTGGTTTCAAACCTAATTGCAGGGCTTTGCCTAATACAAAACGGGTTTGAGGCATCGGGCCTTCAAAAGCATCAACTAACAGAATAACACCGTCAGCCAGTTTCAAAACGCGTTCAACCTCTCCTCCGAAGTCGGCGTGGCCCGGGGTATCTATAATATTGATTTTTACATCGTTATAACGTACTGATACGTTTTTCGACACAATGGTGATTCCGCGCTCACGTTCAAGGTCATTGTTATCAAGAATCAAATCACCAAATTCCTGATTTTCTCTGAAGATTTTTGAAGCATGAATAATTTTGTCAACCAGGGTTGTTTTACCGTGGTCAACGTGGGCAATAATGGCAATGTTTCTAATATTTTGCATGAAGTCTAAAGTTATCGTAATGCGCCAATCTTTACCCCAACGCATCACGGATAAACGACTAACGAACTACACCTTTTTGAAATAAACTGCAAAATTAGAAAAATACAATGAGAAAACCTTGTTTTTGGTAGATTATCCTATCATTATTAAATTGTTAATAGGAATAGTGCAATAATATCTGGTTTTAAGGCAGGTGGTTTTTATGAAGTACTAAAACTAAACCAAAATTACGGGTTGGCTTGAAACTATTTCAGGCCTCAGGCAGTAAAAAACCGGGGCATATAAAAGTTTTTGGTAACGCTGAAAACCGGGCATTAAAAATCAAATCGTTAAAACTCTCTGAGAATAATGGGTTTCGATTCTACCGTATTTGAAACATTTCCTGCCCGGTCTTTAATCGTAATCTGATACTTAACGGTGTCTTTGGCCGGAACAGAATTATGAAAATATACAATTGAGTAGTTAAGCGTTCCTTCTATTGGGCGCTTTTTATCATCTAATTTAAGACGCGGAAAGAAGCCCGAATAAGGTACCGGTTGTGGAATCTCCTGAAATACGCCGTCCTTGCTTCTGAATATCTTTAGCAAATAATTAAAGTCCTGCTTATCTACAGCTACCTTTTTTTCTTCTTCGCTCAGGCCTAAATCTCCGTCGCCGTCTTCAAAATGTATGCTTATAATTACTGAATCTTTCTTTGAACCCGAGAAGCTGTCCAGGGTGGTTTCTTTACGTAAATCTCTAAACTCAATATATGGTATTAAATCGAACGATATGTCATTATAACAGCCAATTAGCAATACTGTTACACTAAAAACAACCAATACTGAAACCTTTTTCATCTGTAATCTGTAATTTTAGAAGCAATTTAGTATAAAAATGAAAGTTTTAGGCTTAACCGTAACATTTTTTGTTGTTATGCCCCGAAACTACCAATAAATCTATTTCATGGGTATCCGAGACGAACTCAAATCGGCAGTTCTTCAGTTAAGTGACTATCCTCAGAATCAGCATACTTTTGATGAGCTGGCTCTTGAGATTTTCCGGTTTCAGGCTGTGGCCAATCCGGTATATAATCAATATCTGGGTTTTCTGAAAATTGACCCCAGACGAATCAATCGTTTGGAGAAAATTCCGTTTCTGCCTATTCAGTTCTTCAAGCATCATAAAATCATTTCTGGCAATGCCCCCGAACAAATAGTTTTTGAAAGCAGCGGCACAACTCAGCAGAATGTAAGCAGGCATTACGTAAGCGACCTGCCTTTTTATGAACACATCAGCCAGAAAATCTTTGAGCAGTTTTATGGGCCATTAACCGACTACCATATTCTTGCTTTGCTGCCCTCGTATCTTGAACGAAATAATTCGTCGTTGGTGTATATGGTGCAAAGTTTTATTTACCGCACATACTCGCGTGAATCAGGATTCTACCTTCATAACACCGCAGAGATGCTCGATAAGCTGCAGCAGCTTTCAGAAAACAACCAGACACACCGTAAGGTTTTGTTAATAGGTGTAACTTTTGCCCTGCTTGATTTGGTAGAAGAAGGCTACGATTTGTCTTTCATGGAAAATCTGAAAGACAGGCTCATTGTAATGGAAACCGGTGGTATGAAAGGACGAAGAAAAGAGTTATTGCGTGAGGAAGTACACGCCATTCTTACAAAAGCTTTGCCGGTTAAACAGATTCACTCTGAATACGGTATGACTGAACTGCTTTCGCAGGGATATTCTATGGGTGAAGGTGTATTTCAGCTACCGGCCTCAATGAAAGTGCTGTTGCGGGAAATCAACGACCCTTTCAAAATTATCTCGACACAGTTTCATACGGGTTTATCGAAAGAAGCAGTTGTTCGTGGAGGTATTAATGTAGTAGACCTGGCCAATGTTGATTCTTGTTGCTTCATTGAAACCCAGGATTTAGGGGCTTATCAGCCAGCAAACCAGCAGTTCAGTGTTATTGGCCGGTTCGATAACTCCGATATCAGAGGCTGCAATCTGCTTGTGGTTTAAGATAAATACCGGTTAAGTGTTCTCAATACGGGCGGCAGATAAATTGCCCCGAAAATATTGACATGTACCATAAGTGCATACAAATTATAAATGCCGGCGCGGTCTTCAAACCGTGGCTGTAATGGGAAACTCTCATGATAAGCCTCGTAGAAACGGTTATCGAAACCATCAAAAAGACGGGTAAAGGCCAGTTCTACTTCGCGGTTGCCATAATATACGGCAGGGTCTATCAGGCAGGGTTCACCAATGTTGTCGGCAATAACATTGCCTGCCCACAAGTCTCCATGTAATAACGAGGGTCTTTCATCCGGAAGCAGCGAAGGAAGTAACTCGTAGAACTTCTGAAACTTGTCATATACTTCTTTATCTATCAGCTCATTATAATAAGCCAAACCAGCCTGCACATTCAGCCTTTTCTCAATAAAAAAAGGTATCCAGTTAATGTTTGGTTCATTGTTTTGTTCCAACGAGCCAATGTAATTATTAAAGCCCAGCCCGAAACAATCGCTGGTGTTTCTATGCAAGGCGGCCAGTTTATGCCCAAGGGTTTCCCAATAAAACTTATTCTGTTTATTGGCCTCTATATGTTCCAGAATCAGGTAATCGTGTCCGTCTCGCCTTCCCCAGTTTATTACTTCGGGTATTCTAATCACCTTCGTTTCGCGCAGCAGGTCAAGTCCGCGTGCCTCGGCCGCAAACATCTGGTCGTAGTTAAGCGTATTATATTTAACAAAATACTTGCCTTCACTGGTAAGTATCTGGACCGTAGCATTGATGCTTCCACCCTGTAACAGACGATACTCATTCACCTGCACATCGTGCCCCAGTGTTTCAAAAAGTATTCCCTCAAAAAATTGAAATTGGTCTTCAGCCGTTTGCATGGTTTGGTTCCTCACTTAAATATTCCTAAAGCCTTTCATGTTGCAATAAATGAAAGTTTAATCCGAATGGCAAAATAAAAACTTTCTCGTTAAATTTTACGAACTTTGCCAGCCAGACTGGCTTCAGGATGTTATTTGATTTGTAATAACCACATTTGCCCTCATATAACCCTTGTAACCGGTTTTGTTAACAGCAACAATTATAACAGCTTTGTAATAAGGATACTAATAACGCCGGTGTAATACGTTTTATTCTAAGAAAAAAGCATTCACGACACTACATGAAAAGAAGTCTCGCTATTTTGGGCTCAACAGGGTCAATTGGTACACAAGCATTGGAAGTGGTTGCCGCCAACCCCGATATTTTTGAAATAGAAGTACTCACAGCCCAGAACAATGCCGATTTGCTGATTGAGCAGGCTGCCAGGTTCAGGCCGAATGTAGTGGTAATTTCAAACGAAGCGCTATATGATCAAGTTTTTGCAGCACTTGACCCCCTTCAGATAAAAGTCTATGCCGGAGAGAAGTCGCTGGCATCGGTAGTACAGATGGAATCGGTTCAAATGGTGCTGACTGCTCTGGTTGGTTATGCAGGGCTGATACCCACCCTGGCAGCTATTAAAGCCGGTAAACATATAGCTTTGGCTAATAAGGAAACAATGGTAGTAGCTGGCGAACTGGTAACAGATTTGGCACAAAAAAATAAAGTTGATATTCTGCCGGTTGACTCTGAACATTCGGCGATTTTTCAATGCCTGGTCGGAGAATTTCATAATCCCATTGAAAAAATCATTCTAACGGCTTCAGGCGGGCCGTTTCTTGGTAAAGACCGCGAATTTCTGAAAACTGTTACCAAGCAGCAAGCCTTGAAGCACCCTAACTGGAGCATGGGCGCGAAGATTACCATTGATTCGGCATCGTTGATGAACAAGGGGCTGGAAGTGATTGAAGCCAAATGGTTGTTTGACCTGACCCCCGAGCAGATTGATGTGGTTGTGCATCCGCAAAGTATTATTCATTCTATGGTGCAGTTTGAAGACGGCAGCATTAAGGCGCAGATGGGCTTGCCTGATATGCGCGTGCCTATACAATTTGCTTTGTCTTATCCTGTCCGTTTAAAATCAGACTTCCCCAGGTTCGATTTCACAAAGTATCCGTCGCTTACTTTTCAACAGCCAGACACGCAGACATTCCGTAATCTGGGCTTTGCTTTTGAGGCACTCAGAAGAGGAGGCAATATGGCCTGTATTGTCAATGCCGCTAATGAAATAGCCGTAGCATCATTCCTGAAAGAGGAGATTGGTTTTCTTGAGATGTCTGACCTCATTGAGGCTTGTATGCACAAGGTTAGCTTTGTTAAAACCCCAACCCTGGAAGACTACATCCGTACTGATGAAGAAACCCGCCGCATAGCTTTAGAATATTGATTGAAATAAACAGCCCGTACCAGAAGTTTTATTAAACCGCAATAAGCCTGTGCAGTATGGGCTTGTTGTACCCACTAAATACCCCTGCAGATACAGTTTTGTAGTTAAACTACAAAAAACTAAGTATCTTTGTAGCAAATTATAATGATATGAAACATCCATTTTATGTTCTCTATGAAGACAATCACCTTATTATTGTTAATAAGGCGCCAGGGATTTTAGTGCAGGGAGATGCCACAGGAGACAAAACATTAGCAGACTACGTAAAAGATTATATTAAGAAGAAATATAACAAACCCGGTGACGTTTTTCTGGGTACGGTTCACCGGCTTGACCGCCCCGTGAGTGGTATTGTGGTTTTTGCACGCACCTCAAAGGCACTTGAGCGCATGAATGAACTTTTCAGGCGCCGCGATGTTCAGAAAATCTATTGGGCTGTAGTAGGCAAAAGACCAGAGAAAAAAAGCGGCAAGCTGACCCACTGGCTGGTAAAAAATGAAGAGAAAAACGTTGTTACGGCTTATGATACAGAAGTGAACGGTTCGCAGAAAGCAGAATTGAACTACCGCTATCTGGGAGAAATCAATCACTTTCATTTGTTAGAGATAAACCCTATAACGGGGCGCCCACATCAGATAAGAGTTCAGCTGGCAACTATGGGCTGCCCGATAAGAGGAGACATAAAGTATGGTTTCCCCAGAACCAACCCCGAGGGTAATATTAATTTGCATGCCCGCCGTTTATACTTTGTGCATCCGGTTAAAAAAGAACCCATTCTTTGTATTGCACCACTACCAGAGAACCCCTTCTGGGAAGAGTTTCTTGAACTGGACCCCGAAGATATCAAAACCGAGAATCTTGACTTTTTGTATTAACAAAACTCAGGATATACCCCGGATTGGTCTAAGGCATTACTTTCTTTAGCTTGCATCAATCAACCCCTTAATAGAATAAAAATGAATCGCAGAAATTTTATTTCCAAAAGCGCTATGGTTGCCGGAGCGTCTGCACTGCCATTGGGTGCTTCTTTGGCAGCTGAGGCGCCGCAAAACAACCTGGTAGCGGCCAATCAATTCAAGCTCTTATATGCACCACATTTTGGTATGTTTGAGAATCTGGCTGGAAAAGACCTGATTGACCAGCTAAAATTTATGGCCGACAACGGCTTTATGGCGCTGGAAGACAACGGAATGCTGGGGCGCCCCGTAGATGTACAAAAGAAGATTGGGGAAACCCTTGCAAAGCTGAATATGAAAATGGGGGTATTTGTGATTGACGGCGGCGATAACTGGAAAATATCTCTTACCACCGGAAAGAAAGAGTTTCTTGAAAATTTCCTTAAAACCTGCCGTGCCTCTGTAGAGGTAGCCAAGCGTGTTAACGCCAAATGGGCCACAGTAGTACCTGGATTTTTTGAAAGAAGATTACCCCTGGGCATACAAACCGCAAACGTAATTGATGCTTTACGACGCGCATGCGACATCCTGGAGCCACATGGCTTAACTATGGTGCTTGAGCCCCTTAGCGATACGCCGGAGCTGTTTTTGCGCCATTCAGACCAAACCTACATGATTTGTAAAGCAGTTAACAGCCCGTCGTGCAAGATTCTGTTTGATATGTGGCACATGCAACGCAACGAAGGCCGCCTGACACAAAATATGGACTGGTGCTGGAGCGAAATCGGGTATTTTCAGATAGGGGATGAGCCCGGCCGTAATGAACCTACTACCGGAGAGGTAAATTACAGGAGTCTGTTTAAACATATCTATAATAAGGCAAAGGCCAATAATCAGGAGTTTATTTTGGGTATGGAACACGGAAATGCCTATAAAGGGGCAGAAGGAGAGAGGAAGTTAATAGAGGCCTACCGTTGGAGCGATAATTTTTAAAATGGGTGTATTGGCTATAAAAAAGAGGTAGTTTTGAAGAAATTCTAACTACCTCTTTTTTATAAGCGTCAAAGGAAGAAATCGAACTGCAGGCCAAAGATTTTAAGGCCTTAAAGGTGTATAGGATTGGCTAATAGGGTCTTATATGGCAGTTTTGCTCGTATTTATATCATTTTGGTTCACGCCAACACTTATAAAACCTTGTCTACAAATATCGAAACATACAACTCATAAATAAACATATCGCTTTTGGGGTACGTAAAACAAAAATGAGATTTAGATTTTTTAGTGGGTAAATTATCATACAGATACGTTTCATCTTTTAGGTACCAGTAAATAAATTTAATTTCTATCCTAAAGAAAACTATGCAAAATTTATGAGTAATTAGTTAAAACAATTTAATTGTGACTTATGAAAGCGTACATTTACTATCTATTAATATTGTTGACTTTCTTCGCGTGCGATAAAGAAAAGGTTATAGCAGAACAGGAGATTGAATCACCTATGGCAGTCTCATTGAGTGAAGCTTCCAAAATCGCCCAATTAGTTACTACATCGTCAACTCCTAAAGCAAGAGCTACCCCTTGAACCTAATTTTAAATTAACGCCAATCCCCGATGAAAAAGGAGAGAATATTTGTTATGTCATAAATTATGAAGGTGGTGGCTTTGTAGTTTTAGCTGCTGACAAACGCATTATTCCAATTTTAGCTTATTCTAAAACTGGAAATTTTGAAGTTTCAAAAGATTTAACATCGTCAATCATTTATTGGCTCCATACCGTAAAGGAGGCGTTAAAAGAAGCAAGAAAAACGAGTGACAAGGCGTTAGAACTGTGGAATATTAAATATATAAACCGAATTTTAAAGAGTAATTTCGATAGTAAGCTTTTTAACAGTGCTGGTAAGGGCAGAGAAACCACTGAACCCCCAGGAGAAGACCCTGGATGTCAGTTTAGTGAGTATAATCTCGGCCCGCTTATGGCAACTATATAGGGGCAAAATGCTGGATATAACGACTTTGCACCTTATTTGGGCTGTAATTCGGCTACTGAGACTTCTAATGGTCGTGCTTGGGCTGGATGCGTTGCAACTGCAATGGGTCAGATAATGAAGTACAACCAGAAGCCATCAACTTGGAATTGGTCTGCAATGCCAAATACGCCTGGCAGTGTAACAACATCACTTTTATTAAAAGATATATGAGATAATGTTGATATGGATTATCAATGTACAGGATCTGCAGCAGCTACATACGATGGGTATTTATCGTTTAAAAATGATTATGGTTACTCTTCTGCTCAATATGATAATTACAACTATCAAACTGTAATTTCTAACTTAGATAATTTACATCCTGTAGTTCTTGCAGGAGGAAAGTATTCTGGATGGTGGATATTTGCTACCTATGACAGTGGGCATGCATTGGTTACTGATGGGTACCATACTTATAATTTTTGCGAATCAGGCACATATTTATATTTACACATGAATTGGGGACGAGAAGGGTCGCAGGATGGCTTTTATGCATATGACTATTGGTCCCCACCTTATCATTATTATGAAAGCAGCAAAGAAATGATTTATAATTTATATTAAAATACATGCTATGAAAACTACACTTCCAATTATAATAATTTTTTTCTTAGTGTCTTCATGCGAGAAGCATCCTAAGATATATGATAAAAAGGTAGAAATATATTTTGATGTATTTATTACCCAGAAGGTGACTAATAAAGATATGTTAAATCCAAATTTGAGTGATAATTTTAACTTTGGTCATATAAGTCTTGATTTTACGACACCTCCGAATCAGGATAAGTCAATAAGCTATATAGGGTTTAAAATTCCAGAATTAGGCCAAAGAGATGGCAAGTACTACTTAAGAGTTACTCCGACAATATACGAGCCCACAGAGGATGAATACAAGGTAACTATAAACTGGCCCGATGGCGGTAAAGATGAAATCTCTTGTCGGATATCCCATGTTCCATATATCATTTCAACTTATGAAATTCTACTCAATGGAACTACGATATGGAAGGCACCAAATGGTAAAAGAGAGATAACTATTATGAAATAATAAAGTTACTATTTCTAGATATTGTAAGGAAATTAATAATCGGCTTTTAAAAGATGAGAGGAATTTGAAGTTTATAAGATTGTCAATAATAAAGGTATCGGGCTCCAACCTGATACCTTTTTTATTATTGGTGTTAAATAAAAAAGTCTTATTCGTTTAAATCGAATAAGACCTTCTTTTGAAACTATCTGATTAAGAATTATTTCTTAGTTGTATCAGCAGCAGCTGTAGTATCAGCAGCAGCTGTAGTATCAGGAGTAACGGCAGTTGCAGTTGTATCAACAGATGTTGAATCAGCAGTAGTTTCTGATTTAGAAGTACAAGCTGCTAGAGATGCCATACCGGCTACGAATAAAATTGCAAATACTTTTTTCATTTCTTTATGATGTTTAAGGTTTGAAACGCATTGCAAATTTAAGTTTATTTTAAGATATAAAGCAAGCGATTCTTAAATTTTTTTTAAAATCACCTTAAATGAGGCTTAAAAAAGCAATATTATCTTGATAAAGTTCAATTCTGGCGTTCGTTACGGGTTTTTATCCTGTTATAAATACCTGTGCTTCTGAAAGTAAGAAACTTATGGCCAAAGTAATTGGCAAGAAAACTGACTCCCATACCAATTACATGAGAGCTCTTTTCACGAACAAGTAACGACTGTTCAGCAAAATACCGGTTGGCCAGATGATCAAATGCCAGAGATGAAACGCCCACCTGTATTCCCCAGGCTAATAGAGCAATGGTTAAAAATTTTACCGATTCGCGCCGCGTATTGCCTGACTCCCTGGCAGAAAATGCAAAAACTTTTGCCGGAATAAAACTTACCACAGTGGCTGTCAGATAACCAGCCGAAACACTGAAATTAAAGGCCGGTTTATCGGCAAAGCCCAAATGAAGGAAAAGATATTTATAAGGGATCTGTGTAATAAAATTTGTACCGGCGCCTAAGATAGCTGTTAAGAAAAAAGACACGAAAACCCGTAATTCTTTATTCTTTAGTTTTTTCAATATTTTAAGCAAGACATTAATATTTATAGCAATATTTCAATCACATAAGGCTTCTTAGTAAATCAGGGAAGAGGCCCAGTAATAATGTACCAAATGCGGCAGCGCCCAGAATAATCTTATGAAAGGCCGTCAGGTTAATACTTTCACCTTCTCCCTCCTTCATGTAAGCGGCAATAATGGGTTTGAAATAGTAATAGATACCAACTGCCGACATCAGAATAGCCACTACAAGCAACCAGATTTTGCCTCTGAAGGCAGCATCTGCAAAAACATAGAACTTGCCCCAGAAACCAGCCGTAAGCGGAATACCCGCCAGTGAAAGCATAGAAATGGTAAGTATAAAGGCCAGGAAAGGGCTTCTTTTACCTAGGCCATTCAATACAGATATACTCTCATCAGGGCGGCCGTTAACCAGTTTTTCTTTAGATACAGCCATTAATACGCCAAAGGCACTAATAGTGGCTAACGAATAAGCCAATGAATAGAATACTATTGAATCGTCTGATTTATTGCTTAAGCCAATGACAGCTAAAAGCATGTATCCGGCATGCGAAATGCTCGAGAAAGCAAGCATCCGTTTGAAGCTGCTTTGCGAAACCGCAGTAATGTTTCCGATAACAAGGCTAAGTACGGTCATGATAACAACCATTACCCACCAGAAGCCATACAGTGGAGAGAACGAAGCATCTAAAATACGATATATAGTTGCAAAGCCCGCTGTCTTTACAATTGTAGACATAAAGGTGGTAAAAATACTAGGGGCGCCTTCATACACATCAGGAGTCCAGAAGTGAAACGGTGCCGCCGATACCTTAAACAATAAACCTATCAGTAAGAATGTAACACCTATGTAAAGATATACCGGGCCACCATTCATTTGTGCCTGTTGTGCTACTGCTCTGGTTACATCAATATTAAACGAATAGTTGGCGCCATAAAGCATGGCAATACCAAATAGCATGATACCCGTAGCAAACGACCCCATCAAAAAATACTTAAGGGCCGCTTCGTTTCCTCTCAGATTCCGCTTGTCGCTTCCTGTCAATACATACATAGATACCGAAAGAATCTCAACTCCGATAAAAAGCATAATAAGATTCTGGAAACCTGTCATCATGATGGCACCCACCAGCGAAAACTGAAGGATAGCAAAATACTCTGCAGGTTGTGCGTGGTCTTCATCAATAAATCCCTTCGACAACGCCATAATCAGAAAAGCCGAAATCAGGAGTATTGCCGTAAAGAGTATCGACAGGTTATTTACCTGAAGCATATTGTTGAAATACAGACCCGGCTTATTCCACTCATAAAAATTGGCAATAAAGGCAATTGTTATAAATAAAAGAGAAGCAGGAAGTAGCACCTTCTTCGATTTAAGAAAACCTAAGAAAAGGGTAATAATTCCGGAAATAGAAAGTACGAGTATAGGATACATAAGGTCTATTTATCATTATCAGTTCAGGAGCAGTATAAAAACAGCCATGTATGAACTATGAATTAAGGATGAATCAGTTGTAATAAACTATTTACCGCAGGCTCAGTAATTTTCAGAAATACATTAGGGAAAACACCCATCAGTAGTACAACGGCTGCTATTGGCAACAGCACAGCAATTTCTGAGCCTTTCACATCGCTGAATTTAGCCGTTACCTCGTTGCTTGGGCCAAACATAGAACGTTGCATCAGGCGCAGCATGTAAACTGCTCCAAAAATAATGGTCAAGCCTGCAACGCCGCCTAACCAGGCATTTTTATCAAACACGCCTTTCAGCAATAAAAACTCACCTACAAATCCGTTGGTAAGGGGCAGCGCCACACTACCCAGCATAATAATCATAAAATAGATACTCAATGCGGGGGTCTGCTGTGTTATGCCACCTAATGCCTGCAGGTCTCTGGTTTGTGTGCGGTCGTAAATGATTTTCACAATAAAAAACAAACCAACTGCATTAATGCCATGCGCTACCATTTGCAGCAGGGCACCTTGTATTCCGCTCAAAGTGCCAGATAAAACACCGGCAGCCATTAAGCCCATGTGTGCAAATGACGAATAAGCAATAAGACGTTTAATATTATTTTGCTGTATGGCAATAATTGAGCCGTATATAAGACCAATTACAGACAGTACCATGGCAATTGTGCCGAAGTTGGACAAGCCTACCGGCGAAAGTGGCAGCAGAATACGAATAAGACCATAAACCCCCATTTTTGAAAGTAGCCCAGACAACAGCATGGTAGCCGGAGTAGGAGACTCACTGTACGCATCCGGTTGCCAGGAATGAAAAGGTAACACCGGCATTTTAATGGCAAAAGCTATAAAGAAAGCCCAGAAAAGCAGATTCTGATTAGCCGGCGATATAAACTTGGCTGCGTTGTAAAGTTCCTGAATATTGGCTGTTGAGGCGTTAATGTACAGATACACAATGGCTACCAGCATAAACAAGCTGCCAAACATGGTATATACAAACATTTTGAAAGTGATTTTGGGTGCATTGATACCACCCCACAAAGCAGCCAGAAAATAAACCGGTATAAGGGCTATTTCGTAAAAGAAATAGAAAACAAATATATCTTTAGCCATAAAAACTCCCATCAAAGCCGCTTCAGTCAATAGAATAAGCGAGTAAAAAGAGAATGGTTTGTTATAGCTGTTTTTAAACGTAGAAACAATAATTAAAGGCACTAAGAAGCCGGTAAGGGCAATCATTAAAAGGCTGATGCCATCAATACCCAAATGGAAATTGATTCTCAGGTCTTTAATCCAGGCATATTTTACTTCTATAATGGTCTGAGAGTCAAACGAAAGAAAAGTGTAAGCAGCTAAGGCAAACTCTGCAAGGGCTGTTATCAAGGCCACATTTTTTGATACTCCAGCATTACTACCTCTTAACAAAAACAGAATAAGACTGCCGATAAGGGGAATTAGTATAAGGATTAGTGCTAACATCCGTAATGAGTTTTAATTTTTAAGTCGTAATGTTTGGTTGAAATAATGGGTTATTTTATTCCAACAATTGCTTTAATTGTTTCCAGAACCTGAAAGCCCAGATTGATACCGATAATAACCGCGATGCCGATAACCATGGCAAACAAATAGAAGCCTGTACCACCGGCCTGTAATTTACGGGCCGCATTGCTGAACGAGTTCACAAAACCACCTACGCCGTTTACGATACCGTCGAATCCTTTCGGCTCGAAAACACCTGAAAACAGATTAGACAATCCTTTTACCGGATTCACGAATACAGCCTGGTAAATTTCGTCAATATAATACTTGTTATAGATAACTTTCTGAATGCCTGTAATTTCGCTGTCTTCAACCGGTACATTTTTGCTGTTGCCAAATCGGGTATAGGCCACAAATATTGAAATAACTGCTGCAGCTACAGAAATACCCATTAAAATCCACTCTGTTGAATGATCTACCGGATGGCCTCCAAATTCAGGATTAACCGCTTTTGACCCTTCATAAATCGGGTTCAGGAAGTCGGCAAGCGCATGAGGGAAATGGAATATTTCAGGCATACCTATAAAACCACCTACTACTGATAAAGCAGCCAGAACCATCAATGGAATGGTCATGCTCGCAGGCGATTCGTGCAAATGATGCTCTTGCTCATGCGTGCCTCTGAACGACCCCGTAAAAGTAAGGAAGAAAAGACGGAACATATAAAAGGCTGTCATCATTGAGCCAGCCACAGCCAGCACCCACATAATTTTGCTATGCTCGTAAACATGGGCAAGGATTTCATCTTTTGAGAAGAAACCTGCAAAAGGCGGAATACCTGAGATGGCAATGGTACCAATCAGGAAGGTGATAGCAGTAATTTTAATTTTGCTCCACAAACCACCCATCCGGCGGATGTCCTGCTCACCACCCATGGCATGAATCACACTACCTGCGCCAAGGAATAACAATGCTTTGAAAAACGCGTGCGTAACCACATGGAAGAAACCAGACGTATAGGCTGATACCCCTAATGCCATAAACATATAGCCTAACTGGCTAACGGTTGAATACGCCAATACCTTTTTGATGTCGTTCTGGAAGATACCGATGGTAGCTGCAAGCACAGCAGTTGCCACGCCAATCCAGGCAACAAATTCAAGTGTGGCAGGTGATAGCGTGTATAAAATATTTGAGCGTACAATCATGTAAATACCTGACGTAACCATGGTAGCGGCGTGAATAAGGGCCGAAACCGGAGTAGGGCCTGCCATGGCATCAGGTAACCAGGTATACAACGGAATCTGCGCAGATTTACCCATGGCACCTATAAACAAAAAGCCGGTAATGGCAATAATAGCGCCATTGCCAACACTTAAGCCCTTGGCTTTGTCAAAAACCTCTGCATACTCAACTGTACCGAAGTTAATGATAATAAGGAAAATACCAATCAGAAAGCCCAAGTCACCAATGCGGTTCATGATAAAGGCTTTTCTTGCGGCATTGCCGTATTCGGTATTTTTGTTCCAGAAACCAATAAGCAGGTAAGAACACAACCCGACGCCTTCCCAACCAATAAACATTACGATGTAGTTGGAACCCATCACCAATAAAAGCATTGAGAAAAGGAACAGGTTAAGGAATGACATAAATTTGCCATATCCTTCATCGTCATGCATATAGCCCATTGAATACAGGTGTATGAGCGTACCCACACCGGTAATAACAAAGAGCATCAGAATGGAAAGCTGGTCTATCTGAAAAGCGAAGTTAATCTGTAACGTGCCGACGGTAATCCAGTCGAAGACATTGACAATGATAGGCTGATTGGTTTCTGCAAATTGGTTGTAGGCTATTATAGTACCAATAAATGATAGTAATGAAGCCCCAACACCTATGGGTCCGGCTATGCTTTTTGAGATTTTACGAAAACCAAGACCGTTGATTAAAAAACCAATGAGTGGAAATAAAGGTATTAGAGTAATGATTGACATATATTAATAGCCTCAGCCTCAAAGGCATGAATAAGGTTTAAAAACTATTATATCTAAATTCTGAAGGGCAATTACCACTTCAGTTTATCCAACAAACCAACATCAATAGAGCGGATATTTCTATAGATCATCACAATAATTGCCAGCCCAACGGCTACTTCAGCCGCGGCTACTGCCATAATAAAGAATACAAAAACCTGCCCTGAGGGGTCTGCTCTGTATGACGAAAACGTAATCAATAAAAGATTAACCGCATTGAGCATCAGCTCAATAGACATAAATATGATGATTGCATTGCGGCGTATCAATACACCCACTACGCCAATGATGAATAAAATACTTGCCAATAAGACATAATTGAGCAATGGGACGGTCTGGATAATGTCTGGTATTTTATTTTGCATCTGCAGATTTGTGATTGTTTTTCCGAAAATTTTTTCGCAAAAATAATGAACAATTATCAATAAACAATTATCAACCTGAATTTTAACGGCTGGCTGATGTCATATAAATTGCTGTTGAATATAGAAGAAAAACGGTGTTTATAATCGCAAAAACTATTTTTCTATCATCATTTTCAGCTTTATTTCGGTTAATTTTCTTTTGGTGTCAAGCGGGAAATCTCCGTTTATCATCCAATCGTAATACTGAGGCTCATTTTTCAATACCAGTTTTACCGGTTTGCCATTGTGTTTGCCAAAATTAAACAGTACTTCGCCTTTGCTGTTCAGGGTCATCCGTTGTGCAAAGTCTACAATATTGGCCGATGTTAACAGGTGCAGGGCGTCCATGTCGTTTTTAACAGGCTCGTATTCTTCACCTTTGTCGTTTTTCAGTTTTACACCATCATATTTTTCAACCTGCGAGCACAGTACCTCAAGCGTAGCCAGTGTGTCAACCTCTGCACTATGGGCGCCTTCAAGGGTTTTGTTGCAATAGAATCTGTAGGCTGCCGATAACGTTCGGGGTTCCATTAAATGAAAAATCCTCTGCGCATCAATCAACTTGCGGTTTTTAATGTCAAAATCTACATCAATACGTAGAAACTCCTCAACCAGCATGGGTACATCAAAACGGTTGCTGTTAAAACCGGCCAGGTCGCATCCTTCAATAAACTGAGCCAGCGATCTCCCGATTTGCTTAAAAGTGGGGGCATCTTTTACGTCTTCATCATAAATTCCATGAATCAGGCTTGTTTCAATCGGAATCGGAATACCCGGATTAATCAGTTTTGTCTTTACCTCAACGGTTCCGTCAAGCTTGGCTTTGGCAATACACAATTCCACAATTCTGTCTTTGGTAATATTCACTCCTGTTGTTTCGAGGTCAATTACGGCAAGAGGTTTTCGGAGTTTAAGTGTATGAGTAAGCATTATTTATTATTTAAATCAGAGGCACAAAGTTAGAAAATAATCAAAAGGATTGGCCAAAACAGCATTAAATTATATTGTTGTGTCTGTATCACTAATTGGTAATCCGTGTCGGGTTCTTCTATGCGCACCAACTGTTTTATGGCAGAGGCCCGTCGCACCAAACAAAAAATGCCACCTCCTGGCAGAGCATGGCACAATATTATTTCTGGTTATAAACGTTATTTATTTTCAATTATCTCATCAATTACAAAGAAAGGGCGCTTTTTTACTTCAATGTAAATTCTACCTATGTATTCTCCAAGAATACCCAGTATAATCAGAATCACACCACTCAGAAAGTACATACCTACCGCCAGCGAAGCCGTACCCGGTGTTTCTTCAGGGGCATGCCCGAACACCTTAAAGCCTATTAAACGGTGTAATATAAAGAATGTGCCCAGAAAAAACGAAGGGATAGAGATTAGAAAGCCCATGTAAGTAGCCAACCGAAGCGGGAAACTCGAAAACCCGAATAGGCCGTCAAGGGCCAGTTGGACAAGCTTCTTGAAAGTATATTTTACTTCTCCTGCTGCCCTTTCTGCTCTTTCATAAGTAACACCCACTTGTTTAAAGCCCGCATAGGCACGCATACCTCTTACAAATCGGATCTGTTCCGGCATTTCTTCTACCAGCACATTTACTACTTTTCTGTCCATTACACAAAAATCTCCTGAGTCTAACGGAATCTCAATGTCTGATATCCAGGCCAGAATTCTGTAAAATGCCGAGTAAGCTACTTTCTTAAAGAATCCTTCTTTTCGTTTTGTTCTTACAGCATATACAACCTCATAGCCTTCCCGCCATTTATTTAAAAAACGGTTGAGTTCTTCCGGGGGGTCCTGCAAATCGCCATCCATTATCACAATGGCATCACCCTTAGCAACTTTTATACCGGCAGAAATGGCAGGTTGATGCCCGAAATTGCGCGAAAGTTTTACCACCTTAACGCGCGGGTCTTTTGCGGCCATCACCCGCATCATGGTTAAAGATTGATCTCTTGAGCCGTCATCTACCAATACAATTTCGTAATCCTCACTCCACGACGGAGCGGCAGAGGTTAGTCGATTATAAAGATTTTGCAGGTTTTCTTCTTCGTTAAAAATCGGAATGACAATAGAAATCATTATAACAGGGGCTTAGTGCAATCTTTAAATCGCAAAGATAGATTATTTAAAATACAAAAGGGCAAAGAAGAAAAATATAGACATAAAAAAGTCCTGCGTGTGGGGCAGGACTTTGGCTTATTCAGCGCGTATGATGTATAAACGACCAGTGTTCATGAAAAGTTTCGTGTTTGAAAAATTATTGTATTATTTTTCAGAATTGTTTTTTGAGTTGTATTGATAGAACTCCAATCTATAAAAAGTGTATTTCCGGATGCTATTTGTATAATGATTAGATATGCTATTTACCCAAGAAGCAAGAGGCTGCCAGTTTCTGTACAGCCTCTTGTGAAAAACTCAGATAGTTCAAAAAGTAATGGTATTCACCGTACTGGATGCCGATGTGGTGGTAGTACTTTTCAAAGTGGCACCCGAAGTAGAGTAGGTACCTCCGGTATATAAACCCCATCCTGACGAATTGCCTGTAAAACTGCCTCCCGTATAGCTTCCGCCAAAGTAAATTTTATACTGCGTATTTTTTAATAAACCAGGTGAAGAGAAGTGGAAATAATAAGTGGCATTTTTAGGCTTGAAAGTAACCAGTTCTGTGCCGGATGCGTTTTCAATATGCAGCAATGAAGAAGCGGCCAGTTGGGTGCTCGATTTGATAAACATACCTACCTGGGTTGAGGCGGCCCCCATCGCCTTCGACATATTTGAACTTGAACCTGCCGCAATCAGTGTGCCTCCGTTTACAAGAAATGTGCCGTTTACATCTATGGCTTCTTCGGGTTGGTTGGTAGGGCCGTTTACAATGGTTATACCGCCTTTAATGGTAATGTTGCCATTGCTATCTATGGCATCGCTTCCTGACACTATCAAAACACCGTTGTTAATGAACAGATTGCTTCCATCATTAGATTCTGTTCCGCCAGAAACCGTTCCTTTCGTAACATTAATACCATCGTTTGACGCAGATACATTGGTTATGCCTCCATCAAAAGTAATGGTTGGCGCTTCAATTCCCTCTGTCGATTTGGTGATATTAATAGTACCGTTGCTCACCGTAACACTGGTTTCTGATTTAATGCCATCATCGGTGGCAGCAATATTCAATTCGCCATTTGTGATTATGAAACTGCCATCGCTCTTAAAGCCTTTGGCTTCACTGGTTTGCGAACTGCTATAAGTGTATTTGCTTCCTGTGGCCGAAATAGCAGTGGCACCTCCGCTAATAGTGGCAGTACCGTCCACAGTTATGCCTTTGCCACCGGTACCGGTGTTGGTAATAGTAAGATTACCACCTTTAATAGCCAGGTTTTTATCACAATTGATACCGGCAGAAGCAGCAATGTCAGCATCGTCAGTTACATAATAAGCTGCGCCTGATACGGTTATTTTTACTGTACCTGCCGAAAGCGTGAAGTCGCCATCTGTTTTAATACCTTTGGCGCCTTTTCCGCTTACGGTAAGGGTAACAGCATCTGCTGTACCGATTGAGGTGTAACTGGTGCTTTTGATGGCGTTGCCTTTGTCTCCGGTGGTAGTTACTTTTACAGTTCCGCCTTTAATTAAAACATAGGGTGTTATGCCTGCGTCTGTTCCGTCATACTGCGCGCTGATGCCATCGTCTACACTATTAACAGTTACCGAGCCACCATTAATAGACACGTACCCTTCTTCTGCCACAATACCATCACTTGTAGCGGTTACGTTAAGGGTTCCATTATCAATCATAAAGTAATCATTGGCATGTATCCCGTCTTTTACTGCCGATTTTACAATGATATTAGATTCTTTAACATAGATATAATCGTCTGAAACTATGCCGTGCTTGTAGTTTCCGGTTATATTGAGTGTACCAGTACCCATAAAACCCAGTTGCCCTTCGCTGAAGAATGTTCCTTTCTGGTCTTCACTGCTGCTGGTATAAGTAGTGCCGTCTGCCAGAGCGTTAGTGGTTCCGCTCAGTATATTAATTGTTGCCTTTTTGCCTGACTGTATATTTATAGCAGGGCCGCTGCTGTTGGTCAGGTTCAGACCTTTCATGGTAATATTGAACTGATAATCGCTGTAAATCTTGAAACTACCTTTTGTAGCCGTACCCGATAACAGATATACAATTTCTTTGGTCGTGTTTTTAGAGGTTACGGTTACATCGGCACCATTTACGTCTACACTAACGCCATCGTTGATGAATGCGTTGTTTACCGCTGCACTGGTACCTGAATAAGCTATCACCACTGTATCTTTGGCTGGGTTCGCTATACCTGCTGTGCCGGCTGCTATGGCTAAAGTAAGGGTAGTGGTTTGCCCGCCAAAGCTAATATTAAATATGGCGGTTCCGGCTGATGTGGGTGAACCTGATATGGTATAGGTCAGACTCCCGCCTCCGCTGGCTAATGTACCCGCTGCCAGTGTTGCCGTAAGCCCTTCAACACCTGTTGATGAGGCTGTTGATGCATCGTATACTCCTCCGTTCCCGCCTGTGTATTCAAGTGTGATTGTTCCGGCATAGGCAGTTCCGCTGGTACCAGCATCGGGCGTACTTTTGACTGTAAGACTTGCTACACTGGCCTGCGATAGCGCCACAGGTAATGAAAGCGTACAGCTTTGTCCGCCTAATTCAATCGGAAAGATGGCCGTTCCCGCGGTGGCGGGTGTTCCGGTGATAATAAAGCTGGCAGTTCCGCTTCCATTAGCTAAAGTGCCTGCCGATAAAGTAGCTGTTAACCCGGTTACACCAGTTGAGGCAACGGCTGT
The DNA here is from genome assembly GCF_024138715.1 of Emticicia sp. 21SJ11W-3. Taxonomy (GTDB): domain Bacteria; phylum Bacteroidota; class Bacteroidia; order Cytophagales; family Spirosomataceae; genus Emticicia; species Emticicia fluvialis. The sequence continues at coordinate 219,093 of NZ_CP092074.1, forward strand.
TCCTTGGGGATATTCAGCGGCATTTCCGCCTGAATAAGGAACATTGGCAGTAGCCGTAAAAGATACCCCACTGGTTGCGTTTGCCGAGAATGTTGCTTTTGAACAATCGAGTGCTGAAATGCTCGCGGTTTTTGTGAGTTCGTCAGTTTTACATGATTGAAATAGTGATAAAACTGTTAAAAATAACAATTGAACTACGGTTTTATTCATATTGGTGGTTGTTTTAGAAAAGAAACATTGTGTATTGTGGGTATAGACGAACAAAAACTGAAAAGAGTGGTATAGGAAAGACAAACTTTATGGGCATACCAGAAAATTGAAGTGCGCCCAAATTGGATTGTAAAAACAAACAATAAAAAAAGAGACCGCCGGTTTATGGCAGTCTCCTGAATACTTATCTTATTTGTCTAATTCTTAAAAACCTATCTGGCCTGAAAGAGACGCTCCGTAAGGTACAAAATCGGCATTTATGCCCATTACTTTACAGGCTTCGGCCGCAACTCTGATAGAGTTGTTAGTCCCGACTTGTCCACCTCTTAAATTTAAAATCATAAGTTGCTGAAATAGAGTATATTAACTCTATTAATTTTGTAATTTGCTGACCTAATGGGTCAAAATGTATAAAATCAGGCAAATAAAATATTCAGAAAGTTCGGTTTCTATCCAGGTTTATAAGATTGAAAACAGGAAGCGAGTCATTGTTCGCCACATCGGCACTGCTCGTAACGAGCAGGAGAAATCTGACCTACTTGTTCTTGCTAATGATTTTATTGAAAAAATCTCTAAACAACTTTTTCTCTTTGAAGACCAGCAAGCAGGCAATGTATTTTATATCAGACAAACCGAATTTATCGGGGTTCATTATACTTTTCTTTATGATGTACTATCCAAAATTATCCTTGCCATCGGTTTTGACAAGCTAAACAATACTCTGCTTCTGGATTTGGTCATTATGCGGATAATGGAACCGGCCTCTAAACTTCGTTCTATTGCGCTTCTGGAGGAATATTTTGGTATCAAACATCGCAGACAAAATTATTATAAGACTGCTCCTGAGTGGCTTAAACTAAAGTCGAAAGCCGAGGGCATTGCTCTCGCATTTGCCAGGAAGCATTATGCCTTTAATTATGACTTATTGTTTTATGATGTCACTACCTTGTACTTTGAGACTTTTGAAGAAGATGAATTGCGTAAGAATGGATTTTCTAAAGATAATAAATTCCAACAACCACAAATTTTAGTGGCACTAATGGTCAGTAAAGAGGGATTTCCGATAGCTTACGAAGTCTTTGCTGGCAATACTTTCGAGGGGCATACCATCATTCCCGTTGTAAAAAGTTTCATCCTTAAAAATAAGGTAAAAAACTTTACAGTAGTGGCTGATGCGGCAATGATTAGTACCGAAAACATTGAGGCGCTAAGAGAAAATGACATCAGCTACATTGTAGGAGCCAGATTAGGTAATCTTTCCCATGAGTTGATAGAGGCAATAGACAAAAGTATTTTGCGTGAAGATGGCAAAAGCATCCGCATCAAAACAGACAAAGGATATTTGGTTTGCAGCTACTCCACAGTCAGGTATCGTAAGGATAAGTATGAAATGGAAAAGCAAATAGAAAATGCTAAATACATCATCGAAAACCCCTCCAAAAACAAAAAGCTAAAGTTCACCACCACGAAAGAAGAAATTATAGCACTCAACCAGAAACTAATTGATAAAACACAAAAGATTCTGGGAATCAAAGGCTATTATACCAATATAGAAGAAAGCCTTCTCAGCAATGATACCATCATAGAACGTTATCACGAATTGTTCAGAATAGAACAGGCTTTCCGAATAGCTAAAAGCGATTTACAGACAAGACCCATATTTCACTACAAAGAAGAACCTATCAAGCTACATCTGTTAATTTGCTTTACAGCACTGGTTATATCCAAGCACATAGAACTTCAAACAAACAAATCCATCCGCAAATGTATCCATGAATGTAAAAGGATAACAACGGCAAGGCTAAAAAACAAGATTACAGGAAAAGAAATAAAAATAAAGGCAAATCTAAACCCAGTAATCATGGAAATCCTAAGAAAAATCAACTTGCTGACCTAATTTGAACAAGTCAGGACAAACAATAAAAAAAGAGACCGCCGGTTTATGGCAGTCTCCTGAATACTTATCTTATTTGTCTAATTCTTAAAAACCTATCTGGCCTGAAAGAGACGCTCCGTAAGGTACAAAATCGGCATTTATGCCCATTACTTTACAGGCTTCGGCCGCAACTCTGATAGAGTTGTTGGTACTTCTTTCGTCAGGGTAAATATGAGCCATATTGGCTATGTAAAGATTTTTGGTTGGGGTCTCGCAAGCCGGTACTTTTTCAGAGAAATTCAAATCGCATACAGTTGCAGCTGTATTGGTTTTGAAGATGTACACATTTTTTATCCAGTCTTCTGAGAACTCCGGATTAATGCGTTTCAAAGGCGGAATCATCAGGTCTTTGATTTCTTCATTACTCATTTTCGCCAGGTCTTCACTCATGGCAAAGTAGCGGGATAAATACAGAATATGTGAGCCATTGTATTGCTCTTTCGGTATAAAATTGGTGTGCTCAATTACTCCACCAAACGGAAAACCCTGGTCGGCCACGTTCATCCAGTAAATATGGCTGAACGATTTTTTCATTTCCAGAATTGTACACACTGCACCGAAATACTCAATGCCGTTGGCACCAAGCGGTGAGTTTTTAATTTTATCGAAATAAATAGAAGGTATAGTCAGCAGGAATTTATCTCCTTCAATGTTCAGATTTTTGGTTTTTATACTTTTTATTTCGTTATTTTCAATCTTAAATTCTTCAACGGGTTCATTTTTGATGAGTTCCACGCCCATTTCATCCAATCTTTTCAGAAGCGTTTCTATCAGGGTTTTCCAACTTCCCTGAATATAGCCCAGGCGCTCGTCTCCCGATTTCCTTGAACCCAGTCTTTGAGCCATCCGGCCAATCATCCACGACAACGGTACCTGCCCTGCATAAGGCCCGAATTTGATATTGAGCATGGGTTTCCAGAGGGCATCTGTTATATCTCGCCCTGCCCATTTATAAAACCATTCCAGGGTAGGGGTGCCTTCATTCTCGCGCCACTTGGCCAGTTTACCCAAAAAAATACTGGTCAATCCAAAACGGATTTTGCCTAAAAAACCTACGGGCTTAAACTTCAGTAAATCAACTGGTGAATTAAAATCATATATTTTTCCATTTCTGAAAACCCCCATAGTGGTTTTTTTATAGAAGGCTTTATCAGCAATACCCAGATCTTGCAACAACCAGCGTAATTCGGCATCCTGCGTAAAGAAATGGTGGTAGTAATACTCCAATTGGTTGCCGCCAATCTCAAAAGTATTGAGTAGCCCGCCAAATTTATCGCTGCCTTCAATTACGGTTACCTTAATGCCCTGTTTGGCTGCAACGTATGCAGCCGCCAGACCGGTCATGCCACCACCTATGATGTTTAATTTCATATCAGCTTTTAATATCTTTATTTTATTGAATCTTGATTGCTTGTTCTTTTATAACTTTAAACCTGCTGTTTTCCAGCTTGCCTATCTTCATACTGTAGGATCCAACCGGCAGGTCTGGTTTGGCCACTACGGCTTCAATATGGCTATTATAGAAATTACCCGAACTTAAAAAGGTTGTAAATTTATTGGCCGGCGCCTCCAGAGTAAATGCCAGACGGGTTTTATCGTTCGTAAAAATGGCATAATAACCATCATATCTGGTACAGGCAGGAACGGCCATGTTTTCAATTTCTATCTGAATAGAGTTCGAATCGTCGGTAATTTTCACGGTTTCTGCTCCGGTGTTAGGTACCTGGTTTATATAAAGGGCTTTGTTTAGGCTGTCAATTTCTGCCGGCGTAGTATAGTTCTTAAAATGCACCCTGCTGATCCAGAGTATGTCGTTCACATATTTCATTATTCCCGGCACAAAACCTGCATAGTTGAAAGGCGGAATGGGCAGGCGTTGATATTGGTTAATTGGCACGTGGTCGTCAGGGTTCCGGGAGTTCTCAAAGGCATAGTAGTAATAACGGCCGTTGTTTTTCCAGTTCAGAATGGTAGTTCCAAAGAAACGCCTGTGTTTTTCAACCTCGTCCAGGCTTTCGTAATAAGAAAAAAGACTGAATAAAATGGCTGCAAGTATCGAAATCCGGAGGTACTTTTTCCACTGTGCAACAGCCACTACATTGAAAAAGCTCAGGTAAACAATGGCAAACAAAATAATGGAAACAGTTTTATAACGGCTGGCAAAGGCTTGTTCTAAACCCTGGCTGGCTCTTGATACCGAAAAGGCCGCTCCGCTTAAACCAACAAAAATAAAGGCAGCCAGCAAATAAAGATTGAATTTTGGGTGTGCCAGCAGTCGGGTATAAAGTCTGTAAAACCAATTGCTGTTGTCTTTCTTTGCTTTTGGCAGAAAGTGATAATACAAAAAAGTAAATAGCTGCACAGCCAGCCAGCCAACTAAAACCACCCCCGCCGAAATAGCCACCACATGTTTAAGTGTTACGTTATAGAACTGAACGGTGCTATCAATAGGAGAGCCGAAAAAGGCAAAGAAATCGCCGATGATAATATGCGGAAACTGTGTGATGTTCACCTTTACATCCGGCCGTATGCCCGGTTTCTCAAAATCATGAAAATAAAGCCAGAAACTGAATGCCAGAAATACAAAATACTGTATTTTCTCGCCTCGCGAGCGGGTGTATAGTAAAATGGGTATGGCCGCCAGAAACGCAAACATACCATTGCCATTGGTAAACATGGCTATAAAAAACAGTACAATGCTTAAATAAAAAGCCCATTTCTGTTTATTGAACAAAAGCAGACTAAAACCCCATAAACCAAAAATAATAACTACATTGGGCTGCAGTGAGGTAATTGCCCAGAAGATGTTTTCAATAGGTTGGGTGTTGAAAACAATGAACAGAATAGGTATTAAATAGGCCATTCCAAGATTTATTTCGCGAAGCAACCGATAAAAAACAAAGGGAAGAATGAGCAAATGGGCCACGCCCATCAGCATTAAAATCTTATAGTTAACTTCGCCAAACAACTGGTAGCATAATAATGTGCTGAGCCTTACATAGATTATGCGGTGCTCGCACATCTGCGAAAAAAGCAGTGTCATCTTTTCGCCAAAGGTGCTTTGCTGCATCCAGCTGGCCAGAAAACCCTCTATGCCGTGCCAGTCGTCGTTCCAACCTATGTTAAACGCATTTTTGAACGCAAAAGCATAAAATGCTACAATAGGAACCAACACCAGAATATAAATACCTAACTTTTTTTTCATAAAAGAACACGCTAAAAGGTTGGGTAGCTCTCAAACTAAACTTTCTCGACAGACCCCACGTAATCCTGAAAATGCACTGCAGGAAGAAAATTGAAATTTACACGATATGACAGTACCGTAAAAACCAGAATCAGTGAACTTAGAAAGGCCTGCATCAATATACCTAAAAACAGCAATACGCCCCACATCGGGATGTAAACACTATAGGCAAAAACAATAATAATGCTTGCAATGGCCACCATAATAAGTAATGAAATGGCTATCATTAGCCGAACCGAAACGGTGTCAATATAAACAGCAATGGCGCTCAGGCCATGTATAACCAATGAGGTATAGTTCATCTTTGACTTGCCCGTGTATCTCTCTCCTCTTTCAAGCCCAACCGATTTGTACGTTAGCCTTGACCGGATAATGCCACCGGGGTAGTGGTTCCAGATGTCTGATACGTGTGTAACCTTGTTGAGCAGTTTAAGCGGAATAACTGAAAAATTACCAAAGTTGATTACCTTACCGGTTAAAAGAATAAAAATGTATTTATATATTTTGTAGAAAATCTTGAAGAAGAAACTCTCGTTACGTTTGGTGCGGCGGGCAAAAACAATTTCTTTTCCGTTGCTTTTTATGGCTTCTGCAAGTAACAAAGGTAAATGCTCGGGTTGGTCTTCACCGTCTACATCCATTACCACCACAAAGTCGCTGTCATAATTTACATTCAGGTAAGACAGCCCAATGGCTATTGCTTTCTGGTGGCCAAGGTTTTTGTTCAGGTGCAGAATTTCAAGGGGGTGTCCTTTCAGTTTGTCTATGTTTACTTCCAGACTTGAGCAGTCGTCTACTACTAGTATCTGGTAGTTGCTGTATTCGGTGTTAGCCAATACCAAATGTATTTGGTCAGCGAGTTGATACAAGCAGTCCCAGTCATTAAAAAGTGGTGTAACAATAGTTATTTTCATAAAAAAGCGTCTTCTGTTTTTGGACTCTAACCCCCGCTCAGAAACCAGTAACACACAAAATTAGGAAAAATTACGCTCGTGTGCTTGAATTTGTTCGTCGTATCTCCTGTTTGTTTCGGCAATGGTGGCATCGTATCTGTAATCCAGCCATTCGTTCACATCGGCAAACATTTGTTTTCTGTTTTTCAGAAACCCTACATTTGTGGCCGACTGTACATTGCTTAGCCCGCCTCTGTGTTTACGGTACACACCCATCGGCTCTGGTATATAATGAATGTCGCCCTGCGCTGCCAGTTGTATCACCAATGCCCAGTCGCCGGCGGCGGCACGGCTGTGCCATGCTGCAAAATCATGGTCGCGGAAATGGTTTCTGTAAAATGTGCTGGCAGTAGCAATAAACCATCGGTCTTCCAGAATATCCTGAATGGTTGAGTGCATCTTCTGGTCTGAAGTATTGAAAAAATGCCCCGGCGAATGGTCTTCATATATCACCTGCATATTATGGTGGCAAATCATATAGCTTTTATTGGCCTCCATAAAATCAAACTGCTTTTGCAGCTTCAGGGGGTCAGTCCAGTAGTCATCTCCCTCGCACAAGGCCACATAATCGCCTTTGCAGGCTTTTATAATACCTAATACATTATTGCGCCCAGCAAACTCTTTAGGTTCTGTTGGCCCCTGGTTTTCCTGATGAAGAAAAGCATTGAATAGCTGTGGGTGCTGCGCTATGTATTCTCTGATAATGGTCTGATTATTATCGGTAGAGGCATCATCACCTATTACAATTTCATAGCTAAAATCAGTTTTTTGCATCAGAATACCATCTAATGTCTGCCTTATAAACGATTCATGGTTATAAGTAGGAACACAAACACTTACTTTGGGTCTGGTAGATTCCATGCCGTTTTATTGATTTTTTTTGAGTCGATGTGGCAATAAAGCAAAAAAACTATAGGTACTTACAAGCCATACCGGTAGTATATAATCGCGGATTATTTCCTTTTTAGTTGCATAAGACGGGTTTGCTAAACGCAGGTATTGAATAGCTGCAAAAACCTTTTTGAAGTAGGTGTTGGCATATTGTCTGCTGTCTAAAAGCATACGGTAATAGCGGGCAATATTCTTGTTGAGCGTGGTATGAAACCGGAGGTTTAGCTCTTCATCTATACCGCGGTACATTCCAATACGGTTTTCCAGAAATTCTGCATCGGCATAGCCGTCGGTGAAGCTCATGCCGCTGTGGCGGTTTTTTCGGTAGACTGACATCACCTTGTTTATGTACCTGAACTTGCCTCCGTTTTTACCCAACAGGATATACCGCGGGATGTCGCCGCTTTTTGATTCATGAAACCATTTCGGATAATTGGTAATTACTCCATGACGAAACAAAATGGCCGAAGTGGCTATAAACCAGACTTCGTCTTCACCAATAAAATCTTCAATGGTAACTATCTCTTTCTGGTCTGGAGGATTCACGAACTGATTCGGATGAGAATCATCATCAAAAATGATTTCGGCATTATGAAAACAGGCCACATAATCTGGGTTGGTGTCCAGAAAATCAGCCATCTCTTGCAGCTTGTTGTCGTCTGTCCAGTAGTCATCGCCATCCATGGGCGCAATGTATTGTCCTTTGGCTACTTCAAGGGCCACCAATGTATTATTTTTACCAAAGCCACCCAGGTTTTTTTCATGCAGCAGCGGTACAATTATGTTGGGGTATTTCTGATGATATTCTTTTATAATAGCGGCCGTGTTATCTGGCGACGCATCGTCACCCACTATTACTTCAAAACTAAAGTTCACCTTCTGGCTAAGAATAGAATCTAAGGTTTTACGAATAAACGGCTCATGTTTATAAGTTAAAACCACTACACTTACTTTTATCATCTCATGCTTCTATTTAAGGCATTCAGCAATGCGCAACTTAGCGCTTCTTGCTCGTGGATTTCTCTCTATTTCTTCCGCTCCTGCTTCAATGGCTTTTCTTGTTACAGCTTCCAGAGGTTTTATGTCGTTTCCGAAGAAATCTTTCTCAACTTCACCACTAAACTTACCGCTTCTGATGAAGTTCTTCACCAGCCGGTCTTCCAGCGAATGGTAAGACATCACCACCAATCGCCCACCGGGTTCCAATACTTCGGGCGTTTGTTGAAGAAACTCTTCCAGCACTGCCATTTCCTGATTCACCTCAATTCGCAATGCCTGAAAAACCTGTGCAAAATACTTGTTTTCTTTACCGCGCGGAGTAAATTTATTGAGTATGCCCTTTAAATCATTTATGGTTTCAATGCTTTTATTCAGGCGGGCTGTATAAATGGCCTGAGCGGCGGTGCGGGCGTTTTGGATTTCTCCGTACATGCCCAGTATTTTATGTAATTGATCAACCGAATACTCGTTTACAATGTTTTTGGCCGTGATATCAGCTTTTTGGTTCATTCGCATATCCAGCTCGGCATCAAACCGGGTTGAGAAGCCACGTTCGGGGGTATCAATCTGATGCGAAGAAATACCGAGGTCCGCCAGAATACCATCTACTTTTTTTGCACCAAACAAACGCAGGTATTGCCTGATATTCCTGAAATTAGCATCAATAAAGGTGAAGTTTTTAGAATCTATCAGTTTCGATTCTGCTTTGGCATCGGCGTCCTGGTCAAAAGCATACAATTTACCTGTGGTGAGTTTTTCCAGAATTGCCCTTGAATGGCCGCCTCCACCAAATGTTACATCTACATAAACACCATCGGGCTTGATATTCAGGCCGTCGAGGCATTCTTTTAACATAACAGGAACATGGTAGGCAGACATAAATTGCGGTTTAGTGAACCTGTTTGAACTTTTAATTCAGTGCCGAAAATGAGATATTTTTGCTCAGATAAAGTAATTTTTGAGTTCGTAGCATCGCTACAGACGAAACAAATTACTGAAATATGAGTCTAAAAATAGCCATTTGCAGACTAAAGAAATAAGTTTAAACAGGTTTCGAATCAATAATAATTGCAAAAATAGTGAAAAAACAAAATACTTCTGCCCCGTGCAAAGTATATCTGTCTGTAATGTGAGTTGGGCCAAACTAAAAATGGTGCTGTTATCGTTAAAGTTTTATGCGTTAATTAGCAGATTATCTGAAAAACATGCAGTTTTATCATAAAAACCAGTCAAACTTATTTAGTAAATGGCACGCAGAGAGGTATTTGTAAATATATATGAGCAGGTTACGGGTTGGAGATTCGTACTGATTTTTCTTTTACTGATAATAGGTGCAGCCGTATTGTATTATTTTAACCAGCTGGGGCAGCAGGTTGAAGACCGTGAAAAGAAGTATGCGTCTCTCTACGCAGCTGGTATAGGCTTTACCATTCAGGAGAACGGAAAAGATTGCCAGTATACCTACGTACAGGAAATGCTCGAAGCCAATGAAACCGTGCCTATGATAATAGTTCTGAACGGTGTGCCGTCTGAGTATTCGCAGAATATACCCGAGCTGGAAGACAAGAAAAAGAAATGGACAGCAGAGGATAAAATGGATTTTAAGTATAAAATGGTAGCTGCTATGGGGCAGGAGCATCCGCCTATACAGTTTGTGGTAGGCAGAGACATTGGCTATGTGTATTACAGCAACTCGGTAGTGGTAAAACAATTACGATACTTCCCATACATATTGCTGGCTACGTTTCTGGTCTTTGGTTCAATGGCTTATATTGCTTACAGTTCGTCTCGTAAGGCAGAACAAAACCGTGTCTGGGTTGGGTTGGCTAAAGAAACGGCGCATCAGCTCGGTACGCCGATTTCTGCCTTGATGGCGTGGGTTGAGGTATTGCGGTCAAATCCTGATTTTGATACGTCTATTGGCGATGAAATGGAGAAAGACGTAAAACGTTTGGAGACTATCACCACTCGTTTTTCAAACATCGGGTCTGTGCCGCAAATGAGTCAGGAAACATTGCCCGAAATGGTTGAGCAGTCGTTGAAATATCTTGAAAGAAGAATTTCTACCAAGGTAAAGGTTCATTTTGAAAGCCGCATACCTGCCGAAACCAGAGTGGAAGTAAACAGGCATTTATTTGAATGGGTAATAGAAAACCTCTGCAAAAATGCAGTTGACGCCATGAGCGGCAAAGGAGAATTATTTGTAAGCCTTATGCCCTTAACAAAAAGCAGGATAGCCATTGATATCCGCGATACAGGTAAGGGTATTACCCCGGCCAATCTGCGTAAAATATTTAAGCCGGGGTTCAGTACCAAAAAAAGAGGCTGGGGGCTTGGCTTAACACTTGCCAAGCGTATTATTGAAAACTACCATGATGGTAAACTTTTTGTGAAAGAAACGCAAACGGATAAAGGCACTACTTTCAGAATTGTGCTGCATGAGGCCTAGCTTCAAGTTATTTCTTTCTTACATCAAGCCCATAGCCTTTCAGAATACCGCGGGCAAGTGCGGCTTTGTGCACCTCATCCGCACCGTCATAAATACGGGCAGCCCTTTCGTGCGAGTACCAGTGTGCCAGCAGTATGTCGTTGGTCATGCCCAACGCTCCGTGCGTCTGTATTGCTCTGTCAATTACCCTCAGCATCATGTTGGCCGTAAAGAATTTTATCATAGATATCTCATCGCGTACGGCTGCGGCGCCCTGCTCGTCTATATTTTTGGCGGTTCTTAAAACCAGCAGTCGGGCGGCATCAATCTCAGCACGGCTTTCGGCAATAAAGCCCTGAATAAACTGTTTTTCGCCCAAAACAACCCCTTCTTCCATTTCTCTTGAAACGGCGTAATGGCACATCAGCTCAAAACTTCTTTCGGCTATGCCAATAAAACGCATACAGTGGTGTATTCTTCCGGGTCCTAGTCTTTCCTGTGCCAGTAAGAAACCGCTACCCTCTGCTCCAATAAGGTTGGCCTGTGGCACACGCACGTTTTCATACATAACTTCGGCATGGCTTGCCCAGCTGTCGCCGGCATGGCCCATAATCGGTATGTTTCTTACAAGGGTAAAGCCCGGGGCATCGGTAGGTACCAGTATCTGGCTGGCTCTTTTGTGCGGCGCAGCATCCGGACTCGTTACCGCCATTACAATAGCAAAAGCGGCGCCATCAGCTGAAGACGTAAACCATTTGTGCCCGTTAATTACATAATCGTTTCCGTCTTTTACGGCAGTGGTTCCCATGCGGGTAGGGTTAGAGCCTGCAAATTCGGGCTCTGTCATAGAAAAACAACTTCTGATATCCCCTTCCATCAGGGGTTTCAGGTACTGGTCTTTCAAATGTGCTGGGGCATATTTGTGCATCAGCTCTGTATTGCCAATATCGGGTGCCTGTGTGTTAAACACAAAATGGCCAAAGGGCGTCATGGCCAGTATTTCGCTAATCTGTCCAAATTCGCAAAGGCTTAACTCAAGTCCCCCGTCAGCTTTAGGCAAATGCAAGCCCCATAGCCCCGCCTTTTTTACAAGTTCCCGCTTTTGTTGAAGAACAGGCTCTATGTATGAGAAATTATGCGTCAGATTTTCAGTGGTTTCCAGCGGATATAATTCATTGACAACAAATTCTTTAATTCTGGGTAATAGTTTGCTTATTTTATCGGTAATGAAAAGGCGCTCCATACAATATGGTTTTTTAGGTTGAATGCGTAAATATGGTAATAATTTAGTTTTCCTGTATTGATTTCTGAAATTTTAAGATTATTCGTAGAAAATACCTTAATTTTGGATTTTAGAATTTGATTCCGCCTTTCTGTTCTGAAACAAAATTTCCTATCTGCCTGCATTGAATGAGTAAATTCAGCCTTTTTTTTCTGTTTGGTTTGCTGACACATTTCGGCTGTCTCGGCTTTGCGCAAGACTCCGTTTATGTAAGGCAGATATTAATTAAGGGCAATACACGCACCAAAGCCAAAATTATTATGCGCGAGGTGGCTGTAAGAGAAGGAGACAGTCTTAACAAAGCAACGCTGACAGATGTGCTTGAAACCGACCGCCGGAAGATTGTTAACACGAATCTGTTTATTACAGTTAATATTGCCGTTGCCGAAGTAAGCAGCACAGTAATTGATGTTGAGATTGAAGTAAAAGAGAGGCTCTATTTTGTGGCGTATCCGGTTTTTTATCTGGCCGACCGCAACTTTAACGAATGGTGGTATGAACGTCGCCGCGATTTAAGCCGAACCATTTTTGGCGTTTACAGCAGGCACTCAAACCTGACGGGCAATAATGACCAACTGAAACTAAGGGCCGAATTTGGATTTGTGCCTAATTTTGAAGTGGCGTACTCAACGCCTTATCTGGACAAAGAACTTACCAAACGTATTTCGCTGGGGGCCTTGTATGTAATGAACAAAACAATGGCCTACCGCACCTGGCAAGATAAGCTGCAGTTTTTTCAGAGCGAAGCCCGGCAGCGTGAGCGGCTGTATCTGTATTCTGTCTTCAGCCAGAGAAAAGGCTTTTATCAGAGCCAGCAATTAGAATTGAGTTATACGCAGGTCCAGATTGGAGATACCATAGCAGCGCTTAACCCTGATTATTTTCTTCTTGCCAGGCAAAAACAGAGTTACTTTCTGGCTAGTTATGCTTATATTTATGATAAACGCGACAACCGCCAATATGCGCTCGACGGGTACCTGATAAGTTTTTCGGCAGCCAAATATGGTTTGTTGCCTACCGATAACGTTAATCTGTTTAGTATTGCGGCTGCTTACACGCAGTATATACCACTAGGTAAGAAATTTTATGCCAATTACAGCCTGAGAGGGCGGATGTCTTTCCCTCAGAAACAACCGTTTTTACAAACACTGGGGCTGGGTTACCGAAATGACCTTGTGCGGGGCTACGAGCTGTACGTAATTGACGGCCAGCAATATGGTCTTCTGAAAACTAACTTGAAGTACAACCTGTTTAACCGTACCTTTGACCTGAAACGATACCTTAAGATAAAGCAATTTAATACTTTTCCACTCGCGGCATACTTAAATTCATTTATCGACGTTGGGTACGTTAGAAACCGTTATTCAGCGCTCAATAATAGCCGATTGGCCAATAAACTGATAACCGGAGCAGGCATTGGCCTTGATGTTGTAACGTTTTATAACGTGGTGGGGCGGGTAAATTATTCATTAAATGGTTTAGGAGAGAGAAGAGTGTTTTTTGCAGTAACCAGAGATTTTTAAATACGGAACAATAAATATTGTTATAATTCAAACAAATCCATGAAAGTCTACATTTTTGTATTAATTTTGTTCATCCTTGCTTGTAGTAACCCCCAAGAAAACCAAAAAGTGGAATCAAAAGAAGTGCAACCAACAGATGCGCCTGCAACCACTAATGTTCAGAATCTGGCGCGTACAATTATGGGTACTGGCGAAGGATTGCTTAGAGGTGTAAAATTCGGCGACTCAATTGAAGATGTCAGGAAAAAAGAAACTGTTGAGCTCTTTGAAGAGGATGAATCTCATCTGGGTTATTCTTTTGACACCGAAAACCTTGAAACGGTAGATATACTGTATGAAAAAAACAGCCAGAATCGCGTTTCGGGTATTGGTCTTGATATTTACATGAATACCGACGACACCAATGAAAAACTCAAACGGGAGCTGTCTGACTTGTTTACGGTCAGGTACGGAAAACCGGTTTCTGAGAATCCTAGTCTGGTATGGGCCATCAAACCTGCAGGGCAGGTGAGCATTAAAGTTGTTAAAAACAAGTTAGACAGAGGGTTGGAGATTAGGTTCTCTCAACCACCAAAGTCTATTTAAATATGTGCAGGGCGGCGCTCAATACCTCTGCCTGCAAGGCATCTCAAAACAAAAAAGGCACTTAACGGGTGCCTTTTGTATTTACAGGGCGGTTTTAAAGCCCGGCCATCAGCATTGATTTACTGGCGCCCTTTGTATTCAGGCCTAATTTATTTAAATGTAGCTATGTGCAGTCATTTATCGCTTAATCAAAAACCACAGGTAATTGCCGAAAGGTACCGGCTTCAGAGTTGGCAAAAAATCAAAGAGCTGCTACCGGTGTATCATAACAATGCTTATAACTACCAGGTATGGCCGGTTATTACTGGTATTGAGCCAGATGCACTGCAATTGATGCATTGGGGGCTGATTCCATCATGGGCCAGAAGCAACTTGCAGGCAGACGAACTAAAGAAGAATACCATAAATGCCCGCATTGAAAGTATATTTGAAAAACCATCTTTTGAAGACGCAGCCCGCAGAAGACATTGTCTGATACCAGCTACAGGTTATTTTGAATGGCAGGACATTAAAGGAAAAAAATACCCATATTTTATTTATCTCAAAAGCGGTGAAGTTTTTAGTATGGCTGGAATATGGGATACCTGGACAGACCATGACACCGGAGCCACCAAAGACACGTTTTCTATTCTTACTACAGAGGCCAATCCGCTGATGGCCAGAATCCATAATCTGAAACAACGAATGCCGGTAATATTAACCGAAGAAACAGAGAATGACTGGCTCACCGGCGGATTTGATGCTACCTCCATTCAGGCATTTATGAAGCCCTTTGATGCGCATAAAATGGATGCTTACACCATTGGCAGGCATATCACAGAAAAAAATTCTGACACACCCGCTGTACTAAAGCCATACACCTATCCGGAATTTATGCAAACCAGTTTGTTTTAAGTACTTTCTTAAATGAGATAATAAACGTAATAAGTCAGGTAAAAAAGCATTTGGCATAGTGGAATTGGTCACAGACCGGTTCCACTATTTTTTTTATGCCGTTTTAGCAGTGTTCAAAACAGGGTATGTGTCAAATTGGCATGAAAAATAACGTGTAAAATGCGGTATGCAGCCACTTTGTCATTGTTTTACGGGTGGTACACAAATTGTATATTACGAATCCGTAGCCACAACGGAGTGGCAAATAAAAATGTTAAACAATATTAAATTTATAAAACCATGGCAACATTAGTTAGAAGTTTCGCACCTGCATTCCCATCATTATTAGAAAACTTTTTGAACGACTTTGAGCGCGTTGCGCCAACACACCAACATTCATTCCCGGCTGTTAACGTCCTGGAGAACGAAAACTTATATAAACTAGAACTGGCTGCTCCGGGATTAAAAAAAGAAGATTTCAAAATCAATGTTCATGAAAATGTATTGACCATTTCAGTTGAACAAAAAAGTGAAACAGAACAAACCCAGAACAACGGTAAGTACACACGCAAAGAGTTTAACTACTCTTCATTCAAGCGTTCGTTTACATTACCGAAAACTGTAGACAGCGAAAAAATTGCAGCAGCATATAATGATGGCGTTTTAGCGCTTGAATTGCCCAAAAAAGAAGAGGCAAAACCAAAAGAGCCTCGCCTGATTGAAATAGCTTAATTTAAGTGTGATTTACAACAAAGGCAAGATTCTGCAAGGTTTCTTGCCTTTTGTTGCATACTGCATACCCCTAGTTAAAATTTGTTAAAAATACCGCCGGCTACGAATTATCATAAATACTTTTGCGTTAAATTTGTACAAAGCGTTAGTATAATTTTATTTGTACCCTAAAAGAAAGAAGACAGGATTTGATAATATTTTACTAATGACCGGTTTCCGGTCAGTGTAATCAGAATAATTCAGTTTTAAATTAGCTTCCAGAACTATGAACAACACATTAAAAACAATCGGTATTGCTATTGCAAGTAGTATCGTTACCATAGGTGGTTATCGTATGTTGGGTCTTGAAGGAAAAGATGTTATTTTTAATGAGTCATCTTCAACTCCTGCTATCAACAGACTAGCTAACTATTCAGGCGGAGCGGCCGTTCCCGGCGACTTTACCTATGCAGCAGAACTTTCAACGCCATCAGTAGTACACATTAAGGCCAAGTCGTCTCGTATGGTGCGTCAGCAACGCTCTATGTTTGATGATTTATTCGGCGATGATTCCCCATTCGGTTTCGGAGTCCCCCGGGGCGGAAGCCAGCAACAGGAATCTTCAGGTTCCGGAGTAATTATAGCGGCAGATGGCTACATTGCCACAAACAACCACGTAGTAGAAGGAGCTGACGAGCTGGAGGTTATTACTTCAGACCACAAAACCTACAAAGCCAAAGTGCTGGGTACTGACCCTTCAACAGACATCGCTGTTATTAAAATAGATGGCAGTGGTTTTCCTGCCATGTCGTTTGCCAACTCAGATAACGTAAAAGTTGGCGAGTGGGTATTGGCCGTAGGTAACCCTTTCAATCTCGAGTCAACAGTAACAGCAGGTATTGTAAGTGCCAAAGGCCGCAATATTGGTATTCTGGCGCAAAAACAACAAATGTTCAGACGTAACAGCGACGACCGCCAGCAAAGAACATCAGACGCCATTGAATCATTTATTCAGACTGATGCCGCCGTGAATCCCGGCAACAGTGGTGGGGCTCTGGTGAACCTGAAAGGTGAGTTAATAGGTATTAATACTGCCATAGCCAGCCCTAACGGCGCTTATGCAGGTTATGCATTTGCGGTGCCTTCAAGCATTGTGAAAAAAGTAACTGCCGACATCGTGAAATACGGTAATGTTCAACGCGGATACTTAGGCATTAACCTGTTGGAGCTTGACGGCAAAAGAGCTGAAGAAGTTGGTTCAAAAGAAACATCGGGTATCTATGTAGCTGACGTAATTGAAAACGGCGCTGCTAAAGCCGCAGGTATCAAAAAAGGTGACGTAATTGTGAAAGTTGATGGTGTTGAAACCAAAAGCGGCCCAAGATTACAGGAAATGATTGGTCGTAAACGTCCGGGTGAATCAGCAATGGTTACCGTAATACGCGACGGCAAACCAAAAGATTTTGATGTAGTGCTACGTAACAGAGACGGCGGACGCGACATTCTGAAAAAAGAAGCTGTTGAAGCCGACAGAGCTTTTGAAAAACTAGGGGTAGAGCTGTCTGACCTAACGCCGGCAGAAAAACAAAAACTGGGTGTTCAGGGCGGTGTAGTAGTAAAAAGAATTTATGATGGCGATATTGCCGATTATACCGAAATGCGTGAAGGATTTATTGTTTTGAAAGTAGGTGAGCGCAAAATTAAATCGGTCAGTGAATTTAAAGAAGCCATCAAAAATGCAAAAGAAAATGGAGACGATGGCGTATTGATTTGCGGCACTTACCAAAGCATATCACGCACGGTTTGTTATGGCGTTTCTTTAGAATAGTACCAGGGTGCCATCAGGTATTAATAATCAGGCCCTTACAATCAGATATTGCTTTAAAAAGCAGTAGTAATTCAAAAATTGCTACTGCTTTTTGTTTATATCACACTGTAAAAGCCGTAATGGGTTTTCACAAAATGCCTTATATGTTTTATGATGCCAGTTTCTGATTATTGAATCAAATCCTCTGCCAATACCGTGTATCAATAGAAGTAGTTGGCTGTTCTGTTCTTTTTTCGTTCAATCTTAACTAATTTCTTGAGTTTGACACGATTTTGGGATAAGTGGCTGATAATAAGGCACATGAATATCCAATCGGCTCTCTACAAACCGTTATTTGGAGTGCGAGTTCAGATTTTAAACTTTGCTTGCGTTTGTATGGGTAATATTGGTTTTAAGCCCAGTTTTTGGAGGATAGTTTTTTCGTTTTCTGTTGGCATAGACCTTAGATAAGATTTGGCTCCGTTATTTTCTATCAGGCTTACTTGCATTTTGTCAAGGGTATCCCTCAACCCTTTTTCAGTGATTACATTTTTATCGCGGTTAATTTTTTGTAAGACAAAGTTTTGTATGGCGAAGGCTATGTAACACAGGCATATATGTCCTTCGATTCGCTGGTCTGTCCAGTGAAACATGGGCCTGGTTTCCAGATGGGATTTGAAGGTTCTGAAGCTATGTTCTATTTTGAATAGTTGTTTGTATTGGTCCAGAACTTCGGCTACCGGCATGCTTTGATTATTGGTGCTTATAGCTAAAAACCCATCATACTTTTCGGAGACCTTTATTTTTTCTTCATTCAGGCTATATTTCTGGTTTTCATCTGATTTTAAGAAGAATCTGGTGGCTTTATTGTTGATTTTCGAAGGGTTCTTCAAGAGGTGCTGTGCGTGCTGTAGTTTATCTTCCCGGTCTTGCTTGTCTTTGGCCGCTCTTTTTGCCGAGTAGGTAGTAATAAAGGTCTTGCCTTCCTGTTTTAATGTGGTGTAGCGAATCAAAACATCTTGTCCGGTAGCATCTTTGTATATCCACTGCTGATGGTAATTCTTTAAGTCGAGTAGGGTTTGCTGCGTTTTTTGGGGCAGGCTTTTCAAACGTTCTCCAATGATAAATTCGTAGCCTTTGCTATTTGTTATTTCCAGGTTTTTCTTTGAAAGCATCCCCCTATCGGCTACTACAATTACTTTGTCAATCTGGTATCGCTTTTTAAGGTCGCCCAGTGCTTCCCTAAAAGTATCCCCTTCATAGGTGTTGCCTTTGAAAACCCTATAACCGATAGGGTTTTTCAGGTGGTCTATGAGCATACAAAAAAGAACTTGTGTTTTACCTATTTTGCCATCCTTACCAAAACCCATTTGTCTAAGTTGTCCTTCTTTCTCAACTTCGCTGGCAAAGTAGAAGGTCGTTACATCATAAAATACCACATCCAGGCTTTGATTGAAAAGATTCCGACCCGTTTGAAAAATCTGCTGCTGGATTAACTCAGTATACTGAGCCAACTTATCCAGAGCCCGATACAAGTGCTGTAATGACAATTCGGGAAGGTTTATGTACTCATCACGATGCTGAAAGTTGCTGCGTTTGCTGCAAGGGCTTTGCAGTCGTTCCAAAAGCATCAGAAATACACTGTCAAAAAGACTGAACTGAAGCTTGCTCTTTTGCTGAAGACGATCCAAAAGAAGCCTTAACCCATACTGCTCCAGGGCATAACCAAATACTTTTTGATAACCATAATTGTATCGACCTAATTCGATTAGGTCCCCTTCCAAAATAGTCTTCAACTCTCCTCCACCTAATTCGTAAAATCTGATGCCAATGTTACGAAGTTCTTCAGGCTTATAATCTTCAACCTTACCAAGAGAATACAAAACCCTCGAACTAGGCTTCCCTGACCCATTTCGGAAACTCTCCAAAATGCGCAAATAAGTGCCTGATTGCTTTCTCTCTACTTTCAAATATGCCATAATGCAAAATTACAACCATATAGCTTTGAATGTCAATAGACAAAAACACAATCGGCTCTCTACACTTTTTCCGAAAAATAGCCAAAATAGCCCCCAGTTAGCCATCCAAGAGCTTTTTCCAAAAACAACTGTCAAACTTAAGAGTGAATTTAAAGAAGCCATCAAAAATGCAAAAGAAAATGGAGACGATGGCGTATTGATTTGCGGCACTTACCAAAGCATATCACGCACGGTTTGTTATGGCGTTTCTTTAGAATAGTACCAGGGTGCCATCAGGTATTAATAATCAGGCCCTTACAATCAGATATTGCTTTAAAAAGCAGTAGTAATTCAAAAATTGCTACTGCTTTTTGTTTATATCACACTGTAAAAGCCGTAATGGGTTTTCACAAAATGCCTTATATGTTTTATGATGCCAGTTTCTGATTATTGAATCAAATCCTCTGCCAATACCGTGTATCAATAGAAGTAGTTGGCTGTTCTGTTCTTTTTTCGTTCAATCTTAACTAATTTTGTGCCTTCATGCACTCATGGGTTAGTGAACTGTTAAAAAAATATCATCAGGGTTATATCATAAATTTACCTTTGATATTTTTTGAGCCAAACTTAAACATTCTATGTCATTTACGCTGAAAGATAAATCAATCCTTATTACCGGAGGAACAGGCTCGTTAGGTAAAGCGCTTACTAAGCATATATTAAGCAGGCATCCTGAAATAAAGAAATTAATCATCTTTTCAAGAGATGAGCAAAAACAATTTCAGATGGCGCAGGAATACCCCGACAGCAAGTATCCGCAAATGAGGTACTTTATAGGCGATGTACGTGATTTTGAACGCCTGAAGCGAGCCTTACGTGGGGTTGATTACGTGATTCATGCCGCAGCCATGAAACACGTGCACATTGCAGAGTATAACCCGATGGAATGTGTAAAAACCAATGTTTTAGGTGCAGAGAACGTTATCAATGCCTGCCTGGAAACAGATGTAGAAAGGGTAGTGGCTTTATCGACAGACAAAGCCTGTGCACCTATCAATCTTTACGGAGCCACCAAGCTGGCATCAGACAAACTATTTGTGGCAGCCAATAACATAAAAGGCTGGAACCCCATCCGGTTTTCGGTAGTTCGTTATGGCAACGTAATGGGGTCAAACGGTTCGGTTATTCCCTTCTTTATGAATAAGCGTAAAGAAGGAATTATTCCTATTACAGACCCCAACATGACCCGCTTCAATATCTCTCTGCAAGGTGGAGTAGACATGGTCATGCATGCGTTGGAACACGCCTGGGGAGGCGAAATTTTTATACCTAAGATTCCTTCATACCGTATTCTGGATGTGGCTGAGGCCATAGCGCCTGAATGCGAAACAAAAATTGTTGGAATAAGACCCGGCGAGAAAATTCATGAAGAAATGATTACAGAGTCAGATTCGTTCCTGACCTACGATCTGGGTAAGTACTTTACCATTCTGCCTTCTATGCATAAATGGAAAATTGAAGATTTTACGGCCGCGTTTAATGCGCAAAAGGTACCGGTGGGCTTCAGATATACATCTGCTGAAAACACAGAATGGGAAACAGTTGAGAGCCTGAGAAAATTGATTAAAGAACATGTCGACTCAAACTTTAGTGTTTAAATGAATGTCATTCCCTACGGAAAACAACATATAACTGAAGAAGATATAGCCGTTGTTATTGAAACCCTTAAAAGTCCGTATCTGACACAGGGGCCTAAAATAAAAGAGTTTGAAGATAACTTTGCCCGGTTTATTGGCGCACGTTATGCCGTGGCGGTTTCAAACGGCACAGCAGCTCTGCACTTATGTACTTTGGCATTGGGTGTAAAAGAGGGGCAAAAGGTTATTGCCACACCCATTACTTTTGTGGCGTCGTCTAATTGTGTACGTTATTGTGGTGGCGAAATAGTGTTTGGTGATATTGACCCTGAAACCTATCTGCTAGATATCAACGCTGTAAGAGCATTACTGGAAAACGCGCCCGAAGGAACATATACCGGAATTATCCCGGTCGATTTTGCCGGAAGAGCCGTTAACATGGAAGAGTTCCGGAAACTGGCCGATGAATATAACCTCTGGATAATTGAAGACGCCTGCCATGCGCCGGGTGGATTTTTCAAGGATTCAAAAGGTGTAAATCAATATTGTGGAAATGGTAATTTTGCCGACCTGGCAGTGTTCTCGTTTCACCCTGTTAAACACATTGCCTGCGGAGAAGGGGGCATGATAACCACCAATGACGAAGAACTGTACAAAAAACTGCTTCAGTTAAGAACACACGGTATTGTGCGCGACACCAACTTATACACCAACAGCATTGAGCTGGCGGGCGGAGCAGACGCCTACCCCGGCTGGTATATGGAAATGCAGTCGCTTGGCTATAATTACAGAATTACCGATTTTCAGGCAGCGCTAGGCAGCAGTCAGTTACAAAGGATTGACCATAATCTGGCCAGCCGAAGAGCCATTGCAGCCCGGTACGATGCGGCCTTCAGAGATTGTCCTTTCATTAAGGGGCATTCGGGTGTTGTAGAAGGCCATGCCTATCACCTGTATGTAATAGAGGTAGACAACCGCCTGGGTTTGTATAACCATCTGCACGCGCATAATATTATGGCTCAGATACACTACGTACCCTCGCATATTATGCCTTATTATCGTGATTTAGGCTGGAAAGAAGGCGACAGACCAATGGCAGAAGCATATTACAAGCGCTGTTTGAGTATTCCGATGTACCATACCCTTACAACCGACGAGCAAAACTTTGTTATAGATTCCATACTTAATTTTCTGAACACCCAACCATGATAGAAAAGAATTATATCACACCGCAGGAAGAGTTTTGGGCGGGTAGCTTTGGTAATGAGTACATTCAGCGTAATCAAAGTCAGGAGTATCTGGCGTCTAACCTCAACTTCTTTGTAAAAGCTTTGCATCAGGCAGGCAAACCCAAATCTCTTATAGAGTTTGGCGCTAATATCGGTATGAACCTCAGAGCCATCAAGGCTTTGTATCCGGGCATTGATTTAGGAGGTATTGAAATTAATGAAGAAGCTGCGGGTGAATTAAGAAAAGTTATAGGTTCTGAGAACGTCTTTCAAGGTTCTATTCTTGAGTATGAGCCGGTAAAAAAATATGAGGTTGCGCTTATAAAAGGGGTCTTGATTCATATCAACCCTGAGGTGTTGCCTGTCATTTACCAGAAACTCTATGAAACCTCGGGCAGATACATTCTCATTTGTGAATATTACAACCCGTCTCCGGTCTCAATTAACTACCGCGGGCATACAGACAGGCTCTTCAAACGAGATTTTGCCGGAGAAATGCTAGAGAAATACCCTGATTTAAGCCTGGTAGATTACGGCTTTGTTTATAGAAGAGACCCGGCGTTCCCTCAGGATGACATCACCTGGTTTTTAATGCAGAAAAAAGACTGACAGGCACATGGGCAATATAGCTATTATTCCGGCAAGAGGAGGAAGCAAGCGGATTCCTCGGAAAAACGTAAAAGACTTTTGCGGAGAGCCTATTATTGCCTATTCCATAAAGGCTGCATTAAAAAGTGGTTTGTTTGATGAGGTAATGGTATCTACTGATGATAGCGAAATTGCCTCTGTCAGCCGGCAATTTGGCGCCAGTGTCCCTTTTTTCCGGTCGGCGGCAAACGCCAATGACTATGCCACAACCGCCGCTGTATTAACAGAGGTGCTAACCCAATACCAAGCCATAAATAAAAGCTATCAGTACGGGTGTTGCATCTACCCCACTGCCCCCTTTACGTCTGTTCAAAAGCTAAAGGAGGCTTATGCGCTGCTTAATGCCAATGGGTTTGATACCGTCTTGCCTGTTCAGCGTTTTTCGTTTCCAATTCAGCGTGCTTTTTATAAAGAACAAGACCAAATCAGTTGGGTAGAGCCACAACATGCCCTTACCCGCTCTCAGGATTTACCCCAGACCTATCATGATGCGGGGCAATTCTATTTCTTTCATGTAAGTTCTTTTCTGAAAAGCCAGAAACTGATTACCTCTAATTCAGGAGCGGTTGAAATAAGCGAGCTTGAAGGACAAGACATTGACAATGAAACCGACTGGAAACTGGCTGAACTGAAATTTAGACTGATGAATCCATGAGAAAATATGCCTGCCTGACGCAACAGATATTTGGTTCTGAAAAATATACCATTGTGCCTCTGCGAGACCAGGATAAATATGACATAATGCAGTGGCGGAATGAGCAGATTTATCATTTAAGGCAGGCCGCCCCGCTTACTACTCAGCAGCAGGAATGGTATTTTGATAAGGTGGTGGCTCAATTGTTTGAAACAGCCAAACCAGCTCAGTTGCTTTTCTCTTATCTTGAAAATGACACCTGCATTGGCTATGGTGGATTGGTACATATTAACTGGACAGACAGGCACGCAGAGATATCGTTTATCATGAAAACCAGCCTCGAAAAAGATTTTTTCGAATTTCACTGGCGTACGTATCTTTCTTTAATTGAAAAAGTTGCTTTTGAAGAGCTGAATCTGCATAAAATATTTACTTATGCCTTTAATTTGAGGCCTCATTTGTATGTGGCTATTGAAAAAAGTAATTACCATTTAGAAGCCACATTGCCAGGCCACTGCTTGTTTGAAGGTAAATTTATTGATGTGCTTATTCATTCAAAGTTTAATGATATCAATATCAGAACAGCCAATGAAGCCGATTTGATGCGCTATTTTAACTGGACTAATGACGAAGAGGTACGGAAACAATCTTTTAACAGCCAGCCGGTGGTACTTGAAAATCACCGGCAGTGGTTTCTTAAAAAAATAAAAGACCCCAACTGCCTGATGCTTGTTTTTGAAGATGCCCGCCAACAGCCAATAGGGCAGGTAAGATTTGAAAATAACCCCGATAAGCAAAATAGCATTGTTGGTGTATCGATTGATAAATCATTCAGAGGTAAAGGGCTGGCTGGGCAATTGCTAACAAGGGCTGTGCGGTATTTTTTAAGAGAAAACCCCGGGTACACCATTGAGGCGTACATAAAAACCGAAAATAAAGGGTCAATAGGCGCATTTAAAAGTGCCGGCTTTTTGTTTACTAAAAACTTAGATTATCAGGGCTTTGAAACTGTATTATATACAAAGAGGAATCAATGAAAATAGCGAATTACAGCATAGGGCAAAACCATAAGCCATTTATAATTGCCGAAATGAGCGGCAATCATAATCAGTCTTTAGAAAGAGCCCTGAAAATAATTAAGACAGCCGCTGAATGTGGGGCCGATGCCATTAAATTACAGACTTATACAGCCGATACCATAACTATTAACCAGAGAGGCGGGCTTTTTGATATCAAAGACGATACTTCGCTCTGGAAAAACCGGAATCTTTACGAATTGTATGAAGAAGCGCACACCCCCTGGGAATGGCACGAAGCCATGTATAAATGTGCCGCCGACAATAACATTATCTGTTTTTCTACCCCATTTGATGATACGGCTGTAGATTTTCTTGAAAACCTGGGCACACCGGCGCATAAAATAGCTTCTTTTGAAAACAACCATTTCCCGCTGTTGAAAAAGGTTGCCCAGACGGGAAAGCCCGTCATTATGTCAACAGGTGCCAGTACACTGGCCAACCTTGATGAAGCCGTAGCTGTTTTACGGGCTAATGGTTGTAAAGACCTGGTGCTGCTGAAATGCACAAGCAACTATCCGGCCAGTCCTGAAAACTCTAATGTTCGTACTATTCCACACCTGCGCGATTTGTTTCAGTGCGAAGTAGGCCTGAGTGACCACACCATGGGCATTGGCGTACCATGTGCAGCAGTAACATTGGGGGCAACCGTTATAGAAAAACACTTTTGCCTGAGCCGCGCCGAAGGCGGAGTAGATTCAGCTTTTTCGTTAGAACCTGACGAACTGAAATCGTTAGTGATTGAAACCGAAAGAGCCTGGCAGTCGTTGGGGGTTATTCAGTATGGTGTTCAGGAATCAGAAAAGAAAAGCCTTTTGTTTAAACGCTCAATTTATGTAGTAAAAGATATCAAATCGGGCGAGGCATTTACTGAAGAAAACTTAAGGGTAATTCGCCCGGGAGACGGACTACCGCCTAAATACTATGAGGGGCTGCTAGGCAAAATCAGCCATACAGACTTAAAAGCCGGTACTCCGTTGCAGTCAGTCGAATCATAAAAAACTTGTTTGGGCTGGCAAACAGGGTATTTGATACCCCGTTAATCCTTCAATCTGGATTTTTCAATTACTGGTTATTTATAAATTTTCTATAAATTTACTATACCATTACGTAAGAAAGATTTAACTTTCCGCCAAAGTACCTTCTTGATTACGTTACAGTTTAAGTTAACCTGACACGAAATCTTAAAGTTTCGTTTTACTTTATATTAAACATATGAAAGGAATTATTCTCGCCGGAGGCTCTGGAACCCGTTTACATCCGCTTACACTTGCTGTGAGTAAACAGTTAATGCCAGTATATGATAAGCCAATGATTTACTACCCATTGTCAATACTTATGTTGGCAGGAATCCGCGAGATTCTGATTATCTCTACTCCTCATGATTTACCTCACTTCAAAAAGTTATTGGGCGATGGGAGCAGAATAGGTTGTGAATTCAGCTATGCCGAACAACCATCGCCTGACGGCCTGGCGCAGGCTTTTATCATAGGTGCCGATTTTATCGGTAACGACAGTGTGGCATTGGTATTAGGCGACAATATATTTTATGGTAGCGGTTTAAGCAAATTATTGCAGAGCAGCACCAACCCCGACGGCGGCATTGTGTTTGCCTACCAGGTGCATGACCCGGAAAGATACGGTGTTATTGAGTTTGACGATAACCGTAAGGCCATATCTATTGAAGAAAAACCTCAAAAGCCTAAGTCAAACTTTGCTGTGCCGGGTTTATACTTCTATGATAACAACGTGGTAGAAATTGCCAGAAACATAAAACCATCACCGCGTGGCGAACTGGAGATTACCGACATCAATAAAGTGTATCTTGAAAGTGGCAGGCTTAGTGTAGGTATTATGAACCGAGGCACTGCCTGGCTCGATACCGGCACGTTTGTTTCTTTAATGCAAGCCGCACAGTTTGTACAGGTTATAGAAGAAAGACAAGGCCTTAAAATTGGTTGCATTGAAGAGGTGGCGTACAGAATGGGCTTTATAGATGCAGGCCAGCTTGAAACCATAGCCAAGCCCCTTGTTAAAAGCGGGTATGGTCAATATTTGTTGAATTTAATCTGATATTCATATATTTTGTTGTTGCTGAAATTCTTTAAAAAGAAAACAGGCAGAGTGTTTCTTTAATGGAAACTAATTCTGCGCCTAACCAAAATATCTTTCTGCTTTGACAACACAACCTGACTGTGAACAGAAAACACATCGGAGATGATTAATGATTCTCCGGCACATGGATGGAATAATATGTGATTGCAATGGCTGAAATTGGGTTTTATCAGATATGTAAAATGGGCGCCTGCTAATGGGTTTGCCGTAATTGTTGTTTTTTAATTTTACCCTAATTTAAGATTCCTACGTATCATTCAAATCATGGCTTCACTTAAAACTATTTTTAAGGTTCTGGTATTAATGTTTTTTATTTCGGAAGTAGCTTATTCTCAGGTTACCCAACAAATGCCCGAAAATGTTGATAAACTAACCGACAAGCAGCTGGAAGCACTTATTAAAGCCGCAGAAAAAAGAGGACTGTCTGATGCACAAATAGAGGCAATGGCTATTGCTAATGGATATAGCACTCAGGACATTGCCAAAGTAAAAGAAAGAATAAACCGCCTCAATAAC
Source organism: Emticicia sp. 21SJ11W-3 (assembly GCF_024138715.1). GTDB lineage: Bacteria > Bacteroidota > Bacteroidia > Cytophagales > Spirosomataceae > Emticicia > Emticicia fluvialis. Next base: position 246,348 of record NZ_CP092074.1, read on the forward strand.
AAATCGACCAACGATAAAACCGGTGTTGATAAAACAAGGAAATCAGATGATTCGAACAGAAAAAGAGAAACCGGCGGCCGTGAGCAATTAGGAGACGTTGATGTAAAAGATTTATCTGCCGAGTCGAGGCCGGAAATAGTTAATAGAAAAGATTCAGTTGCAAAGAGACCCGTCATATTCGGGAGTCAGCTCTTCAACAATAAAAACCTTACTTTTGAGCCGAACCTGAGGCTACCAACGCCAAAAAACTATGTTCTCGGGCCTGACGATGAGCTAAGAATTGATATTACCGGCTATGCGTATCAGCATTACAGCACTACGGTGTCGCCAGAAGGCACCATAAAAATTGAAAATCTACAGCCCATTTACGTAAACGGCAATACTATAGAGCAGGCAAAAGGCAAAATTGTTGCCCGGCTTAAAACTATCTTTGCAGGCTTAAGAAACGGCACGCTGAATGTAGATGTTACACTGGGCGATGTAAGAACTATAAAAATAACGGTTGTCGGAGAAGTACAAAACCCGGGTACTTATTCGCTCTCTTCGTTGGCAACTGCTTTTAACGCATTGTATCTATCTGGCGGCCCCACAGAAAAAGGGTCTTTAAGAAATATTCAGATAATACGCGACAACGCTGTTATCAAAAAAATAGATGTGTATAACTTTCTGCTTAAAGGAACCCGCGAAGATGACATGAACCTGACAGACCAGGATGTCATTCTGGTTCCGGTAGTTCAGAACCGGGTCAGAATTACAGGGCAGGTAAATAAAGAAGGTATTTTTGAGCTGAAAGAGAATGACAATTTCAAAACCCTGCTTGAATATGCCGGAGGCTTCACCGATAAGGCCTACACAGCCACAGTGAACGTAACAAGAAATACCCAGAGCGAGAAGAAAATCCTGACTTTCGACCCTCAGGCCAATCCGGAGTTTATTACCCAAAACGGTGACCAATTTCTAATAGGCACTATACTTGAGCGTTTCGAAAATAAAGTAGCAATAAGAGGAGCAGTAATGAGACCGGGTGAGTTTGCCTTAGGCGGTCAACTAAAAACTGTCAGGCAACTGATTGAGTTCGCCAAGGGTTTGCGTGAAGATGCTTACCCTGATCGGGCCATTTTAGTAAGAAAAAAAGATAATTTTGATTCTGAATACCAGGCAATTAACTTAAGGAAACTGCTGAATGGAGAAATAAGTGATATAGAATTGAAGAGGGAAGACCAGTTGCTGATAAAATCTATCAGCGAAATCAGAGAAGATAGGCTGGTTTATATTGAAGGGGCCGTTAATATTCCGGGCTTTTATGAATTTGCAGAAAACATGGAAGTAAAAGACCTGATTCTTCTGGCCGGAGGGTTATCTGACGGAGCCACCTCAAAGCGCGTTGAAATTGCACGACGGCTGTATAATGACGAATCGAACGATAAAACAACTGAAATTATTAATTTTAGTTTAGGCTCGGTACAGGAAAACGAAAATTTGACCAAACTAAAGCCTTTCGATAAGGTGTTTATCCGGAATCTGCCTAATTATGACGACCAGCCAACGGTACAGATAGTTGGTGAGGTAAATTATCCGGGTAGTTATGCGATAGAAAATAAAAGCGACCGCATTGTAGATATTATTGACCGGGCAGGAGGGTTGAGAAAGGAATCAGATATTACCAGCGCTAAACTTTACAGAGATAACAGACTGGTTTTTGTAGATTTTGAGAAGGCACTTAAAAACAGAAATACCCCATCTAATCTTTTTCTGGAAAACGGAGACAGAATAGAGATTCCTAAAGAAAGGCAAACGGTTACTATTGCAGGGCAGGTGCTTAATCCTACCAGTGTGGCTTATCAGCCGGGTTTTGTTTTCAGAGATTACATAGCACAAGCTGGGGGCTTTACCGACAGCGCTTTTGTAAGAAAAACCTACGTAATATACTCTAACGGTAGCACTGACAGAACCAGAAGCTTTTTAGGTATAAAGGCGTATCCGAAGGTAAAGTCAGGTATGACCGTAATGGTGCCAAAAAGAAACAGGGTTAGAATGACCACCGCCGAGCGAATTGCATTGAGCACTGGCTTAGTTTCATTATCTGCCGTGTTGCTAACGCTAATCAGGCTTTTATAGATATTTTTTTGATTGAGCGCACCAATAGTTGTTGAAGTAGAAAGTGGAAGTTAAAAAGAAAGCATAAGGATTACCCAATGAAGGAATCAACAAATAATACAGTTAGTCTTAATTTCAAGGCCCTTTTTCAGGTTATCTGGAAAGAAAAAATTCTTATTTTTATGATCATACTGGCTTCGGCAGGTATAGGTCTCTGGTATGGCTTTTCACAAAAAGAACAATTTACTGCTCAGGGAAAAATACTGCCCGAGATGCTGGGCAGAGGAGGGCTGCGGCTCGGTAATTTAGCAGGCATTGCAAGCCTTGCCGGTGTAGACATAGGTAGTGCAGACGGCACCGAGGCGGTAAGGCCTGATTTGTATCCGGATATTCTTAAGAGTACTCCTTTCTTTCTGGAGCTTTTCAAGCAGCCTGTTGTAACCAGAGATAACAGAAAGATAACCTTTGAACAGTTTTATGAGGGCGAATTTGAAAAAAAATCTGACGAAAAACAGAAAGATACTGTCAAGGCGCCACATAATCAAAATGGCGTTCTTGTAATTGGTAAAAAATACGAACGGAGAATCCAGGCCTTGAAAGCAAGAATTGTTGGGGTTATTGACAAAAAAAGTGGGGTTATTAATATATCTGTTAAAATGCCCGACCCTTATGTGGCAGCTGAGGTAGCAAATTTTGCTATGAATTACCTTACACAATATGTAACGCGCTACAGGGTAGATAAGGCACAGAAAGACCTTGATTTTCTGGAAGAAAGGGTAAATGTAGCCAAAGGCAAATATTACTTTAACCAAACAAAAAAGGCACAGTACAGCGACCAGTTTCAGGAGTCAACCATGAGGTTGCAATCAGCTGATATTCAGCGTGAAAGAATAGAGTCAGAATACCGCATGGCTTCTACTTTTTATAATGAACTTTTAAAAAAATATGAGGAAGCAAAAATTAAAGTTCAGCAGGAAACACCCGTTTTTAAGGTTTTAGAACCCCCAACAGTGCCTACCAGAAAAAGTGAGCCAAGAAAAAGTTTAATTCTTTTAGTAGCAGTATTTATAGGCGGCTTAATTGCCCTGATAGCCGCTTTGATAAGAAATAACAATTACTCAAAAGTTATAAATAGCTAAGGCGGCCTTTAGCTATGGTGCTGGTTACAATAATACTTGCTGCTAAACACCAAGAGGTGTTTTAATGTACAATATAGCAGCAGATAACTAATGCTACAATAAAGAAATGCCTCGTGCAATAAAATTTTCAGGGGTGTGCTAAAGGTTCACCCTGTTTTTTCTACTCTCTGTCGCTGCGTTTGCAATCAATCGGCTTTAATGCCAGTTCTAATGAATAGAATTTTAATTAGAGTTGAACTGAAATTCTGAATAGCCAATAGAATCAATACAAGCAAGCCATTTCATCATCATGCGCTTTAACGATATACAAATTACAATAGTGGGTCTGGGATATGTTGGCTTACCGCTTGCTGTGGAATTCGGGAAGAAGTTTGCGACTATAGGCTTTGATATAAATATCGATCGTATCCGTGAACTTCAGAATGGATACGACAGAACAAAAGAACTAAGCAGTAAAGATTTGGAGTCTGCCGACAAGCTTTCATTCTCTTCTTCACTGGTTACCGATGAGAAAAAACCAGGCGGGCAAAATGTATACATAATCACTGTTCCAACACCGATAGACAGCTTTAAAAGGCCTGATTTAAAATACCTGCTGGCGGCATCTCAATCGGTTGGCAGGGTATTGTCAAAAGGCGATATTGTCATTTATGAAAGCACTGTGTACCCCGGTTGCACAGAAGAAGATTGCGTGCCGGTTTTAGAGGGGTACAGTAGCCTTCGCTATAATCAGGACTTTTACTGTGGTTATTCACCTGAGCGGATTAACCCCGGAGATAAACTGCATACACTCACAAAAATTAAGAAAGTTACTGCAGGAAGCACCCCCGAAATTGCAGACTTTGTTGATAAACTATATGCTACTATAATTGAAGCCGGCACTTTTAAAGCTACATCAATTAAAGTGGCTGAGGCTGCCAAACTGATTGAAAACTGCCAGAGGGATATCAATATAGCTTTTATGAATGAGCTGGCACTTATTTTTGATAAAATGGGGCTTGATACGCTTTCTGTGCTTGAAGCAGCTGGGACAAAGTGGAATTTTCTTCCGTTCAGGCCAGGCCTTGTTGGTGGCCATTGTATAGGGGTTAATCCGTATTATCTGGCTTATAAGGCAGAGGCATTGGGGTATCATCCACAGGTGATACTTGCCGGCAGGAAGATTAATGACTACATGGGCAAGCATGTAGCCGTAGAGACGGTAAAACTTCTGATAAAAAATAACGTAATTGTAAGTAAAGCAAAGGTACTGATTTTAGGTATTACCTTTAAAGAGAATTGTCCGGATATCCGTGATACAAGGGTGTTAGATGTAATAAATGAACTGACTGACTATGGCATTTCTACTGATGTTTTTGACCCCTGGGCAGTAGCAGACGAAGTAAAGGCGGCTTATGCAATTGAATTAAAAGAAGATTTGAATTTTAAAGATTATGACGGCATAATACTGGCAGTAAATCATTATCAGTTCAATGAGTCTGCCATTCAAAATTCTCTGAGAGATTTTACCGGAGTAATTTATGATGTAAAAGGCCAGCTTGCTAAAGAGATAATTGATAAAAGGCTGTGATAAACCCAGGTTTTTCTACTTTAATATGTTTTTTTCTTTTCCTTCTAAAATCAAGTTATTTTCAAGTTAAGTCGTTGATTAAATTATTTTAATTCGTGTCGTAAAGATTTTTTAATGTTCATTTTCAAAAATAAATAGTATTTTAGCAATAATTTATTTTGATACTATCAATCACGGTAGAATAACAAATTATCCCTCTGATTTCTGATTGTTGTTTTTACTATTATTTAGCTCAATCAGTCATTTTTCTTAAAGTATTTTTAAAAATGTGTCATGGCCATTTGGCATTAGTTAATTGTGGGCACTATGGCTTCATGAAACCAAGGGTTTGATGTTAGTTATCTGCGCATGATGATAACTTGTGTTTTCTTTGTTAAACAGTTGAAAAGAGACTATAATTTATTCTGTCGAGTTCGGCGCCACGGTTGTTGAGATTTAAATGAATGGGTTGGAATAAACCAGCATATCCAGAGAGAATAATAGTCATTAAGTTTAGAAAATGCAAAGCAATTTCTGACTCCCGGGTAAGATATAATCTATAGGCTTAATCTGGTTGGTTCAATTGATTATTGTATTAAAAGACGACTGCATCAGTGTCAGATTTAGAATCGAAGAGAAAACAAACAATTAACGTTAAGTATTTAAAGTCTAAAAATGGATAATCTATTAATTACTTCTGCTGGAAGAAGAGTGTCACTAGTTAAAGCGTTTAAAAAAGAACTAAAACTATTTTTTCCCGAAAGCAAAGTTTTTGCCGTTGATTTAAATCCTGATTTATCTGCTGCTTGTTATGTTGCTGATGGCTACTTTAAAGTTGGTAAAGTAACTGACGAAAATTATATTAATGAACTATTAGAGCTTTGCCTGAAACATCATATTAAGCTTATTATTCCAACAATTGACACTGAGCTCCAGATACTTGCTAAAAACAAGCAGTTTTTCAAAGATAATGGTATAAATGTGATTGTATCTGACCCGTGCTTTGTTAATATTTGCAGAGACAAAAGAGTTACCAATAGTTTTTTTCTAGAGAAAGGTATTTTGTTCCCTAAAGTGATTGATAAAACAGAAAACTACTTTCCGATATTTATTAAACCTTACGATGGCAGTCTTAGCAGAGATACATTTACCGTTCGTAAAGCTGACGAATTAACTGCTTACCATTTTTCAAATCCTAAACTGCTTTTTTTTGAATTCATCGACCCCGAATTTCATGATGAATATACATTGGATATGTATTATGATAAGAATAATCTCTTAAAATGTGTAGTTCCCAGAAGAAGAATTGAGACCAGAGGAGGTGAAATAAGCAAAGGGCTAACGGTAAAAAATGAAATTGTTGAAATTGTAAAAGAAAAATTAAACTTCATTGAAGGAGCTATAGGTTGTATCACGTTTCAGGTTTTTTATAATTTAGAAAAAAAGAATTTGATAGGGATTGAAATTAATGCACGCTTTGGTGGAGGATATCCTTTAAGCTATCTTGCAGATGCCAACTTTCCGAGATTTTTAATCAGTGAATACCTTTTGGGAAAAGATATTGAATATTTTGATAACTGGAAAGAAAACACACTAATGTTAAGGTATGACCATGAAATTATAGTTCAGTTATGAGTTCAAAATTTGTAATTTTTGACTTGGATGATACACTTTACAAAGAAATCAGCTATTTGAAATCCGCATTTTACTCAATAGCCTACTCCCTTTTTTCAATTAAAGACGCCCCCCATGTGTATAATCAAATGCTTTCATGGTATTTTAATAAAGAGAATGTTTTCGCTAATTTGATTGAAAATTACTCGCTATCAACAGAAGTTACTAAGCTTATTGAATCTTACAGGAACCACTATCCCAATATTCAGCTTGATAAAGAAACTAGTCACTTACTTAGTGAGCTTAAAAGCAATAAAGTTAAAACGGGGTTGATTACTGATGGTTTTTCTATTACACAAAGAAACAAACTTAAAGCACTAGGTCTTGATTCATATTTTGACTCTATTGTAATATCCGAAGAGTTTGGAACTTCAAAACCCCATATAAATAACTTCGCTCATTTTTTGCAATTCGGCGCTACTGATTACTTTTATATTGCAGATAATATAAAAAAAGATTTCATTACTCCAAATGAGTTAGGGTGGTGTTCTATTTGTCTTCAGGATAATGGAGAGAACATCCACAAACAGGATTTTGATATTGAGACAAAATATCTGCCTAAATATGTACTAACTTCAATGAATGATTTACTTCCATTAATTTTTGATTGAAAATTAGTTGGTCTAATGTTTTTAAGACTTTCCACCATTAGAATGTTTATTGGAAATCGGTTGTCATTTTGTTTAAGTTATATGTTACTTTTGAGTTTTAAAAAATTCTTTGAAAGGGAAAACCAAGCAACTTTAGTAAAATGAGTAGTAAAATATGGTTGTCATCTCCTCATATGGGAGATAAGGAGATAGAATTTGTAACAGAGGCTTTTGAATCAAATTGGATTGCCCCTCTAGGCCCTAACGTGAATGGCTTTGAGCAAGATATCTGTAATTATACAGGCATTGCGCACACAGCTGCTTTAAGTTCAGGAACAGCGGCTATTCACCTGGCCTTAATTTTACTCAACGTTGGCAACGGAGACGAAGTACTTTGCTCAAGTTTTACTTTTTCAGCTACCTGTAACCCAATCGTTTATCAGGGAGCTACGCCGGTTTTCATTGATTCTGAAGAGTTAACCTGGAATATGGACCCCGAAGCACTGGAAACCGCAATTAAAAATCGGTTGGCCATGGGTAAAAAACCAAAAGCTATTATTCTGGTGCATTTGTATGGAATGCCAGCGCAGTTAGACAAGATACTTTCTATTGCAAGTAAGTATGATATTCCGCTGATTGAAGACGCCGCAGAGGCACTGGGCTCTTTCTTTAAAGGCAAAAGTTTGGGTACTTATGGTAAATTTGGCATCTACTCTTTTAATGGCAACAAAATTATTACCACTTCGGGTGGAGGGGCATTGGTATCTGATGAGAAAGATATGATTGACCGCTCCAGATATCTGGCTACACAGGCGCGTGATAATGCGCCTCATTACCAGCATTCGGCTATTGGGTATAATTATCGTATGAGCAATGTTTGTGCGGGTATTGGCAGAGGTCAGATGTTGGTATTGAATGACAGAGTAAGTCAAAGAAGAGCCAACTATTTTTATTACAAAAACGAGTTGGAAGGTAATAGTGAAATAACGTTTCTTGATGAGCCTTCTTCTGATTATTTTTCAAATAGATGGTTGACCTGTATATTGTTTGAGAATTATGAAAAAAGAGAAAAAATCAGACTTCATCTGGAAAAACACAATATAGAATCACGGCCCCTATGGAAACCCATGCATCTTCAGCCTGTTTTTACTGATGCCCCTTTTTATGGGGCCGGGGTTTCGGAAGTATTGTTTAACAGGGGTTTATGTTTACCCTCTGGCTCTAACCTGAGTGTATCTGAACTGGAAAGGATTGTTTCAGAGATAAAGATATGTATTCAAGAATAATTAATTGCCCTTATTCAATCAAACTTAGATACACTTTAAAACCATAAATGCTTGCCTGGTTTCAATTTGTTTTTTCAAAGAAGTTAAACATCAGGCTGTTTAGGGTATTTTTATCAATAATTAAAAAAATAGCACCCAATCAATAAAAAAAATAAATAATATTTTTTTTGACGTAAAAACCTGTATATATTAGCGCGTAATCAAGTAAAAACTTTAATTTGCCACGTATGAAAACAATCTTTACCAAATCATTTTGCATACTTGCCATGTTTTCTGCAAGTACTTTGGTGGGCTTTGCTCAAAAAGAAAGGAGTAACGTGGGTATTGGTACAACATTACCGCATGAATCTGCCGTTTTAGATATTAAGTCTTCAAGCCAGGGTCTTCTTATACCCCGTATGTCATTGCAGCAACGTAATTCCATTCAGAATCCTGCCAATGGGTTGATGGTCTACCAAACTGATTTAATTTCAGGGTTTTACTACTATAATGGTAGCGAATGGAAAGGTATGAGCTCAGATAACCTTAGCCCACTTATTAAAGGAGAATTTGACAATAAAAATGTCAGAATAAACCTGGGTTCTTCTAAGTCGAGCTCCCTGGGGTTTCTTGCTGTAGGTAATTTTGATGCTGAATTCCCCATGCCGACCAACAACGAGTATCGCCTTATTGTTCAGGACGGAATCATTACTGAAAAAGTAAAAGTTGCCTTGAAAAGCTCTAAAGACTGGGCCGATTATGTATTTGAGCCTTCTTATGAGTTAATGCCTCTTGATAAAGTTGAGTCTTTCATAAAAGAGAATAAGCACCTGCCTAATGTTCAGTCAGCAGAAGAATTTCATAAAAACGGCCTTGATGTATCTAAAACAAGCGCCAAATTAATGGAGAAGATAGAAGAGCTTACGCTGTATATGATTGAATTAAATAAAGAAGTAAAAGCCTTGAAGTTGGAAAATGAGCAACTAAAAAAGGCGGTTTCTAATAAATAATTCTAAGCCTTTGTAGGGAGTTGCCGTTTTAAAAGTAGCTCCCTTTTTCTATGTCCACAGCATAAGAACAGGGCTTTTGAGTGTACCAAGTGCAGGGTTTTATCTGACAACTGAAGTAATGTGTTTAGCTGAAAGATTTAATAATGTACTAAATATCAGTTATTCCTTCCGTATATGAACGTTTGTATTGGAGTGCCGCTGGTTTTGACTTTTTTATAACACCCTAAGTCTTCTCTTGTAATTTATTTATTCTATTGACTATTGCATTCTGATAGTATAAAACCAATCAAAAATGCGCTATCATTAAAACAGGTTGCAAAAGGTTATCCGCTTAAAAAGTTTTCGGTGTTAAAAAGAGTTTTTTGATTGTGCCTTGAATGATAAATAATAAATTTGCTGTGCTTTCCGATTTATAAAATTAATGATTCAGAGTCTATGACGATTTCTACACGAAAATATTCTGAGAAATTCGCCTCTAAATGGCTGATTTTTTTGGTTGATCTTATTATATGTTCCATAACTTTTACACTTGCTATTTTTGTTCACTTTGATTTCGAACTTACTTATGTAGAGCCTCAGTTTTATAAATATCATTTGTTTTTTGTTTTGCTTATTAACGGCCTCTTTTTCATTATTTTCAAGTCGTATGAGGGCATTGTAAGGCACACCAGTACAGAAGATATTACACTATTGGTGAAGGTCGTATCATTAAGCAGCATATTTATATTCTTCCTGTCAAATTTTGGGTGTTATCATAACATCATTTATTTGTGTATACCACCTCGTATAACTATTATTAGTTATTTTGTTACCCTTTTTGCACTTATTTTCAGCAGATTCCTTGTAAAAAGCCTTTATGAAACATTTTACAGAAACATTAAGGCTATCAGCCCCATTATTATTTACGGAACCGGAGACCTGGGGCGTATAACCAAAAACAGCCTGCTTAACGATAAAACCAAAAGCTATAAAATCTTATGCTTTATTGATGATAACCCACAAAAAACCAATAAAACTATTGAAGGAATAAGGGTTTTGTCAAGAAAAGACGCAATTGAAAAGTATATTACTAATCCAAGGTCTACAGAAGAAGACCTGGAAGTTGTTTTTGCCATAGAAAAAATAACGCCATTAGCAAAAGCTAAAATTGCCGAAGATTTTCTTGCTCTGGGCATTATACTTAAGTCAATTCCGCCTATTGATAAGTGGATAAATGGGGAATTAACTACCAAGCAAATACAAAATATTGAAATTGACGATTTGCTTGAGCGTGACCCGATATTTATAAATAACCGTTTTGTAGAAAGGTTTATAAAAGATAAAAAAGTGCTAGTTACCGGTGCTGCCGGTTCAATAGGGAGTGAGCTAGTACGGCAACTGCTGAAGTTTTCGCCGGGAAGAATTGTTTTGATTGACCAGGCAGAGTCGGCGCTTTATGACTTAGAGAGTGAGATACTCAGAACCTCAAATGTTGATAACAGCCAGTTGCCCGACATACGTGTAGAGGTGTACGATGTAACGAATGAAGGGTTAATGGACCACCTCTTTAATGAAGAACGACCTCAGGTGATTTTCCATGCTGCGGCATATAAGCATGTGCCTCTCATGGAAAAAAGTCCGTATCAGGCTGTTAGAGTAAATGTGCATGGTACAAAAATTATAGCAGAGCTTGCCTCAAAATATGAGGCTGAAAAATTTGTAATGATTTCTACCGATAAAGCCGTGAATCCCACCAATGTAATGGGTGCTTCCAAACGTCTGGCAGAAATGTACGTGCAGGCATTGGATAGCCACCACGGTAACAGAACAAGGTTTATAATTACCAGATTTGGCAACGTGCTTGGGTCTAATGGTTCGGTTATCCCGTTATTCAAAAAACAGATAGAGAACGGCGGCCCCGTTACGGTAACGCATAAAGAAATTATCAGATATTTTATGACTATCCCGGAGGCATGCCAATTGGTGCTTGAAGCAGGTACAATGGGTAAAGGTGGTGAGATATATGTTTTTGATATGGGCAAGCCTGTGAAAATATATGACCTTGCCAAGAAAATGATTCAGTTGTCTGGTCTGGAGCTCGATAAAGATATTGAAATAAAAATAACGCAACTCAGGCCCGGTGAAAAACTGTATGAAGAACTACTGAATAGTAACGAAAATACACAACCAACCTATCATTCAAAAATTATGATAGCCAAAGTTGTACCTGAAGACTATGACCTGCTGAAAGTGGCAATTGCCCATCTGGAAACCACTATTGCTTCGCTCAATAATAACCAGATTGTATCAGAAATGAAAAAACTGATTCCGGAATTTATCAGCAATAATTCAGTTTACGAAAATCTTGACTTTGATGAGTTAGAAGAAAGTTCTTTGTATCCCTAGGTAACCCCCTAAGGTGCTTGTGAACAGATTACCTTCATCAAATGATACAGAAGAAACAATAGAAAATTTAGGAAGTTTGTACCTTACCCGGCACAGCAAGGCAAATTGCCGGCGGTCTAGTACAAATGGGTAAGTACCTGTATTTATGTTATAAAGTGCTTTGGTATAATAATCCATGTTTTTGGCTTTCCCGCTTATACCCAAAGAAAACGCCTGAACCCGGTTTAGTATATAGGTGTCATCCTGCATTACCAGCTCTGCCGGCAAACCTTCTTTATTTACTGTCCACAAAGGCACTAACAATGGGGTTCCTATGGTGTTGCCGTAATAGGTCCAACCCCTTGTATAAGTACCATTCTGGAAATAATTATCCATACCTCTTAGTTCTGGAACTGTGTTTTCACTTCCGGTTGATCCTCCCTGGCTTCTGGTATCCAGATATTCGAAGGTAACTCTTGTTATACCTTTCTCTACGAATTTACGCCTTAAAGATACGCCAAGTAGTCCATCAGTTATATTATTGAGGTAAAACAGTGAACCATCTTCATAAATGCTTTGCCGGTACAGAAACACATCAAACAGGCGGGTGTTAATTTCTGCTGCAATATCAAAACTGCCGAGATGGTTTCCGGGTCTGTTCCAGGCTTCATTTATTGGTATGTTTGAGTTTAGGCTGCTCTCTCCTTTATTGATACTTAAACCTGAAATTATCTTTAGGTATGTAGCAAAATCTGAAGGATAGGTTGTGATAAGTGCACCTGATTTTTTGTCAATAAATGGCTCAGCTGGTCGTCCCCCCCATTGGACCTGATGGTTACCACCGGCATATAATTTTACACGCCAGTTGGGTTTCCCGATTCTTAAATACAGGTGCTTCTGGTGCAAAAAAAAGTTCTGAACAGGGCCGTTCTCAAACCAACCATGGGCAAATGCCCCTTTCACAGAAAATAGACCTTTTCCAAGAATAGAAACATAGTTGGGCAGGCCAATTTGTACTTTAGGAATAGGTAAGGCATTGCCCGACCAGATGTAAGAACCCATAGTAAGAGCGGTATCTACCAGGCCTGTAATTTCTTTTCTTCGGCCGCCGTATAATTCAAAAGCGCCAAACCTTATTTTAAGATAGGCTTCAGGAAGTAAAAACTGATTGGCTTTACCCGCATTAGCTACGGCGCTGATGCCGTATCCGTAAGAGAATTTTCTTAGTTTATGGCTTGATGATGTTTTGGTAGAATCATATTCTTTGATAAGCCCTGCCCTTAATGTAAAGATGGGGTTTTCAATCGGAACAGTACCATACTGATTAGAGTGTATCAAAAAAGGTGTTTTGCCTGAACTGGACACAAAGACTCCGCTTTCGATATGAAGCTTTGCGCCATTGGTAGGGTTCTGGCTAAAAGCAAAAGACATCGAAAGAAATATTAAAATACCAGTTCTGTAAAAAAAACTCATATATAGGGCTTTAGCAAAAAATTATCTTTTAAAAAATTTGGGTTGCTGCAATTCACGAAGTCATAATCCAATCATTCATCCTCAGGCTATCTAATGAAAGATGAAATTAAAAAGAGGGTTTAACCATGCTGATTCTTAACAATTAACATTTAATTCACAATAATCATGAGCAGTCGTTTTTCTCTCAATAGCATTAATAGTCTTCCCGGCAAAATTATTCATTGCAATATAGCAAAGATACCGTAGCCTGCAAAATGAATCGGGCATTAGAGGTTATTATATCAAATACCCTTAATTAAACTTTGAGACATATTTTCTGTTTATGTTTTCTTTGAGGCTGTCGTTAAGGTAAGCCGAGAACAACAGGGCACCTGCTTTATTCAGGTGGGTTTCGTCTTTCCATTTATCAGGTTGTTGTAAGTCTGCTAACTTATAAACATCGCTCATATCAATAACTCTGGCCGGGTTTTTTTGGGCAGAAACGAATGCTTTTAGTTTATCGCTATAAACTTTGTGGTAATAGATGTTTTTGAAATTCGGCGGAAAAACTATATAGAGTTTTACATTGAATTTTGCACATTGATTGATTACGTGCCTTAGAGCTTTTAGCTTTAGCTTATCGAGTTTAATAGGTTCAACTTTGTGCTTTACGCTTTCATGTCTGATTTTTGAGGTATCTAATCTGGCTAGCAGAGGAGAAAAACCGAATGGATTTATCATGTTTTTTTCGTTTATGTAATTAAACATAATAGGATAAACCTTGAAATTATATTTAAACATATCAGATTGTACCAGCATTGTTTCTTTCCATCCAATATCTTTTACATATTCTTTTAATAACTCGCTTTCTGCATAAAACGGATAAAGTGCTCTAAGCTCCAGATTATTCTGTTTCTGCCGCGATTCATCAAAATAATTTGCATCCATTTGCAATATTACCGAATGCGGCCTTATTTGTTCGGCAAGCAATAAATCCAGCAATATACTGCTATATAAAACGCCACCAACGGCGTTTTCACCGGCATTATATCCTTTACCCTTTAGGTTCGTAAGCAAGAGCGGGTCTATTTGGTGCCTGGCTCTTGAAGACCCCAGAATAAGAAAGTTGATGTTTCTGTTTTTTTGCAATATGTAATTGATTGTACCCCCACGTTCTCCAGAAATGGTCTTCTTAAATATAAAATGAGAGAACAAAACACCAAACAGTTTGTCTATCACCAGCAAAATCAAAATCAGAAAAGCAAGTTTAGCTAATATTTGTTTCATGGGCTGGTCAGAATTGGAAATAAATAAATTGCGTTTCGTTGATATTGCCTTGCAAAAAAACAGAAACAGTAATGAAAATAGTTAGAGCATTGAGATAGAGATTACCGGATTTCATCTCGTATATATCATCAAAGCTGAATTTTCTAAGCACAAAGTACTCAAACGCTGTCATGAGAGTCCAGCTGATAATGGCAGGCATCAAAATAAAGATATCTAACGCGTTAAATTTTGAGGGGTAAAAATCGGTAAATATGGTATGAATGATATAACTGGCCTGGTCAAAAGTTACAGACCTGAATAGAATAAGGGGAAACATTATAAGTAAATGAACATATATGTAGCCAATGGCTTTATAAATAAATCCCGGACGGCTCCGCAAAGTGAAATTCAATAGTTTTTCGGCCGTTAAATAAACACCGTAAATAAGGCCCCATATTACGAAATTCCAGGATGCACCATGCCATAAACCACCTATCAGCATAGTAATGAACAGATTCCTGTAGGCAATCAGTTTTCCTTTCTTTGTGCCGCCTAATGAAAAATACACATAATCTCTCAGCCAGTTGCTTAAAGAAATATGCCATTTTCGCCAGAGTTCGGTGATACTTGTTGAAAAAAAAGGCAGTTTAAAGTTTTCATTAAATCTGTAGCCCAGCATTCTGGCAACACCAATGGCCATATCTGAGTAGCCTGAAAAATCACAATACAGCTGATAAGTGAACATCAGCATGGTTATAAAAAAAGTAAAGCCTGAGTGATGCGTGTAGCTGTTAAAAATGGTATCAACATACTGGCTTAATACGTCTGCAACGGCTACTTTTTTAAAGAGTCCCCAAAAAAACTGGCTTAGCCCCACAGTAAAATCACGGTAAGTTATTGGGTTATCTTTTCTTAATTGGGGCAATAGATTCTCTGCTCTCTCAATTGGCCCGGCAACCAATTGCGGAAACATCATTACAAAATTTGAATAAATGAGCAGGTTCCGCTCGGCTTTTATTTTGCCTTTGTAAACTTCAATAACGTACCCCAGGCTTTGAAACACATGAAATGAAAGCCCTATTGGTAGTATTATTTCCCAGTGTCTGGCACTTCTGAATCCGAGGTAATTCAGGTTGTCGACAAAAAAGTTGTAGTACTTAAATACAAATAAAACAATACATGTATTGATGATACCAAACAGCAGATGAAGCTTTTTTGTAGCAGGTTTTGTACTGTCTTCAATTCTGATAGCGGCAAAATAATCAATAAGAATAGTTAAAAACAATATGAGAATATACGAAGGAATAAACCACATGTAAAAAACAGAACTTGAAACCAGAAGAATTACCTGCCTGTTGAATCCGCGGGAATAATAGAATAAAATAAATACAATAATGAAGAAAATTAGAAAGTCAATAGAATTAAAAACCATATAAGTTTTTCAATTAAGTATCATCAGGGTTTAGAAAAAAGCCGGAAATGTTTCTGGCGGTTATTGCTATTTGCCTTCCATAAAGCTGAAAATTATAGATATAAGCACAGCATTTGGCCTAATATCCGGCAGTATGCCAAAGTATACCAGTGTTTAGTGGTTGCAATGCTAATTATCTTAATTGAAGTAAGATAAATTAAGGTTTAGGCAAAAAGGTTAATTTTAAAAAGTCAGGGCACAAAATAACAGAAATATAAGTGAATTTAGCCTACAATTCTAGTAGAAAATTCTCTGTTTTCAGGTAGAAAACAAAAAATTCATAACCATAAAAGCAGAAAAAAAGAAGATGTATAAACTAAGTGGTTTTTATGTGAAGCAGGATATTTTTAAAATTAGACGAGTTTTAAATTTCCTGATACACGGCCCAGTATTTTTTTTGCGTCAGAGTGCAACCAGTCATTTAGCAACGATTCATAAATATCTCTGAAATCAACTGAAAATTTCAAATCGCCCTCATCCAGATTGGTTAAATCAGGGGCTTCATTCAATATTTCAGGGCGTTTGAGGCTACCGCCTATTAAAAATAAATTATTAGCTGTTCCGTGGTCTGTACCGGCACTGGCATTTTCTTTTACTCTTCTGCCAAATTCTGAGAAAGTCATAATCACAACATCGTTAATTTTATTGTTTTTTTGCAGGTCATTAACGAATACCTGTATGGCCGAAGAGTAGTTCTGCAGAAGCCTTTCCTGCTGATTTAGCTGATTAAAGTGGGTGTCGAAACCAGAAACGCTTACATAATATACTCTGGTGGGCAGGTCTGATATAATAAGTTCTGCAATAGTTTTCAGGCGCTGGCCCAGTTCTCCGACCGGATAAGTGGCCGAAGATTTATAAATTTTTGATTGAGTATGTAAGAACTCGGCTGAAGACGATGTTTCAGCAAGGGTTTTATACATATATGACAGATTCTGATTGACTGACACCGGCGCAACACCTGCAACCTTTCTGATAAACGGACGGCTAACCTGCCGGTATAGTTTTTCTGTATCTTTTACTGCCAATGCCTTTACATTTTCGCCTTTCATTGACAGGCTTAGGGTGTCGTCAATTTCCAATGCCTGATAAGGTGTACAATGCCCGGCGCAGTTGGCATCCAGGTATCGTCCCAGCCATCCGGTATTCAGGTATTCGGTTGATTCACTGGCGGTATGCCAAATATCCATAGAGCGGAAATGAGAACGGTCAGGGTTAGGGTAACCAACATTATTAATGATACTCACCAGGCCATCGTCATATAATCGTCTGAGGCCGTCCATGGCAGGGTTAAGGCCAAGTTCTCCGTTTAGTTTTAGTACTTTGTCAGGCGCAATACCAATATTGGGCCGGGCTTTATAGTAAATATCGTTTGTGTATGGAATTACCGTGTTTAGGCCATCATTACCACCTGACAACTGAACAACAACCAAAACCTTGCCGTTCACCGGCTCTACACCCAAGTGTTGTGTTTCGTAGGCTTTCAGAAAATGAGGAACCAGCATACCGCCTATGGTTGCCAATGCCGATTGCTTGATAAAATCTCTTCTTGATGCCATTATTGATAAACCAATTTAAATGTATAAATAAAAAAGACTGACAGGTTATGCCTAGCATAGCTGGTATTCAGGGAGCATCCATAAATACATGGTTGTTTTTTTCATGGCCTCTACCTGTGGCCCGGCCTTAACGTGGCTCTCAATTTCTTTCAGTATGCTTTCATCGGGCATTGCCTGCAGCAAATAATTAGTCATTTCTTCCAGCAGGTTAGTTTTTTTGCCTGCAAAGTATGGCGCTAATTTTAGCCAGTCAGATTCACCGCTGAACCCTCTTTTACGTGTCTGGTACTCCGTATTGATGTCGCCATCGCTTTTAGCGCTTATTTCGGGTTGCCTGTCTGTAAAAATAAGAGACGGAAGCTGCATTCTGAATAAAAGACTGGAGCTGTCGATCCAGTTTTTGCCTCCCGGCCACCCCGCTACATTGGGCGGATACAGTAATATCTGGCCTAACAGCCGCTCAATAAGCAATGGTGCCTCCGGGTCATCAAAATGTATTTGCATGGTTGTTTTCATGCCCACCAGTAATTCTATGGGTGATTTAATATGCGACCCGATGTTGCGCGCATCGAAGAACCAGTCTGAAGTAAAAATATGTTGAAGCAAAAGCGAAATTTCATAGCCCGATTCATAAAACCGCTCAGCAAGTTTTAGTATTTTTTCGGTATGCCAGGGGTTAGCGGTATCTTCATTTACAAGCTGCCTGTAAATTTTTTCTGTTACAAAAATGGCAGTTTCTTTTTTTTCAAGAATCATAGAGATAACTTCTTCTCCCTTAAAGTTTCCGGTTTTGCCAAAAATGGTTTTATCGCCGTCGTCATGTTGTTTTTCTTTAAAAACAAACTGGCCGTTTGTGTCAAAGTCCCATCCTGTAAACGCTCTGGCTACCTGTTTAATGTCTTTTTCGGTGTAGTTGCCTCTGCCAAGTGTAAACAACTCCATCAATTCTCTGGCAAAGTTTTCATTCGGACTTTTTTTTCGGTTCTGCCTGTTATTTAAAAACTGTAGCATTGATGGTTCTTTAGAAACCGCAAGCAGCAAATCTCCGAACTTCCCCAAAGCATATTTACGAAGGGTATTTACATAGCTTTGCGAATAATAGGCATCCTGACTTCTGGATACCAGATGTCCATGCCAGTAAAATGCCATTTTTTCTCTCAGAACCTCTTTGCCCGAACTCATCTTTTCAATCCAGGCAATATTAAGTCTGGTTTGGTCTTCCTTTCTTTGCTTCTCAATTTCAAGCTGCTTCTCTTTTAGGCGTGCCAGGTCTGTTTTGTCAATGGCATTTGCCTTTGACTTAGAATAGGTATCTGTCGTATCCGGAGGCTTCACCACTTCGATAGGGCTGAAAGATTCAGAATCTTTCAGCAGCCTCTTGAAAATTCTTTTGGCAGAATGGTGTTTGGCCTCTTTTATGGTTGAGAGTGGCGCTCCGAATCCCGCTCTCCAGAACAAGTGCTGGGTTTGCTTTTGTAACACGGCTTGTTATTTATGTGTGCAGTGTTAGATAACAATACAGTTTGTCGGTTTAATTCTGAATGATTTAATCTCAAAATTTTAATCTTAAACCCGGATAAACCAGGTTTTGAATTTGATTAAAACCTTAAATCTGTTGGTTTCAATTATTTCTATGGGCTAAAAATCGTTATCTTTGCACTCTGTTTCAGGCAGGATTTGTAAAGCCTGCCGATATTCGCTTTTACATATGCATTATAAAGAATATAAATCTGTTAACTACGCAGCCATCGCTGACGAAATTCTGGAGTTCTGGAAAAAGAATAAAGTATTTGAGCAATCGGTAGAGGTAAGAGAAGGCGCACCTGCTTTTACTTTCTATGAGGGGCCTCCGTCTGCTAACGGAACGCCGGGTATCCACCACGTAATGGCTCGTACTATTAAAGATATTTTCTGCCGGTACAAAACCCTGAAAGGCTTTCAGGTAAAACGTAAAGGTGGTTGGGATACCCACGGCCTGCCGGTTGAACTGCAAGTGGAAAAAGAACTGGGTATTACCAAAGAAGACATTGGGATTAAGATATCGGTTGAAGAATATAACCGGAAATGCCGTGAAACGGTGATGCGCTTTACCGACCAATGGAATGACCTGACCGAAAAAATGGGTTACTGGGTAGACCTTGACAACCCATACATTACCTATAAAAACGAATACATAGAGTCTATCTGGTATCTGATTAAGGAGTTCTACAAAAAAGGACTGCTCTATAAAGGGTATACCATTCAGCCATACTCGCCTGCTGCAGGAACGGGGCTTTCGTCTCATGAGTTAAACATGCCCGGCACTTACAAAGAAGTGAAAGACACTTCTCTTACGGCACAGTTTAAGGTGAAGAAATCAGACAAGTCTGACTTTTTGTTTGAAGCAGCCCAAGGCAATGAGGTGTACATATTGGCCTGGACCACCACACCGTGGACACTCCCTGCCAACTCTGCACTTACTGTAGGTAAAAACATTGACTACGTATTGGTAAAAACGTTTAATCCGTACACCTACCTGCCGGTAAATGTGGTGTTGGCAAAAGTGTTGGTGAGTAAATATTTCTCTGAGAAAGGGCTGGACGGTGATTTTGACGGCTTTGCTGCGTCAGACAAAAAACTGATTCCGTGGACAATCCTAACTGAATTTAAAGGCGCTACATTAGAAGGTATTGAGTATCATCAGTTATTGCCCTATGTTCAGCCTGATGCAGCTGCTTTCAGAGTTATTATAGGTGACTTTGTTACTACTGAAGACGGCACAGGGGTTGTACATACTTCACCAACCTTCGGTGCTGACGACTTCCGTGTTGCACAGCAAAATGGTATTCCGCCGATAATGGTGAAAGACGAAAACGGCAAAGAGGTGCCTATTGTTGATAAGCGTGGCCGTTTTGTAAAAGAAATTTCTGACTTTGCCCTGGAGTATGTTAAAGAGGCATATCTGACAGACGACGAAAAAGAAACAGAACGCCAGAAACAGGGCCGAGACAAATATCTGTCGGTAGATGAGCGCATCGGTATCAAACTGAAAACAGAGAATAAGGCTTTCAATGTTCAGAAGTTTGACCACCCTTACCCACACTGCTGGCGTACTGATAAACCGGTGCTATACTACCCGCTTGATAGCTGGTTTATTCGCACCACAGCCATGAAAGAAAGGCTGGTAGCCTTGAATAAGACCATTAACTGGCAGCCTGAAAGCACCGGAACGGGTCGTTTCGGCAACTGGCTTGAAAACGCCGTAGACTGGAACCTGTCTCGTAGCCGTTACTGGGGTACTCCGCTACCTATCTGGCGGTGCGAAGATGGTGAAGAGGTTTGTATTGGCTCATTGGAAGAACTGAAAAACGGTATTCTGCATGCCCTGAAAGATGAGGCACTATCTGCCGAACAAAAGCAGAAAAACGAGTATTTTCTTGCATTGCTGGCCGATAACAAAGAAGACCTGCACCGCCCTTATGTAGATGAGGTGTATCTGGTATCTACCAGCGGTAAAGTAATGCAACGTGAAACCGACCTGATTGACGTTTGGTTTGACTCTGGCGCTATGCCGTTTGCACAATGGCATTATCCGTTTGAGAACAAGGAGGTTTTTGATAATAATTACCCTGCTGATTTCATTTCGGAGGGTGTTGACCAGACACGCGGTTGGTTCTTTACGCTACATGCCATATCTGGTATGTTGTACGACTCTATTGCCTTTAAAAACGTGGTGTCGACAGGATTGGTGCTTGACAAAAACGGCAACAAGATGTCTAAACGCCTGGGTAATGCCGTCAATCCGTTTGAGACGCTATCTCAATATGGGGCCGACCCAACCCGCTGGTATATGATTACCAATGCCGAGCCCTGGGATAACCTGAAGTTTAATATTGACGGTATCACAGAAGTGCAACGTAAGTTTTTTGGTACACTTACCAATACTTATAATTTCTTTGCACTGTATGCCAACCTTGATAATTATAAAATGACAGAGGCCGACCGTGTGCCTTATGAGCGTTTGCCTGAAATGGACCGTTGGATTCTGTCTAAATTATATACGCTTATTAAAGAAGTTGAAGAGCAATATGAAACCTACAACCCTACTAAAGCAGGGCGTTTGATACAGGATTTTGTATGTGACCAACTCTCTAACTGGTATGTGCGTTTGTGCCGCCGCCGTTTCTGGCAAGGCGAAATGACCGAGAACAAAAAGGCAGCCTATGAAACATTACAGCATTGTCTGGTTGCAGTTTCGCAGTTGATGTCGCCTATTGCGCCTTTCTATGGAGACTGGTTGTATAGAAACATGACTGATTGTATCCGTGAGGAAGCTAAAGCCAGCAAAACCCGTTTCTTGCATGAGTCTGTGCACTTTACTGAATGGCATAAATATGACGAAACGTTGGTAGATTCTGATTTGGAAGAGTCGATGGATTTAGCGCAGAGAATATCATCGCTGGTACACTCATTGCGTAAAATACATAAAATTAAGGTTCGCCAGCCACTGCAAAGAATTTTGATTCCGGTGCTTTCTGAAAGTACGCGTGAGAAGATTCGTCATGTAGAAGAGATCATCAAGTCGGAAGTAAACATTAAGGCTGTTGAATATCTGGATGACGATTCTGGTATCCTGAAAAAGAAAGTGAAGCCAAACTTTAAAGTACTGGGCCCTAAATACGGCAAGGACATGAAAGAGGTGGGCAACTTTATTACTGCCATAACTCCGGAACAACTGAAAGAACTGGAAAAAACCGGCGAACTGGCCACGCAGTCAGCACTGGCAGCGTTTACACATCTGAAACTGGAAGACGTTGAGATACTGACAGAAGACGTACCGGGCTGGTTAGTTGCCAGCGAAGGTGGGCTAACAGTTGCGCTGGATATGACCATTTCTGAAGAACTGCGTTATGAAGGTATCGCCCGCGATTTTGTAAACCGTATTCAGAACTACAGAAAAGATAATGGTTTTGAAGTAACCGATAAAATCAGGATATCGTTAGCCAACAATAATGAAACGCTGGTAGCGGCGGTTCAGGCCAATAAAGATTATATCTGCCAGGAAGTGCAGGCGCTTTCGCTGGATGTAACTGAGGCAATTGTACAAGCCGCTGAAATTGAAATGGACGAGTTCCTGTTGCTTGTTAACGTAGAAGTAGCAAAGTAAATACTGATTAAACAGATACAGAAAAGGTGGAGCGCGCTCCACCTTTTTTTATGTTTTAGCAATGTGCTTTATGCCATCCAGCAGCCGGTCTAAGTCGTTAAGAGTAGTGTACACATGAGGTGTTACCCGTACGCCATCCAACTTTTCCCATTTAACGGGCGAGGTATGTATTTTGAATTTCCCGAGCAATTCGCCTTCAATTTTGCCGGCTTCCAGGCCTTCTATGCCAAAATGCGCCAATGCACCCGAGTATTCGGCTTTTAAAGGCGTATTCAGCTTAAACTTTGTAATACCTGAAGCCTCTTTGGCCCAGTAGTTTTTCAGATACCGCAAGCGGGCTTCTTTACGGGCATTGCCAATAGCCAGCTGGAAATTAAGCGCCTGCCCAATGGCCTGCTCTATCATAAAAGGTCTGGTACCCAGATTTTCAAACTTACGGATATTGTCAGACGTGGGCTTATCATTAGGTATCAACGGAAACACCTTGCTGATTTTCTCTTTCTTTATCCATAACATACCAGAGCCTATGGGTGCCGATAGCCATTTATGCAGGCTGGTGCCGTAATAATCACCTCCTAAATCAGGTATTTTATATTCCAGATGCGCAAAAGAATGAGCGCCGTCTATCAGTACTTCAATGCCTCTTTTATGGGCCTCGTCAGCTATTCTTCTTGCCGGTAGAATTTGTCCGTTCCAGTTTACAATGTGGGTAATATGCACCACTTTAGTTCGGGGTGTCATTTTCTCCACAAATTTCTTCACAATCAGGTCGTTGTCTTCAAGCGGCAGGTCTATATCTACATAGTTGATTTTCAGTCCGTCGCGCATTTCTCGCATCCGCCAGGCATGCAGCATATTCGGGTAATCGTAGCGGGTCATTACCACCTCATCACCTTTTTGTAACGGTAAGCCCAGAATCACGGTGTCCAGTGCTTCGGTTGCATTGCGGTTGATAGCAATTTCTTCCGGCGATACCCCCGCATATTTTGCCAGATTCTCTCTCAGGGGTTCTCTTCCCTGGTCTAGTATGCGCCACATAAAATAACTGGGCGCTTCGTTGGCAAATTTTCCATAACGTTCTACGGCATTTTGTACCACCAGGGGTGCAGGGCTTACGCCACCGTTATTCAGGTTAATAATCTGAGGAGACACCGTATAAGCCTGTTGAATCTGATACCAGTAGTCTTCGTCAGATGCCAGTTCCAACGCTGATTTATTGGTTTTTAATGAGCCGATGGTTACGAGCTCGTCGGCTGAAAGTGCCTTTAATGAGGGTAAGAGCGATGCTCCGGTGAGCGCAGATACACTGCGGATGAAGTGCCGGCGTGAGTTCATTGATTCAGTAGTTTAGGAATTGAGTGTTTGCGAATATAAGTAAAAGCAAAACAGATACAAATGGAAGAATTATATTTATTGCTGATTAGACCGGATGTCATTAAAATACATTACAAAATCCAAAAAAAACACAAAATGCCAATGTATATACATGTATGCACTTTAGCTGAAGTGGCTTAAAGCACCTCCGGAGTAAACACTCAATAAACCAAAACACTGAAAGAACAAAGAAACGGGTAGGCCGATTGATAAATTAAAAGCCGACTCAAAATCTGATTTGAGCCGGCTTTTATATATCAATAGAACGAGAATAATTTTATTTACCTGAATACAATTTCGCTACTGCATCCCAGCTCACTACATTCCAGAATGTATCTACGTAGTCAGGGCGTTTGTTCTGGAATTTCAGATAATAGGCGTGTTCCCAAACATCAAGACCCAGAATCGGTGTGCCTTTTTTATCTGCCACGTCCATCAAAGGATTATCTTGATTAGGAGTAGACGTAATAAATAACTTCCCATCGGCATCGGCTGCTAACCATGCCCAACCCGAACCGAAACGTCCAAGAGCCGCTTTTTTAAACTCATCTTTGAAAGTATCAAAAGAGCCAAAAGCCTCATCAATTGCTTTGCCAAGGTCGCCGGTAGGGGCACCACCGCCATTAGGAGACAAAATGTTCCAGAATAAATCATGGTTGAAATGGCCACCACCGTTGTTTCTTACAGGCGCAGGGTATTTGCTGATATTTGTCAACAATTCTTTCAAACTTAAACCTTCTAATTCAGTACCGGCAATGGCATTGTTGAGATTAGTTACATAGGTTTGGTGATGACGGTCATGGTGGATTTCCATTGTTGCCTTATCAAAATGAGGCTCCAGTGCGTCACTTGCATAAGGGAGCGGATCGAGTGTGTATGCCATATCTTAAAGAAAGTTTTAATTGTGATTATCAAATAACTTAGTGTTGAATGTAACGCCGTAGCTATTAGTTTAACGCGAAGCGCTAAAATTATGTTCGCAAATTTCTGAAAAAATTCTTCATTAGTGTTTCGCAATCCTTTTCCAGAATGCCTTTTACGAGCGTAGTTTTAGGATGAAGAATATTGGGAGAAACCCTGGAAAAACCACGTTTCGGGTCAGATGCCCCATATACAATCCGGTCAATCTGCGACCACCCCAAAGCCCCGGCGCACATCACACAAGGTTCAAGCGTTACGTATAAGGTGCAGTCTTTCAGGTATTTGGCACCCAGAAATTGTGCGGCTGCCGTAATGGCAATGATTTCGGCATGCGCCGTTACATCGTTCAGTTGTTCGGTCTGGTTGGTACCTTTGCCTATAATTTTGCTGCCACCTGCTACTACAATTGCACCCACCGGAATTTCCCCGGCATCACCTGCCTGAATGGCTAAATCTAATGCTTTGGCCATGAAGTATTCGTGCGAGTATAGCGGATAAGAGAGACCCACAATAGTAGAATGTTATAATAATGGCTTCCTGAAACAGGAAGCCCGGGTAAAATCAAAATTAAATTTACAACCCAAACTTCGCCGAAAGCTCCAGCATCCTTTCAATAGGTTTGCGGGCCTCTGCAATAATTTCAGGTGATAAGGTTATTTCAGGTGCTTCGTCTCTTAAACACAAATAGAGTTTCTCAAGGGTGTTAAGCTTCATGTGCGGACAATCAGAACAAGCCAGGCAGGCATGGCCATTCTTAGAGGTGGGCGCTACAATGAACTTCTTATCTGGCACGGCTTTGCGCATCTGATGCAGAATGCCCGACTCAGTAGCCACAATAAATTCTTTCTCAGGGTTGTTAATTACGTATTTTAATAATCCGGTAGTAGACCCAATATAGTCGGCCAGTTGCAAAACAGATTCTTCGCTTTCGGGGTGCGCCACAACCAGCGCGGCAGGGTGTTTGGCTTTCAAATCCTGAATCATTTTGCCAGAGAAGGTCTCATGCACCATACAGGCGCCGTTCCACAAAACCATGTTCCGGCCTGTAACTCTGTTAATGTATCCACCCAGATTTTTATCAGGTGCAAAAATTATCTTCTGGTCTTTCGGAAAACTCTCCACAATCTTCACCGCATTGCTGCTGGTGCAAACCACGTCTGTCAGGGTTTTCAAAGCTGCTGAGCAGTTTACGTAAGATATCACCAGGTGGTCCGGGTGCTGCGCTTTAAATGCCGCAAATTCATCAGCCGGGGCTGATTCTTCCAGCGAACAACCAGCGTTCATATCCGGAAGCACCACTTTCTTTTGCGGCGACAATATCTTTGCTGTTTCTGCCATGAAGCGCACACCGGCAAAAACAATCATGTCGGCATCTGTTTTAGCTGCCTGCTGAGAAAGCCCCAGGCTGTCGCCTATGTAATCGGCAATGTCCTGAATTTCAGCTACCTGATAATAATGTACCAGAATAACGGCATTCTTTTCTTTCTTCAGTCGTGCTATTTCAGCAACATAATCAATATTTTCCTTTACCATCTTCATTCTATTTGTAAAAACTGTCAATAAAACGCAAAACCTTTACTGGTTTTAGCTGCAAAGATATTGCTACTTTTGTATCTTTAATGCAATAACAATTTTTACTTACGCAAAATCTCATTCATACTGAAATAGTTTCCCGGGTCAGCCAAAACAATAGCCCTTACAAGCCGAAGTTTGCCTGATTGAAAGCAGGATTTGTTTAGTATTAAAATGATGGTTTAATTTGACAGAAAAAAACGATTATATGTTATCAAAAACCTTTGGGGCTGCTGTATATGGAGTAAATGCCACCTTGATAACAGTTGAAGTAAGTGTAGTACAAGGCATCGGGATGTCTATAGTAGGGCTGCCCGATGGTGCTGTGAAAGAAAGTCAACAACGTATTGATGCTGCGCTAAAAAACTGCAATTATCAGATTTCCAGACAAAAAACGGTTATTAATCTGGCTCCGGCCGATATCCGGAAGGAAGGGTCGGCTTATGATTTGCCGATGGCTGTGGGTATCCTGACAGCGGGTGAGTTAATCAGCCCGGCTAAAAATCTGGTAGAATATGTGATTCTGGGCGAACTGGCCCTCGATGGTACCCTTCGGCCCATTAAAGGCGTGCTGCCGATTGCTATAGAAGCGCGGAGGTCAAAGCTGAAAGGTTTTATTCTGCCTGCTGAAAATGCCATGGAGGCTTCTATCGTTAATAATCTGGATGTTATTGGGGTAAAGACCTTAACAGAAGCCATTGATTTTATAATCGGTGAGAAAGAAATAGAGCCGCTGGTAACCGATACACGTGATATTTTCTATAACTCGATTAACGAATATGAAGCAGATTTCTCTCATGTGCAGGGGCAGGAGAATATCAAACGAGCCATGGAAATTGCCGCGGCCGGTGGGCATAATGTAATTATGATAGGCCCGCCGGGGGCAGGTAAAACCATGCTTGCCAAACGTATTCCGTCTATCTTACCTCCGCTGACACTCCATGAAGCGCTTGAGACAACCAAAATCCATTCGGTAGCCGGAAAACTGGGCTTAAAGGCCTCATTAATTGCCCGTAGGCCGTTCCGCGCACCACATCATACCATTTCAGATGCGGCTCTGGTAGGAGGGGGCGGGTTTCCGCAACCCGGTGAAATTTCGCTGGCACATAACGGGGTTTTGTTTCTGGATGAATTGCCCGAGTTTAAACGCACCGTACTGGAAGTAATGCGCCAGCCACTGGAAGAACGGAAGGTGGTGATATCAAGAACAAGACAGGCGGTTGAGTTTCCGGCCAATTTTATGCTCATAGCCAGCATGAACCCATGCCCCTGCGGATTTTATAATCATCCGGAAAAAGAATGTACCTGCCCACCCGGAACCGTTGGCAAATATCTGAACCGGATTTCAGGGCCCTTGCTCGACAGAATTGATTTGCACGTAGAGGTAACACCGGTGAGTTTCGACCAGATATCATCTACCCGCAAGAATGAATCATCGGCTGTTATCAGAGAAAGGGTAATAAAAGCAAGGGAGATACAGACAAATAGATTTGAAAAATATCCGGATATTCATTCTAATGCCATGATGCCGCCCGAAATGGTGAAAGAAATATGTGAAATAGGCGATGCCGGAAAAGCGCTTCTGAAAAAAGCTATGGAACGGCTGGGTTTATCGGCCAGAGCTTACGACAGGATTCTGAAAGTATCGCGCACGATTGCCGATCTGGCAGAGTCGGAAGAAATAAGGATTGAGCATCTGGCAGAAGCCATTCAGTTCAGAAGTCTGGACAGAGAAAGCTGGGCGGGCTGATAATTGAAAGTAGCTTAAAAAAGAGAAGGCTGTTCTTGATTTTGATTGCTCAAAACTCAATGACAGCCTTCTTGATTATCTCTGAAAATCAAATTTACTAAACTTTCCAGCCATCGCGGTAAGAAGTTCTTCCTACAAACTGGTTGGCTTCTTCCAGGTTAGTAATTCTCATGTTCTCTCCGTCCCAAAGTAGTTTTTTGCGTGCGTAGAATTCCGCCTGCCCTTTGCTGTTTTCTCTGCGTAGCATATAGCTTCTGATAGCCAGGTTACCCATTAAAACAGTTTCTGTCATTGGTCCTGCATAATCAAAAGAAGAGGTAAGCCCTTTGTGTTCTTTGCTGTTAAAGCCGGCCTTACAGGCGTCTACCCATCTGCGTTGGTGTCCGTATTCCGGCTCTATATCCTTTGGCAGGTCAGGGCCTAGTTCTTTTGTGCCATCATTCAGGAATAATTTAGGCATCATTGGCGAGCTGTCATTGATATTCGTGGTTATAATGCCCTTTTCACCAATAATCATTACACCATTGCTGCTGTTGGTGCCGCCAATATCCTCATTAGCCGGTATGATATCCGGGTGAGCAGGTCTGATACCTCCATCACTCCAGGTCATTTCAATCGGCGATTTACTTTTAGCAGTAGCGCCAAAATGAAGGGTAATAAATGAAGAAGCCGGGCAACCTTCAGGGTTGTATTCTGGCGACCACATTTTTGTATAAACCGAAGCAACACTACATTCGGCGTCAGTAGGGTATTTTAATCCTAATGTTCTGAACGGAATATCTATCAGGTGGCAGCCCACATCGCCCAAAGCTCCGGTGCCGTAATCCCACCAGCCTCTCCAGCCAAACGGATGTAGATTCGGAATATACGGTTTATATTCATTTGGCCCCAGCCAGAGGTTCCAGTCTAAGTCTTTAGGTTTCAGGCTGTCGTCTGGTTTTGGCATAGCATTTCCTTGTGGCCATACCGGGCGGTTGGTCCATATCTGTACTTTGGCAATTTTACCCAGTTTGCCAGAGTCTACCCAAGCCTGTACGGTTTTAAGCAAAGGGTTAGAAGCTCCCTGATTACCCATCTGGCTCACAATTTTATGCTTTCTGGCCATTTCGGTTAGCATACGTGCCTCGCGGATATTGTGCGTCATTGGTTTTTGCACATACACGTGTTTGCCGCGTTCCATGGCAAAAGCTGCTGCAGGCCCATGTACGTGGTCAGGCGTAGAAATGGTTACAGCATCAATGTCTTTTTGCTTATCCAGCATCTCGCGGTAGTCGGCAAAAAGCTTGGCATTAGGGAATAGCTTGACAGTTTCTTTGGCTGAGCCTGAAAAGTCGACATCGCAAAGTGCCACAATTCGTTCTCTGCCTTTTACTGAAGCATTGGTGATGTCGCTGCGGCCTTTACCTCCGGCACCGATAGCAGCAATGTTAAGCTGGTCGCTGGGAGAAATAAACCCTATACCACCGAGCACGTTCCGGGGAACTATAAAAAAAGAAGACGCAATGGCTCCTTTTTTAATGAATTCTCTCCGGGATTCACTTGATTTTTCTTTCATGTTTAAAACGCTGTATAAAAGGATTGAATGATTACGTTTTTAGGTAATAAGGTCTGAAGCAAAGCTAGTTGTTTTGGCTTTGCTAAAGTAAATAATTATGCATTTATAATGGGTCAGTGAGGAAATTATTTTATTGCCAATCAGCTAAATAGAATAAATTTCGCGCCTTATTACCAAAAGCAAAATAAATGTGGCGCCGCGCTTTACTTCTGATACTTCAAAACCCTGCTGGCCCATGGTATAAAGTGCTGCATATTCGGCCAGTCGGTATGGCCTCCGTCGTGTTGTCGCCAGGCAAGGTGCCCATCCAGCATGTCTTTGTTTACAGGCGGCATCTTTTCTTTGGTGTAATCGTTCGATACCCCCAGGTCTTTTGCACCTAATAACCTGAATACTTCTCCTGCTGCTATGGTTGCCATATAACTGCCCTGCTGGTCCAGCCAGCGGGCGTCTCCTTTCTCAGGTATGCCGTAACTGATAAACGTGGGTCTTGGCGCACATAAGGCAATTAATTCGTGCGAGTCAACGGGTAAGTCACAGCCGGTTTTTCTGCCAAAAGAGGCTTCTTCCGCGCCGTATTTCATATAATTACCGGCCATCCAGTAGTATTCTCCGCCTGTAAGGCTTTCAACGGCTTCGCCAAACACCCGGCGGTGAAGCGTAGCACCCCCTTTGCCTGAAGAGCCAATCAGTCCGATAGCGAAACGGGTTTCAAAAGCCAGCGTAACCAAAGCAGCTTTACCATAGCGTGAAACGCCCTCAATACCTACCCGTTTGGCGTCTACGGCGGGGTCGGTCTCTAAATAATCAAGGCCTCTTGCGGCACCCCAGGCCCATGCTCTCAAGGCTCCCCAGTCATCTGGTTTGCGGGGCTGGCCTTTATTGACCAGGCCTATAATACCACGGGTTATGCCTGCACCGTTATCAGCCTGTATACTGGCAGGGTCAATAGTGGCATAGCCCCAGCCTGCGGCCAGCAGTTGCTCGGTAGAGGGCGACTCGCCGTTTACTGGTGGCGCAAAGAAGTTAGGCCCCGGTAAGCGGGTAATAGGCAAGTACGCAGGGTATTGGTCAAAAACAGCCTTCAGAGAAGGGTCATGCTTAATCATCATGTCTTTAAAAGCGGCGTTGATTTTCTCCATGTGCTCCGGGCCGGGCTGTGCCGGGGCAGGGAACGACGGCCTGCCGAACATCATCAAAACCGGTACGGGGCCTTTTACGTTGGCTGGTACCACCAACATCATATTGATGTCGACATTGATGAGCGGGTATTCACTATTGTCTACATGGCCTATTAGCTGTTTCGCTACCACAGGTATGCGTCCTATCAGTTCTTTGTCGGTTATTTTTACTGTCCAGGTTACGGCAGGTATTTTATCAGGCAGGCGGCCATACACTTCGCGTTCCAGGTCTTCTATCAGTTCGGGGCGGCGCTTGTTCCACCAATCTTCGGGTGTGCTTACCTTTTTCCCGTTTTTGAGGGTTAGTGCATCGGGTAGTACCGGACACGGATTCGCCATTGCTTCATCATAGTTGGCATGATTCGGAGCAGATTCATTACCACTCGGGCCGGGTCTCAGGCGTTTAATACCCAGTTGCTGCATCATGTTTTCATGGTCCTGTTGGTCGGTAAAAGTTACAGGAGAGGGTAGTTGCGCCTTAGAAGAGGCCGCTTTTTGCGCCACAACGCATGTTGACAAAAGCCACAGAGCAAAGAAAATTCTTTTCATCGGTTTATAAGATTGAATAGTTTCTTTTTTAGGAGAGTTGTGGATTTACAGAACTGTCAGGGAGTATCAGTATTCTGATTTAAAGCTAAACCGGAAAGCGGGGATTTCAAAGTATTAGTGGATTTTTGTATAAAGGGAGTTTAGGCACTAAACAGCAAATAGCATCATGTTAAAGACGGTTTTTTACATCAATGCTTACATGTGATATACGGATTATTTCTGTTATACCCTCAGAAGATATTCTGTAGAAAATGTAGTGCTTACCATATAGTGCCTTTTTGTAGCCGGGTAACACATAATCAATAGGTTTCCCAATTGCATGTCCATTTGCTATTGAGTTGAAAGATGCCAGTATGCCTTCAATATATTTATCGGCTTGTTCACGAGACCATTCGTGAATTGTATAGTCCCAAATATCCTCTAAATCCTGTTGTGCAAGTTGCGAAATTCTGTATTCAGACATATCAACCTACAGATTTTCGTCTTAACTTTTCCTGAAATTCCTGAGGATTAAAGCCTTCAACAAACCCGCTCTGCTCGCCTTCTCTCAATGCCTGTTTCAAAAGCTTTAGTTTTTCTTCTTCCTGCTCTAGTAAACGTAATCCGGCTCTAATCACCTCACTGGTTGATGCGTAACGGCCTGCTTCAATCTGCCTTTGAATGAAGGAGTCAAAATGAGACCCAATGGATATAGATGTATTTTTGCTCATGGTATTAATTGTTACCTAAACAAAAATACCAAAAATTGGTAACTTTGACAAATGCTTTACCCAACAAAAAAGAGAAACATTCAATGCTTCTCTTTTTTGTTTACGTTTACTCCTGCACATCACCCGTATAAAACTGCAGCAGTTTCTGCTGGTAACGGACCTGAATAGTGGCCCGGGCCACATTTACTTTGGCTGATGCCAGCGAGTTTTGTGCCGTAAATAAATCTATTAAGGTAGCCAGACCATTCTGAAAGCGGCCTTGCTGTAACTCAAAAGCGGCTTGTGCTGCTGATAACTGCG
The DNA here is from genome assembly GCF_024138715.1 of Emticicia sp. 21SJ11W-3. Taxonomy (GTDB): domain Bacteria; phylum Bacteroidota; class Bacteroidia; order Cytophagales; family Spirosomataceae; genus Emticicia; species Emticicia fluvialis. The sequence goes on from NZ_CP092074.1 coordinate 278,839, forward strand.
CCTGTGCAGTGTTGTACTGTTGTTGTGCGGTTTCGTAGTCGGTCAAGGCTTGTTTAATTTCTGCTCTGATCTGGTCTTGCCTGTCCTGAATATCCAGTTGGCGGTTCATTTCTTCTATGCGGTTTTTGGCAACAGCCGTTTTGGTCTGGTTGCGGTCAAATATATTCCAAACCAGATTTAACCCTGCATATACGTTTACCTGGTTACCCAACTGGCGCAGCATATTGCGTTGCTCAATGCTGCTCAATACATCATTACCATTGATATTCTGCTGGAAAAGGTACCTGCCTGCGGTGGTTAAACCTCCCGTAGCAACCAGTTGGGGTTTTAAATTGGCCTTAATAATCGGGGTTCTCAAGGCAATGGCCTCACGTTGCTGCTTCAGTGTCAATAAATCATTTCTTCTGCTATAAGCTGAACTGATTGCCTCCTGCGCTGAATAACCAGGCAGGCTCTCGTCGGGTAAATCCTGAAAATCGTATTCCCCGGCTGGCAGGTTTAACCTGCGTATTAAGAATATCTTGTGGTTCTGTAGCAGGTTTCTGGCAGCTATTACCTGTTGCTCGTCCAGTCGGGTTTGTGCCTGTTGCTGGTAAAGTTCATTGGGTAATCTAAGGCCGGCTTTTACAAGGCCTGTCAGTACAGTATCGCGTTCTTTAGACAGTTGCCAGTTCTGTTCGGCAATCTCAATTAACCGGCGGTCGAGCGATAATTGCAAAAATGCCAGGCTCAAGTCATTGGTTAGTTGCTGACGCGTAAATTTAAGCTGAGTGGTTGCCGCTTCTTCTGTTTTTTCTGATACCAGCACCTGATACCTACGGGCAGCGCCATCGGCCAACACATAGTTACTGTTGGCCTGCAGGTTTAGCCCTGTATAAGTACTGGCTACCAGAGAAGGCGTAGCCACGGTAAGCAGGTTACTGCCCGACTGGAAATTGAAGCCGCCGTTAAATGTAGCATTAGGCAGGAAGAGGTTCTTGCTTCCGTAAACATCCCATCTGGCAGATTCTACGCTATTCTGTGCTTTTTTAATGCCCACATTCTGCTGTACGGCCATTTGAAGCGTTTCCTGAAAACTTAAAGTTTTTACCTGTGCCGAAAGAGTGAATCCACAGCCCCAGATACATAAAATCAATATGACTCTTTTCATTATTTAGTTGCCGGTTTATTAACCACTTTTACCAGTGTGCTATCTATTAATGAGTTTCCTACGTTCAGGGCCACCACGTCTCCTTCGTTCAGGCCTGCATAAACCCGGTAATGAAGCCCGTCTCCTGCACCTATTTTGATGGGTCTGTAAAACACACGGTTGTCTTTAATAACAGGTGCAAAATACTTATCACCTTTCACCACCAATGCCTGAGCAGGCATGCTTAGAAACTCCTGAGCAGGCAGGTGAATCAGCACTTTCAGAAAACTGCCTGCCAGTATCTGGTTATTGGCGTTGTTGTATTCAATCTCGGCCAGCATCATGCGCGTGCGCGCATCCAGTTCGCCGGTCATACGGGTAATGCTGGCATGCAGGGTATCGGCCGAGCCCGGTACAAGAATATCAACCGGTGTACCCGGGCGGATAGAGGCGGCATCGGCCTGCTCTATAAATATTGTAATCCTTAAACGATTTACCTGCGACACCGTAACCACAGGCAAGGCACTGGTTTGTGAGGATGTAGCAGCCTGCAATAAAGCGCCTACGTCGGCATAACGTGCTGAAACGTTACCCGCAAATGGAGCTCTGATGATGGTGTAAGACAACTTCTCCCGCTGGGCATCCAGGCGGGCCCTGGCCATCTCAACATCGGCGCGTGCTTTATCGGTTTCCTGCTCGGTTACATATTTTTTCGACAGCAAAGACTCAACCCTGTGCAGGTAGCTTTGCTTTTGTTTCAAATCTGCCTCTAAGGCCAGTTTTTCCTGTTCCAAATCCGGAGACTCTATCACAGCAATGGTCTGGCCTGCTTTTACGTTCTGCCCTTTGTCTACATATAATTTTTGCAGATAACCACTTATTTTGGCAAAAAGTGTAACCGATTGGTAAGGACGCGCCTCTGCCGATAGCATCAGGGTTCTTTCTGACTTTTGCCGGCTAATGGTAATGGTGCTTACCGAGGTAGCATCGGCTGTTTTAGAAACCGGAGGTTCGGCAGAATCAGCCCGGTTTATCACAAAAATCCCAACCCCTATAGCCACCACAATGATGGTCAATAATCCGATCCGGCGAAGATTTTGTTGATTTTTCATATTACTTACTTGTTTTAAATGTCTGTTTGTTTCAAGGTTTTTGTTTGATCAGGCTTCTGATTGGCTGTTGTCATCCTGGTCGTCCAGCAGGCTTATATTTGCTTTGGCTTTACCTTTATATAAACCGGCATACACGGCCGGAACTACAAAAAGCGTAAACAGCGTGGCAACAATCAGGCCACCTATAACGGCACGTGCCAATGGTGCATTTTGTTCTGAGCCTTCGCCCAGGCCAATCGCCATCGGAATCATCCCTAACACCATGGCAAGGGCTGTCATCAGAATAGGGCGCATACGTACCTTTCCTGCCTCGGTAATGGCTTTTAGCACGGTATAACCTTCTGCCCGCAAATCATTGGCATAGCTCACCAATAAGGTTGCGTTAGAAGCGGCAATACCCACCGCCATAATTGAGCCCATCAGCGATACTACATTGATGGTAGTGCCTGTGGCAAAAAGAAACAGGATGATGCCCATCAATGCACCCGGGATTGATACCAGTACAATAAGCGGGTCTTTCAATGACTGAAACAAAACTACCATCAGTACATATACCAGCAATATGGCCAGCACCAGACCCTGAGCCATATTAGTAAATGACTCGTTCATTACCTGGCCTTGTCCGCGCACGTTAATGCTGAATCCCTTAGGCAACTGCCCCATGTTTTTTATGATGCGCTCAATATCTGCTGACACTGAGCCTAAGTCGCGGTCTTCTACATTGGCAGATACATTCAGCACACGCTGGATATTCTCATGGTTTATCTGGCTTGGCATAACGCCGGGGGTAATTTCTGATACATTACGCACCGTCTGGGCTATCTGCCTGGGCACGTCTGTTGGCTGCAATGTCGAGTTACTGCTTAAGGCATTGGCCGTAGCGCTGGTGGTGAGCGGCAGATTCATCAGGTCACTTACCGACTGAATCTTACTGCTTGGTGTTTTTACCACTACCGTATAGTTTACATTATTGGCCGGGTTCAGAAAATAAGAAGGTGCAAACAAACCACTCGACGACAGGTTTACCAATAAATTACTGGCCACGTCTCTCTGGCTAAGGCCCACCTGTGCTGCCCTTATGCGGTCAACGTCTACTTTCAGGGTAGGGTAGTCTAGTACCTGTTTAATGGTAACATCTTTTAAGCCGGCTACTTTTCTCAGTGAATCCCGCAATACTTTGGCCATTTCGTAGCCTTTGTTATAGTCGGTTACTTCTATCTGCACATCAATCGGCGAACTCAAGCCGAAGTTCAATACCTGCCCCACCATGTCGGCTGTCTGAAAATACGACTGTGTTCCGGGAAACTCGTTATTCAGAACCTCCCTTATCTTGTTTCTGTATATCTCGGTTGGTTTGTGGTCTTTCTTCAGGGCAATCATAATTTCGGCGTCCATACCGTTTACGTTGTCAGACTGCACATAGGCCAGGTTAAAGAAAATCGGCACACCGATATTGGCGCTGATAGTACTTAATTCTTCCGGAGGAACAATCTTCCTTACGGCTTCTTCAATTCTTTCTACATATTTTTCTGTTTCTTCAATACGCGTGCCAAAAGGCGCTCTGAAATGCAGTTTCATAAAGCCCGTATCTGTAGTGGGGAAGAAGTCGGTACCTACCATTGGGGTTATGAGTACAACCGTTAGCACTACCAGAACAAGCGAGCCTGCCAATAGTAAGCCCTTCTGTTTCAGCATTTTGCCCAGGCGGCTGGCGTAGGTATTTTGCAGACGTTCAAACTGGCGGTCTCTCCAGCGGTCAAATCGGCTGCCATGTGCTTCATGCGCCCCTGCCGAAAGCATTAATCTTGAAAGCAGCGGCACGAGTGTGCGCGATAGCACGTAAGAGGTAAGCATGGCCACTACTACCGACAAGGCCATTGGCACAAACAGAAACCCTGCCGGGCCAGTAATGAACAAAACCGGAATAAATACAATACAGATAGATAGCGTAGCAACCAAAGCGGGCGTAGCAATTTCGGCTGCCCCGTCTAGTATGGCCCGAACGAGCGATTTACCCATGCCTAACTGGCGGTGGATACTCTCAATGGCCACGGTGGCGTCGTCAACCAGCATACCTACGGCTAATGACAAGCCGCCGAGCGTCATGATGTTCAGCGAGTTACCCGTCAGGTCTAAAACAATAATGGCTGTCAGGATTGCCAACGGGATAGACGTGATAACAATGAATACGTTACGCCAGTTACCCAGAAATCCGAATATCATCAAACCAACCAGAAATATGGCCAGAATCATCTCGTGCAATACGTTATCTATGGCAGCACTTACAAATATACTCTGGTCGAAATCGGTCGTTATTTCCAGACCTTCAGGCGCCACTTCTTTTATTTTAGGAATCATGTTTTTTGATGATTCCACAATGGTAAGAGTAGAAGCGCTTGATTTACGCAATATGGTAAGATAGCTGGCGTGCTTGCCGTTAATGCGTACAATATTGGTTGGGTCGGCAAATGAGTCGGATATCTTACCGATGTCTTCAATTTTAATGGTCTGGCCGTTAATTACCTTTACCGGAATATCATAAAACTGGTCAACCGTACTCGGGCTGGCGTTCAGTGCTATGTTATATTCGGTTTCGCCCATACGGGCTGTTCCTGCCGGCAGAATAACGTTTGAGTTCTGCAGGGCAGAAATAACATCGGCGGCCGACAACCCTTTGGCTGTTAGCTGGGCAGGGTCTATGTCAATATTAATCTGGCGTTGCTTCCCCCCATAAACACCAGGGGTCTGCAAGCCCGGAATAGTAAATAAACGCAAACGCAGAAAGTTATTGGTGTAGTCGGCCACGGCATCTTCTCCCATGGTGTTACTTGAAATAATCATGTGTAACACGGGTAGGTTAGAGGCATTATAAGGCAGTAAAACAGGTGGCTGCATACCCGGAGGCATCTGCCGGAGGGCTGTGGATGATACTGCCGAGATTTGTGCCAGCGCCTGGCCCAGGTCTGTGCCGGGTTGAAAATACACCCGTAACAAGCCAATACCCGGAATAGAGCTTGACTCAATACGCGACACCCCCTGTACCTGAGAGGAAATACCCCTTTCGTTATTAATAACAACCCGGCGCTCCATATCCTGAGCTGAAAGACCCGGATATGCCCAAACGATGTTAACAACAGGTATATCAATTTTCGGGAAAATATCCGTTTGCATCGAACGGATTGCCATAATGCCCCCGAGCATCATCAAAAATGCCATGACAGCAATGGTATAGGGGCGATTAAGGGCTAATCGAACAATCCACATAAGTAAAGATTTAGGTTTTAATTATAACTATCAGACCGGCAGATTAACTAAGAACCGAGGGTTCCAGTTGCCATACAGCCAGGTTTTCCTGCAAATGTTTTTCAGATGATGTTCCCGGAATGGGAATAATATTTGATGACTTTCTCAAAAGCCAGAGTAACGAAAGTTGAGGCAGGGTAATACCCAGCTCTGCGGCTTTCTGCCGGTATTTCGGGGCTTTATCGGTGTCAATCATTGCTGTGGGGCAATAGGCAATAAACGCAATGTTTTCGGCGGCACAGGCTTTGGCAAAGTCCAGATGTGTTTGGTTAGTAATGCTGAGCGAATTTTGTACCGAAACTATTTTTGTAATGCCCTGAGCCAGCCTTAACTGCGCCGGTTTTACATTAGATAAGCCAATCTCTTTGATTTTCCCCTGTTTCTTCAGTGTTGCCAGCATCCAAACCGATTCCTCAATTGGTACTTCGGGGTCTACATCATCCAGCTGATACAAATCAATGGCTTCCACATTCAGGCGTTTCAGGCTGGCTTCAACAGCGGTTTTCAGATAACCGGGCTTACCACTGGCGAATATCTTGCCGGGAGCATATTTAACCGACCCACCTTTGGTAGCTACTATTACTTCATGCCTGAAAGGCTCTATGGCCTCGGCTAAAATCAGTTCAGAACAACCCGGGCCGTAGGCATCTGAAGTATCAAAAAAATTGACACCCAGTTCGTAGGCCTTCCGTATCACTCTGATAACCGCCTGGCGGTCGGTGGGTTCACCCCACAACCCCGCCCCGGTTGTAGCACGCATGGTACCCAGGCCAATCCGGTTTATAACCAGCGAATTGCCGATGGTGTATTGTTTGGTAAGTATGTCCATGAATACTATAATAGAAAATAGGCCACAAAGTTCAGTTTACAAAGCCTGTCAAGCACGGTAAGTATTGCATGAAGAATGGTAAAAATCGAAGATGCAGATACCCAAAACTCATGTATTATATAATTATAGCAAGATTTATTATAATTTGCAAATCATAGCCGTTCTCTTATAGTGTACTTTCAGGCGGTTTGCATGCGGTATTCGCGGGGTAACATCCCTGTTGATTTTTTAAAGAATTTGGTAAAGTTGGTTGGTTCGTCAAAGCGTAGCCGGTAGGCAATCTCTGTTACAGAGAGTTCTGTTGTATGCAGCAAAGATTTGGCCTCAAAGGCCAGTCGTTCATTAATCAGCTGTTTGGCCGACTTCCCCAGCTCACGGCGTAGCATATTGCTCAGGTGATTAGGGTGTACATTCAGTTGCTCGGCAAATTCGTTCACCGAAAATACCTTTCCTGTTCTGCCTTTTGATAGCAGCAGAAAGTGTTCTTCCAGCAGGCGTTCAAAAGCGCTGGTCAGTCGTTGGTTTTTTGAATCACCAGCGGTTTGATTGGTATGTGCCTGGTAGGTTTCCTGTGCCTTAATAAAAAAGATTTGCATCAGATGGCGCAGGATGTCCCAGCGAGATGCCCCCGTATTACCTGCTTCTTTCAGCATGAGCTCAAACAGGTCTATAAAGGGCTGTTGCTGGTCGGCTGTCAGGTCAAAAACAGCCCTGCCTTCCAGCTGATACATGGGCAGGTCTTTTACGCACTGCAGGCCTTCCGGGGTAGAGGCAAAGAAATTCTCGTTGAAAAAGCAAATGTATCCCGTCAGGTCTTCCAGCCGGTGGTATTGCTGCAAATGCCAGGGGCTTAAGAAATACAGCGTGCCGGCCTGCATCATAAAGTCTGAAATACCAACTTTAAACGCCAGCCGTCCGCTTGTTATAAGGGCAAAAATGTAGCAGTCGCTTCTGTAAACAGGGCTAAGGGCAGGTCTTGTTTTCATGGCTTCTTCAAACCTGTATAGCTGGAAATCAGACGAATACGGATTGGGTAAGCCTAAAGCCTGCATCAGTTTTGTGATGCCAATAAATACTTCGAAGTCAGGCGTTTTCACAAAAATTGGTTAAAAGCCCAAAAGTACAAAATGAAAGCAGAAATAGAATTTAAAAACTAATTAAATTCGTCCTTAAAAAACCTGATTTGCTCATGTTTTTTGGCCGTTCATCCCAAACGCATAATTTTTTAGACCAAGTATCTTGCATTGCATAGTACCTTTTATTATCTTTGTTATGTTAAATCGAGCAGAAACTGCTTTAAACGATATAGATAATATGGATTTAGAAAATGCTCAAGTGCAGATGCGGAAGGGGATACTGGAGTACTGCATCTTACACATAATTTCGAGGGGTGAGATTTATGCCTCCGAAATTCTGGACGAACTTATCAATGCCAGAATAATGGTAGTTGAGGGTACGCTCTATCCACTGTTGACACGCCTTAAAAACTCTGGTCTTTTAGATTACAAATGGGTTGAGTCAACCTCGGGGCCGCCAAGAAAATATTATGTATTAACCGAAACCGGGCAAATGTTTCTGGAAAACCTTAATGGTACCTGGAATGAGCTGTCAGAATCGGTAAGTACCATTATCAGCAAGAAAACCAAATAATCTTACAATACTGAAGACTTACCTTTCTTTTAAATAAGCCACAGCGGCAATTTCCGGTGGTATTTACAGTTTAAGACAATGAAAAAGACAATACAGATAAATATAGCAGGCGTAGTTTTTAATATTGAAGAAGATGCCTACGACAAATTAAGTAACTATCTGCGTTCTATCCAGCAGTATTTTTCTTCTTATGAGGGCAGTCAGGAAATAGTTTCTGACATCGAAGCCCGCATAGCCGAAAAATTCTGGATCAAGGGCAAGTCAGACACCGTGGCTCAGGTAATAACCCTTGAAGGCGTAAACGACCTCATCCAGTCGATGGGCAGTGTGGCCGACTTTGAGGCATTTCAGGAAGAAGAAGACCTTAAAAGCAAAGCTAATGCCAAAGCAGAAAGTACCGCGGCAGGTTCTGAGCCATCTGGGGCTTCTGCTCAGGATACCACCTCTGCCGGCCAGGCAGCCCAGCCTGCAGCCCCTAAACGCCTGTATCGTGATGTAAAACGCAAAGCACTCGGAGGCGTACTCTCTGGTCTGGCGCATTATTTCAATATGGATGTGGTTTGGGTACGCATCATATACTTGTTTTTATTTCTGGGTATTCCGCCTTTGATTGATGACCTGGCGTCAATTTCTGCTTTTGTTTTTCTTGGCTACTTTGTTTGCTGGATAGTGTTTCCACCCAATGCCAACCTTGAAGAAGACGAGAAAATCAAGAAATTTTATAGAGACAACGACAACAAGGTGCTGGGTGGGGTAGCCAGTGGTCTGGCGGCTTATTTCGGAGTCGACGTTACGGTTATCCGCTTATTGTTCGTTATTGGTGTGCCTATTGTGTTTATTGGTGGTATAACCTATATTATTCTCTGGATTGTGGCGCCTAAAGCACAAACCCTTACCCAAAAGATGGAAATGAAAGGTGAGCCAGTTACACTTTCTAATATTGAAACCAATATTAAAGAGGGTCTTAAAGTAGACAAAAGCGCTCCTGAAAATGCCTTGACCAAGGTATTGTTATTCCCATTCCGTTTAATAGCGGTTGTTATTAAGGGTATCGGCGATGTATTAAAGAATCTGGGGCCTGTAGTAAGAATTCTTGCGGGTATAGTGCTGATGTGTTTTGCATTGGTAGCTTTAGTAGCGGTAGTAGGCTCTGTGGCTGCGTTTTTCGGAGTAGCCAGTGGTATAGAAGGTACCGAGTTTTTTGATAACAGCCCTTTCAGGGTGTTTGCAGATGACATTCATCCAACTGCCGGTCTGTTTGCCTTTATGGCTATGTTTACCCCTTTTCTTGCTCTTTTACTGGTTGGTTTAATATTAATAACCAACCGCCGGATAGGTACCCGTAATTTCTGGGTTTCTTTACTCGGGCTATGGCTGGCCGGTTTAATGGGAACGGGTATTCTGGCAACTAAATATGCCATGAATTTCAAGAAAAGCGGCAGGGTTGAAGTAACCAAAAACTTCCCTTTACCAACCCAGACCCTGGTTATTGATTCTTATGACAACCATGATGATGAGTTTGACGGAATAGAAGTTAAAAATCAGGTGAGCGTAGAGCTGAAAGGCTATGAAGGCACAGACCTGAAACTGGAACAACGCTTTGAAGCAAAGGGCCGCACAAAAGCAGAAGCAGAGCAAAACGCCAGAAATGTATTATATGAAGTAAAACAGCGTGACTCGGTGCTTGTGTTTAATGAAGAAATGCTATTGGGAGAAAAGGCGCGTTTCCGCCGCCAAGACCTTGATATGACACTTTACATACCTTATAACAAAGATTTTAAGCTAACAAGAAGATTCTATTATGAGGTGTTTAGTCGTTGGAATAATGAATTTGATGTAAACGATGACGATATAGACCGATATACCTTCGTAATGAAGAGGGATTCTGGTATGGTTTGCCGCGATTGCCCCAAACTAAGCAATGAAGAACGCGAAGCCTTAAGAAACAGAGACAATTATAACGACGATGAAATATCGTTTGATACTGAGGTTTTTGAAGGCAAAGGTCAGTTTGATAAAAAGTTTGATGTACGCAATTTTAAAGAAATTGAAGTTGGAGGCGCATTTGTTGTAACGGTGCGGCAGGGAGAAACGTTTAGTGTTGAGGCTAATTCAGACAGCCAGGATAATATTGATGATCTGGATGTAAATGTAAACGGTGGGACCCTTGAAATAGAATACAGAGATAAATTCAGTTTCAGCCGCCGGAATGAAAGAACACGCATTAATATTACGATGCCAAAACTGGAAGGTCTTGACCTATCGGGCGCATCGAGCGTAAAAGTAATAGGCTTTAAAGACAAAACTCAGGACATTAACATTGAATTGTCTGGTGCAGTAAAACTGGCCTTGGACGTTGATGCACGTGAAATAGGCCTGAACGCCTCTGGCGCCTCTAATGCAGACATGCGCGGTTCGGCTAATAAGGTAGATGTAGATGCATCTGGTGCCAGTCATATTAACGCACGCAACATGGCAATTGACCAGGTTGAGGCTGACGCAAGCGGGGCAAGTAGCATAAGGCTGGGTAAAGTAAGAGCGCTGAACTCTTCTCATACCAGCGGCGCAAGTAAAATTACCCGTGAGTAACATAAACACGGAGTAGCCCGTAACAAAAAAACTCCTTTTTATTTTGATAAAAAGGAGTTTTTTTTATTTTTGTAATAGATTGATAGTCAGTAGGCTTATCTATAAAATGTAGTTTTTTTTGACGTTTATATAATATTTTAGAAAAAAAACGTTTGACAATTAGTACATTTTAGCAACAAAATACTTGACAAATTAAAAATTGTTATACTTTTGCAGCCACAAATTTTTTGTAACATTAAATAAGGAATAAACTATGTATTGGACACTCGAACTTGCGTCATACCTTGAAGACGCTCCGTGGCCCGCTACAAAAGATGAGTTGATAGATTTTTCGATTCGTTCAGGAGCACCCATTGAAGTTATTGAAAATTTACAAGAATTAGAAGACGACGGACAACCGTACGAAAGCATCGAAGAAATTTGGCCTGATTATCCGACCAAAGATGACTTTTTCTTCAACGAAGATGAATATTAGGTTTTCAGTTATAAAAAGAGCAATAAACACCGTTTATTGCTCTTTTTTCTTGATGAGGCTTGTTATTTTAATTCTTCTTTCAGAAAATACCCCGTATAGCTGCCTTTTACTTTGGCAACCTGCTCAGGTGTGCCCTCGGCAATAATCTGCCCTCCTTTGGTGCCGCCTTCCGGCCCCAAGTCAATCAGATGGTCAGATACCTTGATTACATCCAGATTATGTTCAATAATCAATACCGAATTACCCTTATCTGCCAGCTTTTGAAGTACCTCCAATAGCTTTTTGATATCCTGAAAATGCAGGCCTGTGGTAGGCTCGTCTAGTATATAAAGTGTTTTACCTGTATCTTTCTTAGATAACTCTTCGGCCAGTTTCACGCGCTGAGCCTCACCGCCAGACAACGTTGTGGCATGCTGGCCAAGCGTAATATAGCCCAGGCCTACATCAAAGAGCGTTTGTACTTTTCTGAAAATTTTCGGCTGAAACTCAAAAAAATCAAGTGCCTGTTCAACCGTCATGTCAAGCACATCTGCTATTGATTTGCCTTTAAAGCGTACTTCCAGGGTTTCACGGTTAAACCGCTTGCCTTTGCAGGTCTCGCAGGCTATGTGTACATCAGGCAGAAACTCCATCTCAATCTTTTTCATTCCTGCGCCTTCGCAGGCTTCACAACGGCCGCCTTTTACATTAAACGAGAACCGACCAGGCTTATACCCTCTTATTTTGGCTTCCGGTAATTCGGCAAACAAAGTACGTATGTCAGAAAACATACCTGTGTACGTGGCAGGGTTACTTCTGGGCGTACGTCCAATCGGGCTTTGGTCTACCTCAATTACTTTATCAATAGCCTCAAGCCCCTCAACCGATTTATATGGCAGTGGCTCTCTTTTAGAATTATAGAAATGACGGTTCAGAATCGGGAATAGGGTTTCATGAATCAACGAAGATTTGCCGCTACCACTTACACCGGTAATAGAAACCATTTTACCTAACGGTATTTTCAGGGTAACGTTTTTCAGGTTGTGCCCGGTAGCCCCTTTAATTACCAGTGCTTTATCATTGCCTTTTCTACGTTCTTTTGGTATGTCTATATTTATACGGCCACTTAGGTAGTCAGAGGTGGTACTTCTGTTTGCCAGAAACTCCTGTGGTGTACCTTTGGCTACAATGTTTCCGCCATGTCGGCCGGCTCCGGGGCCAATGTCCAAGATATAGTCTGACTCCAGCATCATGTCTTTGTCGTGCTCTACTACCAGAACCGTATTGCCCAAATCTCGCAGGTCTTTCAGGGCCTGTATCAGTTTTACGTTGTCTCTCTGGTGCAGGCCAATGCTGGGTTCGTCCATGATATACAATACGCCCACCAGCTGTGTGCCAATTTGCGTGGCAAGACGAATCCGCTGCGATTCTCCCCCTGAAAGCGTTCTTAAAGGCCTGTTTAGTGTCAGGTAGTCTAAGCCTATACCCAGCAGAAACCCAAGCCTCTTTCTTATCTCTTTTAATATCTCTTTGGCAATAATATTCTGGCGGTCAGACAACCTGCTTTCCAGGTTTTCAAACCAGGCAGCAATTTCACTGATATCCAATTCTGCCAGTTCGGCAATATTTTTTTTGTCTATTCTAAAATGCAGCGATTCTTTTTTTAACCGCAAGCCATTACAATCAGGGCAGGTTCTTATTACCAGAAAGTCGCGTACCCAATCCTGTATTTTATCGTTGTCAGAGTCCTGCTGGCGTTTCAGGAAGGTAATAACCCCTTCAAAATTGGTGTTCCATTCAGTGCCAGGATGTTTTTTTGATGGCACGGCCACCGGCTCTTCACTGCCATAAAGAATGGTCTTAAGTGCCTCGGGTGGTAGTTTATCAATCGGCGTTGAGATATTGGCCTTAAAACTTTTCAGTATAATTTCTATCTGCTTGAAAATCCACAAATCGCGGTATTCGCCCAGTGGTGCAATACCACCGCGGCTAATGCTCAGCGATTTATCAGGAATAATTGATTCTTCGGTTATTTCTTCAATCGTGCCCAAACCATTACAGGTAGGGCAGGCGCCATAAGGCGAATTGAACGAAAAACTGTTGGGCGATGGGTCTTCGTAAGAAATACCCGATTTAGGGTCGGTCAGGTTCTGCGAAAAATACTGTGCTTTGTCTTGTGCATCTACCAGCATCATAGACCCCTTGCCTTGCTTCAAGGCCGTGCTGACCGACTGGTTTAAACGATATCGGTCTTCAGATTTGGGTACTATTCTGTCAATAACCACTTCAATATCATGTATCTTGTAGCGGTCCAGCTGCATTTTTGGCGTTATGTCTGCTATTTCGCCATCAACGCGCACTTTGTTATAGCCCATTTTTGCTATCTGAACAAACAATTCCCGATAGTGTCCTTTCCGGCCTTTTACCAATGGCGCCAGTAAAGTGATTTTCTGGTTTTCGTGCTGTTGCAGAATATGGTCAATAATCTGGTCCTGCGTTTGCTTCACCATTTTATCGCCAGATACATAGCTGAATGCCTCACTGGCACGCGCAAATAGCAGGCGAAGGAAATCGTAAATTTCGGTGGTTGTACCCACTGTAGAGCGGGGATTTTTTGAAGTAGTTTTTTGCTCGATTGAGATAACCGGCGACAAACCATTGATTTTATCTACATCCGGCCGTTCCATGTCGCCGATGAAACTTCGTGCATAAGAAGAGAAGCTCTCCATGTATCGTCTCTGGCCTTCGGCATAGATGGTATCGAAAGCCAGTGAAGATTTACCACTACCCGAAATACCTGTAATAACTACAAGCTTGTTACGGGGAATGTTGACGTCAATATTTTTTAGATTATGTTCTCTGGCACCTAAAACCTCTATCTGGTCAAAGCCGGTAAGGTCGATGTCGTTCAATTGTTTTTCGCTCACAAGTATAAGGCAGATTATTTAAAACTAACGAAAAACAGGGGCTTGTGGTTCCTGTTTAAAACTAATTAAGCGGCCATAGCCGCTTAATTTCAGTATCATACATGTACAGATTTCTTAGTACACCAGAATCCTGTTATTAATCATCTCCCGGGCAGCTTCAGCTATACCTTCAGGGTCAAAACCACACTCACGGTGCAGCTCAATCTGCTCTCCATGTTCCACTATACGGTCCGGAATACCCAGGCGTTTTACCTTGGCGGTATATTCATTGTCGGCCATAAACTCTAGTACGGCACTTCCCATACCACCTTTCAGGCAACCGTCTTCTACGGTTATTACTTTATCAAATTGTCTGAACACCTCATGCAAAAGACCTTCGTCCAGTGGTTTTACAAATCTTAAATCGTAGTGTGCTGCGCTTATACCCTCGACCTCTAACATTTGGCAGGCCTCTACTGCATAATTGCCTATGTGGCCAATAGTTAGAATGGCAATGTCTGCGCCATCTTTTATTTTTTGCCCTTTACCGATGGTCATTTTTCTGAGCGGTCGTCTCCAGTCAGGTAAAACTCCCTCGCCACGCGGATACCGTATCGTAAAGGCTGTTTTCAGCTTTTGCGACTCATCCAGCTGGAAGGTGTACATCATATTCCGCAGCTCTTCTTCATTCATAGGGGCGGCTATTACCATATTCGGTATGCAGCGCATGTAAGCAATGTCATAAGCGCCATGATGCGTAGGGCCGTCGGCACCGGCAAAACCCGCTCTGTCGAGGCAAAAGATAACCGGTAGCTCTTGTATGCATACATCATGAATTACCTGGTCGTAGGCGCGCTGCATAAAAGTTGAATAGATGTTGCAATAAACTACCATTCCCTGGGTAGCCATTCCGGCAGAGAACGTAACGGCATGTTGTTCGGCAATGCCTACATCAAAGGCCCTGTCTGGTATGGCTTTCATCATTATATTTAATGATGACCCTGAGGGCATGGCAGGTGTAACACCAATAATTTTAGTGTTTACTTCGGCCAGCTCAACAATGGTATGGCCAAATACATCCTGATACTTAGGAGGCATTGGCTTGTCATAGACTTTTTTCTTTATTTCGCCGGTAACTTTATCAAAAAGCCCTGGGGCGTGCCATTTGGTCTGGTCTTTTTCAGCCGGGGCATATCCTTTACCTTTTACTGTAAGACAGTGCAGGATTTTCGGGCCCGGAATATTCTTCAGGTCTTCCATTACGCTTACCATGTGGTCAAGGTCATGACCATCAATGGGGCCAAAATAACGGAGATTTAACGCTTCAAATAAATTACTCTGGCTAAGCAAGGCGCCTTTCATGGCGTTTTCTACCTTTTGCACAATTTCTCTGGCACTTTTGCCAAAGGTGCTCATTTTACCCAGAAGATTCCAGACATCATCTTTGGCCTTATTGTAGGTCTGTGATGTGGTAATGTCGGTCAGATACTGCTTCAATGCCCCAACGTTGGGGTCAATAGCCATGCAGTTATCGTTCAGAATAATCAGCAGATTGGCATCTTTTACATCACCGGCATGGTTCATTGCTTCAAAGGCCATTCCGGCTGTCATAGAGCCGTCGCCGATTACGGCAATGTGCTGGCGTTTTTTGTTGCCGTTTTGCAGCGAGCCAACCGCCATACCCAGTGCAGCTGATATTGAGGTAGAAGAATGCCCAACACCAAACGTATCGTATATGCTCTCTTTTCGTTTCGGGAAACCAGAAATACCGCCATAAAAGCGGTTAGTATGAAACTGTTTTCTGCGGCCGGTAAGAATCTTATGGCCATAGGCCTGATGCCCCACATCCCAAACGAGCTGATCATCCGGCGTATTGAATACATAATGAAGGGCTACAGTTAGCTCAACCACACCAAGGCTTGCGCCAAAATGCCCACCATAAACAGACACAATATCTATAATAAACTGTCGGAGTTCGTCGGCAACCTGCGGAAGTTTTGAGCGGTCAAGTTTTCTTAGATCGTAGGGTTCTTCAATATTTTCCAGAAGTTCGCCGGGTGTGATGAGCATATCTTTATAACAAATTACAAGTCGATTGTTCTGCTTAAACTAAAGAAATTATAAAATGTTTATTTTCATTGTAAAAATTTACATTTTTCGCCCAAACAGTTTGCCAACCATACTTAATTTTGAAGTATGAAGTTAAATGAAGCCAACAAAGGTATAAAAAATAACAGAATTTACTTGAACTAATCTTTCTTTTGGCTGGCACGATAAAGCTTATGCTTTTCTTCTTTGGTAAGGCTTTCATAGCCAGATTTCCCAATTTTGTCCAGAATAGCATCTACTTCATCCTGGTCCGGAAAATAATTGGGGTCCAGGCCGGAGCTGCTCATACCTTTGTTAGATACCGTAGACTCACTGTATCTTCTTTGCGGTATTTTCATTTTGGGCTTTGGTCTCCAGAAATCACTCCACCAGTCAGCAACGGCTTCGATAGGGCTGCCCAGGTTAACCCCTTTGCGCAATAAATAAATGTAAGAATAGCCTGCCAAAGCACCACCCAGATGAGAAATTCCACTGCTGGGCACTATAAAAGAAAGTAGCAGAAAAAACCAGGCAATGTATTTTATTTTAATAAGAAAAAGCCCGAAAAAATAAAACTCGTATTCAGGCAGAAGCGTTACGGCCGCAAACATAACCGCACATACCGCTGCAGAAGCCCCCAGTATTGTTGAATTGATGTTATTAACCTGAGGCGCCAATAAAAGCAGGTTATAAATACCCACGTAAATAATGCCACTGAAAACCGCCCCGAGAATATATATACTTAGCAGTTTACGACTGCCTATAAACTCCTGTACCAGCGTTCCAAACCAGAACAGGGTCATCATATTAAAGAGCAGGTGCCAGAAACTGTAATGCGTAAAACCGTAGGTAAGGAGGGTCCAGGGTTGCATCACAAGTTCCCTTAAAGGCGCAACCAATATAATGTTGTTATTGATGGCTCTTTCAATAACACTGCCGCCGGGAACAAAAGACAAAATAAAGCCTGCCAGAATTAAAGACAAGAAAACCACCGCATTGATGAGCATTAGTTGCACCAATGTGTTCCCACGACGAAAAGGTCTTTTTATGTCTTCTAAGAAATTTGCCAACTTCTCTGTTTTCCTTAAACAAATTTAAACAAAAAATTAATACCGCATTTTTCCGAAACCGAAATATCTTAACAGAATGAAGCCTACCAGCAGGCCGCCTACGTGTGCAAAATGAGCTACTCCCATTGATGAGCCATGAACCCCAGAGTATAACTCATAGATACCATAAAAAGCGACCAGATACTTGGCCTTAATGGGTATCGGGAGCGGGAAAATAATCAGCTCGTTATTCGGGAACAGATAAGCGTATGCTATCAGAATACCGAAAATCGCGCCCGATGCCCCCACCATTGGCGTTAAGGCCAGTAAAGCGTAAGCATCTGACTCCGGCGAGAACTGTAGCATATCGTAAATATTTACAAAAGTGTAAATAAAGCTAGCTCCGACCCCCGTTATTAAATAGTATATTAAAAAACGTTTCGAACCCAAAAATGTTTCAATGCCCGAGCCAAAAATAAGTAAAGCAAACATATTACTTATTAAGTGGTTGAGGTTGGCGTGCATAAACATATAAGTAACGGGCTGCCATATCTTAAAATTCGGGTTCAGTAGCATCGATTCGCCAGGCAGAATCGGATTATAGAACGCAAATTGTTGTGTAATGTAATCATCATTGAGAAAGCGCGACAGAAAAAATACTACAACATTTATTATCAATAAATTACGGGCAACAGGGCTTAAATAAAACATATCTTTTGATTTATTTTTTAATAATGAGTTCGGCCAGGCGTTCTACCGATAAAATGGTCATAATCGGTTCTCCACTCGGAGTATAACCTGGAACAGCCGTTTCAAAAAGTTGATGAATCAGTAAATTTATTTCAATTTTCGAAAGTTCGCCAATATATTTGGCAGAAGATTTTTTTGAGAACGAGCGCGCCACATTCTCAATCACATCCAGATGTAAATCGCTTTGGTTGGTCTTATATTGTTGTAATAACCCCTCAAAAATCTCTTTTTCGTTTTCTTCCTGCACCTCCGGTGGTACACCACTTATTTTGATGGTGTTCTGCCCGAATTCTTCAAAAGAAAAACCCAATGCCTTAATCTCATCCTGTATCTCAAGCACCAGTTGAAAATCAGCAGGATGGAGGTCCACAGTTTTCGGGAAAAGCAGTTGTTGCGTAAACGAGTTTTTATTTTTCAGGTTGTTATGATACTTCTCGTAAAGAATACGCTCATAAGCGGCTCTCTGGTCAATAAGCATCAAACCACTTTTGGCCTGCGCCACAATAAACCTGTTCTGAACCTGAATAGCCGTTATTTCTTTTATTTCGGCCAGCCTTTTACTTTCGTCAAGAATAATATCATTGGCTTTGCTGCCCAGTGTTATGGGTGCATCGGCAGGAGAGGCGGCACTCTGAAAACCCAGGGTACTCTGGTTATTGGGCTTGAAACTCTCCATACCTTCAAACAGTTTACGCCAGTTTTCGGTATTTCCTCTGTCTCTTAATGAATCACTCATTGACGCTAGTGACTCAAGCCCCCTTCGTGGTTTTTCAAAATCTGAAATGGACTGGCTGATGGGCGTTGGTGTGTCGCTGAACCTGCCGGTTGAAGTGATATTGCCAAAATTAATATCAGATTCAAAATCAATAGTAGGTGTCAGGTTATATACGCCAATGGCCCGTCTTACTGCCGACCTGATGATGGCATACACGGCTCTTTCATCATCAAATTTTATCTCCGTTTTGGTCGGATGAATGTTAATGTCTATGTGTGATGGGTCAATCTCAAGAAATAACACGTAAAACGGGCTGCTGCCTTCGGGTATTGTGGCCTCAAAGGCACTTAGCACGGCATGGTGCAGGTAATTATGCTTGATAAACCGTTTATTGACAAAGAAAAACTGCTCACCGCGCCCTTTCTTGGCCGACTCCGGCTTACCCACAAAGCCTTCTACATTTACAAAAGGTGTTTCTTCTTCGCAATTAGCTAATTGCTCGCGGTAGTTTTTGCCAAAAATATCAATAATCCTGCGGCTTAGTTTTCCGGCCGGAAGGTTATAAACCTCCACATCGTTATGGTAAAGCGTAAACTGAATTTCGGGGTGTGCCAGTGCCACACGCTGAAACTCGTCCAGCACATGCTTCATTTCAACCGGGTTCGACTTTAGGAAGTTTCTTCTGGCGGGCACGTTAAAAAACAGATTTTTTACCTGAAAATTAGTACCCTTGGTACAAGATACAGACTCCTGACTTTTTAACTCCGAGCCTTCAATTCTAATCATCGTTCCCACCTCGTCATTTTGTCGGCGTGTACGTAATTCTACCTGAGCCACCGCGGCTATTGAAGCCAGCGCTTCGCCCCTGAACCCCATGGTACGGATGGCAAACAAATCATCGGCTGTTTTAATTTTTGAGGTAGCGTGCCGTTCAAAACTCATGCGTGCATCAGTGGCCGACATCCCCACACCGTCGTCAATTACCTGTATCAGGGTTCTGCCGGCATCTTTTACAATCAGTTGTATGGTCTGGGCCTGGGCGTCTATCGAATTCTCCAATAATTCTTTTACTACTGAAGCCGGTCTTTGCACAACTTCTCCCGCCGCAATCTGATTGGCAATCGAATCAGGTAGTAAATGAATAATATCTAGCATTTGTATGTATTTTTGCCCTCTTAACTGTTTTTAATTATTTAATTAACCTTAATTTTAAACCAAATTGTTCCTGTCTTGCAAATAAATTCAACCCCAAAGGCTTACACTTGCTCAGGGCCGCTTACAATTTTACACATATTGGTTTTCAAAAAAAGTATAAAGCATTTGCACCGCAAAATTGACGTTTTCTGAAATGAAAACAGAAAAAAACTTTATTTAATTTTAGTGGCTCTTCAAACGAACCGCCTCAAAGATGAGTTCTTATAAAAAAGCAGCGTCTTTAAATAGTGGCTCAGCATTAATCAATTACTTTAAATTCTTCTCGTATGAACAAAAAGATAGGAATACTTCTTGCCGGGGTGGCTGTATTAGCTCTGGCTTTTTTTGGCGTAAGGGCCTATACCAAAAGCAAAAGCCCTGCTGATACCGCATCGTTTAATCAGAATGGCTTATCGGTTCAGGTAGATTACTGCCGCCCTTACAAAAAAGACCGTGTGGTTTTTGGCCAGCTGGTGCCTTATGGCAAAGTCTGGAGAACCGGTGCTAACGAGGCCACGCTCTTTACAGTAAAGCAAGATGTAAAAATTGCAGGCAAACCACTAAAAGCCGGAACATATACTTTATGGACAGTACCCAATGCGGATGTATGGACTATAGTGCTGAACAGACAAACCGGGCAGTGGGGTACCAAATATGACGAGTTGCAAGATGTACTAAGGGTAGATGTGCCAGCCGGCAAAACCACCGGAACCGTAGAGCAATTTAAAATAGACTTTGCTGCAATGGCCGGGGGAGCAAACATGGTTTTGCTTTGGGAGAACACCGAGGTAAAAGTACCTGTTACACTTTAAGATAAATACTTTGTAAGTAAGAAGAATTTCCGAACTTTACAGCATGGATTATATAGAATTAACGTTACAGGCAGATGCCGATTTTGTGGAAATTCTGATGGCAGAATTGGCCGAGTTAGGTTTTGAATCGTTCGTTGAAACCGAAGACGGGCTGGAGGCCTACATTCAGGAAGAAATTTTCAATGATATGGCCGTGAAGCAAATGCTGGAAAGCTACGCTGCGCGCACGGGTATTTCGTATCAGTTTAAAAAGATAGTAAGGCAGAACTGGAACGCAGAATGGGAGAAGAATTTTCAGCCGATTCAGATTGGTGAACAGATTTTTGTTCGGGCTGATTTTCACGAACCCAGGCCCGGGTTTCCTTATGAAATCATTATTACACCTAAGATGTCGTTCGGTACGGGGCATCATGAAACCACCTCTATGGTAATGGAGCATCAGCTTAACATTGACCATACGGGCAAAAAAGTGCTTGATGTTGGCACAGGTACCGGTATTCTGGCTGTTTTGGCGTCAAAACTGCAAGCAAGCCATATTAGTGCATTTGATATTGACGAGTGGTCTGTTGAAAACACCATAGAAAACATACGGCTGAATAATGTAACAAACGTAAGTGTAAGGCAGGGTACCATAGAAGACCAACCACAAGATGTTTACGAAATTGTACTGGCCAATATTAACCGGAATATCCTTATCAGCCAGATACCGGCGTATGTTAAATTCATGGCTCCGGGCGCCGAACTGATAGTAAGTGGGTTTTATGAAAAAGATATTGCTGATATTCAAACAGTTGCCGAGTCGGCGGGGCTAAAAAAACTGGCTCATCTAAGCAAGAATAATTGGGCGGCAGTCGTTTTTAAATATAAGTAATTTAAAAGGGCGAACACAATCGCAGTTCTTTTCATATGCGGCACCTAACTATTATCTTCTGTTGTGGTATTCTTTTGTCGGTTGGGGCAAAGGCACAATCAATCAGGTTGTCAGAAAACCCACAGACCTTTATCAGTGAGATTAAGACGGTAATGGGCGCAGAAAAAAATGCCATAGCCATTGCCATGGGCGATAAGTTTGAGGTTTACTGGACAACCCGCTTTACCGACAGCCAGAAAACGGTATTGATGAACACAACCAGGCGGATGGGGCTGAAAGGGCATAAAATGGCACAGTTTTATTACCTCTTTCTGCTGATTGATAAACTGATAACACAAGAAAACTATAACAATACACGCCTTGATAATTTTCTGGGGGTGGCGCAAAAGACGGTTGAGCAATATGACCTAAAAACAGCTACCCGTGTTTTTGAAACCTTCAAGGATTTTCTGGAGAAGCGGAGAATCTATGCCTCGGGCTTTAACCGGTTATATGTACTTGGGGGTACATTCGATTTCACTTTCTCTGGTAAAATGCCAGAAGCAGCAAAAGCTGCCCCACCTGCCACTACGGCAGCTCCTGCCCCTGAAGAAGAATCAAAATTATTTGATGGCTGGGACGCCCCCGTACCCGTAACACCGCCGCTTTCTGCTGGCAATGGGTTACAGGAGTTGACTAAGAAACCCATGCCGGTGTTGTCTGGTGTGGCTGTTGAGTTCAGCAATGCCGACCTGGTTATGGCCACCGCCAGCGACTCAGTGGCTATTAGCCAAACTTCAGGCACCATAGCGTTGAAAGACGGCGTTTTTGTAGGTAAGGGCGGCACAATCACCTGGGCTAATCTCGGACTACCTCAGATTTCAGCAACCCTGGCCGACTATACCTTTGAAGTCAGAAACCCGCGTTTTACAGCAGAAGATGTTGCTTTTACCTATCCCGACCGCCTGACAGCCCCGGTAAAAGGAGTGCTGGAGTTTAAAGGCGAAAAGCGCGCCAAAAATGTACCGGCATCGTATCCGCGTTTTATGTCTTACCAGAGCGACGCCTTCATCAAGAATATCGATAAAAGTATTGAGTACAAAGGTGGGTTTTCTATTATCGGCAAAAGAATCTTTTCTTCATCTGCCAGCAATAGTTATGCATACATTACAGTAAAACAAGACGGCAAAACTGTTTTTAAAACCAGTAGTACGCGCTTCGAAATTAATGATGCTTTCATCAATGCGCAGTTGGCCAGCTTTGTAACCTACATCGGCCAGGACTCCATCTATCATCCGGCCGTAAAACTCAATTACATACCTGCCGACGGCCTGCTGAAATTGAATAAAATAGAAGCCGGCAGCTACAGAGATGCCCTGTTTATAGATTCGTATCATCAGTTGGGTATCAAATGCGATGCCATGCGGTGGAATCTGGCAGAAGGCAAAATGGATTTCTATATTGTATCCGGCAAAACGCAGGTACCGGCCTTGTTTGAATCGCTCGATTTCTTTGACGCCCAAAGGTTAGGCAGGCTCAGCGGTGGTGGCAGTTTTAATCCGTTGCTGGTGGCCTCTAATTTTGTGCAGAAAAACAACAAATCTTCTTTCAGTGTGCATGAGGTAGGCGCATTTAATAATAACCGGGTATCGGCCCAGAACCTGAAATCAGGCTTTATGCTGGCCGAGCAGCAGGGGTTTTTATACTATAACCCCATAACAGACCTCTACAGCATTACCAGAAAAGGGCAGCATTATCTGGCTGCCAACACTGGTAAAAAAGATTTTGACGACCTGCTCATACCTTCTATTTATGGCAGCAGTAAAGACTCTACCGCTAATGCTTCCTTAAACCTGACAGACAAATCACTGTTGATAAGGGGTGTGAAGCGTTTTAACCTGAGCGATTCGCTGGAAGCGTATGTATTGCCTTATGATGGTATCGTAAAAGTAGGTAAAAACAGAACCTTTGCCTTTAATGGTCAGTTAAAGGCAAAGAACTTTCGTTTTTCTGGTAAAGAACTGGTACTCGATTACGAGAAGTACTCGCTCTCTTTGCCGAGGATAGATTCAATTACCTTTACACCCCCTGATGCCTATGCCAAAGGCGCTACCAAAGAGATAGGCAGTAAATTTAAATATGATAACGCAGGCGTGGTGTATCTGAACAAACCTGATAACAAGTCGGGCCGGATGCATTTGCCGCAGTATCCAATACTGAAAATAGATAAGGGAGTAATTGTTTATTTTGATGATGCCTACAGAGGCAACCGGGCATTTAACCGTGAAGTGCGATTTGAGGTGCCGAAAATAGACTTTGACAGCCTGAACGTAAAACCTTTGGAGTTTAGTGGTACCTTCTATTCGGGTAATATATTTAAACCGTTTAAAGAAAAGCTAAAAATTCTGACAGATACCACCATCGGCTTTTCGCATAAAGTGCCCGGCGGTAAGTACCCTGTATATGGCAGCGAAACCTCTGTTAAGTTTGCCTCTGAGCTGGTGATGGACGACAAAGGCCTGCATACTAAAGGAGACATTAATCATCTGGCTGCCACTTTAACATCTGACGAAATCTTCTTTTTTACCGACTCATTAACAGCCAAAGGCAAGGTGGGTAAAGTGCTGGAAACCGCCAGGCCCGGTGGGGCTTATTACCCTAAGGTAGATGTAAAAGACTACACCCTGAAATGGATACCCAAAGCAGATTCAATGCTGATTGCCTCTACTGAAGGGTTTGATTTTTATCAGGCATCTTCATCTTTAAAAGGAAAAATACTATTAAGAAAAACCGGATTATTTGGTGCAGGCAACCTGGTTCGAAATGATTCAGAGACCGGCTCTGAACAATTCAAGTTTAATAAAGAAGGCTTTTTTGCCGATAACTCGCAGTTTAAAATCAAGGCCAGTTCTCCCTCAACCAAAGCGGTTTTGTTGGCAAAAAACGTAGATATTAATTTCAATATTACCAAAAGCCTGGTAAACATTGTGGGTAATGAAGGCAATAGCTTTAATGATACCACAAGGCAGACATCGCTGGAGTTCCCTTATGCAGCCTATAAAACCAACATAGACAAAGCAGAGTGGAACATTAAGAAAAAACAGATAAGCATGAAAGGCGATTTAGCCTCTACGCTGTTTGCATCAACTAATTCTGCCCAGGAAGGGCTGGCTTTCAAAGGGAGTTCGGCAGTATACGATATTGAGCAACTAACCTTGAATATCGGCGGAGTGCCATACATTCAATCGGCAGATGCCAGAATCATGCCTAACAAAGGGCAGGTGGCTATCAGAAAAGATGCCGAAATGCTACCTTTCAAAAATGCCCGACTGACAATTGACACCCTGAACGGCTTTCATAACCTGAGCAACGGTAACATACAGATTCTTTCCAAAAGCAGATTTACCGGAGATGCCTCCTATCAGTTTGTGAATGCCAGAAAAGATACTTTCAATATAAAAATGGGTGACTTTGAGTTAAGGGAGGTAAAGCTCCCGGCAGGGCCTGACGGCAGGAAAACAAAAGAGAAGGGGTATTCTACCTATGCTCATGCCACCGTCAGAGACCGCGATAGCGTGTATCTGTCACCAAAAATCATCTATCAGGGAGAAATTTCTATGTGGGCGCCTGTTAAAACCCTGGCTATGGATGGTTTCGTATTGCCGGTACTTAAAAAATATCCTAAACTGGGTGGTTACTGGATACCATACAAAGGAGAAAAGTCTGAAGAAGTGGTTATTACAGTTGATAAAAACCTGAAAAGTGATGAAGAACCGCTGTTTGCCGGTTTGCATTTCAGAACTACAACTTCTACTAATGGATTGTATCCTACGTTTTTGTCTGCCAAAGAAACCGAAGAAGACCAGGATGTTTTTGTGGTAAACGGTGTCTTGCGCCGAGACGAAACAAACAGGCTGTTCAGTATAAAACCTGATGACCCCAAAGCCACAGCTGTTAATAAATACGAGCTGATTGAAGACAAGGGTATTATTAATCTTGAAGGCAAATACAACCTGTTGGGTAAAGAACTGGCACAGTATATGCAAACAACAGGTTTTGCTACTTTAAGACTCGATTCGTCAAGGCATCAGTTTAATACCATGATGCTGGTAAACTTCCCGGTGGCACAGCCTATACTGGCTAATATGGCTACTAAAATTGTAAAAACTAACCTTGACCTGGGTGTAAACGAAGCCGCCATTGAGCTTAATTCGCCTGAGTTGATTTCAAAAATCTCGTATATCGTAGGCGAAAAAGACATTGAAGACTACAAGCTGCGGTCTGCTAAAGAATATGTGCCGTTATTCAGGTTTTCGCCCCGCTTTATCAATACCATTGTATTCAGCGACCTGCAGTTGGTCTGGGAGCCTAAGCAGAACGCCTACAGAAGTGTAGGCAAGCTGGGGGTATCAAACATTGGCGAGACAGATATCAATGCCAAAATAAATGGTTATGTAGAGATACGGAAAAACCCAGTTACCGGCGACGAGGTCTATGTTTTTCTGGAGCTATCGCCAGAAAGCTGGTATTATATGGGGTATAAAGAAAATGAAATGGGTATTATATCTTCTGATGATGCCTTCAATGCGCTGGTAACTAAAGGAGAGCGAAGAAAAGACCGTGGGTATCAGGTTATAGCCGTCGACCACTCAGAGGCCATTCTTTTCAGAAAGATGTTCCTGGAAACCTACCGCGGCCTGAAAGAACCACCTAAAGGAACCAAAGTTGACCCCAAGAAGCTGGCAGACGCCCCCAAAGAGGCAACGCAGAAAAAGGAAGAAAAGAAAAAGAAAGAAGAAGCAGAAAAAGAGGGTTTTTAACAGAATTAAGGGTTGGCCGACTAAGAAGCCAGCCCTTTTTTGCAAAGCAAATAACCTGAAACAGCAGCAGGAATATTGATTGATCAGCACAGCCCTGCACAACCCGAATAATGAAAACCGAAAGAACAGATAAGATTGAACTAAAACAATTGCAATGATGTTGCATATTTGTTCTATCTTTGTGTCACGGTTTCTGTGATACAATTTCACATGGAGTATGCGGAAAATATTCACTCATTATCATAATCTCAATAAAGTAGGTCTGTGGCTTTCTATACTCTGCATGGTGCATTGTCTGGCTATGCCTTTTATAATAACATCATTACCTTATCTGAGTAAAAATACCATCAGCGAAAAATCAGAGTTTTTTCTGATTGCCATAAGTGCCTGCCTGGCGGTTTATCTTTTGTTAAAAGATTACAAGAATCATCGTAATTCGCTTCCCCTTGCTTTGTTAACTCTGGCATTGGCATTTAATATGCTGGGTATCTTTATTGTTTCTAACGCCTACGAAACCATTTTTAATGTAAGCGGCGGCCTGTTAATGGCCCTTGCTTATGGCTTAAACTGGTATTTTCATAAAAGAGCCTGCCATAGCCACCAGCATTAATCATCCATAAAAAAGGCCCTCATTTTCATGAGAGCCCCGGTATAAAATCTTATTCTTTCCAACGCCAGTCTTTGCCAATTATCAGCTCGTTTTTCAGATTCTGTTTAATCAAAAACTCTTTGGTTTCTTCATCATTCATTTTCTTTGTAGGCAATGCATCAGCATTGGCCAGGGCATAAAGCATCATGGCTGTGAATCGAACATTATTGTTAATTTGTTTTTTATCAATTAAATCAAAGCGGTCGCAGTTGGCATGATAACAGTTGTAGGCTTTTACCGGGAAACTGCCCGACGGCGAGCAAACCGGCACCCCCTGTATCATAAACGGCTGGTGGTCTGAGTGCAAACCGGCTCCGTTCGGATTGGTGTTGGTATAGCTGGAATCAATTTTTCTGATTTTAGTGCCTACTTCATCAAAGAAAGCCCTCAGTTCAGGGCGCCCCATTGCATTAAACCCGCGGGCATTGTTTACCATGTCCAGATTCATCATTAACTGAACTTTATCCAGTTTTCCCTCATCCAGATATTTTTTCACCATGGCCTTAGAGCCCAGCAGGCCTTGTTCTTCGCCCATAAACATCACAAACTCAATAGTTCTTTTGGTTTTCAGTTTCAATGCCTGAAACACCCTTGCTACGTCTAAAACAGTAAAAGAGCCAATACCGTTATCCATTGCACCTGTTGCCAGATCCCACGAGTCCAGGTGTCCGCCAATTACAATTTTGTCATCTTTAAGTTTTTTAGAGCTTCCGGGTAGGGTAGCTATCACGTTCCTGGCTTTAATAGGGCGGCTGAAATTCTGCATATCAATTACCGCCAGCAGATTAGGCTCTTCGTTCATCCATTTCCGAATCTGCTTGCCACTTTCAACCGATACACAAACAGCAGGAATCGGAATCAGCGCGCCGGTAACAGAGGCCGTTCCTGTAAGCAGTACGCCTCCTTCAACCGCGTTGGCAATAATTACCCCCGCTGCGCCGTATTTAATGGCCAATGCTGTTTTTTCAGAGCGGTGCAGGTTTTTCTTGCCTTTGTTTTCCGGCGATTGCAGGTTGATATTGAACAACGCAATTTTACCTTTAACCTGATCTTTTACTTTTTCAAAGTCAGCCTCTACACCGTCGCCACAATCTACAATCGGGCCTTTGATGTGCGACGAAACCGGCGAGTGCGCCAGTGCCACTACCTCAACATCTCTGAAATTATCACTGCCTTTGGGTACAATAGCCAGGCTAACGGTGTCTCTTGCCCACGATTCAACCTCAAAAGGCATATATTTCACGTCGGCAAAACCGTATTCCTTCAACAAGTTATAGGCAAAATCCTCAGCTTTTTTACCATTCGGGCTTCCTGTAAGGCGATGCCCGATGCTTGAGGTGGCTTCACCCAGAGTTTCATACGCACGGCCGCGATTCAGAACATCATCATTGATTTTTCCGAAAACTTCTTCCAACTCGTCTTTGGGTAAAGTAAAAGCAGAAAACAACGAGACGCTTACAACAACTGTCAAAAGTAAAATTCTCTTTCTCATCTACACTGTATTTATTTTAATTTCATTTAGTTTATACCCGTAATATTAGGTATAAAAATCGTAATTATTTCTTTGTTGAACAAAAAACCGTTTTTTAACGGTTAATATAAAAACCAAAAGCCGGCGAAGGTATGCCGGTTTAAAATTCATATATTATCTGAATACAGAAAGAAAATTCCTAAAAATAACAATATGAGTACAATACAACTAATGAAACACGATGGGATTACCCCGCCCGTAGCAAAACCGCAACCCAAAGAATTATCAGTACATGGCCACACCCGCATAGATGAATACTATTGGCTTAATGAAAGAGAAAACCCCGAGGTTATAGCATATCTGAATGCTGAAAATGCCTACCTTGAGCAGGTGATAGCTCCGGTAAAGGATTTTGAAGAAAAGCTATTTCAGGAAATGAAAAGCCGTATTCAGGAACAAGACGAATCGGTGCCGGTTAAGGAAGGCAACTATTTTTACTACTACCGATATATGGAAGGTGGCGAATATCCCATTTATTGCCGCAAAAAAGAAAGTTTGAATGCGCCTGAAGAGATACTGCTCGACGGTAATAAACTCGGGAAAGCTAAATCTTACTTTAATATTGGTGGATACGAAATTACCGATAACGATGAGGTGATGGCCTATGGAATAGATACCGTTAGCAGACGCAACTATACCGTCAGATTCAAAAACCTGAAAACAGGTAAATTATATAAGGAACAGATAAAAAATACCGAGGGAGGCTGCTATGCCTGGGCGGCAGATAACAAAACATTTTTTTATATCCGCCGCGACCAGCAAACGCTGCTGGGGTATCAGGTATGGCGCCACGAATTAGATACCGACGTAAAGACCGACGTACTGGTATATGAAGAAAAAGACAACCAGTTTTACATGGGGCTTTATAGAATGAAATCAAAAAAATACATTGCCATCAGTTGCGACCACAACGGCGTATCTACCGAATACAGATTGTTAGAGGCTGCAAAGCCATTGGGCGAATTTAAAGTATTTGCCGAAAGAGAACGCGGGCATGAATACGTAATTGAGCATTTGCATGATAAATTTTATATCCGCACTAATCAGAACAAGGCCGTTAACTTTAAACTATTGGAGGTAAAGGAAAATGAAGCAGCCGATAAAACAAAATGGAAAGAGGTAATTGCTCACAGAAAAGATGTTTTTCTGGAGTCGATGGAGGTATTCACCAACCATCTGGTATTGCAGGAAAGGACAGAGGGGCTTATTCAATTGCGGGTAATTAATCAGACCAACGGCAATGACCATTATATTGAGTTCAGCGAACCCGCCTATGATGCCTACATTGGCGCTAATCCAGACTTTAACACCCATGTGCTCAGATACATTTATACATCGCTTACAACGCCCGGTTCTACATTTGACTATAACCTTGATTCCCGTGAGGTAGAACTGAAAAAACAGCAGGCCGTTTTGGGCGACTTCAATAAAAACAATTATGTATCTGAACGGGTTTTTGTAACAGCTCGCGACGGAGTAAAGGTACCGGTATCAATTGTTTATCGTAAAGACACACTGCTAAACGGCACGGCCCCTTTGTTACAGTATTCTTATGGTTCTTACGGATACTCAACCGATGCCACCTTTAGTTCGGTACGTTTAAGCCTCCTCGACAGGGGGTTTGTTTATGCCATTGCGCACATACGCGGGGGGCAGGAAATGGGCCGCGAATGGTATGACAGCGGCAAAATGTTTAATAAGAAAAATACATTTTATGACTTCATTGACTGTTCCCGATTCCTAATTGCTAACCAGTATTGCAGCCCCGCCAAATTGTTTGCCATGGGGGGTAGCGCAGGTGGGTTACTGATGGGCGCCATTAATAATATGCAGCCTGATTTGTACAAGGGCATAGTAGCAGCCGTACCATTTGTAGATGTGGTTACTACCATGCTTGATGAAAGCATACCGCTAACCACCGGAGAGTTTGAAGAATGGGGTAACCCCAAAAACAAAGCGTCTTATGACTATATGCTGTCTTATTCTCCTTACGACAATATCGATACTAAGAATTATCCTAATATATTGATAACTACCGGTTTACATGATTCGCAGGTGCAATATTTTGAGCCCGCAAAATGGGTGGCCCGATTACGCACCAGAAAAACCGACCAAAACCTGCTGTTATTGTATACAGACATGGAGGCAGGGCATGGGGGTGCATCAGGTCGTTTTTCTTCTCTGAAGCTGATAGCGAAAGAGTATGTATTTATGCTCGATTTAGCCAATGCCTTACATTGAAATTTCGAAAGGCAGGTGTAGTTCAGAAATATTCAGGGCTAAATGCGGTTTTAACCGGGTGTTTTTACCAATTAATCATATTTTCAAAAAAAATGAGCCCGTTTTTTTTAAATTTCTAACTATTTGTTTTTTATTTGCCACCATATTCCGAACAGATTGTGACCTTAATATTTTATTTAGTCCAATTTTTTTACAACATTTTATTTTTGAATTAACAAAAAATTCCCCAACATGAAGAAGGCAATACTAGTATTTGCGTCGTTATTCGTCTTTGCCCTGACAACGCAAGCTCAAGACACCTGCAAAGTTTGCAAGCCATACAAATGGGAGGCAGGCCTCCTGCTTGGAGTTAACCAGAACTATGGAGACATGCAAGAAGATGCATCTTATCTTTCACAAAACCGTCCTATGTTCGGCGCATTTGTTCGTCGTCACCTGGGTAACTATTTTGCGTTAAGAGGTCAGGTCTTCTTTGGTGGTTTAGCCGGAAACGATTTGGATAACCCTAACGGAAGATGGAATTATCGTCGCCTGAAATTTACTTCACCTCTTTCAGAATTATCTTTACTAGCTGAAGTATATCCTTTCGGCGAGCGCAAGTATTTCTGTGACGGAGGCTTTAAAAGAAACCTGACACCTTATCTATATGGTGGTCTTGCAGGTGTTTTCACTAATCCTACAGTAACGGTTCAGTCGGGTGCTACTGCCCCTCCGTTGCAATCATGGATGGATGAAGACAAAGCAAACCTTAAAAAAGGTGCGCTTGCAATTCCGTTTGGTTTAGGTGTAAAATATAATGTAGCAGAAAGATGGACATTGGGTCTTGAAGTGGGTTACCGCTACGCATTCTCTGATTATCTTGATGGAACAAGCCGCGCTACTACAAGCCTTGTGTCTAATAAAGCTTATAATGATGGTTACGCTGTAGGTAATTTACTGGTATCTTACCGTTTTGGTGATAAAGACACAGATAAAGACGGTGTTGTTGATCGTTGCGACGCCTGTGTAAATGAAAAAGGTCTTCGTAAATTCCAGGGTTGTCCTGATACAGACGGTGACGGTATCCCTGATAAAGATGATGCCTGCCCTACTCAGGCTGGTCCAATGGCCTTGAACGGTTGTCCTGACACAGATGGTGACGGCGTAGCTGATAAAGATGATGCCTGCCCAACTTTAGCGGGTCCTGCTTCTTTGCAGGGTTGTCCTGACCGCGACAAAGACGGCGTAGCTGATAAAGATGACGCTTGTCCTGACGTGCCTGGTTTGAAAGCCTTGAAAGGTTGTCCTGATACAGACGGTGACGGTATTACAGATAAAGAAGATGCTTGTCCTAACGAGCCTGGTCCGGCTTCACTGAAAGGTTGTCCTGATACAGACGGCGACGGTATTCCTGATAAAGATGATGCTTGCCCTAGAGTTGCCGGTTCTGTAGCAGCTAAAGGTTGCCCTGACCGCGACAATGACGGTGTAGCTGACGATAAAGATAAATGTCCTGACCTGCCTGGTCTTGCGTCAAACGATGGTTGTCCTGAAGGTTACGTAAACGGTATGGCTCCGGGTTACAGAACGCTAAGCGGATGTATGATTACCAAAGAAGAATTGGATGAACTAAGCGCAGCAGCTCAGGGAATTGAATTCTACAGCGGAACCAACAAATTGAAACCAACATCATACAAAAAACTTGACCGCGTTTGTACATTGTTGCAAAGATGCCCTGATAGTATGCTTACTGTAGTGGCATACAACGATGGCCCAAGCACAGCCGCCAACCTTCGTGCTGCTAAATTGCGTGCCTGCGCTGTTTATGCTTACTTCTTGAAAAAGAAATGTATCAGCAAAGCACGCATGACCTACGAAGGAAAAGGAGACGAAGATCCTTCAACTCCTTACACAACTCCGGATGGCAAGAAAACCAACACTCGTATTGAGTTCCAGTTGAAATAAGAGCTAAGTAATAAAGCAATAAATAAACCCCGGCTACGCAGTATGTGTATCCGGGGTTTTGTTTTGTATCAATGCAGATGGCCTGTTTTAAGCGCTATATTCTCTTTAAAATAAACTGTTATTGTTGTGTGATATCCATATTGGTTATACTCCATCACACATTCAGCAATACCTGGGGTTTTTATTTGTTTAATTTTAATAATTCAAAACCAATAGGCGCTACTTCTTCGGCTGAGTTAGACAATACCACAACCGCTGTTTTTTTGGTTTTATCAAAAGCAACCAGAGTTCTGAATCCCCCTGTTCCTCCCGAATGCTGATAAATGTTTCTATTTTTAGTTAAATGCCAGCCCAGACCAATAATCTGTTGGCCCTGTTCAAATGTAATGGCGTGGGTAAGGTCTATTGCTTTTTGTAGATTTGCAGGTGCCTTGTTCATGTTGGCTTGTGTATATATAACCATGTCGTTAATTGTCGACCGTATGCCGCCCGCCCCTGCCAGGCTGTTCAGGTCCCAGGGTGAGGTGGCTTCACCTTTTTCGTTGTAGCCCTGCGCAAAGTTGCCTTCCTGTTTTGCGGGTATAGTAATGAATGTATGCTTCATATCCAGAGGGCCGGTTATTTTCTGAGCCAGAAGTTTTTCGTAGGTGGTGTGGTTTTGTACAGCTAAAATATTACCTAACAATCCCACGGCAAAATTAGAATATTCATAGTTGAGGCCTACCTCACGGAACGGCTTAAAGTGTTTCAGATAGGTGTACATCCGTTCGGTATCATAATTTTTGTAGGGGTCATCTATGGGGTCTCCTTTTTTGTAAAGGTTAATTGGCAGCCTCGGAAGCCCCGAACTGTGGTTTGACAAACTTTTAAGCGTAATAGGTACACCCTTGAATGCCAATGTAGGAATAGAATCCGGAAGATATTTGTTAATTGGGTCATCGAGCGCCATTTTGCCTTTTACTACCTCATCAGCCAGTAGAATAGCAGTAAAGGTTTTACTGATAGAGCCTATCTCGAACAACGTTTTGTTTGGGTCTGGTAATTGGTGGTTTCCTCTTTTGGTTTCGCCATAATTGTAGTTGTACACCTTGCCATCAGTAACAATGGCCAAAGCCAGGCCTGTGGTATGTTTTAACTGGATATATGGCCTTACTATACTATCAACCTTAACATCTAAGGCGGTCTGCATCTTGTTATCGGTTGCAACCAGATAATCTTTTTTAGGTTTATTATCTGCATTAGGCCGGAAAAGTAGCGTAGATATTTTATCTGAGGCGTCTAATGCTAAATAAACGTCCTGGGTTGCTTTTTCAAAAATACCTTTGTAGAAAGCCACACCATCAACGCTTTTTACAAACACTGAAGATTTCCATGTACCCAGTTGGTTATGAAGCTGCGTTATTACATTTTTTAGTTCAGTTTCGGGCAGTTGCTTCCTGAACACTTCTCCGGTCAGTTGAAAGAGATTAGCCGGATTTTTTTCGTTGAATGCCTTCTCGACCAGCACCCTTACTGAATCAATTTTTTTTTGGTTTGATTGCCGTGCGGCAGAAAATGAAAGTAGCAGAAGAAATAGTATTTTTTTCATGAGGTATTGGTTTAACAGGCTAAATGTCGGTCTGTCTGGTTATATCTCAAAGTAAAACTTTATAAGAGGTAACCAGGGTGCCTAACGATTATCATGTTTTTTTGGCGTAACAAACTAAAACTCCGATTTTTATCGTTATTCTTGCAAAAATTTTAAATCGTTTTTAGAAATGAATAAAAGATTGTTTCTGGCAACTCTAGGGCTGTTTTTGAGTTGGTCAACCTTTGCTCAGCATTCATCTGCCACCGGTATTAAGTTTGAAGAGAAAACTTCATGGAAAGAAATAATTAAAAAGGCCAAAGCAGAGAAAAAGCTAATTTTTATGGATGCC
This sequence comes from Emticicia sp. 21SJ11W-3, assembly GCF_024138715.1. Lineage (GTDB taxonomy): Bacteria > Bacteroidota > Bacteroidia > Cytophagales > Spirosomataceae > Emticicia > Emticicia fluvialis. Next base: position 313,373 of record NZ_CP092074.1, read on the forward strand.
TACACTACCTGGTGTGGCCCATGCAAGGCGCTTCAGGTAAAAGTATTTCCCGATAAGCAATTGGGCGAATTCTTTAACCAGAACTTTGTTAATGTAGCTATGGATATGGAAGAAGGCGAGGGCGTAAAGTTGTCTGGCATATATGATGTACAGGCCTACCCAACCTTGTTTTTTATTGACCCTAACAACGGGAAAGTGGTGCAGTCGGTTTTAGGATATACCGAAGCCCCCCAGTTGCTGAATACGGCAAAGCGTGCCGCTGCTAAAAGAAAAGTATAATAGCAGGCTGATGCCGGTTTTGTAAGATATGAACGAAAAAGAGGGGCGGATGTTCCTCTTTTTCGTTCACAGGCAATCGGGTTTTACTGTTTTTGCAGTAGAGCCATATAAAAGCCGTCATACCCCTCTTTGGCAGGTGAAGTGCGCTGCTCGCCAATGAGCTCAAAACCTGTATGGGTGGCCAGAAACTGCTGCACCTGCGCTTCGCTTTCAGAGGGCAGTAAACTACAGGTGGCATAAACCATTTTGCCGCCAGGTTTCAGCATTTTTGAGTAGTTACTTATAATTTCGGTCTGGGTTTTTCTGATGTTATCCAGAAACTCAGGCTTTAGTTTCCACTTCGCGTCGGGGTTACGTCTTAAAACACCCAGGCCAGAACACGGCACATCTAATAGCAGTCTGTCGGCGCTTTCTTTCAGCCTTTTAATGGTTTTAGCCTCTATCAGTTTAGTCTCTACATTACCAATACCATTGCGGCGGGCACGTCTTTGAAGTTCCTGCAGCTTATAATCTTCTACATCCATGGCAATAATGCGGCCTTTGTTTTCCATCAGCGTAGCCAGATGCAATGTTTTGCCTCCTGCACCGGCGCAGGCGTCTATAACACGCATACCCGGCTGAACATCCAGAAACGGCGCTATTAACTGGCTGCCGGCATCCTGCACTTCAAAGAGGCCGTTCTTAAAGGCCTCGGTGGCAAATACATTGGCTCTGCGTTTCAATACCAATGCATCATGGGCATCAGGCAGGGTTTCTGTTTCAATACCAGCCTCGTTGAGTTTCTTTTGTAGTTCAGCTACACTGGTTTTTAAGGTATTGGTGCGTAACACTACCGGAGCCTGGTGATTCATGGCTTGCAGTTCGGCGTTCCATTGTTCGCCCAATTCTTTTTCACCGGTTTCATCAATCCAGTCCGGCACTGATTCTTTTATTTTTCTGGTGTGCTGGGCTTCTTCATAACGGGCTGTAATATTTTTTAGATTCAGACCAGCAAATTCCTGCCAGTCGGGTAGTTTATCTCCCTGCAACACGCGCCAGGCGCCGAATATCTGCCAGAATTGAGCCGCCTCTGTAACTTTAGAGCCAGAGAGCTGAGTTACAAATTTCAGTAACCGCCACCAGCGTACAATCTCATAAGTGTTTTCGGCAATAAAGGCTCTGTCGCGGCTGCCCCATTTTTTGTTAGATTTCAGCACATATTCAATTACCTTGTCGGCCTGCCGGTTTTCAATAAAAATTTGTTGCAGCGCGTAAACGATGGCTTCAACCAATACTCTATGGTATTTCATTAATCAATATCTGTTTATAAAAAGCACAAAGTTCAGGCTTTTTTGTGGGATGCGGAAATACAGGGGTGTATTTTTCGAAGGCGTTCAGTTTTCAACATAAATACTGGTTCTGGTAAAAACCTTGTTCAGAAGGCCGTAGCCAGAGTAAAGTACCCTAATTACATGCTGATGGGGCGGTATTTAATGCCAAAAATCAGCAAATAAAGAAAAATTTCAAATAATACAAACATTTGTGCAATAAGAATTTGTTATTTAAGTTAATATTTTATAACTTCGCACCCTATTTAGCGATACTCTCTTTAAAAACGCTTATCATTCATGAGATTTTTGTCCGATACACAACTTGTTTCACGTAGGGCAGTTGAACAGGGGCAATTATTTTCTTCACTACGAAATATATATTTTCAGCTGGTTTTATAAGCATAAGTACCTCACTCTCAAGAGTCTGTCATAAGCTTGTTGCTATTATGAAACAGCATGTAGTTTAAAAAATTATAAACTTAAAACTTTCAAAGCCTTGAGTCTTACAGTAACCGGTAGAAAAAGTTTTGCAACGGTTTTTCCTGCTATTGATTATCCTGATTTTCTGGATGTGCAGGTAAGATCGTTTCAGGATTTCTTCCAGATTGACACACCAGCCGAAAGCCGCAAAAAAGAAGGGCTTTACAATGTGTTTGCTGAAAACTTCCCAATCGCCGATTCACGCGAGAACTACGTATTGGAGTTTGTTGATTATACAATTGACCCACCGAAATATTCGGTAGATGAGTGTATCGACAGAGGTCTTACTTACGCAGTTCCTTTAAAAGCGAAATTACGTTTGATTTGTAATGACGCCGATAACGAGGATTTCGAGACGATTGAGCAGGAAGTATTCCTGGGCAACATTCCTTATATGAACGAAAGAGGTTCTTTCGTTATCAACGGTGCCGAGCGCGTTATCGTTTCTCAGCTGCACCGTTCTCCGGGTGTATTCTTCTCTATGAGCAAGCATACAAACGGAACCAAGCTTTACTCTGCCCGTGTGATTCCGATGAAAGGTTCATGGATAGAGTTCTCTACAGATGTAAACAACGTTATGTATGCTTACATTGACCGTAAGAAGAAATTCCCGGTTACTACACTTCTTCGTGCCATCGGGTTTGGTTCTGATAAAGAAATCCTGAACCTGTTTGGTCTTTCAGAAGAAATTCCGGGTTCAAAAGAAGCCCTTACCAAAGCTATCGGCCGTCGCTTAGCAGCACGTGTTCTGAGAACCTGGACTGAGGACTTTGTTGACGAGGATACAGGTGAGGTGGTATCAATTGACCGTAACGAAGTGATTTTAGAACGTGACTCTATCATTTCGGAAGGTGACATTGATATTATCCTGAGCACAGAGCAGAAGTCGGTTATTTTACACCGCGAAGACGCCAACGTTTCAGAATTCAACATTATTTATAACACTTTGCAACGCGATAGCTCAAACTCTGAAAAAGAGGCCGTTGAGCAAATTTATCGCCAGTTGCGTAACACGGAAGCTCCTGATGAGGCCACTGCCCGTGAGATTATCCAGGGCTTGTTCTTCTCTGACAAACGTTATGATTTAGGAGAGGTAGGTCGTTACCGTGTAAACACAAAACTGAACCTGACAACTCCATTGGAAACAGGGGTGCTAACCACTGAAGATATTGTTGAGATTGTTAAGTTCTTAATCAGCCTTATTAACTCTAAGGCGGTTGTCGATGATATCGACCACCTTTCGAATCGTCGTGTGCGTACAGTAGGCGAGCAGCTTTATGCCCAGTTTGGCGTAGGTCTGGCGCGTATGGCACGTACCATCAAAGAACGTATGAACGTTCGTGATAACGAAGATTTCAAACCTGTTGATTTGATTAATGCCCGTACGCTTTCGTCGGTTATTAACTCATTCTTCGGTACCAACCAGCTGTCGCAGTTTATGGACCAAACCAACCCACTGGCCGAGATTACGCACAAACGTCGTATGTCTGCCCTTGGGCCGGGAGGTTTGAGCCGCGAGCGTGCCGGTTTCGAGGTTCGTGACGTTCACTATACCCACTATGGTCGTTTGTGTACCATCGAAACGCCAGAGGGGCCGAACATCGGTCTTATTTCATCGCTTTGTACGTATGCCAAAATCAACAGCATGGGCTTCATTGAAACCCCATACCTGAAAATTGAGAATGGTAAACTTACCAGCGAACTGATATATCTGACAGCCGAAGAAGAAGATGGTAAAAACATAGCCATGGCTACGGCCGATGTAGATAAAGAGGGTAACTTCCTGGTTGATACCTTGAAATGTCGTTATGAGGGTGACTTCCCGATGAAGACTCCTGATTCAATTGACTACATGGACATTGCCTCTAACCAGATTGTATCGGTTGCTGCATCGTTGATTCCGTTTATTGAACACGATGACGCCAACCGTGCCCTGATGGGTTCAAACATGCAACGCCAGGCAGTGCCATTGTTACGCCCTGAAGCGCCAATTGTAGGTACAGGTCTTGAAGGCCGCCTGGCTCGTGACTCACGTACCCTTGTAGTAGCAGAAGAAGATGGTGTGATTGAGTTTGTGGATGCTAACATGATTAAGGTACGTTATAACTGGACCAAAGAACAAAATCTGGTTAGTTTCGATACCAACGTTACCACCTACGAATTGATTAAGCATCGTCGTACCAACCAGGATACCTGTATCAACATCCGTCCGATTGTATTAAAAGGACAGGAAGTGAAAAAAGGTCAGATTCTGGTAGAAGGATATGCTACTCAGGGTGGAGAACTTGCATTGGGTCGTAACCTGTTGGTTGCTTTCATGCCTTGGCAGGGATACAACTTTGAGGATGCCATCGTAATTTCTGAAAGAGTTGTACGTGAAGATATCTTTACTTCTATCCATATTGAAGAATATGAACTGGAAGTACGTGACACCAAACGTGGTGAAGAGGAGCTAACAGCTGAGATACCGAACGTTTCGGAAGAAACCGTTAAAAACCTTGACGAAAACGGTATTGTACGCATTGGTACAAGAGTAAAAGAAGGAGATATCCTGATTGGTAAGATTACACCAAAGGGTGAGTCTGACCCAACACCTGAAGAAAAACTTTTACGTGCCATCTTTGGCGACAAAGCCGGCGACGTGAAAGATGCTTCGAAGAAAGCGCCACCATCAATGGACGGTGTGATTATTGATACAAAATTATTCTCTCGCCCAAGTAAAGAAGAACGTTCGAAACACAAAGACGAGCTGAAAGCCCTGATGAAAAAACACAGCAGAGCTTTGATTGAATTGCGTGACAGAATGCTTGATAAAATCGTAGAATTGCTTGACGGCAAAACTTCGGCAGGCGTGAAACATAAATTCGGTGATGAGCTGATATCGAAAGGCGTGAAATTCAACCGTTCGAATATTGCCAACAACTTGTTCCCGGATAAAAACAATTATGTTGACGAAAGCCAGTATAACGTGCCTGAAGAGGTTAACCTTTTGGGAGACGTGATTCTGGATGGTTGGACAGATGAGTTAGACACCAACAAACTGGTAGTAGCGCTTTGTAAAAACTACCTGGCTCGCCGTAGCGAGGTAATCGGCCGTTTCAAACGTGAAAGATTCGTTCTTGAAGTAGGTGATGAGCTACCGGCAGGTATCGTGAAGCTTGCTAAAGTTTACATTGCTAAAAAACGTAAACTAAAAGTGGGTGATAAAATGGCGGGTCGCCACGGAAACAAAGGGGTTGTTGCCAGAATTGTGCGTGACGAAGACATGCCATTCCTGGAAGACGGCACAACAATGGATATCGTGCTGAACCCACTTGGGGTACCTTCTCGTATGAACATCGGTCAGCTTTATGAAGTTGTACTGGGTCTTGCGGGTCGTAAGTTAGGTCGTAAATATGCTACACCAATCTTTGACGGCGCTACTGAGCAACAGGTTTCGGCAGAGTTGTCAGAAGCGGGGCTTCCTCCGTTTGGTCGTTCGCAGCTATACAACGGTCTTTCGGGTGAGCCATTCGATCAGAAAGTTACGGTAGGTATCATGTACATGATGAAACTGGGCCACTTGGTTGATGATAAAATGCACGCCCGTTCTATCGGACCATACTCTCTTATTACACAACAACCGCTGGGTGGTAAAGCACAGTTTGGTGGTCAGCGTTTCGGAGAGATGGAGGTGTGGGCGCTTGAGGCCTTTGGTGCGTCTCATATCCTGCAGGAGATTCTGACAGTTAAGTCTGACGACGTGGTGGGCCGTGCGAAAGCATACGAGGCTATCGTTAAAGGAGAAAACCTTCCGAAAGCCAACATCCCAGAGTCATTTAACGTATTAGTGCACGAGCTGAGAGGCCTTGCACTTGAAATTACCCTGCAATAAGCAATATTACCTGCGTGTTTCTTTCGGGAAACACGCATCAGATTTTAAAAAATCATTTTCACATCAATCATAAGGAAAATGTCTTTAAAGAAAAATAAAAAACTTAACAGCGACTTCAACAGCATAACCATCAGCTTGGCTTCACCTGAGTCAATCCTGGAAAGCTCGTTTGGAGAAGTTACACAGCCGGAAACTATCAACTATCGTACATACAAACCCGAAATGGGTGGGTTGTTTTGCGAGCGTATTTTCGGACCTGTGAAAGACTGGGAGTGTCATTGTGGTAAATATAAGCGTATTCGTTACAAAGGCATTATCTGCGACCGTTGTGGTGTAGAGGTAACCGAAAAGAAAGTGCGCCGCGAGCGCATGGGGCACATCGAACTTGTAGTACCTGTGGCGCATATCTGGTACTTCCGCAGTTTACCTAACAAAATCGGGTATTTGTTAGGAATGTCGTCTAAGAAGCTTGACCAAATTATTTATTATGAACGCTACGTGGTTGTTCAGCCGGGAATCAAGGCAGAAGATGGTATCTCTGCCAACGACTTCCTGACTGAAGAAGAATATCTTGACATTGTTGATAAACTGCCAAGAGAAAACCAGATGCTTGACGATAAAGACCCGAACAAATTTATCGCCAAAATGGGTGCGGAGGCATTAGAAATGATGCTTTCTCGTATCAAGCTGGATGAATTGTCTTATGACTTACGCCACGCCGCCGCTACTGATACTTCTCAACAACGTAAAGCTGAGGCTTTGAAACGTCTGAAAGTAGTAGAGGCATTGCGTGACGCCAATACACGTATTGAAAACAAACCAGAGTGGATGGTTATCCGTATGGTGCCGGTTATTCCACCAGAATTGCGTCCGCTTGTACCTCTTGATGGTGGTCGTTTCGCAACTTCTGACCTGAATGACCTTTATCGCCGTGTGATTATCCGTAACAACCGTTTGAAACGTCTGTTGGAAATCAAAGCGCCAGAGGTAATCTTGCGTAACGAAAAACGTATGTTGCAAGAGGCTGTCGATTCACTATTTGACAACTCTCGTAAAGTAAACGCCGTTCGTTCTGAAGGTAACCGTGCTTTGAAATCACTTTCAGATATGTTGAAAGGTAAACAAGGCCGTTTCCGCCAGAACCTTTTAGGTAAACGTGTTGACTACTCGGGTCGTTCGGTAATTGTGGTAGGTCCGGAATTGAAACTACATGAGTGCGGTTTGCCAAAAGATATGGCAGCAGAGCTGTTTAAACCGTTTATTATCAGAAAACTGATTGAACGCGGAATCGTGAAAACAGTGAAATCTGCCAAGAAAATTGTTGACAGAAAAGATGCCGTAGTTTGGGATATTCTTGAAAACGTATTGAAAGGCCACCCGGTTCTGCTAAACCGTGCCCCTACGCTTCACCGTTTGGGTATTCAGGCTTTCCAGCCTAAATTGGTAGAGGGTAAGGCTATCCAGTTGCACCCATTAGTTTGTACGGCCTTCAACGCCGACTTTGACGGTGACCAGATGGCGGTACACGTGCCGCTTGGCCAGGAAGCCATCATGGAGGCATCTATCCTGATGCTGGCTTCGCACAACATCCTGAACCCTGCCAATGGTGCACCAATTACGGTACCATCGCAAGACATGGTGTTGGGTCTGTACTACGTAACTAAAGGACGTGTTTCTTCTGCTGATGATCCGGTTCCTGGTGATGGAATGACATTCTATTCTCCTGAAGAGGTAATCATTGCCTTGAACGAAGGTAGAATCTCTAAACACGCACACATTAAATGCCGTGTGAAAGTGAAAGATGAAAACGGCCAGTTGGTATTGAAAATAGTAAATACAGTGGCAGGTCGTATTCTGTTCAACCAGTGTGTGCCTGAAGAAGTAGGTTATCTTGACGAATTGTTGACCAAGAAAAAACTTCAACAGCTGATTGGTCGCGTATTTAAAGAAGCCGGATATGCCCGTACAGCAAAATTCCTTGATGATATTAAAGAACTGGGTTATCAGACGGCCTTCAGAGGTGGTTTGTCAATCGGTTTGGATAACATCATTATACCGGAAGAAAAAACAAAATTGATCACCGATGCCAAAGCAGAAGTAGAAGAGGTACAAAACAACTATATGTTTGGTATCATTACCGAGCGTGAGCGTTACAACCAGATTATTGATATCTGGGGCCGTGTAAACACACGTATCCGTGAGGTATTGTTGAGACAATTAGAAGCAGACCAGAAAGGTTTCAACCCAATCTATATGATGATGCACTCTGGTGCACGTGGTTCGCAAGAGCAGGTGCGTCAGTTGGGCGGTATGCGTGGATTGATGGCGAAACCACAGAAAAATATTCAGGGTTCAGTAGGTGAAATCATCGAGAACCCGATTTTGTCAAACTTCAAAGAAGGCCTTGACGTACTAGAGTACTTTATCTCTACCCATGGTGCCCGTAAAGGTTTGGCCGATACAGCCTTGAAAACAGCCGATGCGGGTTATCTGACACGTCGTTTGCATGACGTAGCTCAGGACGTGGTAGTAAACGAAGTAGACTGCGGTACACTACGCGGTATTCAGGTTTCTGCATTGAAAGACAACGAAGATATCGTTGAGCCGTTATCAGAACGTATTCTGGGTCGTACATCAGTTTATGATATCATTGACCCACTTACCAAAAAACTGATTATCAAGTCAGGTGAGGAAATTACTGAAGAAATTGCTGCTGAAATTGACGAAACAGCCATTGAAACAGTAGAGATTCGTTCGGCATTGACTTGCGAAACGCAAACAGGTGTGTGTTCGAAATGTTACGGACGTAACCTGGCAACCGGCCGTATGGCCGACATCGGTGAAGCTGTGGGTGTTATTGCCTCGCAGTCAATCGGTGAGCCTGGTACACAGCTTACACTTCGTACGTTCCACACAGGGGGTACTGCCCAGAACGTTGCCTCTGATGCCAGCATCAAAGCCAAATTCGGTGGGGTTGTTCAACTGGAAGAGATGCGTACCGTACAATCGTCTGACCGTGAAGGTAACGAAATTACCATCGTGTTGGGTCGTCGTGGTGAAATCCGTATCGTTGAAGAAGGTACCAACAACATCCTGATTACCAATAACGTACCTTACGGTGCCACGCTTGAAGTAAAAGATGGCGATGTTGTGAAGAAAGGTGACCCGCTTTGTCACTGGGATCAGTTCAATGCCGTTATTCTTTCTGAGTTGGATGGTACCATTGAGTACGAAGCCATCGAAGAAAATATTACCTTTAAAGAAGAGGCTGACGAACAGACCGGTTTCCGTGATAAGGTTATTATTGAGTCGAAAGACCGTTCTAAAAACCCGGCCATTATTATCAGAACCGCCAGCGGCGAAGACGAAAAAGCATATAACTTACCTGTAATGGCACGTTTGACTGTAGAAAACGGTCAGGCTATCAAAGCAGGTCAGGTTCTGGCCAAGATTCCTCGCGCTATTAATATGAACCGCGACATCACCGGTGGTTTGCCTCGTGTAACCGAGTTATTTGAGGCACGTAACCCATCGAACCCTGCCGTTGTTTCTGAGATTGACGGTATCGTTCAGTACGGTAATGTTAAACGTGGTAACCGTGAGATTTTTGTAGAAGCAAAAGACGGTGTTAAAATGAAATACATGGTGCCTCTGTCGAAACTGATTCTGGTACAGGATGGTGACTTCGTTTTAGCTGGTGACCCACTATCTGATGGCGCCATTACTCCGGCTGATATTCTACGTATCAAAGGGCCTACCGCCGTTCAGGAATACCTCGTTAACGAAGTACAGGCCGTTTATCGCCAGCAAGGTGTGAAGATTTCAGACAAGCACATTGAGGTTATTGTACGTCAGATGATGCAAAAAGTTGAAATCGTTGATTCAGGAGATACTTTGTTCCTTGAATACCAGATGGTAGATAAATGGGTGGTTCGTTTAGCGAACGACAAAATTATGGACAAAAAAGTAGTAATGGATGCCGGTGCTTCTGACAAGTTTAAGCCTGGTCAGATTATCACCGCCCGCGAAATGCGTGATGAAAACAGCCGTTTAAAACGTGCTGACCTTGCGCAGATTCAGGTGCGTGATGCCATGCCGGCCGTTTCTCGTCCTACCTTGCAAGGTATCACTACTGCTTCGTTAGGTACAGAGTCATTCATTTCTGCGGCATCGTTCCAGGAAACCACCAAAGTATTGTCAGAGGCTGCTGTAAGAGGTAAGCGCGATATGCTTGAAGGTTTGAAAGAAAACGTTATCGTAGGTCACCTGATTCCTGCCGGAACTGGTAACCGTAAATACCAGAACATTCTGGTTGGTAGCAAAGCTGAACTGGAAGCCGCCGCTGAAAAGCGTCGCTCTCAGGAAGCTGCGAAACAACGCAGAGAATATGTGTAAATAATACAGTGATTTAAGTCTTTGAATCACGTAATGATAAGAACTCCTCCCTGCCTTTTGGTGGGGAGGAGTTTGTTTTTTATTGGGGTTATTAACGTATTCAGCATTACCTTAAGTTGGTAGTTTTATTTTTTTTGTAGGAACAAAATCTACAACAAATGGGGTATTATTACCTTTTTGGGCTAGTAAAAAGGTAGATAAAAGGTGTGGAATGTTTTCTTTATAGTTAATACAGAGCCTGACAGGCTCCGTAACTAATTTTCACATAAACCAATAAAAGCATGAAAACTATATCATTGTTATTAGTGTCTGCTTTCATTTCATTTGCGACACTTGCGCAGCAGTCAGACGCAAGAAAGGTGTCAGTTGGCGGCGCAGAGATGAGTTCTTATAAGAATGTGGTGACAAATCTGGAGAATTCGAGAGACCATACCAAGTTTATTTCGGCGGTTAAAGCGGTATGGTTATCCAATGCGCTGCAAGGGCCAGGGCCATTTACTGTTTTAGCGCCTACAAATGACGCTTTTGCCAGAATTGCTTCAAGACAATCTAAATCGGCGCTAAACAAGGTTTTGATGTACCACGTAATAGATGGTATCTGGGATTCAAACAGTATAAGAGCCGCCTTGAATGGAAACGGTGGTTCGGTATCAGTAAAGACTATGCAAGGTGGGTATCTGAAGTTTACAACCAGCGGAGATAACATAGTTGTTACTGACGAAAGCGGCGCAATGGCATCTATTACATCTAAGCCAATATACCAGAGTAACGGTATAACCTATGTGGTAGATTCAATACTGATGCCTTCTGAAAGCAAAATGGTAGTAAGTGGGCAATAAGAAAATCAGCGGGTTAATATATAAAGCAGTAAAAGGTTATTCAGATAATCTTTTGCTGTTTTTGTTTTAGAAGAGGTTGAGTTGCTCTTGTTTTGGCAGGCTGCCTTCATGGCGAAGAAGCCATTCTTTACGCCATAAATCTCCGCCATAGCCCACCAGTGTTTTATCAGAACCTATTACCCGGTGGCAGGGTAAGATGATAGTTAAAGGATTGTTGCCATTGGCTACGCCTACAGCTCTGATAGCCTTTTCATTACCCAACCGACGTGATAGCTCAAGATAGGAGATGGTCTTGCCATAGGGGATGCTTTTGAGTGTTTCCCAGACCAGTTTCTGGAAGTCGGTTCCTCCGGGTAATAGTGGCAAATCAAAGTCTTTTAATTCTCCCTTAAAATAGGCATCCAATTGCCTGATACATTCATCAATAATGGGTGAATTTTCGAGCGTTTCCTGCAATTGTCGGCTGGGTTTTTTCTGTGCTTCCCGAAAAAGAACATGGGTAAGGTGTGTATCGGTAGCTATAAGTTCCAGGGCTCCCAGCGGAGATTCATAGTGTTTGATATAGGTCATACAGGGCTGGATTTTAATAAAGAATACGCTCTCAATTATTTACAAATTTTTAATAAATTGGGGCTTTAAAACAAATGAAGTCACTAAAACTTAGTGACTTCATTATAATAATCTTATTTAAGACAAAAGGCTTAAAAGATAATATCAGAGTTGAATTAAAAAAGGATTCAATCTCTAATAATTAAATCTTTTTATTTTTAAGAGAGTTACTCTAATAATATGCGAATAGTTTCTTTAGGTTTGTCTTTTAATTGTGAATTATTTATGACTAAATAATAAGTACCTCTTTTAAGATTTTTTACGTCTAATTCAATTTTATTATTGCTTATTGTTTTCGCAGCATATAATTCGGAAAGAATAACTGAAATAACAGGTGCAGACGAATTCTCACTGAATAATTCTAACTTATCATTAAGATTTTTAATTTCTTTAGGACTTTCAAATTCAATAAATAAAATATCTGTGGTTGGATTGGGATAAACATTGAGTCGAAAACAACTCGATACTTCAAACGGATAATACCTATCTATAGTACCACAAGCATTAGTTTTATTTGCTTTAACAACAAAGTCACCAGCTGTACTTCCTGCTGAAATAGTGGCGCTGGAACTATTACTTGTGACTACATAACCGCTAGCACTGTAATTTTGTACTGTCCAAGTTATAGATTGAACACCAGGGCCGGATGAATTCATACTATACCATGTATATAAACAACCATAATTTGTATCATAAGGATTTACAGGGCTCCCATCTTTATTTACATTAATCTCCCCTGTGTTTAGACAAGATTCAAGTCCACCAGTCAAATTTGTTCTTATTTCAGATATAGAAGCCGATGCAAATGTCGTTGTGCCAGTAATACTAGATTCCATTAAAGTAGATGGGGTTGTAGCGCTAACATGACCGGCACCCAAGATGTGACCTAATTCATGGGCGAGAGCTTGATAATCATATAAAGGATTAGCAATCATACCATAAGCATTTGAAGTACACATTGAATTTTGAATTGCAACACCAATATACGAACCAGTGAAACTTCTTTTAGAAAAAAGTATAGCGCAATCTCTCCTGACTTGTTCAAATTAGGTCAGCAAGTTAATTTTTCTTAGGATTTCCATGATTACTGGGTTTAGATTTGCCTTTATTTTTATTTCTTTTCCTGTAATCTTGTTTTTTAGCCTTGCCGTTGTTATCCTTTTACATTCATGGATACATTTGCGGATGGATTTGTTTGTTTGAAGTTCTATGTGCTTGGATATAACCAGTGCTGTAAAGCAAATTAACAGATGTAGCTTGATAGGTTCTTCTTTGTAGTGAAATATGGGTCTTGTCTGTAAATCGCTTTTAGCTATTCGGAAAGCCTGTTCTATTCTGAACAATTCGTGATAACGTTCTATGATGGTATCATTGCTGAGAAGGCTTTCTTCTATATTGGTATAATAGCCTTTGATTCCCAGAATCTTTTGTGTTTTATCAATTAGTTTCTGGTTGAGTGCTATAATTTCTTCTTTCGTGGTGGTGAACTTTAGCTTTTTGTTTTTGGAGGGGTTTTCGATGATGTATTTAGCATTTTCTATTTGCTTTTCCATTTCATACTTATCCTTACGATACCTGACTGTGGAGTAGCTGCAAACCAAATATCCTTTGTCTGTTTTGATGCGGATGCTTTTGCCATCTTCACGCAAAATACTTTTGTCTATTGCCTCTATCAACTCATGGGAAAGATTACCTAATCTGGCTCCTACAATGTAGCTGATGTCATTTTCTCTTAGCGCCTCAATGTTTTCGGTACTAATCATTGCCGCATCAGCCACTACTGTAAAGTTTTTTACCTTATTTTTAAGGATGAAACTTTTTACAACGGGAATGATGGTATGCCCCTCGAAAGTATTGCCAGCAAAGACTTCGTAAGCTATCGGAAATCCCTCTTTACTGACCATTAGTGCCACTAAAATTTGTGGTTGTTGGAATTTATTATCTTTAGAAAATCCATTCTTACGCAATTCATCTTCTTCAAAAGTCTCAAAGTACAAGGTAGTGACATCATAAAACAATAAGTCATAATTAAAGGCATAATGCTTCCTGGCAAATGCGAGAGCAATGCCCTCGGCTTTCGACTTTAGTTTAAGCCACTCAGGAGCAGTCTTATAATAATTTTGTCTGCGATGTTTGATACCAAAATATTCCTCCAGAAGCGCAATAGAACGAAGTTTAGAGGCCGGTTCCATTATCCGCATAATGACCAAATCCAGAAGCAGAGTATTGTTTAGCTTGTCAAAACCGATGGCAAGGATAATTTTGGATAGTACATCATAAAGAAAAGTATAATGAACCCCGATAAATTCGGTTTGTCTGATATAAAATACATTGCCTGCTTGCTGGTCTTCAAAGAGAAAAAGTTGTTTAGAGATTTTTTCAATAAAATCATTAGCAAGAACAAGTAGGTCAGATTTCTCCTGCTCGTTACGAGCAGTGCCGATGTGGCGAACAATGACTCGCTTCCTGTTTTCAATCTTATAAACCTGGATAGAAACCGAACTTTCTGAATATTTTATTTGCCTGATTTTATACATTTTGACCCATTAGGTCAGCAAATTACAAAATTAATAGAGTTAATATACTCTATTTCAGCAACTTATGATTTTAAATTTAAGAGGTGGACAAGTCGGGAAGGATTAGCAATCATACCATAAGCATTTGAAGTACACATTGAATTTTGAATTGCAACACCAATATACGAACCAGTGAAACTTCTTTTAGAAAAAAGTATAGCGCAATCTCTACTTATACTGCCATTATTAGTATTCCAATAGCTTATGACTTCGCTAATAGCAGTACTTTTTTCTATAGGGCCGTTTGAATAAGGGTCAGCTGAAAATGCCCATAGAGATGTGTTTGAAACTTGAACGACAAAACCTAATTGTGCTGAATATAAACTTGCTACATTACTCATAATGCTTGCCATTGTGCTTAACCCTGTAAAATACCCATATGTAGAGAACCATTCATAATCTCCCTCAATAGCAACATTTACTACTCTACAGTAAGTGCCACTTCCCCACATTACCTTTGCATTTCTATTAACTTTATTAATTATTGAATTTGTACCACAGGTATAGGGAGTCTCTGACTTGTAAGAACTGGATTTAAAGAAGACTATTTTATTACTACTAAAGTCTTTGCCTAAAATATAGCTTAAAGGCGTAAAATGGTAATCTTCTCCAGATTCATCATGAAATAAGCCACTAATAGAAGAGTTTATTATTGAAAGGCTGAAATATTCCCCTGATTTCAATTTAATACCCTTTATAAAATATGTAGTTTCTAAAAAAGAAGAAATCTCTTTAGAGCGAGCATTTAGTTTATTAAATAATTCATAGTTTTCAAACTGAAATGAATTATCAGGGAAATATGCTCCTTTTAAATCGAATCGTAATTGCTTACTTTCTTTCAATTCTTTTATAGAACTTTCCGAAAATTCATATACCTGATAGTCCTTAAAAATAGCACTTAATTTTTTTTCCTCAGCGTCATTTAATGATGCTGATATACCTTTCATAGTCACAGCCCTTGGGCATTTAGAATAATTGCATTAGTCAGCAGAAAAAAAAGAATTTTTTTCATTGTTATAGTTGTTTTATATTTAAAATTAAAAATGGATGAGTGACTCTTCCACTACATGGGTGTAATGGTTTGCAGCGAGTAACATAAGCTGCGCCAGAAATGAGAATTTTAGTATTGTCATGTTTAAGCTCTTCTGGTAGTTTGCAACAATCAAATTTCGTTTCTTCGTAACCTTTAATTTGTAGATAATAAAGCTTGTAGTACGAGTCATATTTAATAAAAGCTGCTTCGTTAATAAACTCTACATCTTTAGTAGGCGTTAGTTCATTTTCTACATCCAAACATAAATCATTTAATAGTTTTATATCTACCACTTCTTCCTTTTTGTCTGTGGAAGGATCTAAATTTCTTTTGTTACAAGAAATATTGCATACGGTTACTAAAAGGAATAATAAAAAAAAATGTGGTTTCATAAAGATGTAATAATTTAATAGTTAAAAAATAGTTGTTCCTAAAATTGATGTAAATTAGACTCGATTTAAGTGTAAATAAAGTTATACTTAAATGTTAATTTATTGATGAAGTAAGAATTTGACAAAAAAATCAGTTATATAGCAGATGACAATTGTTTTTTAGTGGCACAGTGAGTTATTTTTATTAACTCAATTATTTTACAAGTAGTTTTATAAAACTCAAAAAATATATAAAGGTAAAATTATTTGATTAAAATAAACAAATATTCAGGTAGATTTTTATTTAAAGGCACTAAGTTTATTTATAGGTGAAATTCTTTTTATTAAATCATTAAGTTTTTAATTTCATTGATTAAATTTTGCGCCTTTTTTTTGATATAAAGTTCTTGACTGAAAGCCTGTAAACGTATAGCACAGAGCAATGACTAATGCCTTAAAACAAAAGAAGCCGCTAAAACTTAGCGACTTCCTTAATACTAATGTATTTCAATATTTTAATCAACCAGAACGGCTTTTCCGCTTATTACGTCTTCTTCCACGTGTTTATATTTTACATCACGTTTTATGGTACCATCTTTGTACTGCACGCTTACACGTTGGTTTCTATCGGCAATTTTCTGCTGGCGGGCCGGGGTGGCGCGTACAGAAGAATCAGAACCACCATCGCCCTCGTCGGCCTTATTGGTTTGCAATTTCGGTTTGTCTTCTTTCTGAGGAGCCGCCATTTGTTGGAAACGAAGCTCTACCACATTGGCTTTCATCAAGAAACTCACGGTATCTGTATTAACCTTGTTCAGGAAATTCTTAAACAACTCTACCGCCTCAAATTTATAGATTAACAAGGGGTCTTTTTGCTCATAAGAGGCATTCTGAACCGATTGTTTCAGGTCGTCCATGTCACGCAGGTGTTCTTTCCATTCCTGGTCAATTACCGTCAGCGAAATATTCTTTTCAATTTCTTTAATCAGCTCACGGCCATCACTATCTACGGCGCTTTTCAGGTTGCAGTATAAGCCTATATTTTGGGTGCCGTCACCAATAATGGCAATAAACGGCTCATCAACCATCGCACGGCGGTCTTTCAGCACATCAGCCAGTACAGGCACCATGTTTTTACGGATGGCATCATTCTTGGCTTTGTAGGTTCTTTCAGCCTGCTGATACAATCGGTCTACCAGTTTGCTGTTTCCCTTAGTGAACTCATGGCGTTCTATTTCAGGCTTAATGCTTAACTTCTGAATGCAACGCAGCTCAAACTCATCATAATTGCCCTCTGCGTTCATCACAATATCATTACAGGTATCGTAAAGAATATTGGCGATGTCTAAAGAAAGGCGGTCACCAAAAAGCGCATTTTTACGGCGTTTATAGATAGTATCACGCTGGATATTCATTACGTCGTCATACTCAATCAAACGTTTACGGGTACCAAAGTTATTTTCTTCTACTTTTTTCTGGGCTCTTTCAATAGAGTTGGTAATCATAGAGTGCTGAATCACCTCGCCTTCTTGCATACCCATTCTGTCCATTACTTTCGCTATGCGGTCAGAACCGAACAAACGCATCAGCTGGTCTTCCAGCGACACAAAGAACTGCGATGTACCCGGGTCTCCCTGACGACCTGCACGCCCTCTCAACTGGCGGTCTACACGGCGCGAATCGTGGCGTTCGGTACCAATAATGGCCAATCCACCGGCAGCTTTACTTTCAGGTGTAAGTTTAATATCCGTACCCCGACCCGCCATGTTGGTAGCAATGGTAACTGTACCTGGTTT
Source organism: Emticicia sp. 21SJ11W-3 (assembly GCF_024138715.1). Lineage (GTDB taxonomy): Bacteria > Bacteroidota > Bacteroidia > Cytophagales > Spirosomataceae > Emticicia > Emticicia fluvialis. Next base: position 330,935 of record NZ_CP092074.1, read on the forward strand.
GCCGGCCTCTGCTACAATATCTGCCTCACGGGCATGTTGCTTGGCGTTCAATACCTGATGCGGAACCTTCAGAAGTGTCAGTTTTTTACTCAATATTTCCGAGTTCTCAACCGAAGTTGTACCAACCAGCACCGGGCGACCAATTTTTACCAGTTGTTCAATTTCTTCAACTACTGCATTATATTTTTCACGAACGGTTTTATACACTTTATCTTCTTCGTCTCGGCGAACAATGGCTCTGTTGGTAGGGATACTCACTACGTCCAGCTTATAGATTTTCCAGAACTCTCCTGCTTCTGTTTCGGCCGTACCGGTCATACCGGCCAGCTTATGGTACATACGGAAATAGTTCTGAAGCGTAATGGTAGCGTAGGTCTGGGTTGAATCTTCAACCTTTACGTTTTCTTTGGCTTCAACTGCCTGGTGCAAGCCATCTGACCAACGGCGGCCATCCATGATACGACCTGTCTGCTCGTCAACAATCATTACCTTGTTGTCTAGTACTACGTATTCTACGTCTTTCTCAAACAGGGTATAGGCTTTCAATAATTGGTTAACGGCATGAATACGCTCGGCTTTGGTAGAGTAATCACGAATCAGCTCGTCTTTTTTAACAATTTTCTCCTGCTCGCTTAAATCAGATTTCTCAATGGCGTTCAGGTCAACACCCAAATCAGGCATCAGGAAGAAGTTTTGCTCTTCGCCTTCGCTGGATATAAAATCAAGACCTTTATCTGTTAACTCAATAGAGTTGTTTTTTTCTTCAATGGTAAAGTACAACGGAGCATCGGCTTCCGGCATCAGTTTCTGGTTTTCTGCCAGGTAAGTAGACTCTGTTTCATGCAAAATCTGTCTCATGCCTTGCTCAGACAAGAACTTAATCAACGGTTTGCTTTTAGGTAAACCTCTGAAAGCACGAAACAAGGCCAGGCCACCCTCTTTTTTATTACCGGCTGCTATCAGTTTTTTGGCTTCGTTCAGGTAGCTGTTGGTAAGGGTTTTCTGTGCCTCAACAATGCGCTGGATACGCGGCTTGAGCGATAGGAACAACTCTTCATCACCGGTGCGAGACATAGGCCCGCTGATAATCAAAGGCGTACGGGCATCATCAATCAAAACTGAGTCAACCTCATCTACCATAGCATAGTGGTGTTCGCGTTGTACCAGTTCTTCGGGGTCATTTACCATGTTATCGCGCAGGTAATCAAACCCGAACTCATTATTGGTACCATAGGTGATACCTGCCTGGTAGGCTGCTCTGCGAGCCGACGAGTTGGCAGGGTATTTATCGATACAGTCGCACGTGATACCGTTAAACTCAAAAATAGGTGCCATCCACTCCGAGTCACGGCGGGCAAGGTAGTCGTTCACGGTTACAATGTGTACACCTTTACCGGCCAGTGCATTCAGAAACGCAGGGAAAGTAGCCACAAGGGTTTTACCTTCGCCGGTTGCCATTTCAGCAATTTTACCTTTATGAAGCGCCGCGCCACCAATAATCTGTACATCGTAATGTACCATGTTCCAGGTTATCATGTTACCTGCTGCCTGCCATTGGTTTTGCCAGATAGCCTTATCGCCCTCAATTCTGATATGCCCTTTCTTCATGGCCAGTTCGCGGTCAAGATGTGTGGCGGTAACAACAATTTCGTTATTTTCAGTAAAACGGCGGGCTGTTTCTTTTACAATGGCAAAAGCCTTGGGTAGTATTTCAATCAGAACTTCTTCCAGTTCTTTATTGCGGTCGAGTTTAAGCGAATCAATTTTTTTGAAAACAGCCTCTTTTTCATCCACCTCCATATCAGGGTTTTCGCTGATACTTGTTCTCAATTGATTGATCTGGTCGTCGATATGAGCCAGTTTCTGGGCAATATAATTTTGTAAATCTACTGTTTTCTGACGAAACTCATCATGGGAAAGATTTTGTAACCTGGCAAACTCTTCGTTTGTCTGTCCTACATAAGGCTGTAACTCCTTATTATCTCTATCAGACTTTGTTCCAAAAATCTGGGTGATTCCCTTGGTTAAAAAATTCAACATTTGTATATCTTGTTCGTTAATTTCTGATGTATAAAAAATATTACCCGTCAAATACCTCTCCAAAGCGGGTAAACCTGCCATTTTGTCAATTATTAAATGGCTGATTGCAAACCGTTTCTGAATGAAAGGCTGCAAATTTAAGATTTTATGACAGTTTAATAACCACAAAAATAGAGGAATATTGTTAATATCTGTCCATGAAATAGGGTGAACGGTAAAATTTTAAACTTTATTTAATACTTTTTCTTTTTAGATACGTAGCAAATCTGCCTTTTCTTCTTCAATTTTGGATTTAAAAAACAGTACCCGATGTTTGAATCATTGCAGAGAGATTTTGAGGGAGAATTGTACTTCAGAAATACCGTTGTTGACGACGCCATAAGAACCGTTTATGCCACCGATGCTTCAGTGTATCAGGAAAAGCCCATTGCAGTGGCCTTGCCTAAAAGTGTAAATGATATCCGTGGCCTGATAAACCTGGCCAGTACCAGACAGCTCACTATTATACCGCGTGCAGCCGGAACCTCTCTGGCAGGGCAGGTAGTAGGCAAAGGGCTGGTGGTTGATATTTCCAAAAACTTTACCGGTATTCTGGAAATAAACAGAGAAGAGAAATGGGTGCGCGTGCAGCCGGGGGTGATTCGTGACGATCTGAATGCATATCTGAAACCTTACGGGCTAATGTTTGGCCCGGAAACTTCAACTTCAAGCCGGGCCATGATTGGCGGTATGATTGGTAATAATTCATGCGGGTTGCATTCAATTATATGGGGCACAACCAGAGATAACCTGCTGGAAGTAAAGGCTTTGTTGTCTGATGGCAGTGAGGCCGTTTTTGGAGCGCTGACAACTGAAGAACTGGATAAAAAATGCGGGCTGCAAAACACTGAGGGCCGTATTTACAGAGAAATACTAGCGCTGGTGACAGATGCTGAGAACAGAGAGGCAATCAGAGAAGGATTCCCGAAAAAAAGTGTTACCCGCAGAAATACAGGCTATGCTTTGGATGTGCTGGAAGAAATGGCCGCATTTGAGGATGACCGCCTGTTTAACCTGAGCAGCCTGATTGCCGGGTCTGAAGGTACGCTGTGTTTTGTAACAGAAGCCAAATTAAAGCTGATAGACCTGCCACCTGCTGTGGCCGGTATGGTAGCTGTGCATACTTCTACGCTCCATGAAGCGCTTTTGGCCAATCTGATTGCCCTGAAGCACGGGTGTTCGGCTTCTGAGTTGGTGGATGATTTTATTATGGAGTTCACCAAAACCAATATTGAGCAATCAAAAAACAGGTTCTTTATAGAAGGCGGCCCCAAGGCTATACTGATGGTGGAGTTTTTTACCGATACCCCTGCCGATTTGCAGGATAAGGCAGAAAAGCTGATTGCAGCGCTTAAAGAAAATAATCTGGGATACGCCTACCCCATACTTTTGGGCGATGATGCCAGAAAGGCCTGGGATGTACGGAAAGGGGGGCTGGGCTTATTAAGAAACCTGCCCGGCGATACGCAACCCGTTAACCTGATAGAAGATTGCGCAGTAGCAGTAGAAGACCTGCCTGCCTATATAGATGAACTGGAAGCATTGCTGAAAAAGCATGAGGTACAATACTCTATGTATGCGCATGCCGGGGCAGGGGAGCTGCACGTTGAACCTATGGTGAACCTGAAATCTACTGAGGGCAGAGCGCTTTTCCGTACTATTCTGGCAGAAACGGCAGCATTGGTGAAAAAATATGGTGGCTCGCTTTCAGGAGAACATGGCGACGGCAGGCTGAGGGGAGAGTTTATACCCTTTATGATGGGCGATAAAAACTATGCGCTCTTTAAAGAGGTGAAGCAGATTTTTGACCCTGCCGGTGTTTTTAATAAAGGTAAAATTGTGGATACTCCACCAATGAACGAGTTTCTGCGTTATGAAGCCGATAAACCTGCACCCCAACAAAAAACGGTATATGATTTTTCGAGGCAGGAAAGTATGCTTCGCCTGGCAGAGAAATGTAGTGGCTCTGGCGATTGCCGGAAAACCGAAATAACCGGAGGCACCATGTGCCCCAGCTACATGGCTACCCGAAGCGAAAGAGACACCACCCGGGCAAGAGCCAATATATTACGGCAGTATCTTACTGCCTCAGAAGAAAGAGAAGTAGCGGGTGAAGAAGAAACCAAAGAGATTCTCGACCTGTGTTTGTCATGCAAAGCATGCAAGTCAGAATGCCCGTCAAGTGTGGACATAGCCAAAATGAAAGGCGAGTTTTTGCAACAATATTATGATAAAAACGGTGTTCCGTTTCGGGCCAGACTGATAGGCAATTTTACCAGACAGATGCGGCTGGCAAGTGTAGCACCCTGGGCTTATAATTTTATTTTCAAGACTGAATTTACCCGCCGAATAGCCAACCGCTTGGTAGGTTTTCATTCAGACCGCTCTATGCCTTTGTTACCGGGCCAGACATTAAGAAGTTGGTTTAAGCATAACAAGGAAGTAAACGGTTTCAGGTCTGACAAGAAAGTGCTTTTATTCTGTGATGAGTTTACTGACTTTAATGATGTAGAAGTAGGCAAAAAACTGATTCTGCTTTTACAAAAGCTGGGGTATCAGGTATTGATACCGAATCATGTAGAAAGTGGCAGAACGTATCTTTCAAAAGGAATGATACGTGAGGCTCAAAAGATAGCCATACAGAATGTGAATCTGTTGAAAGATGTAGTGACACATGAAATACCCATTATAGGCATAGAGCCCTCGGCCATTCTGACACTGAAAGATGAATATCTGGAGCTGGTGCCTGAAAATTTGAGAGAAGCAGCGCAAAAGATTGCTGCCAACACTTATATTTTTGATGAATGGTTTGCTTTGGAAATAGACAGAGGGAACATCAGCAAAGAGCTATTTACCACTGAAAAGCGATTGATTAAACTGCATGGGCATTGCCATCAGAAAGCATTGTCTTCACTTACACCCAGCAAAAAGAGTTTATCATTGCCAATCAATTATGAGGTGCATCTTATTCCGTCGGGTTGTTGTGGTATGGCAGGATCATTCGGATACGAAGCCGAACACTATGAGGTATCAATGCAGATAGGTGAGTTGGTGCTTTTTCCGACGGTGAGAAAACAGCCGGAAGAAGTGATAATAGCTGCCCCGGGAACCAGCTGCCGGCATCAGATAAAAGACGGAACCGGCCGCATAGCCAAACATCCGGCTGAAATATTGTATGAAGCCTTGCTATAATGTGGGGCGAACACGTATTTCGTGCTTTTTTAATAAAGGCAACTAAAAGTTCGCCCCACAAATACTTTAATAAGACTCCCTCTCGTTCGGGAAATCTGATGATTTCACATCTTTTGTGTAGTTCACAACGGCCTCGGTCATTATGGTATGCAAATCGGCATATCGACGTAAAAAACGCGGCGAAAATTCTTTGTTAATGCCCAGCATATCGTGTACCACCAGAATCTGTCCGTCACAATGCGGGCCAGCCCCGATACCAATGGTAGGTATGCTGATACTCTCTGTTACCTGTTTAGCCAATTGTGCCGGAATCTTCTCTAACACCACACCAAAACAGCCGATTTCGTCCAGCATTTTAGCATTTTCTATCAGTTGTCCGGCCTCTTCTTCTTCCTTCGCTCTTACGGCATAGGTACCAAATTTATAGATTGACTGTGGGGTAAGCCCCAGATGGCCCATTACCGGAATACCCGCACTAAGAATACGGACAATCGATTCTTTCACCTCAATGCCGCCTTCCAGTTTCACTGCATGCCCGCCTGATTCTTTCATGATTCTGATGGCCGAGCGAAGTGCTTCTGACGAATTACCCTGGTAAGAACCAAAGGGTAAATCAACCACTACCAGGGCTCTTTTAACGGCTTTTACCACAGCCTGTGCATGATAAATCATGTTATCAACCGTAATTGGCAGGGTTGTTTCATGACCTGCCATGACGTTTGAGGCCGAATCACCCACCAGAATTACTTCTACACCGCCACCATCAATGATTTTGGCCATTGAGTAGTCGTAAGATGTTAGGCAGGCTATTTTATCGCCTTTACTTTTCATTTCCTGAAGGGTATGAGTGGTAATGCGTTTTATTTCAGAATGAGTAGACATGTCAAAAATTGTGAATTAGTGATTGAGCGAATTAGCGAATAACACTTACACTCGTTTAATTATGCGTATATGCAGATTTTCCTATAACGTTTCTGTGTGTTTTTAGTTCTTTCACTGCATTAAGAAACCCCGGGCTATTTCGGTGCCAGCCAGTTTTCGGGGTTCAGCCTTGCCGTATTATGCCATATCTGAAAGTTAATCTCGGTGGCTCCGCCTGACTCACCTGCAGTGCCAATGGTTTCTTTGGTATTTATTTTCTGGCCAACAGCGGCAAATACCTGGCTCAGATTCGCATAAACCGTAAAGTAGTCGCCGTGCTGAATAGCCACTACTTTGCCAAGCCCGGGTATAGAGGTAATGTCTTTAACTACCCCGGCATAAACGGCACGCACCGTGGCATTTGAGGGCGTCTGTATATCTATACCGTTATTGTTTATCATTACTCCATGCAGCACCGGATGTTCTTTTACGCCGAACCGGTCTGAAATAAATCCTTTTTGCACCGGCCAGGGAAGACGCGCGCGTGAAGCCCCGAAAGAACGCCCCAGGGTAGTTTCGGTTGCGTCCAGTTCAATTATTGCTTTGTTATTCTTTTTGGCTGGCGCTATGTTTTTCAATTTAGCGTCGTTATCCTGCTTTAACTCAGTTTCTTTGTTTTTTCTTGAAATCTCTCTTGAAACAATGCCGGCAATGAGGTTATCCAGTTTGGTAACTGATTGTCTGGTTGCTTCAATTTCTCGCCTTAAATCTTTTTCTTTTTTAGATAGCTCGCCCACCATCAGGGTCTGTTTGGTTTTAAGCACCTCCAGATTTTTTGTTTCTACTACTTTGGCCGTTATTATCTTTTTCTTGTCGGTACGTTTGCCTTCCAGGTTGGTTTGCCGCTCGCGGAGCAAGGCAGTAACCTTGTTCATTTGTAGAACCTGTGCCTTTCGGTTTTCGGTATATTGCTGCAGATACTTGTAGCGCATCAGCAACTCGTTAAAAGACGAGGCTGAGAATAAAAAACTGAGCTTATTAAGCTGCCCGCTATGCTTTGAGGCAGCGTAAAGCATGGCGGCGTATTCTTGTTGCAGTTTATTCAATCTGTTTTCCAGTGTTCCTTTGGCGCTGATAATATCCTGCATTTCCATGTCAATCAGCTCAATATCCTGCTCCATCAGGCTTATTTGCTCTTCCTGAGACGAAATCTGCTCTTTTAATGCCTTGATATTGCCAACGGTTACTTCTTTTTTAGCTCGTGCTGTTTCAAGCGCTTTTCTGGTTTCGGCAATTTTTTCTAGATTTCTTCTTTTTTCTGCCTCCAGTTGTGCGCGTGTTTTCCGCGTCCGCTGCGCAAACGCCGGTTGGCCTAACAAGAATAAGGAAACAAAGCAGGTAAGTAAGAAATATGTTTTATGCTTCAAAGACATCAGGTATTAAAGGTGGCTTTGCCGGGCTAATTAGACGAGTATCCTCTGGGTATGCTAAACGAGAACCCGGGACTTTCATTTAAAAATTCGACTCTATTATGCTGCAAATTTATGAAAGTCTGCGTTGTTTTATCATCTTTTGGGGTATCAATCTTGGTAATGATTTCCTTGGGGAACAAAAAATTGTTGATTTCCAGAAAATTGCTGTAGTCAATCTGCATTCTGTTGCCGCTGGTTGACTCGGCCGCTGTCAGCTTCTGCAATTTCAGGTTGCTCTCGGCAATGAAGTTTTCAATGGCTATGCCGTTTTCCAGCTGTCTGATTACAAAGTTGCCATCTTGCCTGGTTATATCATCAGTTTCGCGCTTGAGCAAAGGCATATTGCCAATGAGAATAGACTGCACCAGATTATAATTAAGATTGAATTTAAACCGGCGGCTAAGAGAGGCAAAATCGTATTTGTAATAGGTGCGGTGTAGTCTGTCAATAAAAATAACCGAGTCCTGGGTAATAATACCCCTGGCTACTTCAAGCCCTACGGCTATAGATAACCAAATTTTATTGTCTTTTTCAACGTGCACTGTTACGGGGAACGACTGAGACTCGGTACCCGAGGTGTAATTAATTTTAGAGCGTATTTTCAGAAATCTGAAATCAACTTCGGCCGGTGTTACATTTATTTTAGCCAGATTAACCGAAGGAGCCACACTATCACTTTGGGCCGGGGCACCCTCTTGAGCTATTGCTACATTGGTGGAATCGCTGGTTTCTGTTTTATATATTTTATGACGCTTACAAGCCGATGTAAATATTATTACCAGGCACGAAAATGTAAGAACTATATAACGATTAAGCATGCAAGTGCGGGTTTAATGAATTGATACAGGTTTTTCAAACGAAAAATTCAGAGTAAAAATCTTTTTAAAGCTGGTGTATCAAGGTTTTATTAAGGTGAGCAATTACTCAATCAACTGTCCTGATTGTATTTTCTTGTCTATGTTCGCGCTGTTTTCACCCAATTGGCGGGCTTTTTTCCATTGTTCTATGGCTTTATCTTTTTCACCCAACTGGTATAGCACGTCGCCATAGTGTTCAATTATGGTGCCACTCACCTCATTGTTTTGCTTTATGGCACGTTCTAATATCTCCCGCGATCTCCGGAAGTCTTTCATCACATACAACACCCATGCATGCGTATCAAGATAAGTGGCATTGTTGCCTGCCTTTTCAATTAACCTTGTAGACATCTCCAGTGCCCGGTTCAGTTTGTCTTTTCTGAGCGACAAGTAATAGGCATAGTTATTCAATACGTGTTCATCATTCGGGTCAATTTTCAGTGCGGCTTCATAGGCGTCGTCAGACTTGCTGTATTTCTTTACCTCATTGTAGGCATCGCCCAGCAAGCCATTTACAAATTTTACAAGTTCTTTATTATCAAGAGCCAGATTACGGGCTTCTTCCAACGACGTAATGGCTTTATCATAGTCTTTCTTTGCAAAATTAGCCACCCCGTTGTGGTACCAGAACAGCGCCTGATTAGGGAAATATTCAATGGCTTCTTCCGAATGTCTGGCCAGATTATCGGTCTCGTTCAGTCTCGAATCAATTTCTACAATGGCCATCCATACTTCAATAATTGATTTTTCCAACCCGGTCGATTGTACATAGCTGTCGCGGGCACCTGCTAAATCGCCTTTTTTCATTAACAAATCGCCCAATACAACATAGGCTTTGGCTTCGTCAGGCGCCTGTTTAATTAACGCTCTGGTAAGGTTGATGAGGCTTTCTGTTGTTTTCTCGTTCTTATCGTCTTCCAGCATCAGCATATAGCTTGACAATATCTTGAACTTTACATCAGACGAAAGGTTTTTATTAGAGAACGCAACCTGGAGTTCCTGACTGGTTTTATCTAAATCACCTTTTTTTCGGTATATTTCAGCAAGTAGAATGTGTGCCTCAGCAAAATCCGGATTGTGTTTTAGCGTAGTTTCAAGCATCTTCAGGGCCTGGTCATACCGTTGGTTAGAAATCAGTATTTGTGCCTGCTGTACTACATATTCTGGTTCGGTTGGCTCAGAGGCAATCAATTTGTCTCCTTCTTCAATGGCTTTTTCAAGCTTGTTTTGTTTCAGGTAAATCAGCTGTTTCTGATGCGTAATTTCTTCGCTCATCCCGATCGTTTTCTCAATCTTGTTATACACATCTATGGCGTCTGAGTATTTCTCCTGAGCAATATAGGCATTAGATAACTCCAGGTAGTTATCAATATCTCTGGGGAATCTATCTGCCAGTTTTTCATATACCGCAGCAGCTTCTTTAAAGCGTTTCTGCTTAATGTATATTTCTGCCAGGAATTTCCGGTAAAACTTGTTTTCTTCATCAAGTTTTGTGGCTTTTTCGCTGTAGATGGTAGCATTGACAATGTCGTTGGTGGCAAGGTAACTCTTGGCAATCATGAAAGTGGCACCGGGGCTGGCCGGATTCATTTCCGCTGCTTTTTTAAAATGTGTAAGGGCTTTATCGTAGGTTTCGGCAATGAAAAACTTCATGCCGTCGGTAAAAATGGCCTCTGCCTGCAGTTCCTTTTCAGAGATGGTTCCGGCATCAACTTTTTTAGTTTTCTGTGCCGTACCTGCAAAAGGCAGCAGTAGCAATGCCCAATATATGATGCTTGATAATTTCATTAATCAAAGTTTGTAGGTACTTTAACGCCCCTAAAGCCATAATATTGCCCGGTATATTTGTTGCCCGATAACGCCGATATTCAAAGTTCTCTAAATTATCTGATAATACAAAAACCATGTATTCAATCCTGGGGAGCTTTTCAGCAATCTATGAAATCTGTGCCGGATTTACAAGTTGTAATAATGCAAACGGAAAAATGAAGGTTGGCACTATTCAAACTAAATAACTGTATCCGGCTCGGTGGTATCAGGCAATTGATAGAAAAAATCTAATGGGTTTTTGAACAGGAAACGATACCCGGACCGCTCAAGCCACTTATCAGGGTTTATTACTTTAAAAGGTTGTGGTGTTGCCGGTTCTGAAAATTCGGGCACATCAAAACCAAACTCTTCGCAATTTCTTAGGTACACTTCCCGTCGGACGGGATGCTCAGGAGATACTACATTGAAAGTTTCTCCCCAGATATCTTGTTCTATTATAGTTTCAATAATTCTGATGATGTCATCGCGATGAATATAGTTTACCGGAATGCCGCCGGTGGTAAGTCCTTTCCACCCGGCAAAATATTTAGCCGGGATGCGGTCGTAGCCCATCAACCCGGCTGCTCGTAGAATGGTTACGCCGGGTATAAAATCTTTCAGCAGGTTTTCGGCTTTTACCATAGTAGGGCTGGCCGATTCCCCGGGAGTTTGCACGTCGGCTTCCACAACTTCACGATTGAGTTCGGGATATACAGAGGTAGAACTGATGTAAATAATTTTTTTAACGGCAGACATACGCACGGCCTTTAGCAAATGTGCTACCTGCTCAACATGCGCATCTGTTTTTTGCTTGCTAATGCGTGGAGGGATGTTGATAATCAGGATTTCACTATCCAGTAGTTTATCCAACTGCGCGCCTTCCGGTTCTGGATTGAGCTTGAGAATAAAAGGCTCTATGCCGTTTTGCTGCAACTTGCTCAGTTTCTCAGGTGTGGTAGTACTGCCTTTTACCAGATAGTTTTTTTCTGAAAGATAGGCGCCCAAAGGCAGTCCCAACCAACCACAACCTATAATGCTTATTGTTTTCATGTATGCCTGATGTAATTCTTAAACCAAACTGTGCTATTAAAACATCATTTCTGCCTGACTGGTTATCTCAGACACGAAAATACCGGGTAAGCCCCAGACTCTTACGCTCAAGAAAAGCAATAATGAGTATAAATAAGAGGCTCAGCGCAAGGCGGAATGGAATAGAATAGTAGGGATTGTCTATTTTGATTTGCCATACGGCAAAAATCAGTACACCTGCCGCTGTAAGATAAGCCGTAACGCTGCTTAGCTCATAGGGTATGGGGTAGTACTTTTGGCCGAACCAATAACAAAGGGCCATCATTACAAAAGAAGAGGAGGCAAAGGTAAGCGCACAACCAACATAGCCCATCTGAGGAATGAGGATGAGGTTCATAACGACTGAAATAAAAACCCCTATAAAAGTAAGAATGGTACCAAAATGGGTTCTGTTGCTTAGCTTAAACCAGATAGACATGTTCTGATACACACCTATAAACAAATTGGCCAATAATAGTATGGGTACAACTTCAAGCCCGAACCGGTAATTTTTGCCAAGCAACAGGCTGATTAAATCTATATTGAGGCTTACCCCAACCCAGATAATAATACAGGCTATGGTAAACCATTTGGTAGCTGTGGCGATCATAGCCGGAGAGTTTTTGTCTTCTGCCTTAGAGAAAAAGAAAGGGTCTGCCGCATACCGGTACGCCTGCACAACCAGCAGCATAAAAATAGACAGCTTATATACATTGGCATAAATACTAAAAGCGGCATCGGTAGAAAGGCCCTCGTAGAAACCCTCCGGTAAAATGCTTCTGAACATCAGCCTGTCGGCTAACTGATTGGTAGCACCTGCCAGACCCATAATTAACAGTGGGTAAGCATAGATAAGAACCGGTTTGAATTTCTGGAAATCGAAAGTAAACCTGAAACCGACAAACTCGCGCCAGAGCAACAACAATGTAACAAGGCTTGCAATAAAGTTTGCCCAAACGATGTAATCCGGCCCTATTTTCGGGTTATAGAAGAAATCGGCAAAGGGTTTCCAGTCTGGCAGCATGAAGCCATCATGAATGTATTTACAGAAGGTCAGGTAAAAGACGTTCAGACCTATATTGACAAATATGTTAACCAGCCGTATGGCTACAAATTTTTTGGCTCGGTTTTCGGCACGTAGTTTAACAAATGCAATGGCGGCTACGGCATCAGTTGCCAGAATAATAGCAAACCAGACAATTAGCCTTTCTTTACCGGGGAAACCCATCAGGTTAATGATTGGGGTAGCTGCAAAATAGATTATACCAGAAAAAACTACACTGGTTAGGATAACGTTTGATAATATCAGATTATAGTATTCCTGGCGGTTTTCTTGTTTACTGCCATAGCGGAAGAAAGCAGTTTCCATGCCGTAGGTATACACAATGTTTAACAGCACAGCATAAATATAAAGCTGGTTGTTGTCGGCAAGTAAGCTCTGTTCAGGAAAAACCCTTGTGTGTACGGCCACCAGAAGCCAATTCAGAAATCTACCGGCAATACTGCTGATACCATAGAGGGCCGTATCACTTGCTAATTTTTTTACTACGCTCATGTTTTAATTGAAGGGGGGTGTCCCGCTCAGAATCTGATTACCTGAACCTTGTCGTTATTTTTTGCCAAAATTAGCATATTTTTCTTTGCCCCTTTTACAATTTTCATGCGCCGTACCTGTCCGGTACTGAAAAGGCCTGTGGCGTTTGGTTTCATTACTTCAAATTTACCCTGTCCGGTACCGTGAAGTACTAATCCGCGGTTACTATCATAACGCCCTATTTCAGGTAGTACATCATAGAAATTGCCTGTAAGAATAATATCAAGCTGATTGTCATGGTCGAAATCGCAGGTTTCTATGCCATAAACCGGAGAAAACTGTACTTCAATGGGTAAGGGCAAAACACTGAAATTTCCTTTGCCGTCGTTGATAAAGAAAGAAGTCTGCGGTTGCACAACCGATTTCTCAATCATGCCCTCTTTTTGAGCGCCGGTAAATATTTCATCCACCGATTTATTAGCATAGTCTTTGTGATACACAAACCGTTCTTTGATAGACGGAATGGCTCTTTGTAAGTCAGGCTTTTGCATCATGGGTACCAGCTTGCCGCCGTTATACACGCAAATGAGTTGTTCTACCGAGCCGTTTTTATCAAAGTCGTTCACATAAAGCATGGCTGGTTGTTCTTTAGTGGCTCTGAGTTTAGAGTTTAAGCCCAGATTACCCACAATCAGGTCGGGGTCTCCGTCGTTATCAATGTCCGCCACTTTTATGGCATTCCACCAGCCTTGCGTGTTTGCCACAGGTTCTGGCATAAGTTTTCCTTTCTGATTTTTGAGAATCGTAACCGGCATCCAGTCTCCGGCCAATATCAGGTCTTGCCAGCCGTCGTTATCAATGTCAGCCCATGACGCATCCGTTATCATGCCTAATTCGCCCAGGTCTTCGGTAGTAAATTGTCCTTTGCCGTTATTTCTTAATATATGGCTTTTAGGGCTTTTGCCATATTGGGCGCTAATCATTCTTGAACCCACAAATAAGTCCTGGTCTCCATCTTTGTCAAAGTCGGCCGCCACTACACAAGAAGCATTCTGGTAAAGAGCAGGTAAAACTCCGGGCGTGAAATTCCCCTTGCCATCGTTAATAAACAGATTGTCTTTCAGTAGCGGGCTACCATTCAGAAATTCATTACCACCTGTGGCCACGTATAAATCCAAATCTTTGTCGCCGTCTGCATCAAAAAACGTAGCGGCTACCTCGTCGGCATGAGTACTGGCAAACAATTGCCCGGATACTTTGAAAGCCCCGGCTGGTGTTTGTAAAAACAGCTGACCTACGGTTTTGGCAGCAGCGCCAACATATACATCTTCCAGGCCGTCACCGTTTACATCTCCTACCGCCAAAGCAGGCCCTTCTCTTGAAAACATCTGCTTCAGGGTAGCATCACGGTTATAGTCAACAAAATCGTTTTCTATATGTTGATAGTTTAAACCCGATTGTGCAGTAATATCGGTAAAATATCTGGTTTGTGTTGCGGGTGTCTGAATGGCAGCCTGATTTGCATTTCTTTGTTCTAATACTAAATCGGCATCAGCTTTAGGGTTTTTTATGGTTTGCTTTCTGTCATTTTGCCAGATAACCGTCAGCGAGTCAATGGTTGGGTTATTGTCAAGCCCAAAGATTAAGATATGGTCGCTTGATGACTGAAACCCGTGATTGGGTATGGCCTGGAGAAACTGTATTTTGCCTTGCTGATACACATAAACTTTGGCTCCTATACCCAGCGTATTTTTATTCTGACCTTTCAGATTTATTCTCAAAAAGTGTTTTTTAAGTTTTTCAACCGTATGGTTTCTGTAAATAGATACCGGCATATTGTTGTTATTAACTACCAGGTCAAGGTCTCCGTCGTTATCTAAATCGCCATAGGCAGCACCGTTTGAGAAGCCCGGCTCGCCCAGCCCCCATGCTGCTGCTCTGTTTTCAAAGGTTAGACCACCCAGATTACGAAACGCATAATTGGCAATTGGCTGAGAAGGCATTTTCTCTACCATTTTATTGATGTTGAGCTGCCCGTTCTTGTCTAGCATTTGTGGCACCGTATTTTTATCAGCCAGAAAGCTGATAAAATCCTGGTCGGTCAGGTCATGTACTATACCATTGGCTACGAAGATGTCTTTCCGGCCGTCATTATCCATATCAAAAATTAAAGCGCCCCAGCTCCAGTCGGTGGCATATAAGCCTGACAAGGCCGCTATTTCGCTGAAAACCGGAAGGCCGTCACGGTTATAGCCACTGTTCAATTGCAGGGTATTGCGGGTATATTGATGATAGAAGTCCCGGTTTAATTTGATTTGCTCTAATTCATACGCCTCAAAGCTGGCGGTAGTTTTCAGGCGGTAGTCGTCATGGGGCAGCATGTCTGTAACAAAGATATCCGGCTGGCCGTCGTTATTGATGTCACCGATATCAGCCCCCATCGAGTTAAGGCTGGTATGCCCCATCGATTCTTCAACGGCTTCTTTAAAGGTGCCGTTTTTCTGGTTAATATACAGGTAGTCGCGTTCGTAGAAATCGTTTGAAATGTAGATGTCCAGCCAGTTGTCGTTATTCACATCTCCTACGGTAATACCAAGGCCGAAACCTATCAGGCTTCCGTAAATACCTGCCTGTTGGCTTACATCTACAAAATGATTGTTATCGTTTCTGAATAATTTATGCCCGCCAAAAGGGTCTCGCTGGCCGCGCAGGTTCTGGTATTGCAGTTTATTGACCTGTATAAAACTGTTATTGAGCAGATACATATCGAGGTCGCCGTCGCGGTCATAATCAAAAAAAGCGGCGTGGGTAGAATATCCCCCATCAAAAAGGCCATATTCCTTTGCCATTTCTCTGAAAGACGGAACACCGTTCCGTCCTACGCCCTGATTAATAAACAGCTCATTTCCCCGGGTATCATTTTTTAATTCACCAGAGTTACAAACGTAAATATCCATCAGGCCATCGCCGTTTACGTCGGCAAAGGTTACGCCGGTACTCCAGGCCTTGGTACCCTCAACCCCAGCGAGTTGAGTGATGTCTTCAAACCGAAATGAACCATCTTTTTGAGCGCCTTTATTGAGATACAGTTTATTGTCTCCCTGATTAGCCGTAAGATAAATATCAGCAAAGCCATCGTTGTTTACATCGCCAATGGCAACCCCTGCCCCGTTATAAAAATTACGGTAGTTAATGATATTCATTTCGGGGGTATCCACAATTTTATTCGTAAACTCAATGCCCGTCTGCGAGGCATCGAGCGTTTCAAACAGATAGTCCTGAGAATTTTCTTTGCAGGAAAACAGTGAAATGAGAATAAAACAATAAAGCAGTGATTTGGTCATCATGAAAATATAAGCATGTAAAATTAACAATAGAAATGGAATATTATTGCTATTGAAGAGCCAGGCGATAATTATAATTAGCACCAGATAGAGGTATTTTAATAAAGCAAAGCACAAAAAATTGACAGGCAGGGTTTTAGGCGAAAGGCTTTTTGGGGTAAATCATACACCGGCTTCCACTTTCTGACAGCGGCATGCCGAATAATTCTTTTATACTTTTTAAATTATTTAGCTTCATAATCAGTAATTTTGAGGTCTTGAAAACGCGTACAGGAAAGATAAATGACCACCGAAAGAATGCTTGATACCGAACTTAACCAGCTTGCCCGAACATTAGAAGGAGAACTCCATTTTGATAAAGTGATGCGCACACTCTATGCCACCGACGCATCGGCGTATAGAGAAATGCCATTGGCCGTTGCCATTCCAAAAAATGAATCTGATTTAAAAAAACTCATATCTTTTGCCAGAGCCAACAACACGTCGCTGATACCCCGCACCGCGGGTACATCACTGGCCGGGCAGGTAGTAGGGAACGGCATTGTGGTTGACGTATCAAGAACCTTCACCCAAATACTGGAGCTTAACCGCGAAGAAAGCTGGGTAAGAGTACAACCCGGCGTAGTGCGCGACGAGCTGAACATGTTCCTGAAGCAGCACGGGCTGTTCTTTGGCCCCGAGACCTCAACGGCCAACAGAGCCATGATTGGCGGCATGGTGGGTAATAACTCATGTGGTTCTAACTCGGTAGTGTATGGTTCTACCCGTAACCACCTGATGGAGGTAAAAGGATACCTGAGTGATGGCAGTTACGTAGAGTTTAAGGATTTAAGTATTGATGAATTTAAGAAAAAGGCCGGTTCAGCCGACGACAGTCTGGAAACCAGAATTTACAGGCATGTGAACCAGATATTGAGTAACCAGCAAAATCAACAGGAAATAAGGAATGAGTTCCCGAAGCGAACCATTGAACGCCGCAATACAGGCTACGCCATTGACGAGCTGCTGGAAACAGAAGTGTTTACCCCAAATTCAACAGCGCCTTTCAACTTTTGTAAGCTGATAGCAGGCTCAGAAGGGACGCTGATTTTCATTACTGAAATCAAGCTGCATGTAAATCCGCTGCCACCCAAATTTTCAGGACTGGTATGCGTGCATTTCAATTCGGTAGACGAGTCGCTGCGTGCCAATCTGATTGCGCTTCAATACAAGCCATCGGCCGTAGAGTTGATAGACCATTACATTTTAGAATGTACCAAAGAAAATAAGGAGCAGCGGCAGAACCGCTTTTTTGTACAAGGCGACCCCGGGGCAATACTGGTAGTAGAATTGTCAAGAGACAGCATAGAAGAAATTCAGCAACTGGGAGCTGCTATGGAAGCCGAAATGCGTGCCGCCGGGCTGGGCTATCATTTTCCGGTATTGTTCGGAGAAGATACCAAGAAAATATGGACTTTGAGAAAAGCAGGATTGGGTTTATTGTCGAATCTGCCAGGTGATGAAAAAGCCGTAGCTGTGATTGAAGACACGGCAGTTGATGTAAACGACCTGCCCGAGTTTATCGTAGATTTCAATAAGATACTGGCGCAACAGGGTATGTCGGCGGTGCATTATGCCCATGCAGGGTCAGGGGAGATCCACCTTCGCCCCATTATTAACCTGAAAACGCAGGAGGGGCATCAGCAATTCAGGTTAATTGCTGAAGAGATTTCAACCCTTGTAAAAAAATATAAAGGCTCGCTTTCTGGTGAGCATGGCGACGGACGTTTGAGAGGAGAGTTTATCCGCCAGCAAATAGGGGATAAAAACTACGATTTAATTAAAGAACTGAAGCAGGTCTGGGACCCTCAGCATATCTTCAATCCGAATAAGATTGTAGATACCCCGCCAATGGATAAGTTCTTGCGTTATGAGGCCGGCCAGCAAACACCAGCATTTAAAACGGTGTTCAGGTTTCATAATCAGGATATTTTGCAGCACGCCGAGCAATGCAATGGCTCAGGCGACTGCCGTAAAACAGAGTTGAGTGGGGGCACTATGTGCCCCAGCTATATGGCTACCCGCAACGAAAAAGATACTACCCGCGCCAGAGCCAATATATTGAGAGAAACCCTGACACGCTCTGACAAGCTCAATCGCTTTGATAGCAAAGAAGTAAAAGAGGTGATGGATTTGTGCCTGGTTTGTAAAGGCTGTAAGATGGAATGCCCGTCAAACGTAGACATGGCCAAGCTGAAAATGGAGTTTTTGCAACATTACCACGACGAACACGGCGTGCCGGTGCGCTCATGGCTGGTGGGTAATTACTCAAAAATGAGCAAGATAGCGTCTTATGTACCCTGGGCCTATAATCTGGTTTTCGACAACGCACCTTTACGTAAAATAGCGAATAAATTAGTGGGCTTCCATCCGGAGCGCACCATGCCGCTTTTGCAGAAGGATACCCTTAAAAGCTGGTATGATAAAACCGTAGCCAGAACAAACGACAAAAACGCTGAAAAGAAGGTTTATCTGTTTTGTGATGAGTTTACCAATTTTAATGATGTTGAGATTGGCAAAAAGACGGTATTCCTGCTGCAAAAGCTGGGGTATCAGGTTGTTATCCCCGAGCATACAGATGCAGGCCGGGCGTTTCTGTCTAAAGGTATGCTGAAAGATGCACAAAAACTGGCCAATAAGAATGTTAATCTCCTGAAGGGTATCATAAATGAAAATACACCTTTGATAGGCATTGAGCCGTCAGCCATTTTAACGTTCAGAGATGAATATCCTGACCTGGTTGATGCAGAGTTAATTGATGACGCCCGCGAACTGGCTAAAAATGCCCTGATGGTAGACGAGTTTATTGCCCGTGAAATAGATAAAGGAAATATCAGCAAAAACAGTTTTACTAACGAGAAAAAACTCATAAAACTGCACGGGCATTGCCAGCAAAAAGCGGTGGCATCGCTTACACCCACCAAAAAAATGCTGTCGTTCCCGGCCAATTATGAGGTCCATCTCATTCCATCGGGCTGTTGCGGTATGGCGGGTTCATTCGGTTATGAAGAAGAACACTTTGATATATCAATGAAAATAGGTGAGTTGGTGCTTTTCCCTACGGTTAGAAAACAACCCGAAGAAGTAATTATTGCGGCACCCGGTACCAGTTGCCGCCACCAGATACATGATGGCACCGGCAGAAAAGCCCTGCATCCGGTAGAGATTCTATGGGATGCCCTGGTCTGACCAGCGCTGCCGGCAAGGGTTGGTTTGTATCCAACAATATCAAAGAATATAATTTTTTAAAGAAGGGTTGTTTTTATTATGTGTACAAACAATTGAAAATCAGTTGTTTGTAAGTAAAAAATTGATTGTTTTTTTGAACTCAAACTTATAAAAGACAGTTTTGTTAGGTAAGTTTGACAGTTAATCAGGATACAAAAAGTAAAAAATGAGCAATCGCACACTGTTAAGTTTAGAGTTAACAACACCCACCGACGACGATAGACCTGTTTACCTTACCGGAAATTTCTGTAACTGGTATCCGGATATGGCAGAGTTTGAAATGCAGAGGGTAGCAAAAGGAAAATATAAGTTTAATTTTTCGCCAGAAGGGCCGCTTCCCGAAAAAATAGAATACAAATATACCAGAGGCGGTTGGGACCACGTAGAACTGGATGATTACGGTAACTCTCCGGCTAATCGGATTATCACCAGAAAACAGGGCAGTGTAAAAGACTTTGTGCCTTACTGGCGGCTAGAAGGCTCTACCGCATTTATTGCTAATCTGATGCCCGAGGTTGAATTGGTTTCCGACAGTTTTGCCATTCCGCAATTGGCAACAACCCGTGCCATTCATGTGCTTTTACCGCATGATTATAAAACAAACACAGAAAAGTATTATCCGGTATTATATATGCAGGATGCCCAGAACCTTTTCGGTGAGGGCTCTGACTATGGTAACTGGGAAATAGACAAACGCTTGTCATTACTGGCCAGGCAAAAGAAAGGCGATGTTATTATTGTAGCCATAAACCATGGAGACAAAGACCGCTTTAAAGAATACTCGCCCTACACCGTGCCCTCAAAAGGCAAAGGGTTGGGCATGAAATATGCCAATTTTGTAGTTCGCACGCTGAAACCTTATATTGATAAAAACTACCGTACCAAACCAGAGGCTACCGCAACGGGTATAGGTGGTAGTTCAATGGGCGGATTAATCAGTTTATACGCAGGTTTGATGTACCCGGAGACCTTCGGTCGATTAATGGTATTTTCACCTTCTTTGTGGGTATCAGGCAAGATTTATTTTGATATCGGCGAATTCTTCAGTCCCGTTAGCAGTAAAATATACCTTTATGGTGGCGGCAAAGAAGGTACTCCTATGATACCGGACTTGAAAAAACTAAAGCAGACCATGGAGGCACAGGGCTGGAGCCAGGAAAAACTGGAAATAAAGATTTCGCAAGACCCGAAAGGCGGGCATGACGAAAAAAGATGGGGGGAAGAGTTCCCGAAAGCCCTTGAATGGCTGTTTTATTAATGCCATGAAGCTATTTAATTGTTTTTAGCCACTGCGTTATTAAGGCATTGGCATTGGTGTATTTATTGTACAGGTCTTATTACTGAACACAAAGCTTATGAAAATTAATATCTCTTCTCAACTGAACAGCCCGCAGGCGATTGTATATCCATTGTTAGACAACGAGGAGCTATCAGCTAATCTGGTTAAAATTGCCGGTGAGGCCGGGCTCAGTGCAGACGCATTGCAACAAGATTTTAAAGCAGGGCTGAAAGAGATTCTACCACTTTACACAGCCCAAAAAGACCTTCAAAAGATTTATCTTATTGGGCTTGGCAAAGAGCCTAAACAGGCTGATTTTATCAAAGTTTTCCGTTCATTCTTTTATAAGCATAAAAAAAGGCTACCGTTGGCGGTAGGCATAGACCTGAATGCAAGCAAGCTGGAAACCAGCATTGAGTATATAATCAACGGTGTTTGTCTGGCCGAATACGAAATCGGAGTTTTTAAAACTGATAAAAAAGCGGAGGCTGATTTCTTTTCAGCTGATTCGGAGCTGACTATCGTCGTTCCTGAAAAAACTGTGGAAAAAGCTCGTACATCAGCGGAGATAGGGGAGGAGACTGCCAAAACGCAAATCAGGATTATGAGCCTGGTAGATGCCCCGGCCAATATCAAATATCCGCAAAAAATGGCTGAATACGCCCGGCAGGCAGGCGAATTGTATGGTTTTGATGTTAAGGTATTTGACGAAAAAGAATGTGAGAGCCTTGGCCTCGGTGCCTTAGTGGCCGTTGGCAAAGGCAGCACCGAAAACCCGCCGCGATTCATAGTGCTTGAATATAACCTGTCAGCACTGGCTGAAAAACCCCTCAGAAAAATCGGTCTGGTAGGTAAAGGCGTAACTTTTGATACCGGAGGGGTTTCTATTAAAGGTTCGGGTAGCATGAGCTACATGAAGTCTGACATGGGCGGGGCTGGGGCGGTATTAGGTACCATTGAACTGGCCGCTAAGTTAAAACTTCCGGTACATCTGATTGGGGTGATTCCTGTAACAGAAAACTGTGTGGATGGAAATGCTTTAAAACCCAGTGATGTAATCAATACTTATTCAGGCAAAACTATTGAGGTAATTGATACTGACGCCGAGGGTCGCATCATTCTGGCTGATGGTCTGTCTTATATAAAAAAGGTATACGAACCGGAAGTAATCATAGATTTGGCAACGCTTACGGGCAATTGCATTGCGGCACTGGGGTATAATGCTGCCGGGCTGTTATCTAATAACGATGAACTGGCAGAGCAATTATTGGCTACCGGACAACTGAGTGGCGAGAAACTCTGGCGCCTGCCTTTGTGGGATGATTACAAAGACATGATGAAGTCTGACATTGCCGATGTAAAGAACCTTTCTTCATTGCCCATTGCAGGGGCGATTACGGCGGCCAAATTTCTGGAGATTTTTATCGATGGGCACAGCAACTGGGCGCATTTAGATATCGCCGGTATGGCCTTTGCAGACTCTGAGTACGGCTCTATGAAGTCGGCCACTGCCTATGGTGTAAGGTTGTTGACCACTTGGTTGAGAGGGCTGTAATTTCAGCTTAGCTAAAACGTAATTTTCATCAGATTTTGTTTAAATTTGACCACTACCTAAACAAAATCTGATGAAAAACATTTCTCTCTTTCTTCTCCTTTTTGTTCTTTTTCCTGCCTTTGCTCAAAAGAAAAAAGCAAAGGCGCCTGTTGCTCCCGATACCCTGCGACAACTGGATGTATTTGTTAATAAAATGCTCACTGAATGGAGCGTGCCAGGTGCGGCTTTGTGTATAGTGAAAGACGGAAAACTGCTATATGCCAAAGGATACGGGGTTAAAGATGTAAAGACCCAGGCCCCGGTAACTGCGCATACGCTTTTCGGCATTGCCTCATGCTCTAAGTCTTTTACGGCGGCCTGCCTCGCTATTCTGGCTGATGAAGGTAAGCTGGACTGGAATAAGCCTGTAAAGGAATATATGCCCGATTTTCAGCTGAATGATGAATATGCCACGCGCACCATTACAGCGCGTGACTTGGTTTCGCATCGTTCAGGTCTGCCTCGTCATGATTACGTCTGGGTATCGGCTCCACTGAATAGAAAAGAAATGTTTGAGAGACTGAAATATCTGCCCCTCAATAAACCCATATATGCCCAGTATCAATATAATAACCTGATGTACATGGCAGCAGGTGTGTTGATAGAACGCCTGTCGGGTAAAACCTGGGAGGCGTTTATGCAGGAGAAAATCCTTGACCCCCTGGGCATGAAAACCACAGTATTGACCTACCCCGAAATGCTGAAAAGTAGTGATTACGCCCTTTCTTATGATGACGAGAAGAACCCCACCAAAGAAGCAGGCTTTGATAGCAATGTAGACGGCATTGGCCCAGCCGGGGCAGTAAAAGCAAACGTAACCGAAATGAGCAACTGGCTTATGCTGCAACTCAATAAAGGAAAAGCCGATGGTAAGGTAATAATATCAGAGAAAAACCTGAACGAAAACCACACCCCCTGGGCGGTTGTGCAGCCTGCTGAAGCAAAATACCCTGAACTGGGCTTTAGCACCTACGGCATGGGCTGGAACATCAACACCTATCGCGGGCATCTGCGTCGGCAGCATGGTGGTTCTATAGAAGGTTACCGGTCTTTAATGACCGTTCTCCCGAACAATAACTTGGCGGTGTTCATCACCACCAACACCGGTGCAGTGGGCTACAATTTGGTAAACACCGTTACCAATTACATTGTAGATACCTACCTTGAAAAAAACGTAATAGACTGGAACAGCCGTTTGAGAAAAGATTTCACGGATGCCAAAGAGAAATCGACCCAAGCAAAACTAGATAACGAAGCCCATCGGCAGAAAGATACCAAACCTACACACACGCTCAGCAGCTATGCAGGTTTTTATGAGCACCCTGCCTACGGAACGCTTACATTGGCAATGGATGGTGAAACACTGAAGGCCGACTTCCACACAGAAAAAATAGCGTTGCGCCATTACCATTACGATATCTTTGAAGGCCAGGGCGATTGGGAGGGTATTAAATTCAAATTCCTGATGAATGCCAAAGGAGACATCGACCGGGTCTCTGTTGAAATGCCTGCTGCCACTATGGACATTGAGTTGAAGAAGAAGTGAAGTTTATCTAACCTAACTGGCGGTTTCAAATTGATTTTCTGCCAAATAATATTTTTAACTTTTCTTTTTGAAACACCAACCAGAAAAACCATTTCGCTGGGCTGTTCTGTTTTAATCTACTCATCAACAGGCTTTTAGTAAGGCTGTTCAGTTAAAAAATCTTAATCCCAATCTATCTACGAAAAAATTCGTAATAAAATTTGGAAGTGTAATTCCTTTTATATTACATTTGTTACGAAATAATTCGTAGATGATTTCTTCGGTCCGGAAAGAAGAAAACAAATTAAGGAAAAAGATAATTATGGAAAAGCCAATCAAGATTAAACCCACAGAGTCGGAACTGGAAATATTGCAGATACTCTGGGCATTAGGTAAAGCCACAGTTCGACAGGTGAACGACGAGCTGTCTAAAACCAGAGAAGTGGGCTATACGACAACCCTCAAACTGATGCAGATTATGTTTGAGAAACAACTGGTAAGCCGTACCGACGAAGGCCGCTACCATGTCTATGAAGCCGCAGTAGGTGAGGAGTCAACCCAGGGCATGCTTCTTGATAAATTTATTGACACCGCGTTTCGCGGCTCGGCTACCCGCATGGTAATGCAGGCTTTGGGCAACCAGCAGGTAAGCAAAGCAGAACTGGATGAAATCAAAAAACTGATTGATTCTATCGAAAAAGCAAAGTAACCTATTACTAAACGTACAATACAAATACTTAACAAATTATGAAAAAGCTTTTTGACTTTACTACGGGTATCCCCGAAAACATCAGTTCTGCACTGGGCTGGACCCTCTTTCATTCGTTATGGCAGGGCATTGTTATTGTAGTTGCATTCGGCATTTTACGCCAGGTTTTCAAAGCATCTCATGCACGCTATTGGCAGGGTATAGGCTCATTAAGCCTACAATTTATTAGTGCTGTTGTAACATTTTTTGTTGTGTTCGAACCAGCTGAAAATCTGGTTGAAGGCAAAAAAAGATTCACGGCATTTTTTATTCAGAATGCGGCCACCGGCCTTGACAACGTTTCCGTCTTTGGTGCAGCCACCCGTTTATCGTTCATTCAGCAGGCAGAACTTTTCATACACTCCAACCTCGATACGTTCGTTCTATTCTGGTTCATTGGCGCTAATCTGCTTTTATTGCGTTTAATAGTAGGTTTTGTTTATGTGCAGCAATTGAAAGTACAATCTATAAACCCTGTAAAAGACGAAATACTGGGCATGATGGAAGATTTACAAGCCAGAATGCAATTAAACATACCTATCAGATTATTTGAGTCTGCCAAGGCAGTTGTACCTATGACCATCGGCTGGATAAAACCTATCGTTCTGCTACCGGCAGGTATCATGTCAGGGCTAACTGTATCACAACTGGAGGCCGTTCTGGCACATGAGCTGGCGCACATTAAACGTTACGACTACCTCGTTAATATCTTCCAGAGTTTTGTAGAAATTCTGTTTTTTTATCATCCGGCTACCTGGTTTATTTCAGCACAGGTGCGTGATGAAAGAGAAAACTGCTGTGACGATTACGCCGTTAACATCTGCGGTGACAGACTGGCCCTTGCCAAAGCACTGACCCAGGTGGCTACTTTTCAGCAGCAACCACGCCTGGCTATGGCCTTTGGCGCCAAAAGACAAACTTTTATGGACAGAATCAAGCGCATTGTGGGCATTAACGACGCCAAACCAATGAGCTACGGCAACTGGGCTGTTTTTGTAGGATTGGTTATGATTATTGCAGTTGGGGTAGCTTATGGGCAGGAGAGAATTGCCACAACTGATAAAACAACCCGAAGCAGTGCCAGGCCAGATAAAACCAGAGAAGAAATGGACTTCTACTTTTTTGAAAAAGATAAAAGGGATGTGGGTGTTTATAAGAATAAAAAAGGTGAAATAGTAAAAATTATAGAAGAAGGTAAAGTACTTGAAGGCCAGGAGTTTGATAATATGAAGCTTTTTGCTATTGATTTTCTGAGGTCAAAAAACGCAAATTTTGCAGTAGTGCCAGGTATTCATGAATCTGAAATGGATGCAGTAAGGCAACAGTTTTTTGAGCACGGAGGCTATAATGCCGATACTACAAGATTGCAACAGGTAGAGAATGAGATGGAATTGCTAAATAAAGAGATGGAGAAATACAACCAGCTAAGAGAAAAACACTGGCAAAAAATAGAGGATAAATTTAGTAAGCAGATGGAGAAGCATAGCAAAGAAATGGATTTGATATCGGCTAAAATGGAAGTGCCACAAAGAAAGATAGAGAACATATCCATAGAAATGCAGGAAGTCGACCTTGTGATAAGAAAACTCGAAAACCAGTATCGTGGTTCAAAAATGCCGGCAGATGCTGAACAAAAGGTAAAGGCTTTACAGAAAAAAGAGCGGGAGCTAGAAAATCAGATGCGCCTGGTTGAACAGGAAATGAAGAAGGTAGAACAGGAAATGATGTCTGTTCAGCAAAAAATGGAACAACTGAACGCTCCTATGGACAGTATGCAAAGGTTAGTAGAGCGTTTTGACAAACCAATGGACAGCCTTAGCCACCTGATGGAAGAAAAAGGCCGCATAATAGAAAAGCTGGCCAATGAAGAAGAAGCCCGTTTCAGGAAAGAGTTTGCCGATTTTACGGAGTCGCTCTATAAGGCAGGATTAATTAAAGACAAGAAAGATTACGAGATACGGCTGAAAAGCGAAAAGCTGCTGATAAATATGGAACCACAGCCACAGGCAGTTTATGAAAAAGTATGGAACCTGATTAATAAAAACTGGGGCAGCCAAATGAGAGGTTTGAAAGATAAAGATTTCAGGATAGAAGTAAAAGGTGAAAGTATTAATTTCAGTACTTATGCTAATGGCGGAAACATCAATCATTATTTCGGTAAAGCCCTTCCTCCTGTGCCACCCAAGACACACCTGATTGGCAGGGCCGGGGTTTTGCCACCTGTACCACCGGCGCCGTTAGATGCCCCCATTGTTCCAAAATCGCCGATAAGACGTGTCCCTCAACCTGCAGCCGCTCCTAAAGCACCTCCTGCACCAAGAGAGGGAGTTGTAAGGTATTGATTTCTGAGTTTGTCTTAAGAAAATTGTATAGAGCCACTTCAAAGGTGGCTCTATGCATTTTAACCTTAGCCATTTAAGAATTGCATACTGGCAGCCGGATAGCGGTCGCCCACAGCAATGTTCTTTGGGGCAATGCTATTTATTTCAGTTAGTTCATCTGCTGTTAATTTAATATCGGCAGCAGCCATGTTTTCGTCCAGATATTTGATGCGTCTGGTACCCGGAATCGGGAAGACGTCGTCTCCCTGAGCCATTACCCATGCCAATGCCAACTGAGAGGCCGTACAGCCCTTTTGTGAAGCCAGTTGTTTTATTTTATCTACCAGAACCAGGTTTTTGTTGAAGTTTTCTCCCTGAAAGCGTGGTGAGAATCTTCTGAAATCGTCCGCAGCCAAATCATCAAAACTTTTGATTTCTCCTGTCAGAAAACCCCTTCCCAGCGGGCTGTAAGGCACAAAACCAATGCCCAGTTCACGGCAGGTAGGTATAATCTCATCTTCAGGTTCTCTTGACCACAACGAATACTCAGTTTGCAAAGCAGACACCGGATGCACCTTAAATGCCCTGCGCAGTGTGGCAGGAGCTGCCTCTGATAAACCAATGTACCTTACCTTGCCTTCTTTCACGAGGTCGGCCATTGCGCCTACCGTTTCTTCAATGGGTACGTTCGGGTCTACCCTGTGCAGGTAATACAGGTCTATGGTGTCAATACCCAGCCTTTGCAGGCTGTTGTCGCAGGCTTTTTTACAATATTCGGGCGTGCCGTTAAAACCCCTTACGGTAGGGTCTGTCGCACTTCTTACAATACCAAATTTGGTGGCAAGCACCACTTCGTGGCGTCTTTCTTTTAAAACCTTGCCGAGCAGTACTTCATTTTTAAAAGGGCCGTAAATATCTGAGGTATCAAGTAAATTTATACCTGCATCAATAGCGTGGTTAATGGTGCGCAAAGATTCGGTGTCATCACTATTACCATAAAATTCTGACATGCCCATGCAGCCAAGACCCATCTGCGAGGCTACCAGCCCCTGATTCCCGAGTTTACTTTGTTTCATTGTAATCTATTTGAAGTGTAAGAAAATAGTACGTTGCAGGCAGAAAACAGGCCAAAATCATAAACACCTGCCTGTATATCAACAATAGGTGCAGCGGTTTGGTTTATGCTTAATAGCAGATTAAAACAATTTAATATTTCTAGTGGCATTAGTTGGTATCAAACATAAATGCCGCTCTTTTGTGGAGGCGGCATTTGTGTTTAACTTTATATGTAAGCTGTTAATATTACAGCTTTCTTATCCAGATGTTTCTGAACTGTGTTTTGTTACCGTGGTCTTGCAGGTGAATTACGTCATCACCATGTGCCTCAGGATACAAGTGCAGGCCGATGTAGTTGGTCAGACCCAGAATGGTTGTATTGTTCTGAATCAACACACCGTTATGCAATACAGTAATGCGTGCCGGGTAATCCAGGCGGCCATCTGGTTTAAAACGAGGTGCGGTATAGATTACATCATAGGTGTTCCACTCTAATGGTCCACGCATGGCGTTTACTAATGGAGCTGCGTCTTTATATATACTACCCGCCTGACCGTTACGATAAGTGCGGTTCTGGTAAGAGTCTAATACCTGTAGCTCATAACGGTCCTGGAAGAAAACCCCACTGTTACCACGGCCCTGGCCTGCGCTTGCTACTTCATCCGGGGCGCTCCATTCAATATGCAGTTGGCAGTCGCCAAATTTCAATTTGGTTTTAATGTCGCCCGATCTTGGAACTACCTCCAATATGCCGTTAACGATTTTCCATTTTGCAGGGCTGCCGTCTTTAGCGCTTACCCATTGCGACAAGTCTTTGCCGTCAAAAAGCACAATGGCATCAGACGGAGCATCGGCATTGGTCTTACCTGGTGTAACCACTACTACCTCAGGATTCCAGATTTCTGTCATTTCAGGTTTCATGGGCATAGGCGAAACTTCCGGAGGGTTAGACGGGTATCCGTTCTGAGCGTAGGTGTTACAACTGGCTAAAAGTGCAATGGCAAAAGAAGCAGCTAGAATCTGTATTTTTTTCATCTTGAATATATAAGGTTGAATGTTACTGTATCTGCCTGTAGCAGGCATAGATTTCTTTGCAAGCTACAAGTTTTTTAAAAAGAATGCTTCAAAAAAATTATAAAATTTATTCTTTATTTCTCTTTCAAATAGCCTCTGCACGCGCTTTTGGCTAATATTTATGGATGAAAAATCCCCGCGAATAAAGTGTAGAGTGTACGGAAACGGAATATAAACGTACGATAACGGACAAATTTTTGTAGCTGTTGTTTTTTTTTGGCACGCAAAAATGTATTTAAGTTGTTGACTATAAGTCTTTTATGTGTTTTTTAAAGAATTTTAATTTTTTTTGGCACGAGTTTGTCATATATATATAACGAACGGATGAAGGAAAGGGCTCGAAAACGATTTTGCCGGAATATTATTTTGTTTGTAACCTTTTTTTTAAAGTAAAGTATATACAGATAGAATAAAATTTTGTGAAACCAGTGAATCAAGCCAATGACACATTAATCTTTAACCGTTCATGAATTAGCTTTGACCGCTCATAAATTTGGAGTTAACTAATTAAAAAAGACACTCTAGATTTGAATCGTCAAAGCAGCAATAAAAATAAAAAAGCAGTAAAAGTAAAAATTAGAGGTTTTAACAAATTTTAACTTTTTGCAGAATAAAGTTTTGTTTTTGTTGCGAAAAAGTAAAGTAATTAAAAATTGACAAAATAAAATTCTGATTTCAATGACAATTAAGACTATCAAATCTACTAACCGTTTATCCTTTTAAAATAACCATTCAAGTAGTTTGTATAGCATAGTACCAAGTAAAACACATAACTTTGAATCAACAAAGAAAAACAAGTACCGGTTGAGGCAAAAAACAGAGGCATAATAAAATGAAGATTGAGAACAAAAAATCAGGTATTCATCACAAAAGCCAAACTGACAACTAAAGCCCGGCTAATTTTAAATCATCAAAAAATATTAAATAAAATCTTAAAAAATAAAATTATGAAAACGTTAACATCAACCATCGCCATCGCTTTATTAGCAACATCAATCGCATTCAACGCCAATGCTGATGATAAAAAAATTGAATATAAAAGTAGTAACCTTAACGTAGGGATGTACGAAGCCGGTTATACTAATTCAATGAAACTGAACATGAATCTTACTAAAGATAAAGGGGTTTCGGCCACTATCAAATTGATGGATGCTGACGGAAGCCTGCTACACGAAGAAGTGCTTGGTAAAAAAGTTACCGCATACAAATTGTGTTTCGATATGAGTAACATGAAACCTGGTAAATATTATGTTGAGTTGAAAAACGGCGACCGCATCATTACCAAAGAAATATTAAAAGGTACCGGTTCTTTAAGCTATTAAGCATTTAACCGCTCATCAGGTTATTTTGCCGATTAACTTAAATGCTGACACAAAAGTTTTTTAAGTGCATCTATTAAATTGAAAAAGCTAACATTTAAATTTTAAAAAATTACAATTATGAAAAAGTCTGTAAAAAATTTCGCTTTAGCTCTTGTAGCTGGTTTGTTCACTATCTCATCAGTATTTGCTACTGAATTGCCTGAAGGCAAAACTTTTGATGTGGGTATGTATCGTGTGATGAACTCCATGAAAATCAATGTTATGATTGCCAAAGAGCAAGGTAACTGGGTGGAGATTCGTGTAAAAAATGCTAAAAATGAAACCATCTATGTTGAGGTGGTAAACAGAAAAGCAACTCAGTTTGCCAAGAAATTTAATCTGGAAGGCCTGGAAGACGGCGCTTACCGTTTTGAAATTACAAATGGTAAAGAAACCGTGGTGAAAGAAGTAAGCGTGCAAACGAACTCTCCGAAACCAACTGATTACAGAACTGTAGAAGTAAAATAATAGATCATTAGTATTTAGTTTAGGGTAATCAGACAGCGTTGTGGTCATTTTCCGCAACGCTGTTTTTTATTTACGTTTAGGCATAGGTGTTTCTTAAAACAAAAGCCCTGCTTGGCACGCAAGCAGGGCTTTCTGTTATGTTACGGTTTTATACCTTATTGCACATTCTGAGCGGCACGTCTCAATTCTTCAAGAATCACTTCTTTCATCAACAACTTGCGTCGCTGTGTCTGAATGTTCGAAGTCATGATTTTGTCCATGTCAGGGTTACGTGCCACACCGTCATAGCTTTCAATGAGCTGTTTCAACTCACCTCTGGCACGGGTAACAATCGTTTCCATTTCACGATACTTGGTCAGTACCTGTTGTCTTTCGCTCAGATAATTATAGTTCGGCAATTTTCTGGTGATAACCTTCATCAGGTAGCTCAATTCAAAAATCTTGTCGCAGGCAGCTCTGAAGCGCTCTGCCACGTTCCGAACAGCCAGATGAGAAGGAACCTTGATGTTTTTCCAGTCGTTCAACAATACTTTTGCTCTTTCTGTTGATGCAAAAATATCCTTCGCTTCTGCCAGTCTTTCGGCTTCCTCCATCATTTTTTGTTGTGCCTCTACGCGAGGGTCAACGCGGGTTTTAATCTGAATACCCTTAGCCGCGCAGTATTTTTCATAATACGTGGTGGTAAGCTTCTTGAATCGGCGGAATTCAAACTTCAAACGTTTCGGAGGTACATCCCCCACGTTTTTCCATTCATTCTGCAATCTTTTCAATTCAGCAAAAGACAACTCCCAGTTACCCATGCGGAACAACTGCTCGGCGCCTTTAACCAGCTCGTTATATTTTTCCATCCGCTCGGCAATGATTCTGTTCTGCTCTTCGTAGAAGGCTTTTCTACGCTGATAGAACTCATCCAGTACTTCGCGGAATTCGGTTTCAATATCATCCTGATAAGGTTTGTCAACAGGGCCCGTTCTGATCCAGCGGGTTTTAATGTCCTGCAGCTTTTCAGCTACAATACCCCAGTCAACATCTTCTTTGGCTTCTTTGGCTTCGGCTATCAACGCTTGCTTAATAGTAAGGTTGTTTGCCTGGTTGCCAACAATAAGCCCACGAAGATAATCCTCTTGCTCATCTAACTTGTTGAGCAATGGAATGAAATCGCCGATACCGTCGAAGTTCAGCAGTCGCTTGCGAAGTTGCGTGAGTTTCGTTAAGAAGGAGCCCTTATTCTGGGCTTCAACGATTTCTGTTTCAAGTTGATTAACCTTATTTACCGCAATCTGGTAACGGTTAATGAAATACTGGAAAGCTTCTTCTTCTGTGCGTTTTACTTCGCCAATTTGTCGGTCGGGCATATCTAAATAGCCCTTTAAGAATACCTTACCGTCTTTGATGTAAGCGTATTCGTTTTCTAATGTTGCGCCGTCCATAATTAAAATCACATGGCTTGTGAGTCAAGGGTTGTGGTTTGAAAAGGTAAAATTCGCAGTTTTTTTGTATAATGCAAACTTGAATGACGATATTTGAAACAAAATTTTATTATTTGGAGAAAAAAAACAGATTTTCCCTTTATTATTCAAAAAATTTAACTTAAAACAACTAATCTTTCTTAGAAACCACGTTTAAAGATGAGTGAGCAAATAATTTTTTCTATGGAGCGGGTGAGTAAAATCATACCTCCCAATCGCCAGATTCTCAAAAATATCTACCTGTCTTTTTTTTATGGAGCCAAAATCGGCGTACTTGGGCTCAACGGCTCGGGTAAATCTACCTTGCTAAAAGTAATTGCCGGCTTAGATAAGAACAT
Source organism: Emticicia sp. 21SJ11W-3 (assembly GCF_024138715.1). Lineage (GTDB taxonomy): Bacteria > Bacteroidota > Bacteroidia > Cytophagales > Spirosomataceae > Emticicia > Emticicia fluvialis. The sequence continues at coordinate 363,651 of NZ_CP092074.1, forward strand.
CAATGGCGATGTGGTTTTTTCGCCCGGCTATACAGTAGGTCTTTTAGAACAAGAACCACAACTGGACACGAACAAAACCGTGAGAGAAGTAGTGGAAGAGGGCGTACAGGAAATTGTGGATTTGTTGAAAGAGTTTGATGATATTAACAATGCCTTTGGTGAACCCGATGCCGACTTTGATAAACTTCTTGAAAGACAAGGCGTGGTGCAGGAGAAGCTGGACCAACTGGACGCCTGGGAACTGGACACCCGCCTGGAGCGCGCAATGGATGCCCTGCGTTGCCCGCCGGAAGATGCCAGAATTGAGACATTGTCTGGAGGAGAGAAACGCCGTGTGGCACTTTGCCGCCTCTTGCTGAAACAACCTGATGTGTTGCTGCTCGATGAGCCTACCAACCATCTGGATGCCGAGTCGGTATTATGGTTGGAAGAACACCTGCGCCAGTACAAAGGAACGGTAATTGCCGTTACCCACGACAGGTATTTTCTTGATAACGTTGCCGGATGGATTCTTGAACTGGACAGGGGAGAGGGCATTCCATGGAAAGGCAACTACTCTTCATGGCTGGAGCAAAAGCAGAACAGACTTGAGAAAGAAGAGAAGTCGGAATCTAAACGCCAGAAAACCCTGCAACGTGAGTTGGAATGGGTGCGCATGGCGCCCAAGGCACGTCAGGCTAAATCGAAAGCCCGTCTGGCTGCCTACGACCGCATGGTGAATGAAGATAGCAAAGAAAGAGAAGATAAACTGGAGCTGTTTATACCGCCGGGGCCGCGTCTGGGCAACAAGGTAATTGAAGCCAAAGGTGTAAAAATGGGCTTTGGCGACAGGCTGTTGTATGAAGACCTGAATTTTAGCCTGCCGCAAAACGGTATCGTAGGTATTATCGGGCCCAATGGTGCTGGTAAAACCACTTTGTTTAAACTTATAACCGGGCAGCTGCAGCCACTTGAGGGCAGCTTTGAGGTAGGTGATACCGTGAAACTATCTTATGTAGACCAGGAACATAACCAGTTGGAGGGCAGCAAGTCTGTTTATGAGATGATATCAGGTGGTAACGACTGGGTAATGCTGGGTAATAAGCAGGTAAATGCCCGTGGCTATGTGAGCCGTTTTAACTTTCAGGGTGCAGACCAGGAAAAGAAAATAGGCAATCTATCTGGCGGTGAAAGAAACCGTGTACATTTAGCCATGATGCTGAAAGAAGGCGGTAACTTACTACTGTTAGATGAGCCTACCAACGACCTGGACGTAAATACCCTACGTGCTTTGGAAGAAGGTCTTGAAAACTTTGCAGGTTGTGCGGTGGTTATCTCCCACGACCGCTGGTTCCTCGACAGAATTGCTACGCATATTCTGGCATTTGAAGGAGACTCGCAGGTGTATTGGTTTGAAGGCAACTTCTCTGAATACGAAGAAAACAGAAAGAAACGCCTGGGTACTGATGTAACACCTAAGCGTATTAAATATAAAAAATTGCAATAGAGTTAGTTTAAAAGCGAAGAAGCCCTGTCATCAGACGGGGCCTCTTCATTTTTATAGATGTTTTTTATTTCTGTCTGAAAAAAACCGTGATTGGTACACCATCAAAACCGAAGTGCTCGCGTATCTTGTTTTGTAAGAATCGCTCGTAGGCATCCTTGATGTACTGCGGCAGATTACAGAAAAACACAAACGTAGGCGACGGCGTTGGCAACTGAATACAATACTTAATCTTGATTTGCTTCCCTTTCAACATCGGCGGTGGCGTGTTCTCTATAATTGGCAGCATTACCTCATTCAATTTTGAAGTGGTAATTTTTTTGGTTTTGTTTTCAAAAACCTCCATGGCCTTTTCAATTACCTGAAAAATACGTTGTTTTTCTATAACCGAGGCAAATATCACGGGCATGTAATTCATGGGCGCAATGCGTTCAAGCATCTCCTTTTTCATGGTATCGGCAGTTTTTGAGTCTTTTTCTACCAGATCCCATTTATTAATCATCAGCACAATACCCTTTTTAGAATTATGCGCGTTGGCTATAATGCTGATGTCCTGCGCCTCAATTCCTTTGCTGGCATCAAGCAGAATAATACATACGTCAGAATCCTCAAGGGCTTTAATAGAACGCAAAACCGAATAAAACTCAATGTTTTCGTGTACTTTCGCTTTTTTACGGATACCGGCTGTATCGGTCAGAATAAAATCTTTGCCATAAAGTTTGTAGTGGGTATCAATGGCATCGCGGGTAGTACCGGCAATATCGGTTACAATGCTGCGGTCTTTTCCGGTAAGGGCATTCAGAAAAGATGATTTACCCACGTTCGGCCGACCCAGAATTGCAATTCTCGGTATACCTTCGTTCGGGTTTTCAATACCATCGTCTTCAAATTCTTTTACCACGGCATCCAGCAAATCACCGGTTCCGCCTCCGTCTACTGCCGAAATAGCAAAGATTTCGTTACTTAACCCCATCTCATAGAACTCTGATGCCGTTTGCTGGCGCTCAAAAGTTTCGGCTTTGTTGGCCACCACAAAAACAGGTTTCTTTGAGCGACGCAGAACGTTGGCAAAATCTTTATCCAAATCGGTTAATCCGGTCATGGTGTCTACCACAAACAAAATAACACTCGATTCCTCAATAGCAATTTCTACCTGATCACGGATGGCTTCTTCAAAAGTATCTTCCGAGCCCACCACGTATCCGCCGGTATCAATTACTGTGAAATATTTCTCTGTCCATACGGCATGTCCATAGTGGCGGTCGCGGGTAACACCCGGCATATTATCTGTGATAGCCACACGGCTCTCAATTAAACGATTAAAAAGTGTAGATTTACCGACGTTCGGCCGGCCTACAATTGCAACAATATTTGCCATAAACCCCTAACCCTTAAGCGGGTATAAATTATAAATGAAGACCTCTGAACTAAAAAAAACAAAATTTCAAACACCTTCAAAGAGAGAGGTCTGTGAGTCTCTTTGGGTATTTGCCATAATTGGGGGAACAAAGATAGGGAAAACAGAGGGAATTCTGTTGAGTATCAACACAGTACTATGGCTTTGGGTTCACGTATACCTAAAAAATTCCCCGAATATCCTGCCAGGAAATCAAAGCAATGGCCACAATGGCAAGCATAAGCCCTGCTTTGTTGAGATCCGTCAGCTTTTCTTTAAAAAACAACCAGGCAACCGTGGCCGAAACCAGTATTACGCCAATGTTGTAAATGGGGTATACAAATGCACCACTGTTACCATAGGCCGAGAGTGTAAGTATCAGGAAATAGAACGATAAAAAATTGGGTACCCCCAATGTAATACTGGCAAGCAGGTTTTTACCGGCTAGTTTTTCTTTGCCTCTTACAACCTGAATCAGTAACGATACCGCCCCGGCTATTACTGCCCCCAGCACCATTACAAGCGTAACGGGTACAGTGCGGTCAGTAGAGGTAATGTATTGCATGTTCAGGTAATTGATAGCCGTATTGGTAATGCCATATAGCAAAAAAACGGCAATGGGCAGCAGGAAATCCAGCCCTTTGCCTGAAATCTTTTCCTTGTTGGGTTTATAGGTACTTAACCCTACAGCCACAACAGCCAGTGCCAGCCCCAGATAATTGAGCCAGTCGAAGGCGCGACCAGTATTTTTTAACACAAAAAGGCTGAAAAGAACCGGAATAACCAACGAAATATTATTGGCCAGTGAGGTTACCGTAATGCCCATCTTCTGGGTAGAAACACCAGACAGAATAAAAGTGATAATAAACCCCACACCCAGCAGCAGGGCGTATAGCGGCCAGTCCTCAGTAAAATTCAGTTCGAAGTGCTGCCCTTCGGGCATCAAAGCCAGTCCTGTTAAAAAACAGACCGGATAATTGAAAGCAATAGCCTGAAAAGTGCTGATTTGGTATTTCGGGTAAATCCGGAAATTAATCAGCAACAAGACCGAAAAAACAATACTTAAGATAAGGTATAACATTGGTAGCCGGGTTTAAAACTTCTGCCTGAATTATTCGTAACCAAATTTTTCTAATTTATTGCGCTTGTTTCTCCAGTCTGGTTCAACTTTTATGTACTGTTCCAGAAAAATCTTTTTGCCGAAGAATTTTTCCATTTCCTGTCTGGCCTCTACTCCGACTTTTTTTATTCGCTCGCCCTTGTGGCCCAGCAGAATGGCCCGTTGTGTGGTACGTTCAACATAAATCTCGGCACTTACCACAATCATATCTTCTTTTTCCTTGAAGCTCGTTATTACAACCTCGCAGCTGTAAGGTATCTCTTTCGTATAATTAGTGAAGATTTTCTCGCGAATTATTTCTGCCGCAAAGAATCGCTCCGGCTTATCTGTCAACTCATCTTTAGGGAAATAGGGCGGGTGATTAGGCAGAAAATCAATGATTTTATCCAGCAGTCCTTCTACATTCTGTTGTTCCAGCGCCGAAATGGCAATTACATCAGTAGCTTTGAAGTTTTCTTTCCAATAGGCTATTTTTTCTTCTATCTGCTCTGGTTTTGCCAAATCTATTTTATTGATGATTAGCAGAATAGGAGATTCTATGCGCTGAAGTTTCTCTAGCACATCGTTCTCATCGTGTTTTTCGAAAATATCGGTTACAAACAAAATCACGTCGGCATCATCTAAAGAGCCATGCACAAAGTGCATCATTGATTTATGAAGCTCGTACACGGGCTTGATGATACCGGGGGTATCAGAATACACTAGCTGAAATTCGGTGCCATGATGCACACCGTTAACAATACCCATAATGCGGTGGCGCGTTGTTTGTGCCTTAGAGGTAATAATTGAGAGGCGTTCGCCCACCAGAATATTCATCAGGGTAGATTTACCCACATTGGGCTTACCCACAATACTGATAAACCCGGCTTTATGATTCGGAGAAATGATGTCCACAAGAAAAAATATTTGTTTTTTTGCAAAGATAGTTTTTTTATTTCGAATAAAGCTGTACCTTTGCAGTCCGATTTAGGAACAACATCGCGGGATGGAGCAGTTGGTAGCTCGTTGGGCTCATAACCCAAAGGTCACAGGTTCGAGTCCTGTTCCCGCTACTCTGATTATCAGGCAGTTACATGTAAAAATGTAGCTGCCTTTTTTTGTTGGTACAACATAGGTACAACATTTTGCTGTTTTCTTGGCTCAAGCGAAAAAGTTTGGGACTACGCATAAATCTTGGCGAGTCTAAAGAGGAAGAAAGTAATATTTCTTACACCTCTGAACTGGTTTCTTAATGCTTTGACCTTAGCGTTGAATGCTTCTGCTGATGCATTGGTACTTCTTCTGTCAAAGAAGTTCAGGATTTTCTCATAGTGGTTCTGGCAATGCTATTAAAAGAATTAAAGCTTGCCTTTTCAACTTGATTGTACCATAGTACCAGCTTTTTGAATGCTACAATTCTTTCTTTGGAATGGGTAAAAATGTCAGATAATCCTCTACTCAATACATAAGATTCTGCAATGTCTGGATATAATCTGAATAAGATTTGAGCTCTGTGTGTTTGTGATTCAGACCAGTTATGTTGCTTCTTATAAAGTAAATACCGACTTCGGGCTAAAAGTTGTTTGAGTGTATCTCCGTTCTCTAGTATTTGAGGGGTAAAAGATACTTTTTGTTCTTTAGCTGATTGCATTTGGGCTCAAGCGAAAAAGTTGGGGATTAAGCATAAATCTTGGCGAGCCTGAACAGAAAGAAAGTAATGTTTCTTACCCCTCTAAACTGATTTCTTAGTGCTTTGACTTTTGCATTGAAAGATTCAGCTGAAGCATTGGTACTTCTTCTGTCAAAGAAGTTCAGGATTTTCTCATAGTGATTCTGAATCGTTCGGGCAATTGTATTGAATGAATCGAAACTTGCCTTTTCAATCTGATTATACCATAGTGCCAGCTTTTTGAATGCTACAATCTTTTCTTTGGAATGGGTAAAAATGTCAGATAATCCTCTACTCAATACATAAGCTTCTGCAATGTCAGGATACAATTTAAATAATAGTTGTGCTCTATGTGCTTGTGATTCAGACCAGTTATGCTGCTTTTTGTAAAGTAAATATCTACTCCGGGCGAGTAGCTGTTTGATTGTATCTCCATTCTCTAACACCTGAGGCGTAAATGGTGTTTTTTGTTCTTTAGCTGACTGCATTTGCCTGTTTTCTTCTTCCATAGCATGCCACCTGTGTTGGATTCTAATCTCTTGTACTGCATCACAGGCTAGCTGTTGAACATGAAACCTATCCGCTACAAGTTTGGCTTTAGGGAATGCTCTTCTGGCTATTTTCTCCATTGTAGGAGCTAAATCTAAAGTCACTTCTTTTACCTTCTTCCTTAGAGATTCAGGTATCTGACGTAATACTTCTATGATTTTCTCACTTTCAGTGCCTTTTATCATGGCTACTAAAGTACCTTTACGTCCTTTAGCCGCTTTATTAGTTAGAATAGTATAAAGCTCTCCCTGCGATAAGCTCGTCTCATCAATAGATAGATATTCACCAATATTCTCAGTGAACAACAACCAATCTTCAGCATATGAGGCCTGTGGCCAACTCTTAAAGTCACTTAAATGACTCACGTACTGCTCCTGGAATCGCTTGCCATCTAAGCCATAAAGTTCTCCCAGTGTTTTACAACTAATGGGGGTATTATCTACCAAGTCCTTTCGGTCGGCGTTCCGATAAAAAAAATGCGAATTCCTTTGTCATTCGAGTGCCATCTGCTACCATTTCCCAATTTCTATAGACTGTTTTACCAGTAGTGAGATTCAGCAGTACCTGTTACTTTATTTGCCTCTCCAGCTAATCCCAGCGCAAATAAGTTGCCCAAGTCAACATTACCTTTATTGACTTTAACAGTTGCAGAAAATCTTAATCCTACACCTACATAAACAGGTACGATAACTGATGTTGTAACATCTGTATTAGCTGGACGGGCTTGCAATTCAGATGATTCTTCTTCATCTCTATTATGATTAGGTTTTGAGCCTATGATATAATCAAGCCCAATAAAATCATTTGAATCGGTATAACCTTTTTTTCTGGATTTGCTTCTCGGTTTATCCTCATTATTTTTATTTTCTTTTGTAATTTTTACTAATAGAGACTTAGTATCAAACTTAATATAATCTAATATTATTTCATATGTTCTGTTTTCATATCCTAATTTAGCACTACTAAAACTTCCATTAAATTTTCCATCAAGTTCTCGAATAGCAAGTCTCATAGTTTCATCATGCAAAGTTTGTAATACTTTCTCATTTCTTTCCGGAACTTGGTTTATATCAATAATCGTTGGCAATCCAGTTATACCATTAGTGTGAAAAAATTGTACTGGAAGTGGGTCAATTGGCTGATATCCATATGATTGTGCATCTTGTGGATCTCCTTGGGTTCTTAGGCCTTTGTTGTTCTTTAAAGCTCCACATCCGAAAAATATGAAGCAAATTAACAGATAGGATAAGTTTTTCATTCTTTCAAAAGATTTAAATTAATTCTTGCAATTGTATTAGAATTATTAGAGATTTCATAGAAAATCTTATTTATAGGCACTACAATTTTTTAAGTTATAATACTTTGTATTTTTATATAAAACATTCTTTTCAAAATGTGCTACCGCCTATCATTCCTAGTCAAAAAACTATCCGATTTAGCAATCTGGTATAATGACATTCTTGCCCCTGAATGGCAGGCACACATAGGTGATTTTAAAGTGAAGGTTGCTAAGCCTAGGTCAGACGAACTTATTTCACCTGAGGCAGTAGAAAATTGGAAAGCTAAACTTGATGTCATAGACTTTCCTAACTTTTATCACGTTGTTGGCCAGGCTCATCCGAAATTACCTATTATTGCCAGGAAGGGAATCTTCCTAACTGAGTGGGGGCTTATTCCTTCTTGGGCAGAGTCAGGATTAAATAGTAAGTATACTTTAAATGCTCGTGGTGAAGAAATTGATACGACGAAATCCTATAGAAATGTTCATATGGCATGCAAGAGGTCACCGGTTCGAGACCGGTTAGCTCCACCATGTTTTTCAATCTTTTAGATTCACTTAGAAAGTGAGCAATTCAAAACAGATATTTACTGCGTACCAACCCGTGTACCAATAAAATATCAATGCGAGTATTGTGAATTAAGGCTGCCCCTAATTGGCAGTTTGCGAACTGATAACAAATTACGTTCATTAATAGTCGGTATTTCAAATACATTTTCAGTGTTAAAGGAGTATCAATAAAAGCATGCCGATTTAAGTTCTTTTAATTTGAGTCTCAATTAAAGTTATCTTTTCAGGACTCACCCCATATTTTTTAGCTAATTGCCTCCATTGCCCTAAAGCGTATTTGGTTTGATCTATGATACCGTCAATCAATTGTTTTGAAAGTTTAGCTTCCAATCCTAATTTTATTAAGTGCTGCTCTTTTGGATTTTTCCCTTCTCCCATGACCATAGTGCTTTGCTCTCCCCTGGGTCCACTGGAAAAGGTAAGGTCATAAGCAGGAGATAATTGCCATTGTCCGGTTTTATCCATCAGAAAACTGAAATTTTTGGCATGATCATCCCGGTTATGAGATAACACATTGAAAACAGCCAAGCGATACATCTTTTCTACTTCACGCATATCTTTGGTAAGTGCTCCTGTGAGAGTCAGTAAATCTTCGTAATCTAATGAGGGCATTCGGTAATCACTATGCAGCAATCCTGCTGCTGTATGCATGTGATACCGCTTTGAGCCATCCCGGTCGAAACGCTTGACGGCAAAATAACCAGCTCCCTTTTGTGAGGGGAACAAATGTACCTCCGGTATATTCACGCCTGCTGCCTTCGCCATGATGGCGTAAACATACTCAATGGCACCAGCATCCTTACCATCCAACGTATTGGGAAATTTAACAAGCCAGGGTTCAAACCCTTCTGCAAGATGTTTTGCTCCATGCGATATATTTTGGCGATTCTTATCTAGTCCGATAAGGGCTTTAGGTCTGGCTCCGGCAGATGAGCCATTTAAGCTCAAGAGTTCTTTTATAACGTCACCAGAACTTCCGGTAAGGACTTCTTCAGCTTTTTCGGCGAAATAATCCAGTTGAATTAAACCATTTATATCAGGCTGACTGAAGTCCGGTTCATAGACCAAGGCTCCCATACCTTTTAATCCCACATAGGCCAAACGTTCAAGAGGTGTTATCTCTGATGACAGCACTCCCTGTGACTGCATATAGCGGTCAAATAGTAAACGTCCCCAACCATCAGGCAAGCTGTCACTGAATACCCCAGCCAGGCCTTCAAAAGGTCGTGGTGCAAATGAAGAAACTCCCGGTTTTAGTGGCAAACGTAGTGGTGAAATTTCAAGGTTCGATTGAAGAAAAGCATTGTGATACTCAAAATAGATAACTCCATCATGAGCAGCTAAACGCCCGACAGGCCAGATATCTCCACCGAAGTCCAACCCTACTTTAATATCTGCTAATGTTTTTTTCATTTCCGATGCCCTCTTTTACGTGTTAAACCTCTTTCCACTTTCAGCACATCATCAATCGAATTGAATAACGGTTTATTGGGTTTTGTAGCGTCAATGATTTCTTCAAGTCCACCAACCACTAAAAGAAGTTTGAGAAAAGATTCCAGAGAAATAAACCCCTTCTGCTCAAATTTCCTCAAGGTCGGCAGCGGAACGCCTGAGCGTTCCGCTAATTCTTCCTGAGTCATCGCCATAAGCAAACGTCTGCTACGGATATTATCAGTCAGTTTTCTTTGGGCTTTAGAAGGGGTTAAAAGTGATATCATGATATTAGTTATGCAAGCAAAAATCTATTTTTTGATACTATTGTATTACAAATGTACTTAAATTCAACTAGAAAGTCTATCTCTTTTTTATAATAAATTAGGGGATGGTATATGTATGCGCGTAGCTACAGATGGCAATAATAAACGCTCCGGAGCGACTGGTTTCGTGTATTAGCGATTCTATAACAGTCCTGTTGGGGCTAGGCAATTCAACAAAAACTGGTAGCACGGGCAGTCTCGAACCAAGCCACACATCAAGAAGTTACGGGAGCTAATCGTTTTAAATCTTCAATAAAGTGGTTCGAAAAGCATACAGTTTGGCACACTGATTCAAAATTATTTGGCGATTGACAAATCTACGCTATCGATAATTCGGGTGCCGTTAAATAAGTTTATTTTTTTTCTGTTTTATAAGTTTCTAATTTACTCCTATTATATACATATTGTAATGTAAAATTATGATTTGCAACTTCGCTGATATCATTTTTTATGAAAAGCATTTATAAAAGCGCAGTTAGGTAAATGCTTAAACAATAATGTTATAATGTTATAGTATTTCTTATATTATTCATTTTTAAATCTCCCACTCTATGAATAAGCAGCTTATGCTTAGTAGTATTAGCTTTATCTTTCTATGTTCTTCTTGTGAAAGTTATGAATTCTCGAATCTGCAATTAATTCGTCAAGGTTGGGATACATTACAGATTGAAACGGGATTTACAAAAAAGGCACTATTCGAAAAAAAAGTAGCTTTACCTACGAATGAGCAGATTACTCTTTCTACTCCTAGTAAAGGCATTTTTTACCGGGGTTCTTCACATTCTATAACCTTACCTGATCGTGATCTACCTTCTGAGGCTGAAATTACGGTACAGGTTGAAGTCGAGTTTGAAAATGGGGAAATTTTAAAAGAGCAAAGGACTATAAAGGCATCGCCCAAAAGATATTCTATGACAAATAAGATAGAATTTCCACTAGGTGATGCAACAGATAAACTTGGTTATCAGATCTTAATTGACAAAAAAAGGCCATTGCTTGAAGGTTCTTCTGATTTTGAGACTTTTGAAAGTGGCATGTCTTTTCCCACAACTTTAAAATTATTTTTAGATAATGATCCCACAGTATTAATCACTCTCACTCCGCAAGACGCAGATGGAATATTTGATTTAAATCAATCTTCTCAATTTCGAGCTTTTGAGAGCAATCTGCAAAGAAACATTAGTCAGCAGATGCGTGTGGAACTCCATGTAGAAGCTGTTTCCACCATTGATGGAAGGGAATATACATTTAAGTTAAATGATATAGTTTTTGAGCAAAAAACAAGAGAGCAACAAATTACTTATTGTCGTGAGATTGGGGAGAATATAACTTCATTTCTACAAAAAAAGATTTCACCAAATACTGGGAGAAATACTATTGCTAGTATTAGTGAAGAGTCGTGTACTTATGATCCAATTAGACATAAATATTCTTTTAGTATAATCTGCTCTTGGGAATCAAGAATGTTTAATAATCCGTGGTCTGATTACCGTACATTTAAAACTTGGGGTGCTGTTAGTGCCTACGATAATGGAAAGTGGGAGTTCTTGAAAGAGGGAGTTAATAGTGCTTTAAGAGATTCTGACGACTATGAACAAGTGCTTGGTGGAATAATAGTAGGAGCGGCTGTCGTAAATGCTCTTTCTAACCACAACCAATAAATAATTTAAAATTATTGTGCCATCAATTGACATACCAATAATTCTTAGTTCTATAGAATGAATATCATGCTGGCCTCACAGTATATTTATAATCAAAAAATATAGAGAAATCTCAGGGCGGGGCATCTAGAAAGCTTTGTAACCCAAATACTTATTCTTAATGTGGGTATTTAAAAAAGTCAAGAAGCTGCCCCTTTTTGGACAGCCTCTGTTTTTTTATAAATGATCATTTTTTGTTCTTGTGGAATAACTGTGCAGGGATTCATCGGAGCATTCGAGTTTAATATCCAGTTTCTTAATGTGGTCGTGACAAGACCATCTGGTCTAAAAATATTGGCGTTCAAGAGATGATATGCGGGCTTCCCTTCATTCCCCAGTTTGATGTGATCAGAAAAGACAATTAACTGACCTCCCTTTGCCAGATACGCGTCTACGGCATCATCCAGCATATCCCGTGAATCCGTGTAAGGCTTGTTCCCTAATGCCGCGCATTGTCTAACCCCGTTAAAAGAAGCATACTCTTCGTTATAAGTTCCAAAAATCATCAGTCGTGAGAAGTCTGTTGAGGCGATGCTACAAATCGAATTAGGGTCATTAAACAAAGGCACCAACGCACTTGGAGAAACGCGAAGAATGGCATTGCCGGTCGGCAACGGTGTCTCAACATAAGGAAAATAGGAATTGACAAGTTGGTCAAACCGGCCCCCTTCACCAACATAAAGAAAAGGCTCATTCGGATCCTGTCTGCATACCCCTTCTCCACACATTGACTGATTTGGCCCGAGGATGGGATTGCATCTTTCATAGGGAGATACTGAACACGTCAGGTTCACCATATTAAACGCACCTCCTGAATAAGGCCACAGCCGGTCGCTTTCCACCCATACTTCAATACCTGTCTGCGGGGTGGGAATTCCACATGGGTTTCCATTATTATTGCATGACACAATCGGTGCCTCTATCGACGATGGGTCGGCCTGGCGCATGGCATCGACCAGTTTTTCGGACCAGACCCGTGAATCTGATATCGAATCCAATTCCGCCCGTGTTGTTGCGGGTATCACGGCGGGCGGCTTGTTCGGCGCACTCATGGCGGCTGTTTCCCTGACCTCTGTACGGCTATCGGTTGTCGCAATCCGCGTTGTATCCCATGATCCAGGGCCTGGCTTATTTTCACTCCAATCCAGAGCCACAGGTTTGAGCATTCTGGCATGCCGGACAACCCACAAGCGTTTATTCGGGTCTGACCCCGGCACAAGCGATGGGTCAGGACAGGCCACCGTTGTTTCAATATCGCGCTCACATTGTGCCTGGGCATAGCCAATTCGATAAATAGTCTGTGGCGTGGAAATAATTGTGGTAGAATTGTACCCATCATTTCTTTTTAGTGTGCAGCGACGAGCAAGGTAACGTGCAGTTAATCTTCCTCGCCATCCACGCCCACATTCCCGAATTTCTTGTTCATTGCCTATTAAATCCCCGTTCTCATTCATTTGAAGCGGTTCAACGGGATTGATTACAAATCGAGGGGGATTGGGTTCCACTCTGCCACAATCCAGAAAAGTTCGTGGTTCAGGCGAATAAGGCTTGGCCTCACAAGCATTAGAACCGTCCTTATTCGGACGGCAAAAGAAGGTGTAATATCCCGGACCGTTGTTCTCAAGTGCTTCTTTCAGGTTGACCACCTGCATGACCACCGCATTATCGGGAATTTTGGTGATATCGTTCGCCGGATCGCGGCAATAAACCGCGATTTCCTCCGTTGTGGGCGGTGTTTGCGGTTGGGATAAATCAGGGGTGCATTCCCAATTTTTAGTCAGTCTCTGTCTTTCATTGGGCGCATCGTTGATAATGATGAAACCATCTTCCTTCACAGTTTCATCATCCTTTGATTTCAGCCGACATGTCTGGTCGCGTTTGATGACACCGTTTGTCCCGGCAGGACAAGGCATCGTGATAACCCGGTCAAAAACAGGTTCTGTCGTTTTCGACGGATCAGGCAAGCCGTTCATTCCATCCGTTAAAGCAAAACCAGCCACAAATATCGGCGAGCCATCCAGAATATCATTGCCCACCGTACAACCCAACTCAACGGCTTTCTTCGGTAGTTGAATCCAATATCCACTTTTCATGCCGACAGAATCATGACCGAATGTCGGAATCAATGAAGCCGCCATGGCATTGCCATGCATCAAAAGGCTTCCTATGCCTGACGGTAGCGCATGATAATAGGCAATCGCACCGTAATCGCCACAAGGGCTTGCGGTAATGGCCGATGGCGCTACCGGTACCTGAAGATTTGTCACCGTGAAATCATTGGCATCATCCGAAACAACTTGCCCGTCAGAGTCTAGTAATGCCCGTCGTTTCATTTTTGTGGCAGACAGATAGGAAGATAAATTCATGGCAGAGGTTGCCAGGTCCCGGGCGGTGTTTTCAATGACTGCGCGCTGGTTAATCCGTCTGATTCGCTCACTATCGTCTGGCAGGCAACCTGAAATCAGAACGACAATCAGCAGAATGACGATTTTACGCATGGTATCACCGCGGAAGTGTTTTCTTGTACATGCGTATAGTTTATGACCAAAGTATTAATATTTGTTAATATGGGCTTGATCTTGGAAGTTAAACCTGTATAATTATCTGGAAGCCTTTGCAGGCTTTAGGGCTTGGAATCCCTGATTTCATAGCGGTATGTGACCGAAATATCACTCCTCGATTTGTCGGGGAGGCCTGAATGTATGTTCAGCCCGAAAGGGTAAAGATTCAGGCGGCCTTTTCTACGAAATGGGCTTTCCAACTCCCTGACACCAATCGAGGGGGGAGTGTATGACTGAACAGAGAATAATTTATAATCCAGACACATACATTGAAGATTTAAAAAAGAGGATTGGACGTGCAAATTATGACGCACTTTATGAAGGACAATTATTAATACAAGTTCGATGTTTAAAAAGAGGGCTTCATACCTACAAAGAAATTGCAGAGATATTGAATAAATCTAAAGTTCCAGGTTCCTATCAAAATAAAAATAAAAGATGGACAGATAAAAAAGTTGGAACTGTATTGCGCAGGTATATGAAACTAATGAACTTGGAGGAAGACGATATTAGAGAAAGTTTTCCAGATATTGATAGGCTTTATAAAGATTTTATCGTCAGGCATTTTAGCTTTGAATGAACATTATCTGTGTCACAAATATTGCCAAAATTTGTGACAGAAAATAATTAGTATGTTCAGAAATTGCAGTTTAATAGTCCACTTATATTAGACAATTCCAAAGCCTTTAAAAAACTAATTTGATGTTCGCGATATCATGGGATTTTTGAACCATGATTTAATCTTCCTTTTCCTAGTAAGCTGGAGATTTGATGTTCATCCTTGTAAATTTAATATTCAATATTAAATTTACAAGGATGATATGGAAATTTGTACCGGTTGAATGAATCAAAAAATCATTCTAGATTTTTAAATAAAATTCAAAAGACGAATCCGTGTGCAAATTGTGTGCAAATAAAAAAAGCACTTACAAGATTTCCTCGTAAGTGCTTGATTATCAGTGTGGGAGTTACAGGATTCGAACCTGTGACCCTCTGCTTGTATGCCGGTTAATGAGAAGTTTTTTGAAGTTCAGATAAGTTCACTTCACCTTCAGACTGATATAATTTACCCATACAAGCTCACGGTCGGTGTTTGTTTTAAAGTTCTTAACCATAAAGGCCTTGTTGTAGGGAATTTTTTTGTCGAAAACCACTTTGTTATTTAAAACCACCTTAATGTTTTCGTCGATATTGACCATCGCCGGACTAATGAAAATATCAAATTCATTTACTCTTGATGTTTCCACATAAAAAGTGTTGCCCTTCAGTTCGGCCTTAATCATGCTGCTTTCTTCATTGTTGTAATAAGGTAGGGTGTCCCACTTTTTGCTTTTTTTGTTATAACTCTGCATGGCTATGGGCTTATGAAATGAAGCTCTGGGTTTTTTAGTATCAAACTTCCTGATAGCTATCCAGTCGCAGGTAGTGTTCATGTAATTGCCTGTTTCCCAGTTGATTGTTTTCTTAAAGGTATTTCTTGTGGTATTATTCAGGAAATTGATGCTATTCGGTATGTCTTTATCCAGATGTTTATCGTAGTGCTGATAACCCAGATACTCTTTATAGGTTACCGGGCTGCCTGATTCGGTAAGTTTTTTACGGATTACCCTTATCTGCTCAATGGGTCTCAGGTCGTCGCGGTCTGAATGCACAAGAAATAATGGGCGGTTTACCGCATTGCTTAAATAGGCATTGTTGGCAAATATATTGGTGAGCATAGAGTTATAGCATACAAAGCCTGCAAATGGGGTAGGGTAACCGAGTTGCAATAGAAAAGTGCCATCGGCGCCGTCTGAATGCCCGTATGAGAAAACCTTCTGGTCGTTTACATTCAGAAAAGACTTACAATAATTGACAATCTCAACCAGTGTTCGGTAGGTTTCATTGTTTTTTGATGTACTTACCGATTCACCAAAATCTTCAAAGCGATTAATCGCCCAGTCAAACTTTTTAGAGGGGTCGGCAAAAGGCCTGATTATGATATAGTTTTGTTTGGCCAGGGCATCAAAAAAAATATCATGAATCTTCGTTCGGGTATCGTAAGCACGTTGAAAATTGCTTTCGCCAACGGCGCCATGCAGCAAAAGCGCCATAGGGTTTTTTACTGCCGGATTATACCCTTTGGGTATAAACAGCCTGAAAGGTACCTTGCCAAATACCTTGTCTTCAATGGTAAGGATGTATTCTTTGCCGGTTTCGTTTATTTTTTCGTATTTATTGAATTGATGAATCTGATTGAGGGCCATTTGAGCAGTTATTTTGCCATCAGTCTCCAGCTGCCTGATAAATTCGGCGCGTGGTTTATTCAATAGTATTTCTTTATTGATACTTTGTGCTACAGAAACCTGGTTTATCATAACGATTGCTGAAATTAAAGTAAGTTTTTTCATGTTAACAGATTTTTTAAACTTAAAAAGCAAATGATTTATGCTGGTTTTATACATACAATCAATTTTTGCGGCATTCTGGCTCAGGTTTTGGGTTTAACATTTGCCCGGTTTTGAGAACTACCACTAATATTGATTGCGTAGGAAGGTGTAGTCTTCAAAACGGTTGGTAACGGAAGACATATCTGCTCTCTGGAAAGCTAATTTAGGCTTACTTACAAAGGAAAGCCCACGAGGGAAAAGTACATTTGCGTAAACCACATCGGCCGGGCCTCTTAGCTTGCTTAATTCATCTATTAATAACTGATACACCGAGCGATGAACCGCGTGGCAATGCAGGGCAAAACCATAGTTTATTTTTTCCCAGTATCCATTAAATTTCTCCTGCTCCATGGTATTTAAGCCAAAGAATAATGACTCCCACCGTGCGGGTATGTTATGCAGCAAAGCTGGTAGAAGCTCGTTTAATTCAGGCAAAAACTCTATGTCATCTTCTATAATCAGGACATTCTCCCAGTTTTCTTTCAAGGCCAGTCTGAAAATTTCCAGAAGCGAGAGGCATACGCCTAAGGCGCCCCTGTTCCAATGTGCCGGAAGCTCATGTATCTCTGCTGCTGTAACCATTTGTATATCTGGTCTTTCATGCCCATTAATGGCTGCAAACCTTTCAAATTCCAATTGATTTTCTCTTAGAATTTTCTCGGATTTTTCCAGGCGGTCTTTTCTGGTATCCAGATTAAGAAGAAGTACTTTCCTGAAATGCTTGTTTAGTAAATTCATGATTTTGTTTTGGTCACAGGTAAATGAGTAATTAATGAGAAAACTTTCATATAAAAATGCGAAGATCAAATCAGCGCTAAGTCTGAATCTTTTCAGTGAACTCAAATCGTGCTATTTTTTCCTGATAAGGAATCTGAAATGCCGGACTAAAAATATACTTTATTTTAGCGGTTATACTTGCTGAAGTTTCCCTTATATTGCCTTTAAGGCCTAAAGCATTAAAATGTACACGAGCCGCATTTCCACATAAATCAGAGGTTTTATTAAAGGGGTAAATAATCATGGGGACCTTGCAATAAATACTCTCACGAATGCTGTTTAAGCCCCCATGGGTTATATACAGGTCGCACGATTTCAGGATTTTTAATTGAGGAAGCCTTTTATCAATATACAACCTGTTGTGTTGTGTGTACGAAATTTTAAAATCAATGTCTCCGGTTGCCAAAATCAAATAATAATCGGGATGCTCATTTATCAGTGTTGTCAACCTGGTAAAAAAAGGAATAATTTTTTGGCTGTACTCAGCACTTAATGTACCGAGCGAGCAATATATAAGGCGGGTATCTGAATTAATTGATTTCCTGATTATAATATTTTCTAAAAATGTCTCCAGAATTTTATTTTCCTTATTTATAAACCGGTAAGGTGCCATGTTAATAAAATTCTCATTTTTTTGGGGTAAATACCAAGGATATTCTAATGCACGAGGTGCCAGAATAATTGTTTCAGTATTTAAATGCGCAGGGTTTAACTCCAGATAAAATGAGGTTTTATACCTACTTAGGAAAATACTATCAAAATCAATATTCCTTTTTTTTGATAGATGCTTTAAAAGGGAATCATCATCCCGGCCATTATATAAGAAATAGCTTATAATTTTTTTAAAATATATCTTTATAGCATGTATAGACCACGCTAATGGCGTATAAATGGCCTTCTTGTTGATGAGCTGATGGCCAAGATATAACGGCGGGATATGTGGTTTTCTGGAGGTTGCGAGTTTTGTGTTGATTATCACTATCCTTTGCCAAGGTTTGATTATCTTTAAAATAAATAAGTAATAATAAGATAAATGCGGGTCAATATAAATCACATCGGGTTCGAGATCAGTGATTAATTTTATTGCAGACATTTCAGCATTTAATAAGTTTCTTAGCCTATTTATATTGAATTTTTTCGAAAACCGGCTTGCTATAAACAAGGATATGAAAACTTTCCAGCTGGTTACAAAGTAATGGTTGAAATAAATTATAGGCACTGGCATAAAACCTGCCTTCTTCATGTAATCGTAGTAGGAAGCAGGTGATGCCATAAAAATATTACTCCCTTCTTTTTTTAGTGCTTCAGCATAAGCAAAAACACTATTAAAATGACTTGTAACCGGAAGAATTATGAACAGGCATTTTTTTTCATTCATACTATAAGTTATCTTGATTTTTAGTCGGTTTAAGCAAAAGCCATCAATTGCAGCATTTATTGCGTGATAATGAATCAGATTGTTAAACCAGCAAAATTTTTAGTCGCTACCATCAGTATTCTGCAATCATCATCCATGTTATTTATGCGGCCATGCATCTATCTTTAGTGAATTATATAAAACCCGCAGCATTGACTGCTTCCTGACCTTAAAATACAATTCGGTTCCAGAGATTTTTAATCTGGCAGTTGTTGCGAAACGAATTTGGATACTATCATTCCCTACTTCTTTAATTTCAACTATCCTTAAAGAAGTTATTCCAGATAGATGTTTGTCTTTTGCGCCTGAAACCTGAACAGGGTCTCCGTTTTTTAGGTAAATAACTTTAGAAGCATCTGTATAAGTAGTAATAGTGCTATCTCTTTCTATAGCTGTATTGCTATAAAAGCTGCCATCAGGCATGGTTACTGTTGATAAAATGACTAACAACACACATGGCACTAGCAGAAATAACCAGAGACCATGTTTTTCTGTAAAACTTGAAATGGAGTCAATACTTTCATAATCTTTGCTCATATCATTAGTCGCCCAACTCCAGTTGGTTTTTAATTAGTTGGTAATATGTGCCCTTTTGTTTAATCAGTTCTTCGTGGGTGCCCTGTTCAATAATTTTACCTGTTTCAAGCACTACTATGTTATGTGCGTTTTTTACTGTACTAAGCCTGTGGGCCACCACCACCACTGTTTTATTTGTAAAAAATGAGTTCAGATTTTCTATGATTACTTTTTCGTTTTTGGCATCAAGAGAGCTTGTAGCTTCATCAAGAAAAAGTATCTCGGGGTCTTTGTACAAAGCTCTGGCTATTAAAACTCTTTGTTTTTGACCGGTGCTTATTCCGATCCCGTTACCGCCTATTTTGGTTTTGAAACCCATAGGCAACGATTCCACAAAATCTGTAATATTGGTTAAATCTGTAGTGTATCTTATTTTAGCAAGCTGGTCTGAATTATATACATCAGCATTTCGCATGGTGATATTATTAGCTACTGTTTCAGAGAATAGATATCCCTCCTGAAGTACCACACCACATTTGCTTCTCCAATAATCTGAATCAATATTACTAAGGGGCAAACCACCAATGAGAATTTCACCTTCCAGCGGCTGGTAAAATTTCATCAATAACTTTAATAAGGTAGTCTTGCCGCTTCCACTGGTTCCGACAATAGCAGTTGTTTGGCCTTTTGGTATTGACAGATTCAGGTTGTCAAATATTAAATCGTCATAGGACTCTGTGTAACTAAACTTTAGATTTTTAATGACTATATCGGCCGGTGCTACTTCTTTTCTGAGTAATTCTATATTTGCATCTTCGTCTTCACGTTTATGAATCTCCCCCAAACGCTTAAAACTGATCTTTGAATCCTGATAAAACTGGAAAAAGCTCACAATTTGGTTAAATGGCCCATTCAATTGCCCTAGAATAACAGATACACCCAGCATTACACCAAGAGTCATGGTGCCTTCAACCACATAATTGGCAATCAAAAAAGTAACCAGTACATTTTTTATTTGTACAATCACATTATTGCCGATATTCTGATACTGCTGTACGGATAATATTCTGATATTTATATCGAACATTCTGATTTGGATTTTTTCCCATGATTTTTTTTTTTCATTTTGGGCATTATTAAGCTTTATCTCTGGCATTGAAACAATGGTTTCAATTAGGTTGTCGGTGCCTTCACTTGCAATATCAAATCGCCGGTAGTCTAGTAATTCTCTTTTCCTCATAAAAATGGCAATCCAGCATACAGACAATACAGTGCCTAACAGATACACGTAGAAAACCTTCAGGTCGTAAAAAATCAGTATGCCCATCAGCACTAAAAGATTGATGGATGATATAATAAATTCTAACAAATATGTTTTAATAAATAATTCTATTCTGTTGTTATCACTTATTCTTTGCATTAAATCTCCTGCCAATTTTGAATCGAAATAAAACATGGGCAGTTTCATTATTTTGGATAAAAACCTGGAGGTTAAGTTTATCTCGATTTTTGTGCCAATAAATAAGAGTATCCACGATTTAATGGAGTCAATTATTGATGCTCCGATGAAAATAAAAAGTTGGGTTAGCAATATAAGCTCTATATATGTCGGGCTTTTGTAGTGTATGCCTACATCAATCAGTTTTTGTGTAAGCAATGGGAAAGTTAAAATTAGCGCTCCGCTCAGAATCATACCGATAAACACTTTTAATAAGCCGAATTTGTATTGGCTTACTAATTCCCATACTTTATTAGTGTAACTCTGTGGATTTTTTGCAGGTATTTCCGGCTCTAGATAATCTGCAAAGTTTTCGTTCGGTTCAAAAAACAGGGCTATCCCATTGCCATTTGCTTCTTTACACCAATTATTGGTAAAATCGGACAACCCTAATTTAATAATACCAAAAGAAGGGTCGGCAATGATAAACATCTCTTCACTAGTAAATAGCTTAAAGAAAAATGATCGTTTTGGTATGATGCCCTTAAGAATTACAAAATGTGATTTTCTCCAGAAAAGTATGCATGGGTATGATGCCAATTTCATGAGGTCAGGCAATGATAATTCAAGTGACATTGAATCAAGATTTATCATTTTAGCCCCTTCGCTCAATCCTTTCAGTGATGTTCCCAGCTTTGCTGTCTTACAAATACTTCTAAGGTAATCAAGGCTTATGTCACGTCCATAGTATCCTCCTATCATTTTAAGGCAAGCGGGTCCGCAATCCATGCTTTCTAGTTGTCTCGTAAACCTTAATTTGTTTTTGGAAGCGAATTTCAGATAATTCAGAATTTTTCGCATAGGTTGTTAAAGTCTGCTTTTGAAATGTCGTTGTACTTATACAAATCTGATGCACCTTTTACCGCCTTAAGCTGGTTCGGAATGTAGAGGGCATATCTGAATTCTGAATCTCTGAGCGACTCAATTTTATCCGGCTTAATCAGCCATAATCTTTTAAAATTATCTTTGTCTATTACTTTAGAAAGTGATTCGCGATTTACATTCCCAAAAGACTTTTTAAGGGATAAACAATTCTTGATATTGCCACCAATGTCTATACAAACCTTAGCATTATAATAAGGATTGTAAAAATGGCTCTCCATGAAATAATCGATATTGATGACCACCTTTGGCGACGTGTAGTAAGTAGTTGTTACTTTATCAATTGTTTTTTCTGTAAATATAATTTTACAGCTGTCAGCAAACATAATTTCCGTTTCGTGATAGCCGGCAATTACTATGAAGCCAATTTTTTTATTTTTATCGAGCAGTTCATGAATGGATTCTTTTGTCAGACCTTCATACGTACTAAAAATCAGTTCAATGCACCTGATGGTTGAATTGGCAAAATAATCTAACACTTCTTGTAACTCTTTAATATTGGCAAGAGGAGATAGATATCTCAACTCTACCATTTTGCAGTTTAGCGAATCCAACTCCATTACAAGTTTTTCAATGGAAAAACCTTTAGTGTATTCTATTACCGCCGAGGCAACATTGCTGAAGCTTTTATAGACAATTTCTGTCTTTGGAAAAAATCGGGGCGTATTTGTAAAAAATACCAAATCATGCGTGGTCAGGTAATTCATGTATTCATTAAGTGTGTTTTCCTGCCCTTTGTATAGCTTATAAACTTTTTTTACAGAATAAGTATTAAGTAGGTGAACAACTTTAGATAAGCTTTTAGGGATTCTTAAAACAACACCTTTATGAAAGTCATAAATTGCACTGTTTTCAGACCCGTCCACTACAAAGCAATGAGAAAAAAGTCTGATGTATTTCTTTTTCATCTGAATCGGATTAGGAATGAGTTTTCTCAGTTTTATTAAATACCGGATACTTTGATATTAGACTTTCAGAGGTCAAAAAGATTCAGCTCAGAAACCGGTTTGTGTCCGCTATAATTGAGGTAATTCTTACTAAAGTGCCTTTTACTGGTGCCGAATCTTGCCGTAACCTTCAGTTCACCTACTTCCTCGGTTTTATAAACGGTCATACACCTATAGAAAACAGGTATTTTTAGGAGTGTTTTTTTATTGAACGGAGGTTCTTTTGTCTGCTGCATTTTTAATATCATGTTTAATTAGCCAATCTGCAATTTTTTCTTCCAGGTAAAAGTTTCCACTTGCCGACGGATGACCATATTGCCCTACAGGGTTTACTTCTATAAAATTATAATTTCCATCTTTATCAAGAATGATATCCATAGAGCCGGTATTTAGGCTGACCAGTTTCATGAATTTTGTTATCTTTTCTTTTACAATGTCAGGCAAAGAAAAAACGGTCCAGTGCTGAGTATCGGTGTTAAATCCTCTCTTGATATCCACTTCAGGGGTTTCATTACTATTTATCATTGCCATAGAATAAAAGTCACCATCCAGGTAGAACACGCGTATCTCAATGTCTCGTAGTATTTTCTCCTGAAATAATGAAGGGAAGAAAAAATCAGGCAAAGCCTCAATATCTTCGACTGAAATATCTTTTACATGGACAAAGTAGGTTTTTTCGTAATTTATAAAATAACTTGATTTATTTATTGGTTTAGTTATTACGCCATGCTTTGTAAGACTAAAGAAATGTTTTAAGTCTCTTTTATTATTAATAATGCTACTCTTTGGAACTTTAAGACCTGCGTTTTGGGCTTTGTCGGTAATGATGAGCTTGTTCACATTGGCCACGTTAGAAGCCGGAAGCCAGACTCTGTCTTTTAGTAAATAAAAAAGGTAGTAGATAAGATTAATTGCTTCATCTGTTACCTCATTTTTGATTTGCGCACTGAATGGTTCTTCATCTGAAAGTTCAAAGTAATTAAATATCCTTCGATAAAAAATCACCCTTATTTCTGATGTAATATCCTTGCCATTGTGAAAAATTTTCCTTGTGGCTATATTTACATGAAATCTTTGTTGATTATCAACCGAGTATAAGTCTTCTATTGTCACTTTAATAAAGTTTGCCTTTTTGTGCAGCAACCAGTCTATTACTTTTTCAGTGCCTTGCTCATAAGAAGAATAGGATAAAACCAATATCATATAAAATTTAGTCAGAGGTGCTTTTAAAATGTTTCAATTGGTCCGCAAAATTGATTAATGTAAACAACCAGATAAGAAAATAAAGCTATACTAAACTAGTATTTTTGTGTTCACAAAGAATAGCTAGATGGAGTATATTAACAATTTAGAGTTGGGTGCATGGTATATACTCAAATGTTGCCGGAAACTTTAATAGCCTCAGTTTCCTAAACAAAATGGCCAAACGAAACAACTTAAAATGAGGGGAGGAGTTCTCCCTCCCTTCATTCAAGCCTCAATCGTTATTATTTGACTTATCATTACTAGTTGATGAGTCATTATTATTTGACGTGTCATTTGAAACGGAAGTATCATGCGATACTGAGTATCCACCAAATACCCCTCTCGCCTTGTTAAGGTCAACTAATTGATAATTGTCAACTGAAGTCAATTTCTCCAATAATTTTTTCATTGTTATAAATGTTGAATATTGTGCCTACTCTATAAACGGTTTTCAGCATACCCGTAAACTCTATATGTGCACCTAATAAAGAATCATAATTAAATAGCCATTAAGACTGTTCGATTCATCAGCTTGAACAAGGCTATTCTGACAGAATTGTTATTTGGAGGTCCGATATGTTTCTTGACTGTTGCTTTTCGGAGCGCGTCTTTTGTTATAATCCATACCTCTGCTTATTGAATGAACTAATGTCAATGTTACTTTCCGGGAGTTCCAGCGGTTCATGCTAAATGTTTCCTGCTCGTCGGTATTTATTCTGACCCGCTCCCAATTAAAGTAAAAAGGGTCTTCAAAGGACAGTTTGACGTAGGTTCGCTCTTTAAATGTTTTACTAATGCCCAATGATAAATCGTTGCGCCTCAAAATCATTGTTTGGCCTGTTGTGTTGGGGCTTATGTACATGCCGTTAAACTCCAGATTATAGCCTTTAGGCAAAGATAGGGCGCCTGAAATATTAATAAGTATCGAGAACGCTGACTGCCGTAAAAGCATCCCATTTCCTATTGGCCCTTTAAATTGATTATAGCTTAAACCAGCGTAAGTATTTATTGATAAAATCTTATAATTGACAGGAATACTGAGGGTCAATTCAAGATTTGAACGTTGCGACAGGTTTTCGGTAGTAGAAACAAATGACGAGTTGTCCGGATTCTGATAGGCTATTGATGTGAAAACATTGTTGTATTTTTCGTAAGCCAGTGTCAGCGAGTAATTGTTTTTATAGATATACTTGCTTTCTACTCTGTTTACAAATTCAGGCTTCAAAAACGGATTGCCTACCGAATATGCATAAGCATTGAGATAGTTTGGAACGGGACTTAACTGATGATATTTAGGCCTGGATATTCGTCTTGAATACGAAAAATTCAGGACATTGTTTTCCGCAGAATCTAAAGCATATTTAACAAATAAGCTTGGAAAAAAACTGTTGTACTTCAAGACGTACGATGTTTTATAGAAGGCATTTGACCTGCTGCTTTCAAACCTTAGCCCTCCCATCAGTTCCCATCTTTTGTATTTGGGCAAGTGTTTGTTAAAATAGGCAGCATACACTTCTTCCTGGTAGTCAAACTTTCCTCCAAAAATATTATCTCCCAGATTACTTACTAATTTCTGATAATTTAAATCATAAATAGTATTTACATTGCTGAATTTTCCACCGTACTCAAGGTAACTGCCGTTGCTTTTGTTTTTAAGAATGTCCATCTGCAATGTAAATATCTTTGAATTATTACTGGTTTTATAGATAAGATTATCCAGGGTATCCTTAGTGGATTTTGTTACCGAATAGTTATCAAAATTTCCTTTATCTGCTGAAAACCAGTAGTTGGCCTTTACATCTACATTGCTACCCAGGCTGTCGAGCCTTTTCAGATAAAAAGCGCCCAGATTATCTTCATTAGTATGGATACTCTTTTTGTTTTTTCCGAATGAGTCTCCACCTGCAGTGCTGATTAATGTATTGTTTATGTCTGTATTACTTTTATTAAAATTTTTGAAACCAGACCACACAGCCCCTATTTCCTGATTGTTACGAAGGGTATTGAAATAATCCAACTGATATGATACCAGCCTGTCAGTTCTTAGCTCTTCTGTATTCTGAAATATCCGGTTATTATTCGATTTGAATTTTCTTTCTATTTCATACACATCTAATTTGGGGTCATTTATCAGGGTAATATTGGCTTCTATTATGGTGTTCTTTCTCTTATGAGAAATTTGAGGACTATACACACCTGTATGCACACCTGAATAACCATAAGAAGCAAAATTGGTAATTTTGGTGCCCTGCTGATTATTTCTTTTAGGTACTATACGAATGATGGCCGCGGTACCTTCAGCGTCATATTTTGCTGATGGGTTTGTCATAATCTCCAGTGATGATATATTTTCTGATAAATGTGTTTTCAAAAAGGCATTAAGTGCTTCGCCACTTAATTTCATGGTTCTGCCATTAATCAGGAATGTAATATTAGCGTTCCCGTTGATACTCACAGTCCCTTTAGAGTCTATCACAACGCCTGGTGCAAGTTTTAAAATGTTGTCCAGGCTTTTACCTTTAGCCAGATAATTACCTTCTACGTTGATAATTACTTTGTCCAGTTCATGTTGAATCAATGGTTTTTTGGCTTTTATCGAAATTTCGCCTAGCATTGTTGCGGTTTCTGAAATAATGAAATCCTTGATTTCATGGCTACTTTTCGTTTCTGATAGTGCTATTAACCCTGTAAAAGTTTGGTTTGTATCGCTAAACTGTCTGAATCCCAATATGTAATCGCCGTATTCAGATAAATAAATGTTGAATTTACCAGTAGAATCTGTGTATTGTCCTCGTAATACTGATACGGTGTCAGGCATTTTATAAACAAAAATTTCAATGCTTGAGAGACTTTTTCCATGCTCGTTTGTTACATTTCCAGAAATGAAAATCTTCTTTGTTTGAGCAAAGACATCTCCGGAACTCATTAGCAAAGAGATTAGAAAAAGAAAAAATACTTTCAGATGCATCATCGTTAAATTTTATCAATACGGGCCCTTGTAAGCCGCATTTTCATGATTGAATACTCCACTTTAAAATAATCCAAACATTGCTACTGGTCGTTACACTTATGTGTTTGTCTGAAAAATATAATGTAATATTGTAAAAATTATATTTTAGAAAAGACATAGTATTTCCATAACAATGACTTCATTTAAAATTTTGTCATCGCCATTAAATGATTTTTTAATGGAGTTAGGATTAAATCAATAATTCTTCTGCCTATAGCAAAAGAGCAAATTAAATTTTTAATACTGAATGGTTTCCATTCAGGACTTGCGTTTGATTGTTATAGATACAGTTTGCAAATAGATAACATACCATCACGGCATTGGTATGCAGAGGTAAAAAAACACTAGGGAGATTTTAGTACCAGCATTTAATTAGTAAATGAATCAGACCCTTCTGGCTATTAAAGAGATTATGAATTATTTACTTGTGCTAATGTATAAATTAAATATTACACTACAAGAACTTTGTCTTATTTTTCGGTGTAAAGTTATTTAACGGTACCTGTCTTGAATTGAGTTTAATCGAGTAGCAGGGATTGTCCTCTGATAACTGAAATAAAGAGTTCGTCAACAAATAGAGGTGCCCAAAAAAGTTATTTATTAGAGAAGTTTATAGAAGTTGATTTCTAACCAATTGTCCTATGTGTCATACGCAGAATTATTTTCATGCAAATTATGTGATGTAAGAATAAATTTTGCTTATATGGCTTACTTGGAAAAAAAGCAGTATTAAGAATGGACGTATCAAATATCGTCGCCGGAAAACAGCAAAAATATATGATATAAATATAACTCCTTCGCTGGAAAAAATACTAACAAACTATATTGAACAAAATGCTGATTCAAAATTTGTATTTCCAATTTTAAAGAGAGAGGAAGCTGCTTTTCGAGACAAGGAAATTCAATGGTCAAGGAGAAGGTACAACAAAAAACTAAAGACACTTGCAACTTTGTGTGGGATTGATTCAAATCTAACAAGCTATGTTAGCCGTCACTCATTTGCCACACAAGTAATGCTTCTTGATATTCCTTTAACAGCTATCAGCTCAATGCTTGGGCATTCAAGCATAAAAACCACCGAGATATATTTGAAAGGATTACCAGTAAATATATTGGATGATTATAATGATAGGCTTTTAGGGTAAAAGCAATATTTATTTTTGCTAGTAGATGGATAGGAGTGTACAGAGTAAACCTGATTATTGGGTTATTCAGAAGAGTGCTTTTCCAATTTTCTTTATATTTTTTACTGTTCTTAATTCAGATGATTCTTTTTATTTATATTTGCCAATGTCCCGTAGAAAAAATTGAAGAAAGCGCGATTAAGATTTTGAGTATAGTATAATTGATTATAATTTTTTTTTACTTGCATCTCCTAACTTTATTGCATTTAGAATTTAAGCAAGTACCAGCTGATTTAAAAAAAGATAAATGATGTCGACTAAATTTTTTACAAACGAAAATACACTTCTTACTAAAATAGAGGGCATATTCAAACATCGAAATATCTATTTCTTTGATGCACTAGTAGGATACTTCAGAGCATCAGGATATTTCCGCATTCGTCCTTTTGTAGAAAAAGCAAATGAAATACGCATTCTGGTAGGTATACGCATGATAGTAGTTCAGTGATATTAAGAATATGCTGAAAGTGAGTAAATATACCATATTTGTCATTTATCAAGTATAAAATCTCAACTATATATATATATATTCGTACTAAGGTATACTCGCTTTGTATAGGGGAACAGCAAATGAGTAATTATCTTTTTATTGTTAAAGTTATGAGCCTTGGAAGAGATTTAAGGATCACTTTTCAGTTTTATCCAGATCAAATTAAATACACTATAAAATTCGGTTTACAAAAAAAGAACTTACAAGGAAACCTCATAATTGCTTAATTATCAGTCTGGTAGTTGAGAGATTTGAACCCAGACCCTCAGCTTGTAAGGTTCTGAATTTTTAAAAAAAAAGATTAGTCACTAAGAACGTCTCGCCATGTCCATGGAACACGTATCATTCAAATAAGATTTAGCAGACAATCTTTTTAAAATTTTAAAAAGATTGCACGAACTTTAAATACTTATAGACGTGGATGTTGTTATCCCGAGAAAGAGAAAGGATGGACTGGAAGTAAAGTTTTGAAAGTCTATCAGCGATTTTTAAAGTTAAATTGAATCAACGAATATTATACCTGGAGCATCTTCCCAAATTTCTTATCGACAGGAATTTTAGATAGGTATAGACCCTAAGCACCAATAACAGAATCCAAAGCATCATCTTCATTTTGGTGGATAAAGTTCGCCTGATACCCGATTGTGGTTCTTAAATCTGTGTGACGATATAATTTTTGTAGAATTTTTATATCAATTTTTCCACCTGAAATATTGCCAAAAGTATGTCGGGAAATATGCATTGTTAAAGGCTTTGTCAATGCAATTTCTTTTGCTATCTTATCTAAAGCCTCATTAATATTCTTATCAGCATAGGATATTTTCCTTTGAACATGATAGCTGTCCTCTAAATCATCTAAAACTTTCAACTCTGGAAAAATCAAATCGTTTTTGGGTTCATGATTACGATATTGGTCTAGGATTTTGAAAACTTTTTCCGGAACCTTTAAAGAACCAGGTTTCAAGTTTTTATCCATTGAGTAGAAAAGACGGTCATTTTGAAAGTCTGTCCATTTGATTTGCAGTAAATCGCCAAGTCTGATACCCGCGAAATAAAAAGAGAATAACCACAAATTTCTGGCATGATTTAGGTTTGGCTTACTACTAAGGTCTAAGTTTTCTATCAGCTTTACTTCTTCGGAGGTAAGCCCAATTTTTAGAGAGTCTGGTATTTTAATTTGTATTTTATTTTTACCGAATGGATAATTCGTTTTATCAATAATTCCACTTGCAATAGCTTGATTAAAGATTGTCCGTATAATCATCAGGTTGTTAACTATTGACCTTTCTTTTAGCTTAGACTCACCTTTTAAATAGGCTCTATATCTTTTTAGTAATGGAACTGTAATTTCATCAAAAGTAATATCTTTTTCTTTCAGGAATTTCTTAAAGCTGTTTATTCTGGATTGTTCAGGCATTTCACGATTGTATTTACCCGCTTTCTTCATATTGGCAATAAATTCATTCGCCTGGTCAAAGAAAGATTTCCCTCCTGATGGTTTTAAATTTTGTTTTATATCATTTAGGGTTACGGTTTCTGACTTTTTTTGCAGGTCTAAAAGAACATCACTTGCTTCGGCTTTTTTCTGTTGAATCAAATTATTCAAGCGTACCGAATTGGGATGCGATTTCCGTACCTTTTGGCCGACTATGTCCCAATCTTTTTCGAGTATATTATATCCTAAGTAAATAAAAGTTGTCTTACGATCTGTTGTTATTCGTATCGTAAGAGGATAGGTGTCATCAATGTTTTTCTTTTTGCGAAGAACAGCTTTTATAGACGATGCCATAGAGAAAATTATTGTCTTTATTTTTTCGTTGAAACAAAGATAATAAAAATTTGGTACAACATAGGTACAACATTTTGTGTTTTTCCTTAAATTCTATAAGATTTTAATTTTTGTAAATGGCTAATAATGAGATATTTATAATACAATAGAAACCAATAAAGACCGATTGTTTTTGGGCTCATAACCCAAAGGTCACAGGTTCGAGTCCTGTTCCCGCTACAAAAAAGAAGGCGTAACAAATTGATTTTCAATTGTTACGCCTTTATTTTTGAGACTTAGTTAAATTTCTTATACTTGTATTAGCTGCAAAGTTTTAAGAGGTAAAAAGATAAAGTCACTACTAGTCGATATGCAAGAATTAAATTTTAAATAAAGATTTTTTATTTAAATTGTATTTATTTTTATTAAACTTCTTTATAAGAGACAACAAAAAATGAAGAAGTAATAAGCTCCCAATTATCTTCAAGTCGATTCCATATATCTACTGCTCCTATATTAGAGAACTTTGCCAAAAAAAGACCTGAATTATTTATCATTTCCATCCAGTATGAAAAGTTTTTATAGTTATTTTTAATGTTATATCTATTTGTTTCTTCCTTTTGTATGTCTGTTAATTTACTTTCCCCAACTTGCATGTCAAAAATTAATATGCTTTTTGTCTCTTTCAAAAAATTTAATATTGAAGAAAAAAGGTAGCTTATAGCATCATCTTCTAGATAATATAAAAGACCTTCCATAAAAATAATACTACATTTTGAGATATTAAATCCATTGAGTTGTAGATATTTAATTAAATCTTGAGAAAAATCATTAAAATCAAAAGGAATGCATATTGGCAAATATTTCGACCCTAATATTTTTTTCTTAGTAATTAATACTTCCTCTTTGTCTACTTCAAAGCCTGAAATAGAATAATTTAGAATGAAATCTAAAATACAGGTACAATAACCCGAACCTAGTGATACGATTTGACTAGCTTCTTTTTTCTTTAACCATATATTAATTTCATCTAAGAAAAGCTTATGACGAACTGAAATAAGGTTTTCAAAATAAGGAAGTTTTTCATTTAAATTATTCAAAATTGTTGTTGACTCATTGGAAAAAAACAACTCTGCAGAAAAATCTTTGTATAGGGAATCGTTTCTAAGGAATTCCTTATATCTTATTAGAGCCATTACGCCTTCATTTGCATAGTTTGTCATTTTAGTAAGCTGTATTTATATCTAAATCAGATACAGAAAACCATTCTTCCAATATTCCCTCTTCGTTTTTAACAATTAATGAGCCGATCGCTGAAACATTCTCTACTTTGACTAATCTTAATTTTTTATCTTTTATTGCTTGAATATCTTTACCGATAATATTTGAGTATTTTTTCCAAGTCTCAATCAAATCAATTTTGGAAAAATATAAATTTTCGAATTCCGTAAGAAAATTTTGAAAAAAAAATTCTATTTCATAAACCTTTCCCGTTATTTGGTGTAAAGAAATCGCTTTATTTCTTATTTCGTTAGGAAAGGAGGATTGATTCAAATTTATGCCAATTCCTATAATCCATCCTTTTTTATTATTAACATGAAAATTCTCACATAGTATGCCACCAATTTTTTTTTGGCTAAATAATATATCATTTGGCCACTTTAAATGGGCGCTCACTTTATAAATTTCATTTAGAGTTTTAACAGTAGCAATGGCTGGTAAAAATGATAAAGGGTTATGAAAAATGGGTTCATAAAGTAAAATCGACATCCATAAGCCTTCAGGAGTAGAGGATATCCACTTATTACCAGAAGTTCCTCTGCCTTTCGTTTGAGTGCCTGCAATGACTACAGCTCCTTCAAGGATATTAATATTATTCAATAACTCGAAGAATCTTGTATTGGTTGAGTCAGTTGTTTCAAAATAAAAAAGTTGTTTTCCGAAGGATTTAGTCTTTAAACCTTCTTGCAATGATTTCTGGGTCATAAAAGAAAACTATGAATTTGTCCTTGCTATTGAATTAATTAATGCCTCTTCCTCCTTTGTAAGTTGACCTTCCCAAAAAAACTCTACTTGGCCGACATGGAAGACACTCGCTGAATCAATCGGTTCTGTATTTGCTTTATCCGCAAACATTTTAGCATAATTCCACACAGCTCTTATACAATCCTCTTCTTGTTTGGTTTCATAGTTTTTAATTCTTTTTTCGTAGCGTCCGCACCAAGTAGTTAAAGAATGATAATTTTCATTATTATATAAAGAATTATATTCTTTTTCATGTAAAAAAGCTACTGTAAAACCAATAAGCTCATTATTGATTAAACCATTAACAAAAAATTGCTCACTAGATTTTGGACGTCCATTAGAAGTTGAATACGTTCCAATAACTCTATTCCCTGTAACTCTTATTTTAAGAGTGGCTCCTCCTCGAGAAATCCACTTACCTGATGAGATTTTATTCATATTTGACAAATATATCTTTCCCAATTCTAGTTGCAGCCCAATGAGGAGTAGGCCTCTTTTCACTGTTTTCTCTTTGTAATGTTGTTGAGCCAAGGAGCCAATGCATCAACAGCCTATTCGCTTCTGTATCAATATTACCTAGCCAAGTACATAAATTGGGGTTTTCTTTTGTGTAGTCTGCTATAAATGAAATCACATCACCAGATACAGTACCATGTACCGGCCATTTAACTTCTAAAGAAATTTTATCTCCTTTTTCAGTTGGTATTGAGTCAGCTGTTTGATAAAATCCTTTAAAATAACCTGTTTTTTCGTCTATATTTTCTATTGTTAATATAGACCCCAGCTCATTCTGCCATTTCCCTGAAATTTCCTTAATTGGATTATATGCCATTATAATAAATATTTAAAGTGAGAAAGGTTAAGAGCTACTCTATCTAAAATCTAGCACTCAACTCCTGTAAAAAGATTTATTGCGAATATGATGAGAAAAAGCCAAATTAAACAAGTGTTTTTATTTTACGGCTCCATAATATTTTTATATAAATCTTAAATCAATAATTTATTGTTGATTTTGTTGAATTCAAGTCTTTTTAGAAAAGAATATCCAGGTTTTATCGTTCGAGTCTTGTTCCCGCTACAAAGATTATCAGGCAGTTACATTTATTTATGACTGCCTTTTTTATTTCTTCCTAAAACATACCTAAAACAAATTGAAGTTTGTGAATGGCTCTTCACCTCCTTTTACTTTTCCCTCCCTCAATAAACCCTCACCAATTCCAACACCTACCACTGTTTTGTCTGCTTTATTCCCTAATATTGAACTTTCCTTAAACCACCCCACCCCAATGCCAAACCAATTACAACTGAAAAGCTTCAACGGCATACGGGCAATGGCTGCGTTTTAGGATGGTGCTGGGAAATCCTGAGCTATTGCCTTTAAATCTGCTGCATTTTCAATAACTTGTATCTGTTATAGGCCCCACAATCTAATATCTCTTCATAATCTTTATCAAGGGACTGGCTATTAACTCATATCCTTTATCTGACGGATGCAAGCCATCATAAGTCATGTCGATTGAGGCTATCGGATACGGGTATTCATCGGTTTCAGGGTTGAAGGGGATATTGATAGAATCCGGAAAACGATAGTTGGTGTAAGCACCTGTCTGTGGATTTTTAAGGCGTTTAAATTTTACCAGATTTTCCATTTCCAAGCCTTTGGTATGATACAAATCCACTACCGGGAATTTTTCATATTTGCCTATTGAATCAATAGCCATGGCGAAAGACTCAAGCGTTTGTCCGTTCTTGGGCTTATATGAGCCGAAGGCATTGTTCTTGAAATTGAAAAGATACACAAAATCTACCCGCTGCATGGGCGTTATCAGAATAATCGGCGCGGCAGGATTGAGGCTGCGTAACTTATCGATAATGATTCTGAACGAGCCGTAAACAGTATTATTGCCGGTGTTATTTTTATAATCAGTCAGTTGGCCCAGTGGTCTGCTTTGCCACCAGTCGTTCGTGCCCAGAAAAATAGAATAAACATCGGCTTTGGTTAGGTTGAGCTTCTCAATAGCATTGGCAATTCCCCCCGATGTCCAGCCGTTATGGCCCTGATTAACATACTTAATGTGTGGTAATCTTTCAACCACTAAGGTCATATACCCTTTTGTAATGCGGTTATCGGTTTCTTTCTGATGGTCGTTCAGATAGGTGATTGAGTCGCCGATAGCCACCCACGAAAGTTCTTTGAAACTGAATGAACTGAAAAACGCCAGCAGGACGATAGCAAAGGTTAGTTTTTTCATGAGGTTGAATGTTTTAGGTGAAGTAAAGTTAATCATTTTGAAAATGTTTTCAGTTTTCTGTCGTCATTTTAGTTCAAGATATAAGGAACTCACTATAAGCTTTGTAATCTTCTTCAAAAGCGTTAAAAACTCTTCAATATTTTTGTTTAATTTGAAATAGATTTAAATCCTCTATTCAACCAGATAAACCTTGAAATACCTACGCATGAAAAATCTGTTTCTGTGGGCATGTTGTTTGTTCACAAACTTTTCTTTCGCACAAGATGTAAGCCTCGCTCTTCAAAAAAAGCCAGATATTACTCCCGCTCAATTATCAGCACAATGGGCAAAAGTAAATAAAAGTGTCAACGTAAGTTTTGCCTCAGCTAGCAAGCGCTTTGCTCAGGAGTTGCCTCCGGCAATTCAACAAAATTCTATATGGACAGCCAGCGCCTGGAAAGGAGAAAAAGTTCATACCCAACTTTTGGTATGGGCAAAAACAGAGGTAAATAATGTAACAGTTAGTGTAAGCGACTTAAAAGGCAGCAGCGGAAGCCTGATAAAAAAGAACGCTATTTCAACCGGATTTGTGCAATATGTAATGACTGACGAGTTCAGAGACGGCTGTGGATACCGGAAACCTCAGAACTTCGATTCTTCTAAAGTAGCTGATATTATCAATGTAGACCTCAAGAGTATTCAGGTGAAGAAAAATACTACGCAACCTGTATGGCTCAGTATTAAAGTTCCGGCCGATTGCCAGCCGGGCATATATTCAGGGATAATTACGGTAACGGCAGATAAGAAGTATATGCTTAATGTTAACCTGAATGTGGTAGATAAAACGCTGCCACCGCCATCGGAATGGAGTTACCGACTTGATTTCTGGCAACATCCTCTTGCCATTGCCCGTGTGCATCAATTGCAACCGTGGAGCGAGGCACACTTTGCCATGATGCGAAAGTATTATACCATGCTGGCCGATGCCGGACAGAAAATCATCACTACCAGCATTGTGAATGAGCCATGGGGGCACCAGACTTATGATGATTTCCCGAGTCTGATTAAATGGACTAAAAAGAAAAACGGCGAATGGATCTATGATTACTCACTGTTTGATAAGTACGTGGCTTTTGTAATGAGCTGCGGTATAAAGAAGCAGATTAACTGCTACAGCATGGTGCCTTGGAAAATTGCTTTTACTTATTACGATGAAGCCGAAGGGAAAGAAGTCGTGTTCACGCAGGCCATTGGTACACCTGCCTATAATGAGTTCTGGAAAACCATGCTGACAGATTTTACTGCGCACCTGAAACAAAAAGGCTGGTTTGAGATAACCACCATAGCCATGGACGAACGCCCCATGCCTGCCATGCAAGCGGTTATTAAATTGCTGAAAAGCATCGATACAGGCTGGAAGGTATCTTTGGCAGGAGATTTCCACCCTGAAATTGAAAAAGATATTTTTGATTACTGTGTGGCATCCAGATGGAAGTACCCAGATGATGTTCTGCAAAGCAGAAAAAAGCAAAACAAGATAAGCACCTGGTATACCTGCTGTGCTGAGAAATACCCGAACGCTTTTACATTCTCTCCACCTGAAGAAATGGTCTGGATGGGGTGGTACACCGCTGCCACGGGCATGGATGGCTATTTGCGCTGGGCGTTTAACAGTTGGCCCAAAGCGCCTTTGACCGACAGCCGTTTTACGGCCTGGCCTGCCGGTGATACCTTTCAGGTGTATCCGGGTGCGCTGTCATCTATCCGTTTCGAGAAAATTATTGAGGGTATTCAGGACTTTGAGAAGATTCAATTACTACGAAAAGAATACCAAAGTAGACAGCAAACAGCCAAGCTTAATAAACTGGAAGCCGCACTAAAAACTTTTGAAATCAAGTATCTGGAGGTAGTAGGTGCAGAAGCAACGGTTGCACAGGCAAAAAGTTTATTAAATGAGTAGTTTATCTTATTCAATACCGATACCACTATGAAACATATTCTCAGTCTTTGCTTTTCGTTGTTGCTGATTAGTTTTTCTTCATTAGCGCAGCCCATCAAATGGTGGAATCCTGCCCAGGCTACTTATCCGGTTATTGAGGGGAGGGCTTGGCATACCAATTTGGTGAGACCTTATGACAGACTGCCTGCGAAGGCAGAAAAAACGGTACGAGACGCCGTGTGGTCGCTAGGGCAGCATACGGCCGGTGAATACATCAAATTCACCACCAATGCAACTGAAATAACGGTTCGCTACCAAATTACCAAAAACAAAAGTATGGACCACATGCCTGCTACCGGCGTTAGCGGGGTTGATTTGTATGGCTTGGATGCCAACAATAACTGGCAATGGATTCGGGGCGCTTATAGCTTTGGTGATACTGTTCAGTATAAGTTTACCAATGTTATAAGCACTGTACCTTTCAAGGAGTTTCGCCTGTATTTGCCCCTATATAATATTCCGAAATGGATGCAGGTAGGTGTGCCTGATGGAAAATCATTTACACTTATTGAGGTGAATAAAGAACCAGCTCTGGTAATGTATGGAACCTCTATTATGCAGGGTGCCTGCGCCAGCAGACCCGGTCTGGCATGGACAAATATACTGGGGCGCAAACTTAATTTGCCAATTGTTAATCTGGGGTTCTCGGGCAATGGCCGGTTAGAGCCACCTGTTATCGACCTATTGAATGAAACCAATGCCCGTCTATTTGTACTTGATTGCCAGCCCAATCTGGTTGATAAAAAAGTGTATTCCGGTGGAGAGATAGAAAACCGGATACGCACTTCAGTAAAAAGCCTGCAGGCCAAACATCCGGATGTGCCGATTCTTTTGGTAGAACACAGCTGTGGTGTGCCGGAAGTGGGAGTGGATACCACCTTTTTTAACCGATACAAATGGAGCAGTGAGGTAATGAATAAAACCTTTACCGCCATGAAAAAAGAGGGCGTAAAGCATATTTACCTGCTCACGGCAAAAGAAATAGGCTTCGATGCTGCCTCAACCGTAGACGGCACCCACCCAACCGATATAGGCATGATGAAATATGCAGATGCTTATGAGAAGGTGATTAAGGCGATTTTGGGGAGGAAGAAAAGATAATTCCTCTTTAACTCGTAGTGCATTTAAGAAGAATAGACTAATAGACTTCTAATTAGCACTAATCAAAGATTATTGAATTTAATCAGTTAACCTTCCATTCAAACGGAATCCCATAGGGATGGTATATCAGTAGACGTAGATTTGGCTTATAGCCGCGTATCCCGTCAGGGATAATATATTTATTGTTGAGTATTTAATATATCGTCCCGATGGGACTTTATACGGGTATCAGCAATATTTTCTACCGATATACTATCCCTACGGGATACCCAATCTTTCAAAAAACGCAGAATCAATCTAAAAGCAATCCCAAACAAGTGCAGATTCATTTCTGCATCAAATGACTTGAAGATGTTGAACTGGATGTTTCAATCAAACTCTTTAGAATATTTATTGGCAGTTTTTATTATCCGATTCAAAATGCACTACGGGTCTCTTTAATCAATTTTTATCAGTTAATTTCCTAAAAAGCGCTTCATTAAGTTTGTAATTAAAAATACGGTTATCTATTGAGGTTGGTACTTTTTCAATAGGGGTTTCAATGCCAAAAATTAACTCTAATTTTGGAATTAATGCCTTAATGAAATCATGCCTTACTTTTCTTTGGTTTTCAAATTTAAGGTTTCAATAGTTAGTGTCCACTTTCCAAAAATTGATAAGTTTTTGATTAATTATCTATGGGAATTTTGTTAAAAAATGGCAACGCCAAATCACTTTTGTAAAGGCTTATTTATTCGGAGTTAATCAAAATTTGAAATACAATTAAATGAATTAAAACAAAAACTATTAGATTTGTAATTTTTATTTATTCATGTAACTCCTGATTGGAAAAGTCTTGTTATTCTTGTTTTGAAATTTATACAAAACAATCAAAATCGTTGTCTGACTATAAAAATGCTTCGTAAATGAAAAAAATCATAAGTGTCTTATTACTACTTAACTTTGTGTTTGCCTGCAAACCAAAATCAGAAGAGATTGTGCCAGTTGATGAAACTGAATGCAGGCTACTATCATTCAAGGAAACTAATTATTTTGGTACAGTTACGGCCAATGAAGTGTACAGTTATAATTCTGCCAAAAGACTGATTGAACTTAAGAGCCAGGAAATGTTAGAGAAGTATGAATATAATTCAAAAGGGCTACGAATCAAAAAAACCGTGTCCAGATTGTCAAATATGAACAAAGAGGCTGAGGAGGAGTACTTGTATAATGATAAAGACCAGTTGATTAAAGAGATAAGAAGATGGCTGGATCCTACATCTGGTAAATCAACCGAGGACTATCTATTATATGAATATCATAATAATGGTAAATTACGTAAAAAGGAGTATTATTTGCATATAGTCGGAGGATTATATACAAGAGTTCAATATAATGAACAAGGACTTAGTATACTGGAGGAAGGTCCAAATGGGCTTGTCGTTAAGAATGAATACAATGCCGTTGGTAAAGTCACCAGAACAATTCAGAATTTGCCTGCACCCAATAATATGACAATGGAACAAACGGTTGAGTATAATGCAAAAAATTTGCCTATCAAAATTACTATTAAGATTAACAACACCGTAAACGGGTATCTTAATTACGAGTATAATGACAAAGGCCAGGAAACCGGTCAGTTTTACACTTTAATTGATGGAGCGTTGAACAGCAAGAAAATTACCGAGTACAACGGTGAAAACTATATTGTTAAAAATTATAACGGTAAAAATGAATTAATAGATCGAACCGAATATGAAGTTCTGAATAATCGGATTATGAAAAAAACCTATTACAAAAAGGATGTATTCCAATACTCCAATAGTTTTGCTTATGATGCATCTGGCAATATGATAAAAGATGAGATGAAGGTCAATTATCAAGCTAATCCTATAATCAAGGAATGGGCTTATGCCTGTAATTAAGGGATTATTTAATGGCAATAAATAGCTTTCTTTCAATATATTAGAAACTGTAAATAAAACTGTTTCAACGTAAAATTTACCATTACGCTAGTGTAAAAGGCATAATGCAATAAAATCAATTTGTGAGACACTGTCTCACAAATTGAAGAGTCAATCCTCCAATATATTCCCTACAAAGGTATTTTTAAAGAAAAAGGCGGTGAGTAGAAAAACTACTGCCCAGTTGAGATAGATGTAGTAAAAGTCTTCTACGTCGCGGTAGATGCTGTCTTTGATTTTTACTTTTTCAAGGCGGTTAATCTGTGCAAAAATATTCTGTAGCGTCTGGTTGTCGGTGGCTGTAAAAAACTGTCCGTTACCCTGCCGGGCAATTTTCTTAAGGGTGCTTTCATCTACTTTT
Organism: Emticicia sp. 21SJ11W-3; assembly: GCF_024138715.1. Lineage (GTDB taxonomy): Bacteria > Bacteroidota > Bacteroidia > Cytophagales > Spirosomataceae > Emticicia > Emticicia fluvialis. Next base: position 403,537 of record NZ_CP092074.1, read on the forward strand.
ACATTCTGGCTGTCTTTTCCCACCAGAATGGTGTACACCTTTATACCGAACGACTTGGCTAAATCGGCAGCTGTCAGTGGGTCGAGCGTTCCGGCGGTGTTATCACCATCACTTAATATGATGGCTACTTTACTATTGCCCGGTACCTCACGCAGGCGGTTGATACAGGTCGCCAGAGCGCTGCCAATGGCTGTACCCGAGGTTTTTATCATGTTACTGTTTATCTCATCCAGATACTCATTCAGCATATCGTAGTCGGTCGTAAGCGGACAGATAGAATAAGAGTCTGCCGCAAAAATAACCAGCCCGATACGGTCCTGAAAACGGCCTTTGACAAACTCCCGGGCCACATTTTTAGCGGCATCGAGGCGGTTAGGGCTCAGGTCTTTTTCAAGCATAGACTCTGATATATCCATTGCCAGCATAATATCAATACCTTCTGAAAACTGTTCTTTGCTTTCTCGTACACGTTGCGGACGCGCCAGTGATAACAAAACAAAGGCAATGCCAAGCACAAAAAAAAGTGGCGGCAGGAACCGTAAATAACTAATTAAGCTGGGTTTTAGCTGAGGGTTGCTCAACGATAAGCCCAGTTTCTGTTGGCCGCGGTTATAAAACAACCAGCGTAACAAAAACAAAAACGGGATGCCCGCAATGCAATACAGATACACTCGTTCAGCCCACACGAACGAACGCAGGGTTTCCCATTTGAGCCAGTCTATCGAGAACCAATCCCACATTTGTAATTAGTGAATAATTATTGAGTGAATGAGTGATTTAGTGAATGAGTGATTATTAGGATTGCTTGTAATAATCTACTGCTTTTCTTACGCTGCCGTGTTGTAGTACCAATGCGTGAGCCTCTTCATGTGGGATTTTCAGCTCTTGCATTACCATTCGGGTGGCACGTTCAATCAGTTTCAGGTTGGTAAGCTGCATATCTACCATTTTGTTGCCACGTACCCTGCCTAACTGAATCATTACTGCCGTTGAAATCATGTTCAGCACAAGCTTCTGTGCCGTGCCTGCTTTCATGCGCGTGCTGCCTGTTACAAATTCAGGGCCTACTACGGCTTCAACCGGATATTCTGCCTCGGCTGCTACGGCGCTTCCGGCGTTACAAACCACACAGCCTGTCAGGATACCGTGCTGGCGGGCAGTTTTTAAGCCACCTACTACATACGGCGTTCTACCTGATGCTGCAATGCCAATGAGGGTATCTTTATCGTTTATTTTATATTTCGCCAGGTCTATCCATGCCTGTTCAATATCATCTTCGGCATTTTCAACGGCTTTTCTGATAGCCTTGTCTCCACCGGCCATAATTCCTACCACCATGCCGTGCGGCACCCCGAAAGTAGGGGGACACTCAGAGGCATCTACAATACCCAAACGGCCGCTCGTTCCGGCACCGATGTAGAAAATCCTGCCACCGGCTTTCATGCGTGGTACTATCTGGCTTACCAATGCTTCTATCTGCGGAATGCACTTTTCTACGGCATCAGGTACCGTTTTATCTTCATTATTAATATTGATGAGCAGTTCATGCACCGACATCTTTTCAAGATTATCGTAATGCGAACTCGATTCTGTTGCCAGTTTTTCTAAGCCAAGAGACATATTCTGCTATTCGTAGTTTTTTTAAAAGTTTTAATTTAGATGCGCCAGAGCTTATAGAAAAGCAATGCACCTATTTATTCCAATATATTATCAGGTTCTTACTCGCTCTCCCTGCGGCAATAATATCCAAACGGCCGTCGCCGTCCATATCCGCACACTGCATGTCCTCGCAGGCCATTGTGTTGTCGTCAATAATGTGTTCAGTCCATTGGGTAAAAGTGGCATCAGGTATATAGAATTGAATACCTACCTTTTTATCCTTGTTTGGTTCACGCCAGCCTACGGCTATTTGCGGCCTGCCCAGGTTCAGGAAATCGGCCAGTGCCAGTGCATGCCCCTGATTCAGGTTTTCGGTCAGCACTTGAGGCTCACGGTTATTGCTTACCCAAACCAGCTTATTGCCATGCATGGGCTGAACGGTTGCAAAATAGCCATTTTTGTTTACTTCTGCATATTTCAGTTCACCAATCATCATGTTTTTGTGTTCTTTACCCGCTTTCTCCCATTTGTTGGTGTACTGATAGGTGCGAAGCCCTTCCTTGCCTCCGATGGTAAGGTATGTGGTAGTCTTCTCTTCTGTCACTTCAAAATTATGGGTCAGGTGCATGGTTGAGTCAATCAAAGTGCGCTTCCATTCCGACTTTACATTCTTTGGTACTTCATAAGCCCATATTTTCACACCCGCACCTTCGCCATTGCGGTTGCCTAAACCATGCAGCGGTACCACCACCAGTTGATATTTATTTTTGGCCTTTACCCATTTCATACGGTGAATGGTTACCTCATGATGCAACTCCACAGCCTCCCATTTTTGTGTAGGGTCAACAGGACGAATCAGATAATGCACCGAACCAGATTTTATGGGGTCTTTCGTCTCGGCCGGATTCCAGTTAGCGCCAACTGCTACTTCTACTTTGCCATCACCGTCTATGTCTCGTGCGGCTATGCACACATTATCTCGGGCTGTCAGGTTTTCAATCATCACAAAGCGTTTCCAGTCGCCGTTTCTATACCATACAAACTGTTTCTGGTCAGCCATTAGTATATCGGATCGTTTGTCGCCGTCTACATCACCAATGGCCAGTCCATAACCGATACTTACCTGATTATCGATAATTTGAGGTATAAAATTGGGGGCTTGCGCAAAACATAACTGTATTGAAAGCACACAGAAAAGGAGAGTTTTCATAGGTTGAAGGAGAATCAGTAAAACATACTACAAAGTTTACAATAAAATTAATTGATTACGATTCAACCGGAAATAAACTTTGTGTCAGGCAGCGATAAGATGGGATATAAACAGCAGAAAGCCCTCTTGGATGTAGAGGACTTTCTGATTGCGAAGAGAGTTATTTCATTAATTCCGCATAATGCTTATAAAACAAAGGAATAGTTTCTATGCCCTTGTAGAAGTTGACTAAACCATAATGCTCATTAGGCGAATGCAACGCATCAGAGTCAAGCCCAAAGCCAAACAAGATAGATTTTAATCCCAGTTCTTTTTCGAACAGAGAAACAATCGGTATGCTGCCTCCGCCACGGGTAGGCACAGGTTTTTTGCCAAAGGCTTCTTCCATAGCCAGCATGGCTGCTTTATATCCGGCCGATTCGGTAGGAGTAACATAAGGTTGCCCTCCGTGGTGGCGGGTAACTGTTACCTTTACAGTAGGCGGTGCAATGGCTCTGAAATGCGCATCAAACAGGTCTGCTATTTCTTCCCAGTCCTGGTCAGGCACTAAACGCATTGATATTTTGGCAAATGCCTTTGATGGTAAAACCGTTTTTGAGCCTTCGCCAGTATAACCTCCCCAGATACCGTTTACATCCAGTGTCGGGCGGATAGACGCACGCTCACGAGTGGTGTAACCCTTTTCGCCGGTTACTTCGGCAATATCAAGGTCAGCTTTATATTCTTCCAGACTGAACGGAGCGGCTTCCAGGGCGTCGCGTTCATCGGGTGTCAATTCAACTACTTTATCATAAAAACCCTTAACTGTTATTTTGCCGTCGGCGTCATGCATAGAGGCAATCATCTGGCATAAAACATTTACAGGATTTGCCACAGCGCCACCATAAACACCGGAATGCAAATCACGGTTTGGTCCGGTTACAGAAACTTCCATGTAGGTTAATCCGCGTAAACCTGTTTCAACAGATGGTATATCATTGGCTATGATAGAAGTATCTGAAATCAGAATCACATCAGCCTTTAGTTTCTCTTTGTTCTCTTTTACAAAATTACCCAGGTTTTCAGACCCCACCTCTTCTTCTCCTTCAAACATAATCTTTACATTGCAAGGCAGATGCCCTTCGGCCAGCATCATTTCAATGGCTTTTACGTGCATGTAAATCTGGCCTTTGTCATCGCATGATCCGCGGGCAAAAATAGCCCCTTCGGGGTGAATCTTGGTTTGTTTGATGGTAGGTTCAAACGGTGGCGAATCCCACAGTTCATAAGGGTCAGCAGGTTGCACATCGTAGTGTCCGTAAACCAGAATAGTAGGTAAAGAGGCATCCACTATTTTTTCGGCATATACTACCGGGTGCCCGGCTGTGGGGCATATCTCGGCTTTATCAAGGCCTGCCTGCTGTAACTTTTCTTTGATGTATTCGGCTGCACGAATCATGTCAGGTTGAAATTTAGAATCGGCACTGACAGACGGAATCCTCAGGAAATCAAACAACTCGTTCAGAAAACGGTCTTTGTTCTGGTTGATGTAAGTACTCATAATATTTTGTTGAAGCGCCCTTGCAAGGCGAGGCAGATAATTATTTGCATGGTAACAGAAAGCAAAAAGCCTGCTGTCTTTTACACAAAGTAAAAGAATTGCCGCAGAGAATACAAGGAATTTGGCTAACCGCTTTTATTTCTTAGTGCCGAACTTATTTTCGGTTCCGTTCATTAAGCGCTGAATGTTGTGGCGATGAGTAAAGGCCAGAACCACAAATAAAACACAGCCAAAAGCCAGATAGTAGGGGTCTTTATCAGGGTTTATTCCCCACACATTAAAGGCTATCTGTATCGGAAAGAACAGCGCACTCAGAATGGAGCCTAAAGAAACGTATCTGGTAGTAAAAACAATAAGCAGAAAAACTGCCAGGCAGATGATAACTGTGTAAGGAAACGAAGCAGCAATAACACCCAGTGCCGTGGCTACTCCTTTGCCGCCTCTGAATTGGGCAAACACCGGGAACAGGTGGCCGGCCACTGCTGAAATACCCATGAGCAGAAAGAGATATTTATTAGCATCAGGAAAAAGCAGATGGGCTGCTTCTACTGCCAGAAAACCTTTGAGAAAATCGATGAGCAGTACGATTATGCCTGCTTTGCGGCCGAAGGTGCGTAAAGAGTTAGTTGCCCCGGCATTACCACTGCCATGTTGACGGACGTCAACGCCATGAAAAATTTTTCCGTACCAAACAGCAGTAGGAATAGATCCCAGCAAATAGGCTAAAACAACGCCCATTACAATCATAAATTTTCTTTAGTTTTGATATTGATTTGCAAAGCTATATAAATATTGTGAGATTTAAAGATTTAAAAATTCATTAAAATCTATAAAATACTTATATTCAATATTTTATGAGTATAAATTTTTTCAATAAAATTGTATATTTCGCTTAAACAGTATTCGCGCATACTAACTTTCCTGTTCATGCTTTCAAGCCTCCTGTATTCAGCATAAATAGCCCTTGCAATAGATTAACAAAATGTTTTTTTTCGTCAGTCAGTAAATTTTTTTTACTGAGGCGGTGTTGTCTTTTTAAAATCACTGTTTTAATCTGGCAATAAAGCCGAGTTGTTTGGCCATTCTTTGGGGTAACTTCCGCAACATCGTATGAGTATTAATCTATTATCACCTGCTTTTCGAGACGAGGCAAAAAAAACTGTTTTACTGGCTTTGCCTATCATTGTGGCCCAACTGGGTTCTATTCTGATGGGCGTAACCGATAATATCATGGTAGGCCACTATCTGGGTAAAATCGGTCTGGGTGTGGCAGGTATAGCCAATTCAATAGCTTTTCTTATATCGTCTATCGGTGTGGGTGGGTTGGCTGTTGTGGCGCCGCTTATCTCAAAAGCAAAAGCAGAGCAGAATGCCGCAGAGGTAAACCGGTTATTTCGGGCAGCCCTTTGGGCGGCCGGATGGTTCGGTCTTTTTATGTGTATCGTTGGTTTTTTGTGCATTACTTTCTTTGAAGTATTTCAGCAATCGGCCGAAATCAATGAAAAATCGCCCGCTTTTATGGGCATCATTCTGATTTCTAATATATTCACGTTTTTGTTTATTGCTTCCAAACAATTATCAGACGGACTTTCAAAAACCAAAGTTGCCATGATGATTACCATCATAGGGCTGGTTGTCAATTTTGTATTAAATGTACTTTTAATCAATGGGTATCTGGGTTTGCCTAAAATGGGGCTTAACGGAGCTGCAGTTTCTACACTTCTGACAAAGGCTCTGATGTTTATGGTGATGCTACTGTATTTATACAGGGCAAGCGCTTTTAAAGATTACCTGAAAAGTATTTATAACTCACTGCCGGTTGCCGATTTGGTGAAGCTGATTTTTAAGATTGGCGTACCCAGTGGTTTGCAGTTTTTCTTTGAGATTGCGGCCTTTTCGTTGGCAGTGGTGATGATGGGCTGGTTGGGCGAAACCCAGTTGGCTGCGCACCAGATTGCCATTAATATAGCCTCAACCACGTACATGATGGCCTCTGGGTTGGGTGTAGCCGGGGCTATCAGGGTAGGCGAGGGCAGGGGGCTGAGGAGCATCAGAAAGATAAAGATGTCTGGCAATGTGGCTTTGCTGCTGGTGGGTACTTTCATGACCATCATGATGTTGCTTATTATTGTGCTGAACCGTTTTCTGGTAGAATTGTATATATCAGATGCCGAAGTAATTGTGCTGGCCGGTAAGTTAATGCTCATAGCAGCTGTATTTCAGTTATCTGACGGCATACAGGTAGTGGCGCTGGGTATTCTGCGTGGCATTGCCGATGTAAATATTCCTACCTGGATTACCATGTTTGCCTATTGGGTTGTAGCTTTGCCACTAGGCTATTTTCTGGGTTTTAACCTCAAGCAAGATGCCGTCGGTATCTGGATTGGCCTCTTTGCCGGCTTAACCATTTCGGCCGGATTGCTCACTACAAGGTTCTATTATATGGTGGGCAAGCTGAAAAAGACTTAACATTATCAATTGGAATTACAAGATGCTTAAAAGTCACGAGTTGCTCAGGTCATATTATAACGAAAATCTGATTGAAGCAGGGCTTGACGAGGCCGGAAGGGGCTGTCTGGCCGGCCCGGTGGTGGCTGCCGCCGTTATTTTACCCAAAGATTATAAACATAACTGGCTGAATGACTCCAAACAATTAACCAAAACCCAGAGAAACAGCCTGCGTGTAGAAATAATGAAAGAGGCTGTTGCTTATCAGATAGCGGAGGCATCTGAAAAAGAAATTGATAAAATAAATATTCTGAAAGCCAGTTTTCTGGCCATGCACCGGGCGGTTGATGCCTTGGCTACCAGACCTGAACACCTGCTGATTGACGGTAATCGGTTTGTGCCTTATCCGCTTATTCCGCACACCTGCATTATTAAGGGAGATTCCAGGTTTTTATCCATAGCTGCCGCCTCAATTCTGGCCAAAACTTATCGCGACGACCTGATGGAAAAACTAAGCGCCGAGTATCCGCATTATAACTGGCATATCAATGCCGGGTATCCTACCACCCATCACCGGAACGCCATTCTGCAGCATGGGCTGTCGCCTTACCACCGGCTTACATTCAGGGGCGTAAAACAATAAAACCCCTGTAAAGTTGCCTCTACAAGGGTTTTACTTATAAAATCAGCGCTTAGAAAGAAAGAGTTTTCAGATAAGCGGCATCGTTTTTCATACTTTCAATCGGGCTAACCGGATATTGCTCCTGCTCAACCAGATAATATCTGATACCGGCATCTTTAGCGGCACGAATCAATTGTTTGTAGTCAATAATACCTTTTTCCAAATCGGTTTGTTTGGGTCTTGGGTCTTTGGTTTCCAATTGTTTAATATGGCAAAGTTCATAGCGTTTGCCGTATTCTTTCAAGTGCGCAAGCGTATCTTCGCCAGAGGCTTCAATCCAGCACATATCTAATTCAAAACATACTAAAGACGGGTCGGTATTCTCTAACAAAATACGTTGGCCTTTTACCCCGTTGGCATTCTGAAACGAGTATGAGTGATTGTGGTAGCCGTAACGCAAACCATATTTTTTGCAGGTTTCGCCATGCTGGGTAAAGGTTTCTGCTTTCTTTTTCCAGGCGTCTGCCGAGGGTTGCATCCCAATACCCGGGCAAATTACATAGCTTAAACCGGCTTCGGCACATTTGGCTATCATTTCCTCGTTGGTTTCCTGCAGCCCCAGGTGCGTACTCACCATTTTTACGCCTATATCAGACAAAAACGCTTTGGCATCTTTGGGCGACATTCCCCATAGCGGGTCTTGTGAATAGCTCTCAAAATATTTATAGCCCATATCGGCCAATTGTTTCATATAACCTCTTGGGTCTTTAGGCAGCACATCGCGTATACTATAAAGCTGGCAACCAAATTGTTTAAGGGTTTCTTTGGCATCTACTCTGTTTACTATAAGTGCCATAGCAGCCAAAGAAGCAGATTGCTGCAGGAATTTTCTGCGGTTAATATTCATAGTTTTGAAAGAAGGTTTGATTTTTAATAACACTTGGCAATTTAGCTGATTTTACAAAACCTTTAAGATTAAGATTATGATTTTTTTTTGTGAAAACGCTAGAGTAAACCGCTTTTGCTCATAAAAAAAGGCACAAGCAGCTATTTGCCTGTGCCTATAAATATAAAGTGCCTGAAATCTTAGCTTTCAAATATATTGCCCAGCCCGCCCAGAATTGAGCCGCTTTCTTTATTGGCATTGCCACCATAAGGCGACAGGCGCTGAATCAGCTTAGAAATCGGTAAAGATTGTATCCAGACCTTCCCTGTACCGCGAAGCGTTGCCAGGAAAAGACCCTCGCCACCAAAAATCATTGATTTAAGGCTGCCCGAACGCTCAATGTCAAACTGTAGCTGAGGCTCAAAGCCAACCACACAACCCGTATCAATACGAAGGGTTTCATTATTTAACTGCCGCTCAATTACCACACCACCTGAGTGGATAAAGGCCATGCCGTCGCCTTGTATTTTTTCAAGAATAAAGCCTTCGCCTCCAAAGAAACCCGAGCCCAGGCGTTGATTAAAATGTATTGAAATACTGGTGCCCTTAGCTGCGCACAAGAATGCGTCTTTTTGCACAATAAGCGTGTTGCCCATAATATTGGCCAGGTCAACAGCCTTGATAGTGCCCGGATACGGAGCGGCAAATGCCACTTTGCGCTTCATGTTTGAAGTTGTATTGGTAAAGTGGGTCATAAAAACAGACTCTCCCATTAACACCCTTGAGCCAGCCTGAAGCAATTTGCCGAAAATGCTTTGCTGAGGTTGCGAGCCGTCGCCCATTTTAGTTTCAAACTGTATGCCGTCTTCCATAAAAAGCATTGAACCGGCTTCTGCTATAACGGTTTCGTAAGGGTCCAGTTCTATTTCTACAATCTGGATATCTTCGCCAAATATTTTGTAATCAATTTCGTGAGAACGCATGTCTTTAATGGATTAAAATGATGAGGCGAATATATAGGTTTAAGAATAAAAACTTCAAAAAAAACTACATAAATGGGCAAGCGCCACATTGGAGTGGTTGTTTTTTTATATTGTTTTTTTCCAACCAATTGCCGGTATTCAGTATCATAGTAGAAAAACATTTTATAGACAGCAACAAAACGGCAGTTTTCAACGCAAACGGAAGGCTTAACGCTGGTGCAAATTAAATTTACAGGTTTTATGAAAAAGTTAATGGTAATTATGCTGGTTGCATTGGCAACCGCGTGCTCAAAAGAGACGGCAGAGCCTCAGGCCAATTTAGGTGGCAAAATTGAAATGTCTTACGCGCAGGCAGTAATGCTTCAGGAAGGCGTATCTGTAAAGGTTACAAAAATAGAAGACAGCCGCTGCCCCAAAAATGTGGTATGTGTTTGGGCAGGTATGGTAAAGGTTTATTTCAGTGTTACTGAAAACAACGTTACCAAAGATGCCTCGGTAGAGTTATACGCCGACAACTCAAAAACCCCCAGAACAACTGTTATATTAAATGGAACAACTTATGCAATTGAAGTAACTGAGGTTTCTCCGTATCCGTCAACGCCAGACCCTATCAGTCTTGAAAATTACCGAATCATCTTTACAATTAAAAAGGTGTAAAAACAATTAAAGCCGGCTACCTAGCCGGCTTTAATTGTTTAATCAGGCCTGAGGTTCTGGTGATGGCGGTGTCTGGCTACCGGTATTTCTGGCAAAAAAATCCTGCAGAAATTTCTCAATACCCGGAAAATGTTCTTTCAGTGCTTCGGCTCCTTCAGTTTTCAGTTTCTCGAAATACTCAGGCGCTTTGTCAATGGCGCCTTCGGCCTCATCTTTTAGTTTACCGGCTTTGTCTTTCAGGTTTTCAAGGGCCTTTTCGCCCTCTTCGGTTTGTAAATATTTGTGTAATGCTACCCCTGCAACTGCTCCGAGTACAAAAGTGGCCAGATGTTTTGCGTTAATCATGGTCTTAATATATGCTTTAGTTTAAAATCATACTTTATTATAAAACGAAATTATCTGATAAAAGTGTCTGAAACTTGGTCAGATAATCTATATTTTTGTCTAAGCTAATAATGTTCTATTGATGACTGATAACTTGATTGATACCTACGCCAGAATACTATTTGATTACCATTTTCTTAAACAAACAATTAAAAAGGCCGACTGCATTTTTGTTTTAGGTAGCCATGACCCCTCAGTGGCCGACTACGCCTCTCAACTTTACCACAACGGCATGGCTCCATTTATTATTTTTTCGGGTGGGGTTGTGAGGCCGGCCGGCGAATTACGAAACACAGTGCCCAAAACAGAGGCCGAGGCTTTCTTTGACATTGCAGTTAAAAAAGGAGTGCCACCCCATGCCATTATTCTGGAAAATGAGGCTACAAACACAGGCGAGAACTTTATATTTACCAAGAAACTAATACAGGCTCAGCAGCTTAACTTCGGCAGCTTTATTCTGGTGCAGAAGCCGTATATGATCAGGCGAACCTATGCAACCGCTATGGTTCAGTTTAAAGAGTTTGATTTTGTGGTTTCTGCTATTGCTGATTCGTACGACACCTACCTGAGCCGTTGCGCACAAAACGGCATCAGCAAAGAAAGGGTAATCAGCAACATGACCGGAGACCTGCAACGGTTGAAAATTTACCCCGAAAGAGGGTTTCTGATACCCATGGATATTCCTGAAGAGGTATGGAATGCCTATGAAAAACTAATTGAAGCAGGCTATGAAGGGCGCATGGCAAGCTGAATTTTTTCCGCCCAATAAAATAATCGGCAAAAAAATCCATGTTTTTATTTTAAACCAGAATTTCAGAATTAATATTGCCCTGTTGACAGCATAACAAGCGTGCAGGCTTCTAAAGGCTCTATATTGTTTTTTGCAAGTAGGTCTTCAAATTCTGTATTTTCGGTTCCTGGGTTAAATATTACTCTTTTGGGTTTCAGACCCACAATGTAATCGTAATATTCAGGCTGGTGTTTCGGGCTTACATACATAGTTACGGTATCAATGCCATCCAGGTTTGGTTTGCTTGTCTGTATTTCTTTATTACCGATATTCCCTGTATCTCTACCTATCAGTTCAATTTCATGACCGTGATTCAGCAATCTGTTGGCTGCCAGGAATGCATATCGGGCGGGGTCGGTTGATGCACCAATGATTAATGTTTTTTTTGACATTGTCTTAATCTGTTATAGTTAAATAACATTACCCAAAGCCGGTTTTGTTCCTTAAAAATACATTAAGCAAGCCCATAAGAACAATTTACCGAATGAAATGCTGTTTAATATGCGAGGATAATCCTGTCTGATGTGGTGTACTACCTATTTTGCTGGCATAACTTTTTTGCATTGATTGAATATAGTTAAGATTAAATTTTTTTGTGATGAACCGAGGACTGAATAGCGAAAAAAATGCCCTGTGGGCAGAACGATGGACCCCCGTTGTAATAAATGTAGAAGGTGTTGAGAACCCTCCCCGTTATGAGGTCTCAAATTTTGGCAGGCTGCGCAGCCTGCAGAGTGACGTGAAAGGAACAATTATCAAAGGCTCGGTTATACAGGGCTACAGGTCTCTGAATGTGAGGCTGCCTAAAGGAAAAACGTTTAACCGTTATATCCACAAGCTTGTTGCCGAAACCTTTGTAAAAAGAGAAAGCCCCGACCATAAGTTTGTAATACACCTGGACTTCGATAAGATGAACAACCATTTTGAAAACCTGAAATGGGTAACCAAAGAAGAAATGGTTGAGCATAACCGTGAGAATCCCGCAGTGAAAAACAAACCGGTACCCAGAAACACCAAAAATTATAAACTGACAGAGACGAAAGTGCGCATGATAAAAAAGATGTTGCAGAATGAAAATACACGCCTGAAAATGATAGCCAAGCAGTTTGGTATTACTCACACACAATTGAACCGCATACGCTCAGGAGAAAACTGGGGGCATTTAAAATTAGACGAATAATTGCACCTCTATTAATGCCCTGTGCAAATGGGCAGCTAACCCAAAAAGGCCTCCAAAGAATGCAGCTTTGTTAAACTGCCACAATGCTTAAGGTATATGCAGTGCTTTTAGTATGGTATTGGTAATTTCAACTCGGTCGGCGCCAAAAGATGGTAGTTTCTTATCTACCGGTTTATATACTCTGGTAACAAAAAAATAGGTGTTGGATTTGGCTTCTATGTAGCCAATAAACCAGCCTATATCGGTAGGTGGGAAATTAGACCATCCGGTTTTTGCACGTAGCAGGTATTCCGGAGTTTGCTCGCGAATCATTATTTTCTTTACGATGTCAAACGTCCTTTTGGAGAACGGCAGTTTTTCTTCATGAAGTTTTACTAAAAATTCAAGCTGGTTTTTGGGCGAAATCAGCATGCTTGAGCCCAGCCAGAAGGTTGTAAGCCCCCCACTTATATCTTGGTTTCCGTAATTACAGGCTTTCAGATATTTCCGGTATTTGTCTTCGCCTATTCGTCGGGCAAGCTCCTGATAAAACCAGACCGTTGAGTTCTTGTAGGCATTCTTCAGGTCATGGTCGGCATTCCATGCACTTTGCGACCGCTCCTGCCCGTCCCATTTAATTATTTCATTTTCATCTTTAATGGCTCCGGTTTCCAGGGCAATCAGAGAATTTAGTATTTTAAAAGTTGAGGCTGGCGAAGTTGCTTTTAAAAACTCTCCCTTATCACTTACAAGATATTCTTTCTTTTGGTAGTTGTACATAAAAAAACCACCTTCAAGGTCTTTTTCTTTAAAATAAGAGCTGAAATCCTGAACTTTCTGCGCAGAAATATCAAATAATACGCCAAGAGAAAAAATAAAAGCAAGTAGTTTTTTCATTCTAAAGAAGCGCGGGTTAATTTTGGAATGGTTTCTAACAAAAATACGCAAAAGAGACAAGAAATATAGATGGGATTATTCAATTTCTGAAGATATTTTTATTCTTTTTTGTGAGAAACAACCCAAATAAGCTGATTGTGGAAAAGACTTAAAGGCCGCTTAAATATGAATCTGAAAGTACTGTGTTTCGGGATAACCCGCGATATCATCGGGCAGTTTGAGTATAAGGTCTCATTGCCTGCCAATGCCACTGTGGCCGACCTCAAAAATCACTTGGCCGTACAGTTTCCGGCTTTTGGCAAATTGAAATCGTTACGTATTGCACTGAACGAAGCGTATGCCGAAGACCCCATGCTATTAAAGGAAAACGATGAAATAGTGCTGATTCCCCCGGTTAGTGGCGGATAATTGTGGCGTTAATAAATTTAAAAAATGATTGACATTCAACTATTGCATACAGCGCTATCTGAACAGGCCTGCCTCGACTTTGTAAAAACAGCCGATGCCGGTGGTATTGTAACTTTCGTAGGTACAGTACGAAACGCCACCCAAGGCAAAGCAGTAGTGCGGCTTGATTTTGAAGCCTATGAGCCTATGGCAATATCAGAAATGAAGAAAATTGCTGAGGCAGCCCTGGTAGCTTTTTCATTAAAGAAAATTGCTATTCATCATAGGGTGGGTACGCTTTCAATAGGAGAAGTGCCCGTGGTAATTGCAGTGTCGGCGGCTCATAGGAAGGCCGCGTTCGACGCCTGCGAATATGTAATTGATACCCTGAAAGAAACCGTGCCTATCTGGAAAAAAGAAATATTTGAAGATGGTGAAATATGGGTATCTTCCACACCCTGATAGCACTTCTGTTACCGGGCTTCCAGCTTAAAATCTCTTTTGCCACCTGTTTTCTCAATCAAACGGGTTTCTTTGATGATAATATTATGAGAGAATGCCTTACACATATCATAAATAGTGAGTGCTGCTACGCTGGCGCCTGTAAGCGCTTCCATTTCTACACCGGTTTTACCTGTCAGTGAGGCAGTGCATTCTATTACTATTTCTTTCTGCGCATTAACGCTAATATTTACCTGGCAGTTTTCCAACCCCAGCGGATGGCAAAGAGGTATCAGCTCTCCTGTACGTTTGGCAGCCATTACCCCGGCAATAATGGCTGTCTGAAACACCGGCCCTTTTCTGGTGTGTATTTCGTTTTGTTGCAATTGGGCAAGTATCTCATCATCTACCACCACAATGCTGCGTGCTTTTGCCAGCCGTCTGCTGATTTGCTTTTCTCCTACATCTACCATGGTAGGGTTTCCGTTGGCGTCTATATGTGTAAATTCTGACATATTCTCTATTGTTTTTTCTGTAAAATACCCAATTCGCTATACCACACCTCTTCGCTTTCCAGCATTCTTCTGATAACCTCTGCAATAAAGTCTTTATTTTCAAAAAAATGATAACCCATTATCTGGTTAATGTCTGCCGGTAGAATCTCCAGTATTTTCTGGCGGTATCGGGCATAAGTATCAAAAGGTACTTCTCTTTTTTTGCGCTTCAGGCAATTATCGCAAATGCCACAGCTGGTCTCGGTAAATTCATCAAAATACTCTTGCAAAAACTGCATACGGCAAAGACGTTGTTCCTGAGCAAACTGCACTACGGCTTCTACTTTTTCTATTTCTTTCTTTTTACGTCGTTCAAATTCAACACGGTTAATCGAAAGATAGTCGGCATCCTGCCTTGCCGTCAGAAAAGTAAGTTGCGGGCTGCTTTTCTGTTTCTGGTAATCGGCTATTCCTGCCTGATTCAGGTACATAAGCATTTTTTCAACTTCACCGGGTTGCGCATAGAAATTCCGGCCTATGGCGCTTTCAGATATAGTGGTGAAGTCGGTAAACAAATGCCCACCATACATACGTAGCAGCAATTTAGTAAACCTGTCGTAACTCTCGTTTTTAATCTGAAAGTTATATAACTCATGATTATCAACCTTGAAACGGAACTTCGAGGGGCTGAAATACGAGTCGCTTAGCTGAATGAGCCCTTCGTCTTCGAGTTTTTTCAGGGCATGGTGTGTATCGTTGGCCATCAACCCGAAAGTGCCTATGAACTCCTGAAAATCAAAATCATAACTTTCAAAGTTTTCGCCACCCATTGCCAGCCTGAAGTAGTTAGCCAATGCCTGATACGTTCGTTTAAGCGCTTCAATAGGCGGATACTTCTGCTCAACCTGCTTGTAAATATCCTTCAGGTCAGCTTTAAAATATAACAGAATGGCGTAAGACTTCAGCCCGTCACGCCCTGCCCGCCCAGATTCCTGATAATAGGCCTCCAGGTTTTCAGGCAGGTCCAGGTGCACAACCACCCGCACGTCGGGTTTGTCAATACCCATGCCAAATGCGTTGGTAGCCACAATAACCCTTACCTGATTTTTTATCCAGGCTTCCTGTTTTCTGAAGCGCTCAGCCATTGAAAGCCCGGCATGGTAGTACTCAGACCTGATACGGTTGCTATTCAGCCAGTCCGAAATCTCTTTGGTTCTTCTGCGGCTTCGCACATACACAATAGCGCAGCCTTGTACTTTCATGAGTATCTCAAAGAGTTTACGTTCTTTGCTTTCCTCGCAAAAAGCCGAGTAAGAAATGTTTGGCCGGGCAAAACTCTGCTGGAAAATCTGAGTATTCTGAAAACCCAGTTTTTGGATAATATCCTGCTTTACATCTTTTGTTGCCGTTGCCGTAAGGGCTATCATAGGCGCCTTGGGCGCAAATTTTCTGAATTCCGGAATTTTAAGATACGGCGGGCGGAAATCGTACCCCCATTGAGAAACACAGTGGGCTTCATCAACCGCCAGTAAGCACACTTTCATACGTTTGGTGCGCTCTTGCATAATCTCAGTCAGTAAGCGCTCGGGCGACACATACAAAAACTTGAAGTCGCCATATACAAAGTTATCCAGAGTATAGTCAATCTCTGTCCGGTGCATGCCTGAGTAAATGGCTGCTGCCTTAATACCGCGTCTTTTCAACTGTTCAACCTGATCTTTCATCAGGGCAATCAGCGGAGTTATAACAATGCAAACACCGTCCATTTGCATGGCAGGTACCTGAAAACAAACAGATTTGCCACCACCTGTAGGCATTATAGCCAGGGTGTCGTTTCCTTGCAGCACAGAATTAATGATGTTTTCCTGTAATGGCCGGAACGAATCATACTGCCAGTATTTCAGTAATATTTCTTTTGATGCTTGCATCGTTCAAAACGCAGTTTCCGTCTAACATGCAAAGATACAGAGTTCGGCCGTTAATATATTAACTCAAGCCCGTGTATAAAAGATGTTTATTTATTTAAACAAGGGTGGAGTAAAACCAAAATTAACCGCCGATAAACTTAACGTACCAGGTATAACGTGTATCAATCAATAAATCTGCCTTTCAGTTTATACAAAATGTGATTTTATGCGTTAGAATTTATACCTTGTATAGAATTTTGTCAGCAACCTAAACCTGGCAGATTACGTAATTTAAAATAGACTTTGAAAAACAGGAATTGATATAAAAATATGAGAAAACTTTACCTTTCCGGCTTACTGGCTTTTACCGTCATGTCAGCGCTGGCTCAAAAGCCAAATAGCCCACGTGATAAAGACCTTGCAAAACCCAACACCGGCAAAATAGAGTTTATGAAGGGCAATATGATAGTGTGCCCCGGCGATTTTGTTGATGCTAACACCTACGTGCCTCCGGCTAAAGATGTTCAAGCCGCCCTGAAAGCAAAAAGCTCAAGAACAACAGCGGCTACTTCAACCACATTTATAGTTACCTATGAAGGGTTTACACCAGAAGCGCAAAAGGCATTTCAGCAGGCGGTAGATA
Source organism: Emticicia sp. 21SJ11W-3 (assembly GCF_024138715.1). Classification (GTDB taxonomy): domain Bacteria; phylum Bacteroidota; class Bacteroidia; order Cytophagales; family Spirosomataceae; genus Emticicia; species Emticicia fluvialis. Next base: position 420,584 of record NZ_CP092074.1, read on the forward strand.
TATGGGCATCTATACTTAGTTCGCCGGTGCCTATCCGTGTGCTTGCCATCTGGCATGACATCCAAAGCAACAGTGCCACCAGTACTATTCTGGGGCAGGCAAGCCCGGCCGATTTTACACGCAATTTTCCCGGGCAGCAAAAATCAGGTACCTGGTATCCGATTGCCCTTGCTGAAAAAATTGCAGGAAAAGAACTTAACTCAATTAATGAATATGATATAAGAGCAGAGTTTAACAGTTCTGCTAACTGGTATTTAGGTAGTGGCGCTCCGGCCCGTAATCAGTTCGACTTCACATCCGTTGTATTACATGAGCTGTGCCATGGCCTGGGCTTTACCTCTTCCATGAGTTCAACGGCTACCTCTACAACGGCATCGTGGGGGTATAGCACCGGATACCCGATTATTTTTGACCAGTTTATGGAAAACGGCACCGGCCAGAAATTACTTAATACCACTTTGTTCGCCAATCCGTCTTCTGCATTGCGTCAGCAGTTAATAGGAAACAATCTTTTTTTTAACAGCCCGATGTCTCAGATGAAAGGGGACGAAAAACCCAAGCTTTATGCACCAATTGTGTATGAGCCGGGGTCCAGCGTTTCTCACCTTGACGATAACACTTATACATCGGGTAATGATAATTCCTTAATGACCTCCAGAGCCAGTTTGCGTGAGGTAATTCGTGACCCCGGCCCACTGGTACGCAATATGTTTGCTGATATGGGCTGGAAGAGCACCTCTCTGGTGCATACACCTGTTAAAAGCATTGAAAACTTTGTTTCCAGTGTAAAGATATCGGCTAAAATAACGAGTGACACCACGCTGGTGGCAGGCAGTGCCAAGTTGTATTATTCAGAAGACGATTCCATCAGTAAGGCCAAGGTTCTTGATTTGGTACGTGTGGGCAATACTGACGAATACACTGCCACTATTCCGGTTAGTAAACCCGGTGCGGTTATCAGATATTATCTGGTAGTACAAGACAACTACAAACGCACCAATACTTCTCCGGCGGAAGCGCCATCAAAAGGCTTTTATGGTTTTCAGGTAGGCGCAGCAGATATTTCAGCGCCATTTGTAACGGCTGTTCCGCTTACTTTTGTGCCACCTGCAACAAAGCCGGATGTTTTTCTGAACGCCGAAGACGACTTTGAACACGGTATAGATACTGTTTACGTAGAGTATCTGGTGAATGGGCAGGCAAAACCGGCTGTTGGTTTGAAAAAGTATAATCCGGAAACAGACGACAAGCGTTATTCGCAGGGAAGAAATGATGTATATGCCTATCTTGGCAAAGAACTCTTTGGCAACCTGCAAAAAGGAGACCGCGTTTTGTATAGAATTGTGGCCAGTGATAATTCAAAGAACAAAAACACCACAATTATTCCTTCATACTTTAATACACCCGGCAAAAATGTAACGCTTTCGCCTGATTACTTTGAGTTTGTGGTTACAGACCTGAACACGCAAGTGCCGGTGAGAGAATACAGCACCGATTTTAATACCCCTAATGCTGATTTTATCGGAATCGGGGGATGGGATATCCGGCAGCCATCCGGATTTGACGACGGTGGTTTGCACTCGGCGCATCCCTATAAAAACGGTGGAAACGAGTATCTGGAATCAAATACAATGGCCTTGTTCTTAAAGCCTATTGAATTGAAAAATCAGAAAGATTCTGCCAATATTACTTTTGATGAAATTGTTTTGGTTGAGCCCGGTGAAGCCGGCGCCTCATACGGAAGTACCAATTTCTTTGATTATGTGGTGGTAGAAGGCTCTTATGACGGTGGAGCATCTTGGGAACCCTTTGAAGATGGGTATGATGTGTCTTACAATAGTGAGTGGGTAAAGACTTATAATAATTTTGAGGAAAGTACGTATATAAATCAGGATGGCGAAACAGAAAAAGTTAATGATTCAAAAGGGGTAGGAAAGCAAAGCCTTTTTAGAACCAGAACTATCAAGATGCTTAACAGTGGTACTTTTGTAGCCGGAGAAACCATTTTGTTGCGCTTCAGATTGTTTAGCGACCAGTTGGTTCATGGCTGGGGCTGGGCTATTGATAACCTGAAAATACAGATGAAACCACCCGCACCGATACTGGCTGTTGAACCCGGTCTTGAAAAAACAATTACACTGGCACCGAATCCATCACCTGACGAAATCCAGATTACAGCCACCCTGCCCAAACCGGGCCGTGTGAAAATGGAAGTAATGGGGGCTAACGGCAAAAAAATGATGGACCGTGAGTACCTAACCGATATTAGTATGTTTTACGAGAAAATAGATGTAAGAAGTTTGAATGCAGGTACCTATCTGGTGCGTTTGCATACGGAAAACGGCATTATTGTAAAAAGATTTGTGGTGAGCCATTAATTAAGTATTAATACATTATACCGACGGAGTCTGTTCCTGCATTTGGGACAGACTCCTTTTTTTTCTGATTCAGGGCAATCAGAAAAAATAAGGAATGAATAATTGAATTTAGCTTGCCGGGTTTTTCCGGATTTTGTTTTTAATGCTTAAATTGGGTCAAAAATAGGCTATGTATAAAATAATACTTTGGGTGTTTCTGGCCATAATCGGCATTTCATGTACTACTTCCAACAATTTATCCCGTCGGCAGCCTTTTGCCCGCATGATAGACACCTCAGAAGTGTTTGCCCATAATTTTACCGGAATGGCCATTTATGACCCGACCGCGAAGAAAGCTATTTTTGAAAGAAATGCCGACAGGTATTTTACACCTGCCTCTAATACCAAGTTATTTACTTTTTATGCCTGCCTTAAAACGCTGGGCGATTCTATTCCGGCCCTGCGATATACCATTAATAAAGATTCACTGATTTTCTGGGGAACCGGAGACCCGACTTTTTTTCATCATGATTTAAAAAGCACAAAGGCTTTCAACTTCCTGAAAAGCCAGAAGGGTACAAAAAACCTGTTTTTTTCAGATGGTAATTTTACCAATCAGCCCATGGGTGAAGGCTGGGCCTGGGACGACTACAATGATTATTATTCTGCCGAAATTTATGGGTTACCCATGTATGGCAATGTGATACGTGTGAGTATTGATAAAGGCACCTTTGCCCCGCAACCTGCTATTTTTAGTAATAGTTTCTACAGAAAAGATGAGGGTAGCAGCATTAAACGTATCCAGACCGATAATATATTTGTTTTACCGAAATCTACTTTGCAAAAAAACAACTATAAAACAGATATACCCTTTAAAACCTCTTCGGCACTTACCCAGCAATTGCTGATGGACACGCTCAGAAAAAATGTAAGCCTGCTGCATGTTCCGGTGCCGAAAGATGCCAGAACTATTTACAGTATGGCCTCTGAAGATGTATACCGGTTGATGATGCAAGAGAGCGATAATATGCTGGCCGAACACCTGCTGCTGCTGTGTGGCGCTGTATTGAAGGATTCGCTGAACACGGCATTTGCAATAAAATCTGTTACCGAAAAGCACCTGCAGGACTTGCCCGATGCGCCAAAGTGGGTTGATGGTTCGGGGTTGTCCAGGTACAATCTTTTCACACCCCGGTCTATCGTAAAGCTGCTTGAAAAAATAAGCGCTGAAATGCCACAGGAAAAACTCTATACTATTTTACCTGCCGGCGGGCAAACAGGTACACTCAAAAACGTATTTAAATCTACCGGAAAGCCTTTTATTTTTGCCAAAACCGGCACCTTGGGTGGCGTTTATAACCTTAGTGGGTATCTGGTTACTAAAAAGGGCAAAACCCTGATTGTAAGCCTGATGAATAATAATTTCAACCTGCCTGCGTCTAAAATACGGCGTGAGGCAGAAAAAGTACTTACATGGGTTTATGAACACTATTGATTATTTTACTTCGGCATAATATTCTTTGTCAAATATTCTGTAATAGAGCCAGGCGGGTACCTTATCAAAGTAAGGTTGCATGTCATTAAACGTAGGTCTTTGCGAGGCATGCAACAACATGGCTTGCTTTTTAAATTCACCTGCGGTACTAATCCTGACAGCCATTGCAGGTGTTGGCAAGGTGATGTTTTTGCTGAAATTCTTCTTAAAGCTGGCCGAAATCTTCTTAGCGGTTGCTATCATAGGTGCGGGCAATGTAACCTGGTAAATCCTTGTGGGAGAAAAGCCGTTTTTGCCTTTATCTGCCAGAAAAACCTCTTTGGTATATTGCGCCATAAGGCGGTGGTCCGGGTGGCCGTATAAACCAATTACATCATCATAAGTAATTAAAACAGTAGGCTGGTAAAGGGTTATTTTCTGGCGGATAATCTTTTTTAATGAATCAGCCGGAATATCTTTAATGCCACCATCAGGGTAATTGAGTATTTCCTGATGAGCCACACCTAATAGCTCTCCTACAGCCCGAAGTTCTTTCTCTCTGATGTCAGCCAGTGCTATTTTCTTTTTTTTTGGGTCGGTTTCATTCACCATGCCGTTACTGTTGCCTGCTTCGCCATGTGTAAAAGTAATCAGGCTGGTTTCTATGCCCTGTTTGTTTAGTAATTTCAGGGTTCCGGCACAGGTAATTTCGTCGTCAGGGTGAGGGAATATAAACATCACCTTTTCTCCGGTAAAACCATCGGACAATGGAACAGAATCATCCTGCAACTGGCCTCTTAAATAGAGGAAGCCGCCGGCCAGAATAATAATAATAGCTATCAGGCTGAATAGAATTACTTTTTTCATAAACAAATGGTGAAACGTTGGTTAAAGTCTGCCACTAAGCTAGGAAGATAACGCTGGTTTTTCAATCATATAGCCTATTTTTGTGCGCACCATTTAAGGTTATCAGTAAACTCATTACCCCATGAACCGAAACATAGAAGCACTTTACAACATTGCCCAAAAGCAGGAACGAACCATTATCGGTCTGATGTCAGGCACCTCAATGGACGGTCTGGATATTGCGCTTTGCAGATTCAGAAAAAGTGGGGGTGAAACCGAAATTGAACTGGTAGATTTTGATACCATTAGTTTTGCCGAAGATATAAAAGACGAAATAAGAAAGGTATTTGCCAAAAAGGAAATTGATTTCCAGCAATTGTGTGTGCTAAACCCCTGGATTGGTAACTTACATGGGCAATTGGTGAATGATTTTCTGGCCAGCAGGGGCATCAGACCCAACGAAGTAGATGTTATAGCCAGCCACGGACAAACCGTTTTTCATGCACCTAAAATTCTGCATGGCCTGGCTAAATTCCCGAACGCTACCCTGCAGATTGGAGATGGTGACCATCTGGCCGTTAAGACAGGTATTATTACCTTGTCAGACTTCCGCCAGAAACATTGTGCTGCCGGGGGTGAAGGCGCTCCTCTGGCTGTTTATGGCGACTACCTGATTTTCTCGAAGCGCGACGAAAACCGGATTTTACTCAATATGGGAGGCATTGCCAATTTTACCTATCTGGCCGGAAACCTGGATGCCAACGAGGTTTTTGCTACTGATACCGGCCCGGGTAACACCATAATAGACGCCTACATGAAGAGGTTTTTCAACCTGGCTTATGACAAAGACGCACAGATGGCAAGCGAAGGCACCGTGAATGAGGCACTGTTGCAAGCACTAAAGCAGGATGATTTCTTTGGTAAAGGTTTTCCAAAAACCACAGGGCCAGAGTTGTTCAATCTCGGCTATCTGGCCAATGCGCAACAAAAAGCCGGTGCAGCCCATTTATCGCATGCCGACATACTGGCTACTTTGTGCCGTTTTTCTGCTGATACCATTGCCGGGGCTATTCTAAAATTAGTAGCGCAATTGCCTCAGTACAAAGCAAATCCGGCCTCGTTCAAGATTTACGGTAGTGGGGGCGGGGTACATAATCCGTTGATTATGCAATCGCTGAAAGAGTTACTACCTGCTTTTGAGTTCTACAAAACTGATGACCTGGGGATATCAGGCGATGCCAAAGAGGCGGTGCTATTTGCTACTCTTGCCAATGAAGCGCTTGTGGGTGGCAGAACCGATTTCGGCGCAAGAAAAGGTGTGCCGGGTGTATCTATGGGCAAAGTTTCTTTTCCGAATTAATAAGCAAAAAAAGGTAAAAAAAATAGCCACAGTTGAGTGTTTACTGCGGCTATTCATATATAAAAGGCAGATTTACGCCGAATTTCTACTGGCGTTGATGTTGCCGAACAAAGAGCGGGTAACCATTTTTTCGTAAACCAGCCTTAATTGTTCGTCTGTTGTTTCTTCTATTTTTTGTAGTGCATATTGCTGAATAGTGAGCAGGGGCAATACTATATGTTCGCGGTAATCGATAGACAATTTGCTTAGCCTTTCATTGGCCATCAGGCTTTGTTCGCCTGACACCCGTAGCATATTGGCAACAGTAAGCTTATATTCATCGTAAAGTATCTGCCAGAAATTGCCATATTCAGGGTCATTTTTCATATAGTAAGTCAACGGAAAATAGGTTTTGGTAAGTGCCATCATGCTATTTTCAATCAGCGTCTTAAAATACAAAGAGTTTTTATACAAAGTCTTGAGGTCTTCAAGGCGGCCTTCGTCTATCACTTTCTGCAGGGCCGAACCAAAACCGAAATATCCCGGCACGTTCTGCTTCAACTGGCTCCAGGACCCAACAAACGGTATGGCGCGCAGGTCTGATAACGTGAGTTGCTTGCCCGAACTTCTTTTACTCGGGCGGCTGCCTATATTGGTAAGGCCGTAATATTTCAACGGACTTTTGTTTTCAAGATAAGGTACAAACAATGGGTGAGCCTTGAGTTCAAAATATTTTTTCACGCCTACGTCGGCCAGCTCATCAATCAGGCTGTGTTCATAGTCGTTAATTACTGAGGCGTCGTCCTGAAAAACGTCATTGATGATACCTGCCGATAGCAACTGCTCAAAGTTGTACATTGCCTGCGACCGCGAACCATACATAGACGTAATGGTTTGTCCCTGAATGGTAATCTGAATCTCGTTATTGGCGATGGTCGGGCCTTGCGAGGCATAGAACTGGTGGGTTTTACCACCGCCACGTGCAGGCGGGCCGCCGCGGCCGTCAAAGAATATCACTTCTACTTCATTCTTGTTCGATATAGCGGTTAGTTTCTCTTTGGCCTGATAAATCTCCCAGTTGGCTTTTACATAACCACCGTCTTTGGTACCATCAGAAAACCCAAGCATGATTGACTGCTGCTTGCTGCGGTGTTCGAGATGCTTTTTGTAGAACGGTAACTGGTAAAGCGTCGACATCGTGTTTTCTGAGCTGTCGAGCCCCTCAATGGTTTCAAACAAAGGTAAAACATCCACATTGATTTCCTCAGCCTTGTAGCCGCAGAAACGGAAAAGCGCCAGTACTTCCAACACCGAGAAAACAGAGGTGGAGTTGCTGATAATGTATCGATGGCAGGCTTTTTCGCCGTTAAGGGTCTGTATCTCCTTAATCACTTTTACGGTCTTGAAGGTGTCTTTCACAAGTGCATCTTCAAAGTCGTCTTCATTTATATCTAGTTTATACTCGGTCAGGAAGCTGAGTTTTTCATCAAAATTCCATTCGGCATAAGGCTTGGCAGATATACCATATTTCTGGTTTATCTGCTCCATTACATTTTCATGTATGCTGCTGTCCTGGCGGATATCCAGGCTGGCAAAGTGCAGGCCAAACAGCTTTACCTGCTGAATAAAACGGTCTAGTAAATCAAGAAACAGGCCTTTATGTTGGGTTATCAGTATTTGCCTTACCTCGTCTAATGACGCAAGCAGTTCCTGCAATGTCAAGTCATTTTTAAGGCCGTTCATATTGGTATAAATGCGGTTGCTGATGGCTGTGAGCAATGGCATTACCCCTTTAAATGTTAAACGGCGGCAAATAATTTTGAAATCGTTATAATAGCATTTCAGGATGCTGGTTCTCAGTTCTGTCGAAACCTTTTTGGATATTTCTGCCGTTACAAAAGGGTTGCCGTCGCGGTCGCCGCCTGGCCAGAAACCCAACTCAAGCACAGGCTTGAAGCCCTGGCTGTTATTATTGTTCTGAAAATAGGTGTTCAGTTTTTCGTGTATCTCACCTATTACCTGATAATACACATGGCGCAGGTAAAATATAATACTTTGTGCTTCTTCAAGCGGGGTTGGTTTTTTATCGTTAATAAAAGGCGTTTTGCCCAGCTGTTGCAGCAGCGAGTCAATGCCGTTAATATCATTTTTAGGAATAAGCTGTTCAAGGTCTTGAATAATACGCAGCACACTGCTGGGGTAAAACTGCGTAGGGTGTGCCGTAAAAACTATACGTACTTTAAAGTTCTGTAGTTTTTTCTGAACTTCATCCAGCTTGTTTTGTTGTACGGCCAGTTCAAGTGTACTTTGTAAAGTACCTTTGCCATTGAGCGGATATAGCTTTTCAAAGGCTGAGTCTTCTACACTGTCAAAAAGTACCACCTGCCGTTCTATATAAGTTATGAACCTGAACAAAAGGTCAATTTTTTCCTTTTCTTCTTTGATAGAGGTATATTGCCTGAAAAACGTGTCGATGATTTCTTTAGGTTCTTTGCCTTCTTCAAAACCGGCCTCTGACATATCGTGCAGAAAAGGCATTAATTGACCAATTTTAGTCATCTTGTCATAAGGCAACCTTGAAAAAAGCGTATTAAATACAAGGTATTTATTATGAATTTCCTGTGTAAAAATCGAATCAATAGAATTTCCCAGCATTTTTTTACTAGTATTAATGTTTTGAATGAGCAAACTACGTAAAAATCTACTGTATTTTGATTGTTTAGCCGAATAAAGTTTGGCTTTTCTTGAAAAAGTTAAAATATTTCAAAAGATAAATCAATTCTTTTGAAAGCCATTTCTTTTTCGGTAGCAGTAATCGTTAAATTCAGTATTTTTACTTTTCAAAGGTAGATATAAACACAACACAACCCGTAGGTATTAATTTTTTTAATGCATGGAGTACCCGATTTACATGGATTACAACGCTACCACACCTCTGGTTCCTGAGGTGCTAGACGCCATGTTGCCGTATCTTACCAGCCATTTTGGCAATGCCGCCAGTCGTTTTCATGCTTATGGCTGGAAAGCAGCTGAGGCAGTAACTGCTGCGCGGCGGCAGGTAGCTGGCTTAATAGGTGCAGCAGAAAAAGAAATGGTGTTTACCAGCGGGGCAACAGAATCGGTTAATCTGGCTATTAAAGGTGTTTATGAGGCTTTTAGCGCAAAGGGGAAGCATATCATAACTGTTGAAACCGAGCATAAGGCCGTTTTGGATACCTGCGCCCATCTGGAGAAATCTGGTGCAGAAATTACGTATCTGCCAGTAGATAAAGAAGGCAATATTGATATTGAGAACCTTGAAAGGTGTATCAGACCCGATACAATTCTGATTTCCGTAATGGCCGCCAATAACGAAACGGGGGTCTTGCAACCGCTAAAAACAATAGCTCAGATAGCCCACCGGTATCAGGCGTTGTTTCATACCGATGCAACCCAGGCAGTGGGTAAACTGCCAATGAATGTAATGGATGACCAAATTGATTTGCTGAGCCTGTCGGCACATAAGTTTTACGGGCCAAAGGGGGTAGGTGCGCTATATGTCAGAAAGAACCTGAATATCATTGCCCAGCAGGATGGGGGCAGGCATGAACGCGGCTTGCGGTCGGGTACACTTAATGTAGCAGGTATAGTGGGTTTGGGCGCAGCTGCTGAACTTTGCCAACGGGATATACATGAAGAAAACGAGCGCCTTGCCGGGTTAAGAAATAAACTTGAAGAAGGAATATTAAACCAGCTGCCGGAGGCCGGAATCAATGGCAACAGGGCTAATCGCCTGCCTAATACCACCAACATCAGATTTGGCCGGATTGATGGCGAACAATTACTGATGAGCCTCAACGAAGTTGCGGTTTCTAATGGCTCGGCTTGTAATTCTGCCTCAACAGAACCTTCTTATGTGCTGAAAGCCATGGGGCTTGACGATGACACCGCCTACGGCTCAGTTCGGTTTAGTCTCGGAAGAAACACCACTGCCGAAGATGTTGCTTTGGGTATCAGTCATGTATGTGAGGTGGTAGGCAGAATGAAGCGCGAGGGAGTTTATGATTGAATGAGTATCTAAGCCCCGGAACTTAAAAGACCGGTAATGATTTGAAATGAAAGAATCCACAGGGTTATTGACAATAGAGTTATGGAAGACAAAAAAAGAGAATTTATGCAGAAAGCCATCCAATTATCATTGATTGGCAGCCAGGCGGGTGTTGGGCAGGGCCCCTTTGGGGCAGTAATAGTGAAAGATGGCCAGATAATAGGGCAGGGGCATAATCAGGTTGTTGCCACCAACGACCCTACCGCACATGCCGAGGTTATGGCCATAAGAGATGCCTGCAAAAACCTGTGGACTTTCGACTTAAGCGATTGCGAAATTTATACTTCATGCGAGCCATGCCCCATGTGCCTGAGCGCTATTTACTGGGCGCGGCTTGGTAAAATTTATTTTGGTAATACACGTAATGATGCCGCCGAAATTGGTTTCGATGACGCATTCTTGTACCATGAAATACCGCTTCCGTTAGAACAACGGAAGATACCCATAGAAGCAATGAGCAGAGACGAAGCGCATGTTGCCTTTGAGCTTTGGGCAAACAAAGAAGATAAAATAGCCTATTAAATTACGGATATGCCTTTTTTCAGGATATATATGAAAGAGATTAAGCAGATTGTTGAGGCCTATCAGAAAATAGACTTTAGTAAGAATAAAGCCGCTTTGGCAACCGTGGTGCGGGTAGAGGGCTCTTCATACCGGCGAACCGGTGCAAGAATGCTGGTGATGGAGTCTGGCGAATGGATTGGGGGTATCAGCGGTGGATGTCTGGAAGGGGATGCACTCAAAAAAGCCCGGCTGGTAATGCTGCAAAATAAAGCTACGCTGATAACTTATGATACCACCGACGACGACCCCTACCAGATAGGCGTCGGGTTGGGTTGTAATGGCATAATTGATGTGTTGATAAGTCCGCTCGACCCGCACAATGAGCAAAATGCTGTTTTGCAGCTAAGCAGTTGCCTCAACCAACGCACACCCAATGTTATTGTAACCGTAACAGATGTTAAAAAACAGAATCTGCAAGAGGCGGAAATTGAATTGGGGCAGGTTTTCAGGTATGACAACCCAGACCACTTCAACAGCAGCTTCCATCTGAACACCATCAAAGCAGATGTGGTTCATGAAATAGAAACGGCACTTTTAAACACCAAATCAGTTTCTAAAACCTATGTTTTAGCATCAGAGGCAACAATAAGTTTATTTATTGAAGTGGTGCCACCACCCGTACACCTCTATGTGTTTGGAAGTAACTACGATGTTTATCCAATGGTGCGCATAGCCAAAGAGCTGGGTTGGAAAGTAACGGTTATCTGTAATCCGGCCAGAATGCATCCGTCTCTTTTTGCAACTGCCGACGCCGTAATGCCCAAGAATCACATGCCGGTTGTAGATAGATTCACCGCGGCTATTTCTATGTGCCATGATTACGAGACCGACTACGCTAATCTGCAAACCCTGCTTAATACCGGTATTTCTTACATTGGTTTGCTGGGCCCTAAAAAGCGTACAATAAAAATGTATGCACGTATGGTTGAAGAGGGTAAGGCCATTACCACTGAAGACGAAGAACGCATATTTAGCCCCGTAGGGTTGGATATAGGCGCCAGCACGCCAGAAGAGATTGCCCTTGCCGTATGTGCCGAAATACGCGCAAATTTCAGCGGAAGAGACGCCGGAAAACTGAAATTCAGAAATAAACCTATTTACGAGACTTAAAATTTGCTTTTTTGTAAAATCTGAAATATTATTGTCCCCTGATTACCCCTACCCGGTTAACCTTAACCCTTTATAATTTTGCTATTGAGTTAGAATAAGCTACTGCTGATTGATCAGATGCTTTGGCTTTTGAAAAAACCGTCTTCATGTCACCCAGGTTTGTTTCATTACATGGGATAGTTGTTCTATTAACTGTCCTGTTCTTTCAGTTCTTGCCCGTACCGGAAATGCTTTCCTGGGAAGAGCTTTTGCTGTCTAAATTTTTGAATCAGGCGCCAACTTTGCTTTGCCTGGGGTACCTTCTATTTCACAGAAAAAGAGTTCATGACAGCCTCAGTTATTTTTTGTTGATTGCCTTTCTGTTTCTTGAAATCCTGGTCGAAATCTATTATTATTTTGTATCAACCGGTTCTTTGTTTGTTGCTAATCTTATCAATGATATTTTGGCCTTTGTGGTGTTGTTTGTGCTATATAACCAGCAGCGTTTGCGTCTACGGGCGTCTGGTATTTACAACAAAAAGCTGGGTTATGTTATTTTTGCTTGCTTTATAGTTGCATTAGGCTTTAGTTTTTCTTTGTCAAAGGCGTATGAAATCTATTTTTCTTCCGAAAAACTAATATTTTTCTTAATAATGGTTGAGATGGCTCTTAACATCATTACTGTGGGCATCAGCTTTTATGTAAACGGGCCTTTAAGCCGCAACCGATACAGGCTGGCAGTTGGTACGATAGCCATTGTTACCTTAAAAATTTATTTATACCTGAGCCGTTTTGTTTTTGAAGTTTATCCGGCTTTTGCGTTCACTATCGGAAAAATTATTTTCTCAATGGGTATTTTGCTGATTGCCGATAGTATTATGCGCAAATGTATGGTCAAAAAAAATGCTCCTGTTTTTATTCCCCGCTAAAAAAGCTTTAGTTCTTCATCCCGGCTGATTTGTAGTTTTTTTCTTCTTTGGCCAATTGTATGGCCTTAAATCATTCTAAAAAGCAAATATTGAATTAAGTTTGCATCGCCCTGTGTTTTTTTTACCATTCAGGTATTTACTTATTAATAGTTTCAGAAAACAGGCTGTTGAACCGGGCAGTTAAACAACAGATAAACCTGTAAAAGCCAGCAGATATGATAACAGTTGAACAGGCTGAATCAATAATATTGAGTCAGGCAATAACACCACAGGTAGAAAAAGTAGCAATTGAAGACGCCACAGGAAGAATACTGGCTGAAGATTTTTATGCCGACCGCGATTTTCCTCCTTTTAACAGAGTATCTATGGACGGCATTGCATTGGCTTTTAAGCAGATAGTTGCCGGTCAGGTTAGTTTTCGTATTGAAAGCACGGCAGCCGCAGGTAAGCCACAGGTAATGTTGCAAAACCCGATGAATTGCATAGAAGTAATGACGGGCGCTATATTGCCCGATGGAACCGATACGGTTATCAGATACGAGGATGTGACCATTAATGACAGCCAGGCAACCATAAATGTTATACCGGCAGAACAGGGCCTGAGCATACATAAACAAGGAGCAGACAAGAAAAAGCAAGATAAGCTCGTAAAAACAGGTACCAGAATTACACCAGCAGAAATTGGAATAGCTGCCACTATTGGCAAACATGAAATACTGGTGCAGAAAAAGCCAACAGCAGTTTTAATTGCCACCGGAGAAGAGATTATACCTGTTACTGAAACCCCGTTACCACACCAGATACGTACCTCTAACAGTTATGCTTTACAGGCTTGCCTTAAAAGCTGGGGCGTACATGCCGACATCGTTTTATTGCCTGACAACCAGGAAACTATAGAGCAGAAGATTAAGGAGTTTCTGGATACTTACGATGTGCTGGTTCTGAGTGGAGGGGTATCGGCCGGTAAATTTGATTTTGTACCTGCTGCTTTAGAAAACCAGGGGGTGCATAAACTTTTTCATAAAGTGGGGCAAAGGCCGGGCAAGCCATTCTGGTTTGGCGTGAAAGACACAAAGGTGGTTTTTGCTTTACCGGGTAATCCGGTTTCTACTTTTATGTGTTTGCACCGGTATTTTAAACCCTGGCTTGATGTGTCGCAGGGGATGACGCTTAAGCCCGAGCTGGCAGAGCTGTCGGTAGATTTTGAAGTAAATTTTCCACTCACTTTTTTTATGCAGGTGCGCATGATACAAGAACCCGGCGGCATTGTAAAAGCAATACCAGTAGCAGGAAATGGCTCCGGCGACCTCACCAGTCTGATAGAAGCAGACGCGTTTATGGAGCTGCCTATGGGCAAAGGAGTTTTCAGAAAAGGCGAACTTTACCCAGTCTGGCGATACAGGCAATAAAATTCGTTATTGGGTACCATCATAAAAAAACCGTTTACTCAAATTAGAAGTTGTTACCACGCAAATACAAAACTTTTTGACCGGCTGATAAGTTTAGTGTTTGTCGGCGCAGGCTGGCAGCTTACTGCTTAAAAACCGGAAGGATTACATTTACCTGAAATCTTTAATTGCTATAAACGGGCTTCAGCCTTTCTTTTTTTAGCATTTTTCAATAATTTTGAACAAAAATCTGTGGGAAAGTGAAAAATCTAAGAGAAACCATAACCAGAGTGCCTGTTGTACCGCCAAAGGCCAATCGTGAAGAACGCAAAGAACAGTTGCAGGAATCCATAGATAAATATTTAGGTGCCATTGAAACCCAGATAGGAGACCTTAAAAAAGTAGGTAAAAATGCTTTGGTTATCGGTGGAATCATTGTGGCCGTATATGCAGTTACCGAGCTACTTTTACCTGCCGGGAAAAAGACTATCGAAGACCCCGAGCCACTGCCTGAGCCGGAACCTGAAAAAGCCGGCGATTCTATGTTATGGGCTGCCATGAAAGGTGCTGCCACCTCTATTCTGTTAGCTGTTGCAAAAGAAAAATTACTGGAATTGATAGATCACCTCACAACTAAAGATGCCGAAGCAACTTCTTGATAAAATATTAAATCTTAATCACCTCAAAAAAAAGGCTTTAGCTGTTTTGCTTGATCCTGACAAGGTGGAGATTGCTACATTTAATCAATTTTTATACAGCTGCGTAGAAAACCGGGTTGATTTCTTTTTTGTGGGCGGTAGCCTCATTACGAATCAGATGATGGCTGAAATGATTGCCGTCATCCGCCAGCAAACCAATATTCCTGTTGTAATATTCCCTGGCAATAGCCTGCATATTGAGCCATCTGCCGATGGCATTCTGTTACTTTCGTTGATTTCAGGTCGCAACCCGGACTACCTGATTGGCCAGCATGTGATTTCGGCCCCCTTACTGAAACACAGTGGGCTTGAAATACTGCCAACCGGCTATATACTGGTAGACAGCGGCCGGCAAACAACGGTTTCTTATATCAGCAATACAACGCCCATTCCGCACGACAAAGCAGATATTGCCGCCTGTACAGCCATAGCCGGAGAAATGCTTGGCCTGCGCCTTATTTATCTTGACGGTGGCAGCGGGGCCATTAATCCGGTATCTGCTAAAATGATTCGCATGGTAAGAGAAAACATTGCTGCGCCACTTATTGTGGGCGGTGGTATTAACTCTGCCCAAAAAGCCCATGATGCCTTAGAAGCCGGTGCTGACATCATCGTAATAGGCAATGCATTTGAGAAAAACCCTGCCTTATTGCCCGAAATAGCAGAAGTGGTTCTATCTTTCAATTTAATAACCGCTTAGTGAAAATCAATCAGGTTTATCTGGGGCTTGGGTCAAATCTTGGTAACAGACAAGAGAATCTTAATATGGCCCGTATGCAAATTTCCCAAAACGTAGGTTCTATTATTGCGCAGTCTGCCATTTATGAAACAGCTGCCTGGGGGCTAAAAGAGCAGAACGATTTTCTGAATCAGGTAATTTGTGTTTCCACAACGTTACCACCTCATGAGGTACTGGCAGCCGTTTTAGCTGTTGAGCTGGCGATGGGAAGAAAGAGAGACCTTAAATGGGGGGCAAGGTTAATTGATATTGATGTGCTGTATTACAACAACGAAATTATACAACTGCCTGAGCTGGTTGTGCCGCATCCGTTTATTCAGGAACGACGATTTGTGCTGGCTCCTCTGACCGAAATTGCCGGAGCTCTACTGCATCCTCAACTTCAGCTAAGTAATGCACAATTGTTAGAGATATGTGCAGATACCAGCGAGGTCAGGAAAAAACAATAGCCGCAACAAGCCGTTGCAGCTATGTTTCTTATTATTTATTCCTTTACTAATTAATTCTCCATTCTCCGTCTTTATAGAAGTCCAGAATTTTTTGTTGTAGCAGTACTTCATATTTCGCCTGAACCAGGTTGCTTCTGGCACGGTCATAATTTACTTTAGCCAGTACGTATTCTACCGAATTTACAGTTCCGGCGCTGATTCTGCTTTCGGCAGCTTTTACATTCTGCTCGTTAATGGCTACCTGCTCAGTAGCTACCTTGTATCTTTCAGAGGCCGCATCAAAAGACTGGAACGATTGCTCAATAGCCTGGCGCAATTGAAGTTTGGCCGTATTTAAATTGTTTTCTGTCAGTTGTTGTTGCACTCTGGCGGCTGCTACCCTTGGTCTGTTTTGCAAACCACCAAAAATAGGCACACTCAGGTTTAATGACAACGAACCATTACGCGTACCGTTTATCTGCTTTATATATGTTTCGGCTTTATTGGATGTAGAATAAAAAGCGCCATAATTGGCCGATAGCGTTAAGCTTGGTATTACGTTGGCCTTTGTCGCTTTTATGAGATTGTTGAAGCTTTTCAATTGTAATTCGGCCCTTTTTACTGACGGGAAACTGTTAATCGATTGCTCGTATAATTGATTAACAAAGTTATCATCTGTTTTGTAAATGTTTACCTCATCATTAATAGGCTCAAATCTTACATTGTTTGAGGGGGTCTGGTTCATCAGCTGAAACAAAGCCAGCCTGTTGGTTTTTAATGTGTTGCGCGTGGTTACAAGGGCAAATTCATCATTAGCCAGCTGAGATTTTATCTGGAAATATTCTGTTTGGCCCAATACTCCGGCATCAACAAGCTTGGTTATACGCTCAAGCTGGGCTTTAGATGTTTCTACCTGCTGCAGCGCTACTTCAAGCAGCTCCTGCGACGCCAGCACCTGCAAATATGCCTGCATCAAATTAATAGTAATCATATTACGGCTGGCCTCAATACCTTTCTGGCCGGCCTCTTTCAGCAATATGTTCTGTTGTATCTGATTCTTTATCTGAAATCCGTTAAACAAAGCTATTGAGGCGTCAATCCCAAAGCCATTGGTGCTGTATAGCTCTTCAATGTAGGCGTTTGTAAAACGGTCAATACTTCTACCCAGGCGCACGTCCTGGCCTATGCCAAAACCTATTCTTGGATACGCCAGTGACCTCACCCGTTGTAGTTCTACATTGGCTGCTTCAGCTTGTATCTGGCTTTCGCGATAAGTAAGGTTATTCTTTATGGCTATGTCCAGGCATTCTTTCAGGGTTAGCCGGGTTTGTGCACTAACACCCGAGAGGCACATCGAAAACGAAAAAAGCAGTACGTATTTGCGTAAATTGTTCATTGTATTTTTTCTATCACTAATTTCAAAACAAGGGTTGTGTTAATCAATCCAGCCGTCTTTAAGCCTGATAACTCTATTACCATAGGTAGCGTTTTCTTCTGAGTGAGTTACCTGTACTATGGTTACGCCGTCTTTTTCGTTCAGTTCTTTAAACAGCTCCATAATTTGTTTGGCTTGTTCAGAATGCAGGTTTCCGGTAGGTTCATCGGCAAAAATTATCTTGGGTTCGGCCACAATGGCTCTTGCAATACCTACCAACTGTTGTTGTCCGCCTGATAACTGTGTCGGGAAAAGGTCTTTTTTAGCAACCATATTAAAGCGGTCTAATACGTCGGCTACTCTGCTTTTACGTTCCGAGCCAGACTGCCCTTTGTATAAAAGCGGGGTTTCTATATTTTCATAAACCGTAAGTTCGTCAATGAGATGATACGCCTGAAACACAAACCCAATGCTGGTACGGTGTAATTCGGTACGTTTTTTTTCTGAAAGTTTCTGTACCGGCATATCCTCAAACAAATACTCGCCTTCTGATGCTTCTTCAAGCAAACCCAGAATATGCAGCAAGGTTGACTTTCCAGAACCTGAAGGCCCCATGATAGATACAAATTCGCCCGGATTGATGGTCAGGTTAATATTTCTCAGCACATAAGTTTTTCCGAAACCCGCAGGGTAATATTTAGATATGTTTTTTAATTGAATCATTTTTGATTGAATTGATTAGTTCTGGTTGTTAAGATACTGTATCCTGGCCGATTTTCAGGTTTCACACTCCTACAACTGTTTGCCAAAGTTTATGCCATTAAATTTAAATGTCTTATAATAAGCTATTTAAGATGTTTTTGTAAAATAAAAATGTCCGAAAACGGACAGGATTTGTACGCCTTCGGACAAGGGGTTGGGTTCTTTGATTACTCAGGTCAGTTGATATATTTCTTCCCGTTTGAGTACTTCATATCAATACCCGAGCGGAACCTGGTGTTATCAAAATTACCAGAGTCTTTAAATTCGGCATATTTAAAATCGGCATTGTTATTAAAGGTTGAACCTTTAAATGTAACGCGTTCGTTAAAATTGGCATATTTGAAGTCGGCATAGTTTCTGAAGTCTGCGCTAAAAAAATCGGCATCATACTTAAAGTCAGAATACTTGAAGTTGGCGTATTCGCCGAATCTGCAATTAGCAAAGTTTGATTCTTTCTTAAAGCCTGCATATTTAAAATTGGCTTCTTTCTGAAACTTGGTTCCGGCAAAAGAGGCTTTGTCGGCAAAATCAGAATATTTAAACTCGCTTTTTGCTTCAAAAGTACAGTTTTCTATGGTTACACTCCGTTCAAAGTCTGTTGTAGAGGTGGCACCTTCCCCAATGCTCCATGAGGTGTTGCCCCATTTACCACCTTTTTCATTTTCAGAGTTTTTGTAAGCAATGAAATCGTTTTTAAAAACGCAGTTTCTGAAAGTTATGGGTACTTCAACATAGCTTTTATACTCTTCGTATCCTTTGCTTTTTTTGATTCTCTTTTTGTTTGATAGCTCTGTCAGATCCAGGTTACCGGTTATGGTTACACCTTCATAATTAACAGCTTTGCCCTGGTCTATGGCTTCGAAAATTGTTTTGGCCGAAACCTCTTTTTGTGCAATGGCAGAGCCGCCAATTCCGGCACATAAAAGAAAGATGAATAGTTTTTTCATGTTTTATCGGTATTTAGTAATAAATTTTATGATTTAATTCCGGATTTGCTTAATCATTAATACTGATGCTGCCAGAATTGGCATCCATTGTTACGGGTATTCCGCCACCGTTAACCGAACCTCTTACACGGTCTTTTTCGATACGACCATTGAAGTTTCTTATTTCTGGGATACGCACGCGGTTAGCATCCAAATCAAGGTTCATGCCTTTATCCAGCGGCATTCTTACCGTAATACTTCCTGCACTGGTTGATAACGACAAGTATTTACCTAATGATTTGATGTCGGCATGTATACCGCCACCACTGGTAGATGCTTTTACACTGGCAGTAATGTCTTCAAGATGTATAGAGCCACCTGAAGTTGAAGTAATGAACTCTCCACCGATTTCCTCTGCTCTGATACCCCCACCACTGGTAGAAGCTTTTACCATGCCGTTCAGCCTTTTTAGGCGAAGACCCCCGCCAGACGTAACAAGTCTGATATCGCCTTTGCAATTAGTAGCGTCAATGCCACCACCACTGGTGCTTACGTCAATGTTATCGCGGCTGTCGGTAATATCAATACCACCGCCTGATGTTCTGCCTTTAATATTACCACCCAGATTATATAGTTTCAGGCCACCACCGCTGGTAGAAAAACTCAGGTTGCCGGTAAGGTCTTTAAGGGTTATACCACCACCACTGGTTTGCAGGTCTGTTGAGATTTTTTCAGGCGAGTAAATTTTGAATGAAATATTCAACGATTTTTTCCAGTTGTTCCAGCCACTATCATTTTTTCTTCTGGCTACGCAGTAAATGGTGCTGCCTTCTTTTTTTACACTTAGTTCGTATTCTCTTAGTCTTTCCTCAATTTCAGATTTACTTAACGAGCTCCCGTTCCAGTTATTAGGTTTTACGTATATTTCAACACGGGCTTCGCTGCCTTCCTGGCCGATAACGGTAATACTACCGCCGGAGGTTTGAACATTAACATTCTGAATTTCGGCCGAGCGATACGTTTTTACAAAATATGGTGATTCTTTGTCCTGAGCATACGAAATGCTGATAGCAGATAATGCTGTTACAAACAATAAGCGTAGTTTTTTCATAATTATGTATAGTTAGAAAATGATAATTTGATACAGTTTACCTTAAGATGCAGAAAAATAAAGGCAAGTTGCGTAAATAAGACAATTTTTTTTTTGATGGTTCATTTACGGGGTCACTTCTGGCTTTGGTTTAAAAACAAACGGGCAGAATCACACCTGCGATTCTGCCCGTTTGTTAGGTGTCTTCTACCTGTTATTTGGTTGAACCCAGCAGCTCATAGAACTGGTTCAATTTTGGCATCAGAATAATTCTGGTTCTGCGGTTGGTAGAGCGCCCTTCTGCCGTATCATTGCTTGTCAGCATATTGTATTCGCCACGGCCGGCTGCAATCAGTTTATTAGGGTCTACCTTAAACTGGCCTTGTAGTGTTCTTACTACAGAAGTGGCCCTTTTTACGCTCAGATCCCAGTTGTCAGTAATACAATCATTTTTAATAGAAACGTTATCTGTGTAGCCCTCAACCATTACTTCAAGTTCTGGTCTTGACTGCACTATCTGTGCAATTTTACCCAGCACTACGTTTGCTCTTGGGGTAATTTTATAGCTTCCGCTGTTAAACAACATTTTGTCAGAGATGTTAATCATCACCACTGTTTTATCAACCTTTACTTCAATGTCTTTATCTTCAATACCGTCTTTCAGCACGCTGGTCAGGTTAACGGCTAAGGCCAGATTAATTGAGTCGGTTTTGGTTCTAGCAGCGTGAAGCCGGTTGATGTACAGGTCTTTTTGTTGCATTTGCGACAGCGTGTTGTCAATGTTAGCATTCGCGGCCTTTGATAACACCGTCAGGTCGCCCACTTGTTCCAATTGTCTGTCGCGCAGTTTTTTCAGGTCTTCCAGTTGGTCTTTCATGTAGCTAAGCTGTTGGTCGCGCTGCTGAATAGCGCTTTGCGAAGCCATATTCTGGTTTTCGGCATTTCTTGTAGCGGCGGCCAGGCGGTCTTTATAGTCTTGCACTTCGTCGCCACATTTTACCAGATTAGACTGCGAGCGATCATATTCATTTTGCAGGGCAACATATTTCTTTTTTGTTACGCACGAAGCCAGCGAAGTGGCTGCAAAAAGGATAATCAGGGGTTTTACTAAAACTTTCATGAGATTGCGTGTTTTAATATTACATATTTACGGCAGGAAGGATTTAGATATGTGATGTTGTGCTTCCGATGCCTTGATTGGATAGAAGTGCAAAAAAGTATGCCAACAGATGTATAAACGTGTCATGATTGACCATTAAAAACAATGCAGAATACACGAAAATGAGGTTTTAAAAGGTAGAAGAGCTCCATATACTTATTCCTTAAAATGGAGAAGCAGTAAGCTGCGTAGGGGAAAAAAATACTCAAAAATGGAGAGAGGCTATTATACTGAACGCGCATGGTTCAACATAATAGCCTCCTGCATATAATCAATAGACTTGCAAAATAAGCGGATATTAACTTTTTAAAAGAAACCCCTCATCTACTCACATTCACCTTCTTCACCACAGCATTTCCGTTTTCTTGTTCCAAAACAATCAAATAGGTGCCAGTAGAAAAGCCGGTAAAATCAATGGTATGCGTATCCTGCTTAACAGTAGACTTACCAACCAATCGCCCTGCTGCATCTATCAGTTTATAGGTAAACAGCCTGGCAGATTTCAGATAGACCTTATCAGCAGTCGGGTTGGGGTATAGTTGTATGTAAGGAGTATGTTCTTCATTGGCCAATAACACAGGTTGAAAAACAGCCGAGATAGGGCTCTCACACCCTTTATCAAACACCTTCACCTGATAACTGCCCAATTGAGTGAATTGGATTTTAGGGGTGGTTTGAGACAACTCACTGCCATTAAAATACCACTTGTTCCCACTTGACGCACTGGATACCAAACTATCATTCGATTGTTTAATACTAGGCTGCGGAATAACTACTTCGGTAATGGTTATGGCATTGGCCGACATCGCCGAGCAACCTTTGGTGTTGGTGACTTTTAGTTTGTATATGCCTGCGGAGGTGGGGGTATAAGCTTCTTTGGTTGCCTCTGCAATGCCAGTATTATTTTTAAACCACAAATAGCTGTTTTCTTTGGCCGCAGTAGTTAAACTGACGGCTGCACCGGTACAAATCTGGGTACCGGAAGGCGATAATATGGTGGGCGCCAGCGGCTTGGCATTTTTTCTGATTTCAAACAAATCTGTTGATGCCGAACATCCGGCATTATCAAAAACTTGTAGTATATATTTGTTTTCCTGGGTTACTACCAGCTTTGGTTCATTTGAAAAAGTATTGTCGGCAGAGGCCCAGATATAGCTGAATGGGGCAATACCCCCGGTAATGACAGGCTCCAGCACGGTTGAATCTTGTTCGCAAAACTCTTTACTGCCTGTTATTGCCGTTATTTGCAGGTTAGATGTACTCACTACGGTTATGGTAAACTTTAAACTGGGCGCACTCTGGCAGGTCTCATTATTGATGGTTTGCTGGCATACGGCACTATAACTGGTAGTGGCAGTTGGGGCAACCCAAAGCGTATCACCCGTATCACCGGTAGACCAAACCACCTTGCCTTCGCAGCCCAGCGCTCTTAATGAGGTCTGCGTGCCCTGGCAAATGATTCTTTTATCAGTTGTTACAAAAGGCGACGTTTCATTTACTATTTTCAGTGTTACCGATCTCGATAAGGCTTCGCAATTACCTTGCGGCACCTCCAGTCGGTAATTGCCATTAATAGAAGTGGTATAGGCACTGTCTGTGGCCGATGTTAAGGCAAAGTTGCCTCTGTACCACTGAATTGAAATATCTGTGAGAAGCGCCATGTGCTTAAACGAAACTTTGCCAAACGAAGCGCCAAGGTCTATGCTGCCGTTTTGGCAAAAAGTGGCGCTATTGCCTGTAATATCAAAAGACATTTTGCAGGGCGAAGCCGGAGCTGCGAGTTTGAAAACGAGAAAATTTGGAGAAGTATTGAACGTTGTGGCATTTTTTACTGCATTTACATACAAGCCAAAGTCTGATGCCTCATGAATATCCTGAATGATATAGTGATTACGGTTGAAGTTTTTTGTCCAGAGGGTCTCATTGTTATAATTGAGCTTGAAAATGGCGTTATCTCTGACAACGAAAATCTTATCATCGCCCGAAACAGCAATTTTGCCGGAAGTATAATCAACGTTTTTCCATTGAAGCACACCTGATGAATTATACTTATACAGCCCTGTATTGGTGCTGAAAACACAGCCGTTATCAGATGTCCTCTCAAAATCGCTAATGGTTTCACCGGTTAAGGACTTTGTCCAGGTTGCATTGCCATTAGAAGAATTAACCAGAACCACATAGCTGATATTTGTGGTGTTATTACGGGCTAAAACATAGAAAGATGCATCGGCAGAGGGCATAATCTGATAGCTGCCAAAGATACCGGTATTTGACCAGGCCAGTGAGCCATTGGCGTTATATTTACGAACACCGTTTGAATAGGCCACAATCAACCCATCATCAGCATTGGTTTTCAGATCAGATATGTTTGAAATATCTGTTAATTCAATGGTCCATTCTTCACTGCCGTCACTTTTTATCCTCTTTATTTCAGTTACAGTCGTGTTGCTGACAAATCGGTTGGTTAATAAATAGAATCCGTTTGACTGTGTTGGTGTGGCATTATGCACCTGGTAGCTGACATTTTTTTGCCAACTTAAATTGAGGTTATCATCATATTTTCTCAGGACCCTGTCCATCAGCAAAAATACAAGAACGCCACCATCCTGCGATGCACATTGAGTCATTACCGGAGCATTTGAAGAACCCCCTTCTGCGCTGATATACTGGTCTTTTACAAATCCATCAGCATTAAACTTGCTGATACTTGCTGAGCCGCTGTTTGAATTCTGGTATTTGATTAGTGCAAATAAATGGCCAGACCCCTTGAAAGGTGAGATGCTGCCCCCTCTTGTACCTCCACGATAAGGTTCGGCCCATTCAACTGCCGGGGGTTGTTCCTGACTAAAACCGCAAAAGAAAGTCAGTAATAGCAAAAGCGTAGCGAGTAAATTCTTTTTCATTTTTGAGACGTCGATGGATTCCGAAAAGTAATAGGATTTTGTTTGCAAAACAACATTTTGCCTGAAACCAAAAGGATAAATTAATGCCAGCAATAATTAAAAAAATATCTGGTATATTGTATGGCAGAAATCAGACTTCACCATTTAGAGATTAGACATTTAATCCATGACGGTATCAGTAAAACAATTAATTGACAGAGCAGACTACCAGGGTTTAAAAAGCGCGCTTTCTGCCAATCCGCAATTGGCAAACGAGGGCTTGCCTTACGACGAGCTGAATACAACCAGGGCACATCCGCTACACCGGATTTGCGATGGCGTTTTCATTGGCAAATATTTAGACCAGGAGGGTGTGGAAATGGCCAGACTTTTTCTGGAATATGGCGCTGATGTAAACGGAGGAGAATTAATAGAGAAAAAGGATAGCCCATTGATAGCCGCATCCAGCCTGCATGCCGATAAAATAGCTTTGCTTTATATTGAAAACGATGCGGTAATAAACCATGCAGGTACTCATGGCGGTACGGCCTTACATTGGGCAGCCTGGTGCGGCCGGCCTTTAGTGGTAGAAAGGCTGATTCAAGCACAGGCAGAAATAAACAGGAGATGTATTGATTTTCAGTCGACACCGCTTTTCTGGGCTGTTCATGGCTTGTATAGTGGTAACAAGCAAAATATGGATAGTTACCTACGGTGTGTAAGCCTTTTACTTGAAGCCGGAGCAGACAAGTATATTCCCAACAGTGGCGGAAAAACAGTTTTTGATTTGGTTGACGAAGAGGATAAAGCCTTGAGAGAATTGCTGAGTTTATTCATTTAAAAAGCCTTTCAGCAGTAGATGTGTAACTGCTGAAAGGCTTTTGTTTTCGCTTAATTGACTTAGAATTTTAGTTCTTCAAAGAAGCCATATCAATTACAAACCGATACTTCACATCGCCTTTCAGCAAGCGCTCGTAAGCTTCATTAATCTCATCCATTTTAATCATCTCAATATCGGCAACAATGTTATGTTGGCCACAGAAATCAAGCATTTCCTGGGTTTCGGCAATACCGCCAATCATTGAGCCGGCAAAGTTTCTACGGGCAGGTATCAGGCTGAATGCAGCCACAGGCAGCGGACGCTCAGGCGCACCTACCAAAGCCAGAGACCCGTCTACCTTCAATAAACCCAGGTATTGGTTAATATCGTGTTCGGCAGAAACAGCATCCAAAACAAAGTGTAGCTTGCTTCTGTATTTGGCCATCTGCGCTTTGTCTTTCGACAACACCACGTCATCGGCGCCCAGGCGTTTGGCATCTTCAATCTTAGATGTTGAGGTAGTAAAAACAATTACTTCTGCACCCATTGCTTTAGCCAGTTTTACGGCCATGTGGCCCAGCCCGCCAATACCCACCACGCCTACTTTCTTGCCCGGCCCGACGTTCCAGTGTCTGAGTGGAGAATACGTGGTTATACCCGCGCATAATAGCGGAGCAGTAGCGGCCAGGTCAAGGTTTTCAGGCACATGCAACACAAAAGATTCATCAACTACTATGCTTTCAGAATATCCACCAAAGGTGTGTGTGCCTAAATGTACATCAGGTGCGTTATAGGTGCCTGTATTTCCCTGTTCGCAGTATTGCTCCAACCCTTCCTTGCAATATTCGCAATCTCTGCAACTATCAACCATACAACCTACGGCAGCGTGGTCGCCCACTTTAAATTTGGTAACATGATTACCGACACTGACAACCTTTCCTACTATTTCATGCCCCGGAACGCATGGATAAACCGTGCCGGGCCATTCGCTTCTGGCTGTGTGCAGGTCTGAATGACAAACGCCACAATATAATATTTCAATCTCAACGTCGTGCGGTTTAGGCGTTCTGCGTTTAATTTGTAGTTGGTCTAATCGTGCATCTGCGGCTAGCGTACCAAATGCTTTTACTTCTTTTGACGGAACAACTGTTGCGCCATCGGTTACTGATTTTACGGATTCCATGGATAAGTTTTTTATAGATGTATAAGTAAAGTATTCGTGCAGTATTCGCCCATTAGCTATAAAAACGGCCAATGTGCTATTGGAAATTTTACACGAAGTGTGTCTGGCACATTTTGCCTGCCTGATTAGAAAAAAGGAAAAGCAAAGTGCGGCATGGCCGGATTCCCTAATCGGGCAGCTGTCAGTTTAAACAACCATAGAGGGTCTGTTGTTTGGCCGAAAGGATTAAAATGTTTATTTCATATTATTCCCGAACAAACTGTTCCAGATTACATCATAAACATCGGTTGCAGCTATCTCTTCGGTTATTTTTTGATTACTTACCAGTACCGGATAAAACTCTTTTCCTATATCGAGCGTGCCGTGTGAGCCCTTGACAAGACTGGCATCAAGCGGTATAACATCCATTCTGTATCTGAAGCCTGTTAGTTTACGAAGCAACTTGTAAGCGGCTCTTAATTTAATGAAAGGATTAGCCGGATTCATAAACATCTCAACGGGGTCATAGCCCGGTTTGTTATGAATATCAACGCTGCGGGCAAAATCAGGGGCCAGTTTATCATCAAACCAGTAATAGTAGGTAAACCAGCTGTCGGCCTTGGCCATTAACACAAAATCACCGGCTCTTTTATGATTGATGTGGTATTTTTGTTTCTCCGCTTCATCCATTATCAGGGCAATGCCATCAATTTTAGATAGAATTTCTTTTACCCGTTCTTTCTGGCTTTCGTCATTAACGTACACGTGAGCAATCTGGTGGTCGGAAGCCGCAAAAGCTTTTGACGCGCCGCAGTCCAGCAGTTCCAGCCCGCTTTCTACCCGTACAGAAAGTAATCCATGCTCGCGCAAGATTCTGTTGATGTGTATAGGATGGCTCACATTGTTGATACCGTACTCAGAAAGCAATATAACGTTAGCATTGCGTTGCTCATAGTAATTGACCAGCTCTTCTACGAGGCTATCAATTTCATGTAAATCTTTAGAGATTTTACCGAAATCAACACCGAATTTTTGCAGGCAATAATCTAAATGAGGCAGATAAATCAGCGTTAGCGTAGGGTCTTCGGTTCTGTCAACCTCCAATGAGGCATCGGCAATCCATTTAGAACAATCAATGCTTGTATTAGGCCCCCAGAACTTAAACAATGGGAAGGTACCCAACTTGGCCTGTAGTTTATCTCTTAAGTCGGCAGGATAGGTGTAACAATCGGGTACTTTTACACCATCTGAATGATATTGCGGGCGAGGCGTAGCTGAAAAATCGGCTGATGAGTACATATTGTACCACCAGAACATCTTTGAAACCGTAAAGGCCGGATTTTTTCTTCTGGCAGCTTCCCATATTTTTTCAGACTGAACCAGTTTGTTAGATTGTTTCCAGAACTTCATCTCACACGCATCGTGGTCATACCAGCCATTCCCTACAATACCGTGCACATCCGGGTTTTTACCGGTTATATAGCAGCTTTGCGCTGTGGTAGTAACCGCAGGGAAAGCCGGCTTAATATGCGTAAGCGTATTTTTTGCAATGAATTTCTGTAAAAACGGTGTGTGTTCACCAACGACACTGGTACTAAGGCCAACTATATCAATAACTACAGTTTTTTGCATTTTAGTAGAATTTTAGAGCCTCTTATAATATTCCTTTTACCCAATTTAATTCCCTGATGATTGACTCGTTAAGCGGAGCCTGAAATTCCTTCGGCAAAACGCCCCAGGTGTAGGTCTCTACCTCGAGGTGGCTGGTAAATGGCTTTGCCTTATGCACACCAATGGTATTGACAATATCAGATTGCGTAGAACCCAGCAAACCATACTGTTCTAAAAACAAAGGCACATGAAAATGTATGCGCCATGAGCTGATGCTGTTATCAAAGCCTGCAATGGCCTCACTTAAGTCGGGGTATTTTAAAAAGCTGCCGTCATGTCTTTGAGCAACAACCTGATGCAGATAAACGGGTTCGTTATACTGAGCAATTACGTCCAGTTTTTCCTGCGCTTGATCAGCGAAATCAACTTTCAGAGCCGAGCTTATTTGTATTTTTCCCACTTTTAGTTGCTCAGCCTCCATTTTTGCAATTACATCCTTTGGCGCCTCAAAACCAACCGCAAAATGGCAAACATCATAGCAAAGCTGAATATGCGTTTTAATGGCCTCAATGGCTTGCCCGGGCAAAAAACCTTTGGCACCCAATTGCTCAATTCCGATCGGTAACAGATAGTTATTATACCAGCTAATGAACTCTTCAGAGTTTTCCAGAATCCCGTCGGGTTCCGGTTCAATATCCAGATGAAGCGTTTTTCCGGTGCTTGCTTTTAATGCTATCAGCTCCTCAACTACCAAAATCATGTTTTTGGTAGCTTTAATGGTTGCTTCCTTTAGTGCAGCTTCGTTTAACCACCAGAACCGATAGGAGAGTGGTGAGGTAGATATACCGCCCTCTTCTAATGTGTCCGGCAATAATCGGGCAAGCAGATTAAATAACCTTATGGTATAGTCCAGCCTTTCCTGTGTTGTCCAATCGGGTGCATGCACTTGGTCTTTTACTACTGTATGATGAAAGTTTCCGAACGGGAAACCGTTCATAGTAAAAACATAACAATTCTGTGCGGTCAACCAGTTTTGAAAGGTCTCAAAATTTTGTTCTGCTGATAAATCAATACTGGCCTGATTGGCTAGTCTTAAGCCTATACCCATAGGCGCATCGGGGCAAACCCCTGCCTTGATTTCGGGAATACTGCTTTGCAGAACCGCAAAATGTTCTTTCCAGTCTTCGCCAGGATGAATATTGCTACAATAACTCAGGTGTCCGTATGGTGTTTTCATTTTAATCGAGGGTTAATTTCAGGCGGTCAACGGCCAATTTCACTAAATCAAAATCCACCTCATGAATTTCTTTGCCCTTACCAAGCTTTTCTAATATGGTTATGGTCAGCCTTCCGCCCAGGTGTTCTCTGAATTCATTCAGCCCCTCCCATAAATTCAGCTTGTCATTCGCTGCAAGCGAGTCGTGGTATAAGGTAAATCCAAGCGTCTTTAAAAGTCTGATAATGCGGTTGGCATCTTCTTCTGTTATCAGCCCAGACAACTGCGAATAAACAGAATCAAGCGCAATGCCAATAGCCACGGCTTCTCCGTGTCTTATTTCAAAATTACTCAGATATTCTAATTTATGCGCTGCCCAGTGCCCAAAATCTAAAGGCCTTGCCGAACCCATTTCGAATGGGTCACCACTTGAAATATGATTGGTATGCAGGGCAGCCGAACGAAAAATCTGTTCATTCATCACATTCATCTCGCGGTTTGCCATTGCTTGTGCATGGGTCTCCAGCCACTCAAAAAAGGGCAGGTCTTTAATTAAAGCCACCTTCACGGCTTCAGATATACCCGAACGCCAGTCGCGGTCTGAAAGAGAGGTTAAGAAGTTGGAATCATTAAATACCGCCACAGGAGGCGCAAAAGTACCGAGGAAATTCTTTTTGCCAAGAAAGTTGACACCGTTTTTAACACCCACGCCTGAATCGTTTTGCGATAGCACGGTGGTAGGTATCCGGATATGCTTTACGCCACGGTGTGCAATGCAGGAGGCGTAGCCTACCATGTCAAGAAATGCGCCACCGCCAATGGCTGCCACAAAAGAATGCCGGTCTATACCGTATTGATTGATAGCCAGCAGCACTTTGTCGAGATACTGGCTGTCGTTTTTAACTAATTCTCCGCCCGGTAAAACCAGTATTTCGTCTGCCAGGTCAATCTGGGTTTGGCCTTGAAAATACTGTTTGATTGATTCAGGCAAATACTGATGTTTTTCAGCAACACCGGCATCTATTAAAAACAATATTTTTTTCTGAAAACCGGGTTCGCCGAAGTTTGTAAGGAAATTGATAAACGCTTTGTTTTCAGAAGAAAAAAGGTTTTGTGTGAAAATAATATTAAAAGAAAAAGGCACCTGAAAGGCCTGTTGAATTACATTCATTGGTAGATAAAATAAATAAAATCTAATAAAAAGGTAGCTGCCGGGGTTATGTAACTGCAAAAAACCTGGCCAGCCATATTGAAACAGGTAACAGGCAAAGCACTGCCAGCGCCAGCAAAATATTGCCCGAAACACTTACCCACGCTGCGTTCATGACTATTAACGACAGAACCCCTGCTTTTACTGCCTTGCCAATGTTGGGGCCAATCGGGTTTGCTATGGCTGCCAGCAATGGTTTGAATATCAGATAAATATGTAAAACCACAAATGCTGCTGCTACCGGAAGATTGTTTAATTGATACGAAAAATACAATTGGGCTGTACTTACCATAATATAAAGAAACGCAGCAAAGTATAAGGTGTTTTTATTACCACCATGCACTTCGCCCCGGCTAATCATTGTAATTGCAGCAATGTAGCAAACCGGCAAAAGGCCGATAAACCACCACTGCTCAATAGAGCGCTCAATGATACTCATGCCCAGTATCAGATTACCGCCGCGGCATAAACCCATATTTATAGGGCCGAAAAAGGAATGATGTTTGCCATATTTGTTATAAACCAGGGCACAAGCTGCAACTAAAGCCGCTATTATTGCACTAAGCGGGCTATTGAACCACGCCGCCAATACTCCGGAAATCAGCAGAAAGGAGCCATATATAACGGCATTGGTCTTGCTTATCTTTCCACTTGGAATCACTCTTTCAGGGCGTTCAATGCGGTCAAGTTCCAGGTCAAAAATATCGTTAAACACAATGCCGCCACCATAAAGACCCATAGTGGCCAGGCACAAAAACAAAACACCCGTGATATTTACGTCTTCATACGAAAAAGAAAATACAGCAATAGCAACCCCGGCCAGTATATCTGATACTGCCGTAATTACATTGGCGGGGCGGGTTATTTGTATGTAAGATTTAATATTCAAGATACAAGCGGTTGTTTAAGAGATAAAAATTGAATTTTTATCAACCCTCGGAATCTGGCCACCTCTCAGAATGGTGTTCCCGTTAAATTTCAGGCTCTGGTCAATTACTACCGGGTTTTCAAAATCTGCCACATTTATCTGGCCGCTTTGCGCAAAAGCGTCAATGGCGTTCTGATAAGTAACCAGACGGATATCTTCGTCTGATATCCCTTTAATTTTCATCAGGGCGGCTGTTTTTGGTACAGCCAGAGGGTCGCTGATACCCCAATCGGCGGCCGAATTAATCATTATTCGTTCAGAACCGTATTTTTTTACAATTTCTACCATGCGTTCGTTACCCATTTTGGTAAACGGATAAATAGTAAACGCAGCCCAGAAACCTTGCTCCAGCACACTTTCAACAGTTTCTTCGTTGTTATGGTCAATTATTACCATGCCGGGGTCAATGCCATGCTCCAGGGCAATAGACATACTCAGTTCGGTTCCTTTTTTCTTGTCGCGGTGAGGCGTATGTACCTGAACGGGTAAGTTAGCTTCTTTAGCCAGTTCCAGTTGAAGCCTGTAGTATTTTTCTTCGGCGGGTGTCTGGTCGTCAAAACCAATTTCGCCCACACCTACAACACCTTCTTTGTAAACAAACAGAGGTAATACTTCCATTACCTGCTCTGCCAGTGCTTCGTTATTGGCCTCGCGTGAGTTCAGCCCGATGGTGCAATAATGTTTGATGCCAAACTGCGAAGAGCGGAATCTTTCCCAACCAACCAGGCTGCTGAAATAATCTTTGAACGAGTCTACACCTGTGCGGGGTTGTCCGAGCCAGAAAGCCGGCTCAATGATGGCAACCACTCCGGCATCTATCAGCGCAGTGTAATCATCGGTAGTTCTTGAGGTCATGTGAATATGAGGGTCAAAGAACTTCATTCCTTTGATGTAATCGGTATAATTGGCCTGAATCTCTTTTGAAGTTTTTAGCTCTTCGGCGCTTCCTTCAAAATGTGACGGATTCTGCGATATTTCTGAATGTTTCTGGCACATAACTTACTTAATAATTTAAAATACTTCTTTGGTGGTCTTCTACCATTTGCCAGCTAAGGATTCCGTTCTGCCATTGCTCATGCAAGGCTGTTTGTTTCGTTAGCAGGTCTTTAGCGGCAGGCAAATCAGACTGGCCACATACAATTGCTGCCGCAATGGTGTCAGCGGCTGTTCCTGTTGTAAACAAATGCTCAATATCTTTCAGAATCGCCTCGTTCATAAATCTGGTTACCAGACGCCAGGCCTGCGACGGAATAGTTCTGCCTGCAGCCCAACGCTCATGCGCCAGATAAGATATTGAATCGGCCAGTTCCTGATTGGCTCTTTCATCAAGCCCGTCTATATTATGAATGGGCTTATCATTAAAAATGCATTTTAAGACTAATTGATTCCAGGCCGGTTCAGAAAAATGAATTTTAGGGAACGGGTTTCCGAATGCAATAGCATCAAAAACAGGCCCGATGTTTGACCTGACGGCGTTTGTGGCTCTTAAAAGCCAATAATCGGGGAATGCCAAGAATGGGAGAGCCGCAATTAAAGCGCTGGCTTCATTGTTTTCTGCAGTATCAAAAAGGATATCCAGTGTTTTTGTGTAAGTTTCCTTATCAGTGCTATCCAGACTAGCCAGTAAATAGACTCTTACCAGTTTATCCAGTGTCCAGTTATCGAAAGAAACACCATTGATGGTATCGGCTGCAAGTACAGGGCTTTTGCTGATAAACCTTGGTACGGCCACAAATGCTACCTGTAATGATTGTAAACTACCATTACTTTTAGACTCAATCCAACTAAGCTCTTTAGCAGATGCCTGAATTTTAATTTTTTCAAGCAACAATGCAGAATAATTCATAAGGTTAGGCACTTTGTATTAATTAGAAGCAAATCTAAAGAAGAATTCTGAGCTTATTAAAGTATTTATACCAAAAATGATATTAAAATAGACAAAAGGGGCAATTTTGTGCAAATGGTTAAGCCCCCAAAACAAAAAGTACTTAACATGATTGCTAAGTACTTGATTATCAGGTGACCCCGGAGAGGCTCGAACTCTCGACCCACTGATTAAGAGTCAGTTGCTCTACCAACTGAGCTACGGAGTCATTATACTACTTTTAATTATTTTCTGAACTCTCGACCCACTGATTAAGAGCGAGCGACGTTCGCCGGGTGACGTTCACTCAGTTGCTCTACCAACTGAGCTACGGAGTCTCATACGCTGCAAATTTAATTTTTTTTGGCCTGTTGCTGCTATATTATTTAAAATTATTTTCAGTGCCTGCAATTGGTATTTAAAACTAATAATTACTTCTGTTAACGCGGGTTAATGAAAGAGAATACATCATTTTCTATATATTTGTGTATCCCTTTAACCCATTCTGACCTCGCTATGATTACGTCGCTTTCAGACTTGGCTCACCGAAATGCTTCGGGCCGGAATATTATTATATTCTTTGTGCTGCAAATGGCCATTTCAGGCGTGGTTTTGCCTTACCTGCAAACCAGGTTTGACCCACAGGGCGTATTAGGTGTGCTAGATTTGAAATTTGGATTTACGCCTGATGAAGCCTATCAACTGTTGTCGGCCTATGGCGAAGAGGGCAGAAAACTCTATTTTGTGATTGAAGCCTGTATAGATATCATTTACCCTGTTTTTTATAGCATTACCAATTTGTTGTTGTTGAGTTTTGTATTCAAAAGAGGTTTTCAGGCTGATAGTTTTATGCTGAAACTTAACGTTTTTCCGTTGCTGGTTTTCGTTAGCGATATGTTAGAAAATGCTGGTAATATTGCTATGCTGATGGCGTATCCGGAAAGAATAAACGCTGCTGCCAGTCTGGCTTCAACGGCAGGAATGTTTAAATGGACTACCTTTGGTATCAGTATAGCTTTGTTTTTAACAGGCTTGGTGGCCTGGGCTTCAGCAGTTGCCAAAAGGAAAAAAAACTGATGGGAGCGTTAATTTAAAATTTATTTTTAATCATATTAAATATCAATTATGGAGTACAGGAGATTTGGACGTACTGGCTGGAATGTCAGCGAAATAGGTTATGGTATGTGGGGCCTTGCGGGATGGACCGGCTCTGACCAGGACGAAGTAGGGCAGTCGCTTGACCGGTCGGTTGAACTAGGCTGTAACTTTTTTGATACTGCCTGGGGATATGCCGAGGGTAAAAGTGAGCAAATACTAGGAAGGGTATTGAAAAAATATGCAGACAGGCGATTGTATGCCGCCACTAAAATTCCACCAAAGAATTTTACATGGCCGTCAAAATCACATTTCCTGTTGGAAGATTGTTTCCCGGCCAGCCATATCATTGAGTATACCGAAAAAAGCCTGAGTAACCTGGATGTTGAATGCATAGACCTGCAGCAATTCCATGTCTGGGAAGACGCCTGGGCAGGTAAAGATGAATGGAAAGAGGCAGTTGCCAAGTTGAAACAGGAAGGCAAAGTGAAACACTTTGGCGTAAGTGTGAACCGCTGGGAGCCCGCCAATGTGTTGGAAACCCTGAAAACCGGGCTGATAGATTCGGTACAGGTAATATACAATATTTTCGACCAGAATCCGGAAGATGAATTGTTTCCGCTTTGTCGCGAACTGGATATTGCCGTGATTGCCCGTGTACCTTTTGATGAAGGCACCCTTACCGGTTTGCTAACCAAAGACACGGTGTTTCCGGCTGATGACTGGCGGTCTACCTATTTTGTGCCTGAAAACCTGATTCCGAGTGTAGAACATGCCGATGCCCTGAAACCATTGGTGCCAGAAGGTATGACGATGCCTGAAATGGCGCTTCGTTTTATATTAGGTAACGATGATGTACATACTATAATACCGGGCATGAGAAAGATTCGCCACGTAGATGCCAATATCGGTACCAGTGATGGCAAAAAACTAGACGAAAACCTTCGTTTGAAACTCAAAAGCCACAGATGGGACAGAACCCCGACTGAGTGGTCGCAATAGTTTTAAAAGTGAGAAAGGAACAGGACATCCAAGTCCTTTCTCCTTTTTTCATTCACCATAACATTCATGTCAGAAACCACAGTTTTGGCCTGCATAGCTGCTTTTTTTGCAGGTTTTATTGATTCTATTGTAGGCGGGGGCGGCTTAGTGCAGGTCCCTGCTTTGTTTATATTGTTTCCCGGTTATTCGGTTCCGCAGGTTATTGGTACCAATCGTTTTGCTTCTTTTATGGGTACAGCCGTGGCCGGGTATCAATATGCCAAAAAGGTGAAGATTCCGTGGAAAACCGTCATCTATGCCGGGTTAGGGGCGGCCGTAATGTCTTATTCAGGGGCGTTAATATCCAGCCTCATGAGTGCGCGCATCTTAAAGCCAACCATATTAGTGCTGATGAGTGTGATAGCCCTTTATACCTACCGGAAGAAGAATCTGGGGCATGAAGAAAAACTCCGTTTCAGCCTGGCGGTGGTTCCGCTATATGGCTTACTGATAGGCATGGCTATTGGTTTTTACAATGGTTTTGTGGGGCCGGGTACCGGCAGCCTGTTGGTATTTGGCTTCGTGAGCATGATTGGTTACAGTTTTTTGTCGGCCTCTGCCATTTCAAAAGTCATAAATGTAATAGCCGATGTAGCCTCTCTCATTTTCTTTGTCAGCAAAGGCTTTGTGGTTTTTCAGATTGCCTTTCCGATGATGTTGTGTAATATGGCAGGCGCTTATGTAGGTAGCAGGATAGCTATCCTGCGCGGCAACTCTTTTGTGCGGGTAATATTTCTGGTTGTGGTGTTTGGCCTCATTCTCCGGTTCGGGTATGACGTATGGCAGCTTTATAAATAAAACAAGCCCTTCGCTGGTGGACTGTTAACGAAATATTAGACGAAATTAGTAATAAATTTTAGAATGATGAGCTCGGTATTGTATCGGGCTCATTCCATTTAGATTGAGTTTAATTCTATCATTGTTATAGTAATTGATATGCTGCTTAATTTCTTTTTTTAAGTCATCATTTTATACATATTTATTCAGGTAAAATAGTTCTGACTTAAGTATGCCGAAGAAGTTTTCAATAATTGCATTATATAAACAATTACCTTTTCTGGACATACTTTGCGTGACTCCACTTTTCTCTAAGACATGCCTTTATTGCTTCATTTGATAGTGCCAACCTTGGTCAGAATGTAATAATAAAGTTGTTTGTCTGTCTGCTTTTTTCAAGGCCTTCTCAAGCATAGTTATCACACATTTAAAGTCAGCACGCTCGGAGAGTTCATAGCTGATGATTTCCTGATTGAACAAGTCTATCACAGGTGAAAGATAGAGTTTTCTGCCAGCCACATTAAATTCAGTTATATCGGTTGCCCATTTTTCCTGACTTGTTCAAATTAGGTCAGCAAGTTAATTTTTCTTAGGATTTCCATGATTACTGGGTTTAGATTTGCCTTTATTTTTATTTCTTTTCCTGTAATCTTGTTTTTTAGCCTTGCCGTTGTTATCCTTTTACATTCATGGATACATTTGCGGATGGATTTGTTTGTTTGAAGTTCTATGTGCTTGGATATAACCAGTGCTGTAAAGCAAATTAA
Source organism: Emticicia sp. 21SJ11W-3 (assembly GCF_024138715.1). Classification (GTDB taxonomy): domain Bacteria; phylum Bacteroidota; class Bacteroidia; order Cytophagales; family Spirosomataceae; genus Emticicia; species Emticicia fluvialis. The sequence goes on from NZ_CP092074.1 coordinate 457,207, forward strand.
CAGATGTAGCTTGATAGGTTCTTCTTTGTAGTGAAATATGGGTCTTGTCTGTAAATCGCTTTTAGCTATTCGGAAAGCCTGTTCTATTCTGAACAATTCGTGATAACGTTCTATGATGGTATCATTGCTGAGAAGGCTTTCTTCTATATTGGTATAATAGCCTTTGATTCCCAGAATCTTTTGTGTTTTATCAATTAGTTTCTGGTTGAGTGCTATAATTTCTTCTTTCGTGGTGGTGAACTTTAGCTTTTTGTTTTTGGAGGGGTTTTCGATGATGTATTTAGCATTTTCTATTTGCTTTTCCATTTCATACTTATCCTTACGATACCTGACTGTGGAGTAGCTGCAAACCAAATATCCTTTGTCTGTTTTGATGCGGATGCTTTTGCCATCTTCACGCAAAATACTTTTGTCTATTGCCTCTATCAACTCATGGGAAAGATTACCTAATCTGGCTCCTACAATGTAGCTGATGTCATTTTCTCTTAGCGCCTCAATGTTTTCGGTACTAATCATTGCCGCATCAGCCACTACTGTAAAGTTTTTTACCTTATTTTTAAGGATGAAACTTTTTACAACGGGAATGATGGTATGCCCCTCGAAAGTATTGCCAGCAAAGACTTCGTAAGCTATCGGAAATCCCTCTTTACTGACCATTAGTGCCACTAAAATTTGTGGTTGTTGGAATTTATTATCTTTAGAAAATCCATTCTTACGCAATTCATCTTCTTCAAAAGTCTCAAAGTACAAGGTAGTGACATCATAAAACAATAAGTCATAATTAAAGGCATAATGCTTCCTGGCAAATGCGAGAGCAATGCCCTCGGCTTTCGACTTTAGTTTAAGCCACTCAGGAGCAGTCTTATAATAATTTTGTCTGCGATGTTTGATACCAAAATATTCCTCCAGAAGCGCAATAGAACGAAGTTTAGAGGCCGGTTCCATTATCCGCATAATGACCAAATCCAGAAGCAGAGTATTGTTTAGCTTGTCAAAACCGATGGCAAGGATAATTTTGGATAGTACATCATAAAGAAAAGTATAATGAACCCCGATAAATTCGGTTTGTCTGATATAAAATACATTGCCTGCTTGCTGGTCTTCAAAGAGAAAAAGTTGTTTAGAGATTTTTTCAATAAAATCATTAGCAAGAACAAGTAGGTCAGATTTCTCCTGCTCGTTACGAGCAGTGCCGATGTGGCGAACAATGACTCGCTTCCTGTTTTCAATCTTATAAACCTGGATAGAAACCGAACTTTCTGAATATTTTATTTGCCTGATTTTATACATTTTGACCCATTAGGTCAGCAAATTACAAAATTAATAGAGTTAATATACTCTATTTCAGCAACTTATGATTTTAAATTTAAGAGGTGGACAAGTCGGGTCTTTTGTGCGGGTAATATTTCTGGTTGTGGTGTTTGGCCTCATTCTCCGTTTCGGGTATGACGTATGGCAGCTTTATAAATAAAACAAGCCCTTCGCTGGTGGACTGCTAACGAAATATTAGACGAAATTAGTAATAAATTTTAGAATGATGAGCTCGGTATTGTATCGGGCTCATTCCATTTAGATTGAGTTTAATTCTTTCATTGTTATAGTAATGGATATACTGCTTAATTGAGACTGTAAATTAAACTGTGTCAAGGTAAAATTTAGCTAAAATGTTAATTTTACTTTAAACACAGTTTTTTTATGGAAGAGAAGAAAGAATTTGATTTCGAAGAGTTCAAAAAGCAAGCAATTGCTGGAATGTATGCTGGTAAGCCTTTTAGTGGAGAGAAAGGCATTTTTGCGCCATTAATGAAACATTTTTTGGAAGCTGCTTTGTCTGGTGAGTTAGAAAATCATCTGGCAGAATCAAAAGCAAAAGGAGTATCTAATCGTAAAAATGGAAAGACACAAAAGCAGGTAAAGAGCTTATCAGGAGAATTTGAACTGGAGAGTGGCAGAGATCGTTCTGGGACTTTTGAGCCTATGATTTTACCTAAGAGACAGGTAATAATCACAGAAGAACTCGAAGCTAAAGTTATAGGATTATACGGTTTAGGCATGTCTACCAGAGATATATCTTCTCATATCAAGGAGCTATATCAAATGGAAATATCAGCTACCCAGTTATCTACTATCACAGATAAGGTAATCCCTGCCATGCAAGAATGGCGTAGCAGACCCTTAGAGAGCATCTATCCCATTGTTTTTATGGATTGCATACATTATAAAGTTAAGGAAGATGGGAGAGTGGTTTCGCGAGCTATATACAACATCTTAGGAGTAGATTTAGAGGGGAAAAAAGATTTAATAGGTATGTATGTAGCTGAAACCGAAGGCTCTAAGTTCTGGCTTTCGGTGTTGACAGATTTAAAGAGAAGAGGTGTAGAGGACATTCTAATTGCTTGTATTGATGGACTAAAAGGTTTTCCTGATGCTATTGCTACTGTATATCCCCAGACCCAAGTACAACTCTGCATTGTCCACCAAATACGGAATAGTTTAAAATACGTTCCTGAAAAGGATAAAAAGGCTTTTATAGCTGACCTTAAACTTGTGTATACTGCTCTAAACAAAGAAGAGGGTTTTAGACAATTAGAGGCTTTAGAAGCTAAATGGGGCAAGAAATACATCATTGCTGTTCAATCCTGGTTTACTAACTGGGAAAACCTATCAAGCTTCTATGAGTATGCAGAAGACATTAGAAGATTGATTTATACGACAAACCCTATTGAGGGTTTTCATAGGCAAGTCAGAAAAGTCACTAAAACTAAAGGCTCATTTACATCAGATACAGCACTTTTGAAACTGATTTATCTGGTCGTACAAAGAATCTCCCAAAAGTGGACGGGGTCGCCCAGACTATGCCTGTCCGAAATTGGAGTGTCACCTTATCGCAGTTATACATTATTTTTGGAGATAGAATGAAATTCCATAATTTTGAAAAAACTCACTTGAAGCCAACTCCAAGTGAGTAGTAAAAATCCTTGACACAGTTCAGTTTACGCTCCCGCTTAATTTCTTTTTTTAAGTCATCAATTGATTGTTATTTATTCAGGTAAAATAGTTCTGACTTAAGTATGCCGAAGTAGTTTTCAATAATTGTATTATCTAAACAATTACCTTTTCTGGACATACTTTGCGTGACTCCACTTTTCTCAAAGACATACCTGTATTGCTTCATTTGATAGTGCCAACCTTGGTCAGAATATAATAATAATGGTGTTTGTCTGTCTGATTTTTTCAAGGCCTTCTCAAGCATAGTTATCACACATTTAAAGTCAGCACGCTTGGAGAGTTCATAGCTGATGATTTCCTGATTGAACAAGTCTATCACAGGTGAAAGATAGAGTTTTCTGCCAGCCACATTAAATTCAGTTATATCGGTTGCCCATTTTTGATTAGGCTGATTTGCCTTAAATACTCTGTTCAAAACATTAGGGGCAATTTTGCCTTGTTCTCCTTTATAGGATTTATATTTCTTCACTCTGATTATACTCTTTAAACCCAGAAATTGCATTAATCGTAAAACAGTTTTATAATTAATTACTATTCCTTTTTTTTCGAAGTAATAGTGTAATACGTCTGTATCCCAACGTTCCCTTGTGCTTATGATAAATACTTTGAATCAATGCTTTAGTGTCTGCATATTTATCTGTAAGCCGGGTTTTCTTTGAATAATAGTAAAAACTGCTTCTGGCCATGTTCATACAATTTAGCAATACGTCTAAATCATATCTATGCCTTAACTCCATTATGGCTTGTGCTTGTTATTGTTTTGAGTTAAGGCTTGTAGCTTTTTTAGTAGTTCATTCTCCGCTTTTAAACGTTCATTTTCCAACAGCAGCTTTTGATAGTCTGTTAAAGGGGCAGAAGACTTTATAGGTTTTCTTTTGATAGGATGCTTCATCTTTTTAGGACGTCCTTTAGGTTGAGGTAATAAACCCGACAACCCTTTTGATTCATACTCTCGCCGCCAGCGTATAATCACTGGCTCAGTAGGTATATTGAATCTAACACAGGCTGAACGCAAAGATAAACACTCTCTATTGATAGTTTCTGACACTTTAAGCTTAAAAGATACTTCATAGGATTGTTTATTCCTCTGGTGAAGACCCAATTCGCCATATTGCTCATAGAACATTATCCATAACCTTAAATTTGATGGATCAAATCCTTTGTCAGCAGCCACTGAAATAATGGAACGATGTTCTTTTAAAACGGCTTCTACACAATGAAGCCTGAATTCGTAATCATACTTGTTCCTTTTATACATAAAAATGCCCCCAAGAAGTGTCTAACTTTTTGGGGGCATTGTATACGGGAAGGCTTTCTTTTTATAAATCGCTGAAATCGAAGGTTTCAAGAAATTTGGTGGTAAAATGACCAGATTTAAACTGCTCATCGTCCATCAGTTTTATATGGAACGGAATAGTGGTTTTTATACCTTCAATTACAAACTCCTGTAATGCACGTTTCATTCTTGTAACAACTTCTTCTCTTGACTGCCCCGTTACAATCAACTTGGCAATCATTGAATCGTAGTTGGGCGGAATGGTATAGCCCGCATACACGTGGCTGTCAACCCTTACCCCATGCCCACCTGGCAGGTGCAGATTGGTTATTTTACCCGGCGATGGACGGAAACCGTTGCCCGGGTCTTCGGCATTGATACGGCATTCCATGGCATACAATTTAGGGAAGTAATTTTTGCCCGAAATAGGTACACCGGCAGCTACCTTTATTTGTTCTTTAATTAAGTCAAAATCTGTTACTTCCTCTGTAATAGGGTGCTCAACCTGAATACGGGTGTTCATTTCCATGAAATAGAATTTGCCGTATTTATCAACCAGAAATTCAATAGTACCTACGCCTTCGTAGCCAATGGCAGATGCACCTTTAATGGCCGCTTCTCCCATTTTCTCACGCAGCTCCTGTGTAACAACCGGCGACGGCGTTTCTTCAACCAATTTCTGGTGACGGCGCTGAATAGAACAGTCACGTTCTGAAAGGTGGCATACCTTGCCGTATTGGTCGCCCACTACCTGAATCTCAATGTGGCGGGGTTCTTCTACAAATTTCTCCAGATATAAACCGTCGTTACCGAAAGCGGCGCCTGATTCCATCTTGGCATCATCCCAGGCTTTTTCAAATTCGCTTTCTTCTTTAATGATACGCATACCACGGCCACCACCTCCGGCAGTTGCCTTAATGATAACCGGATAACCGATTTCTTTGGCCAGTCTTTTTCCTTCTTCTACCGACTCTAACAGACCCTCTGAACCCGGAATTACCGGTACGCCAGAGTTTTTCATGGTTGCTTTGGCCGTAGCTTTGTCGCCCATGTAGTTAATTTGCTCGGCAGTAGCGCCAATAAACTTAATGCCATATTCGGCGCATATTCTTGAAAACTCGGCGTTTTCAGATAAGAAACCGTAACCCGGATGGATGGCATCGGCATTGGTGATTTCGGCGGCTGATATGATATTAGGAATATTGAGGTAAGATTGCTTGCTGATAGCAGGCCCTATACAAACTGCCTCATCGGCAAAGCGTACGTGCAGACTGTCGCGGTCGGCAGTTGAGTAAACAGCCACCGTTTTTATGCCCATCTCCCGGCAGGTTCTGATGATTCGCAGGGCTATTTCGCCACGGTTGGCTATAAGTATTTTCTTGAACATATAGTGTCAATTAGGAATTGTATGCTATTTAGGCTATTAAATCTATAAACAGTTTTTATAAAAAAATGTTAGAATGCCTTTTGCTGAGAAAATCACGCAGGCTCAACCAGGAACAAAGGTTGGTCGAACTCAACAGGGGTAGCGTTCTCAACCAATATTTTTACAATTTTTCCTGATACTTCAGATTCAATCTCGTTAAACAACTTCATTGCTTCAATAATACAAACTACTTTTCCGTTAGAAACCTCGTCGCCTACCTCAACAAACGATGCCTTGTCTGGGCCCGCTGAGCGATAGAACGTTCCGAGCATAGGAGATTTAATCGTAATCAGATTGCTGGCAGGCGCGGCTGGTTGAGCCACTGGTGCAGCCGGTTGAGCGGCCACAGCAGCAGGAGCAGGGGCTGCAGCAACAGGAGCCTGAGCAACAGGTGCCGGTTGAGCAGCTACAGGCGCTACATTTGAGTAACGTTTAATAGCCAGTTTCAACTCTGATGTTTCAATATTTACTTCATCTAATCCTGATTGAGCAATAAAATCAATCAGTTTTTGAATGTCCTTTGTTTCCATGAAGGGTAAAGATTTGTCGTTTTTTAATTGAGTATAGTTTGTTTGGTTCCAGAAGTATTCTTAAACCGGTTTCTTTCCAGAGCGCTGTTCCTGTACTTTCAGGAAAGCAGACTTTTGTTTTTCAATCTCTTCAGGGTATGAAGGCGGAAAGGCAGCGGTTATTCTTCTGCAAAAGTAAACATAAAGACGACACCCACAAAGAAACTTGGAACGCCCGGGCTGGATTTAAGAATTAAAAGCACTTAAAATCAGTTTCATGTCACTCCGTATTTCTATAAAATGCGATGTCGTCTTTTATAAAATGGCTTATTTCTCTTTTACGCGTGAGTCGTATTCGTAAGTAGTAGTATTGACACGAATCAACTCATCGTTCTCAATAAAAAGAGGAACTTTTATAGTAGCACCGGTTTCAACAGTGGCCGGTTTCGACGGGCTGTTGGCGGTATCGCCTCTTACGCCTGGTTCGGTGTAGGTTACTCGTAGTTCAACATAGGTTGGTAGCTCTACGCTCAGAATAGTTTCTGTTTCTGCATGCACCAGAATGTCAACCTGCTGGCCTTCTTTCATCAGGTCGGCCTGTGGCACCAGTTTTTCTTCTATATTTATCTGTTCAAAAGTTTCAACTTCCATGAAATTGAATCCTGTTTCGTCTTTATATAGAAACTGGTATTGTCTTTTTTCTACCCGTGCAGTTGTAATGTTTACACCTGAAGTAAAAGTATTGTCAATTACCCTTCCAGTACGAAGGTTTCTGAGTTTAGTTCTAACAAAAGCTGGTCCTTTGCCGGGCTTTACGTGTTGGAACTCCACAATGGTGTAGAGGTCGTTATTCCACTCCATACAAAGGCCATTTCTGAAATCTGCTGTTGTTGCCATTACTGTTCAGTAAGCTTAATTATCAAATAGTTATTATCGTTCAAAATTAAAAACCACACTTATAAAGGGCAGAAGGGGGCTTTCATAACCAAACCGCCCGAACGGAACATCTTTCCGGTTTCTTCTGTATCGGGCATCATACTGGCTGAAAATCATGCTGAGGCCAACTTTGATGGTCAGTTCTTCCTGCGGCCTGAAACCAATATAAATTTCGTTATTGGTGGTTCCTCTTTGCCCCAGGCCCAAATTGTACCGGGTAGGTTTGGCGTTGAGGGTGTCTAACACTAAACCCGATTTGTTGTAAACAGTCAGGGAATCTTTTCTTTTTCCGAACGCCAGCCCCACGATGTCGAAGTTAGCGCCTATCACTATTTTCGAAGTTCTGAACTCCAGCATTAGGGGTACATTAAGCGCATTGGCATTGGCTCTGGGGTAAGGAGTAAAACTCACCCGTGTATTGCTGGACTCCAGCCCTTTAAAGGCATTGCCAGCTGTAAAAAAAGAGGTAAGTCTGAAACCCGTACCAACTGCAAAAGCATATTTACCACCTAAAACCAACGATTGCCCATACATTATTGATGGAACATAAGTGCTCTTCTCAAAGCCGTAGGTTACACTAAAATTTTCAATCACTCTTATCCGTTGTGCAAACGAGCCTCTGAAACCCAGAAGTAATAAAGTCAGTATCAGTATTTTCTTCATGGTATGCCGTTGTAGAGAAAAATCCTCAGTTGTTTGGTTTACTCAGTATGCCCACTTAATATAAGCCGAGCCCCATGTGAAGCCTCCGCCAAATGCTGCCAGAATCAGGTTATCTCCTTTTTTGATATGTTTTTCGTAGTCGAAAAGACAAAGCGGGATAGTTCCGGCAGTAGTATTACCATAGTTCTGTATATTGAGCATTACCTTTTCATCGCCTATACCCATGCGGCGGGCAGTGGCATCAATAATGCGCTTATTGGCCTGATGCGGCACCAGCCAGGCAATGTCGTCGCCGGTTAGGTGGTTGCGTTCCATTATTTCAGCAGAGATGTCGGCCATGTTGGTTACGGCAAATTTAAATACCGACGGGCCTTCCTGATGAATGTAATGTAATCTTTGGTCTACTGTATCATGGCTGGCCGGGAACCTGCTTCCGCCACCCTTCATAATCAGATGATTCTCGCCTGTTCCGTCAGAGCGTAACAGAAAATCCATCAATCCGTATTCTTCGGTGGTAGGCTCAAGCAAAACAGCACCTGCACCGTCACCAAACAGTACGCAAGTAGTGCGGTCGGTGTAGTCAACAATGGCAGACATCTTGTCGGCGCCAATTACAATTACTTTTTTGTATTTTCCAGACTCAATAAACTGTGAGCCAATTGATAATGCGTAAAGGAAACCTGAACAAGCCGCCAGAATATCAAAGCTGGCAATGGTTGGAATTCCACATTGGGTACATACCAGATTGGCTGTTGACGGGAACATGTAGTCGGGGGTTACCGTTGCACATATTACCAGTTCTACTTCTTCAGGCTTAGTGTTGGTTTTTTTAAGAAGACCTTTCACGGCTTCAGAAGCCATGTGAGAGGTGGCAAGACCGTCTCCTCTTTGAATATGACGTTGTTTGATACCTGTCCGGGTAGTAATCCACTCGTCACTGGTTTCCACAATCTTAGATAAATCCTCGTTTGTCAAAATATCTTCTGGCACGTAGCCATGAACACCCGTGATAGCTGCTCTAAGTTTCATTGTACAATTTTTTCCAAGCCCATTCAGAAGAAAACGATAAGGATACTTTTCTTTTTCGGGATTAGTTTTTCAGTGGGAAAAGTGTCTGTATAAATATGATGCAGATAAACCCCGCAGGTTGTCTGCCGGGGTTTATCAGTATTCGTATGCTTCTATGATATGGTCTGTTACTTTTGATTCAATCTGGCGTTTGGCCAGCAGAATCATGTTTTTGATAGCCTCGGGGCTTGAGATACCATGTGCCACAATTACGTTACCCCTGATACCTATAATGGGGCTACCACCACCCACTTCATAATTCATGCGGTCAATGAGCGGGTCTTTAATACCTCTTTCGGCGGCGTAGTCATAAAACGACTCGCCCATTTTAAAAATCACATTGCCTGTAAAACCCTCGGTAACAATTACGTCAGCCTTGCCTTCTAATAGATCACGGCCTTCGATGTTTCCGATAAAATTAACTTTTTTGTTGATTTTTAAGAGCTGATAAGCCGCCTGAACAACGGTAGAACCTTTTTGTTCTTCTTCACCTATATTCAGTAAGGCTACTTTGGGGCGTTCAATACCGAAAGAGAATCGGGCATATAAAGAGCCAAGTTCTGCAAACTCGGCAAGTACTTCCGGCTTGCAGTCGGCATTGGCGCCTATGTCTAGCATAAGGCTGTAGCCGCCGTTTTTAAGCGGAAAAAAACCAGCGATAGGAGGGCGCTGAATATTGCCTACCGTTTTAAGGGTAAACAAAGAGCCCACCATCATAGCACCTGTGTTACCGGCGCTACAAAAGGCATCTACCTGCTTTTCTTTTAAAAGTTTAAACCCAACTCCAATGCTGGAATTGGGTTTCTGAGAAAATGCCCTGGTGGGATGCTCACTCATTTCGATAATGTCATCGGCATTAACCATTTCAATAGCATGTGCAGGATACTTTAATGTTCTTAAAATATCTAGCATTATGCTTTGTTTTCCTACCAATACAATTTTAGTACCTTCAGGTAAATGATTAGCGGCAATTACGGCACCTTCGACAATGGCTTTGGGGGCGTAATCTCCTCCCATAGCATCAACGGCAATTTTCATAAAGGAATTTCTTTAGTGAATAAATAGTAACCTTTTCCTGAATTTCACCCGGAAGCCACCTTCCTAAAGAACAGAATCAGGTGTTATTACGAAAGTATTACGCTTTTTCGTAGCTTTCAACCACTAATTTACCTTTATAATACAAATTTCCTTCAAATACGTGTGCACGGTGGCGCAGGTGAATTTCACCTGTAGTTGCATCAACTGACAATGCTTTGGTCGACAAAGCGTCATGAGTTCTACGTTTATCTCTTCTGGTTGTCGAATGTCTTCGTTTTGGATGTGCCATTGTTCAATTTAATTTAATTAACAGGCTTTTTTGAAGCAGCTATTAATATTTTTGTACTTTATAATTGTCTTAATTTTGTCCGTCTTTGGTGTTTTTTAATGCTAACAACGCTTTCCAGCGTGGGTCAATGTCTTCCTCTGTTTTTACTTCTTCCTCAGCGATTTCACCTGTTGAATAGATAAATCTATCGTCATCATCTTCTTCATCTCTGAACCGCGGGTGTAGCTTTTTCATAGGAAGCGAAACCGCAATAAAGTCATAAATATGCTGTGCAAGGTTGACGGTGGCGGTATTCATCGGAATCATCTCCAGCTCGTCGGTTATTTCTTCGTGCCTGTCTCCAAACTTAAAGATATACTTTTCTTCTAATTGCACAGGTTCATCAAATAGCTCAAGGCTTCTGTCGCAGACAAGCTCAATCTGTCCTTCTATTTTAAAAAACAGCTGAATCATGGTTGAGTTTTTATCAAGCAGAACATGGGCTTTAAAGTGCCCTGATTGTATAATATCCTGCTCAAAAAACTCAAAAAATTCATCGGCTCCCTCAAATTCGTAATTATAACGTTTATTTTCGAGACCCTGAATGTGAATGTCATATTTTGATAATACCTTGCTCACGTTTTCACAGAAAGGTTGCAAATTTACTGCTAATTTTGGAATTAAGAAAGTTTTTATACAAAATGCTTAAAATTCTTAGAAATCACCGTTGGTTTTTTATCATATTTTTCATCTGGCTGGTAATTCTGGCAAGTTTACAGATTGTCTGGTCGCCTGCCGAATTGATGTTTTTTGTAAACCGGCATAACAGCCCGCTGCTTGACACCCTGTTTGGTTACATCACCCTGTTGGGCGAAGACGGCTTCTGGCTTATACCGCTGGCTGTTTATCTGTATCAGTGGTTAATGAGAAAAGAAAATGTAAAAAACCAGGCAATAATGCTCATAATTATTTGGATTACCAAGGGCCTGGTATCAGTTATTATGAAAAATGCGTTTAATCTGCCCAGGCCGATGGAGGTTTATGAGCATAGCGGCCGGGTTATACATGTAGTTGAAGGCCTGGAAATACACCATTGGCAGAGTTTTCCGTCGGGCCATACTTTTACGGCTTTTGCCTTTGCCTGTTATTTTATACTGGTAGCCAGAAACAACTTCTGGGGCTTTTTGTGGTTGGGCCTGGCAATGCTGGTAGGATATTCGAGGGTCTATTTGTTTCAGCATTTCCCGAGAGATGTTTTTGCAGGCAGTGTTCTGGGTGTTGCCGTGCCAGTTGGGCTTGTGCTCTTGTTTGATAAAATGAAATGGCCGGCCAGCAAAGCCAATGGCTGACACCTGTTATTTTCTGTTATCTTCACCCAGCACCATGCTCAGGTAGCTGTTATAGCGGCTTTCGGCAATGGTGCCTTCAATAACTGCATCCTTCACGGCGCACTTGGGTTCGTCAATGTGCAGGCAGTTATGAAAGCGGCATTTGCCCAGCTTTTCTCGCATTTCAGGAAAGTAATGGCTTATTTCTTCTTTCTCCATATCTGCCAGGCCTAGTTCTTTGATGCCGGGCGAGTCAATAATAAAGGTGTCCGGGCTAATCTCAAACATTTCGGCAAATGTAGTGGTGTGTACCCCTTTATTGGCAAAGGTTGATATTTCTGAAGTACGCAAATCTAAATCGGGGGCAATGGCGTTAATTAAGGTGGACTTCCCGACACCCGAATGCCCGGATAACAAAGATACTTTGCCATTCAGTAAATTGCGGAAGGTGTCAACGCCAATATTATTGGTGGCCGAGGTAAACACACATTGGTAGCCGAGGCTTTCGTATAGATTGGCCAGTTCTTCCTGGTAAGCAATGGCTTCATCAACCAGAATGTCCAGCTTATTAAATACCAGAATGGTAGGAATACGGAACGATTCGGCAGTAACCAGAAAGCGGTCAATAAAGCCCAGTGATGTTCGTGGAAAAGTCAGCGTGGCAATCAGTATAGCCTGATCAAGATTGGTGGCAATCAGATGGCCATGAGCCGTTTTATGCACCGACTGCCTGATAATATAGTTTTCGCGGGCGAGTATGTCGTATATAATACCGGTGTTTTCAGTTTCGCTTTCCAGGTCAAAAGCCACTTTGTCGCCGACTGCAATAGGGTTGGTTACTTTTAAATCCTTGATTTTAAACTTCCCCTTTAGACGACATTGCAAAATATTGCCCTGCTCGGTACGTACCTCGTACCAAGAGCCAGTAGAACGCATCACTAAACCTATATTCCGGCTCAATATTTTTTTTCGTTTAAAGTCTGAAAATGATAATTTACTCTAATCAAAACTTAAATTAATCTTAAAAAGTGCCAGTCATCTTATTTTTAAAGCAAAGGTACTGAACCATTTATGCCCTAAATGACCGGTAAACCTATAAAATTTACAATTGTTGGCCCAAGGGTGCCGGTACTGTTCAAAAGCCTGAAAGGCCGCTGTGGCAGCTGCATAGCAGCCTTTAAATAAATTTTTAAGATTTTTTTAAGTATCGGGCAACGTTTTGTGCAATTTTTTCGTTTATAGGTTATAGAACATCTAATATTTACTAATTATCTGGTACCACCAATGAAAAAGGGAGTTTTATTCGGATTAGCCGCTGTAGCCGTAGGAGTTGTAGTTTATTCTTTAGCCAAGAAAACCAAACCAACATTACCGTATTACAGACCCAATGTAAGATAATTTTGTGCATGCCCGTTAGCCAAAACCATTTTACAGTTTCTCAAGATTCTTAGTGATTGTCCGGCCTCAGAACCGGGTACTGCTGAGAATCTTTTCATTTCTGGTCAGGCAGTACCCATTTTATGCATGGTGTTTCAGATACTCGTTTTGCAGTTTCTGTTTTTCAATAGGCATAACACCTACGTACTCACAAACCAGACCGCCGCCCAGGTTTGATAACTCGGCAATTGTTCGGGGCGGCAGGTTTAAGCCCAGGCAAATAGCGGCAATACTTACAACGGTATCGCCAGCCCCTGAAACGTCAGTGATGCTCCTGCGATGCGCCGGTAAATGGTGTATTTCGTTTTCAAAATCAATGAAAACGCCCCTTTCAGAGAGTGTCAGAAAAATACCATTTACCCCCAGTGCATTTTTGGCTTCGGCTACTACTGCTTTCACTTCATCCAGGTTATCGGCATCAAAATCTATCTTCAGGCCTTCTTTCAGTTCTTTCAGGTTGGGTTTAAACAAGTCGGCACCTTTATAGTACTTAAAGTTTCGTTTTTTAGGGTCTACAATGGTGGGTACTTTATGTTGTCTGGCAAACGCCACTATTTCCTGAATGCTCTGTTCGTCAAGCACGCCTTTGTCATAATCTTCAAATATTACAACCTGGCAGGTAGGTATCAGCGATTTGGCTTTTTCAATCAGCTGGCTGCGTTCTTCGGCGTTAATAACGGAGTCCATCTCTGAATCGATCCTGACCACATGCTGCGAGCCCGCCAGAATCCTTTGTTTAATAGTGGTTATCCGGTTGCTGCTCTGGATGATTCCATCCGTAGGCAACTGGTTTGAAGCCAGCAGCTCTATTAATTCTTTGGCTTCGGCATCTTTACCAACCACCGAGCATAAGACAGGGGTAGCGCCCAGAGACTTGATGTTCATGGCCACGTTTCCGGCTCCTCCGAGCCTTATTTCCTTTTGCTTTACGGTTACTACGGGTATGGGCGCTTCGGGCGAAATTCTGTCAACTTTTCCGAAAATATAAGAATCAATCATTACGTCGCCAATAATCAGGACGCGAAGATTATTAAAAGAATCAAAAATCTGATTTACATTCATTCAAAAAAGTATTTGTTGTGTTCTAATGCCTCGTTTACAATGCAGGTCGCTTTTTTGGAGTTACAAAACTAAGGAATTTAACAGGATTTTTAAAAAAATCATACATTTTGGGCAATAGATTGCGTTATTTGTAAGTGAAAATTGCAGGCTTTTGATTAAGCGGTATTTATCTGCCCCTTGCAAAAGCGCACATTTATAATACCCACTACAAACAACATTATGCGTTCTTTAGCCTTTTTACTTGCTGTTTCTTCTTTTTTTGCCGTCAAAGCACAAACACTTGAACAACTGGGAACAGCTATCAATTCTGAGTATAACGAGTTAAGTCCGGTCATATCGCCTGATGATAAAACACTGTATTTTGTGCGGGTGAGCCACCCATCTAATACGTTCGGAACCAAAGGCAGCAACGATGTATGGTATTCTGAAAAACGAGACGATGGCAACTGGACGATGGCGCGCCGTATGCCCAATTCTATTAATAAAGACCAATACAACAGCTTGTTCAGTATTACACCCGACGGTAACAAGATTCTGATTTCAGGCGTGTATCATAACGGGCGAAGAGATAATGCAGTGGGGATATCGATGTGCAAAAGAACCAAAACCGGCTGGTCGGAACCCGAAGAGGTGGTTATTCCGAAGCTGGCCGATGTATGTAAAGGACAATATCTGGCAGCCTGTTTGTCAAACGACGGAAAAACACTGATACTGGCTTTTAGCGAAAAGAAGAATTCGCAGGAAGATAACCTCTACGTGTCTTTTCTTTCAAGAGACGGCAAGTGGTCTAAACCTGAAAGCCTTGGGGGAGACATCAACACAAGCAGCACAGAAACTACGCCTTTTCTGGCTTCAGACAATTATACGCTATACTTTGCCACCGATCGTAAAGATGGCTATGGCGGAACCGACATTTGGGTGTCGAAACGATTGGACAGAAGCTGGAAGCGCTGGTCGAAGCCGGTAAATATGGGTAATAAAATAAACTCTGATGCCAACGAGTATTCATTTTCAGTAGGGGCATCGGGCGAATATGCCTATGTGAGTACCAAGAAAAACTCTTTGGGCAAAGGCGACATAGTGAGGTTTAAGCTGAGAGAAGAAAAGAAAGAAGCACCTGTAATGGCCTCGGCATTGCAAACGTCACGGTCTGAAGAACAAAAGAACCTGGACAATGGCGGAACACCGATTGACGCCAAAAGCCTGGCTCCTTCGCCTGTGGTGGTTATCAGTGGCAGGGTGGTTGATAACAGAACAGGCAAACCAGTGCCTGACGCTAAAATTGTTTATCAGGCATTACCTGATGGAGAAGACGGAGAAGCCTTTACTAATCCGGTTACCGGCGAATATAAAATTGTATTGCCTTACGGCGCCAAATATAGCTACAGGGCCGAAGCCAAAGATTTTATCAGTATCGAGAAAGGAATTGACCTGACGCAAATCAGGGAATACAAGGAGTTAAAAAACGAGACACTTCGTATTGCTGCCATTGAAGTGGGTATTGATATTCCGCTCAATAATATCTTCTTTGAATACGCGAAGGCTAATTTACGCCCTGATTCGTATCCTGAGCTGGACAGAATGGTAGAAACGCTTCAAAGGAACCCGAATCTGGTGATTGAGATTCAGGGGCATACCGATAACGTGGGGTCGAACGAGAGTAACCTCAAGTTATCGCAGGATAGGGCAGAGGCCGTAAGGAAATATCTGGTTTCAAAGAAAATCAATCCTGAAAGAGTAAGCAGCATTGGCTACGGTGAAACACGCCCGATTGCCCCCAATGATACCGATGAGGGGAAAGCTTTAAACCGCAGGGTGCAAATGGCTATTGTGCGGAAGTAAATTTTTCTGAACTTTGATTTAACAGATTTAATGATTACCCAGACTTTTGAATGACTGAGTATCAATTTGATTAAATTTATAAAATCGAATAGTAGTCAATTCTAAACCGGAATCAAAAAAATCAGACTAATCAGCGTTCAAGACCTAACTACAATATCACGGTTCTGTTGCCATAAATAAAAACCCTGTCGTTAAACACCAGTTTCAGTGCCTGGGTTAGTACCGATTTCTCTACTTCCTTGCCGTCGCGTGCCATGTCCTGGTAAGTATAGCGATGGTTTACTTCTTTGATGTTCTGGGCAATGATGGGTCCCTCGTCCAGATTATTGTTCACAAAGTGGGCCGTAGCGCCAATAATTTTTACACCGCGTTCGTAGGCCTGGCGGTATGGGTTAGCGCCTATAAAGGCAGGTAAAAACGAATGATGGATGTTAACAATCTTATTGGGGTAATGCGAAACAAACTCAGGCGATAAAATACGCATATATTTGGCCAGCACCACAAATTCGGGTTTGTAGATTTCCAGCGTTCTTAAAAGCGCCTCTTCGTGTTCTTCACGGGTTTTATGCTCGTGGCTTACAAAATGAAACGGAATACCAAATTTGCTGGCCAGAGGTTGCAGAAGATTATAATTGCTTACCACTGCTATAATGTTGGCATCAAGCTCATCGAAATTATAACGTATCAGTAAGTCAGACAGGCAATGGTGTTCTTTGGTACAAAGCACCACTATGTCTTTTTTCTTCTTCGGAATTATCCTCAGGTTAATGGCATTCGAAAGAATGTTGTCTCTCAGGTCTTTCAGTACTTTTTCCGGGTTCAGTTCATCAGGCGCTTCAAATTCAGTGCGCATAAAAAACTGCCTGTCAGGGCTTACGTATTCGTCCTGGGCAAGAATATTGCACTCGTTTTTATATAAGACACTGGTTACATGAAAAATAAGCCCTTTGGCATCGGGGCCGTCCATTAAGAGAATATGTTTTACCATTACTTTACTTTTGCTGTAAACTGATCATTAATAAACGGGCACGTATATTTATATGCCCATAAAACTCTGCAATATAATCACGGCACTTATTTTATCCACATTGCCTTTTACTTGTCTGTCCTTTTTTTTCATACCACCGGCAATCATGGTTTGCACGGCCATTTTAGACGTGAAACGCTCATCAACCAGATGCACGGGCATAGCCGGAAACTGAATTTTTAACTCTTCAACCAATTTATTTACATAAAAGGTGCCGTGGGTATCGTTACCGTCCAGATTTTTGGGCATACCCACCACAAATGCTTCCACTTCTTCTGCAGCGGTGTATTTTTTCAGATAATCAATCAGTGTGCCGCTGGGTACTGTTTCCAGCGCCGAGGCAATAATCTTCAGCGGGTCCGTAACGGCCAGGCCTGTGCGTTTGGCGCCGTAATCGATGGCGAGTATTCTTGGCAATGGATTCTGTTTTTAAATTAACTACAATTTTTTGGCTTCTTCCCAGAACACGTCCATTTCGGCCAGTGTCATGTCTTTCAGTTGTTTGCTGGCGTCTTTGGCTTTTTGTTCAAGGTACTGAAAACGCTTGATGAACTTCTTATTAGTACGTTCCAACGCCGTTTCCGGATTCAGGTTGATGAACCGCGCATAATTTACGAGCGAAAACAACAAATCGCCAAACTCACCCTCGGCCTTTTCGGCATCAATTACCTCCTGCTTTTCGGCATTAAACAATTCCTTAAATTCCTGCATTTCTTCTTCAACCTTAGCCCACACCTGGCTTTTTTCTTCCCAGTCAAAGCCCACACCTCTTGCTTTTTCCTGTATCCGCATGGCTTTCACCAATGCCGGCAATGATTGCGGAACTCCGGACAGTACAGATTTATTGCCTTCTTTTAGCTTTAGTTGCTCCCAGTTCTGTTTTACCTGCTCTTCGTTTTCAACTTTCACATCGCCATAAATATGCGGGTGGCGGGCTATGAGTTTATCGCAGATGCCATTCAGTACATCAGCTATGTCAAAATCTCCGGTTTCAGAGCCAATTCTGGCGTAAAACACCAGGTGAAGCATGATGTCGCCCAGCTCTTTTTTTACCTCCGTAAGATCCTTCTCCAGAATGGCGTCTGACAGCTCATAAGTTTCTTCAATCGTCAGATGACGCAGGGTGTCCATCGTCTGTTTTTTATCCCAGGGGCATTGCTCGCGCAGTTCATCCATGATGGTCAGCAGGCGGTCAAAGGCCATGAGTTTTTCCATACGCTCCTGAGGAAATACTAAAGGAAGTTTATTACTCATATCTCAATTGTTCGAAATTTCTGTAAAGGTCGGTAATAAAAAACAAAAATGCCACCTGAATTAAACAGAGGGCATAATCAAACGTTGTAATTTGGCTTTCAATTAAGACTTCCATTTAATGGCGCAGCCGATAGGTTTAGTTGTTGTGGTTACAACGGGTTTGCCCAGCAGCAGATTGTTTACGGCATCGCTTACGTAGTGCCTGGTTACCAGGGCGGGTTCTTGCGAGTTGTCGTCAATGGCACCGATGTACTGAACAACCAGGTGGCCGTTTTCTTTTTTCAATACAAAAGCCTGCGGGGTGCGGGTGGCACCAAAGAGCCTGGTTACAGCCTGTGTGTTATCGTTCAGGTACGGATACGTATAACCTCTTTCTCTTGCTCTTGCCTGCATATTGGCAAATGAGTCTTCTTCATAGGCTTCAGGGTCGTTAGGGTTAATGGCTATAACGGGGAAGCCCTGTGCCGCATACTTTCTGTCGATGCTGTTGATACGGTCTTCGTAAGACTTAGAGAATGGGCAATGATTAGAAACAAAAATGATGACAAAGCCTTTGGCCGACTCAAAATCTTTCAGCGAAACCATTTTACCGTCAATGTTTTTCAGTCTGAAATCAGCCACCTTATCGCCAATACCATAACCGGAGGCTGCTTTATGTGGTTGGCTGGCCGATTCATGCGCACCGGCCACCGTCTGTATGTTGCTTAATAACAGGTACAGCCCGGTAAGCAGAGTCAGCATCAATCCCGGTATCGTTTTCATACAATCTGATTCAATAAGTTAGCGTAATTTTTATTGGGCAAACAAATATAGAAAGATTTGGCCGATAAAACACTTTGTTTATAAAATCGGAATTTTAACGATTATTAGATGCTAAGATTCATGTACCGCATCGGGGTATTAAATATTGCTAAAACCTGCTTTAATGGCTTTATGATGATGCCCTATGTGGTAGTGCATAAAGTAATAAATTTCACGAATAGTGAGCAGCTTTAAAACCGGATGTTTTATGCAAAGCTCGTCGAGTTCGGTTTCAGTGAAGGTATCCAGGAAATGTACCAGTGCCTCATGGTGTTTAATAAAGCTGCTCATTAAAACGGCTTTTGAAGGGTTTGCTGGTAGCTCAGGTATAAATGCGCCACGGGCTTTGAGCCCTGTACCAAGAATGGCCAGATAGCTGGACACTACTTCATCATAACTCATTTGTGGGCGGTCAATTTTACCAAACTGCTCAACCAGCACAGATTGCGGCAGGGCTAAACCCACATTCAGGGTTTTGGCAGACTGTGTAAGATGCAGTATGTTTTCAGCAATAGAC
The DNA here is from genome assembly GCF_024138715.1 of Emticicia sp. 21SJ11W-3. GTDB lineage: Bacteria > Bacteroidota > Bacteroidia > Cytophagales > Spirosomataceae > Emticicia > Emticicia fluvialis. The sequence continues at coordinate 476,668 of NZ_CP092074.1, forward strand.
CATTTATCGCCAATGGGTGCAAAGAATTTTTTTTCGTCAACAGATGCTAATGCCTGTGAAATGGTATTGAAACTAGTGGTAATTGCTTCTTTTAAAGTAGGTTTTGTCATGATTAGTAGATTTGAAATTGCAGGATGAAATCATGGGGGCCCAAAGCAGGCGCCCCCTGACCTGTTACCTGTTAACGCACTATTAAAATCTTTGTCTTTAAACATTACTTCAGTTTTTCCATTGTCCGCAGAAAAGCATCATGCAAGAACTCCTTGCTGCCATATAGTTTAGCGAACATTGCGGCTCCTTCAAACTCCATAATGGTTTGCTGTGCCATTCTGAATGCGGTATCAGGGTCTTTTCCGCTCATAAAAATATTTTGCAGGGCGTTGGTCCAATCATTCATGATAAGCTTTAATATATCATGAAACCCGGGTATAACGCCAACTGTCTCCAGTGTGGTGTTTCCTATCAGGCAGCCTCCTTCTTTTTCCAGCAGCAGCCTGCCCATTTTTTTTAGCAGTTTTTCCATGCGTTCTTCGGGGCTTACGGCAGCATCATACGCAATCGGGAATACTTTTTCCTTCAGGTAAACATGAATCCATACCAGTAAATCTTTCATCAGCATTTCTTTGCCGGAAAAATAATGATACAAGCTACCTTTAAGCAAGCCACAATTATTGGCAATGTCTTGCATGGATGTATTGTGATACCCTTTTAAACGGAAAACATCTGACGACTTAAGCAGTATTTCTTCTTTGGTAACTTTCTGAACAGGCATATTTTAAAAGCGCGTAATAGGCAGCCAAACAAATGTAAATATATTTTTTTATTTACCAAACGGTTGGTAGGTAAAATTTGATATTTTTTTGCTACTGTCTTCCATTATTATGGTAAATAAGCCTTTCATCATATAAATGCATTAAAAATCAGCCTGTTGAAACCAACTTTTCTGTAAAACCGTTTCTTGTTCGTTGGTTTTACAAACACTTTCAAGATATATTATATGAATAAAATTGCAGGACAAGTCATCATGGCTGTCGTTTTTGTGTTGATTGACCTCTACGTATGGCAGGCTGTCAGGTTATTGATGCGGTCAACAAGTGAAATGACCCAGAAGGTAATCGGAATCGGATATTGGGGTCTAACCATCTTTTCAATTGTAGGGTTGTTTGTGGTTTTTAACTATACGCCGGCTACTGCACCCGTAAGGGCAAGTTTCCGCACTTTTCTGATGGCCGGTATCTTCATTTTTTATATTTCTAAGATATTCTCGGTGCTGGTATTGTTTATTGATGATATCATCCGCTTTTTTAAGTGGATTGTCTCGTTTTTTCAAAGTTCATCTCCACAACCGGCCACTGTTACGCAGAACCTGGAACCTGTGGCAACGGGTATCAGCCGTTCAGATTTTCTGGCCAAGTCGGCCTTGGCTCTGGGTGGTTTGCACATGGGAGGTATGACCTGGGGGATTCTTTCAGGTGCGCATGACTATCATGTAAGAAAAGTAACTCTTAACCTGAAAAACCTGCCAAAGCAGTTTGACGGTATGCGGATAGCGCAGTTGTCTGACATTCACTCTGGCAGTTTCTTTAATAAAACGGCAGTAAAAGGCGGGGTGGAGATGCTGATTAAAGAAAAGCCGGATATGTTTTTTTTCACCGGCGACCTGGTGAATAATATTGCGCCGGAGGTAAAAGATTATATTGAGATTTTTTCAAAAATAAAGGCACCACTCGGAACATTCTCTACTCTGGGTAACCATGATTACGGTGATTATACACAATGGGTTTCGGCAGAGAAAAAACGCCAGAACCTGAATGACCTGATTGGGGCCCATAAAACTATGGGCTGGGATATTTTGCTTGACGAACACAGAGAAGTGAAGGTTGATGGTGAAAAACTGGCTGTTCTGGGTATTCAGAACTGGGGCGCGGGTGGTTTCTCTAAGTATGGTAATCTTGAAAAGGCGCACGCCGGTACGCAGGAGTATCCGGTGAAATTATTGTTATCGCATGACCCAAGCCATTGGAGAGGCCAGGTGCTACCTCAATATAAAGATATAGACGTGGCCTTTGCCGGACACACACATGGTATGCAATATGGGGTAGAATTGGGTAGTTTCAAGTGGTCGCCGGTGCAGTTGCGCTACAAAGAATGGGCAGGTTTGTATGAGGAGAACGACCAGAAGCTGTATGTGAACCGTGGTTTTGGTTACATCGGTTATCCGGGGCGTGTGGGTATTTATCCGGAAATTACTATTTTCGAATTGAAATCAGCATAAATTAAAAGGGCGGATATCTAATCAGATATTCGCCCTTCGTTTTAATACCGGATGGGTTATACCAGTAAGTCCCACTTATAGAGGCCGGCTCTGGTTAACAAATATCGAAGAGATACCCACAAAACACCCAGGCCATATTTAGAGCTTCTTACAAAATTGATAGAAGAGGCTTCTTCAAAATACTTGGTAGGGCAGGTAACCTCAGCTATTTCAAAATCTTTCCAGAATATCTGCGCAATCATTTCATTGTCGAAAATAAAATCATCGTCGCATTTTCTGAAAGGTACAGTTTCAAGCACTTGCCTTGAGAACGCCCGGTAACCGGTATGGTATTCAGATAGTTTCTGGTTAATCAGCAGATTCTGTGTAAAGGTAAGAAATCTATTAGCAATGTATTTATAGAGGGGCATGCCGCCTTTCAATGCGCCCTTGCCCAGTATTCTTGAGCCGAAAACAACCGGATAGAGTTCTTCTCCGATGATACTTACCATGGCTCTTATTAACTTGGGGGTATATTGGTAGTCGGGGTGAACCATCACCACAATGTCAGCCCCTATTTCAAGGGCTTTGGTGTAGCAGGTTTTCTGGTTTCCGCCGTAGCCTTTGTTTATGTCATGGCGTATTACGTGGTTGATGCCTAGTTTTCTTGCAACCTCAGACGTATCATCGGGGCTGTAGTCGTCTACTAAAATTACTTCATCGACAATATCGAAGGGAATTTCCCGGTACGTACGTTCAAGTGTTTGAGAGGCCCGGTAAGCGGGCATAACCACCACTACTTTTTTATTATTATACATATTAATTATTCGAGTTTTCGGTGCAAATTTGCATCCGATTTCCGGCAAATAGCCGTATTATTACATTTTGGTGCAAAATAGGGCATGATTCTTTTGATTTCCAAGAATAAATTAGTGAAGCACCTATTAAATACAGGCAATAAGAATGCCAGAAACTATTGAATAACACACGGAAGTAGATTTCGTTTTACACATTTATACTATGACATTATCTAGTGAGACAATATTCTTTATTGGCTTTGCCATTTTTGTAGCATTTGTGATGGCTCTTGATTTGGGGGCTTTCAGCAAATCTAAAAGCCATGTTGTGAGTTTTAAAGAGGCAGGTATCTGGAGCGCCGTTTGGGTGTCGCTGGCCATAGCCTTTTTCTTTTTTCTTCGCCAGTACGGGTATTTGATTCATGATATCAGTGATGAGAGCCATTTGCAGCATGTAAAGTCGCTTTATTACGATTCTTTACAGCTACCGCCAAATTTTGATGCCGCCCTGCGTACTTTCCAGAATAGCATGGCTATTGATTACCTGACGGGTTATCTGACAGAGTATTCGCTTTCGGTTGATAATATCTTTGTGTTTATACTGATTTTCAATTCGTTTGGGGTTGATAAAAAGTTTTATAAAAAGGTTTTGGTATGGGGTATTCTTGGCTCTATTGTTTTGCGTTTTATTTTCATTTTTATCGGGGCAGCGCTTATTCAGGAGTTTGAGTGGATTTTGTTTATTTTCGGCGCTTTTCTGATTTACACTGGTATAAATATTCTACGTAACAAGGAAGAAGATGAACAAATAGACCCGGCGCATCACCCTATTGTGAAGTTTGCTTCCAAATATTTTAACGTGTATAAGCGTAATGTAATTGACCATTTTCTGGTGTATCACCGCCGTTATAAAAAGTGGTATATTACGCCTTTATTTCTGGTGATGCTGGTTATTGCAGGTACCGACGTGGTTTTTGCTGTTGACTCTATTCCTGCTATTTTCTCGATAACGAAAGACCCGTACATTGTATTCTTTTCCAATGTGTTTGCTATTATGGGGCTCCGCTCTATGTTTTTCTTCCTGGCTAGTATTATGGGCCTTTTCCGGTTCTTAAAATTTGGTCTGGGTATACTACTTACATTCATTGGCGTGAAGATGCTGTTGCACCACCAACTGTCTGCCGTAGGATTCACCAACGTGCATTCTTTGTTGGTAATTGTGGGTATTCTGGTGGTGAGTATTGGGGCCAGTGTGGTGTTTCCGGAGAAGAAAAGTAGCGCGGAGTGATACTCCGCGTGAATGTTGCTCGGAGTGATACTCCGGGATTTCCGCTCTGAGGTGTTCTGCCTCAAAGTTTGCTGTGATAATGAAAACCCATTATAGAAGAAATTTACCTCATATTCTTCCTCCTGACGAAAGGTTGTTTATAACTTTCCGTCTGGCTAATTCTATGCCAAAAGAAATAATTAAGAAACTAATGGCCGAGAGAGAACTTGCAGAAGCACAGGTTAGAAAAATAGTTGCTGATGAAACAATAAGGAAAGTTGAACTATATAAAATTCAGAAGCGATACTTTGCCAGGTTCGACAGCTATCTGCATCAAAGCCTGAATGGGGTAACATGGCTTGGGGTTGAATCTATAGCACCTGTTTTCCTCGCTGGGTCACCCAAAATTGATATGAAACAAATTAAGTAACTTTTCCTGTTCAGGTTTAGAGATATAAATTCTGCTATGAATCGTTTGCGAGAGTTGCGTTTTGAATGATACCTGATAAATTGTTTTTGTTATTTCTAAAGCTTGCTCAACACTCCATTCTGATTGTTTCTGTTTTAATTGTCTTTCCAGCTCTTTGAAAACCTTATAGGCACAAAATGCTATACAGATGTGTGCTTCTATCCGGTGTTGGATACGATGGTATATCGGCCTTATTCTTAAATCTGTCTTAGATATTCTAAAGGCTCTTTCAATCTGCCATAAATACCCATAGTTCTCTATTACTTCATCTTTAGAGAGTTTTGTATTGGTCATATATCCTTTGAGTCCATCCCACAGGGAATCTGCTGAATATTTTTCTTTGTCTATTGAGATTTGAATACTTCCTTCCAGTTTCAGGTATTTGTTATAACCTCTGTTGTTGATACTGGTTTTGGTTAGTTTACCTGATTTTATCTGCTTTTCCAGCTTGTCTAATCCCCGCTTGCGGTTGTGGGCATCTTTTTTTGACCTTGCGTCAGAATAACTGACTAAAAGTTTTACGTTTGCGCTTTTTTCAATAAACGCGCTCTCACCATTTTGGAGTCCAAGTGCTAATATCCTGTTTTTAATGGTCGGACTTTCGGTTTTAATCCTGGCTCCTAAAATATATTCATACCCCTTTTGCTGAAGTAGCTCCATATTGTTTGTTGAAAGCAGCCCTGCATCGGCTACCACAACCAGTTTATCTAATTTGTATTTTTCTTTAAATCTATCCAGAACAGGAAGTAAGGTATGCCCTTCAAACTTATTGCCTTCAAAAACTTCGTATGCTAATGGGTACCCACCCACACTTATGAGTAACCCTAAAATTATTTGCGGATGTTGATGCTTACCCTCTTTGGAAAAACCGGTAACTCTTAACTCATCGCCTTGTTCGGATTCAAAATACAAGGTCGTTACATCATAAAAAACAATATTTATCTGTCCATGCAGTACTTTGAGCGTATGGGCATAACTAATTTCTTGTATCTTGTTCTTTTGCTTGTGGTGCAACTTATCAAGATACCGATAAATCCGCTCTACGTCAACCATCTCATTCTTGTATCTGTATAGGTATTCTGTGGTCTTTAGTTTGCTTACAGGGTAAACCAGACGGGTAATAACCAGTTCACGGAACAGTGCATCTTTGATGACTCCAAACCCGATATCATCGAAAATCTTACCCACAATAAGTTCAGGGCCAACCAGATGAAAAGATTGTAAGGCTTGAAAATATTCAGCTACCAGAGCCGTCTCATTTTCAAAACTTAAAAATTGTTGGCCACCATATTGTAACACAAATTGTTTCCCTTCTTCAAATAGCTTTTCCACTGCTTGGCTATCAGAAGAACTGCCAATGGTTTTAACCAAAACAGATTTACCATCACGTTTTTCGATTACCTGAATGCTAATAACTCCGCTTCTATTTTTCTTCTTTCGGACAAACATCGCCTATAAAGATACGCTGGGTCACCCAAATAAAAAATACAACTAATCATAAATGTTTGCTAGTCAGTTAATTAAAAATATTTCCTGCAAAAATCCAAGCACTTTTTGAAAAACCGAGGAAAACAGGAAAAATAGTTGCTGATGAAACAATAAGGAAAGTTGAACTATATAAAATTCAGAAGCGATACTTTGCCAGGTTCGACAGCTATCTGCATCAAAGCCTGAATGGGGTAACATGGCTTGGGGTTGAATCTATAGCAGAAATATTAGCGGAAGCACTACATTTCAGAAATACCAAATATTATCAGTTACATGCCTTTTGCATAATGCCCAACCATGTGCATGTGTTGCTGACTGCCACAATTCATCAGGAAGGATTTTTCAGGGTTCTGCAATCACTGAAAAGCCATACGGCACGCAAATCAAACGAATTACTGGATTTGACCGGCAATGCTTTCTGGGCACCAGAAAGTTATGACCACGTAGTGCGCAACGATGAAGAGTTTGTTCGCGTTGTGGACTATATTGTTCAGAATCCGGTTAAGGCAGGGCTGGTCAATAACTGGCAGGCATGGAAGTTTAACTATTTGTCAGATGCTGTTAAGGGCTGGTACTTGCAGCCCTGAGTATAACTCTCGGAGTGGCACTCCGAGGAACTGTTCCGCGGAGTATCACTCCGCGTTACGGCTCCAGATTCTTTCAAATTTCCACCCTTTAGCCCGCAAACTTATAGGCAAGTAAGCATGCGCCTCTTTAGGCGAAATGCTTTCGAAATACAAATCATCGTCTGTCAGAATCAACGATTCATATCTGCCAGCGTCTTTTACAGTAACATCAGCAAAGGGCAGCTCCAGGTAAAATCCGGAGTTCTCCTGAACCAGCTGGTGCTTCAACAACCAACGCGTGTTCAGCTTTTCGGTAGAAAAAGGCTCAGGCGAGTATTTACCCTCCGATACCTCCAATGCGTATTCCAGATATTTCTTCAATAGTTTCGGGCCGTTGTTGGTTGCCTGCTCTACCTGCAACTGATGAGGCAGAATACTACTTACAATATATACCTGTTCTCTGGCGCGGGTAATCGCCACATTCAGTCGGTTTTCTCCTCCCTGCTGGTTCAGGCTACCAAAGTTCATCAATAGCTTACCTTTCAGATTAGGGGCATATCCTACCGAGAAAATCACAATATCATACTCATCGCCCTGAATATTCTCAATATTTTTAATTACACCCCAGTCTTCACCCAGTTCGGGGGTAATGGTCTGGTAAATCAAATCAGCCTGTTTGAAGTTGAAAGTAACCACACCAATAGTTTTGGTTGGTAGTTTTTTCTTGAGGTCAGTTACAATTTCAAGCACCCTTTGGGCTTCAATCGGATTAGTGTTATTTTCCCAGAAACCATCCAGTTTAATAAAGCTGATGGCAGGTTTATTCTTACTTATCTCGGAATAATGAGGCAATAGTTGAAGCGAGTTCTTGTAAAAATGCTGATTCGAGAAGTCAATCAGATCTAAAGACTGGCTTCGGTAATGGCCTTTGAGCCAGGCCTGAGGCAGATACTGTGCGGCCAGGTCTAGCAGAGAGTCAATTTCTAGTGCAGGTTCGTCTTCGGCGTCTTCATCGTACCTTACCTGATACAGGTCGGTTGGCTGCAATTGCTTGGAGTCGCCGGCAATTACCACCTGCTTACCCCTGTAAATAGCCGGGATACCGTTTTCAGCAAAGCATTGAGAGGCCTCATCAAAAATTACGAGGTCAAATAAAGAGTCCTCCGGATTTTGAGCCGACAACGGAAAAATAGCAGACACCGATTCCGGCGAAGCCATCCAGCAGGGTATGAGTTTGAATATTTCTTCTGAATGATTCTCCAGTAATTTCCGTACCGACCATAACTTGCGTTTTTTGGTGGTCTGGTGTTGTAACTCCCGGTAGGTAACTACATTTTGAAGACGATTAACCTCAAGGTCCTGATATGTCTGCTCTCGCAGTTTCAGCAGCAGTATTTCCTGGCTCAGTTCCTGTTTTTTCAAGACACTTTCCTGTAACTCTGCTTCCAGTTGTTCCACCTTAAGCGAGCTAACCCCGCGGAGAATCGGATAAAGATTCTCAATGTGGTTTCTCCAGGCCAGGCGTAAAGCGTTCTGAAAAACAGCTCCTAACTCAGCAATATCAACCTGTTGGCTTTTGTAATTCAATAATCGTTGCACAATTTCCAGTTCAGCAGCCAGAAAAGACTCTTTCAGTTCATCGGCCTCTACCATCAAATCAAAGTGCTGTTTCAGGTAACCCAGTCGCCCCTTCTTTAGGTCGGGCACATCTACCAGTTTTTCTATCTGCGGTACAGAAAGATGCTCATTCCATTGTGCAAAATGCCGCTTGGTGTCGGCAATTAATTGTTCCAGCGCATTAAAAGTTCGTAAAAATATAGTCTTCGGATTCTGGAATATATGCGTTGTCTGTCTCAGAATAGCTTCTTCCTGCTGGTATTGGGCATAGGCCTTATTAGCCAGAATGAAATTCTGAAGATATGCCGAAAGGGTATCCCAACTGTCTTTTTCATCAATCAGAATTTCTTTTTTGCTAAGTTTTTCCTTTATATCCTCAAAGGTAATACGCTGATGAATCTTCTTTCTCAGGTTGCTTAGTCCTTCTTCACTGACAGGCAGCCGGTTATTAGCCAAAAGCGCTTCTATGTCTTTTTTATCTTTTGAAAACAGTTTCCAGATAAACCAGTTTAAAGCCGACTGGCTGGCAGCATAAGCTTTTTCTATCTGCGCTTTTCTGAAATTTAAATCGCGGGCCGGAATACTCGGCTCAATGCCATCGTTGATAAACAGTTTTTCAAGCGACTGGTAGATTTTTTCTATGTCAAACAGCCGGTTACTTGTAAATTTACCCTGCTGAATGATAGACCTGAAAATTTCTTCAACCTCTTTGTTTTCAAAGTTCTGAATAAATCTCTTGAGCATTTGCTCATCAAAATTATTCAGTTCAATAACTGAAAACAGTTGCCCGTGTTTTTGTTGAAAATCTATGATGTCTTCAATCGTTTCTGATATTCTGGGCAGTTCAATGAAATTTTTATTCCGGAACGAGTTCCTTAATTGCCAGAAGTCGTAACCTGCTGATGCCTGAAGTTTAGCCTCGTATTTCAAAAAGCGGTTCAGGCGTCCTTCAAAGTCGGCCAGCTCATCAAACCTGAAAGAGCGGTAAAGGTCTTGTATCTCAATGGCAGGCTTGTTAATATTGCTGCTCAGATAAAGTTCTTTTACCGACACCCCACATATTGACTCATCAAAAAGTGCGTCTTTCAGTTCCTGCAATTCTTCTGAAATCTTATCTATCCGCCTGCTGATTTGCGTAAAGTTGCGTTCCAGGAAAATGGCATCCAACCCTTTGTTCTTTTTCTGAAACTCTTCAACACGCGCTATTTGTCCGGCTATTTTATCAAAAAGTGTTTTCCTGTCGTTTTTAAAATCATGAATCAACGCTACGAAATCTGTCATCAGTATTTTTTGTAGCCGCTGGTACACGGTGTCGAGGGCCACACGTTTCTGGCATACAACCAGCACTTTTTTACCGCGGGCTGTAAAATCGGCAATCAGGTTGGCAATGAGCTGAGACTTGCCAGTGCCCGGAGGCCCCTGCACTACAACAGAGCCACCTTCTTTTACCTGTTTAATGGCCTCTTCCTGAGAGGCATCAATGGCAAAGGGTAAAAAGGCTGTTTCTTCCTTATACGGGGCCTGCGGGGCAGGTATAGAAGCATGCTCAAAAAATTCTTCAAAGGTATCAAGCTCATAATGCCCCTCTTCGGCGTTTTTTATCAGCTCTTCGTAATCAGGCACAAGGTAAGACCCCGCCTGCGGAAAAATACCCAACACCGCCTGAGGCTGTAGTTTCAGCTCGCCATTTCTTTCTGATTTATCGAGGTCGGCACGGTTTAACTTTTCAAAATCAATTAGCTGATTAGTGAACAGTTCCTGATTAAAATTAACCTCAACCGGGCTGTCTTTCAGCATTTCATATAATTGGGTACGAAACGCCAGGCTATCTTTATCAAAATCCTCAAACGATTTCTCCAGCCATTCGTCGGGTAGCTTTATCTGGTTAAAATGCGAATACGCCAACAGGAAACTCCTGTTCAGGCTTACGGGTTCATCGCGCTGTTCAAGCATCCACTTTTTGCCGTTGTTTTTTAGCGTAACCGGAAAAAACAATAGCGGGCACCTGACAACGGTGCCATCTGAAAGTTTACCTTTTACAAACGGATACCCAATGTATAAATCTTTAGCACCCCGTTCTTCTTCAATGAAGGCCTCCGTTCGTGCCAGCTTGCGAAGCCGTTGGCTGGCTTCATTTACTTTATCGAAGCGGCTGTCGTGTACATCGCACAAAGGTATCTGCGTTTTTTGTGCAATTAATTGATGGATGTAGTCGAACGACGGCTTGCTGTCAAGAAAATTCAGGATATGTAAATCAATGAACTGTTCCTGAGGTAAACTTAACAATAATAATGACCGATTACGGGACGTAAGATTAGTCAGTCTGCGGAGGTATGTCTTTAGTAATTTCTGCACGGTTCTTTCCTTTCAAAGCTCAAATATGTTAGTTTTTATGGCTGTTAATTAAACAAAGTTAACCATTCATCAACGTTCAACAAGTGTCAACATTTTTTGGCTGGTACAAATTATTTAATCATGTTATGTCGTTAATGTTAAAATTAACTCGGCAATTTAAGCGAAAGTTAAATACTTATGCTTATTTTGGGGCCTCTTTATTTGTAAATATTTACTTTATACTTCTCAAAATTATGTTAAAAAACTACCGGCGCTTCCCAATCAGGCATTTGGCTATTACTTTGCTTGTGGGTATTTTCCTGCTGGGTGGAGACGCATTCGCTCAGAAAAAAGGAAAGAGAAAGAAAAAAGGTGAAGTTGCAGCTGCGACCGAAAAACCGGTGATTCCGGACCCCGTAAAAGTTACATCGGTGGAAGGTATCACAGAGTATGTTCTTGGAAATGGCATGCGGGTACTGATGTTCCCGGATCCATCTAAGCAAACCGTTACCGTTAATATTACCTATCTGGTGGGGTCTCGCCATGAAGGCTATGGCGAAACCGGTATGGCGCACTTGCTTGAACACATGGTGTTTAAGGGCTCAACTAAACATACCAATATTCCGCAGGAACTGACCGACCACGGCGCCCGCCCTAATGGTACCACCTGGCTTGACCGCACCAACTATTTCGAGACCTTCTCGGCCACTGAAGAAAACCTGAAGTGGGCGCTGGACCTGGAGTCAGACAGAATGGTTAACTCGTTCATCAAAAAAGAAGATCTTGAAAAAGAGTTTTCTGTTGTAAGAAATGAGTTTGAAATGGGAGAGAACGACCCGGAAAGCGTATTAAGCGAAAGAGTTATAGCAACGGCCTATCTGTGGCATAATTATGGTAATTCAACCATCGGGTCTCGTGAGGATATTGAGCGAGTGCCTATTGAAAACCTGCAGGCTTTTTATAGAAAATATTATCAGCCGGATAATGCCGTACTATTGGTTGCCGGAAAAATAGATGAGGCTAAAACCCTTAAAATGGTAAACGAATATTTTGGTGTTATACCACGCCCTACCCGTGTGCTGCAGCCTACTTATACAGTTGAACCCGTACAGGATGGCGAGCGTTCGGTTACTTTGCGCCGTGTAGGCGATGTGCAGGCTATTGGCGTCGCATACCATATTTGTGGCAACGCGCATCCTGACTACCCCGCACTAGACGTGCTACAGGGTATACTGACCAGCGAACCAGCCGGTAAAATCTATAAGGCATTGGTTGAAAGCAAAAAAGCATCAGGTCAGTATTCGTATTCTTTCACTAATAAAGACCCTACATTCTTGTATTTCGGCGCTTCTGTACTGAAAGACAAAGATCTGGAAGACGCCAAAAAAACAATGCTGGCAACGTTGGATGCCGTACCGACCATGAGCATCACGAAAGAAGATGTTGACCGTGCGAAGAACGAAATCCTGAAATCGCTTGAATTGACCTTGCGCAACACCGAAAGAGCAGGCTTGCAAATGAGTGAGTATATAGGTGCAGGTGACTGGAGACTTGCCTTTATCTACCGTGATGCCGTTGAAAAAGTAAAACCGGAAGATGTAGCAAGAGTAGCTAAGTTCTACTTTAAGCCATCAAACCGTACCATTGGCTTGTTTATACCTGAAGAAAACCCTGACAGGGTACGTGTGCCGGAAGCACCGAACGTTGATGAGCTTGTGAAAAACTATAAAGGCCGCGCAGTGGTAGCCCAAGGAGAAGCTTTTGATCCGTCGCCGGCTAATATTGAAAGCCGCACAAAGCGCGGTCAGGAGCCTAACGGTCTTGAGTATGCGCTTTTGCAGAAATCAACCCGCGGAAATACGGTAAGAGCAAATATTGTTTTAAGAATGGGCGACGAGCAAAGCCTGCAAAACAAACAGACTATTGCTTCTTTTACGGCCTCAATGCTCAATAAAGGCACCAAAACCATGAGCCGCCAGCAAATTAAAGATACCCTTGATAAGCTGAAAGCGCAGGTGTTTATTGGTGGTGGTGGTAACAGTGTATCGGTAAACATTGAGTCTAACAAAGAAAATCTTCCTAAGGCGCTTGCCATTGTAAACGATATATTGAAAAACCCGGTATTTGATGCCAACGAGTTTGACAAACTGAAACAGGAAAACATTGCACAGATAGAGGCGCAGAAGAGCGACCCTCAGGGTCTGGCATTTGTGGCATTTCAGCGTACCATGAACCCTTATCCGAAGAGCGATGTGCGCTATGTAGGAACCCTGGACGAGCAACTGGAGAATGTAAAAAATGTAAAACTGGAAGACCTGAAGAAATTCTACAGTGATTTCTACGGTGCCTCAGCAGCTACCGTTTCTGTGGTAGGTGATTTCGATGAGCCAGCCATTAAAAACTTTATCAGCAACTCATTGGGTACCTGGAAAAGCCCTACGCCGTTTAAGCGCATTCAGGCTGTTTATCAAGACATTGCTCCTACAAATAACGCCATCAAAACCCCTGATAAAGCCAATGCACTATTTCTTGCAGGCTTGAACTTGCCGTTACAGGATACCGATGTTGATTACCCGGCGCTTTTGCTGGGCAATTATATGCTAGGTGGTGGCTTCCTGAGCTCTCGTCTGGCTGTAAGAATCCGCCAGAAAGAAGGTATCAGTTATGGTGTGGGTTCTCAGTTGTCTGGTGCGCCGTTCGACAAATCAGGCAATTTTATGACTTACGCCATTTATGCGCCAGAAAACGCCGAAAAACTTGAAAAGGCCTTTTATGAAGAAATGAATAAAGTAGTTACAGAAGGTTTTACTGAAGAAGAGCTGAAGGCCGCCAAAGCAGGCTGGTTGCAAAGCCGTAATGTGTCTCGTGCACAAGACAACGAGCTGTCGAGCCGTTTGAACAGCTATCTTTATTACGACAGAACCCTTGCTTTTGATGCCGATTTTGAGAAAAAAGTTGAGGCTTTAACAGCAGAACAGATAAATGCAGCTATGAAGAAATTCATTGATCCTAAGAAAATCACGATTGTGAAAGCAGGTGATTTTGATAAAAAGGCAGCTAATGGTACACCTGCACCTGCTCAGGGGGTGTCTGGTAGTAAAAACTAATATTTATGAGGCGACCTTACGGTTTGCTTAATTAAAAATCTGAATCAACGGAGGCTCTATTGCAGGGTCTCCGTTTGTTTTTGCAACTCCCGGTATTCTGCCAGCCCCTTCTCTGTAAGGTAGGGTACAATGAGTGTAAATGCAATATTCAGATACGTAAGCAGTTTGTCTTCTTCTTTGCCTTCATACAAAATCTCGGCGCTTACCAGCCAGAAATCACCAATGATAAAAAGCTGGTTGAAAAAGTTTTCATATTGCCCTGCTATCATTTCAGGTTTCAAGAATCCGGCCTGTATGCCGGCGTCTATCCCCGCCTTAAAAAAAACTCTTCTATTATTGATTAAATCGCGGTGCTTCTGTTTCAGGTTGGGGATTCTCCTAATAAGGCTGATGAAATCCTGCATCAGAAATTTATACTTATACAGTTTCTCAAATACAAAAGCAGCAAGTTTGTACAGGGTTTGCAGGTTGACGGCATCCAGTGAGGCAGGCTCATTGATAACGGCATTCAGTTCATTAATCAATTGCTCATACAGTTTTTCAGCAATGGTATCGGTATTCGGGAAATGATAGCACAGATTACCGTGGCTCATACCCAGTTCTTTTGCTATGTGCCTCACCGTTATGGCGTCTATGCCCTGTTCATTGAATAACTGAAGTGATGTATGGAGAATGCGTTCTTTGGTGGTCATGAAAAGCAATTTTTCACGAAGTTACAAAATCCTTTCAGCTTTAGTGCGTTTGTGCTAATTCAGCAGGATGTTTAGAATATTTAAAGAAATAAGCCAAAGCCCTGAACCAGATACAACTCCATCGGGCTGAATGCTTTAGCCCGATGGAGTTGTATCTAATTTATTTCTTGAAAATTCTGTAAAGCCGGCCTTCATCGGTAATGGCATATAAGGCTCCGTCAGTGCCTTGTGCAATATCGCGGAAACGTTGTTTTTCTGATTCCAGCAATCGTTCTTCGCCCGTTACCTTGTTGTTTTCTATAACCAGCCTGGCAATGTGTGTGGCACTCAGGCAAGCCAGAAACAAATTATTTTTCCATTCTGGCATGGCATCGCCGCTATAGAAAGTCATACCACTGGCCGACACGACGGGGTCCCAGTAGTAAACCGGTTGCTCCAGCCCTTCTTTTTGCTGAATAGCGCCTCCTATTTTATTGCCGTTATATTCTATACCATAAGTAATAACGGGCCAACCGTAATTTTTGCCGGGTTTTATGAGGTTTACCTCGTCTCCACCCTTAGGCCCAAATTCATTTTCCCATAATTCTCCTGTTTGCGGGTGCAAAGCAAGGCCCTGTACGTTTCGGTGGCCATAGCTGTATATCTCAGGTTTGTTGTTGGCATCTGAGGCAAAAGGGTTGCCGCTTACGGGTTTTCCGTCTTTGGTTATATATAATATCTTACCCAAAGCCGAGTTCAATTGTTGCGCCTGCGGGCGGGTTTCAAGGTCAGAGCGCTCTCCGGTACTCACAAAAAGGTTGCCGGTTTTATCAAAAAGAATGCGGCCGCCATAGTGCTTGTCGCCGTCATAAGCGGGGGTGGCTCTGTAAATTGTGGTAGCACCTTCAATTCTTTTTTCATCAGCCGACAACTTGCCTTTTCCAACGGCGGTCAGATTACCCCTCGTTTGTGGCTCTGAAAAAACCCAGTACACCATCCGGTTGCTGGTAAAGGCAGGGTCAATCGATATACCCAATAAACCACCTTGACCGTCAGCATCTACTTTGGGCAGCCCTGTAATGGGCTCGCTTAGTGTACCTGAACTGCTGGCTAAACGCAAGGTCCCTTCTTTTTCTGTAATTAACAATCTGCCGTCGGGCAAAACCGCAAGTCCCCAGGGTTTTTTCAGGTCGTTTGTAAGTACTTTACCTTCGTATGCCGTCTGTGTTTTTACGGCGGCAACGCGTGTCTGGCCTGCAAAAGCCGGTTTGTAGTTTGTATTGGGGTCTTTGGTTTCAACTGAGGCCGCAGTTGAGATACTGTCGCCATTGGCAGTAGTTTCAGGCGCTTCGGTAGAATTGTTCTTGCATGAAGATAGACCCATCAGGCCAACCACCATCAATGTCAGAATTTCGTTTTTCATTGTTGTGCTTTGTTTTTGTGTGATAAATCTGATAATTGTCAAAAACTTATGCCAGTGAAAAGATGACCTGCTGTTTTTAACTTACAATTATAAAGCAGAACCGCTGATCAATTGTAGTGTTTTAAAGCACTAGTTAAAGAGTATCGGAAAATTAAAGTGCCGTTTTAACTACTTTTATGATGTTTTCAAAAAATTTCCTTTAGTGAATTGATACCGCAATTAAATATTTAGTACATTTGTTCTAAATTTTAAATTCTGCTCCCATGACAGCAAATACACATAAATCAAATCTGGTTTTAGTTCGTAATATTTTCATAGCCATAGGCACCGGTGCGTTAATAGCCTACACTAATTTTCATGTTGAAACAGGTTATTATGCCATGAGCGCCATTGCGTTGTCTAGCTTTCTGATTGGTTTTCTGGAACCCCGCCGTGGTTGGATTCTGGCACTGGTTCAAGCAACCGTAGTAATCAGTTTTTATTACCTCAAACCCATCAAACCTGTTAGTGAAGACCTGGCCATGTTTGCCTCTTATGTGGCAGTGGTGATGTCGCTGGTGTTTAGTTTTGTTGCAGGTGGTTTAGGGCGTCTTTTTCAGAAGAAATAGAATCTGTATTTCTTTTGGTATTGAAAGGGCTTCTGATAGCCCTTTTTTTGTGCCTGTTAGTATATATTGATTGACAGGATTAAAATGGCAAACTGGCAATTTGTTTATTATATACTGGTAAAATGTCTCCAGTATGGTTTTTTACGCGCCCCGTAGCTGTTACCATCTGTTTTTTTGTTAAATTACCAATCAGAGTCATATCTTCAAAATTCTATTCTATGCGCTATTTATCCATTATTCTTGTATGGCTGCTTTTTGCATGTGAGCAAAAACCTCAAAAAGCTCTTTCGCCTGAACATCAGAAAGCGCTGGCTTCCCTTACTGTCATGGACGGTTTTAAGGTAGAAATGGTAGCTGCTGAGCCACTGATAGCAGACCCCGTAGCCATGGAAATAGACGAAGACGGCAATATGTATGTGGTTGAAATGCACGGCTACCCGCTTGATCTGAGTAATTCGGGCAAGGTAAAGCTGCTGAAAGATACAGACAATGACGGGCTGCCTGACACCAGCATTGTTTTTGCAGATAAACTAAAACTGCCCACAGGAATTATGCGCTGGAAGAAAGGCATTCTGGTTACTGATACGCCGGATATCATTTATCTTGAAGATTCCAATAACGATGGGAAGGCCGATATCCGCAAAGTGGTATTGACAGGCTTTGCGTTATCTAACCCGCAGCATAATCTGAACACACCCCGCTTTGAGCTTGATAACTGGATTTACCTGGGGCATGAAGCCATCGTTACGCCTTTTGTCTATAAAAAGGAATTTGGCGATGAAGGGAAGGATATTTATTTTGCTGATAAGCCTGATGGGCAGCATCTGGGTAAAAACGCCAACGGACGTGCAGTAAGGTTTAATTTAGATAGCTACCAGGTAGAGGAGTTGTCGGGTGAGACGCAGTTCGGGCATACCGTAGACGCCTGGGGGCACAGGTTATATACCAGTAATGCCGACCACCTGTTTCATGAAGTGCTGGCTGCACCCTACATGAAAAACAATCCTGATTTGTTGCTTCCTACTGCAACGCATGATATCTCTGACCACGGCAATGCAGCAGAAATATACCCCATCACAGAAAACCCGAATCACCAGTTGCTAACTGATGTAGGGGTTATTACCTCTTCATGCGGTGTTACCTGGTATCTGGGCGGCGCTTTCGGAGATAAATTTAAAGATGTTACGTTTGTAGGTGAACCGGTTCATAACATGGTGCATGCCGACGTTATCAAGCAGGCAGGAGCCAGTTTTATTGCCAGCCGCCTGAATGAAAAATCGGAGTTTCTGGCCTCAAAAGATGCCTGGTTCAGGCCGGTAAATTTCTATATCGGGCCAGATGGTGCCTTATACGTAATTGACTATTACCGCCAGATTATTGAGCATCCGGAGTGGATGTCTGACGAAATTAATAAATCAGGCGCCTTATATAATGGTACAGACAAAGGCCGTATTTACAGAATTGTACCTGAAAACGGATTGCCAATGGATTGGCTGGGTAAGCTGAATTTATCGAAGAAATCAGATGCTGAGCTGGTAAAATTGCTTGAGAACGACAACATCTGGTACCGGCGCACTGCGCAACGTTTGCTACTACACCGCCAGGCGAAAGGCATAGCAGGTAACCTGAGAGAAATTATAGGCAAAAGCGCATTGCCCGAAGCCAAAGTACATGCACTTTGGTTGTTGGATGGGCTGAAAACTGTAGACGTTCAGGACATTATCCAGACTTTCCGCGATGGTGAAGCAGGCGTGCGTGAGAATGGTATCAGAGTGGCTGAAAATTACATGAGCCGGAATCCGGCAGGGGCGAACACTGAAAAACTAAAGAAGGAATTGATTGCCTTGCAGAACGATGGCAACAATAAAGTGAGGTTTCAGCTATTGAATACACTGGGTTTTGTAAAAACGCCTGCTTCAGAGCAAGCCCGGCTTGCCATTCTGAAACGCGATTTTCATGATAAATGGGTCGGGGTGGCTTGTATCGCATCTTTTGCGGGTAAAGAAAACCAGGTTTTTGACTTTGCAGTAAAAGAACTGGCTGCTGAGAAATCAAATGAAACAGCCGAGTTTTTCTCTAATCTGGGGGCAACCATTGCCAATAGTGGTAATAAAGAGGTATTTACGGCAGTGTTTGCCAGGGTAAGCACCAGTAATGGCAATAGCGATGCCGATTGGTGGAAAGCCGCAACCCTTAGCGGTATATCTAAATTATGGCACTATAAGGGCATAACGGTGCCTTTGGCAGATGCACAGAAAGAACAGTTACTGACTGCTTTTTCTGCTCAAAGTACAGCAGAATACAGAAAAGCCTGCCTCGATTTGCTGGAAGCAACAGGTTTGCCCAGGTCAGCAGAGGTAACTGCTAAAATAAAAGAGGCCGGAGTAATATTGAGCGATAAAAAACAGGATGAAAAACTGCGAGCCGATGCCGTTGAGCTATTGTCTATTGCCAACGCAAGCGCTTACAAAAATGAGTTTCTGCAATTACTTAACCGCAAAGAGCCTGAACTGGTGCAGGTAACTGTTCTGAATACCCTGAGCAAAATAGGAGATAAGTCTACTTTTGATTTTCTGCTCAAAGAATTCAAGACGTTCTCGGCGCCTATTCAGCAAAAAGTGGTTGAATTACTGATGGCTAAGCCTGAACGGATTCCGTTATTGCTTTCAGCTTTAGAAACCAAGAGAATCGACAAGGCTGCCATAGGCTGGCGGCAGATGGTTGATCTGATGAATTATGAAGAAACCAATATACGTGCCTTTGCCCGTAAGGTACTTGCTGTAAATGAAGACCGGAAAGCGGTATTACAGAACTACCTGAAGGCGTTGGATACAAAAGGCGACAAAACCAACGGCAAACTGGTTTTTGAAAAAAACTGCGCTACGTGCCATCAGATTGAAGGCGTAAACGGTGTAAACTTCGGGCCGAACCTTTCTACCTTGAGAAGCCGTAATGCTACTTCAATCATTACAGAAATTATCAACCCGAATAACTCCATTGCCGATAAGTATGATTTCTGGACACTGACCTTCAAGAATAATAATACCATGGCCGGCCTGATATTGCAGGAAAACGCTAATGTGCTAACCCTGCGGGAAGTAGGCGGCAAAGAAAGTGTGATTCAGAAAAAAGATATAGCCAAAATGGTGAAGTCAGAAACTTCTATAATGCCTAACGGCCTGGAGAATGCTATCAGCATTAAAGAAATGGCAGATTTGATAGCCTTTATTCAAAACAAATAAGAGAGGCTTCAACCTCTCTTATTTGATCTTCCCAGAATAATTTTCTCAGGCATAAGGGTTACTTACATGGGTATTTTTACCTGTGCCTTTCTGATGAAAATGCCTTACGGTATCTACGGCGCTTTCTTTCAGCAGGGTTGTATCGTTGGCGGCGGTTACAAATCTGAAACCCATTTCAGACATCCGCACGGCTACTTCCGGTGACGGACACTGAATGCCCGCTACCAGATTATTTTTTGCGCAGGCATTTAGCACTTTTTCAAAGGCTTTCAGCAGCTCTGCATCATCAAAGTCGCCCTGTTTGGGGCGTCTCATGGCAATGCTCAAATCCCAGGGGCCTATATACAGCCCTGTCATGGTTGGTGTTTTGGCAATGTCTTCCACGTTTTTCAAACCTTCGGCCGTTTCAATCATGCTCATAGTTACTATTTCCTCTGTCGATTGCTCAAAATAGCCGTCTCCACCGTACACACTAGCCCTCACCGGCCCAAAACTTCTGTAACCATTGGGTATGTACCTGCAGGCGCCTACAAAACTTTCAGATTCCTCGCGGGTGTTTATCATGGGGCATATTACGCCGTAAGCGCCCATGTCGAGCATTTTCATGTGCGTAGCCGGGTCGTTCCATTGCACTCTCACCAGCGGAACCGTATCCGTGGTTGAAATAGCCTGAAGCATGGTCAGTATGGTCATGTGGTCGCTTGCCAACCCGTGCTGGGCATCAATAGTCATGGCATCAAAGCCTGAATGCGCTACTACTTCTGCTGTCCACGATGAAGGTATCGTTACCCAGGCATTAACAACGGTCTTGTCTTCTTTCCAGAGTTGTTTTAGTCGGTTAGGTCTCATAGGTTTTTGGGTGGTTTGAATGGTTCAGTAGACTTATTCTTCCCGCATGCGTTCTCTCGATACATCTCTTTCTTTAATGGTATCGCGTTTGTCATACAACTTTTTACCTTTGGCCAGTGCAATTTCCAGTTTGGCCAGGCCACCGTCGTTAATAAACAGGCGGGTGGGTATTATGGTTAATCCTTTGTCGGTCAGTTTATTATCTAAACGTTTCAGTTCTTTTCGCTTAAGCAGCAGCTTTCTGTCGCGTAGAGGTTCATGGTTATAATGCGTACCCTGGTCATATTTAGATATATTCAGGTTTTTCACAAACAATTCACCATTAATAAAAAAGCAATAAGCGTCTGTCATATTGAATTTATTCAGACGTATCGATTTTATCTCGGTGCCTGTCAGTACCATTCCTGCATCATATTTTTCCAGGAAAAAATACTCAAAGCCAGCCTTTTTATTAAATACATCAATCTTTTTTGCAATTTTCTCTTTCATAATACTACAATTGTCATAAGACGGGCTATCTGCCTTATGGTTGATTCCGTCACCATTATCCAGAACAGGTAATGAGGTGCCGGATGTTTAATGTTTCATACAATTTTTAAGAATAAAAAATCCCTGTCTCAAAAATAGTGACAGGGATTCCGACTTACGTGCTTTCCTAATAATCCATGTATAAGCTCTATCTGGATTCGATTCCAAGGTGAGAAGTTTCAAAAAAACATTGGAAACTTCCCGGTACAAAGCTGAAAATTTTATTAGATAACCATCCCTGCCACTTTCTCAAACGCTCCGTTCGTATATCTATATTCAGTCTTTGAAGGTATATTAATTAAATAGTGCAATTTATGATATATAACATGAAACCACAATGAAAAATCTAATTTTCTTATTTTATGGTAAGTTAAAACCACTGGTTCTACGGCTTTACAAACAGCATTAGCCACAAAATTAATTATCTAAATCTATGCCGGATTCCTGATTTGCCTGTCAGAAAAACAGATAAATTATTACCTGTTGGTATTCAGAAAGGTAGACTTTTTTTACTCTTTTGGTTGTTGTTCAAATATCGGGGATGTAAATTTATCCAAAAAAATATATAATGTTTCCATTTTTTTTATTATATTTATTAAGAACCATTCGTTCTCCTGAAGTCGGTCTGGCAAAAGCCTATCAGCACAGTTAATGCAATTATGTTTCTGCTTTATGATGGTATGCTGGTTATCAGGCTTCAAAATACTTGTTTGAGTGTTTTCTTCCCAATAGCGCAACGCCGCGGGTAGAAACTTTTCAAGAAGTTAAATAGTTATCGTTTAGTAAACAAAAATTAGTAAAAATTGCTTAATTCACCCATTTTTTCAACTGCGAAACATCAGGAAACGGCCGTTCTGGTTGGTCTGATTACGCAGAAACAAAACGCTGAGCGTACGTATGACTACCTCAACGAATTAGATTTTTTGGCTACAACAGCCGGAGTAATTACAAAAAAGACATTTGTACAAAGACTGGACAGAGCCGACCAGAAAACCTTTGTTGGAAAAGGTAAACTGGAAGAGATAGAAACCTGGATTATTGAAAATCCTGTTGACACCATTATTTTTGATGATGACCTCACGCCTTCTCAGGTACGTAATCTGGAAGCAGCATTTAAGGATATTAAGATTCTTGACAGAAGTCTGTTGATTTTAAATATTTTCTCGCAGCGAGCCCGTACCGACCAGGCAAAACGCCAGGTGGAGTTGGCACAATACCAATACCTGTACCCAAGGCTAACCCGTATGTGGACCCACCTGAGCCGTCAGAAGGGTGGTATTGGTATGCGCGGACCCGGTGAAAAGGAGCTTGAAACCGATAAGCGTATTGTGCAGGACAGGATTGCGTTTCTGAAAGACAAACTTGAGAAAATAGACAAACAAAGCACAACCCGCCGCAAAGAGCGTAGCCGCCTGGTGCGCGTGGCACTGGTGGGTTATACCAATGTAGGTAAGTCTACACTGATGAGGAGGCTGGCAAAGGCCGATGTATTTGCAGAAAACAAGCTCTTTGCCACTATCGATTCGACGGTAAGAAAAGTTGTGTTGGGCAATATTCCGTTTTTGCTTACAGACACCGTCGGGTTTATCAGAAAGTTGCCAACCACCCTGATTGAGTCTTTTAAGTCGACACTGGATGAGATACGAGAGGCTGATGTGCTGATACACGTGGTTGATATTTCTCACCCGGGTTTTGAAGAGCAGATTGAAGTGGTAAATGCAACACTGGCCGAGATTGGCGCTGCCGAAAAACCAACGGTACTTGTTTTTAATAAGCTTGATTTGTTTAAGCCTGAAACTGAAGAAAACCTGGACGAGCATCTGGAAACAGTAACAGAAGAAGACCTGCAACGGAACCTGGAAAAACTTAAGAAGAGTTACCTGACCAAAAATACCGAGAATGTAGTGTTTATTTCTGCCGAGCACAAAGAGAATATCGGTCAGCTGCGCGATATTCTGTTAGATAAGGTACAGGAGAAACACTTCAAAATTTATCCGAACTGGGACCCGACCCTGAATCCTTTGTATGAATGGCAGTAAGCTTGTGGCGCGAACTTTCAGTTCGTCGCAAAAACTGGTAAAGGCAACAGAAATGTCTATATCCGGTGCCGAGGCAATCAACCGCGAACTATAAGTTCGCGTCACAAGAAAATTGTGAGGCGAAATTGTAGTTCGCTATAAAATAGAATTTAGTTTATCTGTACAAATAAGTTATGGTTCAATGTTAATCTAACCGCGAACAGGATGTTCGCGCCACAAATTGCTGTTACTAACATATTGCTGTTACTCAAATGAAGCAGGAAATCAAGTCCTTTTACAGAAAAGATTTACCGCATTATCAACCACCACATGATACAATCTTTTTTATAACAACGCGCTTGGATGGAAGCTTACCTAAACATAAAATAGAGGAATTAAAAAAGGCACGAGAGAAAGAAATTCAAATCATTCAAAGTTCAACTTGTTCTCATGAAGAGAAATTAAAACAAGTAGATAATGCACATAAAAGGTTTTTTGGAAAATATGATCTTATACTTGACAATCTGACCACTGGTAACCATTGGCTTAAAATACATCCTGTTGCAGAAATAGTAGCCGAATCTTTAATGCATTTTGATGGACAGAGGTATGATTTAATTTGTTATACCATCATGTCAAATCATATTCATGTGGTTTTTGAGCTTAAGAAAGAGTTTGCCTTATATGGGCTATTGCAGTCGATTAAAAGTTTTTCAGCAAAGAAAGCAAATGAATTGTTGGATAGAACCGGACAATTCTGGCAACATGAAAGTTATGACAGAGTAGTAAGAGACAACAATGAATTGAGTAAAGTAGTTAATTATGTTCTGAATAATCCGGTTAAAGCAGGACTATGTAAAAACTGGCAAGACTGGAAACATAGTTTTGTAAGCAACAAGTACCAAGACTACACTCAGCCATGACCTAATAATAAATATAAAACAGACGGACGGTGTCCGTCAATAATAAAATGTCAAAAAACAAACATCAATCATATTATGAACGACAAAAGGCAGAAATTCTGGCCTTTTTGTCGATTAACACCACACAACCCTATACCTTACAAGACCTTTATCAACATTATGATATACATAACAAGCAGGAAAAAAAACTGTTTGCGATGATTATTGATGATTTGCTGGAAGAAGGCAAGGTACAGCAGACAGAAAAAGGCAAATATACCGTTGACGAAGAAACAAATGCAGTCGTAGGGCGGCTTGACCACGTAAACCCACGTTTTGGGTTTGTAAGGCATGACGACAGCAAGCCGGATATCTGGGTTGAAGCAGATAACCTGAATGGCGCCATAGACGGCGACCTCGTTAAAGTGGTTACTTTCGGCGACTTTTATCGGAAAGGTGAAAATCCGGAAGGCAGAATTGTAGAAGTACTGGAACGCGGCAGGAGCGAAATAGTAGGCAAAGCCCAGATTTTTGGCAATTATGCATTGGTAAGGCCCGACCATAAAAGTTTGCATGAAGATATATTTGTTCCGAAAGAAAAAATAAACGGAGCAACCAGGAACGACCTGGTAATTGTGAAGATTCTTTCTTATCCGGCCAATGGCCAGCAGGCAGTGGGCGAGATTATTGAAATATTAGGAAAAGCCGGCGATAATAATGCTGAAATGCACGCCATTCTGGCCGAATTTGGTCTGCCTATCCGTTTCCCGAAAGAAATTGAAGAAGAAGCTGAGCGTATTCCGGAAGCCATTGATGAAGCCGAGATTAAGAAAAGAAGAGATTTTAGAGAAATACTCACTTTTACAATTGACCCGCACGATGCCAAAGACTTTGACGATGCCCTGAGTTTCAGAATACTGGAAAACGGAAACTACGAGATTGGCGTACATATTGCCGACGTAACACACTATGTGAAGCCCGGCACCAGACTTGAAGAAGAAGCCCTGAACAGGGCTACCTCTATCTATCTGGTAGATAGAACCATTCCTATGTTGCCTGAAAAGCTCTCTAACAATTTGTGTTCGCTTCGCCCCAACGAAGATAAGCTTACCTTCTCGGCCGTTTTTGAAATGACCAATGAAGGTATCATTACTAAAGAATGGTTTGGGCGAACCATTATTCATTCCGATAAAAGATTTACTTACGAAGAGGCACAGGAGATTCTGGAAATAGAGGACGAACAATTAGTGGCCGACACAATAGCCAGCCAGTATGGTATGCCCTTGCATACGCTTAACAGGCTGGCAAAGATTCTTAAGCAGGAGCGTTTCAGTAAGGGAGCTATTAATTTTGAGACCAATGAAGTGAAGTTCAGGCTCGATGAAAAAGGCAAGCCGCTGGGGGTTATCTTAAAAATAAGAAAAGACGCACATAAACTGATTGAAGAGTTTATGTTGCTGGCTAACAAGAAAGTGGCCGAATTTGTATTTAATCTGGGTAAACGCAAGCAGAAAGAGCCCAACGAAGAAAACCCTGGTAATACCATGGTTTATCGTGTACACGAACCGCCAAACCCTGAAAAACTGAGTACCTTCGCCAATTTTGCAGCGCGTTTTGGGTTTACCATCAAAACAGACTCTGAGAAGGGGTTATCGACCACCATGAATAAGATGATGGAAGAAGTAGAAGGTACGCCTGTACAAAATGTGCTTGAACAACTGGCTGTAAGAACCATGTCTAAAGCAAGGTATACAACCGAACCACTAGGGCACTTCGGCCTGGCGTTTGATCATTACAGCCACTTTACTTCTCCTATTCGGCGGTACCCCGACATGATGGCGCATCGTTTGTTACAGAATTACCTGGACAAGAAAAAAGCCCCGAGCCTGGAAGAATACGAAAAGAAATCGAAGCATTCGTCAGACCGCGAGCGACTGGCAGCAGAAGCCGAAAGAGCTTCTATCAAGTACAAACAGGTAGAGTTCATGAGCATGCAAGACCACAACACCATTTTTGATGGGGTGGTAACAGGCGTTACAGACTTTGGTGTGTTTGTAGAAATAACCTCTACCAGTTGTGAAGGGATGGTTCGTCTGGCTGATTTGAATGATGATTTCTATGAACTCGATAAAGAGAATTACCGGGTTGTTGGTAAACGCAATGGCAGGGTAATATCATTTGGCGAAGCCGTTAAAGTGCGCGTAAAAGCAACAGACATGGAACGCCGAAGTATGGATCTTGAGCTGGTGAGCGTTTCAGGAAAGGCTTTCAGGGCTTCTTCAGGCGTAAATACCAAGTCGAGAAGGGCTGCCTCGCGTGACAGGGGCAGCAGAGGGGGCTCAAACAGAAGTGCAGGCAGAAAGTCAGCCAGCGGTACTGCTGGTAGTAAAGATAAAGGCAAAAGAAGAAGAAGATAATCTATGTTTTTTTCAAAAAGAGACATTCAGTTTAATCTATACCAGCTGCTCAATATTGAATCGCTAAGTCGTTATGCCTATTTTCAGGATCATAACCGGGAGTCTTTTAATATGGTGCTTGATGCCGCAGGACATATAGCCGAAAAAATGCTGTATCCGCTCCTGACAGAAATGGACAGGAAAGAACCGCAACTGGTAAACGGCAGAATAAATGTACACCCCGGTATGAAACCGATTGTAAGGCAGTTTGGACAGGATGGCTGGATAAACGCCGGGTTTTCTTATGAAGAAGGCGGGCAGCAACTACCTGTAACCGTGCTTAATGCCGCAGGGTTTATCTGTCAGGCTGCTAATTATTCGGCTAGTGTTTTTCCGTTTCTTACTTCCGGTGCCGCTAACCTCATCCGCAGTTTCGGTTCGCAACAACTGATTGATACTTTTACTCCGCCCATGTATTCTGGCGAATGGCAGGGTACTATGGCTCTTACCGAACCCAATGCAGGTAGCTCTTTGTCTGACATCAGCACCTCGGCCGAGCCAACTGAACAGGCAGGCGTCTACAACCTGAAAGGGCAGAAAATATTCATCTCTTGCGGAGACCACGATGCCTGCACCAATGTAGTGCATCTTATGCTGGCCAAAATCAAAGGCGGGCCGGCAGGAACAAAAGGCATTTCTTTATTTGTGGTACCCAGAGAACGCATCGGTGCCGGTGGTAGTCTGGTATCAAATGATGTTGTTACGGCTGGTGTATATCATAAAATGGGTTATAAGGGCGCACCCATTGCGCATTTGATGGTGGGTTCGAACGATGGTTGTGAAGGCTATCTGGTAGGAGAACCCCACAAAGGTCTTGGTTACATGTTTCAGATGATGAACGAGGCCCGCATAGGCATTGGTATTAGTGCTACCGCTATTGGTACGGCGGCTTATTATGCCTCTCTGGCTTATGCAAAAGAAAGACCACAGGGTAGAAAAATTTCTGAGAAAGACCCTTTGCAGCCGCAGACAGCTATCATCAATCATGCAGATATTAAACGGCAGTTGTTGTTTCAGAAAGCAGTAACAGAAGGGGCGTTTTCTCTTTTGATGTATTGCAGCCAACTGGCCGACCTTGCGCATGTTGAACAAGGAGAGGCTAAAGAGCGTGCGCAGTTATTGCTTGATTTACTTACGCCAATTGCCAAGTCATATCCTTCAGAAATGTGCTGTCTTTCTACCAGCGCGGCTGTTCAGATTCTGGGCGGTGCCGGGTACACCACCGATTTCCCTGTCGAACAATATTATCGTGAGGCCCGCATTCATCCCATACATGAAGGTACAACGGCTATTCACGGGCTTGACTTACTGGGCAGAAAAATCACTATTCATGAAGGTAAAGGGGCACAGCTATTCTTTGAAGAAATAAGCGAAACAATAAACCAGGCGCTGGCTATTAATGAGCTTAAACCATTGGCAGACCAATTGCAAAAAACATTGGGCAAGGCTCAACAGGTAACGGGGCATTTATTGAACCTGGCAGGCAAAGGAGAGGTTGAAAAGTATCTGTCTGATGCCACACTATACCTCGAGCTTTTCGGCCTTACTACCATTGGCTGGCAGTGGCTCAGGCAGGCCATTACAGCGCAGCAAAGTATGCCGGGTGCACATGATACAGACAGAGATTTTTATCAGGGCAAGCTCATGACAGCACGCTACTTTTATGAATACGAACTCGTAAAAGCCGACGCTCTAATGAAGCGTTTGCTAAGTGCAGACCAGGTAACCATTTCTATGCAAAGTGATTGGTTCTGATAATAGCACTGCTTCTCTGCTGAGGTGTTAGCCATGCAGAGAGAACAGATAAATACCGAAAACCATTAATAAGAAATATCCCACCAGCGAAGCCGCTCCGGCATAGTCTTTCGCAATGCGTTGCCCCGTAAACAGGCAAAGAATGGCCAGGGTAGATACCTCTAAACCTAGCACCGCAAAATCTGCCTGGCCTTCTGCAAAATAGTACACTCCACCTAAGAAGCTGAATATTCCTGCCGAAACCTCCAGAATCAGAATAACAATAAACAGCATCGTAGAAACACTGCGCAGGAATGTCTTGGCAAATACACTCTGAATATAAGACTTATTGCCGCTGAAATCAATTACTTTATCGAAACCGGATTGAAGAAACAGCACCCCGGCAAAAAGGGATATCGCAACCTGAATCAATTTAAGCAAGGTATGGTCAAAGATTGGGTTCATGGTATTTCAGTTTTTTGGCAAATATATCGAAAATACCTTATCGAAAAATATTGCAGAATAATATTTTGATTAGTGTCGGTAAAAGTGTTTTTTTGTTTGTGAATCAGAATAAAATTTTGAATCAATGGCTTCTTTCGGCTTCGTTACTCAAAAAGAGATAGATTACCTGGTAAGTGGCTTTCTGGCCAAAACGTTGCCTTCTGCTGATTGGACACACCAGGCACATCTTATTACCGGGCTTTGGCATGTAGCCGGAATGGGTTACGAAAAGGCGCTTGCTGAAATGCGCGCTCATATTCCGGTTTATAATGAAGCTACCGGAGGGATGAATACCGATTCAGGCGGGTATCATGATACCATCACGGTTTTCTGGGTCTGGTTGCTGAACGAATGCTGGATAAGGTACTCGGAGGGAGGCCGGTCATTTGAAGATATTTGTAATGCCTTTCTGCAAAGTAAATACGCAGACAGAAACAACGCCCTGATTTTTTATTCGAGAGAACGCCTTTTTTCTAAAGAAGCGCGGCTGGGTTATGCAGAGCCGGATATACAGCCTCTTGATTTTACTAAAATCTGAAGGTAGGCTTGCTGAAATTAAGCGTGCCACGGCTTTACTCGTTAGAGTTTAACCGTGGCACGCTTTGACTTTTTATTTTGATTACAGACGAATACCAAACATAATGGTGTTGCCGTTTACAGGGTTGTTATCTTTGAACACCGGGGTCATTTGATAGCGGGCAAAAAGTGTAAAGTTCTTGTGTCCTAACTCTGCTGCCAGCCCATAGTGAAACTTGTTCATGTTAAATGCGCTGTGGTCACGTTTGGTGCCGTTTTCGCCTTTAATTTTGGTGTAGCTGTTTATTCTGGCTCCGCCATAAGCACCCAGGCCAAGTATCCATTTGCTTTCTTTAAAGCCAAATTGCAACATTAAAGGCACATTGAAACTGGTAACTACAAGTTTAGATTTGTCTAATTGGTCTCTCACTTCTACAAAATCTGCTCCGGTAGCCTGATTCTTCAATGTAATATTGTCTTTAAACATATAGTTATTCCAGGCAAACTCAAATCCGGTTCCCATGGCCACATCAACTTTGTTGCCTGTAATAAGCCGATGGTTTTTCTTCCAGTTAAGTGCCACATAACGTGAGTTCCAGTTGTCAAGTTCTGGCGTTTTATCATTGTCGAAAGTGTTCAAACCCAGGTATAAACCAAAATCTCTTCTTGAAAACATATTCCGGCTTTTGCGTTCGGTGCGTTCTTCTTTATAGCTTTTGCTGTTATAGTTTCTATTGTCAGAGTCGAAGTGGTCTTCTTCATCCTGGGCCATTACACTTACGTGGGCTGTCATGGCAATTGCTAAAGCGGCGATGGTTTTTATAAGCGTTTTCATAATAGTAATAATTAATAATGGTGTAATCTGATATATTTAAAAAAACTGCCGCGGAGTTTTTAAAAAGACTTTTTTTGTTGCTTTTCATAAACAAGATGCAGAAAGCAAACACCGGGGTTGCGTAGAAGTAAAAAAAAAATTTGAGGCAATGACAAACGGCAGTAACTGCCCTGTCAGCGGTTTGGCAGGTAGATGATTCTTAAAAGTAAAAAGTATGATTTACACAAAATTGACCTCGGCTTGCAGTTGGATGCCGAATTGCTCAAGAACAGATTGTTGTATTTTCTGAGAAAGTTCCTTTATCTCGTTCCCTTTTCCGCCGCCATAATTCACCAGCACAAGTGCTTGCTTGGTGTGTACACCCACCTGTCCGAATCGCTGGCCTTTCCAGCCGGCCTGTTCAATCAACCACCCTGCCGGTACTTTTACGGTATTTTCATTTACCGGATAAGACGGTATAGACGGAAACCTCTCTTTCAGTAAATCAAATTGTGCTTTGGGTATTTCAGGATTTTTGAAGAAACTTCCTGCATTACCTATTTCGGCAGGGTTAGGTAATTTACTCTGGCGGATACCGATAACCGCCTCACTGATGGCCTTGATGCTCAGCGTCTCCACGTTCATAGCAGCCAGTGTTTCCTGAATGGCACCGTAAGCTACCTCAAAAACAGGAGCTTTACCCAGCTTAAAGGTTACATTTATAATTACATACCGGCCTTTGGCTTCATGCTTAAAAATGCTCTCACGGTAGCCAAAGCGGCATTCTTCTTTTGTAAAAGTTTTTATGTTACCTGTTTTTATTTCAACTGCTTCCAGGCTCTCAAACACTTCTTTAATCTCAACCCCATAAGCGCCTATGTTCTGCATAGGGGCAGCGCCTACTGTGCCGGGTATTAGCGACAGGTTTTCTACACCAGCATATTCATTATTGACACAGTACATCACCAGGTCATGCCATACTTCTCCGGCACCTGCTTTCAGCCAGATGTGCTCTTCGTCTTCTTTAATTTTCTCGATTCCTTTAATGGCTATTTTGATTACTATACCGTTAAAATCCTGAGTCAGTAACAGATTGCTTCCTCCCCCTAATATTAGTCTTTCAGTTTGCTGAAACGCCGGGTCATTCAGTATGGCATGCAATTGTTCAATACCTGAAACTTCAACAAAATATTTAGCAGTAGCTTCCAGACCGAAAGTATTATAAGGCTTAAGCGATACGTTGGTTTGAACCGTCATGAAGAAGAAATAAAAAGAATTTTAATTACACGTTGCGCAAATTTAGTGCTTTTGCAGGAATGAGAACTAACAAAGTTTGAAATTATAGTTTTCAAGGTGAAGTTTGTAAACGGGCAACAATAGCGGTAACGGCCTGATTTATAGATTATTATTGATTTCTGAAGATATGGCATGATTATTAACCTGCAAATTTCGTTGGTTTTTTATACTTTAAATAT
Organism: Emticicia sp. 21SJ11W-3; assembly: GCF_024138715.1. Lineage (GTDB taxonomy): Bacteria > Bacteroidota > Bacteroidia > Cytophagales > Spirosomataceae > Emticicia > Emticicia fluvialis. Next base: position 508,307 of record NZ_CP092074.1, read on the forward strand.
GAAATATTCTATATTTGCAGCATCTATTCAAGCTTACCTCTTATTTAGTAATTGATTTACTAAACCACTACTCACCCTGCCTATAAATTATTTTCAGGTACGTTTTAGCCTGCCAATCGGCACTTGCATTAAATAATTGTGAAAAATCAAAGGGTTTTGAAATTTTAGTCAGACACTTATGTCTTATAATCTGTTGACTATCAGATTCTTATATTTTTCTCCCAAAGCAGGCAGGTATTTGCATCAAAAAAACTTTTGCACTTTTCTCATTTCAAGCTACTTTTACGTAAAATTGAGAATCATTCAGTTTGCTTGCAAACGCTGTCTCTGTTTTGAGTAAAAAAATCTACTAATCATCTAATCAATGATATAATGAGCGTTTTAGTCAATAAAAATTCAAAAATAATTGTTCAGGGATTTACCGGCTCTGAAGGAACTTTCCATGCCGGACAAATGATAGAATACGGTACTAACGTGGTGGGTGGTGTTACACCCGGCAAAGGTGGCCAGGAGCATCTGGGCAAACCTGTTTTCAACACTGTTGAGCAGGCCGTAATCTCAACAGGAGCAGACGTTTCAATTATTTTTGTGCCACCTGCTTTTGCAGCTGATGCCATTATGGAAGCGGCCGATGCGGGTATCAAGGTAATCGTTTGTATTACTGAGGGTATCCCAACCAAAGACATGGTTGTGGCAAAGTCTTATATCCAAGGCAAAGACGTTCGTTTAATTGGCCCTAACTGCCCGGGTATTATCACGGCAGAAGAATGTAAAGTGGGTATTATGCCGGGGTTTATCTTCAAAAAAGGAACCATCGGTGTGGTTTCTAAGTCAGGTACGCTTACTTACGAAGCAGTAGACCAGTTAACCAAAGCCGGTCTTGGGCAAACCACGGCTATCGGTATTGGTGGCGACCCGATTATCGGTACTACTACCAAAGAGGCTGTAGAATTGCTGATGAACGACCCTGAAACAGAAGGTATTGTGATGATTGGTGAGATTGGCGGAGGCATGGAAGCAGAAGCGGCTCGTTGGATTAAAGAAAACGGTACCAAACCTGTGGTTGGTTTCATAGCCGGCCAGACCGCCCCTAAGGGCCGTCGTATGGGTCATGCGGGTGCTATCATTGGCGGAGCTGATGATACAGCTGCAGCAAAAATGAAAATTATGGCCGAATGTGGTATCCACGTGGTGGCTTCGCCGGCTGATATCGGTGCCACAATGTTGAAAGCATTAGGCAGAGCATAATAAAAATTTTATTAGATGGTAAAGGTCAGATGTAGATATCTGACCTTTTTTTGTTAATTTTGCGAAAAATTTCATAATAATAGTTTGAAAAAAGGCCTCTATTTACTCTTCCTTTTGCTTTCCTATAATTTGTTCGCTGGAACTGTCGGGCCAAACGGAGAGTATTACCTGGTGCATGATTACCATGACGACTGGCGCGTGTATAGCGACCGGGCGAAGGCTTACGTACCTTATATTTCAGAGCAGCATGTCAATTATCCGGCACATACTGTTTTTTGTGATATTGAAAGCAACCGTGGCTATAACCTGTTGATTCAGGTGCAGAAAGAAGATAACTTTTTGTTTATCAATGGCTCACTCAGGCAGAAAATACCTGCAAACAGCTGGATTGTACTGAACGTAGACAGCCTCTACAAGGTTTATCGCCAGCCCCAGATTTTCATAACTTTATACGGCTCGCCGGATATAGCGTATAAAAAACTGTATATGGGCTATAAGCGGCAATTGAATCAGAAACCTATTATACTGGCAGAGTCGGGCATTAAGGCGCAACCACGCGCGCCAACGCCATACAAAAATTATTTTGTGCTGGTGTCGGTATTTATACTGATTATATTTACCTACCTGTCAAACTCATACGTAAGAGCGTTTGACAGATACTATAATCTGCAGGATTTGTTCAAAACCCTGGTGAGAGATCAGTCTTTTCTGATTAACCGCCCGTTGAACCGTATGAACATTTTGTTTATTTCAATGCTGGCTATGCTTATCAGCTTTTTTTATATGCTGCTACAAAGCAAGGGCATTAATGTTTTTGGGTCGAAGACATTCCTGCAGGAAGGTGAAACCTTTGGTGTGCTGGCGTCAAACTATTTCCGTATTTGCCTGATTGTGTTTATTGCGCTTATTTTCAAGTATTTTTTCATCAGTCTGATCGGCCAGTTATTTAATCTCGAAAAAGTAGTAGACCTGCACTATTTTAAAATTATTCAGTCGTCTATTATTTTCTACAGTGCTTTGGTTCTGGTTTTGCTGGTGATGTTTTTAGAGTATTTTCCGATTGACCTTAACTGGTCGGCGTACTTATATACACCCGTTATTTTGTTCTATCTGGTACGGTTCTTTATTGTGTATTTTACGATAAATAGAAGTGTAACCATTCCAAGTCTTTATTTAATTTCGTACCTTTGCATTGTCGAACTGTTACCTATTGTGCTTGGAATCAGATTCGCTATTTAATGGTCGGGTGTGTTATAGACGCGATTTATTGACTTTTTTGTTGAATTAAAATAAGAATTCTGTACTTGAAACCCGCAATTGGATGAGTGTAATGACAGATAAACTTCTTCAAGAACGCCTCCGTAAAGTTGAGAGCATTTTAGTGACCCAGGCAAGACCGGCAGACGAGAAGTCTCCGTATTTTGAATTAGCCAGAAAATACAATCTTAAGGTAGATTTCCGCCCTTTCATTGAGGTAAAAGGCTTGGATCACCGCGACTTCCGCCGTCAGAAAGTGGATATCCTGGCACATACGGCTATCATACTTACCAGCCGTAATGCCGTTGATAACTTCTTCCGGATAGCGAAAGAACTACGCATTGAAATACCGATAGACATGAAGTATTTCTGTATTTCAGAGCAAACTGCCAATTATTTACAGAAATACATAGTTATTAGAAAACGTAAGATTTTTGTAGGGCAGAAAACAGCTGCTGACCTGGAAGCATTGATTCTGAAACATAAAAACGAGAAATTCCTGTTTCCGTGTTCAAACATCAGAAGCAATGATATCCCCAATATCATGAACCGTAATGACCTGCACCTCACAGAGGCCATTATGTATGAAACTGTTCCGGCTGACTTATCAGATCTGACAGAGGTTTTCTATGATATTATCTGTTTCTTCAGCCCATCAGGTATTACGTCTTTAGACCATAATTTCCCGAACTGGCAGCAAAACCATACGCGTCTGGCGGCATTCGGGCCAACCACGGCCAAGGCCATCAGAGACGCAGGCTATATTCTTGATATTGAAGCGCCGCTTCCTAATGCACCTTCTATGACAGGCGCCCTGGAACTTTACATAAAAAAGGCGAATCATATCTGACACAATTAATTAGGCTAAACTACAAGTTTAGCCTAATTTTTTACGTTATACTCTTGCACGTAGTATTTTTGCTTATATTGCTTTAGTAAAACAGAAATAGCCCCGGGCCAACTATGAAAAAAATTTACATTTTAATATTGTCTTTGGCATATTTTACAGCTTCTGCTCAACAAGACACACAATTCAGTCATTATTACTTTAACCAGTTATTCTTTAACCCGGCCACTGCGGGGTCAGAGAATGTTACACGTTTTCAGGCCCTTTACAGAACACAATATACAGGTTACCAGAGTACTTATGACGAAGGCGGCGCACCTGTTTCTCAGGTTATTTCGGCCAACGTGCCTTTAAAATTAATCAAAAGCGGTATAGGTCTTACATTCGTAAACGATAAGATAGGGGCGAGTATCCAGCGAGACCTGAAACTTTCTTATGCTTATCATATACCCATTGGCGGCAGCCAGCTGGCTATTGGTGTTAATGGGGGGCTGTATACCAGAGGTATTGATTACGGTAAATTGCGCCCGAGAGACAATAATGACCCCTTGCTGGGTACCGGTATTGTGAGCCAGTCAGAGTTCGATTTCGGCGCCGGTGCTTATTTATATAATCCTGGGTATTCGCTGGGGTTGTCAGTTAACCATATCAACGAACCCAAGTTTGGTCTGGCAACCAAAACAGCCACTAACGCGTTGCAAAGGAGTGCATACCTGACGGGCAGTATGTTGTTTGGGGTTTCTTACATGGTTGATATCAGCCCCATGTTTATTGTTAGCTCAAATCTTAGCAACATGAGCCTTACAACGGTTTCGGCCGGAGCCATAGCAACTTATGACAACACCTATTGGGTAGGTGGCAGCTATAGAATAGGCGATGCCGCAACAGCGCTTTTAGGAGCCAATATTTTTAACGGCAGCATGAGAATAGGCTACGCCATTGATGTGATAGTGAACGGGGCGAAGGCAAAAAGCGCTACCACGCATGAGATACTGCTCAGCTATTCGCTGGCACCACCAAGAGCCGGTAAAAAATCGATTATCAGAACACCACGATATAGATATTAAAACCAGCTCTGAAACTAAACTTGGATAATAAAATTGAACTGTTTTGATTAATATTGACAAGGTTTTGAATCATTAAGCAACATAAAAAGAAGGCCAGAGGAAACGTTAGTGATTCATTAGGGTATATTTCACTGCTCAGCTCTGAATCGTCAAATAATAGTTTCGGTAAATCTGCCGTTCAATAATCAAACGGAATCTTCCTCATTTTTTATTTTATTGCTTCTTTACCCGGCCCATTGCGCTGTGCAGATAAACAGCTCAGATACCGCAAAAAAAACAGTTTTTAATGCGATAATGGCCCGAAACTTGTGGATTATCCTATTGATTCAATTTTTTTCATAACTTTGCATACTAATACAATAATAAATTCATTGGCCTCGTTTTTACAACGAGTAGATTAAAATACCCCAAAATATCAGATTATTAACTTGTTTTACACGTATGAACAAGCAAACGCTTAAGACCTTATTTAGAAGTCTGTTAATTGTTGCCCCAATTGTTATGATGCAGGCGTGTGGTTCTTCGGGCAAGAATCCTCTCAGCGGACTATTTGGAGGAAAGAAAGGAAAAGGCGGTAACTCCGGAATGGATGGCATCCGTAATGGGCAAATTAATGCGAACGCTCGTAAAGGATATAAGCAGGTTGCACCCGACGGTATGGTATTGATTCCCTCAGGGTCATTGTTGATGGGTCAGGCCGATGAAGACGTGATGTCAGCAAGGGTTTCAATGAATAAACGGGTAACCATTGTGTCGTTCTATATGGACGAAACCGAAATCACCAATCATGAGTATCGCCAGTTTGTCAATCGCATGATTGAAGATTCTGCTTCTGTAATTGGCGAAGAGTTTATTATGTCTGAGTTATATCCTGATACTTTAGTATGGACCAAAGACTTTACCTATCATAACGGCGACCAGATGACAGAAGACTACTACGGGTTACCGGCTTTTGACAACTACCCTGTTGTGGGTGTAAGTTGGGATGCCGCCCGTTATTTCTGTAAATGGCGCTCAAAGTTATATAATGCGTATCTGGCAGAGCATAAGTCTTACCGCTCGCCCAGTTTCCGTCTGCCATCTGAAGCAGAGTGGGAGTGGGCCGCCCGTGGTGGTAAAGAAGGCGCCAAGTATCCGTGGGGTAACCCTTATATTGCTAACGGAAAGGGTTGTTTTTTGGCCAACTTTAAGCCGTATCGAGGTAATTACCGTGCCGACGGATACCCATACACCGCCCCTGCCAATGCATTTAATGCCAACGACTACGGCTTGTATAACATGGCAGGAAACGTAGCCGAGTGGTGTGAAGACGCCTATGCTGATTCTTACATGCCTATTACCTGGGATTTGAACCCTGTCTACAACGACGAAAACGAACCCAGAAAAGTAATTAAAGGTGGCTCATGGAAAGATGTGGCTTATTTTCTGGAAACTGGTACTAACACTTTTGAATACCGCAATGTGCGTCGTTCATACATCGGTTTCCGGTGCGTGATGAACCGCCTGGGGGGTGTTCCAGGAAGAGACTGATATGAATAATTAATTGCGAAACATGAAGGACGTGTATTCTTACAGAATGCTATCTTCGTGTTTCGCAATTGTGCTATTTAGATAAATATTTTTTTATCAGAATAATTGGTGATTAATTTTTTATAGTCGCACAAATTCTTTATTTCGTAACCGAATAACCTTATTTATACTTAAGTAAACTCTTAATTTATTTAAACAGATGGCAGCAAAGAATAATACGAATTTCTTTTGGGACAAACTAGTACCTACTATTTATGCATTGGGTGCATCAGTTGTGATTCTGGGTGCGATGGGTAAAATTATGCATTATGAGTCACTGGCATTTATGCTCCCCATAGGATTAGCAACCGAGGCGTTTATTTTCGTTTTATATGCAATTCAATCTTTTTTGTTTCCTCCGGTAGATTATCAGTGGGAAAGAGCCTATCCTGAACTGGCTGATGATTATCAGGGCGAGCCTGTAAGAAGAAGCGCTGCTGCACCTGCACAGGGCAATGGTCTTACTGCCAGATTTGATGATATGCTGGCTAATGCCAAAATTACGCCTGATGTATTTGATAACCTTAAAAGCGGTATTCAGAATCTGACAGGCCAGGTAGCTAAAATGACAGACATCAGCGATGCAACAGTAGCCACCAGCGAATATGCAAAAAATGTAAAAGCGGCTTCAACACAAATAACTGCTATGAACAGCGCCTACGGAACAGCCGTAGTAGCGATGAACAGCATGGCAGATGCCACCAAAGATGCGCAGGAATACAGAGCGCAGTTTGGTAAAATTACCCAGAATATGGGCGCTCTGAATGCCGTTTATGAATTGGAGTTACAAGACACCAACAAGCACCTGAAAGCCATGAATGCTTTCTACAGCAACCTGAGCGTTGCCATGCAGGATATGGCAGAGGCATCTAAGGAAACACAGCAATTTAAGTCAGAATTGTCTAAATTGACTAATAACCTTAGCTCGTTAAACAATGTATACGGCAGCATGTTGTCGGCAATGAGAGGCAACTAATCGTTTGGCGTTTGTTAAGCCGTCAAGTTAATCTTATGGCTTTATAAACGGCAGGCACAGTTAAAATTTTTACTAACCGTATAATACTCAATATATATGGCAGCTGGAAAAGAGTCACCACGGCAGAAGATGATCAATATGATGTATCTTGTTCTGACCGCAATGTTGGCACTCCAAATAAGTAACGCTATTCTACAAAAATTTCAGTTATTGAATAATAGTCTGGAAAGAGCAAACTCATCGGCTAATGAAACAAACGAAAAGTCGGTAGGGGCAATCAAAAAGGAAATTGAAAAACCTGGTGGCGAAAAATATGCAGATGTTTTACGTAGAGCTAATGATGTCAGAAAACTGACAGCCGAAATAGATTCTTACATAGGAAGCCTGAAGCAGGAGGTTATCAATGCCGGAGGCGGATTTGACGCCGAAACCGGTGGTGTTAAAAACCCTTCAGAAGAAGAGAAGGTTGCTATACTGATGGTAGGGGCCAACAAAAACGGTAAAGGCTATGAATTGAAGAAAAAACTGAACGAATACGTAATTGCCCTGCAAAAACTAGGCGACCCAAGCGTAAAAATGTCTGACCTGGCCATTGATGCCTCAGAAGACCCCGCGCTTGCCAAAACCGATGTTACCACCAGAAAGAAAGATTTTTCTGAACTCTATTTTGCTCAGACTCCGGTGCCTGCGGCATTGGCCGTATTGAGCCAGAAACAATCGGAGGTACGCCGTCTGGAAGCGCAGACCCTTGAGTACCTGGCCAAACAAGTAGGTATACAAGAGATTAAGTTTGACGAAATTTTTGCGGTGGTTATTCCTGATGCCCGCGCCGTAGTGGCAGGTCAGAAATACCATGCCGAAATTGCCATCGGAGCCTATTCAAAATCTATTACTCCGCGTATCAGTATCAATGGTAGCTCTATCCCTGTAAAAGATGGGAAAGGAATTTATGAACTGACAGCACAAGGTGGCGAGTACGATAAAAACGGTAAGTTGACGCGTTCTTTCAGAGCCAGTGTATCTTACCCTGCGCCTGACGGTAGCCTGAAAACCGTTGACAAAGAAGAATCATATACCGTATTACAGCCATCAGTACAGATTGAGTCTGCCTCACTGCCTCCTTTGTACTTTAAGTGTGCCAACGAGATTCAGACTTCTTCGCCTGGCCTTGGCGCGCTTTATTCACCAACTTTTGGTGGTTCAGGCGCTGAGTTCATTCCAGGTGGTGGTGGCAAGGTAACTGTGGTGCCTAATTCGGCACAGGTAACCATGAATGTAAGCAACGGTGGTTCTGTTCTGAAGAGCTTCCCTTTCAGAGTACGTCGTGTACCTAAACCTGATGTATATTTTACGAATCAGTCTGGGGCAAAATTGAACGAGAAAGGTGGAGAAACGGCGGCTTCATTGCGCGTTATTAATGCAGTGGCCGCAGCAGACGAGAACTTTAAAACTACTAACCCTAAAGATGCCGCATTCCGTGTGGCAGAGTATCAGGTTTTTCTGGCACGTGGTAGCAAACCGCTGGGTAGCGTGGTGTCTAATGGCGGCCCGGCAAATATTTCAAGTTTGGCGCAACAAGCACAAGCAGGAGACCGTTATGTAATTGAAATAAAAAGGGTAGAACGTAGAAACTTTAAAGGTGAAATTGAGTCGGTTGAGATTGGGAGTTCGTCAATTACAACAATTAACTTGAAATAAAAGGTTTAAATAAATTGAAGCTAATGAGAAAATTACAAGGCCTGGCTCTGGGTGTTGCATTAATAACCGGCCAGTTTGCAGTAGCTCAGGAAAAAACAAATGCTCAGGGTAATCCATTGTCGTTACGCCCGGTTAATGATGCTAACGTAATGTATAAAGTTACGCTATGGAGAAAGATTGACCTTCGCGAAAAGATGAATCAACCTTTTTTTGCAAAGGGTAATGAAATTACCAAGCATCTGATTGAAGGTGTGAAAGCGGGTGTTCTTGATGCCTATGCCAACGATTCATTAGTTACTAAACTGACACTGGAGCAATTCAGTGAACGTTTGCAGATTAAAGAAGAAAGTAGTGGGTTGTCTAAAGAAGAAAGAGAAGCTGGTTTTACTGATGCTCCTACCAGCGACGACGGCTGGGGTGGCGGAGGCGACAGCACCTCGAAAAATGACGGCTTCGGAAATAAAACAGTTATGCCAAGCGGTGCCACTGAGTATTTCCCGAATCAGTTAACAACCCTTGAATTGCGGGAAGACTGGCTTTTTGATAAACAACGCTCGAGACAGTATTATGATATCCAGTCTTTAGGAATCGTCATTCCTGCGGCACAGACAGCCCTGGGTTTTGACCGCGCCGTGGCGTATTTCAAGTTTAAAGACTTAGACCGTTATTTCAGATCAAATCCAAAATGTATCTGGTATAATGCAGCCAATACGGCTCAGCATAAAAACCTGGCTGATGCTTTTGAATTACGTTTCTTCCGTGGAAGAATCACCAAAAAATCAAATGCCGCAGACAGAGACTTGGACGACATCTATAAGTCGGCCCGGGAGGGTTTGCTGAAATCAGAACAACTTGAAAATGAATTAATGGAACTGGAGCATAACCTCTGGGAATATTAAGCGCATTCAATCAATAAGGCAAAAGGGGAGTAGCATCAGGCTATTCCCCTTTTTTATTGCCCTTTAGCGGTTCATCTACCTGAATACCCGGGTTTAGGGTTGTTTTAACACTCTTTAACTTTTTTTAGCATAAAAAATCTTTTATTAGCTGCAACTTTGTTCCATCAATTCGCATCTTATTGATGTGTGAATAAAAGCGGGTAAATGACAAAAAACCAACAATGCCGTTCATCAGTCTATTTAGCCATTCATCCACAACTCAAGAAAAAAATAGTACTATGTATTGCATAATACCAAACAAAACATATATCTTTGTATTGTCAATGAAATAACGGTAAATGTGCACTGAAAATAAAATTATGAAAAAGCTATTATTAATTTTTGCAACACTTCTGATAAGCCTTAACTCAATGGCTTTGAGTTTCCCTCGCAGCGCCTACGGACACCAACGTATCCTGACTAATGCAGTTGAAAAAACGGCAGCACAGGCACAATCATTGAAATCATCATTGATAAAAGAAACAGCAATCAGTGTAGAAGAAGAAACCAATCAGCAATCGTTTATACAAATGGTGGCAGATTACGTTATTCATTTGTTTACCGAAACCATATGCAAGCGCAAAAGCGTAGCAGTGGTAAATACATTTGAGAAAGAGCGCTATGAGTGCTTTGCAATTAAACAAGATTTTGAATACCAGTTTATTGGTTAATCATAAAGATTCTTATTTTCATACGGTTTAGTTAAGGTTTAGATAAAAAGCGCGGCTCTTTGAACCGCGCTTTTCTTGTATATATGCTGTATGTATATGAACCTTAGAGTTGAAACAACGGATAATCGAGCATCCAGCTATTGATTTCTTTTTTAACGGCTGCAATGGTAGCAGCTTTATCGTGGTTCATTAACACATCGTCAATCAGATTCACAATTCTTACCATATCGGCCTCCACCAAACCGCGGGTTGTCATGGCGGCGGTTCCTACACGCATTCCTGAGGTTGTCATGGCGGTTTTATCGTCAAAAGGCACCATGTTCTTGTTTACCGTAATATCGGCTTGTATAAGGGCGTTTTCTGCTATTTTACCGGTTAAACCTTTTGGGCGCAGGTCAATCAGCATCAGGTGGTTATCTGTTCCGTCTGAAATAACTTTATAGCCACGGTTTACAAATTCGGCAGCCATTACACGTGCATTTTTCTGAACCTGCACGGCGTAGTTATAGAAATTCTCGGTAAGGGCTTCACCAAATGCCACAGCTTTAGCAGCAATGATGTGCTCTAAGGGCCCGCCTTGAGTGCCCGGGAATACACCCGAGTCTAACAATGACGACATCATTCTTACATCGCCTTTAGGTGTAGTAATACCAAAAGGGTTCGGGAAGTCGTTACGCATCATTATTACCCCACCACGTGTGCCACGAAGCGTTTTGTGTGTAGTGGTGGTTACGATATGGCAATGGTCGAATGGGTCGTTCAGTAAGCCTTTGGCAATTAATCCTGCCGGGTGAGAGATATCTGCCAACAGAATGGCGCCAACTGAGTCGGCAATCTGGCGCAGACGCACGTAGTCCCAGTCACGAGAGTAAGCAGACGCACCACAAATAATTAATTTGGGTTTTTCTTTATGGGCGGTTTCTTCAACCTTGTTCCAGTCAATCAGGCCAGATTCCTGCTCAACGCCATAGAAAAACGGCTGGAAATATTTACCCGATATATTAACAGGCGAGCCATGCGATAGGTGGCCGCCATGAGACAAGTTAAAGCCTAAGATTTTGTCGCCCGGTTGTAAACATGCCAAGAAAACAGCCATATTAGCCTGCGCACCAGAATGTGGCTGTACGTTTGCCCAGGTAAGGTTAAATAGCGCCTTCAGGCGGTCAATGGCTATTTGTTCTACCTGATCTACCACCTCACAGCCTCCATAATAACGTTTACCGGGTAGCCCCTCTGCATATTTATTAGTAAGCACACTACCTGCAGCTTCCATTACCTGTGGCGAAACAAAGTTTTCAGAAGCTATCAGTTCAATACCATGTAACTGGCGATTGTTTTCTTTCGTGATTAAATCGAAGATTTCGGTATCACGATAGAGCGATGTTTGGACAGACATATTGATTATTTGATGTACGATTAAAGAAGTACGACTGATAAAATGAGTACAAATTTAATGGAATGTTGTAAGAACAAGAATTTTGCACCAAATAATCTTTTGCATGGCAGTAAATAAAACCGTACTTTCTTGAAAAAATACTATTTCATTTAAGCATTACAGTGCCGCTTATGGTTTTATCGATTAACTCGCAACTGGGTATATATGCCAGCTCGGCTAAGTAAGTGCCTCCTAAAATTAGAAAAGGAGTATTACGGGCTTTAAAAAATGCCTTTTTATAGGCGTCTTCCAGTTTTTCCAGCCCTATGGCAAGTCGTTTTTCATTGATTTCCATCTCCGTCATGGTGCCAGGGCGCTCTTTTTTCCAGAAAAACTGCTCTTTCTTTTGCTGCCAGTTTTCATTCGGGCAGTCAATGTTATTCTCCAGGCGCAATTGCAAAACCAGTACCTTTCCCATGGTGTAGGGTTCGTCGGTTGAGTAATCAATTAACGACTTCAGTATGTGAGGGTCTGCCTTACCGTCTCTGATGGCTTGTTTAACAACAGATAATATGTCTATGCGATTGGCTTTTTCCTGAAAGATTTCATCTAACAAAGTATTTTGAAAAAGATAAGAAGCCGTAACATTAAACGCATAGGGGCTGCCTTCCGGAAGAGGAGAGTTAAGGCCTATCATATTCTCGTCAGGATACCCGTTTAAATCAATTATGCTAAGGGTTGTTTGTATTCTGTTGTAGGTGTTGGCAGTGGCTATTTTGGCATTAATGAGCCGCAGACTGTCTTGCTGGGCAACAAGATTTTTAGGCATATCAGGTAAATGTATCAGGCTGTCAACAGGTACCCATTTAAAATTTTTAAGGTAGGGTTTATAATAGTTACGGAGGTCGGCGGTAATAGGGGCAACATGGTAAATAAACTGCTGCTGTTTAATTTTTTGCAGCGAGTCGCGCAGTTGTTTATTAATTGCGGGTTCAATCAGAAGTACCTGTTTCTCAAAGTCGGGCCATTTTTTGCAGGTGTCTGCCACGTTTTTGAAGAAGGCGTCTTTTCTGAAATTAGTTACTTTATAGCCTTTCTCAACTATTTTCTCAAGATACTCAAATACTTGCGGCATTTTGCCTACCATAGTGGCGCAAATGGCAGCGTTGTAGTAATCTTTGGCGAAGGGTCTCTGTACATTGGCAAAGGCTTCATTATAAAATTGCAGGGCTTCATAATAGCTGGTGTCTACAATGGCCAGTTCGGCCTCGTTAATGATAGGATAATACACCCGGGTAAAGTCTGCCTGTGCAAAGCAAAAGGGGCTGCATAGGCAAAATAGTAAGAGTAGCTTTTTCATGGTAGAAGAAGGGCAGGCAGTAAATGAGTTTTAAATGCCTATAAAATTAAAAAACCAACTCATACATGAGCTGGTTTTTTAATAGCATTAACAAATGCTTAACAGTATCATGAAAAGTATTTCAAATGCATGGCATACAAGCCTGTAAACAGCGCAGCATTAATTAATGAGACAATGCCGATAGCCCAGCCCACTTGCCCGCCTAAAATAACAATGGGGGCAATAACACCCAGGGCATTACCGGCAATATATACGAAGAATCCTTTTTTACGTAAACTCCACATCCAGATTCCGCCCAGTATCAACAACACACTTGACACAATACTTACCACACCTGTGGTTATCAGTGTTTTTTCTTCAAACATTTTGTTGGTTTCCTGTTGGCTTTCTTCTATCTTTTCCAGGTCTTTTTCTGAAAAGTACTTAGACATCATATCCATCATCATTTCATTGGCCTGCTCTTTACTGGCCACTACTTTTTCAGGCGCAAAAACATTAGGAATGGCGCCATAAAATTTGTAGGCATTCCACAAAAAAGTGAGTATGCATAAAACGGTAAGAAACGCAGGGCGAACAGGTACGGTGTTCTCATCAAATGGATTACGCATAGTAAAAATATTTATAAAGAATTGTTAAATAGCTGTAAGCTCAAAGCTGTATTCTTCCATTATCAGGTTAGCCAAAAGTTTTTTGCAGGCATCTTCTACAATGCTTTCTGCAGTAGCTTTATCGGCTGCTTCTATTTCCATGTTAATGTGCTTACCGATGCGGCAATCACTGAAACCTTGAATGTCAAGGTTTTTAAGACCCAATAATACGGCTTTTCCCTGAGGGTCAAGGATTTCTTTGATAGGCATTACGTCAATCGAAGCGAGGAATTTCATAAGTATTTACCCCCATTCCCGAAACGGGGGATTTGGTTTAAAAATTACTCCCCTTTGGGAACAGGGGCAGACTTATTATTAAATAACGATAGAACAATATAAAGGAATACCACCAGCGGGATGCCCAGAAATTGCAAAACCACCAGCAAAATTACAGAAAGAATTATAAATATGTATTTGATTTTATTATCTACCCACGAAAAATTTTTAAACTTCATGGCAAACAGGGGTATTTCTGAAACCATCAGATAACTCATGACGATAGTATAGATAATTAGAAAAGTAACGTTGAAGATAACAAATGAATAGGAGGGGTTAAAGGTGATTATCAACGGAAACGACGCCACAACCAGCGCATTGGCCGGGGTGGGTACGCCAATGAAAGAGTCTGACTGACGCGTATCTATATTGAATTTGGCCAGACGCAAGGCCGAAAATAACGCCAGTATAAAAGCTACATAAGATATTGGATGCCACGTTGTGTATGAAACCACGGTCTGGATATCATGTGCAGGCATGGCAGATTGATAACTGGTGTAACTGATAAGCCAGGCAATCATAAATGCAGGTAAGGCACCGAAAGTAACCATATCGGCCAGCGAGTCGAGTTCTTTACCAATGGCAGAGTGCTGATTGAGCAGGCGTGCCAGAAAGCCATCGAGAAAATCAAGCACACCGGCCAGAAAAATCAGGTAGGAGGCGTTTATCAGTTCACCCTGAAAAACAAAGATAATTCCGAAGCAACCGCATAGCAGGTTGCCGAGGGTCATGAGGTTAGGAACAGTAAAGAGTTTCATGTGTTGGGGTTTAGGTGACAGGTCTAAAATGCCGAAAATTACGATAATCCTCTGTTTAAACCGTGCAAATTATCATTAATCTGCATATTTATTAACTCGCAAGCATAAATTGAATGCCATAAAAAAAGCCTCGTTGCTGAAACGAGGCCTTCAGTTATTCAATAATACCGTTAATAGTGTCTATAATTCCACTAATTCCCTTGCTGCTGCCAATTTTTTTTTTCTACGTTCTTCACGTCTCAATAAAATTCTTTGTTTAAAGCGCATCCAGCGTTCGTAAAGCGGAAGTTCCTTAAGAAAATCCCAGTTTTCATGGTGCTTGCCATCGTCTTCTTTTTTCTTGGCTTCGGCCGGGTCAAACAGCATACCGGTGCAAAGGCAATGCTTACGGTTGGTACGCGTCAGGATGTCATAATTGACACAGCTCGAACAGCCCTTCCAGAAGGCGTCATCGGCAGGCAGCTCACTGAAAGTGGTTGGCTCATAGCCCAGGTCAGAGTTAATTTTCATTACCGCCAGACTGGTTGTAAGGCCTATAATTTTGGCATCGGGGTATTTAGAACGCGAAAGCTCAAACGCTTTTTGTTTGATACGCGTTGCAATGCCGCTTTTACGATATTCAGGGTTTACAATCAGGCCCGAGTTAGCTACAAACTTACCGTGTTCCCAGGTTTCTATGTAACAAAAGCCAACCCATTTACGGGTATTGGTAAGCGCTATAATGGCCTTACCTTCACGCATCTTTTCACGCAAATAATCAGGAGAACGTTTGGCAATCCCTGTACCACGGGCCTTCGCACTCTCTGCCATCTCGTCACAAATAGTTTCTGCTAAGTTATAGTGGCTTTCGTTAGCTATTTGAACAATATATTGGTCGTCGGAAGTTATATCTGTATTATTCATCGTCATTTATTGGGCTTTCCCACAAACGGAGACGCTGTATCCTAAGATTGTTAAAATGAATATAAAGAAAAAAATATCGGAGGGGTTGTTTTGCCACGCAGGCAAAAGCGGTTATGGTCGAGTCCTTTCGGACCTGACATATCGAACTGGCGTTATGGGAAGACGAATGTTCATTTTTATAAGACAGATACAAAGATGTCAGCTTTAAAATTTATATCCAAAATATAAGCCCAATATTTTTGTATGAGCTAGAATAACGAAGCACCCCGGGTTTTAGTTCGTGGATTAGAAAAAATCTGATAACTTTGAAGAAAAAATGAATAAGCATTGAATACGCGCCTGGCTACCTTTCTATCGGTTATATTGCATCCTTTATTAATGCCTACAGTTTTGTTTATGATTCTGTTCTTTCTGGCACCTGTTTCTTTAGGTTTGGAAGGTCTGGAACCCATGTTCAGATGGATTGTGATCGGCTTTGTATTCATTTATACTTTTGCCATACCAGCTTACCTGATTTACCTGCTTAATCGCTGGGGCTTTATCAGCAGCCTGCAGCTAGAAAACCTGCAGGAACGCCGGCTACCTTACCTGCTTACTGCGCTTATTTATGGGCTGCTGGGCTATTTTTTATACAGTAAAAATTCCAGCCTGTTTGCATGTGCTTATATACTCTGGAGCATTACCATCGTTATTTTGTGTGTGGCACTTATCAGTTTCCGCTGGCAAATCAGTGCACATGGTGCGGGTATCGGCGGGGTGATAGGCGCACTGGCAGGTATAATGGTAAAGATGGGCGAAAACGCCCTTTTTATGCCGCTTTTGTTTTGTATGATATTAGCGGGGTATGTACTGGGCGCCCGTCTGCAGCTCAATGCGCATACACCAAAACAAGCCTGGGCCGGCCTTTTTTTGGGTGTAGGGTTAAGCCTATTAGCGGTTTCTTACTTTTTTTAATTATTTATTCTTCTCATTATCAGGGTTTTAAGCGGTGTTTTGAAAAAACTTACCTAAATTATGCAACATTCGCTTTTTTAGGGCGTCTTTTGTTTGAAACCATAAAACAGGATAACCTCTGGCTACCACAGTATTCATTAATAAACATGCCGACCTGGTCGAGCAATGTAAACGTGGCGAAAGTAAAGCGCAGTACGAGCTGTACAGGCATTACTCTAAAGCGATGTTCAATGTCTGCATGCGCATACTGAACCATGTAGGTGAAGCTGAAGATGTATTGCAGGAGGCGTTTATTGACGCCTTTGCCAAAATCGGTGATTTTCGGCAGCAGGCAACATTTGGCGTATGGCTGAAACAGATTGTGGTTAATAAGGCCATTAACCACCTACGCTCAAGAAGAGTAGAACTGGTAAATATTGACGAATACGGTATAGGTGGAGATGGCTATGATATAGCTGATTACCCGGATACAAATACTTATACGGAAGATAACACCCGGTATGAGGTAGAACGCATCAGAAGGGCAATGGAGCAACTGCCCGAGGGTTTCAGAGTGGTGTTGTCTTTGTATCTTTTTGAAGGGTACGACCACGAAGAGATAGGGAATATATTGGGTATTAGCGAGACCACCTCGCGCACCCAGTATATGCGGGCCAAGAAGAGGCTCCTGGAAATAGTGAGCAGGCAATTGTTTTAAGTAAATGAATGAATTAAAAAATCCCGGCAAAGGGTGATAGATATGAAAGACCGTCTGGAAAGATTTGTGAGAGACAACCGTGAAGACTTTGATAGCTACGAGCCGTCTAAAGCCTTATGGAAAAAAATTGAAACCGAGGTAGCGCAACAACAACCGAAAGGCAAACCCCTGAACGGGAAGATAGTAAAATTGGGCAGGGTGCAATGGCGCATGAGTATAGCCGCAGGCATTGCTCTGATACTTACGGTAGGTTATGGTATCATTACTTATATGCAGATGCCCAATGATATAACCGGTCTGAGCCTTCCGCCTGCTTATAGAAGCGCCTATGGCAAAGAACTGGTTCAGTTTACTTCGTTAGTAGAGCAAAAAAGAGAAGAGTTAAAGGCATTAGAGAAAGAAGACCCGCAGCTCTACCACCAGTTTGATGCCGAATTGCAGGCATTAGACAAAAATTACCAGAACCTGAAAAACGAGTTGCCGCAGAATCCGAATCCGGAAGAGCTGCTGAAGGCTATGGTACAAAACTTAAATATGCAGATCGATCTGTTAAACCAACAGTTACAAATAATTCAAAAAATTAAAAATATGAAAGATGGAAAAATTAAAACGATGGTATAGCCTCCCGGGGCAATTAAGAGGGGTGTTCCGGATATTGTTCTTTTTGTCGGCTGTGCAGGCATTTGCTGTACCCAAAGAAAAAGAATGGATTGAGAAGAAGAAAATTGTCAATTTGTCTTTCTCTATATCAGCCTCAGATAAAATTTATATCCAGAATCAGTTTGGCGATGTAAAAGTAAACTTCTGGGATAAAAAAGAAGTGCGGGCGGACGTAAGTATTACAGCTAGCGCGTCGTCGGAAGACCGGGCAGCGGATTTTCTGAGCACGGTAGACGTTTTTGGCAAAAAAGAGGGTAGTGTTGTGAGTATCAAAACCATTATGAACCAATCTGAAAACAGAAGCTGGAGTAATAAAGGTGACAAACACTCATTAAAAATAGACTACATCGTGTATATGCCTAAGTCTAATCCTTTGCAGTTGAAAAACTCATTCGGCAATAGTTACCTGCCCTCGTTTTCGGCGCCGCTGCAATTAGATTTGAGTTACGGTAAACTCATTGCTGATGATTTGCTTAACTCGCAGACGGAAGTTAAATTAGCCTTTTGCCAGAACTCTTACATAAAGTCAATGAATGGTGGCAGCCTGAAAGCATCTTACTCGGGTATCAAGATGGAAAAGGCCGATAACTTTGATTTTAATAACAGCTTTGGTGATATTGACATCAAAGAGGTTGGTAAAATTGATGCCAAAATCAGCTATTCTAAAGGTAGCATTGATTTGTTGAAAGAATCAGGCACCCTGAACCTGGAGTTTTCGGGTGGGTTTAAACTGGGGAGTGTAGGCAAGAACGTGAAAGAACTGGAAATAAAAGCCAATTATTCTCCGGTAGCCCTTATACTTGCTGATAATTCAAGCTATGATTTTGATGTAAAGGTCCATTATGGCGACTTTAACTACCCTAAAGACCAGGGCGTGTCTTTTACCAGAAATACCGATACTGAGAAAAAAGACAGGTATGGGTTTAATCCAACCAAGTATTATTCAGGCAAGCTGGGTAAAGGGTCGGCAAATTGTAAAATAACGGTTGATAGTAATTTTGGCAGTGTAAAATTGCAATAATTAAGCGTTCTGCAAATCAGGCAGGGCAGGTGTTTAACGCCTGCCCTGTTTTTGTTTTCTGGCTTTGCGTAGCCGTTGAATCTTACTTTTGTAAAACTATTGGTCAACCAGGCGGATAATCCTGGCGGGTTTTTTATTTTTGTAAAAACCATAGCACAGGGCATGAGCCAGATAAAAGACAGTGTATTTATTGTAACAGGGGCTGCCTCAGGTATAGGCAGGGCACTGGCTATACAGGCCGCCGCTGCCGGAGCTAAAGTAATAGCCACAGATGTAAACCAGACAGGGCTGGATGATACCCTGGCACTGGCATCTGGTACTATTAAAAAGTATCTGCTTGATGTGGCAGACCCTGAGCAGATAAAGCGCTTTGCAAAGGATATCATTCATGAATATCCGCATGAACCCATTATACTGGTAAATAATGCAGGGGTTGCGCTGTTTTCAGGTAGTTTTCTTGAAACATCGCTTGAAGATTTTGAGTGGTTGCTCAATATTAACCTGATGGGCGTAGTACGAATGACCAAGGCTTTTTTAAGACACATGGTTAAACTGAATCAGGGACACATCGTCAATATGTCGAGCGTTTTTGGTATAACAGCCATGCCTAATAATTCGGCTTATTCTACTGCCAAATTTGGTGTAAAGGGTTTTTCTGATGTATTGAAGCTAGAGTTGCTACGAACCAGTGTAAAGGTATCGTCGGTGCATCCGGGGGGTATTAAAACCAATATTGCGGCCAATTCAAGGCTGGGGCGCACCAAAGACAATGAAGAGGGCAGAAGAGCAATTAAACAATTTGAAAAAGCCGCCCTGAAGATGTCGCCCGATAGAGCCGCAGCTATTATACTGGCTGGCATTGAAAAAGACCGGCCACGCATTATAGTAGGTAAAGATGCCAGAACCCTTGATTTAATTGCTCGGGTTTTTCCGAATACCTATCATAAGGTTCTGGCCAGAATGTTTAAACGGTAATTAGCGTTGAGCTACCAGCGGGGTTGGTTTGTCAAGAGATTTTTTAAGTACATATTTGGCCACCACCGGAAAGTGGTCTGAGAACGTAATGCCTCGCATGGTCTGGCACGACTGTACCTGCCAGTCGGCACTAAAAAACTGTTGGTCTATCCGAACCCAGTAAGGCTTGCGGTTCAGGGTAAAACCCAGACCCTGGCCGGCATCCTCAAAAGCATTTTTGAAGCTCAGGCGAAGCTTTCCGTATGCATATCCGAACGGTATTTCATTGAAATCGCCACAAATAATAACCGGATACTTACTGCCTGCCACATAAGACTCCACTTCTTTTATCTGCTCGTCACGGGCTTCAAATCCTTCTTTCAAACGGCGGAATGTGTCGCTTATTTCAACAAAAAACTCACCAATATGGCCTTTTTTGAAGGCATCTGCCGCTTTGTTGATACGCACGCCCATCGACCACAAATGCACATTTACAACCCGTACGGTGTCTTGCTCATAGGCTATGTCGGCACATATAAAACCGTTGATATTAGGCTGGCCGTCACGGTCCCAGATTTTGCTGTATTGCTTGATAATCGGATACTGTGAGAACAAGGCCAGGCCTACTCTGGTGGTTGCATCGAGCGATATCAGTTTTTCAAACTTATCCTGATACTGTTCCTCTACATGGCCGTTAGGTACGTATTCCTGAAAACAGGCAATGTCTGCCTTTAAAGTTGCCCAGTTAACATTCTTGCGGTCTGGCCCGCCAAAACTTTCACTATTGAAGCTCAGCACTTTTAATGATTGTGCCGACCCGAAGTCTGGCTGGCTGTTACCTATGCCAACAAAACGTTTAATAATGGGGAAGGTCATTAAAACCCATATAAAGCCGGCCGAGGCAATCAGTTTCTGGTTTTTATAAAGCAAATAACTGCTGGCTGTTAAACCGGCCAGTACAGCAAGCGGCAGGCTCATCATAATAAATCCGGTAAGCCAGTGCCCAAAAATAGGGTAATAGCAAAAGGCCATTGTAATAAACAGGTAAAACAATGCCATGTAAGAACGTGGATATCTCTTAAAAACGGTGGCTATGCTCTTTAACCCAACTATGGCTATTTCTCCAAAAGTCTGAATCATAGCCCATACAAATATTTTAAAGCCGTTTAATACTGTCATGTTTCCTCTGGTTTTCAGGTTAGAAATTAAACACTGGGCTTGCCGTCAGAGGCAGCCTACTTCACTTCAAATGCACCTTTTCCAATCTTGAACCCTTCTGAATAAAGTTCTATTGTATATTTGCCAGCCGTATAGGGGGCATCGTGTGTATAGATGATATCAACTTTCTGGTCATTGTTTTCAAATTGTACACTATGCCGGGTGCTGAAACCCAGCTCATCACCTTCAAAATCAAAAACGCCACTGCCGGTGTTGTCGCTTACCACGCCACCGTTGGCGTCAAGAATACGCACAATAATTTCTTTTTTGTTTTTAACTGCAATTGGATTGGCAGGCATTATGAAAGAAATTTTCAGCCGATGTATGCGAGACGCTCTGAAAGGCGTTGCTTCTCTTACTTTGCCATTGGCCGACAAAGCCGCAACCTGTACATTAATGGCTTTCATGGATGACGCCATGGTTACCTGCCTTTGTAGGTTGAAATTTTCAGCCGAGTACTCTGCCACCGTTTGCGACAAAGACTCTTTATCTGTTTTCAAGTTTTCGTTTTCAGTTAATACTACCTGCTTTTCAAACTCGAGTGTTTGGGTACGTTCTTTTAACTGAGAGTTTTCTTCTTTCAGTAAACTAAATTCTTTGTCTTTGGCTGAAAGGAAATTTTCGTAGTCTTTTATTTTGGCGTCATATTTCTGTATTGAAAAGTTTAAATCAGACTTCAGCAGTTTTTTATCGTTTTCAAGCTGTACTCTGATGCGCTTCAACTCCGTAATATTGCCACCCATCTGATTGATTTTTTCAATCTTTTCGTCGAGCGCTTTTGAGATAGAATCCAGCTTTACCTGGGTGGCCGATAATTGCTCAACCTTTTGTGTCAATGATTGCTGAAGCTCAAAAGTCTCGTTTCGGGCGCCCATAAACAAGTAACCCAACAATGCCAGGATACCGGTTAGTACTCCGAACGAAATCTTGAATACGCCTTGTGTTGCCGATGCACTCATGATACATAGTAATAGTTTGTTAACTACAAACTAACACAACCCAACTTAAAGAGCCGTTAAACTCACTTTAAATTTACCTTAAAATATGATTGAAATTTATTGAAGCGGGAAACTGAGCGTAAATGTAGTGCCCTCAGAGTCAGAATTTACGCTTATGTCGCCATTGTGCAGCCGAACAATCTGCGATACGATGGCCAGGCCAACCCCGTGCCCTTGTACACCCTGGGCCGAGGCATTGCTTCTGTAGAAGGGCTGAAAAATATATGGAATGTCTCTTTTAGGAATAGCAGGGCCACTGTTAAAAAACGATACGGTTATCTGGCCGGGGTGTGAAAAAAAGTTGACCACAGCAGTTTTATTGTCTGAAAACTTGCAGGCGTTATCAAGCAGGTTCATGAAAACCACTTTCAGGGCTGCTTCGTTACCCGGTATAATTAATGCGTTCTCATCATCAGGGAAATTGGCAAAGGTCAGTTGAATCTGGTAGTCTTCATGCCACTTCTGTACCTGGCTTTTGGCCTCCCATAAGAGTTCGTCGAGCCTGACAGGTGTGTATTTTACATTTTCTGCATTGGCCACTACATTCGCCAGATTCAACAGGGTGTTGGTCAACTGGGTAAGGGTGCGGGTGTCTTCCTGTAGCGATTTCAGACTTTTTTCGTAGGCCTCGGGGCTGCGTTTCTGAAGCAGTGTTACTTCTATCTGCGAATAAATCTTGGTAAGTGGATTCTTTAACTCGTGCGACACGTTGGCAATGAACATCTTCTGGGTTACCAGGGCTTCTTCAATGCGGTCGAGCAGTTGATTAAACGTGGCAACCAGTGTGCCTATTTCGTCATCAGGGTTTGGGTATTCTACCCTTTTTTTGACATTACGCGGGAAAATCTGATTTACCTGCCTGATAACACCCGACACAGGCGCCAATGCCCGATTGGCAAAAAGCCAGCCGGAAATACCCAGCAGCAAAATGCCTACGCCTACCATTACAATCAGAATTTTTTTCAGGTCTTTCAGTGCCTCATGCCCGGTGGCGTCAATGGCACTCACAATAACCCAGTTACCTTTATTTTTGGTGGATGCGAAATGGATGCCCAGCACCTGATAATCATTATAACTGGTGTAGGCCGTCGGTGCGGCAGATGCCACCAGCGGGAGTAGCTTTTTATGAAAGCTGGTGTCGGCAGGATGAGTAAAAAAAATGAACTGCTCGAGGGTTTCGTTATAAACCGATATGCTTTCGCTGGTTAATAGTTCTTTGTCTGATACATTCACCAGTTTCATTACCGTTGTATCGGCGGCCTGTATATCAAATAACAAAGTTGTAGTGGTAATGGCGCGGTCTTGCAGGCGTTTATAAAAACGCTTTTCGAGGTATAGTTTACTGAAGAAATAAACCCCGAAAGAAAATACCAGGAGTACCGCCGTTACCAGTATGACAAACTGATAGGTTAGCTTTGAGCGAATGTTTTTCATCAGGAAACTACTTTCAGCACATAGCCCATCCCTATTTGTGTGTGCAGAAGCTTGGGTTCAAAGTCTTTATCTATTTTTTTTCTTAAAAAATTCACATAAACCTCAATCACGTTGGTACCTGTATCAAAGGTAACATCCCAAATTTTTTCGGCCAGCTCGGCCTTTGCAATAACCCTGCCCTGATTACGGATAAAGTACTCCAATAAGCCGAATTCTTTGGCTGTCAGGGTAATTTCCTGCCCGGCGCGTGTTACGGTTTTGGTGTCCAGATCCATTTCCAGGTCGGCAACTTTCAGGGTATTTGAGGTATGCATAATACCAATGTTGCGGCGGGTAAGTGCGCGTACCCGTGCCATCAATTCTCTGAACTCAAACGGCTTGGCCAGGTAATCATCTGCCCCGGCATCCAGGCCTTCAATCTTGTCGTCAGTTGTACCCAAAGCCGTCAGAAGCAGCACCGGCGACGAAACCCCTACTTCGCGCAGTTTCCGGCAAAGCTCCAGTCCATTCATGCCCGGAAGTATGATATCAGATATGATAAGTGCATATACCTGCCTTGTGGCCAGCTGGAAACCCATGGCACCGTCGTACGCTATATCAACTTCCCACTGCTGCTCTTCCAGGCCTTGTCTGATTAACTCAATGGTTCGTACTTCGTCTTCAATCACTAAGATTTTCATGTCTGGTGGCTTTAGATTTACCAAAATTATAAAATTAAACCGAAAACGCAGCTAAGTAAGCACACTTAGCTGCGTTTTCGGCAGAAAATGCGTACCCGCTCAGCGTTTTATTTTATATACCTCTGTTAAGGCCAGCATGAAGCACCCCAGCCCGAAATCTTCATAGTCAGGAACTTTATCATAGGTAACAGGCTGGCCATCTTTTGGCTCTTTGCCTGTACCCTGCACATAGCCCAGAAATCCATTCGGATGCACACAGTTGTTCATGATGGCATGGGCTGCCTTGGCCATTGGCGGGTAAAACTTACGGCGGTCAAGAATACCCTTGTTAATGCCCCATGCCATGCCATATAAAAATAACGAAGTGCCCGTTAACTCTTTGCCTCCAAAATCGTTCGGGTCGGCCAGGCTGGCATTCCAGAAACCATCTGTCCGTTGTAAGGGTAGCAGGGCATTCATCATTTCCAGATACGTTTTTTGATATTCATCGCGGTGCGGGGCATCTTTGGGTAAAATATCCAATACACGTACCAATGCTGCTACAACCCAGCCATTCCCCCGGGCCCAGTAGCAACTTTTGCCTGCCGGGGTTGCATACGGCGGGTCAAAGTCTTTGTCCCGCCACCATAAACCATCTGCCTCATTATACAAGCCCTTTTCACCGTGCCGGGTTTTGGTATACAGATATAATTCGTGCATTTTTTCAAAATAACGGTTGTCTTCGTATATAACCCCCAACTGAGCAAACACAGGCATGGCCATCTGCAGGGCATCTACCCACCACCAGTCGTCTTTTTTTGGGTTGTTCAGCATACTATCTATAGATGCCTTAATATCATGAATACGCTCAGGTTTAGGGTCTATTACATACAAATCTATGTAGGTTTGTCCGCAGCACTGGTCGTCGGCATTGCGGGTGGCAACGCCATTGCGCAAGCTCCATTTATGGGCTTCTCCCCAGGCCACTGCGTAGTCGTAATATCTTTTTTGAGGGTCAATTTTATAGAGTGCCATCAGCCCTTCATAGTACACACCCCTGGTCCAGATATTGCTGGGTCTGGTTTTGTCTGGTCCGGCAATGGGTTTGCTGACATCCGGCCACCGGAGCATAAAATATTCGTTGGCAAGGTTGATGGTTTTCAGGATATCCTGATTTTTAGGCAGGCTTTGCGCAAAGGCACAAAAGCTGGCAAGCAAAAAAATGATAGTTAATGCAGATATAATTTTCTTCATGGAGCTTGATTACTGAATAATATACTTCTAATATGATAAAAAGACGTTTGCCAATAATAAATGGCTGCTTCCAAACACAAAGATAACGTTTTGGGTTGAGTAACTTTCCTGTGCTGTGTGGGTTGTGAGTAAAAGCCCCTGAGCAGTGCGAAGCTTTAATAAGCTGAATTATGAGATTTCTGAAACCCGGGCTGCCTGTATTTTGTTGATGATAGAAATTATACAATTATGACAGGAACATTTGAAGAACTGATAGCCTCAGAAACGCCCATACTTATTGATTTTTTTGCTGAATGGTGTGGGCCGTGCAAGGTTTTATCACCCACTTTACAGCAATTGGCGCATGAAGCAGGCGATCATCTCAAGATAGTAAAAATAGATGTAGACAGGAATCCGAAACTGGCTAATAAATACAAAATATCAGGGGTGCCTACATTAATGCTTTTTAAGAACAGTGAGCTTAAATGGCGGCAGTCTGGCGTATTGTCTTTACCGCAATTGAAAAGTGTTGTTGAGAAGTACAGGTAACAGCAAAAGAGAAACCACTCTAAGCGTATGTGCCTTTAGAGGTAGTAATAAAACGGGCAGATTAAGATATGATTTCTTTTTCAATAATGTCAGACGCTGCCTGTTCAAAGAAACGCTTGATACCATCAAAGGCACCGCTCACAATGGCCAAAGGTAAAAGAAGTGGCATGAATATTATCCATTGTAAAAACATGGATGAATTGAATTTTTTCATAATGGTAGAGGCAAACTTGTAAATAGGTAAATAAGATTACTTAAATAAACGTGGCTCTGATGGGTATAATACCGTTCAGTAACGTTTACTTCTATGTAAAGTTAAAAAAAATATCACCTAAGTGCAAAGTTTTTCTACATTAAAAATTGATTTTATGGTAAAGTTATTTTCCGGTACCTAAAATCAGGTTAATCAGGGGTTGTTGAGGTTTTCTGCCCAGTTGAATCGGTCTCCCGGCGAAAGTTTCCAGGGAGCCATGTTGTTTTCCAGATTCGAAAACATCGCATTCCATGACCCGGGCGCCGAAGATTCTTCCATTACTTTGTAACGACGCAGCTGAAGAATGATATCAAGCGGCGATATATTAACAGGGCATTGTTGTACGCAGGCATTGCAGGTGGTGCAGGCCAGAATTTCTTCTTCCGTAATGTAGTCGCCCAGCAGGGTTTTCCCGCTATCATATTCATAGCCGTTTTGTAACCAGCCTTTCTGGATTTCCTCCAGTCTGTCGCGCGTGTCCATCATTATTTTGCGTGGCGACAGTTTTTTGCCTGTTATATTAGCCGGGCAGGCAGCGGTGCAACGGCCACACTCGGTGCAGCTGTAGGCATCCATCAGGTTTTTCCAGCTCAGGTCTTTTACATCCTTAGCACCAAAGCGGCCCACTTCAGCCGGTGTTGCATCTGGTTGCTCAATTCCCAGCATGATTTTCACCTCTTTCGTTACAGCTGGCATGTTGTGCATTTCTCCTTTGGGGTCAAGATTCGAAAAGTAGGTATTAGGAAACGCCAGAAAGATATGCAGGTGTTTTGAGTAGGTAACATAAAGAGCAAAACCCATAATGCCCAGAATATGAAACCACCAGGCAATGCGTTCATAGGTAACAAGGGCGGTGTCGCTCCAATTATTAAAAACTGGTTGTAGCCATTGGCTAACCAGAAAATTACCCGTTGATGCCTCTGCATAATGGCCAAGGCCCCTTTGCTGCAAAATGGTGTCTGCGGCATTCATACTCAGAAATGCCCACATCAATAATACCTCGGTTATCAATATAATATTGGCGTCGGTGCGGGGCCAGGATGTCATTTCACGGTGACGGCTCTCCTGAAAGCGTGGTACTTTAATAACATTTCTTCTGATAAGAAATACCAGACAAACGGCTACTACACCCAGGGCCAGTAGTTCAAAAAAATTAATCAGAAAACCGTAAAGACTGCCCAGCAAAGGGTAGAACAGGCGATGGGTGCCCAGTATGCCGTCCAGCATTATTTCCAGCACTTCAATATTAATTATCAGAAAACCTGCATAAATGATAAAGTGCATCAGCCCTACAATTGGGCGGTTGAACATCTTTTTTTGCCCGAAAGCAATCAATAGCATGGTTTTAAGACGCTCAGCCGGCCGGTCGGTACGGTCTTCGGCTTGGCCCAGCAGGATGGTTTTCTTGATAAGTTTTACCCGGCGGCCTATAAAAAAACCAGCGGTTGCTAATGCGGCTACAAATAATATCTGGGCGAGTACTTGCATGATATCAGTATTTGGGAAAATAATGGTTGGTAATTTGCCAAACAGTATGCTTGCATACCATTACAAATATAGTCAAAAAACATATAAAGCAAGCGTTGTAAAAATTTTTAAGATTTTTTTTGCCTGAAATTTGTTCATAAAAAGTTTTTGTCTAATTTTGCAGTCCCAAAACACAGGGAATGGTGGTAATAAGGTAATGTAGCTCAGTTGGTAGAGCAAAGGACTGAAAATCCTTGTGTCGGCGGTTCGATTCCGTCCATTACCACCAGAAAATAAAGGCTTTATGAAGAAATTCGTAAAGCCTTTTTTTGTTTACATGAAAAATTCACGGCTCTGAAGCTGTTTAGCATCATGGCCGTGAATTTTTTTGGATGCCACCCTATGGGTGAGCCTTTTTTTG
Organism: Emticicia sp. 21SJ11W-3; assembly: GCF_024138715.1. Lineage (GTDB taxonomy): Bacteria > Bacteroidota > Bacteroidia > Cytophagales > Spirosomataceae > Emticicia > Emticicia fluvialis. The sequence goes on from NZ_CP092074.1 coordinate 536,415, forward strand.
AAGCTGATAAGATTGCACCTTGCCTGCATTGGCAAAAACCTGCATTACTCCGGTTTTTTTGAAGAACACACATTTACGGGTGTCACCCTGAAAATTCAGGCCGCTTTGGTCAAAGTCAACAGGCTGAAACCCTCCCTTCCCGTTGCCCAGCAGCAGGGCGCCTTTGGATGCATCCTGCCTGCCCTGATGGGCCTCATTGGCAAAGAAATTACCCGCTAAAAGTATGTCCTGGTGCCCATCCTGATTGAAGTCTTCGGATAGTATTGAAAAAACGGGCGATTGTTGTGCCTGCCAGGGGAGTGGCGTAAGGCTGAAACCGCCCTTGCCGGTATTTATACCTATACAGCTGCGTAGTTCATAGGCTTGCTTCTCAATAGCCCCTTTCTTATCGGTTTCGCTGAAGAGGTCATCAAACAAAACGCCGGAATAGTCTTTAAAATTGGTGTATCTTTTCCGGAAACTGTTGATTTGTAGGTTCAGGTTGTCGCGCGGATGCACCGGTACCAATTGATTGTTAACATACTGGCCCATAACTGGGTCAATTCTGCCGTTGTTATCAAAGTCTTTGGCCAATAACACAACCGGGTGTTGTGGGGTGGCCTTATAAAATGAGTTCAACCCTTCATTACCCAGCACTAAATCAATCAGGCCGTCATGGTTCAGGTCGGTAGTTGCTATTGTGTTCCACCAGCCTTCTGTTCCGGCCTTTTGGGTGTGTGTAAACTGCCCTCGCTTGTTAATCAGTGTAGTCAGGGGCATCCATTCACCTACTACCACCAGATCGGTATAGCCGTCTTGATTAATGTCTATGGCGGCGGCGTCGCACACCATTCCCAGCTTGCTCAGATAAGGTGCAACCTGAGCGGTGGCATCAGTAAATTTGCCTTTATCGTTTCTGAGTATATAGCTTGGAGGGGCAACCGGATATTGATTTGGAGAAACACGCCCGCCAATAAAAATGTCAAGGTCGTGGTCGTTGTCAATATCAAGGGTGGTAATTGTACGGCTGCTTACGTGTAATAGCGGGAAATCAGCCGTGTTTTTAAAATTGCCCCGGCCATCATTGAGCCATAATTGTGGCCGGTAGGCTTCTGCTATATCCAGAGGTCGCTCGCAACTGCCTCCGGCAAAAATCAGATCCTGGTCTCCGTCATTATCAGCATCAAAAAAATGTATCGCCCCAACTTCCATCAAACGGCTGGTGGGTATTTCCTGTATCCTGCTGAATTTCCCATCCTTATTCTGCACAAAAACCTGTGTTTCGCTGCCATACAAAGCACCTCCTATGGCAAGGTCTTCCAGCCCGTCGCCGTTGATATCCGCTTTAGCTACTGCCGGCCCGGGCTTCGAGAGCATTTTATGCAAGGTGGCTGTTTGGTTAAAGTCTATAAATGTAAAGTCTTTATGCTCAAAATCGGGTGCATGGTCAATTGTTTCAAAAAGCTTTTCTGCAATCAGGGGTGAGGGTTTACCATTTGTTGCGTCTTCATATTTCAGGGTAATTGTTGTGGTCGTACTGTCTATTTCATATTTTTTCTGCACTTTGCCATCAGGCCAGGTAATCATCAGAGAGTCGATTTTTTTCTTTTTTCCTAAACCTACTACGATGTTACGTGGCATGGAAGACAGGTAGCCCCTTACAGGGTAGTTTTCAAATAACAGCACTTCATGGCCAATCCAGGCGGTTATCCGCGTTCCTATGCCTGCTTTATTATTGGCATCACCCTTCAGGTTAATGGTAAGGCTGCTATTTTGCTTATCTGAATTGTTTCTGAAGACTGATGCTTCGCTATCTACATTATTTACTATCAAATCAAGGTCTCCGTCGTTATCAAGGTCGGCATAGGCGGCTCCATTGGCATAAGACAACTCATCCAGCCCCCAGCTTTCAGATACATTTTCAAAATCAAGGTTATTCCTGTTTCTGTAAGCATAGTTTTTCAGTGGTATTTCTGGCACCATTTCCATCAGCTTTTTACGGTTTTCTACCCTCGATTTGTTTGAGCCAAACATATCTTTGTTGCGGTAATAGCTGATAAAGTCCAGGTCTGTTACGTTTTTTCTATAACCATTGGTAATAAATATGTCTTTGAGTCCGTCATTGTCCAGGTCGCAAAGAAGGGTAGACCAGCTCCAGTCTGTTTTGGCTACACCGGCCAATAATCCGTTTTCGCTGAACTGCGGAATCCCCCCCGCATTTCCCACATTGATTTGAAGCATGTTTCGCATATACTGCAACTCATAATTGTATGGTGCGTGTATACTCATTTCTTTTTTGTCGTAGTCGGGCTTGCCCAGCATTTGCTTCTGGCGGGCGTTATCTTCGGGCAGCATATCCAGCTGAAAAATATCTACTTTGCCATCCTGATTGATATCGGCGGCATCAATACCCATACCAGACAAAGCCGTGTGAGGCATAGCGGTTTTAATTACATTCTCAAATTGTCCGTTGCCCTTATTGAGATAGAGTGCATCTGAGCTCAGGAAATCGTTCGAGCAATAGATGTCAGGCCGGCCATCATTATTATAATCAGACACCACCACGCCCAGCCCCAGGCCTTCATAAATGATTCCGGCCTCTGCCGATACATCTCTGAACACCGGATGCCCGTCTGTTGTGCCATCATTTTTGAAAAGTTTGCTGGCAGAAGGATGCGACCCATCGTTCATGGCCGGCCTCAGGTAACTTGGGTTCTGGGTATCAGGCGAGGTATTCAATAAGAAGGCATCCAGGTCTCCGTCTCCGTCATAGTCTAAGAAGGCGGTTTGGGTGGTGTAGCCTGCGTAATCTAATCCGTAGGCGGCGGCAGCTTCTTTAAAAGTGGGGGCAGAGGTCTTTTGATTAATGAATAACAGGTTATGTGTGTCAGCCATTGAGGGGTGGTAGGCTACCGATATATAAATGTCATCCCAGCCGTCATTATTAATGTCAATTATCGAAACCCCGTTGCACCATCGGTTGGTTGACAGCCCGGCCTGTTTGGTTATTTTATCAAATTTCAGGTTTCCTTTATTGAGGTAAAGCTCTGAGCTTACCTGATTGCCCGTCAGGAACACATCCATTAAGCCATCATTGTTAAAGTCTCCGATTCCAACCCCACCACCATTATAAAAATTTGTAAATGTAAAAGCATTCAGCGAGTCGTTTGCCTTCAGTGAATTAACAAAATCAACGCCTGTTTCTGTTACAGCCAGTTTATTGAACAGCCTGGCGGTTTTTTTTTGGCACCCGGAGATAAATAATAGTAAAAGTAAAAATAATAGGGATGGTTTCATGATTGATTTATAGAAATTGATTGTGATTTTAATTAAATATTTCAAGAACTGCACGCGTAATTGTTAAAAAAGTACTAGTTAATAAAAAAAAAATCATACTTAGTTTTTTTTATCGTTTTTATGTGTACATTTGACACATATTTGATTTGTGTGTATTTGACACATATCAAAATTATATAAAAAAACCTTATAAAACTTCTATTTGTACAATTTATTTTAACTCTTAAAAAATGAAGGTAAACAATTACAAACCGACCATCCAGCGAGGTTTATCACGCAAGTCGATAAGGCTGTTGCTGTTTTTCTTAATGTCTTTATTTTCGGTTGGCTCACTGATGGCTCAGGTCAGAGGGGTAGTCAAAAACGAAAATGGCGAGGCATTTCAAGGAGTAAATGTTGTGATTAAGGGCGAAACCAAAGGAACAGTAACCGATGCTGCCGGCCGTTACGAAATTAAGGCTTCCAGCGAGTCTGTTCTGATATTTAGTTTCCTGGGGTATAAACCTGCTGAAATTAGAGTTGGTAATCAGAGGGAAATTAACGTAACCCTGGATGTAGATGCCGGTCTGATGGAAGAAATCGTGGTAGTTGGATACGGTACACAGAAGAAATCGTCACTGACGGGTGCAGTGTCATCCATCACCAACAAAGAGCTGGCCACGCAACCGGTTATCAGCGCCACGCAGGCCATGCAGGGCCGGGTGGCAGGGGTATCTATTGTTAATAATAGCAGCCCCGGAGCTGAGCCAACCGTTCGTATCAGAGGGGTAGGGTCCATCAGCTTGAACCCAAATCCGCTTTATGTAATTGACGGTGTGCCTGCCGGGGGCTTAAATACCATTGCACCCAACGATATTGAATCAATTGAAGTTTTAAAAGATGCCAGCGCTTCTGCCATTTATGGTTCAAGAGCGGCCAATGGCGTTGTTTTGATAACCACCAAAAAAGGAAAGGCCGGTAAACTTACCATCAGCCTTGACTCTTACGTGGGTACGCAATCTGCCTGGAAAACCCTGGACCTGCTGAACAGCGAGCAGTATATCAAATATGGTACAGCTTTGCTGTCTGCTTCGGGTCAACCTATTCCGGGTCGTTTTTCGGCCATGAACACCCCAATTTATGAGGGCGCCACTACCACATTTGCCCAAACCCAGACCAACTGGCAGGATGTAATGTTTAAAAATGGCCCGATTCATAACAACCAGCTTTCATTGGCAGGCGGAACCGAGAAATCGAAGTTTTACCTTTCGCTGGGTAACTTCAAGCAGGAGGGTATCCTGCCATTTACTGAATATGGCCGCCAGAGCATCCGGTTAAACTCAGACCATAGCATTTCTAAATATATATCAATCGGGCAGACCATGATGGTGACGCAAGACAAACGCATTGCCGAAAGAGATGCCGGTGGCCGGAGCATGGTAATGAACATTATGCGTATGGTACCCTACTGGCCTGTAAGCGATCCGACAAAACTGGGTGGTTACAGTACTACTGCACAGGGGCTTGATGCAACCGACCCTGAAAACCCGATGCGTATTGCCGTACAGGAGCAAAAAGACCAGATAGACCGCTCTTTTAAAATGTTGGGTACAGTATATGCCGAAGTGAAGTTTACTAACTGGCTGCGTTACAAATTTACCATGGGTGGCGACTACTCAAGCTCTATTTTCAACGGGTTTGTGCCTATTTATAACGACGGTAACCGTAGCCGCCAGACAGCCGAGCTTACCCAGAACAGAGGGCAGTATTTTTCTACCATACTTACTAATCAGCTAACTTTCGATAAAACCTTCGGAAAGCATTACGTAAACGCTACCGCGGTGCTTGAAAGACAGGATGCTACCTTCAAGTCTATCAACCTGACCGGCCAGAGACCTGACAATAACATTAAAGAGATACAAGGCGCCGCCAATATTAACGGTAATACCTCAAGTTCTGAAAACACCTTGTTGTCTTATGTGGGTCGTTTAAACTATGAGTACAACAGCAAATACCTTTTGAGTGCAACGGTACGCCGCGACGGCTCATCAAAATTTGCACCGGGCAATAAGTGGGGGACGTTCCCTTCGGTTTCATTGGGTTGGAGAATCAGCGAAGAAGCTTTCATGAAAGACATCGTAGCTATTAATGAACTGAAACTGAGAGGAAGTGTGGGTGTAACAGGTTATAACTCAATCGGAGACTATGACTGGCAACCGTTGATTTCAGCCAATAACACTAATTATTCGTTCGGTAATGCTTCTCAGTTGGGCTCTTATTTCAACAGCCTGGGTAACACCGGCCTGAGCTGGGAAGAAACAACCATGAAAAACCTGGGTTTAGACCTTTCGTTGTTCAGCAACAAGGTAAGTATCTCAACCGAGATATACTCACGTAAAACAGATGGTCTATTGCTGCGTGTGCCTCTGCCAGACTCAGAAGGATATTCTAACAGCCCATTGGCCAACGTAGGTAGCATGGAAAACAGAGGTTTTGAGCTTTCTCTGGGTTATCATATTGATAAAAAAGACTTCAAGTCAACCATTACAGGAACTTTTGACCTGGTAAGAAATAAAGTATTAAGCCTAGATACGCCAAATGCTACTATTAATGCAGGTAACAATGCCGATTTTGGTGGATTTGACATCACCCGCACAGAAGCAGGGAGTTCGTTACAGTCGTTCTACGGCTGGCAGGTAGAGAAAATCTTCCAAAATGAAGGCGAAATAGCGGCGGCCAACGGTGCAGACGGTAATTCAGGCACTCCGTATCAGAACGAGGCTACCAAGCCCGGCGATATCAAGTTCAGAGATCTGAACAACGACGGTAAGATTGATGCCAATGACAGAACCTATCTGGGCAGCTACCTGCCTAAATTCTCTTATGGTCTTAACTACTCAGGAACCTACAAAAACTTCGATTTCTCATTGTTCTTCCAGGGTGTGCAAGGCAATAAAATCTATAATGGAACCAAGGTGATTGGTCAGGGTATGTTAAGACTATTCAATGCCACTACTGATGTGCTAAATGCCTGGACACCATCTAACACCAACACAGATGTGCCAAGAGCCGTTAGCGGTGACCCTAACCAGAATGCAAGAACTTCTGACAGATTTATTGAAGATGGATCGTACCTGCGCCTGAAAAACCTGACCGTAGGTTATACCATACCATCAGACAAAATTTCTAAGCTGACCAATAATGTGCTTACCAGAGCCAGAATTTATTTTACCAGCCAGAACCTGCTCACTTTTACCAAGTATAGCGGCTATGACCCTGAGATTGCCTCAAGAAACGGTAACCTGCTTACCAATGGGGTAGATTACGGTATGTACCCTCAGGCGCGCACGCTTACTATTGGTTTAAACCTTGGTTTTAATTAAGAAATTGCCAAAAAAGATTTAAAATACTTCGAAATGAAAAAAACAGTATTGTTATCAGGTTTATTAGGCCTGGCCACCGTGATGAGTTGTAATGACTCTGTTTTGGACAAGGTAAATCCGAACGGTGTAACTTTTGAGACATATTTTACGAACGATAATGAGTTGGTAGCTGGTGTGAATGGCGCTTATGCCATTATTCAGGGTTTTGGCCTTGCAGCCCGTGAGTGGTTCTTTGTTCATGACCTGAGAGGCGATGAAATGGCCACAGGTGGCGGGCAGCTTGAAACCCCCCGTAACCAGTTACTTATTGGGGTGAACGACCCCGCTAACTCTGTTGCTAATTCAGTATGGACAGGTTGGTTCAGAACCATCCACCGTGCCAATGTGGTGCTTGAGAGTGCCAATAAAACCACGGGGGCGTCTTTCTCTACTGCCATAAAAAACCGTGTAACCGGCGAGGCGAAGTTTTTGCGCGCCTGGGCTTATTATGAACTGGCCACCCTATGGGGCGGTGTGCCACTTTATACTGAATACGTTAAGTCTGTTGAGGGCGCCAAGGCCAGATCAAGCCAGCAAGATGTGTACAAACAGGTAATTGATGACCTTAAAGCGGCCGAAGGCCTGCTACCTGCTACCTACGCAGCCAGTGAATATGGCCGTGCCACCAAAGGTGCCGCACAGGTATTGCTTGCCCGTACTTACCTGCAACTGGGCGACTACACCAGCGCTAAAGCCGAACTTGAAAAAGTAGTGAGCTCCGGCCTTTACAAGCTGGTTGATAACTACCTTGACCTGACTAACGAGGAAGGCGAGTTTAACTCAGAATCCATCTTCGAAGTCGTGTTTTCGCCGTCTAATGGTGCCTTTAACTGGAGTGGCCCGGATGGCGACGGAACCAGTGCTCAGGAAGAAACCATCAGAACACAGGAGTATTCGCCTATTGGCTGGAGAAACCTGATACCGTCTGACAAAATGATTAACAGCTATGAAAGCACAGTTAAGGGTGATGCCAAAAACGACCCGCGCTTTGATATGTCTTTCTGGAAGGCCGGAGATAAATTCAATAACGGTAACGATGTAATGAAAGACGAAAATGTGCAGGGTAATTCGTCAAAGTTAAACGGACAAACGCTTAAAATCAGCTGGAGAAAATATTCGGTGCTTTATAAGTCAAATTCAGGATTCACCACCAGCGGTATCAATATGAGAATTATGCGCTATGCAGATGTATTGCTGATGCTGGCCGAATGTGAGAACGAATTGGGTAATTCGACAAGGGCGATTCAGCTGATGAATCAGGTGCGTGCCAGAGCATCGGTAAATATGCCTCCTTATCCAACAGCCAATTATCCTGTCGGTTCAAAAGCACAGGTATTTGCAGCCCTACAGCATGAGCGCTATGTAGAACTGGCTGCCGAGCAGGTGCGTAACTTTGATATTATCAGATGGCGGAAAAACAAAAAAGCCACAGCAGAACCTATTTCTTATTTTGTAGCAAGCAAGCATGAATTACTGCCTCTGCCACAAACAGAAATTGATAATAATCCGAAGATTGATCCTAAAGACCAGAATCCGGGCTATTAATGCAAAGCCTGAGAATAGACCGTTGAAAGGCGGTCTATTCTTACCTGATTGATGTGATAGCCGTGTAAACACTTGGGCGATGCTACCCAAAACAATTTTTGCCTGATTTTCAATTATTTAAAGTTTTTCCGACTCCGTACAAAAAAGCCCTCTTCAGTGAAATGGTAGTGCTGGCAGATGACCAGGCAAAATTAAAAATGTAAAATTAATTCTTTTTTTTCTACAAAAATTTGGCTGAGCAGTATTAATAAGTATATTTGTGTATAAATGACACATATTCAATCCAAGTAAAAATTACACGTCTGAATCCAGATAATTTCTATTGACTACTATCCATTCTAATGAAAAAAAAACTACTCATTATCCTGTTCATTTTCGGAAAAGGAATAGCATCCGGGCAGGTTCCTTTAAAACTTTGGTATAAGCAGCCATCCGGCAATACCTGGGAAAACGCACTACCTATTGGTAATGGGCGCCAGGGTGCCATGATATACGGCAATGTGGAGAAAGAAATCATTCAGTTGAACGAACATACAGTATGGAGTGGAAGCCCTAACAGAAACGATAACCCACTGGCGCTTGAGAACCTGGCAGAAATAAGAAGGCTGATTTTTGATGGTAAGCACAAGGAAGCAGAGAATCTGGCCAACAAAGCCATTATTACCAGGAAATCGCACGGACAAAAGTTTGAACCCGTAGGCAGCCTCAACCTTTTGTTTGAGGGGCATGAAAAATATACAGATTATAACCGCGAACTAGACATCGAAAAGGCCATTGCCAAAACCAGTTATAAGGTAGGCGAGGTGGTCTATACCCGGGAGGCATTTGCTTCACTGACCGACAGGGTTATTGTAATGAGAATCTCGGCCAGCAAGGCAGGCCAGTTGTCATTTACGGCAGGGTATTCGTCTCCGCAAAAAAGAAAAACCGTTGCCACCACCACAAACCGCGAACTAACCATAGCAGGTACAACCAATGACCACGAAACCGTAAAAGGACTGGTTAACTTTAAGGGTATTACCCGTATTCAGCCGGAGGGGGGGCATCTGACACTAACCGATAGTACCCTGACCTTGACAGGCGCCAATGCGGCGGTTATCTTTATTTCAGTTGCTACTAATTTTAATAATTATCAGGACATCAGCGGTGACCAGAACAGCCGCGCCACCGAGTATATGAACAAGGCCGGCAGCAAAACCTATGCCGCCCTGCTCAATGCCCACGTAGCGGCATATCAGAAATTCTTCAATCGGGTAAAACTTGATTTAGGTACTACGCCTGCCGCTCAGGCGCCTACCAACGAACGCCTCCGCAACTTCAGAAACGTAAACGACCCCCACCTGGTAACCCTGTACTATCAGTATGGTCGCTACCTCTTGATATCTTCATCTCAACCCGGCGGGCAGCCGGCTAATCTGCAGGGTATCTGGAACCACCGTGTCAACCCACCCTGGGACAGCAAGTATACCATCAATATCAATGCTGAGATGAATTACTGGCCGGCCGAAAAAACAAACCTTTCAGAGCTGCATGAGCCGTTCCTGACCATGGTTAAAGAACTGGCAGTAACAGGCCGAGAAACAGCCAGAAGCATGTATGGAGCCAGAGGGTGGATGGCCCATCACAATACAGACATCTGGCGGGCCACCGGCGCCATAGACGGGGCTTTCTGGGGTATGTGGACCGCAGGCGGCGGCTGGGTAAGTCAGCATCTGTGGGAGCATTACCTCTACACCGGCGACAAAACCTTTCTGGCGTCGGTATATCCGGTTCTGAAAGATGCCGCTTTGTTTTATGTTGATTTTCTGGTTGAGCACCCCAAATACAAATGGCTGGTGGTGAATCCGGGTAATTCGCCTGAAAACGCTCCGGCTGCCCACGGCGGCTCATCTCTGGATGCCGGCACAACTATGGACAACCAGATAGTAATGGATGTACTCAACAACGCCATCAGGGCAGCCGGTTTGTTAAATAAAGACAAGTCGCTGGTAGATACCCTTTTGCAGGTAAGAAGCAGGCTGGCGCCGATGCAGGTTGGCAAGCATAATCAGTTGCAGGAATGGCTGGACGATGTAGACGACCCCAACGACCATCACCGCCATGTTTCTCATTTGTATGGCTTGTATCCTTCCAACCAGATTTCGGCTTACCGTACACCCGAATTGTTTGCAGCCTCAAAGAACACACTTATACAAAGGGGCGATGTGTCTACCGGTTGGAGCATGGGCTGGAAAGTAAACTGGTGGGCCAAATTGCAGGACGGCAACCATGCCTATTCTCTGATTCAGAATCAACTTACACCTTTGGGAACCAATAAAGACGGTGGCGGTACTTACAATAATCTGTTTGATGCCCACCCGCCTTTTCAGATAGACGGAAACTTTGGCTGTACCTCAGGCATTACCGAAATGCTGATGCAGAGCTCAGACGGTGCCGTTCATGTATTGCCTGCCCTGCCGGATGTATGGCAAACAGGCAGTATTGCAGGCCTGCGAACCAGAGGGGGTTTCGAGCTTGTAGAAATGAAATGGGAAAAAGGCAAAATAACCAGGCTAACGGTAAAATCTACCTTAGGTGGCAACCTTCGCTTGCGCCTGCCTAATGATGTGCAATTGGCTGGTGGAAAAATACTTAAACCGGCCGTTGGTAAAAACCCTAATCCATTTTTCGAGGTGGACGATACCCCAAAGGCTATTATTTCCGGGCAATCGACCATCCAGCCGCTGATTCTGAAAGAGACCAGATTATTTGATATATCCACCCGGAAAGGACAAACCATTGAACTAACCGGATTGTAAACCAAAATTTAAAATCACAAAAATGAAGACCCTTGTTTCCAGGCTTTTAATGATTACGCTTTTATGCCTGACCATCAGCTTTGCTCAATCACAAACCATCATAGTAAATCCTATTCTTACCGGGTTTTATCCTGACCCGAGTATAGTAAAGGTAGGGCCGGATTATTACATCGTCAATTCAACGTTTTCCTATTTTCCGGGTCTGCCCATTATGCACAGCAAAGACCTGAAAAACTGGAAACAGATAGGAAATGTGATTGACCGCCCGTCTCAACTTGATTTTATGGGCGAACGCATGACCCGTGGCTTGTTTGCACCGGCCATCAGCTATTATAAAGGTACTTTTTATGTTACCTGCACCGACATAGACCATGACGGCAACTTTGTGGTAACGGCCAAAAATCCGGCAGGCCCCTGGAGCAATCCGGTGAAGATTCCGCAAGTGCGAGGTATTGATCCGTCTATCTACTTTGATGAAGAAACCGACAAAGCCTATATCATTTATAACAGCGATGCCCCAGACAGAAAACCCCTGTATTCAGGCCATAGAACAATCAGGATGTATGAATTTGATTATCAGAATCTGAAGGTGGTGGGCGAAGAAAAACAACTGGTAAACGGCGGTGTAGATCTTTCTAAAAAACCTGTCTGGATAGAAGGTCCGCATATTCTGAAACGTAACGGATGGTATTATTTATATGCAGCCGAAGGGGGTACCTCTGTTAACCACTCTGAAGTGGTGCTACGCAGTAAATCAGTATGGGGGCCTTACATACCCTTTGAAGGAAACCCGATTTTAACCCAGAGAGAATTACCTGCCAACAGGCCTTACCCGATCACATCAGCAGGCCATGCACAGTTTGTTGAAGGCCCAGATGGCAAAATGTACAGCATTTTTCTGGCCGTGCGCCCTTATGAGGGAGATTATTACAATACGGGTCGCGAAACCTTCATCGCCCCGGTTACCTGGAAAGACGATTGGCCGATGATTGAACATGGCGAAAAGGCCATTCCGTACAGCTATAAAATAGGCATTAAAGAAATAAAACACAAAGGTGGTTTACCGCAATCGGGTAATTTTCAGTACACCATAACTTTTGACAAAGGACTAGACTACTCATGGCTGTTTATGCGTACGGTTGACAGCAGCGCTTTCAAAACCTCAAAGGCCACCGGTTTAACCCTGAAACTAAAACCAGAAACGATTTCAGAACTCGGTAATCCTGCTTTTGTGGGCAGACGCCAGCAGCACCTGAATAGTACTGCCGAAACACAGTTGAGCTTTACGCCCGGGTCTGATAAAGAAAAAGCAGGGCTGGTGATTTTTCAGGACGAACGCCATTATTACTTCATTGCGCAATCAAAAAATGAAGGCAAAGATGTAATTCAGCTTTATAAAAGCCAGCCGAAAGGGAAATCGACCGATTTAATAACCGAAGTTCCGCTGACCACCAATACAGGCAAAGTGTTTTTCAGAATCACCTCTGCCGGTGCAGACTACGGCTTTTACTACTCAACAGATGCGAAAAACTGGCAATTGCTAAAAGACAAAGTAGATGGTAAATTCCTGAGTACCAAAGAGGCGGGTAGTTTCATTGGCTGTGTGTTTGGCTTGTATGCCACCTCAACTGGTGAAAGCTCAGTGAACAGCGCTTCTTTCAGGTTTTTCAAATACAGTGGTAATGACCCCATGCTGAAATGAAAAGACTAGTACAAATATGGGTAACATGCCTGGCTCTGGGTATTATACCTAGCGTACAGGCTCAGGTAAGTAAGGCAAGAAACCCGATTATTTATGCCGATGTGCCAGACATGGCCATGATACGTGTAGGCAAGAATTACTACATGAGCAGCACCACCATGCACATGAGCCCGGGGGTTCCGCTGATGAAGTCCACCGATTTAGTGAACTGGCAGATGATGGGCTATGTATATGACACCCTGGCCAATATTCCGGCTTTGAATCTGACAGATGGCAAGGGTACTTACGGGCGGGGTTCGTGGGCAAGCTGTATCAGGTATCATCAGGGTATCTATTATGTTACCACTTTTGCGCAAACAACCGGCAAAACGCATATTTATAGCACCAGAAATATAGAAAAAGGCCCCTGGAAAGAGGTGTCATTTGCACCAAGTCTGCACGACCACAGCTTGTTTTTTGATGACGACGGCCGGGTGTACATGGTTTACGGAAACGGTAAACTGAGTATCATAGAGCTGAATGCCGATGTGTCCGGCCTTAAAAAAGGGGGCATTAACCAGACACTTATTGAAAATGCCAATGCCCCTGCTGGCGATAAAATTATGCTTGGTGCCGAGGGCTCGCAGTTGTTCAAGGTAAACGGTAAGTACTACCTTTTTAATATTGTATGGCCCCGGGGTGGCATGCGTACGGTACTGGTTCACCGGGCTGATACAATTACCGGCCCGTGGGAAGGGCGCGTGGCCTTGCAGGATTTGGGTGTGGCCCAGGGCGGCCTGATAGATACGCCCGACGGCCGCTGGTTTGCCTACCTGTTCCGTGATTTTGGTGGAGTGGGGCGGATTCCGTATCTGGTGCCTGTCAAATGGGAAGACGGCTGGCCGGTGCTGGGCGAAAACGGCAAAGTACCGGAAACGCTGGACTTACCGGCAGGAAAGGGGCTGATTCCCGGAATAGTGCATTCAGATGAGTTTACACGCAAAAAAGGTGAGCCTGCCTTGCCTTTGGTCTGGCAATGGAACCACAACCCCGATAATACCTTGTGGTCGGTAACTGACCGCAAAGGTTTTTTAAGATTAAAAACAGGTAGACTGGATACTTCTTTTGTTTTAGCACGCAATACACTTACCCAAAGAACCGTAGGGCCTGAGTCATCAGGCTCTACTTTACTTGATGTTTCAAATCTGAAAGAAGGCGATTTCGCCGGTCTGGGCCTATTGCAGAAAAACTATGGGCTGGTGGGTGTAAAAGCTACCTCAGAAGGTAAATTACTTGTGATGATAAGTGCCAATACAGGTAAACCCGTTGAGATTGAACGTATTCCGCTTACCCGAAGTACGGTTTACCTGAAAGCCGAATGTAATTTCAGAGACAGAAAAGATACTGCCCTTTTTTATTACAGCCTTGATGGCAAAACCTGGCAACGAATTGGCGAACCCCTGAAAATGCCTTATACCATACCCCATTTTATGGGCTACCGATTCGGGCTTTTTAATTATGCTACTAAGCAGCCAGGCGGCTTTGCCGACTTTGATTTTTTCAGGATCACAGATACTATTTCAAGCAATCCATAAACCGTATGGCCTCTTTAAAACTATGAAAAATGTCTTTGTTTACCTGCTGATTTCTGCTTCCCTGCTGGCAGGGCAGGTTTGTGTGGCTCAGAACCCCAACTTTCATATCTACCTCTGCATAGGTCAGTCAAATATGGAAGGTGCCGGGCGCATTGAAGCACAGGATACCCTAACTATTGACCCCCGCTTTAAAATACTGGAAGCCGTAGATTGCCCCCAGATTAACCGCGCAAAAGGGCAGTGGTATACAGCCAAACCGCCATTGTGCCGCTGCAGAACAGGGCTTTCGCCAGCTGATTACTTTGGCCGTGCCATGCTTGAAACCATGCCCAATGAGCAATCGCTCGGGCTCGTACATGTTGCCGTGGCAGGTAGCAAACTTGAAATTTTTGATAAAGTAAAGTATAAGGCTTATCTGGATTCATCCGCCAAAGAAAAACCCTGGATGATTAATATGGCCAAAGAATATGGCGGCAACCCGTACGAAAGGCTGATTGAAATGGCCAGAATTGCCCAGAAATCGGGCGTTATTAAAGGCATTCTGTTGCATCAGGGAGAGTCAAACACCGGCGACAAAACCTGGCCCGCACAGGTAAAGAAACTGTATGACGATATTCTGGCCGATTTGAACCTGGCTCCAAACTCTATTCCTCTGCTTGCCGGAGAGGTGGTGGGTGCAGACCAGGGCGGTAAATGTGCCAGCATGAACGAAATTATAGCTACGCTGCCTCAAACTCTGCCAAAAGCCGTCGTTGTTTCGTCAAAAGGCCTGCCTGCAGTGCCAGACAAACTGCATTTCAGCAGTGAGGGGGTGCGAGATTTCGGCAAGAGGTACGCTGCGGCTCTACTGGTTGCTGAAGGAAGAAAATAAACGCACAAAAGACACTTTGCCAATAGATTAGATGAATTGCTGAAACTTATTTATAATAGTATTATTTTTCTAAAATCAACCTTAAATAAAACTATCATGAAAAGGGTATATCTTATATTCTGCATTTCAGCATTTTTCAATCTTGCCCAAAGTTTGGTTACCATTGCTCAGGAAAAAATAATATTGTACCCGAATGGCGTTCCGAACGCAAAGCCCGCTGCCGTAAAAGAGACAGGGGCAGAAAACGGCGTTTACAAAGGCATCACCAACCCGACTCTGGAATACTACAAGGCTAATCCGGCACTATCTACGGGCGCTGCTGTGATTGTGGTTGCCGGCGGAGGGTATGGCGTAATTGTCTATAACGGAGAAGGCATAAATACGGCCAAAGCGCTGGCAGAAAAAGGGATAGCCGCCTTTGTGTTAAAGTATCGCCTGCCGAGTGACGAAATAATGAACGATAAGAAAATCGGCCCCTTGCAGGACGCCCAGCAAGCCATAAAGCTTGTGAGAGACAATGCCGCCGGATGGGGCATTGACCCAAATAAAATCGGAATCATGGGTTTTTCGGCCGGAGGGCATCTGGCCAGCACTGCCGCCACGCATTTCGAAAAAGCCTGGGTGAGTAATCCTGAAAAAACAAGCCTTCGGCCAGACTTCCAGATACTGGTTTATCCGGTTATCAGTATGCTTGACAGCCTCACGCATCATGGCTCAAGAGATAACCTGCTCGGCAAAAATCCATCTTCAGAAGACAAACAGTATTTTTCAAACGATTTGCAAATCAAAGCCAATACACCACCAGCGTGGCTTACCCATGCTGCAGATGATAAAGTAGTGGATGTAGACAACAGCATTGCCTACTTTGAGCGGCTCAGAAAACATAAAGTAGACGTAGAAATGCATATTTTCCCGAAGGGTGACCATGGATTTATATTCAGGCATCCGGGCTGGATGAACCCCTTGTTTGATTGGCTAAAACGTTATGGTTGGACCAAATAAATAACTGAAACTAATGAAAAAACAATCTTTATACTTATTAAAACTTTTGCTGGCGTTAGTACCTATTACCGGTGTAGCCCAACTGGACAAACCTGTAAAAGTGCAGCAGGGTTTGGTTCAGGGAACAATTGAAGGTGGTTTAGCTGTCTTTAAAGGTATTCCGTTTGCGGCACCTCCTGTCGGTGAGCTCCGCTGGAAAGCCCCGCAGCCTGCGGCCGCCTGGTCGGGCGTAAAAAATACCACACAGTTTGCTCCGGCTCCGTTTCAGGGGGGGAATCCGCCTTCAGGTAAAAGTGAAGACTGTCTGTATCTGAACATCTGGTCGCCGGTCAAAACGCCTAAAGAGAACCTGCCGGTATTGGTCTGGATTTACGGAGGGGGCTTTAGTTTCGGTGCCACTTCAGAGCCTGTTTACACCGGCGAGAACCTCGCCAAAAAAGGAGTAATACTGGTAAGCATCGCTTACCGGGTAGGGCAGATGGGTTTTCTGGCACATCCGGAGTTAAGCGCTGAAAACCCACAGCGGGTATCAGGTAATTATGGATTGCTCGATATGATTGCCGGTTTGAAATGGGTTCGGCAAAATATCAAAGCCTTTGGTGGTAACCCCGACAAAGTAACCATCTTTGGTGAGTCTGCCGGGGGTATAGCCGTCAGTATGCTTTGTGTTTCACCTTTGGCCAAAGGTTTGTTTCATGGAGCTATTTCTCAGAGTGGCGGTTCTTTTGGTCCTTACCGGAGTACAACGTATCCCGGAGAAAACATGAAGATGCTTTCTTTTGCAGAAAAACAGGGGCTAGAGTTTATGGAGAAAGCCGGTGCTAAAAATCTGGCTGAATTAAGAAGTTTACCTGCCGACAAACTGCCGTCGGGATTTGGCCTGCCCGGTGCCTGGCCTATCATTGACGGCTACGTAGTGCCTGACGACCAGCACTTACTATACGAAAGAAAAAAATATAACGATACCCCCATACTGATTGGCTATAATTCAGACGAAGGCGCTAGTTTCTCTCCACCCAAAACACCTAAAGATTATGTGGATGGTACAAACAAACGCTATGGGAAATTTGCCGATGAACTGATAAAGGCCTACCCGGTTGGTGAAACCAAGGTGCCTAAAACGGCTCGCGACCTGGCGCGTGATGCTGCATTTGGCTGGCATACCTGGAGTTGGGCAAGGCTACAATCACAAACCGGTAAGTCGAAGGTTTACTATTACTACTTCGACCAGCACCCGGAGTTTCCGGCTGATTCACCGCGGCATGGCTATGGTTCGCCTCATGGGCAAGACGTAGGCTTTGTGTTCGGACACATTAATCCGAATAGTCAGGAAAAGACGCCAAGCGATGCCGATGTCTCAGAAACAATTATGACTTACTGGACAAACTTTGCCAAATACGGCGACCCTAACGGCAAAGGCGTACCTCAGTGGGAGCCATTCAGCATTCAGAAGCCCGGTGTGATGCATTTTCAGCAAAAGGCGCAAATGGGTGGCGTGCCAAGCGCAGAGGCCTTGCAGGTGCTTGATAAATACTTTGAATGGCGCCGCACCTCAGAAGGAAAACAATGGGCCAGGTAAATTCATCTAACTAATTACAATGAAAAAAACGGTACTAAATACCTTAGTTTTAAATCTTATGGTTTTACTGGCTTTTAGCCAGGTTACCCCACCGCAGCCTTACGGGCCTGTACCCGGCGCTAATCAGCTTCGGTGGCAAAAAATGGAGTATTATGCTTTCATTCATTATTCGGTAAACACCTATACCGATATGGCCTGGGGGTTTGGCAATGAACCTTTGGCTTTGTTTAACCCTGAAAAACTCGATTGCAGACAATGGGCAAGAATATGTAAGCAAGCTGGCATGAAAGGCATCATTTTCACGGCTAAACACCATAGCGGATTTTGTATGTGGCCGTCGAAATATACAGAGTACTCGGTAAAAAACGCACCCTGGAAAAACGGCAAAGGCGACGTGGTAAGAGAGCTGGCAGATGCCTGCAAAGAATATGGCCTCAAATTCGGTGTTTATCTGTCTCCATGGGACAGAAACCATCCTGACTACGGAAAACCGGAGTATATTACTTATTTCAGAAACCAGCTGACCGAACTATTGACAAACTACGGAGATATTTTTGAAGTGTGGTTTGATGGCGCCAATGGCGGTTCGGGCTATTATGGTGGTGCCAACGAAACCCGTAAAATTGATGCCAAAACGTATTACGACTGGCCGGAAACCTATAAGCTGGTGCGTAAGCTGCAACCCAATATTGTGATATGGAATGATGGCGGAGACCGGGCCGATTTGCGATGGGTGGGAACCGAAGCAGGTTATGTAGGTGAAACCAACTGGAGCCTGTTGAATGCCACCGGCGATGTACCCGAAGATATGTTGCGCCATGGTGTTGAAAACGGCAATGCCTGGGTGCCGGGCGAGGTAAATACCTCTATTCGTCCTGAATGGTTTTATCATGAAAGAGAAGATAGAAAAGTAAAAACGCTGCCGCAATTGATGGATACCTACTATCATTCCATCGGGCGTAATGGTACACTTCTACTTAATTTTCCGGTGATGCCCAATGGGTTGATTCACCCGCAGGATGAAAAAGTGGCTATTGAATTTGCCAATGCCGTTAAAGCCGCATTTGCAAAAAATCTTGCTACAGGTGCAAAAGTGAGTGCATCGCAGGTTAGAGGTAACAGCCAGACTTATATCGCGGCCAAGGCCATAGATGCAGACAAAGACAGCTACTGGGCGGTAAACGATACAAGCAGAAAAGCTTCTCTTACCCTGCAATATACAAAGCCTATATCCTTTAACCGCTTTCTGGTACAGGAGCCTATCAAGCTGGGGCAGCGGGTAAAAGCCTTTAGTGTAGAGGCATTGGTAAAAGGCCAATGGCAGGAAATTGCCAGAGAAACCACCATTGGCTACAAGCGTATCCTGCGGTTTCCGACAATTGAAGCTACGCAGATAAGGTTTACCATTCTGGATGCCAAAAGTACCCCGCTCATATCGAATCTGGAAATTTATAATGCCCCGATTATTCTAGCTCCACCGGTTATCATGCGCGACCAGGCCGGTAATGTTCACCTTCAGTCAGGCGATGCTGAGTCGGTGCTCTATTATACATTAGATGGAAGTATGCCCGGCCCGAATACGGCCAGGTATACAGTTCCTGTAAAAAGCGGTGAAGGTAAACTGGAAGTAAAAGCCATTGCTTATAACCCGTTTACGAAGCAAAAAAGCGTGATAAGCGAAGAGAAGTTTGATGTGGCACGCAAAAACTGGGAAATACTAAGCACCGGCAAAGAAGGAGCCTATCAGGTACTGGACGGAAACCCGAATACCTCCTGGCATCAGGATAAGGGGTTGAAGATGCCGGTAGATTTAACAATTGACTTAGGTACACAGCAAATGGTGAGGGGTTTCAGATACCTGCCAGACCAGAACTGGTGGGCCGATGCCGGCATCATTACTCATTATCAGTTTGAGGTTTCAACCGATAACAAAACCTGGCAACTGAAAAGTGAAGGCGAGTTTGCCAATATTAAGAACAGCCCATTCTGGCAGGATAAGCTGTTTGAACCGTCGCAGGCCAGATACATCAGGCTGCGGGCCCTTAAAAATGTGCAGGAAGGCGCTGCTCCGGGATATGCCGAGATAGATATTATTACCCAGTAAAAATCTAAACCGTACTATGCAAAAAAAGCTGATTACAAGCCTCTTACTGATGGGTTTAGGGTTAGTGGCAAAAGCCCAGCCCAACCCCAGGCCAACGGTGGTTTCGCCGGAGGTGCATCCTGATAACACCGTTACCTTCCGCCTTTATGCACCAACAGCCAGAGAAGTAAAACTCAATGCGCAGTTTGAGAAAGCAGCAGTGGCCATGAACAAAGATGAGCGGGGTGTATGGAGCGTGAAAGTGGGCCCGGTAAAACCAGATATGTATCCGTACGCCTTTCAGGTTGATGGTCTTCCGGTATCCGACCCCGCCAATTCGGTTATTTTTCCGAATGAGGGTTTCCAGAATAGTCTGGTTGAAGTAACCGGCAGCATACCATTGGTGCATACCATTCAGCCTGTACCGCATGGTACGGTTGCTTATCGCTATTATACATCGCCCGAACTGGGTACGCGCCCGGTGGTTGTTTACACGCCTGCGGGGTATGAATCCAATACCAAAACCGCGTATCCTGTATTGTATCTGCTGCATGGCACTACCGATACCGAAGAAACCTGGACAAAGGTAGGCCGGGCCAATATTATTCTGGATAATCTGATAGCGCAGGGTAAAGCCAGACCCATGATTATTGTAATGCCTTATGGGCGGGCCTATCCGGTTATCAGCAAATCGTCAGGCAGCCTGCGAAACTGGGATAACCTGCAGGCGTTTAAAGAAGATTTCTTCAATAACCTGATGCCCTTTATTGAACAAAACTACAGAACCATCAAAGACAAAAACAGCAGGGCCATTGCCGGTTTTTCGGGCGGAGGCGGCACCACCCTTTACTTCGGACTGAACAATACCGACAAGTTTGCTTACGTGTGCGGTTTTGCTCCGGGAATGCTCAAAAACGAGTTCGACAGAAACAATGAGACAGCCTTTAAAAATCCTGAACTGGTAAATAAAAATCTGAAATTGTTCTGGATTGGGGTGGGCAAAGAAGATGGTTTGTATGGGGTAAATCAGGAATTTATAGAGGTGCTGAACCAGAAGAAAATCAGATACGAAAGCCTGATTTCAGACGGAGGACACACCTGGATGAACTGCAAACTGTATTTGTCAACCATTGCGCCCAAATTATTCCGGTAATTGATTTAAGCTTTAAATAAAAACTATGAAAATGAAAACAATTGTGACTATCCAGCTTTTAACGCTCACCCTGCTGCTGGTTTTCGCAGGCAAGGTAAGCGGCCAGCCTCCCAGAGGGCCTTTGGTGGTTTCGCCACAGGTAAATGCCGACAAATCGGTAACTTTCAGGTATCTGGCACCAGCAGCCAAAGAAGTAAAACTCAGCGGGCAGTTTCTGAAAGCCCCCGTAGACCTCGCCAAAGATGCGCAGGGTATCTGGAGCGTTACCACCGCCCCTGTAAAACCGGATATTTATCCTTACAGTTTTGTGGTTGATGGCGTTACTGTAATGGACCCGGCCAATGTAGCCTTTTTTCCGAATGAACGTTTCAAGGCAAGCCTTGTTGAGATTCCGGATGATGCACCTTCGGTGTATTCATTAACTAATGTGCCTCATGGTACCATCAGCTATGAGTACTACCCTTCTGTGGAAGGTTCAACCGGAACTTTAGTAGTGTACACACCACCGGGATACACAAAAGATAAAGCCAAAAAATACCCCGTTTTTTATCTGATAAGCGGCACAACCGATACCGAAGAGACCTTTTTTAAAGTAGGAAAAACCAACCTTATACTGGATAACCTGATTGCAGACGGCAAAGCCAAACCCATGCTAGTGGTTATGCCGTATGGTAATCCGGCGGCACGCATTGCCGAGCAGAAAAGCCAGGCTAAACCAGCCGACATCATGAACCGTGACAGCGAAGTTGCCATTAAAAGAGCCAAATTTTTTGAGACCGATTTAATCACCAATATTATTCCCTATATAGAGAAAAACTATCGCACGCTCAATAACCGTGAGAACCGAGCCATCGCTGGTTTTTCAAGGGGTGGCGGGCAAACACTCAGAGCTGCTTTTAATAATATGGATAAGTTTGCCTGGGTTTGCAGTTACGCATCGTACATATCACCCGCTGAAATGGACAAGGGGTTCAGCCACATTGGTGGCAATGCCGACAGAACCAACCAACAACTGAAACTGCTATGGTCGGGCATTGGTACTGAAGACTTTCTGTACAAAGGTACTGTTGAGTTTGAAGATTATCTGAAGGCCAGAAAAATCAACTTCAAAAGCTATGTAACGGATGGTGGCCATACCTGGATGAACGTGAAGAAATACATGAACCAAACCCTGCCCTTGTTATTTCAATAAAACTAAAATCATGAAAAAATATATCCCATTCATATTCCTGATGCTAACGGTGGGCGGGGGCGTTTTCGCACAGCAAAGACCGCCCGTTATCAGTTCGCCTGATGTGCAGGCCGACAACAGCGTTACGTTCAGATACTTTTCTAAAAAAGCGCAGAGAGTCTCGCTTTCAGGCGAATTTCTGAAAGCCCCCGTAGCCATGACCAGAGATACCGCCGGAATCTGGTCTGTTACCGTACCGGCTATTAAACCTGATATTTACCCATACAGTTATTATGTAGACAGCGTGCAGATAGCCGACCCTAACAATACTTTTATTTTTGCCAATGAGCGTTTCAAACGCAGTATTGTTGATGTGCCGGGTAAAACACCACTGGTGCATGCTTTGCAGAATGTGCCGCACGGAAAAATTCATTATCAATACTACAACTCAAAAACACTGGGGCGTACAAGAGACCTGCTGGTATATACCCCACCGAATTTTGATGCCAGCGGCAAAACCAAATATCCGGTATTGTATCTGATTCATGGCGGCTCTGATACGCAGGAGACCTGGACGAAAGTAGGCCGGGCCAATTTCATTGCCGACAACCTCATTGCTCAGGGAAAAGCAACACCCATGATTATTGTGATGCCATACGGCAATGTGCGCCCAAGCCCGATGCCAGACTTTACGAAGGAGATAGTTAATGACATTATCCCGTTTATTGAGGCAAACTATCCGGCTAAGACCGACAGTAAAAACCGGGCAATAGCCGGGTTTTCGGTAGGTGGCGGGCAAACCCTGAATATCGGGTTTACCAATACCGATAAATTCGGTTATATTTTTTCTTATGCCCCGTACACAGCTACTGAAGAATTCAAGAAGAATTTTACCGACTGGAACCCCAATGCCGGTTTGATAAACAAACAGGTGAAGCTCTTTACCATCAGCGTAGGCACAGAAGATTTTCTCTATGAAAGCGTGAAACAAAATATAGCCATGTTTCAGGAAAAGAAAATCAAGGTTGAACCTCTGATTGTGTCTGGCGGGCATACCTGGATGAACTGTAAGCTGTTTCTGGCAAATTCATTACAACAGGCTTTTAAATAATTACATACCTCTCTTACCAAAATCAACCTTAAAACAATGAAAAGCACATTATTACAACTTGCCGCTGTGGCTGCCCTTGCAGGTAGTGCTTTTGTGGCACAGGCCCAACAGGCCAACATTATTGAAGACTTCAAGCCTTCATCATTAAACCAGCCTGGGCAGGAATACCCAATGGTTAATTCGCAACGTTATGCCCGCTTCAAGATAGTTGCACCCGCCGCCGACAGTGTGCGCGTGAGCCTGGGTTTGGGCGGTGGAAAAGGCACCAAACTGGCTAAAGCAGAAGATGGTACCTGGATGGGCACCACCGAAGGCCCGATGGATGAGGGTTTTCACTACTACAATGTAAGAATTGATGGCGGGAAATTCAACGACCCCGGTGCGCTGAACTATTATGGCTCGGTTCGTTGGGAAAGCGGCATTGAAATACCTGCCCATGATCAGGACTTCTATGCCCTGAAAAACGTACCGCATGGCCATGTACAGCAGGTGTTGTTCCCATCGCCCAGCACCAATACATCCAGAAGAGCATTTGTTTATACGCCTCCGGGATACGAAAAAGATACCAAGGCTAAATATCCTGTTTTGTACCTGCAACATGGCTGGGGTGAAGATGAAACCGCCTGGAGCAACCAGGGGCACGCCAACCTGATTATGGATAATATGATAGCCGAAGGCAAAATCAAGCCCTTTATTATTGTAATGACCTACGGTATGACCAACGATGTAAAACCGGGTGGAATGCGCAATTTCAAGATTGACCCTTTTCAGACGGTGCTGATTAATGAGCTGATTCCGTATGTAGACGGCCATTTCCGTACCCTGGCCAACCGGGATAACCGCGCGATGGCTGGGTTGTCGATGGGCGGAATGGAAACAAAGACCATTACGCTTAATAACCCGGATGTTTTTGGCTATTATGGTTTGTTAAGCGGGGGGATATATGCCCCGGCTGATATCAAGGATAAGTCGAAAGTGAAATTGATTTTTCTGAGCTGTGGCAGTAAAGAACGCCCTGATGGCGTGAAAAAAGCAGCTGAAGAGCTGAAAAACGCTGGTTTTAACGCCGTTTCTTTTGTGTCAGACGGTACCGGGCATGAGTTTCAGACCTGGCGCCGCAGTCTGTATCAGTTAGCACCGCTTCTTTTCAAAAAATAAACCGTTGGTCTGGTGGGTCTTGTGGCCCGCCAGATTCTTGAAAAAATTTCTTACAGCAGGTAGATAAATTCTTACAACAGATGAAAAAAATTGTATCGCTCATCGGTATTTTAGGCATGGTGATTTCATCCTTTGCCCAGTCAATCGAAAAAGAAGCGCCCAAAGGTTTTGATAAAGAACAAACCGGCATAGCCAAAGGCAGGCTGGATTCTATAAAATATGAATCCAAAACCGTAGGCGCCACCCGTAAGGCCCTGGTGTATACGCCACCTGGTTTTGATAAAAAGAAAAAGTATCCGGTTTTGTACCTGTTGCATGGCATTGGCGGTGACGACAAAGAATGGCTGAATGGTGGGAATCCTCCGGTAATTCTGGATAACCTGTACGCCCAAGGCAAGCTGCAACCCATGATAGTGGTGATGCCAAACGGCAGGGCCATGAAAGACGACCGCGCCATTGGCAATATATTTGATCGCGAGAAAGTGGAAGCTTTTGCTACTTTTGAGAAAGATTTATTGAATGACCTGATACCCTTTATTGAAAAAAAATACCCTGTACTGGCTGACCGCGAAAACAGAGCCATTGCGGGGCTGTCAATGGGTGGCGGGCAATCGCTAAATTTTGGTCTGGGCAATCTGGACAAGTTTGCCTGGGTGGGTGGTTTTTCTTCAGCGCCCAATACCAAAAGGCCGGAAGAAC
Source organism: Emticicia sp. 21SJ11W-3 (assembly GCF_024138715.1). Lineage (GTDB taxonomy): Bacteria > Bacteroidota > Bacteroidia > Cytophagales > Spirosomataceae > Emticicia > Emticicia fluvialis. Next base: position 561,538 of record NZ_CP092074.1, read on the forward strand.
TGGTACCAGACCCGGAAGAAGCCAGAAAAAAACTGAAACTTCTGTGGATTTCGTGCGGTGATGCAGACGGACTGATTACTTTCAGTAAACGCACGCATGATTACCTGTACGAGAAAGATGTGCCGCACATTTATTACCTTGAGCCGGGCGTACACGATTTTAAAGTCTGGAAAAACGGCCTGTATATGTTTTCTCAGTTTTTGTTCAAGCCGGTAAGTACCAAAGACTTTACCCGTTACTCAGTGTTGGGTACGCCCGCCGCCACCAATATCAGAAACGGCAAGTACCCGCAGATACTGCCTGATAACCGGGTGATATTTAAGGTAAAAGCGCCAGCAGCCCAAAAGGTGCAGATTGACCTGGGCAAAAAGTATGACATGGTAAAAGACACCAGTGGGGTGTGGACGGTAACTACCGACTCGGTGAGCAGAGGGTTTCATTATTACTCATTGCTGATTGACGGCGTGGCCGTGGCCGACCCCGCCAGTGAAAGTTTCTACGGAATGAGCCGAATGGCCAGCGGCATTGAAATACCTTACAAAGAAGGAGGCTTTTATGCGCTGAAAGATGTGCCTCATGGCGATATCCGCATCAAAAAATATTTCTCAAAGGCCTCTAACAGTTGGAGAGAAATGTATATCTATGCACCTCCCGGCTATGATGTGTCTACGGAAAAATATCCGGTATTATACCTGCTGCATGGCGGTGGTGAAGACCAGAGAGGCTGGGCAACACAGGGTAAAACCGATTTGATTCTGGATAACCTCATTGCTGAAAAGAAAGCAAAACCCATGCTGATTGTGATGGTAGACGGTAACGTTGGCATGGGTGGCGGCGTGGCAGGTTTTAATGAAAACGCTCTGAAAGCCTTTGAAAATGAATTGAAGAATGGTGTGATTCCGGTAATTGAAGCCAACTACAGGGTTCTGGCCGATGGCAAAAACCGGGCTTTAGCAGGTTTGTCAATGGGTGGTTTGCAGACCTTGCATGCGGGTGTGCACAACACCGAAATGTTTAATTATCTGGGTGTTTTCAGTTCGGGCTGGTGGGCAAATAATAACAAATTGTCTGACCCACAGTATGAGTACATGAAAACCAACAAAGATAAAATAAACGGCAACCTGAAAGAATTCTGGATATCGCAGGGCGGTAAAGAAGACATTGCCCATGCCAATTGCCAGATAATGATGAAAAAGTTTGACGAATTAGGTGTTAAGTATAAATACAGTGAGTATGCCGGTGGACACACCTGGCCTGTCTGGCGACATGATTTGATGGAGTTCGCTCAGCTACTGTTCAAATAATTAATTGTGGGGCATCCTGAGCATTAACGGTGTGAAGCGTTTAGAAAACAATATGAGAAAAATAGTATTCATTGGTCTGGTGTTTTGCTCTTTGTCTGTTCAGGCACAGATGCGGCCTTTTTCATTGCAGGAAGTTAAGCTAAACGATGGCATTTTTAAGAATGCTCAGGATGTTGACCTGAAGTATATACTGGCCCTGAACCCCGATAAACTGCTGGCACCTTACCTGCTGGATGCCGGTCTGCCTCCAAAAACCAGCCGGTATGGAAACTGGGAAAGTTCTGGTCTGGATGGGCATATCGGGGGCCATTATCTGTCGGCGCTGGCCATGATGTATGCCAGTACCGGAAACGCCGAAATGAAAACCCGGCTCGATTACATGATTGCTGAGCTGGCACAATGCCAGGCAAAAAACGGCAATGGTTACGTAGGGGGGATTCCGCAAGGCAAGGTGTTCTGGGAAAGAATCCATAAAGGTGATATTGACGGCAGCAGCTTTGGTCTGAACAACACCTGGGTGCCGCTGTATAATATTCATAAATTATTTGCCGGTTTGCGAGACGCCTATGTGTACGCCGGTAATCAGCAGGCAAAACAGGTGCTGATAGGCTTGGGTGACTGGTTTATTGACCTGATACAGCCCCTTTCTGATGCACAGATTCAGCAGATACTGCGCACCGAACACGGGGGTATCAACGAAACCTTCGCCGATTTGTATATGCTTACCCAAGACCGTAAGTATCTCCAGGCTGCCGAAAGGTTGTCTCATAGGGCATTATTAGACCCACTTATAGCCAAGCAGGATAAACTGACCGGCCTGCATGCCAACACGCAGATTCCGAAAGTAATCGGGTTTGAGAAAATTGGGGCTTTAACAAATAACGGCCAGTGGTCGGCAGCGGCCCGGTATTTCTGGCAGAATGTTTCACAAACCAGAAGCGTAGCCTTTGGCGGTAACAGCATGAGAGAACATTTCAATCCGGTTAATGATTTCAGCAAAATGCTGGCAACCAACCAAGGCCCAGAAACCTGCAACTCGTTCAATATGTTGCGCCTGAGCAAGGCCTTATTTCTGGATAATCAGGATGTGCAATACCTGAATTTTTATGAGCGTACCATGTACAATCATATCTTGTCCAGCCAGCATCCCGAAAAGGGCGGCTTTGTCTATTTTACACCCATCCGCCCCAATCATTACCGGGTGTATTCTCAGCCAGAAACCAGTATGTGGTGCTGCGTAGGTTCTGGCATTGAAAACCATACCAAATATGGCGAGCTGATTTACAGCCATACGGCTGATGAAGTATTTGTCAACCTTTTCATTCCGTCAAGTCTGACCTGGAAAGAAAAGGGGATTAGTCTGACACAGAAAACCGATTTCCCGTATCAAAATCAATCAGAATTGGTGTTTAAAACGGTACCTCCCAAACGGTTTGCTGTCAATATCAGGATTCCGAATTGGGCGCAGCATTATGAAGTTTTAGTGAATGGTAAAAAGCATAACTTTGTGGCGCAGCCAGCCGGTTATGCCGCCCTGAACAGGAAATGGAAAACAGGCGACAGGGTCATTATCCGTTTCAAGACAGCCACCCATCTGGAGAATCTGCCGGATGGCTCTAACTGGGCGGCATTTGTCAATGGCCCCATCGTGCTGGCGGCAGCCACCTCAACCCGCGACCTCACGGGTCAGTTTGCCGACGACAGCCGCATGGGTCATGAAACCAAAGGCCCGCTTTATCCGCTCGACAAGGCATTTGCACTGGTGGACGACTCCGGCCATTTTGTTTCAAAATTAAAGCCGCTCGGTAATCTCAGGTTTAGTTTAGATTCGCTTACACTGCAGCCCTTTTTTGAGATTCACGAAGCCCGCTATCAAATGTATTTCCCTACCTTTACAGGTAAGAATTATGAGGCGCATCAACAGAAACTGAAGCAGAAAGAAAAAGAACTGCTGGCCAAAGAAGCGCGTACGGTTGATAAGGTCAATTGTGGAGAACAGCAATCGGAAGTTGACCACCAGTATAAAGGAGAAAAAAGTTTTACCGGCTATGATGACGAGCATTTCTGGCGTTCTACACGTGCGTATTTTGCTTATCAGTTGCAAAACAAAGGGCTGGCTGGCAGACAGCTGGAAATTACCACGCTGGAAAACTTCAATAGCGGCAAAGTAAGGATATTGATTAATGGAAAACCGGTTGAACCAATCGTTAAAGCGGATAACTTACTACTAGTTACAGGTATTGATGCCGAATGGGTAGAGGTAAGAATTGAAACAACACAAAACGCTTTATCGCCCAGATTCAATCAGTTCAGGCTTATGAAGGAGTAAAAAAAAGACAAAAATAAAAATTATAATACCGTGAAAAGAACTATTCTATCATTAATTATGGTGTGTGCTGCGTTGGTAAATACACTGGCGCAAACCAAAATTACCCTGAACACCGACCTGGCTAAAACCCAGATCAGCAAGCATATTTACGGCCACTTTGCCGAACACCTGGGCCGCTGTATTTATGGTGGTATTTATGTTGGCGAAGGAAACACCAGAATACCCAACACGGCCGGTGTAAGAAATGATATTATTCAGGCACTGAAAGACCTGAAGGTGCCTAACCTGCGCTGGCCGGGCGGATGCTTTGCCGATACCTACCAATGGAAAGACGGCATAGGGCCCAAGGCTAACCGCCCCAAAATGGTTAATGTATGGTGGGGTGGCGTAACAGAAGACAACAGTTTTGGTACGCACGATTTCCTTGATTTGTGCGAGCGCATCGGCGCTGAGCCGTATCTGGCAGGCAACGTAGGTAGCGGTACCGTTAAAGACCTGACCGATTGGGTAACTTATGTGAATCATCCCGGGGGCAGCCCGATGTCGGAGCTACGTAAACAGAATGGCCGTGAAAAACCCTGGAGCGTGAAGATGTGGGGTGTAGGCAACGAGGCCTGGGGATGCGGCGGAAACATGACGGCCGATTATTATGCCAACATTTATCGCCAGTATGCCACTTTCATGACAGATTGGGACAACTCCTCTAAACTTTATCGTATTGCCTCGGGTGCCAGTGATGGCGACTATGCCTGGACAGAAACCCTGATGAAGAACATTCCGCATAAAATGCTGGCGGCTGTTGCATTACATCATTACTCGGTACTAAGCTGGACAGACAAGGGGCCGTCGGTAGATTTTACCGAAGCGCAGTATTTCAAAACCATGGATGAGGCCTGGCAGATGGAAGAGTTTATTAAAGGCCACAGCACCATTATGGACAAGTATGATCCTCAGAAAAACATAGCTTTAATTGTAGACGAATGGGGTGGCTGGTACAATGTAGAGCCGGGCACGAATCCCGGGTTTTTATATCAGCAGAACACCATGCGCGATGCCATGATAGCCGGTCTTACCCTTAACATCTTCAATAATCATGCAGACCGTGTGCGAGGTGCCAACCTGGCGCAGATAGTTAACGTGCTGCAGTCGGTAATACTGACTAACGAAGAGAAAATGATTCTGACACCCACTTATCATGTCATGAAGATGTATAATGTGCATCAGGATGCCCGACTGGTACCCATCAGTATTGAGTCTCCGGCTTATGAGTACCAGGGCAAAAAGCTGACAGCCGTTTCTGCTTCTGCTTCAAGAAATGAAAATGGCGTTAATATATCGCTTACCAATATTGATTTCAGCAAGGCCCATGAGGTAACCATTAATCTGAGAGGTGAAGACTTTTCTAAGGTTACAGGACAGATTTTAAGCTCGGCAAAAATAAGCGACCACAACACCTTTGAGCAACCGCAAAAAGTTTCGGTAAAAGACTTCAGCGGAGCCAGACTTGAGAAAGGCGTATTGAAACTTACAGTGCCGGCGTACTCGGTTATTGTGTTGAATGTAAGGAAGTAAAATCTTAAATACTTTTCGGCACTTTATACAATTTGAAAATATTGTGTTATATTTACACAATTAGATTTGCATCTACTATTAGTTTATATTAGGTTAAGATTAATTTGATTCGTGAAAATCCTTGATTTTCACGAATTTTATTGATTTTAAGGAGGGTAATACTAAAATTGCGCAAATTTTATGCATCAAATTATATAATGAATAAATACCCGCACTCCACCAGAATATTGGTGGCACTTGATTGTATAGTATTTGGTTTTGATGGTGAAGAGCTTAAGTTACTTCTGATAAAAAGGAATTTTGAGCCTGAAAAAGGAAAATGGTCTTTGATGGGTGGTTTTTTGGAAGCAGAAGAAGACCTGGAAGTGGCAGCCAACCGAATTTTATATGATTTGACCGGCTTGAAAGATATTTATTTTGAAGAAATCAAAACGTTCGGCAAGGTGGGGCGTGACCCCGTAGAACGAACGATTTCAATATGTTTTTTTGCACTGATTAACATTCATGCCCATAATCAGGACCTGGCAAAGGCGCAAAATGCCTATTGGATAAACCTGAAAAACAGACCAGACCTTATTTTTGATCATAACCAGATGGTAGACCTGGCCCTGGAGCAACTCCGTTACAAGGCTGCTTTGCATCCGATTGGTTTTGAGCTGCTGCCAGAGCAATTTACGATTCCACAACTGCAAAGGCTTTATGAAGCGATTTATGATACACCGCTTGACAGACGAAACTTTAGCCGTAAGATACTTTCAACCAAGCTTTTGATTGATACCGGAGAGAAAAATCAAAATTCAACCACAAAAAAGGCTATTCTTTATAAGCTTGACAAAGAAAAATATCAAAGCCAGTTTAATGCCTTTCACTATTTTATTTCAGATGCAATCATCTAAACTCAGATAATTCCGGATTCGCTATGTCTGGGAGTAATTTTATAAAATGAAATGTGTCATTTTAACACATAAATAAATGGAGCAAAAGTTTACAATAGGTGTTGATTTCGGAACCGACTCTGTGCGTGCTTTATTAGTGGATACTTCCAACGGGCAATGTTTAAGCACTGCCGTTGCTTATTATAAGCGCTGGCATGAAGGTTTGTATTGTAACCCTTCTATTGCGCAGTTCAGACAACACCCGCTGGATTATCTGGAAGGCATTGAAAGTGCCATTCAGACCGCGTTAGAGAATATTCCGGAAGCCGTAAAGCAGCAAATAGCCGGTATTTCAATAGATACCACGGGCTCAACGCCCGTAGCGGTAGATACTACCGGAACACCCCTGGCATTGTTGCCCGAGTTTGCCGAAAACCCCAATGGGATGTTTATTCTCTGGAAAGACCATACCGCCAATGCCGAAGCCGAAGAAATCAATAATCTGGCCCATAGATGGGACACCGACTTTACCAAATATGTAGGCGGCATTTATTCTTCTGAGTGGTTCTGGGCTAAAATACTTCATACATTAAGAGTAGACGCAGGCGTGCGAAACAAGGCATTTTCATGGGTTGAACATTGCGACTGGATTTCTGCCGTGCTTACGGGCAATACCCATCCGCTAACCATGAAACGCTCCCGCTGTGCGGCCGGGCATAAAGCCATGTGGCATGAAGAATTTGAAGGGCTGCCTTCAGAAGAATTCCTGAGCAGGCTTGACCCCCTTTTAACAGGTGTACGCGACAGGCTTTTCAGAGATACCTTTACATCAGACCAGGCAATGGGCAAAATATCTGCCGAATGGGCCCAAAAACTCGGGCTTTCATCAGAGGTGGTTATTGGTGTTGGCGCATTTGATTGCCACATGGGCGCGGTGGGCGCAGAAATTGAACCCTACGATTTTGTGCGCGTAATGGGTACTTCTACCTGCGACATGCTCATTGCGCCTAACGAAGAAATAGGCCATTTGCTTATCAAAGGTATTTGCGGGCAGGTAGATGGCTCCATTATACCGGGTATGCTGGGTATGGAAGCCGGGCAATCTGCCTATGGCGATTACTACGCCTGGTTTCAGAAAGTAATTACCGAGCCGGTGCGAGCCTTGCTGGGCGAAAAAGCAGCGGATGAACTGGCCGAAAAACTGATTCCTTATTTATCAGAAAAAGCGGCCGTTATACCGGTAACTGAAAAAGACCCGGTAGCTACCGACTGGATTAACGGCCGGCGGACACCCGATGCCAACCATGCCCTGAAAGCAGCTTTTGCCGGTATGAATCTGGGTACCGATGCCGTCAGGCTTTTTAAAATGATTGTAGAGGCAACGGCCTTTGGCTCTAAGGCCATAGTAGACCGTTTTATAGAAGAAGGGGTGCCTATTAAACAGGTAATTGCCATTGGCGGCGTGGCCAAAAAATCTCCGTTCGTGATGCAGACACTGGCAGATGTGCTGAATATGCCCATAAAAGTGGCCTCGTCTGACCAGGCTTGTGCCTTAGGTGCAGCCATGAATGCCGCAGTGGCCGCAGGCATACACCCAGACTTATTTGCCGCACAAAAGGCCATGGGGTCAGGCTTTGATGCCCACTATGTGCCACGGGCTCCGTATGTTGAAGTATATGAACAATTATATAAGAAATATCATCGATTAGGAAAATTCACAGAAAGCAATGTTTAATCTAAAATCATTTGAGGTTTGGTTTGTAACAGGTAGCCAGCATCTTTACGGAGAAGAAACCCTCCGGCAGGTAGATGAACACTCGCAGATCATAGCTGATGCACTCAATAATTCTTCTGCCATACCCGTAAAAATTGTATTTAAACCGGTGGTAAAAACCCCCGACGAGATATGGTCTGTTTGCAAAGCAGCCAATAATACCCCCAACTGCGTGGGCGTTATTACCTGGATGCACACGTTCTCTCCGGCCAAAATGTGGATTCGCGGTTTAAATGCCCTGCAATTACCCATTCTTCATTTGCATACCCAGTTCAACCGTAATATTCCTTTTGATACCATCGATATGGACTTCATGAACCTGAACCAGTCGGCGCATGGCGACAGGGAGTTCGGGCATATCATGACCAAAATGCGCCTGAACCGCAAGGTAGTAGTAGGGCATTGGCAAGATACAGAGGTGCACGATAAAATCAATGCCTGGGCACGTGTGGCCGTAGGCAGGTATCAGATGCAACACCTGAAAGTGGTACGCTTTGGCGATAACATGCGCCAGGTAGCCGTTACTGACGGCGACAAGGTGTCGGCTGAAATGAAGTTCGGTTTTTCAGTGAATACCCACGCGGTAGGAGACCTGGTGCAGGTAATTAACCAGATTACTGATGCGGAAATTGAACGTTTGATACAGGAATACGAAGATACTTACGCCTTGATGCCCTCACTTTTAAAGAACGGCGAAAGGCGCAGCTCACTGGTTGAGGCCGCACGCATAGAGGCGGGCCTGAAAGCATTTTTAACAGATGGAGGCTACGGTGCCTACACCAATACTTTTGAAGACCTGCATGGTATGCGCCAGCTGCCGGGTATCGGTTCGCAGCGCATGATGGCCGCCGGCTATGGTTATGGCGGTGAAGGCGACTGGAAAACCTCTGCCATGGTGCATGTAATGAAACTAATGGCCAGCGGTATGAAAGGAGGCAACACCTTTATGGAAGACTACACTTACCACTTTGACCCTGAAAACGCCATGGTTCTGGGTTCTCACATGCTTGAAATCTGCCCTTCCATTGCCACCGGTACGGTTAATTGCGAGGTGCATCCTTTGGGCATCGGGGGTAAAGAAGACCCTGTACGCCTGGTGTTCAATGCTGCCTCAGGCCCGGCTCTGAACGTTTCGCTGGTAGACCTCGGCAACCGCTTCCGCCTTATTGTTAATGAAGTAGAAGCAGTAGAAGTAACTGAGTCTTTTCCTAAACTACCTACTGCCCGGGCGCTATGGAAACCTCAACCCGATATGAAGGTGGGTCTGGAAGCCTGGATACTGGCAGGAGGGGCACACCATACCGTATATAGCCAGAACCTTACGGTTGAGTACCTTGAAAACCTGGCAGAAATGCTGGATATTGAACTGGTAGTGATTGATAAAGCAACCACCATCAGAGGTTTGAAGAATGAACTGAAAATCAACGAAGTATTCTACAAATGAGCGCCTATCAATCATTAAAAGAAGAGTGCTATGAAGCCAATATGATGCTGCCGAAGCTGAAGCTGGTTTTGTTTACTTTTGGCAATGTAAGTGTAGTTGACAGAGAAAAAGCTGTTTTTGCCATAAAGCCCAGTGGGGTACCTTACGGAACCCTCAAAGTTGAAGATATAGTAATTGTAGATTACGATGCCCTGGTGGTTGAAGGTAATCTGCGGCCGTCTTCAGATACCAAAACGCATGCCCGGCTTTACAAAACCTGGCAGGATATCGGCGGTGTTACGCATACACACAGCACTTATGCGGTTGCCTGGGCACAGGCCGGTATGGACATACCGGTGTTTGGTACTACCCATGCCGACCACACTCATCATGATATTCCGTGTGCACCGGTGCTGACAGACGAAATGATACAAGGAGACTATGAATTTGAAACCGGCAACCAGATATTTGATGTCTTTCAGGCCAGAGGGCTGTCGCACAAAGAAGTGGAAATGGTTCTTTTGCAGAACCACGGTCCGTTTACCTGGGGCAAAACCGCTGAAAAGTCTGTCTACAATGCTGCTGTGCTGGAAGAAGTTGCCCGGATGGCGCTGCTTACCTTGCAGATTAACCCTGATACCCCCCGTATTAAAGATACATTACGCATGAAACACTATGAGCGCAAGCACGGTAAAAATGCGTATTACGGACAAGGATGCTAACTAAACCTGATTTTTACATTAAATAATACATTACCAATGAAATTTTTTATTGATACGGCCAATCTGGCCGAAATTAAAGAAGCCAATGACCTGGGCGTGCTGGATGGGGTTACTACCAACCCTTCGCTAATGGCCAAAGAAGGTATTGCCGGCAAAGAGAATATCCTGAACCATTACAAAGCCATTTGCCAGATTGTTGATGGGCCTATTTCGGCAGAAGTAATAGCTACCGACTTCAACGGAATTATTAAAGAAGGCGAAGAACTGGCTGAGATTCACCAGAATATAGTGGTAAAAGTACCGATGGTAAAAGACGGTATTAAGGCCATCAAGTACTTTACAGACAAGGGCATCAGAACCAACTGTACCCTGATATTTTCGGCAGGGCAGGCATTGCTGGCTGCCAAAGCAGGCGCCAGCTATGTGTCGCCGTTTGTTGGCAGGCTGGACGATATATCAGTGGATGGCCTGGAGTTAATCAGACAAATCCGCCTGATTTTTGATAACTACGGGTATCCGACGGAGATTCTGGCCGCTTCGGTTCGCCATCCTATGCATATCATTAAATGTGCTGAAATCGGTTCTGATGTAATGACCGGCCCCTTGAGCGCTATTACGGCTTTATTGAAGCACCCGCTTACTGACATTGGCCTGGAGAAATTTTTGGCCGATTACAAAAAAGTAAACGGCTGATACACTCCTTTTACCAGACAACCTCATTCAACCTTATTACACCTGTATCTAATGACACTCGGACTCGAAAGCCTGGACTATATCATATTTCTGGTATATTTTGTTATTGTATCTGCTTACGGATACTGGATTTATAAAAACAAAGGGAAGCAGTCGGCCGATAGCAAGGATTTTTTCCTGGCAGAAGGCTCGCTAACCTGGTGGGCCATTGGCGCCTCTATTATTGCCTCAAATATTTCTGCCGAGCAATTTATTGGTATGAGCGGGCAGGCTTTTCAGTTGGGTATCGCTATTTCGGTGTATGAGCTTTTAGGTGGGGTATCTTTATTGATAGTGGCGGTGTATTTTTTGCCCATGTATCTGAACAACAAGATTTTTACAATGCCGCAGTTTCTTGCCAAACGCTACGACGGCCGCCTGGCAACCATCATGGCTGTTTTCTGGTTGTTTCTTTACATTTTTGTCAACCTTACCTCTATCATTTATCTGGGGGGGCTCAGTTTAGAGAAAATGACAGGTTTTAGTTTTATGACCTGCGCCCTATTCCTGACCATTTTTGCTGTGATTATCACCCTGGGTGGTATGAAAGTAATTGGCTATACGGATGTAATTCAGGTAGTTTGCCTGATTTTCGGCGGGCTGGCCACTACTTACCTGGCGCTGGAATTGTTATCGAACAAAGTTGGTACCGGCGCAGGTGTCTTAGAAGGCATGCGTCTGATAGCCCAGAAAGCCAATGGCCACCTGCACATGATTTTCAAACCCGGCGAATATCAGGTACATGACGGCAAAGGAGGTTTCATAGATGCCTATCATCAGGTACCGGGTATTATGATGTTCATTATTGGTGGGCAGTGGGTTAACAACCTTAGTTATTTTGGCTGTAACCAGTACATTACACAAAGGGCATTGGGTGCCAATATCACCACCGCTCGCAGGGGCGTGTTGTTTGCGGCCTTTATGAAAATGCTGATGCCTTTTATTGTGGTTTTACCCGGGCTGGCAGCTTATGTGATATTCAAAGAAAACGCCGATAGTTCTATTGTTAATGGCATTACCCAGAACGGCATCGTAAAACCTGATAATGCGTATCCGGTTTTGCTGAATCTGTTGCCGGTGGGTTTAAAAGGCCTGGCTTTTGCAGCGCTTACGGCAGCCATTGTGGCGTCGCTGGCGGGTAAGGCCAATAGTATTTCTACGATTTATATGCTGGATATTCACACCAAGTTTTTCAATAAAAACCTGACTGAAAAGCAAACCGTCTGGACGGGCCGCGTAGCCATTGTCATTGCCTTTATCATTGCCTTGCTGGTAAGCCCGCTTCTGGCTAATTTCGGGCAGGCTTTTGAGTATATTCAGGTTTATACAGGCTATGTTTCTCCGGGTATTCTCAGTATTTTTGTACTGGGCTTTTTCTGGAAAAAAGCTACTGCCAACGGCGCACTGGCAGCTGCCGTGCTCAGTATTGTGCTATCGACTGTAATTGCCAGTGTTTACCCCGAATTTCCGTTTATGAACCGGATGGGTCTGGTGTTCTGGATTTGCTCGCTGGTGCATATTGTCATCAGTCTTTTGCAGGGTAAAGGTAAAGACCAGGCCAATGCCTTTGAGGTAAAGAAAGAATGGTTTAAGGTAGATACGCCTTTTACCATAGGCGCCTGGGTTGTGGTGGGTATTTTTGTTATAATTTATACAGTTTTTTGGTAAACCTATTCAATCTGATAATTATGAATCTAAAAACACTGGGTGTACTTCTTTGCGGAATGGCCCTGTTTAAGAGCTGTGCCTCTAAAACATCAGAAAATACACAAATGACAGACACTGCCAAAGTGAACACCATTGAAAAAGCAGCTTTCGGCCAATTACCGGACGGCACAACGGCCGACTTATATACCTTGCGCAATGCCAGTGGCATGCAGGTACAAATTACTAACTACGGCGGCACCATTACAAGCCTGCAGGCGCCTGATAAAAACGGCAGGTTTGCAAACATTACCCTGGCCTGCGATTCTCTGGGCGGGTATCTGAAAGGTGTACCTTACTTTGGCGCCTTAATTGGCCGCTATGGTAACCGCATAGCCAAGGGTAAATTCAGCCTTGATGGGCAGCAGTACACCCTTGCGCAAAACAATGGAGTGAACGCCCTGCATGGTGGTAAAAAGGGTTTCGATAAGGTACTATGGACAGCCACAGCAGTTGACGGAGCAGAACCCCAACTGAAACTCAGCTATACTTCGGCAGATGGAGAAGAGGGGTATCCGGGTAAACTGACAGTAGTGGTAGTTTATACCCTACTGAAAGATAACGCTATAAAAATAGATTACAAGGCTACTACCGACAAGGCGACGGTTGTGAATCTGACCAATCATACATATTTTAACCTGACGGGTGATGCCACAAAAGATATTCTGGGTCATGAAGTAACCCTGCTGGCAGATAAGTTTTTGCCGGTAGATGAAACCCTTATACCTACCGGAGAGTTGAAAGCCGTAGCCGGAACACCTTTCGATTTTACGACGGCGCATTCAATAGGCGCGCGCATCAATGACCCCAAGGATGTTCAGATTATGTACGGCAAAGGATATGACCATTGCTGGGTATTTACCGAAGCCGGTAATAAATTGAAAAAAGTAGCATCTGTTTATGAACCTACTACCGGCCGTTTGATGGAGGTGTCTACCACAGAGCCGGCCATTCAGTTTTACTCAGGTAATTTTCTGGATGGAACCGTGATCGGAAAAGGCGGTATTCCTGCCCAATTCCGCACAGGTTTTTGTCTGGAAACCCAACATTATCCCGATTCGCCCAATCAACCAAAATTCCCCACTACGGTGCTGAAACCCGGAGAAACCTATCAGACTACTACGGTTTATAGTTTTTCTGCCAGATAAATAAAACAAGAAGGCCCTTACTCATAACAGAATAAGGGCCTCGTTATTTTTACGGTTTCTGGCGGGTTAGTTTCATTTCGCCTCTCTCGTTTTTTACAATAATTTCATTCTCATTAATCAGTTCACCGGTGCTGGCGATGGTCATGTCATTAAACGAAATGCTGTAAGAAAACTTCTTGCCATCTACTTTCCCGTTTTCAAGTTTGGTCTCTCCAAATTGTGTTTTCCAGGTTCCTTTTAGTTCATTTCCTTCTACTTTAAAAGTATAGGTTACTTCAAAGGTACCATTCGGGGTTTCACGAGACCCCTTCCAGTTGCCATCAATGGGGTTTTGTGCAAAAGCTGTCAATGCACCCAGCATCAGCATTAATACAAAAAGCTGTTTCATAGTTGATAAATTTTAATTGAATAATTAAACAAAAAAGATATTAGATATAAAAAAGTTAAACATTCATAAACAGGTTTTCAGGCGGTAATATCATTGTCTGAGGCCTAAAACCTTATAATAGGCCGGTTTGGGTTGATTGTTTCTGTCAAACAATAGCGGGTAGTTGGTTCTGCCCCTGATGGGCCAGTTGTTCAGCCAGCTGTCGCCGTCATTTACACCCCAGAAAGTAACCCTGGTAATCTTGTCTTTATGTTTCAGAAACAATTTAAACAGCGCTTCATAATCATCAGCCAGCTGATTCTGAACCGCCTCGGGTAAACCATCAGGGTAGGGGTTCGACTCCGCGTTGGCTGTCATACGCTGGCCCACATCTGCCCCCTGAAAATTCCTTGGTAAAATCTCTATGTCCAGCTCTGTAAACATCACTTTAACTCCCAGGGCAGCATACTGAAGGATGCTCTCCTCGATGTCTTTAAGTGGTAGCTTACCCAGATGCCAATGCCCCTGAATACCCACACCGTCTATTCTTACCCCGGCCTGCTGAATTTTCTTTATCAGATTGATGCATCCGGCTCTTTTGGCGGGTTGCTCGTTATTGTAATCGTTGTAATAAAGCTCGCTTTTGGGTGATGCCTGCTGCGCCAGCCGGAAAGCCTCCGTAATGTAGCCCTCTCCTAATTTTTGCAGAAAAACCGATTTTCGGAGGGTGCCGTCTTCATTGAGCGCCTCATTGACTACATCCCATGAAAACACCTGTCCATCATAACGGCCGGCTACGGTTTTGATGTGGTCGGTAAAGAACATTCGGATGGAGTCGGCACTCTGGATACGACGGATAAACCCGGGTAGCTGGCTGTGCCAAACTAGTGTATGCCCGTTTATTTTAATCTTATGCTTTTTTCCATAAGCTACCAGCTTATCTGCCAAAGTAAAATCGTAGGTGTCCCATTGGGGGTGCAAAAGGGCAGACTTCATAATGTTTTCGGGTGTGGCACTGTTAAACTGAGCAATGATGAGCTCATTTACGGCAGCGTTACGCTCTTCAATTTGTGCGGTATTCAAGGCGGTACCAATGGCAAAGTCTTTTTTAAATGCCTCTTTCAGGGTCTTGGCTTTTTTGGTGTTGTCCTGAAAGGTGAAGTTGGCAAACAAGACAGCCACCCAGGCAATGATGATGAACAGCTTTATTCTCATGTGGGTATTATTAAAAGTAAAATTACTATGAAATGGGGTTATGACGCTTCTGAATAAAATCTAACGCCTATAATATACAGACGTTAGACCAACTTGTATGAAACGAAACTACTATTGTTATTGGTACTGTAAACTTTCTAATATGACTGAGGTGTTTCTGCCCGGCGTGAATCAGGCCCATGAATCTGCCACGCCTGAAAGGCGGTGGCGGTATCATGGTTGGTTGCCTGAGCCACGTCTGAACAGCTATTCAGTTAAGGTAAGCGAGTGCAAATTCATTCAGACCTAATCAGTATCCCGGGTTCTGCGGAAACTTAGGGCCTTCCACCGTCCGGTCAATCTGCGATTGCGGAATAGGTCTCAGCATGTGAAAATCCTTCACATAATTGGCGGCCTCGTTGTTCCAGGCCTTTACACGTTTTACCAGCGTTTTGGTACGTACCAGGTCGTGGTATCTCATCCATTCTCCAAACAGCTCCCGGCTTCTTTCGTCCAGAATAAAGTCTACGGTTACGTTTTCCGGTTTAATTAACATGGCCTCGGCTGCGGCAGCATTTTGCGCGGCCGTGTTGGTTTTCCGGTAAGCCGCTCTCTGGCGTATCACGTTCAGCAGTTCGGCAGCTTTGGTTTTGTCTCCGGCTTGCAGATAAGCCTCGGCACCTACCAGATACACCTCTGCAAAGCGGGTAATTACCACCGGGCGGGTAGAAGGGTCATTGAAGTTACTGCCGCGGCTGGGGTCCATAAATTTCTTGATGGCCGGGTATAAGTCGGCCTTCCAAAGGCTGGGTGGAGCAATGATGCCCTTAAATGGCCTGGTGCCATAAAACTGCGGCGCGCCCACAACCTCAAAGTCAGGCAGCCATACGGCAGTATCTATCCCTATCTGGGTAGTATAGCCAATGCCGCGTTTGTTATTGGCAGAAGATGGCGTGTTGGTAACACTGGTATTGGCAATGTAAACCGAGTAAAAGGTATTGGCGTACCTGGCGTCAATGTCTCTTCTGACAAAGGCCTGGTCAAGAAAGTAGTTCTTGCCGGTGTATTCGCCGGATGTTTGTTTGACACTGTTTGGACGAATGCGTTGATACGGGCGGCCATAATAAGAATCACGGATCATGCCCGATGTACCCGAGTTAACCAGAACGCCGGAAGCATTAACGAAAGAGTTAACCCCACTGTTGTTGGGGTAGTTCCAGTTCGTAAACCAGGGTGTAAGGTTTTGTGCACCCCCGGCGCTGGCACCGGCGCCAACTGTGTAATAGCCAAACTTGGCATCGAGCATGTGATCGCTCACAAACATGGTTTCTTTGCCGTAGTCATTAGCGGGCACGAAGGCATCGCCAAAGTCTTGCCAGAGATCCAGGCCATAAGTGGCTTTGTTGGCAATAATATCGCTTGCAATTTTGGCTGCTTCGGCATAATCTGCCTGCGAGCCTGTCAGCCAGCCACGTGTAAGGTAGGCCTTGGCCAGAAAGAACTGAGCCACCGGCTTGGTAGCAGCTTTGCCCAGAAACGGAGCCGTAGGTTTGTCTGGCAATGCGGCTGCGGCCTCGGTTAAGTCTTGTATAATCAGCTTGTAAACTTCAGATGCCGGGTCTCTTTTGGCGCTTTGAGACGGTACGGTAATAAACTCGGTATTCAGCGGCACATCTCCCCAGGTCTGAACCAGATAAAAATACCAGAAACCTCTCAGAAACTTGGCTTGTGCCAGGTATTGTTTTTTGGTGGCTTCGGGCAATGAGATGTCCTGTCCGAATTTCAACACACCATTCAGGGTATTGATACAGGTAAACGAGGTAGCCCAGGCAGAACCGAAGTTGGTGCCGTTCAGGCCGTTAAAAGTGTGTACAGGTCCGCCACCGCTACTGGCACCCTGAATGAATTCGTCGGTACCGGCCTGCATTTCAGAAGAGAAACCTTCGGTGCCCCACTGGTTACGGATTTCGTTGTATACCCCGGCAATACCACCCAGAACCCCTGCAGGGCTGTTAAAAAATGAAGGTACTATCTGCGACTGGGGGTGTTCTTCAAGAATTTTTTCGCAACCCAGGCTAGAAAACAGCGTTGCGATGATGAGTATAACTTTTATTTTTTTCATGTCTTTTCAAAAATTAGAATTTAAGATTTACACCTAACGTAAACTGGCGTACCGGCGGGTTGTTGAGGTTTACTGTTACAAAGCGGTTGAAATTGCCACCCTGAATGGTGTTGCCGTATCCGTTGCCTTCCGGGTCTACAGCCAGTTTGGCTTTAACCAACGGAGAGTAAATGATAAACGGATTGGTGGCATTGACATAAACGCGAACGGTAGAGAAACCAATTTTGCTGATTACCTTGCTGTCAAATGAATATCCTAGGTTGATACTTCTCATTTTGATGAACGAGCCGTCCTGGTAGGAAGTGGTAGATGTAAAGTTGCGTACCCCACCACCTGCGTCAGGTCTAGGGAATGCATTCGTAGGGTTTTCCGGTGTCCAGTAGTCCATTACCAGCTGGTTTGAACGCCCCTGGTTAAGGAACCCAAAGCCTGAGCCACCGCCTGACGTACCAGACAGATAAGGAACTACTACTTTCATACCCATGCGGGCAAAAGTTACTATTGAAAGGTCAAATCCTTTGTAAGACATTCTGCTGGTCAGGCCTCCTTCCCATTTGGGCTGGAAATTGCCGATAATCTTGCGGTCGTTGGCATCTATTACCCCATTTTTATCAACATCTTCTACCCGGATTTCACCCGGAACCTGTACCGGTGAGGTCTGCGCTTTCAGCGTTCCGTTGTCTGCATCGGCCTGCTGCCAGATGCCTATTTTGTTGTAGTCGTAAATTACGGTAAGCGGATGCCCCACAAACCAGAAGTTACCTTTATTGTCTAGCTCGGTTGGGGTGGTTAACTGGGTGATTTTTTCCCGGTTGAAGAAGTAGGTGGCATCCAGGCTCCAGTTGAAACCGTTTTTGTTTCTCAGTACATCAAAGGTTAATGAGGTTTCAAGACCTTTACCCTCTGTTTTGCCAAGGTTTTTTAAGGTTGACCCCGCCCCGTTACTTTCAGGCAGGTTTACCGACAACAGAATGTCTTTGGTTTGTTGTTGGTAGACATCTAATGTACCCACGATCCGGTTATCAAATAATCCGATTTCCACGCCAATATCAGACTGTGAAGTAGATTGCCAGCCCAGGTTAGTGGCAGGAAGACTTGTTACGGTATAAGCCAGCACCTGCCCTGCGGTAGTGGTTCCGAAATTATAATAACCTGTCGAAAGCGCTCCCAGCGTGGCATAGGCGCCAACGTTACGGTTACCCGAAATCCCCCAGCCCCCTCTCAGTTTTAAATTGCTTAGAAAGGTTAGACCTTTCATGAAGGGTTCGTCAATGATGTTCCAGTTTAAGCCAATAGCCGGATAATTAAAGTACTGGTTTCCCGGCGACAGGGTTGATGAGCCATCACGGCGGAAGGTAGCCGTAAGGGTGTATCGGTCGTTAAAGGTATAGTTTAAACGAGCCATATAAGAAAGCAGACCGGTTTCTGCAAAACTACCATTACCCGTAGGCTGGCCTGAGGCCAAAGAGAAATTGGCTGTTTTGATGTAATCGGCCGGTACGCCTTTTACGTTAAAGCTGCTGCCCAGGTTATGATTTTTAGTAAGCTCATACAGGGCGGTAAGGCCAATTTTGTGTTTGCCGGCAAATGTTTTGTCGTAGTACAACAGGTGTTGCAGGTTCACGTCCCAATACTCGGTATTGCGGATATCGGCATTTGATACACTTTGTTCAGTACCTGTGTTTACAAAAGTATTGGGTGGCCCATAGCCGTTAAAATGAACCTGGCTGAAGTTTAATCCGGCATTGAAGCGGTATCTGAGGCCTTCAAGGATGTTTACTTCCGCATACAGGCTGTTGAAGGTTCTGATAGACCGCTCGTTTGAAATGATATCGCTGCCGCGGGTAATCAGCGTAAGCGGACTCACCGCCTGTGCTTCAATGGTTCCCTTTTTAGGGTTCAGGTTTATGGTGCCGTCTTCGTTGTAAGGCTTAACCAGTGGCGACAAGCGCACCAGTTCGGTAGGTACACCACCACCGGCAGGGTCGTTTCTTCTGGTAAGGGTATTGATGGTGTTCAGGCCTATTTTTATGCGCTTGCCTATTTTCTGGTCAATGGTAGCGCGGATATTCATCCGGTCGAAATCCTGATTAGGCATGATTCCGGTTTCATTGAAGTAGCCAATACCCAGCCCGTATTGTGTGTTTTCCACACCTCCCTGCAAACCCAGCTGATGGCTGGTATTGAAGCCGGGTTTATAGAGCAAGTCCTGCCAGTCGGTAGATACCCCGGCGGCCAGGTTGGCTTTTTCTTCTTCTGTTAGCGGATAGGCCGTTGTACCGGCACCCTGTGTGTTTAAGGCCGCAGACTGCTCCTTGAATTTGGCATACTGGGCGCCATTCATGACATTGTATTTGCCCATGATACTGGTTACGCCATGGTATCCGTCATATGTAATTACGGGTTTGCCTGTCCGGCCTCTTTTGGTGGTAATCAGTATTACCCCTCCGGCGCCTCTGGAACCGAAAATGGCCGTTGCAGATGCATCTTTTAATATTTCAAGGCTGGAGATGTCGTCCGGGTTAATGTCGTTCAGGCCACCAAAAGGAATACCGTCTACTACCACCAGCGGGCCGTCGAGTCCGTCGCCATTACCTGTAGTGATAGAACGGTTACCTCTGATACGGATAGTTGCCTGGCTGCCCGGAGTAGACCCGTTGCTTACAATAGATACACCGGCGGCCCTGCCCTTGAGTGAGTTTAACAGGTTAGGGGCTGGTACTTCTTTCAGGGTTGATTCTGAGACCGAGACAACCGCACCTGTGATGTCGCGTTTTTTCTGGGTTCCGTAGCCCACCACAATTACTTCTTCCAGGTCTGTGGAGGTATTATTGTCTAGTGTTACACTGATATTTGTCTGGTTGCCAACGGCTATCTCTTTGGTAACATAGCCTAAAAAACTGAACACAAGGGTTTCGTTGGGTGCAGCGTCAATTTTGAAATTACCCGACACGTCAGTCGTGGTTCCTCTTTTGGTGCCTTTTACGGTAATACTTACACTGGGTAAGCGCTCTTTGGTAGATGCGTCGGTGACTTGTCCGGTTAAGGATTTTGATTGGGCTGCCAGTAGCAGCGGGCACAGCAATAAAACCGAAACCCACATCCAACACGTTAACTGTTGTTTAAGGTTGTAAATTTTAATCATAAAAGAAAATAGGTTTATATGAAAAGTACAATTTCCAATACCTGACATCCAAAATTGTAGTTTTTGAACTTTTCGGTATTAAAACCCTAAACTAGTGCCTGCTATGATAAAGGCAAGTAAATGGTGTCAAATTGACACAAAATATTTTACGCCAACTATCGGTAACGTTGCCGAGCGTAGCGCCGGCATTACTTTTGGCTGCTTGCCTGGCGTATCAGAAGCCTAAAACAGCAGCAGTGTTTTCGTAAAAAAAACAGCAAAATTTTTGGTATCTTACTAAATAATCTATAAAAAATACAATACGGTACCAGGCCTGTAATGCTAAATTGTATTATGTTGTGAATAGTTTTAATTATTGGGTTATCTTGATTTCGGTTATATTTTGTGTTTCAGATGTTATCAGGGCATCATTTTAATATAATGCCGGGCTGGCTGTCAGCCCTGAAAAGATAGCATCAGCATAAGAGAAAAAGACCGAACCTACGCTGATGCGGTTTTTATTCCACCCAGTTTGTGAGCGTACCAATACCATCAATGGAAATATGGATTATGTCTTTGTGTTGCAAAGTAAAGCTGTCTGGCGGCACAATTCCGGTGCCTGTCATCAGAAAACAACCATTGGGGAAACTGCACTCGAATGTCAGGTAGCTGACCAGTTCTTGGAGTCCTCTTTTCATCTGACTCAGGCGGGTAGCGTTTGCAAATACTACGGTTGCTTCTCTTTCAATAGTTAGTCTGATTTCAGTTTCGCGGTCTATTGGCTGCCCTGTTACCCATATACAGGGGCCGATGGCTGCGCTTTTATCGTAAGATTTTGCCTGAGGCAGATACAGGGGGTTTTCGCCTTCAATGTCTCTGGAGCTCATGTCATTGCCAATGGTATATCCGGCAATTTCACCGCCGGAGTTAACAAAAAGCGTTAATTCAGGTTCAGGGACATTCCAGTTGGAATCCCGGCGAATCTTTACGCCCTGCCCGTGGCCTACGGTTCGGGCCGCGGTGGCCTTGAAAAAAATCTCGGGGCGCCCGGCTTCATATACCCTGTCATAAAAATCGCCTCCGCCTGCGTCTTTAGATTCTTCCATTCTGGCGTTTTTGCTGCGCAGGTAGGTAACCCCAGAGGCCCAAACCTCCTGTGAAACAATAGGTGGTAACAAAGCCGGGTTTAAATCAAAATTTTGTGCTGGTTGCCGGGTGGAAACGGCCTGAAGCAGCCATTGATAAAGACCGGGCTGATTGACGAGGGAATCAAAGCTAAGTTCGGCAAACGAGTAGAATTGGTCTTTATGTGCTACAAAAGGGCCCTGGGTTGTGTTGTATATTTTCATCTGGGTTGGTATGCATTGATTATGTTTTTCAGTAAGATAGGGGTAATTCCGGCACGCCGGAATTACCCTGGATAGTCTGTCAGCAAAGTGTATCGGATAAGTTACTCAAAAAACGGTACGCCGGGTGTGGCATATTTTTTCATGCCTTCTTCGTTGATTTCTACCCCGATGCCGGGTTCGTCTCTTACTCTGATATACCCGTTTTTTTCAACCATGTCGCCCTTAAAGGTGACAATTTCTTTAAACATCGGGTCTTTATGAAAGTAAATCTGCCATTCCATAATCATAAAATTGGGTACTGAAGCACACACATGGGCGCAGGCCATGGCGCCCAGGTAAGAGGCCACCATGTGCGGGGCAAACGGCACGTAATAAAGGTTGGCCAGATTGGCAATTCGCTGGCCCTCGCCCAGCCCCCCGCATTTTTGCAGGTCGGGCATGATGATATCTACGGCGCCGCTTTCCAGCAAAGGTCTGAAACCGTAGGCCAGGTAATGGTTTTCTCCGGCACAGATAGGGGTAGAGGTAGAGGCCGCTATTTTTTTGTAAGCATCTGTGTTTTCGGCCGGTATGGGTTCTTCCAGCCACATCAGCCCCAGTGGTTCCAGCATTTTGGCGGCCCGCTCGCCGGTGGTGGCGTCGTAGCGGCCGTGCATATCGGCGCATATATCAATTTTGGGGCCTACCTCTTTGCGGGCAGCGGCCATCTGGTCGTACATCCGTTGCAACTCGGCCGGGCTGGCTGTCCAGTTAAAGCGGTCATATTTGTTAGGGTCATTGGCCTGGTCGAGGTCGAACTTAACAGCCGTAAAGCCCATATCTACCGCTTCGCGTGCAGCTTTGGCAAATTCTTCTGGTTTGGGCAACTGGTTCTGATAAAGGGCGGTATCCATGTAAACCCTGACGGTATCTCTGAACTTTCCACCCAGTAGCTGATACACCGGTACACCCAGCGCTTTGCCGGCAATGTCCCAAAGGGCGGTTTCTATCGCTGTAAGCACGGCCACAAACATACCCGACTGGGCGCCTTCAAAAAAGCCTGATTTACGGATAGACTCAAACAGTTTGTGTACATTCAGGGGGTTCTGGCCCTGAATACGCCTGCCCATTGATTTGACCAGATGATAGGTGCCGGGTGTGGCATCCACCCCTTCTCCATGCCCGATAATACCCTGATTGGTGTAAATTTTTACAAATAAACTATGGCCGCCGCGTATGTAGCCCGCCTTGATGTCGGTGATTTTCAGGTCTGTGGGCGCCGAACTTTTAGGGGCTCTGTCTACGGCCTGAATAAATTCATTTCCGAATGTTGAAAATGAAGTGGCAGCCATGGCTGAGCTGATTGCTGCTTTCTGGAAAAAATTTCTTCTGTTCACTTTTTAAATGTGTTTAGCGAGAGGCAAGCTCCCGGGTGGAATATGATTGGTTGGTGCTGGGTTACCAGGTTCTTTGTTTCAGAATCTCCTGAATCTGTGCCGGGTCAACAGGTAGTTTGTTGATGTGTTCACGCAACCATTGCGAAAAATCTTTTTCGATGTCGTCTGACCAACGGTTGTCTATCTGCCCCGGTGTATATTTCTGTTCGCGCAGCCGCTGATGGCCGAACATATCCCGTAGCCTTACTACCTCCGAAACCTTTACTACTTCTTCGGCCAGATGCGGCGGTATGAAAACAACGCCGCCTTCGCGGCCCAGTACTATGTCGCCCGGCATTACGGTGGCCTTACCGATACGGGTAGGCTGATTGATGCCAACCAGGGTGGTATTTAAAGCCCTTTTGGCATCATTGAGGTGGTGCGATGGATGATAGCTTCTGAAGAAAGAAGTAAACCCGCCTATTTCTTTCAGCCCGTTTAAGTCTCTCAGGGCGCCTTCGTACACGATGCCGTTGCCGGTTTTGGCATAGATAGAGTTGCCGAGGTTGTCGCCAATGGTTGGGCCGTCTTCGTAGGCGTTAAACTGATCCACCACATAAACATCTCCTTTTACCAGCAGGTCAATCGGCCAGGCGTTCTGCGATTTAATCCGGCCGTCTTTTTCATGTCCTTTGTCGTCAATGGCTGTTTGCAGGTCTGGCCTGCCGGGCGTAAAAGTGGCAGTTACCGCCCTGCCTACCAGTACCGAATCGGGGTTGATGGTCTGCCAGTTTCCTTCAAACTGGTATTTATAATTATGGTTGCGCAATACCGCCCAGGCTTCTTCAAGCGTTACTTTTTTCATTCTTTTCAGCAGGGCGTCATCTACTTTAGGCCTGCCGTCGGCAAATCTTTCACCCTTCCATTCGCGTGTCAGGTGTAATAGGTACTCTTTTGATATTTGTTGGGCCTGCAGGGTTGCAGCTCCGAAAAGAAGCAAAATGCCCAGATAAATTTTTAGCATGCTTATGAGCGGTTTAAGGTTTGACAATGGGATTAATGACCTGCGACTGCTGCGTCTGGGTCTTCAGGAGGGCGTTTGCTCCAATAGTTGGCAATGATAGACCCTGAAATATTCATAACCGGCCCGAAGATGGCTGCTGCTACGCCTACTGTGGCAATACGGCCCATTTCATTGGCCAGCGCTGAGGCCAGTCCTGCATTCTGCATTCCTACTTCCAGTGATATGGCTCTGGCGTCTGCCTCTTTGAACTTCAGCAGGCGCGAGAAAAAATAACCGAGCGCATACCCGAAAATGTTATGAATTATGACTACAACCACTAATAGCAAGCCAACCGTTTTGAGCGAGCTGGCACCACTGGCAGTTACTATAAGAATAATGTAGGCAATACCCAGCATAGAAAAAACCGGAAGCGCCCGGTTGAACCGGGCCATCAGACGCGGTATTAATTTATGCAGGGCCAGACCTATTACCACCGGTAATATGACCATCTGCGACATATCCCAGAACATATCCCAGAAATTTACGGCTATCAGACCTCCGCCCAGCGATTTCATCAGAAAAGGGGTCATTACCGGAGCCACCAGCGTAGAGAGGGTGGTGATGGTAACAGAAAGCGCCACATTGGCTTTGGCCATTAGGGCCATGACATTTGAAGCCAGGCCGCTTGGGCTGCTGCCAATGAGTATAATGCCGGCGGCTATTTCAGGCGGGAAGTCGAAAATCATGGATAACGCCAGCCCTGAAAATGGCATAATGGTAAAGTGGCATACCAGACCAACCAGTACTTTAAGCGGAGATTTGAAGACTTCGGCAAAATCATCAATGGTCATGGTAGCGCCCATGCCCAGCATAATTACCTGTAAAACAGGCTTGATGAAAGTGTTGAGTTTAACACCCCCGATGCTGGTAAAGCTGTGCGGGAAATAGTAGCCTATTATAACAAGGAAAATAATGCCCAGGGTGTACCAGTAATCTTTGAGTTTCATCAGCTTGATTAAATAATGATTTTTGAATGGTGGAA
The DNA here is from genome assembly GCF_024138715.1 of Emticicia sp. 21SJ11W-3. GTDB lineage: Bacteria > Bacteroidota > Bacteroidia > Cytophagales > Spirosomataceae > Emticicia > Emticicia fluvialis. The sequence continues at coordinate 586,677 of NZ_CP092074.1, forward strand.
AGGAGGGTTAAGCACCTGCTTAACCCCATAATAGGCTAGTTACATTTGTATTTTTAATTATTTATCCCAGAAAACCCTGCTGGTCAGTTTGTCGCCGCCAATCCGGCTGGCTGCTTTCTGATAATTTTCATTATTGGTAGACGACTCGGCATCCGGATACCCAAAACGTCTGGTAAAGCCGCCCTGCAGGTTATTGTTGTAATTATTCGGGCTTAAGGCCGGGAAGCCGCTTCTTCTGAAATTGGCAAATGATTCGGCGCCATTGCCCAGGCTGGCAATCCAGTATTGGGTGTTAATCAGCTCCAGGGCTTTGGCTTCAGAAAACTTCACGAGCGGGTTTTCCAGATAGCTTAATTTTAAAGCAGCAGGAAAAGCAGGGTTAGGGACGTTCGGATAAAGCGAGTACTCGTCCATCGAAGCAATAACCCCGGCCTCATAATACTCTTTGGTAGTGAGCACGTTGCTCAGGCCGGTAAGCCAGCCTCTTTGAGACGCCTCTGCCAGCAGTAACTTGGTCTGGGCATTGGTTACATAAAATATGGGGGCAGTAGCACTGCCGAAAACCGAGTAGTTCAGTTGTGAGTAATTATGGCCTGTTCCCTGCGGGCCGCGGTAAGCCGGGTTTTTTACAATGGTCAGTTGGTCATAGCCTATCGGGTAGCCGAACTGGTTGGCACGGGTGGTGTCCGGGGTAAGTGCCAGCACCTGATTCGGATCAGCATATTTACCCGATATGTATTTCAGGCGTGGGTCGTAGGTTGATTTCAACTGATTGACAAAAGGCTCAGCCAGGTAGTAAAAGTAAGGGTTGGTGCCTCTGGGGCCGGCATTGAGCGGGTTATTGTAAATGGCGTTATAGACAATGTAAGGATTATCGGCATTGGTTTGTATCAGCCCGCCTTTGTAGGCCTCCTGTACAATTGACTTCGCTTTATTCTGGTCAATTTTTGAGTACCGCATCCCTAATCTCAGCAGCAAAGAATTACCCAGCTTTTTCCATTTGTCGATTTGCTCGGCAGCCGCCAGTTTTCCAAAAAACAAATCTTCTTTCACTGCACCTTTGGAGGCATCAAGCGCCGCCACTGCCGACTTTATTTCGTTGTATAATTCATCATAAATTACTTTGTCTTCATCGTATTTCGGGTAAAACAAACCTTCCAGGTTTCCTTTTCCGGCCTGGCTGTAGGGTATGTCGCCGTAAGTATCTACCAGCACAATATAGATGTGCGATTTCCAGATGCGCGCCATCTGGTACAGATTCGCTTTGGTGGCATCTGTTTTGGTAAGGCTAATGATTTGTTCGAGTAATTTCAGAGGGCCCGGGTAGCTGTTATTCCAGCGCGGAATATTGAAGTTGTTGTTGTCTTCATTGAAATTGAAGCCCGCGGTGGCTCCGGTGTTGTAAGCATTCACAAATTGTTGTACGATGGTTTGTTCGCCTTCCCATGAGCCCGCATCGGTATTGCGCTGGGCATTGGTAAATAAAATGGCCGGGTCAATCTTGGTGAGTGCATAAGGGTTGGTGTTAATAACGGCAAACCCTTTGTCGCACGAAGAAACAACCAGAGCGGCAAAAATGGTGGTTATTGTATATATGAACTTCTTCATTTTTCTGGAATTTTAGAATTTAACATTGAGGTTAACACCGTAAGTGCGGGTGGTAGGCAAAGTGGTTTGCTCATAACCTACCCGGAAATCGCCCGATGAAGCGAAAGCCTCAGGGTCAAGGTCGGCCAGGTATTTTTTGATAATCAGCACGTTACGGCAGGAAACTGAAAGCGCAAGCCCTTTAATGAACTTTACCCGGCTGCCAATCAGTCTGGTGGCATCGTAATTGAGCGTGATGTTTCTGAGCTTGATAAAGTCAGATTTGAATAAAAACGGGTCGGCAATCTGGGCATTCCGGTAATCTGTATAAAAAGACTGCGGGTCAACGGCAGTTGTATTTTTTTCGCCGTTGGCATACACAGCCGGAAATACCACCCCACCATTGCGGCCAACCAATGAGGCCTTGGTATGCCCTTGTCTGAGGCCGTTAAGCGCCGTGGAAGAAAGTATTTTTCCACCTGCTTTGTAGTCTATATGCACCAGCAGGCTCAGGTTTTTGTAGCTGAAGGTGTTGTTCCAGCCTCCGGTAAATTTCGGAAGCGCACTTCCAAGCAGCACATCGGCGCCATCGTTAGGAACCAGTCTGCCGCTTGAGTTAACGATGATTTCGCCTTTGTCGTTTCGCTTATACGTTTTGGCTGCCAGTTGGTTCAACGGCTGGCCAACCTCATAAACCAGGCTGCCGATAAACTCATTGCCGCCAAAAGAAGTTACCACCAGACGGTTGGTGTTGGGTGCCAGGGCCAGTACTTTAGTGGTATTGATGGCGGTATTAAATGAGCTTTTCCAGGTAAAGTTTCCGGTTTGTACAGGGGTTACGTCAAGCATAAACTCCATCCCCCGGTTTTGTAACGAACCCAGGTTAAGCGGTGTGCCGTCGTAGCCTGAACTATTGGAAACCACAACAGTTAAAATCTGGTCGCGGGTTTGTTTGTCGTAGTAAGATACGTCCAGGTTAACTCTGCTTTTAAACATTCTGAGTTCCAGACCTACCTCGCGTTCGCTAACACTGAAAGGCCTTAACAAGGGGTTGGGGCTGTTGGTATTATTGATTGTGCCCAGCGGATAACCATTAAAGGCGTTCTGTAATATGCCGTAGGTAAGCAGGCCACTGAATGCATTGATACCATTGGCGCTACCCACATCAGCAAAGGATGCCCTTAGTTTTCCATAACTTAGCCAGGGTATCTCTTTCAGTAGCTCAGAGAAGATGAAGCTACCACTTACTGAAGGGTAAAACGAGCTGTTATTATTGGGGTTGAGAACCGAAAACCAGTCGTTGCGGCCGGTCAGGTTCAGGTATATCATATCTTTATAACCCAGCTCGGCAAACCCGTATAAAGAGTTTACCTGTTCGGTGTAAACCCCGAATGATTGCGATTTGGTGATACCGTTTTCAATTGAATACAGGTCTCGTACGGTAAAATCGGTTACGCTCTGGTCAAAAGTGCGGCTGCGATTGGTGAAAATATTGCCACCCAGGCTTACATCGGCAGAAAAATCACCAAATTCTTTATTACCTGCCAGCAGGAAGTCCATGTTCATCTGGCGGCCGTTGCTGGTATTAACGCCATAAGAACCGTTATAGCCTGTACCGGCCTGGTTAAGCGGGGTAGAAGTACCTACACCGGTTGGCAGGTTTTGTTCCAGAAAAGAAACGCCATAGTCCATATTCACCCGGCCCTGCAAATACAACCATTTGAAGATATCGTATTTAACAGTGGCCGTACCCAGAAAGCGGTCGCGTTTGTTTCTGATAAACTGCCTGTCCATAATATAATAGGGGTTCAGGAGCGTGGTCTGAAAGCCAGAAGTTTGCCTTTCAGTGCCGTTATCGGCTACTGCTTTTTCTTTCAGCACATCAAGACCGATAGAGTTAGATAAGCGATACAGGAAATTAGGAGACCCGATACCTTGTACCCCTACCTGTGGCGGGTTATTGTTGATTTCGTTGGTATAATTGATATTGAGGGTGGTGGTGAGTTTATTACCGATTTTCTGGTTGATACCCGCATTGAAAATCTTCTTGTGGTAATCGTTGTTCGGTGAAATCCCCAGGGCATCCTGATTCGAATATGAGGCTCTGAAACTACCCATGCCATTACCACCCGAAAGCGCAATGGTATTGGTAAAGGCGCTTCCTGTTCTGTAAAAGTTTTTGATTCTGTTCTTTTGTGGTAAGTAGGGCCTTTCTACGCCGTCAAACTGTATGGTGGGCTTGCCGTCATATTTGGCTCCCCAGCCAAACTGGCCTGTGGTAATGGCCTGGCCCTGGGTGGTAGGCTTTACACCGCCCTGCCCCTGGCCGTATTCATACTGAAAATCGGTAAAATCCAGTACCTCATCAGCCGCGTAGTTCGATGAGTATTCAAGCCCTATGCCGGTATTTTTATTACCACTCTTGGTGGTAATGATAATAGCGCCGTTGGCCGCACGAGAGCCGTAAATGGCAGCTGCCGTAGCGCCTTTCAGAACGGTCATGCTTTCTACATCATCAGGGTTAAACTGCTGCATATTATCGCCCAGGTCTACAGATGCCGTACTGGTGGCAAAACCATTGGCACCGCGTGCGCCCTGGTCCATAGGCAGGCCATTGATAACAATGAGCGGAGAATTATTGGCACCCGCAAATGCCGACTGGCCACGGAGTCTGATTTTTGTACTGGCACCTGCCCCCGATGATGGCGGAGAGATGTCAAGTCCGGCAATTTTGCCTTCCAGAGAAGCCATCACGTTAACGGTTCTGTTTTGCTGAATCTCGTTTACTTTCACGGTTTCGGCCGCGTAACCCAGTCTTTTGGATTCCTTTTTTATACCCAGGGCGGTAACTACTACTTCTTCAAGTGCCTGTGTGTCTTCTACAAGTGCCACCTCAATGGTTGAGCTGTTGCCTGCTTTTATTTCCTGCGTGAGGTATCCGATAAAGCTGAATACCAGCGTTTCGCCTGGGGCGGCATCAATTTTAAAGTTTCCGGCGGCATCGGTAATGGCGCCTCTCTGGGTTCCTTTTACGGTTATGCCTACACCGGGCATGGGGTCTTTGTTTACACTTCCGATAACACGGCCGGATAGCTGCCTGGTCTGGGCCAGCAAGGCCAGCGGACAGAGGTAGAGCCATAAGACCAGTAGCTTCAGTTTGAAACTGCTGTTTTTTGCAGGGTAAAAATGTTTCATTTTTCTGTAGAGTTTTATTCGATTAGTACAATTTTATATGATTCAAATGCTAAAAATTGTGATGCTTTTTTGAAATAATATTATCGAAACTATCGGCAAAATTTTGATTTGCAAGCGGAAAGTGTCAATTTGACACCAACTTGCAAACACGAACTATCAGAAACGTTTGTGATGCGTGTTTTGGGCGTTTTTTTGAATGTAAAAAACTGATAAATAGATATTTAAAGCCGATTTTGGGTCTTGGAGAGGAATTTTTGATTAATTTGATTATTAAAAAGCAATCTTAAAATAATACAATATCAAACATGCAGAGGTGTATTAAATGTAACACGGTAGACGGAGTAATCAAGTCAGGTTTTCTGAGAGGCAGGCAACGATTTTACTGTAAGTCATGTAACCTCAATTTTGTGCTGGAAATCGAAGAATCTGCTCCGCTAAAAAAGAACAACCAGATTACCATTGTTGATCTGGCCAGGTATCTGGGTATTTCGGCTTCAACTGTTTCAAGAGCCTTGAATGGTAAGACCGATATCAGCCCATGCACGCGTGAGGCGGTTGTGAAGGCAGCGGTTGACCTGGATTACAGGCCCAACCTGCTGGCACAAAGCCTGAATCGCGGGAAGACCAACACCATAGGGGTGGTGATACCAAATGTAGAGTTGCCTTTTTTTGCCACGGCACTGGCCAGTATGCAAAAGGTGGCTATTGAAACGGGCTACCGCATTATGGTGTGCCACTCAAGTGAGTCAGAAGAAATTGAGATACTCAATACAGATACCCTGATTGCCTGCAGGGTTGATGGATTGCTGATTAGCCATTCGAAAGAGACTACTACTTTTGAGCACATCAGACGTGTGCTGGCGAAGGATATCCCGATTGTACACTTTGACCGCGTATGCCATGAAGTAGCCACCACCAAGGTAGTACACCAGGATTTTAAAGGTAGTTTTGACCTCGTGGAGCATTTAATTATGCAGGGTTGCAGGAAAATTGCTGTCATGCTGGGCCCTGAAAAGTTTTATATTTCTCAAATCAGGCTTGAGGGGTACAAAGCAGCCTTGCAGAAGCATGGCATAGCAGTGGTTGATGAGTACATTTATTATTCTGAAATGAATAAACATGATGGCACCAAAGCCTTTGAGTATTTTATTAATCTGCCACAGCCGCCTGACGGAATTTTTGCGATGTTGTCAAGAAACGCCATTGAAATGATGGTAGCAGCCAAGAAAAAGCATATCAGAATACCGGACGATATGGCTTTTGTGAGTTTTGGCGACGAAACCCTGTGCGAACTTTTTGAACCATCGCTTACGGTTTTTAATCATTATCCTACCAAAGTGGGCGAAGCAGCCATTCAACTGCTTATTGAAAACATCAAAAACAAAAACAATCAGGAAGCCCCGGTTACTCATGCTATTCAGGGCAAACTGGTGGTCAGAAACTCATCACGCAGAGTGAAAGAATATTGTTTATAAAATCATCTGCCCTGCTTACCGGTCCGGTTTATGGCCGGTAGGCCAACTGTTTTTTCTTCACAACCGCCATTCGCGGCATGCATTCATATGCTGATACAAACCTAAGCCGAAGTAAACTACAGATAGCAGGGCTGAATGGTCTGATAAACGAGGTAAATGAATATACCACAGACTTGACTGCAATAGGGGATATGCCTTCTGTTTATTTCATTTTTAATAGTTCCTTAAGCTTTTTAGACTGCGTGTGGCTGGGTTAAAATACCCTGGCACTGAAAGAAAAAAACAAAAAAAGAGCTTTTATACTATTTTTGTGATTAAAACGTTTTATCTTTCGTCTGATTAAGCCATTAATCAAAACCCCGGATATCTGAATAACTTTGTTTCTTAGATTTTCAAGGGTCTTACATAACCTGATTTTTTATTAGAATTCTATCCTTTTTTTTACAACTGCACAAATATTTCATGCAGGTTTAACAGGTCTAACCTACCCGGATTTTAAAGAAAAAATCGTCATCATTACTACTGCTTTATACCTTCTTTGTCTGTGAAAACTTTTAAATAAAAACTGCAAAACTCATATTAATTTTTGTTAACAATTTAGATTTTTCTTTGAAAAGTATAGTGAAATTGTTATATTAATAGGCTGAATGGTTTAGTAAATTTTCAAGATTAGGTAATAATAAATTCATATCTGAGTTTCAAAAAACAGATGCCCGTAGCTATACTTTTTAAAGTAAAAGAATTCAGACAAACACCCTTGCAATACGTTAATACAGATGCGATTTACTTCTAATTAATTTTGTTTTTGTGGTATAATTTAGAATATTTTTTGCGCTTTAAATTGTAAGGTTAGTTTATTACCAAAAAAAGTAATAGTTGTATTTTACTAAGAAGTTTAACCAAATAATAGATTTATCTTGATATTGTGTTTTTTAATTGTTTACCTTTGAATAACAAGTTTATAAAACAGTTCTTAAAGCTGTGTTTTAGGTGAAGTCAATCTGCTAAGTTTTATATTAAAAAAATGAGTTTTTCATTAATTAACCGCTACTCAGTTATTTTACCTAAGTCTGACAGTTTTTCAGACAGCTGTAACAATCCATACTCATCTAAATTAGTAAAAGAATATTAACAGATATTTTACCTGCGTAGTAACAAAAGGCTGAACCCAAGTAATAATAAGTAAAGAATAATACCTTTCAAAATTAGTAAAAGAATATTAACAGATATTTTACCTGCGTAGTAGCAAAAGGCTGAGCCCAAGTAATAATAAGTAAAAAATAATACCTTCAGAATATTGTGATTTAAAAAAGATTAATTGTTAAACAGGGATTACACTAGAATTATCATCAAACTGAGTGTGATTTAAATCACAGGTTTCTGACCAACCAGAGCATTGCGTTTTACCAGCCGTGAAACGAAGCTTCTTAAAAGCTCTGATTGTAAATTGAATTTTTGCAGACAACCAAATAAGTTAACTTTAAAAAGTAAAAAAAATGCTTACCGATTTCATTGTACTAATTGTGATTCTGCTTGCAGTTTTATTCATTAACGCTGAGCGTCGTAGAGAGTCAATTGAAGATTAATCTAAAAATTAACAACAAAACACTTAAATACGGATGAATAGTAATGATTTGAACCTTTGGGAAAAGGAAGAGGAATTTGATATACGCGTATTTTTCATGAAGTACCTCCGGTATTGGTACTGGTTTTTTATCTCATTGGCCATTACTGGTATCTGGGCTTTTCTTTACCTAAGGTACACCACTCCTATTTATCAGGTTAATTCGATTTTGTTGATTAAAGACGAGAAGAAGGGGGGAATGGCCGGAAACGATGTGCTCAAAGACCTTGAGCTGTTTTCGGGTAATAAGATTGTGGAGAATGAAATGGAGGTTTTGAAGTCCAGATCCCTGATGGAGAAGGTTGTAAATGAACTGAACCTTACCGTTTCCTATTTTCAGGAAGGAGCCATTAGAGACTACGACGAGATAGCCTTTGGCTCTTCGCCAATTTGGGTTCAGCACGGAAAACTTACGCACGTTGCTTATGAAGAGCCTCTTTTTGTTAAAATTTTAAATAGACAAAAATATGAGCTGTTGAATGAGTACGGCCAATCTAAGGGAGTTTTCCAATACAGCCAGAACATCAAAAGCGAGTTTGGTATGTTCAGGGTATTTCTTCATGACTCTTTGTACCGTAAAGATAATGACCTTATCAAGGTAACATTTGCGCCTAAAGAAGGCCTTGTTCAGATGTATCAGGGTAGCTTGCAGGTAGAGTTACTGAATCAGAAAAGTTCAGTGCTTAAGCTGACTATTGAAGATGCAGTGCCGTCTAAAGGGAAAGCCTTCCTTAGCAAATTGCTTGAGGCCTACACTTTTTCTGCCTTGAGCGATAAAAACAGAGAGGCTTCTAACACCATTCAGTTTATTGACGAGCGCCTGAAGCTCATTACCAACGAACTGGGCGACGTTGAAAAAGATGTGGAGGTTTATAAAAGTAGCCAGGGTATTACTGACCTGAGTGTTGAAGCTAATTTGTTTCTGGAAAAAGTAAAAGACAACGATTCAAAACTAAATGAAGTTGATATTCAGTTAAAAGTTTTAGATGGTGTTGAGTCATATCTTAGAAGCAGCCAGACCGGCGTAGCCCCTGCTACACTGATGGTGAGTGACCCTGTTCTGACCGGGCTGTTGGGCAAATTAAATGAGCTTGATATACAGAAAGAAAAATATGCCCGCACTACACAAGCCGGCAACCCATTGCTTGAAACCGTTAATACGCAGATAGCCAATATTAAAGGGGCCATCAGAGAGAATATAGCTAACCAGAAACAAGGGTTGGTTGTTACAAGAAACAGTTTAAAGAACCTGAATAACAGGTTTGAGTCTTCTATCAGAACTATTCCTAAAAAGGAAAGAGAGTTTGTTAACATCAAGCGCCAACAGGGTATAAAAGAGAGCTTGTATCTATTGCTTTTGCAAAAACGTGAAGAAACAGCTATTTCTTACGCCTCAACAGTTACTGATAGCCGCGTAGTAGATGATCCTTACACGGTTTCAAACCCTGTAAAACCTAAAAGAAGCGTTATTTATGCCATTGCCCTGCTTGTAGGTCTGATTATTCCGGCAGCTGTTATTAACGGTAAAGATCTGATTTATAACAAAATTCAGTCGCGCAAAGAAATTGAAGCGGTAAATGGTATAACGGTGTTTGGAGAAATCGCCAAAAAACCTAAGGAGGTACAGGATAATATTCTTGACCTTACCAGCAAAAGTTTTATTTCTGAGCAATTCAGAATTCTCCGTACTAATCTACAGTACATTGGTACAACCCATGAAAAAAGCAAAACTATCTTGCTAACCTCATCTATTAGTGGTGAAGGGAAAAGCTTTGTGAGTATTAACCTTGCAGCCAGTATTGCTTTGCTTGATAAAAAAGTTGTAATTCTTGAACTTGACTTACGTAAACCTAAAGTATCTAAATATCTGGGTATTGCTGAAGACAAGGGAATTTCAAATTATCTGATTGGGCAGGCAACCGAAGAAGAACTTGTTAAGCGCAGCAGTATAAGCGATAACCTGTTCGTAATTCCTTGCGGACCTGTGCCACCGAATCCGGCTGAGTTACTTTCTAATGGCCGTTTCGAAAAGTTAATGAGCTTCCTGAAGAGCGAGTACGATTATATCATTTTGGATACCCCGCCAGTAGGATTGGTAACAGATGCTGTTATTTTAAGTCAGTATACCGATATTTGTTTCTATTTAGTAAGACACGAATTTACGCCGAAGAGCTACATTAATTTATTGGCTGACCTTAAGAAATCAGGTAAGTTTAAATCGCTTAACGTGATATTCAATGGTGTTGATTACAGCAATAGCAGTTATGGATATGGCTACGGGTATGGATATGGCTACGGATACGGTTATACTTATGCCTATGGAGAAGAGAAGAAAAAGAAAAAGTGGTGGAATGTCCTTGGGTAAACTGATTGATAAAATTGAAAATTAGTTGTTGATGAATCAAGCAAAAAGGGTAGTTTTTAATACTGGGATAACATACGCCAAAGCAGCCGTTACTGTATTTATCTCATTATATACAACTAGGTTAGTGCTTAATGCGCTCGGGGCAGAAGATTTTGGTTTATATAATGTGATTGGAGGTCTTATAGCCATGCTGGCTTTTCTGAACTCAGTAATGACTACCTCTACCCAGCGATACATCTCTCTTAGCTTAGGCGGAGGCGATATTGGTAACATCAAAAGAATTTTCGCCAATAGTATTATCGCCCATTTAATTATCGGAGTAGTAATACTAATCGGAATTGAAGTAACAGGAATGTACTTTATCTATAATAAGTTGCAGATTAATCACACAAGAATCTCAACTGCTGTATATATTTTACATTTCGTCTCTGTTTCAACCTTTCTGACGGTTATTTCGGTTCCTTATGATGCGGTAGTGAATGCACATGAAAACATGACATTTCTGGCCATTATAGGGGTATTTGAAACCATTTTGAGATTTCTGGCCGCAATTGTTATATTTTACTTTGGTGAAGATAAACTGCTGCTTTATGGGTTACTAATGCTGGTGGTAAGTTTTGTTATAAGGGTAATAAAGCAGATTTATTGTACCAGAAAATACCCGGAGTGTACGGTCAGTTTAAAGGCCGAGTATAGCAAAAAGCAGATTGTAGAGTTAGGTTCATTTGCAGGGTGGCAGTTATTCGGTAATCTGGCCGCTATTGCTCGAAATCAAGGGGTTGCAGTAGTATTGAATTTGTTTTATACAACAGTAGTAAATGCGGCTTATGGTGTGGCAAACCAGATTAATACACAGCTGATGTTTTTTTCAGAAACGATGCTGAGTGCTGTTCGTCCACAAATAATGAAAAGCGAAGGAGCCAATGATAGAGCGCGTATGATCAGGCTAGCTCTTACTGCAAACAGGTTTGCGTTTTATCTTTTTACCTTTTTTGCGGTTCCGTTTTATTTTGAATTGCCGTTTATTTTGAAATTATGGTTATCTAACGTTCCGGATTATTCAGTAGAGTTTTGTCGCGCCATTATTTTATTAACAATGGCCAGCCAGATTAACCAGGGATTGATAACAGCTGTACAGGCAATAGGAAAGATAAAGGTTTATCAGATGGTTGCAGGTGGAATTTTGCTTTTAACATTACCCGTTGGATACGTTTTTCTTAAACTTGGGTATCCGCCACAATATATAATACTGGTAGGCTTTGGATTAGAATGTATTTCTACGGTATTCAGGATATTTTACTTCAATTACCTGACCGGCTACTCAGTCAAAGAGTATTTTAAAGGAGTTATTTTTGATAGCTTCGCCAGTCTTTTACCAACAGTATTAATTGTTTGGTTTGTACAGCAGCATTTACACGGCGAGTGGTTCAAGTTTATTATTACATGCCTGGTTTCAGGAGTTACATACATTGGCTTTATTTACCTGTTAGGGTTGAAAGATGCCGAAAAAACAATGATTGCACAGTTAATTCAGACGGCAAAGAAAAAGGTTTTTAAGAGCTAGTGATTACACACATTTTAAATTGAGGTGCTTTTTTTATTATGAAAATCGGGATATTAACGCATCATTACCCTGAAAATAGAAATTACGGAGCAATGCTTCAGCTTTTTGCAACGTATACTACTCTAAGCAAGCTGGGCCACACCCCTCTAGTAATCAATTAATAAGTTTTTAAAAGAGAGCCGAAAGACGCAGTAAATTTGTGATTGCACAAATTATTATTAGTCTTACAAAGAAATTTATTAGATAATTGTTTTAGTTCTAAATTAATAAAAAGAACCTTTTGTATAATGAAAATTGGTATACTAACATTACCTCTACACACAAATTATGGCGGTAATTTACAGGCTTATGCACTCATGACTTATTTAAAGGATATGGGTCATGAAGTATGGATTATTGATCGAAGATGGAGTAAAAGTCTGATTCCGCTGTGGAAACTACCCTTTGCGATTATTAAAAGATCTATTAGGAAGTATCTACTAAATAAAAAAGATGAAATTGTTTTTAGAGAGAAGAAATGGAACGATGAATATAAAGCACTTAGTATTCATACGCAAAAGTTTATAGATAAACATATCCAACCCCAAACAACTACATTTCATACAAAAAAAGCGATATCAAAGGGGATTGATTTTTATAACTTTGATGCAATTATTGTTGGTAGTGACCAAGTTTGGAGGCCAGGATACACTCCTAACATAGAAAATTATTTTTTAGATTTTGTGAATAATAAAAATGTAAAAAAAATTTCTTTTGCGGCATCCTTTGGAACAGATGTAATGGAGTTTACAGAAGTCCAACAAAAGAAGTGTGCTAGATTGTTACGACAATTTGATGCGGTTTCTGTAAGAGAAACTTCAGGGGTTAATTTGTGCCTTGAGTATTTTAATGTGAAAGCTACTCATGTCTTAGACCCTACTATGTTATTGCCTAATTCAAAGTATTTAGATTTACTAACTGATTATACAAATAGCAGCAGGAAGTCTGGAGGTTTATTGGTTTATATTTTAGATGAAACAGCAGATAAACTGAATTTAATAAAGAAGATTTCGTCAGAATTAGCGCTATCCACTTTCAAAGTTAATAGTAAAACTGAAGATTCATCTGCACCATTGAGTCAAAGAATTGCACCTCCAACAGAAGAGTGGATTAAAGGCTTTTACGATGCAGATTTTGTTATTACTGATTCATTTCATGCCTGTGTCTTTTCAATATTATTTCATAAACCATTTGTAGTTTATGGAAATAAAGGTAGAGGTGTAGCGCGTTTTATTTCTTTACTAGAAATGTTCAATTTAATGGATAGATTGGTATATTCACTTGACGACCTAAGAGATAGTACTTTTAAGAAGGGAATTAATTGGGAGGAAGTTGATGGAATATTAGAGTTAGAAAGAAAAAAATCTCATGAATTTATCACCACTAGTCTATTATGAGTAATTTGGAAATAAGTGTAATCGTGCCCGTATTTAATTCAAGTAAACATTTATCCACTTGTATTGATAGTATTTTGGCACAAACATTTTCAAACTTCGAATTAATCTTAATTAACGATGGGAGTACAGATTCCTCAGGCATTATTTGTAATGACTATGAAAAAAGATACAATAATATACGGGTTTTTCATAAGGAAAATGGGGGTGTAAGCTCAGCCAGAAATATTGGACTTAGAGAATCACGTGGTAGTTGGATTGTTTTTGCGGATAGTGATGACTATGTTGATAAGGACTGGTTGAAGACATTTATTGATAATTCTAATAATGTTGAATTAGTTGTTCAAGGATTTAATATACTGTACAATCAAACAATTGTTTACAATGTTATAAAACAAAAGAATAAGGCAGGGGTAAATGATTGCAAAGGTAATAGTATTAAAGAATTAAAGGAGTATATTCTTTCTCTTGTTAAGGAAGAAATTATTGGTTATTTGTGGTGTAAAATGTTTAAAAGGGAGATAATTGAAAAAAATAATATTTCATTTAACACTTTGTTTAAAGTTCAAGAAGACGAAGATTTTATTTTAAGGTATTTTAACTGTATTCATTCATTTAAGAATGTCAGATATGGACAATATTACTATAACTATCCAGATTTTTCAAGTAAATATACTAAAGATATTGTTTGTTTGACATGTATTTGGAATTCCTATAAGTTATTATTTACCACAAGAGAGGAGATTGAGTTTCTTTCTAAGGCATATAATCACCAGGTTATTGAAGCAATTGTGAAAATGTATAAAACAACTTATTCCACTAATGAACGATTAGGTTATATGTCCTTTTATATTAAAGAATTTCACGAAAAAAAACCAGAAATTCGTAGTAAGAGCGGGAAGGTTTTTATATTTTTTTTATTCAAGAGGCATTTATTGATTACAGATTTTATATGCAGGATTATTTTTAATTTAAAAATAAACGGTTTATAAATAATCTATTTTTTAGTCGATAGGGGCCTAAATTTGGCTTTATCTATATATTATAGTATTTATATACTTCTGTGAATTATGTCTATATTAGAACATTATGTTCTCTTCGTATTTCTATTCTTGATTATGCATGCTTGGGGTAATGTTGGATCAAGAGTTAAGAATGTGGCAATGTATTGGATATTGGCTCTTATACCTATGTTTTGTTATTGTTTTATAGTTGGTAGTAGGTATGGTTGGGGTGCAGATTACTTATTTTATAAGTATAGATTAGAAAATGCATTTACATATAAAGAAGAGCAAATTGTTTTTAAATGGTTAAACCAAGCGATTGCATATGTAGGATTAAACTATGTAGGAGGTTATATAATTTATAGCCTTATTTATGTTGTTTGTGCATTTGTATTAATGCGAAGCTATAAGGTTCAATCTAGGTTTATGTATAGCTTTTTTGTACCTGCTACACTTATTTTCGTTACTAGCATTATTCGACAGGGTTTAGCTCTGGCTTTTGTATATCTATCAATCTATTTCCTCTTTAGGAAGAATTGGCTTGGTTTGGTAATCTCTGTTTTAATTGGTATAAATATCCATACCTCCATTCTAATTACATATTTGGTTTTATTTGGGTTTTATTTTTTTGTTAGGCAACCTTTTAATTGGAGGGTTACTATTCCAATTTATATTTTTTTTGCGTTTTTCTTTGATTATGGTAATGTGACTTTTATTTCACCCTTCATTAATAAGTATATTGTTTTAAATAGCGCCTTTCAAAGTTACGTTGAGAATGCTGATTTGTGGTTTGGGAATGATGGTTTAAATACAATTTACCAGCAGGGTACATTTACTTTAATAATGTCATCGTTATTTTATATAGCTGTTATTTATATTGGTTATTATGCATTAAAAATGAAGCCATCTCCTGAAGTATTATTTTTATATAACGCCTTTGTTTTCGGTGTTATTTTTTTTCGGGCAGTCTTTCTTTTTGAAATTTTGAGAAGAATTGCTGAACCATTCGTGATGTTTTATTTTGTTGTTCTGGGTTATTCTATTTTTGTATTTTCTAGTAATATAAAAAAATTTAATAGATTGGTAAAAGTAAATAAAATTATTTCTAGTGCATTCACTAAAAGAATTATTATATACAGAGTTTTTATTGCAGTTATAGTTGTTTATCTTTTTATGTTTTGGGGTAGATTTGTGTTTATGAATCCTGAAGCTACTTTTTATTGGAATAAGTAAATTTCATAAAAATATGTTTAAAAGAATAATAAATAAGATTATTGGTTATTGGAATCGTCGATCAAGTGATTCATTTATAAGATATCTTCAAAGTCAGGGCATTTCAATTGAAAGTGATTGCGTTTTCAGGGATGTATTTAGTACACGCATTGATATTACAAGGCCTTCTTTAGTAACAATTGGCCATGATGTTGATATGAATAGAAATTTTGAGTTATTAACTCATGACTGGGGAAGTCATGTATTTATACGGAAATACCATTCATTTATTCCTTCACATAAGAAAGTTGTAATAGGAAATAATGTTTATTTCGGGTCTAATTGTACCGTTTTGGCCGGGGCAAAAATTGGAGATAATTGCATTATTGGTGCTTTTTCACTAGTTAATAAAGAAATTCCATCAAACACTGTAGCTGCAGGTGTTCCAGCGAAAGTCATTTGTACAATTGATGAGTATTATGAAAAAAGGCGACTATTGTATATTCAGGAAGTTATAGATTTTGCATTAAGTATACGCACTAGATTTAATAGGGAACCTATAATTGAGGATTTCTTTGATGATTATCCGGTTTTTGTTGATGGTAGTAACTTTGAAGACTATAACTACCCCTATATGCAAATTTTTAATGAGGAGCAATTTAATTATTGGAAGCGTAATCATAAGGCACCGTTTAATGGTTTCAAGGAATTTTTAAATGAAGTAAATAAATACTCGTAATATATGCCTAAAGTTAGCATAATAGTACCAATATATAACGTTGAAAAGTATCTACATCGTTGTATGGATTCTTTGTTGAATCAAACTCTTCAAGATATTGAAATAATTCTAGTTAATGATGGCTCGCCTGATAATTCTCCTAAACTTTGCGAGGAGTATCGGCTTTTGGATAGTAGAATTAAAGTTGTACACAAGGAGAATGGTGGGTTAGGGTTTGCAAGAAATAGTGGAATTGAAGTTTCAAGTGGTGAATTTTTAGCCTTTGTGGATTCTGATGATTATGTTGATGTTTTTATGTTTGAAAGGTTATATTATACTGCTAAAAGCCTTAATTTTGATACAGTCTTTTGTGGTTTTAATCGGGTTAGTTCAAATCAAAAAATTACACCAGTAAGAGAAGTCGAAACAACACAAGTTTTTGAGACTAGGGAAAGTATTTTAGGGTTGCTATTTGATATGATTGGTGCAGAGCCAAATTTTCCAGCAGACAGAAAATTTGAAATGTCTGTTTGGCATGCTATATATTCAAAGCAATTAATAGATAATTATAAAATAAAATTTTATTCTGAAAGAGAGTTTATATCCGAAGATATTATATTTCATATAGATTATTTGCAAAAAAATTCTAGAATCGCAATTATACCAGATCCTTTATACTTTTACTGTGCGAATGAGGTGTCACTTTCAACCTCTTTTAGATTTGATAGATTTGAACGATATAAGATTCTTCGTGCAGAGATTAGTAGAAAAGTGTCTTTAATTGGTGATATCTCTCAATTTCAACCTAAAATTGATAGGATGTTTATTGGTTACACTCGGTCATTATTTTTTTCTCTTCTCACTTATAATCTTTCTTTCCTTGAACGGCTTAAAATATTAAAGGGAATATGTTCAGATAAGGTATGGATGGAAATATTTAAAAGCTATCCATATAGGAAATTACCTCTAAAGCATCAATCTGTGTTAATTCTAATAAAATATAAACTCATATTTCCCTTGTATGGTTTAATGTTAATTGAAAGAATCTTTAAGAGTGCTAAAGGAAATTGACTTTAGGCAGCTAAATTTATCTTCAAATAGTAAAGTAATTTATTTTGGCTAAACATATTTATTAAGTCTCTCTCTTTTTTACCAAATTTATCTTTCTTATCCTAAATATCTTACTGTTTTTAATTGACTAAATCTCTAAAGGCACGATGAATTACATTTTCCAAGATTGGCCAAATAATAAAGAAAATACAAAAGGTAAAATTATTGCATTTTTATTTCGCATTGCTTGTTTTTGTTCTAAAAATTCAATTATGAAGATTTTGTTTTTCCCTTATTTGCTTTTTTACAAGTATTTCTTTGAATGGATTCTAGGATTAGAAATCCCTTACCAAACGAAGATAGGCAGGGGGCTGAAAGTATATCACGGTTACGCTTTAGTTATTAATAGGAACTCTGTTTTAGGAGAAAATGTAACTTTAAGACATAGCACAACCATAGGTAACTCAAGTGCTTTGAGCCAATGTCCGGTAATAGGTAATAATGTTGATATTGGCTCTAATGTGGTTATTATAGGTAACATTACTATTGGGAATAATGTATTAATTGGTGCCGGTTCTGTGGTAATTAAGGATGTTCCTTCTAATGTGATGGTTGCGGGTAATCCGGCTGTTATTAAAAAATACCTTAATCCTTGAATTTTTGTTTCAGTCAGATTTAACCCTTTTTAGATTATTAGAGTTTTTTTGAAATGAATATACTAATTACAGCCCCAAGTCTTGATGCGAACAAAAATGTAAGTGGTGTTGCTTCAGTAACTAATGCTATTATTAGTCATAACATAAATCATAAATATCACCATTATTTGTTAGGTAGCCCTGATAAAAGGTTAAGCAAACCTTTATGGGCTCTTGAACTTATCAAACAGATATTATTGTTTCCGTTTTTTTTAAGAAAGCATAAAATTGATATTGTTCATCAGAATTTGCCCTTTAATCCGAAAGGATTGATTAGAGAGTATCTGATAAATACATGGTGCCGGATTTTAAAGGTTCCAGTTTTTTTGCATATTCATGGTGGAGAGTTTCTAATGAATAAAACTAATAGTCTTTTTTTTAGAATTTTATCAAATTCTATTTTTAAGAATAGTAGTGAAGTGGTTGTATTGAGTGAATTAGAGAAAATAGCTATTGCAGAGAATTACGATTTTCATAGTGCTAAAGTACTAGTAAATTGTGTAGATACATCATTATATGTTAATATGGGAAAAAAATATGACCCTAAGAAGCCAGTTTTGCTTTTTTTGGGCCGAATCCATGAAAGCAAAGGAATTCCTGATTTAATAGAAGCTTTAAAGCTCTTGAAAAAAAAGTTTGACTTTGTGTTTTATTTATGCGGTACAGGGCCATTGAAGGAAGAGTTGATAACCTCATGCCAAGAATTATTGGGTTCAGATTTTAAGTATTGGGGTATTGTTTCAGGTTCATCTAAAATTGATATAATTAAAGACTCTGATTATTTTCTGTTGCCATCCCGTTATGGAGAAGGTCTTCCTATTGCGCTTTTAGAATCTATGGCTTCA
This sequence comes from Emticicia sp. 21SJ11W-3, assembly GCF_024138715.1. Taxonomy (GTDB): domain Bacteria; phylum Bacteroidota; class Bacteroidia; order Cytophagales; family Spirosomataceae; genus Emticicia; species Emticicia fluvialis. The sequence continues at coordinate 605,444 of NZ_CP092074.1, forward strand.
GGTGTTGTCCCTATTGTGACAGATGATGCTTCAATGAAGTATGTTGTTAAAGATGGTTTAAATGGAATCAAAGTAAAAAAATATGACCCTAATAGTATTTTTGAAAGATTGAATGAAATTATTAATAGTTCATCCTCATATGAGTTCCTTAGCAAGTCTGCCCAAAAAGAAGTGCAGGAGAAATATGATATTCGAAATTATATTCTTCAACTTAATTTTATATATAATGAAATCAAAGTTAGGTTTAAGATTCAAGATTGAGGGATTTATTTAATTTCTTCCTAACTTTTTTCTATTGTTTATGTAAGTTATTTCAAATAAGTGTCGATAAACTTATTGATTTTAACATTAAATGGATTGATTTTTTAATTTAAAATTACATTTAGATGCACAAAAAAAAGCTCATTAGTATTAACATTTCTCTTGGTAAATATCAGGAGTTTGTTGATAATATACTTGGTTTGGGCAAGAACCATACGTCTTCTTATGTTTGTGTTTCAAATGTGCATGTTTGTATAGAAGCGTTTCGCTTTAAAGATTTTTCAGAGGTAGTTAATAATGCAGATATTGTTACGCCTGACGGAATGCCGCTCGTAAAAGGGTTAAAGTGGTTGTATGGTATACAGCAGGATAAGGTTTCTGGTCCTGATCTGATGCCTTCCCTGCTAAAAGAAATGGAAAGGCAAGACCTGGCTGCGTTTTTTTACGGGTCTACTCCTGGGGTTTTAGAAAAACTGAACGGGTGGTGCAAAGATAACTTTCCTGGGCTTACTATTGCCGGCTCTGTTTCTCCTCCATTCAGGAAATTATCGGATGAGGAAATCGAGCAGGATGTCCAAATAATTAATCAATCAGGTGCGCATGTAGTTTTTGTGGCACTAGGCTGTCCGAAACAGGAACGCTGGATGGCAGCTATGAAAGGCAGAATAAATGCGGTCATGATTGGAGTAGGGGGGGCGTTCCCGATGTTAGTGGGAGAGGAGAAAAGAGCTCCGCTCTGGATGCAGAAAAATATGCTGGAGTGGCTGTTTCGCCTAATGCAAGACCCCAAGCGTTTATTTAAAAGGTATTTTGTAACCAACAGTTACTATATCTTCTTGCTAACCAAAGAAAAATTAAAGCTGACCTTTAAAATTTAAATTCTATAACTGATTAAATGCACAAGGATTCCAAAATATACGTCGCTGGTCACCGGGGAATGGTTGGCTCGGCAATTTTGAGGAAGTTACAAAAGGATGGTTATACCAATTTTGTACTTCGCACGTCAAAAGAATTAGACTTAAGAAACCAACAGGCGGTAGAAGACTTTTTTCAGACCGAAAAACCTGAATATGTATTTCTGGCTGCTGCCAAAGTGGGTGGTATTGTTGCCAATAATACCTACCGTGCAGATTTTTTATATGAAAATCTGGCAATTCAGAATAATATTATTCATAGTTCATATAAAACAGGTGTTAAAAAATTACTGTTTTTAGGTTCTTCATGTATCTATCCAAAACTGGCGCCTCAGCCTCTTAAGGAAGAATATCTTTTGAGCGGCTATCTTGAACCTACCAATGAGCCATACGCTATTGCGAAAATTGCGGGCATTAAGATGTGCGAGGCTTACAGAAGCCAATATGGTTGTGACTTTATATCGGCCATGCCAACTAATTTGTATGGGCCTAATGATAATTATGATTTACAGAATTCTCACGTTTTACCTGCCATGATTCGGAAGTTTCATGAGGCTAAAACCAATCATGTGGCCACGGTAACCTTATGGGGTACGGGGTCTCCGATGAGAGAGTTTTTGCATGCCGATGATCTGGCAGCAGCCTGTCTTTATTTAATGGAGCAATACAGCGAGCCTGAATTAATCAATGTAGGAACCGGAGTAGATGTTACCATTAAGGAGTTGGCAGAAACAGTAAAGAAAATTGTTGGTTTTGAGGGTGAGTTAATCTGGGATACAAGTAAACCGGATGGAACACCAAGAAAACTGATGGATGTTTCAAAACTGCATAATTGTGGCTGGAAACATACCATAGAGCTGGAAGAAGGAATAGGGCTGGCCTATCAGGATTTTCTGGAGCATCATGACACGCTCCGTCTGGGTACAAATTAAGACAGTTTGGTAACATTCTTGAAAAACCCGGAAAGTAAAACTTATATTTTAGTTGACATATTCAATATCATTATACACTTATTATAAACCAAAGATTGTTACTCAATGAAAAAAGCACTGATAACAGGTATCACAGGTCAAGACGGAGCCTACTTGGCAGATTTTTTATTAAATAAAGGCTACGAAGTTCATGGTATTAAGCGCAGAAGTTCGTTAATCAATACTCAAAGGGTAGACCATTTGTATGAAGACCTGCACGAAAGAGGTGTTAAATTTATAATGCACTATGGTGACTTGTCTGACTCTACCAATATCATCAGAATTATTCAGGAAGTTCAACCAGACGAAATCTATAACCTGGGTGCAATGTCTCATGTGAAAGTTTCTTTTGACGAGCCTGAATATACTGCACAGGTAGATGGTATCGGTACGCTTAGAGTTCTGGAAGCTGTTCGGCTTTTAGGATTAATCGAGAAAACTAAAATTTATCAGGCCTCAACTTCTGAGCTATATGGTTTGGTACAGGCAGTGCCTCAATCAGAAACTACGCCTTTCTATCCGCGTTCTCCTTATGCAGTTGCCAAATTGTATGGCTACTGGATTACAGTCAACTACAGAGAGGCCTACAATATGTTTGCCGTAAACGGTATTTTGTTTAACCATGAGTCGCCACTACGTGGAGAAACATTTGTTACCAGAAAAATTACCCGTGCAGTGTCTCAGATTGCATTAGGCCAACAAGACGCTTTGTATCTGGGTAATCTGGATGCGCAACGCGACTGGGGTCATGCCAAAGACTACGTAGAAGCCATGTGGTTAATTCTACAACAAGATGTACCGGAAGATTACGTAATTGCAACGGGAATCACTACCCGCGTAAGAGAATTTGTAAGAATGTCTTTTGCTGAAGTGGGTATCTCGGTAGAATTTAAAGGTGAAGGCGTAGATGAAATCGGATATGTAACTGCATGTAGCAATCCAGATTATCAATTGCCAATTGGTAAAGAAGTTGTTTTTGTAGATCCAAGATATTTCAGACCAACAGAGGTTGAATTGTTGATAGGAGACCCAACAAAATCTAAAACCAAATTGGGTTGGGTGCCTAAATACGACCTACCGGCATTGGTAAAAGATATGATGCAGGCAGATGTGGCTTTGTTTAGCAAAGGCAAATAAGAAGCATTTTATAACTGATTAATAATTAGGTATATGAGGCCATGTGCGCCAAATTATACCTAATTATTGCTCAGACAATTTTGTATTTACTGCGCATAGAATTGTCTTTAACAAAGAAAGTTTGTTTTTTTAGTGGTAATATGCCAAAAAGTTTGAATATTATTTGGCAATAATTGCATTTACCAATATTTTAGAGTTGTTGTTCCGGTTAAGTTGTTACGTCAGAGGTTTATTATCTTAATTCGCCTCATACAGATTTTCTGTTTTTTGTAAGTTTGCTATTGTTTAGCTCGTTTAATTTGTTTCTGAGCTGCCCTTCGTTTTACATCTTTTTTACTGCAACACTAAAAGTTCGCCACTACCTTAAAGGATAATTTGTCAGGAATCACAAGATTTCTCCATGTTTTACAGGCAATTTGAATTGGTCTAATACAATTCAGCGTCTTAAAACAAGAAATCTTGGTTTTTTTAGCGGCGTAATTAAGTAAATCCCCAATACAATTTTTCTTATTAATTTAAATTATCATGAAAACTGGAAGAAAATTTAAGTTTGCCAGCCTGAGTTTGGTTATGGCGTTGGCCGTTAGTATGTACAACTGTAAGTCGAAAGACGCAGAGCCTGAGATTCCTAAATTTGAGGAAAAGTACAAAGATGTAAAACTGCCAGATGTAAAGCCAACTACACCAGCAGCCGTAACCACTACGCAGGGTTCAGTAACTGCATCAGCCACAACAACGGCTTTGGCCTCTGCTCTGGCCACCGGAACAGTTACCTCTGATGTTACCACAGCTGCTGCCAACGTGGAGAAGGTGATTGCGCCCTCGGAAGCAGGTAAAATCTCCGCTGCTTTCACTCCGGCGGTGGTCAGTAATCTGGTGTCTACAGGTACTTTACCGGCAGATTTGAAAGCGTCAGTACAAGCAATTGCTTTGAATCCTGCGCTGGCTGCCTATTTGCCAAAGATTACCCTGCCATCGGTTAACGGTACGGTTGTAACGGGTTTTGTAAAAGAGTCTTCCTTTACAAAAAATGAGTCATTAATCAAGTTTCCTGATTATGCCGTGGCCGCAGTAAACAGCGCCTGTACCGACTCGGCTCAGCTGGCATTTAATCGTGCCAAAGCAACCATAGATGCAGCCAGAGCAACCCAGGAACAAACTGTAAATGCCACTTATGCTAACCGGGTAGCGGCAGCCAACAGTGCGGCATGTATTGCCACCGCAGGTACATCGTTTAGTACCAGAAACACAACTGCCAACAATTTGCTTCAGGCAGGCCTTACTGCTTTGGCTTCTGTAAAAGATACGCTAGGCGAAGCAAATTATAATTTGCTAACTGTACTTTTATATGTTAATTTTGTTCAGACTATTGAGTTGTCGGGTAATTTATATGCAGCAGAAGTAAATGCTTGTAATTTAACTACCACTGCCACCATAGCCGCTGCAGCTTCAGCGCGAGATACTGACCTCGCCGCTATTGCTACCGCTTATAATACCACCATTACTAATATGCAGGCCACCCTGACGGCGTCTTTCCAGACTTGTCATGACCAGGGCCAGGGTTAATTTTAATTCAAACGCCTCTTAAAAATATGAAAATCAAAAAAGCGCTATCGTTTATTTCTTTTAAATGGAGATTTAAGGGTAGCTCTTTTTTGATTTTTCGCTCCACCGCAGCAACCTGCCTTTTTGTTTTTGCTTCGCAATCCGTTTGGGCACAGGTGAATCTATCTGGCAAATCGGGTCTGATGTATATCCCTAATGCAACTGCTTACGAAGACGCCAGCCTCAGCTTCGGCTACAACTACAATCCGCTTAAATATTCGTTAAGAAGTAAGCAAAGAAATGCCGAGCGTGTTTTATTTGCCAATCTTACCTTACTGCCGCGCCTTACCATTACCTTAAGCCTGCTTCAACCGGTTACAACCGATACAAAAATACGTGAGGGTCTGGGAGACAGGCAACTGGATATAAGCTATCTTCTGGTAAAAGAAAAACCCAGGTTTCCTTCAGTGGCTGTTATTATTTCTTCGCCGTTTATGATTGAAACAGCCATGCTGACCAATGTTTTAGTGGCTACCAAGCACTTCAATCTGAACAAAGACCTGAACCTGGAAACAACAGCCGGGTATGGTAGCCCGTATATTCTTTCAAGAGAAGGTGATTTTAAACTGAATCTTGCGAATTCGAATATTTTTTCAAATTTAAAGTTTCAGAAAAAAAGTGATTTCATCTTCAATAACGGTTACCTTGTTGGGCCTTTTGCAGGTGTTAAGTTAGGATACCGGAATAAAGCCGGACTGATGACCGAGTGGGACTCGCAGCATTTGAATGTTGGAGCCTATTTAACACTATGGAAGACATGGACGGTTCAGGGTGGCCTACTTAACGGAGACAGGTTCATATTCGGTTCTTCAATTCATTTTCAACTGCTTAAACCAAAGAAAAGCATTGCCAAGCTGGATGAAACACTTAATTAATAGTTTACTATGCTTTTTGTGTATAACCGGTATGGGTTATGCGCAGTCTGGTAAGAAGGGGAAGACACTTCTTACCTATGAGCGTGTAAATAAAGACAGCCTCGGGGTTAGTTATGAACAACGCATTTACCGGAATCCGTTTAACGGGTTTGTTGAGTTGCGCTACTCCCTTTCAGACACCAGTAGCCAGAGGTATATTCCGTTGTTTCAGGGAGTGCCTATCGCATCCTATCAGAAAATAGGTTCGGGTATTTATTCTAAACCGCTTTCTGCATCAGCTTCCCGGCAAGTTGGGGTTAACAAATGGTTTCCGCTGAAAGATTATAAGCTTGACTTTTCTTTACTTCCCCTCTTTACAGCTAAGTTCGGTAACTTTGATAACCCTGTTGAGGCCAAGTTTAGTGTAGCTCTTAATACCCAGCTTATTTTAGGCCGAGGCCTTGCTATTACAACCGGTCTTACCATACCGATTGTCAATGATTTAGACCAGCAATCGCTGAGGTTACGTCTGGCTCCTACCTTTATTAATAAATTTCTGACTTTCAGAAAATTTAACTTTATGAGCCTTTCTGCCGGATTGTTTTATAAAGACCAGTACGGTCTCAATGCACAGTATAGGTATTTTGATGTGAACAGTCCTTGGTCGTTCGGGTTGGAGGGTTCTTTCAGCGGCTATTACAGAATATCAGGCGATTATTTTGAATACCAGTCCCTCAGGCATCTCATGGTGTTAGGTGATGTGAGCTACCGTATTTTTAAGAATGATATAACCTTAAAACTTTCGGGTGGGCAATACCTTTATAATGATAGAGGCGTAAGATTTGATTTTATACGCCAGTTCTCAAATGTAGAGATCGGGTTCTATGCATTAAAAACTACCAATGGCACATCAGTAGGTTTCAATTTTGCTATTCCAATTCCGCCTGGTGTTACTCTGCAGGGCAAGCGTGTAAGGCTTAGAACAGCAGATGAGTTCAGGTGGGAATACTTATATGTAAAAGGATATCAGATTGCCGAGCGATACAGAACAGGTTACCAACTGGATGAAAAGTTAAGGACTTATCATAGCAGTTACTGGGATAATCAGCTAAAAAGAGGCTTGTAAAAATTGCGACTTCGGTACGTATTCTATAGTATATATACGTATAGTGTGTAACGCTGATGCCAGAAGTAAAAAATTAACTGTATTTATATAAACTTAAAAAGGACTTCTTGCATTTTTCACCCCCTCCGCTATAATAAGTAAATTATATTTTCTAAGTTTGTATCAGGAAACACTGCTGTTAAAACATGATTACAATAATTGTAAATTTAATTGAAGGTTTACACAACGATTATTGCTAATGATAGGGTGGAAATTTACTTTTGCGTAGGTTGTTTTTTTATTTTGTTTGCTGCAAAATATAATGTTGAGTTATTGCCAGTTATCTCTCTTTTAAGCACAGTACTAAACTGTCAATAGGCTTTAAGTTAGCATAAGCGTGTCACGAAGAAATTATACCCAAAAAGTAGTTGCTTCAAATTCGATATTCAAACATAGCATATAATTACAGTTCTAGTTTTTAAATTATATGGTCTCAAATCTAAAAAAAGTATATCATATAAGATTATTGACAGATTCACTCTGTTTAATATTTTGCTATAGTATAGCACAGATATTAAGTGGCCGGGTTTTTCGCAATAGTGATATATTTTTAATTTTTCTTCTATTGGTAATCTGGTACTTTACCAGCCGTTATACTGAATTATACGACGAGTTTCGTACGGTAAAGTATGTAGATGAGTTTCTTGTGCTCATTCCCAATATAATTGCCCAGGGGGTAGCCTTAATGGTATATCTTTTTCTATCTAACGATAGCTTCTATTCAAGAACGCTGGTGCTGCTCAACATCATTTTTGTTTTTGTTGTGATGACAATACAGAAGTATCTGTTCAAGAAGATAAGTCTGTTGTTATATGAAAGAGGATACAAAATAAAGAATATTCTAATAGTAGGTACAGGAGACAGCGCTATGTCTTTTTATAAAATATTTAGCGATACACCGCAGTTTGGATATAAAGTAGCAGGTTTTATTGATGAATCGAAGCCTCAATATCTGAATGGCCAGTATAAGGGTAATCTGGCCAATCTTGAGAGTGTCATCAAAAAAAGCCGTATTGAAGAAGTAATTGTTGCCTTGCCTTCTTTTGACAAGGAGTATGTTGAGAAGATTATTCAGGTAACTGAAAAAGAGGGAATAAAAACCAGAATTATACCTGAGTACTCGCAATATGGGTTAAAACAATATAAACTTGAACTCTTTGGCGGTAACCCTATTCTTACTTTGCGGAAAAATCCGTTAGAAGAATGGCATTTTAGAGTTCTTAAACGTGCTTTTGATATAGTTTTCAGCCTTTTGGTTATAGTTTTAGTGTTTTCATGGTTGATACCTATTCTGGCATTAATTATCAGAATTGATTCAAAAGGGCCTATTTTCTTCCTTCAGGAGCGTTGGGGTAAAAACAATAAAAAAATTGTGTGTTTTAAATTCAGGTCCATGTATTCAGACAGTTCTACCCGTAAAAAAGACGGAGGTTTCTGGCAAACTGAAAAAGATGACCCAAGAATTACGAAAGTCGGAAGGTTTTTGCGTAAAACTAACCTGGATGAGTTGCCACAGTTTTTCAATGTATTGTTTGGCGATATGTCAGTTGTAGGGCCAAGACCTCACGCTGTGCAGCACAACATAGAAAGTAAAGAGCAGATTGATAATTATCTGATCAGGCACTGGGTTAAACCGGGTATTACAGGTTGGGCTCAGGTAAATGGATACAGAGGAGAGACCAAGGACATTTCATTGATGAAAAAACGTGTGAAATTTGATATCTGGTATATCAGCCACTGGAGTATCTGGCTGGATATTAAAATAATAGTTGCTACAGTTTATAATATGGTTAAAGGCGAAAAAATGGCCTATTAATCAACGTACATCTGAAGCAAATCAAAAGAATTTCTACTAAAGCATTTCGTTAAGAAATGCTTTATTTTTTAATAGCTTCATCAACTTCGAATCCTTCGTTAATAGCTGGATATCGGCCAGATGCCTTTCATGGTGCAGGTCGGTTCCAACAAAATCTATGATTCCGGATTCCAGCAATTTGATTGCTACTTGTTTAGTCTTTTTACCGTAGTAGCCTGCTAACGACAACAAGTTAAGCTGAAGCAGGCACCCTACCTGTTTTAAATCAGCTATTTTATCAAGACTTTCCCACCAATAAGGATAGCGCTCAGGGTGCGCCATAACAGGCGAATAACCACTGGTTTTTAGTTTAAATATAAGCTGAGATAAGTTGGGTGGCGGAGAAATGAACGACATTTCAATGAGCAGGTAACGCTTTGTACCGAAGCTTAATAACTCATTTCTTTGCAGGATGCTTTCAAACTCTTCATCCAGCAGATATTCAGCAGCGGCTTCAATTTCTATATCAAGGTTACGCGGCTTTATCGCTTCTCTTACTTCATTGAGCGCATTGTTAATGATGGCTGGTGTATTAGGAAAAATGCCTGCCTTGACATGAGGTGTTGTAATAAACTTTTTATAACCTAGTTTATGAAGCTCTTCAATATAGTTAATGGTTCGTTCCATATCCGTTGAGCCGTCGTCTATTCCCGGAAGCAGATGAGAATGAATATCGGTTTTTAAGAATGAAAGCGGATCAGCAGCAGGTTTTTTCCAATTAAAAATTGAGAGCATAAGAATTGTGTTTTAACTTATAGTTTTTCTTGAAGCAATATACCTTTATAGTAAATGCCATTCAATTTAGATTATTACTAACTTGTACGTCAGAGAATTTAAACAAAATTACGACAGAAACTCGTAATCTCATATTTTACCTGTTAAAGATTAAAAAACGTGCAGTCGGGTAATGATTAGTTAAACAACAAAGCCTCTCCGGTATGGGTTTCAAATTTTATGTTCATTGGGTCAGGCACTGTAAATGGTAAACAGGCCTTCAATATTTTATTAATCTGGTTCAGAGGGTTACTGGCATCAAATGATTTTTTATTGTATTTCTAAATACTTTTATATGAAGATTCTATAAAAAACTAAAAAATACGGTTTGGCATCAAAATATACTGTTTAAATTCTAAAACTTTCTTTTATTTTTGTAAGGCACAATTTTAAGAAAAAAGTTTTTCCGTTTTCGGGGTCTTAAATATCTGGTCTATTCTTTAAAATTGAATGCTTCGCTTGAGTTTAATTTAAATTGAGATTAATTGAAAGTTTGAAGTGCCTGATGTAAGTATAGCTTTGATTGAAAACAGAATTTAAATTATTACGTACTTTTACTAGCTTAGTTTTTCCTTGTTTCGGTTAAAGTTTGGCATGATATAAAAATTGTATTTTTTGAGTAGCAAACAACGAAAATGAACAGCCCTTTACCTGTCTACCGTGTGCACAAATCCAATCAATATTTTCAGGTCTTATTTTAAGAATACACACAGCAGTTCTGCGTATGTTAATTTTTTGAGTATTGCTGGTTGATTAATTAAATGAGAACTTAAGAAGAGTGATAAGAACCGGAGAAGGATAATACAGTGAATTAACACAAGAAATATAACAATTGAATACTTGTCTGACATTTATTGAAGTTCTATTAACTAGCCATAACTATCAGCAATTTTTATCTATTATTTTATGTTTAACAACAGCCCCAAAAAGTTAATGAAATTATTCAGAGCTTTGCTTTGTTTATCTGGTATCGTGTTTGTTGCGTCCTCGTGTGTGCGGGTAAATACAAAAGATATTACCTATTTTCAAGGCACAGATTCGGTGTCCAATCAGGTACTCCCCCCCAACCTTCCAACTGTAACCCGCATTCAGGCAGATGACATTCTGGCCGTAACCGTGAGCAGCTTAAGTGAAGAGTCTAACGTTATTTTTAATTTCCCTAACGTTAATGCCCTTACAACTACTAACTTTCCGGGTTCAACGGGTGGAGGTATGGCAAGAAATCAACCACTTGGTTATTTGGTAAATCCGCAGGGCAATATTGATATGCCCCTGGTTGGAAGTGTAAAATTGGAGGGCCTAACCTTAAAAGAAGCAGGTGATAGTATAAAGACAAAACTCCTTACATTTTTAAAAGAGCCTACTGTAAATGTACGTTTCCTGAACCATAAGTTTACAATTATTGGTGAGGTGAACAGACCGTCTGTTTTCAATCTTCTGGACGACCATACAACCTTGCCAGACGCAATTGGTATGGCTGGTGATTTAACAATTTACGGTTTGCGTAAGAATGTAATGTTGATTAGAACAACAGGAGATAAACGCGAGATAGTTAAGTTGGACCTAACCAAAAGAGACTTTTTTAATTCGCCTTATTATTACATTAAAAACAATGATGTAATTTATATTGACATCAGTAAAGGTAAAGTTACTTATACCGATCAGAGAATACAGACCATTCAGTTGATTCCAATATTTACAGGTATAGTAACTACGCTTGTACTTATTTTAAATGTCATTAAATAAGGTCTGGCCATTGGTGGTCTGATTAGTATTAAAATTCAGGAGGTATTTCAATTGGTTTGAAAATCTCTATGAAAACACAAGCCAACCCCTACAGTAATGTGCTGTGGGGGTTGGCTTTTTTTTAGAATACAGCTCTGCCTGTAAACGTATATAATGCATGAGTCAGTTAAACCTGATGGGCATTCCCAATTTATTAAATGTTAGCTTGTAGCTCAGGCTTTATCAATTCTATTTAAGGTTTCAAATCGGAAAATTGACTTGCCGTGCTGATTTAAGGGGTTGAAGTAAGTAAATGATTGTGCCACTGACAGCAAATGCACAAGATGTGTTTTTAATCTTAAATCTTTCTTATAAAATAACTTTGCATAGTATGCTTATACGCCATTTATGCTTAAAAATTGCGTTTTATTGTCAAAAAATCAAATTTTAAATTATCGTGGCAGTAATTCTACATGAGTAGAATTACTTACTATATATTCAAATTATATGGGAAAATTTTCCCATATAATTTTAGCATTTTCTTTTATTAATTAAGCACTATTATGAAATAGCTTAGAATTTCAGGAAGATGCAGATGTGGCATTGGTTTTTAGTTTTTTATATGAACTACTTACCAAAAAGCGATGGTCCAATATCTACGTATAGTTTTTGAAGCAGTATTTTTAATTGGATTACTTTATGTAATTTTTTTAAGATTAAGGGTACTAAATGCATTAAGAAGCCTGGGGGCATTTAAACTGGGTATTTTTATGTTATTTTTTGGATTCTGGATGTTTGTACAGCTTATTGACCGCTGGCAATATCAATTCCCTGATAAGAAGGTTGAGTTTTTCCCGATTGCGAGATTCGCTATGTTTGAAGGAGGGGGCAGAATACAAACCGTTCAAACCTACGAATTTGCCGGCAGGTTTTCAGATGGCAAAACAGAATACTATGCACCTTCAGATATTCTTAGAGGAGCAGGCACACCAACATTGTCAACGAAAATGAACAATGTAATTATATCCGCGCTAAAATCTGATAATGCCGAAAAAATATCCTGGGCAAAAGCAGAGATAAGTAAGTATGGCAGATCAATTTATAATGTGCTTCAATTTCAGGGGAAAGATTTACCAGACAGCTTAGATTTTCAAATTGTCAATATAGACTTAACTAAAACTACAAAAGACGCAGTATCTAAAGATTATCAAATGTCTGTTAAAAATCCCTTTAAGAAATGAAAATAACTTTACACAACGGCGCAAATGCAGATACGCTTTCTTTTGCAAGAATTTGGATATTTTTTATCTGGTTTATATGGGTTTCTACAGATAGCAGCTATCTGGTTGCCAATGCAGAACACAGCATTTTCTTTAAGCATGGCCTGATGAATATTTTAAGTGATGATTTTCTGAGGGCTATATCTCCGGGTGTAATGCTCACAGTTAAATGCGTAACCCTGTATTTTATAGTTGCAGTTATTTTTGGAATTGGAAGGTCTAAATGGAACATTTTTATTGCAGCTGTATTGCTGACATTTTATATGGGCTATATTCGCGGATGGGGCAATCATGTCAATCACCGGGAGCTTACCTTGCTATATTGTACTTATTTATTGTTGCTTTTACCATGTTATGATACCGCAAATAGCAAAAGCGACAAGCCTCAGTCGGTTTACCAGGCTGGAATGCTCGCTTTGGGAATTATAATCACTTTTGATTACGCGGTTATCGGAATTGCCAGAGTTGCCAAGGGCTTCCCAATCACGTTTCATCCTGATATTATGCGCCAATGGATAGTTTTTCATGCCTATAACCCTAGCGAATGGGGATTTGAATATGGTAAAATGGTATTAGATTATCCTTGGCTGAATTATTTAGTTGCGCCAATGCTGCCGGTTTCAACTGTTCTTGAAATCATTGCTCCTTTTGCTTTATTTACAAGTAAAAAGCTACGTATTGGGCTTGTAGTTTTACTTTTCCTGTTTCATTTAGGTATATATCTGCTAATGAATATTCTTTTTCTTGAAAACATGCTTTTACTTTTTCTATTATTGGATTATACCTCAATGATAGAGAATATTAAAAGTAAAGTAGCAGGAGCAAAATCAGGTTTTGAAAATTTAATAAACAGGATTTCGCAAAATGGGTAATCCGGATGTTGTTGTAATCGGGTCTGGGCCGAACGGTCTGGCGGCCGCTATTGAATTACAAAAAAATGGTTTGCAGGTTGTAATAGTTGAGGGGGCTGATACCATTGGAGGTGGAACCCGTACATCTGAACTTACCTTACCAGGTTTTAATCATGATCATTGTTCGGCGGTTCATCCGATGGGCTTTCTTTCACCTTTTTTTCAGAGTCTGTCATTGCAGGAACATGGCCTTGAGTGGGTATTTCCAAAGGCTTCAATTGCGCATCCGCTTGATAATGAACCTGCAGTGATTCAATATCGGTCAATTGAAGATACAAAGCTTTCAATTGGGGGTAAAGATGGAATTAAGTGGGAGAAAACATTAACACCTTTTGTAAAAAAGGCAGATGTACTTTTTAAAGATATTCTGGGGCCTTTGGGTTGGCCTGATGAGCCATTCACCTTAGCAAATTTTGGCCTAAAAGGAATGCTTCCTGCCAGTTCTCTTGCCAATAGTTTGTTTAGCCAGACCAGGGCAAAGGCTTTATTTGCAGGTTGCTCAACGCACAGCATATTGCCATTAGACATGAGCTTCTCGTCGGCAGTAGGTCTGGTATTTGCCATTTCCGGCCATGTGGTTGATTGGCCCGTTGCAAAAGGAGGCTCAATAGCCATAGCCAATGCATTGGCTTCTTATTTTATTAAGGCTGGGGGTAAAATTATTACTAACTGCTTTATAAGCAGCATGGAAGATTTACCCAAAGCAGATTACTACTTTTTTGATACCGACCCACTTCAGCTTTCAAATATTGCAGAAAAGCAATTGCCGGCCAACTACATAAATAGGTTAAGGAAATTCAATTTTGGTCCTGGGGTATTTAAAATTGATTGGGCATTACGTTCATCCATCCCCTGGAAAGATGCCAACTGCTTAAAAGCATCGACAGTACATGTTGGCGGAACATTACCGGAAATTGCGCAAAGTGAAAAAGATGCCTGGAATGGCAGACATAGCGAGTCGCCATTTGTTATGGTATGCCAGCAAAGTGAGTTTGATTTCAGCCGGGCCCCGTCAGGTATGCAAACCGGATATGCTTATTGCCATGTGCCTAACGGAAGCACAAAAGACATGACACTTGCTATAGAAAAACAGATTGAAAGATTTGCCCCGGGTTTCAAAGACACCATTCTGGAAAGAAAAACTACCAATACTTCTCAGTTTTATAATTATAACAGGAATTTTTTCGGTGGTACTATTGCCGGAGGGGCAGCAGACCTAACACAATTATTTACAAGGCCGGTAGCAAGGCTAAATCCTTATTCAACGCCGAATCCAAAGATTTATATATGCAGCGGTTCTACTCCGCCCGGGGGTGGTGTGCACGGTATGTGCGGTTACAGAGCAGCCCGATCTTTCATAAAAAGCTTACGCAAATGTCTAAGAAAGGCTTAGCTATTTCATGCCAGTGTATTTTGACATTAAGCGTAAAATATATTGGTAATTGTATAGATAGAACCAGATACTTTACCAGCTGTTTGAGTCTCAATCTTTAGTGAAAATTGTTTTTCAAAGGTTGAGAGTATTACCAAGAGACATCCAACAATACTTTAACTTAAATAGATTAAAGACTAACAACTCGCGAATAAAAAAAGGTAGTATAGGGCCATCTGGCAGATGCCTATACTACCTTAATCATTTCTAATAAACGTTATTCCTGCGCAGCTTCCACATTAATGGTAGCTTCTGCCAGTTCGGTCAGCTTTTTATCGGTCGCACCTTCTTCGTCAAGAATCTCCTGTAATAAACCTGCTGCCTCTTCGTATCCTAAAGTCTGGGCAAGGCTTCTCAACCCACCGTAAGAACCTATCTCATAGTGTTCTACTTTCTGGGCTGCCAGAATTAAACCGCAGTCACGAACGAAAGTACCCTTTTCGGTTGATTCAATTATTTCTTCCCCTTCTTTAATAAGTCCTTCCATGGCCGGGCAGTGCTTGGCTTTGGCTTTTTCGCCAATCATTTCAAACACCTGCTCAACTTTGGCAATCTGGCCTTCTGTTTCTGTTAAATGCGTTTCAAAGGCCATTTTCAACTCTTCAGAAGTGGCGGCTTTAGCCATTTTACCCAGAGCCTTTGTCAGATGTTTCTCTGCCCAGTAAATATCTTTCAGGCCATCTGTAAAAAGCTCTTTCAGCTTTTCACTTTCCTTTTCAGAAACATCAACACTACGTTTTGATTTTGAATTTTTCATTGTGTAAAAGATTTAGTTGATAATACTGAATAGTATAAGCAAATAACCATTCCATAGGTAGAAAGGGCAGGGGAGTACTTTTAAGCTGGCAAAAGATTTCATTAATTGTTCAACTGACGGGTAAGAAAATCACCACAAAACAGATAAGCAATCGTTAGGGTAAATTATTGGATATAAAGCGCAGAATAACCAACATGAAAACCTGAGGTTTAATCAATTATTCAAAACGAAAGGAAGTAGCAGTAAACGTCAATGTGTTTCCATAAATCTGATTCAGAAACAGATTATGAAAAGCCTATGCACCAACGGGGAAACCTGTTTCAGAATCTTCATCCACTCAATTCAATGAGGCGTCAACAGTAAGCAAGTGCTCAGGCATTTGCTGCCCGAGCCATAAACAAGGTGGATAGTCTAAGCTGGTACCAGAAATATAAACAAAATGCTATGTGATTCAGGCTCTTTGAAGCGAGCGCTCAGATAGAAAATACAATTCTCTTTTAGGGGTTATGTATTCTTTCCAATCAATTTTCAACACCGTATCAACCATTTTAAGAAGGTTGCTTACTTCATTGGGTTTAAGCAGGTAAAGGTTGGCGCCGGCGCAATAGGTTTCTTCAATCTCTGCTCCTGAAGAAGACGTGCTGAGAATGACACAGGGAATGGTTTTGTATAAATTGTTGGTTTTTATCATTTTCAGGCACTCTTTGCCACTCATTTTGGGCATGTTAAGGTCCAGGAAAATGATGTCTGGTTGGCTTTCGGGGCATTTTAATTTTTCAACGGCAGCCATACCATTATTCACTATTGTGAGTTCTGTGGCAAATGGTAATTCAGACAACACATTGGAAAAAAAGAATTGGTCGTCTTCATCGTCCTCTGCCAAAAGAACCTTAATTGGATTTTGCTGGTCAGTTAAAAGGTTTCTCATCATAGGAAGGCCGTTCATTTTCAGGATTCAGGGAAAATTATTTCATTACCGATATATGCATTTATATCAGCAAAGGGGCCATTTGTAACTCTATAGCACTGAAAAAGCGATTTCTTAATACAGTTCAGATGCCTGGCGGCAGGCAGAAAACTATTGCCACCAGCCGGTTGACAGGGGGATGGTTTGATCTCAATGCATCCGGTACTGAGTAGGAGTTACACCTGTTTTTTGTTTGAAAAAACGGGTAAAGTGCTGCGGATACCTGAACCCCAGCTCATAAGAAATTTCACTGAGCGATTTGCCGTGGTCAAGTATTCGTTCTTTGGCTACTTCAAGCAGGCGCAACTGAATAAATTCAAGCGCTGTTTTTCCGGTTTCTTTTTTTACCAGGTCTCCAAAGTAATTAGGCGAAAGATGGAGCAAATCTGCAAAATAGGCTACAGAAGGCAAGCCTTTGGTTTTCAGTTTTTCGCCTGTCAGGTAGTCGGTCAGTAGCTGCTCAAATTTACCGATAAGGCCACGGTTTACATTTTCGCGGGTAATAAACTGCCGGTCATAAAACCTTGCACAATATTTCAGTAGTAATTCAATATTGGCAACGATAAGGGTTCGGCTGTGTTTATCAAGATTCTGGCTTATCTCAGCCGCTATATTAGCCAGGCAGCCATCTATTAAGGTTCTTTCTTTTTCTGAGACGTGTAATGCCTCGTTTGTTTGATAGCTAAAAAACGAGTACTGATGCAGGTGCTTTACCAGTGAAGTACCTCTGATTAAATCCGGATGAAAAATAAGCGCTGTGCCATAAGGCTGGTGCATTTCCCCTTCTGGCTCATGGGTAATTACCTGACCCGGGCCAAAAAACACAATGGTTCCGTTGTCATAATCGTAGTACTGATTACCATACCTGATATCGCCGCATCTGGTTTCTTTGATGATAACGGCATAAAAAGCTAACATAAATCTGGTTTTGGGCAGTAGGGGCGACTTGCTTAGATCAACCACATTAATTAGCGGATGCAATATCGGGTTGTTGAACATCCCACTGTATTTCCTGATGGTGTCGTAGATGAGCATTGGCTGGACATGTTTTACTAATCAAAAATACCCTGAAATTTCTAAAAATATATCGCTGCCGTTGAAATTGGTAAGCAATACCGTAAAATGTATAAGATTTGTCTTACATAGGTGTATTAGTTTTGCGATGCCGGCACGTCTGGCTAAATGCAATACGAATGATGCGTACTTTCAGACCTGTCCGTGCTTGCCTGTATAGCCGATTCGGCTTCCTGTACAAAAGACATATCGGTTTATCAGGACGTAAAACCTGATAAAATTTATAACTCAACTATAGCCATGAAAACCCAAATAATTATAAAAGCAGGAGGCAGAACTTTCGGTGGCACCTTGGCCGACAGCCCAACAGCGGGGGCATTCAGAGCCATGCTGCCACTTGAAATAAGTATGACAGAACTGAACGCCAATGAAAAGTTTTACAGGTTGTCAAAGAATCTGCCGGTTAATCCGGCAGTTCCTCCGATAATCCAAAACGGAGACCTCATGTTGTTCGGGTCAAATACGCTTGTATTATTTTACAAGACATTTTCAACAACATACAGTTATACCCGGATAGGGCGAATCAATGATGCTTTAGGACTTGCGGAGGTTTTAGGTTCTGATAACAAAACCATCAGGTTTGAACTCCCATAAGGGTATTATTATCCACAGGGCTTATCACAAAGGCTTGATGCTTATTGGTGGCCTGTGTTCTTTTCATGCCGCCTGTGTCTTGCAGGCGGCCACACCTGTACACGAAAAATACGGTCGCCATTTATCATCTACTTCTGCATTCAAGCGGCATTCAGGCACATAAAAGTCCACAATTGTTGTTTAGTCAGCGTATCTCGGTCTTGTCTATACGTGGTGGCAGGTGCATAGTTGAAATCTATGTTTTCAGCAGGTAATCAGCCTTTCCCCGAATGGCATTTGTTGCAAATTGCCCAAATAATATTTACATTAAGCCAGTTTTCTTATCAGGCGTATGAATTTAGCAACTTATCTCAGGTCTCAGTCAATTGAGACAGACTCCATAACCGATTGGCTGAATAACAGCACAAAAACCAAGGTTTACCCCAAAGGCCATACGCTGGTAACAGAAGGTGAACATTCTTACCGGGTATTTTATGTAGAAACCGGCCTGATCAGGTCTTATTACATGAAAGATGATAAAGATGTAACTGAAGATTTCTTTCCGGAACAAAGCGTAACGGCCACGATAGAAAGCGCTCTTTTCGGACGGCCGTCGCGCTACAGCATTGAAGTGCTTGAAACAAGTACCATTACGACCTGTAATTTTAATGATTTTGCCCGGCTCAGTAGTCAAAACACTGAAATCAATCAGCTTGAAAAACTGGTGTTGTATAATGTGGTAAAGAAATTATCTGACAACAATTATTATCTGAAGTTTCATTCGGCCAAAGAGCGTTACGAACGAATGATTAAACAATACCCGAACATTTTATTACGTGCGCCTTTGGGTCATGTGGCCTCTTATCTGGGTATTACCCAACAGACACTAAGCGTAATAAGAGCGCAGCTCTGAGCGTACGTTGTTCTTAGTGCTGTTCAATTGGTTTGTTTTTTCTTTGCCGTGATAAACTAACGCCGCAGCGTTGCCAGCTTCTCAACCTTCCGCACCCGGTTTCATAATTTACCCAAGTATCTAAGCTATATAGTTTGAATGGGTTTTTAAATGCTTTTATTCTTTACTGATGCCTGCATTTTTTAATCTATCTTAAAAATACACAAAAACATACCCTCTACTTTTGTGCCATATTAATACATCAAAATAATGGAAACAAATGGCACACATTGGGTAATAGTGGCAGACAATGCCGGAATAGCTTCTGTTTTTCCGAATCTGAAAGATATGTTTCATGAAGAAGCTATCTCGTTTATTACCCTGGTTTATTACTCCTGGAACAATGAATTTAGTTTCAGTAAAGAGATTGAAATTTTAAAGTATCATTATCCGGGTAAGTTTATAGCATTTTATGAGGTTGGATTAGCCGCCAGCGATTTTGAGTTTGACACTACCATCATCGAAAACGTGATTAATGCCAATACCAGCCGTGAAATCAGGTTTTTGGTTTCAGGCTGCGAAGAGTTTAACCTGGTGATAGAAGAAACCCTGCAATTTCTGGATATCAAAGAAATAGTCTTCCAAGAACAATTTTTTAAAAATAACTAATTCTAAAATGAAAAAATCGGGCATTTATATTCTGTTGACGCTGCTTGTAGGTCTGGCAGGATGCAATACAAAAAGTACGGAAGCCACCACCGCCACTACCACAGCCGTACCTGTAAGTGTTGAAGAAATATCAACCACGGCCATCAGCAATGATGTTTCTGTAAGTGGGAATATTGAGGGTAACACTACTGTAAGGCTGGGTTTTATGGTAGGGGGTAAGGTTAATCTGATAACCGCCCGCGAAGGGCAGACCATCAGGAAGGGTCAGCTACTGGCCAGCCTGGACCCCACCAGTTATACCATAGCCAGACAATTGGCAGAGGTACAGGTAAATGCCGTAACCGATGAATACAACCGTTTGAAAACCCTCCATGAGCGTGGAAGCGTAACCGATAGCGATTTTTCGAAAGTTAGTTTTTCATTACAACAGGCCAGGTTACAACTGCAGCTTCAGCAAAAAAATGAGACAGACTGCAAACTATACACGCCAATTGGCGGGGTATTGCTCAAGAAAATGAGTGAAACCGGCGAAATGGTGGGTGTTGGTATGCCCGCATTTGTGGTGTCTGATATCAGCAAAGTAAAAGTGCTGGCATATATACCCGAAGGTGAACTGCACTATATCAGAATTGGGCAGCCTGCCAGCATTACCATTTCTGCGCTTGCTAAAACCTTCAGCGGTAAAGTAATAGAGGTAGGGTCGGCAGCTGACCCGTCGACCAGAGCTTTTACCATTAAAATTGAAGTTAACAACCCGGGGCTTGTTATCAGGCCGGGTATGATAGCCGAGGCTAAAATTGACGCTGATACCACCACAGAGGCCATTGTGTTAAGCGCTGAGGCCATCAATCATGACATCAATAACCAAACCTATGTATATGTGGTAGATAAAGCCCGAAACAAGGCGTACAGACGAGAAGTAAATATTGGCAAAATGATTGAAAACAAAATTGAAATCATCAACGGGCTGAACAAAGGAGACCTGGTGGTTGTGGCCGGTCAGAATAAAATAACCGATGGCACTGCTGTCATTTATAAATAATTACCGACATGAACATTATTCAGGCATCATTAAAATATAAGCAAATAACGTTATCGGTATTGTTAATGCTATTTGCAGTGGGTATTCAGTCGCTTCTGAATATGCCACGTCGCGAAGATCCCAAAATTGTGGTCCGCACGGGTCTTGTAATAGCCTATTATCCCGGCGCTAATTCTGTTCAGGTAGAAGACCAGCTCACCAAAAAACTGGAGCAGTATCTGTTTCAATATGAAGAGGTAAACAAAGCCAAAACTTTTTCGACCACCAAAGACGGCGTAGTGGTAATTAATGTAGAACTGACAGAGTCAGTAAAACAGCCGGATATATTCTGGAGCAAGCTGCGGAACCAGTTATTGGTGGCCAGGCAGATAGATTTGCCTGAAGGCGTAATGGGGCCGATAGTGAATTCAGATTTTGGCGATACGGAGGCTATGGTAATTGCGCTTGAAAGCGAGACCGCCTCACCAACCGAGCTTAAAAATTACGCGCAGAAGCTGGAAGATTATTTACGTGCCATACCGGCTACCTCAAAAGTTAAGCGCATCGGTGAGCAGAAAGAAGAAATTGTGGTTTCGTCCAGCTCAGAAAAGTTATCGCAGTATGGTATCAGCATGCAGCAGGTTGTAAAGGTGCTGCAGTCACAAAATGCCATTAACCCAACCGGCGACATTAAAACAGCCAACAGCGAAGCGCCACTATACACCAACGGGTACTATAACACAGAAAAAGACCTGGCTAACCAGATTGTAGGTACGTCGTCTACGGGTTCAGTAATTAAGCTGGGCGATATTGCCACTCTTAAACGTGAGTATGCCGAACCCCAAAGTATAATTACCGTAAACAGCCACCCTGCTATTCTGCTTGCCATACAAATGCATGAGGGTAATAATATTGTTCATTTTGGTGACGCAATTGAGCAAAAAATTGAGCAGGCAAGAGGGGTTATTCCCAGTAATGTCAAAATTACTACCGTTGTTAACCAGCCACACCTGGTGCAGGAAAACATCTCGCATTTTATCAAAGAGTTTTTTCTGGCAATTGTTTCGGTAATTATAGTAGTTATCTTATTGCTTCCTTTTCGCATTGCTGCCGTGGCAGCTACGGCCATTCCGGTTACGGTGGCAGTTACCTTTGCTACCATGCACACCCTGGGTATAGAGTTACATCAGGTTTCACTAGCCGCTTTGATTCTGGTTCTGGGAATGGTGGTAGATGATGCCATTGTGATAGCAGATAATTATGTAGAGCTACTGGATGAAGGTGTTGACCGATGGACGGCCGCATGGAGAAGTGCCAGCGACCTGGTTATGCCTGTGCTGGTGGCCACCGTAACCATTATTGCCTCTTTTATGCCCATGGTATTGTTAGATGGCAGCATAGGCGAGTTTATTTTTGCCCTGCCTATTACTGTGGCAATAGCCTTATTGTCGTCTTTTGTGGTAGCCATGCTGCTTACGCCTATGCTGTGTTACACTTTTATTAAGAAAGGGCTGCACCAGGCTGAAGCAGAAGAAAACAAGGGTAGAAAGCGTAAATCGTTGCTCGACTACATGCAGACGGGCTATAACCGATTGCTGGAAGTTTGTGTAAAATATCCGAAGACCACCATATTGGCCAGTTTGATTCCTATTGCACTGGCAGGGCTATTGTTGACGAAGGGTGTTCGACAATTGTTTTTTCCTACTGCCGAAAGAAACCAGTTTGTAATTGAGGTATGGTTACCAACAGGCACCAAACTTGAGAAAACCAGACTGGCGATTCAGAAGGCTGAAAACCTGGTGAAGAGTGATAAGCGCGTGAGCTCTTATGCTACATTTACCGGTACCGCTGCGCCCAGATTTTATTATAACTTTTCGCCTGAATTTCCAACTACTAATTACGCACAGATTCTGGTGAATACAACCACCGACAAAACTGCCGAAGAACTTGCTGAAGAACTGAGCCGGAAAGTAGACGCAGCCATACCCGAAGGCACCACTTTTGTGAAACTGATGCAGCAGGGCTCGCCGTTGAAAGCGCCGGTTGAAGTAAGAATAGTTGGTGATGACATTGTGAAACTGAAAGACATTGGCAATAAGGTAGCCGGCATTATTAGAAATACCAAAGGCAGCAGGTATGTGCGCAGCGATTTTGCCGAAGACTACTACGGCATAGGTATTAACCTGAAACCCGAAGCCGGCAGATTAGGCTTTACTACCACTAGTATTTCGCAAACGGTTTATACCGGTTTTACCGGAGCATCAATTTCTACCATGTACGAAGGCAACAACCAGATTGGTATAGTGTTGAGGCTGGACGATGTAAAACGACAAAATACAGACGACCTTCAAAAAGTCTACCTGAAGTCGCCGGTTACAGGTGTCAACGTGCCATTAAGACAAATTGCCGATATTATTCCGCAATGGCAGACAGGTAAAATTATGCATAGAAATGGTGTTCGCACCTTAACGGTTCAATCTGATTTATCAGATAACATGCTACCTGCCGAACTGCTTGAACAGGTGCAACCCACCATTGATAAACTGGCTTTGCCGAACGGGTATCATATAGAATATGGTGGCGAACATGGAAACAAGGAAGAAACCCTGAGTGAAATGGTAACGGCTATGGTGGTTAGTCTGGTACTTATTTTCTTTATTCTGCTGTTTCAGTTTAAAAACCTGAAAGAAACGACCATTGTGATGCTGACCATCCCCTTGAGTTTGTTTGGCGCAATTCTGGGCTTATTTGTAACCGGCAATAACTTTAGCTTCACGGCTTTTATCGGGCTCATTGCTTTGTCGGGTATTGTGGTCAGAAACGCCATTATATTAGTAGACCACACCAACGAACTGTTGAAACATGGTTTGGATATCAGAACGGCCGCTATTGAGAGTGGAAAGAGACGTCTGCGCCCGATTTTCCTGACCGCCATGGCAGCCGCCATAGGTGTATTGCCCATGATTATCTCAGGGTCGCCCATGTGGGCGCCACTGGCCAGTGTGCTGGCCTTTGGGGTGGTCTGGAGCATGATTATGGCCTTACTGACAGTGCCGATTCTCTACATCGGCTGGATTAAACCAGGCGATAAAAAAGATGTGTTAACGAAAAAATAAAGCCCTGAAATATGAAAACTTTCAAAATATCAATAAGTGTGTTTATAGGCTTTTTAGTAGGTATTCAGTTGGTTTCAGCACAAAACGTGAAAACTTACTCTATTCAGCAGTTGACTGATGCCGCCTTAAAGAACAACCATATACTGGCCATTAAGCAATGGCAGGTAGAGGAGAAGAAAGCTAAAATTAAAGAAGACGAGATAAAACGTCTGCCTGTTGTGAGCCTGAGCGGAACGTATCAGTATAACCTGAATCTGGCCGATATAACTATCCCGGCAGGAACAATAGGTGTAATACCCTTAAGCGCCACCAATCAGGTGCTTTTACCTAACGAAGACCGGACATTTAAAGTAGGCGAAAAAAGTACGTATAATGCCGGCGCCACTGTTTATCAGCCGATTTCTCAGCAGGCAAAAGTTAAAACAGGCATTGAGTTAAGTAAGCTGGATGTGAGCGTGTCAGAAAAAGAAAAACAGAAGATAGCTTTGCAGATAAAGCACGGCATTGAGCAACTGTATTTTGGCATATTGATAAGCCAGAAACAGATGGAAGAGGCGCAGGCTAAACTGGCATTGGCACAGGCAAGGCTGGCAGATGTTGAAAATGCCCTGCTAAGCGGAAAAACCATTGATGTAAACAAGGCAGGCCTGATGGCCGGTATTGCTGATGAAGAGCAGAATATGCTGAAACTGGACTTTCAGATTCAGAATTACAAGGCCGATATGGCAAAGCTGACCGGTATAAAGGCGGAAGATTTTAATGTTGACGGCATTTCGGATACTTTACCCGACCTGCCCAGTATGGATTCTTTTGCAAGCGAGATACCCAATAACCCCGACTTGCAACTGACAGAACTTACCAGAGCCAGAACCGAGCTGGGTATTAAAGCAGCCAAACAAAGCAACAGACCGGATGTGGGTTTGGTGGCAGGGTATGTGGTACAGGGTGGAAACCCCATTATGCCTATGAATAACCCCTTTGTGGGCTTAAGCCTGAAATGGAATATTCAGGACCTGTATGCCAACAAGCAGGTGCTACAACAAAGAACATATCAATTAAAGCAGGCAGAAGAAAACATAATGAACACCCGGCAACAGCTTGCCTATGATATAGAAAAAGCCTACCGGAAGGCGAGGCAAAGTATGGCATTGGTAAATGTAGCAGAGAAAGCGCTTCAATACCGCAGAGAAGAACTGAAACTACAAAACGACAGGCTGGCTGCCGGCATGAATTTAAAAACAGATGTACTAAACACCCGTGCATTGACAGCCAAAGCAGAAGCCGATGTGTATTCAGCCAGACTGGCTTACATTCTGGCCATTTCAGATATCAATGAGCTGATAGGTAAGTAAGTATGAGACCAAAAATTAAACTGTGTTTAAGTAAAGTTATAAATTTGCTGAAACTTTTACTTGACACAGTTTAGTTTACAGTCTCAAAGTTATGTGAATCAATTCACCAAATGGGAGTGTCTTGCGATTATCTTTATAATCAAAGTATATTCACATTCTAATAAATAAAATTTCTAAATTTCATTTATTTAAGCTCATAGGTACGGATTGTCTTAATAGGCGTTTCATTATTATTAAAATATCTGACCTCCAACTTAGATTCTTTTAAAAAGCCCTTTTCATAGATAAAGTGCCTTGATGCATTTCCATTCTCAAAAATGTAGATTTCCTCTTTTAAATATCCTTCCTCTATATATAAACTAACATTACAAAGGGTTTTCTCATAAAAATAAGACTGCAAAACCTCTGGCAAATCAAGAAATAGTGAATTTAATCTTAAATATTTAATTCTTATTCCATTCAAACTCTTAGTTACTACTGCTTTTGTTGATGCATCAGTCCCATCTGACAAAACAGAATTCGCAATATAACAGAGATTCGCTATTGAGTCCTCAATTAAAATTCTATGATTTATAGTTTTATATAGATTGCATGTACTATCAATATTGTAAATTTCTGTGTAATAATCTTTTACTAAAAGTAAATCATTAATAGAATAGCTTCCATTATCATAGACATAAGCAGTAACATTCAAATATTCATTAAAGATTATAGAATCCCTAGGCGTTTTCTCATCTTTTTCGTAAGTAATTATACTTGTTGGTGTACCTTTTGGACTAAGATACCTCTTTTCAACTAAAACTCCATTTTGTCTAATTAAACAAGTTTTCTGTAAACTACCTTTCGAATTATGAACATTACAAGATAGAAAACCAATCGCTAATAATAATAATAATCTTATTTTCATTTTTCTTTCCAAAATATACTAAGTCCATACTGAGCTGTTGAGAATAAACGTATCTTACCAGTATTTTTCATACCACTATAATCATGAGTTGCAACTCTTGTTTGTGCTACTGTAAATTTGCCAGTACCAAATTTGTTCTCTATTGCTGATTTCCAAGACTTATAATGACTATCTTCCATCTTCCAGCTCATTACATTCATTTTGTACATAAAAGAACCATTGGAAGGTTTTCCCATGTCTTTTTGGGGGACCATAGTCTGTTCGCTTCCGTCCCACTGTTTTGCACCATTGCTAAAATCCGGTCCACCCGTCAACGTATTAATAATTGCTTCATTTGCTGTTTCCATTGCACTTGTTTGCTCTTCCAAAGAAGTCTTTAAGAATTTCTTTGCTAATGGCGCATTCGCTCCATACGCAATTGTGTTTCTATATATTAACACACTGGCTATTGCATACATTTCCACTTTACTTTCAATACCATATCCTATTGAACTTTCAGCGTAAACTGTTGCTGCTCGATTTCTAAATTTGTCGTGGTCTATAGGCAACTCTTTGGCATTTTCAAACCAAGATTTTGCATCCTTGTTATCAGTCACTATTTTCCTAGTGGCAACATAAACTTTTTTATCTTTCTCGCCATCGCTTCCTAAATTAGCTCCATTCTTATCATAATAATTCCCATCCAGTTCTCCATTAATTTCAATACGGTTAATAGGATTCTTCTGAACATAGTTATATAAAGTTAGCCATTCTCTTTGCTCCTTCAAAGGATCCACTACTCCCCATCTACCAATCGTAGCGTCATACATGCGGGCGCCGTAGTCTAAGTAATTCAAATTGCCCTGCAATTCTTTGCCATTGTAGGTAAAGCGGTCTCGCATTTCAAACCTCGGTAGCTTGCTGGTATCAGCTACTACTTCGCGCTCAATGCCTACGCCCTATGGGTCGTAGTGGTTTTCCTGTGTTACCAGCGTAGGGTAGGCCTGGTTAATTGCCGTGGCATTTGGTTTTTCTACGCAGTGGCAACTGGTACGGAAGGTGTTCTTTTAACTTTTATGTATCAGATAAGCGTTCAGAGAACGCTAAACACACCGACTAAATTTAGAACATTTAGCCGAACGGGGGGCGGATTTCATTAGTATTATCACTTATTGCCCCGACATCAATCCGTTGAATTTTGCTGACAGATTTTTTCAATTGTTTTAAATACAATCTTTTATGCTTTCTTAAAGCCATGTATTCTTTCAATTGCCTTCGCCAGGTTCTAAACTGATATTTCAGGTTGTCGGGTAGCATATTATTTTTTCAGCATTTTATCAAAAATCTCTCTGATTTTAGGGTCTGATGGAGGTGGAGCATTTCCATAAATTAAATTGCCTTTGTTATCAAAAATCATATATCTTGGGATTAATGATAATTTATGTAATTGCGAGAAAACAGAATTTTCATAATTAACAAAAAGAAAATTATTTTCATCCAACTGTTCTTTAAAACTTGCCTTCTCCCAAGACAGCTTATCTTTGTCAATAGAAATATAAAGAAAAGTAATAGGCGAACTTTTAAATTCATTTCTTAATTTCAAACTATGTCTAAATTCTTTCCTACATGGTGCACACCAACTTGCCCAAAAATCAATATAAACTATTTTGCTTTTCTGTGAAATTAATAACTTGTTTAAATCAACTTTACTATTAATATTATTTGATAAAATAACAGAATTACTTATATTAGTATCTGTATCAAAATAACTATAAAAACTATTTTTAACAGACGATATTAAAGTTGAATCCTTCGAATATTTTGAAAAATCATTGTAGTAGTTTATAAATTCACCTTTGGGAAAATTATGTCCAATGTTTGATAATTCTTTTGCTAATAATGCCTGCTTATCTTCCTCACTAAATATATTACTCTCTTTAATTAATTTATAGATTTCTCTATTATCTTTGTTCACGCCATTTTTTAGGTCTAAAAACTTTGTTTTGGGTATAATATATTTTCTCACAATACTCTCGATCAATTGTTGATGAAATAAATCATAATATACTTCCACTTTTTTTCCACTATAAATTATTTGTTTCAATTCAGACTCACTTATAAGACCATTTTCTATATCTATAATTTTATTAAAAGTAGTATACTTATTTTTAAAGCAATTATATACATCTTCTGAAATATCTTCTGCTTTATAGAGCGAATCTAAAATCTTTGTGAAGTTTTGAGAATATTTTTTTGAAGCAGGGTACAAATCCTTTTTTATTAGGTTATCAATTTCAAACTTTCGAGTCATTGTTTTTTCTACACTCAAACCAGTTACAGATGCTAATAAAGTTTTGTCTGAATAAATTTTTTCAAGGTAAGAGTACGTATTATCAAAATACTTACACGGAGTAATATAAGGTTCTTTATTTATTTCTTTATTGATATATTCTTCAATATTTGTGTCTTTACTCTTGGTTATTCTGTTTTTTAATTTTAAAACAGGAAGCCTATTTACATAGGTCAACTCCAATGTATCTCCTTTCTTTATAAGATAATCAAAGTAATCAACAGCATTTATTTGATGCCTTAAAATTGCATATTCTTTTTCTAATGAAATACTTATTTTTTGTTGTTCTGTTATTTCTTTTATGGAGTAATTACTTAGTTGTAATGCGTTATCTGCATAGATTTTAAACAGGGTTTCATTAGTTAATGATAACCCTGATGCAAAATCAAACCGATTGTTAACATCTACTTCTCCTATTGTAATTACAATATGGCCTTTACTAGCAGCGGAGAATTTTTCTTGAATGCTTGCATTACAAGAAAACAAGATTAATATAGTAATTGTATAACAGTAAAATCTCATTGATTCAATTAAAGTTATTGGCTTGCTATAAGTTAAATATAGCAAGCCTGAAAAATTATTAAGAACAACCTTTGCACCATGTAGCAGTGCTACAATGAGCGCAACAATAATTTACACCTAAAGCCTTAGCAATTTGTTTACAAGTACTTAAATCTGAGCAGCCAGAAGGTCCACCTGGTGTATTTTGACTTGGCTCTCTTTTGCTTTACACTTTTTTGCGAGTTTTAGAATAATTTTCAACTTGCTTTTTTGTAATAATTTTCCATAAAGCTTTGTGGACTTTGATAGTTGAGAGAGGAATGCAACCGCATTCGATTGTAATACCCTTCAATGTATTCAAACAAAATTCCACGTAATTCCTCGATACATCCATAACAACCTTTGGGCATATCTAACTCAGCTTTTAATCTACTCCAAAGTGACTCGGCCGTAGCATTGTCATAAGGGTCATCGGCTCTACTCATGCTTTGCCTTAACTCAAAGATATTCACAACGTTCTTGATATTATCTGACAAATATTGCCCCCCACGGTCGGACCGGGTCGCCGGAGCGATGAATTATCATGTTTTTGGGAGCATTCTTTTTCAATAAAGCGTTTTCTAATGGTACTCTGACCATCTCTTCACGCATATTATCTGCCAAGCTCCAACCAACAATTTCTCGGCTGTATAAGTCTTGCCAGACAGATAAATAGGCCCATTTGTCACCTTTCATGGGCATATATGTAATATCTGATACCCAGACTTGATTCGGTGACGTTGGCTTTGATTTATCCAATAAAAGATTCTCACAAACTCGTTTACCATGTTTACTATCGGTCGTTCTGGGTATGAATAATCTGGGCTGAATCGCTTTTAAGCCTTCTTCCTTCATGATTTTTGAAACCGTTCGGCGACCTAATTTATACCCCTTTGTTCTCAACACTATTTGTATGCGTCTTGAACCATATCTTTTCATATTTCTAAGAAACTCTAAGCGAATTTCATGTCTGGGACGAGTATATTTTTTCTCTAAATTATAACTCCGCCCAGCTTTGAAATTATAATATGATGTTCGGCTTACTTCAAAAACCAAACAAAGCAATGCAACTTTGTAGTCCGTACTGAGCATTTTTATCAACTCATAGACGTCTCTTAACTGGACATGCTGAAGAGACCTAAGGCCTTTTTTAGGATGTCTCGCTCATCTTGTAGTCTTGCATTCTCTTTTTTAAGCCGTTCATTTTCAGCTATTAGCTTTAAACTGTAGCTGCTTTGTTCTTCCGTGGTCTTGGTCTTAACTTTTGTTTTTGCTTTCATCCGCTTCGGCGGTCCGATTCCAAGTGTAAAGAACATTTTGTCCAATACCAAATGTTCTTGAAATTTCACTAACATTTTTTCCGGAATTGAGCATCCTGATAATTTCTTCCTTGAAATCAGCCGCATAATATTGTCGGCTACTCCCTTTCCTTTCTCTTTCCATTTTCTGCTTTTTTTAAGCAAAAAAGTGTAACGATTTATAGCACCACCTCAAAGAATGTTTTAGTAAAATTTACATTTTCATACTTTATTTACAATCCTTCAATTTTAAAGAATCACAAACCCATTTTAAACTATCTGGATAATCTAATTTAAGAGATTTGAATTCGTTCTCTAAAATTAAAATATGACTTTGATAATAATCCAAGCTGTCATAGACAATTGGGAATTTTTTTCCTACTAAGTATTTGTAAATGTTACTATTAGAAATACCATAAGCGGTAGTAAGTCCGCTATAAATTTCTGAGTCTATCTTATAAGAATAAGTAATATAAAGTCCTCTTATAAGTTTTGTACCCGTTATAGTACCTATGGCTATTTTCTTGCGTTTTTCTAAGTTAAGAAGCTGTGTATACCCTATAACACAAATTATAATTAGAAAAGAAATACCAATTATATTAAACCACTTTTTTTTCATATTATTTTTTTTCATCTATAATGTCACTACTCAATGTCGCTCCTATTCCAAAATATGTATTCAATCCTGCATCCATAACTCCTTGATCGAATACATTCGGTTGATATGCTTTTGCGAATTGTCCTCCAATAGCTCCTGCTCCGACATTTCCAATTACACCGAATGAGAAGTTATACCAAGTAGAACTACTAGTCAAGTCGGCAAAATCAAAACCATAGTGACCATTTTTATTCGATTTAAAATTTTCAAGTGTAAATGAGGTAAAGCTACCAATTCCTGAAGCGGCAACTGATGATAAAAAGACTTTGCCCCCTATGGTTAGTTGCCCCGCCACGCTCAATAAATTTACTTTATTAATATCTTGCCCATTTGTAAGAAATTGAGCTGCAAAATCACCAAGTGTCGCTCCTACATTAAATTTATCAATATTTAATACTGGACTTTTGACGATTTGTCTTGCAATGCTTAATGCTCTGCTTCTGACAAGAAATGATACCCCTTGTGTTGTACCAATTGAAACCCCATAAATTGCAGCTATACTCCCACCAATAATTTTGATCGCATCTTCTCCTCCTTTCTGAAAATGTTCTCTGTAAGGACTTGGATGTCCATACAATTTTTGATTTCTATCATAGGCTTTTGATGCGTATTCTAGCATAGTATAAGGTTCTGGGTCACTTATTCTTTGTGCTACTACTCCCGCTTCACCTTTTTCAAGGTCATAATATCCCCCATTTGTCCCACTGGCACCCTTTCCAATCCAAATAAATCTACAAAACCAATGGGGTTGTTTCCAACATAATTATAAGGTGAAAAATCTAAATCTAAAGCTGCCAAAGGATCCACTACCCCCCATCTACCAATACTCGGGTCATACATCCGGGCGCCGTAGTCTAAGTAATTCAAGATGCCCTGCAATTCTTTGCCATTGTAAGTAAAGCGGTCTTTCAATTCAAATTTCGGTAGCTTGCTGGTATCAGCAACAACTTCGCGTTCAATGCCTACACCCCATGGGTCGTAGTGGTTTTCTTGTGTTACCAGCGTAGGGTATGCCTGGTTCATTGCCGTGGCATTTGGTTTTTCTACACATCGGCAACGGGTGCGGAGGGTGTTCTTTTACCTTATATGTTTCAAAAGTGCGTTCAGAGAACGCTAAACACACCGACTAAATGTAGAACATTTAGCCGAACGGGGCGTAAACATATGGAGATGAGAACGGTAATTTATCCGCCAACGGATCCACCTAACTAAACCCCATTAGTATTAGCTTCTTAATCGGTTGGCATTCCATTGTAATAAATAGTACTATTTTTACATTCAAAGCTAAAAACCTCTACTGAATCTTTACTGTCATTTTTATAAAGTGTAATGCTTAAAGTATTTTTCTTTTTAACTATCCTATCACCTTTGTTAGTCTTACGATACAATTGATAGACAGCGCCATCCATAAATCTTTTTTTCTCTTTTGCATTTTCAAATACCCACTTCCTATTTGGAGCATCTTGCCATAGAGAATCAATCTTAATGTTAAATTCCTGGGCTTTTAAAGTAGAATTGTATTCAGAGCAATTAATCCCAATTCTACAACTGGTTAATGCAATTAAGAAAACTACAGTTATCTTTTTCATATTATTTTAGTTGGTCTCTTTCTATAATCAAAAGTTTTATAAAGGAAGGTATTTGAACCTGAAGTAAACATCCCTCCAAGTGGAATTGGTCCTTTCCCAAAAGATTTACTTCCAATTTCAAAACCAAGGCCATATGACTTTACGCCTGATTTAGCAGCTTGTAGAGCTCCCTTAGAATCGTACTCGCCTGACTCAGAAATTGAGACACTCAGTGGGCCTAAATAAGCTCCATTAGTTTTAGAGTTTCCATAAAAAGCACCAATATTGCCAATATAGGTATTATAATATTCACTCAAATACCCCATACTACTAACTGATATTCCTGGAACTAATGGGCCATTCCCCATACTAAATTCATACCCTCCGTAAGTAGTAACACCATAATCATCAAAATATAAGCCGCCGTAACCAGAAAAATTCATACCTGCACCACCTAAAGAGACGCCTCCTTGTAACCCAAAACCATGAGGCAGCCAAGCTCCGTAGTCTCTATCATCATGAGGATTATATTGGAAACTATGGACAAACTGATAAGCTACTTCGTCTTCTCTAGTCCAGCGCTTTGCTGTAACTGAAGCACTTCCTTCTCCATTATAAACTATACCTGTTGGACTATCGTAAGTAAATAAACTTTTATTATCCCTATAAATATCATATTCTTTACTATTAGGACAAGTAGGGCAAGTCCCGATATAAGCAAAATGACCATTTATTTCAGGAGGGGTTATATCTTCTCCATCTTTACCACAACCCTTACAAGACATTCCTGTTGGGTCTGTATTCTTAACAGGATTACCACCCACATAATTGTATGATGTGAGGTTACTAAATTTCTCCGCCAACGGATCCACTACCCCCCATCTACCAATACTCGGGTCATACATTCGGGCGTGGTAGTCTAAGTAATTCAAATTGCCCTGCAATTCTTTGCCATTGTAAGTAAAGCGGTCTCGCATTTCAAACCTCGGTAGCTTGCTGGTATCAGCTACTACTTCGCGCTCAATGCCTACGCCCCATGGGTCATAGTGGTTTTCCTGTGTCACCAGCGTAGGGTAGGCCTGGTTAATTGCCGTGGCATTTGGTTTTTCTACACATCGGCAACTGCTGAGGAGGGTGTTCTTTTACCTTATATGTTTCAAAAGTGCGTTCAGAGAACGCTAAACACACCGACTAAATGTAGAACATTTAGCCGAACGGGGGTAGAGAATATCCCATTCTTCTTTTACAAACTTACGAAAATCTATGCTGAAATTAATTCACCCCACAGGTTTTATGCTTGAGCCCTTTTTCGCTTGAGCCCTTGATCCCATTTTTGGCCTATGTTTGGCATGAAAAAATTGGACATGAAAAAAGGGAGCCACATTTTCATGTAACTCCCTGATTATCAAGTACCGGGGACGGGAATCGAACCCGTACGGGCGTTTCGGCCCACAGGATTTTAAGTCCTGCGTGTCTACCAGTTCCACCACCCCGGCGGATGGTCATTCTTGGATGGTGACGTATCCTAAGAAAAAAAAAGCACCTTTTGATGGGTGCTGAAATTTCCGAGCGGAAGACGAGTCTCGAACTCGCGACCTTAACCTTGGCAAGGTTACGCTCTACCAACTGAGCTACTTCCGCTTAACATTCCTTGGTGTTGGATGGGACTGCAAAGATAGGGGGTCTTTTGATATTTGTCAAGTCTGTAATCAAAAAAAATCTACTTTTTTTGATTACAGACTTGTAAATGGCTGATTATGAGTGTATTTGAAATGAATATTTTTTTAAATTTTTTTTGCCGTTCCTGGCTTCTTCATAATGTCCATAAATTTTCGGTATGATATAGGTATTAGTTTTTTTAACATCTGTACTTTTGTAGAAAATAATTGAAGGAATGGATAACAATTTAGATTTTGATAAATCTCCTGACGGCCTGGTGCCGGCTATCATACAAGATTACCAGACCGGTAAAGTACTGATGCTGGGTTATATGAATGCCGAGGCGTATGCAAAAACAATTCAGGACAACATTGTAACCTTTTATAGCAGAAGCAAGCAACGGTTATGGACAAAGGGGGAAACTTCCGGTAATTTTTTGCATGTAAAGAATGTCCTGATTGATTGTGACGGTGATACCATTCTTATTCATGCCCTGCCTGACGGCCCCACCTGCCACACCGGAGCCGATACCTGTTTTAATGAGCTAAACAGTGCCGACTACAAGAAGATTCTGTTTGTGAATCATCTCCGTGAAGTGATAAAAGGGCGTAAGCAAAACCCGACTGACGAATCTTATACCAGCCATTTATTCAGAAAAGGAATTAACAAGGTGGCGCAGAAAGTAGGAGAGGAGGCCGTTGAACTGGTTATTGAAGCCAAAGACGATAACAAAGAATTATTTTTGGGAGAGGCCGCTGATTTATTTTATCATTATTTAGTACTTTTAGAACAGAAAAACTACGAGTTCGACGAAGTACTCGATGTTTTAATAAAAAGGCATACCCCGCGCTCTTGATTGCCACCCAAAGGGGATATGTGAGTTCAAACCTAAAACCATTGCTCCTGTGGGTAAGGAGGAATCTTTGCTATGCTAAACTACATTGTACGTTTAATATGCTGCGGAGCCGCGGTGTATTATATGCCTAATTTTCTAAGCAAAATACACGTAGAAGACTATACTACGGCAGTAATTGTTGCTTTTGTGATGAGTATTCTTAATGCCTTTGTTAAACCTGTGCTTCAGTTACTTTCATTACCACTTACCATTCTTACATTAGGTATTTTTTATCTGGTTGTAAATGTGGTGGTAGTGTATTTGTGTGCCTCTCTGGTTTCAGGTTTTAAAGTGGATGGGTTCTTACAACCACTTATTTTTGGTTTCATTTTGTCGGTTGTAAATAGCATCGTGGGAGGATTCCAGGATTAATTACAAGCAGCCCTCTGCGCAAATCTTTATACGCACAGAGGGCTGTTATTGCAATAGCCAATTTCTTACAGACTTTCTAAGGTGGCTTTAATTGCGGCAAAGTCAGGTATGTCTCCGGCTTTTTCCAAAACCTCTGCATAGCGTATTATGCCATCTTTGTCTACCACAAAAGCTGCCCGTTTAGATACACCTTTCATATCAAACACAAAAGTGTCATAAAGTGAATCATAAGCCAGCGACACCTCCTTGTTGAAGTCTGACAAAAGCGGGAAAGGAAGTTTTTGCTCTTCTTTAAACTTACCCAAAGTAAAAATTGAATCAACAGAAATAGCCAGTACATCTGTATTTAATGCCGAATAAAAAGCAATGTCATCTCTGGTCTGGCAAAGTTCAGCCGTGCAAACGCTGGTAAAAGCTAATGGGAAGAATAATATAACCACGTTTTTTCCGCGGTATCCGGCAAGCGTTACCTCCTGTTTTTCGCTGTTGTATAGTTTAAAATCCGGTGCCGGGTCGCCTACTTGTAAAGCCATATTAGATGAGGTTTAGATAAATGATATTTTCAGAACAAATAACTGAACAGCCGTTCGTAATGTTCAGTATTACAATCCCAAATTTATCATCTTCTTTAGTATCTTCATCAGGCTTTGGGTAATTTTTTTCGGGTCCGGCTTGTTGGTGTTCTGTTATTTTAATGGTCGCGATAAGGTAAGATTTATCGAAAATTTGTACTTTGCATGCAATAGATACAGGTATTAAACGTGCAAATCTCTGTAAATTCAATTATTTATGGATTTCCCTGAACCATTAAATTGCGGCAATGTATCTT
Source organism: Emticicia sp. 21SJ11W-3 (assembly GCF_024138715.1). GTDB lineage: Bacteria > Bacteroidota > Bacteroidia > Cytophagales > Spirosomataceae > Emticicia > Emticicia fluvialis. The sequence continues at coordinate 641,804 of NZ_CP092074.1, forward strand.
CATTTTAGTTTTGCAATTCATAACTTGTAATACATAATTAGATGAAAACTTTTCTCAGGATTTTTAATTTACTTATCGGCTTTTCTCTGGTATCTGCGTCCGTGAGTTTGGCTCAAACCAAAACGCATAAATTGCTGATAGACTTAAACAGTGCCGATACCACTGACCAGGCTGCTGTATTAAGGCAAATCAGAAACCTGTGGCGTGAGCTGCCCGATACAAAGGTTGAAGTGCTGATTCATGGTCAGGCCATATCTGCTATCAGAAAAGAGACCTCGCCCTTTGCCGTACAGATTGAAAAACTACAAAAAGAAGGCGTTACATTTGCCGTGTGCCGCAACACCATGAAGCGCTATAAATTAGCCGAGGCTGATATGTTGTCTTCAGCCTCCTTTGTGCCCTCAGCTATTGCTGAAACAGTTCTGAAACAAGAAGATGGCTGGAGTTACCAGAAAGCAGGGCATTAACTTCTAAATGCTTTAGTTATGCTCAATTCATATCCGAAAGCGTACCTTTACCGGAGAATCGTACAGGCCAAGCTGTTTATAGACAGGCATTATCACGAACCAATAGACCTGGCTTCTATTGCTGATGAAGCTTTTTTCTCCAAGTTTCACTTCATCAGACAGTTTAAATTAACCTATACCAAAACACCTCACCAGTATCTTACGCATGTGAGACTAGACAAGGCAAAGGGTTTATTAAAAACAAAAGTGTCTGTTTCAGAAGTGTGTTATAGTGTTGGTTTTGAAAGTGTAACTTCATTTACCGGCTTGTTTAAGAAATACGTGGGTAAGGCCCCTTCAGTGTATCAGCAGGAGCAATTAAAGCGGCAATCGGCTATCAATTCAACACCTCTCCATTACATACCCGGTTGTTTTGCGCAAGCAAAAGAATGGAAGCAAAAAAGCAATTTTGAAGAGGTGAGTTTCTGAAATATTGCCGAAGTTTATGTTGTTATTTATTTAAACAACCAGTGCTATGATTTCCAGAATTTCGCATGTAAGCATTTATGTTCTTAATCAGGACAGCGCCTACGACTTCTACGTAAACAAATTGGGTTTTAATGTAGCCACTGATGCCCCAATGGGGCCGGGTATGAGATGGCTTACGGTAACGCCTCCCAACCAGCCTGATGTGGAAATTACCCTGATGTCGGTTTCGGCAGGAATGGTGTTTGATGAAGAATCAGCTGAGCAAATGCGCAACCTGGTAAAAAAGGGAACATTTGGTTTTGGGGTATTTGAATGTAAAGATATTTATGCCACTTTTGAAGAGTTAAAAGCCAAAGGCGTTGAATTTACCAAAGCCCCAACAGAAGAGTTTTACGGTATAGAAGCTTTGTTTAAAGATGATTCTGGCAACTGGTTCAGCCTGAGTCAAAAATCATAAGAAAATGGATGCCAGCGCTATTTTTAAAAAACTACGGCTGAATACAGCCGATACATTGCTGATTATGAATGCACCGACTGATTTTCTGGCCTTACTGGAGGGAACTTCTTTCGACAACCAGCCACAGGCAGGCAAAGTATATGACTTCGTACAGGTGTTTGCTACCCGGCAGGCAGAGCTGGAGCAACTTTGTTCGTCAGTAAAAAATGCAGGTAAATACGATTGTTTGTTCTGGGCTTGTTACCCTAAAGGAACTGGGAAGATTAAAAGTGATATAAAACGGGAAACCGTGTGGCTGGCATTGGAGCTGGCAGGTGTTCAGGCTGTTTCGCAGATAGCCATTGACGAAACCTGGAGTGCGCTGCGCGCTCGGCCAACTGAAATGATAGGCAAATAGGGTAGAAGTTTGGTGGTTTACTGGAAATGGTGTTACATTCGTGGCAGAATTTACTTCATCTTCAATAAAATGCTAAAGGAAGCAATATCGACTTCTGTATTTGACCTGTTTAAAATAGGCCCCGGGCCATCTAGTTCGCATACCATCGGGCCTATGAAAGCCGCCTTCGATTTCCTGCAAAGAGCCCTGGCTTTGCCCGATTCGCTGCTGGCAGGCCCGCTTCAGATAAAAATACATTTATATGGTTCATTAAGTGCCACCGGAAAGGGGCATGGTACCGACCGTGCCGTTATTGCCGGTCTTCTGGGCTGGCTGCCCTACACCTGCGAGCCGACTGCTTTTACTGCATTGCTGAAAAATGCTGATGATACTTACTCCATCTTTATCAACCAAAGCCCGGTTGTTTTAAGTGCCGGCAGCATCATCTTTCAGAAAGGGCGTTATGATTCTCCGCATCCAAACACACTTGTTTTTCAGCTGCTTGCTCCTGAGGGTGTCATGCTGCAGGAAGAATACTATTCAGTAGGCGGGGGCTTTATTCAGCGTAAAGGAGAAGAGGCCCAGGCGGCTTCGGCCAAAAGGCCGGCCTATCCGTTTTCTAACATGAAAGAACTGAAGGAGCATCTGGCTAAAGAAAAGATATCACTTACCGACCTGATGATAGCCAATGAAATGGCCCTGACCGGAGCCAGCCGGAAAGAGATATACCAAAAGATAGATGATATTCTGGAGACCATGCATAAGGCCGTGAAAAGAGGTTTACGTCATAAAGGCCTTTTACCGGGTAGTATCAAGCTAAGGCGGAAAGCCCCGGTATTGTATGCCCAGGCTAAAAGCCATGCCTCTGCCACCGATAGCTTCATGGTTTTTCTGAACGCCTATTGCATGGCGGCATCTGAAGAAAACGCTGCCGGAAATATTGTCGTAACTGCTCCTACCTCGGGTGCATCGGGTGTAATACCGGGCATAACCTACCTGCTGCGTAATCATTACCACTACGATAAACAAAAACTGCGGGAAGGCATGTTGGCCGCTGCCGCCGTGGGCTTCCTGATTAAGCATAATGCCAGTATATCAGGTGCCGAAATGGGCTGCATGGGTGAGATTGGCTCTGCCTCAGCTATGGCAGCAGCTATGTTGGCTTATTGCGCCGGCCGGCCGGTAGATACGGTTGAGGCCGCAGCAGAAATAGCAATTGAGCATCATCTGGGCATGACCTGCGACCCAATAGGAGGCTATGTGCAGATACCCTGCATAGAGCGCAATGCCATGGGGGCTATCAAGGCTTATAACGCTTATCTGCTGGCATCATCCGGCAATACGGGATACCAGAAAATATCGCTCGACAGCGTGATAAAAGTAATGCGTGCTACGGGCAAAGATATGTCTAAAAAATATAAAGAGACCTCGCAGGCAGGCCTAGCGCTTAGTGCTACTGAGTGTTAGATAAGGGTATGAGAACCCCTGATTATCAAGTATATGCTGTATACCGGTAGTTTCCTTCATAGCCGGATTGCGAATTAAAATTACTTTCGTAAATTGTTGAATATATTCAACCGGGCCATGTACCAATCATACAGGCCCCATCTAAACTATATATTTAACTATGAAAAGAATTCTTTATGTGGCATCCATTATGCTGGTGCTTACGCACGCTGTTTCTGCCCAAAAAGCAAAAAAAGGCTGGTACTCTTTGTTTGACGGCAAATCGTTAGAGGGCTGGAAAGTGGGAGAGAACGCCAGTACGTTCAGCATTGAAAATGGTACTATTGCGGTAAATGGCCCGGTAGCGCATTTATTTTATGTAGGGCCGGTTAATAATCATGATTTCAAAAACTTTGAGTTTAAGGCAAGGGTAATGACCACGCCAGGTTCAAACTCAGGTATTTATTTTCATACCCAATATCAGCAAGCCAGCTGGCCCGATAAAGGCTATGAAGTACAGGTTAATAACTCGCATACCGATTGGCGCCGCACCGGAAGCCTCTACGGTATACAAGACGTGAAAGACACCCTGGTAAAAGATAACGTATGGTATACCGAGCACATTATAGTAAAAGACAAGCACGTTACCATAAAGATTAACGATAAGACAGTAGTTGAATATGACGAACCTGCCGAATTACCTAAAGGAAGAGAAGGCAGACGAATAAGCAGCGGAACCTTTGCCTTACAGGGCCATGACCCCAAAAGCAAAGTATATTATAAAGAGATAATGGTAAAACCCCTGCCCTGAGACGTTATCAAAACAAAAGCCTCTTAACATTTGCTAGGAGGCTTTTTTATTGCATAATGACGGCCTGTATATTAAATAGAAAAGCAGGCACACCATTAAATGGAAGCTAATTTGAATGATATCTTGGGATATCCGCTCAGGAATATCAATAACGGCGTCCGCCACCATTATCACCACCACGGCCGTAGCCACCGCCACCACCACGGTTGAAACCACCACCGCCACCGGCAGGTCTTTCTCTTCTTTCTTCAGCCTGATTAACAACTGCAGTACGGCCACCGATATCAGAACCATTCAACTGGCTGATCGCTTTCAAAGCGGCTGCATCGTCTGGCATTTCAACAAAGGCAAAGCCTTTGCTTCTTCCGGTTACTTTGTCAATAATAATTTTAACAGAACTTACTTCACCAAATTCTTCAAAATATTGTTTTAATTCACTTTCTTCGATTCTAAACGGAAGACTTCCAACAAAAATGTTCATGATACCAGTAGGATTTTAATTGATAAATTTTTGTAAATTATATTATTTAATCTTTTTTGAAAAAATCAGTTGTTTATGGGCATGCTTTAAAACCTACCGCTCTTTAATAAATTACTATCACTTAATCTTTGCCTGTCAAAAAATAAAAAAGTGTGAAGCACATTATCGTTCCTTTCACACTTTTCATGATTTTGTTGTATAATCGATTAATAATGGCAAATGCTTTATCGCTTCAAATATAAAGAATTAATTTGCCATTTCCGACAAGAATTTTATTCTCATCAATCTTAATTCTTCTTCAGTTATATCGTCGCCTTCAAAAGTCTTGAGTGCAGCACGGATATTATCGGTTTCTGCGGCCATAAAATACTCATAAATCTCGTCCTGATGTTCTTCATCTATTACCTGATTGATGTAGTAGTCCAGATTCAGCCTTGTACCAGAATAGCAGATGTGCTCAATTTCTTCAATCAGTTCAGGCATTGTCAGGTCTTTCGACTCTGCAATTTCGTCCAGATCAATCTTGCGGTCAATCTGCTGAATGATATAAATCTTTATTTTTGATTTATTGACAGCCGATTTTACAACCAGGTCCTGCGTGGTTTCAATTTCGTTTTCTTCTACGTATTTTGAAATCAGCTCAAGAAAAGGCTTCCCAAACTTTTGAACTTTGCCAAGGCCAACCCCGTTTATCTGAGCCAGGTCTTGTCCGGTAGTTGGGTAGGTGGTTGCCATTTCTTCCAGTGAGGGATCCTGGAAAACCACATACGGTGGCACGTTCTTTTCTTTGGCAATTTTTTTACGAAGCGCTTTCAGCAACTCAAACAACGCTGAGTCAAACGCACCACCTCCGCCAGACGGCCCGCCGTTCATTTGTACGTCGTCGTCGTCACTGCTTTCGGTATTTTCGTAGTTATGGTCTTCTGATATCGTAATAGGGTAAGAGTCGGCAATAAAGCTTTTGCCTTTTTCCGACAGTTTTACTACCCCATAGGCGTTTTCAATATCTTTTTCAATAAAACCAAGCACCATCATCTGACGAAGGATAGACACCCAGTAATCGTTAGGGGTCTTTTTGTTGTCAGATTTTTTTGTTGGTTTTTCTGCTTTTTTAGGTGAGTGTGACGGACTTTTGGTAGCAACAGGGGTGTTGTCTTCCTCTTCGTCCATATCATCATCATTGGCCAATTCTAATTCTTCTTCTTCATCGTCTTCGTCATCCTCATCCTCTGCTTCAGCAAACATGCTTTTCCCTTTACCATAAACGGCCAGTTTGTCGTGTTCATAGCTGCGGATGTAAGCATTGGCTGTATTGGCTGTAAGAACATCAGCAATGTGCTGAATATCAAACCTTTCGCCCACCTGCTGAATGGCTTTTAAGGCCAGCACGGCTTCATCTTCAATTTTAAATTTCTTGGTGGGTTTCAGGCAGTTATCGCAAAAACCACAGTCTTTTTCTGAGTATTCACCAAAATAACTTAGTAACTGACGGCGGCGGCAGATACCCAGGTTAGAGTACGCTACCATTTCCATCAGCAAAGCCTTGGCGTTGTCTCTTTCAGTAACGGTCTTATCTTTATTGAACTTCTCCAGTTTTAAAATGTCGTCAAAGCTGTAGAACATCAGGCAGTTACCTTCCAGTCCGTCGCGGCCGGCTCTTCCTGTTTCCTGATAGTAGCCTTCCAGCGACTTGGGCGCATCATAGTGAATCACAAAGCGCACATCGGGTTTGTCAATGCCCATCCCGAAGGCAATCGTTGCCACAATTACATCAGCTTCTTCATTCAGAAACGCGTCCTGATTTTTCATCCGGGTGTCGGCATCCAGTCCGGCATGATAATGCAGGGCCTTAATACCGTTTACGCTCAGCAGGTTGGCAATTTCTTCAACTTTTTTACGGCTGAGGCAGTAAATTATGCCCGACTTACCTTTATTGTTAAGAATATACCTTATTAATTGCTTCTTCGAATCTACTTTAGGACGAATCTCATAGTACAAGTTCTTGCGGTTAAACGACGACTTGAACACGGGGGCCTCGTCCATTATCAGGTTTTTCTTGATATCCTGCTGTACTTTTGGCGTCGCGGTAGCCGTCAATGCAATAATTGGCAGATTGGGATTGATATCGTCAATGATTCCTCTGATTCTACGATACTCAGGTCTGAAATCATGGCCCCATTCAGATATACAGTGGGCTTCATCTACTGCTACAAAAGAGAGTTTGGCTTTTTGTAAGAAAGACAGGTTATCTTCTTTTGTGAGAGATTCCGGAGCTATATAAAGTAAACGGCATTCACCGCTTAAAACATCGTTCTTCACTTTGGTCATCTCAGCCTTATTCAGTGTTGAATTTAAAAACTGAGCATTGATACCAAAGGCTGTCATTTGGTCAACCTGATTTTTCATCAGGGCAATAAGCGGGGAAATTACAATAGCAGTGCCCTCAAGTACCATAGCGGGCAACTGATAACATAGAGATTTCCCAGCGCCGGTAGGCATAATAACAAAAGTATTTTTTCCTGCTACAATGTTATTGATAATTGCTTCCTGTTCGCCACGAAAAGCATCAAAGCCGAAAATTTCTTTGAGTTTCTCCTTTAATGATTGTTTAATAATTGGTTCTACCATAAACGCAAAATTGCTATCCGGAAAATTTACAATATTTTAAAAATAGGTCAGTATCTGAGCAATTTTATGTTGATTGTCCTGATGAGCCAGTCATCAGAAAAAATGCCATTAGTAAAGATTTGCTGTAGTAATAATTGCTGTGGTTGTGAGGCGGTTCAGGCCATGCCGGGTATGAGCATCAACAACAGCGATATAATTCGTAATACTTACAAAACAGTTTGCTTAAGGTATGTTTAGCCTGGCAAAAGGTACTATAAAGTTTGAATTAGTTCAGAATAATTACTTTAGCCTTTGCTAAGATACTATTTTTTTAATTGAGTATTACAAATTTCCGGCGTGGTTTTTTTTAACCTGATTCATTTAATGATTTAAACTAGTTTTGTTGTAATTGTTATTCTACAGCAGGCAATGTGTTCTTATTGCACTAATCTTTTGATGCAAGCCCTACAAGCATTACTTTTGCCTGTAAATACCCCCTCTGAAAAGTGAAGACGAAGTTAGAAAAAAATTTACAAAGCGTAGCGAAAAAAGTTTTGCAACATGAAGCAGACGCAATACTTTCTTTGAAAAGTTATATTAATGATGATTTTGAATTATGTGCGAAGGCTATTTTAGCCTGTAAAGGCCGTCTTGTGGTAACCGGGATAGGGAAAAGTGCAATTATTGGCCAGAAAATAGTGGCTACAATGAATTCTACAGGTACCCCCGCTCTTTTTATGCATGCGGCCGATGCGATACACGGTGACCTGGGGATGATTCAGAAAAATGACCTGGTTATGTGTATTTCTAAAAGCGGCGATACCCCCGAAATAAAGGTACTTGTGCCGCTGCTGAAGATGCACGGTAACCAGATGATTGCCCTGGTAAGCAATACCAAAAGCTACCTGGCCAGCCATGCAAATTATGTTCTGAATGCCTATGTGGAACGCGAGGCATGCCCGCTTAATCTGGCGCCTACTACTTCAACCACAGCCGCACTGGCTTTGGGAGACGCCCTGGCCATTTGCCTGCTGGAAATGCGGGGTTTCACCAGCAGCGATTTTGCACGCTACCATCCGGGGGGCAGCCTGGGTAAAAAAATGTATCTCAAAGTAAGAGACCTGTACCCCAACAATGCAGTGCCAAGCGTTTCTCCGGATGCTGATTTACATACGGTTATTCTTGAGATGACATCAAAACTATTGGGGGCTACTGCCGTTACCGATGCATCCAGCCAGTTACTGGGCATAATAACTGATGGTGATTTACGCAGAATGCTGAATAAAAAGCAGGATTTTACAAGCCTGAAAGCCACGGATATTATGACTGCCACCCCCAAAACCACCAGCCCGGACGAATATGCAGTCAATGCACTGGCACTAATGCAGGAGAAAAGCATTACGCAATTGGTGGTGGTTGAAGAAGGTAAACTTCTGGGCTTTGTGCACCTGCACGATTTACTAAAGGAAGGCCTTTTATAAAACTACCCAGGCTCTGGCAACCATGCAATATACCGCTACTTATTATGATGGACAAACCTCCAGGCCGCATCAGGTGCAGGTTGAGGTTTGGGGTAACTCCTTGCGCATAAATGATGCAAACATCAATATTGTATGGGCAATAACTGAAATAGAGTTCAGCGCATTTATGGGCAAGGGTAAAACCATGCTTCAGTACGGGGCATTCCCGCATCAACATCTTGAGTTCCCGTCAGACTCCCCACTGGCAATTGCTTTAAAAGCGTATCTGCCCGGGCTTAGCGGTAAGCCCCCAAAAGTGATAAGACGGCAGTATGAGGCTTTTCTAAAAGCGGCACTTATCATGGCAGGCGTGGCAGCGGGCCTTCTACTGGCGCTGTATTATTGGTTGCTTCCGGTGGTGGTTTCTTTTGTTGTCAGCAAAATACCGGTATCGGCAGAAGTAGCCATGGGTGAAAAATTCTATCAGGGTTTGATGGGCAACGCCCGGGTTGATAAAAAAGCCACGGCCGCTCTTACCGGTTTTGCCGGTTGTATTGATTTTGAAACCAAATATCCGCTCAGGTTTACAGTTGTTGAAAACAAAGATGTAAATGCCTTTGCCTTGCCGGGTGGCCATGTAGTGGTTTACAGCGGCATTATCGATAAACTTAAAACCCCTGAAGAGCTGGCAGCATTGCTGGCACATGAGGTAACGCATATAAAGGAAAGGCATTCTTTGAACGCACTAACCCGAAGCATGGCTGGCTCGGTGCTTCTGTCTTTTGTTTTTGGTGATGACGGCACCCTGGCTAATCTATTGTTAAGCAAAGCCGACGAAATACATCAGCTGGGTTTTTCGAGAAGTATGGAAAAAGAAGCAGATCTGAAAGGGCTACAGCTAATGGCAAACAACCGCCTGGATACCCATGGGATGCTCCGCCTGATGCAAAGACTGCAAGCCCAAGAAAATGAAAATCGTAGCACAGGGGCGCCTGCCTATCTTTGCTCGCATCCGCTAACGGAAGCAAGAATAACTTATATATCAGAACAGCCTATACCCGCAAGCCAAACCCGGAACAAGGCCATTGAAGATGCCTGGCGCCTGCTTAAATGATGTAAAATCGGGGCGTTTCTTCCCCGAAAACTCAACAAAGATTTTTGAAATTTAGAACAATTTCAGATTGTATTTTTTTTTTGAAATTAATGTTTGCTTTTTGAATTTTTATTCTACATTTGCTCATAGACACTATGTCTGAGACCTCATACAAATTAACCCTGCGAATTGATTCTTTTAGCTGTGCCATGGAAACCAATTGATGCACCAAGTAAAAAATAATGCAAGAGAATGGTGTTTAAAAAACCGAATTCAATTGCATTCAGACAACCCAAAAAGTAAAAACTGAGTAACGATGTAGCGACGGCTTCTGTATAGGAAGTTTCTGTTTTCTATGCGTGCAGGCCAGAATGACATCAAGCCTTTTTTTAGTTGTCAAATTTTAATTGGTCTGAGATGAGGGTACTTACGTTGCTATTAGGAGTGAGGAATGCCACACATGCAAGAGTGTCTTTTGTTTTGGTAGTTATTTTAACCTGTCTTTCCAACAACTTAAAAGCGCAGAGTAGAATAACCTTCGGCAAAGGTAATATTCAGAATGTAACTGTTTCTTCGTCTTCTGCAGTGGGTAGCCAGGATGGCATCACCACTTTGTTAAGTTCGGGCTTTTTGCCCAATAAAACTGCTGCAGCCAGATTATTATCTCAGGCTACGCTTGGCGCAACCTACGACGAAATTGAGAACGTGGCCGCCATTGGTGTAGAATCCTGGGTTAACAAGCAATTGAATATGCCCAATTCGTTCAGGATTGAGGCCTATCTGCAAAACCTGCATCAGTCTATTGTGGATTCGCTCAGACGAACCGATCCTTCAAAAACAATATCTAATACCTATGTAACCGACAGACATTTTGATATCTGCTGGTTTCAGGGATTCATGACTGCCCCCGATGTATTGCGTTGGAGAGTGGCTATGGGTTTAAGCCAGATATTTGTTACTTCAAGGGTGTCGGCCTTTGATTCAAACCCGTATGCCCTGGCCAGTTATTACGACCTTCTGCTCGACGGCGCCTTTGGCAATTACCGTACCCTGCTTGAGCGCATTACCTATCATCCGGCAATGGCGGTTTACCTTACTTATATGAACAACCACGCTACTGATATCAATAAAGGTAAACAGATATATCCGGACGAAAACTATGCACGTGAAATCATGCAATTGTTTTCGATAGGTTTGTTTCAGCTGAACCTGGACGGAACCGAGAAAAAAGACGCCAGCGGCAAGGCTATTCCTACCTATAATAATAACGATATAGCCAACCTTGCCAAAGTATTTACGGGGTTGTCATGGGCTGACAGCCGTTACATAGGCGAAAAAAATAAAGACATCTGGAGTTATACCAGGAAACTGAAGTTTTATGCCGTTGATTCAAGCGATGCCTACCTGAGAACCTGGTCTGTTGCACCAAGAATTGTGAATGCGCATGAGCAGGGTCCAAAAACATTTTTAGGCAAAACCATTGAAGCACGGCCGGTAGAACAAGGTGAACTGGATATCAGTGATGCACTTGATATTATCTTTAATCATCCGAATGTAGGGCCTTTTATGGCACGCAGGCTTATTCAGCGTATGGTTTCTTCTAACCCTACGCCGGCCTATATAGCGCGGGTGGCCTCTGTTTTCAATGATAATGGAAAAGGAGTGAGAGGCGACTTAAAAGCGGTAATAAAAGCAATTTTGCTTGACCCTGAGGCCCGCGACCTCAGCAACAGATATACGGGTGTTCTTAAAGAACCGTTTATCAGATATACCAATCTTATTAAAGGTCTTAATCTGAAATCATCCGGCGGTATTTACAGAAATACCATGCGCCGGGCTTATGACAGAATGGGGCAACTGCCACTTTTTTCGCCTAGTGTGTTCAACTTTTTCTCTCCTGATTACGTGCCTGATGGAACCATGAAGGAAACAGATAAATATGGCCCGGAATTTCAGATATTTAATGCCCAGACCTGGACCGGGTATCTGAACGCCCTGAACAACTGGATAGCCGGAGATGAACCAATTGATTATATGGGATATTACAGTGCAGAAACCGTTAAAAACGACCAGAGACCCAGATTTGACCTGACGGCCGATTTCCCGCTGACACGTAATGACAGACTTGTGCAGTTGCTTGATAAGTATAACCTTATACTTGCCAGCGGCAGGCTGTCTAAAAAGAGTATGGATATCATAAAAAGAGCTGTATCAGGTATGCCGCTGAGACTTGCCAACGGTGAGCCTAATGCAGATGATGCCAACAAAAGAGTGCGAGTGGCCATCTATTTAATAATGGCTTCACCCGAGTATATCATCAATAATTAATGAAGCTATGAACAGACGCGCTTTTTTAAAACAGACCGGTTGTGCAGCCATGGGAGCTACCACACTGTTAAGCACGCTTACAAGCCTGGGGTCAGTTAACGGTGCCATAGGGCATAAGAGATTCTCGAAGACCGACCTGGGAGAAGACTACAAAGCATTGGTGTGTGTGTTGCTGGCGGGTGGTCTTGACTCCTATAATTTGTTGATACCGAACGGAACGGTAGACAACGGCTATAATGACTATGCCACTACCAGGGCTGACCTGGCCATCCCTCAAAGTTCTATTTTATCTTTAAACAACGCAGGTTCTACCGGATTCAGGGGTATTTCAGGTCACTATGGTTCATTTGGGTTGCACCCGGCTATGGGCGGGCTGAAAGACCTCTATAATAGTGGCAAACTGGCATTTATGGCCAATGTCGGAACTTTGGTTCAGCCGGTAATGAATGCCACCGAGTTTAGCAGTGGCCAGAAAAAACTACCGGAAGGTATCTATTCTCACTCAGACCAGATTATGCAGTGGCAAACTTCTGTTCCGCAAAGCAGAAAAGCTCTGGGGGTTGGTGGGCGCATTGCAGATTTGCTTAATGGCAGTAATGCCAACAACCAGATATCAATGAATATTTCGTTGGGAGGCAAAAATGTATTCCAGACCGGCGAAAGCATTTCCGAGTATTCAATCAGCAATAATCTAAGTGCCAATACAGTAGGTCTTGATTTGGTGCCTTCGTCATGGTGGGGTAATTCAGGTATGATCAGTGACCTCAGAAATTCGGCTATTGACAGCCTGATTAGTGATACCTATGCTAACCTTTTGCAACAAACCTATGCCACGGGTTCCAAAAACGCCGCTTCTTCTTTTGATGTTTTCAGAAATGCCTTGAAGAAAATACCCAACTTTGCCACGCAGTTTCCTAATTCGTCGTTAGGCAATGACCTGGCCGCAGTAGCTAAAGTAATAAGTGTACGCAATAGCCTTGGAGCCAAAAGACAGATATTTTTTGTAACACTGGGTGGCTGGGATATGCACGACAACCTGATAACCGGCCTGAGCCAGAGACTACCGATGGTAAACAGTGCATTAAAGGCATTTTATGATGCCACAGTTGAGCTGGGCATAGCAGAAAATGTAACCACCTTTACTATCTCAGACTTTGCGCGTACCATTACATCAAACGGCATGGGGTCTGACCACGCCTGGGGTGGCAACTCAATTGTTATGGGTGGCAGCGTAAATGGAGGTAAAATATACGGGGCCTACCCGAGTATGAATCTGAACAACAACAGCCAGAACGTTTCGTTCAGAGGTAACTTTATTCCGTCTGTCTCAACAGATGAACTATACGCCGAAATGGCTCTATGGTATGGGGTAAGTCCGGCAGATTTATGTTATGTGCTGCCCAATATCGGTAATTTTTACGCGTATGCCCAGGGCAATTATCCTATCGGCTTTATGAATATGAATGGTACTGCCATTTCTACTGAAGATAAGCCGCAATCGTGTTTAACCTATTGAGTGATGCTATGAATAGAACGTTTACACTACTGTTTCTTATTGTGATTACATCGGCCGGCAGCCTGTTTGCGCAAAACTGCATTGGGCCGGGCGGGCAGGTAAAGTGGTCTTATTGGGCAAACTTTGCCGTTCAGGGTGCACCAGACATAACAGACTTGTCTGTTCTTGAAAACTACCCCGACAAGCCCGATGGTACACAGATACTGGGTTCACTGCGAGCCCCTGTCAATTACTCCGATTATTTTATTGGTATGATACGCGGTTTTATTAAAGTTCAGCAAACCGAAACGTATCTTTTTAACATTACCAGCGACGACAAAGGTACTTTTTTCCTGAGTACAGACCAGAGCCCGGCCAATAAAGTAAAAATAGCAGAGGTTACGTCAGCTACTGGTACTGAAGAAAACGGTAAAGAGGCAGGCCAGACCTCAGCGGCTATTCAGCTGAAGGCAGGGCAGTATTATTATTTTGAAGCCTATAATTTTGAGGCCTCAGGCGCTGACCACCTTGCCTTATGGTGGAAGAAGGCCTCAAACCCCGCCGGAGCCTGGAGCATCATTGATTTTAACAATATAAACGAATACAACTGCGGGCAGGCCTGCCCCCCAAGAGGTACGCTCTGCAATGATGGCAATGCCCTTACCAAAAACGACCAGCAGGATGGCTTCTGCAACTGTGTGGGAGTTGCCCCAACTGCAAATGCCTGTGTGGGCGAGCGTGGTCTGGCAGAAGCCTATTATTATGATAACATTAAAGGCAGCTATGTTGAAAATGACCTTGTTAATTCGCCTAAATTTCCGTTATCGCCTGATAGAAAAGAAAAGCTGAAAGGGGCGTTTGGGCCTATACCCACCATACCCATTTATGCTTCTGATAACTATGGTGCCTACGTGCAGGGCTTTATTACGGTGCCGGTGTCTGGCAATTATGAGTTTAATGTAACCGGCGACAATCAGACGATTTTTTACCTCAGCAAAAATGACTCAATTGAATTCAAACAGACATACAAAGCTGTGGTAATGCAGGGCGTTGATGAAACCGAGCATAACAATGCCCCTGCCCAAACCATTGGCCCTGTTTATATGCAGGCCGGTAAGTACTATTATTATGAAATCAGAAACAAAGAAAACAACGGCAGAGACCATTTTAATGTTTACTGGAAAACACCTTTCTATAAAGAAAAGGTCTGGAAGCGCATACCTGCTTTTTATTTGTTCGACTACAAATGTGAGTTAGCCTGCATTGCACAAGGTACCCCTTGTGATGATGGCAACCCCTATACCAATAATGACAAAATCAATGGCATTTGCGAATGTGTAGGCACGCCCTGCTCAGGGCCCGACTGTATAGACGAAACCGCCAGGTATAAAATGTTTGATTCGCAGGGGGTAACAGACAACCTCTCTACCACCGAAACCTCCTGGTTGTCTTGTGGTACTCAAAAGGCAAATCCAAATGCCGCCAGAGCCGGTAACAAGAGCTGGATATTGTATGATTTTTCTAAGCTATATGTGTTTCATGATACAAGGGTCTGGAACTATAACGTTCCGGGCGAGACAGGCAAAGGGTTCAGAAATGTAAATGTTGATTACTCAACAGACGGCAAAACCTGGCAGCCAATTGGCAATGATTACACCTGGCCGCAGGCACCGGGCAGCCACGACTACGCCGGTTTTGAGGGTCCTAATATGAATGACGTACGGGCAAGATATATACTGGTTTCAGCAAAAGATAACTGGGGAGACGCCACTTGCACCGGTTTCAGTAAAATCACATTCAATGCCTCGCTCTGCGATGTGGAAGGAACAGCCTGCGATGACGGAGACCCACTGACCCAGAATGATAAGTTTGACAATAACTGTAATTGCAAGGGGGTAAGTATTAATTGCGCCACAGACTTGCTGGCTTTGCAGAAGAGTTCTATTACCTCGGGCGATTACAAGGCTGCCAGAACAATTGTGGCACAAACTACCGTTTCTACATCCTCAAAAGATATTTCTTTTACGGCAGGTAATAGTATTGTGTTATTGCCGGGGTTTGAGGTGAACAAAAATTCGGTCTTTACTGCCGACATTGCCGGTTGCGTGCAGCAGTCTTTTATAAACAATCAGAAATCGAGAATGGCAGTTGACGATAAAACGGTTTCCGATTTTAAATCAGACACTACTCATATTGATAAGCAGCGGAAAATTGTTTTCCGGATTAATCAGCCGTCGCAGGTGAAACTGACCCTGAAAGACAAAAATGAGAAGATTATTACCACTTTGATTGACGGCTACTCACAAAACCTGGGTACACAGATTAAAATGCTGCCCGTTAACAAACTACCAAAAGGAGAGTACTGGATTGAACTGCTTGTGGCAGACAAAGTGCTGAGAGAAAAGCTCGAAATTACGGAATAGACGAAAATAAGCCTGAGAACACTGCTGCGCTCAGGCTTATTTGTTATTTCAGTTGTTTAATTACATCTGTCTTGGCTATAAAACCCTCGTGGGCCCACTGAATTTTACTGTTTTTATAAAGCTGCAAGACGGGCAGGGCGTCAACTTTCAGCGCTTTGCACAATTCGGCATTATCATCTGCATTGATTCGTAATACCTGCACTTTATCCTTCATTTCTGAAGCAATCTCGTTCAGATACGGCTCCATTCTTTTACAGGGTTCGCACCAGTCGGCATAAAAATCAACCAGTACCAGTTTATCCGAACTAAGCATTTGATTAAACTGCTGCTTTGTAAGGCTTACAGGCTTGCTACCGGCTTCAGTGGTTTCAGGCAGGTTGGCTGCCCGCCATTTAATTATGCCACCTTCCAGCTCAAACACATTTTTGAAGCCCATTTCTCGCATTTTGGCTGCCGCCGCTGCGCTGCGCCCACCTACAAGGCAATACACAAAAACAGGCTTGGCTTTGTCAATCTTTGCTACCTCAGCGGCAAAGTTGCTGTCTTTCCAGTTTACATTGCGGGCATCTTTCAGGTGTCCTTTCGAAAACTCTTCCGGTGTTCTTACGTCCAGCACCAAACCCCCGGGCGTTTGTTTGATTTTCTCCGAAAATGCCGCTGCCGGCAGATTATTGGTCTGGCTGTGGCTTTCAGAGCAGGCCAGTGTGGTTGTTATCAGGGCAAATAGCCAGGTATACAATTGTCTTTTCATTTCTTGAATATGATTTAACAGACAGCAAAGATAAACTATCCTTCGGGTTTTAAACGTGATAAACGTCACAATCGCTATTCAGGTTATAATAAATTCTTTGCCTTGGGGCGCCGGGCTTTATAATCTTGAAAATAAGGCAATTATTATGGGTTTTGCCAAACATAATTAACACATAATATTGACTTAACATTTGCTTAATATTGACAAGCTAGTTTTGCACCGTGAAAATAAGACACGGAAACCAATATGAACAATAAGAAAATCTCTACTACTCTTTTTTTGTTATTTGCTTCAATTATTGCCTTTGCCCAGACGGGAACCATTCGCGGAACAATCAAAGATGCTAAAACCAACGAAGACCTCATTGGCGCAACTGTTAAAATTGAAGGTACAGCTTTAGGTTCAGTTACTGATATTAACGGTTTCTTTTCGATAGCGAAAGTACCGGCCGGAAAAGTAAAAGTGGTTATCAGCTATGTTTCGTATCAGGACAGGGTTCTGGCTGATGTAGCGGTTGTAAGCGGAAACATAACAGAAATAAACACCAGCCTTGAAGAAGAAAAAACCTTACTACAGGAAGTAAAAGTTACAGCCAGCCGCCTGACTAATACTGAGGTGTCGGTTATTTCAGAAATAAAAGCTGCCCAGATGGTGGTAAACGGTATTTCGGCACAGCAGATTGCCAAAACCCTAGACCGTGACGCAGCCCAGGTAGTGAAGCGCGTACCGGGTATTACTATTGTTGGAGACAGATTTATCAATATCAGAGGTCTTAACCAGCGTTACAACAATGTAATGCTTCATAATGCCTTTACACCCAGTATGGAGACAGACGTTAAGTCTTTCTCATTTGATATTATTCCCAGCTCTCAGATTGACAGGATGTTGATTTATAAAAGTCCTTCGGCTGAGCTACCCGGTGAATTTGCAGGGGGTCTTGTGAAAATCTTTACCAAGAATATCCCTGACAAAAACTCATTGGTAATTGATTACAGCACTTCTTACCGTAGTAATACAACATTCGGAGACTTTTATCAGCCTAACCAGGGTAAAAATTACTGGACAGGGTTCAATAACGGATATTACGACCTGCCTAAGTATTTTCCGGCCAACATTAGTCAGGTACTCAATAACCCTGCTGCGCTTGAGTCCGCAGGGCGTTCTTTGAGAAATGAATGGATTGCCAAAAACTCTACGACAACGCCGGACCAAAGAATTGGTATTACAGGTAACTACAAATTTTCAATCGGAAGAGTAAAAGCGGGTAACGTTACGGCAGTAAATTACTCTGACACCCGTACCAATTTTTTGATTGACCGTAACGATTTCAATGCCAACATCAGCAATACGCAATCGCCGATCTATAACTTTAACGACCAGCAATATAGCCGTAATATCCGTGTAGGTGTGATGCACAACTGGGCGTTTCGTCTTAGCGACAATCATTCTATTGAGTTCAAGAACCTGTTTAATCAGTTAAGCAATTCCAATTATACACGCCGTACAGGCCGTGCCATTGAGGCCAACTATAATCCTGATAACCACTCGTTCAATCAGGTTTACCGGGGTATTTATACCGGCCAGCTTACCGGAAAACACACACTTGCCAATGGCAAAACCAGTATCGACTGGGTAGTTGGTTATAATCATTCGTATCGTGACCAGCCAGATTACCGCCGTTACCGTTCGGATGTTGACCCTTCCAGCGGCACTAAGTCTGTGTATATTCCAATAGGTACTGCGCAGGCGTTCTTCCTGGGAAGATGGTTCTCTAAAATGCTTGAAAACGGTTATACCGGCGCTGTGAACCTGACACAGAAAGTAACCCTTTCTAAAGAAAAAGAAACGGAAATGGAGCTGAAAGCCGGTGTGTTCTATGAAAAGAAAGACCGTAGCTTTAATGGTAGAAACCTGGGTTATGTACGTGGCTCAAACTTTAACGGAGAGTTATTCACAGCGCCTATCAACGTTATTTTCAATAATATTAACGGCACTAACGGTATCAGAATTGACGAGCAGACTAACCCGAACGACTCGTACACTGCGGGTAACAAGTTGTTGGCCTACTATGCAAATGCCAATATTCCGCTAAGCAAAAAGCTGAATATCATTGGTGGTGTTAGGGCAGAAGACAATACGCAAAGCTTAGAGAGTGCTTTTATTGGCGGAGCCAAGGTATCGGTTAAAAACCCGGTTTTAAGTATTTTGCCATCGGCCAACCTTTCTTACAACTTTAATGAGAAAATGCTTGTAAGAGCTGCTTACGGACAAACCATTAACCGTCCGGAGTTCAGAGAGCTGGCGCCTTTCTCGTTCTATGATTTTGATTTCAACGTAGTATATGAAGGCTACACCGGCCTTAAGATTTCAACAGTGAATAATTTTGATGCCCGTTGGGAATTCTACCCTACACCTGCCGAGGTAGTTAGCTTTGCAGTATTCCACAAGGATTTCAGAAACCCGATTGAAATTGAAGTAGAAGCAGGTAGTGGCTCATTGGGTGCCAAAACCTTTATTTATAAAAATGCCCAGAGTGCCAGAAGCACAGGGGTTGAGCTTGAAATAAAGAAAGGGCTGGCAAGTATTACTTCTTCAAGATTTCTTGAAAGGGTAAGTGTGCTCTTTAATACCACTCTGATTGTAAGTAAAGTAAAACTAAGAGAAGGTGCGGTGGGGCAATCAAACAATCGTCCGTTGCAGGGGCAGTCTCCTTACATCGTAAACACAGGTATAAACTACAATGATCAGGAAAGAGATTTCCAGGTAAATATTCTCTACAACGTAATAGGCAAAAGAATTTTTGCTGTAGGTTTTCTGGGATACCCCGACCTATACGAAATGCCACGAAACGTGCTTGACCTTACTTTCTCTAAAGGCGTAGGAAGCAGATTTGTTATCAAAGGTGGTATAAACGACATCTTCAATCAGGCAGCCTTAATTCTGCAAGACGGTAATCAGGACGGTAAGTTTGACCGTAAAAATGATGAAATCATGCAGCAATACAAACCAGGCAGATTATTCTCTCTGGGTGTAAGCTACACTTTGAGTGGCAAATAATTAGCAAATCGAATATCAATATATCAAGTAAACATTTTAGGATTTACATTTAAAACCCCAATAATCATGCAATTTTCCAGATTATCTCGATTGTTTGCAGCAAGTGCAATGGCAGTTTCGGCTGTGTTTGTACTGAACGCATGTAAAGAAGATGAAGAAGTTTTCCCGGCGCCAACTGCATCGGCAGGTGCTGAGGCATCTGGTGTTCCAGGAGCAAAAGTAAACGTTACGGCTTCTATCAGTGCACCGGCTGGTTTGAAAACCCTTACAGTTTTGAAAAACGGAGCCGCTTTTGATACAAAAACTTACACAGACGGAGCAACTTCAGACAATTACACGAAAGAATATACTATTGAAAGTCTTGCCTCTGGTACAACGGTAAACTTTACTGTTATTGCAACAGACACTAAAAACCAGGCGTCAGCGCCGGTTACATTTACAGTAAAAGTAACGGCTGTTCCGCCTAAACAAGTGGTTACAGTAAAAGGACTTTTAACCGGCAACATCAGCTGGACAAAAGATAAAATCTACAAATTGTCTGGCTTTGTACGTGTAGGTGGCGACACCACCGAAACCGCTGCTGCTGGTGTTGCAACCGGAACCCTTACCATTGAGGCTGGTACAGTTATTATCGGTGAGCGTTCTACCAAAGGTACTTTGATTATCCAACGTGGTAGCAAAATTATTGCTAACGGTACAGCTTCTGAGCCTATCGTGTTTACATCTGAACGTGGTGTAGGTGAGCGTGAAGCCGGCGACTGGGGTGGCCTGGTAATTTGCGGTAAAGCAAAAAACAACCTGCCTGGTGGTACTGCTCAGCTTGAAGGTAGCTACAAAGCATGGCATGGTGGCAGCGACGATGCTGACAACTCTGGTAGTTTGAAATATGTTCGTGTTGAATATGCTGGTGTGCCTATCAACCCGAATCAGGAAATCAACTCATTTACTTTTGGTTCTGTTGGTAGTGGTACATCACTAGAGTATTTACAGGCTTCTTATGGTGGCGACGACTCTTACGAGTGGTTTGGTGGTACTGTAAATGCAAAATATCTGGTAGCTTACAGAGGTCTTGACGATGATTTTGATATGGACAACGGTTTTAGAGGAAACATTCAGTTTGCAGTGGGTCTGCGTGGCGCTACAAGTGCTGACCAGTCTGGTTCAAACGGATTTGAAGTAGATAACGATGGTCAGGGAACCTCAGCCGAGCCTTTCACATCGCCAACATTGGCTAACGTATCATTGATTGGAGCTAAACAAAGCCAGGAGACATTTATCAGCACATTGTTCCAGAATGGTATGCACTTACGTCGTAACAATAAAATCAAGGTTTATAACACATTTGTTACGGGTTACCCTAATGGTGTTTATATTGACGGTTCTACTACTGCCGCTAACGCAGTTGCGGGTTCGCTGGTATTAAACAATGTGGTTCTTGCCGGCGTAACAGGCTGGGGTACCAATGGATACGGACAAGGTGCAGCTACACCACCGCAAGGTTTTGCAGTACGTGACGTAAACACCTCTACGCCTGCTGCTGCTTTAACTATCGGTACACAAAAGCCATCTGAGTGGTTTGCTTCTTTGGCGGGTAATAAAGCCTTAGCTTCGTGGACCACCACTGGTATCAGCAATACTGTATTTGGTGCGGGTCGCCCAACGTTTACCATTACTACATCTGCAGCAGATGCTATTACTAAAGGTACTTCAACTGTAACCTTGCCTGCCTTCTTTACTGCTACCGATTACGTAGGTGCATTTAAAGATACAGACTGGACAGCCACCTGGGCAGAGTTTAACCCTAGCGCGGTAGTTTATATCAAGTAATATTTCTTTGAAGAAACAAGGGGTAGGGAGTACCCGCCCCTTGTTTTTTAAGTTTACATCAACACCAATATGAAAAAGAGTTTATGGATATTTATTTGTCTGATTGCGGTTTCGTGCCAGGCAGACAAGTATAAGTTCAATCATTATTTTGACACAGCACAACAAGATACTTTACTGACAAATATCGTAACCTATATTTATAGTAAGGCGCCTCAATCAACCAATCAGACAAGATTCCAACCCCGGTTCAGGAATTTCTATGTTGCAGCTCTGCCAAAATTCAGCATTGAAAACTATTATGTCGGCCCGGATAGCACCCATTATTTTTTTGTGATACGCCCAGTAGGTAATCTGCCGTATAAGCGTGGAGTGATAGGAAGATACAAACTAGGGAAAAACCTGATGCCAACCAATTTTGAAGAGGTAGTTAATACACCTCATCTGGACGAAAAACTGGTAAAGGAAAGAGGCAGATTCTTGTTCAAAGAACTGATAAAGACCGGAAACCTGAATAAATACCTGACCATGAAGCATTACGTAGAATGGCCGGATGCCCATTTGGTTTATGATAAAAAACTGAATGAATGGGTGGCACCCACTTCTGAATCTATACAATAAAAAGACATTAGTTTTATAACTAGAAGATTATCAGCCCTTTGGTTGAGAATTGAATCAGCAGATTCATATTGGTGTTAAATCAGAAAAGTCAGAGGCGTTGCTTCTGACTTTTTCTTTTTGAGTTAGTCTCGCTTTTGCAACAATTCAGAACATCAGACCGACACCGTAACTCAATTGTTTAAACCAGTTTTGTTTATGATTAAGTAATGGGGAAAAATTTGTTTGAAAAACAATATTGGTTCTTTTAAGCGGAATTATTCCACCTAGTTCAAAAACAAGTGGAAATTTGGGAAGAAGCTTAACTCCGTCAGCCTTTTGCTGAGTGAAAGTTGCCGAGAATCCGGCATATGGGCGAAATTCTCCTTTTAATGATGCATAACGAACCCCTAAAGCAATTGAGGCAATTTCCCGTTCGATTTTCTGAGTAGTATTTTTATCGGTGTTTAGCAAAGAATAACTATAATAATGGAAACCCAATTTGTAAAAAATGTTTTGGTTTTTACCGTAATTTGGGATGAGAACATAAATGTTATAGTTCCATGCATTTGTGAATTTTGTTTCAGCACTTGTAAAACGGTCTTTGATAGGAATTGTGCCTCCAGCCGTAAAACCGAAATAAATCTTACCTAATTTTTTCTTTTGAAAAATAATTTCAGGTTTTGTTTCGGTGTATAATGTATTATAGTTTACAATGAAGGCAATTAAATCTTTAGCTGTGTAATTAAGGGTCTTTAAAGACTGTTTAATGCCGTTTTCCAGTGCAAATTTGTTTTCAAACAAAATGCTATCTAAGGTATCAGTAAAAGGTTTTTGCTCAATATATCCACCTCTAAACCTGTTAGTTTGATAATACTGACCTTTTATGATAAAGAATCCATTATTACGGATACTATCCGGTTTGAAATCATAATAAACAGGAGGTAACTCATGCATTTTTTCATCCTTTTCTATATAGAATTGATTTATATCATTTTGGGTGGTTAGTTGATATAAACTAACTTCACCTTTTACAAGTAATTTTAAGTACAAATGTTCTCTATGCGGTTGAACCTGGTTGTTTTTTAAAATCAACGATCCTGATTTTATGAATGGGAATTCACTAAAAGAGTTGTCGACTCTGTAAGAAGAGGAATACACTTCTTTTGATAAGTAAATATTGCCATTAGTAATGTAGCCTTTTATTGAATTTGGCGATACCTCTACAGCCTTGTCATTTGAAGTTAATTTATAACTGATTTTTGATGTGGTGGAGAAATTTGAAAGTATTACTTGAGAAGTATCACCTTTTAAATTAACAATTTTTGCAGGTCTGTAAATGTCCTGTGAAAACAGTTTAATTGTTAAAATTGAGGCAGCTAAAGTTAAGGTAAAGATCCTTATCATATTTGAGTAGTACAGCTTTTAAGTTTTAATAACAAATGTAAAGATATTAGCTTAAATTAATAACCAGCTTAAGATAATATCTTTATCCTGTAATTGGCAGCAAAATTTTGCATCGTAATTGCAATTAATCTTATTTAGCTTTAGACCTTTTGCTGCCACTTTTAAGATTAAAGGCAATTTTGCTAACGGGTGGCTGGTCGTCGCCAATCAGAAAACCAAAAGGCTTCAGGTCATCTATTCTGTCAAAAATTACTTTTAGTATCGCCGTAAGCGGTATAGAAAGAAACATGCCTGCAATACCCCATAGGGCTCCGCCAATGAGCACCACTATTATAGAAATAAGCGCGTTTACCTTTACCTTGCTTGCTACTATTTTAGGTACTATCAGGTTATTGTCAATAAACTGCACGGTTGAAAAAAGGATAATTACCCATAGAACATAAGTAGGCTCTTTGTTGGTAAGCGCCACAGTAATCGGGAAAACCATCGCTATCAGGTTACCGATATAAGGTATCAGGTTAAGTATGGCAGCAATAATACCTATCAGAATAGCATATTCAATGCCCAGCAACAAAAGACCAACCGAGAAAAGCGCCGATACAATAACGGCTTCAATCAGCAAGCCCATCAGGTAGCTTTGAATAAGGGCTTTTGTTTCAACCAGAACTTCTTCTACGATATGTTTTTTAGCATTATGAAACAGCATCGATATAAACTCAAGCAGCAGCGATTTATAGAATAGTATCAGAAATATATAAACCGGTAGCAGCACAAACAACGCAAAAATATTGCTCATGGCCCCTAGGGTTTTGGTAACTACCACGGTGCCATTCTTCATGCCTTCGGTTTTTATATTGGTTAGCATTTCCTGCAATCTGGATTTACTGAGGCCAAAGGTTTGGGTTACCCAGTTAACAGCTTCTACCGACAGCGCATCAAATTTTTGCTTGAACTGCGGGAAAGTTTCGCTGAACATAACCAGTTGCGAGCCAATAAAAAACAGTACTGCGGCTAAGAGAATAAATCCCGCAAAAATAGCCAGGCTGATTGCCAGAATCCGGTTCAATTTTTTACTGCATAAATAATTAACGGCAGGGTTAAGCAGTATGGCAATAACCACGGCCAGAATAAATGGTATAATGATGTTCTGGCCAACGTAAAGAATATAAAAAAAAGCCACAAGCCCCATCACAATTTGCGCAAGTTTCAGGTAAACAGGTAATTTTATAGAATTCAGGTCCATGGTTTTGTTTGATTAAGTTTCTGACTGATATGTCTACCGGTTACTTCAAAAAAATTGTCCAGTTTAATAAGGTAGTATAACGCACACAAATATGGTTGTTTATGTGGATTAGTACGTATAGCCTATGTGGAATTAATTCTACATAGAGTTTATTTAATATTTGCGTAACGATGAGTTTATATTGGATATCGAACTTACAGGTTCAATTAAGTAATGAAACCTGTGAAGAAAATCCTGGAAAAATCTGAGGTATTATTAATAATCTGGTGCATTATTGCTGCTTTTGGTACGTATTTCTGTATGTATGCATTCCGGAAGCCATTTACAACCGGGCTTTATGAAAACTATCAGTTATGGGGCTTAGGCTATAAGAGTATCCTGATTATTGCTCAGGTTTTTGGCTATATGCTGTCTAAAATAATAGGTATTAAAGTAATAGCCGAGCTAAAATCAAAAAGCCGTATATGGCTTATTATTGGCCTGATAGCCTTTGCCGAGCTTGCACTGCTGGCTTTTGGGTTTGTGCCTTTTCCTTACAATTTTATATTTCTATTCATGAATGGGTTACCTCTGGGCATGGTATGGGGTGTGATTTTCAGCTATCTGGAGGGTCGTAAACTAACGGAATTTCTTGCCTTAGGGTTAAGCCTGAATCTGGTAATGACCTCTGGCGTGTTAAAGACCATTTACCTGTACCTGCAGGAAACTTTTCATTTTCAGGAGTTTCATCTGCCTTTTATAATCGGGCTTATCTTTCTGCCGTTTTTTCTGTTTTTTGTCTGGATGCTGGCTCAGATACCCCCGCCTAATGCAGAAGACCTGAAACTGCGTAACAAGCGCGTGGCCATGACAGCAGACGATAAAAACAAAATTGTGAGGGAGTTTGGTATCGGGCTGTTCTGCTTTGTTGGTATGTACTTGCTGATGGCAACCATGAGAGATTTCAGAGATAATTTTGCAGTAGAAATATGGCGCGAGATTGAGCCTGGGTTTAGTAAGGTAATATTTTCAGAGATTGAAACCACTATTGGCCTGGTTGTGGTGGGTCTGATAGCGTTGATAGCGTTTATACGAAATAATTTTTATTCGTACCTGACCTTTACGCTGATGATGCTGCTGGCTGTAATGGCCTGTGGGGGTAGCACATGGGCGTTTCAGCAACAGTTGATTTCAGCAAAATTGTGGATGCTGAGCCTGGGCATTGGTTTGTTTTTACCTTATCTTTTAATACAGACCGTTGTTTTTGAGCGGCTGATAGCCCTTTTTAAAGCAAAAGGAAATGTTGGCTTTCTGGTGTATATCTGCGACGCCATCGGGTATCTGGGCAGCGTTTGTCTTTTGCTTTACCGTGAGTTTTTTCTGCGTCAGATTTCGTTTGTCAACGTGCTTATAACGTTCAGTTATATTATTTCGGTAGTGTCGTTTGTTTTGCTGATTATACAGCTCATTTACTTTACAAACAAACATTTAAACGGCCGTGTGTGGTGGAAACTGTCTCCCGAATCTGAAATGGTGTAGCTGGCAGGCATAAAAAAAGGTATTTTCTGCTTGCAAAAAATACCTTTTTTATGAGGGCTTATTAGTTGGCCGATAGCTCAGATAGAGGCTTGAAATTACCGTTTTTCAGTTTTTCGTCTACTTCGTCATAGGGTAGTACTTCCAGAATATTGGTAAGGTTGATGTCGGTAATCTGGTAATCTTCTACTGTTCCCAGTCTTTCAGCAATCAGGTTATAGGCTTCAGACGGGTTCTGGGCGTTAATCAGCATATTAAACGGCGTGCGTTTTTCTTTTTGTGTTTTTTCGTCGAAACTCATGAAGTTTACCTTTACTTTATACCAGGTTTCGGCGCCGTCTTCTACAAAAAAAACCTCATGGAATTTCCGGCGGGCCAGGCCTGACAAGTGAAACTCTGGCACGTTAGCAGCCACGGCTGAGTAGATTCTGGCTTCGGCATCGGTATAAGACACGGCATCTACTAAATATACTTCGGTCACTTTCACTGTTTTGTCTTTTTCGTCTACAATCTGATAGCGAATCTTTCCTTGATACCAAGCTGACATATTCTAAATGGATTATTAATGAATGGAAAACTTTTGTGCTGCAAAATTACAGAGGCTATTGAAAAGACCTGTACAAATCTGATAATAAAATTATAGTACAGAGCAGGCAGGTGGGCTTTATAAGCAAGAAGAAAGAAACACTACTGAAAAAGGGCGGTAAGAGCTTAGAACGTGGCATGAACGGGCATGCCACGCCGGATTATAGAAGCGACGCAATCATGTTTTCGGCGTAGCCGGCACTGGTTGTCATACCTTTACCGCCAATGCCGGTGCGGATATGAATATTGGGGCTTACGTCAAACTCAAAAATATCGTTAGGGTGCTGGGCGTAAAATCCAGCCCAGGCACGTGCAATTTTACGTACCGGGAAACTCATTATACGCTCGGCTTCTTTTAGCATCAGTTCGTTGATATGGTTTTGGGTATCAAAACCTAGTTCATCGGTACGGCCAACAGGGGCGTATTCGTGTGAGTCGCCAATGATAACAGAACCGTCAATGGCCTGCTTGAACAGAATATGGATACCCCACTTTTTTAGTTCTGAGTAATGTTCAGGAGTAGTGATGTTTTTGAATGAAGGGCATTGCTCAAACGACTCATAACGGCGGATAGAGAGCCCGGTAAGTATGTTGCCCTTAATGCTTACGTTGGTCAAAGGCACGGTCTGCAGCATTTGCAGTTTGCTCACAACCATGCCGCTTTGTGCGTATATTTCAGGAAAAAGCAGGTTGAATACATAACCGCTGCAAATAATGGCTTTGTCTGCCGAGTAAAGCTGTGAGCCTGCGGCAGTAACCACCACCTTGCCTGAAACATCGGTACAGTTGATAACACCGGTGTTGTTAAGGTACGTAACGCCCAGTTGTTCTTGCAGGTATTGTATAATTCTGTAAATAAGCAGGTTCGGCTCAACACTTACTTCGTTAGGGTAATAGATGGCCCCTCGCACGTAGTCCTGTTTCAGTTCCGGGTATAAATCAAGGCATTGTCTTTTCGACAGCAAAGAGCATTCATAACCCTGGCGCTGATGAATATCAAATAGTTCATTGGCCAGCTGCCATTCAGTGTCGTCAGAGGCAATGTAAATGGTGCCGTTTTTTCTGACAGATATATCAAACTGTTGTTGTATGTCTTTGTAGATTTCAAGGCTTCTGCGGCCATAATTGAACCATTTTCCGGCCGAACCTGATGGTACGGCTTGTCCGAAATTACGAACCGTAGCGCTAACCGGAAAATTATCTTTTTCAATAATCAGTACTTTTTTGCCTTTTTTAGCTGCATGGTAAGCATGAAAAGCCCCCATAATACCGCTACCTACTACTATTAAGTCAAAATTTTTCATTTATGCTTCGTTAAGAACGCCCAGGTTGATGATTGTGTCTTTCAGGTCTTTCAGAGAGTCCAGAAGACCATCATTGCGTATAATACTCAGCTGCTGGCGCGTGTGGGTACCATTAACCACACCTAAAGACAGGCGGCATCCGGCTCTAACGCCTGACTTGAGGTCAGAAGGGGTATCGCCAATGTTAATTACTTCGTAGGAGTCTGTTACGCCCATTAACTTCATGGCTTTTTGTATCATGTATGGCTCTGGCCGGCCTTTAGGCACCTCATCGCTGGCGATAGATACATCAATAACAGACCTGCCA
This sequence comes from Emticicia sp. 21SJ11W-3, assembly GCF_024138715.1. Lineage (GTDB taxonomy): Bacteria > Bacteroidota > Bacteroidia > Cytophagales > Spirosomataceae > Emticicia > Emticicia fluvialis. The sequence continues at coordinate 670,306 of NZ_CP092074.1, forward strand.
GACGTATTCACATAGTTAAACTCCAGTCCGTCCAGCCAGCCCAGTTTACCCAGTATGATATTGGTTACAACCCGGTAAAAGCCGGTGGTAAGCGCTATTTTAATATTATTCTTACGTAGGAAATCAAATAGTTCCAGACATCCCTCTGTCGGAAGCACCTCATGTGTACGATAGTGTTCTTCCAGAATCAGCCTGAAATAGTCATAAGAATAGATAACGTTTTCTTGATATTCGGGGTGGTCTTTGCCTGTTTTTTCTTCCCATAACATTTTGAAAACCTCAATCTTTGAATAACCCTGCAAGGCCAGGATTCTTTCAGCGGTAACGTTTAGACCAACGTACTCACAGGCTCTGGCAAAGCAGGTTTCTACTTCTTTTTTGTCCTGAACGGTAGTACCGGCCATATCAAAAACGACTAATCTGATTGGATACATAAGGTAATGTTTTTGACAAAAATAAATGACTTGTTTCGATTAAACATATTATGTTTTTGTTAAGCCACAGAGGCACAAAACCAGCCTCCTGATACCTGGTTTTATCTGCTTAACAAGCTGATACGTCTTCGAAGTTGTACTTTTTGTAAAAGGGTTTTCATCAGCTTATACTTATTGATATGCTTTTTTGTGGAAAAACTTCCCCGAAATTACACATTAGTCTGGCATATCTGGTGCAGTTTACTGTGCAATATTCATTTTTTTGTTTGTGTTTAAGTGTCTTGTATTCAGTGTTTTATGGCTTGTTTTGATGCTCAGGCCAAGTAGGACGGCTTATGCCCGGCTTACATTTTTTATTGGTAGTCTGCAAATAGTCAGGCGGCAGAACATTAAATATTAAGCCTTTCTGAATAACCATTGTCAAAAAAATACTACTAAATTAAAAGCTTATGAAAAATGTATTGTTGGGCATCTCACTTGTATGGTTTACAATGAGTTGTAATAATAAGGCAAACACAGAAAAAGAAATACAAGCCGCAAGACAGGCAGCCATTGATTCGGTGAACCAGGTGGTAGAACTTGAGCGCGTAAAACAAGCTACCATAGACTCGATGAATGTGGTGAAAGAAGAAGAGGAGCGTAAACTGGAAGCCCAAAAGGCAACCAGAGCAAAAAGCGGGTCATCGTATAAATATGCTTCTAATGGCAGCAGCGGGTCGTCTGCCGATTACGTTCCGGTTTCTCAGACCTCTAACAAAAAGAGAATGAGTAATGCGGCCAAAGGTGCTTTGATTGGCGCCGGTGTAGGTGCATTAACGGGTGTGGCTATTGCAAAAGATAAAAAAGGCAAAGGGGCGCTGATAGGCGCCGGTGTAGGCGCGGGTGCCGGAGCCATTACTGGTGTTATAGTAGATAAACAGCAACAGAAGAAGCAACAGCAATAAGGTTTTTTTTGATTGAAACGCAGCCCCGGTAAATGGATACCCTTCATTTACCGGGGTTTTTTGTGGTAATGGCCCGTCATTTCTACCGCGGGCAGTGAGAGTTTACAGTAATTTAATTTTTGCCGATTTTATTAATAATATCTTCACAATCTCTTAGCCATTAGTTTTTTCTTGCTATCGACTTTTGCATTTTTATTACCATAGTAATTAATAATGCTGCCTGATGGCCAGAATTTTTATCCTTGTTTTTCTTTTAACTGCATTTAAGGTATCTGCTTTCACACTTAAGGGTGTAATTACAGACAAAGCCACCGGCGAACCATTAATTGGCGCTTCCGTAAGGTTACAGAACCAGCCTTTTTATGCCATTTCGGGCCTGGATGGGTCTTATATGCTTAAAAATGTGCCGGCCGGCGAATATCAGCTACAGGTTACCTATGTGTCGTATCAGCCGGTAACATTAAAAGTTAAGCTTTTGCAGGCAGATATGGTTGTTAACATTACCTTGGAAGACGACAGCCAGCGTACGCTCAATGAGGTGGTGGTGGTAGGCACTGCTGATAAATCAACTGAGTTAATGGCCCGGCAGTTGGAGAGAAACGCCAGTCAGCTAATGAACATTGTGTCAGGGAAAGCCATTGAAATATCGCCTGACCTGACAGTGGCCAATCTGATTCAGCGGGTGTCGGGTGTTTCTATTGAGAGAAACAGCAACGGTGATGGCCAGTATGCGATTCTGCGAGGAATGGATAAGCGTTATAATTATACACTTGTAAATGGAGTTAAGATTCCGAGCCCTGATAATAAGTACCGGTATGTGCCACTGGATATTTTTCCGTCAGAATTACTGGGGCGGCTTGAAGTAACCAAAACCCTGACACCTGACCTGGAAGGTGATGCGGTGGGAGGTGTGGTGAACATGGTTATGAAAGACGCACCTAACAACCGCGAAATAAAGTTAAATCTGGCAACGGGTTATAACGAGCTTTTTTTGAACAGAGACTTTATGAGTTATTCATTAAAGGATATCAATTTTAAGTCTCCTTACGAACAATTCGGGAAAGACTATTCTGCCACAGTAGCTAATTTTCCTAAAACCACTATTCAATATCGGTCTGCAAAACCTTTGCCCAATATTGTCGGGGGTTTTTCTTTTGGTAACCGTTTTCTGAATAACAAACTGGGTGCAGTGGTTGCAGGTAGTTTCCAGAATACCTACAGAGGCAGTAACAGCCTTTTTTACTCATCAACCGTTTATGACACCGAGCTGTCTTCCCGCCTCACAAGCCTTGCTGAACGAAAATACGCTGAACAGCAGGGGCGGTACGGGCTACATGCAAAGCTGGATTATAAACCCAACACCCGACATAAATTTCAATGGTATAATGCTTATCTGTATTTGTCTAATCAGCAGGTCAGAGATACCAAAAACACCGAATATTCATCAGGCGGATACGACCCTGACCAAGGCAATGCAGGGCTTTCTTACAGCACGCGGTCTCGCCTGACAGTACAGCAGATTTTTAACAGCACTTTGCAGGGTAGCCATGAGCTGCTCAGAAAACTGAACCTCAACTGGTCGGCGGTATATTCCTTAGCTACCAATAAGGTGCCTGATAACACCAGCATTGAGCTTTTAGGCAAACGCGAGAACTTTGCCGAGACACGTACGTATCCTCAGCAATATACCAGAAGATGGGAGCATAACGCAGATTATGATTTGGCCGGATACTTGAATCTGGTTTATAAAATGAGCAATGCGGATATTTCAGCCGGAGGTTTATACAGAAATAAAAGCCGCAATAATTTCTACAATAACTATGTGTTTAAGCCTTCAAATCCTTTTGCACTTTATGGAAAAGATTATCAGGAATATGCAGACATCGCATGGAATTTGGAGAATCCTCGTGGTTCGGTAGCTAATGCACTTTCGTACAGGGCATCAGAGCAAATTGTGGCAGAATATGTAATGGCCAAATGGCAGCTTACCCGTTTGCAGCTGATTGGCGGGCTACGGGTAGAACATACCAATCAGGGCTATGATATGCGGTTTCCGTTAGGGGAGCTTCGACCCAAGGGAGAACAGATTTATACAGATGTACTGCCGAGTCTGAATCTGAAATATGAGTTAAAAAGCAAACAGTTTGTCAGGGGCTCTTACTTCAGGTCAATCAATCGCCCCGGGTTTTTTGAACTTGTGCCGGGTAAGGTAGTCAATGAAGAGTTTCAGGAAAGAGGGAACCCGGATTTAAAAAGAGCCGTTGCTGATAATTTTGACCTGCGCTATGAGGTTTTTCCGACGCAGGCAGACCAGGCTATGCTGGGTTTGTTTTACAAGTATATTAAAGACCCCATTGAATATGCGCTCAGTGTAGACGCTACCCGTGGGCAAGACGTGTTCTATTCGCCGGGTAATTATGGTAATGCCACCAACTATGGATTTGAACTTGACCTCATCAAATACTTCAGGAAATTTGGCATAAAGGCCAATTATACCTACACCCATTCTTCAATAACTACCCAGAAGATTATCAGAGAAAGAGACCAGAATGGCAACTTACGCTCGAAAAATATAGCGCAAACACGCCCTTTATACGGGCAGGCTGCCAATGTGGGTAATATTTCATTACTCTTCAAAGACACTAAAGCAGGTTGGGATGCCCAACTGGCGGCCTCTTACACCGGCGACCGCATCAATACGGTATCTCAGTTTCTGAACAACGACTTATGGCAGGGTGCATTTGTGCAGATGGATGCCTCGGTCGAAAAAGCAATCGGCTCAGGTTGGGTTATTTATGTAAAGGCAAATAACCTGCTTGATACCCCCATGCGTGTGTTTATAAAGAATACCAATCCGCAGAACGCCAATATTTATCAGGATATAAACAGCAAGAATAAAACCCTGATACGGGAAGATTATTACCAGCGAAACTACCTGATAGGCTTAAGATTTAAAATGTAATTATCTTTCAATGCAAATTCCAACGAAAATGAAAAGAGTTCTTTTTTTATTAATGCTTGCTTCAGCATTTATTACCAGCTGCGACAAAGATGAAGTTACCAACGACCCTCAGACAGGCACCAAACCGGATGAGCTGAGCGTAACAGGAGAAGTGTCTGGTACATGGACTAAAAATTCGATAGTTACCGTAAAAGGCGACATCATGGTGCCTGCCGGTAAAAGCCTGATTATTCAGGAAGGAGTTACTGTAGTAATGGATACAGTAGCTAAGCCGGAGTTTATTGTGCATGGTAATCTATACTCGGTTGGTACAAAAGAAAAACCTGTAAAGTTTACAGTTATAGAAGCCGCCAGAACCGGCAAGTATAATTTCGGGCGTTTGTGGGGTGGTATTCTGGCCTCTAAAACCTGTGCAGAATTATTACTGGATAACACCATTTTAGAATATGGTGGCGCCACCACTACCGAAGCCTCCACTTCTGTAAAACAGGGTTTATATAAAGCAGCCAGCGGCGAGCGCGTTCCGGCCCTTTGGTTTTCTAATGTAAGTGGTAAACTGGTGGTTCAAAACTCAACTATCCGCCATTTTGGCGAAGATGCCACCTATATTGAGGGCGGGAGCGTTATATTTGCTAATAACATTTTTCATACTACCGGCGAAAGTGGAGGAGATGCTATCAACCTTAAATCGGGCGTAAATGCAGATGTTGCTTACAATTTGGTTTATAACGCCAATACTAACGGTTTAAAGTTGTCAAACGTTGGCGAAAGAACGCCGCAGTTGTTTATTGTGGGCTACAATAATACGTTTGTAAACAATGGCTGGAGAAGACCTTCAGTAAAAGGCGGATCAATATGGGTAGAGGCAAGCGCCAATGTAGAGTTACATAACAACCTGCTGGTTAATTGCCGGTTCGGAATTAAAAGAGATACTAAAAAGCCTGAGGATAATCGTTCAGTATTTACAAATACCTATTATTACGGTTTCTATCAGGATGGCGTAAACCAGTTTCAGCCAAGTTCAGAAATCATTGCCGGTACCAGTGATGTAATCAGTAAAACGGCCGGAGACAATGACCCGAAATTTGTTAATTTTCCTGTAAGTACCGCAAAAGATAGTAATTTCGATTCCAACTGGGATTTCAGACTCCAAACGGGTTCACCTGTATTGGGTAAAGGTATTACTAATTTCAAAAGAAATTTTGCTAATGGTTTAACGCTGAATGGCCAGTTGTACAAGTCGCCGGAGCCTTCAACCTATTCAGGAGCGTTCAATGTAAAATAATATTTTTGATATGGCCCCAAGCCAGGTACAGATTTGGCTTGGGGTTTAATCTGTTCCCATTATGAATATCCGTTTAGTGCCCTTTTTATGTCTGCTCGTATTTTCTTGTGTAAACAGGCAGCAGCCCGCTTCCATTCAAAATGTTTCGGCTGCTGAATCGGTTATTGCACCAGTTTATGTAACCGATAGTGTGAGAAGAGACTCAGATGATCCTGCGGTTTGGATTAACCCGAAAGACCCCGGCAAAAGCCTGATTTTAGGAACAGACAAAGACCAGGATGGCGCCCTTTATGTTTTTGATTTACAAGGCAAAGTTCAGGAAGACAAAGTGGTGCGCGGGCTGAAAAGACCTAATAATGTGGATATTGAATATGGGCTTGTTTTAAATGGCGTGGCCACCGACATTGCGGTAACTACCGAACGCTACACGCATAAACTCAGGATTTTTTCATTGCCTGATTTGAAACCCGTTGATAACGGGGGCATAGCTGTTTTTGAGAATGAAAATGAGGCGGGTTTCAGAGACCTGATGGGAATAGCTTTATATAAAAATAAAAAAGGCCAGATATATGCCATTGTAGGCCGGAAAACCGGGCCAACAGCCGGAGGCTATTTAGGGCAATATTTGTTAAATGATGATGGCAACGGCCAGGTGAAAGCCACCCTTGTAAGAAAGTTTGGTTTATATAGCGGCAAAAAAGAAATAGAATCAATTATGGTTGATGATGAACTGGGCTATGTGTATTATTCAGACGAGGGAGTGGGGGTTAGGCAGTACTTTGCTGACCCTGAAAAGGGTAACAACCAGTTAAGCCTGTTTGCCACCACCGGATTTACGGAAGACCACGAGGGAATATCGCTGTATAGACTCTCTAAAACTACCGGGTATATTCTGGTTTCGGATCAGGGTGCAGATAAGTTCCATATTTTCAGTCGGGAAGGCACCAGAGAAAATCCATACGAGCACCGGTTGCTAAAAGTTGTAAAAGTGCAGGCCCACCAGAGTGACGGTTCTGAAACCATTGCCCTGCCGCTGAACAAAACCTTTCAAAAGGGTTTTTTTATAGCCATGAGCGATGACAGAACTTTTCACCTTTACAAATGGGAAGACATAGCCGGGAAAGAACTGAAGACTATTAAGCCCTGATAATCTGTTTAATTGATTCAGACCATTTTTCTACATTGTCTTCAAACACGCCTCTGTAATAATGAATTAAATCATGGTGTTTTTCCTGAAACTCCGGCGTCATTCTTTTGTTGGTGCTTTTGTCTCTGAACACACACTCAAAATTATTAATGCTGCCAATCAGAAACTTGTACTCGTTTATCAGTTTGGCATTGGCCTTTTTTTGAAGAGCCACCTGAATTACCTCCTGATACATCAGCAGGGCGGTTTCGTTAGCGGCAAGGCCTTTTTCAAACCACCTGTTTTGCTGGCATAGGCCTTCTATGGGGTAGAAGTTGCCATTAAACAGGCTCTTGTCAGGCTTTAATGCCGAAGGGCTTGAATAAAACAAAAACTGGTCGGCTTCCGTAATCACACATTTATAGTTAGGGGTGTTCATATGCCCCAGCCATTCTTCGCGGCTCAGCGGTTTTGTTTCTGAAAAATTAAAGTCAAAAATCAGCTCCTGATCCTGCCACTCAATCATTGGGGCCACGTGGTAACCCCAACGTATATGGCCAAGCGGAGCCATGCCGTTAGGGTCCTGAATCCGGAAAACCTCACGCGAGTGTTCGGAGTATCGGCATGGTGCAAAAACCCATATTTTCTTGTGAGGAACAGCATGCTTTGCTAACAAAAGAGAACCCAAATGGGCATTGCAATGACAATTGCCCTGCAGGTATCGGTAGGACGGATACAGAAAATGTTTAATTTCATTAAATATGCTTTGAATCTCAGACCCTGCAAAAGTTTTTATTTGAAGTGCAGTAAGCATTTTTGTGCATTGATTAGAACTCAAAACTACAAGTATGCAGATAAATTAAGAAAGGTTGGTATGTTATGATTTGGTGAAGTAATTGTAAGGCTAAAGTTAAGAGCCGGGGCTTTACAAAAGCGTCTATGACGCGGTCTTAATGGGGCATACTTTCAGGTTTAAGGGTTTATGCCCGCAGGCTGTATTTTACTTTACGTTGCTCTGGCCATTGTAATAATTGGTGCCGCAAAAAAAATCTTCTTGATAATTGTCATTTATTTCATAATTTTCTCCTAATTGTATTGCTGACTTTTTTTGCTTCCCTAACCGACTTAACAATAGCTTAATTCAGACATAATATTCACAGAATGTTACAGGCGTACTTTTGCAGCCTGAAAACCTGCTGACGAGTTATTATTTAAATCTAAACGATTAACATCTTTTTTAACGTCAAAAACAAAAGTATATGAAAAAACATCTCCTATTATGCATGGTGGTTCTTCTGAGCAGCCTGTTAATGAGTAGGGCAATTTATGCACAAACTATTGTAAGCGGGAAGGTATCCTCTGCCGTCGGCGAGGGACTCCCCGGAGTAAGCGTTATGTTAAAGGGTACTAAACAGGGTACCAATTCTGATGCAAACGGAAATTTCAGGATTACTGGTGTGGGTGCCAATTCAGTATTGGTTTTTTCGGCCATTGGTTACTTAACCGAAGAGCGCTCAGTAGGTAACCAGACTACTATTAATGTTACATTGAATGAAGACACCAAAGCCCTTAACGAAGTAGTGGTTACAGCGCTTGGTATCAAAAAAGACATTCGTCGCATTGGGGTGGCTATTCAGTCTATTGATGGTGCCGCCACTATTAAAGCACGCGAGCCAAACGCCATTAATGCACTAGCGGGTAAGGTTGCTGGTTTAACCATCGGTACTCAACCTGAGTTATTGCGCAAGCCAAATATCTCGCTTCGCGGTAATAGCGAAATCCTTTTTGTGGTTGACGGTGTACCTATCAACTCTGACACCTGGAACATCAGCCCTGATGATATTGAAACTTACTCGGTTCTGAAAGGAGCGTCTGCTTCGGCGCTTTATGGTTTCCGTGGTAAAAACGGTGCAATTCTCATTACCACCAAACGTGGTTCTAAAGATAAACGCGGGTATTCGGTTGAACTGAACTCTTCAACCATGATTGACAACGGTTTCTATGCCATTCCGAAAGTACAGGATTTGTATGGCCCGGGAGACCACGGCCGTTATGCATTTGTTGACGGTAAAGGTGGTGGATTAAACGACGGTGACTATGACGGTGGCTGGGGACCTAAATTTGAAGGCCAGCTGATACCGCAGTATGATAGCCCGGTTGACCCCAAAACAGGCATAAGACAGGGCACACCATGGGTTGCGCGTGGTAAAGACAACCTTGAGCGTTTCCTTCAGGCGGGTATTCTTTCAACTAATAACATAGCTGTTTCAGCTACTGGCGAGAAGTATAACCTGCGTTTCTCTGCTTCTCAGATTTCTCAAAGAGGCATTGTTCCTAACACCAAACTGAATATTAGCAACTTCAATGTAAGTGCTGATTACAAATTCTCAAACCGCCTTTCTTTTACTTCAAATCTGCAATATAACAAGCAGTACACGCCAAATATTCCGGATGTAAACTACGGCCCCAACTCAATTATATATAACATGACCCTTTGGGCGGGTGCCGACTGGAATGTTGACGACATGCGCAACTACTGGCAACCGGGTAAAGAAGGTATCCAGCAGATTTACGCAGAATACCAACGTTACAATAACCCGTATTTTATGAGTTATGAGTGGTTAAGAGGCCATTACAAAACCGATATCATAGGCCAGGCTGCATTAACCTATAAATTTACAGACTACCTTGAGGCGACGTTCCGTTCGCAGGTTACCACCTGGAATCTGTTCCGCAACGAAAAAATGCCGTACTCTGCCGGAGCTTATGGCCGTGACGAACGCCGTGGAGACTACCGCGAAGACCGTCGTAACCTGTTTGAAAACAATACCGACGTACTTATTAAATTTGATAAAGACCTGTTTAGTGGCCTTAATGCCAAAGTATGGGCGGGTGGTAATATCCGTACTTTTGAGTATGATTCTCAGTATGGGTCTACAGACTACCTGAACGTACCAGGCTTGTATAACTTCAGCAACTCGGCCAATCCGGTTCGCACAGCCAACTTTGCTTCTGCCATGCGTGTAAATTCGGCTTATTATTCGGCTGACTTCACGTATAAGAATTTCCTGACTATCGGAACAACCGGCCGTGTTGATAAACTCTCAACACAACCAGCCGGTAACAATACATTCTTTTATCCTTCTGTTTCTGCCTCAACTGTTCTTTCAGACTACCTGAGTGTACCATCAGCTATTTCATTCCTGAAACTGCGTGCTTCATACGCCAACGTAAAAGATGGTTTAACACGTAGCACCATTGGTACAACCCCAAGTTTGGGCGACGGCAACCCGATAGGATATGGCGACCAGTATTACTCACCGTATGACGGCCCGGCTTATAGTAACTCGGCAGTTTATTCAACACCATTTGCCTATAACAACCAACCGGCTGCTTATTTTACAGGTACGCTGAACAACCCATCATTGAAACCAAGCTCTACTTCACAAACAGAACTTGGTCTTGATTTCAGAGTATTGCAGAACCGTATCGGTCTTGATGTAACCTACTTTATTTCTGACGAAGGCCCGAGAATCTTCTCATTGCCTATCTCTACTACTACCGGTTATTCGGCAGCTTTGGTGAATGGTATCAAAACGCAGAAAAGAGGATGGGAAATTGCTCTTACAGGCTCACCTCTTAAAAGTGCCGACGGCCTGAACTGGGACGTGCTTGTAAACTACTCAACTTATCAGGAAAAACTTACCGAAATATATCCGGGTGTTGAGAACCTGAACACCTTCTTTAAAGTAGGCGACCGTCTTGATAAATTCTATGGGTCGGCCTTTGTAAGAACTCCTACCGGGCAAATCATTAACGATGCTTCGGGTCGTCCAATTACAGCTCCGGTAGCGCAATTCCTGGGTTATATTAATCCTAAGTTTGTGTTTGGTATCAATAACAAATTCAGCTATAAAAACGTGAACGTGAGCTTCCAGTTCGACGGTCGTATCGGCGGTGTTATTTCAAACTACATCCAACGCCAGACCTACCGTGGTGGTCGTCATATTGGTATAACAGAGGGTGCAATGGGTATAGCTCGTGAGCAGGACTACCTGGGCGTAAAAGCGTATGTAGGCGAAGGCGTGGTGCTTGCCAATAAACCGGCTGTGCCAATTAAATATGATGCCGACGGTAAAGTAACCAATTACGAAGAACTGATATACAGAACCAATGACACCAAACAATTTGTGCAAGACTACGTGAGCCGTTACTATAATACCGACGAAGGTAACCTGATGAGCCGCTCTTTTGGTATGTTGCGTGAAGTGGTAATTGGTTATAATCTGCCTGAGAAATGGTTGGGGAAATCAATCAGAAATGCTTCGGTATCATTAGTAGGCAGAAACCTGCTTTACTTTGCCGAGAAAAAAGACATTGACCTTAACCAGTATATTACCAATGGCGGGTCTGGTCTTCAGACACCATCAACCAGAAGATACGGTATCAACCTGAACTTTACTTTCTAAGCATGGTATTAGCCGGCAGCTCATGTAGATGAGCCTTATTTCAATAACATCAAGATAAAAACATTTAACAATGAAGATACATCAGTTATTCGCAGGAGTTTTCGCAGTTTTGGCTGTTACGCTGAGCAGTTGCGAAAAATCGTTTGAAGACCTTGAAAAAGACCCGAACCGCCCGGTTCATGTGCCTGCATCGCTTGTTTTACAGGGCGTTGAGGCTGATATGGCAGGTAATACCGGCCGCCCTTTCAGCGCCGAAATGCGCTGGAACCAGTTTTACTGTTCTAACTACAACTACTACGCCAACAACGAGTACACCTGGACAGCCACTCCGAATCACTACAATACCCTTAAAAACGTAGTGAAAATGGAAGAAGAGGCCAAACGTGCCGGACTTGCAGACGTAAACGGATACTCGGCGCTTGGTAAATTCTTCAGAGCTTTCTTTATTGAAGAAATGACCAAACGTGTGGGTGACCTTCCGGTTTCTGAAGCCTTGAAAGGTATTGATAATACCACCCCGAAATATGATACCCAAAAAGCGGTATATATTCAGATTCTTAACTGGCTTGACGAAGCCAATGCAAACCTGGCTACTCTGATTGCACAAGGACAAACCGTTCCTGGTGATTTTTACTTCGGCGGTGACCTGCGCAAATGGCAAAAAGCCGTGAACGCCTATAAACTGCGAGTGCTGGTTTCATTGAGCAAAAAAGAAACCGATGGCGACCTGAACATCAAGGCCCGCTTTGCAGAGATGATGGGCAACCCAAGCAAGTTTCCGTTGTTAGAGAGCTTATCAGATAACCTGGAGTTTAAATACAATCAGTTTAACAAGTATCCGTCAAACCCTGACAACTTTGGCTTTGATGCCACCCGTCAGAACATGGCAAAAACTTATGTTGGCTTGTTGTCTTCGTTGCGTGACCCACGCGTAATGGTAACCTGCGAACCGGCTGGCGCTGAACTGAAAGCAGGTAAATTGCCTTCAGACTACACTGCATTTGTAGGCGCAAGCTCGGCAGAAGACTTAACCGACATGAGCGACAAGGCCGGTAGAAACAATGGCGCTGGTTTTGCTCCGGGTTTGTATTCGTTCCAGAATCGTTACCGTTACTACCGTAATTATACGGCTGAAAACACTTTCATTGTAGGGTATCCTGAAATGTGCTTCAATATTGCAGAGGCGTATCATCGCAGCTGGGCCAGCGGAGACGGCGAAGCTTGGTATAAAAAAGGTATTCAGTCGTCGCTTGATTTCTATGGTATTAAAGATGGCGCCAACACCATGACCTACTCAAAGACAGGTGGCAGAGAAACCGCCGACCTTGCTAATTATACCATTAACTTTAGCTTTGATACTTATTACAGCCAGGCTGCTGTAAAATACGCTGGTAAAAATGCTACCGGCTTAGAGCAGATTATCAGCCAGAAATATGCCGCTTTCTTTATGAACTCTGGAATGGAAGCATATTTTAACTGGAGACGTACGGGTTTCCCTAAATTTGAAAGCGGTGTGGGTAACGGTAACTCCAACCGTATTGCGGTTCGTTGGCAGTATCCGATTTCTGAACGCACTACCAACGCCAAAAACTATAATGATGCTATCAACAGCCAGTATGCAGGCAAAGATGATATCAACGATATAGTCTGGATTTTGAAATAATATTGATTTGTGTAAATAAGGTTGAAAGTAGCAGAACATTGTTCTGCTACTTTTCTTTCAATAATAAGGTAAGTGATATGAAAGACATCAGCAGTATAATTGATGAAATCAGAAACATCTTCCTGTCGCAGGGAGATGAAGAATATTATGGCGAGGCCATCAGTCAGTATGAACATGCCGCACAGGCGGCTATTCTTGCACAGGTATCAGGCTTTGATGATGAAGTGCAGATAGCCGCTTTTCTGCACGATATCGGGCATTTGCTTCCGGCAACATCAGAAGAAGAACTAATGGCCGTTTATGGGCGTAAAGACCATGAAGGTGTAGCCGCCGACTGGCTGAGAGAACGTGGGTTCTCTGAAAAAATAGCCGTTCTGGTTGAAAACCACGTTAATGCCAAACGCTACTTATGCTATGCCAACCCGGCTTATTACAGTAACTTATCTGAGGCCAGCAGGCAAACACTTGAGTTTCAGGGTGGCAGAATGGAAAAAGAAGAGGCCGGGGCATTTGAGAAGAATCCTTATTTTGATGTAATCATACGCATGAGAAGATGGGACGAGGCCGCCAAGGTAGAAAACCTGCCGTTGCCAGACCTTGAGCATTTTCTGGCCATTTGTAAAAACTATTTAAGCGCTAAAGAAGTATAGGTTTTGTACAAGGTAAGAAACCTGCTTACCTTGTTTGCTATCTGTTATAAAAACATCTATCAACTATGAAAAAAATTCTCTTGTTGCTTTTACTGGCTGCAGAAACCTTTGCCCAGACCAAAACCGAAAACGTATTTATTATTACAACTGACGGATTCCGCTGGCAGGAAGTTTTTGGAGGTTTAGACTCTTCTCTTTTAAACAAGAAAGAATTTACCAGAAACCGCGACCGGCTAAAAACCACTTTTGGGTCTGATAACCTTGAAGAAAGAAGAAAAAAACTGCTGCCTTTTTTCTGGAACACCATTGCCAAAGAAGGCCAGCTATACGGTAACCGCTGGCAAAACAGTAAAGTAAACGTGCTGAACCCTTACTGGTTCTCGTACCCGGGCTATAACGAGATTCTGACCGGGTATGCAGACGACAAAGTCAATTCAAACAATAAAAAACTGAATGAAAATGTAACCGTGCTTGAGTTTCTGAACCAGCAAAAGGGTTTCAACGGCAAAGTGGCGGCTTATTCAACCTGGGATGTGTTCCCTTTTATTATTAATGAGCCACGTAGTGGTATTCCGGTAAATTCGGGTAAAGACCCTGTTGAGGGCGCTGTAAATGAGAAAGAGCAATTGCTGAACGAAATTCTGGCCAATTATGAAAGCCTTGCCAGCGACAGGCATGACTTTATTACTTATTTTATGGCCAAAGAGTATGTAAAGAAGCACAAGCCTAAAGTTTTTTTCTTGTCGTTTGATGAAACCGACGAGTTTGCACATGAAGCCAAATATGATGAGTATCTTTTTGCTGCCAACACCGTAGATAAATTCATTGCCGATTTATGGAAGTACTGCCAGAGCACGCCTCAGTATAAAGACAAAACCACTTTTATTATTACCACAGACCACGGCAGGGGCGACAAGAACAAAGCACAGTGGACCAGCCACGGCCAACGCGTGCCAGATTGCTACCAGATATGGTTTGCAGTGATAGGCCCCGATACCCCGGCCTTGGGAGAGATTAAAACCGAAAGCCAGTATTATCAGAATCAGATTGCTAAAACGGCAGCTAAATTCCTGGGCTTTAATTTCGAAAACGGAAAAGAAATAGGGAAAGAAATTAAGGAAGTAATGAAGTAATCTTATCTGCACTTTTTAAAAAAATAAAGACGAGCCGGGTAGACTCGTCTTTATTTTTTGGTATTTTATATAATGGATACAAGGAAGGTAACCCACGATTTAATTTCTTGTCGGTGGAGCAAACACTGCCAGAGCCCAACGTCTGATTAGCTGTGGCAGCACATCACGGCGGCGGGTGTTACGCCATTGCATGGCTGGCTGGTGGTTCAGGTTCTCTACCTCGCGCAGAAATTTGAAAGAGCCGCTGTTATACCAGTATTGAAAATCAAAGCGGATGTTCTGATGCGTGGGCAGGTAGTCAATAAAAGCCGATAAGTCGAAACTGGTGCCGGTAATGCCAGCACCTGCCCGGTGGGCATC
The DNA here is from genome assembly GCF_024138715.1 of Emticicia sp. 21SJ11W-3. GTDB lineage: Bacteria > Bacteroidota > Bacteroidia > Cytophagales > Spirosomataceae > Emticicia > Emticicia fluvialis. Next base: position 685,332 of record NZ_CP092074.1, read on the forward strand.
AAGTGCATTACAGGCTTGTTCGTAATGTTTGGGAACCGGAATCATAAGCGTAGGTTTGCCTAAGTACATGGCCTCGCAAACTGATTCAAAACCGGCAGTAGTAACTAATCCGCGGCAATTCTGCATCATTGCCAGAAATTTCCTGCCATTAATTTTATGAAAATGTAGGTTGGGCGAATAGTGGAAAGTGTCTGTATAATTGGGGTTGTCCCAGAAACAGTGAATAGCTACATCAGGGTTTTTGTCGTGCCATTCCATTAATTGTTCTGCTAACGAAAATTGGGTTACGTATGCCAGCAGATAGTCTTGGGTTTCGGTGCTGAGACCTGTTATTTCTGAGCGCAGCAGAGGAGGGATAATTGCTATTTTCTGCGGCTCATGATTTGTGAACTCCGTAAACGAAAGCGCCAGTTTTTTGGTGGCTCCAAGTGCAGTAATACGGGTGTTGGTGTTTACGAGTAGCTTGTCAAGCCAGTGATTGGCGGGGTGTTTGAAATCAGGATGAAGCAGCAGATACTGGTGCGCAATACATACCATAGGTAGCTTCGGGCGGAACAAAAGTTGATGCAGCCCACCCAGCACATCATAAAAGTTGATGATTACATCAGGTGTAAGTGCATTTACCACCTTATTTATTTCTTTGAGACTTCTCAGAAAATCAGGCAGCTTAATAAAAGCATTGCTGATGGTTTTTGTAATATCAAGCGCCCTGGTTTTATTGTTATAAACCAGATAAGGGCTTGAGAAAGGAAATATTTGCTTCTTGAAATTATCGCTGAAGAATGACGGCACTTCTTTACCTGTGGCTGTGCCTACTAATGCGCCGACAACTGTATGACCGTTACTTTCAAGTATTTCTGTAAGCGATATCGCCTGGGTTAAATGCCCGCGGCCTTCTCCCTGCACTATTAACAGAAACTTCATAATGCAGCGGCTATTCGTGGTAAAACAAATCTTTCGTCTTTAGTTGTTTCAGGCTCTTCGGCGGGGTCTTCTTCGGGTTGGCAATCACTTACAGAGTAATATACCAGGCTCCAGTTGCCGTCAAAGTCTTCTACCAGGGCCGACATCGTTTCTACCCAGTCGCCCGAGTTAAGATACAATACGCCGCCAATATCTCTGATAGCCGGTTGATGGATATGCCCGCAAATGATACCGTCGCAATTTTTGGCTTTGGCAAGCTCGGCCAGTTTCTCTTCAAAGTCAGTTACATAATTCACTGCCAGTTTCACAGCCTGTTTCACCTGCTGCGAAAGCGAATAATAAGGCAGGCCTCTCCATTCGCGATATTTATTATAGTTTTTATTAAGCCATAGCAACAATGTGTAGCCCAGGTCGCCCAGATGCGCCAGCCATTTCATGTTAGTGGTTATGCTGTCAAAAACGTCGCCATGTGTTACGTAGAATCTTTTATCGCCCGATTTCAGGATGTAATCGCGGCGTATCTGAAACTGACGGCCAACAACTAATGGAAGAATCTGGTCCAGGAAGTCGTCATGATTACCACGCAGATAAATAACTTTGGTATCATGTTTGTCCATTTTTTTTAGCACAACTCTAAAAAAAGCAGTGTGTTTTTTCTTCCAGTTGCCATATTTCTTCAACTGCCAGCCATCAATAATGTCGCCGTTCAGAATGAGGCGTTCACAGCGGTATTGTTTCAGAAACTCGGTTACCTCTTTAGCTTTACAACCACTTGTTCCTAAGTGGAGGTCAGAAAGCACAATTGTACGAAAATGTTTGCCCTTGTTCATATTAGCAAATTTCTGAAATGATTATAAAGTATTGATTAAGAGGATATTACCAAAATGTAAAGAAAAAAATAAAGCAGAAGAAAAATTCCTCTGCTAATCTTCAATCAATTAACCTAAACAAACTATATTACCATATGTACAAATATCTTTCTTAAGCTATTAAGCGGCCCATTTCATTTCCTGAATTGAGTAATCATCTTCATACTCATCAAACTCATTACCTTCAAAAGCCTCTTCAAAGAACTCATCATCAGAGTCGTCATAAATGCGCTCTTCATTAAACCCACTGGTAATTTTGCTGCTATATTTCCAATGGTTCTGATTTAACTGATAGGGTATTTTCTTCATTTTTCTTTCATTTTGATACCACAAAGGTCATACAAAGATTTAAACTGAATATTGCCCTAATATTAAGAAACTGCTAACAACCCGGCCTGCCGGGTATTCCAAACGAGTTCAGTTTGGGCTGTAATCTTAAAAAATTCATTTTTTCTTAATAATACGGTAAACTCCATTTAATGTAAAAGAGTGAATTTTGTTGCGTTAAGTACCCAATTACAATTATGGTTATCACTCGTCAGAATTACTTACAGAATTTTCTATCAGTGCTGGGCCTGATGCTTATTGTGCTTTACTATACCTTTAACGGTATACCAGAAGAAGGTTTTAAGGCCGAGAGTTACTCGTCAGCAAAGGTGGCAGAGTATGAAAACAGCGTAGAGCTTGAAAAAAGCGTCAGCCATCTGAGAGCAGCCATATTGATGGATGCCGATGTGGTGCAGGTAAACGGCCTGTTATATCAGCTAGAACTGGCCCTTGCCAACTTAACTACAGAGCAGGAGGCAAGCGCGCAGGCAAAATCTATCTATAACCTGCTGGCTGTTAACAATAAAAAGGGGGCTATCAGGAAAATAAACAGCCTCAGAACGATACTCGTTCAGAAAATCAAGACACTCCGTTAAATATATCTACCGTACTCCGGGGCGGACTTTATTCTGAAAGCCCGGTTTTTTTAATGCCTTCCTTTCAGGTTTGCAGATATTAGCAAAATTCAATAATTTGTTATCTTTGCTTGATATCTACCTGCACAGTGCCGGCTGGCGGTTTTCTGTGCCTTACAACTATTTATGAAAAAAATACTTCTGATTGAAGATGAAATCAGTGTGGTCAGCTTTATCAAAAGTGGGTTGTCTGAAGACAACTATGAGGTATCGGTAGCTTTAGACGGCACATCTGGCACTACTATGGCGCTCAATGGTACTTTTGACCTGATTATCCTTGATATTATGCTGCCAGATAAAAACGGACTTGAAATTTGTAAGGAACTGCGCGCCGGTGGTTTGCTGATGCCCATACTTTTTCTGACCGCACTGGGTACTTCTGAAAACATTGCACTCGGTCTTAATACAGGCGCTGACGATTATCTGGTAAAACCCTTTAAGTTTATTGAGTTGAGCGCCAGAATAAAGGCCTTACTACGCCGGACGGCTCTTAAAAATGAGGCCTTAAACGAGCCCGTGCAGAATATTTATGTAATGGCCGACCTGAAAATTAATGACGACGCCAAAACCGTAGAAAGAGGGGGCAATACCATTTCATTAACGGCTACTGAATACAGGCTGCTGCTTACGCTGGTGAAAAACCGCGGCAAGGTTTTGTCGAGATTAGATTTACTTGAAAGTGCCTGGGATATTAACTTCGACCTGGGTACAAACGTGGTTGATGTCTACATCAATTATCTGCGCAAAAAACTTGACTCAGACTATAAACAAAAGCTGATTCATACTGTCATTGGTATGGGTTATGTGTTGAAAGAAGCATGAAAACACAAACCAAAATAGCGTTTTCGCTGGTATTGTTCAACAGCTTTATTTTGCTGTCGTTCAGTATTGGCATTTACTTTTTTCTGAACGAGTATTCTTATATAGATTTTTATAAACGTTTAGAAACCCGCGCAAGCATAGGTGCCAAGTATAACCTGAAAATTGATTCGGCCAATGCTGAAACCTTCAAGAAAATACGCGACCAACACCTGGAAAAACTGGAAGCAGAAAGAGAGTATATCTTAAAAGTGAGTGCAAAAACCGACTTTGAACAACTGTCAGAAGCACATCAGGTACCAGTCTCTTTGTTAAAAAATATTATGAAAGAGGGCCGGGCGCGGTATCAGGAAGGGAACGTTTTTTACAGCGGCATAAAATTTAAGCATGAAAACGCAACTTATATTGTTATTGTATCGGCCAACAACAGGTTTGTGTCGCATCATCTTAAATTCTTAAGAAACATTCTGCTCTGGGGTATATTGTTTACGGTGGTGGTAACGGTTTATCTTTCAGTTTATTTTTCCAAGCACTTCTTTGACCCCATCAAGGAAATGATAGACAAGGTAAAACAAATTAGCACTGAAAACATACACTTGCGGCTGAAAGAGCCGGAGAATAATAATGAGATAAGCGAACTGGCCAGTACTTTCAATGACCTGCTGAACAGGATTGAAACAGCTTTTGAAACCCAGAAGAATTTTATCAGCAATGCTTCGCACGAACTGGCTACCCCACTTACCGCAATTATTGGTGAAGCCGACGTAGCGCTTATCAAAGAACGCAAACCTGAAGAATACCAGAAAGTATTGCAGAATGTGCTGCAACAAGCCGAGCGCCTGAACGAGATTACAAGGTCTTTGCTGTTTCTGGCGCAGACGGGTTACAAAGGGAAAAACGTAGCATTTGAAATTGTGCGGCTCGATGAAGTAGTGTGGGAAGTAAAGGCCCTCATAGACCGGCTGAACCCTGAAAATAAAATAATGCTCGACCTGAGCCTGCTGCCCGAAGACCACAAAAAACTGAAAGTGAGCGGCAACAAGCAGTTGCTGCATCTGGCTTTGGCCAACCTGCTGAACAATGCCTGTAAATACTCACATAATAAGCCTGTTTCTGTACATATCGGCAGCAGCCAGGAGCAGGTGATGCTTTTTATTAAAGATCAGGGAATTGGCATACCGGAGTCTGACCTCCCCTTTATATATGACCCTTTCTTCCGGGCATCAAACACTCATCTTTTTGAGGGCTTTGGTATTGGCCTGCCATTGGCACGTAATATTATTAAATTACATAACGGCACTTTGGTGCTTACCTCAAAAGCAGGCAGCGGTACCAGCGTTCAAATCAGTTTTCCGTTAGCAAGGCTGGTTAAATAATTTTCTAATCCGGCTCTAATGTCTCTAATAACATTCTAATGTGGTTCTTAAGCGGCACTAATGCTGTTTGCTGATTTTTGTACCTCAATCATCCATTAAATGAAGGAGGTATGCAGAAAACTATTTTAATTCCGATTGACTTTCGCGTGGCATCGCTGAACACATTAAAATATGCACTGGAGAACAGCTCGGGCGGGCCACATCGTGTCATACTTATTTATGCCGAATATCTTCAGGACTCCATCACCGAACTTTTGTTTTACAGACCACAAACCAAGCTGGCCAGTAAAATTACACCTGAGTTTAAGGCAGCACTTGAGGTTTTAAAAAACCGTTTTGAGTTTCAGATTGTCAATCTTGAAATGAAGCTTTTTCATAACCGCAGCCGCAGAGGCCTACGCCGGTTTATTGAAAACCATGAGGTTGATGAGGTATTTATCCCGAAGTCTTATAAGTTGCAAATGCCCAAAAAGGCCTTTGACCTGGTAAGCATTATCAGACAGGGAAACTTTGAATATACCGAGATTGACTGGCCTTTAGGCGCCACTATTGCTTCGGAGCGCGACCACCTGGAGTACCTTTTTAATTACTGACTTTAAGGCGATGAAGAACTGATAATTGATTACATACAGCTTTTACCTGAGCCGGCGAAGCAGTTCGTCGGCTAATTAATTAACCGATGGTCGCCGCCTGATGCTTGTATTCGCTTGGAGAAACCTTGTATTTTTTCTTAAATATGCGATTGAAATAAGACAAACTATTGAAGCCGCTTTCAAAATAGACATCTTTGATACGGAACTCGGGGTTTTTAAGCAGGCTCGATGCCAGCTTGATTCGTTCTTCTATAATAAACTCAATGGGCGATATACCCATTTCTTCTTTAAAAACCCTGTAAAAATTAGATTCGCTCATGCAGGCAAGTTTGCAAAGTTGCTCTACCTGAATCTGCTCTCGTATATTTTCTTTAATATAGTTTACCACATGGGCAATGCGGTTGTCTGACGCCAGCCTTGCCGCATTCTTTGAATACAACACCCTGGTTTCTGTCTGAACTATCCTGATTATTAACTCCTGAATCATCAGGTCGGCAAATATATCTTTAGAGGGGTGCTGTTCGGTAAATATAAATACCAGACGCTGCAATATCTGTTGAATAGCAATATCGTTTGTAAAATGAAAGTTGTTGCTGGTAAACTTCCATTCCTGATTATCTATTTTGGGGCGTATTTCATTCAGATTATTAATGACTTTGTCGAGCCTTTCCTGATCAAAAGCCATAGCCAGGCATTTGGTAGGATTCTTAAGGCTTGCTTCCGGAAAATCAATACACATGATTTCATCAGACGGCAGAATTACCGATTCGCCCGGCAGAAAGTCAAAATCCATGTGCTGGTTCAGATGCATGATTTTTTTGCCTGAAATCATACTGGCCAGCACCGGGTCAGAAAACTTCAGGTAAACGTTTTCAGCCATCTGGTGGGTCTCAAAAATACTGAGTTCGGTATGATTCAGCGTAAAAGTAGACCTGTTTTCAACCAGTGTTTCAATCCGTCTTGTTTTCAAAAATGACTCTGAAAGTTCCATAATTTAATAGGTTGTTGAAATGTCACTATTCAAATATATAATATAATTTATCTAAATGAAACCGGCTTTGTAAGAATTAGAGAATTGTTCATCTTTTTGGTAGAAAAGGCGAATTAAATATGAATTTGGCAAGATAATTTTGCACAAGAATTATATCTTACACTATTAAACGACCAAAACTATGGCTGAATTGCTCGAAAAGGAAAGAACCCTTATCGCTATTCCTGAATTTAAAAATCAGTACGAAAATTTTATTGGCGGTAAATGGATACCACCGGTGAGAGGGGAGTATTTTGACAATGTGTCTCCGGTTGACGGAAAAGTTTTTACATCGGTTGCCAGGTCAACAGAAGAAGATATTGAAAAAGCGTTGGATGCCGCCTGGGCAGCAGCGCCCTATTGGAATAACACTTCGGCTACTGTAAGAAGCAATATTCTTTTGAAGATAGCCGATGTAATGGAGAAAAACATTGAAACGCTGGCCAAAGCCGAAACCTGGGACAACGGAAAGCCAATAAGAGAAACGATGGCTGCTGACTTACCACTGGCAATAGACCATTTCAGATATTTTGCCGGGGTTATCAGAGCAGAAGAAGGCTCGGTCAGTGAGCTTGATGCAAACACGGTATCAATGAATATTCTGGAGCCACTGGGCGTAGTAGGCCAGATTATACCCTGGAATTTTCCATTACTAATGGCAGCATGGAAACTGGCTCCGGCATTGGCAGCAGGAAACTGCGTTGTGCTGAAACCGGCAGAGCAAACGCCGGTGGGTATTCTGGTACTGATGGAGATGATTCAGGATGTGCTGCCGGCGGGTGTTATTAATGTAGTAAACGGTTTTGGTATAGAGGCCGGCAAGCCGTTGGCATCAAGCCCAAGAATCAATAAAATTGCTTTTACAGGCGAAACCACCACCGGGCAGTTGATTATGCAATACGCATCAAAGAATATCATACCGGTAACGCTCGAGCTGGGCGGTAAATCGCCGAACATATTCTTTAAGAGCATTATGGATGCCGATGATGAGTTCTTTGATAAGTGCCTTGAAGGAGCCGTAATGTTTGCCTTGAATCAGGGCGAGGTGTGTACCTGCCCGTCGAGAATCCTGGTAGAAGAAAGCATCTATGATGCCTTTATAGAAAGAGTGGTAGCGCGTACAAAGGCCATTAAACAGGGGCACCCTTTAGACCCAACCACCATGATGGGCGCGCAGGCATCTAACGACCAGTATGAGAAAATCCTGAACTACATTGCCATTGGCAAAGAAGAAGGGGCAGAGGTGCTAACCGGTGGCGGGTCGGCCTACAATGAAGGCCTGGAAGGGGGCTACTACATTCAGCCCACAATCTTTAGAGGCAATAACAAAATGCGGGTATTTCAGGAAGAAATTTTTGGCCCGGTTGTTTGTGTAACCACCTTTAAAGACGAGGCGGAGGCACTGGCAATTGCTAATGATACATTGTATGGTTTAGGTGCGGGTGTCTGGACACGCGACACACATCAGGCTTATAAGGTAGCGCGAGCAATAAAAGCAGGCCGGGTTTGGGTTAACTGTTACCATGCGTATCCGGCTCATGCGCCTTTTGGGGGGTATAAAAAATCAGGTATAGGCCGCGAAACACATAAGATGATGCTGAGCCATTATCGCCAGGTAAAAAATATGCTTATTTCTTACGACAAAAACAAACTGGGTTTCTTTTAATACAAACGGGCAGGAGGGGGGCTAAACCCCTCCCGCTTGTTTTTAAGTCAAAACTATGGAACGCTTGCAAAGAGTAGCGATAAGCCCAGAGGCTGCCGAGCTGGTAGAAAAGCTTAAAGGAAACTACGGCAACCTGATTTTTCATCAAAGCGGTGGTTGCTGCGACGGCTCAGCCCCTATGTGTTTTCAAGGAGGTGAAATGTACATTGACGACAACGATGTGTTGCTGGGCTATGTGGCCGGATGCCCTTTTTATATGTCTCGCGACCAGTTTGAATACTGGAAGCACACCCACCTTACTTTAGATGTTGTGAAGGGTCGTGGAGCGAGTTTTTCGCTTGAAATTCCTCTTGGGGTCAGATTCGTAATCAAATCAAGGTTATTAACCCCTGACGAAAATCTGTAGTACCCCTGCGTTTAATTACCTGCCCAATACTTTAACTGTCACCAGTAATTGGCCAACGTGTCTGGTGGTGTGTTCAGCCGCATGTGTCAGCAAGCCTATCACGGTTGATGGCAGTTTGGCGCGGCCTACTTCTCTAGTTTCAGTAAGAATTTTTTCATCGGTTTGCTTCAATGCTGCCAGCGATTGCTCAATTTGAAGGTCAAATGCATTCAGCAGGTCTTTTAATTTGATGCGCTCATCTGCTTTCCCTTCTGTAGATAAGGCTTGTAATTGCGCAGCATTAAGCGCATTACCGCTGGCATAAGTAAAGAGCCTGTCCAGAACCCCCGTAAGATGCTGTAAATGAAACGCAGGCGCGGCCACACCCGCGGGCCTTTCCCACAAAAGATGTTCAGGAAAACCGGCCATCAGTTCCTGCACCTCTTCCTGCGCCTGTAGCAAAGCATGGGCAATGGGTTGTAAAAGCGCAGGCACATCAGGTAAGGCGCCTCTGAGCCATACTTCTGGTTTCGGTAAATTATTCATTAATCTATGTATTTCTGGTTCTAAGATACTGTCTTTGCTTATCAACAAAACACCGGCTCCTTTAATTTAACCGTTTGCTAAGTTTTATTTTAACAGATTTGCGCTTTATGAAAATTTATTTACTTTGCGATGGTTTAGAACAATAAAAAGGCCACACTAAGTTTTATTGCTCTGAATCTAATGCTGACTAATTAAAGTACCCCGAAGGTGTTTACGCATAAATTTTAAATGTTTTGCTGACTTTTTTGTGCTCAAAACCTTTTTGTCCTCAGGCGTTTGCTCAACTGTTTTCTTAAAAAAGATTCAAGCCATCTGCTTTTGAAGACCAGTAGTTTACTTTCTACGCCGAGTGCATAAATCAAATCAATTGCCTTTTTTGGCCCGGTAAAGTGGCATTCAGAAATGACGAATGTTGCTGCGCAGGCTGCTCTTTTCTTTTTGTCAATAACCTGCTGCTATCCTTGCCGTGATGGCCGTGTGTTAGTTGTGGCTTATTTTGTTTTTGAAACTCTTAAGTACATTATTCTTAGCATTGAGATAATTGAAAACAGCTTTTCAATCAGGCTTATTTACACCCCCCAAAAAAAATCACTTTATAAACTATGAAAAAAAACTTAGGATTATTCGATATGGCCCTGGCCTTATCAGTAGACAAGATTAACGCTCAGTTTGAGCAGTTAATGATGTTTAATGTTATTCCTACTCACTGGTGTTTTCTGACTGATAAAGAAGGAAAACAAATCATTAATGAAACCGATGCTTTCGGAACCAACATTAAACTCTGGAAAAGTGCTTTTGACTTAGAAACAGCAACAAAGATTCAGCAGCTTAAAGCAGATATCAAGTCAGAAAAGGCCAAAGAAAAACCTGACAAAGACAAATTGAGCAAGCTGAGAGACAAGCTGGAGGATATGGAAGAAGTAATAGACAAAAGAGCCGTTTATAAAGTGTATGACTGCGCTTTAGAGGCAAAAGTCAGGTCTTTTGAGATAGATATTATCGACAACGACAGCGCCAGGCTGTTTTTTATTGTTAATCTTGAAATGGGCACTATTTACTCTCGTGAGTACGATGATAAACTGAAGGCCGAGACCATTATTGAAAAAGACTTTAAAAATTTAAGCTATGCCTTTAGGGTTGCCATAGGTAACCGGGTTATAAAAGCCAAAGAAATGGCGATGGGTGTGGAAGACAGGCAGTTGCTGATAAAAGAAGGCATTACCGACGATGTATTTACCATTGAAGCCTTGTTTATGGATTTTCAGAATGCCAACATAAGCGATTATGACGAGCAAAGAAGCAACGAAATAAACAAAGGCGGTTCGGCTTGGCTGCAGTTAATTATGAATAATTATTTCAAGAGCCTGAAAACAGAAGAGAACCCCTACATACTAGGCTATAAACTTATACCTAAAAAGACACTTACAGACTCGCTCTTTAAGCCTACGGGTATTACCTATTCCACTACAAATAGCAGTATTGGTGGCTGCAAGTCTTTCAATTTTATGATGCAGATTGATAATCATGCTTTTCCGGCCGAGCTAACGAGGGGCAGCTTGCCGAAGAGTCTGATTGAAAACAGGGCAGATGCATCAAGGGAGACCGTTAATGGGGTGTTTGCCATTGATTACAAAACCTTTGTTAAAAAATACGTAGAAGACAACCTCTGGCCCGCTATGGTTGCCAATTTTAAAAGTAATCTGAGCCGTACTTTGGAAGGATATCATATTAACGACTGGGGCAACAGAAGAGGAGTGAAGTGTGTGGGTGGAGATACATGGTTTGATTTCAGGCTTGACCTGAGCAGTATTCAACAGGTATCGGCACAACGGCAGGAGGCCAGGGGTTTAGAGATTAATTTTGATGTGGTTATTGAAGGCAACAAGCATGTAGAAAAGGAAAACAAATTGATAGGCCTTATTAACCTTGGTTCAACTATTGGTGTTGATATGCCTTTTTCAACCAGCGGAGCTTATGCAATAGAAGGCAAGGTTGGCAAAAAGGGAAAAGTTTCGGTCATTCTTACTGCATCGGCCGACGGGAAAATTGACCTGAAATCAAAATATGAAGCCCCACAAATTGGCGCTGACGTTGAAAAACCCCAATACAAAGATGGTTGGGATAAAGCATTTGATATTTTCCTTGATTTCTTTAATCCCTTAGGTGTTCTGGGGGCGGTGATTATTGCTGCCTTAAAAGAAGGATCTCTTAAAATAAAATTATCTAACGCTATCTTCTCGAATATTGACATAAGCAATTTGTCAACATTCAATAGCCGTATTGTCCTGCCGGGCAGCAATACTTTTACTTATAAAACCATCAGGCTTCTTACCGGAAAAAAAGATGAAGATGATGCGGTTTTGTTTGATATTGCCTACGCTCCCAAAGCCCAATAACACCTATCTGTTAAACTCTGATTAATTACAATCTTAAGATTAAAAGCAATGGAACATAAAGAAAGTTTACCCCAAAAATCGGGCATAACGGTTAACTACCACTGCGAACTCATGCAGAATTATGTACCCGAAAGCATAATTGATTTCGGTAAAGGTTTACGTTGTGTTAAAGCAGACGAAGATGAAGCCTTTTTGTTTTTTACAGACAAACGCGGCCAGCTTCAGGTTTTGGTGCACTCAGATACAGCGGGCTCTGGCTGGCGAATGCATACCATTTCAGACTCAAATTATGAAGTAACGGCATTTGGTATATATGAAAATCAGACCAAGGGTCAGTTCAGGATCAGCTATGCCCGTCGTAAAGGAGGGTTATCTGAACTGTTGGTCTCTGATGCCATCACAATAGGTTCTATTAATAACGATTTATGGGAACCAACCTATAACTGGCAGCAAAAAACAATTGAGCGCAAAGAGCGCATCATTGACCACATTACGATGGACGAGCAAGGCCTTTTGTTCAGTGCCAATTATACCAGCACCGATGCCAACTTTTATTATTTTAAGTATGCAAATCAACCGGTTGCGTATTCATTGCCCGAAAACGCCACCAGAGTTAAACAGATAAGCCTAGGCAAGCTGGGTAACAGCTATGGCGTGTTTATTCTGTATTTTGTGCAGCAGAACCGCACACTGTTGTTCAGGGCTTTAGAAGCTGATAAATACGGAACGGCTGCCCAATACAGGTTTGATACCGGGGCAGAAATTGAATCTTTTGATTTGCTGCCGGACGACAACGGCAACAGCGTGCTGTATACATCTGGCAAAGGCATTTTCAGGTTCCAGAATCCGTATAGCGGAAAAGAAGAAATTGTTTCATCAGCCCATGAACTGAAGTTTTATAAGATAGACGTTTCAAGATTTAAAAAAGACGTTGCCATCTGGGTTATTGGTAAAAAGAGTAACAAATCGGGCTTGTATTATATCAATAACCGTACTTATGATGCGGCGTCGGCCAATTCAATAGTGGGTAAAGCCTGGACCCCCCCATTACAGATGCAGGGTGATATTGAAGAGTTTGAAAGCGTAAAAGGCCGCAACCTCATTAACCAGTTGTATTTGCTGGGGCAGTCAAAAGATAAAAAAGAAGATGGCCTGCTGCATTTCTGGCAGGATAAAGTAAGTACCCAATGGCATGAACAGTTTTTGCATATTGATAACATGAACTTCAGCCGCGAAATAGAGTCCTACACCATTGAACTAGGCTTTACAGCCGAAAAAATGCAACAAATGTTTGACAGGAAAGTAGCCATATCGTCTGACGAAAACATCGTTGTTTACATCAATAACCGCAGGTACTTTCTTATTGATGAAACACCCGTTACCCTGGACCTCGCCCAGAACCAGATGGTCAACATCATTTATCCGGTTAAATCCTTACAAGCAGGTAAAATAATTCTATCGGGTGATTTTCTGGATGATACCATTGAAATTGAGCCATCATCCGGAATTATGACTAAAATAAAAACGCAGCTTTCTACCACCGATGCTCTTAAAAAAGCCAGAACCCAAACCGGTAAACAGCTTATTACTGGCGTAAGCGAGAAAGAGTTGGCATCAATGGCCAAAGCCATAGCCCAAATGGGCGATGCCAACGAACAAATTGCCTCCGGTGCAGCAGTGGCTTTAAGTACTCAGGCTGTCTCAAATACCAAGGGTAGTTCAGGTAACTGGTTAAGCAATGCCATCGGAGACTTATATCATGCAGTAGAACGTGGTTTTGAAACCGTTACCAGATTTGTAGTAGAAGCCGCCGGGAAAATCTATAAAGTAATTATTGAAATAGCGGGTCAGGTTTTTGATTTTCTGGTAGATACTGCCAAAAAAGTGGTGGCGTTTGTAGAGAAAGTATTTAACAGCGTGAAGTCGTTCTTTAAAGACCTGTTTGAGTATCTGGCGTTTTTGTTTAACTGGAGCGATATTATTGCCACCAAGAACGCGCTTAAAGGATATACCCTCAATTTGTTTACGGGCTTTGAAGAAGGAATAGGCGCATTTGAAAAAGTAGTGGTTTCTTTTATTGAAAATATCCAGAAAGACATACAGTTTGATTTGGGTATTGAAAGCATAGATGACCCCCGAAAAAAGGACAGCGATTCGGCCACAGACAGCAGAACAAACTGGGTGGGTTCTAAGAAAAGCTATCTTGAGCAGGGTAAGTCAGAAAGCATTCAGTCAATGCCCGGCCAGATAAAAGATGCCTTCCTGAGTGCTTTTGATGAGATTCTGCCTACCCTGCTGAAATACAAAGACCTGCTGGTTAATTCACTGAGCGGTGTGGCTGATAAGTTCTACGCTTTCTTTATGGGCGAGTTACCCATTCTTGACCTTCTGAAATACATCGCCCTTTCGCTGGCCAATATTGGGCTTGAACTGGCTAAAGATTTAGTGAAACTGCTTTTCAAAACGCTTAAGGCTACGGTAATGGCGGTGAGAGCCACATTAAGCACGGCATTGAATATTCCGTTTTTTTCTGCCTTGTATCAAACCATTGCTGGTGCGGAGTTAAGCATCCTGGACCTGATTTGTCTGTTAATTGCCATACCAACCACTGCGGCCTATAAAATTGGGGTGGGCGAGGCTCCCTTCAAAAAGCTAAACTCAAGCGAATTTATTGAGTCTGGTAAAACAGCACTTAAGTTTGATTTCTCACTTTAAAAAACATTATTGACATGAGCGATTTTAAAGTATTAAAAAATTATATAGCCAGCAGTGCAAGTTTGGTTAGCAACGTGATTGAGTTGTTAATTACTCCTAAGGAATTTGTTGATGAGGCAACGCAGGTGGCTGAAGAAAAAGAGCTACTGGATAATCTCAAGATTCCTGAATACATTACATATGGCTGTACGGCTGTAAAACTGGGTGTAAACGCCGCATATTATTATGACGAGTACTTTGAGCCTGCCACTAAAGTGAAAAACAAAACCGTTAAATGGCTTATTTTTGGCCTGGTGGCTTTGCATGCATTAGGGATAGGCATATCTTTTTATTACCTTTTGAAGCAAAACTCAGCCAGCAAAAAGAAGCTCACTATTGTTTTTTCTAATTATGTGTCTCCGGTGTTAGGTCTAGGTATGGGGGTAGTAAGCATTGTTTTAGCTTATAAATCAGAAAAAACCAACTGGCGCCATAAGACCCAAGCGATATTGGATATGATTACTTATTTGTTGTCGTTCTGGAAGTTTTATCCTGTTAAAAAGGCTTTGATTGCCAGCCCGTATGGATTTTTTATCGTGTTGGGTATTAACAGCGGTAAAGTATTAACTAATACGGCCAAGTTTGCTATCATGCCTGAAGAGTAAGGGTGTAAAGGGTAATGAAATTTTACAGCAGGTTTTAATTTCCGGTGTTTTGTATATAAATTGCGCATCCGATTTATAAGCAGTTTTTCTGAATACAAATTTCTGCTTAGCCTGGGTTTTAACAAAAATGCTGAGAACTTTTTATCTATGTCTGTAACTTTTAAAGTGTCTGTTCTCCTCTGAATATGAGTTCAATTTACTAATCCAAAAACAATAAACTATTTTTAAAAATGGAAGCTGCTAAACAAAAAAGTGATGAATTAGAAGTACAGGAGCAACCCAAAAAGGCCTGGGTTAAGCCCGAAATGAAAAATTTAGATGTTGATAGTGGTTCACCGGCAGGTCGTGAGACTTCTGGATATCGTAATCTTTCCTGATTTCCCTTTTGGGTGATTTTAGATTTACAGAAAGAAGTATCCACCTTTTAAGTTTGCTTGTATATACTTGCCGATTTTTTATTGATTGAGAAAATTTTCTCAATCTGATTTTCTGTTAAATTTATTTTACCCTGATTTGTTTCTCTGGTATGAAAAAATGGCATATTAGGTGCCAGTTTTTCTTTGAAGCCATGCGCTGTCTCCATTTTTTTAAGGACTTGAAATCAGTTATACTGATGGCCAGTGCAATTGCTTCATCAGAAAAATTGAGGCCCAAGAAATTAATCATTTCTTTAAATGCCTTATTCGGGTTCAGTTTCATTTCTTCGTACTTTACAAAATGCACCGGTAGCATTTTTTGTTTATGCCAGCTGTAAGAGTGTTCATCCCAGGTTCTAATCACACGAGGCCGACTATTGTTTTTTCTAACTATGTATCGCCTGTGTCAGATTTGGGCCTGGCAAGTATTGTTTTGATCTATAAATCAGAAAAGACCAAAGAGTCATAGAACACAAACTATACTGGATATGATTACTTATTTGTTGTCGTTCCGGAAGTTTTATCCTGTTAAAAAGGCTTTGATTGCCAGCCCGTATGGATTTTTTATCGTGTTGGGTATTAACAGCGGTAAAGTATTAACCAATACGGCCAAGTTTGCTATCATGCCTGAAGAGTAAAGCGGTAGAGGCCTTTAAATTTACCGCACGTTATAATTTCCGGCTTTTTATTATTAACTTGAGAATAAGATTTAAAAGCAGTTTTTCTGGGTAGCCTGGGTTTTAACAAAAATGCTGAGAACTTTTTTATCTATGTCTGTATCTTTTAAGGTGTCTTTTCTCCCCTGAATATGAGTTCAATTTACTAATCCAAAAACAATAAACTACCTTAATGAATGGAAGCTACTAAACACAAAAATGAAGAACAAAATCCACAGAAACAACCCCAAAAGGCCTGGGTTAAGCCCGAAATGAAAATATTAGATGTTGATGGTGGACCTAATCCTCTGAACATTGAAGTTAATGGGTATGTCCATCCCTCCTGATATTTAAAAAAGGGTTTTATTTTACTGTTCCGTAAGATAAAGTCCTTTCCTAAATAACATCGTACTTCTTAGCTGCTTTATTGTTTATTGAGTAGATTTTCTCAATTTGATTTCTGGTTAGTTTTTTTTTACCCTGATTTACTTCTCCGGTATGAAAAAATGGCACATTAGGTACCAGTTTTTCTTTGAAGCCATGCGCTGTCTCCATTTTTTTTAGGGAGTTGAAATCAGTTTTATTGATGGCCTGTGCAATTGCTTCATCAGAAAAATCGAGGCCTAAGAAATTAATCATTTCTTTAAATGCCTTATTCGGGTTCAGTTTCATTTCTTCGTACTTTACAAAATGCACCGGTAGCATTGCTTGGTTAAACCAGCTGTAAAAGTGCTCTTCCCAGGTTCCAATCACCCGGGGAAAGTAATTGTCCATATATATTGTTGATCCTGATTTACAGATATATCGGTCAATTATTTCATCCGGACTGATACCCAGATACCTTGAAAAAGACAGCGTTACATCTAAAGGGTCTCTCATGATATAAATAACGGCCGTCGGGTGTTGTGTATGAAAAACCGGCAAGTTGTCATGAACTGAATAAGAGAACTGGTCATGAATTTTTTGCAAATAGGGTGCCTTTCTGGTTTGTACATAGAAATTTAAAAATTTTCTACGCAATGCTTCTAATTCAAAATCATTGAATGTAGATATGTCTCTTTGCACCAGTTTCTGCAGAAGGGTTTTATTGGCATAAAGTTCATCAAAGTCAAGACTATTGATATTGAAATCCTCATTTTTCAGAAGGGCTGTAAAGAAACTCCTCACCCAGGTGTTGCCTGATTTGGGATAAGAGGCCAGCCACACTAATTTATATTTTGTCATTTTTCCAATCGGTGCAATTCCAGTTTAGAAGTTTTTCTACTTTTTCAATTTCTTCTTTATATATGTCATTTAATAAATTAAGTGAAAAGCCATCTATTTCTTCTTTATAATGAATATGGTGAACTTTTTTTTCTTCAAATTTATAATTGTCCCCGTTTACACCTAAAAAATCAAATATCCTAAGCAGGTGCTGGTATTGATTATCTCTGAAATCTTCATATTTTAATATAAGAACCTGCTGAGAAGGGAAATAATCAAAAATATGCCTTATTTGTTTACTATAAAATCCACGTCTGATATAGTCATCCTCCGGCATTTGGTTAAATTTGATATCGAAGTTCATTCTCAAAATCTCTGCTTTCAGGCAGTTTGCGAACGTACTATTACCTATCTCTTTTTTCTGGAGTCTCATGTTCCAGTGCGAATATGCCCGTTCTACAGGATTTCTCAATATCATAATGATTTTAATAGCAGGATTATACTGATGTATTAACGGAATACAGCGTTCCAGATAACAATAACGAGGAGTTATCTCTCCTCTTATGCCGGGGGTAGTCCAATCAAAGTTTTGATGGTAATTGCTATAATTTATTCTGCTTTCTTCCTCAAAGTCAATATTTAGATTGCTGAAATAATGTAACTCTTTGTATTTAGACATCAATATATCCGGATGCTTATTTAAATAATAATACAAAGCAGTGGTGCCTGCTTTCTGAACACCGATACCTATAAAATCTATTCTTTTGTTTAGGTTATATTCCGATTTCATTCAATTTATTGATTATATAATCATCAGTGTATTTTTCTTTTAATCTGTTTGCAAAAGCCGATACTGTGTTCTTGAAAGAATTATGTACCAGTAAATAGTTTATTTGTAGAGCAATACGTTCTGCAGATGCTTCCAAGTCAGATTTCAACCCTAACCTGTAAAAAACTACCCTGGCTGCATTTCCGTTCTGGTCCCATTCATTATTCAGCGGAAAAACAATCATAGGGGTTTTACTGTAGATGCTTTCAAAAATAGAGTTACTTCCACCGTGTGTTATAAATATATCAGCATATTTTAATATATGAAGCTGAGGCGCAAAGTTTAATGCCAATAAGTTTTTAACACCAATATTTGAATACTTCTGTTTTTGCAAATCCTCACCAAAACTGATAATAAAGAACAGATGGGCATTGGCTGTTGCTATTTGCATAATTTTATCAATAAAACTGGCTCTTGCGCTGTTTTCAGTCAAATGAATGTCTGTTACGGTGCCTAACGAGCAATAAACAATGCGGTTTTGTTCACTGGCTTTTGCCAATGTAAGAAACTGCAGCACTTCTTCA
The DNA here is from genome assembly GCF_024138715.1 of Emticicia sp. 21SJ11W-3. Taxonomy (GTDB): domain Bacteria; phylum Bacteroidota; class Bacteroidia; order Cytophagales; family Spirosomataceae; genus Emticicia; species Emticicia fluvialis. The sequence continues at coordinate 703,885 of NZ_CP092074.1, forward strand.
GTTACAAACTCTCTTCTTTCTGATGCAACGCCGGGTGATAAATGTGTTTGCCAGGGCAAAGGAGAAACATCCGGGAAGTCGAACTCAGTAGCATAGAAGAGTATTTCGGGTATATTTGTAAATGAAGTCGTAAATAATTTTTTATAGTTGATTGTGTACATAGAAGGTATTTGCTCTGCCCTCATAATTTTTTCAAGCCGGCTTTCAAAATTTTTGCCCATATAGAGGCACTTTTTATAATACCGTTTCATGCTTAGGTAGAAGAGTACCCATTTCCATAGGTAGTTGCCCATGCTATCAGGGAAAGCATAGTAATTACCCGGCGGGCTTTTCTTATTGTAGTACATACCCATTTTGCCATGCAGAATAAATACTCTCAAAGATGGTTTAAGGCTGTAAAGCGCGATAAAATCTAAGGAGCAGAATTCGTCAAGAAAAACCACATCCGGGTTTAGTTCCTCTATTAGTTTCTTCAGATCTGCTTTTCTTCGGTGGTAGGCGTCTTCCAGATAATTGTTTCGCATGGTAACCAACCATTTACTCAATCTACTTTTATTTTCAGGAGCCAAACTGTACCTGTTTACCGCAATAGTTTCCAGAAGGTATAACTTGAAATTATTCTTTAATGTAAACCTCACAAGCTGCTTGCTTCCTGCATAAAATACCTTATATCCATGCTTTCCCAAAGCATTGGCCATAGTGATAGTTGGGTTCAGGTGGCCAAAAAGCATTGGCATAATAAAAACGGCTTTACGCTCGGGCATGGCAGGTATTTATTTTTGCAAAAAAATCAACAAATAAATTTTGTTCTGTGATGGTGCGCAACAATAAATGGGCATACTTTATTAACCTCATTCCTCTGTCTATGCTATCAAGCCGGCAAATAGGTGCTGATTAGTCAATTAAACCGCTTTGGCGTGTATCCGGTGTATGTATGAAAGTACAGGTAAGCCAGCAGAACATCTTCTTTATAACACGTGGCCATAATGCCATACTTAAATGATGCTAAACCTTGGCTAACGGGGTTATCTTTGGTGGTGAGTAAGTTGGTGGTTTATTCAAGTTTCACACTTCCAAAAGATAAACTTGTAATTTTTTTATACAACTGCAGGAATCCGGCGTGGAAACGGATTTCATAACAACTTTTGCTTAATTGTTAAGTTTTATTAGAGCATTCCTTCTGAAAAGAAATACCATGATTGAAAAAGTATTGCCTGTTGTGCTTCTGAAACAAAAGTAGAGAATTCTTTTTAAATGGGATAGATGCCACTGGAAAATTATATAAATTTGCAGCTCTTTTTTGTGTTATAAATCTTTTATTCCGAAAGGTCAAAAACAAGTGTTTTAGTAATATGGTGTCTCAAAAAGCAGCTGTGATATGGTTAACTGGTTTAAGTGGTGCAGGAAAAACTACTATTGCCAGAGAACTGATTGAAATGTTTCATAGGAACAATCTAAATCCGGTTTTACTGGATGGTGACGAGATACGTTCTGCCATTGAGCAGGCGGGCTTTGATGAAGCCTCAAGAAAAGTTCATAACCTGCGCATCGGGCGGCTTGCCGCTTTATTTGAGCAGCAGGGGCATCCGGTGATAGTATCTATGATTTCTCCTTATGATGATATCAGGCAAAGTGTAAGAGCTTTATGCCAAAGGTTTGTAGAGGTATTTGTTAATACGCCATTAGAGACTTGCATTGAAAGAGACCCAAAAGGGCTATATAAAAAGGCAATCAGCAAGCAGATTGACAATTTTACCGGTATATCGGCTCCGTATGATATACCCCTGAAACCCGAGATAGAACTTGACACAACCCAAAGCAGCGTGGCAGAATGTGCCTCAGCTATCTGGCAGCTTTACAAGTCTTAAGCCGGCTTAGTCATCGCTGCTGCTGCCATAAGCCGCACTTTTGTTTTCGTTCTCGTTTGAGTAATAAAAGGCGTGCACACGGGCCACGTCTCTCAGAAAATCAACATGCAGAATTTCAACTCTGTGTATAGGTAAACCTATTCTTTTTCTTAGGTCCTCTATCATTTCTTCGCGCCGCGCGGGTACCACCAGGTCTATTTTCTCGTAGCGCACTTCTCTGAAATTCTCATGCTTGATATTCAGCCCGTGTTCAAGACCGAAAGTAACACCAACCAGAAGAATATCAGCAATGATTAATTCATAATTGCCCGAACCCAGCGGGGTCAGCGCATTGATAATGCCTACGGCCACACAAACAAAGAAGTAGCCCATTTCGCGCACCGGCACGGTAACTGTTCGATAACGGATGATTGAAAAAATAGCGAATAAACCAAATGCAAAGCCCATCTTTAGCTTTGTGGCGCTTAGTAAAAAACATATCAGGAAGTTAACTACATTAAACAGGAAAAAAGTAAAAACAAAGTCTTTGTTTTTATAACGGTTATAATAAATTCCCCGAACAAGCAACAGAATTACGGTCATATTCAGCAGAAAGCGCATGCCAAATTCAAAAACAAAGCTATTGCCCAAAAACTGATTTATTGTTCGGCTGGTACCTTCAAATTCTTCCATGTATTGTTTTTTTAAAATAAGTGAGCTGGTAATATTGGGTGTTAAGGTTACTGAAACCTGCCAGTTATCAGGGCTTTAAGATTTTGTTCAGCTTTAATAACAGGGGTTTAAACGAGTTACTTTTGACGTTTCCGAGTGTGGCAATTCCAACTGAGTATTTGCTGAAATTAGATGAACTGATGTAACGGCATCTGAGGCTCTGAACGATGGGGCTAATAACCGAGTTTTTGTCTTGCTTTACCTCAGCTATAACCAGTTTCTGATACGCACTGCTGCTGCCGGCTTTGCGGAAGGCCAGGTTCAGGTCGAAGGTCAGTCTTTCCGAAAAATCTTTACTTACTAAAGTGATGCGGTCAAAGTATATCCAGAGCTGATGTTGTAATTGCTCAGGTGCAATGGCAAGCCTCTTACAAAGCGTGTAGTCTGTGGCTTGAAGGGTATCGTTCACACAACTGCGTTCTTCGCGGTATTTTATGGTACGGCTATTGCCGGTTTTATTTTTTACTTCAAAAAATGTAAGACCTGTGTCTGTATAGCGTCGAAACCGTACTTTCATGCGGTTAGGCTTTCCGTTATGGTGTTGGTAATAGAGTTGGTAATCGGGGGTGTCAAAATACAAAGATTCATAGCGGTGCTGCCTGTTCCGGTTAATCTCAAGTATGTTGTAATACGGCTCAATTTCTTTCAGAATTGCAGGCAGTTCACTTTCATGAAAAATGTACTTGCTGTCTATCCGGTTAAGTAGTTTTACAGCCTCCATGTCGGTTAACGAAATACCCTTAAATGTTTGAAGCTCAGTCATTTTGATGCAATTACTTAAAAAGCCTATTAAAGTACATATATTTTTTGTAATCAAAAACAGTTATCGGCCGGTGAGGTTGAATAATTGCCAGATAGATGCAAAAATCTGGTAATAGGTTGCATTTCAAGGTCTGGTAAACTAATTTGGAGAAGATTCTTTGCCTTGCCCGTGTTCCGGGCGAAACCGATAAGTTAAATACTAAACATTGCTAGCATAAATGGAAAATCTGCCATTATACATACCTTTGGTTATGGGTCTTAGTACCTTTTATTGTGTTTATTTTTTAGCAAAGGCTGCTCCGGCATATTCTGTCAGTATTTTACTTGTAGCGTTTTCATGGCTGATTTTGCATTCTTTTCTGTCAGTAAATGGCTTCTATACCCATACCCAGGCAACGCCTCCGCGATTTCTACTGGCAGTTTTGCCACCTTTATTGTTGATACTTTTGGTTTTCTCTACCAAAAAGGGAAGAAGTTTGATAGACCAGCTGGACATGAAATCGTTAATTTTGTTGCATGTGGCTCGTGTTCCGGTTGAAATGGTTTTATTCTGGTTGTTTCTTTACAAGCAAGTGCCTTTGATTATGACATTTGAAGGGCAGAATTTTGATGTTTTTTCGGGTATAACGGCCTTAGTTGTTTATTATTTAGCCTACGTTAAGCAGCGTATTGGCACAGGTATATTGTTGATGTGGAATTTTATTTGCCTTATTTTACTGATAAACGTTGTTTCTACCGCTGTTTTGTCAGCGCCTTTTTCGTTCCAGCAGTTTGCGTTTGAGCAGCCCAATGTGGCTGTCTTGCATTTTCCGTTTGTGTGGTTACCTGCCTGCGTTGTACCCATTGTGCTTTTTTCTCATCTGGCTATGATACGCAGGTTGATGAATGAATAATTGTTACCCGGGCAAACGCCTTTAGACACACACAAATCAGTTTTTACACTGAGCCGTTATTCTCAGGCGCCTTTAGACGCTACAACTCATAACCGGGCAGCTGTTTCTGGCAGCCAATGCCACCAATTCTTCAAAAAAACAGGGCTAAATGGTATTTAGCGTTTTACACTATTGTTTTGCGTTGTACCGAAATGCAAATCAGGTATTTTTACTTATCGGAATCCGTATTTTTACTCTAAAAATATTTTTAGAATTAAGTAAAATTTGCCGCATAAAAAAAGTTATTAGGAGCAAACTCACGTTTCTCTCAATTTCTGATTTACAGGCGGTCTCTGAAAAGCCTTTCAAACAGAGTAAGAACAAACACCTAAATATTTAACACTATGGCACGCGTAACATTACAAGCTCTTGGAAAAGAAAAAGGGAAATTTTTAAGCCACGCAAACAATTCAGTATCTCTAACAGACGGAATTCATGGAGAAGGAGAAGTTTTTGTAATTCAAAAACTGCCAAAAGACCGTGTGGCCATTGCCTGCGTTGGCGCAGAGATTGGTAAATACCTTAGTCACGCCTCTGGCGAGGTTACACTGAAAGAAGGTATAATGGGTGAGGGAGAAGAGTGGGTGATGGTAGAACACGAATTACCTAATGTTTCTTTCAACTGCGCAGGTAAAGAGAATAACAAAACGTTAAGCCATGCAAATGGTAAGGTGGGGCTTCAGGATGGTTATAAGGGAGAAGGAGAACTGTGGTCAAAATCAAGCATTTAAAATTTTTAGTCAGGAATAAAATAGAAAGGCCTGGATGTTTCGGCATTCAGGCTTTTTCAATTTTTACATAAAGTGCGGGGCGTGGCAAATAAAAAACGCGTATGCCATTTTTAACGATTTGAAAAAACTAAACCGATTCTAATAGCGTAACCCAGCTTTATTGTATTTATAAGCGTTTAAACTTCTTTTGCAGGTTAATATTTAGTTTACATTAACCCCGGTTTTATGCAAGAAGGTTATGCCTGCGCCACATAATTTGGGTCAAATTCCACAATCCATTCAATACCATATTTGTCTCTGAACATACCCGCATAGGTTCCCCAGGGGCCTTGGTCAATAGGGCCTTCAATATTTCCCCCAGCCGATAAACCGTTAAATAGCAGGTCGGCCTCTTCGCGGCTTTCAGCATTCACCACTATTTTCGACCTGTTTTCGTTTTCGTTTACCCTACCCATAAACTCAGGAACATCATTGCCTATTAAAGCACTGTATTTACCTAAAGGCAAGGCAATTTGCATTATTTTTTTAGCTTCATTTTCAGCTACCTGAAATTCGTCGCTTGCTAAATCGCCGAAGCGGATTATTCTCGAAAATTCGCCGCCAAAAACTGATTTGTAAAAGGTAAAAGCTTCTTCAGCATTGCCGTTGAAGTTAATCCAGGTGTTAATTGTTCTCATAATTTTTATTGTTAAAATTTGTTTCTAATTGGTTAAATACCCTCTCTTTTGCATTGAGTATATGAAAAGCGGGGGTCTACGATAAAGCCTCCAGGAGTTCTTCCAGGTTTCTGAGGGTCATGGTGAAACCAATTTTGAAGCCCTCTAACAATTTCTCTAAACGCTCAAACGATTCATTATATATGGTTATATCAACTCTGGTAATACCATTTTGCTCGCTAAAGTTGTAGTCCCAATCAGAGCCCGGCAATTCCCGGTTTTCATCCTTATCGGCAAACGTGTTATACATCTTAAAATTGGTTATCGGGGTAATAGACGTAAATTCCTGCACAGCCCAGCGCTCCTGCCCGTCCGGGCTAATCATTGCATAAAACCGGCGTCCGCCTACCTTAAAATCCATATACTTGGTTTGCGCGCGCATGGGTGCCGGAGCCCCCCATTGGTCAAGTAGTTCGGCTTTTGTAAAGGCATCCCATACCAGCAATTGCCGCGCATTAAATTCCCGGCTGATGTAAACAGTTTTTGCAGTTTTGTCTACATTAAAATCAAATAGCAAGTCGTTGTTCATTCTTCTTTCGTTTTAATAGTTGATAATAGTTGGTCAAGCTGGTTAAATTGGGTTTCCCAGTTTTGTCTGAACTGGGCTAGCCAGTGGTCAAATTCCTGCATCTTTTTAGCATTAAAATGGTAGTAAATTTCCCGGCCGCTTTGCTCTGGTTTAACCAGGTCGCATTCGTGCAATACCTTAATGTGTTTCGAGACTGCCTGTCGGGTCATATCAAACTTTTGGGCTATAACATTGGGTGTTAGTGCCTGAATAGCCAGTAATGTCAAAATCGCTCTGCGTGTGGGGTCGGCAATGGCCTGAAATATATCTTGTTTCATTCTTTATTTTAATTGTGCAACTCTCAGGTTGCAAATATATGTGCAACTTTTGGGTTGCGCAAATTATTTTGCCTTTATTTGTCGGGTAAGGGTTTATAAACCTGCCAATGCAGCTATATAGGGTAGTCGGCAAAGCCATGTTTTTTCATCCGCGGTTCGTATACTGATAGGCGTAATTATATTTGGATGGTTTCATTACAGACAGGAGCCGCTGATGCCGGCATTTGAAGGGCAAGAGATTTACCAATTTTATTGGTACATGCGCAACCACCCTGCGCTGCCTTGCCTGGATTACAGATATTTTAATATTCATACCGGTTCATAGCCCATGGTTTGGCAAAATTTAATGGGAATCTTGTTTTAGTAGGTAAATCTACTCAGAACCCTCGCTAGCGCATATATGGTTCTGTACTGCGTAAATGTACCGTATTGGTAATCAGGTAGTTTTACTTTATGGAATCGGGGTTTCTACTCTATAAATAATCTAAGAAATAGTTGAACTTTGTTGTGTAATCTTAAATGTGCGATACCAATTGGTCAATTGTCATTTTGGGTTGCAGGCGGGTACTGAAAAGCCTCATAAAAGAGTAGGGATAACAATTAACAATTTAACATAATGGCAACTATTACATTAGGAGCTCTTGGAGCAGAAACTGGTAAATTCCTTAGTCACGCATTTGACAAAGTATGGCTTCAGAACGGTGTTCAGGGAGAAGGTGAAGTGTTTATTCTACAACAATTGCCCAACCAACGCGTGGCACTTGCCTGTCTGGGCGCTGAAACCGGAAAATTTCTTAGCCATGCCTTTGGTAATGTAGGGTTACAGAATGGTATTCAGGGCGAAGGCGAAGAGTGGATCATGATAGATCATGGTTCAGGAAATGTTTCTTTCAACTGCGCTGGCGCTGAGGTAGGCAAAACATTAAGCCACGCATTTGACAAAGTATGGCTTCAGGACGGCTATCAGGGATTGGGTGAACTATGGGCTATGGCCAACGTATAACCCTGTTAATTTGTCAGGAAACAGTAAAGAGGCTGTTTGAAAGAGTTCTATAATACCATATTTATGTGGCCTTAGTACTTTATTAGACAGCCTCCCCTTAACGATTAATTTAATGGTTTTTCAAAGACCTGATTTCTTTTTTGATTTTGGAGGGAAAGCATTTTCCGAATGCCTCTGCTGCCGGGTAAAACCACAGTTGAGATAGATTGAGCTTGCACTCAAATAAGCTCCTGATTGTATATATCTATTTGCAGATAATCAGATAGTTACAATGTACTTCAGGTACAATAAGACTACCGTTCGCCATGTTAAAACAAAGTTCTTTTCTACAGGCATTATTGCATTTTAAAACGATTCTGCTTTAGGTATGATGGTTGGTTTAGTATTCCAGATGGGGTAAAAAGTAATCAACACTCAACCATAAACTGCGGATACATAAATTAGAATTGTATCCTTTGCATTCAGTCTGTTTTTATGCTCAAGCACTGCATTTTCCTGTTAAAAAACGTAAAATACTACAATAGCTAGTGGAAACCAGCTACCACTTTAAAAAAGCGGGGCAAAACCGAAAAGCCAAATGAGTAGGATAACCTTTTAAACAATACTTCTATGTTACCGCAATCTTACGTTCCATTTAATATTCAAAGTGGTTGGATACCCAACCCAGACAGAGAATCATTCCGGATATTTTTTGAATCGGTTCTTAATACAAAACCAAAAAACCTGGCACCTAGTATTAAAGCTCTAAAAAAGCTGATTGAAGGCGATGAGGTGCTGACTTATCTGGCAAACAATGCTTTTCAACAAAATGATAACATTATTCATGCGCATCAGTCAACTAAGGAAGCGCCTATTCCTCGAATTCCTGATTTGGAAACCCTGCTGAATGCCTTTAATACTATTCTTAGCCTTGCGCCTCAATTCATTAACAATGATTTAGTTGGCCTTCCGTTTTCAGCTATCGTAGTTGGAATTGACGCTACCCTTGGGGGCAGTACCATGTTCCGCATTCCAAAGTTCAATGAAAAAATGAAAGCTATTCTGGAAGAATGGGGGAAATTTCTTGTTACACCTGCCTCTGCTGTAGGCTTCAGTAAAGAAAATGAGCAATGGCTTTCACCTGCCGCTAAAAAGCAATATGATTTTCCGTTATGGAAAAAAGATTCTCAAACTTTGCCTTACTGGAAATCCTGGGATTCATTCTTTACGCGTGATTTCCTTGATCCAAAAAAATCCAGACCGATTGCAAGCCCAAATACCAATCAGGTAGTTATTTGCCCAAATGATGGTTCACTGTTTTGCTGGCAACCGAAAGTTCAGAAAAGAGATGTGTTCTGGCTCAAAGGTATGCCGTATTCGTTGAACGATATTTTCAGTTCGCCTGATCGCCGCCAAAATGAAATTATCAAGTCGTACAAATTAGACGAGATGTTTGAAAATGGGTATGTGTTTCAGACTTACCTTAATCCATACAATTTCCATCGTTGGTGGATACCAGTAAATGGCAAGGTACTTTTTGACCCCATTGTTATTCCCGGTTGCTTTTTTAGCAAATTGGTACTGCCCGATTATGGAGGCGCAACAACAGCGTCTACTCCGTATCTGGCCGAAGTTAATGCGAAGGGTCTGATTGTATTTGAAACTGAAGACTATGGAAATGTTTGCTGTATACCATTGGGTATGAGTGAGGTGTCAAGTGTTGTTTTTGACAAACAACTAAAAAAGGGAGCTCATGTGACAAAGGGCCAGGAAATGGGAATGTTCCATTATGGTGGGTCGTCTTTTGTGGTCATTTATCAAAATCTACCCGACAAGCAATTGATATTTATGGACAGCGATGGGAATCCTTACCCTCAGCAGCCACCTCCGCCCGGCAGTAGCGCTGGCGCCAGCAATTATGGCACTAACATTGGCTCACAAATAGGGCAATGGTATTGTAAATGCTGAAAATATCGAAGATGGTGAGTTCTCTGAAATCATAGATCAAACTGAAAAAATTATGTGTACAACAATGATTATTACCCCCGGAGCTACAGCCGACGGCTCGATGATTGTAACGCATTCTGACGACAACGAACTTTCAGATCAGCGTTTCATCTATGTTCCGGCTATGAATCATGCACCGGGTAGCATGCGCGGTATAGTTGCTGGCATCAACGACGGGTACCCACGTCTTGTTAGCAAAGAGCGAGGCCCGGGGTATAATTTGAATGACTGGCCGGAAACCCCGATTATAGGTCAAATACCTCAGATAGAGCATACCTACGCTTACTTTGATGGGAGTTACGGAATCATGAATGAACATAATCTGATGTTTGGCGAGTGTACAAATGGGGCCAAATTCATGCCGCCCAACCCCATAACGAAAGAACAAGCAGAAAAAAGTGGCGACCATTGTCGTTTGTTTTACAGTGCTGAGCTATCTCGTATTGCTTTGGAGCGGTGCAAATTAGCTAGAGAGGCAGTAGAATTAATGGGGGCTCTTATTGATGAATATGGCTATTTCTCGACCGGAGAAACTTTGCTTGTAGCTGATGAAAAAGAAGCCTGGGTGTTTGAAATGTGCGCTTTACCAGATAATGAATACCATTCTGCCTGGATAGCACAGCGGGTACCTGATGGCACTATTTTCGTGGCTGCAAATGAATTTCGAATCCGGGAAATCAGACCAGATTCAGAAGATCAGCTATTCTCAAATCGTTTGCTGCCCGGCCTCAGAAAGGTTGGTTGGGCTTCAGAAACCGGAACGGTAGATTGGTTGGTTGCTATAAGTGACGGAGAATACAATCATCCTTATTATTCGCTGCGGAGGGTATGGCGCGTCTTTGACCGGGTTAATCCTGACCTTGGATTAAGCCCCTGGGTAAATGATGGTTATACCACAGACTATCCGTTTAGCATTCAGCCAAAAAAGCAATTGGAGGTAAGAGAAGTATTTGCCTTATACCGTGATCATTATGAAGGTACCCAATTTGATATGACAAAGGGTATTGCAGCCGGGCCTTATGGAGACCCGACGCGTTTCTTTGGCCCCTATGACGGCACCAGTTATGATATAGGAAACCATAAATTATATGGCGCCTGGGAACGTCCCATCTCTGTATTCTATCAGGGTTATACCTATGTACTCCAAACCCGACCAGATGCCCCGCAACTTACAAAAGGTATATGCTGGTTTGGGCCAGATGTTTCTTATACTACCTGTTTTGTGCCGTTTCCGAGCAAAGTAGAACAACTACCTACCACGTATCAAATTGGCGACCCTCAGCAATTTAGTCGTGATGCGGCCTGGTGGAGCTTTGATTTTGTTGCTAACTGGGCCAGGCTCAATTTTCAGAGAATGTGTCAGGTAGACATCCAGCCTTTGCAATTGAAATTGGAGAATCAGCAAGTAGAACTTCTTAAATATTGGGATGAAATATTTCAATCAAGCGCTTCTAGCCAGGAACTAACCGAATTATGCAAAGCCAATGCAAATGAAATAGTTAAGGAATGGTGGGCGCTTGCAGATACTTTGATTGCCAAATACTCCGACGGGTATATCAACCCCAAACCAAGCCGCCCGCAAAATGAAGGCGCTATCGGGATTGGATATCCATCACCCTGGTTGGGGTTAACCAATTATCAGGCTGGCCCCATCAGCTACAATATGGATATGCGGTAGTATTGCCAGGATAGATTGGAGTTGCATAAGTTGAGAACCAAGAGCCGAACTTTATACCAATAGAAAGGTCATTTAAGCTGGGATTTAATTGAACCTGCACGAATGACTTGGAAGATTGGCGCAAGAAACGAGCCGCTGTTATAAGAAATGGTGTAGCGAAATTTCTGGAGTTTCTTTGAAATCAGCTACCAATCAGGCGATGTTTTATTTGTCGAAAAATGACAGATAATCGAATAATTATAAAAATAGCCAGTAAATCTTTGATTTCGCTGGCTATTTTCGTTAAATCAGGTTTTATAGAAATAAAAAGTGTTCCCGAAGGGATTCGAACCCCCATCATCAGAACCGGAATCTGACATTCTATCCATTGAACTACGGGAACTTTCAACCGGATTGCAAAAATACAAAAATCTTTCTTTATTTACTATTTAAGGATTTAAATGATAACAACGCCGGCAGCGGGCCTCATAACTGTCAGATTCCCCCAACAAAACCTGCTGCGGGTCGGCTACTTTTCTGTATGAATAATGGGCAATATCGCCGCATACCACACAAATGGCATGTACCTTGGTTACATATTCTGCAATGGCCATCAGGTTCGGCATCGGGCCGAAGGGCACCCCTTTCGAATCCATATCTAAACCGGCTACAATCACTCTTTTGCCTTGTTCGGCCAGTAAATTCACAATATCTACAATGCCTTCATCAAAAAACTGAGCTTCGTCAAGCCCCACTACTTCACAATCGCTGGCTATTAATAGTATTTCTCCCGAAGTATTAACCGGTGTAGACCGAATGCTGGTCTGATTATGCGATACAATATCAGAATCATGATACCGGATATCAATGGCTGGTTTAAAAATTTCAACCCTTTGCCTGGCAATTTTAGCACGGTTCAACCTCCTGATCAGCTCTTCGGTTTTTCCTGAAAACATAGAGCCGCAGATTACCTCTACCCAGCCTGCTTTCTGCCCTTGTATCCTGCCTCTTTTTGGTTCAATAAACATTATTTAATTTATTTTTTCGTTCTTAGTAAAACTGGCAAAAAACTTGCAGTAATTTTACAGTTGGATAACAAAAAATAGTTTTCTGCAAAATTCCGGGCTGTTTTAAACCTGGCAGCACCTTAACTATTTTAATACAAAACAAACAAATTTCAGAATGTCTAACAAATTGAATTTGTCCGCCGTCGAACGGTACAGTAAGGCTTATGCCGCACAATTGTGCAATGATTTTTTTGCTCAGAATAAAGTTATTACTGGCAAGCAGATTCTTTCATTAAGTAGTATTCAGCAGGTAAATCTGCTCACTATAAAAGCATTATATGAGAAATGGCAGGCAGACACCGAAAGAATGCGAAGCCCCTTCTTTGATTTCAATGCGCCGGAAGTAGAACAGGCATTAAAGAATTTTATGAATGTTGTTTCGCAGTTTATATCTGTGAAAAAAGAACATTTTGAACCCATGCTGGCACAAGCAGTGGCCGAAACACTGGTGTTGATTCTTGAGCCGCAAACGTTTTTTAAAGAACTGATGCGCAATCTGCCCGATTTCAGATTTACTCATCAGAGTGTTTCAGGTGTGGTTAAGTATATTCAGATAAATAAAGAGATACTGCCACAATTGTTAGAAAAACTCAACGGCAGCGAGTTTGTGTTTGCTAATCAGGCCATGGCCTGGATAGATGAAATGCCTTTGCAGGTGGAAAGCCCTGAGCCTTATCTGGCGTTATTTGCCGGAAAAGTTCCTGTGCCTGCCGAGCTCACTTCTTCTAATGATGAAAAAGCGCCAGACCATCAAAATACGGATGCTATCGCTTCATTTTTTGAAGCCGAATTGAACAAACCAGTTATTGAACAGAAGATTGAGACCCCGATACCTGAAGCAGCTCCTGTTTTTCAGGAGGTTGAATCTTATGCTCCGCAGGCCGAGCCTGCAAGAGTTGTGGCCGCAGAAACCGTGCCCCCACCCATATTTGAACAAAAATTGGGAGCCGTTATCTCAAAAATGAGTGATTCTTATGAAAAAACAGTAGCGAAAGATACAGAAGAGGTAAGGCTGAATGAAAAGCTGGGCACAGAAAGAAAAAGTCTTAACGACCAGGCCAAGGCTAACCGTACCATACTTGACCACCACCAGCATAACCGGATTGAGGGTATCAACGCTGCCATTTCGCTCAACCAGCGGTTTTTGTTTACCAATAACCTTTTTGGTGGTAATATTCAGACATTCTCAAACGCACTTGATGAAATTGAATTATGCAAGGATTTCAGCGAAGCCAAAGAACTGATTCTTAAAAAGTATGTTCCGCGCTACCTGTGGGACATCAAAAGCGCAGAGGCCGAAGAATTTATTGATATAGTGAAGCGCAGGTTCAATTAATGCTTTGAATTGTGCCGTTAACCCTGTATTTTGCTCCAAAATTTTAACGCTTTGGCTAAAATTGGAGAAAAGTACAGGGTTTTTCTTTGTTCGCAGATAAGCCTTATTCTCATATCCCTAATCACGCTGTTCAGAACTTCTCAATGCAATGCATCAGGCGAGCCTTTTCCTATAGGCGCCAGAAGCTGGGGCATGGCCAATGCTGTTACAGCCGTTGCCGACAAACAATCTGTTTTTAATAATCCGGCCGGGCTGGCTTTTCTTGCCCACCATTTTATCAGTACAGCTTACCATAGCCGGTATAATATGGCAGGGCTGCAGACATTTGCTTTGGGAGGCAATTTTTCGGCCAAATGGGCCAAAGCAGGACTTGACGTAGAGCGGTTTGGCGATAAACTTTACAACGAACAAAAATTAGGGTTGTCGCTGGCCAAAAGCACCGGCAGGGTAGCGCTGGGCCTGAAAGTATCCTACCTGCAGGCCGCTATCGAAAATTTTGCTGTTAAACAAACATTTCTTACCCAGTTTGGGGTAATGGCTAAATTGAGCTCTACGGTTAATATGGGCTTTCATGCGTATAATTTAACCGGGGCAAGGCTCTTTCTTTCGCAACGAATTCCTACGGTTTTACGGTTTGGGTTTTCTTACCAGCCGGGTAAACAATTGCTGTTGGTGAGCGAGGCAGAAAAAGATATTGTTTTGCCATTGGTTTATAAAGCAGGGCTTGAGTATCAACTGGTTAAAAACTTTTATATCCGTTCGGGTATTACTTCGCGTATCAATAATGTGCATTTCGGTTTTGGTTTTCAGTCAAAACAGTTTATTTTTGATTACGCCGCCAGTAATCATTCTTTATTAGGGTTTTCTCATCACCTATCGTTGGCCTATCAGCTTAAAAGTATCAAACAAAACTTATCAGAATGAAAATAGCATTTTTTAGTACCAAGCCTTACGACAAAGATTCGTTTGAGCGATACAATAGTGTGCATCAGATTGAATTCTATGAGGTGGCTTTGAACGAACATTCTGTGCGTCTGGCTGAAGGTTCAGAGGCCGTTTGTGTGTTTGTAAACGACCATCTGAATGCCACGGTTATCAGTAAACTTAAAAAACTGGGTATTAAACTGGTTGCCCTCAGATGCGCCGGCTTTAATAATGTAGATTTGCAGGCCGCGGCTCATGAGGGCGTCAGGATTGTGAGGGTGCCGGCCTACTCGCCCTATGCAGTGGCAGAACACGCACTGGCATTGGTAATGACCCTGAACCGCAAAACCCATAAGGCATATAACCGGGTTAGAGAAGGAAACTTCTCTTTAGAAAAACTGACCGGATTTGACTTATACCGTAAAACCGTTGGGGTAGTAGGTACGGGTAAAATTGGTGGGGTTTTTGCCCGTATTATGCTCGGGCTGGGTTGTAAAGTACTGGCCTACGACCAACACAATGATGTGGAGCTGATAACCGCCGGAGTAACTTATGTGCCTTTTGATGAGCTTCTGGCAGAGGCAGATATCCTTTCGTTACATTGCCCCCTGCTGGATACCACGCGACATCTGATTAACGAGGGTTCGCTGGCAAAAATGAAAAGAGGTATGATGCTCATTAATACCAGCCGGGGCGGGTTGATAGACACCCATGCCGTGGTTGAAGCGCTGAAAAATAAAATTATTGGCTACCTGGGCATTGATGTGTATGAACAGGAAGAGAATATTTTCTTCAACGATTTGTCGGAACAGATACTGCAAGATGACACGCTGGCACGCCTCATGACCTTCCCGAATGTGATTATTACTTCGCACCAGGGGTTTCTTACAGAAGAGGCCCTTACCCAGATTGCATTGGTTACCCTGCAAAATATAAGCGATTTTGAGCACCAAAAGCCATTGGCAAACGAAGTGAAATAGCCGGGAACTTTTACTTGCCGGATATTGATTTTATAGCTAAACTCAATACTTAACAGATATGATTCAGCCTCAGACTATTCAGTTTTTAGCAGACTTAAAAGAGAATAATAACAAGCCCTGGTTTGATGCCAACCGTAAAACCTACGAAACAGCCAAGCAGAACTTTATTGAGGTTGTAGATTTACTCATTAAAGGTTTAGGAAAGTTTGATAAAAGTATTGCAGAGACGGATTTGAAAGCTAAAGACTGCGTTTTCAGAATTAACCGTGATGTACGGTTTTCAAAAGATAAGTCGCCCTATAAAACTAATTTCGGTGCATGGTTTACAGCCGGTGGCAAAAAATCTGGCGGTGCAGGTTATTATCTGCATATTGATGCCAATGAGTGTTTTTTTGCCGGGGGTATCTGGATGCCCGAAAACAATGAGTTAAAAAAGATTCGTGACGAAATTGATTACAACTTTGAAGAAATAAAAGGCATTACCGAAGCCCCGGATTTTAAAAAGTATTTCCCTGCAGGCCTGGACAGAGAAGCGGCTACTGTCCGCCCGCCGAAAGGATACGATGAGTCTAACCCGGCCATTGAGTTGCTGAAACTGAAAAGCTTTACGGTTTCAGATACTTTTGAGGTAGCTGAGGCGCTCAAAAAAGACTTTGTGCCGGCTGTTCTGCAAGGTTTTGAGGCTATCTACCCCTTTATTGTTTTTCTGAACAGAGCCATTAAAGGATAATTTTGAGTGGTGATGAGTAATTATCAAGGGTTGAACTTTTTATAAATTATATATGTATATACATTGAATGTAAATGTATTAAATTTATGAAAACCATATATTATAAAGCCGATGAAAGAGGCCATGCGAACCATGGCTGGTTAGATGCCTGGCACTCATTTAGTTTTGCGGGTTTCCACGACCCGTCAAAGGTGCATTTTGGTGCGCTAAGGGTATTAAATGATGATAAAATAGCAGGCGGCCGTGGCTTTGGCATGCACCCGCACGACAACATGGAGATTGTAACCATTCCGCTTTCGGGTGAATTAGAACATGAAGATAGCATGGGTAACCTCGGGAGCATCAGCAAAGGCGAAGTGCAGGTGATGTCGGCTGGCACGGGAATTTACCATTCAGAAAGAAACAAAAACATAGATAAAGCGCTGACCCTCTTGCAGATTTGGGTTTTTCCGAAGGTTAGAGACATAGAACCCAGATATGACCAGCGGGCGTTTCCGATTGAAGGCAGGGTTAATCAATTTCAGACACTGGTTTCACCTCTTGGAAGCAATGACGGAGCGATGGGTATTAATCAGGATGCCTGGTTTTCACTTATTAATCTGGACGCCGATAAACAGGCAGATTATTCAGTTAAACTAAATAATAACGGTGTATACGCCTTCTTAATAGACGGAGAAGCCGAAATAAACGGCAAGGAGTTGGCACGCAGAGACGCCTTGGGTATAAGTGAAACCGCCGATATACGTATCAAAGCCAAAACAAATGCTGAGATTCTTCTGATTGACGTTCCGATGTCTTTCTGATGGTCTTGCCCATAAACTTAAGAAAAATGAAAATTGAAATCATTTCAGGAAGCCCACGAAAAGAAAGTGTTACGGTTCGCGTAGCAAAGTATCTGCAGAAACATCTGAGCGGAATAACAGATGCTTCGGTGAACATTATTGACATGAAAGAACACGATTTGCCCTTTGTTCAGAAGGTATGGACATCAATAGATGCCGTTCCGGAAGAATGGAAAGAACTGGCACAACGTGTGTTTTCGGCAGATGCTTTTATTCTGGTAACACCCGAATACAACGGTGGGTATTCTCCTGCAATGAAAAATCTGTTAGACCATTTTCCGAAGCAATTGCATAAACCATTCGGAATTGTAACGGCATCACCCGGAGCAATGGGTGGTATGCGGGCCAGCCAGCAAATGATAAATCTGGTGGCAGCTTTATTCGGTGTGGCCTCGCCACACATGCTGATTGTACCGGCCGTAGACAAAAAATTTGATGCCGAGGCCAATCTGACAGACCCAGCTTTCTTTAAAGCCATTGAGCTTTTTACCAACGAATACCTTTGGCTGGTAAACCGGATAGTAGCTCCAAAAGAGGTAGAACCCCATGCTTAGCCCCGGCAAAAGCCATCTAAATTATTACCAAAATGAAAGCGCGTAACATTCAATACATCAGTTTGGGGCATGATGTTCAGGTAGGCCACATGCTGGTAAAACAACCTTTACCTGCCAGGGATATCAGGCAGGTGAGTCCATTTTTGTTATTACACCATGCTGTACCTACGTATCATAGCCCCGCTCATAGCAACCCCCGTTTGAGCCCGCATCCTCACCGTGGGTTTGAGCCAGTTACTTTTTTGTTTCAGGGAAAAATTCATCATAAAGATTCGCTGGGCAATGAAGGATTCCTGAATGCCGGTGATGTGCAGTGGATGACCTCAGGCAAGGGAATTATTCACTCTGAAGGCCCATCGGCAGAGTTCTTGCAGGCAGGAGGGAATTTTGAGTTAGTACAACTCTGGGTTAATTTGCCCCGCGCGCACAAAATGACACAGCCCAAGTACCAGCACCTGACCAAAGACACCATGCCGGTATTGACAGAAGAAGGCATAGAAATGCAATTGGTAGCAGGTAATTACAAAGGCAAAACCGGACCTGCCTCTACTTTCTCGCCTATGCTGGCCATGATGGTTAATTTTGAGGCAGGTGCAAGAACTTTCTTTGAAATTCCGGCTTCTTATAATGCACTTATATATGTGCTTGACGGACAGATAAAAACCAACGAAACCACCGTTGAAAAGTTGAATATGGTTACTTTTGACCACGAAGGAGAAGGCATAGACTTTGAGGTCATTACCAAAGGCAAGCTGTTGCTGCTGGCCGGAGAGCCCATTCAGGAGCCGCTTTCTACCTATGGCCCGTTTGTAATGAATTACCCAGCCGAACTGAAGCAGGCTATTGAAGATTATGAACTAGGGCGAATGGGTGTATTGGAAGATTAATTGGTTCTATTTATCCCCGGTATAGATTAAGTCTTGCCGGGGATTTTTCTTTTTTAAAGGTAATTAAACCGCATATCGCCGCCTAATAAACCGGAAAGGTGGCCAGAAGCCACCTTTTTTATGCATTATAAACATTCTCAAACTGGCTGATTAAACCTGCATCAGGCAGAATTACTTTCAGGTGGTGTTTCAGGTGCTCCACATAGTCTTCCATAATAAAGGCCAGTGTAAAAGGATTACACCCATCAATGCGGATGGTATGCTGCAAATAATCTGCGTTCACGGTCTCTATTATATGCGCTATGTGCAGGTTATAGGCATACCAGAAAGACACAATCTCTTGCCAGTTTCGGTTATTATATGCCTGTAGGGTTACCCATGAGTCCTGCGTGTAACCCACAAATTCCACGTGCGGTTGCGCCATTGTTCTCACAAACTTATGCTGGTTGTTGCTGGCAGAATCTATCAGATGCCCCAGAATCTCTTTTTTCGACCATTTATGCGGTTGGGGTTTTGCTCCGGCTTCTTCTTCCGTAATCCCCTGAAGCGCAGGTAACACTTGCACAAGGGTTTGGCGCAGGTAATCGGCAACGGATTTCATTTTATTGGTATATTTGTGGTAGATACTGATGCTATGATGGGCAAACATCTGCTTTGTGGATAGGGTTCCTTTTTTAAACGAACAGAACAATGCTTACAGAGGAATATTGGAGCGAAAGATACAAAACCGGCCAGACAGGCTGGGATATTGGCTATGTTTCCACACCTTTGAAAACCTACTTTGACCAACTGACGGATAGGTCAATAGCCATTCTGGTTCCCGGATGTGGTAACTCTTATGAGGCCGAATATTTGCTGCACCAGGGTTTTAACAATATCACACTCATTGATATTTCGGCGGTTTTAGTAGAACGTTTGCAGAGAAATTTACAATTTTACATTCAAAATGGCAGTTGTAGGGTAATCCATCAGGATTTCTTCACGCATCAGGGGCGGTATAATCTGATTATTGAGCAAACGTTTTTATCAGCATTAGACCCTTCATTACGATCAAAATATGCTGAGCAGATGTATAATCTGCTTAAGCCGAAGGGCAGGCTGGCAGGTGTAATTTTTGATTTTACGTTTGCGGGTGGGCCGCCGTTTGGTGGCTCAAAAGAAGAATACCTGGAGATGTTCAAGCCTTATTTTCAGCCTGTAATTTTTGAGAGGTGTTACAATTCTATTCCGCCACGGGCAGGGAACGAATTGTTCATCAGACTTGATAAACTATAAAAACCAAATCAACAAACCATATTTTTGAAAAAACAGTTTATGCAAAAAGTACGTAAAGCACAAGATTCGCTTACAGTAATGACCGAGATGGTTTTCCCGAACGACACCAATACCTTGGGAAACCTGATGGGAGGGAATTTAATGAGAATGCTCGATATTGCCGGAGCCATTGCGGCACAAAAGCACTGTAACCGGATCGTGGTAACGGCCTCGGTCGATAATGTTTCTTTTAAAGAAGCCATTCCTTTAGGCTCGGTAGTTACCCTGCAAGCCAAAGTAACCAGGGCTTTTAACTCATCATTAGAAGTAGGGATTGACGTGTGGGCTGAAAATATACCTGCCGGAACCCGGATTTATACCAATAAGGCTTTTATGACTTTTGTGGCAGTAGACCAGACCGGCCGGCCGATAGAAGTACCTGCGGTAGAACCCGAAACAGCCGAAGAAAAAGAATTATATGCAGGTGCGCTTCGCAGGCGACAGCTAAGGCTTGTGCTGGCAGGGAGAATGAAACCCGAAGAAGCACACGAACTGAAAGAGATATTTCAATTAAACGCATAGGCAGCAGCCTATGCGTTTTTTATATGGGCTCGGCAAATAAGCTGGTTTGTTCAAGCAACCACGACGTAGTTTTGAAAGCAAACCCTTCCTGCTTTAAAAAACTCAACAAACGGTTAAACCTTTTCTGCATTTTCAGCCCGTTGTTTCTACGCAGGTAAAAAGGGTATTTCGCTCCATCAGGCATGTTGGTATAATCGGTAAACTCCCACGGGTGAAAATACAAGTGTACGTACCCGTCTGCCTCGGCCACTTTTTTGCATAAATGAAAAAAATAAGACAAAGGGTAATTGTGAAACGCAATCCAGAAAAGCGGTAAACGCAAGCGCGGCGAAACCGAAGCAGGCACATGAATTAGTCCGTTCTGCTGATGAATGGTGCGCGGTATATGTCTGTAGTCATATCTGCCCGGCAGGTAAGTCGGGTTATATGATGCGTTATAACTATAACCTGCTTCCAGCAAATCCGCATCAGATACGGGCGCCATGCGAGGCATCCTGAACCCCTTAACTTCTTTTTGCGTAATGTTTTCTAACACCAGTTTAGAATTACGCAGGTCGTCGGTTTTATGACTTGAATGATAATAATTATGTGAAGCTACTTCGTGTGCCACACTTAAAGACCTGATATTGTCTGGCTCTGCAAGAGCATAAATACCTGTGCAGTAAAATGTGGCACTTGCATTAAATCTATTCAGAATAGTAACTAAACTTTGTAAACCCGCGCTTGAAGTAGCAATCTGCTCCTGCAGGCTCGAGTGTCCGCCAAACTCAAAGGGCATATCAAACTCCTCAACATCAAAACTGAGAATAGCTGTTTTCATAAATATTATGTTCCTGAATAATATACAAAGGCCGTTCTTTATTCTGAATCAGTATTTTACCAATGTATAAACCAATAATTCCTAAAATAAACAGGTTCAGACCTCCAAAAAAGGCAATGGTCATCAGAACCGAACTCCAGCCGTCAACTGCATGGCCGCTGTAGTAACTATATAATACATAAGGCAGATACAACATTGAACCAAAAGCAATAATAAAACCCAGATAAATAGCGCTATGCAATGGTTTTACGCTGAACGACGTAATACCGGCCAAAGCCAGTCTTATCATTTTTTTAAGGGTATATTTGCTTTCGCCGGCAAAGCGTTTTTGAGGCTTATAAGGTATGTTGGTCTGGCGGAAGCCAATCCAGTGTATCATGCCTCTCAGAAAAACATCCTGCTCTTTTGATTCCCTGAGGGTTTTGGCTACCTGTCGGTCAATCAGCCGGAAGTCTGCCTGGCCTGGTTCCAAAGATAAATTGCTGATGTTATTCAATACTTTATAAAACCACTGGCTGCTTTTCTTTTTGAACCACGATAAATCGCGGTCTTCTTCACGCAATGTATTTACTATGTTAACTCCCGTTTGTTCCCATGCGTTAATCAGCACAGGTATCATAGTGGGCGGGTGTTGCAGGTCGCTGTCCATCATAATAATGGCATCGGCCTCAATGGTATCAATTCCGGCTTTCAGAGCTACCTGCTGACCGAAATTCTTGGAGAACGACAGGTACTTTACAGAGTGGTCTTCTCTGGCCAGATTTCTGATTACACGCAGGGTATTATCAGAGCTGCCGTCATTCACAAAGCAAAACTCAAACGTGTAGGGCAAAGTGTCTATCACGCTCTTCACGGCATCATAAAAGACAAGAATATTCTCGCCTTCGTTATACGCTGCCGTCAGAATGCAGATTTTTAGCCTTGAAATATCCATTTTTTTTCAATTGGGTAATGTTTTTCGGTTAGTAATTGGTATACGCAGGTAAACCATATCAGGCAACATGGAAATGCCTTTATTGAATAAATAATAAACATTTGCCTGATATGGTAAGGGAAAATATCTGTTGCTGATAAAGACGTGAACACTAGTGCCAGGCCGAATAGAATCCAAATTGGCCGTTTAATGGGGTGGTCCTGGGTAATAAACCAGATAGCTACACCAGATATGGCTACTATATAGGTAGATGACTCGGAAGACGATGAAAATATTACCACGAATATCAGAATCGATGCCAGATAGCGAAGCTGGAAAACGAGGTTGTCATATAACTTTATACGTGCCAGCGGAGCCAGCTGTAATAACAGACCCGGAACAATAAAGACCAGGTTTGAAACCTGAAGGCCACCTACACGGCGAAACAATCCCATTAGCGACACATCCTGCATGCTTCCTATGCCCTCTGAACCCGTTTGGTTAGATAGGTTTTTTTCTACCAGGCTGTGGTACCAGTCAACATAAGACTGCGCTACAAACCCTGGCGAACTAATGAGCATCGGCAGTGCAAACAACACAGCAGCCCAGAATACAGCCGAGTAAATATATTTGAGTTTATGCTTAGAGAATAGCCAGAAAACCAGCCCTACAATGCCGTAAAGTTTTACAAAGGCACCAATCATTACAAACAACACTGCCCAGAAATCCTTTTCTTCTTTAACAAAATACCAGGATAAAATAATAAGGCCTGCAATACTGGGGTTTACCTGCACATTGTGCGACGAGGTGTTCAGGTCAACCACGCATATCATCAATATTATCCATAAGTCGCTTTTTCTGATGGGTAATTTAGTATAAGCAATGTATAGAACCAGGGCGTGGAAGGTCGTCCAGAGGGTCAGTCCAACATAGTCAGGTAAAACAGCAAAAGGCGCAACAATCAGCCCAAAGAATGGCCCGTAGTGGTTGCTGTCATTGTATTCATTCGGATAAAGACTATAGAGGTTAGTCTGATGAATAAGATGAAAGAAAACACCCTTATAGATTGCGTAATTGTTGTACGATTCCCTAAAAAAATGAATGAGGCCATCTACTGCGGCCAAGATAAACCACAAGAGAAGTGGTATCTCTTTTTTTATTCTCATAAATAATAGAAATATGCAAAAACCAATGCAAGATAACGAAATGATTTTGAACTAATAATGTTTATTACAGAATTTGCGACGTTTTAATTTATTATTAATTGCCGAAATCGGAATAAAACTAAAGAAGAAAAAGGAATGGCTATTAAAGGCTAACATAATTTTGATGGCTTTTATAAGTGGCTGGTAGATTTGTTAAGCCGCTTGGCTATACGTTTCAGCTATTAAATCACTTAGAACAGCACAAAAAAAAAGAGGACAATTGCTTGCCCTCTTTCAGATATAACTAATTATTTAAAATTCGTCTTCGGTTACTTCTTCCTCTACCACAGCCAATTCAGGCTTTTTATGTTCAACAATGTTCTTTTTATCTTTGAATTTCTTGATTTTCGATTTCAGGGTTTCTACCACTATGTCGGTGGCTTCTTCAAAAGTATCACCTTTTTCTTCTACATAGATGGTCTGGCCGGGTACAATCAGTTTAACTTCAATTAATTTTTTATGCACTTTACTTTTTTCTCCTTTGTCGAGCTTTAAAAACACTTCGCCACTCACTACTCGGTCGTAGAAGGTATCTAATTTACTTAACTTGCTTTGAATGAAACTAACCAATCCTGGGTCAGCATCAAAATGAACTGCTTGCACATTAATCTTCATAACTCACAAATTTAAAGTTAACAATAGATAAATTGTTTAAAGTCTCCCATGCGGTACCAGCGAAAAATTCGCTAAAACCTTCATGGCTTGCTTTAATCTTTCAAAGAACTTCCTTAGTACTAACGTAGAGAAAAAAACAATACAAGTCAAGAATTATTTCAATAAAATTACCGAGGCAAATTATATCTTCCTGCAATTTCAATAATGATGCGCAAGCAGCGTTTTAATGCCTAAAACATTTGGAACACACCCTAAACCTGTGTAGCTTTAACTGCCTGAGCGTATGTTTTAAATCCGGATGGTTGTGTTTATGGCGCACAGCCTGATTACCTGATAAAGCCTCAACTTTTTTGTAAAATGAAGAGAACCATTCTGTTTTTTGCTGTTTCTACCATCTTATTTTCGTTTGTAATTAACGACGAGTTGGCTGATACCATTGTGAGTAAATTTAACCAATATGCCAGCCTTTACCCACAGGAAAAAGTATATCTGCACCTTGATAAACCTTATTACACAGCCGGTGAAACCGTCTGGCTGAAAGCCTATACCGTTGATGCCTCGACTAATCAGTTCAGCCAGAAAAGCGTGCCATTGTATGTAGAGCTGATAGATAATCTGTTTGGAAAAGTGCTTGAAAGAAAAATACTGAAACTGGAAGATGGCACTGCCGCCGGAGATTTTGAACTGGCTGATTCGCTGCATAGCGGCTACTATCGTTTGCGGGCATATACCAACTGGATGCGCAATTTTGACGAAGACCTGATGTTTGTAAAAGACTTTAAGGTGCATAAAGTAGGGCAGGAGATAACCCCCGTCAAGTATGATAGCCGCGAGATTGATTTCAGGTTTTTTCCGGAAGGCGGCCAGATTGTTGAGGGCATCAATAACCGGGTGGCATTTAAGGCAACTGATGTTACCGGAAATGGCGTAGATGTAAATGGCGTAGTATTTACGCAGGCCGGAGATACAGTAATGCGCTTTGAGAGCCAGCATCTGGGCATGGGAGAATTCGGCTTTAAAGCTGAACCCGGAGAAACCTATCAGGCCAAAATAAGGTACCGGAATATTATGGAAAAAGAAGTGGCGTTTCCGCCAATAGAAAAAAACGGCTATGTATTGGGCGTAGAGGCTGTGGCCGATAACAACCTGATGCGTTTGTATGCCGGCCATAATTACAATAAAACCAAAGAAAGTGGCCAGATGGTGATTATCGGGCAGTCGCAGGGGGTTATTCACTACATAGCCCGCACGCCTGTCAGTAATAAATCGGTGGCGCTTAAAGTACCAAAAGACAAGTTTCCTGAAGGAGTGGCGCAATTTACGGTTTTTGATGAAACGGGGCGGCCTCGCTGCGAGCGCCTCGTATATGTTTTTCATGAAGACGATGTGAATGTGAGTATTACGCCCGATAAAAGTGCGTATAGCCCTAAAGAAGAAGTAAAGCTGAATATAAAGGCTACAAATGCCGATGGCAGCCCCGTGAAAGGCAATTTTTCAGTAGTTGTTTCTGATAGCAGGCAGGTGCTTCTGCAACCCAATGAAGAGAACATCATGAATTATTTATTGTTGAGTTCTGACCTAAGAGGGAAAGTTGAACAGCCAGACTATTATTTTGAGCAAAACAAACCGGAGGTACGCAGGCACCTTGATGTGCTGCTGATGACACAGGGATGGCGCAGATTCAGGTGGGACGATATCCTGAAGCCATCGATTCCCGACCCCAGGTTTTTACATGAACAGGGTTTGAGTATTACCGGCGAAGTAACCCGGCCAAACGGAAAATTGTTTGAAAAGCCCTTGACATTGACCTACATGATGTGGCTGGACAACGACAAGCGCCATTTTGGAGTTGGTGAGGCCGCTACCAATGGCTCATTCCTGATTTCTGATCTGGACTACAGCGGGCAGGCCAAAATACTGGTGCAGGCAGTGGCTGGTAAATTAAACCGCAATACCAAGATTTTTATAAACAAGATGGTATCGCCCAAGGTGCAGGTGGTGGCTATTCCGTTTAATCCGATAAACTTTGATGAGTCTGACCTGGCCGATTATCTGAAAAGAACGCGTGAAGCACTTGAAATTGCCCGCATATTGAAAAACCAGCGCGAGCGGCTTTTGCAGGAAGTGGTTGTGAAAGCCAAAAAACATATAGAGCGTGAAGACCGCGTGCTTTACAGCCACGCCAGTAATACACTGAAAATTACCCCCGACATGAATTCGTATGGTAACGTTCTGGACTTGCTGAGAGGAAGAGTGCCGGGTGTGCAGGTATCAGGCAGCCCCATGAATCCGTCAGTTACTATCAGAGGGCTGAGCTCAATTACCGGTTCATCTGAGCCTGCGTTTTTGCTTGATGGCATGATGGTTGACAAACAAATGATATTATCTATACCAGTTTTTGATGTTGACCGCGTAGATGTGCTGAAAGGTGCCGACGCAACAATTTATGGTTCTCGCGGTGGTAACGGCGTTATTTCTGTATTGACCAAACGGGGTGGCTCGGGCCCGGTGGGGCCTACAACCGGTATTGAGGTAGCCGAAGTAAACGGCTATGCAATACCCAAAGAGTTTTATGCGCCGCGCTATAATGAAGCCAGTCCGGAAGATTTTCAGTCAGATACCAGGCCTGATTATCGGTCTACCATTTTCTGGGCGCCGGTTGTAAAAACAGATGAAAACGGGCAAGCCAAACTTTCATTTTTTAACACCGATGCTTCTGCCCAAGTGAGCATCAGGCTTGAGGGGCTGTCTTATGATGGCGTACCCACCCGGGCAAAAGCTGGTTATTTAGTTAAAAAATAGCTAACTTGGCATAAATATGAGCCGTTACCTATTTGGGCAATATAGAATTGGCAGTTTTATTGCAAAACCAGGAAAAAATTTTACATTTGCCAGGCTCATAGCTTTAAAACCAACCAAAATACACATCAGCACTCTATAGATGATTTCAAAAAAAGCAAAATACGCATTAAAAGCCCTAAAGCTGCTTTCTGAAAGATTTGAATCAAAACACCCGGTTCTTATTGCCGAAATAGCCGAAAAAGAAAACATTCCGAAAAAATTTCTGGAAGCTATATTGCTTGAATTGCGTAATAACGGAATATTGCATAGCCAGAAGGGGAAAGGTGGGGGGTATCAGCTCCGGTTGCCTCCTGAGCAGGTAACCATAGCTAAAATAGTGCGTATAATAGATGGCCCTATTGCACCAATGCTATGTGTGTCGTTACACTTTTATGGCAAGTGCGACGATTGCGACGATGAAGTGACGTGCCGTATCAGACCAATTATGGAGAAAGTAAGAGACGCCAATCTGGCTGTTTATGAACATACCACTTTAAAAGACCTGATGGAGGAAGCCCCGTTGCTGCCCGCGCATAATAATACTTAAATTATGATGCAGATACAGCCTTGCGCACGCAAAGCGGGTTCTTAAATTTATGAAGGGCATACTGGTTGATAATTCTTCTTTGCTGGCAGAGAAGAATTATTGTTTTAAGAGGGGTCTTTCTTGCCTGTTATCTTTTCTTCTTTTTTTTCTTCTTACCCGAATAGCCACTTTTATGGGTCTTAATGGCAGGCGCTTTTAATTTCTTAGGATTTACTTTCAGGGCTTTAGGTTCAGCAAAGTACGCAAAAGGCTTTAAATCGGCTGCAATTCTAGGGTCAATCAGGGTAGCTGCGTTTTTCAGCCAGCCGTAAGTATTTACCGGAAATGGATTGCCCTCATCATCAATCCGCAAATAGGTTAAATGCAGGTGTGTGTCTGAGCGTTTCATATAGGCATTGTATCCGGTACGGCCTATAATTGATATTCTTTGCCCGGCTTTTAAGGTATCGCCGGTTTTTACATAAATCTCTTTCTGATGCGCGTAATACCATAAACCACCAGACACTGTATCATAAACCCAGATATAATTACCGCCTCTGTACTCGCTACCGGGCTGCCATTCGGTTTCAGTGCCTATCACAATTCCGTCACTGACTGATAAAATACCCACGTAGTCGCCTGTGCGGTCATCTTTGCAGTCCTGATTTTTATCTTTAATAAATATATCATGTGCCGGGTGGCTGCCTTTGGCGTTCTGGTCGAACAAATCATAGCCTTTGTCTTTATAGCCGTTACCAGCACGGCCGCCAACAGCGCGGTAGTCAAAGCCTTGTAAAGGAAAAATAATACTTACTGCTGACGAATCATAGGCAGCTGTCGGATACGCTTTTTTAAGGGTAAGCATGATAGACTGAAATCTTTCGCGGGCATCTTCTGGTGTAATTTTGTATTCTCTTATATCTGCCAGCAGAGGTTTATAATCCTGAATGGCTTGTACGTAGCTTTCATAGGTTATACCGGAGGTGTCTTTCTGTAGAATCAGAAAATTGAGACAGAAGGCAAAAATTTTAATCATACTTCTCAATGGGATGGGTGGTATTGAAATAGAATATTCTGGTAAAACCAATACCAACGCACAAATAAAGCTATTTTTTTATAACTTTTATAATGATTTTATTCTGAGGCTGCCCCGGATTTGTTTTTAAATAGTCATTCGTGTTTTTATACAAAAAAAGCCGGATAGTTGAGGCTATCCGGCTTTCAGGCGGTACTGTTTCAATTAATCAAGGTCTTTGATGGTATGTAAATTATGCCTGTAAAAGAAACGGTAGATGATTGGGAAGATGAGCAACGTAAGTACCGTTGCCGATATAAGCCCGCCAATTACGACAATAGCCAGGGGTTTCTGTGTCTCTGAGCCGATTCCGGTTGAGATGGCAGCAGGCAGCAAACCTATGGCAGCCATTAGGGCTGTCATTACCACGGGTCTTACTCTTGATTTTACACCTTCTCTGATGGCATCATCGAGCGACATTCTGGAAGCCAGGTTTTTGTTGAAAACAGAAATGAGAATAACCCCGTTTTGCACACAGATACCAAATAGCGCAATAAATCCAACCCCGGCCGATATACCAAAAATAGTACCGGTAATATGTAGTGCCAGAATGCCGCCTATCAGGGCAAAAGGCACATTCACTAACACCAGACCTGCGTCTTTGGCATTGCCGAACATCACAAATAAAATTACAAAAATAGCCAGCAGGCATAATGGAACCACCTGCCCCAGCCGTTCGCTGGCCCGTACCTGATTTTCAAACTCACCTGTCCATTCTATACCAATATCTCTGCCGGGTTTTACTTTGGCTGCCACCAGTTGTTTGGCTTCAGCAATGGTGCTGCCCAGGTCTCGTTCCCGTACCGAAAACTTAACACCAATAAAGCGCTTATTTTTGTCGCGGTAAACTGATGCCGGCCCGGTTACGGTTTCAATAGTGGCAATCTCTTTCAGCGGTACTTTCGTGCCTCTGGTTGTAGGCACCAGCAAGCTGCTCAGGTCAGTTTCGTCTTTCCGGTATTCCTGCAGGTACCTTATCCTGATATCAAATTTCTTTTCGCCCTCATACATAATAGAGGCAGTTTTGCCGCCAATGGCCATTTCAATTACGGCCTGGGCGTCGCTGGTCTGTATTCCATAGAAGGCCATTCTTTTCATATTCAGGTTCACACGCATTTCGGGCTGGCCTATATTCCTGATTACCCCTATGTCTTTAATTCCCTGCACATCTTTAATGGCATCGAGTACCTCATCTGCATATTTATTCAGCTCGTCAAGGTCGTTTCCAAAAATCTTTACGGCATTAGAGGCGTTCATTCCTGCTACGGCCTCTGCCACGTTATCTATAATGGGCTGTGAGTAGTTGTAATTGATACCCTGAAACTGCCGTAGGTCTTTGTCCATTTCTTCTATCAGTTCATCAGTGCTTATTTTCCGTGTCCACTCTTTTTTGGGTTTCAGGTTCACCTGCATTTGCACATAATAAAAACCAGATGGGTCGGTGCCGTCATTTGAGCGGCCTGTCTGTGAAAGAACGCCGTTTACCTCTGGGTACTGATTCAGTTTGTCGCGCAGGGTATGAACCATTTTTACGGTTTCATTGAGCGACATACTCATGGGCATTTTAGCGCCCACCCAAAGGGCACCTTCATTTAATTGTGGTAAAAACTCGGTACCCAGCAAAACTGTAGAGGCAAAGGTTACGACCATAAAAACAAAAGAAACAAATACACTCAGGCGTTTATGGGCGTAGGTCCAATTAAACCAGGAGGTAATGTATTTGTCGAAGAACCGCACCACCGGGTTGTTTTTTTCGCGTACATTCTTTCTCAATAAGATAGAACAAAGCACGGGTACCAAAGTAAGTGTAAAGATAAGCGCACCCAGCAGGGCAAAACCGAGTGTCCAGGCCAGGGGGCTAAACATCTTGCCTTCTACTTTCTGGAAACTGAAAATAGGTAAAAGGGCCGTAATGATGATTAGTTTTGAGAAGAAAACGGCTTTCCCCATTTCAGCTCCGGTTTTTTTAATTAAACCCAGCTTTGATAGTTTATTGAACTTTTCCATACCCACCTTATGGGACAGATGGTCGAGCGCCACAAATATCCCCTCAACCATAACTACGGCGCCATCAATGATGATTCCGAAATCGACAGCCCCCATTGAAAGCAGGTTAGCCGACATGCCCTTTAGCCGCAGACAGAAGAAGGCAAACAACAATGCCAGCGGAATAATAATTGACACGATAACGGTTGTCCGCCAGTCGGCCATGAAAAGCAATACAATAACCGTAACCAGCACAATGCCTTCTGCAAGGTTGTGTAAAACGGTTTCGGTACAGAACTTCATCAGGTTGTCGCGGTCATAAAAAGTAACCATTTTTACATCAGGTGGCAGCACCTTTGTGTTCAGTTCTTCAATCTTGTCTTTTACACGCGCCAGTACCTCACTTGGGTTTTCACCTTTACGCATAACAATAATACCCTCAACGGCATCATCGTTATCATCAAGCCCTACCTGACCAACCCTCGGGAAATTTGATTCAGTTACCTGAGCCACATTTTTTACGTAGATAGGCGTACCATTAATGTTGTCGATAATGATGTTCTCAATGTCTTCAATCTTTGTGAGTAGCCCCAGACCCCTTACTACATAAGCCTGGCCGTTCTTTTCAATAATGTCGCCACCTACGTTTATGTTACTTTTTTCAACGGCGTTGTAAACCTCAAGTGGCGTAATATCATACTTATGCAATAGCAATGGGTTTACCATTACTTCATAAATTTTTTCGCGGCCACCAAAAGCCACAATGTCTGCCACACCGGGAACAGCTCTTAGCTGGCGGTCGATTATCCAGTTCTGAATCGTTAATAAATCTCTTGAGTCACGCGTGGGGCTCTGGAGTGTGTACCTGAAAATTTCTCCGGTAGGGCCGTACGGGGGCTGTACCTCGGGCTCTGCCCCTTCGGGCAGGCTAACGGTTCTCAGTTGGTTGTTTACCTGTTGCCGGGCAAAGAAATCGTCAACGTCATCTTCAAAGATAATCTTCATTACTGAAAGCCCGAACATGGTGATACTCCGTACATTGGTTTTCCGCTGTACGGAGTTCATAGCTACCTCAATGGGTATCGTAACAAACCTTTCGATTTCTTCGGCGCTGCGGCCCTTCCATTCGGTTACGATAATTATTTGTGTGTTAGTTACATCGGGAAAGGCTTCAATGGGGGTATTGAGGTAGCTTACTACTCCGGCAATGGAGAGCACACCCACAAAGAAGAAGGTGAAAAAGCGATTCTTAAGAGAAAACGCCAGTATATTTTTAATGAATTTATTCATAAGAATGTTGCTTGTTGAGCCTGCTCAGTGTTTTATAAATCCGTTTCTGGATATAATCACCGGAAATCAGAATTCAACATGCACTCTTGCTCCTACAACATTAGCTGGGCCTCTGTCCCGGTTATAGGCAGGGTGCATAATAAACTGATAGTCGGGCGAAATCCAGAAATGGTCTTCGTGTAAATAATATCGGTAGTAAACCTCAATGATGTCTTCAGACCCATAGTTAAGTTTACCGTCGCCTACCATAAAGCCAACGCCTCCGGCATTCAGATATGCCTGGTGGTCTTTAGATATTCCGTTAGATACTACAGCCAGGCCGAAAGTGTCTTCGGGGCGGTGCCATTTTGAACCCTGTAAGGCTATCCCCGCGCTTAATGAGCGGTCTATTTCAGTAAATGCCCAGGTTTCATTGTGGCCGTCGTTAAGGCTGTAGCGGGCAAAAAGGCCCAGGTCGTCAGAGAATTTATGCTCAAAATTGGCCCCGAATCCTGCTTTGGTCCGGCCATACATCCGTGTGGCGGTTATGTCTGGCATCTGCATCTGGGTGGCCAGAGTGTATTTACCCATATCGGCCTTGTTAATAAAGCCCAGCAGGCGTAGTCTTGAACTACCAAAGGGCTTTTCTATTTCTACCTGATGAGACAGCGCCTGGCCGATATTTTTATCCAGCCTGGCTCCGTTTGCTTCTGCCGGTACCTGCGCCGCGGCGTAGCGAACCGAAAAAGCGGGGCTCACGTATTCAAGCATAATGCCTTGCGTATAGCCTCTTACATTAGCGGCGTAATCATAGGCTCCGTTGCTCATTAACGACCAGTTCAGAAACTGGGTGCGGGGGTCGTGGCTGTATGTGTTGCCGTCAAAGAAATCAGCCAGCGAGAATTTACCGGCCACCACCGAAAGATATTTTACCGGGCGTTGGCCACCCAGCTGATTGATACCGTTGGTTACTGTTTCGGTTTCTTTACTCAATGAAATGTAGTGCCTTATGTATGCCCTGCCTATGTAGACTGTCGGTTTCGGATTTCCCACCCGGAAGGTTTCTCCGTTAGGGAAACCGGCAATACCGGTAGCTCTACTTAATCCGCTTCCGCCTGCCAGCTCGGGGTTAAGGTATACTTCAGTATATTTGCCCAGTTTTACACCAATAAAAAATGTGGAGGTTACAGATGTCTGAGCCTCTTCTTTGGTAGAAAAACTATTGATACCCGAGTATGCCGCTTTTACACCAGGCTGATACTGCGTAACAACCGTTTGCTGAAAATGGAAATTAAAGCGTTGGTTGGCACCGGCCTGCGATTGTGAAAACGCCGGGATGCTTAAAAGCATGGCAAGGATAGATAAATGCCGTTTCATTGTTGTCATTGAGTAAAATATTACGGTTAATTGCTAATTGTTAAGCGCATCATAAACCAGCAGTTGCTGGTTTGAAATGATTTTTTCGCCAAGGGCAAGGCCTGATTCTATGTAGGCGTAGTCGCCAACGGTTTTGAATACTTTCACCTGGCGGGTTTCTATGTGCCGGCGGTCTTTAAATACCATCACCCATTGCCTGCTTTTATCAAATATTATAGCCTTGGCAGGTATAGCCGGCATGGTCTGGGCTTCTTCATGATACACCCGTACAATGGCAAACATCTGCGGTTTAAGGGTATAGCCAGGATTCGGTAGACGGATGCGCACTTTCAGTACCCGGCTTTCGGGGTCAAGCACGTTAAAAATCTTGTCTATTTTACCTTTAATTTTCCGGTCAGGGTCTGCCAGCGTGGTTATGTCGCAGGTATATCCAATTTTAACTTTGTTAATATCAGTTTCGTACACATCTGCTAAAACCCATACATCAGAGAGGTCAGAGATAGTAAAGAAATTATCAATGTTTTCAATGTTGAAATCCATGCCTTCAACGGCATTTTTTTCAATCAGAAAACCAGATATCGGTGATTTTATCTGATAGGTTGCCTCTTTACCCAGGTCATAAATTTTCATGGTTTCGTGCACCCTTTTCAGCTCTGCCTCCGCTTTTTGTACTTCCTGCCGGGCATTTACCAGATTCCGTTCCGGTTCCAGGCCTGCTTTAAACAGTTCTTCTTCTACACCCAGGTTTTTTCTGGCAATTTGCAGATTAGACATGGCCATGCTTAATTGGTTATCCATTTCGGCTACCTGGCGGCTACGTATTATGGCCAGTATCTGCCCTTTCTGAACATAGTCGCCCAGCTGAACATTGAGTTTTTCAATATTGCCGTCTACGCGCGGAAACACCTTGGCTACTTTGTCTTCATTGGCGGTTATTTTGCCGCTTAGCTTCACTTCAGACAGCAGTACCTTGGATGTCACCTCGTCGAAACCCAGTTTTGTCATCATGGTGTCTGTCAGCACAAAGCTCTCTCTGGCGGTTTCTTCTGGTTTTGTTTCGGTTTTGCAACTCTGTAAACCAAGAGCAGCTGTGATAAAAATGCCAATTATGATTATTATATTTTTTGTTTTTTTCATTGTGTTAGTTTTTAACGGAAACAGAATAGCCTTTTTAGGGCATACCTATCACTTCTTTTCCGACCATAAAATTGATTTCTTCTATTGCTCTTACGCGGTCGCTCTGCAGGCGGTTCATTAGCACGGCACTGCTTTTGTATGACTCGTAGAAATCAACAAATTCAAGCATTGAGATAATCTGCTTTTCAAAATTCAGTTTTACGTTGTCGAATAGTTTGTCGAAGTCAATCATAAAGGCTTTGTCGTATCCTTTATATAGTTCATTGGTTTCCAGCGCTCTGCGGTAAGCCAACTGAATGTCGCCGGTTATTTTGTCTTCCTGGCTGGTTACCATCTTTTGAACAGACTGAACCCTATACGCTGCAGCTTTAATGTTGCCCTGATTTTTGTTAAAAAAGGGCAGGTTTATCTGGAAAGTCGCGGCAAAGTAATTGGGTACACTACTACTGGCGCGGTCGTACAGCAGCCCGGCTTGCAGGTCTGGTACTTTTAAAGCCTTCTGGTAAACGAGATTCTGTTCTTCGAGCCTCAGCGCCGATTGCTGCATTTTCAGGTCTGGTCTGTTTTCAAAAGCTGTTGCCAACAGATTATCAAGCGTAAGCGACCGTACATCAAGGGCATCAACCGCATTTCTGTTTGTTTGAGGCACAAAGTACACTTCGTTTCTGGTTCCGGTTATGGTGCGCAGATTTACCTGTTTTTCAAGCATCTCAAGTCTGAGGTCCTTCTGCTCGGTTTCAAGTGTAAATAGCAGGGCCCTTATACGTGTAATGTCCTTTATCGGAATAATACCTTTTTGCAAAAGGGTATTCATGCCGGCCAGCGTTTTTTCAAGCGAGCCAATTTCTTCCTCATATATTCTGACGATGTTCTGCAGATAATAGAGGTCGTAGAAATTACTTCTGAGTTCAAACTTCAAACCCCGCAGCACATCATAGTAGTTATCTTCGGCTATCTGTGTGCTTGTTTCTGCCATGGCTGTGCGTTTGGTGCGTTTGCCTGCCAGATAAAAAAGCTGCTGTAGCTGAATGGCCTGCTGCGTGGTAGGCTGGCCTTTTACGTCGTTCAGACCCAGTACTGGCAGAATGCGTCTGGTCTGATTATTATAGAGCATCTGCTCAACAGTTAAAGTCGGATTCTCCCACAAGCGGGCTTGTATAATGGCTGCACGGTTGGCTTCAATATCAAATTTATGAGCCATCAGCAATGCGTTTTTCTGCAAGAAAATTCCTTCTAAATCTTTCAGCGTGATTTTAAGGGAATCGTTGGCGGCAAACGCCTTTATACAGAAAAGCCATAGAAAAACAATGTTTTTTATTCTTTTCACGGTAATTCGGATATAATAATGAATAGTAAGCACAATAGACAACTGTGTCATTTGAAACGCAAATGACGGGTTGGCTGTAAAGTGCACTCAGGCGTGTGAACTCTTATAAGTGGGGGCAGGGAATCAGATGAGCCAGATACAGTTGAGCAGATAAATGTATCTGTTTTTTAAAAAATTGAGCGTTTTTTGAACGAATAGGTCTTTTAAAACATTCTCTTTTAAGAAAGTATGCGGCTGAAACGTATGGTTGGTGTACCAATCCTGTTCGTCTACTACGGTACGTAAAAAACAGTAATTGGTCTGTGGGTCAACCTTAAAGAAATCGTCGGCACTCGGGGGTATCCCGTGGGTATGATGAACAGTTTTTTTGACAGGAAAATAAAGCGAAACTGTATGTCGCTGGTTGGCATGGAGTAGCCCACTCAGACTCATAAACAGTATTATGTATAAAACCCGCTTTAACATTTCTAATCAGAATTTTTATAATAGGAAGTACATTCCCGGAATCCGGAATGAAACAACTGCCTGTTAATGTTCAACGAATCCTTAGATTGGTTTATTACCAAACACAAGGCGAGTTTTTTCAAATTCAAAATTAGAGCAATGAAGGCAAAGCCCATGTCAAACATGCGTTAAAAATTTATTAAAAAGTCTTTTTTGATTAAATATGCTCTGTTTTAAGATCGTTTTGTGTTTAAGTGACAGCTACTTCAATTATGATTTATACTTGGAAAAGTACAAGTTTAGGTCTACCTTTGTAGAGAAAAAATGATGGTGTGTGAGATGAATAACACGCGTAAAAAGACATCAAAAATGGAAACCATATACGAGAAAAACCTGGGTACTAAACAGAAGGCTTTGCGTATCAATCTCAATAAACAGATTTACGGTTGTTTTGCTGAAATTGGCGCCGGGCAGGATGTAGCCGCCAACTTTTTTAAGGCCGGGGGGGCATCAAAAACCATTGCCAAAACCATGTCGGCCTACGATATGACCTTCTCTGATGCCATTTATGGCGCAATGGAAAACGGCCGTTATGTATGTGAACCACGCCTGATGAGCATGCTTGACCATGAGTATGGTTTGCTTATTGAGCGGCTTAACGAAAAAAGGGGAGAAACCTCTACATTTTTTGCTTTTTCTGACACAGTTGCAGCGCTTAATTACCACAAGACCAACGAAGCCCACGGCTGGATGGGTCTCAGGTTTCAGCTTACCCCTGGTGGTGCGTATAATGATATTATTATACATGTAAAAATGCTGGACAACGACAACGTTTTACAGCATCAGGCACTGGGGGTTCTGGGGGTTAATCTGGTTTACGGGAGTTTTTATTATTACCAGGACCCTGAAACGCTTTTGTTGTCGTTAATGGATGATTTGTCTAAAGACCGCATTCAGATAGACATGATACGCTTTGAAGGGCCAGACTTTGAGCATGTCGATAACCGACTGATGAGCCTTCGTCTGGTAATGCACGGATTGTCTGATATTGCTCTTTTTGGCGCCGATGGTGAAAACCTGCAGCCTTCTGAGGTACTTTTCAGAAAACACGCGCTGGTTTTGAGAGGTCGTTTCAGGCCTTTGGTAAATGTGCATCTGGATATGCTCGACAACGGCACGAAACAGTTTATGCGTGAGCCTGACGTTGATAAAGACAAGGTTGTGGTGATGTGCGAAATTACCCTTCAGGGGCTGAAACAAAACGATGCTGAGATAGACGAGAAGGATTTTCTGGATCGCGTGGATATTCTGTGTTCGATGGGCCACATGGTAATGATATCAAACTATCAGGAATACTACAAGCTGGCTGCCTATGTATCAAAAATTACCAAACTTAAAATGGGGTTGATTATAGGTTATCCTAATCTGGAATACATTTTTGAAGAAAAGCATTATACTGATTTAGCAGGGGGTATTCTTGAATCGTTTGCCACGTTATTTAGCCGCAACCTGAAAGTTTTTGTGTATCCGACCTATCAGAACGGCAAAATTATGAGTGGCATGCGGTTTACACCACCCATGCACCTGATTGATTTGTACCGGTATCTGATAGCCAATAATAAAATTGAAGACATTCATCATTATAACGATAGGAACCTGGCCATCAATACAGACAGAACCCTGCAACTAATAAAGCAGGGAGAAGAAGGTTGGGAAGAAAACGTTCCGGATGAAGTAATAAAAATGATAAAAGACCGTTGTCTGTTTGGTTTTCCGTGCGTAGTTATACCCGGCCAAAGCAAACAGGATGCGGCACCAGAAGAAAAGTAATTGGTGCAGGCAGAGAAGCGATTCTCTTTCTGTATCCGGTTTTTTTAAATAACTTATCGTATGATTAAAATGAGAACTAACCTACTGATTTTTAGTTTTTTAGTACTTTTTCAGCACTTATTCGCACAAGACTCACCTAAAATTGTTTTACCTTCAGGTACCGACTGGAACCAGCTAAAAGAAGGCACCCAGGTTGCTTTTCAGTTAAAAATTGAAGGTAAAGATTGTGGAAACTTCAAGTTTTCAATTCCGCAGGGCAAGGTAGATGGGATGGAACTGGATTCGCTCGGCAGGTTTTCCTGGACACCCTCTTATGACCTGGTTGACCGCCTTACAGGCTTTAAATTTCAACAGGTTATTTTTGAGGCCAGATGTGACTCATCTAAAGACGTGGTGTCGGCCAAGGTAGAATTCAGGATACAGCACACCAATCGCCCTCCGATTGTAAAAGACCAGAACCCGTTTTATGTGCAATACAACACAACCAATATCTATAAGTTTGACCGCTACTTTGTTTACGACGAAGACAACGACCCCATAGTTATTATACCTTCGCTTGAAACCCTGCCCGAAGGCATGAAGATGTCGTCGCAGGGAGAAGTGTCCTGGACACCTTCGCTTACTCAGTTTAAACAATTGAAGAATCAACCGATTTACATTGAGTTTTATGCAGAAGACCAGCCCTCAAAGGTACAGGTGAAAGGCAGGCTGAAAGTTGAGGCAACCCAGATTGACCTGCCTCCGGAAATTGTAGTGGTGCCAAGAGAGAGTAACTTTTTCCTGAAAGAGAACCAGACTGTGAGCCTGCGTTTTTATTTGTCAGACCCGAACGGCGATGACGATATTCAGGAGTTTGATTTTCTGACTGATAACCAGAATATTACCAAAAATATGCTGGTAAAAAACACGGCTAATCAGTATGAGTTTATTTTTAAACCCAGCTATGATTTTGTGAAAGACCCATACGACACGCTGTCGTTCACGGTTGATTTCTTTGTGATTGACAAAACCAGAAAGCGGGCTGTAAAAACCATTAAGTTTACCGTAAAAAACGCTGTTAACGAAGCTGAAGCCGATTTGAAGCTTTATAATCTGTACAGGGGAACCCTACTGAGAGGCTGGGAACTGATGGAGCAACTGAGAGAGAAAGAAGCCGAGTTGAAGAAATTGTATATTAAAGCTAAAAAAGGTAAGAAGAACAGGTCAATTGTAACGGCATCGTTGGGTGCTACTACTAGCCTGTCGTCTTTTCTGATACCCAAAGATCAACCGGAACAGCAAAGACTGGCATCTACTTTAGGTGGTACTACCGTGTTAACTATTGGTACACTGGAGGCAACCGAGGTAATTGGTAAATCAATGAAAGACCTGATAGACAGGCTGAATTACGTAATTGAGAAAAAGAATGAGATTCAGACCAAGGGGGATATCTTTGCACGTGACTTCTCTTTGAAATCGTCTCGCAGAGGGCCCGATTTCATCAGAAAAGTTGATGATTTCATGAGTACCATGAACCTGAAAGGGTTGGTTGTGCTTGACCTTGATGCCGCCTGGGAACCTAAAAACAAGCCAACTGACACTAATATCAAGAAAACATTTAAAGATTTTAATCCGGAAGAACAGACGAAACCTTGATTATTAGTGATATTTGGAGTTTTAAATCGCATAACTTTTCAAGTATTTTGCTTTCTTGAAAAGTTATGCGATTTTCTTTATCAACCGATTAGCAATAGCATTTAAGATAAGACTGGTGAGTCTTTTATTTTTCAAATCTAAAAACGTTCAAGTACTATTCTAAGAATATCTTGAACATTTGTGAGTTTTTCTTGTAATTTCGTGGCAGGATTCAAAAAGCAACAAATATGGTAAATTCGAAAATAGCAGGTATAGGATTTTACGTGCCTGAGCAGGTGGTAACAAATGCTGACCTGATGAAAGTAATGGATACTACGGATGAATGGATACAAGAGCGTTCGGGTATTAAAGAAAGAAGATACGGAAAAAAGCATGAAGAAACACCCACCACTATGGGTGCCAATGCCGCCAGAATAGCCTGCGAAAGAGCAGGCATAAAACCCGAAGAGATAGATTTTATTGTTTTTGCCACGCTAAGCCCCGACTATTATTTCCCGGGTTGCGGTGTGTTGCTGCAAAGAGAACTGGGCATTACGCATAAAGAGGTAGGCGCTATTGATATCCGCAACCAGTGTTCAGGGTTTATCTATTCTTTGTCAGTAGCCGACCAGTTCATTAAAACCGGAATGTATAAAAATGTGCTGGTGGTTGGGTCTGAGATGCACTCAATGGGGTTGGATTTCACAACCCGTGGGCGAAATGTGGCCGTTCTTTTTGGTGATGGCGCTGGTGCTGTATTATTACAACCAACTACAGAAGAGGGCAAAGGTATATTAACAACCCATTTGCATTCTGATGGCACTTATGCTGAAGAACTGGCACTGATAAGCCCGGGTAGCCATGGCGGGTATCATCTGGGTAAAGAGAAGTTCGGTTTTCCTGATGCGCTGTATGGCGAAATTTTCGTGTACGAAAACCTGATTGAGAACAAAACCTATTACCCCAATATGAACGGTCAGCTGGTGTTTAAAACAGCAGTTACCAAGTTTCCGGAGGTAATCATGGAGGCCCTCAACAAAGTAGGTCTTAAACCAACCGATATTGATATGCTGGTGCCGCATCAGGCCAATTTACGTATCGCACAGTTTGTTCAGAAAACCCTGCAACTGCCTGACGAAAAAGTATTTAATAATATCATGAAATACGGTAACACCACAGCGGCTTCTATTCCGATTGCCCTTTGTGAGGCCTGGGAAGCAGGCAAAGTAAAAGACGGAGACCTGGTTTGTCTGGCTGCCTTTGGCAGTGGATTTACATGGGGGTCTGCTCTGATTCGCTGGTAAAAGTTTCTGAGATGCTTATAAAACAAAAGACCCCGGGCAGAAATTCGGGGTCTTTTGTTTTATCTGGTATAAATACTATTCAATTTCAATAATCTTAAACTCGGTTCGGCGGTTGGTCTGGTGCTCGTCTTCGGTTTTGGCGTTTCTGATAAGCAGTTCGCTTTCTCCATAACCTTTGGCTGTAATACGCGCCCTGTCTATACCTTTGGAAACGATATAATTAACCGCAGACTCGGCACGTCTTTGCGACAGGCGCAGGTTATATATCTCGGTAGCACGAGCATCGGTATGAGAACCTAGCTCTATCTTAATGGTAGGGTTGTCTACCAGTATCTGCACAAGTTTATTCAGTTCAAGTGCCGCATCCGGTCTGATATCCCATTTATCAAGGTCGTAGTAAATATTCTCAACCCTGAACGTCTTGTCTAAAGTAATTTCTTCCAGATTGAGCGAGGCAAAGAAAGTAGTATCAGTAATGGCTTTTGTTAATAACGATTGCGGTATGGTGCGGCCATACATTGAGAAGTCTTCTCTTTTGGCCAGGTAGTTTTTCTTGCTACCCAATATTACGTAGTCGTTGTCTTCCTGCACTGCTATGGGGCCAAACTTGCCGTCTTTCTGCGTAATGATTTCTTTTAATGGCTCATCCTGTCCGGTAGCAAGAATCTTTACCGTTGCCGAGTCAAGCGGTACATTTTGATTGTTGGCATTTTTGGTATAAATAGTACCTGCCAGGAAGTACCTCACGGTTTTTATTTCCAGAGGTTTCGACAAGCTATCTGGTGTTGACCTCGGAATCAATGGCGTTGCATCTGCCAGTTCGGTTTGTTTGGGGGCCTCATAGTAGTAAATATCGTCATCGCCTTTGCCTCCGGCCCGGTTTGAGCTAAAGAATACATCGCCGTTTTTCCGCATTACCAGCCCGAAATCATCCATATTTGAGTTATAAGGGAGCCCCATGTTTTCAACAGTAATTTTACCGCCTGAGCGAATAGCCACAAAAAGGTCTAATTTGCCAAGGCCTGGGTGTCCGTCAGATGCAAAGTACAGTTTTCCGTCTTCAGATACGTAAGGAAACATTTCGTCGCCTGCGGTATTGATTTCCTTGCCCATATTCACCGGATTCCCAAAACGGCCAGAGGCATCCATATTAACTCTGTAAAGGTCAATACCCCCAAATCCACCGGGGCGGTTAGAGGCAAAGTAAATAGTTTTGCCGTCGCGCGAGAAAGCCGGAGAACCATCCCAACTGGCCGAGTCAGAAGCGCTCACATAACTGGGTTCTGTCCATCCGCTGCCATTTACATAGCGCGATATGTATAAATCCATGTCTGGAGAAAAGTCTTTTCTTTTGCCGGTATTGCCCCGGGCGTAAATCATGGTTTTACCGTCAGGCGAAAAGGCCGGGGTGCCTTCGTTGCGTTCTTCGTCAAAAATGGCATTGCTGAATTTCTCAGGTTTGCTCATTTCTTCCATGGTTCGGGCAAATCTTGATTTGTATAAACCTACATAAGGCAGGCCGTTAGAATACGTTTTGCTTTTGCGCGACGCAGTAAAAATCAGTTCATCGCCCAGCACAACCGGAGAAAACTCAGCCCCGGCAGTGTTAATTGCAGATAAATTGCTGAAAGTTATATCTGTCTGTTTTTGTTTCAGTTCGCCTATCAGCCTGAGCGAGTTTACCTCTCTGTAGGCTTTTTCGTTATAGGCTTTTATGGTGCTTTTGGCATCTATAAATTGTTGCAGCTCTTTTAGGGCCTGTTCATATTTTCCGGCTGCTTTCAGGGCAAATGCATAATGAAAGTGAGCTTCGGGTATCATCAGTTTGGCTTCAAAGGCCTTTTCGTAATACGGAATGGCCTCTACCCAGCGGTTCGATAAACGATAAGCCTCTGCAATTT
The DNA here is from genome assembly GCF_024138715.1 of Emticicia sp. 21SJ11W-3. Taxonomy (GTDB): domain Bacteria; phylum Bacteroidota; class Bacteroidia; order Cytophagales; family Spirosomataceae; genus Emticicia; species Emticicia fluvialis. The sequence continues at coordinate 746,437 of NZ_CP092074.1, forward strand.
TGTAGTTCAGGTTGGCTTTTTCACTTTCAGCAATATTGGTTACCTTTGACAGGTCTTTGATGGCTAGGTCGTACTGGCCTTTATCAAAACTTGCCAGGCCTTTTTTATAAGTCTGAAGTTGCGCAAAAACACCGTTCGAAAGGAGCAGAAAGGTAATGATATAGCGTATTTTTTTCATCATTTAAATGGTTGGGCTAACATACTTGCCCACAATTTTATAGATTGTAGCTCTAAGTTTGTTTTGTAAGTCAATCTTGTCAAAATTACGGGGCTTTAATGCCGTAAATTTTTCTTCAATTTAGATGTTTGACCTAATAACACAAACGTTTTTGAACCCGAAATGTTGTGTCAGTAAAAATATAAGTAAAGATGGCAAAAATATTAACCGAAATAAACATTTACCCTATTAAATCACTGGGGGGTATTTCACTTCAGGAAGCTCAGGTCGAAGACCGCGGCCTGCAGTATGACCGCCGATGGGTGTTGGCTGACGGTGATAATTTGTTCAGAACTCAACGTGAAAACGAACAAATGGCATTGATTGATGTGGCCATTGAGGCCGACGGCCTGCGGGTAAGCCATCGGAAGTTAGCAATTGCTCCATTAAAAGTGCCTTTTACCCCGCAGACTGACGATACCCGTATGATAACCATCTGGGATGATACCGTAAAAGCCGTAAGGGTAAGCAATGAAGCCGATGCCTGGTTTACAGCAGTGCTGGGTAAGGAAACATATCTGTATTATCAGCCTGATGATTCCATACGCCCTACAGACCCTAAATACTCAATTACGCATGAAGAACACACCAGCTTTGCCGACGCCTACCCGCTATTGTTAATAGGGCAGGCAAGTTTAGATTTACTGAACGGAAAGCTGGACGAGCCTATAGGAATGAAACGCTTTCGTCCTAATCTGGTTTTCAGTGGCGGAGAGCCGCACGAAGAAGATAACCTCAGGTTTTTCTCTTTAGGAAACGCCAGGCTGGCAGGTGTAAAACCATGCGCCCGTTGCGTATTAACCACAATTAACCCTGAAACGGCAGAAAAAGGCAAGGAACCTTTAAAAACGCTGAACCAATACCGGCGCAATGGCAACAAGATTCTCTTCGGGCAGAATATACTGGTAATTGAAAAAGGAAAGATTCGCATTGGCGATGAAATATTACCCGAAGCATAGCACAAAGGCAGGTGACCCCCACCTGCTTATTTTTTTCTTAAGCGTTTTTCAATACTCTTTGGCTTGTCGTCTTTCTTTTTAGACTCTGCTTCCTGTTTTTCTTTTATTTTTCTGAGGCCTCTCTGGTAGGTGTAGTACAAAAAACCGGCTACCGAAAACATCAGAAAAAAGTAACTGTCTTTAAGCGCTACTTTTTTATAAAGTGCCTGGTCTACAAACATGACCAAAAAAGCAAGACTCGCAAAAAGTATAATTGATTCTATGAGTTTCATATTAAACTAATGAGTGAATTAGTGAATGAGCGAATGCGTGATTTTGAATGGAATTACCGCGTAATTACTGAATGAGCTTGCCAATGGCTTTAAACTTCATAAAAACGGCTTCGGTATGCGGCGCGTCTTTTAGCTCGTCGGTCAGGTCCTGGCCAGCCCAATGTTCATAGTGCTTCCCGTTCCGCCATAGTCTTGATTCCGTCACATCATAAATAACCGACTGGTAAGCTACCCATATTTCTTCTTTATCCTGCCCGTTGCGAAGCGCCAGCTGGCCTCTGGTGTATTCTTTCAAGATTAATACAATTTTTTTTACAAAGTTCGTAAAGATTTATGAATGCAGGCAACTTAAAACAGATTAATTCATATCAGTTAAAATTTATCTACAACCAATAGCTTAAAAATTACGTCTATTTTATTAACAAGAATTTTTTTTGGTTTATATTTAAGCCATATTTGCTGTTGCTCTCAGGGCAAAATGATGTTGATTAAAAAAGGTTGAAAAACAAATTCAAAAATTTACTCTATGAAAAAAATTGCCATTCTTTTATTTGCTTGTAGTTTCTTTATTTTTTCTTGTGGTGGAGACAAAGTTGTACCGGTAAGTGAGAAAATCAAGAAAAACTGGTCTGCCAGTACAGTAAAGGAAGGAAGCGCCATTGTGTATAGCAAGGGTGCTGCCAGTAACACAAGACCCGGCTACTCGGGCTTTCAGTTAAGGTTATTGTCTTCTCCAACGGTTACTTATATTGAGTTCGACGGAAACGCTTTTTCGGGTCAGTATGAAGTAGTGGGCGACACCAAGCTGGTTTTGAAAAACCTGAACCCTGCTCCGACAGGTACAAGCGGAACAATTGAGTTTACAATTGACTCAATTACCGATACCCAATTGATATTGACGCGCACATCGGCCAGTGCAAAGACCGGTGGCACCATAAATACATATACCCTTGTAACGCAATAAAAGGGATTGATTTTTGAAGGAAGGTGGGCTGCGAAGTCCACCTTTTTTTATCTTTGTAAAAAAATAGTGAAAAGGTTTTGCCAAAACAGCAAATAGCATGGAAAGAACAGAGTTGAATACATTAGGAGAGTTTGGTTTGATTGACCGCATAAAAACAAAATTCAGTTTGCAAAACCCTGAGTCTGTATTAGGGATTGGTGATGACGCAGCGGTGATTGACACGGGCGATAGATACATGCTTGTTTCGACAGATATGTTGCTGGAAGGGGTGCATTTTGACCTGGCCTATGTTCCGCTTCGCCATTTAGGGTATAAATCAGTAGCAGTGAATGTGTCTGACATTGCCGCCATGAATGGCATTGCCAAACAAATAACTGTAAGTGTAGGGTTGAGCAATCGTATGTCGGTAGAGGCAGTTGATGAAATTTATGAAGGCATTAAATTTGCCTGTGAGGACTATCAGGTTGATTTAATAGGAGGCGATACCACCTCGTCACGCTCGGGCCTTGTTATTTCTGTTACCGTAACCGGTTTTGTAGATAAAGACAAGGTAGCTTACAGAAGCGGAGCAAAACCGAATGATATTTTGTGCGTAACCGGCGATTTAGGCGCTGCTTACTTTGGGTTGCAGATTCTGGAAAGAGAAAAACAGGTTTTTCTGGCTAACCCGGGTATGCAGCCAGACCTGGAAGAGAAATCGTATCTGGTTGGTAAACAACTGAAACCCGAAGCCAGAACAGACATTGTGCATGAGCTGGCCGAAGCAGGTGTGGTACCTACTTCTATGATTGATATATCAGACGGGTTGGCCTCTGAAATTATCCACCTAAGCACACAATCGGGCGTTGGGGTGCTTATTTTTGAAGAGAAACTACCCATTGAAGATATTACCATGCTAACGGCAACCGAGTTTAAGCTGAGCCCGGTTACGGCGGCCTTAAACGGAGGAGAAGACTACCAGCTGCTGTTTACCATCAAGCAGTCTGACTTTGATAAAATCAAGAATGTAACTGATATAACGCCTATTGGCTACATGACAGAAAGCAAGGCCGTAGAACTGGTACTGAACAGCGGCTCAAAAGTGGGTATCACAGCCCAGGGGTGGAATCACTTACAATAGTAATAGAACATGTATTGCAACCTGAAAACTTTTCGCAAACTTACATTAGTACTTATTTTTTTAGCGACGGGCTTCAATCTTATGGCGCAGGTAGCGCAAGCCCCCCTTGCGCACCCAACAGTACCGGCTATAATTGAGCAGGTAAAGAAAAAATATGCCCCTGATAAACGCGTAGCTGTTTTTCAGGTTGAGCTGGATAGCAACAAACTGAGAGGCAAGACCAATTTGCCCCTTGCCAAAAAAGAATTGCTGGGCAGGTTGAAAAATAATGGCTTCGAGCTGATTGACGAAGTAAAGCTTTTGCCTGATGTAAAAGAACTGGAAGATAAAATATATGCGATAGTAAATGTATCGGTGGCTAATATCCGCACGCAACCCAAGGAAGCAGCCGAGCTGGCAACACAGGCCCTGCTGGGTACTACACTTAAAGTGCTTGATAAAGACCGTTACTGGTATCTGGTACAAACGCCCGATAACTACATTGGCTGGGTAGAAGGTACTACCATTAAGCGATTCGTTAAAACAGATATAGAAGTATATAGCAGTAAACCAAAACTGATGTTTGCCAAGCCATTCGGCTTTGCGTTCACCGAGGCAGATGAAAACACTCAAACGGTTTCTGACCTTACCTGGGGCAACCTGCTAACCGTAAAAGACACCCTGGCCAATTATTTTGAGGTGGCGTATCCGGATGCACGCAAAGGATTTGTGCTGAAACACGAGGTAGTCTCTTATCAGGAATGGAAGAAAATAACTTCACCAAGCCCTGAGTCATTAACAAAAACTGCTTACCGCATGATGGGCCTGCCGTATCTGTGGGGTGGTACCTCATGGAAAGGTGTAGATTGCAGCGGTTATATGCGCATGGTTTTTCAGACCAGCGGCATTCTGCTGCCCAGAGATGCTTCTCAGCAGGCCTTTGTAGGCGAAGAAGTAGCCTATGAAAACCTGCAGGTAGGCGACCTGCTGTTTTTTGGTGAAAAATCTACTGCCGATAAACCCGAAAGAGTAGTACACGTAGGTATGTGGATAGGCAACAATGAGTTTATACATTCTTCGGGTATGGTGCGCATCAGTAGTTTTGATAAAGAAAGTACCCGCTATGATGCCGGTAATGCAGCACGTTATCTGCGTGCCAGGCGTATCCTGGGTCTGGGAACTGACAAAGGTATCGTTTCTCTCAAAAATTAGTCCTCGTACATTTTATTTGTCAGATTGACACCAATTCCGTACTTTTAAAGTATCTATTCAAAGCCTTTAACAATGTATTTACCTGCAATGAAAAAATCAATCATTTTTTCTATCACTGTTCTATTGTTATCAGTTGCCTTTAGGCAAGACTCAGGGAAACTCTCAGACGAAGAATATGCCAAACTGACAGAAGAAGATAAACGGAAAGTGCAATATGCACTGGATGGCGTAAAACTGGCCGACCCTGAACTGGAGGTAACACTTTTTGCCTCTGAGCCAATGATGATGAACCCCACCAACATGGATATTGACGCCAAAGGCAGGGTATGGATTTGCGAAGGCTACAATTACCGCAATCAGCTAAATCCAAAGAATCCATATAACAAAAAGGGCGACAGAATTTTGATTCTGGAAGATACAGATAAAGATGGAAAAGCCGATAAAACCACTGTGTTTTATCAGGGTGAAGAGATTAACTCGGCTTTAGGCGTATCGGTGCTGGGCAATAAAGTAATTGTGTCTTGTAGCCCTAATGTGTTTTTGTTCACCGATGAAAACGGAGACGACAAGGCAGATAAAAAGGAAGTGATTTTTACCAACCTGAAAGGGGTACAGCACGACCACGCCATTCATGCCTTTACATTTGGGCCTGATGGTAAGTTGTACTTTAATGGGGGTAATGAGATAGAAACCCTGAGTGATAAAAACGGAGTAGAGCTGAAAGACGACCTGGGCAGACCTTTTTCAAGCTACAAGCAGGGGAAGATTTTCAGATGTGATGTGGATGGCTCGAACGTGGAGATTCTTGCACACAATTTCAGAAATAATTATGAAGTAGCCATTGATTCTTACGGCAGAATGTGGCAATCTGATAACGATGATGACGGCAACAAGGGCGTGCGTATCAACTACGTAATAGATCATGGCAACTATGGCTATAAAGATGAAATGACCGGGGCAAGCTGGCAGGAACGGCGCACGAACTGGGAAAACGAAATACCTTTGCGCCACTGGCACCTGAATGACCCCGGCGTAGTGCCTAATCTGCTACAGACAGGGGCAGGTTCACCAACCGGCATGATTATCTACGAGGGCGATTTGCTACCGCAAAAGTACCGCAATCAGATGATTCATTGCGATGCCGGGCCAAACATTGTGCGCTCTTACGCAGTAGAAAAAAGTGGCGCTGGATTCAAGGCCACCATCAACAATATTCTGGATGGCTCAACCCGAGACAAGTGGTTCCGCCCGTCTGATGTAACAACAGCGCCCGACGGCTCTATTTTTATTGCCGACTGGTACGACCCGGGCGTGGGCGGCCATGCCATGGGAGACAGCCTTCGCGGGCGAATTTATCGTGTAGCACCCAAAGGAAGCAAATTCTCGGTACCGGTCTTTGATTTTGAAACGCCTGAAGGCTGCGTAAAAGCCCTGCAGAATCCGAATCTGGCTGTGCGTTATTTGGCCTGGACAAAACTAAACCAATGGCAGGAAAAAGCTGAACCTGCATTGCAGACCATGTGGACTTCTGAAAACCCGCGTATACGCGCCAGAGCCTTATGGTTGCTGGCTAACATAAAAGGCGAAGAGAAGAAATATATTAATGCCGCTCTGACAGACAAAAACGAAGATGTACGCATGGTTGGTCTGCGTTTGGCGCAGGAGCTTAAAATGACAGATTTTGCAGTACTGACCAAATTGGCGCAAGACCCTTCGCCGCAAATCAGAAGGGAAGTGGCATTGGCTATTCGTCATAGTAAAAATCCGGAGGCTGCCAATATCTGGGTATCACTGGCTAACCAATACGATGGCACCGACCGATGGTATCTGGAGGCGCTGGGTATTGCTGCCGATAACCAATGGGATAGCTTTTTTGCCAAATACATAGAAAACATAGGCGAAAGCTGGAAATCTGATGCCAAAGCCAAAGATATGGTGTGGAGAAGCCGCTCGACCGACAATATTTACCGGCTCGCTGAATTAGCCAAAACTTCAGAAGGCGAGGCCAGACTAAGATATTTCCGTGCTTTTGATTTTCAGTCGAATCCGGAAAAAACCACAGTGCTGCTGGGTATGCTGGATGGTGGCAAGGCACCTGCCGATGTAATGACCTTGGTTTTTAAGCATCTTGATGTTGAAAGTGCTAAAAAAGATGCGCGCTATGCTGCGCTTTTGCCTAAAGTGCTGGCGGGTATTCAATCGCCCTCCGATTACCTGGATATTGTAAAACGTTATCAGTTGAAAGACCAGTCAACTCGTTTGGTGAATATGGTAATGGACGACAAAACATTTGGTGGTGAGGCAGCCAGACTACAGATTAGATTAAATGGGCTGGATGCATTTAAGAAACTGACCACCAGCAAGGATGAAAAAACAGTGCTGAAAGCGATAGATATGTTTGGCGGCGTTGACGAAAAGCCAGTTACCGATTATCTGATAACCTTATACAACAATAAAGCGAAGAGCATGGCAGTACGCGAAAGAGCCATGTGGGCCATGACTGGCTGGAACAGTGAAGAGATTCTGTGGAATCTGGTGAAAGCCAATAAGGTGCCCGAAGATGTAATGCCGATTGCACAGAAAATACTATTGAAAACCTGGCATGGCGACATCCGTTCAGAGGCCATGAAAATGTTCGGAGCAAGTGTTGATAAGTCGGTTGGTAATATCAATGACCTCGTGAAACTGACCGGTAATGCATCAAAAGGACAGGAAGCATTTAAGATGTATTGTACTTCATGCCACGTGGGTAAGGGCGAAGGCGTTAATTTTGGCCCTGCCTTGACCGAGATTGGTAGTAAATTATCTAAAGATGCTTTGTATTCTGCAATTCTGAACCCAAGTCAGGGTATCAGTTTCGGTTTTGAGGGCTTTACGGTAAAATTTAAAAACGGCACTGAAGTAGACGGAATGATATTGACCAGAACCGAAAACGACGTTACAATGAAAACGCTTGGCAGCGCTAACCCTTCCTCATACAAGCGTTCTGAGATTGTATCTATCAAAGAACACAAAGAGTCGCTGATGCCACAGTTTCCGTTGCAAAAACAAGAACTTGTTGACCTGGTAGAATACCTGTCGACCTTGAAAAAATAATCACTGCCACGGTTTGCCTTCAAACCGCGGCAAGGTTGAATTTAGTAATTATGAAGCCCAAAATTACACTGGAATATTGTCCGAAATGCCATTGGCTGTTGCGTTCGGCATGGTTGGCACAAGAGTTACTCACTACCTTTGAAGAGGAGCTGGGCGAAGTAAGCCTACGCCCAAGCGAGGTGCCCGGTAGTTTCAAGGTTTTATTGAATGAAGAGGTAATCTTTGACCGTAAAAGAGAAGGACACTTTCCGGAAATAAAGGAGCTAAAGCAACTGGTAAGAGACCTGATTGCACCGGCGAAATCGCTAGGGCATAGCGACAGGAAGTAGCGCCAAGGTAGCCGAAATTCAAATGGCAGTAAAAATTTAAAAACAAACGGAGCAGGTAGTATTACCAGGCTCCGTTTTTGTTTTCAACTTTATCAGGTACAGCAAACTAATTTCTTTCTAAAACAACTTTGCGAACAAATGTTTATATAATGGATGAAAGCCAGGCATAAGGCTCAGGACTTCTTCATTTGTTTAATCCACTCTTTTATCAGCTCAATGCCCTCTTTGTGATTGGTTTTACGGCCTACCTCGGGCATCATTTCACCCGGGTCGGTTGATTCAATCCTATACAGCAGGATAGACTCTTCGGGTTTTCCAGGTACAATATCAAACTTCCTGTTTCCGGAACCTCTCCCGGCAGCTACCGGGGTTTTCATGATACCATAGGCAAGCTGGTCGGTCTCATGTATACTCAGATTAAGGCCTGAGGTTTGCGCAGGGCCCCCTAATCGGTGGCAGTGGGCACAATTGATGTCAAGCCATATTCTGGCTCTTTCGTCCAGGGTCCCGGTTTCAGGTTTATTCCAAACCGGCGCTTTGGGTACCAGTTCAAGAGCAGGCAAATGCTGCAGTTCTCCTGTTTTTTGCCAGGCAATAAGCTGGTTTTCAGTTTCTTCCTTTGTTCCCCATGCTTTGTAGCTTCCATTAAGTTGCCGGGCAGAAGGCCCAATGGGCGACATCACCTCGTTTCGGTTATGGCAACCTTTGCACTGGTTCAGGTTGGGTACGCTATACTCGTGCTTTTTCTTTTTACCGTTCAGGTCAATGTAGCTTACTTCTTTGGTGTCACCCGCCACCTCCAGATAAGCCTCTGTTTGCTCGTCGTTCCATACATAAGCCAGTGCTTTCCAGCCATCGGGTTCATGTATCAGCAGGCGGGTTTCCATAATTCTTCTGCCTTTATCAGTATTTCTGAAATCGTTGGGGTAATAAAACGTTTTTATAAGGGTTGAACCAACCGGGAAATCTAACACTTCTGTGGCATTATAAGGCACTTTTGCACCTTCGGGTAGTTTTAAGAATCTCAATTTCTCGGCGTAATCACTAAACAAGGGCGTATTTAAAGAGTAGGGTACTACACCTGCCGCAGGTTTCTGAGCAGCCATGTTACCCTCAAAAAAATGATAATCTGATAGTTTCTCCCTGGGCATGCTTGCCTTTACCTCTTTTGTTGCAGTTTCCTGCTTCAAAGAAGTAAAAGCAAAAATGCCAAGTGCCAGGAGTAAAAAAACAATTTTGTGCATTAAAGAAAGAGAGGTCAAACGCTTAGGTCGGAAAAAAATAATTAATCAATTGAGGCCACTTTCAGACTTTCCAGCGAACAGTTATGAACTGAGGCATCGCGTGAAACATTCTTGAAATTATGTTCCACATCAAGATTGGCAAAAGAGGTATTTTTATTGTTTTTAATACACAAAACTTTCTGATTATTTTTGGCGTCAACAATGCCATCCCACTGGATATGCGGCACATTTTTGCCGAATCGTAGTTTAAAACGATACATCTGTCCGAAACGCCCTTTACTGGTAGCCTTTACATGCTGGCGCTCAAAAACATTGTCATGAATATTGATGGCCACCGGATACGGATAATAAGTTGGGTCTTTTATGGGGTTTTCGGTAGTAAAATAACTGATAATGCCAGTACTTACCGATTTGTTATTTATAATCTGATTATTGAATATTTCCACATTATTGGCAGCCAGAATCAGCACTCCTGTGCCATCAGGTACCTTACCCACAATATTACCTTTCGGGGCAAAATTGCGCAGATTGTTATGGTGAATATTGTTGTTGAACACACGGGTATAACCACCTTTTTTAAGAATCAGGTCTGGCAGGTCAAATACCAGAATACCGCCTGTGTTTTCAGTGGCTTCGTTTTCATACACATCTGCATTGAGCGAGTTTTCAATTTCTATGCCTGCCACATTACGAAAAGCACGCGATTTACGGACAATAATATCTTTCGATTGCCCTACATAAATACCTGCATCAGAAGCGCCAATGGCTTCGCAGCCTTCAATGAGCACTTTTTCGCATTGTACCGGATATAGGCCATACGAACCATTTTCTTTTTTGGGGCCACCCGTCCATTCGGTTTTTACGTTTCTGAAAGTAATGCCTTTTACGTTCATGGTTTTTACGGCATCTCCTTTACTGTCCTGCACGGTCAGATCCTGTATAATAATATTTTCTGCATTTGACACACGAATACCCTCTGCACCTTCGGTCTGCCCTTTAAAAGACAAAATGGTTTTATCTTTCCCTTTTCCCTTGATTATGATGTTTTTCTTACCTTCCATAGAAAGGCTGGCCGTGAAAGTGAAAGAACCCTCGTCCAGCTCAATAGTAGAGCCGTTTTCAGCCATAATAAACTGTGTCTGGTAGCGTTTCTGAATATCTTTTTGCGCATAGACAACAGCCGAACAAGCCATTAGGGTAGTTATAAAAAAGGCAGTCTTCTTCATTTTGTTTAGGATTGAATGAACAGATTCCAAATCTTGCATTTTTTCGGGATATAATTGTTTGATAAATGTCAAATAATTAAAGGCTGCTCAAATAAAGAAGTTGTGCTGTTAATCTTTCTGCCCTCTTACCCGGCTGAGGGTTTCCAGCTTGATGCCTAAAAATGAAGCCAGATACTTAAGCGGTATGCGTTGCACAAATTCGGGTTTGTGTTGCAGCAGGTACTGGTAACGTTGCCTGGCTGTAAGCGTTTGCAGAATAATCTTCATCTCTTCTATTTGCACCAGATATTGCTCGGTTATTATACGGCCCAATCGCTCTATTTCATGAAACCTGCCATATAGTTGTTGAATATCATCATACTTCAAAACAATTGTTCTGGTGTCTTCCAGCGCCTGAATGTGCGTGAGGCTGGGTTTTTGAGAGAAAAAACTATGGGTTGAAATGGCGATTGCGTTTTCGAAGCCAAACCAGGTGTTTATTTCATTGGCATTGGCGTCTTCAAAATACTCTCTTACAGAACCTGAAATGATAAAATGAAGCTCATCAGATACATTGCCCTGCAAAACAAGAAAGTCTTTCCGGCTGAAGGTTCTCTGATGTAAGAAAGGAACAAGCGCATTGATGCTTTCCTGCGATAAGGGAGATAGTTTTAGAATAAACTGAAGGTAGTTTTCGTATTCGGGAAGCATAGTGAAAGAAATAGCTCTACAATATTAGTAGAAAAGTATCAGAAACAATATTTTTTTCCAACTTTGTAAATTATCCGTCTGTTAAACAACCAATTAAAAATTGCTCAATGAAAAAATTGTTTTTAATGCTATTTACCTCGGCTGTTATGTCTAATCTTTATGCCCAGAACGAAACTATTTTACTGTATTCTGATGCAGTACCCGGCTTAAAAAAGCAAGTACCGGAGGACTCTAAAACCACCGACGGCATCACGCGTGTAAAAGATATTACCCAGCCCGCTCTGATTGTTTATCCTGCCAAAAAGAAAACCACCGATGCAACCGTAATTATATGCCCGGGTGGTGGTTATGGTATTCTTGCCATAGACCACGAAGGCTACGATATTGCCAAATGGTTTAATGCCAGAGGCATGACAGCCTTTGTGTTGAAATATAGATTGCCGCAGGAAGAGTTGTTTGATAACGACGAGATCAGACCTTTACAGGATGCCCAGCAGGCCATTAGAATTGTACGTAAAAATGCCGCTAAGTATGGAGTGGCCGCCGATAAAATAGGTATTATGGGCTTTTCGGCAGGGGGGCACCTGGCCTCTACGGCGTCTACGCATTTTACAAGCCAGGTAGGAGAGCTTACCGACCCATCGGTAAGTGTGCGTCCGGATTTTTCTCTGCTCATTTACCCTGTTATATCATTTGGCGACAGGTTTACGCACATGGGCTCAAGAGACAACCTGATTGGAAAGAACCCGCCGGTAGATAAAATTGAACTATATTCAAACGACAAACAGGTAACCAAAGATACCCCTCCCACATTTTTAATCAGCACTACCGATGACGGCGTACAGCCTGAAAACAGTATTGCGTATTTTCTGGCCTGCAAAAAAAATAAAGTGCCTGTTGAAATGCACATTTATGAAAAAGGCGGCCATGGCTATGGATTAAAGAAAAAAGGAAGAGGCCCAGTAGAAACATGGGCCAACCGCATGGAAGACTGGCTGAAAGACAGAAAACTGATGAAGTAATCAACAAGGGGTGGAATAAAATTCCATCCTTTTTCTTTTACGCCAACCTCCGCATAATCAAACCCTTTATTAAATCATAAAACTGGTGGGGCTTTAGAGTCCGCCAGTTACCGACCTGTAGTGTTCCTCCGAAATTGATGTAAGAGTCCAGATGGTAACGTCTGAACTCGTCAAGAATAAAATCCCTGAAGTTAACGGCGGCTATCCAGCCATCTTCTACGTCTTCAAACCATTCTTCGTAGTAGTCTTCCTCTCCACCATGAAATTGTAACAGGTTTTCACCAATCAATATATATTGATTAATACCTTTCTTAGTAAGATGGTCTACTACGGTTCTTTTCAGAAACATGACATCATTATGAAGTGTGTCGTTCCATTCGCCGAATACTTCAATAATGGCATAATGATGTTCATAATCTGCCATCAGAATTTTACAATACAGTGTTTCTGAGCCAATAGAGTCCCAGTTAGGGTCAATATAATAACCATATATGGTATCCTCGTATTCAATACCATACGTGCGGCCATAAAAGGGTGAATTTTCGTCTTCTTCCGACAGGTAATATCTTTGCCAGTTATAAAAGGGTTCAATTTCGTGCATGCGGACTTGGGATTGATTTAATCAGAATAAGATTACCGGTTTTATGATTATTTTCTCTGAGTTTTGTGGCTGATGATAGTCATCTCAAACTTCAGAATAAATAAAAATAATGCAATTAAAGGCCAAATTTAAAACAGGAAGTTAAGCTGCCAAACAACTACAATTTATTAAAGATATCATCACAACATATTTTTCAAAAGAGTGTTTAAATTCTTTATCTTGGCGGGGCAGTTGCAAAACCTTTCTGGTAAACAAAACTAACTCTTAATACAATTTTAAACTTTAATGTAAAATGAAAAGGACTCTGATTATTGTGTTTTTGATGTGCCTATGCGCATCAGTATTTGCTCAGACTAAAGAAGAACCTAAAGTTAAGGCTGACCCTATGGATATATCAAGGCAATTGGAGATGATAGAAAAGTATGGTGTGCCTACCATTGCTAGTGTAGATGCAATGAAAAAGAAAGCAGATGCCTTATATGAGGCACAATCGTGGAAGGAAGCAGTCACTGCTTATGAGGCTTACTCTAAAAATGTAAATTGGCTTGCAAATTTGCTATCACAATGTGTTGAGCCGTACTATTCTGCCAGTTATGATGAAAAAAATAGATTTTCGATTTTTAAAATAAAGTCTATCGTACAATTTGAAAGAAAAGCTAATGAGTGCAAGGCTAATAGAAACATAGCTTACGTGAAAATAGGGTTGTGTTATAAAAATTTAGGAGACACAAAAAATGCTGTGGTTTACCTGCACAAAGGGCTTGATTTGATAGGTATAGATGAAACTGAGTATTGGACATTGGCAAGAAATGCAATGGCTGAAATAATCCAGTTTACACCCGAAAAATAGGTTATTAATTTAGCAGAGGGCCATTTATAGTGCTTCTGAATTTATTTTTTCAACCCGTAGTACATCAGAAATTCCAATATAACGTTCTGTGTTTGCTATCTGGAAGAACAATTTCTTTTATGTGCCAATAACCCTTTTCATTGCTTTTGTTGGTGAAAATCGGGATAAATGAAGCATGTCTCTACAAATGTACTACGGGTAATTTTATACTTGACTTTAAAGATACTATTGGCATTAGTAACAAAAATATAAGGTTGTACCCTGAAAACGCGAAGCGGATTTAAGAAAGGCTAATCAACTGATAAGAAAAGAAATACGGTAATTTACAGCTGATAAATTTTAATAATACCAACGCGCGTGGGTAGGAGAACAACACCTGCAATAGTGCTCAAAAGGGCAATCTATGTTGTGTACTTTATCTTTTTTTGTAATTTCGCCCCTGAAAAAATTGCACAGGAACTTCTGATTAAAACGAAATCGATTTACAATGAGTGCAATTTAGTTTAATCCACTCACATTCATCAACAATAGAATTCTACTCAATTATGAGAAAAAATCTTTTTTCAATCTTAATGATTGTCATTTCGTTCACTTCATTTGCGCAGGATAAAGTAAATTTTTCAGAGAAATTCAAAAAAGAAAATCAGGGGAAATATAAAATTGAAATCAACGAAGTAAAAGAGTTGATTAATATCATGGTTGCCATTACCAATACCGGCAAAGAAAACGATGATATGGTTCAGCAGAAAGGGCAGTATTATCAGGACCTACGTACTTATTTTAAGCCATACGAAAATGAAAAAATTATCAAGACTTTTGATTCATTAATGGTCTCCTCTATCTTCAATTATATTTTTCTTACAGGAAACGCAATTTCATATAATTTCAAAGGGAATAAACTTGTAAAAAGTGACGTTTTCATTTTTCCGGCTACCGGCGTGGCCAATATGAAAATTGATGAAAATCCGATTACCAGGTATAGAAAGGATATAGAAGATTTTGCAAAAAAATCTAAATTCAGAAAATTCTATTCTAATCATCAGCCATTTTATGCAGGAATTATTTCTGACTATGAAAAAAATGCTAATCTCGGAAGACAATGGAAATGGTTAGAAAATAATTTTGAAACAAAAAAAGACAGTTACATTATATTGTGCTCTCCGTTAATAAACGGATTGAATTATACGGGACAATTTGACAACAATAATTTTTCGTTGATTCACATGAATCTACCACCTGTTGATAATTATCCGAATCTTACACCTCTTGAAAACGAGTTGCTGAACACCAGGGTCATGTTTACTGAAATTGACCATAATTACGTTCATGCCCCGACAGAGGCTAACAAAGACCTTATCAATAAAATTTTTGCAGACCGAAAAACCTGGGTAGATGAAAAAGTGGAAGGAATATTTGCTTATCCTAAGCCTGTTAGTGTTTTTAATGAATATATGACTTATGGTGTTTATGTGCTTTATTGCAAAGACCAGTATGACCAAGCCACCTTTGAAAAGGTTAACAAAGATATTATTTCAATAATGACTGAAAGGGGTTTTACAAAAATGAAATTATTCTCGGAAAATCTTCTTAAAATCCGTCAGGCGTATCCGAAAGAAAAGATTGATAAGTGGTATCCCGAATTTATAAAGCTGTTTGCTGAGTAAATTACAAGGCACTGTTTTTAACAAAAGAAGATAGTTTTCTTGTAAGCCACATAGTGTTTGGCTAGAGAAAACTATCTTCAACAGCAGTTTAATAGCTGCCTGCCTTACCAGTTCAATTGTCAGGCAGATTGCCTATTTTCTTTCCAGAACTCGCTTCATTCGTTCTACAGCCTCTACCAGCCGGCTCATTTGTGTGCCGAAATTAAGACGGATGAAACCTTTGCCGTCAAAAAAGAATTCACCTTCCGAAATACCAACCCCGGCATCTTCCAGTTTTTGAGCCAGATTTTCAATCCCGCTCTCGCGTACATCTATCCAGGCCAGGTAAGTGGCCTCTAAAGGCAGCATTTTAAAGCCCTTGAAGGCATTCATTTCTTTCAGAATATACGCATAGTTTTTGCGCAGATAAGCCAGCAATTGCTGGTGCCAGTCGGCGCTGTCGCGGTATGCTGCCAGTGCAGCTTCATAGCCGTAGGCAGACACCATAGGTTCAAGAATATATCTTAAATCAGCATATCTGGCTCGTAATTTATCGTCAGGAATAACCGCAAAAGAGCAGCCTAGACCTGCAATATTGAAGGTTTTGCTGGGAGCCAGTAAGGTAACTGTGTTCTTTGCAATTTCCGGACTAAGCGTGGCAATTGAAATATGCCTTTTGGTTTCGTCCAGTATCAGATCGCAATGAATTTCATCTGCGCAAATCACTATATTGTTCGCTACGCAAATATCTGCCAGTGTTTGCAGTTCTTCTTTAGAAAAAACCGTACCGCCCGGGTTATAAGGATTACACAACATAAATATCCGGGTGCGCGGAGTAATGGCTGCCTTTATGGCTTCAAAATCAAACGTCCATCGGTTATTTTCTTCTTTCAAGGGTACTTTTACCAGTTTTTTACGGGCAGCAACGGGCGCTTTCATGAATGGCCCGTAAACGGGTACAGTGGTTATAACCTCGTCGTCGTCATTACCTACGCTCATACAGGTCAGTGTCAGGCCGGGTACCATTCCGGGCAGCCATACCAGCCATTCTTTAGGCACTTTCCAGTTATGCCGTTCTTCCAGTCGTTTCAGAGTTACCTCCACCAGCTCGTCTGGTATCTGCCAATAGCCAATTACTCCTTCTCTGGTTACTTTATCAAGCGCTTGTAATATGGCCGGCGACGCCTTGAAGTCCATATCTGCCACCCATAGAGGTATAATGTCTTTTCCCGCATATTTTTTCCACTTGGCGCTGTCTGTTTGTGTGCGGTCAATTAGTTCGTCGAAATCGTAGGTCATGTAATATTTATAATTTTTTTAATATCTCCTTTACCAGGGTTGCCGAATTGTCGGAGGCAATTTTTTTAAAGGTCTGAAAGTCTACCGATGCTTTTTCATTGGCTTTATCACTGATGCTTCTGATAATCAGAAACGGGATATTCTGCTGATAACAAACCTGTGCTACTGCAGCACCTTCCATTTCGGTGGCATCGGCCTGTAAGGTTTTCTTAAAAAGGCTTACTGCCGTGCTTGAAGTAACAAAGGTGTCTCCTGTTACAATAGTTCCCACCGATACCGTTGGTTGTGGGCTATCTGTTGAGATTTTAAGTAAGCGGATATCTCCTGATGCCTGTATGGCT
Organism: Emticicia sp. 21SJ11W-3; assembly: GCF_024138715.1. Taxonomy (GTDB): domain Bacteria; phylum Bacteroidota; class Bacteroidia; order Cytophagales; family Spirosomataceae; genus Emticicia; species Emticicia fluvialis. The sequence continues at coordinate 763,501 of NZ_CP092074.1, forward strand.
TTAGAAACCAATAACGAGTCAGAGGAAAAATAGACCGGGTTCAACTGCTTGGTTATCGGGTTGCGTGTGGCATTGGTGCTTAAGCCTTCATTGGTTAACCGGCCGTAATCATGGTAAGTCAGACGATTACCAATGACAATGTCGCCCTGATTAAGGTTTTCGCTAATTCCCCCGGCAATACCCGTAAAAATAATCGATTGCGGACGAAACTCTCTGATTATCAAAGTAGTAACAACGGCTGCATTTACTTTTCCGATGCCTGTTTCGGTAAGAATTACCTTTTTGCCGTTTAGTTTTCCGGTTTTAAACTGAAAGCCGAGTATATTCTTTGTACGAACCCGCGTCAATTGCGATTCCAGCAATTGAATCTCCTCAGGCATGGCGCCCAGAATGGCAATTTTTTGCGCTACCGCCAACTGAGGGGCACAAATGCTGAGAAAAGCAGTAAGCAATAGTAAATAAACAGAACTCTTTTTCATTTTATGCGGTATTAATGACCCAGATACAAGGCCCAAAGTGCGAAAATATCTATTATTATTAATGTATACGAAACTTCCTTCGACTTTCCGGTAATCAGCTTAATGATGGTCCATGACAGAAACCCCCAGATGATTCCCTGCGTAATAGAGTATGTGAAAGGAATCAGTACCATAGCCAGAAAGGCAGGAATAGCATCATCAAGTTTATCCCAGTTTATTTTAATAATGGGTTTTATCATTAAAACACCGACTATTATCAGCGCAGGAGCCGTAGCAATGGCCGGAATGATGCTAAGCAGAGGAGACAAAAACATGAAGGGCAAAAACAGTATGCCGGCAGTTATGGCGGTTATACCCGTGCGCCCTCCCTGGCTGATACCCACGGCAGATTCAATATAAGCCGTACCCGGGCTTGTGCCTAGTAGCCCACCCAGTGTGGTAGCCACTGCATCTGTTAATAATGATTGTTTAATATTGCGGGGTTCTCCATCTGCGTCGTATAAATCAGCAGCTTCGGCTACTCCTACAAAGGTAGAGAGGCTATCGAACAAATCGGTGAAAACAAAAGCAAATATGACCGGTATGAGGCTTATTTTCAGTGAATTAATTATGTCTAGCTGAAATAATAAACTGAAATCAGGCGCAGCAAATACTCCCTGCCAGGTTACCAGTGTCGCCTGCCCGAAATTAATGGCTGAGGCATCGCCCCACCAACGGCCTACAGGTATGGCCAGCAGGGTGGTAGCAAGAATACCCATAATAATGCCGCCCTGCACACGCTTTACCAGTAAAACCATGGTAATGGCAAGGCCTGTCAGAAAAGTGATAATGATAGGGTTGTGCAGGTTAGTGATGCCAATGATGGTGGCTGGATTGGGTACAATAAATTTGGCATTGGCAAAGCCAATAAGTGTAATGAACAGCCCTATACCTGCCGAAATGGCATAGCGCAAAGGTTTGGGAATAGCCTTAACAATTTGAGACCTGATATTGAAAACTGATAAAAACAAAAACAGTACACCTGCCCAGAAAACCGCCCCCAGTGCCACCTGATACGAAATACCCATGCCTTTTACGGCTGTAAAGGTAAAAAAGGCATTCATGCCCATTCCGGGCGCTACCACAATGGGGTTTCGGGCATAGATACCCATCATCAGGCTACAGAAAAACGAGAGCAGAACCGTGGCAGTAAGCACACCGTTAAACGGCATACCGGCCTGGCTCAGAATAGCCGGGTTTACCACAATGATATACATAGTTGCCAGAAAAGTAGAAACACCGGCGAGGATTTCGGTTTTGAGCTGAGGTTTCGTAGGCATTGTGCAATCTTTTATAAATTGTTTTGCAAGATAAAGCGATAAAACTTAATTTTCTGAAATTCTATTCAAAACACTTAATTAAATGATGAATCGTAAAGAATTTATTCGCACTTCTGCATTGGCAACGGGGGCGCTTGTCTCCCGTCCGCTTATAACTTATGCCTCACAGGCCAGATATAAAACGGCTTTGATTGGCTCAGGATGGTGGGGAACCAACATCGTTAGAGAGGCTATCAAATCAGGCGAATGCCAGATTGTAGCCATTTGTGACGTAGACGACAAACAAATTAAGCAATGCCTGGGTGAAATAGGGAAACTGACCAACGACCAACCTAAGATTTACAAAAACTATCAGGAACTTTTGCAAAAAGAGAAACCTGAAATTGTAATAAATGCCACACCCGACCACTGGCATGCGCTGATAGCCATTGATGCCATGAAAGCCGGTGCGCACGTGTATCTGGAAAAACCTATCGGGCATACCATCAATGAGGGTAAGGCCATTGTAAAAACTGCCCGCGATACACAGAGAATCTGCATTACAGGGTTTCACCGTCGGTATTCGCCACATAACGTGAGCGGGCAAGAGTTTCTGAAGTCGGGTAAGGTAGGTAAAATAAAAGAAGTGCGTGCTTTTGTAACCTATGGCTTTGGCCAGGGTAAAATGATACCTGACGAGCCAACCCCAGCCGGTATTGACTGGAACATGTGGTGTGGCCCGGCACCTCTGGTGCCGTATAATCCGGCCATACATCCGCGCAGTTGGCGAAACCACGTTGAGTTTGCCAACGGCACCGTAGGCGACTGGGGCCCACACTGGTTTGACCAGATATTGTGGTGGACAGACGAAATTGGCCCGAAGAAAGTGTTTTCAATAGCCACAGATAAGTTCAATACAAACAATAACAATGCCCCTGAAAGCCAGATAGTAGTGTATGATTTTGAGGACTTTACCTGCACCTGGGAGCACAGCACTTTGAACGGTAGACCGACCTCAAAAAGTGAAAATGTGGGTGTGTATTTTCATGGAACCGAAGGTACCTTTCACATGGGATGGATGAGCGGCTGGACGTTTTATCCGCGTGATACCCGAAAAGAGGTGATTCATCAGAATCCGGTGCTGAATATGCCTGACCAACAGAACATAGACCTGGTTTTTGCCGATTTGCTAAAGTCAATTAAAAGTAAAGAACTGCCATTTGCTGATATTCTGAAAGGCCACAGAGCTACCAACATGAGCTTATTGGGAATGGCGGCTTTGAAGGCAGGTAAAAGCCTTGAATGGGATGCCCGCAAAGAGGTATTCACTAACGACACGGCTGCCAACAAGTATCTGAGCCGCCAGTATAGAAATGGCTGGGTGTATCCGAAAGCCTGATAATAGCGATTCTAAAAATTTTTATTAACAAGAGGCAAGTCTGTTATCAGGCATGCCTCTTGTGTTTTTAATACCTCTTTTTCTATCAGGTAAATTCAGGACCTGTTCCTGCTTTTCGTGCTGCTCATCATTTATTCTATTGTTTTAAACTAAATTATAGGCGTAATTTAGACCAACAAATTATCTGAATGAAATGCCGACCTACGGACAAATCAAGCGACAAATAGATTTAAACCCTTTTGCTATTCTCATGCTCCGCAATGAATTAAAGGCGCTGCCTGAGATTATTATGGAAGACGAATACATTGATGCCTCTGTACATGGCTACTGGAATAACCGCCATGCCCTGTTACTGGCTACCACGCAAAGAATTTTGCTGGTTGACAGCGACACACAAGGTGATGTGGAAGTTATAGAATTTCCTTACGATAACACTGTTACCGTGCGTTGCCCCACACCCGACTCGGTGGTGTTTGGAACCGAAACCAGAAAAATAAGGATTGATAACACCATTGAAGAATATATAGCAGCTTTTTATAAGGTGGTGAATGACAGGTTGGATGGCAAAGAACCACAGATTTACCGTGAGCGTGATATTTACTCAAAGGTTAGCAAAGAGCAGCAGGATTATCCGGAGCAACCACAACAGGAGCAAGGCAGTAATCCTTTCCATGTGCTTTTAAAAGGGCTGGATGGTATCACTAAAATGATTAATCCGGATGTGCGGGTGAGTCAGTCTGATAAAACGGCTGAGAAGCCTACTGCCCACAGCCAGCCTGCCGAACCCGAAAAAACTCTGGACGAATTGCTGGCAGAACTGAATGCACTGATTGGCTTGCAGGATGTAAAAGATGAAGTTAGCAGCCTTGTGAATGTGCTGAAGGTTGAAAAAATAAGAAAAGAACAGGGTATAAAAGTGCCTGAGCGCTCGTTACACATGGTTTTTCATGGCAACCCCGGCACGGGTAAAACCACCATTGCCCGTTTACTGGCCAGAATTTTCAAGGCTTTGGGCGTTTTAAGCAAAGGGCATTTGTATGAAACCGACCGTAGCGGATTAGTGGCTGGATATACAGGGCAGACGTCGCTGAAAACAATGGAGGTTTGCCAGAAATCGAAAGGTGGTATTTTGTTTATTGATGAGGCTTACGCTTTGAATACCGACGATACCTATGGCCCCGAGGCGGTAAACACCATTGTGAAGTTTATGGAAGATCACCGCCACGATTTTGTGGTAATTGTAGCCGGATATGAAGAGAAAATGACCGAATTTATTAATTCAAATCCCGGGCTGCATTCCAGATTCAATAAGTACATCGGCTTTAAAGACTACACGCCAGAAGAGATTTTAGAAATATTTCTGATACAGGCACAGAAAGTGCAGTTGACCGTTGAAGAGGCCGCCAGAAAAAAAGCTTACAAGCTTTTCAAGAAGCTGTATGAAGGCCGCGATGCCTCGTTTGGAAATGGCCGCCTGGCCCGGAATGTCTTTGAAAAAACCTATGAAAAGCAAGCCAACAGGCTTGTAAAAGAGGGTGTTGAAATTGCCGACATAAGCCTGATAAAAGAGGCAGATATACCCGTGATAGAAGATTAACCACATCCTTCAAAAAGACCTGTTATCCATAGGGTAGTCCGTCTTTATAAATTTAATAGATTTTGTCAGGTTAAAGTATATTTTTACCTTATAAATACAGAGATAAGATGAGAAACACGTTCAACTACATAAAAAAGGCACTGGATAATAAAATTGGAATTCTTGAAAGAGAAACAGAGGTAGGCTTTGTACAATTTGGCAATTTCAAGACAGATGTGGCCGGGGTTTTTAAAGATAAGAAATACCTCTTCAAAAAGAAGAGCTTCTGGAGCTCAAACTACGTTATTTACCGCGACGATAACCAGCAATTGATTGGTGAGGTGATTTTTTCGAACTGGAAGCGCAAAGCTGAAATTAGCCTGGCTAATGGTGAAAAGTTTGTGATGCAGTCTAAAAATTTCTGGAGTACTCAATGGAGCCTTGATGATACCAACCGAGAGGTGGTAGATTTTGTGCAGACCAGAAACTTCTGGACAAATGAAGGAACTATAACAGCAGACGTGAAAGACAACGAAAAAATGGGGCTGCTGGTGCTGTTGAGCACTTTTGTGAACTTCGTTTATAAAAGAAGAGCTGCAGAAGCTGCGAGTTAAGTTAGAATCCGGACGAGCATTCTGCTATGCCTCTACGCCCATCAGGTATTTTTTCTTGAAATTAGAAGGGCTTTCGCCCGTCTTTTGTAAGAACTGACGGCTGAAATAGGCGGGGTCTTCATAACCCAACTGATAGGCAATTTCTTTGGCGGTCAAAGAGGTATGAATCAGTAATCGCTTGGCTTCCAGCATAATACGGTCTTTGATAACCTCATTAGGCTGAGGCAGGTTAAGGCGCTTAAATTTATTGGTGATGGTCTTGGCAGCCATGCTCAGCAAGTCGGCGTAGTCGGCAACGCTGTGTTTTTCTTTATAGTAGGCATCAACCAACACACTAAAACGACGGAAAAAATCAAGCTCGTTGTTACTTTGCAATAGTTCCTGCCCCAGGTGTTGTTTCTTCCATATCCGGGTCGATTTAATGAGCAATTGTTTCAGATAGGTACGAATCATTTCTTCCTGCGATGTATCGTTCAGACCGAATTCTTCATCAATACAATTAAAAAGAGGGTCAATAGCCATAATTTCTTCATCTGCCACCCGTACCATCGGCATTTTGTTGATGTTGTTGAACAGCAGCCCGTCGCAAGCTACTTCGGCATCATGAATTTGAATACAATAAAAATCTCGGTTATAAAAAATCATGTACCCTTCTTCCTGTCCTACAGTTTCAATATGCAAAAACTGATTAGGCCCAACAAAGAAAAGGCTATTTTGCGTGGTAGTGTAAACGTTAAAGTCTACCGTTAGCTGGTAACCTGTCGGAAGGTACAGAATCTTGATATAGGCTTTGTAAGCGCCATTATTGATAACTTTACTGCTCTCGTTGTTGACGTTTAAAAGACCCAGTTTTTTAAGACTTGCTTCAAACAGACTTTGCTTTAACATATATGCTCTGATTTAAAAAAGAAACCGGTTAAGTTGATGCTCTACTGCATACGAACTATTACTAAATGAAACTTTAAATGTAGTAATTAAATAAGCAGAGGCCATGTAAACCTCTGCTTATTTGATAGCAGTGTTATTGTCTGGCAAATTTTTCCAGTTCGGTGTTGAATTTGTCCAGCTCCTCAATGAAAAGGGCATGGCCGCTGTTTTCAAATCTGACAATGTAAGCGTTCTTTATTCCTTTACGAGTTTGTTCTGCCAGCGAAAAATCATTCAGTTTGTCTTTTACACCGTGAAAAATAGCTACAGGTATGGTTATTTTAGCCAATTGTGGGCGAAGGTCGGTATCACGCAGGGCAATTATCGATTGGGTTGCGGCATACGGCGAAGCCTCCAGATTGATGCCGCCAAGCCAGTTGGCCAGACCTTTCGAGATGCCGTCTTCAGTGGCAGCAAACCCTTTACCGAAGTTTTCTAGCAATTGCGGGCGGTTAGTTCTGCTCAAATGTATCAACGCCGCTGCGGCTTCATCCGAAACGCCATACGGATAATCGGCTCGTTGTTTCCATGAAGGAGATGCTGTTCCGAACAATGCCAGTTTAGAAACATGAGCCGCATTGTACTTAGCCACATAATGTGTTACTACGGTTCCGCCTAAAGAAAAGCCACCTAAAACTGCATTATTTATTTTCAGTTTTTCAAGCACCACCTTAATGTCATCAGAGAAAACATCGAAATCATATCTGCCATAAGGTTTGTCTGATTTCCCGAAGCCCCTCAGGGTGATACCAATAACTCTGAAACCTTTTTGAACCAGATATTGATACTGGTATTCATACATGGCGTCGCTTAAAGGCCAGCCGTGTATCAGCACAATGGGCTGACCGTCTCCGAGGTCGGTAACATGCAGTTTTACGTTTTTTTCAACCTCAATGTATTCTTGTCTGCCGGCTGATGCAGGCTTGCGGGTAACCTGAGCGTTGACAGAACTTCTAAATGCCAGACCGGCTAAAAGTGCAATGATTAAAGATGTGGTTTTCATTTTCTTACTTGTGTTAATATAGTTTCTGATTGTCATAAAAGTTTAATACTGATTAATTGAGATAGGCTTCAAGCGTAATCTCCAGATTATAAGCCTTGCTCACAGGGCAGGTTTCTTTTGATGCAAAGGCAATTTCAATAAATTGTTCCTGCGTAATACCCGGCACAATGGCATGAACCGTAAGGGCTGAACGGGTGATAACACCATTATTTAAAGAAACCACGGCTTCGGTGCTTAGCTCTTGAGGTGTAAAGCCTGCGGTTGTGAGGTCGGCACTTAATTTCATGGTAAAGCATCCGGCATGAGCGGCGGCCATTAGTTCTTCAGGATTAGTGCCTGGCTGGTTCTCGAACCTCGATACAAAAGAGTAAGGAGTTTTATTCAATGTCTGACTTTGTGAGGTTAGTGTACCTTTGCCTTCTTTGATTGTGCCATTCCAGATGGCTTTTGCTGAACGATTCATTTTGTTTTTATTTTAGATGATTTACTGTTTTAATTTGATAGCACAAAGTTCGGCTGAATTTGCAGGCCAGCCAATGCACAGATTTCTATAGATATTGTACTTTTTTCCTTTTGAGGGAATAATTTAAAAATAGAACTAGAATTTTATTGATTATTGGTGATTGGAGGGAGTTGGTAGAAATAAGTCCGGATTGAGTTTAGGAAGCTTATATCACTCCTCCTAAAATGGTTAGAACCCAAAGAATGAAATTAAACCCGTAGATTTAAGGAATACTAAGAGATATGACTCATTTAAAACGAAACCTTAAAAGTAGTTTTTGGATTGCAATCGTGTTTTACATAAGTTCCTGTAATCGAAGTACAGAAGAAAAGGCTTATCTTGTAAGTGCTGATATGCAGAGCACGCTGGACAAGACAATTACTTCTGTTTTGGCAAGTGTACCCTATCCCGATTACGTGACCGTATATTTCACAGAATCGGAAGCAAAAAAGTACATTTTTGTAACGCCTCATCGAGCTATAGAGAACATTAGAAGCAAGTATTATTTTAAGAAAGACGATAAGTTGATAATTGTAGCCTATAAAAGCGAGATATTAGAAAAGACGTTTGCGAACTTAGAATCTTCAAAGCCTGAAAGAGTTTTCAATTTCACTAATAACAAAGCAGAAATATATGATGGCAGACGAGTTGTTTTCGAGATTTTAAACAACAACAGTATTCAGGAGATAAACCCTACCGAAGAAATTCTATTATTAAATAATTATGGCGGTGTAATGTTTATTCCACCTAATAAGAAAGATGCTGACCCAAAGTAATTTGTTATGGTAATTGGAAAATTAAATTTTCAGAGCGCAAATGTTCCGGATACTTCTATTATACTTGCGTTAAAGCCTGAAGTTGAAAAACTTAATGAAAATCATTTAACGGCAAATCATCTACAACATCCCATCCGGGTTAGGTACAAAATTAAGGAAGGAGTCAGAATGTGACCGGTACTTTTCTGTATCGAGTTTGTAAAGAAATGCGCCTTTTTTAGAGAAACCTTTCTGTTTTTCTTTCAGTTTGATTAGTAAACCTGTTGAGAGTATTTTTCTGCTGAAATTACGTTTATCGAAATTACTGCCATAAATGGCTTCGTAAAGATTCTGTATCTGAGGTATGGTAAAGGTCTCAGGCATTAGCTCAAAACCAATCGGGTGAAACGCCGCCTTGTATCGCAGGCGCTCAATGGCCATTTTTATCATGGTCGAGTGGTCAAACAACAATTCGGGCAGGTCATGCATCGAAAACCACTGCGCTTGGTAGGTGTCTGAAATTTTCGTTTCATAATCCATCACATTCACTAAGGCATAATAAGCCACGGCCACGGTTCTTTCCACAGGGTCACGGTTTGGATCACCGAAAGCACCCAGTTGCTCCAGAAATACACCAGTTAGTCCTGTCAGTTCAAACAAAATACGGTTAGCGGCCTGGTCGAGGCTTTCAGAAGGATTAAGCCACCCACCCATCAGCGACCACGTGTCTTTATCGGTCTGCACCCCACGTTTTACCAATAATAATTTTAATTCTTCGCCATCAAAGCCAAAAATAATTGAATCGAGGGCTACCAGACATTTCGTTTGCTGCTTGTAAAGTTCTAACATCTCAACGGTTGAGCTTGCGGTATTTTTTAGGTGGTTCATAATTTATCAACAATATTAGGAAAGTGAATGCCGTTGCACAACAAAAAACAGAAAAAAGACATAGTTTTGTAATAAAAAACCCATGCCCCTGCTTAAAATACAGAATTTGTCCAGATCTTTTGACGACAAGAAGGCAATTAACAACATTTCCTTTGCATTAAGGAAAGGAGAGATTCTGGCGATTCTGGGCGAGAGCGGCTCAGGTAAAACAACCCTGCTACACCTGATTGGCGCATTACAGGAACCCGACGAAGGAGAACTGCTTCTGGAGGGTAACCGTATCACGCCTCCATCGCGCAAACTAATTGCCGGGCACCCTGATATTAAACTGGTACGGCAGGACTACGGCCTTTTTCCTAATATTTCAATTAGAGAAAACATTGCGTATGAACTACGCTACTATGAAGAAAACTACAGGAATAAACGAGTAGATAAATTACTAAAACTAAGCGGGCTTGATAAAGTGCAGACTCATTTGCCGCGCGAAGTATCCGGCGGTGAGCAGCAAAGAGCCGTAATTGCCAAAGCCATTGCAGAGCAGCCAAAGTTGCTGCTGCTTGATGAACCTTTCAGCCACCTGGATGCCGTTAATAAACGCAGACTGAAAACCGAGATTCTGCGGCTGATAAAGGCTGAGGAAGTGAGCTGTATTTTTGTTACACATGACGTGAGCGATGCTTACGGTATGGCCGACCGACTGGCAATTATGCGCAAGGGGAAAATTCTGCAACTGGATAACCCCCAAACGGTATACCAGCACCCGGCAAACAGATATGTAGCTGAAATAACCGGAGAAGTAAACATAGTTAATGAAGATTGGGTGGCAAAGGCGGGTATCAAACATCAGTTTGTACGTCCTGAACAAATCAGATTAGCCCTATTGTCTCCGCTTAAAGCCACTGTTTTATCGGTTAAGTTTTTAGGCAGTTATTATGAAATTTCGCTCAAATGCCTTGAGCAGGAATTAAAGATGTTCAGCTTTGAGGCTTTGGTTGTAGGGGCAGAGATTGGTATAGAGATAAAGAACTAAACACAATATGTAGTTTCCCGATTAAGACGCTATACAATTCGAAAAACCTGCCTAAATTGCGCAAAATTTTACGTTATCTTAAAAGCATGCAGAAAATTCTTTTCATAGACCGCGACGGTACCATTATTGATGAACCCAAGACAGATTTTCAGATAGATTCTCTTGAAAAATTATTCTTCCTTCCCAAGACTCTTTCCAACCTTAGAAAAATAGCTGAAGAAACCGATTACAAATTAGTGATGGTTACCAATCAGGATGGATTGGGAACAGCCTCTTTTCCTGAGGATACGTTCTGGCCGGCGCATAATAAAATGATGCAGGCCCTTGAAAATGAAAACGTGTATTTTGAAGCTGTTCATATAGACCGTAGTTTCCCTGAAGACAACCTGCCTACGCGCAAACCAGGTACAGGCCTGCTTACCGAATATATGAACGGTGATTATGACCTGGCCAACTCTTATGTAATAGGCGACAGGCTGACAGATGTGCAACTGGCGGTTAACCTGGGAGCCAAAGCTATTTTTATTGGAGAAAATCCTACATTAACACCAGAACAGGAAAGGGCCACAGCACTTGTTACCACCGATTGGGATGCCATCTATGAGTTTCTGAAATTACCACCCCGCAAGGCCTCAATTGAGCGCAATACCAAAGAGACAAAGATTAAAATTGAACTGAATCTGGATGGTAATGGGAAATCTGATATACATACCGGGCTTGGTTTTTATGATCACATGCTCGACCAACTGGCCAAGCATTCAGGCGCCGACTTATCTGTTTTTGTAGAGGGTGATTTACACATAGACGAACACCATACCATTGAAGATACGGCATTGGCTTTGGGAGAGGCGTATCTGAAAGCGCTTGGCGATAAAAAGGGGATTTCTCGCTACGGATTCCTTTTACCAATGGATGATGCTTTAGCACAGGTAGCCATTGATTTTTCAGGCAGACCATGGATAGTATGGGAGGCAGAGTTTAAACGCGAAAAAGTAGGAGAGATGCCTACCGAAATGTTCTACCATTTCTTCAAGTCGTTTTCTGATACCTCAAAATGTAATCTGAATATAAAATGCGAAGGGCAAAACGAACACCATAAAATAGAGGCCATATTCAAGGCATTTGCCAAAGCTATTAAAATGGCTGTTAAACGAGACCTGAAAGACCTCGACAGCCTGCCTAGTACCAAAGGGGTACTATAAAGACAAAGGGTTTGCAGCATCTGCAAACCCTTCGCTTTTTATAGAAACTATTTATTAATAATTTACTGAGATACTTAGGTGTGATTAAAAAAACATTCGCTAATTCACGATTAACTCATTTAACCCTATCCGGATTCTCACTGGCAAAGGCTGCCCAGCCTTTCTTTTTTGATGAGTTACCCGTCAGCGCTTTGGTTTTGGCGTGCATGTAATGGCAAATGGCCACACCAATAGCATCGGTGGCATCATAAAATTCGGTTTCCAGTTTCATTTTCAGTGTTTGCTCAAGCATGTAAGCTACCTGCTCTTTGCTGGCGTTACCATTGCCGGTAACAGATTGCTTCACTTTTTTTGGCAGGTACTCAACAATAGGTACATCGCGGTTCAGTGCTGCAGCTATGGCTACCCCCTGCGCTCTCCCCAATTTCAACATCGATTGCACATTTACTCCGTAGAAAGGCGCTTCAATGGCCATTTCATCGGGCAGAAATTCTTCAATCAGTTGCGTCATTCTTTCATAAATCTTCTTTAACTTCAGTTCATGTGTACTATATTTGTCGAGTTTTAAAACACCATATTGCAGCAGGGTAATGGCGCTACCTTGTACGGCAATAATTCCATAGCCCATAATTCTGGTTCCGGGGTCTACGCCTAATATTATTTTCTCTTTATTCATACATGCAAAATAACTCAAAAATCTTAGACTTTAAGCCTGGTTTCTGGTTATGGATGTTAAAAAATGTCCTGTTTGCAGTAGTGTTGTGTTTGGTTTATCTGCTATTAAAAGAGAAAGGAGGCAATATCAACCAAATGCTGCAATACCTCAGCCAACTTCCGGTAAATACATCAATGGTAGCTATTGTAGCTTTGATACCTGTCAACTGGGCCTTTGAGGCCTGGAAATGGCAGCGGCTGGCCGCAAAGGTAGAAAAAATCAGCTTTGGGGATGCGTACCGGGGTGTGCTGGCTGGTCTGGCATTAGGTAACTTTACCCCCTTAATGATTGGTGACTACGCCGGAAAAATAGCCATGTTGAAAACAAAGAAGCGCAGCGCAGGTGTTGGCGCCATATTACTCGGTAATGGTTTACAGTTGTATGTCTCTCTGTTATTTGGGTTTATCAGTTATCTTTATTTTGTGTTGGTGGCCAATCCTGAGCCTTTTCCATTGCATATAAGTGTGCTAGTCTTTTTGGGTATTTTGTTAATAATAGGTATATGGATAGCCTTCAATTTGCAGAGGCTTGATTTTTCAGCATCTAAAATGGTTTTCAGTAAGTATGTATCCAGATACCTGATAATAGTAAAGGAATATGGTATGACCGAAATAAGAGATGTTTTTCTGATAGCTATCGGGCGATACATCATTTTTGCCTTACAGTTTCTGCTACTATTTCAGTTGTTTCAAATCAAATTGGCGGTTCCGGTGTTGCTGGCAGGTATCGGGGTAATCTTCCTGACAAAAACATTGGGCGCTGCTTTCAATTTTCTGGGCGATCTGAGCGTTCGGGCAGTTACATCAATGTATTATTTCGGGTACTTCGGTGTACAAATATCATTAATAACCACAGCCACCTTTACTATCTGGTTTATTAATGTTTTGGTGCCGGTTATTGTCGGTAGTCTGTTTATATTGTCCTTGAGGTTATCAACCAAACCCACAGCGGAGTCTGTCAGTTGAGTTTATCTTTAATTTCTTTAATCTGTGTTAGCCACTAGTCTCATTATTGTTACCTCTGTCTACTTCCTGATGAATATCGGGCTTATTTTGATATGGTTATCAGGCAAGCCTTACAAAATACAGGCTGGCGGTAAAGAGCCTTTGGCTATATCTGTCATTATCCCGGTGCGTAATGAAGCCGCTAACATAATCCGTTTGTTGCAGGATCTGGAAATTCAGAGTTATCCATTTGATAAGTTTGAAGTTATAGTAGCAGATGACGACTCAACAGATGGTACCCTTACGCTTGTTAAAGATTTTCAGAGACAAACCTACATGAGGCTGTTGATAAATCAGTTACCTGCCAAAACCAACAATACATCGCCCAAGAAAAGAGCCATTGATGCATCTATCCAGTTGGCAAAAGGCGAATTAATAGTAACCACAGACGGCGATTGCCGTGTAGGTAAAAACTGGCTGGCGGTAATTGCCAGTTTTCAGGCCGAGACCGGGGCATATCTGGTAAGCTCGCCTGTTACATTTATAAATGATTCCAATAGCTTTTTGGCAAAACTCTGGCAGCAGATGCAAACCATTGAGTTCAGTAGTCTTATTGGTTCCGGAGCCTGCGCCATGCTGATTGGCAAACCCAATATGTGCAATGGAGCAAATCTGGCCTATCTCAAATCGGTTTTTGGTGAAGTTGGCGGGTTTTCGGGTAATGAAAATCTGGCATCGGGTGATGACGAGTTTCTGATGCATAAGGTAGCAGCCGCGTATCCCGGCAAGGTCAGGTTTCTAAAACATCAGGAGGCCATTGTAGAGACGCAGGCACATCAGTCTCTGCAATCATTTTATTATCAGCGCAAGCGATGGGCAAGCAAATGGAGGCATTACAACAATCCGGTAAATACTGCCTTGGCGGTTTTTGTTTTCCTGTCCAACCTTACTGTAATACTTACTGCGGCGCTTTACTTTTTACAGGTAATTTCGGCAGAAAAGGCCGTTATCATCCTTTTTACTAAATTTTCGACAGAGCTGCTATTTTTAATATTGATTCTTAGCTTTTTGAACAAAAAAAGACTAATTTGGCTCATCCCGGTTGTCCAGCTCATTTACCCGTTCTATGTTAGTTTTTTCGGATTGATTGCCCAGGGTAAAAATGAATATATCTGGAAAGGGAGAAAACTTCAATAAGCTAACCGCTCACCTAACGTATCAGATGAAACACCTGTTCCTGCTGCTTTTACTGCCAATGGCTCTTTTTGCGCAAAGTAAAAAAGAACAACGCCTGTTGAAAAAGGCCGATAAAATCCATGCACGCGCTTATACAGTAGATACCCATGCCGATGTGCCCATTAACATGTTGGAGATAGAGGGATTTGATATTGGCATAAAGCATGATTATAGAAAAGACGGTACACAGATTGATTTTCCGCGTATGAAAGAGGGCGGCATGGATGCCATGTTTTTTGCTGTCTATATGGCGCAGGGCAAACGTACTACTGAAGGAAACGCAGAAGCCAAAGAAAAGGCATTGAAGATATTCAAGGCCATTCATGAGGCCGTTAAAAAATACCCCGACATGGCCGAACTGGTAACTACCGCCAGAGAAGGATACGCCGTGCATAAAAAAGGGAAACTGGGTGTTTTTATTGGTATGGAAAATGGTTGGCCGATAGGGCAGGAGTTATCAAACCTTCAGCTGTATTATGACTTAGGCCTGAGATACATTAC
Source organism: Emticicia sp. 21SJ11W-3 (assembly GCF_024138715.1). Classification (GTDB taxonomy): domain Bacteria; phylum Bacteroidota; class Bacteroidia; order Cytophagales; family Spirosomataceae; genus Emticicia; species Emticicia fluvialis. The sequence continues at coordinate 778,570 of NZ_CP092074.1, forward strand.
CCTTGCTCACTCGTTTAATAATGATATCAGTGATTCATCAGGTGACCCCGAAGGGGCTGAGCATAACGGCATAAGTAAGTTTGGAGAAGCCTGCATTGCCGAAATGAACAGGCTGGGTATTATAGTTGATGTATCGCATCTTTCCGATTCAGCCTTTTATGATGTTATGCGTTTAAGTAAGGCACCAGTATTTGCTTCACACTCTTCTTGCCGGGCATTAAGTGATGTTAAAAGAAACATGACCGACGACATGATTAAACTGATGGCTTCTAAAGGAGGTGTTATTCAGATTAATTTTGTAGCCGATTTCCTGAAGAAGCCTTCGGAGGAAGTAGCGGTTTCTATCCGTACACTCAGAATGCAGGCCATGCGAGCCGATGCTACGCCGGAAGACAAAAAAAGAATCAATAACGAACTCCGCCAGTTAAAATATAAGTATCCCGGCGATGTACCCAATGTAAAAACCGTTGTTGACCATATTGACCACGTAGTTAAGATTGCTGGTATTGACCATGTAGGTATTGGGATGGATATGGACGGAGGCAGCGATGTAATGGGCTGTGAAGACGTAAGCAAAATTAAAAACGTTACAATTGAGTTGTTAAAACGTGGATATACGGCCCGGCAAATACGTAAAATTTGGGGTGGTAATACCATGCGAGTATTGGAGGCTGTTGAGAAAACGGCAATCAGATTAAACAAATGAATCTAAATAGCCATGCCTATTGATTGGGGGGGGGCTGTTAGATGAAATGTTGCTCTATAAATTGTAAGATTTTTTTTCTGCCCGGTACAATCTGATATTTTTATGCCAAAAAAAAATGATAAATTGACATATACCGGGTATTATTGTTATCTTTGTTGAACTATAACAATACTAATATTTTATATAACAAATGTGGCTCTGGATAGGGTATTATATAAAATTACTTAGAAAAATTTGGAAGCCTTATTCAAACTTTTTAATATTGTAACCAAATGATACAATAATACTTTAATAAAAAACGTAAATATTTACATGGATTATATTATACATTAACTATCTGTGATTAATCTGGTTCTCATTTATTTTCTATCAAAACTTCATCGTTTAAGGTTCAAAATGTTAAAATCCGCAATTGTAAAACTAAAAAGTAAGCATTGATTCATTGCGGTAGTGTTTTTTAAAAATTAAGCAAAATTTAGATGAACCCCGACCTCGGCATCCTTTTTTTGCTCCTCTAATTTCCACAGCTTCATAACTCAGTAGTAGATTTATCAAAAAAACAGTTTAAGACGTCTGCAAATTTATTTGTTCCGGATGTTTCATAGTATTTTTATGCTTTTTTTAATTTATAAAAAAAACATGAAAAATTTGGAAAATTTAAAGCATGCTTCTATAATTGTGCAAAATACACTTATCAGGATAATTCAATACTTTCCTTTTTAAGTGAAAAACAAAAATCTTTAATTACAATTTATTTTTTACTTTTTTTTTAACTAAAACAAAACTATGAAACAAAACTACTTTGTGCCCATAAGGGGTGCTCTGATTTGTGGACTACTCTGGATGATGTCCATAGTAGCATTTGCACAAAAATCTGTCAGTGGTAAAGTAAGTGATGCGAGAGGGGAAGCCATTCCAGGCGCCAGTATCTCTGTAAAAGGAACAACAACCGGTACAATTTCAGATGCAGAAGGTAACTTTAAAATTAATGTGCCAACTGCAGGTGGTACTTTGGTAATCAGCTCAATTGGTTACAAAACTGTTCAGGTTGCTCTAGCTAATCAGAGTACATTGAACATTACTCTTGAAGATGATGCATCAGGTCTTGATGAAGTAGTTGTAACCGGATACACGGTTGATAAAAGACGTGAGTCTACCGGTGCCATCTCTACTGTAAAAACGAAAGACCTTACTACGGTTCCAAGTTCAAGTGTTGAACAACAGTTACAAGGTAGAGTAGCGGGTTTAACAGTTGTAACCACCAGCCAGCCTGGTTCTGGCAGCCAGATTCGCGTACGCGGTTTTGGTGCATTTGGTGGTAACGAGCCTTTGACAATTATAGATGGTTTGCCAAGTACCGATGCAAGTTATCTGAACCCTGAAGATATCGAAACAACAACAGTTTTGAAAGACGCCTCGACAGCTTCTTTCTACGGTGCCAGAGCTGCTAACGGTGTAATTATTTACACCACTAAGAAAGGTAAGAAAAATGCGAAAAAACTAAACGTAACTTATGATGGTGTGTTTGGTTTTACAGACCCGGGCAAAGGTCAGCAAATGATGAATCCACAGGATCAGGCAACCTGGACCTGGACGGCATTAAAAAACTCTGGAGCCCCATTGTCTCACCCTCAATATGGTTCTGGAGCAACTCCAATTATTCCTGATTACCTGAAAGTTGGTGACAGAAGCGGTGTTGTGGGTACTATCGATTTAGCTGCTGAAAAACTGAAATACAACATAACCGGGCCAACAATCGGTGATTTCTATCAGGTTATTAAAGCAAACAAACAAGGTACTGACTGGTATAAAGAGCTAACCCAAACCGGAACAATTCAAAGACACTCACTTGGCTTTGAAGGTGGTGGAGATGCTTCTCGTTTTTTTGTTGGGTTATCACTACTAGACCAACAAGGTATATTGCCAAGCCAGAGAGCCAAACGTATTGCCATGCGTGTAAACTCTGAGTTTGATCTTTTCAAAAACGTAAGAATCGGTGAAAACATCCAGCTTACGTATCTTCAAATCCTTGGCCGTCAGGGTGGTAACAACGGTTTGCAATCATCTCAGGATGAAAACGACATCCTGGCTGCTTTCAGAGCCCCAACAATCCTTCCGGTTCGCGATGAGTTCGGTGGTTGGGCTGGTACGACTGCACTTGGATTTGGTCAGGGCTCAAACCCAGTAGCTAACCAACAGGCAGGTAAGTTAAACAAAAACTTTAATGGAATTGTTGCGGGTAACTTCTACGTTGAAGTAGATGTTATCAAAGATTTAACATTACGTTCTTCTATTGGTGGAACTTACAACAACTCTTATGGTTGGGGGTATGGTCGTCCGATTTATGAAACCCTTGAAAACAAAAGTGTGGTATGGTCTTATAACGAGAACGCCCGCTTTAATTTAGCATGGACTTTCACCAATACCATTGCGTACAAAAAGAAATTTGGTATACATAATCTAGAGGTTCTGGCTGGTCAGGAAGCACTTAATACCGGATTCGGTAAGAATATTTCTGCTGACGGTCGTGCGCCTTTCTCTGGTGACCCTAACTATATTACCATTTCTACGCTTGATATCAGAAACCCTGCAAACAGTGGTAAAGAGAATGGCGTTAATTTTAACGCGTACTTTGGCAGAGCAGTTTATTCCCTAAAAGATAAATACATTCTTACCGGGATTATCAGACGCGACGGTTCTTCGCGCTTTGGTTCCAATAACAGATATGGTGTGTTCCCTGCAGTATCTGCTGCCTGGAGACTTTCAGACGAACCATTCATGAAGAGCTTGTCTTGGGTAAATGACCTGAAAATCAGAGGGGGTTATGGTACAATGGGTAACTCAAACAACGTATCTCCGGTTAACCAGTTCAATCTTTACGAACAAAACGTTGGTACATCAGGTTATGACATTAACGGTACGAACGCTGGTATAGTAGGCGGTTTCAGACAGTCACGCATTGGTAACCCAAATGCTAAATGGGAAACCAGTATCACTAAAAACATTGGTTTTGATGGTTCATTCCTGAAAGGTAAATTGGATGTTATCTTAGATTTGTGGCAAAAAGACACCAAGGACCTACTATATACCTTGCCAATTACACAAACAGTAGGCGGAGCTACCGCACCTTCAGTTAACGTGGGTACAATGGTAAACAAAGGTATTGATATTCAGGTTATTACAAGAGGCAAATGGGGTACAGACTTAGGTTATTCATTTGACGTAACCGGTAGTTTCCTTAATAACGAAATTACAGAAATTGGTGGAGGTCTTAAATACCTTCAGGATGTGAACCCTGGTTTCAGAGGTGTAAACCCTATACGTAACCAATTGGGTTATTCGTTATCTTCTTTCTATGGTTACAAAGTTGTTGGCTTGTTTCAGACGCAAGACCAGGTTAACCAGGCTTTGTTAGAAAAAGCAACACCTGGCGCTGCAATACCAACGCAAGTAGGTGCTGGTCTTGGTCGTTTCCGTTATGCTGACCTGAACGGTGACGGCAAAATTGATGCTGACGACCGTACCTATTTAGGTAGCCCGGTTCCTAAATTTACAGGTGGGTTAAACTTCAGCCTTTCTTATAAGAATTTTGAGATGCTTGCCTACTTCTATACTTCAATCGGTAACAAAATCTTTAATATGTCTAAAAGATTTACAGATTTCTATCCGTTGTTTGCTGGTGCTGCTATCTCTGAGCGTGTTAAAAACTCTTGGAGCCCTGAAAATCCAAATACAGATATCCCACGTTTTGAACAAAATGACGGTTTCAGTACTGGTTCTCAATCAAGCAGTTTCTATGTTGAAGATGGTTCTTATTTAAGATTCCAAAACCTTTCAATTGCTTACAATGTGCCTAGTGCAATTGCAAGAAAAATGAAATTAGGAAGAATTCGCGTGAATGCCGCAGTTAATAACTTATTCACAGTTACTAAGTATAGCGGTCTTGACCCTCAAGTGGCAGGTGCTGCTGATACTAACTTTGGGGTAGATTTGGGTAACTTCCCAATGACTCGTCAGGTAACGTTTGGTTTAAATGTTGGATTCTAACCTAAGTCAAATTAAATTAAAACAATGAAAAAAGTTAAAATATTAATTTCCAGCTTCGTCCTGTTTGCAGGGATGTACGCTTGTAAAGATAGCTTCCTGGATGTGCCTGCTACAGGTACACTCTCTAAGGACCAATTGACCGGTACTGCTGGTCTTGAGGGTTCATTAATTGCAGCTTATGCACAGCTGAGTGCGCTTAGCCAAACTCACTCTGGTCCGTCAAACTGGCTTATCGGAAGTATCAGAGGCGGTGATGCCAACAAAGGAACTGACCCGGGTGATGGTACCGAAATGATTCCGGTTCAAAGATATGAGTATGTATCTACTGATCAGGTGGCTGGTAACGTTTACCAAAGTCATTTTGATGGTGTAGCCAGAGCAAATGCAGTATTAAGTCTGTTGAAAGATGCATTGCCAAGTGTGAAAGAGGCTGACAAAGCAAGAATTGCAGCTGAAGCGCGTTTTATCAGAGGCCATTTTTACTTCCAGTTGAAGAGAAACTTCAATATGGTTCCTTATGTAGATGAAAACATTGGCGTAGCGAACGGAATTGAGAAAGTTAAAAATGATACAGACCTTTGGCCAAAAATCGAGGCTGACTTTAAAGCAGCTTATGATGCTTTGCCAGAGACATCTTCTTCGGTAGGTCGTGCTAATAAATGGGCTGCCGCAACTTACCTGGCAAAAACGTATTTGTATCAAAAGAAATATGCAGAAGCAAAAGCACTTTTTGATTTGATTATTGCTAACGGTAAAACAACCGGTGGTAAAAAGTATGCGCTGTTACCAAAGTATTCTGACCTGTACAGAGTTGCCAACGATAATAACGCAGAGTCAGTTTTTGCGGTTCAGGCAACTGTAAAATCAGGTAGCGGTAATAATGCTAACGGCGACTTGCAGCTTAACTTCATTCAAGGTGTTGACCCTGGTACCTGTTGCGGTTTCTTCCAGCCGTCGTTCGAGTTTGTAAACTCATTCCGTACTGATGCCAATGGTTTACCATTGTTGGATAACTCTTACAATCTTGACGCAAATGCAGTTAAAAATGATATGGGTATTAAATCTGATGAGCCTTTTACATTAGATGCTGGTCCGTTAGACCCAAGATTAGACCATTCAGTAGGCCGCAGAGGTATTCCGTTCCTTGATTGGGGTCCTCACACTGGTTTCAGCATGATTCGTAACCAACCTAACGGTGGCCCTTACTCTCCTAAAAAGTACATCTTTACTAAGGCAGAGAAAGCAGCAGGTTTGACAGAAACAGGAGGTTGGGGACACCAGACCTACAATGCCTACAACGTTACTATTATCAGATTTGCAGACGTTCTGTTAATGGCTGCAGAAGCAGAAATTGAAGTGGGTACTTTGGCCAAAGCTTTGGAATATACTAATATGGTAAGAGGTCGCGCTACTAATGCATCTGATTTTGTTTCAATCAACGGCCAACCAGCCGCTAATTACAAAATTGGTTTGTATAGCTCGTTCCCAACTAAAGAATATGCAAGAGCCGCTGTTCGTTTTGAAAGAAGATTAGAGTTGGGTATGGAAGGTTATCGTTTCTATGACCTTGTTCGTTGGAACGAAGACGTAGAAGCTATCAACCGCTATCTGAAATATGACCAGAAGTTTTTACCAGGTGCATTAGGTGGAGCGGTTTACACAGCTAATAAAGCTTTGTTCCCGATACCACAATCTCAGATTGACCTTGTAGGTTCTAGTGTATTAAAACAAAATCCTGGATATTAATATCTAAGATATAATAGGATTACTTCATATAGGAGATGGCTGACCGCCATCTCCTATTGTTTTTTAACCACCTCAAAAATTGATAATGGAAAATTTGTTGATTTTTTTGCCTTTTGATGTTGTTTTCTTGCAAAAAGGAGCAGAATATATTGGGAGAACTAACTGGTGATAAGTTAAAGAACGTTTACTTTAAAAACAATACTTAACGCTCGCGGAACCAGTGGCATTATAGTGATTAGGTTAATTAGATTGAAAGCAGACTAGTTTACAATTGTCAGGCGTTTGGGTAAAGTACAGGTTATAGAGATATAATAATACAAATCAGGTAAGATAATCAGGCTGAGGGAAAAGTAAGTTTCTTCGTTTATTGTAACCGTTGAGAAGTTTACAGATTCCCTTTTGATTGAGAGTAGAAAGATAAAAACAAAGATAGTAGTAAGATAAGCCTTGTTCGGCTGCTTTTATGCCTTGCTTTAAGCCTGGTTTTTAATTTTTTTTAATAAATGAGTTGCTTTTTTTAAAAAACACAAGCCCTAGATTAAAATTTATAAAATAAATGGAAAAATTTGGAAAAATTAAAGAATTGACATAATTTGCTCCCGTAATGGAAGAGAACGCGATAAACGCATAATTTTTTAACCAAAAACATACTTAACCTATAAAATATTCTGCATTAAGGCATTTTTATTTTGTCTGAAGCCTGATTTGTAATAATATATTTGACCTAATTTTAACTAATACTGATATAAGCCTATGATAAATTTCCCTTGCATCTACTCGTAAAGCATTTGGAATTCTCGGAGCTAACACTTTTGTATTTCAGGTATTAATACTGCCTGAGTTTAGATTATAATTTATAAGCGTATGAAAGATAATTTCTTTTCGTTCACTGCACGATAAATCCGGATTATCTTAATAAAAATAAAATTTTTAAGCATGGTAAAACAGGGGCTGAATGTATTTTTCTTCGCCTGTATGTTGCTGTGTCTAATGATTTTCCACAACTAGTTTTAAAACCCTGTTTTTTGTCTGATTTTTTAAGCGTATGAAAGATTAAGTTCTTTCCCCGGTTATGTTCTGTCATTAACGGCAGGATATACTGTTTTTTACAATTAATTTTTAATTTTTAACCAAACAAAACAAGCGTATGAAAGAAAACTACTTTGTACCCATTAGGGGTGCTCTGATTTGTGGCGTACTTTGGCTAATGTCCATTGTAGCTTTTGCCCAAAAATCTGTTAGTGGTAAGATAAGTGATCCAAAAGGTGAGGCGATCCCTGGTGCCAGTATTTCATTAAAAGGAACTACTACCGGAACCATTTCGGATGCTTCAGGAAATTACAAAATTAATGTTCCAACCTCTGGTGGGGTGCTTGTGGTGAGTTCGATTGGCTACAGAAATCAGGAAATTGCAGTCGGCAATCAGACAACCCTGAACATCGTATTAGAATCAGACGAAGCGGCTCTTGATGAGGTGGTTGTAACCGGTTATGGTACTCAGTCAAAAAGAGATATTACAGGCGCTGTAACAACAGTAAATGCAAAAGACCTTCAGTCGGTTCCTGCTACAACCTTTGCACAACAATTACAAGGGCGTGCATCTGGTTTGAGTATCGTTAACGACGCAACTCCCGGGGGTAATGCAACAGTACGTATACGTGGGTTTGGTACCATCGGTAATAATGACCCTCTGTTCATTATTGACGGTGTACCTACTGAAAATCAGGGTAACTTAAACCCCAATGACATTGAGACTATCCAGATTCTGAAAGATGCCTCTGCTTCTTCAATTTATGGTTCTCGTGCAGCTAACGGGGTAGTTATCATTACAACAAGAAAAGGTAAAATTGGTCCGGCTAAAATTAACTTCTCTGCTTATTATGGTTCACAGAAAGTTTCAGAAAATGTTGAGTCTCTGAATGCCAAGGAACTCGGACAATACCTTTATCTGGCTGATAAATATGCAGGCAAAACGCCTTCACACGGCCAGTACACTTATGGCCCTAATGGAGAAGTTACCATTCCTGATTACGTGTTTCCAAGTGCAGGTAAAGAAGGCGCTGCCAACACCAACCCTGCCTTGTATTCATTAACACCAGACAACATCTACGCCATTACTAAATCGGCAGATACCTACTGGTGGGGAGAACTTACCCGCACTGCGCCTATTCAAAACTATCAGTTATCGGCAAGTGGTGGTTCAGAAAACAGCCGCTATGCTTTGTCGGTAGGTTATTTCTCTCAGGACGGTGTGGTTAAATTTATCGGCTATGACCGTTACACTCTACGCTCAAATACTGAGTTCTCAGCCATTAATAAAAAACTGAGAGTAGGCGAAAACTTTACCGTAGCGCTTGATAACCGTAAAGGTGGTTTTAGCAACAACGAAGAGCAAAATGCGGTTTCTGGTTCATACAAACACCATCCGTTGCTTCCGATTTATGACATCAATGGTTTCTTTGCGGGTTCTCGTGGTGCCAACCTGGGTAACAACTCTAACCCTTATGCAACTTTGGCGCGTCAGGCTGATAACAGAAGATACAGACTGAGAGGGTTCGGTAATATTTACGGTGAATACGATATCCTTCCGTTCCTTACTTTCAAAACCAGCTTAGGTATTGATATTGTTGGTGAAAACGGTAAATATATCAGCCGTGCTAACCCTGAGTACATTGAAGGTAGCTTCAACAACGGTTCAGAATCTAACACCAGCTACGACTACCAATGGGTATGGCAAAATACCTTATCGTTCAGCAAAGTGTTTGATAACGTACACAAAGTGGATGCTTACATAGGTACTGAGGCCATCAAACAATTTGGCGAATACTTTGGTGCAACCCGTAATGGCTATGCTTTTGAAACCTTACCGATTATCAGCTACCTTGATCTTGGAGATCCAACCAGAGTTGGTAACTATGGCCGTGTTGGTAACGACTACACCCTGTCATCGCAGTTCGGTAAATTCAACTATGCTTACAATGATAAATACCTTGTTCAGGCGATTATCAGAAATGACGCCTCTTCACGTTTCTTGTCAGCATCACGTAACGCGCTTTTCCCTGCGTTCAGTTTAGGATGGCGTTTGTCTGAAGAGAAATTCATTTCAGGTAACCTGCCTTTTGTTTCAGACTTGAAACTTCGTTTCGGTTGGGGTAAAACCGGTAACCAGAAAATTGGTAACTACAACGCCTATACTACTTATCGTTCTGATATTTACCATGCAGGGTATCCTATTGATGGTAGCCAAACTACTCCGACAATCGGTTACGATACACAAGCATTTGGTAACCCTAAAGCAAAATGGGAAGCTACAACCTCAACTAACATTGGTTTAGATGCGTCGTTCTTCAAAGGTAAATTGAACTTTGAAATCGATTTGTGGAAACGTGTAACGTCTGATATGTTATTCACTACTCCATTAACTTTCACAGTGGGTGATGCTAACGCTCCGGCTTTCAACGTAGGGCAGATGACAAACAAAGGTCTTGATATTGGTATTAACTATAAAAACAGCATCAATAACTTCCGTTATAGCATTTCTGGTAACTTGTCAACTTACAGAAACAACGTAGACCAACTAGATGCAAGCCCTAACACTCGTTATTTCGGATATGGTTCTCGCGTACCAGCTGTTACTTTAACTCAGGCTGGCTTACCAATCTCATCATTCTACGGTTACAAAATTCTGGGTATCTTCCAGACACAAGCAGAAGCAGATGCTTGGCCTAAATATGAAGACTACAACAAACCTGGTAAATTTAAAGTGGCTGACATTAACGGAGACGGAAAAATCACGGATGCTGACCGTACCATTATCGGTAACCCTCACCCTGATTTCGTTTACGGTTTGAACCTGAACCTTGGTTACAAAGCGTTTGACCTGACTATTTTTGCCAACGGCACACAAGGTAACGATGTCTTTAACTATACCCGTTATTTCTCTGATTTCAATACTTTCCAGGGTAACCGTTCTAAACGCGCATTGTACGATGCATGGCAACCAAACCATACTTCAGGTACTGTACCTATTATGGATGCCAACGACCAGGTTAGTAGCCGTCCTTCAAGCTATTTCATTGAAGATGGATCGTATTTCCGTATCAAAAATGTACAGTTAACATATAATCTGCCTTCAAAAGTTGCTAAGAAAACAGCTTTAGACAATGCACAGATTTACCTTCAGGTTCAGAACTTAGCTACATTTACCAAGTATACCGGTCTTAACCCTGAGATTCAGACAGGATCCGATAATACGCTAGGTTTTGATGGTGGATACATGCCTGTATCAAGAACATTTATTGTAGGTGTTAACTTTGGTTTCTAATTAGAGTAGCAGTAAAAATTAAAAGCCAACACATTTATTACATTTAAACAAATACAATTCAAATATGAAAAGTAACAATATTGTTAAAATATTTCTGGCAACAGGACTAACGGTAGGACTCGCAGTTGGATGTAGCGATGAATTCCTTACCCGCGAGCCACAAGCCCAATACAGCCCTACCTCGCTGAAAACAGCTAAAGGTGTTGAAGGCGTATTATTGGGAGCCTATGCAATGATTGACGGAACAGGGCTTGACGGTCAGGACGCCTGGAATAATGATATCCATAACTGGGTTTTTGGTGGTATCCCATCAGATGATGCCTACAAAGGTACTGACGCCGGTGACCAACCTGAGCAATCGTTCCTTGAAAAATGGGACTTCCAACCTACCAATAACCACATCAAAAACAAATGGAGAGGTTTATTTAAAGGTGTGGCACGTGCCAATGACGTAATTAATACCCTTGCTGATGTGAAGGATATTACTGACGCCAGAAAAGCACAGATTCTGGCTGAAGCGAAGTTCCTTAGAGCTTTGTTCCATTTTGAGGCTAAGAAAATGTGGAAGAATATTCCGTACATTGACGAGAAAATCTTCAATCTTAACGACCTTGAAAGTACCAAAGTACCTGTAGATGCAAACGCATGGGCAAAAATTGAGAAAGATTTTGCTGACGCCGCATCGGTTCTTCCTGCAACACAGGCCCAGGTAGGCCGCCCTACCAAATGGGCTGCCAAGGCTTTTCAGGCTAAGGCTTTGATGTTCCAGGGCTTTGATATCAGCACTGGCGCGGCTAATACAGCTAAACTTACAGCGGCCAAAGCACTTTTGGAAGAAATTGTAAACAGCGGTAAATTCAGATTGGTTGATGTGTACAGAGATAACTTTGATGCAAGCACGCGTAACAACGCTGAGTCAATCTTCGAAGTACAGTTTGCTTCTTCAAGCGCTACCGGCGACGCCGCCAACCAAGGTGTAGGTCTGGCTCACCCTTATGCGTCTCCTTGGGGATGTTGCGGGTTCTACCAACCATCACAAAACCTGGTGAATGCATTCAAGACAAGTTCAGACGGATTACCATTAATTGATAATTTCAATGATTCTGACGTTAAAAACGACCAGGGCTTAAAATTGGAAGATCCATTCACTCCTTATGATGGTGCGCTTGACCCTCGCTTAGACCAGACAGTTGGTCGTCGTGGTATCTTGTTTATCGACTACAAAATTCATAATGTAGACTTTATCCGTGACCAAACTTATGCGGGTCCGTACTCGCCTAAAAAACACATTCCTTCTAAGGCATTTACGGGCGTAAACGGTTGGGGTAACTTAACCAGCAACAACTACCGTATTATGCGTTATGATATGATTTTGCTTTGGTTGGCAGAGTGTGAAGTGGAAGTAGGTAGCCTTGAAAAAGCAAGAGAGTTGGTTAACATGATCAGAACCCGTGCAGCTAACCCTGCCGGATTTGTTCAGAAAGCTACTCAGGGTGCAACACGTGACGCTTACACGCTTGTTTATGATTCACAAGGCAATCCTGTACCTGCTGCTAATTATGTAATTAAAAACTATACCTCCCCCTGGACCAGCAAAGATGTTGCCCGTAAAGCGGTTCGTTTTGAAAACCGTCTGGAGTTTGGTATGGAAGGACACCGTTTCTTTGACCTCGTAAGATGGGGTATTGCTGCCGATGTATTGAACAAATACAATGAGGTAGAAGCTAACAAACGTGTTTATAAGAAAGGTGCCAGATTTGTTAAAGGTAAAAACGAGTTTTATCCAATTCCGCAAGAGGCTATCGACCGTTCAGAAAAAGACGGCAAGCCAACTTTGGAGCAGGATCCGGCTTACAAATAATTTTAATGTGATTGTTTTAGAAAAAAAAGTTTATTTTTACAGAGATGGTAGCTTTGCCATCTCTGTTTTTTTTAATACTACCTGATTTTGTAATGAAACTACATTCTATTAGCCCACTTTTTGTAAAATCCTTGCTTTTGCTTTTAGTACCCTTTGCTTTTTCGTGCAGTAAGAAAACAGATACTGTTTTTAGTAAACTACCAGCCGACGAAACGGGTATTCAGTTCTCAAACCGTATTACTGAAAATGATACGATGAACATTGTATCGTTTGAGTATATCTACAACGGTGGTGGAGTAGCCATTGGCGACTTCAACGCTGATGGTAAACCAGACGTCTATTTTACAGGTAATCAGGTTCCGAATAAATTGTACCTGAACGAAGGTCTGGATGCCAAAAATAAACTTAAGTTTAAAGATGTAACTGCCGAGGCCAAAGTAAGTGGCGAAGGCCGCTGGTGTAATGGTGTTTCGGTGGTTGATATTAATAATGATGGCCTGCCTGATATTTATGTTTCTGCCTCAGTAAAGAAAGTGGCCAGCCAACGTGCCAATATGTTATATGTGAATCAGGGCGTAGGGCGGAACGGTGTTCCATCGTTCAAAGAAATGGCGGCTGATTACGGAATTGCAGATACTACACACACAACCAATTCGGTGTTTTTTGATTATGATAACGATGGCGACCTCGATTTGTACATATTGGTAAATCAGATGGAAGACATCAATGTACCTAATATGTACCGCGAAGCACTGAAAGACGGAAGCTCTAAACGCACCCACCGGCTTTATAGAAACGATTGGGATGAAACCAGAAAGCACGCCTATTTTACCAATGTATCAAAAGAAGAAGGTATTCTCGTTGAAGGCTTTGGTCTGGGGGTTAATATTACAGACATCAATCAGGACGGCTGGAAGGATATTTATGTTACCAATGATTTCCTTACCAACGACCTGCTCTATATAAATCAGCACAAAGATGGCAGGCATACAGGTTTTACCGAGCAAGCGGCCAGTTACTTTAAGCATACCTCATATTCGGCTATGGGCAACGAAGTGGCCGACATCAATAATGACGGCCTGGTAGATATTATTGCGCTTGACATGATGCCCTTTACCAACAAGCGGAAGAAAATGATGACCATGGCCAATAACTACCAGACTTTTCAGAATAACGACCGCTTTCATTATGTTTATCAGTATCCGCGCAATACGCTTCAGGTAAATCAGGGTAAAGACCCTGTAACAGGCAAGCCAATTTTCAGTGAAGTAGGCCTGTTATCAGGTGTAGCACAAACCGACTGGAGCTGGACACCCATGGTAGTAGATTTTGATAACGATGGCCTCAGAGACATCATCATTACAAATGGTTTTCCGAAGGATATCACCGACCTCGATTTTATGGCTTACAGGCAATCAGTGTCTCATCTGGCTTCGGCTTCTTATCTGAGTGACTATATCCCTTCTGTAAAAATTCAGAACTTTGCCTATCATAACAAGGGGAATTTTCAGTTTGAAGACGTAACCAAAAAATGGGGAATGGCCGAGCCTTCATTTTCTAACGGAGCCGCCTATGCTGATTTGGATAATGACGGAGACCTGGATTATATTGTTAATAACATTGACGACTCCGCCTCAGTTTACCAGAATAACTCAATTCAGCTAAAACCGCAGGAAAGCAATTACCTGAGGGTGAGCTTTAAAGGCAATACCCCGAATCTGATGGGTTTGGGTGCATGGGTTGAAATTGAATATGATAACGGCAAAAAGCAGGTATATGAGCATACGCCTTATCGTGGATACCTGTCGTCGGTTGAACCGGTGGCTCATTTTGGACTGGGTAAAATTCAGAAAATTGACCAACTCAAAATTACCTGGCAGAGCGGTAAAATCCAGATTCTGAAAAATATTAAGACCAACCAGGTTTTAAACCTCAAAGAAAGTGACGCCTCGGTGCATCCGGCAGAGGCTAAAACAAGTCAGCCGGTTTTGTTTACTGACATCAGCACACAACTGCAGGTGCCTTATAAACATGAGGAAGAAGACTACATAGATTTTAACGTACAGAAACTCTTGCCACACAAACTCTCGCAGTATGGCCCTGCCATTGCCGTTGGCGATGTAAATGGAGACGGATTGGAAGATATGTTTGTGGGCGGCTCTAAATTTCGTAAAGGTAGATTCCTGATTCAGAACAAGGATGGTAAATTTAATGTGCAGGACTGGCTACCCGGCGAAGAAGGCTTTAAAAAACCGCAGGAAGACGCCGGCGTTTTACTGTTTGATGCCGATAACGACAAAGACCTTGACCTGTACATTGTAAGTGGTAGTTATGAGTTTAAACCAGATGCACCCGAACTGCAAGACAGGCTCTATATAAATGATGGGAAAGGGCATTTTACATTAAACACAGAGGCCTTGCCGGCGTTTCTGAAAAGCGGCTCTTGTATAAAAGCGGCAGACTTTGACCATGACGGAGACCTTGATTTGTTTGTGGGCGGCAGAGTTGAGCCTAACGCTTATCCGAAACCTGTTTCAAGCTATGTTTTAAGAAACGACAGCCGTAACGGGCAACCTAAGTTTACGAACGTAACAGCCAGTTTAGCTGCGGGTTTACAGAATATAGGCCTGGTTTGTGATGCCGTTTGGAGCGATTATGACAACGATGGCTGGCCGGATTTGGTGCTGGTAGGAGAGTGGATGCCTGTAACCATTTTTAAAAACAATAAGGGCAAACTTGAGCCACTGGCTAAAAATGAGGGGCTGGCTGCCAAAATTGGCTGGTGGACAAGCATAACGTCAGGGGATTTTGATAATGATGGAGATATTGACTATATAGCCGGAAATTTAGGTCTGAATACCCTGATGCAGGCCAGTGATGCCCAACCGGTGGGTATTTATGCCAAAGATTTTAATAACGATGGTTTCTACGATGCCATTCCGACGGTGTATTTCCCTGATGATGAGGGCATACGGAAGGAATTCCCCTACAATACCCGCGATGACCTGGCCAAGCAGTTTATTCAGACACGCCAGCGTTTTCAGAACTACCAGAAGTTTTCTGAGGCTACGATTGATAAAATTCTGAAACCGGAAGAAATGAAAGATGCTTTGGTGCTGAAAGCCAACTGGATGAAAAGCTCATACATTGAAAATAAAGGCAATGGAAAATTTGAAGTAAGGGAATTGCCGATTCAGGCACAGTTTGCACCTTTAAATGGAATGGTTACCGGCGACTTTGACCAGGATGGTAATCTGGATGTGTTGATAGCAGGTAATGACTATGGTACCGAGGTGCTGGTAGGAAGACATGATGCCTTGAACGGATTGATGCTGAAAGGAGATGGCAAAGGTAATTTTACAGCCGTGCTACCCGAAAAAAGCGGCTATTGTGTAACCGGAGACGCCAAAGGACTGGTACGCCTGAAGAACGCCAAAGGCGAATTGTTATTGGTTGCCTCTCAGAACCGCGACAATCTGAAGTTTTTTAGTTCTAAAAATCTGGTAAGAACCATAGATTTATTGCCATCAGAAACGGCAGCTCTACTTACCTTGAAAAACGGTAAAGTAAGAAAAGAAGAAGCCGCTTATGGCTCATCTTTTCTGTCGCAGTCGTCGCGCAGTGTCATCATTCCTTCTGATGTTTCACAGGTAGAAATTCTTGATAACTCAGGAAAAAAACGGATAATAAAACCATAAAACAAATCATTAACTGAGGGCCGGTAATGCTGCATTACCGGCTTTTTTTGTTTATATGCGTACATGTGTTATTGTTACATTATGAATCAATGGCTGTGATTGTTATAATGGCATATTAGAAAAATCATATATTGGGCTTTTTGGTATTACATTATCGTCATAAAATCTTCTTTTATATGCTGATTCTTGGCATAAGTCGATTCTTCAACTGTATTCAATTAACTGGGTTGTAAATTGAAAAGTATTTCAGCCAAACCTGATATACCATCCATCATTCAACTGAAACAAAACTATATGAAATCTAACAGAAGAAACTTTATTCAGAAACTCGGGTTAGGTGCAGCCGGGGTAGGTACAATGGGTATGGGCAGTGCTATGCCCTTAACTGCCCATGCGCAAGCGTTCGGAATTAAAGAAAAAGACGATGAACAGATATTGTTTGTAGGTGATAACATAGCTGTGGCCAACACAAGTTATGGCAAAATAAGAGGCTATATTTTAAGAGGTATTCATACTTTTCTGGGTATTCCTTATGGCGCAGATACAGGCGGCGAAAACCGTTTTATGCCTCCGCAAAAACCAAACCCCTGGGCCGGTATCAAGCCAACCGTTTGGTGGGGTAATACGGCTCCGCAAATAATGGAAAAACGCTATGCCGATCAGTATGCCTCTTTTGTTGACCACTGGAATTATGATGATGTGAGCGAAGACTGCTTGCGCATAAATGTCTGGACACCGGCTCTGGACACCAAAAAAAGACCTGTAATTGTATGGCTACATGGTGGCGGCTTTGTAAACGGAAATGGTATTGAGCAGGATGGATACAATGGCGAAAACATCAGCCGCCTGGGAGACGTGGTTTTTTGTTCGCTCAACCATCGCCTTGGGTCTCTGGGTTTTACCAATCTGGCTGGTGTAGCCGGTAGCAGGTTTGCTGCATCTGGCAATGTAGGTATGCTTGATATCGTAGCGGCATTAGAATGGGTTAAAGAAAATATTGCCAATTTTGGCGGAGACCCCGGCAATGTAACTATCATTGGGCAGTCGGGTGGTGGTGCTAAGGTATGCACCCTGATGGCCATGCCTTCTGCCAAAGGGTTGTTCCACAAGGCTGTGGCATTAAGCGGTACAACCCTGAGCGGTGTCAATAAAGAATATGCCGAAAAACTAGGCGCAGTTGTGCTAAAAGAGGCAGGTCTGGGGCCAAACGAGGTAGGCAAACTACAGCAGATTCCGTGGAGACAATACATTGATATAGCCAACCGTGCAGTGGCCTCTTTGGCTGACGAAGCCAAAAGACTTAACCTGCAAAGAGGCGGCTACGCTCCTGTGGCAGACGGGCAGTTCCTGAGCGATAAACCCTTCTTCTCAGACGCCGGACATTTTTCGGCTGATGTACCTCTTATCATTAGTACTACTTTCAACGAGTTTGCCCCAAGCAGAACGGACGCTTCTCTGGAGAAAGTAACGCTGGCAGATGTACAAGAAAAGCTAAAACCCAGATTTGGTGATAAATCGGCTGATATTGTAGATGCCTATTCAAACGCATTTAAAGATAAAAAACCCATTGAAATCTGGTCAATGATTATTAGCAACCGGAAAAACGCCATCGCAGCAGCCGATGCCAAGGCGTCTCAGAAGGCGCCGGTATATGTTGCCTGGTTTGGCTGGCAGCCTCCGCTGTTTGATGGCCGCATGAGGGCGTTCCATTGTGACGACATCTGTTTCTGGTTCTATAATACAGACCTGATGCTTACCCACACCGGTGGTGGGGCAAGGCCACGGCGGTTGTCAGAAAAAATGGCGAAATCTTTTCTGAATTTTGTTCGCACAGGTAACCCGAACGGTGGTGGCCTGCCTGCATGGGCACCTTACACTTCTGCCAAAGGCGAGACCATGATTCTGGATGACGTATGTATGCTTAAAAACGATCCGGATCGTGACGCCCGAAAGGCAATAGTTTAGATATAGAAAACGGATGCAGCTTATTGAGCGGTTTTTATCTGTAAAACATTGGTAATGAATATAAAATAAACTTTTAGAGTAATGTTAAACAGAAGAGATTTCCTTAGGAATTCAGGGGTATTAGCGCTCGGAGGCCTTGCATGGCAGGGTCAGGCAAAAGACCTGTTAAACTTCAAAACAAAATTTGAACCGGGCGTTCAGTTGTTTACCACTTTGTCAGTAATTGATAAAGACGTAAGCGGTACGCTTAAGCAGATAGCAGCTATAGGCTATAAAAATATTGAGTCGGCATTTAGCATGAAAGGCGGCTACTACGGCATGAAACCCAAAGAATTTGCCACACTGGTAAAAGACCTGGGCATGACCTGGCAGTCGCACCATGTAATGGGGGCTCCGTTCAGAATGCTTATGCCTGCACAAACCGACCCCAAAGCCCCTGCAAGACCAATGCCCAAACTGCCGCCAATAAAAGACCTGATGAACAATATGCAGGAAGTAGTAGACGATGCAGCCGAAGGCGGAGTGAAGTACCTGGTATGTGCTACCACCCCGGTTAAAACGCTCGATGAAGTAAAACAGTCGCTTGAAGTGCTGCAAAAAACAGGTGAGGCCTGTAAAAAAGCCGGTATTACCTTTGCTTTTCATAACCACAGCGCTGAGTTTGAGCCAGTTGAAGGCCAGTTGCCGTTTGATATTTTTGCCTCTCAAACCAGTGCTGATATATTGAAGTTTGAGCTTGACATCGCCTGGGCTATCAAGGCAGGTATAGACCCTGTGGCTTTGTTTGCCAAACATAAGGGGCGGTTCCCGCTCTGGCATGTAAAAGACCTTAGCAAAGACAAACAGATGCCTGTTGAAATTGGCAAAGGATACATTGATTATACACCTGTGTTTGCTGCAGCCAAAACAGCCGGAATGAAATACTATTTTGTTGAGCAGGATGGCGCTCCGTCGCCGGTTGATAACCTCACTACCAGCTACAATACCCTGAAAAAGGTAGTAGGGGCATAATTTCAAAACACTAATTACTCCCGACCCTGAACGAACGAACAGCCGTATTTGCTTGCAAAAGCAAAACGGCTGCATTCGTTTTTTGTATTAAACTGGTTTGAAATTGTTTTAAATTTGGATTGAAGCACAATCTCTTACTATATTTACTACGTATTCACCCTATAACCTTTACCTATGCAATGAAGCACACTTTTATTGTGTTGTTTGTATTTTTGTCCCTAACTGCATTGGCACAGAAAGGTACCGTAAAAGAAAGCCTTACCATCCCGAGTACCATTTTAGGCAAAGATGTAAAGTATAACATTTATCTGCCGGCAGACTACCAGGCGTCTAATCGTTCTTATCCTATACTCTATCTGTTACATGGTTTTGGTGATGATGAAACCGGCTGGGTTCAATTTGGTGAGGCCAACAGTATTGCCGACCGGATGATTGAAAACGGCGAAGCAGCACCTATGATAATTGCCATGCCTGATGGCGGAGTAACCGGATATGTGAACAGTTTTGATGGTAAAGTGCGCTACGAAGACTTTTTTATCAATGAGTTTATTCCATACATAGAGTCTCACTACAGAGTACGAAGTCAAAAACGGTATCGTGCCATTGCCGGGCTCTCAATGGGGGGCTATGGTACCCTGATTATGTCAACCAAACATCCTGATTTATTTGCGGCTGCGGCCCCTCTTAGTGCCGGAGTACGCACCGACGACGAAGTACTTGCCATGCCAGACGCCCAATGGGCCAGTTCTTATGCTCAGCGTTATGGCAGCAATCTGGTTGGGGCAGCCCGTTTAAACGCGCATTATCAGAAGAATTCAATCCTTAAAATTGTTGAGACGGCTAATCCTGACGAAATCAAAAAAGTGCGTTATTATATTGATTGCGGCGACGACGACTTCCTTATTAAAGGTAATATGGCCCTGCATGCACTGATGATTGATAAAAAAATACCACATGAGTTCCGGGTTCGTCAGGGTGGGCATACCTGGACCTACTGGCGCACCGCATTGCCGGAGGTTCTGAAATTTGTGAGTGAAAGTTTCCATCAAAAATAATTGTTCAGTATCATGAAAAAACTAAATCTGCTTCTGCTGTTATTCATTTCAAGCCTTTCTTTTGCCCAGCAAGGCATAGTTAAAGAAAGTTTGAAACTAAAGAGTAGTATCTTAGGTAAAGATGTAAAGTATAATATCTACCTGCCTGCCGACTACGAGAAGAATAATCGTATGTATCCGGTGCTGTATCTGTTGCACGGCTATACCGATGACGAAACCGGCTGGACACAATTTGGCCAGACACCCGAAATTGCAGATAAAACCATTAATAGTGGCGATGCTCCACCCATGATTATTGTAATGCCAGATGCCGGGGTAAGCTGGTACATGAATTCGTTCGACGGAAAAACAAAATTTGAAGATTTTTTCATAAAAGAGTTTATTCCTTATATTGAAACCAGCTACCGGATACGTTCTAAAAGGGAGTTCAGAGCGGTAGCAGGTCTTTCGATGGGTGGTCTGGGAACGCTGCTCTATGCAACCAAGCACCCTGATATGTTTACGGCAGCAGCGCCATTAAGTGCAGCCGTTTGGACAGACGAAGAGGTGGTGTCGGGCAATCAGAATCAGGACCAATGGAATTATGTTTTCGGCGATTTATACGGTAAGAACCTGAAAGGCAAAGAACGCCTTACCGAGCATTATTACAAAAACGCTCCGATAAAGATTGTAGAAACGGCTAATGCCGAAGATCTTAAAAAAGTAAAGTTTTATATTGATTGCGGCGATGACGACTTCCTGATTAAAGGTAACATGGCCTTGCATGCCATGATGATAGACAAGAAGATACCACATGAGTTCAGGGTGAGAGATGGCGGGCATACCTGGTCTTACTGGCGAACAGCTTTGCCCGAGGTGCTGAAATTTGTAGGAGACAGTTTTCATCGGTAAGCATTTAAGCATTTAGTGAATGAGTGATTTAGTGATTGAGTGAATTAGTGAATGACGAATGAGTGAATGAGTGAATTAGTGAATGGTGAATCAGCGGATTGATAAATGAGCAATAAATACAATGGGTAGCTTGCCACAATGTAAACTGAGTTACAACCCTTCACAATTAAAACAATCACTCATTCACTCAATCACTCATTCACTAAATCACCAATCACTCAATAAATTTCCAGACGCGTTTTTTTTACATTATCCATATTATTTAATCTTAATCTATAATGAATCGTAGAGAAGCTGTTCAGAGACTTACCCTCTTAGTAGGTGGGGTATTATCTCCGCCGGTAATAGCTGGCGTAATGGGACAAGTACTTAATACCGGCGAAAGCGTTGCTATTACCGCCGACCAGGAGGCATTGGTAGCAGAAGTGGCCGATGTCATCATCCCGACAACAGATACTCCGGGCGCAAAAGCAGCCGGAGCAGAGAAATTTATTGTCAGAGTAATGCGCGATTGCTATGTGAAAGAAGACCAGGATAAGTTTTACGCAGGTCTTGCCAGGTTGGATGCCGACAGCAAAACCAAATATGGTAAAAACTTTATGAGCCTGAGCGTTGCCGAAAAGAATGAAATGGTAAAACAAACCATGACAACCGACAAGGCTTTCTTCTTAAGAATGAAAGAACTAACCACCGTAGGTTATTTTACCTCTGAAATTGGCGCTACGCAGGCATTAGCCTATTTGCCGATACCGGGTAGATTCGATGGAAGTGCGCCTTATAAACCCGGCCAGAAAACCTGGGCCATTTAATTCTTAACCTATTCACAGTTAAACGTACCGACAAATCAAATGAACTTAAATATAGATGCTATTAAAGCCCAGACCTACGACGCCATCGTGATTGGCTCGGGTGTTACCGGTGGTTGGGCAGCAAAAGAACTGACAGAAAAAGGCCTGCGTGTAATTATGCTTGAAAAAGGCAAACAGCTTGAGCACGTAACCGGTTATGAAAACGCCATGAAAGACCCATGGCAGATGCAATATAACGGCCGCCTGACCATTGCGCAGAAGGAATCTCATCCGAAATTGTCGCGCGATTACCCTTATAATGAAATGACAGAAAAGTACTGGATGAACGATTCAGACTCTATGTATAAAGAAGATAAAAGATTTGACTGGTTTCGTCCGGGTATTGTAGGTGGTAAATCTATTATGTGGGGGCGTCAGTCGTATCGTTGGAGTGACCTTGATTTTGAAGCCAACCTAAAAGACGGAATTGCCGTTGACTGGCCCATCCGTTATAAAGATGTGGCACCGTGGTACTCTTATGTAGAAAAATTTGTGGGTATATCTGGCGAAAAACTGAATCTGCCTCAATTGCCTGATAGCGAGTTTCTGCCTCCGATGGAAATGTACTGGGTAGAAAAAGAAGTGCGTAAACGCATTGAGAAGAACTTCCCGGGCAGGCACATGACCATTGGCCGTGTGGCTAACCTTTCTGAGGCAGCCAAAGCACAATTGGGTATCGGCCGTACCTCATGCCAGTACCGTAACAAATGTTCTTTGGGGTGTCCGTATGGCGCCTATTTCAGTACGCAGTCTTGTACATTGCCTCCGGCAGCTAAAACTGGTCGCCTTACCTTGCGTCCTGATTCGGTTGTAACCGAAATCATCTATGATGAGAACAAAAAACGTGCAACAGGCGTAAGAGTAACCGATGCCGTTACGCTTCAGCCAACCGAATATTATGCTAAAATAGTATTTGTTTGTGGTAGCGCTTTGGGTTCAACTTCTATTATGCTTAACTCAAAATCTAACCGTTTCCCTAACGGGTTGGGTAATGACTCAGGCCAGTTGGGTCATAACCTCATGGACCACCACTTCCGCACAGGTGCATCGGGTATCTATGAGGGTGGCCTTGATAAATACTCTTATGGCCGCCGTGCCAACGGTATTTATGTGCCTCGTTACCGCAATATTGGTACCGACAAACGTGAGTACCTGCGTGGTTTCGGTTATCAGGGTGGTGCCGGGTCTGGTCGTCAGGGATGGCAGCGCAACGTAGCCGAATTGAGCTTCGGTGCAGAATATAAAAACGAAGTTACCCAACCTGGCGCATGGACAATGGGCTTGAGTGGTTTTGGTGAAACCCTGCCCTATTATGAAAACAGAATGTATCTGCACCCTACCGAAAAAGACAAATGGGGTATGCCAATAGTGGTGTTTGATGCAGAGTTGAAAGAAAACGAGAAAAAAATGCGCATTGATATGCTGAACGATGCCAAAGAAATGTTGGAAAGCGCAGGCGTTAAAAACGTAAGAGGCTACGACAACGGCTCTTATCTGGGCATGGCCATTCATGAAATGGGTACCGCCCGTATGGGTAGAGACCCTAAAACTTCAGTAGTAAATGCCAATAATCAGATTCATGATGTGAAAAACGTATTTGTAACCGACGGAGCCTGTATGACCTCGGCCTCATGCGTTAACCCATCGTTAACCTACATGGCGCTTACTGCCCGTGCAGCAGATTTTGCTGTGAAGGAGCTGAAGAAGAAAAACCTATAATTGCCTTGATAACAGGTGTTTTTTTAACCTCTCCGGCATGATGCAGGAGAGGTTAATTTATTAATAAATAAGATTGACACAATGAACCTATTCAGGATAATAAGCTTTCTGTCTTTTTTTAGTTTATTATTTGCCATGAGCTGCAACAACCAGCAGGATGCCAGCCAGAGTACCGGTGAGCAACTGGCCAGAAAACATTGTGCATCATGCCATTTGTTTCCTGAACCTGAACTACTGGATAAGTCGGCCTGGCAGCAAGGTGTGTTGCCCGAGATGGCGCTGCAACTGGGCTTTCAGATGAACGGAGGTAAGATTTACCCCGATGTACAGCTGGAAACCAACGGAGACTCAAGCTATTTTGTCAGCAAATCGGCCATGAGTATTGAAGATTGGGAGTTGCTGGTAAAGTACTATGTTGATAACGCACCCGAAAAATTAAAGCCACAGAACCGCCCACCTATCAAAGATATTACCGGGTTATTTGAGGTACGTGCGCATTATGCCAGAAAAGGCAGTTTCCCCTCAACAACCTATATCAGAATTGACGAGGGCAACCAGCAGATTTATGAAGCCAGCCTGGCTGATAGTTCGCTGAATGTATTGGATAAAAATCTGAAAGAAGTTTCGGCCAGAAAAATTGATGCCACAATTGTAGATATCGACTTTGATGGAGACCTGAAAAAGCCCGGTAAACGCAGTGGTTTTATGAGTAGTATCGGCATCTTGCATCCTAACGATTTACGGACAGGCAAATTACTTGATCTTAACGCCACAGCCCAGACCCCGCCGTTGATTGACAACCTGCAAAGACCCGTACAAAGCCTTGCTGTTGATATGGATAACGACGGTTGGAAAGACCAGCTGATTTGTAGCTTTGGTAACACAAACGGGGTGCTGGCCTGGTATAAAAACCTGAACGGCAAGGGCTACGAAAAACGGGTAATAAGAGAGCTGCCCGGGGCCATTAAGGCCTATATTGCTGACGAAAACAAAGATGGCCTGCCGGATATTTGGGTTTTGTTTGCACAGGCACAGGAAGGTATATTTTTATTGTTGAATAAAGGTAATGGAAACTTTGAAACCAAAGAAATACTGCGGTTTCCGCCCGTTTATGGCTCTGCCTACTTTGAGTTAACCGATTTAAATAAAGACGGCCATAAAGATATTGTGTATGTAAGTGGAGATAACGCCGATTTCTCCAGAAACGTATTGAAGAATTATCACGGCATATACGGCTACCTGAACAACGGCAGATATGAATTTAAACAGGCTTTTTTCTTTCCTGTAAATGGTTGTTTTAAGGCTATTCCGGCTGATTTTGATAAGGATGGCGATGTAGACCTGGCAGCGATATCGTATTTTCCGGATAGAAAAAATCAACCCACCGAAGGCTTTGTGTATCTTGAAAATCAGGGGAACTTCAATTTTAAACCTTATACGATTAAAGAGGTGAAATCTGGCAACTGGTTGCTATTGGATGCCGGAGACCTGGATGGCGATGGCGATAAAGACCTGGTAATTGGCAGCCTTGATTTGAACAAACAAAACCGGAATGGGTCTCGGAGAGATACCTCGTTTCTGTTATTAACAAACAAGCTGATAAAAAAATAACCATAAGGGCAGGTTTTTGTACGCTGCCCTTATAATTTATTAATTGCAGCCTTTGGTGTAGGCGTGCAGGTGTTCGTCAAATTTTATCCAGCTATGGTTGCCTTTTAGTTTATCAACCAGTTGAGGGCAGTCTTTGTATAGCACGGCATACGCCTCTTCATAATCTTTCTTTTTCAGTTTTAAGGCTGCGGCATCACCTATCTTTACATAGTAAGATTTGTTAACTTCATCTTCAATGGCAAAACCATTTTTAAATTCCATAGTTCTGGTTGAAACCCCCAGCGGATTATGAAATACCTTGATTTTCTCGCTGAATGTCGGGTTTACCAATTGCAGCAGTAGTTGGTCTATTTTTGCATGATTGGCAATACTGGTTTTTTCAAAATAAGCATAGCCCTGTTGTATCACCTCATTGTTTACGCCTTTTCCCCTCCATTTGCGTGGATCGAAAGTCAGGTTTATGGCATTATTTATCTTGTTGAATTGGCTGATGGGCAAATACATCGCTGTAATGCTTTCTGCTTTTACTTTGGTCTTTTTGCTTTCTCCGCTCGGCTTTAGCACAAGGCTCTGGATAAGTCCGTTTTTTTGATTGACCGAACTGACGGTTCCTTCCAGCGTGTTGCCGTCTGCCAGATAAATGTAGGCGGTCTCCTGGGTAGAAAACTGCTCATAAGCCGGTGTAAACAACTGGCCAAATGCGGTGGTGCAGCTTAGTAAACTTAAAAGCAATACTATCTTTTTCATAATTGTTTATAATTGTTGTTAATAAATAAAAGGTTTTGTTTCATCACTGCCTGATGCGGTGTTTAAGCAAGACAACCCTGATGCCCACTACCCCTATGTGGCGTTATGAAATTTTTTAAGATACAGAAAGCTAATGCCTGAGCATGGCTGAACACCACGGCTTTCCCATCAGGCTGTGCAAGATAGCCTGGCAGCGGTATGCAGGTAAATCAAACCTTTTTTAACGGCAGTATGGCCGTAGCGAGCGGTTATTTCAGCTTGTTGTATTTCCGGCTTAGTTCCAATACCTTGTCGGTAGGTAAAGCTTTGATGGTGCCGTTGGCGCCTTTGGTGGTTTGTGCGGCAAACATGGCATTAATGATGGCCTCTTCGGTGGCCTCAATGGCAGCCAGAAAGAGCGGAGATACGTCATCATTCCGCAGTTCAGTAGCTTCATAGAATCGGGTAGAAGCGTTATGAGCCACCCGTAATGGTTTGGCCGTTGAGAAAGCAATTACGTAGTCGCCACTTCCGTTAGAGGCAATGCCCCCGGTTTTGGCCAGCCCGAAGATGGCCCTTTTGGCCAGCCTTTCCAGATTACGCGCCGTAATGGGCGCATCGGTAGCCACTACTATCATACAAGACCCGTCGGCAGGGTCGTTCAGTTGGTCGTTCAAAAAATACTGGTTCAGTTCTTCACCCACAGGCACACCGTTTATTTGTAATACACCACCAAAATTGGTTTGCACAATTACGCCCACCGTATAGCCGCCAGATTTGGCAGGCAAAACCCTTGATGCCGTACCGATGCCGCCTTTCCAGCCGAAACAGACAGTGCCGGTGCCTGCACCCACGTTGCCTTCCTGCACTTTGCCGGTGGTGGCGGTTTCTATGGCTTTCAGTACGTGTGCTTTGGTAATGTGCCTGCCGGTTATGTCGTTCAGGTAGCTGTCGTTGGTTTCGCCGATAACCGGATTCACCGACCGCACCTTTTCGTTGCCTTTTTGTGCCAGGGTGTAGTCAATCACGGCGTCGGCAGCGGTGGGTACCGAAAGCGTATTGGTAAGCACAATGGGCGTTTCAATATTGCCTAGTTCCTGCACCTGGCTAATGCCCGTTAGCTTGCCAAAACCGTTGGCTACAAAAATGGCGGCAGGTACTTTATCCTGAAAAAGATTGCCCTCGTGCGGAACAACGGCCGTTACGCCTGTATGAATCTTCTCTCCGTCTGCCAAGGTGGTATGCCCAATTTTTACGCCGGCCACATCTGTTATGGCATTGTTGATGCCGGGTTTCATAACCCCTGTTTTGATGCCCAGTTCTCGAGGGCGTTTTTGTTGAGCTTCAACCGCTATGCTTAACAAAGGCAGAAAAAAGAGAAGTAGTTTCATACATTTAATCTATTAATTGGAAAGGCCTAACGGCCAAAAGTGTCTTCATAAATAACCTGGCCGTTGCCTCTTGAAAGTTTAACAGCATCTACAAGCCCTGCACCCTGAAACTGATACGTAAGGCCAATAATTTTGCTACCTGCGCCTTTATGGGGGAAATCGAACGCCAGTTTATTGTCTACAAATATTTTTACATGGTTATTGACTGCCTCACACCGAACTGCTACAAAGTGGTTGAAGTCAACCCCAAAACCTGATAAGTCGTTGGTTTTACCAGGTATTTCTTTGTCGATATAGAACAGGGTGTTTTCTGAAATACAACCTTTGGCCGACAGCCGGATGAGGATAGCCGAACCTTCGGTAAGCAGGCCTATTTCTGAATACTGGCAAACGGCTGCACCCTCTTTATAGGTGTTTTGTATGGTGGTTTCATAAATGAAACTATCAGTGCTGATGTCGCCGAAATCCTTCAGGTTCATGTATTGCACCGATGGCGCGGTGGGTTGCAGGTTGATATGCCGTGCCTCTATTTTTTCAACTGTCAATCCCAGTTTTCCGTCTTGAATTGCCTCCTGCTGTTTGAAATATACCGGAACAGGCTCCTGGTTTATCAGCGGCAGCCAGCCGTTGGTTTTTATAAAAAGCTGATGCTCTTTGATAACCTGATGGCCTACTACCAGCTTGGCCTGAAAAAAGCCCGGGTAATAATAGATAGAGGTATGCTGATGCTGATTGCGCGCAACACGGGTTCGTTTGGAGGAATCCCAGCTTTGTTGAATATACACCGAATCTTCAGGTGCTTTGGAGGCATCATAATCAAAAATAACTGAATTAGGTACGCCCGATGCCACCACTTTTTTGCTGCTGAATTGGTAATCGGCAGGGTTCAGCTGCGCTGATGTGTTTACGTCTTTTTTTGCAAGCAACAACCAGCCTACAATGCCTGTTGCCAGTAAAATGGGCAGAATAAACGAGAAAAGATACGGGCGTTTGCGTACCTCGGGTTTGTTGGCAGGTATTTGAGCCGCTGTAACGGCAGACGCCTGCTGTGGCATTTCGGCTGCCTGGTGCTGACGGAAATCCCGCCAGTTTTCAAAACCTGTGTACTGTGCCAGCGTGTTCAGGGTAGTGGCGGTAGGTGCAGACTCATACTTTACCTTGCCCCAGATGCGCTTCAACGTGGTGGGGCTGAGGGTTACAGAGGTAACATCAAATATCTGTTGTGATAACTCTTCAAAATCGCGGTTGCTCCATTGGGTGCTGTTTCCCCAGCCCAGTTTCTCTTCAATCAGGGTTTTGCATCGGGTTAGCAGTATGTCATCTGTATCGGTTTTCAAGCGTTTATGGGCTGTGGGGTGGTTTGAATAATCTTGAACAGACTTGAAAAGGCTATGAATAGAACCGTTGGCAGAGGCTTCATAAATTGTCAGGTCGATTCGGTGAATCAGTAATTAAATTCTAAAACACTAACAAAGCTATGCAAAAGAACACAAAAACAGGGGTGCTGGCAGCAGTTTTTTTCGCCTTCTTATTTCTTTCATTTGCTGCCTCTGCGCAGGACGACAAAGCCAAACGTCCGTCGCCGCCGGTTACGGCATCAGGCATTATCAATGGTAAAAGTGTAACTATTAACTATGGCCAGCCCTCAGTAAAAGGCCGCGAGATTTGGGGTAACCTGGTGCCTTATGGTGAAGTATGGCGTGCAGGTGCCAATGAGGCCACAACCATTGCGTTTGCTAAAGATGTAACCATTGAGGGCAAGACGCTTCCGGCTGGCAAATATGGTTTCTTTACCATACCCGGTGCCAACGAATGGACCATCATATTTAATAAAGTGCCTAACCAATGGGGAGCCTTTAAGTATGATGCCGCACAGGATGCCCTGCGTGTAACCGTAAAGCCTAAGCAAGCAAAGGCATTCAGCGAAAAGCTGTGGTATGCAGTGAACAAGCACTCAGTAACCCTGGCATGGGCAAACACCGAGGTAGCATTTGGGGTGAAGTAGGGTTGAGCCACTAAAGCGATCGAAACCAGTATTAGCCACCAGCGTAATTTACTTAGACCTGTACTTTCCGCACTTTATGTACTAAAGTGCGGAAAGTGCGGATTCGCACACCTCGCACAAGAGTGCGAATAGTGCGAGTTAGTACGACCCTTATTTCTTCATCAAATAGATTGATATTTTTATAATTAATTGATAATCAATACATTAAATGTTATATTTATGATATTAT
Organism: Emticicia sp. 21SJ11W-3; assembly: GCF_024138715.1. Classification (GTDB taxonomy): domain Bacteria; phylum Bacteroidota; class Bacteroidia; order Cytophagales; family Spirosomataceae; genus Emticicia; species Emticicia fluvialis. The sequence continues at coordinate 808,403 of NZ_CP092074.1, forward strand.
TGAAGATAGATTCTGTTTTGGAAGCCAATAACCGTACCAACCGCACACCTCGCACACCTCGCACAAGAGTACGAATAGTACGAGGCACTACATCATCAATTAATATGGATGTTTATAATTAATTGATAATCAATATATTAATTAATTTATCTATAATATTATAGAAGATAGATTCTGTTTTGGAAGATGATAACCGTACCAACCGTACTCTGGTACGGAAAGTACGGTTGGTACGGATTCGCACTAATCGCACCAATCGCACCAGAGTGCGATTCGTACGATTGGTACGATTATAATTTCTTAATTAGATAAATGAAATGAATTAAACTGAATTGGGTACTTTTTTTGTAACTATTTGATTATCAATAATTAATAATCAAAATAAATAATATAATTATTAAAGATAAGAGTGAGTAGCCTTTGTTCAGAAAACCATTAACCACACTTTCCGCACTTTCTGTACTCTGGTGCGGAAAGTGCGGAAAGTGCGATTAGTGCGATTAGTGCGGAATCGCACACCTCGTACACCTCGCACTATTCGCACACCTCGCACACCTCGCACAAGCGTGCGACTAGTGCGAGCTGCTTTGGCCGCTGATGCTGACTTATATCAAAACTGGCGTAGGTCTTTCAGATAAGATGGCCCACCCAAAGCCCGCATTTGCCGGGCAATTTGACTGGTTCGGCGAGCTACATAAGGCCCCGGATTCTGGATTGACCATTTCCTGGGGCTGGGCAATACGGCTGCTATCCGTGCGGCCTGTTCGCGGCTGATATTTTTGGCAGATTTATTAAAATACCGGTTAGAGGCCGCTTCAACGCCAAATGTCCTGTCGCCCATTTCTGCTACATTCAGATACACCTCCAGAATACGTTGTTTGCCCCAGATAAGCTCTATCAGTACTGTAAAATATACCTCAATGGCTTTACGGATGTAGCTGCGGGTTTGCCATAGAAAAACGTTTTTGGCCACCTGTTGCGAAATCGTGCTGGCACCTCGTATCTTCCGGCCTTTCAGGTTACGGTTAAAGGCGGTTTTCATTGACCCGAAATCAAACCCGTAATGGTCAGGGAAAAGCTGGTCTTCGGCAGCCACCACCGCTAAGGGCATTTCTTTTGATATTTTGTCATACGAAACCCACTGGTAATGTATCTCGCTGTCTTTTCCTTCGGCAATGGCTTCTATTTTTCTTGTCAGCATGGTAGCCGTAAAAGGCACAGGTACAAACTTGAAAAGCACTACGGCACTGATGCTTGAAACAAAGAAAAAGATAACAAACCTGACCAGCGTACGTTTCAGCCTTACCCATACGGAGGCGAGCCTGGGCCTGGCCGCAGCTTTTGATTTTTTAGGGGCCGGAGTTTTACTTCTGAATGTATTCTTAGCCATGTGTCAGGTTAAGTTTTGTAAGGGTATTGCACTTTTTTATGCAAAAATCGTAAAATTATGCGGTTACACAAACCATTTGCCCTGTGCAACCAGCTGCGCTTTGCCCCCTACCTGCAATTTATACTTTTCGTTGTCGGTTCGCTCGCCTTTAATACTGATTAACGACGGGCGGTTTATCTCGTACCCCTGTTCTACCAGTTTATGAATAACAGGCAGCTCATGCTTAAGCAAATAGGCCAGCAGGCAACTATTGGCGCTGCCGGTGGCGGCATCTTCTACTATTTTCTGGTTTTCGAGGCAGAGCATCCGGGCATGCACATGATTTACCTCTGCGTGTGTTTCTGGCGAGAACACAAAGAAAGCAGTGGTAAGGCCATCGGCCGAATTACTTTTATGCAGCTGGTTGTCAATAAGCCATTGGGTAATGGCGGCGGCCTCTGGTTTTACCTGCTGCACGGCTTTCAGGGTTTTTAGCGGAACAATCAGATAAGGCAAACCGGTTGACACCAGCTGAACAGGCAGGGTATCGTCAACATCGGTGGGTTCAATGCCCAGCAGAGGCGGCAGGTCGGTGTAGAGGGTTTCACCAAAAACAGGGTTGTTCAATTCAAGCCAGAGTATTCCATCGGCTGGTTTTACAGGCACTTTACCTATTTTCAGGTTTAAGGTTATTTCAGACCCGGTATCGCCCATCAACACAAATGCCGTACCCAGCGTAGGGTGGCCTGCAAAGGGTACTTCGTATTCGGGCGTAAAAATCCGAACGTTATAGCCACCGTCTGAGGGTTCATCAGAAAGAATAAAGGTGGTTTCCTGAAAATTGATTTCCCTGGCAATTTTCAGCATTTGCTCGTCTGTCAGTTCTCCGGCATTGCGGAATACAGCCAACTGATTACCCTGATATTTTTGCTCGGCAAAAACATCAACAATTGAAAAGTCTAGTTCCATCTTTTTCCAGTTTAAGATTTAGAATTGATACCCTTTCATGGCCCGGTATGGCAAATCCTGAAATCATGTTCCAACGTTTTGCTAAAAAACGAAATATCCCCCATAATGGGTGATGATGCACTCGTTTTTTTTTACTTATTTGCCGTGCATCATTGGTTTGCAGCACAGGTATGGTGTCTGACACCACGAGATACAGGTGGTAAATTGCTGTTCGGTATGTTTTTTGGTGTCATACGAATTAATAACTTTGTGCGTTTACAATCCATCTGAGTTTATTAGACAAATTATAATCAATTATTTATGAAAAGAATTGCATGTATGCTTCTGACAATGGCCGTTATGGCCGCCTGTACCAGAAGCGCCACGGTGAGCACCTCATCAACACAAAAAAATAACCTGTATCAGTTTTCGGTTGATTTAACCAAAGTGCAGAACGATAAACTGGAGGTTTCGCTGGTGGCACCTAAAATCAATGTCGACCAGATTACCTATTTTCTGCCTAAAATTGTGCCGGGTACTTATGCCAATTATGATTTTGGCCGTTATGTGTCTGGCTTTAAGGCTTATAATGCCAAGGGTGATACGCTGCCGGTTACTAAGGCAGATGTAAACAGCTGGACCATCAAAAATGCCAAAGACCTGCATAGAATCAGCTATAAAATTGATGATACCTGGGATTCGCCCGAAATTAAAGGTGAAAAAATATTTGAGCCTGCCGGTAGCGATATTGATGCCAACAAAAAATTTGCCATTAATACTTTCTGCTTTTTTGGTTATTTTAATGGTTTAACAAAAGTGCCTTACCGGGTGTCATTCACCAAGCCTGATGGCTTTTATGGCGCTACTTCTATGAATTTTGTTTCAACCACAGCCAACCGTGATGTGTTTGAGGCCGATAACTACATGGATTTGTCTGATGCCCCGATACTGTACACCCGCCCGGACACCACCGTGCTGAAAGTAGGTGGTGCTGATATTCTGGTGTCGGTTTTTTCGCCCAATAAAAAAGCTAACTCAAAGGAAATTGCAGCCAATATCAACTCGTTGCTGAATGCCCAGAAAGATTACCTGGGTGGCAAATTGCCGATTCAGAAATATGCCTTCCTGATTGTGCTGTCAGATAACCCGAACCTGATGAGCTACGGTGCCTTAGAACACTCGTATTCGTCTTTCTATTATCTGCCCGAAGGTACTTCGAAGGAGCTTTCGCAGACAGTAAAAGACGTGGCTTCGCATGAGTTTTTTCATATCATTACGCCTTTGAGCATCCATTCAGAAGAAATCGGCGATTTTGATTTTAACCAGCCCAAGATGAGTAAACACCTTTGGATGTATGAAGGAGCTACCGAATATGCCGCCGGACACATGCAGATGAAGTATGGATTGATTGAAATGCCGCAGTATCTGGATATGCTGCAGGATAAAATCAATTTCATGAAGCGTGTGAACGACAAACTGCCGTTTACTGAAATGAGCAAGCAGGTGCTGGATAAATACAAAAACCAGTATCAGAACGTATATAATAAAGGCGCCTTGATTGCACTGTGTCTGGATATCAGACTCCGTCAGTTATCAGACGGCAAGTATGGTACACAAAACCTGATGCGTGACCTGGCCAAAACCTACGGTAAAACCAAGTCGTTTAAAGATGATGAGTTGTTTGATAAAATAACGGCATTGACTTATCCTGAAATCCGCGAGTTTTTTACCAAATACGTTGAAGGCCCCGAGCCACTGCCATTGGTTGATGTTTTCAAGAGCGTAGGTATTGATTATTTGCCAGAGGCAACCGTGAAGAAAATCAGCCTTGGTGGCATTAACCTGGGCTATAGTGCGGCAACCAAGCGCATAAAAATAGCCAATGCCAGCAACATGAACGATTTTGGCAAGAAAATGGGGTATCAGCAGAATGATGAGATTATCTCGCTGAACGGCCAGCCATTTGAGTTAACCAAAGTGCAGCACCTGTTGGATGATTACAGCAACAACACCAAAGAAGGAGACCCGGTAGTGATGGAAGTAGCCCGTAAAAACAGCGAAGGTAAAGAAGAAATAGTGAAGCTGTCGGCACCGGCCATGCTGGTAGAGGTAGTAGAAAAGAATGTGTTGAAACCAGCCGACAACCCAACGCCTGCCCAGTTGAAGCTGAGAAAAGACTGGCTAAGCCCGGATAAAAACTGATTTTACCGCTTGAACATTCAGCTTGAAAAAAAAAGAAGCGCGGCCTTTGTAAACTAACAGGGCCGCGCTTGCTGTTTATAATTTTCAGTAGGCTTTCAGGGCTTCTACCAAAGCGGCGTTCTCGGCATCGGTGCCTATCGATATACGGATACAACCTTCGCAAAGCTGTACATTAGAGCGGTCGCGGGTGATAATCTTCCGGTCAATCAGGTATCTGAAAACCGCTTTGGCATCTGCAAACTTAACCAGCAACTGGTTGGAGTCTGAAGGGTAAATGTGTTTTACAATTGCCAGCGTGCCCAGCATATCTGCCAGTGTCTGGCGTGCTTTCAGGATATCCTGTACGTAAGCGTTCTTTTTATCTTCGTTGTTCAGGGCATCCAGTATCAGCAATTGCGTTACGGCATTGAGGTTATACGGATACTTGATTTTGTTCAGAATCTTAATCAGGTCTTCTGATGCAAAGGCCATCCCGAAGCGTAAGGCGGCCAATCCCCATGCTTTAGAGAATGTCTGCAATACTACCAGGTTCGGGTAGCTGTCTAACAATTTCGTGAAAGAATCAGCCTCTGCAAAATCAATATAAGCTTCATCCACTATTACCAGCCCGGTTGTAAATTTTTCAAGAATCTCCAAAACTGCCTCTCTGCTCACCAGATTCCCCGATGGGTTATTAGGCGAGCAAATCCATATCAGTTTGATATGGGGTGTAACCGCCGCCAGTACGGCTTCGGTATTTATCTCGAAGTCTGTGGTTAATGGCACCTGTATTACCGGGGTATTCTGTACATCGGCACATACCTTATACATACCGTAGGTTGGGGGCATTATCAGAATATTATCTTCCTTTGGCTCGCAGGTAGCACGAATCAGCAAATCAATGGCTTCGTCAGAGCCGTTGCCCAGAAAAATCTGCCCCGGTCGCACGCCTTTAATTACAGCCAGCTTGTCTTTTATGTCTGTCTGGTGAGGGTCCGGGTAGCGGTTATAATTTCCGTCTATTACCGAGCCGAAAGGGTTTTCGTTGGCATCAAGAAAGATACCTTCTTTGCCGGTGTATTCATCACGAGCCGACGAATAGGGGGCAAGTGTAAGAATATGCTGGCGTATTATATTGTTCAGAGAAAACATAAGGGCGTATCTGATTTATTTTTAATGGTGGTTGGTTGTACTAATTATTTGGGAGCCATTCTGATGGCGCCATCCAGGCGAATCACTTCTCCGTTCAGCATGGTGTTTTCTACAATATGCTGGGCAAGCTGCGCGTATTCATCCGGCTGGCCCAAACGAGACGGGAACGGAACCTGCTGGCCTAATGAAAGCTGCGCTTCTTCGGGCAATGAGGCCATCAGCGGGGTTTTAAAAATACCCGGGGCAATGGTCATTACCCTGATACCGTTTCTGGATAAGTCTCGGGCAATGGGTAAGGTCATAGACACGATGCCACCCTTTGAGGCCGCATAGGCTGCCTGCCCGATTTGCCCGTCATAAGCAGCTACCGAAGCCGTATTAATAATTACACCTCGTTCGCCTCCGTCATTGGCTTCATTTTGGGTCATTTCAAAAGCAGCCAGACGTATCATATTGAATGAACCTATCAGATTAATATTGATGATTTTCTGGAAATGCGCCAGCGAATGAGGCCCTTCTTTACCAACTGTGCGTGCAGGCGGAGCAATACCCGCGCAATTTACCAGAATATGGATGGCTTTGAAACGGGCTATGGCCTGGGCCATCACTTTTTGTGCATCTTTCTCTGACGAAACATCACATTTTACAAACTTTGCCTTGCGGCCCAGGTCGGCTGCCAGCGCTTTGCCTTTCTCTTCGTTCAGGTCTGCTATTACGGCATTAGCGCCTGCTTTTACGAACCGCCTGACAACGGCTTCGCCTAAACCCGATGCTCCGCCGGTTACTATGGCTGTGAGTCCTTTTAGCTGCATAAATTGATAAAAAAGAAAAATTATTATGGATACCTCTACCGGTGTCGCTAAATTGCCACAAAATTTGAAAAGAATCTTATGTTATCCAAAGAAAATATTGCCGAATACTTCAGAACCCTGCAAGACCAGATATGTACTGCCATAGAAAATACCGATGGCAAAGGCAGATTTCATGAAGACCAATGGCAACACCACAGTGGCGGCGGCGGGCGCACAAGGGTAATAACCGACGGCCATATCATTGCCAAAGGGGGGGTGAACTTCTCGGCCGTATCCGGTGAAGTATCTGATGCACTACAGAAGCAATTGAAGTTATCGGAGAAGTCAGACTATTTTGCCACAGGGGTATCAATAGTGCAGCATCCGGTTAGCCCTATGGTGCCTATTATACACATGAACGTGCGGTATTTTGAACTGGGCAACGGTACGTGCTGGTTTGGTGGTGGTATTGACCTGACACCCCATTATGTGGTTGAGGATGATGCACGTTGGTTTCATGCCCAAATGAAAGCCGCCTGCGATAAACATGACCCGGCGTATTACCCAAAGTATAAAGAATGGGCAGATAACTACTTTTATTTGCCTCACAGAAACGAAACCCGCGGTGTAGGTGGGATATTCTTTGACTACCTGAAGCCAGCCGATGAACCTGCCAAAGCAGATTTGTTTGCCTTTGTGCAGTCGGTAGGCGAGAGCTTTGCACCTGTTTATACGCACCTGATGGCAAAAAACCATCTGCTGCCGTATGGCGAACGTGAAACCAACTGGCAGATGCTACGCCGGGGGCGATATGTTGAGTTTAATCTGGTTTGGGACAGAGGTACGAAATTCGGGCTGGAAACCAACGGACGTACGGAGTCTATCTTAATGAGCCTTCCGCCTGTAGCTAATTGGGTGTATGATTACCAGCCTGAGCCGGGTAGCGCAGAAGCGCAAACGCTTGGCCTGCTAAAGAAAGACATTAATTGGGTGTAAGGCCGCACAATGCACCAGCCTGCGGCTTTTAGAATTGCCAAATTACAACAGTCTTTGATGTTATGAAATATACATTTGTCAGGAAACATCTGAGTACTATCAGAAGGATAAAGAAAGCCAAAGATGCAATAAAGGCCCTGTTAAAGGCAAGGGTAGATGCTATTGCCAATAAAAAGTTAAAGCAGAGCCTGCTCAATGCCATACCTTTCTGGGTAGGGGCTTTTATTACGGGTGTGGTTGCCGTTATCTATGCCAAACTTTTTATGATAGCCGAGCGTGGCACTATCTATCTTTTTCACCTCAATAAATGGGTGTTTATGGGTATTACGCCGCTGTGCTTTATAGTGTCGTGGTGGCTGGTTCAGAAATATGCCCCTTTTGCCCGTGGCAGTGGTATTCCGCAGGTGAGTGCGGCCATTGAACTGGCAAACCCTAAAAAATACGGGCTGGTAAATAATTTATTGAGTATCAGGGTACTGCTGATAAAAATAGTATCAAGCCTTATTATGGTGTTTGGCGGAGGTGCTGTCGGTCGGGAAGGCCCTACTATTCAGATAGCCGGTTCTATATTTAAGAAAATCAATGACTGGCTTCCGGAGTGGTACCCCAAGGTTTCTAAAAAAAACATGCTCATTACCGGAGCTGCCTCTGGCCTGGCTGCTGCTTTTAATACGCCGCTTGGTGGCATTGTATTTGCCATAGAAGAGCTTACCAAAACACATTTCAGTTATTTCAAGTCGGCTTTGCTTACAGGTGTAATTATTGCCGGGCTAACCGCCCTGAATATACTGGGGCCGTATTTGTATCTGGGGTATCCAAAGGTAAATAATCTGGCATGGTGGGTTATCTTCCCGGTTATTGTTACAGCGGTGCTTTCGGGGTACCTTGGCTGCACCATGACCCGCATTATTTTGTATATATTAAAGAAGAAAAAGGCCTTGAAGACCAACCGGGCAAAATTGCTATATTGCATTGTTGCAGGTCTGGTAATAGCATCGGCGGGTATTTTTATTAGTTTTGAAACCTTCGGCACAGGCAAAGAACTGATGCAAACCCTGTTGCTGACCAACAACAAGTATCTTGAGTGGTACGTGCCTTTATTGAGGTTCTTCGGCCCGGTGGTTTCATTTACCAACGGCGGTGCAGGTGGTGTATTTGCCCCGTCGCTGAGCGCAGGCGCCAGTGTGGGTTCATGGGTGGCAGAATGGTTTCATCTGGTTAGTTCTAATGCCAATCTTATAGTGCTGTGTGGTATGGTCAGTTTTCTTACAGGCGTTACACGCAGCCCGTTTACATCTTCCATACTGGTACTGGAAATGACAACCGCCGAGAGTATCATATTTTATCTCATGATAGCCGGCCTGGCTGCCAATCTGGTATCATCATTCGTTAGCAAGCATTCGTTCTATGACCAGATGAAAGAACAGTATCTGGCTGAAATTGACACCGAAGAAAAGAACTGACCCGTCTTTACTTTGAGCCGTTCGGCCGGGCTAACTCTTCGGCAATGTATTTATCAACCATTTTTTCAAGTATGGCCATGGTTACAGTTCCCTGCGATAGTATGAGGTCATGAAACACCCGAACATCAAATTTATCTTTCAGAGCCTCTTCTGCTTTTTTACGCTGATTCTTAATGGTTATTTCTCCGATTTTATAAGCCAGAGCCTGCCCAGGCCAGGAGATATACCGGTTGATTTCGGTATTGACTTCATGTAAAGAAAGCGCGGTGTTTTCAGCCAGAAAACTAACCGCCTGTTCACGCGTCCAGTCTTTGTCATGGATACCCACATCAATTACCAGGCGGCAGGCACGCCACATTTCGTAAGTCAATCGGCCAAACCTGCTGTACGGGTCTTTGTAAAGGCCCAGTTCATAGCCCAGGTATTCGCTGTACAAGCCCCATCCTTCGCCATACGCATTCACATACAGGTTTCGTCTGAAATCAGGCAGGTAGTCCAGCTCCTGTGTCAACGCTATCTGCAAATGATGCCCCGGTACGGCCTCATGCAGTGTCAGGGCCTCAAGGGTATATAAAGTACGGCTGGGCAGGTTGTAGGTATTTACCCAATAATTGCCTGCCTGTTTTGATTGGATAGAGGCACCACTATACCGCCCGGCTGTGTAGGTAGGTGCCAGGTAGTCTGGCACGGGTACTACTCCATAGGGCTGGCGTGGCAGCTTACCAAAAAGCAATGGTAGTTTTCCGTCTATCTTTTTAGCAATAAAAGAGGCTTCTTTAAGCAGTTGCTCACCCGTAGTAGGGTAAAACCTGGGTTCGGTGCGCAGGTAATCAATAAATGATTTAATTGAGCCTTTGAAGTTTACCTCGTCCAATACCAACTGCATTTCTTTCCTGATGCGTTCTACTTCCTGCATGCCAATGGCATAAATCTCATCAGGCGTTTTATTGGTGGTGGTATAGTGTTTTACTTTTTCGGCATAGAATTTCCGGCCGTTCGGGAAATGCGAAGCACCAAGCGTGGTTCTGGTTTTAGGATGGTACTCTTTCTCAAAGAATGTCCTGATTTTTATGTAAGACGGTATCACGCTTTGTTCTATCTGTTTTCTGCCCTCAGCTTGTAGTAATAACCAGTCGGCCTCAGAGATAGACTGCGGTTTTTTTATAAACGGTTTCCAGAAAACAGATTGTTCGTAGCTGTCAACAATATGGGCATTGTAGGTGGCTTCGTAGCCCTTTAGCGCAATGCTGGGTTGAGATATACCCGATGTAAGCCCTTTTCTTATTAAAGCCAGGTTGTCATCCACAAAACCCGGTATCCCTTTCAGTTTGGTCAGATAATGTTCAACCTGTTTTTTGGTTGAAAAGGCCGCAGGCGCAATTCTTGCTATGCCGGTATGAAAGCCCTCGTCAGCCAGTATGGGGTTCAGGTATTCTTTGTATTCATAAGAAATCAGCTCGTCATTCAGCTGATATTTCAGCAGCACTATATTTATCTGGTCGTCAAAAGTAAGTGTTTGTTCATTTACGGCATTCAGCTTGTCAGCTTCCTTTTTAAAAAACTGATAACGGCGAAGGAAGTCTTCTTCGCGGTTTCTGCCAAAGGGAAAAGGTGAATTGACCGAGTCTGAGGCCGATTCAAGTCTATGAAATGCTTTTATTTCTTCTAATACATCAGTAATAACGGCATTTGGTTGGGGTTTTTGTGAAAAAGCAAAAGAACTATGCAGGCATATCAATAGCAGTAAAAAGTATTTTCTCATAGAAGAACGAGTGCGTTACGGTTACGGAATAAGAATCCGAAGATAAGGAAAATTCAGAAACGTGCAGCAGTTTTTAGATACTTTGGCTTTAATCACGCTTCCTGAAAGCCGTTGGCGTGCTGCCGGTAAACTTTTTAAACTGTTTGCAGAAGTGGCTTTCGTCGGTATAGCCAAACTCATCAGCAATTTCAGAGATGGTCAGCCGGCTGAATAGCAACCGGGTTTCAATCAGTTTCATTTTGTATTTGGTAATGTATTGTTTCAACGATTCTCCTGTGTGTTTTTTAAAAAATATACTGATGTAATCAGGGGCATAATTAAAAACATCTGCCAGATGCTCAATGGTTAGTTCTGCCGGCTGATGGATATGTTTTTTTATATAGGTAAGAATTGCCTCTACAGAGTCTTTCAGCACAGGGCTGGCGGAAGCCTGACCAAACAGATTACGGGCAAGGATAATCATCATACTGCGCATAATGTTGTTTCTGATTAACTCAAAGTACTGCGATTGCTCATGCTCGTTTTCTTCTTCGAGCAGTTTAAGCAAGCTATGCAGTTTCTCTCTTTCGTGTTTGTCGTGCACAATGGTACCCCGGCTTTGCGACGAGGTATAAAGCAGCGTTTTCAGTATCTGCTGCCAGGTGCTGTCTTTATCTTCGGTATGTGGTGTATTGTAGATTGACTCATTGAAACGGATAAAACAAAACTCGGTTATTTCATTGATTTCAAAATGATGATAATCTTCCGGCCCGAGAAGAAACACATCTCCGGCCAGGTACCTGAACTCATTGCCGTTGATATTATGGATGCCATTACCTTTCAGAATAAATATTATCTCAAAATAGGTATGCTTATGCACCGAGTGCACCCAGGTGGCCGCTTCAAAATGATAGATGCTGAAGGGTGTATGCAGTACGTATCTTTTCATAAAGCAAAAGTAGTAAAGAAAGCACTAATATATGTTGGATTTTTACAATACATAAGCCTGCGTCATGGTGTAGCTTTGTAACTGCATACATCATTCTATCTTTACATTTATACGGCTATGAAACACCTTTATCTGCTAATATCTTTATTTTTGCTTGTTTTGGGCTTGTCTTCATTACAGAAAGCGGATGAATGGACTATTCTTCTCGACAAGGATTTAAGCCGGTGGGAAAACTACCTGAGTTATAGGCATACTAATAATTATAATGGAAAAATACCGAAGGATTCTCTTGGAACGGATATAAAGCCTATTGGCTATAATAATGATAAGTATGGGGTTTTTACGGTTCTGAATGAACCCGGTGGCCCGGTGCTTAAAGTAAGCGGAGAAATATATGGATGCTTGTTTACACGTCAGGAGTATGAAAACTATCATCTGAAACTACAGGTGAAATGGGGCAAACGCAAATATGTACCCAGGCTTGAAAAACTGAAAGATTCTGGCATTCTCTATCATTCAACTGGTGAGGCAGGGGCAGAATATTTTCGTTCATGGATGCTCTCTCAGGAGTTTCAGATTATGGAAGGCCACATGGGCGACTTCTGGTGTCAGGCAAATTCTGCCATTGATATCCGTGCCTGGCAATCTGAAGGAATAATGAATTGCGTGGCTGATGCCAGAAGGCCGTTCAGAACTTTTAAAAGCCAGGGCGATTATTATTGTATGCGGTCGGCCGACTATGAGAGTCCGGCTGGTGAATGGACAACGCTGGAGCTTATCTGTTTTGAAGGCAAAAGTCTGCACATTGTAAACGGACACGTGGTAATGGTATTACAAAACAGCCGCTACATACAGCCAGACGGTAAGGAGGTGCCTATGACCAAAGGAAAATTACAATTGCAAAGCGAAGCAGCAGAGGTATTTTACCGAGACATACGCATTAAGCCCATTGCTGCAATGCCTGAGCTTTATAAGAAACTGTTTTTATAAGCCACATAAAGATTGAAATTATTAAAGATTAAACAGCATAAGAATGAACACCACAACACGCAGGAAATTCCTGAAAAACACGGCTTTGGCATCGGTTGCTACCTCATCTGCTTTTGCAGGCACTGAAACAAAAGCGGCCAAAGAGCTATTTGTGCATCATGTGTACTTCTGGTTGAAAAACCCGGGCAATGAGGCCGACAAAGCCAAACTGATAGAGGGTCTTGAAGGACTAACCAAAATAAAGGAAATCAAAATGGTGCATATTGGTGTGCCGGCCAGTACCAACAGAAGTGTAATAGAGCGCGGCTACGCGGTATCATGGCTATTGTTTTTTGATAGCCTGGAAGAAGAAGAAATCTACCAGAAACACCCGGTTCATCTGAAATTTGTTGAGAACTACGCTCATCTATGGGAGAAAGTAATCGTGTATGATTCAATAGGAGCCAAAAGGTCTTGAGTTGTGTTGGCAGATTTGCTGGCAATATGCGTGGTAATCCCTCCGGTTTTGCAGCCAGAGGGATTTACTATGCCTGTCAATGAGCGTTTTTTCCGCCCAGATACGGGCTGTCAAGCAGTTTCTGGAAACCTTCAAACTTTACAGGTGTTTTCTGATACTGGTAAGTGCTACGCAACGATTGCGTTTTGTTGGTATCTCCCATGGCCACATCTACGTCGTCCATCATAAACTGGCAGGGGTGTTCATAACCACAGGCGTGGCTTAGTTCCAGTATTTCCTTCGTCATGGTTTTCATGTAATTATAGAGGCGTTCGCTTTTCAGCGTAGGGTCAATGCCAGACTGCAGCCATTTGTTTTGTGTGGCCACACCAGTAGGGCAGGTATTATTGTGGCAAACCTGCGCCTGTATGCAGCCAATAGACATCATGGCTTCTCGTGCTACGTTAATCACATCAACACCCATCGCAAATGCCATAACGGCTTTGTCTGGCAACCCCAGTTTACCGGCTCCGATAAACGTGATTTTATCGTTCAGGTCTCTTTTCTGAAATATTTTATAAACCGACGAGAAGCCATAAACAAAAGGTAACGAGACGTGGTCGGCAAAGCTGGGTGGTGCAGCACCTGTGCCGCCTTCGCCACCGTCAATATTAATAAAATCAGGGCCTTTACCTGTTTTCTTCATCAGGTCGGCCAGTTCTTCCCACATTTCAAGCTTGCCAACTGCCGATTTTATACCAACTGGTAAACCTGTGGCTTCGGCCATTTTTTCAATGAAATCAACCATTTCCGGTATGTTAGAAAAAGCGCTGTGGCTGGCAGGAGAAATGACATCTTTGCCTAAAGGCACATGTCTTATTTCGGCTAATTCCTGAGTCAGCTTGGTAGCTGGCAGTACGCCTCCTTTACCGGGTTTGGCTCCCTGCGATAGCTTCAGCTCAATCATTTTTATACAAGGGTTGTTCTGGCAAAGTTTAATCAGTTTTTCCATTACAAAGTTGCCGTTGTCATCGCGCACACCAAAATAGGCGGTACCTATATTTACCACCACATCGGCACCTTTTTTGTGGTAGGCAGATACCCCGCCCTCACCTGTATTATGATAACACCCGAATTTATCGGCGCCTATGTTGAGTGATTCAATGGCTGGTGCAGACAACGAGCCGAAGCTCATACCCGAAATGTTGATAATTGATTTGGGCAGATATGGCTGCCGGCGATTGTGATATTCGCCTATTACTTTGGCCGACGGGCAAATATAAGGATTAGCGATATTCGGATGCCCAGATGGCAGCTTGTAGGGCAATAAGGCAGGTTTGATAAACGTGTAACCAGAGCTGTAAATATCCTGGTCGGTGCCAAAACCCTGAAAATTATTCTCTTTTTTTGAAGAAGCGTAAATCCAGGAACGTTGCCTGCGATTAAACGGTAGTTCTTCTCGGTTGTTGGCTACAATGTACTGGCGGAGCTCAGGCCCGATGCTCTCAATAAAATAGCGGAGATGCCCCAATACCGGAAAATTATGCTGGATTGTATGCTTTTTTTGTGAAATATCTCTGATGGCAAGTAATGCTAAAAAAACCAAAGGATAAGCCCACCAGGGAATGCTGCTCAGAAACTGACCTATAACTGCCATAAGCTGAAATTTGATGTATAAATAGATAGTAATGCTGGTTAATAAACAACCGGATATAAGTTTTCTTTTGATGAATAGTATTTAATAGTAGTAATTTCGTATTTATCTATGATATTTAACCAGCATTTTCGTTTATGCTGCCTATGTCATTAATCTGAACAAATAAAAAAAAGTACATTCAAAACTATTGCATCCTATGAAACTTCAACACCTGTTTATTCTTATTTGTTTATTAACGTTTAAAAATAGTTTTTCGCAAAGCCCTATCTTAAAAAAAGAGAATATTTTTGAGAATCCACCCTTTGCCGAATGCCATGCGTCAAGCATAGTTGAGCTATCAAAGGGCCAGATGATGGCCACCTGGTTTGGCGGTACGAGGGAGTCGAATCCTGATGTATGTATATGGATAGCCAGGTATGACGGCAGCAAATGGTCTAAGCCTGAAAAAGTTGCCGACGGCGTAATTAATGATAAACTGAGATACCCAACCTGGAACCCCGTATTGTTTAAAACCAAAGAAGGAAAACTTTTTCTGTTCTATAAAGTAGGCAAGAACCCGAGAGAGTGGTGGGGCGAAATGAAAACATCAGCTGATAATGGTGCAACGTGGTCTGCAGCAGAAAAACTACCGGAAGGAATGCTGGGGCCAATAAAAAACAAACCGGTTCAACTGGCTAACGGCGATATACTGTATCCTACCAGTACTGAAAGCGTAAAGGGCAATAAATGGCATATCCACCTTGAAAAATCTGATAAAAATGGCAGAAACTGGCAGAAAATAGAAATCGAGAACGATACCTTCGGCGTAATTCAGCCAAGTATTCTGCAGTATGCCGATGGACGAATGCAATTGCTTTGCCGCAGTAAGCAGAATTATGTGGTAGAGACGTGGTCAACCGATAACGGTAAAACCTGGGGGCCATTGAAGGTAACAAGCCTGCCAAACCCGAACTCGGGTACCGATGCAGTAACGCTGAAAAACGGATTGCAACTAATTGTTTATAATCCTTTGAAAAAGGGCAGAGAGTGGTCGAACGGGCGTCAGAAACTAAGTGTTGCTGCTTCAAGAGACGGAGTTAACTGGAAAGATATTTGTGTGTTAGAAGACGAACCTAAAGGCGAGTTCAGCTATCCGGCCATCATACAGTCGAGCGATGGTCTGGTTCATATTACTTACACCAACGACCGTAAAAACGTAAGATACGTAGTGCTTGACGTTAAATAGTTTCTTTTAAACCTGGTATAAAAAAGCAGATAAGGCGCGCCTTATCTGCTTTTTTGTTTGTATAAATGATTGATTTACAAGTCTGTGAGTGTATAGCCTGGCTGCTTTGGGGCTTATGTAAGAGCCGCGAACCATGAATACCGCCAAAAAAACTTCATTTTATGCATTTCATCGAAAAGGCGGGTCAATTATTAATCTAAATCCTGACATTTGATTCAACAAAACGCAGCAGATAAAGCGTTGGGTTAAAGAAAATGAAAAGTTGATAGTACAATTGCTATTGAATTAATTGCTCGGCGTTAAACTGCTGCTTTTGCGTAATCTCAAAAAGTAAAAAATACCTTTAGCTAACCGATAGTTAGGGGTATCTGTAAAAAAAGAAAAGTGGAGCTAAAGTTTGCTCCACGTTTACTGACAATTGCTATTGAGTGAATATTTTTATTACGTTGATTTTATTAAGTCATCATGTAATTTCTTCCAGATAAAAAGGCTTTCTATAGTCATTTTCGGATACTTTGCTCGATTGGCAAAACAACTATAAAGAGTAACATCGAAGCCCAAAAAGTATTTAATCACATCCAACTCCTCCCATTATTGAGCATCTTTCATAATTAGGTAATCTATTAGAGATGCTCATTCAGGGGAGGGTTGGAGTGACCATTACGATGTCCCTTCATCTTAATAGAAATAATCATACCAAAAATGATTACGATTGGATTTGAGTTTTTTTGCTGCGTATGGTCATTAGGTTAATTTTCAAACTTAAGGTTAAATATTTGCTTCATATTTAAGCCGTTCGATAATAATATTTTTTATTTGATACCCCTTGATAATTTTTTGGATAGGATAGCAGTACGAAAATCCTGCTGAAAGTGGCTGTTTGTTTAAATTGAAAAATTATTTAACGGATACAAAATAATAACAATAAAAAAATGGCATGGATTTTGTTGGCAAGGCCGCTTTGCCGCAAGATTTTGAAAATATCCATGCTTAATTCTTCTGACATGAAAAATCATTCGAAATCTACACTAAATACTATTGAAGAGGTACTGGCAGAATTAAACGAGTTGCTGGCGCAAAAAGAAAAGGAAGATTACGCACGAATATTTATTAAGCGCCATAATATATCAACTACTTATCAGTCAGGCGACTATCTGACAATTATGGATATACGTTCAACGTCTTGCGGACAGAAAAACTGGGTGGCTCGTTTTACTTTATAACCTTGCAGGCGGCCTGAAGTGCCGCATTATTTAGTAAGTCTGCGGTATTGCTCAGTTTTTGATGGGTCTATTGATGATAACACCTGAAAAGCCTTTTGTTTTTCTTCTTTTGTTGCTTCAGAAAACACATTTACCATTTCTTCACTTTTGGCGTCCAGAAAGCTATTCATAAGCACCGAGTTAGTTCTTGATTGCTGAAGGCTTTTAATAGTGCTTATAAAATCTAATATCAGTCGTCGGCTTCCTGCGGGGTCAGTGGTCAGGTTGTCAAGTGCCAATCTGTGATAATTGTACACGCCTTCTCTGAAAGGCAGCAATTGCTGATTCTGCAGATTCTCAACCAGCCAGTACCTGTTTCTTACATCACCGGTTTGCTCCCAGCCGGCTTGCCCTGCACTGGCAGCCAGATTAGCCACGTTATATGCACGCGTAAGAAAGCGGTCTCCGCCGTTTTTTGAAAAACTGTCGTAATCAAGTGTCAGGGCTATTAATGAATAAAACCCCAGAATAGAGGTCAGGTTATTAGAGAAATTCTGTTCATTAAAAATCATCTGGCGGTCTTCCGGCGAGAATGATATATTAAAGTTACGGTCTACGTATGTCAGCAGCAGGGTTTCGTAAGTGGTATTAAATACCGGCCTGATAACCTGAAACTGGGCATTGCCCTGAAACACATTCTGTTGCGGTGACTTCGTAAAGGTTATAATGAGATTGCACTTGATACGTTCGTTCTGAGCAAATAGGTCATTGGTCCAGCGTTTATTGTTCATAAACTCGCTGATGGCCAGTTTCATGTCTGTAAATACCTGTTTTTCAGAGGCCTGCTGCGCGTTAATCTGGTCTGATACAATGGTTACATTACAGTTTATTTCCTGGGCGTAGCTGCTTAAAAAAGCGCAGGCCAGCAGGCATGTCATTGCTATTTTTTTCATAGTTGTACCGTTATCTTATCCGGTAAATTTGTTCAGAACAATTTTCAGTATATCCACTGCTACTTCCTGTTTCGGTTTCAGATCAAAATCATACAGATTCCCCTCTTTGTCAAGAATTTTAATCTTGTTGGTATCATAACGAAAACCAGCGCCTTTATCTTGTAAGGAGTTCAACACAATGAGGTCGAAGTTCTTTTTTTCCAGCTTGCCTTTGGCGTTTTCCAGTTCGTTATCTGTTTCTAACGCAAAGCCAATCAGCAGTTGCCCGTTTTTTTTCCTTGCACCCAATGTGGCCGCAATATCTATGGTTCTGGTTAGCTCAATATTAAAAACATCCTCTTTCTTTTTTATTTTTTTGTCGGCCACATGCACGGGGGTATAGTCTGCCACGGCCGCTGCCAGAATCACAATATCGTTGTCTAAGAAATGTTTTTCAACGGTTTCATACATTTGCCGCGCAGAAAACACCTGCTCTGTTTTTACACCGGCAGGTGCAGGTACAGAAACCGGGCCACTTACTAACGTAACGTTTGCCCCGGCCATGCAAAAGGCCTCGGCAATGGCATAGCCCATTTTCCCTGACGAGTGATTGCTGATGAAACGTACCGGGTCTATGGGTTCCTGGGTTGGTCCGGCGGTAATCAGTACTTTTTTACCAGCAAGGGTGTGGTTCTTCAAAAAATGGCTGCTTAGTGCATGCACAATATTTTCAGGCTCTGCAAGGCGGCCTTCACCTGTCAGGCCGCTGGCGAGTTCGCCATGTTCGGCATTGATAATATAGTTCCCGTATGCCTTTAGTTTTTCCAGATTACCAAGGGTGCCTGGGTGCCGGTACATGTCCAGATCCATGGCAGGCGCAAAGAAAACCGGGCATCTGGCCGATAAATAAGTAGCCACAAGCAGGTTGTCGGCCATTGCATTGGCGCATTTGGCCAGTGTATTGGCCGTGGCGGGCGCAATAATAAAGGCATCGGCCCACAAACCCAGTTCAACATGGTTGTTCCATTCGCCGGTTTCATTTTTTACAAAAGAAGACACAACCGGGTTTTTAGACAACGTGGCTAAAGTAAGCGGCGTAATAAAGGTTTTTGCGGCGTCGGTCATAATTACTCTTACCTCAGCTTCGGCTTTTACAAGCAGCCGTATAAGCAATGCCGATTTATAGGCAGCTATACTGCCGCTTACCCCGAGTAGTATTTTTTTATCTTTTAAAATCAATGTCTTTGGTGCTTTGGTACACTTTTTTATATTGTATATGTATAACGCAACAAAAATAGAAAACATCAGATTAACTCATTGATAATTTCTTCAAAAGTGTATACATTTAAAAATTAAGTAGCCTGAATAGAATTTAATGAAAAAACTCTCACGCATTTTTATCTGGTTGATAGTTGGAGTCTTCGTTTTGTTGGGATTAGTCTTTCTGTTTGTTCAGTCGCCTACCGGGCAGGATTACATCACCATACAGGCAGCTTCGTTTCTTCGTAAAAAGCTGGGCACACCTGTTACCATTCAAAAGGTCAGATTCCGTATTCCTGACTGGGTATTGCTAGAGGGAGTGTACGTGCCAGACCTGAAAAAAGATACACTTTTGGCCGGTAAAAGGTTGTATATCGACATAGATATGCTTGGCTTGCTGTCGAACGATGTAAAGCTGAATCAGATTGAACTTGAAAACGTAAGGGTAAAAGTAAACCGTACTTTGCCTGATACCACCTTCAATTTTAATTATATTCTGAATGCATTTATGTCGAAAGAGCCTGATACCACCTCTTCCAACAATCCTTTCGATATAAGCCTGAAACGTGTAAAGCTCAATAATGTTAAAATTACCTACAAAGATGCCGTAATAGGTACCGATGCCGATGTAGATATAAAAGATTTATCGACCCAGTTTGGTGAGTTTAACATCGCCAAGTCTCAATACCACGTCGACCAGCTGAAAGGAGACGGCGGAAGCGCCAGCTTAAGGCTCTATAAACCATTGAAAACCAGTACTTCAGCTCCGGAAACGGCGGCTAAAGTCAACGCTGCCGATACACTTGATATAAATGTAGGTAATGTAGACCTGGCTAATTTTAAATGGTTGCTTGACAGCCAGGAAGATGGCCTTAAAAATGGTGTTAATCTGGGGCATTTGCAGCTGCAGGGCGATAAAATCTATCTGAACAGCCAAAAGGTGGTGTTCAGGAAAATAGCCCTGGCCAATACTACAGCGTTTGTAGAAATGGCCAAAATACCCAAGCAGGCACCCAAAGCTAAGGAAGCAGATAACGCATCAGGAGGCACGCCCGGCTGGGAGGCCATTATTGGTGATATTCAGCTAAGTAAAGTGGGCCTTCGGTATGACGACAATAATTCTACTCGCCTGACAAGGGGGCTGGATTATGCCCACCTTGATGTAAAAGACCTGGGTTTGCTGCTGAAAAACTTTATTTACAGCTCCGACAAAATTGCAGGCCAGCTTTCAAAAGGAACATTTGCCGAACGAAGCGGGCTGGTGTTGCAAAATCTTACCACAAATTTTAATTACACAAACCAAGAGATTGGGCTGAGGAATTTTTTCCTCAAAACTCCCCAAACTGTCATTCGTGATGAGATGGTAATGCGATATGATGACATTGCCGATCTTTCAAAAAATTTAGGTAGTGTGCGTGTGAAGGCCAGCATTAAAAAAAGCCAGCTTGCCATGCGCGACTTGCTGATACTTATGCCTGAGCTGGCAAAAAATGCTACCTTTAAGAATAACCAGAACGATATAATTAAAGCCGACGGACAAATTACAGGCAGGGTAAATAACCTGGCCATATCAAAGTTAGACATCAGTGGCTTTGGCGCTACCAAGGTAAAAGCTAGAGGCAGCATTACGGGGCTTCCTGATGTAAACAGACTGGGTTTCAATCTGGATATCAATGAGGTAAGCACAACTAAAAAGGATATTATAAAACTGGCTGGCCCCGGCACGCTGCCAGAATCGATTGAAATACCGGAGAAACTGACCCTGAGAGGTAAACTGAAAGGGAAAGCAGACGACCTACAGGTTGATGCCACCCTTAATTCAGACTTTGGAGTTGCCATTGTTACAGGCAAACTGCAGAATTTTGTAAAAGGCCGTAATCAGGCCTATGATGCCCGGCTTACTTTGCAGGATTTTGACGCCGGCAAACTGATTAAACAGCCTCAGAATGTAGGCAAACTAACGCTGGAAGTAAACGCCAGGGGCACAGGTATTGACCCCAAAACCATGAACGCCAGCATTTCAGGTGCGGCCAGAAGTGCGGTTCTGAATGGTTATGAGTATAATGACATTGTTCTGAAAGGCGATATTCACAATCAGATTGCTAACATTCAGACCTCATTAGATGACCCCAATGCTGATTTCAAACTCATTTCAACCATCGATTTGTCAAAGCCTTATCCGGCAGTAAAAGGGGAAGTTGACATCAGGAATATTGATTTGAAAAAGTTAAACCTGTATGCTGAAAACCTGAAATTAAAAGGGGATATAAGAGTAGACATGGCCTCCACCGATCCTAAGAATCCGGTTGGGAGTATCTGGATCAACGAAACCGTTGTAGAAGCAGGCGGGAAGGTGATTCCGCTTGATACCACCAGCCTTGTTATAAAGGATTTGCCGGATGGCCATGATATTGCCGTTAAGTCGCCGATTCTGAATGCCCATGTAAGCGGTGAGTTTGATTATATTCGTCTGTTGGATATCCTCCTTACCGAAATAAGCAAGTATTTTGTTATACCTAATCTGGCCTATACACCTGTTACAGAGCCTTATAACCTGAAGATTGATGCTAAGTTTAATCAGCATCCGCTTGTGCAGAGTTTCGTTCCTGCATTAACCAAAATGGATACCATGCGGCTTTCGGCCACGCTCGACAGCCGGAAAGATACAACCATGCAGGTATCGTTGTCAGTGCCTCTGGTTGAGTACGATTCGTCAGTTGTACGTAACGCTGGCCTGAAACTATTTGCCGTGGGCGATAAAGCTACCTACAGCGGGGGCGTAGGGCTTATCAATGTTTCAGACATGATTATCAGACGCACCAGTCTTGGAGGAGAAATAGCCGATAATGCGCTTACAGCCAAGGTTGTTCTGAAAGACTCATTAAATAAAGACAGATTTGTTATACCTGCCCGCTTGCAGTCTGTTGAAAACCAGTATCGACTAAATTTAAGTAACTCAGGTACACTGATAGATTATAAAGAGTGGCGGTCTGATTCGCTGGGTTATGTGCAATACGGAGCCGGGGGCTTAACGGTAAAGAAGTTTTTGCTTGAGCAAAACGGCCAGCGGCTGCTGGTAAACAGCACTACCGATGAGCCTAATGCCCCCATTGAAGTAAATATAGACAGCCTTCATATCAAACCTTTTGTTACCCTTGTAACGCAAGACTCTACCACCGCCGGAGGTACCATGAATGGCGATTTTAGAATTGCCGATTACATGACCGGAACGCCTGCTTTTTCGGGCGATTTAATTATCAGAAATTTTACTTTCTCGCAAAATCCGATAGGTAACCTGACACTCAATGCTAGAAATGAATCTGCTGACGTGATTTCTGCCAGGGCTTCGGTTATCAGCAATACGAATGACATTCAGCTCAGTGGTAATTACCTGTTGAATGAAAAGAATTCGCTTGATTTCAATATTGATATCAATAAATTAAGTGCGCAAACGGTTCAGGCATTCAGTTTTGGTCAGCTAAAAAACTCCAGTGGTAACCTGAGTGGTAAACTGAGCGTGAAAGGAGAGCCAGTTAAGCCGTCAATATCAGGTAATCTTAAATTTGATAATGTGGGTCTGGCATTAACCCAACTGGGTTCTAAGTATCTGCTCAATAACCAGACAATTGTGTTCGATAACAGTAACATTAAGTTCAATAATCTGGTAATAGCCGATACCCTGGGGCAAAAACTACAGGTAAATGGAAATGTAAACATTCAGAACATCCCTGATTTTGCCTATAATCTGGATGTGAAAGCCAAAAATTTTATGGTATTGAATGGCAGCCGTAAAGATAACGACTTCTTCTATGGCAAAGGATTTGTTGATGCAGACCTGAATGTGCGCGGAGTAGGAGCCAAGCCCTCTATTGAAGGCGGGGTAAAACTGAAAGAAGGAAGCGACATAACCGTTATTCTGCCTGATGACTCAATTGGTGAAACCGAAACTGATGGTGTGATTGAGTTTGTGAATATGAAAAATCCGGTTACTGAACTTCCGGCAGATACGTCAAAGGCTGCATCCAACTACGATTTTGCATCTGAAATGGCGCTGAATATTGAGGTAGACGACAAGTCACAGCTTAATATCATCATAGATGAGGTTAACGGCGATAATCTGAAAATTAAAGGAAATGCCCAGCTAAATACGGGTATAACCCCCGGTGGCGAATTTTATATATTTGGTTTGTACGAACTTTCGTCGGGGCAGTATGACCTTACGTTTCAGGTGTTGAAAAGACAATTTACCATAGAAAAAGGTAGTACTCTTTTGTGGACCGGCGACCCGATGAAAGCGCAGATTGATATAACAGCTGCTTACCCGATTGACGTGGAGCTTACCTCATTGAGCGACGAGGCCAAAAACTATGGTAAGGTTCCGGTTAAGGTGTTATTGAAAATGCAGGGTAGTTTGTCGAGCCCGAATATCAGCTTTGATATTGTACTTGATGACAGGAGAGCAACCGGCGACATGAAGAATTTTGTTGAAAACAATGCCGTCTTTTCAGCTTTCAGAGATGACCCGGTGGCCATGAACAAGCAGGTTTTCTCGCTGCTGATTCTCAATCGTTTTTCAGGCGAACAATCTTCTGATTTCTTTTCTGGAATCAATGCTGAGGCA
The DNA here is from genome assembly GCF_024138715.1 of Emticicia sp. 21SJ11W-3. Taxonomy (GTDB): domain Bacteria; phylum Bacteroidota; class Bacteroidia; order Cytophagales; family Spirosomataceae; genus Emticicia; species Emticicia fluvialis. The sequence continues at coordinate 832,316 of NZ_CP092074.1, forward strand.
ATGGCTCGCCAGAGTGTAAGTAAAATCCTGACAGACCAGCTGAATGTACTGGCCGGAGACCTCATTAAAGGCGTAAAACTTGATTTCAACCTTAACTCCGATATCCTCACGGGGCAAACCGGTTCGGTGGTGGGTAACAGAACAGACCTGAACGTTGGCCTGAGCAAAGCCTTCCTTAACGACAGGCTGACGGTATCTGTCGGCAGAAATTTCCAGCTTGAGAACACCACAGGTATTCAGAAAAGCTCAACTGAAATTTTCGATAACATTGCCTTAAACTATGCGCTTACTAAAGACGGGCAGTATATGTTCAGGGCGTTTCGTAAAAATGAATTTTTTATTCTGGACGGATACGTTCAGGAAACCGGGGTAAGCTTTCTGATAACCTTAAGTTATGATCAATTAAAAGAATTATTGGGTAAAAAGAAATGAAAAGAACAGCAATATATATACTAATTATAGTGGCAATTAGCTTATCTGGCTGTTCGGTTACCAAGCATATACCGCCAGGCGAAAGCCTTTACACCGGAGCCGAAATTAAAATTCAGGCCGATAGCCTGGTAAGCAGGTCTCAGATTAAGGAGGTGCGCAATCAGACTTCTGAGCTGATACGGCCCAAGCCCAATAGTACACTCTTCGGGTTTCCTTACAAAGTTTGGTTTTATTATTTATTCGGCGAACCTAAAAAACAAAAGGGATTCAAGAATTTTATAAGAAAAAGATTCGGAGAAGCCCCGGTGCTGGCCAACAAAAGGTCGGTTACCACCAGTGCGGCTATTATTACCAGTATGGCAAACAATGAAGGGTACTTCAGGTCGTCTACAAATGGCGAGCTGGTGGTAAAAGGAAAAAAAGCCAAAGGGGTGTACACGGTATTTCTTAAACCCCGATACTTTATTAACGAAACCCGCTTTCTTATAAAAGACAGTAGCATTTTTCAGAAAAACTTCAAGTTGGCCGCGACGCGTACCCTCCTGAGAAAAGGAGACCCCTACCGTTTTGAAGTAGTAAAGATGGAACGCGAACGGGTTGACCAACTACTGAAACGCCGTGGTTTTTATTTTTTCAGACCAGACCACCTCATCATAAAAGTTGATACCAACCAGAGTAACCATCTGGTGAACCTGTATGTTGATTTGAAACCCACGGTTAACCAAACGTCAATCAAACAGTATCGTATCGGCAACATTTACGTCAATACAGACGCCACTGATTCACTGAGTGCAGATTTTGAACAAAAAGGAGGAATTAAAATATCTGACGTACGCAGAACTTATAAACCCAGGGTTTTTAACGATGCCATCGGTTTTCGCTCCGGAATGATATACAGTAGCATTGTACACGATGCCTCTTTGTCAAGACTGATTAACCTCCGTAACTTTAAATTTGTAAAGAACCGTTTTGAGTTGGTGCCCAGGTCTGACTCCGCGCTGATTGACGTGCATTATGAAATGACACCGATGCGAAAAAAGGCTTTGCGGTCTGAAGTAACCGGTTCATCAAAATCTAATGGTCTGGTTGGGTTTCAGTTTGGTTTGAACTGGTCTAACAAAAATATGTTCAGAGGCGCTGAGCTGCTTAACATTGGCGTAAATGCCGGTACAGATATTCAGATAAGTGGCCGTAAAAATGATAATATCAATAGCTATAATAAATATAATGTAACACTCGATTTATCATTCCCCAGGTTTGTTCTCCCTTTTTACAGGGTTAACCCAACAAGGAATCAGTCATTGCCAAAAACCAATCTTAATCTGGCGTATAACTGGCTGCAGCAAAGAGGATTGGCACTGAATGACGACAGCACGACTTTTCCTTATACCCAATATGTGCTTACGTCGGCCACCGCATCATGGGGTTATGAATGGAGGCCAAACCCGAGAGTGATACATACCTTAACGCCGTTTTCGGTCAATTTTCTTAAGCCACGTAACATCAGCCAGCTATTTGTTGAGAAAATCTTTGAAAGTAACAACCCGGCAGATTTACTTAGGTACGTAAGGGTGCTTGATACCCGCCTCATTCTTGGTGGCCAGTATACCGTTTCTTATACACCCCAGAGGCGAAACAGCAGGCATTATCTGAACTTATCGGGCGGTATTGATATTGCAGGTAATATCGGGAGTCTGTTTGCAAAAAAAGGAGCAGACGCTACCTCACCTGCCTTATTGTTTGGTGTAGCTTACGAACAGTATACACGCTTTGATGGAGAAGTAAGGTATTATTATGATATTTCGCCTAGCCTGCGTCTTGCCAACAGAATTGTGCTGGGTTATGGTATTCCTTACGGAAACTCAAAACAACTGCCACAGATTAAGCAATATTTTGTGGGGGGTAGCAATAGTATGAGGGCATTCAGGGCACGTTCGATTGGCCCGGGTCTTTATCGTGCCGACTCAGTTACGGTTTCTATTTTTGGTTATTCGTCTTATGGAGATATAAAAATGGAAGGCAACACAGAGTTACGTTACAAGGCTACCAATTATATTAATCTGGCTGCTTTTTTAGATGTCGGCAACGTGTGGATGAAGAAGGTTGACCCAATGGTTTCGGAATATGATGTTTCTTCTGAGTTTTCAAAGGATTTTTATAAACAACTGGCCGTAGGAGGGGGGATAGGCCTTCGGCTGGATTTCAGCTACATAAAACTGCGGTTTGACCTGGCTACTCCGTTCAGAAAACCCTGGCTGCCTGACGGCGAGCGATGGGTATTAAAAGAAATTGATTTTTCAAGGAAAGCCTGGCGACAGGAGAACCTTATTCTGAATATCGCTGTCGACTACCCCTTCTGACAGAACAGAAACGAACGCATAAAAGGGTGTACCTCAAAAAGAAGTACACCCTTTTTATTTCTGAAATACAAAGTTATTATTCTTCGTCTTTTACACGAAACTCTACTCTGTCTTCAGCAAATTCGTCAAGCGCTATTGAAGTTGGCTTTGGCTGACGCTCATAGAATCTTGAGATTTCTATTTGCTCACGGTTTTCGAAAATTTCTTCAAGGTTATCGATATTCGAAGCAAACTCCGCCAGTTTCTGTGTCAATTCTTCTTTGGTCTTTACAGCCACCTGTTTCGCACGTTGCGAAACAATGAATACAGACTCATAAACATTGCCTGTTTTTGCAGCAAGTTTATCTACGTCTCTGGTTACTATTGAAGGATTTACTGCCATAATATAAAAACCCCTGCCTCTGAGGGGTGCTTGATTTTGTGTAATGATATAAGATAAGAATGCCTTTTGAGGCCCCGGGCAATGCCTTATCCTTTTTTTGCAGTTTCTGCCTTCTGGGCTTCAGCTGCCTGTTTAGCTTTCAGTTCTTTTATTTCCTGCTCAATTTTAGCAATGCGCTCCAGTTCTTTATTAGCTCCGTCATACGCTTTTTGCGCCTGCTTCATATACTTGCTTTTAGGATACGCATCTATAAATTCTTCATAGAATTTAAGTACATCCAGAAAACGTTCTTTTTGTTTGTTTTCAAAACTTACCACAGCCAATTCATATTGAGACTGCACTTTCAGAAAGGCCAGTTCTTCGTTATACTCAGAGTCAGGGAAATCTCTCTGAAAATTATCAATAGCTACAACCGCCGCTTTAAAATTGGCAATTGTTACACCACTGGTTTTATAATAGAGTTTTGCCTTCTCATAGGCTTTTTCTTCCAGCCTGTGTCTGAGGTCAATCAGGTTCTGATTGGCGCTTTCGGCATATTTACTGCCCGGAAAACTATTGATAAACGTTTGAAGGGCATCAATAGCCGTAAGCGTGTTGGTCTGGTCAAGGTTGAAGTTCGGCGAATCTTTGTACATCGAAAAGGCGTACATATAAAAAGCTTCTTCTGCAAGCGGGCTATTGGCATAAGTTGAGTAAAAACTCTTGAACAAATAAGAGCTCATACTATACTGCTTCTGCTGATACTGCGAATAAGCATTAAAAAACTGCGCCTGTTCCGCCAGTGAATCTCCCTTCAACAACGGTATTATCTCTTCAAAAAGTAAACCGGCTTTATAATAGTCTCCCTTTTTGTAGTATTGGTTAGCCGCTTTGTATTTTTCTTCGGTTGTACCTTTTTTCTGTAACCGGGCAAACTTGGCCGAGCACGCTGAAGATAATACAATTACGACAAATAAAAGGGCGGTATATGGTCTTTTCAAAAACATGGGTGCAAAGATAATAAAAATTGTATGCTTTCAGAACGAAAAATCAAGCATAATTATTTTTATCACAGCCAATTAAGCCATAACTTCTTTCAGGCTGGCTTCGTTGGCCTCAAGAATAGCGCTCACATGGGCGTCAGTCAGGGCTGTTGATAAGAAAAGTGCTTCATACTGAGACGGCGCCAGATAAATGCCTCTGTTAAGCATGGCATGAAAATACCTGCCGAAGCGAGGGATATCTGAGGTTTTAGCCGACTCAAAATCAACCACAGGCTGGTCGGTAAAAAACAGGCTGTACATAGAGCCAATGTGGTTAATCTGGTAGTTTAAGCCAAGCTTTTTAAGTATTTCTTTAATACCCCCAACAATTTTACTACCGGTGTTTTCCAGTTGTGTGTAAACTTCAGGGTGTTCGTTCAGGTAAGTAAGCATGGTGTAACCAGCAGCCATGGCTATGGGGTTGCCCGACAAAGTGCCTGCCTGATACACAGGGCCTTGCGGAGATACACAGTCCATGATTTCCTTGCGGCCACCGTAAGCCCCTACCGGCATACCCCCGCCAATTATTTTGCCCAGGGTAGTCAGGTCTGGTTTGATATTGAAACGCTCTTGCGCACCTCCTTTGGCTAAACGGAAGCCTGTCATTACCTCATCAAAAATCAATACAATGCCTTCTTTGGTACACAGGTCTCTCAAGCCCTGCAAAAAGCCCTCTTTAGGTAACACACAACCCATGTTTCCTACAACCGGTTCCAGTATCAGCGCTGCCACCTGATTCTTATTAGCATCTACCAATTGCTGCACGGCTTCCAGATTATTAAATGGAGCCGTAAGGGTATCATTAGCCACACCTTTGGTTACACCCGGGCTGTCTGGTACACCCATGGTTACAGCACCGCTGCCTGCGGCAATCAGAAAAGAGTCGCCGTGTCCATGATAACAACCTTCAAATTTGATGATTTTATCTCTACCTGTAAAGCCTCTTGCCACCCGGATAGCCGCCATAGTAGCTTCAGTACCCGAGTTAACCATGCGTACTTTTTCAATAGAAGGCACCATATCAATAATCAGTTCGGCCATTTCTACCTCGCGGCGGGTGGGTGCGCCAAACGAAAATGAGTTTTTGATGGCTTCGCGCACGGCTTCTTCTACCGGCTCATAGGCATGGCCGAGAATCATAGGCCCCCATGAGTTGATTAATTCTATATATTGATTGTCGTCTTCGTCATAGATGTAGGCACCTTTGGCTTTTTTTATAAAAATAGGATTACCACCTACCGATTTAAAGGCTCTTACAGGAGAGTTAACTCCACCGGGAATAAAATTTTTAGCTCTGGCAAAAAGTGCCTCGCTTGTATGGGTTATCATTAGCCGATTTATTTTAATTCAAGTTGGGTACAAAGGTCGTTAAGAAATGGATATGAAGAAAGTTTTTTGCAATTTTAGGTAATCTTAACTGCTACGTCTTGGGCTGACCAGGGTTTACTTCATTGCAAATATGCATGCTTTCTTTTATCAGTACTCTGCATTTTTTTTATAACAATTATATCGGCAGCACCGTAGTACTCTTCACCTCCGACATTACAAAAAAACTATGGATGAGCGATACACTGGGTAGCACTGATAACTTCTGCTGGTGAAACTGGTGATAGCTTTCCATGTCTGGCACTACAATTTTCAGCAGGTAATCGAAACTGCCGGAAACGAAATCACAACTGGTTACTTCGGGCAGGTCAAGTATTGACTGATTGAAATCTTCAGAGGTATCATGCGTTTGTTTGATGAGCGTTACCTGGCAATAGACGGTCAGGTGCTTGCCCAGTTTCTTTTTATTAAGTATTGATACGTATTTTTCAATGATGCCTTCCTGTTCCATTCGCTTAATGCGGTCATGCACGGGCGTAAGCGATAGGTTTATCTGGCGGGCTATCTCTTTAAAAGTAAGGTGGGCGTTCCCCTGCAATAGCCTCAATATCTTTCTGTCGGTTTCGTCTATCATGGTGTTTATATTGCGTTTGTTTCAATTTCTTTTTTCCGGTTTAAAAACAAGTTGCCGAAAATTTTTCTTTCAGCTTATGAAATTCCTTATCGGTAAAAGAAGAAATTTATGTAAATATAGTCAATGAAAGAATTAATTTCTTATTTTTTGTTAATTAGAAAAAATATTTTCTTCGTTTGCTAACTTTGTTGTGCAATTACACTTCATCAAGAAAGAAAAAACAACCAATAACGCTACAGGTACTTACCTTGTAACTTTATTGAACACTTCATCAACAAACTTTTCATAGAGAATGATAATCGGGGTACCAAAGGAAATTAAAAACAACGAGAACAGAGTTGCACTTACACCAGCAGGCGTAGCAGAATTTAAAAAACACGGGCACTCAGTATATGTGCAGTCAACGGCAGGCGAAGGCAGCGGTTTTTCTGACGAAGAATACACCAAAGCCGGTGCCACATTGCTTCCAACTATTGAAGAGGTGTATGGCATTGCCGAAATGATTGTGAAGGTGAAAGAACCTATTGCTTCAGAGTATAACCTTATCAAAAAAGATCAGCTGCTATTTACTTATTTCCATTTTGCGTCTTCAGAAGAACTGACTCATGCCATGATTAAACAACAGGCGGTGTGTCTGGCTTATGAAACGGTAGAAAAAGCAGACAGAAGCCTGCCTTTGCTGGTGCCGATGTCTGAAGTTGCGGGCCGTATGGCTATTCAGGAAGGAGCCAAATATCTGGAGAAACCATTAAAAGGTAAAGGAATATTGTTAGGGGGTGTACCGGGTGTTCCACCGGCCAAAGTATTGGTTTTAGGTGGTGGTATAGTTGGTACACAGGCAGCCAAAATGGCCGCAGGCCTTGGCGCAAGAGTAGTGATAATGGATGTGAGCCTGCCGCGTTTAAGATATCTGTCAGACATAATGCCGCAGAACGTGGTAACGATTATGTCTAACGAATACAATATCCGTGAGGCTATCCGCGAAGCAGATTTAATAGTTGGAGCAGTTTTGATACCAGGTGCTAAAGCGCCTCATCTCATTACCAGAGATATGCTTAAAACCATGCGTGCAGGTACTGTTGTGGTTGACGTAGCCGTTGACCAGGGCGGTTGTATAGAAACCTGTACACCTACCACGCATGAGAACCCGACGTTCATTATTGATGATGTTGTACATTACTGTGTGGCCAACATGCCGGGTGCGGTGCCATATACATCAACTTTGGCTTTAACAAACGCAACCTTACCATACGCCATTCAGCTGGCTAATAAGGGCTGGAAAAAAGCATGTACCGAAAATGATGAATTAAAGAAAGGACTTAACGTTGTAAACGGAAAAGTGGTTTACAAGGGTGTTGCCGATGCGTGGGGACTGGAATTTGAAGAGGTTGCAACAGTTTTGTAAGATAACGATTGTTTTGTGCCATAAAGCCTCTTCCCTTTAGGAAGAGGTTTTTTTTATGTCTAAAAAAATGCAATTTGCAGCATGGAAAAGAAACAGAAATACTATACCGTTTGGGAGGGCCGGAAGAGTGGCGTTTATGCATCATGGGATGAATGCAAAAAACAGGTAGAGGGGTTTCAGGGAGCCAAGTATAAATCTTTCGACAGCCGTGCAGAGGCCGAAAAGGCTTTGAAAGAAAACTATTGGAAACATACCCAGAGTGGTGGCCAGAAGCAGACCAAGATACCAGCATCGGCTTTTCCTCCGCCTATTCTTGAGTCTATCGTTGTTGATGCGGCGTGGAATTCGGTAAAAAAAGACATGGAGTATCAGGGGTTTTATCTGAAAACAAAAGAAAGAATTTTTCATAAAGGCCCGTTTCCGAAGGCAACCAATAATATTGGCGAATTTCTGGCGATTGTGCATGCGCTGGCATACCTGAAAAAAATGAATTCGCCATTACCCGTTTACTCTGATTCGCGAACGGCCATCAGTTGGGTGCGCAATAAAAAAGCCAATACTAAACTGGAAGAAGCCGGCGGCAATGAAGAAGTTTTTGACCTGCTTGACCGGGCCGAGAAATGGCTGCAAAGTAATACCTACCCCAATAAAGTTCTGAAATGGGAAACGGATTACTGGGGTGAGAATCCGGCAGATTTTGGTAGAAAATAAAGGAATAAAAAACAGGCTGCCCGATACCGAACAGCCTGCCAGAAAACATGTATAGTGGTTAGATTAAAGCTTAATTCAGATTAAAGCTTGCCAGCTTTTTAAATTCTCCGAGACGCGCGTTAATTTCTTCCTGCGTAAGATTCTGGATTCTTTCAGAGCCAAACTGTTCAACACAGAAAGAAGCCATAGCCGACCCATAGATTATGGCACGTTTCATGTTTTCAAAACTCAGGTCATCGGTTTGTGCCAGATACGAAATAAAACCTCCTGCAAAAGTATCACCTGCACCGGTTGGGTCAAACACCTCTTCTAATGGCAGGGCAGGGCAGAAGAAAATGTTATCGTCCTGAAACAACAAAGCGCCATGCTCTCCTTTTTTTATGATAAGCGTTTTAGGCCCCATAGCCATAATGGTTTTGGCTGCTCTGCGAAGCGAGTAATCGCCAGACAACATTCTTGCTTCTTCGTCATTTATGGTTAAACAATCAACGTGTTTCAACAAAGCCTTTAAATCAACATTGGCAATTTCAATCCAGAGGTTCATGGTATCAACCATAACAAATTTAGGCCGGTTATGCAGGCGGGTCAGCACACGCATCTGAATTTCAGGCGAGGTATTACCCAGCATCAGGTATTTACAATCCTGGTAGGCTTCCGGAATTTTAGGGTCAAAATCACCCATTACATTTAGTTGAGTTTCCAGGCTGTCGCGAGAATTCATGTCGTTGTGATAACGGCCATGCCAGAAAAACGTTTTTCCGCCTTCTACAATTTCAAGTCCGCGGGTATCTACTCCGTGCGTTTCCAGCACGTTTATCATGCTTTGAGGGAAATCTTCGCCTACAACGGCAACCAGGTTGTTCTCTTTTACAAAATAAGAGGCAGTAAGCGTAATAAAAGTAGCAGCACCGCCAATGATTTTATCTGTTTTTCCGAACGGTGTTTCGAGTTTATCGAATGCCACCGAGCCAACTGTAAGTAAAGACATATATTGATGTGTCCCTTTAGATATTGGGTAAACGTTTATTTAGTGAAAAATAGAATATTAAATGTGTGTTTTGAAGCAAAAAACGCCACAAAATTAGTAAAAAACCTGATACTTTTTGTATTAATGGTCTACGATTAAATAACCGGATGCCTTTTGAAGGCACGGGTGTGGTCGAACAGGTAACGATAGGTGATATAAGTTTTAAATTTTCTGGCGCCCAGCAGTTGGGTTACTTTCAGCATTTTAGGGTTAAAGTCGGCTATCCAGTTTAGCTCCAGCGTGGTATACTGGTAGCCGGGTTTCCAGCAGGCCCGCGAGAAAGCCAGCGCAATGGCGGATTCAATGCCTCTGCCCTGGTATTCGGGTATAACGCCAAATATAACCCCACGTGCTTTATGATTGGTTTTCATCAGCCGGTGATAAACCCATTTCAGTTTCCCGATTATATCAAGCTTGCCATTCAGGTGCTTGATAATCTGATTCAGTTCAGGAATCATGATAAAAAAGGCTATGGGCTTGTTGTTGTGGTATCCAAACCACATCAGTTCTTCAACCAGAATTGGCTTCATCTGGTGCATAATAGCTTCGGCACGCTCGGCGGTCATTTCACCGGCGGCCATATTTTTCGACCACGCCAGATTATAGATGGTCCGGAAATCCTGGGCAAATATTGAAAGCTCTTTTTTGTTTATGTGCCTGAAATCATATCCGGGCGAGTTATAAACTCTGTTGGCAATTTCAAACAGTGCCGGGCGTAGCACTTTTCTGGCTTCTTTTTCTTCAAGGGGCAAAAGGAAAGTATATTGCCGGAAATAATCCTGAAAACCATATTCCTCAAAAAATGTACGGTAATATTCATGATGATAAAACATAGACCAGGTCGGTTCGGCATCATAAGGGTCTACCAGCAGCCCCCACCAGTTGTCTCTTTCACCAAAGTTAACAGGCCCATCCATTGCCTCCATGCCTCTGGCTTTCAGCCACGCCTTACAAGTATCAAATAAAGCAAATGCTACGTGTTTATCATTAATGCATTCAAAGAAACCTATTCCGCCTGTTGGCTGGTCGTTGCTGTAAACCACAGTGTTTGGGTTAACAAACGCTGCCACACGGGCTATGGTATCTCCGTTTTCATTCAGGGCCAGCCACCGTATGCAATTATTGTTTTCATGAAGCGGGTTTTTTGTGGGGTCAAAGATGCGTTCAATATCATTATCAAGCGGTCTTATCCAATAAGGGTTGCCGTTATACAGCCGTACCGGAAACTCAAGAAACTCTTTTCTGAAATGCTTATTGTTACCAACTTCTACTATTTTCATACTAGTTTTTTCATTTTGCCTTACAAATGTAAAGCAAGAAACAGGTTTGCCCAAGTACGCAATACCTATATTCAGAATTGGATTGAAATGGGAAGTTGTAGAAGAAACAAAGGTATTCGTCGTGTATTATGCGTGTTTGAGAGTGGTTTATATTTTTAATTGTTAAATTCGCACTACCCAATAACCATAATTATTCTAAAAAGTAAATCCGGTAATTGAAATGAAAAAGTTAATTCACATTGCTTTAGTTTTATCTTTTTGTTTGCTGCTTATAAATGTGGCAGTTGCGCAGCGCATAACACTTGAAAACGTACTTGATGAAACAGTAAAACTTTTGGATAGCGGTAAAACAGCCGAATTGGCAGAGTCTTTAAAAACCAGCAGTATTGCTGTGCAAAGCGAAGCCAATACACGCGGTAATGAAATGAAGGAAAAACTGCTGGAGCAATCAAAGACACTTAAAAGTTATATTCCGATGGCCACCAGCGGAACCCTGAAAAAAGATGTGGTTGAACACACCATTGCTACCATAAGACTCACAGTGGCGGCCAATAATATTAATAACCTGTTGAGCGAAGGGAAAGAAGGGCTACTGGGCAATGCCAAAATACTTACCAGAAGTCTGGGAATGTTGAAGGCAGGTATGTATACACTTGATACCAAACAGCAAAGTAAATTAAACAACCTGATTAGCTCGGCAGCTGAAAATGTAACCAGGCTGGACGAAAAAAATGGGGTAGCACAGAATGCGGCATCGTCGGCCAAAAAGACCCTGAGTAAAATTGTAGACCTGGTAAAAGAAGCTATTTAAGTGTATTGTTAAAGGCATCATTCAAAACTGCCTCAGTAATTAAAGATAGTTTTGCGGCAGCAAAAAATATAATTCACTTGGGCGGGTTTGTTCATGCATTAAAATAACTTTGTAGTCTAATCAATCTCAATCTATGAAATCAATACTTTACCTGCTTATTATTACATTTTTTTCAATGGCCGCCTATGCCAGAAAACAAGATACGCGTTACTATGAAATGCGGATATATTATTGCGAACCAGGCAAACTGCCCGATTTGCTGAACCGGTTCCGGAATCATACCACCAAGCTTTTTGAAAAACATGGAATGACCAACGTTGGCTATTGGGTGCCTATAACAAATGAAAAAAATGCACTTTATTATGTGCTGTCGTATCCTGATAAAGAAGCCAGAGATGCATCATGGAAAGCTTTTGGGGCAGACCCCGAATGGAAAAAAGTAAGAGAGGAGTCGGAAAAGAATGGTAAAATTGTAGCTAAAGTTGAATCAATTTTCATGAACACAACAGATTTTTCGCCTGCGGTGAAAACCCGGAAGAAAAACCCTGAGCGAGTTTTTGAACTAAGAATTTATACGGCTGATAACGGTAAACTGGACGACCTGCTGGCGCGTTTCAGAAATCATACCTTAAAGCTGTTTAAAAAACATGGAATGGAAAATGTGGTGTATTGGAAAAGTATTGAAAAAGAAGGTACGCAACCAAGACTTGTTTATTTGTTAGCACATAAGAGCGAGGCAGCCGGAAAGGCGTCATTTGATGCGTTCAGAAATGACCCTAAATGGGTTAAAGCCCGCGATGAGTCGGAGAAAAACGGGAAACTGGCTATCAAGGTAGAATCGATTTATATGACACCCACAGATTTTTCTGAAATCAGATAAATCCGGGTTAATCTATAAAAAATGAGCTGAGGGCAAACTCAGCTCATTTTTTTGTGTTACTTTTTCTCTTTATCTTCTCTCACCGTCGGATACTTGATGCCCAGTTGCTCCAGATACGTTTTGTATTTGGTGGGGTCATAATAATATTTACTTAGTTCCGGACGATACTTCTCCATAATCTCTTGGTTCAGGTGTATGGCTGGTTTATCGTCTTTTGATATCAGCGGAGTATATTTTATTTCCTTTGTTTGTTCTTTGTTATAATAGTCCCACGCTTTCCGGATAATTTCGGGCTTAAAAAGCATATCTAATACCGTTAATGCCTCAACTTTGGCGCCGGCGGTGCAGCCCTTATGCGCAATAGGTGTAGCCATAGTAATGGCATTGGCCCAATGGTGCCCAGGCATACCTGGCATATTAGAAGGGTAACGAAGCACAACGGTTGGCAAAGACCACGCAATGTCGGCAATGTCGTCAGACCCTCCCTGGCGTATAATATTCGGGGTGTACACCGGCTCGGCAACGGTATCCAGTTTTACTGCTAATCCATCTGTTTTGGGCGACTTCAACTCTTTTTGTGCCGCTTTGGCCAGTAGCTGGTCTTCTTCCGACCATTGTGGCAAACCAACACGCCTGATATTATGATACATCGTTTCGGCAATGGGTTTATTAAAATGACCCGGCCAGGCGCTACCCAGAATCTCATAAGTAAACCTGGTATCAGTCATAATGGCCGCTCCCTGTGCCATTTTAAGGCCGTTATCAAACAGATTCTTGATCCGGGGGTAAGTACGCTCCCTGAAATAGTACCACACTGTTGCTTTTGAGGGTACAACGTTTGGCTGGTCTCCGCCGTCAGATATCACATAATGCGAACGCTGGGTTGTTTCCAGGTGTTCACGTTTATAGTTCCACGCAATGTTCATCAATTCTACGGCATCAAGGGCACTTCTGCCTCTCCAGGGGGCGCCCGCCGCATGAGCTGCTTCTCCTTCAAAATGAAATTTAACCGAAACCAACCCTACATTGCCTACGTCTCCCCATGCTACAGACAGGTTGTCGCCCACATGAGTAAATATACAGGCATCTACATCTTTAAAATATCCCTCTCTTACATACACAGCTTTGGCGCCTACCTGTTCTTCGGCTATACCCGGCCATAGCATTAATGTTCCCGGAATCTTCTCGCGTTCCATTATCTCTTTCAGTGCCAGCACAGCCGTTATATTCAGTGCTTGTCCTGAATTGTGGCCTTCGCCATGCCCCGGCGCACCCTCAACAATAGGGTCTTTATAAGCCACACCGGGTTTTTGTGAGGCTTTCGGGATACAGTCAACGTCAGAGCCTATGGCGATAACAGGCTTGCCTGAACCCCACCTGGCTATCCAGGCGGTTGGCATGCCGGCTACACCTCTTTCAACAGTAAAACCATTTTTCTCTAATAGGCTTGTAAGGTATTTAGAGGTCTCAAACTCCTGAAAGCCTAGTTCTGCAAAGCTGAAAATCTGGTCGTTTACCTCTTGCGTAAATTTCTGGCGTTCATCAATTTTTTTAATAACCTCCTGTTTCAGTAATTCAAGTTTGTCAGGAGCCGGCGTAACTGCTTTTTTCTTTTTCTGAGCGTACGCCAAGCCGCTGCTCAGCAACAATGCCAGCGCAAGCATGAAGTGTTTTTTCATAAACAAAGTAGTTAGGGTTTATTTAGGAAACTGGCTTTTGTCAAGACCAGGTACAATTTTAAGGGCATTTTTATAATATACTTTCTTTAACACCTCGTCTGGCAGGCCTAATCCGTACATTTTCCAGTAAGCGTGGTATTTTTTATGGTACGGGAAATACTCATCTTCAGACTCCAGCACACGGAAATACGTCTGGTACTCGTCTGGTACCCAGGAGTCTTTTCCAAACAAAATTCTGTCTTGTCGTTTAATGAAGAATTTCTGCGCATTGCGTGGCTGGCGGCCTAATTCTGCTATAACCGCGCCAATTTCCACATACATATTCGGAAACGCATCCATTAGGCTATCCAGCTTGGCCAGGTTGTTCGGAAACCAGCCCATGTGCGCATTTATAAAAATGGTCTTCGGGTTTTTTCTGAATACATTATGTTGCTGTTCAATGAGCTGCTCCCAGGTAAAGTCTTTACCGCCTGAGGCGTCACGCTTACGGCCAGGGTGGGTTTTCAGTTCAAGCCAGCGTTCATTTTGGGCATTGACAGGGTCCCAGAAAGACGAAGGGTCTGCTGTATGAATCAGTACCGGAATCCCCAATTCTCCGGCTTTTTTCCAGATTGGGTCAATGCGGGGGTCATCAACAGCCACTACTTTTCCGTTATCGGTAACATTAAAGCCCAGGCTTTTATAAATTTTTAAACCCTTGGCACCACGCAGTTTTACGTCGTCTTCAAGTGTTTTTACCGCATTGGTTGTCCAGCCGGGCTCACTGATTTTCGAAAAATCAATATTGGTAAAAACTGCAAAACGGGTAGGGTAATTAGTTTTTACGGCGTCAATCTGTTTTACCAGTCCTGCGGTACTTTTAGCTTCATCCTGATTAAACCCACGCCCACTCAGATTAACCATTATACCCATATTCATTTTGTCCATTTCAGTAATGAGCTTCCGGAGGTCTTCTTTACTGCCCATATCCCATTGGTGATTATGGATATCAATAAAAGGGAATTTGGCGCGCGTAATAACCTTGCCGGGAACAACCAGTGTAGATTTGGGCTCGTATTCCTCAAAGGTTACGGCACCTGCGTTATCTCCGATTTTTATCTGCTGTGCAAACAGGGGGCTGGTGGCCAGTAGTGTGGTAACGGCCAGTGCAAATTTTTTCATTAATTCTTACAGGAGGTTAATGTTTTTATATTGCAATATAATGAAAAAGATAAAATTATGGCAGAAGAATATACCATTGAGGGTAATATTACATAATTTAGTAATAAAGTTGTTATTCCATCAGTTGGTTGTATAGCCGGTGGTTAACGGTGCCGGGTTTGCTTTAACGATATTATATTTCAATTCTTGGTTAAGCTATTATGAAAAAGAAAAAGCTGATTAGTCTGTTTTTGCTGGCAGTTATTACCCTGGCAATTATATCTATATACGTATGTGATTCAGTAATCAAAACCCAGGCAAAAGGAAGGCTCTTTTCAAAAGTAGATGAGGTTCCGTATAACAGAGTAGGTCTGCTTTTAGGAACCGGCAAGTTTATCAAAAGAGAAGGGTGGCTTAACCCGTATTACACAAAAAGAATTGCGGCTGCTGCCAGTTTGTTAAAGGCTGGTAAAGTGAGGTATCTGATTATTAGTGGCGATAATAGTAGAAAGGATTATAACGAACCAGAAATGATGCGTGAAGATTTGGTAAAGGCCGGTGTTGATTCTACCCGCATATATCTTGATTATGCCGGATTCAGAACCTTTGATTCTATGGTAAGGCTTAAAAAAATATTCGGACAGGATTCTGTAACGGTTATTTCACAATTATTTCATAACGAAAGAGCCATTTACATTGCGTCAAAAGAGGGTATTGTAGCTTATGGTTTTAATGCAAAGGATGTAATAGCAGAGGGAGTAATGGCCAGAGAAAAACTGGCCAGAGTAAAAGTATTTGTAGACTACCTGATGGCCAAGGAGCCAAAGTTTTTGGGTGAAAAAGTAAATTTGCCGGATTAAGGCATCAAATGCAGTTGTTTTGTTGGTTAAAAAAAGAACTCAGTACTAAGCGGAACTATTCCTGAGTTCTTTTGAAGAGGGTCTACATTAAATGTTAAGCATTTTTATAGATTAGGGCAATTGCGTGGGCTTCCAGCCCTTCTTTTCTGCCTACAAAGCCCATTTCTTCAGTAGTTGTAGCTTTTATTGATATGCGGTCTTCTGATAGTCTGGTAACATCAGCAATGGCCTTTACCATTTCTGGAATATACTTCCCGATTTTGGGTTCCTGCAGGCAAACTGTTGAATCAATGTTGCCAATCAGATAACCCTCTTTGTTGAGCATTTCTGTTACAATTTTAAGTAAAATCTTGCTGTCTATTCCTTTCCAGCGGGGGTCGGTGTTTTTAAAGTGTTTGCCAATGTCGCCCATAGCTGCGGCGCCTAAAAGTGCATCACAGATGGCATGCAAAAGCACATCAGCATCTGAATGCCCAACCGAACCTACACTATGTGGTATTTTAACTCCTCCGAGCCATAAATCGTAGCCTTCACCCAGCTGATGCACGTCATAACCTTGCCCTACTCTTATATTCATATTCAATGTTTTAAATAATGCGGTCTTATAAATTGCCGTAAAACTACTAATTTATCTATTAACCGGCTAATCTGAATCAAATTTGGCTTCTTTCAGTCAGCAACCGGCAAGCGGGTATAAAAAAAACATATCAGGCAACTGACTTAGCGTTGCCTGATATGTTTTGTATGTCTTAACTACGATTGTCAGATAATCTTACCCCAGAATATTTGCCAGTGAATTTTGGTTATTTCCCAGGTAGAGAATGGTCTTCCGGTGTCTTCCCACTTAACCTCGTCAAATATCTTCTCGGCTTTTTCTGCCTCACCTGTTTGTAGATAGGCCACCACAAGCATCCATTTAGATTCGTTCTGGAAGTTTTTGCTAACGTTTTCATCAACCCTCAGGTGTTCAAGAATCTTGATTGCTTCAGAAAGGTTCTTACCATTTTCTACCATTGCCGATGCTCTTTCATAGTCATTGGCTCTGGTCTGGGTTTCAACATTTACGATTTCTTCGTCACCGCGATAATCGAATTTTTTTGAAGAAAAAGTAACAGAAGTAGAAAGCAAAAAGAAAAGAATAGCCGCAGCCGCACTGAAAGAGCCAAAAACATAGGCCAAACCTTTTTTAGGTTTGTGTACATCTTGACGAACCTGGCTTACTGTGGCCCTTACACTAGCTCTTAAAAGGCTTTCTTTCACACGTTTCAGTTCCTGAACCTGTTCGTAAAGGGCTTGATTAATCTTCAGCTGGTTTTCAAATGCCTGTTTTTCTTTCTCCGCCATCGTGCCCGTCACATAATCTTCAATCTGATTTTGCAGCATACCATCCATAGTTTTTAAAGAAATTTATTGATGATTAGAGGATATCATTTCCATAATTTTTTTCAGACACTTACTTTTTGCGTTGCGTACTGTCTGGTCATTTTCAAAAGTACCATTTTCTATTAGTTTTTTTGATACTTCCTGCATTGACAAGCCGTCTACTAAACGCATTTCAAGAATCTGACGACAATTTTTGCCGAGCTTATTAACAAGGCTTATATAGTATTCCCAATTTTCTTTTTCAATCAACATATCGTTTACGTCATCTTCCAGCTTGTCCCATTCAGCCATATAACGGTTATGACGTTCTTCTCTGGAGGTTTCCTGCGATACGTATCTGAACCATAAATTTTTACAAATACTTTTAAGATAAGTCTCTAAAGTAGCATCTTTTAGAGTAAATGACCCTTTTTTTACGTTCACAACAAAAGCTTCAATTGCTTCCCAAATTATGTCTTCCGGTTGTTTAGCATAATCCCTTCCAGTGCTTCGGTGGACAATAAACCTTTCCAGCGAAACATGAAATTTCTTATATAGTGCTATTAACGCCTCATGTTCTTTGCGTCCACCTGCCAGAATCCCCTCAACTATCGATTCATCTGACGGGTGTTTAGGTAAACCAAGAATCATATTTCAGTTATTAATATCAATCCCCCCCCTTAATGTAACCATAGCCGAGAGTTTTTTTAAAGGCTTGTGTTTAAGTAAAGCGATCACTCAATGATATTGTTTACTTTGATAGCTTCTGACAAATTGATTTCGACCTAAATTTAAGGCTAAAATTATATAAAACAATTCACTATCTATCAAAGAAATAAAAAAATAAAAAATAAAGTTACAAAATCCCGGTCTGCTTATATTAAAGACCAAAGTTTATGAAGTACTAAATCTACACATAGTACTTTACCAGTTTTGCATAATGGCTAAAAAATTGAAAAAAAATAAAATCTATGGTTACAAATCCACCCACTGCTGATATTAAAACATACAAATACTCTATAGCCATTAAAACCATCCCCTCACCCAAAATTTTACTAGGGTTAGGGTTAATTAGTTCAAGAATCCCCCTTATTTCGTCTCGAAATGGGGGGACATTGACTTTGTTCAAAGTTATATGTAAAAAAAGTGGCAACAAAGTTTTCCTTCCAACAAAAATTGAAGATATTTGTTTCAATACCTGTATAATTGCCAAATCCTTAACTTTGTAAACATTTTAATTAATAAGATGTAATGAAAAATACTATACCTTTTTTGTTTTTGCTGCTTGCTATTCACTTTAATAGTTTTTCTCAAGCTACCGTTATTACTGCTGGCCCGATGGCTAACGTACAGCTGCCCGTGTTGAAAAACAGCGACATCATGGTGATGGAGTCTCCACGGTCGGGCATGATGGTTTTTGATGTTACTTATGGCGTTGTGAGAGTATTTGACGGAACAACCTGGCGGTGTGTGGGTTGCGGAGACGAAGGATACACAAGTGCGCAGCTAGCTACTGTGGAATCTTTTACTTTGGGAGCCTCTAAATCTGTTTCAGGTACTTTGTTTTCGGCGATGAGCCCCGGAACTTTCAAACCGGCTGATAACGGAATCGGAACTATCAAGATCGGGGGTAAGCAACCCAACGGATTTATACTGGATAATCAGGATGTGGTAGTTTTTGATTCTCCGCTGCCCTTAAAACTTCAGTTGCTTCCTCAGAACGAGCTTTTGAACCTTATTAACCGTTGCCAATGGGAAAAACCAACAACGTACACCCAGCCGGTTGATATCATAACAGAGTCTAACGACACTGACCTGACTTATAACGTAAGAGAAGCCGGTGATTTTGAGCGCAAGGAAGGAACTATCCTGGGCATGAAGGCCTATAAGTTCCAGAACAAGGTTTTTATTGAAAAATATAATGGCTTTGCCAATTTTCTTGACGACCTCGTTACGCCAAAATCGTCTGTTAACCTATATACGGCTATGAACCTGAACCCTAAGTTGTATACTGTGGTTAGTTCGTCTCCTTGGTTTGCTGTTAACGATGGCATATTGACATTCCCTTCAGGGAAAAGACCAGAAAGTAATTACGGGATCATTTATTTTATTGCCAAGTCTAAAGACCTTCCTAATTACCGCATCAGAATTTTTACGCATCGCCCAAGCAAGGCCAATGTAAAGAAATATTACGATGCTAATGGTAAAGTGCGCAACCGCAATTCTTACCTGAGCGAATATTACATGAAAGCCTTGAATGCCAATATTCCTTCAACCTTAGATTTCTCGGCTACATCAGCTGCTACTTCCAAGTTAAGGGCATCTGACCCGCCTCCAAAAGTACCGCCTCCAACAGCAGGTACAGAAGACGGTTTTGATACTACTAATTGATGTGTATTATAGTTGGAAATTTGGAAATAATTTAGTTTAATATGAGAAAGTATATTCTTATATCAGTATTTGCTGTATCTATACTGACCGCCTTGGCGCAGCCTCAAGGGAACGCAGGGCAGATTCAGAAGCTAAGATATGAGGTGTCTTCTAAGCTGAATAACCAACAAATTACCCCGGCTAAAGCCAGACAAGTGTACAAAAACCTTCAGAAAAAATTATTTACTGATAAAGACTTTAAGAATTACATAGACCTTTACTTGTTCACTGCTGTAGACATCTACGTAATTAACGATGATTACGAAGAAGCTGCAAAGGTAATTCTTGAAGGTTTAGATGATCTGAAATATATTAATGGACAGAAGCGGAACGTACTCTTTTTTGAGTTAAATGCCGAGTTGTCGGAGTATTACCGCCGAATACCTACCAAACTTGGTCTGGCCGAAAAGCATTTCAAAAAAGGGTACGATTTTTTTTTACAGCACAAAAATCTTCAGAAAGAAATACCTGCATTTATTATTACCTTTCTCAGTAACTATGGCCGTTTAATTGATGACTTGGGCGATACCGAACAAAGCTTCTACTATTTTCAGCAGGCAAGGCAAATTGCTCTTCAGGAGAAAATTACACTTAACCAATATGCCGTGCTTAGCAATATGGCTAAGTATTACAGAGAAAAAAAGCAATACGAAAATGCACTGAGCCTGTTAAAAGAGGCGCTTCCGTTAGCTGAAAGTAATGACCGGACCTCTATTGTTTACGTGTCTATCGGCCGTTGTTACAACCAGATGGATAAACCAGCCGAGGCCCTTCAGGCTTTTGCCGATGCCGAAAAATTCTACAGAAATTCTACTGAAAAGCAACCCCGGCTTTGGGTAAATATCCAGATTAACCGTGCCGAGTCTTACTTTAAATTGAATGAACTTGACAAAACAGAAAGAACCTACAAAAGTGCACTGAGAGATTTTGAGCGCATTTTTCATCATAAACAAGGCATGCAGGTTGCCCGCATTGAGAATGGCTTAAGCGAGGTATATCAAAAAAAAGGAAATGTAGAGCTTGCGCTTTACCATACCTCTAATGCCCTGCTAGCAGCCGATACTTCTTATGCGCAGCCAAATAAAAAAAGGTATACCGAGTTTGATGCCGTCAATGCCCCACAAGAGTTTTTTATAGCGCTTGACCAACGTGCTGACCTGCTGGCCGCGTCGAAACCAGCGTTATCGGCCGACACTTATCTGGAGGCCATTAAGTTTGCGGCACATCTCAGAAAAACCTTCGACATGCCGGAGTCAAAGTTGTTTTATACCGAAAAGGTGTATCCTATCTATGAAAAAGCACTGGCTAAAATTTATGAGCAATGGCGTTTGTCGAGGTCAGATGAGTGGGCCGAGAAATTCTTTTTTGCTATGGAAGCCAGTAAATCTGCAGCTTTATGGGATGCCCTGAAAAGCCAGAAAATACGGCCCAAAGAAATTGATGAAGATTTGTTGAACCAGGAAGCCACCTTAAGGCAGAAAATTGTAAAGTTGCAAATCAGACTTTTGGAGTCAGGCAATGAAAAAACATTGTCTGATTTGTCAGATACAAAAATTCAACTGAATCACCTGACCAAGAAAATTGAGCAGACATCAAAGAATTACTATAAGCTCAAGTATGACGACTACCTGATTTCGCTCAAAGAAACCCAACAGAAAATAGATAACAGCACAGCTTTTATTAGTTATTTTCTTGGCGAAAACGCTCTTTATTATCTGGTAGCAGACAGAAATTCATACGCTATCATTAAAAACAACAATTCCTTCAAAATTAGCAATGATGTACTTGACCTGTACAAAAAAGTAAATACCCCACCTAATATTGATGCCTATAAGGGCCATGCACTTGCCAGACAGGTTTATAATGACCTGCTTGCACCTGTAGAAGTAATGCTCAGAAAATCGAAGAAACTCATTGTAGCAAGGCATGATATTCTGGGTTTTTTGCCATTTGAGATTCTTGAGAAAAAGGGGAAAGGAGATTACCTGTTGTTTGACTATACCATATCTTATGCTAACTCTGCCTCGCTTCAGTTTGATGGCACCATCAGAAAATCAAAAGCTGATATTATTGCCTATGCCCCTTTTAGCGATGGAGGGCAGGCCGGTGACTACCGTGACAAAGGATTCAAGACTTTGTCGGCCTCTGCCGATGAAATAGGTGGCATTAGCGGCCAGATATACCGCGATAACAAAGCAACCAAGCTTAATTTTGAAGAAACTTACAGAAATAAGGGCATCATCCACTTTGCAACCCATGCGCAGGTTGACGACGCCGAACCCCTGAAATCGTTTATCGCCTTGTATCCTGAGGGAAAAGATTTCAAGCTTTATACACCAGAGCTGTATAACCTTTCGCTTGACAATACCCAACTTGTGGTGTTAAGCGCCTGCGAAACCGGCAAAGGAAAAATAAGAAAAGGAGAGGGTATAATCAGTCTGGCAAGGGCTTTTCAGTTTGCGGGGTGCCCATCTGTAATAACTACCTTGTGGAATGCCCATGATGAGAGCATTGCCCAATTGTCTAAAAGATTTTATTATTATCTGAAACAGGGGTATCCTACTGATGAGGCTGTCAGATTATCAAAAATAGATTTGATAAAAACCGAATCAGACCATCCTTTTTACTGGTCTAATTTTATATTGATTGGTAAATCTTCAGTTATTCATATCTCATCAGACTACGTCTTTTACCTATGGCTGGGTTCATTTGGTGTTATTATGATAGCCATGTATTGGCTAAGACGCCCGATAGCGGCCTTTTTCTCAAATCTATCCAGATAAATAGTCATTCTGCATTTTGAACCTGCATCAGAAACCTTACATTTGTGATTGATGTTATATACCATATCGTGATTGATATGTTCAAATAAAACGCAACCGAATGATAAGCTACGAGCATTTTACCCTGAAGAACGGTCTGGAAGTATACGTGCATGAAGATCACACCACCCCAATGGCGGCTGTGAATATTCTTTACAATGTAGGGTCGAGGGATGAAGATGAAAATAAAACCGGCTTTGCTCATCTTTTTGAGCATCTGATGTTTGGTGGGTCAAAGAATATTCCGGCCTATGACGAGCCACTTCAAAAAGTAGGCGGAGAAAACAACGCTTTTACGTCGCCAGATATAACCAATTATTACATCACATTGCCTGCCAAGAATATCGAGACGGCCTTCTGGCTGGAGTCGGACCGTATGATGAGTCTCTCTTTCGATGAAAAAGTGCTTGAGGTGCAACGTAAAGTGGTTATTGAAGAGTTTAAACAGAGATACCTTAATCAGCCTTACGGAGACGTTTGGTTGAAATTGCGCCCACTGGTTTACGAAAAGCATCCCTACAGATGGGCAACCATCGGAAAAGAGATTAGCCATATTGAAGAAGCCACCATGGAAGATGTAAAGGCTTTCTTTTTTAAATATTACCTGCCTAACAACGCCATATTGGTAGTAGCAGGCGATATAACAGTGGCACAAGTGAAGTATTTATGCGAAAAGTGGTTTGAGCCGATACCGGCAGGAGAGAAGTATAATAGAAATTTACCACAGGAGACTTTACAGACCCGGCATAAGTTTGTTGAAACTTCGGCCAAGGTACCTTTAGATGCTATTTACAAGGCTTATCACATGCCGGGGCGTTTTGACCCTGACTTTTATAATGCCGACTTGCTGAGCGATATATTGGGCAGAGGCAAGTCTTCAAGGCTTTATACAACACTTGTAAAGGAAAAACAGTTGTTTAATAATGTTTCTGCATACATAACAGCGTCGCTTGACCCTGGTTTGCTGATTATTCAGGGGAATCTGAATGAAGGAGTAGCTATGGAAGCAGCAGATGCTGCCATTGAAGAAATACTTGGTGAGCTGATAGATAATAAGGTTGATGCGGGTGAGTTGCAGAAAGTAAAGAACCAGAGCGAGTCAACATTGGCTTTTGCAGAGGTAGAATTACTTAACAGAGCTATGAACCTGGCTTTTGCAGCCAACGCAGGCAATGCCGATTGGTGTAATCAGGATGCAGATAAAATTGCAGCCGTAACGCCTGAGTCGCTGCAAACCATGGCAAAGCACATACTTAGAAAAGAAAACTGCTCTACCATGTATTACAGAGCCAATTGATATACTAAATAAAACAATTGCGCCATGCTATACCCAAAGGTAAAAAGCATGGCGCAATTTTATTTATCGTTCAGTAGCCTGTCAGACAGCGAAACTTTCGCCACAGCCACAGGTGCGTGAGGCATTAGGGTTTTTAAACTGAAACCCTTTACCATTAAGGCCATCAGAATAATCCAGTTCGGTACCTACCAGATACAAAAGGCTTTTTTTATCTACAAATACTTTAATACCGTTGTTTTCAAAAATATGGTCGTTAGGGCGGATTTCAAAATCAAATTTCAGGTCATACATTAAACCTGAGCAGCCGCCACCTTCTACTGCCACTCTCACACCATGGTTATCATTTAAGCCATCTTTTTGTCTTAGCTCAATAATCTTGTTTTTTGCTATTTCTGTTACAGTTACCATACCTTTTCAAAGGTTAATTGTTTTAATGCTGTCTTAAAAACGACACCGGGCATCGAAAAGTTTCGTAAATATACAATTAATGGAACGGACTTTCTATTTCTTTTACACGCTTGTTCCAGAATTGGCTGAAGCTGGTGCGTGGGTTTCGGCATAAATATACCTGTGTGCCGTATTCGCGCGCCAGCGGGTTGCTTATTTTACCAACCAGTTGTATATCAGTAAAAAGTTGCCCGATATCCTCTCCCGGTTCGTCATTTATATAAATAAAAGTATCTGTTGTGGCAGGTATGTTTCTTGGAGCCCAGAAATAATAATTATCAGAAAAACTTACAGGTTCCGGTAATCCGTATTTTTTGCCTAAAATGTTAACAGCTGAAGCCTGCCCGTAGTTTTCGCAATAAATAAGTATACGGCTTTTGTCATTAATCCGGGCATACCCATCGGCAGTAATCTTTGTCAATTCCTCCCAGCCCAGCATATCTGAGTAGTCCTGAGGTAATGCATGAATTTTACCGTCTTCATGCCTCAGTAGGCCTTCCATACCATATTTGCTGGTAAAATTTTTAAAGTACACGGCCAGATTCTCAGGCGTATCAGTGGGTATTCCCATAGGTATCAGAAAAACACTGAGGCCTGCAAGTACAGTGGTAAATGCTGCTCTTAAATACCATTGTTTAAGGTGGTTTTCCCACCAAACGGCTCCGGCGGCCAGGCATAGCGGGAAAACGCCCGCGGTATAATAACCTTTGCCTTTGGCTAGCAGCAAAACAATAATTACCACCAATATGGCAACAGCCAACAGGCGATATTTTTTTAGTTGTTTATAGAAAAGCAAGGCTCCAAAGCCTGCACAGGTAATCAGAAAAAAGATACCCGGCATGAGTAGCTGCTCTTTTAAGAAGTTGGCGCGGTCTACGTACACCAACTGGTGTTTGTTAAGTGCACTCAGGTGCTTTATGCCTGAAAGCCCGTTACTTAATTGCCAGACAATATTGGGCGAGGCAATGGCGATACATAAGAGCATGGCAAACAGGAATGTCTTTTTGCTTAAAAGCTTTCTTTCATTGCTTACTAAAAAGGCAATTATCAGGCTGATAAGCAAAAGCACAATGAGGTGTTTATTCAGAATACCCAGGCCGGCAGTTATTCCAATCAGAATCAGAAATTTATCCTGTTTTGACTTCAGGTAAAGAATGGTAAAATAAAACAGGAGTGTCCAGAAAAAAATATCAAAACAAACCGGTTGATAGAGGTAAAAAGGGCGTACAAAGACCGGCGCAAGAAAAATACCCAATACTGTTAACAACTGCGCAAAAGTTTTGCCGCCCAGCTCTTTACAGATTCTGGCACTCAGCCAAAGTATGGCCCCACCTAATATAGCCGGTATAATTTTAATAGCCAGTGCAGAGAAACCAATGGTTTTCATGAGTAAAAATGCAAGCAGGCCAACCAAGGGTGGCACAGATGCATAACCTGCCGCAGGATGCGTACCTAAAGAGAAATACAGGAGTTCGTCCCGGTGAGGTTCAAGGCTATCATAAAACCATAAGTGAAAACATATTTTAAGCAGGGCAAGGGCTGGTATCAGCCAGTTCATGTATCTGGGTTGCATAAGTATAGCTTTTTCAGTAGCAAGTTAAAAAAATTACATAAAAAAAGCCACCCTTTTATGAAGAGCGGCTTTCTTGCGGTATCAGCAGTTATTTGATATAGCTGAAATCCTGTCCTGCTTCCAGTTTCAGCAGAATCTCATAATACAAATCAATACAAGCCTGAATGTCATCTTTATGGCACATTTCTACCGTTGTGTGCATATACTTTTGCGGCAGAGAAATAAGCGCCGAAGCTACCCCTTCAGACGAATACGCGAAAGCATCGGTATCAGTGCCGGTAGAGCGGCTTGCCGCAGCTCTCTGGAAAGAGATAGACTTTTCTGTGGCTACGTCAATCATGAAGTTCAGCAGATTGTTCTGTACTGCCGGGCCATAGGTTAAAACGGGGCCACGGCCGCAGGCAATGTCACCATCCATTTTTTTGTTATACATCGGCGACTGCGTATCATGCGTTACATCGCAACAAATAGCTACATCGGGTTTCAGTCTGCGCGAAATCATTTCAGCGCCCCGAAGGCCGATTTCTTCCTGCACCGAGTTAACAATATATAGTGTGTAAGGTAACTGAATGTTATTTTCTTTCAGCCTGCGTGCTACCTCTGCTATGATATAACCACCCATGCGGTTGTCTAAGGCACGGCCTACATAAAACTTATTATTCAGTTCCATCAGGGTGTCTTCAAAAGTAATTACACAACCTACATGGATGCCCATTTCTTCTACTTCTGCTTTTTTGGCTGCACCTACATCAATAAAGATGTTTTTCAGCGATGGTCTTTCCTCTGTAGCTGAGTCACGCACATGAATAGCCGGCCAGCCGAAAATACCCTTTACAATACCCTTGCGTGTATGAATGTTTACTCTTTTAGATGGCGCAATCTGGTGGTCGGACCCACCGTTACGGCGCACATAAATGTAACCGTCTTCTGTTATGAAATTCACAAACCACGATATCTCGTCTGAATGCCCCTCTATAACCACCTTGTATGGTTGGCCGGGGTTAATAACGCCCACTGCCGTTCCGTAAACATCAATTAGTTGCGTATCAATGTAAGGCTTTACGTAGTCAAGCCAGATTTGTTGTCCTGATGCTTCAAAACCGGTAGGTGAAGCATTGTTTAAATATTTGTAAAGAAATTCAATATTTGGTTCTGCCATAATTTTTAACCCTTTGGTGTAAAATTTTCACAAAGGTATAGAATATTGTGAATTTACCTCAGGACAAAATGCATTTTGGAACGCCAAATTACTGGTTGCTCCACTCATTATAGATTAACTGCCAGGTTGTTTATAAAAGCTTTGCAGTGCTTTTATATAGGTAATGAGGGCTGTATCCATGTGGTCAAGGTCATTATAAATGCTGTATTGCAGATTGACATTGGTTAGTTTGGATTCAGCGATATTCTGCGACAGTTTTTTCACGGGTTCGATGTTCCATTGCCGGTCTTCTTTGCCACCTGCCGATATAAATATACTCAATTGATTTTTAGTTTTTCTGTCTTTGAGGGCATCAGTAAGTTGATTAAGGTAGTAGTTATTATACCATAAACTTGGGCTTGCTGATGCAATGTTATCAAAAGCAGTGGTATTGGCGCTCAATTGATTCAACAGTGCATATAATGTAAAATACCCTCCGAACGAATGCCCCAATAATGCCCGGTGCTTCGTTTGGGTTCGGAAACGGGTATCAATGTGAGGTATCAACTGTTTTGTGATGAAAGTGTTGAAATTTTTGCCGCCACCCGGACTCTTCATTTCGTCGGATGGTATAGCTGCCGGATATAAGTAATCTCTTTCCCGCAGAGAATCCATAGCTGCAAAAGATTTGTATCCAATGCCCACCAGTATCATGGGTGGTAACAAACCGGCGGTTTCATATTGTTTTACTACTTCTGCCAGCATCGGGAAATAGAAGTTGGCATCCAGCACATAAACTGTAGGATACTTTTCATCCGGCTTTTTATAGTATTTTTCCGGTAACTGAATTGATATATTGAAGGTGTCTTTTACGGCTTCGGCATATACGCGGTGTTCGTGTTTAAGCGGTTTAGGATTGTTGTTATCAGCCTTGTCTGTAACTGAACAGGCATGTAAAGTGATTGTGACTACTAAAACTAAAGGGAAGAGTTTCATGAGTTTTTAAGTTTATTTACATTAAAATCCTACAGCCACACGCAGCCCCACGGGTGATTGATTACTAAAAAGATTGATTTCAGGCTGTAGTTTAAGATATGAATTGACCTGATACCAGGCGAATAGCTTAAGCGATTTTTCGGCATAGCCGGCAAATATTCCGGCTTTCAGGTCTAAATCATTCTTTTTACCCTTGTTCGTAAAAAACGTCATACCCACAAAAGGCATATATCTGGTGCTGAACTGATAGGTATTGTCTGCTTTGCGCTCATGAGGAAAGTAGGCCTGAGCGCCAAGAACAAACCCTTTTTTAAGGTACCTGCTTGACACCAGGCTTATACCCAAAGTGGCTGAAGGAACAATTTTATCCTGATAGGTGCCTACGCCTATGTCTCCATGAAATTCCAGAAAATCTAATAGTGCAGCCCCCACTACGTCTGACTTGATTTTCTGATTCACCACATCGTTTTCTACTTTTACTGTTTTCCACGGGTAAGCATCTTTTCTTTCATTTTGCGCTCTTTCAACGGCTTCTATTATGGCCTGATTGAGATTAATCTCCAGGATGTCCCCTATATCATCCAGGCTGTTCAGAACAAAAACAAATTGCTGATGAGGATATGTTTTAAAAACCCTGTTATGAGACTTTACCAGTTCAGATGCCGCCTTGTTGAGATAATTGACCAGCACCAGCGTATCCTGCAACAACTGCACCTGATGCACTTCTTTGTCTGGCGCTATTTGCAGCACCTCTTTTTGCGTATAGTAAAGCACATCAATTAGCGGCCGACCACTTACAAACTGATTCTGTCCGTAATAAGTAATTTTCTTAACGGCGTCTTTCCTGAAACTGCCTTTTACCAATTGGTAGTCTGCCCAGAAATTCCTTAAAAGTGAATCGGCATTCAGCTTTAAGTCAAATTCTTTTCCTTGAAAATCAATCAGCAACCTGTTTTTATGGCCAAAATGAATGGTTACTTTATTGTTATTTTTAATCACATCCTGCTGCTGAAATACATCTGAACGTTTACCGAAGTCTTGCAGCAGAACAGGAGGGCGGATGCCTTCCAGCACTGTCATTGTATCATATCGGGCTTTTGTCTGGCAAATGCCTCCGGCAGCAATGCCCGTGAGAAGCATTGAGAGAATAATGAGTGTTCGAAACATGATGGTTTGTTTTTAAATATATGAATTAATCAGGGCAGGTTTCTGGCTGCGAATCTTACTTTGAATTTAGGTTGCGGAATAGCTTCGTTTTCGGTATTGGATATTTCGTTGACATGAACCGTCTTGAATTTAGGCTTGGTGCCGGCCATAACAGGTAGCTGAAAATGAATAGAATCTTGCCTGTTAGCATGAGTAGCCATAACAGGCTCCGGCATCCTGACTGTCATCACTTCGATTTCAGGCTTTATCTCTTTTACAGGTGCTGTAATTGATTTCTTAGTCAGATTTTGTTGAAGCGTTTTTGGTTTGGGGGCAATAGTCTTTGCAATTGTTTGCGGCTGCACAATTGATTTTGGTGGTTTTATTGCAGCATTGTATTCAATAGGTTGAACAACAGGTTTTTTAAAGATTAAAGCCCAAACAACCAAACCTGCCATACAGGCAGCTATGGCAACCCATTTTAACCAGCCAAAGGGTTGGGGTTTGTGCATGTTTTTTTGTAATTCTCCCCAGAACAGACCCTCGTCGAAACCTGAGTCTTTGGGGAGATTGTCTTCCGTATCTGCTATTTTCTTACGGAAGAACTCATCTAGTTTATGTTCCATAATGATAGCCTAATTTTGAGAGTCCGTCCTGTAAAATTCCACGGGCTTTATGTAATTGCGTTTTAGATGTGTTCTCGCTGATGTTCAGTTTCTCAGCTATTTCTTTATGGCTGAAACCCTCAATGGCATAGAGGTTGAAAACCGTACGGTAGCCGTCTGGCAACTTTAGCACCAACTGATAAATCTCTTCTTCGGCAAAACTTTCAAATGCAGAAAAATCGGTGTGCGGTTCTTCATCGTTTATTTCTTCCATTGCTACCCAGTTCATTTTTCTTTGTCTGATAAACATGAGGCACTCATTTATCATCAGTTTTTTAAGGTAGGGTTCCAACGTGTTTTCGCCGCGGTACTCAATTCTACCCACAGCATTAAAAAATTTCAGAAAGCCGTTCATCAGTAATTCCTGTGCATCTGCCTCTACTTGCACGTACCTTACACACAACCGGAACATCCGCTTCACGAAACGGTCATACACACGTTTTTGTACAAACGGGTTATGTTTTTTCAGTTCCTGTATTATTATGGTTTCCTGCATCAGGTAGTATTAAGTAATGCTTTCAATAGTATATATGCAGTTATAGATGCAGAAGTTGCCCGGTGTAGAATTTTTTTGAAAACAATGTATAATACCGGTGTTTACTGACCGATTTCGATTTTCAAAAATGATTGTGTGGCAGGGGTAATTTTAAATCGGTCGTCGGGTCTGTGGCCCACCAGCCAGACGATAAGGCTTCCGGAAGTCAGCACAAGGGTAGTTTTCTTCTGAGGCAGGGGTACTTTTTTGTCTACCAAGAAATCGCTCACTTTCTTTTGGCCTTTCATGCCCAATGGAATAAACCGGTCGCCATCCTGCCAGCGGCGGATACTCAGCGGGAATGCCAGTTTGTCGGCATCCAGCCATAATACATCAGGGCTTTTTTCAGAAACCAGATAAGCCCGCCATTCTTCAGCAGTTACTTTGCTAATTCTAAATTGCCAACCATGGTATTCAATAACAGAAGCATCTTTTTGAATCTGAACTTCTTCAAAATCGGTAGTTATGTTTGCCGTAATAATAAGATGCACACGGTCTTTTACCAGTGTGTGGGTGTCTGAATAAAAGATTTTGCCTGAAGGTTTATCTAAAGCCTGATATATTTCTTTTGATTGGAAATAATTAAAGCCAAACTCTTTGAGTAGTTCTTCCAGCAAATAGGCGGCTGATTGTTGCGTTTGAATTGCACTGATGTTTAAAAGAATAGAATCGCCCTGGGTACTTAAAACGGCTTTTCTGAAGGCATCAAGGCTACCAAGAAAAATACCTTCAAGCGCTTGCAGGCGTTCAATATTACGGGCAAAGGTTTGCTCCAGATTGGGGTTGATTTGCTTTAGAAGCGGTACCACCTCATTGCGCAACAGATTACGTTGGTAATCGTTTGAGCCATTGCTGCTGTCTTCTCGCCATTTTAAATCCTTGCCAGATATATACTGTTCAATATCTGCCCGCGAAGCAAAAAGCAAAGGTCTGATGAGGTATTGCTTTTTTGCCTGTATACCTCTTAAACCAGCTATGCCTGTACCTTTGGTAAGATTGAGCAGAATGGTTTCAATGCTGTCATTTAAATGATGTGCCGTGGCAATATATTGGCTTCCGGTTTGTAGTCTTATCTGTTCAAACCATTCATAGCGCATTTGTCGCGCCGCCATTTCAATAGATAATTTATTTGCTTTGGCAAAAGCCCGGGTATCAAATGCAACAGTATAGAATGGCACGCTTTTTTGCTCACATAATTGCTGCACAAATAAGGCGTCTTTGTCTGAGTCTTCGCCACGCAACCTGAAATTGCAATGGGCAACGGCAAAATTAAACTTTGCTTCAAGAAACAAATCAAATAGCAGCACAGAGTCTTTGCCGCCGCTTACAGCCAGCAGCACTTTATCGGTGGGTTCGAAAAGACTTTGTGAGTTAATATATGTTAAGAAAGCATGAAGCATAAACCTATTTAAGTACTTTTGCAGACAAAATTAGAATATTGCATACAAGATGTTGAATATTGGTCGGAAAAATATGAGATTAATTAAGTTGAACAAATCGGGCAGTGTATTACTGTTAACGTTTTTCTGTTTGTTCGGCGCCATTGTATCTTATGCCCAGAAGCCACTCAACCCGCCAGCGCCTACTGCCCCGAAAGCGCGTATTACATTACAACATGCCGACTCCGTGATGCTTTCTAAACAGGAGCCCTCAGATACCCGCCAGTTTATGGGGCATGTGGCGTTTCAGCACAAAGGCTCTGTTTTGTATTGCGACCTGGCCACTCAATATGAAGCTACCAACACAATTGAGGCTTTTGGCAACGTGAAAATAGTGCAGGGAGACACCCTGACCATAACAGGCGATTCGCTTTTTTATGATGGCAACACACGTTTTGCCAGAGTTACAGGTAGAAAAGTAGTGCTTACAGACTCTAAAGTTTCACTCACTACCCGAATTATGGAGTACGAAATGGCACGGAACAGGGCGTATTATCCGGTTTGGGGGGTAATCGTGCAGGATTCCAGTACGCTTACCAGTCAAAAGGGCTTTTATAATACCCGTTCTAAAATTTTTAATTATAAAGACAACGTAAGGATAGACAACCCCAAATATACCATTACTACCGACAGCCTGCAGTATAACGCCAGAACAAAAATGGCGCTTTTTAAAGCCCCCACACTCATAAAGAGTAAAGATGGTGATATTATGGCCAACAGCGGCAGTACTTACAATACCCAAACGCAGAAGTCGAACCTGAAGGGGAGGTCTAAGGTGGTAAATGAAAATTATACATTGGTAGGCGATACACTGATGTTTGACCAGAAGACGGAGTCTGGCGTGGCCAGAGGCAATGTAGAGTTGGTGTCAAAAAAAGACAAAGTGGTTTTAACAGGCAATAAAGCAGATAGAAACGGGCAAACCGGTTTTACCAAAATAACCGGCAATGCTATTATGCGCAACGGCTCTGAGAAAGACACACTTTACCTGAGAGCAGATACTTTGTATGCTTATGAAGCGGTAGACCAAAAGGCTAAAATCAGAAAAGATACTGCCCGCCGCGAGAAAAAGATGGAAAAGCTGATTGCCAGCGGTAATGTGCAGGTTTACAGAACGGATATTCAGAGCAAGAGCGATTCTTTGTTATATGACCTTAAAGATTCGGTAATTCATTTCTTTACCAAACCGATATTATGGAGCCCGCAGAATCAGTCGGAAGCAGATACCATTCACGTGCACATGAAGAACGGAAAAGTAAGCAAGATGTTTATGGTTAACCAGGGATTTGTGATTGCCAAAGATACGTCTCAGAATTTTAATCAGGTAAAGGGTAGAAAAATTACAGCCTTGTTTAATAACGAAACCCGCATTGAGCAGGTAATTGTAGAGGGCAACGGACAAAGTATTTATTATGCATTAGACGACAAGAATAAACTAATTGGTGTCAATCATGTCGAATGTAGTAAAATGAATATCAGGTTTAGAGAGAATCAGGTAAAACGAATCACCTTTGTAGGTAAACCCGATGCAAAACTGGTGCCGCCCAAAGAACTGACCAACAGCGCCAACCGGCTGGACGGGTTCAATTGGAGAGAGAGTGAAAAGCCTACCAAGGCGGCTGTTTTATGCGAAATACCCAAGGCAAAACAGGTACCGAATCCTTAAAAAATGTTAAAATAAGTGTTAAACGTTAAAGTTTAAAACTTATTGCAACCATTTGATCATAAAAATCGTCCTTATATCAAAAATCTGTTGGTTTTTTTTACGGCCTTGTTTACATTTGTATAATACCACTCCGTCACATAACTAATTTTGTAATAGGTTTCTAATTTTAAGTATGGTAAAAGTTTTACGGAAATATATATTTGTGTTGATTGGTTTAGCCCTGCTATCAAACGACGCCCTTGCTCAGGTTGAGAAAGGGAAGTCTCGTTTGGATATCGGTAAAAAACCAGCCGCCAAAGTGAATGCCCAGAAACTGAGCTTTGTGGCTAAACCCATGCCAAAAGAAGTTAGACTGGACAAACCTGCTGCGGTTAATCAATACTTCAGGAATGCACTTTTGAACGGCTCGTCGAAGCCGGGGGCTAAAGCAGCCACAATAGAAGCCGTTACCTTTAATACTGATAAAACCCTTGCCAATGGTACCGAGCATAGTGATAAATTGTTTGCCAACGAAAAAATTTCGGTTTCAAATATTTATCCTAATCCGGCTAATGATTTTGCCGTTTTTGATTACTCAATAACCGGCAACCTTAATAATGCCAGCATGGCTTTTTATAACTTGTTAGGTAACGAAATAGCCAGTTTTGAATTAGATAAAAGCGACCGCAAATTGAAAGTTAACACTACCAATTGGGACTCGGGCGTTTACCTTTATCAGCTGGTGGTAGATAATAAAAAAGTGGTTACCAAAAAACTACTGGTAAGACACAATTAAGCATTATTGAAAGATATATTGATAGGGAAGCGTTTGCCGCTTCCCTATTTTTTTGGAAAAGCAAACAGAATGTAGCTTTTTTGCAGAAATATTATCGGCAACAGTTACTTCATAAATTTCTAATACCCCTGCATGTTAAGATATTCCGTTATTACGCCTGTTTATAACCGCCCTGATGAGGTAAAAGAATTGCTGGAAAGCCTTACCCGGCAGACCTACAAAAACTTTGAGGTAATAATAATTGAAGACGGCTCGACATTAAAATGCGATGAGGTATGCAGGAGTTTTGAAAACAGACTGGATATCCAATACTTTTTTAAGCCCAATTCAGGGCAGGGATTCTCTCGTAATTATGGGTTTGAAAGGGCCTCCGGCGATTACTTTGTGCAGCTAGATTCTGATGCCATTATACCTGACCGTTATTTTGAAGTGGTAGATACTACCCTGCAAAGCCAGTGGCTGGATGCCTATGGTGGGCCTGATGCAGCACATGAAAGCTTTACTGATATACAAAAGGCAATAAATTATGCCATGACCTCGGTATTTACAACAGGAGGCATACGAGGTAAAAAAAATAATGCCGGTGGGCAGTTTCACCCGCGCAGCTTCAATTTCGGTATCTCTCGTAAAGTATGGGAGGCTACCGGTGGATACACCATGACCCGCATGGCTGAAGACATTGAGTTCAGTATCAGAATCATCGAAAATGGCTTTAAAGTAGGGCTGATAGAAGAAGCATTCATTTACCATAAAAGACGCACCGACTTCGGGCAGTTTTATAAGCAACTGCACTTCTTCGGCCGTGGGCGTATCAATCTGGCGCGTATGTTTCCGTCAGAATTAAAGGCGGTTCATTTCTTCCCGGCAGTATTTACACTGGGTTGCCTTTCAATACCGTTGCAACTGGCTCTTAGCTTTATAATTCCTTTTTTTTGTTATACCTTTTGGCTTTCAGCGGGGGTACTGCTGCTTTACTTCTTACTCATATTTATTGATTCAACCCTGAAAAACAAAAGCCTGAAGGTTGGCCTGCTGAGTATTATTGCCTGTTTTATACAATTGTTTGCCTATGGTATAGGTTTTATGCAGGAGAAACGGAACAGCTAAGCATCGGCCAGATGCTTTTTCAGGTAACTCGTGCTTTTTGCAAAAGGACTAAGGCCGATATACAACAAAAGCGACGAAATAATGCAACCGCCAAACTGTGCAATAAAGATAGAATAATTGATTTTCTGAGGGTCGGCAAAAACCGTATCGTTGAAAAATCCTACCGATAAAGGCCCCAGACCCAGGCCAATCAGATTAACCACAAATAAGAAAAAGGCCGAAAAGATGGCTCTCATGTTATTGGGTACAATCTCTTGTATGGCCGCAGTAGCCGAGCCGTACGAAAAGGATGATGCAAAACAGAAAAGCGCAATAAATACCAGGGTTATATCAGGGTTGGCAAATAGTAAGCCGGCTGTTGAAATCACGGCCACCGACATACCCATAAAACTGGTTCTCATGCGTGCGGTAGCAATGCCCTTTTTAAGCAGGTGGTCGGCGTACCTTCCGCCCAGCACCACACCCAATGTAGAGAAAACACTTACCAGCACCCCAAAAGTTACCCCGGCCTTGGTGTCTGTCCAGCCATGTACCCGGTTCAGGAAAGTCGGAATCCAGTAGGTACCGGCAAAAGAAGCAAATGACATAAAGGCCATTCCGAAGTTCAGTGATAGAAAAGTAGATTTATTGGCTTTAAAATAGGCAATAATTTCACTAAAACTGGCCTTATTAGCAGACTCCTTACCGCTATCCAGTTCTTTGCGTTTCGGTTCTTTAATGGTTTGCAATAATAATACTATCAGAAAGCCCGGCAGGCCTATGTAAAAGAAAACCACCTGCCATGAGAAAATCTCGCCCACAAAAGGTAAGTGAATGTTCTCTTGCCCGACCATTGAGCGGATGGCCGCGCCTATCAGAATTGATAGCCCCGACCCCAGAAAAACACCCATGTTGTAAATGCCCAACGCAGTGCCCAGTTTTTTCTTGGGAAAATAGTCTGATATCATTGAGTATGCAGCCGGAGACAAGGCTGCTTCGCCAATACCCACGCCTACACGAGCCAGAAACAGCATGGAGAAACTACCTGCCACACCACATAAGGCTGTCATCAGGCTCCAGATGGCAATACCCCAGCCAATTATTTTCTTGCGGCTCATTCTATCGGCCATTACTCCGATAGGGATACCCAATACCGTGTAAAATAAGGCAAAGCTAAGCCCCATAAGCAGCCCCATCTGGGTATCAGAAATACCAAAAGATGCTTTTATGGGTTTTACCAGCAGCGCCAGAATCTGGCGGTCAATGAACGATGAAATATACGCAAGCAAAAGAATGCCCAATACATACCAGGCATAGCGGAGTGAAGGTTGCTCTTTCATAGATTGGCTATTGAAAAGAGAAAGGGTTAAGGTGATAGAATGGGAGGTAAGTTAAGTATAATTTGGTAAAATTGGTATTATTCTAATAAGTAATTTTACTTTTTATGGGTGGGTTGATATTGGTGGTTGAGAAGAAAGCTGAACGGATGACATAAAAGTATAAAAATAGTAAAGCCTGATGCGGAACAAATCAGCATCAGGCTTTAATGTATGGGTTATTTTTTAAGTTTATATAGTTTTATTTTTAGGGTCTATTTTGTGTTTCACTATTAGGTTTACTCTATAAACCAGCCAAATACATAAAAGAATTATAACGGCTGATATATAGCCTAGCACCGGGTAGTTTTCTAACGGACTGTATTTGTCTTTTTGCACAATAATGTAACCTGCAAATACAGAGGCAATGCCTCCGGCTATTTGCTGTAGCGAAGAGGTAATGCTCATAAACGCGCCTCTGTCCTGCATTTGTGGTATGGCTGTCATCAATGATGTTGATGGAATCATTCTTGACATAATGCCCGCAAACAGCAAAATATTGAGTATCAGTACCACCCAAAGCGGAACGGGTGTCAGATTCGTATAAATGATTATCATAACCATTGCCCATAATGAACCGATGGTAAATACCTTGAATTTATCAAACCTGTCGCTCAATCGCCCAACAATGGGCATTATGAATAATGAAGATATACCGGTTACCATAAACAGGATGGGCAGCTGGTCTTGCGAAAAATGAAGATTATTAATGGCAAAAGCACTGCCAAAAGGCATCATTAAAAACCCGCCTACCGAAAGCAGCGCCGTGCCCAGAAAAGCTACCTGATAGTTACTGGTAGCCAGCACATGGCGGAAGTGCTCATATACATTACGGTCGGTTTTTAATGCCAGGTGTTTGGTCAGTGGCTTAAGGCCTTTCAGTATGGCCAGGGCTATAATAACACTCAATAATACTATCATCAGAAAAGGCGCATGCCAGCCCCATATATTGGCAAAATACAGACCAATTGGAATACCCAGAACCTGACTGGCCGCAAAGCCCATCTGAACGGTGCCCATTACGCGGCCCCTTTGCTCAATCGTAAAAATGTCTGTTATAATTGCCAGACCAATAGAGCCTATTACCCCTCCAAACAGCCCTGTTATGATACGGGCTGCCACCAACAGATGGTAATTAGGCGCCAGACCACAAAACAACGTGCCGATAATGAAACCTGCATAAAAGAAGAGAAGCAGTTTTTTGCGGTCATATTTGTCGGCAAAACCAGCAGCCAGTAAGCCTGAAGCCCCTGCACTGAATGCATAGCTGGACACAGCAATGCCAAATTGACTTGGGGAAATATCTAATGACTTCATCAGAACGTCGCCCAGCGGAGACATGACCATGAAATCAAGTATAACCGTAAATTGTGTAATGGCAATAAGAGCGATGACTAGCTTCTGATACCCTGTGAATGTTGTTTTTTCCATTATTGGTTTAATTGTTTAACTCTTCACATTGGTACCCTAGTTGCCTGATTACCCCTATGAGCTCTTCCTGGCATAAGCCTGCTACTGATGCACGCAGCACACCGTCACAATCCTGATAATCAATAGACCATTTTTTAATTTCCGGAATTCCGTCAAGGGCAGGAGTAATAGCCTCTTTCATTTCAAGGCTCAATACATTTGTTTTTAGAATGAATATTTCCATTAAAATAGCTTTTTCTTTCTTATTTGCGTGTTGGGCTTCAGGTTTTATTTTGTTTCAGGGCTTTCATAACTACATCAAATGTCTGCCACATGAGTGCCTCAGAGAACTGAAAAGGTTTACCTGCCAGACTGATTCCTTCTGTATGGAACCGAATCAGGTTATAAAGTGGCGCATAAGCAATTGACCAGAACACTTCATTTTCCATAGGGCATAACTCCTGCCGGTCATTGGCATTCTGTAAGAAATTGCTCATGGCTTCAACAAAATCGGTACTTACGGCATTATAAACTTTGTCGCGGTAATGCGAGTGCCTGATTTGCTCCAGAAAAGTAGCCTTCAAAGGGTTACTTAACCAATATTCAGCTCTGTTGCGCCATTGTATTCTCATGCCGGCTTCAAAGTGCATATCAGAACTGAAATCTTTCAGCAACATGGTAGTTAACCGTTGGGTTTCTTCTGCGCCTAGCTGTACGAGCAAATCTTCTTTGTCTTTATAATAGATGTAAAGTGTGGCCGGAGAAACCCCGGCTAACTTGGCCAGTTTTTGCATACTAAAGCCGTCGAAGCCAAGTTTAACAATCATCTCTATGGCCTTTTCTTTAACTAGTTGCTCTTTATGTTCGTTGCGAGTTCTCATTTCAATACAAATGTAAGTGAATGTTCGTTCACTTATAGAGCAAAAAAATTATTTTTTATTTTTAAAATGCCTGATCATGCCGCCGTAGTCTAATTGCATGGCTAGTCCGGCCACAGCCTGCGTTATGCGTTTGGTCCTGGTTTCTACTGTTTTGGCTTCTTCAATCCATTTTGAGTAGTATTTCTGATGGCTGGGGGGTAGAGCATTAAATTTTTCCAATGCTTTCGGTTCGTCTTCCAGGCAGTCCATCAGGTCTGGCGATAAAACAAACTCACTTTCGTCCAGTTCAATGTCTACGTCAATCATGGCGCCTTCTCCTTTTCTGATACCTTTTCTGATACCCGCATTTATAGGAATAATAAAATCGCCTTCACCCATAGGCAGTAATGCCACTTGTTTTATCAGGTGCTGGTCTAGTTTGCCTTTTACCCTGAACGACGTACGCGTATCTGGTTTAATCTCATGGGCTATATGGGCAGGTATTAATATATACGTCCATCCGGTTTTCTCTCCCTGCTTATCAAATTTATGTATGGTTGTTTTAAAAGTAGGCATTGGTTTCTGAACGATTATGTATTTTTATGAGTTTAAATTTAAGAAACTGTTTGAAAATATATTTTAATGAGCGAACAAAATCCTTCAGGTGAAATTTTTGATTGGGCAGTTCTGAAAAGATTGTTTCAGTTTATTCGTCCTTATCAGTTTCGTTTTTTTACGCTTGTATTTGTCATTCTGGCAGGAGCCGCCCTGGCTCCGGCTATTCCGCTGTTAATCAGGCATACCATTGACGGCCCGGTTTCGGCAGGCAATTATACAGGTCTTGCAAAAATGATGCTGATTATGATTGCCGTATTGGTGGTGCAGTCGCTTATACAGTTTGTCAATACTTATCTGGCTGGGTGGCTTGGTCAGAATATCATCCGCGACATCCGGATACAGCTCTATCAGAAAATCATTCATTTGCGCCTTAAATTCTTTGATGATACGCCAATTGGCCGTCTGGTTACCCGTACAATTTCTGATATTGAAACCCTGGCTGATGTTTTCAGCGAAGGTATAGCGGCTATAGCCGGCGACATTCTGCAACTGGTGCTTATTATAACGGTAATGTTTTATACCGACTGGAAACTGTCGTTAATAAGCCTCAGTACTATTCCGCTCATGTTAATCAGTACTTATATTTTTAAGGAAAAAGTAAAAAAATCGTTTAATGTAGTGCGTAATGCAGTGGCCAGCCTCAATGCTTTCGTACAGGAGCATATAACAGGCATGAGCATTGTTCAGATTTTTAACTCAGAAAAAATAGAGTACAAAAAGTTTGTAGATATTAATAAAGAACACCGCGACGCCAATATAAAATCTATTATGTACTACTCGGTTTACTACCCGGTTGCTGAGGTTATTGCGGCATTGGGAACAGGCCTGGTTGTGTGGTTTGGCGCCAAACAGATGCTCAGCAGTGAGGTCAGCTATGGTACGGTAACGGCGTTCATTATGTTTATCAATATTTTTTTCAGGCCTATCAGGATGCTTGCCGACAGAATGAATACCCTGCAGATGGGTATTGTCAGCACCGACCGCATCATTAAACTACTTGATAGTGATGAATATACGTCAAATGAAGGTACATATACTACACATCTGAAAGGTGATGTGCAGTTCAAAGATGTGTGGTTTGCCTATAATCAGGAAAACTACGTGCTGAAAAACATATCGTTTCAGGTTAATCCCGGCGAAACTGTAGCTTTTGTGGGGGCAACCGGTGCAGGCAAATCATCTGTCATTAATTTGTTGTCGAGATTTTATGAAATTAATAAAGGAGAGATTCTGATTGATGGCGTTGATATTAAGGAATTTGAGTTGAAGCGCCTGCGCGAACAGATAGGTGTGGTTTTGCAGGATGTTTTCTTGTTTTCTGATACCATTGAGAAAAATATTACGCTGGGCGATACCAGTATTTCCAGAGAGAACATCATGGAGGCGGCCAGGCTGGTAGGGGTGCATGATTTTATTATGCAATTACCTGATAACTACGATTACAACGTACAGGAGCGCGGCGCTACGTTATCGGTAGGGCAGCGGCAGTTGATTTCATTCGTGAGGGCTATGGTGCAGAATCCGAAGATTATTGTTTTAGATGAGGCTACGTCGTCAGTAGACACTGAAACCGAAGAGCTGATACAGAACGCCATAGGGCAGTTAATGAAAGGCCGTACAGCCATTGTTATTGCCCACCGGTTAAGTACCATTCAGAAGGCTGATAAAATTATAGTTTTAGATAAGGGCCGTATAATGGAAGAAGGAAACCACGAAGAATTGCTTGAAAAAGACGGTTTTTATGCTAACCTGTATCGTATGCAATACAAAGAAATGCTTGTGTAACCGCATTGAGGTTAAGCTATAAAAGGAAAAAGCTCCCAATGCAATTGAGAGCTTTTTTGATAATTATATAGTTTGATATAATTATGCCAATTTCACGTTCACGGCGTTTAAACCTCTTTTACCTTCTTGGATTTCGAAAGTTACTTCGTCATCCTGGCGGATTTGGTCTTTTAATTCAGACACATGAACAAAAACCTCTTGATTGGTTCCATCTACTTTAATAAAACCATAACCTTTGGTTTCATTGAAAAACTTAACTGTTCCGTTAGACATTTTAAAAATTTGTATTTTGTACTTAAAGTACAAAGGTTATATTAATTATTGACAATAACAAGCAATGACCATTATTGTTACTGAATGGTTATAAACAAGGCTAATAGTTGGTACAAATTGTAACAAAAACACCCATTAACTTTAATTAACATTATTTCAATCTCCATTAACCTATGTTGAGCAGTGTGGTTTCTACTTTTGTTTCTGTAAAAATAAAAACCATTTATGAAAAAGCTCTTCATTTTTCTTCTTTTAGCAACACCAACGCTGGCGCAAAAAATTACCTTAAAGGGTCTGGTTACCGACTCAGCCTCGGCGCCTTTGCAGTTTGCCACGGTATTATTGCTAAGCCCTAAAGACTCATCGCTTATTAATTTTGCAAGAACCAACGATAAGGGACTTTTTGAACTTAAAAATCTGAAATCGGCCAATTACCTTTTTAAAATTACTTATGTAGGGCATAAGACCTTTTATAAACCTGTTGTACCCGGCGAGGCAACCGCCATAGATATGGGAACCATTAAACTGGAACCCATAAGCCGTGAGCTGGCCGAAATAACCATTAAAGGCGAAAAAGCGCCGGTGAGTATAAAAGGAGATACTGTTGAATTTAATGCCGACTCGTTTAAGGTTAAGCCCAACTCGGTTGTGGAAGACCTGCTGAAGAAATTACCAGGTGTTGAAGTGGAAAAAGACGGCACCGTGAAAGCCCAGGGTGAAACCGTAAGGCGTATAACCGTAGACGGAAAAGAATTTTTTGGACGCGACCCTAAAATGGCCACCAAAAACCTGCCTGCCGATGCCATAGATAAGGTGCAACTGTATGACAAACGCTCGGACCAGTCTGATTTTACAGGTATAGACGATGGACAACGTGAAAAGAACATTAATCTGAAACTGAAAGAAGACCGCAAAAAAGGCGCTTTTGGTAGTATTACTGCTGGCGGTGGGCTCGACGAGCGCTACACAGGCCGCCTGAGTATTAACCGGTTCAATAAAGATAAACAGTTGTCTGTACTGGCAATGGGCAATAATGTAAATCAGCAGGGTTTTTCTATCAATGATTATATGAATTTCTCGGGCGATTTGATGCGAATGATGGGCGGAAGAGCAGGAGGCGGGCAGCTTCGTCTGGATTTAAGCAGCGGCCAGGATGGCGGGCTACCGCTTAATTTTGGTAACAGGCAGAATGGTTTTGTAAGAAACTGGGCCGGAGGTCTGAATTTTAATAATCCACTAAACAAGAAAACAGAAGTAAACGGCAGCTATATGTTCAATAACATTAATCAGTTAATTGACAGGAATATAAGCCGCCGAAACTTTTTGCCAAACGGCGACAATTACCTGTCGTTGCAGAACAGTACCCAGAATACGTTGAACGATAACCACCGTCTGAACTTTACTCTCGACCAGAAGCTGGATTCTATGAACTCGCTGAAGTGGTCTTCTTATATTAATTATAACCGCACAAATGCCAGTAATTACAGTATAAGCCAGTCGCTTAACAGTAGCAATGTGCCAGAGAACGAAGGTGCACGAAATAACAGCGGAAGTAACGAAGGGCTAAGTGTAAACACTAATTTGCTGATGCGCCATAAGTTTAATAAAAAAGGACGGACATTATCAGGCAATCTTAATTTTCAGGTTAATAACTCTGATGGTGACGGTGAGTTAGATGCCCGGAACAAATATTATTCTGATGGCAATCTTACCCGAACCGAGAACATCAGGCAAAACAGTGTACGCAAGGCAGACCGGACTAATTACGGGCTAACTGCCGCTTATACCGAACCATTGGGCAGGAAGAAATACCTGGAAATAAACTACGCATTCCAGAAAAATGATTACTTATCTGATGCCCTTGTGAACGATATTAAAGATGGTATACCGGTTTACAACAAACAGTTGAGTAA
Organism: Emticicia sp. 21SJ11W-3; assembly: GCF_024138715.1. Taxonomy (GTDB): domain Bacteria; phylum Bacteroidota; class Bacteroidia; order Cytophagales; family Spirosomataceae; genus Emticicia; species Emticicia fluvialis. The sequence continues at coordinate 875,877 of NZ_CP092074.1, forward strand.
CAAATTTGAAAGTAATTTTATCTATAACCGGGTAGGAACCAATTTCAGATTTGTTGAGAAAAAATATAATTTCTCAACAGGGCTGAGTTTTCAACACGCCAATTTGCGGGGTAAAATGCTGTTGCTTGATGATGATATTTCAAGAAATTTCAGGAATGTGCTACCCAATTTGCACTTCAGCTATGATTTTCAACAAAGCCAGCGCCTGCGATTTGACTACGAAACCAACCTGCAGGAGCCTGGTATAGCACAATTGGCACCGATTACTGATAACCGGGACCCCCTGAATATTTATGTGGGTAATCCGAATCTGAAACCAGAGTACTCGCATAGATTGGGCCTCAATTATATGTCGTTCAATCAATTGAGCTTTACCAATTTCTTTGTGGCCGCCAACCTGATTTATACTACCAATAAAATAAATAATGCGCAGGAAATCAGCACATCGTTTGTGCAGACCTCTCGCCCGGTTAATGTGGATGATGACTACCTGTTAACAGGAAACATTAATTACGGTTTCCGTATCAGACCCGTTAAACTTAGAGTTGATTTAAATGAAAGGGTAATGATGAACAGAGGTATTAACTACATTAACCAGCAGGAGAACCGCACGAAAGGTTTGCAGCTGAACACCAGCGTAAGATTGAGTTATCAACAAGATAAATTTGATATGTCGGCTGAAGCGCGGGTAGGGTATAATCAGACTCATTATTCAGTAAATAACCAGATGAATCAGGATTATTTCAATAATGTTTTCTCAACCGACATGAACTGGACCATCACCAAAAACCTGATATTCAGTACAGATTTCGACTATAATACTTATAAAGGACTTGCAGGTGGGTTTAATCAGAATATCCCGCTGTGGGGCATGTCTGTTTCTACCTACTTTCTAAAAAACAGACGCGGAGAATTAAAGTTATCAGTTAACGACTTGCTGAATCGTAACACGGGCATCAGCCGGACGGCCCAGTTGAACTTTGTGCAGGACGAGCGCATCACTACTCTCGGCCGTTACTTCTTGCTAAGTTTTACTTACACTTTAAAAGGATTAAACCCTGCACAAAGCGGGGGGGTGAGAATAATCTCAAGATAATATAGTTTGATTTTTTTTAGTTTGTTAGCAATAGGCAGCCCTGCTTTGGGTTGCCTATCTTTTTTGGTCGTCAAGCATTCTGATATACAGGTCTTCTACTTTTTTTCTGGCCCAGGGCGTTTTTCGGAGAAACGTAAGGCTTGATTTAATGCTTGGGTTGTTTATAAAACAGTTGACACGTACATGATAGGCCATCTGGTCCCAGCCATGATAATCAACCAGTTCGTTCAGAATCCTCTCAAGGGTTTTGCCATGTAGCGGATTATTGGGCTGTTCAAGCATCACTTTTTACCTTTACTTTTTTTACGTTTCATTTCTTCAAACTGCTCAGCTTCTTTCAGTAAGGCCTTTAAATCAGCGGCAGTTACATCTTTCGAGAAATCTTTGGTAGCTGCATATTCCAATTTATCTAATTCCATTACCTGCACAGGTTTGTTTAAGAAGGCTTCAATTTCGGCCAGAATGGGTTTTTCTTCTGCACTGCAAAAAGAAAGCGCATTGCCTTTTTGTGTACCTCGGCCTGTGCGCCCAACCCTGTGTACGTAGTTTTCGGGTACGTCGGGCAGGTCATAGTTTATTACATAATCAACATTGGGTATATCAATGCCTCTGGCGCTTACATCTGTGGCTATCAGTAGTTTGGTTTCTCCGGTTCTGAAATTCCCCAGCACTTTCAGCCGGTCTTGTTGTTCTTTATCGCCATGCAGGGTTTCGGCTTTTATGCCAACCCGCTCCATAGCAGCAAGTACACGCTCTGCTCTTACTTTGGTACGTACAAATACCAGAATTTTGCTTTCCGGATGCTCATTCACCATGCGTTCAAGAAAGAAACGTTTGTCGTCCATTTCTACAAAAATCACGGCATGCTGAATGTTCTTGGCCACTTTATCGTTGGGCGATATTTGAATACGGATGGCATTATGCACCAGCGAATAAGCCAGCTTTTTAATGGTTTCGTTAATAGTGGCCGAGAAGAAGAGTGTCTGCCGCTTGCGTGGAAGAAAGCGGATTACATCCTGAATGTCTTTAATGAAGCCCAGGTCAAGCATGTGGTCGGCTTCGTCAAGTATCAGAATCTCCACATGGTTCAGTTTCAGATGCCCCTGGCTTACCAGGTCAAACATACGGCCGGGTGTGGCTACCAGAATATCAATGCCTTTTTCGAGTTTTAAAATCTGAGGGTCTTGTTCAACACCACCAAAAAGAGAGAATGTTTTTACTTTTGTTCCCTGGCCAATTTTTTGAAAGACCTCGGTTATTTGTATAGCCAGCTCACGGGTGGGTACCATCACCAGACAGCGGATGGCGTCAGCCCTTGCGCTTTTCTTGGTGTCGTTTACAAGGTGTAATACCGGAATAGCAAAAGCTGCGGTTTTGCCCGTGCCCGTTTGTGCAATGGCAAGCACATCTTCTCCGCGTAAAATGGGCGTTATAGATTTATACTGGATATCCGTAGGCTTTTTAAAGCCCAGTTTTTCCAGATTCTGCTTTATTTCCGGAGCTATTCGGTATTCTTCAAATTTCATTTTTTGTTTCGTTTATCATACCCTTTGCCAATACCTCTGAACGACCGCTCGGTGGTTGCCTTGCCCAAATGGTTTATCTTGAAGTTTTTAACCGGCTTTGGTACCTCTTTCTTTGCCGACAGGCCCACTTCTATTACCCGGCCCATCAGTTCGGTGCCATTCAGTTCATGAATAGCGTTTCTCACGGCATCCTCGTCAGGCATATCCACAAAACCAAAGCCTTTATTTTGCCTGGTAGCTTTATCTTTAACTATTTTTACTGAGGTTACTTCTCCATATTTCTCAAATAAGGCTCTCAGTTCTTTCTCTTTCAGTTTGAAAGGAATACTCCCCACAAAAATATCCATTGTCAGGTAATTATGATTGAGGTGTAAAATTACGAATTTAAAACTGAAAAGCAGAAACAGGACGGAAAAGGAGTGAAGAATACTTAAAAGAGCCGAAAAAAAGCGGGAAGAATTCTCCCCGCCGGCATTTAAAGGGCTACTTCAAGTAGTTTGTTGAATGATGGCTCAGATATAATAATATCGGCATGATGGTTTACGAGGTCATCTTTAGAGCAAAAGGCAATGCCCAACCCGGCTTCTTTTATCATCCACAAATCGTTCATGCTGTCGCCTATGGCAATGCAGTTTTGCATTTGTATGTGGTGTTTCTCCAGTATGGTTATTAGTGCATTGGTTTTGCAGATGGTCAGGCGATTTACACTCTTTGCATTATTGAACAGGTAAGAAGGTATTTTTACTTCGCCGGTAGCAATGCCCTTAGAAAACTCCAGTTCATTGCCAATTGAGAAGTCCATGCCCAGTTTGTTTTTTATATGGTTGGTTACAAAATCATAGCTGTCAGAAATGATTCCTATAAAGTACCCCCTTTCTTTCAGCGCTTCAATTACTTCTTTTGTGCCTGGTACAATGGGTATTTCATCTAATACCTGTATCAGTTCACCATAATTACGCCCTTTTAAAAGCATGGCCACTCTTTTGGTAATAATTACAGGGTCTGTTTCTGAAGACCTTATTTGCATCAGCTCATCTTTAAAACGGAATTTGTCTGCACATGAATCAATAAAACGCCCCAGCAACAATGTGTTGTCCATATCAAAAACAACCATTTTCTTTAGTTTTCTGAACTGGCTTTCCAACGAAACTTCCATCTGCGAGCGGATTTCTGTAATTGTGCCCAACTCTTCAAAATTAAAGTTTGAGTTATTGCTTGATGCCGCTTTTGAGATAATGGTCTGTGCTACCTCCTTACTCATTTTGCCCAATGCCTGCCAGGGCTTGCTTTTGTTCTCTATGTAACCAATCTGCACTTCTTTCATGCGGGCATTCATCAGGTGCATGTCTATCAGTATGCCAATATCAACACCGTAATCGTCTCTGAAATCAATTTGCTGCAAAAGACTTTTGCGGCTGGCAATCATTCCGCTAAGGGGTTGGCTGAAACGGAGCAGGTCCGGAAAAAATATGCTAAGCAAAGGTTTAGCTACCAGCTCGGTTACTCTGCCTGCATTGCGGTTAAATGACGACTTGGCAAAGTCTACTTCTCCTTGCAGGATAGGTTCTGTTAAAAGCCGGATGGTATGATGCGGGTAAGGATTAATATCGCCGTCCAAAAAAACAAGGATGTCATTTTGTGCAAACAGGGCGCCTTCTCTCATTGATGCCCCTTTGCCTAATTTTGTGCTTGTAAGTACTTTGGCGCCATGCTTCTGGGCTATGGGTACGGTTTTATCCAGCGACTTGTCGTCAATCACCAGCACTTCACTTACATGAGGCTGGCTTGCAGCAAAATCAACAACGCTTCCAATTGTTTCTTCTTCATTCAACGTGGGTATAATAACTGAAATCATAATCTTTGAAGGTTTTTGATTGAACAATTCTATACTGCCTATTAAAAAGTAACCCCCAAAAGGCCGCTCTTGTTACCTTTCAGTGTGTTTCTTGCTTTGAATGAAGAAAATCAGAATAATAAAAAACTAATGCTAAATAAGAAAGGGGGTTGGCTTAATAGGTTGGTTGTGAGGTTTTTATGAAGTATTTGGGCTGCCGGAGTTAACATGACAGGCAGCCCGATTAATTTTTCCTTAAGAATGACCACGCACCCAGATATACAAGTATGGCTGTTGCAGCTTTTTTAGAGCAACAAGGTAAAATCGTCTTTAAAGCACAAAAGAGACAAGTGCCTCCTTTGTGTAATTATTAGTTGTTTCTGATAATAAACCTGGCACCATTAGCGCCGGGTTGCATGCCCATTTCTTTCATGTAATCGTCGCGAATTTTCTTAAACTCCCTGGCAGTAACTTTTTTGCCTCCTGATGGTGTTTTTATTTCATTGGTAAGTTTTTTCAACTCTACTTTTTTGGCTGTTATAATGGTGCTGCCTTCGTTCAGGTTCACTTCAAGAATGGTACCGGGCAGGCCGTAGAAATTCTGTGGGCCTGCAGGGCTTATCAGGCTTTCGGTATACCAGGCTACTACATCCTGCCTTGCCTCTTCATTATAAAAAGATGCTTTTTTGCAGGTGTAATCCAGTATTTTTTTGGTTTCGTCATGAAACCTCCACGGATTGGTCTTCAGAGAGTCTTCTATTCTGAATTTCTTTCCTGCAAAATCGGTAACAGTAATGAACTGCGACACCTCAAAGTCGCGGTACAAGTCTAATTGCGGACGCGTAAAGCGCATTGTCACATTGCTGCCACCTACCGAACTGTTAACCTCGTCAGTGTCTTCGTCAATATTGGTATAGAACGATTTTACAGGTGTAAAGTACAACCGGTTTTTACTGGTTCTGAACTCGGGTATCATGCTTTTTATAGACTCCTGGTCTTTACCTATGCTTTTGTGCATATTTACCTTGAATTCGTAGTCTATGATACCTTCCTGTAATTGTGCCATAGTTAAATGGCTGATAATCAGTGTAATAAATAAGAATAACTTTTTCATCTGATTGATTTTGAAATGGTTTCAGCAAAAGTAGATTGTATGCACCTGACCAGAGGTTAATCATTATTGAAATAATGTTAATTAAGGTTAAAAAATAGACAGGAAACCAAAATTGTGGATTAATTTTGATTTTATAAACACAGCAAATCACTACACAAAAAGATTAAAGTACGCATTAACTAACCATTACAGACTTTGGGCACCGGAATAAAAAGCAGAACACAATTTGTATTGATATGCGTAAGCTTATTGGTGCTCACGCTGTTTAATGTTTTCTGGCTAAAACAGAACTACAACGAGCAGAAACGAAATCTGCAGAAAGATATCACCAATAATTTTGAGAAAACTGTCTCTGCCATGCAGGATTCTCTGATTAAGAGACAGGTTGACTCTTCATTGAAATTGAATGTTAATAAAAAATTATTGCCGGATAAAAGAAAAACTAAATATAAAAGGCCTATGAAAAAGGCCTCTGATTCGGTCTTTGATGAAATAAAAAGTATTTATCTGAGTGGCAGGCAAAACCCTTCAGGGTTAATACCCGGCGAGGCAAGAAGACCAAACACAATGAGCATCTATACCAGGGAAATGAATGCATTTGACTCTGTTGGCCGGGATATGCTGATAAAGATGATACACTCAATAAAACTGGATTCAAGCCGCAGGAACATCAGAATACAGTTTAAGTCAGACTCTACCATGACAATGAATCTGCCGAGTAATGCGTTTAACGCGCAACCAAAACGAGTGATGTTTGTTTCGGGTGTGAAGTATGATTCAGTTATTACAAAAGAAAAAGTGAATTTGAGCCGCATCTATATAAAACCCAACACCCCCCGGAAAAAGAAAGCCAGCCAGCCACCCAATGTAATAATCAATCTGCTGACTGATACACTTAAAACTAAGGAGATAACCGCCAGATACAAAACGAGATTATTAAAGCAGCAAATTACGCTGCCTTTTAAAGTGGAAGTGGCTCAGAGGTCAAAGGCTGACACGACGGCTGAAATCAGAGCTGGCGTTCCTTTTGGCAGCCTGCTATATCAGGCTAACTTTGCCGATGCCCATTGGTACCTGACTCAACAGATTTTTCCTCAGATACTTTTCTCTTTGTTTCTGATAACTATTACCGGTCTCTCATTCTGGCTTATTTACAGAAATCTTCAAAAGCAAAACCGCCTGACAGCCCTGAAAAACGATTTTGTAAGCAACATAACCCATGAACTGAAAACCCCTATTGCCACCGTAAGCGTAGCCATTGAGGCCCTGAGTAACTTTAATGTGTTGCAGAACCCGACCCAGACGAAGGAATACCTCGAAATCTCAAAAAATGAGTTGAACCGGCTATCAATATTAGTTGACAAGGTTTTGAAAATGAGTGTTTTTGAGCAGAAAGAACTGGTGCTAAATACTGATACCGTTAATTTCAGAAGTCTGGTTGAAAGTGTATTGTCTACCATGAAACTACAATTTGAAAAATGCCGGGCGCATGTGAATTTTGATTTACTTGGGGAACAATTTGAAATAACGGGCGATTCAATTCACCTTACCAACGTGGTTTATAACCTGCTTGAGAACGCCCTTAAGTATAGCGCTGACCCCCAGATAAATGTACTGTTGCAGGCCAGTGACCAGCAACTGCAACTAAGTATAAAAGACAACGGCATTGGTATTTCAGAGGAGTTTCTGCCTAAGATTTTCGACAAGTTTTTCAGAGTACCCACCGGTAATGTGCATAATATTAAAGGCTATGGCCTTGGGCTTAGTTATGTAAAAAATGTAGTAGAGCGCCACAATGGCACCATTAAAGTAAACAGCAAAAAAGATGAGGGCAGTACTTTTATACTGGCACTACCACTAAAGGTTTAATCGGATTCAGCTATGGCAACCAAAATATTATATGTAGAAGACGAACCCTTTCTGGGTAAGATAGTGAAGGAAAGCCTTGAAAGCCGAGACTTTGAGGTAAAAATGGTAACAGACGGTAGTCTGGTATTAAAGGCATTTGACCACTTTAAACCGGATATTTGTGTACTTGATGTAATGCTGCCCAATAAAGACGGGTACACGCTGGGCGCAGAAATAAGGGCTATAAAACCTACCATACCTATTATATTTCTGACTGCCAAGACACAGACAGATGATGTGCTAAAGGGTTTCCAGTCAGGCGGTAATGACTACATCCGTAAGCCATTCAGTATGGAAGAGCTGATTGTGAGAATCAATAATCTGCTTGCCTTGTCTCTTTCTAAAGCTGTTACACCACAGGGAAGCATCCATCTGGGCAAGTTTGAGTTTTTCCCTCATAAGTATGAATTAAGAACTCATGATAATTGCCGGAAGCTCTCTTACCGGGAAACAGAATTGCTGAAGATTTTCTCTGAAAACAGAAATTTTACGGTGAGCAGAAAAGAAATACTTTTAAAGATCTGGGGAGATGATTCGTTCTTTAATTCTCGCAACCTTGATGTGTATATCACCAAACTACGCGACTACCTGAAAGAAGACGAAACCATTGAACTAATGACAATAAAAGGTGTAGGGTACCATTTTACTACACCTGTGGCTTAGTCTTCTTTCAGCACATAGCCCATGCCTGTTTTGGTATGTATCAGCTTGGGCTCAAAGTCTTTGTCTATTTTTTTACGCAGAAAATTAATGTACACCTCAATTACGTTCAGGCTGTTTTCGGCATTGTTGCCATCCCAAATTTTCTCGGCAATTTCAGCTTTTGAAACCACCTTGCCCTTGTTTCGTATCAGGTATTCCAACAAAGAAAACTCTTTGGGTGTCAGTTCAATTTTCGTATTCTGTCTTGAAGCCGTCTTGCTTTCCAGATTAATCTCCAGGTCGGCAATTTTCAGCATATTAGAGGCATTGGCTTCACTTTCAGCATGGGCTCTTTTCAGAAACACATTTACACGAGCCAGCAATTCACGGTATTCAAAGGGTTTTACGATGTAATCATCTGCGCCCTTTTCAAAGCCCAGTATCTTGTCGTCAGTTTCGCCAAGGGCAGTCAGCATAATAATTGGTATCTGGCTGTCTTTTTCGCGTATTCTGGCACAAACCTCATAGCCATTCATTACAGGTAAATTGACATCCAGAATAATGAGGTCATATTTACCGCTTGACGCCAGCCGAAGGCCTATCTGTCCATCAAAGGCTACAGAGGTGTCAAAATCTTTCTCTGCCAGCCCCTTGCTTATATTTTCAGCTAGGCGTTGGTCGTCTTCGACAATGAGTATTCGCTTTTTTTCCATAAGTTTTGAATCATCCACGCTATACCAATGACCAGAAAACAGCCAATGGGATTAAACCAAAGGTAGGCAATCCATTCTTTTTTCAATATTACCTGCGGAATACCGATTCCGAGAATAATTGCCTGGCTGATTACTGCCCCCCAGAAGGTAGCAGTGCCACCAATGTTTTTGAAATAGAATGCTACCAGAAAAACACCAAGTATAATACCATAGAACAATGAGCCTAATACGTTAACAACCTCAATCATATTGCCCAGTTCGCTGGCATACTGTGCAACAAATATACAAAAAATACCCCATAATACTGTTGAAACCTTTGATGCCCTCAATTCTGCTTTCTCGGTGGGGGGTGTTTTGGCGTATTTCCGGTATACGTCTACTACCGTGGTAGCTGCCATTGAGTTATAAGCCGATGCAATAGAACCCATAGATGCCGCAAAAATAACGGCAATAAGCAGGCCGATAAGGCCATGCGGCAGGTAATCCAGAACAAAGCGCAGAAAAACAAAGTCGCGGTCGTTGGTAATACCGTTTGGATTGTTTTTCTTTATTAAACCCACCACCTTCGATTTTATGTCTTTACTAAGCGAGTCTGATTCTTTCAGGGAGGCCTTGTAAACTAATAGCTGCTGGTCGTTGGCGTCGCCCATTCTGGCCAGTAATTGCTGTTTTTTTTCAGAAATAACGGCATGTTCTTTTTCCAATGCCTGCAACTGCGGGGCGTATTGGCTGGCACGGAGTTTATCAACCTCTACCTTGTTAAAAAAAACCGGAGACGTATTAAATTGGTAAAACACAAAAACCAGAACCCCAACCAGCAAAATGAAAAACTGCATGGGTACTTTCAACAGGCCGTTCATTACTAAACCCAGGCGGCTCTGGGTGATAGACTCTCCGGTTAAATATCTGCCTACCTGCGACTGGTCGGTGCCGAAGTAAGAAAGCTGCAGAAAAAATCCACCGATTAAACCTGACCATAAATTGTATCGGTCTTTCGGGTTAAACTCAAAAGAAACCATGTTCATGTGGCCGGATTTACCCGCAATTTTAAGCGCTTTTACCAGGCCTATGTTTTCAGGCAGCATCTGCAAAACAATGACTCCAGCCAGAAACATGGCTACAGTAATTACAAGCATTTGCTGCACATGGGTATATGAAATAGCCTTGGTGCCACCAATTACGGAATACGTTAGTACCAGCCCACCCATAATGATGTTGGTCCAGACAATATCCCATCTGAAAATGGTTGATAAAATAATTGCCGGAGCATAAATGGATATACCGGTTGAAAGGCTACGCTGTATCAGAAACAAAAAGGCCGTAAAAATGCGAACCTTTCCATCAAAGCGGTGTTCAAGATACTCATAAGCTGTGTAGACTTTCAGCCGATGAAAAATTGGTATAAACGTTATACAAAGCACAATCATTGCCAATGGCAATCCGAAGTAAAACTGCACAAACCGCATGCCGTCGTCAAAGCCCTGCCCAGTGGTAGAAAGAAACGTAATGGCACTGGCCTGCGTAGCCATAACCGAGAGACCAACATGATACCAGGGTAACGACTGGTTGCCCAGCAGGTATCCTTCAATATCTTTATCGCGGTGGCTTTTATAGACACCATATACTATAATAAAAAGAAGCGTTACGGTTAAAAAAATCCAGTCCAGGTTAGTCATGCAAAATAGGTAGTAAAAAAGTAGAAAAGGATAATAGTCATAAAAAGCATACCAGCTACCACAATATAAACATTTCGCCAGGTACCAAGAATGGGCGAATGCATATCATCCTCTCCGATAGGCATGTCAGGTTCTTGTTTCATCATTTTATTTATAGGTTATAGATGTTTTACTTTTTGCTCAGCACCGCCATCAGTTCTTTGGCTTTGGGCATCAGGTTGCTTGACGGGTAGCCCTGAATAAATTCATTCAATGCCTGTTGGTAAAGTTCTTTCTGCTCGGTTTTGGCCAGCAGCAAAATTCTTAACATGGCAAATTTATCTTCTATACTGGTGCCTGTATAGGTAATTAGCCCGTCTTCGGCCATTTTAAGGGCAGATAAATAGCTTTCGTTGCTATACAGATTAAATGCCTGCGAGTAAACCAGGTTAGCTTTTGATTCGGTGTCTTCTGTAATATTTACATTACCTCTTATCAGTTGCCGGGCATAAGTAGAGGCAGGGTATTTGATTAATAAAGCAGAGCGGTATGGGTTGTTTTCCTGATTATCGGCACTCAGGCTAAGCAGGTATAATACTTCTGCTTCATGCACAGTAGCCGGAAACTTTTCAAGCAGTGTCTTGAAGGTAGTAATGGCGTTATCAGGTTCATTAAACTGAAACTTGTATATTTTGCCCAACTGATAATAGGCTTCTTCCTGTTTCAGTTTTGATGCAGCCAGTTTTTCCGGCGTATTAGGTAAACCTGCGTATAGCTCCTGTTTTTTGGCCGCCAATGCTTTACCGGCTATGTCTGCCGTCTGTTGTTGCAAAACCTTACTGGCACCTGTAGCAGAACTACCGGTGGGTTGATTACCAACCGTACCACGCTCAATACCAAAGCTGATAGCTCCGGCTTCTTTGTCGCGTCTTCGCCAGTTATCTTCCAAAACCCTCGGGCCCCATAGCTGCTGAAAGTCAGACTTGTTCCGGTTAATGGCAATAGGGTCATAGAGCATCCATCGCTTAAAGGTTTGGTCTCTGTCAGACAGCCTGTCTACTGCCGCATTGGCATTTTTTAGCGCTTGCTGGTCGGCCAGTTCTTTGGCTTTTCTGGCTTCTTCTTCCTTCTGCGCTATTGACCTTTCTAAGGCCTTGTCCAGATCGGCAGCGCTCATAGCGGCCAGTCGTTGCAGACTGTCTTCAAGAGCTACCACTTTCTGATAAGTTACAAAACTGGTCAAAGATGATGCCCGCCTGGTAATACGTTCATAATCAGGAGTATTTTTAGGCAAAAGCGTCAGAGTGCTGTCATAATACAAACTGGCTAATTCATATTTTAGTAGCTGGTTGTAGTGGAGCTCGGCCAGTTCCAGATAAGTGTAGGCATTTTGTGCGCTGTTGCCTTTAGAATTTTTAATAGAAGCGTTGTAATACTCAATGGCTTTGGGGTAATTCATTTTCTGTACTTCCAGATTACCCATCGTAAAATAAATTTTATCTTTCAGGTCTGCATTTTTTCTGTCAACCAGCATTTTTTTAAAATTCTCCTGCACGCCCGCTGTTGTGCCTCTGCGTGCCACGGCTTCATCAAGCAGGGCATTCATGCCAGCATAAAACTCCATATCATAATTGGGGCGGTTTTTTGCCACGGCCGCGTAATGGGGCAGTGCTTTAGCTTTTTGGCCAATCAAATCATACATTTGCCCCACGGCATAATGTACTCTTGCCGTTTGTTCGTTTTTGGTCATCAGCTTTAGTGCTTCTTCTGCAATGGCGGCAGCTGTGGCCAGTTCTCCGGTATATTGGTGCAAATATGCTTTGGTCAGGTAGTAATCACGGGTGTTAGCTTTGGTTAAATCAAGATTACGTACAACCTCTGATACTTTCAGGGCAGTTACAAAATCGCGCTGCTCAATGTAAGCACGCATCAACCAGATTAGTGCAGACTGGCGGCCTGTTTCATCTTTGGTAGTGGAGTTAACATACTTGAAAACCTCTATGGCATTAACGAAATCGCCTTTCATTAATCGGGCTCTGCCCAGTAAAACGTAGGCCTCAGCCAGATACTTTGAGTTAGAGTGCCTTTCGGCAATCATAGAGGTTTTTTCTATTACTTCTTTCAGATTTGTTGCCACTGCCTGGCTCTTGACAGAGTCAATAGGCAACAGAATGGGTATGAGGGCGCTATAGTTTTCTTCCCGGGTTGTAAACAAGGCCTTTTCGGCTTCTTTCATGTTTTCGCGGGCAATAATCAAAGAGTTAAAACGTGCATTCAGGTTATGCCATGCCTTGCTGGTAGGCGACTGACTAAACTGCGAACACCCGATTGTAATAGCTAATAAGAGTATAAAAATAGAAAGTTTTTGCACTTTATGAGTTAATTTAAAGGCAGATAGTCTGATTACTGATGCAATAATACCCTTTTTTTAACGATTTGCTGACGAAAAAATTATCCAACGCAATACATAAATCAGAGTACCTGCGAAAGTTTACCTTCCAGCTCGCGGAGTGCGCATTCATAACCTAAAGTGTACATTTCTTTGGCCTTAGACATATTCATGCCGTCGTACCTGTAAATTTCAGCCGGTTCAATGGCTATATCGCAGCGTTTCAGTTGCTCGCCAGAATTGTTTCTGATAGCCAGAAAAATACTTTTCATCAGTATATCTTTCACCGAATTTATAGGCATACTGCTGCTCACAGGCATTACATTCACACCAATTACAAAGTCGCAGGCGTCTTTCAGCGGCCCAACAGGCAGGTTATCGGTAATGCCGCCATCAATCAGCAGGCGGCCCTGAAACTTCATCGGCTCAAAAATGCCCGGCAGGCAGCATGAAGCCAGAATTGGCTTAATGAGCTCTCCCTCACTGTAATAAACCGGCTCGCCGTTTTCTATATCTGTTGCGCATACAATGAGTGGAATCTTGAGGCTTTCAAAAGAATTATCGGGCAGAAACCTTAAAAAAAGATTTTCGGCTTTTTCTAATTTAAACAAGCCAAAACGGTTAAAAGCAAACTTTAAATGGCTGAAAATGCCTATAGAGGTAACGGTGTCAAAAATGTAATCGGGTGTGTGCCCTGCGGCAATAAGTGCACCTACAATTGAGCCGGCGCTTGTTCCGGTAATCATTGATGGTTTCAGGCCCATTTCGTCTAATGCCTTAATAACTCCTAAATGCGCAAATCCTCTGCTGCCACCGCCTGATAATGCTAATCCTATTTTCATAATCTGTGTGAAATTTTTAACCGGAATATCCCCTGCTACTGTTTCTTCCGGCTTCTCTACCAAAAATAACTATAAATTAAATAATTCGGCAACCCTGTATCCTTTCTCTGTTAACTGAATATACGCAGCATCATGCACAGGGTCGTGGTCAAATATTACCGTCCAGTTATTGTCAACCACCTGCTTTAATAACCGTTCTTTTTCGCTCATGGTTTCCAATGGGCGAATATCATACCCCATTACATACGGCACATGCACATGTGCGTGAGACGGAATAGTGTCTGCAATAAATAAATACGTATTACTGCCCTGTTTTATTTTAGGCATTATCATCTTTTCGGTATGGCCATTGGCATACAGCAGTTCTATTGATTGCCCAAAAGCATTTTCAACTTTATCTGTAAAACACAAAGCGCCGGTTTGCTGCATGGGTATTATATTTTCTGTTAAGAAGGTGGCCTTTTCTCGTGGGTTGGGGTTAATGGCCCAATCCCAGTGAGCAGAGTGTGTCCAATATCGTGCGTTCGGAAACGTCAGTTCCAGCCTGTCTTTGCTGCTGTTCCATTTCACAGCACCACCACAATGGTCAAAATGCAAATGCGTGCACAGCACGTCGGTCACTTCTGTAGGCGAGTACCCTGCTTTTTTAATTGATTGTATCAAATCGCCATCGCCATGCCTATAATAGTACGACTGCCATTTGGCATCCTGTTTATCACCCATACCACTATCAATCAATATCAATTGTGTACCTGTGTTTACCAACAGGCAACGCATCATCCAGCTGCACAAATTATGTTCATCAGCCGGTATCTGTCTGCTCCATAAGGTTTTGGGTACAACACCAAACATTGCGCCACCATCTAATTTGAAATGTCCGGCATCAATTACATGAATTTGCATATTCTTTAGTAAATTTCGGTTCAGTTTTGTTCAGAAACTTCGTTTGTAGCTGGTCAGGCTCTGCACCATGACCCAAACTAAAGACCAAATATGCAAATACGTACCAAGATAGCAATACAATTTACCATAATAATCGCTTGTATTCTTATTATATTTTCATTGGCAGTGTACTATACCTCTGAGAATTTCCGTAAGCAAGAGTTCTATAACCGCTTGCACGACAGAGGGATATTAACGGCTCAATTATTGAAAGAGCTGAAAATTACCGAAAAAGATAAAAGGAAACTACGAGACGCCAATAAAACCATTTTAGGTAAACTGAATGTAGAAAAAGTTTTGATGTTTAATGATAAAGACGAACTTGTATATGCCAGCTACGAGGCCGATTCTATCTTATATAGCCCGGCGTTTCTGAAACAGGTAAGACAAAAAAAGTACATTGAAAAAAACGACTGGGATAATCAGTTAACCGGCTCATTGTATACAGATGAAAACAACAAGTCGTACGTTGTAATAGCTAAGGCCAATGATATTTATGGTAAAGAAAAACTGCAGAATGTCCGCGATACATTAATTATCAGTTTTATAATAGGCATTACGCTTACCATTATACTGGGTATTATTTTTGCCGGCGAGTCGCTGAAGCCCATTGCTGAAATCAATCAGGAGATTTCAAACATCACGGCTTACAACCTGAAAAGAAAACTGAATACCGGTAATAACAAGGATGAAATTGCTCAGCTTTCCAACAACTTTAACCAGATGCTTGAGCGCCTTGAAACTTCGTTCCAATTGCAGAAAAGTTTTGTGTCTAATGCGTCGCATGAACTCCGCACACCATTAGCGGCACTGAAGTCGGAAATTCAGATAGCGCTGGAGAACGACCGCACTACTGATGAGTACAAGAGTATTCTGAGGTCGTTGCTCACCGATACCCAGAGGCTGATACAGCTAACCAACGGTTTGCTTCAACTGGCCAAGTCTGAAAACCGGGAAGACAATATGGCACTGAGGCCCACGCGTATTGATGAAATTTTGTTTAAGGCGCAGGAGGAGGTGCTGGGGCTGAACACCAATTTTAAAATTGTAGTTGATTTTGATGAAATACCGGATGACGACAAATGGGTAACCGTGAATGCTAACGAAACACTTTTGCTGACGGTGTTTACCAATTTGCTCGACAATGCCTGTAAGTACTCTTCCGACAACCAGGCTGAGGTAAAAATAAAGTTTAATCAGAAGCTATGTATAGTAGATGTAAAAGACAACGGAATAGGAATACCTGAAAGCGAGCTGAGCAAAATATTTGAGCCTTTTTACCGAACACAAAATGCGGCGGTGTATCGTGGGCATGGCATCGGGTTGTCGGTGTGTCGCAGAATCATTGATATTCATCAGGGTAAAATTGAAGTAAAGAGCGTGGTTGGTAAAGGCAGCATATTTGTAGTAACCCTGCCACATTTATAAGCCATAATAAGGTTAGTGAAATAGTACCGGATTGTAATAAAAAATAATAACTTTGTAATATTGAAAATTTAAACTTGCTGAGCAGTATTTGGTTCAGCAGTTAAACAGACAGTTATTTAGAAAGTTGAAAACAATTTCTAAATTTTAAGAGCAAATAAAACTTCAGACAATGAAAAAACTAATTTCAATTTTAGCAATTTTGCTGGCCGTTAATGTGTCTTTTGGTCAGAAATATGAGAGTTTTGGTGAGAAAATCAATCCTGATGGCGCTATTGCAACCTCAGACCTTGAGAAAAAAGCTAAAGTAACCCCGGCATTTGAAGGCAAGGTTACAGGCGTGGTAGAGTCGGTATGCCAGGTTAAAGGCTGCTGGATGAAAGTGAAAATGGACGACGGCCAGACCATGCGTGTTACTTTTAAAGACTACGGTTTTTTTGTGCCTAAAGACATAGCAGGTAAAACAGTAGTATTTGAGGGCAATGCCAAAACTAAAACTACATCGGTTGATGAGCTTCGTCACTATGCCGAAGACGCCGGTAAAAGTAAAGAAGAAGTAGCTAAGATTACTGAGCCTAAAACAGAACTGACATTTGTAGCCAATGGCGTGTTGGTTCCGAAAAACTGATATGCGCAAAGCCTCTCTGCATTAAAGGAGAGGCTTTTTTGATTCTATTGACCTGAACAAACGAAACATCTATGAAAAAAAATTACCTGTTGGCGCTGGTGCTTGGTATTTCGTCGCCGGTGCTGGCACAACGCACACTGATTCACTGCGGTACCCTTATTGATGGTATCGGAAATACGCCAAGGTCGCAGATAACAATTGTGGTAGAGAAAAACCGTATTACTGATATCCAGAGTGGTTACGCCACTGCTCAGGCTGCCGATAAGGTGGTTAACATGAAAAACCGTACGGTAATGCCGGGTTGGATAGACATGCACGTTCACATAGAGAGCGAAACCAGTAAAGACCAGTACCTGAAACGCATGAGCCAGAATATGGCTGATATTGCCTATGAAGCGCAGAAGCACGCCAATACAACCCTGATGGCTGGTTTTACTACGGTAAGAGATTTAGGCGGAAGCGGAGTGAATATTTCTATCCGTAATGCTATTAATAAAGGATTGGTAGTTGGCCCCAGAATTTTTACATCTGGCAGAACCATTGCAACAACCGGTGGGCATGGAGACCCTACGAATGGTATCAGCAATACTTATTCGGTACCAGATTATGTAACCAACGGAGTAGTAGACAGCCCGGAAGAAGGGCGGCAGGCAGTGCGCCAGCGATATAAAGACGGTGCCGATGCCATTAAGATAACGGCCACCGGCGGTGTTTTAAGTATTGCAAAAAATGGCAAAGGCCCACAGTTTACAGAAGATGAGATTTCGGCCATTGTATCAACGGCTAAAGACTATGGGTTTCATGTGGCGGCGCATGCGCACGGAGCAGAAGGCATGAAGCGTGCCATAAAAGCAGGTGTTACAACCATAGAACACGCTACTTTTATGGACGATGAGGCCATTGAACTATTTAAAAAACATGGAGCTTATTATGTGCCAACCATCATTGCTGGCAAAACTGTCGGCGATTCGGCAAAAGTACCGGGATACTATCACCCCTTAGTGGTTCCTAAAGCCATTGAAACATCAAAGCAGATTGCTGAAACCTTTGCACGTGCTTATAAGGCAGGGGTAAAAGTGGCGTTCGGAACTGATGCAGGGGTGTTTTTGCACGGCTATAACGCTAAGGAGTTTCAGTACATGGTAGAAGGTGGCATGCCAATGATGGAAGCCATCAAAGCCGCTACAATTGTAAATGCAGAGATACTGGGCATGAAATCAGAACTGGGCTCAATAGAAAAAGGGAAACTGGCTGACATAGTTGCCGTTGAAGGCGACCCATTGAAAGATGCCAGAGTAATGATGAATGTTGCCCTTGTAATGAAAGAGGGTAAGATTTACAAAGAAAAATAAACTGGCAAAAACAAACGCAAACTATAACTTACCATTGGTCTGGTGCATTTGTGCCAGACCTTTTTTTGTTTTGCCATCATCATAAAAAAAGGCAGAGACGCGCCCTGCCTTTCTGAAACCGGTTATTTGGTTGGCGGCATTGAAGGTCTTACCTCTATTTTGCTTGGCAAGGTGCGCGCAGGCATTTTTATTAAATCAGAAACAATCTGCCCTATGTCTTCAGGCTGAATCTTCCAGGCATCTTTTTCACTCGGGGTGTGGTTGTTAAAATGCGTAGCTACCGAGCCGGGCATAATGGTAGAAACCTTGATGCCTTCCTGGCGGAGGTCAAGCATAAGCGCCTGAGTAAAACCTACCAGCCCGAATTTGCTGGCGTTGTAGGCTGTTCCTTTATCGAAGAAATTGGCTCCGGCCAGGCTGGCAATGGTAATAAAGTATCCTTTAGAAGATTTAAGCGCTTCAAGGGTTGCCTTTGCTGTAAAAAATACGCCCGTCAGGTTTATGTCTATGGTTTCTTGCCATTGTTCAGTACTTAACTTTTCAAAAGGTACCAGATGCCCTACACCTGCATTGGCAATAACGTAATCTAACCTTCCCCAGGTTTGTAAAACAGTATTTACTGCATTTTGCTGTGATGCAAAACTGCGTACATCAGATTCGAGCGGAAGTGCGTATCCGGCTTTAATTTTGTTTAATTCTGCCGCCGCAGCTTCTGCCGCTTCTTTGCTTCTGCTGGTAATAGCTACCCTGATTCCTTCTTTAATAAGTACTTCTGCTACACCATAGCCAATGCCTTTCGAACCGCCCGTAACTAAAGCAGTGCGAATAATTGTTGTGTTATCTGACATAAAAAAATGAGATGAGTTTTATTAGGCTATAACAGCCGGGGCAGGCCAATAGTTTTGGATTCAGATTTTTCTTTCCTTCAGCGGTTTCAGCAGATACTCCAGTCCGTTAAGTTTTATTTCATACATGGTAGCCAGCAGGGTGCCCAGTTTACCAGGCGGAAAACCTTCTCTCTGAAACCACAGCAGATAATGTTCGGGCAGGTCACAGATAAGCCGGTCTTTATATTTGCCAAATGGCATTTTGAAAGTAACCAGTTCTTTTATGATAGCGGGGTTCATAGGTGGATTTAGATTTTCATTGATTTTAAGGGAGGTGGTTGTAAACGCCTTTTTAAAGCTTAACAACCACCACCCTGTCTATTTACTGACAACGTCAGAAAACAGACACCCCTCCTTGAACAAGGAGCGGCCGTCGCACGGGAGAAACTTTAACTTATTTCTTCTTCAATTTCATCGTTACAGGGTCCCAGTAAACGATTCTGTTATCAAAATAGCTAAGGTTACAAGCCAGTGCCGGAGCCGCAGCACGGAAACCGAAAATCGGGTCTTCTATGGTTTTCTGACTGTTGGCGCGCATGTTATCAAAGAAATTCTTGAAGTGTTTGGCATGAGCATCATCACCGGCAGGCGTATCAAATTTTATTTCTTTTACCGGTTCAGTTACTCTGTCGGCTTCAGAATATTTAGCATTGTATTCTTTCAGAAACTCTTTTTGTGTAGCCTCTGCAAAGGTCGGGAAACTTTCGCCGTTTCCATAGCCCGGTGCTTTGGGTAATTTTCTTTTAGTAAGCGTTAATCCGCTGGCGCTCCACTGAATCTCGCCTTCGGTACCTACCACACGGGTTACATTTTTAATAGCGCCTGCATTGGCAAAGTTTACACGAAGTACTGCCTGGAATTTCTTATGCTTCTCAGTTTCCGGGTAGTCCAGCACAGTTACCATAACGTCCGGCACATCGCGGCCGTCTTTCCAGTAGCTTAATTCGCCAGACGAGAATATTCTGTGTGGCCCGATGGCTCCGGTTGCGTAGTGCATACCGGTAATCAGGTGCACAAACAAGTCGCCTGCTACACCAGTGCCATAGTCACGGTAGTTTCTCCAACGGAAAAAGCGCGTAGCATCAAATGGTCTGCGTGGGGCATCTCCCAGAAATCTGTCCCAGTCAATGGTTTGCGCCGAAGCATCAGGCGGAATAGAATAGGTCCAGGCTCCTAAAGCGCTGAAACGGTCATAGGTGGCTTCAATGAAGTTCAGTTCGCCAATTTCACCAGCCTGCAACAGCCTTTGTGCTTCTGCATAGGCTGCACCACTGATAGGCTGGCTGCCTACCTGCATAGTTTTGCCTGTCTTCTGCCACGTTTCTATTACGGCACGGCCTTCGTCAATGTGCTGTACCATTGGTTTTTCGCAGTATACAGCTTTGCCAGCTTTCAGGGCATCAATCGAAATCCGGTCATGCCAGTGGTCAGGGGTGGCAATAATAACGGCGTCAATATCTTTACGGGCTAAAATTTCTCTGTAATCGCGCGTAGTAAAAAGGTCTTTATTGTAAACTTCTTTGCCTCTTACCAAACGGCCATCGTACAAATCTGCGGCGGCTACCAGTTCTGCCTCCGGGTTTCTTAATGCTGCTTTGGTATCAGAATGCCCCTGAATACCCAAACCGATAGTTGCAATGCGGATTTTGTCGTTCGGACTTATTTTTAAACTCTTGATGATATTAAACGGCTTGGCGATTGATTCGGTGGCCATCAGTACCGAAGCCGCACCAATACCCTTAATGAACTTTCTGCGAGAAGGTGTCATAGTAGATAATTCTTGGGGTTAAATACGTGAAGGTATAAATTTAGTGTTAACTAAGATTCAATACAAGAAAACAAGGCACTTATACTACTGCAACATGATTTTTTGTCGATAATCGCAAAAATATGCCTGATTATGGCTCTTACAGCACCAGTTGGTTATACAATTTTAGTAGGGTTTCCTGAGGGTCTGTACAGAAGCCGGGGTGTATTCTGGATGTCTGAATAACCGTGCTGCGGGTGGCGGTTAGCCATCTGAAACGAGACGCAACAGGCAAGGCGCCGATGGGGCCGCTGTTTTTGCCTCCTTTACAGATACGTTCCAGGGTTTGCAGGTATTCAAGTAGTTCTGCTGCTTCGGGTTTGCATGAAAAGGCCTTTAGACGTGCTTCGTCAAGTGTGTACAAGGCCTGTAGAAAGCCTTTTGACGGGCAGTACAGAATGACTCCCACGTTGAGGAATTCTTCTCTTTCTACCCGTGGCACAACCCGGATTACGGCATATTCATATAATTGATTTTCTTGCATTCTGGGCTTCTTTTACAAAGTTTTGAGAGTAATTAACCCTCGATTTTAAAAACTGGGCATAAACAGTGCGTCGTTCATCCGGCGATTCCGTCAATGAAGGGTCCTGTAACCAATCGTCTGGTACCAGCGCTACAATGGCTCTGATGCGTTGAGGGGTCAGTATTTGTCTGAATTTTTCATCAGTAGTTTCCAGTTCAGAGGCAAAGGGTAGCAGCACGTGATCTTTTACCTGAACAAAAGGGCGTTCTGATTGCTCTTTCCAGTTATCCCACGAATGATGAAAATACAAAGAAGCTCCGTGGTCAATCAGCCAAAGGTCTTTGTGCCACATCAGCATATTGGTATTACGTGCCGTGCGGTCTACATTGGTCAGCAGGCAGTCAAGCCATACAATTTCTGATGCCAATTCAGGGTTTATGACATTCAGAACGGGGTCAAATGTAATAGCGCCTGATAAATAGTGTACACCTAAGTTAAGGCCAACACTGGCTTGCAGCAGGTCTTGGATTTCCTCGTCGGGTTCGGTTCTGCCAAAGGCAGCGTCCAGATTGGCAAACACCATTTCGGGCATTCGTAAACCTAATGCACGGGCTATTTCTCCACCTATCAGTTCGGCAATGAGGGCTTTTACACCCTGCCCTGCACCCCTGAACTTCAGCACATACAGAAAATCGTCGTCTGCTTCTACAATGGCAGGCAACGAACCGCCCTCACGCAATGGTGTAACATATCGGGTTATGTTGACGGTCCTTAATGAGGTTTGCGCGTTGTTCATTATGTTTTTATTGTTCTTAATCTAATGCTTTTTTTAAGTGGCAAAAGTAATGAAAATTATAATTGAATACGGCCATGAACGTTTTGGCTGATAAAACTTTAAACCTTTTACCCATTACTTTGAACCCATACACCGGTTACTTAAACAATGGTTTTGTTATTTTTATACAGACCGTAAGGACGATTACAATGGCTATTTTTAAGACAAAAAACGTTTGAATGTTTAGCCACCGAACTACTGAAGTGAAGTAATAGTGAGATAATTATCAAATATTATTTTCTCCAATTCTTCTACAGAAACATCTTTCACTTCAGATACTTTCTGATAGATATCTGAAATCTGGATTTCCTTATCATCAGTCTCCAGAAAAAGGTTTTCTAATGGCATTTCTTGCAAAGTTTTTACGGCATTAGATTCCTCAGACAACACAGCGCCGCCCAATGACAAGTAAAATCCTTTTTCTATCAGTTGCCGGGCTATTTCAATATTATTATTAAAACCGTGCACTATCATGGGGACACGCGGCCGCACAATTTTTCTGATAGAAATAAGTTCATTAAAGCACCTTACACAATGAATAATTAATGCTTTGCGGTGTTCTTCGGCTATTCTGATTTGTTTGATGAATACCTCTTCCTGCAGTGGCAGAGGCGCGCCCTTAAGTCTGTCAAGTCCGCATTCACCTATCATTTTTACTGCCGGATCTGCCGCTAAATAAGCCAGTTTTTTTAGTTGCTGTGCATATAATTTTTCATTTATATACCAGGGGTGTATACCTGCCGACAGCCAGTTGGGGGTATCAGGTAAGGCGAAGTTAGCCAGATCCTCTTCCGAATCCGGGATAATCTGGTTTAAAATTATCTCTTCTCCGGCTTGTTTATTCAGAAGATGTGTATGTAAATTGAGCAGCATTTTTACTGTTTTTTCTATACCCAAGCGCAAATATATATGCCCGGTTTATCAATTACTATCAAATGTATACCTTTCTATGAGTTGACCCTTGACGAGCTCTATACCATACTGGCATTGAGGCAGGAAGTATTTATAGTAGAACAGAACTGCCCTTTTTTAGATGCCGATGGTAAAGACCAGTTGGCCTTGCATCTGATGATAACCGATGAGGCCGGCAGTCTGCTGGCTTACACGCGGCTTTTTGAAAAGAGTGTTTATTATGATGGTTATACTTCTATTGGCAGGGTTGTTACTTCTCCTAAAGCCAGGGGTACCGGGGTAGGTAGATTGCTGATGGAGAAATCAATTGCCAAAGTGCTTGGTAGTTTTGAAATAGCCCCAATTAAAATCGGTGCGCAGAAATACCTTGAGGAGTTTTATCAATCTCTGGGTTTCAGGCTAACCGGCAATGACTATGTGGAGGACGGAATCCCTCATACCTACATGATTTTCGACAAACATCTGAGTTAACAACTACTCGCGGGCTATTTTCTTCACAATTTTGCTTCCATTTATTTCCAGTTGCAATAATCCACTATGGCTGAGGTACAGGTTTTGTGGTATCTGAATAGTAATCCGGTTTTCGCCGGGTTGTAGTGCTTCTTCTGTTTTAAGAAGTGTTTTCCCCTGCATATCAATCAGCGACAGACGCGCTTTTTCAGCCCTGAGCGCCTGCACATGAATGTATATTTTATCAAGAAAAGGATTAGGATATACCCGCATGGATACACTGCTTGTTATAGATGGCTCGTTAGCTGTAATTGTGAGGCTGCCGGGCTGTTTCATGTTGGTATCAAGCCATTGAAGCCTGTTGATAATGAATGACTTTAGTTCTTCTATCTCACCACTCCAACTGTTTGATATCGGATTGGGTTGTGGCCAAACATATACCCCCAATATGGGCCACTTCTGAAAATTCCGCCTGGCAGGCTGCTGCAAAACAACTGTCAGGCTATCAATGAACTGGAAAATCTTGTCTTGCTGTAAAGCGCCATGTTGCCGCTGGAAATTATACTCTTCGCCCAGTTCGCGTACAAAGGCAGAGTCTTCCATCATACGTTCCCACCAGAAAGGCACTTGCAATCCGTCGTTCGGGCATACATTATTAAACTGATAAGAAAATCCCTGGTAGCTGTCTCCCCCGCAATAATTACCGTTGCCATAGGCAATATCATAGTCCCAGGGCGGGCCTGCCTTTATTTTACCGCCTTTGCTGTCTTTATCTTTATAAAAAAAAGTACTGATGCGGTAGCCATCCACGTTCTTTGAAATCTCGTTTGCCAGAAACAATCTGATAAAAGAGGGGGTATCAAAATATTTCCGGTAGCCATTGGTTTTATCTCTGAAATTGTCTGCCTTCAGTGAGGCTTCGGCGGTATTTACATATTCGCTCAGATAAGCCTTTTGCTCAGTTGTTATAGATTTGGGCGCTTCATACTGGTAATACGTACGGGTATTAACCGGAGGGTTATTTACGTATCTCGAAGTCCAGCCTCCAAGGCTGGTACCGGTTGTTTTATCTACCTTAAAAATGTAGCCACCCGTAATATCGTCACCTTTCAGGTCGGTTTCTTTCAATTTAGCTATATCTACTCTGCCCGCCGCACGTTTAATTTTCTCCATAAATACGTAAACGCCCATGTAGGTATCGTTTAAAAAAACTTCTACATATTGGGTTCTGCTGGCATAAATACCCATTTGCCTTGCCAGATGCATGGTCAGTACATTGTGCATCAGGCTTTTTTCGTTGTAAGAGGCAAACAGAATCCAGTCTGACTCCTCCGGCATTCCAAACAGGCTGGCATCTTTTGATTTCCCTTTGTCGTCCCATAACTCAATACCCAGGCTTTTTTTAGGAAACATCTGCGAAGAAGACCCCCGGTATTCAACGCCAATAAAGCCATTGTAATGATTAGGCGCATCTTTTAAACTATTGGTTTTACCCGGTCCGTTATAAATAATTTTCATTTCGGCCTTTACCTTGGGGTCGTCCAGAATGGGGGTGCCCATGGTATTGATAAAAATAATAGGTAGGTTAGATGACTCAAAAGTTTGCCCCAAGGCAATTGCCGGATACAAAAAAGACAGTAAAAGGTTAAAGTATATTTTTTTCATGAGTCAGGTTTTTGGGTTGAATACTGGCTTATTGTTTCATAACCGACACTTTTTCCGTGGGGCCTGTATCGGCGTCAGCTTCTATCACGGCCTGAATTCTGGCAGGAACGTTCGATAAGAAATCATAACCTGTAATTTTCTCCAGGTCATCTACGCTTAGGCGGTATTCTCCCCATTTGGTGTCTAATACTGTTTGTCGGTTCGGAATATACACAGCAATGATGCGGGTTTGTTCATTAATACGGCTTAAATCGTTTTGCCCGTCAGGCAGCATTACAATTACCTTCCAGAAATTCTGAGGTACTGCCATTTTCCCGTTATCAAGCGTAAAACTCTTGCCTCCGGCTGTTCCTATTCCTGCAGTACCGTGTACACCTGCAATGATGTACAATTCGTTGCCTTCGGCCGTTGTTTTTCGGCAGTAGGTTTCAAGGTCAGCCCACAAGCCCCGGTTAAGTTTAGGAGCCTGCGGAACAATATTGGTCATCAGAAAAGTGGCGTCATTATCTGCTACTGTTGCGGTTCTGTCACCCGATGGGCACAGGTGGCCCCTGTCAAAACCAGAATTGAGGTAGTCAGCGCTCTGCACCCTGTACCAGTCTTTAGGTAGTGTTTCGTCTGCCCTGAAATGATCTGTTCTTTCGGCATTGCCAAGCCATGCACTGCTCAGATGCCAGCTTACCCAATTGGCCGAACTCCGTTCTCTGCTGTACGATAATACATATTGTGGTTTTATGATAAGGTAATTGTTGTCATTACTCGTACTGGCATTGCCTGGGTTTCCCATTGCAAGGTTATTATCTCTGGTAGCGTTTGTTGAATTACCCGCATCACCAGGCTTTTTATTCGTAGTTGTGGCAATTTTACCGGGCGTGCACGCAATGATAATCACAGAAAAGAAGGAAGCAAGCCAGGCGTTTCTTGTAAAACTGGACATAAGAAATGTGATATTTTTTTCAAAAATAGTAAAAAATAAGCAGAGATAACTGCTAAGCCGAGAAGATGTATGGTGTTTTATTGGAGGCCCTTCTGTATAAAATAATTGTTGCAAACCGCAGAAACAGCGGCCTTAAAACAAGAAATATAGCATGAGAAGCATATTGTGTGTACCTTTGAGGTTTATTAAACCTAAAATTACTACTCTTTAAGAAAATGCCTGCCTGGTTGTCTCGTTCCGAACTGTTGGTCGGAAAAGAAGGAATCGAAAAATTACAAAGTGCCCACGTGCTGGTTGTTGGTTTAGGTGGTGTAGGCTCATTTGCAGCCGAGTTTATTTGCCGCGCCGGGGTAGGGGAAATGACCATTGTTGATGGTGACGTGGTAGACCCCAGCAACCGGAATCGCCAATTGCCGGCTTTGTCTACCAATCATGGGGTATCAAAAGCTGATATTATGGCAGAACGCCTGCTTGCCATTAATCCGGAACTTAAGTTGAATGTGGTGAGAGAGTTTCTGTCACCAGCCAAATGCCGCGAGATACTGGAAGTAAAGTATGATTACGTAATGGACTGCATTGACAGCATTACACCTAAACTCACGTTGCTTTCTACGGCTTATGCACAAAAGCAAAAGATTGTGAGCTCAATGGGAGCTGGCGGAAAGGTAGACCCTACCAAACTTTTTGTTGCCGACTTATATGATACCTACGAGTGCCTGTTTGCGCAGTATGTGCGAAAACGTATTAAAAAATTAGGAGTTTACTCGGGTATAAAAGCTGTTTTTTCTGTTGAAACAGTAAAACGCGACTCGCTGATATTAACCGACGGCAGTAATTTTAAAAGGTCTGCCTATGGCACTATATCTTACCTTCCGGCTGCTTTTGGGGGTGTTTGTGCATCAGTAGTAATCAGAGAATTACTGGGGTATGAAGTGGAATTAGTTAAAAGACCGAAGGCGATAAGAAAGAAATCAAAGAAGATAACAGCGGCGAAACCGGAAGACAAGATATGATCGGAGCAGTAGACATAGGAAATACCTTTGCCAAAGTGGGCCTTTTTGAAGGGGACGAACTGCTTGAGGTAGTTTCAGGGCTTGAATTGGAGACCCTGAAGGATTTTCTTACGTTAAAAAAAGTTAAAAGCATTATCATTTCTTCGGTTACCCGTAATCAACAGGAATTAGATGCTATCTTTGAACACGCACCATTTGATAAACTGATACTGACACCCCATACAAAGGTGCCTGTCGAGAAAGATTATGATACCCCGGAAACACTCGGAGCCGATAGACTGGCTGCAGCGGTGGGAGCCAATTTTCTTTACCCGGCCAGCCATTGTCTGATAATTGATATGGGAACAGCCATAAAGTATGATTATGTTTCAGCAGATGCCGGCAAAGGAACATTCAGAGGCGGGATAATTTCTCCGGGTATGAGAATACGATTTGAGTCGCTTCATACGTTTACAAAAAGATTACCCCTTGTGCGTGCAGACGAGATTCCGGCGCTGATAGGCAAAAGTACGATAACGAGTATTCAGAGTGGAGTAGTGAACGGAATCATTGCTGAAGTAAACGGGATGATTGAAAATTACACTAAACTGGGCGATTGTAACGTAATCTTATGTGGTGGTGATGCCTCTTTCTTTGAAAGTCAAATAAAAAAGCCGAACTTTGCGGGCTCGACAGATGAAAAGCTGATTGAAAATACAAAAATTGAATTGATACCAAATTTAGTCCTGATTGGGCTAAACCGAATTTTACGATACAATGTTGAAAAACCTCCTACTCATTAATTGTTTTTTCGTTTGCACACTGGTAATTACTGATACATTTGCTCAAAGAAAAGAAGCAAGACTAACCGGTAACTCTCCTTACTCTGCCTTAGGAATCGGTGACATTGCTCCAAGCGGCTCTATTGCCAGTGATGCCATGGGTGGAACAGGCTTAACATTTGGTAATGGTATCTATCTGAATACTGCTAACCCTGCCATGTTAGCAAAAAACCGCTTTGTAACCTTCAGCACCGGTATGCGTGGTCAGTACCGCACACTCTCTGACGGAACAAATTCACAGTCTGACTTCGGTGTAAACCTAAGCCACGTAATGATGGCGTTTCCTTTAAAACCAAAATGGAGTATGTCTTTGGGGCTAAGACCACATTCAAGTGTTGAGTATGAAGCAAGATACGTTAAGCCTGTAACAGGTACAACCAATAATGTGCAGTATATTTACAAAGGTCGTGGAGGGTTTTCTAAAGCAACGCTGGGTACTGGTCATTTAATTGGCAAGTCATTATACATTGGTGTTGAGGGCGCTTATTATTTCGGTAATATCAGCCGTGATACCACCTCAAGATTGCTCTTGAATGATGGCGAAGATTATTATCTTCGTTACACAGACCGGGTTAATGCCAAAGGTGTTGGCCTTAAAGGTGGCTTTGCATGGCAGCAAAAGCTGGCCGAAAAATGGTATTTAAATGTAGGCGGTACTTATGAGGTTCAAAGTAAATTGAAAGCCAACCAGCTAAGAAGTTTAACTACGCTGATAGAAGGCCAGAATGGACCGCAGATTCTTAAAAAACCGGATACTCTAGGTATTGCCAACGGAAATATGATTTTGCCCTCGCAATATAGTTTAGGTATCAGCCTTGAAAGCCCTTTGAAATGGATTTTTGCACTGGAATATAGTAAACAAGACTGGAAACAGTACCGGAATTTTCAGGGTGTTGCAGAACCCAGCCTTACAGCCAGCGAAAGATTTGCCGCCGGTATTGAGTTTCTGCCAAAGGTTACTTCAACAGCCTATTTCGACCAGGTGTTTTACCGCGTTGGTTTCCAGCAGGTTAAGACTCCTTATCTTATCAATAATACACAGGTTATTGACAGAAGCATCTCTTTTGGCCTTTCTACACCACTTGGTTTCAGAAACTTAAGCTATATAGATTTCGGCGTAGCCTTAGGAAACCGGGGTGTGGCCGGCAATGGATTAGTTAAAGAAAACTACGTGAAACTATCATTAGGGTTTTCGTTGATTGATACCCGGTGGTTCCTAAAATCGAAAATAGATTAATGTTCAGGCTATGAAAAATATGCCTATCTCTGGTTTCAGATGCCTCTTGCCGATAATTTTTGTAGTGGTGGGTTTGATTCTTTTTTCATGTGAAGACAAGAAAAAAAACGGCCCTGTGCAGGTTTACAATGGGCCTCTGATGGTAACTGATAACCTGGCTATTATGATGAGCGATTCTGGCAAAACTACGGTTAAAGTTACAACAGCCAGACAGATTAAGTTACAGACCGAAGATGAGGTTTACCCTAAAGCTGTATATGTAACCTTTTATGACAAAAACGGAGTGGAGTATTCTTCGCTGAGAGGAGATTCGGGACGATATTTTAAAAGTGAAGGATTGTACAGGGTAATGGGAAACGTTTTTTTCTTCAACCGTCTTCAACAGCAAAGCCTTTCAACCGATTTGCTCAACTGGTCCACAACCAAGCGAAAAATATTTACAGACCATCCGTTTATCATCAAAACCCGCTTTGATGAAATACATGGAATAGGTATGGAAGGTGACCAGGATTTTACTCATTTTACCATGAGACGAGCTACTGGGGTATTAGCCATTGATTCGGTTGCAGCAGGTGGTGCAGAGGCCGAACAGGATACCACCAGTAATTAATCAGGGTTGTTTCAAGGCTTTTTCTACTTCTTCTACGGTGGTTATTTCTTTTTCACCGGCCCATTCGTTATAAATGTAAGTAACTACCTCTGCAATATCCAGATTCTGGAGTTGGCTATTAGCGGGCATTGGCTGGTTATAAATTTTTCCGTTAACATTAATTGCGCCTGTAAGGCCGTTTTTGATAACTCTGATAACCTGTGCTTTGTTTTGCAGGTAATCGCTACCGGCAAGGGGTGGATACAGGTTTTGCAATCCTTTTCCGTCTTTCTGGTGGCAATTGGCACAATTCTGTTCATAAATCACTTTGCCACCTATGTAGTACTGTTCCAGCTTTATCTGCTCAGCCGATTGGCAGCTATTGAGCAAAAATAAAGCAGATAAAACCAAAACCGGCACTTTAAGATATTTATTCATAATCTTACTCTTCTTTCAATAGTGTACCCATATCTTTTATCAATCTGCTCACATCTTTTTCTTTAGTGCCATCGTACATGCCTCTTACCCTGCGGTTTTTGTCGACCAGTATAAAGGCGCCACTATGTATAATGCCACCGGCGGCAGTAGAGTCTTCACCGGCTGTTACGTAATATTCTTTTTGCCCCATTTCATAAATTTTGTCTCGCTCGCCTGTTACAAAATGCCAGAATTTGCCATCAACACCCAAACGTTTGGCATAAGCCTTTAAAACGGCTACAGAGTCATGTCTTGGGTCTATGGTATGCGATAGAATACCTACTTCCGGATTATCCTTGAATTTCTCGTAAACCCTGAGCAACTGCGTTTTCATAATTGGGCAGATAGTAGGGCAGGTAGTAAAAAAGAAATCAGCCACATAAATTTTATTCTTGTAGGTCTGATTAGTTACCTCGGTGCTATCCTGGTCAATAAACTTAAAATCGGGGATAGTATGATAAACCGAGTCGCCATTAATAAATTGGCGTTCGCCCAGAATAGGGAGTTTTTTGGGTTGGCAGGCTCCGAGTACACAGCTAAGCGCTACCATGAGTAAAATCAGGTGCTTCATAAAATAGAAGGCCCCACCGGTTGAGGCAGGGGCCGGATTTAAAATTTTGAATTCTTATTTCAGAAAATCTTCTGCTTTTTTTCTGGCGTCAATTGTTTTTTGCTTTAGTTTGTCGCCTTCTGTTTTTAACTCTGTAAGCGCAGTCACTTTTTCCTGGCCGTCTTTCATATCAGCTGCGTCGCCCAGCTTAGGCATCCAGGCTTCCATGTCTGTATAAGCCTGGTCAAGCTGTTTAGAAATTTCAAGCGCCTGTTTTTTTGCAGTAGAATCCATCGTCTCTGCTTTTTTCATTACCTTATTACGATAGGTCTCCAGCTCCATGCTTACAGGCATTATCTCATCGTGTAATTTAAAGGTTTCGGTTTTCAGCTTTGCTGCTTCTTCGGCATATTTATTGGCACAAGAGAACGTAACCACAGCAAGTAATATATAAAGTAGTGCTTTCATTGAAAAAAATTTATGTTTACAAAAATTTATACACTTATACCTAGTATTTCAATTGCGCTATGGATGGCGCTCTCTGATGGGTTTTCGCCACCAATCATTTTAGCTATTTCAATAATCCGTTCGTCGGTGTTCAACTGTCGTATACGGCTCATGGTTTTTGATGAGCTGTTGTCTTTATACACATAGAAATGACTGGTACCTCGGCCTGCTATCTGGTGCAGGTGGGTAATAGCAATAACCTGTAGGCTTTGCGCCATTTCAAGCATCATTTTACCTACTTTAATGGCTACCTCGCCAGATATCCCGGTGTCAATTTCATCAAAGATGATAGTCGGTAAAGAACGTTTATCGCCCAGTACATATTTGATAGCCAGCATCAGACGAGAAAACTCACCACCAGAAGCAACATCTTTTAACTGACGCGGAGTGATACCCTTGTTAGCGCTGAACAGGAAGTGTATCTGGTCAATGCCGTCGGTGGTCAGTTTGCCTGTCTGGTGTTGTATTTTCAGGGTTGAGTTAGGCATGCCCAATTCCATCAGTAAGCCCACCACGCGTTTTTCAATTTCAGGCAAAATTTTCTGACGCGCTGCCGACAGCCCCTCAGCCATGTTGAGTGCAGTTTCATAAGCCTTGTCTACCCGTTCTTTGGCTGCTGCCAGATTCTCGCTCAGGTTTAGTACTTTGCTTACCTTTTCTTCTAAAACAGCCTGAATCTCAAGCAATTCAGCATTTGATTTTACCCCATGCTTTTGTTGCAGCTTAAACAACAGGTCAAGACGGCTCTGGGTAGTTTCTATTTGCTCGCTGTCTAGTTCTATGCCTTCTTCTTCTGTTTCTATATCACGCGCCACGTCTTTCAGTTCAACCAGACAGGATTGAATGCGGTCTTTAAACTGCTGGTACTCTGGCGAAAAACCGGCAATAGAATTAAGATTGCCCACCACACTTTGCAATGCTGAGAGCACGGCGTTATCGGTATCGGTCAGAAAAGCATGAGCCGTTCTTAGTTTCAGTTTTACTTCTTCGGCATGTTCCAGAATGTTCAGTTCCTGCTCCAGTTGCTCCTGCTCACTTGCTTCCAGCTTCGCTTTCACGAGTTCGTCTAACTGGAAACTGTTGAACTCAAATTCTTTTTTATTCTGGTCGGCATCTGTTTGCAATTGCTCGTAGGCATCCTGCAACTTGCGGTAGGTGCGGTACTTTTCCTGATACTCAACCAGCCTGTCGTGGCATTGAGCATAGGTATCAACAATGGTTAACTGATATTCGTTAGACCCCAGCTGAATGGTATCGTGCTGGGAGTGGATATCCATCAGTTGCGAGGTTATTTTCCTGAGTGTTTCAAGTGTTACGGGCGTATCATTAATAAAAGCCCTTGACTTTCCACTCGGGGCTATTTCGCGGCGGATAATGCAGGGATTCTCGAAATCTAGTTCTTCTTCGTCAAAAATATTTTTTATATAAAAACCATCCATCGAAAAAGTGCCTTCAATTACGCACTTTTCGGTTTCGTTATAGAGGGTTTTTACATCAGCGCGGTTACCGAGCAGCAAACCTATGGCACCCAGCATGATAGATTTTCCTGCACCTGTTTCACCAGTAACAATATTAAGATGAGCATCCGGAGAAATTTCAAGTTGCTCTATCAATGCATAATTCTTAATCAGAAGGTTTGAAAGCATGTATTAAAGCTTTATTTGAGTAATTAAGCTATATAGAACCTTATCAAAATGCATCTGGCGGGCAAATCAAAATTGTTTTATTTGCACTAGGTATGCTAAGTTATATAAAAAAACATATACAACGCCTTAAATATTTCAACCACAATTCTTTGCAAAAAATTCGATTGATTTAAAAGACAAATTTAGAGTTAAAAAAAAGAAGGCATCAATGTTTTGATTATTTTTTTTGTCTGGC
Organism: Emticicia sp. 21SJ11W-3; assembly: GCF_024138715.1. Classification (GTDB taxonomy): domain Bacteria; phylum Bacteroidota; class Bacteroidia; order Cytophagales; family Spirosomataceae; genus Emticicia; species Emticicia fluvialis. Next base: position 908,974 of record NZ_CP092074.1, read on the forward strand.
AGCCGTATTCTGTTTTTTAAATAACTACAAACCAAAATGGCTTGTTTACAAAACAGTTCAGAAGGCTTTGATATGGTAGCTATGGGTAGAATTATTGGTAATGTGGTAGATTAAATTTAAAAAATCATCAATAAAAAGTTTTTAGATTTTATAATTTGACCTAATTTTCTCGTTAGAATTATAAAATGCTTTCCTGACGTGCTTAAATTTAAAAAAAATCTGAAATTACTTTGTTTGTTGTTTCTGGTGTTGGGCTTATCTTCCTGCCATGTTTTTAGAACCAAAAGCAACACCAAAACGGTGCCTTCCAGGGTGCCTTATGAGCAGCCGGTAGTAAAAACAAAAGCTGAAACTTCAACGCTGATGTCTACAGCGAATCTCATAAAAGTAGCCCGTTCATATACCGGTGTGCCTTATAGAAGTGGTGGAAACGACCAGCGCGGCATTGATTGTTCAGGCCTTATTTGCAACAGTTTTAAAGAGTTTGGTATGAAATTGCCCCGGGTATCGCGCCAGCAATCAGAGTTTTTTCCGGCTATTGATATACCGAATATTCAGAAGGGTGATCTGGTGTTTTTTGCCACCACCAGCAATGAAATAAATCATTCGGGCATTGTAACCGAGGTTAGAAGTGAAGATGAAATAATATTTATTCACGCGTCATCAAGCAAGGGAGTACGTGAAGACAACATGATGAACAGCTACTGGAAGGCCAGATTTGCACGTGCCTGCCGCCCGCAGTTTGTTAAATAATTTTAGATGCAGTTTTAAGCTATTTTCTTTTTATTTACGTTATAATGAGAAAATAACACTACAAAGAAGGTATGAAAAACGTTTATTTGGTAGCCATTGGATTGATAATCAGCAATATAGCCTTTTCGCAATCACAATACTTCGGCCAAAATAAACCTCGCTACAAATCCTTTGGTTTTAAAGTTTTACAAAGCCCTCATTTCGAACTCTACCACTATTTTAAAGATAATACGGTACCCAACGAACTGATGATAAACAGTGAGCATTGGTACAAAATTCATCAGGAAGTTTTCAAACTTGCGTTTATTAAACCTAATCCTTTAATTATTTATCAGAATCACCCTGATTTTCAGGAGACAACGGCTATAAGCGGACAAATTGGAGAAGGTACAGGCGGTGTAACTGAGGGGCTGCGCAACAGGGTAGTTATGCCCATGATGTATTCTAAACGGCAAACCGACCACGTATTAGGGCATGAGTTAGTGCACGCGTTTCAGTATCAGTTGATGACATCGGGCGACTCTACCACCCTGGCTAATTTTCAGAACTTACCCCTGTTTATGGTTGAAGGATTGGCAGAGTATATGTCGCTGGGAAGGGTTGATGCCCATACAGCCATGTGGATGCGCGATGCCGTAATGAATGACGACATACCTACTATTAAGGATCTGGTTACCAAAGAATATAAGTATTTTCCTTACAGATGGGGGCAGGCCTTCTGGGCTTACGTGGCCGCTACCTATGGCGACGACATGATTCGCCCATTGTTTAAAGAAACCGCCCGCTATGGCATTGAGGCGGCTTTCAGACGAAATCTGAAAGTGGATATTGACCGGTTTTCTGCCCGCTGGAAAAAAGTAATGACAGATACTTATGCACCTTTGCGGGTAGGCACTACTGCTACACCCACCGGCAGAGAAATTGCCTCAGTTAAAAATGCAGGAGAAATGAATCTGTCACCCACCATTAGCCCTGATGGTAATTTTGTGGCTTATATCTCTTCAAAAAATGTTATTTCTTTAGATATTTTTATTGCCGAAGCCCATACCGGTAAGGTGGTGCGTAAAATAGAAAGTACTTCGTTTGGCTCACACGTAGACTCTTACAGTTTTCTTGAAACTGCCGGGGCGTGGTCGCCGGATAGTAGAAATCTGGCATTGGTTATTCAGAGCAAGGGGCGTAATAAGCTGTCGATAGTAGATGTGGCCAACGGGAACAAGCGCACTTTTGAACTGAAAGGGGTAGATTCTTTTTCAAATCCTGCGTGGTCGCCAGATGGAAGCACCATTGTAGTATCCGGGCTGATGAACGGCGTCAGCGATTTGTATGCCTTCAATATCAAAGAAGCGTCGGTACAAAACCTGACGAACGACGAGTATTCTGATATTCAGCCCACCTGGTCGCCCGATGGCCGTTCGGTTTACTTCGTGTCTGACAGGGCCAGCAATGCCACCCGTTTAGAAAAAGCCAGTTACGGAATATCAAAACTGGATATAAACACGCTAAAAATTGAAAATTTCTCTTTTTTGCAGGGTGCTGATAATCTTAATCCGCTGATTGACCCCAATGGAAACTTTTTATATTTTTTATCAGATGCAGATGGATTCAGGAATCTTTACCGGTATTCTTTAGTAAATGGGGGAATTGAAAAACTGAGTAATTATTTTACGGGTATCAGCGGCATTACCATGTATTCGCCTGCGGTGAGCATTGCTGCTAAAACCGGTGCTTTGGTGTATTCGTATTTTCAGGCAGGTAAGTACAATTTGTATGTGGCCCGGCCGGAGGAGTTTACCGCCAAACCCGCTGAAAATATTATTGATAAAAAGGCAGCCACCCTTGCCCCCTATGAGTGGAAGGAAGGTAGAAATATTGTAGAAACTAACCTGAATAAACAAAGACTGTCAGGCAGGGTACAAGAGAAAGGACTGAAAACATTAAAATATACCCCCAGATTTAAACTGGATTACCTGGGGAGCTCGGGTGTAGGAGTATCTACCAGCCGTTGGGGTACAGGGCTTGGCGGAGGTGTGGTTGGCCTTGCCAGCGACATGCTGAACAATAATCAGGTATCGGGCGTATTGGCGCTCAATGGCGAAATACAGGATTTCGGTGGGCAGATTGCCTATCTGAATCAGAAAAACCCGTTGCAATGGGGTGCCAGTTTTTCTCGTATACCTTATCGTTTTTCTGATTATCAGCAGACTAATAAATACATTACAGACCCTGCCATTAAAGCAAGCCTGGGTATTCCGGCAGGCGATTCCCTCATTCAGTCGAGCTATAATCTGTATCGTTTGTTTATCAATGAAATAGGCCTGTTCGCTTTTTATCCGCTTAGCACCTCAAAAAGAATTGAAGTGGGCGGCAGCGCCAACTGGTATAGCTACAGTGGCAGAGTTTACAGCGATTATTATGGCGTAAGTTCTTCGGCAGGCAGTTATTATCGTGGTAGTTTAACACCTCAACGTATATCACAGGCCGAGCTTGAAGGCAAAGGGTTTTCTCCGTTTAGCCTGCAAAAACTATACGTAGCCTATGTTGGAGACAACAGTACCTTTGGTACCACTGCACCGTTGAATGGTTATCGTTACCGTTTTGAGTTTTCAAGATATTTTGGTGACATAGCGCATAACGCTATTACGGCCGATTACAGAAAATATAAGTACCTGAAGCCCATTACTCTTGCCGCCAGACTATATTATTATGGCCGACTGGGAACCAAAAACATAGAAGACTATAATAGATTATACCCGATGTTTCTCGGATACCCCTGGTATATGCATGGTTTCTGGGGCAAGGCATTGGGCAACCAGACCTCAACCCTGGCTTTGAGTGAAGAGCAATTGAAGGGGTCTCAGATGGGTTTAACCAATTTTGAAATCCGTATGCCTTTTACAGGGCCGAAAAAACTGGCTCTGATTGATTTTATGTATGTGCCAACTGACCTGAACTTCTTTTTTGATATGGGAATGGTTTGGGACGACGCACGTTCGCCCGGTAAGAAGTACGAATATGTTTTCAGCGATGGTGAGAAACAAAATCTTAAATTAAAACCTATCATGAGCACAGGTGTAAGTTTGCGTATTAATGCACTCGGATACCTCATTCTGGAGCCCTATCTGGCGTTTCCTATTTATAACGGGAAAATTCAAAGTGGAGTAACCGGAATTAATTTTATGATTCCCGGCTGGTAATGTTTGAATTTTTAGAAAAATTTCGCATTTTTGTGCACTCAAAAAATAACAGAGTATTTTTTTGAAAAATAAGGGGATGTAGCTCAGTTGGCTAGAGCGTTTGACTGGCAGTCAAAAGGTCGTGGGTTCGAGTCCCATCTTCTCCACCAGATTTATCTTCTGCTTGCATTTGTTTGGCAGAAACTCCCATCCAAAACTTCTTGCGCTGTAGTTTATTTCACTGTACTACATTATGTGTTGTTAATCAAAAAAACGGACAATTTTTATTTGTCAAGAACTTTTTTATTATCATGACCCCAGAAGAAAAGGCCAAGAAAAGTCGCGAGTATCAAAGAGAATACCACAAAAAGTATCGCGAGAAACATCGTGAATTGCTTAATCAAAGATCAAGGGAATATGCAATTGAGCATCGCGAAGAATTAAGAGAAAAATCCAAAGAGTATCGCCAATTAAATAAAGAAAAACTGGCTGCTTATGAAGCTGCCCGTTGGCCAAAAAGAAAAGAACAGCGCAGATTGAAAAGAGAAATGCTGAAACAGCAAAAAGCAGAAGCAGCAACTCAACAAGCGGGTGGTGAATCAACTAACTAGACCGGAATCCAGCCTTTGAATGTGATAACCGTATCTTACAGCTTATACTCTTAAAGTATAAGGGTGGCAGGTCTATGGATATTCCCTGTCACCCTTTTTTCTTGCCTATTTCCATTACTTCTTTTTTCTGCTTTTGCATCTGTTGTCTCTTACCTGTGTAAACCGGAACCAATAAATGGCCGGCCATCTTTATTTTACTTACCCGTTTAGCTTCTTTATTTCCAGCAATATTCCTTAGAGCATCATCACTGTTGAGGCAGCAAACCGGGATTAAACCCATGCAGTGGCCGGGCCTGGTTTCCAATTATTGAGCTTGTGCAAACGCTGGTTCAATTACTGGTTTCATAACATGCTGATAGCGAACATTTAAGGCAAGTGATGAGATAAATTCTGTTATTCTGAAAAAATAAAAATTTTGCGCTGAAAATTAATTCCAGAATCATAACTTTGAGAAACGGAGTATCTTAAAAAATTTCAAAGCGTATTTATTCTGCACAAAGCTGCCAAATTTTAGGCATTGCTCCGCCATCTTAACCAGACCTTTAAATGAAATCCTTTCTTGTTTTTCTGGCACTCGTCGGCTTTTGTCTGATGGGCTTCATACCTCAATCTACAAAAAAACCTGTCAGGCTTTTTGATGGCAAAACCTTTAGAGGTTGGGAGGGCGACACAATTTATACCTGGCGCATTGAAAACGGGATGCTGATTGGAGGCGCTACAGATAAAGAAGTGCCGCATAACAACTTCCTCTGTACTACTCGCCCTTATAGGAATTTTATCATGAAACTGAAGGTAAAACTAACCGGCAGTAAAGGTTTTATCAATTCGGGCATACAGTTCAGAAGCAAACGCCTCGTGAACCCACCCTACGAAATGGAAGGCTATCAGGCTGATTGGGGAGAAGGATTCTGGGGCGGTTTGTATGATGAATCAAGAAGGAATAAAACGTTGATAAGACCCGATTCTATACAGGTGCTGAAATGGATAAAGAAAAACGATTGGAATGATTATGAAATAAGAGCCGAAAAACGCCACATAAGATTATATGTCAATGGCAAGCAGACAGTAGATTATTATGAGCCTGATCCCGGTATTCCGCAGTCAGGTCTTATAGGTTTTCAGATTCATGGTGGTGGTGCCGCACAGGTGGCTTTTAAAGATGTAATACTTGAAGAACTACCAGACTAATTGAGAATTAGCGAATGCTGAATTAATGAATGTATTTTTTTAACCTACCCAATAACGATTCAACATAAAAAACTCAACCTAATTTTAATAACTATATTCAACCTTGTTAACTATGAAAAAATCCCATCTGCTCTTTTTACCCTTGCTGGTATTTATGCTGAGAGGACCCGGCGCTAATGCCCGAGAATTGCCCACAAAAGCCAGAATTGTTCAGGACACCGTAAAAGTCGATTTTGATTATACCCTTGAAGCCAGTATGCTGGGCTATTTTGCCAAAAACGGCACCAGAAATCCGACATTGAAAGCCACTAAAGGTAAAACTGTACGCATTACTATAGTGAATACCGAGCTGATGACCCATGACATAGCACTTGAAAAAGCTGGCGTGAAGAGTAAAACTGTATCTGAAAAAGGTATGAAAGCCAGCATCATTTTTAAGGCTGAAAAAAGCGACACCTATTATTGCACAGTACCAGGGCACCGTGCAGCAGGTATGGTGGGCAAATTGGAAGTGGTAGATGGACCCATTACTGAAGCTGTTGCCGTAGGTAAGTTGCCTATGAAAGACGGCCAACCGCTGAACCTGGATTTTGAGACAGGCACATTAAAAGACTGGACAGCCACCGGAAATGCATTTGCCAATGCAGTTTTTAGTCAGGAGCCATCGCCGGTGCATGAAAAAGACATGGTGATTGGCTTTGAAGGCAAACACTTTTTAAGCAGTGGCGGAACCAGAAATTATCAGTTGACCGGAACACTTACTTCGGTACCTTTTAAAGTTACGCAGCCTTATGCAGCTTTCAGAGTATCTGGAGGGGCCTTGCAGGATACACGTGTAGAAATTGTATTGGCCGACACTAAAAAAGTGATTTTTCATTCAACAGGGCAGGGCAGAGCGACGCTGCAACCGGTTGTTGTTGATTTAAGACCGTATCTGAACAAAAACATTTTCATCAGAATTGTTGACAATGAAACCGGCATATCGCAGATACCCTACATCTCTAACGATATCTGGGCGCACATAAATTTCGATAATTTTTTGTTTTATCCCAGCCGCCCCACTTTCGCTAATGAGCTGAAACAGAAAGATATTATTATCCTGCCTCCACTAGACCCCGTTCTTAACGCCGGTCTTTCAGGAACCGAAGCTGCCAAAGCAATGACAGCCCCCAAAGGGTTTAAGGTAACCCTTGCAGCAGCCGAGCCAGACATTATACGTCCGATTTGTTTTACAATAGACTGGAAAGGCAGGCTTTGGGTAGTAGAGGGTCATACTTATCCGGTTCCGGCTCCGGAAGGGCAGGGTAGAGATCGTATCCTGATTTTTGAAGATACCAATGGCGACGGCACGCTAGACAAAAGAAAGATATTTATGGAGGGCCTTAACCTGGTAAGTGGTATTGAACTGGGCATGGGAGGGGTCTGGTTAGGTGCTGCTCCTTATCTGTTGTATGTGCCTTTAGATGCTGAAAACGATAAGCCCGCAGGCCCGCCACAAATATTATTGGATGGCTGGGGAACACAAGACACACATGAAGTACTGAATAGTTTCAGATGGGGGCCGGACGGCTGGCTATATGGCACGCATGGAGTATTTACTCACTCAAAAGTTGGAAAGCCTGGTACGCCTGACGACCAGAGGGTGAAACTCAATGCAGGTGTTTGGCGGTTTCATCCCACAACGCAGAAATTCGAAGTATTTGCCGAGGGCTCAAGCAACCCTTGGGGGCTTGACTTCAACGACTACGGGCATCCATTTATAACAGCCTGTGTTATTCCGCACATGTATCATATCATTCAGGGGGCAAGGTACTTCCGCCAGGCGGGTAAGCATTTTAACCCTTATATTTATGATGACATCACAACCATTGCTGACCATCGCCACTGGCTGGGCGACAGGGGGCCGCATGCAGGTAATTTCAGGTCTGCTGCTGCAGGTGGGGGCCATGCACATGCTGGTGCCATGTTGTATCTGGGTAACAGCTGGCCAGCCGAATACAGAAACAAGATATTTATGAATAATATCAACGGAGCCAGGCTGAATGTTGACCAGCTAACCCGCTCCGGTTCGGGATATGTGGCGTCACACAACAAGGACTTCCTGGTTATGAACGATAGTTGGTCGCAGTGGCTTAATTTTAAGTATGATGCAAGCGGGTCTGTTTTTGCTATTGACTGGTATGATAAAAACCAGTGTCATAGTTCAAATCCTGATGTGCACGATAAAACAATGGGCCGGATTTTTAAGATTACCCATGAAAACGACAAATGGGTACAGGTAGATTTATCTAAGGCAACAGATTTGGAGCTGGTGAGCTATCAGTTGAACCCGAATGAGTGGTATGTAAGGCAAGCCAGAGCTATTTTGCAGCAGCGCGGGCCAAATCCTAAGGTTCATGAGGCATTGAAGGAAATTCTGGTCAGAAATCCTGATGTAACCCGTAAACTAAGAGCGCTTTGGGCATTACATGTAACCAAAGGCCTTTCAGAAAAAGATTTAGTTGCTTTATTGTCAAACCCGAATGAATATATCAGGAGCTGGGCAATTCAGTTACTGGCTGAAGACAACCATATTTCGCCGGAAACCCTGAAGCAATTGGTGCAAATGGCAAAAACCGATAACTCTGCTTTGGTAAGGTTGTATCTGGCCTCTGCCATGCAGAGAATTGAACCAGCCCAAAGATGGGAAGTGGTAGACGCACTGGCTCAAAAAGTTGTCGATAAAGCAGACCATAATCTGCCGTTGATGGTTTGGTACGCAGCCGAGCCATTAGCGGCAGTTGATGCCAGAAGATTTATTCAGATGGCAGAAAGAAGCAGATTGCCCAGGTTTCTGAACTATGCCATTCAACGCACTGGTGCCTTGAATACCGCCGAATCAAAAGCACTTCTGAAAGAACTGGATAGTAAACTGGCCAGAGTACAAACAAAAGCCAATCAGGAAAACCATCAGTTAATCAATAAAGTGCTAAACCCGGCACAGGCGCATCAGCATGAAAATGAAGAGGTGTCTCATTAATTTTACCAATTATAAAACAGTAAGAATATGCAAATAAAACAAAATATAAAGCATTGGGTATATTGGCTGGCAGGTGTGGTTTTTATAGGAAATGCCTCAGCTCAAAGCTTTACCTCAACTGATTTCAAGAAAACCAAAATCACGGCAGACTTCATTTCAGAGGGTGTGGCAGTAGCCGATTTAAATAAAGACGGCAAACTGGATATTGTAGCCGGATATTACTGGTTTGAAGCGCCAGACTGGAAACGCCATGAAATGGCTCCATCTCGTGCTTTTGACCCTCGAAAAGAATATAGTGAATCTTTTCTTAATCTGGGTATGGATGTAAATCTGGATGGCTGGGATGATGTAGTGATTATTGATTTTCCGGGGAAAGCCGGTTTTTGGTTCGAAAACCCCAAAAACAGACCTGGCCAATGGGAAAAGCATATCATTGCCGACTCTATGGGTATTGCAAACGAATCGCCCGGATTTATTGATATTGATAACGACGGCAGACTGGATATTCTTTGCGGAGACAAAACCAAAAAACAGATTGTATGGTTACAAGCCCCAACCAGAAAAGGTGAAACCGCCTGGAAGCGCCACGCCATCAGTAAAGAAAATGTTCCGGGTACTGAAATATTCTCGCATGGTATTGGTTTTGGCGATATCAATAATGACGGTCTCAAAGATGTGGTAATACGTGAAGGCTGGTTTGAAGGAACAAAAGACAACAAGGCTGGTAACTGGAAGTTTCATCCGGCTAATCTGGGCGAACCTTGCTCGCACATGCAGGTATTAGATGTAAACGGCGATGGCCGGAACGATGTAGTGAGCGCCTCTGCCCATGCACTGGGTATATGGTTTCATGAGCAGGTAGAAAAAGACGGCAGGATTGATTTTGTTACACACCTTATGAGTACCACAACTGCGCAAACGCATTCATCAATTATGGCTGACTTGAATGGTGATGGTAAGAATGATTACATTACAGGCAAGAGATTTCTGGCGCACCACGGCCGTGACCCCGGCGATGCCGACGCTCCGTTTTTGCTCTGGTTTGAGTTTACCCCCGGTAAATCGCCATACTGGAAAGAACATGTAATTGATAATGATTCTGGTGCAGGGCTGAATATAGTAGCCCGCGACATGAACAATGATAAGAAGATTGACCTGGTGGTTGCAAATAAAAACGGAGTATTTTTGTTCGAAAACAAAATGAAGAAGTAAGATAGTCAAGCGAGAAGGGTCTTATACCTTTCTCGCTTTTCTTATGAAGGCAGTTTAAATCAGGCAAATGTGCTATGTACTACATAATCTTCAACTACACAAAAGCCGGTTACAAATTGGCCGTTTACCGTTGTCCAGGCATGGCCTTCTATGGTGCCTGCTTCATTCTTCTTAAAACCCACATAAATTTTATAGGGTATGCTATATAGCCGGCAAAGTACTTTTGCCTGATAAGCCTGATGCCTGCAGACGTTGTTCCAGAAGCTATATTTGGCTACAACTTTAATAACTATGCTGATGTCTCTCACCAGTTGCATATCAACGTTATTGTCTACATCAACAGGCTTGTTTCTTTCTCCGAATCTGGCGTTTGAATGAAAAAAACGGAATAGAAAAAAGCTGTATAGAGCCAGAGGAACAGTAAATGCCAACAGCAGTTTACGCCTCAGGCTCCAACGGAAAAACGCTCTTATTTTTTTTAGGAAACGCATTTAACAATATAAGTTTTTTCTTCCAGTTCTGTCAGAGCAAGATTAACATCAGCAGCACACTCCGCTTCAGAAATATTGTATTCGGTATGTAAATCCTGCACAATAGTTTCAACGTTGTTTCCCTGTTCAATACCTTGAAGTATTTTGTAAAGCGTTTCGTTCAGAGATACATATTCATTCGTTTGCATATCAAATAATATGCCTTCATCACCTAGTTCGGTCAGTAAAATTCTGTTAGTGTTTATAGTGTACATAGTTGTAGTGTCAAAGATTCTACCAATACCCAAAGTGTTGCATCATAGGTTGGTTTACCTCTTTTATTTTTTTGATTTGTTTTTCGGTTAATTCTGATTTCCACCGGCCAGCCACTCCTTTAAAAAAGAAACTATTGGCAGAGACCATTTTTTCACTGAAACCTCTTTTTTGTTCCTGTTCTTTTAGTTTTTCAAACCGGGTTAATTCTATCGCCTGATTTATCTGTGTATCAGATACTTCCAAACCAATGGCATTTAAGGCGCCTTTAAATGTTTCAAAGGGCATGGCTTTTAGATCTTCATATCTGATAAAGTGAACAGGGAATGTTGGGTATTTAAGCCAGCTTTCTACGTGGTCTGACCAGGTCCCTAACATTTGAAAAAACTGTTGAGAACTGTTATTAGTCTTTTTACCAAATGTACTTGTTGGGTTTATTAGAAAATTGTCAATGGCGTTATCTACTGTAATGTCCTGATGATTAGCTAATGAAAGGGCTATGTCAAGCGGATTCCGAACCAGGTAAATTGCCATTTTTGTAGGTTCAGTAGGAACCAACGGCAGTGAGTCAAATTCAGAAAATGTGTAAGCGTCATGTATTTTAATGTACATCAGTTTTCTGCTTATTTCAGAAAGATACCTGAATGAAAATCTTCTTAAGGTTTCCGCTTCTTGTGGCCCGATATAGTCGGCATCAATATCTAGTGCGTCCTCAAAAACTAATTTGCCAGAAAATATACCGTTAGTTTGCAGGTTATTTATATCCAGGTCTTTGTTACTGATAAGCACAGACAGAAAAGACCTGAACCACGTATTACCAGACTTTGGGTAAGAGGCCAGCCAAACAATTTTCGGATTCGAATCCGATTCATGAAAAGAGCGTAATCCGGTTAATTCCATCACTTCAAAATTAGAGCTTTTTGCTTTAAGGGTTCCAGAATCTCAGCTTCTAATGTGTCTGCAAACGCAGTGAACGTGGATTTGTTTTTAGGCCTGTTGGCCTGCCAACAAGGGAAAGTTTTTACAATGCCGGTTAAATGCCTGAACTTGACCAATTCTTTTTGCATGCCATTAACCCAGTTTTTTCTGTATACATTTCCAGACAGGGCCTCAATTGCCTCTACAGAATTCAGTTTTTTTACCTTAATGTTTTCGCCTTCGGCATTCATATTTACAATACCGGCAACCTCAACTTTTTCGGTAACAAACCGGTCATGAAACGAAAACGCAAACTTATTGATGCTAACCTCGCTTCTTATCAATTGCTTGTCTGATTCATCCAGGATTGTCTGGTTTTTAAGCGTGCTATCCCATAAGCGCATTACCGGATATGAAGCATAGGCATAACATTTGCCGTTTTCTACATTTAATATGGCTGTGTCGTCAGTAAAAGGAGCATATCCTTTTTGCTGAAGCATCAATGAGGTGGTAGATTTACCCACGCGCGACGGAGCGGCGAACAGCACAATTCTTGAGTCATCAATAAACACACCAGACACATGAAAAGGAACAAGGTTGCGTTGGTACAAGGCTGCAGCCATACAATTAGAGTAAAAATAAAGCAGGATGTCCTGTTGTTTTTCGCTGTTGGGTTCTATAATTATTTCTTCTCCATCATGTACGTAATAACGGGCCAGGTCTGGCATTGTGAAAAGATATTCCGTTTCGTTGAAGGTAGAAAAAGGCTTTTTAGCTGTTGGCTCATTTTTCAGTTTAAGAGGTACTTTGCCAATTTTAACAAATAATGGTTTGTGCGGGTTGCTTGTATCAGTAAGCGGTATAAACCCTGGTAAATCAATTTCAGAAACAATGGGTAGTCCGTAAGCTATATAATTAATAGTCATTGAGCGTGGTTGCGTTTTATTTACAAATTACGTAATTTTAGATTAAAATAAGAATTCTTTCTATAAACTTATTGCTGCGACTAACCGATATGTCACAATTTTTTGGCTGTTTAAGTCTCAATGAAACAATGAATGTTTCTGAGATTGGTTTGAATATGTATCAAGCCATGAATTTTTTCAGAGGTGACGCCGAGGGTGTTTACCAGTCTGATGAAATTTATATATGTAACAAGTTTCTTTTCAATACTCCCGAATCTTTTAACGCATCAGCCATAGTTCAGAACGACCGCTATGTATTGGCCGCCAGTTGCAGAATTGATAACCGGGAAAAACTGGCTTCTGAATTAAAAATTAAGGACCCCCTAAAGGCTTCTGACCACGAATTTATACTGGCCGCTTACACCTTCTACCAGAATGATTGTGTAAAGCACCTTATTGGCGATTTTGCTTTTGTGGTTTGGGATAAACAACAAAAAGCGCTTTTTATGGCCAGAGACCACCTGGGTGTGAAACCCTTGTTTTATACCTGCCAGCAGAATCTAATTCTTTTTTCGAGTGATCTGAACGCTTTTCTTCACCTGCCATTTATTGATTTAAGCTATAAGAAATCTTACGTGGCCGGGTTGCTTCATGGGTCATATATCCTTAAATATTTAAATGTAAAGCACACGTGCTATCATGATATTTACCGCTTAGAACCAAGCCATTATCTGTTTTATTTTAATGAGAGAGTTCAGATTACAAAGTACTGGGAGCTAAAGCCGTGTTTCCCTGAAAAACCGGTAGATGCAGCACTAGTTTACCGCGAATTTTATCAATTGTTTTTTGAGGCTGTCAGATGCCGGTTACGTGGGATAGAATCTTTTGGCGTAGGGCTGGAGTTAAGCGGAGGGCTTGACTCTTCAACAATTGCCTGTATGGCCAATGAGGTACTTTCTGCTAAAAAAACTCTTTTTGAAAACCTTTATTCGTTCTCTCTGGTACAATCAGATGAGGGGCGTGTCCTTGCTGAGAAAGAGATAGTGGAGGAAGAACACATTCAGAATCAACTTTTAGATTCATTCGGGTTCAATAAAAAGAATATTTTTAAGTTAAACCGGCATCCGTTTACTAATTATCAGGATGAATTACAGGAGACCATTCGCGTACACGGGGGGCTGAACAAGCAAAACACTACCTGGCAGAATGCTATTTATGAAGCGATGCAAAGCGCCGGTTGCCGGGTAAAACTTAGTGGTTTTTCGGGAGATGAATTAGTAACCGATTATGGAACCCGATGGATGTATGATATCTGGTATAGTTGCAGGCCTGGCAGAGTGATGAAAGAACTTCTGAAATTTGATATAGCTGTTTACAAATCGTTGTTCAGGTATTTACAGGGTAGATTGTTTGGTTTTAAGATGAATAAAGCGTCTATAGCCAAAGAAATTGATTCTGATTTTCTCAAGGCTGAGCGCCTGAAAGACCTACCTGCCAAAGAATATGGCATTGATGTAAAGTCATATAAACACTTCATGATTTCAAGAATCATGAGGCCGTTTACTTCATTGAGGTTTGAGTCTGAGAATCTGCATGCTTTGAGAGCTAATAGCGAGTGCCGTTACCCGATGGCCGATATCAGGTTACTGGAGTATATGATACAATTGCCTGCTGAAATGTTCAGACCCGGAGATGTAAAACGCAATTTCATCAGGAAATCTTTACAAAGTATTCTGCCAGCGTACGTAATCTGTAGAGACGACAAAACCGCTGCTGTTATTCCTTACAGAAAGTTAAAAAACAAGGTTTTTATTAGTCAACTTCTGAAAGATGGCCTGCCTGCAGACATGGAAAGCAATATGGTGGATACAAAGAAAATACTAGAAAGACTTAAGACACCGGAAAACCTAAAAAGGGAGACTGATGTGATCTCCCTTTTAACTGCTGCTTACCTGGTTAAGACGGAACACCAGTACCACCTTCGCTAGTACCTGTGCCAGAAGCGTTTATGGCCGTATTGAGGGCTCTCATGGCAGGCTTTACCCAGGTTTTTTTTGCCTGCACTTCTTTTTCCGGTTTTTCCGTTTGGATTTCCAATTGATTTTCCATGGTTTTCTGTATTTATAGATTTATTTTGATTTTCAGTCTGGTCTATCAGGATAAATCCCATCCCAGCAAATACCGTAAGTTATACATAAGAAAGGAGCCATATTATTATGCGGTTGGTAGCCACCCGGCGCTGCCCCAATCATTCTATCGTTCATTTTTATCAGGTAATCACCCGCGTTTTTTTTGGCGTAGAAGTTGCCTCCCGCGGTGCCAATGTAGTTGTTAGTAGGGTCTTTACTTTCTCTTGGGCCGGTTAGTGCATTATAAGGGTGATTGTGTGGCGGTAATTCATTCTGAGTCAGCGTCACCTGTTCTGCTCCACCAGTTTGCCCGGGTATTTTTATTGTTTTATCTAATTTTCCTACACCAATTATTGAGCGGCTCATTAAATTAGGCAGATTAAAGTAAGTCTTTCCATCTCCGCCATAAGTTGTACCGATTAAGGTGTAAAGGGGCATATTTTGGGAGTTTATTGCAAGTTTTCTACCGTCGCATTCCAGATAACCTTCTGGTACGTAGCGACCTGGAAATGCTTTAATCATTCCTATGTATTCATCCATTTTTTCAAATAGTTTAAAGTGATTCCGTAATTATTACTTATATGAACCCTGTTTTATGTTAAGTAGCCAGGTAATTATCTGTTAGAAAAACCATTAAGCCGTTCTTAATCATATTTTGTTGAGAGCCTTCCAGAAAGTTGATAATTTCCGGATGATTTGATAATGGTTTTAAAAAATAATGGTTATGGCATTGGAGGATATAATCCAGCAGTGCAAATAATGTAGTTAAGGGCTATAAAGGGTGGCATATTCTCGTGAGCTTGCCCACCAATAGGGCTTATTGCTCCTGCTGCCATAGCTACTAAATTATCAGCTGGCTTTGCCTCTACATAAAAATTACTGGCGGTATTACCCAGGTAATTATTTTGAGGGTCAGTAGATTCACGGCTGCCTGATAGCGCGCTATATGTATGCGTATGAGGTGGAATGTGACTAAGGGTAAGCGTTACCTTTTCTTCACCTCCTTTTTGTCCACGTTCTCTTAACGTAAGGTAACTACTACCATTATTTCCTCGTCCCGAATCAATGATTAGTCGGCCTCTCAGGTCGGGCAGCATAAATGTATTTCTGCCATCACCACCGTACGTTGTTCCTAATAGGGCATAAAGAGCCTGATATTTCGCTATAGGCAGCGTTTGGCCTTCGCATTTTAAATAATATTGGGGGGTAAAGTCGCCTGCGAAGATTTTTATTGTTCCTATGTATTCATCCATTTTATTTCAAGTGTTAAAGGTATTTAATAACAAAGTTGAAAGATGTTGTTCAATGGGCTATTCACGGAAAGGAAATACACCATTGACACAGATGAGGTAATTAATTGCCATGTAGGGAGGCATATTTTCATGAGGAAGGTTCCCTCCAAAGGCGGTTGAAATGATATCACTTCCCATTTTTACTTCCGTATCGGAACCTTGTTTAATGCAATATCTGTCATTGGGGGTCTTGGTTAAAAAACGATCAGAAGGGTTACTGGAATCAGCATCAACAGTAAGTGCATAAGAAATATGCGTATGCTGCGGATATGTGTTTTGAGTTATTGTTACATTTTCAACGCCTCCTGTCTGACCAAGAGTCCTGTTTGTTAGATCCGGACCTTGTCCGGTGCCTATAACAACCCGACATTGTAAGTTAGGCAAGGCAAAATTATACCTGCCATCGCCACCATATCTAGTGCCAATAATTGCGTACAGCGCTTGATTGTCAGAAATTTGCAACAGTCTTCCGTCGCAAGGTAGCCAGCCCCTTGGTGCATAAGTGACACCTGCAAAAGGTTTAATAACACCTATATATTCGTCCATATATTAAGTATCTAAGATGGTTGTTTATTTGTATTTTGCTTAAATGCAATTGCTTTAGTGAAAGGCATTCAGTAGTCCATTAATAGGCTGTTGGTAAATGAGCGCTTATAAATCGCATACAATCTCTGTTTTTACGAGTTTCCGATTGAACAGACTTTAACTATTATCAATCTGGTCTTGGAGGATATTCCCCGTAAGCACAAATGCCATAAGTTATACCTAAGAAAGGAGCCATATTATTATGCGGTTGGCTGCCACCCGGTGCTGCTTCAAGCATTAGATCGTTCATTTTTATCAGGGTGTCAGCAGGGTCTTTTTTGGCATAGAAGTTTCCGCCCGCGGTGCCAATGTAGTTGTTTTTGGGGTCTTTACTTTCTTTAGGGCCAGTTAGCGCATTATACGGGTGATTATGCGGGGGTAATTGCATCTGAGTAAGCGTTACCATTTCTGCTCCACCATTTTGCCCGGGTCTATGTGAAGTTAAACCTGCCGCGCTCCCGGCACCAATAATAGAGCGCCCCCTTAAATCAGGGACATTAAAAATTTGTTTACTAACATCGCCTCCATAAGTAGTGCCAATTAAAGAATAGAGTGCTAGAAACTGTGATATGGGAAGTGACTGCCCGTTACATTCAATAAAACCTTCTGGTACGAAGCGGCCAGGAAAAGCTACAATCATTCCTATGTATTCATCCATGTTTTTAAATAGTTTAAAGTGATTCCGTAATTATTACTAACATGCACCCTGTTTTATGTTAAGTAGCCAGGTATTTTTCTGTTAGAAATATCATCAAGCCGTTCTTAATCAAATGATATTCAGAGCCTTGCAGAAAGTTGATAATTTCCGAACGATTTAATAATGGTTTAAAACAGTAATGGTTACGTTATGGTCTTGGAGGGTACAATCCAAAGGTGCATATAATATAATTAAGTACTATGAAGGGTGGCATATTCTCGTGTGGTTGCCCTCCAATGGTGCCTACTGCCCCTGGTGCCATAGCTACTAATTTATCATCTGGGCCTTTTTGTGCATAAAAAGTACTGGCAGTATTACCCAGGTAATTATTTTGAGGGTTAGGAGATTCGCGATTGCCTGATAGCGCGCTGTACGTATGCGTATGTGGTGGGATGTTACTAAGGGTAAGGGTTACCTTTTCCTCACCTCCTTTTTCACCAAGTCGTCTGTAATTAGGGCTACCGGGCATTTGTCCCGTTTGAACGATTAGGCGGCCTCTCAGGTCAGGCAGCATAAATGTATTTCTGCCATCGCCGCCATAGGTAGTTCCTAATAAAGCAAAAAGAGCCTGATATGTCATTATCGGCAGGGTCTGTCCTTCGCATTTCAAATAGTTCCTGGGCGCATAGTCGCCTGCAAAAATTTTTATAGTTCCAACGTACTCATCCATTTTATTTAATTTGTTAAGGGTGCTTAATTATTTATTGATTCTGCTGTACAATTAGTTACGGACGCTCAGGATAGATACCCTGCACGCAAATGATATAATTGATAGCCATGAATGGAGGCATATTGTTATGAGGAAGGTTCCCACCAGGAGCTGTAGAAATGATATCATTTCCCATTTTTACTTCCATATCGCTGCCTTCTTGGATGCAATATCTGTCAACGAGGGTTTTGGTTAAAAAAAGATCGGAAGGGTTACTGGAATCAGCATCAACATTAAGTGCAAAAGAAGTATGTGTATGCGCTGGGAATGTACTTTCAGTGATTGCCACATTTTCAGCGCCTCCTATCTGTCCAAGAGTTCTGTTTGTTAGCCCTTGTCCTTGTCCGGGTCCTACAACAGCTCTGCCTTGTAAGTTAGGCAAAGCAAATTTGGTCTTGCCATCGCCACCGTATGTATAGCCAATAATTGCAAATAGTGCTTCATTGCCAGAAATGGGCAACTGTGTTCCGTCGCAAAGATGCCAGCCAACAGGTACAAAAGTGACACCTGCAAAAGGTTTGATAACACCTAAGTATTCATCCATATTTCAACAAAAGTTTAAAGATTAAAAAAGTAAAAACACCAATATTTAGAAATATCCATATCCACTATTGAAAAGACCCGGCGATAAATTCTTCGAAAAAGCATCCACCATTGGCCTTCAGCATTTAAAAAATACTTATTCTTCCAAAAAGAAATATGCACTTGGTGGATATGAGCCAGTAAATTTTTTTTATTAATCCTATGTATTCCTCCATTTTTCTACTCAGGTTAACTTACAAAAGAGTTAATTATCGGTATTTATTGAAATTGGTGGAGTTTTCAGTAGTAAAACTAATCCTCGGTAAGTCTTCCAGATACTTGCGGAAAATCATTCGGTGATTGCTTATAGAAATTTCGATACCAAAAAGTCTATAGCTACGCGTTTAATCAGTTCAAATGAAAATTGCGTGTTCTGGTTGATTCCGGGTGCGCACATTCAATCACAGTTTCATGGAAACGAGTGCATAGATGAAGGCGTAATGGGAAGAACCAAATATGATTGAGAAATTATAATTAGTTCAACAAAAGTTTATAGGTTAAAATAAAAACAGTAATACTATTGTAAATCAAATTTTATCCCGGTTCTAAATAATAATTAGCCTCGGGTTTTAAGTTTTTAATTTGTAAGAGTAAAAGAAAAGATAACTCTGAAGATATTATCAATTATAGTCTCTCAGCTAAGTGTACTTCAAAGGAAATAAAATGTGATTATTTTGCAAAATATTTGAACTTTATTTTGCGGTTTTTTTATTTAACGGCACCAAATTTAAATAAATGCGCTTTTAAATGGTTGATTTACAGGTAATTCAAAGGCTAGTGGGGCCATCGCTAAACTGTAAAATAGCAGAAGGGGATACGGTTTTGCCGCATCCCCTTCTGTGCCAGAATACTGGCATCAATTATTTAAATTTTTATATCAATAAGTGTATCGTAGTGTAACTCCATAGGTTCGTTGATCGCCCACAATACCGGCGTAATTGCCCGCACTGCCCGGAGCCGCCAGCAGTTGCTCGTAGTAGTCAACATTAAACAGGTTTCTGCCCCATACAAAGAATGTGATTCCATTAGATGCTCTGAAACCCACCCGACCATTGGTAAGCGTGTATCCTTCAATATTCAGGTATTGTGATGGAGACGGGCTAGATGAGAATTTTGAACGGTAGTAGGCATCAAGCCCTAAAAAATAATTGCCTTTTAAGCCTAGTAATCTACCTTTTGTTGTAGCCTCGCCACCTAATGAACCTGCCCATTTAGAGATACCCGGCAGCTGGCCTCCGGAAACATCTTTAAATGCCTGCGGGCCACCAACCTCTTCTAAAGGCACAGGAGCATTTTTGAAAGAGATGTATTTGCCATCGGTATAGGCAAAGGCGCCATTAATTGTGAAATGATTACTAAGTCTGATGTTTCCATCTACCTCAACACCAATAACTCTTACTTTTTCGGCATTTGCCAGATACCCTCTGTTTACGCCGGGCTCTGGTGTCTGTACCTGTGTCTGATAGTCTTTAATGTCGGTATCATGAAATACGAGGTTCAAAATTGAATTGGCTGTTGGTTTGGTTTTGATACCTATCTCTTTGTGTGAAACAAATTCTGGCTTTACCTTGGCCAGGTCTATCAGCACCTGCCCGCTTGCAGTTGGCAAACCTCCGATGTTTACACCAACCGGTTTGTAACTGACAGAGTAAGTAGCAAACGCATTGAGTTTTTCGCTGGCTCTGTATTGCAGGGTTAGCTGGCCAGAAAAGTTATCTTCGTTTACTGTTGTATTAAATGCCTGATTGGTATAAACACCATTTTTTAGGGCAACCAAGGCAGGGTCTGTTGTTTGTAAACCACCGTAGGTTTCACGTTTGTAGTCTGCTATTTTTTTATCGTAGTTCCATCTTACGCCGGGCAATACATGGATTTTGCTGGTAATGGCCCAGTCAACCTGGCTAAAAATAGCCAGACTGGTGCTTTGAATACGATTGGTTGTTCTGATTCCGAAATTATCAAACAATCCCGGTGTTTTCCATAAGTTACTGGTAGAGTTTTGGGCAAAACGCCATTGAGCCGAACCAGCTTCTTCGGTTTGTACAGGGTCAGACTTCAGGTCCTGCCAAAGTCCGAATGCACCGATTACTCCACTTAATTTTGAAGAGATTTGTCCGGAGTATCTGATTTCCTGCGACCACTGTTTGTGTACCGAGTTGCCAGAAGAAATAGTAAAGATAGGCAGACCTGTATAGTCGCGGTCGTTCAAAGGCACCCACTTCCAGTAGCGGTATGCTGTGGTTGAGGTAAGCGTTCCTTTCCCGATTTTGATGTCTGCATTGGCAGAGACGCCGTCAAATTTATTATCAGCCTTCGATTGCGTATCCAGGTCAACTTTTCTTTCAAAAGCGCTTGAGTAAGGCAGCTTGTAATTTAAATCGGCTATGATGGCATTAAACTGGCGGTATGCCGGTCTTTTGGTAGTAACAACACCTGCCACAGCCCAGCCATAGCCATTGGGTTTTTGTTCGGTCAGGTCTCCGATAAAGGTTATTTTTACATTATCGCTGGGCGCGTAAAGCAACTGAGCCCGCAGCCCGATGTTATTGATATCGTTTATATATTGTTGCTTGCTTACATTAAAAAGCAACCCGTCGCGCTGGGTACCGGTAAATGATACTCTGGCTGCCAGTTTCTTGCTTAACGGCCCTGTTATTGAGCCTTTTGCCTGAATATAGCCAAAGTTACCATAGCTTAACTCAAAGCTGGCGCCGGGTGTAAAACTTGCCTGGCGTGTAGTAATGTTAAAAGCGCCTGCGGTAGTGTTTTTACCAAAGAGCGTACCCTGTGGGCCTCTGAGTACTTCCACCTGCTCTATGTCAATGAAATCGAGGGCAGTAGCGGCCGGCCGTGCGTAATAGACACCATCTACGTAGAAGCCGACGCCGGGGTCTATACCATCGTTAGTCAAACCAAAGGTTGAGCCTAAACCACGGATGTTTAAAGTAGTGTTACGGGCGTTAGAAGCATATAGCTGAACCGTCGGTACTAATTCTTTCAGGCGGTTTACATTAAATGCACCTGCGTCTTCAACGGTTACACCTCTTACAATAGATATAGGTATGGGTACTGACTGCGCTGACTCCTGACGACGGCGAGAGGTAATTACCACATCTGATAGTTGATTTGCCGCAGCATCGAGTCTGATTTCAACCGTAGGCTCGGTAATTACCACTTCTTTTTTCTGATAGCCGATATAGCTCACAACCAGTGTAAAAGGTAGCTTTTGCCCGGTTATTAATTTAAACTCTCCGTTGGCATCTGTCTGTGCGCCGTTGGTTGTGCCTTTGATAGACACCGTGGCGCCAATGAGCGGGTCGTTAGTAACGGCATCTATCACCTTACCAGTTACATTGGCATTAATGGTTGGGTTATCTTGTGCAATTGTTTGCACTGAAAAGATAACTCCAAAAACTAGTAATAGAATTTTCTGCATAGTAGAATTGTTTTGTGTTTGCATAAAATGCTTTTAAGAATAAGGATTGGCAAATATATACTAGTTCTATTTAATCTACCAAATTAGTAGATTAATAATCTAAAATATTGTTGCTTTAGTGCAATTGATTATTTAAAAAGGTATATTTTTAAATATTGGGGGTGATGCTTGATGAAGAAAAACTGATGGTATGTGCCACAAAACCAAACCAATTAACACTTATACAGATTCGGGTAGTTTTGTTTTACGCAAAATATAACAAACAGTTAATCCGGAAGAATTGTCAATAGTAGATAATTAATTCAACTTTGTAGATGCGCAAGTTGATTTTTCTCGTCATACTGATCATTTCCGGCTGTGCAGAGCATGATAATACAATTAAAGTGAAAGGCTCTGATACAGAAGTAAATCTTGCCGTTGTGCTGGCTGAAAACTTCCACTACGGGCATCCGGATTTGCTGGTCTCCATATCCGGAGGAGGGTCTGGGCTGGGAATAGCATCGTTGCTCAACGGAACTGCTGATATTGCGAATTCTTCAAGAGATATTAATGATAAAGAGCTGGCGCATTTCAAGGCAAAAAACCTGGAAATATCATCATTTATTTTTGCCCAGGACGCCATCGCTTTTGTTGTATCTGACCAATTATCTATTGACTCAATCAGTACACAAGCCCTGGCCAGAATACTTAGTGGTGAATGGAATAACTGGAACAGGCTGACTTCTTCCGATATTCCGATTAACATATACGGGCGCCAAAGTAATTCGGGAACTCATGAATATATACAGAAGTCGCTAAAAATACGGTTTTCTCCGTTTGCCAAACAGATGAATGGCAATGCCCAAATTCTTGAGGGCATTAAAGTAGACCCCTCAGGTATAGGTTATGTAGGCGCAGGGTATATGATGCAAAAGAGTGGGTCAGGCTTAAAAGTGTTAAAAATCTATACTTCTGATGGCGGTGAAGCTGTTTCACCGTTGGATGCAAAGAAAATTATCTCAGGAAAGTACTTTTTTCAGCGACCTTTATATCAGTTCTTCAAAAAAAAGGACTATCAGAAAGTGAAGCCTTTTCTTGATTATGAAAAGACAAAAGAGGGCCTTGCTATCATTCTGAAGTCGGGCTATTATCCTGCAAAACTTATCAACGATTGAAAAACATGAACCGAAGAGAACGCATCGACTGGTGTTTCAGGCAGCTTTTTAAAGCAACCGGTCTCATTACAATTATGTTGTTGGCAAGTATATTTTTTATGCTTTTAATTAATAGCATTTCCTTTTTTCTGAACATCAGTCCGGTAGATTTTTTCACAGGCTCACAATGGGACCCCGACAATCAGTATAGTATTTTCCCGCTCATCATCAGTACCATTTTTGTAGCCTTAGGGTCAATGATTATTGCCGTTCCGTTAGGAATTTTTACAGCTGCTTTTTTATCAGAGTTTGCTCCAAAAAAACTTCAGTTGATTTTAAAGCCTGTTGTTGAGCTATTGGCAGCCATTCCGTCGGTGGCCATAGGCTTTCTAGGAATAGTATTGGTAGGGCCAAATATCTCAAAGATTTTTGCAATTCAGAATGGCCTGAATGCCCTGAATGGGTCTATTCTGCTGGCTTTTATGGCACTACCCACTATTATAACTATTAGTGAAGATGCAATTAATGCGGTTCCTCAAGGTCACAGAGAAGCTTCAATCTCTTTAGGAGCAAACAAATGGCAAACCCTTTTCAGAGTAACCATACCTGCTGCAACCCCGGGGCTGATTGCTGCCGTAATGCTCGGGTTGGGTCGGGCTTTGGGTGAGACTATGACTGTGCTGATGGCTACGGGCAATGTTTCGGTAGCGCCTAAAAGCTTTCTGGATTCTGTTCGAACCATTACTGCTACCATTGCTATTGAAATGGGGGAGGTTCCATACCAAACAACCCATTACTTTGCATTGTTTGCAATAGCTATGGTGCTTTTTATGATGACACTCAGCATTAACCTGATGGGCGAATACCTGGCCAATCGATTAAGAAAATTTCAGGGATGAATAACAAGATTGTCAATTTTATTAACTGGTTGTTTCTTTTAGGCAGTACCTTTCTGGTTTGTATGTTTCTGGGAATAATTCTTTGGGATATATTCAGTAAAGGTTTACCTGCTGTTTCCTGGGGTTTTATATCAGAATATCCAACCAACGGGATGACACAGGGCGGTGTTTTTCCTGCAATCGCCGGCACTGTTTTGCTTACCTTTATTACCACGTTATTTGCAGTACCCTTTGGTGTCGCCTGCGCCGTTTACTTAAATGAATATGCCAGGTCAAATCTGATGACCAATATTATCCGTGCCTCAATCAGGAATCTGGCCGGTATACCCTCTATCATTTACGGACTGTTCGGGTTGGCTTTGTTTGTGCAGGCAATGCAGCTGGGTACATCTGTATTGTCGGCAGGGTTAACACTCGGCCTGCTTTCTTTACCATATATTATCACAACCGCCGAAGAGTCGCTCAAGACTGTACCCAATACTATGCGCGAAGCCACCTTGGCCTTAGGCGCCACACAGTTTGAGACCATCAGAGATGTGGTAATACCCAAGGCGCTCTCAGGCATTATTACAGGGATTATTCTTACTTTGTCGCGGGCCGCAGGTGAAACCGCCCCTATTTTATTTACAGGGGTTGCTTTTTATATCAATGGTGTTTCTACCAGTTTAAATCAGGAATTTATGGCTTTGCCCTACCATTTGTATATGCTCTCTACCCAGCATAATGCCATTGAGCAGGTAAGACCATTGGCTTATGCCACCTCAGTTGTATTGATTTTACTAATTTTTGCAATGAATATACTTGCATTTATCATCCGATTCAGAAACAGAACCAAAGACTAAGCTATGAATAATGCTAAATTGTCAAGTCAGCATTTGAACTTGCACTTCGGTTCAAAACATGTACTCAAAGATATAGGTATTGCGTTTCCTGAAAATCAGGTTACTTCTTTAATAGGACCGTCGGGGTGTGGTAAATCTACGCTATTACGGGCATTTAATCGGATGCACGATTTATCGCCTGATGCAAAGATTGAAGGCGATTTATATCTGGATGATTTGAATTTGTATAAATCAAAGGTATCGGTTACTGAAATCAGGAAGAGGATTGGTATGGTTTTCCAGAAACCTAATCCATTGCCCAAGAGCATTTATGATAACCTGGCTTATGCACTTCATCTTCATAAATTTCCTAAGCAGCAGATTCCTCAACTGATTGAAAATGCCTTGAAAGAGAGTTATCTGTGGGATGCCGTAAAAGATGAACTGAAAAAACCTGCCGTAAAACTATCAGGCGGAGAGCAACAAAGATTATGTATAGCCCGCGCTGTTGTGCTTCGGCCGGAAGTTATTCTGATGGATGAACCTTGCTCTGCTTTAGACCCAATCAGCACCGGTAAGATTGAGGAATTAATTCTGAAGCTAAGAGAAAGCTATACAATAATAATTGTAACACACAATATGCAGCAAGCGCAAAGGATTTCAGACAAAGTGGCCTTTATGTATCTGGGTGAAGTGATTGAATATGACACCTGCGATATGATCTTTAATCAACCAAAACAAGAGCTTACAAAAAATTATATCAGAGGAAGCTTTGGTTGACAGCTTGGTTTTACTTTCCGATACAAAATTTACTGAAAATATTGGCCAGTAAATCGTCGGTGGTAATCTGGCCTGTTATTTCTCCTAAATGATAGAGTGACAGCCGGATGTCCTGAGCCAGAAAGTCTCCTGTTATTCCAAGCCTTAATCCCTTCAATACTTCATCTAATGCTTCATGTGCTTTGGCCAAGTGTTCATAATGGCGCAGATTTGTTAACATGGTATCGGCCTGTTTTTTTAGTTTAGTTTGGTCTGCCAGCGTATTTTTCAGGGCGTCGATGCCTGTATTGTTTTTGGCGGAAATGTTGATGTATACTTGAGAGCCTGTCAGCTCGCCCAACCCTTTCTTTATTGGAGAGGCATTTTCTTCACTCTCCCCCCCTTCATGGAGAGGGGTAGAGGCTGCTACCATAGCGGAGGATTCATCATTCACCAGATCAATTTTATTCCTTACCCAAATGGTGGCTTTGCCGGTGAGCATATCCGCAAATGTGTCAGCTAGAAACTGTCTGTCCGGCTCATTTTCAAAAAGCATGATTGCTATTTCTGCCTTTTCCAATGCTTGTTTAGACCTTTCAATGCCTATGCTTTCTACCACGTCTTTTGTTTCGCGTATGCCGGCGGTATCAATGATACGAAACTTGGTGCCACCTATAAAAAGGATGTCTTCAATTACATCGCGGGTGGTGCCGGCTATGTCGGTTACAATGGCTTTTTCTTCATTCAGCAGGGCGTTCAACAGGGTAGACTTACCTGCATTGGGTGGGCCAATGATAGCTACAGGTATACCTTCTTTGATTACATTGCCGGAGTCGAATGAGTTAATTAGTTTTTTCAGAAAATTCTGAATTTTCAATATTAATTGCCTTAAATCATCTCTTCCGGCAAATTCCACATCTTCTTCTCCAAAATCCAGTTCAAGCTCTACCAGCGAGGCAAAATGTACCAGTTCCTCACGAAGCGCTTTTAACTGGGTAGAAAAACCTCCGCGCATCTGATTGAGGGCCGTTTTATGTGCTGCTTCCGAGTCAGCCGCTATCAGGTCAGCCACTGCTTCGGCCTGCACTAAATCAAACTGCCCGTTCAAAAAAGCCCTCTGCGTAAATTCACCGGGTTTGGCCATCCGGCAACCGTTTT
The DNA here is from genome assembly GCF_024138715.1 of Emticicia sp. 21SJ11W-3. Taxonomy (GTDB): domain Bacteria; phylum Bacteroidota; class Bacteroidia; order Cytophagales; family Spirosomataceae; genus Emticicia; species Emticicia fluvialis. The sequence goes on from NZ_CP092074.1 coordinate 935,699, forward strand.
GTATCAGCAGTTTTAGTATATATTTTATAATGTAGTCGCTTCCGTGGCACGATATCTCAATTACATCTTCTTTGGTAAAGCTTCGGGGGTTTTTAAAGACCGATACCAATACTTCATCAATTATCTTACCTTCCGGCGCATCGGTATAATCTCTGATGGTACCAAAATGAATGGTATGTGACTCTACCTTCATGAGGTCTTTTCCTTTGAAAACCTTATTGACAATTTCAAATGTCCGCTCGCCGGAAACTCTGATAACCCCGATGGCGCCAATACCCTGAGGCGTGGCTAATGCACATATTGTGTCTGACTGAACCATGTCTTGTGTTGAAGTTTGACCATTTAATCGTTTTTGCCTCTCAAAAATGGGGTTCGCTCCAAAAAAATTGAATTAAATTTATTTACTTTTGCAAATCTACCTGGAAACTTCTGTAATTGGAAGTTGCACAGCAAGATAACCCGGCTGATAATTGAATTTACGTAGCTTTCAATATGATAAAACCTAAATACCTGTGGTATATCAATGCCTTTTTGGGTTTAGTTGCCTTGTTTCTGGTTTACCGTATCTGGCTTGCCCCCAAAAGCGATGCCTGGAATTATATTCCGGATAACGCCTTTTTGATAGTTGAAAGTTCGCAGATTCACCACTCGCTGTTCAGCAGAGATGGTATCGATTCAACGCAATTGGCCGACATCCCGTTTTTCTACGACGCCCTGCAACCGCTGAAACTAATAGGAGAAAATGTAGATACAAACACCACAGCGCAGAAATTCCTTAATAAAAAGCTGATTACTTACTCGTTGCACCGCGAAACCAAAAAGAATCTGGAATACATAGTTTATATACCGGCCGGAGCTTTTGGTGATGCGGAATTTCTTAATCAGCTATTAAAACCAGACCTCACTAAAAGAAAAGTATACGGAAGAACCTACAAGGGTATCAGAATTGAAGAACTGTATAACGTAAACAACCGGCTTCTTTTTAATTTTTTAATTCATGACGATTATCTCATTTGTAGCGGTTCTAAAATTTTGCTTGAAGAAGTGGTAAACAGAATCAGGTCTGGCGGGGCGCTTGAGAACTCACCATTTAAAGAAACCCGGCGGGGCATTGCGCATATTTATTACAAAAGTAAAAACCTTCGCGATGTTGCCGATATTCTACCGTCGCAACTTTCGCCGAATCTGATAGAGTTCTTCAGCAACATTACGCCGCGCAATCCGGATGTGGTATTTGAAAAACCGGTAAGCCCTAATACGGTATCGGCTTATATATATTCAAAAGGAACCAACACCATTCCGTTCTTAGGTATTTTCGGCCAGCAGATGCCCCAACCACTTACCTGTACTGATTTAATACCGGTTAATACGTCAATTACTTTTCGTCTGAGTTTTCATAACCCCGCAAAGCTGGAGAAAGACCTAAGCAACTATTTCCGTGCCAATGAGCAGGAGCTTCTGGCTGAAAAAGATAGCCTTAACCGCCTGCTGAATGTGAACCTGGGCGGTTTGTATCAAGTACTAAAGAATGAACTGGTACTTTGTGAGATGGAAACCTCTACAGACGAAGCATCAAGAAAAATACTTCTGATAAAAACAAAAGACCAGGCAGAAGCCATGAATATGTTTGATGACCTGGCCGCAAATGCAGAAAAGCTCTCTTCTTACTTTAAACCCAAACCTTTTAGTTACCTGAATAACTATGTACGTAAAATTCAGATAAGTCAGCTTCCTGCTTTGCTCTTTGGCTCACTCTTCCGGGGTTTTCCGGATTGCTATTATACCCAGATAGGAGACTACATAGTGCTGGCCAGCGATGACGAAGCCATGCGGGAGTATCTGAACAATCTGAACACGGGACAAACCTGGGCGAGGTCTGGCGTGTATACAGACTTTGTAAAGAAACTCCGCCCTCAGGCACAGGTAACAGCTATCATCAGTCCGCAGAGAATCTGGAACAACTTTTATTTTTCTCTGCCCCAAAAATGGAGAAACTCGGTTGTGAAACATGAGCAACGTGCCAAGTCTTTAAGGTTTATTGCCTTTGAAAACTTTGTTATCAATAATACTTTCGGCACAAAGGTGCTGATTGAGAAAATCCCACAGACGCAGAAAGAGGTTTTGGTTAACCGGTTTTTTATGCAGGATAGCCTGAACATGAGCGCCAGATTTAAGGGCAAACCGTTTGTTATAAACAACGCCGCCAGTGCTTCAGAAGAGATAATGCTGCAGCAGGAGGATAACCAGGTTGTGCTGGTGAGCAGTTCAGCCACAGAAGTTAATAAAGTGCCTCTTGGGCAGGCAATTACCAGCCCTTATTTATTGCCTACTGACTATTTCCAGAACGGTACATTGCATTACCTGGCTACTACGCCGGGGCAACTGGTATTTTTTAGCCGCGAAAACCAGAAAGGGCTTGTTGCCAATTATGCCGACATTCAATTTAAGGGAGAAATTAAGGCGGTAACATCTAGTGAAACTAAAATTTATGTAGCTGATGAGGGAGGCAATATTTATATAATAAATGAAGAAACCCAGCGCATAAGCCGTTTGAATACCCTGGCGAATTTGTACGATATTGTGCAGATACAGGCTGTTAAATATAAAAATAATACGTATCTGGCAGTGTTGCAGAAAGATGGTACACTCACTGTGTTTTATGAGCAGGGGCCAATTCTGAGCGGTTTCCCGAAAGTGCCAATGTCAAGCAGGCCACTAGAAATGATAGTAGAGGAGGGGCCGAGCAGACAATCTTTAATAACGCTGGTTTCTGTAACGGGAGAAATAATAAAAGTAGATATGACGGGCAACTCACTGAGTGGGTCGGGCATTCAATTGGAGAGACCAAATAAAGCAACCGTTTTTGAAGTCATTTTCGACCAGAATCATAAAGACTGGTTGATAGCGCGAAGAACGCCTACCTCTTTAATGATTAGCAATAAGCAAGGGAACCCCGTGCTGGAGATAGGCAGTACCAACTTCATGCAATCACAGTTACGTTATTTCGATTTAGGTAATGATTTACGATTTATTGCCATATTCGACGGAAAGAACAACACCCTCTTCAACCTGAAAGGCCAAATGCTGGGCGATAAACCGTTGCCTGGCAGTGCCCTGCCGGCGCTGTCATATTCTGAAGCCTACAATAAATTATTTATCTACAATACCAACAAAACAAGGTTTGAGGTTTGGACGGTGAAGTTGAAGTAGAAATATTAGGGCAGTGGGATTCTTTCTGCCCTTATATTCTCTGTCTTTTTAATGCCTCATTTATATTCCAATCTGTAATCTCAAGTTTTTTTAAGAGACCCAGTCTTTAGTTTTTCGATATATAAAACAATTATTTTTATGCTGCTTTTTAGCATTGAACTTTAAACTGTGGGCTCAATAAACATTACGTATGCACTACTTTGGATAGTAGAAATCACTGGTCAGTATTGAGCCTCTTTAACAGCAGTATTGTGGTTAGGTTGGCAAAAAGGCTTTTTATACCCTAAATACCTGATAACAAGAAAAATAATTGAAAAACTTTTAGGATATATTTTGCAGGCTAAAAAAAATCAGTACCTTTGCACCTCAATAAAAACGGAGTACTTCTCATTTGGTTAAACGAAGTCTCGAATCATTCGGGAAACCAGTTTAACTTTGACTGTAAGAATAACCGAACTCGTTTCGTAAATATTAATTCAGAACAGTCTCCGAAAGCTATGAATTTTACAGGAATCGCTGCAAGGTAACAAGGAATCGTCCTGCACCTTAAGTTTTTAGGCCTTACCGGAACGGATTCGTCCAACGGTTTGCAGTGTAATGAACAAGTTGGCTTGGCCAACCTCTGGAAAAGTAAATAATTTATTGGCCGATGTTTGGTTTAGTGCACTTTTTTTAGGAATTTTGCACCCCCGTTTGGACGCCGGATTTCGATTTGGCTGAAGAAAAATCAAAATAGGTTATAATAGCAAAATAAAGCGTAAAATACCATGTCTGGAATTATCGGAAAGAAAGTTGGCATGACCACTATCTTCAACGCAGATGGCCAAGCAGTACCTTGTACTTTGATTGAGGCAGGTCCTTGTGTTGTAACTCAGGTTCGTACCGAAGAAAAAGATGGCTACAAAGCTATCCAATTAGGTTACGGCGAAAAGAAAGAAAAAAACACAAGCCGTCCGTTGGTAGGTCATTTCAAAAAAGCAGGCACAACGCCTAAGCGTAAATTAGTTGAGTTTAAAGAGTTCGAAAAAGAATATAGCCTTGGCGACACTATTCGTATAGAAGATGTTTTTGCAGAAGGCGATTTCTTGGATGCAACCGGTAACTCAAAAGGTCGTGGTTTCCAGGGTGTTGTAAAACGTCACGGATTCGGCGGTGTGGGTGGTCAAACGCACGGTCAGCACAACCGTGGTCGTCACCCCGGTTCAATCGGAGCCTGCTCGTTCCCATCACGCGTTTTCAAAGGTCTTCGTATGGCCGGCCGTATGGGTAACACACGTACAACTGTACAAAACCTTAAAGTATTGAAAGTTTTATCAGACCAGAATCTGATCGTTATCAGCGGTTCAATTCCGGGTGCTAAAAACGGTTTCATTACTTTGCACAAATAAAATAACCCCCAGCCCCTAAAGGGGAGTTATTGGTTGATTTTTAATAAGCTGTCTTTAGGGCGGGCAGCAAATATTCAGGTCGACACCGAACGACATCGAAAAAAACGGTAGTAACAATGGAATTATCAGTATTAAGCAAAGACGGAAAAGATTTGGGTCGTAAGGCAGTTTTGTCTGACGATGTTTTCGGAATCGAGCCAAATACACATGTGGTTTACCTGGATGTAAAACACTATTTGGCAAATCAACGCCAAGGCACGCATAAAGCCAAGCAAAGAGCTGAGATAGCACGTTCAACCAAGAAAATTGTTCGTCAAAAAGGTTCTGGCGGTGCTCGTCATGGTTCTACCAAAGCTCCAACCTTCGTAGGTGGTGGTCGTGTATTCGGACCTGTTCCTCGTGATTACGACTTCAAATTGAATAAGAAAGTAAAAGTTCTGGCTCGTAAATCAGTTCTTTCAGCAAGAGCCAAAGAAAATAACATCTCGGTTATTGAAGATTTTACTTTTGAGTCTCCAAAAACAAAATCATACTTAGCATTTCTTAGTGCATTGTCATTGACAGGCAGCAAGACTCTTTTCATTTTGCCTGATTATGATAGCAATGTGTATTTATCAGCTCGTAACATTCCAAAAACAAGAGTTTTGAGTGCAGACGAAGTAAGTACTTATGACTTAATCAATGCTGATAAGTTAATCATTAGCGAAGGTGCTTTGTCGAAAATAGAATCAATATTGAACTAAAAGCTGCGAACAGCTTTGCTAATAAATTAAGAACATGAGTGTACTTAAAAGACCAATCATCACTGAAAAAACGCAAAAGAGCACTGCAAAAGGCAAGTTTGTGTTTGAAGTGGCTATGGATGCGAACAAAATACAAATCGCAAAAGCCGTAGAGAAGATGTATGGCGTTTCAGTTACTGACGTAAACACCATTCGTCAAATCGGTAAAAAGAAATCAAGAATGACTCGTAGCAGAGCATCTTCAGGTGTTACATCAACTTTTAAAAAGGCGATTGTAACCTTGAAAGAAGGCGAAATGATTGATTTCTACGAAAATTTATAAGAAAGGTTAAGCGGGTATCCGCCCAATCGTTCCATCATTAAATTTCAGGTATAGCCTTACAGGCTGCAAAAGATTAAGTAAAAATGGGTATCAAGAAATTAAAACCAATCACCCCGGGGCAACGTCATCGTGTAGCGCCTGATTTCTCAGAGATTACCGCAAGCAAACCTGAGAAAAGCCTTACAACCACGATCAAAAGAACCGGTGGTCGTAATAATGAAGGACACCGTACCGCACGTTACATCGGTGGTGGCCACAAACGCAAATATCGTATCATAGATTTCAAAAGAAGCAAAGTAGATGTTTCTGCTGAAGTAAAAACTATTGAGTACGATCCAAACCGTTCTGCACGTATTGCGCTTGTAGAATATACAGACGGTGAAAAGGCTTACATCATTGCCCCACAAGGCTTGAAAGTTGGCCAGGTAATTATTGCCGGCAAAACAGTTGCTCCTGAAATCGGTAATGCTCTTCCACTAGGAAGCATGCCGCTTGGTACAATTGTTCACAACATTGAGTTGCATCCTGGAAAAGGTGCCCAGATGGCACGTAGCGCAGGTACTTATGCACAGGTGTTGGCAAAAGACGGCAAATATGTAACATTAAAGATGCCTTCAGGTGAAATGAGAATGGTACTTGCTACTTGTATTGCTACGGTAGGTACAGTTTCGAATGCCGACCACATGAACGTTACTTACGGTAAAGCCGGTCGTAAACGTTGGTTGGGTGTTCGTCCACGTGTAAGAGGTGTAGCTATGAACCCGGTTGATCACCCGATGGGTGGTGGTGAAGGCCGTGCGTCAGGAGGTCATCCTCGTTCGCGTAATGGCTTATTGGCTAAAGGTAAGAAGACTCGTGATAAAACTAAGCCTTCAAGTAAGCTAATCATTTCAAGAAGAAGTAAATAATCAAAATAAAGAATCTAGATAAGTATTTATGGCACGCTCACTAAAAAAAGGACCATATATTGATTACCGCCTTGAGAAAAAAGTTGTTGATATGAACAACTCAGGTAAAAAGTCAGTCATCAAAACATGGTCGCGTCGCTCAATGATTTCTCCTGATTTCATTGGACATACTTTCGCAGTACATAACGGCAATAAATTTATTCCGGTATATGTAACTGATAACATGGTAGGGCACAAATTGGGAGAGTTCTCTCCAACGCGTAACTTCCGTGGTCACATAGCAAAGAAAGATAAAGGAAAAAGATAATAATTGTACATTTGTAAAAAATGGAAGCAGTAGCAAAATTAAGTGATTATCCTACCTCGCCACGTAAGGCAAGACTGGTTGCAGACCTGATCAGAGGTAAAAAGGTGAGCCAAGCGCTGGGTATATTGAGCTTTCAGCCTCAACATGCCTCACCTGTTATCAAGAAGGTCTTGTTATCAGCGGTAGCTAACTGGCAACAAAAGAACGAAGACCAGAAAATTGAAGATGCAGAACTTGTTGTTAAGTCAATCTTCATTGATGGTGGACGTATGATTAAACGTTTAAGACCGGCACCTCAAGGGCGTGCATACAGAGTTCGTAAACGTTCTCATCACCTTACTATTGTAGTTGATAGTGCAGTTTAATTATTAATAAGCGAACGATATACTACTCGTATCGCACCAAAATGAATATGGCTTAATGCCATAATAAGCAAATAATAACTAATGGGACAAAAAGTTAATCCTGTCGGTCTAAGACTTGGCTACATCAGAGGTTGGGAATCTAACTGGTATGGTGGCAAAACATTCGCTGAGAAGCTTGTCGAAGACCAAGAAATCCGTAAATACGTGGCAGCGCGTATTCCGAAAGGAGCGATCTCGAAAGTAGTTATCGAGCGTACCTTGAAACGCATCACTCTTACTATCCATACGGCCCGTCCGGGTGTTGTAATCGGAAAAGGTGGTAACGAAGTTGATAAGATTAAAGAAGAGTTGAAAAAACTGACCGGCAAAGACGTTCAGATCAACATCTACGAAATCAAACGCCCTGAGTTGGATGCCAAATTGATTGGCGAATCTATCGCTCAACAATTAGAGGCTCGTATTTCTTACCGTCGTGCCATGAAACAAGCCATTCAGGCCGCTGTTCGTGTAGGTGCGCAAGGTATTAAAGTAAAATTAGGTGGTCGTTTGGCAGGTGCTGAAATGGCCCGTAATGAGATGTATAAAGAAGGACGTATCCCGCTTCATACACTTCGTGCTGATATTGATTATGCAGTATCAGAAGCCCTTACGGTATATGGTAAAATCGGTATCAAAGTTTGGGTATTTAAAGGCGAAGTATTTGGTAAGCGTGATTTAACTCCGGCAGGAGGTGCAGCATCATCAGCTAACGAAAGAGGTGGCGAAGGTGCATCAGCCGGTGGACGTGGCGGACGCGACGACCGTAGAGGTGGCGGACGTGATGACAGAAGAGGTGGCGGACGTGACGATAACAGAGGAGGTGGAGACAGAGACCGCAACCGTAACAACAATCGTGGTGGCGGAAACCGCAACAATAACAATAACAGAGGTAATAACAACAGAAGATAAATAGTTTTGAGTTTCAGGTTTTAGGTTTCTTTACTGAAATATGATTCTTGAAACTTAAAATATTTGAAACTTGAAACTAAGCACATAGTGCTGATAACATAATAGCGTCATGTTACAACCAAGAAGAACCAAATTCCGTAAGCAGCAGAAAGGCAGAATCAAGGGTCTCGCAACACGCGGACACGAGATTGCATTCGGAACATTCGCTATCAAATCTCTAGAGCCGGGTCGAATCACCTCGCGTCAGATTGAGGCAGCTCGTATCGGGGTTACCCGTGCAATGAAACGTGAAGGTCAGGTATGGATTCGTATTTTCCCTGATAAACCTATCACCAAGAAACCTCTTGAGGTACGTATGGGTAAAGGTAAGGGTGCTCCTGAGTATTGGGTAGCCAGTGTAAAACCAGGTACCATTCTTTTCGAAGCAACCGGTGTGCCTTTGGCAGTAGCCAATGAAGCTCTTCGTCTGGCAGCTCAGAAATTGCCTGTACAAACCAAGTTTGTAGTACGTAGAGATTATCAGGAAGATGCAGAATAATTCGCAGTGAGTTAATACTGTGATGATAACCTGAATGAGACAACTCATTCATTCATTCAATAATCAAATGAAAAAGTCAGAAATCCAAGCATTGTCAGTTGAGCAATTGCAGCAAAACATATCAGTTGAGAAAGACAGAATCAACAAATTGAAGTTTGCTCATGCTATCACGCCTATCGAAAATCCGATGCGTATTCGTCAATCTCGCAGATTGATTGCTCAAATGTTGACAGAATTGAATGCCCGTTAATAATCAAATACCCTGTATTGCAGGAATTAAGTATAAGAACAATGGAAAGAAATCTTAGAAAAGAGCGTATCGGAACGGTAGTTAGCAACAAGATGGATAAATCTGGCGTTGTAGCTGTAGTTCGTAAATTGAAACATCCGAAATACGGAAAGTTCATGCTCAAAACCAAGAAGTTCATGTTCCATGACGAGAAAAATGAAGCTGGTATCGGTGATACCGTGAAGATTCAGGAGACTCGCCCATTGAGCAAGAACAAGAATTGGAGATTAGTAGAAATCGTAGAAAAAGCGAAGTAATTTAAAGCTAATAGCTATTGGCTTATACGCCTGTAGCCAAAAATTAAGACAATGTTACAGCAAGAATCAAGAGCAGGTGTTGCCGATAATAGTGGAGCAAAAGAAGTGCTTGTGATCCGTGTATTGGGCGGAACAGGTAAGCGTTATGCTTCAATTGGTGACAAAGTTGTCGTGTCCGTAAAATCGGCCTTATCTTCTTCAAGCATGAAGAAAGGAACAGTATCAAAAGCTGTCGTAGTTAGAACCACCAAAGAGGTTCGTCGCAAAGATGGTTCGTACATACGTTTTGAAGACAACGCAGTAGTATTATTAAACAACCAAGACGAGCCACGCGGTACTCGTATTTTCGGACCTGTTGCACGTGAATTACGTGAGAAACAATTCATGAAAATCGTTTCTTTGGCTCCTGAAGTTCTTTAATTTGAAAGCGGTTTACTAAGCTGAAACTTAGCCCGCCATTGTGACAGAGAGCCACAGTTCTTTGGCCAATGCTTAACTATTCAAATTTTCAAATTTAAAAGTAATGGAAAGAAAATTCAATAAGCAACAGAAACTTCATGTACGCTCTGGCGACACAGTTGAGGTGATTGCAGGTAATTCGAAAGGAAAACGCGGTAAAATTACTGACATCAACACCGAGAAACAACGTGTGGTTGTAGAAGGTGTAAATATTCAGAAAAGACACGTGAAACCTTCGGCACAAAATCCTCAGGGTGAAATCCGTGAGTTTGCAGGTTCTATTCATATCAGCAATGTAGCAGTGGTTGACCCTGCAACAGGAGAAACTACCCGCATAGGTCGTAAAGAGAATGAGAATGGCAAACTTCAACGCTTCTCTAAAAAGACCGGTAAGTTTATTTAATAACTCAGAGTCGGCTGTTAAGCCGGCGCTAATGAAGAGGGTCGGAAATCCTCCCAAAAGCAAATCACAAAAATGGCACGCTTAAGAGAAAAATATTCAAAAGAAGTAGTACCAGCTTTGAAAACAAAGTTTGGTTACAAATCTATCATGCAGGTTCCAACCTTGCAGAAAATCGTTATTAACCGTGGTGTGGGTGCTGCAACCGGCGACAAGAAATTGATCGACAGCAGCTTGGAAGAGATATCAAACATCACAGGTCAGAAAGCCGTAGCAACTTTATCTAAGAAAGCGGTTTCGAACTTCAAACTTCGTGAAAACATGCCGATTGGTGTGAAAGTAACACTTCGCGGAGAGAAAATGTACGAATTCCTTGACCGTCTTTGTGCTATTGCGCTTCCACGTGTGAGAGACTTCAAAGGTATCAGTGATAAAGGTTTTGATGGTCGTGGAAATTATACCTTTGGTATTAAGGAGCAAATTATTTTCCCTGAGATATCGATTGATAAAATTTCGAAAATCCAGGGTATGGATATAACTTTCGTTACTTCGGCGCCAACCGATACTGAAGCTTACGAATTATTAAAAGAAATGGGTCTTCCATTTGCAAGCAGCAAAAAATAATCTTAACAGAGATTTAAGTCTTTGAAATCAGCTTAATCAAAAGTCTTACAATGGCAAAAGAATCAATTAAAGCAAGAGATAGAAAAAAAGAGGCTACAGTAGCAAGATATGCCGCCAAACGTGCCGCTTTAAAAGAAGCTAATGACTATGCCGCTTTGGACAAATTACCTCGTAATGCTTCACCGGTTAGATTACATAACCGTTGTAAGTTAACTGGGCGTCCAAGAGGTTATATGCGCAAATTCGGTATTAACCGTGTTACCTTCCGCGAGATGGCATCAAAAGGTTTAATTCCGGGTGTTACAAAAGCATCTTGGTAAGAAATACAGTTGTTTGGTAGAATTTCCTGAATAAATACTAATTATTCAGGAATATTAATTTTGCCAGATAATATTTTCTTGCATACATATTATTATATAAAAAATATTTTCTAATTTTGCAGCCCAATTGAGAAAGTCGCGCTCGCGATACTGCTCAATGTTGGCTTAGGTATCCAAAATTAAACAGCAAAATGATTACAACGGATCCAATAGCAGACTTCCTTACCAGAATCAGAAATGCCATCAAGGCGCGTCATAGAGTGGTAGAAATTCCTGCTTCGAACATCAAAAAAGCGATTACACAAGTACTGTACGATAAAGGTTTTATTCAAAGCTATAAATTTGAAGAAACAGGCCCGCAGGGTGTTATCAAAATTGCGTTGAAGTATAACCCGGTAACGAAACAATCAGCAATTGTTGAGCTGAAACGTGTTTCTAAACCAGGTTTGCGTAAATACGCCGGTACAACTGATATTCCACGCGTTCTTAACGGATTAGGCGTTGCTATCCTTTCAACTTCGAAAGGTGTAATGACCGACAAAGAAGCCCGTTCATTGAAAGTAGGTGGTGAAGTGTTGTGCTACGTATATTAATAAGTACCAGTACTTGTTATTGTACCCAATCTATTTGCAGTTTTCTGCAAGCTAATTAAATTAATTGTTGACCGCTCTTGATAACTCGCTTCTCAGCGAAAGTGTCATGAAGCCTTAAACTTAAAAAAAATGTCAAGAATTGGTAAAAAACCAGTTGCTATTCCAAGCGGTGTAAGCATCACGGTAGACGACTCTAACGTGGTAACAGTAAAAGGACCGAAAGGAACTCTCACTCAAAAAGTTGACCCCGATATTACAGTAGGGGTTGAAGACAACGAACTGAAAGTTGAAAGACCAACCGAACAGAAACGTCATAAAGCCCTGCATGGTTTGTATCGTTCATTGATTAACAACATGGTAATTGGTGTAAGCACAGGATACAAAACTTCAATGGAGATTGTCGGTGTAGGTTATAAGGCTGCTAACAACGGAAACGTACTAGACCTTAGTTTAGGATTCTCACACAATGTTTATTTTGTGGTTCCTGAAGAGTTGAAAGTAACAACCGCTATGGAGAAAGGTAAAAACCCGCTTGTTACACTGGAAGGTACTGACAAGCAGTTGATTGGTCTGGTTGCTTCAAAAATCAGATCTCTGCGTAAAGTTGAGCCTTACAAAGGAAAAGGTATACGTTTTGTTGGTGAAGTGGTTCGTCGCAAAGCTGGTAAAACCTCTGGTAAGAAGAAATAATCATTAGACATCTCAGACGGCGAAATGCGTTTCAAGGTCTCAAAATATTTATAACAATGTCAAGTGTTAAAACTGATAGAAGACAAAAAATTAAGTGGAGCATCCGCAGTAAAGTTTCAGGTACACCTGAAAGACCGCGTTTGTCGGTGTTCCGCTCAAATACAGCCATATACGCTCAGTTGATTGACGATACTAAAGGTGTAACTTTAGCTTCTGCATCTACTTCGGGTTTAGGATTGAAGGGTGTGAAAGTTGATAACTCTAAAGAAGTAGGTAAAAAACTAGCTGAAATCGCTACTGAAAAAGGTATCGAAGCCTGTGTGTTTGACCGTAATGGTTATTTGTATCATGGTAACATTAAAGCCTTGGCAGAAGGTGCCAGAGAAGGCGGTTTGAAATTCTAATCTTGCAATTCTGAATCAATGAATAAAGCAAAAGTAAACGAGGCAGAACTCAAAGAAAGAGTAGTAGCCATCAACCGTGTAGCCAAGGTGGTGAAAGGGGGTCGTCGTTTTAGTTTCTCGGCAATCGTTGTGTTAGGCGACGGTAAAGGTGTTGTAGGACAAGGCCTTGGTAAAGCAAATGAAGTAACAGATGCGATTGCCAAAGCTATTGAAGACGCCAAGAAAAATCTGGTATCTGTGCCTGTAATCAATGACACCGTTCCACACGAAATTCACGGTAAATTCTCAGGTGGTTTTGTGTTTGTTAAACCTGCAGCGCCTGGTACCGGTATTATTGCCGGTGGTGCGATGCGTGCCGTATTAGAGGCAGCCGGTATACATAACGTATTGGCAAAATCTAAAGGTTCATCAAACCCTCACAACGTGGTTAAGGCAACTATTGATGCTTTAAGCCAGATGCGTGCACCTCATGCCGTGGCGTTCCAGCGTAGTGTTAAAATGACAAAAGTATTTAACGGATAATAGCGCCCAGCTTATAGTGGTAGGTAAAAGTATGTGTACTTATACTTACTGCTTCAAGTGAAAAGCTTATAGCTCATAACAAAAATGGCAAAGGTAAAAATTACTCAGGTAAGAAGTACTATTGGCAGACCAGAAGTACAAAAGCGTACTATCGCAGCTTTAGGTCTTGGCAAACTTAATCGTACTGTAGAAAAAGAATTAAACCCTGCTATGCAAGGCATGATTAACAAGGTTCAACACTTGTTAGTGATAGAAGAAGCATAATTAATTCTCCCTTTATGGGTTTTGGGTAGGCGTAGCCGAGTGATTCCGAAAGTCGGAATTGCGTATTTTTAACCGATTAATAGTCGAATTACAATGAAATTAAGTTCATTACAACCTGCAAAAGGTTCAGTTAAAGCAAACGACAGAGTAGGTCGCGGACATGGATCAGGCGGTGGCGGTACTGCTAAACGTGGTCATAAAGGTGCAAAATCTCGTTCAGGTTACAGCCAGAAACGTGGTTTTGAGGGTGGTCAGATGCCATTACAACGCCGTGTTCCTAAGTTTGGCTTTAAAAATATAAACAGAGTAGAATACAAAGCTATCAACCTTGATACCATTCAGGCTTTGGTTGAAAAAACCGGTGCAACTAAAATTGATTTAGGTTTCTTATACAATAATGGTTTGACTTCAAAGTCTGACCTTGTTAAAATCCTGGGTCGTGGTGAGTTGACGGCAAAGGTTGATTTGAAGGCTAACGCGTTTTCGGCAACTGCTATTGCAGCTATCGAGAAAGCAGGTGGTTCGGCAACTGTAGATGCTACATTTAACGCTGCAGGCTCTGAAGTGGCTGCCTAAGGTGTGCCTTAAATTATGCTGCTCAGGTGTCTAAGCAATTGAAGGAAACTATTAATTAGTAATCTGGGTTTAAGAAACTTAAAATGCTGATTTGCTTTATAACAATAGAATCGTTAGCTTTGCAGATTTAGCAGCGATTCTATTTAAGTTAAATACCCTAATTGGTTGATTTTCAGTTAGTTGTCATTTAAGCCAGATACAACTGGCAGTAATTAGTTTGATTAAACGTAGCTGAAGTACTCATATACCCTGAAGGAACTAAGCAATTTCAACCTTAAGCCTTGTTTTTCCTAACAAAATGAACAAATTTTTAACAACACTCAAGAACATTTGGTCAATAGAAGAATTGAGGAAGCGTATTCTTCAGACTCTCTTGATAATAGTTATTTTCCGTGTCGGTTCCCACGTAGTTTTACCGGGTGTTGATGTAGCGAAGTTAAAAGATTTAACAGCAAATAATGGTTTGTTAGGTCTTTTAAATACATTGGTTGGTGGTGCATTCAAAAATGCTTCAATTATGGCACTAGGTATTATGCCATATATTTCAGCTTCTATTGCTATTCAGTTATTAACATTAGCACTTCCTTATTTCAGCAAATTGCAGAAAGAGGGAGAGTCTGGTAGAAGAAAATTAAACCAGATAACACGCTGGTTAACTATAGCGGTAGCAGCGGCACAGGGCTTTACTTATGTTCAGACTACTATACCGACAGATGCAATATTAGTTGGCCAGGGTCTTTTCTATATTAGTTCTGTCTTGTTGATTGTAGCTGGTACTGTTATGTGTATGTGGCTCGGCGAGCGTATGACTGAAAAAGGTATTGGGAATGGTATATCAATGATGATTATGATTGGTATCGTTTCAAGACTTCCCGGTGCAATTTTTGGCGAAGCCAGTTCAAGAGCCGGAAGCGGCCAGGTTCTGTTCTTTGTTATTGAGATTGTAGCGTTGTTTATGGTTGTTTTGTTTGCAGTGGCTATCACGCAGGCAACTCGTCGTATTCCGGTACAATATGCCAAGCAAATAGTAGGTAACAAAGTAGTTACGGGTCAGCGACAATATTTACCATTAAAATTAAATATTGCCGGTGTAATGCCAATCATCTTTGGTCAGGCTTTGATGTTTATCCCGGGGCTAATACTTAATTATCTTGCGGAAAGCACTAAGAATGATACATTCCAAGACTGGGCTATCATTATGAACAGCCCTACTTCATGGCAGTATTGTTTAATTTATGCAGTACTTATCATTGGTTTTACATTCTTTTATACTGCCATTTCGATTAATCCTAATCAGATTGCAGATGATATGAGACGTGGTGGTGGGTTTATTCCGGGGGTTAAACCTGGTCAGCCTACATCTGATTTTATTGCCAATGTTCTTGATCGAATCACATTGCCTGGTGGTGTTCTTTTAGCAGTAATTGCCATCTTGCCTGCACTTGCCGGATTGTTAGGAATGACACAGAATTTTGCTTCATTCTTTGGTGGTACATCACTTCTGATCCTGGTTGGTGTTGTACTTGATACACTGCAGCAAATTGAAAGTTATCTGTTAATGAAACGATATGAAGGTCTGATGCAATCAGGACGTATTCAGGGTCGTCAGGCTGTTTCAACTGTATCTATCTGATAGGAGATTTAAGCCATGAGCAAAAGGGATAGAATTATATATATTAAATCGGACGAAGAGTTAGAAATTATCCGTAATAACGGCCAGATTTTAGGCAAGGCTCAGGCAGAAGTAGCAAAGTTAATTTCACCTGGTGTAACAACTAAGGAACTTGACAAAGTGGCTTACGATTATATTAAAGACCATAAGGCTCACCCTTCTTTTTTAGGTTATGATGTAGGAGGTCTTAAGTTTCCTTCTTCGCTCTGTATTTCTGTAAATGATGTTGTTGTACATGGCATACCGAGCAACAGAGCATTAAAAGAAGGTGACATTGTTTCGGTGGATTGTGGCGTTTATAAAGATGGATATCATGCAGACAGCGCCTATACTTATGCTGTTGGTAATATAGCTAAAGAAGTTGCTGACCTATTGAAACATACTTGCGAATCGCTTTATAAAGGTATAGAACAAGCTAAAACGGGTAACAGAGTAGGGGATATTAGTTTTGCAGTACAAGATTATAGCGAAAGACTTGGTTATGGTGTTGTACGCGAATTAGTGGGGCATGGTGTTGGAAAGTTTTTGCACGAGGCTCCGGAAGTACCAAACTTTGGCAAACGTGGCAATGGCCCGAAATTGCTGGAAGGAATGGTACTGGCAATAGAACCAATGATTACCCTGGGGCGCAGGTCGGTTGTTCAGGAGAACGATGGCTGGACCATCAGAACCGAAGACCGTAAGCAGGCAGCTCACTTTGAACATACTATTGTAGTCAGAAAGGGAGCGGGTGAAATCCTTACCACCTTTGAATACATAGAAGAAGTATTAGCCAAGAAAAAATTACAAGTGGCATAAGGTACCAGCGTTCATAACAATAAAGTTTTTGACGCAATTGAAAGCATATGGCAAAACAAGCAAATATTGAAGTAGACGGCATCATCACAGAAGCTCTTTCTAACGCCATGTTCCGTGTGCGTTTGGAGAACAAGCACGAACTGGTTGCCCATATCTCAGGAAAGATGAGAATGAATTACATTCGGATTCTTCCAGGCGATAAGGTAAGGTTAGAGATGTCGCCTTATGATTTGACTAAAGCACGAATTACTTATCGTTATAAGTAGCACCGGGCCTAAAAGGGGTTAAGGAACTAAAGACGATAATTTTATAGTTTTATAATGAAAGTTTCATGTATTGTAAATAACCCCAAAGCATGAAAACTTCTAACAAAGTTCCCCTTATGGGGTAGGGGTGGTTTTAAATTCATTATGAAAGTTAAAGCATCAGTAAAGAAGCGCAGTGCTGAATGTAAAGTTATCCGTCGTAAGGGTAAAATTTACGTTATTAACAAAAAAAATCCGAAGTTTAAACAAAGACAAGGTTAATTATCTATGAGGATTGCAGGTGTTGACATCCCAGACAAGAAAAGAGGCGAGATCGCCCTTACGTACATCTACGGTATTGGTCGTAGTTCATCACAGAAAATTTTAGAAAAAGCTAATGTTAGCTTTGATAAAAAAGCCGGTGAGTGGAACGACGCAGAAGCAAATGCCATTCGTGGTATTATCAGTGAGGAACTAACTGTTGAAGGACAGTTGCGTTCTGAGGTACAGCTTGCCATTAAACGTTTGATGGACATTGGTTGCTACCGTGGCGTTCGTCACCGTAAAGGACTTCCATTACGCGGACAACGTACCAAGAACAACTCACGTACCCGTAAAGGTAAACGTAAGACTGTAGCAAACAAGAAGAAAGCTACGAAGTAATCCCTCTTAGGGTATTCCCCGGGTATCCTGAACAGATACGAATCCGGATTTTACGAGTAACGGGGGTAAAATCGAACAGAATACAGGTATTTCTGTATTGCCTATCATTTAACACTGTTTGTCACAATGGCACAAGCTAAAAGAAAAGATAAAGCAAAAAAAAGAGTAGTGATTGTGGAGCCTGTTGGTCAGGTTCACGTTAGGGCTTCTTTCAATAATATTATTATCTCTATTACCAATAGCCAGGGTCAGGTAATTTCCTGGGCTTCTGCTGGTAAGATGGGTTTTAAGGGTTCTAAGAAAAATACACCTTACGCGGCGCAGATGGCAGCACAAAACTGTGCTCAGGTAGCTTATGATGCCGGTATGCGTAAGGCTGAAGTATTCGTAAAAGGCCCTGGCGCTGGTCGTGAGTCAGCTATTCGTACGGTACAGAGTTCAGGTATTGAGGTTACTTCAATAACTGACGTAACTCCACTACCGCACAACGGCTGTCGTCCTCCAAAACGCAGAAGAGTTTAGTACTTGGCAGAAGAGTGGAAATTTTTAAGATTATCTGAATTTTTCAGTAGTAATTTAAAATTTTCATTCTTCTGTTTATTAATTTTTATATTTAACAATTGGCCTGCATCACAGGCATCCGAAGTAAGAAAATAGTCGTGAAATACTATACCGATTGATAGTTTGGACATTGGGGCTAATCAATCTTTACTTCGCTTAAATCAATCACAAATGGCAAGATACACAGGTCCGAAAGTTAGAATTTCAAGAAAGTTTGGTGAACCGGTAATGGGCGCCAGCAAAGCATTAAGCAAAAAGAATTACGCTCCTGGCCAACATGGTAAAGGACGTAAAGGTAAAAAATCAGAGTACGGCCAACAGCTAATAGAAAAACAAAAAGTTAAGTATACTTATGGTATCTTAGAGCGTCAGTTTGCTCGTTTCTTCCATTTAGCATCAGTAAAACAAGGGCGTACAGGTGAAAACCTTCTTAAATTGTGCGAAGCACGTCTTGACAACACCGTATATCGTTTAGGTATAGCTCCTACACGTCGTGCTGCCCGTCAGTTGGTTACTCACCGTCATATTATTGTAGATGGTGAAGTTCTTAATATCCCGTCGCTAATATTGAAACCGGGTCAATTGGTAGGTGTGCGTGAAAAATCAAAAGCTCTTGAAGCAATCTCTGAAAGTTTGAAAGCTCGTAATGCCAAACGTTATAACTGGTTGGAGTGGGATAGCGCTGAAATGGTTGGTAAATTTATCAACTTCCCTGAGCGTGATCAGATTCCTGAAAACTTCAACGAACAGGCCATCGTCGAGTTGTATAACAAATAATATTTGTATAATAGTTGTGCCATTGCCGACAAAATCGGTGGTGGCACAGCTACGTTTTTTTATTGGTGGGTATAGCTAACCACCCTTTTCGTTAACGAAAACAAACACACTGCATACGTATGTCAATATTAGCATTTCAAATGCCTGACAAGGTAGTCATGGAAAAAGCAGACGACTTCCATGGCTTTTTCGAGTTTAAGCCACTTGAAAGAGGGTATGGTGTGACCATCGGGAACGCCCTACGTCGTATTTTGTTATCCTCTCTTGAAGGTTACGCAATCACGGCTGTAAGATTTCCCGGGGTATTACACGAATTTTCGAGCATTGAAGGGGTTGTAGATGATGTGACGGAAATCATCTTAAACCTTAAAATGGTTCGTTTCAAGAAAGTCTCAGATTATGTAGATAATAAGTTCACCGTCAGAGTAAAAAATCAAAGTATACTAACTGCTGGCGACCTGGGCAAATTTACACAAAGTTTTCAGATTCTGAATCCTGATTTGGTTATTGCCCGTTTGGACGATCAAAGAGAAATAGAAGTTGAAATTATAGTAGATAAAGGACGTGGTTATGTTTCTGCTGAAGAGCACAAACAAACTGATTTACCAATTGGTTTTATATCGGTTGACTCAATCTATACCCCCATTAAAAATGTGAAGTATAGCATTGAAAATACCCGTGTTGAACAACGTACTGACTACGAAAAACTATTGCTTGAAATCAAAACTGATGGTTCTATCCACCCGGAAAGAGCTTTGCAGGAAGCTGCACATATTCTGATTCAGCACTTCTTGAAGTTCACTGACGAGAATATGGTATTTGATACCAAGAAAGATGATGAAGACAATATTGTTGATGAAGAATTCTTGCACATGCGCAAGCTGTTGAAGACTTCTCTACAGGATTTGGATTTGTCGGTTCGTGCATACAACTGTTTGAAATCTGCGGATATCCGTACATTAGGCGACCTTGCAAGACTGGAAGTAGCCGACATGATGAAGTTCCGCAATTTCGGTAAGAAGTCGTTGACTGAGTTAGAGCAACTGGTTGCCGACAAAGGTCTTCACTTTGGTATGGATGTAACGAAATACAAATTAGACGAAGATTGATTCTGATTTTTCCCCTTCTGATGTTTATTCATCCTAAGGGGAATTTTTGTATATCCTCGAAACCGCAGTATTCGAATTTAAAATTTATCAATCGTAATAGGTGGAGTAACCAAGACTGCGTAGGTTATTTTGACCGTTACTTACGAAATATATTACAATGAGACACGGTAACAAAACCAATCATTTAGGCAGAACTCATTCGCACAGAGATGCGTTGTTAAAAAACCTTGCCATTTCTTTAATTCAGCACAAACGTATTGAAACAACTTTAGCTAAAGCCAAAGAATTGCGTAAATATGTAGAGCCTATTATTACAAAGGCAAAAAATGATACAACTCACTCACGTCGTATGGTATTCTCTTATTTGCAAGATAAAGAGTCTATCAAAACTCTTTTTGGTGAGATTGCAGAAAAAGTAGCTAACCGTAACGGTGGTTATACTCGTATCATTAAATTAGGAACTCGTTTTGGTGACAACGCCGAAGTGGCTCTGATTGAGTTGGTTGATTACAACGAAGCTCTATTAACAGCCGTTGAGGAAAAATCTGCTAAAACACGTCGTAGCCGTCGTGGTGGTAAAAAATCTACCGACACAGCTGAAGTAGCTCCAGTAGCAACAGTAGATGAGTCATCGGCTGAAGTAGTTGAAGAAACTCCTGCAGTAGTAGCTGAAGCTGAACCAACAGCAGAAGCAGCGCCTGCGCAAGAGGAAACTCCGGCTGCTGGCGAAGAGAATAAAGAAGCTTAAGATGCTCAATCTTATAAAGAAGGCCTCCGGAAATTCCGGGGGCTTTTTTATTGCCTATACAGTATGCGGCTTTAAGGTGGTTCTGCCACTGGCTTAATATTGTTTGGTTTTGCAGTATGATATTTGCTAATTTTACCGCTTGGTTTTACAATCATTTGTTTCTTGTATTCTTTAACTATGAGCGATATTTCATTTATTATTCTCACCTACAACGAGTCAGTTCATTTAAGAAGGTTGTTATCAAAAATCGTTGGTATCAATGCGCCCGTTTTTGTGATAGACTCTGGCAGTACTGATGATACGGTGGCAATAGCAGAAGAATTCGGTGCAGTGGTGAAAGTAAATACATTTGAGAACCATCCGAAACAATGGGACTTTGCGTTAAAAAATTGTCTCATTTCAACTCCCTGGATTATCGGCCTTGATGCTGACCAGTATCCCTCAGAAGAATTGCTTCATAAGCTAAAAACTTTTTCTGATATTGAAGTACCTGCTGACGTAAATGGTATCTATTTTAACCGGCATAATTATTTTCAGGGAGAAAGGCTGAAGTACGGAGGTTACAGAAATTTTTATATGTTGAAGATGTTCAGAAACGGGAAGGGATGGTCTGACTTAAACGAGAATATGGATCACCGATTTATTGTTGAGGGTAAATCAATTATCTGGAAGAACGAGGTGCTGATTGAAGACAACCTGAAAGAACATGATATTGATTTCTGGCTTACCAAACAAATACGCTATAGTAATCTGACAGCCCAGGAGGAGTTTCAACGCAAGAAAGGGCTGCGCGGACAAACTTTGACACCAAATCTGCTGGGTAACCCTGACGAACGCACTGCGTTTCTGAAAAAAATCTGGTGGAATCTGCCATTGTTTATACGCCCAATGATTTATTTCTTTTACCGTTTCGTAATCAGACTTGGATTCCTTGAAACCACATCTGGTCGCCTTTTCCACTTCCTGCAAGGCTTTTGGTTCAGGTTTCTGGTAGATGCCAAGATAAAAGAGTTAGAGAAGCAGGAGAAGCTGCAAGCAAAGGCTTAGTCTTGCGGTAGCAAGGCTTTTACCTCACCGCCTGAAATACGGCTGATGAAGTAAGCAAAATAGATACAAACACCCAGATAGACTATCTGCAGGCAATATTCTACCCAATTCATTAAAGAAAGACTACCAAATGAGTCGTAGTAAGCGCCTCCCAGACAATACCAGAACGAGGGCTGAACGGCTCCTGTAATATTCAGTAATATCATTAAGGCCCATTGTCTGGGCTTGAATGTCTCACCAAAAAAGTATATAACCGGTAACAAGAAAGTGTAAAGATAATTAGGCAGCGAATTCTTATGCACAATAATGGTTATCATATTGGTAAGGATGAACGCAAATATCAACAGTTTAGACTCGCTATAAGGTTTCAGATTACGCAGGCAATAGGCTGCCACAGCAATGATAATAACCAGCCCTCCCCAGTTTAGCAATGTGTTATCGGGCTTAAAACCACCAATAAAAGGGCTTAGGATGCTCATCAGGTTGGGTGCAAATGGTAGGTCGCCGAGCTGTAATGGAGCCAGGATTTTATCGCCTGCCAGATAAAACATGATGGCAACAGCTGGAATGCCAATAATTAGTAAACCTGAGAGTAGTTTTAAACGTGCCTTTGAAAATATAAGTAAAAGAATTACAGGTATAATGAGCAGAATTTTGGTACATGCAATACCGACGCCCAGCACAATGCCGGCATACAGGGCATTGTTGTATTTTTTATAACACCATAGCGCTAATGCGATAAATAGCCACAGAAAGATGTCTTCCTGCCCACCAAAGATAAGGAAAATGAGTGGTGCGGGAAGAGAAAAATACAAGATAATGTAAAAGGCCGAATAGGGATAGTTAACCAAAGGCCTGGTGACATAAACAGCCAGTAATTCGTATATCATCATTAAAAAAATGATAGACTCCGGGGCGTCAATTATGGCCAGTGCCAAGGCATTAAAATAAGGGAACAACGGCGAGTAAGGCTGCCAGAAGTCGCGGTATACAATGAGGCCATCTAAAGCCTGCTTGGCCGTATTATAAAAGAAAACAACATCAGATTTAACTGTGTACCCTAAAACCCCGTAAACCAAAGCAAACGGAAGCAGGCGAAGAAGTACCCAACTACCCAAAATGGCAAATTGGCTGTTATTGGCAATAAAATCATTTAGTTTCTCTTTCCAGAAAAGCAATGCGGTTGTTATTAAACTCAGCAATAGTGATATGGCTAATTTACCCAAAACAACAGTCATCAATATCAGCGGTTTTTTACATTAATTAGTTTTCATTAAAAGGCTCAGGTAGCCAAACTGCGCTGAAACCATAAAGTGAAGCTCAGCTGTGCAAAGGCACAAAGTTACAATTGAATTATTAAATTTACCACACAAAACACCACTCAGGACCTGAAAATCTTGAATCCATACCTGGTTGAAAGCCTTATATAAAAACATTTAAAATTTGGTTACGCTTTACAACCATTTTACTTGCTTAACAGTCAGTACAATACTTAACCAGAACAATGCTTCGAAAATTATACATATTGGTTTTATCAGTAGCAATGCTGGCTTGTGATCTGGCCAAAGAAGATATGCTGGCGCCAGGGGCACCGGTAGAGAATCCAGATAATGCTTTCTTTGCCTTGCAGGGAGAAACCTGTACCATAAACCCCGCGGCTTTTGACAGGCTCAGAGGGGTTACTTCTATTATTATCAGTAAAACACCACAATATGGCGAGGCAAAATTTATAGAAAACGGGTTTATTTTTTACAAACCGGCAGATAACCTCATAACTTCTGATTATTTCAGTATTGAAGGCCAAAGCCAGGCAGGAACTAAAATAACACAGGAAATACGGATAACCTTTGTGCCGGATGCCTCAGGTTTGCCTTGCTTTGCCGGAGCCGTGAGCGATAAGGCAGAAACTACAATAGATAAACCCGTAGAGATTGATGTTTTGGCTAATGATAAGGCCTGTACTACAATTGATCGTAATTCAATCAGCATTGAGTTGCCGCCCAGAAACGGAAGGGCAGAGGTTGTGAACCAGAAGGTTTTATACACACCCGATAAAAATTATGTGGGAGACGACATTTTCTTTTATCGTGTAAATGTCAATAACAGGAGGAATCCGGTGGCGGCGGTTGAGGTAAAAACAAACAGGTAAGGCAACTTGAATTGGAGAAACACTCAATAAAAAAGTTTCTCAATACGCATAATTGGCTATTTTAATAAAAGCAGGAGGTCTGTTTTTGAATATTTAGAATAATAGTAACTGAAAATTAGTATTCAATATAGACTCGATTTTTACCAAATCTGTGCTGTTTAAAACTGATTCTGAATTATTAGACGGATGCCTCAGAAGAGATTCTAAGGCTCAGGCGGCTCTTTACCAAAAGTATAAGGGACGCTTTTTTGGCATTTGCCGACGATATACCCCTAATAAAGAAGAAGCAGAAGATATTTTTCACGATGCCTTTGTGAAGGTATTCCTGAATCTGAAAGAACTCAGAAGTGCAGACCAGCTAAGCGCCTGGATTAGGCGAGTGGTAGTAAATGTATGTATTGATTATTACCACAAGCGTATCAATTTTGTAGACATAACCGAGGTGCCGGAGGTGGCTCCGGCCGACTGGCAAAATGAGTCAATCATTTCAGCAATGAACAATCAGGAGCTTCTGAGCCTGGTAAATGAGTTGCCGGATGGCGCCCGTATGGTATTCAACCTGTTTGTAATTGATGGATACAGCCACCAGGAAATAGCACAAATGCTGGGTATATCGGAAGGTACTTCTAAATCGCAGCTCTTCTTCGCCAAGAAACTGCTTAAAAAAAAATTACTGACAACAGGAATAACCATTGATTAGCCGATAAAAGATGGAAAATTTTGATGATAACATAGAGAACGAATACCGGAGCCGCTTTGAAGATTTTGAAGAGATGCCCGATGATTTGCTATGGAACAAAATTCAGTCGAGAATTGCACCTGAAAAAGAGCGTCCTTTTATTATATGGTTGCGTACACCGGTGCGCACTATAGGTTTAGCGGCTTCTTTATTGATTGCCCTCGGAATTGGGACCTATTTTATGTTTAAAACAGATACCCAAATACAGGGAAGCCGTTTGAATGAGAAGCAGGTTAACCACAACCAGGGAAGTGTTACAAAAACTAAAAATGCCGAAGAAAGCAAGCAGGACGTGACTGGCCAGACTCTGAAACAGCAAAACCCAGTGGCTGGGGTGCTTAAAGAAATGAGTAACAAGGGAACTGATATGGCAAAACACACATCAGGCCTGATGGCCAGAAAGCGCAATAGGAAGGATTCAGCTTTACAGCAGATAAATAAAGAATTACCTGTTACCCTTGTTTCAGAAGAAACAAGAACACTTGTTTTAAAAGATGTATATGCCCTTACAGGAAAAGGAGCGAACATTTTTTGGGTTAATAAGCACTTAAATGCGCCCGATTTATATACCGAAGCAATTGCCATAGAAGTAGAAGAAAAGCACGCACGGTTTTTTTTGCCGCCCAGTGAAATGTTCATTAATGTAAACCCTACTTTGAGTTATTATATGTTTTCGCCGAACAAGGGCGACAACGTTCTGGTGAGTGATTTCAGTAATAGTTCTCAGCGTCTTGGTTTTGGTGCGCAAATCGGATTCGTGTATCCGCTTGCCAGGAAATTTGACTTAAGAACGGGCGTGAGCTATTTTACAAGGAAGTCGAGCATCAGCTATGATATAACCGACGAATCGAAGAAGAATGTAGTAGTGGTAGACAACAACTCCATTCAGATTAATCCAGGTAGTTCGGCCATGAATGAAACCCGAAACTGGCACTATCTTGAGCTGCAAAGTGATGTGTTGTATGCCATTAAGGCAATGCAGGCGGTATCAGTAGGGTTTAAAGTTGGTATGCAGACGTCGTCGATGAATGCACCTTTAGTACAGGGGCGGCTTGGTTACCGAATTTCCAGACCAGTTAATAACCGCTGGGCTTTGTGGCTTGAGCCAGCCGTATCAGTTTCATTGTCTTCTCAGAATTCGGCACAAAACCTTTTTATGTACCGAACTACTGGTTTTGGTTTGAATCTGGGGGTGAGTCTATTAAAATAATGTGCGATTGAGTGAATTTGTGAATTATGAAAAAGGCGCTTTAGAGATAACCTCTGAAGCGTTTTTTATTGGATATGCTCTGATAAGCCGCACTATGAATTTATTTAATGCACCTGATTGATCCCATTTCTGAATTTATTGCTATTTTGCCGTTAAAAACCACTTGCTGCAACAGAAAATACATTAACATAAATTTTATTCAACCAAAAAACACCTGAAATGATAACTACATTAAAAAAATGTATCAGCGTTTTTAGCCTTATTGTTCTTTTAGGCACCACAGTATTTGCTCAACTGGCACCCATCAAAAGTATAGAAGGGCGATGGGACCTCACCATTAATCACGGAAACAGAACTGCGCCGTCATGGTTAGAAGTAAACCACTCGGGTACCAAATTCCTGAACGGTTCTTTTGTAGGTGAGGGTGGAAGCGCCAGACCTATATCGCGCATTAGTTTTGCAGATGGTAAAGTTTCGTTTTCGGTTCCCCCGCAATGGGACGCCCTCGACAAAGATTATGTGGTGGAAGGCGTTTTAAAGGATGATAAACTGAGCGGAACTATTACTAACCCTAAAGGTGAGGTTCTGAATTGGGTGGGTGTAAGAGCTCCCAAATTAAACAGCACCAGAACACCCGTTTGGGGTACGCCAATTAAACTTTTTAACGGCAAAAATCTGGACGGCTGGGAAGCCACAGGCACCAATAATCAATGGGTTGTAGAAAATGGTGTTTTAAAAAGCCCTAAATCAGGCTCTAACCTGCGTAGTGTTCGTACTTTCAACGACTTTAAACTGCATGTTGAGTTCAGATACCCTAAAGAAAGTAACAGCGGTGTGTATCTGAGAGGCAGATATGAAGTGCAGGTAACCGACAGCGAGGGTAGAGAGCCTTCTAAAGACCAACTGGGAGCCATTTATGGTTTCATTACACCACTTGAACTACCGTTGAAGTCGGCAGGTGAGTGGCAAAGTTTTGACATTACCTTAGTAGGAAGAGTAGTTACCGTTGCCCTTAACGGCAAGACCATTATCTACAAAAACGAGATTCCGGGTATAACAGGTGGTGCCTTAGATAGCAATGAAGGTGAGCCTGGTCCGATTTTCTTTCAGGGAGACCACGGCCCCATTGAGTATAGAAATATCGTGATTACGCCTGCGAAGTAAGTTATACTTCTAGTCCAGAAACAGGTTCACACAAACCTGTTTCTGGACTAAATCTCCTTCTTACCTGCCATTCTATTTTTTAATTGCAGGAATAATGTATTTCAGAAGCATTTCGAAAGGCAGCTTGCCACGCCAGTTGCCGTAGTTGCTACCCGTAAAAACGGCTGTTAACTTATATTCCGGAATATACATCAGGTATTGCCCGCCATTGCCGGATGCAAACAGCACTTCTGTGTTAATGTCTTTATATTTCAGGTTTTCGCGGTACCAGAAGAATCCATAACGGGAGCTCTCGTATCTGGCATTGGGGATTCTGGAGAATCTGACAAATGAAAAATCGGTAACAATGTGGCAATCGGTAGATTTTTTTATCCAGTCTTTGCTCACAATTTGCTTGCCCTTCCAGGTGCCTTCATTTTTTACCATATCAATAATCTTGAGCATATCTGCGGGTAGCATGTAAAATGAACCGGCTGTCATACCCTGGCCTTTCGGTGAGACAGTCCATTTATAATCGGTGATTCCCAGCGGCAGAAAAAGGTTTTGTTTGGCAAATTCCATCACACTCATGCCGCTTGCCCTTGCTATAATTTCTCCCATAATCATGGGCTCGTTGGAATTATAAGACCAGTTGAGTCCCGGTTCCCGGATTAAATCAACTCCCAGACAAAAAGCAACCCAGTCGTCTGTTTTAACCATTTCTACTTCGCATTCGGGGCCTATATCATAATACTCTTCACAGTTTAATCCCGACCGCATTTCCAGTAAATTACGGACAGTGATTTTACGTTTGCCTTCATGTTTCAATTCCGGAAAAAAGCGACCCAGGTTATCATCTAATGACATCAGTTTTTTGTCGATAGCAATTCCTGCCAGCAGGCTGGTGATAGATTTAAAAGACGAGCGAGTGTCATGCTTCGTATCTTTGGTGAAGCCATTAAAATATTCTTCTACAATAATCTTATCACCCTGCTCAACTAAAATCGCATCAATTTTAGGATAAGTTTTATCAGCGACTTTGTCTTTTAGTTCTTTAACAAGCGGGCTGCCCTGCTGCTGTGCCTGGCAGTTTGTTAACAATAATATAGATAGGGTGAAAAGTAGGTTTTTCATGAATTGTTGGTAGAGGGGAGTATAGGGTTATTTTATAAACGTATATATGTCATAAAGATATGTAAGTTCTTTTTTATTTTTTGGTTTACCCTGAAGTACTTTAGCATAACCTATTTTAGCTTGAGACTAAACCGAATATAAAAACGCCCCAAAGCATTAGCTCTGAGGCGTTTCTGTATTTATAGACTATCTAATCTTAATTGCCACCGGCGCGTTTTTGTTCGGCTTCGGTAGCTGTGCTGCGGTTACGGGCAGTTTTTACGTTTTGGTTACCGAATTTGTAAGAGAACGAGAAACGAACGGTTCTGCTGTCCCAACGGTTGTTCAAGAGCATGTTTACACCTGCAAAGTTGGTTTTGCCCGACCAGAAACTGGTTAAGAAAATATCGTTGATGTTCAGTCTCAAAGTAGCTTTTTTGTTCAAGATGCTTTTTTGCAAACCTGCGTTTACTGCATATTGAGATTTACCCTGCATGATACCGTACACATTAGGTGAGTTGTACCACATGGATACCTCCGCCGATAGGTTCTTAGGTAGTTTAATGCTATGGCTGGTGTAGAAGTTATACGCCCATTGGCCTACGTTCAGGTTCTGGTCAGATACCTCTCCTTTAAATTTGTTATAGTAAACCGATACGTTGTTCTGTGCATTCCACCATTTGGTAATCGGAATCGGCACGCTAAAGTTAACATTGATATTTTCAAATCTGGCAATGTTTTCCTGCGTTGCAAACGTGATTTTCTCAGTGTCAATGCCTTGTATGTTATTGTATTTTTTCAGTTTCTCCAAAACCGCCGGTACGCTTACAGCATTTTTAATCACCTCAGCCATGTAATCGTTGGTAACACTGTAACCTACGCTTGTTACAAATGCTTGTTTAAAGCTGTGTGTTAATTCAAACGAGTTGGTGTATTGCGGCATCAGGTATTCGTTTCCAAGTTGATAAGTGTATGGGTCAAGGAAATAAATGAACGGATTCAGCGAATTATAATCCGGGCGGTCTATGCGTCGGCTGTATGAATACGTCAGTTGATTGTCCTTATTAATAGTCTGTGTTAAAAACAAACTCGGGAACAGTTTTACATAATTACGTTCACGAGATTCGTTCAGGGTTACTGATTTACCTTCTGAGTGTGTATGCTCCATACGCAAGCCAGCCTGTAAATTGAATTTCTTGCTCAGTTCTTTGTTAAAGTTGGCATAAGCCGCGTTGATGTTCTCGGTATAGATAAAGTAGTTGGTACGTCCTTTGTCTACTGTACCATTCTGATAGAATCTGATGTCGTTATCCGACTTCACCCAGCTACTTTTCACACCAAACTCCAGTTTGCCTTTAATTTTGGGCAGCGGATTTACATAATCAGCCTTTACAGCAAAGATGTTGTATTTGTTTGGCGCATTGCTGGTAATGTTTAGCGGTGTGCTGTATTCGGTTTCTACTTTATCAATATACTTATAGAATCTCGAAACCATGCCTCTTTCCATTCCCTGGTTATTATAAACCGAATAATCTACGTCGGCAGTTAATTCTTTACCGGTCGAATCGAAAGTATGTTTAAAGTTGGCGTTGAAAGTGGTGTTTGTCCAGGTTCTCAGATTACTCGAGGTTGTTACCAGACTTGAATCGGGCGTAACCGAGCCAATCTTTTTCATATATGTTATGTTACGGTTTGGGTTAGAACTCTCCCACGAACCCACGTTACCAGTTATCAGCACACCTAGTGTGGTTTTTTTAGTTG
Source organism: Emticicia sp. 21SJ11W-3 (assembly GCF_024138715.1). Lineage (GTDB taxonomy): Bacteria > Bacteroidota > Bacteroidia > Cytophagales > Spirosomataceae > Emticicia > Emticicia fluvialis. The sequence continues at coordinate 965,561 of NZ_CP092074.1, forward strand.
CGTAATAATCTGTACCTAGTTTATAGCTGAAATTCTGGTTTAACTGATAACGATACGCATATTGCTCAAACGTCTGGCCGCCAATTTCTCTTGAAAACGCATTGTTATTGAAACGCTGGTTGTCAGAAAACGTAAGATTCGTAAACGTATTGAATTTGCCCTGACGGTTGTTTAGATTGAGGCTGGTATTGTATTTTGGCATCAGACCGGGCTTCATTTGCTCTACAGCGGTAAGATCTTTGTTTAGCCCGGTTTTTAGAAAAGGGGGCAAGCTGATAGCCATACCTACCGACACGCTTCCGTTGGTGCCATAGTTTTTATTTTTCTTGGTAACGATATTGATAACCGCTTTACCGGCCGCATCGTAGCGCGATGATGGGTTTGAGATAATTTCTATTTTTTCAATCTGGTCGCTATTCATGTTTTTTAGCTGATTAGCCAGATCACTCTGCGACATATAGGTAGGTTTACCGTCCATCAGAATCAAAACGCCTTGTTTACCTTTCACGCTGATGTTATCGTTGTTGTCAACGGTAACGCCCGGCGACTTCTGCAAAACCTCTAAGGCTGTGTTACCATTGGCAACAATACTACCTTCCACATTTACAACCAGCTTGTCGGCTTGTTGTTCTACAAAAGGTTTTTTGGCTGATACCGTTACTTCTTTCAGGCTTTGAGTATCCTGTTCAAGATGAATATTCGATAATTTTACATCAGGGTTTTCAGCGCTCAGAACAATTTTCGGAGAATAGTATTTCTTGTACCCAACCATTGAAACCGACACGATGAACTGGTTCTGTACACCTGAAGTTAAAAACTGTTCCAGTTCAAATTTACCTTCTGCGTCGCTTACACCACCTTTTACAAGTGTAGAGTCCTGGGCACGTAGTAGTAGCACATTGGCAAACGGTAGTGCCTGTTTTTTTTCATCAAAGAGGCTTCCTGATATCTTTCCTTTGTTAGTTTGGGCAAAAGAAATTAAACCCGCTCCTGCAAGCAGGAGTGTAAGTAATAGCTTTTTCATTGCTTTTTAATTGTAATTAGTAATAGCTTTGTGTTGAGTGAGTATCTTTAAATCAGCTTTTAAGTTCAGGTAAAGTCTGTTTTAAAGATGCGGTTCTGCTACCAATGCTGGTGTTTATTAACTGTTTTATTAAATGCTTTTCATAATTTTCTAAATTCACTCTTTCAATGCTATGTTAGATGCGAAAGAATGTTCCAGGTTACATCTTGCCTTCTAAAAAACTGCCCCTAAAGCCTGAGACAGTTTTACTCATTAATTAACCTAGTCAAATTTAATGCTGTTAGCTCTTTCATAATTTTCTTGCACAAACTTATAGTACTTTGTAATGCAAGGTAACTTATATTACATAAGTGGCTTTAAATTTTGATGAGTGGCAAAACCCTGCATTTGCCTGGTAGATGCAGCTTTTTGGCGTTAGGTTGCACTTAAATTTTGTTTTTTTCAGGCAAATATTCCAGAATATCGCCCGGCTGGCACGCAAGTGCCTCACAGATAGCCTCTAAGGTTGAAAACCTTACCGCCTTGGCTTTGCCTGTTTTTAGTATAGAAAGGTTAGGCAGGGTTATGTCTACTTTCTCGGCCAGTTCAGAAAGCGGCATCTTTCTTCGGGCCAGCATTACATCAAGATTTACAATGATAGGCATGGTTTTTATAAGTTTAAGTGGATTGGTACTAAACAGTTAATTCGTTCTCTTCCTGCAGCTCAACGCCCCGTTTAAAGATTTGCGCCATTACGTAAACTACACCTGCCGAAAACAGGTATTGAAAGTTTGAGTTGAACATGCCTCCGTCTATTCCGGTTATGTGTTTGGCCAAATGATGCGCATAGCTATCTGCTGCAAAGTACACGATACCTAAACCAAGAATGGTATAGCTCATGTTTTCAATCAATGCCGCCACTTTCTTTGAGAACGGAGAATGCAGGTTTATTTCCTGCAAAATAGTTCTCAGTTTTTCCCAAACCTGTATTTTCAGAACAGCAATGGCTATAACTAAAGACATAAGCGCCAGATACGGAAATATATCATGATTGTTTTTCAGGTGGTCAAGACCTGTTCCGGTATTAAATGTGAAGGTAACGTTTACGTTACTGAATCTTCTCAGTAAGTCGGCAACATGGATTCCGATAAACGGAATGATAACTCTCGCTGCACTAATAATGGCTCCTATGTAGCCTATCAGGGCAACGATTTTAATGATGCTTAGGATACTTTGTGTTCTTGTTTTCATAATAATGTTTGTTATTTGATTGGTTTGATGGTGTAAATATATTAGATGGTTTATCGATAAACAATAAATATATATTAATAAAAGGAAAAATATTTATGAATAACGGGTTTTTAAGGATGAGTGGATGAGTGGCCGTGTGCTGCACACCTTTAAGCACGTAACGTGCGCTTAAAGGGTTGGGGTTGGCAGATTTTCTTATATTTGTAATTAGAAATCATTTGGTTCGGTTGAACAGACGCGAGTTAATAAATAATAACAATGAAATTAGTTAAAGTTGCAGCAGGCACGCTTAACCAGACGCCGTTAGACTGGGAGCAGAACCGGAAAAACATTATAGATTGTATAAGAGAGGCAGACAAGCAGAACGTAAGCCTGCTTTGCCTGCCAGAACTTTGCATAACAGGCTATGGCTGCGACGATGCTTTTTATTCGACAGACCTAATTGAGCAGGCCAAAGAGAGTTTGAACGAAATAGTGTTGCATACATCTGGCATCATTGTGTCGGTGGGGTTGCCGGTTCGTTTCAATAACAAGATATATAATACGTCATGCCTGATAGCCAACAAGCGGATACTCGGTTTTGTTTGCAAGCAGCACTTGCCAAATTATGGGGTGTTTTATGAAGACCGCTGGTTTCATCGCTGGCCTGCCGGTGTACGCGATGAAATTGAAATTGATGAATTTAAGTACCCCATAGGAGACCTGGTTTTTGATTTGAGCGGCGTGCGTATTGGTTTTGAAATATGTGAAGATGCCTGGGTGGCAAACAGACCCGGCAGAACGCTATTTGACAGGGGCGTAGATGTTATACTTAATCCAAGCGCCAGCCCGTTCTCGTTTGCTAAATTTATAACCCGTGAGCGGTTTGTTATTGACGGTAGCCGTTCTTTTGCCTGTAGTTATATTTATACCAACTTGCTTGGGAATGAGTCTGGCCGATTGATTTTTGACGGCGATGCTATGATTGCTTCAGATGGCAACCTGCTGGTGTCGTCGCCACGATTTGGTTATGGCGATTTTTATGTAACCAGTGCAGTTATTGATATAGAAGGCCCAAGGGTGAATCATTCTCAGATTAAATCATCTTTAGCTACCGGTAACTGGAAAGTAGCTGCCCTTTTTGATTTTCCGGATATAAGGCCTGTGGCGAATCAGCATGCCGAATTAGAGAGATTTGAAAGAGGCGGATACCTGAAAGAAGAAGAATTTGCCCGTGCGGTATCGCTGGCCTTGTTCGATTATCTGCGCAAGTCACATTCTCAGGGTTTTACTGTTTCACTTTCAGGTGGAGCCGATTCTTGCGCCTGCGTGGCATTGTGTGGCTTAATGATTCGCCTGGCCGACGAAAGCATCGGTCTGGATGCCTTCAAAAAGAAACTTTCGTATATTAAAAAGATACAGTCTTGCACAACCGTAGAAGAGGTAACCAAAGAGCTGATTCACAGTATTTATCAGGGTACCGAAAACAGTTCAACAGATACTTTTACGTCGGCCGAGAGTCTGGCCAATTCAATTGGCGCTACTTTTTATAATGTCAATATCAATGGCTTGGTTGACGCTTATACGGGCATGATTGAGGAGCAGATCGGCAGGAATCTTTCATGGGAAACGGATGATCTGGCCTTACAGAATATTCAGGCCCGGGTTAGGGCTCCGGGTGTGTGGTTGCTGGCTAATTTAAATAATCATTTATTACTGGCTACGTCTAATCGTTCAGAGGTAGCGGTCGGCTATTGTACGATGGATGGCGACACTGCCGGAAGTATCAACCCTATATCAGGCATTGAAAAATTCTGGTTAAGAGGCTGGCTGGTATGGCTGGAAACCGTAGGATGTGACGTAAAAGGCAGGCACATCAGAATTGAGGGCCTTAATAAAGTAAATAACCTGCAGCCTACAGCTGAACTTCGCCCACTTGATAAAAAGCAGACTGATGAAAAAGACCTGATGCCTTATGAGGTGCTGAATGAAATAGAGAAGGTGGCCATCAGAGATAAAAAGCCTCCTTTGGAGTGCCTTTTGTTTATGGAAGCACAATTTGCTGACCGGTTCGACAGGGATACACTTGCCGGATGGGTAGAGCGGTTTTTCAGGCTCTGGAGCCGGAACCAATGGAAGCGCGAACGCTATGCGCCGGGTTTTCATCTGGATACCCACAACCTTGACCCCCGTAGCTGGTGCCGGTTTCCGATTTTAAGTGGCGGCTTTGAAAAAGAACTGGCCGATATGCAGGAGTATCTGGCCAAGGGAGACCGCAAAAAAATAAAAGGAAGGATTGGATTCTGACAGACGAAGGCCCGGCGAAACCCGGGCCTTCGTCGTTTGCTGGTTTAAAGGGTAGCATTTCAATTGTAAAAATGAGTAGGTAATTACAGCATTAATTTGCTGATTATTGTTGTTTCAGAAGCATACAGAAAAATTTAATCGTTTTTTATAGAATAATGCTTTTTACGTGGGGTTTCAGCATTATCTTTGTGCTTTCGCGCACTATAATAACTGCTTATTAAGTATTAAATTTCCTTTAAGTTTTTGCATGTTTTTATGCTGTTACAAACTTTTTTGGTTACAGAGGGGTTATAAAGTTAAAGAATTATAAGTTTCGCTACCCTGTTTTTACGGGTCAAATTAAATTTTAGTTGCTTTAACAAATATTTATCTGTATATGGTTATTTTTACGCTTTTTTTGTTATTATTGCAACTGAATTTGCGAAATAATTCATCAATAAAATTGATAACCACAAAATAATCTAAATGTTTTTATGGCTGGTACAGCAGAATTAATACTTGACGGTAAGTCATACCAATACCCTACCATAGAAGGTTCGGAAGGAGAGAAAGCAATTGATATTGCCAAGCTCCGTGATGAAACAGGTTACATAACAATCGATAGCGGCTATAAAAATACTGGGGCTACTAAAAGTGCCATTACTTTCTTAGATGGCGAAGAAGGAATACTGCGCTACCGTGGCTATGCCATAGAAGACCTGGCTGAGAAAGCCAATTTCTTAAGTGTAGCTTATTTGCTTATCTACGGTGAATTACCAACCAAAGAGCAATACAACAAGTTTGATAACGATATCCGCAGACACACACTGGTTAACGAAGATATGCGTCGCATTTTTGACGGATTTCCGGTGAATGCGCATCCAATGGGTGTGATGTCATCTTTGATAAGTGCCATGAGCGGATTCTACCCTGATTCGTATGATGACAAATCGCCGGATCATACCGATACCCACATCATTCGTTTATTGGCTAAGTTCCCCACGCTGGCTACCTGGTGCTACAAGAAATCAAACGGCCACCCAATTAATTATCCAAAAAACTCATTAGATTATTGTTCTAATTTTCTACACATGATGTTTTCACTGCCGGTTGAAGAATATTCGGTTGACCCTGTGGTTTCGGCAGCATTAAATAAATTATTGATTCTTCATGCAGACCACGAGCAAAACTGCTCAACATCAACGGTTCGCCTGGTAGGTTCTTCAAAAGCCAATATTTATTCTTCTATCTCTGCCGGTATATCAGCTCTTTGGGGGCCACTTCATGGTGGTGCAAACCAGGAAGTAATTGAGATGTTGGAAGATATCAAGGCTGATGGCGGAGATGTAAATAAATTTGTAAATAAAGCCAAAGATAAAAACTCTGGTTTCCGTCTGATGGGCTTTGGCCACAGAGTTTACAAAAACTTTGACCCTCGTGCCAAAATCATTAAAAAAGCGGCTGATGATATTTTAAGTAAATTGGGTGTGAATGACCCTGTACTTGAAATTGCCAAAGGTCTTGAGGAAGCAGCTCTGCATGACGATTACTTCATTGCAAGAAAACTGTATCCGAACGTTGACTTCTATTCGGGTATTATTTACCGTGCCTTGGGTATTCCTACCAATATGTTTACTGTCATGTTTGCATTAGGACGCCTACCCGGCTGGATTGCCCAATGGAAAGAAATGAGAGCGAATAAAGAGCCTATTGGCCGTCCGCGTCAGATTTACACAGGCTCAACACTTCGCCCGTTCCAATCGTTCGAATAAAAAATTAAGCCTTACAGCTATATTAAAAGCCTTAGCAGTTTCCTGCTAGGGCTTTATCTTTTTTGAAGAATGCGTTGCATGTATTTGCCAAGTATATCAAATTCTAGGTTCACCACCTTACCAACGGTCAATTGATGGAAATTGGTGTGCTCCCAGGTATATGGAATAATAGCAACACTAAATCCATTATCTTTTGAATTAACCACTGTCAGACTTACGCCATTTACACAAATAGAGCCCTTTTCAACGGTTATATTATTAGTTGAAGCATCATATTCAAATGATATAAGCCAGCTTCCGTTCTGGTCTTCCAGAGCTGTGCAGACGCCTGTCTGGTCTACATGCCCTTGCACTATATGGCCATCAAAACGGCCATTGGCTGGCATGCAACGTTCAAGGTTTACTTTGTCGCCTATCCCTAAATTGCCTAGATTAGTTTTTTTCAACGTTTCATCAATGGCAGTTACTTTATACCTTACCGCTGTATGAGTTTGATTATTGTCTTTAGCATCCGTTATATCGGTAAGTACCTCTACCACCGTAAGGCAAACGCCGTTATGCGATAAGCTCTGGTCTATTTTTAGCTCCTGTGCTATGTCAGATTCAAATGTAAAGGTTAAATTTGTGCCATCTGGCTCAATGGCAACAAGGCGCCCCATTGACTCTACGATTCCAGTAAACATGTAACAATAATTAAGGTTTTCGTCTGCGAATTACGATATTTCAACTAAGAATAGCGAATAAAAGTTCTTATTTAAGTATATTAGCCGACGTTTATCCACAATCATAATCAGACTATGCTTAAAAACAAAGTAGTACTTTTAATTATCGTGCTTGCAGTGATTGGCATCCTGTTTTATTCTTTGAGTAGCTCAGAAGATTATGCCGGGCGCATCAACGAAAAAAGAGAAGCCTATCAAAAAGATGTCTTTAAAGAAAAGAATTCTCCGGTGGCTAATCTTACCAACTTTACCGGATTCAAATACTTCGAGCCTGATGCGAAATATAAATTCGAGGCTGATTTTAAAGCAACCAATGATAACGGAGAGCGGATGATTTTGATGACCGACAGCACACAAAGCGAAATAAAAAAAGCCGGAGAAGCTACCTTTGAAATTGAGGGTACTACCTATACCCTAAGTGTTTTTGATGAGGAAACTACATTTATGCTGCCCTTTAGGGACAAAACCAATGGTAAAGAAACTTATGGTGGCGGCCGGTATATCAATATCCCGAAAGATGCACTGGTGGGCAGCAAAATTGAAATAGATTTTAATAATGCCCATAATTTTTACTGTGCCTACAACGAAAGCTTTATTTGCCCCATACCGCCTAAAGAAAACAAAATTAATGCAGAAGTGAGGGCGGGGGAGAAGACCTATAAATGAATGAATCGACTTTAGCGGCCGCCGCGCGGTCGATTTAAAAAATATAAATATTCCTTTGTTTTGATAGCCAGCGACCGGGGTGGCGACCCACTTCATTGGCTGTTATCGCGAGAAAAGGAAATTTACACACCCAATGAATTGGGCGACTATCAAAACAAAGGTTATGATATATAAATGTTCCTTTGTTTGCTTAGTCGGTGAATTCATTCACCGTGCTCTGAAATCAAAACAAAGGTTACAATTTTATTCATACCGACCGAAGTAGGTATTATATCAATAAATATCCAAAAACCTCTATAACCATAACTAAAAACAATAATCACCTTTCCATGAAAAAACGCTTCTTCCAAACACTGGTTTTTCTGATTTGTAGTGCATACGTAATGGCTCAGGATGTGAAATCAATCGAGAGTTTCACAACAGGCATGGATAAAAAAGAGGGCTTCCTTAATTATTACTGGAATGCCAAAGACGGCAGAGTATATCTTGAAATAGCGCATTTCAATTCAGAGCTGCTCTATTATCCTTCATTGGCTCAGGGGATAGGGTCTAACGATATTGGCTTAGACCGCGGACGACTCGGAGAAGAACACGTCATAAAGTTTCAGAGAGCCGGTAATAAAGTGCTGATGGTTGAACCCAACTACGCCTACAGAGCTATATCAGAAGACCCACTGGAGAAGCAGGCAGTAGAACAATCATTTGCTAAATCAATACACTTCGGGTTTGAGATTAGAGCAGAAAGCAATGGCAGAGTACTGGTTGATTTAACACCGTTCCTGATTCAGGATGCGGTAGGTGCCATACGCGATATTTCAAACACCAAACAGGGTACTTTCCGCCTTGATGCTACCCGTAGCGCTATTTATTTACCTAATACAAGAAACTTTCCGCTCAATTCAGAGTTTGAGGTTATCATAACTTTAACCGGCGACAACGCAGGCCCTTATCTGCGAGAGGTTGTGCCTACCCCTACTATTGTAACCATGAATCAGCACCACTCTTTTGTGGCGCTGCCTGATTTGGAAGCAGATAAAAAAAGCAGAGCTTTTACACCAAGAGAATTTGACCCACGGATTGGATATGGGGGGATTCAGTTCTTTGATTACGCCACACCTATCAGTGAACCCATTGTTAAAAAATACATTTCACGCCACCGTTTGCAGAAAAAAGACCCTACCTCAATGGTAAGCGAGCCTGTAAAACCTATTGTGTATTACATGGACCCTGGCGCTCCGGAGCCTATCCGTTCTGCCCTCATGGAAGGAACCGCATGGTGGAACATGGCATTTGAAGCCGCAGGATACAAGAATGCTTTTCAGGTAAAATTGCTTCCTGCCGATGCCGACCCTATGGATATCCGATACAACATTATTCAATGGGTGCATCGCAGCACCAGGGGCTGGTCTTATGGCGCCAGCGTAATAGACCCCCGCACTGGCGAGATTCTGAAAGGTAAAGTAACTTTAGGTTCACTGCGTGTTCGTCAGGATTTTCTGATTGCACAGGGTTTTCTGGGCAACTATGAAACAGACACAACGAAAGTAAAGGAAATCACCCAGATGTCAATCGACAGACTGAAGCAATTGGCGGCGCATGAAGTAGGCCATACTTTAGGGCTACCACATAATTATATTTCAAGCATTAACGGGCGTGCCTCTGTAATGGATTATCCACACCCGCTGGTCAGTTACTCTAACGGAAAATTCGATCTCTCACGTGCGTATGCAATGGGAATTGGTGAGTACGACAAAGCCTCTATTATCTGGGGATACCAGGATTTTCCGGATAATGCAGATGAGAAGGCGGAATTAGAAAAAATTGTTCAGAATACACTAAGAAAAGGCCTGAGATTCTTGACCGACCAGGACGCCCGCCCGGAAGGCTCGGTAAGCCCTTATGCACATTTATGGGATAACGGCGGAGATGCCGTAACTGAATTGAAGCGTGTGATGGACTTACGCAGAATTGCTTTAAGGGAATTTACCGATAAAAAAATCAGAGTAAATACCCCAATGGCTAACATTGAAGAGGTTTTGGTACCAATGTATATGTTTCATCGTTATCAGACAGAGGCTGCAGCCAAAGTACTGGGCGGTGCCGACTATAATTTTGCATTGCGCGGAGACGGGCAGGTTATTTATGAGCCGGTGCCTGCAACCAAACAACGTGAAGCATTTAATACTTTAATGCTAACACTTACGCCTGAGTTTCTGGCTGTGCCTGATCATATACTGAAAATGATTCCTCCAAGAGCATTCAGATATAACGCCAACCCGAGAGAAACTTTTAAACGCCATACCGGTTTAGGTTTTGACCCCCTTGCCCCGGCAGAAGCATCAGCTGGAATGACCCTGAGGCTGATACTGAATCCAGAGCGTAGCGCAAGGCTGGTTAGCCAGAAAATAATGAAAGGTGATTTACCTACCCTGGCTGAGGTTTCGTCTATTATGGTTCAGAAACTTTGGAAAAAGCCTGAGATGTTTAGAAACAACAGTTATTATGCCCAAATAGACCGCATGGTTGCCATGTTGTTTTTAGATCAACTGATGATGCTGGCGAATAACAAAAATGCAGCTATGGAAGCACGAGCCAATGCTTACGGAGCTATAGATGATATACAAAGCTGGTTAAAAAGCAATAATGTTGATGGGGCCGGTTTTGCCAGATTAACCTTACTGAAAATTAAACAGTTTGAAGATAACCCGGAAGCAGCAGTAGCAACGAGCGCATTAACACCACCTGAAGGTGCGCCAATTGAACCCGGCTATGAGTGGTTAGATGAAGATTGTGAATGGAAATGAAATGATACAAAAAAATCCCTTCTGGCATAAGGAAGGGATTTTTTTTGCAGCTAAATATCACCTTAATTGGCAGGTGTATTATATAGCTCAATATTTGATATCATGGGCTTGGCTAACGTGCCTGAAACAGTAACGCGAACATCTTTAGCATTTACTTGCGGAAAATACACAATGCGCTTGCGCCCGACGGTTGTGGCCTTTGCTACTGTTTTCCATTCGGTATTTTCTTTTATCTGTACCTCAAACTCACTGATGTGTTGTCCGAAACGAATGTCTTCCTGCACAACCAGACAGTTAAAAGTTTGTGCCTTGTTCAATGAAATATCATAACTGGCAGCACCCGTTTTTTTTGTAAAAGTACCTTTCGTTAACAGATTTTTACTGAAATACTCATCGCGTAATTTCTTGAATTCCAGCAACGCTTTTGCATCATTTTCATGAATCACCCCCCGGTTATCTACCGGAATGTTCAGCAGTAAGTTGGCGCCTCTGCCTACAGATTTATTCCAGATATCCATCAATGCCTGAGGAGTCTTTACTTTATCGTCTTCGTTTTTATGATAGAACCAACCCGGGCGTATAGATACATCGCATTCAGCCGGTATCCAGTGCGTGCCGTTGGCATCGCCCACGTTCAGGTGTTTGGGTTTGTCGTAGGCAGGAAACAACGCTGCGCCATTGATGGTACTCCAGCAGGTTTCGCCGGCAAAGCCGTTTTCATTGCCCACCCAGCGGATATCCGGGCCGGCATCGCTGAAAATTAGTGCATGTGGCTGATAGGTTTTCACGGTTTTGTTGAACAACGGGAAATCATACACCTGTTTTTTGCCATTAGGGCCTTCGCCATTCGCGCCATCAAACCATACTTCAAACAAGTCGCCATATTGCGTGGTAATTTCTTTCAGCATATTTACATATACCTGGTTGTATTCAGGGGTGCCGTAGGTAGGGTGGTTTCTGTCCCAGGGAGAAATGTAAATTCCCATTTTCAATCCATATTCTTTACAGGCGGCCGATAGTTCTTTCAGAACGTCTCCTTTACCGTTTTTCCACGGAGACTCTCTTACCGTATGCGTTGAATATCTGCTGGGGTACAACGCAAAGCCATCATGGTGTTTAGCTGTAATAATAATGCCTTTCATACCTGCGGCTTTGCAGATTCTGGCCCATTGGCGGCAATCAAGCTGGGTAGGGTTAAAAACGTCTTCTTTCTCTTTGCCATCTCCCCATTCTTTGTCGGTAAAAGAGTTGGGTCCAAAATGTACAAAGGCATAATATTCTAAATTGTGCCATTTAAGTTGGTCGGCCGTTGGGGTAGCGCCAAAAGGCTTGGGGGTTTGTGCCATTGCCATGCCTGCAAGCAGGCACAGAATAATGATTTTTCTCATGTGCGTTAGTTTTAGGTAAAACCTGTCAATAGACCCGGTCATCTACTGTTTGTAAAGTGGGCCAAAAATAGCAAATTTATATAATTGACAAGGATTAATTTTACGGCTTCAAAAGCCAATCCTGAAAACTGTCAGTCTGTCTGGATTGGTTTTGAGCGAATACTGAAACCCATGATTAACCAGTATTTCACGGATCAGCGTAAGGCCTATTCCCTGTCCGTTTTCTTTGGTGGTGAAAAATGGAGAGAAAATCTGTTGCTCGGCGTCTGTAGAAATACCTGCGCCGTTGTCTTCAATTAATAATTGTTTAGGGCGGAATGTATTACTAATAACAATCTGGCCTTTTTCCTGCCAATCGGGGTTCTTCTTTTTGCGAAGCTCTATTGACTCAATGGCATTTTTTATAATATTGATAATTACCTGCTCTAGCTGATGCACATCAGCCATAATTAAAAAAGGCATTTCGGTAAGATGTGCTTCAATCTGAATGTCCAATTGTGAGGCTTTATATTCCATAAGTCTGCTTGAGTTTCGCAGCAGTTCATTCAAATCTGACTTAACAGGCCGGGGTTCTGGCAGACGAACCATATCTGCAAAATTCCGCATAAAATGGTTCAGGTGGTTATTCCGTTGGATAGCAATTTCCAGTGCATATTTTAGCTCAGAATCATGTTCCTGCATCTGCACGGTGGTATCAAGAATTGAATTGACAGAACCAATTGAGTTGTTTACCTCATGTGCCATCATCCGTATTACCTTTCCGTATGCTTTCTTTTCGGCATTCAGAATCTCAACCGTCAGCTCTTCAATCATGATAAAATAACGCGGAAAGCCCCGGTCAATAAAATGCGATTTCTGACATTTATAAGTTTGTATACCATTCAATGCTATCGTGCGCGACTCTCCGGTTTTAAGGGTGCTGATAGCCTGCAAAAGTGGGTGGTCGAAGTAAAAAACAGATTTACCCAGCAGCTGGTGCGCATTCATATTTAAAATTTCACCAACCTTGGGGTTTATGTTGGCAATATTATCGTCAAAGTCCAGAATCAAAATACCCGTTGGTGATGTTTGTACCAGTTTCTCAAGAAAATAATGTTGCTGTTCCTGCCGGGTGCGTTCTTGTCTGAGTTGGTCTACCATGCCGTTATAAACATCAATCAGCTCGTCCATTTCCAGCTTACCTACTTTTAAGAATTTTACATTAAAATCTTTATCGCGCATGGCATTTACACCTGTCATAAGCAGACGGATGGGGGCAATTAGGTCACGATACAATTGCCAGGAAATATAGATTGAAACCAGAATAAAAATCTCTGAGAAAATAAACAGCAGTTTATTGCTTTTGAATATGAAAAAAGAGAGGCCAATCACAATAATATGAATGACCACCATAAAAAGTATAAACTTAGTCCGTATCTTCATCATGCGGGATATTATATTTCTCCAATCTACGATATAAAGCACTTCGGGTCAAGCCTAATGCCTTGGCAACAGTCATCACCTTGCCTTTATGAAATTCGATGGCTTTCTTTATCATTTGCACTTCCATTTCTTCAAGTGTCATACTACCTACCTCGGGTAACGCATTTGAACCCGCTTTTTTTACAGATGGCTGCCATTGCGCCTGAAAATCGGCGGCGTCGAGTGTATCATGATGGCTTACAAGAATAGTACGCTCTACCAGGTTTTTCAACTGGCGGATATTGCCGGGCAATGGCAATTGTTTCAGCCACTTCATTGCCTCTAGTGTTACTTTCAGTTGAGGTCGGTTGTAAATTTCCCGCAGATTCTGAACAAAGAAGTTAACCAGCAGCGGAATATCGCCGGGTCTTTTACGTAAAGGTGGCAAATTAATGGTAATGAGGTTGATGCGGTAAAGTAAATCTTCTCTGAATCCGCCTGATTGTACATTTTCTTCCAGATTTTTATTGGTAGCACAAACCACCCGTACGTCTAATGTTTTGGTGCGGCTGTTGCCCAGTACTTCATAAGTACGGTCTTGTAGCACACGAAGCAATTTTACCTGGCTGCTCATGTCCAGGTCACCAATTTCATCTAAAAAAATGGTTCCTTTGTTGGCCATTTCAAAACGGCCGGCGCGGTCAAAGCGGGCATCGGTAAAAGCGCCACGCACATGCCCGAACATTTCAGACTCAAACAAACTGGTAGAAATGCCACCCAGATTGACTTTCACAAAGGGCTTTCTGTTTCTTTGGCTGTTCTGGTGAATAGCCTCGGCAATCAGTTCTTTCCCGGTACCGCTTTCGCCCATAATCAGCACCGATGCATCAGTTGACGCAACTCTTCCGATTGTTTCAAGTATTTTCAGAAATTCGGCATCCTCGCCAATCAACTGGCTGAAATTATACTGGGCATCCAGTTTTTTGCGGGTAAGTGTAAGCGTTTTTTTCTCCGATAAATCCAGAATGGTTCTGATGGATTGCATCAGATGCGCGTTTTGCCAGGGTTTATTAATGAAGTCGCTTGCACCGAGTTTCATGCCGCTTACTGCCAAATCAATAGTTGCCCAACCCGTAATTAGTATAACCGGAATAGTACTGTTTATTTTCTTGATTTTCGTTAACAGGCTCAATCCGTCAATCCCTGAAGTATCGTTAGAAAAATTCATATCCAGTATTATAAGATCTGGTACGTCTAATTCCAGAAACGCCAGCGCTTCCTGCTGTGAACCCACAGCCACAACATCAAAGCCCTCTTTTTTCATCAAAAGAGAAAGAGAGGTACGAACAGCTATGTCATCGTCAATGATTAAGAGCATTTTTCAATGTTTTCGTAGAGACGTATTGCGATACGTCTCTGGAGGCCTATCCATTCAATTAGATTCAATTTTATAGTATTTTGAAAAAATAGATGGATTTGTGTATTTCAGTCCTCTGAAGACGTAATGCATTACGTCTCTACAAAAATGGTTTTAGAATTTTAATTACAAATATAGCCAATAATCGCATGCCCTCTGCAAATCAATCAGTCCTCCCGCAATGCAACGGCCGGATAAATCTCGGAGGCCTGCTTGCTAGGGAACAACGCACATACAATAACTAAAATGTATATAGATAAAACCGCCAGCACAATGCCAGTAACGTATACCAGGGCTTCGACGTCAAATACATTCATGATCGGAAACTGAACGGCAAAAAATAAGCCTAGTATTACACCAAAAGTGGTAATAACGGTGGTTTCTCCTACAAAATGCCAAAGGATGTTACTCTGTGTGGCACCAATGGCGCGGCGTACGCCGATTTCCTGTTTGCGTCGGCTGATTGTCTGAAACAATACGCCAAAAAGGCCAAGTGTAACATTGAAAATCAGAAAGCCACATACTATCAGTAGTATCAGAATAGGTATCCAGATAATACGGTTTTTGTTGGCTTTCATGTTTTCCAGGTGCTGAATTTCAACAGACCAGTCTTTGCCCAGTTGCACCAGTTCTTTAGAAAGTTTGGCCTCAGTTTCAACAGAAGTGCCCGGTTTTACTCTTATCAGCATTTCAGAATTCCATGCTTCAAGTGGCTGTATGAGGCAGGCAGATTCAGGCTGAAAATCATTTTCGAATTTAAAATGGCCAATCACACCTACCACCTGACGCCGGCCGTCATCTTTCCCTATAATTTTACCGAGGGCATTTTCATTGCCAAACAATTTTTCTTTCAGATACTGCGTAATAATTACCGGCCTTATTTTATTTACTTTATCGGCCTCGGTAAACCAACGGCCCTCAGACAATGGCATTTTCAGCACGTCAGGATAAGTTGGGTCAACATTCATCATCTCGGTAAGTGTGCTGTTGTTCTTGTAATTAATTACATTATTTGAAGAACTGAAACTATATGGAAGGTTACTGGATGAGAATGAGAACGCCTCTATTTCAGGAAATGTTTTAATTTTTTGCTTTACCAGATCTCTGTAAATAGTTTTCAGGCTATCGCTCTCAGTATTAAAGTCAATAAAAGCTGCCCATACGTTCTCGTGGTCAATGCCAGATGGTTTTGAGTAATTACGATAGTTGTAAAAACTAAGGCTCCAGACCGCAAACAATATCAGGAAGGAAATGAAAATTTCGAGCATCATCAGGAAGTTGCTCTTTTTTTTCTTCCATATTAATTTAAAAAGGTGCTTAAACATAGTTATAAAAATATTAATGTTTTTAAAATGGGTATCATTCTCCGCCCCGTAAGGCTGTTACTACCTGTAGCCTTGACATACGCCAGGCTGGATAAACACCAGATAACAAACCAAACGCCAGGCTTACCAGAATGGCTACCAGAAATACTTTCCAGTTAATGGTCAGGTCGGCGTAGTTAATCATGCCACTGGTATTAATAAAATAAATAACACCAACTGAAAGAATAAGCGCTATTAACCCACCAATTAAGGTTAGTATGAGGTTTTCTATAATAAACTGGTAGGTAAGTACTTTTGATGATGCGCCAAACGCCTTGCGTATGCCGATTTCAGACGCCCGCTCCAGAATGCGGCTGATATTAACATTAATCAGGTTAATTGCCGGTAAAGACATAAACAACAAGGCAAACCCCATAAGCGCTATATAAAAATACTGGATGCTTTTGCTCTCGTCTGCATGTAAAAACTGAGCTAAAAATGAACCCACATAGGTGTCGGCAGTTGACGAGGCTTTGTTAGGTTTAAACCATTTATCTGTACTTATAAGCGGCACTTTCTTCATGATTGACTGATACTCTGCCTTTATTTTAGGAAAATCTTCTTTGCTTTTGGCCAGCAAAAACACCAGATAACTACCGTTAAGGCTTTGCTTGGTCTGATCTACTTTTTTAGTATTATAAGGCATGTAAATGTCTGAAGCCACATAGATACGCGTAACAGGCGTGCCACGCACCACGCCAATAATGCGGTAGTTGACGTTATCTACTTCCATCGTTTTCCCGACAACCGATACCCCCTTGCCAAAGTATTTGTCGCGCGTGTCATCATTAATTACAATCACGTAATCATTATTATCTATGTTCTGCTGGGTGTAGGGTTTACCTTCCAGGAAATCAAAATCAGTCACATTCCAGAAATTGGCATCGGTATGCTTATACATCAGTTTTATTTTATTCTGCCTTGCATAAGCATTAATGGTATTCGGGAAACTCCCGAAGGCTACCATTTCAGGGGTTGTCATCTTCCTTACATAATTGTTTATAAAGTAGAGGCTCACCGGCGAACTCTGCATGCCTTGTTGGGTGGTGTCCTGCTGTACCATTCTTGAGATATACAGTGTACGGTCTCTTTTTGATTCAGGGTAGCCCGCAGAAATCAGGTGGTCTATAAAGGCCGTAATGACTACCAGTATCAGTAAGGTGAAACTGATACCGAACAGGCTGATAAAGGTGAAGAATTTCCGGCGTTTCAGTACCGCAAATGTTATTTTTAAATAATTCTTTAACATATTTGTTAATATTAATTTAGTGATTGAGTGAATGAGTGGTTACGAATTAGCGATTTTGAAATAGTGATTAATTTCATGGCATAATTGAAAACCCACTCAATTTTTACATTACCTGAGTGCCATCAAACAGGCGAACCAGCCGATTGGTCTTTTTTGCCATGTTTTCATCGTGCGTTACCATCACAATAGTAGTGCCTTCGTTTTTATTCAGGTTGATGAGTATATCCATGATTTCGTTACCCATGGCACTATCCAGGTTCCCGGTAGGTTCATCGGCCAGAATAATTTCAGGACGCCCCACAATGGCACGGGCAATGGCAACGCGCTGTTTTTGTCCGCCGGAAAGCTGTGAGGGGTAATGTTTCATGCGGTTGCTCAAACCTACTTTTTGTAATGCTTCGGTGGCTAATCTGGTGCGCTCGCTGGCTGATGATGCGCGATACAGCAATGGCAATTCTACGTTGTCAATTACAGGCAGGTCATTAATGAGGTGGTAACTCTGAAAAATAAAACCCAGCTTTTGATTGCGGAAGTGCGCCAGTTTTTTGTCAGAAAAATTATTGATAACTTCATTGCCTACGGTGATTTCTCCTTTCGAAGGTTCATCAAGCAGGCCCATAATATTGAGCAGGGTACTTTTACCGCAGCCAGATGGACCCATAATTGAAAGAAATTCTCCTTTGGCCACCTCAAGATTAATTTCATTGAGCGCCAGGGTTTCAATGGCACTAGTGCGATAAACTTTTTCGATGTTTTTTAACTTAATCATAATTTATTGAGAGTTTAACTTTTTAATTGCGAATTATTGAATGCTGAGTTAGCAAATATTTTAATTATTAATTGCCGAGGATGAATTGGTGAATATCAATAAACGACTGTTGCGGTAACGATTTTTGCCACTATGTACGCATGGTAAACTATGTTTCACAATCATTAGCTAATTCGTCATTCACGCATTCACTATTACTCCGGCTGTATTTTTCTTTGTTTTTCAAAATCATAAAGTGTCAGGTAGCGCAGTTCGTAATGCGTTTTCCAGTAGTCTTGCAGGGCGTTAATGTAGTCACGCTTGGCCTGGTCTTTTTCCTGAAAAGCAATACTCAGGTCTGTTATGCTCAGGTTGCCCAAAACATATCTGTCCTGCGCTATCTGGTATTTTTCTGATGCAATGCTATCTGCCTGTGCTGTAAGTGTCAGCTGGTTTTTCAGCATCTCAAAAAGTGTTACCTGCGTGTAAATCTCCTGTCTGAAAGTCTGCTTGGCCTGTTCCACAGTATATTCTGTCAGCTTTTTTTGTGCTTCTGCTGTTTTGGTTCTCGATTTCGACCGCCCCCAATCAAGAATCGGAATATCAAGTTGCAATTGTATTGATTCCTGACTCTGGGGTTTGTTGTATAAATCAGGGATTGTCAACCCTCGGTTCGAAAAACCCAGGCTGGCCGTTAAGGTCATATTCAAACCATTATCACCTATGGCTTTGGCTACTGCCCGGTCAGCCTCCAGAATTAAACGGCGGAACGAAATGGCATCCGAACGGTTTTCGAAGGCTTGTTCCAATGCCAGCTGATTCGGAATTGAAATGTTTGAGATAGTGGCTGGTACTATCAGTTCCAACTTACTGTCTGTTTGCATGCCTATGTAGGCTTTCAGATTTAAAGTAGCAATTTCCAGGTCTCTTTTGGCAGTTGCTATGGCTTTTTGAGCTTTGAGCGACTCTAGTTGTAATTGAAGAATCTCGTTTCGGGTGGTTTTACCGATTTCGTACTTCTCTTTCGCTATTTTTAAAATGGTTTGTGTGTTGCTCTGGTTGGTTTCGGCTATCTGCAGGTTTACCTGAGCTAGTAGCAGATTGAAGAAATACTCAGTGGATTTAAGGGCTATCTTCTCCAGCGATTCAGTATATACCCGGCGGCTCTCATCGTATTTCAGCGGCTCAATCTTTTTGTCCCATTTGAATGGATTAAATCTAAGAATGGGCTGCTCATACCCAACAGCAAAGGGCGTACTATTGTATAAGGTATTTTTGCGGGCAAAATCATCAAAACGTTGTAATTGCGTGGCCGCATAGATTTGTCCGCCTGTTTGCATTACCGATTGGCTCAAAGACAAATTCAATGATGAATTATTGTAACGCACCGGTTGAAACTGTATGGTTCCGTCAGGCTGGATAACCTCTGTAAATGAGCGGGTAAAGGCCGGTAATTTACCGTTCAGCACCAGTTGTGGTTTGTAGTTAGACTGAAAAGTGCGCCACTCCCAAAACTTGGTTTCTTTGGTTGTTGAGGCCTGTCTTGCTGCTATTGACTGGCTTTTGGCCATTTCTACCACCTCTTCAAGAGTTAGTTTTGTAACCCCCTGTGCCGTGGAAGGGTAGGTGACAACAAGCAAATATAGGCTTAATATGTAAATAAGGTATTTCATAAACTGGGTTGGTTAAGCAAAGCTCCTGTTATTTTATTTCCAGCTCTTTGGTGTTTTTGTATTCGCTCAGGTCTGAGATAATCACGGTTTCGCCCGGTTTTATTCCTTCTTTTATTTCTACGTAATCAAAATTGCTAAGGCCGATTTTAACGGTTCTTCTTTCGGCTTTGCCGTCTTTTCTGAGTACGAAAACATCCTGCACTGTTGCGCCTTTAAAAGCAGGGCCATTGGTTATACGAACCACATTTTGCTGAGCTTCTGTAACCAGATAGGCTTCAACTTTCAGCTTAGGCCGCAGCATATCGGTGCTTTTGCTGTCCAGGGCCACATCAAAACTCAGGATATTATTTTGCACTGAGGGCTGAATGTTAGTAAGACTGCCTTTCAATAATGTGTTGTTGATGCGGATTATCACAGGCATACCAATCTTTACCTGATCGGCATAGTTGTCTGAAATGGCACCGATGATTTTGAAGCTGCCCAAGTCGGCCAGACGAGCCAGAATTTCACCTTCCGATACCTTTGAACCCAGATTCTTGTTCACGTAAGTAAGCACCCCCGGGCGTGTAGCTATGATATTGGCCTTTTGCAGTTTACTTTGGTATTCCATCAGTTGTTTTTCCTGAATCTGCGCCGACAGCTCCGATTCCTTCAAATCAGCGCGCATGGTTTGCTGCTTAATTTTGATGTCGTTTTCCAGTTGTTTTTTTTCCAGTTCGGCAATTCTGAGGTTCATTTGTGCCGTTTCTATGGCTTCACGGGTGCCACCACCGGCTTTTTGCAAACGTTTGGCGTTTTCAACGTCGGCTTTCAGACTGGTAATTTTCATGGCCTTGATAGAATCTGAGATTTTCAGATCATAGAAACTTTT
Source organism: Emticicia sp. 21SJ11W-3 (assembly GCF_024138715.1). Taxonomy (GTDB): domain Bacteria; phylum Bacteroidota; class Bacteroidia; order Cytophagales; family Spirosomataceae; genus Emticicia; species Emticicia fluvialis. The sequence goes on from NZ_CP092074.1 coordinate 986,155, forward strand.
GTCGAGGTCGAGGCGCAGTTTTACGATGTTGTTACGCTTTAAGTCCAGTTGGTCTTTCTCTTTGTCGAAATTCAGTTGCGTGGCTTCCTTATCTAATTCCAGAATTTTCTCTCCGGCTTTTACATTACTTCCGGCATCAAGCAATACCTGCTGAATAACAGCCGTGATAGGGCTGGTAATTACCTGCTCAAATTCGGGCTGTACCTCACCCGAGGCCGTGAGGGTGTTTTCAACCGCACCCATTTCGGCAACGGCAGTTCTGATTTCTGATTTACTGACTGATGACGAAAGCGAGTTTTTGACCCACCAGACAATTAATGCAACGGCTGCCAGTGCCACTATACCAATCAGCCAGTTTTTACTTTTCTGTTTCCGGACCTCATTTGCTGAGAGTTCTTTGTCCATAGCTTTTTATAATTTTGTATGAGTGTTGAGGTATTATGTATTGTTCATTTTTGAAACAAATACATTATTATTCATTCAATCAGCGTGCCAATTGATAAAAAATTGATAGTGAGGAGATTGTGTATTTTTGAAGAATGGAAAAGTGTCCGATAATGGGACGATTGTTCGGAAGTGGGATAGAAATTAAGTCAACTTATTTTAGGACTAGACATAATTCTTTGGTCATTATAATTAGGCTGTTTATTTAACAATTTATTTATCTAATAATCTATAGGGCCGTTCTTCTGAGCAATAAGCTTCAAAAGCCTTATGGTATAAATCTGATTGTTAAACATTTCTGTAGAACTGGATGCGTATCGAATTTTTGATTACAATATAATCATCCAGATTATAATTGCAACAATTGAAAAATCAGCGGCCCTTCAAAAGTATTTCGGTAGTCTAATTGTTCCACAAGTAAGAGTGTTTAGTTTTATTTTGCATCAGCAATAAATAGGCAACCCTAAAAATTAAAAAACGCCGAATAATAACAGAATTTATTATCCGGCGCCTAAACAATTTTGTATTTTTAAAATTTCTCCTACTCAAACCTCAAATGCTTCACTGATTCTCCTGAGTTGGCTAGTTCTTCCAATGAATCAATGCCAATCTGCAGGTGCTTTTGCACAAAGTTTCCGGTTACTTTTTTATCACTTTCTTCCGTCTTTACACCATCAGGGGTCATGGGGTTGTCTGATACAAGCAGCAAAGCGCCATGCGGAATAGAATTAACAAAACCCACTATAAAAATGGTGGCGGTTTCCATGTCAATGGCCATAGCGCGTATTTCGCGCAGGTACTCCTTAAATACGGTGTCATGTTCCCACACACGTCGGTTAGTTGTGTAAACCGTACCTGTCATGTAATCCAGTTCATGTTTTTTTATCATAGAACTCACCGCCCTTTGTAAGCGGAACGACGGCAGCGCCGGAATCTCAGGGCGTGCATAATCATTACTGGTACCTTCTCCACGTATGGCGGCAATCGGCAGAATCAAATCACCCAGTTGAGTTGATTTTTTTAAACCGCCACATTTGCCCAGAAACAGCACCGCTTTAGGCTGAATGGCCGAAAGGAGGTCCATCACTGTAGCGGCCATAGCGCTACCCATACCAAAATTAATGATGGTAATATGGCCGGATGATGCAGTTTGCATCGGTTTGTCTTTCCCTTTTACTTCCACACCGAACATCTCGGCAAACATATCAACGTAGGTATGAAAATTAGTCAGCAAAATATAGGGTTTAAACTCAGATAGGGCAGTGCCGGTGTATCGGGGGAGCCAGTTGGCTACTATCTCTTCTTTTTTTTCCATATTAAATGTAGTTTTGCTTTAAAGTTATAGTAATTATTAAAAACCGAAGTGCGGCTTTAATAATTTAACGGTTAGTTAATTTAAAGATGATACAGCTTAACCTGCCACCTTTCGAACACAAAATTAAGGAAATTGAGGGAAAAATCTGCATTTTTGATGTTATACGTCGAAAATACCTCGTTCTGACACCCGAAGAGTGGGTTAGGCAGCACTTTGTTCATTTGTTGCTGAATCAGTACCAATACTCTAAAAACCTGATTCGGCTGGAAGGCGGCCTGAAATATAACCAGCTACAGAAGCGTTCGGATATCGTAATTTTTGATGAAACCGGCCAGCCTTCTTTGCTCATTGAATGCAAAGCGCCGGAGGTATCTATCAATCAGGCAGTTATTGAGCAGGCATCACGTTATAACCACACACTCAGATGCCGGTTTATTGCTATTACCAATGGTCTGAAAACATTTTGTTTCGAAATTGACTTCCATACAGGTAGTTTCAGGCAACTGCAGGATTTACCCCGGCGGGTAATTGCTTAATTTTTAAGGCATAAACCTGCTATCTACTTAGTATTTAGGCTTTTATTTTAAAAATATTCTTCTGAGGCTTTTCATTATCTATAAATATTATTACCTTTGCACCCTCATTTTTGAGGATTAAACTAATAATTATTTAAACACTGTTTTAGTATGTTTCAAAATCAGTATGAGACAGTTTTCATCTTAACTCCCGTTTTATCTGAAGCCCAGGTAAAGGAAGCTGTCGAAAAATTCAAAAAAACATTGACTGATAACGGTGCTGAGTTAGTTCATGAAGAGCATTGGGGTCTTCGTAAACTGGCCTATACCATTCAGCACAAAAACACGGGCTTTTATCAGCTAGTTCAATTTAAAGCTACTGCAAAAATTGTAGCAACTCTGGAAACCGAATACAAACGTGACGAGCGTGTGATGCGTTATTTGACTACGAAATTAGACAAATATGCAGTTGACTACAGCGAACGCCGTAGCAAAGGCCTAATTGGAAAGAAAAATGTAGAATCTGCTCCTGCTAAAGAAGAAAATGCAGAAGCAACAACCGCAGCAGAATAATGAAAAATAACACCATGTCACTTGTAAACGATCCTGTAGACAGAAAAGATACGGCTCGTAAAAAATATTGCCGCTTCAAAAAAGCCGGTATTAAATATGTAGATTATAAAGACCCGAATTTCTTGTTGAAATTTGTGAATGAGCAAGGTAAAATCCTTCCTCGCCGTCTGACGGGCAACAGCCTTAAATTCCAACGCAAAGTTTCGGTAGCTATTAAACGTGCCAGACACCTGGCCCTATTACCATTCGTAGCAGACGGATTGAAGTAATTAGTGATTAGTGATTTAGAGAATTAGTGATTATATTTTTTGAGTATCAGTTAGTTAATAAACTTTTAAACTACTCAATCACTCAATCACTCAATCGTAATATCACTCAATTAAAAAACCTCATTCACAATTTAGAAAGATGGAAATAATATTAAAAACAGATATAGTAGGGCTTGGTTACAAAAACGACGTGGTTGTTGTAAAACCAGGTTATGCACGTAACTATCTTATTCCGCAGGGTTTTGCCCAATTGGCTACTGCGTCGAATCGCAAGGTTTTAGCCGAAAATCTAAAACAAGTTGCTCATAAAGCTGAGAAAATTAAAACTGAAGCTTTAGGTATTGCTGAGGCTATCGGTGATATGGTAATTACCATCCCGATGAAAGTTGGTGAAAGTGGCCGTATCTTTGGCCGTGTTACTAACACGCAGGTAGCAGATGCATTGAAAGAAAAAGGTTTTGATATCGACCGTAAGAAAATTTCTTTGGAAGACATCAAAAACGTTGGTGACTACACCGCCCTGGTTGACCTTCATAAAGAAGTGAAACACAAAGTGGCTGTTCAGGTAGTTGCTGAAGCATAAGACAGTTTCTATGCCACAGATAAAATCTGTGGATAACATAAATAGTATTCAAGAGGCTCTCTGAAAAGGGAGCCTCTTACTTTTTATATCCTATCCTTATAAGTCCTGAAGCCGAATTTCTTTAATAACTGAAACTCATCGTTTTCTTTCCAGATACCTATTGAGGGTAGACCAACACCATTGAAGGTAGTGGTTTTTACCATGGTGTAATGTATCATATCATCAAACACTACCCGGTCACCTATTTTCAGCGGTTCGTCAAAAGAATAATCTCCCATAAAGTCACCGGCTAGGCAAGTCATGCCACCCATGCGGTAAGTGGGCTTGCCTGCTACAGCATCTGTTGCACCCCAAATACGTGGTTTATAAGGCATCTCCAATGTATCGGGCATGTGGGCAGCAAAAGATACATCCAATATGGCCACATCAATGCCCTGGGCATCTACGATATCCAGCACAGTTGATACCAGATAACCTGTCTGCCAGCCGATAGCCGAGCCCGGCTCCAGGATTACTTCAATATTATAGGTTTCTCTCAGGCGTTTAATTTGCTTAATCAGGTGGGCATGGTCATAGCCCTCACGTGTCATCAGGTGGCCGCCGCCTAAGTTTAACCATTTAATCTGGTGCAACAAATCACCAAACTTCTCTTCTATATGTACCAGCGTGCGCTCAAGGGTATAAGAATCGTTTTCACAGAGCGTGTGCGAGTGCAGACCTTCTATGCCGTCGGGCAATTTTTCTCCTAATTGTTCTCTCGTGATACCCAACCGCGAACCGGGTATGCACGGGTTATACATTTCTGTCGATACTTCGGCATACTGAGGGTTGATTCTCAGGCCACATGATATTTTTCTGCGTGATTGCTGAATCTGTGGTTTAAATTGCTGCCACTGGTTCAGTGAGTTGAAAGTGATATGGCTGCTGTAACGCATCATTTCTGCAAACTCGTCTGGCTTATAGGCCGGGGCATAGGTATGCGACAGGCAACCCATTTCTTCAACTATCAGGCGAGCCTCGTTCAGTGAGCTGGCCGTGGCACCTGAAAGGTATTGAGCTACCATCGGAAACGTAGCATACATTGAGAAGCCCTTCAGTGCCAGTATTATCTGTGCGCCAGATTCTGTTTGTACTTTATTTAACAATTCAAGGTTTCGTCGTAATAGTTTTTCTTCTAAAACATAACTCGGCGACGGAATTTTAGCGATATCTATAGCCATTTTTTATTTTTCTGTTGGGGATGTTATCAACGCTTACTGATAACAAACGGATATGCAAAATTACTTATTTTCTTACAGAAATACCCTATCTATTCAGCCACTTACCTTCAGTATTGACAGAAAATTAACAGCTTTGAAAAAAAGCAGTCCGGATGAAAATCACCCGGACTGGCCTGTATTACCTCAAATAGTTTTTTTTTGACAAAATCGGAATGAACCCATTCAGGGTGGGCTGCGAGATTTTTGTTTTTCTTTCATTGTATTATTCAAGTTTAAATATAACAGGTATGGTATAGTTCACTCGCACGGTTCTGCCATTTTGTTTTCCCGGAATCCACTTCGGCATCAGCTTTACTGCTCTTATTGCTTCTTCATCACAGCCAAAACCTACGCTTTTGGCTACTTTTACATCTGTAATGCTTCCATCACGCTCTACAATAAAACTCAGAAAAACCTTACCTTCTACGCCTGAACGCTGCGCGGCAGAAGGATACTTCAGGGTTTTACCTAAAAATTTATACATTTCGCCACTGCCGCCCACAAATGAGGGCTGTACCTCAACATGCAGAAAAGGGGTGTTATCTTCTACAATTTCAGCAATTTTTGTTTCAGCCGGCGGAGCCACTGCCGGTGGAGTTTCTGCAATGTTTTCAGTTTCTTCGCCAGGGGTAGTTACATTACTGATTACTGCTTTTTCCATCTCATCCTGCGTAGGAGGCGCCTCTTCTACAACGGGGTTTTCTACCACTTCCGGCACCAGATACTTGATTGTCTGCACCTGTTCAATGGGTTTCGGAGGTTCAGGCTCAGGTATCTGTTCAACCGGCGGTTGTTCCTGCTCTTTTAAATCCTGAAGGTTAATTATTACTTCTTTCTGGTCTTTTACTTTGTCTTTTTGTCGTGCAAAGATGTAAGAAGTAACAAATAGGCCGCTGAAAAGCGTGATGCCAATCCACATGGCACGGTTTACAGTTAAAGTGTAGGTTTTGCGCAGCTCGTATGCGCCGTAATCTTTGTTGCGATGCTCAAACACAATCTCGTCGAGCGTCGCAGGGCTTGCAAGTGTTACCATTTTTGTAAAGTTTAAGTTGAACATTTTGCAGTCGATAAAACTGCAATGCAACATTAAAAAACAAAATAGTTTCTTGCAAGTAAAAACGAATAAATATTTAGATAATTATCTAAATATTTATTTTAAAAAGTTTTCTACTGCCGAAAGGAAGTAATCAATAAGGAGCGATGCTTTAGCAAAAAACAAAAAATCCTTTTCCCGGCTGAGTCAGATACGGGAAAAGGATATATCAAATAGGGGTTTCCGGTGTTACAGACTGTTGTAATAATCAACAATTCTTACCAATTCGTATTCAGATTTCAGTGCCAGCTCTTCCTTTTTTATAAATGCCTCAATGGCATCTTTTTTATCTTCAAGTGCATTAAGAACCGAGTTTTTCTTAAGTTTAACGCGGTTAAGGCTGCCATCTGGTTTTTTCAGATAATATTCAGAGTTATCCAGATATGAATCATAACGCCTGTCTACACTATAGGCTCCCTGATAATTGGCTTTCTGCATCATTTTGCTTACGTGCTTCAATAACGACGTTTTGCTTTTATATAAAACCAGCAGGTAGGTTACTGGTACAACACCGCCTTCGGTTCTCAGGCCATCAACTTTTATAAACGGGTAGCTGATACTGTTTTTTGTGTCATTAATTACAAAACCAGTAATCTGGTCAGGATTAACCACTATAGAATCGCCTACGGTGCGCTTAAACAATAGTTCCTTCCTATGGGTGTCATATTTTAGGGGTACCATTTTGGGCGCCTTCGTATTCTCTTTTACAAAAACCAGCTGTCCGTTGAGCCATTCTTCCAGAAAATACCTCGACCCTTTAACGCCTTCATACCTTAAATCATAAGTACCCATGGCTATTCTGTTTTTACCAGGGGTGCCATCAACACCGGGCAATGCGTTATAGACCATAGCCTCTTGAACATTAGCCTCCTGAGCAGAAGCCAATGTAATGCTGAAAAAAAAGACCAATACAAAAGCAGCAAATTTCATGTTAGCGGGGTTTGTTTAATGCAATTTACTATTAAAACGAAAAAAATCCGCTAACTGCTTAGCGGATTTTAATATTATTTGCCCGTTTTATTAATATTCATGTGGCAATTCAATGTTGATTCTTTCGTGCCAGGGTAAGCCCTGGGTATTAAGCAGATCCATGAAAGGGTCCGGATTCAATTCTTCACAGTTCCAAACACCTGGTTTTTGCCATTCAGGGTTGGTTAGCATTAACATGGCGCCTATCATAGCAGGCACACCTGTTGTGTACGAAACCGCCTGTGCTTTCACTTCTTTGTAGCATTCGGCGTGGTCGCAGTTATTCCAAACGTAGTAGGTTTTGTCTTCGCCGTCTTTTATACCTTTAATCTGGCAACCGATTGAGGTTTGTCCGGTATAATTTTCTCCTAAAGTATCAGGCGCTGGTAATACGGCTTTCAGAAACTCTAGCGGAACAATATCAATACCATTAAACTTCACGGGGTCAATACGGGTCATACCTACGTTTTGCAGCACTTCAAGGTGGGTAAGGTAGGCTTGTCCGAAGGTCATCCAGAATCTGGCGCGCTTCAATGTCGGGAAATTCTTAACCAACGATTCAAGCTCTTCATGATACAAAACATAAGATTCTTTCGGCCCTATTTCAGGATAGTCAATAGGTTTATGGATTGACATGGGCGGAATTTCCACCCATTCGCCATTCTCCCAGTAACGTCCGTTCTGCGTAATTTCGCGAATGTTGATTTCAGGGTTAAAATTGGTGGCAAAGGCTTTACCGTGGTTGCCGGCATTACAATCAATGATGTCGAGGTAATGCATTTCATCAAAATGGTGCTTGTTGGCATAGGCAGTATAGACCTGCGTTACGCCAGGGTCAAAGCCACAACCCAATAAAGCCATGAGGCCGGCTTCTTTGAAGCGGTCCTGGTATGCCCATTGCCAGCTGTATTCAAACTTCGCAACGTCTTTGGGTTCGTAGTTGGCGGTATCAAGGTAATGAACGCCAGTTTCAAGGCAGGCATCCATAATGGTAAGGTCCTGATACGGCAGCGCCACGTTGATAACCATTTTGGGCTCAAAACTCTTAATTAACGCTACCAGTTCTGGTACGTTGTCTGCATCTACCTGAGCGGTTTGTATTTTTACGCCGTGCATTTTTTCAATATCGGCAGCTATTTTATCACATTTTGATTTGGTTCTGCTTGCCAATAGAATTTCCGTAAAAACGTGGGAGTTCATTGCACATTTGTGCGCAACTACACTGCCGACTCCACCGGCACCAATAATAATTACTTTTGACATCTTTGTGAATGAAGGATGAGTGAACTGTTACATTAACATAGCATTGGCTTATGCTAATGTTTAAACAAGCCGCAAAGATAATGCTTTAAGAAAAAAGAATAATTAAGAATGTGTTGTTTTTGAAAAAAACTCAACCGTTGGATAAAAAAAGTATATAGTTGTATTTTTTTGCTAATTAAATTGCGTTATATTAGTATTAATAAATCCCGGAAACTCCAGAGTGTCATGCAAAAGACTACAAAAACTGAATCTTCTGTGAAATACGCCGAGGTATTTCTCGCTGTTATTCTCACGCTAATTGTTGCCGCCGGTATCTATTTTACAAATATTAAACTTTGGTAAAATAGGGTTATTCAGAAAAGAATGCTAAAAATAAGCCCCTGACCATCCGGCAGGGGCTTTGTATTATTTATTGTTCAAGTGCCGCAACACCCGGAAGCGTCTTGCCTTCCATGTATTCAAGTAGTGCGCCACCCCCTGTAGATACGTAAGATACGCGGTCTCCGTAACCGGCGTTGTTTACGGCCGATGCCGAATCTCCACCACCTATTAATGAGAAAGCTCCGTTTTCTTCAGTAGCTTTAACTACGGCCTCAGCAATAGAATTAGTACCTTTGGCAAAGTTAGGGAACTCAAAAACTCCCATCGGGCCGTTCCAAAGAATGGTTTTCGATTTCTCAAGTATACTGCAAAACAAATCTATGGTTTCAGGGCCTATATCCAGACCCTGCCAGTCAGCAGGAATCGCACCCGTTTTTACTACTTGTTTGTTGGCATCGTTCGAGAAACCATCTGCACAGAGGTTGTCTAAAGGCAAAATCAGTTTTACACCTTTGGCTTTGGCTTTTTCAATCAGTTCAAGCGCCAGCGGTTGTTTGTCTGCTTCCAGCAACGATTTCCCGATTTCGCCCCCCTGAGCTTTAGTAAATGTATAGGTCATACCTCCACCAATAATCAGGTTATCTACTTTATCAAGCAGGCGCTCAATAATCAGAATTTTGTCAGAGATTTTGGCACCTCCCATAATGGCAGTAAAGGGGCGTTCGGCGTGTTCCAGTATTTTCTGAGCATTGTCAATTTCGGCCTGCATCACATAACCGCATACACGGTCAGCAAAGAACTGCCCAATAACTGCCGTAGAAGCATGTGCACGGTGAGCAGTACCGAAGGCGTCATTCACCCATACATTGCCCAATTTTGAAAGTTTTTCTGCAAAAGCTAAATCACCTTTTTCTTCTTCTTTATAGAAGCGCAGGTTTTCAAGCAATAGTACTTCTCCCGGTTGCAGACTGGCGGCCAGCTCAACCGCCGATTCTCCGATACAGTCGTCGGCAAATTTTACCTGCTGACCCAGAATCAGCGAAAGCGGATTCACCAGGTGCTTTAATGAATACTTTTCAGTTGGGCCGTCTTTCGGGCGACCCAGGTGAGACATCAGAATACATGAACCGCCATCTTTCAGAATCTTCTTGATAGTGGGTATGGTTGCAGTAATGCGGGTGTCGTCTGTGATTTCATATTTTTCGTTCAGAGGAACATTGAAGTCAACTCTAATGAGGGCTTTTTTGCCCGAGAAGTCATAAGTATCTAATGTTTTCATCATTGATATTAGTGAATGAGAATTAAGCCTGCCAAATGAGTAAAATTACTCATTATTTTTTCGCTTGGAGAATTTTGTGGTCAGACGAGTTTATTAAGACAAATATAGATTTTCTTTTCGCTAACATCATGCGGTTTTGTCACGATTCTTTTGCTGAATACTAAAGTTTCTTGAAATAACTATACTTTTTCTTCGGTTATGAAAAATATTATTTGGCCTAACAACTAATTGGCAGCTTTTCGCGTCTTTGAGTTCGGAAACCCGAAACTTCATTAATATGATTTGCCTGAAAATAGGATTTTGAAACCTTAGTTTTTTTGTAAATTTGAACTCATTCCCACTCATTATGAAATCAGTTATACTTGTATTCATTTGCCTGATTGTTACGTTTCCGGCGTTTTGCCAGGAAGAAGATGGTTATTACAGGGCACCTAGCCAGCGACAAGACATAAAAAACAATGTGTACCCTAACCTTGAAAGAAAATCAGTCAATTTGTATTTGGGTGTTGAAGGCGGGCTGGAACTCAATCGGTCGACCCTAAGTAATAACATGGATGGCCTGATAGGGAAAGAAAAGGGAAATGATTTGTATTGGGGTGTTGTATTGGGTTATAACATGAACCACGTCTGGTCTATTGAAACCGGTTATTACAAAAACCCTACTCATCTGATTCAATCTGTAAGGTCAGGGCGCTCCATTCCTTATATTTATAAAATGGGTTCAGGTTTAAATACGATTCCCATACGATTTAAAAGAAGGGTTTTTACAATTGATCCTATTACCAAAAATGCAACTATTCATGTAGGCGCAGGCGTTTTGCTTTCGCCCGATGCACAAAATAAGCCGATAGATAACCGGGGCTTTGCGGGCCTTTCTAATAATGCCCCAGGTCAGAAACCAGATACACTCAGGCTTAAGAGCGATGCCTTCTTAAGTAAAAAAGCCGTTGCACAAGCAGAGCTTCTTCTTGAATTACATGGCAGAGTTTCAGAGACTTTATCTATTGTTGTTTTTGCCAGGGGCAATATAGGCGCCAAGGGCATGGTTCGTTCTGAGATTAACTACTCTATAAACAAACAAACCATTGATACAGCTCAACAACTCACCAATGGCATCAGTTTTAATTTTGGCTTAGTGCTGCGTTACAACATTCTGCGAGGCTACAAGTACATTGATAAGAATGATGACGAGTAGCGGCTGTAAATGTTTCTTTTTTTGGTTTATTGGCCTACCTTTGCAGGCGTTTAAGCTACTGCCTTTCAGCAATGCCAGATATCGAATCTCCTGTTATTACCATCATCAATCGTCATTATCCGCCTAATCCCGGCATAACCGGTGAGTCTGCCTGGGATATGGCCAAATATCTGATTGAAAAGTATGAGGCCGAAATACACATAGTGTATATTGACCGCACCTACGATGGTGGCGGACAGGTTCGCCAGCCGATAGGCATACTGCATCCGGTTAAAACAATCTATGAAGGTAAAAATGGTTTACTGAAACTGATTTCAGGTACATTGGATGGCCTTTTTCTGGTACTGAAAGCCCGTAAAATGAAACGAGGCCGCATTGTTGTTATGACCAGCCCGCCCTTATTGCCTTTCTGGGCCTCGTTGTTTTTGAAAAACTGGGTTTTATGGTCGATGGATTTGTTCCCTGAAGGTTTTGCCGCAGCGGGTACGGTCAGCCCTTCTAATTTTTTATATCGCTTTATTCTCAAAAAAACATATCAAGTCGCTCCGCAGCATTTGATTGCGCTTGGGCCTAACCAAGCCGCTTTTGTAAGAGACAGCTACAAGCAGGCTATTCCTACCACTATTCTGCCTTGTGGTGTTCTGGTTCATCAGCAAAATGACCCCGCCATACCAGATTGGAAAAAGGATGACAGCAAGATATATTTCGGTTATTGTGGAAACCTGGGGCAAGCGCATTCGGACGAGTTTTTATTGAAATTTATCGACAATCTTGATAGCCAAAAGCACCAGCTGATACTGGCAGTTTATGGCGAGAAAGCAGATAAGGTATTGACCTATGCCCAAGGCAGAGCGGGCATCACCATCCTGAAAAGTGTGCCGCGTAGTCAGTTACATTTTATAGATGTGCATCTGGTTAGTTTATTACCGCAATGGACACATATTGCCGTTCCGTCAAAAGCGGTTAGTTCTATCTGCGCCGGGGCTGGTATGTTGTTTTGTGGTAGTAAAGATGCCGATACCTGGGCACTATTAAACAATGCAAGCTGGCTGATTGAAGAAAATAATGAGATAAATGCACAGATAAAAAGTTTCCTAGCTTTATTAACCATAGATGAAGTGCAACTGAAAAGAAACAACGCACAAGCTTTATTCAGCAAACTACAAACAATGGTAGTTGATGCTTATGATGAAGTGAAGCGTCTGGGTTGTGTTTCTGCTATTGATTAACAAGACTTTTATAAACCTTTAGGTATTGCTCCTTTACTACCTCCTGAGAGTAATTTGCCAGTACTTTTTCTCTTGCGTTAGTGGCAAGGGTTTGCGTATCGGCTTCAAATAACACCCAGTTAATGCCCTCTGCCAGGCTCTCTGCCGATTTATATGTAGCCAGAAACCCCGTCTGTTTATGTTCTATCATTTCAGGTATGCCTCCCACCTCAAAGCCAACCGCAGGCGTGCCACAGGCCAATGATTCCATAATGGTATTGGGCAGGTTCTCTTGTATTGAAGGAATACTGAAAACATCAGCAGCAGAGTAAACCAAGGCTATTTTCTGAGCGTCGGTTATTCTGCCCAGTGCATGTGTTTTAAAAGGCAGGCTTTTGTTTAATTCCTCATCACTCTCGCCCAGAATCACTAACTCAATTGCTTCTGGCTGGCTAACCGATTCTTTTAACAATGCCAGTGCTGCCTGAAAATAACTGAAGCCTTTCCAGATGACAGTAACTTTTGCCGCTGCAAACAGAATCAGTTTTTTATCAATGGGTAATCCCAGCTTATGTCGTGCTTCTGCTTTATTGATTGGATAAAAAACTGCCGTATCTAAAGGATTGGGAATAGAGGTAACAGGGAGCTTTTTAAACAAACTGCTTTTACGTGCCCTGGCGGCCAGCCATTGGCTACATGCTACAATCTGAACCGACGGTAATATAGTGTCTATAAAAATTCGACGTTTATTTTCCCAAACCCTGGCAGATAAATCGTCATCGGCTGGATTCTTCAAATAAGGCAGGCAATTGCCACAGTGCTGCTGAAAGTTCTCACAATTGCCGCTATGGTGGCAGCCTCCTGTAAAAGCCCACATATCGTGGAGTGTCCAGACAATGGGCTTGCCAAGTGCAAAGAGTTTTTGAAGCGATTGTGTAGACAGAAATCCGAAATTAATCCAGTGTAGGTGTATGATGTCTGCCTCTTGCACCAGCGGGTGTTGTGAGATGTCAATTCCTGCATTGGCAGGCGAGAAGGCAAAGCGTACTTCTTTGTTTTTTTCGAGTAGTCTGAAGTAAAGCCGCTCCACCGCAAAACGGGCAAACGCCATTTTGTGCGCAAGCCAGGTATTTACAACAGCAGTTACGTCTTCTCTTTTGCCTTTTTTTTGCTGCACCAGCAGGTCGGCTTTTATATCTTTTTCTTCTTTCAGAAGGCTGAGTAAGCGCAGGCAGGCTATGGCGGCACCGCCCATGCTGTCGTCGGTATTTATTAAAAGAATTTTCAAGTATTATTCGGGCAAATGTGTCATTAACAGATGCGAATTACGCGATTTTTTGCCATATCTTTAACAAAAGAACCTTTGTGTAGAAAAAATATCGGCTTTAATGTAAGTTTTTTACCCGCCCCGCGACTAATTGTTTAAACAATGTAACTGACAATGGAAAAAGAATTTATCGGCTTGATTAATACAAACAGAGGCCTCATATACAAAGTATGTAATTTGTATTGCCATGACGATGACGACAAAAAAGACCTTTTTCAGGAAATTGTTTTGCAGTTATGGACATCTTACCCCGGTTTCAGAAATGAATCGAGACACACTACCTGGCTGTACAGAGTGGCGCTGAATACGGCTATTTCAAACTTCAGAAAAGAAACCAGAAAGCCTGAGCGCAAGGCGCTGTCAGACAAAGAATTTCAGATACCCGACATGGCAATTGAAGATTATGATAACGCCGGGGTATTGAGGCAGGCCATTGAGCACTTGTCTGAAATCGAAAAGGCGTTGATTATGTTATATCTGGATGATAAAAGCTACGATGAAATTGCCGAAATTATTGGTATAACGAACTCAAACGTAGGGGTAAGGCTGAACCGTATTAAAGTTAAATTAGAAAAAATCATTCAAACGAAAAGAACATGAATCTGGAAGAATTAAAATCGGCCTGGCAGGCGTATGACCTTAAATTACAAACCTCTCAGTTACTTACCGAAAAACTGGTGGTAGGTATAATTCGTGAGCGGTCCAGGTCAAGAGTAGCACAAATAAGAAGAGAAAACAGGTTTTTCTTTGTTCTGCTGGTATTTGAACTTGTGATACTCGGCGCTGTTTTTACAGGCAACCCCTTCGATTTCACTTATACAATGCAGTTTGCTCCGTTCGCTTTTCTGGCAATTGGCATTCTGATGGCATTGTGGACTGTCTTCAAGAGCCAGATGATTCTGGAAACAGACATGAACAGCACCACCCTGGGCGCTTTTCTGAAAAAAGTCATCAGGGAATATGAAAAGAACAAAAAGTTTGAAAGCTGGTTTGGTATAATCATGTTGGTTTCCGGTTGTTTTACAGTGCTGTCGTTCCTGCCTAAAAAACTAGAGAAAATGAGTTTACAGGCTGCACTGATAGATACGGCCATCCCGATAGGTATCTGCTTGCTGATTTATTTTTTGGCTTTTAAACTGGGGGCATTCAAGAATCCTAAAAGTGCTGGTTTTAAAGAAGATTTGCAAGAATTGGAGGCCCTTTCTGCCGAGCTTGAGCAATTAAATTGATAGCTGGTTCCATTTTTTTAGTGGTTTCTGCAAATTTTTAAATCATTTCGGGCGGCTGATGCGTTTATTCATAAAAATCCAGAACTTATATGAAAAAAATAAGCACGTTCATCTTCTATACGGCCATAATCGCCTTTTGGGGTTTTAGTTGTGAGTCAGCCTCTGATTCAATTAATAAACCCGATGATTCTGCTCCCAACCCCACAGCCGGAGAATACCAGGCTGTGGTTGCATTCCCGAATTTGACTTTCGACGACCCTGTTGAGCTTACCCACGCCTCAGACGGTACCAGTAAATTGTATGTAGCAGAGCAACGGGGAGTTATAAGGGTATTTGATAATGCCACATCAACCGCACAGGCTAGTGTATTTTTGGATATTGATAGTAAGGTAGATGCAGGAGGAGAAATGGGCTTACTTGGCCTGGCTTTCCATCCTGATTTTAAGAATAATGGCTATTTTTATGTCAATTATACGCGTAATACCCCCACTCGGCAAACGGTTATTGCCCGCTTTAAGGTTAATTCGGGTGCTCAGACGGCAGATGCCGGAAGTGAGAAAATATTACTTACTTTCGACCAACCCTATACCAACCATAACGGAGGCAAGCTGGCCTTTGGCGCTGATGGTTATTTGTATATAGCCACGGGCGATGGCGGTAGTGGAGGAGACCCGCAAAACAACGCACAAAACCGCAAGAATCTGCTAGGTAAAATTCTGCGTATTAATGTAATTGCCTCCGAAAGCGGAACGTATACAATTCCGGCGGATAATCCTTATGCAGGTAATAGTGAAGGTTTCAGAGAAGAGATTTATGCTTATGGCTTGCGGAATCCTTGGCGCTTTAGTTTTGACTATACCAATAATAACCTTTGGGTAGCAGATGTAGGCCAGAATGAGGTAGAAGAAATAGATATTGTAACCAAAGGAGGTAATTATGGCTGGAAAATAAAAGAAGGCAACCGTTGCTTTGATGCCAACGCCAATTGTAATCAGGCTAACCTGATAGCCCCTGTCTGGGCGTATAATCAGGGTACTGACGGCCGGTCGGTAACAGGTGGTGTGGTTTACAGAGGCACCAAACTGCCAGACCTGGCAGGTAAGTATGTATTCGGCGATTATGTGAGCGGTAAAATATGGTCTCTGAAATACGACGGCTCAAAAGCAACCGATAGTGGCGACAAATTCAGTAACGTAAGTAAAGTTTCTGCCTTTGGTGAAGACGCCGCCAAAGAGCTTTATATACTCGATTATAGCGCGGGCAAAATATATACCTTGCAGAAGAAATAGAACAAGTAATAACCTCAATTAGCTCTTTCAATTTTAGAGAGAGCTAGCTGAGGTTTATTTTTTTCCTAATTTCACTATAGCTTTCCACAGATTCGTCATGGCTCCGTTCAATTCTGGTGAAACCTTGCTCCAATAAATAATTACACCATAAAGTAAAGTAACACCTGCCGAACGATACACTATATCTATCACTGTTCTGAATTTATTTCCTCCCAAAGTTGGCAACAGGCTTATAACAAAACCAGCTACAATCATTATAAGCAGAACTTTGGGTATGTCAATCGTGAAAGGCTGC
This sequence comes from Emticicia sp. 21SJ11W-3, assembly GCF_024138715.1. Classification (GTDB taxonomy): domain Bacteria; phylum Bacteroidota; class Bacteroidia; order Cytophagales; family Spirosomataceae; genus Emticicia; species Emticicia fluvialis. Next base: position 1,002,581 of record NZ_CP092074.1, read on the forward strand.
ATACCCAGTTTCCACCATACAAATGCATAACGTACAGCGTTATAATAAATAGTAGATAACGCCAGCGCAAAAGCAGCACCGTTAATGCCATACATCGGAATCAGCAACCAGTTCAGAAATACCGTCAGCCCTATCAGGCTAATCATAATGTAGGTGTCATACTTATAGTAAGGCGAAAGCGTCAGTATGGTGCCGTTTAATCCCGTAGCCAGGTCAAATAATTTACCTAAACTCAATATAATTATTACCCACTTTCCTTCTTCATAACCTGCTGGCAAAAACGCAAACAAATTGTCAATATTTAGGTAAATACCCAGAAAAATCCAGCAACCGACAATCAGCGAAGTAGTACAGCTTTTGCGGTAAATGGTGTCAATGTTTTTCAGGTCATTGGCTGCAAAAGAGTCTACAATAATAGGTGCTGAGGCCTTATTGAGCGCCAGTAGAGACATGCCCATTACGCTACCAAAGAAGGCGGCTGTACTGTAAATACCGGTTTCCTCTAAGGTTGAAATCTCTGCCAGCATAATTTTGTCGATGTAAAGGATAATCATCGACGAAAAACCCGTCAGAATTGTAAGTATGCTGTAGGTGGCAAACTGTTTGATAAACTGGGGTGTCAGCAACGAAAAATCCGGTTTTAATGAAAACCCATCCAGTTTTGATGCCTTCCATATCATGGGTATAACATAAAAAGAAAAGGCCAGTACCCATACCCAGATATATTGTGCGAAATCGAGCACATGGAAAACCACCAGAAACGATGAAGCCAGCAGCAGGAAGCGTTGTAAAAACTGCGACAGGAAAGTGCCAGTTACGGTTTCATACAGGTTTTTGGCATAATTATCAAACAAGTTGAATAGCAGCGTGGCAAATGTAATGGGTAACAGAAAATAGAAATTGTCGGCCAAAAGATTGTTTTCACCTTTACGGGCAATCATCCAGTCTTTTAGAAAATATACGCCTATGCTGCAAAAAAGAAAACCTGTAATGCCAACAGCAAGCCCCAGAAACAAAAAACCGTTATGCCCTTTTTTGGCATCTCTGAAACGAACAAAAAACCGGCTCCCCGCGGCATTAAAGCCCAAGGACGAAAGCTGAACCATTACATACATGTAAGAAAGTAATACCTGTAGCAAGCCTATTTCTTCTTTTTTAAAGAAATTAGGAAAAACAAAAAACCAGGAAATAAAGCCAACCAATACCCCTGCATAAGAGAAGATGGTGCTGATAAAGGCCTGTTTTTTTATGACATTCATAAATATTTATTTAACACTTATAACATTACTGATGGCACTCTCATTATTGAGTCTATCAAGTGCAGTAACTACATATACGTATGATTTCCGCGACTCATAATTTTGGTCAATATAGCCCGGTTTGCCTTCGTTTCTTACAATTGCCAGAATTTTCGCCGGGTTATCCAGATTCATTTTTTCATTTTTGTCGAATCTATATACAACAAATGCCTTTATTTCGTCGCCGTCTTTTGCTTTTGCCGAAGGTAATTCCCAGGTTATAGATACGCCAAGGTCGCTGGCTTTCAGGGCTTTCAGTTTTTCAGGGGCGTTGGGTGGTATGTTGTCTTTCCAGGGCATAGCCGGGGGTAGAGCCGGATAAGCATAAAGATTTCTGACTGAATCGGCTACCGATAATTCGTTCTTGCTCAAAGGTTTTGCACTGAAATAAATACTGCCGGAAATCTGCGGTTTTGCCCGGTTATACCTTATTTGCCTTGCAATCTGGTCGGCTTTCTCCCAGCCTGGTTCATTGCTGCCAGCTTTTACACGATAAACCGCATGGCCAATATACAAATGTCTTCCAAACGCATTTTTGGTCCACCAGTCTGTCAGGTTTTGGTAGGGCACCTTACCAAACTCAAAACTAAAATATACCTGTGGGGCTATGTAATCAATCCACCCGTTTTGTATCCACTTTTTAGTATCGGCATACAGATTGTCATAAGAAGACAGCCCTCCGGCAGTTGCAGAACCACTGGCGTCGGCAGATACGTTTCTCCATACTCCAAACGGACTTATACCAAACTTTACTTTGGGCTTAATTGCCCTTATACCTTCACTGATAGACTTAACGGTTAAATCAACGTTGTTGCGTCGCCAGTCTTCAATATTTTTAAAACTCCCCTTGTACTTTTTAAAAGTGGCTTCGTCTTTCAGTTTTTCATTTGCCGCCGGGTACGGATAAAAATAATCATCGAAATGAATACCGTCTACTTCATAATTCCGCAAAATATCCAGCACCACATTTGTAATATAAGCCCTCACTTCGGGTATGCCCAAATTAAATAGTTTCTGCTTGTCATAAGTCAGAAACCACTCCGGCTTTGTAATAGTAATATGGTCTTTAGTTATGCTTTTAGATGCCTTGTGGGTGCCTCTGTTCATATTCAGCCAGGCATGAAACTCCATGTTGCGCTGGTGCGCTTCGTCAATCATAAAGACCATTGGGTCGTAAAACGGAGCCGGAGCTTTACCTTGTGTGCCTGTGAGCCATTCAGACCACGGCTCTTTACTTTGGGCATAGAACGCGTCTGAGGCTGCTCTTACCTGCACCAGCACGGCATTCATTCCGTAGCTTTGCTGTTTATCGAGCATGGTTCTGAACTCCTGTTGCTGTGCATTTGTTGGTAATCCTTTGCGAGAAGGCCAGTCGATGTTATCGATGGTGGCCACCCATACCGCCCGGAATTCGCGCTTAGGCCCCGGAGACCTTGAAATATATTGCTGGGTGATTTTGGTACTGCAACCGCTCAGGAAAGCATAGATAACCAGGAAGCAGGCAATTTTTTTCAGAATCATCAAAAGCGGATATTGAAATTTTATTCAAAAATAGATAAAAATTTAACCCAACGGCTAATTTTTGTTACTTTTGCTATGTTTTGCAATAATGTTAGACTATTAGCATTATTAATGGTAGAAAAGCCTTAATATTATCTGCTTTTTTATGAAATCTCTTTTGCTGGGATTTGTATCACTCAATTTACATTAATTATTGTGAAAGAATACGGAAGTAACATTCAGAAATTAACCGAGTACATTGTCAGTCTGCCAGACAAAGACCAGCGTACTAAATATGCCCATATATTGATAGAATTGATGCGCCAGATTCACCCTAACATGCGTGAAGGCATCGACTATTCTAAAAAACTGTGGGATGACCTCTACGTCATAGCCAATTTTGACCTTGATGTTGACAGTCCGTTTCCACCCCCTCCGAAGGAGATACTAGGTAAAAGGCCCATGACAGTGCCTTACAACCAGCATCCTTTGAAACACCGTTTTTATGGCCGCAACCTGGAGCTACTGGTGCTGAAAGCCATGATAACCGAAGACTTTGAAGACCGCAAGGCCTTTATTTCATACATGGTGCGTCTGATGAAAGGTTTTTACCAGACCTGGAACAAAGACAGCATTGAAGCCGAAGATTGCCTGCAACAGATTCTGGAGTTGTCTGGCTTCAGATTCCAGCGAGAAATTGATGAATTACGGCGTGACGGGCTCATGGAGTCGTCGCCTAAAGATGGTAACGGTAGCCGCCAGCGTATACCACAACCCCAACAGGCCCAGGGGCACTCACGCGATAACCGCGACCGTGGCGACCGCAATAACCGCAACAAGAATTTCAATAATGGCGGAGGCTATAAAAACAATAACAACAACAATAGCAATAACAACAAACGAAGAAGATAGAAGAAGGGGAGACCTTTCGGAACGCAAGATATTTCTACTATATGGCATCTTTCAAGATTACAGGAGGTAAAAAACTACAAGGAGAAATTATACCGCAGGGGGCAAAAAACGAGGCATTGCAGATTGTATGTGCTGTGTTGATGACCAAAGAACCTGTGACCATCCATAATATTCCGGCTATCAGAGATGTAAACAAACTCATGGAGTTACTGGAAGACATGGGCGTGCGCCGCGAAAAAGTAGGCGAGGGCTCGTATCGTTTTCAGGCTGATAACGTGAACTTTGATTATTTCGAGACCCCTGAATATAAGGAGAAGGCCTCTGCCTTGCGTGGGTCTATCATGCTTCTGGGGCCTATGCTGGCTCGTTTTGGCAAAGGAAAGGCACCACGCCCGGGTGGTGATAAAATAGGCCGCCGGCCGCTGGATACCCACTTTACGGGGTTTCAGAAACTGGGCGCCGAGTTTATTTATGACCCGAACGACGCGTTCTATACCGTTGAGGGTGGCAAAATGAAAGGAGCTTATGTGTGGATGGACGAGATTTCGGTAACCGGAACCGCCAATGTGCTGATGGCTGCCGTAATGACCGAAGGCACCACCACCATTTATAACGCCGCATGTGAGCCTTATCTGCAACAGCTAAGCAAAATGCTGAACAGCATGGGCGCCAAAATAAGTGGTGTGGGATCCAACCTGCTTACCATTGAAGGTGTAAAAGAACTGCACGGCTGTGAGCATACCATGCTGCCGGATATGATTGAGATTGGTAGTTTTATTGGCCTGGCAGCCATGACACAATCTGAAATTACGATTAAAAATTGCCGCATACCTGAGCTGGGGATTATCCCGGATGTGTTCAGAAAACTGGGCATACAGATGGAGTTCAGAGGAGATGATATACATATTCCGGCACAGACACATTACGAGATAAGTTCTTTGATTGATGGCTCTATTCTTACCATTTATGATGCGCCATGGCCGGGTTTCACGCCCGACCTGATTTCTATTGTACTGGTAACGGCCATTCAGGCCAAAGGAACGGTGCTGATACACCAGAAGATGTTTGAGAGCCGCCTGTTCTTTGTTGATAAACTGATTGACATGGGCGCACAGATTATCCTTTGTGACCCGCACCGTGCCAACGTAATAGGTCTGAACCGCGAGCATAAACTCAGAGGCATCCGTATGACCTCCCCTGATATACGTGCAGGGGTATCGCTACTGATTGCAGCGATGTCTGCCGAGGGAACGAGCATCATCGATAATATAGAACAGATAGACCGTGGGTATCAGTTCATAGACAAACGCCTGAACGCAATAGGGGCGGAGATAGTGAGGATTTAAGAATTGAGTGAATGAGTGACTTAGTGAATGAGTAATTTAATCGTAAATTGCCAATTAGTGGCCGCCCCTGCGACGAATAATCGTGTTACCTAGCGCATTGGTGTACATTGTGGCTTTAGTAATAAAAATAATCACTAAATCAATCATTCACTCAATCACTAATTTTTTTCTGCTTGGGTTTTGAATTGTAATTGTTAACTCATACCTTTGCAGTCCCAATTCGATTAATACCGTAGTACATGCCCAGATGGCGGAATCGGTAGACGCGTTGGTCTCAAACACCAATGCCTGCAAGGGCATGCCGGTTCGACTCCGGCTCTGGGTACTTTAAAGAGGTTTAGATAATTTTAACGAATTGTTTAGACCTCTTTTTTTTGTTTGGTATTCTTTGTAAATTGTGATATGAGTAACAAGTAGCCATTAAAGATTTACTAAATAATAAACTTATGAGTACTGCAGAGATTTTATATGAACAATACAAAGTTCTGCCCATAAAGGTACAGAAAGAGCTAAAAGCACTTATTATTGCTGATAGTGAAGAAACGGTTTCAGTTGCAATTAAAAGTTTAAAAAAAGGGCTTAAAGAGGTTAAACTGCTGCGAGAAGGGAAAATAAAAGCTCGTCCTATCTCAGAACTTTTTAAAGAACTGGAAAATGGCAATTGAAATTCAAACCCTTGCCAAATTTGATAAAGAGTTTAAAAGACTTGCCAAGAAGTATAAGTCATTGCCCAATGAACTAAGGGCATTATCCAATACTTTAATAGAAAATCCTAAGTTGGGTACTAATTTAGGAGCAGGGCTTTTTAAGATACGGTTAGGTAGTTAGAGCAAAGGTGGTGGCAAAAGTGGAGGATTTCGTGTGATAACCTATTTTATTGAACGCCATCAGGATATGGAGTTTGTTTATTTAGTTACCATTTATGATAAGTCGGAGGAGGAAAATATTACAAAAAATGAACTGCTAAAAGTTATAGAAAGAGGTATTGAGTAAATTGGTAAAAGAAATATTACAGTAGTTTGAATTTTTATGTAATAGAATCGGTAGACGCCTTGGTCTCAAACATCAATGCCTGCAAGGGCAGGCCGGTTCGACTCCGGCTCTGGGTACTAACCGGAACTTAGATGATTTTTCATCAGAAGTTCCGGTTTTTTGTTGAGCTAAAGTGCTGTTAATGTGATAGATAAGTGATGCAACTTCATTGATTTGGGTGGTTCGACAATTATTTTCTGAAAACTCAAGTTTTTGAGGGTAAATCGAACCGATGATTTCCCTCTTACTATTTATGTCGGCTTTTTGATAAATTTCGCCCAAGTTTGAGAGAACTGAAATAACTTTTTCAACCCGGAATTCAAGATTCAGCGTATTCTGATTTTGTTTAGTAGCCTCTATTAGTCTTGCCTCCAGTTTCAGCAGTTGATCTTCGGCCTCACTTCTGATGCTCTTGTAATCTTTAGCATCCAAAATAGAAGACAAAAGTAGTTCCCTAGCTTTTGTTAATCGGTTATTCTGTTTTTGAATTTCGTCCAAAACTCGCTTTTTTTCATTTTGTTGGTTTTTTATCTGACTGGAGAATTCTCCAATAACCAATTCTCTGAAGAGGCAGATAGTGGCTTTTCTGGGTTTGAATTTTTGAAGTTCACGAAGAAAGGCTTCATTCACTAAAGGGGCTGAATAGCGTACTCCACAAGATGCGCGACAGTGATAATAAGAATAGCGTGCATTCCTTCCCTTGGATGCACTTGCTGTTAACATCTTTCCGCATTTGGGACATTTTAAAAATCCCCTCAGCTCAAATGCATCATTGGATAATTCCTTCACATTAGGGCGTTGTCGCTTTCGTCTTCCGTCAATAGCATCCTGGATATCATAGAACAGCTTTTCGGATATCAAGGCTTCATGCTGCTCATCTACTAGCCTGGCTTTTTCATCACGATACGCTTTCAATTCAATTTTTCCAAAATAAACCGGATTTTCAAGAGCTCTCCGAAAAGAGGTTTTTGAACATTTCAAGCCTTTTCGGACTGCTCGCTTACGAACTTCTTCCAGAGCGTAGATTCCCGTAGCAACTTCTTCAAAAGCCTGTTTGAGTAAATCTGCCTGAGGCTGATCGATGGCAATATACTTTCTTCCTGATTCAGAAATTCGGTTGATATATCCTACAGAAGCAACGCCCATGTATCTTCCTTCTTTCTGGGCCCTTCTCATACCATCGATTGTGTTGAGAGCCCTCCGGTCATTCTCGACTTCCGGTGCAGCTAGGTAGAACGCTAGCATCATTTTATTTTCAGGGATAGAAAGGTCAAGGGGTTGTTCAATGGCTTGTGGCTCTACACCTAATTTTCTCAAAATGGCAATCATGTGATAGGCATCGCCAGCATTCCGGCTGAAACGGTCCCATTTGGTAAAGAGTACTAGATTGACCTTTCCTTTTTGTTTTTTGAGGTCGTCAAGAAGACCTTTCCAAGCCGGGCGCTCAAAAGTCTTTGCCGAATAGTCTTCAAAAACAACTTTCCTGATTGAGATCATGTTGATCTCACAGTATTTACGTAGCATCTCCTCCTGTACACGTTGAGAATAACCTTTATCGGCCTGCTCATCGGTGCTGACCCTGATGTATAAATCTGCTATTTTCATGATACTTCCCTGAGGCTAGTCGTTGATTTGGCAGGAATAAGCCCTGTCAAACATTTATTAATTACGATATTAATCAATTTTTGGGAGAATTCCAATATTTTTTCGGCTTGGTGAATTGTAAGCTCAATCCCTTCTTCTTTGAATATCTCCATGACCCGTTGAACCGGGAATGTCTTTTTTCCAACTTCTTCCATACCCCTCATGTTTTTCTAAAAAATAAATTCTGCTACCCTGGTTTTTCTTTAAGGATGGTTCATAATGAATGTATCCGAAGTCACTAAGATCCCTTACACTCTTAAAATAGGTTGCAGGAGATGAAATTTTAGCGATCTGCATAATCTCATGGCTAAACACAATAACCGGATTTATCAAATCCTTTTTTTTCCAATATTGAAGCAATGCAGCATAAATACCAATATGGGTAATACTGATGCGGGGATCCTTTTCAATCGCCGAAAAGAAATCAGATAAGGGTTTCAATATTTCCGTAGCTTCAACCATACTTTAGTGGTATACTTTCATCCCGTTCCGTTTGATCTGCACTTGTTGCTCGTTGACCTTATGGGTAACTTTCAAAGCCTCCATGGTTTTGTTGCCCATAGCCGTAGAAAGCGTTATTTTCCTGGAATGTTCATCATAAATATTCACTGAATTGAATTGAGGATTGGCCTCAATATAATACCGATACTCTCTACCATCACGAAGGAAACTTACTGCCTCCCGAATACCTTGCTTTAACCTATCCAGTAACTGATTGGCTGTATCCTTTTCTTGCAATTCTTTTATGGGCAAATCCAGAAGTACCTTATGGAGGTCATATCCGAAAGAGGAATGAAATACTTTTACCCGGTAATTGCTCTGTGCATCCTTATCATTAAAGTCGAGTTGAATCCAGCGATCCTCTTTTTGAATGGCACGACCTTTCAAGAGTTGGTACGCAAGGTTAACGTCCATGCTTTCCTTTAGCTCAAAGTAGTGTTGCCTCGCTGCACCGGTCTGAGTGTCATCGTACAACTTTGTCTGAAAACCAGTTAACTGATAATTCTCCACCTGATCCCTGGAAAAAGTAAGATGATGTTGCATCCTTTCTTTTTCATTGGCATAATAAGATAAGGGAATAGAAAACTGATCCTGGCCCTGCTTTAGCTGTTCCTCTAACTTAGAAAAAAGGTTAGGAAAACCAGCCTGTTGTAATTGTACCAGTAAAGACCGGCTGTTTTGTTCAATACCCCTTGCCCTTGTATCTTTGAGAATGAAAGACTGTTCCCGTAGAGGAGTTACCAGTAGTCTGCGAAACAGGCGAATAAAGAGGTTAGGGTACAGTTGTTTTTCCATCCTCCTGCTTTCCTGCGATAATATATGTAAGGCGAAGCGCTCGTCCGGGTCATAAGTGCCTTTGTACTTTGCTGCTACACGTTCATAGTAATGCAACTTTTCTCTTAACAAAGTCCCGTTGGTTGAAAGACTAAAGGAGAACAGTTTACTGAAACGTTCTTCCCGGCTTCGCCATTGGTTCAGCTCCATTTCTACCCGGTTTTTCATGCTTGTACTATTTTCAAGGTTTCAGCATTGATTCAGAATGCCTGAGACTGTTTTCTCTTTTTTCGTTTAGAAGCCTGGTGGACTTCCGGGCCATCCTCATCACCGGCTGATTGCTTCTCTTTCTTACTATCCTGATTAGCATACTGTCTTTCTCCTATAGTTTGTTTTTCTATCTTGGCCTGCCGGTTATCCAACCTTTGCATGTTACTATCATAAATGTGAATGGTCTTGAATTGCGGACTGGCCTCGATATAATGTTTCTGGTCCGTTCCTTCCTTCTGAAAGGTTACCGATTGAAGATTACCTTTTTTCAGCGACTCAATCAGATTATTCTTAAATTCTTCATGGGTCAGTTCCTTGATGGGATATTTTGCTAAACTTGCTTCAAGGTCATATCCATAGTTCTGGTGATAGTGCTTCAGCTTGAAGTTGCCATTTTCACTGCTCTGTTTGAAGTCCATCTGTATCCAGGCGTTAAAAACCTGTCCTTCTTTATTAGTCAGATCTTTATTCACAGCCCTGCCACTCATGAGATTGTAGGCCTCTTTGAGCGCAATACTATTACCCTTATTGATATAGAAGTGTTGCTCCATTTTTTCTGAAGCCCCTTCTTTTTGTAAACTGACCTGATAGGAATTAAAAAAATATAGGTCACTTTGTTTAGACTTACTAAAATTTAATTCCGAATTTACCGTATCATTGCCATACTGTGTATAATGGTGGAGCTTAAACTCCTGCGTGCCCTTTTCAATCGCCGTTTTCAGTTTATCTTCCAGGCTTTCTCCGAAACCTGTGAACTTGATCTGGTCCCGCAGGTATTCAAAATTTTTCTGATTCATGACTTCCATCTATTTAGCGTTTAAAAGTGATTTAATCGGATGTGTATAGTCCCTTAACAGGCTTAGCCCGGACAATGGTCTTGTTTTGTACCTTTAAGTCCAGATGTCTGCCTCCATTCTTTTCCATGAGCTGTATCGCCAGGTACTTCTTGTCGGGAATGGTGAATTTAGGGAGTGCAAAAACGACTACCTGCTGAGTCTTCCCTGAAATCCTATCAATATTGCCCTCTACATATACAGGCTTTATCTCTATTTCCTGCGAGGCGGTTCGTTTAGCTTTTTTCTGGTCGCGGATGAAAAAGCGTAACTGGTCAACATCAAAGCCGAGATTTGTGTCATTCTTCAATTTTAGCCGATAATAGATGATATTATCTCTGATAAATAGCCCGTCTAGTAACAGCGTAATTCCAAACTTCCAATCCCTTTTTCTGGTCGTTTTTCTATCAGAATTGGCTATCACACCCACATCTAACCGAACTTCTGCTGCATTGATTATTTCGGAAACAAACTGTATAGTTCCATTTGTCTGGTTCTCCGTCGCTATCGAAAGATTTAATAATGTTGGACTATCGGCATAGTTTACCGTAAAAGAATATAGTCTGCCATCTGCTGTCACAACCGTTAGATTCGTTTCCTCGAAATCTTGTTTTGCGGCTTTTAATTGAAGGATATTCTCTATTCCCCCCGCTTTCTGAACTAATACTTCTTTGCTCCCTCTATCCACACTTTTGATAGCATAGGGAAAAACAATGTTCGTTGTTTTAGCATATGTAATCTGCAATTCCCTGGAAGGAATGCTTTGGTCAGATTGTTGCGCATGTGCATTTATATAAGTGAGAAATACGCCTACATACATAATTCTTGCTACACTAACTGTTCTCATCTTAATGAACTTTTAAGTTTTAAAATAATTAATTCTGTTTCTGTTTTTCGTCATACAAAAGCACCTGGTATCCTGCTTTCACCGTAACCTTGACTAACTTTATTTTTCTGCTTAGTAAGGATTTTGCAGCCTGAACTCCGGCAGTGGCTGCCTGTGCTTCCCACGAAGAATCCAACGAACTCAGACCTATGGTCTGAATCGACCGGTCAGCAGATTCTTTGGCCACATCACGATTGATAGCTCCCGGAATATAAATTCCTGCCAATCCATCCAGATCATAGACAGACAAGTCAACCCGAAAGAGGGATTGATTGTAGCGTAGGCTATTAATCTGTATTTCCAATCTTTCTCCATTCAATTGTGCCGTTCCGAATAGAAAATTATCTTTAGGAATAATCACACCATTGATGACCACATCATTAATCAATCTGAGTTTTACTGTTGAGCCATTGACTAGTGTCTGGTTTTCGTGGATAACGGCTTCAATTGCATTCTGAACATTCTCTCCTGTATAGGTGTCGGTCAGTGAATAGAAACCATTCGCCATCCGATTATTCTCACCATCCGTACTGAGTAGGGAAACAGGGAGTTCCTTCGCAGTAGTTGTGACTGGGTAAACACTTCCTTTTTGTTGTGCAGTATTTTCACTTGACCTTTGCTGAACCCGTTCTGGATGCTGAATGTCCAGAATCGTTTCTAATACACTGTTAATCTGTTTCATTTCCTCATCCTCTTTTCCCGGATCAGTCATCGTCTTCATCATTTGTTCCAGGCGATCAATATCTGCTGAATGCATGCTGTTACCTGAGTTTCCAACAAATGAGGGAGATACATAAGGATTAGGTAAACTAGGACTGGAACTATCGTTTAACTCCCGATCCAACTGTGCAAGCTTCTGGTAGATTTTTTCTTCATTTGCGTCATTGTATCTGGTATGGCTGTTCAGGGAGGTGTTTAGAGCGCCTGCTATTAAAGTATCTTTCTTGCCATTGAGCGCTGATTTCCTGTAATTGGGATCGTTTTTCATGAGCTCTTTGAGTTTTGCCGAATCTGCCTGTGCCTGATTATAAAAATCAAGTTTGGTCAGTGCATGGTCATCTTTCAGCGTTGCATAAGGTAGGTCCAATAGGAGACCGGTTTGCAAGGAACTTTGCGCGCTGCTTTGCTGAACTTTTCCTCCACCAAATGCCCAAAATATCAGTGTGATGAAGGGCAGAATTAATACAGGCAGTACCATAAAGAATTGACGCTGCCTGAGCATTCTCGGTGATTTGACTTGTTTTTTCATAATTAATCTGTTTTTAAAGGTTTGTTTAATGGCTTATCTGCGTTCGGCCGCTTGTAATACTTTTCGATAAACAGTACACTGTCCATTAATCCCGGACGGTACAGAAGGATGCTGTCATGCACTTTCTTTCCGGATGGGCTGGCTGCAAGGCTGTCCATATGCAGCCTGAAATGATGAATACGCTCATATTCCCCAGGAGGCAGTTGAAAAAACGGCTTGGAAGCAGCCTCTCCGGTTTAACTGAAAAACAATAACCTGTGTATCGGATAAATCGAAAAAATAACACGCCCTTTGGAAAAGATGCTATCGATGATGAGGTAACAATTGTAACCGCCTGCGACAAGGATGAACAGTGCCAGTGCAATCAGCCAATGGCGGCGTTTGAAATTTGATGTACGTTTTGACATCCAGTTTGCCCAGTCCTTCTGCAGGGTTCGGGCTGAGTATTTTGCCTTTGAAGAAGCATCATCACTCGCTTGTGAGACTGGAGGCTGCATCCGTTTTCGTTTAAAAGATAATCCCATGATTGTTTTAGTTTTATCGTCTGTTTTCAGTTTTCAAATCGCGGTTTTCAATCGTATTCCACCTTTCAATTAGAAATCCATGTGGATTGTTATCACTTCGGGATACATTCCTTAACGCTCCTTCTGTGGTCAGGCTCCGGGTCGTAATGCTGGTCGGTCGGATAATGCTCTGGGTGCCGTAACACCTGAAATGATAGGGATATTCGCTGATATTCACCGCCACGCTGTCTACCCGGATGGTCTGATTAATGTTACCGGAGATAAGTCCGGAATAAAATCCGTTCTCTTTCAGGTTATCATAGACCCGTTTGGCACTTTCATCGGCCAGATACAAAGCTCTCGTTACATTCGCCTTAATGACTTTATCGTCCGGATCCAGTGTAAAAAAGTACTGATGAAAGGTTTTTACATGGTCTCTGGCTTCAACCGGAATATTGTCTTTCCGCTCCGATGCGTAGGCTTCCAGTGCTTTCCCGTTGGCAAGGATATAAATCCTGGCCTGCATCTGTGAAACCAGACCTAAGCTTTTGTAAACGGTAAATCCGCATACAGATACACATCCAAAAATGACCAGCATGGTAAAGCCACGAACGTAACGGAATGCCGTATCTATATTTTTCATTTTTCGAAACATGGTATGAATATTTAAAATGGTTTTAAGAATTACCCTTAATCCTGTCACCTATATACGTAGAAGATTTGCCTTCTCTGACAGCACTGGAATCCGGTTGACTGCTTCCGGCTATATTTTGGTATAAGTATCCGGCAGTACCGGCCATCGTACTAGCGGCCATGCTTACTCCGGCAGAAGTAGTATTGACAGCACTTCTGGATGAACTGCTGAAAAGACTGGTGACCCGGTGCGAGAAAGCTCCGCCACCACCTGCATGAACGATATAATTGGCCACAGAAGGAACCGTAAAGTAGCCGACAATGCCGATAATCAAAAAGACGATGTAGGCCATATCAGTCCGACTGAAAAAAGTATCCCCGTTCTGATTAATCTGGCTCAAATCCAGTTTGAGCATGCTTTCCTGAATCTTCCCGATAATGCTGCCAAATATATTGGCGACAGGAAGCCATAAAAAGATATTGATATACCGGGCAATCCAGGCAGTCAATGTGTGTTGGAAACCATCAAATACAGCAATCCCGAAAGCCAGGGGGCCAATGATGGCTAGAACCACTAACTGGAAAGTTCTTAATGTATTGATGCACAAAGCTGCTGCCTCAAAGAGGATTCTGAGTATTTCACTCAACCATTCCTTGACTGAATTACGGAAATTGTAAGACGCCTTGGACATCGCAAATTTGATGTCATTCCCTACGCTGTCAAAGATGCCTTCTCCTTCCGGACTAGCGCCATCATGCGTATATTTATACCATCTGTCCCGATCCCCCTGCCCGTTTTCACCCACATACATTTGCCAGGCGCTGGTTTTCTTAATGGCTTCTTCTTTTCTTTTTAAAAGTACTGAAATGGCTTTGTCTGAATCCTTTACCATAGAGGCTGTAGCAGTAACCGTCGGTTTCATCACTCCGTTGATCATCGCCAGAACAGAAGGGAAAATCATGATACAGAAACCGACTACAAACGGTCGGAACAGTGGATAGAAATCAATCGATTCCGCATTCACTATATGCCTCCAGATTCTGGAGGCAATATACCAGGTAGCCGCAAAACCGGCGATAGATTGGCCTACCCTGATGAGCCTGCTGCAAAGCGGCATCATCTCATTATACAGCTGGTCAAGCACAGCATGTAAACCATTCATTTCATTAGCCAGCCCTTGGGCCTGACAAATAAAGGGCAATATCAGCCCTGCTGCTGCCATGCAGACAGCCCTTCTCCACTTTGCCATTCTGTATTTTTTTTAATTGTTTATGCCATAGATGTGCTGAATGGTTTTTACATCATTCTTTTCCTTAGCCCTTTGTACGGCCAGTAAGGTTGTATTACTGTTGAAATCGCGAAGGAACACGAGCTTATCCTGCATGTCCTCAAATATCCGATCAATGGCTTTCAGGCGTTCATCATCACTCATCCGCATCTTGCCCGCCGTAATGACACCAGTCAGTTCGTCCAGATTCCGAAGGCTTTGCTTCAACAGGTTATCATAAATGCCGGTGATATAGGCCAGTTCCTCCTGCGTAAAATGAGTAACCTGCCGGAAGCGACCCAGAGCATCCTTGTATTCTTTAACGAGGATAATCTGGTAATCAATGATGTCTGCCACTCGCTTATACTTCCTTACTGCTGGACTTACTGCCAGCAATCCGTCTAAGAATGCCTTATGAATCTTGAAATTCCCTTGAGCGATGTTAATAACTGTATTATATCCACCAGTGAGTATTTCATAGCCTTGTTTCATTTGCTTGAGAATCGAACGGAATTGCCTGAGCTTTTCCAGGTTCAAAAGTAATTGAGCAATTTCATCGGCCTGAGCAGATGCTTTTTGTACCGGAAGTATGGCAAAAGCAAACAGCAGGCATACCATAACCATCATTCTTTTCATGTTAATCAATCGTTTATGCCGTGGAGGGCACGGCTGGTGTTTAAATCATTTTTCTCCTGGAGACGACCGGCCGCCATTGTTTTTGTTTCACCGGAAAAGCTTTGTGAAAAAGTATATTTATCCTGCATGTCTGAAAACAACTTGTCAATCCTTGCCATACGCTCATCGTCTTTCATCTCCAGTTTCCCGTTGGTCGTGACAGTGATTAGTTCATCCAGCATCAGCCCACAATCATCAAGCAAGCGGCTAAATACTCTTCTGACATAGTCAAGTTCTTCTACCGTAAAAGCATCATTCGCCGTAAGTACCTTCAGCAATTTACTGTACTCCTGTACAATCTTTCTCTGAAGGTCAACCGTTTCTGCGATACGGACATACCTCTTTACTTCAGGGTTTACCGTTTTTAGCGATTGAAAGAAGGCATCATGCAGGTTAAATTCTCCGCGTTTAAAAGAGCTGATTGTATTCAGCCCGTCTCTGGCAATCCGATATCCTTTCTTGACATATTCCAGATAAACCTGATTGGCTGCAATCTGAAGAACCAGGTATTCTACCTGTGTTTTCTTTTGGTTGACCCATTCTTTCATTTTCTGGGCATTGCTCACGGATACCGTAGAAAGCAGTATACACATGAGTATCTTCATTCTTTTCATGGCTATTTCTTAATTTTTGTTTTTTTTCAAATGAATTAAGGCAGTCCGTAGAGTTTTTTGATTGCCTCCACGTCATATTGTGTTTTGGCTCTTTGTAGGCTTAACAGGATATTTTGCCTGTTAAAGATTTTCAGTTCATCGTAATTCTTATCCACTTGGTCGGCTGCCTGATTGATGATTTCCAGGCGCTTGGCATCCGCCATCTGGGTAGTAAATGATTTGACAATCAGAGAGATCAAGTCAATATTTTTAAGGCTTTCTTTCAGAATACCGGTATAGACCTTCGCCATGTATTCAAGTTCATCCGCAGTAAAATTTTTATCCTGCCTGAAAAGCCCCCAAGCCTTGTTATATTCCTGCAACAGCTTCGCCTGCTTCTGCGTAATATCCCTGATGCGTTGGTAATACGCAATGATGGATTTTACTTTCGCCAGCTCTTCATAGTATTTCCGATACTGTTCTTTTTGCTTTTCCGTCCAGTCCGCAATTTCATCCAGCTTCATTTTAGAAAGTATATTTTCCAATTCTTTCTGAGCATTCTGAAGCCAGATGGTTTTATTCTGGAGCCGTTGCAACATGAGGTCAACCGCTTTGATGACTTTCACTACTGCCGCCTTAATTATTTTCGCAATGGAGGCAGGAATAGCAGCCCGGGTCTGTCCAACCGGAGCCAATGTCAGGCCCAGGCAAAGCGAAAGGGTCAGAATTTTCATGTATTTTCTCATCGCTGGTGATTGTTTAACTGTTTCTTAGGTCCTGTGACATCGCTGCAATTCCCTTACGGATATCTCCGCCGAATTTATCGGCATATTCCAACAGTTTTATCTTCTCGGTTTGCTCTGTGGTATAGGCCAGATATTCTTCGAGGCTCACCTCCGTACGGTACACTTTACTCACGAGTCCTCCCAGGCTGATAAAGACTTCTTTATACTTTCTGGTGGGATCATTGGCTTTATTGACCGACAGGACAAGTGCCTTTTCCTTTTCAGTCAGTCCTAAAAGCTCCTGTATCTGGTCAAACTTATTCTGATACTTGCTCTGATCAAGCAAAATCTTGCAATCAGAGTTGTTGATAATCGCCTGCTTGACTACCGGAGAAGAAATGATGTCTTCGACCTCCTGAGTGACTACAATCGCCTCACCAAAGAACTTACGGACCGTCTTAAATAGGTATTTGATATATTCAGCGAAGCCTTCTTTCATGAGTGCTTTCCAAGCCTCTTCAATTAATATCATCTTACGGATTCCCTTCATTTTTCTCATTTTGTTGATGAAGACTTCCATAATAATGATGGTTACTACGGGAAAAAGTATTGGGTGATCCTTGATATTGTCCAGTTCAAAGACGATGAAGCGCTCCTGTAAAAGATTCAGGTTTTCTGCAGCATTTAACAGATAATCAAACTCACCTCCCTCATAATAGGGCCTGAGTACGTAAAGGAAATTATCTACATCAAAGTCCTTTTCCTTCACTTTATCATGAGTCAGTACCGGGACGTACTCATCCCGCAAGAAATCATAGAAGGTATTGAAACAGGGAAAGCACGTATCATATTTTTTCAAATAATCATAATAGCCTGTAATGGCATTAGAGAGGGCCACATATTCCGAACGTTTGAAGACCTCGTCATCCTTTTTCCAAAGGGCAAGTAAAAGGGTTTTGATGCTTTCTTTTTTTTCGGTGTCCAGACTGTCTCCTTCCCCGATAAAGAAAGGATTAAATCGGATGGGATTTTCTTCGCTATAGGTAAAGTAATACCCATTTACCATGTCACACAGACCCTTGTAAGAATGTCCTACATCCACCAGAACAATATGTGTTCCCTGTTAATAATAGCTCCTGACCATATGATTAGTGAAAAAGGATTTCCCACTGCCTGATGGACCTAAGATAAATTTGTTCCGGTTGGTGCAGACACCCATTTTTATTGGCTCATCACTGATGTCTACATGGACCGGCTTTCCTGTCAACCGGTCACCCATGCGGATACCTATAGGACTTACCGATGAACGGTAGCCTGTTTCCAGGTTCAGAAAGCAGGTGGCCTGTTCGGCAAACGTATCAAAGGTGTCGTTGAGTGGGAAATCAGCCGCATTGCCTGGAATACCCGCCCAAAAGATCTGCGGAGCCCCGATGGTTTCCTGCTTGGCAGCCGCATCCATTTGAGCCAGGGCTGAAGAAACCATATTCTTCAGGTTTTTGAGTTCCTCTTTCTCCGGTGTCCAGACCAATACATTGAAGTGTGCCTTTACGGGTAGCCGTTGCTGACTAATGGCTTCATTCAGAAAATCATTGGTAGCATCTCTTGCAATCATGTTCTCCCGACTATATGCGGCCAGAGACTGCAGCCGTAAACGTTTGCTTTCCAGTTTCTGAATAGTCTTCTGGGCATCTTCAATAAAAATATACTGGTTATACAGGTGATTGCAGGGAAGCAATTGTCCAAGGGTAGCAGCGAACCCGACACTAAACTTGGTCCGGTCGGTTGAATAACGGTCATAGTTGATTCGGCTGCCGCAGAGTGCAGGCAGGTCGGCTGCATCACCCAAGGTATATAACTGGCAATGTCTTTCGCCTACCCGCAATCCATCCGCAAAGCTGATATCATTCATGACAAAGCTGTCTTGTTTTTCAGCCAGAAAACAGTACTTTTCAATCAGTCCAAGTTTACGGTGCTGGCTTGTCAGGTCTTTCTCTTTGAGACGTATAAGCTTCACGAAACCACTGTCCTCCAGAATCCGTTTGAACTGTCCGGTACTGTCCAGAAAGTCCTGGAGTAACTGAGGGTTCAGGGTTTCCTCGGGGACAATGGTTTTTTTCAACAGGCTGGAAAAGAGCGAACTGGCCGGTTTCCTGGCCATTGGTTTTTTGGTCAGTAGGATATAGCAGGTATGATCCAGAAAAGGTCGCTCGTTAAAAAAGCGTTCACTGCTACGGGTTAAAAAACTGGTATCTTCTTTGGTAAAATCAGGACTGTGTTTACTTTCCAGGAACCAATCCTGTTTGTGAAAGATAGTAAACATAGGTAGCACCTTCATAGCCTTGATCCAGGTCTGATGAAAGGCCTCATACTCCTGATCCGAGAGCGTAAATATTTCCGGCAGTTCTACCTTAAAAGCTACCGTTATATCCCCCAGTTTGCTTAGGATACAATCATTCTCTACATCCATAATAGGTAAAATATCTTCCAGCACTCTTTCCATCTCACTTATATTTTACGATTACTACTGTTAACTATTATGTATTATTTTTTCAGTTTTTTTAGAAAAACTTTACGACTGTTACACCTGATGGATGCTGGTACCTGTTTACGGGCCAGTGCTTTCATCAATCCGTGTTCGCCATATTTACTGCTCATGCCATAAATCTGAATAATCAAAGCCGCACCTGCGGCTCCGACGATGCCCACACAAAATAGGGAAGGCAGACCGATAAAATATAGGATCGCAAAGATGATCAGTAAGATTACCAGTCCACCGCCCAGATACCAGATATATTGGGCTTTCAGTCCTTTGAATTCAATGCTCTGGTTAATTCCTTTATTGATTTGATAAATGCTGTTAGCCATAGCTTTCAATTTTATAATCTCATTCTACTTTTTATGCGCTGCATTTCCACAGGCTCCTGGAGGATTTCTTTCATTACCGGATGTCCGTTTTTACTTACCGAAGTATTGAATAGCACCATTTCACTGGTATGTCTATGTCTGGTGGTCTCCTTCACATTTTCTGTCTCGTTATTGCCCTCCTGCTGCTTCCTGAGCTGGCTTTCCTGTATCTTGATTATGATTTGTCTTTCCAGACCTGAAAGCTCGTTTTTAATGTCCTGTAGCTCCAGTTCTTTCAGAAAAGGCTTTAAGGTGAGCTGCTGTAGTTTTGGTATTTCATTTTCCATTTCATTGATTGTCCGGGTATACTTTTCTTTTAAACTCTCTACCCGATCTATCGCATTCAGAAAGTGCCGGGCTGCCAGTTTTGGGTTATCCGTATTTGGTATGCCACCGTTATAGGTGTATTTAATGCCGCTTTCCTCACGGGTTGCGTAGAAACTGTTGGAATGACGGAACTCGAACAATCCGTTTTCCTCATAAGCCTCTCTTTGCCAGCGGATATACAAATCAAACCCATACAAGCTACCGATTTTTTGTTCTGGTTCATCTGCATATTTCGGTTTCCAACCTTTGTACAAATCAATAATATATTTACCAATAGCCTCACTATCTGTGCTGTTTAGATCGGTAAGCCGAATAGGATTGGCTTTAGTACCATCTTTATCGAACCTGAGTTGTTCTTTATATAAGTCTTCATCACCCGATAGTTTTTCCAGAGTTTTTGAGGCGTTAGCCTTCTCATTCTGGAGGTTTTCCAATTGATAGCGACTTCTGGTTACTTCCCTGTAATGAGCAACCTTCAGACTTTCCATCACAGCTATTTTCTTTTCCAGCTTGCTTTTTTCAAGCAGTGAGGTGTCGCCGGAAAGTATGGCAATGTATTCAGAGAAGTTCATACCGCTTTTCTCATCTACAGCCCCTTCATCAATAGTTCGCACGTTCAACTCACAGTTTTTCATTTGGGCAATGAAAGTCTGTTTGTTTTTCAACAAGTTGAACTTATAGTTATCCAGCGATTGCTCTACGGCATAAATGAAGTTCCGTACCTGATTATCATAATGCATTTTAGCAATCAGATTACCTTGTCTGGCTCCTCGCCCGTTCCTTTGCTCCAGTTCAGAAGGTTTCCAGGGTATATCCAGGTGATGCATGGCTACAACCCGCTGCTGTACATTCAGTCCGGTTCCTGCCTTTTCCGTGCTGCCGAGCAGGATTCTAATTTCGCCCCGGTTCATCTTTTGGAAAAGTTCCGGTTTTTGCTTATCCGACCAGTCATGGATATAGGTAATATGTGTAGACGGGATTGCAAAATCCCGTACCAGTTTTTCTTTCAGCGCATCGTATATATTGAACTCCCCTGTTTTAGGAGTACCAATATCCGAAAAAACGATTTGTGTGCCTTTGTGTTCTTGTGTTTGCCGGTATATCTCCGCTATTTTCCGGGCGCAGGTATTGACTTTGTTGTCAGGATGGTCAGCATACCTTAAATTATTAATTAACCGCATATCGGCTGCCATTTTCTTGGCATAGTTCGTGGCTATCAGCATCCGACCTTTGTCCTCTTCAGGTGTCAATCTGCCTCGTCCAATCAATTCACCATCACCTGTTTTCGCAAACTGCATGAGGTTTCTGATGAATTCACTTTGTTCAGGAGTAGGCGGAATATTTACAAGTGACTCCTTAAGTTCCGGTTTATCCAGGCTGATATGTTTGGCTGTTTTATAATCAGTGACCTCATTATAGAATAAGGCGAGTTCAGGAACTTTGATAAAGTGTCTGAATCGCTCTTTGGCAATGATCTCATTGGTGACGCTGAATTCGAAGTCAGTAGTCTTCCTGGCAAATACTGCTGCCCAACCATCAAAATTTTCTATTTTTTGACGCGCCATTTCTTTGGGCCTCAGGTATTTAAACAAAAGGTACATTTCAGTAAGGCTGTTGGAAATAGGCGTACCGGAAAGAAAGGTTACACAGAGGTCTGCTTTGAACTTATCCTGAAGTGTCCTGACGGCAAACAGCATATTAAGCGCTTTCTGACTTCCCTCCATATTACCTAGTCCGGCCACTCGGTTATGCCGGGTAGTGAAGGTTAGATTCTTGAATTTATGAGATTCGTCGACAAAAAGATGATCAATGCCCATGTCTTTAAAAGTGATGCCTCGATCTTTTTTCTCTTCTATGTCCTTTAGAAGCCCTTTGAGCTGTCCTTCAAGGTTATTCTGCCGGATTTCCAGCCCTTTAAGCATCTTTTTGGAAATTTCTCCGCCTAAATCATGCAGGGTTTCCAGATCACGCTTGACATGATCCAATTCAGTCTGTAAAATTTCCTTTTGGATGTCAGCAGACTGTGGGATTTTGCCAAACTGATCATGAGTAAGGATAATGCAATCCCAGTTATTATTCTTGATTTCATGGAAAAGCCTTACTCTTTTTTCAGGTGTAAAATCTGGTTCTCCCGGAGCTAATATTCTTGCTTGAGGATAGGCTTTTCTATAAGTTTCAGCAATTTGATTTACGTTGGCCTTTAAGGCCAGAATCATAGGTTTATGCACAATTCCCAATCGCTTCATTTCCTGTGCAGCAGCAATCATAGTCAGCGTTTTTCCCAAGCCTACCTCATGGTCAATCAAAGCTCCCCGATTCTGAATAATCCGCCAGACTGCATTTTTCTGAGAGCTGTATAAATCTTCTATTCCTAAGGCCTTTTTGTCTATCCCTGGGAAACTCAGATGACTACCATCATATTGTCGGAGTACATAACAGTTGAAGATATCATTGTAAAGATTTTCAATCGTTTTTTTATCTGAATCAGGAAGCTCTTTCAGCCAATCAACAAAACCATTTCGCATCTGTTCAATCTTTTGGTGCGCCAGTTGGATGGCTTCATTGTCAGGTACACGGATGGTCTTACCCTCCCCAATGGATACTTCATTCGTAAAAAAGGGAGTGGTATTTTCAAGGGCGTTTTCAAGTAAGGTATAGCCATAAGTTGTCCGGCCATTCTTAGGCGTTACCGCATATTCCCGATCCACTTTCGTATTATGCCCTGTACTTACCTTAAAAGTGTCCAGAGATGGGAAGTAGGTTATTCCTGTAGGTAATTCGAAAAACTGTCTGGCAAAATCTTCATAATACTTCGTAGGGATCCAGCGTTCACCAAGATTAAAATCCAGTAATTCAAAGGGAATCCGTTCTGGCTGCACTTTCCCGATTGCTTCCAGACTCCGCTGGTATTGTGTATTTTCCGGCTGGATTTCAATGGCTTGTTCTGCGTGTTTTAACTTTTCAACCACATTGCCACTTAGATATTGGTCCGCCGTTTCCCAGTCATGAATGGCAGGATTGAGGTAAATATGATTACCCAAGAGATGGATAGTTTCGTTTTCACCTAAACGCATGGCCGCACTGATAAATGCTATATCCACCTTACCGGTATCATTCAGACTGTGGGTCAGCGCTTCAACCGGGTCTTCTGTCGTGAAGCGTTCTTTGTGCTGTACAATAGAACCAGTCAGTATATCCGCCTTGACAAAGTGTTCACCTGACCTGCGTTCCAGAGAAGACAGCAGTGTCATTCCGAAGGCGGTATCTTCTAGTACCCGTCTGCGATTCTCCGGAATGTTCAGAATACCGTTTTGGTTAACAAATCTATCATAAGCCTCATTCAGGCTTGCCCTTTCCGCATCACCGATAATTGTTCCGGAAAGTTCTTTTTCAGACAGATCCAGGTAGCGGTCTCTCAAAGAAATGTATCCTTCATAAAACGCCTTACCTGATTGCAGAGGTAGTTCCTGGAATACGGCTTGCCTAAATTCATTGTCCGGATTTTCAATTCTGCCGATTTTGCCCTGATGTAAAACTAAAGTGCCCTCTCTATAAAAGGGTTTCATGAGCTGATAGAGCTCCTGAGTCGACTCTTGAAAATTGAAATGCCTGTTGAGGGTTTGGTCACCTTCGTGTATGTAATGATGATCGAAGTCTTTAAGTTTTCCAGTTATAGCTGAGAGTTCATGCCCGAGCAGCCGGGCATCCATCCAGTTGGCAGAAAGCGGTTGTATTTCCTTTACATTGGCATAGAGTTTATACAAAAAATAGTTGCTGCTCTGGCGTTTCGCAGTAAGCAACACGACAGCCTCATGGCTGGGATTGTCTGCTGTACGAATGGTACTAATCAACCTGGCCGTATTTTTCTGCACTACCGTTTCATCCATTGAATTAATATAAGCCATTGCCCGATTCAGGTTTTCAAGCGGAGCGGTGTCAAACAGTCCTAATTGCAGCGATACTTTTTCTTCTTTATTTTCCGGCATAGCTAGATAACTCAGCTTCTTGCCGGTATTGGCTTTGATAAATTCTTTTGGCTTAAATGCCTTTTGATACAATGACTTATTAAAGTGTCTTTGCAGACCTTCATTCAGCACTTTACTGAGTTTGCTTCCGATGGCCACCATATCCCCATGCTGCCATACAGTTTCATGGGCTTTTCCGTACTGATTTCTCCCCGGTTTTATTTCATCACCTATGATAATTTCCTTATTTTTTGAGATATAAAGATTTTGAGTAAATAGAATTTATATCGAATAAGGTAAATAGCTTAGCTGCTTTTTTCTTTTTAGTTTGATTTTAAAATTGTGAATTGCACAAGCCAGGTACATGACCAAATCTCTCCAAGCATGGAGGTGGGAACGTATCTTTTCTTTGACAATTCTTAATATTTTTACTCCTCTAATAGCATGTTCTACTGAAACTCGCTGTTGAGATTGCTCTTTGTTGTATTGCTTTTGTTGGATACTCAAATCAAGACTTTTAAGTTTTTTAATAGGCTGATAAATGGTAACATTTTCTGGTTCAAATCCTTGAAAACCTAAATCTTGAATCAATGTAATGGCTTGTTGAAAGTTAAAATCTTCTTCATCTGCCATTTTCTTGTCGTGGATGCTACCTTCATAAGTCGGGCTTAAATATCTAATATAGGTATCTGGCTCACTTATGATGAGGTTCTTGATAGTATGCGGAATGCCGCCCAGAGCTTTTTTTGCCCGAATATTATCGGGCGGCGTACCGCTCTTGCTGGGTCTGATAATCTGTACTACGATAGACTTCTCTTTCTGTGGCATCTATCAGAATTTTATCTAAACCCTCAATACATTTGCTTAGTCGCTCAGATTTACGTTCAGGTAGTACATTACCTTTAGCTAGAGTTTCCAACAAAAAATTACTAGCCAGTTTTAACCACATACTTGATTTAGGTTGTGTTAAACCAAAACTGGTAGCAAAAACTATTTGCAAAGGATTGGTTTTCAGATATATTAAAATGAATAGTAAAAAATCTGACCATTCAACAAATACACTATTTTTACGAGATTTAGATTGACGCTGACGAATTTTACCTTCAATTGTGAAATGCAAAAAATAGCTTTCCACTACTTGAGTAAATTCTTTGGATAATGTCTCAAATTCCAGCTTGTTTAATCCCGTATGGGCTGAGGCTGTCTAAAAAGGTCTAAAAATAGGAATCCCCGGTCAAAAAAGACGCGGGGATTTTTCTTTGTTCCTCTAAAAAGTGTTATCTTAGAGGTGCAACACAAAGAGAAGATGAAGATACATTTTAAATCGTTACCGGCCAATAAATTAAGTCTTTTTCCGGAAGATATATTTTCCAGAATACCACAGAATCACCCGGTTCGCCTAGTGAACGAAGTCGTTGACGGACTGGATATAAGCATGCTTGTTTCCCAATACAAAGGAGGGGGAACCAGCAGCTACCATCCCCGGATGCTACTGAAAGTATTATTCTACAGCTACCTTTCGAATATTTATTCCTGCCGTAAAATAGAGAAAGCCTTACAGGAGAACATTCACTTGATGTGGTTGTCGGGTAACAGCACTCCTGATTACCGAACCATTAACTACTTTCGGGGTAAACGCTTAAAAGGCCATATTCAAAGCCTGTTTGCAGCAGTAGTACGGATGCTTCATGAATTGCAATATGTGAGTTTGGATTTGCAGTATGTGGATGGTACGAAAATAGAATCCGCCTCTGGCCGCTACAGTTTTGTATGGAAAGGGTCAGTAGAGAAGAACAAAGCTAAACTGGAAGGCAAAATCCAGTCTGTCTTATCAGAGATAGAATCACAGATTAAGCAAGATCAGGGCGAGCTAAATAGAATAGAGACCCCCAAACCCATAGACAGCACCGAGCTTAAGAACAAGCTTGCAGAGTTGAATAGTAAACAAAAGGGTAGTACTAAACAGACGCAAAAGCAAATAAAGCAACTGCAGCAGGAGCATCTACCCCGCTTAGAGAAGTATGAACAGCAGTTGGAAACGCTAGGCGAGCGGAATAGTTATAGCAAGACCGATGAAGAGGCCACATTCATGCGACTCAAAGATGACCATATGCAGAATGGTCAACTCAAACCAGCCTATAATAGTCAGATTAGTACCGAGAACCAGTTTATTACCCATTATAGCATCCATCAGACAGCAGGAGATACCACCACACTTACCCACCACCTGGAGGGTTTTCAGGAGCAATATGGCAAGCAAAGTACAGAGGTAGTGGCCGATGCAGGTTATGGTAGTGAACAGAACTATGAGTGGCTTGAAGAGAAAGCAATAACAGCGTATGTGAAGTACAATTACTTTCATAAAGAGCAGAAACGTTCACAGAAGAACAATCCATTTTTGGTTCAGAATCTGTATTACAACAAAGCCTTAGACTTTTATGTATGTCCAATGGGTCAAAGAATGGTATGTGTCGGCCAAGGTAAAAGGACAAGCAGCAATGGCTATGAGTCCGGTGTCAGGTATTATCAGGCCAAGCGATGCGATGGATGCCCCTTAAGAGGGATGTGCCATAAAAGTAAAGTCAACCGAAGAATAGAGGTCAATCCCAGACTTAATGAACTGAAAGCAAAGGCAAGGGCTTGGTTACTCTCAGAAGAAGGGCTTAAACACCGAAGTAAAAGACCCATAGAGGTAGAAGCTGTCTTCGGACAGATGAAAAGTAATAACAAGTTCTCAAGATTTACTTTAAGGGGTCTTCAGAAGGTAGGTATTGAGTTTGGCCTGATGGCTATCGGGCATAATCTGAGAAAGTGGGCAGCAAAACGCCTGTCTGAACAAGAAAATCAACAAAATTCAGTATCTACCGCTCAAAATAGGACTATTTATGTACTTTTTGAATCTTACCAGATAAAATATCGCTACGCCGCTTAGTAAAACCCGAATCCTTTCGATCTAAACCAAAAAAAGAAGCTGCCCCTTTTTGGACAGCCTCCTTTTAAATCTTGATATCTAAGGCGTTTCATAAAGCAAAACTAATACTTATGAAAACCTTTAACATCTTATTCGATATAAATTCTAATATTTAAATAAGAACGTAATACTTTTTTGTATTCCTTTTGGCCTGATTGATATTCTTCCTGTATCAGATTTATTAAGGTGTTCCAACGGAATCTTTGTTCATTGGATAGCCTGATGTATGGTTTGACATTTTGCTTTAAAAAAGAAAACAGGTATAACACATTATTATTATTATACCTCAATGAAAAGAAGTCTTCAGTGAAACAAATTATTTTGCCTTTTGCCTGCCTGTTAATATTAATGCTACTTATGCACCGGGGTTTTATGATAATCACCTTCGGCTCGTCCAGGCGTATTTTATGGTTGTCGATAAACATTTCACCCTCGGCACGCTCCACTGTAACGAGCATATAAAAGTCCTGTTTGTGCGAGAACTCTAAATTTGGAAACTTTTCTAACAAGCCCTTCAAATCATCCATCCAGAATTGTCGTATGTTCTTGCCAAATAAATCCAGTCCGTATATTTTTCTTAAGTTTGACAGTTGTTTTTGGAAAAAGCTCTTGGATGGCTAACTGGGGGCTATTTTGGCTATTTTTCGGAAAAAGTGTAGAGAGCCGATTGTGTTTTTGTCTATTGACATTCAAAGCTATATGGTTGTAATTTTGCATTATGGCATATTTGAAAGTAGAGAGAAAGCAATCAGGCACTTATTTGCGCATTTTGGAGAGTTTCCGAAATGGGTCAGGGAAGCCTAGTTCGAGGGTTTTGTATTCTCTTGGTAAGGTTGAAGATTATAAGCCTGAAGAACTTCGTAACATTGGCATCAGATTTTACGAATTAGGTGGAGGAGAGTTGAAGACTATTTTGGAAGGGGACCTAATCGAATTAGGTCGATACAATTATGGTTATCAAAAAGTATTTGGTTATGCCCTGGAGCAGTATGGGTTAAGGCTTCTTTTGGATCGTCTTCAGCAAAAGAGCAAGCTTCAGTTCAGTCTTTTTGACAGTGTATTTCTGATGCTTTTGGAACGACTGCAAAGCCCTTGCAGCAAACGCAGCAACTTTCAGCATCGTGATGAGTACATAAACCTTCCCGAATTGTCATTACAGCACTTGTATCGGGCTCTGGATAAGTTGGCTCAGTATACTGAGTTAATCCAGCAGCAGATTTTTCAAACGGGTCGGAATCTTTTCAATCAAAGCCTGGATGTGGTATTTTATGATGTAACGACCTTCTACTTTGCCAGCGAAGTTGAGAAAGAAGGACAACTTAGACAAATGGGTTTTGGTAAGGATGGCAAAATAGGTAAAACACAAGTTCTTTTTTGTATGCTCATAGACCACCTGAAAAACCCTATCGGTTATAGGGTTTTCAAAGGCAACACCTATGAAGGGGATACTTTTAGGGAAGCACTGGGCGACCTTAAAAAGCGATACCAGATTGACAAAGTAATTGTAGTAGCCGATAGGGGGATGCTTTCAAAGAAAAACCTGGAAATAACAAATAGCAAAGGCTACGAATTTATCATTGGAGAACGTTTGAAAAGCCTGCCCCAAAAAACGCAGCAAACCCTACTCGACTTAAAGAATTACCATCAGCAGTGGATATACAAAGATGCTACCGGACAAGATGTTTTGATTCGCTACACCACATTAAAACAGGAAGGCAAGACCTTTATTACTACCTACTCGGCAAAAAGAGCGGCCAAAGACAAGCAAGACCGGGAAGATAAACTACAGCACGCACAGCACCTCTTGAAGAACCCTTCGAAAATCAACAATAAAGCCACCAGATTCTTCTTAAAATCAGATGAAAACCAGAAATATAGCCTGAATGAAGAAAAAATAAAGGTCTCCGAAAAGTATGATGGGTTTTTAGCTATAAGCACCAATAATCAAAGCATGCCGGTAGCCGAAGTTCTGGACCAATACAAACAACTATTCAAAATAGAACATAGCTTCAGAACCTTCAAATCCCATCTGGAAACCAGGCCCATGTTTCACTGGACAGACCAGCGAATCGAAGGACATATATGCCTGTGTTACATAGCCTTCGCCATACAAAACTTTGTCTTACAAAAAATTAACCGCGATAAAAATGTAATCACTGAAAAAGGGTTGAGGGATACCCTTGACAAAATGCAAGTAAGCCTGATAGAAAATAACGGAGCCAAATCTTATCTAAGGTCTATGCCAACAGAAAACGAAAAAACTATCCTCCAAAAACTGGGCTTAAAACCAATATTACCCATACAAACGCAAGCAAAGTTTAAAATCTGAACTCGCACTCCAAATAACGGTTTGTAGAGAGCCGATTGGATATTCATGTGCCTTATTATCAGCCACTTATCCCAAAATCGTGTCAAACTCAAGATATAAAAGTCCTGTTTGTGCGAGAACTCTAAATTTGGAAACTTTTCTAACAAGCCCTTCAAATCATCCATCCAGAATTGTCGTATGTTCTTGCCAAATAAATCCAGTCCGTATATTTTTAATTCTTCTGAGTTCTGCATGGTATTATTTTTATAACTGTCTTTGAAGTTATATCTTGAAGAATTACCTTTTTGAACTAACCGTTCGGTTAATAGATAATTCCCTGAATCTTTAAGCCGGTTTATTCCTGAAACTATTATATTATTGAATGGGTGAAGTGGGTTTTTCTCTCATAGCCGTTTAAAACGGCTATGAGAGAAATTCAGTTGATGTGTTTGATAGAAAAATTATTTTAAACCAATTTTAGCAAAACTAGCCGATACACCTATTTGTATCCAGCGCCCGGGCATTACGTATCCGGGGCGGTAAGCATAAGTTGTATTAAATAGATTTTCGATAGCAGTAAATATTTCTCCTTGTTGTCCCAACACGGGTAGTTTATAAGAAATTCGTGTATTTATTACTGTAAATCCACTTACGCGTTCTCCGTTTATATCGCCAGCAGAACGCGTTCTGTTAAGTGCCCAGGTAGCTGACTGGTATTGCCCGTCAAAAACTATTCTCAATCGCTTTACTCTTCCATTAATACCTACCGTAACAGCAGTTTTAGGTGCGTAAGGGAGATTTGAAATAGTAGGATCAAGGAGTGTGATTCCCGCAAATGCTTGCCATTGCTTCGCAAAACCTTGTCGCAAACCTACTTCTAAACCCTGAATCCGATAAGCCTCCAGGTTAATAAACTGAGGGGGTGGAGGTACATTGGGAGGGAAACCGAATACATAGCGATTTTTAACCTTATCCTGGAATAAATCTATATCCACATCGGTATTTGCCGCAGGAGACCATTTTATACCCATTACAAGATGATTAACTTCTTCTGGTTTTAATTGTTGCCAGCTGTCTCCTAAAGGAGCTATTAGAGAGGATAAAAGAGGAGCTTCCAATCCCGGATAATTAATGCCTTTTGATAAATTCCCAAATAAGGTAAATATATCAGATTTGAGGCTTAGGCCTACTTGAGGGGCAAATGAAGATTCGAATTTATTATGGCCGTAATATCTTATGCTGGCCGATGGTCTTAGCTGCCATTTGTCATTGAGTAAAATTGCTTGACTTAAAGCCAGATAGGGAGATGTTATACTAAAATCCGGAGCCTTGTAGGTGGTTTGAGGTGCAGGAGCAATTCTTTCAAAATCAGCGGAACCTTGCCAGTAATCAAAGTCCAGACCAACTATTAAATCAGCCAATTTCCAGGGACGTATGCTTTCATTCCAATGTAAGCCACTGGTTTTGAAGTGAGAAATCGTATTTCCATCCGGTGCGAGTAGGTCTAACCATGAGCCCGTTCCTTTATTAGTATATATCTGTAATTTGCCACTTATTTTTTGATATTGATGAAGTAGCCCAATGGAGAACATACCTGCTTCTGTATTATACTGAGGTGCTATTAAAGGCAATGTTGCCCTGGCATCACCCGGGTCGCTTGCTTTATTGTTGACATATAAAAACTTAATTTCTGTGCGCCACGATGAACTTAACTGAATGCCTACATTTCCCAGAATATTTTTTAGTTCACCGTCTGCATTCGGCCTATGTCCTTTTGAGCGGGCAAATCCCTGAGCTAGGTTGTAATCTACTTTACTATTTTTACCGGCGAGATAAATCTGCTCTACAAAAGTACCAAACGATCCGGCAGAAATTCTACCGTTACCTTCGATTTTAACACTATCAGCAACAGAGCTAACCGTTGTCAGATTTATGGAAGCAAAATTATTTCCGTTAATGTGCGGCTGGGGACTTTTATAAACTGTAATATTCCGCACAGCATTGATTGGCAGGAGATCCAATAATGGATGATTCCAAAGACCCATATAAAAGGGAAGCCCATCTATATAGGTTTTAATTTCGCTGCCAGGACGGCTCACACCCATGCCTCTGATAAAAACAGCACCACCCTGGTCTCCACCGAAAGCACCTACCGGATTATAGCGTGCTATTTGAACCCCAGGCGTGCGACGAAGCGCAGACGCAAGATCAATCGCATTTAAATCACGTATCTGCGCTTTAGAAATAACAGCTGATACAGAGGCAAATGAGTCTACTTTTGCTTCTTCTATCAGAGGTTTCGCCACAACTACAACTTCGGGAAGTGCTGTGATTTTTTGTGCATATAAGTTACCCATGGGTAACATCGATACTAAAAGTAATATTAATATATTTTTTAGTTGTATATTCATTTTTGAATTATGTTAGATAATGATGAGATTTTAGGTTTGAGTGATTGATAGAAAAACTTAAATTGCCATAAGCTTCCTGTTAATTTTTTTCCAAAATCTGAAATTGATAATACCTGAAAAGTCTAAGCTGATTTAAGCCCTATGAGAATGGCAGACAGACGGGAAATAATTTTTTATCTCTCTATAATTCTCACCTTAATGATGACACTTCTCCATTACTTCATGAAAACGGTCATGCAAGTCATAAATGGCTTTTTTTAATTCTTCTTCTGTTTTTTTCTTTTTTACCAGTTTTGCCAGAGCAATTGATTCTTTTTCCAAGATTTCTACGGATTCTTTTACACCCGTTTTTTGATATTTTGCCGGAATTACAGACTTTCTTAACACGGTAGATTTGAGAGCTAACTCAGAAGCATTGGCATACAAAGGTCTTAAATTGCCTTCTTCGGCAGGGTGAAAGGTCTGCGACATCGTTGTGTGATAATCATCTAACTCAGGCCATTTTCCTTCATTTACCTGTTTGTCTCTTAAAGCTGCCTGTCTTTTTTGCTTTTCTTCCTTAAATAAAGATTGCATGCCCATGTCATACATTTCAAGCATCATATCGGCTACAATTTTATCAGTTTTAGCAACTGAACCCGCATTGTAAGGGGGCTTCGGGTCATATTCCAGGTCAAGCATCACTCCTTTGGTATATTTTTCTCCCATCAATTCATTCATCATACCTAAAGCCATGTCAATTCCGGCAGAAACGCCTGCCGAAGTCCAGTATTTGCCATCACGCACATACCGTTCAGGGCGGTAGGTGGCTCCATACATTTTCATGATTTCATCAGCACGATACCAGTTACAGGAAACGGTTTTCCCTTCCAGTAGTCCGGTGGCGCCTAAAATCCACCCACCTGTGCAAACACTTGCGGTATACACAGAGTTTTTATCGATTTTCCTTATCCAGTCTAAGACTTCAGTGTCCTGCGTCTGAAGAAACGTTTCTTTAGCACCGCCCGGAATGACCAGTATATCTAATTGCTGTACTTCAGCAATTGATTTCGTAACGTTTACTTCTAATCCTCGCTGATTTTTGACAAGTCCTTTGTTTTTAGCAACAAAAAATATATCGACTTTCATAAGCTGTGATAATACCTGGTAAGGGCCTACGGCATCTAAAGTATTAAAGCCGTCATATACATATACGCCAATGGTTTTGATGTTCTCCTTAGGCTTGGTCATCAGGATTTTCATCATTTCCATTTTTTGTTTCATTCTGGAAGGTTCTTTTTCGGTATCTGATTGTTCCTGAGCAAATGAGTTGATTGCTGCAATGAAACAAAAAAATAATATTGTTTTTAATCGGTTCTTTATCATAACAGGTTTTGTTTAATGAAAGAAAATAAGTGATTATAGAAAAACCCCGTATAGTCAGTATTCATTTTATTGATGAAGTACATTGAATTTTACTGTAAGGGTATCAGGATCCGTTTGGAGGATATCAAGCGTAGCGACCCAGTTTTTATTCCTATCTTTTTTTGTCCATTTGTTTGCTGTTGAAGACTTTTGCCACCCTGCCGCATTTTCCAGTTGAATCCTGAAAAGATTCTGCAAATCCTCTTTTGGAATAGCAGATTTCACTTTAGCCGAAGCTTGCCATTGATCTTCATTTCCGTTGTAGTTGATAAGTTCATAATCAAAAGGAATCAGAATATTCAAAATGTCCAGCAAATACTTATCAGCTAAATTACCTCTGATAAATTGTTGCTCTTCATTCCAGTTATATTCTAATTAAACTGCGAGTTTTTTTGCCTGTGCTTTCCCTAAATACACAGAGACCAGATGAAATGCTGCATCAATTCCGGATGACAATCCGGCTGCGGTAATTATTTTCCCGTTATCAGCATATCTTACTGAATCGACTACAATTGCTTTAGGCGTGATTTGTTGTAATCTTTCAATGGCAGAATAGAACGTGGTAACTTTAAGATTATCTAAAAGACCAATTTTACCCAGATAGAATGCTCCATTACAAACAGATAGGAGGTGTTCTGACTTTTCATTCATTTTTAGAATCCAGTCAGTTACAGTTTTGTCTGCGGGCCTGACATTTCCACCGGGAATCAAAACTATATCCGGGGCAGGAGCATTTTCAAATGTATAATCGGGTTTTATTTTAAGCCCCATACTTGTTGCCACTGTTGCCTCACTAACCGAGACAGAATAAACCTGCATTCCGGCAGCAGCTAAAACCTCCCAGGGACCTGTGAAGTCAATGATTTCTACGCCGGGGAAAATTAAAACTGCCACCTTTTTGTTGCAATTATCCCCATGAGAACCTTCTTTGTTTTCAAACCCCTGATAGGCCGCAAACAATTTCATTCCACAAGTAGGGCAAGCGCCAGGTTCTGAAAAATGAACCGTATCGCACTCCATATTACAGGGTGGGCATTGAAAATGAATTTTCTTAGTATTGAATTCATGCGTTTGTGCCTGCAAATTTTTCAATTGCAGCAATGGAAGTAAAGCAATGAAATAGAGTGTATACCTGTTCATGACTTCGCTTTGATTAGGGTAGAAGGGTTTTACCCCTTCTGCCCGATTGAAATACTAAAACTTCCCGGTCAATGTAATTCCTGCCATTCGTGGTGTGCCCATCATGTATGAGCCATAGCCATAAGCCATATAACGTACATCGTTCAGGTTACGCACCCAAACGGCAATATCTATACGATTGCTCGTAACACCTGCCCGGGCATTGAACATTCCATAAGCACTCTGTTGAAACGCATTGACAAAATCTAACTGGTATTCTCCAATGTATCGGTATTCGCCTCTGATAAATGCTTTTACGTTCAGAGCAGATTTTGAAAGCGGTATGCCATATTGAACCGCAAACATCGACTGTAGAGCGGGATTGTTAATTGCTTTATTGCCCTTGTAATCTTTTACGGCGTTGGTTGCTGCATCAAATAATTCTAGCCTTTTGTATTCGCTGTGCGAGGTGCTGGCTGTCCAGTCTATTTGCAGGTTTTTGGTTGGAAGGGCCGAGGCCTCCAATTCTAAGCCATAATTATCCATATCGCCCACATTCAGCGAGGCATAGTTTATACCGTCTCTGGAGGTTGATACTTGTTGGTCTTTTTGTTGAAAATAGAAAGCCGTCAGGTTTAATTTCAGACCGTTACTGAATAAACTATTCTTTAGCCCAAGCTCATAATTATCCGATTTTTCGGGGTTGTAAGTTGGGTTTTGAGTATTGCCGAAATTAAACCCGCCTACTCTAAAGCCTTTCGCATAAGAGGCATAAATCATAGCGTTATCGGTCAATTTATAGCTCAGAATAACTTTTGGTGTAAATGCGTTGAAGGTTTTCTTCGCTGTGCTATCAGAAGTTAAGGGTGTGATTATACCACTTTTTTCAAATGCTGAATTTTGCGTTAGCTCACGGTGTTCAATATCATACCTTGCTCCGGCTACTACATCAAATTTTGAAGTAATGGCATACGTAGCTTGCCCATAAAAAGCAACACCATAAGCGTTTCTTCTTCCATTACCAACCGAGCCATAAGGCGCGTTGGGGTCGAATAGTGCATAATCCTGGTCGAAGTAGGTGGTACTACTGTTCTTTGATTTTTCACCAAATAAAAACGAGCCGGCCGTCCATTTAAATTTATTGGCATTGGCAGGAGATGAAAAGCGTAATTCCTGTGTCCACTGTTTTTGTTTTGACCAGGTAGTAAAGCTAATGAGTTGAGCGGGGCCAAAGTCAAAGTCGAATCTTCCCGGAAGCCAGATATGATAATCGACCAATGAAGTGATGGAGGTAAAATTGAAGTTTCTATGGTAATATTTCACCGCCAGCGAAGTATTGAAATTGGTTCTGCGTTCGGTATTATCCCAATTTCCAAAAACCGTAAAAGGGGTAGCCCGGGCGGCGCTGTCTGTACCCGCCCACGGATAAGCCCCCTGGTCTTTATTGTTTTCGTATCTTGTATTCCAGTCGATAGTCAGTTTTTCTGACGCAATGTATTTTAGATTAACATTTCCGTTGTAAGTATTGTGCTTGTCAATATATTTGGTTTCAGGCGTTGGGTTCGAGTAAATTGCCCCACGGTTATTCGACTGCAAACCCGCATTCATAAACAATTTATCTTTGATGAGTGGCGTATTGAAACCCACACTATAACGCTGTTGCCCATAATTCCCCAAATCTACCTCGGCAAATCCACTGGTTTTGTTTGTGGGTCTTTTGGTAATGATATTAAGCACCCCACCAAAGGCATTTCGACCGTAGAGTGTACCTTGTGGGCCACGCAAAATTTCAATTCTTTCGATATTGTTAAAGTTGAGCGGTGCCGAAAAATAATCAAACTGATAAACGCCATCTACGTAGGTTGCCACGGCCTGGTCGTTTGAAAAACCCATTGCACCACGAATATTTAAAAAATTTGACCCCGCACTATTACCGTGTTCAACCGTAAATGTGCTTGGAGCTATGGCTGTGAGGTCAGTAATACTCCAAATGCGGTATTCTTCAATTTTCCTGGCGTTTATAGAAGTAATAGCCAATGGCGTTTTTTGCAGATTAGTTTCGATTTTATCAGCCGTTACCACTACTTCACCCAGTTCCTGCGAACTTTCCTTCAAAGTAATATCAAGAGCAGTAGCTGCATTAACCTCAATTGTC
The DNA here is from genome assembly GCF_024138715.1 of Emticicia sp. 21SJ11W-3. Classification (GTDB taxonomy): domain Bacteria; phylum Bacteroidota; class Bacteroidia; order Cytophagales; family Spirosomataceae; genus Emticicia; species Emticicia fluvialis. The sequence goes on from NZ_CP092074.1 coordinate 1,038,787, forward strand.
TGAATCCTTGAAGCATATCCGATTGCACTGATAGATAGACTATAAGTGCCTTTAGACAGGCTGATTTCATAAGCTCCGGTTTTATCTGTAATAGAACCCTTTGATGTATTCAATACAGAAATTGTGGCTCCGATAATCCCTTCACCAGCTTGGTTTTTGATTGTTCCTTTGATAGATTGCGCATATAAACTACTCGCTACCAGTATATTAAGTATGAGCGCTATTGTTTTTTTCATTTATTTGTTGTTTTAACAAAACAGCCAGGTCTGATAGACTGAGTGCGTTTTTGTTTATTTGAATTAAAGTGAGTAAATGGTTATTGCAATGATTATAGGCACTAAATAAATCCGTGTAATCTGAATCGTTCGGATTGTATACAATAGAGTGCTTTTCAATTTATTTTAACGTTCGGTTGGCAAATGTTTATAGTGTTTCATAGGAATAGAATTAAAGCGATTTGAAACAATAATTAAAAATTAACCGTTTAAACCAAGCGTACATCTACGGAATTATACCTATGCAAATCAAGATTTTTGTTGCTCTTTTCTAAGCCACACCTTGTTTAGACCTGAATTTATCAATTAAGAATATGATTAATACGCTAAGGCCAAACAAGGGTAATAGTACACCCAAGGCAACAATTGCTATTACTAATGCCATACTTGGGCTTAGGTTTTTTGGAACTTTCGGCACACTTAACGAACCTGTTTTTTTTCTAAAGAAGTAAGTAGCAATTGCTGTAATGCTTAACAGCAAAAGACCTGCGGCAATAAATATCATTAACAACCAGTTCCATAGTCCAAACTCTCCCTGATGAAACGCCATCACCCACTGTCTGCTTTTCATCATTAAACCTATATCTGCCCAGGTATTTTTTTTCAGAACTTCTCCAGAATATTGGTCAAGGTGAATTTTTTCCATGGCACTCAGGTTCTTAGTTTCATTATAGACACTATACACACCAGTAGGACTTTCCGGTAATTCTATAATAGTTGTACCATCTAAATTCATGGCTTTGGCTTTAAGTACTATTTCATCCAAGGCCAAAGGTTGGCCAACAGGAGTAGATTTTATCGCCTTACCATCCCAAGTTTTTGGATAACCACTATTGGTTACTTTTTGAACCCATTGATAACTTTTGCCAAATACATCTGTCCAGGGTAATCCTCCTGCTAAAACAATTAAGAGTAAAAATGAAAACCAAAACCCCAAAAGAGCATGTATATCTCTAAATAATATGCGTTTTGATTGGTTGGTGCGAACGCTAAAAAAACTCTTGATACCACCGCTTCTCGGCCAAAAAAGATAAAGGCCTGTGATGATTAACACCACCATCCAACTGGCCACTAACTCAACTACCTTAGTGCCATAGCTGCCCAGCAAAAGTTCTCCATGAAGTTTCCGGACTTTATACATATCAGTTTCATTGACATTGATGATTCCTTTAACTTTTTGGCCGAAAGGGTCAATATACAAATGAGATTTATGAGAAAATTTACCTGATATAAATTCCGTAGCCGCGTCCGCCGATTGTGGAACAATCATGCCTGAGGGTACCTTTTTCCACTCTTTTTTTGCCAATTGCCATTGTTGCTGAAAACTCATTTTGTTTTCAGTTTTTTGTTCTATATGAGCAAACGCGGCCTTTTGAGGCGCTTCATACTTATCTTTAAATAAATAGATTAAGCCAGTAAGTGCCAGTAAAATAACAATGGGAGCTGAGATTATACCGCCTATGAAATGCCATTTTATAATCCAGGGATAAATGTTTTTATTAATTTTATTTTTCATTTTAATTCTGTTTTCAAGAACACGCCAGACTCTCTTCAAATCTTGCGTGTCCTTGTGGTGACCATTATTTTTTACCTACAAAATTGTATTGAATACCCATTACAAACGTACGTGGAGCCGCAGCCGTGAACGTTGTGCGGTCTGTCGCTGCATTTCCTCTAGTGGAATTGGTAGCATACAGCGCATCTGCCAGGTTCATGATGTTTGTATAAACTTCAATGCCTTTCCACTGATACCCGGCACGGAAGTTTACCAGGTTGTACCCATCATAAGAAATGGTATTAATTTGGTTTTGATACCATTTACTTACGTGCTGCCATTCAACAGATGTACGGAAACCTTTCAGCCAGGTCGGATAATAACTTAATTCAGAGTTCCACAGCCAACGTGGTGCCGAAGGCATATCTTTCCCATTCACATCTTTTAAGGCATCAGAAGCTTTTTGACTTAAAACAAACTCAACAAAGCGATGGATAGAATAGGTACCGCCTGCCCTAAACATTAGTTGTTTGCCTGGTTTGAAAGTTAAGCCTAACTCAATGCCCTTGTGTAGTGTTTTACCAGCAGCCTGGTAATCGGTTGAATTGTCAGGCTGACGAATGTTTAGCAATTCGTTTGTGCCGCTCATTTGATAGAGCGAAGCATCTACATAAATCTTGTTTTTAAGTAATGATGCCCAACCACCGATTTCGGCATTATTGAATGTTGCAGGTACCAGGTTGTAGTAGAATAAATCTCCATTAGCAGCAGGTGTAGGTCTTTTACGGAAGATCGCTGTTAAGCCCGATGGAGCAAAACCTTTAGAGAAATTGGCATATAAACCTTTCCCATTCCCTAAATCGTAGGTCAAACCAAGTTTTGGTGTTGTTTTAGTATAAGTTTTAGACCCTCCAATGGCTTCGCCAGTCGTTTTATTAATGTCAAGATTATTTACGAAGTCGAATGACATATTATCATAGCGGAGCCCTGCCGAAACTCTTAGGTTTTTGATTGGCTCGAAATCATATTGCAGATAAATCGCTGTATTGCGTATATCAGCATTATAATCGGCTATTTTAATATCCGGACGTTCCTTTAGTATAGTATATTTTTCGACTGATTTTTTATCTGCTCTAAGTTGAGCGGCTAAATCAATCTGATATGACGAATAATCATTTGGTGAGAAATCAACGGTTGTACCGATTATTGCTTTAGAATTTAAAAACTTAAAGTTTTGGGTATGTTGTGCAATTACACCCAAACTTTTAAAGTCGTTCGAGTTAATTTCTCCACGAGCAGTTGTTGCTCCCGAAGTCCAGCGAATACCATAGCTTGGGTTTTGCCCGTGCTTGTTATCTCTGGCAAAAACAGTGATAAACGATTGAGAACCATTGCTCCAGTCTTTTTCAAAAGTAAGGCGTGTGCGAAGCGAGTAAGACTTACGGTAAGTAAAATCAGTTGTGCTAATATACTGACGATTATAGAAAGCAACGCTATCTACACTACCGCTCGTTTGAGAGTTATATTTTGCATAAGACAGTGTATAAATAATGCGTGCTTTAGGTGAAATCTGGTATTCTAAGCGTGCGTATTGCGCATTTTTTGTATAATCAGAACGGCTCATCCACGCATCTTTTTGCTCTGCAACCAAACCACCCAAATAAATACCAAATTTACCAACCGTTGCCCCGGCACCATATTGTACTCTGCGATAACCCCATTGGTCAAATTGTACACCTATACGTGCTGTTGGCACTGCCGTTGGGCGTTGCGAAACAAAATTAACTGCACCACCAACTGCCTCTGGCCCGTAGATAGAAGAAACCGGCCCTTTTACCACCTCAATAGAACTTACCGTAAATTGATTCATTTCTAGTAATGAGTTGTGATTGAAAATCCCCATTGGGCGAATCGGTACGCCGTCTTCCAGATACAAATAATAGGCATTGGTTGTCATGGGTTGGCGAATCGACATTGAGTGTTGCTCATTATTGAGGTTTACCATCATTACACCCGGTGTTTTATTGATAAGCTCATAAACAGACGTTGCTTTGGCCTCGTCAATTTGTTTAGGTGTAAGTTTCGAGATAGCAATAGGTGTTTCGGTACGCAAACTTGCTTCACGATTTCCCGTTACAACAACGGTTTGTAAATCTTCTGATGCCGTTTCGAGCGGGATTGAGAGGCTTTTCCCTGCTACTACATCAATAGTTTTGGTTTCATAACCAATATTGGTAATCACTAATTTTGTAACGTTGGCTTTCAATTCAAAAACTCCACTTATATCGGTTATTGCTCCAACTGTGGTATTTTCGGCTTTTACAGTTGCGCCGACAACAGGTTCTTTTGTATTAGCATCGTAGATTTTTCCTTTAATTGACTTTTGAGCAAAACTTAAATGAATAGAGATAATGGATAGTATGATATATAGTATTTTTTTCATTTTTGATTGACTTAGGTAAAACATATAATACGCAGGTATTGTACCCAATTCTTATGAATGGATGAATACGAATGGTAGCAATTTACTTATATGAGATTCCTAAAGCTGAGGAGGCTTCAAAATTGAAGTAGTGGGTGATAAAAAATAATTGTTTAAGTAAGTGTAGTTGAAGATTAAGCCTGAAAAGACTTTAGATGTTTGTGGAATATCACAATTTTGACAATGGTGGTATAACTCAAATAATAGTTTATAGGAGCTAACTTTCGATTGATGATTATCACGCTCTTCGGCGGCTTTTAATTTTTTGGCTAAATAACATTTACCGTCGCAGTGGAGTTGTGGACGGTTTTTATTTATACAATAATTCTTAATGATATATTCTTTATTAAACGCATACTTAAAATAGATAATAGGAGCTATCATGACTCGCATAAACAGCAAGCCACAAACCAGCATAATACCTATTCTCTTAGCTAAACTCAATTGCTTAAAAAAAAATGAATGTAAATACTTATACAAGAATGGCCTATTGACATGATAAGACCCATGACTCAGCTTGGCAAAGTGAATCGGAAAAATATTTTCTCAAAGCCGAGAAAAGCGAAAGTGCCATAAAATAGTTGAGCAAATACCATAGCTGAATACCGATCTTAATGCCCACGATTAGTAAAGGACACAAGCATAGTATTGAGCATATAATTCTCAACAGAGGGATAATCTAAAAGAATTAGACTAAACAAGGAGGATGAAAACAATGAGATAGATACTGTGTAGAATAAGATTCACTATATAAATCTACAGGACTGGGCTGAATTGCGTAGAAGTGCTCAAATGTGAGAGCGAATATTTCTTCACAAATAATTACGGGTAATTCAAATTTTTCAAAAGCCTGATGATGCGCCTGCTTTTCTCTTTCATCAACGGCTTTCAGTCGTTTGGCTAAATAGCATTTACCATTACAATTAAGCTGAGGCTTATTTTTATTTATACAGAGAACCTTGGCAATGTAGTCCTGACGAAGTTTGAAATCAATTAAATAATAAACCTGAGTAAAGGGTCTGACCATTACTGAAAACAGAAGTAATATAGCGATTGCTTTTCTCAAGTGAAGAATATTTGGTGCAAAGATAGGTAAAAGCGGGTAAAATTGTATAGTAAGATACTTATATTTCTATTTACAGACCTGATAATTGATTTTATAAATTGTTGTCCATAGCCCAGAAATTTTATTTATGCGAGTTTCGTATACAGTTTTTTGTTTTGAAGGATAAAAAAAAAATTAAAGAATATACATTTTGATGAATCTATTTCAGGATAGTTACCCCCACTTAATTTAATAGATTCAGTTAATACTAAATCATCTGAGTTAAAATTTGAAAAAAGAAATGAGTATTGAGATAAATGTGGTTTTTAGGAAAATTATTAAAACTTTTGACATTACAAATAATTTGATCTGGATATGAATGCGCCGAATATTTTCCGATACAGTCCAGATAGCCAAGATTCGAATTCTTACTTAAATCTAAAGGATCAATCTCATTCCACCGACAATCCAGGAAGATTTTATTAGTAAAAGCCTTGAATCCTCTTAGAAAATTGATATGCTTATCACTCAAATTTAAAGAGGCTATTTTTTTATATCACTTTTCAATACTTATTTATTTACCTTCCTGTCAGTGTCAATGCCTAACAGGACAAGTTGTGTTTCAAAGGAAACAAAGATATACTGCGGAGAGGGTATTTCTTTTCGACATGAAAAACTAGTCGGCACCCTAAATTAGCTATCTTAAGAAGTTAGTTATTACTTTTAAAAAAGTACCGTTTAATAGATTTTTTTGCTTAAATCTATAAATTGTAATATTTTTCCAAGCACGATATTATTCATTTACAATCTATTATTAGTCGGAATGATTGTAAACTCTAATTATATATCCTAACATTTAATATTTTCCCTTAAAAACATTTCTCTACAAAGAGTTTTAAAAGCTTAAATTATACGAATTCACTGCTCCCAAAAGAAAGTCATAAGGAACTTTAAATTCTATTGATGAAAAAACATTTGACAAAACCTGATATTTTGACACTTCCTATAAACCTATGACTGCAATAATAATAATTGGAATAGTAATATTTGTTATTTACGCTGCATCAAACAATAAAAAGCCAGCCCCTAAAAATACGACTTATAGAAATCCTGATAATAATCTTAAATCTGGAAAGGGGGGCGAAAGTGAATTAAATCAAAATCATAGTAAGAAATTCGATATAAAAGTCTCTACCTCAAGCGCCCCAAGAACTTTTAATGACAATTCAATTATCGACATTTCCAACTTATTATATAAAATCGATTCAGCATATGATTTAAAAACTTACAAAGATAAAGTACCCTATTGGAAGCATCATTATGTATATTCCTATTCAGAAATAAGTAGTGCGACTAGTGAACAAAAAAACTTTTACGAAATTTTTAAAGACCGTTTTTTAAATGGAGAGTATTTAGATTTGGAAGGAAATACCAATTATGCATTTATTTTATTATTTGACTTACTAAACGAATATGATAATCACAAGGATATATCTAAAGTTGAAAAGCAACTCCAAGTTTTAGGGAAATACTATCCCAAAACAAAACCCTACGGTATTACTTTCCTTACAAAAAAAATAGACAAAAAAGGCTATTATGAAAGAAATGCAAGGATTCAAGAAGAAAACGTATATGGTTATCAGAACTATAACACAGATTATGACTATTGGAAGACAGGTAGCAAATATAAAACTAAACTGAACTTAAACGAAGAGGACGTTAAGCTTCTTAACAAACTTTGGTACCCAAATAATAACTTTTGTAGTATTGAATATTGCTATCTTGAGGTGCTTAGGCTTTTTATTTATACTATTTCCGCTTTAAAGAATAAATATACTGAAGAGGGTACGAGTCTTGATGCTCAATTCTTACATGTGGCTGATGTTATTACAAAAAAACAATTCAATTATAGAAGAGGCAGTCAAAATTACAAATACTGTGTTGAAAACTTAACTAATGAATTTTATTCGCACATTTTTAAATACTGCGAAAATGCGGTTCGGGCATGCTATGGACATAAGCGCAAAATAAGCACAGATGCCAATTATTCAATAGCAGAAGCTAAAGCTGAATTTGAAACAAAAATAATCTCAAAAGTAATAGAACTATTGCCTTCTTTAATTAGCAAAATTTCTTTACCTGATGAAGCAACAGATATAGAACTTTACAATCAAAATACAAGTCGTTGGAGAATCAGGTTTGAAGAGTTGACAGAAAAATATCAAGGAAAGCCAAAAGAGTTTTTTGACTCAATTCTTTCTCTCGGAAAGTTGAATAAACATAACCCTTCTATTGAAAGTATATTTTTCGAAGCATCAAAGTTTATAGCAAAACATAACAACGAAATTGCTCTGTCTTTGTATGTTTACTATATATATTACGACTTACAATCCGCTACATTTGATAATAGACAACTTACCAAAACTATTCAGAAAAGCTTATTTAAAACAAATGAGCAATTACATACTTTCGAAAAAATTGTTAGTGAATTAATCAGAGATAAAAATTTAGACAAAGCCCTGAATGATATTTCTAAAATTTATGAAGTTAAAAGAAAGAAAATTCAACTTGATACTACTATAATAAAGGAGGTTCAGCAGCAACATTCTGGTACTGTTGAAATCCTAAATGAATATTTAAACGATGATTTTGAGGATGAGACAACGACTATAAGGGCTCAGGAAATAAATACAGAAGAAATAAAAATTGACATATTTCAAAAAAAATCTGAGTCCTATCATTCAGTTTTTATTGAAGATTTAGGATTGAAACCTATACAAATTCTTACTTTAGAAGTCTTTCAAAAAAATAACCTCTCAGTTGTTCAAACTGAAATTGAAGTGTTTGCTAAATCAAAAGGACTTTTTAAAAATCAACTAATAGATAGTATTAATGATACTTGTTATGAGCTGCTAGATGATGTATTAATTGAAGAAGATGATGATTACTATATAATTAACCCAAATTATTTTCAGAGAATTTCGATAAAATGATTGACAATATTAAACCTAAAGAAGCAACCGCAATAATCAATTCATTAATCAGCGGTGTAGTCCCTAAAATCGGTGTTCAACATATTACTGTTGGCCGTTCTGAAGAAATAAATGCTGTCATTTCTTCATTAGAAGATGTTAAAAATGGTCATAGTTTGGTAAAATTCTGGATTGGAGACTTTGGTTCCGGCAAGTCCTTTATGCTTCACTTACTTAATACAGTAGCACTCAAACAGCGATTTGTGGTAAGTAATGCAGACTTCACTCCTGACAACCGTTTATATTCTAATGATGGGAAAGCCGTGGCCCTTTACTCAGCAATCATAGATAACATAGCTATTCAGACTAAACCTGAAGGAGGAGCATTGCCAACCTTGTTGGAAAAATGGATTGAATTAATCATAACTAAAACAGCGGAAGAAAATACAATTTCATTAGTAGACATCCGAAACGAACAGTATTTAAATCTTATTCAATCTAATATCATGAAAACGATTAATGAGATTACTGAAGTGGGTAGTTTTGATTTTGGAACGGTTGTAATGAGATATTATGAAGGATATATCACAGACAATGAATTTTTAAGAAGGAGTGCCTTAAAATGGCTAAAAGGAGAATATAGAAGTAAGATTGAAGCAAAACAGGACTTAGGGGTTAGAGAAGTCATTAATGATTTGAATTATTATGACATGCTCAAAAACTTTTGCAAGCTATTTGTTAATATGGGGTATAGCGGCTTTATGATCAACCTTGATGAGGCTATCAATCTTTATAAAATCTCAACCTCAGTCATGCGCGAGAAGAATTATGAAAAGATTCTTACTATGTACAATGACTGCTTCCAAGGGAAAGTGGCAAATCTGTTTTTTAACTTTGCAGGAACAAAAGAAGTCTTAGAAAATGAGCGGAGAGGACTTTTTAGCTACAATGCTCTAAAGTCCAGACTCTTAACCAATAAATTTGAGACAGCTGAAATAAGAGATTTTGCCCAACCGGTTATTCGTTTAATGCCACTCAATCACAATGAAATATTTGTACTTCTGAAAAAGCTGAAAGCAATTTTTGATTATCATTATAAAACTGATATTTCTATAAGTGATAGTGAAATTCATCAGTTTATGGAGGAATTATTTAATAAGCCAGGCGCATCAGAATTTTTGACACCCAGAGAGGTAATCAGAGATTTTTTAAATATCCTGAATATCATTCGCCAAAATCCAACAGTAGATAAAGATCAATTATTTGGAGAATTGGAGATTTCAGATGAAAGACCCAATGAAGTTTCATTAGATAGCATTGAAGAATTATAATGTCCTTTGATTTACTTTCTGAGCCTATACGAAAATATATTCGTAATAAGGGTTGGGAGCAATTACGCCCAATTCAAACGGCCGCTATTAATAAAATTATCACATCAGAGGAACACTTAATTTTAGCATCGAGAACGGCATCTGGAAAAACAGAAGCAGCTTTTTTGCCAATACTTTCAAAAGTCAATTTTAATGATTCAGGAGTACAAGTGCTTTACATTTCACCTTTGATAGCCTTAATTAATGACCAGTTTTATCGTATTGAAGAACTTTGTAAAAATCTTGACGTAAGTGTAACCAAATGGCATGGAGAGGCCAATAAAACTGCTAAAGAACGAATAATTAAACAACCTAATGGCATAATTTTAATTACTCCGGAATCATTGGAAGCTATGTTTGTTAATAAACCTCATCAGGTAAAACACTTATTTTCTAATGTAAAGTATATCGTCATTGATGAAATTCACTCATTTATTGGGACAGATAGAGGGATTCAGTTAAAGTCTATTTTAGCAAGGCTGCAAAGGCTTAATGTCAGGTCTTTTAACATTATAGGGCTATCTGCCACCATTGGAGATTATGCGGAAGCAAAGAAGTTCACAGGTGACGAATTAAAAACTAAAGTTCTGCTGGACAGAACAGCCAAAGAAATAAATATCGTATTTCGTTACTTTAAAAACAAATCAGAAGAGCTGCCCTTAGAGCTTATAAAAGATTTATATCTTGAAACAAAAGATAATAAAGTTCTGATTTTCCCTAATAGTAGAGGAAGAGTTGAAGAGATTGCAGTAAAGCTTAGAAAAATATCAGACAGAGTAAAAGGGCATCCTAACTATTTTTCTCATCATTCATCAGTCGATAGGGAAGTAAGAGAATTCGTCGAATATTTTGCTAAGAATAACACCAGACAAAACTTTTGTATTGTCTGCACTTCTACATTAGAGTTAGGAATAGATATTGGAACCGTTGATGAGGTTGTTCAAATTGACGCAACCCATAATATCGCCTCTTTAATCCAAAGAGTTGGAAGAAGTGGAAGAAAAGAAGGAGAAAGCAGTAATTTATATTTATATACCACTAATAAATGGAGTTTACTACAATCTCTTGCTTGTTGGTTATTGTATCAAGAAGGTTTTATTGAACCTCCTCTAAAAAATGAACAACCTTACGATATTTTAGTTCATCAGGCATTATCCCTGACCAAAGGACACTCAGGAATTAGATTGACAGAATTAATTAAGCAACTTCACAAAAATGCAGCATTCAGTCAGATAGAAGTTAGTGAAATAGAAGAAATTATTAATCACTTAATTAAAATTGATTTCTTAGAAAAGCTACAACATGAAGTAATTATTGGTATTGAGGGAGAGAAAATAGTAAATAGCCGTGACTTTTATAGCGTATTTAAAACAGAAGAAAACTATAAGGTTATAAATACAGGGAATAAAATTGGTGAAATACCATTTTCACCACAGATTATTGAAGATGAGAATATATTACTCGCTGCAAGAATCTGGAAAATAAAATTTGTTGACCATAAGACTAAAAAAATAGAAGTTGCTCCTGCTAAAGATGGCAAGAAACCTAAGTTTTTTGGAAATGGCTCAGTTATTCATGAGAAAATAAGAGAGAAGATGTTAGAAATTATATTGACTAACACATGTTATAGTTTTCTGGATCAATCTAGTTCTGATGAAATTGAAGCAATGCGTAAAGATTTCTCTGTTTTTTCAATGCGAAATTCTCAAGGCGAAAGACCTTTATTGATAGGAGAAAGACATTCAACTCTTTTTACTTTTACAGGAACACGAATAAATAGAGCCCTCCAACTACTACTTAATATTGCAGGAATAAAAAATAATCTTGATGATGAGAGTAGTTCATTCGAACTTGAAATTTCAGAACGTGAGATAACTTCCAGATGGCAATCTATATCCCAATCAATTATTAATATAGATTCACATATTTATGACCTTTTACAAACTAATCCTACCATCTTGGATTTTTCTAAATGGGGAGGCTATTTACCAAGTAGTTATCAGATTAAACTAATAAAGGAAAAATATTATGATCTCGAAGGAACGAAAGAATTCTTATCAAGAATATACAGTCTGAGAACAAACTAAATTAACAATATGATAGAATAGCTATAGTGCTATTCTATCACACCTCTAATAATGACATTCAAGGAAAACTTAGAAGCAAGGTTGTATTTAATTACAATATGCCTGAAAAAGCGGTATTTAATAATGAAATTGTTGGTTTTCCTAATGTGTACCTACCTTCTTTTTTGTTAGGTGTATAATCCATTGGAATACTTTGTCTGTTGGTGGAAAAATAGTAATAGTAAAGGGTAATAAATATAATCATTAGAGCTCAAATCAAATAACTTATTGACGAGCTTTAGGGGGGCTTTGATTGGGATATCTTCTCGTCACATTTTAGGAGAGATGTTTATGAAAAAAACGTCAAAAGCATACTCCATCTTGAACGAACATGATTGTCGGAAAGGTGCAATGCATGATGAGAAGTGGTTGGCACAAAGATATGTACAATTTAATGATTATGCTAATACTAGTAAACGTATATTGTTACTAGGGGAGAAATTAATAAAATTGAACTAATGAAGTAAATATGATGAAAATTTTACATACTGGTGATTGGCACATTGGCCAACTTTTTTATGAGTATGACCGTACATACGAGCATCAGCAATTTTTGAATTGGCTGCTTTTTACTCTTACAAAAGAGCATATAGATATTTTGCTGATCAGTGGTGATATATTTGATCTATCTAATCCTTCTGCAGCATCAATTAAAATGTTCTATTCCTTCCTAAACCAGGCTGTAAAGGCAAATGCTGAGTTACAAATAATTATTACAGCGGGCAATCATGATTCGGCAGCTCGATTAGAGTCGCCCAAACCGTTATTGGAATCTTCCAATATTCATATTATAGGTTTAATAGAAAAAAGAGAAGATGGGAAGATTGATTATAGTAAACTTACAATACCGTTAAAGGATAAGGATGGTAACGCAAACGCATGGTGCATTGCTGCCCCCTTTTTAAGATTGGGGGATTATCCCGTAATCGTCGATTGTGACAATCCATATTCAGATGGTGTAGCCGCGTTTTATAAAGAAGCTTTTGAGTATGTAGATTCAAAAAGGCAAGTTGGTCAGGCTATAATCGTAATGGGGCATTTGCATACCCAACAAGCAGCTGTTAGTGATATAGACAAAATGGAGCGATTGATTATGGGTGGTGCAGAGTGCATTTCTGCATCAGCGTTTCACGAAAGCATTTCTTATGTTGCGTTAGGACATATCCATAAAGCACAAAGAATTGGCGGCAAGGAACACATTCGTTATTGCGGAAGCCCATTACCTATGTCTTTCTCAGAAACCAGTTACAAGCATCAGGTGATTGTATTTGATTTAGGAGATGAGAAAATAGAAAACTTTAAAGCAATTGAGATTCCTGTTGCGGTACCCTTAATACAGGTGCCAACGGTTCATAGCTCTCTGGTAGAAGTTCTTGATTCACTACAACAGTTGACACAATGGGAAGGAAACTACAATACAGCCCCTTATCTGGAAGTGCGGGTAACGGCGGATGGTCCTGAACCTGGTATTCGACATAAAGTGGAAACAGCACTTGTCGGTAAAAATATGCGATTGGCGAAAATCGATGTACGCTACAAAAGTGCGTCAATAAATCCGGAAAAAAATACAGCAGTAGTTCAAACGCAGCTCAATGATCTAAAACCACTGGATGTATTTCATAAAGTGTATCAAAATAAATATAACAACTCAATTCCCGAGGATCTGCTAAAACTGTTTCAGCAGGTGGCTCAGGAGGTAAGCGAAATGGAAGCATAACGATGAAAATACTAGCCATTCGAATCAAAAATCTTGCTTCTCTCGAAGGAAATACAGAAATAGATTTCTGTAGCGAACCTCTTTGTTCCGCAGGGATATTTGCCATTACAGGCTCCACTGGTGCAGGGAAGTCTACCATCCTGGATGCTCTTTGCCTGGCTTTATATGGTAAAACACCCAGATACTTGCAGGCTAGAGAGTCCGGAATCGAAATAACCGACGCGCAGGGAGGCGCAATCAGCCAGGGAGATGTGCGTGGTATATTAAGAGATGGCACTGGCGATGGATTCGCTGAGGTAGATTTTGTAGGTGTTGATGGACAACGCTACAGGACTACCTGGCGAGTACGGAGAGCAAGAGATAGGGCTGATGGAAGTCTCCAACAATATTCCATCACTTTAAAAAATATTGACACCAACACAGATACCCCTGGCAAAAAAAATGAAATACTGGAAGAAATAGAACGGCTGGTGGGTTTGAATTTTGAACAATTTACCAGATCCGTATTACTTGCTCAAGGGGATTTTACAGCTTTTCTCAAAGCAGCCAAAGATGAAAAATCAGCCCTTTTGGAAAAGCTTACAGGAACCCGTATTTATTCAGAAATATCCAAGCAGATATTTGTCAATTACAGTAAGGAGAAAAGGGAGTTGGAAGACCTAAACCTGCAACGAGAAGGCATTCCCACGCTGACATCAGAAGAAGTAGAAGATTTAAAGCAGCAAAAAGTAACACTTGAACAAAACATAACAATACAGCAAAAAGAAGAGGAAGCGTTAACCAAAGAAATTGGCTGGCATATCCAACTTGCTGTGTTACAAACCAGCGTCACTGAGGCACATGCAACTCAAGCACAGGCCATCGAAGCAAAACAAAATACAGCAGGCCGTGAACAACAATTAAAGCAGGTGGAACGAGTGCAGCCTACCCGGACATGGGTAGATGGACAACAGACGACTGAAAAGCAACTGGCAGACAAAACAGCATCACTACAAGATTTACAGACAACGCTTAGTATCCTGCAACAGCAACAGGTAGAATTGGATGAACAATTGCAAACCGCAAATGAAACAACGGTAGGCACTATACAGAAACAGGAAGCAGCGGCACCACAACTGGAGGAGGCAAGGGCATTGGATGTACAGATCAAAGAAAAAGCGGAACAGGTAAATCAGGCAGTAACAGAAGTAAAGCCCGTAGAAGTTAATCATCAGCAATTGCAGCAACAACTACAGGCGCAGCAGCAGCAATCTCAACAGTTATTGGATTCTATTTCGCAATTACAGCAATGGAAACAAGACAATAGCTCACGGCAACCCATTGCCGAAAATTACAGCCTAATCAGTGTAAAGCTTGGGGATGCAGAGAAATTGCTGGATGTTGCACAAGCATTATTACCTCAACTGCAACACACACAAACCGCTATAGCCGAAGCGAAACAGGCAAAAACTGAGCTGGAAACAACATTGGCAGCTATTACCCAACAATTACAGGCAGAAAAAGAAAAGCATACCAAAGCTTCGGTGGCTTTAGTGGCTATACCCATTTCATCTTTAGAAAAAGAAAAGGCATCTACCGATTCTTGCATAGAAGATATAATTGTGGCGGAAGCACACTGGAAAATATTATCCCACGGCCAGGCAGACCTGGATACCTTAAAACAAAAACTCCTTGATAATAAAAGCGAATTAAATGATAGATCCCAGTCACTCGCACAGTCAGTAGCACAGTTGGGGATTGCCACCGCTGAGCGAGATTCATCGCTCCGTATGTTGGATAAAGCACGCCTCGCCGCTGCAGAAAATGTGGAATCCCTGCGATTACAATTAATCCCTGAGGAGTCCTGCCCCGTTTGTGGCAGCACAGCGCATCCGTATGTTACCGAACATACTCAACTGAATCATGTGTTAGCGGAACTTGAAGCAACACATCAGCAAAATGATAAAGTTTATTCCGCATGCTTGCAAATAGAAAGCAGTTTGAAAGAAACGGTTAACCGTTTAAAAGAAACAATCGCCTCACAGGAACAGGAAACAGATACTAAAGAAACAGCACTCGCAGTGCATCAAAAAACATGGGAAGGCCTTGCCATATATCCCCTTGCTGCTGAAATACCCAACCAACAAAAAGCAACATGGCTGGAACAGCAATTACAGCATGCACGGGCGCAACAAAAACGTCTGCAACAACAAATACTGTTGTATGCCACAAAAAAGCAGGAGCTAGATGCATTGCAAAACACTATAAACGAGTTGGAACGCCGGCAGAACGAAAACAGCTATGCCGTAAAAGATACCGACCGAAGACTGCAATCATTGCAAGAACAAGAGGCTCAATACCATAAAGAACAGCAAAACAACAACCAGGCTCTTGTCGCTATTGAGAAAAGCTTATCTGCGTACTTTGTCGCAACTGATTGGTTTACGCATTGGCGAAAGGATGCCGCTTTATTCCTGCAACGCATCGGTCAGTTTGCTGAACGATGGAAAACCACTACCCAAAAGCTGGAAGATGACTCCCGGCAGCATAGCATATTGACCGCAGCACTCGAAGCAACAAAAGGACAGCTACACAATGCTTTAGTGGATTTACAAAAAAAGCAAGCCGCACTTCTCGCCTTAATCGAACAACAAGATATCCTTACTCAAAAACGAAAGGCAATCTTTAACGGCGAAGCTGCCGCAGACATAGAGCAAGGTTTAAAGCAGGCTGTAACATCAGCGCAGCAGGCATTGGAAAAAATTAAGACCGAACGGGAACAGTTACAAACAAGTCTTACCCGTATAGGCACACAAAAAGAGCAGACCGAAAAAGATATAGCATCTTTACAGCAACACATTTCAACTTTTGCTCAAAGGATACAGGAATGGGTTACCGAATTCAATATCCGCAATACGCTGACATTGGACAAAGATAGATTATCACAATTGTTGACGTATGATGCAGCATGGATAGAAACAGAACGCACCGCACTGAGAGCGATAGATGATGCTATTACACAAGCACATTCCGTATTAAAGGAACGTAATACACAACTACTGCAGCATGAGCGGCGACGGCTTTCTGAACGAAGTGCGGAAGTTTTATCCGAATTACTAAACACAGTAAGAACAGACCTCCAACAGCAGGGAAAACGAAACAATGAAATAGGTTTCCAACTACAGCAAGATCTTTCCAATAAACAGAGGGTAGGGGACCTCTTGGGCGTCATTGAAACCAAAGGACTCATTACCGAGAACTGGGCTAAACTTAACGATATCATCGGATCTGCAGATGGCAAAAAGTTCCGGCTGATAGCACAGGAATATACTCTGGACGTATTGCTCAGCTATGCCAATGTGCACCTGGGCATGCTAAGCAACAGGTATGTGTTACAGCGCATACCCAATACAATAGGTCTCCAGGTCATAGACCAGGATATGGGTGATGAAGTACGTACAGTCTATTCCCTTTCCGGAGGCGAATCATTCCTGACTTCGTTGGCGCTAGCATTAGGGTTGGCCTCACTATCTAGCAGCCGAATGCAAGTTGAATCCTTGTTTATCGACGAAGGCTTTGGATCGCTTGACCCTGTTACCTTAAATATAGCTATGGATGCACTTGAACGTCTTCACAATCAGGGTCGTAAGGTGGGTGTAATATCTCATGTGCAGGAAATGACTGAACGGATACCTGTACAGATTAAGGTGAGTAAGCAACAGAGTGGGAGAAGTAAGGTGGAGATAATTTAATAAACAAAATTGTATTATGCGGATATCTACATTGAAAATAAAAGGCTATAAATCCTTTGGGCCTGAAGAAGTGACAATACCCTTGCACGATAAACTTGTTGCATTCATTGGACTAAATAGTGTAGGTAAAACAACTGCACTCGAAACGCTTAAAAAACTGTTCGGTTCATCTCTAGCAGAACGAGAAATCTATCGACAGGATTTCCATATTGGGAAAGATGAGAATCCTTATGAGATAACGGACCGTGAACTTTCAATAGAAGCCAGAATTGACTTTTCAGAAGAAGAACAGGAAGCTGTTCCCCATTTCTTCTCTAGTATGGTAGTAGATGATTTGCTGGGTGACCTATACATTCGCATAAGATTAGAGGCAACGTGGATTAAATCTGATTTAATTCCGGAAGGAGAAATTGAAGTCAAAACCTACTTTATTAAAACATCCGAAGATGGGACTGAACAAGAAGATAGTAAGCAACTTTTTCCTAATCATTTCCGATCCCTTATCCAAGTCCTGTATGTTCCAGCCATAAGAAGGCCGGCAGAGCAATTAAAATATGCTTCTGGCAGTATTTTATATCGTGTTCTTAGAAAGATAAAATGGGACGATACCTTTAAAGAAGAGTTCGATAAAAAAATTGATGAAATAAATGGCGAGTTTAAAAAATTGCAAGAGTTTGGCGCTGTCCAAACCTCCATTACCGAATTCTGGCAAAAATTTCATAAAGATGAACGTTACAGGGATACCTTACTTGGATTTGGAGGAAGTAATTTTGATGCTATACTCAAAAAGCTGGAGATATCTTTTAGCCCGACCGGTACGCATAAATCATTTGGTATTGATGAGTTGGGAGAAGGATACCGTTCATTATTTTACCTAACCTTGGTTTGTGCCCTTTTAGACATAGAAGAAAAATTGGCTACTACTGAGGACGAAGAAACTATTGGAATAACCCGACCACTTCTTACAATATTAGCAATCGAAGAACCTGAGAATCATATTGCACCACAATTGTTAGGCAGGGTCATAAAAATTCTCAAAACAATAGCGGAAAAGGAAAATTCCCAGGTATTGCTATCATCGCATACGCCAGCTATAATAAAACGATTGAATCCTGAATGGATTCTTCATTTTAGGATTACTGAAGAATACGAAACAGAAGTTAATCAAATACTTCTTCCAAAAAAGACGGATGAAGCTTACAAGTATGTGAAAGAGGCCGTTCACAACTATCCTGAAATATACTTTGCTCGATTGGTGGTTATTGGCGAAGGCGATAGTGAAGAAGTGATTTTTAATAGATTAATGAGTGTACTGAAGACTGATTTTGATGATAACATCATCACATTTGCCCCATTGGGCCATCGGTTTGTAAATCATATTTGGAAATTGCTTGAAGAATTACACATACCATACATTACCCTGCTTGATCTGGATATAGAAAGAGACGGAGGAGGTTGGGGAAGAGTAAAGTATGTATTACAGCAATTGATTAAAATTGATGTTTGTAAAAAGGAGTTATTAGAAATAGAAGGAGGAAAGTTTTTATCAGATGAAGAACTGGAGAAGATGCACACTTGGAGCCTGACAGCAAAAGATGCAATTACAAATTTGAATAGCTGGGTCAACAGTCTGAAGAAGTATAATATATTTTATTCCAAGACTTTGGATCTTGATTTTTTGATGCTTACCCATTATACTGAATTTTATAAAAAAGCTATACCCAAAGGTGGAGGGCCAAGAATTCCGGATAAAGTAAAAGAAGCGACAGAGTTTGATGAAAAAGTAAAAAGCGCTGTTCAGGCAACTTTAAAATCTGAAAAAGCAACTGGCGAAACTTATACTGACGCAGAAAAGGAACTAATGATTTGGTATAACTACCACTTTTTAGGAAGAGGAAAACCCACAACACATATTGAAGTATTGTCTTCAATGAGTGATAAAGAGATCAAAGACAATCTTCCGCCTGTATTTATAGAGATTTTTAATTCAATTTCTTCAATCTTAAATTCTCAAGTGATAGATGAAGAAAGTTAAACCAGAAATATGGAAGCCAGCCGATGATATGGTTCTTGAGCCGAATGCTCTAAATATTGCTAAACATTCAGAAAATAACTTGGTGGTTGCAGGACCTGGAGCGGGCAAAACGGAGTTATTAGCGCAAAAGGCATCTTATCTTTTGCAAACCAATATTTGTTCTTTTCCTTTTAAGATTTTGGCCATAAGTTTTAAAAGAGATGCTGCATATAATTTAAAAGAGCGGGTGCGCCAACGTTGTGGCGATGAACTGTCTAGAAGATTTGATTCATTAACGTTTGATTCATTTGCCAAACAGTTATTGGATAGGTTTAAGCAAGCCTTACCGAAGGAATACAAAATTAGCAGTGAATACGATGTAGTACTTAGCGATCAGGCTATTTTTGAATATTATAGAACGGAGGATGTAAACTATTTCAATACCACAAATCGGGATGCTTTATTGAGCTTGCACTCGATGCAGTTGGCCCATACCAACACTAATATAGGGGAAAACATCAGAAAAGGAGTATGGACAAAAATGCTAGCCGCCACACCGTCAAAATTATCCTTCAAGATGATCATGCGTCTGGCTGAATATATTATCAATACCAATCCCCGGATCAAACAATATTTACAGCAAACTTATCAATATGTGTTCTTAGACGAATTTCAAGATACTACCGGCATTCAGTATGATTTTTTTAAAAGTTGCTTCTTAGGTAGTAATAGCTTTTATACTGCTGTTGGTGATGATAAACAACGTATCATGTTATGGGCAGGAGCACAGAATACCATATTTGAAGATTTTATTGCTGATACCGGTGCAACCAGAGTTCCACTTACAATGAACTTTCGTTGTGCACCAAGATTAGTTACGCTTTTAAATCACCTTACAGAGCATTTGCTTGGGAAAACCGATTTTGCCACGCCTTCTCCCAAATGGGATCTAGAGCAGGGAGAGTGTGCTGTATGGGTGTTTGAAAATCCCAATGATGAAATGCAACTATTGTTCCAAGAAGTACATAAATGGGTAACTATTGATGGCATAAATCCAAGAGAAATTTGCATACTCGTAAAACAACAATTATCCAGATATGCTGGAAATCTAATAGAATATTTTAATCAAAACGGTATAAAAACCCGAGATGAGAACAAGTTTCAGAGCATACTTACTGAAGAGATTTCTGTTTTCATAATTAATATCTTGTTTGCAATATTTGACAACAAAAATAATATTGCCAAGCAGGGGGTTTTTGATTTTTTGAGCAACTTGCATACGGAGTTAGAAGATCATCAGCTACTGAAACTGGAAAGTGTATTATCAAAATTTATTAAGAAAACCAGATTGGCTTATCCCGCCTCTCTATTAACAGAGGATAATATAAAAGCAATTATTGTTGATATAATTGCCTTAGCAGACAGGAGTCGTATAACGGCTAGTTTCCCTGAGTATAAAAATTCAACAGTCCTGGACGCACATATTAAAGAGGTGCAGGATGAATTAATCAGCAATTATACCTCTTTGAATAATATTGTTGCTGCGCTAGATATGCTAATAGGAAAAGATACCATGCCAGTAATGACCATTCATAAAAGCAAAGGGCTCGAATATCATACGGTAATATTTATCGGTTTAGAAGACGGAGCGTTTTGGACTTTTCAGCGCCAGCCAGATGAAGATAAATGTGCCTTCTTTGTTGCTCTTTCAAGAGCAAAGGAAAGGGTAATCTTTACCTTCAGTAAACAACGAGAAGGAAGGTTTGGCATAGAACGACAGACTATAACAAATATTACAGTGCTTCTTGAAGAACTGCAAAAGTCTGGAATTGTAAGTATGATTGAAAGAAAACTCTAAATAAAAGTATTGTATGTAACATGAAAAATGATGGAACTGAAAATATCATTTCACTGCAAAACTTCTATTTTTTTATTGAGAAGTATGCCCTTTCTCTTGAAAAAGATCACAACTTAGTAGAGACCTTTCTGAAGTATAAAAGCAAAATAAATTCAGATGAAGAAAAATAATTTCTTCAATGGGGAATAGAGGTATTCCTGTTCTCTTTTCGTAGAGGAAGGCTTTTTTCTTTTTCAACCGATAATGGAATGGAAATTGGTGAGGTGGCAGAATAACATGATGAAATTTTCATAATCTTTTAAAGAAAGAAACTCCTTCTTATTTATTAAATCGAAATTTATTGAATTGAAGACATTTGATAATGTAAAAATGAACAATTAAGTTATCTAAATGGAAAGCTTTGACTTATATAGAGAGGCAAAAAGCCAATACGAGAAATTAATCCCAGAGAAGAATGACGGATTGATTCTCCTATCTCTTTATGCCAAGTATAAGGACAAAGACTTTACGGAAGAAAACGTCATTACAGTTATCAATAAAGTATTTAAAGACCAAGGGAATGAAAGTTCGAGAACTGAGTATAATAGAAATAATACAATAATTCTAAGGCTACAGGAATCATTTTTATGGCGTAATGAAACCAAAAGAACCTACCAGTTCAAAAAAAATGGCTTCGAGCTTTGTCAAAATATTGAAAAGCGATTAATTGAAAAATATAATCCTGCCAAGATAAAACGGTTTTTTGATGAATTATATAAAAGTCTGGTCGAAAATATTGAAGGAGAAAAAGATTTTAATGAGTGGATAGAAGATCATTTCAATTTGAGAATGCCCGAGCTTATTTCCCAAATTGAAATACTTGATCAGCAAGTGAATGAATCGGTAAATGATTTCAAAATCAGCATTAAGTCTGAAAATCAGGATATTATTAATGTTTTGAAAGAAATAGAAATCCATTTGGAAGTAATTAAAGAGCAAGCATCCGAGCTAAAAAATGCATTTCAAGTTTCTTATGAAATTGACGAAGCTCTAACCGGGATTCTACAAAAAACAAATAGCTTTAACTATATTGAAAACGTCCAAAAAGTTCAAAAATTCCACGACAATTCCAGAAGTCAGTTAGGACAAGTAAGCAAAAGAATTGAAAAGATAAAGCCACGCATACGAGAGTTTATTTATGATTTCAACAAACAAGATTTTGATCGGAAAACAAATAAATTCATCAATTATTTATTAGAAAATTCCTTTGTAAAAAAAGAAGGAAGTGTAAAAAGAATTCAATTGCCCGATAATCTTTTAGGTCTAAAAGTAAAGTTAACAGAACACCTTCCTATATTCAATATTGTACCGATCAGAGAAATAAGTTATAAGTTGCCTATGGAAGTTTCCAAAAGACAAATTGATTTCTCTAAAAGAAAAAAGTTACTGGACAAAACAAATAAATGGAAGCAGGATAGAGAGAGAATATTGTATTGGACGAATATTGCCTTTAAGGAATTAGACGAAAATGGTACATTGGTTTTTACTCCATTATTCTTTAAAATTATGAATACAGACAAATTATCTATAGCTGTTAAAACCGCACACAATATTTTAAGGAGAAGCACCAAGTTCAAGAAAAAATATAAAATTGATATGAACCGGAATGCTGTTAATTACACAGCAATTAAAAGTATTTCATTATGGCAGATGACTATTCAGAAAATACAGTAAAATATAGTTTTCTATACGAAAGAAAATCAATGAATGTTTTTGCTAAGCTTGACTATACGCTTAGAAGTGGTATTCATATCCAAAGGGAATATCCTGTAGATGTGAATTTATTTCGATTTTTGAATGAAAATGAGAATTTTGAATCCTTAAGAGAATATTATAAAGACTTTTTCAATCTCAACCTTAGAAAAGGAGGAAATGAATTTAATCAATATTACCATCTGGAACTGAATGAAGACGGAAAAAGTAATATATCTTCTAACTATAGAGATTATTTAAAAAGTGAGTTTATAATTATTGGAATGCTCTTTCTAAAAATGTATAAATTGGATGGTAATATTGAACTGGATAGTGTTTCTGACTTTATTAACCTACTTTATGAAGAGTATCAAGAAGAGAAGAACGCTTTGAGAAAGTTAATAAATGACAATTCTTCAGATAAAGGAACCGATTCAACAGATGAAGGATTTAACGACATCGTAAAAAAGTCCTTTGTTAAGTTTGGGGAATTAGGGTGGTTAATGTGGGATGATGAAAGTGAGAAAAATAAATTCAAGATTTTACCATCTTTTGAAAGGCTAAGGGTAGCGTATCAACCACAGATAGAAACAATAGACAATCTGATTAAAGATGTGAAAAATGCAGAATAATTTCCCACGTATATATAGTTTATCTACAATAGGAATTAAACAACACTTTAATGAAGACTATTTATTTCATCCCTACAGAACAGATTTTAGCGGTGAAAGTGGTAGTGGGAAAAGTATGATCGCAGATATGATTCAGTTGATTTTAGTTGGATCGAGCGAATTTCAATCTGCTACAGATGGTAATAAAGATAGAGATGTCAAAGGAATGCTTTTGGGAACCAAAGGTAAAACATCATCCAGAGGTTATATTTTTTTAAACGTCGAAGTAAAGCCGAAACAATATATTGTAATAGGTGCTTACATTGAAAGCACGACCAATATAGCCGAGATGTTTATTGTCCAAAATGGATATGATTGGGAAGTACTAACCCCACTCAATAGTCCTATTTTTACCAAAGATTTAATTATAAATGATAAAGTTGAGCCGTTAAATAGTCTTTGTGAGAAAATTGAGTTTGCAAGAGTGAAGTCATTCAGAAGAAAAAACTATCATCAAATCCTTTATAATAATGAAATACTCTCTTTAGACCTAACTAAAGAAGAAACATTAAAAGCCTATACAAGTATTTTAAGGTCATTCTCAAGGGGAAAAGGCTTTAAAAAGGAATCCGAAAATCTTAAAAAATTTCTCTTTGGAGACGATGATAAAAATATTATTAAAGCAAAATATGATGAAGAGGTAAAAAATATCACGAATGACTTTCACGAACATAAAAGATATTTAGATGAAATCAGACTAATCGACGAGAAACAAACTTTATTAAAAAATGTACTTGAAAAAAGCAAGATTTATAAATCAACTTATTCTGAATATCTGATTAAACAATACAACTACTGGAATACACTGAAGAAAAAATCCCTTGAAGAACAACAAGAGATTATCAATGAAATAGATAAAAAGAGTATCGAACTAAAATTCAGCGAAAATCAAATAATCAGGTTACAAATTAAAGAGTTAAAAGAACTTTTAGGATTAAAAGAAGCAGTGATTAAACTTGAAAGCCAGAAAGAACCTAAAGCGGATATTGAAGACAATTTTTTAAAGATAAGTCGGTCCAAAGCTTCCATAGGAAAGGTTGAAAATTGGTTGAAATTAAATGACAATCAGTTAGAAAAAGGCAAAGACTGGTTTTTCTTTCAAATAAAAGAAAATGATAATAAAATAGCCTTACAAAGTTTCACTAATCATCTTAGAAAAAGTAATTCATTAAGTGATTTTGAGACATCCAATTGGTTAATTGATTTTGAAAAAGAAAAAGCCGAATTTTTCAAAAAAATTGAGAAAGTTGAAAAAGAAATAACGGAACTTCAGTCATTGTCCAAATTTACGGATGTTAATAATCCGGAATCTCTTTTGAATTGGGCTACTGAAAACTTAAAATTCCCAATCTCAGACATTATT
This sequence comes from Emticicia sp. 21SJ11W-3, assembly GCF_024138715.1. GTDB lineage: Bacteria > Bacteroidota > Bacteroidia > Cytophagales > Spirosomataceae > Emticicia > Emticicia fluvialis. The sequence continues at coordinate 1,063,637 of NZ_CP092074.1, forward strand.
GAGAGTACATTAATTTACTTCCAAAAATATGGCAAAGTAAAGCCATCTGAGGAAAATGCAGAAAGATATGTCCCTTTTCCAGAAGACTTATTTAAAAATATAGAGCATAAAGTTAAAGAAGAAACAGTTCGGGGCTTCTGGTTAAATCTTGATGGTGTTTATGAGTATATTGAGCATTCTCCCAATCAAGTTTTAAATGTTAGCGATCCAAAGTTACTCAACGATGCAATTCAAAAATTAAAAGAAGGTGTTGCAAATCGTTTGTCAATTCTTAATGGTAAAAAACAAAAAGAACAAAAATTAAAAGAGATTCTATTTGATTATAGTAACTTAAAAGAACATATTGATTTATACAAACGAAAGGATGAACTTCACAGCTTCAATATTGAAGAAGAATTAATAGAACTTTCGAAAGAAGCTTTTGCCCAAAGTGTTGAGTTGTATAATAATAGAGAAAACATCAATGCAGAATTTTCTTCAATTCAGAAAGAATATCAAGATTTTATAAACCACAAAGGTATAATTGAAGGACATAACAAAAGAATCAAGGAGTTAGAGATTAGATTTTTTAAAGAAGCTTCTGTAATTGATATCAGTCTCGTTGAAAATGAAATTGAGCAATTCGAGAATAGCCTATCTGAATTGAAAAATAGCTTTAATGGTGAAGTAAAAGTGTTACTAGAGGAATATGCAAAAGAAATTACTAATGAGTCAAAATTACTAAACAAAAAATTTGAACTTAAACAAACGATAAATAAACTTCAAATTGATAATAAGGCAAAAGAAGATAACATTATCATAGCAAATCAAAAACTGGATGAAACAGTCAGGTTAAACGAGGATTTATTTAGATCGGAAATTAAGTTTACAGAAGATGTAGAAGAACATCCTAATCTTGAAAGCGTAGGTTTAAACTCCCTGAAATTTAAAGCGGAAAAGTCAAAAACTGCTTATGATGAATATTTAAAAATTGTAACCACAAATACACCTTATAATGAATCAATTTCTGTTGGTAAACTTGCTCATTATTTACTGCCAACAGTTTTTCCTACCTCTACAATAGATGAAGATTTAATTACCAATAATATCGTAGAAAGGCTGAATAAACTCATGCAGGACATTCAGGAAATTGGTTCAAGAAAAGTGGAGATATTAGGTAGTATTTTCAATGAGGTCTATAAAGTTTATAATAATTACCTTACTAAAATTAGTGAAATAGATTCCTATTTCAAAAAGAAAAACAAAGTTATTACTGGAGGTAATCGAGCCTCTTTATTGTCTAAACCGTCAATTCATTTCCCTGCAAGTTGGCTTTTTAATTTTAGAAAACAATTGAATAATCAAATGAATTATGTAGGGTTATTTAGTGATCTTCGAGAAGAAATAGACATTAACGTAATGATGAGAAAAGCTTTTCAACAATTTGGAGGCAGTGCTAAAGTTGAGCCAGAAGATTTAATGAATCCCAAATCTTATTTCGATTTAGAGTTTGATTTAAAACTTGACAACGACGAAAGCAATTCCGGAAGTAATGGTCAAACTTATACCGCTAATGCTTTATTATGTTTAGCAAGATTGTCTTTGATTGAGGAAGAAGGAAAGGATGGTCTAAAAATAATGCCTATAGATGAAGCTGAAGGTTTAGGTAGTAATTATGATATGTTGCACGAATTAGCAAAAACGGAAAAGTATCAAATCATTACAATGGCTATAGAAACAGCAGGAGAAATTACGAATGAGGGACAATATATCTATATTATGCATGAAAATAACTTAGCTGATATGGATACGTATGTTCCGCCATTAGGGATTTTTTCAGATATCATTGTGGAAGATATTGCCGATTATATAAACACAATGTCGCACAATGAATAAAAATATCACTTGGAAAGAATTGAAGGCACTTGATGATTTGTTCCATTTAAAAAAAACAAAAGCAAACATTCAAGAGCATCCTTATATTAAATACTTATTGGAAGATAAGTGTATTCTAGATAGAAAAGTCGGGAATACCAAAGTTGTCATTTCTACAGAGAGCTTTGAAAAATTCTATGAAGAGACGTTTAAAATACCATATAATGAGGCTAAGAACTTTCTAATTGAAAATGGCATTGAACCTAGTGCTAAAATGAGTTTTACACTTGAGGATGTTAAAACCTTAATGCTCATTGCCGAGAATAAAATAGAGCTAAAAAATAATCCATCAAATATTGAAGATTTTTCCAACGAATTCTTTGATACTTCAAAATACTTGAAGAACAAGACAAGTGTGAGAAATGCTGTATTTAAAATTTTAGATATAACAGAATTTCCTTTAGATAAAAAAGAAAATCAATGGAGAATTGTTGTAGACTATCCTAACCCTAAAGCAATTGTATTATGCGAAAACAGATCCTTCTTAAAACAACCTTGGATAGCTAAAAATGCTGAAGTTAAGTTGTGGCACGTTGGAGGGAACAATATCAATATAATTGATGATATAGATGAAATAGAACTTTCAAAGTCAATTTATTATTCCTGCGATTGGGATTTGGCAGGATTACAAATTTATTCAAGAATAAAAGCAAAACTAAAAAACAGAAATAAAGACATTTACCTTCTGTATCCCAATGAACCGCATAAGAAAATAAGTACGTATATAGATTATCATCAAAGTCATTGGAATTCTTCAAAAGCACTATCAGGATTACCAATAGATATTTTTTCAAAGAAAGAACTAATTCTTATCAACGATCTTATCCAAAACGAAATGTGGATCGAAGAAGAGTCATTTAAGTTAACAGAAATGTTAAGATTAGAATTTGTTCAATAAATAACTTTTAAGAAAGTATATCAATCCATTTATTTAAATTTCGCTAAAAGTATTAGAAGCAGATGACTATATTAATTATTAAAATAGATTTACCAACTGTTCCAAATCTTCAAGAAACCGGTTCGACATTAGTTCGGCTCTGGGTACATTAAGAACCGTAATTACTTTTTTAAGTGGTTACGGTTTTTTGTTTTGTGGTGGCGAGTTTGTTAGTGGTGGTGTTAGTAACAGGGATTTGAGGTATAATGAGACAAATATTTTTTACTTAGAATTATCGTTCTTTGTTAAATGAGACTGTAAATTAAACTGTGTCAAGGTAAAATTTAGCTAAAATGTTAATTTTACTTTAAACACAGTTTTTTTATGGAAGAGAAACAAGAATTTGATTTCGAAGAGTTCAAAAAGCAAGCAATTGCTGGAATGTATGCTGGTAAGCCTTTTAGTGGAGAGAAAGGCATTTTTGCGCCATTAATGAAACATTTTTTGGAAGCTGCTTTGTCTGGTGAGTTAGAAAATCATCTGGCAGAATCAAAAGCAAAAGGAGTATCTAATCGTAAAAATGGAAAGACACAAAAGCAGGTAAAGAGCTTATCAGGAGAATTTGAACTGGAGAGTGGCAGAGATCGTTCAGGGACTTTTGAGCCTATGATTTTACCTAAGAGACAGGTAATAATTACAGAAGAACTTGAAACTAAAGTTATAGGTTTATATGGTTTAGGAATGTCTACCAGAGATATATCTTCTCATATCAAGGAGCTATATCAAATGGATATTTCAGCTACGCAGTTATCTACTATTACAGATAAGGTAATCCCTGCCATGCAAGAATGGCGTAGCAGACCCTTGGAGAGCATCTATCCCATTGTTTTTATGGATTGCATACATTATAAAGTCAAAGAGGATGGCAGAGTGGTTTCACGAGCTATTTACAACATCTTAGGAGTAGACTTAGAGGGGAAAAAAGACTTAATAGGTATGTATGTGGCAGAAACAGAGGGTGCTAAATTCTGGCTTTCTGTCTTAACAGATTTAAAAAGAAGAGGTGTAGAGGACATTTTAATTGCCTGTATTGATGGACTGAAAGGTTTTCCTGATGCTATTGCTACCCTATATCCCCAAGCTCAAATACAGCTCTGTATTGTTCATCAAATACGGAATAGCCTGAAATATGTTCCTGAAAAAGACAAAAAGGCTTTTATAGCTGACTTGAAACTTGTTTATACTGCTGTAAACAAAGAAGAAGGTTTTAGGCAATTAGAGTCTTTAGAGGTTAAGTGGGGCAAGAAATACATCATTGCTGTCCAATCCTGGTTTACTAACTGGGAAAACCTATCAAGCTTCTATGAGTATGCAGAAGACATTAGAAGATTGATTTATACCGCAGCGGCGGCCGCAACAAATCCTATAGAGGGGTTTCATCGACAAGTTAGAAAAGTTACCAAGACCAAAGGCTCATTCACTTCTGATACGGCACTCTTAAAACTGATTTATCTGGTCGTACAGAGAATCTCTCAAAAGTGGACTATGCCTGTCCGAAATTGGGGTGTTACACTATCACAGTTGTACATCATTTTTGGCGATAGATTGAATTTTCATAATTTTGAAAAAAACTCACTTGGAGTTAACAACAAGTGAGTTGTAAAAATCCTTGACACAGTTCAGTTTACACTCCCTGTTAAATTTAAATTTTCATAAATGAAAGTATCCCAAATATTGATACACTTTTCAATTAATTCAATCGGCTTATAGATTTTGCCGCCCGCGCAGATAATTATTTCATACGGAGCTACATTCCAAACTTTGTGGTACGGCAAATATTGATGTATAATACCAAAATTTTCATCAACACTTGGATGTGAAATATTATAATGCTTAGTCCCATTGCAAATATCACGACAAATCCCAATTTCTTCATTATTATTAATAAAATTGTTTAAGTCATCGTTAGGTAAATCACTGTTTTTAATTATCCAATCCTTTAGGAAAAACAAATTTTGAAAACAAGCGTACATTGTATCAAAATAAGTATGTGATTTATTAGGAATTTGTATTTCTTGTTGAGATATTGCTCTAAATCGTTCTGCCCATCTTAGCATTCTATCATATTGGCCATGCCAATTATCTTGACGATACGCACTTAAGTCTCGAATTGTTTCCAAACCATGTTTTTCATATGTTTCCTCACCTAGTTTCTTAATTTTTTTCATAATGGCAATTTACTTTATTGGTAAGTAAGAGTTTTCTTAATTTAGTTTACAAATAAGAATCAATTTGTTTTTAAAACTATAATTTTTATGGTCTTTTAAAAGAGACGAGGCTTAGAATCATGTTCTAAGGCTGTTTTGCAATAGATTTGTGTTAACCTATTTCAGGACTTGTCTACCTCCCCACCCCCGTCACCAACCCATCTATCACCTCTCTGAAATACCTGCCATTATACGGCCCGAACCAGTTCATTTCCTGAGTTTCTGCTTTGGGTTGGTTGTAATACTCGTCGGGGGTGATATAGCCTATGTATCCACCGTTAAATGAGGTAATTATCAGGTCTTTGCCTAGTTGTTGTGCCGCCAAGTCTGACCGGCCGTATAGCATCCCTGAGTAATCGCAGGGGGTGCCTATCCAGACCATATCGCCTATTCTTAGTGCATTGATGCCTACTTGCTGTTCGCCCATCAGCCAATTGAATACCCACGGGCGGAGGCGGATATGCTTGCTTAATCGCAGCTGTGGGTCGCGCAAGGCCAGTGGGAAATAAACGCTTCTCAGCAAGGTGCTGGTATCTGTTTTGAAAGTGCTGCCACCGGTTTTGATTAAATGGGCAAGGTTGGCGGCCATCATTTCAGCTTTTTGGTACGATTCCGCACCATTATCTGTCGGGCGCATACTGCCTACGGCTCCTGCAAAAAAAGCAGCAAAATTGCATACACCCGATTGCTCAAGGCTGGTAACCAGCATACCTGGGTAGTCGGCGCTTATCCGGTTATCATCTTTCGGAATATCCGTCGCATGGGCAGCATACGTGAGCACCAAAGCCGATTCTTTATTGGCATTTTCTATTTTCATCACACGCAGCCAGGGGTCTTCGGTGGCCGTCTCTCCGAACAAACGGTTACTTACATAGTCACCGGCGTTGAATTTCTGAAAGCCGATTTTACATACAGAAGCAGTGGCTTCGGCCTTTTTTACACTTCTTATAATGGCATCTGCAATGGTTTTTATCATCTGCTCATTTTTTGGCCCGGCCATTGCCCGGCCTCCGGGGCCGCCTGCCCAGCCGCCTGCACTACTGTGGGTATGTGTAGCCCCAAAATAAATGTTCCCCCTGCCAAAACCAAGTTTACCGAGTGAAGAGATAACCTGCGCTACCACCAACGGAGGCGCAATCAGAAGATCCATGGTAATCATGGCTACCTTTTGCCGGCCGTTGTCTAAAACAATAGACCGCACATAGATGCTGTCATGTACTGCCGATGCCGGACTGTCGCGCAGGCCGTATCCGGCTATATGTATTTCAGTATTTCCGGTGATGCTCTCTTTACTCCATCCGCCTTTCAGGCTTGTGCCATATCCGCCATCAATTTTAAGTGCCTTGAGCTTCTTTTTGGTTACAGCATAATAGTCGGTTTCTTCAAGCGGGCGGTTGTCATTGAAAGTGAACAGGCTTACGGCCAATACAGCCAGCACAACAATAAACCAGGTGAGTATTTTAATGAGTTTTTTCAATAGGGTTTGAGGTTTTGTTAGTTTATCTCTCTTCCTGATATTGGACATTAACGATTGACTAGTTACTTCGCATAGGTTAGTTGTATTACATCCTCTTTATAAACACCATCTCCGTAACTTGGAGAATATATTTGTTGAATGATTTTGACAGGATAAGAATTTTTGTCGTAGGTGTAAATTAATTTCTCGGTAAAATTATTGTTTTGAGTAATGCTTTTCCGCGGATTATTTTTACAAATCGCAAAATCCACTACTGTACCTGAATTCTGACGCTCAATTAACTCTATGATAGTCCAGAGCTTGGCTTTCGCATAAAAGGGATTGGGCTTATCATCATACTCCTCATAAATAACAGGGAAGCTTTCATTCAGATTTTCAGCGTAAATTAAATTGTCATTTTTGTCGTAACGGTAATTAAAAGTGCGTGAGTAACCATTTATTATGGTTGTAATACTTTCTACAAGGCCATTTGCATTAAATTTCAGGCTGGCATTAGTTAACCACTTCGAAGGACCAACGTAAGATTTGGTTCCGATAGTTAGTTCATTAGCATTGATATAATTAATTGTATACTCTACATTGTAACTGCCGTTTTTTGGTTCGAAAATCATCGTTTTAGCTAGATTTTTTTCATAGCTGATTTTTAAAGTAGCTTCATGAGTAGGCAAAAACTCTCTAACAATTGTTGGATTACCTGAAGCATCATAGGTTATTTCCTGAAAGTAATAATTACCCTTCGATACGTAATTAATGTTTTGGCTTATAACTGGCTGAGGATTTTCAACAGGTTTAGTGTCTTCAACAGGTTTTGGATTTTCAATAGGCTTTGTATCTTCAACAGGTTGTGGATCTTTTGTGTTTTTGGGAGTGCAGCTGATTGTGTTTAAGACGATAACTATAGCAGGAATAAAATACTGTAATTTCATACTTGATAATTTGGGTTTACTTTTTTAGTCTATTATAATTAATGCGAAATAAAAGGATTTTTTTGTAATAAAGAACTTCAAAGGAAACAGATTTTACGTGTTCATTATTACTTAAAACCTCTTTTTGAGTTTCCTAAGAATCTCATTTGTGCTCGAACCAAACTTATCCAAATGGACTTAGAAAAACACTATAAACCACACTTTCGCATCTTTGCTTGGCTTGCCAAAACATTTTTCGTACTTTCCCATCATAAAACATCTTTATTCAACATCCTGAAATAAGACATGAAAAAACGCTTCTCTTTATCTTTAGTCCTTGTGGTGGCTTTGGGGTATTTACAGCCCTCGCTGGCACAGAAAGTACATATTACCGACATTGACCCAACCGTAAAACCCGGCGACGATTTCTTTATGTATGTCAACGGCAAATGGTATAACTCCGTTGAGATTCCGTCTACCCAATCGGGGGTGGGGTCTTATTCATTCCTTAATTTTCCGCAGCGCATCCGTATGCAGGGCATTCTCGACAGTGTTTCTGCGGCCAAAAATCCGGCAGGAAGTATTGAACAGAAAGTAGGCGATTTTTATGCCTCGGGTATGGACGTCTCCACTATCAACAAAAGAGGTTATGAGCCTCTGAAGCCTATGCTGAAACGCATTGACGGCATAAAAGATGTGCCTGCACTGATGAAATTTGTAGTTGACCAACAAAAGTTCAATAACTATTCTATTATCGGGTTCCGCGTAGGTCCTGACATTAAAAATAGCGCTATCAACATCGTTAATTTAGCACAAACCGGTATCGGCTTGCCCGAGAGAGATTATTATTTCAGAACCGATTCTTCAACCACTGGCATTCAGAAGGCTTATACGGCCTACCTTACTAAGTTGTTCACGCTATCGGGTACCGAGGCATCGGATGCTGCCAGAATGGCAAGTGCTGTATATGGCATTGAGAAAGAACTGGCGGCATCGCACAAAACCAATATTGAGCGCAGAAACGTGCAGGCCAATTACAACAAACTGGCCGTGGCAGATATCGCCAAAAAACAGCCAAACATTGGCTGGTCGACTTATTTTAGCGGCTTAGGCGTGAAAATAGACTCACTGAATGTGCAGCAACCAGCATACTATGACCGCCTGAATGCATTGTTGACTTCTGTGGCAATAGACGACTGGAAAGCATACCTGAAAGCCAGAACTTTGACGACCTATGCGGATTTTCTGAGTGAGCCTTTCTCAAAGGCATCTTTTGAGTACTCAAAGAAGTTGTCAGGACAGGCTACTCAAAAGCCTCGCGGAGAAGAGATTACAGAGGCTGTTGACCGCTCACTTGGGCATGGGTTGGCGCAATTGTATGTGAAAAAGTATTTCCCTGAAGAAGCCAAAAAACGCATGCGTGTGTTGGTAGATAACCTGAAAACGGCTTTTGAAAACCGCATTACCCAACTGGACTGGATGAGCGATTCAACCAAAGCCAAGGCCAAAGAAAAACTATATGCATTCACCGAGAAAATCGGGTATCCGGATAAATGGAGAGACTACTCTTCTGTAAAAATCAACAGGGCTACTTACTTTGAAAACCGTCTGGCTACCAGTCAGAACGATTTTAATTATTCAATAGCTAAAGTGGGCAAACCCGTTGACCGCACCGAATGGGGCACTACTCCGCCAACCGTAACGGCCTACAACAACCCTCCGCTGAATGAAATTGTGTTTCCGGCGGGTATTCTGCAACCACCTTATTTTGATTTGAATGCCGATGATGCCCTTAATTACGGCGGCATAGGCATGGTGATTGGTCATGAGATTACACACTCGTTCGATGATCAGGGGGCGCAATTTGACAAAGTAGGTAATGTGAAAAACTGGTGGAAGGCAGATGATTTTAAGAAGTTTAAAGCCAGAACCCAACAGGTAATAGACCAGTATAACCAATATACCGTATTAGATTCGGTACATGTAAAGGGCGCCCTGACAGTAGGTGAAAACACGGCAGACATTGCCGGAATAGCCATTGCTTTTGATGCCTTTAAGCTGACCGAGCAATACAAGCGTGGTGAAAAAATAGACGGGTTTACGCCTGATCAGCGATTCTTTATTTCTATTGCCAGAATATGGCGTGTAAAAACCAAAGACGCCTACATGCGCACTTACGTAAACACCAACCCGCACTCACCAGCCAAATGGCGTGTGAACGGCCCATTGATGAATTTTACACCTTTCTATAAAGCATTTAACATACAACCCGGCGACAAAATGTACAAACCCGAAAGCGAACGCATTACTGTTTGGTAGGGGATAGGGAAGAGAATAAAAAGACCGTAACTGCGCTGTGGTTACGGTCTTTTTTGTTTTTAATTGATAACGCTGAATACAAAGAAATTCCTTTTAAAATAGCTTACCTACATCCTTTGGTTTATCAGAATCAACTTTTTTGCCAATTGGTGCTAAGTGAACGGATGCTGTACCATCTAACTTTCTTATTAATCTTTTTACTTCCTCTTCATCCAAGTTTGATAAATCTACTGTATCTCTGCCCATTAAAGCTAAAGGGTAAATTTCATCACTTCTACGATTAAAAGATACTAGTATGTACTTATTAGGATTTTTATTGATGTCTTTAATTAATAATTGATATTCATCTCCAACACCACCTTTAAAACTATTCGCTTTAATAGCGTAGCCTTCTGATAATACTACTATTATATTTTCATTTTTATGCATATTTTCAACCATCATGCGCATAAAATCATTCGCGGTTGATGTATCATTAATAGCCTTATCAAAAGTAGCATCAAAACCATTGTTTCTTAACGAATTAACTAATTGATGCACTTTTGTTTGATGAACTTCATCATTTTTTTCATTTTTATCTGTCCAGCAATAAGTAACAAATACTTTAATAGGGTCTTTCACTTTCATTGTTATTTCAGTTAAAGGTTTTTCTTCCTTAAGTTGATATTTTTCCTTTTCTTCATTTCGAACAAATTCGATTCTTCTATCCTCCTTGTTTTTGATTCTTTCAAAAACCTGTAGTCTTTCTAAAGGATATATTTCATTAATAAAATTAATTATTTCTATATAGTAATTGGTCGTATTTGTCCAGATACGCATTTCCTTTATTTCTTCAAATACCTCAATGTGGCATCTTTCTTTTTGTTTACCTGTAAATGCTAAATAATCTTTAAAAAGTGATTCTTCTTCCTCGTAATGGCAGTAGTTAAGTATTTTTACTTCTAATCTTTGCATAATAGCCGGATACATAAACCTAAATTTTATAACCCAATAACTTTGTTTATCATCCCACTCAAATTTGAGGTGGTCAGGGCAATTTGGAAACAAATTGGGCATTAGATACTGGTAATTTCGTTGTAATGGTTTAGCTCTATTTTTACTTATGGGTTCTGCAAGTAATTCACTCTGAAGCATGTAGTTTTTAAAAACTGATTTTTCTGATTCATTATAATTCTGCCAGATTTTATTAAAATCATCATCATTCAATTTTCCTTTTTTAATCTTCAGTGGATTATTAGTAAGTCTTAATGCTTCATACATAGCATCAAGTACCCATTCGGTTTGCAAAATAATTGTCTCTGAAAATAAATTTTTGAAGTAACTGATAACACCTAATCGATTTAAAAAACTTAATAGTGCATTAGGATTGTATATGTTGTTTTCTTTACAAAGGTTTATGTAATCAGTCATTGGGAGAGTTCTATTTGTTTTTTTAAAATCTTCCAATGTTTCAATTACCGCTAGACGATTAGCGGGGAATTCCTCAATTGGATAACTATCTAAAATATTCTCTATCTCACCTTGTAAAACCCTTTTAAATCTATTTACATCCTTTGTATTTTGTTGACAGTTAATTCTATAATTAGTAGGTATTAGCTCTATTTTTCTTGATTTGAATTCTTTGACTAAATCTTCTAATACTTTATCGTCGGGAAATTGTTGACTGTCAAATTCATCATCTATCGTATTCTCTACTAATAAAACAGTACTTTCTTTTCCATAATCGGCTATAAAATCTAACCAATATTTAAGTGGGTGTTGTTCTTCCTGGCTACATTTTTTATTTGATTGTTTTGTCCAGACCAAAATATAAATGGCTCTTAAACCTAAAAACAGGCGATGCGTACCATGAAAAATTTCTTGGCCTCCAAAATCCCAGACATTAATTTTTAAATCCTTAAATTCTTTATCCCAAGTATCCAAGACTATACCATGAGTCCGTTCTTGGGTATCGATTTGCGGGGGAGGAGACCCTAATTTTAAATGCTTATATAAAGTTGTTTTACCTACACATCCGTCACCTAAAAATAATAATTTAACAAATCTTTTATTCGTTGAACCATTATCTAAATCTCTGAAAAATGATTTTAAATCATTTACGGAATCCAAATCTAACTCTGCAGGCAGATGAATGGGATTATCAGAAAAATAAATTTCAAATAGGTATTGAAGATTTATTATGTATTTAAGTTGACTAATATCCTGAATTTGATTTTGGCGAAGGTCTAAAGATTGTAATTGGGACAGGTTTTGTAAAAAACTAATATCCTGAATTTGATTAGAGCTAAGGTATAAAGATTGTAATTGGGACAGGTTTTGTAAAAAACTAATATCCTGAATTTGATTATAGCGAAGGTCTAAAGATTGTAATTGGGACAGGTTTTGTAAATATCGAATATCCTGAATTTGATTATAGCGAAGGTATAAAGATTGTAATTGGGACAGGTTTTGTAAAAAACTAATATCCTGAATTTGATTAGAGCTAAGGTATAAAGATTGTAATTGGGACAGGTTTTGTAAAAAGCTACTATCCTGAATTTGATTATCGCTAAGGTCTAAAGATTGTAATTGGGACAGGTTTTGTAAATATCGAATATCCTGAATTTGATTAGAGCTAAGGTATAAAGATTGTAATTGGGACAGGTTTTGTAAAAAACTAATATCCTGAATTTGATTAGAGCTAAGGTATAAAGATTGTAATTGGGACAGGTTTTGTAAAAAACTAATATCCTGAATTTGATTCAAGCGAAGGTCTAAAGATTGTAATTGGGACAGGTTTTGTAAAAAACTAATATCCTGAATTTGATTATAGCGAAGGTTTAAAGATTGTAATTGGGACAGGTTTTGTAAATATCGAATATCCTGAATTTGATTATAGCGAAGGTCTAAAGATTGTAATTGGGACAGGTTTTGTAAAAAACTAATATCCTGAATTTGATTATAGCGAAGGTCTAAAGATTGTAATTGGGACAGGTTTTGTAAATATCGAATATCCTGAATTTGATTAGAGCTAAGGTATAAAGATTGTAATTGGGACAGGTTTTGTAAAAAACTAATATCCTGAATTTGATTAGAGCGAAGGTCTAAAGATTGTAATTGGGACAGGTTTTGTAAAAAACTATAATCCTGAATTTGATTAGAGCGAAGGTCTAAAGATTGTAATTGGGACAGGTTTTGTAAAAAACTAATATCCTGAATTTGATTATAGCGAAGGTCTAAAGATTGTAATTGGGACAGGTTTTGTAAAAAACTAATATCCTGAATTTGATTATAGCGAAGGTCTAAAGATTGTAATTGGGACAGGTTTTGTAAAAAACTAATATCCTGAATTTGATTATAGCTAAGGTCTAAAGATTGTAATTGGGACAGGTTTTGTAAAAAACTATAATCCTGAATTTGATTAGAGCTAAGGTCTAAAGATTGTAATTGGGACAGGTTTTGTAAAAAACTAATATCCTGAATTTGATTAGAGCTAAGGTCTAAAGATTGTAATTGGGACAGGTTTTGTAAAAAACTAATATCCTGAATTTGATTAGAGCTAAGGTCTAAAGAATGCAATTGGGACAGGTTTTGTAAAAAACTAATATCCTGAATTTGATTAGAGCTAAGGTCTAAAGAATGTAATTGGGTCAGGTTTTGTAAAATATCAAAATTACGTCCACTAAACTTATTAGTAGCTTTTGGGTTTTTTGATTTAACTGATTGATTTTTTATAAAGTCATAATAATAATCTCCCAAATTTAATCGCTCTAGCCATATACAATCGGATAATTCTTTTGGTAATTCACCTCTTAATCCACAATTTCCCAAATCCAAAAAAGGCTCTTTAGTTCTTTTATTCTCTTCAATCAATTGCAAGGCTAATTCAGACATAGCAAAATGGGATGTTAATGTTTCCCAAAAATAAAACTTTTATTGAGTATTCAAAACAAAAACAGCCCCAAAACAAAAGTCTCAGGGCTGCTTAAAAAAAGAATCAATATCAAACTACTCATTCGGCCAAACGTTGTCTGCTACGTTTGAGTCCGGGAAACGGCCGTGGGGGTCAAAGGTTATTTTTTTGATTTTGCGCTTGCCAAAATTCATAACGGCATTGTATGTTCGGTTGCCGTTAAACCATACCGAGGCAGGCCATGTAACTTCGGCAGTGGTGGCATCTATCATTTTTGCGTTGGGTAGGGCTTTAATAGCCGGGCCTTCGGTTTCAAACTCTACTTTCAGCACCACAGGAGACGGCATCTGCCCTGCCTGATGCACCGTTACGGTTGTTTTGCCATTGTCAGTTTTTACCTCTTGTATCGAGCTTTCAACGGTTTCGGTTGTCCATAGCCAATAGTACCAGAACCAGTTCAAATCCTGCTTCAACTCGTTGTTCATGAAGAAGATATAATCCCACGGAGACGGGTGCTTGTAGCTCCAGGTGGTAGTATATTTTTTCATGGCCTCCATTACGGCGGTGTCTCCCACAATGCCACCCAACATAGATAACATCAAAGGCGTTTTGCCATAAGTCTGGAAGCGGTAGCCACTGCCTGCATCGTTGGCGCTCCACATCAGAGGGGCTTCGCTTTCATCGCCCGTTACTCGGCCGTAGCTTTGGCCGAGTCCGTCCAGTTTATAAGGTCTTCCGGCCATGTCAGAATTAGATAGAATGTTCATATACTGGTTAAAGCCCTCGTCCATCCAGCCGTAGCGGGTTTCATTATTGCCCACTACCATTGGCCACCATTGGTGTCCGGTTTCGTGGTCAGCCGCACCCTGATTAGAATTAATAACCATCGGGTATTCCATACCTGCACTCGGGCCATCCTGCAAGGTCATCTGCGGAAACGGATACGGCGCCCATAGTTTTGAGTAGAACTCCAGCGCATGGCGGGTAATCACACCCGCTTTTTCAAACAATTTAGCTCTTTCAGGCAGATAAACCATGTGAATCGGGATTGGCCCTTTGCCGGGTATGTTGGCGCGGGTGGCTCTCCATACAAAGTTTTCGGCAGTTGCCCAGGCAAAGTCATTCACCTTGTCGGCTGCAAAATGCCAGGTCAGTTTGTCGCCCGCTGCTGTGGCTTTGCCGGGGCCTGTTTCAGTCTCACTCACAATGGTTACTTCATCGTTTGAGTTAAGCACCGTAGCCAGTCTTTGTCTGGCAGTTGGGGTCAGCACCTCGTTCGGGTTTTGTAGTACCCCTGTGCCGCTTACTATCCAGCCGCCGGGTACGGTTATGTACACATCATATTTGCCAAAATTATTATAGAACTCAGCAGGGCCGAGGTAAGGGCTGGTTTCCCATCCGCGCAGGTCATCATATTTTGCCAGACGAGGGAACCACTGCGTAGGTTGAAACAACTTGCTATCAAAACGCTGGGTCATGCGGTGGCCTAATCCTTGCGGCCCACCGGGCAGCTTGGTATGCCAGTCGATATCCAGCACAGCGGTGGCTCCGGCTTTAACCGGACTCGCAAGCGTAATAGTCGCTATGGTCTGCTTAAGCCCATACACCTGCAATTTACCGCTTGACATACTAACGCCACGCCCCAAAGGTGGTGGAGGCGTCAGGTCTACGGTTTGCCCATCCACTTTCAGGCTGGTTACAATCATGCCTTCAGTCGTTTCAGCAGGTACTGATGCGCCCCGCTGAATTTCGGGACGGAAAAGGTTATGGTCAAGGCGAAGCACAATGGTTTTTAAATCATCCTTGCTGTTATTATGCACCGTAATTTTCTCAGAACCTGTAATGGTTTGCGTGGCAGGGTCCAGGCTTGCATGAATGGTAAAGTCGGTCTCCAGTTGCCAGTAATTGGGGCCGGGTTTACCTGAGAAATCACGGGTACCAGCAGCAAATGCCTTCCGGATTGAGTTAGTCATCGGGACACCCAATCTGATTGTCCGCTTAGAGGTTTCAGGGTTTGTGTAGACGGGAGGGGGTGTTTGTTGAGCTGATGCCACGGTTTGGGCTATCAGTAGTGTAATGAGTGTAATTCGGGCAATCATGATTAGAGAGGCTGTTAAGAGTTTGCTAATATAGATTGCTAATTTAGTAATAATTGGTGTAAAGGCAACGGTTTAGGCATTACTCTACACTAAAGCTTTTTACTTCTTCAATCGTTGTTTTTTTAAGCGGTAGTCAAACTCTTTTCCAATGCCAATACTTAATTCTGAGAATGATTTAAGTCGATAGAATTGTATGAACGTACTAAAGCTTTTGAAGTTCTTCATAATTTGTCCCTGTAATTCAGTATTGTTTTTAAAAAGAGCTGCTTTCAATTCAATTGAGGAATAAAAAAATCTTGAGGGAGATATTCGTAGACCTATGACAGGTGCAGTAAAAGACTGATTGTCAGTCACTGAGGCCAGATGCCCAAAACCTACAATCAATCCAGTATTGTCTAAGGGTAGAATTTTTTTTGAGAAGTGAAGTTGGGTTTCAAAAGAGTTGACCTTAGTATGGAAGTTGTTTTGATAGTTGAATGTCCAGTAGTGCCATAGAGCGGTCATGTCGAAATCACATTCTGATATGAAATTCTTGAGCTCTGTCTTTATGTTCAGAAATTTGTTGTGTTGAAAATCAGATTGAAAACTAGCGCTACTGTGTAATGTTGCCAGGTTATAAATTACAGGAAACGATAAATTGAATTGTCCGCCAATCGGGTTATGTAATACCCCACTTTTGGCATAAAAGTCAATCTGCTGGGCATCAAATATGTCTATATGACAGTCATCTTTCATTTTTACCAGAATTTGATTTACTCCTTTCAATCGATATTCCTTTGTAATATATCCTATAGATGAAAACATCAAAGTATCGTTTGTATCAGACACATTCAGAGAAAAAGCACCGTCTTGTCCTGACATGGTAAGATTGCCTGTGCCTTTTTGAACAATAGAAACTCCCGGCAGAGGAGAGTTATCATATTTGGCTACTACTCGCCCGGTAATCATTATCTGACACGCAGCTTCAGAAACGATGAAAAGTAAGAGCAGACTAAAAAAGATGGATTTTATAGCCACAGCTTGAATTTTTATATAATAAAAACAGAAATTAAGGTCTTTATACTACTTAATTTACCTCTTCAACGAAGACTGCCTCACTTTCAATTCTACCGGAAAAACGATGGTCTTTGCCTCTATAGCGGAGTCGGCAGGGGCATTGAGCATTTCCAGCAGGTGATTAATGATAGAAGAAGCAATTTGCTTGACAGGCTGGCTCACGGCTGTTATGGCGGGAGTAAGCACATCATACAGCAGGTGGTCATCAAAACTCACCAGCCCCAGTCGTGCATATTTGCCACCTAATTTATTGATGGCTTTCAGTCCGCCCAACGTAAGGAAATTGGTACTGAAAAATACAGAGTCCAACGCTTCATTGGCCAACAGAAACTGAGATATTTTATTGGTAATTTCTTCGTAATTAAGCTCATACGGCAGTTTGAGTAAATGCGGTTGTAAATCTACCGACTCAATAAATTGCAGGTACCCGTCAATGCGCTCTACCTGGCTGTATAAATCAAGGGTAATAAAACCAATGTTTCTGAAACCGTTTTCATATAAGTGTCTGGTAGCAGTATAAGCTCCGGTTTTATTATCAACTACGATATTAAAAGTGTTAATTTCCGGGAAGTGGCAGTTGTAGATAATCATGGGCTTGCCTTCTTTCTGCAGGTCTTCAATCACACTTTCAATGCCGGCAATGGGGGAGATGATAAAACCATCAACGTTGCGGTCGTGCAGTAGTTTAATAACCGATTTCATCTGGTTCAGTTCGTTATTCGAGCTGGCCACAATGAGAGTATATCCTGCTTTTAGCGCTATTTTTTCTATACCACTGGCTACTTCAGAGAAGAAGGGGTTGTCGATGTCGCCCACTATCATGCCTATGGTACGGCTTTTACCGGTACTCAGGCTCCGGCCTAAATGATTGGGTTGATAGCCAATTTCTTTAATATAGGTCTCGATTTTCTGGATAACCTCTTTGCTGATTCGTTTTTCCTGACCTTTGCCGTTCAGAACAAACGAGAGCGTTGTAACGGAGACCTGTAGCTCTTGTGCTACGTCGTAAATTGACTTTCTTTTTTTCAAGGGAGCAATGGAAATTATTCTCAAAAATAAAATAATTATCGGATATTTTCAGGTTTTTCGCCTTTTACCTGCTGCTTTTGATAAAGCAGGTTTACATAATAGGTTCCGAAAACCGGAGGAGATGAATACACGAATCATTACAAAGTTGAAACCCGATTTTTGATTGCTGAATCACTGTTTAAAGTTTTGAAGTATAATTTGTGGGTTTTAAACGCGCAAAGGAATATTTTTATAGCCGGTTTTTACATTTCGACCCTCTTTTTTACAGCTGAATACCTGTCTTTGAGAAGCAATTTTTTATTAGTTTTTACCATGAATATAGAAATAAACCAGATTAACCACGTATCAGTAGCGGAGTTAAAAGCAGAAGGCGTTGTAATTAATAATGTGCAGGATGCCCTTGATGCATTGGCCAATGCCGGCTATGCAGGAGCCGATAAAATGATTTTACATGCAAAGAACATTACCCCTGATTTTTTTGATTTGAAGACAAAACTTGCAGGCGAAATACTACAGAAGTTTTCAAACTATAATATGCCACTTGCTATAGTAGGCCACTACAGCCAGTACACAAGCAAAAGCCTGACAGATTTTATATATGAAAGTAATAAAGGCGGAAGGGTAAATTTTGTGAGCAGTGTGGAAGAGGCAATAGAGAAACTGGTGAAGAAATAAAAAGCCTGCATCTGTGTAGATACAGGCTTTTAAAAGCTGGCCGGTTAATGGCTTATAGCTCTTTTATTTTAATGTTTTTGTACCACACTTTATCGCCGTGGTCCTGGATGGCAATTTTACCTTTGGCAAATTTACCAAAGCCTTCCCACGATTTAAATTTGCTGTTTGCAACCATGCTATCCCAAGCCGGGCCCGACAAATCAAATTCAACGGTTTGTTTGCCATTCAACCAGAAAGTGCCTTTATTGGCTTTGCGGTCAATTCTCATTTTGGCCACGTTCCATTCGCCAGCAGGTTTTACTGCCTCAAATGTAGACGGAGGTATTAAATCATACAACGAACCAGCCTTGTGATTACCGTTTTTACCGGCTTTGGCATCAGAGTGGCGTTGGTCGTCCAATACCTGCATTTCAGGGCCTGTTACATAAGGGCAGCAGTATTTTTTGTCTTCTACCACACCCCACATTATACCGCTGTTGCCACCTTCGGCTATTTTCCACTCTAATTCCAGCTCAAAGCTTTCATATTCTTTATCAGTTACCAGGTCTCCGCCGCCTTTGGCTGTTAATACCATGGCGCCGTCTTCTATTTTCCATTTGTCTGAAACAGGCTCGGTTTTGTTAAAAGCGTGCCAGCCGGTAAAATCTTTTCCATTAAAAATAGATACCCATTTTCCTTTTTTCTGCGCATAAGAGGTAGTTGCGCAAGCCATCATCAGTGTCATCAGGGCAATGCCACCCAATTTAATTTTTTTCATTTAAATATTCGCTTAAGGTTGATTTTGTTTCAAAAGTACATAATAAAACAGGTGCAAACCAAATGAGATAATAATATTATTCATTAAGCTTTTATTAGCAAAAATACTGTTCTAAAAACAATACCGAGGGCGCAAAGCACCCCCGGTATGAGATTTTAAATGCTATTAAATGCCTAATGCCTTACGGTTTACTTTTTCGTCGGCTCCGGTAGCGGCAAAATCATCAAAGGCGCGTGTAGCTACCTGAATGATATGGCTGGCGATGAAAGGTGCGCCTTCTGCGGCACCCTGCTCTGACGATTTAATGCAGCATTCCCATTCAAGTACTGCCCAGCTGTCGTAATTGTATTGAGACAACTTGCTGAAAATGCTTGAAAAATCTACCTGGCCATCACCCAAAGAGCGGAAACGACCGGCGCGGTCTGCCCATCCGGCATAACCACTATAAA
Source organism: Emticicia sp. 21SJ11W-3 (assembly GCF_024138715.1). GTDB lineage: Bacteria > Bacteroidota > Bacteroidia > Cytophagales > Spirosomataceae > Emticicia > Emticicia fluvialis. Next base: position 1,083,353 of record NZ_CP092074.1, read on the forward strand.
CACCCTGGCGACCCGATGGATTGAACTCAGCATCTTTTACATGGAATGCCTTGATGCGGTCGTGATATAAATCAATAAATGCCAGGTAATCCAGTTGTTGTAATACAAAGTGGCTTGGGTCATAATTGATACAAGCGCGTTTATGGCCTTTCAGGTAATCAACAAACATTTCGAAAGTTGAACCATCAAAAAGGTCTTCTCCCGGGTGAAGCTCGTAGCAATAATCCACTCCGTTTTCGTCAAAAGCATTCAGGATTGGTTTCCAACGGCGGGCTAGTTCTTTAAAAGCCGTTTCAATCAGACCCGAAGGGCGTTGCGGCCATGGGTAAAGAAATGGCCATGCCAAAGCACCTGAAAAACCTACGTGCGATGTCAGCCCAAGATTCTGAGAAGCCTTGGCTGCCCAAAGTAATTGTTGTTCTGCCCATTTGCGGCGCGCTTTTTCGTTGCCATGTACAGAGGCAGGGGCAAACGCATCATACATGGCATTATAAGCCGGGTGAGAAGCTATCAGCTGGCCTTGCAAGTGGGTTGATAATTCAGTAATGGCAAGACCTTTATCGGCCAGTTTGCCTTTTAGTTCGTCGGCATACGTTTGTGACTCCGCTGCTTTTTGCAGGTCAATCACGCGGCTATCCCAGGTTGGTAACTGAATACCTTTGTAGCCTAAGCCTGCCATGTAGTCGGCAATGGTATCTAATGAGTTAAAAGGGGCTTCATCGCCCATGAACTGCGCTAAAAATATGGCTGGTCCTTTGATGGTTTTCATATTTTAAATAATGAATTAGCGAATGGCGAATTAATGAATAAATCAGCCATTCGTATAGGTGTTTTTTCTTGATTTCGATAAAATATGTAATAACTCTTTACTGTCTGTAATTAAATTGCTTAGTTTTTCCTGTTTGAAATAATTGAGATCAATCAGCATTTCCAGCCAAAAAACAGACTCATCTATTTCTTCTACTACTATGCTTAATTTAGCGAAGAATTCGTTCTGGCTTCGTGCTCTTCTTACAGCCCTGTAATTTGTTGCTGATGAAGTAGAGGAACGGACTAGTTGCTTTCCGATATGTTGGGCGACGAAATCAGTTAAAGGTAAAGCTCTGTAAACTTCGATACATCTTAGAGTAAATGATTTTAATTTCTTTTCAAGCGTTTCTGCGAATTGAAATCTTTCTTCTTCTGAATATTTGGATGCATATCTTTGTTTCATAAATCATTCGCTAATTTACCATTCACTAATTCGCCATTGGCAAATTATCCCTTAAACTTCACCCACTTAGAGTTGCTTTTGCCTGAGGCGATAACGGTTTCTACGAATTGCATACCCCTGATACCATCTTCGATTGTCGGGAAATCAAGTTCGATTTCGGTTGGCGTTTCTCCGTTCATTCTTTTGCGGACTGTGCGGGCAAAATTGCGGTAGATATTGGCAAAAGCTTCAAGGTATCCTTCCGGATGGCCTGATGGAAGACGAATGTTGGCCTTAGCCTCCGGGCAAAGATTGCCAACCGAAGGACGGTAAATCTTTTGGAACTCCTGAGATTTATGAATCAAGCTATTAGGTTCTTGCTGAAACCAGGTTACACTGCCGAGTTCACCGTAAACTCTGATGTTCAGGTTGTTCTCGTCGCCGTTAGCTATCTGGCTGCAATGTAATAATCCTTTGGCTCCACCCTCAAAGTGTAGCAACACGTTGGCATCGTCATCAAGCAGGCGGCCTTCCACAAATGTGCTTACATCGGCACACATTTCGGTAATTTTCAGGCCTGTAATATACTCTGCAAGATTTTCAGCATGGGTTCCTATATCTCCTACGGCTCCGGCAATACCCGAACGCTTAGGGTCTGTGCGCCATTCAGCTTGTTTGTATCCGCGTTTTTCTTCCAGAAAAGCCAGCCATCCCTGCGGATATTCCACTACTACCTTACGGATTTTACCCAGTGCACCGCTTTGAACCAAATGGCGTGCCTGTTTTACCATGGGGTATCCGGTGTAGTTGTGCGTAAGCGCAAAGGTCAATCCGGTTTTTTCAACAATGTCTTTCAGTTTCTTTGCCTCCGGTAGTGTAAATGTTACAGGTTTGTCGCAAATAACATGAAACCCATTCTCAAGGGCCATTTTTGCAGGCGCAAAGTGCATGTGGTTAGGAGTAACGATAGACACAGCATCCATGCGGTCTTTGCGGCGTTTCTCTTTCTGAATCATTTCTTTGAAATCGCCATAGCATCTTTCAGGTGCCAGCATCAGGTCTTCTCCTGACGCCTTTGATTTCTCTGCTGTAGAGCTGAATGCCCCGCATACTAATTCAATTTCGCCATCAATGGCTGCAGCAGTGCGGTGAACGGCACCAATAAACGCACCACGACCACCACCAACCATTCCCATTCGGATTTTTCGTTGCATATTGTAAACTAGTGGGTTGAAATTTTAAATGAAACCATTATATAAATCATCATTTTTCTGTAAGTTAATCTGGAAAAACGATTTCGGAATTAAAAAATTGATTATTATTGTCTCAAATTGTGACAAAGAGATTTTATTGTATCAGAATTTAATTTTTTTGCTTCAGTTAAATTTGTTTCAGTATTAAAAACGCTTTGCAGCCTCATTAAAGGCCAAAATTTTCTTAAAAATCTGAAATAATTATCATGGTGTAAAATAAAAGCGTTTAATCTGATTTTACAATTAAGATTTCCTTTTATTTCTTTAATTTTCGGCTGTTTTTAAAGAAAATAAGCCTCAATTAGCAGAATAAAATGGTTATTTTTATGAATATTCCATTAATCGTGGGCAGAAATGGTCAGTTCATCGCATAATTACAACATTGTTAATTATCTGGTTTATTAACAGTTTGTCTGAATTTTAGATGTTCTTATTAGCCAGATTATTATTAGATATAAATGCAAATTTCATTTGCTTAGAATTACGTTTCAAATAGCCCTATAATTGTAAAGATTACAATTATTAATATCATTTTCTTTTGAAACAATGCAAAAAAAGCTACTTTTACGCTCATAAAAATTTATTAAACCCTAAAAAACTACAAACTCTTATGGTTAATCAGTCGCGTTTATTTCTAGGGAGCTGTTTCGCCTTGATTACTACAGCTTTTTCATTCAGTATTCGTGCAGGTATTCTTAAACAATTAGGGGCAGAATATGGCTTTTCAAACGAACAGCTAGGTACCATAAATCAGATGTGGTTCTTGGGCTTCCCCATCTCAATGATTGTAGGCGGATTAATTTACCAGGCAATTGGTGGTAAAAAAATTATGCAGTTTGCTTTTCTTTCACACACACTAGGCATTTTGCTTACTATTTATTCTGGAGGCAGCTATGCCGTATTATTGGTTTCAACGCTTTTTATTGGTTTGGGCAATGGCTGTACTGAGGCCGCTTGTAACCCGATGATTGCTGACGCGTATGAAGGTAACAAAATGAGTACCATGCTTAACCGTTTCCACATGTGGTTCCCTGGCGGTATCGTAATAGGTTCTTTGATTTCAAAATTCATGACTGACGCAGCACTACCTTGGCAGTCACAGATTTGGATTATTATGATTCCGACAATAATATATGCCTTTTTGTTTTGGGGCCAGTTATTCCCGCAATCTAAAACCATACAAGGCTCAAATAAATCAGCAAATTATAAAGTAAGTATTCCCTTCTTATCAATTGCCGTTTTGTTTTTCATCCTGTATTCGTTTTCCGATTCATTGGGCATTAGCAATTTGGCCGGTAGTTCAACATCCTTAATTTTATTTTCTGTTGCAATTGTAACTTTGCTAATAGGGGTTTATTCATTATTCGGAGGCCTCTTTTTGTTTATGTTTGTTTGTATGGCACTTACATCAATCTCAGAATTTGGCCCAGGACAATGGATTGATTTGATTTTGGGTAGTAGTGGAGCCAATCCAATGATTTTATTAGCTTTAACTACTGGTACAATGGCCATTGCAAGATTTTTTGCAGGTTCTATCGTTCATAGATTTGACCAGACAGGTGTTTTATTAGGTTCAGCAGTATTGGCAGCTATCGGACTTTACTTGTACAGCTCATTGACTGGAGATATTTTGTATGTAGTAGCTATTGTTTATGCCTGTGGTATTGCATTTTTCTGGCCAAATATGGTTGGCTTTATTGCCGATAAAATTCCGCAGAGTGGCGCTCTGGGTATGTCAGTAATTGGTGGTATTGGTATGTTTTCAAGCTCACTTTTTCAGCCAATTATTGGCCGCTGGATTGACGAGGCACATACACAAAAAGCAGCTGAAGGCTTAACTGGTAATGCACTTGAGCTTGCTGCTGGTCAAGCCACTCTTAGCACCATGGTGTTATTCCCACTTATACTGATTGTTGCATTTATAGGTTTATTTTTCTATATGAAAAACAGAAAAAAGATTGCTTAATTTAAGCATTGATCAACATATTTTCAGGAAAGCCTTGTTAATTCGTTTAACAAGGCTTTTTTGTTATTTTTGCTGCCAATTCAATTTTAACCTGGCTTATAAAGCAACCGGCTTTGAGTTTTCTTGCATATTATGTAACGAAACCATCAAAGGGTTGCCTATGCTTCAATACTATTAACAATGCTAACTATTTCTACCCCGGGCAGGATTTGCCTTTTCGGCGAACATCAGGATTACCTCGGCCTACCCGTTATTGCCGCTGCAATTTCACGCAGAGTACAGATGACAGGTCAACATCGCAGCGATAACAAAATCATAATACATCTGCCGGATATCGGCTCTGAATTGCAGATGGAAGTTTCTGCAACAAGAATGCCGTATCAGGAAAAACGAGATTATTTCAGAAGTGGTTATAACGTTTTGATTGACAAAGGGTTGAAGTTCTCTAAAGGCATTGAGTGTACGGTAAATGGAAATATACCTATCAATTCGGGTACCTCCAGTTCGTCGGCACTTTTGGTAACCTGGATTCATTTCCTGTCTAAGATGGCGGATAATCCAAATCAGTTTACATCGCAGGAACTCGGAGAACTGGCCTACACTGCCGAGATTGTAGAGTTTAACGAACCCGGAGGTATGATGGATCAGCTATCTACTTCAATAGGTAATGCAGTTTACCTTCAGTTTGAACCCAAAGTAGTTGTAAGAGAGTTAAAACCGGATCTGGGTACTTTCGTATTGGCCGATTCGTTAGAGCCGAAAGACACCATTGGTGTTTTAATGAGGGCCAAGTTTGCCAGGTTAGACCTCGTACAGAAAATCAGGCAGACTCTTCCATCATTTTCTTTGCATGATTTCAATACCTCCGGTCAGGAAGACCTCAAAAAGCTGTTAACGAACGATGAGTATGCCTTGCTGGGAGGTACATTGCGTAACAGAGATATTTTAAGAGAAGCGCTGGCATTATTTGAGTCGGGTGCAATGTCCAATGAGAAACTCGGGCAATTACTGACAGAGCATCATGGAATATTAAGAGACTTACTGCAGATTTCAACGCCTAAAATTGAGGCAATGATGGCGGCAGCTTTAGCGGCAGGGGCTTTGGGCGGTAAGATTAATGGCTCAGGCGGTGGCGGATGTATGTTCGTATATGCACCAGATGAACCAGAGAAAGTGGCAGACGCTATTAATGCAGTAGGAGGTAGAAGCTATATAATAAGAATTGACCGCGGAACTACAGCTCATATTTCATGAAATGATAAGAATCATAAAAGCCTATGATTTTTTTCTTCAAAATGTGCTTATTATATCCGTTTAATAATTATTTTTGTTTTCAAATTGTTGCTTTGCCTGGTTTTAAGGTACACCTCATCTGCAGAACTTGCCATTTTAGATTAGAATTATTGAATTTCAATATAGTTTTTCCCTAACTATCCTGGAACATAACAACCAATGAAAATACGTCAGACAAAGTTTGTTGATAATACCTGGAAAGAAATTTTGAAGCATGAAGGTTTTTCAAATCAGAAAGCCGGGCTTGTTCTTGCATTTGGCGAAAGAAAACTGTTAGATAGTTATAATGCTTTCTCTTTTCTTCAACAGGAGTTTCCGGCTGCAGAAATAATAATTAATTCAACTTCAGGTGAAATCTACGAAAACAGTGTTCATGATGATACAATCGTTGTAACTGCTATTGAATTTGAAAAAACCAGGGTAAAAACCGTAAAAATTGATATTGCAGACCATACCGAAAGTTTTAAGGCCGGCGAGACCATTGCACAGAGTCTGAAAGAAGATGACCTGGCCGCTATTATTGTGATTTCGGATGGGGGCAAGGTAAACGGTAGCAAGTTAATCGAAGCCTTGAATCTGGCGGTTGATACGGGCGTATCTATTTCAGGAGGCCTGGCCGGAGACGCAGGCAGGTTTGAAAAAACACTGGTAGGTCTAAACGAAAAACCAACTGAAGGCAGAATTGTAGGTATTGGCCTGTATGGTAAAGACCTGAAAGTTGGGCATGGAACAAAAGGCGGCTGGGATGTATTTGGCCCCGAAAGAGAAGTTACAGAGTCTGAATATAACGTCTTATATAAAATCGGAGAGAGTGCAGCTCTTGACTTGTACAAAGATTACCTGGGCAAGTATGCCAAAGATTTACCAGGTGCAGCACTGCTGTTTCCGTTATCGATTCGGGTAAAACCCGACTCTGAGCCTATTGTAAGAACCATTCTTACTATAGATGAAGAAAAGAAAAGTATGACATTTGCCGGCGAATTACCCAAAGGCGCTATGGTTAGGTTCATGAAGGCCAATTTTGACCATCTGGTTGATGCATCCGCTTCTGCTGCGCAATCGTCAGTTAAAAGCATCGGTAACAAACCTGAATTGGCTCTTTTGATTAGTTGCGTAGGCCGTAAATTGGTATTGGGACAAAGAATTGATGAAGAGGTAGAAGCAGCCAGAGATATTTTTGGCGACACAACCGTTGTCACGGGCTTTTATTCTTACGGAGAAATTTCGCCGTTGACACCCAATGCGCAATGCGAATTGCATAATCAAACCATGACCATTACCACTTTTTCAGAAAATTAATAGAATGGAGTTGGATAATATACATAGACTGCTAGCGAAACAGATAAAAAAACATTTGTCAGACGATTGTCTGAAGAATCCCGCCTTTCAGAATTTCATAAATGCTGTTAATGATTCATATCATGGTTTTGACAGAGATAAAGAACTTTCAGAGCACTCGGCACTGCTCAACGAGAAAGAGTTCTATGAAATTAATCAAAAACTGAAAAATGAGATTCTTCAAAGAAAAGAATCGGTTCAGAAATTGATTGAAGCCATTAATTTGCTTGAAACCCCTGAAAGCGACGCATCAAAGATTGACGACAATAATTTATCGTCGCTGGTTGACCTCCTCCAAAGACAGATTCATATCAGAAAACATATTGAGGCCGAATTAATTAATGCCAAAGAAGTGGCCGAAACCGCCACACAGGCAAAATCGGAGTTTTTGTCGATGATGAGTCATGAAATCAGAACTCCTCTGAACGCCATTATCGGGCTCACCTACCTGATGCAACAGGAAGAGCAGACGCCGTCTGTAATGGAAAACCTGAAAACCTTACAGTTCTCAGCCGAAAATTTACACTTGCTCATTAACGATATTCTCGATTTCAGCAAGATTGAAGCAGGTAAGGTGGATTTAGAAGAAATGCCTTTTGATTTGAAACTGCTGGTATCAAACATCAAAAAAGCCAATCAGGTAAAGGCTGAAGAAAAAGGCAACAAAATAAAACTGATGTTGGATGATGATATACCGGCCACTTTAATCGGCGATTCGTTAAGAATAGGGCAGGTATTGACAAATCTGGTGTCAAATGCCGTAAAGTTTACCTTGAATGGTAGTGTAACCATTGAGGTTTCGGTGGTAAAAAAAGACGAAGAAAAAGCAAGCATCTATTTCTCTGTAACAGATACGGGCATTGGTATTCCGTCAGATAAACAGAAACTGATTTTTGAGCGATTTGCACAGGCCAACTCAGAAACCACCCGCAAATTTGGTGGAACGGGTCTGGGGCTGGTAATTAGTAAAAAGCTGGTGCAGTTGCACAACAGCGACATTAATCTGGAAAGTGAGGTAGGCAAAGGAACCAAATTCTGGTTTACAATTGACTTGCGTATTGGTACTACCCTTAAGCAGCAGATAACATCTGCACTGACAGAAGATGACAACGATGTAAGTCTGGAAGGTGTGAAACTTTTACTGGTTGACGATTACTTTGTGAATATCAGAGTAGCATCTAAATTCCTAGAAAAATGGAAAGTTACTTTCGATACAGCAGATAACGGCCTTGTAGCGCTTGATAAGTTCAGAAACAATGAGTATGACCTCATTCTGATGGATATTCTGATGCCTGAAATGGACGGCTACACTGCCGCAGAGAAAATAAGAGAAACAGGAACCGAGATACCTATTATAGCCCTGACGGCATCTGCCACCATGAATAATCAGGACAGAGCCTTCTCCGTAGGTATGAATGACTACGTAACGAAGCCGTTCAATCCGAAAGAGCTTTATCATAAAATAGCAAAATATAGCGGCAGAATTTAATCTGCCGCTATATTATAATTTCATTGCGCCGTATCTAAAACCTACCTCTACTCAACCCTTTTTTCATAAGTAAATATAGTTGTTATATCATCTTCCTTAGTGTCAAGCTGATTTATAATACTTTTCTTAACAATTTTATATTTTTTGGTGAAGTATATAGTTGAATTATCATCTCCCGACTTTGATTTCCCTTCTATTTTTAAAGGCGCTAAATAAAGTTCTCCGTTTAAATAACCACCATAGCCATAAACCACCATATTTGGGAGCTTTACCACACTCTCTAAAGTTAAATGGTTGGAGTAAAGTGTGCTCCCTTCAGAAGTTTCTGCTTGCCATCTATAGCTGGTACGGTCCAGAAATTTTAAAAGTTCTGTATCGTTATATTTAAAGATGCTATCTATGTCAGTGGGCTTTATGTCCCTGTTGGGTCTTTTCAGATATTTGCTGACATTTTCGCCTATGAGCACTCTTACCATATCTACGTGTGAGGGTAAATATAAGATGTCTACTGTCTGATCTTTATATACATTATTAAAAACATCAGATTTAACAGGTACAACGGCATGATATTTAGTGCCACTTTTAAGTTTATATGATAATTGTAAATCATAATACTTTGGTTTTCTACCACCAGTTATACTCTTACCATCTGTAACTATCGCATCTTTTACGAGAATTCCTGTGTTTCTAAAGGCAGAATCTATCCTGTACCTACACCAGAATGAAAATAGTAAACCTGTGCCAATCACTGAGAGTATAACAATTACAATAAAAAAATCACTTTCGCGTGGCAAAGTCTCTTCTTCATCCTCATTAATAGAGTAAAGCATACGCCTTATACCAGTTGGTATCATATATCCTAAAGTTATCCCGATAGGGATAGAGGTTATATAGGGGTAAAACTCATACAAGTAAATAGGGGGAAATATCAGTATTAAAAGAAGTAAGCTAACAGCGATTATAAGACGCTTGTATTTTTTAGGTAATTGCATAAATTGTTATAGAGTTTAGGGTACCTTTAAAAGAGGATGCGATATCTGTATTAATTGGCAGGATGAGCCATCAGCAAAACTTTCGTCAATATACGAAGTAGGCTTTGTAAAAAAAAGATTACTTATCTATAAACTCTTTTTATAAATCTTCATGTAATATGAGAAGCAAAAAGCGACGAAGTAATTCAGTTTAACTGTAAATTGCCAACTATTTTGTAAATTAGTGGCACAGAGGCCATTTTGAAGGATAAATTGTGACACAAACCATTGTTATTGCAGAGTTTGGGGTAATCAGAAAAGCAAGTGATTTTCACTTGCCGGTTGATTCCTTTTCTGAGGTTTTTGTGTCTGATAAGGTATTTCTCCAGATAAAATCCTTTGTTTTCTCCTACGCCAACGATCTCCTTTTTACTTATGCTGCCCAGCGAGGTAAAGAACAATTGCGGGTGAAAAACTATGTGGGGCTTATTCCCATATCAGAGTCTGTTCAGATAGAAATTCTTCCGAAAACCGCGGCCGGTTCAACCAAAGAATCCCGGCAGATATTGTTAAAAATGCTCCAAAGGATACCGTCTTATCAGGTATTGTCTAAAGCACACGTAGCGGCCAGTCATTTGCCTTTGCTTGAAATCTATGCAGTGGTTTTTCAGGACGAACTGGAGAAACTCTTGCGAACAGGGCTGGGCAGAAAATACGAAAAAACAGAAACCAACGAAGCTTTCATTAAGGGCAAAGTATTGATTGCGAAAAACATGAGGCAAAACCTGATGAAACAGCACACATTCTATGTGTCGTACGATGATTTTGTTGATGATATACCACAGAACAGAATCCTGAAAACCTGCTTGTTCCGCTTGAAGGCTATGGCTTTCAGTAGCCTTACCAGACAAAGAATCTGGCAGAATCTTTCAGTTTTTGAAGGTATCAACTTGTCAGATAACCTGCACCGCGACTTTATTAAAAGCCATGTGCCGAACCCTCATTTTGAGCGGTACCAGCATTTGTTGCAGTGGGCAGGGGTTTTGTTAGCAAGGCAGTCATTTCTGCCTTTTTCAGGCAATTATAACCAGCTATCATTGTTGTTTCCTATGGAAGTGCTGTTTGAGAACTACATCGGTAGCTTATTCTATAAATATATTCCGGATACTTACCGGGTGAAGCTACAAGACAGACGCAAGCATCTGGTAATGAAGCACAAAGAAAATGCGAGGTTCAGGCTGATACCCGACATTGTGATTGAAAACGAAGCAGGCGAAGCCATGATTTTTGATACCAAATGGAAATTGATTGATGCTTCTAAAAACAAACATAACTACGGCATAGAGCAGGCAGATTTATATCAGATGTACGCCTACGGTAAAAAATACAATGCCCGGAAACTCTTTCTTATTTACCCGGCCAACGAAAATTTCAGAGAACCACTGGAGGTATTTGACTACGATGAAGACCTGGTACTGCACGTAATACCTTTCAACTTAATGAATGTTGGAAGCGACGAAGTAAGGAAACTTATGCTATAATAAGTTATTGGTACACAGGTGCTTTTAAACCAGAATTTTAATATCTTGCAATGAAACAATCAACCTAATTTGAACGATGCCTATTTTACTTACCTTGCTGGCTATCATTGCTCTTGTGGTTCTGGTAGCTTTCGTAAAGCTTGACACCTTCATTTCATTTATATTAATAGCTATTTCACTGGGTTTGGCAACAGGCATGAATGTGCCAGCCATTGGTAAAGCAATTCAGACGGGTATTGGCGGTACGCTGGGAGAGCTTATTTTGATTATCGGCTTTGGTGCCATGCTGGGTAAGCTGGTGGCAGAAAGTGGAGCAGCCCAACGCATAACCGATACACTTATTAGCATTTTTGGTAAAAAGTACCTGCAATGGGGTTTGGCACTGGCAGGGTTTATTATCGGTATTCCGTTGTTCTATAATGCAGGTTTTATTATAGTAATACCTCTTATCTTTTCCATAGCGGCTTCAACCAAAATGCCGATTTTGTATGTGGGTATTCCTATGCTTTCGGCTTTGTCAGTAGCACATGGTTATCTACCCCCGCACCCTTCACCGGCGGCTATTGCATCTCAATTGAACGCCAATGTAGGGCAGACCCTTATTTATGGTATTATTGTGGCTATTCCGGCCATTGCTATAGCCGGACCGATTTTCGGACGTACACTAAAAAAGTATAAACCTGAGATTGATACCACTTTATTCAGCCTGAAACCCGTACCTAAAGAAAAACAACCCAGTTTGTTTGAAAGTCTTGTAGTGGCACTGATGCCTGTTTTCTTACTGACCTTAACCTCGTTCATTAAAGGCTTTGCCCCCAACAACCAGATAGTACTCTTAATAGCTGAGCCTTATGTGGGTATGTTACTATCCTTATTATTGGCCATGTATTTGCTGGGTATTAAACAAGGCCATAGTATAAAAGTAGTAAGTAAGCAACTGGAAGAAGCTTTTAAAAGCTGTGCTGGAATATTACTCATCATAGCCGGTGCTGGCGCTTTGAAACAGATACTGAAAGACAGTGGTACCAGCGATTACATTGGCGCACAATTACAAGGTTTTGATATTAACCCTTTGATATTGGGCTGGACAATCGCGGCCGTATTACGCCTTTGTGTGGGTTCTGCTACGGTAGCCGGGTTAACGGCAGTAGGTATATTGGCTCCGCTGATTCAGAACCAGACAGGTGTAAAGCCCGAGCTGATGGTGCTTTCTATTGGTGCGGGAAGTTTGCTGTTTTCGCATCTCAATGATGGGGGCTTCTGGCTTTTTAAAGAATACTTCAATTTATCAATAAAAGATACTATCAAAACCTGGTCGGTTATGGAAACCATCGTGTCGGTAGTAGGCTTACTAGGCGTATTAATTTTAAATCTATTTGTATAAAACAGTATGATGACACCCGAAGAAAATCTGGCAAGACTGAATGTGGAATTACCACCACCACCCGCGCCAAAAGGCGTTTATAAACCTGCTTTAATAGTTGATAATTTTATATATGTGTCTGGGCATGGCCCGGTTCAAACAAGCGGCACACTTATTTTTGGTCGCGTTGGTGAAGATGTAGACATGGAAGGCGGCAAATTGGCGGCACGCCAGGTAGGGCTTACCATTCTGGCTACATTGAAAACTGCTTTAGGCAGCCTTAATAAAATTAAAAGGGTAGTGAAAATATTAGGCATGGTTAATTGTACCAGCGATTTCGGAAGTCACCCGTATGTAATCAATGGTTGCAGCGAATTGTTTGCCGATATTTGGGGTACTGAAAACGGCATAGGTGTACGCTCGGCAGTTGGAATGGGCTCATTGCCTGAAAATATTCCGGTTGAAATTGAAGTCATTTTTGAGTTAAATCAAGATTAATAAAATGCTTACTATCAATAAAGTTCATCACATTGCTATTATCTGTTCTGACTACGAGGTATCGAAGCATTTCTATACCGAAGTTTTAGGCTTGAAAATCGTTCAGGAAATTTATCGGGAAGCCCGGCAGTCATACAAACTTGACCTGGCCATTGGCCATAATTATGTAATTGAATTATTCTCGTTCCCAAGTTCACCGCCCCGGCCGTCTCGTCCTGAGTCTTGCGGTTTAAGACACCTGGCTTTTGAAGTGCCGAGTGTTGAAGAAGCAAAAGCGGCCTTAGAACAAAAAGGTGTTGCGGTTGAACCCATCAGAATTGATGAACACACTGGTAAAAAGTTTGCTTTCTTTGCCGACCCCGATGACTTACCACTTGAGATATACGAGCAATAATACTCATTGCCAATAAAAAATAAACTATGGATTGGTACAAAGTGAACAATGAGGGAGAATTGGATTCTCCCTCATTGTTGATATATAAAGAACGTGTTCAGGAGAACATCCGGAAAATGATAGACATTGCCGGTAATGCCGACCGGCTTTTTACACACGTGAAAACCAACAAAATGCCCGAGATTGTGAAATTGATGATAGCGCAGGGTATCAGTAAGTTTAAATGTGCTACCATTGCCGAAGCAGAAATAACCGCTATGGCAGGTGCCGGAATGGTAGTTATTGCCCACCAGTTGGTTGGCCCTAAAATCGGGCGATTAGTGCAGTTGAGCCGCTTGTATCCTGATGTGGTTTTTGCTTCTTTAATAGATTCGGTAGATGTGGCAAAACAACACAATGAAGTTTTTGGAGAAGCAGGGCTGGTATCAAACGTATTTCTGGATGTGAACAATGGTATGGACAGGTCCGGGCATTTGCTGGATGACAAAATTCTCGACTTGTATACGTATCTGGCTTCGCAACCCAACATAAAACTGCTTGGCTTGCATGTTTATGACGGACACCTTCGGGCAGATGATTTTGAAGAACGCAAGCATGAAATTGATGCAGGTTTTGTAGATGTAAAACACTTTCTGGAGGCCATTGAAGAGAAGGGGTTGCCCCAACCAATGGTAATAGCGGGTGGTACTCCGGCCTTTACTTCTCATGCTTTGCGTGCCGAAACCTTTTGCAGCCCGGGTACTTGTGTCTTGTGGGACTGGGGCTATGGCGATAAATTAACCGAGCAGCCTTTTGAATACGCCGCGCTTGTGCTTACAAGGGTGATTTCTAAACCACAAAAAGGCATTATAACCATAGATATGGGGCATAAAGCGATATCTGCCGAAAACCCTATTGATAAACGTGTCAGATTCCTGAATCTGACAGATTACGAACTTACAGGCCAAAGCGAAGAACACGGCGTTCTGAAAGTAAAAAACTGGGATTCTATAAAAGTAGGTGATGTGCTGTATGGCGTTCCGTATCATGTTTGCCCGACTGTGAACCTGTACGATGAAGCCTATGTGGTGGCAAACCATCAGGTAAATGATGTCTGGCAGGTGCTGGGCAGACGCAGAAAAGTAACTGTTTAAACTCAGCAGCACATAAATAAAGAGTGGGCCGTTTCAATGTTGCCCACTCTTTATTGTTTTGGTATATCAGAAAATCTGCCTTGCCACTGCTAAAGTTGTGTCAGATTTGCTCATGGTATAAAAGTGCAGCGCAGGTACACCGAAATTCATCAACTCACGGCATTGTTGGGTACACCACTCAATCCCTATTTGTTTGGCTTGTTTATCATTCTCGCAGGCTGCTATTTCTGTTCTGAACGCCCCGGGCATATCAAGAAAAAACAACTTCGGCAATACATCTAATTGCTTTTTGGTAGATAATACCTTCAAGCCAGGTATAATAGGTATAGTAATACCTTCTGCACGGCAGCGATTTACAAAGTCAAAATATTTCTGGTTATCAAAAAACATCTGGGTAACCACGTAGTCAGCTCCTGCGGCTATCTTACGCTTCAGATTTTCAATGTCTTGGTCCAGCGTCTCGGCCTCAAAGTGTTTTTCGGGGTAAGCTGCCACACCAATACAGAAACTGCTGGCGCTCAGGTATTCAGACTCGTCATGCAGGTACTTCCCCTGATTCATGTCTTTAATTTGTGTTACCAGTTCATTGGCATACAAGTGGCCATCTTCCTTGGCAATAAATGAGGTATATGGTTTAGCAAAATCACCTCTCAAAGCCAGTACGTTTTCAATGCCCAGGTAATTAAGGTCTATCAGCAGATCTTCGGTTTCATCTTTACTGAACCCCCCACATAATACATGAGGCACGGGGTCAATGTTGAACTTGTGCATAATAGAAGCACAAATACCTACGGTGCCGGGTCTTTTACGCACTTTTATTTCCTTAAGTTGTCCGTCCGGCTGAGGCTTGAAAATATATTCTTCCCTGTGGTAGGTAACGTCAATAAACGGTGGCTTCAGTTCCATCATTGGCTCAATTGACTTCAGCAAATCATCAATATTGCTGCCTTTTACCGGCGGAATGATTTCAATTGAAAAAACGGGTTTGTCCGTTGCGTTGTTTAAATGTTCTATTACCTTAGCCATTGTTCTTGAATTGAGAATATGTCTTTTATTTAAGGCAAAAATAGATATATTATTTATTGAAACAAATTTTTTCAGTTAAATTATCTTTATTGGGTGTGGTTGGTAGTTTTTATATCGTATTTGTATGTTAATTCTCATGGTAAGTGCAATTTTAATTAAAAGCTAAACAGGTTTTGTTTCTGATGTTTAGCAAAATAAGTATCTTGCAATGCTAATTTTATATTTTTTACAATTTTCAAAAACTAATTTTTTAAGATGAAAAGACTATTAACACTACTGATTGTTGGCATTTTTGCCATTTCTTTTGATGTTTCTGCACAAACAACTACAACCGCTGCTGCGCTTGACACCGTGGCTGCCAAAAGTTATGTAGGTAAATATAAAATGAAAGATGCTCCTTTTGAAGAAATAATTGTAACGTTGAAAGACGGTAAGCTCATTGGTGAAGCCGTTGGGCAAGGCGTGGCGGACCTGGCGCCTACCAAAGAACCTGATGTATTTGAAGTAGTTGGCTACGATGGAAAACTGGAGTTTGTTAAAAATGACTCAAAAATAGTTACCAAAATAAAGCTGACTATTCAGGGGTCTACATTGGAGGGAGATAAACAGCCCTGAGTAAAATTTTAATTGCCATACTTACGTTAAAGCCTGAGAGCCATTTCTATGGTCTCAGGCTTTTTAATTACATACTCAAACATTTTTCTTATTTTTGTGGATAAATAAGACAAAGGATACTCAATGGAATATGGACAGCAACCTTATTGCTCTTTCTGCGGTAGAGGAAAAAGCGAAGTTGAACTCTTAATATCTGGCACCGAAGCCAATATCTGCAATTTTTGTGTAGAGCAGGGGCACCAGCTTGTGCAACAGGAATTGCACGGAGTTGTGAAGAAAGAAAAGAAAAAGAAGTCAGCAGACTCGCCTAAATTTGACCTCAAGCCCCCCATAGAACTGAAAAAGCATCTTGACCAGTACGTAATTGGGCAGGATGAAGCCAAAAAGGTTTTAAGCGTAGCGGTTTATAATCATTATAAACGCCTGATGCAAAACAGGCGTGATGATGATGTAATGATTGAGAAGTCGAACATAATTATGGTAGGAGAGACCGGAACCGGCAAGACCTACCTGGCACGTAATATTGCCAAAGTATTACAGGTACCTTTTGCCATTGCTGACGCCACTGTGCTAACAGAGGCAGGTTATGTGGGCGAAGACGTAGAAAGTATTTTGAGCAGACTTTTACAGGCCGCCGATTATAACGTTGAACTGGCCGAAAGAGGAATAGTTTATATTGATGAGATTGATAAAATAGCCCGTAAAAGTGACAACCCGTCTATAACGCGTGATGTAAGCGGTGAAGGTGTGCAACAGGGTTTGCTGAAATTGCTGGAAGGCTCAGTTGTAAGTGTTCCGCCGGAAGGTGGAAGAAAGCACCCGGAGCAAAAGATGGTGCAGATAAACACCGAAAACATATTGTTTATCTGCGGCGGGGCTTTCGATGGTATAGACCGCCACATAGCCAAGCGTATTAATACCCACCCGATTGGGTTCTCTAATGATGCCAAACGCCTGGAATTGCTGGAAAGCACCAGCTTGTTGCGTTTCGTTACGCAACAGGATTTAAAATCTTTTGGTCTTATACCTGAATTGATTGGTCGTTTGCCTTTGTTGACTTATCTGAACCCGCTCGACAAGGACGCCTTGAGCCGTATCCTGATAGAGCCTAAAAATGCACTGACCAAGCAATATAAGAAGCTTTTTGCTATGGAAGATGTAGCCCTTGAGTTTGCACCGGACGCCCTGGATTACATTGTAGGGAAAGCCATGGAATACAAGCTGGGAGCAAGAGGATTACGCTCTATCTGTGAGGCAATCATGACAGACATCATGTTTGAGATTCCGTCAAACAAAGAGGTAAAGAACTTCACAATTACGCTAGAATACGCACAAAATAAATTTGAGCGCTCGGCGTTCTATCAATTGAAACTGGTAGCGTAATTTTTGGGATATTTCATCAAACCCTGTAAAGCCGGTCAATAAGCTTTACAGGGTTTTTTGATGCCCGGTATTTTTGGCTGCCTCTACCCTGATATTTTTCTTAAAAAGCTATTATACTATGTTAAGAACGCTTCCATTTGTACTGGTTTTGCTGCTTGTGTTGGGTTGCAAACGAGAGTACGCCCGTTTTCAGAACTCAATTCCGGATCATTATCTGAAGCCTGAAAAACAAAATGTCGCCTCAGCTTTAAAGGCTGGTACTGTTGCACCGCATGAAATGGAAAAAATGGCTCCGATGCCCGCGCCAGCCATCGAAAATTTAACAGCTAATTATACCCCGCCCTTGCCTACCATAAAAAATGAGGTAAACCATAAAACAGATTGGTTGCCAAAGGGGTTATTGAAGAAGAACAGTAAAATAGATGAGCACCAGAAACCGCGTCTTTTTCAAAAACCCGAGAAAAAAGGCATATTTCAGAAGAAGAAATCAAAGAAGAAAAGGGGAGGGTTAAGCCATAAAGCATTTGTGCGGCTTGAGATTGGGCTGGTGTTACTGGGCTTTGCCGTTATTTTTGCATTGTTGCACATCAATATACTAGCCATAGTTTTCGGCTTGTTGTCGGCATTTATGATCATACGCGCATTGCGGAAACTGTTTTAATTGAGTAAAACTAAAAAACCGGAAAATATGAATGTTATTCTGATTCATGGCTTTGGCGAAGACCACATCATCTGGAACAAGTTTATCAGCCTGCTTCCCCGAACATATACTTATGTAACACCAGATTACAGCAAACTTACCAATTGCACATCTATTGACGATTATGCAGACTGGCTGAAAGATGTGCTGGATGAACGCAAAGAAGAAAAATGCGTGTTGATAGGGCATTCTATGGGTGGGTACATAGCACTGACTTTTGCTGAAAAATACCCGGAGTGGTTACAAGGTCTGGGGCTGTTTCATTCCTCTGCTTACCCGGATGATGAAGAACGAAAAGCAACTAGATTAAAGACCATTGATTTTATTGAAAAACACGGCTCAGCTGAGTTTATCAGAGATTTTTATCCGAAAATGTTTACAGATGATTTCAAGAAAAAAAGTAAAACCCTGATTGATAGTCAGATGGAACGTTACAGTTCAATTCCGGAAAAGGCCATGACAAACGCACAGATGGCCATGCGGAATCGCCGGGATACTACGGCAATTCTGAAAAATGCCGGATACCCAACTATGATTATTGCAGGTGAAGAGGATAAGTTTGTAACGGTTTCGGCAGCTGAGGAGCAAATAAAGCTTTTAAAGATGGGTTACACTGGTATACTCGGTGGAGTAGCTCATGCCGGAATGTTTGAAAGACCCGAAGAATGCGCCAGGATTGTGGCTGAATTTCTAACCGCTTGTGCCGGGGTAGACACACGCTATGGCGGAGGTGGCCAATGATAATCAAATGGTAAATCTTCACCTTACCAGCCTCTTTTCCGCGTTAAAGTTACTTTGTTAGATATTTTATGAGATATAAGGTAGTATTTCTCACGACAAAGTACTTCATTAAGCCGGGCAATCAGTATTTATTGTACTTTTATGGTATCAATTGCATTTGTAATCATTGTTAAACTGATTAGAAAATGAGCTTTGCCAACTACATACCCTGCGACACCCTTAAACCTTTTGTAAGACTACTGGCAATATCAGAATCAATAACCTTGCAAAGCTGTTGTTTACCAGCAAAAGCCCTCTTGAAAAGCGGTTCAGAAAAACAGTAGGCGCGTCTCCTAAAAAATTTGCAGGTATTGTTCGTTTCAATGCCTTGCTCAAAAATCATACTGACCAAAAAACACTAACCGAATTGGGTTTAGAGGCAGGTTATTTTGATCAGGCTCATTTTATTCATGATTTCAAGGCATTTACAGGCGAAACCCCTGAAGCTTATTTTCAGCACAACAAATAATCTTTCGTAATTCATTTCCACTATGCAAATATATCTGAAGGAGCCTCCAAAAGGTTCCTTTTTGTTTAAATGGCCTTTCTACCGGGGTATTGGCAAATTAAAATATGGTTATTTTTACTTATATTTGTATAAAGTCGTTTTATAACTGAACCAGTTAACCGCAAATTATATGAAATGGGCTTACAGTATCGAACAAAAAGTAAAAGCCGCTATGGGGCTGACAGTCATTTTTGTGTTTTTGTTTATCAAAAATGTTTCAGATAAACATCATTTTAACGAATTAGGCGATAGCTTCTCTGCAGTGTATGAAGACCGGCTTATGGCTGAAAGCTATATCTATGAGCTATCTAATCACCTTTCCAGAAAGAAATTACTGGTAGATGACTGTAACACCAAAGAAGAAATAGCCCAGATAAAAGATAAAATAAAACAGCACAACCAGTCTATAAACGCCTTGATAGTGTCTTACGAAAAGACGAAATTAACAGCAACAGAAGAGGTACTTTTTAAGGATTTTAAAAAGAAAATAGCGCATGGACTGTCGCTTGAGCAAAAGCATATTTATCGGGCAGGTGTTTACAATTCAGAAAACGTGAAATACATACTGGATGAAGCGTTTTACGGTGCGCTGAATACGCTCAACCACTTGTCGAACATCCAGATTACAGAAGGGGAGAAGCTGAATAAAACATCGCAGAGAATAGTGTTAGGCTCAGCATCAGATACCCAGTTTGAGCTAACGCTGCTGATTGTTCTGGGTACCATCATTCTTACGCTTATATTTTCATCCAGGTCTACTATGCCTAAAACACCTCAGAATCCATCATTAAACTAAACCAGGCTAAAAGCAAAAGCCCGGTGTTCATGAGAGCGCCGGGCTTTTGCTTTAAAAATTTGGTTCCTCTGTTTGACAGAACTTACGCTTTCAATCTGAACACTACTCCACCCAAAGGCGGCAATGATATTTCAATAGAGTTATCTTTACCATGCAAAGGTATTGCTTCGGTATTAACACTACCGTTTAGTAAACCGGTGCCCCAGTACTTCTGGTTATCGCTATTAAAGACTTCTTCATAAATACCCGTTTCAGGTACGCCAATCCGATATGGAGAACGAGGTACAGGCGTGAAGTTGAGTACTACAATTACAGTGTCTTTTTCATGCAAACCTTTACGGGCATACACAATCACGGCATTTTCGCGGTCGCTTGTATCAAGCCATTCAAAACCATCTGGCGAAAACTGCTTTTCAAACAAGGCTACTTCTCCTCTATACAAACCGTTCAGGTCTTTTACCAGCTCTTTTATCCCTTTATTGGGTTGGTTTTCTAACAGATGCCAATCAAGGCTTTTGGCGTAGTTCCATTCGGCATATTGGGCAAATTCGCCACCCATAAATAGCAATTTTGCTCCTGGGTGTGTAAACATATAAGTAAACAATAAGCGAAGGTTTGCAAATTTTCTCCATTGGTCGCCAGGCATTTTTTCAATCAATGACCCTTTGCCATATACCACCTCATCGTGCGAAAGCGGCAACATAAAGTTTTCAGTAAAAGAATATACAAGGCTGAAAGTTATATCATTCTGATGCCATTTCCTGAACATAGGGTCTTTAGCAAAATAGCGAAGGGTATCGTGCATCCAGCCCATCATCCATTTCATGCCAAAACCCAGCCCGCCGTTATATACCGGTCTTGAAACACCCGGGAAAGCCGTAGACTCTTCAGCCACGGTCTGCACATCAGGGAAACTCCTGTAAATCTCTTCATTTAGCTCTTTCAGTAACGATATCACTTCCAGGTTCTCGCGGCCTCCAAAAATATTAGGTACCCACTCTCCGGCTTTACGTGAGTAGTCACGGTAGAGCATAGATGCCACGGCATCAACCCTCAGGCCATCAATATGAAATCTATCGAGCCAGAATAAAGCATTGCTGATTAAGAATGAGCGTACTTCAAAGCGTCCGTAATTAAAGATGTAACTCTTCCAGTCGGGGTGATAGCCCTGCCGTGGGTCTTCATGCTCATACAGCGAGGTGCCGTCAAAACGATAAATACCATGTGCGTCGCTGGGATAATGAGACGGCACCCAGTCTAGCAGAACCCCGATTCCGTTGATGTGCAGTTGTTCTACCAGATACATAAAGTCTTGCGGTGTACCAAAGCGGCTGCTGGTGGCAAAGTATCCGGTAATCTGATACCCCCACGAAGGCTCATAGGGGTGTTGCATCACAGGCATAAACTCTACGTGCGTAAAGCCCATGTCTTTCATATAAGGCACCAGCGAATTAGCAATTTCTCTGTAACTGAGTCGGCGTTCCGGGTCGCTCGGGTCACGTTGCCATGAGCCCAGATGCAGTTCATAAACCGATATAGGGGCGTTCAGTGCATTGTTACGATGCCGTGTCTGCATCCAGTCTTTGTCCTGCCATTCATACCAGTTATCCCATACTACCGAAGCGGTTTTTGGGGGTATCTCCCAATGCAGGGCGTAAGGGTCTCCTTTTTCAAGGTCTTCACCTGTATTCGACGAAATAAAATATTTGTAAACCTCACCATTGCCAACGTTCGGTATCCAACCTTCCCAGATGCCTGAGCTGTCCCAACGCGATGCCAGCGGGTGTGAGCCACGCTCCCAACCATTAAAGCCACCAATAACCGACACGTACCGGGCATTAGGAGCCCAGACAGCAAAGTATGTGCCCACCACACCCTGGTTTTCAATCACGTGCGACCCCATCTTTTCATACAAACGATAATGTTTGCCTGCCTTGAAAAGATTAATGTCAAAATCTGTAAACAAACTGAATGATTCTACGTTCTTGAAACTGGGGGTTTCCGGGTTAGATTCTTCTGTATTCGGTGTAGAAGTCTTTTTCTTTGCCATAGGTTAAAGCCAATGAGGTTTTGTTTTTTCCAATAGGTAAAAATAGAGCAGTGGTTCTACAATTCCAAGAAGCGAAGTATATTTGTCTTGTAAATCTTATTTAGTGAAAAAAAGGAAGAACGCTGCTAATCCGGATACTTAAATCTCTTAATAATATATTGTATGGCTGCACCATTAGCTGAGCGCCTGCGTCCGAAAAAACTGGAAGATTACCTGGGACAGGAACACATTTTAGGGAAAAACAAACCCCTCCGTAATGCCATTGAGGCCAATCTGGTGCCATCCATGATTCTATGGGGCCCGCCGGGTACAGGCAAAACCACACTGGCTTTGCTGATAGCCGAAACCACCAAAAGGCAGTTTCATCAGTTAAATGCTGTTAGTTCGGGTGTAAAAGAATTGCGCGAGGTAATCGGCCGGGCAACAGGCTTGTTTCCCCCCATTGTGTTTATTGATGAAATTCATAGATATAATAAATCACAGCAGGATTCTCTGTTGCTGGCCGTTGAAAAGGGGCAGATTACCCTGATTGGCGCTACTACCGAAAACCCGTCTTTTGAGCTTAATAGTGCGGTGTTGTCACGTTGCCAGGTTTATATATTAGAGTCTTTCGGGGAAGATGAACTAAAAGCGCTGACCGACAGAGCCATACATGAAGATGTAATTCTGAAAGAAAGAGATATAAAAGTGGAATCGTATGATGCCCTGATGCGCATTTCGGGTGGTGACGGGCGAAAGCTGTTGAACCTGATTGAAATTATCAGCTTTTCGTTTCCTGTAGATACACCCATAGTGATTACTGATGATCTGGTAGAAGAGGTAGCGCAGCGGAACATTGCCCGGTATGATAAGTCAGGTGAGCAGCACTATGATATTATTTCGGCGTTTATTAAGTCAATGAGGGGTTCTGACCCGAATGCAGCCGTTTACTGGATGGCCCGCATGATTGTGGCCGGAGAAGACCCCGAATTTATAGCCCGCCGTATGCTGATTCTGGCGTCGGAGGATATTGGCAATGCCAACCCAACGGCTGTAATTATGGCCAATAACTGTATGCAGGCCGTAAAGACTGTCGGTTACCCTGAGTGCCGTATTATCCTTTCACAAACCGCTATTTATCTGGCTACATCGCCTAAGTCTAATGCTTCTTACATGGCTATTGAAAATGCCATTGCACTGGCCGAGAAAACGTCTCACCTGCCTGTACCTTTAGCGTTGCGCAATGCCCCAACCAAACTGATGAAGCAGATTGGTTATGGCAAAAACTATAAATATGCACACAACTATGAAGGGAATTTTACAAAGCTGAATTTCTTGCCTGATGAACTGAAAGGTACCAAACTTTATGAACCCAGTAACAATGCCAGAGAAAACGAGATTCGTAGGCAATTGCAGGCATGGTGGGCGGAATGGTACGGGTATTGAAATTGCCAACAACAGATAAAAAGCCTTGTCCATTCGCATAGACAAGGCTTTCTTCAAGTCCCTTTAGGGACGATATATCGGTAGAAATCTAAAAGAATACATTTCCAAGTCCTGTAGGGACGTTATATTAATATACTATCCCTACGGGATATTCAATCTCTTTCTACTGGTTTTATCTACAGATATAGCATCCCTAATGGGATATTAAATATCGATTTTATCAATTTTCTCGCCAATGTAACATTATTATGAGGGACTACATATCGTACAAATGTTATCCTAAATACCCTTACAAATTCCCTTTCTTCAACTCTTTCACAGCATAATCAGCTGCTCTTGCTGTCAAGGCCATATAAGTAAGTGATGGGTTTTGGGTTGAGGTTGAGGTCATACAGGCGCCGTCGGTGACGAATACGTTTTTGCACTCATGCAAGGCATTCCATTTATTCAACAATGACGTTTTAGGGTCTTTGCCCATTCTTACACCACCCATTTCGTGGATGTCCAGCCCCGGTGTCCGGTTCGAATCGTTGGTTCGGATATTCTTGAAGCCTGCTTTGGTGTACATTTCTGTTAATTGCTCGAAGAAATCCTTTACCATCTTGCGGTCGTTGTCGTCATAATCTACCGAAATACTTAATTGTGGTATCCCCCAGGGGTCAAGCTTCGATTTATCCAATCTAACATAGTTGCTCTCTTTGGGTATGGTCTCACCCATCATGTGCGAACCTACACTCCATACGTTGTTCAGGTACGGATTCAACAAGCCTTTTTTCAGGTCTTCTCCCATACCGCTTCTGTCGTCACGCATGTATCGACCCGCCTGAAAACCAGAGGCGTAGCCACGCAGAAAGTCTGTCTCCTGCTTGAATACATTACGGAAACGAGGTATATAAGGAGAGTTTGGCCGGCGACCATCGGTGGTAGAGTCCAGAAAACCCTCATAATCGGCATTGATAGTGGCCGTGTAATTATGAAAAGCAATGTATTTGCCCAATAAACCATTGTCATTACCTAATCCATTTGGGAAACGGCCGGATATTGAATTCAACAATATCAGATTTGAGTTCAGGGCCGCAGCATTTACAAAAATGATACGGGCATAGTACTCGGTCATTTGTTTCGTGTTCGAATCAATCACTCTAACACCGGTTGCTTTGCCTTTTGTTTCATCATAAATGATTGAATGTACAACCGAATCGGGGCGTAAAGTCATTTTGCCTGTTTTGGCAGCCCAGGGTAAAGTAGAAGCATTGCTGCTGAAATAACCACCGAACGGACAGCCCCGCTCACAGATGGTACGGTGCTGGCATTTGGCTCTGCCCTGGTCCAGGTGTACCTTTTTAGGTTCGGTAATATGTGCACAACGTCCCATAATAATGTGGCGGTCGTTATAATTTTTGGCAATCTGCTGGCTGAAATACTTCTCTACGCAGTTCATCTCATGCGGTGGCAGAAACTCACCGTCTGGTAAGCTGGCCAAGCCGTCTTTATTGCCCGATATGCCTGCAAACTTCTCTACATAGCTGTACCACGGAGCTATATCTTCATACCCAATAGGCCATTCTACGGCAAAGCCGTCACGGCCGGGGCCTTCAAAATCGTATTTCGACCAGCGTTGTGTCTGGCGCGCCCATAGCAATGACTTACCACCCGTCTGGTATCCGCGAATCCAATCAAAAGGTTTTTCCTGTACATAAGGATGCTCAGCATCTTTTACAAAAAACTGTTCGGTACCTTCATAAAAAGCATAGCATTTGCTTACAATGGGGTTGGCGTCTCTTACCTCTTTTTTCAACTGACCGCGATGCTCAAACTCCCACGGTTGCATCATGGTGGTAGGGTAATCGGTTACGTGTTTTACCTCGCGGCCACGTTCCAGCACCAGGGTTCTCAAACCCTTGCCTGTTAATTCTTTGGCTGCCCATCCGCCGCTGATACCCGAACCGATAACGATGGCATCAAATGTTTGTGCTTTTACTGAATCAATATTAAAATATGACATAATAACAGTGCGTTTCAAATTGAGTTAAAAAAGAATTATGATTTTACCGGCACACAACCATGATAACGCCCCGGAATAAATTCATGCACGCGCAGGTTGGTCATTACATATTCAGAGTTTAGGTAGCCCTGAATAGTCAAATTTTTCACCAGTCTGATAAATCCTTTGTCCGTTTCATTGTCCGATACCGCCATTTTGTTTAGAATTGCCAGCCTTTGTTTGGTGTCGGCCTCAGTAAACGATTTTGAGTACTCGCTCGCTGCCAGGGTATCTACTTTTTGCAGACCCTTGGTAAAGGTATTCTGTGCGTTGGCGTCAAAACAGTCGGCTACCATTAGCGTAACAAATTTGTTTAAATTCAGTTCTTTGGCGCCGGGCGTATCAGTTTTAGGGATGATTGCCTCCACTATTTCGGCCAATAAGGCTTCTTGTGAAGAAGAAAGAATCAGATTTGGCTGATGAAGGGTTTCTTTGCTCCAGGCATTGGCCCATGACGGCAATACAAGGGTGCTTCCTATGCTGAGTGCAAATGTTTTTAGAGCTGCTCTACGTTGCATTATTCAAATAGATAAAATTTTCAAAAATCAAGGCTTTAAAAGTACTCTTAACAGCCAATAAATTAAACCTGATAAAAGCGCTTAAAATTATATGAATGTTAAATAAATGAAGGTTTTTAATGTGTCAATCACCGGTTTTGCTGACCCTATTCTTTTGTTACAATTTCGTCAAGATTCAGCATGGCATTGGCTGTAACAGCGAGTGCTGCCATTTTTGGGGTAACATCAGACTTCCCGAAAAACTTATAGGCCTCAACGGGGTTTCTGGTATATTCCCGCTCGGTTTGCTTGTAAAGCTGGGTAAGCACTTTTAGTTTTTTGTCATCAATATTGCGCATCATAATCAGGTTGAAGCCTGCCTGAATCTGTTGTTCGGGGTTTTTACCTTTTTTCATCATGTTTCTGGCCAGTTGTTGTGCGGCTTCAACATAGGTTGGGTCATTGAGGGTTACCAATGCCTGTAAAGGGGTATTTGTCCTGAGCCGTCTTAGCTGGCAGAATTCCCTGCTTGGGGCATCGAACGACATCATCGACGGATACGGAGCGGTGCGCTTCCAGAATGTATAAATGGCCCTGCGGTATTTATCTTCTCCTTGTGACAGTTTCCATGACTCTCCATTCCAGGGAGATTGCCAAAGGCCGTCAGGTTGATAGGGCATTACGCTTTTGCCATACATTTTTTTCGACAGCAGACCACTTACAAGCAAGGCCTGGTCTCTTACCTGCTCTGCCGTAAGCCTGATTCTTGGCCCACGTGCCAGAAACCGGTTGTAGGGGTCTTTTTCAAGCAGTTCGTTATTTACTTCTGACGATTGACGGTAAGTACCAGAGGTAACAATCATTTTCAGGAGTTTTTTTACGCTCCAGTGCATATCATCCTGGAAAGTAACGGCCAGGTAATCCAGCAATTCAGGATGCGAAGCACTGAAACCCTGCGTGCCGAAGTCTTCTACCGTTTCTACTATGCCCACACCAAATATCTGCTCCCAGAATCGGTTTACGGCAACGCGGGCTGTTAAAGGATTGTGTCCATTAACCAGCCATTTAGCCAGCCCGAGCCTGTTGGCAGGGTAATCTTTTGGCATTTCAGACAGATACTTAGGCACATCGGGCTTTACCTCTTTACCATGTACCAGCCAGTTGCCTCGTTCAAAAATGTGCTGCTTGCGTGCCAGATCGCCTTCGCCATCGCTCATAATCGGGGTAAAATCCGCACTGGCATTCAGAATCTCTTTATATCCGGCTTCAATTTTTTCATATTCTTTGCCTTCGCCAAAAGTACTCTGAAACGACAACCATTTTATCTGTAGCCAGTCTTTGGGCTTTTTAGGATTCGTAAAAGTGAAATAGAGGTCATGCTTGCCTTCTAGTTTCGGAAGCGGGTAAAACATGACGGTATCTCGTGCCGGAGAAATCGGGATAGACAGAATAATGTTTCCATCCGGCTTGCCGTCTCTGATGTGTAGTACACCTTTTTCAGTGCCGGTATTGAAATTCATTACCAGTCTGTTCTTCCCCGTCAGTGTGACCCCTTTCAATCGGCCGTAGCCTGTATGCTGTAAACCAAGATATTTGGCATCTAATAAAGATGACGTGCCTGCCGATAAAGGCTCAACATCATGCGAATTGAATTTGGGCTCCAGTATTTTTACAAACTTTTCAAAGTCTTTCCCATTTCTTCCTTTCGCCAGTATCCAGTTCTTCAATTCTTCTATTTTGGTTGAATCTCCAGGCTTGTAAAATCTCAGATAAGGTGTATCGCTCACTACGTCTTCATCACGGGCATTGTTAAAAAATGCCATCAGCTTGTAGTATTCATCATGTACGAAGGGGTCGTACGGGTGCGTATGGCATTGTACGCAACCCATAGTTGTACCCTGCCAAACATCAAAAGTAGTATTTACTCTATCAATATTAGCCGCCACCCTGAACTCCTCGTCTACGGTTCCTCCTTCATCATTGTTCATGGTGTTTCTGTGGAAACCCGTGGCTATCAATTGTTCGTTGGTGGCATTTGGTAGCAAATCGCCGGCCAGTTGCTCAATCGTAAACTGGTCGAAAGGTTTATCATCATTGAAGGCTTTGATAACGTAATCACGGTATCGCCAGATATTCCTGTATACATCTCTTTCATAACCCTTTGTATCGGCATAGCGGGCCAAATCAAGCCACATGGCTGCCCAGCGCTCTCCGTATGCCGGAGAAGCCAATAACTGGTCTACCACCTTCTCATAGGCATTTTCAGATTTATCGTTCAGAAAAGCCCGTAATTGTTCTTCGGTTGGCGGCAGGCCGGTCAAATCAAGATATACCCGGCGTAATAGTGTGCCTTTATCAGCTTGTTTCGAAAAAGATAGGCCTTCTTCTTTCAGCTTTTCTACTACAAAATTGTCAATTTCATTTTTGGCAAAGCGGGTTTCGTCATCATCTATCAGACCCAGACGGGCAAAAAAGCCACCAACTGACGGCACATCAGGTTTTTCCGGTTTTTGGTACGCCCAATGTTCGCCCCACGGAGCCCCCTCATCAATCCATTTTTTCAGGGTCTCCATTTCTTCTTTGCTGAGCGGGTCTTTGCCTTTGGGCATTCGTTCTTCTTCATCAGAGCTTATCAGGCGTCTGTAAAACTCTGAATGCTCGGCATCACCGGGTATAATACCCACCTTGCCCGACTTCCCTTTGGTATTGATGGCCTCCTGAGAAAACAAAAAACTGATATCTCCTGCCTTTTTTACTCCACCATGACAAGACACGCAATGCTTGTTCAGAATAGGTTTTATTTCAGTATTGAAATCTACCTTGTCTGCAAAAGGATTGAAGCTGAAAGCCATGATGGCGCTTATGGCAATAATGGAACAGGAGAATATAAAAAGCCTTGAGTATTTCATAGATGTCTAGACAACCGTTAGGTATTACAAATTTAACCAGGGTTTGTGTTAAATAGTACAAAGAGAAATGAATTAATTTTCAGACCCAGGCATAAATATAAATTAAGAAACACTGTTGTGGTAAGAGAATTAACCTTGGTACAGCCAAATTAAGGCTGATAAAACCTGTAAAAAATCCGGCTTGTTTTAATACAATCGAATATTTACACAAAATCGGGTAAGTTTAGAAAGTTTTCAAAAATCATCATTAAATTTAACCATTCGACACCGGGTTTCCCTTATGTCATGTGATATTATTTGTACAATTCAGGCAATACCCCAAAATTTGAATCGAATTTAATCAGTAGATTGAAATCAACAGAGATAAATTACTCAGTTTAATCAAAAAATAAAGCATTAGCATCACAAATGAGCGATTTTCTTAAAAAATTAAAGGGTATATTTGTAGTAGAAACTCCGGCAGGAGAAGCCGCCAGCGATACCACTGCCCCGGAAAAACAGGCAGAACCCCCGGCGAATGTCTCTGTGCAGATTCCTCAGGGAAAGGCCTCTGACAAGTTTTATGACATTTTATTGGGCGCCATGGAAGCCAATAACCAGGAGGGTTTTGATTATCTGGAGTTTAAAAAATCTTTAAAGACTTTGGCTCAGATGCCAATGGATGAAAAGACACGTTATCTATCTGCCTTCGCAGCAGCACAGGCAATGGGTATTACGCCTCAGAAATTATCTGAATCAGCCGGTTTTTATCTCAAAGTGCTTCAGACAGAAGATTCAAAATTTCTTGAGTCGGTTAATGCGCAGCGTCAGAAACAGATTGGTAATAAAGAAAAAGCCATTGCTGATATGGACGCAACCATAAAAGCTAAAGGTGAGCAGATTGCCAAACTGACACTGGAGATACAGGAACACCAGGCAGATATGGAAAAAATGAAAGCGGAGATTTCAGACGCGGTGGTTAAAATTGAAACAACATTGAGTGATTTTCATGCCACTTACAGTGAGTTAACGGCACAAATCAGCAAGGATGTTGACAATATGACTAAATATTTGAAACAATAAAACCCCGGCTCAGCAGGAAACAGCCCCTTGCTTTCTGCGGTACTATAAACTATCACTAAAAAAATTGAAAACCTCCGGGAGGCGGAGGATAACCCCAACAGAATATGGAAATGCAAGAAACCAGACCCAAATCGTTTTGGGAACGCCCCGAAGGCAAAACAGGTACTCTTTTCGCTGCAGGTTTATTATTAGGTGGAGGCTATCTGCTCTATAAAGCCCTGCCTTATCTGATTACTCTGGCTTCAAATACGCTTTATCTGGCCGGCCTGCTGATTGTACTGGCGGCACTTATTTATATGATACTTGACCCCAAGATGAGAAATCTGATTTTCTACATCTATAAGAGTATTATGCGCTGGATAACCGGCATGTTTATACAACTGGATCCTATCGGTGTTCTGAAAACTTATATTGACGAATTGCGGAGTAATCTGGGTAAAATGAACCAGCAGATTGCTACCCTGAAAGGCCAGATGTATAACCTGAAGACTATCATTGAAAATAACAGAAAGCAGATTCAGAACGATTTAAATCTGGCAAGCAAGGCCAAAGAAACCGACAAACAGGCCATGATGGTGCTGAAAGCCCGCAAGGCAGGCCGTTTGCAGGAGTCGAACATTAAGCTGGAAGATTTGTACAAGAAAATGGAGATTCTTTACAGAGTTCTTACCAAGATGTACGAAAATTCGGAGATAATGCTTGAAGACATCAAAGATCAGGTGGCTGTAAAAGAACAGGAGCGTAAGGCTATCCGTACCAGTCATTCAGCCATGCGTTCTGCCATGAATATACTGAACGGAAACAAAGACCAGCGCCAGATGTTTGATATGGCCATGGAGTCTATTGCTGACGACGTAAGCCAGAAGGTAGGGGAGATGGAACGCTTTATGGAGATGTCTTCTAACTTTATGGATTCTATTGACCTTCAAAATGGAGTATTTGAAGAAGAAGGTCTGAAAATGCTTGAAAAATGGGAGCAGGAAGGCGTTTCTTTGTTGCTTGGAAGCGACAAAAAGGCCCTGATTGCCGGTAAAGACGTGCCAACAACCAAGCATTCCGGCAACCAGTATGATAAACTCTTTGAATAGAAGCTTTCATAAGGGTATGAGCCACCCAAGGTGGCTCATACTTTCTGAGTCTTAATTTTTACTTTATTCAATTACAAAAAATCCGGTAGATTTTAATTAGCAACAAAATGAAAACAACACTCACACCATTTGCCCGGTTTATGATTACCCTCTTTATTCTTGGAGGTTTGTTTTTTGGAGGCAAATATGTTTTAGATAACACAAGCTGGGGCAAATCTTTGCTTGATAAAAACAATGAAACCCAGGTTGATGAAACCAATACCAAAGCGCCGGAAGAGGGACCGGCTGCAGGTAGCACACCAGGTACTTCAGGTAGTAACACTGAAGCAACAGAAGGTGGCTCTTCTTCGTTCAGTTATGTGGCTCGCGAACCGGTTAACGGTAAACTAAAGGGCGTAGTTGAGCTGGGTGCCAGTGGTTTTAATTCTTTTATTGTAAGAATAGATAAAAGCAAAAACTGGAAACTGGAGAAAGCTGAATTCGGTAACAGTCTGGTAACTGAAAATATGGCCTCAGACGATGACATCAGAGCTGGATTGAAAAAATACATAGGCAGTATGCTCGATTTCGGCGTAAGCGGCCGTGATATTCACTTTGTAGTAAGCTCAGGTGCTGTAAAAGCGGATGTAACGCAGAAAATCATTAAAAACCTGAAAACACTTAATTATTTTGTAAACACGGTAACACCTGAACAGGAAGGCGCTCTTGCTTTGAAATGTGTATTACCTGAAGATTACGAAGAAGAGGCTTTTGTAACCGACATCGGCTCTGGGAATACCAAGATTTCATGGTCTACCAATGGTAGTGTGTCAGCCCTTGAAACCTATGGAGCCAAGTATTTTCAGAATGGTGTTGATGATGGTAAGGTATATGACGAAGTAAAAGTGAAGGCATCGTCGGTGCCCAGCATGAAACGCAAAACCTGTTTCATTATTGGAGGGGTGCCTTTCTCGATGGCAAAAAAAGTAAGAGAAGGCAAAGAACGCTATACCGTGCTGAAAGAACCGGCTTACTATAAAATACTGACTGACGCTAAAGATAAATCTGGGGTGAATATCTACAAAGCTATTAAAGATGCCACCGGCTGCGAGCAATTCGTTTTCGACTGGGATGCAAACTTTACTATTGGCTTTTTGTTAGGGTTGCCTTGATGAATGACGAATAGTGAATGGCGAATTAGCGAATAAATGTTTATTCAATAATTCGCCATTCATAATTCACGATTGCTTAACGGCCTCAATAATCTTTATCTGCTCAAGTATTTGTTCAGGCTTAATGAGTAACTCTTTGCCTTCTGCAATGGCTTCGTAAAGGTTCTGGAATAAAAGCCCCCAGTTACCGGCCTCGGTATCTACCTGTCCTCTGAACGACACCCCGTTTATTTCTGCATTCAGTAAACCGCTATTCTGCTTCGATTCTACACCGAAACCCTCCATGCCCGGTAGTAATCCGGCCTTTAGGTTATCTTCCTGCACGTCAAGACCATATTTTATAAAAGAACCTTTGGTGCCATGCAGCACATATCTCGGGCCTTCTTCCCGCACCAGCAGGCTCGATTTTAAGGTGACTTTCAGCTTGCCGTAGTCTAGCCTTATATCAAATGCGTCATCAATTTCAGAACCTTCTCTTTGCACATAAGTTTCGCCCCAAACACTTTGCGGTTTGCCGAAAAGCGTAATGGTCTGGTCAATAATATGTGCGCCGAGGTCATATAAAATGCCATTGGCTGGGCTTACCACTTCTTTCCATCTTTTGGGGTTCAGCACAGGCTTGTAGCGGTCATAATGTGCTTCATAGCTAATCAATTCTCCTAAAACGCCGCTTTCGACCACCTTTCGCACGGTTCTGAAGTCTCCATCAAAACGGCGGTTCTGAAACACACATACAATTTTGTTTTGTTTTCTGGCCAGTTCAATAATCTCCTCAGCCTCGGCTGTGGTAGAAGTAAAAGGTTTCTCCACCAGAATGTGTTTGTTGGCCTGCAGGCTTTTCATGGCCAGCTCATAATGCGTTGAGCTGGGCGAGCAAATACTAACCAGCTCTATTTCATCATCAGCCAGCACTTCATCAATACTTCCGGCAACCTGTACCAACGGGAAGATGGCCTGTGGATTTTGACTATTGGTAACAACTGTTTTTAGTCTGAAATTCGGGTTCGCTTCAAAGAAAGGGGCTTGCAGGTATCTTCCCGAAAGTCCGAAACCCACCAGTGCAACATTAATCATATTTATTTAATAAGAAAGGGTTTAATTGATGGGCTAAATTATAAAAAATGCCTTGCTTTTGTATTACAGCAAGGCATTTTTACAGATATCTTTTCGGGTCAGCTCAAAGAAAATGCTTCTATCAGCTTTTGTTTAAACGCTTCGTAATCTGTGCTTATTTTGTCTGCCTGTTTCTCTTTACCCAGTAAAGCCGAGAGCCTATCAGGAATTGGCTGAGAACCAATTACCTCTTCAACCACATCCAGAAACTTGGCATAATGCGCTGTAGACAGGAAAATGCCTGAAACTGACTCAGAAAGATGGCTGGTATACGCTTTCAAACCCAAATAAGCTACAGCGGTATGTGGGCATATCACATAATTGTTGCGCTCGTACACCAGGCGCATAGCATCTTTGGTTTCTGTATCTGAGTAGAAATAGCCTGTCAGCATATTTTTCATTTGCTCAAGGTCGTTATTAAACAATGCCAGCATCCTCGGAAAATTACTCGGGTTACCAACGTCCATGGCATTTGAGATAGTAGACAATGACGGGCTTATGGGTTGATAAACACCCGTGTTGAGGTACTGAGGCACTACATTATTTACATTAGTGGCAGCAATAAACTGTTTTACTGGTAAACCCATTCGCCAGGCAATAATACCTGCACTTAAATTACCAAAATTGCCGCTTGGCACTGAAATAACAATTTCTTTGTTTTGGCCTTTCTTTTTTAACTGAGCATAGGCATTAACGTAATAAAACGCCTGCGGTATTAATCTGGCAATGTTTATAGAATTGGCAGATGCCAGAGAAAACCGGGCTGTCAGTTCAGCATCAAGAAATGCCTGTTTTACCAGTTTCTGGCAGTCATCAAAAGTACCGTTCACTTCAAGCGCTTTTACATTTTCACCAAGGGCGGTCAGCTGTTTTTCCTGAATGTCGCTGACTTTGCCACTTGGATATAAAATGGTAACATCAATATTAGGGGTCCGATAAAACCCTTGTGCCACGGCACCGCCGGTGTCGCCTGATGTGGCTACCAGAATATGTATCTGTTTTTCTGATTTCTGTAAGAAATAAGACATCAAAGCAGCCATGAAACGCGCCCCAAAGTCTTTAAAAGCCATAGACGGCCCATGAAACAACTCAAGGCAATAGGTGTTATCTTCCACCTCAACCAATGGTGCCGGAAAATCAATGGCTTTGTTTATTAATTCTTTTAAATCATAAGCAGGCACATCCTCACCGATCAGGGCATGAGCAATAGCAAATGCAATTTCCTGAAGGCTCTTGTTTTCAATGGTGTCCCAGAAAGCCTGAGGAAGTTTAGGGATATCAGTAGGCATATACAAACCATTATCAGGTGGCAGTCCTCTGAAAATGGCTTCTTCCAAGTTTACATCAGGGCTCTCGTTTTTGGTACTGTATAACTGCATAAGAATTTCTAAAAATAAATTTAAACAGGTTTCGGGTAGGCGCAGCGCGTGTGCAATACGCCATTTTGTTGGTTCATAGCTCCCCTTTTACAAATATAGGACGATTTACAAAACCGTCCTATTGAATTAGGGTATCGAAAATTATACTGCCTATGCCAGTTATTTCTGAAGCATTTGCACAAAATTATCGAAAAGATATCTTGAATCATGCGGACCCGGTGAGGCTTCTGGGTGGTATTGTACCGAGAAAGCAGGCTTATCTTTGCGACGGATACCTTCAATGGTCTGGTCGTTCAGGTTCACGTGGGTCAGTTCTATATTTTCGTTATTGGTAACCTGGTCTGGTTTTACCGCAAAACCATGGTTCTGAGACGTAACTTCACAATAGCCTGTTAACAGGTTTTTAACCGGATG
Source organism: Emticicia sp. 21SJ11W-3 (assembly GCF_024138715.1). Classification (GTDB taxonomy): domain Bacteria; phylum Bacteroidota; class Bacteroidia; order Cytophagales; family Spirosomataceae; genus Emticicia; species Emticicia fluvialis. Next base: position 1,118,724 of record NZ_CP092074.1, read on the forward strand.
GTTCAGGCCGCGATGTCCATTCTTCATCTTGTAAGTTTCAATACCGCTGGCCAAGGCTAATAACTGATGCCCCAGGCAGATACCAAAAACAGGTTTGCCGGTGTCAACTACGTCTTTGATGGTTTCTACTGCATAAGGCATTGCGGCTGGGTCGCCGGGGCCGTTTGAGAGAAAGAAGCCGTCAGGATTAAAGGCCTGAATTTCTTCGAAACTCGATTTAGCGTTGAAAACCTTACAATAGCAGTCTCTTGATGTAAAGTTTTTTAGGATACTCTTCTTTACGCCAAAGTCTAGCACGGCAACTTTATATTTGGCATCTTCTTCGCCCATGGTGTAGGGCTCTGGTGTACTTACAACAGACGAAAGCTCGAGGCCTTCCATTGACGGGCATTTCTTCAACTCAATCATCAGTTCCTGAGGATCAAGAATTTCAGAAGAAATGATACAGTTCATCACACCTGCATTGCGGATGTGCCTAACAATCTGACGGGTGTCAACATCACAAATACCAACAATACCTGCGCGTTCGAAGTATTCCTGTAGCGAAAAATTGGCAGTGGTACGCGAGTAATAGTGGTTTGCGTAGGCATTACACACCATACCACTGATTGTTACACTCTTTGATTCCTCTTCATCGTCAAGCACTACGCCGTAGTTGCCGATATGAGAGGTGGTGTTTACAATGATTTGTCCGAAATACGAAGGGTCTGTATAAATTTCCTGATAGCCGGTCATACCGGTATTAAAACAGATTTCGCCAGCCGAAGTACCAATTTTACCAAGAGCTTTACCTTTGAAAACAGTGCCATCTTCTAGAAGTAGAATGGCGTCAGAAGGTGTATGAGTCATTGAAAGAAGAATGAATGTTTTCCGATTAATTTACAAAAATCTGCTTGAATGGGTGCCATCAGGCATTCGTTTCAAGTTCAGTATCGGAGAACAAAGGTATAAAAAAAACACATACGCAAAGAATAAACCTGTTACAGTAGGTGTCTTTTCTTTCTTAAGTGCAATAATACTTAAGTATAATTATATTAAAAGCGTATTTAAGAAAGATTAAGGTCATTTAATCTTTCTTTTTCAGATTATCTCTGAAATACTGATCGCGGGTTACGTTGTCACGTGGGGCCGCATCTGCTCCTGCTTTCCAGGATTTATCTTTCCAAGCACCGCTTTTGATTGATTTTACGAAATTAGCCCATGAAAATGGGTTCAGAAGAGGATTTGTAGTTACGGACCCCCGGTTTTCTATCTGCCGTAAGAACTGGTTGTTGGCATATTTATAATTGTCGGTGGCTGTCATACCATGTACGGCCGCCATTTTGGCTATATTTTCGGCACTGTAAGTTTCGCGCAGTATTTGTCTTTCGCGCTCATCAGGCAACTTCATATCAACCAGCGCCTGTTTAAATTCTTCTTCAGTGTTGAAAGGATAAACTTTAACTTCTTTTAACAATTTCGAGTCTACCTGCAACTCAACAAATACCGAATAGTCAACGTCTGTCTTGCGTGGAATCACATGGTACTGTTTCTTGAAACCCAGATAACTGAATACCACGGTGTCGCCCGGAAATACCGATAAGGCAAAGTAACCCTTACCATTTGATAGCGTACCTCTGCCAGCCTGTGGGATGGTAATATAAGCGCCTGGCAAAGCTTCTTTTGTTTGCCCGTCTATCACAACCCCTGAAAAAGTAACATATTTTATTTCGCCTTGAGCAAGAGATAAATAGCTGATTGTCAAGCAAATAAATGTAAGTAAATATGTAAGATTTCTTTTCATCGTATATTCCGTAAGGGTATGGTCTTCAAAGGTGCAGTAAATTTTAATAACCGGTGCACTCAGCATTGATTAACCAAAAATCTTTAAAAATGTTAAAATAAAAGGCATTGAAAGCAACAGGCCGTCAAATCTGTCCAGAAATCCCCCATGACCCGGTATCAAACTGCCAGAATCTTTGATAGCAATACTACGTTTAAATAATGATTCTACCAAATCGCCAAGGGTGCCGGTTACTGAAATTATAACAGCTACTGCGTACCATTGCCAGGGAGAAACGCAGTCGAAATACTTTGTTAAAATAAACGCTATCAATAGGGCTAATATTGCGCCTCCGAAGAAGCCCTCCCAGGTCTTTTTAGGAGAGACCCGTTCAAACAATTTACGTTTGCCCAGAAAACGCCCGGCAAAATAAGCGCCGGTGTCGCTTCCCCATAGTATAAACAAGCACCCCAGCAACAGCGTAGGTTCGTATCCGCTGTCGGTAAGAACCATTTCATTTATCAATGCAAACGGAACGGCCACATATAAAATACCAAGAAAAGTGTAGCCAAGGTTGGCAAAAGGTTTTGTATCCTTCTTTTTATAAAGCTTAATAAAAAACGTGACCGTTAATAATGGCACTATCAGATAGTAATACTTGAAAGGGAGAAAATCTTTTTCAATAAGAAATGTTAAAGCGTTTAGTATTACGCCGCAGAAAGTACCGTAAAAAGTAAGCGGCAGGTTAGAGTCAAGCTTTAATAGTTTATAAAACTCAATTTGTGTAAGCACACTGATAACCAGAAACAGAACCCAGAATGTCCATTCATTGTAGAGTACTCCGGTTAAAATAATTGATACCCCGACAACAGCAGCAATGATTCGTTGGTTTAGGTTAGATAGTTGGTTTAGTTTCCTCGTCATTTTGGTTGAATATATCAATAATCTCTTTCGCGGCTTCTTCCTGGTAGTCCTGCACGTGCACTTCGCACCAGCCCAGCAGGTAGCTTCTGTCTTTCTTATTTAAAACTACAGCGGCAATTTCTTTATTCAGCAACTCATTCTTTAGCATTTCGGCTCTGTACACATTCGGAGACTCAAAAACCTTTATCCAATTAGCCATAGTTTCGTTTTAATATTTTACCAAATATAATGGTAATTTCTATAAAACAGTATTTTTAAACAGTTTTCATAGCATTTTAATCTGCATTAGCTATCCAGATTATAACTGAGTTTATCATGTCAGGCCAGCGTTTTACGCATTAATCTCAGCCAGTTTTTATGAAATACATTCTCAATATCACTCTGTTGGTAGCCTCTTTTAGCCAGCAGATGTTTGTAATGTTGCAGGTCGGCAATGGTATCGAGGTCATAAGGCGATTGCTCAGTGCCAAATGTGCCGTCCAAATCGCTGCCAATGGCAATGTGAAGGCTGTTACCGGTTATCTGGCAAATATGGTCGAAGTGGTCAATCAGTACTTCAAGGTTGGCGCCCACTTCACGCGGGTTTATCTGTCTCTGAATCAGGTTCGGTTTCAGCATCCATACGTCCAGGCACCCGCCAATTACAGCATCTCTTTCTACTAGGCGTTTAATCTGCTCATCGTTCAACTGGCGTTGATGTGGCACCAACGTGCGGCAATTATGGTGGCTTGCCCATACCTGCCCCTGAAACAAATCCAGCGCTTCGTCAAAGCCTTCATCCGTCAGGTGGGTGGCATCCAGCACCATACCCAGTTTATCCATTTCTTTTACCAGTTCCCGGCCAGCTTTTGTGAGGCCGCCTGTCATACCTGTGCCTGGCGCATATCTGCCCGGGCCGTAGTGTGCGGGGCCTATGGCTCTAAGGCCATAACTGTAGGCTTTTTCAAGGTAGGATAAATTAACTAAAGAATCGGCACCCTCCAGGCTAAGAATAAACCCGACGGGTTTTGTGAAGTCATCAATGGCAGGGTTTTCCCATAAAGCAATATGATTATCCAATTGTGCGCTTGTCGTAATCTGAACCATTTCTCCGGCTTCAACCATTGCCTGGTACCATGCCAGTTGCGCTTGTGTCATGGCCCATGCCTGATGCGGCGAGTTCCAGCCCGAACCTGGCATACTGCCGTTGTTTTCACTGAATCTGGCCAATTGCGTAGCTACTATAATGGCTATTTTACCCTTACGCAGCTCAGGCAATGAAACCACCCCTTTTCCACGGTCAATCTTGTCGGTCATGGTTTGTTCCATCATCCTGATTTCCCCAACTGTCCGCCGGTAATCACGGTTCCATTCTATGGCGTTCATGGCAATGTCCAGATGCGCATCAATTATTATCATATTCTGTTTAACAGGCGGTAAATTGTTTTATTATTCAAGCCTTAGTTCCATTTCGTCACTAGTTGCCTTGAAACCGTATTTTTCATAAATGGGTCTTCCTTCTTCTGACGCGTGCAATTGAATACGTTTGTAGCCAAGGTTTTTGGCTTCTTCCACAATACGGCTGAAAATCTCTTTGCCTAGTCCTTTTTTTCGCCAGTGGGGCAATGTATAAACATTCAGTATGTAAGCAACTCTGCCATCGGGCAACGAAAAACCCGGAAAGATTCTGAAAAAGCACAGGCCACTGGTACAAACAATTTTCCCATCTGCTTCGGCCAGCCAGACCACAATTTCACCGCTTCCGAGATGTAAATGAAAATAATCTTCAAGCGTCTGCCTTAGCCCTTCCTCATCGGTCTGGTGCGTTTCATTGCTTTGCACTTCTTTCAGAAACTGAACCCTTAACCTTGCCAGCTCTTTTACATCAGCAAGGGTAGCTTTTCGATACGAAATAGTCATCAGATGAGACGTTTATTAATCTACAACAGGATATTTGCCCTGGTCGGCCAGTTTCTGCAATGCTTCGGTAACAGTTGGTTTATCTTCCGGATAAGTAACACCAAACCATTCAGACTCATTAGAGAAAACCTTACATTTCCCCAGCCCGTTCTGAATCAGGTAGGTCATTACGGTTGGTATATAAAACTCTGCTTTGGGCGAGTGTAGGTTTTTTATAGCGTAGTCTTTGAACATTTCGTTGATAACCGAAAAAACACCGGGCATAAAACCCCAGAAGTTCATAGAAACTATGGTGTTATCATCCAGCTTGGTCAGTTCATCTTTTTCTTCAAAAACAATCTGGCCATCTGCCTGACGGTAAATCTTCGTTCGCTCGGTAACAACTTCCAGAAATCCGTCGGCATCCAGTTCACAAACTCCGCGTGACACTGAACCGTTTTCAGACAATGTATTCTTTATCTGGTAACCTACCATAGCGTGGCGGGTTTCTTCTTTATTGGTTGAGAGGAAATCAGCCATGATCTTGAATCCTTCGTATCCGTAAAAATCATCGGCATTGATAACGGCGAAAGGCGTGTTGGTTTGCTCCCAGGCGCATAATACGGCATGGCCAGTACCCCAGGGTTTGGTGCGCTCAACAGTGCCCAGCTCGGCAGGCACATAGCTTTGAACGCTCTGAATGGCAAAATCGTAATCGATTTTTCCTTCCAGCTTCGGGCCGAATATTTCCTCGAAATCTGCTTTAAGTTCTTCTCTGATAATAAACACTATTTTGCCGAACCCGGCTTTGATAGCGTCATATATTGAATAATCTATAATAGTTTCGCCGTTAGGGCCAAACTTATCTAATTGTTTCACACCTCCGTAGCGGCTACCCATACCCGCCGCCAAAATCAGTAAAGTTGGTTTCAACATAAAAAGCTTTGGTTTCATTATTTCTCAACAAAAGTACAAAACTGTTTCATTAGTGCTTAAAAAGTTTTTCCGATTTTAATTGTATAAAATACAATTAATCGGCTAGATTTGTAGAAAACTCTAACAGATTCAACTATGTACCTACGCTTCTTATCCATTTTATGGGCGTCTTTGCTTTGTTTTCAATCCTATGCTCAGGAATTTCCACTGAATCAGTTACCCATTGATAACTGGGAAACCGGTAGCTGGAAAACCGCCGGGAGCGTTGATAATCCGTATAAAAAGAAACCCGGCTTTAAGGCGGGTAACCAGATTTTGTTTTCAACCACGCCGGGCAGAACGACTTCTAAATTAATTACGGCCGATGCCAAAGTTAAATTTGATTTCATGCTGGGCAAAAACAGTGATGGCGTATTTTATATTCAGGGCAAGCACGGTATTATACTCAGTAATTCAGGTACTACCGGCGCTATTATCAGACCAGACGGCACCCTTCAATTAGCTAATCAAAATGCCGGTAAGGCCATTGGCTTATGGCAAACCCTTGAAGTTACTTTTTCTGATGCTCCTTTTGGCGAAGCGCTTATTATTGAAAAAGTAACCTTGAACAACGTAGTGATACATCAGGGCTATGTTATACCTGCCAAAGGTATAAACGAAGGGCCATTGGCATTTGAAAACAAGGCAGGTACAATTGCCATTAAAAATGTGCAGTATCTAAAATATAACAAAGAAAAACCATTAAAGCTGAGCGACTTAAGCTACGAAATGTATGAGACGTTCGACTGGAACCAACAGTTTGCGCCCAAAAGCACTACACCAAACGATAAAGGTACCACCACTGCCCTTACCAAAGATTTTGGGGCTGGTTACAACCGTTTTCTTCTGATATTCAGAGGGAATCTGGATGTGGAAAAAGACGGAAGCTATTCACTGGTGGCTGATTATGCTGGCAAAGCCTCAGTAAAAGTAGATGGTAAAGAAGTAATACCAACCGAAAGCGGAGAAACGTATCGCAGACCCAGAGCAGCTTATCTGGATTTGAAAAAAGGCAAACACCCCATTGAGATACGTTATAACAAAGTATGGTGGAGAGCCGAACTGGGACTTTTTGCTGCCGGACCCGAAGTAAGAGCGTATCCGCTTCATGCCGAAACCTCACTGCCATCGCCACAAGCTGTTGGTGAAATAGAAATAACTCCCAGGAGCGATGTAGAAGTTATCCGCTCGTTTGTTATGTTTAATGGCAAAAAGCGCACACATGCTATTTCGGTTGGTACACCTGCCGGAACCCATTACACTTTCGATTTAGACCAGGGTACTCCGCTTTATGCCTGGAGAGGTGATTTTGCTGATGTAACAGAGATGTTTCATGAACGCGGTGAACCTCAGTTGCTGAAACCAAAGGGTGTAAAAACTACCTTTAGTGGCAAAACGAGTGTTGCCATGCTTGCAAATGCCAATGAGTCTTTTCCGGATACGCTTGATGATTACAAAGACTTTATTTTTAAAGGTTATGCACTGGGTGGAGAAGGCCTGCCTACCTATAAATACCAATACAAGGGCGCTGAAATTACCGAGAAATTTGAACCATCGGCCGATGGAGGAATCACAACCACCATCAGTGCTTTCGGTGGTAACAGCCTTTATGCAAGACTTGGCGAAGCCAAAAGCATAACCCAGCTCGATAAAGGATTTTATATTTTAGAGACAACAAACGGCAATGACAGCTACATCAGGCTCGATGCTAAACTGAAACCGGTCATAAAAAATACACGCGACGGACAAGAGATTATCATTCCGCTGGCTGGTAGTGTTTCGTTTACAACACTTTGGTAAGCCTAAAAAAGAAGACATTTAAGGTTGGTTCACAACCAGAACCCATTCAAATAAATCTGAAAATGAAAAAAATATTCATCTTATTGTTATTCACAATTACGGGGGTTTATGCCCAGAACCGCCCGTTGGTGGAAGAAGACTTTTACCGTATTGTTACTTTGCCGGTTCCGGAAGGTGTAAAGCTGGAAGTTGGCGGTTTGGCTGTTTTACCTGACGGTCGATTGGGTGTTTGTACACGCCGTGGCGAAGTATGGGTTATCTCAAACCCATATATGAAAAACGGAACCACGCCTACCTACAAAAGATTTGCCAGCGGCCTGCACGAGCCACTGGGTCTTAATTACATTAATGGCAACCTGTGGGCAACCCAGAGAGGAGAGGTAACTATTCTGAAAGATAATAATGCGGATGGTGTAGCAGATGATTATACCTCATTTTACAAATTTCCGCTTTCGGGCAATTACCACGAGTATTCTTATGGCCCTGTGCTATTGCCCAATAATGATATGCTGATAACGCTTAATCTGGGTTGGATTGGTCATGGCGCCAGTTTGTCTAAATGGCGAGGCTGGATGTTGCGCCTAACGCCTGATGGAAAAATGACCCCCTGGGCAACAGGTTTGCGTTCTCCGGCTGGGTTTAATGTTTTGAAAAACGGAGATATTTATTATACTGAAAATCAGGGCGATTGGGTTGGGTCAGGAAGAATGACACAATTGGAATCGGGTGATTTTGCAGGAAATCCGGAGGGTCTTGTCTGGACATCAGAGGCTAATTCGCCATTAAAAATCAAGGCATCTGATGTGCCTGATACCGGTGAGCCTATGTATGATGTGGCCAAACGCCTGCCCAGCTTAAAAACTCCGGCTGTGTGGTTTCCGCATACATTAATGGGTATTTCAACGTCTGATATTGCCGAGGATTTATCAGGTGGGAAATTCGGGCCTTTTGCTGGTCAGCTTTTTGTAGGCGACCAGGGGCATAGCAAAATTATGCGCGTGTTTTTAGAAAAAGTAAAGGGTAAAAGTCAGGGAGTGTGTTTCCCTTTCCGCGAAGGCTTCCAGTCGGGCATCCTGCGTATGCAATGGGGGCTTGACCACTCCATGTTTGTGGGTATGACCAGCCGTGGGTGGTCGTCAACCGGGAAAGACGAGTTTGGTTTGCAACGTATGGAATGGACAGGCAGAACACCTTTTGAAATGAAAACGGTGAAATCAATGCCGGATGGGTTTCTTATAGAATTTACTCAGCCGGTTAGTAAAGACCTTGCCAGAGATATTGATTCTTATAAAATTAATAGTTTTACCTATAAGTATCATCATAATTATGGTAGCCCTATTATCAATGCCAAAAAATTAGGCATAAAGGCTATTCAGGTGGCAGAAGATGGCATGAGCGTAAGGCTGGCCATTGATTCGTTGCGTTTGGGTTATATTCATGAGTTACGCCTGGAGGGTATCAGAAGTGCAGAAGACAGACCTTTATTGCATAACGTGGGTTATTACACACTTAACAACATTAATGATGAAGCTCCTAAAATGGATATTGCCAGATATGTTGTAGCCGAGAAAAAAACTGCTGATGAGCACACTGGGCATACCATGAGCAATGCACCTAAAACAGAGCTAAAAGCAAGTGCCAAAAGGCTGACAGAAATACCGGCTGATTGGGGTGGCAAAGTAGACCAGACCATAAACATTGGTACTAAGCCGGGGCTTAAGTTTGATATAGCCCGTGTGCAGGTAAAAGCCGGAGCCAGAATCCGCCTGGTTTTCAATAATAATGATGACATGCTCCATAACCTGGTAATTGTAAAACCTGGTACGGTAGGTAAAGTAGGCGAAGCCGCCTTTAAAATGGGACTGGAAGGCGAAAGCAAGGCCTACGTGCCAGATTTAAGTGAGGTGCTGTTTCATACAGGGCTGATGCAACCGGAAGCACAGGAGACTATCTATTTTACTGCCCCAAGCACACCAGGTGACTACACTTTCGTTTGTACTTATCCGGGGCATTATACTGTTATGCAGGGTACCATAAAGGTTGTGAAGTAATTTAATGAAATATCTGTACAAAAAGGGCGAATATCAACTTACTGATTTTCGCCCTTTTTGTGAATCATAGTGGTTTTAATTCAAGAATCATTTTTTGATAGTTTTTTATAAATAATTCCATTTATTTAATCCAATGCAAATAAATTTATAAATTGCTAGTCTGTGGATTTTCTCCTCAAAGACTACATCACACAAATAACGTGAATCTTTATTAAATCAAAATTACATCAAAAAATGTACGACTATTTAATTGTTGGTTCCGGGCTTTTTGGAGCAACTTTTGCTTATGAAGTTTCGAGAATTCACAAAAAGGTTTTAGTATTAGACAGAAGAAAAAATGTCGGTGGAAACGTTTACTGTGAAGCGGTTGAAGGCATAAATGTTCATAAATTTGGGCCCCATATTTTTCATACTAATAATGAAGATATTTGGAATTTTGTAAATAAGTTTGTTCGCTTTAATAGGTTTACTTATTCACCTCTTGCCAACTACAAAGGCAATCTCTACAATTTGCCTTTTAATATGAATACTTTCTACCAGATGTGGGGAATTAAATCTCCTGAGGAAGTAAAGTCAATCATTCAAAACCAAGTAAATAGCTCCGGAATAATAGTTCCGGATAATCTCGAAGAACAAGCAATATCTTTGGTTGGTAAAGATATTTACGAAATTTTAATAAAAGAATACACGGAAAAGCAGTGGGGTAGGCCAGCAAGAGAACTTCCTGCATTTATAATTAAAAGATTACCAGTAAGATTTACCTTTGATAATAACTATTTTAATGACAAATTTCAAGGTATACCAGAAGGCGGTTATAATTTGCTAGTGGCTTCTCTGCTTAGAGGAATTGAAGTAAGACTCAATGTTAATTTTCTTGATGATAGGGGGTATTGGGAATCCATTGCAAAGAAGATTGTCTTTACCGGGCCTTTAGATGAACTTTTCGGGTATGAAGATGGTGCTCTTGAATATCGGTCATTGCGATTTGAGGAGCAAATACTCTCAACTGAAAATTATCAAGGAGTTGCAGTAATGAATTTTACCGGCAAAGAGGTTCCATATACCAGGATTATAGAGCATAAGCATTTTGAGTTTAATAAAGGGCCTAATACTGTTATAACTAAGGAATTTCCAATGAATTGGTTTAAAGGTTCAGAACCGTACTATCCGATAAATAACAAAGCTAATGAAGCTTTGCATAGAAAATACAAAAGGAAATCAGACAGGCTTAAGAATTATATTTTTGGAGGAAGATTAGCTGATTATCAGTATTATGATATGCATCAAGTAATTGGTTCTGCGCTCTCATTGGCTAAAAAAGAAATTCTTCAATCAGATGATAATAGTTACGATTAATTAAAGAATGGTGATAAATCAACTCAGGTTTTCGTTACTTTATTTTTGAGTTTTTGAGAAATGACTTGTCATAGATTTTCTATTAAGGAAATTGTTAATTTTGTTCCGTTTCAAACGAACTGGTATTATATATTATAAACAATGAATAAACACGCATACTTAATTATTGCACACAATAATCCATGGCAGTTATCTATTTTAATTGAGCTTTTAGATGATGAAAGAAATGATATTTATATTTTGATAGATATCAAATCAAATTTATCGGAAAATCAAATATTGTATAAACCAAAATATGCAAACTTAATCGTTTTGAAAGACCTTAATAGGAAAATTTATTGGGGTGGTATTAGCTTAATAATGGCTGAATTATATTTATTGGAAATTGCGCAACGCCATCATCAATATAGTTATTATCATCTACTCTCTGGTATGGATTTACCATTGAAGACACAAGATTTCCTTCATTCATTTTTCGGGCAAACTTCCAAGGAATTTGTAGGATTTGATGACCATCACCTTAAATCTGCTCAATGGAAAACTGAAAGGTATCATTTTTTTGTTGAAGGGTTTAATTACCGGAAAAAAAAGATTTATAAATACTTACGGAATGGTCTGGTTTTGATTCAGAAAATTCTGTTTATCAAAAGAAAACGTGAATTTGCAAAATACTACCATGGGTCAGCATTCTTTTCTATTTCTCTTGCGTTTGCAAAGCATCTTATTAACAAAAAGTCTATTATTGAGAAGTCATATAAGCATACGATATGTTGTGATGAGGTGTTCATTCAGACAGAATTGATGAATTCTGAATTTGAAAGAAATGTTTCATCTTCTGTTGCTAAAGGTAGAGAAAATATGAGGCTGATCGATTGGTCAAGACGCGAAGGGAATACTCCATATACCTGGAGAATTCAAGATTTTGACGAAATGATAAAGTCTCCATATTTTTTTGCAAGAAAAGTAGATGAGAATGTTGATAAGGAGATAATTCTAAAAATTCGCCAATATTTAATAGGCGAGCATGTGTAACCTTAGCCATTGAATTAACCACCCAAAAAAGCCTTGAAGCGCTCAATGGCATTGGCAATTATTTCATTTTCTTGCGTAGTTAGTGGGTAAACGGGTGCAACTTCGATATGTAATGTTCCGTTTTTTACTATCCTTTGCCATGAACCGACAATTACACCGTTGATAACCACCATACGGTTATAGGCAAAAACGGCTTGTTCTTCATTTGGGGCTTTTGATGGTAATATAGCATTTCTGTTTTTGTAGGCTATACCGTATTCGTCATAATCCGGCATCAGGAAAGAATGGTTCGGATGCTTTAAATCTTTAGTGCCGGCTGGTTTGAAAATGTACTCCTGACCATCAATTTTGGTTTTTGCAAAGTCTGATGGCAGATTATTAACCCCTTTGGTGGCATCTTTTGTAGTCAGGCCAGACCACCACACAAAATCCTGCACGGTTGCCGGGCCACGGCTGGTAAAATATCTTTTCACTAACTCAGTTAATGCTTCTTCCTGCGTAAAAGGCCTTGTTGAGGCAACTCTTTCATCTAGTAAGGCATAAGTAAATTGTTTGCCCTGCCTGGGGCCGCTACAGATAATTCCGTCTAGTTCAGCCTGCATCATCAGGCAGCTTAGACCTACACCATCTGTTGTTATTCCTGCTTCAACAAAGGCTTCATTGAGGGCATTGCGGGTTAGAAATTTACCGCCTTCCAGTTGCTGAATGATAATTGCATTGCATTTACTGAAAACGTTGTTGTCAAGTCCGTTTTTTCTGTACTGATAGGCATTAAAGGCATGCACGCGCGGAGCCGTTAAGGCCAGAAGCCACCGGATATCGGCTGGTGCAACAAAATGCCAGGTTGGCCGCATCAGGTGTGTACGCAGTATTCTGCCTTCATTGAAGGCCTGTTCAATAGCTGATTCATTCAGATTGTTAGCTCTTAATGCAATGGCCCATTTTGCCATCGCATATTCCTGCGACTGCATAGCGCCCATCCATGATACCACCTGTTCGGGTGTAATAAACGCTGGCTCACTCAGTTGCTGATTATAAAGCCGCGAAGTTATGATGTCAATCTTTGTCATTAGTTAAGTACTATCCGTTTGCTTTAAAAAGTACAGTAAATGTTTGAGATTTTTCAGAGAAACAGTACTTGCGAAAGTGTTTCGCTGAGCATGGAATTATCTTATCGGATAAGTCAGTTAATAAAACCTGTTGAGTTTTATTACAAGAAGTACAAACGAGTAATTCAACTTATTGTATGTTGTTTCTACGGAGCATCAGCAGATTAATTCTGATGCGGTTATATTGTTGTAAAAAAATCGGATAGATATTGTAGGCAACATTGGCAAGTGATATAAAAATGCCCCATGCTATCAACCCTTTAATGAACGCATAAATGCCTAAACAAAGAAAAAAGACAAATACAAGGTAGTGGAACTTCTCATTGACAGCAGACTTGGCCAAAACCTTCTTAAAAGATTGTTTGCTTTCAATGTACCTGTACTCAGGGTGACTGTTTTTAACAATGTTATTTACCAGGTCGCCGTCCTGCGTATATTTTTTAATAAATCTTACACCTATTTTTCTGTATAAGTGTTGGCTTTTACTTAGTCTTATACGGGCAAGCCATGAAGTTGGAACAAAAATGACCGGGCAACTGATAAGCAGAAACCAGTAAAGTACGTTGAGCGGCAAATGTTGGATACAGAAATAGATAACCGGAGTAAAAGCCAGTGTAGACCAGAAAAAATTGATTAGCTGGTTATAAATAACAAGTGCTTTAGGGCTTTTATTTTGCCTGTTTTTCATTTGCAAGGCAGATTCCAGTCTGTAAAACAAACTAAAACCCATTTTTGCGAACGGGTTTATATCTCGTCGTAATTCAGTATAATCAAGTAAATTAAAAATCGTAGCCTAGAGATAGGTAAAACTTGGGCTTGCCTACTTCTGCATCTTCAAGCCCCCAGGCGTAATCGGCTTTTACAAAATAACCCAGAATAGTAGTTCTTACTCCTGCGCCGTAGCCAATCAGAAAAGGATTTTTAAAGTTGGTAACCTGGGCACTGAATGGATTTGCTCCACCTCCGATTTGTTCAGTATTCAGGCTATTCTGGCGATTAAAAGGTCCTTTACTACCATACCAGGCAGTGCCAATATCACTAAAGCCCACAAACTGCATATTGCGAAGGAAGCTTGAAGAAAACGAACCTTTAGAAAAATACTGAGCTAACGGAAGCCTGAGCTCAAAATTAGTCAGCAAGTGGCTGGTGCCAAACAATTTGGCAAAATTAAAGCCTCTCAGGTTACCGGCATAGTCGAAGAAAAGAATGTCGCGCAAATCGTTCGGTATACCATCCATTTGTCCGTTAGATGGTTCAATGGTTCGGTTAACAGAATTTTCTACACCACCCAGAAAAGTAACTTTAGGTGAATTGCCCAATGAACGGCTGTAAGATAATCTGGCTGCAAAAATAAAGGTATTCAATAAGCGCTGATAATGCCGCGCATCAACCACCAGCCTGCTGAAATTACCGCTGCCGGAAGCAAGACTATAATTGCGCTCTAAACGCAGTTTGGCTCTTGTACCCAAAAGAACTTTGCTATAAAGCGGTGTGGTGTTGTCAAATACAACTTCTGCTTTATATCCCAGGTAGTTAGTGGTAAGTGTTTTGGTGCTTAGGTCAAGTAAATTAATATCTGTTGTAGTAAGAAAAAACGGAGAAATACCTACCCTAAGTTTATTACTTATAGGATAATTGGCATAAGCCGAAAACTTGTTATAGAATAACCGGCGGTCAATAGACGCGGTGGCAGCAGAAGGAAGATTGATTTTTAAAGGCTTGAACAAATACATACTTCTGCTGTCGAGCTCACCCAGAGACACTGAACGGCGGAAAATGCCCAAGCCCCAGTCAATCTTTTTTGCATTATTATTGTATTCAAGCTGAATATCATGATTACGTATGATTGGCGCAATAAACAACCCGATTTTCAGATTATGGTTTTCAAGTAAATCATTTAGCACCAGTGTATTTTTCATACCAATACGGCGCACCGGATCCATCAGAAATTCAGTTTTTATATCATTGGCAATCATGATATTTTCATACGCGAAAGGCCCTTTTATTTTCAGGGTTTCACGGTAACGACCTGGTTTCGGAGAAGTTTTATCGCCTGCATCAACCTTATTTTTACCAGTTTCATTGGCCAACGACTTCATGACGTTTTCAGCATCAAATTCATAGTTATCGGTATCTACTTCTCCTTTTTGAAGTACCAGTTTTTCTTTGGGCTTGCTTAATTCAATGCGCGGAGAAACCGAAGGCCGGTTTATGGTTGCTTCTTCAATCTTCGGAGTCGCATTGGCATAGGCGCCACTCACATAAAATTCTTTCCATTCTTTTAGAAAGCGGTTATATGAGATACCCAGTGTACTGGTGATGCTCGACTCTTCCGTGCGGATGATTCGGGTCAGGTTCAGGATATTTGAGATATTATCTTTACCGTATCGCAAGGCAATATAGGTCCAGATAGATTGCCCGACAAGCTCTGCATCTTTGCCTTCCAGGTTAGAAATTTTCTTGTCTTTATTTTTCAATACGGCAATCCGCAGGCGGTCCAGGGTTGCAGGGCTTTCGCTGTTTTCTGAAATATAGGCCGCAATTCCAGCCATATACCATTCAGGCACGGTAAGTAGCAGAGAACTCTGCAGTACTTCTTTCAGCGAGCCTCCGTATAGCATATCGTAAACGAACAAGCGCGAAATTTGTCTGATTAACTCCTGCCTGAAGGTTTCTTCTTTGCCTGTGTATGCAATCTGCACGCGCGATTTGGCCAGATTGAGAATACCTCCGTCTAAATCAACAGGTGCCGTAAGGCCTATGTTGCTTTGCGCCAGGTCTTTAGGCGAATTATAAAGAAATATCTTCATGGTTGTAAAAGGCGTGTAGCCTAACAACTCGGTAATACGGTCATATTCTTCTTCAGAAAACTTGGCTGCATTGCGGGCAATTTTATCGCCTCCTCTGTAGTAATTGAATTCAAAATTATTGCTGGTGAGCGTTACCCATTCAAATCTCTTTTCCTGAATACGGTTTTTGCCAAATTCTTCTTGTGTAGAGGCAAAGTAGTTCTGAGCAGAAGCAGATGATACACCAATGCAAATAAGAGCGTTAATGGCAAACAAGCGAGCAATATTTCGTTGAAAAGTAGAGATTTTTTTCATAGCTCTCTGTATATATCCCGCTCCTTGGTTCGGGTTTCAGACTTTGTTTTCTGGTTTAAGGTATTATGCTTTATCCTGTAACGAATATAACGAATAAAATCTTCGAATGTTAGACTCCGCGGGCAAATCTTTCTTGCTTTCTAAAAAATATAACATCTCCTGTGCAAAATAAGGCGCCAGAGAAACCCCCTTGGTGCCTAAACCGTTAAACGAATAGACGTTGCCGTGTGCAGGATGGTTGCCTAGAAATGGGCGGCGGTCTTTAGTTGTAGGTCTGATACCCGCCTGCTGGTCAATAACCTGGTACGGGATTTTGAGAAATTTATCAATTTTACCGGTTATACTTTCCAGGCTCTCTTGTGTCGGTAGCCAGTCTAACTGGTTCCAGCTATACGTTGACCCAAAACGGTATTGCTGATTGCCTAAAGGAATAATCCATGCCCCCTGATTAACAATTTCTTTAATTGAATAGTCAGTCATGGTTGCAATAAGTGTTTCTCCTTTGGCGGGGTTAAATGGCAGCCAGTTAAAATAGGGGTTCTGCATGGCGTAGTACCCATCGCAGAAAATTATTTTTGGGGCGCTGAAAGTTTTGTAGGAAACCTTCTCGTTAGCAAGCACCAAAGCGGGGTAATCAAATTTTTCGGCCTGATATACAGCCTTTTGAACGAAAAGTTTTTTTAATGCACTCAACATGAGAGGTACATCTACCCACCCGGCTAATGTGGTATACAAGCCACCGAGACTGTTTTCAATTGACGGATATTGATTGGGTTTTACCAGTTGAATATATTTGGATAAATCGTATTCATCAGTCAGTTGCAGAAAATGTCTTCGCTGTTGTTCGTTGGCATAGGGTCTGAACAGATTGGTTTCGTAATAAAAGCGGGTGTGCGTTTCTTTTTCGAGTGTAAGATAAAACTCTCTGGAAAAAGGAAAAAGCGTATCTGCCAGCCAGGTTTTGTCCAGGTTTTTACCGGTTACAGGGTTAAAAATGCCACCGGCTACAGCCGATGAGGTTGGTAGCGATTCATCATTCAGAATAACAACGCGCTTATCTGCCTTCACGATCTGATAAGCCAGTACAGAACCCGCAATACCTTGCCCCACTATGATGTAGTCAAACTCCTGCATAGATTTACATTGAACCGTTCTTTAACTTTTTGCTGAGCGCTTCGTCTGCCAGCAGGCATACTACATCCACCTGTTCATCAAGCGTCATGAAAGACGTATCTACTTCTATGGCATCATCTGCTTTTCTTAACGGACTTTCCTTACGGGTGGTATCTATCAGGTCTCTTTTTCTTATGTTTTCAATAATATCTTCCAGGTCAACCAGATCTCCCCTTTCTGATAACTCTATCTGGCGGCGATTAGCCCTTATCAGTGGGTCGGCGGTCATAAATATCTTCAGTTCAGCATCCGGGAAAACCACCGTGCCTATATCACGTCCATCCATTACTACTCCTTTTTTTTTGCCCATGCGGCGTTGTTGGGCTACCATGGCATGCCTTACGGCAGCTACTGCGCTTACTTCACTTACCTGATTGGCAATGTACAGCTTTCTGATTTCATCTTCAACGTTAAGGCCATTCAGATAGGTCTCGTTCCGACCGTCGTTCGCATTCCTCCTGAACTCAATATGAATGTTTTCAAGCGCTTTTTCAACTTCTTTGTCGTTAGTGAGGGTAATCAGGTGTTCATGAAAATAGAGTGTTACCGAACGGTACATGGCACCAGTATCGATATAGGTATAACCCAGTTTTTTTGCCACTCTTTTGGCCGTGGTGCTTTTGCCACAGCTGGAGTACCCATCAACGGCAATAGTAATTTTTTGCATTCAATCAGAAAGTTTTTGCAAAGAAAAATCTATTTTGCGAGAGTAACAATCTGTCTGGACAGGTTTTGTCGAATTTTAAATTATCAATGGGTGTCATTTTAAATGTTTAATGATGAAAACAGTAGCCATTTTTATTTTTGATGAGGTAGAAGTACTCGATTTTACCGGGCCCTTCGAGATTTTTGGTGTTGCCGGAAAACAAGGCGGAGGAGAAGGCTTTTTTGAAGTATTTACAGTTGCTGAAAAACCGCAGATAGCTGCCAGAAATAACCTGCAGGTGGTGCCAACCTATACTTTAGAAAATTGCCCGGTGCCTGATATTCTTTTGATACCGGGTGGGGGAGGTTTTAAACCGGATGGCACACCTTACGGAACCCGCCGCGAAATGAATAATGAAAAGCTACTGGACTGGGTAAAGGCAATGAATGAAAAAGTAGAATTGCTTTTGTCTGTCTGTACGGGTTCGCTTATTCTGGCAAAGGCAAATTTGCTAAATGGGCTGTCGGCCACCACACACTTTAAAGCAGTTGAACAAATGCGGGCTGTGGCACCAGACACTACATTACTACCGGAAGAACGTTGGGTTGATAACGGACGGATTATTCTTTCGGCAGGGGTATCGGCGGGTATTGATATGGCTTTGTATGTAGTTGCCAAACTGCATGGGAAGGAGGTAGCTGATGAAACGGCGAGGTATATTCAGTATGATTATTGGAAGTAGGAAAGTGTATTATATTTTATCACCAAATTCTACGTCGGGTTCCACTATAATTCTTTCTGAGTTTTTATGAAACCGCACCAAAAAAGTTATTCGTATTTTATATTCCCGGGTTGTTACTTTTTGAGCTGCAAAAAGTAACGCAAGACTAGCCGTCCGCAAAGCAGCCCATCATTCCAACTTGCACAATCAAAAATCCGACAATCTCTCTCGCATGGTTATATACATTCCACGATTTTTAATTGTGAACTAGCCGTCCGCCTCAAAAGGAATGACGTAATAAGGTATTCGATTTTAGTTGTTATTTTATTATCAAGGTAGTGTATTATTCCTCCGCCCAACTCTGTGTTAAACTTCGGGATACTCCGTGGATTAAGGTTTATAAAATTAAAGTCAGGTTTTAATTATTAGCTGTCTTTAACTGCTGTTTTATATATCCATAAACCCCATTAAAATCATCCGCATTGAACCATTGGAAATTATCCTGGTTTTTGAACCAGGTTATTTGCCGCTTGGCATATCGTCTTGAATTGCGTTTCAATAACTCTATCATCGTCGGGTAGTCAAAATCTCCATCCAGATACTCAAATACTTCTTTATAGCCTACTGTTTGTAAAGCATTATGATTTCTGAATGCCGTTACACCATTTACTTCGTCTACCAAACCATTCGCCAGCATCATATCCATTCGTCGGTTAATGCGGTCGTAGAGTTCTTCTCTCGGGCGTTCAATACCAATTTTTATGCATTGAAAGCTTCGTTCAACCTTATGGTTCTTATGAAATTCAGAGAAAGGTCTGCCGGCACTTAAGCAAACTTCCAGAGCCCTCACCACACGCTGAGAGTTTTGTAAATCGGCGGTGGTGCAATACTCGGGGTCTAGTTTTTTTAACTCCCCGGCCAGTACCTCAAGACCTTCAGTTTCAAGTCTGTTCATCAGGGTTTCCCGAATTTCTAAAGGTGCTTCGGGCATCTCATCTAATCCGTCGGTAATGGCTTTTACAAAAAGGCCGGAACCGCCAGTCATAATAGCAACATCTTTTCGTTTGAAGATATCTTCTTCCAATAACCTGATGGCATCTCTTTCAAAATCTCCGGCGCTGTAATAGTCAGTTATATGATGAGAATCAATGAAATGATGGATAACACCATCCATTTCTTCTGGGGTTGGTTTGGCAGTGCCAATGCTTAGTTCTTTATAAAATTGCCGTGAATCGGCTGAAATAATTTCAGTTTGAAGCAAATGTGCCAGCCTGATAGACAAGTCTGTTTTGCCTACGGCAGTAGGGCCAACAATAAGAATAAGGTATTTTTGAGAGGTTATTGCCAAGTGAATTTGAAATACTGTCTGGCTGCAAAATTAGATAAAATAATAATTGATGTAGCAAAAATCACTCAATCGCTAATCATTTAAACGCAGCAATACCCGTAATGGCATGGCCCAATATAAGCAGGTGAATGTCATGTGTGCCCTCATAGGTTACAACTGACTCGAGGTTCATCTGGTGGCGCATAATCGAATACTCTCCGGTTATGCCCATGCCTCCATGAATCTGGCGAGCTTCACGGGCTATATCTAGAGCCATGGCTACGTTGTTACGCTTAGCCAACGATATTTGTGCCGTAGTGGCTTTATCTTGATTTTTCAGATTCCCAAGTCGCCAGCAAATCAGTTGGGCTTTGGTAATTTCGGTAAGCATTTCGGCCAGTTTCTTTTGCGTAAGCTGAAAAGAAGCAATGGGCTTGTCGAACTGTATGCGCTCCATGGCATATCTTCTGGCAGCCTCGTAACAGTCCATCGCTGCTCCTAAGGCACCCCATGCTATGCCGTAGCGTGCATTGTCAAGGCAGGCCATCGGGGCTTTCAATCCGTCAGCCTCAGGCAATATGTTTGCTTTGGGTACTCTTACATTATTAAAGACCAGTTCGCCGGTTATACTGGCACGTAACGACCACTTGCCGTGTATTTCTGGTGTGCTGAAGCCTTCCATGCCACGTTCAACAATCAGGCCCTTGATGCGACCCTGCTCATTTTTTGCCCATACAACTGCCACATCTGCCTTGGGGGCATTAGATATCCACATTTTTGCACCGTTCAGAACCACGTGGTCTCCGGCTTCAACAAAGTGGGTCGTCATGCCACCAGGGTTTGAGCCAAAGTCAGGTTCTGTTAACCCAAAACAGCCTAAAAACTCTCCACTACCCAGCCTGGGCAGAAATTTCTGCTTTTGCTCTTCACTGCCGAATTTGTAAATAGGAAACATAACCAGCGAGCCCTGCACTGAAGCCGTTGAACGCATGCCGGAATCGCCGCGTTCAATTTCCTGCATCATCAGGCCATAAGATATATAATCCAGACTCTGCCCTCCGTATTCTAAAGGAATAGTAGGGCCAAAGACCCCCATATCTCCCATACTTTTTACCAGATGCTCAGGGAAAACGCATCTCTGAGCCGCATCTTCAATAATGGGTGATATTTCACGCTTTACAAAACTACGCACCGCCGAGCGAATCATCAGATGTTCTTCGGTCAGTAAATCATCTATGCCATAAAAATCAGGCGATTCAAACTCATCTCTTTTGTTAGAGCGATGGAAGTCTTGTTGAGAAGCAATCATAATTGTAAGTAAGTTGAGGCCTCAAATGTAAGCAAACTAGAGTTCAAGCACAATCTGATTGCGCAGAATATCCTCCATGGTTTCACGCTGACGAATCAATTTCGCCTCTCCATTATAAATCAATATCTCTGCCGGGCGGAAACGGGAATTATAGTTTGACGCCATAGAAAAACCATAAGCGCCTGCATTTTTAATTACCAGAATATCGCCCTCTTTTACTTTCGGAATCGTACGGTCTTTGCCCAGAGTATCGGTTTCGCAGATGTACCCTACAATATCATAAGTCTCTTTTTCTTTACCTTCAGGATCTGACCCATTGATGATATCATGGTAGGCGTCGTACATCATAGGCCGAATGAGGTGATTAAGGCCTGAATCAACACCTACAAAATTACGGCCCGGGTTATGCTTCACCACATTGGCTGTTACCAGTAAATAACCGCACTCGCTTACCAGAAATTTACCGGGCTCAAACCAAAGCTGAACATCCTTACCATACTGCCGGCAAAAATCGTTAAACACTTTTACTACACTTTTACCCAGCTTTTCCATGTCTGTTACGTGGTCGTCTTCTTTGTAGGCCACTTTAAAGCCCGAACCCAGGTCAAGAAATTCCAGATTCGGAAAGTATTTAAAAGCTAATTCAAATAGTTTTTCGGCTGCCTCAATAATCACATTCGCATTTTTGAAATCAGAACCCGTATGCTGATGCAAGCCTGTAACTTTTAAATCATACTTTTGTACAATTTCATAAATTTCAGGTGCCTGCTCAATAGAAATGCCGAACTTGGAGTCTTTATGGCCGGTAGAAATTTTCAGGGTTCCACCCTCCATGATATGCGGGTTAATTCGCAGACAGATAGGTTGAGAATTTCCGTAGGTTTGTCCGAATTTCTCAAGCAAAGGCAACGAGTCAAGATTCATTCTTAAACCCATGGCTACGGCTTCCTGAACTTCAGAAAATGCCACACCACTTGGGGTATATTGTATCTGATGCGGCTCATAACCTGCCAGAATTGCCAGATGTGCTTCCTGTGTTGATACCACGTCTATATCTACGCCGTTCTTTCGCATCAGCTTCATGATGTTGATGTTGGTAAGCGCTTTGCAGGCATATTTCAGTTTTAGGTTACTACCAGCAAAGGCAGTACGCATTTTACTGATTTGCTCTTCAATTTTGTGGCCGTCATAAACATAGAGCGGTGTGCCGAACTGGCTGGCTAGAGACTCAACTGTGAAATTCTGAATTGAAAACATGGTTTTTCTGCTTGAAACAGAGGTTTATGGGTTATAATATGCTTATATGTTAATATAAAGAAACACAGAGGATATAGCCGCTCTGTGTTTCCTGATGTAATCAATATTTTTGTATTTGCTTTAAAACGGCAGGTCGTCCTGTCCTTCTTCGGCAGAAACCAGAAACTCAGGTGCTGCAGGTTTACTGGCAACCGGTGCCGACTGCGCCGGAGCCGCATAATAAGGAGTTTCTGCTGAGGCCTCTTCTACTTTCCAGGCTCTTACGTCGGTATACCAGCGGCCGTTAAACTCGCGGCTTTCAAGGTCAAACGATACAGTTACATCTCTGCCTGCTACCAAAAGGCTTTCACTGATTCTATCTCCCCAAGCCGAAATACATACTCTTTTGGGGTATTGGCCTTCGGTTTCAATTACAAAATCCTGCTTTTTCCAAACGCCATTTTTTCCTTGTCCTGTCTGTAGTGGCAACAACTGTACTATTTTACCTGTAATTTCCATCTCTTTAAAATTTTATTTCTGCTAAAGGCGACAAAGATACGAATCATAGGGCATAAATAAAACCGGCACTGCCAAAATACTAAACACTTAAAAGGCAAAAATAAGAACCGATTTGTTTGATGCAGCAAAGCACCCTAAGCCATTTTTTATATTGGTGGGTATGGGTACCGGCTCTACAAACGGGTTGCCATCCTGCCGGTTGTTAATACGCACAGCCCTGTGATAATTGAAATAGTTCTTGTCGGTGTTTAGAATTTCAAGGCGGATGATGCTCTTTTTGCCTGCATAACGGGTATAATAGCGCTGATTGTTTTCTGCTACTGCCTCGGTACCCGGGGTAATAATACCATTGGGGGTTGAGAGCAACTGCCCATCGCGGCTTGCATCGGTCTGGTATTGCTCCTGCCGGTTTTCTTCATCCCAATAACCGGTATAACTGATTGTTCTGATGAGGGTAGTCTGAGATTTATTGTCAGGAAAAGGAGTTAACACCATGGGCGCTTTTATTTCTGCTTTCATGGTATAGAAGTTTTCCTGCCCCGGTATGTCTTTCCAGTCAAAATTAATCCTGAAAGTAAGACGGGTAGGATTCACACGGAAGTCAGTAAGGGTGTCAATCTTGTATTTTACAATAGATGCGGCATCTTTTGGTACGGTACAGGCTGCCTCAATATTACCCATTGGTGCACTGGCTTTTATGGTGTAAGTTTCACCGGCAAGAATCGGGAACGACTTCGTGCCAAGCAAATAAACCTGCTGGGTTTTACTGTATGGTAATTCAGCCGACTGCCTTTTTGAGTTTGAGATACTTACTTTGGCATTTGCCACTGGCACGTTGGTCTGGTAGATGGTATCCTGGCCGACAACAGTATAGGTGTACCCGCTGTTTGGCTGAATACCCAGTAAAGGGTTTGATAGTGTTATTTTTACCAGAATGAGGGTGTCTTGCGGAGAAATATAAGAATGCAGGACGAGTTTTCCGGCTCCTTGGGGTAGTTTGTCTTCAGGTACGGTAGTAATGAGGCTGTCGCAAGACAGCAATCCTGAACATAAAATGACACCATATAAATAGGAAAGAAACTTCATCAGTGTTGTCAGAATTTAAAATTATAAGAAAACGCCGGCACAATCGGGAACAACGAGTACTTCTTCAATACATTTTTTTCGGCCACGGTATTGTCTGAATAAGTTATGGTTTCGGTACTTATGTTATAAAAAAACGGATTCCTGCGGTTATATACATTGTAGAGGCTAAATTCCCACGTGCGCTCATGGTGTTTAAGCTTTTTATGAAACTGAATACCGAAATCAAGCCTGTGGTATGGTTCTGCACGGTATGAGTTTTTTTCGCCATATTCATTGGCATCCTGGCTGCTCCACTGTATCCGGTTAACAATGGCCGGGGTTCTTCTGGCACTATTGAACCGGTCAATGTAGGCGCTATAAGTGGCAACTGGTAAGGTAAGGGCATTACCTGTGCCATATACCCAGGTGCCTGATATTGTAATGCGTGGAGTGAGTTCATATATTCCTACCAGCGATAGGTCATGTCGGCGGTCATATTTGGGATAAAACTTTTTGCCGGCGTTCAGTTCAGGAAACTGCCAGAGTGTCCATGATAATGTGTAGCCAATCCATCCAGACATACGCCCTGATTTACGTTGCAATAAAAATTCTCCGCCATAAGACCAGCCGTTTCCGGCTGTTACGTTGTTTTCCCAGTTTACTTCCTGCGCGCCAAGGCCGTCAAGGTTTAAGAATGTAGAACCTTCTTTATAGGCCAGTATATTACGCATATATTTATAATACCCCTCTACAGTAAGTGCCAGGTTTTGCTTAGGAAAGTCTTTGGCAATGCCTGCAGCCACCTGCCTTGAGTTTTGCGGCGCTACCTTGCGGGTGGTAGGTACCCATAAATCGGTAGGCAGACCGATACCCGTGTTAGAAAGCAAATGAACAAACTGATTCATTTCTGCATAAGAGGCTTTGGCTGACAGGTTTTCGGCCAGTTTCAAGGCCGCAGAGATGCGGGGTTCGGGCCGCAGGTAACTCTTTTGTTGGGCAATAAAATAGCTGAGCCTTAGCCCTATATTCATTTTTAGCTGGTCGGTGGCTTTCCAGGTATCTTCTCCATAAATGCCAGATTCCATTACATCAATCGGGCTGGCTTCACGCTCCAGGTTGGTCTGGCTGCTTTTGAGCACAATGGCCGACGGAATAAAACGATGACGTGTAACCGCCATGCCAATTCTGGCTGAGTGCTTAGGGTTGGGGAAATAATCAAAGTCACTCTTCAGGCCTATGTCGTTGATACGCGATTGATAATTCAGGGTGTAGTTGTCGCTACTGGTTTGAAAATCCTGATAATAACTGCCAATACCAAATTGATAACTACTAAGAATAAAAGAGGTATTGGCAAACAGTTTTTCATTAAACAGGTGATTCCAGCGGAGCGTGGTAGTAATGTTACCCCAGTTTAGGTCTGAATCATTCTTTTCGGTATCTGTTTTTGACTTGCTGTAAAATTTATCTCTGCCAAAATAGGCGCTGGCATAAACCTTGTCTTTGCGGCCGAAATCGTAGTTCAGTTTGGCATTGAGGTCATAGAAATAATAACCGCCGTCATCCTGAGTTCCGGCATCTGACTGCGCCTTGATAAACGGCCTGGCCACTACATCAAGGTAGGTTCTGCGGCCTGAAATTAAAAACGATGATTTGCCTTTTCTGATGGGCCCTTCAAGAGTCAGCCTTGACGATATCAGACCAATGCCGCCTTCGCCATGCAGTTTCTCCTTATTGCCTTCTTTCATGTTTAAGTCAATCACTGACGATAACCTGCCGCCATATCTGGCGGGGAATCCGCCTTTGGTGAGTTCCACACTTTTCAGCGCATCGCCGTTAAAAGTAGAAAAGAAACCAAAAAGATGATTGGCGTTGTACACAATGGCGTCGTCTAATATAATCAGGTTCTGATCTGCGCCTCCTCCCCGCACATAAATGCCCGACTGGCCTTCGGAGCCTTTCTGTACTCCGGGCATTAGTTGCAGCACCTTTAGTACATCTTTTTCGCCTAAAAAAGCAGGTATTTTTTTGATTTGCTGCACAGGCAGGTCTATACTGCTCATCTGAGGCGTTTCGCTTACTTTATCTTGTTGTCTTCTGGCCGACACCATCACTTCCTGCAACTGATTAGCTGTTTCCATCTCAATGTTCAACTCCAGGTTTTTCAGAAGGCTTAACTGTTTTTCAACTCGTTTGTAACCAACCATCGAGAAAATAAGTGTCAGGCTGTCAGAAGCTGAAATCGTAAGTGAGTAAAATCCATAGGTATTTGAAGCTGTGGCGATTGACGAATTCGGTAAATACACATTTACACCTATCAGTTGTTCCTGGCTTCCTTTTTCGCGGATATACCCGCTCACAGTAAATTTATTCTGAGCAGAAGCAATAGCAGTAACCATCAAGAGCAAAATGGTAAATTTAAAGCTCATGGTTTAGGGTTTGTCTTTGGGGTGTTTATGGTTAATAAACGTAATTCAGAGCAATATATTGACAATATACTCATTTTTGAAGGATATTTTGATGCAGTTATAGAGGAAAAAGAAGCAACTGTTTATTTGCTTACACAACCAGAGGCAATCTGTTTCCTAATGTTTCTACCTGCAAAGGGCTTTGTCCTTTGGTTTCGCCGTCAATTACCAGCATGAATGGGTCGGCATCAATGTTGAATTTTCTGGCCTTCCGGTAAACAACCAAAGAGGAATGAATGTGCCTGCCCGAGAAAATTAAAGGAAACAGCCGCAGCAGATGAAAAAACGAAACATGCTTAATTACCAGTACATCCAGCAGGCCATCATCCAGAACCGCAAGCGGGGCAATTTTCATAGCCTTGCCTGTGTGTTGTGTATTACAGGCCAGCACAAAACTGAAATCTCCGGCAAAGACTTCATCGTCAACCGTTACAGTTGCCTTGAACGAAGGATTCCTGAAAATATGAAAGATGGCTCCCACGCTGTATCTTAAGCCACCCAGCCAGCGTAGTTGCTCTGCTGTTTTATTAATATCTGATACCAGCCCCCAGCCAATAATATTAAAACCGTAGCTCATTTGTTCCGGAGCCGGTGCCGTCGGAAAAGTGGCTTTGAAAATGTCAATGTGCTTAATGTTGTTTTGTCTGAATTTTGCAAGCGAACTATCCCAGTCAAGATTTTTCAGGTCGTGGTTCAATGCTTTGCCACCACCACAGGGAAACAACAGAATAGGGGGTAGAGAAGTTTTTTCGGCCAGGGCATTACATATTTCGTGCATGGTGCCGTCGCCTCCAAAAACAATAATTTTTTCGTAGGGAGTCAGGTCTTCATTATGCAGAAAGTGAATAAAATGCCCTCTGTACTCACTCACAATGGTTGTATAATCGTAATTATCCAGTTGTTTTTTCAGGTACTCGCTGGCGGCCAGGCTTTTACCCGTACCCGAAAAGGGGTTTACAAGCAAAAGGAGTTTTTTGCACATTTTACAGAAGGTTAATATAAGGGTTCTATTGAATAGGTTAAATTTGTATCGATTCTTTCAACAATCAATTATTAATATTATGATAAAAAAATTAAATCTGCTATTATTTGCAGGCCTAATTAGTGTATCTACCCTGATGGCACAGATACAGTCTGGCCCTATGCTTGGGTATTCAGAAATGAGAGAAGTGCTGCTATGGGTACAAACTAAAAAGGAGGCATCTGTGAAATTTGTGTATTGGGACAAAACAAAGCCCGCAATAAAGTATGCAACGGAAGAGTTTAAAACCACTAAATCAGATGCTTTTGTTGCCAGACTAATTGCAGACCAGGTGTTGCCGGGAAAAAAATACGCATACGAGGTATGGATAGATAAAAAGAAAGTGGCGCTCAGTTATCCGCTTGAGTTTCAGACCCAGGCGCTCTGGCAATGGCGTACCGACCCTCCGGCCTTTAAGTTTGCGGTGGGTAGCTGTGCTTATATTAATGAAACAGAATTTGACCGCCCGGGTACGCCTTATGGTTCTGAGTATGAAATTTTTACGAGTATCTATCAATCAAAGCCCGATTTTATGTTGTGGAGCGGCGATAATATTTATCTCCGTGAGCCAGACTGGAACACCAAAACGGGTATCATGAAACGCTATACCCATACGCGCTCATTACCTGAAATGCAGCCCTTGCTAGGTAGTATTCACAACTATGCTATCTGGGACGACCACGATTTTGGCCCTAACGATGCCGACAGAGGTTTTGTAAGTAAAAAACAAACCCTTGATGCCTTTAAGCTTTTCTGGGGTAACCTCAATTATACCTTTAAGGATGAAGGCGTAACGGGGTCTTTTCAATGGGCAGACTGCCAGTTCTTCCTTATGGACGACCGCTGGTGGAGAACGCCTAACGACCGTACTACCGGAGGCAGAGAGTATTTTGGGCAAAAGCAGATTCAATGGCTGGTAGATGCCCTTAAGTTCTCAAATGCACCGTTTAAATTTGTTATAGTTGGCGGGCAGGTAGGTAATCCGGCTAAGATATTCGAGAATTTTGTCAATTATGAAGAAGAACGCAACCAGTTGTTTGAACTCATTACCAAAGAAAAAATACCCGGGGTAATCTTTATCAGTGGTGACCGCCACTGGACAGCCCTGACAAAAGTAGACCGCCCCGGCACTTATCCATTATATGACCTTACTATTTCTGCGCTTACCTCTGGCCCCTCAAAACCAGTAAAGGAAGAAGCTGATAGCCCTTATGTTGAAGGCACCACAGTTACCAAACACAATTACGGGTTGCTTGAAATATCAGGCAAACGCACAGACCGCGTGCTGAAGATTAATGTGCTTGATAAAGACGGTAAAGAACTCTGGACCAGAGAAATAAAAGCCAGTGAATTGAAATAATTTCCAGAATCAGTAATTAGAAAGGCCACATCCAGTTACGTGGCCTTTTTCTTTTCTTAGGTGTTATAACCCGGGCCTGGTTTTTTTCTGAATCTTTATTGTACTATTTTTAGAGCCGTAAAAGTTATCGGGGTATTTAAGTATCAAATCATTTCCAAATATGAGCACAGCTGGGTCTAATAAAGAGCTTCTTGTTGAGAAACTACGTGAAATTGATAATAAAGAGGCGTCTTTATGGTTTTTTGTGCTTTTAAAAGAGCTGATAGAAGTAACCAATGTAGGCATAGACGACCCCAGAATCGTTTTTTCTGTCAGAAAAGACAAAGCAATTTCGGCCAATATCAATAACTATGTGGCTTTGGATTTCAGACGCAAAAAGGGCTTATGGTATGATATTATACTCTGTAAACGCCATGAACAACTATTTGCCAGGTACGAAACCATTGAATTATCGCCCCTTAATAACCCCGATTATCTGTATGCCCATATACCTTTTGAACAAAAGCATATCATTGAAGACATCAAGATAAGAAGTGCCTGGCATGAGTGTCTGGAAGAACTGAAAGCCATGGCCATTTCAAGCGCACGTAAAGAGCGGCACAATCAGTACATCTACCAAATAGCAGAAAATGAAAATTTAAGAAACGAGCTTTTCTGGGAAATTGGCACCTCTGATACCACCTCTGAAATAACTGATAACAACCCGCTGCTGTTGAACGAAACAGAAGTAAATTATGCGCCAAAGCTGAATATACCACCAAATTTGGTTTTTTATGGCCCCCCGGGCACAGGTAAAACATTTGAAGCAAGAAACATTGCGGGCAGCGCCGTTGCTCAGTTCATAGCATTTCATCAGTCGTACAGTTATGAAGAGTTCATAGAAGGTTTAAGACCCATTGCACGGGGCGGGCAGGTATATTATGAGGTAGTAAAGGGCATTTTTTATAAGGCCTGCCTGGAAGCATTAAAAATGGCGGGATATTCCGGCTTTGAGGCCTGTATGAAGGATACCAGAGAAAACCGCGCCGGAAGATTTGAAAAAGCCGGAAGCTATGTGCTGATTATTGATGAATTGAACCGGGCGAATTTATCAAAGGTATTTGGTGAACTGATAACCCTGATAGAACCAGATAAGCGGCTGGGCGCCGAAAATGAACTATCACTGGTGTTGCCTTACTCGCAGGAGATGTTTGGAGTGCCTGGTAATCTGCACATTATAGGCACTATGAATACGGCCGACCGCTCCATTGCATTGCTGGATCTGGCTTTACGTCGCCGGTTTGAGTTTAAGGAATTAATGCCGAAGCCCTTTTTGCTGAAGACCATAGAGGATATTGACTTAAGCAGGTTACTGGAAAAAATTAACCAGAGAATAGCGTTTTTGCTCGACAGAAATCATACCTTAGGCCATGCTTATTTTTTAGGAGTAGATACTGCTGATGAATTAGCAGGTGTGTTTCATAAAAAGGTTATTCCGTTATTACAAGAGTATTTTTATAACGATTGGGAGAAGATACGTCTGATTCTTGGGTCAGGGGTTATTTTAAGAGAGACCATAAAAACCAAAGGTATTTTTGGCACTAATCTAGATAATTTTGACGACGAAACTTACCGATACCTGGTAAATCAGGAGCTGACAGCAGAAAGTCTGAAACAGATATACCAATAATAAATGGCACACTGCCCAAGCTTTATAAGCCAATGGTGCTCAAATCCCAGGCTTTGGTGGTGTCAAACCTTAAGTTTCCGTTTTCAACAATCAATGGGCTGTCAACATTATTATGGTACAATGCGCCTGTTCCCAAACCCTGTGGTAGCGTGTTTTTATACTCGGCCGTAAACTGTGCTATGGCATTCAGGCCGATGTTAGATTCTAATGCAGAGGTTACCCACCAGCCAATTTGTAGTCTGGTGGCAATTTCAATCCATTCGCGGCAGTGTTGCAGGCCTCCCAACAGGGTGGGTTTTAAAATAATATATTGAGGCTTTATTTTTTTTAGCAACTGCATTTTATGTACGTATTCACTTACACCAATCAGTTCTTCATCCAGGGCAACAGGTACCGGGCTTTTTTCAATTAAAGCAGCCATTGCCTCTGGTTGTCCTGCTTTAATGGGTTGTTCTATGCTATGCAGCTGGTAGGTACCTAAACGAGCTAGTTTGAGTGCTGCTTCAGCCACACTAAAAGCTCCGTTGGCATCAACCCGCAGGCTAATTTGCCCGGCCGTAAATTTTTCTCTTATAAAAGCCAGAATACTTAGTTCATCTTCAAAATTAATAGCTCCAATTTTTAACTTTAAAGTATCAAATCCGCCATTTAGTTTTTCTTCAACCTGCTGCAACATAAACGCTTTACTACCCATCCATACAAGACCATTGATAGGTATAGCTCTTTTGCCAGCCGAAAAATCATTTTCAAAAATAATTCTTCGGCCGCCATTCATTAGATCAAGCAGGGCGGTTTCGAATCCGAATTTTACAGATGGATAAGCATCATCAATAAGCTGAGAAAGAATAATATTCAGATTCCAGGGGAAAATCTCCAGGTCTAGGCTGTCAAAAGTAACGCAGGTGTTATGAATCACCTCTTCCAGATTGGGCACATGGTCTATGCTCAGCCCTTGTAGAGGTGCAATTTCACCCACACCGAAAACCCCCGGATTTTCAGTATCTTCGATTTTTAAGTAGTACGTTTCTTTTTCTGTGTAAACACCGCGTGAAGTTCCGGCTTCGAACTTGAATTTCAATAAGTGTTTAGACCATTTAGCTTTCAGCCCCATTGAAAAATGCTTAATTTTGGCAAAAGTACAGAAAGTTTTATTTTTTACTCTACAGATTACCCGTTTTGTGCCTTATTCTTATTAAGCGATATTAAAAGCACAAGCACTATAAGAATTTTACATGCAAACCACCCTTTTACAAATATTGCTTTTTCCGTTCAGTGTCGTAATGGCCTGTATTATTGGTGTTCGCAACTGGCTGTATGATAAACAGATTCTGAAAAGCACCAGGCCGGATGTATTTACCATCAATGTAGGGAATCTGAATCTGGGCGGCACTGGCAAAACCCCCCATGTAGAGTATCTGGTACAACTGCTGGCAGACAAATACAAGCTAAGTATACTTAGCAGAGGGTATAAACGCTCTACCAAAGGCTATGTGATAGCTGATGAAAACGCCACGGCCTCAACGATAGGCGATGAACCGATGCAGTATTACCTGAAATTCAGCCATAAAATCAGAGTAGTGGTTTGTGAAGACCGGGTAACAGGCGTGAATCAGATTCAGTATCAATGGCCTGATAATGAGCTGGTTATTTTAGATGATGCTTTTCAGCACCGCAAAATTGCTCCGCACTTGAATCTGCTTTTATGCGATTATAACCGCCCGTTTTTTAAAGATTTTATGGTGCCAACCGGTTTGCTGCGCGATATACGCCAAAGTGCCCGAAGAGCAGATGCCGTAATTGTAACCAAATGCCCGGATGATATTATACCTAAAACAAAAGAAGATATAATTAATGGCATTGCTAAATATGCAGGTGCCGATAAACCGGTATTTTTTTCAGGTATCCGGTATAAAGCGGTGGCATCTTATGCAGGCAAAAGTGTTTTTAATGCCCAGGTTCCGGTAACACTTGTAACCGCTATTGCCAGGCCTGAAGTACTGGTGAAACATTTAAAACTGCATGGTTTTGTTATTGAACAGACTTTTGAGTACCCGGACCATTTTGCGTTTTCCGGAAAAGAAATTTCTAAAATAATTGATCATAGCCGGCCTAGGCAAATTGTAACCACCGAGAAAGACATGGTAAAAATAAAGCCCTTGCTGAGCGGGCAAGAGCTTGATAGATTTTTTTATGTACCCATTGAGGTGGTTATCTCAGATGCAGAAACATTTAATGAACTAATATTGGCTAAAGCAAAAGGTTTTATCTCAAAAAGTATCTGAAACCTAAGCCTAAACCCGGGCTGCCGTTTGCCCCCATACCCACGTTTACTAATTTGGTTTTTTCAGACCACGTGTAGCCTGCATTAAGGCTAACCAATGAGGTAGAACCTTCAATAGCAAATTTTTCGTTCAGTAGATAAATAATCCCTGGTCCGGCACTAAGGATCAGGTTTATGTTGCTAGGGGTGCCAGAAAGTCCTTCTGAATGAACATGGAACTGATACACCAGACTACCGCCATAATTGACCGAAACTCCAAGTTTTTCTGATAACATTTTGTAATTTGTGAAAGATATTCCGGCAGCAACAGCATGTGAATATAGAGTATGGAACTCACCCGTTGCATATTGTCTGTGTCTGCCAATTCCAATGTTATAGCCTAACGAATAATTAACGGCGAAATTATCTTTAATAAATTTAGTTAAAGACGGTGTTAAACCCAGATTTACAGTGTTACTCTCTACAGTGCCATTATTTTTTAGCTGAGTGAGATTAAAACCAAAATTACCACCAATAAAACGTGTGCCTTTTGGAATTACCTGACCAAAAGCTGTGATTGATAAGAATGAAAACAAAGTAATAATGCAGACCTTTTTCATAGTTAAAATTTTGTTGTTATAAATTGATTAATAAGAAGTAAAAATAGTGTTTATATTCAAAAGTTTTAGAACTCTGGCCAGATTGTTATTTTGCGGTACAGTGTAAAGCGTGCTTTAAAACATGCCTTTTAAAATCTTTCAGCCAGTTTAACTCTATATTTGCGGTATGTTTCAATCGTACGCTGTAAAATATGCCAATCTGATTAAGACCAAAGCCACAGAATTGGGCTTTGATTTTTGTGGCATATCTAAAGCGGAGTTTCTGGAAGAAGAAGCCCCGCGCCTTGAGGCCTGGCTCAATAAGAACTATCACGGTAAAATGGCCTATATGGCCAATCATTTTGATAAACGATTAGACCCCCGTAAGCTGGTTGATGGCGCAAAATCTGTAATTACACTAATTCTGAATTATTATCCGGAGCAAACCCTGCCTGAATCTGCCTCAGACCTTAAATTGTCGAAATACGCTTATGGAACCGATTATCATTTTGTAATGAAAGACAAACTGAAAGATTTAGTAGAGGCAATAGCTGATGAAATAGGGGAAGTAAATGGCAGAGTGTTTGTTGATTCGGCACCGGTGATGGATAAAGTTTGGGCCAAAAAGAGTGGGGTAGGCTGGGTAGGTAAACATACCAACCTTATAAACCGCGAAATCGGTAGTTTTTTCTTTATCGGTGAGATTA
The DNA here is from genome assembly GCF_024138715.1 of Emticicia sp. 21SJ11W-3. Taxonomy (GTDB): domain Bacteria; phylum Bacteroidota; class Bacteroidia; order Cytophagales; family Spirosomataceae; genus Emticicia; species Emticicia fluvialis. The sequence goes on from NZ_CP092074.1 coordinate 1,152,792, forward strand.
TCTGTGATTTGGAACTGGAACCAGACGGCCCTATAAAAGATTACTGTGGCACCTGCACACGTTGTATAGACGCCTGCCCAACCGATGCAATTACCGAACCTTACGTGGTTGATGGCAGTAAATGTATCAGCTATTTTACAATAGAGCTGAAAGAAGCTATTCCGGAAGAGATGAAAGGGAAGTTTAATAACTGGATGTTTGGCTGCGACATTTGCCAGGACGTATGCCCCTGGAACTCCTTTGCACGGCCTCACAAAACGGCACAGTTTGAGATGAATCCACAGTTAAAAGAATTTACCAGAAAAGACTGGGAAGAAATTACCGGAGAATTGTTTCAGGAAATCTTCAGGCGGTCAGCCGTCAAACGCACCAAACTGGAAGGGCTCCGAAGAAATATTGCTTTTCTTAAAGAAGACTAAAGATTCTTCATTTTAATTTATAATCTCTTATATCTATTATATTCTTGCAGAATGTGTATTCCTGTGGCTGGTTTGAGCAGATAATCAGCAGGCGGTTTTGGGTATGCTGTTCTACCTGGCTCAAATACCATCCTGAAGCCTGCGCATCCAGATTGGATGTCGGTTCGTCGAGCATTATAACCGGGCAATCAGAATAAAAAGCAAGCCCGAGTTTCAGTCTTTGCTTCATGCCTGACGAGAAATTTTTGATTGATTTATTTTTGTGATGAGCCAGCTGAATCAACTCAAGAAACTGAACAGGAGAAATGTTGTTTTTAAGCGGTTTGAATTTGATATGGAAGTCTACCATTTCAAGCAGGGTAAATTCTTCAATCAATTCAAGGTAAGGAGCGGCAATGGTTATTTTCTTATAAAACTCTTCTATACTTAAAACCTCTCCGTTTTCAATATAGGCGATCTGGCCTTCAGACTGCGGCAGAGAACCTGCAATTACTTGTAAAAGAGTGGATTTTCCGCTTCCATTGGGCCCGACAAACGTATAACTCTCGTTACTCGAGAAGGTCAGGTTAGTGTTACGAAAAATCCATTCGTTTCTGTATTTCTTGCCTATATTAGCCAGCTCAATTTTCACTATCCAAGGCTTTTTTTAACGGGCTTTTGATGATTCCTCTTTCAGAATTAGAAATAAAATTCAATATTTCGTCACGTTCCGGTGTAGCAGGAAACTCAAGCTCAACCTGTGTTACAGCTTCATTATTATTTAAACCTTTCAGATAAATATAACGATAGATGTCCTGTATTTCTGCTATTTTCTCATCTGAATGCCCTCTGCGGCGCAAACCTACCGAGTTGATACCCGCGTAAGAAAGCGGCTCACGGGCTGCCTTGATATAAGGCGGAACATCTTTTCTGATTTGTGAGCAGCCACCAATATAAGTATGCTTGCCTATTTTAACAAATTGTTGCACGGCAGACATCCCACCTATATTGGCATAGTCTCCCACGGTAATATGGCCTGCCAATTGCACACAGTTGGCCAGAATTACATTGTTGCCAACAATACAATCGTGGGCTATATGTGTATAAGCCATTATCAGGCAGTTAGAGCCAATTTCAGTGCGATACTTGTCTACAGTACCCCTGTTTACAGTAACACATTCTCTGATAGTGGTATTGTCGCCTATAATTGTTACGGTTTGTTCTCCTTTAAATTTTAGGTCCTGCGGAACAGCAGAAATAACTGCTCCCGGAAAAATACGGCAATTTTTGCCGATTCGGGCACCCTCCATAATAATGGCGTGCGAGCCTATCCATGTCCCTTCTCCAATCTCAACGTCTTTATTAATTACAGCAAATGGTTCTACAACTACATTATGTGCAATTTTGGCGTCTGGGTGTATGAATGCTAATGGTTGATTCATAATTGTTTGATTATTGCTTTAGAATGTTTTGCTTCATAAGACTGGTATCCATACCTGCTTATTTAGCTTTTTTAACAAGACGGGCCGTCATGTTTACGTCGCAAACAAGAGTTTTGCCTACCCACGCTTCTCCATGCATTTTTGCTACACCCAGTTTCATGGGGTTTATTAGAGAGCATCTGATAATAAGTGTGTCGCCCGGTAACACATTTCTGTAAAAACGGCAGTTATCTATACTTACCAGATACGGCCAGTACGCTTCTGGGTTTCCGGTAGAGGTAAGAACAAGCACACCACCTGTTTGCGCAATGGCTTCAATCTGAAGCACACCGGGCATAACGGGGTTTTCCGGGAAGTGACCCGTAAACTGCGGCTCGTTCATGGTAATATTTTTGATGCCTACTACGGTTTGGCCGTCCAGGTAAACAATTTTGTCAACCAGTGCAAACGGATAACGGTGTGGCAACAGCTTGGCAATATCATTTACATTAAACACCGGAGGAGTATTAGGGTCATACTGTGGGGCACTTTTGGCCGAGTCAAGCATTTGTTTTTTGATTTTCTTTGCTAACTCTACGTTAGGCGTGTGACCCGGGCGGGCGGCCAGAATATGAGCTTTCAACGGGCGACCAACCAATGCCAGGTCTCCCATTACATCTAATAACTTATGTCTTGCAGGTTCATTAGAAAAACGCAGCGGTGTGTCGTTCAGCACGCCGGTTTTGCCTACCTGAATTTTAGGCTTGTTAAGTAGCTTTGATAAATTTTCAACTTCGTCTTCCGACACCTCCTTGTCAACAATCACAACGGCGTTGCCAATATCGCCTCCTTTAATTAAGCCTGCTTTAAAAAGGGCTTCCAACTCATGCAAAAATACAAAAGTACGGCAAGGGGCAATTTCGTTCTTGAAAAGCTCGATATTATGTAACTGCGCATGCTGGCTGTGCAAGATGGCCGAGTTATAATCAACCATTGCCGTCAGGCGGTAGTCATTCAGTGGCAATGCTGCCAGTTCAATACTGCGTTCGTCGTTGCGGTAATGAATAGCCTCGGTAACTTCGTAGTAGTTACGTAAAGAGGGTTGTTCTTCCACACCGGCTTCTTCCAGTAACTCAACAAACTGAATTGCGCTTCCATCAAGAATAGGAATTTCAGGTCCATCAAGCTGAATCAGGACGTTATCAATCTGTAAGCCTACCAGGGCGGCCAGAATATGCTCGGTGGTATGTACGCGTGCACCTTCTTTTTCAAGCACTGTACCTCTTGAGGTGTCTACCACATAATCTACATCGGCTTCAATGATTGGTTTATTGTCTAAGTCGATTCTCTGAAACTTATACCCATGATTAATCGGAGCAGGTTGAATGGTCAGCGTTACTTTTTCGCCTGTATGCAAACCTACGCCCGAAATTGAAACTTTCTTTTTTACGGTTTGTTGTTTTACGTTCATTGGCAATATCATATTTTTCGGTGTCAGCTAATCTATACCTCTGTAAAGGCTCCCTCGCTGGTGAGCTCTTCCAAACGTTTTTCAAGTTCTCGTACCTGTTTTTCCAGAACAGGCAGTTTCCTGAAAATAGCTGTTGACCTCAGATAATCGTTAATCTCAAAGGCAGGTACGCCCGAGACTGAAGTATTTTCTTTCTTAAAAGTTCTGTTAATACCAGACTTGGCTCCAATTTTAGTGCCATTCGGGATACTTATATGCCCCACTATACCAACCTGGCCTGCTATAACACAGTTTTCGCCAATAATTGATGACCCCGCTACGCCTGTCTGTGCTGCAATAACGGTATTTTTGCCAACTTCTACATTATGGGCAATCTGTACCAGGTTGTCAATTTTTACACCCTGCCTTATAATTGTAGACCCCATAGTAGCACAATCAATAGTGGTATTGGCTCCTATACTTACATTATCTTCTAAAATAACGTTCCCCAATTGCGGAATAGCCCTATACGAACCATCAGGTTGTGGTGCAAAACCAAATCCATCGCTGCCAATTACTACACCTGCGTGCAGAACGCAGTTATTTCCGATTACCGTGTTGCTGTACACCTTTGCGCCTGCATAGATAATGGTATTGTTACCCACGGTTACGTTGTCGCCAATATAAACCTGCGGATAAATTTTTACGTTTTTACCTATTTTTGAATTTTTACCTACGTAAGCAAAAGCGGCCAGATAAATTCCTTCTCCGAGTTCGGCTCCTTCGCCTGTATAAGAGGGTTGTTCTATGCCAATCTTAGAAAAATTCAAAAACTTTTGGTATTCCTCAAGTAGCAGGGTAAATGATGTATAGGGGTTTTCTACAACAATAAGCGTGGCAGAAATACTTTTTTTGGGCTCAAATTCACGGCCGACAATTACAGCTGAGGCATTTGTGGTGTAGATAAACTGCTCATACTTTTGATTCGCAAGGAACGAAATATCACCAGCTTTACCTTCTTCTATTTTTGCTAAATTGTTGATTGTCAGGGATTCATCTCCTTTTACTTCTCCATTTAGCAGATGTGCTATTTGCTTTATTGTAAATTGCATATAATACTTCAGCGAGTTTAAACTTTGCATGAGTTGGAAAATATACCACTTTGTTTTATTAAGTGTCGGCAAAATAATTTTTGTCGAAAATATTCTTAGAATAATGCAAAAATACCTTACAACATAGCAAAATCATTGCAAATATACATTTTTGCCCCAACATACATAGTATTTTTTAACGATGTTGCTCAATGCCTTGATGGTCGGTAAATCAGAGGCATCGGCTATATCAACCACGTCTTTATTTTTGGTGCTGATGTAAATGGTCTCGTCTCCATGAACGTACCCTTTGTTACTTACATCGCCTTCAATAATAAAATAATGTAGCTCATTTTCAGGTATGCCGTTGTTAAGCAGCGACTGTTTTAATGAACTAATGAGTGTGTCGTCTATCGGGTTATTCGAAAGTTTGATTTTAAACAGATTTCGGTTCATCAAATCACGGCAGATAGTTGACAGAACTTTGTCAGAATGAAACTGCCACATTTTTATACAAGCCCAGATGTCGTAATCATCTAATTGTGTAAACGATTGCAAATAGGTATCATTGCTTTCAAATTCCTTTAAGGTAACGTTTTCTTTCAGAAAAACCATAAATGCCGGGTTGGCAAACAGTGTTTCTCCGTTACTAATCAGCTCTCTTGCCCTGCTTATAATCTTAATCAGCATGGTTTCGGCGCAGATGGCGGTCTTGTGCAAATACACCTGCCAGTACATTAGCCTGCGGGCATTCAGGAAATTTTCTACGCTCAATACACCTTTTTCTTCTACAACCAGCTTATTGCCTGCCACATTAAGCATTTTTATAATTCTGTCTACACCAATGGTTCCTTCTGCTACGCCTGTAAAAAAACAGTCCCGGTTCAGATAGTCCATTCTGTCCATATCCAGTTGGCTTGAAATCAGCTGGTGGAAAAAATCACGCGCATAGTTGCCTTTAAACATTTGTATAGCCATAGACAAACGTCCGTCAAACTGTTTATTGAGGCGGTCCATCAGCAGGGCAGAGATTTTTTCATGAGATACATCCTGCAGAATGCAACATTCAAGGACATGAGAAAACGGCCCGTGGCCAATGTCGTGCAGCAGAATGGCTATTTGTGCAGATTCAAACTCGGTTTCAGAAATAATATTTCCTTTAGATTGCAAAACCAACAGGGCCTCCTGCATGAGGTGCATGGCACCCATGGCATGGTGGAAACGTGTATGCAGGGCACCGGGGTAAACCAACTCTGCCATACCCAGTTGTTTGATACGGCGTAAGCGTTGAAAATAAGGATGCTCAATCAGGTCATAGATTAAGTCAGAATAAATTGTTACAAATCCATAAACCGGGTCATTGAATATCTTTCTTTTATTGGTCGTCATCAAAGAGTATCTGGTATGGCCGCTTCCGATATCGGCATTGGGCGCAAATGTATGAATGAATTTTGTCAGGTTTTCAGACAATCAACATAAACAAGACGTAATTGGTTGTGAAAAGGCTGAAAATGATAATGAAATTTATTATTTATTTTTCAGATAAGTGAAATTGACACCCAAAACCCACCGATTAATTAGACAGGCTAATGGCCTGCTAAAGATTAGGTTTTTAAAAATTGTGGGTTTTATACGACTGAAAGCCCGAAATATATGATGTAACCGGAATATGGCTCTGAAATTTTTACTGATTAGCATTTATTATTAAAATGATAAAAATCATCAAATTTTAAAAAGTAATTTTTGTAGATTTGCACTTAATAATTGTGTTTTTTTTAGTTTTAGTTTTTACACTACTCATGATTAAAAAATTATCTCTCATTCTGAGTGCTGCTCTGATGGGCTTGCTTTTTAATGCCTGTAAACCAAAAGGCGATGCAAAAGTCTACAACGCTAAAGCTGCTGACCCAGAGCTTTATCACCAGTCAGTAGAATTGCTTACGGATGTTATTATCCATGACATTTTTAAACCGCCTGTGGCCAGCCGCATTTATGCCTACGCCAATCTGGCCGGGTACGAAGCCATGGTGCCGGGTTATCCGGAGTATCAGACCATGGGAGGTAGGCTGAAAGGATACAAAGAAGGCCCGCAGCCGGAAGCAGGTAAAGAATACTGTTTTCCGCTTGCCAGTACCAAAGCCTTTTTGAAAGTGGCCAGAACGCTTACTTTTTCAGGCAATTTCTTTGATGATTACGAAAAAGGTTTCTTTAAAAAATATGAAGATATGGGTATACCCGAAGATGTGATGCAGCGCTCAATGGCCTATGGCGACAGTGTAGCTGCTCATGTAATGCGTTATTCGGGTGGCGACAAATATAAACAGACCCGCGGTATCAGATTTACTGTAACCAACCAGCCGGGTACCTGGGTGCCTACACCACCGGCCTATGCCGATGCCTGCGAACCTGAATGGAACAAAATTCGTGCTTTTGCGCTTGACTCGTCTGGCCAATACCCGCCACCACCACCGCCCATGTATAATAAAGACAGAAAAAGTGCTTTCTGGAAAGAAACCTTTGAGGTTTATGAGCTTGGCAAAAAACTAACCGAAGAGCAAAAACGCATTGCGTGGTTCTGGGATGATAACCCGTTTGTGATGAACGTAATGGGGCACGTGATGTTTGCCAATAAAAAAATGACGCCCGGAGGCCATTGGCTTGCCATTCACACCACCGTTTCGCGCAAAACTAAGGCCTCTTTCCAGAAAAGTGTTGAGGGGTACATGCTTGCATCAGTGGCACTACTTGATGGCTTTATCAGTTGCTGGAGAGAAAAATACCGCAGCGTAAAAGTTCGCCCAGAGACCGTAATCAATCAGGAACTAGACCCCAAATGGCAGCCATTTTTACAAACGCCGCCATTTCCTGAATATACAAGCGGGCATAGCACCATTTCGGCAGCGGCAGCAGAGGTGTTAAGTTTTGTTCATGGAGATAAAGTTGCCTTTACTGATTCTACAGAATATAAGCACGGCCACGGCGTTATGTCGTTCCAGTCGTTCAGAGAAGCCGCACTTATGGCCAGTGTCAGCCGTTTATATGGCGGTATTCACTATTGGTCAGGATGCGACGAAGGCAATAAATGTGGTATAAAAATCGGGCAGCACGTGTTGCAGGTTGCCCAAACCAGAAGAAAAACCAGTGTTGCTGCCAAATAATATAACAAAGACGAGCCTTGTGAAAACGAGGCTCGTCTTTGTTTAAGAGCGCTTATGGTATTTTACCATTCCATACGTGGCAGGGGGCTTACCTCTTGCGACGTAAACTCGCCTTTCTGATACTTAAAATGGGCAGCCATGGCTATCATGCCGGCGTTATCTGTACAGTATTCAAATGCCGGAATATACACCTGCCATTTTTCCTTTTCTCCCATTTCAAGTATCGCTTTTCTAAGTCCTGAATTGGCCGACACCCCACCTGCAATGGCAACTTCTTTAATATTTAGCTCGCGGGCTGCCCTGCGTAGTTTCTGTAAAAGCATTTTTATTAAAGTGTGCTGCACGCTTGCACATATATCAGCTATGTTTTCTTCAATAAAATCTGGTTTCTTAGCCTGATTTGCCTTTAAAAAGTACAAAATAGAAGTTTTTATACCACTGAATGAAAAGTTGTAACCCGGCATTTCAGACAACGGAAACTCAAAAGCATGAGGGTTTCCCTGTTGGGCATATTTGTCAACCAGTGGCCCGCCCGGATACGGCAAACCCAACAATTTGGCGGTTTTGTCAAAGGCTTCTCCAACGGCGTCATCCTGAGTTTCGCCTATTATTTCCATTTGCAGGTAATCTTTCACCAGCACAATCTGGGTGTGGCCACCGCTAACAGTGAGGCACAAAAAAGGAAACGAAGGCGCAGGCTTATCAATAAAATGTGCCAGTACATGCGCCTGAATATGATTAACCTCAATAAGCGGTATAGCAAGCCCTAATGCCATGGCTTTGGCAAACGACGTGCCTACCAGCAGCGAGCCCAGAAGCCCCGGGCCACGCGTAAAAGCTATAGCATTTAGCTGATTTTTTGTTATATTTGCTTTTTTTAAGGCATTTTCTACCACCGGAAGTATATGCTGCTGGTGAGCGCGCGAGGCCAGCTCGGGTACTACACCGCCAAAACGCTCGTGAATTATCTGGCCGGCAACAATGTTGGAGCAGATTTTACCGTTAGAAATAACAGCTGCTGATGTTTCGTCGCAGGACGATTCAATTGCTAGGATATTCAATACTTTAGACAAAATTTTGTGTTTGAAGGTCAAAAAACCTTTTCTGTTACAAAATTACTATAGAGTAATTCACTAATTAATTTATTTGTCAATTATTTTGCGTAAGGCGTTTAAAATACTAGCAAGACTACTACCGAATCTTATTCTCTACTCTTTTCTGGGGATATTGATAATCTTCTACGCCATACAATTACCGGTAGTGCAAACACTTACACTCCAGAGCGCAACTGAGTATCTTTCAAAAAAACTGGGTTCAAAAGTTACTATTGAAAAAGCCAAACTCACCTGGCTTGACGAGATTACCCTTCAGAACATTACTATTTACGACTACAAAAACCGGGAAATGATTTTTGTGAAGGAGCTGTACGTAAATACCAAAACCAACTTTAAATTTGATTGGGATACTTTTCTGGCTTTTGATAATAACCTTGACTACGTGATGGTAATGAGCCCGCGTGTGAAGCTGATTTATGAACAAGACGGCGACCTGAACATTGATAAATGGATTGCCAGAATTGAAGAGCTTACAACACCGCCAAGAGATACCACCAAACCTTATGTAGAACGCAATATCCCGTTTACGATAGACGAGGCTTATATACAGGGGGGAACTTTTACACTTCAGGACCCCGACGAACAGCGGTTTCCTAAAGAAGAGTTTGACTACAACAACTTTACGGTACATGAAGTACAGGGTCTGCTGAAAAACTTTTTTATACAGGGCGATACCATAAAATTCGGCCTTAATGACCTAAAGGGGGTTGACCGGCGCAGTAATCTGGAAATTAAAGACCTGAAGACCCGCTTTTTCTACTCGCGTCAGCACATGAGGTTTGATGACCTCTATGCGCGTATCAATAATTCTGTGCTTCGCAGGTCGGTTCATTTCAAGTACATTACCCCCCGCGACTTTCAGGACTTTAATGAAAAAGTAGAAATGACCGGCGACCTCCATGATTGCGAAATAGATGCCCAGGATTTAGCCAGATTTGCACCCGATATGTACGAGTATCATGAAAATTATCTGCTCAATGGTGATTTTAAAGGCACAGTACATAATTTCAGAGTGAATAATTTTAACCTGAAATTCGGAAAGAACAGTTACCTGAACGGCGATATCGCCTTTAAAAATATGCCCGACCTACGGAAAGCCGTAATGGATTTAAACTGGCGGCCGTCTCAGATAGATGCGCCCGATGCCCGCCAGTATGCCGGAGACTCAGTATATACCAAACATATTTACAAACTGGGGGTAGTTAACTTTTCTGGTACCTTCAAAGGGCCTTATGACGATTTTTCAACTACGGCCTACATTAAAACCCAGATAGGGTCGGTTTCTGGTAAAATTGCCATGAAGATTCCAGATAACAAAGCATTGGCCACATACACGGGTAACCTTAGAGTTGATAATCTGGACCTCGGCAAATTGGTGAATCAGGAAAAGACCCTGCAGAAAATGTCGTTTAACGGTGCAATAAAAGGTAAGGGCCTTACAATTAAAGATGCGCTACTCAATTTTGACGGCAACGTAAAGCATATTGGCTTTAATGGATATGACTTCAAGAATATAGACGTAAACGGCGCCATGAGCCAGTCTTTGTTTGACGGCCGCGTAAGCGTAAAAGACACTAACCTTACCTTTGATGTTACCGGCAGTATTGATTTCAGCAAGGCACTCAACAAGTTCGATATCAACGGTAAGCTTCAGAACGCCAATCTGAAAGCCCTTGGGTATACAGACAACGACGTAAAATTGAAGTCGGAGCTAAATCTTGATTTTCAGGGCAATGAATTAGATAACTGGATAGGCGAGGCGCAGCTTTTGCATACGGTAATGCAATATGATAAGCGATTACTGGGTATCGATTCGGTTTTTGTAACCTCCGCCCTTGAAAACAAGACCAGGCGCATTAGTTTGTTATCAGAGTTTTTTAATATTGATTTATCCGGCAAATTTACTCCGAGCCAGGTTATTAATGATGTGTCGAGGTTTTCTAAAGAGTACATTCAGTACTTTTCCGATACGGAAGCCGGCCGCCTGGCGTATTATTCAAAATTGCCGGGCAAAAACGCCCAACCCAGATACAACCTTTCTTATAAGGTACAATTCAAGCAGTCGCAGCCATTCTTTGCTTATTTTTATCCTGATCTCTACGTGTCGCCTAATACAGATTTAAGCGGAGAAATGAACATCAGAAATACCATTGAGGTGTCTCTTAATGGTAAAATTGATACGCTCAGACACGGAAGTTTTGCCTTGTATAATAACGACCTTGATTTCTTTACATCAAAAGAGATTAATGCTCCGGGCATATTGTCTTCTCTGGTTTTTAATTCACAAAAGCAGAAACTGGGTGGCATGGAGCCAACTGAAAACCTGGAGGTAAATGGCGTTTGGGGGCTTGACAACATCATAAAATTTGATTCTAAAATAAGGCAGCAAAAAAGTACCAACAGGGCACAGGTTTTTGGCGAGCTTAAATTTTTGCCTGAAGGAATTGACCTGGCTTTTGATGCCAGAAATACGCGCCTGGATTTACTTGGTGATGTATGGGAAATAGACAAAAACAATATTATTAAGTTTGGCGGCGGTGATATTGAGTTTCGTGATGTGGTGGTGTCTAACAAAAAGCAAAGTATATCTGTCTACGGCCTTATTTCATCCGATAGCAGAAAAGAAGCCTACGTAGATATACATGACTTTGATTTACAAACCATTAAGCCCTTGTCTAATATTGACCTGAAAGGTATTTTGAATGGCAAACTGGTAATGACCGATGTATTTGAAGATGCGCTGGTTACCAGTAAATTTGATGTAGATGACCTTATCTATAAAACAAGCCTGATAGGAACAATTGCCGGTGAAGCCCTTTGGGACAATCAGGTACAGAAACTGAACATTATTGGTAATATTATCAGGCTTGATAAGGAGATATTCAGAGTTGCAGGTACCTATGACCCTAAAAATGAGTTGAATTCGCTTAACCTGGAGGCCGGGCTAAATAAGGCCGACCTCGAAATTTCTGAATCATTTGTTGATGATATTTTTTCAGATATTCATGGTTATGCTTCTGGTAAACTTTCTGTCAGAGGAACCCCTCGTGACCCCGTTATACGCGGAAGTATTGACATAGATAAAGGCAGCCTTGTAGTGAATGAACTGAAGGCCCAGGTATATTTTGATGACAAGGTTAATTTTAATGAAGAAGGCTTTGTGGTTGAAAAGGGTTTCAAGGTGCGTGATGCCCTCATCAACGGTAATGAAGCAGAACTGGCCGGAGGTATTTTTAATGGTGGTGGCGGCAATTTTATGCTCGGTTTACATGCTTACATGAGGGGTAGAGACGGTTTCAGAATAATGAATACGGGTATTAAAGATAATGAAGATTTTTATGGAGTTGGCTATGCGGCGGGCGATATGCATATAACCGGAAACTTTAAGCACGTAGCTATTACGGGCAACCTGACAAGCAAACCCGGAACCAGAATTACCATACCGCTTGACGGAGCCACCAGCGTTGACACCGAAACGGATGGTATCAGCTTTGTAAGTAAAAATACAAAGTTACCTAAGGATAAAAACGTCAAGAGTGATTCGGTTATAACCAGTGAGGCCGGAAGTTTAAAGATGGCTTTTAACTTTACCTTTACGCCAGATGCAATATGTGAGGTGATATTTGACCGTAGCAACAAAGATATGCTAACAGCCGTAGGAAGCGGACGCCTGAGCATTGAATACGATACGCGTGGTGGTTTTACAATGACAGGCCCCTATACTATCAAAAGCGGAAAGTACGATTTTAGCTTGCAGAATATATCGAGAGTGAGAAAATTCGATATTGCGGAAGGTAGCTGGATCAGGTGGTCTGGCGACCCCTACGATGCCGATGTGAATATCAATGCCATTGTAACTGCTAATGTTTTATTGCCAGATGGTATCGTGTCGGCAACTACAAACAGTGCTGAATTAAAAACGCCGTATCCGGTAAATGCTTATGTAACCCTGACAGACAAGCTGATGAAGCCGTCTATTAAGTACGACATCAAGTTTGATTTACGCCGGATACCTCTCAACCTGCAACCGCAGGTAATTGCATTTGAGCAACGCCTCAGGAATGATGAACAGTTGCTTACAAATAACTTTGTAGGCATTACCGCCCTGAACAGGCTCTTCTCTGACAACAGCTTTAAAGATGCGGTTGATTCTCAGCTATTGCTAGACAATGTAAGTAATTTACTTACCAACCAATTGGGTACTATTGCATCAAAACTTGACCCAAATCTTGAAGTCGGGGTTCAGTTAGGTGTGCTGAGCAACGTGCGTCAAAGCCTGTTTAATAATATGCAACTCAATTTTTCATACCGTTTCAGCAACAATCGTCTGAAACTGAGTGTAAATAATACCATACTGCAAAACCAGGAACAAACAGCCAGCAACTACTTTTATGGTGGCGAAGTAGAATGGATGCTTAACGAAGAGGGTAGCTGGCGTTTAAAGGCCTATAGCCGTAATGTACCCAACTATTTTTATAACTTCAACAATAACGTTACTGTTAATGGTGTAAGTCTGCAGCATACGCGTAATTTCAATACTATCTTCAGACGTCGGCCGGCCAGAGTGGTACCTGTTGGTATTACATCAAAAAAATCCAATCAAGATACCATTACCTTTAAAAGAAATTAGAATCTGTATTGCACGCGGCAGGTAAAATTGTTGTCTTTCAAATCTTCAGTGTAATCTTTCAGATCAGTTTTTTCATTTTTGGGTATTTCATACCAAAGCATCAGTCTGACGTTCTCGTTCAGATAGGTAAGATAACCAAACCCAAAAGTATTGAATCTTATGTCGGCCGCAGAAAAACCAGCGCCTATTTGTGTGTTTTTTACTTTTTTGTTGGGGTCATACCAGTCGTATTTCAGTACAATCTGGTGTTTTTTGCTGCCTAGTTGTTGTAAAAAATAAAAATAGGCACCATCAAAATTACGGATATAAAGCGGTATAGGTTTACCGTTCTCCATTGGTATTACGGCAGGTGTTTCGGTAGTACTTTGCACGGCTGTCTGGGTACCTCTGATATACTCTGCCCTGAACTCCGTTTCACCTCTTCGGTTCGGAATCCTGACTTGTATATCTGCACCATAATAATTTCTTGGGGCAATTTTGCCCAGGTTTGAAGCAGAAGAATCAACTGTAAACTGTTTGGCCGTTCCGTTTATTCTGTAAATTTTGTTAGTAAACTGCTCCATTCCACCAAAAAAACCAGATATACTTCCGCTTACAATCAACTTTGGGGCAAGTTTGTAGTGTTTAAGCGATAACCTGGAAATCAAATCTTTATGATTATCAAAGTCGGCCACGGCAGTTACGCCCTGCCCGTTAAATACGCCTGCATCAAATTTTATATATTTCAGAAAACCGGTTTTGTTTCGGGGTTCAAAGGTTCCCATAAAGCCAAAATCACGTTCAACCCTCATGAGTATCTGAGACATCCTTCCTCTTTCAGGTGATTCCCTGTCTGGCGAGCCGTATCCTACCTCAAAACCGAACGGGCGGGCAAACATACCTGTAGTAAGATAAAAAGAGTTGAATTTATTCTCATAGATACGCCCCCAGAAATCACGGATAAAGATGCCTCTTTCGGTACCATCAAACTGGAAAATAAAATATAGTTTCGGATTATTGAATTTATCATAACGGGCATAGTCGAAGCGGATACGGCCACGGCGCATCATATACCTGTTGCTGGCATTAGGTTGGAAATCGCCACCGTTAAAGTTTCTGGCGCCTTTGGTTTGTATCCATTGAAACTGAGGCTGAATGTAACCCCCAATACCAATGTACTCATATTTACGGAATGTAGAAAGAAGTTTGCGGGCAGTGGTAGTATCAATTTCTGTCAGTGAGCCGTGGTCTTGTGCCAATACGGATGGTACCTGCAAGCCTAAAAACAGGCAGAACAAGCCTGCCTTTAAGAATGGATTCAAATAAAATTTCATATTGGTGTTTGGGCTCAATAATACAATTGAGTACTTAATTAAAATATAAGAATCCGGAGGGAGTACCAACCCCCTCCGGATTCCCGGATTTACCTAAAATCTTTAATTGACTGCAATTACCAGAAAATCTGTTAAAACAACCAGCGGAAAAACAGAAATAATGTTGCAGACAATATAATGGCTACAGGAAGCGTAAGAACCCACGCCAACGCAATGTTTTTGATAGTGCCAGACTGCAGGTTTTTAATACCCTTGCTGGCTACCATTGTACCGGCAATACCAGACGACAACGAATGGGTGGTACTAACAGGTAGTTTAAACCATGAAGCAAGCCCGATAGTGGTAGCTGCAACCAGTTCGGCAGATGCACCCTGTGCATAAGTCAGATGCGATTTGCCGATTTTCTCGCCAACGGTAACAACAATTCTCTTCCAGCCTATCATGGTACCAAGACCTAACGACATCGATATCATCAGAATAACCCACATTGGGGCATGGTCGGTATATTTTCTGATTCCTTTTTCTTCCTGTACAGCGGCCGCTTTTAATTCTGCTTTGTTGGCGTCACTTAAAATTACATCGGGGTCGTCAACCAGTTTTTTAGCATTGCCACTAATAGTTAATAAAGCTTTACGGGCAGCCAAAGCATTAGCTTTACTTACTTTGTTGCTATCAGCCAGCGATTGAAGAAAACTTACGCTGGTTTTAATCTGGGCTATTCTTCCTTTTTCAATTACTGAGGTCTTGGCGGTATCAATCAGCGCCACTTTGGCCGATATAGTGTCAAGGTCAGGCTTAATCTGTTTAAAATCAATCGTATTATTAATGGCAAAGTAAGCCGGTAATATACCTATCAGAATAAGCATTACCAGACCTATACCTTTTTGCCCGTCGTTACGGCCATGAAAAAAGCTAACGAGTGTACAGGTGGTAATAAGTATGGCTCTTACCCAGAACGGAGGTTCTTCGTTTTTCTTGGGTTCATCAAAAATCTGCTTTCTGATATCTTTATTCAAGGCCCGGCGAAGTGTAAACATCAGGATAACAGCTAAACTGAAACCCACCAATGGCGATAGAAAGAGTGCATAGAATATTTCTTTGGCTTTGTCCCAGTTTACGGCGGCCACGCCTGAGGCGTTATCTGGCAGAAGGGCGTAACCCAGACCTACCCCTAATATAGCGCCAATAAGTGTATGAGAACTGGACGCCGGTATACCAAAATACCAGGTGCCGAAGTTCCAGATAATAGCGCTGAACAGCAACGCCAGTACCATTGCAATACTATGATATACGTTCTGGTCAATCAGTAGCTCAACGGGCAATAGATTTACTATGCTCATACCAACACCAACACCACCGGTTACGACACCAATGAAATTGATTAGTCCAGACCAGACAACGGCCTGTGTTGGCTTAAGTGAATTGGTATAAATAACAGTGGCAACAGCGTTGGCAGTATCATGAAAACCGTTAATAAATTCAAAAGCGCAGGCTGCCAGAAGGCAGAATGAGAGTAGTAGGAAAATGTCGGTTTCTAAGCCAAACATGATTTATTGGGTTTAGTTATAACAGTACGATTATATTGGTGTTTTTTATTTGGTCGCAAAAATCCGAAAGTTTCCTCCATACCCGAAAAAAACCATGTTAAGAAATTGTAAAGGTTGTAAGGCTGCCGGCTGTATCAGGCAAATTTCACAACCTTGTCGAATAACTCCCGCTGGTTAAACGGTTTGGTTATGTACTCATTCATGCCAATTTTCAGGCATTTTTCTTTTTCACCTACCAAAGAGTGGGCCGTCATGGCAATAATGGGGGTTTCATCTTTCAATTCTTCACGAATGGCAACAGTAGCCTGGTACCCGTCCATCTCAGGCATCTGGAGGTCCATGAGAATAATATCAAACTTGTGGGTCTTAACCTTTTCTATCGCAATTTTTCCGTTTTGGGCCAGTTCGGCTTCAAAGCCAAACTTTTCAAGTACCCTTAATGCCAGTTTTTGGTTTAAAACATTGTCTTCTACAAGCAATACTTTAATCTCTTTATTGGTTGTCAGTGTGTCGGTGCTATTACCTGGGGCTTGTTCTGGCAAAGCAGCCATTTTTTTGTAAGTAATTAAAAAACCAAAAGTAGAACCCTTGTTCTCTTTACTTTCAACAAAAATATTACCATTCTGAAGTTCTACCAATGATTTTGAGATACTAAGACCAAGGCCGGTTCCTCCAAATTTACGTGTAGTATCTGAATTGGCCTGAGTAAACCGGTCAAATATCATGGATAGCTTATCATGTGGAATACCAATACCGCTATCGGTAATCTTAAATAATATGGTTACTTCTGTTTCTGTACAATCAGCTTGTTGAACTTCAATATTTACCAGGCCTTCAGAAGTAAATTTTACTGCATTATTAGCCAGATTAAGTAATATCTGGTTTAGTCTGGTTGGGTCGCCCAATACATTTTCAGGTATTGTTTCGTCTATAGTGCATGTAAGTTCAAGCCCTTTTTCGTTGGCTCTGCCCTGTAAGATACTTTTTACTGTTTTTACGGTATCTTTAATACTGAATGGTACTTCTTCAATAACAATATGGCCTGATTCTATTTTTGACAGGTCCAGGATATCGTTAATGATACCCAGCAGATTCTGTGTTGCGATGATAATATAAGAGAGGTATTCAGACTGTTCTTCTGTCAGCGGGCTGTCTTTCAATAAATTGGCAAAGCCAACAATGGCATTCATCGGAGTCCTGATTTCATGACTCATATTGGCAAGAAACACATCTTTTGCATAGGCATTTTTTTCAGCCTGTACTTTGGCTTTTATGAGTTGTTGTTCCATATTAATGCGGTCGGTTATGTCAACAGCATTGCCAATAACATACTTTTCGCCTCCCAAAAGTTCAGACAAAATATTGTTATACATCCAGGTTCTCAGGCTGCCGTCTTTATGCTGAACAAGCATTAACCCCTTGAAGTAGCCCTTTTCATGAATATCACGCAGATATGCTGTTACCCTCTCCGTATATTCCGGCGGTACTAAGTCGTAAAGAGTTTTCTGAAGGATTTCCGGCGCTGAATAACCCAGCAGATAAGCGCCTGCGGGGTTTACCGTAAGAAACTTCCCTTTCAGGTCGTGGGTACACATTAGCCCTTGCGAGTGCTCGAAGAACCCTCTATGTCGCTCTTCACTTAGTTGAAGCAGTCGTTCAGAGTGCTTTTTATCGGTTATATCTTTTGCAATGCCAAGAAAACCTGATATTTCATTTTCCGAGTTTTTGAGCGGTGTCAATGATAATTCCACCGTAATTCTGGCACCATCTTTTCTGATATAGGTCCATTCATTAAAATCTGTTTTTCCGAGGCGGGCTTTGGCAATCAGGGCTTCCCCGGCGCTAGTCAGTTGAATACCTAATTCTTCTGAAACCTTTTGGGCATAAGTTTCAACCTCTTGGTGGTCATGAAATACATCGGCACGCTTTGTACCAATCATTTCGTCAGCGGTATAGCCAAGCATTATTTCTGCACCTTTATTAAAAGTCTTGATAATGCCGTCGTTATGAGTGGTAATAATAGCAATGCCGGAATCGGCATCCATAATGGCTTTCAGCTCCGTATATATTTTATTAAACTCAATATTTATGTGCTTTTCTTTATCAATATCCTGAATAGTACCCAAAATGAAACTGGGCTGGCCGTCTTTATATTCAATGCCGCCCATGGCTCTTATCCATTTTGGGGTTCCATTGGCAGTTATAATTTCTAACTCGGTATCAAAAGACTCGCCTGTATGTATCGCATGATCAATGAGCGCCTCAATATTTGACCTCGTTTGTGGGTCTTTTGAGAAAACTATGCTGTCTTCATAAGTGACAGGAATACCAGGGTTGGTTTCAAGTATCTCCCTTGTAATTTCAGAGAATGTTACGGCTTCGGTTTCAAGATCCAGCTTCCAACTCCCGATTCTGCCAACCCGGTTGGCAGCTTCAAGCAAATTTTTGGTTTCTATCAGTTCTGCTTCAACTTTACGCTGATTGGTGATATCTCTTCCGATAGCGAAATTCTCTTTGGAGTTATTATCTCTGTTGACCGACCAGTTAATTAATCGATAGGTTCCGTCTTGTGCAGAGAACCTGTTATCGAACGAGATAGTCTGGCTGTCATCCGTTAAACTGCTTATGTAGTTTTTTGTACCCTCTATATCATCTGGTTTTAAAAATTCAATAGCTGGTTTAGATTTTAATTCTTCTTCTGTCCAGCCCAGTATTTTGCTAAAAGATGGGTTTACTTTCTTAAAATGTTTGTCTTCACCGGTAATACAGATTAAATCGCTCGATAATTTAAATAGTCTTTCATAATTTTCGAGTTCTGCATTTTTCTTTTTTGAAACAATATGGCTAATGACTTCCTGTGCAAGAATTTCAAGCGCCAGTAATTGATTATCATTTAATTTATTCGGTTTCTGGTCTATCACGCATAAAGACCCCAATGTGAATCCGTTCGGGTCAATCAAGGGGTATCCGGCATAAAACCTGATTTGCGGGTATTCAAGTACCAAAGGGTTATTACGGAAACGATTGTCTTGGGTGGCATCTTCAACCTCCATTACGGTATCACCCAGTATAGTGTACTGGCAAAAAGAAATATCTCTTGGTGTCTCGGGGGCATTAAGTCCGATGTTTGATTTAAACCATTGCCTATTCTCATCAAGAAGGGTAATAATTGAAATCGGAACCCCGCAAATGACTGATGCCAGTTTGGTCAGGCGATCAAACTCTTTTTCGGAGGGCGTATCAAGAATACAATAGCTTTTGAGTGCCTCAAGTCTTTCTTTCTCATTTTGGGGTACGGGTATATCTTTATCCATGTCAATTACAATTCTGCAAAATTTGATTAATAGAGCACGTATTCAACCTTGATTTTAAATTGGATATGGTTTTAAATTGATCAAAACAAATTTTTCTGAAGTGTAGATTGTAAACTAATTTAAATAGGATATTAGTCTGTATAACCAAAAAGCCTGATGTGCATCACTTGCTTTTGGCACAATTAATTGCAATTTTTGCGTGTAATGTAACCGTAAAATTAACAAAAATCATACCATTGAATATTTTTTTTTGAATATATAAGCCGTTATGATACTAAACGCTGAATAACTTATTAAGAGGATACATCGTAAAAATAAACTTATAAATGAGCATTATAATTGGCATTACTGACTGCGGCGACAAACACCCTATCTATGAAAAATGGATACTGGGGCAAAATACTGGCATAAAAATAATCAGGCTGGGATACCGGCAGAATAACCTGGATGATATAAAGCTTTGCGATGGTGTGCTACTGACAGGCGGAGAAGATGTGAATCCGCGGCTTTATTTCAAACCCGAGAATCTGCCCTTGTGCAATCCTGAATTTATGGATGAAAAAAGAGACGAATTTGAGTGGAAGGTATGTGAGTACGTTTTCGCAAATAAGGTGCCATTACTGGGCATTTGCAGAGGTTTGCAATTCGTGAATGTGTTTTTAGGGGGTACACTGATAGGTGATATACCGAGTATCGGCAAGAACAATCATTCAAAATATTATGAAGGAAAAGACCGATACCATCAGATTGAAGTATCTCCTGATTCTACGCTGGCGGGCATTGCCGGAGCCACCAGTGGAGAAATTAACTCAGCGCATCATCAGTCGGTTGATATTCCGGCCCAAACCTTGAAAATCAATGCATTGTCTGAAGACGGTATTGTGGAAGGGCTGGAGTGGAAAACTCCGTCAGACCATGCGCTTACGCTGGTGCAGTGGCACCCGGAGCGGATTGAAAATGAGCATAACCCGTTCAATTACCGTATAAGAGAAGTTTTTATCAACGCCGCTTCTGGTAGATGAGCTATTATAATTGCATGTATTTATGATTTACGACTCGGTTATTATTGGTGGTGGGCACAACGGGCTGGTGGCTGCCTGTTATCTGGCTCAAGCAGGCAAGAAGGTGCTGGTGCTTGAAAAAAATGATTACATAGGCGGAGGCACAACTTCGCAAAGAGTATTTCCGGATTATGAGGCCTACCTGTCGCGATATTCTTATCTGGTAAGTTTATTTCCTGAAGAGATATTTCATGAGCTGAATATTCATGTGCAGCTATTACGCAGAGCAGTAGCTTCTTATACGCCGTACGTTCAGGATGGAGTGCACAAGGGCTTACTGATAAGCAATGTAGATGAAGAGGTGTCGAGAAAGTCAGTTTTAGATTTAGGATATGGTGAAGCAGAGTGGGAGGGGTATCAGGCCATACTGCAAAAACAACAAACTTTTGCCGGGTTGATTTGGGATTCTTTTTTGCAGCCTCTGAAAAGTAAAGAAGAATGGAAAGCCTTTTTTGAAAGTCAGGGACATGCAGAATTGTGGAATAGCTTTGTAGAAGAGCCAATCGGGCAATTAATTGAAACCAATGTGCAGTCAGATATACTCCGCGGAGTGCTGATGACTGATGCCAAAATTGGGTCTTACACACATGCGCATGACCATAGTTTGCTACAGAACCGAACGTTTATTTACCATGTTGTTGGCAATAAAACCGGTGAGTGGCGTGTGCCACAGGGCGGCATGGGGAATCTGGTTGCCCAACTGATTAGCAAAGCGCAAGAATTGGGCGTTGAACTAAAAACGGGCGCATCAGTAGAGCGCATAAAAACAGGGGAGGTTGCCGAAATAACATTCAGCCGGCAAACCAGTCAGCAAATGGTAAAGGCAAAAGATGTACTGGTAAACGCCGCACCACGAGTGCTGGAAAAACTGCTTGGCAACAATGCCCAACCTCCTGTAAGTATTGAAGAAGGCACGGCCTTCAAGATAAATCTTCTGTTGAAAAGATTGCCTCAATTAAAAGACAAAAGCATAACCCCAGAACAGGCGTTTGCAGGTACATTTCATATCAATCAGTCTTTTACTCAAATGCAGGAGACATTCAGGCAGGCTGCATCAGGTAAAATCCCGGCTACCATTGCCTGTGAGATTTATTGTCATACACTTACAGATCCATCTATTTTGTCAGATTACCTGCAAGCCCAAGGCTATCATACCATGACCGTATTCGGGCTTGATTTGCCGTATGAGTTGTTTATTAAAGACAATGAAGCAGCAAAAGCCGAAGTAGTAGACAAATTTCTGAAAGGAATTAACGAATATTTAGCCGAGCCTATTGAAGATTGTCTTGCTCAGGATAAAAACGGTAACTGGTGCATTGAAGCCAAAAGCGCTGTGGATATTGAAAAAGAACTGGGCATGCCACGGGGCAATATTTTTCATAACGGGTTGTCGTGGTTTTATGCTGAAAGCGATGATGCCGTTGGAAAATTGGGTGTAGAGACACCCTGCAACCAAATATTACTCTGCGGCTCTGGCGCGGCCAGAGGTGGTGCAGTTAGCGGCATACCCGGCAGAAATGCCGCAAAGCTGTTAATAAATTAATAGAGGCGGCTCTTAAAGCCGCTTCTAAGGCAAATCTTAGGGTTTCCAACCGGGGCCTTTTACAAATCTGCCCGGCTTAGCATCTGTGTGGGTGCCGCTATTTAATACCTGCTGCCCGTTTACAAACACATGCACCATGCCTTCAGACAACTGATGTGGTTTCTCAAAGGTGGCTTTATCCTGCATTCTGGCCAAATCAAACACCAGTACATCGGCATAGTGGCCAACTTTCAGGCGTCCTCTTTTCTTTACTTTCAGGTTGTCGCATGGTAGAGATGTCAACTTCCGGATGGCCTCCTGCAGGCTAATTACTTTTTCGTCTCTTACATATTTGCCAATTAAGCGTGTAAAGTTGCCATAAGCACGTGGGTGTGCGCTAGATTTAATAAAAACCCCTTCAGGGGCCATAGATGAGGCATCAGAGCAAAAACTCATGTATGGCAGCGTTATCTGCTTTTTTACGTTTTCTTCGCTCATAAGAAAATACACTACATCTACCCTCGAATCATCATTGATTACCAGATCCATTGCGGTTTCATACCATGTTTTCTTTTTCATGGCGGCCACTTCGCTCAGGGTTTTGCCCAGGTATTTTTTCAGGGAATCCTGCTTGAAGCCAATCAGTAAGGTTTTGTCAGGCCCGGCAGCCAGGCATAGGTTTTCCCATTCTTTTTGCCTGGCCTGCATTTCTTCACCAACTTTTATTCTGATAGCTTTTTCTTTCAGCCTTCTGCGCCATTGAGGCAGGCCTCCTTCCTGCACCCAAGGGGGCATGGCAGCATCAAGACCAGTGGCTCCGGCCACATAATTGTACATATCTGTAGTAATGGTAATACCAGCCTTACGGGCGCTATCAATCCTGGCAATTACTTTATCCATTTTCTGCCAGTTATCTTTTCCGGCGGCTTTCAGATGGTAAATTTCAGAGTGTATGTTTGCATCTTTTGCAATTTTAATGATTTCATCTACGGCTTCTTCCAGCTTATTGCCCTCGCTTCTGATGTGTGATATATACATACCTCCGTATTCAGAAGCGGCTTTGGCTAATTCGGTTAACTCGTGCGTATTGGCATAGGTGCCGGGCATGTAAATAAGCGATGAGCCTACGCCCATGGCTCCTTCCTGCATGGCTGTTTTAACCTGCTGCTTCATTCTTTCAAGCTCATCAGGTTTTGGCGGTCTGTTGGCATAACCCAGCTCGTTAGCCCTCACGGTGGCTGCCCCTACGAACGACGCCACATTGGTAGAAACGCCTTTTTTTTCAAGGTATTGCAGATACTCACCCAACGTTGTCCATTCAATTTTGTATTTGATATCGCCCTGAAGTTTTTGTTCATAGGCCTTTACCGAATCGCTTAAGGGCCCCATCGAAGTGCCTTCTCCCATTACTTCAAGCGTAACGCCTTGCATGATTTCGCCCATAGAACGGCCGTCCTGAATCAGGCTTTCGGTACTCCAGCTTAGCATATTTACAAAACCAGGTGATACCACCAGGCCTTGCGCATCAATTGTTTGTTTGGAACCTGACTGGCCCGATAAATTACCTATAAAAGCAATGGTATCGGCATTAATGGCGATATCGGTTTTTTGAGGTTCACCGCCGTTACCATCATATATCATTCCGTTTTTAATGATGATATCGTAACTGGCTTTTTGCTGGCAGGAGGTAAGTGTCAGGACAATAAGCAAGCTGGTCAGAAGAGTTAGGTATCGCATGTGGCTAAAGTTTAAGAAGTATAATACAAGTTAACAGGTGGATAGAAACCTTTAAAACATTGAATTGAAAGTTTTGGGAATAGATGCTACAAAACCTTTTTAAATAGGCCTAATCAGGCTTTTTTTCATAAGTCAGTATAGAAATAGCATAAGGTGTGTTTTCACCGGCCTTGAATTCTTTCTGCTCAGTTATCATGAAATCCTTTTCATCAAATAGAGGGAAGAACGCATCACCTTCAAAAATGGCATGAACAATTGTGAGGTATATTTTGTCTGCTACAGGTATAGCCAGCCGGAAGATTTCTTCACCACCCAGTACAAATACTTCTTGCTGGTCATTACATTTTTCAATGGCTTCTTCTAAACTGTTTACCACCTCAAAGCCCGGGTCTACCTCATAATCCAGCTGACGGGTAATAACGTAATTGCCTGCGTCAGACCAGATACGGTGGGGGTTATCGTAGCTTTTACGACCCATAATCATCTTTTTACCCTTTGTTACCTTTTTCAGATTATCCCAATCGGCAGCAATGGGCTCCCAGGGTAAAGCGTTGTAAAGACCAATGGCCCGGTTTTCACTCATGGCAGCAATTAACGAGACAACGGGCATGTGTAAAGAGTAGTTAAGGTAAAACAAAGTTTAAAAATATCCATTTTTTGTGTTTTAACAAGCGGTTGAGTGTCTGATTTTTTTACCTTTGCTGCCATACGCTCTAGAACACCTGTTAACCTTTTACCCTATTGTACAGCAATACGCTCATACTTTTACTGGCTGTTTTGCTAAGAATTGTCGCTAATCCGCTGGCCAATGTTTTTCAAAAGAAACTAACAGTCAGCGGGGTTTCGGCGTTAACGGTCAATTTTTTAACCTACTTCATTTTAGGTGCAGCCTGCCTTATTTTTAGCGTGAGGCTTGACTGGCACACTACTAACGCTGAATACTACGTCTATTCTGTTATTATGGGATTGTTAGGCGCATTGGGTAACCTTTATCTTGTAAAAGCGCTGCAGATGGGCGACCTTTCTGTTTTAGGGCCTATCAATGCATATAAGGCGGTTATCAGCATGTTAATCGGGCTTTTTGTTTTAAATGAAATCCCAAGTGTGTTAGGGCTGGCAGGAGTAGGGCTGATTATTTTCGGGAGTTACTTTGTGCTGAATACTACAGAAGACGGATTCTCGTGGGCCCTGTTTAAGCGCAAAGAAATACAATACAGAATATGGGCCATGATACTGACAGCCACTGAGGCAATTTTTGTAAAAAAGGTAATTCTGGTTTCGTCGGTTACGCAGGCCTTTTTCAGCTGGTGCTGGTTTGGCGCTTTGTTTTCTTTTGTTTTATTGTTATTTAATAAAATACCCTTGAAAGCGGAGATGCAAAAGCTGAACCTCAGGGCAGTAACTTATATTTGGTTGCTGGTGTGCTGCATTGGTATTGCTCAATTCTCTACCGGATTTATATTCGACCGCATGCCCGTTGGCTATGCACTGTCTTTGTTTCAGTTGTCGGTTCTGGTAAATATATTTCTGGGTTACCGTATTTTTAAGGAAGAAGATATTCTAAAGAAGCTGATAGGCGCCATTATAATGATTGCAGGTTCTGTACTGATAATTTTGTTCTGATATAAAAACATCAGGCTTATACGTGCTGAAATAAGCCTGATGAAGAATAAGTAAAATTACAAGGTATCGTAGTATCTGAAAAGCTCAATGAGCCCTGCTTCGGTTTTCAGGTTAAGGTTATTCTGTTTCACAAATTGCTCCAGCACGGGTCTTTGTGTTTTGGGGAAACTCTGTAAGGCTTTTCTGCCAGTAGATACTACCTGTAGCATATCATCCTGGATGGTAAAAAATTTGTGAGATTTTCTAAATTCTCCTTCATAACCAGCATCGCCTCCTGATGGTTCATATCCGGTTTTATCCGTAAAACGTGAACTTAAAACACAATCATAGCCTTTCAGTAAGATGTTCTTTCTCAGGTATAGGGTTTCCAGAAATACATTGTCATATTTGCGGAAAGTATGGCCTTCAATAGTAAATTCATCTGGTCTTATGGCCACGGCATCAGCACCGGCATTTTTTACAATATAAAGCACATTCTGCTCAATGTTATAGGCCATCAGAAAGGTTACATCCTGCCCGCTTTTGGCGCTTAACTTGCCTTTATACCACCCGTTTTTAAAAAAAGGCGTACCCTTAAAAACCTTCGTAAATTCTTGTAAAGAGTTATTAAGCGAATGCTGCAATTTATAATGCGCAACAAGAGTAGTGTCGCCTTTCTCATTCACAACAATTCTTGTGTCGTTGTTGTCTGATGCTTTTGCCTCTCTGATAAAATAATTATAACTTCTGGCAGGATTATATAATTCTTGTGCTGCCATACACAGTGGCGAAACCACCATAACCAACAAAAGTAGAAGTGCTTTCATAGTTTTGAAAAGAATACGAATAAATATCTATAACAAAAATAACAGATAAAAAAGCATTTTTCCTAGAATCTCTTTGAGTATTTCCGGAGGTTGCTGTTGTATTCTTAAATATCTATGCGCAGACTTCGCTCTTTTAGAGGGCTTCCAGATACAAAGCTTTAAAATCAGCCCTGCTTACCGGTTTCGGATTGTTAGGGTGTGCAAAGTCGGCAATGGCCAGGTCGGCTAATGTTTCTATGTGTTCATCCCGTACGCCTATGTCTCTTAAGCGATGCGGGATATTTACACGGCTGTTGAGGTCAAACAGGTAATTAACCACGGCCTCACCTGATTCATCTTTCAAGTCTAGTGTTTGTGCAATTCTACGGAATTTTCCTTCAAAGCCGGCTATATTAAAACGCATGCCATAAGGTATGTTTACAGCATTAGCTAACCCGTGGTGCGTATCAAGCAACGAAGAAAGCGGATGCGCCAGCGAATGTACTACGCCCAGCCCTTTCTGAAATGCAATGGCACCCATCATTGAGCCTAAAAGCATTTTACTGCGGGCCTCAACATCAGGATTCTTCACTGCTTTTTCAAGCGACTGATGAATCAAAGAAATGCCTTCCAAGGCTATGCCATCGCATATTGGATGGTACATTTTAGCCAGAAATGCCTCCATATTATGCGTGAGTGCGTCCATTCCTGTTGCTGCTGTAACAAAAGGAGGGAGGTCCATTGTCAATAATGGGTCGGCAAAAACAATTTTTGCCAGTAATTTAGGCGAAAACAATATTTTTTTCTGGTGGGTCTCGTCGTCGGCAATGATTGCGCTTCTACCTACCTCACTTCCGGTACCCGATGTAGTAGGTATGGTAATAAAGTGCGGCACATCGTTAGTAACGTAGATATCTCCTCCTATTAAATCATCATATTTAAATAAGTCTTCTCTATGGTTAATACGTAGCACAATGGCTCTGGCTACGTCCATAGCTGCACCGCCGCCAATACCAATAATGCTGTCTCTTTCGGTGCTATGAAAAGCTTCGTCTCCTTTGTAAACGTCTGATTTCACAGGGTTTTTATGGATGTCTGAGAAAACCTCTGTACTGATACCTTTGGCATTTAGGGTTTCAACAATTCTTTTCAGGAAGGGCAATTGCGCTACCACGGGGTCTGTTACAATAAGGGGCTTTGAAAGATTATTGTCTTTCAGGTAATCGGCAAGTTCTTCTACTGCACCTGCTCCGAAGCGTATTTTAGTGGGGAAGTTGTAGGTTAAAATCACAATGAGAAAACGATTAGAATGAATAAAAAACAGAAAAACCATCAATCAAACAAAAGTAATTAATATGCTCGTTTGATTGATGGTTTCGCACTATTTTTTTGCTTACAGGCTTAGTCTCGTCTGCCCAGAAACATGCTCAGATAATACAACAGGTTAGCTACTGCACCCGCCGCCGATACCACATACGTAAGGGCAGCCCATTTCAAGGCATCTTTGGCCATGTCGTGTTCACGAGTGTTTACCACACCCCTTGACTCCATCCAGGCCAAAGCCCGGTTACTGGCGTCATATTCTACCGGAAGCGTAATTAAGGCAAACGTAGCAATTATAGCGTTGGCCGCAATTAAACCCAGTAACACCATTTGCGCCATTGGGGTATTTCTTGAGAATATATAAGCCATAAACATGAACCCGAACATATAGAAGAAGTTCATGGCGTTGGTGGCCACATTCACAACAGGTACCAGTGCCGAGCGCATTTTAAGCGGTGCATAGGCCACAGAATGTTGTACGGCATGCCCGCATTCGTGAGCCGCTACGGCAGCAGAAGCTGCACTATTGCCATTGTACACATCATAGCTCAGGTTTACGGTTTTATTGAGCGGGTCGTAGTGGTCGGTAAGCTGGCCTTCTACCTGCGTAATTCGTACATCATATATACCGTTGTCGTTAAGCATTTTGCGTGCAATTTCAGCGCCGGTCATTCCATTAGATAAGCCAATCTGAGAGTATTGGGCAAATTTGCTTTTAAGCCTCGACGAAACCGCCAGACCCAGCAACATGAAAACAATACTTATTACAAAAATCATAATTATAAGTTTTCGTTAATATTTAATTAAACGACTGATTTTGAATCAAGGTATCAGCCTAAATCCTTTATTTTTTTAATAATTGAGGTAGTAGAGTATCCGTCAACCAACGAAATAGTTTTTACCTCTCCTCCTCTGCCTATAACAAAATCTGCTCCAACAATGTTCTCAATGCTGTAATCATTTCCTTTCACCAGAATATCCGGACAAAGTGTCTCAATTAACTCCTGCGGTGTTGGTTCATCGAACAAAATGACAGCATCTACAAATGCAAGGGCCGACATCATGCGTGCTCTGGCGTATTCGTTCACAACAGGGCGGCTCGGCCCTTTTAATCTACTTACCGATTCGTCTGTATTCAACCCAAGCACCAGCTTGTCGCCCAGATTACGCGCCTTTTCCAGATAATCGATATGCCCGAGATGAACAATATCAAAGCATCCGTTTGTAAAAACGATTTTCTGGCCTTCAGATTGCCACTCTTTTATTTGTTCTTGTGCTTCTTCTTTATTTAGTATTTTCGATTCTGTCATGTGATTTATAATTGCTAAATAATGATATCTAAAGGCTTGTACTTATATTTTGTATATTGAATAAAGAGAAAGTATTAATTACAGTAAAAATTTTGAACCACAGATTGGCACGAAGTTGAATGCACTGAGTTCCACGAAGCAACAGTTGCAAGATTTTGAACAGAATTAGCAGTGAAACTCCGTGCTGAACCCGGTGTAACTCAGTGGTAAAATATTGTCAATATATTAGAAAGTTAAAGAAATCTACCCTCAAATCAAACAATTTGCGCCTTTTTCTTGGGCAATATAAACGTCAGTAAAAAGGCTGTAACACCAAAGATAACCACAAAGAACAGTCCTTGCATAGCGTGTAGAAAAGTAGCCAGCGTGATGCCGTCCTGCTCTGAAAGCCCATATAAAACTACAATACTGCCAACCAGAAAATGGTAACTGCCGATGCCTCCCTGCGTGGGTGCTGCCATACCAATAGAGCCCATCACAAAAATGGTCAATGCCGCTAATGGCGACAGGTTAGCGGTTTCAGGTAAAGCAAAACACAATACGTATGTGGTTATATAATATAGCGTCCAGATTAATACAGTATGGAACACAAATGCCCCCGGATTTTTAAGATTGCGCACACTTAAAAAACCACTGGCTAGCCCACCAATAAACCCGCTTATTTTCTGATAAAGCGGCAGTTTCGAAATCCTGTCAATATTACGTTTAAAGGTAAAATAAGCCATAATAACCAGAATTACCAGTGCTGTTCCAATACTTGCCAACAGAACCGGATTCTTGAACTTGTTGCCAAAGAAATTAAAGAAGAATGTGCTTAATCTGTCAAATTCCAGAAACAAGTTGAGCAGGATGAGGACCAGTAAAACCAACACATCGGCAATGCGTTCTGCTACCACAGCTCCGAACGATTTTTCAAACGGTATATCCTCCAGCTTATTAAGGGTACCACAACGGGCAAATTCGCCTGCCCGCGGAAAAACCAGATTGGCCAGGTAGCCCACCAGAACTGCCAGCGTTGTTCTGAAAACCGAAGGCTTGTAGCCCAGGGGTTCAAGCATTAATACCCATCGGTATGCCCTGCTCCAATGAGCAGCCAGAGCAAGTATGGCAGATAAACCCACCCAGCGATAATCAGCCTGTTTGATTTTTTCCCAGAGGGTGTTCAGGTCTATGTCTTTAAAAACAAACCATAATAAACCTGCGGCTACAGCCAGTGAGATAACATATTGCAGTATTTTTTTCATTTTACAAGACGATTATTCTCATCAGGAAAAACAACCAGTGGTTTGTGGGTTTTAGCCTCCTCTGGCGACATCCAAGCATAAGAAATAATAATCACTATGTCTCCCACCTCGGCTTTTCTGGCCGCGGCTCCGTTCAGGCATATAATACCAGAACCCCTCTTGCCTTTAATAGCGTAAGTTTCAAGGCGTTCGCCATTATTGTTGTTCACAATCTGCACCCGTTCGTTCTCCATAATACCCGCGGCATCAAGCAAATCTTCATCAATTGTAACGCTCCCAACATAGTTGAGCTCGGCCTGGGTTACTTTTACTCTATGGATTTTCGACTTAAAAATATTAACAAGCATATTTACCTTCCTTTTTGAATGTGGTGCAAAATTATAAAATTGCTCATTAAACAAACGTTGAGGGATTGAATAAAATTCCTTACGCCTCATTTAGGCCGACTGACCAGCGCGGATACAATAAAAGCTCCCACAGGAGCCTTCATTTTTTTTATAAACATGAATAAAGGTTATTTTGAAGCCACTGTAACACCATTGGTTTTCAGAATCTGGTAAAAGAAATGCACATGGTAAGGCAAAGAGTTTTGCCAGTACGGCCAGGTATGGGCACCGGGTCTTTCTGTGTAATCGTGGGGTACATTGGCATAGAGCAGCCTTCTGTGTAATTCTCGGTTGGTATCAATCAGGAAATCGTCTACACCACAATCTATAATAATAGGCATACCATTTTTCTTGATGGTTTCAACCATATTGATGATCGAGTTTTTAGTGTAAACCTCATCTTCCGGATTATCGGTACCCAATAGTTTGTTAAACCGGTCTTTAATTGACTTGGCGTAATCGGCACTGATTTTAAACTTCGTCCAGTTCATGTCCATCGCACCACTCATGGTTCCTGCGGCACAAAACAAATCAGGGTGCCGCGTTGAAAGATACATAGCGCCATGCCCACCCATTGACAGCCCCGTTATTACACGTCCTTTATTGCTTTTTACAGTACGGTAGGTAGCATCTATTTTCTGAATTACCTCTTTGGTAATATAGGTTTCAAATTTACTGGCGGCATCAAACGGGCTGTCAAGATACCACCCGAATATTTCTCCTTCAGGCATTACTATAATCATATTATATTGGTCGGCCAGGTTTCTTACGGTCATTTTGTCTGGCGTTTGGTTCAGCCAGTCGCTGAAGTGTGCCGAGGCCCCATGGAGTAAATATAAAACAGGATAAGATGCTTTGCTGCCTGCATAAGAAGACGGCAATACCACAGCGGCTTTATAGGCTTTGTTCATAACCTTGCTGGGTACATCGAGGGTATCAACAGTTGAAGCGCTTGCATAGTAGCTTGAAATAAGCAACATCAGCAGAAAACTCCATAGCGTTGGTGTTGAAGTTTGTTTTATTATCGTCATTATCAGGTGATTTTTATTTTCTGTAGGTACTTTGCCCGTTGTAAGGCAAGCAGACTGGTAACACTGGCAAATCTAATGAATTTATATAATTTTTCATTGAAGAAATAAAACATAAAAGTGAATATGCGCCAGTTACAGCTATATTTTTGTCGGTTTTCTGTAAGCGGGTTTATAAGAAATGTACAAATTGTAAAATTATCAAATGGTTGTTTTTACCTACTTTGGGCGGTCTGGTCTGAGGCATGTTTTTATGTAAATAAAAACAAAAGAATATTTTTTTCTTTTGGTAATTAACCTGCTGTTGCTTACCACTTTATTGTTACTTTTGCACCCTTGTAAAGCTACACACGTATGATTAGAAAACTACTTCCTTTTTTGTTTATTATCACACACCTTTCTTTTGCTCAGGACGCATCGGTATTCAAGCCTGATTCAATAAAAAAGACAATTGAAGCCAAAGCTATTACCTCTTCGCTGAAAGTAGACGGCGTGATGAATGATGCCGAATGGAAACTGGCGCGGCCTGTTTCTGATTTCATTCAGATTGAGCCTTTTCAGGGCAAGCAGCCCAGTCATAAAACCGAGGTAAGGGTTTTGTATAATAAACATTACCTGTATTTTGGGATTTTTGCCCGCGATTCGCTGGGGAAAAAGGCAATCAGAGCTACTGATTTTAAAAGAGATTTCAATATCAGACAGCACGACCTGGTGGCTTTATCGTTTGATGGGTTCAATGATAAACGTAATGCCATGGCGCTTGTAACTAACCCCTATGGTGTGCAACGAGACCTGTTGTCTTTTGATGATATTTATTATGACCTCGACTGGGACGGCCTGTGGCGCGTACGCACTACCAGAACCGACTCTGGCTGGGTAGCTGAAATGGCAGTGCCTTGGCAAACGTTACGGTATCCGAAAACCGCTCAACAGGCTCAGGACTGGGGCTTTAATTTCTATAGAATCCGCAGGCTTACTAACGAACATACTGCTTTTTCGCCCTATCCGCGTTCGTTCAGGTATACACGTATGGACTATGCCGGCACGCTAACCAATCTGCAGCCACCGCCACCATCAACCAATATCAGAGTGCAGCCTTATGTGCTGACCTCATTTGACAGATACCGGAATTTCAGCAACAGGCCTGATGATAATAATTTGAAGGTTGGCGGCGAAATAAAATGGGCCATTAACCCCAATGCAATTCTTGACCTGACAGCCAATACAGATTTTGCACAGGCCGATGCCGACAGGCAGGTAAACAACGTAACACGGTTTTCTGTGTTTTTCCCTGAAAGACGGCAGTTTTTTCTTGAAAACGCTTCTTTGTTTGGGGTAGGTATAGGCCCCAGCGATGATTTGGCTGGCGGAACGATGCGGGTTCAGCCATTTTTTAGCCGCAGAATAGGCCTGGATGATAGCGGTAATCCGATTCCGATTGATGTGGGAGGCCGATTCGTGTACCGTTCGCTTAAAAGAAACTATGGTGCCATAGCTATGCGCCAGCGTGAAGTAGGTGATACCCCCGGCACAAACTATTTTGTAGGCAGGTATTCAGAAAACTTTGGAAAGCAAAACCGTCTGGGTGGATTAATGACGGTAAAAAACAGGCCTGATGGTTCTAATATTACGGGTACCATCGACGGGTTCTTCCGGCTAGGAGAGTCTCACTCCTTAAACACAATGGCGGTTTATTCTACTTCTACTAACGGAGGTAAACAGGGTTTTTCAGGTCTGGCGCAATACTATTACACCACCAATCAGCTGAAAGTGTGGTGGACACAGTCTGTGGTAACCAAAGATTTCAATCCTGAACTGGGCTTTGTGTCCAGAAGTAATGTTATAGGTACCACCCCCGGAATATTTTTCTATAACAGGGGTAAGTGGATTCCGTTCAAGAAATTTGTAAGAGCCTTTGAACCCGGCATCATGACAGAGTTTTATCATCAGGCTTCTACCGGTAAACTCATTGAACGCCAGTTGAATCTGAATCCCATCTGGTTTAATTTCCAGCGCGGTGGCTTTTTTGGTTATCTGGTTAATCCCACCTATCAGCGGCTTACAGAGCCATTTCAACCGCTGGGCGTTTATATAGGGTCGGGCGAATACAATTATGTGCGCCACCAGATTTATGCCAGTACAGACCCTTCAAAGGTTATCAGTCTGAATACAGAGTTTAACTGGGGTACTTACTTTGACGGCCGGTTAAACGGGCACGATATACGTATGCAGCTGGCGCCCATACCGCATGTGTCAGTTGTGGCAAGGTATAACCGTAATCATTTCAGAAATGTAGGCGAGCAGAAGACTACCACCAACGTAGACCTTTATAGTATTGAAGGCCGGTTTGCACTTAATCCGCGTGTACAGTTAATCGGATTTTATCAGAAAAATTCAGAGAACCGGTCGCAGAATTATAATATACGTTTGTCTTGGGAATACCAACCCTTATCGTATATTTACATTGTCTTTAATCATAGAGGGTTCGACAACCTCCAACTGAAACAAACGCAGACAGAAGACCATGTAATTGCCAAATTGAGTTATTTAAAACAATTCTGATATGAGACTTTTGCTGCTGTTAACTGTGGCTATCTGCCTGTTTAATGCCTGTTCATCAAAAAATAAGGAACAGAAACCAGATTCGGTTGCTTTGCCAACCAACACCACCGGCACTACGCCTTTGGCCAAAGAAGACTGGGAGTGTATTGCAGGCGAAAAGGCAGGAGTGATAACCGCTATTACCAGCGAACAAGAACTGATTGAAAAACTGGGTAGCGCGAATGTAAGCGCACATGATACCGTTTTTGGGGCTGAAGGCTTTTTCTCTATTGGTACCATTCTTTTTAAAGGTACTCCAAATGAAGCCCAGATAGTATGGAAAGATACCACCCATTTCAGAAACCCCGAATACGTTGAATTAGGCTTTGCCCCAACCGGACAAGAAGGTCAAATCAAGTGGTTTACTAATACCGGAATAAAAGTGGGCACTACCCTGAAAGAACTGGAACAGATAAACGGAGGCCGTTTCAGGTTTTCCGGGTTTGGTTGGGACTACGGCGGAACCGTAGTTGACTGGGCGGGAGGCAAGCTGGCTGACCCTCATTCGCCCGGTTTGCTGTCTGTTATTCTGGCTTATGAGTTTGAGAATCCCGCCGTACAAACCGTGGCTGATAAACTGCTGGGTGATTCTGCCTTTGACTCAACCGACCCTAATGCCCAAAAACTGAATCCGTATGTGGCACATTTTATCATCAGTTTTAGGTAATATTACATTTTTAATAATAAAAAAATGTCTTAATGACTTAAAAATCAATTGTTTATTTTTTATTTGTAGTCTGTTTATTAAGTTCACTATCAAACAATAATAGCTTAAACCCATTTACAACATGGCAACCAAAAAGAAAACCGAAACCGATAAGACAGAAGAATTAGAAACAACGTCTGATGCAGTATCTGATACCAAGGCTGCCATAGAAGAAAAAGTTGGAAAGGGGAAAAAGAAATTGGCGGAAGTGAAAGCTGAAATTTCAGAAAAAGTAGACGAAGCTAAAGCAAAAGTGGAAGAAGTCAAGGAGGAAGTTGTTGAAAAAGCTGAAGAGTTTAAAGCAGAGGCAGAAACCGCCGCCATAGCTTTAGAAGAAAAACTGGCTGAAGTAAAATTAGAAGCAGCAGTTGAGCTGGAAGAAATAAAATCTGATGCAAGTGATGCCATTGCAACAGCAGAGGCCAAAGCGGAAGGCGTAAAAGAACAGCTAAGCGAGAAGGTGGAAGATATAAAAGAAGATGTGGCAACAGCTATTGGAGCCGCCAAAGAAAAAGCTAAGGAAACAGCTGCTGAGGCTGCTGATAAGTTTGAGGATTTAAAGGCAGAGGCCAAAGAAGCAGCAGCATCGGCAACTGCAAAGGCCAAAGAAGTGGCTGCCGAGGTAGCAGAGAAATTTGAAGACTTTAAGGAAGAAGCGAAAGAAACAGCTGCCAAGGCAAAAGCCAAGGTGCAGGAGTTTGCTGCTGAAGCAACCGAACAAATTGAAGAGTTAAAAAATAAGTATGCTTCAGAAGAAAAAATCAATGAGTTAAAGAATCAGGCGGCTGAAAAACTGGAAGATATCAAGGAAGATGCTGCCGATGCCATAGAAACAGCCAAGGTAAAAGCACAGGAACTGGCCAATGAAGCAACTGAAGCGGCAGATAAAGTTACCGAAAAAGCCAGAGGGTTCTGGAGCCGCTTATTTGGCAAAAAGTAATCGGATGCTTTTTTACGTTTAAATACGAGCGTGCAATTGTAACTGATACTATTGCACGCTTTTTTTAAAATCCGGAAATGCTAAGCAAGGTATTTACCGAGGGTCTGCAATTTTAATTCGGTCTCAATCCACTCTTTTTCAGGGTTTGAATCTACGGTAATCCCGCATCCGGCATATAGTGTGGCAATGCCGTTCTGTAATTTCATAGTACGCAGGTTAACAAAGATGTGTGACTCCTGCTGAATGTTAACCGGGCCAAGAAAACCACTGTAAAACTCGCGGTCATACTTTTCGTTATCCAGTATGAATTGTCTGGCAGGCTCTTTGGGCATGCCACAAACGGCTGATGTCGGGTGCAGTAAATCTAGCATAACCGTAGCCAGCTGTGGGAAATTGATATCAACGGTGTCAATTGTAAAGTCCATTCGCAGGTGCATCAGGTTGCCGGCAATTACGGTTTTGGGGCCGTCTTCTTCAAACTCACGCACCCTTATTTTCTTAAGGCAATTGACAATATACCTGCTCACCAGTGCATGCTCTTCTATTTCTTTTTGTCGCCAGAGTGCTTCAGATGTTTTAATAAGGTGGCCGTCTGCATCATAGGCCGACTGAGTACCTGCAAGTGCCATCGTGCGGAACTTGCCTTCTGCGTCCTGGCTCACCAGAGTTTCCGGCGATGCCCCAATCCATATAATACCTGAACTAGGTATCGACACCACAGAGACAAAGGCGGTTGGGTAAGCAGTACAAAGTTTATCAAATAAGGTAACAACCTCAAAATCTGCAGGAATACCCATCTTTTTTGTACGAGACAACACCACCTTCTGAAACCTGCCTTCCTCAATCTGTTTTATGGCCTCATTCACTTCGGCAATAAAATCTTCATGGGTTGTAGATGCTTCCTGTGGTTTATCGGCGTGGGTATGGGCAGGTTTTAACCCTGCTCTCTGGGCATTAATTAATTCAATAAAACCGGGGTCAACTGAAGACGGACTGATAACTTCTTCAAAACTTTCAGGATTTGAATTATCTGCAAAAACGTAATGTAAATCAGCTTTAATAAAATAGGTGTCTTTACCCTCAGGATTGATGAAAGGAGAAAACGCAAAACCCGGCCCGAACTCCTCAAAATCAATCTTTACCTGTTCCGGGCTTTTAAGAAAAGAGGTAAGAAAATGTCTGTCATTTTGTTTAGGCAAACGCCACATCACGGTTGGTAATCCTACTTGTAAGGCTGCATTCCAAAGTGTTTGCCTGAAACTGTTTGTCCTTGAAGTCGCTGTTGTCATATCCTGAAACTATACCTTAAGCAAAAGCTAAGATATGTGGTAATTAATTGTACAATTACAATATACAACAAATATGATTTGAAAACCTCTCAAAAAAAAGCAGAAGTTTTTAAGATATAAGTTTTTTGGTTGTTTTTTGATTAAAATGTACAAAATTCGGCCGGCATTTCTTTAAAACTTCGTTCCTTTTAAGCACATTTTAACTGGCAAACCCTGAATCTGCGGCTTGCAATTATAGGCTTCGGCCGCACCTCCATTTCAAGGCAGTTTACGCCAGATAAGCACCTGAAAGCATGGAGTAAGAGAAGAGTTATTTCTTAAAGTGCTGATTTGCCGTTTTAATTGGGCAATTTGTCGATTTCTTTGGTTAGATGCTCTACAAAGCATTATTTTTATTGAAATATATTATTTTTCAAATAAAAAAATGAAAGTATCTAAGAATGGCCATCGCGGAGTATTGAAAACCTGCCTGCTGATTGCTGCTTGTCTGTATATCATCAGCTCATGCAAAGTAAAACAACCTTTGCATAGCCAGGTATCTTCAACCACCGAAACTCAGCAAGACTTAGTGCAGGGTGTAATTAAATCTTTTTCAGCCGGTCTGCCTAAAAGTACACTGCCAGCAGGAGCAGACCCGGAAGGTGATGATTGGAAAGGAATAGATTTGGAAGAAAAACAGCCTGTTAAGCCGCTTTATGCTTCAGAAGAAGCAAAGCATTTTCTATTGCCTCCCGGTTACAAGATTGAGCCGATTCTAACAGAGCCGGCCATTCAGCAACCCGGAGCCATTGCATTTGACGGCAACGGACGTATGTATGTGTTAGAGTTACGGTCTTACATGCTCAACGCCGATTCTAAAGACGAACTGGAACCCACCAGCCGGATTTCGAGATGGGAAGACAAAGACAACGACGGAGTTTATGAAACAGGTACTACTTTTGTTGATAACCTGATTTTTCCCCGGTTTGTGTTACCTTACGGCAAAGACTGTGTTTTAACGATGGAGTCTGACGCCGACAATGTCTATAAGTATACCGACACTGACGGCGACGGTAAAGCCGATAAAAAAGAGCTTTTTACTAATAAATATGGGCGTTCGGGTAATGTTGAGCATCAGCAGGCTTTTATGTACTGGGGCATGGACAACTGGCTTTACAGCACGGTTAATGCGTTCAGGGTACGTGAAACACCGGGTGGTGTGATTCGTGAAAAAACCGGATTTAACCGTGCTCAATGGGGTATAACCCATGACGACGATGGCAAACTGTGGTTTCAAGGAGGTGCCAGTGGTTTACCTTCTTATTTTCAGTTTCCGATACATTATGGCAATTTTGAAGTGCCGGGCGAATTTGCCAAGGGCTTTGATATACCGTATGGCGCTGCAATTAAAATATCTGATATGCAGGGTGGGATGGACGAAATCCGCCAGCCGGATGGCTCATTGAAGCGGGTAACGGGTTCAGCCGGAAACGACGTGTTTCGTGGTGACCGTCTTCCCGAATCCTTGAAAGGCCAGTATTTTTATGGAGAACCTGTGGCAAGGATTGTCCGCCAGATTAATCCGGTTGTAAAAGACGGTTTAACAACCCTGCATAATGTGTATCAGGACCAGCAATCAGAGTTTTTACGTTCAACTGACCCGCTTTTCAGGCCTGTTGACATGGCAACTGCACCCGATGGCACCATGTATATAGTAGATATGTATCATGGCATTATTCAGGAAGGGCAGTGGACACAAAGAGGAACGTACCTGCGTACAAAAATAGAGCAATACCAGTTAGATAAAGTGGTAGGGTTAGGGCGTATCTGGCGTATTACCTATGAGGGCAAAGAGCGCAACAAAACCAAACCTAAAATGCTGAACGAAAAAACATCAGCATTGGTAAAGCACCTGGAGCACCCCAACGGCTGGTGGCGAGATGCCGCCCAGCAACTGATTGTTTTAAGAAAAGACCCTTCAGTAGCGCCTGCTTTAGAGAAAATGGCTTTGGGTAGCCCTAACGTTCTGGCAAGAATACACGCCATCTGGGCGTTAGAAGGCCTGAACGCACTGAAGAAAGAAACCGTACAGAAATTGTTTAATGACAGTAATCCGCGTATCAGGATACAAGCCATGAGAGCCGGGGAAACACTCTATAAAAACGGTGAAAAAGAACTGGAAGCTAATTTTAAGGCAGCATTGGAAGATGCAAATGCTGAGGTGGCCATTCAGGCCATGCTGAGCGCAAAGTTTCTGAAACTTCCTGAACTGGAAAACAACATTAAAGCCACCGTGGCTAAAAACAAGGCAACCGGAGTAAAACTGGTGGCAGACCAGATTATTGCCCCTGTAAGACCCCGAAGCGGCTTGGGCGTTGCCGAATTAAGCAAAAGCCAGCAGGAATCACTGAGCCGGGGGGCGGTTATCTACAACGAATTGTGTTCGCAGTGCCATGGTAATAATGGCATGGGTACTCCGGCAGGAGACGGCAAATTGCTGGCACCTGCACTGGCGGGTTCCGCAAGAATACAGGCACATCCTGAATATGCGGTAAGAGTAGTGCTACATGGCATGGAAGGCGCCATAGAAGGTAAAACCTATGCCGGCGGAATGATGGCCAGTATGAAAGAGCAGTCTGATGAGTGGGTAGCCGATGTGATTTCTTTCATAAGAAACGGGCTTTCGAACGATGCTTCTTTGATTTCGGCCGATGCGGTAGCTAAAATCAGACAAAAAACAACTGGGCAGGCAGGTATGTACCAATACGCAAGCCTGATACAGTCAGTACCGCGCGAATTACAACAACGTGAGGGATGGAAAGTAACTGCCAGCAATACAGCCTCTACCCGTATAGGCGGTAATGTTTCGCCAACTACTGCATTTACTTATGAGGGTTGGTCAACAGGTGTAAAACAAGAGAAAGGTATGTGGTACCAGATAGAGTTTCCTACTGAAACAGCCGTGAGCGAAATACAGTTTAATTCGGCCGCAATGGTTAAGAAAGGCTGGGTACCCAAACCCAATACATCATTCGGGCAAAGGCCAATGGTGCAAACCCACCCCAGAGTTTACAACGTAGAAACCTCATCAGACGGGGTCAACTGGCAGTCAAATCTGGTAGCAGGTAAAGGGAATGATGGTGATAATATCATTGCTTTGAACCCCAGAAAAGCGAAGTTTATCAGAATAAAACTCGAACAGGGGCTTGAAGGCACCGAAGACGACATACCCTGGACTATGAAACAGCTGAAAATTTTTGAACTCAATTAAGGATTCATTTTTGTAATATATCAAGGAAAAATAATTATTCAATGGAAAAATCAAACAATCCCTCAGTATCTCGCCGACAGTTTCTCGGTACCACCGCTGCCCTGGTGTCGGGTTCAGTATTGGCAAGCAGCCCAATTTTCGGAGCACCTGCATATATCAAAAATCTTTTCGGCCCTAATTCATTAATAAACGGAGTGCAGATTGGTGTTATTACCTACTCTTTCAGAGAAATGCCAGACCAAAGTGCTGAGGCAATTCTGCAATATGTTTTAGAGACCGGTGTAAGTGCCATAGAATTGATGGGCGACCCAGCCGAAATTTATGCAGGAAAACCTAAAAGTAGCCTTGATATGCGTTCACTTTTTCCGTTGATGAGAAAAAGAAACGAGAAGAAGGAACTAACAGAAGAAGAAAAAAAGAAACTGGAAGACGGAGAAGCGCAGATGAAATCTTATAACCAGGAAGTTGCCCAATGGAGACAAAGCGCATCAATGACCAAGTTTGAAGAGCTGGGCAAAATATATAAAAAAGCAGGTGTAAGTATCTACGGCTTCAAACCGAATGCCTTTGGTCGTAATAATACAGATGCCGAAATCGAGTTTGGTATGCGCGCTGCCAAAGCCTTAGGCGCTAATCAGGTAACGCTCGAACATCCATCGAACGACGAGCATACGCTTAAACTGGGTACTATTGCACAAAAAGTTGGTGTAAAAGTGGGGTATCATGGACATGAGCAGCAGACCTATACTTTCTGGGATACCGCTTTGGCGCAATCGCCTGCCAATTCGCTCAACCTCGATTTGGGGCATTTTGTTGCCGCAGGGAATCCGAACCCGCTGGATATCATCAAGCAAAAGCATGACCGCATCGTAAGCATGCATATTAAAGACCGCCAGACACCGGCGCACGGCAAAGGGAATGTAGTATGGGGGCAAGGAGATACGCCTATCAAAGAGGCATTGAATCTGATAAGGGTCAATAAGTACAAATTCCCGGCAACTATTGAGCTTGAATACAAAGTACCTGAAGGTTCAACTCCGGTAGCTGAGGTAAAAAAATGCCTTGAGTTTTGTAAAAATTCATTGAGCTAAACAGTCTGATTTTTAAAATAAAAGGTCTCTTACGTTTCTAAAAAATGTAGGAGACCTTTTATGTATCCGCTTATCTTTTGCCTTAACGTAGCTCCAGACAGAATTATAATGGCAATTTCAGGAGCGTTAGCACATAAGGTATAAATATTATTAGCCCCCTATAATAAGCATATTCTCTTTTTGCATCTCTTGCAGATACGCCAGGGTTTCAGTAGTACACACTTCGGCATCAATATCGTATTTCTCAAGCAGTTGTTCAATCAGATATTCAATAGTTACCTGCTGGGCAGTTAACTCCCATATATCGGCTGCCACAGGGTTAAGGCCAAGGAAATCTCCGGTTGCCAGATTCATCATAACTGCCTCATCTCCCAAACCGGAAACCATAAATGCTTCGTCATTACGGTTAACTTTTGTCTGAAGATTCTCAATTGTAAAGGTTGAAGTTTGCACTGTAAAAATGTATTGTTTTAAGTCTGCAAATATAGCCCTTATATAGTAAAAAACCACATTAAAAGCCGAAAGCTATTTTGTACGTAAAACCCTGAATTGTTGGCTGACACAACCACCGGTGCGCAATTGTAATTTAGTGCATTCAGTTGAACATTTACCTGGCAGATAATGTTTTATTGATAATTATCTGTAAACTTTAGCCCTGCATTAAAAATTATGATTTCACTAGAAAAAAATAAATTATTTGGCTTGCTGATAGTCTTATGTACTATTCCGGCATTGGCCAGTTGTCAGAATAAATCTCAACATAAAAGTATGTCATCGCAAGTAGAACAAGAGAAAAAGGGGAACCCCTATTATTCGCTGACCAGCAAAGAGCCTTTGCAAGTGAGCGATGTTGAATGGAAAAAAGTTTTGCCGCCTGATGTATATGCTATCATGCGTGAGAAAGATACCGAGCGCCCATTTACCGGTAAATTCTGGAACTACACAGGCAAGGGTACTTATCATTGTGCTTCTTGCGGCAATAAGCTGTTTCGTTCTGATGCTAAATTTGCCAGTATGTGTGGCTGGCCCAGCTTTTTTCAGCAGGACGATAAAAAAAGCATAGTATTCAAAGACGATTTTACACATGGTATGCATCGTATCGAAACGCTATGCGGGCGTTGCAACGGCCACTTGGGTCATATTTTTGATGATGGCCCTGAGCCAACCGGTAAACGTTATTGTATGAACTCCATTGCGCTTGATTTCATCCCTGATGATAAATCACAATTGTAAAACAAGATTGTAAGAAATAGATTCAATAAGGGCTTTTCGGTAAGAAGAGCCTTTTATTTATTATAAAATGAGGCACCTGCGCACAGGACAATTTCATGGGCAAACCAACCAGACTGTTAATCTGGGGGGTGTTACGCTTACTGATACCGAATACACAGTGGATAAAGTAGACTGGCATTACCATGAAAACGCCTATTTTACTTTTATTCTGCAAGGCAATGTGATCGAAGGAAACAAGAAGGAAGTGTATAACTGCGAGGCAGGAAGCCTGTTGTTTCATCATTGGCAAGAGCCACACTATAATATTAAACCACCGGGCTTCACCCGGGGCTTTCATGTTGAACTGGCGCATGATTGGTTCAGGCATCTTGATTTCGACATCAATCATCTTACCGGTAGTATTCATGTCTTAAACCCCGATTTGAAAATACTGCTTTATAAGATTTTCAGGGAATCTAAATTGTCTGATATCACTACCGAATTGAGCGTGCAGACTATTCTGCTTGAATTACTGAGCAAAATGCATCAAGACCAACAAACTGCATTGCATGGTAATCCTATTTGGGTAATAAGGCTCAGAGAATTACTGCATGACAACGTCACTGAGAATCTGAGCCTGTCTGAGCTGGCACTTCAACTCGGCATCCACCCTGTTCATCTTTCCAGAGACTTCCCTAAGTACTTTCATTGCCGGCTGGGCGAATACATCAGAAAACTGAAAGTTGAAAAGGCCCTGTCGCTTCTAGCGCAAAAAAACAAATCTCTCACCGATATTACTTATGAATGCGGCTTTGCAGACCAAAGCCATTTTGCCCGTTGTTTCAAAGCTGTAAATGACGTTACCCCTTTGGCTCATCGCCGTGTGCTTTTCGGCTGAGGCATGTTAATTCTGTTCTATTTCAGGGCGCAGGTTTAGTGTATCTTTGTGCTTTTAACAAATTGAACTATGAAAAAGCTAACACTGATTTTATTATTGCCTCTTTTTTATATTACAGCAAACGGGCAAAGCTCAGATTTGGTTAAAACCGATGGTATGGTTAATGCCTTGCATCAGGCCCATGTAGGCCGTATCACTTTTATGAATGGCAACATTCCGCTAGACGTGTATAAGGAAAGTGACTTCCTGACCAGTTTTGAGTTAAAGCCCGTCAGCGATTTAAACATCAGGCCTTTTCTGGCCAATTCTATCACCAATTATCTGCACCACCTGGCACCCGGGCTCAGTGAAGAAGAACTCAATAAAAAGGGAAACTATCAGTTCTCTTTTTATGTGGATGGCAGGCTCATTTATAAAGAAAACCTGCATCATGGTGCGGGTCTACGGAAGAGTACCACTACTACGTTCAGAGTGCCATTAACAACTTCGTCAGGTGAAGACTGGTGGGCGGTGTATATGTTTAACCGGTTTATGATGAATGGCGGCGAAACAGCACTTACTGATGGAGAGCACCAGTTCAGGCTTGAAATGCGCCCGTACCTAAACACAGGCGAAATAAAGGTTGGTGATTTAATAGCTCAGGGCGAGCTGAAACTGATTATAAAAACGCCGGTGTTAACTAAAGAGCAGACTGAGATTCAGCCCATTCAACCTAATTCTGGCTGGCAGATTTCTAACGCCGCTATCGACAAACAAAAGATAGAAGGCCTGAATAAGAATATTCATCTCAATAAATTGAAAGAGATTACCGGAATTGTGGTGATAAAAGAGGGGAAACTTTTATTGGAAGAATATTTCAATAAAGAAGAACGAACCACATTGCACGACCCCCGCTCGGTCGGGAAGTCTTTTGCCTCAACCATGATTGGCATAGCCATTCATGACGGATACATTAAAAATGAATCAGAAACCCTGAAAAGCTTTTATGATTTAAAACAGTTTGCCAATTACAGCCCGGGTAAAGACAGTGTAAAAATTAGTGATTTATTGAGCATGAGTTCTGCGTTTGATGCCTCTGACAACAACAGCGATTCGCCGGGCAATGAAGAAAATATGTATCCTACTGCCAACTGGGTGAAATTTGCGCTTGATTTGCCGATGGATAAAGGCAAAGCCAATGGCAAACAATGGGATTATTTTACGGCCGGGGTAGTTGTGCTGGGGGATATACTGCATCGATCGGTACCGGGGGGCTTACAGAAATATGCCGACACAAAACTTTTTAAACCACT
This sequence comes from Emticicia sp. 21SJ11W-3, assembly GCF_024138715.1. Taxonomy (GTDB): domain Bacteria; phylum Bacteroidota; class Bacteroidia; order Cytophagales; family Spirosomataceae; genus Emticicia; species Emticicia fluvialis. The sequence continues at coordinate 1,197,527 of NZ_CP092074.1, forward strand.
TGGCATTAAAAATTACGAGTGGCAATTTACACCACAGCATGTGGCCAACACGGCAGGTGGTTTGCGTTTGTCGGCATTAGATTTTGCCAGATATGGCGAACTGTACCGGAACAAGGGCGTTTATAACGGGAAACAGATATTACCCGGGGAATGGGTTGCTAAAACTTTTACAAAGTATCTGCCTATTCCGGGTAGAACGAATGAGTACTACGGCTATTTGTTCTGGAATAAAACCTATGTTGTGAATGGCAAAAGTTACGAGGCATTTTATTGTACCGGCAATGGCGGTAACAAGATTTATGTTTTTCAGAACATACCACTCACCATTGTTATTACTGCCAAAGCGTACGGCAGGCCTTATGCACACCCGCAGGTTGATAAAATGATGCAAGAATACATACTCCCGGCTGTGCTGAAATAAAACAACCGGAAACGAAAAAAGTCGGGGAGCACCCGACTTTTTTCGTTATAAACCTGCAAGTGAGCAATCAGCCCAAGTCTTCAAATCTTTCCAGCATTAATATAGAGGCCTGCGGCAGAATTACGTATCTTTCGCCTTCATACATTACCTCAATGGCATGTCTTTGCAGGTAAATGGCTAAATCTCCTTCTTGTGCCTGTAGCGGCATATACTTTACTTTTTCTTCAGTTTCTTTCCAGGGTTCGTCTTCGCTCTGTTGTGGTAAGGGATATCCCGGCCCTACTTTTATAATATAGCCAGACTGCACCTCTTCTTTTTCTGTTACGGTTGGGGGCAGGTATAAACCGGTATTTGTTTTATCAGCCGGATTGTTGGGCTTTACCAATACTTTGTCGCCTACGACAATCAGTCTTTTTAGTTTGTTATCTGCAGTTACGCCAATCATAAGTCGTTTATATATATAGAAGCACAAAATTAGTGGAAAATACCGGAGTGAAGCCTGGCAATTGCCCGGTTTTCATTCCGGTAGTATGTATCAAACGTTTAAGCAGATAAAAAGGTTTACTTCAGAACCTGATACACAAGCAGCGCAGCTACATAAGCCAGCACCGACATGTAACCCAACTGAATAAGCGGCCATTTCCAACCTTTGGTTTCGCGATATACAGTAGCAATGGTACTCATACACATCATGGCAAATACGTAAAATATAAGCAATGAAAAAGAAGTGGCTACTGAAAACGCGGGTTGCCCGGTATTGGTGTTAATTTCATTGCGGAGCCTCTCTTTAATAGTAGATTCATCGTCAGGGTCGGCGCCTATGCTATAAATAGTAGAAACGGTACCTACAAATACCTCGCGCGCGGCAAAAGAAGTAATAAGTGCAATGCCTATTTTCCAATCATAGCCCAACGGGGCAATGGCAGGTTCAATAAACTTACCGAAATGGCCGGCATAAGAGTTCTCAAGGCGTACAGATGCTATTTTTGAGGCCAGGTCTTCTTGCGGAACGGTGGGGTTGTTGGCAATTACCTGTTGTTCAGCCTGAGTCATTTCATCGCCGGGGCCATAAGATGCCAACACCCAAAGCACAATTGAAATGGCAACAATAACTTTTCCGGCTTCAAAAACAAAGGTTTTTACTTTTTCAAGAATCATGAATCCTACCTGTTTCCATCGGGGCATTTTGTAGGTAGGCAGTTCCATAATGAAGTAACTTCTCTCTTTAGATTTCAGAATCAGCTTCATTATCCAACCGGCAATAAGCGCCGAGAAAAAGCCCAGCAGATAAAGGCCCATCAATGCTATACCCTGCAGGTTAAATATGCCCAGCACTTTGGTATCTGGCACAACCAGCGCTATCAGTATAGTATAGATTGGTAGCCTGGCCGAGCAGCTCATTAATGGTGTAACCATAATGGTAATGAGGCGGTCTTTCCAGCTGCCGATGGTTCTGGCCGACATAATTGCCGGAACTGCACAGGCCAAACTGGATATTAATGGCACTACTGATTTGCCACTCATGCCAAAGCGGCGGATGAGCTTATCCATCAGTACTACCACACGTGCCATGTAGCCAGACTCCTCAAGAATTGAAATAAAAGCAAACAGAAAGGCAATTTGCGGAATAAAAATAACCACACCACCTATACCCGCAATCAGGCCATCGGTGAGCAGGCTTACCAGCGTGCTTTGAGGCAGAACAGATTTCAGCCATTCATTAAGGCCGGCTACTCCCTGGTCAATCATGTCCATAGGGTATTCAGCAAACGAAAAAACAGACTGGAATATGAGGAAAAGAATGCTGAGGAAAATGACGTATCCCCAAATTTTATGCAAAAGAATTTTATCAATTTTTTCTGAAACCGTTTCTTTCTGTTCGCCGGTTTCATCTATTACCTGTGAGAGGGTTCCGCTTATATCATGATAGCGATTGATGGTTTCGGCAGATTGAAACTCGTCTGCATTGAAATCATATCTCAAGACCAGATTTTGCAGGTCTTTCTGCTTTTCATCTCCCAGAAACATCATCTTAGGCGATTGCGCCGCGTATTGTAAAGCCAGGTATTTGTTAGATACATTGTACTTTTTGCGCACCTCTGAAGCTATGTTTTCAGACTTTTCATCAAAGACAGGCAAATTAGCATGTATCCGTTTTACTTCCAGCTGGTTTAAGATGGTATATTTCAGCCCTTCAATACCTATACCCTGGCGGGCGTTTAGTTCTACCACCGGTACACCCAGGATTTTAGATAGTTTTCCCGAATTGATTGATATGCCCATTTCATCGGCCACATCCAGCATATTCAGTGCCAGTATGGTTGGTATTCCCAGGTCGCTCACCTGCTCAAAAAGCAGCATATTGCGTTTCAGGTTAGACGCGTCGGCAACCACAACGGCCACATCCGGGTATTCGGGGTGGTCGGGGTTAGCCAGTACTTCTAAAACTACCTGTTCGTCGAGCGAGTTGGGGTAAATGCTGTAAGTACCCGGCAAATCAAGAATTTCAATATCGGTTTTGGAATCTAACCGGCAAAAACCCACTTTTTTATCAACCGTAACACCCGGGAAATTTCCGATTTTCTGGCGAAGTCCGGTCAGCTGATTAAAAAGAGAAGATTTACCCGCGTTAGGATTCCCCAGGAGTGCAACAACTTTTTTATCTTTCACCTTACATCTAGTAATTTAGTACATCAGGCCAGCGTACTTATGCCTGACTGGGTTTTAACACAATGGTTGCCGCTTCTTTTTTACGGAGAGACAGATGGTAACCAGCAACTCTGATGCCAACAGGGCAGCCCAACGGAGCAATAAAATCAAGGGTAACCTCAGTACCGGGCAGACAACCCATCTCCAGTAATTTTAATGACATAGAGGGGTCTCTGAAGCCATTAATGATTCCTTTCTCTCCAATGTTTAGGTCTGCAACGGTTTTTTCTGAAAACTTCACCATTACTTATTTAGAATTATTTTAAATAGAACGCAAGTTTAACAGTTTTTGTTCGCAAAAAAAAATGATTTTTAGCATACTCTGCACAGGGTAAGGCCTAAGCACCCACAGAGCGGTATTAATACTTGCAATTAATACTTTTTTAATTGGCGTATTATTGAAAAAAGTAACAAAAATCATAAAATGCTAAGCGTTTGCATAGTACATTTGCATAACGATAACACCTCATCTGTAATTATTAGTACGGGTACATGCAAGAAATAAAAGCACTGATAGAAAAAGAAATACGTTTAGAATGGCGCCAGAAATATGCCCTTAACGGTATGCTTTTGTATATTATCAGTACAATTTTTGTTTGTTATATGAGCTTTAAGCTAAAAGTAGACGAGATAGAACCCATTACCTGGAACACCCTGTTATGGATAATTCTGCTGTTTTCGGCGGTTAACTCAATCACCAAGAGTTTCACGCAAGAGGGCGCCGGGCGCCAACTCTATTATTATACGTTGGCCAGCCCACAGAGCATCATTCTGTCTAAGATTATTTACAACACCATGTTGATGCTGGTGCTGTCGTTACTGGGTTTTCTGATATACCTTGTTATGATGGGTAATCCGGTTATGAACCTGCCGATGTATCTGGTTTGTCTTGTACTGGGGGCCATCGGTTTTGCTACTACACTTACTATGGTGGCTGGTATTGCCTCAAAGGCCGAGAATACCTCAACGCTGATGGCTATTCTGAGTTTCCCGATTATTTTGCCCATGCTGATGATGGTTATCAAGTTGTCGAAAAGTGCGATGGATGGTCTGGGCTGGGAGACAAGCTATGATGAAATTGCCATCTTACTGGCTATTGATGCCATAGTGTTGAGCATTAGTTACTTGCTTTTTCCGTATTTGTGGAGAAGCTGACAAGTTTGAATTTGATAATGTTTTGATAGATTTATGAGAAAATCGTGGTGGAAAATTTTATGTGTAGTGCTTTTGTTCTACACAGTTATACAGGGGATTGTGGGCAAAATACCACGCCAGCCTATTGTGAACGAGACTTTGAGGAATGTTTATTTTCATGTGCCTCTGTGGTTTGGTATGATGACCCTCATGGCAGCCTCAGTATGGTTTGCTGTTAAATATCTAAGAAACGGAAACGTACAGGATGACGAATATTCGTCTGAGTTTGCCAATACTGCCATATTGTATGGCATTTTGGGCTTTCTGACAGGGGCTTTATGGGGTAACTATACCTGGGGAGACCCGATACCCAAAGACCCGAAAATTATTGCCGTTGAGGTGGGTCTGCTTATTTACTCTGCCTATTTTGTATTAAGAAGCTCTTTTGATGATGACCAAAAAAGAGGCCGGTTGTCGGCAGTTTACAATATATTTGCCTTTGCGGCCTTTATGCCTTTGGTATGGATATTACCGCGAATGACAGACTCATTGCACCCTGGCAACGGGGGGAACCCCGCCTTTGGTAAGTATGACATGGATAACAGCGTGAGAATGGTGTTTTACCCAGCTATTATCGGCTGGACACTCCTGGGCGTATGGATGACAAGCCTGAGAATCAGACTGAGAGTTATTAAGCGGTTGAAGACTGAACAATAGTAGAATAGTTTCTTATGGAAAGGATAATTATCAAAAACTTCGGCCCAATAAAAGACGTTGATTTACAAATCAATGACTTTATGATTTTTATTGGGCCGCAAGCAAGTGGTAAGAGTACTATTGCGAAGTTGATATACTTCTATAAGAATTTACACAATGAAATCAGAAAGTTTTTATTTGAAAGAATTGCTAATCTTGGAATAAGAGAGTTTTCGGAAAAGTATGAGCAAAATTATGCTTTAGGTTGTTTGGAATTTTATTTTTTTGATATTTTCCCAGATACAAAAATTTATAAAGGATCAAATATTTATTTTTACTTTAATGCAAACTTTGCTCTTAAAATAAAAATAGATAATAATGGTGAATTGAATATTTCTTTACCAATAGAATTTGCAAATGATTTTGAGCGTACTCTTTCTGAAGCTAAAGAATTATATGATATAGACAGAGAAGACTTTAATTCCGCTGCAACTAAAGCCCAAGCTAGGATAGATAGCTTTATCATTAAAACCTTAGATAGAACCTTTAGTGATAACCTTTATATTCCGGCGGGGAGGGGATTTATTTCCGTTATTTCAAGCCAAATTTTTAACTTAAAAACAGAGAATTTGGACTATTTTATAAAAGAATTTGCCTATGCAATTAGATTTATAAGAAATGATATTACTCTGAGTGAATCAAATTTAATCAATCAATCAGAAGAACTAAAGGAGAAATATCTTTCAATTTATCGGATTTTAAATAGACTTCAATCGAGGATATTGAAAGGACGTTATTTATATGATAAGATAAATCAGAAAACTGGGATTGAAATTGGAAATAATGATTTTATTCCTTTGGATAAGGTCTCATCAGGTCAGCAAGAAGCAGTTTGGGTCGTTCAATATCTAATTTACAGGATTTACCAAATCTCTTTACGTTCTTCCTTTACTGTTATTGAGGAACCAGAGGCTCACTTATACCCAGAATCTCAAAAAAGTATTACAGAATTAATTGCAGTACTGGTGAATTTGTTAAATAATCAAGCCTTAATAACAACTCATAGCCCCTATATTTTGGCAGCAGTTAATAATTTACTTTATGCGAATAAAATTGGTAAAACTCATGAAAAAGAAGTTTCTGAAATAGTAGATAAAAACTTATGGTTAGATTTCAATCGTGTTGATGCTTATTTTGTAGGAGGAGAAGGGAATGAAGGGAAAATCAAAAGAATTATGGATGATGAACTAGAAATGATAGAGAATCAATATTTAGACAGTGCATCAAGCATAATTAATCAAGAGTTCGATTTAATATATGATTTAGAAGACTAAAAAATGAGTAGAAAAAGTTTTCATCAATTTGATTCTAATTGTGAAAATCATAACAATGATAAAAGAGGAACAATTGTATTAACTGATATAGGTAAATCTCAATATAAAGTTTTTAATCCTAACAAAAAAAGAGTTTCAGAGTTAAAAGTTGATGGTTGCCTTATTAAGATTGGAGAGCGCTGTGATTATCTTTTACTCGTTTCGAATGATTCTCAATTTAAAAATAAGGATGCTTATTTCGTTGAATTAAAAGGTTCTGATTTAATGAAAGCAATAAGCCAAATAGATGCGAGTATTGAAACATTAAAAGGCAAATTAAATGACTTTAAAAGAGTATTTGGGCGAATTGTATTAACAAAAAATAATGTTCCGGATTTAAATAATACTGCCATCATAAAACTTAGAAATAAACTAAAAAAGATGGATGGTAATTTGATATATAGAGTGAAACTTGAAGAACAAATTTAAAAATATGAAAAGAATATTAGCTCTGGTAATGATGACTCTGCTGTTTTCGACCAACCTTTTTGCGCAGCAGGAGGTAGAAATGGCCGATAAAATGCGCGCCGACGGCAAAATTTGGGTGGTTGTTGCTGTAATTGGCTTAGTGCTTGCAGGAATTATTACATATCTGGTTTTGTTAGATAGAAAGATTAGTAAAATAGAAAAAGGTTTATGAAAAAATCACATATTATTGCACTCGGAGTAATTGCGATAGCCGTTGGAATCATTATTTCTACAGTAGGCGACGCCAGTACTTATGTAGGTTTTACTGAAGCCGAATCATTGGCCAAAGAAGGCAACAATAAGTCGATACACGTTGTGGGTACTTTAAAAAAAGACAGCCAGGGTAAAATTGTAGGCATGATATATGACCCGGTAGCTGACCCGAACAGTTTTCAGTTTACGATGATTGATTCGTTGAACCGGGAAGAAAAAGTAATTTATAACCAGCCAAAACCACAAGACCTGGATAAGTCGGAGAAAGTGGTAGTAGTGGGTAGTATGGATTTACAAAACAAGGTATTCCGTGCAGACCAGATATTGCTGAAGTGCCCGTCTAAATACAATAATAACGAGTTGCAGGCAGAAGAAAGTAAGCCTGCGGTTTCTATGACAAAACCATGATTATTCTATTTGATGGTGTATGTAATTTTTGTAATGCCACCATCAATTTTATAATTGATAGAGACGCAAGCGGTGTTTTTAGATTTACCGCATTGCAGTCGGAGATAGGTCAGGGGATTCTGAAACATCATCAGATTGATAGTCAAATTGAACCTAACAGTGTTGTACTGGAAAAAGAAGGGAAAATCTATCAGAAATCTGATGCAGCACTGGAAATAGCCCGGCACATGGACGGGCTCTGGAAGTTGTTCTATGTCTTTAAAATTGTGCCAGGCTTTATAAGAGATGCTATTTATGACCTCGTAGCCAGGAACAGATATAAGCTAATGGGCAGAAGTGATAGTTGTAGGTTACCCACACCTGAATTAAGAGCTAGATTTTTATAAACGAATATGCCCGGCCAAAAGGTCGGGCATATTCGTTACAGTATCATCATAAAAACCAGATATTACAGGATTCTCAACTTGGCGAAACTCAGTAGTAAAGTTTTTTCTCCCTGCCCCTCAAATACAATTGTCGCTTTTCTGTCTGACCCGTTTACATCCATTTTCTTCACTGTTCCAAACCCGAATTTTGGGTGTTCTACTTTATCACCTTCTTTCAGGTTGCTGGTATCACTTGGCGCGAAATCGCCGGACGGTGTATGTTGTGGTGGTGGAACCGCCTTCTGAACAGGTTTCAGATTAGATATAACACTTTCTTTTTTAGCAAACGATAACGTAGAGGTGGGCCTGTCAGCTTTGGCTTGCGTTGACTCATAAGTAACTGTGCGGCTTTTAGACATCTGCAAAAAACGTTTGTCTATTTCTTCCAGAAAACGGCTGGGTTCACAATAATTCAATCGGCCGTAATTATACCGGGTTTCGGCGTAGCTCAGTGTCAGTTTCTTTTCTGCACGGGTAATAGCCACGTAAAACAAGCGGCGTTCTTCCTCCAAATCACTGCGGTTCTGCAGCATCATCTGCGACGGAAAGAGGTTCTCTTCCAAACCCACAATGTAAACATATTTAAACTCCAGACCTTTGGCTCCGTGAATAGTCATTAGGGTTACCCGGTCTGTATCGCCGTCTTCGTCTTCCTGATCTGCCGATGTCATTAACGTAACCGTCTGCAAAAAGGCGCTTAAGGTCTTTTCTTCGTTTTCAGGGTTATCAACAAACTGTTTCACAGAGTTTAATAACTCCTGTACGTTTTCGTAGCGAGATAAGCCCTCTACTGTTTTATCTTCATATAACTCACGCAAAATGCCTGATGCTTTGGCAATATAAGACGCCACCGTGTGGGCATCTTTGCCTTCTTCTATCATAAGCTTGAAACTCTTAATCAGAGTGGCAAAATCGTCAATAGCCTGTGCGGCGCGCCCTGCCACGTATTGATTAATACTGCTTACCACCTCCCAAACCGAGCGGTTATTCTCGGCTGCAGTTACTACTATTTTGGCTACGGTGGTGTCACCAATTCCTCTTTTGGGTAAATTAATGATACGCTTAAAGGCTTCTTCGTCATTCTGATTTATGGTAAATCTTAAATATGACAGTAAATCTTTTATCTCTTTGCGCTGATAAAAAGAAAGCCCACCCACAATGCGGTACTTGATGTTGATTTTCCGCAGTGCCTCTTCAAATGCCCTTGATTGCGCATTGGTACGATACAATATCGAAAACTCGGTATTTTTTAAGCCATCATTATTTTTGGCTTCAAAAATACTGGTGGCAATCAGCCTTGCTTCTTCGTTGTCTGACGCCGCCTTGATTACCTCAATCTTCGGGCCTTCTTCGTTATCTGTAAAGACATTTTTCTCCAGCTGCTCTTTATTACGTGCAATAACCGAATTAGCCGCACTTACAATCGTTTTGGTAGAGCGGTAGTTCTGCTCCAGTTTTACAACGTGCAATTCCGGGTAGTCGGTTTTAAAATTCAGAATATTCTGAATATTGGCTCCACGAAAGGCATAGATACTCTGGGCGTCATCGCCCACTACGCAAATATTCTGATGAACGGCCGAAAGTTTTTTGGTAATCAGGTACTGCGATACGTTGGTATCCTGAAACTCATCAACCAACACATGCTTAAACTTGTGCTGGTATTTGTTCAGAATATCCAGGTGGTCACGGAACAGAACGTTGGTATTAAACAGTAAATCGTCAAAGTCCATGGCATTGGCCTGAAAGCAACGCAGTTGATACGTTTTGTACAAACGGCCAATTTCAGGCATTTTGGCAGCTTTGTCGTCTTCCATGTAAATCGGGTTGGTGGCATAAGCCTCCCATGATACCAGCGCATTTTTAGCGTTAGAAATACGATTCAGTACGTAGTTCGGGCGATACGTTTTATCGTCCAGGCCCATTTCTTTAATAATCGTTCTTATCAGAGATTTAGAATCGTCAGTATCATAAATGGTGAAATCTGAAGTATATCCCAGTCTTTTACCTTCGAAGCGTAGTATTTTTGCAAAAATTGAGTGAAATGTACCCATCCACAGATTTTTAGCATCATTGCCTATAATCTGCTCAATCCGGTGTCGCATTTCACCGGCCGCCTTATTGGTAAACGTTAAAGACAGGATATTGAAAGGGTCAACCCCCTGCTCAATCAACCAGGCAATGCGGTAGGTAAGCACACGTGTTTTACCAGAGCCTGCACCTGCAATAATCATCAGGGGGCCTTCGCGGTAAGTTACGGCTTCTCGTTGGGGTGGGTTAAGTTTGTCTAAATAATTGTTCTGGTTCTGCACGGAATCAAATTCATTAAATTTGGTGCAAATATAGCTATATCGTGGCTATAAATCTGTATCATTTTTTTTCTGTTGTTCGTTGCATGTGGTATGTATCCGTTTCATCAGCAGCAGGTTAATTGCTTTTTGCGATACGTACGCTCAAAACCAAGATTGTCATTCATCTCAAAAAATGCCATTTTAAGGCAGATTTTCATCAATAAGAACTATTTTTGTCCGGAAATAAATAAAACAATCAGTTTGTATGAAAAAAATATCAGGCTACTTATGGCTGCTCATGCTTTCGTTTTCAGCTATTGCGCAAAACAAATATGCCATAATACCAAAGCCTCTGGAATTAACTCCCGTGAACGGAACATTTGTGATTGATGCCCAAACCAAAATCATTATTCCGAAGGGAGGCTCAGAGCAACGCCTTTTGGCAGAAATGCTGGCAGAGCGCTTCACAGAAGCAGGAGGGGTAACTCTGAAAATTGAAGAAGCAGATGTGCCGGATAACCTGATTCCTGCCCATAAGGCGATTGTGTTTGCGCCTTTCAAAGAGCAGATATATAACAAAATGCTGGGCAACGAAGATTATATTCTGAAAACTGATGCCAAAGGAATTATACTGGCGGGGGCATCCAGTCAGGGGGAGTTTTATGCCTTGCAAAGCCTTTTGCAATTGTTGCCCCCTCAAATTTTCAGCAGCACCCTTACTAAAGATGTGAAGTGGACAGTACCAGGCTGCACCGTTTTCGACCGTCCGCGGTATAAACACCGCGGAAGTATGCTGGATGTAAGCCGCCATTTCTTTCCGGCATCTTTTGTGAAGCGTTATATAGATTTACTGGCTTTGCATAAAATGAACCGTTTTCACTGGCATTTAACCGACGACCAGGGCTGGAGAATTGAGATTAAGAAATATCCGAAATTAACCGAAATTGGCTCGAAGCGTAAGGAGAGTATGAAAGGCCACTATACCGACTGGAAGTTTGACGGTACACCTCATGGCGGTTTTTATACCCAGGAAGAGATTAAAGATGTGGTGGCCTATGCAAAAAAGAAATTCATTACCATTATTCCTGAAATTGAAATGCCTGGCCATGCATTGGCAGCATTGGCTTCATATCCTGAACTGGGCTGCACAGCAAAATCATTGAAAGGTACACCTTATGAAGTAACCGGAATATGGGGCGTGCATGATGATGTTTTCTGTCCGAGCGAAAAAACCTTTAGTTTTCTGGAAGATGTTCTGACAGAAGTAATAGCGTTGTTCCCGGGCGAATATGTACATATAGGTGGTGACGAATGCCCGAAAACTGCCTGGAAACAAAGTCAGTTTTGTCAGGACCTGATGAAGAAAGAGGGTCTGAAAGACGAGCATGAATTGCAAAGCTATTTTATTAAGCATTTTGATAAATTCCTGACAGCAAAAGGCAAGAAAATAATAGGTTGGGATGAGATTCTGGAAGGAGGGATATCGCCCAATGCTACCATTATGTCTTGGCGCGGAGTAGAAGGAGGAACGGCTGCTGCCCAGCAAAACCATGACGCCATTATGACGCCTACCGGCTTTTGTTATCTTGATTATTACCAGTCAGACCCTACAACTGAGCCGTTGGCCATTGGCGGATATTTGCCTTTAGACAAGGTTTATTCTTATGAGCCTACACCGAAGTCGCTAACACCAGAACAGGCAAAGCATATTCTGGGTGTGCAGGCTAACGTATGGACAGAATATATGCAAACACCTGAATATGTTGAGTACATGGTTTACCCCAGGGCTTGTGCCATTGCCGAAATAGGGTGGACATCGGCCCGGCAGAAAGATTATGAGGATTTCACGGCCCGTTTGAAAACACATTTTGAGCGATTGAAATACCTTGGTGTTAATTATGCCAGAAGTTATTATGATATTTCGGCCTCATCGGCAATGAATGAAAAAAAACAGGTGGTTGTAAAACTGAAAACGGCCGATAAAGAAGCAATAATCAGATATACTTTAGATAACTCTGAACCTACTGCCCAATCGCCTCAATATCAACCATCCGGAGTGGTGATTACCCAGGATGGCAGCATCAGTGCTGCGGCGTTTTCTCAAAAAGGCGAACGACTCGGCAAGGTGCTTACCAAATATTTTTACATTAATAAAGCTACAGGGCGCAAATATACTTTGGTGAACCAACCTAAAAACTATACAGGTGGTGAAACCTACGGCCTGACAAACGGTGTAAAAGGCGAAGCGGCCAACAGTGCCACCTGGGTAGGTTTTGAAGGAAAAGATCTGGATTTAACCATTGATCTGGGCCAGCCAACAACTCTGAATAAAATTTCATTTGCTTTTCTGAGAGCCAGCGCCTCATGGATTATGCTGCCAAAAGAAGCGGAAGTGTCGGTTTCCAACGACGGTAAAACATTTATCAGCTTACAGAAAATAACTATGGGAAATACTGACGAACAAAGCCGGGCGGTTCAACAAATTGGTGTAGCAGCCAATGGCAAGAAAGCCAGATACGTAAGGGTGTTTGCCAGAAACTATGGAAAACTACCCGAAAATCACCCGGGGCACGGTAATCCGGCATGGTTATTTGTTGATGAAATTGCAATTGAATAGATGTTTTTGAATAATTTTTGTGTTTTGAAACAAAAAAATGCTGAAATTTGTATTCAAGAAAGTACGAAGATGGCTCAATACCGAACCATCTTCGTAAATTATAAGACCACGTAGTTCAACGGATAGAGCGAACGTCGCACCGATAGAAGTTTCCTAAACTTTAGAGCTATAAAAATATAAAGACCACGTAGTTCAACGGATAGAATAGAAGTTTCCTAAACTTTAGATCCGGGTTCGATTCCCGGCGAGGTCACTCTTCAAATCAGTATTGCATTAAAACAAAGTGGCTAGGAGATAAATTCTCAGCCACTTTGTTTGTTTTAGACCTACACAAATCTAAGCTAATGTTGATTCTATGTATTGTCTGAAAGTCTTTGTCTTTCTACCTAATAAGCGTTCTAAATCACCTGATTGATATTCAAATTCGCCTCCTTCAATTGCCTCTACCCAACCCGTTAAAAATTCAGCAACATTACGAGGGACTCCCTTGGAAACAATCGCCTCAATATATTCTTCTACTGTAATGGTGGTGAAAGGAACAGGTTGCGCTTTTATTTCTGCAAGTATTTTGGCAATGTCAGAAAACGAAACAGAATCACTGCCACCTAATGAATAGGTTTTGTTTTCGTGTCCCGGTGCAGACAATATTTCTGCATGCGCCTCTGCCAATTCATCTCTTGTGGCTGGTGCCATTTTCCCATGGTCTGCAGGTACTTGTATTCCATTTTCATAAGCATTGGAACCATAGTAGAACGATAAAAGGTCCAGAAAAGGCGGGTGGTATACAATAGTATAATCAAGCCCTGAAGATTTAAGTAGCTGCTCTGTAAAAAGGTCTGATTCTGTAATTCCCTGCATAACACGTCCTGAACCTTCTTTACGCATGATTGACATATACACTACGTGCTTAACACCAGCCTGGCGGGCAGCAGTAATGGCATTATAATGTTGGGTAGACCGGTCTGTGAAAGCCACCGCACTTGTAAGCATTACTTTATCAACACCTTCAAATGCACGCAGTAACGAATCATAATCAAAATAATCGCCAGAACGAACCTCAATGCCTTCGGCAGCTAAGTCTTCCAGCCCTTCTTTTTTTCGTGAGAGCCCGATAATCTGGCTTGCAGGAACTCCTTTTTTTAGCAGGTGTTCAACCGTACGTTTTCCAATTACTCCTGTTGCCCCTGTTACAAGTATTTTTGCCATAACGTAATATCTTTTTTTTAATTTAAATGATTAAGTTTGCTTTCTATTTGCAAGTGTAAAGCGAAAATATTACTTTTAATTTGCAAGTGCAAAGTTATGTAATTACTTTCAATATGCAAGTGAAAAGATAGAATATATGAAATCAAATGAAAGGCGCTCCGATTGCCCAATCAGTTTATCATTAGATATTTTCGGAGACAGATGGTCGCTCTTAATTGTAAGAGAATTAATGCTTTATGAAACCCGTACTTATGGTGATTTTACAAAGTCTGAAGAAAAAATAGCAACCAATATATTAGCGAATAGATTACAGATATTGGAGGAGAATGGGATAATCGTAAAATTGCCATATCCGGACAATAAGGTAAAAGGCCTTTATAAACTTAGCCCAAAAGGTGTTGATTTGATACCTGCTTTAATTGAAATAGCCCTTTGGGGTGATAAATATTTGTCTAACTCTACTGAATCTTCACCTTTTTTGAAAGAGGTAAAAAAGAACAAACCGAAATTTCTGAAAAATATTATGGAGAAGCTCTGCAAGGACGATAAGGTTAATTAGCTGCGGGCTTGTTTATAAATTGCTTTGTCTATTTTCTTTAAAAGCCAATTTTGGCTCTTTTCTAAGAAAGAATTACCATCTCTGCTGCGAAAACTACAAATCTGGACAATACTGTCAAAAACACGAAAGCCTTCAAAATCTGCGGTTTTGAAGGCTTTCGTGTTTTATTTAGCTGTTGTATTCAGATAATATTTTTCTGTTTGCAGCAGAAAAATAAAAAAAAACAAGCTTATTGTTGTCGCGTATATTATATTTGCGACAACAAAAATAAGCGCAATGAGAAAATTAAATTTTGCATCTCTTCAGGTTAGAGATTTAGAAGCCTCAAAAGTCTTTTACACCGACTATTTAGGGTTTGAGTTATCGGAAATGACTAATCCGGGAGCTTATGTTTTCAGATACAACAAAGGCGATGCAAGTTTTGCGATCAGAAAACCCATTGGAAATTTAGACGGAAAAGAACAGGGCGTTGGTGTGTCTCTTTGGTTTGCTATTGATGAGAAAATCGAAGCATTTCAAAGCCGACTGGCCCATAAAGGAATAGCAATCGTAGACACTATAAATAACACTCCTTTCGGTAAAACTCTAATAGTTACAGACCCGGACGGCTACTTTATTACGTTTTTAGAAGAAACTAAAATTATTAACGATGGCAAATAGAGAGGTAAAATACTGGGTAATTGTGGCATCAAAAGACCACGTAAAACGAGGCATTGCCGATGGAATTGCACAAGCCTGCCACGGAAAGGCTGCACCATTAAAGAGAATGAAGAAAGGAGATTTTGTAATTTATTATTCAGGCAAACAAACTTTTGGAAAACCCGATAAATGCCAGCAGTTTACAGCATTAGGAATTGTAATAGATGATGAAACCTATCAGTTTCAGGTTTCTGAAGACTTTTGTGCTGCCAGACGCAACATTGAGTTTTCTGAGTGCCAAGACACCTCTATTCTTCCTTTAATAAATGATTTAGATTTTATTCAGAACAAAAAAAGCTGGGGGTATCCGTTCAGATTTGGATTCTTTGAAATTAACCAGCATGATTTTAATTTGATTTCATCACAAATGCTTCAACATCATCATGTCTAAAGAAATTGAATTTCACTTTAAAAGTCCCAATGATAGCCCAGGTTATTTGCTAGGCCAGGTAACTATGCTTTGGCAACGGAAGCTAAAAAAGGTATTAGACCCTTTAGACCTGACGCAGACACAATTTGTGTTGTTGGCCACATTAGGGTGGCTTTCAAAAAAAAGTAAGTCGGTAACACAAATAGACATTGCCAACCAAAGTAATGCCGACAGAATGATGGTGTCGAAAGTCCTGCGTACATTAGAAGACAAGCAGTTTATAACACGGCAGGCGCATGAAACCGACACAAGGGCAAAAACAATTCGATTGACATCAGATGGTGAAGTGGTTTTGCAGAAAGCGATTATTGAGATAGAAAATGCTGATTTAGCCTTTTTTGCTCCATTAGGTATTGAACTAGCTTCATTCAATAAAAACATGGTACAACTTATTGAAATGAATAATGAGCAAAATAAAAGCCACTAATAAGGTTTTGACGTTACCGGCGGTATGTACTTACAATGTCAATACTTCGCACCACGCGAAGTATTCAATTTCCGGTAACGTCCCTTATCAATAACTTGTCTCATCCAGCTTCACTTTTCCTCTGAATGTCCAGAATACAAAGCCTGTATATGTGGCTACCAGTGGTACGCCTATCAAGGCAAATAAAAGCATTATTTTCAGAGATTTATCAGTTGAAGAACCATTATGAACCGTGATGCTATAGGCCTCGTTGATACTTGATAAAATGATGTTAGGAAATAAGCCAACCGCTACCAATACCATCAGCATGGCTGTTACAAATGCCGACGACAAAAAGGCGTACATATATTTTCGACGTGAAATCTGTCGTGTAATATTAGCTACGGCTAAAATAGCCAGTATCGGGAACGCAAATATATAGGGTACCTCCTGATAACGATGTGCCATGTGTGGCACATAAAGCAAAGTAACTACTGAAGTAACGGCAAACATCAGCACAAAAAATATTGTCGTGTTTTTTACCAGTATAGTCAGCTTGGCATATAGCCTGTTTTCGGTTTTCATAACCAGATAAATGGCGCCATGCATCATAAACAAAGCAAGGGTTGTAAAAGCAACCAGAATGGAGTAGGGGTTAAAAAAATCACTCAGAGTGCCTTTGTAAACGTAGTTCTGGTCTAGTGGCAGGCCTTGTATAATATTGCCTAATATAAGACCTAAAGAAAGAGCCAGCACAATGCTGGAAACACAATAACTGATGTCTCATAGGTTTCTCCACCACCGCATACTTTCCTTAGACCTGAACTCTATGGATATTGCCCTGAAAATAAGCATTACAAGAAATATCATAAATGGCTCATAAAAAGCAGATAAAATAGTGGCATATACAACAGGGAAGCCCGCAAACAGGGCTCCTCCGCCAATAACCAGCCAGACCTCGTTTCCGTCCCAAACGGGGCCAATGGCATTGAGTGCCTTACGGCGGCTTTCTTCTTTGTTAAAAAACAAGTGCAAGGCTCCGGCGCCTAAATCAAAACCATCCAGAATGGCGTATCCGCTGAAAACCCCACCAACTACTAAAAACCACCATGTGGCCGGATTAAGTCCTAATATCGTTTCCATTACTTTAAAATCGGGTTATCTCGTTTAGAAAATTCAGGCATCAGTTCATCGTTTTCTTCGGGGCCATGCTTTATTTTTTTATTGAGCAGATACAAAAACAAAACAAACAACAGGGCATAAACCAATGTAAATAATATAAGAGAGAACATGACCTGCTCAGCTTTTAACGATTGCGAAAGCGCGTCTGAGGTCCGTAGTAAATTATACACTACCCAGGGTTGCCGGCCTACTTCTGCCGAATACCAGCCCACCTGATTGGCCATTTGCGGTAATAAAACAGACCAGGCAAAAATATGCAATAACCATTTATGCTGAAACAACTTGCCCCGCCACCACAGAAAAGTGGCTAATAGTGTAAGCCCAATGAGTATCATCCCAATGGTTACCATCAGATGGTAGGTCTGAAATACAAAATTAACAGCCGAAGGGCGGTCTTCTTTTTTGTAGGCATTAAGGCCTTTAACCGGTTTGTTGGTATCCTGATGTATCAGATAGCTCAATCCGGCAGGAATGCTGATGCCTGATACCTGCTGCTTTTTGTTATCTACCCACCCCGCCAGATACATGTCGGCCACTGACAGAGAATCATAATGGCCTTCAAAAGCTGCCAGTTTTGCAGGTTGATTTTTGGCCACTCCATTTGCCGAATGATGGCCCGTGAATAATTGCAATAAGGAAGCAACTGTAGCAACCACCAGGGCAATTTTAAAGCCCGGTTTGGCAATCTGCAAATGCCTGCCGCGTAAAATGTAATAAGCGTTAACACTCAACACCAGAAACGAACCAGCCAGAAATGCCCCGATGATTACATGCGAAAGCCTGTCTATGCTTGACGGATTAAAAACCATTTCCCAAAAATCGGTTATTACGGCCCGGGCTTTCATACCTTCGCCTTCTATTCTATAGCCAGCAGGGGTTTGCTGCCATGAGTTGGCCACTACTATCCAGATAGCCGAAAACATGGAGCCTAGCGCCACCATTAAAGTTGCAAAGAAATGGACTCTCGGACTAACCCTGTTCCAGCCAAAGATAAGAATACCCAGAAAGCCAGACTCCAGCGCAAAGGCAAAGATGCCCTCTGCTGCCAGTGCGCTACCAAAAATATCACCCACATAACGCGAATAAACCGCCCAGTTGGTGCCAAACTCAAATTCCATTACTATGCCGGTAGCCACGCCTATACCAAAAATAAGGGCAAATATTTTTATCCAGAACCGGGTCATTTGCTCATAAAATGGCTTGCCGGTTCTTAAATACAGGCCTTCCATAATTACCATTACAACGCCTAAACCAATACTTAAAGGAGGATATATGTAGTGAAATGCTACAGTAAATGCAAACTGTATTCGCGAAAGTAGTTCGGTATTCATAAACGACTTGTTAGATGTGGCTAATTTCAATGCCAGATGAATAGGAACCAAGAAAAAAATACTTTATTTCTGTAAAGCAGGCCGGTAGCCCAAAAACCTCAGAATAACAGAATTTTAATGGCTTTTGATTTGTTTTAGAAGATTGTGGGGTAAGCAATGGTAATATTTAAGCCATTAATTTACCTCGCGCCATATTCTTCTTTTTTTCAATAAACCACTGTTACAGCCTTAAATATTCAGTGAAATGCGGCCATCGGCGTTATTCTAATTTGTTCTCCTTAATTTTGCGACGCAAATTTTTTTTCGCCAATGCCGGGATACACTGCCTGAAAGTGGAAATCCTGACCCCGAAATAGCCGATGACAATTCTTATAGTAGAAAAAACAGAGGATAATTTTAAACTGATAGCAGATACGCTTGCAGAATATTACCCTATGTCTACCCTTGGCCATTGCCGTAGTGTTCAGGAAACACTGGCCTGGCTGGCCGTTAACGATGGTGTGAGTATTGGTTTTTTTGAGGTTGAACTGGCAGACGGACTAAGTTTTGAGGTTTTTCAAGAAATAAACCCGGGCTTCCCGGTTGTGTTTATGTCGGCTTATGACAAGTATTTGTCTCAGGCCATGCCATATCAAGCCATTGATTATCTACGAAAACCCATTGAAAAGGCAGAGTTAGTCAGGATTCTGGATAAATACGAGGCCCTCAGTAAGCATTTTGTAATGCAGGCCAGAAATAATGAAGCTCTAAGTAACAACAACGGTAACCCAGCTAAAGAAAGGCTGATTGTTAAAAAAGGAACAAATTATTATGTAATGCCTGCGATTGATATTGCCTTTATTTATACCGAAGCGCGAGTAGTTTTTTTGATTGATAAAACCGGAGATAGATACATTGTAGAAAAAAACCTGAGCGAACTTGAATTAGAATTATCAGGCAGGCAGTTTTTCAGGGCTAACCGCAAGTTCATTGTCAGCATTGATGCTATAAAGAGCTTCAAGCCCTCATTTAAGGGCAAGATTGCCATAGAATTAATGCACTTGTCAAAAGCTGAGGTGAGTATCAGTCAGGAAAATGCCGCACAATTCAAGCGGTGGATTGAAGGATAAAAAAACAAAACCAAATAAAACCAAAGAACATGAGAAGAAAACTTTACTTACTGGCTTGTCTGGCAACTAACATGGCATGGGGGCAGAATGTGCCGGCCGATAGTGCCCGGGCTTTAAATGAAGTAGTGGTGTCGGCATCCAGAATTGAGGAAAGTATTTTTAAAGCCCCCGTTTCTGTTACCAAAGTTTCGGCTTTGCAACTGCAGCAGTCGCCGGGTATTGAGTTAATTTCGTCTTTGTCAAGATACAAGGGTATTGATGTAAGCCAATCGAGCTGGTTTGTAACAAGTTTAAGTACCCGTGGTTTTAACAGTTCTAAAGCCGAAAGGATTTTACAACTGGCAGATTATGTCGATTTTATGTCGCCTACGTCGTCGCTATATGGTGGAAACTGGATGGGTACGCCAGACCTGGATATTGATAACATTGAAGTAATATACGGTGCCAATTCGGCACTTTATGGTTCAGGTGCATTTAACGGAGTAATACTGATGCACTCAAAAGACCCTTTCAGGCATCAGGGATTGGCTGCATCTATCCGTGGCGGCTCGCGATCCTTAATGGACGGACAACTAAGATATGCACAGGTATTTGCCGGGCGTTTTGCCTTTAAGCTCAACGCCAATTTTACACAAGGGCAAGAGTTTATGGGTAATTCAGACGCTGCCATCAAGGCTACCACAGCCGGTGGGTTGGCCGGGTCTGATGCAGCCAATAATGCCTATGGCTCACCTTTTGGCTGGAACAAGCTCAACTATTTTGGCGATGCAGGGCTAACTGTTACAGACCCCCGGTATACTCAATACAACAATAACCAGCCTTACCGCATTTACATGCCGGGCTTTAAAGAGGCTGATGTTATAGGGGCAAATGACGGGAGCAAATTCCTGAACATGAAAGGCTTTCAGGCCGGGAGCATCCGTCTTAATCCGTCTTTGCATTACAAAATCAATGAAAATACACAGGCGTCTTATGAGTATCGCTGGTCGTTGGGTAATGGGATTTTTCAGAGTACCAGCCGGTTTGCGTGGCGTGAAATGCAATATGATTTACACAAGTTTGAAATAAAAAACAGCAAATGGTTTATACGTGCTTACACTATGTTTGATTATGGCGGTAAAGCCTATGAAGTAGGGGGTGTAGCCAATGCTTTGCAGAACGTAAGACTCACAGACCCTAAAAATGGGGTGTATCCAACCGTGTCAGGTAATTATTTTAATGCCTGGAACCAGATATTTGCTGCTGCACGTGGCAGTGGTTTTGGTGGAGGGAGCCTTTCAGGTGTGTATGCACCCGATATGATAAATGGTGGCGTACCCGGTGCGTTTTCAATACCATCCATACAGGGCGGGCAATCTATTCAGGATGCCGCCAGGCTTGCGTTTAATCTGACCCAATCGCTGCAGTTAGGTGCCGGGTCTCCACTTTTTAATCAGATTACCCAAAAAGTTGCGGACGGCGTTGGCGACCTGACAATCAATGGCTCAACCATTAAAGGTGCTGCCTTCTCTAACACAGCCCGTTATACTGATTTTTCAGCACAGAGAGAATTTAAGCTGGCCACAACCAACATTGTAGTTGGAGGAGCTTACAGAACTTATTTGCTGAAATCAAACGGTACTTTACTATCAGATGGTAATTTCTCGCCTCTTTCAAAAGAAAAACGGAATAGCATTGTCAATTGGGAATCAGGCATATACGGACAGGTACAGCAAAAACTGCTTAATGAAAAACTTACGCTGGCAGCCGCAGGCAGGGTAGACTTCTTTCAGAATTTTGATGCCAGGTTTTCTCCGCGCATCTCGGCTGTTTATTCAGTTGGCAGGCATAATTTCAGAGCTAACTTTGCTACGGCTTACAGAGCCCCCGCACAGCTTGACCAGTATATTTACCTTGATTACGGCAGTATTTTGCTGATTGGTAATGTTGAAAACGGTTTCAAGGGGTTAAACTCAACAGGTACACAGCCTTTTGAAGTAAAGAAGCTGGCGCCTGAAAAAATGAATAGCTGGGAGTTGGGTTATAAAGCCTTACTTACCAAAGACTTACAACTTGACCTGAGTTATTACCGTAGTTTATACAACGGCTTTATAGGTATTGTGCGTTTTCAGGGGCGTGAAGACGGCAAAATGCCAGAGGGCAACTATCAGCAAAAAACCGGCGACTGGGCCAAAACAGCACCAGACCGTACCAGAGGCAGGTTTATTCAGACCTGGGCTAATTTTGATAAACAGGTTACCACACAAGGCGCGTTTATTAGCCTTGATTACCGCGTAAACAACAAACTGAGTGTTTATGGTAATTATACCTGGGCAAAAATATCAGACATCAAAAACCTGATTGCCGGTTTTAATACGCCTGAGCATAAATTTAATATCGGCGCAAATGGCCTTATCACTAAAAACTTTTCATATTCAGTTAATTATCGGCACAGCAGCACTTATATGTACTTTATGCCTTTTGATGAGGGAGAGATTAAAGCCTTTGGAACACTTGATGCGCAGTTAAATTATTTTATAAAAGACCTCAGCAGCACTGTTAAGCTGGGAGGTACAAATCTTACCAATGCCAATGCTATCAGTGTTTATGGCTCGGCACCTATCAGCCGCATTGTTTATCTTGGGATAGTTTGCGACCTGAATTTCAATAAAACCAAAAAGTAATCGTTGGTAGATAGAAATCTGCATAGGGGCTCTGTGCCGCTATGCAGATTTTTTTTTAAAGGCTTTTTAATTATAAATAAACGCTCTAATTTTTGCATATTTGGTAAAATAAGGTGTAACAAATGCGAAGAATCATTGATACATTAATGATATTTTATTGTTGCTGTGTGGCTCAGACTGCAATTGCACAGTATGTGATTACACTGAAAGACACTCAGATTGATGTAAAACCAATAGATTATTACATTGCCGATGTAAAAGACGGCAGGGTGCAAAAAAATGGTTTGGGTACTATTATTACGCCTGCTGACACCAAAGCAGGTATTACCATAGCCGGCGGAGTAAAAAATGGATTGCAAAGATTTATATCCGGAAATTTGCCAAAAAATACCGCAACAACCCCTGTTCTTTATAATCTTACTCAACTGAATGTGCACGAAACCAGAAATGCCCAGGGCGGGATTAATGGAAAAATGACAATGTCGGTTAGTTATGAAAGAATCGGCAGGAATGATACAATAAAGTTGGTTGACTCTCAGGTGTACCTGGACTACAAGCGTTCTGGTGGTGCACCCAACATGAATAACTATGAGTCGGTTTTACGCAGGTTGGTTTTGCAGACATTGCAGTATTTTACCGACTGGCTGAAATTGAATAAGGGCAAGCATGAAGCATTGGCCAGAGGTATTGAGATAAAGCTCATGCCTGATTACAAACTAAATGATAAAGACACCATATATTATGAAACCAAAAAAGTTACCTGGGACGATTTCAGAGGCAGCCCGTCAGGCTTAAATAGATATGGCGCAGCTATTTTCAGCAATTTTGGGTATGTGTCGTCATTTAATGTGTCGGGAGGAATTATACGTGCCAATATTCAGACCAAAACCTATATGGTCAGGGGGATGTCGTGGGTGAATGAAAGTGCCAGGACGGCTTATGCACTGGCGCACGAACAACTGCATTTTGATATTACCAAACTGGTTGTGGAGCGATTCAAGAAAAAAGTAAGTGCCTTGCAGGCAGAAAGCATTGATGACCTGAACAGCATGATACAGTTTGAGTATCTGGAATCTTATAGAGAGATGAACAGCTTGCAACGAGCCTATGACGACGAAACAAGCCACAGCCAGGATACCTTTAAACAAGCGGAATGGGCAGAAAAAATAAAAACATGGCTAAATGAATTGGCCGGATAAAAGCAGAGGCCTCACCGGAACGCGAGGCCTCTGCTTTTATCACCAGCCATCATCAGATGGTTTGGGTTTAGCTGCCGGTTTCTTAACCGGGGCATTGCCTGCTTTCAGATTGCCTGTTGAAGGCGCAGCAGCGCCGGATGATGAGGAGGTCACCGCGATGGTTTTGTCAACCTTAGAGAACACGCGGCTCACAATTTTCCACTCCCCATTTATTTTTAGCAGATTCAGGAAATCAACATATTTAAAATTCTCAAATTCTTCTTCGGTTACAGCGGTTCCGGCGGTTCCGGCAAAGCTATAACTTACCACATTACTCTTCCATTTTGCGCCTCCTGCCGGTACAGACGCAATGAATTTTTTTACCGGAATCTCCGATATACGTCCGTTTGACTGGCTACGTAGATTGGCAGCAGGATGAAACGCGCGATTCAATCTGGCCGAATCGCCGGTGGCTCCACCATCCAGATAATTATAAAGCGTTGCTTTAATCGCTTCGTCGTCGGTCTGGGCACTGGCTTCTGCTGCAAAGCCCATCACCCCTATAAATGCAAGTAATAAAGTATTAAATTTCATGTGTTTAATTGTTTAATCGCCTGTTCAAATTAACGAAAATAATATGGGAGTATTGCAAATTTTTAATTCATTAATCAAGACAAAACCTGCCTGTAAGTTTCCTTAAATCTGGTAAATTCATCTTCTAAAACGGCCATTCTTTCATTGAAACAGGTTAAATCTCCTGTTTTAGACGGCACTTCAATTTCTTTGGTAATTTCATGAATACGCGCCAGCCCGATGGTTCCTGAGTTACCTTTCAAGGTATGCAGTTCGCTTTGAATGGTTTTTACATGGTCAGGGTAGGCTTCTTTGGTATTGCGTATCTGTTCCTGAGCCTCTTGTTCAAAATCCTCAAATACGGTCAGCAGCATTTCTTCTCCTACCATTTCTTTCAGCTGGTTTACTACTTCCATATCAAACATGGGTATACCGGCAGCCACACTGAAATCTGTAGTAGCGGCAGACCCTTTAACATCTATAACAGGCTGGTTGTTTTTTGCAGATGGTGTTCTGGTGATTGGTTCTTTGGCAGCCCCGCTTCTGGCCGTGGCTGCGGTTTCTTCTGTTCTGCCTTCGGTTCTTACCAGTTCGTTTACTTTTTGAACCAGAATAGCGGCTCTGATGGGCTTGGGTACGTAGTCGTCCATCCCTTCGCTCAGGAAACGTTCCCGGTCATGCTGCATGGAGTAGGCGGTCATGGCTACTATTTTGGGTAGTGACGACCCATAGATGTCACGCATGCGGTGGGTGGTTTCTATGCCATCCATTTCCGGCATCTGAATATCCATAAAAATGAGGTCAAAGAACGGATTATCACCAAATATCTCAATGGCTTTGGCGCCGCTTTCGGCAGTTGTTACAGTACAGCCCGACTTATTCAGTATTTCTGAAGCTACCTTGCGGTTTACCTGATTGTCGTCAACCAATAGAATTTTAGGTGAATACTGACTGAAAAAGTTAGTTAGCTGAATCTCCCCTGCATCATTATCAGAAACACTCGGGCTGATGCTGGTAGAACGAACCTCAATCGTGAACCAGAAAGTGCTTCCTTGGCCTTCGCCCGAAACTACCCCCATGTCGCCTTTCATCAGGCGGCATAGCTCACGTGAAATGGCCAGGCCAAGGCCTGTTCCGCCAAATGATTTTTTGGTTGAATTATCCACCTGCTGAAAAGCCCCGAACAGTAGTTTCTGATCCTCTTCTGATATACCAATGCCTGAATCTTTGATTTCGCCTTTCAGAATATGAATTTTCCCGTTAGATGATACCTTAGACAGCGAAACCGTTACACTGCCATTCTCTGTAAACTTCAGTGCATTAGAAGTCAGGTTCGAGAAAATCTGTAACAATCGTGTCTGGTCAGCAATCAGGTAGGCGGGTACGTCTTCGGCTATATGATAGGTAAGGGCATTGTTTTTTTCGATAGCCCGCTGACGGAACAAGCCCACCAGTCGTTCTAATAACTCACGTATATCAAGCGGGGCATTGTGCAAGTCCATTTTGCCGGCCTCAATTTTAGACAGGTCAAGTATGTCATTCAGAATGGTCAGCAGGGTTTCTGACGATTTCTTGATGGTTTGAACATAATCTCTTTGCTCCGGATTCAGCGGCGTTTCGTACATCAGGTCAATCATCCCAATTACACCATTCATTGGTGTACGAATCTCATGGCTCATATTGGCCAGGAAGCGTTCTTTTACTTTAAGCGACCGCTCGGCCTCGTCTTTGGCAACAATTAAGTCTTCGTTGGCGTGTTTCAGCTCTGATATATCACGTGCTACCCCTTCTACCTCAACAGGAATACCCTTGGCATCTTTAATCATTCTGATATTGAGCATAAACTGCCGTAACTCTCCGTCTTTGCGCTTTACTACTACCTCAAAGTTGGTAATACTGCCCGACTTCAACAGCCCTTTGATATTCTTTGAACTGTCAATGGCGTTTTCAAAGAACTTATCCACCTTGTTGCCCATTACCTCTTCAACAGAATACCCTGTGTGGGTAAGTACCGACGGTGATATCATACTAATATTTCCGGCCAGATCAGTTCGGTAATAGATATCGATGAACGACTCAATGGTATCGCGGAATTTCTGTTCACTTTTTTGCAGCCTGATGGTAGAGTTTTTCTTTTCGGTAATGTTTTGGGCAATGCCCGAAATCTCTTCTATTTGCCCGGTTGAAGATGAAAGAATGGGGTTCAGGTAAAACTCATACCAATCGTCGCCACCATCTATGTGTCCCCAGTGCATTTCAAAATTCTGAGGTTTGCCTTTAAAGGCTTCATTGTATCTTTCGCGAAGCACCGGGCGGTCTTCAGGGGCAATCAGGCGCCAGCCGATTTTCTCGGTACTTGAGTTGATTTCAGGCGGATACCCGAGGTTTTTTCTGATTAATTCTTCATAATTTTTATTGAAAGAGCTTAGCTGGCGTTTCAGGTTCACTGTCCAGATTACGTGCGAACTGCTGTCAAACACAGCATTGAGGCGAGATGTTTGCCTTAGTAAATCTTCTTCTTTCTGTTTTCTTACCAGCGCCACAGCTACCTGGCCCGAAACGAATTCAAGCAATTCAAGGTCGCGGATGGTAAATTTATTACGGTCACTGTAAGACTGCACGCCAATTACCCCGGTAGTTTTGGTATCTACTTTTAAGGGTACACAAAGCATTACTTCAGGTTTGGAAGAACCGTATAAGGTTAACCTTTCGGTTTCTGAAAGACGTTCAATGTCTTCTTTATAAAGAAAAAGAGGCTTGTTTTGCACCATTGAATATTCAATAATGCCGTTCCCCAGTTTTCGGCGCAGGAAATTCTCGCTCGTGTCTGAATACTCATCTACAACATAAGGGTAATAGATGGTACCGTCTTCAGGTTCAAAGAGCGCTACAAAGAAATTATTGGCCTGAATCTGTTTCTGTAGCTCTACATGTACCTGTGTTAAAAAATCTTTCAGGTTCAGGGTATTCAGATTCAGCTGGGCAATGGTGTAATATAGTTGCTGGGCTCGTTCGGCGCGTCGGCGCAGGGTAATATCACGAAACAGGCAGCGGAAAGCCGTAGGTACTCCGTTTTCAAACCTACAGCTGATGTCGCCAAGCAGATACACACGTTTACCCTCTTTATTACGCATAACAGTCTGGTAATCTACCACCTGTCTTTCGGTTTTTATCTGCTGCAATGTAACCAGCATATCTTCGGCAAACTGCGGGTGAAGAATATCCTGAAGTGTCAGTCTTGAAAGCTCATCGTTGGTATAGCCTAAAACTTCTCTTGAGGCCTTGTTGACAAAAAGGAACCGCCCGTCCAGCGAAAGTAGCATGATAATCTCAGACGTATTATCAACTAAATCCTGTAGCTGGTCAATGGCATCACTGTGTTCAGCTTCTTCAAGTTTGCGTTTGAGCTTTTCAATCTCATACAACAAGTCGTCATTCGATTTTTCGGCCGTCATCTTTCTCTTAATAGGTATATTTTAAGAGGTAAATCTACAAATAAAGATGAAGATTTTAAACCCTAATTTATGGCCCTGTTTTTGAAGCTCATTATTCGCTAATTACCACCGCCAGTTTTGTATTGGCTTTGTTTACTGCCATGCGTGTAATTTTGCCAGACCCGGGCAGGTGAGCAGTATTTATTTCCTGCCACACCGAACCCGACCCGGGCTTGAAGGCAAAGAGTTTTTCGCCATCACTGGTAAGTATGTAGCCATTGGGTGTCCAGGTAATGTCTTCAGACTTGCCCATTGTAGCAACAATAGGTGTTACTTCTCCGGTTGCAGGGTTAAACTCCTTAATCAGCCATGTTTCTGCTGTTTTATCGATAAAGCTAAATGTATTGCCTCCCGGAATTTTGTGCAGCGAACGGCCAGGCTTTGAACCAAGAATTACGCTTTTTTTAGTATCAAGGTCATAGTAATGCAAATGGTTGGTGGTATCTGCCAGAACAAATAAAAGCAGATGCGTAGGGTCTGTCCAGGTATGATACCCGACTTTCAGATGATTGATTAGAGTTACAGACTGCCCGCCATTTACCGGATACTTACCCAAATCCTGATTCCCGTTGTCTCTCTGAATAATATATGAAATGAATCGCCCATCAGGCGTGATGGTAGGAGAGTATTCGTGTTCTGTTGTGGTGGTTATCTGCCTGCTGATGCCCTTTTTGTAATTGTAAGATTTAATATCGGTGCGGCCGCTATCTTTGGCAGATGCATAATAAACCAGCGGAAGGGTCGGGTGAAAAGACGGCTGGTTATCATACCCTTTGTGTAAGGTAATGTTAGCAGGGTTAGATAAGCTAAAGCTATTATTTTTGTATTGGAGGTCAAACAGGTAAATTTCTGTTCCCGTCTGTGCCTGCAATGAAAAGTGAATCGAAAAGAGCAGAAGCGAAAAAAAGTGTTTCATGAGTTTTGGTTTATTTGCCCAATATAGCCAAAAACCTGATTCGTATAACATAAAAAAACCGGAGTAACGATGAGCTACTCCGGTCGGATGTTTAAAGGAAGTAATTAATTTATCTTCCGCCTGTATTATTAACTACACTTTCACGTATAGAATTGTCAGCCACAATTAAGAAATCAACTCTGCGGTTTTTGTTTCTACCCGCCAGATATTTGTTTGAGCGAACCGGTACCTTTTCGCCAAAGCCATCAACCAGTAATCTGTTTTCTTCTACCCCTGCCGAACGCAGATAGTTAGCAACCTGAACCGCTCTTTTTCTTGAAAGTTTTTCGTTGTATGCGTTTTTACCTGTGGCATCGGCATGGCCACCTACCAAAACAAATGTATTTGGTATTTGTTTTAATGAATAGGCAATTCTGAGAAGGTCTTGTTTGGCGTTCTCGTTTATCATATAAGAGTCAACTTTAAAGATGTTTCCTTTAGTCATGGTAACCAGCAGACCTTCATCGTATGCTTCAACCGAGGCTATGCCCATCAGGTTTTCGTTCATGGCCGGCACATAGTCTGCCATAATTCTTTTGAGTTCATCGCCATTGGCGCCACCCATCGAAACCGTAGTGATGGTGGCTTTCTCGGCATTGGCAGGTGGCATATTAGCTACCTTATTGTTGTCTTTTGAATTTGATTTTGTAACTGAGTTGCTTGATTTACAACTCATATTAGTATAGCCTACAAGCATCAGAGCAGAAGCTAAAACTATTGATTTTGAAATAAGATTGCGTTTCATGAGTTTTGGTATTTTTTGGTATAATACAATAAAAAACTGTACCCGAGTAGCCAGAATAGCTTAATTGGGGTTTATGGAGTAAATCTTTATACAAAATGTGGAAGATGCGCAACAAAATCAGAACCTTTGAGTACTTTCTGAGTAGAAAGAACTAATTTTGAGCATGCAAAAAGTTAAGCCTAAAAAACATCTCGGACAGCACTTTCTGAAAGACCTGAATGCCGCCGAAAGAATAGTAAATTTGTTAGCGCTCCATAAAGGATATACGAAGGTGCTTGAAATTGGCCCGGGTATGGGCGTGCTAACCCAGTTTTTGCTGAAGAAGACAGAATACCAGACATCGGTAGTTGAAATTGATAGAGAGTCGGTTGAATACCTGAAAACGAACTATCCGGAACTGAGTGACAGGATTTTCTCTGAAGATTTTCTAAGAATGAACCTGTCTGAATTAAAAGGGTTTGAGGGTTCTGAAACTTTTGGTATCATCGGCAATTTCCCCTACAATATTTCTTCGCAGATTTTCTTCAAGGTTCTTGAACATACAGATACTGTGGCAGAGGTTGTTTGTATGCTGCAAAAAGAGGTAGCTAAAAGGATTGCCTCACCACCGGGCAATAAAGATTATGGTATTCTTAGCGTGCTTTTGCAGGCTTATTATGATATTAAGTATGAATTTACTGTTTTGCCCGGGGCCTTTAACCCGCCGCCTAAAGTAGATTCGGGTGTGATAAGTCTGAAAAGAAATGCAGTTGGTAAACTGGATTGCGACGAGCGAAAGTTTTTTCAGGTGGTAAAAGCCGGATTTAACCAGAGAAGAAAAACGCTTCGTAATGCTTTAAAGCCTATTGGCCTGAATTTTGAACATGAGCTGTTAAATAAACGCGCCGAACAATTGGGCGTTGCCGAATTTATACTGTTGACAAAGGCCTTTACTGAAAACTAACTGAGTAGATATGAGTACTTTTGAGCTAACCAGAGAGTACATTGAAAAGCTGGAGACGGCCATTGAGCAGAAAGATCATGAACTGCTGAAAGCCGAAATGGAAGAGCTGTATCCGGCGGATATAGCCGGTATTTTGCTTGAACTGGACGGCGAACAGGGCCATTATCTGCTTACATTGGTTGATATTGAAACAGGTGCCGAAATACTGGCGCACATTGAGCCGGATACGCGCAAGAGCTTTATAAAAGAGCGGTTTACGGTAGAAGAAATTGCCAAGTATGTAGATTTGCTGGATTCGGATGATGCTGCTGATTTGCTGAACGAGCAGTCAATAGAGGTAAGGGAGAAGGTAATTGCGATGCTTGATGACCGCGAGCAGGCCAGGTTCATTATTGACCTGATGTATTACCCCAAAGATATTGCCGGAGGCTTGATGCAGAAAGAGTTGGTAAAGGTTAATTCGAGCTGGACAGTGAGCGAGTGCGTGGAGGAAATCAGGAGACAGGCGGAGGATGTTGAGAAAGTATTTGCCATTTATGTAGTTGATGATGAGCAGAAATTGCAAGGAATTGTTTCTCTGAAACAAATTGTGCTGGCCCGTAAAAACACCAGAATAGAGAATATTCTGGATGATGACATTGTCTTTGTTGAAACTACAGCCAAAGCCGAAGAAGTAGCCGACCTGATGCAGAAATATGACCTGGAGGCTATTCCGGTAGTGAACACCCTGGGGAGATTGCTGGGGAGAATCACCATCGATGACGTAGTTGACTTTATTACCGATAAAGCCGAAGAAGATATTCAGGTAATGGCGGGTATTACTGGCGAAGCAGAGGAGGACGACAGCGTATGGCAACTGGCCAAGGCGCGTTTACCCTGGTTGGTAGTAGGAGTAGCGGGTAGCTTACTGGCTGCCACAGTTATTAAAGGCTTTGAGGCTGAGTTTCAGAAAGTAGCCGCTCTGGCTGCGTTCATACCCATTATGGGGTCAACGGGGGGCAATGTAGGTATACAGACATCGTCTCTTATTGTGCAGAGTCTGGCAGAAAAAACGGGTATTGTTACAAGTTTATGGCAGCGGCTTTTCAAGATTATTCTGGTAGCTTTGGTGAACGGGCTGATTATCGGGGCATTGGCAGGTACCTATATTTATGTTATTGGTGAGGCAGAGCTTTTTCTGGTAGTTTGTTTTTCTTTGCTGGCAGTGGTTGTGCTGGCGTCGTTTATGGGTACGGTAACCCCCCTCTTATTGAACAGGCTCGGCATAAACCCCGCAATAGCCTCCGGACCATTTATTACAACCGCCAACGACATCATCGGTATAGGTACTTATCTATTAATTGCGCATTTATTGCTCCGAATTTAACAAATCATGATTGCTGTTATTCAAAGGGTAACTCAGGCTTCTGTATCCATTGACCATGCCGTAAAAGGGCAAATCGGTTTAGGTTTTTTGGTTCTGCTTGGTATTACACATACCGATACAGAGGAGGATATTGATTGGCTTTCAAAAAAAATTACAGGCTTACGGGTGTTTGGCGACGAAGAAGGAAAGATGAATCTGGATATAACCGCCGTTAATGGAGATATACTGTTAATCAGCCAGTTTACTTTACATGCCAGTACTAAGAAGGGTAACAGACCCTCGTTCATTGAAGCCGCTCGGCCAGAGGTAGCCATACCGCTTTATGAAAAAATGATTGCCCGGTTGACTACTGATTTAGGTAAGCCCATAGAAACCGGACAGTTTGGAGCAGATATGAAAGTGTCTCTACTGAACGATGGCCCCGTAACCATAATAATTGATTCGAAGAATAAGATTTAGCAGAAGAGAGCAACTGGTTTTTCAGGCGCTCTCTTCTGTTAAAAAAGGCATTAACCTCTCAAATGCCATGCCTTGGGTTTTACAAATGCCCTGATACCCGGATGCGAAAGCGTAGCGCCAAAACCAGAGTTTTTTCGTCCGCTCCACGGAAGAGGCGCCGAGACACGGTCGCAGCAATTCCAGTAGCTGGTTCCTGCATTAATTTGTTGCAATATTTTCTCAGCACGTTTTTTGTCTGCAGTATAAACCGCAGCAGTTAAACCATATTCAGTGTCCTGCATCAGTTTAGTGGCTTCTGCATCGTCTTTCACTTTCATTATACCAATAATTGGCCCGAACGACTCATCCTTCATCACAGCCATTTGGTGTGTAACGCCGGTTAAAACAGTTGGCTCAAAGAAATACCCCTTACCTGTTACGCTTTTACCACCAGTTAGCAGATTGGCGCCTTTTTCGGTGGCATCCTTCACCTGATTCGCCAGAAATCCTAGCTGAGACTGGCGGCTTAACGCGCCAATATATACGCCTTCTTCATCAGGCTGCCCAATTTTGTAAGACTGCACTTCTTTTACAAAGGCATCAACGTACTGGTCGTATACTTTTTCGTGCACGTAAATTCGCTCTACTGCACAACAACTCTGGCCGTTGTTATAAAAAGCGCCATCAGCAGTACCTGCCGCTACCGATGCAATGTCTGCCACATCTTCGGCCACATAAAGGGGGTCTTTACCGCCCAATTCCAGCTGGCACGGCACCATTTTGTTGGCCACTTTTTCGTAAATATATAGGCCGGTTTTGTAAGAGCCTGTAAAGAAATAACCGTCCAGAGGCATATCAAGTAATTGTTCACCTACTTCTCTGGCACCAATAGCCACCTGAAACACATCATCGGGTACACCTGCTTTTTTCAGGTACTTCTCAATGTTTAGTCCCGTCAATGTCGAAAACTCAGATGGTTTATAGAAAACGGCATTGCCCCCGATAAGCGCCGGAATAAACACATTTACCCCAACCAGAAAAGGGTAGTTCCAGGCAGATATATTACAAATAACCCCCAGTGGTTCATAAGAAATCTTTTCTGTTAACCCTTCCTGACGTGTAACCGTTTCGTCTTTCAGATACTTCTGCGAGTTATCTACAAAGTATTTAATTCTGGCTCTGGCTCCGTTTACTTCGTTGCGCGCCTGCTGCAGAGGTTTGCCCATTTCAGCCGTTAAGGTAGCGGCAAGCGCTTCAATGTTTTCTGCCAGTAAATCCGAAAACCTGGCGATTATTCCGATACGCTTTTTTAGTGAAACTTTTGCCCAGGATTTTTGTCCTTTTTGAAGCGTTTTTAATTTACTTTGAAGACTCTCGGGGGAGTCTTCCACAAGGGTTGTAATAATTTCTTCGGTGGCCGGATTGACAATCTGCATGAGTATATAACGAATAAAAAAACCTTTTTCTGTAATAATTATTTGCTGAAGCAAAACTACAAAATTATACAGAAAAAGATAGTATTCGGGCTATTAACAGCAAAGCGTAAATAAATGTTATTGACAACATTATTTACGCTTTTAGTCAATAACTTGGCTGACATCAAACTTTCAGGTAACCAACAATAATAAATGCTTTACAAAAATCAGTCAATTGCAATGCTTTCTACTCCTTTTTCAAAAGCTGTTTCTTTTATACCATCAAATCTCAGGCCTTCAACTCTTACAAAGGTAACATCTGTAATCCCCAGAAGGCCCAATAAGAATTTCAGATACGGACTCACATAATCAAACGATTTAAATTCACCTTCAGAATAAACACCGCTTGAAGAAATGGCAATATAGGCCTTTTTGTTCTTCAAAAAGCCTTCCGGTCTGCCTTCTTCGTTATATCTGAAAGTAATTCCGGGTCTTACGATGTGGTCTAAATAAGCCTTCAACGTAGAAGGAATGGCAAAGTTATAGAAAGGGGCACCAATGACGTAAATATCGGCTTCCTGCATTTCAGCAATGGCTTCGTTAGATATTTTAATAGCATTTGCCTGGTCAGCAGAATGGTTTTCGGCAGGGGTAAACCATGCACCGATTTGTAGCTGATCAAGATGTGGAAATGCCTTGGTTGTCAGGTTTCTTTCCTTTACACTAATGTTAGTATACTTGTCTTTAATCTTGTCAATAATAGCGTTGCTGAGTTTTTTACTAATCGATTCTTCGCCTTGCGGGCTTGATATAATGTGAAGTACTTTTTTCATGATTTTCTTTTTGATGTTTAAGATTTTTTTTGATGTCGCAAACTTATGTATATTTGCTAATAAAAAGTTAGTAGTAAACAAAAGGTTAGTACTAACCTTTTGTTTACTACGTCAAGCAAAATGGGGGAATCATCAGACAGAAGACCGGTTTTTACCGAAGTACAATGCAACAAGCATTTGTCGGCAACAGAAGATGCTTTGTATGTAATTGGCGGTAAATGGACCTTACGCGTAATGATTGCTATACTAAGCGGACAAACGCGTTTCAATGAATTGCAACGCACCTTAAATGGTATATCAGCAAGGGTGCTTTCAGGCGAGCTGAAAGATTTGGAAATAAACGGCTTAGTTAAAAGAGTAGTTCATGCTGGCCAAAAACCCGTGGTGGTAGAGTATGTGTCTACAGAGTATAGCGCAACACTAAAAGGCATTATTGCCTGTTTGGCAGATTGGGGTACACAACACAAAAAGAAGATTACTTCTGAAAAGTAATGTTTTATAGCAGCAAATCGGTACCAATGGGTTTGGATACCGATTTATGAGTGGAGTTTCTCTTCTTTATTCGCTCTTCAATACATTAACAGGGTTACTCTGTGCGGCTTTCATGGTTTGCGAGCCTATCATCATTATCGCAATAAGCAATACAGCCAGCAAACCAATAAACAATTCAGTAAATTCATTTTATCTGGCGTTTATATTTTTTTGTTAATGTTTATAGCACAACCGGATTGCCTGAACAGGTAGTTTAAGCGCTTCAAAATAATTTTCATAATTTCCACAGCGTTATTAAATCTTTTGTCGTCTTCCATTTTAGAGACACTCTACACCCAGGCATTGGTTAAATTGAGTTATTTGCCTGCCAAGAATGAAGGTCAGATATCGAAAAAGCTATTCATTATTAATTTAAACGTTTTGCTTATGAGGTATGTAAGGAAAATAACTCCTGAACAGGTTAAGCATCTGCGCGAAGTTTCAAGGCATAGTAGAAACTACCGTGAGCGCGAACGAGCCAAAGCAATACTTTTAAGTTTTAAAGGATACAATGTTACTACCTTGTCTGACATCTTTGAGGTAAGCAGGGCAACGATAACCAATTGGTTAGATGCCTGGGAAGAACGAGGTATTCAAGCACTGAAAGACTTGCCAAAACAATCACATAATGTTCCTTTGGTTGAAGTAAACAATAGTGGGCTGGGAGCCAAGGAGCTTGTTTATCAATAACGAAAACTTTTTGAAACAAATCTACTTCTATTTTTATGAAAGTTTGTCTCTTCTGGGGGCAAACTTTTTTTGTTTCCGGCCAGAGTAAAATTGAGAAATTGGATTGGTTTGTGTATAAAAAAAGAAGATATTTACCTGTGAATTGTATCACGATTTTGTAAATCGTTAGAGATAAACTATGAAGCCGGATTTTTCGAACATAAAGCTTTTTGAAAAAAAAGAAGAAGTAAAGGATGCTAAAACCGATGAGGCGGCGCCTGTTTTCAAAACAGCAGAAGGGATTCCCGTAAAGCCTCTTATTACGGCTAAAGATATTGCTCAGGCAGAACACCTGCGTTTTTCTGCAGGTTTACCCCCTTATTTAAGAGGGCCTTATAGCACTATGTATGTTATGCAACCCTGGACAATCCGTCAGTATGCCGGTTTTTCAACGGCTGAAGAATCGAACGCGTTTTATTGCAGAAATCTGGCCGCCGGGCAAAAAGGGCTCTCGGTTGCATTTGACCTGGCAACCCATCGCGGTTACGATTCTGACCACCCCCGCGTGGTAGGAGACGTAGGCAAAGCCGGTGTAGCCATAGACTCTGTTGAAGATATGAAGATTCTCTTCGATCAGATTCCGCTTAACGAAATGTCAGTATCTATGACCATGAACGGCGCAGTGCTGCCAATTATGGCCTTTTATATTGTAGCAGCTGAAGAACAAGGCGTAGCACCTGCACAACTTTCAGGAACCATCCAGAACGACATTCTGAAAGAATTCATGGTGCGTAATACCTACATATATCCACCAGAATTTTCAATGCGCATAGTAGGAGATATTTTCTCTTACACCTCCCGGCTTATGCCCAGGTTTAATTCAATCTCTATATCGGGCTATCATATTCATGAGGCGGGGGCTCCGGCGCATCTGGAGCTGGCCTATACCCTGGCTGATGGGCTGGAGTATATCAGAACCGGAATAGCAGCCGGTATGGATATTGATGATTTTGCCCCCAGGCTTTCGTTCTTCTGGGGTATAGGCATGAACCATTTTATGGAAATTGCCAAAATGAGAGCAGGACGATTGCTGTGGGCTAAAATTGTGAAACAGTTTAATCCTAAAAATGCTAAATCGCTGGCTTTAAGAACGCATTGCCAGACCTCGGGCTGGTCGCTTACCGAACAAGATCCATACAATAATGTAGCCCGCACCACTATTGAGGCAATGGCTGCTGCTTTAGGGCACACGCAATCATTACATACCAATTCGCTGGATGAGGCCATTGCCTTGCCTACCGATTTTTCGGCACGCATTGCCCGGAATACGCAATTGTTTATTCAGCATGAAACCGAGATTTGCCGCGTGGTTGACCCCTGGGGCGGCTCCTATTATGTAGAGTATCTAACCAAAGAACTGGTAGAAAAAGCCTGGGCTTTAATAGAAGAAGTTGAACAGCTGGGTGGCATGACCAAAGCCATTGAAACGGGCTTGCCTAAAATGCGTATTGAAGAAGCTGCCGCACGTAAACAGGCGCGAATTGACTCAGCGAAAGATATAATAGTTGGGGTGAATAAGTATAAGACTACCACCGAAACAAAAATTGAGCTGCTTGAGGTTGATAATCAGGATGTACGCAGAAAGCAGATTGAAAGGCTTGAAAAAATTAAAGCCGAGCGAAACAATGAAGAAGTTGAGCGAATTTTAAACAAAATAACTGAGGTAACAGCGCATGCCAGCGGCTCATTTGATGATAATCTGCTGGCAATTGCCGTTGAAGCTGCGCGTAGGCGGGCTACCCTTGGAGAGATATCTTATGCTATGGAAAAGATTGCAGGGCGCCACAAGGCAACTATCCGCTCTATTTCAGGTGTGTATCAGTCTGAGGTTTCAGACGATGAAAACTTCAGGATTGCTAAAGAAATGGCAGATAAATTTGCTGAATTAGAAGGCAGAAGGCCACGAATTATGGTTGCCAAAATGGGTCAGGATGGCCACGACCGCGGCGCCAAAGTAATTGCCACCAGTTTTGCTGATTTAGGTTTTGATGTAGACATCGGGCCGCTTTTTCAGACCCCCGAAGAAACGGCCAGGCAGGCAGTTGAAAATGATGTACACATTGTAGGTGCATCAAGCCTGGCAGCAGGTCATAAAACCCTGGTGCCACAGTTAATTGAAGAGCTGAAAAAGCTGGGCCGTGGAGACATCATGGTTATTGCAGGTGGAGTGATTCCGCCGCAGGACTACCAGTTTCTGTACGATGCCGGTGTAAAAGGTGTATTTGGCCCGGGTACGGTAATTTCAATTGCCGCACAAAAGATATTGAAAGAGTTGATGGGGGAGTAGGAATTGCTCATTTTTCTACAAATTCCCACTAGCCTTCTTATATCTTACACTAGCTATCAGAAAGTTATAAATGCTCGAGAGATACTGGGTTTCGGCGTTTTGAAGCGCGTATTCAGTATTTTTAAGGTCTGAAAGCAATATAACGCCTTTTTCGAAACGAAACTTATCAGTTTCCAGAATCCTGTGTGCCAGGTCAATATTTTTACGGGCTTCTTCCAGATTCAATTTCGATTGCTGCAAGGTATTCCAGGTGCTTTTTGATTCATAACTGAAATCGTTTCTCAGCCGCTCGGCATTCAAAACATTTATTTGCTGCCTTACCCTGAAGTCGTTAGCGGTTAATCTCGCCTGCCGACCGTCAAAAATAGGCACATTGGCTCTGATACCGATATAATTGGCCGGGAACCAGGTGTTTTTTTCAAACGGATTAAGGGTTTCAGATAATTGGAAATACGAGTAATTGCCATAAACCGAAACCATCGGCCTGTTACGGGCCAGTTGCTTTTGTGCATTCAGTTCATTCAAATGCCTGCTCAATTGTTCTGCCTTTATTTCAGCCCGGTTTTCTATGTTCAATTGCCCCTGCACAACTTGCGAATAGCCAAATATGGCTTGCAGGTCTTCACCAGGCTCTACCGTTTCAGAAGTATTCAGCTGGTATTGCAATGCTATCAGGCTAAGGTCATAGTCTTGCTGATTCTTGGTTTGTGCCAATTGGGCGTTGCTGGCATCCAGTTCAAGTTTGTCCAGGTCATTTTTCAGAATAGCTCCCTGATCAAAACGCGCTTTGCCTACTTCCAGATAACTTTTAGCTCTCTCTAAAGCCAAAACCGACAGATTTAGCCGCTCTTTTGCAAATACACAATTATAATAAGCTTCAGTAATAGCCTGTTTCAGATTCACCCTTAATTGCTCCAGATTATTCTTCTGTGCATCCAGTTGTGTATTATTCAGTTGAAGGTCAATTTTTCTGTTGGCATCATATACCTTCTGTTCTGCCTGCACCAGAAACGAATTATTAAAGGGTCGGCCAAGTCTTACCTCTGTCTGGGTTTCTGCAGAACCGGGCAGGGCAAAGGGTAAAATAGTAGTTTGTAACTGGGTATTCCAACGGATATCCGCATTACCGCTTATCTGTGGCAGCCATCTGGCTTTTATCTTTTCATTTTCAGTGCCGGCTACCTGAATATTCAGATTCTGAGCCTTTAGTTCCAGGCGGTTCGCTAACCCTTTCTGTACGGCTTCATTCAGGCTAATCTTTTGGGCAAGGGCGTTTCCTGTGGCAAAGCAGAATATAAAAGCGTAAATAGTCGGTTTCATAGATCAATTTTTTTTCAAAAGTAAATACATATAAAAAAGCTGGCGTATTTATTTTGATAAGACGGAAAAAAAGTGGCATTAAACTTATGTATGACAATATAATCAAAATAAACATAAAGGTTGCTGTTATTGATTTGTGTTGTTGTAAAATGTTCATTGATAGGTTCTTATCTCTCTTAACGAATCATTAACAAATGGCTGATAAACTTTGAGCCTGTAATTCTCATCTAAGAATCAAATAACAAAAACAAAGATTCAATCATAAAACAAGAAGAATTAATAACCCGATTTTTACTATGAGAAAGTTAATGTTTGTAGCAATGTTGGTGGCTGGAGCCATCTCTGCTAATGCGCAAAGAGGATATGACAGACCCGGCCGTTTTGATAATGGTTATGACAGAATAGACAGCTACCAGCGTGAGGCCCGCCGCCAGATTGCTTTTGGTATTGAAGGCGGCAGAATTACCTCTAATGAAGCCAAACGTTTGCTGAGAGAGGCAGAAAGAATTGAAATGAAAGAGAACAGATTTAAACGTGATGGAAGACTGGATGGCTTTGAACGCCGCGAATTAGCGCAGGACCTGGCCATGCTGAACAACTGGATAGCTCGCGAAAAAAGAGACAGAGATCGTATAACCTATGATGAATATAGCCGTGGCTATGCAGGAGGCAGATACCACGACCGCTATGGAAGATATTAGTAAATGAGTTTTATTAATAATGCTTTTTCGTAATAACAGGGTGAGGCCTTTGGCCTTGCCCTTTGTTTTTTTGGTTTTTGCCCGTTGATAAATTTATAGAAATAGTGCTCTTTTTTTTGTCAGACAATTGCCAGAGATATGTAACTTGCGAACCGATATTTTAAGTACAAATTGTATGATAACCATTCAGAACGAAATCTTAAGTGCCACCATCAATCCTAAAGGAGCTGAGTTGGTAAGTTTAATAGATAAACCTACAAATACCGAGTATATGTGGTCTGCCGACCCTAAATACTGGGGTAAGTCGTCTCCGGTATTGTTTCCTGTTATCGGGTCATTAAAAGGCAATTCTTTTATTTATGATAATAAGGAATATGCTCTGCCAAGGCATGGCTTTGCGCGCGACAGGGTATTTGAAATCGAAAAACTATCAGAAAGCAGTGTGGTGTTTCTGTTGACTGATGATGATTCTTCTTTACAGGTTTTTCCATTCACTTTTGAGCTGCGTTTGCATTATTCAGCAGAAGCCAATCAGTTAAAACTGAAGTATGAAGTAAAAAATACTGGCAATAGTGCTATGTTTTTTTCTATTGGAGGTCATCCGGCTTTTAAGGTCCCTTTTGCAGAAGGTACAACCTATAATGATTATTTCTTAGAATTTAACAAGGTTGAAGATTTGAAAAAATGGCCTTTGGATAAAGATGGGTTGATAGAATCAGAGCCGGAAACAATTGCGGGCGATTCAGGTATCCTGCCATTAACTAAAGAATTATTTTATCAGGATGCTCTGGTATTTAAACATTTACAGTCTGACTCCGTTACACTTAAATCAGCCAAAACTGATAACCAGCTTAAATTCCATTTTGAAGGATTCCCTTTTCTGGGTATCTGGGCAGCTAAAGATGCCGATTTCGTTTGTATTGAGCCCTGGTGTGGCATTGCAGACAGCGTTGCTCATAATCGGAATCTGGAAGAAAAAGAAGGAATTAACGCACTGGCGCCAACAGAAACCTTTGAAAGAACCTGGAAGGTTGAGATTGGGAATGAGTGATTGAGTGATTGAGTGAATGAGTGAATGAGTGAATGAGTTAATTAGTGATTTAGTGAGTTAGTGAATGAATTATTGCTCTTACAATTAGAAATTAGAATAATTGAGTATCTGAGTTGCGCCTCTTATTCACTAACCAGCTCTTAGACCCAAAATATAACAACCACTCAATCACTAATTCACTCAATCACTAACTCACTCAATTGCTCATTCACTAAATCCGTATACAATAAAATCCTATCTTTGCCGCCGGATAGATTAAATGATTACCATCAGATGAAACTTTTCTTTAGAAAAACAGGCGAAGGACAGCCTGTCTTGATACTACATGGCGTTTTTGGTTCGTCAGATAATTGGTTTACCATCAGTAAAATGATAGCCGATAAAGGCTTTGCTGTGTATGCCCTCGATGCCCGCAATCATGGTCAGTCGCCACGAAGTGAAGATTTTAGTTATGAACTGATGGCCCAGGACTTGAATGAGTTCATTGACGACCACCAACTGGATAAACCAATTATTATAGGTCATTCAATGGGTGGCAAAACCGTGATGCATTTTGCCATGCAGCATGAGGGGAAATTCAGTAAATTAATCGTTGTTGACATTGCCCCCAAGTTCTATCCGTCGCATCATGGCCACATCATTCAGGGGTTAAATTCTATTGATTTAGACAAACTCACTAACAGAAAAGAAGCAGAGTTACAGTTAGACAGATACGTTACCAGCGTTGGTGAACGTCAGTTTCTTTTGAAGAACCTTTACCGGAATGAAATGGGCAAGTTCGACTGGCGCATTAATCTGCCGGTGTTAAGTAAAGAGATATACCAGATAGGCGGAGATTTTACCGATACTCACGAAATCTCAGAACCCGTACTATTTATGCGGGGTAGTGAGTCTGGCTATATCTACGATGAAGATATACCTGCCATTAAGAAGATTTTTCCGAATGCCGTGGTAGAGACCATCGAAGGAGCCAGCCACTGGATTCAAGCTGATAAACCTAATGAGTTTGTAGAGGCCGTGGTTCAATTTATTGGCTAAACCTTCTTTATCATCTCACCAACAATTTTAGCCGAGGAAAGCGCCAGTGGAATGCCTCCGCCCGGATGCACGCTACCACCTACAAAATATAGATTATTGATTTGCGATGAGAAGTTGGCATGGCGCAAAAACGCTGCAAATTTATTGTTTGAACTATTGCCATACAATGCCCCCTGTACTGATGATGTTCTGAGTTCAATTGTCCGAGGGTCAAGCACCGATTCTGATTCAATCAGGGGTTCAATATCGGTTTTCAGGTTTCTGCTCAGCTTTTCTATCACGTTACGCCGGGCTTCTTCAATAATTTTATCCCAATCCTGCCCATCATTGGCAGGTGCATTCAGCAAAATAAACCAGTTTTCGCATCCGGCGGGGGCATCATCTTTCTTGTATTTGGAGGTGATGTTCAGGTAGATAGTGGGGTCTCTGTAAATGATTTTTTTCTGAAACTGGTGCTCAAATTCAGTTTGGTAATCATCAGAAAAGAAAATGTTATGCAATCCTAGCTCATTAAATTCTTTTCTGATGCCCCAGTAAAAAATGAGACCCGAACCACTTTTGGGCTGGCTAAGCAGTTTCTCCGGGTGTTTAGCATTGGGTAGTAGTTTTCTGTAAGTCGGGGTAACGTCCATATTGCTCACGAGCACATCAAACATACGCAACTCTTCAGTATTATCTGTCTTTAACTTTAGTCCCATAGCCTTTTTATCTTTTACAAGAATTTCTTCTACTCGGCAGTTAAAATGAAACTGCACGCCCAGGTCTTTCGCCAAAGCTACCAGGCTTTCTGTTATGCCATACATACCATTTTTTGGGAAAAAAGCCCCGATGTTATACTCCAGATGCGGAATGATATTCATCGTTGCCGGTGTCTGGTATGGGTCAGACCCATTGTAGGTAGCGTAACGATTAAATAACTGAACGGCCTTGGATGTTGAAAAAAACTGCACGTTGGCATCGTTCATGGTATTAAAAATGCCCATTTTGGGCAGATTCAGATAGCCTCTTAAAGCCTTTGCGGAGGTCCAGGTTGATAACTTATGGAGCGAGTCTTCAAGAAAAAGGCCGCTTAGCACTTCATACTTAAAGGCACTGTCTTTCAATGCCTTTGTTATTTTTGCTGCCGGTTCGCCCAATTGTTTTTCGGCCTCCCTGGCAAATGCAGAAGTGTCGGCAGGTACATTAAGTCTGGTGCCGTCTTCCCAGAAAT
The DNA here is from genome assembly GCF_024138715.1 of Emticicia sp. 21SJ11W-3. Taxonomy (GTDB): domain Bacteria; phylum Bacteroidota; class Bacteroidia; order Cytophagales; family Spirosomataceae; genus Emticicia; species Emticicia fluvialis. The sequence goes on from NZ_CP092074.1 coordinate 1,240,671, forward strand.
ACCGGCATACTTCCGGAAGGCGGATATACTCAAAATAATCGCCTGCCAATTTACCAGACAATTCAAATAACTCATCTACCAATTGAGGCATTGTAAATAAAGATGGCCCTGCATCAAACCTGTATGGGCCTTGCTCAAAGCTGCTTAGCTTACCACCGGGGTAGTCATTGGCCTCAAAAACTTCTACATCATAACCTTTGTTTTTCAGCCTGATAGCCGTGGCTATACCCCCGATACCGGCCCCAATAATACCTGCTTTCATTGATAGAATCTGTCTTTTTAGGATAGTAAAAAAATAACAAATGTGCCGCCGGATTGTTTGAAAATGTAAGCTGATGGCAGGGTACGACACCAACTATTAATCCAACTTTACCATAATTTCATAAGGGCTTTTGCTATTTTTTCACTATTTTGCGGCGTAAAATTAAACAATTCGGATAGACTAAGTTATATTGGTTACCCTAATAAATCTGTAATGGCAAAATTGTTAATTGTTGATGATGAAAAGAGTATTCGTGATGCCCTGAGAGACATTCTTGAATATGAGCAATACGAGGTAGACGAGGCCAAAGATGGAGAAGAAGGGTTGGCGATGGTGTTAAAAACACATTATGATGTAGCCCTATGCGATATAAAGATGCCCAAGCTCAATGGCCTTGATATGCTGCTGAAAGCCAAAGAAGAAGGCGTAATAACACAGTTTGTTATGATTTCGGCATTTGGTAATGTTGAAAACGCCGTTGAGGCCACCAAACGCGGAGCTTATGATTTTATAACCAAACCACCTGATTTAAACCGGTTGCTGATTACGGTTAGGAACGCCATAGAAAAGAGCAAAGACGTAGAGGTGATAAAAACGCTGAAAAGACGAATTTATAAAATAAATGAGATAGTTGGGGAGTCTGACCTGATTAAACGTGTAAAAGATACCATAGACCGCGTAGCCCCTACCGAAGCCCGTGTGTTAATTACCGGGCCCAACGGCTCTGGTAAAGAGATGGTTGCCAAACAGATTCACGAGAAGAGTAATCGCCGGAATCAGTCTTTGGTAGAGGTAAACTGTGCGGCTATTCCATCTGAGCTGATTGAGAGCGAACTCTTCGGGCATGAAAAAGGCGCTTTTACATCGGCCATCAAACAAAGAATAGGCAAGTTTGAACAGGCAGATAACGGTACGCTTTTTCTGGACGAGATTGGAGACATGAGTCTTTCTGCACAAGCTAAAGTACTTAGGGCTTTACAGGAAAATAAGATTACCCGTGTTGGCGGAGAAAAGGAAATAAAGGTGAATGTAAGGGTAATAGCAGCTACCAATAAAGATTTAAAAAAGGAAATTGCTGAAGGGAATTTCAGGGAAGATTTATATCATCGGCTAAACGTGATTCCGATATACGTGCCTTCACTGGCTAACCGAAAAGAGGATATACCTTTACTGGCTGAGAAATTTTTACAGGATATTGCTGATGAGTACGGAGACTCAGTAAAGGGATTTGAGCCTGACGCAATGGAATATATGAAAAATCTGCCGTGGACAGGTAACGTGCGAGAGCTTAGAAACGTAATTGAACGGCTGGTGATTATGTGCGAAGCATCCATTACGCTCGATGATGTGAAATTATATGCCGGAATGGGTTATTGACCCGATGGCGAACGAAATGAGTCTGAAAAAATAAAAAAAAGTATAAAATTTATAATCACATGCAATACGATGTAACGGTAATCGGTTCGGGTCCCGGTGGATATGTAGCGGCTATCAGAGCGGCACAGTTAGGAATGAAAACCGCAATCATAGAAAAATATAGTGTTTTAGGTGGCACATGCCTTAATGTAGGTTGTATTCCATCAAAGGCATTGCTAGACTCGTCGGAGCATTTTTACAATGCCACGCATCATTTTGCCGAGCATGGAATACAAATACAGGCTCCGGTAGTTAACCTTGAACAAATGATGGCCCGTAAAAAAGGCGTTGTTGAGAAAATGAACGGCGGCATCAATTTTCTGATGAAGAAAAACAAAATTATGGTTTATAATGGTTTTGGCTCTTTTGTTGATAAAAATACCATCAATATAAAAAAAGCAGACGGAACTGATGAAAAAATTACTTCGGGAAAGGTGATAATAGCTACGGGTTCTAAGCCTACTATTCTGCCTTTTATGAATTACGATAAAAAAAGAATTATTACCAGCACCGAGGCTTTGAACCTGACAGAAATACCTAAACACCTGATTGTGATTGGCGCGGGTGTAATTGGGGCAGAGTTAGGGTCTGTTTATGCACGTCTTGGAGCCAAAGTAACCTTTGTAGAGTTTGCGGATTCGATGATTCCTACCATGGATAAAACAATGGGTAAAGAATTGCAGAAGTCTGTAAAAAAACTCGGTGCAGATTTTTATTTCAATACCAAGGTTACAAAAATTGAAAATCTGGGTGAAGAAGTTGCTGTAACTGCCGATGGAGCTGACGGAAAACCAGTTGAGATAAAAGGTGATTACTGTTTGGTTTGTATTGGCAGAAGAGCCTATATAGACGGATTGAATCTGGAGGCAGCCGGTGTTATTACCGACCGCGGCAAAGTTGTAGTTGATGAACACACACTTGAAACAAACGTGAAAGGCATTTATGCCATCGGAGACGTAATAAGAGGGGCCATGCTGGCTCATAAAGCCGAAGAGGAAGGTGTTTTGGTGGCCGAAACCATTAATGGCCAAAAACCACATATTAACTATAACCTGATACCGGGTGTGGTTTATACCTGGCCTGAGGTTGCCTCGGTAGGTCAGACAGAGGAAGAACTCAAATCTAAAGGGGTTAGCTACAAGGTTGGCCAGTTTCCTTTCAAGGCTTTGGGCCGCGCTACTGCCAGTGGTGATACCGACGGGCTGGTTAAAATTCTGGCTAACAAAGAAACAGACGAAGTATTAGGCGTACATATTATAGGTGCAAGAGCCGCAGATATGATTGCGGAAGCAGTAACGGCTATGGAGTTCAGAGCCAGTGCCGAAGACATTGCCCGTATATCTCATGCACACCCTACTTACATGGAAGCCGTTAAAGAAGCAGCTCTGGCCGCTACTGAAAACAGAGCTATTCACGTTTAACAAAAGCCATTTATCAGCAAAAGGCCCTTTGTAAGTATTTACTTAGGGCTTTTTTTCATTTTAACCTGGCAAGTATCCTGAACACTACCAAGCCTTAATGTACCTACTCTTTGGTTTTGAAGTATTCAACCATTCCAAAAATAAGAATACACCTTGATAGCATCACAATGGCTCTCGGAATAAAACTTAGCCAGGGCAGGGGCTCCACATACGTATTATAAAACACCAGTATATTGGCAAAAGCCATTAAAACAACACACCAGCTTATCCAGAACTTATTTGTTCCGCCTATGGGTAGAAATGATGCCAACGTGGCCGTGTAAGCATATATGGCCGTATAAATTAAAAGCAGAATTTCTTCAAAAAAGGGTAGGGATGGATGCAATGAAATGATATAAAATAAAATGGGTACCAGGGCATAAACCGGTATAACCCTCAACAACTTATAAGATTCGTCCTTTGTCTTGATTTCTGCGCCCATATTTTTAAAAATCTGTGTCCAGAGTATCAGTATACCCGCATGTATTACAAGGTTGAAAATTCTTAACCCATCAGGATAAATGATTACACATAGAGAAATAAAAACCGGAAGAATAAGCGTAGCAATGAATTGCCTGTCTATCGTTGTCGGAAGCGGCCTTCTCAAATTATAGTACCAGGCAACCAATACAATGGCTGCAATCAAGCGGAGGGTAGCAGTCCAAAAAACTTCCTCATCTGCCGGAAGCTTATTGAAAAATAATTCAGATATCAGTAAAAGGAATGTAGCAGTCAGGTATCGGATGTTCATAGATGTTAAAGTAAGAGCCCATACCTGAATATGGGCTCCGGATGCGACAGACTAATGCGATTCTCTTTTTACTTCATGACCTGAAAAGCCGGTCAGGAAGTTTAAATCGGCACCTTTGTCAGCTTGTGTTACTGTGTTAACGTAAAGTTGCACATAGCCGCGGTCATAGCCCAGGTCAATTGGTTTCCAGTTCCTGCGTCTTTCTGCCAGCTCTTCGTCTGGCACATGAAGCCAGATTTTGCGCGCCTCTACATCAATTTCAATTAAATCGCCGTTTTGCACCAGCCCTAAAGTGCCACCAACGGCAGATTCTGGCGAAGCATGAAGAAATACTGTTCCATAGGCTGTTCCGCTCATACGTGCATCTGAAATACGCACCATGTCGGTAATGCCTTTTTCGAGCAGTTTCCTGGGTAATTGCATATTGCCCACCTCTGGCATGCCTGGGTAGCCCTTTGGGCCAACGTTTTTAAGAACCATTACACTGGTTTCATCTATCTCCAGATCCGGGTCGTCTATGCGTGCATGATAATCTTCTATGGTTTCAAAAACAACGGCTTTGCCAGTATGTTTCATCAGGTGTGGCGATGCAGCAGACGGTTTAATAACCGCCCCGTTTTCGCACAGGTTACCTTTTACAACAGCAATGCCGCCCTCTCGTAAGATGGGTTTATCGGCCGTTGCTATTACGTCCTCATTCCATATTTTGGCACCTTTTGAGTTTTCAACCAGGCTTTTACCATTTACTGTAATGGCATTTTTATGCAAAAAGCCCGACATCTCCTTAATAACTGCCGGTAGCCCGCCTGCATAATAGAAATCTTCCATCAGATACTTGCCTGATGGCATCAGATTTAACAGAAACGGCATTTTACTTCCTATGCTGTCAAAATCATCAAGCGTAATATCTACGTTAGTTCTGCCGGCAATGGCCAGTAAGTGTAGCACCAGGTTAGTTGAGCCCCCCACTGCTGCATTCATCATAATAGCATTTTCGAAGGCTTCGCGGGTAAGCACTGAAGAAATCGCCATGTTTTCGCGTACCATCTCAACAATTCTCATGCCCGACATGTGTGCCAGCACTTTTTTGCGGGAATCGGCCGCAGGGATAGCCGATGCGCCCGGAAGTGTAAGACCCAGGGACTCAACCATAACGGCCATTGTAGAGGCTGTACCCATCGTAGAACAGTGTCCTATGCTTCGGCTCATGCAGGCTTCTGCTTCTTCAAATTCTTCGGGTGTCATTTTGCCCGTTTTAACATCATCCGCAAATCGCCATACATCAGTGCCTGAGCCTATGGCTTTACCTTGAAAACGGCCACTTAGCATGGGGCCTCCCGGCACCACAATAGTGGGCAGGTCAACACTGGCGGCGCCCATCACCAGCGAAGGTGTGGTTTTGTCGCAGCCGGTTAATAACACCACCGCATCAAACGGATTCGCTCTAATGCTCTCCTCTACAGTCATGGCAGCAAGATTACGGTATAGCATGGCGGTGGGGCGGATGATAGTTTCGCCCAGCGACATCACCGGAAATTCGAGCGGAAACCCACCGGCTTCGTAAATGCCGTTTTTTACAGATTGCGCAATATCACGTAAATGGCCGTTGCATGGTGTTACTTCAGACCATGTGTTGCAGATTCCGATAACAGGTTTTCCTTTGAACTGATGCGCCGGATAGCCCTGGTTTTTAATCCAACTACGATAGATAAATCCATCTTTCCCATCTTTGCCGAACCAATCCTGGCTGCGTAGTTTTGTCGTATTTTCAGTGGTCATAATTTATGTTAGAGAAAAAGGCAAAAAATTTATCAATAATCTTTATTTTTGCGTTGTTTTGCAACCAATTTTAAGAAATTTGTTGGAATTAATTGTGATAGACTCAAAATTTATAAAATATGAACCTATTTGATACATTGAGCGAGGCATTGACAGATGATGTGGTATCAAAACTTGCCAAGTTAACAGATGAAGACCCGGCCAAAACCAAAAAAGCAATTGATGGTATTCTTTGTACGCTTATTGCCGGGCTTGTAAGAAGAACAGGAAGTACCATGAGCGTGAATATGCTCTATAATCAGATTCAGAAAGGGAACCAGGGCGGAAGACTGATTGGTGATGTTTTGTCTTATCTTAATAAAAAAGAAGACCTTGATGCCATATTGAAAATCGGCGACAGCCAGGTGAGTCAGATTTTCCCGGCCTATAAAAGTCCGCTGGTTAGTTTGATTGGTATCTATGCAGGCATTAAGAAAAACTCATCAAGCACCTACGCCAGTCTTATTACGCCAATGCTGATTGACGCCGTAAGCGTTGAAATAGCCAATAATAAAATGGATGTGGATGCCTTAACGGCTTATCTGGCAGAACACCACGAACCACTATTCAAAAAGGCTCCTGAAGAACTCATGGAGAAGATGATTCCGCAGCTGGGTTTACAAGAGCTGCTTTCTCCTAAATTCCCGCTTCCAAAGCGTGTAGTAACAGCTAAGCCTACGCCTCAGAAATCAAAAACCGGGGCGCCTGCTACGCCGCAGCCGGTTGAGCCAGTTGAAGAAGAAATAAGTAGTAGTTCGTCGTTTCCTATTAAAGGACTCCTTATTTTTCTTGTACTTGTAGCGGCAGCAGCCGGCGGATACTACTGGTATGAAAATTACTACAAACCATCTCAGGCCAGTGCCGTTCAGGAAGAAACCACCGTGGTGGATGATTCTCTGAGCACCGGCATTGATACCACGCGTGCGGCTTTAGTAGATTCTGTAGCAACCAAAGATACTACTGCCACCCAGGTAGCACCTGCTGAAACAAATGCCGGTGGCAGCCTTACCAAAGAAATTGATCCTTACCTGGCCGATGCCACCAAACCAACCGGGCAGGTGTTTACGCTTAAAGACATCACTTTTGTAAAAGGCTCTTATGCATTAGATGATAAATCTGAGGCCTCAATTAAAGAGCTGATTGCCTTGTTCAATAAATACCCTAAACTTCAGATAAGACTGCAAGGCCACGCAACCGACGCCGTTGGGGTAGATAACAAAACAATGGCCGTTAAGAGAGCCTATGCAATAAAACGTAAATTGTTGTCTGCAGGGGTTAACGATACCCGCATTGATGCCATTGGTATAACAGGCCAGGGAGACCTGGCAGAAGTGAAAATTGTATCTAAATAAGAAGAAATACACATTGCATATCAACAAAAAAAGCACCTGTTCGACGGGTGCTTTTTTTGTTATCTTGCTTAATAGGGTTTATTTAAGTGCCTTTAGTTTGCCTCCTGTCTGCATCTGATTCACTTTCTTCATCATGGTGCGCATCTGGTCAAACTGTTTCAGCAGATTATTTACCTGTATAATTTGCGTACCACTACCGGTAGCAATTCTTTTCTTACGGCTGCCGTCAATAATATCAGGTTTTTCACGCTCTTTTGGTGTCATTGAGCGGATAATAGCCTCTATTGGTTTAAACGAGTCATTGCTGATGTCAAGGTCTTTTATCTGTGAGCCCACCCCCGGAATCATGCCCATTAAGTCTTTAATGTTACCCATTTTCTTGATTTGCTCCAGCTGCGTCAGAAAGTCGTTCAGGTCAAACTTATTCTCACGCATTTTTTTGTTGAGGCGCTTGGCTTCGTCTTCGTCAAATGCCTGCTGTGCTTTTTCTACCAACGATATCACGTCGCCCATGCCTAAAATACGGCTGGCCATACGTTCGGGGTAGAAAATGTCTAACGCCTCCATTTTTTCACCCGTCGAAATAAACTTGATAGGTTTATTAACGACGGTTTTAATTGACAAGGCCGCACCACCACGGGCATCACCATCTAATTTGGTAAGTACCACACCATCAAAATCAAGGCGGTCGTTAAAGGTTTTGGCCGTATTAACGGCATCCTGCCCGGTCATTGAGTCAACCACAAAGAGAATTTCACTTGGGTTTATGGCCTTTTTAATGTTTTCTACTTCCTGCATCATCGCCTCATCAACTGCCAAACGACCGGCGGTATCGACAATGACTATATTTTTGCCGTTGCTTTTGGCGTAGGCTAAAGCATTTTTAGCAATTTCAACTGCATTTTTGCTTTCTGGCTCGGCATAAACATCAACTCCTATCTGTTCGCCTAATACCTGAAGCTGTTTAATAGCCGCAGGACGGTAGATGTCGCAGGCTACCAATAATATCTGGCGTCCTTGTTTCTTTAAGTAATTGGCAAACTTGCCTGAAAAAGTAGTTTTACCAGACCCCTGTAAACCGGCAATTAATATTACAGCCGGAGACCCCTTCAGGTTCACGCTCTGTGCCTGGCCACCCATCAGGTCGGTTAATTCTTCCTGTATAATTTTTACAAATAACTGACCCGGCTCAACGGCTATCATTACTTTCCGGTCAATTGCTTTTTCACGAACGCGGTCGGTTACGTCTTTTGCTACTTTATAGTTTACGTCGGCATCCATTAGTGCACGGCGTACTTCTTTTATAGTGGCTGCAATGTTTATATCAGAAATCCTACCTTGCCCTTTCAGGGTTTTGACAGCCTTATTTAGTTTATCACTTAAATTTTCAAACATTTTCCAGAGCGTTAATGATTATTCCTTTGCGCATAGCTCATACCAAAGGGACATAGTTTGTAATAATTTGCAAAGTTAAGATTTTAGCAATCAACTTGTCTATAATTAAATAAAGAAATAAACCCCGGAAAGTGATTTTTTAAGCGATGTAAATTGAGAAGCCTGCCAACGGGTATAATTATTTAGCCGTTTAATAACAATTGTTGTAAGTTTTAATTGTCGAAATCGTTATTTATTTGTGCTTCGTGTAGGGTATATGGTTTAATGCCATACGGCTGGCACAAGTTTTTAACATTGTATACAGGGCCCGGGCCTTGCGTATTAATATTACCTCAGTGCATAGTAAGAATAATAAATTATTTGTCATGAAAATCTTAAGCTTTTTATTTTGCTTAACAGCCATTGCTTTGATGAATGGCTTCAGGGGTTCTCAGCACAATGTAATCATAAAACGAGACCAGGTGTCTCTATATACCGAACATTTCGGAGAAAAGGAGAATCCGGCAGTTTTATTATTAGCCGGGGCCACAGCTTCTATGTTATATTGGGATGAAGAGTTTTGTCAGAAACTGGCCGACAAGGGTTTTTATGTTATCAGATATGATAACCGGGACGTAGGGAAATCTACCTACTATAAACCCGGAAAGGCTTTATATACTATTGTAGATTTTGCTGATGATGCCATTAGTATTTTAAATAAGTACGGTATTAAAAAGGCACATCTGGTTGGTATGTCTTTAGGTGGCTCAGTTTCGCAGATAGCTGCATTAAAATATCCTGAGCGTGTGGCCTCACTTACGCTCATGTCAACCGGTCCCTGGGGTGATTCTGACCCGGCGGTGCCAGAAATGGACAAAAAACTACACGATTTTGAAGCTAAAGCCGTATCTGTAAACTGGTCTGACGAAAATTCAGTAACTGCGTATATGTTAGAGGCAGCTGCCTTAATGAGCGGTAGAAAATCTTTAGATAAAGACCGGATAGAACAAAGAATAAGAGCTGAACACAAACGTGCTAATTTTTATGTAAGTATGTTTAATCATGCAAGCATAGGTGGAGGAGAAGAGTTTTATAACAGACTGGGCGAGATACACGTGCCAACTTTGTTGATTCATGGAACAGATGACCGTATATGGCATTTTGGTCATACCAAAGTAATGCTTGAAAAAATTAAAGGTTCTAAACTGATAAAACTTCAAGGAACTGGCCATGAACTGCATTATGATGATTGGGACACCATCATCAACGGTATTGAGCAGCACGCTTCAAGTAAAGCCGCAAAACTGATGTAACACAATTGTGGTTTCAAGGGCAGTATTCATACGTTTTAGCTTGCTTTATGATTATATTTGCGGCTCAAAAAATTTGATGCTATGAAACTTCATTTAATGGGGGCTTCGGGCAGTGGTGTAACCACTCTTGGCAAAGCGCTGGCTGAAACCCTTGATATACCCTATTTCGACAGTGACGAATACTTCTGGGAAAAAACAACACCTCCTTTTATTTCAAAGCGACAACCCGATGTGCGGAATGCAATGATTCTTTCGGATGTTAACAACCATAAAAGTTGGGTACTCGGAGGGTCATTACTAAAATGGAATATTGAAGTCGATTTTGATTTAATAGTTTTTTTATACATTCCGAACGAAATCAGAATGGCTCGTCTGAAAAAGCGGGAATACGCACGTTATGGAGATGTTATTTCTGCCGATGAAGACCGTAAGAGGCAATACCTTGAATTTATGGCCTGGGCAGCCGGCTACGACGATAACAGCACGCAAGGCCGAAATCTGGCATCGCACGAAAGTTGGTTGAAAACGCAAACTTGCCCGGTATTTGAGTTAAGAGGAGACCTGACAGTTAGCGAAAGGCTCAATGCTGTAATCAATAAAATAGCAGAGCTGAATCTAAAGCTTATTTGTTAAAAATACGCTTGCGGTGTTCTGCCCCCCAATAGGCTATCGCGCCTATTACTTCCTGCAGTGTGGCACCGTAATCAGTTAGTTCATATTCAACGGTTACTGGTTTGGTATCATGTACTGCTCTTTTCACCAGATCGTTCTCTTCAAGATCTTTTAGCTCTTTCGAAAGCATTTTTGCACCTATTCCGTTTACGTCACGCAGCAGTTCCATAAAGCGTTTTTTGCCGAAACTCAGAGAGCCAATAATCAAAATTTTCCATTTCCCACTCAATATATCCATTGCATCCTGCACGGCCATCATGTGGCTGCTGCATTGGGCATGGTCTTTCTCTGCAGGCATTTTAAAGGTTTTATTGTTCATATTTTTTATTCAATCAAGATAGTTTCCTAAAGGAAACTACTTCCAAAAGGAAATTTACTGTTTAACGTAAACTAATTTGTTTAGGTTCTTGTATTACTCTAAATACTAATTTAATCACTCATAAACTAATACTTAAATGTCGAACAAAACAAAGAAAATTCTGTCTATTATTTTTCTTGCTATTCCGTCTTTATTGCTTCTAATGAGCGGCGTTATGAAAATATCCGGTGCTGAGCAAGTTGTCACTGGCTTAACCAAAGGGGGCTTTGGTCCCTATATTACGGCATTTGGCGTGGCCGAAATCATCTTTGTAATTTTGCTATGGATACCTAAGACCTACAAAGTTGGCTTTTATTTTATTCTTTCGTATCTGGGTGGAGCCGCTGCAGTTGAGCTGGCAGGGGGCCAAAACCCAATAGCATTTGGGCTTATTGCTCTTGCCTGGATAGGATTCTATTTTAAAAGCGAAGAAAATTTTATTGTCTAGCCTGCTTTGCTGATCATTAAAAAAGCCATGTTTCCGCAACGGAAACATGGCCCAGAAATAAAAATAGGTAAGTAAGTATCAATAACTTGGGTTTTGTTTCAGGTAACCTGGTATATTAGAGGCACCGTCAATAGCAGTTTGCGGAATCGGGAAGATTCTTTTCTGCACGTTATTGTTGGTTTTTTCTGTCCAGGTTCCTTCATACTTTCCAAAACGAATCATATCTGAGCGTCTCAGCATTTCCCAATAGAACTCAAAGCCGCGCTCACGGTACAACAAGTCTAACGACATAGAAGTTAAAGCCGGAGGAGGAGTAGACGCAGTTCTTGAAGCTCTTACGGTGTTTACATCTGCCAATGCGCTGGCGGCGTCTCCGCTTTTGCGAAGTTTGGCTTCTGCACGCATCAGATATACATCTGCCAGACGAAGAATCACAAGGTCGGCATCACCAAAGTTTCTACCACTGGTTGATTTCTTGCTGAACTCATATTTTTCAACTCTATAACCTGTGTTGTAGTTGCTGCCTTCTACAGTAAAGTCAATTTTCTCTGTAAATTCAACCGGTTGGGTTGGTCTGTTACGGGTATCATAGAACAACTTGCCAACTTTATAGTTTCCGTTAGAACATCTTACAAATACACCGTTCTTTCTGATTAACCCATACTGCTGTCCGCGCAAAATACCACGGTCTATATTAAAGCTCTCAGCTGTTACGCAAGAGTCAGCCGGATTTGTATAAATAGAGATATTTTGTTTGTAGAAACGTGGGTCAACCTTAGGGTCTTGCGGAGCATAGGCATTTACCCATGTACGGTAGTAGTCTGAGGTAATACCAGGGCCGTCAGTACCATTAGCTGCCGGATAAGCCGGAAGCGGGAACTGGTCGCCTGACAACGAGAAATACGCCATACGGTTATGTCCGTTCAATTCAGCCCTCTGGTCAACCGCAAAAATCAATTCTTTGTTATCGTGGTTGTTCGAATTGAAAAGCGAGAAGTAATCGTTTGATAGCTGGTATTGGCCAGAAGAGATAATTTTATCACAATACTCAATTACTTTGTCCATGTCTTCAGACTTGAAAGTAAAGTTAGTAGAGTAGATGTCTCTGTAAACGGCTGAGTTAAGATACAAGCGAGCCAATAAGCCCCAAACGGCACCTTTGGTTAAACGGCCTGGGCCTACGGTTGTTTCAAGGTTTGGTTCAACTGCCAATAGTTCGCTTTTGATGTATTCTACAGCCTCGTTACCTCTGATAATTTTAGAAGTTTCTCCGATATCGTCTTTTACAAATACCAGACCAAACAAATCTAGGGTAAGCATTGAGTAATAGGCTCTCATACCTCTGGCCTCAGCCAAAAATGTTTTGGTTGAAGCGTCTTTCAGCGTTGGCAATGTGTTAATAGCCGTAATGGCTCTCGACATACCCTGTACAATAATGTTCCAGGTATTTCTGATGTTCGGGTCGGTGCTTACATAGTTATGCGCGTGCATGTTCAGATAGATACCGTTGTCGCCCCAGTCGGTGCCACCACGATAAGGCAAGATAGCCTCGTCAGTCGAAATCTCCTGTAATGTAAAGTAGTTGGTATGTAAGAAAAGGTCCGGAAGGCGTGCATATACCGGGGCAATAATACCCTCTGCGGCAGCTTTGTCTGAAAGGTTTGAACTCAGTGTTTCATCTAAAACAATTTCTTTCAGGTCTGTACAACTGTTCAATACCAACAAACCGGCCAGTGCCAATGTTGAATATATTTTCTTTTTCATGAGTTTTAAATTTTAAAATGAAACATTCAGACCAAATACTACAGATCTGGCTTTAGGATAACTTAAGTAATCGATACCGTAAGAAGAAATACCGGCAATGGTTCTGTCTGTATTTACTTCGGGGTCATAACCGTTATATTTGGTTATCACAAAAAGATTCTGGCCGGTTACTGACAATCTCAAACCAGATACCCACTTGCCAAGGCCAATGGTTTTGGTATTGACATTATAGCCTAACGACAAGTTGTTCAATCTGAAGAATGCGCCGTCTTTCAGGAATCTTGTTGACACCGAAGCCGCATTATTAATTGATTCATTGGCATCTTTCGTTGCATCTGGTGTTGTGTTTAAGCTCTTAGATAATCTTAACTTATAGAAGTTAGCATTAGCAGTATTATCATAAATTTTGTTACCAGACACACCGTTAAAGTTAGCAACCAGATCAAAACCTTTGTAAGCTACACTTGCATTGAAGTTAAACTGTTTGGTTGGCAGGGCACTACCCGCTGTAATACGGTCTTTATCGGTAATAATACCGTCTCCGTTTACGTCTCTGTATTTACTGATACCTTTTTCGTCAAAACCTATGAAATCTAGCATATAGAATGCACCGATAGGCTGGCCGCTTACATAACCATTGATAGTTGCCGAAGTAAGACCAGAACCAGATGCTGAACCCGATTGGATAACCGAATACGGTGAGTTTTTAACTTTGTTATCAATGAAGGTGATGTTGCCACCTACATCTACTTTCAGGCCACTTGGTGCGGTGTAACGGTAGTTCAGGTCAATTTCAAGACCTTTGTTCGTGATGGTCATGTCTTGCACGTTGGTCCAGAATGTACCCGCCGGCTGTACAGGGTCAGAAGGGATAACCTCTAACAGAATATTGTTGGATATTTTGTTGAAGTAGTCAACAGAACCCGTCAAAGCGCCATTGAAGAAACCGAAATCAAGACCTAAGTCAGTTTGGGTTGAAACCTCCCACTGAATGTTCGGGTTAGCCAGGCGGGTATATGAAGTACCGGCCGGATAAACGGTTGTGCCGTATAACGGATAACTGGTTGATGCAGAAATCTGCGAAGTAAACAAAGCCTGGGTAATTTTTGAAGGTATCTCCTGATTACCTGTCTGGCCCCAACCTGCTCTCAATTTCAATTCACCGATATTAGCTTCTTTCATGAAATCTTCTTCAGAAAGTCTCCAACCTAGTGAGAAAGACGGGAACACCCCGTATTTATTATTTGAACCGAATTTAGAAGAACCATCCACACGCACAGTTGCAGTAGCCAGATATTTATCTTTGTACTGGTAGTTAACACGCGAGAAGAAAGACTGCAACTCATTAACCAGCGCATAGCCAGTTGGCTTGTTGTTAGCTAGTGTCAGCTCTTGGCCTAAACCAGGATTGTAAATAGGCTCAATATCAGTAATCGGGAATTTGTTGATACTGCTTGTGCGGCCTTGTACGAATATCTTCTGATATGAATGACCAGCCAGAGCCGTCAGATTATGTGCATTTTTATTAAGCGTATAGGTAATGTAGTTTTCTATCAGTTTGTTACGGTTATAAGTGTAGATAGTTTCCAATCTTCCGTCTCTTTGTGGTTCTGCGTTAGGCAATGATTGCAAATCACGAACAGAGTTAGAGTTATCGATACCGAAGTTCAGCTTATAAACCAGGTCTTTTGTGATTTTGAAAGATGGAGAGATGTTACCAATTACACGGTTAATGGTAGTTACGTCTTTATCCAGTTTCAACGTAATAAGCGGGTTGGTTACGTTAGGATAATTTCTTGGCTGACCATTATCGTTATACGCCGGGTAAGTAGGGTTCATTGAAATAGCTCCACCAATCAAACCGTCAATTGGCGGTCTGGTATTAGCTGTATAGGTGGCGTTCATGTTTACATCAATTGTCAGGCGGTCGTCCAGAAACTTCTGTGTTACATTCATACGGCCGGTATAGCGGTTCAAAGAGTTGTTTTTCAGGATACCTTCCTGATTCTGAATACCAAACGAACCGTAATAAGTCAATTTATCGGCACCACCACCTATTGATATATTGTGGTTTTGCGTAATGGCAGTTCTGGTAACTTCTTTTTGCCAGTCTGTATTGCCACCCAGGTCTTCAAGCTGGCCGCCAATGGCTGTTACCTGCTTTTTAAACTCATCTGCTGAATACACAGGCAAGGCTCTGGCAATTTTTGAAACACCAAGACTTGCCGAGTAATTGAAGGTAGAGAAACCAGCTTTACCTTTTTTGGTTGTAATTAACACAACCCCATTGGCACCACGAGAACCGTAGATAGCCGTGGCAGAGGCATCTTTTAATACGTCAATTGACTCAATATCCTGCGGATTCAGGAAGTTCAAAGGGTTGGTTGCACCACCGGTGCTTGAGTTGTCAAGCGCCATACCGTCAAGGATAAATAGTGGCGTACTACCGGTACGAACCCCTCCGGGACCACGAATGGTGATTCCCTGAATTCCACCCGGCTCACCGCTGGCAGAAGTAACGTTTACACCCGCAACTTTACCTTGCAATAATTGTTCAGGCGAGTTAATGATACCTTTGTTGAACTCGGCGCTTTTGATAGATTTTACCGAACCGGTCATATCTTTTTTGGTTGAGCTACCATAACCGATAACCACTACCTGTGCCAGGTCGGCGGCCTCTGACTTCATCTGCACATCAATGGTAGTTCTGTTGCCAACTGTTATTTCCTGTTTGGTGTAACCAATAAAACCAATTACCAGTACCGACTTTTCGTCTGCAACGGTTATTGAGTAATTACCTTCAATATCGGTGCTTACACCTTTTTGGGTGCCTTTCAGAGTAACACTGGCGCCAACCAGCGGTTCGCCCGTTGTGGCATCAGTCACACGGCCTTTTACAGTAATCTGTACAATTTTTCCATCAATCGGGCTGGTTCCATGTGCATTTTTTGCACTGGCAAATAATGGTGTTTGTCCGTAAACGCTGGGCAAACACGCAGTAGCAAACAAAAATACTCCCAGCATCAGTTTTAACAGCGGGGGAGAGGCAGAAAGGTGTTTCATAATCGGATGTTTAATTAAACAATTTGATGTTTTACAATTTACTTACAAATGGTGAGGTGTTCCATAAACAATAATGCATAGTGTAAGCGCCGACAGGTAAGTAAGAACTTCTGGTGCAATCTGCCTGCAGAAAATACTTTACAACATAGGGTTATGAATCTTCAGGTCAATGGTGTTAATTAGAATTTTCTTCAAATTTGTTGCATTATAACAATAAAAAATATTGCTTTTTTTGAATGTCCTAATGCAAACGTTTTAAATCGTTCTGCAAACGTTTTAAATCTTTTGAGCGATTGACCCGAATTTTTGAAACAGTTTAAGGTCGGAGGTGATGCATGATCAGTTGATGAAATCTCCTGCACGTTAGTTTGTAAGAATTTAGTTTTATTAATTTTCAAGGCGCAAAAGTAGGGCTTTATTATTCCCGAAGTATTATCGGCATGTTAAGCTATTGTTAAGTAGTAGTAATTTCGGGCTTGCCGGGCGTAATACAATATTGCCTCCGATTTCAGCAGTGGCAGTTTATACTACTTAAAATGCAAAGCCGGGACATGAGTATTTTTTTCCTCATGTCCCGGCTTTATAATTATCAGTTCTTGTATGGCATGGATTTTTAGCTGGATAGGTATATCCATGAAACTAAAAAATTAATATGTCACACATCTTCATTTTGTTGATTCAGATTCCTTATGTGATTCTGGCTATATTCTGTGGTATAAGTGTCGTTACTTCTAACTGGAACGAGTACTTTGCTGCCAGGAACAAAACTACCAAAACCGTGTTTATGGTATTTGAAAACGTTGAAACAGAGGCAGAACAGAGCACCGAATTGGTTCGTGTAGCTGCCTGATTACAACTGGTCATCGTCGGCTGGTTTGGCCGTCGGAGGAGTGTATTTCTGAGTTGAATCTATGTGATACCCTTCTCCGGCGGTGTAAACACAATCGCCTGAAACAGAGACTGTTGATGGTTTTACAAAAGACCCTCTTTTATACTCCAGCGATTTGTCGGCATATACCTTCTGAAAGAACATCCCCCATGTAGGCAATGAAACCCTCGACCCCTGTCCCAATGCAATAGACCGGAAGTGAATAGAGGGTTCGTCTCCGCCCGTCCATCCACCGGCTACCAGCGTAGGTGTTATACCCATAAACCAGCCGTCAGAGTAATTAGAGGTAGTACCTGTTTTAGCCGCTACTTCATTGCCATCCAGTAGCCCATATCTTGAAAGCCCGCCATAAGCTGTACCGCCCGGCTGAGTAGCCCCACGCATAAGATGAATCATCTTGTAGGCTGTTTCCTGGCTGATAACCTCCTTGCTGTCTGAATAATACTCTTTTATTACTTCACCGTTTTTGTCTTCAATACGCGTTACAAATATGGGCTCGGTATATTTACCTCCGTTTGCAAAGACACTGTAGCCGGCCATCATTTCGTATAAAGACACACTACTGATACCCAGGCATAGCGCAGGCACTTCATCAAGCTTACTTTTTATGCCCAGCTTGTGCGCATACTTTATTACATTAGCGGGTTTGAACTGGTTAATGAGGTAAGCACTTACCGAGTTGACCGACTGCCCCAATGCCTCTCTTAACGTGAGCGATTGGTAACTGTATTTGCCATCTGAGTTTTTGGGTGTCCAGCTGCCTCCGGGCACTGGTATAGTAACTGGTTGGTCAATTACACGTTCGCAGGTAGAAAAGCCGTTGTCAATGGCCGTTACATATACAAATGGCTTGAAGGTAGACCCCGGCTGGCGTTTGCCCTGAAACACGTGGTCATACTTAAAGTATTTGTAGTTAATACCGCCTACCCAGGCTTTAATATGGCCATTTCGGGGGTCCATGGCCAGAAAACTTGAATGCAGTAAAAATTTGTAGTATCTGATAGAGTCCATTGATGACATCACGGTATCTCTTTCTCCGCTCCACGAAAACACACGCATTTTGGTAGGGCGGTTCATTTCTTTCCAGACCTTATCCATGTCGTCGCTATATTGCTCTTTCAGTTCTCTGAAACGCGGTGTGGTTTTAGCAACATTCTGAACAAAGTTTGGTATTTCTTTATAATTACCTTCTGGCCCCATTACCCAGGGGTTGCGGCCTTTCCAGTGCTCATAGAATTTCTTCTGCTGCTCTTTCATGTTCTCTTTCAGGGCTTCCTCAGCATAAAACTGCATTCTTGAGTCAATGGTCGTATAAATCTTGAAACCCTTGGTTTCAATGTCTTCCATATCATAGCCTTCGTTGCCCAGCTCAACTTTCAGCCAGTCTTTCAAAAACTTTCTGAAATAAGGCGCAGGGCCTGTATTGTGGCTTTCTGGCTGATAATTAAGTGTAATAGGGGTTTGTTTTAATGTTTCGGCCGTGGCTGGCGATAGCTTGTCATACTTCACCATCTGGTCGAAAACAATATTCCGGCGGTTTTTTGAAGCCAGTGGGTGGAATTTCGGGTTAAATCGGGAAGGATTCTGAATCATGCCAACCAATACGGCGGCTTCTTCCAAATTCAACTCGCTTGGTTCTTTCTTGAAATAGGTTTTTGAGGCAGACTTAATACCGAATGCACCACTACTAAACTCAATGGTGTTCAGGTATTTTTCCATTATTTCCTGCTTGGTATAACGACGTTCAAGTTTAATGGCGGTTATCCATTCTTTGGTTTTAATAATAAGCTGTTTAAAACCGGGTATGCTGTACAAAGGGCCTTTGTAGTAATCAATCTCACGCAGTTTAAAAAGGTTTTTAGCCAATTGTTGCGATATAGTACTACCACCGCCTTTTTGCTGGCCTGTAAATAAACCCGTTACCACGCGCAAAGTACTGCGGGCATCAATACCCGAATGCACTGTAAAACGGGCATCTTCGGTAGCTACTAGTGCATTAATAATATTAGGAGATAACTCGCTGAACTCTATGGGGCTTCGGTTTTCGTGAAAGAATTTGCCAATCACTTTACCGTCAGAAGATATAATTTCTGAGGCTACTTCACTTTTAGGATTGTCGATTTCTTCAAGGCTGGGCATTTTGCCAAACAGCCAGAATAAATTGAAGCTGACGGCTATCAGATAAATAATAAAAGCAACACCAGCCAATCCGGTGAATTTCCAGATGTTAGCAATAATTTTTTTATATCTGCCTTTTTCTAATTCCGGTAATGTGAACTTCATTTTGGTGTGTTATATGAAAGCAAACGTAAACAATTTTATGAACTGATGCAAAAGGTTAAAGCCTTAAAATATAGGTAAGGGGCTAATATTTCTAAGCATTTACGTGCCTATTATACGAAGGAAAGCCTTCAATTATTGTGTAAAGAACCAACAGTGGATTATTAAAGTCGGGAGGGTACATCTGTTGTTTTCTTTGGTCGGATTCAGTTGATTTATTTAACCTGCCCGCCATTTTTTGTAATTGAAACGGCGGGCCGGTTAAGTTTTTGCACGATTATTTAACTGTGCTTTTATCAATTCTGGTCGGGGTATCGGTGCCTGCAATTATACTTTGCGAACTTAAAGCAATGGCTCTGATAGTTGCCAATATGTTTTGTATATCAAGCGATTCTACTTCATCATTAACCGAATGGTAAAGTTTGTCTGAGTCAATCTGGTCGGTTGAAATAGTATGCGCCGGTACGCCCAGACGAGCCAGTGTGGCATTATCTGAACGATAGAAAAGATTTTGCTGTGGATACGGGTCCGGGTTGAATGTAAAGGCAGTGCCTTTCAGGTTTTTTTGCAGAATAGCACCAAAGTCTGAGCGTTCAAAACCTGTAATAAAGGCAGAGTTAATACCCCATTTAGAGGCTTTACCAATCATTTCAATATTAAACATAGCCACTACTTTGTCGGGATTCAGTTGCTCCGAGAAGTATTTTGAGCCAAAACCACCAATTTCTTCAGCAGTAAAAGCTGCAAAAACAATGGTACGCTCATTGTTTTTCAATTTCTTAAAGTAATTGGCCAAGGCAATAACTGCTGTTGTACCCGAGGCATCATCGTCTGCGCCATTAGCAATAGAGTCTCCTTCAACAGATTTTATAATACCCAGGTGGTCATAATGGCCAGAGAAAACAACCATTTCATCAGGTTTGCTTTTGCCTGGTATTAATCCTACCACGTTAGCCATTTTAATGGCTTCTTTGCGTTGCTTTATTTTTACCGAGTAGCTGTCTGCCGAACTGAAGCCAACCACAAACAGGATATTCCCTGCAATTTTCGGATAAGGTTTAGCCAGCAAACGTGTACGGCCAAAGAAACGCTTCAAGCCTGCCAGTTTGCCTTCATGCACTGCATCAACCAATACTATTTTACTGGTTGAATCATTCATAAACTGGTTGGGTGTAAAAGTATCTTCTTTCCCTACAATTACCACAGGTATGTTAGAGGTCCAGTTTACTTCTTCTTTATCTGACATAAAGATATATTTATCTTTCGTTAGCACCTGCCCGTTAATAATTACCTCTGCTTTCTCAAAGCCATCTATTTTTGTAATCGGAAACTCCTGCCTGTAGCCTGATAGCCCGTTTAATGGTTTCAAACCTGCTTTTTTAAATTCTTCAGCAATAAATGCAGTGGCTTTTTCAATTTGCTGTGGGTGAAGCGAGCTTCTACCCATCATATCATCTGCCGCCAGCGTGCTGATAATCCTCTTTACTTCAGTTTCTTTAATGAGTTTGTTTACTTTCTGTGCCATAGCAGCATGGCCAAAAGCAAAAAGCAGTAGGGTTAGTCTGATAAACTTCATATAGTTTGTTGGTTTTAAGAGTTTATTCTCCGGTTATTTCTTCTATCAGGTATTCGTCTTTTTTGAAGGTCTGTTTTACAAATAATTCGCCAAGAAAACCAGCCAGAAACAATTGAGAACCTATAATAATAGCCACCAATGCCAGAAAAAACATGGGGTTATCTGTTACGTTACGGTAGCGCAGCCCCTGGCTGATGTTATACAGTTTTTCGGCAATGAGGTACATTGCCATAAGCGAGCCGACAATGAACGACAACACACCCATAGTACCAAAAAAGTGCATGGGCCTGCGACCGAATTTATTAACGAAAGCAACGGTCAGAAGGTCGAGAAAGCCGAAAATGAAGCGCTCGAGACCAAATTTGGTGCTGCCGTATTTACGGGCCTGATGCTGCACTACCTTTTCACCTATTTTTCTGAAACCGTTCCATTTAGCTATAATAGGTATGTTGCGGTGCATTTCGCCGTAGATGGTAATGTTTTTTACCACTCTTGCCTGATACGCCTTTAGGCCGCAATTGAAGTCATGCAAATGAACACCAGATACCCAGCGCGACACCGCATTGAAAAGCTTGGTGGGCAATGTTTTAGTTAGTGGGTCGAAGCGTTTTTTCTTCCAGCCCGATACCAGATCATAGCCTTCTTCGGTTATCATTCTGTATAATTCCGGAATTTCGTCAGGGCTGTCTTGCAGGTCGGCATCCATGGTTATTACAACATTACCACGCGACTGCACAAAAGCAGTTTGAAGCGCAGCAGTTTTGCCATAGTTTCTTACAAATCTGAATCCTCTTACAAAAGGGTTCCTGGCTGCAAGGCGCTTGATTACCGTCCATGACCCGTCGTTACTGCCATCATCAACAAAAAGAATTTCGTAGCTATAGTTGTTATCCTGCATTACCCGCACTATCCAGTCGTGTAGCTCCGGAAGCGATTCTGCTTCATTGTATAATGGAATAACTAATGATATTTGAATTTTCGGGTTCATTAAGGGCAAAGTTCTAAAAAATAGTGTAATAATCGCTCAACAGGTTACGGAATTTCTCCGAGTAAGCACCTGTTTCTTTTTCATGAATCACCAGGGTTTCTTCTGCATAAGCGGCTTCGGGTGTTTTGCCGAACGTCATGATATGCCTGAAAACCTGCTTTTGAGGATTATGTTGAATCAATAATCTTTTTGACAAATATAAGGCTTTTTTCTGAGCAACTTCTGCTAGTTGCCGGGCTTCAAAAGGAGGTAGCAGCACTATAAACCGGCCATCGGGTTTTAATAATTGTATAACTGCGTCAGTTAACTCTTCCAATGTAAGCGTGGTTGCATGCAACGCTTTGCTGGTTGGCTCGTCCGGCGATTGTAGGGAATTCTGATAAAAAGGTGGGTTGGAAATGATTAAATCGTACCTCGCGCGTTCAGAATCCTGATTTTGTTTGCTGAAATTCTGAATAGATTGATGTTGAAGCCAGACTTTATGCGCAAATTTGCTTTCAGTAATATTTCTGTTTGCCTGTTTGTAGGCGGCTTCATCTATTTCAACGGCATCAATTTTCGCCTCGGTTCTTTGGGCAAGCATTAATGATAATAGACCTGTTCCTGCACCTATATCCAGAATCCTTTGTGCATTTTCTTTTTCAGCATAGGCACCCAGTATGCAGGCATCGGTGCATACTTTCATGGCGCACTGATCCTGATGAATGATGAATTGCTTGAACTGAAAATAAGACTTTGGCACCCTATACTGGTTTAAAGGGTGCGAAGATAATGTTTTTTGCGTAATTAAGGCCATCAAAATCAAGAATCAATTGTACTGCATGGCTAACAAATGTACTAAATATGAAATTTGGTATTTTTAACAAAGCCTTCATGGCTTTTCTTTAAAATTCGTACTTTTGCAAAAAAATTGCTAAACATAAACGTTAGACCTAATGTTAAGAACGCATACCTGCGGAGAACTAAGAATCTCAGATGTTAATCAGACAGTAACCTTATGCGGCTGGGTACAAGTTGTTCGTGATAAAGGAGGCATTATTTATATTGACCTTCGCGACCGTTACGGCATCACACAATTGATTCTGAACGAAAATAGCAGCGATGCAAACGTAATTGCCCTGGCTCGTACATTAAGCCGTGAATTTGTGATTCAGGCAACGGGCGAGGTAATTGAACGTGTATCTAAAAATGATAAAATAGCAACTGGCGATGTTGAAATAAAAGTTGAAACACTAGAGATACTTAATCCTGCCAAGTTGCCTCCTTTTATGATTCAGGACGAAACAGATGGGGGGGACGACATCCGTATGAAATACCGGTATCTGGACTTACGCCGGAATGTGGTTCGCCAGAATTTGCAGTTACGTCATAAAATGGCACAGCAAACCCGTAATTACCTGGACGGACAGGAATTTATTGAGGTTGAAACCCCTGTATTGATTAAATCTACACCTGAAGGCGCCCGAGACTTTGTGGTGCCTAGCCGGATGAATCCGGGTGAGTTTTATGCCCTTCCGCAATCGCCGCAAACATTCAAGCAATTATTGATGGTTTCTGGTTTTGACCGCTACTACCAGATTGTCAAATGTTTCCGCGACGAAGACCTGCGTGCCGACCGCCAGCCAGAGTTTACACAGATTGACTGCGAAATGTCTTTTGTGAAGCAGGAAGATATTCTGCAGATGTTTGAAGGGCTGATTCGTCACCTTTTCAAAACGGTGAAAAATATTGATATGCCTGAGGTGCCTCGTATGACGTATGCCGATGCCATGCGTTTGTATGGCTCTGACAAACCCGATACGCGTTTCGGAATGCAGTTTGTAGAGCTGAATGATGTAGCCAAAGGAAAAGACTTTGTAGTTTTTGATTCGGCAGAACTGGTGGTTGGTATCAATGCTTCAGGTTGTGCAGAATACACCCGTAAGCAATTGGATGAAATTACTGAATGGGTAAAACGTCCGCAGGTAGGTGCGAAAGGATTGGCGTATTTCAGATACAATGCTGACGGTACCCTGAAATCATCGTTTGATAAATTCTTTGATGAGGCCGCTTTAAAGCAGATTGTTGAGAAGTTTGATGCCAAGCCTGGAGACCTGATTCTGATTCTTGCCGGTGATGCAGCTAAAACCCGCAAGCAATTAAACGAACTGCGACTTGAAATGGGTAGCCGTTTAGGTTTGCGCAAACCTGACGAGTTTAAAGCGTTATGGGTGCTTGACTTCCCATTGTTGGAATACGGAGAAGAAGAAGAACGCTGGTTTGCCATGCACCATCCGTTTACAAGCCCTAAACCTGAAGACATACCATTGTTAGATACTAACGACCTGGGCAATGTAAGAGCCAACGCTTACGACATGGTAATTAATGGTACAGAAGTAGGAGGCGGCTCGGTACGTATCTTCCAGAGACCATTGCAACAGAAAATGTTTGGTATACTGGGCTTTAGTGAAGAAGAGGCCAAGAAACAATTTGGCTTCCTGATGGATGCCTTTGAATACGGTGCACCTCCGCATGCTGGTATTGCCTTTGGGTTTGACCGCCTGTGTTCTATCTTTGGTGGTGCCGATTCCATCCGAGATTTCATAGCCTTCCCTAAAAACAATTCAGGCCGCGATATGATGATTGATTCACCATCAACTATCGACCAGAAACAAATGGATGAGTTGAAGATTAAGACAGTTTTGTAATTGAAACTGATTGATATACAAAGAGAAAGCCTCGTTCAGAACGAGGCTTTCTTGGTTTTATGACTTACTTATCATTAATCATTTCTTCGCATTAGCAGTACTATCCGCTTTTCTTTTGGCTTCTTCTTTGGCCTGGTTTCTGAAATATCTTCTGAACAGGAAGTTATGCTTCAATGCTTCCAGATTCTGGTCTAACTTGGCACTGCTGCTTTCCAGATTACTGATGGTTTCTCTGATATTATTAGCAGCTTTTTCGTCGTGCAACAATACACCAACCGGGCTTTTAGGATTATTAAGCAGTGTATTGCTGGTTTGTTCAAGATTATTCACCAATTGCTTGGCAGATACCGTAGTTTCCTTCAAGGTTTGTGAGGTGCTTTCAAGAGAGGCTACAGTTTTCTTGATGTTGGGATACATTTCTTTGTCTGTAGCAATAGAGTTAATAAAATTGCCATCAGCATTTAATTTGTCGGTTAGCTTGGCTAAACCGTTAGCACCTCTTTTCAGGTCTCGGGTGGCAGATTCAACAGTGGCCACGCTTTTGTTAAGGTTGGCATATAAAGCCTCATCTTTCATTAGCTTACCTATTGAACCCTGCCCGGCACGTATATCTGCAATAATGCTTTTCAGGTCATCAGTAATTGACAGAATATTTTTGTTGTTTGCCTGCAAAGTAGTGAGCATTTCCTGTTGAGTAACGTCTGGCTCTACTTTAAATTTGAAGCCGTCTTCTATCATTTTGGCTTGTGGAGACCCACCCGAAATCAGAATAATCGGGTTGCCTATCAGCCCGTCTGAACTAACTCTGACGGTTGCATCCTGTTTTATAAAGGGCTGTGAAGTATCTTCTATACTAAACAATACCTTTACTTTAGAGTCAGGCGTGAAAAGTATCTCTCTTACGGTTCCTACTTTTACACCTGCAAACCATACATTATTACCTTTTGTAAGACCATTAACACTCTCAAAAGTGGCCTCGGCATCAATTCGGGTAATAAAAGATTTTCTCATGGTGCCAAGTGTAAGAATACCTGCAGCCAGAATAATAATTCCTATTAAAATAAATAAACCAACTTTGGCAGCTATTTTTTGTGACGATTGCGGGTTTGCCATACACTATCTCTTTTTATTTTCTATAAAATTATAATCGTGAAAATTCTTAATCCGGGGGTCCGGATGTTTAAAAACTTCATCGAATGTCCCCTGGAACTTAAAGTTACCATCAAATAAAACGGCCAGTCTGTCGCCTGTGTCTTTGGCACAGGTAAGGTCGTGGGTAATGATGATAGAACTGGTATTATAACTCTCTTTTACTTCATTAATTAACTGATTGATTTCAATACAGGTAATAGGGTCTAAACCGGCTGTGGGCTCATCGTACAGCATAATTTTTGGATTCATGATAAGCGTACGGGCAATACCTATGCGCTTTTTTTGTCCGCCAGATAACTCAGAAGGCATCTGATGAATAGCTTGCAGCAGACCAACCGAATCTAGAACCTTATGAACGGCCTTGTCAATTTCGGCCCGCGTCATATTTCTGACGTTTCTTACCAGCGGAAACTCCAGGTTCTCTTGTACCGTCATACTATCGTACAAGGCGCTGTTCTGAAACGAAAAACCTATTTTGAGGCGTAACTCATTCAATTCTTTTTTTGTCAGGTGGGTTACCTCCCTGCCAAGTACTTTAACACTTCCTTTGTCAGCAGTTAAAAGCCCGGCAATGATTTTTATCAGTACCGATTTTCCACTGCCCGACTTGCCCAGCACCACCATGTTTTCGCCCTCATACACATCAAGGCTGGCGTCTTCCAGCACCTCCCTGTCGCCAAATGCCTTATATAAATGTGCTATTTCAATTACTTTGTTCATATATCACTTATGGAGTGAATGGGTGAATGAGTGATTCTCAATTGTGCAAATAATTGACATCAGCTATTGAAACCGGGGTTTAATGGCTAATTCGCTCAATCACAAAATAAATTACCTAAACCAGTTAGTTACCTGTACAATAAATACTTCTTCAATAAATATCAGGAACATAGACGTAACAACCGAAGCATTGGCTGCTTTGCCTACGCCCAGTGTACCATTACTGGCGTTGTAGCCTTTATAACACCCCACTATGCCTATTGTAAACCCGTAGGATACTGCTTTAATAATGGCTGTCCATAAATCAAGGAAAATAATGCTGTTAAATGCTTGTTCAAAAAACGCGGGAAGACTGGTTTCTTCGTTGGTAGCTACATTCAAAAATACGCCTGTCATAGCCATTATGGCACAATAGAATGATAAAATCGGAATCGTAACAGTGGTGGCCAGTACCCGGGTAACCACAAGGAATTTAATAGGATTAACCGCTGAAACCTCCATGGCATCTACCTGCTCGGTTACTTTCATAGAACCCAATTCGGCACCTATACTAGAGCCCACCTTACCTGCACAAATAAGCGATGTTACCAATGGTGCAAGCGCTCTTATGATGGCGATAGTTACCAGCGATGGCAGCCACGATGTAGCCCCGAAACTTTCAAGAGACGGCCTTGATTGTTTGGTAAATACAAAGCCTGTTACAAAGCCTGTAAGCGAGATCAGTAAAAGTGAACTATTACCGATACGATAGCATTGATTGATGAATTCTTTGAACTCGAAATTTCCACTTAGCGCTTCTTTAAAGAACAGAATTATAAAATCGGCTCCATCTTTAAATCCAATAAGCCAATTATCAATTTTTTCGGAGATTAAGTTTTGTCTAGATCGTAAACCCATATTTTATTGCGTTTGCGGAAATTTTGGCGCCTCAAAGTTATTAAAGTATATTGTTAAATTAATAAACCAATCCAGTTTTTACGGAATTTATATACGTATGTGGAAAAAAATGCTCATTTTGAGTAATATAGTAATTCAAATCTATAGATTTAATAGGTAAAATTTTAAGCATTTGCGTAAAATTTCTTTAAGTTCTGCAAGTATTTTTATTATTTTTGATTAAAATATTGACTATCAATTAAATAAACTACGATGGCAAATTACAACCTTAACATTAACGGGCGACAGTTTAATTTAGACGTTGCCCCCGACACTCCTTTGCTATGGGTTCTGCGAGACCACCTGGGTTTGCTCGGTACAAAGTATGGCTGCGGAATGGCTATGTGTGGCGCTTGCACTGTTCACATAAACGGAGAGGCAACCCGTGCCTGTATTTTGCCGGTTTCGTCTGTGAGCGCTTCAAAAATCACTACCATTGAAGGCTTATCAGAAAAGGGCGACCACCCCGTGCAAGCGGCCTGGAATGAAATAGACGTACCCCAATGTGGCTACTGCCAGGCCGGGCAGATGATGACCGCCGCTGCATTTTTGAAAAGCAATCCTAAACCTACTTTAGAAGAGATTGAAACTGCTATGTCAAACAATATATGCCGTTGTGGTACTTACCACCGTATCAGAGAAGCTGTTCAACTTGCCTCAACCAAAATGAAATAACATGGATAACACAATGAATAATAGTCGTAGAGATTTCCTGAAATCAGCTGCTATGGCCGGTGGTGGTTTCATGTTAAGTTTCAGTTGGTTTGGTAAGGAGGTTTTTGCCTCTGAAACCGCAACAACCGCTGTTGCTGCCGATTTTGCCCCTAATGCTTTTCTTTCTATACACCCTGACGGAATCGTAACCATCATGTCTCCCAACCCTGAAATAGGGCAGGGCATAAAAACGGCATTCCCAATTATTGTAGCAGAAGAATTAGATGTTGACTGGGCCAAAGTAAAGGTTTTACAAGCGCCGCTGGACACCAAAAAATTTGAGCGCCAGGTAGCAGGTGGCAGTGGGTCTATTCCACATTCATGGCAGAGACTCCGGAAAGCCGGAGCAACCGCCCGCCAGATGCTGGTTGAAGCAGGAGCCAAACGCTGGAACGTACCAGCCGCTGAGTGCAAAACCGAAAAAGGTTATGTAATACATACGTCTTCAAATAAAAGATTAAGCTATGGCGAACTGGCCACCGAGGCAGCACAGATTACACCACCAGCTGATGTAAAACTGAAAGACATTAAAGATTTTAGCCTGATAGGCTCAACTATAAAAGGTGTTGATAATCAGGATATTTTAACAGGAAAGCCACTTTTTGGTATTGATTTTTACCGCGAAGGCATGCTGTTTTCAATGATTCAGCGGCCACCAGCTTTTGGTTTGAAGTTAAAATCTTTTGATGCCTCTGCCGCCAAAGCCATGCCCGGCATTGTAGATGTGGTTTCTTTCAAAAATAAGGTTGCAGTTGTAGGTAAGTCTACCTGGGAAGTAAAAAAAGCCAGAGAAGCCCTGAAAATAGAATGGGAGAAAGAGGGCAACCTTGAAAGCACCGAAGACCATAACCGAATTTTCAAGGAACTTCTTGATTCGCCTAAGGCAGATGTAAGACGTAAAGAAGGGAATGTAGAAGAGGCTTTTAAAAATGCCGCTAAAATTGTGGAGTCTGAGTACCAATGTCCATTTCTGCCGCATAATCCGATGGAGCCTATGAACTTCTTTGCGCATGTAAAACCGGATGGTGTAGAGTTAGTAGGCCCTACGCAAACGCCGCAGGCAGCTCAGACACAAACTGCCAAATTATTGAATATCGCCCCTGAAAAGGTAACAGTAGAGCTTACCCGAATGGGAGGAGGCTTTGGCCGCCGTTTGGGTACCGACTACGTGCTGGAAGCCGTTGAGGTGTCTAATCTGGTAAAAGCTCCGGTAAAGGTAATCTGGACGCGCGAAGACGACATGACAGGCGGAAGCTATCGCCCTGCTGTTCGTTACCGTTTCCGTGCCGCGCTCGATAAACAAGGTAATATGATAGCTTATTCGCTTCGTGGCGTAGGTATCAATGCAGGTAACAGCACCCGTGAAAACAACTTTCCGTCGGGCGCTGTGCCGAATCTGTTGATAGATTCAGTAGACCACAAATCGCCGATTACAACCGGCCCCTGGAGAGCGCCAATTACTAACTTTCTGGCGTTTGCCGAGCAGTCATTTATAGATGAAGTAGCCATTGCTGCAGGCAAAGATGCAGTGCAGTTCAGACTAGACCTCCTTGAAAAAGCCAGAAATTCGCCAACCGGGCCTGTTCGTTATGATATTGACCGTATGAAGACCGTTATAGAAATGGCAGCAGAAAAATCAGGCTGGTTTAAAAAACGGAAGGGAATCAGCCTGGGCTTTAGTGTTTACTTCTCTCATGCGTCTTATGTAGCACAGGTAGCAGAAGTAGTGGTAAAGAAAGGCAAACCGGTTTTACAAAAAATTTATGCAGTGGTTGACTGCGGCATTGTTGTAAATCAAAGCGGTGCCAGAAACCAGGTAATAGGGGGCATTGTAGACGGTATGGGTCATGCCATGTATGGTAACCTTACTTTTAAAGAGGGTACACCTGCGCAAAGCAACTTCAATACTTTCCGCCTGATAAAAATGAACGAGATACCTGCGGTTGAGGTGCATTTTGTTAATAACGGTATAGACCCGACCGGGTTGGGTGAACCTGCATTACCGCCGACAGGTGGCTCAATTGCCAACGCAATTTATAAAGCCACAGGCAAACGCCTGAAAAGCCAGCCGTTTTTAGAGCAGGAAGAAAGCCTACTGGGAAATATTTCTTAATAAGCTATCTGATAATTGTCTGCTGAGCCATTCCGGGAGGGGTGGCTCATTTTATTTTCACCTTATTTCTTGAATTTTCTGTTCTATTATTTACATTTGCTCAAAAAAAACTTCTCACTTGTTTAAAGACCTGAAATACCACCTGGCACGGCTCGCTTATCTTAGAAGCGCCTGCTCATTTGTTCCTGACACGAGCAAGGGTCTTTATTTATTGTCTCTCTGAACATCAGTTTCTAATCATTGTTTCCATGTTGGTTTAAATACCCATGTCCTTACCATGCGTGGTGTGGCCTGATTATTTATACGTACATGAAAATGAATGCATAGTTGTTTCATTAATAAATTTCATCATCACTTTATTTAGCACCTGTCATGAAAAATGTTCTTGTAATAGGTATGGGAAAGGTGGGGTCTTTAGTAGGAGTGTTACTCGCTAAACGCTTTACCGTAATGGGTATGGATAAACGATACCCCGATTTTGAGTTACCCTTTGAAGTTATTCTTGGTGACGTAACCGACGTTAATTTTTTAGAAAAAACAATTCCGAGTTTTGAGGCAGTAGTCTCTGCCATGCCTTATAACCTAAATTTGCCTATAGCCGAAACCGCACATAAGTATGGGGTGCATTATTTTGATTTAACTGAAGATGTACCCACCACGGCAGCTATCAGAGAAATGGCTAAGACCGCCAAAGCTGTAATGGCTCCGCAATGTGGTCTGGCGCCAGGTTTAATTGGTATTATAGGTGCAGATTTAGCCAGCAGGTTTACCAGATTACGTGATATTGAACTGCGTGTGGGCGCATTACCGCGCTATCCTAATGGCTTGTTGGGTTACTCGTTTACGTGGTCGCCAGCCGGTGTAATAAATGAGTATATTAATGATGCAGAGGTTATACATAACGGCACACGCAAAATGGTGCCATCGTTGGATGGTGTAGAACATATTCAGATTGAAGGCCAGGAGTTTGAGGCCTTCAGCACATCTGGCGGTTTAGGTACCATGTGCGAAACCTACGCAGGAATGGTAGATACCCTCAACTACAAAACTATCAGGTATCCGGGCCATGCGCGTCTCATGAAGTTTCTATTGTATGAACTCATTCTGAAAGATAAACGTGCATTGGTAGAGCAGATTCTGACAGAAGCTAAACCTGCCGTGCAGGAAGACGTAGTGTATGTTTATGCCGTGGTAGAAGGCTGGAAGGGAGAAGAACTGGCCCGGGAAGAGTTTTATGAGGCGTATCTGCCGATTGAGATTGACGGAAAGCATTGGAGGGCAATATCCTGGACAACGGCCGCATCAGTAGCGGCAGTGGTGGAGATGGTTGCCGATGGCAAGTTGCCTCAGGAGGGCTTTATTAAACAGGAAGATATCCGATTGGGTGAGTATCTGACAACCACTAACGGTCAATTTTTTAAAAAGGAGAATAACTAATGGAAAATAGAACAGCAACTTTAACGTATGTGTTGGAAGGCCTGATGCGACGTTATCGCGAACGTGTACCTGATGTAGAGAAGGTAACCAATGGTATGAATGCCGCGGGCATAATTGCCGATGCCAATGAAATAGAAAACGACCATATTGCTTTCAGAACTATGGGAGTGCCACAATTGGGGATAAAATCTTTTGAGAAAATATTTATTCATTTGGGCTACCAGAAACGCGATTATTTCTATTTCGAAGGTAAAAAGCTGGATGCCTACTGGTTTTCTCCGCCAAGGCCGGAGTATCCCAGAATATTTGTAAGTGAGCTAAGAGTAAATGATTTACCTGAAAATATTCAGGATATTATCAGAAGCTATACTGATGAGGTGAAAGCAGACCCGGTTGATAGCCTGAACCTGAACGACGGCGCGGCCATAGATGCTTTTTTGCACCAGCCTTTATGGCGCATACCAACCTGGCAAGATTATTCAACACTGCTGAAAGCCAGTGAATATGCGGCATGGGTAATCTATAATCGTTATTACCTGAATCACTACACCATTAGTGTACATAACCTGAAAGCAGGCTACAACACTATTCAGGAGTTTAATGCTTTTCTAGAAAAAACCGGCGTGAAGCTGAATGATGCGGGCGGTAAAATAAAAATCAGTCCGGATGGAGGTTTATTGCAAAGCTCAACCGTAGCCGAAATCATTGATGCTACTTTTGAGGGCGGTGAGGTGCATCCTATTTCTGGCAGTTATGTAGAGTTTGCCGAGCGTAAAGTATTGCCGGAGTATCAGCATTTAGAACCCGCATCTATTACGCGTGAACACAGAAGAGAAGGTTTTGAAACCGGTAATGCCGATAAAATTTTTGAAAGTACTTTTACCAGCCAGACTGTGAAACGAAATAGCTAAGCCGGAATGCCGAATGAGTGAAGCGCTTGACCCTTTACCTCCCTCCCTACAATGGGGTAACCCGCGTAGGGAGGGCTGGGGTTTTTAATATTCAGGCTCTGTTTTCAGTAAGGTCAACTTTCCTTTCTGCCAGGCTTTCAGGTCTTTTTTAAGATAAGGTCTGTTTCTTTTGGTAAGCCCCTCATCATCTAGTGCTTTTAAATCAGGTTTTCCGGCATTTACCCAGGCAGTAAACCAGAAATTGGCTGTGGCCGCAATAGCCTCTTTCATCTGGTTTTCTATCATACCTCCCAATGCCTGGTGGTATAGCTCAGCATACTCTTTGCTATAAACTGCCTGATTGAATTTGTTTCTTACTATTTTTCCGTTTTCATCTTTCTTAAAGATTTTATCAGCCGGAAAAGTCTTTCTTAATTCTCTGTCTTTTGCTAACAAAGTATCGGCCAGTTCATGCGAATGTTGGATGATACGCCAGGTTTCTTTGGTTATATCGTCAATGTATTTTGCCTGACCGATATTAAAACCATAGCCGGGGCCATAAGTCTCGGGTAGTTGCGCTTCCCAGAAAGAGTGGATACCCGTCTGATTGGTTAACTGCCCATTGTGGTTGCTTGATGTATGCAAAGGCATGTGGGCATCTGCCAGATAATGACCCAGGTCGGCGGCAAGAAAAAGAACCTCGGTTTTTCTTTTGCCTTGCATTGATTTAGTAAGTTTATCGGTTACTTCCTGAATGTACCAGGGCAATATGCCACTTGACTGAAGCATTTTGCTATCGTATCTGGCATAAGCCTCTTTGCTGGTTCTTGCAATGTCATCAATTGGCGTCTTGAAGTCTTCAATATCAATATAATGGCGCGGATTCTCAGTTTTATCATTCAGGGTATATTTTCTTAAATCAGGTATGTTAGATTCCTCCGTAATAAAATCAAGGTGGTTGTAAAAGAAAACGCGGAGTTCATCAGGCAAAGCAAAAACCGCCGATTTATTAATATGCTGATGCCCCCAGATTCCCCACGAAGATAATAACAATACCAGACCTAAACCTGCAGTAATGAGTGCTGTGCAGACAATGTTTCTCTTTTTCATTAGTTTTCTTCGTTCAATAATGTTTCATACACTAGTAACAGGATACCGTCTTTCAGGCCAAGGTCAGGAACAATGATTTCATCCGCTTCTGCCCATTTCATAACCGAAATATAGATGTCAGATGCTGGTACAATTACATCGGCACGGTCGGCATTGAGTTGTAACAGATTAATTCGTTCTTCAAGTGTAAACTGGTCAATATAATTACGTTTTCTTTCCAGTTCTTCCAGCGATGCCATGCCGTTAGGTTTGCTTTCAATCATGTTAAAAAGCTTGGAGATATTACCCCCGGTACCTACAGCTATTACCTTTTCATGCACGGGTATGGTTTCATTAACCCATGCTTTCATTTTTCGCCATACATCGGGGGCTTCCTTATGTTCGAGCAACCTAACCGAACCTATTTTGAAAGATTTTGCTGCTATTTTTGTTCTCCCTTTGTAGATATTCAGTTCGGTGCTTCCTCCCCCCACATCAATATGCAGGTAAGTTTTGTCGTTTTCAAGAACTGCAATAATCACATTGTTGATTAGCTCGGCCTCTTTTTCACCGTCAATGAGGTGAATCTCCATCCCCAGTTCATTTTTTATTCGCTCCACAATATTACTGCCATTCTCTGCTTCTCTCATGGCAGATGTGGCGCATATCATGTAAGCGTCTACCTCGTGTAGTTCCATCAATAACCGGTAGGCCATCAATAGTTTTTTTATTCTGGCTTCACTTTCGTACGATATTTTGCCTGTATTAAAAACATCCATACCCAGGCGCAGGGCAAATCGCACGTATTCTACTTTTTTGAAGCTTATTTTCTTTTTGTCATGCAGCACCGACGAAATTTGCATCCGGGCTGCGTTTGAACCAATATCAATAGCGGCAATTTTCATTAAATCTTATTCAGTATTTAGAAGGATTTGCAAAAATACCTCTTTTTATTAAAACTGCCCGTTTTTATTACCCAAAACCAACCAGACCTCCTCTTTATACCCGCGTCCGATAGGAATCTGCCTGCCTTTAATCTCTACATCAGTGGCTGTAAAGGCCTCAATTTTATTCATAGCCACCAGAAAAGACCTATGCACCCGCAGAAAATTTGCCTTTGGTAACTCTTCTTCAATTTCACTTAAAGCAAGTTTGGTTATAATCTCATGAGAAGCAGTTGTGATTCTAATGTATTCGCGCTGGCTTTCAATATAAAGAATCTCATCATAGTAAATCTTAATGTTTTTCTTGTTTACATTAAAATAGCGTTATTTCTTTTCTTCCTGATGGACTGAAACCGGCGGTAATAAGCCATTTGGGCTCATTTTATTTACTGCCTTCAGAAAACGGCTCAATTCAATGGGTTTTAGCAGGTAATCAAGTACATTATGTTCATAACCTTCAAGCGCGTATTCATGGTAGGCGGTTGTCAGAATAACTTTTGGCGGGCTATGCAAAGTTTTGATGAAGTCGATGCCCTTTAACCTCGGAAGGTTGATATCAAGGAAAATTAAATCTATTTTGTGCTTGCGCAGTATATCTGTGGCCAATATGGCATTGGGGCAAACGGCTATTAATTGCAAAAAGGGTACCTCGCTGATGTAGTCCTGCAGAATTTCGGCAGCCAGAGGCTCATCTTCTACTATAAGGCAGTTAAATTGTTGCATGACTGTTCAGATTTATTTCCAACACTATTTTAAAACTAGAACGTAACCTGCTTATTGTAAGCCGGTGTTCAGGGTATAACAACTCCAGTTGTCTGCTTACATTAATCAGGCCTATTTTTTCATTATTTTCAACACTCACATCTTCCGATTTGGAGTTTTCAACCTCATAAAAAAAATATCCATTTTTTAACTTTATATCAATATTAATAAATGAATCATGGATACTCTCGCCAACACCGTGCTTAAAGGCATTTTCTATAAAAGGTAATAAAATCAATGGGGCAATAGGTATGCTCAGGTTGTCTAGTGTTTTGCTGAAACCAATTTTCAACCTTTGGTTATACCGTATTTTTTCCAGTTCAAGGTAATCTTCTATTATCTTCAGTTCTACCTCAACAGGCAAAAATGGTTTATTGGTTTCATATAGCATAAACCGTAATAATTTCGATAATCGCAGTACAACTTCCGCCGTATCATCAGATTTTTTTCTGGCAAGGCCATAAATATTATTGAGTGTATTGAACAAAAAGTGAGGGTTTGTTTGTGCTTTCAGAAATCTGAGTTCGGTGGCCAGCCTTTCTTTGGCCAATTCCTGTGCCAGTTCTCGTGTTTTAATGTTCTGTCTTATTAGTTTAAATACAAGGGCAATGCCACAGGTAAAGCCCAGAAGAAAAAAAGCGTAAAAAAAACTGGCTGCCGATAAATAGCTTTCATTCTCCATTGAGTGGTGCAAAATATATTTCTGTACCCAATAGGTAAGTAACAGAAAACCAGGAATGGCAACCATAAAAGCAATTGCAGTAAGGCTTACGGTTTTTATTATTCCCCATCTTTTGCTAAGGAATTGCCCCGTAAAATACAGAATGCTATATACCAGTGGTATTTTGACTATGAGGTATATTGACTGGATGCCCAAGGCCAGAAAAAAAAGTCGGTAATAACTTTCTTTGGGTTGATTGTAAGCCAGAGTCTCAAAATTGAGATAGGTCTTGAACAATAAATAACCAAGCCAGAAAGCAAAATGATATAAAACGCGGCTTTGCATGAACCAGACTGGTAAGAGATAAAACAAAACCTAAATTTATAATAAAATATCGGATGCTGATGCTTTCGTCTGCCAACAACCATTTCAGACCCACAAGCGGCTGAAATCATTGTATCTGCGTTGCAAATGGCTTTGCATCAATACATGGCTGTTGTCTGTAAGTTGTAGCATACCCTGCATTACAAATTCAGATACATTTATGGCGGCAAACGAAAAGCCAATAAAAAATGCCTTTCAAAGCGGTTTATGCAGGAGTCTTACCAAGTACAGGCTTACTGTAGTTCGAGACAAATTTTAAGAGTAATCAACAATATATTAATCAAATTAGATAATGAAACATCAAATACCAATTGTGCTGATTTTTGCATTAGCATTTAATTTTTCATCAATAGCGCAAGACACCGTTTGGGTAGACGCAAGCAAAGTAAAAACAAGTTATTTAAAAGAAGGCGCTCACCGCTATCTGGTTTATTTCAAAATGGGGAAGGATGCGGCACGGTCAAGGCCCCAGTTCTGGACAAGAAGTATTACTTTCGGAAATTTTAAAGGCAATAATGCCATTATTGTAAAGCAAATCTGGGAAGACCGCGACAGCGTAGTACACACTGTTACTTCTGTATGCGATAAGAAAACCTTTGCGCCACTTTATCATCAAAGCTGGTGGAAGCAAAGAGGTAGCAGCGAGTTTGATTTTATGGCAAAAACGGCCAGCATTAATAATGTGCCACTAACTGATGCAGACACAACGGCTAACCGAAAACTGCCCTGGATGGCTTTTCAGACAGCAATTAATCAATATTCATTAAACTGGCATCTTGATCTGGAGGTATTCCCTTTGCTTGTCTATAAGTTAAAAACCACTTACATGATTCCGTTTTATGAACCCGGTTATCTCGCACCTAAGTTTGAGGCTTACACAATTACTGGTACTGCACAGCTTAACGGATATGATAACACAAAAGTAGATTGCTGGTTGCTAACGCATGAAGCGAAAGGTTATAAAGAGGTTTTCTGGATAAGTAAAAAAACGCATGAAGTACTTAAACTTGAAAACGAGATTGGAAAAGACCGCTGGCGATACAAAATAAAACTGGGGTTCAGTGTTTAAATGATGAGTCGGAATTAAAAAAATGCGGGTGCCTATTATTAATTCGGGCACCCGTATTTGGCATATTTATTATATCTATAAAAAACTGAATGTCAGGGTTATAGTAATGTAAATTTTATTTGATCTTTGTAGTAAAGCCTACTCTCATTTGGGGTTTCCGTATTTTTTCCAGAGTCTTTTTCCTAATTCAACAGAAGGTAATTCAACAAACTGATAGAGTCCGTAAGCAAGAATGGTAAAAATAAACAGCGCGGCCAACGGGCTGGCTACCAGATGAACCATAACAAATTTAAAATGCCCAAGGTGTTTTAGTAAATCGAACAAATAAGGCTGGTGTATGAGGTATAAACTGTAGCTGCAAATACCAATACCTGCCAAAACACGAAACAACGGTTTTAGAAAAAATGGATCTTCCTGTTTTTTATACAAAAACCACTCTAACAATGCCAGCCAGGCACATACCGACACCGCTATTGTAAAATAATGAGCAACCATAAAGTATTTGCAAACAGGAAGCAGCGCAAGAAAAACCAAAAGGTATAGAAGAGGCTGTTTCTTGAAAATCTTTTTGTTTTCCCAGTATAACTCAGCCGCCAGGGCGCCGGCACCCCATGTAAACCAAAGAACAGGCATAGAAAGTGCCATTGACAGCGGTATGCTGTCTTTCATGAACGTTTCTAGTATAAACGTGCAGGCAAAATGAAGAAGCGTTAAACCAGCTACTGTGTTTCGGATACCAATTTTTTTTCTGAAGTACAAAAACAAAGGATAAGCCAGGTAAAGTTGAACTTCTAGGGCCAGAGTCCAAAAAGACGGATTAATTGAGAAAAACGATGTGTCTGAGAGATTGTGAATCAACAATACATGTAAAAGTATGTCTTTAGGGGAGAAAGACATATTCCTGAAAACAATAAAGAATAGCAGCACTAACAGGTACGGAGGATATATGCGGAAAAACCGTCGTACATAAAATTGCTTTACATTAAACCGGCCCTGACTGTTTAAAAAGCCTAAGTGAATGACAAATCCACTGATAACCAGAAATAACTCAACGCCTAGTTCTCCAAATGTAAAAGGCAAAAAGTTGAAAATTATATCTTTTGTTGACCGTAAATCAAGTATGCCACTATCTGTATAGTTTCTTATTTCGTATGGAGGAAAAATACTTAGTTGCGTGTGGTAAAAAAATACCATCAATATGGCAATTCCGCGTATTACATCTAATTCAGGTATATAACGGTAGTTGTTTTTATTCATCGGGTAAGTTATAAGGCATGCAGCTTTGAGCTTCTGCAAAAGTTATTTACTTGCTTAGGATATATTTCTGGAATGAGTATGTATAAATACAACCAGATAAATAGGGTAAAAGGGTTTTAAAAAAAGTCATCAGGTCTAACTACAACCTATATATGTTTGCTTACGGCCAGTTGTTAACAAGCATGTATTAACGAACAAACATTTAGAATTAGCAAAAATAATCCGGTTTTTTCTTAAAAGTCACCACATGTATATTTAAGAGCAAGAACAATTGTAATATACAAGTAGAATGCGCCCGGGGTTTGAAGTTAGCAGCATCAAAATGATGTTTGGGCCGCTAATTAATTGTACAGGTAAAGTTTATCTTATAAGATGTAATTACTAAAGCACGTTTTTAAATTATTAATTGGGTTTATAGTGGGGTACTTTTTTTTAGCCACCGTCTTTATTTAAGCTGCATTTAATGCAAATTAAAACTGACGGTGGCTTTTAATATACTAAGATTCAAAAAAATATTACCAGAAATACCAATACAAGCCAATCAGGATAACGATTACGGCTACGGCGCCAAAAGCAAAAATCCCTTGTACTTTAAACATGCTGGCGTCAATTTCAAGTCCTTTACCTTCGTCTGGCAAGATAAAGCCCAGAATAAACATAACAGCCACGCAAATCAGGAACACAATACCCATGCGGTCAAGGAACGGAACGGTGGTCCAGTCAGCAAACGGCATCCAGTTGTTATGCAAAGACAGTGCAATTAAGAAACCACCTACAATGGCAAACAAAGCACCTGCTGAATTGGTACGTTTCCAGAAGAAACCCATCACAAATGAGGCGAAAATACCCGGCGATAACAGACCGGTCATTTCCTGAATAAACTGGAAACCACCTTTTTTGTCGATACCCATATAAGGCGACACTACAATGGCCAATATCATAGACACTACAATAGTTACGCGGCCAATCCATACCAGGTGTTTCTCAGATGCATTTTTACCGATATAATTTTTGAAAATATCAAGCGTAAAAATGGTAGAAATACTATTGGCTTTACCTGCTAAAGATGCTACAATGGCCGCTGTTAGCGCCGCAAATGAAAGACCTTTCAAGCCCATAGGCAGCAGGTTCAATAACACCGGATAGGCGTTGTCCTGATTGAGTGTGCCATCTGCACCCAGCATTTCCTTCTGAAACAAACCTTTCTGATATAACGTATATGCCGCAATACCCGGTAAAGTTACAATGATGGGCATTAAAAGTTTCAGAAACGCTGCAAATAAAATACCTTCACGAGCGGTTTTCAAATCGGCTCCCAAAGCACGTTGCGTAATGTACTGGTTACATCCCCAGTAGTTCAGATTCACAATCCACATACCACCTATTAAAACTGTTAAGCCCGGTAGTGCCATATAATGCGGGTCTCCTTTATGGAAAATCATGTGGAAGTGGTCTTCCGATTTCTCTGTCATTAGTTTTAATCCATTAGTAAGGCTTTCTAACCCGCCATATTCTGTAGAAACCAGCGTAACAGCCAGATATGTTGTAGCTAAACCACCAATAATCAGGAAGAATACCTGAATTACATCTGTAAAGCCGATTACTTTCATACCTCCGATAGTAATTACAATAGCAAAAATGGCCAGGCCAATCATACAAACCGTAAAATCAAGACCTGAAATACCCGATACAGCTAAAGCACCCAGATACAAAATAGAGGTAAGGTTTACAAGGATATACAAAGCCAGCCAGAATACGGCCATAATCAGACTCACCGTTGAGTTGTAACGCTGATTAAGAAACTGCGGCATGGTAAATATCTTGTTTTTCAGATAAATAGGCATAAAAACCACACCAACCACAATCAGCGTGGCAGCGGCCATCCATTCATAAGTTGAAATAGCCAGACCCATCGAAAAACCATTGCCCGACATACCAATCATTTGTTCAGCAGAAATGTTAGAGGCAATCAGTGAGGCACCGATAGCCCACCAGGTAAGAGACCCTTCAGCAAGGAAAAAATCTTTTGTTGAGGCTTCTTTAGATTTTTTTCGCTGATAAATCCAATAGCCATAGCCCGATACCAGGATAAAGTAAAAGAGAAATACGACGTAATCGAGGGTTTGTAATTTTTGCATAGCGCTTTAGAAAAAAAGAGAATAGAATTTTTTAGATTTAGATAAGTTTCATGTACGGAGCAAATTAAGGTAGAAAATTTTCCTTTTCAAAGGGTAGCGTTTGTTTTTAAAAGATTTTTTAGATTTTACATAATTTTTTCTATGAATGCCCAATTGCCCTCCAATTATTATTTTGTCAATACCTTGTCTTTTACGTAATTTTACAAAAAAACTCTTCGGTTTTGAGCAGAAATACAATCAGGCTATTGATTATTCTTGGCACACTTTCTATTACTGGAATTATTGCAGTGCAGGCGTATTGGGTAAAGAAGGCATTTGATTTGAAGGAACAGCAGTTCAGGCAAACTGTTATGATTTCTTTGCGGAATGTAACCAATAAAATATCGTCACTTTATAAGCTATCTGTTATTGAAAACCCCGTTACCCAGCTTTCGTCTGATTATTATGTTGCCAATTTAAGGGCGCCGCTTAATGCAGATGTGCTGGAGCATTACCTGAAAGATGAGTTTAAGAAGCAAAATCTGTTAACAGATTTTGAGTATGGTATTTATAATTGCGATACCGACAATATAGTTTATGGTGCTTATATCAACTCAGATTTTGAAGAGAGTGCCCATGCTCAAAAGAATCTTCCGAAGACAGACAAATACCTCAATTATTTTGGGGTTAGATTCCCCGGTAAAACCAGTTACCTGGCCAGCAGGCTTGATATCTGGCTCATTTCGTCACTTATTACGCTTATTGTTACCTTGTTTTTCGGGTATGCCATGTTTATCATCCTAAAGCAAAAACGGCTGAGTGAGGTACAGCGTGATTTTATTAATAATATGACGCACGAGTTTCAGACGCCCATCTCTACCATCAGGGTAGCTACAGATGTTTTAAGCCAGCCGAAAATATTAGACCAGCCCGAGCGTTTAAGAAAATATGTAAGTATAATCAGGCAAGAAAACAACAGGCTTAAAAATCAGGTTGAATCTGTACTGAATACTGCCAGAATGGATAAAGGAAGGCTGCAACTGGATATTCAGCTACAGGAATTGCACAGCCTCATTGATGATGTAACAGAAGGTGTGAAAGCAGAACTGGAAGATTCACTGAAACTGGAGCTGCATGCAACCAGAACCAGTATTTATGCAGATAGGGTGCAGCTGATAAGTCTGATCAGGAACCTACTTGAAAACGCTATTAAGTATTCAGATAAAGTACCGGATATTACAGTAAGAACCGAAAATACTGACGAAGGTCTGGTTCTTTCCATAATTGATAAGGGCATAGGCATAAGCAGCGAAAATATCAATAAAATTTTTAATAAGTTTTACCGGGTTCCTACCGGTAACACACACAATGTAAAAGGCTTTGGGTTGGGGCTTAGCTATGTAAGACAAATTGTAAGAGCGCACAAATGGGAGATTAAAGTTGAAAGCAAGCTTGGCGAGGGAAGTACATTTACAGTTATAATGAACCAGGAATAAAAACCGTTTACCCAAAAGACTTATAAAGCCAGATTATGCCCAAAATATTATATGTGGAAGATGACCCCAACCTGGGGTATGTTACAAAAGACAGCCTGGAAATGGAGGGATATGAAGTAAGCCATTTTCAGGATGGTAAGGAGGCCTGGAAAAGTTTTACCAAAGAGAGATATGACCTTTGCCTGCTTGATGTAATGCTACCCGAACTGGACGGTTTTAGTCTGGCCGAGAAAATCAGAAAGCAGAACCTGCAGATTCCGGTAATTTTTCTGACGGCCAAAGGTATGCAGGAAGACCGCATTGCAGGCCTTAAAGTAGGTGGTGACGATTACATAACCAAGCCTTTCAGCATAGAGGAGCTTAGTTTACGGATTAAGGTTTTTCTGAAGCGGAAAGATATTTCGAAGGTAGATTTTGAAGGCCAGGGCGTCTGGAAACTGGGTAATTATGATTTCAATTATCAGCAACTTTCTCTTAAATCAGAACAAAAGACTGAGCAACTGACTAACCGTGAAGCAGAGGTGCTGAGGTATTTATGTGAAAGAAAAAATCAGGTTATTAAACGTGAAGATATTCTGACGGCCATTTGGGGTCGAGACGATTATTTTTTAGGCCGAAGTCTGGATGTTTTCATAACCAGGCTCAGAAAAATGCTGATAGATGAGCCTGCCGTAAAAATAGAAAATGTACATGGCATAGGGTTTAAATTTACCTGCTAAAATAAAGCCTCCGGTAAGTTTTTATACTTTTTCCGGAGGCCTGATTAATATGTAAACAAAAACACTATTGTTGGTTTTTATTTGCCGCTTTCTTTAGCCCAGGTGTCTTTCAGGCTAACGGTGCGGTTAAAAATGAGTTTGTTTTCTGTTGCGTCTTTATCAAGACAAAAATACCCTTTTCTGAGAAACTGATAATTTTTGCCCGTTACAGCCTCTTTAAGCGACGGTTCAAGGTATGCATTTATTACTTCAAGAGAATCGGTATTGATATACTCTTTAAAATCGCCTTCTTCACTGCCGGGGTCTTCAACTTTAAACAGTCGGTCATAAAGCCTTACTTCTGCCTTGGTTGCATCAGCTGCAGAAACCCAATGGATGGTTCCTTTTACCGAAATGCCGGAGGTATCCTGGCCGCTCCTGGAGTTCTCTATATATGCGCATCTCAGTTCAGTAATCTCACCGTTTTCGTCTTTTAGCACTTCATCGCAGCGGATAATATAGGCGCTTTTCAGACGTACCATCTGGCCAGGTGCCAAACGGAAATATTTTTTCGGCGGATTCTCCATGAAATCGTCTTTTTCAATAAGAATCTCCCTGCTGAACGGCATAGTACGTGTGCCACCTTCAGGGTCTTCGGGGTTATTTTCAGTGGTCAGTATTTCAGTCTTTCCTTCAGGGTAATTAGTAATTACCACTTTCACAGGGTCAAGCACTGCCATTACACGGGTAGCCGATTTGTTGAGTTGTTCTCTGATACAAAATTCAAGCAGCCCTACACTTATCAGGTTATCTCTTTTGGCTACGCCTATTCTGTCGCAAAAATCACGGATGGCCTCAGGTGTATAACCTCTCCTGCGCAAACCTGAAATAGTAGGCATACGGGGGTCGTCCCATCCGGTTACGTGGCCTTCATTTACCAATTGCAACAATTTCCGCTTACTCATTACTGTGTAGGTAAGGTTCAAACGTGCAAATTCATATTGTCTGGAAGGGAAAATCTCCAGGTTTTCAATGCACCAGTCGTAAAGCTCACGGTGAGGTACAAACTCAAGCGTACAAATAGAATGCGTAATACCTTCAATTGAGTCAGACTGCCCATGTGCAAAGTCGTACATAGGGTAAATACACCATTTATCGCCGGTACGATGGTGTTTTGCAAATTTTATACGGTAAATAATGGGGTCACGCATGAGCATATTCGGAGCCGCCATATCAATTTTAGCTCTCAGCACACGTGTACCTTCTGCAAATGCTCCGTTTTTCATTTGCTCAAACAAGGTCATGTTTTCTTCAATGCTGCGGTTTCTGAAGGGGCTGTTAATGCCCGGTTCAACAGGCGTGCCTTTCATGGCTGCCATTTCTTCAGAGGTGCTGTCATCTACATAGGCAAGACCCTTATTGATCAATTTTTTGGCAAACTCATAGAGCTGCTCAAAGTAGTCTGACGCATAGAACTCGTTGGCCCAGTTGAAACCCAGCCACTGCACATCATTTTTTATAGACTCTACATATTCTGTATCTTCGGTAACCGGGTTGGTGTCGTCAAAACGCAGGTTGGTTTGCCCGCCATATTTAAGGGCTACGCCAAAATTCAGACAAATAGATTTTGCATGGCCAATGTGCAGGTAGCCATTTGGTTCAGGAGGAAAACGGGTCAGAACTCTTCCATTATATTTACCTGTTTCGAGGTCATTTTCAATAATTTGCTCGATAAAATTTAAAGATTTCTCAGTCGCGTCTGCCATAAATTAACGGTGGTGTTGTTGCTATGCTTGCGAATTTAGCATTTTTTTACGGTAATGAATTTGAGTTGCGCATCTTATTAATTAATTTATTTATTTTATTTTAGAAAAAATTAGAATA
Organism: Emticicia sp. 21SJ11W-3; assembly: GCF_024138715.1. Taxonomy (GTDB): domain Bacteria; phylum Bacteroidota; class Bacteroidia; order Cytophagales; family Spirosomataceae; genus Emticicia; species Emticicia fluvialis. Next base: position 1,285,465 of record NZ_CP092074.1, read on the forward strand.
CTCATATTTTATTAGTATCAATTTATCTTACTGTTTTTTAAGGATAATTTTTACGTTAATTACGTTACTTAAATTCTGCAGGTGAGGGTATATTTAGCACCGCAATTACAAATTTTAATTTTATGAGTTTCAAAAAAGCAATTAACAATTTTCTTAGTAGTAAATACCTGGCTTTTGCTGTAACCCTTCTGATATTGGTTTTGTGTTCTTTGCCCAGTAAAAATATTGAGATGCCCGGCAATATGAGCGACAAAACAGCGCATTTTCTTGCATTTGGCGCCTGGGCATTTTGTTGGCAGGCCGCCTTTGGAAAATATGGGCAGACCCTGCTCTATGGAGTGCTTCTGGGTGTGCTTATTGAGTTTTGGCAGGCCTCATTGCCTGAATCTTTTCATAGAAGTTGTGATTTTAAAGATGGTCTTGCCGACAGCATTGGTGTGGTGATAGGTCTTGCACTCTGGAAGTTAAAAACACTTCTGAAGCTATAAAGTAAAACAATACTATAAAACAACAAATGTGTGGCTATAATTGCCCAATTTTTACTGTAAAAAGAGGTTTTTGCCCTTTTGGAATATTTTTTTGCCTGTTTTTGAGATTGAACCCTTAACTCTTAAGCAGTACAATAATAATTGGAATAAGCGTGCTGGTATATATATTTCAGCCTTGGATACACCCAATGTTGTAAATGAAATAACCCGGCAACTTGTGCAGATGCTTGAGAGTCTGGTGCCTGAAAATATCCAAAATATCCAATGACAAAAGAGAGGCAGCCGGAAGTAACTCATCCAAACAATTGTTTTTTATGGAAACAGAAAAAATTGCCAGAGAATTGAATTATCTGATTATTCATAACCTTGATGCGCAGGAGGCTTACATAGAAGCAGCGGGCAGTGCAGCATCAAAAGACCTGCGCGATGCCATGCTCAGTGAAGCTGAAAAAAGAGGCAGCTTTGCCAGAGAATTACAGCGGGAAGTAAAAGCCTTAGGAGAAGAAGTTGCCGAAGATGTAAGCCTGGCAGCCATGTGGAAAAATGTAATGCAGGGAATAAGGGGGTGGTTCAGAAAACCCACCGACGTTAAGTTGGTTGAGGAATGCCGACAAGGTGACGATGAAACAATTATTGCATACGATACCGTGCTTCAGTTGGGCGAAAAATTCATGCCTTCTTCCATTTATAACATTATAATAAAGCAGAGAAAAGAAATAGGCCTGACATACCAGGCCTTAATAAAATATCACGAGCAGCAATTGGCCCATTAATCAGGGTTTAAAAAGTATTTTTCCTGTTTGTACTTTCTCAATGGCAGTTCTATTCATTAGCTCGGGGCGGGCTTCTCCGTTTACGTACATTTTTGCCTGGTCGCTGTAATGTTTGCTCATTATATTGCCAGACTGGCCGGTGGGCAATATGCTGGTGCCTTTATCAGGATACCCAAAATCAATAATACGGCGCAGTGCAGGGCCATAGCTAATGTCATATACACCGGTAGAATCCATCTGAAAATCAAGATTATTGATGGTTTCGCGGCCTCCGGGTGCCGGAAACGGCCCTACATTAAAGAATTTTCCTACAACCGGTAAAATACCCAGCGGATGCTTGTGCGTAAGGGTATGCACTTTTTCCCATTGCCATTTTTCTATATCTCCACCCAATTGTTTTTCCAGACTGGCTGCCGCATCATTGATAGATTTGGTAAGTATCTGTCTACGGGTTTCACGTTCAGGAGTATTTACGTTGTCCCACCACGGAGAATCTTCTTTTTTTATCATGGCAATCATGTTTCTTTTGAAATTGACATTGTGTTCAAAAGAAGCAAACACTTCCTGGCCTAGTTCATCCTTTACTGTATTTACCAGCATGTAATAAATGAATCGGTAGAAGATGGTCGGTTCAACGTTATTCAATTGATGAGCGCCATCCCACGGAATCAGTTTCTCAATTGACTTTTTTGCTAAAGGAGATAAATTTTCGGCAAATATGATAGGTATAATGTCTTTCAGTAAGCTTTTATAACTGGTTGATGTTACATCATTAATTACTTTTCTTACCTCTTCGGGTGTCCAGTCTTTTTTGTCTGTAAACAACAATTGCTCAATGCGTTTTGCGCGGTTTCCCGGCACATAATAACCGGGTACTGGCCCCGTACCCATATCTGCAGGTTGGTTATTGGCTGTGTATAAAACCCCACGTGCTGGATTCAGAATCTGTGGATTCTGCGAAAAATCAAGCCAGCCCAATGGGTCATCCTTACCTGTAGTACCGTCCAGAATAAGCATCGGGTTAACGTGTGCAGGTCTTCTGGGTAGTTTCCCTGCGGCCCACCATGCAATATTACCGGCGGTATCTGCCCACATAAAATTTAATCCCGGTGCAGCCAGAGTACTTACCGCTTTAGATGCTTCGCCCGCATTCCGGGCATGAGCCAGGTCGTAGAAATTCTGCAATAAATGGCTTGGAAACTGGTTAAACACCCACCATAGAGCAATCGGGTCTTTTTCTTTTGCCATTTTATCAAAACTATCATTCATCAGCGTTCCGTGGCGCGAACGCTTAATGGTAATCTTTATGTCTTGTACCCCTTTTACTTTAATGCTTTCCTGATAAGTATTCAGGTTTTCCCAATGGTCTTTGTACCAAACCTGATTCGGGTTTTGAGGGTTAAGCCTTTCTCTGAAAAAATCTACATCATCGTTTTCAAACATGGTAAGGCCCCAGCCGCCGTTTTGGTTATGCCCTAAAGCTGCAAATGGTGTACCAGCCAGAAAATTACCATAGAAATGAAAGCCGGGGCATTCGAGGTGTGCTTCGTACCACACCGATGGCTGCGCAAAGGCTATGTGTGTATCGTTTGATAAAATGGGTTTCCCCGATTTTGTCTTTGAACCGCTTATGACCCAGCCATTGGAACCATGATAAGGCGGAAAAGGGGCAGTTGTTTCAATTGTAGCCAGTTGGTTGGCTATGCTGGCCAGGGTTTGAGCTACTTTAGCGGCAGAGTCTTTTTGCTGAACAGGTATTACAGGTTCTCCTTTTGGCCATTGCGACCAAACATCGTTCAGGTATGTGTCACCAAATTTATTGTGAATATACGTAGCAATTGCCTCTGCCCTGAATGCCTCAGCAAACGTAAAACCCATATAGCCTGAAATAATGTAGCAGTCTTCTAACGTAAAAGGCGTATTAGAGATGCCTGCCAAAGTAAATTCAAGAGGCGCTTTACCTTGAGCCATATACTGGTTAATGCCTTTAACGTAGGCCTCGGCAGCTTTTACAAATGGGGCATCGGGGTTTTTTCTTACCAGCGAGTCTATTGTCCATTGGGCATGCTTCCGCAAGCCAAGTGTACGGAAGAACTTATCTGATGCCACGGCTTTCTCGCCGAACAATTCAGCCAGCCGGCCATCAGCCAGCCTCCTGATGAGTTCCATCTGAAACAGCCTGTCTTGTGCATGAACGTAGCCAAAAGCATAAAACAGGTCTTCTTCGTTTTGTGCATAAATGTGCGGCACACCGTAATTATCATAAATTACCTCAACTTTGTCTTTGAGGCCTTTTAATTGTAGTTCGGTATTCAGATTAGGTTTAAAAGTTGATAACCATATATAAATGCCTACACCTGCTACTACAATAATAATTAGCAGGGCAACGAGTATTTTCTTGAGTACTTTCATGTTTTTTAGGTTGACGACTGACCGGATGGTGTGTTAACAGAAACAAAAATATAGGAAGCAATTTAGAAAAAAACTTTTACATCTTTATTGACACCGGGTTCTGAATAAAAATAAGGCAGGCATTTAATAGGTAATTGAAGTAATAAAGAAAAAACAATACTTGTATTTAAACTGTTTTTGGGTAGATGAGAATGAAAAAAAACTGAATTTTATGGCAAAGTTCCGAACAATTAGATACATTTGGCTTGAAACCTAAATTGCAGATGAAGACTGATTCCCTGTTTGGCTGCACAACAAAAAGCCATTCGGCAATATTGATAGAATGGCTTCAAGTGTGTTTCAAATAATAGAACCTTAAATTTTTTAGTCAAAGCAAGGTAATTTTGGACCTTTGGGGATGATGCAAAGTTCAGATAAATACATCGAATAGGAAATACTGTCCAGACAGTATATTGAGTACTCTGAATGCTGTATATCTGTGTTAAATAATAATAAGTTAAGTGATTTGCTGTATCCGCTAAAGAGTGTATTGCGTTTAGACAGATGAAGAAACTCCTCATATTAACCTTCTTGTGCCTTTTTTTGGGTTTTGCTGCTCAATCTAAAAGCAGAACCGACAGCTTGCGTGCGGTATTAGCTGGGTTATCGGTACAAAAAAAGAGTTTTAAGCTCGATACCTCCCTTATTAACCTTTATTGTCAGTTAGGTAAAGAATTTACCAAGGTAAAAGATGATTCGGCCCTTTTTTATCTCAATAAAGCGCTTGCCATAGCCCAGAGAATTGGTGATAAAGAACTTTTATTGAAAACCTACATTCAAACGGCAACCCATTATGGTATCCAGTTCGGGCACATAAAGGCGCTGGAGTACTGGTATAAGGCGCTGGCTTTGGCAGAAGAGTTAAAAGATACCAAGAGAAGCATTTTTATACTGGGAAGAATTGCGGTGAGTTTTTCGAGCATGCACGATTATAAAACTTCAATAGAATACTACAAAAAAAAAGCAGAATTAAGCAAAGCAGTAAATGACCAGCAAGAGTATGTGATGAGCCTGATGAATATCGGCAATATCAACTTTGATATGGCTGATTACAAAACAGCATTGAAATATTACCAGTTATGCGAGCAGTTAAATAAAAGTATAAAAAGTAAGAAAATTGAGTCGTCAGTCATTATAAATATTGCAATGACACGCGTGAAATTCAAACAATACCAAGAGGCTCTGGCCGGATTTAAAGCCAGCCTGGAAGTAGACGAAGGCTATGATGATAAAGTTGCCTTTGTTAACAACGAAATAGCTAAGGTGTATCTCTTGCTAAACAGACCCAAAGAGTCCCTGAAATACGCAACAATTGCACAAAATAATGTTAAGCATGTTTATGCAAAAATGAATATGGATGTTTCCAGAACGCTCTCTGAAATCTACGAGAAAATAGGGAACGACGTGCTTGCCTACAAGTATTATAAAGATTACGTTAATGTAAGATTGAGCGAAGATTCAACTAAAAATTCGCAGCTAATGCGTCTTGTTCAATTAGATTATGAAACCGAAAAGAACAACCAGAAGTTGGCTCAATTGAATTTAAGGATGCAGGAAAGAGAGAACCGGACCAGGCTTATGAGTATTGGTTTAGGCGCCTTATTGGTTTTGATTCTTGTTGGGTTGGGTTACTCGCGCTCTTTGGCTCAAAAAAATAAACTGATTGAGGCTCAAAAGGCCGCAATTCAGAAATTGAATGAATCGCTGGAAGTGAAAGTTGAAGAACGCACCAGAGAATTGACAGTAGCCAATGAAGGGCTTAAACAAAAGAACAAAGAAATAAGAGAGGCCCTTTTAAAAGGCCAGACAATGGAGCGGGAAAGGGTGGCTTCTGAGCTACATGATAACATAGGAGGCACCTTAACCGCACTTAAATGGCGTTTTGAGGCCTTGGATAAAGATAATCTTTCTGAAAAAGAACAGGTAATTTATGATGGCATACTAAAAAACATGCACCGGGCTTATGGCGAGGTCCGGCTCATTTCTCATAATATGCTACCCGCCGAGTTTGAAGAAAAAGGCCTTGTAGGGGCACTTGAAAAATTTATTGCAGACTTAAATACTGGGGCTGCCAAAACAAATTTCAGGCTTAATGTATCTCAATTACAAAAGCCTATCAGGCAGGAAGTAGCCCTTGAAATTTACATTTGTTGCTTTGAGATTATCAATAATGTGATTAAGCATGCCAATGCAACAGAGGTAGAACTTGAAATAGCTGAGAAACAAAATGGTAATCTGGAGGTAATGATACTAGACAACGGTAAAGGATTTGACCCTGCCTTAATTGGTAACGGCAAAGGTCTGAAAAATATCATGAACCGGGCAGAAAAAGTAAACGGTAGTCTGATAATAGATAGTAAACTAAATGTTGGTTCACAGTTCTGTATCAGTATACCTGAGTTGTTCTGGGAAGAAATACTGGCTGTCTGATACTAGAATTTAACCTGATTGATTATTTTCAGCAAAGTATCTTTTGCATAGAAACCTTCAAGTTTAATCAGGTCGGTCAGGTTGCCTTCGGCTATAGCCAGCAAAATAAGCCCGATAGCTGAGTACCCCTTGTTTATTACCGGCTGCGGCCCGTCATTATCGATTTTTGTATAGCTGTCTGTCTCATTAAGGGTATTTACAATTTCGTTAACCAGTAAATGGTTATGTATTTGTTTCTTTTTTAATCGCTTAGGTAATTTAAAATCCAGGCACTTGTTGATTTCTTCAATAAATTGGTAATTATCTGAAACCCCCGGCATAGTGGCTGAAATATCTTTCAGCACTGTTTTACAAAGAAACCTGAACAAGTATTCATTCGGGAAATAAGAATATAACTTAGCCAGAAAATAGATGATACCTAACCTGCCTTCATTAAAACTATCATCAGTCAGCCTGTATTCAAAACTGCTTGTTTCGTCTTCAATCAGGCTTAACCAATAACAATGGGTTTTACCTTTCTGGTTTATTACCAGTGCCTGCCTGCATATCAGCCTTCCTATATGAAGTGCCCAGTTAAGGTAATTGTTTTCTGATAGCGGGTTATACCTTTTGCTTCCATTGAAAGCCTTACTTAAAATGGAGAAATCGTACGGATACTTGCTCTGCGGATTCCTGAAAAAGTCGTCTAAATTAAAGCCCATCTCAAGTAATCTCTTTTTTACAAAACCAGAAAGTCTTTGCTTGCTTATGTTTGCCGTTCTGGTCTGGTAATATTCAATGTAAATTTCAGCCAGAATATCGGCTCTATACTTACCGAAACTGCTATTTTTTATAGGCGGTTCTTCTCCGAAAGTTATACCTCGCAACACTGTTTTCTTTGTAAAAGGCAGTGTTGCTGAGCCAAACAAATCGGCATATTGTGGTGCGGTTGCTATTTTCTTTACAATATAAAAAACTATCAAATAATGTTCGCGGGCTGTGTAAAGAACGGCGTTGTCTAAACGAGAGTTTTTTCTGATAGCAAATTTGTATTCAAAGGGTATCAGCCAATTGTTTAGCTCGTCATGCAGGTCTTTTGAGAATCTGGCAATGGTCTCAAAATCATAGTTGAAGTGAAAATAAATACGTGTTATAAATGAGCTGCCCAGGTATTTAATACCTCTGAAATAAAACCAGGCATTGTCCAGAATCTCAAGGCGTTTAATCCTTAAATCTACAATTTTATCCTGGTTAGGGAAGGGGGATGAAGAAACGAAGTCACCGGCAGAAACCAATTTGTACTGTTCTCCTTTGCATAAATAAAATTTGCCATGCCGCTTTGCATGACGTACAGACTGTTCGTCCAGTGTCCAGTTTTTATCCCAGGTGTTCAGTTGCTCATCAGATTGATAAAATTGTTTTGCCAGCCAATTAAAAGCTTCTTTGTTATCCTCATTCAGTTTCTCTTGTTCTGTAACATTAGCATACAGGCAATATATCTGGTCGCTGATGGCATATTTTTTTCCAATTAGTTCCTCTTCTTTTCTGGCGAGCAGCATTTGGGGTTGAAAGGCGGAATCGACATTAACTAATATGGAGTCTATCTGTTTTCGGGTAGTAAGCGTCATAGCAAGTTAGATAAATTAGAATTCAAAAATTTCAAATCTGCATTCGCCTGAATCATATATCGCATCAATGTACTTTTCTGTATCAATCATCAGCCTTTTTACTACTTCCAGACTAACCAGAAAATAATTGAAGTTGCCATCATAGTTTCGTAGCCTTTCAAGTTTTCTTAATGCCCAGAATTTCAGTACTCTTGAGGTAAATTGATAATGTGCTGTTTCATTGAAACTGAATTTCTGGCAATAGGCGTTTAAATACTCAGCAAAAAAGAAGTAACGTTTCATCAGCGAAGCGCTTAATTCGTTGGTTGATGCCCCTCTTCTGAATGCCGGCTGATATAGAACTGACTCAAGAAAACAGGCGAAATCCCAGGCATGGTCTCCTTCAGACACGTTTTCAAAATCTATAAATTTAGGCATACCGGTAGCGCCATCCTGCAAAAGATTTTCAACTTTCAGGTCGCCATGTATTAGGTATTCTTCCACTATTTGTTCTGAAAACTCCTCGAGTGCATCTGCAAAAGTTGCCTTGTTTAAAAAACTATGAAGAATGGCTCTGCTGGGTGAAATGAAGGCAAATGATGGAAAAACAACTTCATCTAAAAACTGAGCACGCGTAGCGCCAAGTTGCAGCAGGTTTATAAAACTCCGGTAATAAGATAACCTGTTAAAGCAGTGGTTTTGCAGGAAAACCTTGGCCGGTGGATTCCCATTCAGACGCAAAGATTGATGCAATGCTGCCAGTGCGTCGGCGGTCTGGCGGGCATATTCCTGCAATTGGCATGAACTATTCAGTACCTGATGGGGTTCAGGTAAATTTTGCAGATAGGGTAATAGCAGTATGTTGTATTGCGAATCGAATGAAAAATCCTTCAACTTAACCTGAAGCCCACCGAACGAGCTGTAAAAATGGTATTCGTTCAGAATAGGTAAGGTGCCGCTGTTGGTCAGAAACTTAGGTTGCTTAAAAACAAACGACTGCTTATTGACGGTGCATTTGAGCAGGGTGTTACGAGGATTCCTGGCATCTATGTTTTCAATTAAGAGCAAGTCTCGCTCGCTAAAAATGTTACTCAATGCACTGAACCCACTATGGGTATTTTGTTGCAACAAATAGCCGGTAAGATTATAGGCAGTGAGTAACATTTTTTAGTCATTCAAAAGTTTGTTAAAAATTAATAAGTGTGCTCATGGCTGAAGGTAGACAAGTACTCGCGAAACTCTTTTGCTTCTTTAATTGGCATTGTATGAAATTCATTATGCCTTTTTTTGATAGAGCAGGTTGCTTCTTCAAATACTTCAACGTAAAGTGCCGGAAATTTGCCAGTGGCATCTGCCTGCGGCTTTGTAAAATTTACCAGCGCATGGCTTTCCATAAAATACGTTTTTGCATTACCTGCCGAGTCGTTGATTTCAACAAGAGCCAGAGGGTTTTCCATACCCAGCGACTTTTTAAGGTTGTTGTTAGTAATAGGCCTTAATTGACCAAACAAAGTAGTAACTCTGTTTTTGTCGACGCCTGCGGTTTGAAAAAAATGCGGGCCGGGGTTAATTGTTTTTGTCATACCAGTAAATGATAGGATGGTGAAAGGTTTATTTAACTAAACCATGCTTCATGGCATACTTCATTAAAGCCAGTGCAGAGCTTACGCCTAATTTTTTCATCAGGTTTCTCCGGTGTGTCTCAACCGTTGTCGGGCTGATAAAGATTTTTTCGGCAATTTCTGCATTGGTAAACTCTTGTATAATCAATTGCATGATTTCAATCTCCCGTGCTGTTAGCGGCACATGCTCACCTATTTCGTCTTTCCCGCTGGCAGTAGCCTGGTTAGGTATCTCTGCCAGACGCATCACAACCGCATCACTGAAATACTTTTGCCCGTTTATTACTCTTTTCAAAGCGGCTTCAAGCTCTTTTTTTTCAATGCTTTTTACTATGTAGCCATCAATACCTGCAACAAGCGCTTCTTTAATAACGGTGGCATCTTCAGACATCGTAAGCAATATGGTTTTTACATGCGGGTATTCTTTCCGTATCCGGATAGTCGTTTCTATACCCCCCATAACAGGCATTTGCAAGTCGCTCAGTACCATGTCTATTTCATGCGTACCCATATAAGCTAATGCTTCCTGTCCGTTTTTTACGGTTGCTACTACTTCAAAGTCTGGCATTCTGTTAATGAGCATACCCAGGCTTTCTGCTACAATAGTGTGGTCGTCAGCAATTAAGATTTTGATTTTCTGCATTTTGGATCTGTGTGATAAGTAGTTCGTTTTTTGTAAAGCCTCCTTTTATATTCCGGATTCTTGTTACAAACTGCTAAATGTCTTAAAACTTATCATTTTTACCAAACCAATCATGTGCTAATCTTTAGCTGACGCTTTTATATGCCTGTTTTTGTTATGCTCATGGTGCAAATTTATATAACAGATGCTATGCAGGCCTACGGGATAAATACGGTTTTATTACCGTATTTTTCTCGACTTAAAAAAGGTATTTCCACTATATGCTGGCATATACCTTTACTATAACTTGCATGCAATTAATGAGCGGACGGTAGTGTTTATGGAAATTACTGAAATCTTTACACACTGAACGTAAATCCTATATTGTAGCCGGAAGAAGGCTATTACAGGCCATTCATGGTATCCTTCAATTGCATTTCAATTCTGCTGATTCAATTATAAATTCTTGGAAACTTCTCTATTCAGAGTCGCGGCGGGTGTCAAAGTGCCACCAGGCAGTATTTTAACCTTTTATTTGGTATGGTTCATCAAACTTTGTGTGTTGTCTGGCTTTTTATTGGGTATATGGTTTTTCATAACATTCTTATAGTCAGTCTTTTGGTGTCGCAGAACAAGGCTGCATTCCGGATATCTGAGCAGGAATATTTTAAAACAATGCTCAGCAATGAAATCCAGGGGGCTCAACTTGCGCTTCAGAAGACCAAATTTATTCGGATCGGATTTCAACTGGTCGATAACCTTGGCCAGTTATTGACGGTAGTAAAAATTAACCTGGCAGTAATGGAAGAGAGTTTTATGTACCGCAATCAAATCGAATTCGCCGAAAACATGTCTCAGGCCAATGAATTGGTAAATACTATGCTAAGTGAGATAAGAACATTGAACAGCGATATTGAAGAACACCTGATAAAGAAATTTGATTTTATTGCCAACTTATCAGAAGCATTAAGAACCAGACATACTGAAAGCGAAACAACCGCCGAACTAATTATTGAAGGCAAATGCTATTGCTTAGGGTATAACCGGGAAATTATCCTTTTCAGCATTATTCAGGATATATTTCTGACGGCTCGTCAATGTAGCGAAACAAAAAAAGTTGAGGTTAAACTAAGTTATTTTTTTGATAACTTTACTTTGTGTCTAACGTTTGATGCTGCCAATGATTACGCAACTGCAGATACCGGTATTTATGCCCTGCGAGCAACCTTGATTAATTTTGAATTTGGCGTAAAAACCGATAGTGAATATAGAACCCAATATTGTTTTAGAACCACAATTGTTAATGATAGTATTAATACTACTGATTTATGATAAAAGTTGCCATTGCTGATGACCACCAGCTTGTGGCCAAGGCTATTTCGGGGCTTATACAGAAGATTGACCCTTATGATGTGATTTTTGAAGTTGAAAACGGTAAAGAGCTTGTGCGGTACTTTAATCTGGGTATGGTGCCAGACATTGTGCTGCTTGATATCAATATGCCTGAAATGGACGGTTATGAAACGGCTTTATGGTTGAAAACCAATTATCCTGATGTTAAAGTGCTGGCGCTTTCTATGTATGACAAAGAAGAGTCAATCGTTACGATGCTTCGTAATGGCGCCAAAGGATATTTGTTGAAGGGATGCAGACCTTCTGAGCTAAAAGATGCGCTTGATGCAATTATGACCAAGGGGTTTTATTATACCGAGTACTTGACAGACAGGCTGGTTAAAAGCCTGAATTCTGAAAAAAGTAAAAACCCGGCTGAACAACTGGGGCTTAATAGCCGAGAACTACAATTTATTGAATATGCCTGCAGTGAACTTACATATAATGAAATTGCCGACCTGATGTGCGTAAGCCCTAGAACGGTGGATGGTTATCGCGAGCAGGTGTTTATGAAATTGGGTGTAAAAAGCAGGGTAGGGGTAGTGCTGGAAGCAATAAAATCGGGTATTATTAAAATTTGAGGGGTTTTGTTAAGTGTGCCTTAATCTTCAAAATTATTTCGTTTGTATTTCAAGGTTCATTTGCTATCTTTGGTTGTCATCAAAAAAAACCAAAGATTATTATGCTGAGCCGAGTTGCCAATTCTATTTATTGGATTAATCGCTATATAGAACGAGCAGAGAATTACTCTCGTTTTGTGAGTGTAAACCTGAACCTAGCGCTGGATGCCCCCGGGATTTTGACCGAACAATGGGAACCCCTTTTAATTGCTACTGCTGATAATGACAATTTTTTTGAGTTCTACAGCAGGGCGAACAGGAATAATGTGATTGATTTCATGACATTCGACAAACGCAACCCGAACTCCGTTTATAGTTGTTTGGCTGCCGCCAGAGAAAATGCCCGTACTATAAGAGAGAGTATAACCAAGGAAATGTGGGAGCATATTAACATTTTCTATCTCAAAATTAAAGAAACGCAATCGGCCAAGAACTGGGATGTTGAACAACTTCAACAGTTTTTTACTGAGATAAAAGATGGCTGCCAGCTTTTCTGGGGCATTGTAGACTCAACCGTTACCAGAAATGAAGCCTATCATTTTGGCCGCATGGGGCGTTTTCTTGAACGTGCCGATAAAACCTCAAGGTTTCTGGATGTGAGGTACTTTACTTTACTACCGGATGATGAGGCCTTCGGTTCACCGCAGGAATTGCTTATATGGACATCCGTGCTGAAATCTGTAGGGGCATTTAATATGTACCGGCAGGAACACCGCGTCATTAATCCGTCTCATATTGTCGGGTTTCTGATTCTCGATAAAAATTTCCCCCGGTCAATGTTCTATTGTATCAGGCAGGCGGAATTGTCTTTATATGAAATTTCAGGGCATAAAATTACTGAAGGGTACTCTAACCCGGCAGAAAAACAATTAAGCAAGCTACGCCACGAAATTGAGTTTACAGAGGTAGAAGATATTTTTAACAAGGCCTTACACCCTTATTTAGACGAGTTTCAAATCAGAAACAATAATGTGGCCCAGGCTATTTTTGATACTTATTTTGGTTTAAAACCAGTTGAACAGTAAAATTAATTAAGTAAGATAGCCATTGGTATGGCAGCATTTTTTACATTTGCAGTTGTTTATTAATAAGTTTTGAATGCTGCTTTCATTGTTTTAACCGCGGCGGCGACCCGCCTAATGTATCGATATGACTTTTTGTCTGGGAGTAAAAGTGGCCAAGGGGCTTGTTGCAATAGCTGATACGCGCATCACATCAGGTAGCGAGGTGTCAACGAATAAAAAAGTGTTTATCCATCAGTCTAAAAACCATTCTATGTTTATTATGACTGCCGGATTGCGTTCGGTGCGAGACAAGGCCATTACTTATTTTAAAGAAGTGCTTGAGCATCAAGACCACCGGTTCGATAAAATGTATAAGGCTGTTAATGCTTTCGGAGAACAGGTAAAAAGGGTAGCCAGCGAAGATAAATCTTCATTAAAAGAGGCGGGTCTTGCATTTAATCTGTCAGCCCTGATTGGCGGGCAGCTTGAAAATGATGATGAACACAAGTTATACATGCTTTACCCTGAAGGCAACTGGGTTGAGGTAACCGAGGGTTCTCCGTTTATTATAATCGGGCAGTCTAATTATGGTAAGCCCATTCTGTATCGGAACCTGAAATATACCACCTCATTGCAAGAAGTTTTAAAGCTTGGGTTTCTTGCTTTTGACTCCACGCGCGTTAGCGCCAATGATGTGGATTTTCCGATTGATGTAATCCTATGCGAAAAAAACAGCTTTAATATAGTAGAGCAAAGATACGAGAAACAAGACCTGGAGCAGATATCGTATCAGTGGAATGCTCTGCTGAATGCCTCGGTTCAGAAACTCTCAACCGATTGGATGGAACCTATCTTTAGCAAGTCGCTGGAAGAAATTTAATATTTGCCAAAGCCATAAAACAAAAAGCGATTAAAGTGGAAACCTTAATCGCTTTTTGTTTTATGGCTGCTTTATTTTTCTGCAATAAGTTCTTTTATATCTCTGATAATCTTATCTGCCAGATTCGAGGCTGTAGTTTCAAATTCAGACTCAGCATAAATGCGGATAATGGGTTCAGTATTTGATTTACGCAGGTGTACCCATTCTTTTTCGAAGTTTATTTTTACGCCGTCTTCGGTATTAATAGGATATTTTTCATAACGGGATTTGATGTTTTCAAGCACTTCGTCCACATTTATGTCCTGAGTAAGTTCAATTTTCTTTTTGGCTATATGGTAATTAGAGTATGTTTTTCTTAAAAAACCAATGGGCTTACCAAATTTGGCCAGATGGCTTAAAAACAAAGCGATTCCTACCAGGGCATCTCTGCCATAGTGTAACTCAGGGAAAATAATCCCGCCATTGCCTTCGCCACCTATTATTGCGCCTGTTTCTTTCATTTTGGCAACCACGTTTACTTCTCCCACTGCGGCAGAGGCATAAGCACCGCCTGCTTTAAGGGTTACATCTTTTAATGCAAGTGAAGACGACAGGTTTGAAACAGTATTTAAGCTATTACTGGCTTTGTTGGCAGCCAGAACGTAGTCTGCTACTGCCACCAGTGTGTATTCTTCTCCAAAGGGCTCGCCATCTTCACAAATAAAGGCCAGGCGGTCAACATCGGGGTCTACAACAATGCCTAAATCATAGTTGCCTTTTCTGGTTTCAGCAGAGATTTCTCTCAGGTTTTCAGGTAGAGGCTCAGGGTTGTGTGCAAACAAACCCGTTGGCTCACAATTGATTAACTTTATTTTTGTTACACCCAGCGCTTCAAGCAGTTGGGGTACAACAGTGCCCCCGGTTGAGTTAACCGCATCTACAGTGATACTGAAATCGGCGTTTGCTATGGCTTCTTTGTCAACCAGTGGCAGGGCCAGAATCAACTCAATATGCTTTTTTACGTAAGAATCATCAAAGGTTATTTTACCCAGGTGTTTTACATCTGCAAATTCAAAATCCTCGGCATCTACAATGGCAAGCAGTTCGGCGCCGTCGCCGGCCGAAATAAATTCTCCTTTTTCATTGAGTAGTTTAAGTGCATTCCACTGAATCGGGTTATGGCTGGCAGTAAGTATAATACCTCCCAGGGCCTGCTCAATAGAAACCGCAATTTCAACAGTAGGTGTAGTTGAAAGGCCCAAATCAACCACATGAAAACCCATGCCAACCAATGTTGAGCTGACCAGATCTGAAACCATTTTACCTGACAGTCGGGCGTCGCGGCCTAAAACAACTTTAGGTTCAGCACCCGGATTCTTCTTTTTAAGCCAGGTACCGTATGCGGCAGCAAACTTTACAATGTCAAGGGGGGTTAAGGCATCACCACTTTTACCGCCGATAGTTCCACGGATGCCGGAAATAGATTTAATGAGCGTCACTTTAATTGAGATTTGGGATTTTTCTTAATTAGGTATAAACACAAAAGATAAAACAAAAAACAATCCATAGTTGTCTTAATATCGGCAAAGATATAAAAAAACTAATGCTTTTGTATCTGGTTTTGCTTGCAAGAGATAAAATAATCAATCGGTGGCTTTAAATACGCCTGATATTTACGTTTGCATCCAGGTGTGATTTGGCGTTTCCTCTAAAACCGCCGGTAATTGGATTTATGAGTTCAGGCTGGGCAGATGAGGCCAGAGTAATGTAATGGTCGTCTATTATTTTTCCTTCGGTGGGGTCAAAACCTCTCCAGCCTGCACCCGGAAGATACACCTCTACCCACGCATGCAGTTCATGTTGCTGTAGTTGGCTGCCATAGCAATATCCACTGGCAAAGCGGGCAGCAATACCTAAAGATTTGCAGCAGGCTATCATCAGTACGGCGTAGTCACGGCAGGTGCCTTTTCGGTTAAGCAGGGTTTTTTCGGCAGGGTTTGCCGGTCCTTGAATGCGTTTCTCGTATACAAAACTGGTTTTTATGTACTTTGAAATTCTCGTCAGAAAGTCAGTGGTTTTCCAGTTGGCTTCTGCTGCAATTTGCCTCGAAAACTGATGTATAAGCGTTGTAACGCCACTCATGTTCAGGTAAGGGTGTAACAGAGACGCTTCTTTTTCGGGATAATGAAAGGGGAGTTTTTCTGCACTGAAAGGAAAATAAAGAAAATGAAAAGGGTTAGTTGGCGCAGAATCAATTTCAAATGATGCCTTAAAGGTGAGTTCTTCACAAGAAGAATTGATGTAGGCAATGTATTGCGCATTGCCTTCCACATCAATATTCTTATATAAGATATTTGCTACGGGATTAATTATAAGTTCAAAACTGCTTACCTCCTGATGAGGAGACGTCTTTGGCGACAAATAAATATAATGGGGCGTCAGAAAAACAGGTTGCGAATATTTATAATGTAAGGTATGTTCAACGCTTAAAATCATAAATTGTTTGTTAAGTACATGTACCTATTGGTCTGAACAATTATTTATTCTTCATCAGTTCCGCTCATTCCTGATAAAAAATGTCCGTTGCTGATTACGACCTGATGAGAAAAATCAAGGTTTCCAACCGGCAAAATTTCTATGTTGCCTTCTTGTAAACCTCCTAATTTAACAGGTATTTTTCTGAAAACTGCCTCTTTGTCGTTTTGTTTTTCGAGAATCATAATAAAATTACCATCGGGCTCTCTTAACACGGCACTTTCGGGTAATGTTCTGGCATTTCTGGTGCCGGTTAATACCCTGGCGTTAATAAACATGCCCGGTATAAGCCTTTGCTCCTGTTGTTCATTGTTCAGGTGCACATGCACATTTATTGCTTTTGAGTCTGTTTCAAAGGTCTGGCCTACCAAAAAAACGGTTCCTTCAACTTTATCGCCCAGTCGCGTGTCATCAATCAATACTTTTTGCCCTTTCTGTATCTTAAAAGCATCTTTTTCAAGAATTTTCAGCTCAACGTGTAAATGCTCTTTGCTGATAATCTCAAACAGTACATCATTCGGGGCTACAGATTTGCCGGTATTGATATTTGTGGCTTTAATGTATCCGCTAATAGGGGCAATAACATTTAATGTTGCAGATATATCGCCTTTTTTAAGTGCAGCAATATTAGTGCCTAATACCCGAAGCTTGGCCTCAAGCGATTTCACAAGCGCCTGGTTACCTTTAAAGTCTGACTCTGCCTGCTGCAATTTCTTTTTTACGCCAATGTCTTCAGCATTCAGGCTTTGCTGGCGCTCCAGTTCTTTTTCAAGAAAACCGGTATGAGCTGCTGCCTGAAAGTAATCCTGCTGCATCTGAATAAATTCAATAGATTCAATTGTAGCCAGTACAGTACCCTTGGTAACAAATCTGCCTGGAAGCGCATTATTAGAAGAGATATTTTTTACAAATCCATTAATGGGCAGGCTGATAGAGGCCATGTTTTCTGGTGGCACATCGGCCACCCCATTGGCTTTAATTTCTTCATTCAGAGGCATCTCTTTAAAGTTCCCCATGCCCAAATGCAGGTTTTTGAATTGTTCAGCCGATACCCTTATAAGCCCGGTGGGGGCATTGGTTTGTGCCGAATCGGCAGTAGAGGTATTTGCCTTTTTATTTGCATCAGTGTTCTTTGTGCAGGCCTGTAGGCATGCAAGGCCTATCAGTGACAGAAAAAAATATGTTTTCATTGTATGTGCCGTTTAGTCTATACCCAGTAGTGTTTCTATCTGAATGATAGTGTGATTAAAATTTAGAACTGTTAGAAGGTAGTCGTCTTTAATTTGCCATGCCTGCTGATTGTTTTGCACCAGCTCAACATAATCAATTTCTCCGCTCTGATAGCTTCTCATGGCATTTTTCATGAGCACGTTGGCCTGTGGTAAAGCGTATTTTTCATAATAGGCAAGCGAACTGCGGTGTTTCTCATAATTGAGCCTTAAAACATGAAGCTGGCCTGTTATCTGGTTTTCGGCCTGCCGCAGATGCGATTCCGCTATTTTTTCGTTCACCTGTGCCGCTTCTATTCTTGCTTTCTGCGCTTTGGTGAAAATCGGTATGCCTATACCGCCGGACACCACCATCTGGTTAAGCTGATGCTCAATACTCTGATTGATGATTCCCAAACGAAAGTCAGGTTTTAATCGCTGTTTTTCAAGGTTAGTCTGCATTTTGCTTACCTCGGTTTGTTGTTCCACAACTGCCAATAGAGGGTTACTCAAGCTGTTGAAAGACCGGCTGATTACGGTGGTATCTCTCTTCAGAGGCAAAGAAAAATCAAGCGAAAAATCATCCTTGCTGTTCAATACTATTTTAAAAGCCTGATAAGCAGCCGATTCGTCTTTGTCCAGTATCCTTAGCCGGTTATTGATGTCCTGTAGCCTTACCTCTGCGCTTATTTTTTCAAGGGCATTGCTTTCGCCGGCTTTATACCGGGCCTGGGCCATTTGCATGGCGCTACGGTATACGCTATCCTGCTGGGTAAGCGCCTGTCTTAATTGCTGATAATAATACAACTGATAGTATAGCTGTTTCAGAGAACCTACAATTTCAGATTTGCGCAGAATCTGGTTTTTCTGGCTGGCAACTACATGGCTTTGCTGCAAATCTGCCTGTGCCTGATACAATTTCGGATGTGCAAATTGTTGCACCAGGCCCAAGGTGTAGTCGTTGGTATAAGGTGTTTGTGTTCTACCCAGCTGCACATCTATATTGGTTTTAGGTAGTTCTCTGGCTGTTTTAACCAGCAATTGTTGGCCTTCGGTTTCAAGACTGCTTATTTTAAGCAGGTAATTGTTTTTGGCGGCTATATCAATACTTTGTTGCAATGATAGCGTTTGCCCTCTGGCGGCTTGTAAAAAAGCCAGCACCACACAAAGTATAAGGCCTGAATGTTTCAGTGTTTGCGTTTTCATTGAACTTTCTTTTTTGAAAATAAGGTATAAATAACGGGTAGTACCACAAGTGTAAGAAGGGTTGCCGAAATAAGGCCACCTATAACCACTGTAGCCAGGGGTTTTTGAACCTCTGCTCCGGCCGAATGCGAAATGGCCATTGGTAAAAAGCCCAGCGATGCAACAGAGGCTGTCATGATTACCGGACGGAACCTGTCTCTGACACCCTGAAAAGTTCTCTGATAGATGTCATCTATTCCTTCACTTTCCAGATGATTCAGGTGGCTCAGCAATACAATGCCGTTAAGAACAGCCACCCCAAACAGTGCAATAAAACCAACCCCTGCCGATATACTGAAGGGCATATCGCGCACCCATAATGCTACTATGCCTCCAATGGCAGAAAGCGGAATAGCGGTGAAAATCATCGAGGCTTCTCTGAAAGATCTGAAAGTAAAATATAGCAGCATGAATATCAGCAACAAGGCTACAGGTACAGCTATACTCAGGCGGTCTTTTGCTTTTTGGAGGTTTTCAAAAGCACCACCATAAACGTAGTAATAACCAGCCGGTAGCTTCACCTGTGCATCAAGTTTCTGGCGGATTTCGTTAACCAGGCTTTCTACATCCCGGTTTTGCGGGCTTATACCAATGGTTATGCGGCGTCTGGTGTTTTCATGTGATATTTGCGCCGGAGCCGAAATATACGAGATGTCGGCCACCTCTTCAAAGTTAACGTAAGAGCCATTGGACAGTTTTACATACAATGCTTTTACGCCGTCAATATCATTTCTGTAGGTAGAGTCAAGCCTCAGAACCATATCAAACCTTTTTTCATCTTCAAACACCGTTCCGGCTTTTTCTCCGGCAAAAGCAGTTTTAAGAACCAGGTTCAGGTCTTCAATATTCAATCCGTATTGAGCCAGTTTTTCTCTTTTATATACTACTGATATCTGTGGTAAACCCACCAGACGTTCAATTTTTATGCTTGCCACGCCGTCAATTTTTTCAATTACTGCGGCACAGGCACTAGCACGCTCAGCCAGTTTTTCAAGGTCGTTTCCGAATATCTTTACCACTATTTCAGAACGTGAGCCGGCAATCATTTCGTTAAAGCGCATCTGAATAGGCTGGGTAAACTCCAGGCTCATGCCCGGTACCTCGCGGGTAATTACATCGGCCATTTTTTCAAATATTTCTTCTTTGGTTTTGGCTGATACCCATTCTGATTTGTCTTTCATCGATATCATCAGGTCTGACATCTCAACTGGCATTGGGTCTGTTGGTACTTCTGATGCACCTATACGGCCAACAATTTGCTGTATTTCCGGGAAATGCTTCTTCAATGCTTTTTGAGCCCTGGTGGTGGCGTCTACAGTTGCAGAAAGTGATGTGCCGGGCGGAGTCTGAAAATCAATAGCTATATCTCCTTCTTCAAGTGTGGGTATAAATTCTCCCCCGAGTGTTGAGAAAATCCAGATACTAAAGCCAAATAGCCCGAATGCAATGCCTATTACCAGTTTTTTTCTCTGTAAAGCCCATTTGAACAAGGGCTGGTAAGCATTGAAAACTGAATTAACGATGGTGTCTGAAATTTTGAAGTGTTTGTTGCCTTCATTTTTAAGAAGCAATGCCGAAACTGCCGGTACGTAGGTAAGTGAAAGCACCAGTGCCGACACAATGGCAAGGCTCACTGTAATAGCCATTGGTTTAAACATTTTGCCTTCAACACCAGACAAGGTAAGCAGCGGCAGGTAAACAGTGAGGATGATGATAACTCCGAAGATGGCCGAATTAAGGATTTTTGAAGTTGCCTTAAATACCAGATTATCCATTTCCGGCTGATTCAGTTTTG
This sequence comes from Emticicia sp. 21SJ11W-3, assembly GCF_024138715.1. Taxonomy (GTDB): domain Bacteria; phylum Bacteroidota; class Bacteroidia; order Cytophagales; family Spirosomataceae; genus Emticicia; species Emticicia fluvialis. The sequence goes on from NZ_CP092074.1 coordinate 1,306,095, forward strand.
TTTTCTGAGGTACCATACTCCGGTCTTGCAGGTAATGCAGTATGCCTTCCACCACAATTATTGACCCGTCAATTATCAGCCCGAAGTCAATAGCACCCAGGCTCATCAGATTGGCAGAAATGCCGAAGGTGTTCATCAGGCTCAGCGTTACAAGCATTGATAGCGGTATAACAGAGGCCACCAGCAAGCCTGCTCTGATACTACCCATAAGCAGCACCAGCACAAATACCACAATAAGCCCCCCTTCAATAAGATTGGTTTCTACTGTATGTATGGCCTTGTCAATCAGTTTGGTACGGTCTATAAATGCATTAATCACCAGGCCTTCGGGCAAAGTTTTCTGAATACGGGCTATCCGCTCTTTTACACCCTTAATGGTTTTTTCAGAGTCGGCACCTTTCAGCATCAGCACTACTGCACCAACTGTTTCTCCTTTTCCGTTCTGGGTCATGGCGCCAAAGCGGTTGGCATGGCCAAATTGTACGGTGGCTACCTCCTTTACCAGCAACGGCACATTGCCTGCTGTTTTTATCACAATGTTTTCTATATCGCTCAGGGTTTTGGTGGTTCCTTCACCTCTGATAAAATACGCCTGGTTGTTTTTTTCTATATAGCTGCCGCCAGTGTTGGCATTGTTCCTGCTCAGGGCGTCAAACAATTCAGAAAGGCTGGTGTTATTGGCACGGAGGCGCTCTGGGTTTGCGCTTATTTCATATTGTTTGACGTATCCGCCAAAACTGCTGATTTCTATAACTCCTTTTACACCTGCTAACTGCCGTTTTACTATCCAGTCCTGAATAGTCCGTAAGTCTGTCAGTGAATAGCGCTCTTCGTATCCTTTACGGGGTACAATGGTGTACTGGTAAATTTCGCCAAGGCCTGTGGTTATCGGAGCAAGCTCGGGCTTGCCAAATTGCGTTGGTATTTTGTCTTCAGTGGCTTTTAGCTGCTCGGCAACCAGTTGCCTGGCTTGCAGCATTTGTATTGATTCGTCGAACACGATGGTAATAACCGAAAGCCCAAGGCGCGAGGTAGACCGAATTTCTTCTACTCCCTGCAGGTTGGCCATTTGTTGCTCAATTGGTGAAGTAATGTATTGCTCCACTTCCTGTGCTGCCAGGGTAGGTGTTTGAGATAAAATTACCACCTGATTATTGGTAACATCAGGTATGGCATCTATGGGCAATTGGGTGAGGGAGTATCCGCCCCAGCCAATCAGACCCAATACCATCATACCGATGATAATTTTATTTTTGATACTAAATTTTATGATGGCATCAAACATGATGTTAATGAGAAAATGTGAGGTAGAATATTTAATATTGATATAACAGAATAAGCCTAGCGGAATCAGTGCATCACTGACCCGGATAGCCGTTTAAATGAGAGAGAAGATTAGGCCCTGGGAGGGTTGAGTAAGTTTAACTCGACAGAAAAGAAGTAATGATTAAGCCAGTTGAAATGGTCTTCTTTACTGATAAATGAGAGTACTGCCGTACCGCTAAAGGATAATAGCGACGGTAAAAGATACATATAGCTTACACCGTTAATATCAAAAGAGGGTAAGCTCGGATGTTTTGTTTTGGCGTGTTCTGAGTTGGCTGAGTAATGCATAACAAGAAAAACCCAGAGATTAAAGTCTTTGGGTGCATCTCTTTTATGCTGGTAGTAGTGTGTTACAAGTTCTGAAAGCTTAATTGACTGGCTCCAGTTTACTTTCGGAACAAGGCTACCTAATGAGATGGTAATAAACAGTATGACAGCAATGAAACGCCGCAAATATTTATAGATGTTTTGTACAAATATAATAGTATATCTATACAATTGGTTCATTAAAATAGACAAATGCGGCGTTTTGGCAGAATTTTTCAGTAATTCATAATCATTATAAATAATTATTTATTTCAGGGTCTGTTTTTCTACACCTTCGTTGGTTATTACAATCGGTTTTATAAGGCCTTTTTTATCAAAAAACATTTGGTCAATGCAGGTTACCCTTGAATTACCATCGGTTTCAGTTAATGGCCTGCGGTGGTAAACTATGTACCAGTCTTTGCTGCCTTCAGCATGGATGACCGAATGATGACCCGCACCTGTGGCTATGGCAGGGTTTTGTTGTAGTATTTTACCTATGCGCTTAAATGGCCCGAAGGGGGTATCGGCAATGGCATAGGCAACACTGTAGTTGGGGCCAGTCCAGCCGCCTTCCGACCACATAAAGTAATATTTGCCATCTTTTTTAAACATAAATGGTCCTTCAACATAGTTTTCCGGGGTAATCTCTTTAAATATACTTCCGTCTTCATAAGGTATAAAACCCGTAAAATCTTTTTTCAGATGAGCAATGTTGCAGTGTCTCCAGCCGCCATAAATAAGGTAGTATTCGTCATTGTCTTTAAATACAAACTGGTCGATAGGTTGGGCTCCATTATGAAATTTGTCTATCAGTGGTTTGCCCAGGTAATCTCTGAATGGCCCTTCAGGTTTATTGGCAACAGCTATGCCTATGCCACCCAATTCTTTGTCGCTCTGAATATCATTGGCACCAAAGAAGAGATAATACTTTTTATCTTTTTCAATAATAGATGGCGCCCACATGGCACGTTTTGCCCATTTTATAGATGCGGTGTCTAATATGCGTTCATGTTTGGTCCAGGTTACGAGATCCGGAGAAGAAAAGGCATCAAAAAATACCTGTTTGCCATAAGGAGCCGAGTAGGTGGGGTATATCCAATACTTTTTGCCGAAAATGGTACCTTCGGGGTCGGCGTACCATCCTTGAAAAACGGGGTTTCCGGCTGTTTTTTTGTTTTGAGCAAAGATACAACTAACAGCCAAGGCTATTAGCAGTGTGGTTAACAGAAAACGAACCGGGCTTTTTAGCTTTAACATAGGTTTTGATAGAAAATAAGGTTGAAATTTTTTGAGTTGTAAATATAAGCCACAAATGTTTATTTTCTGAAGGAACAACCAATTAAGCCAGGTAGTCGTCATGGCTTTTAAACGATGTAACATCGGTATTTAAGGTAATGAAGTTAAATATGGCAGCAGAACCAGGTTTTAATTGAAGCCTTGTTTTAAAAAAATGCATTCGTTAAAGGCAATGCCCTTCAATAAAAGTTGATATATTTGTATAAGATTATCTTCAATTACCCCGTTGTTACTAAAATCCAGAAGCATTCTGTCTATTTAAATCAGCATCATGACAAGAAAAATTCCATATCTGTTTTTTGCTTTCTTCTTATGTATCAGCTCTCTATGTTTTGCTCAGCCTCCCGGATTTATCGATGAAAAAATCTCTGATAACTGGACAATACCCGTTGGGCTGACTTTCGATAAATTGGGTAGAATGTATGTTTGGGAAAAAGCAGGGAAAATATATATGGTCGAAAAGGGAGTAAAGAATCCGGTTCCTGTTTTAGATATCAGTGAAGAAGTACTTAATTTCAATGATCATGGGCTCAATGGAGTTGTTCTGGACCCTGATTTCCTTAACAACGGCCATATTTATCTGCTTTATACTGCCAGAAGGCATCATGTTTTATACTATGGCACGCCCGAGTATAATCCTGGCATTGAAGAAAATTTTAAAACATCTATCGGCAGGGTTACCAGATATACGCTCAAAAAAGATGATGACTTTAAAAGTACTGATTACAATAGCCGGAAAGTACTGATTGGAGAGAGTATATCAACAGGTATTCCTATTCTGACAGATAATCATGGTGTTGGTTCTTTGGTTTTCGGGAAAGATGGTACCTTGCTTGTGTCGGTGGGCGATGCATCTATTACCAGCGAGCCACCATCTGATGACAGTAAAAGTCCATGGTTTCTTGAAGCTATTGAAGTAGGCATTATTACTCCTGAGCTAAACGTAAATGCTTTTAAAAGCCAGATTATTAATTGCTTTAACGGTAAATTGCTTAGAATTGACCCAGTAACCGGCGATGGACTGGCCTCTAACCCTTTCTATGAGGCAGCAAACCCCAGAGCGGCGAAATCTAGAGTCTGGGCTTATGGTTTGCGTAATCCGTTCCGGTTTGTGGTGCAACCAAATACTGGTAGCACGAATCCGGCAGATGGTAATCCGGGTACTTTATTTGTAGGTGATGTAGGCTGGGACCACCGGGAAGAAATTAATATAGTAACTAAAGGTGGGCAGAATTTTGGCTGGCCCATGTATGAAGGTATTAGCTATGTAAATCAGTCATATTCAGACTCGGCTTACAGGCCTGTGAATCCGGTAATGCCGATTGTTGAGTGGCGAGGGCCTTTGGCGCAAAGTACAGTTAATGGCGAAACTTATGGCGTTGGGTCTCTTCAGTTTAAAGGGAATCCTTTTACGGGGATTGCTTCAATAGGTGGTATTTTTGATACATCAGATGCTTTTCCGGAAAATTACAGGAATCTGTATTTTCAGGGTGACTACCAAGGCTGGGTAAAAGCATTCAGGCTTAACGGTAACAACAATGCAGTTGAGGTAATTGATATCACAGACGGTGTTTTTCCGACTTGCTTTGCCCAGAACCCACTTGATGGCAGTATTTATTATGTCAGCTATGATTATCCGGATAAAAATGAGGTTAGAAGAATTTACTTTGACCCTCAGGCAAACCTGAGACCAATTGTAGTTGCTGAGATGTCGACCAATTACGGTAAAACACCCCTATTTGTTAAGTTTAAAGCCAGCGATTCAAAAGACCCTGAGGGTGGACCCTTAAAATTTCATTGGGATTTTGGAGACGGGATTACTTCTGATGAGCCTGACCCATACAATGTGTATATTCATACGGACGACCAAATTAAAGAAGCAACCGTAACACTTACTGTTACAGATAACGTGGGTAAGTCAGACACCAAAACGTTTGTGGTCTATCTGAATAATACCCCACCGAAAATATTAAAAACAAGCATTGATTCGCTCGATAGTTTTTCAAATGTAGCAGACTACAAAGTAAAACTTTCGGCATCTGTTGTTGATGATGAACATACTGATTTATCGTATCAATGGATAGTTGTGTTGCACCATGACCAGCACACCCATTTTGTAACCAGTTTTAAAAAACCGGAGGGAGAGGTTGTTTTGGGTCGCGTGCCATGCGATAACCAGGAGTATTACTACAGAATAAGTCTTGTGGTAACTGACCCAACAGGTTTAAGTGGTACTTTCAACAAAGGCGTAATTCCGATTTGTCCAAAAGACCCTGACCCGGATCCTGACCCCGACCCTAATCCGGATCCCGACCCAGATCCTGACCCTGACCCGGAAGAAATTATCCTGGGGGTTTATCCAAATCCTACCCCAAACACGATTTCTTTGCTGGCCAATAAAGATTTTGAAAATCAATTTGTAAAAATAAACCTGGTTGATAGCAGAGGCCAGTCAATAAGCAAAAAAGAGGGCTATTGGGTAAACTTGAAAGAAGACGTGAATAAGGCTTTGTCGAGCCAGAGTATAGGAATCTATTTTCTTACTATAAATTACGGCGACAAAACCAGGGTTTTCAGAATTTATAAAGAATAGCCACAAAAAAGCCGGATGATTATAGATTCATCCGGCTTTTGAATATAAAAAGAAAGCCAATTTTAAAGATAAACTACCTGCCCCGTTTTTACAGATTCATCGCAGGCAAAAGCAATTTTCAAGCTATTTACGGCATCCTGAATGTGGTCTGTCAGGTCTAGATCATCCTGTATAGCTTTCAGAAAATATCTTTGTTCTCTGTTGCAAAGTTCCTGATGGTCAGGCTCGTCAGTCAGGTTTATCCATTCATCATCTTGTAAAAACTGATTTTTTACGTCAATGTCGGCATGATGAAAACGTAACGACTCCGTTTTGGTGTGAGAATCGACATTGTCTGACTTGCCGGTGCCGCCTGCTTCTTTCGCTACAATTGAAACACAGCCTTTAGGGCCTATAACGTCTTTAACAAAAAATGCGGTTTCGCTCATCATGGGTCCCCAGCCTGCTTCATACCAGCCTACTGAGCCATCTTCAAATCTGATTTGCAACTGGCCGTAGTTATAATTATCCTGCGGAATATCATCTGTCAATCTGGCGCCAATTGCTGTTACCTGTAAGGGTTTAGAGCGGGTCATCTGGCACATTACGTCTATATAATGCACGCCGCAATCTACAATAGGGCTAAGGCTTTTCATCAGGTTGCGGTGCACATCCCACATATTGCCGTGGCTCTGCTGGTTAAGATTCATCCGCATTACCAGAGGCTTACCAAGCTGATGCGACAACTCTACGAATTTTTCCCATGACGGGTGATGACGCAAAATATAACCTACAACCAATTTTTTGCCATACTTATTGGCTGCGGCAGCCACTCTTTCTGCACCTTCTACGGTGTCGGCCACCGGCTTTTCTATAAATACATGGGCACCACTTTCAAAGGCTTTGATGGCAAACGCCTCGTGGGTGTCGGGGTAAGTAGAAATACAAACGGCATCAGGCTTGGTTTTGGCCAATGCTTCGTCGTAATCTGAGAACAAAGGATAACCACCCCCAAGGCGCTCATTTAATACTTCTTTACTTTTACCGGTTGAAACAATACCGCAAATTTCAAATCCGCCAATGGTTTTGTAGGCAATAGCATGCGATGCCCCCATATTACCACAGCCAACTACTAATACTCTGATCTGGCTCATAAGTTTTGTTTTACTAAATTAGGGTTGCTCAATTAACAACGGAAAAACTATATTTTTTACCTTGATAAATTACAAATTTATAATCTTAAACGTTCCCAAGCCGGCTGTGGAGCTCCATAATGCAGTGAAGAGAATGATGTTATGTTTTCAACATATCTTGAAAATACAATATATATTATTTTTACAATTTAGGTGATACATTTAAAATAAATTCTATTTATCGAAATATTTGTATTTTCTTGAAACTGTGAAAGTTTCTGACTGTATAGCTACTGACTAACGGGTACTTAATTCATCAAGAGCCAGCCATGCCATTAAACCCGGGCCAATCTCAAGGGCTGTTTCATCAATATCAAAAGTAGGGGTATGCACACCAGAAATTATGCCTTTGGCCTCATTTCTGGTTCCCAGTCGGTAAAAGCATGAGTCAACCACCTGAGAGTAAAACGCAAAGTCTTCACCCGCCATCCATAAATCAAGGTCAATTACGTTTTCTTTGCCCATGTAAGCAGTAGCAGCTGTTTTCATGCGGCGGGTCAATTCAGGATGGTTTTTCAGAAAAGGGTAACCTCTTACAATTTCAAAATCACAGATACCGCCCATGGCTTCTGTAATGCCCTCTGCCATTTTTTTCATGCGTCGCAGCCCGTCTTCTCTCCATTCTTCATCCATACATCTGAAAGTCCCCTGAATGGTAACCTCATTAGGAATCACATTAGTAACGCCATCGGCAATGAATCTCCCAAAAGAAAGTACCGAAGGGTTGGCCGGTTTTTTATTGCGGGAAATTATCTGTTGAAGTGAAACAATTACATGCGAGGCAATCAGTACGGGGTCAATTAATTGGTCGGGCATGGCGCCGTGTCCGCCTTTGCCTTTAATGGTCAGGTAGAGTTCATCGGTACTGGCCATGTACATCCCTTCCCGGAATCCGATTTTACCAACAGGCACATTAGGCGCCACATGTTGCCCCAGCATACTGGCAGGAGCCGGATTTTCAAGTACGCCTTCTTTTATCATAATGGATGCCCCACCAGGGGCTTTTTCTTCCGCCGGCTGAAAAACCAGCTTGATGGTTCCTTCAAATTCATCTTTCAGTTGGCTCAGAATACGTGCTGTGCCTAACAAAGAAGACGTATGTACATCATGCCCGCAAGCGTGCATAACGCCCTCATTAACCGATTTATAGGGCACATCGTTTTTCTCAAAAATGGGTAAGGCATCCATATCGGCTCTCAGACCCACCACTTTGCTTTCAGGATTGCGCCCTTCAATAAGCGCTACTACACCTGTATCAGCAATGCCTTCCTGTGGAGACAGGCCAAGGTCTTTCAGCTTTTGTGCAACAAATCTGGCTGTATTGTATTCCTGAAACGAAAGCTCGGGATTAGTATGCAGATAACGGCGATTGGCAATAGTTTCAGCGGCATATTCTTTGGCCAGCTGTTTTATTTTTGAGTCGAGAGACATAGGCGTAACAGTAGTTAACAAACAAAGCAGTATTTATCTGCCTGTAATTCAAACTTATATTCAGGCCGCTAAGATACGCATGTATCGTGGCTTTATTGAGTAATTAAACAAAAAATAGTGCTACCCGGTAGCTGGCACTATAAATTAAACCGGGTAGCTTTTTTTATTTTTCGGTTTTAGGTTCTTCTGTTTTTTCTGCGGGCAAATCTTCCCCTTTCAGGTAATTGGGCAGATTCAGCCCGGCCATATTGAAAAGGTCGTTTAGCGGGGGTACTGTTTTCATCATGCCAGATACAAAATTAGCAGTAGATGAGTTGCCGTTTTCAGAGGTACCATTGCCAGAGTCCCACACTGTAATTTTATCAATTTTAATGTTTTTGACAGCCTCTACCTGTGTTTTAACTAATTCAGGTAGTTTTTCAATCAGCAATAGCTGGAACGCCTTGGTTGGGTCGCCGCCGGCAGCAGCTACTACCTCTTTATAACCTTCGGCCTGCTTGGTTAGTATTTCATATAAACCTTTTGCTTCGGCTTCCATTTTGGCATAAATGGCATCAGCCTCACCTTTGGCATTTTCTCTGATGCGTTCTGCTTCGGCCTGGGCTTCTATAATGGCTCTCTGCTTGGCAATTTCAGCAGGCACCACAATATTGGCAATTTGGGTAGAGCGTTCTCTTTCCGAGCGAGCCAACTCTGCTTTTTGCTCGGCTACATAGGCTTCTTCCAATGCTTTGGCCTGTTGCACTTTTTCGGCCGAAATGGCCAGACGAAGCGCTTCTGCCTCTTTTTCTCTTCTTTGTGCCTCAGAATTGGCAATTGAAATGCGGGCTTCGTTTTCGCCCTGCACGGCAACGGCATTGGCCTCTGCCGTTTTTACACGGGTGTCGCGGCTGGCTTCAGCCTTACCAATGGCTTCATCTTTACCTGCCGATGCGATGCTGATTTCTCTGTCTTTCTGGGTTATTGCAATTTTAACGTCTCGGTCGCGGTGAGTTTCGGCAATCTGTGTATCTCTTTCACGGTCGGCCATGGCTTTACCGGTTTCCCCGATTTTCTCTTGTTCAGCCACACTTATCTTTGCTTCATTAATGGCCTTTGCTGCTGCCTCTTTACCCAATGCTTCAATATAGCCAGACTCATCTTTAATGTCTGTTACGTTAACGTTTATTAGCTTCAAACCGATTTTTTTCAGTTCTGTATCAACGTTTTTCGATATGTTATCCAGAAACTTGTCACGGTCTGAATTGATTTCCTCAATGGTCATTGTGGCAATTACCAAACGCAACTGACCAAACAGGATGTCTTTAGACAGCTCCTGAATCTGGTCGGCGCTCAGGCCTAATAGTCTTTCAGCGGCGTTATTCATACTATCGGCCTCGGTTGAAATAGCAATAGTAAACCGGCAGGGTACATCTACCCTGATATTCTGGCGGCTCAGCGCATTGGTCAGGTTGGCCTCAATTGAGATGGGTTTCAAATCAAGAAAGGCAAAGTCCTGAAACACCGGCCAGATAAATTCGCCCCCTCCGTGAATACATTTAGCCGAGCTGCCGCCTGTTCTACCATAAATCACCAGAATTTTATCAGAGGGGCATCTTTTGTATCTTGAAATAAGAGCCGTGATTGTTACAAATAGCACAAACACCGCCACAACAATAATTAAAAGTGGAGAAGTCATTTTTAAAAGAAGTGTTTAAATGATTAAATTTTTTCTACAATTAAGGTGTTGTTTTCAACGCCGATGATTCTGACAGACTCGCCGGTTTTGATTCTTTCTTGAGTAGTTATGGCGTCCAGTTCAAAAAAAGCGCCTTTTACGCTTATCTGTACTTTGCCTTTACCATTCTTTTGACCAGGGATGCTCAAATAAACCGAGCCGACCTGATTGATAGTGCTTGCAATACGGAAGGTATTGTTTTGAGATAGTTTTCTTATCTGCAAAATGATAAAGAAAAAAAGGGCAACAAAACCGGCCCCAACTAAAATGGCAAGGGCAATTAGCAAAAGAGGGTTGGCTATCAGTTGGTAAAATGAAATGCCTGTCCAACTGAATCCTAAAAGAAAATTGATAAGGTTCCGGAACGAAAAAAGCTGGAAGGGTTCATCGGTACCACTCATGTCTCCATCAAAATCAGCATCAAGGCCGTCGGCCGCATCAACTCCTGCAAACGTCAGGATGGTCTGAATCAGAAAGATAACACTAGTCGGCACAGCCACATACCAGAAGGAACGGAGCAGAGGCTCTAAGTTGTTTAAAAAATCCATAGGGTTTAATGAAGTTTATGTCAAAAGCCAAAAGTTTAATACCCCAAAATAATGAAATTATCGGGTAAACGTGCCAGGTGATTTTGACAAGAGGGCGAAATGAATTAGAAACCGGTTTGAAAATGGTGTGTTTTACTATTTTACCAGCAGCATTGTGGAGTAAAAGCAGGCAAATGTGATGGTTTTTATGATGTTTAATTTTTTATTAAAAATGTATCATCAGGTTTTTCGTTTCTTCTTTTTGGCCGAAGGAAACAATACGTTGTTGAGAATAAGTCTGTAGCCGGGTGAATGCGGAAAAAGATTCAGGTCGGTAGGAATGCGGTGAAAACCCCGCCGACCCTCGGGGTCATGGCCACCGTAGAAAACCCATTGGCCAAGACCGAGTTCACCATAAATATAGCGGTCAGACTCCCTTCCTTCGCCCATCACCAGTACATTGGGTTTAACAGTCTTTTTATTAAACGAAGAAGTTTGTCCCATAAACTCCCTGATCAGATGCTCATGGTTCTGGCAAAGCATGGCCGGGATGACATCCCACTTGGCTGAGAATTCGAACAAATTGAAATAAGAAGTTATTTCGTCGTCAAAGCGGCCAGACCATACGTTGATGTCTGAAAAAGACATAGAACCATAATAGCCCTCGTTATCGTTAAGCGACAGGTTGAAGTTATGAAAGGCCAGTGTTTTGTCGAAATCCAGTTTCGACTGCGCTTGGGCGTCTATGTCGTCGCCATCAAACCGGCTACTTACGATATCGGTATTTTCGGCAGATAGCGCAATGTCAAGCGTTTCAGCCCCCGAACACATAGCAAACAGGTATCCTCCGCCCATACAAAACATCTTTATCATTTTGGCGACATCCAGTTTCAGGCTCGAAATCTTTCTGTAATTAAGCCTGCGGGCAATGTCTTCCTGTGCTTTCATATCGGCAGGCGACATCCGACGCATGTTTTTGCCGAACTGGCCTGTAAAATCTTCATGATGCAAATGCAGCCAGTCATACTTGGCTAAATCTCCTCTGATAATCTCTTCATCATAAATAACCTCAAACGGAATCTCGGCATATTTTAATGCCAGTAAAACGGCGTCGGTATCTTCAAAATTTGAAAGGCTTATTTTAACGGGCGAGTAAACAGCAATTTTGGCGGCTTTATATAGTCGCACCATTTCCATGTTTACGTCGGGGTCTGAAATTTCTCTTTTGATGGTTTGTACCCTGGCAGACGATAGCACCTCAAAAGCTACCCCTCTGACCAGGCATTCTTTCTGCAGCGTAGGCGTGTAATCGAACAAAAAGCTACCACCTCTGTAATTTATAAGCCAGTCCAGTTCAAGGTTGGCTTGTAAATGCTGGTAGGCAATACCATAGGCTTTCAGATGGTTCGATTGACTGTCGTCCATCGGTATCAGTATTGAGTTGGCAAAAGATTGCCAGGCGTTCAATAATAAGCATAGAACCAGTAATTTCTTTGCCATTGCCCAGGTAAGTTTTTAATCAAATATACTAAGCAATTTTAAAGATTCAGTATTTTTTGTCTTTTTATTTGCTGATAACCAATGCTTTAGTGCAAGTGTTAAAGGTTGGTGGATTTTACCAGAGAAAAAGAATATTACCTGATAGTTTGTAGCGATTGGTTATGCGGGTAATAAAATTAACAACAATCGTGCATTAAGAAGTAAAGTTTTGATTGGGTTCTATGAGGTCCCATAAATTACCGTATAAATCCTCAAATACAGCTACTGTTCCGTACTCTTCTACTGACGGTTCTCTTATAAAACTGATTTGTTGGGCTGTCATATTTTCATAATCCCGCCAGAAGTTTTCTGTAAAAAGAAATAAAAAAACACGCCCGCCTGTCTGATTCCCGATTCTTGTTTCCTGCTCTTCTGATGATGCCTTAGCCAGCAATAAACTGCAACCCGAAGTGTTTCCGGGAGGGCTAACGATTACCCAGCGTTTGTTGTCGTTTAAGGGAGTGTCCTGAAGGAGCTTGAAATTCAATTTTTTTGTGTAAAATTCTATGGCTTCATCATAATCCTTTACAATTAAGGATATCCGGGCAATTTGCTGTTTCATGGCTTTGGTGATTAATGTCAATTCTTTATTGTTTTTTAGCCCGTTTCACTTTTTTGCCATCACCCAGCCAAAGCAGGGCGTTCAGCAGAAGCTGGTTTTGAGTAGCGTTGTTGAAGGTAAAAGATAATTCTTTGTTGGTTTTGCCTTCGTAGTCAATGTCGTTATGCCCCATATTGGCATAAATCATTTTATAATTTTTGTTGGTCCAGACCACCGGATAATAGCCACTATGCCAAATCTCATGCTGTTTGGGGCCTGTGCCTAGCGGGAAACTGCCGGGGTCAATAGATAAGAGTATTTCAATATCAGGGTTCGCTTTTAAATCATTGCTCCAGCGATACCATTCATTGGGCGATGATTTGAAGGTTTCGGGCAGGTTTTTTGTAGCAGGATGGTCTTTTGTTTCAATTCTTAAAACCGCCGGGGTAGGTCGCCATGTATTACTCTTATATTCGCCGGAACCCAGAAACTGGTTATGGTACCAATCCCAGTCCTGATTAAAAGCTGAATTATTGAGCGCAAATGCTGAAAAGTGAAAACCCATCCAGGCACCACCGTTTTCCATATATTGTCTGAATGCCTCTCTTTGTGTGGGGTCTTCCGGGCGTGTATCCAGAAATATAACAACCTGATACTTTTTTAAGAATCCGGTATTCAGATTGTTCCAGTCTTTGGTTGAATCATAAACAAAGTTATTTTCTTCTGCCATTTTCGGAAACCATCTGTTGGCTTCGCCAACAAAGCTAATATGAGCTTTATCGTTTTTGGCCGTGTAAAAAGCAATTACTTTAAATTGGGGTTTACGTTTTTGCGCATGGCCAACTAAGCAGACCAACAACACAAGTAGTGTAACTAAGCAGACACGCGCGGTAGAAATCATTCTATTTTATGGTTGAATTGTAAAATCTGGTTTTTGGCTCTATTTCTTGTCTTTTAGTTTATCGGCATGCTTTGGGTTCAGGGTGGCATAAATAGCCATGGCGTGCCCATGCCCCAGGTCAAAATCCGCTTTCAGCCATGCCACAATTTCACCGGCTTTAACATCAGGCCTTAATAAGCCTTTGGCTTCGGCCAGTTTTTTAAAATCTTCAGGGGTTTTTCCTGTTTTCTTTTGAATGTTATCAATATAAGCCTGAAACGACATGGCAGTAAAGATTTAATTCTGAAAAGAGTTTTTTCTCAATACTATAATTTATTAAGGTAAAATGCAAGAGGTGCGTTCTGGTAATGCTTCTGGAAAAATGATGCAAGATATTTAAGCAAGCGTGAAACAAACTAATATTTAAAGTCTGACACAGGATTCACCAGCAATTTGCTGAGTTGTTCATGGTGGATTTTACTGTGGTCAATACAAATTTGTATAAGATTGAATCTGGGTATATAAAAATCTAAAACACCCGGTATGTAAACATGAACCATTTCATTCATACGGGATTCATTGAGCGACCAAACGTATGCCGAAAATTGATTGGATAATTGTGCCCAGCTGTTTAATATTTCTTCAGATAAAAACTGACTATCATGCCGGTAGGGGTGAGGTACGCACCGGATACAGGCAAACCAGGCAGATTCTACCTGCCATATCTGACAGAGTTTATCCTTCAATGCAGGATTGATAGACTTAGGTTTTAGGTTTTGGATTATTTTTCTGCTGCATTGAACATGGTAATGCACGCTTTCTTGCAGATACTGATACTTATTAGCACGAATGTTGGTGTTGGTTTCCGGAAGCATAAGTCAATTGGTTTATGCTTCAAAACAAATCAGCTGCACTGACAACCGTATGTCAGTGCAGCTGAAGATTTTTTAAACTTTTACATAAGGCCTAAAAATTTATTGTTTTTTTGAGGCGCTGTCAACCGCGTAACTGTTATGGTTGAGATAAGAAAGCAATAGGGCAAAAAAGAAAGTATGTATCATTTGAGACGGGATACCGCCCCAATCTTCTATCATGCAGGAACCAAAAATAAGTATTACCATCGTGATACCCCCAACCAGTAAAGCCTGTCTGGTAAACAGACCAATAATGATTAATACGCCTATAACGAGTTCAATTATGGGCAGCGCATAGCTGAACGGCTTAACCAGTGCGGCTGGCAGCAAGGAGTTTTCATATTTCCCAAGCATCCATTCGCTGAATTTGGCCAGTTTAAAAACCCGCACAAAACCGTGGCCAAACATGCTCATGCCTACCGCCAGGCGAAGAAGCAAAAATGTTGAAGAATTGTTAATCATGGTTGTTAATAGATTATTGATTTATTGCTGATACAATCAGAATTGTCAGGGTATTATAACAATTTTTCCCTTGGTTGAGCCAGTCTCTATCTGCTGATGGGCTTTGCCTATTTGGCCAAAGGTATAAACACCCGACACGTGGGCTTTTAATGTTCCGCTTTCAAGAAGAGAGGCTATTTGTTGCATATCTTCTCCGTTCGACTGCACCAGGAAGAAGAAACCGTTAATGCCTTTCTCTTTTGCTTTTTCAACTATGCCTTCTGAGGTGTTTGAGGGTAATGTAATCACTGTTCCGCCTTTTTTTACTACTTCAAATGAGCGTTCAATATTATTACCACCAACGGTATCCAGCACAATATCAAAATCATTTATTACTTCTTCAAATGGTTGGGCTTTGTAATCGAAGTATTCATCAGCACCCAGACTTAACACAAATTCTTTATTGACCGCTGAAGCAGTGCCTATTACGTAAGCGCCCAAGTGCTTTGCTAGTTGAACCGCAAAATGCCCGACACCACCTGCAGCGGCATGTATCAACACACGGTCATTAGGTTTTATTTTACTGTGCGTATGTAGTGCCTGCCAGGCTGTCAATGCTGCCAGAGTAGCAGCTGCCGCTTCTTCATGGGTAATATTGCCTGGTTTCAGTGCCAGATGTGCTGCAGGAGCGGCCACGTACTCGGCATAAGCCTTACCATGCCCGGGGAAATTGACCATGCCAAAAACTTCATCGCCCACTTTAAAGGTTGTTACTTCTGAGCCCGTCCGGGTTACCACACCGGAGATATCCCAACCCAATATAACCGGACTCTCAGTTTTCAGCCTGCCGGCCATGGCTTTGCCTGAGCGTGTCTTTGCATCTACCGGATTAATACTAACGGCTTGTACTTCTACCAATACTTCCTGCTCGTTAATAGTCGGCAGGGGCATGTCTTCTATCGAAAAGTTTTCAACGCCGCCAAATTCTTTTAATACTATTGCTTTCATTTATAGGTAATGGTTTACTTTAAGAAACAGAAATTGAGAAGGATGAATTTATCTGGTAAAGATTTTAGGCCTTCGTCAGAATAGCGAACGCTATTTATTTCGTTTGGGTTTTATACTGCCGCAATTATCTTTTCTTTTTCAGCCAGCGATTAATGCGATGGGTTGCCCAGGCCGAACCAGCTCCGATAACTGCCCCGACTAATACATCGGTAGGGTAATGCACTCCCAGATGCAAGCGCGAATAAGCAACAGTACCAGCCCATGCATACGCCGGCACTATTACATACCACTTAGGTACGGCAAGGCTTAAAGAGGTAGCTGCCGAAAACGCAGCGGTAGTATGGCCCGATGGGAAAGACGGGTCAGTTTCTAAAACGTAGGGGTTAATAAAAGGATATTTCTCGTAAGGGCGCGGTCGGTCAATTACTTTCTTCAAAATAAAGGTTGTTCCTAAAGATACCGCCAGTGCTGCACCAGAGGCCAACCCCTCTCTTTGCAGACTTTTATCCTTAGTGATTAGCCCTACACCGAGCAAACCAATCGGAACGGCCGCACTGACAGGGTAGGTAGATTTGCTGAAATTTTCAAAGGCAGCATCTAGCCTGTGATTTCTGTTCGATTGAATGTTTTTTAGAACGTTGATGTCAAAATTCTGCGCCGAAACATCAAAATGCAAGAGTAAGACCATCAAAAGGCAGGCAGGTAGCTTCATACAACGTTTAATTATAAGCTTAAAATGGCTCTTTCGTTTTCTAATAAATGCATATTTTCATCCAGATGTTGCGCTGATATCCGGTTATCAAACTCGTCTTTATACCTTTCTTTCAGTTGTTTGCGTTTAATGGCCTCCAGGCATCGGCGCAGGTCTTCTCTGGTTTCAATTATAAGCTCCGGAACAAGCGTTGGTTTCCCTTCATCATCTTTTGCCACCATAGTAAAATAAGACGTATTGGTATGTTTTTGCTCTCCTGTTTTTACATTTTCACTAACTACCCTTATGCCAATCAGCAATGAGCTTTTGCCTACATAATTAACCGAAGCATGTAAAGATAGAAGCTCGCCAACCTCTATGGGCTGCAGGAAAGTAACACCATCAACAGACACCGTAACCACATAGGCGCCTGCATGCTTAGAGGCACAGGCATAAGCTACTTTATCCATTAATGACAATAGAATACCACCGTGAATCTTCCCTCCGAAATTGGCATAAGACGGAATCATAAGCTCAGTAATGGTAGTGCGTGAATAAGAAACGGGTTTTGGTTTTAACTCTGAATTCATAAGTATCGGGTATGCAGTTGTAAATATATAGAAATTAACGTATCAAGGTATTAATCTTTGTATTGTAGCAAAGATTAGACCTTGCTAATATTTTAAAAATTGTTTTAACTTTAAGCCATATTGTGCTTTTGAAGCTGATATAGTTCAAATATTTCTAAAAATAATTACAAGTTAGAATAATGTTTTGATTAAATTGCTTTTAACAGAATAATCATTAAATACTAATAACAATTAAAATTTGGGAGAAATAAATAAAACTGATTACTTTTGCGCTGAAACAATACAACCCTATTGAACTATTAATATTTTAATTCTAAGCTAAAATAAAGTACCTATTTAAGATGAAACGAATTGCAGTTTTTACTTCTGGTGGAGATGCTCCGGGCATGAATGCTTGTATTAGAGCGGTGGTACGTGGAGCAATCTATCATGGACTGGAGGTATTTGGTATCAGAAGAGGATATAGCGGAATGATTGCGGGAGACGTTTTTCCGATGACCTCGCAATCGGTAAGTAATATTGTTCAAAGAGGCGGAACCATTCTTAAATCTGCACGCAGTAAGGCATTTATGACACCCGAAGGTAGAAAAAAAGCCTACGAGAATCTGATGAATGCCGGTATAGAAGGGCTTGTAGCGATTGGTGGAAACGGAACATTTACAGGAGCTGAAGTTTTTTATAACGAATACGAAATACCAACCGTAGGTTGCCCGGGTACTATTGATAATGACCTGTATGGCACCGACTACACAATCGGGTTTGATACTGCCGTAAATACTGCCCTTGAGGCCATAGATAAAATACGTGATACGGCTGACTCGCACGACCGCGTGTTCTTTATTGAAGTTATGGGGCGCGACTCTGGCTATATTGCCATTCAGTCGGGTATTGGTGGAGGAGCCGAAATTGTAATGGTACCAGAAACCCATACGCCGCTTAAAAAAGTATTAAGCACTTTGAAAGACGGATGGACACGCTCTAAGTCTTCTTCAATAGTTGTAGTTGCTGAGGGTGACGAAGAAGGGCACGCCACAGAAATTGCTGAAAAGATTAAGTCGCAGGTGGCTGATAAATTAGACATCAGAGTTACCACCCTGGGGCATATTCAGCGCGGTGGAACCCCAACTGCCTACGATCGTATTCTGGCCAGCCGCCTGGGTGTGGGTGCAGTAGAAGGTCTAATAAAAGGTAACAAAAACGTAATGGCAGGTATAGTGAACAACGAACTGGTTTATACACCGTTTATTGACACTATCAAAAAACCAAAGCCTATCCATGATGATTTACTTAGAATGGTTCATATTTTAAGTATTTAATCATCTCAACTTAATCATTATGTTTGTTCTGACCGAAAACTACTCTGTTGCAAACCATTTCCTGGCAGAACTCCGTGACCAGCAGATTCAGAAAGATGCCCTGAGGTTCCGTAAAAATATGGAGCGGCTGGGTGAAATCTTTGCCTATGAAATCTCTAAGACACTGAGTTACCAGAATAAGGATGTAACTACTCCTCTGGGCGCAAAAATTACGCAGCAGATGTCGCAGCAGATAGTGCTGGTTACTATTCTCAGAGCAGGTTTGCCGCTTCATCAGGGCTTGCTTAATTTCTTTGATAAGGCCGAAAACGCATTTATAGGCGCATATCGTGGCAAGCATGATGAGAAGGAGTCGTTTGAAATAGAGATGGACTACATTACAAGCCCTGATATACAAGACAAAATACTGATTATCAGCGACCCTATGCTTGCAACCGGTAAGTCAATCGAGAAGGCCTACCATGCCATGCTAAGATACGGTATACCAGCCAAAACGCATATTGTATCTGCTATAGCCAGCAGAAGAGGTGTCCGTTTCATTAATGCCCGCCTGCCACAATGCCGTTTATGGATTGGTGATGTTGATGAGGAAATGAACAATAAATCTTATATTGTTCCTGGCTTGGGTGATGCCGGAGACCTGGCCTATGGCGGTAAAGTCTGATGCTTATTTTGGGGCGCTTAATGTTGCCGAAAGCCTGAATTGCAGCACAACCTTTTTGCCCGATATGTTTTCAAGAATCGGTCTTAAAACTAAATCGGCATTTTTTCTGGTTTGTTCAAGAATACCCATTTCCAGTGCCGATTGCTGAATTTTGCTTTCTGCACTTTTATAGGCTTCATTTAGTAGTTGTTGCTCGTTCATAAACGCATACTGCGTATCATAAATCTTCGAATTTTTGTGGTCTATGCTATAATGGCACAGCTCGGGGTCTGGCAAATGCACAATAAGCGTATCGTTTTTTGTAGCTACGTCTTCTGCCTTTACTTTGGTTAAATCAATACACCCTATTGCATTGCCCTGTACAATCAGAATTGCCTTCGGGTTTGGCAAATAGCTTCGTTTTATTTCCTGCTCAACCACATCACGAAAAGTAAAATTAGCCAGTTCTATCTTGCCCAGCGTTGTCATTTCTTTCAAAACAATATTGTGAGTGGTGCTTGCCTCTTCTGTGCCAAACGGGTTAAAGGTCTTCAGTTTTTCCCACAGAAAAATGGCTACAAAAGCAACAATCAGAATAATTAGTAGGTTTATGGGCCGTCGCATAGGTTATGGCTTAAATCTGGCAATGCTTTCAAAAAGGCGGAAACCCCGCAAGGTAAGGTAACTTACTTTTTGGGTTCTTTGTCTTTTTTGCCAAACAATGAAAAATGAACATAACGTTTCGGATTGGCCTTCAGGTCTGCTAAAAGAACAGCCAGGTTGGCAGCAGTACGGTCAAGATTCACATAAAGCGAGTCGTTTGTAGCCAGTTTGCCTATGGTGCCTTTTCCATGGTTGATTTCGTTCAGTATCTGGTGCATACTGGCAACAGAGCGGTTAAGTTGTGCCAGTGTTTCTCCCATCCTTATGGCATTTAATGAATCTGCAAAAGTGTTTGTCTTTTTCAGAATGGGTTTAATCTGGGTGTCCAGGCTTGTCGTAAGCGTATTCAGATTGGCCGTAAGCAAAGCAGCATTGGCTGTTACAGCAGATAGGTTCTGGGCGTTAGCAGCAACTACTGAATTTACACCCGTAGTGGTGGCATCAGCATTGCTGATAAGCGCTTTCAGAGCCACGCCCGTCTGATCAAATTGTTTAACAACCGTTGTGAGCGAAATAAGCAGCGAATCGGCATTTTTTAAGATTGGAGAG
This sequence comes from Emticicia sp. 21SJ11W-3, assembly GCF_024138715.1. GTDB lineage: Bacteria > Bacteroidota > Bacteroidia > Cytophagales > Spirosomataceae > Emticicia > Emticicia fluvialis. Next base: position 1,326,241 of record NZ_CP092074.1, read on the forward strand.
GCTTTTTCGCTCAGGCCACTCATCAAACCACCCTCAATTTCACTTTTCAGAACGCCCTCATCTTTGATTGGATTTCCTGCCTGAATCAGCATTTTTATCATTTTACCTCCCAACAGCCCGTTATCAGCCAGAATGGCCACCGAGTTGTCGTTAAGCATTATATCTCTCTTAATGGCAAGTAAAACTTTTACTCTGTTGCGGTCCTGCTCCGGTATTACTTCTACTACTCGCCCTATGGTAACACCATTATACATTACAGGGTTTGAGGTCTGCAGGCCTTCAACATTAGAGTAATAAGCATAGTACTCGTTTTCAGTGCTGAAAACGTCCAGGCCTTTCAAGAAATTAAAGCCCAGATAAAAAATAGCAAATGTTATAATACCCAGCAGTCCTACTTTTACTTCCTTTTTCATAATAATACGTATATGGTGAATTTAATTATAAGCACAGACGCTGTCATTTTGTTTAAACCTTAATGCCCGTACTTATGGTTCTATCGGTTAGTAATTTAAACTTATTTTTCCACTTCTTCTTTATATGCTTTTATGGCTTTAACTATGGCACTGGCAATTTTGTTGTGTCCTTCCTCACTTTCCAGAATCTTTCTGTCAGTTGTATTCGTCAGATACCCGGTTTCAATATAAATTCCGGGCATGGTTGTTTCCCATAGCACCTGAAAACCCGCCTGTTTTACCCCTCTGCTTTTACGCCCGTTTTTTTGAAATTGTTTTTCAACCTTCGACGCCAGATTTAAGCTTTGTTTCATAAAGGCATTCTGGTAATTTGCCATTTTTATGTGTGCAAGTGGTGAATTCGGGTTGAAATCGTAGTTTTTCTCGTAATTATCTTCTAACAATATTACGCCGTTTTCACGTTTGGCCAGTTCAAGATTTTCTTCTGTTTTATGAAGCCCCATTGTATAGGTTTCAGACCCATAAACAGCAGATGAATAGGGGTTGGCATTTACATGAATGCAAATAAATAAATCGGCTTTGCTGCGGTTGGCAATGGCGCCTCTTTCATGTAGTGGAATAAAAACGTCTTTTTTACGGGTATATACCACCTTTATGCCCAGTTCTTCCTCAATTAGCCGGCCTGTTTTAAGCGTAATGCTTAGCGCAATATCTTTTTCTCTTAGTTTTCCGTGGCTGGTGCCGGGGTCTTTTCCGCCATGACCTGCATCAATTACGATAGTTCTTATTTTTCCCGTTTGCGCACCTGCCGAAACAGTTGCAACAATGGCAATAAACAAAGCTTTAAGAATTTTTAACATGATTTTCCGGGCAAACGTTCTGTCTAATGTTTTAATAAGCTAATTTTGTGCCACGTTACACCGTTATTCCAGTGATAGAACGTAATTTGATTACAAAAATACTATTTTTGAGGCGACAATAAATACAATCTTGTCTGAAAACATAAGAAAAACGCCCGGCGGTTAACAGTTTTTCGGTATAATTTTAAATGAAATATAATCTCTTGAAGTTTCCACTTATACTCTGTTGCTTTTTGTTCAGTGTATCTGTCTTTGCGCAGTTTCCGACAATTGACCCGCTCAGGCGCGCCGGTACCGGAAATAGTGGCTTTGGACAGCCACTTCCGGAGACTCCCAGAAAAGCCCGTGCAGCAGGTAATAAGTTGTTTGCCGAAAAACAGGATACCGTAAAAGTAATTATTCCTGACTCACTGAAGAGTAAAGATAACAGCCTTCAGTCAATCGTAAAATATACTGCCCAGGATTCAACAGTAATGGAGGTAGACGGCCGTACGGTGCATCTCTACGGCCAGGCCAAGGTTACCTATGGCGATATTGCTTTGGAGGCCGACTACATCAGGCTTGACTGGGGAAAGAACGAGATTTTTGCACACGGCTCGCCGGATACCACCAAAAAGGGAGAGAAAGTAAAAGGAAAGCCTGTTTTTACGCAGGCCGGGGACACCTATAATACAGATACCATCAGGTATAACTTTAAGTCAAGGAAGGCCATTATCAAGAATATTGTTACCAGGCAGGGTGAAGGTTTTGTGCAGGGAGAGCGGGTAAAGAAAGACCCCGAAGATAACCTGTACCTGGTACACGCCAAGTACACTACCTGTAACCTGAAAGAACCGCATTTTCATATTGCAGCCAGAAAAATCAAGCTTGTCAATAAAAAACAGATAATATCGGGGCCATTTAATTTTGTTTTAAGTGGTGTACCGCTGCCACTGGGCCTGCCCTTTGGGTTTTTTCCTGTTCCCAAAAAGAAAGAAATAGGTACTTCTGGCATTATTATGGGGTCTTACGGAGAAGAACCCCGTAACCGTGGTTTTTATTTCCGCGACTTCGGTTATTATTTCGCCATCAGCGAGAACATCGGCGCTAAAGTACTCGCTCAGATATACTCCAAAGGCAGCTTTGGGGTAGGGGTTCAGTCTAGCTACTCCAAACGTTATAAATACTCCGGCAATTTAAGTTTTCAGTACAATTACAACAAACCCGTTGCTGAGGTAATAGATCCTAAAACTACGCAGTCAAGCGCCAAAGACTTTAGTCTTAACTGGTCGCATTCACCCGCCAACAAAAGGCCAGACAGGAGTTTCTCGTCATCGGTAAACCTGCGTAGCAATGGTTTTAACCGAAACAATGTTAATACAGCCGATGTAAGCAATTATCTGAGCAGCACCTCCAATTCATCGGTTCAGTATAACCGTACCTTTGCTCAAAAGTTTGTAACCAGTACCGGGCTTAATATTTCTCAGAACTTTACAACAGGGCAGGTAGATGCCAATCTGAATTACAGTTTGGGTTTAAATCAGTTTAACCCATTCATACCCGAAAAGAAAATGGTTGGCCGCTGGTTTGAGTCTTTCAGGGTAGGTTTTAATGTCAATGGTGGGTATCAGGCCACCAACACTAAAGTAAATAGCATTACCAGTTATTCAGAATACAAAATTGTTCGTCAGTTGCCAGATGGTTCTTATGAATCAATAGAAGCGAAGCCGCTTACAAACGAAGAAATTCGGTTGAGAGATGCCAATCCGCTGACGCTGACTCCGGCGGAAAGAGAAAAACAAAAGGCTATTCAGGAAAGGCTGAATAATGTAAGGAAGATAAACAGCCTGAATGCGTTTCAGGACATCCTTTCAGACGGGCAGTTTCGTACCACCTATTCTATTCCTATTGTATTGCCTAACTTCAAAATTGCGCGATACATCAACTTTACCCCCAGTGTGTCATTAAGGGGCGATATTTTCACTCAATCGCTCCGCTATCAGTATATCGAAAGTCAGAATGCCGTTAAAATAGATACCATTAAGGGCTTTTTTCCAACCTATCAGACCTCTGTATCGGGTAGCATAAATACCCGTGTTTATGGTACTTATCAGTTCAGGGGAAAAGGGCGCCTGCAGGCTATCAGACATACCCTGGCACCGTCAATCAGCGTAAATTATGCCCCTGATTTCACCAAGAATCTGTTTGATTACATGGTTGTGCGCATCGATCAGGACACCGTCAATGGTGTTATAAACCGCACCCGCCTCAATAAACTTTTACCAAGATACCCTACACTTGGGGCATCAGCGGGGGCATCAGGTAGTATTGGTTTTTCTCTTACTAACCAGCTGGAAGCCAAAGTGAGGTCCAGGTCAGATACTGCTGCTAAAGCATTTGAAAAAATTTCATTGCTTGATAACCTCGGTATCAGCGGAAGTTACAACCTCCTGGCCATTGGCGACTCCATGAATCTTTCTAATATCAATATTTCAGCCAATACCAATTTACTTAAGAACCTGATAAATATTAATGTATCTGGCAGCCTTGACCCGTACTATTACAGGCAGGAGGCTACCAGCGCTTTGCAGCTTCAGAACCCCGCCGGGCGTATTACAAGGTTTTATAAGATTTCGCAGGCTGATAAGTTCAGTCTGAGCAATCTGGCTACCTTGCGCAATGCCAACGTGGCCATTGCCACAAGATTATCGCCGGCAACTTTTGATAAATCAAAAGAGAAACCCAAAGAAATGAGGTCAACAGACCCGGCCATGGAGGCAATGAAGAAATTTGTGGCAACCAATCCTGAACTTTATGTTGACTTCTCTATACCCTGGACCCTCAGTGTCAGTTATAACCTGAACTACATAAAACAGGGGCTGGCGAATCCGCAAATTACCCAGGCTGTAACAGTGCAGGGTGATTTAAGTCTTACGCCCAAATGGAAAATTGGTTTCAACACCGGATGGGATTTTCAGTTCAAAGCCGCTACATTAACCAACATCAGCCTGCATCGTGAACTGCACTGCTGGGACATGAGTTTTAACTGGACACCCATAGCTGGTAATAATATCCGTTCAAGTAACTATTCTTTTGACCTGCGCGTGCGAAGCACGCTGCTGCAGGAATTGAAACTTAGCCGCCGCCGCCAGACTTACGGATTAGGAGGATTTTAACCTTTCAAAAGATAATAAATGATACTCATTGCAGACAGTGGCTCAACCAAGACAGACTGGCGTATCTTAGATAAAGGCCAAGTAGTAGGGCAGGTGCGAACAGTTGGGTTTAATCCGTATTATCAAGACACCGCCACCATTGCTGCAGAGCTGAAAAGCGTCGTTTTACCACAAGTTTCAGGCAATATAACAGATATATACTATTACGGCACCGGAATAGCTAACGACGAAAAAGCCACCGTTGTGCGTTCGGCATTACAAGCGGTATTTACGACAGCCGGCCTTATTGAAGTTAATAGTGATGTGCTGGGTGCTGCCAGAGCCGCCTGCGGACACAGCCCCGGTATAGCCTGTATTCTGGGGACGGGTTCAAATTCCTGCTATTTTGACGGAGAGAAAATAGATTTTCAGGTACCGCCGCTGGGTTTCTGGCTGGGCGATGAAGGCAGTGGAGGCCACCTGGGTAAGTTATTGATGCTAGCGTATCTGCACAAAGAAATGCCGGCAGATATCAGACAATTGTTTGAGGCGCAATATGGCGTAACAGACCGGCTTCAGGTGTTAGAGAATGCCTATCATCAACCTTTTCCTAACCGTTATTTTGCGGCTTTTGGTAAATTTCTGCATGATAACATCCGCCATCAGTTTTGTGATAATCTTGTAAGGGTGTCTTTTAGTGCTTTTTTTGAAAAGTACATATTAAAATACCCGATGTGCCATGAGGCAGAACTCAATTTTGTAGGCTCGGTGGCCTTTTATTATGAGCAGCTATTACGTAAAGAAGCCCTGAAACTGAAATTACAGATAGGAAAAATACTGATGGCCCCAATAGACGGATTGGTGACGTTTCATACTACTAAACTTTTAAGCTGATGAGGAATCCGAGGCCATACCTGCTTTTGCTTGCCTCTATGTATCTGGCAGGCCTAATTGGGTTAAATATCCCACAGACAACCGAGCTTTTTCAGGCGCTTACACCATTTAATCTGGTGGTGTCGTTGGTTATACTTCTGGGTTTTAACCAGCAATTCAATCGCCCGTTTTATATTTTTGCAGTAATTACTTTTCTTACCGGCTATTTTATTGAGGTAGCAGGTGTGCATACAGGCATCATTTTCGGTCATTACCAATATGAAACCACACTCGGCTTCAAGATTATTGATGTTCCGCCATTGATAGGCGCCAACTGGCTGCTTTTAATTTATTGTATAGGTAGCTCAATTAGTCGTTTATCTGTGCCTTTTATTGTAAAGGTTAGTTTAGGGGCATTGTCAATGACGCTACTTGATGTACTGATAGAGCCAGTAGCAATCCGTTTAAATATGTGGTCATGGGACTCTCTTCAGCCGCCTTTACAGAATTACATAGCGTGGTTTATTGTTTCTGCTTTTTTATTCGCTTTGTTTTTCAGCCTTAAATTCAGAAAAGATAATCCGATAGCCCTCTGGCTGCTCATTTTTCAGATATGTTTTTTCGGCATTCAAAATATAATTAGCTAACTCCCTTACTTATGACTATCGACGCGCATCAACATTTCTGGCATTACAATGCAAAATACTATGCCTGGATTGACGAATCTATGAAAGCTATTCAGCGTGATTTCCTGCCTGCTGATTTAGAACCCCTGCTAAACAAAAATGGAATAGATGGCTGCGTACTGGTGCAGGTGAATCAGTCTGAACAGGAGAATATTGATTTTTTGAAATTTGCTGATTTATACTCTTTTATTAAAGGCGTGGTAGGTTGGATTGACTTACGGGCTGATAATCTGGCAGAAAGGCTGAAGTATTTCAGCCAGTTTCAGAAATTGAAAGGTTTCAGGCATATTGTGCAGGGAGAACCCGTCGGATTCATGCAGCAGGAATCGTTTATTGATGGTGTGAAAAAGTTAGTTCCTTTTGGCTATACTTACGACATTCTCATTTATCCGAAACAACTGAAAGATGCGTTGCATATTGTAAGAGAATGCCCCGACAATAAATTTGTAATTGACCACATTGCCAAGCCCGACATTAAGAACAAGGAAGTATCGCGGTGGTCAAACTACATGAAAGAGATAGCCCGGCATGAGCAGGTTTACTGTAAAGTATCTGGTATGGTAACTGAGGCCGACTGGTATAACTGGAAGAAAGAAGACTTCTATATTTATCTGGATACGGTACTCGATTGCTTTGGTACAAATCGCCTCATGTATGGGTCAGACTGGCCGGTTTGTCTGGTTGCAGGTGCGTATGAAGACCAGCTTTCTATTGTGCAGTCATATTTTGAAAAACTAACCCAGACAGAAAAGGATAAAATTTTTGGTGAAAACGCAGTTCGTTTTTATGGTCTTCAATAAAAAATGCTCGGTGTCCCGGTCGCCTGCCAAAAGACTTTTGTAGTTTTGGCTTTACCAAAAGAATTGCTTTTTTAACGGCAAATGAATATACCCCGATGAAGATTTCAATAGTAACTGCGGCATTTAACTCTGCTGCAACCATTAAAGATACCATAGATAGTGTGCTGGCGCAGGATTACCCTGATATTGAGCATTTGATAGTTGATGGGGCATCGAGCGATGGTACTGTTGATATTTTAAAGTCGTATGGAGATAAAATCAGATGGGTTTCTGAGAAAGACAAAGGCATTTATGATGCCATGAACAAAGGCGTAAAGATGGCCACCGGTGAAGCCATCGGAATTGTTGGTTCTGATGATTTTTATCCTGACAGCCACGTGATATCAAAGGTAGCAAAGGCGTTTCAGGAATCTAAGGCAGATGCAGTTTATGGAGACCTTCACTACGTAAACAACAAAGATGTAACGAAAATTGAGAGAAACTGGGTCTCTGGCGAGTATAACAAAATCAGATTTCTCAATGGCTGGATGCCGCCGCATACTGCATTTTTTCTCAAGAAAAAGATTTATGATGCGTATGGCCTGTATAATCTGGATTTGCAGAGTGCCGCCGACTACGAGTTGATGTTGAGGATGTTATACAAGTATAATGTATCGGCCTGTTACATTCCAGAGGTTTTAATGAAAATGCGTATTGGTGGCAACAGCAACAGCTCTTTCAGAAAACGCCTTGCCGCCAACCGGGAAGACCGTTTGGCATGGACCATAAACGGCCTTGAGCCGCGCTGGTATACCCTATATGCCAAGCCTTTATCTAAGCTATTACAATGGGTGGTAAAGTAACAGTATTCTCTATCGAACCAATATCTGTTCTGTAAACTGATTCAGCCCGAGAATCTTAGTACCCTTGCTGAATCAGTTTTTCAAAACATCAGGTATCAATGTTATAATGTTAGGCTGCCGGCTTATTCAATACTGATAATCTGCTCGGTTTTGCCTCTGAACGTAAACGTTTCTCCAATTTGTTTTCTCATAATTGCCTGCCCTATAGGCGATTGCGGAGAAATAACCATTATGCTTTTGCCATTTACATTTATAGCGCCCGTGCCGATAGCCACATAAAAGGTACCCATTGAAGTTTCTGTGAGAGCTCCGGAATTGACAGCAGTGTGTGTAACATCCGGGTTGATTTTATCCAGCAACTGTCTTTCCTGACGGGCCTGCTCAAACATGCGTCCATTCATTTCACGGTCCAGCTGGCCCATGGCTCGAGCTGTTTCGTATTTATCACCTGCCGAGCTTTTACTTTCTTCGTTTGCCGAATTTTTGGCCGCCTCCATGGCTTCCCAGGAGGTATTCATTCTTTTTTCAACCAGTTCTTTTACCTTTTCTAAAATTGCTTCTTTCATTCTTTAGCTGCCGGGCGCTACAATGGCATTGATGCCTCCGGATAGGTTTATTAAATTGTTAAATCCGTATTTTTCTTTTAGTAAACTGATGGCTTTTCTGCTTCTGATACCACTCTGGCAGTGTATAACCACCGTTTGGTCTAGTCTTATTTTGTCCAGGTGCTTTTCCAGCTCCGATAAAGGCATTAGTTCGCCGTTGATATTAAACCTGTCATACTCATGTTTTTCACGTACATCTATCAACTGAAACAGGGGCTCATCAGCACAGGATTCAGTCAACCGCATATATGCTTCATAACTTATCTCATCCAAAGGTTCTGATGTATCAGCTGGTACACCACAAAATGCTTCATAATCTATCAGTTTGTTTATTGCGGGTGTGCCGGGTATTTTCGGAATCCTCACCATCCTGCTTTGCATACTCAGGGTATCCATTATCAGTAATTTACCTGCCAGTGGCTCGCCGATACCTGTAATGGCCTTTATAGCTTCAAGCGCTTGTATAGACCCAATAATACCCGGTAATACGCCTAAAACACCAGCTTCGGCGCAGTTAGGAGCCTGTTCAGGTGGGGGAGGAGACGGGAACAGGTCTCTGTAAGTAGCCGATTCATTATAATTAAACAGTGCTACGTGCCCTTCAAAGCGATTGATGGCACCGTAAACATAAGGTTTATTAAGCATTACACAGGCATCATTGACCAGGTATCTTGTCTGAAAATTATCAGTACCATCTACCACAATATCATAATTGCTTATTATTTCAAGTGCATTTTCGGCCATAAGGCGGGTATGGTAGCCGATGAAATTAACAAGAGGATTAAGCATCTTTAACCTTTTAGTTGCCTCCTGCAGTTTGGGTTCCCCCACGGTGTCTGTAGTATACATAATCTGCCTTTGAAGGTTGCTAAGTGCTACGGTGTCGTCTTCAACTATACCAATGGTGCCTGTACCGGCGGCTGCCAGATACAAAAGTACCGGGCAGCCTAAGCCGCCGCATCCTACTACAAGCACACGGGCTTCTTTCAGTTTTTGCTGGCCGCTCAGGCCTAGTTCCGGCAAAATAATCTGCCTGTCGTATCGCCTTATTTCTTCAGAGGTTAGAGCCATGTTAAAAAATCTTAAAAAAAACTGAAAACTTATATTTTGCAGAGTTTTTTTTTTCGAAATCTAATTTTTAAAGTAAAAGTACGTTTATTTGTTGTTCCTTAACAAATATTTCAAAAACAGTGTTTTTTAAAATGAAGAAAATCATAGTTGCTCTCTCAGTTAGTATTTTTGCCACACAATTGTCTTTTGCGCAAACCCCTAAAACCCCAGCTAAAAAACCGGCCACACCTACAGCCAGACCCGCCGCGGCACCTCCGGCAAAACCTGTGCAGGCCGAAGCAACAGTTATGCGCAATACCATTGATTCGCTAAGCTATGCAATCGGAATGAACATTGCCGCCAATCTTAAGCAACAAAATATTAAAGCCAATACAGCCATGCTTGCGCAAGCCATAGAAGATGTGCTCAACGGCACACCTACGGCCATTAACCCTAATGATGCCAACGCTTATATTCAGTCTTATTTTCAGAATCAGGCAATGAAAGAGGCAAGTGCCAATCTGAAAGCAGGAGAGGCATTTCTGGCCGCCAATAAAACAAGACCCGGTGTTGTAGAGTTACCTAGTGGTTTGCAGTATCAGATTGTGAAGGAAGGAACAGGCGCCAAACCAACAGCCAACGATAAAGTAAAAGTACACTATAAAGGTATGCTGATTGATGGAACAACTTTTGATAGCTCTATAGACAGAGGCCAGCCTGCCGAGTTTGGTGTCGGGCAGGTAATTCCGGGCTGGGTAGAGGCTATTCAACTTATGTCGGTGGGTTCTAAATGGAAATTGTTTATACCAGCCGAGCTGGCTTATGGTCAGCAGGGCCCTCCGAGTATCGGCCCGAATCAGGTTTTGGTGTTTGAGGTTGAGCTGCTTGATATCGTAAAATAAAGTGGTAGCAATTGTTCTGATTCAGAACGAATTTGCAACCTAATCTGGCAGATAGATGTTTTTCAGTTAAGCCGGCCTTTAGCGGTAGGCTTTTTGTTTGGTATGATGTTAATTGGTAAATTGTTTAATTAAACTCTCCGTTTGGGGGTTGCTTTGTTATGTTAGAAATTATGAAAAAAATTCTGGTACTCTTTACCCTGACAGGGCTTTTCGGATGCTTCGAGAACAAGGCTCAGAACAAAGTATCTACTGCCCCTACTTACGGATACAATGAGTTGGTGCCAACCCGCACGCAAGAGCAGGTAGAGCAATTTGCCACGCAGTTTCTTAGTTATCATCATTACCAGAAATTTAAACTGGACGACAACTTCTCGTCTAAAGTCTGGGATAATTTTCTGAAAGATGTAGACGGCAGCCATGCCTATTTTACACAGGCTGATATTGCGTCATTTGAAAAATACAGATATGGTGTAGATGAAGATTTGCTGGAAGGAGACCTTACCCCGGCTTTTGAAGTATTTAATCTGTTTAGAGCTAAATACAAAAAACGCCATGAAAAAATTATAACCCTGCTTGACAAACCTTTTGATTTTACAACTGATGAAGCTTTTGATGCCGACAGAGAGAAAGCAAGCTGGGCGAAATCGGAAGAAGAGCTTGATGAAGTATGGCGTAAGATTGTAAAAAGTCAGGTGCTTGACCTGAAACTGAGTGGCAGTAAAGACAGCGCGATAGTGGCTACCTTGAAAGATCGCTATAATCGCTGGGAGTCTAGAATTGCCAAGTGGCGGTCTGAAGACGTGTTTCAAACTTTCATGAACGCCTTCTCTGAGACCATAGACCCCCACACCAATTATATGATACCCAGCACGGCGGCTCAGTTTAATATTGAAATGAGCCAGTCGGTAGAAGGCATAGGTGCGTCTCTGAAAAATGAAGGCGACTACGTAACCATTGCCGAGGTAATACCGGGCGGGCCACTTTTTAAAGATGGCAGGGCATTGAAAAACGACCGGATACTGGCTGTTGCACAAGGCGAAAATGGCCCTTGGCAGGATATTGTGGGCTGGCTGACTGATGATGCCGTAAAACTGATAAGAGGTACAAAAGGTACTGTAGTGCGCATTCGGCTGCTACCGGGCGATGCCCCCGCCGGGTCTGCCACAAAAGAGCTTAGACTGGTACGTGCAAAGGTAAAACTGGAAGAAGCCGTAGCCAAAGGAACGGTTGTGCCTTTCAAACAAAACGGCAAGGATTACAAACTGGGGGTAATTGAGATTCCGATGTTTTACCGCGACTTTGAGGATGCCCGCAAAGGCGGCGATTTTCAGAGTACAACCAAAGATGTGAAGCGTTTTCTGAATGAATTCAAGGCCAAAGGAGTAGAAGGGGTAGTAATTGATTTACGGAACAATGGAGGTGGCGCGCTAACGGAAGCCATTAACCTTACCGGACTATTTATTACCAAAGGTCCTGTGGTACAACGGCGCGACAATAATGGTGCTATTGATGTTGAAAGCGACACAGACCCTGAACTGGTTTACAACGGCCCGCTGGTAATTTTGCAGAATCGTTTCAGTGCTTCGGCTTCTGAAATATTTGCAGGCGCTATTCAGGACTACAAAAGGGGGCTGGTTGTAGGCGAAAAATCTTTCGGAAAAGGCACCGTTCAACAATTGGTTGACCTTGACCAGTTTCTGCTGTCGCCGCGTACAGCCTCAAATGATAAAAAGGCCTCTTCTAATGTTGGTTTCGACCAGAAGGAAAAATATGGTCAGCTGAAGTTAACTACTGAGAAGTTCTACCGTATTACGGGTAACAGCACCCAAAGAAAGGGTGTGTCGGCTGATATTAATCTGCCTTCACCTTTTGACCCTGACGAAATGGGAGAAAGTTCTCAGCCGGCCGCGCTGCCGTTTGACCAGATTAGTACCTCTGCTTATGAAAAAACCAATATAATTACGGATAAGGTTCTTGGCAAAATTCTGGAAAAATATGAACAAAGGCTGAGCTCAGACCCTGCCATGAAACAATTGGTTGAAGACCTTACTGAGTATCGCAAGACAAAAGATGTAACGGTTGTGTCTTTAAATGAAGCGAAACGTAAAGCAGAAAGAGATGAAAGCGAAAAACACAGAAGCGCAGTAAACAAGCTGAGCGCAGGTGAAAAGGATAGCAAAGATTTGATATTGACAGAATCTGAAAGAATATTATGTGATTTGATTTCTCTGAAATAAAACAAGAATAATATCAAAAAAGCCGGTAGATTTTGTCTTCCGGCTTTTTTGATTACAAGTCATTTCTATTACAAAAGATTATCTGACTTGGCTGAATCAGCAGGTGCGCTTTCTTGCTGCGGATGCGGAAAAGGCTCTTTCGTAGGTACCTCCTGGTTGTTCAGAAATTCAACATCAACAACAAAGTACTTGGTATCTCCATTCCATGGAAACTGAAAAAACTTTTCCTGATACTTTAAAGTAACACGTTCTCCGGTTTTTAAGGCCTTTTCTAACTTGGTTGTTACTGAATCCAGCTTGCAGGAGAAGTCCCAGTAGCGAGGGGTAAGCGTGCCAGTTTCGCCAGAGTATCCTCCTTCATTCAGCACACCCTCAAACGTTTTAAAAATATAGCCTCTTTCACTGATTTTTGAGATGGTTCCGGCTCTATCGCCTTTTGAATAATGCCCCACAGTGAGGTAATAGGCAAAGCCAATAACCAATAGCGCAAGTATAATAAGGGAAATTCTGAGTTTCATTGTGTTATCGTTTGGATTATGTTTGCAAATGAAATGAATTTTGACAGAATTGCAAAAAATCCTTTATTAAATGAAATTAACACGCAGATTAAGCCCGATATTGTATGGGCGTATCTTCAGATAATTGTTGGCGTCAGCCGATTGTGAGAGACTGTAACGAAATGTGGGTTCTATCCATAAGGATTTGCCTCCTTTAATAGGATATGAAACACCCACCGAAGCATTGATGTAATATCCAAAATCTTTATTGGTAAGTACATGTACCGCTTCTGCACCTGCAATGGCGTAAACGGCGTTTTTCTTACGGCTTACCAGATACGCGTTGTCAACCTTTAAGCCTACCGTTTGCATAAATTGCTTTTGAGATACCTGTTCACCAATACCTACAAGTGTGTAGGTACCGTTATTACTGGTTTGTACTTCATATTCGCCGTTGTTCAATTCATAGTTTGCCCATTGTTGCAAACCAGTGTAAGTGGCAGAAAGCCCGACAGCATATCTGTTCGACAACGGTTTCATAGCCCCTGCCCGCAACTGTATCCCCAGCCTTTGGTTATCTATGGCATCCAAACGCCCAACCTGCTGTATATAAGTATTGGTTTGGGGCATTACAGTAAATGCCTGATAGGTTTGAAGCGGCATCAGGCTTGCATTAAAGACAATGTCGCGGTGCACTCTCTGCGCTTTTTCCTGGTACGGTTTTTCTGTGTTATAAGCAATGGCATTAAACGGCTTACGAACCGACTTCTGGCGATAACCTTTTGCCTGCAAAAGTTCTGCTTTAAACTCTGCCTGCGCTGATGTTTGCGCATTGGCCAGGGTTGCCTGCGGTTGCTTTGTATCGATTAATGCTGGGGCAGGTAAGGTTTTGCTGGTGTTGGTTTTGTTTCCGGCAATCATTGCTTTATTATTAAGCATTGTCTTGTTCTTACCTGTTCGACCACCCTGGGCAGGCTCTTTGCTAACGGCTAAAGGCATTTTTGAAGCATTGACCGTTAGATGTTTGCCAGGGTGTTTTTCTGCCTTATTTTCAGGTCTTGCAGAAACGGCAGCTGCATCAAAAACAGACTTCTTAACCGAAGAATTGTTTGCAACAGCAGCAGGGGTGTCATTACGGTTAAGCAACCACCATAAACTACCCAGCATGAGTACAACTCCTGCTGCCAGCCCTATCCTGAAGAAAAGCGGAATAATGCCTCTGCGGCGTTTTTGTGGTTGAATGGCCTCCTGAATTTTTAACCAGCTGATGGCTTGGGGTTCAGGTTCATAGTTTTTGAACTTTTCAGCCAGCTCTACACCTGCACGTATTTTCTCCCATGATTCCTCTTGTGGCTCAGCTTCAAATTCATTCATTCTCCGTTGCAGGTCAATACCTGCTCGTATTTTCTCCCACGATTCGTCCTGAGGTTCAGCTTCGTAGTCCTGAAACATCCGGTTCAGATTAATACGCGCACGAATCTTCTCCCATGATTCTTCCTGGGGTTCTGATTCAAAACTGCCGAATTTCTCTGTCAGCTTTCTTCTTATTTCGTCTTCTGAGAGCATATTTTATCCCCTTTAGGGATGTATTGAAAATTTTCTTAAATAGTAACACCCAACTCAATGAGCTTCTTCCTTAAATGCACTTTAGCCCTTGATAACTGCGACTTTGATGTGCCTTCTGAAATGCCAAGAATTTTGGCTATTTCGTTATGTTCATAACCATCTATCAGATAAAGGTTTACCACCATTCTGTATCCGTCTGACAACTCGTTAATTACCGAAACTATCTCTTCGTGGCTCAATTGCGATATCGCACTTATATCGGCATTTCCGGTATCTTCAAGCACATGATAATCTACAAACTGCCTTTCATTGCTATTTTGCCTGTAATGGTCAATGGCTGTTCTGATAACCAGCGACTTCACCCAATATTCAACCGATTCAGGTTTTTGCAAGTCATGAATTTTATTGAAAACTTTAATAAAGGCTTCCTGAAATATATCTTCAGCTTCCATAACTGTGCGTGCATAACGACGACAAATACCCAGCAACCGACCTTTATATAAATTATAAAAGGCGGCTTGTGCTCTGGGATCGTTCCGTTGGCATCCAAGTACTAAATCAATTTCACCGGGCATTCTGAAAGGGATTGCAGTGTTCTTAGTAATTACGTTTTAAATAGGCTAGCATTATCTGCACCGATAATAACCGCAAAAGGTGGTCAGCCTTTTCTGGCAGCTACAAAATTGCTGTTGGCATCAAAACTCAGAATATAAATGTCGATCCCGGTTTTAATAACCACTATATATGAAAACAATTGATTGTCTACAAAATTTATCATGCCTGTCTGGAAACTCCAGCCGGGATAATAAGAATTAATATAGGTTTTTATTTTTTCGGTAATGTTGTCTTCCTGCATCAGACGGGCAATACCTTTGCCGATGTTCACTTTCAGTATGGTTTCAACAATGCTTATTATTTTACCTTTGTCGTCAAATGCATAATTCAGTACCTGGTCATCTCTGATAATGGCCACCCAGTATATTTTCTTATCCTTATCGGTAATGAGCGAGGTTTGTATATAACTGAAATCCTGATGCCGGCTAATCAGAAAACTACTGATGGCTTCTGGCAGGTCTTTTGGCTGAATGGTTTTAATTTCATATTTACCGCTCGATGCCCCCAACGGCCCGCATACCTGCCCACCTCGCATGAAATCACCTTTATCATTAAACTGCAACGAAAATTGTTTTTTGTCGGCCGTAACCAGAATAAAATACCCCTGCAATTGCCCGCTTTGCGAAAACTTTATTCCGTTTTCATAGGTCCAGCTCGTAAAGTTTTTGTTGAGGCCATCTTTAATTGTCTGAGGCAGTTCACTAAGCGACACCAGCTTGTACTCCAGCTTGTTAAAAGGTACGCCAATGCCCAGGTTGCCCGCCCTCAAAACATTGCCTTTTTCATCAAACAGATATTCAAAGCTGGTCATATCTTTAGAAACCACCACCGAATACAATTTGCCATTAGGCATGAGCGAAACCGCTGCTTTTACAAACGTATAGCCTTCATGTTTGCTGCCCAGATAGGTTCTGATAATTGTAGGCAGGTCGGTTTCCTCAATAAAATATATTTTAGGGCCACCCTGGCCGTTTCCTTGCTGGGGTGGCCCTGGCCTGTCGTTAGCAGCCACCAAAACCAAAGTGCCGGTACTGTCAAAAACGATTGCAATTTCTTTACCGTCCGTAAGTTTTACAATTACTTTATAACCAATAACTGAACCATTAGCCGGCGCCATTTGCTGGCAAATGTACTTGATTTCGGCACCCGGATAGTTGTTATTTATGTAGGTTCTGGCGTTTTCAGGTAATTGTACTGAATTGGTGATTTTGTAGGCTTCAGAGATTTTGCCTGAATTATTGACAACGGCCGACATCCGGTCTACTTTGAATTGAAAGCTGGACTCCCACAGCTTGCCTTTTTCAAGTGTAGAGAATTTTATCTGTGTTGCTTCCGGAAACTCCTGCTTAATGGCATTGACCGCTACCTGCGGCACAGCCTCATTGGCATTCAACGCCGGCTGAAGGTCCTTCACGCTGTCGCAGGCTGAGAAAACCCAGCTGGTCAGAAACAGATATATGTAAAGTTTTTTCATTAGATGCGTTGATAACCTATTACTTTTGGCCACTACCTTTAAAGACGCAAACGGGCTGATTTCGGTTGCATGAATAATGTCAGAAGAACTTCTTTATGAGATAGATGATGAAATTCAGTATCAAACTGAGCAGAATCATAGTTACAACGGGGAAATACACCCGGGTATTGCCATTCTCATACCTGATGTCGCCCGGCAATCGCCCCAACCAATGCAGCTTATCGGCAAAGAAATAGACGATAATGCCGATGAGAATTAGGGTACCACCGATGATGATTATGTATTTGCCTGTGGTTTGGTTCATGGAAGGGAATTTATTTACAATATTGAGAATATAAGTCGCTCAGCCTACGTTTTTCATTGCTAGATAAACTACTGAATATTTTGCAAAAATACTTTGTATGTTTCCCAATAAGAAAATCTAGCCTATCAAAATAACCTTCTGCATATTCTCCATCAACAAAGTTTGTTAATCCAACATATGCCCTGAAAGCTTTCTGGCTAACACTTGCTCTTTTTCCTATATATATCTCAATATTGCTGAAAATTACGTTCCATTTTTTTTCCTTATTGGGGGAAGTCAATGAATAGTATACGCTAAACTCATTTTCGGTTTTAGGAATCAATCTGACTAATTCTTCATCTGTTAATTTCTTTTGACTGTTGAATTTTTCTAACAAAGCATATAGCTCTGTTTTGTAGTCAATGTTAGCATGCAATTGAGGTGCAATTGCAAAATATACTAGCAAAAGTGTCAGGTATTTAATCATTTTCTTTCTTATAAGATAAGTTATATCAATATTGATTTATAATTATTCCAATACGATTCCGGAAACTTAAGTGAATTTATTTTTACAATTAGAATGTTATTAAGTTACCAAACTTTCCTGTGTTTTACCGCTTATCCTCCCTATTTTTGCAAAAAATAAAATTACCCAAAAATGACAAACGAAAAACTCGAAGATGCACACAAATTTAAGATTTGGAAGAATAATCTGATAGAAAACGGATTGAAAATCAACGGGATAGACCAACACTACACCAGATACCGTTACAACGGCGAAATTCTCTTTTCTCTGCTGATGCTAGACGCCGAGACCCCCGAGGGTGATAAAATGCCACCCATCTGTTTTCTGAAAGGGGAAGTAGTTTGCATTCTGGTTTGTCTGATAGATAAAGACACCAAAGAAAAATATCTGCTGCTGGTAAAGCAACGTCGCATTGCCGAGGGAGGTTTCACTTATGAACACCCGGCTGGTATGGTTGATGGCAGCAAAACCCCTCTGGAAATTTCAGTGCAGGAGGTAAAAGAAGAAACAGGACTGGATGTAACGGCAGACCAGTTGATTAACGTAACACCTCAAAAGCGGGTTTTCCCGAGCACAGGTACCAGCGATGAAGCCATGTACCTGTATTATTGCGAACTGGAAATGTCGGCCGATGAAATAGCTGACCTGAACGAAAAAGAAATGGGTACTGATTACGAGTTTGAGCGTATCACCACCCATATCTTGCCGTTTATAGAGGGGCATAGGCTGATAAACAATAGCAATGGCTTGTTGCTTAATTATCTGTATCTTTCAAAAGTGAAAGATTTTGAGTTAATGGCTCAATTGTAATAAACAGAAAAACCTGCCTTTTGGGCAGGTTTTTCTTCTATAAAAAGGAAACGCAAATCTTAAACTAATTTCCAGCCTTCGCGGTATTGGCGTTGTACAAACTGGTTGGCCTCATCGAAGTTGGTAATCTTCATATTAGTGCCATCCCACAACAGTTTTTTACGACCATCGTAGTTGAAACCATTTTTGCCGTTAGATTTACGCAGGTTATAGCTGCGGATAGCCAGGTTACCCATCAATACTGTTTCAGTTAATGGGCCTGAGTAATCAAACGACGAAGAAAGACCTTTATGCTCTTTGCTGTTAAAGCCGGCTTTGCAAGCCTCAGCCCATGATGCCTGGTGGCCATGTTCAGGAAGCGGTTTAACGCTAGGGTCTTCTTTAGGAGTAATATCTATTTTCTCACCGGTTTTCAGATAAATCTTCGGTGTGTTTCCGTAGGTTCCGCAGGTCATAACACCTTTGGTACCAATCATTAATACACCGTTGCTGCTGTCGGCTTCTGCCAATGGTTCGTTGGCAGGAATCCACTCTGGGTGGAACGGACGGATACCACCGTCTGTCCAGTACATAGTAACAGGCGAGTTATTGCGCTTGGTAGCAGGGAATTTAATCTGAACACTTGATGACGGAGGGCAGCCTTCAGGGTTATATTCAGGGCTCCAGTCTTTCAGAAACACCTGTCCTACGCTACATTCTACTTCAGTTGGGTAGCCCAAACCTAAAACTCTGAACGCAGGGTCAATCAGGTGGCATCCCATATCGCCCAATGCACCGGTTCCAAAATTCCACCATCCGCGCCATTTGAATGGGTGATAAAGCGGGTGATAGTCAACCCATGAAGCAGTACCAACCCACAAATCCCAATCCTGCGGAGTCATTGAATCAATCAGAGCAGGTTTATCTGTTGGCACGGGGTTACCTTGTGGCCATACGGGGCGGTTTGTCCAGATGTGTACATCTTTCACCACTCCAATTGTGCCTTTATCAAGCCATTGCATCATGGCTTTTTGAGTAGGGTTAGAGGCACCTTGGTTACCCATTTGCGTAACCACTTTGTATTTTCTTGCGGCCTCGGTCAACTTACGGGCTTCATAAATATCGTGTGTCAAAGGCTTTTGCACGTATACGTGCTTGCCCATAGACATGGCAGCCATAGCTGCTACGGCATGCTGGTGGTCTGGAGTAGAGATAGTAACTGCATCAATGTCTCCTTTCATTTGTTCCAGCATTACTCTGAAATCCTTGTAACGTTTAGCATTCGGAAACTTATCAAGGCTGCCTTTACAACGAGCCATGTCTACATCACAAATAGCCACTACATTGTTCACACCGTTGTTGTAGGCATTAGCAATGTCTGAGCCACCTTTTCCGCCTGCACCAATGGCAGCAATATTTAGCTTATCGCTGGGTGCAATAAAACCTTTACCTAATACATGACGTGGCACAATAAAGAATCCACTGGCGGCAATAGCACCGCTTTTAATAAAATCCCTTCTGTTCGTTGTCTTTTTGTTTTGCATTATTGAAGAGTTGAATAGTGAAAATTAGATTTAAACCGGCACAAAATCATACTTAAATTCTGTAACCCACAAATTTTGTATAATACGCTTGATTGGTACTTCAAACTTACAAAAAAATCTTTTTTCCTGGCAAATTTTGTAAGATTTACATAAAAAATATTGATTAATTTCTTTTTGAACCCTTTCAGGTTTTAAGAAACGTTTTATTCCTAATATATTACTTAACACCGTCTTGAAAATACTATTGCGGAACGTAAGAAATTTAATCTTTAATTACCTGTGTACGCTAGTGCGTTAAATAAACCGATACAGCATTTAAAAAAAGCGCCGATAAGGTTGGTAATACACACCGACCGCTGGTCATAAAATTTATAACGTGGTTTGTTTTAGTCTGAATGAAAACTAAATTTGCAGCTATGCCGTTAAGTATAACAGCAAACATATTAAATAAAAAGCTTTTTAATAAATGGCGAAAGTAATAGGTAACCTGACACCACAACAAATAGTAGAGGAGCTAGATAAATACATTATTGGCCAGAAAGACGCAAAGCGTAATGTGGCCATTGCTTTAAGAAACCGCTGGCGCCGCATGAATGCCAGTCAGGAAATGCAGGCCGAGATAATTCCGAATAATATTCTGATGATAGGCAGCACCGGGGTAGGTAAAACCGAAATAGCCCGCCGCTTAGCTAAAATTGCGGAGGCTCCGTTTACTAAAGTGGAGGCGTCAAAGTTTACAGAGGTGGGGTATGTCGGGCGTGACTGCGAAAGCATGGTAAGAGACCTGGTAGAGCAATCGGTAAATATGGTACGGGCTGCAAAAAAAGAAGAAGTAAAAACGAAGGCATTGGATACTGTTGAAGACACCTTGCTGGATATTCTGATACCGCCTGTAAAGGATAAAAAAGACGTTGGGTTTTCGATGGAAACAAAAAAGCAGGAGGTTGAGGATAACTCAGAAAATCTGCTGAATGAGAAAACACGTGAGGCGTTCAGAGAAAAATTAAGAAACGGAGACCTGGACCACCGCAAAATAGAAATTGATGTGCAAACCAACGGAATGCCCAATATTGGCGTGATGGGAGGGCCTATCGATGATGTGTCGATGATGAATCTGCAGGATATGATAGGCGGTATGATGCCCAAAAAAGGTAAAAAACGCAAAGTAACCATTGCAGAAGCCAGAAAAATATTATTGGACGAAGAGGCTGCCAAACTGATAGATATGGATGAGGTAAAAGACGAAGCCATCTGGAAAGCTGAAAACCTGGGAATAATTTTTATAGATGAAATTGATAAAATTGCTTCATCGAGCGGTAAGTCGGGCGGGCCGGATGTAAGCCGTGAAGGTGTACAGCGAGACCTGCTGCCGATAGTGGAAGGAAGCACCGTGAACACCAAACATGGCTCTGTTAAGACAGATCATATATTGTTTATAGCCGCGGGGGCTTTTCATGTGGCAAAGCCTTCAGATTTGATTCCGGAATTACAGGGGCGTTTCCCGATCAGAGTTGAGCTGGAAAGCCTGACAGAAGAAAACTTTTTTCAGATTTTGCAAACACCTAAAAATGCTTTGACGCGCCAGTATGAAGCCATGCTGGAAGCCGAGGACGTTAGCCTGAGTTTTGATACCGAGGCACTGCGAGAAATTGCCCGTATTGCCTTTTATGCCAATAGTGAGGTTGAAAACATTGGCGCCAGAAGGCTACAAACCGTAATGAGCCATTTGCTGAATGAGATTATGTTTGATGTACCCGATAAAATTGGCGCTAATGCCCGGATTGTTATCACTAAAGATATGGTGAACGACAGGCTGGCAGGTCTGGTTAAAAACAAAGATTTAAGCCAGTTTATATTGTAAAACTTTGGAATATAAATCAAAAAGCCACTGTCTGAAGAAAGATAGTGGCTTTTTGATTTATAAATGGTTATTTTTTCTTTGGGTAATAATACAAATAAGAGATGGCGTTCTGGCCGTCTGGCCTTTCGCTGTTGGTAAAATAGCCTTTCCCGTTTTTATCAAAGCAGAAACCTTCTCCCTGCGGCTCCTGCACGTAAGGCAGTAATTTGTCGCGAGTTCTGGCAAGCGCCTGAGGTATGGTTTCTCCATCTTTACGGTACCAGTAAAAAAGTGTAAAGTAGTTTCTGATAACAATTTCTTTACCGTCTGATGATATCCCGCCGCTGGTAACATAGGTAATGGGTAAAGTCTGTAAAAACTCTGCCGTTTGATTTTCTGTAACAGACTGAGGATATTTAAGCCTGTACAGCCGTACATTAAACTCTCTTTTCGAAACTATATAAATGTCTTTGGTCTGAGGGTCTATCAGCATACATTCGGCGTCACGGCTACCGTCAGGATATTGAAAGGCTATGCGGTCAAAACTGGTAACGGGTTGTAATGATTGCGGCTCAACGAACCGATAAATGTAATACTGGTTATTATAAACCGCATCATTGTCTCCAATTTCGGCCAGGTATAGGTAGGTTTTGCCAGCCTCAGGGCCGGGGCCAATAGATATGTCTTCCCAGTCGCGGTTAGGGAAAGGCATTTTTACCGACCCTTTGTATTGCCCCTCATGTGCAAACAAATAAATATTATTGGGGTTATCGCCATCTTCCTGCACCCAGACGTTCCCCGGCATACTGCGGCTGTCGCATACACCAGAAGCTTCATTGGCTATATCTTCCGGCAATCTGGCCATTACCGGCACCGTTTCATATTCAGGAATTACCTCTGTTACGGGGGTTGGGTCTGGTTTTTTAAACCAGTCGCAAGAACTTATAAATAACGAAACTAATACGTAAATCAGTGTTTTTCTCATTCGGTTACCGGCAACATTCAATGCAAAGAAAACGATTATGCCACTAAGTTATCAGGTTTAATAAATATTTAATGGCTTAGCCACGCCACCGGTGCACAAATTATTATTCTACGGACAATTAAAAATCAATTTTCTGGTTTCTGGCTGCTTTTTTGTCTGAATCAATTTTTTTTGTCTTCAACCTTTTTTCTACTGCAGCCAGCGAGGGTTTTGTGGCTCGTCTTTTCTTGGCTTCATGCAGAGATTTTTCAAGTAATTTGTAAAACTTCTGCACCACCAGTTCTTTGTTTTGCAACTGGCTTCTTTTTTCCTGCGAGCTAATCAACAAAACGGTTTCTTGTACCAGTTGGCTTTGAAGCTTTTCATATAGCCTTTGTTTTTGGGTATCTGTCAGTAGGGCAGAGGTAGCAATGTTGAATCTAAGCTCTACTTTTGTTTCCACCTTATTTACATTCTGTCCGCCCGGGCCGCCACTTCTGGCAGTAGCGAACTCAAATTCAGGCGAAAAATCTATATCTTTTATCATGGTTTTATATTCTGTATAATTAGCCCTGCACCACCGTGCCCAAAAGTGCAGCCAATTTTTTAATGATTCCTTTCAGTTCCATCATTTTTACCAGTATTTGCTCTTGCGTTTCAAAAGATTCCGTTTCAATGAGTTCCTTACTTAGTTTTTCCATCTCTATTTCAAAGCGGCTTTTTTTTAACCTCAGCACGTTGGTGTAAACCATTTCGTCTAGTTTATCACTTTCTAATGGAACGTATATTTCAAATTTCTCCCAGTTTTCGCTCAGCTGATGTGGAGACGAAAGCCAGTTAATGCTTAAGGTCTGAATTTCAATATCCTGATGGCTGGTAAAGTAAGAAGTGTCCGGAATTTCGCCTCTTTGATGAAACTCCCGGCATATATCCAGTATTTTCTGGTAAGATGCCGTTTCAAAAGTTATATCCTGAATTTCATTAAAAATATAGTCGGTAAGAGTAAAGTCTATGTTTTCTGCAACGTTTTTCTCCAAAACATGGGTGCCGTAACATACCAGCAGCCTTACACATTCTTCTTCATGATAAGACAAGGCACTCCGTTTCACGGTTCTGGCTGTCTCTTCCATACCCGGCACAAAGGTATCAGGCTCGGGCGCTACAAATGCGTTGATATCACCCAGTGGATTGGTCCTCTGCTGCCTTTGTCTGTCGCGGTCGGTATCCTGCCTCTTTTTCTGAAATATTTTATTGCCTTCAGTAATCAGGATGTGCTCATCAATACTAAGCAAAGAGGCCACCTCTTTATAAAATACCGAACGTTTGATGGAGTCCGGAATCTTAGAGATGGTTTCTACCAGGTCTTTTATCAGTTCAGCACGCTTAAGGGCGTCTGTGCCCAAGTCTTTCAATGAAATCTCGGTCTTGAACCTGATAAAATCCTTCTGGGTATGCTTTACGTATTCTTTAAAAGCCTGGCTGCCAACTTTCTGAACAAAACTGTCGGGGTCGTCTCCATCCGGAAACACCACTGCCTTCACATTCAGGCCTTCTTCCAGAATAATGTCTATTCCTCTTAATGATGCTTTAATACCGGCGGCGTCGCCGTCATACAAAACGGTTATGTTTTCGGTAAATCTTCTGATTAGCTGAATCTGCTCTTTGGTAAGCGAAGTGCCGGACGAAGCCACTACGTTTTCTATACCTGCCTGATTTAACGAAACAACGTCGGTATAACCTTCTACCAGATAACAGTTTTCTTCCTGCCTGATAGGATTCTTGGCCTGCGCTATACCATATACTATATTACTTTTATGATATACAGCCGTTTCGGGCGAATTAAGATACTTGGGGGCGTTGGGGTCTTTTTTCAGAATCCTGGCACCAAATGCAATAGGTTTGCCTGCTACATTATGAATCGGGAAAATTACCCGTCCTCTGAAACGGTCTATCGGTTCGCGCCCTTCTTTCAGTATAGTCAGGCCGGCTTTTTCAAGTATATCCAGTGTGAAACCGTTCTTAAGCGCATGTTTGGTAAAAACATCCCGTCCGTCAGAACTATAGCCCAGGTCAAATTTCCTGATGGTCTGGTGGTTAAACCCCCGTTCTTTAAAATAGCTCAGCCCGATGCTCTCGCCCTCAGGGGTTTGCCAAAGTTGGTCCTGATAAAATTTATTGGCAAAATCCAGGGCTATAAAAAGGCTTTCCTTTTCGTTCTGAACCTGCTGTTCTTCGCTGGTATATTCCTGCTCGGCTACTTCTATACCATATTTTTTAGCCAGGTGTCTCAGTGCCTCGGGGTATCCTATACCTTCAATGTCCATCACAAACCTTACAGAATCACCGGCCTTGCCACAACCAAAGCATTTATAAATGCCTTTTGATGGCGACACCGAGAATGATGGCGTTTTTTCATTATGAAAAGGGCAGCAGGCTATCATGTTTGCTCCCCGCTTTTTGAGAGAAACATAATCGCCCACAACCTCAACTATATCGGCGGCCTGAATAATCTGCTGTACGGTATCCTGATCTATTCGCATGTACCAAATTTACTGTAAAAACATAAAAATGACGTTTTTACTACTATTTTTGTTGCAAAACTACTAAAACTAATGGAATTTTTTACATTTATAAATATTGGTGGCACCATTGCTTTTGCGGCTTCAGGCACTATGGCGGCTATGCGCAAAGACCTAGACATCTTCGGCCTGGTTGTTATCGCCTTTGTTACTTCTGTTGGCGGTGGTACCATACGTGATATGCTCATTGGGCATCTGCCTGTGCGCTGGATTCTGGATTCTACAATAATAATACTGATTGTGATGGTAGCAATGGTTACGGTTATTTTCAGACACAGGATTGTGCATCTTGATAAAACCCTTACCTTGTTCGATTCCCTCGGGCTTGGTTTTTTTGCGCTCAGGGGCATCCAGGAAGGTATATCCGCAGGGCTTAATGTCCCTTCCTGTATTATTCTGGGTACCATAACTGCCTGTTTTGGTGGTGTAATAAGAGATATTTTCCTTAATGAAATACCTGCGCTTTTCAGAACAGGCCAGTTGTATGCTACCGTTTGTATCATAGGAGGCAGTTTCTACTTTGCCCTTCGCAAGTTAAACCTGTCTGTTGAAGTAATAGATATCATAACCGTTTTATGTATTTTTGGAATTCGTACACTGGCTATCAGCAAAAATATATCGTTGCCAAAAATCAATAAAATGTAAAAAGTTGTTGGAAAATTTCAATTTAATTGATTTATTTGTTGCATGAACCAAAATTACTACTGAAAAAAGTCGCTTCCATATCGCTTCTTGCATTGCTGGTGTGTAATATGCTGGGCTCTACGTTTGTCATGCTTTTAGACAAATGGCAGGAGGAACGCGTAGTACACGCAAATGTGACTTTTCAGGAAAAAGGAGAGTTTCTGGTTATGAAAGTGCCAATGGCCATTCCGTATATGGCCAGTTGGAGCGAGTCTGAAGAGACAGACGGTCTCATTATCTTCAAAGGCGATTTTTTCCGTACTTATCAGCGCAAATTTGAAAGTGATACCCTTTACACTTATTGCAAGAAAGAAAATGCAAGCCGCGAGAACGTTTTCAGTTTGCTGCAACAGGTAAAAAAACAGGTAAACGATGAGCCCACCGGCTCTGGTAAAAAGGCGCTCAATTTTTTTAAGAATCTCACTAAAGATTATACTCAGTTCGGTAGTAGCACAATTGCCTACTTCTGGGTTGAAGACCTCCCGTTAAAAATCTACACTTATCAGGAGTTTATTCCTGCTTCAACGTTATTTGTTAATTCTCCACCTCCCGATTTAGCTTAATACAGTCTTTTCTACAAATTTTATGCCTTGCCGCCTTGGTTTATGCCCAAAGCGCAATGTATGAATGCATCCGCTCAAATCTATACTTCTTATGTGGTAAGTTGTGCCAATGCCCGGCACTAAACATAGACCTTTGTTCATGAACGCCCTCTTTGGCCGTTCTTAATAATCTGTCTGTGCGTTTAGGTTGGGGTACGGTATTGACTTGCACATGGGTTACATGACTGTTTTTAACTAAAAACTTACTATTCTAAAATGAAATTATTTTACAAGTTTTTACTTGTGCTGGTAGGTGGTGCGGTTTTCAATGCGCAAGCCCAAATGCCTCATGACGCCATTTATATGAACAAAAAATCTATTTGTATAGCTACAACCTATTCAAATAGCCAGTGGAGCGAATATTGGGAGAATAAATTAAAACGCGAAAATTTCAATATAGGTACGCACACTACACAAAGTGTTATGCCTATGATAGCCTACGGTATTACCAAAAAACTGAATGTTCTTGCCGGCTTACCTTATGTGTGGACAAAAACCAGCGCAGGTAATCTGATGGGGCAGCAGGGTTTTCAGGATGTATCGGTATGGTTAAAATACAATATGGTGCAATCGGCAAACGGCCTTTCCTTGCATGGAGTATTGGGCGGCTCGTTACCGGTAAGCAACTATGTACCAGATTTTCTCCCGATGTCAATTGGCCTTAAATCCAAAACAGCTACTGCACGTTTAATTGCTCACTACAAGCATACTTCTGGTTTTTATATTACCGCACACGGAAGCTACGTTTTCCGCAGTAATATAAAGGTAGACAGAGATGCCTATTACGCTTACGACAAAGTTTATAACACCAATGAAATAAGCATGCCTAACGCTACTGATGTAGCCGCCCGGATGGGTTACTACAAAAAAGGGATTCAGGCCGAATTATTCATTGACAAAAACACTTGCGTAGGCGGAGATTACATCCGTAGAAACGATATGCCTTTTCCGACGAATAACATGAAATCATCGGGCGTAGGTTTCTATGGTAAGTTTCAGCCAAAAAATGTAGGGTTCAATGTAATGATCAGAAGAGTAATAGATGGCGAAAACATGGGCCAGGCTACTACAATATCAGCCGGTTTCCTGTATCAGATAAATTTCAAGAGTAAGTCTGAACAGGTAACAAAAAAATAAAATTTGCAGAAAAGATTTCTAACAGAAAATTTGCTTCCCCGGGCAGTTCGCTCAATTGAATACGGGGCCGTAATATGAAAAAAATACATGTACCATTTTTAGTAATAGTAATATTGAGTCTGGTTGTTTCGTCTTGCAATAAAGATTTGGAAGAATCATTGAAAGAGGCCTATATCCCGGCAAAATTAGATGAAAAAGGAGGAACCTGGAAAACTTATGTACTCGCCAGCGCTGATGAATTTCCGGTGGCAGAGCCAAAAGCGGCAGGTTCGGCAGAGTACCAGGCAGAAATAGCAAAACTGAAAACCACGGTTTCGACCATTACCCCGGAAAACAAAAAAGCAGTAGCTTACTGGGGTGCAGGTGCCGTGTATCGCTGGAACGAAATAGCTCGTGAGCTGGCAGCCAGATATAACCTTCCGCCTGCTTCAAATGCAGAGGGCAAGTATCCGGTTCCTGATGCTGCCAACCCATTGGCAGACCCTAAGTTTCCGTTTGCCAATCCGCCATATACAGCCCGTGCACTAGCTTATTTAAGTGTAGCGCAGTATGACGCACTGGTGGCCGCGTGGAACTACAAGTTTAAGTATAACCGCAAGGCTCCTTCAAAAACAGATGCTACTGTTTCTGCTTTGTTGCCGGTTTCTGATTTACCGTCTTACCCGTCTGAAGATGCAGTTGTGGCTGCGGCCTCATATACCATATTGGTGGCGATGTTCCCCGGCGAGGTGCCTTTGTTGGATGCCAAGCTAGCCGAAGCCAAAAATGCCCGTATCTGGGGTGGTATGAACGTTGATTCTGATATTTCGGCAGGCGATGCCCTGGGCAAAGCCGTAGCTGCCAAAGTAATGGGTCGCGCAAAAACAGACGGCATGGGTGCCGCCAATAATCAGACAGTCAATGCTGCTGCAATTGCCAATGCCAAAGCACAAGGCTTGAAGTCGGAGTGGTTAAGCCAGGAGATTCCTGCCCGCCCGCCAATGTTGCCTAACTATGGTACCGTACAGACCTGGAATTTTGATAAAACAGCTATGCTGGCCATGCGCCCAAGCCCTCCGCCAGCATTAGATAGTGACGAGTTTAAAAAAGACCTTGACGAGCTTAAGGCCATTGATAAAAATCAGACGCGTGAGCAGGCCCGTATTGCCAATTACTGGTCAGACGGTGCCGGCAGCTACACGCCTCCTGGTCACTGGCATCGTGCCGCTGCTAATCTCTGTTTCCAGAATAAGTTCAGTGAGTTGGCAACAGCCCGCACGCTGGCATTGCTGGGTACTGCCGAGATGGATGCAGGTATTGCTTGCTGGGACGCCAAGAACTATTATTATTATCCGCGCCCTCAGCAATTCGGTATCAAAACCTCTGTTGGTTTGCCCAATTTTCAGTCTTATACCTCGGGACACTCTACTTTTTCAGGTGCCGCCGCCACAGTATTGGGCTCTATCTTCCCGACGGAGGCTGAAAAGTTGAATGCGATGGCTCAGGAAGCATCCAATTCAAGGGTTTATGGACTGATTCATTATCGTTTCGACTGTGTTAAAGGTCTTGAACACGGTAAAAAAATTGGTCAGTATGCCATTGCCCGTGGAAAGGCCGATGGTTCTGGTTTATAAAAACTAATGGTTTAATCAGCTTGCTTAAATTTATTCAAACGTATTTTCAATGAAAAAAATATATTATTTTTTCTCACTAGCCATGCTTTTGGGATCAATCAAGGGGTTCTCGCAAGGTTGTATTGCCGTACGCCACATGGCATCGGCAACGGGTAACCCCAACAGCCCGGCCTCAATGATGAAAGGCGGCCAGTTTCAGTTTACGGCTTCATACAGATATTTGCATTCTTTCCGCCATTTTGTTGGTACCCAAGAGCAAAAAGAACGTATAGAAAACGGTACTCAGGTTATTAACACTTCTCATGCTTTTGATTTTGGCCTGAGTTACGCTGTTAATCCGCGTCTGAGCTTTTCATTGAATTTGCCTTATCTTGACAACGACCGTTCTTCTCTTTATGAACACTACGGCAACTCAATTGAAGCTAACCCGGAGCAGAAACGTTTTCATACGTATTCTAAAGGGGTGGGCGATATGCGTGTATCTGCTACCTACTGGTTGTTCAATCCGCTTACCCATCTGAAAGGTAATCTGGCTATAGGGGTGGGAGTCAAAGCTCCAACCGGTGATGCCAACGTTCAGGGAGACTTCCATAAACTGGATAAAAACAAAAAAGAATACATACAGCGCAAAGCCCTTGACCAATCAATGCAATTGGGCGATAGCGGCTGGGGATACAGCATTGAAATGCAGGGTTATCAGTCGGTATTCAAAAATGCCTCTGTTTACTACAATGGTTTTTATATGTTCAGCCCTAAAACCGTTAATGCGGCTACCGGCTTTTCTGTACCTGACCAGTTTGCAGGTCGTGCGGGTTTAAGCTATTCGGTTGCACCTAAAAAGGGTATTTCATTAGCGTTGGGTGGCAGGGTAGAAGGCTTGCCTGCTATAGACCGCATTGGCAATAGTGAAGGCAGCCGCAGACCCGGATACATTATCTCTGTTGAGCCAAGTGTCATTATTAATACGCATCACCATTCGTTTATTTTCGGTGTTCCTTATGCGGTTGTTCGTAACAGAATAAAATCATGGAGCGACATGCAAGACCCAACCGGTAAAAAGCACGGCGATGCAGCATTTGCAGACTACCTGATTACGGCAACTTACGCTTACAGGTTCTGATTATGGCACACATCAAATTGTTGAATGAGGAGCTTCCGGGTATTTCCGGGCTTCTCAATCATAATCCGCGTACGGCCATACCCTTGTTAAACCTGGCTGAAACCCTTTTGAGGGGGCCGTCAACCTTAACAAGAGGCGAACGCGAATTGATTGCTTCTTATGTTTCGCACCTGAACAATTGCCATTTTTGCCATACTTCGCACGGAGCAGCGGCGGCAGCTCATTTAGGTTGTGATTTGAATATAATAGATGATATCAAACAAAATTTTGCCGAAACTGCTATTTCTCCAAAGCTGAGAGACTTGCTTAACATTGCTGCACAAGTGCAAAAAGGCGGCAGGCATGTAACAGAAAAGGAGATTGAAGTAGCCAGAAATGAAGGAGCAACCGACGAAGAGATTCATGATTCGGTACTGATTGCGGCAGCATTTTGTATGTTTAATCGCTATGTAGATGGCTTAGGCACGTGGGCGCCGAAAGAAAACGAAGCCTACCGTGAAATGGGACAGAGAATGGCCTTTGCCGGTTATAATCGTCCTCGCTAAGAAAACAGGTTTAACCTGTCTGTTTTTCCCTGATTATTTATTGTACCACATCTGGCATCGGCTGCAAACAGCCGGTAAGCCTTGTTATTGCCTAAATTATGCCTCATATATCACTTCCTGACCATCTGCCCGGTATTACAGGGCTTTTAGAGTATAGCCAGGATACCGCAGCGCCTATTCGTGAACTGACACAAATTTTGTTAAGAGGAGACAGTTCGCTGACCCAGGGCGAAAGAGAGTTAATAGCCACCATAGTATCGCACAATAATGAATGCCGGTTTTGTACGGCTGCTCATACTGCCGCTGCCGATTTGCTATTGGGTGAAACCGAAACCTGCGAATTGGTAAAACATGATTTAGAGAATGCTCCGGTGAGCGATAAAATGAAGGCCTTACTAACCATTGCCAGAATGGTGCAGAAAAGCGGGAAGAGCGTCACCCCTGAAGCTATAGCCAATGCTAAAGCAAAAGGCGCAACCGACATGGAAATACATGATACTGTGCTTATAGCTGCACTTTTTTGTTTGTATAACCGCTATGTTGACGGCCTGGCCAGTATAACGCCAGGCGACCCCTCATTTTATCAGTACTTAGGTGAAAGAATAGTGAACCACGGCTACACGCGTTTGCCGCAGGGCTATGACCACCTGAAGAAATAAGAATGATGAGGATTAATTAATCTAATCCTATATTTTAACCGAGCTTTAGAATGAAAAATATTTTTACCTGTATAATCTCCTTATTGTTGTTTTCAGCAGGAGCTTTCGCCCAGAAAAGTGTCATCAAGGGCAAAGTGACTGATGCTGAAAATCAAAAACCTCTGATAGGTGTTTCGGTTTTTCTGAAAGGAAAAGTTTCAGGAACCATCACTAATGCCGAAGGAAATTTTGAACTGAATGCCTCTCTTCCGGCCACATTGGTAATTTCAATGGTGGGCTATGAGCGCCAGGAAATTGCGGTGGCCAGCGAAACCACATTGAGTATCTCATTGAAAACCGCGTCTGAAGACCTGAATCAGGTGGTTGTTTCTGCTTCCAGAATTGAAGAAAGCATTTTGAAGTCGCCGGTGAGTATTGAAAAGATGGACTCAAGAGGTATCCAACAATCTCCGGCAGCCAACTTCTACGATGCTTTGCTCAACATGAAATCGTTAGATATTGTTACCAGTGGCCTTACCTACAAGCAAATCAACACCAGAGGGTTTAATACCACGGGTAACAGCCGCTTTTTGCAATTGGTAGACGGCGTTGATAACCAGTCAGCTGGGTTGGGTTTTGCCATGGGTAATCTGCATGGCCCCAACGATATTGATATAGAAAGCGTTGAGCTGATTCCGGGAGCTGCCTCAGCTTTGTATGGCCCGATTGCATTCAACGGAATGTTGCAGATGCGCACAAAAAATCCATTTGATTATCAGGGGCTAAGCGCGCAAACCAAAGTAGGCGTAAACCATTTGAATGACGGCACAGGCCTGGGGGCAAAACCATATTATGACCTGGCCGTGCGATATGCCAAAGCATTTAAAAACAAATTTGCTTTCAAGGCAAATGTCGCTTACCTCAGAGGCACCGACTGGTATGCGAATGATTATACAGATATAGACCCCAACACGCCTTTAGCTAACCGTGGGCCGAATAACCCGGGCAAAAATGCCTTGAATATTTACGGCGACGAGGTTGCACAGACAATTGATAAAATAGGGCGGGTGTCAAGAACGGGTTATGAAGAAAAAGACCTGGCCCAGTATGGTGTATATAGCCTGAAGTTAAACGGAGCATTGCATTACCGTATTACAGATAATCTGGAAGCCATCTATCAGGCAAATTTTAGTCAGGGTATTGCACAGTACACCGGTAGCAGCCGTTTTGTAATTAATAATTTTTATCTGATGCAGCATCGCCTTGAATTGAAAGGCAGCAATTTTTATGTGAGAGCTTATTCAAATCAGGAAGATTCGCAGGATTCTTACAACAGCCGTTCTTTAGGGCAGCTCATTAACCGTATGTGGGTAAAAGACCTGAATGGTAACACGGTTGCTCCGGCTCAGGCTGATGCCACCTGGTTTCAGCGTTATTCGGCGGCTTATAACGGAAACGTCAATGGAGTTTCTGCGCAAAACCATTCTGCCGCCCGGGCATTTGCCGACCAGGGAAGGCTACTACCCGGAACTGCCGCATTTGATGCTGCCAGAGACCAGCTGATTCATACCCAGGGCTTAAGCGGAGCAGGTATTTTCAGCCGTTGTGGTTTAAAACACATGGAAGGCATGTACGATTTCAGTGAATTACTGAAAGTAGTAAGCATTCAGGTAGGTGCCAACTACAGAAGATATTATCTGGATACTCAGGGAACCTTATTTGATGACAAAGGCAAGAACCTCACAAACGACGAGTTTGGTGCGTTTATTCAGGCTTCAAAGTTATTGGTAAATAATAAACTGAAAATTACACTGTCAGGTCGTTACGACAAAAACGAGAACTTTGATGGCCGTATAACACCAAGGGCTTCGGCAGTATTTTCACCAAACGACAACAATCATTTCAGAGCTTCCTATCAGACAGGTTTCCGCAACCCGGTTATCGGCGACCAGTATATTAAGCTGAACGTCGGGCCAATCATTATTCTGGGCGGTGCACCAGTTAATTCTGTTGGCATGAACGCCTATGAAAACTCTTTCACGGCGGCATCAGTAGGGGCTTTTGCCAGCGCGGCGGGTGCTCAGCTTGGGCAGGGTGTTCCATTCCCGACCGCTATTGCCAACAACAAAGACAAACTGGTGAAATCGAACGTGCCATACATCCAGCCAGAGAAAGTTCAGAGCTTTGAGGTGGGTTATAAAGGAGTTTTCAGTCAGAAAATACTGTTTGATATCAATTATTACTACAGTCAATACAAAGACTTCATCATTAATACGGTGGTTATCCGCCCTGATAATAATGTGCTGTTACCAGACGGCTCTATTAACCCTGCTGCAGCAGGTGATATTCTGGGAGGCAAAACACAGGCGTTTCAACTTTATACCAATGCCGCCGATAAGGTGTCTATTCAAGGTGTAAGTGCAGGTTTGTCTTATTTGTTTCCTAAAAACTACCGCCTGAATACGAACGTAACCTGGATTGACTTCAACCTGATGGATGCTAACCCGAGTAATATTCCTGCCTTTAATACACCAACCTGGAAAACCAACGTGGTGTTCGGTAATCCAAAACTGACAGACAAATTCGGCTTTAACGTGGCATGGCACTGGCAAAGTGCTTTTGACTGGTACGGTACCTTTACGACGATGTGTCCGGGCAAAATCAATGCTTATAGCTTGCTCGATGCGCAGGTGAGCTACAAACTGCCTGCCATCAAATCGGTTATCAAGCTGGGTGCTTCAAATCTTACTAACCAATACATTGTGCAGGCTTATGGCTCTCCGGCCGTTGGCGGGTTGTATTATGTTAGTCTGAATTTTGATGAATTAATGCGATAAAATTGATAAAAGGGGTAAAAACAACTTTTGCTTAATTACCTCTTTATAGCAATACTTAAATTTTACCAACATGAAACTTTTTGAATTAGTATCAGGAAGAGCTAAATATTGGATTTTGCTGGTATCGGGCTTGATGGTTTTTGCCTGCAGTAGTGATAAGAGTGAAGAAATGGTTAAAATACTGGCGAAGATTCATCAGGAAAGTTTTAAAAGAACGAATCCTTTTTCGCCAAAGGCAGAAATTGCCTTTTATGATTCGATGAGTACACTGGCTCAGGGGAATCCATACAAAAGCTTTATTACAGATTTTTATAAGGCAAATGCCTATCTGAAAAACGGTGAAGAAACAAAAGCGGTAACCTTATTGGAAACCATATTGCCTATGGCTTTAACAAAGTTTCAGGGTAATGCCGAAAGAACCCTGACCAGCCTGGGAATTGCCAGTTTGCGACTGGCCGAACGCCAGAATTGTGTGAATAATCATACGGCAGAATCGTGCGTGATACCCATAATTAATACAGGTATCCATAAAATAAAAGGCGGGTCTCGCAGAGCCATAGAGGTTTATGAGACAATTCTTTCAAGAAACCCTTCTGATTATGAAGCACAGTGGCTACTAAACATAGCCTACATGACCATAGGTGAATATCCGGCTAAAGTACCGGCTCAATATCTGATTCCTGATTTAGATAAAGACAAGTCAGGCTATGATTTGAATCCTTTTACTGATGTAGCTCCGGGCCTCAACCTGAATTTAAAAAACAAAGCAGGTGGAACTATCCTGGAGGATTTCGATAATGACGGATATCTGGATATAGTAATTTCAGACCTGGGGCTTGATGGTTCAATGCATTATTTTAAAAACAATGCAAACAACACTTTTAGCGATGTGTCGGAGAAGTCGGGCCTGTCGAGATTTAAAGGTGGGCTGAACATTATGCAAACCGATTATAACAATGATGGATTCATCGACATTTTTGTTTTAAGAGGGGCCTGGATGCCCGACCCGTTTGGTAAACAGCCTAATTCGTTATTAAAGAATAATGGAAATGGAACTTTTACTGATGTGACGATTGACAGCGGCTTGTATTCGTTGCACCCAACACAGGCCGGGGTATGGAGAGATTTTAATAATGATGGCTGGCTGGATTTATTCATTGGCAACGAAACCGCCAATATGGGCGAAATGCACGGTTGCGAGCTGTATATAAATAATAAAAACGGCACTTTTACCGATATAACCATTGACGCCGGCTGCGACCTGAATCTGTTTATTAAAGGCGTAACCGCAGGCGACTACGACAATGATGGCTGGCAGGACATATTTATTTCAACCCATCAGGAAACCAAAGTGCTTTTAAAGAATAAAGGAGTGCAAAAGAATGGAAAACTAAAATTTGAAGATGTTACGCAGGCTTCCGGTTTGAGTGAGCTAAGAAATTTTACGTTCCCGACCTGGTTCTGGGATTACGATAACGACGGCTGGCTTGATATATTCGTTTGCGGATACCAGGCCGACCACTCAATGGCTTATTCAGTAGCTACTGATGCGTTGGGCATACCTAACCGCGGAAGTAAAATGTATCTTTTCAAAAACAACCATGATGGCACTTTCAGGGATGTATCGGTTGAAGCGGGCATCAGCCATAGCATATTTGCGATGGGGTCTAATTTCGGAGATATAGATAATGACGGATACCCGGATATGTATCTCGGTACCGGAAATCCTGATTACCAGTCGTTAGTTCCTAATAAGCTTTTCAGAAACATCGGAGGTAAAAAATTTGCTGATGCCACCATTTCAGCGCGTGTGGGTAATCTGCAAAAAGGGCACGGTGTGGGTATCTCTGATTTAGATAATGACGGCGACCAGGACATTTTTATTGAAGTGGGTGGGGCTTATCCCGGTGACTCCTACAATAATTCATTGTATCTGAACCCCGGTCAGAATAATAACCGCTGGATTAAACTCATACTGGAAGGCAAAAGAAGTAACCGTTTAGGAATCGGTGCCAGAATAAAAGTTACGTTCAAAGAAAATGGAATAAGCAGGTCTGTTTATCAGGACCTGAGCTCAGGGGGAAGTTTTGGTTCATCATCTCTCAGAAGAGAGATAGGCATCGGAGAGGCCAACATAATTGATGAAATTTCGATCATCTGGCCGGGTTCTGGCACAAAGCAGGTTTTCAGAAATATAAAGCCAAATCAACTGCTTAAAATTACCGAGGGAAACAATAAACCCAAAGAAATTAACATTAAAACCCTTAATTTTGGAGGAGATAATAAAAATATTCCCATTTGTATTACACCTGCCGTTAAAGCCATTTAGCGCCTTAATGGCAGGATTCAAAGATTTAAAGACTGATGAGTACTAAAAGTTTAATTCTGATTAATCCATTTTCGGGGCGGTATTCTTATGAAGAAAAACTTTTCTTCTGGTTGCGCTTTGGCGTTTTAGGCTGCTTTGTGGGGCATGGCTTCTGGGGGCTTGTATTAAAGAAAGGCTGGGTGCCATTTTTTAAGGTTTTCTTTATTGATGAACCCATAGCTTACAATTTTATGCCTGTCATTGGTACTATGGATATTCTGATTGGCTTGGTTGTGTTTTTTTATCCCAACAGAGCTTTGCTGTTATGGGCGTCTTTCTGGACATTATTTACGGCCATGCTGCGCCCTTCGGCCAGTATGGGTATGTCTGAGTTTTTTGAAAGAGCTGGTAATTATGGTATACCAATTTTGTTTTTGCTGTTGCATGGCTTGCCTGCTACTGCTAAACAATGGTTTGAGAAACTGAAGCCACTGGGCTCGGTATCCTATATGCAGGCAAGTGTAATTGAGTGGGTATCAAGGCTGAGTCTGTTTAGCTTATTGGCCGGGCATGGCGGGTTGGCGGTATTCATGAACCACCCTACACTAATTAAGAACATGACAGGGGTAGGGTTGCCGATGACCGGAGTAAACCTGCATATTTTTGGTCTGGTAGAGATAGCGCTGGCGTTTCTGGTTTTGCTCAAGCCTCGCATACCTGGTCTGTTAATCTTTATTTGCTTATATAAATTGGGCTATGAGTTGCTTTTCCCGATTGTGGGTAACCCGATAGACATTTTTGAAACCATTGAACGAATGGGTGATTACGTTTTGCCCATTATACTTTTTGAGTATTATCGATCAAAATATTTTAACCAGAGCCGGCAACATACAATGGTGCCGAAAGCCTGATTACTAACCCTAAAAACCTGAAAGAAATTGGAAACTAACCCGGCACAGACAATTTTGTCTCCTAAAATAAGAGCAATGGCATTTATTCTTTGCGTAATCAGCTATGCTTTCGGAGGTACGGTTTCAACGCTGATGTCGGTGTATTTACCGGTTGCGGTACCACAATTGCTTAACGGCACAATAACTGAGGCCCGGCTTGGTGAAGTTGGTGCCTACATTAGTGCAGTATCGTTATATGGCTGGATGATAGGCGGAATACTTTTTGGAATCATAAGCGATAAAATCGGTCGTAAAAAAGTTCTGGTTTTTGTTACAGCTCTTTATGGCGCCGCAACCCTTCTTACAGTTTTTGTGCCTAACTGGTATATGCTGCTGGTTTATCGTTTTCTTTCCGGCATGGGTGTGGGTGGGGTGTTATTGGTAACTACTATTTATATTTCAGAAATTTGGATTGAGAAAACGCGTCCGATTATGGTAGGTGTGCTGGCAGTTGCTTTTCCGTTGGGCATTGTGGCATCAGGAGGTTTAAACGTACTTTTTTCAGAGTGGCGTCAGGCTTTCTGGCTTGGGCTTATTCCTTTAATTACAGTAGTGCTGATAGGATTATTGCTGCCTGAATCTCCCAAGTGGAAAAACATCCAGAATGGGCCCGCTACTTCAATTAATGATTTGTTTAATGAAGCTTATCGCCCGAATCTGGTTACTGGTTCAGTTATTTTCGGGGCAGTGTTGATAGGCCTGTGGGGCATTTTCTCGTGGTTGCCTACCTGGGTGCAATCTTTGTTACCTGCCGGGCAAGACGGCCAGAAAGAAAGAGGAATAACCATGATGCTGCTGGGTATGGGAGGTATTGTCGGTGGGGTGATGTCTGGCTTTCTGATACGCGCTTTTGGAAGCCGAAAAACGCTGATGCTTACCTTTGTGGGTTGTGTAGGGGCCTGTTGCCTGCTTTTTATAACCAATAAGGTATTCAGTACGATTGTTTATGCCGAAGCCGGTTTGCTTGCTCTATGTTTTGGTATCAGTCAGGGTGCATTATCAAGTTATATTCCTGAGTTATTTCCTACCAGCATAAGGGCAACGGCAACAGGTTTTTGTTTCAATGTGGGTCGTTTCTTTACTGCCACTGCTGTGTTTTTTGTAGGTAGTCTGGTTACCCTATTTGGTGGATTTGGAAACGCGCTGCTTGCCTTTTCAGTAACATTTGTAGTGGCCCTGCTGGCCGCATACCTAACCCGGGATAAGAAGTCGAACCTGATTAACTCATAATATTTGTAGCAATGGCACATATAAAATTACCTGAAGAAGATTTACTGCCCGGTATACGCGGGTTAATGGCTTTCAGGCCAGATACAGCCAAACCACTTAATGCTTTGGCTGAGGTGTTGCTAAGAGATGAAAACAATGGTTTGTCAAGGGGAGAACGCGAGGCCATTGCCACGTACGTATCTTACCTGAACGACTGCCTCTTTTGCCAGCATGTGCATGGCGCTGCCGCGCAATGTTATCTGGAAGACGACGGCACGCTGATTGGCCAGATAAAGAGAAATTTCAATGAGGCACCCATTTCAGACAAACTGAAAGCGTTGCTGGCCATTGCAGGCAGCGTGCAGAAAGGAGGAAAAAACGTGACTACTGAACAGGTTGAAGCAGCCAGAGCCACAGGCGCAAGCGATAAAGAGATTCATGACGCCGTTTTAATAGCCGCCTCATTCTGTATGTTTAATCGTTACGTTGACGGTCTGGGAACATGGGCACCCACCGACCCACAGGTATATATACCCAGAGGTATGCGCATAGCGGCTGAAGGTTATGCCAGCTTTGATGCCATGAAAAGCATAGGAAAATAGAAGATCGGTACTTTGTGGTTTTGTTTTTACATACGTAGTTTTCATACACTGTGCATTATTTTGGTGCACAGTGTTTAGCTTTAAACATTGGGTTTATACCCAGAACAACCATTGCCTGACAAAGAAATTAGTGTTTTGTTTTTAGTTAAATAATTTCAACTCTGCACTTCTTTTAGAGGTGCAGAGTATCTTACAAACTTTTAAAATACCTCTTTAGCTCAGATTCATATATTGAAAAGAATAGCATCCATAGGCCTCTTAATGCTTTTGCTCAATCATTTGTTCGGGCTTACAATTGCCATGCTGTTTTTTGAAGATAATTATCAGACACATTCAAATACAATTATAGAAGACAAGTGGAAGGTAATAAAATTGCCGGCTTCAAACAAAACCATAAGTATTGACAATACCATAAAAGAAGGTTTAATAAGAAGTGGCAATGAGTTTTATAACGTAATGCACGAATATCAGGAAAACGATACTTTGTATGTAATACTGAAGTCGAACCAGAATGCACAGGAACGATTTGATGAACTGACTTCGCTGGTTCAGGGAATGTTTGACGCTGACACGCCACAAAGCCCATTGAGTAAAGCCATGAAGTTATATGGTGGTTTGCTTAAGGTGTATCTGTCAAACGACACAGACCTTCAACTTATTAAACCATGTTTGGTTTCTAATCCTTCACAACCATTTAAAGAGCCGGAAAAACGGTATGCCAGCGTTATCAATCTGTTGCATACACCCCCTCCTGAGTTAACCTGATTTTATATACAAGTACAAAGGTATAATGGTCCGGCTTCGGAGTGTTATACCTCTTTTCTGTTTAATAAAATCAGTATTAATTTAAAGGAACAGAACAAAAGAGCGTTACAGGTGGTAACTTGTATGGCTTTTTTGTTCCGGTAAAACACGTTATGAAATCAATGCAAATACTAGGCATACTGCTGGTATGTCTCAACCAACTATATGCCCAGAAGACAGATACCGTCAAAGTAAGAGAATTAGAGCAGGTAAACATAATAGACCAAAGCTACCGCAACAATGTAGAAAGGCTGCCGCTTACCCAAGGTACGTATCTTTTAGGAGGTAAGAAAAACGAAGTAATTAATGTGCTGGGTCTGGATGCCAACATTGCAGAAAAGACACCGCGCCAGATATTTGCCAAAGTGCCGGGCGTATTTGTTTATGACATGGATGGCACCGGCAACCAGACCAATATTTCAACCCGTGGTTTAGACCCGCACCGTGGTTGGGAATTCAATATCCGGGCTGATGGTGTCATTACCAATTCTGATATGTATGCTTATCCGGCCAGCCATTTCAGCTTACCGATGGAGGCTATCCAGACTATACAGTTGGTACGAGGCACGGGCTCGTTACAATACGGAGCCCAGTTTGGCGGTATGCTCAACTATATATCTAAACAACCGGATACCACCAGAGCCTTCAGTTTTGAAACCATTAGCTCTATTGGCTCTTTTGGTCTGCTGAGCAGCTACAGCGGTGTAAGCGGTAAAATAGATAAATTACAGTATTATGGGTATTTTTCGAAGAGACATTCAGATGGTTACAGAGATAACTCTCAGAGCGATTATAATGGCGAAGCCATCGGGTTAATTTATGAGGTCTCTAAAAATGTAATATTAAAAGCCGATTTTAAACATTCAAAATATCTATACCATGTGCCCGGGCCTTTAAGTGATAGTATGTTTTATGCAAATCCGCGTCAGTCAAGTCGGTCGCGTAACTATTTTAACCCATCAATTTACATTCCGTCTGTATCTGCCGATTTTCGGTTGGGTTCGCGCACGCGGGCTTCAGTGGTAGCATCGGCAGTTTTGGGTGCAAGAAACAGCGTATTGTTTGATAAGACCGTAAACATAGCCGATGCCATTGACCCAACTACTTTGCAGTATGCCAACCGGCAGGTTGATATTGATAAATTTAACAGTTACACGCTTGAAGCACGATTATTACATCATTATAATTTAGGCGGTGTGTCGTCGGTGCTGGTAACTGGTGTGCAGTTAATGAGCAATGACCTGAATCGCCAGCAATTGGGTAAAGGCACAACAGGAACCGACTTTGATTTATCAAAAACCGGAGATTGGGTGAGAGATATGCACCTTAAAACAAAAAATGTAGCTTTTTTTGCCGAGAGTAGGTTTGCCATTACATCAAGGTTGTCAATAACGCCGGGCCTGAGGATAGAAACGGGAGCCTCCAGGCTAAACGGCAGAATAGCCTATTATGATGCTAATCAATTGCCTACCACTATTTCGCATCATTTCCCTTTGTTTGGTTTGAACACCACTTATGAGTTAAATAAAGACCAAAGCATTTATGCGGGTTTTGCTCAGGCTTATCGTCCGGTGGTTTTCAAGGATATTATCCCGTCGGTAACTTATGAGAAGATAGATAAAAACCTGAAAGATGCCTCAGGATACAATGCTGAAATAGGCTACCGAGGCCATACCGAACAATGGAAGTGGGATATCAGCGCTTTTCAGATTCAATATAATAACCGCAT
This sequence comes from Emticicia sp. 21SJ11W-3, assembly GCF_024138715.1. Classification (GTDB taxonomy): domain Bacteria; phylum Bacteroidota; class Bacteroidia; order Cytophagales; family Spirosomataceae; genus Emticicia; species Emticicia fluvialis. Next base: position 1,368,098 of record NZ_CP092074.1, read on the forward strand.
GGGTATGACCTACGGAACCGAGGCCAATGGTAACTTTTATTATTTGCGTACCAATATTGGCGATTCGAGAACGAATGGTATTGAAACTTTTATTGAGTTTGATACCCGTTTTTCGTCTAAATCGTCAATGTCAGTTTTTACTTCCACTTCTTATATGGATGCCCGTTATCAGGATGCTGCTATACGTGTCGGCGACAAAAATGTGAGTGTAAAGACCAACAAAGTAGAAAGTACCCCGGAGTGGATAAGCCGCAACGGAATAACATTCCGTTATACGAAACTCAGCGTAACTGCTTTGCATAGCTATACAGCAAAAAGTTATGCCGATGCCCTGAATACCGTAAAGCCGTCTGCCAATGGTGCGGTAGGTCTGGTACCTTCTTATGCCCTGCTTGACATAAACGCCAGCTACCGTTTAACAAAAAACCTGATGGTGAAGCTGAATATCAATAACCTGACCAACAATCAATACTTTACCAAACGCCCGGGTTTTTATCCGGGTCCGGGAGTATGGTCATCAGACGGTCGTAGTATAAACCTCACCGTAGGATTGAAATTATAAACGAATTATCTTTTGTGGCCCAATCCGGGCCACAAAATTTCAATTTAACCACAAAGCAATGAACCTTACACTCAAAAACCGTTTGTTCTGGATAGGCGCAGTTGTGTTTATCTTACCTGCACTGGTTCAGGCGTATTTATTAATGCCTTTTCCCGGAAGCCAGGATTTAGAGGCAATTAAAATAACCTATTTTCTTGAGAAAATTATTCTGCCGTCAAGAATTATAGGTTTGTTGTTACTTATTGTTCCGGTTTGGTCTTTTCTAACAAACGGCACAATAAAGCAGAAGGTCTGGCTGGGAGTCGTTGCGCTCATAAGCATAGGTTTATTTTATTTTACGGATGTGGCGTATCGCGCTCAGGAAATGTTCAAAGAACCTGTAAAAATACAATTTGCCGGTAAAAAGGATAATCAGGTACCTGACAGCCTGCTGGTAATGACAGTAGTTAATGGTAGTGTGGCAAAGGCATATCCGATTCAATATGTTGGGTACCACCACAAAATACAAGACAATGTAGCTGGTAAGCCCGTGTTAGTTACCTATTGTACCATGTGCCGCACTGGTTTGGTTTTCAGCCCGGTTGTTGATGGAAAACTGCAGACTTTTCGTTTGGTTGGTGCCAGACATTATAATGCTGTGATAGAGGATTCAGACACCAGATCGTGGTGGTATCAGGCAACCGGAGAAGCCGTGGCGGGTAAGCAAACAGGGAAACATCTGGATATCATTCCGTCAGAACAGATAACCCTGAAAGCATTCTTTGAGCGGTATCCGGAGGGATTGGTTTTTCAACCAGACAATACTTTCAAAGAAGGATATGAAGTTTTAAAAACGTATGACCGCCGAGAGAAAAAAGATGAAGACTCTCTTACCAACCCCGGTAAAGTATGGGATAAAAGCTGGGTTGTGGGTATTAGTGCAGATGGAAAAAACAAGGCTTACATCTGGAAGAATCTGGTAAATGTAACAACATTGAATGATAAAGTGGGCAATACCCCATTGGTTATAGCCATAGAGGCCGATAACTATTCGTTTCATGTTTTTACCAGAACCGTTGAAGGTAAAATTCTGAATTTTGTGCCTGACGCGGCCGGTATAAGAGACAAAGAAACCCATAGCCTCTGGAACTGGCAGGGCGAATGTACCGAAGGGGAATGGAAAGGTAAAAAACTAACAAAAATATACGCTAGGCAAGAATACCTGAGAGCCTGGAAACAGTTTCATCAGCCTACAGAAATCTGGCCCTGATACCCGGCTCTAGATGGTATCAATTTTAAATGCGATGAATTTTTGCGAATTTGATTAGTGAAAATTCATCGCATTTGTGTTTCTTCGTAAAAGATTAAACAAATATGATATGGCAAATTTTATAGCGCCCGGTGCCAGTGTGATGGGCGATGTGTCGCTGGGAGACGATGTTTCTGTCTGGTATTCGGCTGTAATAAGAGCAGATGTAGAAAAAATTGTGGTGGGCAATAGAAGTAATATTCAGGATGGGGCCATTCTGCATGCTGATTTTGGCGAGCCTACCATAATTGGCGAAAGCGTAACTGTAGGGCACGGCGCCATTGTACATGGGGCCAGTGTGGGCGATTTCTCGCTGATTGGCATGAGAGCCACTATTTTGAATAGAGCCAGAATTGGCAAATACTGTATTATAGGTGCCAATGCACTGGTAACTGAGGGAACCGAGATTCCGGACTATTCAATGGCCGTGGGTACCCCTGCCAGGGTAATTAAAACTTTGCCTCCTGAAATAGCCGAAAAACTTGCCATGAGCGCCGACCACTACGTTGAAGTGGCTCTGGCACATAAAAAAGGTACTTACCCATTAATGAAACCTGAGTAAATTTGTGCATTGAGTAAAACAAAAAACGAATCCTTTATAGTCTGTGTTTTTTAGTAAATGGTTTATAGTAAGTTGATTAGTGTATATTTGTTAAATTTCTGTAACTTTTTTTGTTTTATTTTGTTATAGAAATATTAAACAGAATATAATTCATTAAAGACTTAGATATCCGCAGGTTTAGTTTAAAAGTGTTGCTGACAACCTTTCAGACGACTTTTAAACTTTGAGACTAAATCTATGGCATCTCACCGAAATGACATTAAGAATAAGTGCTCAAAGTTATTAAATCAGAAAAAAAATAATGAGTTCTAAAAGAGTTGCGGTGTTCAGGAAAGAACATTTCAATGCCGCTCATCGTCTGAATAATCCTAACTGGTCAGACGAAAAAAACGAACGCGTGTATGGAAAATGTAATAATTACAATTTCCATGGCCATAACTATGACCTGATTGTGCAGGTAACCGGCGACGTTGACCCGGAGTCAGGATATGTTATGGATATGAAGCTGCTCAGCGATTTAATAAAGATGGAAATACTGGATAAGTTTGATCATAAAAACCTGAACCTGGATACAGACGAATTCAAAGATTTAAATCCGTCGGCTGAGAACATAGCCATTGTAATTTACGAAAAGTTGCGGGTAAAACTGCCTGAACATTTAGACCTTAGAATCAGATTATATGAAACCGAACGAAACTTTGTTGAATACCCTGCTATTTGAACAAGATACCAATACTACACTTATGGAAGACGAATTAGGCGATGACCACAGAGGAACAGCCGAGGATACTCCCTTGCGTGCCGATGCTTTTGACCTAAGCGATGAAGAAAAAATTGCCCGCATTGAGTTCTATTTCCGCCAGATAATGGATACCCTTGGCCTTGACCTGACTGACGATTCGCTCAATGGCACACCCAAAAGAGTAGCCAAAATGTATGTTAAAGAGTTGTTTCAGGGTCTTAACCCGGAAAATAAGCCATCTGTAACCCTTTTTGACAACAAGTATCAATATAACGAAATGCTTGTAGAGAAAGATATTTCGTTTTATTCTAATTGCGAGCACCACTTTGTGCCTATTTTCGGTAAAGCTCACGTAGCGTATATCGCTAACGGTAAGGTAATAGGCTTATCGAAGCTTAACCGAATTGTGCAGTATTTTTCTAAAAGACCACAAGTGCAGGAGAGACTTACCGTTCAGATTGCTAAAGAATTGCAGCGTATACTGAACACAGAAGATGTAGCAGTGGTGATGGACGCCAAGCATTTGTGCGTAGCCTCACGCGGAGTTCAGGACGATACCTCATCAACCATTACGAGTTTTTATGGGGGTAAATTTCAGCAGGAAGCAACTAAGGCTGAGTTTCTGAAGTATATCGGATAATTTTGTTCAATTCATCAAATGTCCTTTGCCGATAGGGTAAAGGACATTTTTTATACCTCTTCACCCTGCAATTGCTTTTCGTAAAGTTCTTTGTAGACGCCTGCTTTTTTCAATAATTCTTCATGTGTGCCTTGTTCAACAACTACTCCCTCATCTAGCATCAGAATTTTATTGGCAAGCTTGGCCGACGAAACCCTATGTGAAATAATAATAGAAGTGCGGTTTTTCATTATTCTTTCCAGGTTATTCAGAATAATGTTTTCAGTGTTGGTGTCAACTGCCGACAGACAGTCGTCCAGTACCAGTATTCTGGGTTCGCGGGCTATGGCACGTGCAATAGAAAGGCGTTGTTTTTGTCCACCAGATAATGTAATTCCCCTTTCACCCAGTTTGGTTTCAAACTTGTCCGGAAAATCCATAATGTTTTTATACAAATCGGCATCTTTTACTGCCTGCACTACTTGTGCATCAGTAATGTCAGGCGAACCGAATTTGGCATTATTCAGAATGGTGTCTGAAAACAGGAATACTTCCTGTGGCACGTATCCCATCTGGCTGCGCACATGTTGAATGTTATAATCTTTAATAGAAGTACCATCAATCAGAATATCGCCCGATGTAGGGTCATACATTCTGCCAATCAGGTTGGCAATGGTACTTTTGCCTGAGCCCGTTGTGCCGAGAATAGCTACTGACTCCCCGGCTTTAATATCCAGATTAAATCCTTTCAAAGCCTGAATACCTGAGTCCGGATAAATGAAGTCTACGTTTCTGAATGTTATATCGCCTTCAATTTCTTTGGTCAGGTTCTTTTCAGAAATAATGTCGGTTTTTATCTGCAGAAATTCATTGATGCGTTGTTGTGATGCCGCTGCTCTTTGTATCTGGCTTGAGGTCCATCCCAGTGCCGTCAGTGGCCATGTAAGCATAAAAACATACATAATAAACTCTGTGATATTGCCCGGGGTAAGCCTGCCGGCTATAATCTCCTGCCCGCCAATATAAACACAAAGTACTGTACTTAAGCCAATCAGCAAGGCAATGGTAGGCGAGAACAGCGCATCAAAGCGGGTAAGCGACAACGATTTTGATTTATACACATTGCTTTCTTTTCTGAATCGTTCAACCGAGTCATCCTCACGGGCAAATGCTTTTAGCACTCTGATGCCCGAAAACGCTTCCTGAACAAATGTTGACAATTGGGAAAGGCTTCGCTGAATTTCTTCTGAACGCTTATTAACAGATGTACTTACAAAAAATATACTGGCCGATAGCAAAGGCATAGGTAGTAAAACCCACCAGGTGAGCCTTTCATTTACAGAAAACATATAACTGATAACCAGTACAACCAGCACCACCATGTTCATGAGATACATAATAGATGGCCCGATATAAACCCGCACCTTGCTTACATCTTCCGAAATACGTGCCATTAAGTCGCCGGTGTTATTTTTCCTGTAGAAACTCAGGGGTAGTGATTGATAATGCGCGTAAATCTCGTTTTTCATGTCATACTCAATATGGCGCGACATCACAATCAGTGTTTGCCTAACAGCAAACAGAAAAATGCCTTTCAGAATGGCCATTACTAAAATCAGTAATCCATAAACCCCTATGCTTGTGCTGAAAACATCATACATATCGTTCTGTACCCTGGTGTTGTCAAACAGCAGGTAAACATCATACGTTTCTTTTACAAGGTCCAGGGCATGGCGTACAACCTGTGCAGGTATGATACCAAAAAGATTCGATATGATTGTAAAAATTGTACCCAGTATGAGGTACCATTTATATTTAAGCAGAAACTTGTTGAGGTAGGCTAAATGCTTCACAAAAAATACAGGTTTTTATTTCGGCAGGCATACTTTACCCGAAGAAACTATATATAGCTAACAGCAATTTTTTGAAATTTGTTGCATCTTCGGTGAAAGCCCATAAAAATTATTCTGAGGCAATTCTTTCGCCTTCTAATCTGAAATAGCCTTGTGCCGGTGGTAAGCCGGCCACTTCTAAATTAAATTGTTTGTTGCAAAGTATTTTTTTAACTTGTATGCTTCAATTATTCACCCCTCTACTATAATAATCTTAACAATGAAAAACCTTATCAATCGTCGTGATTTTATCCGGCAAGGTGGTGCAGCAGCATTAGGAATGGCACTATTACCCGGCATGGTGCGCAAAGTAGCTCCCAGCGACCGTCTGCGAGTAGCCCATATCGGCCTTGGCGGAATGGGCAACAGCCACATGAACTGGTTTGCCGCATTGCCTGAGGTAGAGGTAGTGGCATTGTGTGATGTTGATTCTGAACACCTGAACGCCAGTCTCAAAAGCCTGCAAACCAAGCAACCCAATACCAAAGCACAAGGCTATTCCGATTTCAGGCATATTCTTGACCGTAAAGACATTGACGCCGTAACCTGCGCCACCCCCGACCACTGGCACGCTCAGGTAGCTATTATGGCTTTTCAGGCTGGAAAAGATGTTTATGGCGAAAAGCCGCTATCGTATAACGTAAGAGAAGGCCAGCAGATGCTGAAAGCCATGAAGAAGCATGACCGTATTTTTCAGCTGGGCACCCAGATACACGCCGGCGATAACTACCACAGGGTTGTGGAGCTGATTAAAGCAGGTGCCATTGGTAAAGTACATACTGTAAGATTATGGAAAAGCGGCTTTCCTCCGGTTTTAGGGCCTGCCAATTACCAGACGCCACCTGCAAACCTTAACTGGGACATGTGGCTAGGGCCTGCGCCTTATTCACAGTACACGCCTGAGCGCTGCCATTTTACCTACCGTTATTTTCTTGATTATTCAGGCGGGGTGTTTCAGGATTTCTGGTGCCACATTGCTGACGTAGTCTGGTGGGCTATTGAACCTAAAGGTCTAACAACTATAAAAGCCAAAGGAGAAGCGCCAGAAGGCATTGGCGATGCACCCAAATGGATTGATATTGATTACCAGTTTGATGGCCTGAAATTGCACTGGACTTCTCAGCCACCGGCCAATGTAGCAGGTGCCGAAAAAATGGGAATTGGGGCGTACTTTGAAGGTGAAAAAGGAACCCTGCTTTGTGATTATGGTTCTCGCACTATCACCATCAATGGCGTTGCCATGAAAGATATACCAGAGATACCGGTTACAATTGTCCGTTCTCCGGGGCATCAGCAAAACTTTGTTACGGCTGTAAAGAACCGCTCTTTACCGGAGTCTCACCTGGAATACGCCCGGCAGATGACCATGCCCATGCACCTGGGGCTGATTTCGTACAGATTGGGCCGTGAGCTACACTGGAATGCCAGAAAAGAAAGATTCAGACACGATTCTGAAGCCAATGCAATGCTTTCGAGAGAGTATCGCAAAGGTTGGGACTTCATATAATTATTCTTACTGTTTTTAGCTGAGCAAAGGGGCTGTCTTGTTGCAAGGCAGCTTCTTTCTTAACAATTTTATATCAATAAGTTTGACAGAATTTTTACTGATTTATACTACATTGCCGGCATTTGGTACTTCTTATAATTTTTATTTGCCAACACCCTTATGTTACGCTTCTCAAAAAATTTATTTTTTCTGATGGCAGTGATTTTTGCCGGTGGTTCTGTATCAGTTTTTAGCCAGAACGCAAAAAAGCCTTATGTAGTTATGGTTTCGTTTGATGGTTTCAGACATGATTATGTAGAGAAATACGAGCCAGAAAATATCAGGAAATTTATAAAAAAAGGAGCCGCTGCCACCAGAATGCTGCCTTCGTATCCCAGCAAAACATTCCCCAATCATTACACGCTGGTAACAGGATTGTATCCTGAGCATCATGGGCTGGTAGACAATAGTTTTTATGATGCAGGCAGAGACGCCTACTATACCATCAGGCAGAGAGACAAAGTGGAGGACCCATATTATTACGGCGGCCTGCCCCTCTGGCAATTGGTACAGCAAAACGGCATGAAGGCGGCTTCATTTTTCTGGGTGGGTTCAGAGGCGCCGGTAGGAGGCCAGTATCCATCCTATTTTCATAAATATGATGGCGCTGTGCCGTATAAAAACCGTATTCAGGCGGTTTTTGACTGGTTGAATCTGCCGGAGGCACAAAGACCACATCTGATAACTGTTTACTTTGACATGGTAGATACCAAAGGGCATGAGTATGGCCCCAATGCGCCTGAAACCAAAGCCGCAGTAATGCAGGCAGATAGTCTTGTTGGGTTGCTTATGAACGGTTTAAAGAAGATAAAATTACCTGTGGATGTAATACTGACAGCAGACCATGGAATGTATGAAATGAAAAACCAGCCCGAAACATTTATTTATACCGAAGACCTGCTGGAGGGATTTGATAAAAACGACTTTGTGTTTGTGAATAGTGGTACGCACGCCGGTATTTTTCTGAAAAATAAAGGTATTGAAGATGCTATTATCCGGTCTATCGGTGCAAGGCAGAATCATTTTAAAGTGTACAAAAGAGCAGATATGCCACCGCATCTGCATTTCAATAATCACCCCCGAATCGGCGATATAATGCTACTGGCTGAACCCGGCTACGGGTTTTATTCAAAAGAAAGCCTTACCAAAAGACCCGAGGTCAGAAAGGTTTGGGGGGTACATGGGTACGACCCCCAGGCTGTACCCGAAATGGGAACCATTTTTTATGCGCAGGGGCCACATATTAAAAAAGGAATCAATATTCCTGAGTTTAAGAATATCCATGTCTATCCATTCATAGTAACCTTATTGGGGATACCCATGCCTGCCGATATTGATGGCGATGCCACAGTATTACAAGCAATTATTAAGAAATAATACCCAATGGTTTTTCAGGAGAAAGTTTTCTCTTTCAGGCGTAGAGCTTCTGTTGTGCGCGCTCTTACAGCTAATGCGAGTTCAGCATCGGTTTCAAGCGATTGCCCGTAAGACGGAATAAGCTTTTGCAATTTGCTTTGCCATTTTTGAGAGGCTTCTAATGCCGGAAAGCACTTTTTTATTAAATCGAGCATAATAGAAACAGCAGTAGAAGCACCAGGAGAAGCACCCAGTAAAGTAGCCAGTGAGCCGTCTTTGGCATTGACTACTTCAGTGCCGAATTCAAGTACGCCACCTTCTTTTTCGTCTTTTTTAATTACTTGTACGCGTTGCCCTGCTGTCATCAACTCCCAGTCTTCCAGTCTGGCAGTGGGCATATAATCCAGCAATGCTTCCAGGCGGTCTTGTGGCGACTGCGTTACTTGTTCTATCAGATATTTGGTAAGGGGTATATTATGAGCGCCCGCCGAAATAAGTGGCCAGATATTATTCCATTTAACAGAGTGCGGTAAGTCCATATAAGAACCATGTTTCAGAAACCTGGTGGAAAAACCTGCAAATGGCCCGAAAAGCAGCGCTTTCTTACCATCTATTATTCGGGTGTCCAGATGTGGAACAGACATAGGCGGAGAACCCACACTTGCTTTACCATATACTTTAGCGCAGTGTTTTTCTATTAAATCTGGTTTGTTGCAAACCAGCCATTTACCGCTTATCGGGAAACCCCCATACCCGCGGCCTTCCGGAATATCAGATTTTTCAAGCAGGGGTAAAGACCCCCCGCCAGCGCCAATAAAAACAAACCGTGCCTTATGATTTTGCTCTTTGCCCGTATTCAGATTCTTTACCTCTATTTCCCATTCGCCGTTGTTTAGTCTTCTGATGTCTTCTACCTCATGGTGGAGATTCAATTCAACACCATCAGATTTTTCAAGATAATCAAACAAAAAACGTGACACAGCCCCGAAGTTTACGTCAGTGCCTATCTCCATGCAAGTGGCTGCCACTTGCTGTGTTTTGTCTCGCCCTTCCATAATCAGGGGCGTCCAATTTTTTATTTCATCATAATTGTCCGAAAACTCCATGTCTTTAAACAAATGATGTTGACGCAGCGCCTGATATCGTTTTTTCAGATATACAGTGTTTTCGTTACCCCATACAAAACTCATGTGGGGTATGCGCCGTATCATCTGGCCCGGGTCATTGATGATGCCTTCCTGTACCAAAGTAGACCAGAACTCTTTGGAGGTTTCAAACGAGGCAGCAATTTTAACGGCTTTATCTATATTGATACTGCCGTCAGGTTTTTCAGGCGTATAGTTGAGTTCGCAGAAAGCAGAATGGCCTGTGCCTGCGTTATTCCAAGCTTCCGACGACTCCGCCGTTACTCTGTCCATTCGCTCAAAGATTTTTATTTTCCATTCAGGTTCCAGTTTTTTTAATAAGGTACCCAGCGTGGCGCTCATGATACCGGCGCCAATCAGAATAACATCACTTACGCTATCATTACTTGTCATATTTTTAATCGGTTTTTAAGAACCTTAAATGGGTATCAGAGACCTTCATTACTGTTTCATAAATACACCAAATAAAGAGCCTAATGCCTGCACGGCATCATTGATTACTTCCTCGTTTTCTACTTCTATTTTCAAAAACACCCGGCCAGTCTCATCTTTTTGCGTAATACTGTCTATCATGTCTCTGGTTGCCTGTGGGTCTTTCAGGGTTTTACCTAACTGTGCTAAAAAATGAATGCCAGTCTGAATTAGCTCATGCGTTGGCTTGCTGCTATTAGTATTAATGGCGGGCTCTGTCTCTGGTTGATTTACATCATCATCACCCGGAAAAGCCGCCGACTCATGGGGTGTGCTTGCGGTAGTTTCATCGGCAATTTCATATATAATATTTTCTTCAGCATTTTCAGCAACTTCTTCGGGTTCTGTCATCTGGTTATCTTCAGGCACGAGGGTCTCCACCGAGTCCATAAATTGCCTGAATTCATCTTCACCTACAAAGATGGTGTCTTCTCCGCCGTCAAGTACGCCCTTTGCTATCGCGCCTTTAAATTGCAGTACATCCAGCATACGTTGTTCTATAGTACCTGCGGAAATGAGATTGATAATGGAAACGTTGTTTTCTTGTCCGAGCCTGTAAATACGGCCAATTCTCTGTTCAAGCACCGCCGGGTTCCAGGGGATATCCAGATTAATCAGTAAAGAGGCATTTTGCAGATTCAGGCCCACGCCTCCGGCATCTGTTGATAAAAATACACGGCTGGCAGGGTTGTTCTGAAAGTTCTCCAGTAATTCTTTTCGTTTTAGGCTTTCAATCCCTCCATGCAGGTGCTCAAACAGTACATGCCGTTTTTCGAGTTCTTCGGCTACCAATCGGGTCATCCGTTCCCACTGGCTGAAAACCACCACTTTTTCGTCTGAATGCTGCAATACTTCATCCAGAATATTCATTACCTCATCTACCTTGGTATCATGTCTTGTTTTCTGGTCAAGTATAAAGGTGCTGTCACAAATCATCCGCATCTGGTTGAGTGTCAATATCAGGCGTTTGCGGTCTGTTTCGTTCAGGAATCCTGCCTTTCGCCACCTTGTTACCAATTTGGCTACATTGTCGCCCATATCGTTATGGATTTTTGTCTGCTGGGGTGTCATTGGCACCAGCAGGTTTTTATCCATCCGTATGGGTAATTCAGAAAGTACCTCCTTTTTTGTCCGTCTTATTAAAACATCGCTCAGGTCTGATGCGATTTTGTTCAGATTCTTATAGCCAATAATTTGCCCCGACTCATCAGTTATCTGATGCTCGTTCAGAAAATGATGCATTGGGCCTAACCGGTACACATCTATAAACTGCATAATTGAATACAGTTCTTCCAGCTTGTTTTCAATGGGGGTGCCGGTCAAAACTATGGCGTAGGGTGTAGAAATCTTTTTAATTTGCTGCGAAACCTTCGTTTTCCAGTTCTTGATACGCTGGGCTTCATCCAGAATAACCAGGTCAGGCTCCATTCTGTTCAGCCAGTCAAGGTCATGTGTCATGGTATGGTAACTTACCACCACATAAAAGGCATCTGTACTGCGCCAGTAACGATCTTTGCGCTTTTGCAGGCTGCTTTCCACTACATAAACACTGCTGTCTGTAAATCTTTCAATTTCGGCCTTCCACTGATATTTTAGCGAAGTAGGACACACTACCAGAACCCGGTTAATACCCAGCTCTTTTTTGTAGAGTTCGGCAGTGGCAATGGCCTGCAGGGTTTTGCCAAGCCCCATTTCGTCGGCTATCAGGCTTTTACCAGCCAGAGCAGCAAAAAAGACACCTTTGCGTTGATAGGGGAAGAGCGATGCCTTTATCAGGTTATTGAAATAACCGTCGTTTTCGCCATCAGGAATAACCCGCCAGAGGTAATCCCGTCGGCGTATCTTATCTCTTTCGGCAATTACAAAATCAAGGGCATCAGGGTAGCACCTGAAAGTATTGCTTAATGCTGCGGCTTTTTCAAGAAACAACTCAAATACGGCAAAAGAAGCAGGCTTTAAGGTTCCGTCAGCATCAAAATAGATTTGTGCCAGCGCTTCAAATTCATCTTTCTTATAAGCACCAATACGGATTCTGATTAGACGGCCATGCCTGTAATCGACATATACAGAGGTATAAGCAGGCTCAAAACCATCTTTCATGGCTTTTTTGAAGCCTTTCAGTTCGCTCAGATGGTGCATTACTGCACTGATATGCTTGCAGACACCGAGGCGGTTAGTTTTGAAATCGAAGCAATCGCAGTAGTTCCGGCTGTCGTCGGCACTTCTGATGGCAACTTTGTATGTATTATTGGTGAGGGTGTTGGTTACCTGGAAATCGGAGAAGAACTCCCGGTTGCCCACATTGATGATTCTGAATTCGTGTTCATTGTCTTTTCCGAATTGCCTGCGTAATGCCACCTGCCATTCTTCGAGGGTCAGATTATCCGGTTTGCGATGATAGGATATTTTCTTAGGTATTTCAACCTTGATTTTCTTCGTATCCTTGCCCGGAGATGTTTTTTTAATTGCCATTTCAAAATTGTAAAAAACAGATGAAAAGTATTCAAATTGCAACTTATGAATTTTATGGCCGAAGTTATCTCTTGCCAGCCTCCTTGCTTTTTCTAATCATATCTACCGTAAAATCAATGACACTTGTGTTATTCTTTATCAGCTCTTCATAATTGCGGTTTACCTCGTAGTCAAGGTCAAGAAAAAATCCTTTATTTACTTTATTTGGTAAGCGATGCACAATTTTGTAAAGCGGAGTATGTACAATAAATCTGGTGTTGGGCAGGCTAAAGTTGTCCCAGGTTCCGGCAAAACTCCCCCATGTGGCTCCACCTACCTGTTGGCCTATCACTTGCCCTATGCCTAAATCATGTGCCACGTTCATGGTAAAAGTGGTGGCCGAGTAGCAGCCGGGGTCGGTCAGAAAATAAGTTTTGCCTTTAAAGCCCAAAACCGGGTCAGGTTTATTTTTTGAGTTTCCTTTGTTTACCCTATACATAAACCCATCTTTCTGTTTTCTGAACGCCAGCCATAAAAAAAGCGGAGGGCTGATATACCAGGGTTTGGCAATAGAAAAGTAAGCCCCTTTTTTAAAGCCCATGGTATCAATAAGCGTAAAGGGCTTTGGCGAAAGGTACTTTAGCAAGCGGGCAATGTTGGGTATATACCCACCGCCATTGGCTCTGAAATCTATAATCAGATGTTCTACTTCTTTTTGCTTTATCTGACTGAATCTATGCCGCAGAACCCGCTTGAATTTCAGGTGGCCTAAATCAAATACATGGCCTCTCATGCTGAACTCTGTGATGTCGAGCATAGCGATGTGATTGACGCTATCAACAATTTTCAGACCCAGATTTGGTCTTTTAAATGCTTTGTAGCGTTTGTCTGAAAACTTATTCATGGCAGGTGTTGGTAAGCAAGCCAGCTTTTTAGTGCGGACACCGGTATTAAATGGCAACCTGTACGTAATGCTTACCGAATCTTTTTCTCCGTATTGCCTTAAATAGTAACCAGGAAAAAAATGAGTAGCGTAATATTCTTTCGCCTCAGGGTTGTTGCGGTCAGCAGAAACCATCATCTTTAACTTGTTGATGAGAAGTCTGATAGGTTCGTTATTTATACTGATAACCTCTGAGCCTCTTATGACAGTTGAGTCTTGCGAACCATTAATGCTTATGTAGTATTTGTCCTGAATTTTGCGCAGATAAAACGGAACATACTTCACTTTTTTGGCATTGAAACGCTTTTTGTCGAACCGTAGGTTGGTGTGCCCGTCTTCTACGGCGGTCACCAGTTGCCCAATAATCTGGTAGGCCTCCAGATAGCTTAAAGGTTTTGAAATGCTGTTATAGAGCGAGTCATATAATTGGTTATAGGCTTCTTTTGATTGATAATAGTACATACCCGGGTGCAGTTTTTCGAATTTGCGTTTCAGGGTAGCCATGTCTTCTCTTACTTCTTCTACCGAAAATACCTGCTTTTGTGCGTGGCAATTCATGCTTAGAATAATAAAAAATACTGTCAGAAGGCGTCTCATTAAATATTTTATAGGGGTTATGGAGCTATAAGCAGGTAAAAGCGGTTTTTGACTCTGAAACTGATTAATGCATATCAGGCCTGCCAATTATCTTACTTTTATTTTATTCTTAATCAGGTCTAATGTAAACTTCAACACCGTATCTTCGTTGTTCAGGAAGTCTTCCAGATTGGCCTTAACTTCAAAGTCGGGATACAGAATAGGTTTATCGTATTTTTTTGAATCTATGTTGTAGAGAATCCTACCCAGCGGAAGAGAGATTTCAAGCGAGGTGTTGGGTAACTGAATAGTAGAAAACTGGGCTGCTGAGCAGCCGTCATACGCTCCGCCGCAACTCATGCCTACGTAGGTGCCTACGCCCATGTTATGTAGTTTAGAAACCAGCAAAGCCGCTGCCGAAAACGTGCCTCCGTTCATTAATACATAAACATTGTTACTGTAACGGAACTCATCATGAGGGCGTTGTTTGCGAGAATATTTACTTTCAAGGAAGCCATCTGAGTCGCGCACGGAAAACTCGGCGCTTAGCCTTGTGGCGGCCTCTCTTGCAAATTTGCCATCATACTTTTTATAGTCTTGTTTCAATCTTTGCAGACTTTCATCTCTGAAACCCAGGCGATAAGCATCAAATGGCTGATTGGTAAAGTAACGTAACAAAAATGTTGAATACTCAAGTAAACCACCCGAATTGCCACGCAAATCAAGAATCAGGTTTTCAATTTTGTTTTCCTGTAGTTTTCTGAAAATCTTCTTCGTTTCTCCTTCAAAATTAGCCCGTTTCATGTTCTGGAAATCATACATAAACGAGCGTACATCAACCAGCGCTACTTTGCGTGTAGAGTCAATAACCTTGTAAGACACCATACCGGTGGTGTCTTCGTCTACATCAGGGTATCTGGTTTCAAGCATCTTTTCCATAAAATAAGAGTCTTTTGCCTCTATTTTTATGGTTTTTGGTTTGTCGGTGCCTGGTTTTCTGTAACTGATCGTAAAAAAATCCTGTTCACCTTTCCATAAGTAGTATAATTTTCTGAACTCCCTGATGGTATAATACTTGCGTGCGTTTGGGTTTATGCCATCGCCGCTATAAAAAGAATTTCGTTCCAGATTCTCCAGTATTTTCTTTACCGGCTGGCCGTCAATTTCCACAATTTCAGTGCCGCGGGTAATCTTCTTATCTGCCGAGTAATTTCTTGATACCAGCAACTGGCTATTAATAAGCCGAACGCTGAACGGAAAATATTTGGGTTTTTCTGAGGCTGATGCACTTTTCGTGAGAAGTCGTCTGTCGAGCATCATGTGGGTATGCCCACACCCGATAGACTGAACCAGGGGCAAGAAGGCAAAATAAGCTTCACGCAAGGTCAGCCTGCCTTTTATGGTTGCCGCAATAGAGTCATAAAGGTGTTTATATTGGTCTTTCGATATGTATTTAAAAGGCGCCGGGTGGTATTTTTCAATATCGTTTTTCAGTACAGCCAGGTCTTCTTTGATTTGCTCACCAGAATAAGATTGGGCGCTGGTAATTGCATAGCAGCAAAGCAGTAAACACGTAAAAATATAACCGGATATCTTTTTCATTGGCGGCCTGTTTTCTTTTTCAAAACTAATTCAAAAAGTTGATTTTTCAAGCATTTGCAGCCATTGGCCTTTTATAGAATTGTGCAGCTTCAGGCAATAATATAATGAAATTGGCAGCCGTTTATTTTAAATGGCACGTGATATTTATTGCCCGGGAAATGCAGATTAAGAGAGGTAAAAGTCAGGGTTTCTGAACAATTTTAACCGGTGCCTGTATGAGAAAAATATAATTTCAAACGTTACGGCTTAGACCGTATGTGTTTTTTTATTAATTTTGTGGCTCATAAAACTCGTTCTTTGAACACCTATGCTTAACAGACGCCTCATACGGATTCGTGCGATGCAAGCCTTATATGCTTATAAACAAGCAGAAGGTGCGAATTTCCAATTATCTTTAGACCTTATTGCAGACGATTTTGCTCCTGATTTGAACTCAATGGAGTTTCAGGACCGGGAAAAATTAGAAGGTTACAAAAAACTAGGTCAGCAACTACTTCAGGAAGAATTTTCACGCCAGAAAGAAGAAGATTTCACAGCCCCACGAGAGGTGGTGATGTCGGTTGAAAAAGCAAAAGATTTTTTTCTGTTAAAAAATAAAAAAGATGTAGAACACTATGCCGGCCGGATGATTATGGAAGCCGAGAAAGTGTACGACTTATATCTGCTTCTTTTATTGTTTTTTATTGAACTGGCCAATCGTGCAGAGGCAGACGAAAGAGAAGTTACCCCATCTAAATTGTCTGACAACCAGATTATTAAAAAACTCCGTCAGGAAAAATTACTTGAAACACAGGCAATCAGACGCAATGTAAGCTGGGGTAGCGAACAGGTGCTTCCTGCCAAGTTGTATCGCGAGGTTCTTCGCAAAAATGCTCACTATATTGAATATTGTTCAAAGAGAAATCATACGCTTGAAGAAGATTTCTCGTTTCTGAAATACATGCTCAAAAATGTAATTCTGAAAAATGAACTTACCTGGGAGTATTTTGAAAAACAGGATTTATACTGGATTGATGACGTTGAAACCCTTAGAGCCGCGGTAACGCATACTTTCCAGTCTTTTGTAGAAGACGGCCGGCTTAAAATTGTAGTTTTAGACCAGGAATGGGAAGAAAGAAAAGATTTTTTACAAACTTTGTACCGCAAGAGCATTCTGGAAGCCAAAGCTCTGGAAGATGTTCTGATTCCGAAACTTAAAAACTGGGAAATTGAGCGAATTTCGGAAACCGACCAGATTTTATTGAAAATGGCGCTTGTTGAAATGCTTAATTACCCGAGCATTCCAATTAAAGTTACCATAAACGAAATCATTGAAATTGCCAAAGATTACAGTACTCCAAAGAGCGGCCAGTTTGTAAACGGTATTTTAGACGGCCTTTCAAAAGAACTGAAAGAAGACGGCAGAATACGGAAGAGCGGAAGAGGTATGTTAGACAATAAATAAGTTGAATAATCCGCTACGAAAAGATTACCTTTGGGGCGGAAAACTAAATCAAATTATTATCCATCATTAAATAAACCCTCAGGGAAAAGGATATTATGAGCAATTCATCAAGAACTTTTATCTCATTTTTAGTTGGTGTAGCAACCGGAGCTGCTTTAGGTATTTTATATGCGCCAGACAAAGGAGAAATAACCCGCGATAAACTGGCGTATCGATTGTCGAAATACCGTGAGCAATTACAGAAATTTATCAATGATTTGATTGAAAGAGGGGATGAAGTAGCCATGGAAGTTGTAGGTGGCGACAGCACCGCCAAGGCTGAAGGGCAAAAAGTAGTTAGTGAGGCACGCCAGAAAGCAGAGAAACTATTGGAAGACGTTGAATCTTTGATGAACCAGATAAAGGCAAAGAATTAATTGATTCGAAAATCTTAAAATTTCAGAAAATGAAGCAAATATTTGTATCAGTTTGCGCGGTAGTCATTCTGGCAGGTCTTAATTTTTCATGCAATCTGGTTGGCTCCAAAGAGTCAGCAGGCTCTGCTGCGGCTGATACCGCTGCTGCCTTGGCTAACGCGCCAAAAATTGCATTTGAAGAAGAGAATTTTGATTTCGGCAAATTAAAAGAAGGCGATATAGTAGAGCATAAATTTGTATTTACCAACGTTGGTAAAAGCCCTTTGCAGATTTTCAATGTGGGTGTGCAATGTGGTTGTACTGTGGCAAAAAAACCAGAAACTGCCATAGGTGTGGGCCAGAAAGATACCATCGTTGTAAGTTTTAACAGTACCGGTAAAGTGGGTGTAAATAAAAAGTTTGTTACGGTTTACTCTAACGCTAATCCGTCTCAATCAACTATTTCATTTACAGCAGAGGTGCTGGCGAAAGAGGCTAAATAATTTAAATTTTATTCAACAGAAAATATAATAAATAATATAAAATGGTACTCTTACAAGCACAAGGCGGAAACGGAATGTTTTCTATAATAATGATGGTTGGTATGGTTGCGGTATTTTATTTTTTCATGATACGCCCGCAACAGAAAAAAGCCAGCGACCAGAAAAAAATGGTTGAAGAATTGAAAGAAGGAGATGAAATTGTAACTTTTGGTGGTTTGCACGGCAAAATTGTTGCCAAAGATGAAACAACCGTTACTATTGCAGCCGGTGGTGGCGCCAGACTTACTTTTGAGAAATCGTCAGTTGCAAGAAAAAAATAAGAAAGGTTATATAACCCCAAACCGGAATGCCGTTCCGGTTTGGGGTTAAAAACTACTTAGCCGGAATCTTAAATTATATGAATTTTAAGACACTAGTCTTGTGTTTTATTGCTGCCTCTGTATATTGGCTGCTTAATGCCCTCAACAAGTCGGGTTATACAACCAGAATTAACTACCCAATCGATATCAGGTATAACGATTCGCTCTATATTCCTGTAAGCCCATTGCCCAAAACCATTAAAGTGAGTGTGTCAAGTACCGGATGGAACCTGCTGAAAGACAATTTCTTTTTTAATGTATCTCCGTTAGAATATGAAATCTTAAACCCCGAGCTTCAAAACCATTTAGACACGGCAGTGCTTACAGAAAAACTTACCCAAAAACTCCGCAATACCAAGGTAAATTTTGTTAATACAGATACGCTGGTTTTTAATTTCGAAAAGAAAATAAGAAAAACCATAGTATTGAAAGTAGACAGTATTGCCGTTGACCTGGAGAAGAATTTCGTAATAGCAAGTCTGATAAATGTAACACCAGCCGAGATTGTTATTGAAGGCCCGGCTTCGGCTGTTAATGATTTAAAAGACACTTTTTATCTGAAAGTGCCTGCCAGAAATCTGGCCATTAATTATGATGATAAAATCAGAGTTCCTCTTCCCCGGAATCCGATGCTAAAAGCCAGTGCTGAAAAAGCTGCCGTCAGTTTTGAAGTGGCCGAGTTGCTAAAATAGTTATGCTGTCTCACTTGTAAAATCCGTTATTTTTTTTCAACTTACTAAGCAGATGTTTGTAGTTTTTACGAGCATCCGGTAAATTATTCGTTTTGAGTCTTAAAATTCATTGAAAAATGCCATCAGAAACCGCTCGACGCTCGCAATCTACGCCTCTGAAAGATGCCATCGAAGGGTTTCTTAAAACCTTCAATCTGAAATCAAAATTCAATGAAACTTATCTGGTGGCTTTCTGGGAACGCATGATGGGTAAAATTATAGCTTCCAGAACCAAAGAAATATACGTTAAAAACAGAGTGCTGTATCTTCGCCTTGAATCTTCCCCCCTCCGGCAAGAACTTTTTATGGCAAAAACCAAGCTCATAGACCTCATTAATAAAGATGTGGGTGAGTCGGTTATTGATGACGTTATATTTTTATAGGATACCTTAAACTTTTTTTTAGTTGGCTAATGTTATGATGCAAACATTACTACTCTAAAACACGCTGCAGGCAGGCTATGAGCAAAAAGAATATACTTGTCGAAAATGAGCGCAACCGCCAGGACCTTGGCTTTGGTACCAAATTTACTGACCGCCGCAAAAGGCTTCTAAAGGGTGATGGCCAATTTAACGTGAAGCGAAAAGGACAGTCTTTTGAAGCCTGGCTCAATATCTACAATCGTTTCATTACAATGCAATGGAAAACCTTTTTCCTCATTGTGTTTCTGGTATATATCTTACTTAATTTTTTATTTGCGGTAGCGTATTATTTAATAGGGGTAGAACACCTTATTGGTGTTAACATGACCAGCACGCACTCGCAGTTCTGGGATGCATTCTTTTTTAGCGCTCAGTCATTAACTACTGTAGGTTATGGTCGCATTTCGCCCGATGGATTCATTGCCAGCTGGGTGGCAAGCATAGAGTCTATGATGGGGCTTATGCTTTTTGCAATTGTAACGGGTCTGTTGTACGGGCGGTTTTCAAAACCTAATCCGCGGATATTGTTCAGTAAAAACCTGCTTGTTTCTCCGTACCTGAATACCAACGCAATGATGTTCAGAATTGTAAATGAAAGAAGCAACCAGTTAATTAATATGGAAATAAGCGTGGTGTTTTCAAAAATTGAGCAAAAAGAAGGTAGGGCGAACCGGAAGTATTCTGGTTTAACGCTTGAAAGATCAAAAGTAAACTT
Source organism: Emticicia sp. 21SJ11W-3 (assembly GCF_024138715.1). GTDB lineage: Bacteria > Bacteroidota > Bacteroidia > Cytophagales > Spirosomataceae > Emticicia > Emticicia fluvialis. The sequence continues at coordinate 1,388,422 of NZ_CP092074.1, forward strand.
TTTCCCGACTAACTGGACGATTGTCCACCCGCTTACTGAAGACAGCCCGCTGTATAATGAAACACCTGAATCTTTATTGGCAGGTGATGCCGAATTTATGATAGCAATTCAGGGTATTGATGATACCTTTGCAGACCCGATTTACTACAGACATTCATACACGGCTAATGAAATGGTGTGGGGTGCCAGGTTTGCATCGATGATTGAATCAGTTGAAGAAGATGCCTATATACTGGATCTTAAGAAAATCGGTGATTATGAGCCGGCCGAACTGAATTATTAGCATATCTTAAAATTGACATTCATATTTGAAATCTTTAATTGCTCCCCCGGTTTTAGGTAAAGGTGATAAAGTGGCCATAGTGGCTCTGGCTAGTAAGATTGACCCGGCGGATATCCAACAGGCCATTGAATTTATGAGTGAAAACTGGCAAGTGGATATTGTAACCGGTGATTCGGTAGGAGCGGCATATTTTGATTTTGCCGGCAATGACAATATCCGTGCAGCAGATTTTCAGCAGGCGCTTAACGATTCATCAATCAAGGCCATTTTCTCGGCACGAGGAGGCTACGGCAGTTCCAGAATTATTGATAAGATAGATTTCAGTCTTTTCAAACAGAATCCAAAATGGATTGTCGGTTTTTCTGACATTACTGCGGTTCATAGCCATATTCAATCACTTGGGTTTCAGAGTTTGCATGGGCCCATGCCTAAAACTTTCATGAAAGACAACGCCTCTCTTAGGTCTATAGAGCCATTTCTTTTTGGTAAAGAGATCATGTATGAAGTAGCGGCGCATCAGATGAACAGAGCAGGAGAGGCAGAAGGGCTTGTAACAGGAGGGAATCTGTGTCTGCTGGCGCATTTGATAGGGTCTGCGTCTGACATCAACTATGACAATAAAATACTTTTTATTGAAGACGTTGGTGAATACCTCTATAACATAGACCGCATGATGGTGCAACTGAAAAGAGCCGGAAAACTGAAGAGGCTGGCAGGCCTGATTGTGGGGTCTTTTAATGATTTAAAAGAAAACGATGTACCTTTTGGTAAGCATGCCTATGAGATTATTGCTGAACACGTGGCCGAATATAATTATCCTGTTTGTTATGGTTTCCCCGTCGGGCATGACACTGCAAACCGGGCTCTGGCATGTGGAAGAGCTGCACGGCTGGAAGTGAACGAAATTGGAGTAAGGCTTGAATTTTTAAACCCTTAATAAACAAAACCATGGAAATACTCTCTAAAATTCTGATTGTTGCGGTTGCTTTAGAGCACGTTTATATATTGTATCTTGAAATGTTTGCCTGGACAACCAAAGGGCCTAAGGTTTTTGGCTCGTTACCTAAAGATTTATTTCCTAAAACTGTAACGTTAGCTGCCAATCAGGGCTTATATAATGGCTTTCTTTCGGCTGGCCTTGTCTGGTCGTTGTTTATTACCGATGCAGTATGGAGTAAAAATGTGGCTTTTTTCTTTCTTGGCTGTGTAATTGTGGCGGGTGTTTACGGAGCCGTTTCGGCCAGCAAACGTATATTTTTTGTACAGGCACTTCCCGCAATTCTGGCATTTATTATCACATGGCTTGCCTGATTACACGGTAATAAATCAGTATTTTTCTTTCTTTCTTGGTCTTATTTTAAAGGCGGCTGGCCTGTTTATAAAATTTTATCGATAGGCTTCTTAGCTACGCTATTATTTCTATATTTGCATAACAGTATGCTTGCATACTTTATTTGACAATGACTCCATTCAATAAAATACTGGAATCTATTGAGTATCTGGCTGATGATTTGTCTGCATTGCAAGACCCCGTTTACATCATCGGCAGTTCGGCTCTTGTACTGGCTGGGGTACCTTTAGAGGTAACAGAAGACCTTGATTTACTGACATCCGCAAGAGATGCCGACTTTCTGAAGAATCGTTGGCAAGCCAGTAAAATAGAAGATTATGCGCCTAAAGACTCAGACAAATTTCGTTCTCGTTTCGCGAGGTATCAGTTAGGCGGCGTTTGGGTAGAGGTAATGGGCGATTTGGAAATTTGTAATAATAACCAATGGCAAAAGTTGCGGGTAAATCAATATTCTGAGCTAAGCATAGGCCAATTAAAAGTTAGAATACCAACGCTTCAGGAGCAGGAAAGGGTTTTCCGGCTGTTTGGGCGTTCAAAAGATATAGTAAAAGCAGATTTAATTTTAAAGCACATAATTCAACCTGACAATGGAAATTAATTATAGAATTGAAAACAATGTGGCGATTCTCAGCTGGAACATGACCACGTCGCCCATGAATGTACTGAATGATGTTTCTATTCCTGAATTTGAATCACATCTTAAAAACGCTTACGCCGACTCCGAGGTAAAGGGTATAATTATTACCTCAGAAAAAAATGAATTTATAGCAGGCGCAGATGTGAAAATGCTTTTAAAAAATAACGATAAAGACCCTTCAGAAACCTATAAATTTTCGCTCGACTTTAATAAGATTTTCAGAACACTTGAAACCTGCGGCAAGCCGGTTGTTGCGGCCATTAACGGCACAGCGCTGGGCGGAGGCTTCGAGGTGTGTCTGTCTTGTCATTACAGAATAGCTTTAGACAACCCCAAAGCACAGATTGGCTTGCCGGAAGTGCAGCTGGGTTTATTGCCCGGCGGTGGCGGAACACAACGTTTACCACGCCTGATTGGCATGGAACCCGCCTTGCTGTTGATGGTTGAAGGCAAGCGCATAAGCCCCAAAGAAGCCTTTGGCTATGGTATGGTAAATGATTTGGCCGCCACCAGAGAAGAGCTTATGGAAAAAGCCATGAAGTGGATATTAGCGAACCCGAAAGCCATACAACCCTGGGACGAATTTGATAAAAAGACGGGTGCTATTAAAGCGCGCGAAAACTATAAAGTACCGGGTGGTAATGTGCAGTCGCCAACGGGAATGCGTACCTTTGCCGGTGGCACAGCCATGATTATGGATAAAACCAAAGGGAATTATCCGGCACCGATTGAGATACTTTCTTGTGTTTATGAAGGCCTGCAGGTAAATATTGACAGAGCCATTGCCATAGAAGTACGGCATTTCGTAAAAGTTGCCACCTCAAGAGAAGCAAAAAACCTGATTGGCGTAATGTTTCTGGGCAAAAACGAAGCCGATAAAGGCGCAAGCCGCCCGAAGGATGTTCCTAAAACTGAGGTAAAGAAACTTGGTATATTAGGAGCCGGCTTTATGGGTTCGGGCATAGCTTATGTATCGGCAATGGCCGGTATTGAGGTAGTTTTAAAAGATGTAAGTATAGAAGGTGCCGAAAAAGGAAAGGATTATTCACGGTCTTTAGTACAAAAAGGGATAGAAAAAGGTAAAACCACTAAAGAAAAAGGAGACCTGTTATTAAGCCTGATTCAGCCAACCGACAAAGCAGCAGATTTAAAAGGCTGCGATTTGATAATTGAGGCTGTTTTTGAGAACCGCGAGTTGAAAGCCACCGTAACACAAGAAGCAGAACCCATGCTGGCAGAAGGTGGCGTGTTTGGCTCTAACACCTCAACTATACCTATCTCAGGCTTAGCAAAGGCATCTGCCAAACCGGAAAACTTCATTGGTATACACTTTTTTTCTCCGGTTGATAAAATGATGCTTGTAGAGTTGATTCGTGGTAAGCAAACCTCAGATTATGCAGTGGCATTAGCCGTCGACTACGTAAAGAAAATCAGAAAGACACCTATCGTGGTAAATGATTCAAGAGGATTTTACACCTCTCGTTGTTTCAGTACCTATACCAGCGAGGGTATTTATCTGCTAAAAGATGGTGTAGACCCGGTTCTGATTGAAAACGCAGGCAAATATGCCGGAATGCCGGTAGGGGCTTTGGCTGTATCTGATGAAGTAGCCCTTGATCTGGCTCTTAAAATTACCAGGCAAAGTATTGCGGATGGCGCTTTAACTGAAAGCGATGACACGTATCAGGCTATCAGATTGATGGTGGAAGATTTGGGCCGGTTGGGCAAAAAGAATAAAAAAGGATTTTATGAGTATCCCGCCGATGGTAAAAAATATCTTTGGGATGGTTTGGCTGAATATTTCCCTGTATCAGATTCGCAGCCTGAAATGGATGAAGTGAAAAAGCGCTTGCTTTACCGTCAGGTGGTAGAGTCAATCCGTTGTTTTGATGAAGGCGTGCTGACAACAAAACTGGATGGCAATATTGGTTCTATTCTGGCCTGGGGATTCCCGCCTTACGCAGGTGGAACGCTCAATTTTCCTGAATTTGTAGGCAAAGAGACTTTTTTAAACGAATGTAACCGGTTAGCCAACACTTACGGAGAGCGATTCAGGCTTACACAAAAACAAGAAGAATTAGTTAGGAACTTATAATTACGGCGTTGTAATCAGCTGAATAAAAGAACGATAAATGTACGAAAAGAGGTGGGCATATAAATCTGTCCCTGATCAACAGGTGGTTAAAACGTTAGCCGGGCAATTGAATATTGATAATACCCTGGCTAATATGATGGTGCAGAGAGGTATCAGTAATTTTGAACAGGCAAAAGATTTTTTCCGTCCGCAACTGTCGCATCTGCATGACCCATTCCTGATGGCTGATATGGACAAGGCAGTTGCACGGCTGGAAGCAGCCATTAATACGAAAGAGAAGATACTCGTTTACGGTGATTATGATGTGGATGGCACCACGGCCGTTGCGCTGGTTTATGGTTTTTTAAGTACTTTTTACCTAAACATTGAATACTATAACCCCGACCGTTATCTGGAAGGATACGGGGTTTCATTGCAGGGTATTGAGTTTGCCGCACAACAGGGCGCTTCTTTAATTATTTGCCTCGACTGCGGCATAAAAGCGCAAGACAAAGTAAAAATTGCTAAGGAACAGTATAAAATAGATTTTATTGTATGCGACCACCACGAGCCGGATGAAAACCTGCCTGATGCAGTGGCTGTGCTTGACCCCAAACGCAAAGATTGCGCGTATCCTTACAAAGAATTAACCGGCAATGGAGTGGGCTTTAAGCTTTTGCAGGCTTATTGTGTCCGAAACAATATTCCATTAACCAAACTGTATCAATATATTGATTTATGCGTAGTTAGTATAGCGTCTGATATAGTACCAATTACCGGCGAAAACAGGGTTCTTGCCTATTATGGTTTAAAGAAACTGAACGAAAATCCGCAAATTGGACTAAAAGCGTTGAAGAGTGTGGCAGGTTTCAATAGTAACATGAGCATTGAAAATGTTGTGTTTGTATTGGGGCCCCGCATAAATGCAGCAGGCAGAATAAAGCATGCCCGTGATGCCGTAAGACTGTTGTTGTCTGATAATTTTGATGAAGCGCTTGCTTTTGCCGAAGAAATACAAAAATATAATACCGAACGCCGGGGCCATGATACCCGCATGACCGAAGAAGCGCTGGCTATGATTGAGCAGGATGCCTGGCTGAGTAGTATTGCCAAGAGTACGGTTCTGTACAGAGAAGACTGGCACAAAGGCGTAATTGGAATTGTTGCCAGCCGCTGTATTGAAAAGTACTACCGGCCAACCATTATTTTTACTAAAACCAAAGAGGCAATGGCTGCCGGTTCGGCACGTTCGGTTGCCGGATTCGATCTGTATTCAGCTTTAGAAGAGTGTTCGCATCTGTTAGAGCAATTCGGTGGGCATAAGCACGCTGCGGGTATGACCCTGAGCATCCAAAATATTCAGCCGTTTCAACAGGAGTTTGACAAAGTAGTAAACAGGTATATAACAGAAGAGCAGCAAACCCCGGTAATAAATGTAGATTTAAAAATCCGGCTGGCAGACATCACCTCTAAGTTTCATCGGATAATAAACCAGATGGCGCCTTTCGGGCCGGAAAACATGCAGCCTGTTTTTGTTACAGAAAACCTTACGCTGAAGTACACGCCCCGTATCATGAAAGAAAAGCACCTGAAACTGGAGCTTCTGGAAGAAGATACCGGTGCTGTCTTTACGGCTGTTGGTTTTGGTATGGTAGAAGAACACTTCAGGAGGCTGACACAACAGAAGTATTTCAGAATTGCCTACCAGATTGAAGAGAACACTTTCAATAATAAAACTACTTTGCAGTTAATGCTGAAAGACATTAAGTATTAGAAAATCATAAGAGGGACAGGCCTGTGCCGTCCCCTTTTACTATGCTATCTTCTCATAACTCTTTAGTGTATCTAATACTCTGCCTGCCTGTTGAATATGGCGTTCATTGTGTGCAATGATAAACTGAAACACATCGCCCAGTTTTAATTTTATAAATTTACCAATTGAAATAGGTATTCGAATCGCATTCAAATCTACCTTTCCGGCTTCTTTCAAATACCGGAGCAATGTTTCCTGTTGATTAATGAACTCGGCCATTACTTCGTGCGCATTCAGGTCAGGAGCGGGTATATGCCCTTTAAATGCTTTGTATTTTTTGGTGTTTGATGGTAACATCATCCGGGTAAAGTAGCGGCCCAGCCAACTGCTCTTAAAAGTATCATTGAACGGTTTTTCCTGATTTTCTCTAATGCCTTTTTCAATTTGTGGCAGGTAGTATAAGCCGTAGCTGTTCAGGTGTTCAAAACATTGGGCAATGCTCCACCCAGAATTATAAGGCGGCTTCAATAAGATATCTTCATTCAGGTTCTGAAAAGTGCTGATGGCTGCATGCAAGTGGTTTTCTACCTCGTTCTCCAATTTTTCCAGCAATTGTATTTTATCAACTTTCTCCATGTAAGCTATTTTGTTTTCTACTGCAAAATTCAGCAGGCCAGACTTCTTAATTCTTGGTATTTACCAATATTTCTAAATTTTTATCCGGTTAATAAACTTGCTGAAGTTGGTGGCATCCATACCCAGATAATTGGCCAGATACTTATGTGGCACCAGTTGCAGAATATGCGGGCTGCGTTTCAGCAACTCCATAAAGCGTTCTTCGGCTGAATAACATTGCAATTCAACCAGTCTGGTCAGTAAACCAGACAACGCGTGTGTAGTTCCCTGTCTGATAAGTGTTTCAATGGCGGGTCGGCTTTGCATCAGTATCTTTAGCTCGCTTACGGGGGCCCGAAGAAAAACTGAGGGTGTCAGGGTTTCATAAAAATATTTTGAGGGCGTTTGCAATAGCAATGAATCAAGCACACCACCAAACGACGGACTATAAGTGAAAACCAGTGTTGCTTCCCTGTTTTGCTCGTCAAAATAATACACTCTCTGCACGCCATCTATAACAAAGTACAGATGCCTTTCTTTTTCGCCCATAGCAGTTAACAGCTCTTTTCTTTTAGCTGCGAAGGGCTTCCAGTGTGTCGAAAACTCCTTCCAGTCAGCATCAGATAAAGGATGGATGCCTGATACCAATTGCTTCAGTTGAAGTAAAGCTGTTTGCATGAAAAAAAGGGGTTTGGATGTTACGCCAAATATAAGGCCCTGACAATGATTTAATAAATATTAACAAGATTTATGAAGAAAAGACGTTAGTTTTGCAAAAGAAACGGCTGAATAGCAAGAGATGATTCTACGTACTGAAAACCTTATTAAAAAATACGGGCAACGCTTAGTTAACAATAACGTAAGTTATCAGGTAGCACAAGGTGAAATTGTGGGGCTGCTTGGTCCTAACGGTGCCGGAAAAACCACGTCGTTTTATATGGCCACTGGTCTGGTAAAACCCAATAGTGGTAAGGTTTGGCTTGATGACCTCGATATTACTGCCCTGCCTATGTACAAGCGTGCCAAACTGGGTGTAGGGTATCTGGCACAAGAACCCTCGGTGTTCAGGCAATTAACGGTTGAAGAGAATATCCTGGGGGTGCTGGAACTGGCAAAACCCGGCATGACAAAAGCAGAGCGAAAAGAGAAAACCGAAACCTTGCTGGAGGAGTTCAGCCTTACGCATGTCAGAAAAAATAAAGGAATTGTTTGTTCGGGCGGCGAACGCCGACGTACAGAAATTGCCCGCGCATTAGCTGTTGACCCCAAGTTTATATTGTTAGACGAACCCTTTGCAGGTGTAGACCCCATTGCCGTAGAAGAGATTCAGGGTATTGTTGCCAAGCTCAAACACCGTAATATCGGCATTCTGATAACCGACCATAACGTAAACGAAACCCTTTCAATTACCGACAGAGCCTATCTGTTGTTTGAAGGTAAAATTCTACGGCAGGGTACAGCCGAAGAACTGGCAGGTGATGAACTGGTACGAAAGGTATATCTGGGCCAGCACTTCGAGCTGAAACGCAAAATTTAAACGGTTTTCTGAGAAGATATTCTTTTTTCAGGCATTGAATACCTAATATTTTATTTAAAATAAATTCATTTACCGGTACTTGTATAGGAACCGGAAATTTGCTAATTTGTATCTTCATACAATCACTTAAACAATTTTTAACTATGGCTAATCCGGTATTTTCGGAAAAAACATTTACAAAGATTGACCTTACTTATAACAGCGGCGAGGTCATGACAGTACAAAGTACACTCACCAAGGTAGGTATTTTGTTATTTATTCTTTTGGCTTCTTCGGCCGTTTCCTGGGTGGGTTTACTAGAAGGTTGGAGCATTGCCCCGATGTTGATACCCGCCGGATGCATAGGCGGCCTTCTGTGTGCCGTTGTGCTGGCATTTAAAAAAGAATGGGCGCCGCAGCTGGCACCTACTTATGCTTTGTTAGAAGGTTTAGCTATCGGTGCAATTTCTGCCATTTTTCATCAATTTGCTTTTATTGCGGCAGGTCTTACTTTCGGAGTTGTATTTGTTATGTGGGTATTATATAAAACCGGTATCATTAAAGCTACCAGAGGTTTTATGGTTGGCGTTGCCGCGGCTACCGGCGCTGTTTTTCTGTTGTATATGCTTACCTGGATTTTAGGTATGTTCAGCATCAGTATTCCTTATATTCATCAAGGCGGTACCATCGGTATCATCTTCTCAGGCGTGGTTGTAACCATTGCTGCCATGAATCTGATTATCGATTTCCACCTGATTGAAGAAGGAGCACGTATGCAATTGCCAAAATATATGGAGTGGTATTCAGCCTTCGGACTGATGGTAACAATAATATGGCTTTATTTAGAGATTCTGAAATTATTAGCCAAGTTGGCGCGTAGATAATATCCATTAATCAATATTTTATGAAAGCCTGCCTTAACCGCAGGCTTTCATTTTTTGTGCCGTTTTAATAAGCACTTTCAGGGGTATTAGACCCAGGTTGTTTATTAGGTATTTCAATTTTTTTGTCTTTAAAATAGTTAACCGCTTTGCTGTTTGATAAATCCCAGGATACCCAGTTGTATCCCTTTTGTTTTTTGAGATAATAACTGATTCGTATATTAAGCCTGTCGGTATCATATAGCTTATTAAAATGATTATGTATCCTGCTGCTTTCTTCTATCTTCGATCTGTTTTCATACAACAAAGGAAGTGTTCGGTCTGAGAGCGTATTCAAATAATAGTAATCAATGTCTGCTGCTTTTTGGGTAGATAGATTATACTGCACAATCATGCTGTCCCAATCAAAAAGTGTAAAACTTACCAGTGATAAATGTAAACCCCAACACGCCTGTTTGAAAGAATGCAGGATTGTGAATTTATGCTTGATTTTGAGCCAAAGTAAAATTAAACCTATAGTAGTAATTAGCAGTAAGAAAATTACGACTATGCGACCGTGAGCGAGCCCATAATTGGTAATATACTCATAATTGCGTAGTAAAACCGAGATAATCAGGAAACCGTTCTGAATAATCCATACGTAGGCAGCCACAACAAGCCACCGGTTGCCGGGCAGGAAATTGAGCTCATTACGGAAGTAATAGATTAGAATAAATATTGAAAGTACAATGCTTAGAATAAGCAGGTAGGTTCCCTCATGTACGAGTTTAGACAACTCATGCGCTGATTTTAAGTCTGCTCCCAGATTAAACCACAAGAATTTTATGTCAATAATGTTAATGATAAGCAGTAAAATATTAACCGATACAATTAGTAATAGTGCAGTGCTGTATTCATTAATTGCCGACTTTTCATTGGGTTTTTCCGGGGTAGGAATTGTTCCAGGTCTTTGTTTGATTGGGTATAAATTCTTTACCCGTCCCCAGTTAAACAATACACTGAAAATAAAGCCGGCACCGAATAGCAGAAAGACGAAATGACCTATCGAAAAATCAGTAAAAAACCTTTCCATGGCCTCAAAAAGCCAGGCAAAGGGCGTTGTAACTATGTCACTGAAAATTGGATTGGCTGATTTAAAAATAAGCAAGAAAACCGCAAAAGCAATAATTGGAATCAGCAACAATTGTGCAATGTTGACCGATTTGCCCAGAAGCTGATTTTTATTGTTTAGCTTGTTTTTGGTTTCTGCAAGCAGGAGCAGGGGTTCAAAGGTAGTCATAATCAGGTTTAGTCCATACTGCCATAAGGCGCCACCAACACTTGTAAGTTCACGCCGGTGTATAAAACCTGTCAGAACCAAGAAACATAACAAATGCGCCAATATACTGAGAACTGAATTATAAACAATTACCATAGCACCTGTCAGCAATACCGTACCCAAAGCAACACGCAAGGGTATGGTGTCAAATTTTATTTTGTTATACAGGGCCAGCAAGGCAATGAGTGAGGTATTGAAAAGCAAGAGATTGATGCCGAATTTCTCAAGCCAGAAAAAATAATTAAAAACGATGGTAAGTATTACTACTGATAGTAAACGAAAACTTAGCTGATTCATAAATATATAGTTAAAAAGTTCTTTGTTTTGCAAAGTAAAATGGCAAAAAAAATCATGTTCCTTTAATAAATTTCTCCAACTCGTTCAGGTGTTCGTTAAAAGCCTTTTTGCCTGGCTCAGTTGCCGAATAAACCGTATTGGGTTTGCGGCCTACAAATTCTTTTCTGAACGAAATGTAATTAGCTTCTTCCAGTGCGCGTAGGTGTGTGGCAAGGTTACCGTCAGTCAAAGACAATATCTCTTTCATGGCATTAAAAGAGACGTCGTCATTCACCATCAGCACCGACATGATGCCCAGCCTGGCCTTGCTTTCAAATGCTTTATTAAAATTCTGAAGTAAATTCATATTATTCACCAGCGTCAGGCGCTTTTAGCTACCTGGCGCCAAAACTATTTTCTATCATATCTGAAATACACCACTAATCCATAAATAATGTGCAACCCACCAAACCCAATTGCCCAGAAGAGCAAATTCCATTTTGCTAAAAACAAAGCCACAATACCCAGCACAATCTCACTTATGCCCAGATAAAAAGTATCATGAACGGTGTATTTACTGGCATTTACCAGAGCAATGCCATAAAAAACAAGTGTAGTTGGAAAACAAAGCCAGAAAAATCCGTGATACAGCAACCCCAAGCCGAAGATACCTCCGGCAAATAACGGAATAAGCATGCTTGTCAGCAAGCGTTTAGAGGTAGATGTCCAGACATCCAACCCTTTTTTACGGGCTTTTCTTACAGTAAAAAACACTCCTGTTACCAGTGCAGACACCAACACAAGGGCTGCGTCAAGCAGCAGTGCCGGAACAATCTCATGCCTGACGGCCGGGTCAAACAACTGATACAAACCATCAACATGAATTTTCTGGTGTGCATACCAGGCACCTATTAAAGCACAGATACCGGCTGAAATACCGGAAAACCCGCTTAAGGAAAGAAACTTGGACGAACGTTCCATCAGAGAGCGTATTTCCTTCAGTTGTTCTAGGTGCTCGTTCATAGATTAGCTAAAATTTTAGGCAAAAATATAATAATTCCGATAATTGCAGCGCAAACTGAAATGATTAAAACTGCGGCTGCCGATAAATCCTTTATTTTACCGATTAAAGGATGGTAACCTTCCGAAACAAAATCGCATAGTTTTTCTAACGCGGTATTAAAGGCTTCGGCCATCCATACCAATCCGATTGCTATAATGGTAGCTGACCATTCGGCAAAACTAAGTTTTAAGAGTATGCCACCTAAAACAACCGCAACCGTTGCCAGCAGATGAAACCGGGCGTTGTTTTCCTGAAGCAGCACTTTTACACCCTTAAAAGCATATTTAAAGCTATGCAACATTTTTGGAACGTTCATAAGAGGCAGGCATCAACAGATTTAATGAAACATATAGCACCATAACCACCAGCGAGAAAACCATTGTGGTTTGTATAGCCAGCGGATTTTGAAGCTCATGGATTGATTTTCTGAACAAAAATGCAGGGTTGGTGAACAAATCCCAGCTATTGAAACGGATATACCGGCCTAGGTATAAGCCAAAACCAGACAGCACCACACTCGAGAAAACTATCGCCCAGGCCCATATTCTGCCTGTTAGCTTTTCAATAATTTCGTGCGCCACCAGCAGAGAGTAAAGTCCGGTTGCTAAACCTGCCAGCGCAACAATGAAAAAACTAACGGAATCAAACCACAAAAGGTGCAGCTGCGACTCTGTCAGGTGAATCAGATCCGTAATTATATAAGGCGAATTTGGAAAAAACAACAGCCAGAAACCCAGGCAGCTGTAAACTATAGTCTGGCTGAAACGAAATGAGGCATGTGGCAAAGACTGATACCTGCGGGCAACCAGAATAAATAATAATGGAACCCAGGCTAAAAACAGATTCCAGAGTAAGTAGATGCCCCTCAGATGATGCGTCTTTATTACACCAGCCAGTAATAATACAGAACTGAGCAATGTCAGTAGTATCAGGCTTAAAGTCGGTCGACTGATATTAAACGCTATTGTAATTTTTTTAGATGTCATAAGGATAAAAAAGAACTTTGTATTGCAAAGTAAATTTGAAATATGATTGTTTCCAAATTATGTGGCAATTTTTTTGTTTCAATTTAAAAAATTGATTCAGGCGGGGCCTTAAATGCACAAAAGCCGGGGTTCTGCTCAGTATGCTGTCTTAATCCGGAATAAATGTTATAAATTAGAAACTTTTATAAAGCCTGATTGGGTAAGTGTTGAACAGATTAAGATTGGGTAGTGTTATTGGTTATCAGAGAGAACAATTTTTTTATGTCGGAGATTAGTTTTGATTATAAATCAGAGTTGGTTAAGGTACCCGAAGAACCGGGGGTGTATCGTTATTTTAACGACAACGGCGAGGTTATTTACGTAGGTAAGGCCAAAAATCTTAAAAACAGAGTAACCAGTTATTTTGCAAATTTTAACAGGCACGACCGCAAAACCCGCAGATTGGTAGTAAGCATAAGAAAGCTGGAATTTACTATTGTGCCTACAGAGTTTGACGCACTCCTGCTTGAAAATACACTCATAAAGCAATATCAGCCGAGATACAATATTTTGTTGAGAGACGACAAGATGTATCCTTACGTTTGTGTTACCAATGAGCGCTTCCCAAGGGTAATTACGACACGTCGCATGGAAGACAGGTCGCGCGGGAAACTCTATGGCCCGTTTGTGAACTCAAAAGCGATGCACGCCCTGCTTGAGATGTTCAGCCAGCTATATACCATCAGAACCTGTAACCTTAACCTTTCGCAAGACAACATAGATGCCAAAAAGTTTAAAGTGTGCCTTGAGTATCATATTGGTAATTGTAAAGGCCCTTGTGAAAACCTGCAAACCGAGGCTGACTACCTGAAAGAGATTGAACAGGTGCATCATATATTGAAGGGGAATCTGGCGCCTGCCAGGCAGTACTTTGAACAGCGCATGCAGGAGGCCGCGCGTAAGCTGGCATTTGAAGAAGCGCACCAGCTAAAACTGAAACTCGATTTTCTTCAGAGTTACCAAAGCAAGGCAACCGTTGTTAATCCGTCTATTAAAGACGTAGATGTGTTCAGTATTACGTCTGACGAAACCACTGCCTACATTAATTATCTGAAAGTGGTAAATGGTACCATTATTCTTACCCAGACACTTGATGTAAAGAAAAAACTGGAAGAGACTGATGAAGAAATACTGGTTATGTTTATTGTTGAGCTGCGCCAGCAATATGAAAGCACCACAAAAGAGATTATTACCAACATACCGGTAAGTATTGATATGAAGGCAGATATTGCGGTACCTCAGATTGGTGATAAACGCAAGCTGCTGGATATGTCGTTAAAAAACGTGGTGTATTTCAGAAAAGAGAAAGCTGAAAGAGACGCCATTGCAGCCAGTGGCGCTACCAATAAGCGAGACCGAGTGCTGGTAAAACTGAAACAGGATTTACAGTTAAAGAACCTGCCGCGCCATATAGAGTGTTTCGACAACTCAAATATACAGGGTACCAATCCGGTTTCGGCAATGGTTTGTTTTATAAACGGACAACCCGCCCCCAAAGAATACAGGCATTATATACCCAAAACAGTAGAAGGCCCGAATGACTTTGCCACTATGAAAGAGGTGGTAACACGGCGGTATACAAGGTTATTGGAAGAAAAAACGGATTTGCCTGATTTGATTATTATTGACGGAGGAAAAGGACAATTGTCTGCTGCCTGCGAAGCCCTGAAAGAATTGAGCCTGTATGGCGAGATTCCGATTATCGGGATTGCCAAGCGACTGGAAGAAATTTATTTTCCGGAAGATACGCTTCCGCTTTATATTGACAAGAAGTCTGAGTCGCTGAAACTCATTCAGCGCTGTCGTGACGAAGCTCACCGTTTTGGTATTACCCATCACCGCGACCGACGTAGTCAGAGCTTCCTGATTAGTAGTTTAGAAAGTGCTCCGGGTATTGGTAAACTTACGGCCACCAAGGTGCTGAAACAGTTCAAGACCATATCAAACATCAAGAGCGCCCCAGACGAAGAGCTGATAAAACTGATTGGCAAAGACAAAACCCACCGCATCAGGGAGTTTCTGGCTAAAGAAAGCTGAATCTAGTGTTGAAGACTGTCATATATCATTCCAGATACATCGGCCAGCGCTTCAACACCTTTTTTAGCATCCGTTAGTTTTCTTGATAGTATAACCAGTACGTATTTACGTCCGTCTGGCAAATATATAATTCCGGAGTCATTTTGTACCCCTGTAATAGAACCAGTTTTGTGGGCTACTTTTACAGTGGCGGGTAATCTGGCAGGTATAATCTCGTTGAATTTCTGGTCGAGTAGTATTTTTATCATGGCCTCAGAGTCTTTCCTGCTTACTACCTCTCCCTGTGCCAGTTTCTCAAAAATAAGCATCAGGTCATAAGCAGTTACGGTATTGTTCATTCCTGATTGAAAGGCTTTGCTGTCTTCTACCCCGCGTAGCACCTGTATATCATTAGCCCCAAGCGTACGCATGGTCGCATTGGCATTTTTAGCCCCCACCAAATCAATGAGAATATTGGTAGCCAGGTTACTGCTTACAATAATCATCTGGTAGGTGAGGTCGTAGATAGTCATTTGCTGCCCTGTTTTCTTGTACATTTCATCGGCGCTGTCGTCACTTAAATCCAGTTTAAACGGGCTGCCATCTACAATACTGTTAAATTCATTTTTAACCAGAATAGAGTCTGTCAACTTAAATTTTCCGGCTTTGGCCTGCTTAAATACTTCAATCATAACCGGGGTTTTCATGGTACTTGCTGCATGAAAACTCTCTTTCTCGTTTATGAACACTGTTTGCCCGGTTTGCAGGTCTTTAAATGCCAAAGCAAATTCTCCCTCAACCGGGTTTAGTCTTGCCAGAATAGCGTTTTTCAATTGCTCAGATTGTGCAGCAGACTGCATAGCAAAAGCAAGGAATAGCGTAACGAAACAGAAGTTTTTCATAAAGGGTAAATCAAATTGTCAACAGATAAGGCCATACCTGCAATTTAAGAGAAAAATGCTGAATTGATAAAGACTCAGATGTGGAATGGTGTGTTTTTTGTAGAATACACTCCACAAAACTGCTTTAAATCTGTTAAAACCCGCTTTGGCAAATGTTTTTATTTTAATACATAAACATTTAAAGCCATGATAGTTGTATTATTTATAGTTACACAATTTATAGCCATGGGGTGTGTGTCTGCCTATGGATTGCATCTGGAAAGAGAAGAGCAGAAACTTTACCGAGAGAATAAGATGTCTAACAGAAAGCAAAAAAAACCGTGACAGTTTTATCAGACTCCCACAGCATAAACTAAGAATGGTGGTATTATTGCACTCGCCAACTCAATATTTGGCTCCCAATACCACTTTTGCTTTAAATTCCAGTTTATCGCCATTCGTGTTAAAAAGTTCGGCCAGAATAATATAATATCCTACGGGGGCAATCTCATTATTGTAACTTTTTCCGTCCCAGACAATCTGGTCATTTACCCCCAGAATCTGGTTTTGTGCCAGTTGTTTCAGCATTCGTCCGTTTGCATCAAATACATATAAGTTGGCTACAAACCCGGTTTGAGTAAGCTGAAATTTTAACTGAGCCACATCATCAGAGCCGTCTCCGTCAGGGGTGAAAATCTCAGGTTCAATCATAAATGTATTGCTTTCAGCAGCGCTTTTATATTGAGAATTGGCATAACCGGGCGTGGCGTAGCCATCAGAGGCCGCTGCCGAATGCCAGTTAGATGGCAACGAGGACGGTAGGTTATAATCTGACTTCTCTAGCGATACGCCCGCTTTATTGTCGATCAGCCCATGATGCATTGTTTCTGAGTAATCGAACCGGTCGAGTAATTTTCTGAATTGATTCAGCAAAATAACCGTGCCTTTTTCATTAGCAAATGCGGGCAGGCTTTCCATCTCCAGTATATGGCTTGCTACTGTTTTGTAATATTGGCTACTAATTACACTTGCATTGCGGGTTAAAACCAAAAACTGACCCGGCATCAAAACATAATTAGTTAAAGTGATAGGTTTTATATTGGCCACCGTGCCTGTAGCGTCTGCATTGGCCAAAGCCCAGTCTTTCAGACTAATAAATTTGTTGCTCCTGTTATAGATTTCAACAAAGTCTTCGCCTCCACTACCGGGGTTAAACAGTATTTCATTCACCACCACATCGCCAGAGTCAGCCTCACTTACAATGCCTACCTGCAAAGATGCCTGTTTCAGTACATTACCAGAACAGTCTGCAATATTTCTGGCAGTAAGCGTATAACTTGTTTTAGTTTGCAAAGCAGACTGAAAAGTTAGTGTTACTGAAGTATTTGCCGGGCTTTCAGTGGCAATACTTTTTATTTGAACAGATTTATCTACCGTGTAGGCTAACTGACTAACCGCAGAAAGGCTATCCAGTTTTTCATTGAAAACGAGCTTTATCTGCTGGTTGTTGAGATATTCATAGCGCTGCAAAACAGGGGGCGTTAAATCGGGGCGGGAAGTTTTAACTGAATTTTCTTTGCCCGGTGTTCCTTGCAAAACGGCTTCGCTTGAAACCCAGTTTCCTGTTTCTACGCAGGCAAATTCTGTATCAATCATCTCTAGTGAGAATCCTTGTGTTTTACCTGTAGAATACCATTTGCTGGTATAAGTAACAGAAAAAACTGTTGTGTTACTGTTGGTTTTTAGTGTTAAGGTGGTACCTGTATTCAGTAATGAAAAGCTACTCAGGCCTACGGTTCTTCCGATAGCCTGAAATTCCGAGACATTGTTTCGGTGCGTAACAATTACATATTCTTTGGGTTGGATGATAAAATCAGGGAAACTGACTGTGCCGTTGTTATAGCCTAATACAAACTGGTTGAGGTTAAGCGCTTTGCCTGTGCGGTTATAAAGTTCAAGATACTCTTTTTCAGGCAGACCCTTAGCAGGGGTAGGGTCTGCCATTATTTCACTAATAATCAATTCATTGGTCTGCTGAGCCAATGTGGTGTTCATGAAAAGTAAAAGAAAGCAAAAGGTGCAAATCAGTATAGATCTGCACCCGGGCTTGGCGCATGTCATGTCACAGCGTAAATAATCTATATTTAAATTATTTAGATTCTTCTTTAGGTTTAGCAGGAGCTACGGCTTTTGGTTTGGCTGCTGCTGCTTCGGGCACGGCTACTTTCGGAACAACCGGAGCCGGCGCAACTGAGGCTTTAGGGGCATTCGCTTTTGCGGTTGCAGCTACTGGCTTTTTGTCTTTTTTCTTCTCTTTTTTTACTTTTACCACGGCATTTTTAGCAGCCTTTTTCTCTTCTTTCTTTTTCTCTTTTTCTGCCTCTTTATTTACTTTAGCAATTTTTTTCGCTAGTTTTTTTGCAGTCTTATCAATGGCTTTTTTGATTTTTTTGCTGGCAGAATCTCCGCTGATAATATTGGCAAGCGCAGTTGAGATTTCAGAAACCTTCTGTTTAAGATCAGTTTTCATAATAATTTTATGAGATTGTTTAATTAATTTACAAATACAACCAAAGCAATCAAAAAAAACAAAAAAAATGTGTTAAGTTTTGCGGCAAACACTAAAATATTACTTTTGAGCCTGTATTTGTTGAAGTTTTATGTGTTAATTATGATTGTGATTTGTTTTTTGAAAAACTACTCTTGTTTTTATGGATTTAGAATTTGTAACCGAAGATATCCTTAAACTTTTGATTTCGGCAGGTACGGGCGCGATTATTGGTTTTGAAAGAGAATATCATAGTAAATCGGCCGGGTTAAGAACCATGATTCTTATTTGCGTTGGCTCTACACTTTTTACCCTGGTGTCTATCAAATTGGGTTCAGACCCATCCCGCATTGCTGCCAATATTGTAACCGGAATTGGGTTTGTAGGTGGCGGAATTATATTCAGAGATAACTCAAGCGGGCGCATTACGGGCATTACTACTGCTGCTACGGCCTGGGTTACGGCAGCATTGGGCCTGTGCGTAGGCGTAGGCAAAGACCTGTACGAAACAGGCTTTTTTGCCATGTTGCTTGTTATTTTTACTTTATATGTATTGGTGCCTTTACAGGTGAGAATTAAACGAAGGAACCTGATACGTACGTACAGAATTGTTTGCAAGTACACCAACGGAACGCTCAGGCATTACGAACATTTATTTGAAAGGTTTAATCTGGAGGCAGAAAGAAACATGCAGACCAAAACTAATGACCGTATCAGCGGTACCTGGACGGTCAGGGGGTCAGAGAAAAACCATGAGCAGATAATTAAAAGCTTATTGAATGACCCCGATATTATGGAATTTGATTTTTAGATTCCAACCTTTTTTAGTTAAAGGGTATCGAAACGAAAAACTGTATAACTATGAAAACCTTGTTAATACACATTCTCAGCATTTTGTTTGTCACATCATGCGAGACTACCATACCTGACCCACAACTGAATGAAATAGACGGTAGATGGAAACTGGTAAAGATTGGAGTAGGTTTTCCGGCGCCGGGCAGCCCATCTGAAAAAGTGCCGGAATATGAAGAAGTTCTTGAATTTAACGCATCAAAACAGTTTTTTACCCGTACTAAAGATGGCAAAGTGGTAGAGAGGTCAACCGTGAGTATGCGTGTTGACGAAAACGCAAGTATCAAACGCGATATGATAGTTTTTGAAAACACTAAAACGTATTCTTACCTGTGGTTTACCGAAACACCCAGATACCTGGTTTTGTACCAGAGCGCTCCGGTAGGAGCCAGGCTGGCCGACGGCAATCTGTTTTTTTATGAGAAAATAAAGTAATATTTTCAATTATGATTCTTATGTCATAAATTGCAGCCGGAAATTAACGTATCAAGATAAATTATGGCAAAATCATCTGCTCCTCAACCGCTTCCAAGCTGGTTTATGTTAGTGCTTTTTATACTAATTATGACTATTCTTTGGGTTTTTGGCGATTTGTTTGTCTTTATACTTGGGCTGTTGGTTGTGGGCATTACGTTTGCTAATGGTTATAACCGCTCTCATGCCGACGAAGGACATCACTGATACAAGGGCGGTTCATCCGCCTTTTTTTATGTCTTTTAGTTAATACGTTCTCAATCAGATTGGGCGAATGCGTAAATACATTATTTTGTTTGAAGCGCTATTTTAGAATACCAATCTGCATCTTCATTCATTCATTTATATAAGACCTCACAGGTACTTATCAAATAACGCTTCAGCTTGTTTATCTGTACGGGCAAAAAAACTGAAGTTGCTTATATGTACGGATAAAAAGAAGGCAAATAGCCCAAGTTGATGTATCATGGAATATCAGAATATAACCAAGGAGGGCATTAATACTTGTTCAACAGGTATGCAGATGTTTACTTTTAAATCAGCGGGCACTCAAATGCTTTGAATCCCCGACTCTTCACGACTGAGGCTTCCTAGAATAATCACCATTACGATAACTGGTACGTCAAAAGCAAATCGCAGTAGGATGTTCAAGCTTATCAGAGTTATTCATGTTACTGTTTAGTTAAAATCAGTTTCCCCCACTTTTCAAGCACCGATACCAAAAATTCAAGATTAATAGGTTTACTTATGTAGTCGTCCATGCCGGCTTTGATGCATTCATCGCGGCTTTCCTGAAGGGCGTTGGCTGTCATGGCAATTATAACGGGTTGATGAACGGATTGCTCTCTTATGCGTCTGGTGGCGGTTAATCCATCCATACCCGGCATTTGGACATCCATCAGAATAAGGTCAAAGTGTTTGTTGGCTATGGCTTCGAGCGCTTCAATGCCATTTTCTGCAAGGTCAGCTTCATAGCCCAGTTTACTCAGAATTTTTAAGGCAAGTTTCTGGTTCATGATGTAGTCTTCAGTCACCAGAATATTCATCGGATATTTTGTGGCAAAATCTGCCGACAACTTTTGTGAAGGTGCACCCTGTGTTTTTTCATTGCCGGCAGGAAAATCCTTAGACAAAATCTGATTATATATATTCCGGCAAAGCACATGAATTTTGGCGGGTTTTATCATAACCGAGCAAAATAAATCAGGATACTCTTTATAGAATGTGTCTGAAATAGAGCTCAGTAGCATGATTGGTATTTTGGGCGCTTTCTGTTTTATCTGAAGGGCAAGCTGTATGCCATCTGTATCTGGCATTTGCATATCAGTAATAACAATATCGAAATTATCATGGCCATTTATCAGGCTTAAGGCTTCATGGGCAGAAGACGCAAGCGTAGGAAGCATGTGCCAATACTCAAGCTGCGCCTTTAAAATGTTTAGGTTGGTCTGGTTATCGTCTACAATTAAAATCCTTTTACCTTTCAGTATATCCAGGTTAAGGGGCAAGGTTGATATCTTCACTGTGCTTATTTCGGCTTTAATAGTAAAGGTAAATTGGGTGCCTTTGTCTATTTCGCTTTGCACTTGAATGGTGCCACCCATCAGGTTTATCAGTTTTTCGCTAATGGCCAGGCCAAGGCCGGTACCGCCATATTTTCTGGTAGTTGATGAGTCAACCTGCGAAAAGGCCTTAAATAGTCGGTCAACTTTGTCGGCAGGAATACCAATGCCGGTGTCTTTGATCTGAAAGCCTAGTTCAACCTGATTGTTCTGTTTATGAATCAGATACACTCGTAAAAATATTTCTCCCTGATGCGTAAACTTAATGGCGTTGCCAATAATATTAAGCAGTATCTGCCTTAGCCTCAGATTGTCACCAATTAATTGTGTGGGCACATCCAGGTCAATCTGGTACAGTAAATCAACATTAGATTTGGCAACCCGCTCGGCAAATATGTCAAGCACTTCTTCAATGCTGTGCCTTAAATCAAAGTCTTTGCATTCAAGCTCCATATTGCCGGACTCAATCTTCGAGAAATCAAGGATGTCATTTATAACCGTTAACAGGCCATCGCCACAAATCTGAATTGTATCGGTATAGTTTCTTTGTTCTTCGTTCAGCTCTGTTTCATCCAGCAAAGATGCCATGCCAATAATGCCATTGAGAGGGGTTCTTATTTCATGGCTCATAGTGGCCAGAAAAGTACTTTTAGCAAGGTTAGCTTTTTCAGCTTCCTGTCTGGCTTTCAGTTCTTTTTCTGTTAATTTTTTCAGTTCGGCAGTTCTCATTTCCACCTGTTCTTCCAGAAAGGCATTCTGTTTCTGAATGTGGTTAACCCTGTATTTATAACTTATGTATGCCACACCCGCAATAATCAGGGCAAGTAATCCCCTGAACCACCAGGTTTCCCAGAAGGGGGGGAGGACCCTGATAATGATAGAAGTGCCTTCTTCATTCCAGATGCCGTCGTTATTAGAGGCTTTTACTCTGAAAGTATAAGTGCCGGCGTCAAGATTGGTATAAGTGGCCAGTCGTCTGTTTCCGATGTAATTCCAGTTATTGTCGAATCCCTCCAGTTTATAAGCATACTGGTTTTGCTCAGGTAAGATATAGTTTAAGGCAGAGAACTCAAAAGTAATTACCGATTGCTCATAGCTAAGTACAATTTTTTTGGCTTCGCTAATGGATTGTTTCAAAGGAGAACCGCTTTCCTTGCTTATGGGTACCGATTTGTTGAAAATCAGGAAATTGGTTATATGAACAGGCGGAATAAATGGGTTGTCTTTCAGGCTATCCGGGTAAAAAGTGTTAAGCCCGTCGGGGCCGCCAAAGAACATTTCGCCGTCGGCAGTCTGATAGGCCGAGCGCAGCTTAAACTCGTTGCCCTGCAGGCCATCTGATATTCCATAATGCCTGCGGTTTTTTGTGGCAGGATTAAACTTGGTGATTCCTCGGTTGGTACTAATCCATAAAACGCCATTTTTTTCTTTTAAGATGGCATTGACTGAGCCATTAGACAGCCCGTCTTTTTCTCGGTATGTTTTAAATCTGCCTGTTTTTTTATCAAATAGGCTAAGTCCGTCTACGGTCCCAATCCAGATATGGTCTTTATCGGCCTCAACTATTGTATTTATATTGTTATTAGCTACGGTGGTTGTATCGGTGTTTTTGTGGGTATAATGCGTAAATGTTTTTGTTTTTAAATTAAATGCATCAAGCCCGTTTTCAGTACCCACCCATAATGTACCCGTGTTGTCTTCATACAATGCTTTTACGTACTCGCTGGCAACGGTATTCCGGTTTTTGGGGTCATGCTTATAATTGGTGAAAGTGTCTTTTTTGGGGTCATAGTAACTAAACCCCCCGGCAAGTGTACCAAGCCAGATACCTCCGTCCTTGGCTTTAATCATGCTGAAGACGCTTTCTGACGACAGGCTACCAGGGTTTTTAGGGTCTGGCATGTGGTGTTTAAATTTACCGGTTTTTTTATCCAGAATATCCAGGCCGCCCACGTACAAGCCAATGGCAAGCTGATTCTGATTTAATTCTAAAACAGATACAACGTGGTCGGAGTTAATACTGGCGGGGTTGCCGGACTGTTTTCTGTAAGTAGTAAATGTTTCATTTTCTTTGTTAAAATAACTTAGTCCGCCACCGTCGGTTCCCAGCCAAACATTACCCTTATTGTCGCCGGTAATGGCAAGCACACTATTTTGTTGTAGCCCTTTTTTGGCCGTACCTTGTCGGTAAAGCTTAAATTTTCTGTCAAATTTTGGAGAAAAATTAACTCCCCCTGAAAAAGTCCCTACCCAGATGTTCCCCTGGTCGTCGGTGTACATACAGTAAACCGAGTTATTACTAATGGTTTTAGGGTCATCGGGCTGGTAGGTAAAGGTTTCAAATTCTTTTGTACGAATATCCCAGATACTTATTCCCCGGTTTTCAGTACCAATCCAGATATTCCCTTTTTCGTCTTCCATAAAAGACATGATGTCGTTATGGGCAATGCCTTTCGGGTTTTTGGCATTATATTTAAAGTGTTCAAACGTTCGATATGTCAGGTTATACCGGGTAACACCATTCCCCAGTGTACCTATCCATAAGTTGTTTTTTGAGTCTTTAAAAATAGTTCTGACATGGTTGCCCGCAATGCTGTTAATATGCTTGGGGTCGTTAAAGAAATGCTCAAATCTGTGGGTTTCAGGGTTAAACCTGTCCAGTCCGTTACGAGTTGCCAGCCATAGCCAGCCATCCTTGTCTTCTTCGATTTTGTATATCAGGTCATCTGTCAGGCTGTTTTTATTGGCGGGGTCATGTTTAAATTGTTTGTAGGTGCCGTCTGTAGCATTAATAAGAAATAGCCCGTCAGCGGTGCCGAGCCAGATTCTTTTTTTGCTGTCCTGAAAAATATCTTTTGAATTTACTCGTGTATTCTGATTGAAGAAATGTGAAAAATTCTCTTTTTTGCGGTTGAATCTATCAAGACCTGCCGAGGTGGCCACCCAGATTGTTCCTTGGTGGTCTTCCAGGAGGTCAAAGAGATAATTATCATTGAGGCTGAGGCTGTCTTCAGACGAATGCTTGTAAACGATGAAGCGGTAGCCGTCATATTTGTTCAGACCTTCGTCTGTGGCAAACCACATGAAACCCTTTTTATCTTTTAGTATTGCGCTGATATGGCCCTGCGACAGGCCCTCATCAGTAGATATATGCTTAAATGATGGTTTACGAATTTGCCCGGTACCAGTTAAAGATTTTATCACAAGGAAGCAGCAAAACCACAAGAAATTACATTTCATAAATTATTAATTAGAACTTAATCTGTTGCTTCTAGGGTACAGCAAAGTCGGGAGATATATCAGGGAAACAAAACAAGGTAGAAAATTAAGAAATAAAAAAATATATTGTATTTTTTATAGAATAAAATAAACGAAATAATGCGATTTGAAGTAAGCGGCTACGTTTTGCCAAATTTTTGATTGCATAACCCATTGGCAGATTATTAAAATTTGTGAGGAGTTATAGCATTCAGAAAATTAAATAGTTTGCCTGTTATACCAATAAAAAATAAACCCGGATATTGTTATGGAATTGGTGCCTATAAGAGAGTACATGTATGAAAATGAAGAATTTAAAATAGATGACGAATGCACAGAAATTGTTGAAATGAGCGTTGAGTTTTATGAGAAAGTTGGGTACCACCCACCCTGGATATGCTATTTTGTTATGGAAGACGGAAATATAATAGGGAGCGCCGCCATTAAAGGCAAGCCAATTAATGGCACAATTGAAATTGCTTATGGTACCATGGATGGGTACCGGAACAGGGGGGTAGGAACCGAAATTTGCAGATTACTGGTTGAGTTGTCAACAAGAACAGATGCATCTGTGAAAATTACAGCCAGAACTTTACCTGAAAATAAATTCTCCTGCCGGGTACTTGAACGCAATAACTTTTTGTGTATTGATGTAGCGAATGACCCTGAAGACGGAGATGTGCTTGAATGGATGCACCGCGACTCACTATAAATGGCATACGCGCTCATATTTAGAGTTGTTAAAATGATTGAAAAATCCTTTTTTTAGTGTGGGTTATCCTAACAGAGCAGGATGAGGCATGGCTAATTTTGTGCTTCATTAAAATCTTTTTATGTATACCTACACTGTATTTTTTCATTCTTTTTTCCGCTGGTTGGTTTTAATCAGTCTTCTAATGGCTATTGGCAGTAGTATTCATGGGCTTATAACGGCACGCAGCTATAGTAAAACAGATAAGTTTTTACGCATTGCGGTTAATACTATTTGCCATACACAGTTAATAATCGGATTAGTGCTTTACTTTGCGCTTAGCCCAATAACTGGTTTTTTTATAAAAAATGGTGCTGGCGGCAATGGCGAAATCCGTTTCTTTGGTATGTATCATCTGGCAATGATGCTTAGCTCAATAGTAGTAGCAACTATAGGCAGTGCGTTGTCAAAGAGAGCGGTTTCAGACAGCCAGAAGTTTAAAACCATTGCCATTTGGTTTTCATTTGCCTTGATTCTTATTCTGTCGGCTATTCCGTGGTTCAGGCCACTGTTCAGAAACCTTTAAATTGATTACTAATGTTTAAATTTTTTAAAACATCTTTGGGCAGGTTAAGAGTACTGGCATTTATTGAAGGGGTGTCTTTTCTAGTGATATTGTTTATCACCATGCCTTTGAAATACCTATTACAAAATCCTGAACCCAACCGGGTCTTTGGCATGGCGCATGGCGTTTTGTTTATACTATATGTACTTGCGGTTGTTCAGATAAAAATAGAACAAAACTGGAGCCTCAGTAAAATGGGGCTTGCTTTGCTGGCTTCGGTTATCCCATTTGGTACTTTCTGGGCCGATAAAAAACTATTTCAGAATAATTAAAAACAATTAAACCATAGCAAATTGGCCTTAAACCGTCAGATAAAGTCTTTCAGCGCCGAGCTTTACAATAGAAACTTCATGATGAATAATGAGCAACTGGGGTCAATGCTAATGGCAGGCTCTGAGAAGTTCTTTATTGTGCGTGTGGAAGAACTTATAAGGCTAATGAGGCTTCCGGTTCCTCCCGGCAGGGTGGAGAACCACACCTTCATATATCTGACGGAAGGGGAGGCAGTTATGCGTATTGGAAGCGAGACTTATAAAATTGTAAAAGACCAGTGCCTGATAGTAGCCGCAGGACAGGTTTTTTCATTTGATAAAATAGATATTAACCAGGGGTATCTGGTTAATTTTAATCAAGACATCTTTGCAGGCAGTGTCTATAAAAGTGCGTCGCTCCGTGAATTTGAGTTTCTTACGGTATGGAGCAATCCGAAAATAAGCCTGAATGCTGAAACTTCCGTTTTTGTAAACAATTTACTGGGCAGGCTTCTTAAGGGGTACCAGAAAGACGGGCTACAGAACAGAAGCATCATTCAGGCATACCTGCTTGCTTTATTGCAAGAGTTAAAAACCGAATATGGCATTAATAATCAGGAGCCACAAACAAAAGCCCGGCTAATAGCCAACCAATTCAGAGAATTGCTTTTTACACACCTGAAAAACAAGCATCTGGTAAGCGAGTATGCTGAGTTATTAAACATAACGGCCAATCACCTCAATAAATCAGTAAAAATGGCAACAGGTAAAACTCCTACCCGATGGATAGATGAGGCCATTGTACTGGAAGCAAAAGTGCTTTTATACCAGAGTAGTCTTTCAATCAGTGAGATTGCCGCCGAGGTCGGGTTGCTTGATCAGTCTTATTTCAGCAGGGTTTTTAAGAAATATGAAGGTATAACGCCTCTTCAGTTCAGAAAAACAATAGAGCGCCCGGATAGAAGTAGTTAGTGAGACAAAATTATTATTAATAATTAATATTCTGCATTATCGTCATAACCGATTGACGCGAAGAATTCAATTACTTTATCAGTATGTTCGCCCAGGTCTTTTCTGCCTTTTACAAAGTGTTGTAGCAATAAGTCGGGCAATTCAAGTTTTTCTTCTATTCCGCTCAATGAGAAGGTAGGCTCGTCTTTTTGTTGTTTAGTTAAGAAAGCTCTGAAATTATTAATGTTGGGCATTTTTGTCTATAACTTTTAATATGATGCTCCCAAATATAAGACAATCAATTGAACAAAATTAAAAATGCTTTATTTATTAATTTTTCTTTAAATAGGTGCAGTTGTCAGGGTTTCCGGGCTGTCAGCATCATGTGCGGGCTCAATGCCAACAATGAGCGGTCATTTTCTGTTATTTTCAACAATTCCATCAATGCATTTTTTTTTGCCGGGTCAGCTCTGTTTTCAAAGTATTTTTTATCAAGCCAGACAATGCCTTCCACTGCGTGTATGTCAATCATTTCAAGGCCGGAGTCTCTAAATTCCTGCATCAGTTGGTCCGGGCGATGATAGAATGCCTCCGCTAAAGAACCAGGCATGCTTTCAGGTGGGGTGTGTATCCCTGACAGTAATTCCTGCCTGCACATATCCATAAATCCGGGTTCGTGCATAAAACCATTCAATAGGCCTGCAATGGTAGATGCCGCATAATTAATGGCAAAGCCCAGTATTATACCGTTTTTTTTCAAAACCCTTCCGGCTTCCACAATAGCAGCTATCCGGTCTTCTCGTTTCTGTAAATGATACAACGGTCCGTGTAGAATAACCACATCGGCAAACTCATTGGCAAATGGCAATTTTCTTGCTTCGCCCAGATACGCTTTAAAAGGCTTTTTGAGGCTGGCTGCCTTTTTATTTGCCTGCTTGATGTGCTTCGGCACCGGGTCTATCAGATGCACCTGGTAGCCAAGACCTGCGAGCCATTCAGAGTAGGCCCCCGGCCCTCCGCCTACATCAACTATGGTGCCTGCATTCGGTATATAACGTTTTAGCAGTTCTTTGTTGCGTTCAAACTCCAGAGGCCCCAGACCTAATTGAAGGCGGGCTTCTTCTGATGTTTGGGTATAGAAATGCTCAATTTCAGAGCTGATTAATCTGTCGGTACTCATCGCCAGTACTACTATTACTTCTTTAAGGAATGTTTTTTTAGTTTGGGCGCAAAAATATGAAATATCAGCAAGAAATTTTATTGATAGTTAATATTGCGTATACGGGTGGTATGTTATTTTTTACTACTTTTATAAAAAGTAAATAAACGAATAATCGTCATGAAAAAAATAGTAGTAGCAACAGATTTTCAGAGCAGCTCAGAAGATGCCTTTGCCTATGCAACTTATCTGGCAGAGCAGTTTGAAGCTGAATTGGCTCTGGTGCACGTGTATTTTCCTATCGTGTCTACCGACCCAAACATGCCTTATGATAGCATAGCTCCGGTATCGTTGCAGGAGGAAATGATGCAAATCTATGAAACCCGATTGGCTGAAACGCTGGCCTCAATACCGAACAAAACCTTAAAAACTTCAAGTAAGTTGATAATTGGTAGTGTTTCTTCAGGTGTTTCCGGTTATGCTGATGAAGTAGGGGCCGACCTTATTGTGGTTGGCAGAAATCATGAAAGTTCTTTCTTTGAAAGAATCATCGGAAGCAGTGCCTCAGACATAGTAAAAAATACGAGTATCCCGGTTTTGATTGTTCCGGCAGCCAGCCATAAGCCTTCCGTTAAAAGCATTATTTACGGAACCGAGCTTGAGAGTGATGAAAAAGAAGTGCTGGCTAAGGTTTTTGCTTTTGCTAACCAACTAAAAGCGAAAGTAACGCTCACTAAAATCAATGTTGCTTTTGAGCCTGATATTCAGGATGATAAACAAATGCTGGCTGATATTAAGGAGAGTTTTGCTGATCAGCATTTCTCGTACGAAATCGTAGATGCTTCTTTAGTAAGCGAAGGCCTTCTGCACGCGGCACATAAAACCGATGCTGATTTGCTGGTTATAGCAAGGCACCATCATAACTTTTTATCTCAGTTAGTGAATCCGAGTAAATCAAAAGTAATTATCGGTAAAACAGACATACCATTGCTGGTATATGACCTGGAAGCATAAGCAAATATATTACAGCAAAAAAGCTACACTTACGGTGTAGCTTTTTTGCTGTTGTGTGGGCCCACCTGGGATCGAACCAGGCACCTACTGATTATGAGTCAGTTGCTCTAACCGAATGAGCTATAGGCCCTAAAACCGTTGTGGTTTTGTGGTGCAAAAGTAAGCATTAAGAAACAAACTTCAAAAAAAAATCTGTAAAGTTCATAAATGCTTTCTCTCATTCAAGTATCTGACAGTAATATCCATTAGTTGTAATAAGGCTGATAATCCGCTCGTTAGAAATCCCTTCTCCTTCAATTCTCAGTATTTTGTCGCAGTCTTCCAAATCAAAATTAATTTTAAAATACGGAAAATGTTTCGACAAAATCTCGAAAATCGCCCTTGCCTGTGTTTTTTCCTTAATATTTGTTTTAAAAACCTCAACCATTGCTTTTGCCATTACGTTTATGCGCTTGTTGCCAATTCTTCAATTTTTAGCAGGGCTTTATCCCAATGTTCTGCCATCATATCATAGTAGTCATCAATCATATCAGACTCAATTTCCAGCAAAGTTATGGTTTCCTTTTCAGTGAGTCTGTATGTTTCGTGGGTACCTATCCAGGGTTTTGCTTCTTCGCTGGTGGTATCTTCCAGGTTGTTTTTCAAAAGCCCGTCATATTCCACAGAAATGATTTTATATGGTTCTTTAATAATAATCCGGCCAAAAATACCTCCGCCAGAACCATCAGTAAATATTACTTTACCGCCCAACTCCCAGTCGGTAAGTGCATGAGACCCCGGGCTGAATATATCCATCCAGATTCTGCCATATTTATCCTGCAGCAGCACATCCCAGATTCTCTCTTTTGGTGCAGCTATTTCAATAGATTTGCTTATTACTTTCATAGTCGGGTTTTATTGTATTAAAAAATTACACAACAAAGCTAAGGAACATTTATTGATTCCCGGGGTGCTAAAAAAGTCATTTGTGGGGGGTGTTTGAGACATTTTTTTCTTATTTTTACAAAAAAAGACTATGATACGCATAGGTATATTAATACCCAACGATTACCGGCTACTGAGTGTTGCGGCTATATTAGACGTTTTTGAAGCTGCTAATAAGGTCTATGAGGTGGCTCAGAAACCCCTGCCATTTGAATTAAACCTGTTTCAGGTAGCCGATGCACACCAGCCTGTTCTAGAGTTGTTTCATGGGTATGCTGTCAGCAAAGCAGACGACAGTAGCTTTATTGACTTAATTCTTGTGCCTGCGTTCAGTACTGACAATATGCAGTTTACCATAGGAAAAAACAGGGCGTATTTGCCCTGGTTAAATGTGCAGTTTCAAAAAGGTGCCAGGATTGCCACTTTTTGTACGGGTGTATTTCTGCTGGCAGCCAGTGGTTTGCTTAACGGAAAGGTGGCTACCACACACGTTGATGCCTGCCCTGCGTTTTCTGCGGCGTTTCCGGAGGTTATACTTCGGGGAGACAAAACCGTAACACAAGATGGCCGCTTGTATACCAGTGGTGGGTCTACCTCTACTTTTCATCTGTTGCTTTATCTGGTTCAACAATACTGTAACAGAGATGTGGCCGTTAAAATTGCCAAGATTTTTGCTATTGATATGGACAGGCAACGGCAATCTTATTTCAGTACTTTTCAGCCTTTGCGCAACCATAACGATACCCTGGTGGCAATGGTACAGCAAAAAATTGAGTCAAATTACCAGGAAGCTGATACCATTGAAGAACTGATAAAAGATATACCCTCAAGCAGAAGAAACGTTTTGAGGCGTTTTAAACAAATAACAGGCATACCGCCTATTGAATACCTGCAGCAAATACGAATTGAAGCGGCCAAAAAACTACTTGAACAGACTAATCAACACATGGGAGAGGTGATTTTTAGCTCGGGTTATAATGACCCGAAGGCCTTCAGAAGGATATTCAGAAAGATAGTGGGTATGACACCAACGGCTTACCGTGAGAAATTCCAGGCCAACTAAACAAAAATAAAACAATCTTATTCTTCTTCAAGATAGGCAATTAGTTGTTTCATTATTCTTTCAATTTCTGTCTTTTGGGCCATTATTTCATCCATATTGCGCAGGTAAGTCATACGGCGAGACACAAAGTTGCCTTCCAGTATCGGCGAATTGATTTTTTCTATATTTGGATGATGGAAAATAAGATGTACGCAATCCTGAGCACGATGGTTGAAAGTTACCAGGTCTTCTTTGTAATAGTAGCTGGGTGCTGCCCACTTTATGCGTTCTGATATTCTGGTGTCAGTGTTTTTAATAATATCTCTGACTGCCTCTATTTCTTTTTTCAGCGGATGCCTGAGTTGAGTCATAAACTCAATTACTTTTTCAGGGTCAGATTGCTTCTTTGCCATCTTGTAAAAGGTGCTTAAATGTCGGTTAAGGTCATTGAATAAAATCAATTTAAAGATACTGCTTTATTAATGGTCTTTTTTGGAAGAATTTAATAAAGATTCAACGGCAATGCCGTTAATGGTCATACCTTTCAAATCACAATCCTTAATTACAACATTTGTGAGGTTACAATTGGTAAGTGTGCTTCCACCAAGATAGCAATCTTCAAAAGTAATTGGCCGCTGAGTGGCCCCCTGTGTAAAGTCTGGGTGGTCTTCGGGTGGTAAGCCAATGCCGTGTATGTAAGCGCCGCCTAATTGTGCATCTTTAATTTCAATGTCGCTCATGTTGGCATTGGCAATTTTAATGCCCGTAAGGTTTACATCAATAAAAGTAACATTCGCCAGGCTCACACATTCAAACGTTGAATCGTCAATACAGGCATCTTTTACCTTAATCAGGCTTTTGGTGTTGGAAACTTCAATTGGGTTCATTGTATAAAATATTGCGTTGATGCTTACAAAATTAGGAGTATTTATTATTTTTGATGTGGGTTGAAAACGACAAAAACAGGGTTAAACCCGCCATTCTTTCTACTTTAATTCTATGAAAAAAATCAGTATTCTGGTTCCTGAAAGTGCCGTTTTGGCAAGTGTAAACGACCCACGCCTTGTTTTTACTACGGCCAATCAGTTTCTTCAGGCAGAAGGTAAACCTCCGGCTTTTCAGGTTCAGCTTGTTGGCCTTACCAGAGAGGTGAAACTGCATGACCACGTTTTTACAGTACATATTGATGCTACCATAGAGGAGGTGGAGCATACAGATGTAGTATTTGTGCCCGCACTGGCCGGAGATATGATGCAGGCGCTGAATGAAAACCAGGGATTACTGCCCTGGATTGTAAAACAGTATGATAGCGGTGCCGAGGTTATCAGTCTTTGTGTAGGTGCATTTTTGCTGGCATCAACCGGTTTACTGAATGGCAGAAGATGCTCTACTCATTGGGTAGCTGCCAATGATTTCAGAAATATGTTTCCGGATGTAGAATTGGTTGACGATAAAATAATAACTGAAGACCAGGGCTTGTATTCGAGCGGTGGCGCTACCTCATATTGGAATCTGCTTCTGCACTTGCTTGAAAAGTTTACAGATCGCCACATGGCGATAAAAATATCTAAGTATTTTGCCATAGATATTGACAGAGACAGCCAGGCTTCTTTTATGATTTTTAACGGGCAGAAAGATCATGAAGACGCTGCTGTAAAAAAGGCACAGGAGTTTATCGAGAAGAACTTTGAAGAAAAAATTACGCTTGATTTACTGGCTGATATGTTTGCTATTGGCCGCCGCAGTCTGGAGCGCCGTTTTAAGAAAGCTACCAACAATACAGTAATGGAGTATATTCAAAGGGTGAAAATGGAAGCTGCCAAAAAGCGTTTTGAAACCAGCAGAAAGAACATCAGCGAGGTGATGTATGATGTGGGCTATACTGACAATAAGGCGTTCAGAAGTACATTTAAGAAAGTAACGGGGTTATCGCCCATTGCCTACAAAAACAAATATAACCGTAGCGCAGTTTTTCCTTAAACACTTACTCAGCAGTTCTGACAGTTACTTTATCAGGCGTGGGGTATTCTATCAGTTTAGAGAAATCAACTTTCCAGAAGTCCAGATCTAACAACCTGTGCTGATGGTCGCGGGTAAGTGTTATTACAACCGGTGTGCCGTCGGCGTCGGTATATTCAACCTGAATCAGGTCGCCGGCATAGCCATTTACATCACCACCCAGGCTAATGCTGCCCATTATACCTCCTTCATAATCATCTACGTACTCATCATAAGGGTAGTCTGCAGGGTTTAGATTCAATTGCAATAACAAAAAATGAATCAGTTCTTTTTCTTCTTCACGGATAAGTCTTTTTTCGCTCATATTACCATTTTTTATAGGGCCATTCTGAGAGCCTTGAATTATAGTATTTTTCAATTCCGGTTACCTCGGCGCCAATCCACTCGGGTATCTCAAAACTTTCATCTTCACTGTTAAGTTCAATTTCAGCCACAATCAGGCCTTCATTTTCGCCTAAAAACACGTCTACTTCCCATGTTTTACCAGCGTGTATCACTTCGTGTCTAATTTTAGAAAGTTCGGTTTCGGCAAAATTGTCGAGCAAGTCAGTGGCATCATCTGTCGGAATTTCATATTCAAACTCTGTGCGGGTCATGCCGGTAGTTGCTCCTTTAATGGTCATATACGCAGTTTGTTCTGTTAACCTTACCCGAATGGTTTTTTCAGGCGTTTTTGAGATATACCCCTGCCTGAAGAGTTGTCCGGCGTTTTTCTCAAGACTATACCATTTATCAGTGTGAACCAGATACTTTCTTTCTATTTCTAAAGCCATGTTTTTTTACTAATAATGCGCTTATAATTCACTAATGCGTTTACCTTTATAATTTGCAAATTTACTATGTTTTGGTTCGCCAATCATTTGTTTCCGGTAAATTGTGGTATTTCCTGAAAACAAATAAGCCACAACGCAGGCAATAGCCACATAAATGCCGCATTCTGCGCCAAATAGTTCTATGCCCATCAGCATACACGCCAGCGGAGTATTGGTTGCCCCTGCAAAAACAGCCACAAAGCCCATGCCTGCCAGCAAACCCATTGGCAGCGGAATAAAGTATGATAACGCATTGCCAAGTGTTGCGCCAATAAAGAATAAAGGAGTTACCTCACCGCCTTTAAACCCTGCTGCCAGGGTTACAATGGTAAATATCATTTTCAGTGCAAAATCGTAGGGCGGTAGTTGTGCATGGAAAGCCTCGGCAATGATGGGTATACCTAAACCAATGTATTTGGTTGTGCCCATTAGCCAAATGGCTAGTGCAACTATGGCACCGCCAGCCAAAGGCCTTAAAGGTGCATAACTAATGAATGTTTTAAAGATGTTGTTTACAAAATGAATCGTTCGGCTGAATGTGGCGGCGCACAAACCTGCAGCAACCCCTGCTGCAATGGCGTAAATAACAGGCATTGCTGCTATAACAGGTACCTGCCCAATGGCGTAAACCGTATGATGCGCACCACAAAGACGCGTTACGAGGTCAGCAATGATAGCCGACAGAAAAGCAGGCAGCAGGGCGTCATATCTTATTTTGCCTATCCGGAAAAACTCCAGACCAAATACCGCACCTGCCAGTGGCGTACCAAAAACAGAACCGAATCCGGCGGCTATGGCCGAAATAATCAGGATACGCCTTTCGCTTTCTTTGAGCCTGAATGGCTTGCTGAACTGGTCAGCAATAGCACCGGCCATTTGCAGCGCTGTGCCTTCCCGGCCGGCAGAGCCTCCGAGGAGATGGGTAACCATTGTACCCAGATAAATAAACGGAGCCATCCTCAACGGAATGATTCCCTGCGGCTGGTGGATGGTGTCTATCAATAGGTTATTGCCTGCTTCTATATTTTTACCATAGTGCATGTATAGCCAGCCTATACCAAACCCACCAACGGGCAACAGGGCAATGAGCCATAGATGCGTTTCTCTGAAATGGGTAACCCAATCGAGCGAGAGCAGGAATACAGCAGAGGCAATACCAATACATGTACCTGTTACCAAGCTTATGAACAGCCATTTAATTAAGTAAGGCGTGGCCGGAAATTGTCTGAAAAACAGACGTATGCGGAGCGAAATTCGTAGTGATTGATTTTTATTAGACATACCTGTCCTGATTAAATGGTAAAACATTTATAATCAGGCGCCATCAGCTTTTTAGGGCGGTTCAGTTAGGAAGACACCATTTCCTTTTTGTTTCAGCAAAAGTAATAAATGTTGAAAAGCAAAAAAAGAAAAGTCGCGAGATTGATGAGTCCTTACGACTTTTCGTTGGGCTGCCTTATTAGTCTAAGGGCAATTCGGTAGTAATAGCTATGCGGTTCCAGGCGTTGATGGTTACAATAACCATGATTATCTGCGCCAGCAGGGTTGGTCCGAACAGTCGTTCTGCTTTCAGGTAGGTTTCGTTTGAAGCCTGGTTCTGAATCATTGTTACTTCTTCTGTAAGTGCCAGTGCTGTTCTTTCTTCTTCCGTATAAAGCGTGGTTTCCCGCCAGGCGCTCAATAAATAAATGCGTTGCTCGGTTTCGCCGTCTTTGCGTGCTTCTCTGGTATGCATATTTACGCAGTAGGCACAGCCGTTTATTATAGAAGCTTTAATTTTAATCAGGTGCTTAAGGCTTTTGCTTACCTGAGTACTCTGCAGATAAGCTTCAAGGCCCATCATGGCTTTGTAGGCGGTTGGTTCAATCTGAAGGATATTGATTCTGTTGCTCATTTTGTTTGTGTTTTAATGTACACAAAGGTCATAAGCAGGCGCCGGAAAAAACTTAAACAGGTTTAAGAAATGTAACGCTATATCTTTTTTTTGCGTATTTCGCTGAGGTATTCAGGGGTAAAACCCAGAAAAGAGGCCAGCATATATTGTGGAATGCGATTAACGAAGTGCGGGTAATTTTTCAGAAAATGCCTATACATTTCTTCTCTTGAGAAACTATACAAATATTTAATACGCTGCTGAGATGCTCCGTAGGCTTTTTGCATAAGTATACGGAAGTATCGCTCAATTTGCGGAATATCTTGCGCAAGCGATTCCAGATGGACGTAAGGAAAGACAGCTATATCGGTTGTTTCAACTGCCTGAATATAGAATGAGGACGGAGCCTGGCTGAGCAAACTGGCGTAGTCGCTTATCCACCAGTTTTCAATAGCAAAATAGGTGGTCTGTTCCTCTCCTTTTTCACCAATAAAGAATATTCTTAAACAGCCCTTTTCTACAAAATAATTGGCCTTGCAAACCTGCCCTTCTTTCAGTAGATATTCTTTCTTTTTTAGAGATTGCTTTTGTATACCGGCAAGTAGTTTTTGTTCTTGATACTCATCTAAATCGATGAATCTTTTGATATGGTTAATGAGTGGTGTTGACATGCAGCATATTAAAAAAGGAGCAGAATTTTACTTCTGCTCCTGATATAAACTAGGCAATGTTGGTAATATCAAATGGTAGTTTGCGTACACGCTTGCCCGTTGCTGCAAAGATAGCATTGCCTAGGGCCGGAGCAATAGGAGGTAAGCCTGGTTCGCCAACACCGCCCGGATTAGCTCCGCTGTCAATGATATGGATTTCCATTTTAGGGGTCTCGTTCATTCGTATAATATTGTACTGGTGGTAATTAGTCTGGTCACATACACCATTCGTGAACGTAATGCCATCTTTAATAGCCGCTGTCAGCCCCATTACAATATTACCTTCAGTTTGTGCCTTCACATTGTCGGGGTTTACATAATGGCCGCAGTCAATGACCGACACCACTTTTTCTATTTTTATGCCATTGCCTTGCTTGCTTACAGTAATACAAGCAGCAGATATGCTATCAAATGAGCGGAAAACTGCCATGCCTTTGGCTTGCCCTTCGGGTAATTTTTCTTTCCAACCGGCTTTGTCTGCAAGGGTTTCAAGCACTTTTCTGAAACGCTCGTCGTTCAGGATTTCCATTCGCGCCTCCAGCGGGTCTTTACCTGCCAGATGCGCCAGTTCATCAATAAAGCACTCCTGGCCCCAACCAAAGTTAGAAGCATAAACAGAGCGCCACCATACAACAGGTATTTCGGTTTTTACGTTTGTCCAGCTTACTTTAGAGGCTGTTTCAAAATTGTATTTGCTGTTTTCAGTGCTTATTTCGCCACTTAACCAGGGGTCGGCTTCATCTTCTTTCAGGCCTTTAAATACCTGGCCTACAATAGATTCTCCAATGGCATGATGATGAAAACCGGTAATTTTTCCATTTTCTACAAAGCCCTGCATGTGGCTAAGCATACCCGGGCGATATGGCCCCTGTGTAATATCATCTTCACGCGTCCAGATAACTTTTACCGGTTTTTTTAATTCTTTCGAAAGGTGGCAGGCCTCCAGAAGGAAATCATGATAGGCTTTTCTGCCAAAAGCCCCACCCAGCAAAGTAACGTTAATTTTTACCTGCTCCGGCTTTACTTTCATATAACCGCAAACATCACGCAGCGCCCAGTCGGGCCCTTGCACCGGAGCCCAAATTTCAATTGAGCCATCATCTTTTACATGGACTATGGCGTTTTCGGGCTCAATTGGGGCATGTGCCAGAAAAGGCGTTTCATAATTGGCCTCCAGTTTTTGTTTAGCTGATGCATACTTGGCTGCAAAATCTCCTTTCTCTTCGTAATTGATACCCTCTTTTTTAGCTGCTGCGTAGGTATCTTCAAAATATTTCTGGGTACTCAGGGTTTTGTCGTAGTTACCGTTCTCCCATTGCACATTCAACGCCTTTTTGCCTTTCAGCGCAGCCCACCAGTTGGTAGCTATAACTGCCACCGCCTCTGATTTGCGGTGAGGCATGGGGCGTTCGGTTTTTACTACCTGCAAAACTCCGGGTATCTTTTTTGTATCGGCGTCATTTACCGAGACAATTTTACCATGAAGCATCGGCGAATGCACTATAGCGGCATATACCATGCCGGGTATGTCAACATCTAATCCATAAACAGCCTTGCCGGTAACGCGTTCAGGCACATCCAGGCGTTTATTATATTTGCCAATTATCTTAAAGTCATTTGCCTCTTTCAGTTTTGGGTCTTTCGGTATCTCCAGCTTCGAAGCATCATCGGCCAGCTCACCATAGGTAAAGCTTTTATCGCTGCCTTTTAGTAATATTCTGCCGTCTTTTGCGTAGCATTCGGTAGTAGAAACATTCCAGCGTCTGGCCGCAGTCTGTGTCAGCATTTCGCGAGCCGCTGCCCCTGCTTTACGAAGGGGTTGCCACAAAGCTCTTACCGAACTGCTTCCGCCTGATGTCTGGTCGCCATACTTGCCTTTACCATCGCTCTGTACAATTTTGACTTTATCGAGGCTAACTTCCAGTTCTTCGGCCAAAAGAGACGGCACCGCCTGTGTTGAACCCTGACCCATATCAGGGCGCGGATTAACCAAAGTAATATTGCCGGCGGTATCTATAATTATGAATGGGTTAATTTCCAGGCTTAAAACTGCCGGCGTTATTTTCTTTACCACTGCGTCTTTGGCAAACGCAGAAACGCCCAATGCCAGCCCAAAAGTGGTTAAACCCGTGGCTTTTATAAAGTCACGTCGGGTAGTTGAAGTATTTTTCATAGTTATCTGTCGTAATTGTTCCGGTTATTTTCCTCCGCCAACGCTTGCTCCGCTATTAATGCTGTCTGAAGCCTTATGAATGGCCTTACGGATACGGTCATACGTACCACAACGGCACAAATTACCACTCATGGCCATATCAATCTCTTCGTCGGTTGGTTTAGGCGTTGTTTTTAGCAGCGCCACAGCCGACATAATCTGACCAGACTGGCAATAACCGCATTGAGGTACCTGTTCTTCAATCCAGGCTTGCTGTATGGCATGAAGTTGTACTTCGCCAACACCTTCAATGGTTGTTATTTTAGCATTTTTAGTTACACTGGAGATGGGTGTCTGGCATGAACGAATCGGCTGTCCATTGAGATGAACGGTGCAGGCACCACACATGGCCATACCACAGCCAAATTTGGTTCCTTTTAATCCAACAAAGTCACGGATTACCCAAAGCAAGGGCATGTCTGGCTCGACATCCACTTTAACTTTTTTGTTGTTAACTGTTAAGTTGTAAACTGCCATAGTAAGAGGTATAGTTTTTTCTAAGCTAACGTAAAATTTCTTAAAAAATGAGACTTTTACAAAGAAAACATGTATTCTTTTCGGGTATTGGGTGCACAAAGCAAATGTAATACAGAAGCAAAAAGCTATTTGAACCTGTAAATTAGTAATCCAGGGCGATTTTAATGAATCTTGCCATCGATGAAAGCGGTTCGATACACCAAAAAATACTACCTTGCGTTGCCATTTAAAACATAGTATTCAGCTATTGTGTGGTTTAGCAAAAAACAGATTACCAATCTGTTCTACGCACTATTAACAAATAAAAAAACGGTTTATATTAATTATGTTTATTGATTTAAGAAGCGACACCGTTACGAAGCCCACTCAGGGTATGAAAGAAGCCATGTTTATGGCAGAAGTAGGAGACGATGTTTTTGGTGATGACCCAACCGTAACAGCATTGGAGCAGAAAGCCGCCTCCATGTTCGGTATGGAAGCTGCCTTGTTTTGTGCTTCAGGTACCATGACCAACCAGTTGGCTATAAAGGTGCATACACAACCCGGCAGCGAGGTAATCTGCGACAAAATGTCTCATATCTATTTATATGAGGGTGGGGGGGTAGCGCTTAATTCTTTCTCATCTGTAAAACTGCTGGAAGGCAACAAAGGACGCATCAATGCCCAACAGGTACTTGACGCCATTAATAATCCTGAAGATATTCATCAACCGGTAACCCGCCTGGTTTCTTTAGAAAACACCATGAATAAGGGTGGGGGTTGTTATTATCAATTGTCTGACATTGAGGCAATCAGAGAAGTATGTAATACAAATCAATTGCCCCTGCATCTGGATGGAGCCAGACTTTTCAACGCATTGGTTGAAACCTCTGAGCCAACCCTTACCTACGGGCAGCTGTTTGATTCTATCAGTATTTGCCTGTCGAAAGGTTTGGGGTGCCCTGTGGGGTCTTTATTAGTAGGCAAAAAAGAGTTTATAAAAAAAGCGCGTCGGTTTCGTAAAGTGTTAGGTGGCGGCTGGCGACAGGCTGGTTTTCTGGCAGCCGCAGGGATTTATGCGCTCGATAACCATGTGAACCGTCTGAAAGATGACCATGCCCGGGCCAGAAAGATTGGCGATATTCTGAAAGGGTTACCTTATGTAGAAGAAATCTATCCTATTGATACGAATATTGTGATTTTCAGATTACCAGAATCTGTTCTTGCAACAGCGTTTGTTAGTAAAGCTAAAGAGAAAAATCTGGGTTGTGTTACCTTCGGGAAACACCTGGTGCGGTTTGTAACTCACCTTGATTTTACTGATGAACACCTGGCAGAATTTGAAAAGGTAATCAGACAGATACAGTTATAATGAAAAACCCTCGCAAGCGCGAGGGTTTCTTGTTTATGCCGGAAGTAAATCTTTTCTTTTCAGAATAGACTCAAACAATTTAAGGTCATGCTCACTGTTGAAAACATTGAATGGGAAACGTAGAAACTGCCCTTTACCAATAATGAGCAGAAACGAGTCTTCAGTTTTTTCAGCAGACTGGATACTTTCCCACTTCATAATGCCGCCTTCTTTTTGGTTGAGCTTTACCAGAATCTGGCGACTGTCTATTTCATACATAAATTTATCAAACATCTGTTTGTTTTGCTCCATCTGTGAGGCCGCATAAAACTGTGCATACCAGAACAAAACATATAAGCCTCCACCAACAACCGCCACAACCGGTATCCACCAGTTTTTATAAGAGCCTGTGAAGTGCAAAACTAATCCTAAAATTACTACTGCCGCAGGAATCAACAGCCATTTCCAACCCTGACGCATATGACGCTTAAAAGCAATACTTACGTAATCTTTTTTATCTAATGCAAATTTCTTTGTCTTAACTATCATTGTTTTTTATTGAAACTTATAAATGAAGTGCAAAAATAGAAAAAGGCATGGATAATAGCAGAACCTTTGCCATTATTTTATCATTTCATATTAATTGCAGCAATACAGCAGCAACAGACAGACACAATAACTGGAATGCCGCATTTGCTGCGTTTGTATTGCCAGCACCAAAAGTTATTTTTTTGCAAGTTTTAAGTATCTTTGTAACAGGTTTGTTTTGCATAAAACTACCCGGCAAACCAGAAAATGAAGCGCCCCAGGGTTTTTAATAGAAGCTAATTATGTCAAGTCAATTATTGAATAGTACTGAAACCCATCAGAAAATCCGTCGTATTGCTTATCAGATTTATGAACAAAATTTTGATGAGTCGGAAGTAATCATTGCCGGTATTGATGGCGAAGGTTTTCATTTTGCGCAATTGCTGGTATCTGAACTAAAACAGATTTCTTCTCTGAAGGTAGATATTGCCAAAGTAAGTGTAGATAAGGAGGCTGTTTCGCAGCCGGATATCAAGATAGAAAGTGATGTAGATACTTTCAGGAATAAAAATGTCGTTCTATGTGATGATGTGTTAAATACAGGCCGGACACTCGCCTACAGCCTTCGTCCGTTTCTGAGTATTCCGCTGAAAAAAATTCAGGTAGCTGTTGTGGTAGACCGGAATCATCCGCGTTATCCAATTGCTGCCGATTACGTGGGGTATTCGCTTTCAACTACACTAAATGAGCATATTCAGGTAGTGCTGAGCGATAACACAAAAACCGGCGTATATTTATATTAATCATTGCAAAGAATGACATTGAGATCAACCCTTCTAAGGTTTACCGTGCTTTTTTTTCTGGCAGGTGTAATTGTGGCCTGCCAGAAAAAAAAGTCTGATTTTCTGCCCAAACCTACGGGTTTCAACCGCCTGGACCTGCCTCCGCATCAGTATCAAACCCTTACAGAAGACCATCCTTATACTTTTGAGTACTCAAAAGCGGCTATTGTGCAGAAGGATACCCACAGCCGTGCCGAGCCTCACTGGATAATTCTGTATTACCCTAAGCTGGATACCCGCATACAGTTTACCTACAAGCCTGTAAAAAACGACCCCCGGCGTTTGCAGAATATGATGGCAGATGCTGCCCGGCTGGCGTTTCATCATGATAAAAAAGCCTATTCAATTGCCGACAAAGTAATGACCACCAAGGCCGGTAAAAAGGTTATTATATTTGAACTGGAGGGTGAAGTGCCCAGCCATTATCAGTTTTTTGTTACTGATACTACCAACCATTATCTGAGAGGTGTGGTGTACCTCAAGACGGCCACCAGAAATGATTCATTACGTCCTGTAATTGATTACATGAAGGCAGATTGCAATCATTTGCTTGAAACCCTGAAGTGGAAAAAGTAATTGATTGTTCTTCTTCAAAGTGGAAAAACAACTTTAAAGCTTAGTTTTACCTCATCTTTGGTTTTGATACCAAACAATGAAGGCCTATCAATGTTGAAATCACTTAAAAGGATATCAAATTTTCCGTTTAGCTCCAGGCGGCTGTCGCTTTCGGTTCGTATTACGGTAACAGTTACAGGCTTGGTAACCCCATGAAATGAAAGATTCCCTTCTGCCGTAATTGTGTTATTACTGGCTCTGATTTTGTTGCTGCTAAACGTTACTCTTGGGAACTTAAGCCCTTCAAGCACCTCAATGGCATGAGAATCGCGGTTAGCATTGCCGCTGTCAAAAGAATCAACTTTCAGTGAAACAGCTACCTGGTTTATGCTTTTGGTGGCATCGTCATACACAATTACAGCGTTTACATCTTTGCTGGTTCCTTCCCAGTCATGAGCAGGGTGGCTCATGGCATAGGTAACTGTTGATGCTTTTTTATCTGCCATTAATTTTCTGTTATCTGCTTTGGGCAAAAATGCCGAATTAACTATTAACAAAAGGCAGAGTATGAGATTAGTTTTGGTTTTCATTTCTATAAAAATGTAAAAGTAATGGATTTCAGAATTCAAATTTCAGCACTGCCATTGCAGCAAAATATGCGCCGAAAGTAGTATAAGCCGCCGCACGATGATAAGGCTTCAGTTTGTAATTGTCGCCAATTTTATCGGCCAGTATATTGGTGGTTATCATTCCGGTAAGGTGTATGTATGACAGGTATCGGTGTACTTTCATGTTACTGATTCCTTTACGGTTAAGCATACCGGGTGGTGCCGTAAAGGCCATGAGCGCAGTAGTGCCATAAGCTATGTTTATACCGGTGGCCATGGCTTCATGCGCACTTTTAATTCTGGTATAATTATCGCCGGTTGCGTTATAAAGCCTCGCGCCCAGAATACCCTGTGCCAGCATGCCTGCGGCCGTTATTATACCCATTGCCTGATGTAATTTTAGCATTGTTCTTCTCACTTTTAATTCTTTTGCCCGGTTTTCGGGTGTCAATGCGGGGGCAATGTGCGCTTTTCTGAGCAGTCCATTCTGACCCCAGAAAATTCGCTGAGAAAGTATCATTTTCTCTGGTAACAATTGGTTTTGTTCAGCTTTTGTGTCCAGTCCGGCAAGCAGGCTGTCAGCATCTGTTACTTGTGCTGTTACTTCTGATAACCCAAAAGCTAAAAACAAAGCGAGGAAGAATCTTTTCATATCTTTTTAAAATTGAGTGAAATGTAAAGAGTAGAGGGCGATGAGGCCCTCCTTTTAACGTAACTCTTTCTCTATTCGAAACACATAAATCGTCATTTATAAGAAACACATATAGCGCAAATGTAGATTAAGCCGATACCCTAAGTGTATTGCCGCCGTTTTGCAATTCGGT
The DNA here is from genome assembly GCF_024138715.1 of Emticicia sp. 21SJ11W-3. GTDB lineage: Bacteria > Bacteroidota > Bacteroidia > Cytophagales > Spirosomataceae > Emticicia > Emticicia fluvialis. Next base: position 1,432,252 of record NZ_CP092074.1, read on the forward strand.
TTTAAATACCTGTAATGATTGTGTTGCCGGAGATAGTTTAACTGTGCCATCCTGATTAAATTCAGAACCATGAGTTGGGCATCTAAAGTCTTTAGAGTCGTTTCTGTAAGATATTGTAGAACCCTGATGCGTACATAATTTAGATAATGCCACATAACCAGAGCCGGTATTGGCAATGATTATATTGGCCACGTAGCCAAATTCACCTGATGTTTTTAACTTGCTGTAATCTGCATTAGTTAAATCAATCGTAAAATCGATACCTGCACCTGAGGTTGTACCCTTAACAGCACCACTGTTAGTACCAGAGCCGGTGCCGGGGGTATTGGTGCCACCGGGTTTTGGGTCATCTCCGCCCGAGCTTGAGCAGGAAGTAAGACCTGTGCCCATGCAATAAAAAGCCATTAGTGCGCCACTGCTCATGCCGAGCTTTTGTAAAAACTGTCCTCTTGTTAATTGCGTTTGTTCCATAGCAAGCATAATTTTTTTTAGTTTGAAATACGCGGTTACTATAGCCTTTACGGACAATCAGAAAATTGGGTTGCGTTGTTTTTTAAAATTTAATGTGGCCACCAACGGTTTCATTTACAACAAAGCATAACTAGTGCTGTTTACTTTTTAAGAGTTACAGCAATATTTATTGTGCAGAAAAATAAGTGATTGTCAGTCGGTTAAGTTTTTGTAAAGTTTAATTGCCAGATGCATCAGGCAATTATTTTTGAATGAAATCTGAAGATTAAAAGGATGTAAAAAATTAAAAGAATCCGGAAAATTATCTCTCCAAATTCTTCTTTGCCTCGGTAACTACGCCTCTGTTTTCGGCATATTCCAGCGCCTTTTTATACATTTCGTCGGCTCTTTTTTTATTGCCTGCTCTGTCGGCAATTCTGCCAATACCAAGATAAGCCATTGCGTAATAATCCTTGGTGTAGCGTTCGTCAGGTTCATACCTAAGTACCTGATTATATAAATCCAGTGCCAGCTTATCATTCCTTTTTGATTTTTCTGCAATAGTGGCCTCAAAAAGATGGGCGGCAAGCTGGTAAACCGGGCCGTTAATTTTATGTAGCACACCGATTTTAGGAGTAGCCTCATCAAATTTACCAGTCATTATTAGCGCTTCGGTGTAGCGCATAAGGTAAACCGGGTTTTCAGGGTATTTGTCGTGTAGCCAGTCGGCATAAGCCAGCCCTTTGTTGTAATTGAGCTCATATTTAAGGCACACGTGCATATAATAATAGGCGGCCTCTATTCTTGAAAAAACAGATTTTTGAATAGCCTGTTCCAGTTGATTCAGACCAGTGCGCTTATTGCCGTTTTCAAAGAAAATAACCAGCGGTTTTACCATAGGGTGTGTATCGGGGTACTGAATCCTGTAATAATTATACAGGCCTGTAGTAAAATAAAACTCAGGATTATGCTCTGTGAGTTTAAAGCCGTCTTTCATATAGCCATAGGCTTTACGGGCTTCATTAGCAGCTTTTATTGGTTCTTTTCTGTAAGTATAGGCCAAAGCTGTATATCCATGTGCTGCCAGCAGAAAAAACGTGGCTTCGGCCTTTTTATTGGCATCTCCCAGCATGGGTTCTGCGGCTTTCTGGCATTTTTCAAGCAAAGACATGTAAGTGCCTACTGCTTTCGGATTTTTTTCAAGGGGCAGATTCTGCCACTGCACCTGAATGGCGCTCAAAAGCGGAGCTACAGGGTGATTTGGATATTTTGATTTTACCTTCTGAAAATAAGCATCAGCCTCCTTGAAATTATAATTGTAGAGCTTGTCAAGCCCTTTTGTAATCAATTGTTTGGCGTCTGCATCATTAAGTAATTGTGCATAAGCTGAAAAGCTCAGTAGTTGAATAGTAATAAATGCGAATAGTTTTAACATAATTTTATGCGGATACTCGTACATAACAAAAACAAAACAAAAAAGCCTCCCATACGGAGGCTTTTTTGTTAATCTGTCAGGCTGGCAATAAAATTGCTGCCGGAAACAAGATTAAATCAATGGCTTTGGATGTAGCTATTTACGGCATCAAAACTGTTTAAATCAACGCCTGATTGTTTCATTGACGCCAACAAAGTTTTCTCTATAATAACATAAGAGAATTTAATATCTTGTAGTGGGCTATAGCTTACTGCACCAGATGGAGAAGTCGCATAAAAATAAACATTAAGTTTACCGGTTTCATAGCTGAAATTGTATTGTTCAGTTGCACCATCAGACGATCTGGTCAAAACTCTTGGTAAGGCATAGTTTATATTACCAACACTGGCATAAACGACAACAAATGAATTAGCTGAGATTCTGGTGTCTGAAATTTGGTAAGCGCCAACTGTGCCAAGACCATCTTTTCCAAGGCCAGGTACTTCAATTGTTCTCCAACTAGCGGCAATTGCGTTAAAATCACCTCCTTTCACGTTTGAGTTACCAGTCGCACCAGTTGCACCAGTAGGACCGGTAGGGCCTGTTGGACCAGTAGGACCTGTAGCCCCGGTAGCGCCTGTCGGACCTTGCGGGCCAGCCGGACCTTGTGGACCTTGATCTCCTTTACATGACCATAAAGCAACAGATAAAGCCAGTGTTACGACAGAAAGAAGTCTATAAAATTTGTTCATGATTTAAGTGGGTTTTGATAATTTGACTTCAGATACGTAGCAATATTATTGAAATTTGCTCAACTTTGCAAATCCGTATTTCGTATTATTTATTTTACGGCTGGAAAAATTCCAACATTAAATAAAACGAGAATCTATATTGCTTTTCTTCGAATAGATATGCAAAGCTAATAAACCTTCAGATTAAAAAAATTATTATACACGAAAAAAATAAATTTCAACCTACTTTTATGCAAGCAATTGATTGTCTTAATCAGGTAGCCGATTTCCACCGTACATTTCAGCACCCTATTCTTGAAACTCCTCAGATACCCTCTAAACAACGCTGCGATTTACGGGTTTCATTAATTGCCGAAGAACTGAAAGAACTGGAAGAAGCCATTGAGGAAAAGGATATTGTGGCAGTTGCAGACGCTTTGGCCGATATTCAATACGTTTTAGCAGGGGCTATTCTGGAGTTTGGATTAGGCGATAAATTCCGTGCTTTGTTTGATGAGGTACAACGTTCAAACATGAGCAAAGCCTGCACCACAATTGAAGAGGCAGAGGCAACTATGAAGTTTTATGCTGAAGAAAAAGGTGTGGAATCTTACTACAAAGAAAAGGAGGGTAAGTATCTGGTTTACCGGAAAGGAGATGATAAAACATTGAAGAATATTAACTATTCTCCTGCCGATTTACAGACAATACTAAACAGCTAATAAGGCTGAAATTTAACTATTTCTTAACGGCAATAACAATTTTTATGACGGCAAATATTGGCAATTCCTTTCATGTTAAAGACAGATTTTTGAGGTATGTGCAGATTGACACGCAGTCAGACCCTAACTCAGAAACCAATCCATCTACGGCAAAGCAGAAAGACTTAAGCCGCCTGCTGGTTGAAGAGCTGAAGGCGATGGGTATTGCAGATGCACATCTGGATGAATGGGGATATGTGTATGCAACTATTCCTGCCAATTCAGCTAAACAAGTACCGGTTATCTGTTTTTGTTCTCATGTAGATACATCGCCTGATTGCAGCGGGTTTGGGGTAAAACCTCTGGTGCATGAAAAGTGGGACGGGCGCGATATTGTGCTTCCTGATGACCCTTCTCAGGTTATCCGGGTATCAGAGCATCCGGATCTTCAACAGCAGATAGGTAATGATATCATCACTGCCAGTGGCACTACGCTGTTGGGGGCTGATAATAAAGCCGGGGTTGCCGAAATTATGGCTGCTGCCGAATACCTGGTGCAGCATCCTGAAATAAAACACGGTGCCATAAAGATTTTGTTTACCCCCGACGAGGAAGTGGGCAGAGGCACTGAAAAAGTTGATTTGCAGAAGTTGGGTGCTGATTTTGCCTATACCATAGACGGAGAAACGCTGGGAACCCTGGAGGATGAAACGTTTTCTGCAGATGCCGTGAGTATCACCATCAATGGGGTTAGTACTCACCCGGGCTTTGCCAAAGGCAAGTTGGAAAATGCCTTAAAAATTGCAGCCGATATTCTGGCTGCTTTACCAAAAGATTCCTTATCGCCTGAAACCACCGATGGCTACCAAGGGTTTATTCACCCAACGCAGGTATCGGGTATTCAGGAGGAGGTAAAACTTGATTTTATCATCAGAGATTTTAAGGTTGAGGGGCTACACGAAAAAGAGGCATATTTAAAGGATATAGTTAATGAGGTATTAAAGAGTTATCCAAACTCAAGTGTTGAGTTCAGGGTAATTGAACAATACCGAAATATGAAAGAGGTGCTGGTGAATTATCCCACAGTGGTTGGGTATGCACTTGAGGCCATCAGCCGGGCAGGTATAAAACCCGAACTTAGAAGCATAAGAGGTGGTACAGACGGCTCAAGGTTATCTTTTATGGGTTTGCCTTGCCCGAATATTTTTGCCGGTGAACACGCTTTTCATTCAAAACTGGAGTGGGTGTCGGTTCAGGATATGGAAAAGGCGGCAGAAGTAATTATTAATCTGGTTAAAATCTGGGAACAGAATTCTTAAGGTATGTCGGTTGCTGAGAACATAAAGTTAATAGAAAATGAGATAACAGGCAAAGGAGTTACGCTCGTGGCTGTATCAAAAACAAAGCCTGTTGATGCGTTAATGCAGGCTTACAATGCCGGATTTAAGCGTTTCGGCGAAAACTACGTGCAGGAACTTGCAGATAAATACGAGCAAATGCCCAAAGACATTGAATGGCATTTTATAGGGCACCTGCAATCAAACAAAGTAAAATATATAGCGCCTTTTGTAAGCCTGATTCACTCTGTAGATAGTTTCAAACTATTGCAGGAAATAAACAAGCAGGCAGCTAAGTATAACAGGGTAATTAACTGCCTGCTCCAGATTTACATTGCAGAAGAAGATACAAAAAGTGGTATGACAGAAGCGGAGTGCAGTGAAATACTGGATTCTGAAGCTCTGAAAACTCTTCTGAACGTAAACATAACAGGCCTGATGGGCATGAGTACCTTTACCGATGATGAGCAGCAGGTGCGAAAAGAATTCAGGAAACTGAAATCTTTTCAGGCTTCCCTGCTTTCAGCGCATCCGTACCTTCAAACCATTTCAATGGGAATGAGCGGCGACTACCCAATTGCAATTGAAGAGGGTAGCACAATGATTCGTGTAGGCAGCAGGATTTTCGGCAACCGTATTTACCCAGCCTGAAAACACCTCATACTGATACTGCCCATATCAAAGCCTTCATACAGGTATTTTATCGGCTCATCTGTATTAATCAGTCCTGCTGTATAAAGTACCGGCAGGTAGTGGTCATAGCTTGGATGCGCTATTTGCCCTAAAGCGCCAAAAGACTTGAAATCGGCCAGTTCTGCTAATTGGCGGTTATCGAGCTTATTTTTCACCATGGTGTCAAACTCCAATGCCCAGTCGTATGGTTTGGCGGTGTCGCCACCCCAGTTAATCTGGCGCAGGTTGTGTACAATATTGCCACTGGCAAGAATCAGCACGCCCCGGTTTCTCAAATTCTGTAATTCTCTGGCAAGTTCAAAATGAAATTGGGTTGGTTTAGAGAAATCGATACTCATCTGGAAAGTTGGAATATCGGCATCCGGGTAAATATGTCGCAGAACAGTCCATGCCCCGTGGTCAAGACCCATCTTATGTTCTTCCAGTATACCTATAGACTTCACCTCACTCATTACTTCTCGGGCTACCTCAGGCGCTCCTTTGGGCTCATATTTAACATTGTATAATTGCTGAGGAAACCCGCCGAAATCATATATGGTATGCGGTGCCGGGTTAACAGATACATAGGTGCGGTTCATGGTAAGCCAATGGGCAGATACAACCAGAATTGCCCTTGGGCGCTCTATGTTTTTGCCAAGTGTATGCAGGCTATCAGTAAAACTGTTGTCAGCCAGTGCGTTCATCGGATTTCCGTGACCAATAAAAATGGCAGGCATTTTTTCTGTCAGCTCAAAGCCCGCTGATATGTTTTTTAATTCCTGTAAATTCATTTTTGCAGTAGCTAATTACTTGTAATGTTGTATATACAAATACATTATATGTATATACAACTAATTATTGGTATATAAAATTCATTTCTGCAAAAGAAGTTTGGCTTTGTGCATTTTTATAGATAATGCCATGCTATTTTTGCAGAATTATACCAAACAAGAAAACAAATAACATTATGAATAAATTCTTTTTACAGGCAGGAGCCTTGCTGGGAGCAGTGGGTGTGGCCCTGGGCGCTTTTGGCGCGCATGCTTTAAAAGACAAATTAACTGCAAGCGGCAGGCTGGATACTTTTGAAACAGCGGTTAAATATCAGTTTTATCATGCACTTGCATTGGTTTTGGTGGGTTTTCTGGCAAAAGAAATTGCCTCTAAAAATCTGGCTTACAGTGGCTATTGTTTTTTAGGGGGTTCGCTTGTTTTCAGTGGCTCACTTTACCTGATATGCTTTACCGGAATAAAGACTTTTGGCGCCATTGCACCTATCGGTGGTACGCTTATGATTGCCGGCTGGCTATTATTATTCTGGGCGGTATTAAAAAGCTGATAATTGTTATTCAACAAAGTCAAGGTCTTTGGCAAAGGTTTCTTTCAGGGTGGCATTGGCTATAAATGCTGCTCCGAAGCAAACAATACCAATAATGGTGGCACTGGTTATGAGGTCGCCATCCAAGGCTTCAGTCAGATACTGATGGCAGATTGAGATGGGTACCGCACCGCCACGGGCAAAATTAGGTATTGTGGTTGCTACTGTAGCTCTCAGATTAGTGCCAAATTGCTCAGCTGCCATAGTTATAAGTACAATCCAATAGCCGGAAGCTGTGCCCATGAGTACGCACATTACAAAAATTGCGGTATTACTGGCACCCCATAGGTTGAGATAAATGAGGCACATACACAGGCATACCGCCTGAAAAATAAAGATGGTTTTTCTTCTGTTGCGTAGCAACTGGCTTACATACCCGCTGATGAGGTCTCCGCAAGTTAGCCCTATATACACGTACATAACGGCTTGGCCTGCGGTAACTTTGCCCTCGATACCCAATGCCTTGGCTACTTCAGGTGCCAGCTGCATCAGAATGCTCACAATAAAGAAAATCGGAAAGCCAATAAACATACAGGCTATATAGCGTCTGAAACGGTCTTTTTTTGTAAACAGGCTCAGGAAATCTCCTCTTGACACGTTCAACGTCTCAGCATGTTTAAACATTTTTGATTCAAAGGTGCCAATTCTCAATAGCAGCAAAAGCAGACCCATTCCTCCTCCAATAAAGTAGGCGGTGCGCCAGTAGAAGGCATCGCCTACCAGAGCCGCCACAACGGCGCCAAAGGCTCCTACAGATGCCATAATCATGGTTCCATATCCTCGTTTTTCTTTAGGCATGGTTTCCGCCACAATGGTAATACCTGCGCCTAATTCGCCCGCAAGACCAATACCTGCCAAAAATCTTAATGCGCCATACGTATAAATGTCGGTTACAAATCCGTTAATTATGGTAGCCACCGAATACAGAACAATGGAACCAAAGAGAACAGAGAGACGGCCTTTTTTATCGCCCAGAACGCCAAAAAAGATGCCGCCCAACAATAAGCCAATCATCTGAACGTTAAAAAGCCATAAACCTATACTCGTATTATTATTTCCTGCTACACCTAATTCGGATAGACTGCTATGACGTAGTACAACAAACAGGATCAAGTCATAAGCATCTACGAAATAACCTAACGCTGCCACCAATACTAATAGAAAAGTAGATTTTTTCATGTATTATCAAAGTTTCACGAAAATAGAAATTCGGATAGAATTTCGCGAAAAAAATAACGGCATTTTCGATAATTTTCTGAAATCAATTCAATAAAAGGCTAACTTTGTCGTTAGTAAGCCTAAACTGTTAAATACTAAATATTCAGATTTCTATGGAACAAAATCAAGAAAGAAGAAGTAACACGGCCTTGACTGCCGGACTTGTTTTAGCCTGTGCATTAGCGGCACTTTTTGGCTTCCTGTATTTCAATGCACGTCAGGACATTGACTCAAAAACTGTGAATATATCGCAGAAAACCAAAGAACTCCTCCTTACCAACTCTAAACTTGATTCAATTGCCGTACAGTTAGATGCAAAAATTGCTGAAGTGCAGTCTTTGGGTGGTCAGGTAGAGGATTTACAAGCCTTGAAAGTTCAGTTAGAGCAAGACAAGAAAAATTTAATAAACTCAAAAAACGTAAGTATTAAACAATACGAATCTAAAATTAAAGACTATGAGGCTGCTCTTACCGAAAAAGATGCCGAAATAGCCAAACTGAGGGAAGAGAACTCAGTGCTAACAACGCAAAACCAGACATTAGGCTCTGAAAACACCACACTGAAATCAGAAAACAGTAGCCTTAGAACAGATAAACAGGCATTGTCTGACTCGGTTTACAGCACAACTGTTAAAAACAGAGAATTAACAGAAAAGGTAACACTGGCAGCAGCCTTGAAGGCTATGAATGTAAGTGTAAACGCCATCAACTCAAGAGGAAGAGAACGTGACGGTGGCGCTTACAAAGCCAAAAGAGTAGACAAAGTAAGAATTTCGTTTAAATTGGCCGAAAACCCACTAACCAAGAAAGAAGATAAGGTAATATACCTGAGATTGCTTGACCCTAAAGGCAACGTTATATCTGACATGGCCACTGGCTCGGGCACGTTTACATTTGGTGGCAATGAGACCGTTTATACTTCTAAACAAACGGTTATGTATGATAACACAGGGCAGAATGTAGACTTCGTTTATTCTCGCGGTAGCGCTTACGAAAAAGGCAAATATACTGTAGAATTATACTCAGAAGGATTCAGCATTGGGCGTGGTACTTTTGATGTAAGATAAACAGTGAAGATATAAACAATTAACAATGAGTGCCTCTGGTAATAACCAGGGGCATTTTTTTGTGTGGTTTTTCACTGTCCTGAGGGTACAGCAGCGGTTAAATTGGCCTGAACAAAATCAACTTGGCCTATAAAAAAACAGGCGGTAGGAGAGAACCCACCGCCTGTTTCAAAAACAATACCTGAGGTTTATTTAGGCATTGTAATAAACATATCTTTTATGTTCTGGTATGGGTTTTCTGAAACGTTTACCTTCAAAGGTTCACCCATGTCGAGGATTGATTTTCTGGCATTAGGCGATGCATCAGTTTTGGCAACCTGACCCGTAATTAACTCAATGGCTTTGCTAAGCAAAGGGTCAGACTCATCGCCCCAAACCTTAAACGGCGACAGGTCTTTTACTGAGTAGTCTGGTGTAAAACCATTTTTTGTGCCATAATTAGATTCGCCTTTTGAGTTAAAGGTTTTCAAAACTATGGGTTGCATGCCCCATTTCCAGCGTTTGGGGTTTCTGTCATCCTGCAGGGTTACAGAACCTACGTTTTTGCCATAGGTATGGTCTCCTATCAATACCACATCCATGTAAGGCCTCAGACCGTTGATTACCAGTTCGCTGGCAGATGCAGTGCCGGTTGAGGTAAGCACAAACAGGCGGTTCAGTGTACCTAAATTGTTGGGTTCGTTTCTGAATTTTGAAGGCGTTGAATACGAAGGATACTTAGCGGTGACATTGGCATTCCACTGGTCATAATGAATTACGTTATCTGTGTTTAGGTTCTTCACAATCAGCGAAGACAACACATCGGCCGATGAAATGTAACCGCCTCCGTTTACCCTTAAATCAAGCACCAACTCATTTACGCCTTTGCTTTTAAACTCAGAAAATACCTGTCTCAGGTTAGCATCAAAAGAGCTGATAAACTGACGGTAAACCAGATAACCGATTTTTTTATTTCCTTTTTCAATTACTTTCCAGTAATGAACAGGGTTGTCTTGTATTTCAACTTTAGTTATCTGGGTGGTAGTAACACCGTTAGAAACAACTGCGCCATTGCTTATTGTTCCCAGTCCGAAAGAGGCCGTTTCAAGGTTTCTTAGCGCATCGTAATTGTTTTTATCCAGCTGGGTTCCGTTTACACTTAAAATAATATCTCCTCTTTTCAGTCCTGCTTTTTCTGCTGGGCTGCCTTTCACCACATAATTGATAAAGAAACCTACGGTTGTCTGGGTATTATCAAGATAGTAAATGTAGTAACTCATACCAAAAACCTTGTTGATACCATTCAATGACGCTGTAAGTGCGTCTACGTCTTCCTGAATCCACGAAAACCTGTCAGTATTCGGGTAGTCGTTCAAAATAGTTTCAAAATACTTATCTGGTGTAAGCGTAAGGTTGGTAGCAGTTTTGGCTGGCATTTGGTCTGTCCACAGATAATAATATTTCATACTATCATAGATCCATTCATTAACTGTGTTATTGGTTTGGTCTGTTGAATTACCGTTGCTGCCCGTTGTAGAAGGCGTAGGGTTGTTTTCTACTTTACACGACCATACGCTTGCCGTAAGAAACAGACCCAGAATGAAAAATTTGGCAGGAGAAAACTTCATATAAATTATTATTTAGCGTTCTGTTGATATTGACGTATTTTACTAACGAATCGTTGCGGTTTTTGTTTTGAGCATAAAATTTTAATCTGCAAATGTGTAAGATTACAAAATCTCAGCCAGGTTGCCCTTGATATTTTTCACGATGGAATCAAGCCCCAGGTCGTTGGCGTCTGTACCAAATGGCTCTTCAATTTCTTCTGCCATAATTTCTATGCCGGCAAATGCATAAAACACCAGGGTAACAATAGGTATTGACCAGAACTTGAACTCAAGCACTGCCGTAAATGGCATAGTGAAAACGTAAATAAAGATAATTTTCTTGATAAAAATATTATAAGAAACCGGAATAGGCGTATTTTTAATTCGCTCGCAAGCTCCAAGGTTATCCGTAAAGGACGATAACTCATTGTTCAATGATAGTAATAGTTCGGCATTAAACACACCTTCGCTATGCAACTGGTAAATTTCTGTATAAATGGCCCGGGCTATACGGTTGGGTATGTGTTTAAAGTCTTTATAGTATTCTCTGTTGTATTTTTCTGTAAATTCCAGATGTTCAAGGTTTACCCGGCCCCTCAGGTGGTCTTTCACGGTATGTACATAGTTACCAATTAAAATTCTGAATGTTTCTCTCGATGGATGTTTTTCCGGCAATAAGGTTGCCAGTTTTAGGGCAAAGTTTCTCGAGTTATTGGTAAACGATCCCCATATTTTTCTCCCTTCCCACCAGCGGTCATAGGCAGTATTGGTTCTGAAAACCAGTAATAACGATAGCACGAAACCAACCAGAGAATGAATAGTAAGCGGATTTTTGATTGGCGTATAATGCAGAATGTTGTTTTCCAGATACGCAAAAGCCGCTGTGTAGGCTGCCAGCCCCATCATTGCAGGCAGGAGTTTCCTGAAGGTATCGGCCTTATGGAAGTAAAAAATAAACTTCCACCAGTTGCGGGGGTTGTAATCTATCATAATAATGCCTGTAACGTTTTATTTATATAAGGTACAAATATAATTTTTTGTGAATACTGTAAGTGCCTGCAAATAATGATTTTTATTATTTAATATCGCGACAAATGCGCCACATTATTTTTTATGAATTATTCAGAAAAAATTGATTTTTTTTCTGATAATGCTTGTATATTCGTGCCAAAACCACGGAAAATATGAAGAAACTGCTTTATTTGGTTCGACACGCCACTGCTGAAGAAGGAGGTAATACCCCGATGTTCCGGGATTTTGACCGTATCCTTACTTCACATGGTATTATCGAAGCCGCCCGTATGGGTAAGCATCTGGCAGAAAATAACATAAAAATTGAACTTCTGATAAGCAGTGAAGCTGACCGTTGTAAGTCTACAGCCAAGATTTTTGCCGAGCAACTACATGTAGATGCTGATGAAATTAAGCTGGATGAGGCCATTTACGGCGGAGGCGCAAGGGCTTATCTGGCTGCTGTCAATAATTTAGACGAGAAAGTTAAATCGGTGGCTATTTTCGGACATAATCCGGATATTACATTTTTTGCAGAATACCTTACCCGTGCCGATATTGGTGGGTCTATGGAAAAGGCCGGCGTAGTAGCCATTGAATTTGAAGACGTAAATTGGAATGAGATTTCGAACAAAAGCGGCAGATTTTTGTTTTATTGGTCGCCGGGCACTATAGCCAAAGCTTAGTTTGATTTTTTAATGAATGAAATGAAAAATAACACTTCGGGTAATCGTAATCGCCTTATCTTCAGAATAATATTTCTAGTATTTCTGGCTGTTGTTTTATGGTTTTTATATGACCTCTCGCGCCAGACAACTGCTCCCTGGAATAAGAAAAAACAAATTGAACGGGCTTTTTGATACCGGTTCATTATTGTTTATAGGGTGATTCTATCTTAATTTGAATGTAAACCTGGTCATTCTCCAACTCTTTCTTACCAATGACCGGGCTCATTTTTATGCCCTCTGCCCAGCAATTTTTAAAAAAGATTGTGAGCCCATTGCAACGCAATCATAAAATTTCAGGTCTTGCCAGAAAATGGCTGGCTTTTAAGGCTTTTTGTGTGTCCTGAATATGGCCTGAAGAATGGTAATTGGCAGAACATTCTTTACTTTGTAGTATAAAAATCATCTCTTACTATGAATAGACCAAACCAGATACTAACCGCTATTTTTTTCATTTTTCCTTGTTTTGTAATGGCACAATTAAACTACCCGTTAACTCATACAGTTGACCAAAAAGATAATTATCACGGCACAATTGTAGAAGACCCTTACCGATGGCTGGAAGACGACCGGTCTGCTGAAACTGCTGAATGGGTAAAACAACAAAATCAATTAGCGTTCTCGTACCTTGAAAAGATACCCTATCGGGAGGGAATCAAGAAGAGATTAGAGAAAATCTATAATTATGCCAAGTATTCGGCACCCAGCCGCAAGGGCGAATGGTACTACTTTTATAAGAACGACGGGCTGCAGAATCAATCGGTTTTATACCGGCAAAAAGGATTAAACGGTGTGCCGGAAGTAGTGCTTGACCCCAACAGTTTATCAAAAGACGGCACAACCCGGCTGGCACAATTTACACTTTCTAAAGACGGCAGGTATGCAGCTTATGCTTTGTCTAAGGGTGGGTCAGACTGGCAGGATATCTTCATCATGGATGTTAACAGCAAACAGAATCTTGCCGATAAAGTAGAATGGGTAAAGGTATCTGGCATTGCCTGGCAGGGTAATGGTTTTTACTACAGCAGGTACCCGAAACCGGATGGCAGCGCACTGGCTGCTAAAAATGAGAACCATCAGGTGTTTTATCATAAAATTGGCACAACCCAGGATGCCGATGAACTGGTATTTGAAGACAAGGCCAATCCACAGCGTTTTCATACCGTAAGTACTACCGAAGATGAATTGTATGTAGTATTGTATGTAAGCGACAGAGGCAAAGGAAAAGACGGCAATGCGTTGTTTTATAAAGAATCCGGCTCAAAGTCGTTCAAACCGGTGGTGGCAGAGGTAACCGATTTCTCATATAGCGTAATTGAAAACGTGGGTAAAACTTTGCTGATACAAACGAATAAAGACGCCAAAAACGAAAAAATAGAGAGTTTTGATACCGCTAATGGCATCTGGAAACCGGTAGTGGCAGAAAAAGCAGAACCGCTGCAGTCGGCAAGTGTTGCAGGTGGAAAGCTGTTTCTTACCTACATGAAAGACGTAACCACCCGCGCTTATGTATGTGATGTAAAAGGTAAACTTGAAAACGAAATTAAATTGCCAGGGCTTGGAACTGCCTCCGGCTTTGGTGGCAATGCTGACGACAAAGAAGTGTTTTATACTTTTACTTCTTTCAATTATCCCTCAACTATTTTCAGCTATAACCTGGCCACCAGGCAAAGCAAGGTATTCCGTGCGCCTGAAGTTGATTTTAAAGCCACTGATTTTGAAACCAAACAGGTATTTTATACCAGTAAAGATGGTACCCAGGTGCCAATGTTTATTGTTTATAAGAAGGGAATTAAGCTGAACGGCCAAAACCCTACGTTGCTGTATGGATACGGAGGCTTTAACATTAGTCTGAACCCCGCTTTTAGTCCGTTGCTTATTCCGTTTCTGGAACAGGGAGGCGTATATGCACAGGCTAACTTACGCGGCGGCAGTGAATATGGCGAAAAATGGCATGAACAGGGCATGAAACTGAAAAAACAAAATGTATTTGATGATTTTATAGCCGCCGGTGAATACCTGATAGCACAGAAATATTGCGATAATGCCCACCTGGCTTTAAGGGGTGGCTCAAACGGCGGGCTTCTGGTAGGGGCGGTAATTAACCAGAGACCCGAATTGGCCAAAGTTGCTATTCCGCAGGTAGGGGTGATGGACATGCTTCGTTTTCAGAAATTTACCATCGGCTGGAACTGGATTGCCGATTATGGTTCGTCTGACAACGCTGATGAGTTCAAGGTCTTATACGCTTACTCACCATTGCATAATATCAAGTCGGGTGTAAACTATCCGGCTACGCTCATTACCACTGCCGACCATGACGACCGCGTAGTACCTGCACACTCTTTTAAATATGCAGCCATGTTACAGGCAAAAGCCGGCAAAAGCACCACTAACCCGTTGTTAATCAGAATTGATACCAACTCGGGTCATGGGGCAAGCAATACAGCCAAAAATATTGAGCAAATGGCAGATATTTATGCTTTTATCTGGTGGAACATGCAGTCAGTCATTAAACTGTAAATCCATTGCAGCGGGGTGTTCAATCTTCCCGCTGCATACCATACCTATTAAATTGTCTTAAATGAAAAGGTACTTTAACTTACCCTGGCATTATTTCGCTTTAGTTGTTTTGGTTACCTGTATTGTTTACAGCAATCATTTTTATAATGCATTTCATTTTGATGACTCCCACACGGTTGTTAATAACCTGTACATCAGAAGCCTCAAAAATATTCCGCTTTTTTTTAAAGATGCCACTACTTTCAGTACACTCCCGGCTAATCAGGCCTATCGTCCTGTTGTTACCACGTCTCTTGCCATAGATTACTGGCTGGGCAACGGCTATAATCTTTTCTATTTTCATTTGCTTACGTTTATTATATTTCTGGTTCAGGGCTGGCTGATGCTCCTGCTGTTTAAGAAGGTATTCGATGTTTCATTTCAAAGCGGTTATAATTATTTCATTGCTCTTGCTGCCGTAGCCTGGTATTTGCTGCACCCTGCTATGGCCGAGACGGTCAACTATGTGATAGCCCGCTCAGATACCCTGTCAACATTTTTTGTGGTGTTGGCTTTTGTGATGTATGCGCGTTCGGGGTTTTGCCGTAGAACTTTCCTGTATCTTATACCTGTTGCAATAGGTGCTTTAGCCAAACCTACGGCTGTTATGTTTGCGCCTATTTTGTTTTTTTATGTCATTTTGTTCGAAAAGAATCTTGGCCTGACCGATTTTTTCAGAGTAAAGCATTTCAGACAAATACTGAATGCCGTTGCCAGAACCTTACCTGCCTTTGTTGTTTGTGCTTTGCTATATGGTTGGATAGACAGATTGACACCTAAAACCTGGGAGGCCGGAGGCACCTCTGCATGGCATTACCTAATTACGCAGCCTTTTGTAATTGCTTATTATTTTAGTTCATTGTTTCTGCCTGTTCACCTGAATGCCGATACCGACTGGAAAGTATTAACCAGTATCTGGAATATCCGTTTTTTTGCAGGGATAGTATTTTTAGCTGTTATGCTGGTGCTGGCAATATGGTGTTCAAAAAATGCCAGAACAAGGCCAATCAGCTTTGGTATTATATGGTTTTTTCTGGCGCTGGTGCCATCTTCGAGTGTAATTCCGCTGGGTGAAGTAATGAACGACCACCGGATGTTTTTTCCTTTTGTGGGTTTGGTTATGAGCGTGGTTTGGGCAATGGCTTTATTTCTTATGCCTTATAAAAACTTTTTTAAAAAGCATGCCGGTGCTACAGTTGCAATTTTTGCAGTGGTGCTGCTATGCTATGGCGCTGGCACTTACCAGAGAAATAAAGTGTGGCATACTGAAGAAAGCCTGTGGTATGATGTGACCATTAAAAGCCCTGAAAATGCGCGTGGGCTGATGAACTACGGTATTTCTAAAATGGGCAAAAATGATTTTGAAACAGCTGAAAAATATTTCAACAAAGCCCTGATTCTAACACCTGGTTATTATACCCTGCATATAAATATGGGGGTGCTAAAAGAAGCGCAGGGTGATAGCGCCATAGCTGAATCTTACTTTAAAAATGCCTTGCTTTTTAATAACAAAAATGCTGATTCATGGTATTATTATGCCAGGTTCCTGTTTAATCAGGGCCGATACCCGGAGGCCATTCAGGCTTTATTAAACACCAGCAAAATTGCTCCCGGGTATATTCCTGCTTCTGAGTTACTTATGCGTATATATGACCGCCAGCAGCACTATGAAAAACTGCATGAACTTGCTTACGAAACTTTAAAGCGCGTGCCAGGTAATACGGAGGCATTGGTTTTTAAAGCCTCATCAGCCAGACGCCAAAGCAGGCTTAGCTATGAAATGGAGCGCATCAGGTTAGACCCAAGCCCCGAAAAATACCTGAGTTTAAGCTTTAATTATTATTTGGCCGGAGAATTACGGCAGAGTATAAAAATAGCAACAGAGGCTATAAAACTGAGGCCCGATTACCCCGAGGCTTATAATAATATAGGTTCGGCCTATAATGTATTGAAAGAATATGAAAAGGCCATCCCTTATTTGCAAAAGGCAGTTGATTTAAGTCCCAATTTTGAACTGGCAAAAAATAACCTGAAAATGGCCGAAATTAAAAAGAATGAAATAAACCGGTAAATAGATGAACCAAGCTACATGCATTGTGTGTGGAAATAAGCAGGATTTAAAATTTGAATTGAGACATAACGTATACCATTGCAGTGTATGTGATTTGTATTCGTCTGATGCCGATTTTGATTTATCGTTCAGGTCTAGTCTTGAAGAGGATAACCGTGAGATAGGCTTGAAGCAACTACGATTACATAACTTTCAACTGATTATAAAAGAGCTGAAAGATAATTACTTTAAAAACGAGGCAGCTATTAGCGGACTTGAAATTGGCAGCGGCAATGGCTGGTGGCTGGAAGTTTGCAAAGCCAATGGCATTGATTGTATGGGCATTGAACCGGAAACCACGTTTACAGCCTACTACCAGCAAAACAAACTGAAAGTTGTGCATGGTTTTTATCCTGATGTAGCTAAAGATTCATCGGCAGGCTATGATTTTATCATATTTAACGACGTTTTTGAGCATATTACTGATTTAGAAAGCCTGTTGCTGAGCATTAAGAAAGACCTGAAAAAAGACGGAGTTCTGATTGTCAATATCCCAATGAGTAACGGGTTCTTTTATCGGGTTGCCAAAGCGCTTTATTATCTGAAAGTAGAATCATACCTGGAGCGCCTGTGGCAGTTTAGTTTTCATAGCCCGCATATCAATTATTTTAACCCCGTAAATCTGACCGCTTATTTCGACAAATATGGCTTCAGGCTGCTTAAGGATTTCAGACTGGAAACTTTAGATTTTTCGAGCATTAAAGAACGCATTTTGGCAGATAATCAGATAAGCAAGGCGAAAGCATTTGCAATCAGTAATGCGCTTATGTTATTGAAACCTGTTATTAAAAATACTGAAGCTGATATCAGGGTTTTCTTTTTTCGCCAGTAGTAATGGCTATTTTCTTATATAAGCAAAAAACATAGCCAGCGTAACTTTAATCATGTAGTAAATACTTGAAAGTGACCGAATAGAAGATTGTCCACCTTGTCTGTTTTTCATTACCACTGGTATTTCTTCAATATGTAGCCCGGCTTTGGCAAACATAACCAATGATTCTGGCTCTGGGTATTCGTCAGGATAATTCCCGGCGGCAAATGCGATGGCTTGTTTATCGAATAACCGGAAACCGGAGGTAATATCTACAATGCGCTTACCAGTAAGCAATAGGTTGAGCCTGTAAAAATAGGTGATTCCACTCCTTCTTAGTGCAGACGACTGAAAGCCCTGTTTTAATAAGAATCTGGAGCCTATTACAATATTTGCCCGGGTTTGTTCCTGATGTTTAAGCAGTTTAGGTAACTCTGCTGCGGGGTGCTGCCCATCGCCGTCCATCTGCACTGCCAGTTCGTAGCCATTTCTATTGGCATACTTATAACCCGTTTGTACCGCACCGCCAATGCCCAGATTAACAGGCAGATTTAAAATTTTAACATCAAATTGCCTGGCAACGCTCAGTGTGTTATCTGTTGAGCAGTCATTTACCACAGCTATATTAATTTCATAAGGCAATTGTAAATGTGTCAGCTCTGTTAGCAGTTGCGCAATTGAGGCCTCCTCATTATAGCAGGGAATGATTACTAACAGCTTTTTTTTCATTGAGTGGCTAAAACTTGGTTTGCAATGAGGTTTGCTATCAGGTAGTGATGCCGGCATGCTGCATAAAACTGCTTAATAACTGGCGATAATTATTTACCTCGGCCTGCTTTTGAAGCTCCGTCCATCCCATTGGTTCTGCCATCAGGTCGGCAACAACAGGGGTTAGGTAATAGGTGGTTTTCCAGTCGAGCAGTTCCAGCCTTGTTCTTCTCGCAAAGAAATCGCGCAGGGTGCAAGCCATTTCTACCTGCACGGCATACAATACCTCTGCCTTAATAAACGGATAATCGGGGTGGATTCTTTCTTTGGGTGCATATTTTAAAACTTCTGCAGCCAGTGTACCGTATTTTTTAACCAGATGCTGGCAGATGTCTTCGGCAAGGCCATGTACCTTCTGTATGCTTTGCCAGTACTCAAATTCATATTTCTCTCCACCCACCAGATAGTGCTGGTCGGTAGAACATGGTATGTCGGTTTCCAGAAGCTGGCAGGCATCATCTATGGTATCCTTGGCCATTAGTCGGTAGGTTGTCCATTTACCACCAAGCAGGCTCAGCAGGTTAGACGTTGCATCGTGTTCTACTTCGTGGTCACGCACAAGTTTTTTTGTGGCTTTAGAGCCTGATGAAGCTATCAGCGGGCGTAATCCGCCAAAACCTGATTTAATGGCTGAACGATCGGGCACTTTAGCCAGATATGGCTCCAGGGTTTCAAGCAGAAAATCAACCTCACGGCTTATCAGAATGGGTTCGTTATCAATTTCACGGTATTCATCATCGGTTGTTCCTACCATTACATCGCCTTCAAACGGAATCACAAACACCACACGGCCATCTTTGGTTTTGGGTATCAGCATGGCATCTTTGCTTTTCAGCACATCAGCCGGCAGCATTATGTGTACTCCTTTGCTTGGGCGCAGTCGTTTTTCAACGGCAGGGTTCGCCAAAAGCCTGATACTGTCTGCAAACGGGCCTGTGCAGTTAATAAACAGCTTCGATTGAATACTGAATGTTGTTTCAGTCAATGTGTCCTTAACAAATGCCGACCTTAATTTACCAGTGGCGTCCTTTCCGAAGCTAATTACCTCGGCGTGGTTCACAATGGCAGCACCCTGTAAGTCGGCGCTGTGAGCCAATGCCAGGCAATATCTGGCGTCATCCAGTTGTCCGTCATAATACATAACAGAACTATGCAGCCGTGGGGTAAGGGTGGGCATTCGCTCGAACGTTTCTTTTTTGCTTAGCCATTTGGCTTTAGGAAGCGTATCATTCTTGGCAAAAAAACCGTATAGGGTTAAACCAATAGTAAAATACATACCTTCCAGCCAGCTGAAAACGGGGGTAATCAAAGCCAGCGGATGAGCCAGATGCGGTGCATTTTTTATAACTATATGGCGCTCTTCCAATCCGTGGCGCACCTGCCTTAACTGTCCGAAATCCAGATTCTTAAAAGCCTGCTCTAAATACCTTACGCCGCCGTGTATCAGTTTGGTAGATTTGGAAGAGGTCTCAGCGGCAAAATCGTTCTTTTCTATCAATGCTACTTTAAAGCCCCTCAGAGCCGCATCGAGGGCACAACCGGCGCCACTGGCACCACCGCCAATAATACAGATGTCAAACTCTTCGTTTTTAATGCGTTCAATATTTTTTTTTCTGTCCATAAGTGTTCTGTTGTATCAAGTCTGGGCTGCTTCTGTTGTCAGACAAATATCATACTGGCTATGCCGCCCATCATAATAATTTTGCAAATTCTGCTTAGCAGTGTAAAATCTTTCTTGCGGTCGGCCCAGTAGAGTTTATTTATCAACCAGGTGAAAACAATGATTGACCCGCTGAAAATCATAATCAGGTATTGATTATGAAGGCTATATGCCATAAAAAACAGAATAGACACAAAGCCTACAATAAATATATAAAGCAGTATTTTGGTGCGTCTGATACCCCATATAATAGGCAGGGTACGGCATCCGTAGCGGGCGTCTCCCCTGATGTCTTCCATGTCTTTGATTATTTCACGAATTAAAGAAATAGAAAAAGCAAACAGTGCGTAGATGTTAACCAGCATTTCGTTTTGCTTATAATAGACCGCCAGTACTATGAGCGAGAAAGCAGTAAGAAATGCCACCAGAAAATTGCCGATAAAAGCCTGCCGTTTGAATCTCTCTGAATAAAACCAGAGTGCCGAAACCGCAAAAACGTTAATCAGGAAAACTTTTAAGCCTAAAAAAAGACCGATGGCTATGCCTATGAAATTAAGTATCTGATGGCTGAGAATAGCCCGGCGACGTCTAATGATTTTACCGATTATTACCTCACGTGGTTTGTTTACCAGGTCTATTTTAATATCAAAATAATCGTTAATAATGTATCCGGCTGCTGCAATGCAAACAGTAGCAAAAACCAGTAGAAAGTGCTTCAATTCAAAAATGTAGCTCTGCCAGTCTGCTTTTGGCCCAACTAAAAAAATTCTGGCCATATATTGTGTAAGCACAATAATAAGCAGGTTGTTTAAACGAACCAGTCGGAAAAAAGCGGCTATAGTTTTCAGAAGCTCAGATTTGTTCATTTTCTCAAAAATACTAAAATAGTTTGAAAGAACTTCTATACTTTCGAAAATCACAAATACTTAATGCGCGTATTTGGGATTTTTTTTGAAAAAAATTGTTGTACTAAAAAAACGGATTTAAACCGCATCTATGAAAATCGGAATTGTTTGTTATCCTACCTTTGGGGGCAGTGGTGTTGTTGCCACAGAACTAGGCAAAGCGCTTGCAAAAAATGGTCATCAGGTACACTTTATTACTTATACGCAGCCAGCCAGACTGGATTTCTTCAATGAGAATATTTTTTACCACGAAGTAAACATTGCCAGTTACCCGCTCTTCCAGTATCCGCCTTATGAGTCGGCCCTGGCCGGAAAAATGGTTGACGTTGTGAAATACGAAAAACTGGATATTCTGCATGTGCATTATGCAATTCCGCATGCTACCTCGGCTTTTCTGGCCAAGCAGATTTTAAAATGCCAGGGTATAAATGTGCCGGTTATTACCACCCTGCATGGTACTGATATTACCATTGTAGGTAAAGACGCCACACTGGCGCCGGTGGTTACTTTCAGCATTAATGAGTCGGACGGTGTTACGACGGTTTCAGCCGACCTGCAAAAGGAGACATACAGCACTTTCCGTGTCAGAAAAGAAATTGAGGTGATTCCGAATTTTGTAGATTTGGAGCGATTCAAGAAACAGAAAAAAGAGCATTTTAAACGCATTATTTGCCCGAACGACGAAAAACTGTTGGTCCATACCTCTAATTTCAGAAGAGTAAAGCGGATTGACGATATAATAAAAGTTTTTGCCAGGCTAAAAGTGCTTACCCCATGCAAGCTGGTGCTGGTGGGTGATGGCCCCGAACGTGCTGCTATGGAACAATTGAGCCGCGATCTGGGGCTGGGTGAAGACGTTCGTTTTGTGGGTAAGCTTGATGCCATTGAAGAGGTGCTGTCTGTAGCTGATTTATTTCTGATGCCCTCTGAAAAAGAGAGCTTTGGCTTAGCGGCCTTAGAAGCAATGGCTTGCGAAGTGCCTGTTATATCTACCAACACTGGTGGTTTGCCTGAGCTGAATGTGCATGGTGTAACCGGGTTTTTGAGCAATGTAGGTGATATTGAAGACATGGTGCGCAATGCTTTGTTTATTCTGCAAGACGAAAACCTGCCTCGTTTCAAGGCCAATGCACTGGCACATGCGCAGGAATTTGACATCTCGAACATTGTACCCAAGTATGAAAATTACTACCATAAAATATTAAAGGAAACAAAAGAACAGGAAACAAAGGAACTTGTATAATAGATAGCGAAATAAAAAATGCCTCACAGGAAGTTTCCCATGAGGCATTTTTTATATACAAAGTAATTTTAAAGCGCTGAAACAGTTCTTTCAACAAATCTGGTTAAATCACTGCCAGACAACATACCTTGTGCCAGTAGCGCCAGGTCATACAATTGTTTAGCCAATTGTTTTTTGCCTTCTTCATCTTGTGTTTTCAGCAATTTATCGATCAGGTTATGGTTGGTATTTACAACCACATTTACACCCATAGGCATCATGCCAAACATATCGTTCTGGCCGCTCACGCGTGACATATCTTTCCAGCGACGCATAAACTCAGGTTGAATAATAGTTACTGGCATTTCGTCGGTTGGAAGAGACTCTAACTGAACCGTATTAGTGCCAACTAAACCTTTAAACAATTCTTCTACCTGTTTTTTCTCGTCTTCATTTAATACGCTTTCTACGTTAAGGCCTTTATCTATCAGTTTTTCAATGCTGTCAGAGTCTACACGTTTAAAAGTTACTTTTTCAAGTTTCGATTCCAGCGTATTGATAAAGTGTGCGTCAAGCGGTGAGTCTAGTATTAAAACATCATACTCACGTTTTTTGGCCGAGGCAATAAACGCATCCTGCTGGTTGGCATCGCTTGCATATAAAAATACTGCTTTGCCATCTTTATCGCTTTGGTTAGCCTGTACTTTTTCGCGGTATTCATCTAAAGTAAAATACTGGTTGTCGGCATTTTTCAGAAGTGTAAACTCTTTGGCTCTGTCATAGAATTTATCGTCTGAAATGATACCGTATTTAACAAATATACCCACGCTTTCCCATTTCTCTTCAAAGCCCTGGCGGTCATTACGGAACAGCTCCTGCAGTTTATCGGCTACTTTTTTGGTAATGTGCGAGTTGATTTTCTTTACATTGCCATCGGCCTGTAAATAGCTGCGCGAGACGTTCAGCGGGATGTCCGGCGAGTCAATAACGCCATGAAGCATTTGCAGGAATTCAGGCACTACGTCTTTTACATCATCAGTAATAAATACCTGGCGGCTGTATAACTGTACTTTCTCACGGTTCAACTGAAAGTCTTTCTTGATTTTTGGGAAGTATAACACCCCTGTCAGGTTGAACGGATAGTCTACATTTAAGTGAATCCAGAAAAGAGGGTCTTCACTGAAAGGATACAGCTCTTTGTAGAAGTTTTTATAGTCTTCTTCAGTTAATTCAGAAGGTGATTTTGTCCAGATCGGATTCGGGTTATTTACAACCTTACCGTCAAACTCAATTTCAACTGGCAGGAACTTGGCATATTTTTCAAGAATCTGGCTGATTCTGTGATTCTCAAGAAACTCTTCCGAATCTTGCGCCACGTGTAAAATAATGTCAGTACCACGCTCGGCTTTATCGGCTTCGGTAATTTCAAATTCGGTGCTGCCGTCGCAAATCCAACGGGCTGCAGGCTCATCTCTGAAAGACCTGGTGATAATCTCTACGTTTTGAGCCACCATGAACGCCGAGTAAAAACCTAAACCAAACTGACCGATAATCTGGTTGGTATCCTGAGTATCTTTGTATTTTTCTAAAAACTCCTTAGCGCCTGAGAACGCAATCTGGTTAATGTATTTCTTGATTTCCTCAGCGCTCATTCCAATACCCTTGTCGGAGATTGTAATGGTTTTGGCTTCTTTGTCTATTGATACCGTTACTTTCAATTCGCCTAATTCACCGTCGAACTCACCCATTGAGGCTAGTTTTTTCAGCTTTTGTGTAGCGTCAACAGCATTAGAAACCAACTCACGCAAGAAAATCTCGTGGTCGGAGTAAAGAAACTTTTTGATGATGGGAAAAATGTTTTCGGTGTTAATCGAAATCGTACCTTTTTCAGCTACCATAATTATCTATAATTTTTAGTTGTTTTTAAACCAATGTTGTGTCAATAACAATTAGTATTCCAACCGTCAATAAACGTGGCGTAGTCTGCCATATTGGCAGAAAACTGCCTTTTATGTGCAGGCTACCGTAGTCAGAAAGTTATATTTCATCGTATTATCAAAAAAAAACCTATTTTTACTTTCAAGCTTTTTTTGCCAATTTCGTTAGTATCAGGAACAGCAGCCATAATTTGGGTGTTATGCAGATACTCATAAATCTATCAATCAGGTTTTTAACCCTTGTATATGAACAAGTTTTTCCTTCAACATATATTTGACAAGCACCGCAATACTGAACCGGTAGCGCCAACCAAAGATATTGCCGCCTGGGCCTTACGGATAATCCGGCTGCTTTTTCCTGAGCAAACCAAAGAGTATTTCAGGTCGGAAGAAGAAATTGAAATACAATTTAAAAATCTTGAACTAGAACTACGGAACATTCTGCTGTCAACGTATCAATGCAAAGATTGCAACCCTGAATGGAGGGCTCAGCAGTTTTTTGAGAGTATTCCGCAGATATATGAAACCCTCAAAACCGATATTCAGGCTATTCTGGAAGGAGACCCGGCTGCTAAAAGCGAGTTTGAAGTAGTGCGTGCCTATCCGGGCTTTTATGCTATTTCTTTTTACAGGCTGGCGCATCAGTTGTATTTATTGGACATACCACTGTTGCCGCGAATACTGACAGAATATGCGCACTCGAAGACCGGGATTGATATTCACCCGGGTGCCCGGATTGATGCGCATTTCTTTATAGACCACGGTACTGGTGTGGTTATAGGCGAAACAAGTATTATTGGCAAGCATGTAAAGTTGTATCAGGGTGTTACTTTGGGCGCATTGAGTGTCGATAAATCAATGATTAACACCAAGCGGCACCCTACCGTTGAAGACCACGTGGTTATTTACTCAGGGGCCACTATCCTGGGCGGAAGCACCGTTATAGGCAAACATTCAATTATAGGCGGTAACGTATGGCTTACCAAAACTGTGCCTGCTTACTCAACCGTATATCATAAACCTGAAATAAGGGTAGTAGAACGCGAAACAGTTTAAGTATAGCTACATTAAAATCAATAAGTACAACATACCTGCACACTAAAGTTTTTGAAATGGCAAGCATTATAGATCTGGTAGGGAATACCCCATTAGTAGAATTAAAAAAACTGAACCCTAACCCAAATGTAAAGATTTACGGCAAGCTTGAGGGTAACAACCCGGCAGGTAGCGTAAAAGACAGGCCTGCTTTAAACATGATTAGAAGTGCAGTAGAAAGAGGCGATATTAAACCGGGTATGAAACTTATTGAGGCTACCAGTGGTAATACCGGAATTGCGCTGGCCATGATAGCCCGGTTGTATGACCTGGAGATTGAACTGGTGATGCCGTCTAATTCTACCCGTGAGCGAACCTTGACCATGGAGGCCTTTGGCGCCAAAGTAATTTTGCTTGAAAACATAGAAAAATGCCGCGACTACGCCGAGAGCCAGGCTGCTACGGGGCAGTATCTGATGCTGAATCAGTTTGCAAACCCAGACAATTATCTGGCGCATTACAAAACCACAGGGCCGGAGATATGGCGCGACACTGAGCAGACAATCACCCATTTTGTGAGTTCTATGGGTACTACGGGTACTATAATGGGTACTTCAATGTTCTTGAAAGAAGTAAACCCCGATATTCAGATTGTGGGCTGCCAGCCTACAGAAAACTCTTCGATACCGGGTATCAGAAGATGGCCGGAGGCGTATCTGCCCAAGATATTTGACCCTAAACGTGTTGACAGAGTCATGGATATATCAGAAGCCGAAGCAACTGATATGGCCCGAAAACTAGCCAAAACCGAAGGGATTTTTGCAGGCATGAGTAGTGGCGGCGCAGCCTCAGCGGCCATAAAGCTGGCTAATGAACTGGATAACGGCACGATTGTATTTATTTGTTGCGACAGAGGCGACCGCTACCTAAGCAGTGATTTGTTTGGATGATATTTACAGGGGTTTAACAACCCCTTTTTTATTGACAGGCTTTTTTAGTAAGCGTTTGGCCAATTCTGGCTTTGGTTGGGTCTTTCATTACCAGTTTGCCATTTTTCTCCTTCAGTTCTCCGCTTTTTATCAGTAGTTTGTCGCCATCAATAACAAAAATTTTCTCTTCCAACTGGTTTGCGCCTTCAATCATGTAGTCGTAGTCAGCAATTATTTCGTTGCCATTTTTCTGGCCTTTCAGGGTGCCTCTGGCTCGGTCTTTTTCCCAGGGTAGCCATTCCATGTTTCCGTTTACGCTATTGCCATCAATAATCAACCTCACGGTTGTTACGTCTTTTCCAACTAATTCTTCAAAGCATAAGGTATCTGCCATAGGTCTGGCAATAGTTACGCTATCAGGGTAAGCAATAGAACTATCGGCCAATTGATTGTCTGAGTTTTCTGACCGGCAACCAAACATGGATATGATAACACTGCAGTAGACGATGGACTTTCTCATAAAACGAGTAATTGTAAGTGAGGACTAAACAAATGTACTGATTATTTGATATTTACATAGAAATATACAAGGTTCTTTACTGAAATTTAATAAAAAGAATGCCTGCCGTTTATAGTTGTGAGTTGCGGTGTCCATGAACTGGTGGTCTGGCTTATTGGCGGGTATAGAAATTGATACTTATAATCATTATGGCAGGGGGCTTACTATATTAATTATCAGCGGTTTTTGTTTGTATTTGCCCAGCAATTAGGTAACTTTCACCTAAAGACGGTAAAGCTTATTCAGCCGGTACAATACCCTTTTTTATGAACAAAAGAACCTTTCTGAAAACCTCTTCGGCTCTGGTAGCAGGTAGTGTTATTACACAATTAAGTGCCTGCCGGGACGCCGACGCCAGAACTAACTGGGCAGGTAATTTAACTTACAGCACCGATAACCTGCACAACCCCGCTACTATAAAAGAAGTGCAGAAAGTTGTAAATACCCAACAGTACCTGAGAGTTTTGGGGTCGAGGCATTCTTTTAATGCGATTGCTGATAGTGACGAAAATCAGGTGTCTTCAGCAGGGCTGAACAAAATACTGGCTTTAGATAAGGCAGATGCAACCGTAACCGTTGAGGGCGGAATAAAATACGGCGACTTGTGTAAATACCTTGATGACAACGGATTTGCTTTATTTAATCTGGCCTCGTTGCCACATATTTCAGTAGCAGGTGCCTGTGCAACGGCAACACATGGATCTGGTTTGAATAACGGTAACCTGGCTACGTCTGTTACAGGCATAGAATTTATTGACGGACGTGGAAATGTAGTTAATCTTTCAAAAGAAACAGATGAGGCTTTTAACGGCGCCATTGTAAATTTAGGGGCATTGGGGGTAGTAACCAAACTTACATTGCAATTGCAGCCTTCTTTCAGCATGAAACAATTGGTTTACAAAAACCTGCCTATGGCCGTGCTGGGAAAGGATTTTGAGACCATTATGGCGAGCGGATACAGCGTTAGCCTGTTTACCGACTGGCGCAACAAAAACATTAATCAGGTTTGGATTAAAAGCCGCTGCGAAGCACATGAGGATGTAAAAATTGAACCCGAATTTTATGGTGCCAGGGCATCTGTAAAAAATATACACCCTCTGGAAGACCTTTCTGCTGAAAATTGTACTGAACAAATGGGGGTAAAGGGCCCCTGGTATGAGCGCATGCCTCATTTCAGAATGGGTTTTACACCCAGCAGCGGAAAAGAACTGCAGGCCGAATACTTTGTACCTCTACAGTATGGTTATGAGGCCATGATGGCGATTGAAAAACTGCATGAGCAATTAACCCCGCACTTGTTTATTTCTGAGATTCGTACCATGGCTGCTGACAATTTGTGGCTAAGCCCGGGTTATAACCAGGCTTGTGCTATTTTCCATTTTACCTGGAAACAGGAAATAGAGGCCGTTATGGGTCTTTTACCCTTAATAGAGCAACAACTGGCACCTTTTAACGCAAGGCCGCACTGGGGCAAATTGTTTACTTTATCTCCTGAAGTCTTACAATCGCGCATTGCCAGGCTGGCAGACTTTAAAAAACTGATGGCACATTATGACCCGGATGAGAAATTCAGAAATGAGTTTATAAACCAGAACCTGTTTGGGGCCTGATTTACCCAATTTGCCGGCAGGTATCTGCCATTACAATGGTACAGGTAATACCTCTGCCGACTCGAGATATACTAACAGCAGGCTTGGGTTAAGATAACCCATTTGCTGATATAACCTGCCCAGATAGCTGATATCTTTGCTGTCTTTCTCTATTCTGGCGGGCTCATGGCTGCCGTAGGTTTTATAGCTGATAACAAATACTTTAGTATCAATAAAAACCACACGGTCGGCGCGTTTAATATCACCATTGGGTAATAAAATTTCTCTTTCGTTTTCAACTGTTAATCCCTCTTCAAAAAGAGGCGCCAACAGCGGTAAATTCATTATTTTATGAAGTGAACTCTCAATCGAATTGTATTCATTCAGGCTGATAACCCCTTCAAACCCTAACTCTCTTAGCGCATTGGGTATATCATTTTTGCTTTTTACTTTGGCAAGTGCAGACCGCACCTTATTGTGTCTGTCTTTGGTTTTGTCAAGTGTTTCGGTATCAAAAATCTTTTCTGATAACCGTCTTAACCGGAGCCGGTCGCTACGGTCTTCGCTGATTATTTTTTTCAGTACTAATGTGTTATTGTCGGCAGGCTTTTTATCATGCTTTTTTATAAAAGTACCTTTGTTGATTTCATAGAAGTTCAAATCGGCATCAAATACACCTTTTACCTGCAAAAAATCTTTTACGAGTTCTCCGACACCCTGTATTTTTCCCTGAAAGTTTTTCTGAGAGATAACGTATAACTGATGTGCCGCTCGGGTAAAAGCTACATACAGCATATTCAGGTTTTCAAGAAAAGTGGCCTGCATCTCCTGATTATATTGTTCTGTCAGTTCAGTCATTTTCAGTTTTTCGCTGAATTTAACAGGTGCCGACATCAGTTTTACGTTTTGCGTCTCTGATTTATGCCATAGTTCTTCGTATTCAAGGGTTTCTAAGTCGGCCCATATCTCTGCCTGGTTTTGCGGGCGCATGGACCATTGCGCATAGGGGATAATTACAACCGGGTATTCCAGCCCTTTGGAACGGTGAATGGTTGTGATGGTAATGGCATTTTCTTCGGCCGGTGATTTAACAGAGAGCGCCGAACTATCTTTTTTGTCCTGCCAGTAAACCAGAAAATCCTGCAAGTGATTGCTTTCTTTCAGGCTGTAGTTTAGTACCACATCTAAAAACCTGAACAGGTAGTTTTTCTGATGCGAACGGTTGAATAAATCAAAAGCATCAATAATCTTTTCAGTAAGCTCATAGATTCCGGCTTTTATCATATTAGCAGGGTCGAGCTTATAACCGTAACGGCTGAAGATTTCATAAAAGGCCGTAGAGTCGCTGGTTTCAGCCAGGTTCTTTATTTCAGAAGTGGCTTCGCTGTCCGGCATCTGGTTCAGAATAGTCTGGTAAAACAAATACGCCGCTTCAGATTTTGCCAATCGATTATTGGGCTGATTGATTACCCTCATAAAAGCAATCAGTAAACGCACATAGGGTGAATTTTTAAGCAGAAGCGAGTCACGCGAGATAATCGGGTACCCGGCTTGTGTCAGAAAGTCAGCCACAGCAGATGACTCACGGTTACGGCGGCATAAAATGGCTATATCACCCGCGCGATACCCTTGCTGTTGTACCTGCTCAACCAGCCCAAGCACCCGGTTAAGCATAACTGCTCCTTCTTTGTCGTAATCAAGAAATTCAATTTGTATATGCCCGCCATTTGGCGAGCTTGTGGGTTTCTCTTGTCTGAAATCTTCATACACACTGGGCAAAAACTGAAACTCGGCTGAGTATCTTTCAAGCGAGGCTTCAAAAAACCGGTTATTGAAATCAATTACTTCCTGTGCGCTTCTGAAATTGGTATTAAGCGCCTTAGGCGTAAGGAAATTACCAATAGACATAAATTGTTCAGCCTGATGTTTCTGTATCAGCGAATTCTGCACCAATGCATTTATATTGCCTTTAAACAAATGCACAATCAGTTCCATCTTACCACCGCGCCAGCGATAAATAGCCTGCTTGGCATCGCCCACCACCAGATTAAAATGATTACCTGCCAATGAGTTTTCAATAAGTGGCAGCAGGTTATAGAATTGCATATCTGAGGTATCCTGAAACTCATCAATCAGCAGGTGCAGGTATTTTTCACCAATGCGCTCATAAATAAAAGGAACAGGCTCTGACAGAATGATGCTAAGAATCTTCCGGTTAAACTCGGCTATAAAAACCTGATTTTTCTCAGTTAAAACCTCGTCAAACTCATCTTTCATTTTTTTCAGAAGCGACAGCTTTCTGAGATTGGGGCGAAGCACGCTGTAAAGCGTGTATTTTTTCAGATGATTATCTTTGAAATCCTGCATTTCGAAGAAGATGCTTCTTAAATCTTCTTTGATGCCGTCAATAGCCGCCTGCGTGGGTTTGGGGGTGCCTTTGGCGCTATACCATTTGTCGTCTCTTACAGCTGCCCAATGATAACTATTGGGTGACCCTTCTTTTTTGGTATAATATTCATTGGCAAAGTCGTCGCGCATATTATAAAAATATCCGCCTATCCCTTTACCTTTCTGTGTAAA
Organism: Emticicia sp. 21SJ11W-3; assembly: GCF_024138715.1. GTDB lineage: Bacteria > Bacteroidota > Bacteroidia > Cytophagales > Spirosomataceae > Emticicia > Emticicia fluvialis. The sequence continues at coordinate 1,463,209 of NZ_CP092074.1, forward strand.
ATCGTCAACAGAAAGTCCCTGTGCTTCTATCAGTTGGATAGCCTTGATTGCCAATTCTCTGATGGTGTCCTCAAACCATTTCAGATAATTATGAATATTAGTTGAAATTTCGTTGAAATCGGCGCTTTCAAGTCCGTCCAGTTTTACCAGTAAAGGGTAATACTGGTCATTAATGAGGTGATTGCCGAATTTGGCCAGCTCGTCTGTTACAAAGTTCCAGCTTTGCCCGTCACCAACTTTATCTTTTATGAAGTTTTCCAGAATCGCACTAATCTCCCTGTGTTCTTCATTTCCTGCTTTTTCAATCAGGCGTTCAGCTGCTTCGGTCATTACCCGGTCGGTATCCAGTACAATTTCGTAGTTGTAGGGCAGGCCTAATTCTTCTGTAAAGGCATTTACCAGTTGGTTGACGAAACTATCGATGGTTTTGACAGCAAAATCAGAATATTCCTGAATAATATTCCTGAAAACAGTATTGGCTCTTTTTTGTATTACGTCTTCAGGCAAGCCGGTCTCTTCTACAATCATTCTGAACATCGGCCAGTATCTGGCACCCTCAGCCAATCGTTCTTCATTGCCTATTTCTTTCAGTGCATCCAGAATACGGTCTTTCATTTCTGTTGCAGCATCGTTCGTAAAAGTAATGGCTAATATCTGCTTAAAATAGAAAGGGCGTTCGGTGCCCAGCACCAGTTTAAGATATTCTTTGGTGAGCGTAAAGGTTTTTCCGGAACCTGCCGATGAACTGTAAATATTAAATTGAGACATTTAATGGGTGTTTAAAAATCAAATTCTCAGGCAGGCTCAACCGATACCTGCATCTGGGTTAGTTCCATGCTGCCAAACTGTGTGGCCATGGCCACGTCGGCGGCATCACGGCCATAGGCTAACACCACTCTTTTGCCTCTTGGTTGGGTTTGTGTGGCATCAAATGTGTACCACCTGCCCCCCAGGTAGGCCTCAAACCAGGCATGCAGATCCATAGGTTTAAGCTCGTACAAATAGCCTACCACCAGGCGTGCCGGGATATTCAGGCTGCGGCAAAGCGCAATGCCCAGATGAGAGAAGTCTCTGCAAACCCCTATGCGGGTTTCGGCAGTATTTTGGGCTGAGGTAGAGGCATTGCTATGGCCATATTCATACCTGATGTTTTCGTTTATCCATTGTCTGATAGCCTCTGCCTGCTGGTATCCGGTTACCTGATTTTGCACAATTGATGCGGCCATTTGCCCCATTTTGTCTGACTCGCAATAGCGGCTTGGTAAAAGGTAAATCAGTGTTTCATCCGGCAATAACTGCACCGGAACATAATTAGCATTAAAATCTACGTCAATAAAATCGGCTACTTCTACAATGGCCGACGTGCGAATGGTAAAATTAGAATCTGGTGTAAATATTCTCTGGCAAAGGTTGCCATAAAGGTCTGTATATTCAATTACAGGTACAGAGGGCTGCAACAGATATTCTTCCTTGATTATCCATTGACCTGAGCCACTGCGTGGCCTAAGCATCAGAATAAGCGGGGTGTTCTGCTCTGTTTCATAATCAAGCTGGCAACTAATAGAAAGTTTCATTTATTGAATAAATAGATTAACCTGTTTTGTTTGATATACGTTTAATTGTTGAAAAATTATGCCAACTATTAATAGGGTATATTGACTTATGAACGCGCTTTTATCCAGTTGAAGAGGTCGTTCAGTATGTCATATTTTTCAAATTCATTATGCAGTTCATGGTACAGTTTATCATAGCTTTTAAAGGTAACATCGCCCGAGAGTTTCGATGCCAGTTCTTTGGTTGCGCTGTAGCTGGTCAGCCTGTCTTCAGTGCCATGTATCAACAGCAGGGGGGCAGGGGTAGCTCTGGCGTTGCCCAACAGCCATTCGCCCCATTCTATTAATCCAAGACCTACCACACCCGAAACCTGATTATGCACCAGTGGGTCGGCTTTATACGCTGCCATAACACCGGGGTCATGCGATAGGTAGTTTAAATCAAGTGAATTGGATTGAGTGAATGAAGGTGCTACCATGCGGGCCAAACGCCCGATTGCCAGCAGGAGTTTGGGCGGAGCAAAACCCGGCCTAACCGCAGGCGAAGTAGCAATAACACCCGCAATAGATGGATGATATCTGAACAGATAGTTGAGCACGAGGGTTCCGCCCATACTATGGCCATAAAGAAATACAGGTCTTTGAGGTACTGTTTGTGTGGCCAGCGTCAGTAAACGCTCAATTTGCTGCATGTATGCTTCCATTGATTCTGCATGGCCTCTTTTGCCGGTGGTTTGGCCGTGCCCGTATGTATCAACGGCTATTACACCGTAATTATGCGCCGTAAAGAATTCAGCCACGTGTTCGTAACGGCCGCTGTGTTCTCCCAAACCATGTACAAGAGCTATTATGCCGTCGGCCTGCTGCTCGGGTAACCACTGCTGAAAGAAAACTTTGCGCCGTTTTGGGTCGGTTTCAAAAAAAGACTTGTGAATCATATCGGTTTACATATATAACTCAAATGTAAGGCAATTTCGCTGAATAATTTCAGGCCTGCTGTAATATAATGCCTGTGTAAAATGAACCTTACCCATGCACAATAATCAGCAGGAAATTTTATATTTGTTTTTCTAAGCGTATGAACAAACATTATCTATTTAAACCCTCTATCAACATGAAATATTTCTGCTCTTTAGCATTGCTGGCGCTGTTTAATCAATTGGTTTTTTCGCAGACATTAACCCCGGGCATACCAGAAAGCCAGGGCATGAGTACTGTCAGATTACAGCGTATGGACAAAGTGATTAACGAGTATGTAGATAAGTCTTATATGGCCGGTGTTGTGGTACTGGTTGCGCGTAACGGTAAAACCGTTTATCATAAAGCGTACGGATATGACGACATCAGCACCAAAAAAGCAATGGACAAAAATGCAATTTTCCGTATTGCCTCTCAAACCAAGGCAATTACCAGCGTAGCGGTAATGATGTTGTTTGAAGAAGGTAAGTTCTTGCTCGATGACCCCATCTCTAAATATATACCGTCGTTCAAAAATCCGGTTGTACTTGATAAGTTCAATGAAAAAGACAGTAGCTATACCACAACACCTGCCAGGAGAGAAATTACTATACGTGATTTATTGACACATACCTCCGGCATCGGGTATCCGATGATAGGCTCAAAAGAAGCTGTGGCAATTTATGCCAAAAATAATATCCCAAGCGGTGTTGATACCCCGTTTAATACCCTGAAAGACGCTATCAACAGGTTGGCAAAGCTTCCTTTGGCACATAACCCGGGCGAAAAATTTACGTACGGCCTTAATACAGATGTGCTGGGGTATCTGGTAGAAGTGGTTTCTGGGGTAAGTTTTGATGAGTTTCTGCGTATGCGGATATTCAAACCGCTGGGCATGAACGACACCTATTTTTATTTGCCTGAGTCAAAATTTAACAGGCTTGCCACATTAAATACCGAAAACAAAGAGAAAAAAGTAATAAAAGCGCCTGCCAATGTAGGCGAGTATTCAAAAGCTAAGGGTACATATCATTCCGGAGGCGGTGGGCTGGTATCTACCGTTACTGACTTCGCAGTTTTTCTGCAGATGGTACTTAATGGGGGTAAGTATAACGGCGTACAGCTATTGAGCCCGGTTACTATCAGAATGATGACCCAGAACCAGATAGGTGATATTAATCTGGGTTACAAAAAGTTTGGTCTGGGCTTTGCCATAACTACCGAAAAAGAGGCTGCCAGGGTTCCACCATCGGTGGGTACTTATGATTGGGGCGGGTATTATGGCACTACTTATTGGGTAGACCCCAAAGAAGGGGTTATCGGGTTAATCATGACACAGAAGGTACCCAACAGCTATGCCGATTTAGGAGATAAATTCAAAGTGCTGGTTTATCAGGCCATAACAAAACTCAATTAATTAGATTAATAATATTAGATATTGGAATAGTGATTTTCAGGCGGAGTGAAAGTCACTATTCTAGAAAAAATACAATTATTTTGGCTCAATGCTTGCAAAATAGGATGGTTAGTATTAGTTTTGCAAAAGTTTTATAAAAGGCACATCCGATTGGGCCTCTGCGTAAATATAATTTCGACACAAAGAGTTTCTCTTTCTTTCAAATTCCTTTCAGAGCAGGCAACGGATGGTTCTCATCGTTCGCTTTATTATTTTTCGGCATTCGGGGCAATTCACGGTTTTGCGTGAGAACGGCAGTGTAGGTTCCGACTAAAAAAACATTTTATCCTTAATGGAATCAGTAAAATTTTCCGAGCTTCCGCTTTCGGAGTATGTTCTTCGTGCGATTGAAGAATTAGGTTTTGAGTACGCTACCCCTATCCAGTCAGCAGCTATTCCGGTTGTAATGCGTGGTGGCGACGTAATTGGCCAGGCGCAAACAGGTACAGGTAAAACTGCAGCCTTTGGTATACCGGCCATAGAAGCAGTTGACGAAACAGACAGAAGCACACAGGTTTTAATTATGTGCCCTACGCGTGAGTTGGCACTGCAGGTAAAAGAGCAGATTCAAAAACTGGCCAAGTACAAAAAAGGCTTGAACGTAGCTGCGATTTATGGTGGTGAGTCATACGAGCGCCAATTCCTTGCCTTGAAAAAAGGTTCTCAGATTGTGGTAGGTACGCCCGGCCGTATTATGGACCACATTGAACGCAAAACACTTGTGTTGAGCGATATTAAGCTGGCTATTCTTGATGAAGCCGATGAAATGCTTAATATGGGTTTCCGTGAAGATATTGAAAAAATCTTGTCTTTTTCTCCGACTGAAAGACAAACCCTGTTGTTTTCGGCTACTATGTCGCCCGAAATCCTTTCAATAACCAAGCGTTTTCAGAAAGATCCTGAAATTATTAAAACATTGAAGAAAGAGGTTTCAAACGCCAACATTGAGCAGTTTTTCTTTGCTGTACGTAAAGAAGCTAAAATGGAGGTAATGACCCGCCTGATAGATGTGCATGATTTGAAACTGATGCTTGTGTTTGCCAACACGAAATCTAAAGTTGATGAAATCGTGAGCGATTTGCAGGTACGTGGCTACGCCGCTGAGGGTTTGCATGGAGACATGCGCCAGCAGGTGCGTTCTCAGGTTATGAGCAAATTCCGCGCGGGTGTAACAACGATACTGGTAGCTACTGACGTAGCTGCTCGTGGTATTGACGTTTCTGGTGTAGATGCAGTCTTTAACTTTGATGTACCCCAAGACCTTGAGTATTACGTGCACCGCATTGGCCGTACTGGTCGTGCCGGTAAAACCGGAAAAGCATTTATGCTTATTTCAGGCCGTGATAAATACCGTCTGCGTGACATCGAAAACTATACTAAAGTAAAAATTGAACAAGGAAAAATACCGACATTCAATGAATTGGTAAAGACGCGTCATCGTAAGTTCATTGAGCAGGTAAGAGAAACGCTTCTTGCCGGAGTAGACAATTTCTATGAAGATATAGTAGGCGAATTGAGCGAAGAAGGCTATTCTGATGCACAAATTATGGCCGCTTTGATTAACATGCAGGTTGGAGCCGTAAAAAGCGAATTCTCTGATGCACAACTTTCTGACAGCTACCGTGAACCAAGGACTCAGGACGCGAGATTTGAAAGAAAAGACGCAAGAGGCAGCTTTGGCAGCAGAGATGCCGGACGCCGCGAATTTGGCGGAAGAGACCAGCAACGTGGAACCGAACGCCGTTTTGAACCCCGTGACAGACGTCAGGACCCGGGTAGCCGTGGTTCAGGCAGAACAGACATGGTTCGCTTGTTTATCAGCGTAGGCCGTAAAGATAACGTAGCCCCTAACCATATTGTAGGTGCCATTACGTCAGAAGCCCGCATTGCAGGCCGTGCCATTGGTCAAATTGATATTTATGACAAATTCAGTTTTGTTGAGGTTCCTCAGCAAGACGTAAAAAAAGTATTAGACGGTATGCAAGGCAAAACCATCAATGCCCGCGAGGTAAGTATGGAAATTGCGAAGTAATAATTCGTCAGTAATACAATATAAAGCACAAAATCATCGGTTTTGTGCTTTTTTTTATTAATAAGCTCGCATTTGTACAAAAAGTATTTTATATTTGGTTAGTCTCTTACCCTTTAAATACTAACCCGTATGAAAACTTGCAGTTTAATTGCCAACATTTGTATGCTGGTGATTCTCATTCCTGCAGCATTTGGCGCCATCATGTCGCCCTATGTATTCAATGCAGGAACAAGCCAATCGGCATGGTTGATTTTCGGAACGCTCGTTGCTTTACCCATTTTAATTGTTTCCACACAGGTGGTTTCCTGGATAGCATTTGTTAAAAGAAACTACGACTTTGCTTTTAAAGTAAGCCTGGTGCCAATGGTGGATATTCTGATTATGGTTTTTTTGTTTACGGTTAGTTATGAATTGAAGTAGAATTGTAAAAAAATTGAAAGCCCGGAAAATGTTTCGTTTCCGGGCTTTTTTTGTTGCATTAGAAATATTTTGCCTTGTCTTTTGCCCCATAAAAGCCAGGAAACAATTTTTTAATATTAAATCATATAAACTAAACAGGTACTTCTTGCATTTTTCTGATTTATGGGTTCAATGAAAAAACAGACTGTTTTTCGCTTGTAGTTTTTAAGTATATTTATACTGATTGGCTTACAGAGATTTAATTGCATTGAACTATAAGTGAGTAATCATGAAGACTTTTCTTCTAAATACCTTCCTGTTTTTTTGTGGCTTGCTTCCTTGTTGTTGTCAGGGAGCACAAAAAGATACTTCAATTGTTCAGACTTTCAGGCAAGCGGTTGTAGGTTTAAATGTATCAACCCTTGGCGCAGGTACGAACCTATCAGTAATGATTCCCTCAAAAGTTGTTTTACTGGCCGAGCTCGGATTCAGTTATTTCAGGTTTACAAGAGAGCTGGATCTGAAATTGCCGGAAGGGTCTTCAGTATTTTTTCAGCCGGATATACATCGAAACGTTTTAACCGGTATGCTTAGCTGGTACCCGTTTAAGAAAGAAAAATTCTTTTTTAGAGCAGGCCTGGGCTATTGTGTAAGGCAAAAGTATTTTGTCAGGGTTACTTCGCCAACCGGGCTTCTTTTGGGTGGTGTCGAAATCGCCTCAGAAGATTTCGGGCAGGTAGATTTAGATATTAAATGGAGTAATTTAATGCCTTATGCAGGTATTGGTTTTGGCAAACCAGTACCAAAGAAGAAACTAGGCGTAAATTTTAATATAGGTTGTTTTTATATGGGCAGCCCTAAAATAAAAGCCGGGTTTCAGGGTTTTCTTGAGTCTACCACCCTGGATAGCCAGATTGCCCTTATCGAGAAAAATGTTAGAAATTATAGTTATTTTCCGATGCTTTCAGTTAGTCTCCGATACAGACTTAACTGATTCAATGCGTATGAAGGCATTCTCAATAGCAAATAATGGATAATAGGCCCTCATGCTTAGTGATTAAAAGTTCTACCAAAGTAAAAAATCATTTATAGCCGTTTTATGGAGCTTAAAATGTCATATAGATTGCTGATTGCAATATTTCTTGAATGTTTTGTTCTGGGTGCCTGCGACAATCCGCTTGATGGCTTTCAGTTGCTATTCAAAGAGCCGATTGAGAAGTCTAAACTTGAAATAAGGTTTTCAAGCGCTACCGGAAAACTCCCTGAAGACATCAGGCTTACAATAGCCGGTAAAGATGCCGACAAGATAGTTACCAACCTGAATACAAAAAACTTCAGAATAAATAAGGAAGGCCTTATTTTTCTGGCCGTCAGTCCTGATGTTACTCCGTCAGCGCAATCGCCGGTTTCATTTACTGTGGTAGCTGAGGCAGAGGGCTATACAAAAATCATTAAAGAGTTTACTTTTACTGATGCCGGTAATCAGTTCTTTAACCCTCGTTTTTTTAGTATGGTAAGTCCGCCTGCCGGGGTATCTGCTAATCAGTTTAAGTTAGTGGCCGGTAAAAACGGAGCAACCACCCAATTGGCAATATTAAAGTCTGAGAACGTAACTAAACAGGAAAATGTAGTTGTAACCGTAAAAGAGGGTACAGCTTTTCTGAACAAGCAGAAGCAAGCCGTAGCCGGAGATATCGATTTGGTGGTTTATCATTTTGATAACCGTTCCGGTTCTTCCTATCTGCCAGAAGATGGTCTGGCCCGAAACCCGGTAGACAAAAACAATACTAGCTTAACAGATGCTTTCAGCTTTTCTACAATGGCAGGTTTTGCGGTTATAGAGGCAAGTTCAGGCACACAAGAAGTAGCCAGCTCGTTTTCAAAACCCATTGCCGTTACATTTGAACTGAACCCGGCTACCATAAATCCTGACACAAAAGCCGCAATAAAAGCAGGAGATATTATACCATTAATAAGCTATAACCCTGACACAGGTGTCTGGAAAGTAGAGGGAAGTTCAGTAATTAACAGGAATACAGGCACGGGTAAGTTAGAATGTACTGCAGAAATAGGTTATGCTGCCTATTGGATAAACGGTTGGCCGCGCTGGCTTTGTAAACAGGGGCCTACGGTTACCATCAAAAGTAATTTTAAAGACGTAGACCTGTATTATTACTGCGAGTTGGTAAATGCCAAAACAGGTATTGCCTTTGCAGGATATTATATCAGCTTAAACAATACTGCCGCGTTTCAATTCAATTATTTGCCAAAAGAAACCGAAGAAGCCAGGCTTAGATTATTTAATCACAATCATATTTACGGAGGAGACGTCAAGAAACCAATTGCCGAATCGGGCAGTTTAAATATTTGCGAAAACAAAAGCTTTGTTCTGGATGTGAGTTCTTTACCCGTTCCGCAGGCTATAGAGCTTGTGTTTGACATCACCTGCCCAAAGGGCATGAAACTCGATGAAAACGCTATTCCGTCTCAAATGAAAACCCAGTTTAGCGAACCGGGCAAAAATCAATGGGTTAATATGCCCACGATTACAAAAGATGTAAGAGTTGCCAAAACTTATATGCTGAGAATTGGCCAGCGTTATGATTTGCGTGCCAGTACCGATGGCGGTGTAAACTGGCCATACAAACAGAATAATTACCTTATTGACAAAAGAAGGTGGTCATTTGAGATATTAGGCGAGGAATTAGGCTATTGTAAATAGCACAAGTTTAGGGCATTTCAATAACCTTATTTAGTTTTTTCTCTCTGCCCAATGTATAAACCGGCTATTACAAGGGCTGTACCCAAAAAGGTATGATAGGTGATGGGCTCGTTCAGAAGAAAGTAAGAATAAATAAAGCCGAAAATAGGGCAGAGAAACAAAAACATAGATGCTTTTACGGCGTCTGCTTTAAGTAGATAAAGCCATAGTTGCACTGCCAATACAGAAACCGGCAAGGTGAGCCAAAGAACCGACAAAGTAAAGTTGAGGTCGAAATGGTTTGGCTCTTTATGCATTAAAAAAGTAAGTGGCAGCATGACAATACCCCCTATAAATACCTGCCAGCCATTAATGGCCGTCCGAGAAAGTTTCCAGTCTATGTTTGAATAATAAATAGTGCCAACAGAGTAAGAGAGCATACTCAGAAACAGATAAAACAAGCCTAGAGGAGAAGCGTAGCTTTTCTGAAACAGGGGATAAGCAGCCACAGCAACACCTGCCAGCCCCATAAGTACGGCCGTCCATTCAGCCCATTTTACCTGCCGGCCAATCCAGAACGCAGAAAGAATACTGATAAACAACGGATTGGTTGCCGTGGACAAACTGCCCAAACCCGCAGCTACTTCTTTAATGCCTAGCACAAAAAAACTCAGATAAAGTGTTACATTCAGCAAGCCGAAAATGGTTAACTCACGCCATTCTTTACCCTTGGGTAGCCTGTCTTTTTGCACCACAAAAGAGTAAGCCAGCATTAAAATGCCGGCGGCAAGAAACCGAACCTGAAAAAGCACCAGTGGCTCAGCCGAACGGAGACCAAGCTTGGCAGCGGCAGAGGCAGAAGCCCACAAAGCGGCAAAAAGTAATCCTGTAAAAACAAGTTTCAGGTTCAAGGCTCTGGTTTAATTCTTTCTATTAAATTCATTGCATTGGCAGTAGTCTGATGAACCACTTCGTTATACGATAATTGCTTCAGTTCGGCAATCCGTTGGGCCACCAACGCCAGGTAGGCCACTTCGTTTCTTTTGCCTCTGTGCGGCACAGGGGCCAGATAGGGCGAGTCTGTTTCCAGTACCAGATGCTCCAGTCCTATGTGTGGCAACACTTTGTCTATCCCCCCGTTTTTAAAGGTGGCAACGCCGCCTATGCCTAACAAAAAGTTTAGGCTAACTACTCTGCGGGCTTCTTCCAGATTCCCAGAGAAACAATGAAAAATTCCTCTCAAATCGCTCCACCCAAATTGCTCAATCAGTTCAATGCAACGCACAATGGCGTTCAGATCTCCGTTTTTCGAATTACGCGAATGGATACAAATAGGTAAACTATATTTCTGAGCCAGGCGCAGCTGGGCAATAAATGCTTCTTCTTGTTGGGGTACAAACGACAAGTCCCAGTAGAAATCAATGCCTATTTCGCCTATCATGGCAAACTTTCTTCTGGCCAGCCATTGTTCGGTAATGTTCAGTTCTTGCTCGTAGTCTTCTTTTATATAGCAGGGGTGAACGCCCATCATGGGTACACATAACCCGGGATACTGTTGCTCCAAGGCCAGCATGCCGTCTATTGTCTCATGGTTGCAGTTAGGCATCCAGATTTGTTTAATGCCTGTTGCCAGGGCTCTTTCAAGCATTTGGGTACGATCTGGCTCAAACTGCTCATCGTAAATATGTGCGTGGGTTTCAATCATCAATCCTAAATTTTTTGCAAAATTACAATGTTAAAACTGCAAACAATATTACTTTTGAAATTAAAAGCTTATCCGCATGAATCTTTCGGTAGTTATACTTACCTACAATAGTACCCGCACAATCAGAAAGGTTCTGGAGGCCGTAGCCGGATGGGCAAACGAAATAGTAATTGTAGACAGCGGCAGTACAGACGGAACGCTTGAAATTGCAAAAGAATTTGGATGTAACGTTTTTTACAAAGCATTTAACGGTTTTGGTAATCAGAAACGCTTTGCTGTTGAGCAGGCCATTAATGACTGGGTATTTGTGGTAGATTCGGATGAAGTGGTGACGCAGGAACTAAAAAACGAGATTGACGCCAGCCTTGAATCCAATAACGGGTATCAGGGTTTTAAGGTGCCTCGCATACTTATCTTCCTGGGCAAGGAATTAAAATATGGCCGCGAGTCTAAATTACCTACCCTCCGGATATTTAATAAGCGCTACGGGAATTATAATACAAATGATGTGCATGAAGATGTGGTGCTGGATGGCAAAACATTAACATTGAAAAACAGTATGTTACACTACAGTTTCTCTGATGTAGCCGAGTTTTTTCAGAAAATGAACGACTATTCGTCCAGAAGTGCTTTTGAACTCTACAAAAAAGGTAAGCGGGCCTCAACATTAAAAGTAGTTACAAAATTTCCGGTAAGTTTTTTTGTTGAGTATTTTATCAGACTTAATTTCCTTAATGGTTATGCAGGGTTGGTTTGGTCACTTACACAGGCTGTTTATGCAAGTCTGAAATACATTAAGCTGAAAGAACTGCAAAGCCGGCCCTCATTTTCAAATTAACGTTTCCATGACTACTGTCGGACTTATTTCGGATACCCACGGGTATCTGGACAACCGGGTTTTTGAGCATTTCAAAAACTGTGACGAAATATGGCATGCCGGCGATGTGGGTTCTGTAACAATTATTGAACAATTGCAGTCGTTTAAACCAACCCGCTTTGTATTTGGCAATATTGACTCAAAAGAGATACAATGGCAATTGCCCGAACACCAGTTTTTTGAGTTAGAGGGTTACCGTATCTGGATGACCCACATAGGCGGAGCACCACCTAATTATAACCCGGCCATTAAGAAAAAACTGAAAGAGCAGATACCCGATATTTTTGTTTGTGGGCACTCGCATATACTCAGGGTTTTACGTGACGAAAAAAAGAACAACATGCTGTATATGAATCCGGGAGCAGCCGGAAATGAGGGCTTTCATAAAGTAAAAACTTTATTGAAATTTTCTCTCGATAACAGAAAAATGTCTAACTTAGAGGTTGTAGAATTGGGCAGACGAGGGCTGGTAATCCGTTGACTTTTAAGATGCTTTATGAAAAACACTGATAGACTTTACCTGTTGGCTCTATTATTTTTATGGCTGTTTTCAATAGATGCAAGCGCTCAGCTGATGCAGGGAAAAAGAATTGAGCTGGACCTGGCCAGTAGCACTGAAGAAGAACACCAGTTGTATTCGTTAGGCGAACAGGGCGTTTTGCTGTTTCATTCAAAAGAAGATTTATACAAGCGCAAAAAGACCATCGATTTTGTGAGATTTGACAGTAGCCTGGTTGAATTATGGAAAACTCCGTTTGCTGTTGAAGATGAATTTAACTTAATAAGAACTTTTCAGAACGAGCGTTTTTTGTTTAGTCTCTTTAAAAAACATGAAAAGACGGATATAGGTGTTTTAAGGCTTGACCTTGAAACCGGCGACAAAACCTATATTGAGGGCAACCTGCTTACTAATATGGATATAGACCATTTTGTGGTATTGCAGAGTAAAGGATTTATAGGTGGCAAATTTAACGACCGCCCGGTGGTGGTAATGTTTAATTTCTTCGATAAAACCTCAAAAGTTTTACCAGAAATCCACGCCAATCATTTGTCAATCAGCGAGATGGACGTGAATTATGAGGATGGCTTGCTACTGGTGATGCTGAAAAACGATAGAAATTGCCAGTACATTGTAAAAACTTACTCTTATGAGGGTAAACATTTACGGACTTTAAATCTGGGCGACAAACAGAAAACGCCCATTTCTGGCAAGATTCTGACCATGGCCAACGGCTCCCCTATACTTTTGGGTAATTACGCCGAGGGATGTTCTCCGCTTTCAATTGGGTTTTATCTGCAGAGGCTCGATCATGACTCTAAAATTCAATACATAGATTTTTCTGACCTGGATAATTTTTTCAGCTTTTTGAAACCAAGAAAAGAAGAAAAGATAAAAGCAAAAATAAGACAAAAAAAGCAGCAGGGTAAAGAAGTGAAGCTCCGCAACCGTTTACTTTTGCACAACATAATACCCACACCCGACGGATGGTTAATGGTAGCCGAAGTATTCTATCCTGAATATAAGTCACCATCTAATGGCAGTATAAGTACATGGCGTAATTATAGGATTGGGGGCGAGGTGTACAATAATTTCAGATATACGCACGCCATTATTTGCGGGTTTGACCACCACGGCAAATTAGTCTGGGATAACAGCGTTTCGCTGAAAGAAGTGCAATCGGGTGAGCTGAACCCTATGGTACAGATAACCCATCAGAACGATTTTTTTATACTGGCATATCCTGAAGAAGACCAGATAAAGACCGTGATAGTACGTAAAAATGAAAAAGTAAAAGACCTTGACAGCTTTGATTTAAAAGCAGGCACTGAAACAGAAAAAATTACAGATACTGACCGGACCAGCCTGGTAGCGTGGTATGGACACAGTTTTCTGGTTTATGGATACCAGACCGTCAGAAAAGATAACAGCCTGATTAACCGGGAGGTATTTACTATAAATAAACTTACTTATTCATTGAAAGACCGTAAGCAGTAATATTAGAAAACCCTTGCCTTTAATTTTCTGGCCAGTTTTTGTCCTTGTTCATTATTCATCAGATATATTCCTTTCGAAAGCCACTCAGAGCTGGTGCCGTCTTTGGTAATAACCGTAATCTGTTTAGGTTCTGTTGTGCCTATTCCGGTTTTGGGGTCTAGTATGTGCGAATATTTCCTGCCATCAATTTCAACAAACTGGTATTTGTCTCCTGAAGTTGAAATCCCGCAGTTTTTCAGGTAGTAATCCTCATTGTTGATGGTAACTTTCCAGCCTTTTTCTTTTGGCGGAGCAGCAGAGACCACAATGTTGCCTCCTGCTTCAATCATGGCAGAGCGGATACCCTCTGTTTTAAGCGTCTGCATCATTTCATCTTCTGCATAGCCTTTACCAATGCCTCCAAAATCAATCCTCATGCCTTTTTTCTTTAACATAACAGTCTTTTCCTGTTTATGAAGTACTATGTTTTCAATGCCAACTTTTGCACGGGCTTCTTCAATCAGCTTATCGGTCGGCAATTGTTGCTGGCGTTTCATACGGCGCCACAGTTGTGTCATAGGCCCAATGGTTATATCAAAATAGCCATCGGTAAGGCGGGCTGCCTTTATTGACGCTTGTGTGATGCGCCATAAATCGTTGCTGACTTTTACAAAAGCGCCAGAGCCGGATGTGCGGCAAAGGGTATTTATTTCGCTGTCTTCGCGGTAGTCGCTCAATATAATATTAAGGGTATCTAACCGGATAAACGCCTTTTGAGATGCCCTGAGTGCCTGAGTAGAATCGGCGGCATACAGCACAATTCTGAACATGGTACCCATTTGCGGATGTGTAAATTCATAGCGGTTTTGCGCTTGGGCATAACTGCAAAAAAAGAGGAATAAGCCCAGCAGGCTATTCCTCTTTTTATAAAATATTTCAGGCATTGTTTTACTTAATTTCAAACAGGCTGTCTGCCAGGTTAGTATTTACAGTAATTTTATCAACTTTCAGTTCCAACTGAGCCATTCCTAAATCCTGATTCAGTTTATATGGCATTTTTACACCGCTTACGTCTTTGTAGTCGCTGAAATCAGTAATAATGGTTTGAGAACCCATCGGAGTTTCGGCAGTAAGTGATTGACGCACCTTCAGGCCGGTAGTAGCATCATAATATTCGGTCATTTTAACTGCTCCTATTGTAACCTCAATTTTGTGGGCATCTGCATTGTTGATTTTTTCTTTACCAACATAGTTCAGTTTGGCTCCAAGGCTGGTATATTCTGCCTCAGGCGCTATATATGCCTGCATGGCTACCGCTTTTACTTTTTCAGGGTCAGTAATATCTTCTGAGCCTTGCATACCAGAGGCACGCACTTTGGTGCCATCATACACCTGTTTCTGAACTTCTCCCATACCCACTACGCTGATGGCTTGCAGAAATTTACCGGGTGATTTTTTTTGCACCACTACTTCAAGGCTTGCACCTTGTACTTCACCGGTCAGGTTCATGGTTATATCTTTCAGTTTTGATATAGCTTCTTTGCCACCGATAGCCTTTACATAGTTATTAATAATGTCTTCGGCTGTTTGGGCAAAAGATAAGGTGCTAATCAGAAATGCCGATACGAAAAAGCTTACTTTTTTCATTGATTGGTTTAGTTAATGGGTTTAAATGTTGCCGTAAAGGTGTGAAAGGATTGGATAGTTTCCTAATTATTTTGTGATAATCGGCTTTAAATGCTCGAAAATTAACATAAATGGCTGATGAAAAATAGAATGTTTCTAATGAACAAAATACTTCTTATTTTTGACCCGATGATTATTATTAAAGGAATACCATTCAGTAGAATAAACGGAATTACGCTTTTTCCGTTTATAATTGTCAGACCCCGGAACCCGGATAAGGTCCTGATTAATCATGAGTGGATACATATACGCCAGCAACTGGAATTGTTAGTGATACCGTTTTATATCTGGTATGTTGCCGAGTGGGTGTATCATTATTTACGATGTGGCGAATGGTGGACAGCCTACAGAAGAATCGGTTTTGAGAAAGAGGCCTACGCCAACCAGGAAGACTTAAATTACCTGAAGACCAGAAAAGCCTGGGCGTTTTTGAAATACAGGTAGAGGCAACCAGGAGTGCCTCTACCTGCAGGTATTATTCTGAATCAAATACTTTTTTGAATTGCGAAAGCAGACCTGACCACGAATTAGATTCTTTACTCTGCGATATTACCTTTACCTTCGGAAACTCTTCTTTTACCTCTTTTTCAAGAATCCTCTTGGTGAGTTCCGGCAAAACCAGTCCGCCAAATGTGCCAGACGACATCATTAACAGGTTAGTCTGAAACCAGTTTTGCTCAAGCAGGTAATCAACTATCTGCTCTCGCTCTGTAAATACCAGCAGGTTTTCGTCGCCAAAGGCCTTCTTTATTTCATCTGCTGAAATTGCCGGTAGACGCTTCATTTCTAAAGTATGAGGCGAGTAGAAAACCACAGCCACATCGGCATCGTTCATTGTGCCTTCATACTGTGGTAGAAAATCTTTGTTCAGGCTGCTAAATGTATGTAGTTCATAGCAGGCTATAAGCCGGCGATTATTGTACAGCATTTTGGTGGCATTGGTAGTAGCCTTCAGTTTAGACGGCGCATGCGCAAAGTCTCTGAATACAAGCGTATTGGCATTTTCGCCGAGTTTTTCTAAACGTTTAGATGCTCCCTTAAAATGCTGAATAGCCTCATAAAACTGTTCGTCTGAAATCCCCAGGCGGTCTAGTATGAGTCTGGCGCCATTGAGATTTTTCATGTTGTGTTCGCCAAAAATCTCAAGAGGCACTTCTGTTTTTCCTACCAATAGCACGCATTTACCGTTCTCAACCTTATAAGGGTGTGCTTTGTACGGCAGTTTAGCTACATCGGCACGGTCTTTTTCACCAATTACTTTGGCTATATCGTCGGTTTCATCATACACAATAGCTCCGGCTTTGGGCAGGCCGTCTGCCAGTTCTTCAAAAGTGCTTACATAACTATCAAAAGTTTTGAAAACATTGAAGTGGTCCCAGGCAATACCGCTGATAAGCGCCACGTGCGGATGATAGAATAAGAATTTAGATTTGAGATGTATTTTTGACTCCGGATACTCGTCACCTTCAATAATAATAACCGGCGAGTCGTCGTTCAGGTCTACCATAATGTCAAAACCTTCAATCTGAGCTCCTACCAGATAGTCAAACTTTCTATTATGGTATTTTAAAACGTGTAAAATAATACTGGTAATGCTTGTTTTGCCATGACTACCCGCAATTACAACCCTTAGTTTATTTAGGCTTTGTTCATAAATATATTCCGGGAACGAATACACCTTCAGGCCGAGTTCCTGGGCTTTTGCCAACTCGGGGTTATCTGCAAAAGCATGCATTCCTAATATGACAGCGTCTAGATCTTTCGTTATTTTTTCAGGAAACCACCCTAATTCAGCTGGTAAGATACCGGCAGCAGCCAGGCGGCTTTTTGAAGGGTCGTTTATTTCATCGTCTGAACCGGTTACGATATATCCTTTTTTTTGTAGCGCAAGGGCCAGGTTGTGCATCACAGCGCCACCTATAGCGATAAAGTGAATTTTTTGGCTCATTTATAATTAGTATTTCACAAACCCAGACGTTTTCAAGAACCTGTCTTCGGGGGTTTCAGGTGATAATTGCAAAAAATAAAAGTAATAAAAAAATATGAACCACAGGTATTAAAACTGTGTTACAAATATCAGTTGCAAAGTTGTTAAATTTATATCACATTTGCACACTATTTTAGTCAGAGATAGGCTTTATCATTACAAAACCTTTAAAAATTTTATGCATTTTACTTAGAGATGAAACGTTACATAGACCTAATAGAACAAACTTTTGAATTTCCGACGCGGGAATTCGGTGTTGATGAAGAACATACACTGATGTTTAATAACGTACCACTGATGGATATTATTAAGCAGTATGGCACTCCTCTCAAAATCAGTTATTTACCCAAAATTTCAGAGCATGTAGAAAACGCAAAGCTGCTTTTCAGAAATGCCATGAAAAAATATAATTACAAAGGAAGCTATACCTATTGTTACTGTACGAAATCATCGCATTTCAAGTTTGTTATAGAAACGGCTCTTAAAAGTAACGTTCACCTTGAAACCTCTTCTGCATTTGACATTGACATCATCAGGTCGTTGTATGAAGAAGAGAAAATCAATGAAAATACCTATATAATATGCAATGGTTATAAAAGACCAAAGTATTTGGACGGTATATCGGCGCTGCATAACGACGGCTTTGTAAATTGTATTCCGATTCTGGACAACCTGAAAGAGATTGACTATTATCTTCAGAACTCTAAGGCAGAAACAGTAAATCTGGGTATAAGAATTGCTACAGATGAAGAACCCAACTTTGCTTTTTATACATCAAGGCTGGGGGTTAGGTATAGCGACATCAATGATTTGTATAAGGATAAAATAAAGCCCAATCCTAATTTCAAGTTAAAAATGCTGCATTTCTTTATCAATGCAGGTATAAAAGATAACGCCTACTATTGGTCTGAGCTGACACGCTTTATGTTTAAATACTGCGAAATGAAGAAGATGTGCCCCGACCTTGATTCGATAGACATTGGAGGGGGGCTGCCAATTCAGACCTCGCTGGTGTTTAATTATGATTATCAGGCAATGATTGACGAAATTATTGAAAATATTCAGTGGATTTGTAATAAAAATAATGTTCCTGTACCCCATATTTTTACGGAGTTCGGGAGTTATACAGTAGGCGAAAGCGGCGCAGTTATTTACAAGGTAATTGATAAAAAACAACAGAATGACCGTGAGTTGTGGTACATGATTGACGGCTCATTTATTACTCAGCTGCCTGACTCTTGGGGTATTGGCCAGAAGTACATCATGATGCCTGTTAACAACTGGGACAGCCCCTATGAAAAGGTAAATCTGGGCGGGTTAACCTGCGACTCCCAGGATTTTTATAATACAGAAGCACACTCAGAAGATTTGTATCTGCCCATTTTTGATATTGAGAACGAAGACCAGTATATAGGGTTTTTCCATACAGGCGCCTATCAGGAATCGCTGGGTGGTTATGGGGGTATTCAGCACTGCCTGATTCCGGCTCCACAGCACGTGCTGGTGAATCTGGATGCTGAGGGAAATATTACTACCGAACTCTTTGCAGATGAACAGGAAAGCAACTCAATGATGGAAATACTGGGGTATAAGTCTCGCAAAAAGAAAGAGACCCACACCATACCGGGTAACGGAGCTGCAAAAAAGAATAAGAAAACAGCAGAAGATGCGCTTGTATAAAATAAACTGAGGATTTAAGCGTTTTGTTTAGAACTGATATGTAATACAAAATGAAGGCTAAAGTACTCATTCTTTTTCTTTTAGCAGGTGCATTGATGGCCTCGTGCCGCCGTCAGCAATGCCCGGCATACGGTAAAACTACCCCAAAGAGTGTAGCTGAGAAAAGCCATTGTTAATAGCAGAGGTGGTTTATGGTTAAGGTCATAAACCACCTCAAATATTATCAGGCCGGGTTTTCGGTTATAAATTTTGATGCCTCAAGAAGATTACTGAAACTGTAATCGGCCAGTTGGGTATTTTCCTTACCTGTGGCAATATGTATAGTTTTTACTCCTGCTTTTATTCCTGCCTTTACATCTCTTTCGGCATCGCCGATCATGTAAGAGTGCGCTGCATCAATATTATATTTTGCCATGGCTTTTTCAAGCATAAGAGAATCTGGTTTGCGAAGTAACGACTCAGAAGTATATTGTGGATGATGCGCACAGAAGTAAATATCGTCAATAACACCGCCACATTGGCTTTGTAAAAAATCATAGCAATTCATTACGTCTTCACGGCTATAAAGTCCTTTGGCAATACCTGCCTGATTAGTTATTACAATAAGCAGGTACCCGGCGTTTTTCAACAGATTTAATCCGTCTACAACGCCTTCAGGTATAATATAATCTTCTAGTTTATAAACATAATCTACCTTGTCTTCATTGAGTACTCCGTCTCTGTCAAGGAAAATGCACTTTTGCATACAGGCTAATTAGGTTAGTAATGTGTGAATAGTTAATATTACAAATTAAAGAAAAAATATAATAAATTGTAGCCAATATTTTGTAAAAATTTTATTTCTGGCTAAATTTCTTCGGCTTTAGATTTTAACTCTACCTACTTATCAATTGTTGATTTATGGAAAACATAATTGAGTATTTCAGAACAATTCCTTCGTCGCATCGCAGTGCCATACTCGTAGGAGGGATTGCCTTCTTCTGGCTGATTGAAAGTGCTGTGCCGCTTTTCAGCTTTAAATATAACAAAATTAAGCATGCCGGTATTAATATATTCTTTACGCTTACTACGGTTGTTATTAATTTTGTTCTTGCGTTTATACTCCTCAAATCTTCAGACTGGGCCGTTGCCAATCATTTCGGAGTTTTACAATGGTTACCTGAAATGCCGTTATGGTTGTACACTGTGCTTGGACTAATGCTTCTCGACCTGATTAGTGCATGGTTTGTGCATTGGGCAGAGCATAAGGTAAAATGGATGTGGCGGTTTCATCTGGTTCATCATACAGATACTCATGTAGACACCACCTCGGCTAACAGGCATCATCCCGGCGAAAGTGTCTTCAGGTTCATATTTACTACAGTGGGGGTTGTGCTTGCCGGAGCGCCCATGTGGATGGTCTTCATGTATCAGTCTATATCAGTACTATTATCACAGTTTAACCATGCCAATATCGTGATACCCAAATGGCTCGATAACGCCATGAGCTGGGTGCTGGTGTCGCCGGATATGCATAAAGTACATCATCATTATGTTCAGCCTTATACAGATTCTAATTACGGAAATATATTTTCGATTTGGGACAGGCTCTTAGGTACTTTCAAGACGCTCGACCGCACCAAACTGGTGTATGGTATAGATACGCACATGAAACCTGAAGAGAACGACCGCCTGGGCAGTTTACTGAAAATTCCTTTCCAGGCCTACCGACCACCGGTTGGGGCAAAATTCAGTGACGATGAGGTTTCAGAAATATCAGGTTAATGACGCTTTACAATGCACACCGTTATCCTGCCGGCCGGGGCAGGATTTTTTTTGCTCATGTAAGTGTATTACAATGGATGTAATGGAGTCTTCTTAAAAGGAAAAATCCTGCTTCTTTCGAGGCAGGATTTTCCTTTATTTCTGGTATTCGTTTAATCTTAGTTAAAGATGTAACGAAGGGTTAACTGTGCATTCCAAACATCAGTTGCTGAGCTTCTTGATTGGAAAGTATCTTTCAATAACTCAGTTTTGGTAGTAATCGTTTTACCATCTGTGGTTCTTGATGTTTGCGTGTTTAATCTGTATTGAGGTGTACCGTCTGTTGTAACACTAGCAAAAGCAAGAGGCGATGCGTTGCTTACAAATTTACCAATACCCCAATTTCCGTTAAGCAGGTTACCAAAGTTCTGGATATCAGCTCTGATCTGGAAAGTGTTACGTTTACCTTTAACGTTCACGAAGAACTCCTGAATGTACGACAAGTCGAACTGATGTAACCAAGGTAGGATAGCACCGTTACGCTCAACATATTTGCCACGCATTTTGCTCAGGTAAGGATCCTGGTCAATAAATTTATCGAAAGCCGCTGCTTGCTGCTCGGCAGTATAGGTAGTACCGCTTACAGTAGTGTTAACGAATCTTAAATCGGAGGCTTTAAGAGGTACAAACAGGAGATCATTACCTGCAATACCATCGCCGTTCATATCACCTGCAATTGTGTAAGAGTAACGGCCTGTACCGGTGCCACCAACATAACCTAATGAAACCTGGCTTGCACCACCAAACTTACCACCGTACTCAATTCTGTAGCTGGCAGTACCTACTAATCTGTGAGGTATGTCGTTGTCGCTGTATGATAAACCAAGTTTGTTGTTACCATTTATACTTCTGGCACCTGTAAACGAACCAGAGGCAATTGAACCGGCACTCATCAGGTCACGGGTTTTTGCATAAGTATAGGCAAACATGGCGTAGAAGCCTTTTGTCCATGGTCTTTCAAGTTTGAAAGTCAACATTACGTTTTCACCTGCATTTTTGCTTGTAAGAATCGCTGCACGAGATACGTTATCGTTAATACGGATAGCATTATTAAGATTTGAACCGGTTAAGCCAGAACCCGGGAAACGGTCACGGGTATCAGGGCCGTTGAATTTACCAGTGGCTGTTTCAAGGTTAGCATCAAAATACAATACCGAGTTAAGGAATTTATTGTAGATGAAATCTACCGACCCAACTAAACCAAATGGAAGTTTCTGGTCAACAGCAAGGTTTGTTTTCCAAACCTGCGGGAATTTGTAATTGGCGTCTGTAGCGGCAATATCAAACGTAGAAGGCAACGTTGGCGTTGGAGGTGTATAAACGCTTGCATCTTTAACAAACGGGAATGCAGAGGTATTACGTTGGTCTATAAAACCTGTCAGGATACCATTGTTACCAATCTGGTTAGATACGAATACATACGGTGGGCGGCCTGTGAAAATACCTGTACCACCACGTACCTGCGTACTGCGGTTGCCGGTAACATCCCAGTTAAAGCCTACGCGTGGTTCCCAAAGAATTTTGGCATCTGGTAAAGTACCTGTGTTAACCTTGTAAGAAGCGCCATCCATATTTTTGTATGTCTGGGCAGATATAACAGAATTTTCAAGAGCTGTATTTCCAAAAGCAATAACGCTGGCTCTAACACCATAAGTTAGCTTGAAAGTACGCGACACCTGGTATTCATCCTGAGCGTATAAGTCAAACTTATTAACTTTCAATACCTGCAATGGATCAGCGCCACCAGGTAAAGCTGAGTAACGATACTGGAACATATTAGCTACAACGCTGTTGTCGCCGTTCATGGCTTTTCTGAAATCGTCTAAAGAGTTGTAAACCCACACCCCGTTAGAAGCCGGGAAGAACAAGTTATTTGATTTGTAGTTCTCGTAGTTGGTACCAAAAGTAAGCGTGTGCTTGTTTTTGAAAAGCGTAAAGTTATCAGTGATATGGAATGTACCATAGTTTAGCTTATTACTAGGCGTAAACGGGTCGAAACCAACTGAAATATAAGTGGCATTGTTATTCAGGATGTCAATGGTAGGGAACATAGACCCGGCGTAAGCGCGGTCTTCATTCTGGTGGTCATAGCCAATAATGAAGTTATTTGCAGCTTTACCGCCAAAAGTTGAGTTCAACTCACCAACAATAGAGCGGGTGTTATCCTGAATAAAATAACCAGAGTTTTTGAACGACAATGAGTTGGCTGTTATACGGTTACCAAAACCAGCAGATGAACTATTGCTGATAGTTACGTAGTCTTGTGAGTTATGGAAAGTATAACGTACAGTAGCTTTGTGTTTATCGTTTATGTTGTAGTCTAAACGGGCAAGAAACTTATCTGAAGATGTTTCGTCATCATAGTTTTCGTATGGGCCTGTTTCATAACCGAATTTCTGTTTAACCAATGCGCTAACTTCTTCAATATCGGCTTTTTCAACACGTGTAGGGTTACCGGCGTTAGACCCTTTGGCTACAAATGCTGAGGCAGGTACAGTTCTTCTCTGGAACTCGCCATTCACGAAAATAAACAATTTGTTTTTGATGATAGGAGCACCTACACGGAAACCTAAAACTTTCTCGTCGAAAGTACCTGAAGTTACCGGGAAGCCTTCCGCTTTTGTACCAACAAAAGTTTTGCTGTTGTTACGGAAACTGTGATAAACCGATCCTGTTACTTCGTTTGTACCTGAGCGTGTTACGGCGTTCAGACCAGCACCTACGAAACCAGACTGGCGAACATCAAACGGAGCAACGTTGATTTGTACCTCTTCAATGGCATCAAGAGAGATGGCGGTAGAGTTGGTACGGCCACCGGCTTGCGCTTCAGAGCCAAGACCAAAACCATTGTTGAAAACCGAACCGTCAACAGTAAAGTTATTCAAACGGCTGTCCTGACCACCAAAAGAACGCCCGTTACCTTGCGGGTTGTATTTGGTGAAGTCGTTTATTGAGCGGCTACCGATGGTTGGTAATGATTGTAGAGCTTGTTTACTGATGGTAGTAGAGGCACCGGTTCTGTCAGAGCTGAAAATGTCACTCCGGCTTGAAGTAATTTTAATTTCGTCAAGAATCGTTCCTTCGTCGCTTAACGATGCGTCTACGTTGGCAGCTGAACCCAGACTGGCAATAATGCCTTCTTTTACTAGGTCTTTAAAGCCAACAAAAGTAAAAGTTACTTTATAAGGTCCACCGATACGTACGGCTGGAATAGTGTAACGGCCGGTTGCGTTAGTTACGGTTCCGTATTTTGTACCTGAGGGTACGTGCACTGCAACTACAGTTGCACCGGGTAGGCCATCGCCCTTGGTGTCAGTAACCAAACCTGTAATAGATGAGGTTGTAACCTGAGCAAAGCCTTGAAACGCAAATAGAATTCCAACAAGGAGACTAAACGCTCCTCGCAAAAAAGTAGATTTTTGCATCATGTTTTTTTTGGAGTTAGAAATGTTCGAAGTAAAATTCATCAAGCAGATTATATTGCCTTGACAAAGGTCTTAAAAATTTTCCCTAAAAAAAACAAGCACCCATGTGTTTTCTTTACATAAGTGCTTGATATTAAATATTTTGTAAAATATTTAATGAAAATTATTGATTAAGTACTATTTTTCAGTATTAAGAAATTGTTATGCACGCCTAATATTTTAAGCGCCCATAATCTTATGCCCCATTTTATCGCGTTTGGTTTGCAGGTATTTTTCGTTGTAGGGGTTAGAAGAAATCTCTATGGCTATGTTCTCAACAATTTCGAGCCCGTATCCTATTAAACCTGCTCTTTTTTTCGGATTATTAGATATAAGTTTGATTTTTTTAACGCCTAAGTCCCGTAGAATCTGGGCTCCTACACCGTAGTCCCGTTCATCCATTTTAAAGCCAAGCTCAAGATTTGCTTCTACGGTGTCTCTTCCCATTTCCTGCAATTTATACGATTTCAGTTTGTTCAGCAGCCCTATGCCACGGCCTTCCTGATTCATATACAATACAATGCCTTTGCCGTTTTTCTGAACCATATCCATAGCGGCATGTAACTGAGGCCCGCAGTCGCAGCGGCAAGAACCGAAAATGTCTCCGGTAACGCATGACGAGTGAACCCGCACCATAACTGGTTCGTCCGGCTCCCAGGTGCCTTTAATTAAGGCCAGATGCAACTGCTCATTATCAAGCTGGCGATAGGCAATCATATCAAAGTAACCGTGCTCGGTAGGCATTTGAACACCAATTTCTCTTTTAATGAGTGATTCTTTCTGAAGGCGATACTCAATTAAATCTTTGATGCTTATCAGTTTTAGCTGAAATTTATCTGCAATTTCACGTAGTTCGGGTAGTCTGGCCATTGTGCCATCTTCATTCAAAATCTCTATTAAAACACCAACGGGGCTGAGTCCTGCCAGTGTAGCCAGGTCAATGGCAGCCTCAGTATGGCCAGATCTTCTGATAACCCCGCCGTCTACCCCTTTCAACGGGAAAATATGCCCCGGTCGCCCGAAATCCTCAGGCTTAGTTGCCGGGTCTACCAGCGCCTGAATGGTTTTGGCGCGGTCGCTGGCTGATATGCCTGTGGTACAACCGTTGCCCAGTAAATCAATTGAGACGGTAAACGCTGTTTCGTGTTGTGCTGTGTTTTTACCGACCATCATGCTTAGCTGAAGTTCATCGCAGCGTTTGGCTGTTATGGGTGTGCACATCAGCCCGCGGCCTTCTTTTATCATGAAATTTACCATTTCGGGGGTAATCTTCTCGGCAGCACAAATAAAGTCTCCTTCGTTTTCGCGGTCTTCGTCGTCTACTACTATAATTATCTTTCCATTGCGTATATCCTCAATGGCATCTTCTATTCGGTCTAACTTCATTCTATTAATAATATTACTGTTTTTGATTCTAAAACAGTTTGTATGTTGAAAACGTTTGTAAATGTACGAGTTTTCAATAAAATGTCGATACGTCATCTTTACGGGCTGTCAGGTATGCCTACCTTTTGGCGGCAAATACTGCGCTTGGGGCATAAAAACTTTCATAAAAAGTTTCTAAAATAAAAACCGGAGACTGAGCGCCTCCGGTTTTGTTATTTATTTCTTTTCAAAATCACGATGAATGGCTTCTTCGTAGAGCCTTTCTTTCGGCAGGCTTTTGAAATAGTTGTATGTAATGGCTAAACCTTCTGCACGGCTTACTTTGGGCTCCCATCCTAATATTTCCCTTGCTTTGGTAATATCGGGCTGGCGTTGCTTTGGGTCATCTTTTGGCAGCGGCTTATGAACAATCTTCTGGTCAGTACCGGTTAATTTAATGATTTCTTCGGCAAACTGCTTAATGGTTATTTCAGCCGGGTTACCGACATTAACCGGATACGCATAGTCTGACAGCAACAAACGATAGATGCCCTCAACGAGGTCGTCAACGTAGCAGAACGAGCGCGTCTGCGAGCCATCGCCAAAAATCGTTAAATCTTCACCACGCAAAGCCTGGCCAATAAATGCAGGCAATACGCGGCCGTCGTTCAGGCGCATACGCGGTCCATAGGTATTAAATATACGTACAATTCTTGTTTCAAGACCATGATAGGTATGGTAGGCCATAGTCATGGCTTCCTGAAAGCGTTTGGCTTCGTCATAAACACCTCTTGGGCCAACCGGGTTTACATGCCCCCAGTATTCTTCATTTTGAGGATGCACGAGCGGGTCTCCATAAACTTCAGAAGTAGAGGCAATAAGAACTCTGGCTTTTTTTACGCGTGCAAGGCCAAGGCAATTATGTATACCCAAAGACCCAACCTTAAGTGTCTGAATCGGAATCTTCAGGTAGTCAATCGGGCTGGCCGGCGATGCAAAATGCAGGATATAGTCAATACTACCCGGCACATGGATAAACTTACTGACGTCGTGATGATAAAATTCAAAATTAGGATGCTTGAACAAATGCTCAATATTACGCAAATCGCCGGTAATGAGGTTGTCCATGGCAATTACGTAATGGCCTTCTTTGATAAATCTATCGCATAGGTGAGAGCCTAAAAATCCGGCGCCCCCTGTAATGAGTACTCTTTTCATAAAATGATATTGAATTTCCCCTGATTACTTTGTTTTAATCAGAAAACTAAGCAGGATAGGGGATCTAAGCCTGATAGTTTTCTGATTTAACTTATGCCTCTACGGTATCTCTACCAATACTGTAATAAGTATAGCCCAAATCTTTCATGTCTTTTAGTTCATAAAGGTTACGGCCATCAAAAATTACCTTATTTTTTAGTTTGCCATCCATTTTTTCAAAGTCAGGCGTGCGGAACTCAGGCCACTCTGTCATTATCATTAATGCATCAGCATCCTGAATTGCTTCGTATGGGTTTTTAGCATATTTTACTTTTTTGCCTACTACGCCACGCACGTTCTCCATTGCTTCAGGGTCATATACAACCACTTTAGCACCTGCTTTTCTTAGCTCTTTTATGTTATACAATGCCGGTGCCTCACGGATATCGTCAGTGTGCGGTTTAAAAGCAAGCCCCCACATGGCAATGGTTTTTCCTTTCAGGTCTCCGTTGAAGTACTTCTTCAATGGGGCTACCAGCTTGGTTTTTTGTTTTTCGTTTACTTTCATTACCGATTTCAGGATTCTGAAATCGTAATCAAAATCGTTAGCCGTTTTTTCAAGTGCCTGTACATCTTTCGGGAAACAACTACCACCGTAGCCTATACCTGCAAACAAAAATCGCTTACCGATACGGCTGTCGGTACCGATACCTCTTCTGATGTCATCTACATTGGCATTGGCTTTTTCACAAAGATTGGCTATCTCGTTCATGAACGTGATTTTCATGGCAAGGAATGCATTGGCAGCATATTTGGTCATCTCTGCAGAGCGTTCGTCCATGAAAATAATTGGGTTACCCTGACGAACCAACGGAGCATATAGTTTCTCCATTACTTTTTTCGCCTTATCTGACTTTGTGCCAATTACTACGCGGTCAGGCTTCATAAAGTCTTCTACTGCTACCCCTTCTCTTAAGAACTCAGGGTTAGAAACCACGTCAAATTCAACTTTGGCGTTGGCCGCAATGCGGTCATGCACTTTTTCTGCTGTTCCTACAGGTACAGTACTTTTATCTATAATTACGGTATAGTTTTCTAACAAAGGGCCCAGGTCGTTGGCTACCCCAAGAATATACTTTAGGTCGGCTGAGCCGTCTTCACCCGGAGGGGTTGGCAAGGCTAGAAAAATAACTTGTGCGTCTTTAATGCCCTCAGCAAGGTTGGTTGTAAAAGTCAAACGCCCCTCTTTGGTGTTGCGCTCAAATATTACATCAAGGCCTGGTTCATAAATGGTTAATTTGCCTTTGTTAAGTTTTTCAACTTTACGGCTGTCAATATCTATACATGTAACCTGATTCCCTGTTTCAGCAAAACAGGTGCCGGTAACCAGACCAACATATCCCGTTCCAACGACTGCAATTTTCATGTGAGTTTTTGTTCAGATTTTTGAAAAAATACGCTTTATTATTGTAATAAATTTAAGCATGTCGTAAAGTTATATTTTTTTTGATAGCTAAGTGTAAAAATTAAAAATTTTTTTTCAAAATACCCCACTTAATGGGCATAAGGGTTCATTAAGTGTGTTTTTTACAAGTCTAATTGTTGATTTTTTGAGTCCTGTTTTTACCACACCGTTATTTAATTATTATATTAAACAGACCAATTGAATAGACTATTGAGCGCCTCTTACAATTGAGTTCGTTCAGACGCCGCACAGCAAAATCGCAGTTATTAAAATGAGTATGAAGGTGACCCTGATATTGAACCAAATCTGTTTTATTTTTGTGTTTAGCTCTTTTCAGAATCTTACTAAGGCGTTATAATTGATACTTGATTTTATAGTTAAGGAAGCCGGACGAATTGTTTATTCAATCTTGAATTAAAAACCGGCATTTCAACAGACATTAACCTTTACACAATTATTTTCATGTTTTTATAGTTTTTAATCCAATTTTCATGAAACCAAATTTGATGAAACAATTTTTTCTTCCGTAATTTCAGGGTCTAAATAATCGACAAACCTTTAAATATCACTACGACATTGAATAGAAGAGATGCCATGCAAAGAGTGGCCTTCCTGATGGGAGGTGCTTTGTCTGCCCCTACAATGATTGCTATGCTGGAAGGTTGTAAGTCTAATACAGCAACCGAAGCAGCTACCTCAGGTTTTTCTTTTTCCACCGATTACAAAAATCTTGTATCTGAAATTGCGGAAATAATAATTCCGAAAACTTCTACCCCTGGTGCCAAAGATGCTGGCGTGGGGCCATTTATTGAATTGATGCTTAAAGATTGCTATACTCCGGCACAGCAGGCGCATTTTACCAAAGGGCTGGACGACCTGGAAGCGGCCTCGGTAAAAGACAACGGAAAGAAATTTCTTGAGAGTACTCCTGAACAACAAACGGTGCTTTTGAAGAAGTTTGAGCAAATGGCCAATGATGAGCTGAAACAACAGGAACAATCAAAGAAAATAGTAGATAATGAAACTGGTTTGGTAAAAGACCCTAAAGACCCAAAGACGAACGATAAATCGAAGAAGGAGACACCTCCGGTGCCGTTCTTTAAACTAATGAAAGAATTGACACTTCTGGGTTATTTTACTTCTGAAGCAGGGGCAAAAAATGCCCTGGCTTATGTAGAAGTACCGGGCAGGTATGATGGTTGTGTGAAGATGACGCCGGGTCAGAAAGTATGGGCTTTATAATTTAAAACTGAAAAGATTTCAACCGTAACGAAAATGAATATTCAAGGAAAATCAAAAGAACAAATGACCTACGACGCCATAGTTGTGGGTTCGGGTATATCTGGTGGTTGGGCAGCCAAAGAATTGTGCGAGAAAGGGCTGAAAGTATTGATGCTGGAGCGCGGAAGAGATATTAAACACGTTACTGGTTATGTAACAGCTACTAAAAACCCATGGGATTTCCCACATAGAGGTAAAGTTGACAACATGGCTCGTGAAGAATACTGGGCTAGTGTGCGTACCGGTTATACGGCCAATGAAGAACACCGCCATCATTTTGAAAACGATAAGCAAAATCCGTATCTGGAAAAACGTGGCTTTGATTGGATTCGCGGCTACCATGTTGGTGGACGCTCATTGATGTGGGGTCGGCAGAGTTACCGTTGGAACGAAAGAGACTTTACCGCTAACCTGGAAGACGGACACGGGGTAGACTGGCCGATCAGATATAAAGACCTGGCGCCATGGTATAGCTACGTTGAGTCGTTTATTGGTGTGAGTGGTTACAAAGAAGGGCTTGATGTGTTACCGGATGGGAATTTCCAGCCGGGCATGGAAATGAACTGCGTAGAAAAAGAAGTCAGAGGTACCATTCAGAAGAAATTTAATGGCCGCCACGTAACCATTGGCCGCACGGCTCACTTAACTGCGCCAACACAGATTCAGACCGAATTAGGGCGGGCTTCTTGTCAATACCGCAATGCCTGTATGCGTGGCTGCCCGTATGGTGCTTATTTCAGTACGCAATCTTCTACTTTGCCTGCTGCAAACAAAACGGGTAACCTTACGTTGATGGCTGATAAAATTGTGTATCAGGTAATTTTTGATGATGAGAAAGGTAAAGCAGTAGGTGTTAAAACCATTGACCAGAATACGAATGAGCAGATGGATTTCTTCTCTAAAATCATATTCCTTAATGCTTCTGCTATTAACTCGGCCTGGATATTGATGCAGTCGAAATCTAAAACACATCCTAACGGATTAGGTAATGAGTCTGACCAGTTGGGCAGAAACATCATGGACCACCACCTGAGTGTAGGGGCCTCGGGTACATTTGAGGGTATGGAAGATATGTATTATTATGGAAGAAGAGCCAATGGTGTGTATATTCCGCGTTTTGTTAACTGGGGTAGCGACAAGAAAAGAGACTATGTACGTGGTTTTGGTTATCAGGGCGGAGCCAGCCGCGAAGGCTGGGGAAGAGGTAATTATAAAGATGGCTTTGGCGCAGAATTTAAAGAGTCTTTAACGACTCCAGGAGCATGGACTTTCGGCATCGGGGGCTTTGGTGAAACCCTGCCTGATGAAAGCAACCGTTTTACCCTTTCTGACAAAAAAGACAAATGGGGCTTGCCAATTGTTGAGTTTGACGCCGCATGGGGAGAAAACGCCTTGAAAATGCGTATCGATATGATGAACGAAGCCGCAGAAATGTTGGAGGCAGCAGGTTTGAAAAACATCAATGCTTATAATAACCTGACGCCGAACCCGGGTATCGGTATCCACGAAATGGGAACTGCCCGTATGGGAAGAGACAAGAAAACATCTGTTTTGAACGCTCACAACCAGGTTTGGGGTGCTCCCAATGTTTTTGTAACTGATGGTGCTGCCATGGTTTCGGCCTCTTGTGTTAACCCATCACTCACATACATGGCATTAACGGCAAGAGCAGCAGACTTTGCTGTAAATGAGCTAAAGAAAATGAATCTCTAACCACTAAGAGATGTCAAAAAACAAACGGCTAAGGAGACAATCTTCTTAGCCGTTTTTGTATGGGGCTGTTTAGAATATTTCTGGTAAGACTGATTATTCAGTTCTAGCCGTAAAAAAAATATACTATCAAACTGCCACCTTTTAAGCTTTGTGCATCATTGCAAAAAGAAACTCATGACATGACCAAATTGATGCAGAATTTCTGGGAAACGGCTTATAAACAAAACATCGGCAAAATGTTGGGTATTTGCTATAGGTATGTGCGAGACAAACAGGTGGCAGAAGACCTTGCGCATGATGCCTTTCTGAATGCCATTGACAAAGTTTCGGGTTTTGAGGGCAGAGGACATTTTGATGCCTGGCTCAGAAAGATAGTAGTCAATGAGGCTTTGAAATATCTGAGAGACCAGAAGCAAAAGGAAGCACATAGTGAGTGGCTGCAATATGAAAGTGAAATGCTGGCTACAGAAGAAGAAACATTGGCCGCAGATTTTACGCACGAAGAACTAATGGCAGCCATTAGCCAATTGCCTGAATACCACAAATTGGTATTTAATCTTTACGTGATTGATAAATTCAGTCATGCCGAAATAGCGCAGGAGTTAGGTATAAGCGAAGGCACATCTAAATCTCACCTTGCCAGAGCAAGAAAGAAAATCAGAGCTTTATTACTGGAGAAAGAGAACAAGAAACGGGCTGTTCTTCCTTTATTCATACCTCTTTTACTATGGAATATTGACGGTATTTACCGAAAGGCATTCCGCAATTTTGAGATAAAGCCTGATAGGTTATTAAAAATTGATGCGGATTATTTATCAATACCTACGTTTAACCCTTCTTCTGTTGTTTCAAGCAGTTTCATCAGTTCCGGAGCCGTTATCGGTGGTGTGGCGGTTAGTCTGACATTAATCGTAGTTTTCTCAAGGCAAGAGCCTGATTTGGAGATTCAGAAAGAAATAAGCTCGAACACCATACCTGTTAAGTTGACGCAATACGTAGTAACCCAACCTGACAATTATGAACCTATTACTATTGACGACCAGAATATAAGTAATACTAAAAATTCTGACACTACAAGTGCAACCATTTCTGATAATGCCATCATAACTGATGAAAACAATATAAACAATACAGAAATGAAAAGACTAAGCACAGTAGGAGCCTTGCTGATGGCAGGTGCCAGTATGGGATTCGATTCTTCAAAGAATCTGACGGCTAATTTAAGTTCACGTTTCAAATTACCCGACGTTCAGTTTCAGGCAAAAAAAGATGGGTTTGTATTAAATAGAAAAGAAGGAGAGGGGACTTTCAATGCATCAAAGATAGTCTGGTCGTCAAAGAACCATTATGTTTACATGAAGGGGATTAATATGAGAGCAAAGTTTGAAAAAGACAACTTTAATGCAACCGGTACGGTGTCTTTTTTAGGAGAAGTATACTATTTACTGATTGATGGGCAGGAAGCCCAATTGGATAAAGATATAATGCTCTCAGATAACCAATATTCTGTAAAATCATTAAGCATTAAAGAGTCCATACAGAAATACGGCGACAAGGGGAAAAACGGTGCTGTTGAAATAGTTAAACTTTAATAATGACTCAATTCAGCTAGTTTTTTTTAATCTAAATATTCAATATGAATCTCCGACTTTCTTCCTTTACAATACACTGCATAAGGCTGTGCGTAATCATATGTTTTTTGGGTCAATCGAATGGCTTCTCTCAAGGAAGCCATTTAGATAGCTCAATCCGTAATTTTATGGCTGCAAAACAAATTCCCGGTTTTGCAGCCTGCAAGGTGCAAAACGATAGGATTGTCTGGACAAAGGCTTTCGGACTAGCCTCTATTGAGAAGAAAATCCCGATAAGTATAGATGGAATAATGAACATAGGTTCCATTTCAAAAACCTTTACTGCCACGGCAATTATGCAACTGTGGGAAAAAGGCAAAATAGACCTGTACGCAGATGTAAATGATTACTTAGATTTTGCTATCAGAAATCCCGCATTCCCTGATAAACCCATAACTGTTTTTCAGTTATTAACGCACACCTCATCTATAATTGATGGAGAAGCATATCATCATAGTTATGCCTGCGGAGACCCAACCGTTACACTTTATGATTGGATATTTGACAACCTCAATAAAAGCGGTAAATATTTTGGTAATGGAAGTAATTTTCATGCTTTCGCTCCTGGAGAGAAAGAAAGATATTCGAATGTAGGTTTTGGGCTTTTAGGCCTTATTGTAGAAAAGGTTTCCAAGCAACCCTTTAATATCTATTGCAGAAATTTCATTTTTAAACCATTAGGAATGAACAAAACCGGATGGTTTTTAAGTGAAGTAAATACGGATAAGCATATCACTCCTTATGCTTTTGTAACCAAAGAGAATAGAAATGACCTGCTGAAGGATAAAAAATTGTTTGCACCCCAATCTACATTTGAAATAAATAGTTTTGCTGCGCATTGCCTGTATAGCTTCCCTAATTATCCGGACGGACTTGTCAGAACCAGTGTAAGAGAATTGTCTTATTTTCTAAGAGCTATGATAAATGGTGGGACACTCAATGGTGTGAAAATTCTAAACGAGGCCACCGTGACCAAAATGCTTACCTTACAAATTGAAGGAAATAATCATAGAGGCTTATGCTGGGAGAAGTCTGAGTTTAAAACGGCTGAAAAGACTATATCATTATGGGGGCACACAGGGGGTGACCCAGGTATTACTACCTATCTTTTATTTGACCCAATCGAAAAAATAGGTATAATAACATTTCAGAATAATGCCACCGATGGCACAAGCGACATTGCCAGAAAAATATATATTGAAGCAAAGTAAAAACTAAACCACGACTATTTCTCTTCTCAATAAACAAACTCCCCATACTCACTCTTGATTGTTACCCGTTTGGTATCAAAAGCTTCTACCCGGCCAATTATCTGTGCATCAATATTGAATGATTGGGCAATTTCTATAATTCGTTGTGCATATTGTTCAGGCAGGTATACTTCCAGACGATGCCCCATGTTAAAGACTTTGTACATTTCCTGCCAGCTGGTGCCACTTTGCTCGTGTATCAGTTTAAATAAAGGAGGAATAGGGAAGAGATTATCTTTAATTACATGTAACTGGTCAATAAAATGAAGTACTTTGGTTTGCGCGCCACCGCTGCAATGCACCATGCCGTGTATGTAAGGACGAAGCTCATCCAGAAAAACTTTAGCAACCGGCGCATAGGTACGGGTAGGAGATAGAATCAGCTTGCCTACATCAGGCAGCGCGTCTAATGTTTCTTTATCCTGAGTTGAATTAAATGATTCTGTGGCAGTAGCATCAGTAAGCGATTTTTCGCCACTGTAAACCAGCGAGAAATCAATATCTCCATCAAAACTTTCAGGATATTTCTCGGCATATATTTTACTCAGCACATCATGTCTGGCAGAGGTAAGCCCGTTACTACCCATGCCACCGTTATATTGTTTCTCATAAGTGGCCTGTCCGAAAGACGCTAAACCAACTATTACATCGCCGGCTGCAATTCTATCGTTCGATATCACGTCTTCGCGTTTCATGCGGGCTATCAGCGTACTGTTAACGGCAATGGTTCTTACCAGGTCTCCTACGTCGGCAGTTTCACCACCTGTGCTGTAAATTTCAATACCGTGGCTGCGGAGCATTTCCAGGCATTCTTCGGTTCCGTTTATTATTTCAGCAATTACTTCACCCGGAATTTTATTTTTATTTCTATCAATGCTCGATGAAATTAACATTGGCCCTACAGACCCTACACAAAGCAGGTCGTCGGTGTTCATAACAATAGAGTCTTGCGCAATACCTCTCCATACCGATAAGTCGCCTGTTTCTTTCCAGTATAAATAAGCAAGAGAGGTTTTGGTACCTGCGCCGTCGGCATGCATAATGTTACAATAGGCGGGGTCTGCTCCCAGCGTATCCGGAGAAATTTTACAGAATGCCTTTGGGAATAAACCCTTGTCAAGCTTTTCAATAGCCTTATGAACATCTTCTTTAGCGGCAGAAACACCGCGCTGCATATAACGGTCGGTACTCATTAGATAATTGATTTTTGCTGCAAAGGTAAGAAAAATGTGTTTTGTGCGGTGAAATAAATCAGCCCATCAACCTACTTTATACGTTTTCTTTTTTGTAGGTCATATTTTTCTCCTTTTTCCAGTATCAAGAATTTCATCTCGTTCCGTTTTTTCAAGGCTTCAAAAATCATAACCTGGCTTTCGCCCAATACTTCGGCCGTGCTATTGTTTTCAATATACAAGGCTGTGTTTTCATCAATACCTACGCCTAGTTGTTCGGGGTTTTTAAAAATCAGACCTATGAGGCGGTTTTGTCTCTGGCGTTTTATAAAATGTTGGTCTACAATTACGTCAGGCAGCAAACCTAAACCTTTTTTTACTTCAACTTTTGTGCCGTCAATTACCTTAAAGTCGCCCTCGCCTGTAATCATAATTGGGGTCATAATGGCTGTTCCGGCACTGGTTCCACCAAAAATTACCCCCTTTTTATAATAGGCGTGCATGGCATTAAAAAGTTCTTCGTCTTGCAGAACATCCATGATTCTGTTCTGGTCGCCGCCTGTAAAAAATATACCCTTTGCCGATTTCAACTGACCCAGTAAGATGGCTTTACTTCCGGCAGTAAGCGGAGCAAAAGGCGCTTTCTCTACTTTTATTTTCGACAAACCCTCCACATCTTTTGCAAAAGCCTTGTAGCTTTCTTCGGGTTCACCACCAGCCCAGGTTATTACCAGAATTTCTCCGGTTTCGCCACCGCTGCGGTCAATAAATTTAGCCATAACATCGGTGGTGCGTTTACCGCCGCCAACTATCAGTAGTTTTTCCTGAGCCAATGCAGGCACACTGCCCAATATAAAAAGAAAGAGTAAACGTATCATTTTGTTTTAGATAGAATGTATATATTTGAAATGAAACCTAATGTAAAAAACTGAAAATGCAAATCTATGAAAAAATATCTCCTTATTCTGGCCCTGTTTGCAGTAGCCTGCAAAAACAAAACTGAGCAAGACTGGCAATTAACACCATTTGTAAAGCAGGATGCCGAAAACCCGGTTTTATTACCCAACGATACAACTACTTTTGATGACCCCATTCTGAAAAGGAACATTAACTGGGAAGCCAAAGATGTCTATAATCCATCGGCCGTGGTTCGAGACGGCAAGGTGTATTTGTTGTACAGGGCAGAAGACACCCTGAAAGTTGTTGACGGCACCTCCCGGCTCGGTCTGGCCATCAGTGACGATGGTATTCATTTTAAGCGCCAACCCAAGCCTGTGTTTTATCCGGCAGAAGACTTTATGAAAAAATATGAGTATCCGGGAGGGTGCGAAGACCCAAGGCTGGTAGAAACTGAAGACGGGAAGTACATTCTTACTTATACTGCCTACGATGGAAAAACAGCCAGGCTTTGTGTGGCGTCATCGCCAGACTTACAAAACTGGAAAAAAGAAGGGCTGGCTTTTAAAGATGCCAGGTATGAAAACCTGTGGTCGAAATCTGGTGCCATCATTACAGAAAAAGTGAAAGACAAATTTGTGGCAAAAAAAATAAACGGTAAATACTGGATGTATTTTGGCGATACCAATTTGTTTTTGGCCTCTTCTGATAACCTGACCGACTGGAAGATACTGGAAGATGAAACCGGAAAACCTAAGCCAATTGTAAAACCGCGCGACGATAACTTTGATAGCTGGCTGGTTGAGTCGGGGCCTCCGGCTTTTATAACAGATAAAGGCATATTGCTGATTTATAACAGCGCTAACAAGGGGTTTCAGAATAAGGCAACCAATACCAAAAATGCGTATAGAGCAGGGCAAGTGTTATTGGATAAAAACGACCCGACCAAGATTATCGACCGCTCAGAAAAGTTTTTCTTTGAGCCTGATAAACCTTATGAGCTAACAGGGCAGGTAAATAATGTGGTTTTTGTAGAAGGGCTTGTTAATTTTAAAGACAGGTGGTTTCTGTACTACGGCACGGCAGATTCTAAAATTGCAGTAGCGGTTTGCGATAAAAAGTAAACCAGCTGAAAAACCAGGAGGAGTAATTCCGGTTCCGGATTACTCCTCCTTGGTTTATGATATCAGTACTTTGGTTAATCTACTGTTTGTAAGCAAATAAATACACGGGTTGATTGAACGAAGTTATATTTATGTCTGGCAGGCGCCTCTGATAAGCGTTTATCAGACTTTCCAATTTAATAATTTATCAAGTGCTGTGTCAATTTTCTCGAACTCAAAGCTTTTAATAACTTCATCCATCATTCTCACAATATCTTCATTGCAAAGGTTGCCAATGCTGCCCTCCAATGTATGGTTCAGCTCGCGGGCAGCTTCATAAGTACCACCAAATACTTCATCTTTAACCTTAAGATAAGCATCTCTGAACGGCAGACCTTGCATAACCAGCTCATTCACTCTTTCAACCGAGAAAATCGGGTCATATTTTTTATCGGCCAGTAAATCAGGCTTTACCTCAATATTTGTCAGCATCATGGCTGCAATATCCAGGCATTCGGTAACCTGGTCAAAAGCCGGCATCAAAATCTCTTTAAGAATCTGCATGTCGCGATGATACCCACTAGGCAGGTTGCTGGTAACAAACGCCAGTTCGGTAGGTAAGCCTTTCAGGCGGTTAGTTTTGGCTCTTAGCAGTTCTGCTACATCGGGGTTCTTTTTATGGGGCATAATGCTGCTGCCGGTTGTAAATGCATCAGGCAGGGTTACAAATCCGAAGTTCTGCGAGTTATACAAACAAACATCCATAGCCATTCTTGAAAGCGTAGTGGCAAGCGATGTTAGTGCCGACAGCGTAACATATTCTGTTTTACCGCGGGTCATCTGTGCATAAACTACATTATAATTGAGGTCGCTAAAACCCAGC
The DNA here is from genome assembly GCF_024138715.1 of Emticicia sp. 21SJ11W-3. GTDB lineage: Bacteria > Bacteroidota > Bacteroidia > Cytophagales > Spirosomataceae > Emticicia > Emticicia fluvialis. The sequence goes on from NZ_CP092074.1 coordinate 1,501,441, forward strand.
AGCTGAGTAGTAAGAGTACGGTCTAGCGGAAAAGAACTTCCATAGCCAGCCCCTGAACCCAACGGGTTTTTATTAATTACCTTATAGGCACCCTGAAGCACCTGAACGTCATCTACCAGACTTTCGGCATAGGCGCCAAACCATAGCCCGAAAGACGAAGGCATAGCAATTTGCAAATGCGTGTAGCCGGGCAGTAAGTGGTGTTTGTTTAATTCGCTTTGCTCAATCAGTTTCTGAAACACTACCTCTATTTTCTGAACCACCGTACGTACCTGATGGCGCATATACAATTTCAGGTCTACCAATACCTGGTCGTTTCTTGAGCGGCCACTATGAATCTTTTTGCCGATATCGCCCAAAGCCTGTGTCAAAAGCCATTCAACCTGAGAATGCACATCCTCAATGCTATCTTCTATCTGAAACTGATGCTCTTCAATTTTTTTGTAGATTTTACGGCACTCGTCCAGCAAATTAGCCAGCTCTTCGGTGTTCAGCAAACCAATGGTTTCCAGCATAATGCCATGAGCCATAGACCCAAGTACATCAAAACCGGCCAGATACAAGTCCATTTCGCGGTCGTTGCCTACTGTAAAATTTTCAATTACTTTATTATCAGAACTATTGCTGCTGCTTTCTTTCTGCCAGAGTTTCACTATTTCGGAGGTTTGATTACTGCACAAATATAAAATGAAAAAATTGCTTGCTGATGGTTTGTTAAGTTTTTAGGAACAGATAATTGTTAATAACCCAATAATTTGTGGGGTCTGTCGGCAAACCGTTGAATAATATCTACCTTTGCCTTACTGAATGTTTGAATAAGTAATGATTATGCGAGGTAATTTCAAGAAAGGAAACGGACAACAAAAACGGACTGACAATCTCTCAGATACCAGATTTACAGTAAATGAAGATACTGAACTTTTGGTTTTTTTGCTCAGAAGCATCAATAAAAGCCGGAATGATGTAAAGGTATTGCTGAGAGACAAACATATATATGTTGAGGGCAAAGCCATAACTCAGTTTAACCATCCATTAAAGGCTGGGCAGATAGTGGAGGTAAAGTGGAAAAAGCCGCCGGAAGAACAACGGCTGAAAGGCTTAACCATAGTTTTTGAAGACCAGTATCTCATAGTGATAGCCAAGCAGGAGGGCGTGCTATCTATTGCCACAGAAAAACAAAAAGACAACACCGCTTACAGCACCCTGAGCGCCTACGTAAAAAAGCAGAATACGGCTAACAGAATATTTGTTGTGCACAGGCTAGACCGCGAGACATCTGGGCTGATGATATTTGCCAAAAGCGAAAAAGTGCAGAAACTTTTACAGGAAGACTGGAACAATAATATTGAAGAGCGTACTTATCTGGCTGTAGCCGAAGGAGCAATTGAGAAAGACGCCGGCACCATTGAATCTTATCTGGTTGAAAGCAAAGCGCTGATAGTCTATTCAACCAACAACCCTGCGGCAGGGCAAAAGGCCGTTACACATTACGAAGTGCTGCAACGAAACAGCAGGTATTCTTTAGTAAAGTTTAATCTGGAAACAGGGCGCAAGAACCAGATTCGTGTGCACGCCCAGGATATGAAACACCCCATAGTGGGCGATGCCAAATATGGCGCCACCACTAACCCCATTAACAGGCTGGGGCTGCACGCCTGGGTACTGGCTTTTAAGCACCCCGTAACAAAAGAAAACCTGCGGTTCGAGACCGAAGTGCCGGGTAAATTCTCAAGGCTTTTCGGGCAATAATCAGGGTGTAACTGTTTCAATTTCTTCAAGCAAAGTGCTGAATTGAACGGTTTTACCCCTGAAAAAAATATTATGGCGTTCAAGAAGCAACTCTTTGTGGTTCAGGTCAAAATTCAGGAAGTCTTCCATCGTATTAAAATGAAACTGAAAAGAAAAGGTGCTGCCACCATTATCAATTTCTGTAAGCAGTTTCAGGATGGTCAGGTGGGTTGGTAAATTGGTTTGCATTACGGCCGGAGCGAAATGGGTTTTCATCCATTTCAGCCACTGCTGATGAATGCCGGATTCAACATTAAATGTGATATTAAACAGAAACATTTTGTCTTAATTTTAATCAAAGTATTTGCAAATTTCGGAAAGAAATTTGGTGTTATTCTTACCTAGTTTGATTTTTCTTTGCGTTCTTTGCAATGAAAACCACCATTGAAGATTTAATTTTCATCATATTCCAATACAAGATGTTTAAAAAATTCATCCCTACTATTCTTGCAATTGTTGGCTTTGTTGTGATAAGTTTTTTGTATGCTTCTCCGCTTTTGCAAGGAAAAAGACTTGGCCTGCACGATATCCAGATGGCCTCAGCTGCTGCAAAAGAACTAAACGATTTTCATAAACAAACAGGTGACTGGGGCTGGTGGACCAACTCTATGTTTGGTGGTATGCCCAGCTATATGATAGTAGGGGGGTATCCGAACAGCTGGTCGAGTTGGATAGGCGCCACTTTGCTGGATGTTTTTCCGGTTCCGGCCAATATTTTCATTGCCTTAATGATAGGCTTTTATGTTTTAATGCGTGTACTGAACGTAAACCGATGGCTTAGCTTTTTTGGCGCGGTGGCCTATGCGTTTGGTTCTTATAATATGCTTTTTCTGGAGGCAGGTCATATCTCAAAAAATATAGCTGTTGCATTTGCACCCGGGGTTCTGGCCGGGTTTATTGCGGTTTTCAGAGGCAGGTATTGGCTGGGGGTAGCTATTACCACATTATTTATGGGCTTAGAGATTTATGCCAACCATCCGCAAATAACCTATTACCTGTTTTTCTTACTTGGCTTTTATACTATTTTTGAAACCTTCCTTCATGTTAAAAAAGGCAATTTTTCTGGTTTATTAAAAGCCTACGGTATCATATTAATTGCCCTTACCATTGGTGTTGGCACCAGAGGTATGTATATCTGGAATACCCTGGTTTATTCAAAAGAAACCACACGTGGCAGGTCAGAGCTCACATTAGGAAATGTAAACGGGTCTTCAGACGGGCTCGACAGAGACTACGCCTTTGGCACCAACTATGCTTTCAGCAAAACCGAAACCCTTACTTTACTGGCGCCTAACTTTGTTGGGGGTTCATCTAACGGTAACCTTGGCACCAGCTCTGAAACTTACAAAATGATGGTAGGTAAAGGCGTTGACCCTGCAACTGCGCAAAACTTTAGTTCAAGCCTTCCGTTGTATTTTGGGCCGCAAGGTTACACTTCAGGGGCAAACTATTCGGGCATTATTGTTTTGTTTTTCTTTATTCTGGCTATGTTTATAGTTAAAGACGGTCTAAAGTATGTGCTGCTAGGCACCTCTGTTATTTATTTGTTTATTGCCTGGGGAGCATATTTTACCGGTTTTAACTTCTTTATGTTTGAGTACTTTCCGTATTTCAACAAGTTCAGAGACAGCAAGATGATTCTTACCTTGCTGCACCTGTGTCTGGTGGCTGGTTCAATGTTAGGTATCAAGCAAATTGTTGATAACAACCTTTCATTTAAAGATATCAAAAAGCCATTAATTTATTCGTTGGGTAGTATAGCGGTATTTATAATTATTGGTTATTCGCTTATTGATTTCCATTCGCCGACTGATGACGGAATGGTGAAGAGCATGGCGCAGGCTAACGGTCAGGACTTTGCCAATTCTTATCTTTCAGCAATCATTGCCGACCGTCAATCGGTAGTTTTAAGTGATATTTTCCGCTCATTGTTTTTATTGGCCGCCGCAGCCGGATTAATCTGGGCGTTTACCACGCAAAAAATAAAAGCCAATGTTTTTGTTATTGTAATAGGCGTGCTGGGTGCTCTTGATTTGATACTGGTAGATAAACGATATGTTAACAACGAAGATTTCAAACCGAAATCGGCAATCATAACACAATCTTACACCCCTTCGCCTGCCGACGAACAGATTTTGCAGGATAAAGACCCTGATTTCAGAGTACTTGACCTGCACACCGACCAGGGCTTCTGGTCTGATGCCCAGATTTCATATTTCCACAAGTCGGTAGGTGGGTATCACGGCGCTAAACTGAAAAGAATGCAGGAACTATACGAAAATGCCATGATAAAAGATGGCAGACTCAACCTGCCTGTATTTAATATGCTGAATACGAAGTATTTTATAACTTCAGGCCAGAACGGTGAGCCAGTAGCACAGAGGAATCCGGATGCACTGGGCAACGCATGGTTTGTGAACGAAATAAAGGTTGTGAAAAATGCTGACGAAGAATTGAAATCGGTGGCTAATTTTAATCCTAAAACTGTAGCTTTTGTAGATCAGCGATACAATAGCTACCTGAATGGCCAATCACTAAAACAAGATACAACGGCAACTATAAGGTTAACAGACTATAAGCCAAATGCACTAAGCTATGAGTCAAACTCACCAAGTAATCAGGTGGCGGTTTTCTCTGAGGTTTATTACAGAGGTAACGAAGACTGGAAATCTTATGTTGACGGAGTGGAGACGCCTCATTTCAGAGCTAACTATGTTTTGCGTGCAATGGTTGTACCAGCCGGAAAACATAAAATTGAGTTTAAATTCCAGCCGAAATCAGTGGTTATAGGTACAAAAATAGATTTATTTTCATCAATAATATTCGTACTGTTGGTTGTTGGTGGTCTGGTAATGGAGTTCAGAACAAATGTTTCACCAGACAAATCAAAAAAATAACTGATTGCAGACTTATTGAATAGTAAACAAAAAACCACAGCTATGGCGGTTGTTTCGGTGTTAATGCCTGTTTTTAATGCAGAAAAGTATGTAAAAGAAGCCATTAACAGTATTTTAAATCAAACGCTGAAAGACTTTGAACTGATTATATTGAACGATTCGTCTACTGATAACAGTAAAGATGTTGTTCTTTCAATACAAGATAACCGTATCAGGTACATTGAGAACGAATCTAATCAGGGACTGGCGTTTTCCAGGAATCGCCTGCTCAGTGAAGCCAAAAGCAAGTATATTGCCTGGCTGGATGCCGATGACATTGCTTATCCTACAAGGTTACAGGATGAAGTTGATTTCTTAGAGGCAAATCCAGGCCATGCGATGGTTTCAGGTTGGGCAAGGCTGATTGATTCAGATGGACATGCCACTGGTGATTTCATTAAATCGTACATTCCGGACAAGCACCTGGGCACCTTACTTTTGTTTGTAAACTATTTCGTTCAATCTGGCATGATGTTGAGAAGAGAATATCTGCCAGAGGTACATTACAGACCTGAGTATCCGCCGGCAGAAGATTACGAGCTCTGGGTTCGTATAGCCGCAAGCCATGCTGTTGCTATTCTGCCCAAAATACTGGTAGACTACCGAATTCATGCTACTAATACAAGTTCTACGCAGCAGGAACGGTCTGAGAAAGGTATAAAAATGAATCATCGCCATCAGCTAAGCGAATTGGGAATTAATGCCACGCAGGAAGAAATAGATTTGCACTATTCTATTGCATTTAAAAAAGCCGAAAGCATTGAATACCTCCGGAAAGCATCGGTGTGGCTTCAAGGCATTAAGGCACAAAATAAAATATCCGGTAGGTTTGATGCGACTTCCTTAGCATATATTTTATCTCACAGATGGATAAAAGTATGTACAAGCAACAAAGCATTGGGTATGCAGGCATTAAAGATTTACTTCAAAAGCCCATTGGTACAATTAAGTTTAAGGAATATTTTTTTGATATTACAATATTGTATAAAAAATTAAGAACATACACCGAAGCCAAATGTATAGCGCTATCTTTAAATTATTGCCACTTTTTGATGCTATTAGGCTGAGTATATTGTTTTTTGTAAGAAGATACATTTTCAAATTCGGTAAAGTGATTTTCTCGCAAACAGGTGAAGAAATCCTGATTCAATGGATATTAAAAGACGTAAAGAATGGCTTTTATTTAGATGTGGGTTGTCATCATCCATATAAGATTTCTAATACTTTTCAGCTATATCTAAAAGGCTGGCATGGCATAGCTATTGATGCAAACCCTGCCCTAATTGCCAAGTGGAAAAGAAAGCGTAAAAATGATATTCCGATTATGGCTGCGGTATCGGACCAGGAAAAGGAAGTAACATTCTATGAATTTAAAGAGAGTGAAGTCAATACAATGGATGAGGGGATGATGAGAGAATGGAAGCAAAAGTTTAATTACAGGAGCGAGAGAAAACTGACAACTCAAACCCTGACATCGGTTTTAGATGCGCACTTACCCAAAGGGCAGAAAATTGATTTGATGACCGTCGATGTAGAGGGTAACGATTTCAATGTGATTAAATCAATTGATTTGGCTGTTTATCGCCCTAAGCTAATAGTGGTTGAGATTCATAATACTGATTTATCTGATATTCATGAGAACGAAATTTACAAATACCTTTCAGGTAAGAATTATAAGCTGGTAAGTTTTGCAACTATGAATGGCTATTTCCTCGATGCCACGCAGGCTTGATTAGAAAAGCCTTTTGATTCAGAATTCTAATATGTATCAGAATCTTAATTGTATAAATGATTAACTTCTTCTAATAGGCAAATTACCTGAATTAATAACCCAAACACCTAACAACACTGGTGTTTGGGTTCTTTTTTATAAATAATAGCCTTAACTTTGCGCTCATTTAAAATTTTCTGTTTCTAATCATCAATTAAAACTGAGAAAATAGTGCTTATTACTCCTAAACAAAAAGGTTTTTTCTTTCCAGCTGAATGGCATCCGCATCGCGCAACATGGTTGAGTTTCCCGCAGAGTTCTGATTCCTGGGATTACGGCGAGCGTTTGGAAAGAATTTATCCCTCATACATGGCTTTCATTAAAGCAATTGCTGAAAGTGAGAAAGTATGCATCAATGCCACTAATGAAGAGCAAAAATCACTAATAACGAAATTACTTGAGCAATACGAGATAGACCCCTTGCAGGTTGAGATTCCTGTGCATCCATCAAACGATTCCTGGTGCCGGGATCACGGCCCGGCTTTCCTGATCAACCCCAACACAAAAGAGCGGATGATAGTAGAATGGGGCTATAATGCCTGGGGCGGAAAGTATCCACCCTATGACGATGACGACCGCATACCGGTTAGAATCGCTGAGTATCTGCGTTTGCCTTATGTAGAGCCGGGTATTATTATGGAAGGTGGGTCTGTTGAATTTAATGGCAAAGGAACCGTTCTTACCAGTAAATCCTGTTTATTGAATCCCAATCGGAATCCCCATCTGAATCAACAACAGATTGAACAATATCTGCAGGATTACTACGGAGTTGAACAGATTTTATGGGTAACTGATGGAATAGTAGGAGATGATACAGACGGACACATTGATGACACCACACGCTTTTATAATGAAGACTCGGTGCTGACGGTAGTAGAACATGATAAAACAGATGATAATTACCATCCGTTAAAGCAGAATCTGGAAGACCTCGGCAAAATGACATTGCTGAACGGAAAGTCTTTAAATATTAAAGAGTTACCAATGCCAAATGCTGTATATGACAGCGGCATACGTTTACCGGCTTCTTATGCTAATTTCCTGATTACAAACGGTTCTGTTATTGTGCCAACTTACAGATGCAATAAAGACGATGTAGCACTGGATATTATACAATCCTGCTTCCCGGACAGAAAGATAACAGGCATAGATGCCACAGAGATTATCTGGGGGTTGGGTAGTTTTCATTGTTTATCTCAACAAGAGCCTATCGTTTAAATGTTAAATCTTCATAAAAAAACTTTCCGTGCTGTGCGCAATGCTGCCAATGGCGATGTTGGCGATGAAACCCTTTTCCACTATAGTCAGGAAGCAGATGTGGTATGGGCTGAGTATGCGGGTGGCGCAGTTGTAAAAGGATTTATTATTGCTAAGATGCTGCAAAACAGTGTTTTAGACATGAGGTACGAGCATTTGAATACAGCAGGCGAGCTAATGACCGGCAAATGCATATCTACACCAGAATTACTGCCCGACGGGCGTATCAGGCTACATGAAAAATGGCAGTGGACAAGCGGGGATTTATCGTCTGGAGAGTCTGTTGTGGAAGAAATAATCGGTTAAACTTCGTAAAAAGCAGATTTTTCCGTTATTTTTGATTTCTTTAAGTTATATAGTTTTATGCGACTTTTTTAAGAGGTGGCAAACCTAAACAAAGTTAGTATTCATCACAATAATTTTTAAACGCTCAGAGTTTAGTTATTGTAAAGCAGTAGCATGTATTTTTCGTGTTGCTTTGATGATTGACAAGTGCAATTTATGAAGCCATTTTATAGGATACTTACATATACATTATTGATATCTTCCCAGTTTTCGTGCCAGATTCTGAAAAAGGCACCAACTGATACAGATAAGACATCAAACAGCAAGTCGGTTACCAAAAGCCAGTCGGTGCCGGAGCAGGGGGTTCCTGTAGTTCAGGTTAACTCAGAACCAGTGGGGCTAACGGTTGGTAATCAGGAAGTTCGTGTTTCTGAAGTAAAAAGGGAAGTTGAAAAACTGGTAGTTTCAGACTCGGTTACTGTTGAAAAGGCATTAGAACAGGTTATTCAGGACCAGCGTATAATGTTAGAGGCGCAGAGAAGAGGCTACGACAAGTCTAAAGAGTTTAATGAAGAGTTGCAGACCTACCACAATATTCTGGCAGATGCTTACCTGACAGATAGCGTAACAATTAAGGCTTTATTGAAAGAAACCTATGACTGGCTGCTACAGGAAGTGAGAGGGGGGCATATAATGTTACAACTTCCGGAGTTTGCAAGCCCGGCTGATACTGCTGCGGTATATAGCCGTTTGGTTGATATACGCCGTAGAGCCGTGGAAGGAGAAAGTTTTGAGGTATTGGCCAACCAGTTTTCTGACGATAAAAAGACAAGTATCAAAGGAGGCGACCTGGGCTGGTTTACTGCATTGCAACTTGTGTATCCGCTTGAAAAAGCCGCCTTTACTATACCGGTAGGCCAAATATCAATGCCGGTAAGAACCAAAGCCGGGTATCATCTGGTAAAAGTACGCGAGCGCAGACCAAACAGCGGAAAAGTTCTGGTACAGCATATTTTAAAAGTAGTGCCACCCAACGCAGCAGACTCAGTAGCTTTGAGAGCCAAAACAGAGATAGACTCATTGTATGCGGCTTTAAAGCAGGGAACTGTTTTTGAGGCGCTTTGCGAAAAACATTCTGACGATTACCGGACCAGAAATAATGGTGGTTTACTGCCGGTTTTTGGTGTTGGTACCAGAGAAGAAACGGCGTTTGAAGAAGCCGCTTTTGCACTAAAAGAAGGTGAGATTTCAAAGCCTGTACGAACTTCAGCAGGCTGGCATATTATCAGGCTGGCAAGAAAATTACCGCTAGAGTCTTACGAAGAATTACTGCCTAAATTGAAAGAAAAGGTCGTTACAGATTCAAGAGGAGATCTGGTAAGAGATAATGCACTGAGCAGATTGAAACGAGATATGCACTTTGCTGAAAATGATGAAACCGTTAAAGGTGCCATTGCCACAGCAGATACCAACCTCTTTAAGCGCCGTTGGGGGTACTCGTTGAGCAGCCCGCTTACGGCAAGTACCATTTTTACTATTAATAATAACGAAATAAAAGCCAAAGCATTTTTTGATTATGTAATGGAGAGGCAATTGGTTGAAAGAGTGCCATCTGGCTATACTCCCGAAATCTGGATGCGAAGCTTTTATAAAAAGTTTGTTGATAAAAATGTAAAAGAGTATGCACAATTGCATCTGGAAGAGGTTAATCCTGATTTCAAATCGATGATGCAGGAATACAGCGCGGGTTTCTTGAAGGTGCAGTTGTTGAATGACCTTGTTTTTGAAAAATCTGTTGCCGATACGCTGGGTCAACGTGCGTTTTATGAGAAGAACAAAGAAAAATACAGAATGCCAGAGCGTATTCAGGGTAGTCTGGTTGTAGCCAAAGACGCCAGAACGCTTGAGCAGGTAAAGGAAATTTTTGCTAAGGGTGTTCCGTATCCGCTTAACAGCACCATGAGAACCCCACTTTATTACGATAAGTATGCCAGTGAGCTAACCGCCGAACATAAAAAAATACTGGCCAGCCTTCTGGAAATAATGCGAGCCAACAAAGGGTATATAGTTGAAATAGGCGGTTACGCAGATCATAACGAAAACAATAGCAACTCGGCAGAAAGAATTGAGAAGGTAAAGAGCTTTCTCATAGCAAACGGTTTGCCAATAGAAAGAATAATTGAAAACGACTATGTAAAAACAAAACCTGCCGACCGTTTTGACTGGACAAAAAACCAGCGCGTAACCTTTATTTTCTTTAGCAACTCTAAAAAAGATGTAGAAAAAAGATTCAATAGAAAAGATAACGAGGCTGTTTCAATTGAAGAAGGGTATTTTAAAAAGGGTGACAATATTTTTGTTGATGGATTTAAATGGGAGCCGGGAAGCCGTTCAATGACTAAAAATGGTAGTTTTGTAGAACTGAATATAGAAAGGATTGAACCGGCAAGGTATAAAACATTGCGTGAGGCCCGTGGACAGGTCTTGGCTGATTATCAGAAACAACTGGAGGTCCAGCTAAACAAGGAGCTGGAGCTGCGATATCCGGTTAAGATAAATAAAGAAGAATTAGAAAAGGTAATTGATAACCGAAAACAATAAGTTATAGTACTGCAACGATAGAAAATAACAGACTCCCAATTTTATGCTTAAGAAATTAGTTTTATTCATTTGCCTTCCCTTTATGGCCCTTGCACAGGAAAGCAAGCCTATTAATATTGACCGTATAATTGCCAAAGTAGATAACTATATTGTACTTCGTTCTGAGGTAGAACAACTCTACCTCCGCTCAACGCAGCAACAACAGCCTATTACCAAATGCCAGGCGCTTGAAAGCCTGGTTGTAAACAAATTGTTGGTTGCCAAAGCCGAGATTGACTCAGTTGTGGTTGATGATAAAATGGTTGATGACCAGCTTACTGCCCGTATGCAACAAATGATTCAGCTTTATGGTAACGAAAAAAATATTGTTGACCAGTTTGGTAAATCACTTGAAACATTAAAAAACGAGGTACGGTCGCAGGTAAGAGAGCAGCTTACGGCGCAGAAAATGCAGGGCGAAATAACCAAGAATCTGAAAGTTACCCCGAATGAGGTAAAAAAATTCTTTAATCAGATTCCGAAAGACAGTATTCCGGAGGTGCCGACTGAGGTGCAGATTGGGCACATTGTGCGACTGGCCAAGGTAACTAAAGCTCAGAAAGGAGAGCTGTCTGAACGCCTGCTTGATTATAAACGAAGGATATTGGCAGGTGAAAAATTTGAAGACCTTGCCAAAGAATATTCAGAAGACCCCGGTTCTCGCCAGTATGGTGGTGACTTGGGATGGTCAAAAAGAGGGCAGATGGTGCCGCAGTTTGAGGCAGTTGCCATGAAGCTGAAGCCCAACGAAATGTCTGATGTGGTTGAATCTGACTTTGGCCTTCACCTGATTCAGACACTTGAAATCCGCGGTCAGGAGTTCCATGCACGTCATATTTTATTACGCCCTGATTACAACCGTCTGGACTTGTCGGAGCCAACCAGATTTCTGGATAGCCTGAGAAGAGAAATTGTTCGCGACAGTATTACATTCGAGAAGGCCGCCAAAGAGTTTTCAGAAGACAAGCAAACGCAAGATGCCGGTGGCATGATTTCTGACCCGCAAACAGGTGCATCAAAACTGGCATTAGACCAATCAATGGACCCAACATTGTATTTTACCATCGACAGCATGAAGGTAGGCTCTATTACACCTCCTATGCCGTATAGAAGTGAAGATGGCAAAACCGGTTCAAGAATTATATATTATAAGGCCAAGTATGCTCCGCACATAGCCAGTTTAAAGGATGATTTTGAAAAAATAAAAGATTTTGCCCTGATGGATAAGCGAAGCAAAGAAATAGATGTTTGGTTTAAAAAGGCAATCGCTGATGTGTACATAAAAATCGACCCGGAATTTGAATCCTGTAATATATTCGGGCAGGCCAAAGTCGGAAACTAGAAAAGATTTTCTTATCCATACCTTATATTAATGAGCAAAGTTCAATTTAATTCAGATGTTGAAGCAGCCGATGCCCTGAAAGCTTCTTTTAATGATTTAAGAAGCGAAATCGGACAAATAATTGTAGGTCAGGATGACACAGTAAGATTATTGTTAACTGCTATTTTTTGCCAGGGGCATTGCCTGCTGGTGGGGGTGCCGGGTCTGGCAAAAACATTGTTGATTCAGACAATTGCTTCTGCACTTGACTTAGACTTTAACAGGATTCAGTTTACGCCAGACCTTATGCCTTCTGACATTGTAGGTTCAGAAACACTGGACAACGAACGCAATTTCAGATTTATTAAAGGGCCGGTATTTGCCAATATTATTCTGGCAGATGAAATAAACCGTACGCCTCCAAAAACGCAGTCTGCACTATTAGAGGCCATGCAGGAATACGCCGTTACAGTTGCCGGACATAAACACAGCATCGGCCGACCGTTTTTTGTATTGGCCACCCAAAACCCAATTGAACAAGAAGGGACATACCCGCTTCCTGAAGCTCAGCTGGACCGCTTCATGTTTATGGTGTATTTAGACTACCCATCTTATAAACAAGAGCTAGACATTGTAAAGAGTACTACTTCTGATACAAAAAAGACAGTTAAGAAGATATTAACCGGGGAACAGATACTTTATTTCCAGCATTTGGTTCGCAGGGTTCCAGTGGCTGACAACGTGGTTGAATACGCTGTTGGCCTTGTACATAAAACACGCCCCAATTCTGAACTGGCCATTGCCGATACCAATAAATATCTCGAGTGGGGCGCTGGCCCGCGTGCATCTCAGAACCTGATACTGGCTGCCAAATGCAATGCGCTGATTAATGGCAAGTATTCGCCTGATATTGAAGATGTAAAAGCAGTGGCGATTCCGGTTTTAAGGCATCGGGTAGTAAGAAACTTCAAGGCTGAGGCAGAAGGGGTTTCGGTGCAAGATATAATCAAGCGGATGTTGTAATATTCAGGCATAAAAAAAGAGAGAAGCGGCCGCTTCTCTCTTTTTTTATGCTTTGTCAGTACTTTATTGCCCAGTACGGATTCCTGTATGATTTTATACTATCTTTAATATGATTGGCTATAAGGCGGTCATAATCAACATCTTTAATCTTTTTACCTTTCAGCTTCGGTAATTTCAGTTCGTCGGTAAGTTTCTTAAACTGAACAGAGCTGGCAGTAATTATTACGTCACCATCGTTTATTTCCAGTTCCATAATCAAGCCGGGCAGGCCATAATATCTTTCAGGGCCAGCCGAAATCGGGATATCTCCCGTAAACCACGCAGTTATTTTCTGGTGTTTAACGGTGTCTTCGGTAACGGCTTTCATACAGATATAACCTGCTACATCCTTTATCTGGTTTAGTACTTTCCAGTTAGGTGCCTTTAAAGAATCTTCAACAACATAAGTTTTACCCATCATTTCTATCAACTCAATTTTCTTTTCTTTCTCAAAATTGCGATAAATGTAGTAATCCTCTGTTCTGGAAGACCACCCATATTCGCTGGCTTCCTCCACATTGGTTAACAGACTTTCATTGGCATTAAAGGCAAGTTTGGTTTTTGATTTCCAGCCATCATCGTTCTTACCCCAGGTTTGTTTCACGCGGTCTTTTTCTTCATTTGAAAGATACGTGAGCTGTCCGATAATTTTCGACCAGAATTCCTGGCGTTCATATATAACTACACCCTCAGTTTTTTGAGAAAAGCCAAGTAACGGACTTAACAGCGCAAAAAACACTAAGCTGAACCGGAATTTTAAAATAGCTTTCATAAGTATATTTTTTAATAGTAATTAACTAGTTTAAATTAGAACCAACCCTGGCGGCGCATCTTTGCGCTTACACCTCTCATATTATAAGTAAAGCTTAGCATAAAGTACCTCGACAACGTCTGGGTTTGTTCCTGAGAAACGAAGTTCTGAGAAGCATATTGGTTAATACCTATGTTTTTCTTTAGCAGGTCATAGCCAGATACGCGTATTTCAGCCTTTTTAGCCTTACCAACAATTTTATAAAACGAGGCATACAGAATCGGGATATGCTGGTTGAAGCCAAAACGGTCGTTTTTATAAATGCGATAGTTAAGGTTTGAACTGAAATAAACACCAGCAGGCAAAGCAATATTCATTTCTCCACCCAGCGTATGGTTAAAAATCTTCTGGTTCTGGGTATCATTAATTGAATACTTGGTATTGGTAATACCAAAATTACCGTTTGCATATAAGGTGAATTTATCACTTGGTGTCAGGTCAAGTCTGAAACCTATGTTATAGTTGTTATTGGTGGTAGTATTAAGCACATTGTTAATGTAAACAAGGTTTTTAGAGATGTTGGTACCACCGCTTAAATTAAGGTTACTTTTGGTCTTTTTAATTGGGAATCCAAAGCCCAGATAAGAACCAATATTTTGCCCGCCCGAAATATTGGTTGGCTTGGCAGTTGTTACCAATGTTACAGGGTCTACTGTCTGGTTATATATTACCTGGTTTATGCGGTAACTATAGTTAACATTAATAAACATATTGGTAAAGCTGGCAGGGTTAAACATGTTATAACCAATATAACCCTGATGTGAACTCATCGGTAATAAATCGGGGTTACCAACGCGCAGGTAAAGAGTATTACTGTTGTCAACAATTGGTTGCAGGTCTGTTATAGATGGTTCAGAAACCTCTTTGCCGTAGTCTGCCCATATATATCGGTTGTTTTTAAGGTCAATGCTAATAGTTGAGGCCGGTATCCAGGCAAAAACATCACGGTTGATTTTCTGGAAATTGTTCGCATTTTTGCTGCGGGCAAAATTTCCTGTAAAATGGAACTGTTGCGCAGCCACACCAAATGAAATGTTTACTCCTTTATGATTATACCTTAAGCTTGTTCCGAGCCTGTTATACACAAAATCGTTGTTGTAATAATTGCTCAGCGAGTCAATTCTTATGCCGTCTGTGGTTTGTACATTTCTGTCAACGGCATCACGGCGCAGGCTGAAGTTATAGAAGGTCTCAGAGAAGAATTTTTTCGATAATGGCTCAACATAAAGCAAACTCGCCTTTACTAAATTACGAGGACTATTGGTGGTATTAAGCTGGTTGATATTTCCCGGTATCAGGCCTTCTGGTGCTCCAAATAATTCGTTGACCGAGCTCTGGCGAGCCTCGCCATCTGATATGTTATAATTGTAGGTAAGGCTGGCCGCAAAGTTCTTGCCCTTTTTCTTGAACTTATGACGATAAATACCAATCAACGAAATTGCTGTTGAATTGAAATCGTTGAAATTGTTGATATTGGTTTCATTTGATTTCGTTGTGCCATTTCTGAAAAACTCTTGTTTACTGTTAAATTTGGTTGTTCCGTCTCCAATACGGCCATTGCCTATCAGAATTAAAGTATTCAGTGAGTCAATATTCTGCTCATATCTCATGCTAACCCTGTGGTTTCTGCTGATACGGTTCTGATAGCTGTTTTCCTGGCTTTTGAAAGAAACATTATTTTGCAGGAAGTTCTCTCTTTGAGATTTCTTAGATACCAGTTGCTGCGTTTGGCTATAGTAATAATTTGAGCTGAATTTGGTTTTCTTGGTGTCAAAGTTATAGTTGGCACCACCGGCATAATTTTCTGAAAAGCCCTGGAAATTACGACCACCAACAGGTATGCTGATACTTTCTTCGGCGTCGTTGTCATAGAAGTAATACACACCACTATTGAAACCGAAGTCGGCGGCGTCTCCCCAGTTATTGGCCTGGCTTCCTCTGAAATCCTGAAAGTCATCTCTTGATATACCCGTCTGGTTAACGTTGTTTCCAAGCCCCAGTACCGAAAACTGTTGTTTGGTATCAAATCGGTTGTAATTACCTCTCAGCTCGGCACGTTCATTGGTACCTGCACCGGCAATTATTTTACCAAACCCACCTTTCTTGAAGTCTTCTTTCAGTTCCAGATTTACAGTCTTTTCTTTTTTTCCATCATCTACGCCTGTTGCTTTGGCCTGCTCAGATTTATCATTAAAAATCTGAACTTTTGTTATTGCATCTGCCGGAAGGTTTTTGGTGGCAGCTTTGGGGTCATTACCAAAAAAGTTTTTGCCATCAACAGTTACTTTTTTAACATCCTGCCCCTGGGCTTTGATGTTGCCGTCCTGGTCAATCTGTACTCCGGGTAGTTTCCTTAACAGATCCTCAACGGATGACCCCGGCGGCACCTTAAATGAGGCCGCATTGTACTCAATGGTGTCACCTTTAATATTCAGGGGTGCCCGGGCTGTTCTTACAACCACCTCCATCAGTTCTTTGGCAATGGGTTTAAGTTTCAGGTTACCCAGGTCATTAACGGCGCCTTCTACGGGCTTTACATCAATCTGAAAGGGGATATATCCCACAAAAGAGATTTTCAAAACATAATTGGCCTTTTTTACGTTTTTAAATTCAAATGCACCGTTTTCATCGGTTCGTCCGAAATTGACAAGCGTAGAATCTTTGGGCTGCAAGAGCATAACAGTGGCAAAAGGCATTGCTGCATTTCCTGAGTCAATCGCTACGCCTTTGATAGTGAATTTTGCCGGATTTTGGGCAAATAAGAGGTTACAAACCAGCAGGAGAGCTGCCAGCAGAGGTAATTGCTTTTTCATAAATTGTTTAGTAAAGGATAGTTCCCGTTTTAAATAACTAATTGCTTAGTTCATAATGGTGCGAAGATATACATAATTTTAAAGCTAATAAAGATTTTAACTTTTTTTAATGTATAATTTTCCACAAACGTTTTTTTTAAGTGGCAGGCGTTCTATATTTGGCTTTACGTTTATCTGGCACCATTAAATAAATGCTGGTTTAAAGCCGCCGAGTTATTTGCAAAGCATATTACTGCTATTGGCATTCTTAATAGCAGACTTCTATAATGCCTGGTGATTATTGTTGAACCCAATCAATATTATGCTGAAAAAAATCATATTGAGTTTGTCTTTTTTTGTTGCGGTATGTACTTGTAATGCACAAGAGGCCCCTTTAATGGCTGAAGCACATCAGCCTGAATCTACAGATTCTGAATGCCTTAGTTTAACTGATGAGATTCAGGTATTTGCCAGGCAACTATTAGGAACCCGATACAGATATGGCGGCAAAGCTACTCATGGATTTGATTGCTCAGGACTTGTTAATTATGTTTTTGGTTATTTTGGCATTCAGGTTGCCCATGCAAGCCGCGATTTATACAGGCTGGGCAATAAAATGAGCATTGAAGAGGCGAAGCCTGGCGATTTGATTTTTTTTCGGACCAGTTCCAGACGGAAGGGGGTGTCTCATGTAGGCATTGTGCTTGAACCTGACGAACATGGCCTGAGATTCATTCATTCAGCTACCAGTAAGGGCGTTATTATAAGTTATTTGAAAGAAAAATATTATAATCTGAGGTTTGTTGGCATACGCAGGGTTATAGATAATGGCAAAGTGGGTAATTCATGATTTTTGCCAAATAATTGTTTAAGAAATTATTAAATTTCAAAATAAAGAGATGCTTTTTACTAAAAGTATCTCTTTGCTTTTTATAGGCTGCGGTTATCGGTAAATTATAAGTAAAGGTAAAATATCGGCAATTGGGCGGTATTAATAGATAATTTGTCCAACCAAAAAAGTATTTAAAGATAATTTCGATAAACAAACTAAGTATTATAGATATATTTGCAGATTAATTTTTGCATTTGTTTCACTAATTAGCTTATTTTGCGTAAGTATCAAGAAATTCCCTTATGCGGAAACCCAACCGAGTAGAAACACTACGGTGGTAAAAAGATGCGGGCAGTAGAACTTTCGTTTTCTATTTGTCAAAAACAGTTTCTTTTTCTTTCTGCACAGAGTTTTTGCATACTCTTTTTGAAAAATCATTTAACAAATAACAAGATTTATGGCGTACCTATTTACTTCCGAGTCTGTTTCGGAAGGACACCCCGACAAAGTTGCTGACCAAATTTCTGATGCCCTTATTGATAATTTCCTGGCGTTTGACCCTTCTTCTAAAGTAGCGTGTGAAACGCTGGTTACCACCGGCCAGGTAGTTTTGGCGGGGGAGGTAAAAACCAAAACCTATCTTGACGTGCAAACCATTGCGCGCAATGTGATTGCAAAAATTGGTTATACCAAGTCTGAGTATATGTTTGAGGCTAACTCTTGCGGTATCCTGTCGGCTATTCATGACCAGTCTGACGATATAAACCGTGGGGTTGACCGCTCGGCGGATGAAAGAAATTTTGAAGAAAAAGCCGATGCTCAAGGTGCCGGAGACCAGGGTATGATGTTTGGCTATGCCACCCGCGAAACCGACAATTATATGCCGCTGGCATTAGACCTGGCACACAAAATTTTGCAGGAGCTGTCGGAGATTCGCCGCGAAAACAAGCGCATCAAGTATCTGCGCCCTGATGCGAAGTCGCAGGTTACGATTGAATATGCCGATAACAATAAGCCTATCAGAATAGACACTATCGTTGTGTCAACACAACATGACGATTTTGCCGCTGACGAAGCGATGCTGGCCACAATAAGGAAAGATATTATCAGTTACGTAATACCACGCGTAAAGGCAAAATTGAAGCCTTCTTTACGTAAATTATTTAACGACCAGATTACCTACCATATTAACCCGACGGGTAAGTTTGTAATCGGCGGGCCGCATGGCGACACCGGTCTGACAGGCCGTAAGATTATTGTAGATACCTATGGCGGCAAAGGTGCACATGGTGGTGGGGCATTCTCAGGCAAAGACCCGTCTAAAGTTGACCGATCGGCTGCTTATGCAACGCGCCATATTGCCAAAAACCTGGTGGCAGCCGGCGTTTGTGACGAAGTGCTGGTGCAGGTATCTTATGCCATTGGGGTTGCTAAGCCTTGTGGTGTTTATGTAGATACCTACGGCACAGCTAAAGTTAAAGGCGCCAACGGTAAAAAGTTATCAGATGGTGAAATAGCCAGAATAGTTGAGAAAGTATTTGATATGCGCCCTTTTGCCATTGAGCAACGTCTGAAATTACGAAACCCAATATACTCTGAAACCGCTGCTTATGGCCACATGGGTCGCGAGTCTAAGTGGGTAACAAAAGTTTTTAAAGGACCAGAAGGCGAAAAACAAGTTGAGGTTGAGTTATTTACCTGGGAAAAACTTGATTATATAGATAAAGTAAAAGAAGCATTCGGTATCTGATAATGATTGAATATACAGTGGTAAGGAGAAAGCAGTACTTTCTCCTTATTTTTTTTGAATAAGCTATCTGTACTGAAATTACTATTTATATAGAATATATTAACAAAAATGTTTAAATGAAATAAATAAAATATATGATATAATTAGTTTGTATTGAAATTTCAATAATAATTGAATATTTAATTTAAAAAGTTAAAAACTAAAAAGCCAATAGCTGCTTTTGTATAAAGCAATGCTATTGGCTTTTTAATAAATATGATAGGTGTAATCAGCGTGCTACTTCTACAAACTTGCCGTCTTCATATTTAACGATGGGAACAATCTTGTTTTCATGAGAGCGATTGGTGTAATCAAAACCATCGAGCGTGTAGCCTTGGGTATAATCTATGGCGTCCAGATTAGCTCTGAAACGGCTTTTACCCATTCTTAGCATTCTACCATAAAACAGCACCATATCGTAACCCCAATAAGCGTAGTATGAAGGTGAAATATTCTGTGCATTAATAAACGCACTTCTGAAATTTTTGACTTCCTCTTTGTCGCGGTTTATATAATCTAACTGAATAAGAAATAACTCGCGGTTGAAAATACTTAGAGAAGATGATTCAAAATCAAATGCAGAAGATGCCGCTACTACCGGCGCCGAAACTTTCTTTTTATCTAATGCACTGATTATTTTCGGGCCTAAAGTAGGGTCACTGCATGACACAAAGATGTGATCAGCCTTTCTTTTGGTATCAATGTCGTCAATAGTGTTGAATCTCCTGATTGTAACAACGCTTAAACCTTTGGCAACGGCTTTGTCGCGGTATATATAAGCAAATGTAGAGTCTTTGCGGGTGTTACCATAATAGATGCTGACAGAGCGCGCTGATTTCTCATTTACAACGTATTCAAGCGCTTTCTGCGACTGGGTTTCATAAGACGGAGACGCCAGAAATGCAGACTTATCATCGCTGACCAGCTGTAGATTATTTGAAAGTGGATGCACCTGAACTGCATCATTCGACTTCGCAAACGTGTTTACTATTTTGTTTACTTCCGGATATAGCGGCCCTATAATAACATCAACCTTGCCAAAACCTCTGTTTGCTACCAACTGATTCATTTGCTTGGCATCTTTCTCAATGTCAAAAGCAAATAAGTTCAGGTTGATTTGTTCAGAGGCTAGTTTTTCCTGAGCCAGTTTCATACCTGCATACAAATCATACACATACTGATTTGCCCTTGTTGCTTTGCTGGCATCAAATTCAAACAACCGGAAGGGCAGCATTACGGCTACGTTAATGGCATCAGAATCATCATTCTGCCTGGTTTTTTTCGGCGAATTACTCCCAGCGTTTCTCTGGCTAAACTGATTGGTAAGCCTGTCTGACAGTTCCAGGTCATCGCGGGTTGCATTTTTACTTCTCTGTATCGCATCAATAATCAGTTGTGCCAGCACCGGGTTATCCGGCGACTTTTGATACAACTGCTTTAACTGGCTTAAATCTTTTATCTTGCTCAGATACGCATACTCCATGTTCTCGATAGAGGTTCTCCAAGACTTTGATGTAACCCGGCTTAAAGCCTGCAGGGCTTCGTCGGGTTTATTTTCGGCAAAAGCAACATTGCCATAAAGATAGTAGGCGTCGTCTATTTCGCTCCAGCCCGGAAAACGCTCCAGAAGCTGTCTCAACATAATACGTGCATCATAGTACTTGTTCAGCTTATAAGAAGAAGAAGCAAAATAATAATGTGCGTAGGGCGAAACCGCGTTATTGTATTTTTTATTGGTCAGAGGGGCAAGTAAATCTCTTGCTTCGTTAAATTTCTGGTCGGCATATAGTTGCACAGCTTTTTTATATCTCAACAAATAATCTTTCTCATTCAGATTGGCCTGTTGTTGAGCTATGGCAGAATATGATAGGAATAAAAAAATGAAGAAATTTTTTGTCCTTCTCATAGGCATTGTAATGGAGTTTATATGAAAGCGAGCGCAAAACCCTGTAAAGATGTTTTGCGCCCAGCTTTAATTTTTATTTTTTACCCTGTTGTTTCTTTTTCAGCTCTTCCTGCTGTTTACGGGTTTCTTCGGCCATTTTTACCTGTTTTTCCATAAACTGGGCAAACTTGCCTTTCTTGGCACCTTGTGGGTTGGTCTGATACTTTATTTTATTATTCATCAGTATCTCCCGTATTTTATCTTCATCAACGAATCTGCGCACAATTTGTTGCTGCGCAATGGTAATAACGTTTGAAACAAGATAATAAAAACTTAGCGCTGCCGGAAAACTGTTCAGTACAAAGAAGAAAACAATCGGAAAAACATAGCTTAACTTCTTCATGTCAATTGGGCCAGGCTGGTCTGGGGTTATCTGGTTGTTGTAGTAAGTAAAAGCCAGACTGGAAACCGTCATTAGCACTACAAACAAACTGATGTGATTACCAACAACAGGCAGGTTAGTTGCCCAGCTAATCGGGTAGTCGTAAGTTGAAAGGTCAGATGCCCAAAGGAAATTTTTCTGACGGAACATAATCATATTCGGGAACAGGAAAAACACCGACATCAGAATAGGCATCTGCAAAAGCATAGGCACACAACCACTCAGCGGATTAACACCAACCTGCTGGTATAGCTTCATTTGCTCTTGTTGCATTTTTACCTGGTCGTCACCTACTTTGGCGCGAATTTCGTTCAGTTCAGGTGCAAGAATTCTCATTTTTGCCGAACTCACATAAGAACGATAAATAAGAGGGGTTAATACCAGCTTAATGGTTAATACAACCACAATGATTAGCAAACCATAGTTGCTTATCAGACTTTCTGCCAGATTAAACAGCGGAACAAAAATGTAACGGTTAATGGGCTTCACAAAGTCGTATCCCAGATAAACGTTTCTATGAAAACCAGTGGCTACTGTTTTTACCAGATTATAATCGTTCGGGCCGAAATAGAAACGGTAATTACCTTTGCCGGTCTTTAAATCTGACATTGGTATGTTAGCCTCAACTTCGGCTGTTTTTACAATATCAAGACTGGTTTCTGGTGTGGTTAATTTGAATTTCGGTGTTGCCAGCGGCTGATTCTTAGCTACAAAACCTGTAATAAAGTATTTTTGTTTGAACGAAAACCACTGTATAGGGTCTACAATATTTAGTTCGTCGCTTTCAACTTTGTTTGAACCCAGGTCGTCAAAATCATCAGCTTTGGCATCCCAGTAGTTAATCTGGGCTGCTTTACGGTTTTCTGTGATGTCATGCTCAAGCACTTTCAGGTTGTCCTGCCAGTAAAAACGAACCGGCTGATTTTGAACAACGGCGTCAAGGCCTGTCAGATTAACGTCGTAGTCAACCGTATAGCCTGTACCTTTAATGGTATAAACCTGCTCAATAAATTGGTTTTCGGCCAATGCCAGTTTGAAAACTACTTTAGTTGAGTCTCCTGATTTAATAACTGCCGATTGATTATCTGAAGCATAGTAAAGCTTTTTTAAATCAATTTTACCTTTATTGGTTTGTACTTCCATGCTCATAGTTGAGCTTTTGGAGTCAATCAGGGTTAAAGGCTTTTTATTGCCACTTTTAAAGTCGTCATAAGCCGAATACTTTTTAAGAACTACTTCTTTTACATTACCACCCAGGGTGCTGAATGTAAACCGGGCATCTTCGTTTTCAACAACTATGTCGCGGCTGGTTCCGGTGGCGGCAGAAGCAAAGTCTCCGAAAGCGGCCTTCAATGCAGTTGTATCGGTGGTTTGCTGAGTATTCTTGGGTACAACCTTTGTAGCTTCTGCCGGAACCGCAGGTTTAGGTTCCTGCGGTGGTGGAGAAGGCATAAAATACGTATAGCCTGCCCACATGGCCAGCAACAACACAATACCAATTATCTGGTTTTTGTCTATTAATTTTTCCATTAAAAATTTAAAATTCGTAAAAAATGCAATCGCAACTTTCAGATTGACGCACAAAAGTCGCAAAGAATCGTAATAAATCCTAATGATTAGGCACTCACTAAGGCGCTGGCGTTCAAAGAATTAATTTAGTTGAGCACCTGTTTTTTCTTCAAAGAATAATCAATTGCCGCTTTTACAAAATTAACAAAAAGCGGGTGCGGATTCATAACCGTACTTTTCAGCTCCGGGTGAAATTGCACACCAATAAAGTAAGGGTGGTTTGGCAATTCTACTATTTCAACCAGGCCGCTGTCCGGGTTAATGCCCGATATCACCATGCCTGCTGCTTCATAGTCTTTCTGGTATTTGCTGTTAAACTCCCAGCGATGGCGATGACGCTCGCTGATATTCGCCTTGCCATAAATTTTTCGTGCCAGTGTTTTTTCTTTCAATTTACAGGCATAAGCCCCCAAACGCATGGTACCACCTTTGTCGGTTACGTTTTTTTGTGCCTCCATCAGGTCAATCACAGGGAACAGGGTTTCAGGTGCCATTTCGGTTGAATGCGCCTCTTTCATGCCTATTACGTTTCTGGCAAATTCAATACAGGCCATTTGCATACCCAGGCAGATTCCGAAGAATGGTATGTTGTTTTCTCTTACATATCTTACGGCCTCAATTTTACCTTCAATACCACGTTCGCCAAAGCCCGGGGCAACCAACACGCCATCAAGCCCGGCAAATTTCTGAGCAATGTTGTCTGTTGTCAGGCTTTCAGAGTGTATCCATTCTACCACTACCTTGCATTCATTGGCTGCGCCAGCATGTATAAACGACTCCGCTATTGACTTGTAAGCATCCTTTAATTCAACATATTTACCAATCAGGCCAATGGTTACCTGCTCAATCGGATTCTTGAAACGGCTCAGGAATTTCTTCCACGCATCCATATCGGCATCCTGATCGTTATAGATGTCGAGCATATACAATACGCGCTGGTCAAGTTTTTCTTTCTGCATCAACAAGGGCACATCATAAATCGTTTCAGCATCCATTGCCTCAATAACAGAATTCTGCTCAACGTTACAGAAAAGCGCAATTTTTCTTCTGATATCCTGCGGTAGCGGGTGTTCGGTTCTGCACACAATAATATCAGGCTGCACGCCAGACTCCTGCAGTTGTTTAACCGAGTGCTGGGTTGGTTTGGTTTTAAGCTCACCAGCCGACTGCAGATAGGGTACCAGTGTAAGATGAATTACAAGCAGGTTGTCTTCTCCTAAATCCCATTTCAACTGGCGAACAGCCTCTACATAGGGTAAAGATTCGATATCACCCACACAGCCGCCCAGCTCGGTAATAATAATGTCAAAATTGCCGGTTTCGCCTAGTTGCAGAATGTTTCTTTTGATTTCGTCTGTAATGTGTGGAATCACCTGTACGGTTTTACCCAGATAATTACCTTTCCGCTCTTTCATAATTACATTATAATAGATGCGGCCGGTAGTTACGTTGTTAGCCTGAGAAGTAGGCACATTCAGGTAACGCTCATAGTGGCCCAGGTCAAGGTCTGTTTCGGCGCCATCGTCTGTAACATAGCATTCGCCATGCTCATACGGATTCAGCGTGCCGGGGTCGACATTGATATACGGATCAAATTTCTGGATGGTTACTGATAAGCCTCTGGCTTGTAGTAGTTTGGCTAAGGAAGAGGCAATAATGCCTTTACCGAGTGATGAAGTTACACCGCCAGTAACGAAAATATACTTCGGATTTCGGGGTTGCCCGTTCATTGACATGTGGTCTAAATATCTTTGATTACGGGATACAAAGGTACGCTTTTTTGCTGAACTCTTTTGGTTAAAATTTGATAAGTTTTAGTTTTTTATTTTATCTGTTTGATTGTCAGTAGCTTAGAAGGATCCCCGATTGCCAATGTGTTTTTAGACAAATGATTTGTTTTGCTGCTTCATACAATTTTTTTTGGTTATTTAACAGGCTCTGCTTAAACTTTTCTGATGGATTTAAACCGGTTGGTATTTATAAAACGGAATCTGGAATAAGTTGTGCTTTTTATATACATTTGCTAAGCTGATTTGATACACTTTCATGTATGGAATGGCATTTAAAACAATTGTCTGAACCTTTTTGATTGACTGACTAAAACTACTACCATGAAAAGAATTATCCTTTTTCTGAGCATAGCGCTCATTATGTTTTCATGCCATACATCGCGTTTAACTGGTTCCAGACAGGGCGAAGTGGCTGTTACATTTCTGCATCTGAACGATGTATATGAGATTTCGCCGCTTGACAATGGCAGAATAGGCGGCTTAGCCCGTGTAGCTACTGTACGGCAGGAACTGCTAAAAGAGAACCCGAATACGATTACTGTTCTTTCCGGCGATTTCCTGAGCCCTTCTGTTACTGGTACGCTCAGATACGAAGGTAAAGGTATTAAAGGCAGACAAATGGTAGATGTTATGAATGCCGTTGGGTTTGACTGGGTATGCTTTGGTAACCATGAGTTTGACCTGGACCAGAAAGATTTACAGGAACGCATTAATGAGTCTGGGTTTGAGTGGCTCAATACCAATGCCCTGGAGCAAATTAATGGCAAACTTGAGCCTTTTGGTAAAGTAGTAAAAGGGGTAAAGGTGCCTTTTGCCAAAACCAGAATTTTTAGTTTTAAAAATGCAAAAGGTGATGAGGTAAAAATGGGGATGTTTGGTATTGTGTTGCCCTCAAACCCGAAAGAGTATGTTTATTACGATGATTTCTTCGAGGCGGCAAAGAAAGCGTATGAGGAGCTGAAGCCCCAATGCGATTTTGTGGTTGGCCTTACGCACATTAATAAAGTAGATGATATCAGGCTGGCTGGTATGTTGCCCGATGTAAAACTGATTATGGGTGGCCATGACCATGACAACATGATTGAAAAAATAGGAAACGTGATTATGGCTAAGGCCGATGCTAACGCCAAGACCGCATACATACACCGGATTGTCTTTAATAAAGCCACAGGAAAAGCCTCAGTTAAATCTGAATTAAGAAAAATTGATAATCAGATTCCTGATGAACCCACCACAGCTGCAGTTGTGAAAAAATGGGAAGACATTGCCGATGCCAGCTTTAAAGCCATTGGAATTAATAAAAATGAAGTAATTGCTGATTTGAAAGAGCCGCTTGATGGTCATGAGTCTACTGTCCGTAATCAACAGGCGCCTATGGGCAATATGATAGCCAGAGCCATGACAGCCGCCACACCTGGAACAACCGATTGTGCGTTTTTTAATGGTGGGTCTATCAGAATAGACGATGTGGTGTCTGGCAGAATAACCCAGCTGGATGTACTCAGAATTTTGCCTTTTGGGGGTAAAGTGATAGAAATAAAGATGAGAGGGCGTTTGCTGGAACAGATTTTAGAAACGGGTCTGAAAAACAAAGGCAGTGGCGGGTATCTGCAATGGGACAGAATTAACTACGATGCCTCTAAAAACGATTGGCGCATCAACGGGAAACCCCTGGATGTGAATCAGGAATACACAGTGGTAACAAACGATTTCCTGCTTACGGGCAAAGAGAGAAACCTTGATTTTTTTGTGAGAACCAACCCCGATATTATTTCAGTGAATGATACATTTCCTGAAAACGATGTTCGAAATGATATCAGAAAAGCAGTAATTGCTTATCTGAAAAAAAACTGAATAACTTTTACAACCTTTCCTAAGCTGTGGCTGTCATGGCCTTAAAGGCTCATGAAACCATCCTGAAAACCAGATTTTTATGAAAAAACTATACCTGCTGTTTGTCATGGCTCTGGCAAGCGGCTGTGTTCCACACCTGGATGATGAAAACACAAATAAAAAAGTAATGGGTTATAAACCTGTTTACATTGATAATGCATCAGCCAGAAAAATTGAAGTCCAAAAGGCCAGAAGTTTGTCTCATCCAGGCAAAATTTACATAAAAGGTAATTATCTGTACGTGGGCGAAGCCGGTGAGGGTATCCATATCTTTGACAACACAGACAAGGCCAGTCCAAAACCTGTGGCGTTTATTTCTATACCTGTCAATAAAGATATTTCTATTAAGGGCAATATACTTTATGCAGATAATGCAGACGATTTGGTAACCATAGATATTTCAGATTTGCAGAAAATTAAAGTTCTGAAACGCATTGAAAAAGCTTTTCCTTTTCCTTCTTTTCCGAACGAAACAGGTTGGTTTGAGTGTGTGAATCCTAATAAAGGCTATGTAAAAGGCTGGGAATACGTAGAATTATCGAACCCTAAATGCCGACGGTAACCATGAATAAAATTATTTACCTTTTTATGCTTACGGCATTTATGTATGCCTGTAAGGGTGATTCAATGTCAACAGGCCCCGAAACAGTTGGCAAAGGCGGGTCAACAGCCCGTTTTACCATTGCAAAAGACTATTTATATACGGTTGATAATCAATCTCTAAGGGTATTTGGTCTCACAAACCCTGCCGACCCTGTTTTTATCCGGAAAATCAACCTTTATACAGTGGTAGAAACCATTTTTCCGCTGGGCGAGTACCTGTTTATAGGTACCCAGACAGGTATGGTTATTTTCAGCATTCAGGACCCGCAAAACCCTTTGAAGGTCTCTGTTTATGCGCATATTGCGGCCTGTGACCCTGTTGTAGTGGAAGGCGATTATGCTTTTGTAACGCTGCGTAGCGGAACCAACTGCAACCGTGGGGTAAATATGCTTGATGTGATAGACATAAAAAAAATGAACAGCCCCCAACTGATTAGCAGTTATCCGATGCAAAGCCCGCATGGCCTTGGTGTAGACGGCAACCTTCTTTTTGTAACCGAAGGCGAAAACGGACTTAAAGTATTTGATAAGTCAAACCCCAAAGAATTGAAGTTAATTAAGCATTTCCAGGAGTTTTCAGCGTATGACGTAATACCCGATAACAACGTGCTTATAGTAACCGGAAGACAGGGGATTTATCAATATAGCTATACCGACCAGCAAGAACTGAAACTGCTAAGTGTAATCAGAACAGAATCATGAAACAATTTATACTCATTTTGCTCGCGAATATGTTTTTTCTGAATCTGTCTTTGGCACAGGATTCACTTCAAAAGAAACATTTAATTGTAAAGTTTGCTCCACTGGCTATGTTTGATGTCGACAACACGTTTCAGATGGCCGCCGAACATAATTTGAGTGGCAAACACTGGACACTTTCTGAAGAATTTGGTTATGGCACAGGTAAAGCTAATTTATGGGGCAACAGCTTTAATAGCTCTAAAAGCGATTTTCGCGAGAATTTCAGAGCCAAAATTGAAGCAAGAAAATATAAAGAGGCATTTACCGGAAGGTACGCCGCCTACGAACTTTTTTATAAGCAGATAAATGACCGTTACAGTAAAAACGTTGCAAGAGAATGCGAAAACGGCGCTTGTAATTATTACGAAACCGTCAGTTATCCGGTTAATAAGTTTGTGGTGGGTTTAACGGCCAAAATAGGTTATCAGTTAAGAATACGTGATGAATTCAAAAAAAACACCAAATTTGTATTTGATTTTTATGTGGGCGCCGGAATAAGAAGAATCATCATCAATCATCATGACAATAGTGGGCCGGGTGAAGACTACTGGAATTATGGAAGAACAAGCTTGTTTGATAACTCAGGGCTTGGCTACAAAGATGCACGGTTCAATATCCCGCATCTGGCGCTGGGTTTCAAGCTGGGGTATATTATTTTCTAACCCGTTTGTTATTATTTTGTTTTTATGTGCAAGCTGTTTTTGTGCTGAATTAAACGCACAAAACAGCTTTTCTTTTTTAACCCTGCCCAATAACGCACGTCTAAATGCCATGGGTGGCGTAAATGTATCGCTTTCAGATAAAGACCTGAATCTGCATGTGGCCAACCCGGCCTTGCTGGATACGGCGCAGGGTGGGCAAATTGGGTTTAATTATTCTCCGTATCTGGCGCAGAGTAATTTTTTCAGCTTAAATTATGCCCCCCGCTCTAAGAATAACCTCAAAAACAGCCAGTGGGGTATAAGCCTGCAAAATCTGAATTATGGTTCATTTCAGGGAATGGATGCCATTGGTAATCTGACTGATGTGTTTTCAGCCAATGATTTTTCTTTAGGCGTAACTCATGCCCGGCGTATTAGCCATATTTCTTTTGGGGTATCGGCAAAGCTGGTCGGGTCGGTGCTTGAATCTTATAATTCAATGGCTGTACTGACCGACTGGGGTGGTACCTTTAAACACCCTGAATATGACCTGAATATCGGAATTGTTGCCAAAAATGTTGGGTTTGTTGTGAAGAGCTATGGAAATGTCCGTCCCGATATACCTTTCGATTTACAGTTGGGTGCCTCTTTTAAACCAGCGCACATGCCCGTCAGGTTTTCGTTAACTGCCCATCATTTATATGTTTTTGACATTGCCTATAACGACCACTCATTCAATTATACTTATGATAACCAGGGTAATAAAGTTTCAGAAAAAATATCGGTGGCCGATCAAATGCTAAGGCACCTGGTTGTAGGTACTGAATTTCTTGTTCACAAAAACTTCAGGCTAATGGC
The DNA here is from genome assembly GCF_024138715.1 of Emticicia sp. 21SJ11W-3. GTDB lineage: Bacteria > Bacteroidota > Bacteroidia > Cytophagales > Spirosomataceae > Emticicia > Emticicia fluvialis. The sequence continues at coordinate 1,531,147 of NZ_CP092074.1, forward strand.
AGGTTACAATCATCTGCTTCATAAAGAACTGGCGGTAAACAACCTTGGTAGTGCCGGAGGGCTTTCTTTTGGGGGAAACATCCGCCTCAATCAATTTGGCTTTTCATTTTCGCGCGCTGTGCTTACCAACGGCAAAGGATACTTTACGTTTAGTTTAATTTATGACTCGCCCGCTAAATAAATTCCTGTTATAGGGTTTCTCCGCGTCCGTTTACTCTTTGTAGTTTTCCTTTTATTGGGTTTGTGTATTCAAGGTAAATATCCTGGGCATTATACTTACCTGCGGGTAAAACCACCACCTCATTTAATACCGCTTTTGAAGCGATAGTTTTGGTAATTGACGTACTATTTTTAGTGTTTTTAATGGTTATTTTAAAACTTTCGCCAATTTCCAGCTTAGATTCAACCGCTGTCAGTTTCAGTATGTTTCCCTGCAGGCGACCCACAGCCGGAAACTGCCCTGTAATAATCTGTTCAGGGTGGGCAAATGCCAGTACTTTGTCGGTTTTTTGCCAAAGGCCATAAACACGGTTTTCGGCTTGCATCTGGTACATTTTAGCAGCCCATTGCCGGTAATTTCCCAAATGCCCCTCTTTTTTTGGTTGTCCGGCACCGTCTCCAAAGTATTCCTGTGCAAAAGGTTTGCCCTCTGGTGCAGAAACGTGCAGGCCGGGTATAAAACTGCCGTTAATCCAGGCTCCTTTTTGGGTAAGACCAATGTTTCCACCTGTTACGTTCGACCATATTAATAGGTTATTAAGCAGTGTATATACTAATGCCGCATGCCATTCTGAAGTAATGCGGTCAATGGGACGGTAGATATTCGTAAACGGATTTGACTCCAGGTCATGTCTCAGAATACCGATGGTTTGGAATGGGTTATTAATGGCATGGATATTCTGAAAATCATCGCCCAGGCCGCAGTCTTTGGCAAGCATTTGAAGCCGGAAGAAAATTTCTGAATAATAGCCCCCAAACTGATTAACTGCATGGTAAAGCTCCGGCTTAAGCCTGTATTCGCCAAATTTGTGCCCTTCATCAATAGAAATTTCATTCCTGCTGCCCGCAGCCGAAAACCGGATAATTTCCCCGCGTTGCGATTCTTCAAAAAAATCGTTCCTTAGAACTCTGTCACCATTAGAATCAACAATAAACCGGCCCTGGGCATCTTTCTGATACATAGGAGTGGTAATGGGCAGGTTCACTTTCGGATAACTGACCATAATGTTATACATCAGGTCTTTACCGCGGAAATAGTTATTGATAATGCCATTGCCTGCCTTGGCCTTAGTTTCATTGTAGCTGTGCTTGGAGTAAGGGAAAAATTTCTTGTCTTGCGGCACTTGGTCTCCATCATAATAATAGCCGCTCTGCCAGTAGGTAAAGCCCTTGTTGGGTGCAAAACTATACAAAATAACCACGTGTTTGGGGTTATCTGCTTTGGCGGCATTGTAATAGCCTTTCAGAAAAGAACTGATTTTCGAGAAGTCGGTTACACCGGCTTCAATATCAAGCATGGTGTATGAAAACGGAACCATTCTGCCTTCAGAGTCAATAGATTGATGTTTAATGGCATTATAGTTTTCAGCACCCAGTTTCTCCAACTCTGTGTGGTTATTCTGCCAGAACAGAAAATCATTGAATAATGCCCATTTATAGCGGTGTTCAGCCGGAACCCCCTTCGATGTATTCAGAAAGCAGTTGTCGAATCCGGTTGCCAGGCCTTTTTGAAGAGCTATAGGCGGCGTATTGCCACTATGATTCAGAAATTCAACACCGTTGCCCCAGAGAAACCGGCAGTTAAATTGAGGTGTCGGCTGGCCGTTGGTATCCGGAAAAACCTCAAAATCTAGTCGATTTTTACCCGCTATGTCATTTGTGCCGCTTATAAGCGAAGGTAGCGAGCGGGTTTCAAATAGAGTAAAGGTGCCGTCAGGAACAATTTCTTCCGGCATAGGAGGCACCGAAACGTCAGCCAGTTCGGTTTTGCTTAATGTAGATTGAACGGGGTCTCCACCGAAAACCTTTCTGTAAATTAAATACGCTGCACCTAACACAGAAGTACCTACAAAGAAACGCCGGCCCGTATTCATGATATTTAAAAGTTAATGGATAGAATCAATGAAAGAATTACTTCATTTTGCCTCTTTTAACCAGAAAAGCAGAAAGAATCTGGTCGAAGCCCTGCGCGATATCAGCCTCAATAAAATCTATTTTATATTGGCCGCATTTCAGGCGCAGGTCGTGGTAAAATTCTTTAATGGCAGCCTGATACTGTATTTTAACCTGCGACGGCTGTACTTTTACCTTCTCACCCGTTTCAAGATCTATAAACTCGTAAGGTCTTTCTTCAAAATTGAAGTCTTCTTCAGTATTCTTGTCGGTTACATGAAACAGCAGCACCTCGTGCAGATTGTGGCGTAAATGCTGCATGGCCGAGAATAGGCGCTCGGTATTGGCAATGTCGTCAAACATATCACTGAAAATAACTACCAGCGAGCGCTTATGGATTTTTTCTGCAATTTCGTGCAGTGTATCAACTACCGATGTCTTTTTGTTCGGTTTGGGTTTCAGGAGAAGCGAGTCAAGGTCAAGAAATAGCTTGTGTATGTGCGAGGCCGTTGATTTTATGGGTGTCTGCAACTCGATTTCGTCAGAGAAGGTAGTTAAACTTACCGCATCACGTTGTTTCTGAAGCATATAAGCAATAGCGCCGGCTGCCATAATACTGAAATTGATTTTACCATTGGTTTTTTCAGGATAATACATCGATGACGACGTATCAATCAGCAGGTGGCACCTCAGGTTGGTTTCTTCTTCATAACGTTTTACATACAGGCGGTCGGTTTTGCCAAATACTTTCCAGTCAATATACCGGGTGCTTTCGCCAGTATTATAAAGGCGGTGTTCCGCAAACTCTACCGAAAACCCATGAAACGGAGATTTATGCAAACCCGTAATGAATCCTTCAACCAGCTGCTTGGCCAGAAACTCAATGCTACCGTATTCGCGTATCTTTACTAAGTCAATCATAATTTCATCCTCATTCAATCAATTATTTTGTAAATTTTCTCTGCGGGCAATTACCGTCTATTTGTGGCCAGTTTTGCTTCTTCTCATGGCTCTTTTCTTATTGGCTGCTCTTGAAGGCTTGCTTAATATAGTTTTGTGCCTGGGTTTCATGGGTACTTTTACTTTGCCATCATGCGGCTCATTGACCATCAAGTCGGCAGAGCTTTTAATCATTGAGCCTGCGCTGGCGATGTACACTTTGTTGTTTTGGCCTACTATGGTTATTTTAACATTAACTACTCCGTGGTGCAACATGTTTAGCCTTCTGGCTGCGGCATGTGTCAGGTCCAGTACTCTTTTTTTTATAAATGGCCCTCTGTCATTAACCCTTACAATACACGAATTATTGTTTGTGAGGTTGGTTACTTCAAGCATAGTACCAAACGGAAGTGTCTGATGTGCACAGGTAAGCATATTTTTTTTAAGAATTTCGCCGTTTGCAGTTTTTTTGCCGTAAAACACATTTTCATAGAAAGATGCTTTACCGAACATTTCGGTACCCAGATAAGACGCCTGGCCTTGTAACAATGTAGAATTAAGCAGAACGAGTAAACACAGAAAGGTTACTGTTTTATGGGTCATTCAGGGTTGAAATTTGATTTTGTACTGCATATATACAAAAATTTCGGCAAGGCTGAAAACAATCAAAAATTTTGTAATGAAATCATAATTAAAATATTTATGTTGAGAATTGCTGATTTGAATTAAAATTAACATTATTTTTGTTTGAAAATCCTAATAAAATATTTTGCATAAAATAATAAAAACCTATATTTGAAAATCATTCTAAACCTCTAAAACTTAACAAGGATTGTGGAAAGAGAAGACAGAGACAAAATTTACTCCAAACGTGTAAGAGCGGGTAAGCGTACTTATTTTTTTGATGTAAGAAGTACCCGTTCAAGTGACTATTACCTGACTATTACCGAGAGTCGTCGTTTTCAGAAAGATGGCGGTTTTGTATTTGAAAAGAGCAAGATGTTTGTTTACAAAGAAGATTTTAACAAATTCCTTGAAGCTTTGCAAGATACGATTGACCACATTAAAACTGAACTGATGCCTGATTTTGACTTCGATCAGTACAAAAACGAGCAGGTTACTGCAGCCGGCGAAGAGACAGACGACTATGCTGCGGGTGGTGGCTCTGACTTGAAATGGGAGTAGTTCCTGACAAATTATCAATTATCAATTTTTGCTGCTGATTCGGTTTTATTTCACTAAACCGGAATCTGTAATTCTCTCTTTTTTTTTGATAATTGCTTTTTGAGTATGGGAGTTAAAGACATTCAGCCTTTGGGAGTCTCTCAAAGGCTTTGCTATTATAGGCCTGTGTCAAATTGTCCTTCCCTTTTGCATTTACTTTTGCCATTTTGATGCTTTTAAAGTAGTTTTGCGCAAAATTTATTCAGACAAAAGTTTAACAAAATTATATGCCTTTACAAGCCGGAATTGTGGGTCTGCCCAATGTTGGGAAATCAACACTTTTTAATGCCGTTTCTAATAGTGCCAAAGCACAGGCAAGCAATTATCGTTTCTGTACCATAGACCCTAACGTGGGTTTGGTTGATGTACCAGACAGCCGTTTAAACAAACTGGCCGAACTCGTAAAACCTAACCGGATAGTGCCTACCCAGATTGAAATTGTAGACATTGCCGGGCTTGTTAAAGGTGCTAGCCGTGGTGAAGGCCTTGGTAACAAGTTTTTGGGAAACATCAGAGAGGTTGATGCCATTATACATGTAATCAGATGTTTTGAAGATGATAACATTCTTCGTGATGAGGGAGACATAAACCCCATAGGCGACAAGGAAATTATAGATACCGAGCTTCAACTGAAAGACCTTGATAGTATTGAGAAGAAAATACAGAAGATTGAAAAGCAGGCCAGAGTAGGTGGAGACGCCAAAGCAAAAGCCGAGTTTGATGTATTAAAGCGGTGCCAGGAATGGCTTTTGCAAGGTAAGAATGTACGCGGACTAGGCCTTGCCAAAGAAGATTTACCAGCTATTGCCGATTTGTTTTTGCTTACCATTAAGCCTGTTTTGTATGTGGCCAATGTTGACGAAGCATCTATGCACACCGGCAATAAGTTTTCTGAGATACTTCAGAAGGTAGCAGATGCCGAAAACGCCCAGATGATTGTGCTGAACAACTCTATTGAAGCGCAGATTACAGAAATGGAAGATCCTGACGATAAAGCCATGTTTCTGGACGAATATGGTCTGAAAGAACCCGGTTTGAACAGGCTTATAAGGTCTGCTTACAAATTACTTACTTTGCGTACTTATTTTACTGCAGGTGTACAGGAGGTAAGAGCCTGGACGATTCAGGAAGGCTGGAAAGCCCCGCAGGCGGCTAGTGTAATACATACCGACTTTGAGAAAGGGTTTATTAAAGCGGAGGTAATTGCTTATGATGATTATGTAAAATACGGCTCTGAGGCTGCCTGCCGTGAGGCCGGGCGCCTACGTATAGAGGGCAAAGAATATGTTGTAGCCGACGGCGACATTATGCATTTCAGGTTTAATGTATAGTCGATTCTTAAGCAGGTTCCGGAACGCCGGAACCTGCTTTGGTTATATCCCATTATCATATAATTACCCTGCTTTTCTTCCTAATTATTACGCCGTTGACTGGTTTAACCCTTCGGACGGAATTCCTTCATTACATCCTGATTACAAACCAGAAAAGGGCCTTCTATCAGGTCTATGCAGTAGGGCACAGCCGGAAAAACAGCGTCGAGACATTGACGAATGGCTCTTGGCTTTCCGGGCAGGTTAATAATCAGGCTTTTGTTGCGTATGCCGGCGGTTTGTCTTGATAATATTGCCGTAGGTACGTATTTCAGGCTTTCCATGCGCATCAGCTCTCCAAAACCCGGCATCATTTTTTGGCATACAGCTTCGGTGGCTTCAGGTGTTACGTCGCGCCTGGCGGGGCCGGTTCCTCCGGTGGTTACTATCAGGCAGCATTCATGCACATCTGCCATTTCAATCAGAGTTTCTGAAATCAGGGCTTGTTCGTCTGGTATTACCTTATAAACCGTTTCAAATTCAGACACCAGATATTCTTTTAGCGTTTCAACTACCGCTTTACCCGGAATATCCTCATAAATACCTGCACTGGCTCTATCAGAAACATTAATCACTCCTATTTTTATCATACCGTTCAGCTAAGTTTTTAATGGCCTAAATTAATATATAAACTAACATATCTAGAAAGATAAGGCAAAATTAAGCCAAATGAATTTGCTTTGCCTGTTATTCAGTCTTCAAAACTTAAGGCTATGTTGGCTTGGATGCTCCGTCTTGTATTGGTTCGGTTTTTTTCTTTCTTATAACAGCCATCAGGTGGTTATGCCAGTTAAGCATATTGCCTACCACAAAATAATCTTTCAGGTTGTTTCTGATGCTGCTTCTCATAATTTTAACTACCAGGTTTTTTTCTACTTCGCCAACTTCTTTTACTCTTACAAGAAACTCTAAGGATAGCAATGCCAGCACAGCACCAATGATAAAAAGGAAGTTCCATTGGTGAAGCGACAAAATTCTGAAAACTTTGTCGAGGCTGGGGCTTGTCCATTCTATTCTGATATTCAAGTGTCGGTTAGCAAAGTAGTCGGCCAGAAAACCACCTATAAGCGGGCCCATAAAAGAAAAAACAGCGGTAACCGAATTTTTAACCGATAGATAGGCAATGGCTTCTTTGCGCGGTGCCAGCTTAAGCCCAATGTTGGTTAGCGAAAGGTTAATGCCCGCCGTTGCAGCGCCCATAAAGGCGTAAATACCCACCAGCAAAGCAAAGTTTGAGGCAAATTCGGTATAAATGCCAACAAAAGACCATGCACCAATGCATATAATGTAAATTGGTGCGCAAATAGATAAAATGGTTTTATTACTGTATCGGTCGGCAAACACACCCCAGCTTCGTATGGTGGCAATGCTGCAAAGCTGGCTTATAATGGTAAGTGTAATAATATATGAAATGCTGTATTTCATGTGGTTCATCAGAAATACAGTAAAAAAGGGTGTGGCAATACTAAGCGAAAATACCCAGAACGAATTAAAAATGAGCAGCCTCAGGAAGTTATTGTCTTTAAGCGGCAGAATAAAAAGCCTGAATACGTTTTCATTACCAAGAAAAGACTTAGGTTCAGGAATGCGCGATAACATTAAAACCCCTGCCAGGCCAATAATACCACCTGCAACAAACATAATACCGTAGGCGTCTAATTCAAATGCCGGGAAGTTATCTTTTACATAATCAATTGCCAGTGCCGTAATCAGGCTCAGGCATACATTCAGCGTTTGCAGATATCCGCTTCGCCTTGAAAAATACGTACCCATTACTTTCTCCGGTATCAGGTCTTTCATCCAGGCATTCCAAGTCAGTCCGGCCATAGATGCAAAAAAGAAATTAAAGAAAAGAAAGAGTATAATAAACTCAATAGAGATGTCGTGCGGAAAAAACAAGGCTATTATACCAATCACCAATATCGGAATACGCCCCATAACAGAAAACAAAACGCTGATGCCACGCCTGTTATTAAAGCGTTTTACGAGCCAGATGGTAATTAACTGCGATATATTAGAGAATGCAGGCAATGCAGCAATGAACCCTATCTGAAGGTTGGTAGCACCCAGAAGCAGGCTCAGGGCGGTAAGAAAGGCGCCACTGGTAAGCACTGTCATGGTTTCAGTGGCCAGCCCTTCTCTGATACTCAGTTTCATGCCGCATTCTATTTCTTTTTCTGTAAGTGTATCTTGTGGTTGTAAATTGAACATGATAATCCGCTTGTGTCATTAAAATTTAGCCATTAACAATTTCTCCGCCATTTACATGAATAACCTGGCCGGTAATGTAGCTGGCATCTTCTGAAGCAAGAAAAACGTAAGCAGGAGCTACTTCAGCAGGCTGGCCTGCTCTTTGCATGGGAGTGTCTTTACCGAATGTCTCTAATGATTCGTCCGGAAAAGTAGAAGTGATAAGTGGTGTCCAGATTGGGCCGGGTGCAACGGCATTCACTCTGATTTTTCTGGAGTTCAGAATACCCGAGAGAGAGCGCGTAAACGAAACTATGGCTCCCTTGGTGGCCGAATAGTCAAGCAGGAATGGGTTGCCTTTATAAGCAGTTACCGACGTAGTATTAATTATTGAGCTTCCTTCTTTCAGATGGGGCAGAGCGGCCTGAACCAGAAATAACTGCGAGAAAATATTGGTGCGGAAAGTCTGAACCAATTGTGGCTCTTTGATATTCTCTATTTCTGTCTGGGGATACTGAACAGCCGCATTATTGACCAGGATGTCTACGGTACCCCAGGTTTTAATTACTTTGTCTATGATTTTTCTGCAGTTTTTCTCAATACTGATATCAGCACTTACAATAATGGCTTCACTTCCTTTTTCTTTTACCAGCTTGCGTGTTTCTTTAGCGTCTTCGATGTCTTTTCGGTAAACGATGGCAACTTTTGCTCCTTCGCGGGCAAAAGCCACACAAATGGCTCGACCAATGCCGCTGTCTCCACCTGTTACAATGGCAACTTTACCTGCCAGTTTCTGAGGTTGTCTGTCATATTCTCTTTCAAAAACAGGCTTGTGTTTCATTTCTGCCTCGCCTGAGGCATTTGAGTCGATTTTTTTCTTTGAAGATTTCATAGTAAATGTGTGAATTTTAATTGTTTTAATTATTCCTCAGCAAACTTATTCGTTGGCAATCCAGACAGCTGCGCTTTCGGCACCAACGCCAAACTCCCCGTTTCCTGCTTCATCAATATAAACCGCCTGCGCATCGTCTCTCAGCAAATCAATAAATCTTTTGCCTGCATACTGCATACCCACATGCATAGTTTTTACGGCCTCTCCGGCGTTTGACAATAAAACCACGCAACCACTTTGGCCATTAGCCCCTTCTCTTGTCCAACCCACGCAATGGGCGTCGTCAAAATAATCATGTTGTGGTCCGTAAGCATATTTTTGTCTTGCATATAATAATTTTTCCAAGGCTGTAATTTTGGGCATTACTGCCTGTTTTTCTTCGCCTTCATGGTTTACATGGGTATAGCAGGTGCCATACAGATCGCAGTAAAAAACACAGGGATGCCCTTCCTGTCTTAGCAATATCAAGCTGTAGGCTAATGGTTTAAACCATGCATCAACCGGAGACTCAAGACTTTGAAATGGCTGAGTATCATGGTTTTCAACAAAGGTTATTGCCAGGTCTGGTTGCCTGCTAACCAGAGAATTGCCAAATATATGGCGCATATCATAGTTACTGCCTTCTATTGAGGCGGTATGAAAATTATAATGCAGCGGAGCATCAAATAACTGAATAGCCGCACCGGTTGCCTCAATGTATTTCTCTAGTACATCAACCGTACCCGACGTCCAGAATTCACCTATCACAATTAAATCCGGCTTTACTTGGGTTTTCATGTAGCTGAGCCATTCATTATAAAAATGGGGGCTTATGTGTTTCAGGGCGTCAAGCCTTACTCCGTCAAACCTTACCGTTTCAAAATACCATTTACCCCAGCGTTTCAATTCATCCAGTACAGCCGGGTTTCTCGATTCAATATCAGAGAACATCAGGTAATCAAAATTTCCTTTTTCTTCGCCCACCACTTCTTCCCAGGTATCGCCATACTCATTTATTATTTTGTAAATGCCTCTTTCACCACTTTCTGTATCATGGTCAATGCCAGTAAAGCAGTGGTAGTCCCACACGAAGTCGGAGTATTTTTTGTTTCTGCCCGGAAATAAAAACTTAGTATCTGCTTCAATTTCTACAGGCTCTTCAATAAAAACATTCCTGTTTTCAGGGTCTACCTTTCTGGCCATAATTTTTTCTTTTTCATCTCCGCCTCCCATATGATTAAGCACAACATCAACCAAAACCCTTATTTTGTGCTTTTGTAGGTTTTCAATTGCGGCAATATATTCTTCTCTGGTGCCGTATTTGGTGCGTATGGTTCCCTTTTGGTCAAACTCTCCCAAATCGTAGATATCATAAACGTCGTAGCCTTCGGAAGAAGACCCACTTACGCCCTTAAAGGCAGGGGGGAGCCAAATAGTATCAATACCTAATTCTTTAAATGTTTCTACCTCAGTACCAACTTTGTTCCACAGCGAACCATCATTCGGGTAATACCATTCAAAAAACTGCATCATTACCTGATTCATAAGTACATTTCTTTTTTGATTTTGATGTTGTTATGCAATGGCATTTGAGCGGCCAGCCATGCGCTAAGCCAGATATTAACCTACCTGCATGCCACCAATACAGGTTTAAAAATCTATGCAAGGCTAAATACCTGTTGTGGGCATTAGGGTATTTTATCTGCCAATGGTCTGGTTTTTCTTCTACAAGGTAATTTTACTTCATTTTTTTAGCTCCAACACATCTTTTGGTTTTCAGGATATGTAGATGTTTTTACGTTTGGGTATGAAGAGAGTCAGGAAGGTGCGCAAGTAATTCCACAAAACAGGTTTGGTGTGAAATTTTTGTGTTTGACTACATTAAACGTCAATACTCTGAGTAAGGGTATTGGTATGCCAAAAATTTAATATGAGTAATACTAAAGCAAGTCCAAAAAATTTGTGGCTCATTACCAGAAAATCGTTTGAAGCCTGGAACGCCGCCGACCCATTCAGGCAGAGTGCCATTATTGCTTATTATGCTATTTTTTCCATACCCTCATTGCTGGTAATAGTTGTGGCGGTGGCAGGGCTTGTATTTGGGAAAGAGGCTGTACAGGGCGAAATCTCAAACCAGGTAAGTGCAGCAATGGGCGCCGACACAGCCCGCCAGCTGGAAGACATCATTGCAAAAGCCGGAGAAAGAAAAAGCTCCATAGTGGCTACTATTATTGGAGTTATTTCGCTGATACTTGGCGCGCTGGGAGTATTTCTTCAATTGCAGACATCGCTGAACCAGATATGGGAAGTTAAAATAAAGCCGCAGTTAAAGGGGAAAGAAAAATGGCTGAAACTGGCCAAAGACAGACTTTTTTCATTTGGTCTCATCATTTCAATTGGTTTTTTGCTTCTGGTGTCTCTGGTGCTTACTACGGCACTTGCCGCTTTCAGCACCTGGATAAAGTCTCATCTGCCAGATTTTACTTTGTTTCTGTTACAATTCATCAATTTTTTTATATCGTTTGCTATCATCACCGTGCTTTTTGCACTTATGTTTAAAATTCTGCCAGATGCCCGGATTAAATGGAAAGATGTCTGGATTGGCGCCATGGTTACTGCTTTGCTTTTTTCATTGGGTAAGTTAGGTCTTGGGTTTTATTTCGGTAAGGCAGAGCCGGGCTCAACCTACGGTGCGGCTGGCTCTATCATTCTGGTTATGTTGTGGGTTTCTTATTCATGCATGATTGTGTTTTTTGGTGCAGAATTTACCAAGCAATATGCCACGCATTTCGGCAGGGGAATTGAACCGAATAAAGACGCCATATTAATTGAATTAACGGAAGAAGAGGAATTGCTGATTGAGAAAAGTATAAAAACCCAGAGAATAAACGGGAAATAAAACTGTGTACTGAACCTATAAGAAGAATAGGTAACAGGAGTAAAAAGAATGATTTTGAGTTCGGAATTATAACCATTTTAACAATTTAAAAAACAATAGCCATGAAAGATTCTGACCAGCCCGTTGATAATAAAAAAACCGAGCAATTACGCATTCATAGCGCCGATGCTACCAACCAGACCATGACAACCAATCATGGCTTGCCTGTTAATGACGACCAGAACTCGCTGAAAACAGGCGATAGAGGTGCTACCTTGCTGGAGGATTTTATTCTGCGTGAAAAAATTACCCATTTTGACCACGAGCGTATCCCTGAACGTGTAGTACATGCCCGGGGTGCGGCGGCGCATGGGTATTTTCAGGTCTATGAGTCAATGGCTGAATACACCAAAGCTCATTTCTTGCTGGACCCTGGCTTAAAGACCCCTGTATTTGTAAGGTTTTCAACGGTGGCGGGGTCGAGGGGCTCATCAGATATGGCCAGAGACGCAAGAGGGTTTGCCGTGAAATTTTATACCGAGCAGGGTGTATATGACCTGGTTGGTAACAATATACCGGTGTTCTTTATTCAGGACGCCATGAAATTTCCGGATCTTGTTCATGCGGTTAAACCAGAGCCGCATAACGAAATTCCGCAGGCTGCGTCGGCTCATGATACATTCTGGGATTTTATCTCTCTGATGCCCGAAAGTATGCACATGATAATGTGGGTAATGAGCGATAGGGCGATTCCGAGAAGTTATCGCATGATGGAGGGTTTTGGGGTACACACTTTTAGATTCGTAAATGCAGAAGGTAAGGCGCATTTTGTGAAGTTTCATTGGAAACCACTTTTAGGCGTACATTCTGTATGCTGGGATGAAGCCCAGAAAATCTCTGGTAAAGACCCTGATTTTCATCGCAGGGATTTATGGGAAGCAATTGAGAACGGCGCTTTTCCGGAGTGGGAGCTGGGTGTGCAGATAATACCAGACGAGGATGAGTTTAAATTTGAAATTGACCTGCTTGACCCCACCAAAATAATACCTGAAGAATTAGTGCCTGTTAAGAGAATTGGGAAAATGGTATTGAACAGGAATCCCGATAATTTCTTTGCAGAAACAGAACAGGTGGCTTTTCACCCGGGTAATGTTGTTTCCGGAATTGATTTCACGAACGACCCTCTGCTGCAAGGCCGTTTGTTTTCATACACCGATACGCAACTCATCAGGCTAGGCGGCCCCAATTTTCATGAGATACCAATTAACAGGTCTGTGGTACCGGTTCATAATAATCAGCGTGATGGTTTTATGAAACAAACCATCAATAAAGGCAGGGTGAGTTATAATCCTAATTCTTTGGCTGGTGGTTGTCCGTTTCAGGCAAAAGCGGCAGAGGGCGGTTTTCAAAGTTTTACGGAAAGAATTGACAGTAAAAAGATAAGAAGCAGAAGCAAAAGCTTTTTAGACCATTTTAGCCAGGCAACTTTATTTTATGAAAGCCAGTCTGAGCCTGAAAAACAACACATTGCCAATGCACTGAAATTTGAACTGGGCAAGGTTGAGACAATTGAAATACGGCAAAGAATGCTTGGTTTGTTATCTAAGGTCAATAAAAAACTGGCCAAAACAGTGGCAGACGGGCTGGGCCTTCCGGTACCTGAAATACTGGAAGAACCTATGAATCATAGTATACCTGCTGACGCAGACCCACAAGACTATCAGCCCATTTTTACTAACTCGCCAATCAGCAAATCTGCTGCGTTGAGCATGAGCAATACCATTAAAGATACTATAAAGACCAGACAAATTGCGCTTTTGGCTGCTGATGGATTTGATGCAAAATCATTAACTGATATTAAGAAAACCCTGGAAAAAGAAGGCGCGAAAGCATCAATAGTTGCGCCAAAACTCGGCATTATCAAAAGCAATGAGGGTAAAGAACTGAAGGTAGACCAAAGCCTGCTGACAGCAGCTTCTGTACTGTTTGATGCAGTTTACATAGCAGACGGCACAAAATGTGTGGAAGCCTTATTGGAAGAACCAGAAGCTATTGAATTTATAGAAGAAGCCTACAAGCACTGCAAGCCCATAGCCACCAAAGGCAAAGGGGTGGAACTGCTACGAGCAACCAGAATAATAATGAAAGAACTGGCAAAGGAGATTAATCCGCTATCCGGCTTGTTAATTAACCAGTCTGATGAAGAATTAGTAAACGCTATTGCACAGCACAGGTTTTGGGAAAGAGAAAAGAAAGACAAACACCTTAACTGATTTTAAAGCGAAAGTTTAATTTATTGGCACAGGCAATGCAGTTGCGTTCTGTTTTTAATGCGTATGGTTTGTCGTTAACGGCAGGCCATGCGCTTTTATATTTAATTAAAATTATTAGTGTGGCAGGGTTGTCTGAAGTTTATTCATATTTTTACAAAAGCATCTATTCAAATTTTTAGTCGTAAAAAATGAAAAACAAATCACAAAGAAGCCTAGCTGTAATAATGTGCCTAACAACATCTATAGCTATGGAAACATTCAGCCAGCAATCTGGTATAATTGCCGACGGGGCAAAACCACAATTGGTTTCTAATCAGTTTTCGTTTACAGAAGGGCCTGCGTCAGACAAAAAAGGCAATGTGTTTTTTACCGACCAGCCCAACAACAAAATCTGGAAGTATGATACAGACGGTAAGCTATCAGTTTTTTTAGATAATGCCGGCCGCTCTAACGGCACCTACTTTGATAAGAAAGGTAACCTTATTACCTGTGCCGATGAACATAATGAAATATGGTCGATAAGCCCGGATAAAAAAGTAACGGTCTTACTGAAAGGTTATCAGGGGCATGTGTTTAACGGGCCAAATGATTTATGGATTGATAAAAAAGGCGGTATGTATTTTACTGACCCGTATTATCAGCGTAATTACTGGGAAAGAAAAAGCCCTGATGCCGGTATAAACGGAGAGAAGCTCTACTATTTACCCAAAGGAAAGAAAGAGGCTATTCTGGTTGACCCCGAAATAAAGAAACCTAATGGATTGATAGGTACACCAGATAATAAATACCTGTATGTATCTGATATGGGTAACCGCGCTATTGTTAGATATAATATAAATGCGGATGGCACATTGACTAACAAGACAGAGTTTGCCAAAGATTTGTCAGATGGAATGACAATAGATAATCAGGGTAATGTGTATCTGGCGGGCAGGGGAGTTAGTGTTTATAACCCGGAAGGAAAGAAAATTGAGCAGATTGACATATCTGCCAAATGGACAGCCAATGTTTGTTTTGGTGGTAAAAACAAAGATATTCTTTTTATTACTGCCTCTGAGTCAGTATTTGTATTACCCATGAAAGTGAAAGGGGTGAATTGAAAATTCGGTAAAAGCCAGTATTTATAAAAATAGCGGACGCTTGCGCCCGCTATTTTTATAAATTGATATTTGAGATTAATAACCCGGATTCTGAACCAATGATTTATTGGTATCTATTTCGCGTTGCGGAATAGGAATAACCAGTTTGTTATCACTGTAAGTAAGGCCGGCAACGCCACCTTTGGTGCGTTTTACGTCATGTATCTGTTCTCCTTCAAAAGCCAGCTCCAGTTTACGTTCTTTCAAAACATCTGTTACCGAAACTGTTGTAAGTGGCGTTGCGCCTGCTCTGCTTCTGATGAGGTTAACATCACTTAGTGGTGTTGCCCCAACTGTGGTTCCTAAACGAAGGTTAGCCTCAGCACGAATCAGATATACTTCAGCCAGACGTATTACAGATACATCGCCATACTGGTCAAGGTGTTTTCCTGTATAAGTATTATTTGAAGCTCTCACAAAATAAGTACCTCTTGTATCACCGGCGCCATAAAGGTTAAGGAAAGGGCTCAGTACACGAATATCACCACGACCCTGATAAGAAGCTGGTGCATAGTACGTATTCAGGCTGTTGGTACCGTCCTGGTCTGTAACTATGATTCTGAAAATAACTTCACTATCATTAGTTGCATCCCTGAACGCTTCTTGAAAAGTAGGGGTTAATGAAAACTGGCCACCGCTTATTACTTTGTTTGCCGCATCACGAGCTTCAGCATATTTACCTTGTTGCAAATAAACTCTTGCTAATATAGCCTGAGCCGCACTTTTTGAAGCAAAACCTGTGTTTTGGGGATTACCAAGCAAGCTTTCTGCTTTTGTAAGGTCTTCAATTACCTGAGCATAGATAGCAGCAACAGTAGCTCTTGGGCGGTAATCTATTTCAGTAATACCACGGGTTGGGGTGGTAACTAACGGAACACCCAGGTTAGTAGCAGGGTCGCCGTCTGCCCAGGCTTTTGCCCAAAGTCTTACCAGGTCAAAATAAACCAGACCACGTATAAATCGTGCTTCACCCTCAACCGAAGCCTTTTTAGATGTCTCTACTTTATCTAATGCCGATAAAACGTTATTGGTAATATTAATTGCGTTATAACTCTGTAACCAGGTAGCCTGCGTTTGAGAGTTGGTCGTGGTAAAAGTTTTGCGCCACAATTCGTCTAAGGTAACAAATGTTCCGGCAAAACGCATTTCTGTAGGTTCAGCGCCCAGCAAATCACCTGAGTACTGCATTGCACCACCATAAACGTTGCTGCTGCTAATGGCATCATAAGCACCAGTAAGCGTAACTTCAACAGCCTGCGAGTTTGCCAGCGCCTCCGTTTCTTCAATGGTGGCAGTAGGCAATACGTCCAGCTTTTTGTCACAGCTTGCCAGAAAAGCTACTGTGGCAAAGGTAAAAACCCAATTTTTTATATTTTTATTCATTTTATTTTCTGATTGCTTTATTTAATAAATTAAATTACTGCATTCTGTTTCGTTAAATGCTGAAAAAGAAATTAGAAATTGATTGTTAAACCACCCGTAATAGTTTTTGCCTGAGGAGTGGTGTAAAAATCATAACCCAAAGCAATGTTAGACACAACGTCATCGGCATTTACTTCAGGGTCCCAACCAGAATATTTGGTGAATGTCAACAAGTTCTGGCCGGTCACATATAACCTTACATTGCTTAGTTTTACTTTATTAATTAAAGATTTTGGCAGGTTGTAAGCCAGCGTTACGTTACGAAGGCGTATAAATGAACCATCTTCAATAAAGCGACTTGATGCCTGCGCACCGTTGTTAAAGAACAAACGTGCCTGAGGCACTTTTGTATCACGGTTTTCAGGTGTCCATGCTGCCAGCTGGTTAACAGTCTGGTTATCTTCATAACGGCCATTAGCAGAAGAGAAACGACCTACTCCGTAGAAATTTAGTTTATTACCAAAAACACCATTAAAGAATACGCTCAACTCAATGCCTTTATAGCTGAAAGTATTGGTAATACCACCTATCCATTTAGGTAGTGGGCTGCCAACTACAACGCGTTGAGCCTGTGAGTAAACATTAGTAGTTGATCTGTCTAATGTTCCGTCTGCATTTTTAGTGTTTTTGTAGAAGAGTGCATCTCCGTTGGCAGGGTCAACACCTGCATACTCTACAGTATAGAATACACCCAGCGGCTGGCCTTCTACAGCGCGGCTCATATTGCTCAAACCGCCCTCAATTACCTGTCCTTGCAAGCTGGTAATTTCGTTTTTATTGGTAGAGGCATTGATGCTCGTTTTCCATTTAAATTGCCCTACAAAGTTTTCGGTATTCAACACAAATTCAAAACCTTTGTTGGTTAAAGAGCCTACGTTTTTACGTTGTACCGCAAAACCTGACGTACCAGGTACGTTTACGTTCAGTAACAAACCGGTAGTCTTTTTCTCGTAATAATCAATTTCTCCATTGATTCTGTTTTTAAACAAACCAAAGTCTAAACCAATATCAACCTGTTGGGTTTCCTCCCAGCGTAGGTTAGGGTTTGCTAATTGTAATGGACGCTGGCCTGGTAAGGTGCCATAACCTGCATCGCCGGTAAATAAGCCCAAATGATCAAAATTGCCAATTTCAGCATTACCAGTTAAGCCCCAGCTACCGCGGATTTTCAGGAAGCTAAGCGCATCGCTGTTTTTAAGGAAGCCTTCTTCTGAAAGAATCCAGCCTGCTGATACCGCAGGGAAGAAACCATAGCGGTTATCTTTACCAAAGCGAGAAGAAGCATCAGTACGTGCGCTCAGACCCAACAAATATTTTTCGTTGAATTTGTAATTGATACGTGCAAAATATGACAAGAAGTTATAAGCTGCCTCAGAAGAGCTGGCGTCTGTTTTTCTGGCAGCACTGGCAATCATGCGGTAGGCGTCAGATGGAAAATCTTTTCCTTCTGCTGCAACCGTTTTTCTGAGCGAACTCTGGAACGACATACCAGCAGTGGCATCTATTGAATGAACGCCAATTGTTTTGTCAAACACAAAGTAATTGTTGGTGTTGTAGTTTTCAACTCTTACAAACCTATTATAACCATAGCCAAGCGGAGCGCTAAAGTTACGTTGGGTTTTGCTGTTATAGTATTGTTCTTCCTGTTGGTTCAATAAATCTACTGCCAATTCAGAACGGAATCTCAGTCCATCAAAGAATTTATACTCACCAAATACATTACCAATATTACGATGCACCGTAGTGTTATAATAGGCATTGCCAATATTGATAAGGGCATTGTAATAAACCGGAATATTGATGTCTCCGGGAGGCATACCTACCGGTAAACCTGTATCAGGGTCAGTAGCAGGAGTCATCGGAGGAAGCGCCACCAACTGTTGAGGGTTGTCAAACTGGCGGTCGCCTGATACACGCTCGTTAAGTGTGCGGGTCATGCTCATGTTCATTCCCACCGATAATTTGTCAGTTACCTTATGAGATAGATTCATACGACCCGACATCCGTCCGAATGCGTTTCCGGCAAGAATACCTTTCTGGTCAAACAACTGACCAGAGATAAAGATGGTAGTTTTCTCAGAACCTCCGGTAATGCTCAGGTCATACTGTTGCATCGGAGCATCCTGATATGCCAGGTCGGCCCATTTCGTATCAGCTTGTTTGGCAGTTCCTAAGGTACCCAGGCTTTGGGTAACAAAGAAGCTTTCCATATAAGAAGTATAAGAATCAGGGTCGCTTGCTTCATATCCGTCAATGGCGTCTGAGTTGGCAGCTGCCATGCGGTAAAAATCCATATATTGCTTGGTGTTCAGGAACTGCAACACATTGGTTGGTTTGCTTTTTCCATATAGCATACCAAACGAAACGCTGGTTTTTCCGGCCTTACCTTTTTTAGTTGTAATAAGTACCACACCATTGGCAGCACGCGCACCATAAATAGCACCTGCAGAAGCATCTTTAAGGATTTCGATAGACTCAATGTCTTGTGGGTTGATGTCTACCAAAGGGTTAGTTGTACTGGTTGAGATGGCTTGGCTTTCTTGCGTAAGCGGGATACCATCCAATACATAAAGTGGCTGATTAGATGCACCAACCGACGACTGACCGCGAACCCGAACCTGAATACCCTGGCCCAATTTACCGGTACCCTGGTTTATCTGTACACCGGCGGCCTTACCCTGGATACTTTGCTCAAACGTTGTAGCAGGTACATCAGCAATTTCAGCAGCTTTTATTTTGGCAATATTACCTGTCAAATCACGCTTGATTTGTGAACCATAACCGGTTACAACCACTTCGTTCAAATCTTTAGTAGTTGGTACAAGATTAAAATCAACAATTCTGCGATTATTAATCGGTTGTTCAAGCGAGGCAAAGCCAATAAAGCTGGCCTGTAGTGTACCATTAGCCGGAACTGAAATTTTGTAGGTTCCGTCTATGTTGGTTGTTGTACCCCTTGTTGTACCTTTAACTGTAATCGAAACACCTGGTAGCGGACTACCGTCTTCGGTAGACGTAACTTTTCCCGTTACATCTACATCTTGCGCATTTCCCCAAAATGAAATAAAGAGGAACAGGCAGCCTAATGAAACCCGTAAAAGTTTGTTCATTCGTATTTAGTTTGTTATAGATTAATTAAAGTGATTAAAAATAAATTAAAATTGCATATATACCTCAAAACATGAGTCAAAATAGCTAATAAATGATGATAAATCATTTATTGTACAAGACAAACTTTATAAAGTACAAAAATAAGGCGTGATAAAAAATGAATTAACTACAGATATAAGTAGCGGTACCGAAGCTTAGATGAAACTGGTGATTTTTAATTTTCATAGGTCAGATAATTTATAGTATTAGTTTAGTTTTAAAAAATTACCGCAAACTTTACAAAACATTTATTTGCTAAAACAAGACTTAAAGAAAATCATTGCTTAGTCAAAAGACGAAAGTTTAAAAGATTATGCTGTATTTCAGACATACAATTTTAGAAAATTTTGTGAATTCACAAAAAACTTCTTATAATCTGACAACGAATTCTTTATTTGCTGCAATATTTCGGCCTTTTATTGTTTAAAATAAACCACGGGGTTTAAAGTCTGGCCCGGGTGGTTTTACCACATTAAAGGTGAGTAAGTTTATTAATTGCCTGTTAATATCTGCTTTTTTTTCAATTCTGAAGGGGATGTTTTTTTTATCAGCCAGAAATTAGATGCCTGTAAGCAAATGTAAAAAAATATTTCAAATCAAACTCTGGTTTTCAGTTTATTCATTTATTTGCGGCTTTTTCGCCAAAACCACTCATTTTTATATATGGCCATTGTTAAGGAAAAGCAATACAGCAATGAATCATTTCTGGCTGTCTGGAAGATAGAAGAGTCGCATGATGAGCTGCAAGCTTTGTTACCCTCTGAAATATTGACCGATGCCGAATTGGCAGGCATTAGCCATGCCCAAAAGCAAATTGAGTTTTTTTGCAGCCGGTTAACTATTAAGTATCTGACAGACAAACTGGGAATTGAGTATCTGGGTATTAAAAAGGATCAATATGGTAAGCCTTTTCTGGTTGGAGCTGATTGGCAGTTTTCATTAACGCATACTGCTGAATACGTGGCTGTGGTAATGCATAAATACCTGCCATTGGGCATTGATATGGAACACCCAAGCGAAAAATTGCTGAAAATTGCCCACAAGTTTCTGTCAGATGCCGAAAGGGCCGATGCTGCTGGTAATCTGGATAAACTTTGTATTTACTGGTCGGCAAAGGAGGCGCTTTATAAATTGTATGGTAAGCGCAAGGTAATTTTTAACGATAACCTGCTGATAGCACCTTTCAGTATCAATCAGCAGGTTATTAATGGCAGGCTCAAGATTAATGAAATAGACCAGACATACCAGATATTTGTAGAGAAAATAGACAAATACTATCTGGTAGCTGTGTGTTAATTTATTCGGTCAGGAGCTTTAGTACATTTTCTATTTCCTGCGCTCGTTCTACATCCGATACTTTCTCAAACGACACAATCAGGTTTCTCAATACTCTGCACACAATATCAAGGTTAGTGCAGGGCTGATAAAAGCTATCTTGTGGCAGCAAGTGCATTTGTTTAATGTAGTTGCTGATATCAATCTTAGAAAATATTAACCCCCTGTTAAATACATTTATATAAAACTGTATCTGTGGGTTTTTATAGGTCAGTACAAACAAACTGGGTAAATTTACACCGCTTACCGGCATGCCCAGCCGCTTGGCCAGTAACATATAGATGATACAAAGCGAAATCGGGTTGCCTTTGCGTTGTTCAAAAACCTGATTCAACATAGAGTTGGCCGGAGAATGAAAGTTCTTCGTATTGGCCTGAAACTTATACTTATCAAAAAACACCTGATTCAATATCCTTACCTGATCGTGCGGGTGCAAATCGTCCCTGAATTCCAGCCAGGTATCAAAATAAATATCGTTCAGGCTCTGGCGCAATTTTTCAAGACTGATATCAGGATACTGATACGTTGCCACAATCCACATACCTTCCAGCAAATCCTGGTGCCCGTTATTTTTCCAATCTACTAATCTGGTAACTAATAAGTTGTATTGCAAGTCATGAATAAGGTCTTCAATTTTCTTTTGCAACACCGGATTCAACCCGTTTTCCTGCCAATGGTCTTCCAGCAAAGGAATCACCGCGCCACCAATCGTTCTCAATTGTTTTTCTACATGCTGTACTACTTCCATATCCTCATCGTCGAGAAGTGTTACCAGCGCCTTTATTTCTGATTCTTTCATACCTGCTCCGTTACGGCTTTAAATAGCTGACAGTCAGTGTGCTAACTGCTATGCTACGGCCATGTTAAAACTTCAAACCTCAAAATTTTCTAATTCCACCTCTAAATTCATACTTTTGCCAAAAAAACAAATAGTTTTGCTAAAAAACTTTTTCAAAAACTTTAACAGGATAATTTAAGCTTATGAAAATCTTAGTTACCGGCGGTGCCGGATTTATTGGCTCCCACACAGTAGTTGAACTGGTGAACGCCGGTTATGACCCTGTTATTATTGATAATTTCAGCAATTCTGAAAAAACCATGCTGCAAGGCCTGGAAAAAATACTGGATAAGTCTGTAAAGTATTATGAAAACGACTGTAACGATATAGCATCTCTTGAAAAGATTTGTGCAGAAGAAAATATTGAAGGAATCATCCATTTTGCTGCCTATAAAGCCGTAGGTGAGTCGGTGCAGCAACCGCTTAAATATTATGAAAACAACATAGGCTCAACCCTTAATGTACTGGAGGTGATGCTGAAACTGAATATCAAGAACCTTGTGTTTTCATCGTCATGTACGGTATATGGCCAGCCAGATTCAATACCTGTAACAGAAGATACGCCGCGTAAGCCAGCGGCATCGCCTTATGGCAACACTAAAACTATCTGTGAAGACATACTTCGGGATACGATAGCAGCAGGTAATGCTTTAAAAATTATATCATTACGTTATTTTAACCCTATTGGTGCGCACCCTTCTGCTCATATCGGCGAGCTGCCAAGAGGCGTACCTGGCAACCTTGTTCCGTTTATTACACAAACAGCTATAGGCAAAAGAGAGAAACTGACTGTTTTCGGGAACGACTACGATACCCCCGATGGTACCAACGTAAGAGACTTTATACATGTGGTTGATTTAGCAAAGGCGCACGTTTCGGCATTAAAATTGCTTTCAGAGAAACAAGATAATTTTTATGAGGTATTTAATGTAGGTACAGGCCGTGGAAATACTGTATTAGAGGTTATAAAAGCCTTTGAAAAAGTGAATAATGTAAAACTGAATTATGAGATAGGGCCGCGCAGGGCCGGAGACGTAGAGAAAATATACGGAAGTGTTGAGAAAGCTGAAAAACTAATGGGCTGGAAAACCGAGAAGTCGTTGGAAGAAAGCGTGGAAGATGCCTGGCGTTGGGAAAAGAAAATAGCTGAAAACAAATAATGCCATGTACTACAACGCCGGTAGTTAACCTATTTGCCGGCCATTTGTAATACCTAAACTGAAATAGAAAGATGCAATCAAAACACATTTTAATAACCGGCGGAGCAGGCTTTATTGGTTCTCATGTAGTTCGCCTATTCGTTACCAAGTATCCCGATTATCAGATTGTTAATCTGGATAAACTAACCTACGCCGGTAATCTTGAAAACCTGAAAGATATTGAGCACCTGCCTAACTATACATTTGAGAAAGGAGATATAGTAGATGCTGATTTTCTGAAAGGCCTGTTTCAGAAGTATAATTTTGATGGCGTTATTCATCTGGCAGCTGAGTCGCATGTAGACAGGTCAATAACAGACCCGATGGCATTTGTGATGACCAACGTTATAGGCACCGTCAACTTGCTTAATGCGGCCCGCGAGGTATGGAAAGAAAGTAATTATGAAGGTAAGCGATTCTACCATGTATCGACTGATGAGGTGTATGGTGAACTGCATGACCCGAAGGAGTTCTTCCTTGAAACCACCAGCTATGATCCGCGTTCTCCGTATTCTGCCTCAAAGGCTTCATCTGACCACTTTGTAAGGGCTTATCATAATACCTACAAGCTACCGGTGGTGGTTTCTAACTGCTCTAATAATTACGGGCCGAATCACTTTCCTGAAAAACTGATTCCGCTAATGATTAACAACATCATGCATCATTTGCCTTTGCCGGTATATGGAAAAGGCGAAAACGTGCGCGACTGGCTTTATGTAAAAGACCATGCACGTGCCATTGATGTTATTTACCACAATGGCGGTAATGGCGAGACCTACAACATTGGCGGCTTTAATGAATGGAAGAATATTGACCTGGTACATTTGCTTTGCAAAATAATGGATGAAAAACTCGGCCGCCCTGAGGGTACCTCTGCCGGATTAATCACTTATGTGCAAGACCGTGCCGGGCATGATTTAAGATATGCCATAGATGCCACCAAACTTATGAACGAACTGGGTTGGCAGCCGTCTCTTCAATTTGAAGAGGGCCTTACAAACACAGTAGAGTGGTACCTTGAAAACACCACCTGGTTAAAAAACGTAACCAGTGGCGATTACATGAAATACTACGAAAGCATGTACACCGGAAGGTAAGATTCCGGAAGTTTATAAAAGAGAAAAGCACGGGCAGCCGTGCTTTTTTGGTATCGCATGATACCGTGAAGACTAATCTACCGGCCTTTTACTCCAGAAGCTGGCAAGCAGCGAGCCGTTTATGTTCATGATTGGCCCGAATAACGCAGGGGCTATGCCCACTGTAGCCAGTTTACCCATGGCCTTTGCTAAGCCAGAGGCCAGCCCGGCATTTTGCAGCCCAACCTCTATGGCTACGGTACGGCAATCTTGCTCGGGCAGCTTAAATAATCTGGCGCCCCAGTAGCCCAAAATAAAACCACCAACATTATGAATAACAGTAGCAAAAACCAAAGCTAAACCTACGGCTTGAATTGATTTTTGCCCGGCAGCTGTAATTACCACAAGTATTATTGTTATACCCCCCATTGATATAAGCGGAAGTATTTTCTGTAACAGCGCATTATGATTTTTTAGTAATTTGTTAACCAGAAAGCCAATGCCGATGGGAACAATTATCATTTTAACGATATCTGACATCATAGACCAGAAATTGATTTCAATAAATTGCCCACCAAGCATTTTCATCAGAAAAGGTGTAAGAAAAGGTGCCAGAATGGTTGCAAGTGAGGTGATAGTAATTGATAAGGCAACATTGGCTTTTGAAATATAAGATATAACGTTTGACGCCAGCCCGCTGGGCGAGCAGCCTACAAGAATAACACCCGCAGCAATTTCAGGAGGGAAATTGAAGGTACTGGCAATGGCAAAGCCTAAAAATGGCATAATAGTAAACTGGCATACCAGCCCGATAATAACCGCCTTTGGCATTTTTATTACTCCCAGAAAATCGTCGTAGGTCATGGTTGTACCCATACCGAACATAATTATCTGCAAAAGAGGGATAATCAGCTCTTTTAACTGAAAACCATTGACTTCAATAAAATATTGCGGATAAAAATAGGCAAGGCTAACTGCCGCTATCAGGCAGAGGGTGTAGAGGTAGTTTTTCATCAAGAGTCATAGTTATAGGTTGAATGTTGCGGTTGGCAGGCACCAATCAGGCCTTTGGATGTGCCTGTTGATATACTTTCTTTAGTTTTTCAATGGTATTGTGCGTGTAAACCTGTGTTGCGGCCAGGCTGGTGTGGCCCAGCAAATCTTTAATAGCGTTCAGGTCGGCACCCCGGTTAAGCAGATGCGTGGCAAATGTGTGCCTTATTACGTGGGGGCTTTTTTGTTCAAGAGAGGTAACGGGCGTTAAGTGTTTTTTTACCAGCCGCTGTATAAACATCGGATACGCCTGCACTCCGCTGTCAGTTAAAATCAGGTAAGGGGTATCTTCGTAATTGCTCAGAAACTCTTTTCTGTAAATCAGATAAACGGCAATGGCATCTGCCAGGCCTTTATTGACAGGAATAACCCTTTGCTTGTTTCTTTTGCCCAGCACGGTAAGTGTCTGGTTAAATAGATTTACATCAGCCGTTTTTAGGCCTATTAACTCAGCCAGCCGCATACCTGTACCGTAGAGTAGTTCCAGAACCAGTTTATCCCGGTGTCCGGCAAAATCGGCTTCAAAACCGGTTTCGTCCAGCATCGTTTTCATGGGTTTTTCCTCAACAAATTTCGGCAGGGGTTTGTCGGTTTTCAATGCCCTTACTTTAAGCATCGGGTCGGCATTGATGGCTTTGCGACGAAGCAGATAATCATAAAAACTGCGGAGAGTGGCTATTTTCCGGTTGATGCTCCGGTTATCCATTTTTTCTTCAGCCATGCCGGCTATCCAAGACCTTATCATCTGTGAATCGGCCTTTTCAGGCTCTTTCAGTTCGTATTGAAATAGGAGATAAGACGAAAACTGCTTCATGTCGTTTTCATAAGCGGTAAGTGTATGCCGACTAAGCCGTTTTTCGAATTGGATATACTGTAAAAAATAAGAAACCATACTAGCAGTAAACAATTTGCTTTAGGCAATTGAAGCTGCTAATATGGTTTAAAATATATCTATTTACAATTAACCACCGAAATTTAGTTTCGGTTAGGCTGTCAATTGATTTTAGATTTCTTCGTTGCTTCTTAGTTTTGTTACATAACGGGCATGGATAACCTCGTTACGACGAGCTACAGAAGGTTTCTCAAAAGCCTGACGTTTACGCAACTGACGCAACACACCAGTTTTTTCAAATTTCTTTTTAAAACGTTTCAACGCTTTATCAATAGACTCGTTTTCTTTTACATTTACTACTAACATATAGATACACCTCCTTTTGTTTGGGCTGCAAATGTAGAAATAATTAATTATTTTTTCAAGTATCCGTCAGGTTTTTATGAAATTTAATCGGGGCAGGTCTGCAAGTCTTTTTTTAAAAGGTGTAGTTTTGCACCGGAAACATCACCAGAATACCGCTTCATGAAAATCGCCGTCATTGATTTAGGAACCAATACTTTTCATTTATTGATTGTTGAGAACAAGCAGACTCTCTACCGCGAGTCTATCCCGGCTAAAATAGGGCAGGGGGGCATTAGCAAAGGCATTATTTCTGAAGAGGGTATCCAGAGAGCCTTAGGGGTTCTGAGGCATTTCAAGGGCATTATTGATAGCCATGAGATAGAAACTAAACAGGTATTTGCCATTGGTACCAGCGCTATCAGAAATGCGGCCAATAAAGATGAATTTGTTAATCGTGTAGCAGAAGAAACCGGTATCATGATTCAGGTTATTTCAGGCGATAAGGAGGCAGAGCTGATATATTATGGCGTAAAAGAAGCCGTGCCAATTAAAGAAACATCAATGGTGATGGATATTGGCGGTGGCAGTGTAGAATTTATTATTGGTAACGAAGACCGGATTTTATGGAAACAGAGTTTTGAAATAGGCGGGCAACGCCTGATGGACAGATTTATGAAGACTGATCCTGTTTCTATGCGCTCGGTGCAGCAAATGGATGATTACTTCCGCGAGCAGTTATTGCCGCTTGCCAATGCCTGCCATCAGTATGACCCTAAAATTTTAATTGGCTCGTCAGGTTCTTTTGATACCTTGATTGATATGCAATACATGCGGGAAAAAGGAGTATTACCTGCAGAAGAACAAGTTGGATTTGAATATTCAATTCAGGAATTTTACAGGGCTTATGACGAACTGCTTTTTAAGAACCACGCAGAAAGAATGGCGATTGCCGGAATGATTGAATTAAGGGCTGATATGATAGTAGTAGCGGTTTGCCTAATTAAATATGTGATACAGGCTTTTGGAATCAATCAGGTGTTGGTTTCAAGCTATTCGCTCAAAGAGGGCATTTTGTCAAGGATTATGGCAAATCATGCGCTTTAGTATTACGAAAAAAGAGCCAAGGCATTGCCCTGGCTCAACAAAATTTTCTTTCTTGTCATTACACGCCTTCTGCCACTACTTCTTTTACCTCTGGCACCATTGTGGTCAATAATCGCTGTATACCGTCGCGCAGCGTAACTGTTGATGAAGGGCAACCGCTGCAAGAGCCTTGAAGGTAAACCTTTACCTGGCCTGTTATTTCATCAAAAGAGGCAAAGTTGATAGCGCCGCCGTCAGACTCAACTGCCGGCCGAACGTACTGGTCAAGCGTTGATTTGATTTTGGCTACTACTGCCGAATCATTGGCGTCAATGATCAATGTATTTTTATCAATGGTTTTTTGTGTAAAAACCGGGTGGTTCTGCTCAAAATATATTTTCAGAAACTTTTTAACATCATAAACTACATCTTCCCACTCGGTATCATCATCTTTTGTTATGGTAATAAAATTGGCTGCAATAAAAATTCTTCTTACAAAAGGGAATTGGAAGAGGTCTGCCGCCAAAGGCGATGCCTTACCTTCTTCTGCAGTAGAAACAATGGTGGGGTAGTCGAAAGACAATCCGTCCGGAGCCAGCTCAAAATTCAATACGAATTTCATTGAATTCGGATTCGGGCTCAGCTCGGTATATATCATTGTTTGGCGTTGAAGCATGACAATTGTTGGTATTTTAAATGAATTAGTGTCTTGTTAAGAACATAAAAGACCAGAAATAAGTTTAATAAGGCACAAAAAAACCTGCCCGTAAAGGCAGGTCTCAAAGTCGTTTGCAGCGTGCTGATTAAGCTTCTGCTACTACGTTAACGAATGATTTTCCGTCACGTCCTTTTTTAAATTCTACGATACCGTCGGTTAATGCGAAAAGTGTATGGTCTCTGCCCACACCTACGTTTACACCCGGATTATGTTTGGTACCACGTTGACGAACAATGATGTTACCAGCGATAGCCGTTTGGCCACCAAACAATTTAACGCCTAAGCGCTTGCTTTCTGATTCGCGGCCGTTTTTTGACGAACCGACACCTTTTTTGTGTGCCATGACCTTATTCTCTTTTAATTAGTGAATTGCAATGAATAAATGTTTTTGTTGCTGAGCATTTCACTCAACCTGTTTTACGCTCCGATTTCGTCAATTTGAATTTTGGTCAAATACTGACGGTGACCGTTCTTTTTAACGTAGCCCTTACGACGTTTTTTCTTGAAAACAATTACTTTCTCGCCTTTAAGGTGTTCAAGGATGGTTGCTTTTACAGAAGCACCAGCTACGGTTGGAGTACCTACAGAAATGGTTCCACCGTTGTCAACAAGGAGTACCTTGTCGAATACAAGTTCAGCGTTCGTTTCGCCCTCTAATCTGTTTGTGTAGAGCGTACGACCCTTTTCAACTTTAAATTGCTGACCTGCGATTTCTACGATTGCGTACATTTTTTGAATGATAGATTTACAATGAATACTGTTTTATTCTGAATAAGCGCTGATTAATGTCTGAAACGCATTATTTAGGGGTGCAAAGTTAAGAATATATTTTTGTTTTTCAAACTATTGCTTTCTATGATTTTTTTTATAAAATTGTAGGAAGTTTCAATCAACCATAACGTACACACCTATGAAAATTCGTCAGATATTGCAGAAAAAGAAAATCAATGCCCTGTTCTCGGTTTCGTCTGATACAACTGTATACAATGCACTTGTAGAAATGGCAGATAAAAACATAGGGGCGGTTTTAGTAATTGACAACGGAGCCCTTTCCGGAATTTTCTCTGAGCGCGACTACGCCCGCAAGATTGTCTTGAAAGGCCTGCACTCAGATGAAACAAAGGTAAAAGATGTAATGACCGCTAAAGTTATTACCATAGATGTGGAAGATAAACTGGAAAATGCCATGCAGATAATGTCTGACAGGCACATCAGGCACTTGCCAGTAATGGACGGCAGCACGCTGGTAGGCATTATTTCTATCAATGACCTGGTTTCAACGTTAATCAATGAACAGAAGTCTCAGATAGCTTCATTGGAAAGTTATATATCGGGCAGCTACGCTTAAATTCTTTACAAACTCTTTGGCTCATGCGAATCGATTGATTTCGCTTAATACTATCTGATGGAATTGACAATTGGTACTCCGGCACTTCTTTTTTCTACGGTTTCATTACTGATGATTGCTTTTACTAACCGGTTTCTGGCGCTGGCTAGTCTGATCAGAGATTTGCATTTAAAATACAAAACTGAAGAAGAGAAAGAGAACATAGTTGCACAGATTATCGGTTTACAGCGGCGCATCAGAATTGTAAGGAATATTCAGATAATAGCCATTTCGAGCCTGCTTTTAAGTGCGGTTTGTAT
The DNA here is from genome assembly GCF_024138715.1 of Emticicia sp. 21SJ11W-3. Lineage (GTDB taxonomy): Bacteria > Bacteroidota > Bacteroidia > Cytophagales > Spirosomataceae > Emticicia > Emticicia fluvialis. The sequence goes on from NZ_CP092074.1 coordinate 1,560,841, forward strand.
GTTGTTGATTTTTGTTGGCCGCGAACTGGCAGCCAAATGGATGTTTGGCGGTGCATTGATGCTACAGATAGCAGCACTCACTCTGTCGGTACGTGAAATAACATTATCGATGAATGCCCTGAAACTGGAGCTGAGCGATATGGCCGAATTGATTGCTCCGGAACCGTCTTATCGCAGACGCAAAAAACATGAAACTAAGAGCGACGACTGATGAGCAAACCGTGGATAATCAGATATTGCGCTACCACATAAGTACTCATTATCAGAAAACCAGCCATCGGCACTGATACTACAAATTTGTTAAGGGCTATAAGCGAATCAGAGGCAATAAATAATACCGCCCCAATGAGTACAACTTCATAACTTTTGTCTTTTACCTGCCGCTCGCTGGCACGAATACCCATTAAGGTTATTACTATGGCATACAAAGTTACCGGAATCCTGAAGTCGGTCGGAATTCTGTGCAATAGAAAAAACAGTAGCAAACAAGCATAAGAAATAAAAGGTAGCCAGCGGAAATGGCGTGATTTACCCTCTTGCCGGAACAATAAAATATAGCAGACATGCCCAAGCAGAAATGCACCCAGGCCCATCAGAAAGTAATTGGGGTTTAATTGCTGAAACATCAGGAAGGTGTCTCCCAGGCAAGAGAAAAATAAAGCAATTAACACAAGCCGGTCTCTTTTACTAAATGTGGCACGGGTGTGCAGGTAATAAAACAAACCCAGGGTAATCATCAGCAGCGGTTTAGTAATATAGCCAAGCCATTCGGTTTCCAGCAAGCCTGAGGCAATGTTTATCGCAGACAGGCCAAAGAAGATAAAAGTCTGGTTACGATTCATAGTAAGGTGTTTAAGTAATATTGAGTTGTTCTCCGATTTTCTCTGCTAATATAACAGCCTTTTCCATAGGTAAAAAATCTACGTTTGCCAGCACATCTGTTGGTCGGTGGATGTTAGGCATTCGGCCGTGTGCATCAAGTGCTGCCAGCGTTACAGCCGGAATGCCCGCCCGCTGAAACCAGACTGAATCAAAGTCAGCCGTATGCCAGGCTCCTGTGGTTACATTTTTAAGAGCCGGAAGCTGTGCAACGGTTTGTTTGGCTATTTGTATCAACTGGTTGTCATACACAATGTTAGACCAACTGCCGGTTTGGGTTATGATTTTCAGATTACCGCTGCCCAATGTATCAAAATTAATCAGATAGGTTTCCTTGTTAAATTCGGTATAATGTTTTTTCATGTAGGCTCTGGCGCCTATCATGCCTACTTCTTCGGCACCTGTCAGAACCAGTTCCACATCCAGATTGTCTAAATTTTTAGCCCACAACTTCTCGGCGGTGGCAACAGCGGCGGCTACTCCGGTAGCATTGTCAGAAGCGCCGTTTGAATAGCCTAGGCGGAAATAGTCTACCGTACCCACTACCCCCTGCAACAGAAAGTAAAAAGCTAATACGTTGCCTATCATCATAATGAAATTGTTTGGCGCCAGAAACTGAGAAATGGCTATAAATTGCGCCACAATCATCAAAAACAGGCTCATTTTTAAAGACTTCCGGAAGTTGCCAACCATCTCGGGGCGATAAAGAACCGAAATAGGGGCGGTGTCCCAATGCGCCATCAGGATGAGTTTCTTAGGTTTGCTGGTTGCTTTACTTTTAGGCTTAACTACGAGGTTATACGAAGTAACCAGTGGAGGAAAACCCGTAACCGGCGATGCGTACCAGTTGAAATACAGCATTGCCAGTGTTACAAATATCAGTGTGATAAAAAGCCCGGCAATTGGAGAGAAATTAAGAGTTAATAAACCGGCAAACAAACCACCGATGAGCCACCAGACAATAGAAATGTAAGTTTTTGGCGTTTTGAACGACTCCCTTGATACTTCCTGTTCCGGAAACAAACTGCTGAGATAATCAAGCACAGGTATTTCATTAGCGGTGGCTACACCCCTGTTAGGAAAAGCTGCCAGTTTTTCTACAATTTGTTTTGCGGTCATATTGGGTTTTAGTTAGGGTGTCATTAAGTGATTCAAAGCAGTTTAGTCAAGTATTTCATAATCTATAATATCGAGCTTCGCCGTAGAAGATATTTGTATTTTTTTAATCAGTTTATTTTTTATTCGCCAGTCGTAATCACTTTTTGAAACAGTAAGCTTTATGGTTTTGTCTTGATGTACATATTTCGGGTTACCGTAATTATAATTATAAGTTTTGAAAACATTTTTATCACTGGTAATAAACCTTATTGTGGGATAGCCGTAAAGTTCTAATTCAACATCGTGCTTGGCAAATGTAATCTTGCTTATTTGGCTAGTAAAATATAATTTTTCTTCTGATTCTACTTTTGTTCTAACAATTAACCAAAACACAAATGGTATAAGTATAAACAATGAGATAATTAATGAAATCAGTCTTTTTTCAGATGAAGTTATTATTTCTTCTTGTTCTTTTGTACCTGTTGATTTTAGGTTTTTGTCAATTGGTAAATTTAACCTATTTAAATAATCAATAAACTCTGAATAATTTTTGTAATCATTTTTATCTATAATTAATAATCTGGTTTCAGTACAAATAATTAAACTAGTATCAATACCATCTTTTCCTCTGTCATTAATTTCTTCGTTCCAGGCTGCTATATCGTTTACATCTATTTCATCCAGATATTCATTTTTATGTGTTTCAATAACTATTTTGTCTTCATAAAAATGATATATTCTTTTGTGAAAGAAAAGTAATCTAATAACACCAGAAAAGAGAAAAAATAGTGAAATAAGCAAGCCCCACCATGAAGCATTAATAATAGATTGTTGAAATACTAAAGCGTAAATTCCTAACCAAAATATCGATTCTATTATTCTTAGTAGGTAATGATTATTTGGTTTTGAGATGATGGGGTTTTCTTCACTTATTTTCATAAATACAAGGTCATTTTTGAATGGACTTTAACTTTCATTCTCAAAAAAAGCCTCAATTTCTTTCCATGATTTGAATCTTTGATAACCGGTTACCTTCTGATTATGAATGGCGCTGAACATCAGCGGTTTACCTTTAAAGGTTTTCAGGTTTTTCTCGTGGTCGTCAATCATATAATCGGCGGCTACAATGCTTTTATCTCCGCAAAGCACAATGTTTCGCCATGATATAAACGGAAAATGCTCTTCCAGCCAGTCCATTTTGTCTTTCAATGAATTAGGAAACTCAGTAGCTGCCGATACAATAAATACTTCATATTGCTCATGCAGTTTTTTTATTACCTCTACGGCATCTGCCATTACCTCTACATCTCTGAAAAAGCCCGGTTTAAATATTTCAACCCGAATTTTATGATAGTTTTTTTCTTCAAAAATTTCAAAGTAAGCTTTGTTTTCAAAATGTTGCTCGGTGAAAGCCGTACCGATAATGTGGTTATAAGTTTTAAGGATTTTCTTTCCTGTGGCCGCCATTACGTCATCCATATCAATGGCAATTCTCTTTTTGGTCATTCTTGATTAAGGTTTTGTTTGTGCGAATATAAACATAAGATTTTACAACCCTTCATTTGTGTTTATAAGTGTTTCAGATTTTCATAAAGGCACTGCCCAATACTATTTTTTGTGCCTGTTGCTGTTATTTTTAAAAATCATTTTACCTTTGCAACAGTTTTAGGTGCCTTATACAGCTTCCGATAGTTGTTTCAAGGCTTAAAAGGGAATCCCGTGTAAACCGGGAGCTGTCCCCGCAACTGTAAGTTTCTTGAGTGCATTTCAACTGCATGGCCACTGTTATACGGGAAGGCCGGAGATGCTGAAACGAGTCAGGAGACCTGCCCAAAGCTATCCTTATTTGCGCTTTACGGAGGATGAAGCCAACTGAGCGACAGACTATCATTCATTTTACATGTTTAATTAATTGAGCATTTTTATCAGATGCTTTTGCCTGAGGGTTTTACCCTTTGCCTTTGCGTGGCTTCTGCTGTCGCAGGAAATGGTATTGGGCCAGACTGACTCAACCAGAATGCTGGACGAAGTGTTGGTGAAAACCTTCGCTCCAACCCGGTTTATGGCAGGGCTAAAGATTCAGCGTATTGATTCAGCCACAATTGAGCAGGCAAAGTTTCAGACCCTGGCCGAATTTCTAAACTTTCTGGCACCGGTTAATTTCCGGCCCTATGGAAACGGGCAACTGACAAGTATAGGATTACGAGGTACTTCAAGCAATCATACGGCTGTAGTCTGGAATGGCATCAATATCAACTCACCAAGTACAGGGCAGAGCGATTTCTCCACTTTGCCTGCTGCAGGTTTCGACCTCCTGGCTATTCAATACGGGTCATCGTCATGTGTGGTAGGATCAGATGCAGTTGGAGGCAGTATACTGCTCGACTCAAGGCCTGTCTGGGAAAATAAAATGCAGTTGAGTTTCGGGCAGCGGATGGCCAGTTTTAATAACCGCCAAACACAGTTAAGCGCCCGGGTTTCAGGCAACAGGGTTTCGTCAAAGACGGTGTTTTATAGTGGCGTTTTGAATAACAATTACCCTTATACAGAGCGGAACTATTATCCGGTTGAGCGTTCAACCACTTCTTCAAGAGGCTTTATTCAGGATTTGTTTTATCTCACCAAAAAACAAAACCAGCTTTCGCTGAACGTCTGGGTTTCTGATAATAATGTCGAAATATCGCCGCAGTCAATCCATACAAGAGAGGTTTTGCAAACGCAGGCTGTCAGGATTCTGAATACCTATCAATTTAAAAAACTGACTGTCAGAGGAGGTTATGTGCAGGATATCACCAATTATGGTAAGGGTAATTTTGTTAAACCCAGCCGGACAGCCATTGACCGGTTCTTGATTCGTGCCGAACATGCATGGAAGATTTCAAAACTTACTGCCCATATTGGCACTGAGGCAGCGCATGTAATAGCACATGTTGACGAATATGAAAAGAACACCATTGCAGAGAACAGATTAGACATTTTTGCCTGGCTGAGGTACCAGGTTTCAAAAAGATTACTTGCCTCTCTTAATGTGCGTCAGGCCTTTGTAAAAGGCTTTGAGCCACCCTTAGCCCCTGCTTTGGGGTTTGAATATCAACTTACTGAATCCACCAAATTAACGGGCAATGTTTCACGCAGCTACCGGGTGCCTACCATGAACGAACGCTATTGGTCTGAATTAGGCAACCCGGAGCTGAAGCCCGAAGACGGATTTAATAAAGAGATGGGTATTAGCTGGAATAAGCAGCACCATACTTTCAGTTTTAGCTCGTCGATGAATCTGTATCATAATCTGATTGACAACTGGGCCTACTGGAATCCGGATTTGAATTACAAGGTACAGAATCTGCAACAGGTATTGGCCAAAGGTCTGGAGCTTACACACAAAACGCAATATCAGCGCGAGCAACTAGCGGTTGGGTTTCATGCCCAATATGCTTACACGCATTCTTCGCAGCAGAAAGCTTATAATGTTTTCTCTGCCGATGTAATAGGTAAGCAGCTGATTTACATACCGAAGCACAATTTTACCGCCAATTTATATTACCAGACAAACGGGAAAACCGGGTGGCTGAAAAAACACGGAACGCCGTTCCGTGCAACGCTTCAATGGCAAGCCAATAGCCGCCGGTATTACACGTTCGACAATTCTAAATGGCTCGATGGCCAGCATTTGGCAAACCTGATACTTGAAAGTGGCCTGAAATGGAAGCATGCCGATGGTCGCTTGTTTTTTCAGATAAACAACCTGTTTGACGAGCTCTACCTAAACTCAAAACGCAATGCCATGCCCGGCAGAAATTATGCAATCAACTTTGTTTTTAACATAAATAAGTAATCCAGATGAACTACAAAAAATTATTGTTACTTGGTTTTGTTTCTATTGCTTTATTCTCTTGCGAAACCAAGGATGCAGAACCCGCACAACCATACGACACAGGTGTGATAGTGATTAACGCCGGCAACTTTTTTGATAACAACGGCACACTATCTTTTCTGAAACGAGATTCTACAAAAGCTACCCTTGATGTTTTTCAAAAAGAAAATAAACGCTCAATTGTAGGGGGTATTACAGAATACGCAGAAATAGACGGTAAAGGAATTATATTAGTAGATAACTCTACTGACGGCCAAGACGCCATAGAAATTGTAAATGCCCGTTCCTTTAAGTCGGTGGCGTCAATAAAAGAAGTTGAAAACCCACGCAACGCTATCAAAGTTGCTTCTAATAAAGCTTATGTAGTTTGTTGGGACGTGCTGAATGCCGATTATTCATACAAGCCAGGGTATGTTCTGGTAATTGATTTGAACACTAATAAAGTAACTAAAAAAATTGCTGTGCAAAATGGCGCCGAAGGAATTGTGGTTGTAGGTAATGAAGCCTTTATTGGTAATGACCCGTACTCAGGCAAGAGCGAGATTACCGTAATTGATATTGCCAAAGATGAGGTGTCTGGTAAAATTTCGATGAAAGGCGGTACCACCAATCTTGTAGTTGATGCCAACAACAAGATTTGGTGTTCGGTTGGTAAAGAAGTTTTCCGTATTAATCCATCTACCAAATCAATCGAAGCTACTTTAAGTACCGAAAAAACAACAGGTAAAGTACCCGGAGAATTGGTTTTAAGTGCCGACAAAAGAACTATCTATTTTGATTATTCGAATTGGAGTGAAGGCGGAGAAGTATATAGCTTTAATATAAGTGATGCGGCAATATCAAACGCCAAGCCCTTAATCAAGCGTACATTGTCTGGCCTGGGATTTGATACAAACGCAAATATTATCTATGCTGGTGTTACGCCGTCTTACAAGCAGGCAGGTTATGTTTTCAGGTATAAAGTAACCGGAGAACTGATTGATTCTGTAAAAGTAGAAATTGCACCCAGTAAGTTTTTCTTCAAATAAGATGTTGGCTTGTTGCGCAATTCCGTAAACCGGGCAAGGCGAAAGCAACCATAAACCTATAAAAAAATGCACAGAATTGCCGATGTTTTGGCCTTTCTGTGCATTCTTCGTTTCTAAATGCTATCTTTACATTTTTACCAATCAAAATTATTAATTAAAACTTGCAATTTAGCGAATTTAACCTACATGAAGACCTGTTGTCTGGCGTAAACGCCATGAATTTCGTACAGGCTTCTCCTATTCAGGAGCAAACCATTCCTATTATTCTTTCAGGAAAAGACCTTCTTGCTTCTGCGCAAACCGGCACTGGCAAAACCGCTGCCTTTCTTATTCCTTTGCTAGACCACGTTGTGCGAAACCAAAGTAACCAGACCTCGGTGCTGGTGCTTGTGCCTACGCGTGAGCTGGCTAAACAAATAGATGAACAAATAGAAGGATTCAGTTATTTTATTAATGCCACCAGCATTGCCATTTATGGCGGCGGAGTAGGGGAAGAGTGGAATCAGCAGCGAAAAGCCCTTGTACATGGTGCCGATATTATTATTGCAACACCCGGGCGTTTGATGGCGCACATGAAAGCAACCGACCTGAAGTTTGACCACATTAAATGTCTGGTACTTGATGAGGCCGATAAGATGCTTGATATGGGTTTTTCAGACGACATTATGTATATCCTGAAGCACCTGCCGGTGCAACGGCAGAACTTGATGTTTTCGGCAACTATGCCTAAAAAAATAAGAGATTTTGCCAACAGAATACTGAAAGACCCCGCAGAAGTGCGGCTGGCCACATCAAAGCCAGCGGTAGGTATAGACCAGCAGTTTTATATGGCCACCGATACCCAGAAAATACCTTTGCTGGCACATTTGCTCAAAAATGACAATGTACAGTCGGTGATTGTGTTTTCGTCGCAGAAAATGATGATTGAAAAAATCATCAGGGCTTTAACAAAACTAAACCTGGATGCCCGGGGGATATCATCCGATAATTCGCAGCAGGAACGCGAAAACGTATTGCGCGACTTCAAAAATAAGCAATTTAAGATTCTGGTAGCTACCGATGTGCTTTCAAGAGGTATAGACATCAATAATCTGAGCCATGTAGTAAATTTTGATGTGCCGCGCGATGCCGAAGACTATATCCATCGTATCGGGCGCACAGCCAGAGCAGAAACCACCGGTACGGCTATTACATTTATTAATGAAAGAGACCAATACCGTATTGTAAATATTGAAAAGCTATTGGAGCGCGAAGTTGAAAAGCAAAGCGTTACCGAAAGCCTGGGCCTGGGTGCTGCTCCTGAGTATAAAGGGCAGAACAGAAATGCAAGGACCCCAAAGCCTGACGGCCAGACAGGTAAACCGAAAAAGAAATTTTTTCGTCGTAATAACAAGCCGGCAGGTAACTGAAGCATCATAAATAGCCATGTAGACCCACTATGTGGCTATGTATGCTGTGGTTAAATTTACAGCGTAAAAGAAGTCTGATACCTCAATTAAACTTCTTTATGGGTTCTGTATTTTGTAAAACGTAGTTCAGCTCTTCTACGTTGTCTATGTTTAGTTTTAATATGCCTTTTACGGTCCATATCTCGTCAGTAGCAAAGCGGCGGGGTTGTTTCAGTTTCAGTTGTATGATTGATTCAGGCCCCGAGCCTCCGCAGAAAAAACAGGCAGCCATAGGATTGGCCGAAAGCACAAATACGTTTTCAGCCGGGTCAACCGGAATCATATATCCTCTTATTTGTATCACTTTTCCTTCCAGTGCTTTCACACGCTCGCCAAATTCAGGGTAAAGAAAAAACATATTCTCCTGTTTGTTAAATTTCTTCTTAAAGCGTACATCCTGCAGGTCTTTCCATGTAATGTGCTGGGTTTCGGCCTGCACTTTAAAGCCGGTATTAATGATGCCTGCCACTACAATGAGTATTAGCCCTACCGAAAAATATGAACTGAATTTTTTCATAGTAAAATTGTTTATGCAATAATGTTGCAAATATAGTCAGAGAGATTTATTTTTGCATCATTGTTGCAAGTATTTCATCTATTAAAGTTCAGGTATTTCTACATATACTTATCTGCCTGTCATTAAATTATAGTATTATGACAAAAGTATTGTTAGGATTCCAACTGGTTACCGCTTCTTTCGTTCACCTGATTTGCTGTGGTTTACCATTGCTGCTGAGTATCAGCGGTGGTTTAAGCATTTTTATAGCCTTGCAGGCGTATGCGCCTCTTTTACTGTGTTGCCAGTTAATTATTTTCGGGGTTACTTTTTATCAGGTGTACAAACCTGCCGGCAAGGCCTCAAAAGTGCAGCGCACCGGATTCTGGTTTATTTCTCTGGTTTCAATTGTTTTCTATTTTTATCCGCCGGTTCATTGGTTTAAGTCAGAAGAAACCCGGTTAAAAGAGGCACAGATACAACGTTTTTTCAAGCATAAAACACAATAATGAAATGAATAAAATTCTTTTGTTTTTCGCAGCAATTGCAGTAATGGGGTGCTCGTCAAAAAATCCGAAAGACAACCCCGTATTGGTAGAGGCCAATGAGGTACACATGCAGGCAGAGGCTATTCAGGAGCAAGTTGAGCCTGAAATAGATAAGCTCGACAGCCTTAGTAACCTTTTACTTGCAAAAAAAACTTTAAAAGCTGATTCGTTAGCCAGGGAATTGACAACCTTGAAGGCTGACTTTAATACTTGGGAGAAGAACTTCTTTGCGGTGCCGGGGTTTGAACATACCCATGAAAGTGGCCATGAGCATGAACACCATCACCACAATTCGGTGCCTGATTTACCTGCCGAAAAAATGCTGGAGGTGCAAAAAGAAATTAAACAAAATATTGAGCAGATTAAAACACGCCTGGAAAGTATTTCTGTAGCGGTTAAGCAACTCTAAGATAACGAAGCATTACTTTTCAATTCAGTTTGGGTTCTACCCAGAGCGCTACTAAACCCACCAATATAATCAAATACCACGCCCAGTCTGGCAAAGTGGTGGTAAGTGACTGTAAAGATGCTTTACCACCACTAAAAGTACTTATGCGCTGATGCGCCTGTAAGGCTTCTTGTATTTGTGTGGCTTGCTTAAGCCCTCTTGTGTTTTCTTCCACATAAAGCGATAACGAATCCTGAAATGATTGCCAGCCCGGTTTTCTGAAAACATAGCTTCCTGAATAGGTAAGTGGATTGACTGGCGATTGAGATAAAATACTCGTATCTGTATCTATCCTGATTTTTGAAGAAACCACAGTAGGATTATTAATAACAATAGATGTTTGCGTATCGGTAAAAACAGGAGCATCAATCAGAATATTGTCGGTAACAGAAGGAGCCAGTTGTTGAAATACCGACGACCAGATACGGGCATAGCCGAGGCTATCGCCACTTAGTTTCAACGGGAAAGTCTCATTCAGAAAACTCAAACCAATTGACCCGGCTTTCTTCTGAATAGCTATGGGGTATTTACCAATTAATTTCTGGTTAACGGCCGGTTCAGGCACATAAGGCAGTGCTGTAAGATTATCAGCAACGATTATTGTTTGGTCGTTTGATGTTTTTTTTATGCGCCAGTTAGTGCCCAAAGCCAGATTCAGCGTTTTAGCGTCTTCTTCGGGTTTAGTGCAGTTAATAAACAAGACACTTTTGCCTTCGGCAGCTGCTTTTTTTACCAGTGTATGCGTTGCATTGGCAGGGTCGGTTATTAAAATATCAGCGTCGAAAGATTTAGTATCGCCGGGCTTATTGATAGTAACCTTGCTTTGGGCATCTTTTGCAATGGTAGTAATAATCTCAACCTGATAATTGTTTCTGCCCAGCCACTCTGATAGATTTTTGCTTTCAAAATCAGGATTGCCTAATACGAAAAGTACTTTACGTGGCTGTGGAGCATGTGCAAAAAAATGAATGCGCTCAAGCGGCGCCTCATCCAGTGTTAATACTGCCTCGGTACGACCAATGGTAAAAACCGGAAAACTGAAATGAAAAGTATTATGGCCTTTTTGCAGTACGAGGCTATCTAACGTTTGATGACCATATTTAATGGCGAGTGTCTGAGGTTTATTAACGGTTAATTTACCGCTCAGCTCTTGTATGTCTCCCTTTTTTACAATGCTTTTATATCGTAAATTCTGTAGTTGTCCTTCGTCAAAATAGGGTATCCAGTTCAGGTTCCTGTTACTCAACCAGCTGAGGGTTTTAGGGCTGAAATTCTGCCCTAAGAGATAAACATTGCCGGGGCTGTCAGCAAATTGCGGATTATTACTGATTAAGCGGTTAAAGTCCTGCTCATTGAAAGAATCTGCAATTTGAAGGCTGTCTTTTATTTTCTGAACATAAGCCTTGGGTATTTTGGCGGCAGCCAATAAAAATTTGTTGCCATTGGTAGTATGCTTAATACCCGGCTGAAAAACAAAAAGAAAAACTGCCAGCCAAACGAATAGATTCAGCCCCAGGCGTATCAGTAAGCGTTTTTTAGGCAGAGATTTGGACCGCCACAACAACCATAATTGGATAATCAATAGAAACACCAGGCCTATATAAAGTATCCACTTTGACTGGAAGACTGATAATATGAGTAAGTTAAATGCCATGTATTAGTATTGGTCTGACAGGTAGCATTACCTGATATTTTTCCAGAATGCCTTCTCTAGTTTTTTTTCTGCCGAATAAGATTTGTTCAATATGCCTTTTGGCTGGGTAATACCGGTTAGCTGGTATAATTTGGTCTTTAGCTCCGCTTTTTCGTCAGTCGATAAATCCTTATCGTTGATTAAATTCTGAAGCTGGCTTAAAACAGACCAGTTGCTCAACTTGCTATTCATTATCTTGCCACTCAGGTAAGTACCTAAAAGCAATAAGCTTTGTTTTTGATACCCGTTTAGTTTCTGGCCTTCTTTTTGGGTATCTATAATACCCAGCACCTGAGCTACCAGGAGTTCTAACTTTTGTTGAGAAAAATTCTTTTCATAGCTGAAGGCCTCGTTGAACTTCGTCAACTCGCCTGTCATGCGCTTTTCCTTTTCTTTGATGGGCGGTGGGTCAAAGCTGGTTTTCTTTACAAATGTACGCGCCTTTTGCTGTGCCGATTTTAGAAATTCGAGAGCCTTTTTTTCAAATGGTAAGGCTTTTTCAGGCTCGTAAAGACGCAGGTGCAATTCTGACTGCCACATTTGTTCGAGCGACATTTTTAACAAACTTCGGGTAGATTGTTCGTAGAAAGTATTGGCTTCGCCATCATCATGCGAGTGCACGTAGTCTTTCAGAATAGCTGCCAATGGGTCTTCGTTGTCCTGATTACCTTTAGTTTCTGCGACGTGGTCATGGCTATGTCCATTGGCCTGGTGCTTTTCACCATCTTCATGGTCGTGCTCTCCTTCGTCATGTGCATGAGTAAAGCCTTTCAGCAGGTCGCCACCCATAGCCGAGCCGCTGATAGCGTCTGACGGAATAGGGTCTCCGCCACCAATAGAGTTTTCAAACTCTTCACCCAGATACTGTCCGTAACGGAGGCGTAACGCTTTCTGGTCAAAACCTATTTCATTAGATGTACTCTTAAAATCTTTCAGGCTGATTTTATTTCTTTTGGCGATGAGTTTTTCAGTATCAATAATAATCTGGCGCTGGCTTCTGAAATACTCAGGAAGAATATTCATGGCCATGGTAGCCATCTCGGCTTCCTCTGTTTTTGAGGTATCTTTATAAACAATAAAGTAGGTGTCAGACTTGGTATAGTTGGGTTCCGGCTTTTTATTGTCAATGGCGGCCCAGTAATAATAAAGCTCATCGCCGGGGGCAAAGTTTAGCGCCTTTAAATCAATGGTTTTGTTGATGAAAGCCTCCTTGAAATGAGCCTGATATATAGGTAATTTAATTTCTCTGAATTTTACGTTCTCTCCTGACCCCCTGGCTACCGTAGCAATGATGAATGCTTGTGTTACCTGAAAATCATCTGATATTTTTGCTGAAATCTGAACGGTTTTCGGGTCTTTCAGGAAATGGAATTTATACAGTTCTTTAGATGCCGGGTCAATTCTGGGTGCCAAGTCTGGTATGGCTTCCAACCGGTAATAGTCTGACTGAAATATGAGGGAGTCTTTCCAATAGGCTTTTATGGCATATAAACCAGAGCCTTGCAGCATGTCGGTGTATTCAAAAACTTCTCCTGTTTTCCTGAAAGCGAGTTCTTCGCCTCTGTTATTGCTCAGTTTCACAGCCAGATTATTGGTATGATTAAACGCTACAAGCCATTTAAGCATAGAACCGCTGATGGCAGAGGCATTTAAATCGTCATTTGTTTTGGTTGGTAATTGGGTATAGGCAGGTGGTGTAATGGTTAATTGTGCTGAACTGAACACAGGTGGTTTAACCATTTCCTGCGGCGATGCTTTGGTGTGGGCCTCAGTGCTTAAGGTTTCTTTGCTTTGATGCTGTTTTATAAGCGGGTACCCTAAATAGATAAGCATAGAAACGATTGCTATGGCAATCGGAACCCATATTTTTGAATTGATTGCCGTCGGTGTTCTGTGTCCTTCCAATTTTGAGGCTAATCTTTCCAATTGCAATTGCTCAGCTATGTTGGGTTGCGACAAGTTGAGTAACTGAAGGCTGTACTCGGTATCTCCGACTGTTTTATGGATTAACCTTACCGCTTCATTTTGTTTATCTTTAAACAATTGTGTCTGGTAGGCGCTTAAACCAAAGGCAAGCAGGCTGCTTATTAGCGATACCGACAAAGAATCGCTAAAAACCGATACCAATAAAAAGGCGGAAACTGCCACCAGCAGACATGTAAAGAATGCCACCGCATATAACTGGAAGCGCACGCCCGATATAATATGTTTGACCTGATTCATGCGTTTTTAGTGATGGCTATATAACGTTCAATGCCCAGAATAATGATGAAAGCAAAAAGTAAGATTCTTGCAAGTTCATTTTCCTGATTTGCATTAACAGCGCCGGATTTAGTAAATATACTTTGCAATTGCTGATTACTCAAAACCGTAGGTATAGGGTTTAAATCATAATGTTTTATCAGCGTCTCTGCCAGCCATTCAGGAAACTCACCATTAAAAATGGCCGCAGATGTTTGTGGATTGAGAATGTACGGAATCTGAATAGTATTCTTCTGGTATCTTAATTGGTTTGCCGGAATATTGTCTGTGTTAGAAATGATGTTCAAAGTTGATTCAGAATCATATTCTGATTTTGAGATTAAAGGTTTATCGCTGAATACCCAGTTGTATTTTTTGTGCTTGTTAACCTCCGTATCTGCTGTCAGTGTAATTTTATACACTTCTTCCAAAGCTTTTAATGAAGCTAAAATGGTTTGTTTTTCTGCTTTATTCTGATTGAGAATCAAAACCTCGATTGGTGCATTATTGGCGGGGCTGCCGGTATAAGTATTGTTGTTGTCTGATTCTGCTTGCAGCGCCAATTGATTGGCAGCGTTTACAAATAGTTTTTTGTTATCAAAAGCTAAATAGGGCTTCAGGTTGTTTTTGGATGAATCAACTATGGTATGCAGATTGAAAGCAGATGGTACAAAAATTTTAGGTACTTGTGCCAGGTTCTGACTATTAATCAAATAAAGCGCTATATCTTCTTTTTTGATGGTTTGCGCTAATTTATTAAGGCATGATTGCAAAAGTAGCGGATTAAAGTTATCGGTTTGGGGTACATTGCCCAGGTCATTCGCTAAGGTTAAAGCGGGTTGAATCCAATAGATTTTTTCACCTTTTTTAAGCGCATCCTGCAATTCAAACTTAAAGTTATCAATTATCAGTTTGTTTGGTTGAACCAGATGTATTTTCTGAGACGAAGATGACGCATCAGACCAGTCGAAAACAGGCTTGCTTAATAAAAAGCAAAGCAGCAATAGAAGCAGGCACCTAAGCAGTAGCAATAGAATATTATCCAGCCGGATGCCTCTCGACTGCTGAAGGTTTTTTTCCAGAAGCCACTGAGTGGCAGCCCATGCTAAAACTTTACCTTTTTTCTGATGCCAGAAATGGATAATAATGGGTATGGCAATGGCCAAACCACCCCAAAGCATCAGAGGATTTAACAATTCCATACTTATAATTTTCTTTTCTTTAATGACTCGGCAATGACTCTTGCGATGGCTTCATTAAGTGTAACTCTGATTAAACTAACGTTTGGAATCTGTAATACAGTTTCCAGATTTTCCAGATAAGCCATCATACCGGCTTTAAATTCGGCCTTTACTGCTTCTGCCTGTAATTCTATTTCCTTTTGCGTTTCTAAATCTTTGAATCGGTAAAATCCATTCAGGTTGAAGTTGATTTCGTCTTCTCCCAAAACCTGAAATATTACAATATCGCGTCTGGGGTTGGCAATATTCCTGATTAGCTGTATCCATTCGTTATCTGCCTGCAGAAAATCAGAAGCCATTACAATCAGCTCTTTTTGCTTCTGTTGAAATTCAGCAAATTTCGGGTCGTTATTTTGCCAGGGCCCTTCTGCTTCTGCCTTTTCAAGGGTATATAAAATTCGGTGAAAAGATTGCTTGCCAGACGGCACCAATGTTTGCAGATTGCCATTTTTAAGTGAATAAAGACTCATCTGATCGCTTTGCCGATACCCGAGATAAGCCATTGAAGCCAACAGGATTTTGCAATATTGCAGCCGGCTTACAGATTTTTCCTGGTAGTTCATTGAACCAGATAAATCAAGCACAAACCGGATATGCAGGTTACTTTCCGTGGCCGATTCTCTCACCAGGTGTTTTTGAGTACGGGCAAATAGTTTCCAGTCTATTCTTTTAGGGTCGTCGCCCGGTTCGTAGTGTCTGTATTGTTCAAACTCTGTACCGATACCTGAACGTTTACTGCCATGGATACCCAGCATCACTTCTTCACTAACCAAGCGGCCAGCCAGTTGCAGATTATTTAATTTAATGAGTTCGGTAGTGAGCATTAATTGTATTAATTCAAATCAATTCTTTAAAAATGTATTTTTCATTATATTCTACTTCGAACTTTTTAAGAAAGTTTAAGTATTCTTCTCTAAATGGTTTAATTCGGTGGTGTTCTTCCTGATTTTCAATGTATTTGATTACATCTTTTACTTGAGATTTACTATAAGAAAAAGCGCCATAACCTTCTTGCCATTCAAATTTTCCTAGAACTAGTTTTCTTTTGTTAATCCAGGTTGAAGAATTCCCTTTAATATCCTGAACCAATTCAGAAATTGATTGGGTTGGATGCATTCCAATCAAAATATGTAAATGGTCGGGCATTCCATTGATAATGATTAATTTATGTTTTTGCTCCTGAATTACTCCTGTTATGTATTTGTAAAGTTCATTTTTCCAAGATGCTTGAATAACTCCTTCTCTATATTTTACAGCAAATATTATATGCAAATAAATTTGAGTATAAGTATTAGCCATAGTTTTTAAAGCAGTTCTAGTCCCATAGGGACGATATATCAGTAGAAAAGAGTATTAAAATTATGTTTTGTGTATCCCGTAGGGATAATATATTATTTATTCGTTGCTTTTAATATACCGTCCCTACGGGACTTTGATATCTGGGCTTACCTTTTATCTACTGATTATGTTATCCCTAACGGGATATTTTCTAAACTAACAATTATTATTTTCAATTACTTAGTCCCATAGGGACGATATATCAGTAGAAAAGTGCATTAAAATTATGTTTTGTGTATCCCGTAGGGATAATATATTATTTATTCGTTGCTTTTAATATACCGTCCCTACGGGACTTTGATATCTGGGCTTACCTTTTATCTACTGATATGTTATCCCTAACGGGATATTTTCTACACTAACAATCATTGTTTTCAATTAGTTAGTCCCATAGGGACGATATATCAGTAGAAAAGTGCATTAAAATTATGTTTTGTGTATCCCGTAGGGATAATATATTATTTATTCGTCGCTATTAACATACCTTCCCTAGGGGACTTTGAATATTTGGGCTTACTTTTTTTTCTACTGATATGTTATCTCTAACGGGATATTTTCTACACTAACAATTATTGTTTTCAATTACTTAGTCCCATAGGGACGATATATCAGTAGAAAAGTGCATTAAAATTATATTTGTGTATCCCGTAGGGGTAATATATTATTTATTCGTTGCTTTTAATATACCGTCCCTACGGGACTTTGATATCTGGGCTTACCTTTTATCTACTGATATGTTATCCCTAACGGGATATTTTCTACACTAACAATCATTGTTTTCAATTAGTTAGTCCCATAGGGACGATATATCAGTAGAAAAGTGCATTAAAATTATATTTTGTGTATCCCGTAGGGGTAATATATTATTTATTCGTTGCTATTAATATACCGTCCCTACGGGACTTTGATATCTGGGCTTACCTTTTTTTCTACTGATATATTATCCCCAGGGGGATATTTTAACTCCAAAACAGATTTCTTTTAAGAAATTCAATATAATCGGATTCTTATTTGCTCTTCAACAACTCCCCAATTACGTTGTCAGTAGTTATATTTTCAGCTTCGGCACGGAAATTCAATGCAATTCTATGACGAAGCACCGGATACGCCAGTGTCTCAATGTCTTCCGGAACGACCGAGAAGCGTTCGTTTAATACCGCTCTTGCTTTTGAGCATAAAATGAGCGCCTGACCTGCGCGGGGGCCTGCGCCCCAGTCGCACCATTGTTTTACAAATTGAGAAGAACTATTGGCCGGGCGGGTATTTCTTACCAATTGGTTTACTTTCACAATCAATTCATCACTGATATGTACCTGTCTGGTTAGTTTTTGTAAATCTATTATCTCGTTATCTGTCAGCACGGTCTGCAAAGTTTGTTTGCTGCTGCCTGTTGTACTTTTCAGTACGTTGAGTTCTTCCTGTTCAGACGGGTATCCCAGTTTAATATAAAGCAGGAAACGGTCAAGCTGAGCTTCTGGCAGGGGATAAGTACCAGCCTGTTCAATAGGGTTCTGCGTAGCAATAATCAGAAAGGGCAGGGGCAGGTCATAATTGGTGCCGGCGTATGTAACTTTATATTCCTGCATGGCTTCCAGCAAAGCTGCCTGAGTTTTGGGTGGTGTACGGTTAATCTCGTCTGCTAAAACAATATTGGCAAAGATGGGCCCGCGGTTAAATTTGAAAAACTTCTTACCTGTTTCGTGGTCTTCTTCCAATATCTCGGTACCAATAATATCGCCCGGCATTAGATCCGGGGTAAATTGTACTCTTTTGAATTTCATGTCAAGCGCTTCTGACATGGTTTTTACCATCAGTGTTTTGGCCAGCCCGGGCACACCTTCCAGCAAACAATGGCCACCCGCCAGTAAACTAATCAATATTTCATTGATGGCTTCTTCCTGGCCGACAATAACTTTACCAATCTCTTTTTTTAAGTGTGGTAGTTTAGATACCAGCGTTTTATAGTGATTCAGATTCTGTGTTTCCAATGTTTAAACTGTTAATGCGTAATTGATGATATTTACCCCAAACTTGGTGTTGTCTTCTGCCAGCCAGCGTTTATTTCTGAAGTCGTAGTCCCATTCGCAACCATAATCTTTATTGCTGTAAAGAAGGCCGATTTTTCCGTTAATTTGTATGGCTTTCAGGTAGTCGTGTACCAGGTCATCGCCCCAGCCGTTCAGCTCGAAACTGGTTGTAGGTGGGCCATCAAAATGAAAAAATGAATGGTAAATGGGATGAGTGTTGGGTATTTTCTGAAGTGCTTTGGCTCCAAAAGTGCGAGTCATTTCCTGCTCAAATGATTTGGCAAACAATCCGTCGATATCATGGTTACAGTCGTCGACAAAGACAAAGCCACCGTTTTCGACATATTTTCTGAAGTGCTCTCTCTCCTGACTTGAAAACTCTACCAGCTTATGGCCACTTAAATAACAGAAGGGGCTTCTGAATATTTCGTTACCGCTCAATAACACTACTTTCTCTTTTTCATCAACGGGTATGGTAGTGTATTCTACCAGCGAATTAAGGATATTGGAAGGCATGCGCTGATCTGTATCCCAATCCCCCGAAGTGTATTGAATCCGAGTGAAAACGAAAGGTTTCAAATGTTGTGAAGTGTTAATTTTCAGTAATAATTCCTGGTAATTTGGCTTGAGATAATAGAGAAAGTGACTTCTCTATTATCTCGGTTTTTTCCATAACCGCGGACTATCAGTCCGTGGTACTTTCAACGGACTACCAGTCCGTTATACGGCATCAGAAAGTGAAGAGAACGTAAATTCTCTGATTTTCATGGGTGGTACAATGTAATTCTGGTTCGATTCGGTACTCACAACGCGCTCTGGCTTGCCCAGCGTTTCAAGGTTGTTAAGCATGATAATCGGGCTCTCATTAAAACGGAAGTTTTTAATCGGATGTTTAATTTTGCCATCTTCAATGTAGAAAGTTCCGTCGCGGGTAAGACCCGTTTGTAACAAAGTCTGAGGGTCTACCGAGCGGATATACCATAACTTAGTAACCAATATACCTCTTTTGGTGCTTTTTATCATTTCATCAAGGGTTGCTGTGCCACCTTCCATAATCATGTTGTTTGGATAAGGCACCGGCTGTACGCCCTTTTGTTTGGCCCAGAATCTTGAATAGGCCAGATTTTTTACAACCCCTTTCTGAACCCAGAACAATTTCTTCTGCGGCTGCCCATCGCCCGACCAGGCTGCTGCCGGTAATTCAGGGTTTTGTGGGTCTGAATAAAAAGTAACGCGTTCATCTACAATTTTTTCGCCGAGTTTGGTTTTGCCACCCGGTTTGCTCATGGAAGACCGCCCTTCGTCGGCACTACGGGCGTCCATATCAAAAAAGAGGTTTTCTAAAAGCACAACAGCGGCAGTAGGCTCTAAAATAACAGTATATTTGCCCGGCTCCAGCGCTTTGGCGCCAACAGAGCCTACCGATTTCTGAATGGCAATTTTAGTAGCTGCGGCTGTATCCAGTTTATTAATATCGTTATAGCCTCTGGCTACGTAGCCAGAACCGGTCCCATCCTGCGTGCGGACGGTTAACGAAAAGTTAACGTTTGAGTCCAGATAATAAGCAAACAACCCTTTTGAGTTCATCATGGCATTGTAACCGTGGCGGTCTTCAAGGAAACCGGCCGCCACCAGATTTTGCGCTCTTGATAATTGAAGGCTCTTATCTACGGCCTCTGCACGTGTGGCAGGAGTAATTTTTGCGGTAGAGTCGTAATGTCCGCTTGATTTAAGATATTGCTGGGGCTCTAAAATGCCTACGTATTCCGGGTTTTCGGGGGCTAATCTGGCTAATTCTTCAGAGCGACGAACCACTTTTTCAATAGAGGCGTCATCCAGCTCATCAATGGTGGCGACACCAACTTTTTTGCCAAAAGCAGATTGCACCTGCAGGTTTTTATTAATTAAAGAGCCACTGGTAGATACCTCGTTACGGGCATAGCGGATATTTCCACGTATCTCGCCAAGCAGATTTACTTCACATTCATCTGCTTTTGAATAACTCAAAACCTTTTTCAGCAAGGCTTTAGCTTCTTCTTCGGTTAATATAACAGACATTTGATTTCAGATTTTAAATGGTTTGATTTTAGGGATTGGACGAGGAACATGGTTAAGAACAAGGAATCTGAAAAAGTATTTTTTTCAACCCTTTCTCCATTTTTCATTCTCCACTCTCTGGTGTAAATTAGATTTTACGTGCTGTATTAATGACGTTAACCCCATTAAAACGAGCGGTTGAACTACCATGAGATACCGCGCTTGACTGCGAAGGTTGCCCTTTGCCGTCGAAGAACGAACCACCCAAACGATAATCTTTTTCGTCGCAAATCTTCACACATGAGTTCCAGAACTCCTGTGTGTTTGATTGATAGGCTACGTCTTTCAACATACCTTCAATCTTTCCATCTTTAATTTCATAAAACAATTGTCCGCCGAACTGAAAGTTGTAGCGTTGCTGGTCTATTGAGAAAGACCCGTCACCAATAATATATATACCTTTCTTCACGTCTTTTATCATTTCTTCAACTGATAGCGGAGCCTTACCCGGAGCCAAAGATACATTGGCCATGCGTTGGAACTGCACCGAAGACCAGCTGTCTGCATAGCAACAACCGTGCGATTCTTTTTCGCCAATAATATGTGCCTGGTCTCTGATAGCCTGATAATTTACCAGAATACCGTCTTTCACTAAATCCCAGCGTTTGGTTTGTACGCCTTCGTCGTCCCAACCGACTGCACCTAATGACCCTACCTGCGTTTTATCTGCAAAAAGATTCACTTCTTTGCTACCGTAGTTGAAATTTTTGCTTTGCCATTTATCCAGCGTGGCAAATGAGGTTCCGGCAAAGTTGGCTTCATAACCCAACACGCGGTCAAGCTCTAAAGGGTGGCCTACTGACTCGTGAATAGTTAGCCACAGGTGAGAAGGGTCAAGAACCAGGTCATACTTGCCTGCCTCAACCGATTTCGCGGTTAGTTTTTCTTTGGCTTGTCTGGCAGCGGCGGTTACGTCTTCCAGCATATCATAGCCTTTATTATAGCGGGTGGTTACACCTACTACTTTATCTGACGGATTAGCCTGTAAATATTCATAACCCATACCCATTGGGGCGCTTAATGCCTGGCGGGTTTCAAACTTGCCCGTTTTGGGGTCAATGGCTGTAACCGCAGCAATGGGCCATATACGGTGGATGTCCTGGTCTATATATGAGCCATCAGATGAAGCAAAGTATTTTTGCTCATTAACCATAAATAGCACTGAGTTAACGTAATTGGCGCCGTTTTTAAGGGCTGCATCGTTTACACTCAGCAATAAATCTACTTTTTCTTTAATAGGTAC
This sequence comes from Emticicia sp. 21SJ11W-3, assembly GCF_024138715.1. Taxonomy (GTDB): domain Bacteria; phylum Bacteroidota; class Bacteroidia; order Cytophagales; family Spirosomataceae; genus Emticicia; species Emticicia fluvialis. The sequence goes on from NZ_CP092074.1 coordinate 1,582,540, forward strand.
TTCAAACGAATTCTTTTTGATGGGTGCTTTCCAGCTAACCTCGCCATAGCCTTTTTGAGGTGCCAGCTGTACCGGCTCTTTCATTAGCCGGGCATTGGCTTTGGCAATGGCCACCGCTTCTTCTGCGGCTCTGGCTGTATCTGCTTCGCTTTTAGCATCTACAACAGCGGCGAATCCCCAGCAACCATCGGCAATTACTCGCACACCAACCCCATAAGACTCGGTGTTGACAATGTTCTGCACTTTGTCTTCGCGCGTGACAACAAACTGATTAAGGTACCGGCCAATGCGGATGTCGGTGTAGGTAGCACCTTTTGCCTTGGCGGCGTTAAGGGCGGCATCAGCTAAACGTTTTTTTACGGCTACATCAATTCCGCCGTCCAGCAGGGCTTCTTGCGAAACAGCATTGCCCACAAGCGGAATATTGGGCAGCATCATAGCTCCGAAGCCCATTCCGGATAATTGGATAAAGTCTCTTCTTTTCAAAGCTTTTTCAGTTTTTAATTTGTGAGTGATAGAATAATTGTTCAGGACTATAAAAGTAAGAATTAAAATGATTTCATGGATATCCCATCCGTGGGGATTTTGATAAACGGGCTAATAAATGGCTTAGCGGATAGTTAAAAAATGTTAATTGTAGCATTAAACCGTGCATTAAGCTACCCAGGCAGGTAGCTTAACGCACGGTAAATCCTGCGCATAGATAAACCAGAGCCCCTCCCCGAAAACGAAGAGGGGCATGGCAGGGTAAAATTTTATACCGCGTCTGAAAGAGACGAAAAGGTAAAGTCACGGATTTTTAATGGAGGAATCAGGTTTCCGCTTATTCGTACCGGCGCACCCATGGCTTCAAGGTTGTTTAGCATGATTACCGGGCTTTCATTGAAACGGAAGTTTTTTACAGGGAATTTGATTTTCCCATTCTCGATATAGAAAGTTCCGTCACGGGTAAGCCCTGTATATAATAAGGTTTGAGGGTCAACGGCGCGTATATACCACAAACGCGTTACCAGAATCCCTTTTTCAGTACCTTTAATTAAATCGGCTAAAGACTGTGTTCCGCCGGCCATAATAAATCCTGATGGTGGGGGTACGGCTTTAACGCCTTTTTTATCAGCCCAGAATCTTGAATAGGTCAGGTTTTTCACCACTCCGTTATCAATCCAGGTTACTTTTTCCTGAGCCCGGCCGTCTCCGGTAAAACCAGACGTAGGTGCATCCGGATTCGTCGGGTCAGAATATATAGTTACTCTTTCGTCAAAAAGTTTTTCGCCCAATCGCACCCCACCACCTTTTTTACTCAGAAAGCTTCTGCCTTCATCGGCACTGCGGGCATCAAAGCTGCGCATCATGTTTTGCAGTAAGTCTACTGCGGCAGCGGGCTCAAGAATAACCGTGTATTTACCCGGCTCTAATGCCTGTGCCGAAACAGAGGCAATAGCCTTTTGCATGGCTACTTCAGTAGCAGCTTTGGTATTCAGTTTCGATACGTCGTTATAATCTTTAATAGCATAGCCTGAGCCAAGGCCATCGGCCGTACGTACTGTAATTGAGAAGTCTACCGAGGTTGATTTGTTATAAGCAAACAAACCCTTGCTGTTGCCTGTTGCAAAAAAGCCGGTGGTGTCTTCCAGATACCCGGCTGCTACCAGATTTTTCCTGGTGCAGGGGTCAATGCTGTCGAAAGCCGCTTTCGCTCTGAACGCAGGGTCAATATTGGCTGTGCTTTGCACAAAAGTATTTGACTCCAGAAATTGCTGCGGCCCTAGCATAGGCATATATTCAGGGTTTTCAGGTGCCAGTTTGGCTATCTCTTCTGCCCTGCGAACCGTTTTTTCTAACGATTTATCGTCAAACTCATTGATAGTTGATGTTCCGCTACGTTTGCCATAAACTGCCGTAACAGCCAGCGATAGGTCGGTTGACTCGCCACTTGTAGAAACTGTATTGCGTGCGTAACGAATATTGCCCGTGCGACGCCCGGTAAGGGCCACACTCATTTCGTCAGCTTTTGAGAAGGCCAATACCTTGTCAATTATTTTCTTAGCTTCTTCTTTTGTTAATATAGCCATTGTTGATGTTCTTTTGTGTTTGGTTAACCAATTTTTCTGCCGGTGTTAATCACATTTACACCATTGAAACGGGTAGTAGAACTACCATGCGACACAGCGCTTACCTGCGATGGCTGCCCTTTGCCGTCAAAGAAAGACCCGAAAGTGCGGTAATCGTCCTTATCACATATCTGTGCGCATGAGTTCCAGAATTCCTGTGTATTTGACTGGTAGGCTACGTCGTCAATCATTCCGGTTATTTCACCATTTTTGATTTCGTAGAAAAGTTGTCCGCCAAACTGGAAGTTGTAACGTTGCTGGTCAATAGAGTAAGAGCCACGGCCAATGATGTAAATACCTTTCTCAACGCCCTTAATCATGTCCATTACGTTCAGTTTGCTTGTGCCCGGGCGAAGGGATACGTTTGGCATACGCTGAAACTGAACCGAATTCCAGTTGTCGGCATAACAACAGCCATGCGATTCTTTTTCGCCGAGTATATTCACCTGGTCTCTTATGGCCTGGTAATTTACCAGAATACCGTCTTTAATCAGATCCCACTCCTTGCAAGGTACGCCTTCGTCGTCATATCCTACGTTTCCCAGTGTATAGGGTTGGGTTTTGTCAGCCACTATATTTACCAGTTTACTGCCGTAGTTAAAGTTTTTCGATTTCCATTTGTCCAGCGTCGCAAAGCTGGTGCCGGCATAGTTGGCTTCATAACCTAATACACGGTCTAGCTCTGTCGGGTGGCCTACCGACTCATGGATGGTCAGGCCCAGGTGGTTAGGGTCAAGTACCAAATCATATTTACCCGGTTGCACCGACCGCGCCGTCATTTTTTCTTTGGCCTGTTTGGCTGCATTGATGGCGTCTTCTACCATATCATAAGAGTTACGGTAGCCCACCAAACCATTTGGCCCGGGAATTTTCTCACTGGCCAAACCGTCCAGGTATTCATAGCCCATACCCATCGGCGAGCTGATGGCATCGCGGGTTTTAAATTTACCGGCTTGTCTGTCTACGGCAGTTACGGTAAAAGTAGGCCAGATGCGGTGCACATCCTGGTCAATATAAGAGCCGTCAGAAGAAGCAAAATATTTTTGCTCGTTCACAAAAAACAGGTTAGAAGTTACAAAACCTGCTCCGTTTTTCATGGCTTCGCTGTTAACTTTCATTAACAGGTCTATTTTTTCCTGAACCGGAATCTCAAAAGCGTTTTTCTTGATAGGGGTTTTCCAGGTTACCTCGCCCACACCTTTTTGTGGTGCCAGTATTACCGGCTCAGTTTGTATTTTGGCATTGGCTTTGGCAATGGCAACGGCGGTTTCGGCACATTTGGCAATGCCTGCGCTGCTTACGTCGCTGGTGGCGGCAAAACCCCAGGTACCATTGGCTATTACCCTGATGCCCACACCGTACGATTCGGCATTGACAATGTTCTGAACTTTATTTTCACGTGTAAAGAGGTACTGTTGCAGATACCGGCCTATACGCACATCGGTATAGGTGGCTCCTTTGGCTTTGGCGGCATTAAGTGCCACATCGGCCATTTTCTTTTTTGCGGCGGCGTCAGCCTTGGGCTCTAGTAATTGTTCAACAGGAACGATATTACCTAAAACAGGTATGGTTGAACCCACCATAGCCCCCAGACCCATACCCGACAATTGGATAAAATCCCGTCTTTTCATAATTGGGTGAGCGATTGAAGTTTGAAAGATGAAATACTGTAATGTAAAAATGAAAAAAAACTGCACACTAACCAATTTATCTCCTGAATTTTGCCCGTTATGGGTTAAATCCAGAGCCATTTGCATGGGCAGATTAAAATTTTCTTTGGATAAATGATTTTTAAAAATAGATAAAAATACGCATAGTTTGGCTTATGCTCGACAAAAGATTGTTTTTTAGCGACTAACCGAAACGTATAATTACTATTTGGGAGGGTTTATGCTATAAAATTATTTTTGCAACAATGTTGCAAAAATAAAAATTAACACCTACTTTTGTATTGTAAAACCAACAGGTAGGTTTTTATCAGTAGAGATACTGTTTATAGATGTTTTTATTGTGAAATCCGGAGGTTGCTGACCTCCGGATTTTTATTTTCGGTTAAATTAGCTGGCTTTAATCGCAATTTGCTTCTTCACTAAACCCTGGCCCGACAAATCTTGTTCAGAATGGTTCAATTAAATACCAGCCTATTTCTTTCTTGTTTGGTACCGCCGGGCAGGCCGCATACATAATCATGCCCGGAAATGATTAAAATTTAATATTTTTTGGTTTACTTGCCATTAATATTTATGGTTTTATGAATCTCCTTTTTGTATGTAGCCGAAACCAATGGCGAAGCCCCACGGCAGAGGCCATCTTTAAAAATTATGCCGGGCATCAGGCAAAATCCGCCGGTACTGAGCCATCTGCGCGTATTAAAATCAACGAAAAGCTTATTTTGTGGGCAGATATAATTTTTGTGATGGAGAAAAAACACCGCATCAGGATTCAGGAAAAGTTTCCGTACATAGCTAATGGAAAACCTATGATAGTGCTTGATATACCCGATGAGTATCAGTTTATGGACGAAGATCTGGTGCTGTCGCTGAAAACAGCAGTTTTGCCTTATTTGTGAAAATTTTAATATTTTATATTACATATCTACCATCATTGTATTAAATTTAAAAATTCAACCAGACGGAAACTTCCGGCATCTATTTAAAACCTATAAGTAAACTATGAAACGAAGAGACTTCCTGCAAAAAGGGGCTATGGCATTTGCCGCTTCCACGGCCTTATCTCATGAATTATTTGCCGGCAAAAAGAAAAATGAAATTGTTGGGGTGCAGTTGTATTCAGTGCGCACTGATATGCAGAAAGACCCACTGGGTACTTTAAAAAAAGTGGCCGAAATGGGCTACAAGAATGTAGAACACGCCAATTATGTTAACCGTAAGTTTTATGGTTTCTCTGCCACTGAGTTTAAAAAAGTTTTAGACGACCTGGGCCTTAAAATGCCTAGCGGGCATACTGTAATGGGCAAACAACATTGGGATGAAGCCAAAGGTGAATTTACTGATTTGTGGAAACAGACAGTTGAAGATGCTGCCATCTGTGGACAGAAATATGTAATAAGCCCCTGGCTGGATGTGAGCCTGCGCAAAGACCTGGACAGCCTGAAACGCTTCATGGATGTGTTTAATAAATCTGGTGAACTGTGCCAGAAGTCGGGTATGAAATTTGGGTATCATAACCATGATTTTGAGTTCAGCCTGAAACTGAGCAGCGTGAAAGTGTATGATATTATACTCCAGAATACTGACCCTAAACTGGTGGTACAACAGCTGGATATAGGCAATATGTATGGCGGTGGCGGAAGAGCCGTTGAACTGCTGAAACAATACCCGGGTCGTTTCGAATCGATGCACGTAAAAGATGAAATTGCCGTTTCAGGTGCCAACGAAAAATATGAAAGTACGATTCTGGGTACCGGAATTATCGGCGTTAAAGAAGTGCTTGACCTGGGTAGAAAAATCGGAGGCACCACTCACTTTATTGTTGAGCAGGAGTCATATCAGGGCAAAGCGCCGATTGACACCATTAAAGAAGATATTCAGATATTGAATAAATGGGGGTATAAGTAAGAAATTTATTTTGAACAATAATTTAACAGATTAGCCTGATTTGATGACTTAGTTATTGGTATTTGAATTAAAATAACATGATTTAAACATAGTGGATTGAATTCAGCGAAATCGATAGAACAGGTTAATCAAAGTCTGAAATATAAATTGAATAGAGGAGGCCGCAATGCTTCCTCTATTTGTTTTTAATAATCCGACACATATTAGGTCAACTGATATCTTTCAGTCAATAATCAATTGATGCACCTTGGGTGGTCTAAAAAAAATAATAAATTTAAAAACGGCACGTCAACTGTTAATTTATCTATACTCTACTTAACTGGTAGATATTTTATCTATTAAACAAAAGGCTGTCAGGCAAAACAGAAGCCAAACTAATGTATTATTCAAAAAATTATCTGCTATTGTAATAATTTGTTTCAACAACTATTTTTTAAATTTATTATATTTGCAGAACAATCAGGAATGAACCTGTTGTTTTATCAGCAATGGTTCATTTACCGCAACAGCGGGGCGTTCTTAAACACATCAAAAATCCCGATGAAAATAAATCTCAATTCGCAAGAGTCCTTTGAGAGCCGTCACCATGGCAAAAGCGAGGCCGATTTGCAGGCAATGCTGAAAACTATCGGCGTCGATTCACTGGACACACTCATCAACCAGACTGTACCGCAGCAGATTCGTCTGCAATCACCACTAAATCTGCCAAAAGCTAAATCTGAAGCTGAGTTTCTGGCCGATTTTAAAGCGTTGGCTCAAAAGAACAAAATCTTTAAATCTTATATCGGAACAGGCTACTACGACACCGTAGTACCCAACGTGATTCTGAGAAATATACTGGAGAATCCGGCTTGGTATACGGCATATACACCGTATCAGGCTGAGATAGCGCAGGGGCGTCTGGAAATGCTATTGAACTTCCAGACCATGGTAATTGACCTTACAGGCATGGAAATCGCCAATGCATCATTATTAGATGAGGGTACTGCCGCTGCCGAAGCCATGGCTATGCTGCACAACGTGCGCCCTGCTGCCAAGAAAAACGCCAATACTTTCTTTGTGTCAGAGCTTTGCCATCCGCAAACCATTGATGTGGTTTTAGGCCGGGCCAAACCTATGGGTATTACTGTGGTAGTAGGTAACCATGAAACCTTCGACCTTACGCAGGAAGACATTTACGGTGTTTTGTTGCAATACCCTGCCACCAACGGCGAGGTATATGACTATACAGACCTCATTACCGCAGCCCATGAACTGAATATCTCTGTGGCTGTTGCTGCCGATTTACTGGCATTGACGCTTTTGACACCTCCGGGCGAAATGGGCGCTGATGTAGTGGTGGGTTCAGCACAAAGGCTGGGCGTACCTATGGGTTATGGTGGGCCGCATGCCGCTTTTTTTGCCACCAAAGAATCTTTCAAACGCCAGATTCCGGGTCGTATTATCGGGGTATCTGTTGATGCACAGGGCAATCGTGCCTTGCGTATGGCATTGCAGACCCGTGAGCAGCACATTCGCCGCGAAAAAGCCACTTCTAATATATGTACAGCACAGGTTTTATTATCCGTTATGGCTGCTGCTTATGGTATTTATCATGGCCCGCAAGGCCTTAAGAACATAGCCGGTAAAGTACATGGTCTGGCAAAATTATTTGCCGAATCAATAGAAGGCCTCGACTATCAGTTATTGACCCGTAACTTTTTTGATACAGTTACTATTCATACAGAAGACAGCACCGCTCTACGCGCCATTGCGGAAAGAGAAGGGGTGAATTTCCGATATTTAGAACAGGGTAATGTGAGCATCTCTTTTGATGAGAACAAAACACTGGCCGATGTAGCACAATTGCTGAATATTTTTGCAGAGGCCAATGGTAAAGAAACCATCATTAATCTGAAGTCTGAAATAGATGTGGCTTTTGTACCAAGCCTGAACCGCACTTCGGCGTTTATGACCCATCCGGTATTCAGTAGTTACCATACCGAACACGAGATGCTGCGTTATCTGAAGTCATTAGAAAACAAAGATTTGTCTTTGGTGCATTCAATGATTTCACTCGGTAGTTGTACCATGAAATTGAATGCCACTGCCGAAATGATTCCGGTTACCTGGCCGGAGTTCGGGCAACTGCACCCATTTGCACCGCAAGAACAGGTATTGGGGTATCAGCAATTGTTTGAAGAACTGAACGACTGGCTTTGTGCCATTACAGGCTTTGCAAAAATGTCGTTGCAGCCCAATTCTGGTGCGCAGGGAGAATACGCCGGTCTGATGGTTATCAGAGCCTATCATGAAAGCAGAGAAGAAGTACACCGCAATATAGCTTTGATTCCGTCTTCGGCACATGGTACCAACCCGGCGTCAGCTGTTATGGCTGGTATGACGGTGGTGGTTACCAAATGTGATGAAAGAGGTAATATAGATGTGGCAGACCTGAGAGCCAAAGCAGAGCAATATGCCGACAACCTGGCTTGTCTGATGGTTACTTACCCGTCAACGCACGGCGTGTTTGAAGAGTCTATTAAAGAAATATGTGAAATTGTACATGCCAATGGCGGACAGGTTTACATGGATGGTGCCAATATGAATGCACAGGTGGGGCTTACTTCTCCGGCATCTATTGGGGCAGACGTTTGTCACCTCAACCTACATAAAACATTCTGTATTCCGCATGGTGGCGGTGGCCCTGGTATGGGGCCAATTGGTGTGGCACAGCACCTGGTGCCATTCCTGCCTAATCATAAAGTAGTGCCGGTATCTGGCTATGAGGGTGTTCATGCTATTTCGGCAGGGCCTTATGGCAGTGCCAGCATCCTTACTATCTCTTATGCCTATATTGCCATGATGGGTGCAGAAGGGCTAACCAATGCCACCAAAAACGCCATTCTGAACGCCAATTATATTAAAGCACGCCTGGCTGAAAAATACCCGATTCTTTACACTGGCAGTAATGGCCGTTGTGCCCATGAAATGATTGTAGACTTACGTCCGTTCAAATCATCGGCAGGAGTAGAGGCAGAAGACGTTGCTAAACGTCTGATGGACTATAATTTCCATGCGCCAACGCTATCGTTCCCGGTTGCTGGTACTTTAATGATTGAGCCGACTGAATCTGAATCTAAAGCCGAGCTGGATCGTTTCTGTAATGCCTTGCTGACTATCAGAGAAGAAATAGGTGAAATTGAAGCAGGCAATGCCGATAAAGCCAATAACGTATTGAAAAATGCACCGCATACGGCATCGGTTGTTTTAGCTGAAACCTGGGATAAACAATACAGCAGAGAGAAAGCGGCCTTCCCGTTACCTTATGTAAAAGCTGATAAATTCTGGCCAAGTGTAAGCCGTGTTGATTCTGCTTATGGTGATAGAAATCTGATTTGTGCCTGCCCTCCGGTTGAGGAGTATGAGGGATAAAATTCTCATTCAACATCAATCATTCAGGGTTCATACTAATAACAAGAGCGTATTACATAATTGATGTGATACGCTCTTTTGTTTAATTGTTTGATTAGATTTGAAGAGGCTATAATTATGATTATTTTGGATCATTGAAACCTACGCTGATTATAGGTAAAAACCGAATCTTAATACCCCAAACATGACCAGACAAAACAAAGGTGCCATCACAGGTGCAGCTTTCCTGATGGCTACTTCTGCCATTGGCCCGGGCTTTCTGACGCAGACAACCGTTTTTACCGGGCAGTTGCTGGCAAGCTTTGGCTTTGTTATTTTGTTATCAATTCTGTTGGATGTGGCGGCTCAGCTGAACATCTGGCGGGTGGTGGCAGTGAGTAACAAAAGAGCCCAGGATTTAGCCAATGATTTGTTACCGGGGCTGGGCTATTTGCTGGCGGTTTTAATTGTGATAGGTGGCCTTGCTTTTAATATTGGTAACGTAGCCGGGGCAGGCTTGGGCTTTGAGGTACTTTTGGGTATTGATGTAAGGATAGGGGCTGTTATCAGCGCGGCTTTGGCTATTGGCATATTTTTGTCGAAAGAGGCAGGCAAAGTGATGGACAACTTTGCCCGGGTTCTGGGCCTGGTTATGATAATACTTATTTTATATGTAGTATTTGTTGCTCAGCCTCCATTACTTGAAGCGGTTCATAGAACCCTTATCCCTCAGAAATTTGATGCGTTGGCGACTATTACACTGGTAGGAGGGACAGTAGGCGGATACATTACTTTTGCGGGGGTACACCGACTAATAGATGCCGGAGTAAGCGGCGAAGAGAGCCTGCCACAGATAAACAAAAGCGCTACAACGGGTATTCTGGTTACGGCTGTTGTTCGGTATCTGCTGTTTCTGGCTTCTTTGGGTATTGTATCGGCAGGTTTCAGTCTTAATGCAGATAATCCGGCTGCGTCGGTGTTTCAAAGTGCTGCGGGCAATCTGGGCTATAAGTTTTTTGGGGTGGTTATCTGGAGCGCCGCTATAACTTCAGTTGTGGGGGCAGCATATACTTCGGTTTCGTTCTTACGCACTTTTCATCCTTTTTTTGAAAAATATAACCGGCAGATTATCATTGGCTTTATTGTATTTTCTACCATGGTTTTTGTAGGCGTGGGCAAACCCGTAAGCATTCTGGTTTGGGTAGGCACTATCAATGGTTTTATTCTGCCGGTTGGGTTGGCCATTATTCTTGTGGCAAGTCGTAAAACCAGGCTGATGGGTACATACAGGCACTCAGTTTTTTTGCAGATAATTGGCTGGGTGGTGGTGGCTGCCATGCTGGGTATGGCTATTAAGGCTGTTATTTAAAAAAAGAGATTAACTTAGTATTAACAGGTATAAAGCGCAGGGCGTAAAAAAATGAATATATTTTTTTTGATTTTTTTATAGAACACAGCCTGCATTTATGGGTTTTTGTTGTATTTTTGTGGGGTAGAAACTTAAAATAAAAACGAATATGTTCGGTTATCAATATCCAACCTGGGTTGCTATTCTTTTTTTCGTAGTATTAATGGTTCTTGCGTATGCAGTTGGGAAGTGGCTTGTAAAGAAGGACAGAAATTATTAATGATTGTGAATTAATGTATAAGTATCAATAAGTAATAACCTTGCTTATTGATACTTTTTTAATAGATGCCTTCTTCCAGGTGCAATATTTCTTTTGCGGGTAATTTTTTAGCTAAAAGACGAGCCACAATACTACTTCGGGTGCCATTAGAGCAGGCCACAATGATTGTCTCATAGTTGCTCAGTTCGTCCAGCTTCTCTGTTATTTCATGTGGGGGTATATTCAGGCCTCCGATGTTAAAATCAGCAAATTCCCATACCTCCCTTACATCCAGAAACAATGTTGCCGGCCGGTTTCTTAAGGCCTCCAGGTCTTTTTGTGATATTTCGGTAAAATCAGCCATTTTGTGTTTAATTTATAGAAATACCCATGCCTTTCAAATACTTTCTCAGGGCATGGGTATAATTTATTTTTCGCTTAAAATAAATTAAGCATATAGCGCATCACGTTGTGCTTTTACTTTCTCGTTCGTAAGGTAATCATCAAAATCCATCAGTTTATCCAGGCAACCCTTAGGCGTCAGCTCAATGATTCTGGTTGCTACGGTTTGAGTTAACTGATGGTCATGGCAGGCAAAAAGAATATTGCTCGCGAAATCCTCCATACCTTTGTTAAGCGCCTGTATCGACTCCAGGTCCAAGTGGTTGGTTGGTTCATCAAAAAGTAGTACGTTGGCGCCCGAAAGCATCATTCTCGAGAACATACAACGCTGCTTTTCACCTCCCGACAGTACCGTACATTTTTTCAGAGCCTCCTCGCCAGAGAACAACATTCTGCCCAGAAATCCACGGATAAAAGTTTCGTCTTTTTCGGTAGAATACTGGCGCAGCCAATCTACCAGGTCAAGGTCATTATTGGCAAAATACTTGGCGTTATCGTTCGGCAAATAGCTGTTAGTAATGGTTATACCCCATTTGAAAGTGCCACCTGAAGGTTTACGTTCACCCATCAGTATATCAAAAAGAGCTGATACCGCCAAGCCGTCTTTGCTCAGGAACGCTATTTTTTCGTTACGGGCTACCTGAAAACTCAGATTTTTGAAAAGATAAGTGCCGTCTTCCAGCTGATAACTCAGGTTATCAACCAATAGTATCTGGTCGCCCACTTCACGCTCCGGTTTGAACCCAATATAAGGATAACGGCGCGACGAAGGCTGAATTTCTTCAATATTCAGTTTTTCTATCATTTTCTGACGGGCAGTAGCCTGTTTAGACTTAGCCACGTTAGCAGAGAAACGACGGATAAACTCTTCCAGTTCTTTCTTTTTCTCTTCTGCTTTCTTGTTCTGGTCGGCCTTCTGGCGTGCTGCTAACTGGCTTGATTCATACCAGAACGAATAGTTACCACCATATAGCGTAATCTTTTTGAAGTCAAGGTCGGCAATGTAGGTACACACGTTGTCGAGGAAGTGACGGTCGTGAGATACCACAATAACAGTATTCTTGAAATTCATCAGGAAGTTTTCCAGCCATAAGATAGAGTCAATGTCAAGGTTGTTGGTAGGCTCGTCAAGTAGCAGTATATCCGGGTTACCAAATAATGCCTGAGCTAATAATACCTTCACTTTGTCTGACGGGTTCATGTCAGCCATTGTATAGTAATGCAGCTCTTCTTTAATACCCAGGCCTGATAGCAAAGAGGCGGCATCTGATTCTGCCTCCCAGCCATTCATTTCAGCAAATTCAGCCTCAAGCTCAGCCGCCCGGTTACCGTCTTCTTCAGTGAAGTCAGCTTTGGCATAAATGGCGTCTTTTTCCAGAATAATTTCAGAAAGACGTTCGTTACCTCTGATAACCGTGTTCAATACGGTTTCATCGTCAAAGGCATTCTGGTTTTGTTTCAGAACCGACATCCGTTCACCCGGGTCCATGCTCACATTGCCGGTAGTGGGTTCAATTTCACCAGAAAGTATTTTTACAAAGGTAGATTTTCCTGCTCCGTTGGCACCAATAAGGCCATACACGTTGCCGGGTGTGAATTTTAAATTTACTTCTTCAAAAAGCGTACGTTTTCCGAAGCGAAGCGAAATATTTGAAACAGTAAGCATTTATTTCTAATAAAATTTATAATGTCAGATTCAATCAATGGATGTGAAATCAGTTTTACCGCATTTAAAATATACCCTCATCTGCAAAGCTGAAATACCCGTTATCTCCAAAAATGAGGTGGTCAAGTACAGGTACGTCCAGCAGCCGGCCAGCCTCTTTTACCCTTCGTGTCAGGTCTTTGTCTGCCTGGCTGGGTGTCAGATTCCCTGATGGATGATTATGGACAAGAATAATGGCTGAGGCCAGGTATTCAATGGCACATTTGAAAATTATTTTGGGGTCGGCTACTGTGCCTGCCACACCTCCTACGCTTACCTGCACAGGCCTGATGATTTCATTGGCCCGATTAAGGAGCAAAACCCAGAACTGTTCATGCGATAAATCCAGCAGATACGGGCGTACAGCCTGGTAAGCATCATAAGAAGATGTTACTTTGGCTTTTTTCTGTACCTCACTTTCCTTGCGGCGTCTGCCTAATTCAAGCGCTGCTGCAATAGATATGGCTTTGGCATCACCAATACCTTTAAACTTCATGAGATCGTTGATACTGAGTTTAGCCAACTCGTTCAGGTTATTTCCTACGCTGTTGAGAATAACCTTTGACAAATCAACGGCTGAAAGCTCTCTGGTGCCGGAGCCAATCAGAATGGCAATCAATTCTGCATCTGATAACGCGGCTCTGCCTTTCAGCATCAGTTTTTCTCTTGGTCGGTCTTCTTCAGCCCAGGAAAGTATGTTGTTCATCACAGCAGTGTATCGTTTAAAAAATTTAACAATACTAAACAAAAAATGCCCACGGAGTTGTTTCCATGAGCAAAATATTGTTTCTCAATCAATTACGCTAACGAATTGATGTGTTTCGCTAAACCAGATTTTAAGTTTGCTGCTTTATTTTTGTGGATAACGTTCTTACGAGCCAGTTTATCCAACATAGAAGCCGCTGATTTGAACAACTCTAATGCTGCTACTTTATCTGAAAGACCACGTAGTTTTCTTACGATCGTACGGGTTGTTTTGTGTTGGTAACGATTTCTCAAGCGTTTTGCCTCATTTGCTCTGATACGCTTTAATGCCGACTTATGATTTGCCATTTTATTGTAATAATTTGTCTGTTCTTATTTGGTAGAAATCCAATTGAGGGTGCAAAAATAGAAATTTTATTAATAATAACAAAACAGAACTATAAAAATATGCCTAGTACTACTGTATTTATTGCATTCGTTTATTTGCAAGCCTCTCATAAATAAAAAAAGTACACCTCGTGGCGTACTTTTTCTGTTATCTCTTTGATACCAGAGCTAAAATTATTTTATCTCTGAGTTAATAACCAAAACTTTTTCCCAGTTAGCTTCATTTGATTTCTCAAAAGCTTTGTATTGGGCACTTTCACGAAACTTCTCCATTTCACCATCAGTTCTGAAAGTCAGATAGTGTAAAACATCATAATCTGCATTTTCACCTTTTTCAGAAAGGGTGTTTCCTGCAGAGTAACTAACTATTTCAGGTAGATCGCGTTTCAATTCCTGAAACTGTTGCATGTGTTGTTTGATAGCCTCCTGAGAGGTACCTTGTTTGAATTTGAAACATACAATGCGTTGCTTTTGGGCTTTTGGCGGCGTGTATGCCGAGCCATAAGCTACCATTAAAAATGCAAATACGCCCAAGGCAATTGCAGGCATCAAATATCTTAAAAGCGATTTTTTCTGTATAGAACTCATATGTCTTTTCCGAATAATATTTTGTAATACTTTGCAAATATAACGGAAATTATACAAAATAGTTGCACTTTTTTTAGAAAATATTTTATTGATTTTATATTTTTATATTATTGCCAAATAATATTTTGTTTTATGTGGTTTTAGTGAAATGCGTTAAATCTGAATAAAATATAGAATCCGGCATAATGTGTTTTGATTTTTGTTGTTTTTTTCTTAAAAATTAAAAATCTCAAACTGGCAGGTTGCAAATTTGAGATTCTTTAAAGGAAAAATATATTTTCGGCCTTTTTTGAGTGAAAAGTCTCTTTTCAGGTATTTTTCAATTAATTTAAAATAATATTTGGGTTAATTTAAAAACGCTTTCAGGGCATTTTTGAGCTTTTCACCTTCACATCCGGTTGCTATATGCCCGCAGTCTCCGGTTAATTCCAAATATTCAGTATTCAGGGCTTTAGCAAACTCTATGGCAGCAGCCGGGTTTACCATTTCGTCTCTGGTGGCCACTACTACCAAAACTCTGGCCTTTACATAATTGCGCATTTCAGACAGCGGTATCCCTGAGGTGCGATAAATATCCTGCGATAACATCGCCTTTATCTGGCAAATCCAGTTTTCAGGGTTATTGTTTTTTATGTAATCGTCTCCCATTTTCTGTATTTTCTGATCTGCGTTTTCTGCTTTTTCAGTGCGCACGTAGTAGTCTGGGGTGGCCAGGTTCAGATTATGCACTGCCGCCACCAGGCGCATAGAATTTTTTCTGTCCTCGGGTTTCTTACCCGCCTGTTCAATAATGTTCCATTCGGTTTTCCAGAGCAACAGGTCATAATAAGATTGTCTGGGGGTACCCACAATGGGTATCACTTTATCCATAAAGTCCGGGTACGCCGTTAGCCATTCAAAAGCCTGCATACCACCCATCGATATACCCATAACAGCCGTTAAATGATTAATTCCCAGTTTTTGCGTTACCAGTGCATGCTGTGAGTTAACCATATCGCGGATTGTAATATCAGGAAAGTCTGCCGTGTTTGACGGCGAACTGGAAACACCGTTCCCTAACGCATCTACCAGAATCAGATAGAAACGGGTGGTATCAATGGTAGTGCCTGCATGGTTTATCAGATTCTGGCTTTTTCCGCCAAACCAGGTTGGCCACAATATTGCATTACTTTTGCTTGTATTCAGGCGTCCAAAAGTACGGTAAGCCAACTTGCAGTTGGCTATGGTTTTACCTGTCTGCGTTTTAAATGCAGGTATTGTATAAACCTTCAGTGGGTCTTGTGCGCTGGCAGATACGGCAATGAAGTAAAAGAAAATCAGAAACCTTTTCATTTTAATGAAATACGTATAATATTAGGGCAATAATTAAACTGTTGCTAATGAAGCAAATAAAACAAGCTTTTGCAAGACTAAATAGTTATTTAAAACAAGGCCTGGCGGTAGCCGGGCTGGTATTTGTTTTTCACGCCGGTCTGGCGTGTTCTGTGGTTATCGTTCCTGAATTACCGAAAGATGGCCTTTCCGGCCAATCCATCCTTTGGGGCTTTTTTGCGCATCAGCGCATTAACCGGCTGGCGGTGTTTATGCTGCCGCCTGAAATGTTCGGCTTTTACAAACTCAATATTGATTTTTTAGCCGCAAATGCTGTCAATGCCGACCGCAGACGTTATGCTGTGCCCCGTGAGGCCCCCCGCCATTTTATAGATTTAGACAATTATGCCGATTCTGTAAGAAATCGACTGCCAGCGTATTCATGGAAAGAAGCTGTTGAAAGGGTGGGAGAAGATACACTTTATCTTCATGGCATTGTTCCCTGGCACATTAATGCCATAAAGTACCAACTGACAGAGGCTTTCAGAAAAAAAGATGTTAAACGTATTTTAAGCCTTTCGGCAGATTTAGGGCATTATATTGCAGATGCGCACGTGCCTTTGCATACCACCCGTAATTACAATGGCCAACTGACTAATCAGGTTGGAATACACGGCCTTTGGGAGAGCCGATTGCCCGTATTATTTGCCGAAAACTATGATTTGATGATGGGGCAGGCAACTTATGAAGAACACCCCGACAAAAGAGCCTGGCAGGCAATAATAACGGCGCACACAGCCCTGGACTCAGTGCTGATTTTAGAGAAAGGGTTGAGCAATGAGTTCTCTGAAGACAAAAAATATAGTTTTGAAGAGGTAAACAATGTTACTACCCGCGTTTACTCCAGAGCTTTTTCGGCCAGATATCACACAATGCTGAAAAATCAGGTAGAAAGGCAAATGCGTGCTTCTATAAAAATGATTGGTGATTTCTGGTTTACCTGCTGGGTTGATGCTGGCCAGCCCGATTTGGGTGCATTTAAAAAATATGAACCGAACCCAAAGGAAGAGGAAGAAGAAAAAACACTATGGCTTAAGCGATTATTTGAAGCCAGAAAGGAAAGCGATAATTAACGTAATAAATATGTTTTGAAACTTTCCGAACTTAATGCAACCTCGAAACCCACCCCCGCCCGTAAGTGGGGCGGCTACCCCAACATAAAGAAGCAGGTTATATGTTCCCTCCCCATGGTCGGGGAGGGTCAAGAAGGGTTCTTTTTTGACTTTCATTAAATCCTTATAAACAGCTTTCTGTTATACATCCATCTCAAAATCAGCCAATCAATCAGCAATATCAGAAAGCCGTGCACCAGTGTCTGGTAAGGTTCGCCAAATATGGCAGCGTAGTTTTGCCCCAGATGAATTTTCAACGATGAAGAGACATAAGAGTTAAAGCCATCAGCTATCACATAGGCAGCAATCGAGTTCATACCTATAACAGTAAGTATAAAAAACCAGTTACGTTTTTGGAGAATGTCTACTGTCCAATAAAAAAAAGATAGTAACAAAAAGCACCAGCCCCCACTGAAAAGAACCCAGGTGGGTGTCCAGATTCTTTTTACATTCGGGCAAATACCCGACCAATTCAGAAACAACCCCAGCACAAGACCCGAAACACCAAGAATGATGAAAATCTTTAATTTATCCTGCTGTTTTTTGTTAGATTTCAACAGATTTCCGGCAACTAAACCCAAAAGCATAGTACCTAAAGTGGGTATGAAACTGAGCGTTGCATAGCCACCCCGGTTATGCAGGAACGGCTCTGCTCTCGGAAAAAGATTCAGAAACCAGCGGTCAAATGCCCAGGCAAGATTGGTGTTTTTGTTCCAGTGCGCAGCAAAACCGGTCAGATTATGTTCCCAGTCTTTTAAGGCTCCGGCGTTCGCATAATCAAAATTGGCATCAGGCAACGGGTAAATTGCAAAAGCAGCCCAGTAGCCAACCAGTATAACAACTAATGCACCAATTTGCACACGTTTAGAAGCAAAGCCGAGCAGAAACAAAAAAGGATACCCCAAGCCTATTTGTGTAAGCGTATCTTCAAAGGTAAAGTTAGTCTGCTCTGCCCATTGAGAACGCAGAAATATGCCCAGTAAAATCAGAATCAATGAGCGCCATAATGCCCGGCCGAATAGTTTTACGAAACTACTCTCCTGGCTCATTCTGCTGGCTACCGAATAAGGAAGCACAACCCCAACCAGAAACGAAAACGAAGGCTGTATGAGGTCATGCAGTGAGCACCCCACCCAACTGACGTGGTCTTGCTGGCTGGCAACAAAACCCCAGAAAGAGCTGTTGGGCAAAGCCTCTGAAACTTTATGAAAACGAAGTACTTCGGCCATCATGAGCAGCATAACAAAGCCGCGGTAAACATCAGCCGACGCCAGGCGAGGCGGAGTAGTAGTGGTGGTCATAGAAAAGGGTTTGAATAGGAAGGTAAAAATATAAATTTCCGGAATAACTCAGCCTTTAATACTGATATTATTATCACATGTACCCCTCAACTCCTAAACCAAATAATGCAAAGTCATATTTTACCGGGTCGTTTGGGTCAATCAGCTTTAGATTACCGGTTAATTCTATGGCGGTTTGCCAGTCTGCTTTGGGGCGGCTTATTAATCCCAGCTTACGGGCAACGCGCTCTACGTGCACATCGCAGGGGCAAACCAGTTGTGCCGGCGAGATTTTGTTCCAAATGCCAAAATCAACACCTTTATTGTCTTTTCTTACCATCCAGCGCAAAAACATATTGATTCTTTTGCATGAAGAGTTTTTGGCTGGTGTGGCAATGTGTTTTCTGGTTCGGGCAGGGTAATCTTCCAGACTGAAGAATAACTTCCGGAAGTTTTCAAGCGCGGCTTTTGTATCAACAGATAAGGGTGTAATGCCACCTGTAAAGGCATCTTCTAATGATGTATGCTTTTTGTAGAAATCTTTGAAGAATTCAATAAAATACAGGGTGTCTGTGGTATTGAAAGTACGGTGTTTAAAAGAAAGAAATCGTTTCAGGTCTGTGTCCTGATGATTACGGATAAAATCATAAGGGGCGCCATCCATCAAATCTATCAACTCGTTGCATTTGTTGATAATGGTTATGCGTTGCCCCCAGGCAAGTGTGGCGGCCAGAAAACCCATGATTTCAATATCCTGCTTAACAGTAAATCTATGTGGAATGCTTATGGGGTCGTTCGGAATAAATCCGGGAGCATTAAATTGTTCGTACTTTTCGTTCAGCAAATCTATGATGTATCCGGTCATACTACTGCATTAAGTTATGCGCCTACTTTCTGATAAGGCGCAGAAGAAACACCAGAACCCGCGAAATAGCCGAAAAAACAGCTACAATGCCTGTAAACAAAAGACCGAACAAGGTAATAACAGGATACATAATTGCAAAGAAGAACGTCCAGACTTTGTCTTTAGACGAAGCCTCTGCTGGCGATGAGGTATTATTTTCTGGCGGTTCGTGATGCTGCATGAAATAACAATAAATTGGTGTACTCCTTATAAAGCATAACTTAAAGAAGCACGGATTCGTTTGTCTCTGGGTTGTAATTTTTGAAATGCCATTGGCGAAATCTTCACGATTGCATCTCCGGGGCCGGTTAATTTACCAATAACTTTTACCCAAACGCTTTGCCCGTTGGCATCGTTTTCTATTTTAATAAGGGTACCCACCGGAGCCGTTCTATGCAAAGCCAGATACTTATTGGTGTGCGTACCTGCTTCTATCATCTCTGCTATGCCCTGCTCTGAATATTTTTTGCCCGTTGGTGCATTGGGTATTGCACCTGGTGTTACGCCGGCCAAAGGTTTGGTTACTACCTGCTGGTTGTTTCTCTCTTCATCTGCAGCGGGAGCAACAACAGTTTTGGGTTTTTCGGCCAATGCCGTGGGTGCATTAGTAGTAGTTTTTGGTTGTATAGGTTCTTTTTTCTCTTCTCTGGCCGCAGGCGTAATTTTCCCTACAATTAACACCTGGTCAAGCATTAGCCCGTCAGATGTCAGGTTATTCCATTCTTTTATCTGGGCTACTTTCACATTATATTTTTTGGCAATGCCATACAGACCCTCGCCAGCCATTACTTTGTGTGTTTTTGCGTTGGGGTCAATAGGCCTGGGGGCTAGTTCCGGTTTGGTTATTGCAACAGTAGTTTCTGTGTCTTTGGGCGTTGCCTCTGGCACATCTACAATTTCAATGCCGTTTTCATCTATTCTGCTTTTGGGTCTGGCAGTGTCAGATGTGGTCTCTTGAATCTCAATTACTCTTGAATGGGTAGTAGCCGGTTTATTCCTGCTCTGTACCGGAATAGAAATTATCTGTAATGCATTTACCTGGGCATTTTTTTTAAGTTCGGGGTTGGCTTCAAAAAAATCTTTTTCAGTAGACCCGTATCTGCGAAGCAACGAATAAAGCGTTTCGCCTTGTTCAACTCTATGCAGTACAAAAGTTTTTCCGTTCTTTTTCTCAATACCAAGAGAATCAACAGGGGATAGTCGTGAATTACCAAAAGTATCAGTAAGATAAAGCACTAGGAAAGCAATAGTAAAAAAATATCTTAACATGGTAGTCAAGCGGATTGAATTTTATGCAAATTTAATGATTCTGCGAGAGATTAACGCATATAATTTTTTTTTCGTGTAAATTCGCCCCGAATAAAATATTGAGACCTATGAAAATTCTTGGGATAATACCGGCACGATATGCTTCCAGCCGCTTTCCGGGTAAACCACTCGTTGAAATAAACGGTAAAAGCATGATTCAAAGGGTGTATGAGCAGGCCTTAAAAGCTAAGAGTTTACAAAGAGTGGTGGTAGCAACTGATGATTCAAGAATACTGAATCATGTTCTGGAGTTTGGTGGAGACGCGATAATGACATCAAGTGACCACCCTACAGGAACCGACAGATGCTTTGAGGCACTGGAAAAAGCCGGAGGTGTTACCAAGTACGACTACGCCATTAATATCCAGGGCGATGAGCCTTTTATTGACCCTGAAACCATTGACCAGCTTTCAGGTCTGCTGGATTTTAAAACTGAAATTGCCACGGCCGTTAAGAAGATAAAAGACTATGAAACACTTCGAGACCCCAATGTGGTAAAAGCTGTGCTTACTATCAGAAAACAGTGCCTGTATTTCAGCCGCCAGGTTGTGCCTTATGTAAGAGGCTTTGAGCCGGATGAGTGGCTTGACCACGCCGATTTTTATAAGCACATTGGCATATATGCTTACCGAAGCGATGTGTTAGAGCAGATTTCGCACATTCCGCTTTCGCCGCTTGAAAACACCGAGAAACTAGAGCAGCTCAGGTGGTTGGGCTTTGGCTATAAAATATATGCCATTGTAACAAATTATGAAAGTATAGGAATTGATACCATTGAAGACCTGGAACGAATAAAGCAATAAAAAAAATCGAATGCGGCAATTAGTAATGCCGCATTCATTTTTTAGTAAGGATTACATCTGCGCTTCAGGTTTCAACAAAGCACAAACCCACATGGCCAAAGTACATATACCCAGGCCTAGCGACTCCCTCGCCAATTCAATATTAATTGTCTTCATACCCATCTCATTAAGCACCACACCTTCCCATGCTGGTGGAAACTGGTTAATTGCCCACATCAGATATAACAAGCCTATGGTAAAAAACATAATAGGTTCGCCTTTGCCTTTCATTTTATGGTAACATAAAAATACCGGAATCAGGTAGGTGGGTACCCATACATACGGGTCTGGGTCGTTATATTGTACAATGGCCGCATAAATAAACATAGCCATGAAAATCCAGAGGAGTATTTTTTTTGCCATCGTTAGCATCAGTTTTTGGTTAGGAATGGTATGTCAAAACAACCTAAAAAAATACATTTTGTCAAGTTAAAAGCTAATTATGTACTTTCTGCTGAAAAAAAACCTATAAATTTTACAAGATTTAAATAACATTAAAATTGGCCTGGTTACATTTTTTTAATGCTTCATTATCAGTAGTTTTAGTTTATATTTGTTTGTTGTTAATGGCTGTGCAAAAGATAATGCAACCTGCCTGAAAACCGCTTTTTTTGAAAACCACTTGTAGCAACATAAAAAGTTTCATACCTTTGCAGCGGCAAATTACCAGCTCCTGCTGAATCCCCCAGGTCTTGACCGAAGCAAGGGTATTGTGGTTGAGCGGTGAATTTGCCATTTTTTGTTTCTGGCTTATACAAATTGTTCAATAAAATATCTATTACTTTCATGTAACTAACTCCCCTAAGGCATGAGAGTTCCTAACAAATAATCCGTTATCCGGATATGGGGTTATGATGAATTATGAAATTTTTTATTGATACCGCATCTCTTAAAGAAATACAGGAAGCACAGGATCTAGGTGTGCTTGATGGTGTAACCACTAACCCCTCGTTAATGGCCAAAGAAGGCATTGCAGGGAAAGACAACGTAATGCGCCATTACAAGGCCATTTGCGACATTGTTGATGGCGACGTAAGCGCTGAAGTGATTTCGACCAGATATGAAGAAATGATTGTTGAGGGTGAAGAACTGGCCGAAATTGATGAGCAGATAGTAGTAAAAATACCGATGATAAAAGACGGCATCAAGGCCATTAAATACTTCTCTGAAAGAGGTATTAAAACCAATTGTACGCTTGTTTTCTCGCCGGGACAGGCCTTGTTGGCTGCAAAGGCCGGAGCCACTTACGTTTCGCCATTTGTTGGGCGTCTGGACGACATCTCAACCGATGGTATGAATCTGATTGAAGATATCCGTCTGATATATGATAACTACGGATACGAAACCCAGATACTGGCGGCTTCAGTACGCCACCCAATGCACATTATTCAATGCGCAAAAATAGGTGCCGATGTAATGACAGGCCCGCTTTCTGCCATTCTTGCATTGCTGAATCATCCGCTTACTGATAGTGGCCTTGCCAAGTTTCTTGCCGACCACGCCAAAGTAAATCAGAAATAAGATTTCTTATACGCTGCCAGACAGTTTTTGCGTTTATTGCTTAAAACTGCCTGGCAGTTGCCTTTTAATTCTTACCTCACAAATATGGAACCCGTTATTTCTCTGCGGAACGCCTATATCTATCAGCGCGAGCAACTGGTTTTGTCATCAGTTAACTTTACTATCCATCAGGGCGAATTTGTTTTTCTCATTGGCCGTACAGGGAGCGGAAAATCTTCAGTTTTAAAAACACTCTATGCCGATTTATGGCTTGAAAAAGGAACAGGTATTGTGGCCGGTTATGACCTGCATACTATTAAAAGAGCGCAGGTTCCGTATTTAAGAAGAAATATCGGTATTGTTTTTCAGGATTTTCAGTTATTGAGCGATAGAAACATTGAAAAAAACCTGGTTTTTTATCTGAGAGCAATGGGGTGGGAAGATAAAAATGAAATGAGAAACAGAATTGATGAGGCCTTAAAACTTGTGAACCTACAGAATATACTTACCAAAATGCCTCACCAGTTATCTGGCGGTGAGCAGCAGAGGGTAGGTATAGCCAGAGCATTGCTGAATCACCCACAGATATTACTGGCTGATGAACCTACGGGTAACCTTGACCCGGAGATGTCGGTTGAGATTCTGAAATTATTCAAGGATATCAACGAGAAATCCAAAACAGCCGTGTTAATGGCTACGCATAACTTTGAACTGATAGAGCGGTTCCCGAGCCGTACACTTTATTGCGATAAAGGACTTATAACCGACCTTTCAGACGGCCTTTAGTTAAAACCGGTAATGCCTATTTTAATCAATAACTGATTGGTGGTAGTTAAAATCTGTTTGCTTTTATACTCAAAGTTATTGTCAATCTCTACCGTATTAGGCTTTACAATTTTGGTGGCATCTGCCTGCTGATAATAAATACCAATATCAAGATAACTGTTTTTCATGGCGCCGAACAGCTTGATACCTACACCCACACCAATACCGTAATTAGGCGTTACTTTGGTCCATCTTTTCAGCGTTTCCGATTCATCTTCATTCAACAGTTCAACCAGACCCGTCTGAATCAGTTTTGCACCCGCAAATGCATCGGCATAGGGGTTAAATTTAGAACTCCACAAAACCGGTCTGTAGCGGGCTATTCCGTTAAGAAAAAAAGAAGTATTGGTAACTCTGAAGTCGCCGTTATAGCTTGTTATAGGATATTCTTTACCGTCTGCCTGTATGCCACCCTCAAGGCCATAAAAAACAGGCGAGGCTTTTTTTCTGCCGTATGGGTTAAGCAGAATGCCGGCAGAAACACCGAATTTGCCGCCTGATTTATTTCCTTCCTTCAGAACTGTTCTGTAATCGCCCAGCGCATTACCCAGTGTAAGGTTAAAGAAGTAAGAGTACTTATCTTCAATGTATTTAGGCTGTTGCGTTTGCGCAACAGCCTTTGTAACTATCAGGCAGAGTATAAAACCTAGTAAAATTCTCATGAAACTCACTATTTGGCTGTCAGATATGCAAACGGAACTATCATTTCTTCTATCGAGACACCCCCATGCTGGAAAGTATCCTTATAATGGCTTACGTAGTGGTTATAATTGTTAGGATACGCAAAGAAATAGTCTTCCATTGTAAAGAAATAGGCTGTTGATACATTGGGCTTAGGCAACATAAACAGCTCGGGCTTTCTAACAACCAGCACATGGTCGCTTTTATCGTCCAGGTTCAGATTTTTTCCTTGTTTGTATCGCAGGTTTGTATTCACGTTTCTGTCGCCCACAATTCTTTTCGGATGCCGTACACGTATCATGCCGTGGTCGGTAGTAATAACCAGCCTGCCTTTTTTCTCTGCAATTTTTTTCAGCAAGTCAAGCAGCGGCGAGTGTTCAATCCATGACCGCGTGATAGAACGGTAAGCCGATTCGTCAGGGGCCAGTTCTTTTATCATGCCCATTTCGGTGCGGGCATGCGATAACATATCTACAAAATTATAAACAATGGCAATCAACTGGTTTTTTAGTAAATTATTGAAATTATCTACAAGGCTTTTGCCCTGATTGATGTTCAGAATCTTATGGTAAGAAAAGCTGATATTGAGCCTGCTTTTGTCAATCTGGCGTTTCAAAAACTCGGCCTCGTTGTTGTTAAGCGCATCTTCGTTCTCGCCTTCATCGTTCACCCATAAGTCAGGGTGCTGGCGTGCCATGTCTGAAGGCATAAGACCCGAAAAAATAGCATTACGGGCATAAGAAGTAGCCGTTGGCAGAATAGCGTAATAATCGCTTTCTTCTTCTACATTAAAGTAATCGCTTATAACTTCTTCAAGTACTTTCCACTGGTCGTATCTCAGATTATCAATCAGCAGAAAAAACAATGGAGAATTGGTTTGCACCAGAGGGAATACTTTTTTCTTCATCAGCTGGTGCGAAAGCAGCGGTTTTTCAACTTTGGGGTCGTTCAGCCAGTCTTCATAGTTTTCTTCAATAAATTTACAGAAGTTTGAGTTGGCCTCAGATTTTTGCATTTCAAAAACTTCTTCCATGCTTTTATCTTCCGACTTATCCAATTGTAATTCCCAATATATCAGTTTTTTATAGATTTCTGCCCATTCCTGATGCCCGATGCGGTCGTTATACTGCATAGCCAGATTTCTGAAATCTTGCTGATACCCCAGATTGGTTTTTTCTGATATCAGCCTTTTGTTATCAAGTATCTTTTTTACAGAAAGAAGAATCTGGTTGGGGTTCAGTGGTTTAATCAGGTAATCGGCAATGTTTGAGCCGATGGCATCTTCCATTATCCGCTCTTCTTCAGACTTGGTAATCATCACCACCGGTAAGTTAGGTTTAATTACCTTTATCTGCGCCAGCGTTTCAAGGCCTGTCATACCAGGCATCATTTCGTCCAGAAAAACAATGTCAAAACGCTCGGTTTCCACTTTGTCAATGGCATCGGCCCCACTTGGTACCGGGGTTACGTCGTAGCCTTTTCCCTGTAAAAATATAATATATGGTTTTAATAAATCAATTTCATCGTCGGCCCACAATATGTTGTATCGCATATAATTATCTGTTGTTTAAAAAATTGTGTATTGTTAAAATGGCAAAACCCTGCTTTTATTGCTTATACGTAAATTTAAATTTTCTTAATTAGCTCTGGTGCAATATCGGTAAAATTCATGAAAACCAAGTTAATTTGTATTTTTGCAAACAAAGTCTAATGAATTTTTAATTTGAAACGAATCCGGCAATTTCTTGAGAGTATCTATCTATGGAACACAACCGTTTCATTGTATCATTTGTTGGTAATTCTCTGGAAAAAAATTATAACCTTTGATATCGACCAACGGGCAGCGTCAGTATCATACAGTTTTTTGCTGGCGGTTTTTCCGGGCATAATCTTCCTTTTTACGCTTATTCCTTATATTCCGATTAACCACCTCGACCGTTTGATTATGGATTTTCTGAGAGACGTAATGCCTCAGGGAATTTATGAAAGCACGTCTTACACTATTCTTGAAATTGTAAGCCGAAAACGGAGTGATATCCTGTCATTCGGGTTTTTCTTTACGGTTTTTGCTGCCACCAATGGTATGATGGCCCTGATGCGGGCATTTAACATGGCGCTGCATGTGAAAGAAAAACGCAGCTACCTTAAAGCAAGGCTGATAGCGCTTTTTCTTACTATGCTACTTTTTATAGTGCTGGTTTGTGCTATTGTTGTGCTGATTGTAGGCAGGATTATTCTGGACTTTTTATTTGAAAAAGCGCTCCTGAACGAAAACTTTACTTTTTATCTGTTGCAGATTGTCAGGTACGGCGGAATCTTCCTGATTTTTTACCTGGGTATATGCGTTATTTATTATTTTGCCCCGGCTGTGCATAAACGCTTGAAATTCTTTAACATTGGGGCATTTATTGCCTCGGTTCTGGGTATTCTGGCCACTAATCTTTTTTCTTATTATCTGGCCAACTTCAACTCTTATAATAAATTGTATGGGTCTATCGGTACTTTTATTGCGCTTATGGTTTGGCTATATCTTATTTCTCTTATTCTGGTACTTGGGTTTGAAATAAACTTATCCATGCGCGATGCCCTGTATTTTTCGAGAAAAGAAAAAGGTGGGGAAACCCCACCTGCAGAAGAATAACAAATGAAATAGCTTATTGCCAGAAGCCCTCGTTAATCATGGCTTTTTCAAGTTTGGCGCCTAACTCTGCCGAAGCTTTTACCAATGGCAGGCGTACCTCTGAGCTGCAAACTCCTTTAATCTCCAGGCATTTTTTAATACCCACCGGGTTCGACTCCACGTAAAGCAGGGTGTCGAAATCTAAAAAGCGTCTTTGCAAATCGGCGGCTTTTTTAAAGTCTCCATTTAAAGCAGCCCATGTCATTTCTCCAAACTCTTTCGGGAATGCATTGGCAATAACCGAGATTACACCTTTGAAACCAATGCTGATTGAGGATGTCACGAGATTGTCGTCACCTGACAATAATAAGAAATCCTCAGGACAACGCGTGGCTAGTTCAAGGGCGTTTTCAATAGTGCTGGCATCTTTTATACCTATGATGTTCGGGTGTTTAGCCAGTTCAACAACCGTTGGTATCTGCAAATGAATAACCGTGCGGCCCGGAACATTGTAAAGCAACACCGGAACCGGCGATGCATCTGCAATGGCAGTAAAATGGGCAATGAGCCCAGCCTGCGAAGGTTTATTATAATAGGGGCATACCGATAAAATGGCCGAAACACCACTTAAATCAGTTGTTTTGATAGTTTCTAAAACGGTTCTTGTATTATTACCCCCCAAACCATACACAATGGGCAGGTTTCTTGGGTTGTTTTCCTTGGCAAGCTTTAATAACTGAGCTTTTTCTTCAGCAGTTGTGGTAGAGGTCTCGCCGGTTGTGCCTTGCACAACAAAATAATCTACCGCGCCTGCACTTGTAAATTCGAGCAACCTTACGTAAGCATCATAATCAACTTCGTGGTGCCTGTCAAATGGTGTTATTAAAGCTACACCTACTCCTTCTAACGGATGTGCCATTTTTTGTTGTAAAAATAATATTGTCTTGTCGGGCAAAGTTCGTCAGAAAATCGGACTTTGAAAAACGATTTGCAAAATCGTTTCTCAGTACTTTGCCCGGTAAAATTATAAAAGTGCCTGATAAACCAGAATTCTGAAATTACGTACAAACGCTGAATAATGCGCGTAGGGATGAACGTTAGTAAATACCAGTAGAATCAGATCTTCTTTTGGGTCAATCGTATATTCTGAACAGTACATACCTCCCCAGGTAAGTGCGCCGGGTGTTGCGTTATCGCCGTAATGAGACTCCGGCGTGATAATCTGTAATCCTAAACCGAATTTGTCCTGCCTGTCCCACACAAAGCTTTCACCTATCTGGTTCCTGCCCATTAGTTCAACTGTGCTTCTGCTGAGCAGCCTTTTACCGTTAAACTCACCTTTGTTAAGAATAAACTGGCAAATCTTTGCGTAGTCCTGGATTGTACTTACCAAACCTGCGCCGCCTGAAAAGTATGTTCTTTGGCCACTCACGGCAAAATTTCTGTAGGTTTCGTTCGTATGCAAACTAAGTTTTGCTTCAGTGTCTGGCTTAGAGTAAAGCTCAACTAATCGGCTGGCTTTTTCTTCAGGCAGATAAAAGTAAGTATCCATCATGCCTAAGGGGCCTAGTACTTTTTTATGCAGGTATTGGTCAAATGGCATACCTGATAGCACCTCTATTAACCTGCCGACAACATCGGTGTTCAGCCCGTAGGTAAATTGAGTGCCCGGGTCTGAAAGCAAAGGACGCGCCGCTATTCTGTCAACTACATCTTTCAGTACATCTTTGTCTACTGAGCAAAAAAAAGGAACCTTGAATTCGGGTAACTCCTGCAATGGATGCTCATAGGGGATTCCTGCCGAATGGCTCAGCAAATGCCTGATAGTAATAGCTGATTTGGCCGGGCGGGTAATGTACTTGCTACGGTCTTTTTCGTCATAACTTACAAGAACACTCGCATTCTTAAACGAGGGTATGTATTTTGAGACGGGTTCATCCAGAAAGAATCTGCCTTCTTCAAACAACATCATCAGCCCGATGGTAGTGATCAGTTTTGATTGCGAGGCAATTCTGAAAATATCGTCTTTCTTAAGTGGCGTCTTCGTTTCCAGGTTGCTAAAGCCAAAAGCTTTCTCATGCACTATTTTGCCTTTTCTGGCAACCAGCATAACTGCATTTGGTGTGATGCCCTTATCGACAAGTTCCTGAAAATGGGTATCAAGTTTTTTTAGTTTTTCGGTTGAGAAACCAACTTCTTCAGGTGTTTTGGCTGGTGTAAGTGTCTGTGGTTGCTGCGCATGGATAGCCGTCAGTACAGTTAGCAAAAAGTATCCCGACAGTAGCAGTCTTTTTTTCATTGGGTAGAGCTTACAAATGGACTAAACAGAGAAGAATGGTTCAGCCATTGTGTATGGCACAACGGTTAAACCATTCTTTCAGAATATGATATAAAAAATCAGTTAGGTCGTTTCAAAGACTGCCATGAGTTTAACTGCCAGCCGTTTTTCTTGTCTTTTACATATACAACAAGGTATTGCAGCGGCAGCAGGGTAGGTTTGCCATCAACAGGTGGCTGGGTAACCAGTATTTTGCCATTGACCACGGCTGTCTGATTATTGTTATATACTCTGATAGAGATGTTCTCAATATCTATTTTAGAGTAAACGCTACCACCATTAAGAACCGAGGCAATATAGGCTTCTTTGTTATCCATCTTGCCGTTCGAATGCACGTAGATCAAATCATCGGCAAAAACTTTGTTGAGAAAACCTGCATCTTTTGAAACCTGTGCGGCAAAGCGCTTTTTCTCAAGGTCTTCGATAATTGATTTAACGTCTTGCCCGATAGATAAATGGCTGATAATCAGAAAAATGCTAAATGCAATTAATTTTTTCATGGTAAAGTGTATATCGGTTGAATGTTTATAGTTCTACCTTTTTCATTTTGGGTACCAGTACATGCATAATTAACCACGCCAACAGATAGGCTGCGCCGCAAATACAAAACATTATAAAATATCCGGTTTGTATCTGTCCTATTTTAGTGTAGTACACAAACATGTTTTTCTGTACCAACCATGTAAGTAATATACCTCCCAAGCCACCAAACATACCGCCAATGCCGGTAACCGAGCCGGTAGCTTTTTTAGGGAACATATCTGAAACGGTTGTAAAGATATTGGCGCTCCAGGCCTGGTGTGCAGATGCCGCAATACCAATGACCAATACCGCCAGCCACATATTAATGGCACCTAAATACTGGGCAAATAGCACTGGCAATACTGCAAAGGCATATATTAACATACTGGTTTTACGTGCCTTAAAGGCAGGCCAGTTTCTGTTTATAAGGTTCATAGGTAACCAACCGCCAAAGATACTGCCAATACTGCCAATGACATAAACCAATGCTGACGGCCAGACGATTTCAGTTGATGTAAGGTTATATTGTTTCATCAGGAAATCAGGTAGCCAGAAAAGATAAAACCACCACACGGGGTCAGTGAGAAACTTGCCAATGGCAAAAGCCCAGGTTTGTGGAAATTTTAGCAGAGTAGACCAGGGTACTCGTTCTTCAGACACAGGTTCTGATTTATCTGAATTGATATATTCAAATTCCGCTGCTGATAAACGCTTCTGTCTTTGGGGTACCTCGTAGTAGATAAACCATAAAATAAGCCAGATGAAGCCTATAAGGCCCGTAAGAATAAACGCCCATTGCCAGCCCCAGTTTTGGGCAATTAAAGGTACCGAAAGCGGCACAATAATAGCCCCGATGTTAGTGCCTGAGTTAAAAAAACCTGTGGCCAAAGCTCTTTCTTTTTGAGGAAACCACTCAGCAACCGATTTAATAGCAGCCGGGAAGTTGCCAGCCTCTGTAACGCCAAGAAAAACACGGGCGATAATAAAGCCCATTGTGCCGGTACAAAAAGCATGCGCTACCGCTGCCACGCTCCATAAACCTGTGGCAATGGCATAGCCGATTTTTGTGCCGAATTTATCAATGAAGCCTCCGGCAAAGAACATCCCGAAAGCATAGGCTAATTTGAAAGCGATTTCAATATTAGAATAGTCAATTACTTCTTGTTCGGGCGTCCAGTTAAAAGCATCTGCCAGATAGGGCTTCAGGTAGCTGATAACGTTCCGGTCGAGATAATTAATTGTCGTGGCAAGAAAAAGAAGACTACAGATAGTCCAACGATACTTTCCGATTTTTTCCATAGATAAAGGGTTGAATTTTTTTAGGTTAACGAAAGAGGTACTCTCTTTCTGTGATGGATTTATTGTTCAGAAATAAGCCTTATGGGGCCAAGTAATCCTGAGGCAACAGGCTTCCATTCGGCAGCGTTAAAGGGTTGATATTTAATGTCTACCATATTGGTATCATAAAATTTCTTCCAATTTACTCCTGTTTTATCTAAATACCTAATCCGGTTGGCTGATAAATTGGTAACTTCTATTTCCAGTTTATTGGTTGTACTCAGATTATCGGCCGCAACCGGAATCCTGAATGGTAATGACCAGTATTTGCCCAGGTCTTTACCATTGAGTTTTACGGAGGCCATTTCGCGTACGTCGCCTAAATCGAGCCAGCTGTTTTTAATTTCTGATTTGTCGAGGCTGAAAGTTAACTGGTAACGTGCGGTTCCGCTGAAGTACTGAGCGGTTGAGTCGCTCAGATTTACCCACGACTGCAAAGTGTCTGTCTGAAATGAATTAGGAATAAACGGCTGCCCTTTTATAAAATCTACTTTCCACCTGCCTTTTAAGAGTATCGTTTTTCCTGGCTTTTTCATCTCAAAGGCTTTTTCATTGGCAGGTTTGTGGTTCAATACCTCAATGAATATACTTTGGCCGCCATAAAGCGTAATTGGTATTTCTAAAAGATCAGAAGCAATTCTTTTAAAACTAACCAGCCCGCTTTTCTGATGTAGCGCATCGTAGATTCTTACAGCCCTGCCGGAAGCGGCTAACTGAATCATTCCTTGCCTGAATTGATTGCCCAGATTACTTACAAAGTACAAGGTTCCGTAGGCGTTTTTCTTGCGGATAAATGATAGCCCTGCTTCTGAAAGATTTTCTTTTCTGATTTTAGCCGTTTGCAGGCTTGAAACAATATCTAAACTAACTGAATGGCTGAATGAAGGTAACAGTTGCTCAAATAGCTTCTGGTGCTTATCCCAATTTTTAAAACCTGTAGCCGTGGTTGGCAAATGGTCAATGAAAAACACTGGTATGCCCGCCTTTTTGCATTTTTCAAGATAGGCCAGCGTTGCCACAGGTATATACTGCACCGGTGGCACAACAATAGCTTTATAAGCGTGCTTGCCTTGCGTAACTAATTGCTTGTTGTTTATCTGAGAGCTTTTCAGTTGTAAATCAGAGATGAAATCAAAGCTGTAACCATTAGCCATAAGTGTTTTGCAGGCATCGCCAAAAGCAGATTTAAGCATACCGTCTTTCATAATGGCGTGTACATCAATGGCATGGGTTTTGGCTTTGTTACCTACCGACTGCCACAGGTCATAAATCGGAAAGTACATCAGAATATCATTGTCGGGCTTGCTGTTTTGCAATTTTTCCTGGCAGCGGGCAATGTAATTATTCAACTCGGGGAGGTAATCCCAGAAATGACTTTGCTGATTGAAATTGGTAGAAGCATAAAATAACCAGCCCGGGAAGGGCGCGTTGGGTGGTGAGTAAGGTACACCATGATAAAATATGTGATTAACCCCACCAATGAACGACTCATCTATGATGGGTTTTACTTGCGATAAAGATACCTTGAAATGGTTACCCAGCCATGTTGCGGTCTCTGAACTCACCAGTTTTTTGCCCGTTACATGCGCCACAGAAGATGCCAGTTTCAGCACCAGTGCATCTGGTACACCAAAACGTTTTTCTTCGTAGTCGGGGTCTATTCTTGAAAGTGGAATATCATAAGGTTTACTGCCGAAGAATTCTGATTCAGGAATATCAGCAAGGGCATAGAGGTCAAGAATATTGGCGGGCGAGCCATGGGCTTCATTACGGGTTAGTTTCCCTTGTTTTTTCGACCAGCTTGTCCAGGTTTTGGTGAAATCGTCACGCAGAATATCCGAAAGGGTTTCGTTGTAGTCGCCCCATATCAGTTTTTCGCGTGGGCTCTCTGCTTTTTCTTTAGCCAATACGTCCAGGTGTTGTTGCAAATCATAGCCTCTCAACTCCTTGAATCGCTGAAAGAAATTGGCAGTCCAGTTAGCGCCGTAAACCTCGTAAGAATCGTTATAAAACGCACGGACAGGATACTTCTTTTGTCTGAAAGCATCCTGAAATGTTTGCAGATAACGCTCTAAGGCTGCTTTATTGAATGGGTCAAGTACCAGCCCTTCTCCACCCGGGGCAGCTCGCTTTACTTTCTGATTAGTAGGAGCAAAGGTAAGCATATATTGGCCGTTGTGCTCTGTTACCCTGAACGCCTGAGCGGCATCTGCCGTAGAAACGCTTTTGCCACCAAACGGCCAGCCTGTACCAAGTGTAAGGTCAATACCCAGATTATTTTTTTTAGCTTCCTTTAGCGTGAAATCAAGCATTTCCAGCCATTCTTCTGATAAAAACGGCAGAAATTTGTTTTCTTCGCCCTTTACGCCATAAATGGGTATGATGTGCATACCGCCGAAACCCGCCCGGGCATATTCTTTCAGATTCTGACTGATGCCGTCTTTGGTAACGGCGCTGCCCATCCACCACCAGTAAGCCCAGGGCTTGGTGGTAGATACCTGCGCCGATACCTGAGAGATTATCAGTAGTAAAAGAATAACAAAGCGTTTCATGCGGGCTCTTTTTACCAGCCAAAATAGTTTTTGGCGTTATTGTAGCAAATGTTTTGCACAGTTTCACCAACCCAGGCTATGTCGTTTGGTAATTCGCCGTTTTCGATATCATTGCCATAAATATTGCATAGAATACGACGGAAATACTCATGGCGGGGGAATGAAAGGAAACTGCGTGAGTCTGTCAGCATACCTACAAAGCGGCTCAATAAGCCCATATTCGACAGTGCATTGATTTGTTTTTCCATGCCGTCTTTCTGGTCTAGAAACCACCAGCCTGAACCAAACTGCACTTTACCTGCCATTGAGCCATCATTAAAATTGCCCACCATTGTGGCTATCAGTTCATTATCAGCAGGGTTGAGGTTATAGATTATGGTTTTGGCCAGTTGATCGTATTCATCCAGCTTGCCCAAAAACTTAGACAAAGCTGCCGCCTGCGACCAGTCTCCGATAGAATCCCAACCAGTATCTGGGCCCAGTACACGCATAGCACGTTTGTTGTTGTTACGCAAAGCGCCCAGGTGGAACTGCTGTGTCCAGCCCAATTCGGCATACATTTTACCTAATTCGTGCAGAATAGCCGATTTGAATACAACTGCTTCGGTTTCTGAAAGTGTTTTGCCTGCTATGGCATTTTTAAAGGCGCTGTCTGCGGTTTCAGGGGTGAAGTCGGCGGCATAAATTTGTTCCAGGCCGTGGTCTGAAATTTGCCCGCCCTGCAACGCAAAGAAATCGGCACGCTGGCGAAGCGCCTTTAGTAAATCTTCAAATGACAGTATGTCAAAATTGACAATAGCACCCAGTTTCTGAATATAGGTCGCGAAATTCGGGTTATCAATCAAAATAAATTTATCCGGTCTGAAGGCCGGAAGCATTTTAACTTCAAAATCACCGGCATCTCTTAATTGCTTATGGTATTCTAATGTATCAAGTGGGTCGTCGGTTGTACAAACCACTTTTACATTCATTTTACGTAGCAGATTTCTCACCGAAAACTCTGGCGAACTGATTTTCTCAGAAGCAATATCATAAATCTTCTTTGCTGTCTGAGGATTTAATACATCCTGAATACCAAAGTACCGCTGAAGCTCAAGGTGTGTCCAGTGATACAGCGGATTACGCATGGTATAAGGCACGGTTTCTGCCCATTTTTCAAACTTTTCGTAGTCAGACGCATCCCCGGTACAATATTTTTCATTAATACCATTGGTGCGCATGGCGCGCCACTTATAGTGGTCGCCATAAAGCCATATTTCGGTTATGTTGTTAAACACTTTATCGGCCACAATCTGGTCTGGTGGTAAGTGATTGTGGTAATCAATGATGGGCATATTTTTCGCAAACTCGTGGTAAAGCGTGCGGGCGGTTTTGGTTTGCAACAAAAAATCTTCGTCTAAAAACGGTTTCATGCTTCTCAAAGTCTTAAGATTTAGAAATTGACACAAGGATACTCAGCCTGGAGGTTGTGTCGCTATAAGTTTTTCAATTATGATGCAGCAAAACTATTTAGTTTTAACTAATTTATTCTGCCCTAATTTTTCTTTTTTTAATACTATTTTGACAAGTGACTAATGCCCGTGTGTCAATATTGTTCGATATTAGTTAACTTACCAACTAAAGTAGGCCTCTATTCAAACATCGGTCTGAATTAGTTTTATATACCCGATAGGGGGGGTGTAATAGAATATACGAATCATTATTGCTTTTTTATTGTTTGCTGCAACAACCATATGGCTAAATCTTTGGCAGCGTTAAAATTCTGATAAACAAGCGGTATCCGGCGGCCATCAGTGTATTCGTTGTACAGCCAGGGGTCGCCCACTGCAAAAACGGTTCCTTTACCTACTTTGGCTGTTGCAATGATTACTTCACCTTTATCTGTCAGTACAGATCTGGCAGGGGTACTCAAAGCCAATGGCGATAATTCTTTAATATAAACCGCCTGAGTGCTTTTAAAAACCGGATTCCCCGCTGGTATGTCTAAACGGCCTTGTTCCCATTGCGTCCCTTGCACCATGTTGATGTTTTTGGTTAAAAACTGAATGCCAAATTCTTTGGCCAGGAGGTTGAAGTTTTTATGCTCGCAATTAGATGTATCATTAGCCATCATTACCAAAACACCGCCATTTTTAACCCAGTTACTTATCTGTTTAATATCATCTGCCTGAATAAAAGCAGGCTTTGCTGTTTCCTTTTTTGTGTCTGGGTCAACTATAATGTAAACACTTACGTCTTTCAGGTTTGCAGCCGTAGGCGCTTGTTTAATTGTGGTTGTTCTGGCTCCTAATTCGTTAAAGATATTACCCCAGAGCCAGAAGCCAGAGTGCATGCGGTCGTCCCAGGTGTAATGAAAATTCTCCTGATTACCATTCAGGTCTTTTCTGAATTCATTATTGAAATGCCCGTCTACAGCCACTACTTTGCCTTTGCCCAAAGTGTTTTCGTTGGCAATTTCCATTTCAACGCTGGCAAAGATAAACGGGCCGACGCCTTTCAAATCGTTCTTGCGGATAGGTTCGCTCAGATAGTATTCGTACGAACCATCACGATACGGGTTGCCACCCAGGCCACCTACACTTACGGTTTTGTTCAGACTGATTGTCCCGTCTTTTTCTTTCTCAACAAATTCTTTCAGTATACCGGCGTAGCCTTTTCTGGCGGCTGACAGATACCGGGCATCCAGATACCCCTGACGAACCCCTTTTGCCAAAGCATACACAAACATACAAGATGCAGATGCTTCAAAGTAATTACCTTTACGATTGCCCTGAGTGGTCATCTGATACCAGACACCGGACTGAGCATTTTGATATTTTACCAGGGCAGGCGCCAGGCGTTGCAGGTATTTGATAAGATTCGCTTTTTCAGGGTGATTTTCCGGGAAGTAATCCAGAACATCAACCAATGCCATTGCATACCAGCCAATGGCACGGCTCCAGAAATGCGGCGAAAGCCCTGTTTTTTTATCTGCCCATTTCTGCTCACGGCTTTCGTCGTAGCCATGATACACCAGGCCGGTCTGTTCATCTACTGCATATTTTTCAATCAGGGCAAACTGTCTGGCAATGTCATCAAAATGCTCAGGCTTGTTGAATAGCCTGCTGTATTCGGCCGCAAAAGGCTCGCACATAAAAAGGCCGTCAAGCCACATCTGGTAGGGGTACCTTTGCTTGTGCCAGTAGCCACCCTCTTTGGTTTTGGGCTGGTTCTCTATCTGCATCCAAAGTAAATGGGCGGCTTTGATGTATTTCTCTTTATCAGGCTGTGTTTGTTGCGCCAGCATCAACAGCGCTCTTCCGGTAGGAATATTGTCCAGATTAAAATCATTATAAGCGTAAGTTCTGATGCTGCCGTCTTTCTGCACGTAGCGGTCAATATCTTTTCTGATGTACTCAAAATATTTTCCGTCTCCTGTTCTGTACCAGACCTTTTCCAATGCCTTTAGTACAAGTCCCTGCTCGTAATCCCATGCGGCCGGTTTATTAGGTTTTACGGTAATTGAGTCTTTGTGCCAGGTCATGAACGACTCAGCCATTTGAACCGAATAGGGTTTTTGTGCGAAACTGCCAATGCAGCCGAACAGAAAAATAACAATCAGTTTTTTAGCAATCATAATGAAATATTTAATAAGGATAAATATTACAACACCACATTCAGTTTTTGTCCTGCTTTCAGGTTGATTTTTTTAGATTTGCTACCACTTACCAGAGTGGTTTGCCCGCCTTTTTTAGAATAAACCGTGATAGACTTTACGGTTTTATTTGCCCAGGTCATGGTTATTTCAAAACCGCCTCTGGCGCATAAACCCTTAACAGAACCATTGCTCCAATCGTCTGGCAGGGCAGGTAGCAAGCGAATCAGGTTTTCATCAGACTGCACCAGCATTTCTGCAACGGCCGCTGCCCCGCCAAAGTTGCCATCAATCTGGAATGGCGGGTGGGCGTCAAACAGGTTAGGGTAAGTACCGCCACCACGTGCATATTTGGTCTTTACACCGTCGGGTTCCACATAATGCAATAACTCACGATACATTTTGTAGGCGTGGTTTCCGTCCCATAGCCTTGCCCAAAGGTTTATTCTCCAGCCTTTTGACCAACCCGTTGTTTCATCGCCTTTTATTTCCAGCGTTTTACGACAGGCTTCAGCCAGAGAAGGTGTTTTTTCAGGTGTGATATGATTACCCGGGAACAAGCCAAAAAGATGCGATTGATGGCGGTGTTTAGGGTCTTCGTCTTCCCAGTCATAATACCACTCCTGCAAATTACCTTTTTTGCCTATCTGATACGGGTATAGTTTGGCCAGTGCCTGTTCCAGCCTGGTTCTGAACTCAACATCGGTGTTCAATATTTTTGATGCCTTGATGGTTTGCTCAAAGCACTCGCGAATCATGGCCAGGTCGGCTGTGGCGCCATAAAGGGTAGCGCCATGATAACCAGTTGATGTAATATATTTGTTTTCGGGCGATGTAGACGGTGAGGTAACCAGATTCCCGTTTTTATCCGGCACCAGCCATTCCTGACAAAACTGCGCTGCGCCACGCATAATGCCGTAGGCCTCGTTTTTCAGGAAACTGATGTCTTTCGTAAAAATGTAGTGTTCCCAAAGGTGGGTACTCAGCCAGGTACCACCCATGGTCCAGTTAGCCCATACGGGGTCGCCATTACCAAAATCACCTACGGGGTTACTCATAGCCCAGATATCGGAGTTGTGGGCTACTGTCCAGCCATTCACGCCATAAAAAGTTCTGGCCGTAATTTTTCCGGTTTCTGAGGCGTTTCTGATAAACCCGAGTAAGGGCTTGTGCATTTCTGAAAGGTTGGTGTTTTCTGCCAGCCAGTAGTTTTCTTCGGCATTGATATTGGTCGTATAGTTACTGCTCCAGGGTGGTCTCATATAGGGGTTCCAGATACCTTGCAGGTTGGCAGGAACACCATTGGTACGCGAGCTGCTGATAAGCAGGTATCGGCCATATTGAAAATACAGTACTTCCAGCACTTTATCTTCTTTACCTTCGGCGTAACGTCTGAGCCTTTCGTCAGTTGGTAAAACCGGAGCCTGACTAGCGCCGATGTTCAGGCTTACTCTATTAAAAAATGTTTGGTAATCTTTAATATGCGCCTGCTTTAGCTGTAAAAAGGGTTTGGCAAATGCTTTGTTCAGATTAGCTGCCGCAATGGCTTTGTTATCAAGACCCTCGGTTGCAGGGTTTTTGTCGAACCCATTAAAACTGGTGGCTATTGATACAAATATCAAGGCCTCTGTTCCATTCTTAATGCCGATAGTGCTGTCGGTGGCCAATACACTGCCACCTGTATTTTTGATTTTAGCAAGGGTTGTAAATCTGGTGCCTTTTGATTCATCAAATACAACTGCATTCGGCGAATTGACATAGTTAGGCAAGGCCTTTACCGGGGCGTAGCCATTAACTGATAACAGATTACCATTGGCCGTAACTTTGTTTTTAAGCAGGCTGTTAAACTTTACATCAAAACTCAATGCCCCTGCCTTGCTGCTGGTCAGCTTAATAATCATAATCTGGTCGGGGTGCGACACAAAGTATTCACGGGTGTATTTGACCCCATCAATTTCGTAAGTAGTTTTTGAAACCGCCTCGCCTATATTCAGTTCGCGATAGTAGTTCTGCGCTTTATCTTCATTGGCAAAGTTGATATACAGCGTGCCCAGCGGCGCAAATGACTCGGAGTATTTTCCCTGAATTTTGCGATACAACTGGTCGGCTAGTTTATAGTCTTCTTTTTGGAGAGCCTCTCTTATAGCCGGAATATGCTTGTAAGCCTCCGGATTCATGTTAGGATTTACAGGCTCACCAGACCACAATGTGGCATCGTTCAGATAGATTTTGTCTGATTGAACGCCACCGAAAACAGTAGCGCCTAATTTGCCATTACCCAGTACCAGGCTTTCTTCAAAGTATTGCGCCGGCTTTTTATACCAGAGCGTTTTATCTGGTTGTGCGTAACCGGCAAGCGAGATAGTAAAAAGCAGAAGTAATAATTTGGTTTTTTTCATGAGTGGATAATTATAGATTCAAAGTTTTGGTACTTCAGATAAATGTATGCCTAACAGCTTCTTGCTGATAGCATCCAGGGCGTTCTCGGCCCCTTCAAAATGAAAAGTACGCTGTACATGGGTTAATGTTTCATTGCGTTTAAGCGCAATGGCAGGCGACGAGGTCTCTAATTCATAAAATTGCCCCATCTGACTACCCGTATCATTTTTACCGTCATTATAAGCGTTAATGGCATCGCCGTTGTATGGGTTTTTCTGAATCTCCCACATCGAGTTCACGTAGTCGGTTTCGCCTTTGTAATCAAACTGCACAATGGTCAGTATTTTGTTTTCGGCATCGTAGCTTCCGGCAACCGGTTTTAATGCCTGCGGAGGTATACCTATTTTACCACGGGCCTGCGCGTCAGCCTTGAAGAACAGAATGTCTTCTTTTTTTACCAGTCTTCCGGCAGGAATTTTACCAAAGTAGCTATCGTTAATCAATTCTGCTTTGCCTGATTGGTAAGGGATAATGATGGTGTTTTGTGGTGAGGCTTTCATCATACCCAGAAGCCAGATAGAAAGTACCCCTTTCGATTTATCCCAGTCTTCAGCTCCGGTATTGGTCAGGGCATTGGTGGTTTGATACCCCACCCAGGCAATGTCTTTAAGCGCAAAACCTAATAATTTCCCGGCATCAGATTGGTTCAGTAAACTGATTTCACGATTCAGCTTTACCCTGAATTGCGTACCTGAGTAGTTTTCTAACGTCATATCCTTTGTGAAAACTGCTCTGTTGGCTTGTTTCTCAACCAAATCATAAGAAACCGTGTCTATTTCTGCCGGGGTTTGCCAATTTTCAAAGTCAAATGTGCTGCCTTTCTTAAAGAAAACGGAATACTGCCCGCCTTCAGGGCCAAACCAGAAGCGTTCTTCTCCGCCAAAGGCATTCATGTGCGGTGTGTATTTGCCCGACGCAATGGCTTCGTGGTTGATCCAACCATAGCTGAAACCACCGTTTCCTTGGGCAGTGCTGGTCATTACTCTTGCCTGATAATCGCCTACAATGGCAACTTTCATGCTGTCTTGCTCCAGTAATACTACTTCTTTGTGTTTCTTTAAAAATTCGTAGTCGAATCCAAATGTGTCTTCCTGTTTCATAGTGGTTTGTGTATGGTTTCCCTCATGTGCCGTGTTACAAGCCATACAGTAAAAAGCCAGCGTAGAAATAATGGCCTTTTTCATAGGGTTTAGTTTAATAGTTTAATTACGGCTTCGTCTCCTTTCAGCGCATCAGCAGGTAGTGGATGGCTGGCATCAAACACCTGCAATTGGGCTGGTGAAAGCACAGCATTGATGCTTTCATCTATTTTTCCGTTAACTTTTACCTTGTTGATATCCAGTTTCAGATGTCTGGCCAGAAATTCATAAGCGGCCAATCTTTTAGAAATGCCGTAATCATGCTTTTCATCGGGCAGATGTACGTTCTCCAGTTTGTCTTCAGCCCCATAAAAAGAATAAATGCGCTTAATGTAGGGGTATTCTAAATTTGGGGTGTTTTTGGTCCAGTCGCCACCGTCTGATACCAACAGCATAGGTCTTGGCGCAGCCAGTGCAGCTATTTCAACATTGGTTGTTTCATGCGTGGGGCGTTTGTGAATGGGCATGCCGCTTTCGCAGATACAGCCACCAAAAAAATACGCAGATACCATCACTACCGGAACAGATACCTTAATGCGTTTATCAATGGCTGCCAGTAAAAAAGTCTGGGTGCCACCGCCAGACTCACCCGTCATACCTATGCGTTCTTTATCAATGTTTGGCTGGCTCAATAAAAAATTGAGGGCGGCGGTGCTGTTTGCCAATTGCAGTTTTACGGCCTTTGGTATTTTATGGTCGCACTGTTTCATATCGCCCATGCCTATCATGTCATAAGCAAAAACCACTGCCCCCATACGCGCCAATGTGGCGCAACGCTGCTGGGTATATTCTTTCAGGCGTGGGTCTTGCCCATGGCCATGCGGACAAAGGACGCCTGCCATTTTTTTGCCTGTCTGCATTGGCCGGTACAGGTTGCCGGTAACATAGATACCGTTAAGGCTCTGGAAAGATACGTTTTCTACACTGTAGCCGTTAAACTCTTTTTTGCTGTGTATAGTAATATTAGATGCTTTGGGAACCTTGAGCAGATTGAACTCTGAACCCTCAAGAATGCCTTGCCTGATAAGCGCAGCGCGTTTTTCCCAGCTTTTTTTGTCGCTGTAGTTTTGGGCAAGGTCTTGGTGTACTTTTGCTGCCTGTTCTTCAGTATAAAAACGGCCTTGCCTGAGGTCGGGCTTTTCGGGGTTGTACTGGGCTAAAGCCACATTACCTGCCAGAATAAAACTTAAAACAAGAAATGACGATTTCATGATTTAGCGATTAAGTATGAATAAAATCTTCACGCATTGGGTTAAATA
Organism: Emticicia sp. 21SJ11W-3; assembly: GCF_024138715.1. Lineage (GTDB taxonomy): Bacteria > Bacteroidota > Bacteroidia > Cytophagales > Spirosomataceae > Emticicia > Emticicia fluvialis. Next base: position 1,624,680 of record NZ_CP092074.1, read on the forward strand.
CATCAACCAGTATACCGTCTTCCAGACAAATGGCGCCATGCAAAACCTCTGATGGAACGAAGTAGACATCGCCTTCTTTTAGGATTTTACTTTCGCCATTAATGGTTATTTCAAAAACACCACCGGCAATGTAGCTCATTTGCAGGTGTGGGTGCTTGTGCGTTGCGCCAACGCCTCCTTTTTCAAAAGCTACCTTTACGAGCATAAGGTCTTTTGAATAAGACATGATTTTGCGTCTGATTTTGGCATCAACAATTTCCCAGGGTAGGTCGTTGTCTTCTACCAGCGTTTTTTCAAAGGCTGCATTCACGAGAGAGGTCACGGTTTGAGTTTAACAGATAAACGTAAATATATCATACTTTTATGCGAAGGTAAAAGTACCTATTATTTTTAAAGAAAATATTTCCAGTCAGGCGATATTTTTATGCAAACGTTATCGGGAACGTTGCCAAAATTGTACTTAGGTGTTAGTGGAATTGTAAATATCTAAGATTTGTCGTCGAAATCAGCACATGGGTAAGGTTATCTTGATTAAACGAAAATCCCACTGGTTTTTAAGCCAATGGGATTTTATCGCTAGTATGATTTACAATCAACTGTGGTTTAATTGGTTGTCAGAGTAGCCGATTTCTGTGCAGAAAGCAGACCGTTATCGGTTACTATTTCGGCAAAGAAAACCCTTGACGTTTTTGCAGTAGTCTGCGCCGTAATAGGTACAGCCAGCACATAGCTGCGAAGTGTGGCGTCATACTTTTGCGAACCGGCAGGAATAGTAGTAAGCAAAGTTTGTGTACCTGTTGCTGTAGCAGCCCAATATACCCTGAACTCCTTAACCGGAACCTGCGTGGTGTACTCAATATTGAAATTTGTATTGGCACCCGGTGTAGTTGTCTGGTTGGCAACTACCGACGTATTGGCAGTTGTTGTGCGGGTAGTACCCAGCCACACAACAGAAATCTGCGCTACTTTACCCTTGCTGGTGGTTATGTCACCTATTAAGTCTGGCTCTTCATAACAACCGGTCATAAAAACTGCCGTGGCTGCCAGCATCGTGAAAACTAATACTTTTATGTTTTTCATATCTCTTTCAATTTTAAATTTAGATACCTTACTTGTTGAATAACCACATTTTTACACCCGGTTGTTTCAGATTAGCCTCTGCGTTTTTCGCATTTCTTGTCAGCTCTGATGAAGGGTACTTCATGCGTTGAATGCGTTGTCCGTTCAAATCCGGATTAAGGTTAAGTGGCATCGGGAAATCAAGATAATTGTATTTTCTTACGTCTGTCCAGATATCACCAATCAAAAACATCGCCTTGTATTTCTCACGTATAATGTGTGTTAAAGTCAGGTTGGCAGCGCCTACATTTACCACAGGGGCACTCAGGTAAGTATCTATATTGGCGCTGCTTACGCCCAGTTTCTGCATATTGGCGCGGGCAATGGCCAGGTAAGCATTATAGGCGTCGGTGGTTGTGCCGGTTGAGCTAATGCTGCCGCCATTGGCCAAAAACCTTGCTTCGGCCTCAATGGCTTTTACTTCGGCGTAAGTCATCATTACAATTGGCGAATTGATGTTAGAGTGCCAGGCAGTAATGTTAAAGTCAACGGTTGAGCCGGCACCTGAACCCGGCACAACGCCAGAATAAGCGGTTTGTCCGTTTTTGCGGGTAACAACTATTGGCAGGCGGGGGTCAACAATACCCTGTACAGCGCCGTTCATGAGGTTAACAAAAGTGCTGCCGTAAGTAACAGATAAGTTACCGGTGCTGTTGGCCAAAGCCACACGGCTATACCAGGGGCTTAGGTTTTTAGAGTTGTATTGCAACTGAAAATCATCGGCATTGCTGGTCATGGCGTTCTGCAAGGCAGCCAAAGCGGTCTGTGAGGCAGTTTGCGGATTAATAGCCGACTGATGCATGGCATAGCGGGCTTTTAATGAATAAGCCAGGCGGCTCCATTTTCCCATGTCTCCTTTATAAATCATGTCATCACTGCCTGGTTTGGTGCCCGCATCTTTAACCAGCTCTGCAATGGCTTCATCAAGTAATTTTTGAATAGTGGCATATAAACTCTGCTGGGTATCGTAGGCCGGGCTGAAATTTTTCTGGTCTGCCTGTGTGTATGGTATGTTTTCCCAGTTGCTGGTAGCTAAACCCAGATTATAGGCTAACATAGTTTTAGCTATACCCACATAGGCAGGGCTGTTTTGCTCCTGACCTTTTTTGATTATCAGATTCAGTTGAGGTATAACATACAAATAAAGGTTTGACCACCCTGAGGCATTTTCTGCCTCGTAGTAGGCATCGGTACCATTAGTACCCAGGTTGCTGCCCAGTTGTTGTGCATATTGCGCGGCCACGTAAGCCTGTTGGTAACTGGCCTCGCTGGTGTATAATTGTGCGGTAGACAGGAGCTCCTGTACGGTTGCATCTGATTTCAGGGTTGGGTCGACATTCACATCGAGGAAGCTCTGACAACCCGAGAGGATAGTCATAAACCCAGCCGCTAAAAGGGAATATATATAATGTGCTTTTTTCATTGCAATAATGGTAATAATGTTTTTCAAATCTGTACAATGTTAGAAATTAGCCGACACACCAAACATAAAGCTTTTGGTTGCCGGGTTGTTTCGACCCACAAAGCCAATAATATTGGTACCCGAACCAAAAGAAAGCGCTTCCGGGTCATATCCGCGGAAAGGCGTGTTCAGGAACAGGTTGGTACCTGTAAAGCTGAATCTGACACCGTTTTTAAATACGGTTTTGCCAATCAGGCTTTGCGGCAGTGCGTAGTTTAGGCTAACTGTACGAAGGCGAATCCACGACGCATCCTGAATATTCAGTTTCGACCAGGCATTAAATCGCGTAGAAGTTGATGGATTGTACAGTAAGTCATCTAAATATACCTCTTTTGTGTTAGGGGTGTAGGTAGATTTACCATCAGAACCTTTTTGCTCAACCACACCGTTGAAAACCACTTTTTCGTAGCGTCTTTCGGTAAGTTTGATTGACCCACTGCGAAGGGCGTTTCTTTCGCCCAGATCTATGGCATCGCCACCGTGGCGCCATTCCAATAATGCAGACAGACTTAAACCTTTATAATTAAAGGTATTGGTCAAACCACCAATCCAGTCGGGCAATGCATTTCCATATTGGGTCAGGGTGGTGCTTGTTACCGGAAAACCCGTAGATGCATTTATCAGCAACTGGCCGTCTGGCGCTCTCTGATAATCGTACCCCCACAAATCGCCAATTTTACTGCCTTCTCTTATTCTTAAACTTCCAACTACGTTGTCATAATAAGCTATTTCTTTTAATTCAGCTGGCATTTCAATTACTTTACCCGACATCTTCGACCAGTTCAGTGAGGCATCCCATGAAAAATCCTTGCTCTGGATAATTTTTGCAGTAGCCAGCAACTCTACACCTTTGTTGCGTATCAGACCAATGTTGGTATAATAGAATGAATAACCCGACACGTTAGACACAGGGGCGCGCACTATCTGGTCGCGGCTATCCATAGTAAAGTAGGTGGCGTCGAGCATGAACCGGTTTTTGAAGAAGCGTAGTTCGGTACCAACTTCTATTGAGGTGGTACGCTCCGGTTTCAGGTTAGGGTCGGCAGTAGTAGTTCTTCTGAAGTAACCCGGCACGGTGTTACCAAACGGAAAATTATCGGTTATTTCATAATAACTGCCAGATACGTAAGGGTCGGTACCTTTACCTACCTGTGCCCACGAGGCACGTAACTTACCATAAGACAAAACATTATTGGCCGGCAGATGCTCGGTAAATATATACCCAAGGTTAAACGACGGATAGAAGAAAGAGTTATTGGCCTGAGGCAGCGTTGAAACAATGTCGTTTCTGCCTGTAATATTCAAATATAAAAGGTCCTTATAACTCAGTTTGGCATCGCCAAAGAAACTGGCTATTCTGTAATGCGCAGGCGAGTAAAACCGTGTTTGCTGGTTACGGTAGCTGCTCATATGGTTAGTAAATGGCGTCTTCCATCCTTCACCGCGAATGTAGTAGCTGTCCGGGCGTTCGCTGTTTACTAAAGAGTTGCCAAGCATCAATGAACCGCTCCAGTTATTTCCGAAATCTTTTTTAGCTGTTACGTAAAAGTTTGAGTTGAGCTCGCGGTAGTTCAGAAACTCGTTCACAAGAAAACCTTTTACCTGGATACCGACGTCAAAAGTACTATCAACCTGGCGGCTGCGGGTTTCGTGGTAGGTATCGTAGGTTAGCTGATATTTTGCAGACAACCAATCGGTAATGTTGTAGTTTAAGGTTACGTCAGCAATGTAGCGGTTCACCTTATCTACACGCGGGCTTCTTTCAACCAGGTATCGAGGGTTGTCGGTAAAGCCCGGCAGAATATTTTTTTGCGTTCCGTCTGTATTCAGGTAATCGTTTACATCATAAGTGTTAGGCCAGTAAGCCAAAGCACTAAAGATTGATTTATCGCCGGCAGGTGGGCGTTTACCACCAGAATTAATATAATTGAAAGAGGCCGAAACAGAAAAATCTTTGGTGATATTATATAAACCGGCCACTTTAGCAGAAGTACGGCCGAAATCAGTATTCGGTACTATACCAGACTGGTAACTACGGCCCAGCGATACATAAACATTGCCTTTCTCTCCACCTTTGGTAAGGGTAATATTATTATTGTTGGTCATACCCGTTCTGTAAAAACCGCGGAAGTTGTCGTAAATCCTGTCGGTAGTGTTTTGAGGGTCAAAAACAGGCCCGAACGACTGGTATGGGGTTCTACCTGTAGTAGTAAGCGGAATAAACTCGCCTAAACGACCTTGCAAGAACGAAGTTTGAATAGAGGGTGATTTGCCCAGCACATCGGCACTTACAGAAGACGAAACCGAGATGTTCAGCTTACCGGATTTGCCTCTTTTGGTTGTAATAATGATAGCCCCGTTTGAAGCCCGCAAACCATAAAGCGCCGTAGCTGCAGGGCCTTTTAGTACAGATATACTTTCAACGTCGTCAGGGTTAATGTCGGCAGCCCGGTTAGTGTTGGCAAATTGTTCGCCTGCACCCGGTGAGTTACTACCTGCACTGGGTAATGGGTTACCTGTGCTGGTTGAGTTAGAGATAATGATACCATCAACAACAAAGAGTGGCTGGTTGTCGGCATTTCCACTCAGGGATGTAACACCTCTGAGAATAATATTGATACCCGCACCTGGCGCGCCTCCTGAACCGGTTATAACGGCTCCGGCAATTTTACCCTGTAATGCACCCACAAGGTTCTGATTCCCTGAGTTCTTTATTTCTTCAGCTTTAAGCGATTGTATTGAATAACCAATGGCGCGTTTCTCTTGTGTTTGCCCCAGAGCAGTTACTACCACTTCGCCAAGTGTAGAACTACCGGCACTTAAAACCACATTAATAGTAGATTGGTTAATGACCAGTACGGTCTGGGTTTCCATACCCACAAAGCTGAAAACCAGTTCGGTGCCGCTTCTGGCAGCAATAGAATACATACCGTTTCCATCGGTGGTAGTACCAATACTGGTTCCTTTTACAGTTACGTTTACACCCGGAATCGGGGCTCCGTCATCGGCAGAAGTTACTTTCCCTTTTATGGTATTCTGTGCAGATACTTTTAAAGAAAGCAAAAGGCAGAGTAAAAAACTCCAAGCAAGTAGCTTTTTTTTCATGATAATATAAATATATTTGGTTTTTGTATTGTAAATGTATGAAATAACTACAGAATATTGAAGTTATAAAAGTAGGTGTCTGATGGATATTTAGGTCATATTTGGTTTGTAACTGGTTATTTATAAGTAGGTTTCGAAAAATATTTTTACAAAAAAGGTGCTTTTAAACTTTTTGAGAAAGGTCAGAAGTTTTTTAAAAGCTGTGTATTTAAACATTAAAATTAGCGTCTGTTGTGGTTCCTGATTGGAAAGTTAAAAGATTTTTAATTTTTTTTTGATGCCATAAAGACAAATATTTTTTTTAATTTACAAATGGGCATGTTTATTGTGGTTTTCAAGCCAAATTACAAGCCTGTGTCGTTCCTGAAACAATGAAATGTAGTTGATGGGATGTTGTATCTGAGTGTTGCTATTGAAAATGAATTGAAATGCTTTTGAGTAAGTTGAACAAAATTCAAACTGATGTTTTCTGTATTGCTCTAGATATTATTTCCAGAAACTGCTATCCATTAAAATATTTAGCCTAGGCTATTGTATTGTATGCCCTGAATGGCTTACAATGCGTATTTATTATTACAGTTTATCAGATTATATCAGGCAGCAATTATGGAGGAATTAGAACTTCTCAAACAACAGCTTGAGCAGGAGAGAAAAGCCAGGTTAGAAACCGAAGCTTTGCTACAGGAAAAAAAACAGCAACTAGTTGAGCTGAATGAAAAGCTTTACAGTTTTAATGCTGATTTTGAAAGACAAAGGCTTGAAGGCAATGAAGCAGTTCAGAAAATTGAGAACAGGTATCAGATACTCATTGAGTCGTTAAAAGATATTGTTTATAAAATTACACCCGAAGGCTTTTTTACGTTTGTAAACCCGGTAGTTAGAGAGGCATTGGGTTATGAACCCGAAGAGATAATAGGAAAACACTTTACTGAGCTGGTAATACCCGAATACAGAGAGCAACTGGTAGGTTTTTACCTGAACATGATGAAAGAAAAGAAGGAAAGCACCTATGTGGAGTTTCCTGCTTTTACCAAAGATAACCAGGTGGTGTGGATAGGCCAGAGTGTTCATTTACTTAAAGAAAATAACCGGATTGTTGAGTTATCGGCGGTGGCCAGGAATATTACTGAAAGAAAAAACAGCAGTGATGAACTCCGGACTACCCAACGACGCCTGACTGCCCTGATTGCTAATCTTCAGAAAGGCGTTCTGGTAGAAGACGAAAACAGAAAAGTAATATTGGTGAATCAGCAATTTTGTGATTTTTTTAAAATCTCTGATGCCCCGGAGCAGCTGATTGGTGCCAATTATCTGGATTTGCTTGAACACGTTAAATTGTGTTTTGATGAAACCGACCTGTTTCTTTCAAACATGGCCTGCCTGCTTGGCAAAAAAGAAACGGTGGTTGAAGAAAAACTCACAACCGCCGACGGAAGAATACTGGAACGTGATTACATACCTATTTTTCTAGACGGCGCGTATCGCGGCAGTCTTTGGGAATATGCCGATATTACTCAGAGATTCCTGACAGCCGAAAACATCAGAAAAAGCGAGGAGAAGTACAGGAAAATAATGGATAACATGACTTTGGGCCTGTTGGAAGTTGATAATGACCAAAGGATTATCCGTGCCTATGGCAGTTTCTGTAAAATGGTGGGCTATACCGAAGAAGAACTGGTAGGAAAAATAGCTGCCGATTTACTGATAGGTAAAGGCTATGAAGACGTGCTTATCCATGAACAGGCTAAGAGGAAACACGGAATAGGCAGCTCTTATGAAATGAAAATGTTAAAAAAAGATGGGAGCGACCTTTGGGCCATTATCAGTGGCTCGCCTGTTATGGATGAAAACGGTAATCTGGTGGGTTCAATAGGTGTGCATTATGATATTACCAGTCGGAAATTGCTTGAACAGGAGCTCGCCAAGGCAAAACAGGTAGCCGAAGAAGCAAGGCAGGCAGAAAAGCAGTTTCTGGCAAATATGAGCCACGAGATAAGAACACCGCTGAACGCCATTATTGGCATGACACACCTTTTGTTTGACACCCGGCCGAGCCAGCAGCAGAAGGAGTTTCTGGAAGCGCTGAAAACCACGGCAGACTTTTTATACGGTTTGATTTCGAACCTGCTGGATATGGCAAAAATTGAAGACGGCAAAATTGAGGTCAAGAAAAAACCGTTTGATCTTGTAGGTCTGCTGCGTGCCACCCAGCAGGTGTTTAAAATAAAACTGGGTAACCGGCCCATCAATCTTGATTTAATGATTGATGCCCGCATAACCGGAAATTACATAGGAGACGACCTGCTCCTTAACCAGATATTACTTAACCTGATTGGTAATGCAGAGAAGTTTACACTTGAGGGTTCAATAGATGTTTCGGTAAAGGTAAAAAAAGAAGATGGAGAAAGGGTATGGCTTGAATTTAAGGTTTCTGACACCGGCATTGGTATTCCGGAAGAAAAGCTAGACCTTGTTTTTCAGAAATTTGAGCAGATTACACTGCACGGAAACAAGCATAAAGGCACTGGTCTTGGGCTTACCATTACCAAGCAATTGGTAGAGTTGCAGGGGGGTAATATATCAGTTAAAAGTCAGGAAGGTGCCGGGTCTGTGTTTACATTTGTCCTGCCTTACCGGAAAGTTGCCGAGGTAAGCGTTGCCAAAAGAACCCCATTGCCTACTGCATTAAAGGCCGGAAAAGTACTGATTGCTGAAGATAATGCCATGAATCAGAAGTATATCAGTAACCTGCTCGATAAATGGAGTATATCGTATATTATTGCCGCAGACGGCAAAAAAGCTGTTGAGCTGGCAAGCCAGGAGAAGTTTGATATCATCTTAATGGATATTCAGATGCCGAATATGGATGGCTATGAGGCCGCCATAAATATCAGAAATACCACTAATTTAAACAGAAAAACCCCTATATTGGCCCTCACTGCCTCAGCAATGATTGACCAGAAGAACAGAGCTCTGGCAGTTGGTATGAATGGTTTTATATCTAAACCTTTTACGCCCAACCATTTGCTGGGTACTATACAGGAGTATCTCAATGGCCATGAAGATGAAAGCACTGGCCAGCAGAATGCCACCGATGGCATAGAGCTGAACCGGGCCTGTTTAAATGAGCTATACGGAGACGATAAAGATTATGCCGCTGATATGTTCCGCACTTTTCTGAGCGAAGTAGTGCCAGACTTTAATTCTCTAGCCGGGTTAATTCAAACCAACGAGAGAGAAAGCCTGGCCAAAGTAGTGCATAAACTAAAACCAACTTTAGGTATGGTTGGCCTTACAGAACTGGAAAAAAGAATGTTTGATTTTGAAGACAGAATAAGGCAACCATCTGAAACGCAGGAACTGCTGGAAACATGGAAAAATATATTTGAAGATATTAATCAAAGCCTTCCTATTATAAGGAATGAACTAGCCAAATTACAAGCATGAAATTGAAATGTATCATCGTTGAAGATGAAGTAATGGCGCGTAAATCATTGCAGCGGCTTTGTGAGCAACATGAGTCGCTTGAACTGGCTGCAGTTTTTGAAAATGCCGAAGATGCCCTGGTTTACCTCTCATCTGAAAAGACGGATCTTATTTGGCTTGATGTAGAGATGCCGGGTCTTTCTGGGTTCGATTTATTGGAGAACCTCACATCAATACCTCAGATAATCATGACAACCACCAAAACTGAATATGCTTTTGATGCCTATCAGTATCAGGTAACCGATTATCTTAAGAAACCAATTATGCTGCCGCGCTTCAGAATGGCGGTAGATAAGGCACTGGAACTACATTCTAAAAAAACAACGGTTTCGCCCCAAAGACAGGAAATTTACGTAAAAACAGATGGAAGATACGTAAGGCTTCCGTATGCGGATATATTGTATATCGAAAATATTGGCGATTACGTGAAGATTTTCACGCAGGATAATTCCTACATTATCCATACCACCATGAAGTATCTGGAAGAAAAGCTGGGAGAGCAGTTTTTACGCGTTCATCGCTCTTATATAGTTCACCTCGATAAAATCGTAGACATTGAAGAAAACAACCTGGTAATAGCCAAAAAGGTTATTCCTATCAGCCGGGCCAACAAGCCTGAGCTCATGAACAGGTTAAATATGCTCTAGAAAATTTATCTGTATGGTTTTTGATTGACTTTTGTTGCTAAAAAAGAAATATAAAAAAGATTAACTATGGTATTAATTTTACTTTCATAACGTATTAAAACCGTTTTATTATGTTTGAGTTTAATGCGCATCTTGATGCCGATTATATAAACGAGATTTACGGTGGAGACCTCTCTATCGTGCAAATAATGTTTAATTCTTTTCTGGAAGAAAGTATCCCTGTCTGGAACGAAATACAGGAACAAATCAACCAGAAAAACTTTAATGAAGTTGGCCGCCTGGCTCATCAGATAAAACCATCTTTTTCAATGGTGGGGCTTACTTTTCTACACCCTAAAATGCAGGCATTTGAATCCTACGCAAAGGCAAATCCGGAAGCAGGCGAACTCAATAATCTATACCAGCAAATTGCGGTTGACGTAAACCACGCCAAACTTGTTATAGAAGAAGACCTTAAACGGATGGAAGACTACCTGTGAGTCTCCGGTTTTCAAACTGCATTACCTGTCAGCCTTTCCCTGATTAAACCTTTGTAACTACCTTACTTAAAACGCAAACACGTTATTGCCCCCACAGATGAAAACTATTTTAGAAGTTCTTTTTTGGGTTTGTACCGGCCTGGTTTTTTACACGTACTTAGGCTACGGATTGTTAGCATGGTTGCTTGTTAAAATCAGAAAAATGATGGGTATTTCATTTAAAACCTTTAATAACCCGTCATTCCAACCAGAAATCACTTTGGTGGTTCCGGCCTATAACGAGATGACCTGCATTGCTGACAAGGTTAAAAATTCGTTCGGTCTTGAGTATCCGGCAGATAAGCTCGAAGTTCTTTTTGTAACCGAAGGCTCAAACGATGGTACCACTGAGTACCTTGAGGGGCTAAAACCACTCTACCCCAGGCTGCGCATTATAGGTGGCAAAGAACGAAAGGGAAAAATTGAGGCCATGAATATGGCGATTAAAACCATAACCACCCCGATTGTTATTTTTACCGACGCCAATACAACCCTGAACAACGATGTACTTAAAAACATTGTGAGACATTTTGAGGACGAAAACGTTGGCGCAGTAGCAGGTGAGAAGCGGATTCAGACCGATAACAGTGAGGCCGCCGCAGGGGCAGGCGAGGGCTTATACTGGAAGTATGAATCTTTTCTGAAGAAACTGGATACCCGGCTCTACTCAGTTGTAGGAGCAGCCGGAGAACTTTTTGCCGTAAGAACGCACCTTTACGGAAACGTTGAAAAAGATACGCTGCTTGATGACTTCATGGTTTCGCTGCGGGTAGCCGCTGCCGGATACAGAGTAATTTATGAACCTGATGCCTACGCCATAGAACGCCCCTCATTTTCAATCGATGACGAAATGAAACGGAAAGTACGAATTGCAACAGGTGGGTTTCAGTCAATAGAACGACTTGCATTTTTATGGAACGTTTTCAGATACGGATGGCTTTCGTTTCAGTATGTTTCTCACAGGGCAATGCGGTGGGCAGTGGCCCCGTTTTGTCTGCCACTTATTTTTTTGTGTAACCTGCTAATAGTACTGCTGGAAGACCCGGATAATCTCTTTAGTTTTTACAAAATAATAATGGCCGCGCAGGTTTTATTTTATTTATTAGCTATATTAGGGTATTGGTTCGAAAACCGGAAGATGAGAATCAAACTTTTGTTCGTTCCGTTCTATTTTTCATTTATGAACTACTGCGCTATATTGGGCTTTAACCGTTATAGAAAGGGGGTAAGTTCAGGAATATGGGAAAAAGCCAGGCGCGCAACGTAAATGTTCCGATATTTTTGTGTTATTTTTACAACGTGTTACGGTACACGTCTATTTTTTGATTGTTTTTATTAAAAAGGCACAGTTTTTGACATACTGACTGATAATGGGTTTTGTAAGCCGGTGTAGCTCAGTTTATGTGTATTTATCATAACAATAACCAGTCTTTTTAAATGGCATTGCGTAAAAATTCTCTAGTTGTATTCATCTTTTTAGTTTCCTACTTTTTTACCATTTCTGAGACAAGAGCTCAGGTAACTGCCGCAGATGATGCCCTGACAAGAGCATTGGCTACCGACGCCCTTTTGCCCCTTTTGATTGATGCAGCACTAAAAAACTCGCCGCAGATAAAAAAACTGAATAGTAACCTTAAGGCGGCTGAATCAACGCTGAAATATAATAAAAACCTCATTTACAGCGGAATTACTGTAGGGGGGAATTACCATTATGGAACCAATTATTCAGCCGTTACCGACCAGACCTCGTACGAAAACGTGCTTAACAGGCTCACAATGGTTCAGTCGGGGTTTTATAGTGTAGGTGGTGGTATTAGTTTCCCGCTTTCAGGATTACTTAACAGAAAACACCTAATAAATTCCGGAAAGGCTCAGATAGAATCAATCGAGAACGATAAAGACGTTTCAGCATTGTCAATCAGACAAGATGTAATAGCCCTGTATCAGGAATTAAAACTTTCTCATAAACTGCTGGCTATCAGCAGTAGTAACAAACAGGCTTTTCAGGTTAATTACAATCTGGCAGAGAAAGAGTTTTTGCAGGGTCAGCTTAGTGTATCTGAAGTATCCCGAATGCTTGATTACATCAACAAGGCAAAAATGGAATACGAAACTACTTTAAATAAATTTCAGACCAATCTTTTTCAGTTAGAATCATTTACGGGTGTTAGTCTGTCCTCATTATTACAACAAGTGAAATGACACTTCTTCATTTTTTAAATATCATTTATAAAAACCTGAAGGCACTCATTTTAGTGCCTCTGGTTCTGGCCGCAACCATTTTTTATTTTACCAGAAACGAGAAAAAAGTTTATACCTCCGAAACGACCATTTATACAGGTATTGCATCCGGGTATAGTCTGATTGGCAGTATAAAAGCCGACTTTTTTACTGCCAATAATGCATTTGATAACCTGCTTTCTCTTATTCAGGCCAGAGAAACCAAAGAAGATGTGGCAGTAAGTTTGCTGGCCGAACACTTATTTATGAAAAACCATGACCCCTCAAAAATGACCTGGGGGTCTTATACCGAGTTGAAGAAACTCGTGCCGCAGTCGACCATTGATAGTGTCGTAAAATCTACGCTGCCTGAAACCCGCGCCGCAATTGCGAGCTACATGAAAAAGAATGACACCAATGTTATTTACCGGCTCATTAACTCAAAAGTGCCTAATTACTCAATTGATGCACTAAATAATATAAAATCGAACCGTGTTAGCAGCAGCGACTTCATCAAGATTTCTTATGAAGCCAATGACCCTTTTATTTGTAAACACACACTTGAGCTGTTGGAAGACATCTTCATGGATAAGTATCGTTTACTGAAAGGCGGGCAAACCGTTTCGGTTGTAGGCTATTTTGAAGAGCAAAGCAAAAAGTCTTTTGCCCGGCTCGATTCTGTTGAGCAGGTTTTTCTTGAGTTTAACAAGAAAAACGATATTATTAACTATTATGAGCAAAGTAAGGCAGTTGCTAATGAAAAAGAAGATTTGTATGCCCTGAACCATAATCTGGAAATGGACGAGCAGGCCTCAATCAGGTCTTTAGATAAAGTAAATGAAAATATCAAGAACAGAGTTTACCAGTCGCTCTACGGTAGTGAGATCATTAACGAGCGTGAAAAACTCTCGGATGTCTATAATAAAATTGCCTTTAGTGAGGCAATTAATAGGGGCAAAGGAAACAAGAGAGAACTAGACAGCCTTAAATCTTATGCTAACGTTATTGAAAATAACCTGAGGGTATCATTAGATAAGCTGAATGCCAACACAAATACGCCAGAGGGAATACCCACTAAAAATGTGCTTGACGAATGGTTTAAAAATACCATTGCAGTAGAACAGGGTAAAGCCAAACTGGCAGTGATGGATAAACGCAAAAGAGAATTTACTGAAGAATACCGGAAATTTGCTCCGCTGGGCGCTTTCCTTAAAAAGATTGAAAGGCAGATATCTGTTTATGAGCAAGAGTATTTGCAGATGCTTCATGACCTTAACCTTGCTAAACTTTCGCAACAGAACTCTGAAATCACCTCAAAACTAAACGTGGTTGACCCGCCTTATCTGCCCCTTAAACCCAATGCTTCTAAAAGGATTATTCTGGTGGTTGTGGGTTTTCTGGGTGGTTTTATAATGGTGCTGTCAGTAGTTTTAGGCAATGCCTTTATTAATAAAACCATTCTTGAGCCTAGCAGAGCTAAAAAAATGATAGGTAAGCCATTTATGGGCTTATACCCGCTGTTGACCGAGAATCCCAAATTTCTTGAGTTGGCCAATGTTCGTTTGATGCAGCAAGTGCTATCAAGGGTTGACCCCCTCGACAAGCCGGTCTATATTGGTTTTGTGAGTGTGCAGAAAGGAGAGGGCAAAAGCACCATTATTGATATGCTGGAGCAGGAACTGACAAACCTGAGTTTCAGCGTTGAAAAACAATTGCTGCTGCCTACTATTGAATATAAACAACTTGGTATTTCTATGCCTATGAGCCTGGAAGCCCACCAATGGGATACCGAAGAAAACATGATTGCCAACTGGGAAGCTAAAAATAACCTGATTGTAAAGAAAGACGTAGATTTTGTGCTTATTGAGTTTCCACCGCTTGAAAAAATGATAATCAAGCCTGGGTTGTTCCCTCATTTACATCAGACAATTCTGCTTTGCAGGGCTAATCGTATCTGGGATCAGCGAGACGACGAAATCCTTGACTTGTTTGCAAAAACAACTGGTACAACCCCTATGGTTTTGCTGAATGGTGTAGAGACAGATTTTGCCGAAGAGACATTGGGCGAAGTACCCAAGAAAAGAAACGCGTTGCGCTCTTTTATAAAAAGCCTGGTTAAACTTGAATTTGGAAATAAATCGAGGATTCGTTAACCTGATTCCTTGAAAACCCTTCCGGTTCTGATTGATTTAATTGCTTCTGCTACTGCATGGAAAATGATGTTTTATATACATCTAACAGAAATAAACTTAAGAGTATATGGCTAATACCATTTACTCTTATTGCTGTTATTTTAGGATGGGCCATTGCTAATATAGGAATAACCATCGGAATGATGGTTATTGTTTTGCCGTTTGTAATTGCCTTCGTAATTGTTCTTTTCTACAAGCCCCGGTTTGGCATCTATTTCTTTTTAGTCTATTGCTTTTTAATGCCTACATTGGGCAAACACATAGTCGGTATTCAGTTTGGTTTGGGAATGGATGCCATTCTTGTGCTGATTGTCTTAAGCCTTTTATTTAATACCACAAACAGATATAGAATCAGGCATCTCAATAACGATTTGTTTTGGATTGCTTTTGTTTGGTTTGTAATTACGGTTCTGCAAATCGGAAACCCTGAAAGACCCAGCTTTGAAGGATGGTTTTATGAAATGAGGTCAACCACCTTATATTGGATACTGACAGTATCAACTGGCTATTTATTGCTCAATAAAAAGAAAGATGTAAATATCTTTCTCAATATCATCATTATTTTGTCGCTGCTAGGTGCACTTTATGGGGTAAAGCAAAATATACTCGGGCCCGATGCTGCAGAAATGAGATGGCTGGAGGCAGGAGCAAAAGTTACACACATTTTGTTTGGCAAGCTACGGATATTCTCTTACTATCCGGAGGCTGCCCAGTTTGGGGCATCGCAGGCGCAGTTATCTATTATGTGTTTTATACTGGCCGTTGGGCCATATAGTAAGGCAAAGAAACTCGGGTATTTGATAGCCGCCGTTATTATTTTTTATGGAATGCTGCTTTCTGGAACGCGCGGAGCCATGGCAGCACTGGTTGGTGGCGGTTTTACTTTTCTGGTTTTAAGCAAGCAGATAAAGATGCTGATTTTAGGGTCAGTAATTGGTCTTGGTTTTCTAGGCATGTTGAAGTACACCACCATTGGCAACGGCAATGCCCAGATTGTTAGATTCAGAACATCACTTGACCCTGAAGACCCATCATTGCAGGCAAGGTTACGGAATCAGAAAAAACTAAGTGAATTTATAAAAAACAAGCCTTTTGGTGCCGGTGTGGGTACAATGGGTAACTGGGGTACTAAATACAACGCAGATAAGTTTATTTCAACCATACCGCCAGACAGCATGTATGTAAAAATATGGGGCATGTACGGCATAGTCGGGTTTATTATCTGGTTTGGAAGCATGATGTACATAACCGGTAAATGCTCTGGCATAATCTGGAAAACCCGTGACCCTGTTCTCAAAAATCAGCTTACATCTATATGTGCCGGGGCAACGGGTATTCTGCTGTGTAGTTATGGAAACGAAGTAATGAATGCCATGCCGTCGTCGGCAGTTATCTATTTCAGTTGGGTTATAATATGGCTAAGCCCAAGATGGGACACACCATTGCCTGTCGGTAACAGTAAATAAAAAACAACCTAAAACTATTTGCGATGCACTACGTGGGTCTTATTCTGCAATATGCTATTCTGATTTACCTTACCATACAGGTGGTGTATCTGCTGTTTTTTTCGGTTGCGGGTAAAGTGGGTAAAAAAACAGCCTTTGCCAAAGCTGCAAAAAACAGAAAGATACGCATTTTTATACCGGGGTATAAAGAAGACTCGGTTATTATTGCTACCGCAAAAGACGCCATCAGGCAGGATTACCCCGCTGAATTGTTTGAAGTAGTTATTATTGCTGATTCTTTCACCGAAAAAACGCTTATTGCTCTAAGGACTCTTCCAATTAAAATAGTTGAAGTGAGCTTCGAGAAAAGCACTAAGGGTAAAGCGCTGCAAAAAGCCATTGATGCCACCATTACTGACCCAGTTGATATAGTGGTTATTCTTGATGCCGACAACCACATGGCCCCCGGTTTTTTGAATGCCGTAAACAACGCTTTTGAGGCTGGCTATGAGGCCGTGCAAGGCCATCGCACAGCCAAGAATTTTCAGACCCCCTTTGCATTGCTGGACGCCTGCACAGAAGAAATTAATAACCATATTTTCAGAAGAGGCCATGTAGCAGTTGGTTTGCCCTCAGCTCTGATAGGCAGCGGTATGGCATTTAACTGGTCATTATTTGTAAACCTGCTGGCTGATATCGGCGATACCTCAGGTGAAGACAAAGAACTGGAGTTCAGGTTGATGAAGCTGCGCAAGAAAATTGCTTTTCTGGACGGCCATTATGTGTATGACGAAAAAGTGGCAAAAACGGAGGTGTTCAGCAAACAGAGAAGCCGCTGGCTGGCCATGCAAATAGAATTTCTTGAAAAGTATTTTGTTGAAGGCTGGGTAATGCTGTTTAAAGGCAATGTTTCTTTTTTCAATAAGGTGTTTCAGACCTACCTGCTGCCCAGAGTAATGTTGGTGGCAGTTCTGGTTTTGTGGGTAGCATTTACCTTTTTCCTCGTGCCGTCTTTGTTATATTACAGCCTGGGTTTATTTGTTGCCCTTGCTATTGCCTTGCTGATGGGGATTCCGGCAAAATGGTATAACAGACAACTGTTGGCTGCCTTTTTGCAGATACCGGTTGCTATTTTTTCTATTCTTATAGCAGCTTTAAATATAGGTAAAGCACGCAAAAAGTTTATACACACACCACACGGAGAAACAGAACATTAAAAAGATGCCTTGGGAAATTATTGCCATACCCGCTATTGTATGTTTAATCTGGGGTTTTAAACAGGGGCTTAAAGCTAAAGAAAAAAAACATGTTAAAAGAGATTGACGCATACATAGTTATTGCCCAGCAGGAATGGGAGCTGAACCTGGGCAGTAATGCCCGTAACCTGGCTGTTGAATTCAGCAAGAACAAACCGGTTATGTATGTTAATCCTGCTATTGATATAAAATCTGTTTATAAACAGGCCAACACTGAGGCCGGTAAAAAACGTTTGAAACTGTCTTTAGGCTTTGGAGAAAATACCGTTAAAGCAGCAGACAACCTTTGGGTACATACCCCGGCTACTGTATCTTATTCTATAAACTGGCTGCGGAATATTTCATTATACAATTTTCTGAACAGAAGAAACGGAAAAGGCTTTTTTGACAGCCTAAAAAAAGCCATTAAACAATTGGGCTGGAAAGCAGAAAGATGCGTGGTTTTAAACGACAGCCAGATGTTTACAGGCTTGTATACCAAAGCATATCTAAAGCCTTTGCTTAGCTTTTATTATATAAGAGATAATCTGGTGGAGCACCCTTATTTTAAGTTTCATGGAACAAGAATAGAGCCAGATACCATAAAAGTTGCCGATGCTGTTTTTGCAAATTCGGCCTATCTGGCGCAGTACGCACGGCAGTTTCATCAGTTAAGTCTGGATATTGGCCAGGGTTGTGAAACCGATATGTATGACCCCGACCAAAGCTATCAGGAGCCAGCTGACCTGAAAGATATACCAAAGCCCAGAATTGGTTATACCGGGTTTCTTACCGGCAAAAGGCTCGACATAAAGTTATTGGAAGAGCTGGCCACCACAAGAAAAGAATGGCAATTTGTTTTGATTGGGCCGGAAGAAGCCATGTTTCAGGCCAGCCAGTTGCACGGCATGAGCAATGTGCATTTTCTGGGTTCTAAAAAACCAGCTCAATTGCCGGCCTATATCCGGTTTATGGATGTTTGCATGAATCCCCAACTCGTTAATGAACTGACCATAGGTAACTACCCGCGCAAAATTGATGAATATCTGGCTATGGGTAAGCCAACCGTGGCCACCGATACCATTGCCATGCAGATGTTTTTGCCACATGTTGAATTGGCCGTGGGTACACTGGCATACATAAAGGCTATTGAAAAGGCGCTTCAGCTACAAACAGAAGCAGAAAAAAAAGCAGCTATTGCCTGTGGTAAAAGCCATACCTGGGAGGCCTGCGTTGAGAAAATATTTGAGGTTCAGAATCAATTACTGGCTGGCAAATAGTACCTACCCTCTTAAAAAACATTTTACCAAGCACTAATTAACCTATGATTCATACCCTTAAAAAAGGAATAGCTAAACTGCAAAACAGACATTTCTTATCCTTGTTTGCCAACGGGAGCATGGCTGTTTTATCAATGGTTACTATCGGTATTCTGTTTCGATACTTACCTGCTACCGAAATCGGTTACTGGTTTTTCTTTCAGACTGTTTTTGTTTTGCTCGATACTTTCAGAACCGGTTTTCTTCAGGTGGGCTTAATCAAGTTTTTTTCAGGTACAGAAAAAGAACGGGGTGATGCCGTTCTGGGCTCGGTATGGTTTTTGGGTCTGGCAATTACAGCCATTATGATTGTGGCCAACATACTGTTTTATGTTGGTGCGCATTTGTTAAACTTTACCGGCAATGAGGGTATCATGAATACCATCCGCTGGTTCGGAATCACCTTTTTATGCACGCTTCCTTCTGCCATCTCGTCGTGGATACTGCAAGCCAGCCAAAGATTTGACAAGCTACTGATACTACGTATACTCAATCAGGGCTTTTTTATTGTGATGATTCTGCTCACTATCATCTTTGGTAAACTGCACAGTGATTTACTGTTTATGATAAACGCCGGAAGCGCCTTTGTGGTAAGCAGCTATTGTATTATTAAAGGCTGGACACACATACGGACGTTCCCGAACCGAACCAGGGAAATCATACTTGATTTGTTCAATTTCGGTAAATATAGCGTTGGTACATCCATCAGTACCAACTTGCTGCGTAGTTCGGATACGTTCATCATTATGTTTCTGTTGGGTACGGCGGGGCCTGCTGCCATTGCCATGTATGCTATTCCGATGCGCCTGATGGAAATCATTGAAATTCCGCTGCGTAGTTTTCTGGCTACCGGTATGCCATCTATGTCGGCTGCTTTTAACAGAGGCAATAAAAAAGAAGTAACCGAAATTATGCAGAAGTATGCGGGCACCATCTCAATCGGTTTAATACCGGTATCTATTCTGATAATTTTATTGGCAGATTTTGCAGTTGAGTTGTTAGGCGGTAGTAAGTATGTGGGCACAGATGCAACTTCGGCCTATCGGATTCTGATGAGTTTTGCCATGGTGCTACCCATTGACCGATTCCTAGGTATCACGCTAGACATCATACATAAACCTAAAATAAATTTTTATAAAGTACTTATCATGCTTGCTACCAATGTGGTGTTCGATTTTATCGCGCTTACGGTTTTTAAAACCATCAATGGTGTGGCATTAGCTACTTTCTTCACGCTTATATCCGGTACATTCTTTGGTTATTATTGGTTAAGAAAATACCTCGACTTTACCTTGCTGAGTTTCTATACGGTAGGGTTTTCGCAGATAAGCGCTTTCGCCAAACAGTATTTTAGCAAGCATAAAAAGGTCTGAAGGACGTTTTGTACTTTTCTGAAAATACACTTTAGTTGCATTGTTAATTAGCAGGGGCTATTGGTTCTTTGTAAAAGCAGTAGATGGTTATATACCTCATAACTGCCTGTGGATTATTTTGATTACTTGCGTTTTTTATCGGAGGCAAAGTAAATTGTCTCAATAATTATTCTTTACGTATCTGGTATTGTTTACGCTTACTATTTAAAAAAGATGAATCGAATTAAGTTTCTGGATGGTTTCAGGGGGCTGGCAATCCTGATGGTTATACTGTATCATGCCTACACAAGATGGCCCGCCATGGTGCCTTATGGCAGCCAGTATGCTGACTTCCCGCTTTTTGAAAAAGGCTGGTTAGGGGTACAGCTGTTTTTCCTGATTTCAGGCTTTGTAATTTTAATGACGCTCGAAAAATGCTATTCATTTAAAGAATTTATTATTAAAAGATGGCTAAGGTTATTTCCGGCAATGCTTATAGCCACTGTGTTAATTTATGCCACAGCCAGATTTTTACCTGAAAGACCCGGCGGCATACCACCATTGAAAGATGTGATACCGGGTTTGCTTTTTATGGAACCAGCCTGGATTAACAAAATATTCCACAATAATCAGGGGTATCTGGAGGGCGTATTCTGGTCGTTGTATGTTGAAGTTAAATATTACTTTATATTTGGCCTGCTTTATTTTTTCTGGGGTAGAATAAAAGCAATTGTTTCTATTTTCTTGATTTTTATAGGTGGAATGATTATCAAAATTCTGGTTGAAGAAATGGGATTCAAAGCACTGGTACCGGTTAATGTTTTAACACACCAGATTAGTTTTATTTATTTTGGCTGGTTTGCCTGCGGTTCTCTTATGTATATTTATTATAAAGAGCATCAAAAGTCATTTTTAGGCTACGCTTTGGCAACTGGAGTTATTTCATCGGTATCGTCGCTCTTTCTTACTTTTGGAAGAACCCCTGCCGTATTTCTATGGGCAATAATGATTCTGGCTATTTTTATGGCCACCATTTACTCAGATAAATTGAAGGCCTTATTTGATAACAAGGTGTTGGTTTATATGGGTTTTGTTAGTTATCCTCTCTACCTGATTCACGAAAGCGCTATGATAGCGATGATAATAAAACTGAATAGGTACTTTCCGTCTATTCCGGGTTTATTGCTACCTGTACTACCCATTGCATTTCTCATTGGTGTTTCGCATCTGATAGCCAAATATGGCGAACCGCCGATTCATAATTTTTTGAAGAAAGTAGTTAAACTGCCCGCTCATAAACCTGCTGCCAACTGAGCAGCACAAAAAAATCTCTGCCTAAAAAGACTCCTTCAATAGGCATAGTATTTTGTATTTGAAGTGAAAACGGTTCAGAATGTTTAAGGATACGTATATGGTTGAAAAATCCGGTTCGCGAAGGACCGGATTTTTCATTATCGGGGTGACAGGATTTTTATACAGACATGTGCCAGAGGCTTGCATATACTAAAGAAAGCCAAAGCTATTGACTAAGCCAGCACTTCATTATAGATGTTCACTACTTCCTGAGCAGTTTTTTGCCACGAAAACATGGCAGCTCTTTTAATTCCGTAGTCAATTGATGTCTTACGTATCTCGTTATCAGTAAGAACTTTTATTATTTTTTCTGCAATCTGCTCCGGTTGTGTCGGATCTATTAATAGGGCTCCGTTTCCGGCCACCTCCGGCATGGCAGAGGTGTTGCTGGTAATAACCGGCGTACCGCAACTCATAGCTTCCAGAATAGGAATACCGAAACTCTCACGCAGGGAAGGGTACAAAAACAATTGCGCCAGCCGGTATAGATTCGGCAACTCCTTGTTTGGGATATAACCGGTAAGCATAATATGGTTCAGTAGGTATTCGCTGTTCTGCGATTTCAGCAAGGCGTGCAAATGCTCTTTACCGAAATCAGGCATAACCATCTTGAAATCAAGCTGGCCTCTTTGATGAAGTATATCCAGGGCCTTCATAACATTGGGCAGATTCTTCTTTGGGTCGGTGTTACCCAAAAAAAGAATAAATTTATCAGGCAAGCCCATTTTCTTTTGAAAAGCTAGTAATTCGGCCTCATTTCGCTCTGGTGTAAAATGCTTGCCGCAGGCATTGTAAACCGTTCTTACTTTATCAGGCGAAATGTTAAGACCTTCAATAATGCGTTCACGTTCGTAATCGCTTACGGTTATGATTATTTCTGCTTTTGAGGCTATTCTGGGCACGTTCCAGCGCCGGTACAGATTACCAAAACGCTGGTAATAGGTGCCTTCTCGAATCATCCATTTTTCAAGATAAATAATATCATGAATTGTAACCACTAATGGAACAGAAGAGCCGATAGGAGCGGTGTTACTGGTACAATGCAGTAAATCTATGTTATCCTGCCTGCCGGCTTTAGGTAGAAGGCTTTGTTCCCAAACAGGATACAAGGCAGGTTTGGTTATATGCAGATGCGTATTGGCGCTGTTTGAAAGCGCTTGCATGTCTTCGTCGGGCTGGGCATAGACAAAATACTCATGAGGAGTATTTAATTGCTGCAACTCACGGAGTACCTCCAGGATAACAATATCCATTCCGTGTTTCTTTTTTCTGAAAATCCGTTGAGCTTCTATACCTATACGCATTGCGAAGTTTGTTTATATGCTGCTGTACTGATTATTTTTTATCGTGAATATCGGCTGAACCATTGCTGAAGTTCCAGGCTAAACCCTGCCAGAAGGCCTTTAGATGTGCGGTGTCTCCTTTTATCAGGTACCCGAGTAAATTTTTTGGTATGGCAATGATGAAATAATAGAGATACATTAAAACCCGCTGGAACCCGAAGGTATTACGGCGTAAATACAATAAACGATTCCGGCCGTAATAATAAGTTTTAAGCGTAGAGCCTTTTCCGGTACTGATAGATTCTTTATGCCATATTTTGCTTTTGGGTTCATACCAGATGGTGTATCCCGCCCGTTTGAAACGTTCGCAATAATCCATTTCTTCATAGTATAGAAAGAAAAGTTCGGCCATTAGGCCTACTTTTTCCATGGCAGTTCTGGAAAACATCATGGCTGCTCCATGTGCCCTCGAGGTTGGTCTGGCTTCATTATACTGGCCTTTGTCTTTTTC
Source organism: Emticicia sp. 21SJ11W-3 (assembly GCF_024138715.1). Taxonomy (GTDB): domain Bacteria; phylum Bacteroidota; class Bacteroidia; order Cytophagales; family Spirosomataceae; genus Emticicia; species Emticicia fluvialis. The sequence goes on from NZ_CP092074.1 coordinate 1,647,927, forward strand.
AAGATAGCCAATTGAAAACCCTCTGCCGGTGATAGGATTTATGGGCAGAAAACCCGCAAACTGAATGGTATCCGGCTCATCAAAGTAGAGGATTTTCGGGCATACTACCCCAATGGTTGTATCGCTTTGCATACGTGCCACCAATGGTTCAAGAAAATCCGGCGCTACTTCGGTGTCATTATTCAGTAAAAAGATGTAATCGCCGGTGGCTAGTTCTATTCCCTGATTGTTACCACCTGCAAAACCCCTGTTTTCTCCTGTTTCCAGATATTTAATCCACGGAAATCTGATGGGTAATTCATGCCCGGGCGTTTTTGTGCTGTTATCTACCACAACCACTTCAACATTAGGGTAAGTGATTTTTTCGAGCGATTGCAATAGCTCGGCCGTAACAGCTGTGCCGTTAAAATTAATGGTGATAATTGAAACCTTGGGGAAATCGGCGGGCATAGGTAAATGGGGCTTAAGAAAACAATTATCCGTTAGCCGGAGATGATTCTTTTTTAATGGTGCTTTCCCACCTTTGCGAGGCAGGATTGTACTGTTTAATAACTCTGGCTGGATTGCCGACTGCCACACTAAACGGCGGGATGCTTTTGGTAACTACGGCTCCGGCAGCTACCACGCTATGTTTACCAATGGTAACACCTGCAGTTAGCACGGCATTGGCTCCTACCCAGCAATCATCTTCAATAACAATAGGAGAGGTCGTAACCGGTTGCAGCGAAATGGGCGTTTCAACATCAGTGTAAGTATGGTTTAGCCCGCTCATTACAATATTTTGTGCCAGTATTACATTATTACCAATGCTTACCGGGCCTATTACCACATTGCCAATACCTATTCTTGAATTATTGCCAATACTTACCGGGCCAACACCGTTATTGACGGTAGCAAAGTCTTCAATAGTGCTGTAATTGCCAATACTGAAAGGTTGAAACGGCAGAACGTCCATCCGGGTTCTGTGGCAAATAGTTACTCCTTTGCCTTTTTTATGAAAAAACGGATTAACAAACCACGCAACCCATAGCCGGGGTCTTGCCTGATGTTTAGGTATTAAACACCAGTGCACAAATTGCTTCAGGCTCTGGTTGGTTTTAATTATTTGTATAATTGACATGGCCGTGTATTTACTTTTTGAAAAGATGTTTCTGCACACGGAACACCAGCGCTTTCCAGATACCACCGTCAATCTGGATACGTCTGTCGTTTGTCCAGACTTTGGCGTCATAATCAGAAACCACCGCAATTTTACCTCCGGCTTCCATCAGCCTGTAACCCATCATGCCATCTACTGCGGCATAGCCGCCTTTATTACGCGCAATGCCTCTGAAGGTACGTTGCACAGGTATATCATAGCCGTTTACTTCAATACCTTTTTGGGTTATAAATGCACTGTTGTAACCCAAAACGTTCAGATATGGCGTGTTTTTCTCGTTTTTACGAATCACAAAGCCACTCAGAAACTCGTAAATTCCATATTGCCAGCGAGGGGTTTTATCGCTCGGTAAAAAGGCATAGGTTCCATGCACGCAATACACATTGTCTTTTTCACCTTGTTTCAAAGCATTTATCATTGCATTAATCCAACCGGGCGGATACAAGGTGTCACTGTCGGCAGACAGCAGATATTTTCCTTTGGCCTTATTCAAGCCCTGTATGCGGGCATGCCCAACGCCTTGTTTTTCTTCAAAAAGTACATTTATACCCAGTCTTTTCAGCAAGGCATTGGTGCCATCGGTAGAGTTATTATCAACTATAATAAGTTCTGTCGGGTATTCAGTATTGGTGTTGGCGAGAGAAATTAAAGTATGCAGAATACCTTCTTCTTCGTTCCAGGCCGGTATTAAAATACTGGCAACCGGATTTTCAACATTGAATCTGGCTAATTTATTCTTTAGCTCGTCAATTTCGCTTTCAGTATATTGATTAATCAGTAAAGGCTTGCTAAGAATCTGCTTTACCCAACCAGGTAAGGAAATTGCATCCATTTCTATAAAGTTTGATGTTAAAAACCAGACAGCTAACCGGTTGGCTGCTGCAATATGTGTTTTAATATAAATAGGTTCGGTTCAAAGAGATTCTTATACGTTTTCTGACTGCAAAAGTGCAGGGAAGGTCATAAAGAATATCTTCATGTCATACTTGAAAGAGAAATTCCGGGCATATTCAATATCCAGCTGAATACGCTCTTCTTCTGTCATTTCTTTTTTGCCTTTACCACGTTTGGTAACCTGCCAAAGCCCGGTAAGGCCGCCGGGGCCGGCAAAGCGTTCTATGTATTCGTCGGTAGTTAGTTTTTCGGCTTCATAAAGCGGCAAAGGCCTGTTACCTACAAGCGACATATCGCCGAGGAATATATTAAATAACTGTGGGAGCTCATCAATACTGGTGTTGCGTAGAAAACGACCCAGTTTGGTAATGCGCGGGTCATTCTGAAACTTCATAAAGGCTGCTTTCTCTTTTTTCTCAGACAGATACATTTTCTCACAAATCATTTCTCCGTCCATATATAATTGCTGCTGGCATGAGCCAATGGCCTGGCAGGTATCGCATAACCCGGCAATCTGTTTTTGTTCGGTTTGCTTGGTGTACATATTCAGCGACCCCATGTTTTTTATCAGCTGGTCGGCATCTGTACGCATGGTTCTGAATTTGTAAATACTGAATATCTTGTAACCGGCCCCTACACGCTTTGAAAGATATATGACAGGCCCTTTGGAGTCAAGCTTTATCAGAATAGCAACAATTATTAACAACGGCGAGAGTAGTAATAACGCAAGGCCTGTGGTGGTAACATCGATGAATCTTTTCCAGAAAGGTATTTTTACATCAAGTATACTGGCTTTGGTTTGCTGCATGGCCTTGTAATGCCGACGCTTGATAAAGTATTCAAGGCGGACTATTAAATCGCCTGAACTAAAATCGATAGGATATATATCATCACCGCCTTTTTCCTGTACTTCTTTAATTAATCCTGCTGTAATATTTTCGCTGGTAACTATCACCGGTAGAGAGCGAGTCCATGCTTGTCCGCGAATCGTTTCAAGGAATTTAAGACCGTCGTTACCTTTATTGATAACAATGGCATCTGGAGGGTAGGTGTTTTTAAGATAATTAAGACAATCTTCCGGAGTACCCATAATTTTAATATGGATTTTTTTTCCGAACTTCTTTAGGAAATCAACCACTACTTTGTCGTCTCTTTCAATAAAAATAATCTTAATCGGGAGCTTTTCCTCCTCCGGTACAATAGCAGTATTAGGTAAAGGATTATTCATATTATACAGATGAGTTTTCTACGAATCAATGATGGATTTTGGCTTAACCCTGCGCAAAATAGCTTTAATTTTGGCATGTACCTCCATAGGGTTAAAAGGCTTGAGCATAAAGTCGTCGGCACCCAGATTCAGGCATTCTATTCGTTCTTTGCTTTCGTCGGTTCCTGAAAGTATAATAATTGGCAGGTCTGAATACAAATTGCTTGACCTGATTACTTTGGTAAACTCTTTTCCGTTTAGATTCGGCATATTCAAATCAGCAATTATGAAGTCGGTATCATTACCTGCTTCCAGCCAGTTCATGCCTTCCATGCCATCATTTTTTACAGTAACTTCAAATTCTTTGTTAAGGAAATGCTCTAAAACCTTTCTGATACTAGCCTCATCATCAATTATCAGAAGTTTTAACTTTTTGCTCATGGTTTTTTAATTTATTGAGAAATAGTAGAAACATCGCTTTTCCTGCTAATAAGCCTGCAAGTCCTGAAACCTTGAAGCAATTATTTTGCCAAAGTATTCATTATCTGATTATTAGTATTCACGTGTGATTCCTGTGCTGCTACTGCTGTTGAAAAATACTAAAATAGGCAGGGTACAAAATTCAAGCGATTTAAGCCCGTAATTATAAACATGACGCGAAAAATGAACTATTTCGAGCCTTTTTACTGGCTTTAAGGTCACTTTTAATAGCTGACCACTGATTTTTTGAAAATTAGTAAAAAATCTTATTGGTTGGTAAAAAAAAATAGAATTTGATTGTTAATAATATTCTTTCAGCGGTGTATGTTTGATTGAAAGTGTTGTTAATTAGTTCATTATTAGTTGTTTAAGGGTTTATTTTCGTGCTTGCTTTACCTGTTTTTTTTTCAGCTTGCCCACAATTGCTTTGTTAAATGGCTTAATGACTGGTCTTTGTTTAATGATTCTAATGTTATGACGAGTAAATGTTAAACGTTTTTCCGGGGTTTATTCTATAAGTTAATGTAGAAATTGGTCACTTTTTGTGGTATTGAAGTATTAATATCAAACATGAAAATCATAGGCTGGGCAAATAGCTCATCTGTACGAATAAATGTTTTAGTTAGAAGTAAAATAAATTGTAATTAAAGCAAAAAGCCCCTTGTTTTAGGGGCTTCTTTGTTGGCGATAACAGAGGCGCACAGCCATTACTTTTTCAACTTTTTATATCTTAACAATCCTTCTAAGAAATAGTAGTCAGCATACACTAGTGGTACATCAATTTCTGATTTCAGAGGCTTGGCGCCTACTGAGTGCTTTAAAATGAAATGGTTGTTTTCGCCTAAGTTCGCTTTATAAGCAGGGCTTGACAGGCTGGCCAGCATGGTTTCGGCTGAGTTGAAGTACACCTTACTTTTGGCTTTGCTTACATAAGTGCTTAGCTCTAACAAAGCAGATGCCGTAATGGCGCCAGCCGATGCATCCCGTTCCTCGTTCGGGATATTGGGTGCATTAAAATCCCAATAAGGAATTTTATCTGCCGGAAGGTTCGGGTGATTCAGATAGTAATCGGCAATCTTCTCTGCCTGGGCCAGATACTTTTTGTCTTTGGTTTCGCGGTACATATCTGTGTACCCATATAAAGCCCAGGCTTGTCCACGTGCCCAAGCCGACTCATCAGCATAACCCTGGTGGGTGCCTTTTTTCAGCACTTCGCCGTTTTCGCCATAAGCTATTACATGGTAGCTGCTTCCATCAGGTCTGAAATGGTTTTTAAGCGTGTTATCGGCATGGGTAACACTCAGATTATAAAAATCCTTGTTGCCCGATTCTCTTGCTGCCCAGAACAAAAACTCCAGGTTCATCATGTTATCTACAATTACCGGATACTTATAACCTTTCCAGTTATTCCACGATTTGATAACGCCAACTTTCGGGTCGAAGCGGGTAGCTAAAGACTTGGCGCCGGTTAGCATGATTTCTTTGTACTGCTCATTTCCGGTTAGTCTGTATCCGTTTCCGAACGGGCAATACAACATAAAGCCCAGGTCATGTGTGCCGGTATTGAATTTCTCTTTTTCTACGGCCATTGTCCATTTGTGGGCTGCATCTTTCCATTTAGGGTCTTGTGTCTGCTCAAAAATATACCAGAGTGAACCTCCGAAAAAGCCGCTGCACCACCAGCTGGTAGGCATATCTCTGGCCGAACCGTCAGGGTTGGTTGATTGCGGCGTTTTGGTAATATCAGGGTGGCTTTTCAGCATGCCTTCATATTGCTGTGCGGCAAAGGCAAATTCTTTGGCCACATCTATCTTCTTTTGTCCGAAAACAAATGTCGATAAGCCAAATAATATCGCCGTAAGTTTTGTGGTGAGTTTCATAGTTTATATCAGGTTGAATTTAATAATTAATGTATGCGTAAACCGGGTAAGATTACCGTAACTCAGGAATAGTGATAAAGTCCATATCTGTAAAAGATTGGTTTTCTCCGGCCATTCCCCAGATGAACGAGTAGTTTGAAGTACCACAACCTGAATGAACCGACCACGGCGGTGAGATAATGGCCTGGTGGTTGCCTACCCATAAATGACGGGTTTGCTGAGGCTGACCCATCAGATGCAACACTGCGTGGCTTTGAGGTACATCAAAATAGCAGTACACTTCCATCCGGCGGTCATGAGTGTGCGATGGCATGGTGTTCCATGCACTGCCCGTTTGCAAAACCGTAAGACCCATCACCAACTGGCAACTTCTGATTCCATCGAGATGAATATACTTATAAATAATACGTTGATTGGCTGTTTCAACAGAACCCATACTTGCCGGTGATGCCTCTTCTTTGGTCATCAGGCGGGTAGGGTAGGCCGAATGTGCAGGTGCCGAAAGAACGAAGTACTTGGCAGGATTTGCAAGATCTATACTTTCAAAAATTACATCTTGTGAGCCTTTGCCTATATAAAGGCAGTCCAGTTTATCGATAAGGAAACTTTCACCATTTACGGTTATTTTACCGTTGCCCGCTACATTGATAATCCCTATCTCTCTTCTTTCAAGAAAATATTCAGCCTTCAGGTCTTCATAATTACCAAGAGACACCGGTTCTCCTACGGGCATTACGCCACCAAGTATCATGCGGTCGTAATGAGAATAAACCAGATGTATCTGATTGGGTGTAAACAGGGTTTCTACCAGAAAATTGTCTCTTAACTGGCTGGTATTCATTCCTGCTGTTTCGGCAGGGCTACTTTCATATCTTGATTGCATGTTGCTATTGTTATAGTTTAATAATTATCTGATTTATGAATGCGTCTCATCTGCCCATCCATCCTCCATCAACTGTTAGTATGGTGCCGTGTACATAATCTGAGGCCTTAGAAGCCAGAAATACAGCCGGGCCTTTAAAGTCTTGTGTTTCGCCCCATCTGCCAGCCGGAATACGTGCCAGAATAGACGTGCTTCTCTCAGGGTCGTTTCTGAGTGCCTCTGTGTTATCTGTGGCAATATAGCCCGGGGCTATGGCATTTACGTTTACACCTTTGCTGGCCCATTCGTTTGCCAGCGCTTTTACAAGGCTGCCAATAGCACCTTTGCTGGCAGCATAACCGGGTACATTAATACCGCCCTGAAACGTAAGCAATGAGGCAGTAAAAATAATCTTACCCGATTGTTGTGCAACCATACGTGCGCCAATCTCACGTGCCAAAATGAATTGGGAGTCCAGATTGATGGTCATCACTGTGTCCCAGTATTCGTCCGGGTGTTCGGCGGCTGGTTTACGAAGTATCGTGCCTGCGTTATTTACGAGAATATCAATTATCGGAAAATCGGCCTTTACCTGTTCAATAAACCGATACAGGCTGTCACGGTTACTGAAATCGGCCTGATAGGCTTTAAAGTTTTTGCCTAATGCCTTAACGGCCACTTCAACTTCGCTGCCTTGTAAGGCTATACTGGTTGATACGCCAATGATATCTGCCCCGGCTTCTGCCAGGCCAATGGCAATGGCTTTACCTATACCTTTGTTGCAACCTGTAACAAGTGCAACTTTGCCTGAAATATTAAACATTTGGATGTCGATTGAATTTTTCAAAGATAATACTACTTATGCAAGCTGTTGTGCCGAACCAAATTATATGCTAAGATGCAAACGGAATACAGGCCGATACAAATATGTTTATGACTTTATTTATGCAAACGTTGTCGGGAACGTTACCAAAAAGGCATTTGCCGCGCTAGGTTTTGATAATTTTAATATCTTTGATTGTCGATTCCCGCCCCTTTATCGGCGGGTGAGAAGTGTTGTACTTTAATAATTTGTATTTTTTCGTTATCCATTGGAAGCCATCACCATTAAAGATATTGCCAGGGCACTTAATTTGTCTACTTCTACGGTGTCAAGAGCGCTAAGGGGAAGCTATGAAATTAACCCTGATACCAAAAAGCTGGTATTAGAGTATGCCGAAAAGGTGAATTATCACCCCAACCCGATTGCCCTTAGTTTAAAAGAAAACAAGAGCCGGGCAATAGGGGTAATAGTGCCTGAAATAGCCAACCACTTCTTTTCTCAGGCAATCAATGGGATAGAGGCAGAGGCCTATGAGCGGGGCTACCATGTGGTGATATTTCAAAGCCATGAGTCGTATGAGCGAGAGTGTAGCAATATTCAGCATCTGGTTGGGCGAAAGGTAGACGGTGTGCTGATATCGCTGTCCGGGCAAACCACCAATACCGGTCATTTGCTTGAAATACAAAAGAGGGGCGTACCTCTGGTGGTTTTTGACCGCATTACCAACGACATTGAAACCAACAAAGTAATAGCAGATAATTTTCAGGGGGCCTTTCAGGCTACCGAACATCTGATTCTGAACGGCCGTAAACGCATTGCCCATATTACCAGCCCGTCATTGTTATATACAACCCATGAGCGGCTGGAAGGCTACAAAGCTGCGCTGGCAAAATACGGTATTGCCTTTGATGAGAACCTGGTAAGGTATTGCGGATTTGCACCCGAAGAAGCCCGGCAGGTGATTTTTGAACTGCTGGACACCCAAAAACCTGATGCCATTTTTACCGCCAGCGACCGCCTGGCGCTGGATAGCTTTGCTGCTGTAAAAGCCAAAGGCATACAGATACCAGACGAGGTAGCCTTTATCGGCTTTACTAATCTGGGAGTAGCCCACCTGCTTGACCCGCCTCTAAGTACTGTTGTGCAACCTGCCTTTGCCATTGGTAAAACCGCGGCTGAAATCTTACTGAATACGATTGAGAAAAAGCAAAACGCCTGTGAAATAAGAACCATCAGGATTGCCACCGAACTTAATCTCCGGCAATCATCCAAATAAAAATCCGCAGGTCAGAAACATGCGGATTTAGAGCCTAAACTATTTATAAACTAAATGATGAGTGTAAGTCAGAATTATTGAATGGCAATGTTAAAATCAAGGTTTACGTCGTCACTACCAGGGGTAATGGTGCCATCTTTTACATCTTTTCCGTTTACTGGTGGTTGATGTCTCAATTGTACTTTTAGTTTACCTGTACCGGCTGAACCAGTTTTTACAGTGCCTGTCAGGCCAATCGGGAAATTACGCACGTCTTTATCTCCATAAGTATAAGTTAATAAACCTGACGGCGAAGGCGTAAACACAAAAAGGTGTTCCTGACTTTCTTTCTGTACTTCATCTGTAATATTATCAGCAGGATTCTTCGATTCGTCCATCAACTCTACTGTTAACGTATACGTAGTATTGGCTGCAAGAGCAATATTGTCAAATTTTAAGGGGGCATTTCCTCCATCACCGTCCGGGTCATTAAAAACAAAAGTTTTAGTAGTACCACCCGACGTGAAATTCAATTTAACAGTTGTGATAATTTCATTCTCATCTTCTACATCTACCGATTCTTTTTTACAGGCTGCCACCGAAAGCAAGGCAGCTAACGCCATACTTTTGAAGAGAATTACGCGACTTCTTTGCATGATATTGAGATTTAGTGTTTTATGTACAAATGCAACAATGGTGCAAATATAATTTTGAGAAACTTATAATGCAACAATATTGCAAAAATTAATGTCTCGCTTTAGAATGTGTATTTAGCCCTAAGGGTTACGTTTCTGCCAATTTCATCAGCAAAATATCTGAAACGGTTCAGGTAGTCACGGTATTGGGTGTTGAACAGGTTGCTAACGCTGGCCGATACCCCTAAATTATTATTGCGCCCCAAATTGATTTGCTGACTGACAGTAGCTGACCAGAGCAAGTAAGCCGGGGGAGGAGGCGCAAAGTCGCCACCGTATTGGTTAAACACAATTTCGTCTGACGGGATATCGCTGAAAATAACTTTGGTAGGTACCCGCGTTTGTTTAGCCACATAAAGATTAGTGAGCGACAAGCCGGTTTTCTTCCAGTCATAATGCAGGGTGTTTTCCCACCTGTTGGGTGGAATCATAATCAACGGCTGGTTGTGGCTGATATCCTGTGCCTGCAGGTAAGACAGCTTTGAATTAAGTGAAACACCCTTATACAATAAGAAATTGCCGCTCAGGTCGAAGCCCCTGAAACGGGCGTCTGTCTGGGCATATCTGAACTCCGGAAAGGCGCCCCTGATGGTTAAGGTTGGCCTGCCGGTTGGCGATAAAAAAATAAAGTCTCTTATATAGTTATTGTACAGGTGTAGTTCCAGCTGTACAAGTTTGGTAATGTAATTGGTTGTAAACGACAGATTGGTGGCTATTTCGGGCTGTAGGGTTTCATCACCTTTTTCATAGCTGGCAGCGCCGTGGTGTACACCGTCGCTGTAAAGTTCATTAACCGTTGGCGCTCGCCAGGCAGACGTCAGGTTCAGTATCAGATTCCACTGAGCGTCCGGTCTGTAGTTTACCCCAAAAGTGCCGGTAAAATTCTGGTTCTGCTGGTTATTATTAACCACAGCCTGCTGGCCTCTGGGTATTCTGTAAACATCCAGATTCCTGAAATCATACCGCATTCCGCCTTCCATTTCCCAACGGTTGCGCACCAGGCGTTCTATCAGAAATATGCCACCTGTATAATTCTGAAAATTGGGTATCAACACCGTCGATGAGCTGGGTTTCTGAAGCGTGCCACTGGTAATATTCTGCTGAAAATTACCATTCAGGCCCACAGAGCCGGTAAACAAACGGGCAATGGGCTTATGCTCAAAAAGCAATTCGCCTGTATAACTGGTTAGCTGAAACAGCTGCACAAGGTTTTTGTCGCCTCTTAATACGTCAACCTCTTTGCGGTAATTGAACTGTCGGCCCAGTGTTAATGAAATTTTTCCACCTCTGGTTTGTGCAACGGTTTTTAATTTAAGCAGGTTATGCTGCACATCCTGATACGGCCTGCCAATGGCATAAGTAAAGGTTTCGGGGGTATAAATACTTAATGGTCTGCCTCGTTCTATGGCCTGCACCAGGTCTGTTACATTACCGATATGCGAACCGGCAAACACACCTATTTTGGTGTTAAACTGGCTAAAGAAAACCTCAGACACCGAGTTTCTTCGTCTGTAATTGGCATTAACTGAAAAGTTTACTTCAGATACCCCCGTGTTGGCCAGCCGGTAATCGGGTGTTGAAATGTCGCCCCCTCTTTTATATGTTCCCTGAACTCTTACGCCGATTGATTGTGGTACATCTGCTTTTTTGGGGCGCAATCCTCCTTCCAGAATACCTGACGTTACCACCTGATGCCCGTTTGTAAAATAGACGGTGTTTACTTCACCACCTATCTTCGTAGAATCAGGAAGTGCGTCAGGTTCTACCAAAATTACACCAGCAATGGCATCAGAGCCGTATCTTACGCCTGCAGCGCCTTTCAGCACCGTTATTTTTTTAGCCACAAAAGGATCAATTTCAGGGGCGTGTTCGCTGCCCCATTGCTGGCCTTCCTGTCTTACGCCGTTGTTCATTATCAGCACCCGGTTAGAGTGCATGCCATGTATAACAGGCTTGGCAATTGAGCTACCTGTTTGCAGGGTAGTTACGCCCGTTATCTGTTTCAGGGCTTCACCCAGCGACTGCCCCCGGGTCTGGTCCAGGGCTTCGTTATCCAGCACATTTCTGGTTTGTGTCAGATTATCAATTTTTTCGGCTTTAATATCTACATTGGCCAGGTGAAGTTCGTCTTCCGAAAGCTTTATTTCCTGTTCGGCTCCGTGTTCAAGTTTAATGGTGTAGGTTTTTTCCTGATACCCCACAATACGCCCTACTACCTTATAAGTGCCCTGGCATAAGTTGGTAATGCGGTAGCGGCCGTCTATATCTGTTGTCGTTCCTTTGTTGAGTTCTTTTATAAGTACCACTGCACCCACAATGGGTTGTTTAGTGGCATTGTCGCGCACTACGCCCTGTATAAAGCAATCGCAATGGGCGTTGGCTGCAGGGGTTTCTTCTTTTGTTTGTGAAAACGAAAAATGAGATATGAGGCAGAAAAGAATGAGTGCGACTTTCTTCATAGAATAGTGTACGGGTCTGAAACCGTACTTTAACAAATGCAATTATGTTGCAAAATTATAAAGAAAGATTGAAACTCTTAAAAAAGAGCATTAAAAGTAGATGAAAACTCTAAAATAATAGCTGTCTTTTGCCGATGTTCCACCTGATACCAGTTGAGAAAATATTGCTTTTGAGGTTTTCTGGCGTTTTGGAGTAGCTAACCTGCCTGTGCTGGAAACCCGCATCTATAAAGAAATTATGAAATAGCATATACGATACGCTAATGTCTGTAAACCTTATTTTTGCCTTGTTTCCCTGGCCTATATAATTATTATACTCACCCGGCCTCAGCAGGTTGTAATTCCGCAGTATGTCGCCTCCGTAATTAATATTGTTTATGTCTTCACCGTGCCCGGCTCGCATCAGGTTATAAGTAAAAGTAAGCCTTGGTGCAGGCTGGTAACGAATGTTAATTAAAAATTCTCTGAAATTGGCGCCTAAGGGGTGAGCCATAGGCATATTATAATGTACAAAATTGCTGTAGCTTGAGTTATGGCTGTATGTATACGGCCTTGCCACATTGTATTCAAGTTGCAGGTCAAGATTTTTTATATTGAGCGCGTCTATATAACGCATACCCAGCTGGGTAGCATATTTGGTGGCCCACCAGCCTTTTTTCTTAAAATGTTTGAAATTAAACTCATCAAGCACCAACTGGCCATAAAATGAAAACCTGCGCGCCAGGTTAAGTTTAAAGTCGGCACCCACAATAGAGTTATCAACGCTGCCCAGGTGGCCTTCCACAAATCGGTAAAAAATAATGGGGTTAATGTAGTTTACATCAAAACCAACTTTTCTTTGCCCGTATGAGATGGTTTCAAAAATGCCGAAATTCAGGTTTTTAGTTACGTTTAGGCTTAAATGATGAAACGTAAAAAATTTGGGTGGCCTCCGTTCGGTGCCATCTGCGGCTATGGCGGTCTGCTTATTAACGGTTTGTGCAAAAATAGTTACATACTGAAACCGGCCTACCTGTGTGGTGGTTTTAAGATGCAGGTAAGGCGCCGAGAAGTCTGAAAGAATCAGCGAGCGTATGCCAGAGCCGATAAAGTTTTTATCGTGCCCAAACTGCATAGTAATGTTCTTCAGTATTTTAAAGGTAATATAACCACGGGCTGAAAAGAAATCTGTAACGAAACGGGTGGAGTCGTCATCTATAATTTTGGTGAAACCTTCATAAGGGAAACCATCGTAGCGTTTGGCGTAATCTTTCACATATTGCGGGTAAACTATCTGATTTTCTGTCAGCATTGTATAGAAACCCAGCCTTTTGCTGAAATTGCCACGTATCTCAATGCCACGCGTATTGGTGTAAAGAGAGTTGACAGAACGGTTATCGGAACCGACAGAAAAGTTGACGATAGGGTTGAGGTGTATGTCAAAATCATCGTTATTGAACTGATAAAAGTCTGATTTTTTGACAAATAACTGCTTAAAAACAGGTTTTCTGCTGTTAATCTGTTCAAGTTTTGCTGCCGGTATAGAGTCGGGGTAGCTATCTGCCAGCCATTCCCAGCTGTCGTTTTGAAGATAAGCAAGATTAAACAGGTCTGTTTTAGATAACCCGGCCAGTGAGTCTTTTTCAAGCCCGGTAGTTAATTGAACCAGGTCTTTACGAAACCCCGGTTTAATATTGCTGAAGAGTTTATTGGATAATCGGTTGCCTTTTATTTCGTAGCGTTCCAGAAGATGCTGATAATCGTTGTTCAATGGTACATAGGTACTTTGAGCCAAAGAAGTGCAACACATTACTGCCAGAAAAAAAAATAAACTCAAACGCATTAAGATATGTTTTTGCAATCGTTAGGGCTTTTAGATGCGAAAATACAGATAATTCCTTATTTTGCACTATAGAAATCTTAATTTTGTAGTATTAACAAATAAAAATTAAGATTGTTCTGAACAATTGTTTGTCGATTTTGATTATATAGTCGGGTTTTATTATTCATCACACCATGAAGTCGTTCGTTATACCGGAAATTTATAAAAGTAATGTTATAGGAAGAATAAAAGAGATTCGGCGGTTAAAAGACAGGCTGAAGAAAGATTTTTCTCCTACCGAACTCGACTTTGGCGCTGTCAGGTTTCTGATTGCAAGGCACTTCGGCTTTTGCTATGGTGTTGAAAACGCAGTAGAAATTGCCTATAAGACGATTAACGAAAATCCGGATAAACGCATTTTTTTGTTAAGTGAAATGATTCATAATCCTGACGTAAACGCCGACCTGCTGTCGCAGGGTGTGCGTTTTCTGATGGATACCAAAGGTAACCAGTTGATTGACTGGAGCGACCTGCAGCCCGATGATGCCGTTATTGTACCGGCTTTTGGCACCACGCTTGAGATTCAGCAGCAGCTGGAACAATTGCAGATTGACCCTTACAGGTACGATACCACCTGCCCTTTTGTAGAAAAAGTCTGGAATCGCGCGCAGCAGATAGGCGAAAGAGGCTACTCTATTGTGGTGCATGGCAAACCCGGGCATGAAGAAACCCGTGCTACGTTTTCGCATAGTAAAGAAAACGCCCCAACTGTGGTTGTAAACAACATGGCCGAGGCCTGCCAACTGGCTTTATACATTACTGGCGCTTTACCTAAAGACCAGTTTTATGTTGATTTCGCCGGGCAATACTCGCAAGGGTTTGACCCCGACAAAGACCTGGCGCGTATAGGGGTGGTAAACCAGACTACCATGCTGGCGTCTGACACCCAGGCCATTGCCGATTATCTGAAACAGGTGATGATAACCCATTACCAGTTGCAGGGCCCTGAAATTGAAAAGCATTTTGCCAATACCCGAGACACCCTCTGCTATGCTACCAACGATAACCAGGAGGCTACCTACGCTTTATTGCAGCATGAAGCCGACTTTGCCGTAGTGGTTGGGGGCTATAACAGTTCTAATACCTCGCATCTGGTTGAGCTTTGTGAGGAGAAACTCCCTACGTTTTTTATTCAGTCGCAGGATAAAATTCTGGATAAAAACCTTATCCGTCATTATAACCTTCATACCAGAACGGAGGTAACAAGCCCGTTTATTGAGGAGAAGGAAAAGACCACCATCATGCTTACCTGCGGAGCTTCGTGTCCTGATGCCGTAATGGAATCGGTGATGCTTAAAATTTTATCTTTTTTTAATATTTCAAAAGAAATAACACAAGCGGTTGAGGCGTTAAATCAGTAGACGTGTAAATGGATACACATTAATTTTGTGATATTTTTTTAATGAAAAATTAAACTTTTTTGTTTCTGGTATTGAAGAATTATTTAGTAAATTTACACCTACTAGTCGCTAATAACCATTCTAATCAACTGATGACTTATGAAAATGTTAGACTATGTAAAAGTGATCCTGGAGAAAGTGAGTTTTGAAAGTAGTTTGTTTGAAAAAGAATTAAAGAAATCCCTTAAATTATTGTCATTCCGAGAGATACGTGAGCTAAGAAAGTGGTGTTATCTGAAATTCGGAAATATATACCGGGGAATTCTGAACAAAACTTTCCGTCGGTCACAGTTAAGTGTTTAGATGAACAGCCTCTCAGCCTGCTGAGAGGCTGTTTTATTTTTCATCGTTAATGGCATAATAATTATAATCGTTCAATAGCTGTTTCAGAAACTCAAAATTGTCTTCATTGCTCTCAATTTTAAGCAGATTTTTAATGTGCTGTGCCAGCTTGGCTGCAATTGCCGGGTTCATCAATCTGTCTCCTTTCTCCATAAGCAGCTTTATGCTGTTAATGTCTTTGTCTGACAAACGCATAATTTCCGGATACTTCGGCTTATAGCCGCTGGCCTTGGTTGCGTAGGCATAAATGGTGTCTTCTATGAAAATAATCTTTTCTTTGGTTTTTACCACCACCGTGTTGGCTGCCATATCGCCCAGGCGTTGTTGCTTGTCTGACAGCAAAATGAGTAGTCCGCCAACCAGCGGGCTGAATATCGCCAAAGCCGAAAAAGCCTGATGAATAGCCATAAACAAAGAAAATATCCAGGTATCGGCCCCTAGAAACAACCAACGCGTAGCGCATTGGTAAACCGACGGATAATTGCCTTCAACACCTACCACCCTGATTTTCAAAAGATATTTACCCGGCGACTGGCCTTTATTAAGCCACTCGAACAAGAATGAGTAAAATATAAATGGCGTGTAGATAATAAATGAAAGCACTAAATTATTGATAGACAGGGTATCAATGCTAATAAACGACACCGCAATTATGTATACCCATTTAATTGCCCAGTCTATCAGGTAAGCGCCAAAACGTGCGCCGGCACTGGCCAGCTCAAATCTTAAATCGATATTCAGATAGGTGGGAATAGATAGAAATTTCATTTTTCAGAATCTTTGCTTCAGTATTTTATTAATATCAGAATGTAAATTTCAAATATAATCTAAAATTTGCTATCTTGGGATTTTAAACCAAAATATGAGGGAAAGTACTTTTATTGACAGAAACTTTAAGCGGTGGGAAGAAATTGAAAATGACTTAAAAACAGATCCTGATGAAATATCTTCTGATTTCATCGACTTAATGAACGATTTGTCTTATGCTCAGACGCATTATCCACACAGTAAAATAAGCCAATACGTAAACTCGCTTTCTTCAAGGGTTTACAAAAAAATATTTCTGCATCAGAAACAAAACAAAAATCCTTTTTACCATTTCTGGGTAAAAGATTTTCCGGCAATACTGGGGCATCATTCACGCATACTCTGGTTATCTGCTGCCATTTTTTTTACCTTTTGTTTGCTGGGCTATGTATGCTCTTTTATTGACACCGGTTTTATTGAAGGTATTCTAGGTTCAGATTACGTCAGGATGACAGAAGCCAACATCAAAAAAGGCGAGCCCTTCGGTGTGTACAATTCTGCACAGCCCTTGAATATGTTCATGAGCATTTTTGCCAATAATCTGAGGGTAGGGCTGATGGTTTTTATTACCGGTATTTTATTAGGAACAGGAAGTTTTTATCTCACTTTTACCAATGGCATAATGATAGGCGCATTTTTCTCGCTCTTCATTCAGAATAATCTCGGAACAGATGCTATATTTGTGATTATGCTGCACGGCACTTTTGAACTCATGGGCCTGGTGCTGGAGTGTATGGCAGGCCTTATTCTTGGTTTAAGTTTTCTGTTTCCGGGCACACTTACCAGAAAACAGGCGTTCAGAAAGGGGCTGTCGGAAAGCGTAAAAATATATATCGGAACCATACCTTTTACTACCATTGCTGCGCTGATTGAGAGCTACGTTACCTATCTGGGTAAGCAGGGTTTTGAGACCACCAATATATTTGTTTTGCTGTTTTTATCTCTTGTCTTTATAGGTAGTTGGCTTTTTGTTATCTGGTACTTTTTTATTTATTCTAAAAAGCTGACTGAAAAATATCCGTATGAACAATACCTTGAAGCTATTATTCATAAATAAGCTCTTTATACCAGTATTGATTCTCTTTTTTGCAGCAACACCATCTTTTGCGCAGGACGACAAGCCCCTGGCAAAAGCACATGTGGATTCGCTGAAAAAAAGTGAAGAAAAACTATGGTATGTTGATAATTTTAAAGGAGAACAAAAACAAAAAGCCCGTACACCCAAGGCTCTTAAAAAGAGCAATACCGATAACCGGGCGCTGGCATACCTGCTGGCCACAATTGGTGCCATATTTAAAGTATTGGTGTGGGTGGTTATTGCCCTGGCGCTGGCTGGTGCCGGTTATTTGATTATTAAAAACCTGAAAGATTTTGAATTCAGAAATAATCCGGCAGTACCTGTAGATACCTCGGTATTAGAAACCGGAAATCTGGACCTGAAAGTGGTGAACACCCTTGACCTGAACGCCCAGATTGAAAAATGTATACAGGATAAAAATTACCGGCTCGCTGTGCGGTATTACTACCTGTGGGTAATGAAAATGCTGAACGAAGCACAGCTGATAGAATTTAATATTGATAAAACCAATCAGGATTATACCCGTGAACTAAGCCGTAAAACTGCTTTTTCAAAAGAAAGGCTCGGGCTGTTTATGCAGTGTACCCATTATTACGAATACCTGTGGTTTGGCAATTTTACCGTCTCTGATGCCGCCTTCCTGAACATTGAAAAAACTTTTAAGGGTTTCCTTAACCATAAGGCATGACTAAAAAACTATTCATTACAGGTGCAATTCTGATTGTAGGGGCCATCTTGATTATTTTCGGCATTAGCAGGTTATCTGCCCGTAGTAAAAAGTTTGATAAGTTTTTTACCGTAAGCCCGCATTCTTACAGGCCTTATGATTGTAAATTTTTTTATGATGAACTGGTGCGTAACTCCGGTGGCCGGTTCACTGAAAATGACCTGAGCTTTGAGAACAGCAACTACGGCATATTAGGCACTGCCAGAAATAGTTATGTGGTGGTTTCGCCATATTTTTATCCGTCCGGAAAAGACATCCACCAGCTTAAAAACTTTGCCGGTAGAGGGAATACGGTTTTTATAGCGGCATATAGCCTGTCAACCGAGCTTATCGATTCACTGTATTATTCGCCCCACAGCGATATGGTGGGTTTGCTTTTTCCGCCTGCGCTAAAAGAGAGCCGCTGGTATATAAACTGGCACGAACAGAACAATACCACCACGCCTTACTATTTATGGGGGCATAAGCCAGCCACGGCTGTGCTAGACTCTGTATTTCTGCTCGGTGAAAACAGCGTTACTGCTATTGATACCCTGATAACCGACGAAACCGGCCAGATACAAATGCTCGAGCTGACCTGTGGCGAAGGCCGCATTTTTCTGAGCAGCAACCCTATTCTTTTAAGCAACTATTTTTTGCTTTATAAAAATAACTATACGCTTTTCAATAAAATAGCAGAAAAGATAAATCTGAAAGAAAACAACATCATCTGGGACAATTATTACAACAGCAAGCCCGATGAAAAACTAAATATAGGTAAAAGTAAAGTGTTGGAGGTAATCTTTAAAAATACGCCGTTGGTGTGGGCGTTTTATACCTTTCTGGCAGCTATTTTATTGTTTATACTTATTTATTATCGTCGCATACAAAAACCGGTTCCGGTATATGTAATGCCCCGCAATACCAGCGAAACCTACATACAAACGGTAAGTGGTTTATACTGGCAGCAGCAAAATCATAAATCAATTGCCGATAAGGTTATTGCGCAGTTCTTCGAATACCTGCTGCAAAATTACCAGTTGCATCAGAAAGATTTTCAGGAAGCAACATTAGAGAAAATAAGCCGTAAAACCGGCCGTAGCCAGCAGGTAATCAACGAAGTTTACGAGGCAGTCGGTTCGGTCAGGTCTCAGGATGTAATCAGCAAAGAAAGCCTGATTAACCTTTACCAGAAAATTAACTCATTTTACCAGCAATAAAGCATTAGTAATGGAAAACGAAGAAGAAATCTTTAAAAATAGAATTGACCTGGCTGCGGTTACCAAAGCCGTTGACGACATCAAGCAAACGCTTAATCAGATTGTTTTCGGGCAGGAAGAAGTAATAGACCTGGTACTGATTGGCATGCTGAGCGATGGCCACCTGCTGATAGAAGGGGTGCCGGGTGTAGCCAAAACCATGATGAGCAAGCTGCTGGGTAAAGTGCTGGATGTGTCGTTCAAGCGGATTCAGTTTACGCCAGACCTGATGCCGTCTGATGTGCTGGGAACCTCCGTTTTTAATCCTAAAACTCTCGATTTTGAATACAGACCAGGGCCGGTATTTGGTAATATCGTGCTGATTGATGAAATAAACCGGGCTCCGGCCAAAACGCAGGCAGCCCTGTTTGAACTGATGGAAGAACGCCAGATAACCATTGACGGCCATACGTACCTGATGGACTCGCCGTTTGTGGTACTGGCAACCCAGAACCCGATAGAGCAGGAGGGAACCTACCGCCTGCCTGAGGCACAGCTTGACCGTTTCCTGTTTAAAATCAATATCGGGTACCCATCGCCTGAGCATGAAGTGCAAATGCTGAAACGCTTCAATTATAACACCTATCATGACCTGCTCAATGGCCTTCAACCGGTTTTAAATAAAGCGGTATTAACCGAATTGCGTCAGCTGGTAAGGCAGGTAATAATTGAAGACAACCTTCTGAAATACATAACGTTGCTTATTCAGGCAACCAGAAACAATAAATTGCTTGAGCTGGGCGCTTCTCCTCGTGCTTCTGTGGCCTTAATGCTGGCCTCAAAAGCCAGGGCGGCCTTGTCTGGCAGAGATTTTGTAATACCCGAAGACGTAAAAAGCATGGCAAAACCTACGCTGCGCCACCGGGTTATACTAACACCCGATGCCGAAATGGAGGGTGTTAATGAAGATGAAGTATTAGACAACCTGTTCTCTAAAGTTGAGATTCCGCGCTGATGAACTTCTTTCAATCGTTTTATCTTACGTCACGAACATTCATGGTTCTGGGTATCTGCATCGCTCTTTTTTCAGTAGGGCTGGTGTTTACGCCTGCCTTTGTGCTGGGGCAGCTACTGTTGTGGCTGCTCATGATAGCAGTGCTGGCCGAAACCATCATGCTTTACAGTAAGCAGCAGTTAATTACCAGCACCAGAATTTTACCAAACAGATTGAGCAACGGCGACGAGAACCAGATTGAGCTTCAGTTAAAAAACTATGTCAATTCGCCTTTAAACCTGACCATCTACGAAGATTTACCAGACCTGCTGCAACTAAGAACCTGGAATCTGAAGCTGTCTTTAAATAAACTGGCACAGCACAAAGCTATTTATAAAGTAAGACCCACACAAAGGGGCATTTACACCTGGGAACACACCCATGTTTTGTGTAGCGTATCTTTTCTGGCTTTTACTGCCCGCAAAATGAAGTTCGAGGGGCTGTCGTCTGTCAGCTGTTATCCGTCTTTTGAGCAGTTCAAGAAATTGCCTATTCATGCGCTTACCAGCAGCTACGCTGAAACCAATACCACCCATATTCGTAAAATAGGGCAGAGCCTTGAGTTTGAGCAGATAAAAGACTATATAAGCGGCGACAACTACCGGCACATTAACTGGAAAGCCAGCGCCAAGCAGGGGCGGCTGATGCTGAACCAGTATCAGGCAGAACGCAGCCAGGATATTTATATAGTAATAGACATGGGCCGCAGCATGAAAATGCCATTTAAACAGCAAACCCTGCTCGACTACGCCATTAACGGCACCATTGCCCTTACGAAGTCAATATTAGATGTAAAAGATAAGGCAGGGCTGATAACTTTCTCGTCAAAGAACTGTTCATACCTGCCTGCCAGAAGCGAGTACAAGCAGTTTGGGATAGTTAATGACCAACTGTATAATCTGACGACGGATTTCCTGGAGTCAGACTTTGAGCGGCTTTATAAATTCGTTCGGGTAAAGGTAAGGCAAAGGAGCCTGCTGATAATTTTCACCAACTTTGACTCCATCAATAGTCTGAAGCGAAACCTCCAGTACCTGAAAGCCATTGCCAAGTACCACCTGGTGCTGGTGGTGTTTTTTGAAAATACCGAGATTGTAGAACTGGTAAGCGAACCAGCCGGTAACCTACGCGATATTTATACCAAAACCATTGGCAAGCATTTCCTGAGCCAGAACCACCTGATTTTAAAAGAACTGGTAAAAGCCGGTATTCAGGGTTTAATTACCCAGCCGCATTTGTTGAGCATTTCAGCCATCAACAAGTATATCCAGATTAAAAAGAAACAAATGATTTAATAACCGATTTAATAACCCTAAATTCTATTTCAAAATGTTTAAAGCCCCTTTTTCGTTTGAAGGCCGCATCCGTAGAACAGAGTACGGTCTAAGTATTATTATCTCTACTTTTGCTCTTATGATTGTTGGTACCATCGCTTCAATGCTGCTTACAGCCATACCTGCCATGGGCTTTTTAATGTGGATTCTGGCATTGATACCTCTTACATGGTTTGGCTGGGCTCAGAACGCCAAGCGTTGCCACGACCTGGGTAATAGCGGCTGGTTTCAGTTGATTCCGTTGTATGGGTTATGGTTGTTATTTCAGGATAGCGATTACGGCGTAAACCAGTATGGCTTAAACCCGAAAGGGCTTGGCAATGACGAGGGCTATGACGAGCAGATTAATGAAATAGGCAAATCGTTAGAGCAATAGAATAAAAATGGAGCTACCGCAATGGTGGCTCCATTTTTTCTGGCAGTTCATCTAAATCTCAATACCCTCTCACCAACTCAGCTGCGCCAAATACCCCTGCGCTGTCGCCCAGTTTGGGTTTCAGGAAAGGTGTTTCAACTACCCGGCTGTTGAAAATCCAGTTTTTCAGTTCTTCGGGGCCTTCGGTATAAATCTCGTCAATGTTACCTACACCGCCACCAATTACAATGGCATCGGGGTCAATTACATTGATAATATAAGAAATGGCTTTCCCGAACGATTTCACCAGATACTGCAAAGTTTGCGTAGCATGTGGGTCTGTACCGGCCAGATGCAACTGGTAAATCTCTTTCATGGTTAGTGTTTTGCCACTTATTTTGGTATAATACCGCTGCAACGACGGCCCGCTGAAAACGGTTTCATTACAACCCTTTTTGCCACAGTAGCAATCGTAGCCGTCTTCTTCCAACACATTATGGCCCCATTCGCCGCCAATGCCGTGTCTGCCGTTCAGCACCTGGCCGTTTATTACTACTCCACCGCCTACACCTGTACCCATAATAATACCAAACACCACTTTGGCATCTGGCACTACGTCTTTCACAATACCCATAGTGGCTTCGGCCAGTGCAAAGCAGTTGGCATCGTTGGCAATTTCAATAGGTACACCAATGGCTTTTTCTATGTCTTTCTTCATAAATTGCCCGTTCATGCAGGTGGTGTTGCAGTTTTTCATGGTTTGTGTACTCGGGTCTAAAGCCCCCGGAGTACTGAAACCCACCGCTACCGGTGCCAGGCCTGTTTCTTCCTTCAGTAAATTAATCAGCCGGGCAATCTGGCTGATGATATGCGCATAGCCCTCATGCGCCTCTGTCGGAATCCTCTTTCTTAATAAAACTTCGTTGGTATCGGCGTTCATTACTACGCCTTCAATTTTGGTACCGCCCAGGTCTACGCCCCAAAGTGTTTTCATTTTTTTTGCTTCTGTTATAAGGGAAAAACGCCATTCAAATGTCATTAACATGTTATTAACATATTAGCAGACAACTATACGCAAACATATAGCATCTAAGAGTTAAAGACAAAAAAAACATAGAAAAAGCTAAAAATCGTATTACGTATGAAACGCACCCTGATGTTTATCGGCATAATCCTTTTGGGAGTAACAGGATTATCTTCTTGCAATATTTATTATGACGACCCCGGCACCGGAATCATCGCAACCGAGTTCCGTCGGGCCGGATACTTCAACCGCATTGAACTCAATGTAGCCGCTGAGGTAATTCTGACCCAGGGCCCTGCCCGTGACATAAAAATTGAAGCAGAAAACAACATTATCCCCCGTATTGTTACCCGTATCAGCGGTAATACCCTTATTATAGACAGCAACGGGGGCTGGTATAGCAACAATAAGGTAAAAATCTGGATTCAGACACCCGACGTGTACGGCATCTATGTGTCAAGCAGTGGCCGGGTGGTGAGCGACAACAAGATTTTCGGCAAAAACATTGAGCTGCTGCTGTCGGGCAGCGGGCTGATTGACGTAGCCACCGACATGACCGGCGACGTAGATGCCGAAATTGGCGGCTCGGGGCTGATATATCTGGAAGGTGATACCCGCAACGCCATTTATACCCTGACAGGCAGCGGAAAAATAGAAGCCTTTGGCCTGCGTGCCGACAACACCGATGTGCAGATTAATGGCTCGGGCCGTTGCGAAACCACCGCTTACAATTACCTGGATGTGTACATTGCAGGCAGCGGAATTGTGTGGTTCAGGGGTGCGCCCAGAATCAGCCACCGCATCAGCGGTTCGGGTAAAATAATAGATGCCAACTAATTACCCTTTTGCCCTGTAACCTATCCTGAACAGCCTGCATTTCCCGAAAGAGAGTGCAGGTTTTTTTATAGCCCGCCCAGGTGCAGATTCAGCAAAAAATCAGTAATTTTGCATTCTTTTTTATAATTGGAGAGATTACACGAAAGATTGCCGGATAACCGATTGGAACCACCGGAGAAACATAAAAGATGTATTGACAGACCACCAGATAAGTATGATAAGCAAAACCTACAATCCGACAGAAATAGAAGACAAGTGGTATCAGTACTGGACTGAGAACAAATTCTTTAGTTCAAAACCAAACCCCGACAAAGAGCCTTACTGTATCGTTATTCCTCCGCCAAACGTTACGGGCGTGTTGCACATGGGCCACATGCTCAACAATACCATACAGGATGTGCTCACACGTAAGGCCAGAATGGAAG
Source organism: Emticicia sp. 21SJ11W-3 (assembly GCF_024138715.1). GTDB lineage: Bacteria > Bacteroidota > Bacteroidia > Cytophagales > Spirosomataceae > Emticicia > Emticicia fluvialis. Next base: position 1,672,063 of record NZ_CP092074.1, read on the forward strand.
GCAAAGAAGCCTGCTGGGTGCCGGGTACCGACCACGCCTCTATTGCCACCGAAGCCAAGGTTGTAGCCATGCTGAAAGAAAAAGGCATCAACAAAAGTGATTTGTCTCGTGAAGAATTTCTGAAATACTGCTGGGAATGGACAGAGAAATACGGCGGAATCATCTTGCAGCAATTACGTAAACTGGGGGCATCTTGCGACTGGGACCGTACCCGTTTTACCATGGAACCCAGCCTGTATGATGCCGTAATTGAGGTTTTTGTTGACCTGTATAACAAAGGTGAGATTTACCGCGGATACAGAATGGTAAACTGGGACCCACAGGCCAAAACTACGGTGTCGGACGAAGAGGTTATCATGAAGGATATTCAGCAAAAGCTGGTGTATATCCGCTATGATGGCGATGCCGGAAGCATTACCATTGCCACCGTTCGCCCTGAAACCATCATGGCCGATGCCGCCATTTGTGTGAACCCCGAAGATGAGCGTTACCAACACCTCATAGGCACGAAAGTGAGAATACCGCTCATAAACCGCGAAATCAGCATTATTGCTGATGAATACGTAACCGTTGACTTCGGTACAGGAGCCTTGAAGGTAACCCCTGCACACGACCAGAACGACTACGCCCTTGGCCAGAAACATAATCTGGAAGTGATTGATATACTAACCGATGACGGTAAACTGAACGAACGGGCGAAGATTCTGGTAGGTGAAGACCGCTTTGTGGCGCGTAAGAAGATCATCAAATTGCTGGAAGAATCGGGCAATCTGGAGAAAGTGGAAGACTATAAATCAACCGTTGGTACTTCAGAACGCACCGGAGCCGTAATAGAGCCGAAGGTTTCGTTACAGTGGTTCCTGAAAATGAAAGATTTGTCGGAGCCTGCGCTGAAAAACGTAATGGACGATACGATTCAGTTTATACCTCCCAAATTCAAGAATACCTACAAGTATTGGATGGAGAACGTGCGCGACTGGTGTATCAGCCGTCAGCTTTGGTGGGGGCATCGGATTCCCGCCTATTATATGCCCGACGGCACCTGTATAGTGGCCGCCAGCAAGCAGGAAGCCCTGAAAATAGCCCGCAACAAATACCAGTTGTTTGCCCTGAGCGAGCAGGATTTAACCCAGGACGAAGACGTGCTGGATACCTGGTTCAGCTCGTGGTTATGGCCGATGTCGGTTTTTGATGCCTTCAAAAATCCTGATAATGAAGATATTAAATACTATTACCCAACCAACGACCTGGTAACTGCCCCCGAGATTCTGTTCTTCTGGGTAGCGCGTATGATAATTGCCGGGTATGAGTACCGCGGTATCTATCCGTTTAAGAATGTGTACCTGACGGGTATCGTGCGCGATAATCAGGGGCGCAAGATGTCGAAATCATTAGGTAACTCGCCCGACCCACTCGATTTGATTGAAAAATACGGAGCCGACGGCGTTCGTACGGGTATGCTGTTCAGTTCACCGGCCGGTAATGACCTGCTGTATGATGAAAAACTGATTCAGCAGGGCCGTAATTTCAACAACAAGATATGGAATGCGTTCAGGCTGATAGAAGGCTGGGAGGTAGCCGAAACCGCCGACCAGAACCCTGCTTCGGCCAAAGCTGTTGAATGGTTTAACTCGAGGCTGAATAAGGTAGTGGCCGAGGCGCTTGACCATTACAGCAAGTTCAGGATGTCTGATGCCCTGATGAGTACCTATAACGTTATCTGGGACGATTTCTGCGGGCAGTATCTGGAAATGATTAAGCCGGCCTACGTAGATGGCAAGAGCTTACCGATTGACCGCCAAACCTACAACGCCACGCTTGAGATATTTGATGCCCTGATGCGCCTGGCGCATCCGTGGATGCCGTTTATTACCGAAGAAATCTGGCAGAACATTAAACCCAGAGCTGATAAAGACTCTATCTGTATCGCACCGTTCCCAACTGCCGGAGCAGTAGATGAAGAGATTCTGGCCGATTTTGATATCCTGACGGAAATCATCACCACAGTCCGTAACACCCGTAATGCCAAGCAGATATCGCCTAAAGAGGCATTGCCATTGGCTGTTAAAACGGGTAATCAGGCACGTTATGAAGCATTGGCAGGCTTGATACAAAAGCTGGGCAATATTTCAGAAATCCGTTATGTGAGCGATAAAACAGATGGTATCAGCTTTGTAATTAAAGGCGACGAATTTACGATTGACCTGGGCTCAAACATGGATGTAGAGGCCGAAAAAGCCAACCTGCAAAAAGAGCTGGAGTACACCCGGGGCTTTAAGAAATCAACCGAAGCCAAGTTGGCCAACGAGCGTTTCGTACAAAATGCCAAGCCTGAAATTATAGAAAAAGAACGCCAGAAACTAGCCGATGCCGACGCCAAAATCAAGGCTTTGGAAGAGGCTTTGGTGAAGTTGGGGTAGATAAATTACAGCATAAAAAAGAGGTTTAGCAAGCGGTCGGGATTGATATTCCGGCCGCTTTTTTTATCAGTTTATCCACAAAAAATCTTTTGTGTTTTGCAAAAATAAATCAGCAAAAAAGCATAAATTTATAGACAGCAACAAGTGCCAGATAATGGCTTTGTAGATGCTTTATTGGCTAGATAATAATCACTTACTGCTCATTCTGACCCTAAAATGATACGACGGTGAGTTTATTTTTTGTTTTACTATATTTTTTTGTTTGATGACTAAGAATTTAAAAAATCCACACAAAAGTGATGCTTTACAAGAACACACGCCAACGAATGCTTTAACAGACCCTGATGCCACCCTGCAAAACATCAGGGCGCATTTTGATGAACTGCTGCAAGCGCCTGCATTTGAGGAACAGGAAGACGAAAACACAGGGCTGTTGATTGTGAAATCGGCCAATAGCTGGCTTGAACTGGCTGCCAGCCAGCCAAAACCCGAAATGCTTTTTGATGAGTTCTGGTTTGAAGGCGAATTGTGCATTCTGTTTGCCGATACCAACCTCGGTAAATCTATTCTGGCCGTGCAGATTGGTAACAGCATCAGTAAAGGAGAGGCCGTGCGGGGGTTCAGGCTTGATGCCCAAAAACAAATGGTGTTGTATTTTGATTTTGAGCTGTCGGCCAAGCAGTTTCAGAACCGGTACTCGGTTGATTTTCAGAACCCTTATCGTTTCGATGAGAATTTTAAAAGAGTAGAGCTGAACCCCGATGCGGTGATACCCGACAAGCAGACTTTTGAGGAGTTTCTGAGTAACGCCCTTGAAAAAAGCCTGATTGAAACCGGAGCAAAGGTGCTGATTATTGACAACCTCACGTACCTGAAAACCGAGACCGAGAAAGCCGTAAATGCCATGCCGGTGATGAAGCACCTGAAAGCCCTAAAAAGTAAATTTAGCCTTTCGTTGCTGGCATTGGCACATACCCCCAAACGCGATTTAAGCAAGCCCATCAGCCAGAACGATTTGCAGGGCAGCAAGGCCTTGATGAGCTTTACCGATTCGTCTTTTGCCATTGGTGAAAGCCAGCGCGACAAGGGCATCCGCTACCTGAAACAGATAAAAGTACGCCAAAGCGAATTTATGTATGACACCGACAACGTAGCCGTATGCCAGATAGCCAAAGCAGATAATTTTCTGCAATTTGAATTAACCGGCTTCGGCTACGAAAAAGAGCATCTGCGCGAGGTTTCTGTTAAGGAAAAGGATGAGCGGACGAGTGAGATTATATTGTTGAGGAAGCAGGGGTTTACTAACCTACAGATAGCCATTAAATATGGTCTTTCTGAAAGCGGTGTAAGGAGAATAATTAAAAAGCAAGGGGATTAGAATCGCACTCAATCGCACAAATCGCACTTTTCGTACTACTGTGCGATTAGTGCGAAAAGTGCGATTGGTACCAATAATTTATTAATCATTTGTCAGATAATTAATTAATAGGTATAGTTATTAATACTTATTAATAATTAATTATTATTATTTCTTCATTCTTCTTTTAAAACATCTTTTCTGACCTCTGCTTTAACCAAACCGCACTAATCGCACTAATCGCACTTTTCGTACTGCTGTGCGATTAGTGCGATTAGTGCGATTGAGTGCGATTGAGTACGAGCTAAATAATTATTCTACTATGATTGGTAATCCCTTTAGGGATGTTATATCAATAGAAAATAAAAATGCAAAATGGGCAAAGTCCCGTAGGGACGGTATATTAAAAGCGAGGATTGAATATATCATCCCTACGGGATATGGACACATCAATCTTGCTATTAACTACTGATATACCATCCCTGACGGGATCTTGACATGTCAATCTTACTATTAATTACGGATAAACCTTCCCTGACGGGATTAACTTATGGAAGAAGAATATCCCGTTAGGGATAACATATCAGTAGAAAGAAGTAAGTCGAGATATTCAAAGTCCCGTATGGACGGTATATTAATAGTGCATAGTACACCCCATTTCATATTCACCAAAAATTGTTGTATATTAGTAGCAGAGGATTAGAAATGGAGAATTATCAATTTTTGCTGGAGCCTTATAAGGGCATGAAAACCCGGTACACCTGCCCCAATTGTGGCGAGAAACACGCTTTTACCAGATACATCAATGCTGAAACCGGCGAGCATCTGGCCGACGACGTTGGCCGTTGCAACCGCGAGATAAAATGTGGGTATCATTATACACCCAGGCAGTATTTTCAGGATAACCCTACTGATACCGTTAAGGTAAGGCCCTATAAACCATTGCCCGAAAAGCTGGTGTCGTATATAGAAAACGAAATTTTTCTGGCCAGCCTCAAACCCAATCAGCCCAATAATCTGCTGGCTTTTTTGAGGCATACTTTCGGCGAGGTGAGAACCAATCTGCTTATTAAACGCTATTTTATTGGTACGTCAAAGCATTGGGCCGGGGCTACGGTTTTCTGGCAGATAGATACGCGGCGGAGAATCCGTTCGGGTAAAATCATGTTGTACAATACGGCCACAGGCAAAAGAATCAAAGAGCCTGTCAGCCTTATCAGCTGGGTGCATAGCGTACTCAATCTACCCGATTTCAACCTGAAACAGTGCTTTTTTGGTGAGCATCTGCTCATCAACAACACCAAGCCCGTAGCCATTGTTGAAAGCGAAAAAACCGCCCTGATAGCAAGCCTGTACGAGCCTCGGTTTACATGGCTGGCTGCAGGTAGCCTTAACAGCCTGTCGGCAGATAAGTGTAAAGTGTTAGAGGGCAGAAAGGTTTTTCTTTTTCCGGATGTGAACGCCTTTGAAAAATGGCAGGCCAAAGTGCAGGAGTTTCGGTGGGGAAGCCAATGGGTGGTGTCTGATGTGCTTGAAAAAATAGCTACCGACCAAGACCGCCAGCAGGGCCTTGACCTGGCCGATTACCTGCTCAGGTCTGGCAACGAGAAGCCGAGGCTATACAGGCAGTAAAAGAAAAAGCACACCTGAGTGCAGATGTGCTTTTATATAAGTTTCTATCTATCAATACCGCTTAAAATCGTCATTATCTTCATCCTCATCATCAAACTTCATTTTGTTGGGGTCAAACATGCTGTCGAGCAGGTCTTTGAATTGCAGACCCGTATCAAGCGCCTGTTTGCTGATTAACGAATATTCGGCCAGGCCGTGCAGGGCAAATTCCATCATAAACAGCTTGTCGTTCTCGTTAAGGCGCGGGTGGAAATTCTCCACCAGTTCATCCAGCCCGTCAATGGTTTTTAGTCTGGCTTTGTATTCACGGTCGGTCAAATCGTTCAGAAAATCAATCACATTGCCTTCGCCAAACCAGGTTGATACCTGCTGAAAAGGATTCTTACCTGCTTTCTTTTTCTTCAATGCTTCGGGGTTCGGGAAGTACTTCAGAAACTCCGTCCGCATGGCTTTGCCAATCAGGCTTTGTGCCACATAAACAGGGCCTTCAACCTCGCCTTCATACACCAGCTCAATTTTACCGTTAATGGCCGATATAGCTCCGTAAATGTCAGACACCCGGGCATGTACGTTTTTCTCACCGTTGATGAGTGAACGTCTTTCGGCAGAACTCAACAGGTTTTCGTAGGCCGAGATAGTCATCCGGGCAGAAACCCCGCTTTTCGCATCTACATACTCACTGCTGCGGGCTTCAACGGCTATTTGTTCAATCAGGTCTTTCAGTATATCGTTTACCTCAATTTTCTTCTGTTCGGCTTTAATAATGGCTTCCTGCTGGGTGATTTTACGCCCAATCTCAATCGATTTCGGATAGTGGGTTACTATCTGGCTATCGATACGGTCTTTCAGAGGCGTTACAATACTACCACGGTTGGTGTAGTCTTCCGGGTTAGCCGTAAACACAAACTGGATATCCAGCGGGATTCTCAGTTTGAATCCGCGAATCTGAATATCGCCTTCCTGCAGAATATTGAACAAAGAAACCTGAATACGGGCTTGTAAATCGGGCAACTCGTTGATAACAAAAATACAACGGTGCGAACGCGGAATCATGCCGAAGTGAATGACACGTTCATCAGAATACGGCAGTTTCAAAGTGGCAGCCTTGATAGGGTCAACGTCACCAATTAAATCGGCAATAGAAACATCCGGCGTAGCCAGTTTTTCATTATAGCGTTCGGCACGAGACAACCAGCTTACAGGCGTGGCATCACCTTTTTCGGCAATCAGGTCTTTGGCATAGCGTGAGAGCGGTTCAAGCGGGTCGTCGTTCAGTTCAGAGCCTTCCACTACGGCCACGTATTCATCAAGCAGATTTACCATCAGGCGGGCAATACGGGTTTTGGCTTGTCCGCGCAAACCCAGTAAGTTAATATGGTGCATGGAAAGAATGGCTTTCTCTACATCAGGTATAACGGTTTCTTCATAACCCCATATACCCGGAAAAACCGTTTCTTTATTCTTTAGTTTTTCAATCAGATTGTCTCTTAATTCTTGTTTAATAGATTTTAGGCGATAATTACTGGCTTTCAGTTCACCCAGTGTTTTAATTTTCAATAAGTTTTTGTCGAATGCCATAATGCGAATGCTGCTGATTTTGCGTGTTATAAGCATAACGGATTTAACGCCCAAATGGTTTGTGTGCCGATTTTATTTGCAGAAAATAATGATTTTTTAATGAGGATATAAGAAAGGGCCATTTCTATGGCAGATTGCAAAGAAATGACCCTTATGGAATGGCATTAATGCTTAGCTGCATTGACCCAGAATATACCACAAAATAACAAATACGATAATGGTGCCAAAGCAACCACCACCTAATTTCTTTGCGCCATAACCGGCAAGCAGACCTCGTAGTAAATTATTCATGCGTGTTTCTGAATTTTATAGAGTTTTAAAATTTAACTGTACGATGAAAAAAAACTACGCCTGCGCCATATTACGTATAGTTGTGGTAATCGCTCCACAAATCATATTCAAGCGGCTATTTTCAGAATCCACACTTATTAATTGGGGAAAATGTTCTACTAAGCTAAGTTATAGTAGATTTCTATAAACAATGTTTAAATCCCGTAGGGATGATATATCATTAGAAAATAATGCTACAAATAGAGCTAAGTCCCGTAGGGACGGTATATTAAGGACTCGATTACTAATATATTATCCCTCCGGGATACAAAAACGCTAATCAAATCAATTACTACAGATATAGCATCCCTGACGGGATATAATTGCACACTTTGTAGTATAACGTTGAAGAAAAATTTTACTGAAAATCTAATAAGGTGGTATAATTAAGCAATACCTCTGTTTAAATGGTTCAATCTAAACCAACACCATATTTACTACCCAATTCATTCAAAGCCTTTTCAGTTTCAGGCAACAGATTCACGCCGTTGGCCAGTTGCTGTTTTTTCAGCGTTAATCCTCTGGCACCGGGCATTCTTACGGGTTGGTCGGGGTTAGCAGGTTCTGATGCCAGGCATTGGTTTTTCAGATATTCAGCCTCACGCTTAAAAGCAGATTCCCCTGCAAAGCCTTTCGGGCTTATTATTTGTAGATAAACAGATGCACCCCAAAGGGTAGGTTCATCGGCACGGCCATGGCCAGCTAAGGCACTGGTGAGGGCTTCTACCATCAGGCCTAGCCCGAAACCTTTATCACCGCTGTCCAGCCCACCCAATGGCAGAATTGAACCGGGCGGATTGGCAAAGAATGTGGCAGGGTCGTTCGTAGCATTGCCTTGGGCATCCAGCAGCCAGTGATGAGGCAGCATCTCCTGATTCCGATGCGCACGTGCTACCAGACCGTTAGAAGTGGCAGACATACTTACGTCTATCATAATCGGGTCAGATTCGGTCGGATACCCCACCGCCAGCGGGTCAGGGCTGTATACCGGGGTAAGTCCGCCATACGGAGCCACGGTTTTGTTACGGGGGTCTGAACAGGCCAGCAGAATCATCAAACCTTGACGGGCTACTTTTTCAAGATAAGCAGCCAGACAACCAATATGATGCGATTGCCGAATGGTGATGATAGACGTGCCAAAGGCTTCGGCTCGTTTGGTAGCTTCTTCAATGGCTTTCACTACCAGCCAGGGGCCGGGTAAATAGTTACCATCTAAGGCCAGCACTGCACCAAAATCATTAATGACTTTGGCTTGGCCTTGTTTGGTCATACCGTCTTTTTCTAACTCGCCAACGTAGGCAGGCAGCAACTGCAAGCCATGTGTGCGGTGGCCTAATAGCTCACCTTCCAAAAGAATATCAGCCGTATGGAATGCCTTTTCTGCATCCAGCCCGGCTTGTTGCAATAGATGCTGGCTGAACTGTAACAGTGCCGCTGAGTTTCTCATAAATCAGGCAGTGGCTTTGGCAACAGCGGCTTTCATTTTAGACAGACCCAAAGTGGCAGCTACCAGCGCATCCATTTTCCAGTATTCTTTGTTGAACAGCTCTAAAGATAACACAATGGGCGTATTTTTGCTGTTCAGGTCGCGCAGTATCTGGGTCATAGGAGCAATGCCATCGCCGGGTAAAATACGATCGCCGTCGTTGATGCTTTCTCTGGGTGGCTGGCCGGGGTAATCGTTCATGTGGAACATCTGAACCGAAGAACCATTTATGGTTTTCAGGCTGTTAAAGCTGGAACCTCCTTTATGCAGGTGGTACACGTCTGTCAATACACAAGCCTTGGGGTGGCCACTTTCAGAAGCCACAAACAGTACCTCACCAACCAGATGAAGATTGGTTGAGAAGCCCCACATTTCCAGTTGAGGTATCACGCCGTAGTTATCGCTTACCTCCAGCAATTTGCCATATCTTTCTGCTACGGCCTGTAAGTTAAGTACCTGGCCGGTAGTGGCACCAAACGGAGGGGCTGCAATGCGCTTACAGCCGATTTCGGCCAGCATGGCCATTTCTCTTTTGTTCTGCTCTAAAGCCTTTTCACGTTCGGCGGCATCATCCACTATCCATTTCGAGAAGCCGATGGCATCTTCAATGGTGATACCCAAATCGGCAGCACGTTTCTTAATATCTTTCAGGCTGCCACCTTGTGCCTTATATTTTTCAACGGTGTTTACCCATATTTCAATGGCATCATAGCCTGCTTTGGCAGCTGTTTCTATTTCACCAACCAGCCCGAGGTTCTGCTCGCGGATGGTACTGGTATTTAAACAGAATTTAAAATTGTGTTTGGCTTTGGTGTGGGTTTCGGCCATTGCATCCGGCAAACCCAGACCAAGGCCTGCACCTACTGCTAATGTGTTTTTAAGTAAGTTTCGGCGAGAGATAGCGCTCATTTGCTGTAAAATTTAATAAGTTTCAGATTGAATGTTTCATAATAGTATTGAAAAGTAAATATAGGTTTATATGAGCGGGTTTTCAAGGAAATCGCAAGTTTAGTGCCATAGGGGATGGGGAGATGACAGCCTTTTAAAATACCATTCTATTCCACCGCCATCATTCAGTAAAATGAGTTTTTGCTGCTCACCTACCTGATTACCAGCGGCTCAAAATCCGTGAGGGCTTCGTCAAATACCACAAACCTGGCCGGATACCCCGCTGCAATTTGCCCAACCGATTGCTCCATGTTTACTGCCCTGGCAGCCCGTATGGTAGCCATTTTGATGGCTTCTTCCAGGCTGATACCTACTTGCTGCACGGCATTGCGCACAGCGTCAGCCATGGATATAGCCGCACCTGCCAGATTCCCCTCTGTGTTACGGTATTGTCCGTCTTTCAGGTAGGCATCAAATGCTTCCCATTGAAAATGCGTTACCTTACCACCCACAAAAAGCGCATCAGAAATCAGAAACAGCTTATCTTTTTTGATTTTATAGGCTATTCTTGCCGCAGCGTAGTCGCAATGGTAACCATCCAGAATTATAGGGGCGTACACATCAGGGTTATCAAACGTAGCGCCAACAACCCCCGGTTCGCGGTGGCCCATCTGGGTCATGGCATTGTACAGGTGCGTGCAAAGGCTGATGCCCTTCCGGTAGGCATATTGCGCCTGTTTATAAGTAGCGTTAGAATGGCCTAATGATAACCTGATGCCGCTATCGAGCAGCATTTCCAATTGCTCGTCGGTAAAGTTCTCGGCAGCAATGGTCATTATTTTTATTACATCTTTGCCGTATCTGATAATCTCTTCCAGCTCGTTGTTGGTGGGTTTTCTTACATAAGCTGCCAGATGCGCCCCACGTTTAGCCATATTCAGAAACGGCCCTTCCAGGTGCATACCTAATACGCCCGCATCAGGGTTTTTCTGCATAAAGTTTCTGGTGGCTTCTATGCCTTTCAGAATATTTTCTGTCGGTGAGGTTATCAGGCAGGGCAGCACGTGGGTGGTACCCAGTGCCAGGCTGGCCTCATAAATATCCTGTATGGTTGCTTCGGTTGGGTATTGGGTAAAGTAGTGCTTTTCGCCACCGTTAATGTGCGTATCAATAAAACCGGGGGCAATATGCCTGCCTGCCAGGTCTATGGTGCGTGCCTTTTCATGCCCGAAACTATCAACAGGCTGAATGGCCTGCACAACGCCGTTTTCTATGATAAGGGTATGGTTTTGAAGTACTTGTGTGCCGGTATGAATAGTGGCATGGGCTAAGACGGTCTGCATAACAGGAATAGTGCTGAATTTTGCGGTAAGTTAAGTAAAATACCGGTTTAGAGGCGAACGATATGGTATTTAAAATTCTGCCATCTTGTCAGTAAATTATGTATTGGCAAAATAATTGACGATTTTTGCAAAAACAAAATTGTTGGAAAAATGGCAGAGAATAAAGAAGGACAAGAAATAACTGACGACCAAGTACAAGAAAACAGTGAAAATCTGGCAGAAGAAACTGCAGCAGAAACCCCGGCTACTGAAAGCACAGAAACAGAAGATAAACAGGCATTGCTGGAAAACCAGCTGGCCGAGGCTAAAGATAAATACCTGCGCTTGTATGCTGAGTTTGAGAACTTCCGCCGCCGCACAGCTAAAGAAAAAATTGAGACCATCCAGAATGCCTCTGAGGGCTTGATTAAAGAGTTGATTCCTGTAATTGATGATTTTGAAAGAGCCAACAAATCTTTTGAAACCGTAACAGAAATTGAACCTCTGAAAGAGGGGATATCGTTGATATTTAATAAGTTGCAAAAAACGCTGGCAGCCAAAGGCTTAAAGCCGATGGAGGCAAAAGACCAGGTTTTTGATGCCGAACTACACGAGTGCATTACCCAGTTTGCAGCCGGCGACGACAAAAAAGGATTGGTGATTGATGAGGTTGAGAAGGGGTACTTCCTGAACGATAAGGTGATTCGCTACGCCAAGGTGGTAGTGGGTAGCTAAGCAGACAATATTTTTTGAGCGCAATAGTATTGGGTAAACGGCAGGCATGGCCGGGTTCTGTTTACGCAATGCAGTATATACAATCATTATGGCACAAAAGAAAGATTATTACGAAGTATTAGGAGTAGGTAAAAACGCTACTGAAGATGAGCTGAAAAAGGCTTACCGGAAGCTGGCTATACAGTATCACCCGGATAAAAACCCGGGCGACAAGGCCGCCGAGGAGAAGTTTAAAGAAATAGCTGAAGCCTACGGGGTGTTGTCTGATGCCGAGAAACGTCAGCGGTACGATCAGTTCGGGCATCAGGGTGTAGGTGGTGCCGCTGGTGGCTATGGTGGCGCAGGTGTCAATATGGAGGATATCTTCAGCAGTGTCTTTGGTGACGACAGTCCGTTCGGTAGCTTTTTTGGCGGTGGTGGCAGACGCGGAGGTGGTGGCCAGCCGGTAAGAAAAGGCTCTGACTTGCGTATCAAGCTGAAACTGGACCTGGAAGAAATTGCCAACGGTGTTGAGAAAAAAATAAAAGTAAAACGCTATGTGGCCTGTAATACGTGTAGCGGTAATGGGTCGAAGAACGGTAACTCGCTCAAGACCTGCCAGACCTGTAACGGCTCGGGGCAGATACGCAAGGTGGTAAGCACCATGCTGGGCCAGATGGTATCTACCAGTACCTGCCATACCTGTAATGGCGAAGGCAAGGTAATTGTAGACCGTTGCGAAGTGTGTTTTGGCGAAGGCCGTGTACTGAACGAAGACCTGATTTCTATTAAAATACCTGCCGGGGTAGGCGAGGGCATGCAATTGTCTATGACAGGCAAGGGTAACGTACCCACCCGAGGTGGTGTGGCCGGAGACCTGCTGATAGTAATAGAAGAAGAAGAACACCCCGAACTGAAACGCGACGGCAGCAATATTATTTTTGATTTGAAACTGAACTTTGCCGATGCCGTATTGGGCAAAGATGCCGAAATACCCACCATTGGCGGCAAGGTGAAAATCAATATCAAGCCGGGAACCCAACCCGGAGAAGTGCTGCGCCTGAAAGGCAAAGGCCTGAAAGAAATAAACAGCTACAGCATTGGCGACCAGTTGGTGCATATTAATATTTATACCCCAACCAGCGTAAGCCCCGACGAAAAGGCCATACTGGAAAAACTAAGGGAAGCCCCGAATTTCCAGCCCAGAGCTACCAAAAACGACAAAAGTTTCTTTGACAGAATGAAAGATTTCTTTCATTAAGATGATGAAGCCCTCTGCACTGAGGGCTTTGTTGTTTATGGGGTATTTAGATTGTTTAAGGCATTTTGTGCCCAATTAAGATTATTCTGATATTCTTTAGCTTGGGGGACTGCTTCTACCAATTCAGACCAGAGTTTCTCCGCTTTTTTATAATAATTGAATGCTTCTTTTGAATTTGTACTTTTATAGAAAGTGCCGAGTTTGGAATAAGAAATGGCCAAACCGTTTTTGAAAGAAACCTGATTGGGATAGTCTCTGTAAAGTTCGTGAAAAAGGTTGGTTTCTTTCTGAAAGAAATCTAAAGCGTTTGTCAGGTTACCCATTGTCTGGTTGAGTTCCCCTAATTTTTCATAAGAAATGGCCAGATTGTTTTTGAAATCAACCTGATTGGGAAAGTCTTTGTAGAGTTCTTCACAGAGTTGATTATACTTCTGAAAGAACTCTAAAGCGTTTGTTAGGTTACCCATTGCCTGGTTGAGGTCGCCTAATCTTTCATAAGAAATGGCCAGACCGTTTTTGAAAGAGACCTGGTTGGGATGGTCTTTGTAGAGTTCTTCACAGAGTTGATTATACTTCTGAAAGAACTCTAAAGCGTTTGTCAGGTTACCCATTGCCTGGTTGAGGTTGCCTAATCTGGAATAAGAAATGGCCAGACCTCTTTTAAAATCAACCTGATTGGGATAATCTTTGTGGAGTTCTTCACAGAGCTGATTATATTTCTGAAAGTACTCTAAAGCGTTTGTCAGGTTACCCATTGCCTGGTTGAGGTCGCCTAATCTGGAATAAGAAATGGCCAGATTCTTTTTGAAATCAACCTGATTGGGAAAGTCTTTGTAGAGTTCTTCACCTAGCTTATTTCTTTTCTGAAAGAACGCTAAAGCGTTTGTTAGGTTACCCATTGCCTGGTTGAGGTCACCTAATTTTTCATAAGAAATGGCCAAACCGTTTTTGAAATCAACCTGATTGGGATAATCTTTGTGGAGTTCTTCACAGAGCTGATTATACTTCTGAAAGAACTCTAAAGCGTTTGGCAGGTTACCCATTGCCTGGTTGAGGCCGCCTAGTTTTGAATATGAAATGGCTAAATCATTTTTAAAAGAAACCTGATTGGGAAATTCTTTGTAGAGTTCTTCAAGTATTTTTACTGCTTTTTCAAAAGCCTCTAGGGCAAGATTAATTTTACCTTCGTTTGAGTAGATAGCACCGAGCCTTTCATAGCATATAGCTTCCAAATGTTTAGATTTTGCAAAATGCAAAGCTCGTTGGTAATGAGTAATTGCATCCTCATAAGAATAAGTTAACCTATATATTTCAGCAATATCAAAGATTATGCTATCATTCAAAAGATTCAAATGATTGTAATACAATTGAAGAATATTAAGCGCTTCTTCAGTTTGACCATTCTCAGCATATTTTTTTGCTAAAGGAAGCCCAATTGTTTGTGCAATTTGTTCTTTCGAGCCTGAACTATCACTTAACTGTTTTTCTAAAATCCTGATACTACTTTCATTTAATTTTATATTTGAATCAAATTCGACGCTATCATCCAAATTGTTTAAAGCGGATAAATCTTTAATAGAAGGTTCGGATAGCTGTTGTTCAAAACGGATATTCGTAAATAACCGCTGACTATACAGGTCGTGGGCTTGGTTACTAATTTTAACTAGGGCATTATCTGTTACCCAAAAAACAATGGGTTTATTTAACTCAATCAGACTTTCACGGGTATAATTAAAAGTATTAACAAAAGATGTTCTTTTTTTGATTAACTCTGATAAGTTCATTATCAAAACCCCGGAATGGTTCTCTAGTGCATCTTCTATCTGTTGAATAAATGGTGTGTCAGAATCTGCAAGAAATAAAATACTAACAGAAGGTATTTCTACTTTTAGCCTATTACTTACTATCGGAATCAAACGTTGATCTACAGCTGTGGCAAAGCAATAGCCAGTCTCTTTGGGTTGAGATAAAAAGCGTTTTAAACGATTATATTTCTTTTCAGAATCATCAGAAAGTAATATGTCCATTTATAAAAGTCCTTTTCTTTCTAAAATTTTTCTTACCACAGGATGCACTGCTCCCCAGAATTCACCGTTATAACCTAAGACACAAAGAGTTTGTCGTAACTTAAGCATTAGAAGCGTGTTTTCAAATTGGCCGGTTTCTACCAATTTTAATAACTCATCATAAATTTTTTCAACCGGAAAATACTGACCCTCAATTTTTTCATCCGTTAAGTTGTTTTGATAATCTTGAATCAGGTTTTGTAATGATTTTTGGTAATCGCCTTCTCTTATTTTTTCTCTTTCTTCATCTATCGCAAAATTGGCAGCTTCACGAATCAATAAAAACAAATCTCTAAGGCAACCCCCACTCATCAGAATCATGTCCTTCAAAATACTCTGATTTTCAAAAATATTTAAGTCCATGCGTTTTTCTACAATGCTAATTAAAGTAGTTATTCCATTTGCTGACTCTTCTCCAGTCTTTTCTTTTACCTTTATCATAGGTAACTCATATCGCTCTGCAAAAAATGGCTTTATATGGTTAAAATAGCTGCTATAATACAGTGCTATCGGAAAAGTAAAAATTATATTTACTTCTAGCTGAGTAATTTGCCCAGCGTGGTTCACAAATAAGTCTTTTGAAGATTCTAAAGAGACTTTGTCTAAATCTTCAACAATTATCAGCAAGTTATCTTTATTAATTTTGTGTAATTGTAGTCTTATTTCATTAATTAAAAGGTTACAGTTTTCAATTAAATCAGCTAATCTTGGCTCAATTTCATTTTTAAGTACTTCTTTGAATGATCTACTCGCCTTAGCAGTGGCTTTTAATTTTGCAAAGAATTTTTGTATATAAGGGATACCAAATGAGGAATCTGCACCTGCTTCAAACTCAGCACCAAAATATTTATCTTTTACCCGTGTGATTTCCGTACTTGTTTCCCAAAGTCGTATTCTTTCAAGATAGTCCTCATTAAGTTCAAGGCCATTTTCTACTACTACATCAAATAGCTTTTCCATTGTCACAATAAAAAGCTCAATATAATTGATGTTTTCGGGGTCAAGTTCTTTAAAAACTGAATAATGTAATACTAAATATTTATCTCCTTTATCAATAATGTCCTGCTTTAACTTATTTAGTTCGGTACTTTTACCACAACCTTTATATCCTACAAATAGTACATGGCACGGCAAGTCATTTATGCTTTCCAGCTGTCGGTAAATTCGCTTGCGAAAGGGTGTGCCACCTCTGGCATTATCTGTTTCTAAATACAAATCCAAATCCTCCACACTTAATGGCGTACCTAAAAATGCTCTTGCTACATTATCAATAGAAGCTGCTTTAACTATTTTCATATTTGCTGTTATATATCTACAAAAGTAGTTTTTGTTCTGGAGAATAAAAACATTTAAAAATAAAGAGTTTCTGGCAAAATACTTATCCTATTGCAGAGTTATTGTAAACTAATAACTTCATTAAAAACGTCATTAAAAGCTGAGAGGTTCCCATTTCTTTTATAATGCAACCTCTTCCCGCTTCCCCCTTTTAACATAATTTAAGTTCGTTTTTAAGGATACTCTGACCTAAATTCTCTATTTTTGAGCCTCATTGTGATTTGGGAACCGAAACTATCCTGAACTAAAGCATTTAAACATTTATTTACTATCAAATGAACAATTTTAAAAGGCTTAATAATATTGTAGGCTGGGCTATATTTGCCATTTCATTGATTTCTTACACTTTAACGGTTGAACCCACAGCCAGTTTCTGGGACTGCGGCGAGTTTATTGCCTGCGCCTACAAACTACAGGTGCCTCACCCTGCCGGTGCTCCGTTGTTTCTGTTAATTGGCCGCATGGCCTCTTTGCTGGCAGGTAGCGACGTAACCAAAGTGGCGCTGATGATAAACATGGTGTCGGTTATAGCCAGTGCATTTACAATCTTATTTATGTTCTGGACCATCTCTTTGCTGGCGCGTAAGGTGTTCGGCAAAAAAGGTGAAGAACTCAACTCATCAGAGATTATTCTGGTTTTAGGTGCCAGTGCTGTTGGTTCTCTGGTATACGCTTTCTCTGATTCATTCTGGTTTTCAGCAGTTGAAGCCGAGGTTTATGGTATGTCATCTTTCTTTACGGCCATTGTGGTTTGGGCGGCTTTCAGATGGGAGTTGATAGAAGACGAGTCAGACGCTAACCGCTGGTTGGTTTTTATTGCCTATCTGGTAGGGTTGTCAATCGGTGTGCACTTACTGAATCTGGTAACTATTCCGGCGCTGGCCTTAATCTATTATTATAAAAAGACCAAAAAAGTAACATGGAAAGGTGGCATTATTGCCTTTCTGATAGGTATGGTGGTGTTGGGCATTGTTAATGTTGGCGTTATTACGGGTATACCGTCGCTGGCGTTCACTTTCGAGAAATTGTTTGTCAATGTGTTTGGTATGCCTTTCAGTTCAGGTAGTTTGTTCTTTGTTGTGTTTTTGATAGGCTCTTTAGCTTATGCTATTTTCTATACCAATAAAAAAGGAATGGTCGTTGCCAATACGGCATTGGTTTCGTTTGCTTTTATATTGATAGGCTATTCAAGCTACACCATTGCTTTGATACGCTCAAATTACAATCCGCCTATCAACGAAAACAACCCGAGCAACGTATTAACCTACGTATCGTACCTGAAACGTGAGCAATATGGCAGCCGCCCGCTGTTATACGGCCCTGTATTTACAGGCAAGCTGGAGTCTATCGAAAACGGTGACCCTATCTACAAAATAGGTAAAGATAAATATGAGGTTTACGACCACAAGCCAAATTATATATGGGGGCCAAACAGCGAAAGCCTTTTGCCGCGTATGTGGAGCACAGATGCTAACCACCAGGCGGTGTACCGTCAGGAAATGGGCTTGTCGCCTGAGCAAAAACCTACGCTTATAACCAATGTCATGTATATGTTCAAACGTCAGATGGGTTACATGTACTGGCGTTACTTTACCTGGAATTTCTGGGGGCGGTCAAGCGACATTGAAGGGGCCGGGCCGACTAATATTTTTGAGTCGAAGAGTGCATTGCCTCCGGCAGTAAAAGAAAACCGTGCCAGAACCAACTTCTTTGGTTTGCCTGTTATTTTGGGTATTCTTGGTTTATTATACCATTATTTCCGTCGCGAGCGAGATGCCCTCGTGTTATTCCTGTTATTTCTGTTTACAGGTCTGGCACTGGTGGTATTCCTGAATGCACCACCGATTGAGCCACGCGAGCGTGATTATATCTACGTGGGTTCGTTCTATATCTGGGCAATCTGGATTGGCTTGGGTGTAATGGGCTTGTTCGACTACGTGTTCAAGTTTATAAAAAATGTGCAGTCAAGAGCCATTGCCTCAACGGCTGTTGGTTTGGTAGTGCCTTTAATTATGTTGCCACAGGCATGGAGAGGCCATGACCGTTCGAACCGTTATCACCAGATAGATTTTGCTAAAAACCTGCTTAACTCTTGTGACAAAGATGCCATATTGTTTACAGGTGGCGATAACGACACTTTCCCGCTATGGTATGTGCAGGAGGTAGAAGGTTTCAGAACAGACGTGCGCGTTTGTAACCTGAGCCTTTTAGGAACCGACTGGTACTGCGAGCAGATGAAACGTAAAACCTATGAGTCAGACCCACTGCCGATTACGTTCTCAACCGACCAGCTACTAAGTGGTGTAAATGACCAGATTCCGTTTGTAGAGCGTTTGCAGGCACCCATTAACCTGAAAGAGTTTCTGGAACTGGTAAAGAAAAATGACCCTGCTATACAGATACCACTGACAACCGGTGAGAGTATTAACTCTTTGCCGTCAGACAGCCTCTTCCTGACCTACAATGTTGAGGATGTGAAAAAACTGGGCTTTGTAGCCAAACAGTATGAGCCGTATCTGAACGGACAAATGGTGTGGAACATAGGCAAACGTGATTTGTTGAAAAATGATTTGATGCAACTGGAAATGATTGCACAGAACAACTGGAAAAGACCTATCTATTTTGCAGGTACACTGGCCAGCGACAATTACCTGAACCTGCGTGAATACATGCAGCTGGAAGGCTACGCTTACCGCCTGATGCCATTTAAAGTAGCGGATGGTGAAGACGGCTTTGTAAATACAGACGTAATGTATGAGAAGATGCTAAAGAAAATGGCATGGAGAGAGATGAATAATCCGAAAGTATATTACGATTCTGAAACGTATCTGAAGGTTCCTATTATCACGGCTCGTCTGGCATTTCTGAGACTGACCGACCAATTGATTAGAGAAGGTAAAAAAGACAAAGCCAAAGAAGTATTAGATTATGCCAACAGGGTTCTGCCGGATGCGGCTATTCCTTACGACCAGCTTTGTACCAATTACGTAATGTATTACTTTGAAGTGGGCGACCCTAAAAAAGCAATGGAAATTGCCGAAGTAATAACCAAACGTGCCGACGAGAACCTGGCTTATTTTACCGAAAAAGCTACCCGAACAAGTGCCGAATGGATGCCGGATAACGTACAGCAGTTTATTGAAATTAGCCTGAGAAACCTGCAGATTATTTCAAATGTATGCAATCGTAACGGTCAGGAAGCTGCCGCCAAAAAGTATGAGGCAATTTACAACAAACACTATTCAAGATTAAGCAGATAACCTGCCCAGAGCAATAAACACCGGAGGGGCTTCTGAAAGGAGGCCCCTCCGGTGTTTTATAGCCAGCCAGCCAGTTTGTAGCTTACATAACCAATCATTTCTCTGATAATTAAATGGGCAGTACGCATGGGCGATGTATCGGGTACGAACTGAACAAGGGCCCATGTTCTGTTGCCGGAAATGTAATTAGAGCCATAAGGTGTAACCTTTACTCCGGCTTTGATGAAACAGCCCGTGGCTCTTTTCTGATGAAATGCCGAGGTAATCAGCAGGCAGGTTTCGCCTGCAAAGTGCTTCCGCAACAGGGCGGCTGTGTTTACGGCATTTTCTCTGGTGTTGGTTGATTGGTCTTCCTTAAAAATGTCTTTCGTCGGCACGCCAGAAACAACCAGGTATCTGGCTATCTGGTCAATTTCTCTGGTGGGCCTTTCGCCAAGTATTGGTATCTCGCCGCCACTGATAATGATTTTTTTTATTTTACCAGCTTTATACAATTGAATGGCCTGAGCCGCTCTGTCGGCTGAGCCCCCCAGAAATATATTTTCTTCAGGTGTTTTGGCGGTGTTAATTATCCCGCCCGTAAGAAGAATGCCGACATCATGAGGCGGCACAGCCGCAATAGATGTTGGTGGTATTTCCCAAAGCCGGGCTATTTCATCAACAAAGAAAGGAGTAGAAATAAAGTAAAAAAACAGAAGGGCCGCAAGCAGCAGTTTCCTCGATTGGTTTCTGTTTTTTGTAATAAAAGCCAGCACAAGCAGAATAAGTATAATGCCTGCCGGCATAAGCACAAAAGCAAAAATCTTTGAAACAATATGAAACATGCCCTGGCGTTAAATTTGATGACAATATTTGAGAGTTTAACAAGCAATTAACTCGAACTCATAAATTAAGCACTTATATTTGCTATTTAACATATTAAGACTAAAAAATAAGAATATGCTCTCTGTAAAACACCGGACACACCTGTTTCTTATCGCATTTTTGTTTTCAATTGTCAGCTTATTTGCCCAGCAGCCGGGGCATTCTATTAAAGTAAGGCTCAAAGGTATGCCCGAAGGCCGAACCTGCCATCTGGCGCATTTTTTCGGGTATAATCAATACATAAAGGTTGACTCGGCCAGGGTAGAAAACGGTATGCTTGATTTTAAAGGCAAAGACCCTCTGAAAGGTGGTATCTATCTGATTGTTTTATCGCCCACCAAATATTACGATTTTGCAGTTGATGGCAAAGAGCAGTTTATGGAAATAGAGAGCGATACCACCGACTTTGTGGGCAAAGTAAAATTTAAAGGTTCAAAAGAAAACGATTTACTTTTTACCTACCGCAAGTTTCTGCAAGATAAAAATAAAGAAGCAGAGGCTGTGAATAATGCTGCCAGAGGAAAAAATGACCCGGCCACCCAGGATAACGTAAGAAAACAAATGGCGCAGATTCAGGCTGATGTTGAGGCATACATGAAAGCCTTTACCAAAAACAATGCCGGCACATTTGTAGCAAAGGTTGTAAAAAGCAATGTTGAACCCGAGCTGCCCACAGTTTTACCTAAAAAGGCAAATGGCAGGCCAGATTCTACCTATTTGTTTAATTATTATAAAGCCCACTTTTTTGATCATATAGATTTTGCCGATGAGCGCCTGTTGCGCTCGCCTTTTCTGCATTCAAGGCTCGAACGTTACTTTAAAGACCTGGTGTATCAGGTAACTGACTCTATCAATAGAGATGCCGACAGGGTTTTGAAGCTGGCTAAGGGAAATACAGAAGTTTACAGATTTGTGCTGTGGCAGATAACCAACAAATATGAAAACTCTGAAATAGTGGGGCTTGATGGTGTATTTGTGCATCTGGCTGAAAATTATTATCTGAAAAACGCACCCTGGCTGGATTCAACCCAGAGAGCTAAATTCAAAGAGAGAGTAGATATAATGAAACCGCTACAAACCGGGCTGGTGTTTCCGCAGTTGATTGTTACTGACTCAACAGGTAGAGAACACACACCCATGCAAAGCAAAACCAAATATACCGTTGTTTATTTTTATGATCCAGACTGCGGCCATTGCCGCGACTCAGCCCCGAAGCTGGTAAATTTTTACAACGCTAACAAAGGAAAGGTTACCGTTTACAACATAAGTATCATAAACGACAGGAAGAAAATCAGCAGCTTTATAAACACCTACAAAACCAATGAGCTGATAAACGTATGGGACACCAGAAACAGATATGTTTATGCAAAAGACTTTGATGTTTACTCAACGCCAACCAATTACATACTTGATAAAAACAAAAGAATAATAGCGAGGAGGATTCCGGTAGAAAAAATTGAAGATTTTCTGAATTTCTATGACCGCCAGCAGTCGCAAAAAGTAGCTAATTAACCAAATTTGCCTGGTCAAAAGCAACAGCCACTCATGAGAACGGTTGTTGCTTTTTTTATTATCCGTACACTTTTTTGGTAAGAAAAATTAAGCTCAATATTACGGCAGTGTTATCAGATTGATAAAAATGATGCAGAATTTGTAAAAGGCTTTTTTTCTTCTAACTTTGCCCGCCAAATCTTAATAAAATTTATGAGTCGAATCAATATATCTACAGGTGCAAAGTGGGAAGACATTGTCGGGTATTCCAGAGCAGTAAAAATTGGTAATGTTATTGAAGTAACCGGTACCGTTGCTACCGATAACAGTGGGGAGCTTGTGGGTAAAAACGATGTATATATTCAAACCAAGTTTATTATTCTAAAGGCAGAGAAGGTGCTTGAACAACTGGGAGCCAGCCTGAAAGACGTTATACGCACGCGTATATTTACTACTGATATTTCAAAATGGGAAGCCATAGGCAAAGCGCATGGCGAGTTTTTTGGTGTTATAAAACCATGTACAACAATGGTAGAAGTTAAAGCCCTGATTGGCGAAGATTATCTGGTTGAGATTGAATTCTCTGCCGTGCTGGAAAACAAGTAATCAGACCAGGTGGTTTTTAATAGCAAAAGCCACCAGCCCTGCTGTATTTTTTACGCCCAGTTTTTCTATCATCCGTAGCCGGTGCCCTTCTACAGTTCTGGGGCTGAGAGACATCTTGTCGCCGATTTCTACGGTTGAAAGGCCGTCGCAGATGTGCTTCAGAACCTCTTCTTCACGTTCAGACAGGTCTGTTTTATAGTTGAATATTTTCTTTTCCTGTTGGTTCTTTCTGGTCATTTTGCGCAGCATTACCTTGCTTGCAAAATCGCTGAAATAAGTACCCGTTTCCACTACTTTTTTAATGGCTTTTTCTACCTCTTCGGGGTCGCTGTCTTTCAGCAGGTAACCGCTTGCGCCTGTCTCCATCATGTGCATCACATATTTGTCTTCATCATGCATAGAGAGTATCAGCACCTTTGTTTTCGGAAATTTCTCCTTAACAATCTCGGTAGCTTTCGTGCCATCTAACTGTGGCATCTGAATATCCATCAGAATAACGTCAACTGTTGTATGTTGCAGCTTATGAAGCAGCTCAAGGCCATTGGTAGCTTCCATTACCACTTCAAAACCGGAAACCTGTTCCAGAATCGAAATCATGCCTTTTCTGAAAAGGCTATGATCATCTACTACTGCAATTCTGATATTTGACATAACAAATAACTAAGATAATAACGGAATCTCTATGGTTGAACTCGTTCCTTTGTCCAGAATCGACTGAATAGCAAATGTGCCATTCACTACGCTCAGACGGCTTTCTATGTTTCGCAGACCCAAACCAGACTTTACGTCTTTTTTTACCGCTTCCAGGTTAAATCCTTTACCGTTATCAGTGAATACAAAGCTAAGTTTTTTGTTCAGAAGCGACAGCTTGAGGGTTATCTCTTGTGCTTCGGCGTGTTTCAGGGCGTTGTTAACCAGCTCCTGGGCTATCCGGTACACAGTCAGTTCAATTTTATTATCAAACCTTTGGGTGTCGTCTATGCCTTCATGGTTAAAAATAAACAGTACTCCGGTGGCTATGTGTATTTTCTGAATAAACTCGTCAATGGCTATAATTAATCCAAAATCTTCAAGCGTGCTGGGTACAAGTTCGCGCGATATTCTTCGCACCTGGCTGATTGATTCTTCCAGAAACTCCTTGGTTTGCTGGCCCTGCTCTATCACTTCGCCTGAGGTATCTATTTTTTTTAGTAACTGATTAAAGCTCATCTTGGTTACCGAAAGCATGGCGCCTACCTCATCATGCAGGTCTTTGGCTATACGGCGTCTTTCAACTTCCTGAACCTCCAGCGACGACTCAAGCAAGCGTTTATGCATCTCGGCCTTAAGCTCCTGAATATTCATCTTTTGCTCTGCTTGTTTTTTCTTATAATACACCACAAACAAAATGCAAAAGATAATTAGTACCAGAAGCCCCGCGGAACCCAGAAATATAAGCTGCAGGTCACTCATCTTTATGACTGTTGTACAAAAAGTTACTGTAATAAAATGCCAGCGAGACCGTAAAATGGAATACAAAACTAAGGGCTGAGTTTATTCCCCAGGTAATTTGCGTGGTGGATATGGCCGCCTTTACCAGAAACAAATTTACAAAGAGGCTTCCACCAAAATAGAATAACAGCCCAACACTTACCCAAAAGTAGGAAAATTTTGTGATATTTTCGACTTTTAAATCCTGTAGCAGCTCATAGAAATAAGCCAGCACAATTACGAGTATAATCAGACTTGATGCTGTGTAGGTATATTGATTAAAAGAGCCGGTATTCAATTTGGTAAGCGAGCCAGAGGGGATTTCAAGAATGGCACAGATAGTGAAAATGAAAGAGGCTGAAATAATAAATAAACGCCAATATTTATAGTGCAGTAGCCTGTAGTAAAACCATACAATAAGGTAAAAACCCAGTACAGACTGCCAGTTGTAAAAAAATAAAGTGTTAAAGTTTTTAAGTCCTGAGTAATAGAGTAAATCTGAGGTTACTCCGAAAGTGTTTCTGATGAGTGTAAGAATAACATACACAGCAAGTATTCTTAGTTCAGCGCTAAGATATTTTCTTTTAAATAGTATGATTAACGCCGGAATAAGAATACTTACTTCTGAAACCGTTGAAAAGAGCATTAGTCCGTTCATTCGATTAGTTTCGTCCTTTTAAATTTAATTTTGGCCGTACGGTGGTTGAGGAGAACCGCCTCCCAGTCCATTGCCATTCGGGTCGTCGCCGTTTCCGCCAAGGCCAATCATAATGTCATTGCCTTTTTCATCTACCGCAACAAGAAATAATCTTGGCCTCATTTCAGGGTCTCCACCTTCAATTGGCTCTGTAGAAATCTGGGTTAATCCGGTTTCGGGGTTAATTTTTTCATAGGCAAGTCCGTAATAAACTCTGATACCAACCACTGTGGCTTGTTTTTGGGCAATTGCAATTAAATTTTCAATGCTTTTGATACCAAAAAACTCTGCATCTCTTATGGTGTTATCAATTATAAATCTCGAATCATAAGAATTTTGTCTGCTAGGTGCAGCCACATCTTTTTTGAATTGGTTCGAGTAATCCTTTGTAGAAGAAACCGAACATATAGTTCCTATGTTTTCAGCTTCTTTTAGGGAGTAAGGCCAATTTTCTGTCATGATAGTGAGTTGTTTTAATGGTTAAATAAAAGGATAATTGTTTTGTAGTGTTTTAGAAAACTCACCGAAATATATGAGTTAGTTTTAAAAGAATTGTTAAAATACGTAAAAACCCCTGATGAATTAAGTGTTTTTACGCGAAAGCAAAAAATAAAACCTCACTATTGTTCACAATAGTGAGGTTTCTGAAATGAGCTCAATCGTACTTAGAAAAAAATTATATTTTTTTCACGTTGACTGCATTCAAACCTTTACGGCCTTCGACAACTTCGTATTCAACTGTATCGTTTTCACGAATTTTTCTGCCGCCTAGTCCAGTCACATGAACGAAGATCTCTTGCCCTGAAGCGTCATCAACGATAAATCCAAAGCCTTTGGTCTCGTTGAAGAATTTTACTACACCTGTTTGCATTGAAATTGAAAATTAAAAGAAAATGAAAAATTGAATCGCAATGTACATATTTTTAATGATAGTGCAAGTTTTTTGATAAATTTATTAGGACAAAACTCATATTTATTTGCACAAAAATGTATCGGGCTATATTAAAAAATTGTAGTTTTATTGTTTATAAGGATATTATTAGTAGATTCGTAATAACTTTGTGAAAAAAAGAAATGATACGCCTAAGATACCTAGTAGAAAACCAGCTTTTCGGGGTTTGTTCCCGTCTGGGAGAGAAGCTTAACTTCTCAGCAAGTAGCGTGAGGTTGTATTTTATCTACGCTTCTTTTTTTACCTTCGGTTCGCCGATTATCATCTACCTTGTTCTGGCGTTCTGGATGGAAGCCAGAAAGCATCTGCGTCGTCATAAAAACCCCACCGTCTGGGAGTTTTAGTGCCGTAAGTATCTTCGTTAAGTATATTGTATTTAAGGGCAGTACTTCGTATTTGCCTATAATGTTGTTTTTCAGAAATTCGCGTTTTCTTCGTTGCATATAAAGGCAAGTTGATTGGTAATCTTGCCTAAAAAATGTATTTTTGAAAAAACGAAATCTATAAACACTTCCTGACAGACACGTATGAAGAAAATCTTCTTTCCAATGCTTTTTTTAGCGCACATTGGCTTTGCGCAGCAAAATCCGGACAGCCTGCAAATCAGAAAAATCTATGATGAGATTCTGACAAAAGGCGAATGTTACAATGTATTGACTTACCTGTGTAAGAATATCGGGCCGCGCCTAAGCGGGTCTGCCGGGGCAGCAAAGGCTGTGCAATACACCAAAAAAGTAATGGAAGATTACCGTTTTCCAAAAGTGTTTTTACAAGATGTAATGGTGCCGCACTGGGTGCGCGGTGCTAAGGAAGATGCCTACATTGAAACCGGTAAGGCCAAAATGAAGGTGCCGATTGTAGCCCTGGGTGGCTCAGTTGCTACTCCGCCCACCGGAATTAAGGCAGAGGTAATTGAGGTGAAAAGCTTTGAAGAACTGAAAGCTTTGGGAGAAGCAAAAGTTAAGGGCAAAATAGTGTTGTTTAACCGCCCGATGGACCCTACCAAAATTAATACCTTTGAGGCTTACGCCGGGGCTGTGCAGCAACGTGGTAATGGCGCTTCTGAAGCCGCCAGATACGGTGCAGTAGGTGCTATTATACGCTCAATGACTACCCTGCAAGACGATAACCCCCATACCGGAGGTATGAGATATGCACCGGGCATACCAATGATACCTACGGCGGCCATCAGCACTAACGGAGCTGATAAGCTGAGTAAGCTATTAAAGGAGAACCCGAAATTGAAATTCTATTTCAAACAGAGTTGCGAAACACTGCCCGATGCGCCATCGCACAATGTAATTGGTGAAATTAAAGGCACCGAAAAGCCGGATGAGATTATTGTAGTTGGCGGGCATTTAGACTCTTGGGACCTTGCAGAGGGCGCCCAGGATGACGGAGCAGGGTGCGTACAGGCAATTGAAGTATTGCGCACACTGAATGCACTGGGAATAAAACCGAAGCGTACCATACGAGTAGTGATGTACATGAACGAAGAGAACGGTTTGAGAGGTGGAACCAAATATGCCGACCTGGCCAAACAAAACAACGAAAAACACATTGCAGCCATTGAGTCAGACAACGGTGGTTTTGCACCCCGTGGCTTTGGCATGGTAGGTACCAACGAGCAGATAGCTAAAGTAGAAGTGTATAAAAAGCTATTGGCACCTTATGGGCTGGCAGAAATTGGCCGTGGTAGCGGTGGGGCAGATATTGGCCCTTTGGGTAATCAGGGTACATTATTGATTGGTTTCAAACCAGATTCGCAACGGTATTTTGATTTTCATCATGCGCAAACTGATAACCTGGATGCCGTTAATGAAAGAGAACTGAAACTGGGTGCCGCCTCAATGGCAGCACTGGTTTACCTGATTGATAAATATGGTCTTTAATGGTATAGCAACTGAGCCCCGTCGGTCAAAGGGGCTCAGTTACTTTTATAACCTTACTATTACTCTTCCCATTTGCCCGCCTTTCAGAATCTTCTTTATTTCTTTGCTTAGGCCTTTTAGTGTTACGGTTCTGGCAATCTGCTCAATTCCAGTTGGCTTCCATTTGCCGGCCAGGTTCTTCCACATCTTTTTTCGCCATTCAATATCACATTCTGACGAGTCAATACCAAACATAGAAATACCCCGCAGAATAAATGGATAAACCGTTGTGGGTAGCTCAGCCGATTGTACCAGCCCGCAAATACTAACAACACCGTTATATTGCATGGTTTTCAGGATAGTGGCCAGAATTGCCCCACCTACCGTATCTACACAGCCGGCATAGAGGCCTTTCAACAGTGGCCTGCCCGAATGGTCGTTTACCGCATCCCGATTTAGTACCTCTGTTGCTCCAAGATTTTTCAGGTAAGCAGCGCCTTCTGGTTTACCTGTAACAGCTACGGTTTCAAAGCCCAACCTGGCCAGTATCATTACGGCAAAAGTGCCTACACCTCCGGTTGCGCCGGTAACAATTACTTTGCCTTTATCTGGCGTAAGGCCGTTTTGTAATAATTTATCTATGCACAATGCGGCAGTCAGGCCCGCTGTGCCAAAAATCATGCTTTCTTTCAGGCGCAGTCCACGTGGCAGCTTTACTACCCATCTGGCTGGTATCCGAATATATTGGCCGAAACCTCCTGCGGTATTCATTCCTAAATCAAAGCCGGTTACCAAAACTTTTTCGCCCTTGCTGAACTGGTCAGTGGCCGACTCCTCCACTATGCCTGCTGCGTCAATACCGGGTGTATGCGGATAATTGCGCGTAACACCTTTATTACCTGATGCCGACAACGCATCTTTATAGTTAAGTGATGAATACTTAACGCGTATTAATACTTCGCCTGGCGGCAGGTCATTAGTAGAACGCTCAATAATCTGATTAGAATAGCTTTTGTCGGCGTTTTCGCTGACATAAAATGCTTTAAATGTAGGCATACCAGGCTTGGTTGTTTAAGCAAATATCAGTAAAAGTTTCAATACACCCGCAAAATTTTTGCTTCAAATTACAGGCCTTAGGCAATGGAACTTTTATAAGGCACTTTGGTTTCTATGTAAAAACCTTGCAATTAAAATGCCTTATACTTCTAATCCTGATTTAGTAAATCTGACACTACCGTTTGCGTGGAGTGGTACGCCTGTTGACAGCAAAGGGAGATTCATTAACCATGAGTTTCCGTTTGTTGATTCATTCAAAGACCTGATAAAATGGCAAACCACGGTTAATCCGCAAAAGCAGGAAAAGAAAAATGATACCTGGCGTGCAGAGGTTATGTTTAACCAGGGGTTTATGATGTCAAAGGATGATTGCATCGTGTGGCTGGGGCATGCCTCATATTTTATACGGCTGGCAGGTTTTACCTTTTTGATTGACCCCGTGTTATTTAATGTTTCTCTGTTAAAGCGTCAATCAGCCTTACCCATAGAGGCTGGCGATTTAAGGGGTATTGATTACATTCTGATTTCGCACGACCACCGCGACCATTGTGATGAGAACAGCCTGAAACTACTTGCAGCCAATAACCCCGATGCCATGTATCTGACAGGCTTGCAGCTGGATGCATTGTTACCGGTTTTTACAAAAAGTAACCAGGTACAGGCAGCAGGTTGGTATCAACAATACAAGACAGATCCGGCCGTTAAGGTTTCTTATGTGCCATCAAGGCACTGGGGCAGGCGATTCCTGACAGATACAAACAAACGCTTGTGGGGTGGTTTTGTTATGGAGGGAGCCGGTAAAACCATTTATTTTGGCGGTGACTCCGGATACGGTGGCCATTTTAAAGACATCGGCGGGGTATTTCCGGATATTGATTATTGTATGTTAGGTATTGGAGCCTATAAACCTGAATTTTTTATGGCGCAAAGCCATACATCACCCGCTGATGCAGTAAGAGCTTTTCATGATACCAGGGCAAAGGTAATGATACCCATGCATTATGGCACTTTTGATTTGGCCGACGAACCACTGGGAGACCCACTGAGGGTCTTAAAAAGACTGGAGTATGATGGTGAAATTAATGGACAACTGGAGGCCTTAAAAGTAGGAGAGGTGCTGAAAATTTAGTTTGAAAACGGTATAACCGGCTACAAAAGCAAAGCCCCCGGATTGCTCCGAGGGCTTTTGAATATATTGTCAGGAGACAGATGATTACATCATGCCACCCATACCACCGCCATGAGCATGGCCCATGTCAGGAGCTTTTTCTTCTGCAATATCAGAAACTACAGCTTCAGTAGTTAACAACAGACCTGCAATAGAAGCGGCGTTTTCAAGTGCCAGACGGGTCACTTTAGTTGGGTCAATAATACCTGCTGCCAACATATCTTCATATTTGTCTTCGCGGGCATTGTAACCGAACGAACCTTCACCGGCTTTTACAGCTTGTACAATTACTGAACCTTCGCCACCTGCGTTGGCAACGATAGTACGTAATGGTGATTCGATAGCTGATCTGATGATGGCAATACCGGTGGTTTCGTCACCGTTAAGGCCTTCAAGACCTGCAAGAGCTGATTGCGCACGGATTAACGCCACACCACCACCTGCTACGATACCTTCTTCAACCGCAGCGCGTGTGGCATGAAGGGCGTCATCAACACGGTCTTTTTTCTCTTTCATTTCTACCTCTGTAGCAGCGCCGATGTAAATGATAGCTACACCACCTGACAATTTAGCCAGACGTTCCTGTAGTTTCTCACGGTCGTAATCAGAAGTAGTTGATTCGATTTGTGCTTTGATCTGGTTGATACGGCCTGCAATTTGCTCTTGGTCGCCAGAACCATTTACGATAGTTGTATTATCTTTATCAACGATGATTTTATCGCAATGTCCTAAATAAGACAAGTCAGCATTTTCAAGTTTGAATCCGCGCTCTTCAGCAATTACAGTACCACCTGTAAGGATTGCGATGTCTTCCAACATAGCTTTACGACGGTCGCCGAAACCAGGGGCTTTTACTGCACATATTTTCAATGCACCACGGATTTTGTTAACTACAAGTGTAGCAAGGGCTTCGCCATCTACATCTTCAGCAATAATTAACAACGGACGACCAGTTTGTGCAACGCCTTCCAACACAGGAAGTAACTCTTTCATTGAAGAGATTTTTTTCTCAGAGATTAGGATGAACGGTTTCTCCAGTTCAACTTCCATTTTCTCAGCGTTGGTTACAAAGTAAGCCGAAAGGTAACCGCGGTCAAACTGCATACCTTCTACAGTTTTTACTTCGGTTTCAGTACCACGTGCTTCTTCAACAGTGATAACACCTTCTTTACCAACTTTATCCATTGCATGAGCAATCATCTGACCGATTTCGTGGTCGTTATTGGCAGAGATAGTTGCTACCTGCTCAATTTCTTTTGAAGTTGAGATGGCTTTTGACTGGCCTTTCAATGCCTCAACTACTGCAGTAACGGCTTTGTCGATACCGCGTTTCAAATCCATTGGGTTTGCACCGGCAGCTACGTTTTTAGCACCGATGGTGTAGATTGATTGCGCCAAAACTGTAGCAGTTGTAGTACCGTCACCAGCCTGGTCAGCAGTTTTAGAAGCCACTTCTTTTACCAGTTGTGCTCCCATGTTTTCAATCGAATCTTTCAATTCGATTTCTTTTGCTACAGTTACACCGTCTTTAGTGATTGCAGGTGAACCGAATTTTTTATCAATAATAACGTTACGGCCTTTTGGTCCAAGCGTTACTTTTACAGCGTTTGCAAGTGTGTCAACACCACGCTTCAATTTTTCTCTTGCTTCTGTATCAAAAATGATTTGCTTTGCCATGTTGTTTTTACTAATTATTAATTAGTGAATGAAAATGATTGAATAGGAATGGTTTTTATGGCAGAAGGGATAAACCCGCACTACCTATAATGGCGAACCCGGGGTCCGGTTTTTAAACAATTGCGTAGATGTCTGATTCACGCATGATAAGGTATTCTTTGCCTTCAACGGTAATTTCAGTTCCGGCATATTTTCCGTATAGAACGCTGTCGCCAACTTTTACTAGAAGAGGCTCATCTTTTTTGCCAGGACCTACTGCTACTACAATACCTTTTTGTGGTTTTTCTTTAGCAGTGTCGGGAATGATAATACCGAATGCCGTTTTTTCCTCCGCCGGAGCAGCTTCAATTAATACTCTGTCTGCTAATGGCTTTACGTTTACTGACATAGTTATTTTTGATTTTTATGGTTTTAATAATTGTACTTGTGAAAACCAGACAGTAATGTCTGATATTGAGACTGTTCTGTTATGAACAAGATTTTTGCCAAGGAGCCGCAAAGGTAAGGTTTTCTGACAAATTTTCAGTATTACCTGACAAAATTGTTAAAAGTATGACAGAAGCCGGAGTAAAGCAGGTAAAAGAAATCTGGAAGCTGATTTATTTATTGAACATAACCTGTAAGGCAGCCCACAGGTTTTTCTTGTGTGTGGTATCAGTTGAAATGGTTTGCAGGTTGTTGGCAAGCAAAAAGGAAATACCCGACAGGCTTTTTAGCTGATAAGGCGTCAGTACCACATCCCAGTTCAGCCTGCTAAGCCCTACGCCGAAGCTTATTAATTTACTGGTTGTTTTCTGAGCCAGAAAAGAGGGGTAATCAATAGTGGGCATTACCTGAACATCAATCAGGTCAACCTGTGCCAGAGATAAACCTACTGCCGAAAGGATTTTACCAAGAAACGCTTTTTCATCTTCCGAAATCCGTTCGGCTAATATCAGCACCTCTTGTGTCAGATGCAAAGCAGCAGGTTTTGAAACCATCGTTTGCGGATTCTCTTTCACTGCCAGTGCGCGGGCATCAGCAATGGCTTTAGTACTTTCTTTGGTCATTACGGTTTCTATCGATACAGGAGCTTCCTGAACCGATGGATTTTTGTAAATGATTTCTTTGTTGAAAAGATACTGTGCCAGAATGCTGTTCATTGATAAAAAAATGAAGTCTCACAGTTTTGAAGGCCGTGAGACTTATGAACTATGTTTGATTAAGATGCAATGGCTTCTCTCAGGATAATGGCCTCACGGTCCGGGCCTGTTGAGATGAAGCTGATTGGAATCTCTAATTCTGCTTCTAAGTAATTAATGTATGCCGATAACTCAGCCGGAAGCTCATCATAAGTATGGTAGTCGGCCAATGAGCATTTCCATCCTTTAAATGATTTATAAACCGGCTCAACTGCAATATCAGTTAAGTCAAAAGGCATTTGCTCTGTTAAAGTGCCATCTGGCAGGCGGTAATGCGTGCATACCTGAATTTCGTCAAGGAAATTCAGTACGTCTACCTTCATCATAATTAACTGGGTAACGCCATTCAACATGATGCTATATTTAAGCGCTGGTAAATCTAACCAACCAGTACGGCGTGGACGCCCCGTTGTAGCGCCAAATTCTCTGCCTTCCTGGCGTATGGCTTCGCCCAGGTCATCGTGCAATTCAGTAGGGAACGGCCCGCTGCCTACTCTGGTGCAATAGGCTTTAAAAATACCGTACACTTCTCCAATCTGCCTTGGTGCAACACCCAGGCCAGAGCAAACACCTGCTGCTGTGGTATTAGAGCTGGTTACAAACGGATAAGAACCGAAATCAATATCAAGTAAAGAACCCTGTGCACCCTCTGCCAGAATTTTCTGTCCTTTTTTCAGAGAATCGTTTACTATATATTCAGTATCAAGAATGTTAAATCCTTTCAGGAATTCTATAGATGCAAAAAATTCTTTCTCAGACTCTGAAAGGTCATAAGCAAATTCATGGAAGTCTAATACCTGTTTGTGTTTATCAACCAATGATTGGTATTTCTCTTCAAAATTCGGCGACAGGATGTCTCCCAGTCTAAGCCCCTGACGTGATACCTTGTCTGAATACGCCGGGCCGATACCGCGTAAAGTAGAGCCGATTTTTGAATCACCTTTTGATTTTTCAAGAGCGGCATCCAGCAAGCGGTGCGATGGAATAATAATGGCAGTCTTTTTTGAAATAATCAGGTTTTTTTTCAGCTCAAGGTTGTATTTGGCCAAGCCTTCTATTTCTCTACGGAAAACGATAGGGTCAAGCACCACACCATTGCCAATGATATTGAGGCAGTCGCTACGGAAAACACCCGAGGGAATCTGGTGAAGAACGTGTTTAATACCGTCGAATTCAAGTGTATGGCCGGCATTAGGGCCACCCTGAAAACGTGCAACAACCTGATATTCAGGGGCAAGTACGTCAACAATCTTTCCTTTGCCTTCATCGCCCCATTGTAAACCTAAAAGTATGTCAATCATTATTTGTAAAAAGAATATGTCTTGTATTGTAACTGATAAAATTAATTTCTGTTTTCGCAATTTTCACGCTGGCAGTTGCCATAAAATATAAGCGAATGGTGCATTACTCTGAACTGCAGCATTTCGCCAACCATGCTCTGGATGTTCTGCACCCGGGGGTCGCAAAACTCCATAACCTTATGGCAGTCAACACAAATCAGGTGGTCGTGTTGGCGGTAACCGTAGGCTTTTTCGTATTGAGCCATGTTTTTACCAAACTGATGCTTGGTTACCAGGTCACACTCAACCAGTAAATCAAGGGTATTGTAAACGGTTGCCCTGCTTACCTGATATTTTTTGTTTTTCATTGAAATATACAAATCTTCCACCTCAAAGTGGTCGTCACGAGAGTATATTTCTTCCAGTATAGCATACCTTTCCGGCGTTTTTCTAAGTTGTTTAGATTCCAGATAGGCGGTAAATATGCGCTTGGCTGAGTCAAAATTTGATGGATTAGGAACCATAATATCCGCTGTGTTTGACTATTGTTTAGCAATCAAGTTACAAAGAAAATAGATAAAACCCGAAAATGAACACATCATTGATTAATTTTCTAAAATTGGGATTGTAAAACAACCCAGGCCCCGGCATCAGGCCTTCGGTGTTGCAGGTAGTAAAACTGATTATTAAGCATTTTCAGAAGCCGGAAATGATAATGGCAATGGGCGCAGGTATTGAAATCTTAAGAGATACACAACAACCAGAATACATAGCTTGCATTAAACAGCAGGTTTGGCCAGGTAAGCAGGTGTTTTACCCTAAAACCTCATGCTTAACCCCAGGCCATTACTATCTGTAAAACCCAGATTTATTTTTTGTATAACCGAGGTTCTGGCTCGGAGGTTGTTCTGGCGCGCATTGTATATATTTACTGAGCTTTGTACCCACTCATTAGAGGCTTCAATCAGGCAGACACCTACCGTCACAATTCCGATACCCATCAATACTTTCGGCAGGCTCCGCACTGTATAATTTACATCCCGGCCTTCGGCAAAAGTAGTAGCAGGGGTGCCTTTCAGGGCAATCACTGTCAGGCCTAATCCGGCGGCGGTTATGGCAGTACCAACCGGAGCCACCAAGGTGCCCCAGTTATACTTTACCCTGGGTTGCCAGGTATCTTTAAATAAACTTTTTACTCTTTTATGGGGTAGTTTAAAGCCGTTTCGGTAAATAACAGTAGTAACAAATACTCTTTTGGTAACAAGGGTATCGGTTGTCTGTGCAAAGCAATGAAAACCTGTAAAAAATAAGATTATTATAACAGCAATGGGTTTCATTAAGTTTTAGGTTTGATAGGGTGATACTTTTGGGTAATTTCAGATTTTATTCAACATCCACACGGGTAACCTGATGAACGCCCTCTATTTCGCCCAATTGTTTCATGAGGGTTTCAAGGTGTCTGGTATCCTGAACGTACAGTTTGATAACGCCCGTAAAGATACCATCATTTGTATCAACTGCCAAAGAGCGCATATTAATATGGAGTTCGCTTGAAATAACCTTAGAAATATCCTGTATCATACCCATGCGGTCAATGCCATCCAGATGAATGGTAGCAACAAATGCCTTAGCTACCTGTGACGACCACCTGGCTTTAATAACCCGGTTGCCGTATTGAGACAACAACTGTTGTGCATTAGGGCAGGAGTTCCGGTGTATTTTTATGCCCTCATTAACGGTCAGGAAACCAAAAACGTCGTCGCCCGGTATAGGGTTGCAACATCTGGCCAGTGTGAAATCAATTTCCTGCAGGTCGTCTCCAATAAAGAGGGTATCATCACCTTTAACTTTTTTAAATTCTTTCTCAAAGCTTTTGGCATCAATAAAAGCCTTGTTGTCAATCTCAATTTTTGCTGTTTTATTAAGCCTTACGTCTCTTTCATGCTTAAACTTCTTAATCTCATCGGGCATTATATATGCCTTTCCAAAAGCGTAGTAGAGGTCGTTATAATCTTTTTTGTTGAAATAAGCCCTCAGCTGGTTCAGGGTTTCCAGGTTGTTATCAAGCCCCAGGGTTTTCAGCTTTTTAGTTATAATTTCTTTGCCGTCGCTGTAATAAACTCTGTTTTCTTCCTTGAGCAGGTCTTTAATACGTGCTTTGGCTTTGGTTGTGGTTACAAACCTGAGCCAGTCTTCTGACGGCTTCTGGCTCTTGGTGGTAAGAATTTCAAGCTGGTCCCCGTTCTGAAGTACATAACTGATGGGTACCAGCTGGTTATTTACCTTACCGGCTGTGCATTTTCTGCCAATTTCGGTATGTATTTCAAAAGCAAAATCAAGCACAGTGGCGCCTTTTCTGAGCACCTTGAGGTCGCCTTTGGGGGTAAAAACAAAAACTTCTTCGTTATAGAAATTGCCTCTGAAGTCTTCAAGAAATTCAATTGCCGATTTATCGCCTGAGGTAAGCGTTTCACGCACCTGGTTAATCCAGCGGTCGAGCGGGGCATTCATAGACGTATCGTTGCCTTTGTATTTAAAGTGCGCCGCATAACCTCTTTCTGAGATTTCGTCCATGCGTTCGGTACGAATCTGCACCTCCACCCATTGCCCCGTATGGCTCATAACAGTAGTATGTAAAGATTCATACCCATTGGCCTTTGGAATAGATATCCAGTCTTTGAGCCTGTCCGGATTAGGCTTGTACTGGTCTGTAACAATAGAATAAACCTGCCAGCAGGCCGACTTCTCCTTTTCGGTAGGTACGTGCGTCAGAATAATTCTGATGGCAAAGAGGTCATAAATTTCTTCAAACGGCGTATTCTGTTTTTTTATCTTGTTCCAGATTGAATAAATATGTTTCGGCCGGCCTTTAATAACAAACTCAAGACCTGCCTCCAGCAGTTTTCTCTTAAGGGGTTTAATAAAATTATCAATGAACCGGTCGCGGGTAGATTTCGTACTTTTAAGTTTCTGCGCTATCTCTTTAAACATCTCCGGTTCGGTGTATTTCAGATATAAATCTTCCAGTTCAGATTTTATCTTGTATAAACCAAGGCGGTGTGCCAGAGGTGCATATATAAAAATAGTTTCATGCGCAATTTTAAGCTGAGAGTTACGCGCCATGCTGCCCAGTGTGCGCATGTTATGCAGCCTGTCGGCAAGTTTGATCAGAATCACCCTTACATCTTCTGAAAGCGTTATCAGCATTTTTCTGAAATTCTCTGCCTGGGCAGAGGTACCCTGTTCAAAATTGCCTGATATTTTGGTAAGGCCGTCAATAATGCGTGCTACTTTGTTACCAAACTCTTTTTCAATTTCTTTCAGCGTCATATCGGTGTCTTCAACCACGTCGTGCAGCAAAGCGCAGATAATAGAAGTAGCCCCCAGGCCAATTTCTTCCACGCATATTTGAGCCACTTCAAGCGGATGATAGATGTAGGGTTCTCCGGATTTCCGCCGCATATCTTTATGGGCTTCCATCGAAATAGTAAACGCCTTTTTTATTTGCTTTGCATCGTCGCCTTTCAGAGTAGGTTTGGCAGCCCTGAGTAATCTGCGATACTTGGTTAATATCTCGGCTCTTTCTTTTTCAAGGTCTATCATTGGTTCAGACTGACTTCTGGTTTCCGGTTTTTCTGCAACGTCTGCTGTCATTCTTATGGTTTATTGTATTCCTAAAGACTAATATAATTAATTGCCGACTGACCAGCAAATTATTTTTAAGGCGGGGCGTAAATTTCTGTTTTTTTAGAGCCAGAAAAAAAAGTTTTAAAAATTTTAATT
Source organism: Emticicia sp. 21SJ11W-3 (assembly GCF_024138715.1). Lineage (GTDB taxonomy): Bacteria > Bacteroidota > Bacteroidia > Cytophagales > Spirosomataceae > Emticicia > Emticicia fluvialis. The sequence goes on from NZ_CP092074.1 coordinate 1,709,808, forward strand.
TTTTTTGAGAAAACTCTTGACAAGAGTTAAAATCGTTACTACCTTTGCAGCCCGTTCAATGATAAACGGACGTAAAAATTGAGATGCGGGCGTGGCGAAATTGGTAGACGTGCCAGACTTAGGATCTGGTGTCGCAAGGCATGGGGGTTCGAGTCCCTCCGCCCGTACAGACAACCCTCTGAACCTCACCCGGTCAGGGGGTTTTTTAATAATAGCAGTTTTCAGACTTTATTTCTTCGCTTCATTCCGGCTTTGCCCTGAATGCGGCGATTTTAATTCTTAAACCTCATATTCCGACATAATGGAAACAATATTTGAAAAAACTTCTGCAACCACCGGCAGACTTACAGTTAATGTTACAGAAGCAGACTACAAGCCGGAAGTTGATAAAAAAATCAAGCAATACACAAAAACAGCTCAGGTGAAAGGTTTCCGCCCGGGTATGGTTCCTAAAGAATATATTCAGAAATTATACGGTAAAAGTATTCTGGTTGACGAGGTAATCAATCTGGTTTCAAAATCAACTAACGATTACATTACTGACAATAATTTGCGCGTAGTAGGCGACCCTAAGCCTGATAACGAGCTCTCTTCTAAAGTAGACTGGGATAACAGCAAAGAGTTTACTTTTGCGTATGACCTGGGTCTTGCATCTGATTTTACAGTTGATTTGAGCGCGATTCCGGCTGTTACCAATTATGACATTGAGCCAACTGAAGATAAAGTAAACGAAGCCATTGAAGACATCCGTCGTCGTTTCGGAAAAGATGAAGAAGCTGAAGAAGTAGAAAAAGAAGACCTTGTTTTTGGTACTTTGAAGCAAGAGGCTTCTGAAATTGAAATCAAGGATGCTACCATTTCTACCGGCCGTGTAAACGAAGATGCATTCCATATTTTTAAAGGACTTGAAAAAGGCAGCAGTGTGAAATTTGATATTCAGTCAATTTTTGCCAATGTAAAAGACCTTGGTTATGCTACCGGTAAAAGTGAGGAAGAAGCAGCTGCTATGGCTGGTGAGTTTGAATTTACTGTTGAGAAAATAACCAGAGTAGCTGCCGCTGATATTGACCAGGAGTTTTTTGATAAAGCGCTGGGCGAAGGTAAAGTGTCTAACGAAGAAGAGTTCAGAGCTGAAATCAGGAATATAGTGAAAGAAAACTATGACCGTGAAAGTAGTTATCTGCTTGATTTTGAAGTGGAGAAAACGCTTCTGAACAATATTCATATCGAATTACCTGATGCATTCCTGAAAGACTGGTTGTTGATTATCAACGAAGGTAAATTTACTGCAGAAGATATTGATAAAGATTATGATGCGTTTGCTCGTGGTTTACGTATGGATTTAATCCGTAACGAGGTGGCTGCTAACAATGAAATCAAACTGGAGTACAACGATATAGTGGATGAAGTAAAAGCAGAAATGCGTAATTATTTCGGAGCTTATTCGTACGAAGGCCTGGAAGATATCATTGACAACATGGCTCGTAAAACCCTTAAGGAGAACAAAGACAACGCTGTTCGTAAATATACCGACCGTGCCTTTGGTAAAAAAGTTCGCGAGTTCCTGAAAGCAAATCTGACAGTTGAAAAGAAAACCGTACAGGTTGACGAATTTAACAAAATTGCAGAAGAGGTTTATGCCTAAGCTTTTGCAAAAAGTACATAAAAAGAATCCCCGTGGTATTGCACTACGGGGATTCTTGCTTTTATACGGGGTGTTGATTATGAAATCAACACGTTTCCGGTCATTTCTTGGGGTATTTCTACACCCAACAAAGTAAGTATGGTTGGCGCAATATCACCCAGCTTGCCGTCTTTCACCTCATAGCGGTCTGTTTTATCAACAACTATACATGGCACCAGATTCAGCGAGTGTTGTGTATTAGGCGATTGGTCGTCGTTAATCATGTAATCGGCATTTCCGTGGTCGGCAATCACAATTGAAGTATAGCCGTTTTCAAGGGCGGTATCAACTACTTGTTCAAGGCATTTATCTACGGCCTCTACTGCTTTTATTACGGCTTCAAACACACCCGTGTGGCCTACCATGTCGGGGTTTGCAAAGTTGAGACAAACAAAGTCAACTTCCTGTTTTTTCAATTCCGGCAGAATGGTGTTGTCTATGTCAAACGCTGCCATTTGCGGTTTAAGGTCATAGGTAGGCACGTCTTTTGGAGAGGAGCACAACAAGCGGCTTTCGCCTGCAAACGGTTCTTCACGGCCACCAGAGAAGAAGAAAGTAACGTGCGGGTATTTTTCTGTCTCGGCAATGCGAATCTGTTTTTTACCTGCTCTTTCAAGCACTTCGCCTAAGGTATTGGTCAGATTATCTTTGTCATAAATTACGTGTACGTTCTTGTACGAATCATCGTAATTTGTCATGGTAAGATAATACAGTTTCAAAGCTTTCATTTCATACTGAGGAAAATCATGCTGTGTCAATACCTCAGTTATTTCACGACCACGGTCAGTACGGAAGTTGAAACACATTACTACATCATCTTCTTCAATTTTTGCAACCGGTACACCGTTTTCAGTAATTACAATCGGTTTCAGAAACTCGTCGGTAACGTTTTGCTCATAAGAAATCTGAATGGCATCCTGCAACTGCTCAATGGTAAGGGTGGCTTCACCAAGACCCTTCACCATGGCATCATAAGCCAGTTTTACACGCTCCCAGCGTTTGTCTCGGTCCATTGCATAATAACGGCCTATCACACTGGCAATTTTACCGGTTGATTTGCTCAGATGCGCCTGCAAGTCGGCCAGGAAGCCCTTGCCACTTTTTGGGTCGCAGTCACGGCCGTCGGTAAACGCATGCACAAACACATCTTTTAAGCCGAAGCCGGCAGCGGCGGTGCACAAGCCTTTGAGGTGGTCTATATGCGAATGAACGCCACCGTCTGATGCAAGACCAATAAAATGTACTTTTTTATTATTGTTTTTGGCGTATTCAAAAGCCTTAACCAAAGCGGGTTCTTTAGCTAAATACCCTTCTTCTACTGCTATATTGATTTTTTCTAATTCCTGATAAACCACGCGCCCTGCGCCCAGGTTCATGTGTCCTACTTCTGAGTTACCCATTTGTCCGTTAGGTAATCCTACGGCGCGTCCGCAGGCTTCTAAGGTGCTGTGCGGATACTCTTTTATTAATTTTCTGAAATAGGGTACGTTGGCTGCATCAATGGCCGAGCGCCATTCTTCACCCGGTTTAGGAATCCCCCAACCATCAAGGATTATCAAAATTACTTTTTTGTTCATAATGTTTTACCCCGTCACCTGTATAAGTAGGTTTGTATTAGAAACTTTTCATGTTTGGGGTAGGGTTAATGGCATGAAAGTTTCATGAATTTCTTAGCTATGTTTGCAAGGCAAATTTACTCATTTTTTCTTCAACTCTGCTAAAATCTTCTTTCCTCTGCTTTTAATTGCCGGCGAGCCATCCTGGTTTTTCAGCAACAGGTCTTCAAGGGTTAATCGTAGCTCAGGTTTTAGTTCAGGCAGTTTACGGGCTATATTATAGCAAACGGTAACAGAAAAGGCTCTTATCGCTATGGCTTCATTACTATTCAGGTAGCCGAAGCAGATGTCATACACTTCACCTGTATATTCTTCCGGTATATCTGTATACTGCCAAACCCGTATAACGTTTCTTTTAACGGCGTCAGAAGCATCGGCCTCATGAAGTTTATCAATAAACTTTCTGAAATAAGGAATAATGAGAAAAGGATGTCTGACGGCACATTCGCTGAGTACCCAGGCAGCTTTTTGTGTAAGCACGTAGGTGCCCTGAAGAAAGATGCGCATTAATACGGCAAATCTTTCTTCATCGGCACCAATTATATCGGCAATATGCTTAACCCTGGCTTTTGAAAACTGAAGGGTCAACTCTTTTTCGATATTCATTGTATCAGCAAATCTTACAGTTCCTTTTCTTTTACAAGCTTATATTTTTCAATCAGATGCCCGAGCAATTCTTTACCGCTTCTTTCTACAATCTGAAAAACCTCTTCAAAGTCTTTTTCAGAACCATAGTAGGGGTCTGGTACCTCAAAAACACCCTTTACGTTTGGGTCGTAGTCGCGCATTAAAAAGAGTTTTTCAGCAGGGGGTGGTGTTTGCTTTACCTTGTAGTAGAGGGCGTGCACGTCTTTAAAGTTTTTTTCATCCATTACTACAATGTGGTCGAAATCATCCAGATCGGCAGTTGTAATCTCTCGGCCTTTGTGGATAAGCGCAATGCCGTGGTTGAGCGCACTTTTAATAGCCCGGTGGTCAGGCGCCTGGCCTGCATGCCAGCCCATAGTTCCGGCCGAATCGCAGTCTATTTTATCTTCCAACCCGTGTTTTTGTATTAAGTCTTTAAATACACCTTCTGCCATGGGTGAACGGCAGATATTTCCCAAACAAACGAACAATACTTTTACCATAGTTTTAAATGAATTTGTAAAGTTATTAAGCGTTTAAAATTGAAGAATGTTTCTTAGCAAGGCCTTTTTAATCAATATTTAATAGACTTTTTGGCCGCCTATAAAGGTATTAATAACTTTAATACTACGAAGTTTTTCTTTGGGCGCTTTCATAATATCTGCTTCAAGAATCACAAAGTCAGCCATTTTGCCGGATTCAATACTGCCCCGTTCTTTCTCTTCAAAATTGGCAAAGGCGCTCCAGATGGTCATGGCTTTCAGTGCTTGTTCGCGGGTTAAGGCATTTTCCATCTGAAAGCCACCGTTGGGGTAGTTTTTATCGTCCTGGCGGGCAACGGCTGAATGAAACCCAAACAAGGGGTTGACGTATTCTACCGGGAAATCGCTACCATTGGCAATAAGACTGTTTTGTTTCAACAGGTCCTGAAAAGCGTAGGCGGTCTTTGCCCGCTCTTTGCCTAATCGGTCACCTGCCCAGTACATATCTGAAGTTGCGTGAGTAGCCTGAATTGACGGTATGACCGAATATCGCCCAAATTTGGGTACATCTTCAGTTGAAACCACCTGTGCGTGTTCTATACGCCAGCGGCGGTCGTTTTTGCCTTTCAGTAACTTGCCATAAATATTCAGAATCAGTCTGTTGGCCGAGTCGCCGATGCAGTGTGTATTGGCCTGGTAGCCTGAATTATAAATGGCTGTAAGGCTGCGTTCCAGTTCGGCAGGGCTAAGTAGTAAAAATCCGGTTTTTGAGGGCTCGTCGCTATAAGGTTTCAGCAGGCAGGCGCCTCTTGAACCCAATGCTCCATCAGCATACAATTTAAACGAGCGCACATTCAGGCGGTCGGTTTTGTAAATCCCTTTTTTGATGAAGTATTCCAGATTGCGGATACCCAATGAAACCATTACATAGTTACGTATTTGCAAAGATCCCTGTCTCTGCATTTTATCAATCAGTTCAATATCATCCTGATTCAACCCTGCATCCGAAACCGTGGTAAGCCCATATTTTACACATTCTTTTTGTGCAGCCAGTAGCATGGTTTGCTTTTCTTTTTCGGTGGCTGACGGAATCACCCTTCTGGCTAATCCCATGGCGTTGTCTACCAGTATACCTGTCAGTTGGCCATCCATTACTTCTACATCACCACCACTTACTTTACTGGCGGGCGAAATTTTTGCCAGTTGAATGGCTTTAGAATTAATAAGCGCTGCATGCCCGTCAATGCGCGTAAGCAGAACGGGCTTGTCCGGAAATGCCTTATCGAGCAAATCTTTAGTCGGGAAAACCTTTACATCCCAGTCGTTCTGGTCCCAGCCCCGGCCAATAATCCATTGGTTTTCGGGATGCTCGGCGGCAAACTTTTTCAGTCGCTCAATTATTTCTTCGTAAGACGTGGTCTCTACCAGGTCACATTGTCCCAGCATCTGCCCCAAACCCAGGAAATGACTGTGGGGGTCATAAAAACCCGGGTAAACCGGCTTCTTGCCGGCATCAACGGTTTGTCTGGCTGTGTATCCCGCCAGTATGTCTTTAGAGCTGCCAATACCAACAAACTTGCCGTTTTTGACGGCAAAGGCTTCAGCCACAACAAACTGGCTATTAACCGTGTACACAATTGCGTTATGCACTATGAGGTCTGCCTCTTTTTTTTGTGCCAGCGAGCCGCTATACACAAAAGCCATACAGATAAATGCCACGCGTGCAAGAGTAGATTGATAGAGTTTCATAGATGTTTATTTTTTGCAATATACTTAAAGCCTTGCCTTATTTTACACAAATGCCTTAGGTTGTTGTTTTAATTAGGCAAAGCATACCTTCTTCGTTTCTGACCATCTCCAGATTTATTAATTGCAGGTACCGGTTCAGTAAGTCAGATAATGACTCTTTGCCGTTGATACAGACATCAAAATACCAGTCTAGTTTTTCATTGGCTACTTCTTCGCAAATGGCTTGATAATCCTGATACGAATAGCCTTTGAAGGGTTTGCCGAATTGCTCCCACATTCGTTTCATCACATCGTCGAGCGAGCGGGTGTGGCTTGAAACTTTTCTGATGTGCAGGTCTAGTATCTGGGCAGCAATGGCTCCTTTATGATAGACGGATACCTTACGGCCGGGGATGCTTGGTGTGTAGCCGTCCAGCCACAGGTCCCACGATGATTCAACCAGAGATTGTGCTGCATTATCGGCGTTGTCGAAATGTCTTTTAAAGCAAACTTCCAGTTCTTTCAGGTATTGCGCTTCATTAAAAACTCCTGCGCGGCTTAGTATCAAATCTCCATAATAGGTGGTAACGCCCTCGGCCACAAAGCAAGTCGGGAAATAGTTTTCCTGGGTGTAATCATAAGGCAGAAGCTCAACCGGTCGAATCCGGCAGATATTCCAGGTATGAAACAATTCATGCGAGGCCAGCCCCAGTAAATCAATATACAGTTCTTCAAAGTTCTGATTATCAGGCCCAAGCACCTGCATGGTTGAACTCCGGTGTTCAACCCCGTGATAATAAGGTACCGGCAAAACCCAGGTCAGAAAATGATATTCAGGCTGAGGAAACTCTCCAAAAATAGCTATTTGTGCCTGTGTAAATTTGCTGAAATCGGTTTTGATACGTTCAAAATCCGGGTTGATGTTGCCTTCAAACCATAGATTGAATTTCACACCGTTAATCTCGTAGAAATCATGTTTAAGGCTTGCGCTTACAATAAAAGGACTATCGGCCAGGTGATAAAAATCGTCAAAATGTAAGAGGTGTACTGATGAACCCGGGTGATGGGTAATCGTATTGATGCCGGCAATTTTCTGGCTTTCGCCTAGTTCCAGCTCAATGGTGCAGGGGTTATTTATTCTACCCTCCGCATACAGGCATAAATTTACCGGATTCACATACAATATGTGTTCGTCTACGTAGCTGCTACCCGCATTAATAATATGCGCAAAATAGTTATAGCGCACAATAACGCTGCTGATGCCCTCTGTTTCTACCAGCCAGCGGTCTTTGGTTATTTTTTTGCAGGCAAGTGTTTCACCTTTTGTGTCGGTAACCTCAAATTGCTGAATATTTTTAGCAAAATTCTGTAGTTCGTATCGGCCCGGGCGCCATGCAGGCAACTGTAGCTCAAGTGTATCGGCCTGAATATCAGTGATAAAGCATTCTATATCAATAAAATGTGAGTGGCGGTTTTTAGAATAAATTTTGTAATGCATGAAACAATTTTTTGTTGTGCTGTTGGCTTTATTAAAATTATTGCGTACTTTTGCAGTCCCTTATGAAAGGTGCGGGTTATTGCGAATTAAAAGAACAAAAATAAATAAATATAATGAAACGTACATTCCAACCATCAAACAGAAAGCGTCGTAACAAACACGGATTCCGTGAGCGTATGGAATCTGCAAATGGCAGACGCGTATTGGCTGCACGTCGTGCACGTGGCAGATGGAAATTGACTGTTTCTGACGAGAAAAAACACAAATAATCTCGTTTGCAGCAGTTTGATAGTTCGATTTTACAATTTGTAAACCCGACGTAATCAAGATATTTAGCCACCTCTGGGTGGCTTTTTTATTAGCTTTACGGGTAATTATTTTTACTGAATGGTAAAGAAAACTTTCAGAAAGAACGAAAGACTATGCAGCACCAAGGTAATTGGCGGCCTTTTTGACAGAAAAGATTCTGCCAACGATGGTGTTTTTGCGTATCCGGTAAGGGCTGTTTTTCGGCATTCGGAAGAAGAAACTACTCAGGTGCTTTTCTCGGTACCCAAGAGACAATTTAAGCATGCGGTTGACAGAAATCTGATTCGCCGACGCATGAAAGAAGCCTACCGGCTTCATAAAGTACAGCTGCCCGGGCAATATTACATTGCATTTATTTATGTAGGCAAGAAACTTGAAGAGTACGCCACTATTGAAAAAGGCATGAAGAATTGCCTTAAAAAGTTGTAAATGGCTGCAAACCCATTGTTCTATTTTTTAAACTTCTCTCTTATTTCTGGTAAACGGTCTTCATAAGACGCCCCAATGAAAATCTCTCTGTCGGCAATCCAGACCGACTGCCTTGTAAGTTTCTGTATTTTATTGATGTTAACGATATAAGAGCGGTGGATTCTGATAAATTGCCCGGCTGGTAAAAGCTGGAGCGCTTCGCTGATGTTCTGTCGGCTCAGCAACTTTTTACTTTTAAGCACATAGGCCATATAATTGCCCTCGGCCTCTATGTAAAGCAGGTCATCAAAAAAGACTTTTTCTTCTTCATAGCCTGTTTTTAAAAATATAAAATCTATGGTGGTTTCGCGGGTTGGCTGGCTAATCTCCAATGCCTTATTGCAGGCTTTGGTGAATCTCGCCAGCGAGAAGGGCTTCAGCAGGTAATCTATGGCATCTAATTCAAAGCCCTTTACGGCGTATTCAGAATAAGCCGTTGTAAACACCACCATTGGCGCTTTTTGCAGTATATTGATAAACTCAATGCCCGAAATGTCGGGCATTTTTATATCAAGAAATAATAAGTCTATTTTGTTTTGCTGCAAGTAAGGTATTGCCTCAAATGCATCTGTAAAAGTGGCTTTCAGTTCCAGAAAGGGTACTTTAGCTGCGTGCATCTGCACTACTTCCAGGGCATGGGGTTCATCATCTATGGCTATGGCGGTAAGCATGTAGGTTTGTTAAAATACTGCTGAAATTAAATCATTTTCTTCTGTCTTGTCAATAACAAACTGTCTAATTGCTGATACAATTGAGGCAGATTACTAGGGCGAATGGCATGCCTGTTAATGATTTTACCGTTTTCATCAACAATAAACTGCCAGGGATAATAAGGCATTTCGTTCTTACTCACTGTCTGGTCGAAAAGCTTCATGCTGAATTCATTATTGACCAGATAATGATGCCCTTTCGCTTTAGCAGCAGCTAACTTCCGGCGCCATAGCACACTGTTGCTCACTGTTTTTAACGGATAGTTGCTTTCAGAACAGATATAGACAAACGTAATAGGTTTGTTTTTGTAACGTGCTTGCAGTTGAGGAACATAATTTTTCAATTCAACAAAACAGGCTCCACAGTTAACCGACGAATGGTCGACATAAAGTAATGAGCCTTTGTGTTTGTCGAGTATCTGCTTTAACTCAGTTACATCTTTGGCCTCTTCTATGTTTATTTCAGGTTCAAGGCGAGACTCATAATACTTATTGGCTGAAAAAGCTCCAATAACCATAACAACAAAAATAACTGAAAGTATAATAGAAAGTGTTTTAAATTGCTTTTTCATCATTTTATTTTTTATTGACTAAAATTTGTTGCAACATTTCTTTGCCCCCCTCGTTTTTCTGATTCATGGCAATCGATTTCTGATACATCGTAATAGCCTCTTCACGTTTGCCATTAGCATTGAGCGCTTCGGCATAGCTGTCATTTACATTGAAGCTTTTTGGAAAAAGAAATGTGTTAATTTTAAAAGTTTCTAGCGCCTATTGTTGTTGTTTAGCTGTATGAAGCAGGTCGTAACCCAGCCAGTTCATAATTAAGCATTTCTGCAGAGGTGCTTATTATTTTATTGTCGCCGTAGGTGCCGCCGCAATTGTAAGTACAATAGTGTTTACTACCGGTTTTTATAGAATCTACATTTTTAAACCGGTTATCAAACCAGGTTGCCATTCTGTGGCTGAGTACTTTTTTTTTGGGCAATATCTGGTTTATCCATTTTCAAGTAGGTATTAGGCATATTGGCTACCTCAAAAATGTTCTTTTCTGGTGGTTATGATGTTCTGCGCCTGTGCACACGCCAGGGTAAAACAAATAACAGTTGTTAATGTTAGCTTTTTCATAATTGTTGTAAGGTTAAATCACCAATAGGTAATAGTAAGAGACACAAAGAAATCTTGTTCGCTTTGCTGAATGTCGAGTGTATGGCGGTTTTTGTAAATCAGTTCCAGGCGTTTCTTGACGTTTTCAAGACCTATGCCGTTGTTATTCTTTTCAGGGTCTGCCTCTGACCTGGCGTGAAGCGAGTTATGAACCTTGAAATATAACCGGGTGTCGTCATAAGTGAGCGTAATATAAATCCATGAAGGATTCCGGAAACTGATGCCGTGTTTAAAGGCATTTTCAATGAATGGATTCAGCAGCATTGGGGCTACAAATATTTCACGGTCTGTGGGCTGAATATTCACTTTTATCTCAATATTGTCTGACTCCGCAATGCGCATCTGTTGTATCTCTATATAGTTTTGCAGATACTCTATCTCTTTATAGAGCGGAATCCGGTCCTGGTTGTTTTCATTCAGCATAAAGCGCATCATATCGCCCAGTTTTTGTATGCCGTCAGCGGTTTTTTCTGCATTTTCTTTCAGCGAAACCGAGTAAAGTGTATTTAAGGCATTGAACAGAAAATGTGGATTAATCTGTGACCTGAGTGAAGAAAGCTCAGCTGTTTTACGGGTAAAAAGTTCGGTTAATTTTAACTTCTCCTTAAAAAATATACTTCTGAGAAATGCGCCAATGGACGAAATGAAAACGATTAAAAAAAACGGCACCAGAAAATCGCGAGTGTTGAGGTAAAATCCCTGATGGCCGTTTGATACCCAGAAAATCTGATTGACAACCAGAAGCGCCAATGTGCCTAAGATACATACAATAACGAAGAGTATAATACCGGCTGAAAACCCTTTAGAGCCTAAATTGGAAATATTGGGTATAATTCTTTCAATAAATACATTCTGGGCTATGTAAACAGTTGCCAGAAAAAGTGGTATAAAAACACCTTCTCTCAAATCGCTCTTCCAGAAACTAACCGGCAGTTGCCCCCAAAATGCAAAGCCCGTAATGGCTAGTACAGCGAAAGCTACCAGCAGGAAATCTAAATACTGAAAGTTCTTCTCAGGCTCTTCGTTTAGTTTGTTTTTAAGAAAGTAATAAAACTGTGAAGCCGCTTCGTAAATGCCAATCATGGTTAACAAGGCAATGGTATTGCTTACCAAATTTACCTTGCGGAAAAGCGAATAAACTTTGAAACCGATAATTTGTTCGTAGTCGTCCATTCTGAAACGCCAGTAAAGTTTAAAATAATCATAGAAAAAAACACTGGCGGCACTAAATAGAACCGTAAGAAACAAATAGGCAATTATTTCATCTTGTTTGCGCTCTTTTGACTTTAATCGTGGGTAGGCCAGGTAATGAAAACACGCCCAGGCTGCAAAAGACAGCACACCGCCGGCTATGGTAGGGAAAATAGTATTAATTTCATGGTTATACCCGGCAAGGTCATTCCAGATGTTATGCGTATAATTGGAAAATACCGTAGCGCCAAATGTTGAAGATTCGGCGAGTTCGATATCTCTATCGAACTCACCGGCCATTTCAAATAGTCTACGGGTAATGTAAATGGTAAATGCCAGAAGGATAAACCAAAACTCGTATTGTCTGAACTTTCGAAATGATTGCATAGCTTTTTCATAAATTTTCAACAAAACTATGGCTCAATCATTCGCTGAAAATAATAATGTTACGAAACTACCCGAAAATGTGATGAATTTTTCAGAAGCCAATCTTTTGCCGTTCTTCCTGTGGTTGTTGCGTGCCAATGCGCAGTAAATCGCCCAGCAAACGTTGCTGTTCAAATTTTTCACGCCAGTAGTGGGCGGCCAGTTGCCATTTTTCTACTTCCGATTTCAGCTTTTCATTTTCCATTTGTAGTTTCTCCATACTGAAATCTACAGGCTGCAGGTCTATGCCCATCAGCTCTATAATATTTACCTGCAACAGTCCAGCTATTTCAGTTGCCCTGGCAATGGTCAGTTCAGTTTTGTTGCGTTCAATATCGCCATAGGCTGTGGTAGAAATCCCCAGCATATCGGCCATGTTTTCTTGCGAAAAACCTTTTTTTTGGCGTGCCTGACGAATTTTTTCTCCGATATTCATAGTTATAAATTGCAAACAAAACGTAAAGTGATAATAGTGCGGTAAAACGGTCTTTTACAGATAAACGTTTTTTGTATTGAAATGTGTTCAAAACAGCTCCGATGCCATATTGCTTAGGGTTGCCATGGCAGTTTTAAAACCCGGGCAGCCGTAAAATCGGAATTTCTGATAAAATATCTGTATTTCTGACAACAATTTACTGAAAGAAATTACATCTTTGTATCGAACAAAACGAAAATATAGAAAGTTCTTAAAACCGAACTTCGTGCTATGGTTTCGTGTTGAAGAATTATATAATCAGAAATTTAATAGAATATTGTACTATGCATTTTGGAGAAGAATTTCGTAAGTATGCTGTTAACCACATGGGTATGAGTGGTCTGGCGCTTGATGACTACATGAAACATAACGTTACCAACATGACGCCTAACATCATTGAAGAGCGCCCGATGCGTTTTGCAGCCATTGATGTGTTTTCGCGTCTGATTATGGACAGAATCATTTTCTTAGGTACTGCTGTAGATGACTACGTTGCAAACGTAGTAGTAGCTCAGTTGTTGTTTCTGGAGTCTGTTGATGCCAAAAAAGATGTTTTAATGTATATTAACAGCCCTGGTGGCTCTGTATATGCCGGCTTGGGTATGTATGACACCATGCAGTATGTACGCCCTGATGTGGCAACTATCTGTACATCATTGGCGGCCTCTATGGGTGCCGTATTGCTGGCAGGCGGTGCAGCAGGTAAGCGTTCTGCTTTGCCTCATGCCCGTGTGATGATTCACCAACCAAGTGGTGGCGCCCAGGGGCAGTCGCGCGACATGGAAATTACGGTGAAAGAAATCATTAAACTTCGCAGAGAATTGTATGAGATTCTGGCTAACCACGCCGGTAAAACAATAGAGCAAATTGAGTTGGATTCAGACCGTGACTACTGGATGAAAGCCGAGGAGGCCAAAGAATACGGCTTGATTGACGAAGTGCTGTATCGTGAGAAATAATTAAGTAATTGCCATCAATCGTGGGGCTTTCTGTTGCTGTAAAAGGCACTAGAAAGCCCCATTTTTTATGCCTGATTCAGGTCTTTTCTTAGGTGCAATATATAGGAAAAGTACAATTTTTGACGAGCTTATATACTTATAGTTTGATTTTTAATTTTTCAAAATTGCCATGCAAAAACTAATAAGACTGGCTTTGCAGCAGAAACGGAAGTAAAAATTATTTACTTCTGAAACACGCACCAAAAACAATTAGTTGCTTAACGGTATAAATTCCATTTTAAGGTTTTTTTAAGAATTGTAAATTTTAAAATGCTGTATATTAGTGTTTTATGATTTACTTTAAAAAAAACTGAAAAAATATTTGGATAATAGAAAATAAAATCCGCTATCTTTGCAGTGCAAAAAAACAAAAACGCATGTATCAAGTAAATCAAAATATCGCAAAGGGTAGTAGCAGAAGAGTGCTTCCGTTTGATATGGATACATGCAGGGTAATTAGTAAATTGAGGTAGAGTTCATACACCGAAATATACAAAGCCCGGCATTCTTGGAAAGTCGGGCTTTTTTAATGTAAAATAACCAATAAAGAAATTTTATTATGGCAATCAGAAATTCATATCAGAAGCATATCAATCCGGTGAATCCGAAACGATTCGATAAGGATTTACTATGTCTGAATGAAAATGCAGGTACTGGTTTTTTTGATAAGCGTGATAGAAGTTTTGATACAGCAAAAAAACTGAGGTTTAAGTGTTTATGCACATAGATTTGTTCTGAACTGAACAACAGCATAAGCCCGGCCTCTGTTACTAACGAGGCCGGGCTTATTGTTTTTTAGCCCTCTTCAAATTAGCTGTGATTGGTGGAACATTGGTGAAATGGTTATCACGTTACCCTGGCAGGGTAATTTATGGGTTCGAGTCCCGTATGTTTCGCGATAGAAATGCAATTGAACCTGATGAGGGTTTCTGTATAGCCCCATAGTATTGGTTTGCAATACCAATATGCTGTCAGTTAAGTTTCTATTGTACGATTCTGTGTGTTGAAGGTTCGAATCCTTCTTCCTCGCAAGGAATAGCTCAATGGCAGAGCAACAGAACCAAATGCAGGTTCGAATCCTGCCTGGCTCGTGAGGGTCTGTGGCGAAATGGTAACGCAATGGATAATTTATCCTACTAACAAAACCATCAGTCTGAAATTATTCTGGCGTTTTCTCTGGAAAACGCAGTTCAGAAAAGCCAGAAAAGAGGAGGATACCGATACACAGAAGTAATTGCTTTGTTGTCTGAAGGCCATCATACGCCAGCCGGATTGATGCACCGGTTGAAAGGAACAACCGCCTGTTCAGGGTCCAAGGTCAACAAACCAGTTATTAAAGTTTATCTTAATCTGATTTCCGTTTCAAAGAATGGAATAACGTAAGACTGATTTTTAACCATGTAATTATTTAAAAAAATGAAAAGGATAAGAGTAAATGCCAATCAATTCGGGTTGGTTTTGAAAGACGAGGCTTTTATGCAATTGCTTGAAAAAGGTGTATACACCTTCTGGGGAAGAGAAGAAGTCTATCTTTACAATAAAGGAACAGCTTTTAATGCCCCAATAGAATTGAACGCATTATTGCAACACGCCGAAGTAGCCGATGCTTTAGAGGTAATTGAAGTAAAAGATAACGAGTTGGCCGTTCAGTTTGAAGACAATCGTTTCTTAACTGTGCTCGGAGCGGGTAAATATGCGTTCTGGAAAGGTATTAAAAACTATACCTACATCATGGCAGACATCAGCAAGATTGAGATTACTGAGCCGCTCAGCATTCAGTTAATCAGTTCTAAATTATTGCCTTATGTGAGAGTTCATGTAGTTGAGACTTACGAAAAAGGTGTTTTGATTGTGGGTGGAAAATTTGCCGGTATTCTTAACGGAGGTACTTATTACTGGTGGAAAAACAGCATCAGTATTCAGGTTGCCAAAGCTGATATGCGGAATTTACAATTAGAGGTTTCCGGACAGGAAATTCTTACTAAAGACAAAGCCAACATCCGGTTAAATGGGGTTGTTCAATACCGTATCACTGATATTGTAAAGGCTTTGTATGAAAACAAGGACTGCGACAGGCAAGTTTATATTTTACTCCAATTAGCCTTGAGGGAGTATATCGGAGGATTAACCCTCGATGAGTTGTTGGATAAAAAAGATAGCATCGGTGAGTTTATCATGAAAAGTGCTTCGACAAAAGTAGCTGATTTAGGTATTGAAATCAGGAGCTTTGGTATCCGTGACATTATCCTACCAGGAGACATGAAAGACATCATGAACCAGGTATTGATGGCTGAGAAAAAAGCGCAGGCGAACATTATTATGCGGAGGGAAGAAACCGCTTCGATGCGTAGCTTGTTGAACACTGCCAAATTGATGGAAGAAAACGAAACCTTGTGGAAATTGAAAGAGATGGAGTATGTGGAGAAAATTGCAGACAAAATCAATAACATTTCGGTTTCTGGTAACGGTCAAATCTTGGATCAATTGAAGCAGATTTTTGTGAAAAATTGAAAACAACACAGGGGCATAAATGATGCCCCTTAATAAAAAGTATTAAAATGGAAACAACTATTTCATTAGAAGAAATATTAGTATTGGGAAACATCCCTGAAAACCTGCATGGAGTTTTCATGAGAATCGCCAATGGGCTCATTCAAAAAGCGGAATACCCCAAAGAAAAAGTGTTAAGACTTTTTGCAGAGATGCTGGCAAATCCGAAGAAATTTGCCAATTCAAAAAACAAAGTTACTAATCTGGCAAAAGAGCTTTATCTGTTGCAAAAACAAGGCAATAAAGTGGAACTTTCAGAAGAAGGAAAAACGTACATGCCTGAAGAGATTCCACATTTTGCAATAGATAAAAAGGAGAAACAAAAAGAAGGCATGTTTCAATTAGCGACTGCCTCAATACCTTATAAAATATATGGTGCAGAACATATAGAAGAGGGAGCCATAGCACAAATGGAAACAGCCATGAGCCTGCCTGTGGCAGTAGCAGGCGCATTAATGCCCGATGCGCATCAGGGTTACGGCTTACCTATCGGGGGCGTACTTGCTACTACTGCCAATACGGTTATACCTTATGCAGTAGGTGTAGATATTGCCTGCCGCATGTGCCTTTCAGTATTTGATTTACCCGGTGATTTTTTTAAACGCCAACCCGGCTTGCTAAAAAAAGCATTGGTTGAAAACACAAAATTCGGTATGGGTGGAGAAACTGCTCATAAATTTGATGAAACCATAATGGACAAAGCCGAATGGCAAGCCACAAAAATAATCAGAGACCTGAAAGATAAAGCCTACCGACAATTGGGTACATCTGGCACGGGTAATCACTTTGTGGAGTGGGGAATTGTTGAGGTATTTGCCGAAGATGATTTGCTGGGAATACTCAAAGGTGAATATCTGGCTTTGTTGTCTCATTCAGGCTCTAGAGGTTTTGGTGGAGCAGTTGCTAACTATTACTCACAAATTGCCAGACAAAAAACCAAATTGCCAAAAGAAGCGGCCCATCTGGCCTGGCTGGACATGAATACTGAAGAGGGGCAGGAATACTGGATAGCCATGAATCTGGCAGGTGATTACGCTTCGGCTAACCATCATGAAATACATAAGAAGATAGCAAAGATGATAGGTGAGAAGCCTATAAAAATGGTTGAGAACCACCATAACTTTGCATGGAAAGAGGTATTGGCCGATGGTACTGAAGTGATAGTCCACCGAAAAGGGGCTACTCCGGCAGGGCGCAACGATTTGGGGATTATCCCCGGCTCTATGACAGACCCCGGCTTTGTAGTAAGAGGAAAAGGTGAGGCAGAGGCTCTCAATTCGGCTTCGCACGGGGCAGGGCGATTGATGTCGAGAAAAAAAGCTTTGAGCTCTGTTACCAACAGCGCCTTAAAGAAAGTGCTGGCCGAAAAAAATGTGTACCTGATTGGCGGAGATTTAGATGAAGCGCCTATGGTTTACAAAAATATTGAAGCCGTGATTGCCTCGCAAACTGAATTAGTTGACGTATTGGCTAAGTTTACCCCAAAAATTGTAAGAATGGCTGATGCCCAAACCACCAGAAAAGAAGGACGGGAGGATTAACGCCTCTCGTTTTTTTATGACTCCAGAAGATTAATAATTTCTACCAATTCGGCTATCATCATGGCAGTGGCACCCCATACAATTTGGTCATCTACCACAAAACCCGGCGTTTCAAATTTGTAGCCTCTGGTTTCTACCTGTCGCGTCTGCACGGTTTCAGGATTGATAAACACAGAAAGTGGTATTTCAAGTATGTCGGCTACTTCGCGGGCATCCGGATAAAAATCGGGCTTATAATTAATGTATCCAAGTACAGGCTGGCATAGCAGATTTGAAGGTACTATATATAGTTCTGTCAGATTACCCAGAACTTTTACATCAGATGCCTTGATGCCAATTTCTTCCTGCGCTTCTCTTAACGCCGTATGCTGAATATTTTTGTCTTTCAGTTCGGCACGTCCACCCGGAAACGCCATTTGTCCACCATGCACACCGTCATATTGCGGGCGCAAAATAAGCGGAACCAGTATGTCTTCTCCTTTGGGGTAAAACAATATTAAAACGCCGCTTCGCCGGGTGCTATCATTAGGTTCTCCTTTCAAACGCATACGGTTGGGCGACATCTTTCTTACGATTTCATCATGACCCGGCAAGGGTTGATTGTTTAATCTGTCGGAGAGTTTACTAATGAATTCAGCGAAGGTCACGGGGGTAAATAGACTTTAGGTTAATATTTAGTTTCTGCAATATAAGCAAAAATCTCTATCATTTAACCTTAATTACCATAAAGTCGGGCCAATTGTTCGGCACATCTTTCACCGTCCATTGCAGCAGACACAATGCCTCCTGCAAAACCTGCCCCTTCACCACAAGGGAAAAGTCCTTTAATTTGCAGATGTTCCAGTGACTCTTTATCTCGCGGAATCCGCACCGGCGACGAAGTCCTGCTCTCAATGCCAATCAGTTGCGCCTCGTTGGTAACGTAACCTTTTATCATCTTTCCGAATTGCCTGAATCCATCCTGTAACGGCCGGGCAATGAAATCGGGCAGTACTTCAACCATATCTAAAGAAGTTAAACCGGGTTGATACGACGTAGCATTCAGAGAAGCTGAAATCTTGCCATTCAGAAAATCAGAAAGCCGCTGGGCAGGTGCTAACTGGCAATGGCGATTTTCGGTGTCAGACTTGTTTTCTTCATTCATTAAAGCAAATGATTTGCTTTTGAGCGCAAAATCAAAAGCCCGTTGTTCTACTTCTTTTTGCAGTTCAAGTCCGGCCAAAGGCCCCAGGTTTTTATTTTTCTGCCAATCGGCTTCATTGATGGCTACAACAATGCCTGAATTAGCATATTTTGAATCCCGGCGGTTGGGCGACATCCCGTTAACCACAAGCTCGCCCTCGTCTGTTGCCGACGGCACAATAAAACCACCGGGACACATACAAAAACTAAAAACCCCCCTCTGTACATTATTATAATAGGTTTGCGCTACCAGACTATAAGCGGCAGCCGGTAGTATTCCCCGTTCGGGGCGGTGATACTGGTGCTGGTCTATCAATGACTGCGGGTGTTCAATGCGCACCCCCATAGCATAGGGCTTGGCCTCTATCAGAATGTTTTTACGGTACAGCAGCTCAAAAATATCTCTTGCCGAGTGGCCGGTTGCCAATATCACGGCAATACCCTGATACTCCCTGCCATCGGCTACACTTACACCTTTTATCTGGTCGTTAACAATCTTTAAATCAGTTACTTTGGTGTTGAAATGAATCTCGCCACCTGCAGCCAGAATACTGTTGCGTAAATCGGCTACTACATTGGGTAGCTTATTGGTACCAATGTGCGGGTGTGTATCTACCAGAATCTGCGGGGTAGACCCATGCGCAACCAGTATTTCAAGTATACGCCTCACATCTCCACGCTTTTTAGAGCGGGTGTATAGCTTTCCGTCAGAATAAGTACCAGCGCCACCTTCTCCAAAACAGTAATTAGAATCCGGATTAACTATGTGTTCCTTATTAATGGCCGACAGGTCTCTTCTGCGTGCCTGTACGTCTTTGCCTCTTTCCAGCACAATTGGTTTAATACCCAGTTCTATCAGTCGCAAGGCAGCAAATAAACCTGCGGGCCCGGCGCCTATCACAATAGCCTGCCTGTGGTTGCTCACATCTGCATAATTCTTCTGAAACTCCATTACCGGAGCAGGTTTTTCTCCTATATATAATTCCAGATCCAGGTTAACTTTTACCTGGCGGTTGCGGGCATCAATAGACTGGCGGAGTTTCTGAATGTGTACGTCTTCGGTAGTTGCAGGTAAAGAAGCCTGTTGAAGAACAAAATGCCGTAGGGCGGTATCATCAAGAGCCACCTCCGGCTCAAGTGTGAGTGTAAATAATTTGCGCATGATTGAAAGGTGTTTATCCTTTAAATGTCAAAAAAATAAGGTCTTCTGCTGGCAGTAAACCCTTATGTGTAAATCTTTTTGTCAAAATTAGGGTTTTAAAGATTAAATGGCAAATTTGAGTTTATATTTGCGTAAGGATTTAGCCGATAGGAAGGATATAGAAATGGGATATTTTAAAGATATAAAATTAGGAATACAGACCACCGTGAAAGGCATGAGCCTGACGCTGCGTCACTTCTTGAATGCACGCCAGAGCAGAAAACCTATATCTGTACAGGACCCTGATTATTTTAAGCAGGATGTGGGCATTGCAACGCTTCAGTTTCCGCACGAAACAATTGCAGTACCTGATAACGGCAGATACCAGTTGGATTGTGAGATAGATGATTGCATTGTGTGCGATAAGTGTGCCAAGGTTTGCCCAATTGATTGTATTGATATTGAACCCATAAAATCAGCCGGCATTATTGACTATGCCTCTGACGGTTCGCCGATACGCTTATATGCCGGAAGATTTGATATCGATATGGCCAAATGTTGTTTCTGTGGCCTTTGCACAACAGTATGCCCTACAGAATGCCTGACCATGACCAACGAGTACAATTTCAGCGTGGTAGATGTGGCCGATATGAACTTTGCTTTTTCAAATCTTTCGCCCGCGCAGGCAGAAGAGAAGAAGAAATTATATAACGACTACGTGGCTGCTAAAGAGGCGTTTAAGGCGATACCCAAAGAGAGTATTCCGGAAGTTGAAATGCCCGAGAAAAAGCCTAAAACAACCTTTAAGCCTGCCATGAGGCCGGTTGTGAAACCCGCCGCAGAAAAAGAAGATACAGATAAGGAGCCAGAAACAAAAGCAGATGACCCGAAACCGGCCTTCAAACCGGCATTTAAGCCTGTAATGAAACCGAAAATTGCCGATGCTGAAAATATAATACAGGAAGACGGAAAGCAGGAAGAAACGCCGAAGCCTAAGACATCATTTAAGCCTGTGTTTAAACCGGCTGTTAAACCGGAAACAGAAGCCCCACAGAGTATTGCACCGGAAGAAGCAGCACAGGAAGCAGCGCCTAAATCCAAGCCTGCTTTTACACCTAAGTTTAAGGCGGTTTCAAAGCCTGAAACTTCTGAACCTGAAAGCATCGCGTCTGAGGAAGTTACGCAGGAGGAAGCACCCAAGCCTAAACCTGCCTTTGTGCCTAAGTTTAAGGCAGTGACAAAACCAGCAGAAACATCAGCAGAAGATAAAACAGGAACAGCAATACCAGCGGCCGAAATAGTACCATCAATTGAGGCTAAAGCAGAAGATATTGAGTTGGAAATGCCTGTTAAAGCAGCGGTAGAGGAAGCCGCACCCAAGCCCAAACCAGCCTTTTTGCCTAAGTTTAGGGCAGTAACAAAACCAGCAGAAACATCAGCAGAAGATAAAACAGAAACACCAATACCAGCGGCTGAATTAGTGCCATCTGTTGAGGCTAAAGCAGAAGATAATGAGTTGGAAATACCTGTTAAGGCAGAGGTAGAAGAAGCCGCACCCAAGCCCAAATCTGCCTTTGTGCCTAAGTTTAGGGCGGTAGCAAAACCAGCAGAAACATCAACAGAAGATAAAACAGAAACAGCAATACCGGCGGCTGAAATAGTGCCAACAATTGAGGCTAAAGCAGAAGATAATGAGTTGGAAATACCTGTTAAGGCAGAGGTAGAGGAAGCCGCACCCAAGCCCAAACCTGCCTTTGTGCCTAAGTTTAAAGCAGTGGCAAAACCAGCAGAAACATCAGCAGAAGATAAAACAGAAACAGCATTACCGGCGGCTGAATTAGTACCCTCAGTTGAGGCTAAAGCAGAAGATATTGAGTTAGGATTAACTGCTGAGGTTATTTATGAAAACGTTCCTGAAATTACGTCGGTTTTGAATGAGTCAGCAGAACCAGCCATGGTTGAGGCGGATATAAAAGATGTTGAAGAAACAAAAGAAATAGAATCACCCGGTGCCGTATTCATGCCTTCTGTCGAAGTAGAAGTACAATCAGAAATAGTTGATACTGAAAAAACGGCCGAAGCAATTAGTACCGGGCCTGTTGAGGAGGCTGAAAAACGGGAAACAATTGAAAAACCTGTAACAGAGGAAACACCAGAAGCAGCATTGTTGCCTGTTGATACCGTTTCTGTTATTGAATCTTCAACAAAAACAGCTGAAAAAGAACCCCCTCTGGCAAAAGAACAAGTAACTGAGCCTGCACCATTACCAGAGCCTGTAACAGATGCAAACAAAGAGGCAGAACCCACCATTTCATTGTTTGGTGACTTTGCCCCTAAAGATACGCCAAAGCCCAAAGCTAAGGCTGCACCTAAACCGGCCGCCAGCCAGTCTTTATTTGATATAGATGGCCCGGCAGGTGAGAAGGTGCCGAAAGAAACGCTGAAACCTAAAGGCAGGTCGGCCCCTAAACCGCCCAAGCAGCAGTCGTTGTTTGACTTTAGTAGTCCGGAAGAATAAGTAATTTCAGCATAATAATTTTAACAGGATTTCAGGCTACCCCCTGAAAGGCGGTCAAGAATAACATATAACCAGGTTTGGAAGATTTACTTAAACATATTGATGAAGAGCTGGTAAAGCAAATTGCCTTCTTTTTTATTGCAAGCATTACCATTGGCGGGGCAGTTTATCTGCTTTTTACCAGAAACGTACTCTATGCGGCATTCAGCCTTTTGATTACTTTATTGGGCATGGCAGGGCTATATGTTTTTGCCGGGGCTGACTTTCTGGCAGTGAGCCAGATTATGATTTATGTTGGCGGTATTCTGATTCTGATGATTTTCGGTATCATGCTTACCAATAAAACCAAAGACAAACAGGCGGCAGATAAAGTGAATACAATACTGGTGAGCCACCATAACAGGTTCTGGGGGGTATTGGTAGCAGGTTTATTGTTTTTAGGTTTTCTGAAAGTAATTTTTACCGCCAATTTTCATCTGATTACCCGCCAGACCATTCAGGGAACCACCGTTAATAAAATAGGCGTAGAACTGATGACTAACTATGTATTGGCTTTTGAGCTCATTGGCTTGCTTTTGCTGGCAACACTGGTTGGTGCAGCTTACGTGGCAAAAAAGGATAAAGTGTAGAGAAAAATTATTCACTAATCCGCAATTCACCATTCACGATTACTTACAATAAACAGATGATATACATACAAAATTACCTCATAATTGGGGCCATTCTGTTTTCTATAGGGTTGGCAGTAACAGTAACCAAGCGCAATGCTATTCTGGTGCTGATGGGGGTTGAATTGATGCTCAATGCGGTTAATCTGAATCTGATTGCCTTTAGCCAGTATGACCCTAACCGGCTACAGGGACAAATGTTTGCACTCTTTGTGATGGTGGTGGCAGCGGCGGAAATTACGGTTGCATTGGCGATTATTTTGAAAATATATGATTATTTCAAGAATATTGATTTGGATGGCGTAAGTGAATTAAAAAAGTGAAAAAAGTATTTGACAAATACATTTACGCTTGCTATCTTTGCAGTCCCAAATCGGGAACAAGGCTGCGTAGCTCAACTGAATAGAGCGTCTCACTACGGATGAGAAGGTTAGGGGTTTGAATCCCTTCGCGGTCACAAGATTAAAAAGTAATATGCTACTTAGACGAAAGCAGGCTCAATAGCCTGCTTTTTTTGTTGGTATCTTATGAGATTATATGAGGTTAATACAATTTTTTGGGTTTAAAGATATTCTAAATTATGCAGCCTCCTCTTCAACAGAAGAAGGAATATTTGATTTTTTACTAAAAACATCAATTCCTTGTTTAGCTATTTTAACTAATTCATCTTTTAACTCTGGAAATGTATATATAGCCTTTTGAAATGCTGGTGAGGAAAATAATTCATGCCAAGGGCTTCCATGTGTATCACCTTCAACTAATCTTAGTGGGGCTTCTTCTAATCGTGATAATGCCGAACTAAAAAGTCTTGCTTCAAAAATGGGGTCGAGATTTGCAGCTTCTCTTCTATAGCCCTCATATGCTTTTGCTACTGAAGCTTTAAATGCATAATCTTCTGATAATCTAAATCTCTGATTAATTTGTTTTGTAGAAAGCCATGCAAACCAAAGGGGTGCTCCAATACTT
The DNA here is from genome assembly GCF_024138715.1 of Emticicia sp. 21SJ11W-3. Taxonomy (GTDB): domain Bacteria; phylum Bacteroidota; class Bacteroidia; order Cytophagales; family Spirosomataceae; genus Emticicia; species Emticicia fluvialis. The sequence continues at coordinate 1,733,753 of NZ_CP092074.1, forward strand.
AAGACGGATAATATTATATGCATCCAAACAACTGTCCATTGAGGATTAGCTTTCTCCATGACTTTTGAGAGTAGTTCTATCCTTTGGGAACCGAAAAAACTACCTGCTCCAAGAGCAATTAATAATCCTCCAACCCATACCCAAAGTGTAGTACTTGTACTCTTTGCTCTTTCATCAAAGGACGCAGCTAGCCCGACACTTGTTGTAATTCTATAAGCTTCGTTACATTTATCAACTATTTTCTTTGAGTTTTCTTCATTTTCTATAAGTTTTTGATAAGTAGAAGCTGATTTATTTAAATAATCTTCAATTTTTGCTACATTCCCTGCTGAATCATTAGTAAATTTTTCCACTTTATTTCGTGATTCTTTTAGCATTTCTAAATCAGTTGGAAGAGATATTGCTGTTTCTTTTCCTTCAATAATTAATCTAATCCACTGAATTAAATCTTCTTTTTTTGGAGATACTTCATTTAAAGAAGATTCTATACTTCTTAAACGACTTGCAAGCCCTCTTGGTAAGGCATTATTATCGTTTAAAACTTCCCAACTCCACAATGGCTCAAGCATTGAAGTTATAACACCCATTGTTGTAGTAAAAGCACTAATCGCTTCAGTGGAGCCATTTGGAAGATGCGCTAATGTTTTTTGTCGAAATTGATTAATAATTTTTTTTATTTCTTCAACTACTTCAGTAAAATCTTCGTCTACATAAAGATTTGGATATTTTTTTAATTTTTCTGATAGATTTTTGGGTATAAATGCTAAGCCATGACGATTAACTGATGGGTAATTCCATCCATTAATTTCAGATGCAAATCTATCATCATTGGTTAATTTAATAATTGAATCGGATAAATCATCTAAAATATTACAAAGCTCTTGAATTTTAGGGTGCATATTTTTAAATTAGGTTAAATAAAGGAATGTTTAACAATAAAGATACAATTTTTTTACAAGCTATATACGTAATCTACTTGTTTTTATTTAAAGGGTTTAGTTATTTACAAGAGCCTGCTATTAAATAAATCTTACTTTTCTTTATTCTTATATCTTTATTAGTTTGTCTCTATAAATCTTACAATTTGAGTCAGGTGGTTTTGCTAAAATATTTCTTAAGGCTTTGTGAAATACTTTATTAAACTGAAATAAGAAAAGCACTTTAATTGGCTTATGTTAATTAAAAGTCAAAACTTTCCAGTTACATTTTGTAAATTTTAGCTATTCAAAGAATAACTTGTGTTACAGGAGGGATAAATTCATCCTTCCCCCCATAAACAAAGATAGGAGTAAGCCCTAAGACTTACTCCTGCTTGGAGATATATTGAAATATATAAGAAGACTAAATTAAGGCTCAAAAATCAGGCGTTCGTCCTTTTCAATCACCGGGATATTCTTCACAAATTCATCATACCCTGCCTCATCTTCATGGTTGCTGTAAGCGCCATAGGCATCAATAGTATAACCAATGGTGCCGTCTTTCGATTCTATGATGTAGATAATCGATGATTCCGAAGGGCTTGATTCTCCCTCAAAACGATACGTCTTAATGATTTCCAGTTCTTCAGGCTGATAATGCTTGTCAGAGTCTGAAATATGAAAACCTTTGGCCGCCCATCTGAACTCTTTATCGAAGCCCTTTTTGGCCAGCTTATCCAGAATAGTAACCATGGTGGTCATGTCTGTACTTTTGTCTGAATATTCCTTTAGCGGCTCCATTGTAGTTACCATTGCCTCATTGTTCGTAGTATCCATAGTTGTAAGATTTAATACTTATAATCTTACAATTGTTATGCCTTGGCCAGATAACCGCCGTCTGGCCATGTAATTGTGATACAAAATACTCATCGTACAGCTGAGTGTAGAAAATTTTACCAAACCGAACCAATTAAATGTTGAAAGTGTATTTTATAATATAGTGCCTGCGGCCTTATTTCTCTTTATTAACAGATTTTCATGCGTCTTACCTATCTTAAACTGGTTGCAACTGTTTTTTTCTGGGGTTCAAACTTTGCAGCCGGAAAAATAGCCATACAGTCGTTCGGGCCATATTCAACAGCCTTTTTACGTTTTACAGTAGGGGCTACTCTATTAATGTTGATGCTTTATAAGCAAGAGGGTAAAATTCCTAAGCTGAGCGCAACCCAATGGAAATGGGCAGCAGTAGCCGGCTTATTGGGGGTGGTACTTTACAACCTGAGCTTTTTTATGGGTATTCAGTATATGCCTACGGTGCGGGCATCGCTCATTATTGCGTTTGCACCCATTACTATTACATTAGGCAGCGCCATTTTCTTTGGCGAGAAGGTTACGTTTCTGAAATGGACGGGCATTCTGATATCCATAGCCGGTGCTATGGTAGTAATTGTGAGGGGCGATTTCGGTAATCTGCTAGAACAAGGTACCTGGGGCATTGGCGAGTGGTTTATTATGGGTGCGGTGTTGTCGTGGACGGCCTACACCCTAACCGGAAAACTGGCTTTAAGAACCATGCCTGCACTAACACTCAGCGCTTTTTCGGCCTTAATAGGCTGTGTTCTTTTATTTATACCCGCCATGCAGCATCAATTGTTTGAGCGCATGGTTACTGCCAGCTGGCAGGCTTATGTGTCGGTGGTATATATGGGCGCAGCTGCTACAGCTCTGGGTTTTATCTGGTATTATGAGGCCGTTCGGTTAATAGGTGTAACCAAGTCTGCCATTATTGGTAATCTTACACCAGTATTTGCAGTGCTGATTGCCGTTTCTTTTTTAGGCGAAAAGCTCACCATCCCTACGCTTATCGGGGGTGCGCTGGTTCTTTTGGGGATTCTGCTAACCAGTAGGAAATGATGTTTTCCGGACGGCTAGTTAAGGACTTTTATCTTTAGTTGTTATTTTTATCTGGTACTTCAAATTATACCTTTGTGAAGCTCCGTGCTAAACTTCGTGACTCTCCGAGGTTAAAATTTTAATTGGTATTTATTTCACCCTGTATGGGTGAGGCTGAACTAAATTTTTAAGCAATAATTTCGGTCTTGCATTGGGTAAGGAAGAGCACGCAGGGAATATTAAAGTTCAAATGCCGAAATCTTAGTCCTATGCTAATTTATTTGTATGGACAACAACCTTTTTTGTTTAATTTAGCAACCCAAAATCATCCTTCATTTACCAGACTATGCTAAGAAAATTATTAGGCTTTTGTTTCTTTATTTGGGCATTTAATGCTACTGCACAACCGGGTCAATCTTCCAAATGGACACCCGATGGCAATGGATATTATTCTGTTGAAAAACAGGAAATTGTAAAATTTGATTTGCTTACTCAGCAGGCACGAGTAATTGTGAGCAAAGATTTACTGACACCCAAGGGCAGTAATGCTCCGCTGGCTGTTCGTGATTTCAGTTTCTCAGACGACCAGAAAAAATTATTGATTTTTACCAACACCAAACGCGTATGGCGTTACGAAACCAAAGGCGACTACTGGCTGCTGGATTTAACTACCAAAGATCTTAAAAAACTGGGGGCGTCTTTGCCTGAGGCCTCTCTGATGTTTGCAAAGATTTCGCCCGATGGTAAAAAGGCAGCCTATGTAAGCAAAAACAATATTTATGTAGAAGAACTGGCTGGCGGCAAACCCAAAGTGCTTACTACAACCAATGGTACCAAGAAATTGATTAACGGTACCTTCGACTGGGTTTATGAAGAAGAATTTGACTGCCGCGATGGTTTCCGTTGGAGCCCCGACAGTAAGTCTATCGCCTACTGGCAGATAGATGCCAACACCATCCGTGATTTTTACATGATTAACAATACAGACTCTATCTATTCATTTGTAGTGCCGGTAGAGTACCCCAAAGTTGGTGAAGCCCCATCTGCCTGCAGAGTAGGGGTGGTAAATGTTACAACAGCAAAAACTATCTGGATGAAAGTGCCGGGCGACAGCCGCCAGAATTATATTCCGCGTATGGACTGGGCGGGTAGCTCTAACCAGCTGATTTTGCAACAACTGAACCGCAAGCAGAACCAAAGTAAGCTGATGTATGCCAATGCCCTGACAGGTGCAGTGAGTACTTTTTATCAGGAAGCAGACGATGCCTGGGTAGATATAAGCACCCATTGGGCTGATGAGAATCCTGCGGGATGGAGATGGTTAAAAGGCGGTAAGGAATTTATTTGGATAAGCGAAAAAGATGGCTGGAGACACCTGTTCAGGGTGTCGGCAGATGGCAAGAAAGAAACCTTAATCACCAAAGGAAACTTTGATGTGATATCGCCCGAAGCAATAGATGAAGCAAATGGTTATGTCTATTTTATGGCTTCTCCTGCCAATGCTACCCAGAAATACCTGTATCGTGCCGGGCTTGATGGTGCTGGTGAGGCCGTAAGAATTTCGCCTGCTATGGAAGAAGGTACACATGGGTATCAGATTTCGCCAAACGGAAAGTTTGCCTACCATAGTTTTACTAACTACTTTACCCCTACGGCCATTGAATGGGTTGCTTTGCCTGAACACCAACCCCTTGACCCTCAAAAAGACATCAGCAAAAAGATTGATGTTGAAAGAAAGAAAAAATCAAATGTTGAGTTTTTCAGAATAACCACCGAAGAGGGAATTGAAATGGACGGTTGGATAGCCAAACCGAAAAATTTTGATGCCTCAAAAAAATACCCGATTGTATTTATGGTATATAGTGAGCCGGCATCTCAAACCGTCACAGACCGCTTTGGTGTAGGCCGCAATGGGCTTTATAACGGCGATATGGCTGCGGATGGATACATTTATGTGTCGCTTGATAACCGGGGTACTCCAGCGCCGAAGGGCAGAATGTGGAGGAAATCAATTTACAGAAAAATTGGCCTTTTAAACACCCGGGACCAGGCCATGGCTGCCAAAAAGATATTGGAATGGCCCTATGTAGACAAAGAGCGTGTGGCTGTGCACGGTTGGAGTGGTGGTGGGTCATGCACACTTAACCTGATGTTTCAGTATCCTGAAATCTATAAAACCGGAATTTCGGTAGCTGCAGTGGGGAACCAGCTTACTTACGACAACATTTATCAGGAGCGTTACATGGGCTTACCGCAGGAAAACCGGGAAGATTTTATTAAAGGTTCGCCCATTACTTATGCCAAAAATCTGAAAGGAAACCTGTTGTATATTCATGGCACCGGCGATGACAACGTTCATTACCAGAATGCAGAGCTGATTGTTAACGAATTAATCAGGCACAACAGACAGTTTCAGTTTATGGCTTATCCAAACCGCTCGCACGGCATATATGAAGGAGAGGGTACAAGAATGCACCTGAATACCCTTTTTACTAATTACCTGAAACAATATTGCCCTCCGGGAGGGAAATAATAAATATTTGACACGAAAAATCCTCCGGCTTGCCGGAGGATTTTTTTTAGTACCTGCTTTTTTTCAAATCAGTTATCAGTATCTCGCGGCCATCAGATTTTTTAATGAAAATTCTGTTTTGCTCTTCAGGATTAACTCTCTGAATAATATCTGAGTTTTTGGGTAGATAAAAATTGGTAAGCTGCGCATCAACCACCGAAAACGGTGGCAAGTCTTTGCCGCCCGGTGTGCTGTTGTCCAGAAAAGAACAATAAATTACCGTATCACCTTTGGCATAAAGGTTCACTATTTTGTCAGCAGCCAGTTTATATGGGTTTTCTTTTCTTGGTTCAGCAAAATGCATAAAATACCTGGGTGCTTTGTCTTCCCAGATGTTTACCACTATTCCGCATACCAACACCAGTTGCACGCCCAGAAGCAACACTAAAGCATACTTAACGCTTGATTCCAGCAATAACATCTGCCTGATAAGCAAGGCTGTCAGCACAATGCCAAAGGCATACATATAGCCTATGTATCGGGGCATAATTCTGAACGTATTGCCATCCTGAATTGAAAATAATATCAGAAACACAAAAGGCAACAAAGTGAGCATTGATAAAAATACCAGTAATGGGTGATTGGCTGCTTTACTTTTCTTTAATAATGTGCTTAGCAGAATAACCAGCAGTGCTATATTAAGGGTTAGCACCATAAAATGAAGCCTGGCGGTGCTGTAAAGAAAGAAATCGAGTACCAGCAACCCGCAGATACCGGCAACTTTCAGTTTGTCAGACGGTAGCCATCTGAAACAAGACACCCCAGCCAAAACACTTACCAGTGCAATGATTGTATTTTTTAGACCTGATAAATGAATATATAGCCCCTCGCTGGTTATAAATGCCGATGAAACTACAAAGCGCAACTGTTTAAAAATGTTGGGCAGGGTTGCCACCGACAGGTAGTCGTCAGGGGCTGTTCTGGCCATTATATTGTATGATTTTACGCTGTTTTCAACGTATTCAATTAACCAGCGGCCACCGTCTGATTTTAGCCAGACAACCACACCCATAGCCGGAATGAGCATGGCAAGCGCAAGCCCGACCCATACCCTGAGTTTCCTCACGTAAATGATTACATAAAGCCCGTGAATCAAAAAAAGCGGAAATGCCGAGATGTGGCATAGCTCGCAGGCTAGTGCGCTCAGGCCATAATACAAATAAAAGGCAAGGCTGCTTTTATTGTTTTTTTCTTTCTCTAAAATAATCAGAAACAAGTGGGTGGCCAGCAATGAAAAAAAGAAGAGCAGCGCATAATTGCGGGCAACCTGTGAATAGGTAATATTAAAGGGCGAAACAGCGGCTAAAAATGATGCCAGCAAAGCCAGATTAGATGATTTAAAATGTCTGTTAACAAACACGTATGTCAAAAACACCGTCAACAGGTTAAATATTAAAGACATAAACCGCAGGTCAGCATCCTGAAGGCCAACCAGCTGTGTCCAGTAGTGTAAAGAATACGTATATAAAGCCCCATTGCCGGTGTCAATCCGCGCTATTGAATCAAAAAAATCATGAATACTTTTTTCTGACCAGAACTCCCTTGGGGTGAAATAGGGGCTGTCGGGCTTTCTTACTGAGTTCCGCTGGTTATTGCCTTCGTAGCTCACAAACTGGCTCACAAAAAGCGAGTATTTCTCGTCGCCTGCCAGGCCATGTTTGCCTATGTTATGAAAACGCAATAAAAAAGCAAGCACCATAATGCCTGCTAATATAATAAAGGTTGTTTTTCGGCTCAGAGAGAACATACAGCTTCAGTTGTATTTAATGATGAGTATCACATATATTTTTAAGGTCTCTGATGGTTTGCGCAGGGTCGGTCGAGTTAAAAACAAAACTACCGGCTACCAAAGCATTGGCACCTGCATCTACTAAAAGGCCTGCATTGGCAGTGGTTACACCACCGTCAATTTCTATCATTGTGCCAAGTCCGCGTTCATCTGCCATCCGGCGCACTTTCCTTACTTTTTCGTAGGTATGTTCAATAAATTTTTGTCCGCCAAAACCAGGGTTAACAGACATAATCAGAACCATGTCAATATCATGAAGAATGTCTTCAAGTACGTTTACCGGGGTATGCGGGTTAAGCGCCACACCGGCCTTGCAGCCAGTATCTTTTATTTGTTGCAAAGTACGATGCAAATGCGGGCAGGCCTCGTAGTGTACAGTAATAATTTCAGCGCCTAGCTTTTTAAATGTTTCAATATAACGCTCAGGCTGAACAATCATCAGGTGTACATCCAGCGGTTTCGTTGCATGGCGTTGAATGGCTTCAAGCACGGGCATTCCGAATGAAATATTAGGCACAAAAACACCATCCATAATATCAATATGAAACCAGTCTGCAACAGAGTTGTTCAACATTTCGGCATCTCTTTGCAAATTGGCGAAGTCGGCCGCCAGTACAGAGGGGGCAATAATCGTATTTTTCATACTGCAAAGGTATGCTATTTTCGTTAAAAAAATGTGTGTAACCGGAAAGACAATTCAGCCTGGTACCCGTTTATCAGTGCTTCCAATACAGAAACATACGCCGGTTTTATCAAAAACAACTAAAAAAAGATTAGTTTTGCAGAAAAAATAAATCATTTCATGGAACAAGCACTGCTTGACGAAATACCGTCATTAGACCTTGCAGACTTTACCTCCGGCGACCCTGAGCGTAAAGCCAGATTTGTGCAGGATATCGGAAATGCCTTTAACACCATAGGCTTTGTAGCAATAAAAAATCATGGTTTGACAGAAGACCTGCGGGTAAAACTTTATGATGCCGTTCAGAAGTTTTTTTATCAGGCAGACGAATTGAAAACAAAATATGAGTTTCCGGAGCTGGCAGGGCAGAGGGGTTATGTGGGCAAAGGAAAAGAAACCGCCAAAGGGCATAATCGCCCGGATCTGAAAGAGTTTTATCATGTGGGTCAGCCGATTGCCGAAGGCGAGATGCCCAGCAATGTTTTCCCGTCTGAGGTTCCGGAGTTTGAAACTTACACGCTGGCCGTTTATAAAACTTTTGAAAATACAGGTAAAACACTATTAAGCGCCATTGCCCTTTATCTGGGCTTGCCCGAAGATTACTTTGAAGAAAAAGTAAGAAACGGCGATAGCATTTTGCGTGCCTTGCACTATTTTCCGATTGAAAACCCCGATACATTGCCAGAAGGAGCCGTAAGAGCTGCGGCACATGGAGATATAAATCTGATTACCTTGCTGATGGGTGCTTCTGCCGAAGGGTTGGAAGTATTACGCCTGGATGGCAAATGGATTCCGGTTACGGCATTGCCAGATCAGATAATCATCAACGTAGGTGATATGCTTGACCGCCTGACGAATCATAAACTGAAATCGACGATTCACCGGGTAGTAAATCCGCCTCGTGAAAAAATGAAAACGTCCAGATTCTCTATTCCTTTTTTCATGCATGCCAGAGCAGAAACAGACCTTACCTGCCTTGAAAGTTGCATTGATGAGGCCAATCCGCGCAGATATGAAAACATGACAGCCGGCGAATTTCTGGACGAAAGACTAAGAGAACTGGGGCTTAAAAAATAGGCTTCATGTACTGTTATTTCCGCATAGCACAGAAAAATCAAATTTTCTGTGCTATATTTATTTAATTTATCGACATATATCCAGGAAAACCTTAAATGAGTAAAACCCGCCAGATTCGATACTTCATTTTTTTAAAAGATGTTATGATTCTTGCGCTCACCTGTTTTGGCGGGCCTCAGGTGCATTTAACCATGTTTCTGGACAGATTCGTAAAAAAAAGAAACTACCTGACAGAAGCCGAATTGCTGGAGCTGCAATCGTTGTGTCAGATACTCCCCGGGCCAACTTCAACACAAACCATTACAGCCCTCGGATTTCGGCTCGGCGGAGCCAACCTTGCCTATATTACGCTGTTTATCTGGGTGCTTCCGGGCGCTATCTTAATGACGCTCGCAGCCTTGGGTATTACTTATATAGAAAAAGAGCAACTGGCCAGCCTCACACGTTTTATTAAACCTATGGGGGTGGCATTTATCATTTTTGCCGCCTATTCTATTGGTATAAAAGTAATAAAAACACAGGTTAGCGTTATTTTAATGGTGCTGGCAGCTATGGCCGGCTATTTTTTTCCTTCGCCTTATATTACGCCAATCTGGATATTACTCGGTGGCCTGGCCACCGCACTTAAATTTAATGAGCAGGAGAAAATGCAGAAAGAGCCGATCAGAATTGAGTGGGGCAATTTCTTTTTATGGATAGGCGTATTGCTTTCTTCAGCTATTCTGGGGGCTGTTACGCACTCTTTACCGATACGTTTATTTGAAAATTTTTATCGTAACGGCAGTCTTACTTTTGGCGGGGGGCATATCCTTAAACCGCTTTTGTATAATGAGTTTGTAAAGTTTAAGCACTACCTTACCGCCGACGAGTTTTTGTCGGGGCTGGCAATAGTTGAAGTAGCTCCGGGGCCTGTTTTCTCAATTTCTTCGTTTGTAGGTACTTTATCTATGCGAGAATGGGGGATATACGGCGAGTTGCTTGGAAGTTTTGTTTCAACAGCAGGTATTTTTTTGCCGGGTACATTTCTGATATTCTTTGTAATCCGTTTCTGGGACCAGCTAAAAAAATACAGGGGTATCAGGGCCTCGCTGGAAGGCATTAATGCCGCCAGCACCGGTTTAACGGCAGCGGCGGCATTTTCTCTGTCTCAACCAATGTATGTGGATTTAGTATCGGTAATGACAATAATACTTACTTTTATTCTTTTACTGACCCGATACGTGCCAGTGTATCTGATTATAACAGGCGGCCTGCTTATGGGTTGGGCAAGCTCCTGATGTGGTTGTGAAAATACTATTTAATGGCAAATCTGGCCGTAAGAGCTATGTCGTCAAGCCATAATCCCTGATACCCAATCACGTTTATTGCCGGTTTCCAGTCAACGCTTAAATTAAGCGGAATCTCTCTGAAAGTGTACTCCAGCCCGAGTATACCATCTGCCCCTACAATAGCGTGCGAATCGTTGTTATCAAACCAGGGGTTACCATATTGGCCTCCGTTACCCCAAACACCTACGTGTCCACCAACACCGTAGTACCATCTCCAACCGGCAGTCTGAAAAGCAGGAGCATGAATTTCATACAAACCCGTAATGTTTATGCCGCGCCAGCGTGTATAAACTATACCTTCTATGGCTTTTCTTTCAGACATGTTGTGTTTGATACTCAAACCGTATCCATAATTTAAACGTAGGCCGACTCCCGTTTTGTAGTCAGATTGGGCAGTAGCTGCTGTAATCGAAAAAATAATAAGGCCTGTTAACAAAAATAATTTACGCATAGTGCTGAATAATTATTGATTAATAAAGAATAGTTAGCGTATATAAACGATAAAAACCTATTCCAAATCTGTAAAAGGGTTAATTGACAATCTGAAGGATATGAATTGTAGAAAATCTTGTGAATGATGGGTATAAAATTCCACATCTCAGGTTTTTTGGAGCCGGATTTTACCAATGGTACGCTGTTTTGATTAGTCAGGTTGTCAATTACAACACAGAACATTTACAATTAACAACCATTCTTAAATGATATGAAGCACACCTGTACTTTAGTAATCATTTTTTAACTAAATCCTGTTTTTTATGAAAGTTACAAGATTGTTTCTCGGCGCAGCGCTTATTGGCACACTCGGATTCCTGCAAATGTCTTGCGAAGACTCCTCAAACGACATGGGTCCCGACGGGGGCTCAGGCTCCGGCACTCTGAAAGTTAGTATTACTGATTCACCCATTGACTCACCGGAGGTTAAAGGGGCATTTGTAACAGTAACCGAAATTAAAGTAGATGGAAAAACATTTGATGGCTTTAAAGGCCCCAAAACCGTAAATCTGCTTGAATTGCAAAACGGTAATTCGCTTGAGCTGGGAAGCGGAAATTTTAACGCTGGCACATTCAGCAAAATAACATTGGTGCTTGATTACGAAAAAGATGCATCTGGTACGGCGCCTGGATGCTACATTCAGAAGGCAGATAATACCAAACAAAAACTTCAACTTAACGGAAGTACCCAGAATGCAATAGAACTGACAGCCAAGCAATTTGCTGTGCAGGAAGGTAAAGCCACTGAGCTGGTAATGGATTTTGACCTCAGAAAAGCCATTAAGTCAGAGACATCGGGCTCACAAACCACTTATTCATTTGTAAGTTATGGCGAGCTTCAGGCTGCCATCCGTACCGTAGATAAACCGTCTTCAAGCGACATTAGTGGTAAAATAGATAATTACAACTCAACCACAATGGGCGACGTAGTGGTTTACGTTTACAAAAAAGGTACGTTTAACCAATCAACTGAAACTCAGGGACAGGGAGAAAGCCAGATAAAATTTAAAAATGCAGTTACCAGCGCCAAAGTTGATGGCAGCGGTAATTTCAAGGCGGCCTTTTTAGAGCAGGGCGATTATGAAGTACATTGTGCTTCTTACAGCAAGCCAACCGGAGGTTTCTTTGGTCTGAAAGCCCTTCTGAATATCCAAAGCAAAAACAATGTAGATTTAAGCAGTATTGTACTGAAATCTGATGCCGATGTAAGTCTGTCAATCTCGGTTAGCACTATACTTGGCTTGTAATAGAGCCTAAAAGATACTGGAACAAAATGTGTTACACTGTTCGGAATAAGTAAAACACATTTAACTCAAAGAAGGAGCCATAAGGCTCCCATAAAAACCGCCAAACCGGCGGTTTTTATTTTTACCCGCCTACGTATACAAAGGCAAGTTAAACAGAAAGGAGTTTTTCAAATTGATTACCTTTGGCAGGATTAAAAGTTTTTGGGAAAAACAAATGAAACCTGGCGCCTTTATTAACTTGCCCCTCGGCAAATATAAAACCATTGTGGTTGCCCATAACTCTTTTGCATATAGCTAAGCCTATGCCGGTTCCTTCGTATTCATGCCGCCCGTGCAGCCTCTGAAAAATAACAAATATTTTTTCGGCATAACCAGGTTCAAAACCTATACCGTTATCCTGAAAACACAAATGGTAGAAAGTGCTTTCTTCTCTCAGTCCTTCAATAAAAAATATGTCTTTTCCTGACATCTCCTCCGACGATATTTCAATAATCGGTGCAATGTCATTCTGAGAAAATTTAATGGAATTGTTAATCAGGTTATAAAATAACTGTTTTATCTGAAACGGGAACGCCTTTATTACCGGAAGTTCCTCGGTAATAATCCTTACTTTTTTCTCTTCAATGGCCAGTGATAAGTCGGTTTCAACTTCTTCCAGCATCTGGTTAAGATCTACCGTCTGTAATTCCTGATCGTAATGATTAACCGTTCTCGAGAACGTGAGTAAATCGTCAATCAGTAATTGCATTCTTTCGGCAGACTTCTCAATTTTATTGAGCGATTCCTGCCCGTCCTGATTCAGTGACGAGTAGTGTTTTTTAAGCAGTATACCGCTGAAAGCCCGAATTTTACGCAGGGGTTCTTTCAGGTCGTGAGAGGCCACATAAGCAAATTGTTCCAGCTCGGAGTTTGTGCGCTGTAATTTATCCAGATTATTTTCAAGCGCCTTCTGAAACCTGATGCGCTTGCGAAGCTCGTAAATCAGAAACCCGAAAGAAGCCAGCAGTAACAGTGCCGACGATGCCGATAGTGAAATAATGTAGCCGGGCAGGTGTTTATCGTTACTTATTTTCAGCGCATATTTGTTATTAAGAATCTGCTTTTCGGTAAGTAAAAACAGATTCATTACATTTCTGATTTCATCCATTTTCAGTTTATCGCTTTTCAGGCTCTCGGCACTTACAGCGGTTTTTATTCGTGCAAGTTTAATGTTGGTTTCTGTAATCTGTATTTTTTCGGCAATGAGTTTTTTCAGTTGCATCAACCGTTGGGTTTGCCCTTCGTTATGCTCTACCAGGTCTTCCAGTTCGTTTATTATTTTGCCAATAACACGGTAAGCATCGTAGTAAGGGTTCAGAAAAACATTTCGTTGGGTAAGCAAATAGCCTCTTTGCCCGGTTTCCATGTCTTTCATTTTAGATATCAGCTCTTCTCCTTTCATCATTACCTGGTAGTTGCGCTCAATGTCTTCCATATAAGCCAGTGTCTGATGTACTTTCAGATAAGAAACAACCGTAAGTATCATCAATAGGATAATACAGGAGATAAACGAAATCGTTACGTATCTGAACGGTTTGCGCATGAGTAGTGAATGTTTTTTTGGCTATTTATATGTAGGCATTGCATGGTATCTGCAATACCCGGGGCTTTCGTCAGTCAAAGTTAGGTATTCTCATCTTTATTCAGGGGTAAAAACCCGAAAATTCATCTTTCTTTGTTCTATTTTTAATTTAATAGTTACTTTTTGTAGAATATATTTCTCGGTTTGGCTGTGTTTTTGCCTTTTGCCGGCAGGCAAAAGGCAATGGTACAACAATTTTAAAGTATAAATTGGAAATATCCGCAAGGTAATTATATTCATTTAGCGATACTTTAATATGGAAAATTTAACACAATCAAGAAGAAGAGCATTTGCCGGGGCAATGGTTGTGGCACTTACGTTTGCTACTGCTTTTGGGATTTTTCAGGCATATAGATCAAGCGCCATTTCTGACGAGCGCGACAGATTTACGATACAGGCTGATTCGCTGATGACGGTGAAGCAAAACCTGGAAGAGGAAATAAGCGGCCTGACCAAAGATTTAAACGATGAGCGTGATGAAAACGCCGAACTGGTAAACAGAACCGAGTACATAAATGGCTTGCTGGCAGAAAAAGAAAAAATAATGGCAAGGCTTAATAAAGAAGCTGAAGTGCTAAAAGGTAAGAATAAGTCTAAAGATGAGCAACTGGCTTTACTGAATAATCAGATTATTGAACTGAACGACGTAAAAACTCTGATGGAAAGAAACTTAACAGATTTGCAGGCAAGTAATGCCAATCTGGTTTCGGAAAATACCGAATGGAAAGTAAAATATGATGAACTGCGCGCACAGAGAGATGAACTGAATACACACATTGCCTCGCTCAATAAAAGGATAGATGAAATTATTTATGACGCTCCTGCCGATAACTTCAAGGTTGAAGTACTAAAGACCAACGACAAACTTACCGCCAAAGCAAAAAAAGCACATTCGTTAAGGGTTTCTTTTTTGGTGCCAGAGAGTTTAAAGAATAGCAAAGAGGGCCAACAGAAGGTGTACCTTACTGTTCTTGACCAAAAAAATATGCCTGTAAAAGGTTCAATAAAAGAAGTGAGCGTTATGCGCGGAGAAAAGCTGATGCCTGTGGCCGTTCATGCCATGCAAACTGTTGATTTGGCACGGGGTCCTCAAAATGCAACATTTGAGTTTGATTTGAAAGAAAAATTAAAACCCGGTACTTATAAAGCTACTGCATACGCAGACAATGATTACCTGGGTACAGTAGAATTTAAGGTAAGAAACAGTTTCCTGTTTTTCTGATGCTCAGCATTTTGATTTTAAAGGGGCGGCGAACATGGGTTCATCGTCCCTTTTACGTTATTGGGCTTTTTAATTTAATTCAGATTGGTATATTTGTATTTTGCAAATATCATAATGAAAGTAACAACACTTGAAGATTTTTATAAAGAGGCCTCGTTAGTTGTACCTGAAGGAATTAACAAAGAGCTGGGGCATTTTAATGTGTTTAAGCTGCATGAGTTAGCGGCGGCAGGTAACAAGCGTACAACGATGCCTTACAACAGGCGGGATTATTATAAAATAAGCCTGATAAGTGGCAAAAACAGAGCAGAATATGCCGATAAGGTAATTGACATTGAAAAAAATGCCTTGCTATTTGCCACACCTAAAATTCCGTATCACTGGTTGCCGCAAGACGATAAGCAGCACGGGCATTTCTGTATTTTTACGGCTGAGTTTCTGACCCAGAGCAAAAGTGGAGTAGTGCTTGACGACCTGCCGATATTCAGACCCGGGGGCTATCCTATCTTTCAGTTATCAGATAAAGTGGCCGAAGATATTCTTCATGTTTTTAATAAAATGTTTGATGAAATCGCATCCGACTATATCTATAAGTATGATTTGCTGCGCAATTATGTTTTAGAACTAATACACTACGGCCAGAAATTGCAGCCATTAACTGCCTTGCACCCAACCCACAATGCCTCGGCCAGAGTTTCTTCTTTGTTTATTGAGTTACTTGAGCGCCAGTTTCCAATAGAATCTCCGCATCAGAAATTATCTTTGCGCTCAGCCAAAGACTATGCAGACAGGCTTTCGGTACATGTGAATCACCTCAATAAAGTGCTTAAACAGAATACAGGTAAAACCACTACCGATATCATCAGCAGCCGCGTTGTTCAGGAAGCCAAGATTCTGCTGAAACAAACAGACTGGAACATATCTGAAATTGCCTATTCGCTGGGCTTTGATGAGATTGCTCATTTCTCTAATTTTTTCAGGAAGCATACTTCATTTTCGCCGTTGGGTTTTCGTGCGTAAGGCAATTGATTGATTTTTGCAATTTACGGATTGATACACGTAACCGGTCTGTTGGGTATGGGTTATACTTTTGTGTCATCATTTTAAATAATAAAATTATGGCACAAACAAACAACATTGCTTTAGTAACAGGCGGAAGCCGGGGCTTAGGAAAAAACATGGCGCTACAACTTGCCCGTAAAGGTTTAGATGTAATACTTACGTATAATCAAAAAAAGGAGGAGGCGTTTCAGACAGTAAACGAAATAACTGAATTAGGCCAAAAGGCAGCAGCATTACCACTGAATACAGGCGATTCTAAAAGTTTTGATTCATTTTTTGAACAGGTAAAGCAGGTGCTCACAGACCAATTCAATGCAGAGAATTTTAATTTTCTGATAAATAATGCCGGTATTGGGATTCATGCCTCTTTGTCTGAAACCACCGAAGAGCAATTTGATACCCTGATGAATATTCATTTTAAAGGCGCTTTCTTCCTTACACAAAAAGCCCTGCCGCTGATTGCTGACGGAGGCGGAATAGTAAATATTTCTACAGGTCTTACACGTTTTTCTTTTGCGGGTTATGGGGCTTATGCTTCAATGAAAGGAGCAATTGAAGTACTTACTAAATATCAGGCAAAAGAACTGGGCAGCAGAAAAATAAGAGTGAACGCCGTAGCGCCGGGCGCTATTGAAACAGATTTTGGTGGAGGTGCAGTAAGAGACAATGCTGATATAAATGCTCAAATATCGTCTATAACGGCACTGGGCAGAGTGGGTTTGCCAAACGACATAGGTAGTGTAGTAGCCTTTTTATGTACCGACGATGCAAAATGGATAAACGCGCAACGCATTGAAGTGTCTGGCGGAATGATGCTATAATGTTTTGGTTTATGGGGGAGCGAGCTACCAGGCGCCCCCATAACTTTTACTGCCATACTACGGATTCTTTTCTGTTGTACCAGGTTTCCAGATACGACTCAAATTCTTTTTCTATGTTACCCCTTTTTATCTTCATGGTTGGGGTAAGTTTGTTGTTATCAATTGTCCATGGTTCATTCAATACAACCATTCTGCGTACTTTTTCATAGGGTTTCAGGGTCGCGTTTACAGCATGGAGGGTTTCCTGCAGGCTTTCATTAACCTTCTCCACGCTTTCGGCTTTTCCTATGTCAGACAATATCACCAGCGCAATGGGTTGGGGTAAGTTATTACCTGCCACGCATATCTGTTCTATCATGCAATTGGCAGAAAAACCGGCTTCAATAGGGGCAGGGGCCACGTACTCGCCTTTAGCTGTTTTATACATTTCTTTTACCCTGCCGGTTATTTTCAGGTAACCTTCATTATCTATTTCGCCAACGTCGCCAGTATGAATCCAGCCTTCTGTATCAATGGTTGCGGCTGTCATTTCCGGTTCGCGGTAATAACCTTTCATGTTCCAGGCCGAGAGTGTGCATATCTCGTTAGTTTCGGGCATCAGTTTTATCTCCATTCCGGGGTAAGGCTTGCCAATTGTTCCGTTTTTTATTTTTTCTCGGGGCATCATGGTGGCTACACCCAGGTTTTCGGTCATTCCGTAGGCTTCCTGAATTATTATACCCAGTTTTTTAAACCACTCAATTAACAATACAGGCATAGGCGCAGCAGAAGCCAGAATAATGATGGCATCATTCAGCCCCAATCCTTTGCGTATTTTTGTTTTAATCAGGTTATTTACAATGGGAATCTTCAATAATATATCCAGCTTGCTCTGCGAAATTTTTGACAATATACCCAACTGAAATTTGGTCCAGATACGCGGAACGGCCAAAAAATGTGTCGGACTGGCCACTGCCAGATTTCTGGCAAAACTCTCTACTGTTTCTGCAAAGTAAACCGTTGCGCCGGCAATGGTTGCTCCAGACTCTATCACCATTCTTTCGGCCACATGGCACAATGGCAGATAAGATATAAACCGCGATTCAGGGTAGTCGAGTTTTGTATAATGCCGGGTATAATAAAGTGCCATAGTTAAAGCCTTGTAAGTTACCATTACACCTTTTGGGTTGCCGGTAGTGCCAGAGGTGTAAATAATACTGAAGAGGTCGTTCAAATCGGGTATAAAATTATCCTGCTTAGGCTTAAAACTATTCATGATTAATTCCCATTGCACATGCTTTGCCTGTGGGTTATAAGTAGGAAATGAAATACACTTTACGCCCTCAGGTATACCAGGCTCAATGCTTTTGGCGTCGTCCATTTTACCTATAAATAGTACCCGGCAGCCACTGTGCGTCATTACCTGATTCAACTGTTCGGCATTTAATGTTCCATAAAAAGGCACAGATACATGGCCTGCCATCAGAATACCGAAATCGGCAATCAGCCATTCTGCACAGTTTTTTGAAATAAGGCCAATGTTTGTTTTGGGCGGCAGGTTAAGCGATTCCAGATAGCTGGCTATTGTACGGGCCTGCAGCCCTACTTCTTTCCATGAAAAATCTTTGTATGTATTGCCAAATGGCTGTTTTAGAAATATCTTGTCAGGCTGGTTTTTTTCATGGTCATAAAAATACTCCAGGAAGGTTTTATCTGGTAAAAGTTCCATAGCAGTGAAAGGTGTTAATAGGTTTCGGTTTTGTAAAATTAAATTAAAAAAGCAGAATTGCTAATTTGTGTGGCAAATTGCCTTTTGTATATTGTGCTTTTTGCGACAAAACAAAAGCAGCATGACTCAAGTGCTGAATCATGCTGCTTTCTAGTTAATTCAATTCTTTATAATCAGATATTTTCAAGGATACGCTCCATTGAAACTTCGTATCCGATTTTCTCTTTTAAAGCGCTTACAGGAACCCTTTCCTGCGCCATTGTATCGCGGTAGCGGATTGTAACCGTATCATCTTCCATTGTCTGGTAATCAACGGCAATACAGTAGGGCGTGCCAATTAAGTCCTGGCGCGTATAACGCTTACCGATAGCACCGCCGTCGTCATAGATAGTTCTGAAAGAAGATTTAAGCGATTGCGTAATGGCTTCGGCTTTTTCTGCCAATCCGTCTCTTTTTACCAAAGGCAATATAGCAGCCTTAATAGGAGCCAGAGCCGGGTGCAGTTTCAAGTAAGTACGTTCTTTTTCGTTTTCACCTTCGCCTACAGTTTCTCTGGTAAAGGCGTTACAGAAAGTAGCCAGGAATAGTCTGTCTGCACCTACTGATGTTTCAACCACGTAAGGAATATAATTGCCGTACGGCTTACCGTTGGCATCAAGGTCAGCATCAAAGTATTGTTGTTTTTTCTTCGATAGCTCCTGATGGTTACGTAAATCGAAATCGGTTCTTGAGTGGATACCCTCAATTTCACGGAAGCCAAAAGGGAACTGGAACTCAATATCAACCGCGGCATTGGCATAGTGAGCCAGTTTCTCGTGGTCATGGAATTTCAGTTTCTCAGCCGGTAAGCCCACCGCCTTATGGAATTTCAAACGGGTTTCTTTCCATTCTTTATACCATTCCATTTCTGTTCCGGGGCGTACAAAAAACTGCATTTCCATTTGTTCAAACTCACGCATACGGAAAGTAAACTGGCGCGCCACAATCTCGTTTCTGAAAGCCTTACCAATCTGAGCAATACCGAAAGGCACTTTCATACGGCCTGTTTTTTGTACGTTCAGGAAGTTAACAAAAATACCCTGTGCAGTTTCAGGGCGCAGATAAATCATGCTGGCATCTTCTGCCACCGAACCTACCTGCGTAGAGAACATCAGGTTAAACTGGCGTACTTCCGTCCAGTTAGCTGTTTTTGATATAGGGCAAACAATATTTTCAGCAATAATTAATTCACGTACACCGGCCAGGTCTTCAGCGCCTAACAAACGGCCCATTTCTGCCAGCAATGCCTGCGCTTTTTCCGCCTGCCCTGCTGCTTCATATTCTTCTGCTTTGCCTTCCAATAACTGGTCGGCGCGGTAGCGCTTCTTGCTGTCTTTGTTGTCAATCATCGGGTCGTTGAAACCATCCACGTGGCCTGAGGCTTTCCAGGTAAGGGGGTGCATAAAAATAGCCGCATCAATCCCCACAATGTTATCATGCAGTTGGGTCATGGCTTTCCACCATGCTGTTTTCAGGTTATTTTTTAGCTCTACACCGTTTTGGCCATAATCATAAACGGCCTGAAGACCGTCGTAGATTTCAGATGAAGGAAACACAAAGCCATATTCTTTGGCATGAGAAATAATATCTTGCAGTGAATTAGTTAGTGCTGGTTTGCTCATTTAATTATTTTAAATAGATTTATGTCCTGATATTGAAAATCTTACAAAATTAGCGAAAACCTGACAAATACGTTAGCTATCTTATTATTTTTGGAGTAATTTGTCTGTGACCATTATTTATGAACCGAATCCTGAAATTTATTCGTGCTTCTCTTAGCATGTCTTCGCACGAGGCCAAAGGGGTTTTAGTGGCCTTTTTCATTATTATGGCTGCTATGCTATTCATGGCAGGCGCCGACTACTTTTTTAGCCAGAAACCACAGAATCTGACTATTTCGTCTCCCAAAGATATTGACAGCCTCACGGTAGCACTAGATGCCAAGGCCAGTGCGTATAGCCCGTATGGTGAAGCCAAATCAGGCTTTGGTAGTTCGGGCGGTAAAAATTACAAACATTTTCATTTCGACCCGAATACTGCCACAGTGCAACAATTTCAAGAATTGGGTTTACCTAAGTTTATTGCTGAGCGTGTAGAAAAGTATCGAAGTAAAGGCGGGAAGTTCCGTAAGAAGGAAGACTTCAAGAAAATTTACGGTTTGTACCCAGAAACCTACGAGCGCCTGGCACCTTATATTGATTTACCTTCGGCAGATGAAACATCGGTCATTTCCCCACAAACTAACTCAGTAACCCAGCCGGCAAATCCTGAAAAGAACGAAGCGCCAGCCAGAGAGCTGAAGAAGGAAAACAAACTAACCAGGTTTGATTTGAATACAGCTGATACCACGCAACTTAAGTTAATTAACGGAATTGGCTCCGGCTATGCCAGGCGGATTGTGAAGTTCAGAGATGCACTGGGTGGTTTTGCCAAAGCAGAGCAGGTACGAGAAACTTACGGTTTACCCCCCGAGACGGCAGACGAATTGTTAAAATATGGATTTGTGAGCGGAAGTATAAAGAAGCTGAAAATTAATCAGGTGGCAGTATCTGAACTAAGGCATTTGTATCTGAAGTATCACCAGGCAAAGGCCATTGTTGCTTACCGTGAGCAGCACGGAAGTTTTAAATCAATTGAAGATTTGAGACAGATAAAAGTACTGGACGAAGCCACTATTCAGAAAATTGAACCGTATCTGGAGTATTAAAAAAAAACAAGAGGGGCGTGGGCCCCTCCGGTTATCTTGTATTTTTGCAAATTTTCACCGATTCTTCAAACTTGTTCACAATCTCTTTCACCAGCCGCTCATCTTTTGTGTGAAGCGAGAAATTTGTTTTGCTTTCATTTTCATCATCACTTTTAAGATTAAACGAGCCGCCAATATTATGATTCTGGCCAAAGCCCACTTTCACTTTCATTCTGTCGGCAGGTACAATCATCTTCAGTTGGTATTCTCCACCATCTTCTTTGGCGTAAGAAATCTTTTGTACATCTTTCAATAACCAGGAGATTCTCATTCCGAAATTCAGGTCTGAGTCTCTGGCATCAATATTCATATTCATCTGGCAGCCTTTAAATTTAAAAGTAGGTACGGCTTCATTGTCGTTAACTTTTAAATGGCTGCCATCTTTCTCTTTTACCAGTTGGTCTAGCTGGTAGCTCAGCCATTTGGTATTTGATTCTAAAGTTTGAGCAAAGGCAAGGTTTGAGCCAAATAAAAGAATGACTGAGGTAATTAATAATTGTAGCTTTTTCATAATTCAGATAGTTTACTTGTTAGTTTATAAGTAGATGCAGAACAGTTATTGAGGGTTGCTTATAAACAAAAATAAGTCCCCGGGCAGAGGACTTATCTTCAAAATGCCGTAAATATTGGCCTTACATAAACTTGAAGTTGTAAGATAATGATACAATTGGCGCACCAAATACAACCAGTTTATAGGCCGATACAGCAGTGCCTTGTGTACGAATAAATACAGAGTAGGCGTTTTTCTTACCGTAAAGGTTAAAAACGGTGAATGTCCAGTTACCTTTAAAACGTTTGTCTTTCATGCTCGGTTGATAGATGTTCCACGCAAAGTCAAGGCGATGGTAATCTGGCAGTCGGGCGTTGTTACGAACACCATAGTAGGGGTAGCTGGTTCCCTGATAGATAATGAAACCCTCTGGCATGGTAAAGGGGCGGCCGGTGCTATATGAGAAGTTAAACGAAAAATCGTGGTGCTTACCCTGATTAATAATTACAGAAGCATTGAAAGAGTGCGGGCGGTCATAATTAGCGGCATACCACTTGCCAAAGTTAATCTGCTCGCCAAAGGTTGTGCCTTCAGATACCATATTCTGAGAGCGGCTGTAGGTATAGTTTACCCAGCCTGTCATTTCACCTTTTTTCTTTGAAATCATAAATTCCAGCCCATAAGAGCGGTTTTTACCTTGCAGCAATTGCATTTCAGGGTGAGCGTCAAGCAGGAAGTCGGCACCGGGCTTATAATCAATAATGTTATTGGTCATCCGATAGTAGCCTTCAACCGATAGCTCGTAGATATTGCCCGGCAGGTTATGAAACAAACCTGCTGCTACCAATGAGCTTATTTGCGGACGAACGTGGGTGTCAGAAGTTTTCCAGCGGGATGTAGGCAGGGGAGTAGTTGTATTAGTAACTACCTGCATATACTGGCGCATGATGTTATAACCTACCTTTATAGAGGTTTTGTCGCTAAGCGAATACTTAAAGCCTAATCTTGGCTCAAAGCCGCCGTACGATTTAATGATTTTGCCTCTTGCATAGGAAATGGTATCTCTGACCGACAGTGCATCTTTTGGCTGGTTAGGCTCATAAATCTGCACATCGGCAGGCCCCAGTGCAAAAAACTGAGAGTATCTTACACCTAATGCCAGCGTGGCTTTAGGAGAAAGGGTGATTTCGTCTTCTGCATAAATACCGGTTTCTAACGAATATTCGTTCGGTGTTTTCAGAGCAAGCACACTGCGGCTTGTGCCGGGTTTTAATTCACCGGGGCCAACTCTGTATTTTGTAGCACTGATACCGACCTCAATGTTATGCTTTGCATAGTTAAAGTTAACATTGGTTTTGGCTTGTTTGTAGTCGATGTCTGACATTAAAACTACTTTGTTGTCAGAGTTCAGTTCTGGCAGCAATGTTTTAGGTAAATAATAAGCTGATACCACCGTAGTTTGCATATTGATTTTTGGCGATATGGCATAAAACCAACGTGCAGAGAAGCTTCTACTCCGGTAATCATACTGAGTTGATGTAGCATTAATGTTACCAATGCCACCCAGCAACTGGGTCTGAAAGAAGTCTTTACTGTAATAGCCTGAAGCGGTAATGGTATTTTTGGCATTGACACGATAAAAAAGCTTTGCTACTACATCGGTAAAGTTTGCTTTGATATCGTCCAGTTTTTGGGAAGCCAATGGCAAAAGGAAGTCGTTATAAGATGCCCGGCCTGAAATCATTACGCCCAGTTTGTCTTTTATAACAGGGACATCAAGCGAGAGCCGATTTGATACCAGACTGATACCGCCATTCATTTTAAATTTATCAAGTGACGGCTGAGCCAGCGTTACATCCATTACTGAGGCTGCTCTGCCACCAAAACGCGCAGGCGTATTGCCTTTGTAAACCTCAACGCCTGATGCCGCCTCAGAAGGAAACGCCGTAAACAAACCAAACATATGGGTGGGGTTGAAAATCGGGATGTCGTCTAGTAATAAAAGGTTCTGGTCAGTTGTACCGCCTCTGATATTTACCCCGTTTGAGGCCTCGCCGACACTGGTTACACCGGGCAGCATCTGCAAACCCCGCAGAATGTCTATTTCGCCTACGGCAGCAGGTAGTTTTCTGAGGGTTTTTATATTTAATTGATTAACCCCCAGTAAAGGGCGCTGAATGTTGGCTTCTACACCTTTGCTTGATACAATCACTTCTTCCAGCTCGTTTTCAACACGGCCCATTGAGTAATTGCGTCTCATATCTGCATTTATTTTAATACCGTCTCTTACAGGTCTGTAGCCTACAAACTTAACAGTTACGGCGTGTTCGCCATACGGAATATTAATGTCAAAATATCCGTTTTCATCGGTAACGGCGCCAAACTTCCCATAATCAACATTGATAGATGCCTTGGCAAGTGGTTTACCATCAAGTGTATCTTTTACATAGCCGCTAAAGCGGTAAAAAACCTGTGCCCTGGCTGCTATGGTAAGTAATAGAAATGAACTTACGATGTAAAGTTTTCTCATTTTTTAAAATAGAACAATTGATGGTGAATATGAATATAAAATCAGTTTTTAGGCTTTTTTACTCTTGGAACCCAGCCTTTGGGTTCAATTTTTGTACGGGTGGCACTTTCAATACACAAGGCCAGCGGAGGCCTGTCAGGTACACCGTTCACTGTGGGTTCTGGTATAATCTGGTGGTCTAATAACCCAACAGGATACGCTTTGCCAGCTGCATTTTCACGGCTTATCCAGTATCTTATTTTTTTCATACTTGTTACCATAAAGAATCCGGCAACCATTTCATTACTTTCGTTGATATTCTTTACGTTACCAATTATGGCTGCGGGTGGTGTGTCAACCAAACTGCCATTGTTCTGAACCTGGTCGGCTAACAACTTTAAATATCTGTATGCACCAGGCGAAATAGATTGTTGAGTAATTTCTATCAGGCTTCCGCCTTCTTGATAATAAGGTATTTTAGCTACAAGCCTGCCGCTTATGGTTTTTCCGTTACTATAAATATCACTGAAAACGTTCAGGTCTTTGCTTTTCAGTATTTCCCAGCAATTGCCATCGCAGAAATAATCATAGCTTAGATTTTCATACCCTGCTTCCTTTCTGCATCCGGGGGGCGTATTGGTTGTTCCTGTAAGATGATAACGACCATCATTGCAGGTAGTGCAGATATCCTGAAGCTCCCATAATTTCCACGACCACATATAATTGTTATTCTGGTCGCCGGGGTCAGGGGTATCTATGTAAACATAATTGGCGGGGTCATAATACACGCCGCGGGGTACTCCACTTGGCATAAACTCATCATACACCTTTACCATATCTGCCACCTTTATCAGCGTTTCTTTGTCAGATTTATATTGCCTGCCATCTGCTTTCTGAATATTTAACTGATACGAGCTTCCTTGTTTCAGCCGGAAAGACAGCGGTAAACTATAAATGCCGTTTTCTTCTTCTGCAAACCTGATTTTTTCCTTTTCGTCTACTATTAATTCAATTACAGCATTTTTTACAGGTATGGTATAATTGTTGTTTTCAGACGAAACAGACTCGTGTATTTTTATTCTCTGTTGCTCGTCAAGGTCAGTAAGGGTTGCATCAATTGTCAGAAAAATGCTTTTTCCATCAAAAGTTGCAGAAAACGGCTCAACACAGGAACAAACCCATAGCAGCAAAGAGATACAAAAAACACCTATAAATTTGTTCATTTTAATGGTAATTAGGTTTATATCATGGCCTTACAAGCTACCTTAATCAATCCAGCCATCTGGCTTGCTTGGGGTTCGGTACTTGCCTTCCAGGCACGGTGCCAGTGGTGGTCTTGTTAAATCGGGCCCTGATGGCTCTGGTATAAATGTATGCCCCAAAAGTCCGATTGGTCTGGCTAAGCCTGAAGCATTTTCGCGTCCGATCCAATATCTCCAAGCTCTTACAGACGTTACCATGAAAAATCCGGCCACGGCTTCATCAGGGTTGGTAATATTCTTTACATTGCCAATAATGGCTGCGGGCGGGGTATCTACCAGACTACCGTTGTTCTGTACCTGATTCACAAGCAGTTTCATGTATTGAAAAGCATTAGGTGAAACCGACTGCTGTTTTATTTCAATTAAGGCTCCTCTGGCAGCATAATAAGGTATTTTAGCAATCAGCCTGCCTAAAATTGGTTTTCCGTTTGAATAAACATCACTAAAAACATTCAGGTCTTTATTATAAAAAATCTGCCAGCAGTCGCCGTTGCAATTATAATCATAAGTTGCATTGGCATAATTGGCTTCTATCTTACATTCGCCGGGCGATGGATTCAGAAAAAACCTGCCACCATAACAGGTTGCGCATATACTTTGCTTCTCCCACAGTTTCCAGGTCCACATGTAGCTGTTTTTTTCATTGGCAGGGTCTTCGGTGTCAAGGTAAATATAGTGTGCCGGTTCTGTTCCGAGCGATGCCTCAATGCCATCTACCTTAAACTCATCATACACATTTGTAATAGCCGGAATACCGCCCAGTTTCTCTACTTCAGATTCATATCTGGTGCCATCTGCCCGCTGAAAAGCAAGTTTATAACTTCGGCCAACTTGGGTATGAAAAGATAAAGGAAGTACATATACCCCGCCTGAACGCTCAGTAAGCGGAATTCTCTCGGTGTTGTCTACTATGATTTCTACCTTGGCACCGGCTACAGGAATGGCATAAACAGTATTGGCGGCACTGTAAGACTCTATAATTTTTACCGATTGCTCTTCGGCTAAATCGGTAATGGTAGCATCAATTGTCAGTATTTTTCTTTCTTGCTGAACATTCAGGTCGTAAGGCTCTACGCAGGCATAAAACATTACACAAATTGAAATCAGGTATGCGAGGTTTTTGCTTTTGAGCATTTGATTGATTATAAAAATGATGTTTTCTTAATTTACCCAACCTTCCGGTTTGGCATCGGTACGGAATCTGCCCGGTATGCACGGCGCCAGAGGTGGCCTGGGTGGATCTGGCGGTAATGACGCGGGCTCATAGTTGAGCTTATGCCCCAGAATACCGGTTGGTACAGCGCCGCTGCCTTCGGCGTTCCGGCGGCTCAGCCAGTAGTTTACTTTTCTGACACCCGTTACCATAAAAAAGCCTGCTACTGCTTCTGTAGCATTATTAGTGTTTCTGATGTTACCAATAACGGGTGCAGGCGGGGTATCAACCAGGCTTCCTGTTGTTTGCGCCTGGTCTGCCAGTATTTTCAGATACCTGTATGCTGCAGCCGTAACCGATTGCTGGGTAATTTCTATTAAGGCACCTTCTGCCGAGTAATAGGGTATTTGTGCTACCAACCTTCCGGTTATGGGTTTGCCATTGCTAAACACATCACTGAAAACATTCAGTTGCGCACTATAAAAAATATCCCAGCAATTGCCATTACAAGCATAATCAAAAAATGGCGTCTGGTTATATTTTTCTTCTCTTACACAATCGCCAAAAGGCAATGGTGAAGTATAATACCTGCCATAAGAGCACGATTTACAAATGATTTGTTTCTCCCATAATCTCCACGACCATACGTAATTGTTTTTCTCGCCGGCGGGGTCATTGGTGTCAATGTAAACATAATTTGCCGGCGCTTTACCAAAGGCAGTTTCAAGGCCTTTCAGCATGAAGCCATCATAAACTTTTTCTATTTCGGGTACGGTTGTCATTATTTCTTCTGCCGACTCATATTTTGTTCCGTCAGGTTTTACGAAAACAAGTTTATACGCATTTCCTGCCTTTACTTTGAACGACGCAGGTAACGCATAAATACCACCGTCTTTTTCTGTAAGTGTTATCTTATCTGTATTATTGACAATAACTTCCACTTTCAGATTGCTAACCGGAAAAGCATAAACCGAGCTATTACGGCTTTCAGACTCTGTGATAGTAAAAGTCTGCTGCTCGTCGGTGTCTTTAATGGTAGCGTCTACAGTTAGTATTTTTCTTCCATAGGGGAACGCAACTTCAAACGGTTCAACGCAGGCAAACACGCCAAAAACAATTGACAAAAACACCCAGGTCTTTTTAGCACTCATTAACATCTGTATTTATTATTTGTTGTGTGATTAATTTAACCAGCCATCTGGTTTTTCAGGTGTGCGTGTCGGCCCTTTTTCACAGGCATAAGAGATAGGAAAAGTAGATAAATTAGGTTTACGACCTAATAACCCGATTGGGGCAGCTTTGCCAATGCCATTTTCCCGACTTAACCAATACTTTTGAACCACCATACTTGCTACCGAAAAAACACCTGTAACAGGTTCATCAGCGTTACTTAAATTCCTGATGTTTCCTATGATAGCCGCAGGGGGTGTGTCTACCAGGGTTCCATTGGTTTGCTGTTGTTCGCTTACCAGTTTAAAATATTTATATGCCTTTTCTGATACAGTCAGTTGTTTAATTTCAAGCAGGGCACCATCAGAAGAATAATAGGGTATTTTTGCTACCAGCCTTGATGTAACCAGTTTTCCGTTTGAAAATCTATCGCTGAAAACATTAAAATCTTTGTTATTCAAAATTTCCCAGCAGTTAGTTTTACAGTAATAATCGTAATAATCGATACGGCAAAATTTCTGGCTCTCCCAAAGTTTCCATGTCCATACATAATAATCGGTGGTATTACGGTTGTCCTGAAAATCCAGAAAAACATAGCTGGCCGGTATATCATTGAAATCGCCTTTCAGACCTTTTACCTCAAAATTATCAAAGATGCGGTCTATGGCAGGTACTGGCGTTGTTTTTTCCTCTGTCGACTCATAGGTAGTTCCATCAGGTTTCTTAAACCGCAGCTTGTAAGTTCTGCCGGGTTCAATCCGGAAAAACTCAGGCAAATAATAAACTCCGTTTTGGTTTTCGTGCAGGCTGATTTTCTCTGAGCCACTCACTATTAATTCAACATCCAGGCGCTTAACAGGCGTATTGTAAATGTCTCCGCTAAAATTGTTGGTTTCGTTAATACGAATGGCCTGTGTCGGTTCTACATCATTTAAATTAGCTTCTACAACCAGGTACCGGGCATTATTTGGCAGTGGAATCTCATAAGGCATAACACAGGCGCATAGGAGTTGTGCAAGCAAAAAAAGTATAGCTTTTGAGAATCTTTCCATCACAACAATATTTACCGGCTATTGTGAAACTAATTATTACAAATATAAATATTCAAAGAGAGATTAGAAATTAATAATGTGTAGTGAAGACATTTAATAGATGAAACCCCTTAATGAGCCGTTGAAAAGCCTTAATTATACTTACTCGGTTAGAAGTCAACCTGAAAACTCAGAACCGGCACCAGGCCGTTTCCGGTTTTTCGGGTTTCAAGCCGGTTTTCAACGCTGTTGTATTGCACGCTTGTTGTGTTTATCCGATTGGTGGCGTTCTGAACATCAAGCGACACAACCGTTGCGTATTTACTTTTATTGGCTCTGTACGATACCCGGCCATCCAAACGGAAATAGGCAGGTGCCTGCAACGAATAGTCGGCTCCTTTAAGCTGAACGTAGGTTTTCTGACTGGCAGATGCAGCCTCGTCAATAGGAGTATACCTAAACCCGCCGTTATAAATGGACCTGGCGCCTATCTGAAAAACAGAGCCGTTTTTAAAAGTAAATTCACGCCCGAAAGTAAATGCAGTGCTGAACACATCATTGAAAGAAGAGTTGTAGGTCTTACCATCAAAGGTCTGATATCGGGCATTAAACAATGAGCCTGTAAGAACCAGGTAGTATTTTTTTGAAAAGAACCGCTCAACAGATAGGTCTATTCCGTAGTTTTTACCTTTGCCCTTGCTTACAGTAGTAGACTCAGGGAAGTAGTCAGAGTAATTTAACATCCAGTAAGATGACCCGGCTACAGGCTCAACCGGAATTTTTCTCAGTAGTTGGTAATAGGTTTCAGCCGAGAATTTCCAGAGGCCGGGTGTTACATAACTATAACTCAAAATAAAATGGTTAGACCTTGGAAAAGACAAATTCTTGTTGGGTTTAGACGAGGTAATTACCCCTGCTATGGTATCTCTTTTGCTGTAAAAATAGGCGCTCATAGGCAAAAGCTGTGCGTAAAGCCCATAAGCGAAACTGATGGTATGCGCTTTGGGTGAACGATACAGGATAGATAACCGTGGCTCTAAAGAGGCGGTATTGTTCAGAAAAAGGTGCATACTATGCAAGCCGGCGTTTAGCGTAAAGCCATTGCCGAGGTTTTGAACTAGCTGCGCATAGACCTGCGCGGTTTGTGTGCTACCGCTGCCGCTTACAGATACCTGCCGCCCGGCCTGAAGCTGGTTAATGTCTGTTACGTTATTACGGGGGGCGGTTTCTCTGAAAAAGTCGAAGTCGATGTAATTCAATATCAACCCGGTTTTCAGCCTTGTTTGGCTGCTGAACTTATAATTGTAGCTAAGCGAACCCGCAAGCCTGAATTCAGAGAATCGCTGGGTGTCGTACCTGAACCGTTCGTCTTTCAGGTTCAGAGTGTCAGAGTTACGTCTGATTGAGCTACCTATTACCGCCACAACATATTTGAGCGACGATTTCTCGTTGATATTACTGGTATGGGTAATGCCCATAGCACCCATGTTGGCCGGGCGCAGCCGGTCTTCCCAGTTGTCGGGTTTTCCGGGTATGCGTTTATCAGGGTCTTCTACCGGAAAATAGTGTTCGGTGCTTAGCCCGCCTAATCCGAAAACGGTAGTGGTTTTCTTACCGTCTTTACTATGAAAAGCCAGATTGAACGACAAATCCTGAAAAAGATTGGATACCCGTTCGCCCACAAGGTAATATCCCATCTGGCTCAACAGCCCCAGGGTAGAGTATCTGTAATTAACCAGATAAGACGAACGACCTTTGGTGATTAGCCCTTCGGTAGAAAAATCCAGCCCAAGTAAGCCTATTTTTGTGCGATACTCTCTTTTTTGCTGATTCCCCTCTCTGAACCGGATATCAAAGGCGCCGGTAATGGCATTGCCGTATTCGGCAGGCATACCGCCGGTAAAGAAGTCTGAGCGGCTCAGTAGTTGTGCACTGAAAACCGTGATGCCTCCACCGCCCGAACCCGGCTGCGCAAAGTGGTTGGGGTTAGGAATATCAATTCCTTCCAGCCGCCATAAAATGCCATAAGGCGAGTTACCTCTTACAATAATTTTATTTTCGTTTTCGTCGCGGCCGGGTTTAACGCCCGGATACGCCAGCGCCATCCGGCCGGGGTCGTTAACCGATGCCGGGATACGCTCGGTTTCTTCAACCGTAAAAGACCTTGCACTTACAAAAGCCAGGTCATTTACCGGTCGGCTGGTGTTTTGCGAAGCCGTTACTTTTACTTCCTGCAAATCGCTGCTTGCTTCTGCCATCTCTATGGTTAGCACGGCTTCTTTTACTGAATTAAGAATAAACTCTTCGCTTGAGTAAGCCTCATACCCAATTGAAGTACACTTGACAGAACGACGCCCTATGACAACATCAGGAATTGAAAAAAGCCCCGAAGCATCGGTAATGGCTCCTTGTGTAGTGCCGGTTACCTGTACTGAGGCACCGGTAATGGGCTGGCGGGTTATGCGGTCAATTACGCTGCCTCTCACCACCTGAGTTTTGGTTTGAGCCAGTACTGATACACAGCAGAAAAAAGTTAACAAAAGAGTAATCGGTATTTTCATAGGGTGGAAGAAGGTTTAAACAAATATATTGAAATAATGCCGAAATCAGATAGCTAATAAAAAATGTTACAATTGCTCATTTTTTTTAATGACCCCGAATTATCTTTGGGAACGTCAATCAAACTAAACATCATGAAAAAAATCTACCTGTTTGTGTTTTTTTATATAACTGTCAACCATGTTTTTTCACA
This sequence comes from Emticicia sp. 21SJ11W-3, assembly GCF_024138715.1. Taxonomy (GTDB): domain Bacteria; phylum Bacteroidota; class Bacteroidia; order Cytophagales; family Spirosomataceae; genus Emticicia; species Emticicia fluvialis. The sequence continues at coordinate 1,765,336 of NZ_CP092074.1, forward strand.
GAATGCAATTCCGCTCATTCTTTCTGAGCGAGAGCGGGCAGTGGTGATAGATGAAATTCTGGAAGACAGAATGAATAATCTGTTGCCACAACTGATGCGCAAAGAAGGCATTGATATGTGGGTGCTGATAGCAAGAGAATATAACGAAGACCCCGTTATGAAAACCATGCTCCCTTCTGTTTGGCTTTCGGCACGCCGACGGACAATTATGGTGTTTTTTGACAAAGGGCCAAAAGAAGGTGTAGAAAGACTGGCCCTTAAGTTTGACAGTTGTTTTTGGAAAAAGCTCTTGGATGGCTAACTGGGGGCTATTTTGGCTATTTTTCGGAAAAAGTGTAGAGAGCCGATTGTGTTTTTGTCTATTGACATTCAAAGCTATATGGTTGTAATTTTGCATTATGGCATATTTGAAAGTAGAGAGAAAGCAATCAGGCACTTATTTGCGCATTTTGGAGAGTTTCCGAAATGGGTCAGGGAAGCCTAGTTCGAGGGTTTTGTATTCTCTTGGTAAGGTTGAAGATTATAAGCCTGAAGAACTTCGTAACATTGGCATCAGATTTTACGAATTAGGTGGAGGAGAGTTGAAGACTATTTTGGAAGGGGACCTAATCGAATTAGGTCGATACAATTATGGTTATCAAAAAGTATTTGGTTATGCCCTGGAGCAGTATGGGTTAAGGCTTCTTTTGGATCGTCTTCAGCAAAAGAGCAAGCTTCAGTTCAGTCTTTTTGACAGTGTATTTCTGATGCTTTTGGAACGACTGCAAAGCCCTTGCAGCAAACGCAGCAACTTTCAGCATCGTGATGAGTACATAAACCTTCCCGAATTGTCATTACAGCACTTGTATCGGGCTCTGGATAAGTTGGCTCAGTATACTGAGTTAATCCAGCAGCAGATTTTTCAAACGGGTCGGAATCTTTTCAATCAAAGCCTGGATGTGGTATTTTATGATGTAACGACCTTCTACTTTGCCAGCGAAGTTGAGAAAGAAGGACAACTTAGACAAATGGGTTTTGGTAAGGATGGCAAAATAGGTAAAACACAAGTTCTTTTTTGTATGCTCATAGACCACCTGAAAAACCCTATCGGTTATAGGGTTTTCAAAGGCAACACCTATGAAGGGGATACTTTTAGGGAAGCACTGGGCGACCTTAAAAAGCGATACCAGATTGACAAAGTAATTGTAGTAGCCGATAGGGGGATGCTTTCAAAGAAAAACCTGGAAATAACAAATAGCAAAGGCTACGAATTTATCATTGGAGAACGTTTGAAAAGCCTGCCCCAAAAAACGCAGCAAACCCTACTCGACTTAAAGAATTACCATCAGCAGTGGATATACAAAGATGCTACCGGACAAGATGTTTTGATTCGCTACACCACATTAAAACAGGAAGGCAAGACCTTTATTACTACCTACTCGGCAAAAAGAGCGGCCAAAGACAAGCAAGACCGGGAAGATAAACTACAGCACGCACAGCACCTCTTGAAGAACCCTTCGAAAATCAACAATAAAGCCACCAGATTCTTCTTAAAATCAGATGAAAACCAGAAATATAGCCTGAATGAAGAAAAAATAAAGGTCTCCGAAAAGTATGATGGGTTTTTAGCTATAAGCACCAATAATCAAAGCATGCCGGTAGCCGAAGTTCTGGACCAATACAAACAACTATTCAAAATAGAACATAGCTTCAGAACCTTCAAATCCCATCTGGAAACCAGGCCCATGTTTCACTGGACAGACCAGCGAATCGAAGGACATATATGCCTGTGTTACATAGCCTTCGCCATACAAAACTTTGTCTTACAAAAAATTAACCGCGATAAAAATGTAATCACTGAAAAAGGGTTGAGGGATACCCTTGACAAAATGCAAGTAAGCCTGATAGAAAATAACGGAGCCAAATCTTATCTAAGGTCTATGCCAACAGAAAACGAAAAAACTATCCTCCAAAAACTGGGCTTAAAACCAATATTACCCATACAAACGCAAGCAAAGTTTAAAATCTGAACTCGCACTCCAAATAACGGTTTGTAGAGAGCCGATTGGATATTCATGTGCCTTATTATCAGCCACTTATCCCAAAATCGTGTCAAACTCAAGAAAAAAGTTAACAAAAGAGTAATCGGTATTTTCATAGGGTGGAAGAAGGTTTAAACAAATATATTGAAATAATGCCGAAATCAGATAGCTAATAAAAAATGTTACAATTGCTCATTTTTTTTAATGACCCCGAATTATCTTTGGGAACGTCAATCAAACTAAACATCATGAAAAAAATCTACCTGTTTGTGTTTTTTTATATAACTGTCAACCATGTTTTTTCACAGAATGCAATTCCGCTCATTCTTTCTGAGCGAGAGCGGGCAGTGGTGATAGATGAAATTCTGGAAGACAGAATGAATAATCTGTTGCCACAACTGATGCGCAAAGAAGGCATTGATATGTGGGTGCTGATAGCAAGAGAATATAACGAAGACCCCGTTATGAAAACCATGCTCCCTTCTGTTTGGCTTTCGGCACGCCGACGGACAATTATGGTGTTTTTTGACAAAGGGCCAAAAGAAGGTGTAGAAAGACTGGCCATTGCACGCTACGACGTAGGTAATTTGCTGAAAGGTGAATGGGACCTGAACACAAACCCCGACCAGTGGGATGCCCTTATAAAGGTAATTAAAGAAAAGAACCCTAAGAAAATAGGTCTTAATTTTTCGACCCACTATGCCCATGCTGATGGGCTGACCTACACTGAACACAAGGAGTTTTTAGATAAACTGCCTACAGATTTACAGGGAAGAATAGTGTCGGCAGCCAACCTTGCCGTTAACTGGCTGGAAACTCGCACCACCCGCGAAATGATTATTTACCAGCAGATATGCCGCATTTCTCACGAAATTATTCAGGAGGCATTTTCAGATAAGGTTATTCAGCCCGGCATTACCACTACCGACGACGTGGTGTGGTGGCTTCGCCAGCGTGTAACTGATTTAGGCCTGGAAACCTGGTTTCACCCAACGGTGGATATTCAAAGATTTGACCCTGAAAACTTTGACCACCTGCGGACATTTTCAAAGCGGCCGCAAAAGCAGGTAATTATGCCCGGCGATTTGTTGCATTGCGACTTCGGCATTACCTATCTGCGCCTTAATACCGACCAGCAGCAGCATGCCTATGTGCTTAAACCCGGCGAGGCAGATGTACCCGGGTATCTGAAAGCTGCTTTCAGACAAGGCAACCGTTTACAGGATAACCTCACTGATAATTTCAAGGCAGGTTTAACCGGAAACGAGATTCTGGCAAAGGCACTTGCGCAGTCTAAGAAAGAGGGTTTAAGAGGCACAATTTATACGCATCCCATCGGGAATCACGGCCATGCAGCGGGGCCAACCATAGGCATGTGGGACAATCAGGGCAAAACCATTGGCAGCGGAGACTACCCACTCAATTTCAATACGGCTTATTCAATTGAACTGAATGTGTCTGTAGATTTACCTGAATGGAAGAAGCCCGTCAGAATAATGCTGGAAGAAGACGGATTCTTTGACGAGAAGGGTTTTCGCTACATTGATGGCAGGCAGACAGAGATTATTCCGATTCCTAAACCGATGAGCGGTGTGAAGTAATGAAAAAGAAATTGGTAAAGATAATTGCAATCTTTACCAATTTTATAATATGAATCCCAAAGCTAAGAAATGCTTTCGCACCTGTGGTTGACAGAAAATTTCCTTAAACTCATGCTCATAGGCCGTTAAACACGTTCTCTGTAAAGGTTTTGGCTAAATAAACTACCGGCTTACCGTATTGCCCTGCCTTTAGCCCGGGTTATTGGTTCTGGCGGGTAAGTAAGCGGGTTTATTGTTTTCATGGTTATAATTCAGAGAGATAAAAATAAGAGCTGATGTTTTTGCCAGGCCGGGCATAAACCTGCCTGATAAAAGCGCAATTACCCAGCCAATAAAATTGAAAGCTGCGGTAAATCCGGAATCTTCAAACGTTGCATTGAAAACCGACAAACCACCGGGCATCTGGTCGTTTATAGGTTTGAAATAATTCATTGAAAAGGCTCCGATACCCTGTTATAAGCCACTAAACCCTAGTACAATGTTAGCCCATAATTCTTTTTTGGCCTTGAAATGCTCCTTAATTGTTTGTTAGAAAAACCTTAAAAAAAAATAAATGCCTGAAACACTAGTTTTAGCTTTGTATCTTTGAGTAAGTTATAGGCTTGAAAATAGATGCTGTCAGCCGCTGAAACCAGCTTTCGGCCAAAGCAATATGATTAAGATTAAGTACAATTATAAAGATTCAGAAAGGAAATGTCGGTAAAGAAAATTCTTGTAATTGAAGATGATCAGCGAATTGCTCAATTACTTACACGCGGCCTGGCCAACAAGGGTTTTGAAATAGACGTGGCTCACAATGGTACACTTGGCCTAAAAAGGGCAGAGTCAATAGATTTTGACCTGATAATATTAGACATTAACCTGCCCGAAATGAATGGCTTTGATGTTTGCAAGCACCTGAGAGTTGTTAAACCTACATTACCGATTCTGATGCTGACAGCCATGAGCGAGATTGAAGATAAAATAGAGGGTTTTGAGGCAGGAGCAGATGATTATATAGTTAAACCATTCGATTTCAGAGAATTGTATCACCGTGTAATGGTGGCTTTAAGACATAATAATTCTGAGCCTGAAAATGTGAGTAATATAATGCGAATTGCTGACCTGGAGATTTTTCTGGACAGTAAACTGGTGAAACGAGCAGGGCAGGAGATAAGACTGACCGCCCGCGAGTACGATTTCCTGCTGTTTCTGGTACGAAATCAGGGAAGAATTATTTCGAAGCCAGAAATTGCCACAAACGTATGGGATATTCACTTCGACACCGGCACCAATGTAATAGAGGTTTATATTAATATTCTGCGTCGTAAAATTGATAAGGGCTTTGAGCCTAAGTTGATTCATACCCGCCCTGGGCTGGGTTATATGATTAGAGAAAGTGCATGAAAATTCAAACCAAAATAGCAATCCAGTTTTCAATAATTGTTGCCAGTTTATTGTCTTTGTTTTCGTGGATTATCTACCAGCAATCGGCCTCTTACAGAGAAGAAGAGTTTCTGGAACGTCTGAAAAACAAGGCCCTGACAACCGCATCCTTTTTTATTAAAGTAGATGAAATTGACATGGCATTGCTCAGAATCATAGATAAAAACACCCTCACCGCCCTTCACGACGAAAAAATCCTGATTTTTTCAGATAAAGACGAGTTGCTCTACAGCAACATTGACGACATTGTCATTGATTATGACGCCGCCCTGCTGGACCGCGTGCGTGAAGCAAAATTCTTAGAGCTTTCAAAAGGCGAAAACGAATCGCTGGGGCTGGTTTATAATCTGGGTAAGCAAAACTATGTGGTTCTGGCCTCGGCCTATGATAAATTCGGTAAAAGCAAACTCAAAAATCTGCGACATACACTGGTAGTGGGTTTATTGGTGGGTATATTAATTACTATTATACTGGGGGTTTTCTTTGCTGGCAATGCCCTAAAGCCTGTTAATGTGTTTATCAGTAAAATAAGCACAATTACGGCCAACAACCTAAGGCAGCGTATTGAAGGATACGATACCAAAAATGAAATTGGTATGCTGGCTGCGGCCTTTAACAAGATGCTTTCGCGGCTGGAGCAGTCGTTCGAACTCCAGAAAAGCTTTGTTTCTCATGCCTCTCACGAACTACGCACACCATTGGCGGCGTTGAAGTCGGAGGTAGAAATTAGTCTGGAAGAAAACCTGACTATCGACCAGCACAAAGGCATTCTAAAGAATATCCGGCACGATATCAACAGGTTGATAAATTTGTCGAACGGGTTGCTGCAAATTGTACGTCCGTTTAAATCGCCTCTCATTAATTTTGGCGAAGTACGGATTGACGACATTATTTTTCAGGCGCAAGACGAGCTGGGGCTAGGTAAGCCGGAGTATAGAATTACCGTGAAATACGCCCAGGAACCCGAAAACGAATATTCAATTATTGTATTTGGCAATGAGGCATTGTTGAAAACCACTTTTATTAATCTGATAGATAATGCCTGCAAGTATTCGCCCTTGCAGCAGGCAGAGGTAATTATAGATTTTACAAAAAACCACACCCTGTTAAGTATAAAAGACGAAGGCATAGGTATACCTAAAGAAGACCTCGACTCAATTTTTGAGCCTTTCTACCGCTCAAAGAATGCACTCAATATATCCGGTTTTGGTATCGGGTTGTCTGTTTGTAATAAAATAGTAGAGCTGCACAAAGGCAAAATAAGTATTCAGAGTGAGCTCAATTCGGGCACCAAAGTGACGGTTCAGTTACCCAATGCAGATACCCACTGAACAGTAATTTAATGTGGGTACTTATAGTTTAATCGGCATTTAATACCGGCTTATAATGATTTTAATACTTTTGGCTGAGATTTGTCACAGAAAGTTCGCCAGACAGGCGGACAATTAACAAATCTCAAAACTATTAAAAACATGAAAAAGTCAATCTCATTAGCAGCTTTAGCAGTTGCTATCCTTTTCGCCCCTGTTACATTTGCTGCCAAAGGTGGCATTAAACAACAAGCTCCTAAAGAAAAACCGGCCAAAGTAGAGAAAAAAGAAGCCAAAGCTGAAAACAAACCTACCGAACCAGCCAAAAAACACCATAAAAAAGAAAAGAAAGATTGATTTGAAGAAGAATGATACAAGGGGCTACCTGCAAGGGTAGCCTTTATATTTTTATACCTTCGGCCGTAAAGCGTTTTTTGATGGCCAGCAACAGGTCAGACCTCATACCAGAGGCTTTGGCTGAAGACTTACACCATACGCTCAGGCGCAGGGCAATCCATGAGTCCATCAAGTCTACTACCTGCACCATAACAGGCTTTAATTCATCGGTCGAAACCCGGTTTCCTTCAGATGCTGAGGCATTATAAAAATCGGGGTGTGAAGAAGCAATCTCCTGAAGCAGCAGTATGGCTCTGTCTACATCATCAGTCATGATTTTCAGGTTGATAAGATTACACACCTTGTCATCTATAATTGTTGAATTTACCACGTAATCTCTGGTAATAACCGCGTTCGGAACAATAATATGCCCGTTTTCAGGATTATTGATAACTGTAAACTGTAACGTGATGTCTTCCACAATGCCCTGATTACCGTTGGGGAGCTTGATAGAATCCCCAATCCGGAAGGGCTTTGATACAACAATAAAGATACCACTGACAATATTGCCAAAGGTTTGTTGCGTTGCCAGACCAATCACTACCGATAATATACCTGCACTGGCCCAAAGCGTGGTGGCCAGTTTCTCCAGACCAGGTATAAGATGAATAACGGCTATCAACGCCAAGGCAAAAATGACAAAGCTGGAAGCATTTTTCAGGAAACTGAAAGTAGTGGCATTGATACGCATATTGCCGGCACTGCGTAGGGCGTATCTGTTTAATGCCTTACGCGCCACCTGCGACACAATTAATGCCACAACCAGAATAATAAGAATACTTACCGAATGGAAAAAATCAAGAAACGCACCTTTCATACTATGGCAACAAAATGTTTTATGCCACAAAGGTAATCTACACCTCCTGTAATTACCAAAATACCGGCTTCTGGTTTTATTGAATGGCAGATACTACCCTGATACTGACCACTTCTCTTACCCAACGGGCGTGTTTTTTGTCTTTAGGCACAACGAATCGAAAGGAGCCTTCGCCTTTGGGCAGTGCCTGCCCATCTACCTTATCGGCAATGATGATTAGCTGGTCTGTAAATTCGGGGTCCAGTTCAGGTAAAGCAAAAACTGCCTGGTATCCGTCAGCCGCTTTGGCAATCAGATATTTGGTCAGGTTTTTGCCACGCAGCTGGCCACCAAGTGTGGCTCCGGCCTGCTTTAAGATTTCTGATACGGCAACACCACTGAACAAATGCTCTTTACCGTCTTTGTCTCTGCCTTTAACCTCGGTGCGTGGCAGTTTCGCAAAATCAGATTCAGTAATGGTAATTGGTTTTTCAACCTCGCCTTCTACTTTCAGGGTGGTTGTCTGTGCATCAGCAAAGCCTGAAACAAGCATAAGCACCAGGATGCTGAGCACTAATTGAATTCGGAAATATCTGGTCATCATTCGTTTGGTAGTTTTATGTAGAGTCGCTATATTTTTTCAAATATAGCGTTCAAATATAGAACATTTCCTGCAAACGCAATAAATGCAGAGGCTATAAATAATCGGGTAATTAGTAATGGGGTGGGTATTTCTTTCAAGGCTTTATACTATTTTTGTAAAAAGAGCTTTATTTTAAACGCAACAACTATGCAGGAGTTACTCTCTGGCGTGAAAGACATAAAAGTGGCCGGTAGTATCTGGATTGAACGCGCTGATGGCTCAGAGCGGTATCTGGGCAAGGGGCGCATTCAGCTAATGGAACTTATCATTGAGCATGGTTCAATCTCTAAAGCGGCACAGGCCATGCAGATGTCGTACAAAAGAGCCTGGGACCTGATTACTTCTATGAACACCCAGTCAGAAAAACCCTTAGTGGCTACACAAGTAGGTGGCAAACAGGGCGGCGGAGCCATAGTAACTGACGAGGGCCACCGGGCCATAGAGACCTATAAAGCATTGCAACAACGATTCGAGGCATTTATGAGACAGGAGACCCAAAAATTATCGGAGTAAATGTTTTATTGCCTTCAGTAAAATACTGATATTGCGTTGTGTTTTAATAAATATAGCGAATGGCTCAATCTATTCTCATGGACTCTTCCACCTATCTTCTGCTTTTTCTGATGGCCATTGTGGCGTTTCTTTATTCTTCTGTTGGGCACGGAGGGGCAAGCGGATACCTGGCAGTAATGGCATTGGCAGGAGTAGCGCCATCGATGATGAAATCGTCTGCGTTAATCATGAACCTGGCCGTTTCATTGTTCTCTTTTATAGGGTTTTACAGAGCGGGTTATTTCAGAGTCAACCTGTTTCTGCCGTTTGCACTGGCAAGTATTCCAATGGCGTATCTGGGGGGGACCATGACACTGCCCGACAGCCTGTATAAAAAAATTCTGGCGGCCTGCATTCTTATATCTATTGCACGTTTGTTATACCAGTTCAGGTCTGAAGAGACCCCTAATCGCCCTGTGCCACTATGGGCAAGTCTGTTTTCGGGCGCCGGCATCGGTTTGTTGTCGGGTATGATAGGTATTGGCGGTGGTATTATCCTTAGCCCCTTGATGTTGCTGATGCGCTGGGCAAAACTCAAAGAAACCGCGGCGGTATCGGCGTTGTTTATCTTTGTCAATTCACTTTCCGGTTTGTATGGCCAGTTATCAAAAGGGGGCATTCATCTCACGCCAGACCTGCAATGGGCAGTAGGCGCTACCATAGCAGGCGGGCTGCTTGGGTCTTATTTTGGTAGCCGGCGTTTCAATGTTCCAACGCTCCGATACCTGCTTGCCACCGGGCTTGTCATAGCCACTATCAAGCTTTTCTTTACCTGATTTCTTAATGGGTCAAATTCTCCTTTTTTAACACCGAAACACCAAAAGGTTTCCGGAAGCTGTTATATTTGTTGCACAATTGCTCTTTGCTTTTCCATAACTGCTGCTTTTCTACCCGGCAAAGTAAGATTGAATAATTTAACAACCCTGTACACTTCCTTTTATGAAAAGAATCTTATTCATTCTTATATTTTTTACTACGGCCCTGCAAGCCCAGCAGGCCAACCTTAAGCTCTGGTACAAGCAACCTGCCAATACCACCTGGACCAAAGCCTTGCCATTAGGCAACGGACGTTTAGGCGCTATGGTTTATGGTAATGTAAAGACTGAAACTTTTCAGCTGAACGAATCTTCATTCTGGTCGGGTAGCCCCAGCCGCAACGATAACCCCGATGCCAAAGCCGCATTGCCGGGCATCAGAAAATTAATTTTTGAAGGTAAAAATCAGGAAGCACAGGAGTTGGCACAGAAAAGCATCATTGCCAGAAAAAACCACGGGCAGATGTTTTTGCCTGTCGGTAATTTGCAACTGGATTTCCCCGACCATGAAAGTTACGATAATTACAAACGAGAACTGGACATTGAACAGGCCATACAAACCACCACTTATCAGGCCAACGGAATAAAATATACACGTACTGCATTTATATCTATCCCCGACCAGATAATGGTCATTCGCCTGAATGCCAATAAGCCTAAAAGCATTTCGTTCCGCTTATCAATGAACAGCCCTTTTAAAACGGCATCGGCAGTTCAAAAAGACGAGTTATCGGTCTGGGGGCTGGGCAAAGACCACGAAGGCGTAAAAGGCGCGGTAAGGTTTAACACCATTGCCAGAATACTACCCAACGATGGGCAAATGAGTAGAAACGACTCAAGCCTGAATGTTGAAAACGCCACGGCCATTACACTTCTGGTATCTGTTGCCACCAACTTTGTCAATTATCAGGATATAAGCGGTGACGAAAGCAGAAAAGCCAGGGGCTACATGGAAAAAGCAGCAAAAATACCATACAGCAATTTGTTCAATAACCATATATGCGAGTACCAGCAATTGTTTAGGCGCGTAACATTAGATTTAGGCTCAACAGAAGCAGCAAAACTGCCTACCGACGAACGCCTGAAAGCTTTTGCACAAGGTAACGACCCATCTTTGGTGTCGTTGTATTTTCAGTTTGGCCGGTACCTGCTCATATCTTGTTCACAACCCGGCGGGCAACCCGCAAACTTGCAGGGCATCTGGAATAATCAGGAGAATCCGCCCTGGGACAGCAAGTACACGATTAATATCAACACCGAAATGAACTATTGGCCTGCCGAACTCACCAACCTGCCAGAAACGCATGAGCCGCTGTTTGATATGGTGCATGAGTTGTCGGAAACCGGCGCTGAAACTGCTCGCAGAATGTATGGCGTCAATGGCTGGGTGGCACACCACAATACCGATTTATGGCGTATAAACGGAGCAGTAGACGGGGCTTTCTGGGGTATGTGGCCAATGGGCGGCGCCTGGCTGAGCCAGCACCTGTGGCAAAGGTATTTATATAGTGGCAACAAAGCATTTCTGCAAAAATATTATCCGGTTCTAAAGGGCGTTGCTACTTTCTACCATGATATTCTGGTTACAGAGCCAACGCATCAATGGTTGGTGGTAACACCCAGCACATCGCCTGAAAACTCGCCAGCCGGTAGGCCCAACTCATCTATTACAGCGGGTGCAACTATGGATAACCAACTGGTGTTTGATGTGTTTTCTAACCTTATCAAAGCTGCCGAAATTCTGAAAACAGATACTGAATTTGCGAATCAGATTAAAGCCAGACTGAAATTGCTGCCCCCAATGCAGATAGGGCAGTATAATCAGTTGCAGGAATGGCTGGAAGACCTGGACGACCCCAAAGACCAGCACCGGCATGTTTCGCATCTGTATGGTCTTTTTCCGTCTAATCAGATTTCCCCCTATCAAAACCCAGCCTTATTTGCTGCCGCACGTAATTCATTAATTTACAGGGGCGATGTGTCTACAGGCTGGTCAATGGGCTGGAAAGTAAACTGGTGGGCAAGGCTGCTGGATGGTAATCGCGCCTATAAACTGATAACCGACCAATTGTCGCCCGCCGAAGCGCCCGGCCGGAAAGGAGGTGGTACCTACGACAACCTGTTTGATGCCCACCCGCCGTTTCAGATTGACGGCAACTTTGGCTGCACCGCCGGTATTGCTGAAATGCTGGTACAAAGCCATGACGGGGCCATTCATTTACTGCCTGCCCTGCCTGACCAATGGACAGAAGGCCGCGTGAGCGGTTTAAGAACCAGAGGCGGCTTTGAAATTGTAAAAATGGCCTGGAAAGACAGCAAAATAACAGAATTGGTTATTAAATCTACCATTGGGGGTAACTGCCGTCTGCGCGTAGGCAATGCACTGAACCCGGATATAACCATGAGTAAAGCAGAGGGCATAAATCCTAATCTGTTTTTCCAGACGGCGGCTATTAAAGAGCCACTGGTATCACCCAAAGCCAAAGTCAATGCCGATTTTATCAGGCAAAAATTTGAGTATGACTTGCCTACTGATGCAGACGAAACGTATGTAATATTGTTGGAGAGGTGAGTGATATGCCAAGGCGAATACTTAGCTTACAGCATATTTATCAACACAAAAATAAGCAGCCATACTACAATGAAATGGCTGCTAAAAGTAATGCTATCAATGCCTGAAGGCTAAATAGGTAGCAGTGTAAGTAGTACATATCTGCATAACTCAGTATAATCTTATATATATTCTCAAAAAAATACTTTTAATGTATTGCTGACACTTATTCTTTGCTTTTTGATTACATTTGTTGGTCATTCAAATTATTAGAAATTCTAATGAAAAAACAATTCAATCCTATTCTTATTCTACTATTTCTGCTTGTGAGTGCAAGCTCTTTTGCACAGCAAAAAAAAGTTTTGGTTTTTTCTTTAACAAAAGGTTTTCATCACAACTCCATTAAAGAAGGTAACCAGTTTTTTCTTGACTTAGGCAAAAAGGAGGGTATTGTGGTAGACACCACAACCGACGCCACTAAGTTTAATGAAGCCAATCTGAAAAACTACAATGCTGTTGTGTTTTTAAGTACTACCGGCGACGTGCTGAATCCGGCACAACAGGCCGATTTTGAGCGGTATATTCAGGCCGGTGGCGGGTACTTTGGTATCCATGCGGCATCAGATACCGAATATAACTGGCCCTGGTACAACGACCTGATGGGAGGGTATTTTGCCAGCCATCCGGGCGGCAGAGTATCAAACGTGCAAAAAGGTAAAATGATTACGCTCGACAAGACCTTCCCGGCTTCGGCGCATTTCCCTGATACTTTTGAAAAAACCGACGAGTTCTATGATTTCAAATCTTTGAAAAAAGATATCCTGAAGTTTATTGTAAGGGTAGACGAAAGCAGCTACCAGATGGGTAGAATGGGTGACTTCCACCCGATGGCCTGGTATCATGAGTTTGACGGCGGTAAAGCCTTTTACTCAAACTTTGGTCATACACCTGAAACCTTTACCAAAGAGCCATTAATAGCAGAACACTTCTGGCAGGGTTTAAAATGGGTAATGGCAAACAAGCTTGACTACTCAAAAGCCCGCTCGGTACGCGCACCGGAAGAAAACCGTTTTGAGCGCATTACATTGGCAAATAACCTGAACGAACCTACCGAGCTGGCTGTGCTACCTAACGGCAAGGTAATTTTTGTAGAGCGCAAAGGAGCCGTAAAAGTATGGAACCCCGCTACCAAAAAAGTGAAAGTGGCAGGCCAAATGCCGGTTTACACCAAGTTTGAATATGGCCTGATGGGTGTGGGTGCTGACCCTGACTATGAAAAAAATCACTGGATTTACCTGTACTATACACCAGACGAAACCCGCGAGGCAACGAAAGATAATTTCCTGTCAAGATTTGTGTATGACGACAAGAAAGACACCGTGGTGATGTCGTCAGAAAAAGTGGTGTTGCGTGTGTTTGTCAAACGCGATGAGTGTTGCCACACAGGTGGTTCAATAGACTGGGACGGTAAAGGAAATCTTTTCCTTTCAACCGGCGACGACACCAACCCGTTTGCTTCAGAAGGTTATGCACCTATTGACTTTCAACCGGGTCGTGAAGGATGGGACGCCCTTCGTTCATCGGGTAATACCAACGATTTGCGCGGTAAAGTACTAAGAATAAAACCGGAAGACAACGGCACCTACAGTATTCCTGAAGGCAACCTGTATCCGGTAGGAACCGACAAAACCCGCCCTGAAATATATGCAATGGGTATGCGTAACCCATACAGAATTGCGGTTGATAAACGCAACGGCTATTTATATTGGGGCGATGTAGGCCCTGATGCCGGTAAAACTAACGACAAACGCGGCCCTGAGGGTATTGTAGAGTTTAATCAGGCGCGTAAACCGGGCTTTTTCGGCTGGCCTATTTTTACGGGCGACAACTTTGCTTACAACCACTATAATTTTGCAACCAAAGAGTCAGGCCCTAAATATGATGCAGCTAAGCCAATCAACGATTCACCAAACAATACAGGTCTGAAAGAACTGATGCCTGCCACAAAAGCCTGGATGTACTATGGTTATGGTCCATCGAGACAATATCCTGAGTTTGGTAAGGGTGGTTGTAACCCAATGGCAGGGCCGGTGTATTATTCAGACGATTATACAAAAAATCCGAAACGTTTCCCGAGTTACTTTGATGGCAAGTTCTTTGCCTATGAGTGGATGCGCGACTGGATTTACCTGATAAGTATGGATAAAGACGGCAACTATCAGGGTATGGAAAGATTTATGCCTAATACCCGTTTTTATCACCCGATGGACATGGCTTTCTCAAAAGATGGCCGTCTGTTTGTGTTAGACTACGGTATGAACTGGTTTGCCCAGAACGAAGAAGCCACCCTGTCGGTAATAGAGTATAACCCCGGTAACAGAAAACCGGTTATTACCATGGCAGCCGATAAAAAGGCCGGTGCCGCTCCGCTAGCAGTGGCGTTTTCATCAACCGGAACAATGGATTACGATAAAGATGCGCTGAAATACGCCTGGAATTTCGGCAAGGGTTTACCTGTAAGCACACAGGCTAACCCGAAGTTTACTTTCACCAAACCAGGTGAATACAACGTGGTATTGACCGTAACTGATGCCGCCGGAAACAAATCGTCGCAAACTACGATTGTAAAAGTAGGAAATGCCGAACCGACAGTAAACATTTCAATAAAGGGTAATAAGACGTTCTTCTTCGATAACGAAAAAATTGCTTACGACGTAAAAGTAACCGATAAAGAAGACGGTACCCTAAGCAAAGGTATTGACCCTGAAGATGTAGTGGTAAACATCAATTATCTGGAAGGTTACGACAAAACCATGCTTGAACAAGGACACAAGGAAAATGTGAACTTTGCAGCAGGTAAACGTCTGATTGACCTGAGCGACTGTAAGGCTTGTCACTCGGTAGATAAAAAATCAATCGGGCCTGCTTATATAGATGTAGCCAAGAAGTACCGTCGCGGACAAACCGCTATCAACCAGTTGGCTGAAAAGGTTATTAAAGGTGGCGGCGGTGTATGGGGCGAACAAGCCATGGCTGCTCACCCGCAATTATCAATATCTGATGCCAGAGACATGGTTGACTACATATTGTCATTGAACGACACCAGAAAAACTTCTCAACCTGTAACAGGTACTTATGAAGGCGCGGCTCATAAAGGCAAAAAAGAAGGTGCGTATATCATTCAGGCTACTTATACCGACAAAGGCGGCAAAGTAATAGGCCCGCTGACAACCAGCAGATCTTTAGCTTTGCGTAGCCCTAAAATGAAGGCTGTTACTTATGATGACGCAAAAGCCGTATCGAAATTTGCAGTAGAACAATTAGGTGGCGATGTAGCCGTGGCGAACGAAAACGACAGCTACCTGGTTTTCAAAGGTATTGACCTGACGGGCATTAAAACCATTGTGGTAGGGGCAATTTCGCAGAAAGGCACAACCGTAGGTGGTACCCTGGAAGTAAGACTGGGCTCACCGACCGGAACAGTGGTAGGCACCGGCGAAGTGCAGGAAGCAAGCATGGCTCCTGTTAAAGTAAAGGTAAACACAGCCGGCGAGCAGGATATTTATTTTGTATTCAAGAATCCGAAAGCTGAAGGCAAACCATTGTTTGCTGTAAACACCATTGAGTTTCAGAACTGATTGATGGCTGAAAGATAATAAAAAGCGTACTTATGGCTTGCCGTAAGTACGCTTTTTGTTTGAATTTTACATTTACAGAATACCTTTTACCTGACTTCTTAAAGATTTAGTTGCGTAATCCCATACAATAAATGTGGTCGTTTTCTTCTTTACTTCTACTTCAATACCTTTATTATGAATCTTATCGGCCTCAATAATGAATGGTTCAATTTGCTTTGCCCAGATATCTAGCTGCGAAATTAGTTTATCGTTTTTAACGAAATTACTGATGAAATGGCTTTTTAAAGTATTATACTCCTGATCAAAACTTACCCACGTAGCTGCCAGTTTTTCACAAGCGGCAGAAAGCTGCATTTTGCCGATACTGGTTTTAAAGGGCAGGCAGCCGTTAGATATACCTCCCCATTTATCAACCATGCCTGTGTAGTCGTTCGAGTTCAGGATTATATGTTCAAAAGTGCCATCCATATCCCAAGGAATAAGGTGCATTTTCTTATTTTTCTTGTCTTCAAACCAATAATAATTATGGTTTTCACAAGAGTTTACGGTTTCATCTTTACAATACCAGTGAAAAGGCCCATCGTCATGTCTGATTGCTCTATCTACCACCACGTATGACATTATCTCATCAATTTTCATGTATTTTTTTACCACGTCTTTACTATTTGCCGGGGTAGAGGCAGCTAGTGCCTGGCCGAATTCTTTTATTAAATTAATATTCTGCTCTTCTTCATTGGTTTTTAAGGCTTCAATAAAAGCTTTATCAGATTGAACTTCGCCGTTGGGTTTCACCGGCCACACTTCCTTATATACATTGCCTTTTCCTTCCTTATAAAAATACTCAGCAAAACGATTGTCAATTTCTTCGGTAAGACCATATAAACCGGAATATTTTTTATTAATAATTAATCTGGCGTGAACCGAGCGGGGGGCAGGAACACCCATTTCGGCAAAAAGCCAATAGGAAAGGCGTTCACGAAGCTGCGATTTATCATAGTTCTGCGAATGGAACTGAAGTTTGTTCAAATCAAAAAAGCGTTCTTTGCGGTCATTCCAATTGATTTTTACTTGCATGCTGAGCTTTTCACAAATTTTCCATCCACTGGGGTGCCCCCAATCAGGGTCTGACAAACAGCCTGCAAAAGCCCCGATTGAACCTTTGTAACGCACACCGACCGGGCTGATGGTGTCACCTTCAAATATCAAAGCGGCTTCTACGTATTCTTCTGCGGCGGGATTGGCATCTATTTTTGCCAGGTCTTCCGGTTTAATCATCAACTCATAAGTCCTTACTTTTTCCTGATTGTAGACATAATCAGATTTCTGTCTCAGATAATTCTCATTACCTTTGGGTTTTATATTGGGTAGGTCGTAGTTGGGAAGATTAGATTTTATTGGAGTAGGGATATCCTCTTTTGAGCAGGAAACAATTATTATTACACCCAAAATGGCGAGTGCCAATAATTTGTAAAGCTTTTTTAGTCGAAGTACAGCCATTGATTGGTAGGGTTTTATTATGAAAATAAATAACCGGGCAAAACAGAGCATCTGTTTTTATGAACTCAGTGCTTTTATTAGCTTAAACGTTGAAGTGTTCGCTCAGTCTTTTGTAGATACAAAAGAGGTTTCGGTAATAGTATTCTTAGCAAGATATAATATTTTCACAATAAATACATACAAATTGGCTTGAATCTCTATGCTTACCTTTTAAGGTTTCCCCCCAAGCCTCTGCTTTATTTCCTCAATTCCTCTGGTAAGGCCACTCATCTGCTGAAACAGATTGTTCAGCGAGTATTCGTCAGGGGCATATTCTTTTGTGCTGATGTAGCACTTAAATTCCCATAGCTCCAGTACACTCTCCAGCGGTATTTCATAGGGGCTATACATTTTGTTGTCAGATACCAGCAGTAAAACGCCTTCCTGCTTTTTTATATATACGCGCTTATACGCAATGCCAGAGGTAGCCACTACCACATACGTGCGGCCGTCTTTTACATCACTCATACGTTCTATGAATCGCCCGATAATGATAGATTCATCGGGGATAGGCAGCATCGAATCGCCGGTAAGCGGAAACCCCCGGTGTGTACCGTTACCTATAAATGGTAGAGCTGCCTTGGGGAGTGTTTCTATAAATTCGGGGTCGGCATAGCCGCTCAAATACCCTGCCGAGGCTTTTACCGGCACTACTTCTATGCTTTCAAACTTGCCATCATCCTTAATCAGAATCGGAAACAACAATCGGTTTTCGCCTACGTGCATCAATCCTTTCAAATCAACCTTGCTTAAGTCAGACTTCACCAGGGCATCAAGCGCCAGATGAAAATAAGAAGAAATAGCCACCAGCGTATCAATAGGTATTGCCCTTGTACCCTGTTCATAATTGGCATAGCGGGTGCTCGGAATGGCCAGCGCATCGGCCAGTTGCTCTTGTGTGAGCCCTTTGCTTAACCGCATTAATTTGATGTTACGCGCAATTTTTATCTGACTAACTAATTGATTTTCCATAAGCTACACAATTTGTATAGACAATATTACACAAAATGATTATACTTTTATCGCAGAATCCCTGTAAAATTTTTCCACATTATAATTTTGTATATGGACAAAGCCATAGTACACTATGATCTCGATTCCTTTTTTGTGTCAGTCGAACGATTAAAAAATCCGTCACTTATTGGCAAACCTGTGGTTGTGGGTGGGTCAAGCGAGCGGGGTGTGGTGGCCTCGGCCAGTTATGAAGCCCGCAAATTCGGAGTGCATTCGGCCATGTCTTCACAACTGGCTAAACGGCTGTGCCCCGATGCCATTTTTGTAAAAGGCGACCACGAGTCGTACATCAAATATTCAGGTATGGTTACTGATATCATTACTGAAGATGTACCCGTAGTAGAAAAAGCCAGTATTGATGAGTTCTATTGTGATTTTACGGGCATGGATAAATTTTTTGGCTGTTATAAATGGGCAAAAGGAATTAAAGAGCGCATTGCGAAAGAAACGGGCCTTAATACCACCTTTGGCCTCAGTACAAGCAAGACCGTTAGCAAAGTAGCCACCAATGAGGCCAAGCCTAACGGCAAAATGCAGGTACTTACAGGTTACGAAAGGCCGTTTCTGAACCCCCTGTCAATCAATAAACTACCTATGGTTGGCGACACCACCGCCAAAACCCTGAGAACCATGGGCGTAAAAAACATAGGTACACTGGCCGCTATGCCCATAAAAATGATGGAGGCCGTATTTGGCAAAAACGGAAAGTTATTCTGGGAGCGGGCCAATGGCATTGATGATACCCCCATTGTGCCGTATCATGACCAGAAATCTTTTTCAAAAGAAATGACTTTCGATAAAGACACCACCGATGTGGCCCGGCTTAAATCAATACTGGTGTATATGGTAGAAAGCCTGACTTTCGATTTGCGGAGCCAGATAAAATGTGCCGGATGTATTACGGTTAAAATACGCTATTCAAATTTTGATACCTACACCCGGCAAACCCATGTACTTTATACTTCTGACGACCAGGTGATTATTGAAAAAGTACTCGATTTGTTTGATAACCTGTACGATAAAAGGCTTTTAATAAGGCTGATAGGGGTAAGGCTCAGCAAACTGGTGCAGGGGTACTCACAGATAAACCTGTTCGACAATTCATCCAGGTTTGCCTCGCTGCATCAGGCTATGGACAAAGTGAAGTACAAACATGGCGAAAAAATACTGGGCAGGGCTTACGGCATGCAATTGGGTAAAGCCCCTATGGTAAATGCAAAAAGCCTGCAACTGACCAGGTAATCATCAAACATTTAACATCTATAATATATGTATTTAAACTGCCACAGCCATTTCAGTTTCAATTATGGTACGCTCAGCATCAAAGATTTGGTTGCCAGAGCCAAAGCCGCCGGATGCCGTAACCTTGCGCTTACTGATATTAACACCACCAGCGGCCTGTTCGATTTCATAAAAGAGTGTAAAAAAGCCGATATTAAAGCCATTGTAGGGGTAGAGTTCAGAAACAGCGATGAAGTAAAATACACTGTACTGGCAAAGAACCAGAATGGGCTGCATGAAATCAACCGGTTTTTGTCTGAGTATCTGGCTTCCGGAAAGCCCTATCCGCAAAAGGCGCCGCCATTCCGGGATAGTTTTGCTATTTATCCGATGAGCTATTTTGAATCAAACCCAACGCTTGACGAACACGAGTATATAGGCGTGCGGTTCTGGGAGCTAACCCGGCTTTTTAAGTTTCAGAAGCACCCGGCTATTCAGAAGGTGCTGGCCATACATACGGTTACGTTTCATGACAAGATTACCTTTAACCTGCACCGTTTGCTGCGGGCCATCAGTAAGAATGTACTTTTGAGCAAGCTGCCTAAAAATGAAGAGGCTTGCCCTGACGAGATTTTTGTTGATATCCCAACTCTGATAGACAAATTTACCGATTACCGTATGTTCATGAAAAATACTGCTCTGGTAATTAACCATTGCAATTTTGAGTTTAACACGCACACCGATAAGAATAAAAGATTCTATACTAAAAATAAAGAAACTGATATGGAGTTTCTGCGGAAACTTACTTTAGATGGTGCTTCTAACCGGTATGATATAACAAATGCTGAAGTAATCAGGCGGATAGATAAGGAGCTGGAGATTATCAGCCAGATGAACTTTGCGGCGTATTTTCTCATGACCTGGGACATCATCAATTATGCCAGATCAAGAGGGTATTTTCATGTAGGCAGGGGCTCTGGGGCTAATTCAATTGTAGCCTATTGCATAGGTATTACAGATGTAGATCCTATTGAATTAAACCTGTTCTTTGAGCGGTTCATCAATCCTGAACGCACATCACCGCCTGATTTTGATATTGATTTTTCGTGGGATGAGCGCGACGAAATCATTCAGTATATTTTTAAGCGCTACGGTAAAGAGCACGTTTGCCTGCTGGCCACCTATAACACTTTTCAGCGTAACTCAGCCATACGTGAGCTGGCCAAGGTTTTTGGCCTGCCCAAGCCAGAGGTGGATATGTACCTACGCTACCCCGAAAGGGCCCAGAGCAACGAATACATGCGGTATATTCTGAAATACGCTCCGTTGATGGACGAAATGCCTAACAACCTGTCTATCCATGCAGGGGGTATTCTGATTTCGGAAGAACCCCTGTTTAATTATACCGCACTGCAACCCATGCCCAAGGGGTTTCCGATATGCCAGTGGGATATGTACGTAGCTGAAGAAATTGGTTTTGCCAAGTTTGACGTGTTGTCGCAACGGGGGCTGGGGCATATAAAAATGGCTGTTGACCTGGTGCGTGACAACCACAGAATTAACATTGATATCCATCAGGTACATAAATTCAAAAAAGATGAAAACATCAGGAAGCAACTACAGGCCAACGAAACCATGGGCTGCTTTTATATAGAGTCGCCGGCTATGCGCCAGCTGATGTGGAAACTCAGATGCGATAATTACCTTACCCTGGTAGCGGCCAGCTCTATTATACGGCCGGGTGTTGCCAGCAGTGGCATGATGAAAGCCTACATAGAACGGCACCACGACCCCCACAATATTCAGTACCTGCATCCAAGAATGAAAGATTTGCTGGAAGATACCTACGGAGTAATGATTTATCAGGAAGATGTGATAAAAGTGGCTCATGGATTTGCAAAAATGACATTGGGCGAGGCCGATATGCTCAGGCGTGCCATGTCTGGCAAATATAGAGCCAGAATGGAATTTCAGAAAATAGTAGACAAATGGTTTGCCAATTGCCGGGCTGAAGGCTACAGCGACGAACTGGCAAAAGAAGTATGGCGGCAGGTAGAGAGTTTTGCAGGTTATAGTTTTTCAAAGGCGCATTCGGCGTCTTATGCAGTAGAGAGTTACCAGAGTTTGTATCTGAAAACCTATTTCCCATTAGAGTTTATTACGGCTGTTATTAACAATTTTGGTGGTTTTTACCGAACCGAGTTTTATATACATGAAGCCAAACGTTGCGGAGCAACTATTGAAGTGCCGGATATTAATGAAAGTAATATGCTTACAGGCATTAAGGGAAAAACCATCTGGCTGGGTTGGATTCATATCAAAAGCCTTGAAGTAAAAATTGTTAAAAACATACTCGACGAAAGGAACCAGAAAGGCCGTTTCTTGTCTTTTGCTGATTTTGCCCATCGCGTTCCGATTGGCCTTGAACAACTGATTGTGTTAATAAGAGTGGGGGCATTCAGGAATTTCGGCATGACCAAGAAAGAACTGCTGTGGGAAGCCCACTTGCTGTTGCATAATAATTTCAAGCCGTCGGCATATAAAGAGGCACTGTTTGAGTACCTGGAGCCAGAATCCCATCTGCCGGCTTTGTCTTATGACCCCCTGGAAGATATGTATGACGAAATAGAATTTCTTGATTTTACCGTAGGCTCCCCCTTCGATTTATGTGCCGAGCCCGTGGCCGATACCTGCACCATAGATAAACTGCACGAAATGCTGGGCCAGCCTGTTAACATATACGGCTACCTGATAACCTGGAAATCAATACGTGCCAAAAACGGCCAGTTGATGGGCTTTGGTTATTTTTATGATTACTCAGGGAAATTTTTTGATACCGTACATTTTCCTAAAACGGTTGAGAAATACCCGTTGCGTGGTTCTGGTATCTATCATCTTTGTGGTAAAGTGGTAGAAGATTTCGGCTTTTATTCAATAGAAGTAGAGGCTATGCGTAAAGTTGAACTAAAGCCAGACCCCAGAAGTGTATCAGAACCTATCTCTGATGCCTCACTGGCTTTTGTAATCAGCGATTAACTAAGCTATAAAGCGCCGCCAGCCTAAATAAATAAGTACAAAGAGAACCACAAAAATACCCAGTAGCACAGTAATAGGCATATAAGAGAAAACAACAATATGAATTTTCTCTAAAAACCACATGAAAGCCATAGTGGCAAAGAGCATAAACCACAGGCCTGCTATTTTACCGAAACCCGGAATCAGAGCCAATCGCACGTTTTTGCTGATAATGAAAATAGTAACCAGCATCACCACTACAGGTAGAATTTGCATGTACACGTCCATTTCCATCACGTTGCCATGCTGAAATACAAAAAAGTAGATATTAGGTGCAACAGCAAAAACACCGGGTATACTTACCAGATATATCAGCACGGCATACAGGTATTTCCAGGGCGACAGGTGTCCTTCATTTTTGCCTAGCAACCCCGCCAGAATGGCTGCGGCAGGAATCCCCGCAAAATAAAACAGCAATAAGCCCGGTTGTGCGCCAATTTGCTGAAAAAGCTGCTGTAAGGTCATTCTTTTGTTATTATTTTAGCAAATGTAATAGGTTTTTTTCAGAGAAAAACAAAAGTAAAAGATGGCTGGATAAAAATCCTGACCAGTGTATCTTTCAACTTTTATTGTTGTATTCCGGGCTATGCATACGGACTATCTGGCATATACTTTTGGGTAATGTAAAATTATTGAGTAGTTTGAATAGATTGTTTAACACCTGAAAATATTATATTTTTATCCGTAAATTAGTCATATTCAACCCTTTAAACAACACTAGTATGATCAGACGTATATTTTTACTGGCTTTTTTGCTGGTAACCGCTATGGTATACAGCCAGACCCAAAAACCGCTGAGAATTATTATGATTGGCGCCCACCCCGATGATTGTGATTTGAAATCGGGCGGAACAGGTATTTTATTCTCAAAAATGGGCCATGCCGTTAAATTTGTATCTGTAACCAATGGCGATGCCGGGCATCAGAGCGAGGGTGGGGGCATGCTGGCCAAAAGAAGGCTGGCCGAAGCTAAAGAAGCCGGCAAACGCTTTGGTGTAGAATACGATGTGCTAGACAACCACGATGGTGAACTATTACCCAGCCTCAATGTAAGGCTGCAGATTATCCGTAAAATAAGAGAATGGGAGGCCGATGTGGTAATTGCACCACGGCCGAATGATTACCACCCCGACCACCGCTATACTGGTGTATTGGTGCAGGATGCCGCCTATATGGTAGGTGTGCCTAATGTGGCGCCTGATGTGCCGCCATTGAAGAAGAATCCGGTATTTTTGTATTTTCAGGATGGTTTCCAGCGCCCAAACCCTTTCAGGCCTGATGTAGCCATTGATATATCTGGCGTGTATGACCAGAAGATTCATGCCCTGGATGCGCACATGTCGCAGTTTTATGAGTGGCTGCCCTGGATAGGCGGTTTCCTGGATCAGGTTCCACAAGGCAAAGCAGAAAGAAAAGCCTGGCTTACAAAGACCCGTGCCGTAACCATAACCCCCGAAGCCAGAACATCGCTGGAAAAATGGTATGGAAAAGCGCACGCAGCCAATGTAAAACACGCCGAAACTTTTGAGGTATGCGAATATGGCTCCAGACCTACTGATGAAGATTTAAAGAGGCTGTTCCCGATGCTGAAGAATTAAAAAAAAGCGGGCTATTCATTTGAGTAGCCCGCTGCATTTATAAAGTCGATGTTAATTTTCAGGTGTTAAGTTCTTTGGTTGCTGTCCTTTGCTGGCGGCTGTGGTACGGTAGCTGGTATTCATAATCTGTACGGCATATTCTTTACGTTTCACCTGGCCGTTCAGGTACTTCTCTATCAGCAACGAGGCTATCGGTGCAGCCGCGCGTGCTCCCCAGATACCATTCTCAACCACTACGGCAATAGCAATTTTAGGATTTACCCTAGGGGCAAATGCAATAAAAAGAGAGTGGTCGCCTCCCTTTTTGTTTTGTGACGTACCTGTTTTGCCGCAAACCTCAATGCCTTCTATGCGCGCCACACGGCCTGTGCCGCTTTCAACCACGGCATACATGCCATTTACCACAGGCTCAAAGTATCGGGCGTCTACACCTGTCTGATGTACTTTTACCAGGTCAGGTTTTACACCTCCTTTGGGTTGCCCTACACCTTTTATCAGGTGAGGTGTTACCCAATATCCCCGATTCGCCAATGCTGCGCACAGGTTAGCCAGTTTCAGTACGTTTACTCCCAGTTCTCCTTCGCCGATACTCAATGAATAAATATTTGAGAATTTCCATTCGTTTTTGCCATACACTTTATCGTAACGTTCAACACTTGGCAAAAGCCCGGCTTTTTCGCCCGGCAGGTCTATACCCAGCTTAATACCGAAACCAAATTTCTCCATCATGGTATGCCATACAGCAAGGCCTTCACGGGCCGAAATAAACGGGTTAGATTCGTTATTATTACCAATTATTTTCTTGAAAACATTAAAGAAATAAGGGTTACAAGAGCTTTGAATGGCATTATGCAGGTTGGCGGTATGCAATGCAGAGTGCCCATGGCAGGCCATTGGAGACGGGTAACCCGTAAATGACGTAGTAGGTGTAATGACGCCCTCCTGCAACGCAACGGCTGCCTGCACCAGCTTGAATGTTGAACCCGGGCGATAGAACGAGTTAGTTACCCGGTTGATTAGCGGCTTATCGGGGTTTTTTGACAGCTCTCTGAATTTTGTAGAAAAAAGTTTACCCGACAGCTCGTTGGGGTCATAGGTAGGGTAAGAGCCCAGCGTCAGAATTTCGCCGGTATTGGGTTCAATAGCCACCACACCCCCCACCTTGTTCTGGAAAAGGCTGTCGGCAAACTGTTGTAAGCCCATGTCAACCGTTGAGTGCAAGTCTTTACCAATTACTGCCAGTGTATCAAAGCTGCCACCGCCATATGCTCCTTTCTCTTCTCCTTTTACGTTAACAAGCGTAAAGCGCGTGCCTTTCTGGCCGCGTAAGTCAAGCTCATATTCTTTTTCCAGCCCTGTAAGGCCTATGTAATCTCCTTTGCGGTAGTATTTATTATCTCCCTGGGCTTCGTATTGCGTTTTTGATAACTCACCTATATACCCAAGTGCATTGGCCATAGTAGCCGCCGGATAAGTGCGGAAAAACGACTGCTCAAAATTAAAGCCAGAGAAATTCACCATGGCGTCGGCCACTTTTGCGTAGTCTTCTTTTGATAATTGTCTGATAAAGATTGAGGCTTTGTTGACCGAATATTCTTTGGCCACACGCATGGTGCTATCAAAGAATTTTCGGGTAATGCCAAACAGGTTGCAAAAGGTAAGCGTATCCATGGGCTTCACCTTGCGTGGTGTTACATACATATCATATACCTCTACATTGGCTACCAGTAGTTTTCCGTTGCGGTCATATATTTGCCCGCGTAAGGGTATCTGTATGTTTTTTCTGATGGCATTGCTAGAACCCAGCGAACGGTAGCGGTCGTCAATAACCTGTAAATAAAGTAATCTTGAGATGTAAATCAGAAGAACTGTAAAAAATATAAAAAGTATGGTTGTTTTACGATTTTCGAGCATTCGTATTGTAATTGTTTAAAGCACAATACGAAATTAGCTAAGTTTTGGTTAATATTCTTGCCTGGATGCAGAATATTTTTCTGGCTTGCAGAAAGCCTGAACCGTCACTATTGCAGTTGGGGTATGCTATTTGCCCGGCTGTGTGCGCAATATTTAATTTATATATTATAGTGCGCAAGTTATAAAGTATAAAAGCAGAGAGAAGCAGCCCGTTTCGGTTAAAGGACATTAATTACCGGGTTTTTTGTGTGGATACCCTGCTTCTCTGCTAATGCTTTTTTATGGATGGGATGGGATTCAATCATATAAATTATTTGGTGTCTGACAGGGCTATTAAGTTGAGGTATGTGGGTTTCTGATAGCCCATTTTGGCAATAGTTACTTTCACTTTTTTAATGGCTTGTTTTTTATTGGAAGCCGGCAGAAAATCGTGCATCTTGAAGTCGATACCTTCAGCCATAAATTCATAAATTTTCATACTCAAATCTAATTTAGCGGTTTGCATTTTTCTGGATATTTTAGAATTAATAGATATTTTAAAAATGATTTTAATAATCAGCCAGCCTTAACGAGGTCCTTACTATCGATATAATCACAACTTCATGTTTAACTTAATGGTATTTACATCGCTCTGAATGCTCTGTAAAACCGAGAAAAGTAAATCTGAAGGTTGTGTGTCGGCAGGGTTTATGCTGCAGACAAACTCCCATATTTCGAAAACTTCTTTAAATGGTAATTTATATGGTGCGTAATACGTATTATCAGAGTGTAACATTAAGTACCCGTCGGCTTTGTTAAACCGGTGAATTCTTTTATAAACCAGGCCATCGTTTTGTGTAAGTATCACATAGGTTTTACCGTCTTTTATATCGGCGAGGTTTTCCAGGTATTTACCTATCACAAAAGCACCTTTTTCAAGCGGGGGCATAGAGTCTCCTACAATCGGGAAACCCCTGTATTTACCGTTGGCAATGTAAGGCAGAGATATGCGGGGCAGATTCTGTATAAAGCCGGGGTCGTTATAGCCGCTCAGGTAACCTGCCGAGGCTTTTACCGGTACCAGCTCAATCATATCATTGCCTTGTTCATCAACCATAATCGGAAACAACACCCGTTTGCCGCCTATTTCCATCAGGCTTTGAGGGTCGGTTACAGTAGTCAGGTCAATTGTTATCAATGCATCTATTGACACGCCAAAAAACTTTGCTATATTTGTCAGACCATCAATGGTTGGAGAAGATTTGCCCTCTTCCCATGACCCCAGCGTGGTTCTGGGTACATTGAGCGTTTCTGCCAATGCACCCTGGCTTAATTCTTTCAGCTTACGTAAATGAGCTATATTGAGTGAAAGCAAAGTTTTGTTTGTACCTGTCTTCATGTTCTGCCGATATTTTCGGATTGTTGTGCCGAAATATTCGGCAATGATAAATATTATTTTTTTATCTTCCAAATAGTATTGGAAAAAATTTTATTTTTATTGGAAATTTTTCTGATAATGTCCTTAGATGATTCTATGGCTTTAAAACAGCATCGTATATATATAGCGTTGCGGCTTTATCGTCGTCAGGGCAGAAGTAGGCTCTGATGCCTTTAGGTGTTGATTCAACCCAGAAGGGGTTTTGGGTCATGGGGGCGCCTGTGGGCGACCATAATCTGACTGGTACCTGATGCACCGGGCGATGGTCTTTCAGGCTAATAAGGTCAAAACCGCCTAAACGGATTGTGTGCCCATTATGGCTGTAACGCTGCAAGCCTGAGCAAATCATCAGGTTCTGGCCCACATTGTGGCAGTCCTGGTAGTCGATATAAAATGACGGGTTAGCTATGCGTAGTTTTTCCGGCGATTCGCCTGCATTTTTTACTTTGCCTCTACGTGTGAGTTTCCATTCATAGAAATTTCTTGAGCCCCAGCTAATGCCAGACAGCGTGTGGCTGCCGGTGTTATGCACAATGCCCCCGATATGGTCTTTAAAGCGCATTACTTCGGTTGCCTTCAGGGTAGCCGGGTTAACCTTATAGATGATAGACTGGCTGTTCGGGCGGTATTCGGCCACGGGTACCCAGATATACTCGCCGTCATAATCGATACCACCGGGATGATACATGGTGCCTTCGCCCAAAGTGATGCCGTCAATTAATTTACCGGTGGAGTCTATCTTGAACAAGTGGCCTGTTCCATTGCCAGTACTTCCGTTTACAGGTGATGCTTTTACTTCAACTGAACTCAGATAAAAGAACTCGCCGACTTTGACCATCCCCTGTGGATGATAGGCAGAAAACTGCAAAGGTATAGCCGCCACCTGTTGCCATTGGGTGTCGTTTTTTAATTTTTTTATATCGGTAATGAGGTTTTGCGCCAGCGAGCAAGCAGGACACAGCAGCGCAATTGCAATCAGTGTGTAACGCATAGCAATAAATGATAGTTGAATGCTAAATGGGCAGAAATATAAAAGGGGAAACCGAAATTTCCCCCAATTTTATCATTAAATTATAGTTACCTGTGGTTAAAATAATGCCAGTTGCCCGTCACTATCATCAGTATTTTCAGTGGCGTCGGCCTCTGTTTGTGCATTGGTTTCTTCGGCCACTTCCTGCTTCACTTCCACCTCTTCTGGTTTTGGCTCAAGCATTTGTACATCCAGTATTTCAAATACGTTCAGTTTCTGACCAATGGCTTTCCAGCCTCTTACTTCAACAAACTCATCTACCAGAATGGTCTGGCTCTCGGCAGGCGATTTTTTATCTGCCTTAGTTTTAACCTGTATCCTCGGGTGCTTGTCGACACTTACCGCCAGCATACGCGAGTTTTTGGTGTCTGTAATAAACAAGAATTTCTTATCTATGGTTGTGGTTTCAATCTTGAAGCGCTTAATGTAATAGGTTTTATGCTCGCCATCAAAATACAGACAAGAGATGATGCGCTCTGGCGAGAATTTTACCACTTCGGCAATTTCTTTTGGTTCGTACCGATTAGTCAATTCAAAGTTGGTCAATTCATACTGTCCGTCTTTATAAAGTACAAGTATGCGGTCTTCCGAACCAAAATTGCCCAGATATAATCCGTGCTCGTCGCGATTCAGCTTGCCTATTACGGCATCAAACCAGATGTCTACACCACCAAGGGTTGATTTTCCGGCCGATTTCATGATGATTTTTCTGACCGGAAACTTAGTAAGCACATTACCCATCGAATTCCGGTTCTTGATGGCCAGTACAGAGAAATCCCACTCGAATTGTTTCTTTTTAGCAGTTGAGTTGGCCGTCAGGTTTACGGTTACAATTTCTGCTTCGCCGTTATCATTAGCTGTAAAGTATAGAATTTTCGATTTCGGATTCCCCATCGTCAGGTCGTATTCCTTGTCGCGAGTAATGCCCGACACAAAGAAACGCTTGGCATAAGAGGTGCCCGACTTGGCATCAACATAAACTACATTGTAGATTTTTCGTTCATCATTTTTGCGGAACACCGAGCAATAGATGATGTCTTTACCTACAAAGACTTTATCCTGAATTTTGGTGATAATATACTTGCCGTCTCGTTTGAAAGCAATGATGTCGTCAATATCTGAGCAGTCCATTACATACTCATCTTTTTTGAGCCCATAGCCTATAAAGCCGCCTTCGCGGTCTATATATAGTTTCTGATTATTGGCGGCTACTACTGTGGCCTGTACGGCATCAAATTGTCTGATTTCGGTTTTACGCTCACGACCTTTTCCGTATTTGCGAAGAATTTCTTTGTAGAAATCAATGGTATAGCGCACCAGATTCTGCAGGTTGTCTTCTACTTCTGCCAATTCCTGCTCCAGGCGACGCATCAGTTCATCGGCCTTGAATGAGTCATATTTAGAGATACGCTTGATTTTGATTTCACACAAACGCAGGATGTCTTCCTCTACAATTTCGCGATAAAAATCTTTCTTAAACGGTTCAAGCCCTCTATCAATTGTTTCTATAACGGCTTCAAAGGTTTCGCACTCTTCAATGTCGCGGTATATTCGGTTTTCAATGAATATTTTCTCTAACGAGCTGTATAATAATTTCTCTTTCAGTTCATGCTTCCTTATCTCCAACTCTCGTTTCAGCAGGTGCATGGTTTGCTGTGTAGCCAGGCGCAGAATCTCACTAACGGTTACAAAATGAGGTTTTTCCTCAATAATAACGCAGGCATTGGGCGAAATGGAAACCTCGCACTCTGTAAAGGCATACAGGGCGTCAATTGTAATGTCCGGCGATGTATTTGGTGCCAGATGCACAATGATTGATACTTCTTTGGCGGTGTTATCCTCTACCTTCTTTATTTTTATTTTGCCGGTATCGTTGGCTTTGATGATAGAGTCAATGAGCGACGTAGTGGTTGTACCATAAGGTATTTCATTAATAATTAAGGTCTTTTTATCGGCCTCTGAAATCTTGGCTCTTACTTTTACCTTACCACCGCGCAAGCCGTCATTGTAGTTGGTTATGTCTATCATACCACCCGTCAGAAAATCAGGGAATATCTGAAACGGCTCTTTTCTGAGAAACGCCATGGCGGCCTCGCACACTTCTACAAAATTATGTGGCAGTATTTTGGTAGAAAGACCTACCGCAATACCTTCTACGCCCTGCACCAGTAGCAAAGGGAATTTAGATGGCAGGTTGATTGGCTCACGTTTCCGGCCGTCATAAGACATC
The DNA here is from genome assembly GCF_024138715.1 of Emticicia sp. 21SJ11W-3. GTDB lineage: Bacteria > Bacteroidota > Bacteroidia > Cytophagales > Spirosomataceae > Emticicia > Emticicia fluvialis. The sequence goes on from NZ_CP092074.1 coordinate 1,796,119, forward strand.
TGCCATTCGGTGGTATCTTCATTGAAGAGTACATCGTTGGCAAATTTAGATAGCCTTACCTCAATGTAACGCGGAGCAGCAGCGCCGTCGCCGGTGCGGATATCACCCCAGTTACCCTGGGTGTCTAGCAGAAGGTTTTTTTGGCCTAAAGAAACAATGGCATCACCGATGGAGGCGTCTCCATGAGGGTGAAACTGCATGGTAGAGCCAATTACGTTAGCCACTTTGTTGAAGCGGCCATCGTCCATTTCTTTCAGGGCGTGCATTACACGGCGTTGCACGGGCTTAAGCCCGTCTTCAATGGCCGGTACGGCTCGCTCCAGAATTACATAAGAAGCATAGTCGAGAAACCAGCTCTCGAACATGTCATCGATAACTTCCTTTTGGTGAAGCGGATCATATTCCGGATTTTCGTCATTCATGGGAATCAATTCAGAAAGCATTATTTTAATGCAAATATAGCAAAATATTGCCTATCAATAAGCAAAAAAGGACTTACGGTGCGTAAATCCTTTTTTGGGTAATGGTACGAAATGTCTTTTTATCAGGCTGCTTCAAAATTTTCGCTTACCTTTTTCCAGTTCACTACATTCCAGAAAGCGTTAATATAATCGGCACGCTTATTCTGGTATTTAAGATAATAGGCATGCTCCCAAACATCAATGGCCAATACAGGGGTGCCCTTGTCTGGAGCTACGTCCATCAGCGGATTATCCTGATTAGGCGTTGATGTAATCTTTAGTTTTTTATTGGCATCTACAATTAACCAGGCCCAGCCCGAACCAAAACGGGTGGTAGCTGCTTTGGCAAATTCTTCTTTGAATTTGTCGAAACTGCCAAAAGAGCTGTTAATAGCAGCCGCTAGTTTACCGGTAGGAGCGCCACTAGCATTCGGGCCGAGAATCTGCCAGAAAAAGGTATGATTCCAGTGTCCGCCACCGTTGTTTCTTACAGCTACCGGATGCTTGCTTATATCTTTCAATATATCAGTAAGGGCTGTTTTTTCAAGCGGGGTGCCTGCAATAGCCTTATTCAGGTTGTCTACATAAGCCTTATGGTGGCGGTCATGGTGAATCTCCATGGTTAGCTTATCTATATGGGGTTCAAGCGCATCGTTGGCATAAGGAAGCGGCGCCAGGGTGTACATGCCTTCAAAGCTGACAGGTTTTGCAAAAACATCACCCATTTTTAATAAAAAGGAGCTTCCGACGATTGCTTTGATGAAATCTTTTCTGTTCATGGTTTATGCAGGGATTTATGGTAAAAGAATCTTTTTTAAATTTCGGTTCGTAAATATAAAAACTTAAATCTTATTAACTTCATTAAAAAATGTTTCCAGTTTAAACAAATCAAGACTACCGTTTGTTCTCACGCCACTGCACAAATCTAAACCATAAGGCTGCACACGGTCAATGGCTGCTCTTACGTTGGTGGCGTTCAGCCCACCTGCCAGAAATACCGGTACCCGCGACTGCTCTACGATTTTCCGGCTCACATCCCAGTTGTGTACACGGCCGGTGCCACCTAATTCTTTTACTGACAGGTTCGGATTGCCGGAGTCTAACAGAAGCGCATCTACGCTTTCGGCAATAGCCAGTGCCTCATCAATCGTGCTTTCATCAATTACATGTATTACCTGCACAATTTTTACTGCAGGTATCTCAACCCTGAAGTCTTCATAAGTGCCGTCTTCAAGGGCATCTACTATCTGTACTACATTACTATTGACGGCTCTCTGGTGTTCAATAATGGCTTTACTGCCGGTGCGGCTGGTTAATAAAAACGAGGCTATCGGTGGCGGGATTGTGGACACAATTTCACGGATTAAGTCGTCCGGAATAGGGCCGGGGCCGCTGGGCATTTTAGCCACAAGGCCTAGTGCCGACGCTCCGAAACTGATGGCCTCCTGTGCCTCCTGAACAGAACTGATGCAGCATATTTTAACACGAGGTATCAGGCTGGTCTTAGGCAGGGCTAATGGGGTTCCGGGGGTTGTCATGCTTGTAATTACATTAATGTGAAACTCGGGCATTCATTTTATTCATAAGCTATGCGGCTCAGAATACTTCTGCCCAGGGTTACTTCGTCGGTATATTCCAGGTCACCGCCAATGGGTATGCCCCGCGCAATGGTGCTGATTTTAACCGGAAATGCCCTTAGTTTTTTCTGCAGATAAAAAGCGGTAGTATCGCCCTCCATAGTCGGGCTTAGAGCCAGAATCACTTCCTGCACCTTTTCTGTTTCATCTGTCTGTTCTAATCTTTTCAAGAGAGAGTCTATGTGCAGGTCGTTGGGTCCTATGCCCATCATGGGCGATATAATGCCCCCCAGCACATGATACAAACCTCTGTATTGGGCTGTGTTTTCAACAGCCAGCACGTCGCGGGTGTCTTCCACCACGCAAATTATCTGGCGGTCGCGGCGTGTTGAGCTGCAAATCTGGCAAAGTTCCTGGTCTGATATGTTGTGGCACTGGCGGCAATAGGTTGTTTGCGTACGCATGGCAACCAGTGCGTCAGCCAGTAACTGTGTTTGCGCTTCTTCTCTTTTCAGTAAATGCAAAACCAGTCTCAAGGCAGATTTTTTTCCAATACCGGGAAGCTTTGAGATTTCAACGACAGCGTCTTCTATTAATTTTGAGGGGAAATTCAATGCAATAAAGCCTTTTGTTGTAACGAATAAGATTGTACCGGATTTAATGTTGGGTAAAATACTTTATTTCAGCATTACTTCGGCCGAAATCTCTCTTCTGCAAATTTCATTTCTCATAGCTACCAACTCTTCAAAATCACCGGATTTTACGGCACATTGCCCTTTATAGTGTATAATAAGTGTGCATTGCTCGGCCTGCTCGGGCGAATGATGACAAACATCAATTAAAGTTTCTATCACGTGGTCGAAGGTATTAAAATCGTCATTAAACACAACCAGCTCCCATAGTTTAATACTTGCAATATCCTCTACAACTTCCTCAATGATTTCAACCTCCGGATTCGGTAATGGTGTCATTTCTAAAAACTTTACTAAATTTAATGAAACACTTTGAATATTGAATAAACAATCAACAGCTAAACAAATACATCTGCCGGAAATGCTCAGTTTCCGGCTATTTTTATGCTAATATAATTCATTCTTTGAAAAGAGCAGTTTTGTTATGGCAAAAAAAGTTTTGATATTTGAAGCAAATTGACACAAACAGAAAACCCCGGTACAATGAGTTCTACGCTTGCCCTGACCATTCTTGTTATTTATTTTCTGGTTCTGATAATCATTTCTGTCTACACAGCCAAGGGGGCCGACACCAATACTTTTTTTACCGCCAACCGGCAATCGCCGTGGTACTTAGTTGCCTTTGGTATGATAGGAACATCAATTTCGGGCGTAACGTTCGTTTCTGTTCCCGGTGCGGTGGGTAAAATCCAGTTTTCTTACTTTCAGGTTGTGCTGGGTTATGCGGTGGGTTATTGGGTAATTGCCACCATACTGATGCCCATGTATTATAAGCTAAACCTGATTTCTATCTACGGCTATCTCGAAAAACGCTTTGGGTTCTGGTCATACAAAACCGGCTCTGCATTCTTTCTGCTTTCTCGCACCGTTGGTTCAGCAGTGCGCATGTATGTGGCGGTGCAGGTATTGCAACTGGCTATTTTTGAAGACCTTGGCGTGCCTTTTGAACTGACAGTGGTAATAGCCATGAGCCTTATTTTTGTATATACATTTAAGGGTGGCGTAAAGACCATTATTATAACCGATACTTTGCAGACTTTCTTTCTGTTGGCTGCTCTGGTAATGACTATCTATCTGATAGCCAAACAACTGAACCTGAGCGGAAGTGAATTGCTGACTACCATTACCGATAGCCCTTATTCTAAAATATTTGTATGGGACTGGGCCAATAAACACCACTTTGTAAAAGATTTTTTATCTGGTGCGTTTATTGCCATGACCATGACAGGCCTGGACCAGGACCTGATGCAGAAAAACCTTACCTGCAAAAGCATTGGCGAGGCTCAAAAGAATATGTTCTGGTTTTATGTGGTGCTGGTGTTTGTTAATCTTTTGTTCCTGAGCCTAGGGGTACTATTGTATTTCTACTCAGAGAAAATGGGCTTGCCTATACCTGCCAAAACCGACGACCTGTATCCTTCATTGGCTCTGGGTAATCACTTCGGTACTTTTGCTGCTGTAACCTTTCTGCTGGGTATTACGGCTGCCACCTATGCCAGTTCAGACTCTGCACTTACTGCCCTTACCACTTCTTTTTGTGTTGATTTTCTGAAATTTGAAACCCGAACAGAAAAAGAAAGACAAAGGTTAAAGCACTGGGTACACATTGGGTTCACGGTTGTGTTTATTGTTGTAATAGTGGTGTTCAAGGCTTTGAACAGTCAGGAGGTAATTTCGGCTGTGTTTAATATTGCAGGCTATACTTATGGGCCGCTGCTAGGGCTATTTGCTTTCGGCTTGTATATGAAGCGCCCCGTGATAGATAAAATTGTGCCGTTTGTATGTGTGGCATCTCCGGTTCTGACTTACGTTTTTGAAGAAATCAGCATGAATGTATTTTCGTTTGAGTTCGGCTTCTCAAAGCTGATGCTGAATGGATTGATAACCTTTGTGGGCCTTTTTATATTTTCGCGGAAATAACGACTTGGATAGATATAAAACGAAGAAAGCTGCAAATGTCTGCAGCTTTCTTCGTTTTGGCTTAGTGATTAATCTTTACATCTGCCGCATTTTTTTCGTGCTTGTGTTTAAACAATACCGCAAACAGAAGGGCAACTATTAACGAATAGATAGCAAAGGTAAGCCATATACCGGGCCAGGTTTTGGTGCCATCGGCCAGTGTGAAATACTTCTGAATAATAAACCCACTAATTAAACTGCCGGAAATTGCGCCAAAGCCATTTACCATCATCATAAATAAACCTTGTGCGCTGGCGCGTATTTTGGGGCTTGTGTAGGTTTCAATAAATAAAGACCCCGAGATATTGAAGAAGTCGAAGGCCATACCGTATACAATACAAGACAGAATAATCATCCACAGGCCATTGCCCGGATTCCCATAAGCCAGCAAACCAAAGCGCAATACCCAGGCAAACATACTGAAGAGCATTACCTGCTTAATACCAAATCTTTTCAGAAAGAACGGAATAGCCAGAATGAATAGTGTCTCTGAAATCTGCGATATTGACATAATAATAGCCGGGTACTTAACGGCTATGGCGTCTTTATATTCGTTAACCCCTGCAAAGTCATGCAGGAAGGTGTCACCGTAAGCGTTAGTTAATTGCAAGGAGGCTCCCAGAAACATAGAGAATATAAAGAACATAGCAATTTTTACGTCTTTAAACAAAAAGAAGGCGTTCAGGCCCAATGTTTCGGCAAATGTCTTTTTATCTGATTCACGAGCCAATGGAGGGCAATTAGGTAGAGTGAATGAATAGATACCTAATACTACCGCTGCTGCGGCAGCTATGTAAAACTGATTGTGCGATGTTTCGTTACCCGTTAAGCTGATAACCCACAAAGCCACCACAAAGCCAACTGTGCCCCAAACGCGAATAGGGGGGAAGTCGTTTACGATATCGTTTTGTTTATTGTTCAGAATAGTATAAGCAATAGAGTTGGCCAGCGCAATGGTGGGCATATAAAAAATAACTACCAGCAAAATAGCCCAGAAGAAATCGCCGGGGTTGTTTACTTCAGGAATATAAACCAGCGCAGCAGCCCCTAATAAATGCAGGATACCATATAGTTTTTCGGCGCTAACCCACTTGTCGGCAATGATGCCCGTAAGTGTAGGCATAAAGAGCGAGGCAATACCCATTGTTGAAAAAATGGCTCCGAATTCTGCACCTGACCAGTGTTTATTATTAAACCAGTAGCTCCCGATTGTAATGAGCCAGCAAGCCCATATAAAAAACTGGAGGAAATTCATAATGATTAATCTGAACCTGATACTCATTGTAAACGGGGATAGAATGTTGATTAATATTAATTTGAAAGTATCTTAATAAAATACAGTAAACCTGCTATTGGCACACAGTTTTAAAATTTTGATTTATCCTGATGATTCTGCTAAGTAGTAACATATAGTGTTTAGGTGTATTGATTGTCTTAAATACAAAGTTTAGTTATTATTTAACCTGTAAATTTTGCATTAATAATACTTTTTTACAGTCAGGGTGTGAATTAAACAAATTTTATTGAAATGAACACATTTTAAGAAGAATTTCCATAAAAAAGGGGGCTAATCATTAGCCCCCTGGTAAATTTTAACCGCCTTCTGATTTTTCGGCAGCTTTGGTGTTGTCTTCTGCGTGCCGGTCTATCAGCTTGTTAATGGGGTCAACGCCGGCTTTTACAGGTTCTTCTTTTACAATGATGGTAAAAGTGTTTTTCTTCTGCGTTATTTTATGTTTTTTCAGGTAAAGCAGCTTTTCTTTTCCGTCTTTGCCTTTACCGTACACACCTACATCAATCCAGTCGTTAATGGCAACCGGCGTTTCGTTACCTGAGCTGTCTGCCCTGAATTTCTCGTTGGTTGATATAATTTTTACCTCAAAAGTCTTGTTTTTCAGAGGCTTGAACTCTACCTGCTCAACTTTGTTTTCAAACAAAGTGATGGTTTCAAACATATCATGAATAATATTCTTTAACGAATCAGGCGTTTGGTCTTTAAAGTATTTCAGTAAATCGTTGCTGGTGGGGTATCTTTTATTCTTAGAGTCAGGGCCCGGATACTGCCATTCGGCAAGGAAGTTTCGTAAAGCCGCATTTACCTTTTCTTCGCCAATGTAATCCTGCAAGGCAAACATCACAACCGACCCTTTCCGGTAATGAATGTATCCCTGCCCTTCAACCATGTTCAAAGGTTGTTCTTTTTTGCGTTCGGTTGCCCGGCCTCTCAGGTAGCTGTTTAATTCATATTTCAAAAATTTCTGCATAATTTCTGGCGTTACAGCATGTTTCATGACCATCAATGCCGAGTACTGCGCCTGCGTTTCTGATAACATGGCATTGCCTTTCACGTTGGCTTCAGCTACCTGATGCCCCCACCACTGGTGGCCCAGCTCATGCGCCGTTACGTAAAAAGGCATATCCAGGTCTTCTTCGGGTTTGTCTACTTTCTGAATAAAGCCGATGCCCTCAGAGAACGGAACAGTATTGGCAAAAGACTGCGCAAATTCTGAATAGCGCGGAAACTCCATAATGCGCATCTGGCGGTACTGATAAGGGCTGAAATGCTTGCTGAAATAATCAAATGATGCCTTCATAGATGCCATCATCTTGTTCAGGTTATATTCATGGCCCTTGTTGTAATATATTTCAAGGTCAACATTCTTCCATTTGTCTTTTTTAAGTTCATATCGGGCCGACACAATAGAATAAAAGTTGCACATAGGCACATCCATTTTGTAATGGAAATACTTACGGTCGTTTTCGTTCCAGGTTTTTTGCAGATACCCAGGTGCAATGGCAGTCTGGTCTTTTTCGGTTCCAATTACCATTTCAAAGCGAATATAATCGGCATCATCACCAAAAAGGCTCTGCGATAAACCCACCGGATTACTCTGCTCCATCATGCGTTCTTTCTCCGGTAGTTTGTGCTTCCGTCTTGTGTCATCGTCACCTAGTTCGTACTCGCTCGAATACCCGATGGTCGGGAAATAAAGGTTATTAAAAAACGTACCATTATAAACAATATCGGTGTTGCCACCGGTGGCCTCAAAACCTTTGGTTTCATATCTGGTTTTAAACGACATCCTTACTGAATCGCCGGGTGCCAACGGCTTGTTGAGCGTATAAATAGTATAGCCATACTTGCCATAGGTTTTGTTTTCTTTAGCGCCGCCGTCAAATCGCAGGTAATCGAGCTTCATTTTGTGCGCTTCATCATTTTGTATGTGTACATCGGCCATTGTCTTTGATGTCTTGTTTTTCAACCAGAAATAGCCCTCGGCCGTAAAATTCCTCTCCTGCGGGTATATCTCCACCTTCAGGTTTACATCTATTATTTTGGGCTGTGGCAAATGCTCAAATTTCTTCAGGGCTTTTTCGTAAGCTACCCTTTTTTCTTCTCCTTCCTCGCGGGTTTCGTAGGTGTTCAGCTGGTTTGTATTATAAAAAATATAGATACCAGCTGCAACAAATGAAGCCAGTGCAAAAAGCCCGAGCGTAACAACTGAACGGGTTAAGCGCAATCGGCCTACGCGCAACCGGGTTTTCATTACGGCCTCTGACCCACGCACCGAGAACACAACGGCCACTATGAAAAGAAAAGCAACAAAAGCAAACCAGTAAAATTTTAACCATGAAAAACGGGTAATGAAGTGCCCGTATTTGTTCATGTCGGAGTAATCTCGTAAGCTACCGCTACCGAATGAAAACAATGGATGCTGAATACCAGATGCCGCCAGGAAGAACGTAACCAGAAAGAACACGAACATCATGGCAAAGCCCACAAATTTGTTGTGTGCCATAACCTGCACAAAGAACGAGAGCAGCGTATAAAGCACCAGGAAGATCATGGTATTGGTAAAAAGCGATTTGAAATACAGTGAGATTTCGAAATTGAAATATCCATGACTGGCCTGTATGACAACACCTGAAAGAATGAGAATGAGTAGCAGGCCGGTATAAATTATAAGCAAGCCAACAAACTTTGAAAAGAGATTTACCCAGTCGGGCACAGGAGTGGCATCTATAATAAGGTGCATATTGGTTACCCGCTCTTTCCAGATAAGCTCGCCTGAATAAAACACCACAATGATAAGGAAGTAAAGGTCAAAATTATTCAGGAGACCAATTACATTGGCTGTAATGGGGTAAGAGCTGGTACCATACATTTCTTCAAAATAGAACGAGCTGATAATCAAATCGGCAAGGCCTATCATAATAATGGCAATGAACGGAATCTCGCGCACAACCATTCGGGTATAAAACAGGGATTCTTTCCAGAGTTGCTTCAAATGAGTTGAAAAGCCACTGAATTGCTGAACAACAGGGATGACCACCGCCTCGGGCCGGATACCTGATTTCTCTTCTTTAACCGCTTTTTTTCTGAACCAGCTGCTACGAACTACATTGTAGCTGAAAGAAAAGTATGTAACAACCAGAATGCATAGGGCTATACCTACCCAAATAAGCCTGTTCCATAATAGAACCCCTTCAAATGGTGCAATAAGGGTGTTTTTTTGAGCGGGTGTCCAGTATTCGGTATAAATATTGAATGCCCTGAAACAGAATGGGTCTAGTAAAGCTGCCAGATTTTTGTTCTCAATGTCTCCGAGTATAGTGTCGGTAATCTGGTAGAGTACAAATAAAACGATGCCCTGCGTATAAATTACCACTGTAGAGCGGCTCAATGCCCCGGCAGCAAAAAAGATAGCGCCCTGTATGAAAATATTAGTAATGCCCCAATAGATAAAAGGTTGTAAATAAGACCAGGCATTGAAAGGTAACATTGATTTGCCTTTCCAGGAAGGCTCCCAGGGCAAATACTCACCTATGCTGAAACCCAGCATCAGTGCCATCCAGATGGCTGAATAAACAAGTACCATAACCAGAAAAGACCCGAGAAAACGCCCAAAGAGATAATCAAACTTTGACACCGTGGTGCTGAACATCAAAGACTCCATCTTGTGTTCAAAATCCCTTAGCACAGCCACACCCATAATAGCCGAGGCAATGAAGGTCATGAAGAAGGTCATGATGATGGTCATGGTGGCCAGAAAAAACGGAGAGTTCTCTTTGATTTGCCCTCCGGCTACCCCTTCAAAACTAACATATTTAGAGGTGGCGGCAGCAAAGCAGAGTAGAAACAGAATACCAAAATAGATATAAGTGGCAGGCCGGTTTTTTCTGTAAGAAAACTCAAACCTTAGTATTTCGTTAAGCATAAAAATAATCTATGTAAGGTTTAAGCAAATATTTTAGAGAAGTAAACGTCTTCAAGGTCGCCTTCAATGGCTTCAAAATTACCATCGGGGTTGGTGTCAGCAAAAACATGGATAACAGGATTACCTGCTATGAGTTTTTCTGAAATCACCCTGAAATTGCTTTTATATTCAGCCAGTTCATTTTTACTGATGCGTTTTTCCCATATTTTGGCTGCAATAGATTTCAGGGCTTCGTCGGGGCTGCCTTTAAAGAGCACTTCACCTTTATTAAATACGGCCATGTCTGAGCAAAGCTCTTTTACATCGTCTACTATATGGGTAGATAATATCACCACCGTGTTTTCGCCCAGTTCTGATAACAGGTTCAGAAAACGGTTTCTCTCTGCCGGGTCCAGCCCTGCAGTTGGTTCATCTACAATAATCAGCTTTGGGTTGGCTAATAGTGCCTGCGCTATACCAAAACGTTGTTTCATACCGCCAGAATACCCACCCAGGTTCTTTTTGCGGGCGTCCCAGAGGTTGGTTTTTTGTAAGAGCGCTTCTACAACTGCTTTGCGCTCGGCCGAATTGGTGATGCCTTTCAACACTGCCAGATGGTTAAGCAGCGTAAGCGCATCCACTTTTGGGTACACGCCAAATTCCTGCGGTAAATACCCCAGTGTTTTACGCACTTCTTCTTTCTGGGTCAGAACATTGATGTTTCCAAGACTTATTTCTCCGCTGTCTGGTTCCTGTAAGGTGGCGATGGTTCGCATGAGTGATGATTTACCTGCGCCATTAGGGCCAAGCAGACCAAACATACCCTGATTGATGGTGAGGTTTACATCTTTCAGGGCATGCACGCCGTTGGAATACGTTTTGTTGAGATTAGAAATAACCAGTTGCATAATGAAGGTGTTATTTAGGTAGAAATTGAACCTAATATTAGGGATAAATAAAGGAGAGAGAAAAAAAATATGACAAAAGGACGATTTTATATATAGGGCTAATCTTTGCCTGTGTACTGGTATTCGTTTTTACTTCCGCTTGTTTACTACTTCTGCGGCAAATTTTAAATATTGTTCCCAGTCATAGGCTGTCATGTGGTGCTTGCCAGACCTGTAATGGTATCTGATATCGCTTCCTACCGGAATGTCAACTTTTGGCTGAGCATCTACTCCCAACCCGTTTTTACCGTATAGGGCAAAAACAGGTTCGGCATTTTTTAATGCCAGAAATTCGCCATTTGGGTCAGCCCACTGGTCACCTTCTGCGCTTGATACATACACCGCCCGAGGTGCTATAAGGCCAAACAACTGGTGTTGGTCAAACGGAAGCGCATCTATACTGCCAGCATACGTTTTGTATTTACCTGCAAACCAGTGCGGAAAGTTTTTGTTGATTATTTCATGTGTTTCGCCGTACCACCTTCTTTTCAAAGCAGCGCCGCCTTCGCCTGATTCGTTAGAAATAAAGGCAGCAAATCGCTGGTCTTGTGCTGCTGCCCAGAAAGCGGCCTTGCCCAATCTTGAATGGCCAATAACTATGGCTTTTTTGCTGTTTACGTCGTTATCGGTTTCCAGATAGTCAAGCATTCTGCTCAGTTGCCATGCCCAGGCGCCCATCGCGCTCCATTCGGTTTCCTCTGTCATATTCAGGCAGCCTCTCAATCCTGCTTTCCAGCCTTCTGCATGGTCTGGCTCTATGTCTCCATAATAGGCTGTTGCCATAGCAAAACCTTTACTGATAATGGTTTCGGCAGGCCAGGTTTCTACAACTGCTTTGCCTCTCGATGCCAGCGTCGCCCGGTTTTTAAAAACATGCTCTGGGTTTTTCTGAAAATCAACCATCCAGTTCTGAGTAATCAGTACATCCGGGTCATTACCCAATGAGTGGTTTCCTTCAAAATTCAGGCCTATAAAAACAGATGGTTTTCTGATATGCTTCGGGATATAAAGCAATAAATTGATTCCGTTTAATTGAGGGAAATCCTCAAACGTAATCAGTACCTGCTTTCTGATGGCTTTGCCTCCAAGTGCATTATTATTTGTTTCAATAATTTTATACTTTACCCTGCTTTTTATTTCTGGCGTAATGCCATACACATTTTCGGCAAACAGCTGAACCAAAGCCGGCCTGTTGGCCTCCCATTGTGCAGCAGAGGTAATTTTTTTGTTATCAATACCTGTCAGAATATCAGGTAGCGTATAGGCAGGTATTCTGGCTTCGTCGTAGTTGACATTCTGGGCAGCTAGCATTTGCGGAATGAAATATAAAATGCAGATAATTTTTTTCATAGCTCATAAAAAATTGAGGCACACTTCTTGTTGAAATGTGCCTCAATTTAAACTAATTTTTCAAATTCTCTACCTCTTCAACCGTTTTTGGTATGGGTTTGCCTAAAACTTTGTAGCCGGTGTCGGTTATCAGGCAGTTGTCTTCTATGCGTACTCCGCCAAAGTCTTTATAGGCTTCCAGTCGGTCGTAATTCACAAAACCGGTAAATTGGTTTTCGGCTTTCCATTTTTCAATTAGCTCGGGTATAAAGTACAGCCCGGGTTCAACGGTAACCACAAAGCCGGCTTCCAGTTCTTTGGCTAGTCTGAGCGATTTCAAGCCCAATTGAGTGCTACGCTCCAGGCCCTCTCTGTAGCCGACAAAGTTTTCGCCTAGGTCTTCCATATCATGTACATCCAGGCCAATGGCGTGGCCCAGGCCATGTGGCATAAAGAGGCCTTGCACGCCAAGCGCGAGCATTTCGTTTATATCACCTTTTACAATGCCCAGGGCGTCCAGCCCTTCTAAAAGCACTTGGTTGGCGAGCAGATGAACGTCTCTGAAAAGCACACCGGGTTTCAGGGCTTCAATTGCCTTTAATTGCATTTGCAATACCACATTGTATATCTCTTTTTGTTGTTCTGTAAATGTCTTACTTACAGGAATCGTGCGCGTAATGTCTCCGGCATAAAACATACTGTTTTCAGCTCCAGAATCATTCAGGGCCAGTTTACCCTCGGTCATGGTATTGCCATGATAATGATTATGCAATGTTTGCCCGTTGATACTGAAAATGATTGGGTAGGCCAGGTCTCCGCCGCCCTCCAGTGCTTTCTGGTGTAGTAAGGCAGCTATTTCAAATTCCTTCCGGCCTGCCCGGGTTTCGCGCATGGCGGTTAGGTGCATTTCGCGGGTAATGTTTACGGCCTCTTCCATCTGCACAATTTCTTCAGCAGATTTGTATGAACGCTGCCCTACAATGGCTTTTATCAGGTCTGTTGATGCCCGCTCTTTGAGTTGCGCCACAGGAATATTCAGCCAGCTGTTTAGTTTAAATTTATTCTCGTATCTGTAAGGCGGGGTGAAGTGTACCTTGCCAGCCTTGCTTAGTTTTTCAGCCAGTTTTGCGTAAGCGTCTGTTCTGTAAACACCCACCCTGCGGGCTTGGTCTGCCAGTGTAGGCTGGGGGCCAACCCAGATGATGTCGTCCATGCTGAATTCATCTCCGTAGATGATTTCTTCGCCTGAATCTACATCAATAATTGCTGCCAGATTGGGCAGACTTATGCCAAAATAATAGAGAAAATTACTGTCTTGCCGGTAACGGTACGTATTATCATGGTAGTTCATAGGGGCTTCTTCATTGCCCATAATTAAGATCAGACCGCTTCCAACGCTGCGTTTCAGAGTATTGCGTCTTTCTATATATGTTTGCGTAGAGAACATGTGCTTTTGATATTTTAAGGCACGAAATAAGCGAAAATGACTTAAAAAATATAGGTTTCAGTTGATTAATTTGTGCGCAAAAGGCGCATTGTACCAGTGATTAGGTTACGTTTTTCAATGCTGAGTTGATGGAATGGCTTTCAGCCGGGCGTATGTGAGCATTGTTGAGCTTTCAAGTGTTGTGTAAACAATTGTGAATCAGTGTATTAGGTGATGGGAGTTTTTGTTTTAATTTTTCAAAATATTTTCAGAAAATTTTGAAAATTCAAAATTGTTATTTTACTTTGAGGCAATTAGACTTACGTGCAAAAAAGTTTTACCAAAAAGGATGGCTACAATGGAGTTAAAAGAAGCAAAAGACAAGTTTATCCATACTTGGGGTACTCTTGCCACGCAGTGGGGTATTAACCGCACCATGGCACAGATACACTCTTTGCTTTTACTTGCGCCCAAATCAATGAATGCGGACGAAATAATGTCAGAACTGCAGATTTCAAGAGGAAATGTAAATATGAACTTACGCGACCTGATGGATTGGGGATTGATTTACAAACAGCTGCTGCCCGGAGAAAGAAAGGAGTATTTTATTGCAGAAAAAGATATCTGGAAAGTTGCCAAGCAGATTGCCAAAGAGCGACGCAGGCGGGAAATTACACCGCTGATTGAGGCCATGGAAGAGTTGAAAGAGGGTATAAAACCAGACAGTACTGAAAAAGAAGAGTTTCTTAAGATTGTTAACGATATCAGCACTGTTACGGTTTTTGCAGATAACACGATGAGTTCATTATTAAAAGCTGATGAGAACTGGTTGGTCAGTAATTTCATCAAAGTTTTTAACAAATAAGATTTTGGCTCAACTGAGCTGTATTTTTTTGGAGTTTTGGGGTTAAGCAGTAATCATCTCTTTGATAGACGATTACTGCTTTTTTTATGTTTTTACTCCACCGTTACCGACTTAGCCAGATTCCTTGGCTGGTCAACATTACGGCCTCTCATTACGGCAATGTAATAAGATATTAATTGCAGCGGAATAGAGGTTATTAATGGCAGCAGCAGGTCGTTGGTTCTGGGTACTTCTATTACAAAGTCTACCATTTTTGGTATCTGGGTTTCGCCTTCGGTTACAATGGCAATTACACGTCCTTTACGGGCCTTTACTTCCTGAATGTTTGATACTATTTTTTCGTAAGAATTATCTTTTGTAGCTATAAATACCACGGGCATATCTTCATCAATCAAGGCAATAGGGCCATGTTTCATTTCGGCGGCGGGGTATCCTTCTGCATGAATGTAAGAAATCTCTTTCAGTTTCAATGCGCCTTCCAAAGCCACCGGGAAGTTCAGCCCTCTGCCCAGGAATATGAAATTAGAGGCAAACGTAAATAGCTTCGATATGTCTTTTATCTGCTCGGCATTTTTAAGAATCTTCTCTACTTTTGATGGTATGGCATCAAGCCCCAGGAGCAACTCCCGGTATAAATTCTGGCTGATGGTTCCTTTTTTATGGGCTGTTGCTAGGGCTATCAGGCTCAGAACAGTAACCTGTGCCGTAAAAGCCTTGGTGCTGGCTACCCCAATTTCAGGGCCGGCATGTGTATAAACCCCCGCGTGAGTTATACGGGCTATAGACGACCCCACCACATTGCAAACACCAAGAATAATGGCACCTTTTGATTTGGCCAGTTCAAGGGCGGCCAGGGTATCGGCTGTTTCTCCTGATTGAGAAATAGCTATTACAATGTCTCCTTCTTTGATGATTGGGTTGCGGTATCGGAACTCTGACGCGTATTCAACTTCAACGTTTATGCGCGCCAGCTCTTCAAAAAGGTATTCTCCTACCAGGCCTGCATGCCAGGAGGTGCCACAGGCCACTATTACAATGCGGTTGGCACCCGCAATTTTATCCAGATAATCTCTTAAGCCACCTAATTGAAGCGTGGCATTTTCCAGATTGATACGGCCACGCATCGAATCAGCTATTGAGCGCGGCTGCTCAAATATCTCTTTAAGCATGAAGTGGTCATACCCGCCTTTTTCAATGGCTTCCAGCTCCAGCTCAACGGTTTCTATATACGGAGATACATCTTCATTGGCCAGGTTTTTAATTATCAGCTCATTATTTTTTACAATAGCTATTTCAAGGTCTTCCAGATAAACTACTTCTTTGGTGTATTCAATAATAGGGGTGGCATCAGATGCAAAGAAAAATTCGGCTTCACCAACACCAATAACCAGTGGGCTTCCTTTGCGGGCAGCTATCAGTTGGGTTGGGTTTTCTTTATCAATAATTACAATAGCATAGGCACCTACTACCTCACGAAGTGCAATTCGTACGGCCTCTTCAAGTGAGCATTGCATATTGGCCTGAATATCTTCAATAAATTTTATCAGCACCTCGGTATCGGTGGCGCTATCAAAACTATAGCCCTTGTTGATAAGGCTTTGCTTAATGGCAGAGTAGTTTTCTATAATACCATTATGTATAATAGCCAGCTTTTTGCTGGTTGAATAATGCGGGTGCGCGTTTACGTCGTTGGGTTCGCCATGTGTAGCCCAACGGGTGTGGCCTATTCCTATGGCGGCATGCAGGTCTTTGCCTTTCAGCTCGTTTTCAAGGTCTGATACCTTACCTTTTTTCTTGTATATATTAAGTTCGTGTCCGTTTAATAAGGCTATGCCGGCGCTGTCATACCCACGGTATTCTAATCTTTTCAGGCCTTTAATAATAATAGGTGCAGCTTCCCGGTGCCCTACATAAGCAACAATTCCACACATGGTTTATTGAAGTTTTAGTTTTCTATAAATAAAGAAGTTTTAAATAGAAAAAGTCCAATATCTGGCTATATATCTAATCAAATTTATGAAAAAAATACAATATAAAAACAAAAAGAGAGGAGATTTTGGTCTCCTCTCTTTTGTCTGAAATAACCTGATGTTACTTCTTGCCTGAATAGTAAACATTCAGTTTTATATTTTTTATAACTACGCGAGACACGTTATTATTGTAGATTCCGATGGTTGAACCAGACGATGTGGTACTTACAAAACTAGGTACCAGAGCAATGCCGTCGGTTGTCTTTTTCTTATTGAGCAGGTCTTGCAGATAAGAGGTAAAGTTAAACTGATAGTTGTTATTGGTAGTGTTGAAGTCTGCAATGTATTGTGTACCAGTGGCAACATCAAGCGCTACGAAGTCTTCAACATTATTCGTCTTTTTCAGACGATTATCTTTGCCAATTTCAACCAGTACAAACTGAGGTGGCACCCTTAAATTTCCGGCAACCTTGTCCATGTCAGGTTCAATAATCAGTTCAGCTTTATTAATAGCCACATTGTTGTTTCCGGCTTTTAGAAGGTTGTTCAGCGTGGGGAACAAAATTTTGGTGGTTATACCAGCGCCAGACTGCATATAAGTAATATTACCTGTTAATTGGGCAGGTACTGAATCAAATTCTTTTATATTTTGCAATACCTTACCCTGCCTGTTGGTTTTAATTTCGCTGAAACGTTCTCCCAGAAAAGTCAGCGACATGGCCTTGCCAACGGTATCGCCTTGCGCATGGTAATAAAGAACCGGTGCACTGCTACCCAGTGCCATAGAAATGCCGTAAACTGTTTGGGCGTTATTGTTGAGCGTAAGAGCAAAACCTTTAATGGCAGCAGTAAATTTGTCAATGTCTGACGACTGGTCTTTACCAATAATAGAAAAGATTTCGTTTCCTATAGAAGCAGGGAGCTTAAAGGAAATCAAACTGTCTTTAGCCGTTGAAGCCGCCGAACGTTTAAATTCTTTGTAAGTTAAGTTTTTGCTGGCAATAGGGGTGGCGTTATAACCCAGTTTATCTTTATTAAGGTATTTTTTACCTTTTACAAAGTCTTCTGTCAGTCGGTGAAGATTAAGCGTAACTGGTTTGGTAGAGTCTCCGTAAGCAAAACCATTGTGCGCAAAATAGACATACATAGAGTCGTATACGGCTTTGTCTTTATCTGCATCCGGGAAAGTAAGTGCGGCATATCCACCTGTATTTCCATCAATCGGAAGTGTTATCTGAGTAAATATAGTAGCAGAAACGTCTCCAAAAACGGGGTCAGTATAATGGCCCAGCACCGCACCTGATTGTGCAGATGTAACTATTGAGTCAATCATTACGGTGGCTCTGCTTACCGTAAGGGTATCAGTAAAAGTAGTAGCAAACTGTCCACCGCCCGATGGGGCGTCTACTGCAATATTAATAGGGTCTTCGCACGACAAAAAGAATGCGGAAAGTAGCAATATGGCTACATTCCGCATTCTAAGTGTGAAATTTCCGCTATTTTTAAGGAACGAGTTCTGTGTAAAGATTAAAGTACGTTTCCGTAACGTCGTCGTCTTCAATGCCTGCTTCAATTTTGTTAGCTGTAATTTCATTCAATAATTTACTTAAATTTTCGTTCATGCCCTCGTTAGCTTTCACTATTGAGTCGGCATATTGACAACCAATTTTAATGAATCCTTCAAAGTCTGCCGAGCGCAGATTGGCTAAAGCCTCATCTGAAACATCCATGGCTTTGGCTTTCTCAAGGATGTCTTCGTCAAACTTGTGCTCAAATGCGTTATTATAAATTGTAAATACTGACTTTGTGTCTTTGAAAACAGGGTCGTTTTTGTAAGTTGTTTTCAGATACAAAGGAATCAGAGCTGTCATCCAGTCGGTGCAATGTACAATGTCAGGAGCCCATCCTAATTTCTTCACAGTTTCCAGAACACCTTTACAGAAAAAGATTGTTCTTTCGTCATTATCATCATAGAAACTTCCCTCTTTATCTAAGAAAACGTATTTCCTGTTGAAATAGTCTTCGTTATCTAAAAAATATACTTGCAATTTTGCACTTGGTATAGAAGCCACTTTAATAATAAGCGGTTTTTCGTCTTCACCCACAGTAATATTGATTCCTGATAACCTTACCACTTCGTGGAGACGGTTTTTACGTTCATTGATTGAACCAAAACGAGGAATCAGGATTCTGATTTCCATGCCTCTTTCTTGCATGGCTTGCGGAAGTTTACGAAGAAATTCTGCTACTTCTGAAATTTGCAGGAAGGGATTTATTTCACTGGCAACGTACAGAATACGAAGTTTACGCATATCGATAAAAAATAATTTATTTGGGAGTGTCTTCCAAAAAAGTATGCAAAGATACGAAAAAAACTAACAATTTGTTATAAAATCTTTTTAAAACAAATCATCGGGCCTTGTAAACTATTAAAAATCTTCTGTTTGCAACCTTGCATTGCCACCTTTCTGCAGGCAATGGCGCCCGGCTTCGGGCAGCCTTTGCTACTAGTATTATTAATGCTTGAAATCTATCTGATACACCCTTGGCCACATTTTGCCGGTTACATAAACTTTGTTAACGGTTGAGTCATAGGCAATACCGTTTGTTTCCATTGATTTTGGGTATCGTGTGCGGGCATCAGATGCCAGCGAACCTAAATCCAGTTTTGCTACCACGTTTCCGGTGGCAGGGTCTATCTTTACAATTTCGTTCGTCTGCCATATATTGGCATAAATAAAACCCTTAATATATTCCAGTTCGTTGAGTTGCTCTTTTGCAAATCCGTTTTCTTTTACTGATAAGGTTTTAACAACTGCAAGGCTTTCAGGGTCCAGATAGGTTAGGGTGTAAGTGCCATCGCTCATGATGAGCCACTTACCGTCGGTGGTTAGCCCCCAGCCCTCAGCATTATTGAAACTGAATTCCTTTATTTTTTTAAATGTCTTTAAGTCGTAAACAAAGCCGGTTTTTGACTTGTAGGTAAGCTGATACACCTTGTTGTTCAGAATAGCCATGCCCTCACCAAAGTATTTAGACTTATCGAGGCTTACTTTTTTATCCAGTCGGCCCGTAGTTAAATCAACAATACCAATAACAGAAGAAGTTTCTGGCAGCTCATCAGGTGAGCCCGTACTCTCGTAAAGCAGATTATCATGCACCAGCAGCCCTTCTGTGAAAGCTGTGGTGTCGTGCGGAAACGAATTTACTAATTGAAATGGTATGTTAGGTATGGCTGATGTTTCTTCAGAGCTTGATTTACTGGAATCATTGCACGAAAAAAGGATAACAGCAAGAACACAAATACCGGTTAATGTCTTTTTCATGATTTATTGACGGAAACTTTTCCGCAAATCTAAAAAAAGTATTTCAACCCGATACTATGCCCGGCTATTATCCTTTGCTTTTAACTTCTTTTAACTAAAGTGCTTTTTGTACCATTCTGCCGAAAGCAGAATATCATTTCTGGTAAGCTGATGCCCCGTTGGCAGGTTATGATTGCTTACAGCAAATGCTGCATTTTTAAGAATTTCCACGTACTTTAAAGTATCAGCCTGATTAACCGTGGGGTCATTGGTACCATTACTTAAAAAAACCGGGGTGTTCAGGGTGTTTTTAAGGTCTGAACCAATACTCTTAAATGGCTGCATGGGGCGGTAAAGAATAGCACCGGCCAGAAAGTCAGGATACAGCACCAAAGTGCTTCCGGCAATATTAGCGCCGTTAGAATAGCCCAGTGCTACCATCTTGTTGACATCAAAACCTTCTTTTTCTGCCAGTTCTTTTAAAAAACTCACCATTTCATGCGTACGGAATGTTAAATCTTTTTCGTCAAATATGCCCATACCTAGTCTTTTGAAGAATCTTGGCATGCCGTTTTCAGACACATTGCCTCTTAAACTGAGTATATTAAAACCACTGCCTATTTCTTTGGCAATGGGTAGCAGGTCATGCTCATTGCCGCCAGTGCCGTGCAGGAGCAACAAAGTGGTTGCTCCTGGTTGTTCTACTGGCACATATATGTACTTTAAAGCCTGAAAATCCATTGTTTTAAACAATTATGTGGTTAATCTAATTTTACCAGATGGGCTTCAATCTCTTTTCTGCGAGGCTCGTATTGTGCAGGCAGTTTAAGATTAGTACCCAATTCTTCCAAAGGTTCGTCTACCGTGAACCCCGGATTATCAGTTGCTATCTCAAATAAAACGCCACCCGGTTCTCTGAAATACAAAGAGTGGAAATAGTTACGGTCTATCTGTGGCGTAATATGGAACCCCAGCTCCTGAATTTTTTTATGATAAGCCATCTGCGTTGCATCATCTTTAACTCTGAACGCAATGTGGTGTATAGTACCACCGGCACCTAAACCTCTGGCTTCGTTGGGTAATTCAACCAGATCAATGATATTGGCTGTATCAATGGCATCGGTAGCGTAACGATACCGGTTGGCTTCCTGGGCAATTAACTTATAGCCAAACACCTCTGTTAATACGGTTGCAGTAGGCTTAATATCATTAAGTGTAATGGTTGTATTATAAAAGCCCCTTGTTGCCACGTCTGCCTTTACTTCTTCTGTTTCATAGGGTTTTCTGGGGTCGGCATTTTTGGGTACAATCAGTTCAAGTTTCAATCCGTCAGGGTCAAGAAAAGTAAGGTATTTTTCCCCGAATCTTTCAGACGGTTTGTTATAAATTACATTGTATTTTTTAAAACGCTCTACCCAGAAATCAAGGCTGCCTTCTGGTACGGCATAGCCAATTTCGGTTGCCATACCGGCACCTCTTTTCCCCTGCCTTACGGCGTTTCCCCAGGGGAAGAAAGTTAGTACCGTGCCCGGAGTACCCTCACCATCTGCAAAGTAAAAGTGGTAAGTGCCGGGGTCGTCAAAGTTTACGGTTCTTTTAATGAAACGCAGGCCTAGTACTTTAGTGTAAAAATTAAAATTGCGTTTGGCATCTCCAGCTATCGCTGTTATGTGGTGTATGCCTAAGATTTTATTTTCCATTGTCTTTTTTATTTTAGAATTCAAGAATGTTTGTTTCTCAAATCTTAACATCTCTGTTGCTGATTTGATGATACAAAGTTGCAGTCTTGAAATTTCAAAAACATTGAACTAGGACAAGAAACAATACCGGCATAAAAAAATGCAGAAGGTTGTCAGGCTTTGGTCTTTGCCAGTTTGGTTCTTACTTTACTAAGAAACTCAGGCGAAAAGCCCAGATACGAGGCTATGTAATGTTGGGCAACTCTTTGGGGTATAGTTGGGTACCTTTCCAGGAAATCAAGGTATTTTTCAACAGCAGTAGTAGCAATGGTCTGAAACAACCGTTCCTGCATGCGCGTGAGGTTCCGCTGAACCATCAGCCTGAACATACGTTCAAACTTGGGCACTTCGGCCAGTAATTTCTCTTTGGTTTCGGGGGTTAAAACAAAAAACTCGCAGTCTTCCAGGGTTTCTATAAACATTCGGCTGGGTTTCTGCTCATGAAAACTGGCAATGTCGCTCACCCACCAGTTTTCTATGGCAAACTGAAGGGTAACCTCAGCGCCGCTGGGGTCAAGGTAATAGGTTCTTACACATCCTTTCTTTATAAATGCTTCAAATTTGCACACTTCACCTTCTTGTAGCAAAAAGGCCTTTTTGGCTACACTTTTTGCCTGCAATGATGCATTAAAGATGGCAACTTCCTGATCGGTGAAATCAGCGTACCGTGCAATGTAAGCGTTTATCTCTTCAAACATAATCTGATACTCTTCGGTAGGTTAATTCCAACGTCATTCTATTATTTTATATAATTCTTTGGCTTTGGCTCTCGAAATGGCATTGAAATGCCACCACTCGCTGTCTATGCGCATATACCCGGCCTTTTGCATGGCATTGCGTAAAACCAGACGGTTATCAATCTGCTTTTGAGTCAGTTTGCCTTCTACCAGCATCTCGTCTTCGTAAATAGGGTAGGCTAAATCGCCAAAATAATCATATTTGGTGCCCATGTCTAAGGGTTTACCAGACCTGGTATCAAACACAGTTAAATCAACTGCCGAGCCAAAGTTATGAATGGAGCCTTCTGCCGGATTCGCTACAAAATCGGCTCTTTTGGCAGGGGGTATGGTGTCTAGCATTGCCCACAATTTATGTTGTACTGATAACGGCCTTGCGCTGTCATAGACAAGTAGTCTGTATTCAGGATGCCGGCTTTGCAGATATTTACTGGCTTTGGCCAGCATCTCTGCCGGTTTTTTCTGCATGTAGGCGCGGGTCAGGTCTCCGTAAACATCCGAGCGCACAAAATTATCAGTTGTTGAGTACTTCAGTTCAACCATTATTGTAGAGTCCAGGGTTTGTACATTCACCAATCCCTGGTTAATCATCCGTTGCTCTAATTCAGGAATCTTCACCGTTTCTACAACCGCAACAGTATCTTTCTTTATTTGTATGGTATCAGTCTTTAATGTGTCTTTTTTTTCGGTCTGTGTCTGAGAAGTACAAGCTCCCATCAACAGGGTTACTATTGATATTCCTGAAATTAGCTTTAGTTTTGCCATAAAATTGGTTCATTATTCCGGCAGTTCCGGTTTTTTGTAGAAAATGAAAGGCAAGCAATTATAAATCTTAGTTTATTTATATCTTGCCGGCAAATCTAAACCTAAAATCTCAAATTTATGGCATTAAACTACATTTGGGTAGCATTTTTTCTTATCGCATTTGTTGTTGCACTTATTAAAGTCATATTTACCGGGGATACCGAGATATTCAAGCTGGTTGTTGATGGCATGTTCGATTCCGCCAAGCTGGCCGTGATGGATATTGCCCTGCCTTTGGCCGGAGTTATGACATTCTTTTTAGGGATATTGAAAGTGGGCGAGGAGGCAGGGGTTATCAGACGCATGGCCAGAATCATAGGCCCGTTTTTCAGCAAGCTGTTTCCGGAAGTGCCAAAAGACCATCCGGCAAATGGGCAGATGATTATGAATTTTTCGGCCAATATGTTGGGGTTAGATAACGCCGCTACGCCGTTCGGGCTTAAAGCCATGCAGAGTCTTCAGGAGTTAAACCCTAATAAAGAAACGGCAAGTAATGCCCAGATTATGTTTATGGTACTGCATAGCGCCGGGCCAGTTTTGATACCTTTAAGTATTATGGCTCAAAGAGCTATTTATAATGCAGCCGACCCTTCAGATATTTTTATTCCGGCATTGATATCGGTATATGTGGCTACGCTGACCGGAATGCTTTTTGTTGGAATTAAGCAGCGCATCAATTTTTTTGATAAAACATTGTTTAGCTGGCTGGCCGGGGTAACGGCGTTTATTGGTTTTGTAATCTGGTATTTTGCGCGCCTTTCTAAAGAAGAAATAGAGACCACATCGAAAGTTGTAAGTAATATGTTGCTGATGGTTTTTATTGTGGGGTTTATAGGAGGGGCTGTTTACAAAAAAGTTGATGTTTTCTCGGCTTTTATTGATGGCGCAAAAAACGGATTCGAAACCTCAGTAAAAGTAATTCCGTATCTGGTTGGTATGTTAGTGGCCATTAGTGTTTTTCGGAATTGCGGAGCCTTAACTTATATAGTAGATGGTATGAAATGGGTGATAGGTCTTACCGGCATTAATACAGATTTTACCGAGGCGCTTCCAACTGCTCTGATGCACCCATTAAGCGGCAGTGGCTCAAGAGCCATGATGATAGACGCCATGAAAACCCACGGGGCTGACTCTTTCGTCGGGCGTTTGTCTTGTGTTTTTCAGGCTTGTTCAGACACCATCCTCTATATTTTAGCGCTTTACTTTGGCTCGGTAGGCATTAAGCATACCCGTTATACATTGATAGCCGGTTTGCTGGCCGACTTTGCAGGTGTAGTTACTGCCATTGTTGTGTCTTATATATTTTTTTATTAGTACATGATACGGCCAGCCATTTACATAAAACCCGGAAGCTTAAGAATATTCGGCAGGATTTTATTTCTGTTATTTTTGAGCCTTGCCTCTCTGGGTGTTAATGGCAAAGACTCAACAGGGGTTATTCTTTTGAACTACGACGGTAACTGGCAAATGAAAAATATGCCTCCCGGTTTGAGTTATTATCAGGATAAAAGCCGGCAGCTCACACTTAAAGAATTACTAACCAGACCCGAAGCCTATCATTTTAAACAAACCAAAGGCAATGCGCCTACTTTCTGGGCAAGAGGTAACCCCTTCTGGTTTAAGTTCAGGCTAAAAAACTCTACAGGTATTGACCAGAGCTTCATAATAGACCTGCCTACGCCTCTTTATGACGAAGCCAGATTTTACACCACCGAAAATGGCGTTATATTGTCAGACCACTTTCTTTCCTGGCAAACTCCGCAGCTTGCACGGGTAATTAAACACCGTAATTTTTTCTTTCCTGTTGTTTTAAAGGCAAACCAGGAGGTTGTATGTTATCTTAAACTTCAGACAGAGGTAGGGTCTATCTGGGCGCCGGTAAATATCTGGGAGCGAAACATTTTCGACTACTACTATTATTCAACAGACTACCACACTTGGGGCTTTGTAATTGGCATTTTGCTGTTTGTGGTTTTTATGTCTTTTCTGCTTCTTTTTGCTTTTAAAGACATGCTCTATTTTTTTTATGCCTTGTATGTACTTATGGCGCTTGCTTTTGTTGCTACCTCGCAGGGGTATTTCATAAGGTATTATGTAGATGGCTCCTTTGGTGTGCAGGGCAACCGCCTCCGATACGTCGCCTCGCTTTTATTGCTTATAGCCGGGCTTTTTTTTATCAGAAAATACCTTCGCTGGGACCTCCTCAAAAACAAATATATCAACTACCTGCATATTGGTCTGATAACCATCCTTACAGGCATGATTATGTTTTTATATGCCGACAGCCTGCTGGTACATGGCGAGTGGTTTAAGCGTTACATTAAAGTTGTAAATAAGGTGCTTGGGCTGGTGTTCTGGATACCCACCACCTATGTTATGCTCAGCTCATTTTATTGTATCAGGATAGGCCATTACAGAAAAGAGGCCATTTATTTTCTTATTGCTAATTTACCCGTTGCGTTTATAATATTTTATTCTGCTTTAAGTAATTATGAAATAGTAAGAGGAAGCCGACTGGTTGAAATTGATTATTTTGCTTATGCTTATATTATTGAAATTGTATTTCTGATGGTTTTGCTGGCCTATCGGCTAAAGGCCATGCAAGATACTGCCGAGCAGCTTTTTCTTGAAAAAACCATAGCCCAGCAGCAGAGAACTGAAGCCATATTGCAGGCAGAAGAGAGAGAGCGGGTAAGAATTGCGCGCGACCTGCACGATGGCATAGGGCAGATGCTGGCCGCAGCCAGAATGGCTCTTGGTAACTTTATGGCAAAGAAAAAGGAAGAAAATGAACACATTCAAAGCTCGCTTGATTTGCTGGAAGAGAGCATCAAGGAGATACGGGAGATTTCTCATAACATGATGCCTGGTGCTCTGACAAAACTTGGCTTGTCTACCGCCCTCAAGCAGTTTGTTAATAAAATAAATTCGCTCGGAGAACTACAAATTGAATTGCAGATAATAGGATTAAAAGAAAGACTCAACGAAAAAATTGAAACCACCCTCTACCGTGTTGTACAAGAGGCTTTGAGTAATATTTTTCGTCATGCAGAGGCCACAAAAGTTAACATAGAACTGGTAATACACGAAAAAGAACTGGTATTGATTATAGAAGATAACGGCAAGGGTTTTGATAACCAGAGAGTAGGGAAAGAAGGTATTGGAATTAAAAATGTGACCACAAGAGTAGAATATTTGAATGGAAGTGTTAATTTTGATTCAGCAATCGGAAGAGGAACCAGCGTAATTGTTGAAATTCCCCTCATTTGATTCGTTTGTAATGATAGCCGCCAAACTCAAAATTTTAATAGTTGACGATCATCAGATTCTGATTGATGGCATAGAAGCTATGCTCCAGGGTGTAGATAACTTTGAAGTTGTGGGTAAACTGCTCGATGGAAAACTTGCCTTGACTTATCTCTCTGATCACCCTGTTGATATCCTCCTCACAGACCTTTATATGCCTAAAATGACAGGCATTGAGCTTACTCAAAAGGTTAAGAAAGCATTTCCTGATTTAAAAGTCCTTGCATTGTCGGTTTCTTATGATGTTTCTATTGTTCATGACCTTATGGACGCGGGCATATCGGGCTTTATTCTTAAAACAATCGGCAGGAACGAACTGATTGATGCAATCAATGAGGTGTCGAAGGGTAATGTTTATTTCAGCCGCGAGGTGTCTAATGAAATTCTCAGAAGCCTGGCCAACAGAAATGACCCCGAAGAAGAAATTTATCGTTTGTCAGATAGAGAAATTGAGATTCTGAAGTTAATATCCAGAGAGTTTTCTAATGCAGATATTGCCAAACAATTGTATATTTCTGAAAGAACTGTAGAAACCCACCGCAAGAATATTTACCGTAAAACCAATACCAAAACCATAGTGGGGCTCATAAAGTATGCCGTAGAACGCAAATTAATTTAATCAATACGTACTGGTACGGATGCGCGAGTTAAAAAATACCCTGAAATGGGTATTGGCCTGCAAAATAGTCTTTCCGATATTTGCACTATGAACACGAAGGTGTTATAGCCATGAAGACGACCTTCTGCATATTTAGTAAATCTGCTTAATAAAAATTTGATACATAGGTTCCAACCTTTCACCTGAAACGGGAATCATCGTATAATAAATTTTAATTTTAAGTAGTATATGAAGAAGTTTTTTTACGAGTATTTTGACGAAATTGTTGTTGTAATGTTTTTTATAACGATAGTAGCCATTAACGCCTGCAAGGCATAAACAGAGCTTTATCATAAAATCACCGGCCCGTTCGCAGGAGCCAACGGCTCGATGATTTTAATAATCAACAGCAGTTTGACGAGAGCAAAAGCAAGAGTCATCTGATTCTTGCTTTTCTTATTTTAGCACAGCTGATAGCCTTACAGCCTCTTTCCCGCTATCCACTTATAACTCATTTATTTTTTTAACGCCTGGTAGACTCGTACGTAGTCTACCTCCATGCGTTGCGGAAAAATACTGTCATCAATGCCTTGCTGGCCTCCCCAGCTGCCTCCTACGGCTATGTTCAACAGTAAATGAAACTTCTTGTCGAACGGCCATTCCGCCCAGCCGTAATTAGCTTCTCTGGTAAAGGTAAAATACTTGTTGCCGTCTATCTCTATACTTATTTTATCGGGTGTCCATTCGCAGGCATAAACATGAAAATCGTCTGAAACCCCGGGTACCACAACATTATTACCTTTATTGGTTTTTATAGTATGGTTAAAAGCCTTGGTATGGATATTCCCGTGTATCCGGTTCTGGTCGTATCCAACGTGTTCAATGATATCAATCTCACCATTATCGGGCCAGTAATTGGCGCCGTACGATTTCTCAGTGGCCAGCATCCAGGCTGCAGGCCAGGCGCCTCTTCCTTTGGGTAATTTGGCTTTTATTTCAAATCGCCCATACAAAAAATCAGCTTTGTTTTTAGTTACCAGTCGCGCAGATGTATAGTTGTTGTTTTCAAATTTTTCTTTTCTGGCCTCAATAATTAGCACCCCGTTTTCAACACGCGCATTTTTTGCGTCTTTGGTATAAAATTGCTTTTCGTCATTTCCCCAGCCATTACCGCCCGTGTCGTAACTCCATTTGCCGGTATCCGGCAACCCTGAATAGTTAAATTCATCTGCCCACACTGGTGCCGACTTATCTATTTCGTATTTTAATGTTCCTTCGGCATTTACCTCATTTCGGCCGGTTTTTTGGCAGGCAACATAAAGCAAAAGAACTGACAAACCTAAACTGAAAACAAGAGTTTTTTTCATGAGTAATAGATTTAAGAGCAATTTTAAACATTAAAAATCAGGCCACCCATTCAGGGGTTTTATTATTTACACCAAACGGAATAATTATGGGTTCGAACGCCATTTTTTGAGCATGAAATCAAATTTGGTTAATGAAGCCCGTTTTTCAATTTCTTTTTGTTCATTTGTACGTTTTCAACCCTAAAGATAATTACAATTTCTATGAAACGCTTCATAATAATAATTTTTGCCATTGTGCTCATAATCACAGCATTTGTACTGAAAACCTTATGGAACGCAGGAATTTTTACAAAAATTGAGCCACATTTTAATGGAACAGTTAAAGAAGTGCCAGGTTTTAATGGCGCAGAAGATATAACCATAGATAAAACTACCGGGCTGGCTTTTGTTTCGTCAGGCGGGTTTATTGCAAATGCGCCTAATGGAAACATTTTTTTGATTGATTGTACTCAGGAAGCTCCCAAACCTGTTAACCTTACAGCGCCATTAGCATTAACAGATTTCCATCCGCATGGCATTAGTTTGTTTCAATCGCCGGAGGGTGGAAAACGACTCTTTGTGGTTAATCATAAGAAAAACCGTACAAGTATTGAAATATTCAGTTTTCAAGACAGCACGCTGACACATCTGGAGACCATCAACAGTAATTTATTTGCCAGCCCGAATGATGTGGTGGCGGTAGGTGATAGGCAATTTTATTTTACTAACGACCACGATGAGGAAATTTCAGAATGGCGGTCAAAAAAAGATTTACTTCAGATACCCATGGGCAATGTGGGCTACTTTGATGGCAGCAAGGTAAAGATTATGGCTGATGGCTTTTTGTATGCCAATGGCATAAACGTAAGTAACGACGGGCAAAAGTTATATGTTGCGGCTACTTCGGGCCGAAAAATAGTAGTATTTGACCGGGATATTCTTACAGGAAATATAAAAGAAAGCAGTGAGATTGCCATTAACGGAGCCGACAATATTGAGATAGATGAATCGGGCGACTTGTGGGTGGGCTGTCACCCCAAATTACTGGCTTTTCTGGCTCATGCTAAAGACCACTCTAAATTATCACCGTCTGAAGTTATCAGCGTTTCTTTAAAAACTGGCACTCCGGCCTTAAAGAGTATTTATTTAAATGACGGAACACAACTTTCAGGCTCAAGTGTGGGTGCAGTTTGGCATAATAAACTGCTTATTGGGAGTGTTTTTGGCGATAAAGTACTTATATGCGCACTGAAGCAATAATAATTATTCAGCCTGTTTCATAGTGTTTATAGGCCTGGCCGGGTCATTTGCTTTTGGTTCAGTATGGTTAAGAGAACAATGACATGGCCATTGATACCATTGCAGGTGTAAACCAAAGCTGTTAAAAAAAGAGCGTCCGTAAAACCGGTTTACGAACGCTCTTTGGACGAATGCCAAACAATTTGTCAGGCAAAAACGCTTCTCATCAGATCAACGCTTTTTTTGACGCCCGTTTCCGGGTTTTCATTGCCTTCAAATTCTATAGATACATAACCCTGATAATTTACTTTTTTCAGTATATCTGCTATTCTTTTATAGTCAAGGTCAAGGCTATACCATACACCACCACCATAATAGGTTTTAGCCTGCACAAAGCTGGTTTGCGGGGCAATTTTTTCGAGCTTATCGTAAGGATTTTCCAAAAAATTACCAGTATCCATCAATAAGCTCAGCCAAGGAGAATCTATTGCATTTTTAATTCTCAACATACCTTCCGGCGTTGAGCCAAGCCCCCAGTGGTTTTCAAGGGCAAGCAACACGCCACATTCTTCGGCTTTTTTCAGGCATTGCTGTATGCTGTCGATGCACCATTTAAAGGCCTCATCTTCGGTGTATCCGGCAATGGCAGGTTCAATGCCTCTTTTGGCCATAAATTCATCAAATGATTTGATGGTTCCCCAACGACCGGTATTTAAGCGCATACACGGAATCCCCATTTTATAGGCCAGTTCAATACAATGATTGGTATGGTCTATATGTTGTTTTAAAACCTCCTTGTCGGGCGATACAAAGCCCTGATGAATAGACAGGCAGGTCATGGCAATGCCATTCACAAACGCATGTTTTTTTAGCTTTTGCAGATACGAATTGTCTTCACCGGCCATCTGGCGATGCAACACATCAATGCCTTCAAGACCCAGCTTTGCGGCTTCATCAATCACTTTTTCAATCGGAAATTTCTCGCCTTTAAAGTGCCAGTAAGAATAGCTGGATACGCTCAGCTTGATTTTTCCGGCTGGTTTAACTACCGGTTGTGCCTGAACCAGAGCAGGAGCGCAAGCCGCCGCACTGCCAAGCGCTGCTGTTTTTAAAAAGTTTCGTCGGGTTGAATTCATGAGATTAAACAAAAATCAGGTTATGTTAATAGACTACGAATACAGCGTTGGCAAACAATAGTTTTCCTCCATACCAGAAACCCCTGAAAATCGGGTCGTCTGCCATGTACACAATTTTTCCTCTTCCTAATTCCTGTACCCCATGAACAAGGGTATTCTTCATTTTATCTTTGGCTTTCTGGCCTACAAATCCGGTTATATAGTTGTTGTCTTTCAGATAACCCACGTTCCATCCTTCTTTCAGATACTCAAAATTGTAGGGGTCACGGGCCAGTAGATAATAACTGCCATCGGTGCCATAGCCCAAAGGGTGTGTTTTATCGATATCAACTTTATATATGGCGCCAACCACCTGTTCAGATATACTCTCGCGTTCTCTGGTGCCATAGGTTTTCAGTTCAGGTTTATCTTTGGCTTCGCCATCTTTTTTGCGTTTCAGACCAAACCCGTCTTTATCAGCAAAATAACTGGTGGCCGACTCCAATGCGATTACTTTTCCACCGCCCTGAATCCACTTTTTAAGTGCATCACCATTACCGAAAATTCTGTCGTAATTTCCATCTGCAAGTATTAAAACATCCAGTTGGTCTAATGGCACTCTTGAGAAGGTAGAACCCTCAATTACAGTTATAGGATAATTGATTTGTTGTTCAAAGAAATGCCACACCTCGCCAAAAGCTGTTGGCGAAATACCATCACCGGATATAACAGCTACTCTTGGGTTTTTAAGTATATTAACAGAGCCTGAGCCAAAGTCGTTGCCCGTAGTAACCATTCCGGAGTTGGTAGCCAATAAGTTAATGCCAAATGCTTTAGCTGCCGACTGCACGGCTTTGTCGAACTCATCGCCCATGCGCAGGTTATTGGTTCTGGTTATGATAACAGACCCAATATCAAATTTTCGCCCGCCGGTTTCAAAAGCATTTTCATTAAAGCGAACCTTAATGCCTTTTGATAATATCTGCGTCAGAAACTTCACGTCTTCAAACGAATTATACGTTGCCACATAGGCATAGGGTTTTCCGCCAACTGCTAATTCGGGTATGCTGTAATTAGGCTGAGAATTACCCGCAGATAGTTTTTCTTTCGTGGCAAATGCCTTTAAACCATAGGCATAAGGCATACCCCAGGCAGTGATGTCGTAAGTTAGTGAGTCTTCCAGCATGGTTTTAGGCTCAAAAAGAATCTTTACAAAAGTGCCTTTGGGCTGGTAAGTACTCACAATTAAATCGTTCGCCTCTACTTTAAAACTCTCTTCTTTCAGATTCTGGTAGTTAACACCAGTGGCAGACGTTTCTTTGCCTGCATACCCGTAAGTAATATTCAGTTTATCAAGCAGGCCTGTTAAGGCTTTTACCTTTGCCTCGCTGCCTTTGCTTTTCATTACAAACGACTTATAAGTGCCAACAGGGTTGTTTTTGTTGCGCTCAAAGAATTTTACAAATTCATCTACTGTTTTATCAGACCTTGATGAAATGGCTTCGAGAGTCGCCAGGCTCGCAGAAAAATGATGAGCAATACGGTAAGATAGTGTTAGGGTGTCGCCGTCTTCTTTAGCTATCGCAATGCCGGCTCTGCCACCACCGCCTTGTTCGTAGGTCATACCTATGGCGCCGTTATAAGAAGGGTAGGTGTCGCCGTAGCTTGGGTAAAGCAGGTCATAATTTTCTTTTGAAAAATACAGCCAGTAGTTTTTGTCGAAATATTTTTTGTTGTATTCGCCTATGGTTTGCTGAAACTCTCTTTGCCAGGCTGTCAGATCTTCGTGATAAGGTTTGGCTGATGGAGGAAAGTAATAAGGGCTGCTGACACCCATTTCATGGAAGTCGGCATGCAGATGCGGCATCCACTGGTTATAAATTTTCAGGCGCTGAGTCGATATCTCCTGTGTTTGCCAGGCCCAGTCACGGTTTGGGTCAAACAGGTAATGATTAAAACGCCCTCCGGGCCAGGGTTCATTATGTTCAGCTGCAAACGGGGTAGCATTAAATACCTTGCTGGTTACCCGGTTATACCATTGTGCATAGCGGTCTCTGCCGTCAGGGTTTATACAAGGGTCAATCAGTACAACTGTATTTTTTAATATGTTCTGGGTAACGCTGTTGCTTTTATTAAGCATTTCGTATAAAACCTGCATTACGGCCTCAGAGCTTACGGCTTCATTGCCATGAACGTTGTAGCTCAGCCACGCAATAGCTGGCACTTTGGTGGTTGGTTTGCCTTCCAGAAGGCCAATACTTTTAAGATTGGATGTGCGGATGTCTTCCAGCTTTGATAAATTCTCCGGAGTGGCAATAGCTACCAGTATAAGCGGGCGGCCTTCAAAGGTGGTTCCGTAATCGAAAATTTTTACTTGTGTCGGATTCTGTGCAGCTACGTGTCTGGCATAATCTACAATGCGGTGGTGGAAACTGAATTTGGTTCCGAGTTTGTAACCAAGAAATTCGTCGGGTGTTTTAGTGTTCTGGGCCTGTACCCACAATGTGTTAATGAAGAGGAATAGAAACAAAAAGCTTTTTTTCATGTCTTACGTTCAGAGTAGTTTTTTACATGCACCAAATATAATGTTTTTAGCTTTGAAAATGGGGCTGAAAAAAAAAATTGAAAATATTTTACTTTTTTTTTTGCCCAACTATTGCATTGTAAAAAAATTGCCGTACTTTTGCACCACAATTTACAAACGCAGACGATAAATGGAACCAGCCGGCCCTATCGTCTAGCGGTTAGGACAAGTCCCTTTCACGGATTAAACAGGGGTTCGATTCCCCTTAGGGTCACAAATCGCTGCGATATTGAAATTGTAAGAGCCTGGTAATGAGATAATTATCAGGCTCTTGTTTTTTAAAATCTTCAAGAGAGAATTTTTCAATATCAAAAATCACAGGATAAATTTTCAGGAGAAGAGTTTCAGCCAAACACTTAGCTAATGCAATTTTTTATTTCGGCATGACTTTGATAGTTGATAGATTTTTTTCATAATTAACATTGCGCGATTGTTTTATCTGGTTGTTTAACGCGTCTCTTTCTTTAGTTTTCAGCAATTGTAAGTAAGTGTTTGGGCAGTCAGAAATTAGCCATAACTTATAGTTCAGATTAAAATTTATTA
The DNA here is from genome assembly GCF_024138715.1 of Emticicia sp. 21SJ11W-3. GTDB lineage: Bacteria > Bacteroidota > Bacteroidia > Cytophagales > Spirosomataceae > Emticicia > Emticicia fluvialis. The sequence goes on from NZ_CP092074.1 coordinate 1,829,859, forward strand.
AATTATCAATAAAGTTTAATTCGGGGCGTTCGTGAAATAGTACTTTTCTGTTGTGTAGTAGTATTAATTGTTAAAAATCAATAACTGAGTTCAGATTTAATTTTTTATTAATTCATAATTGTCCAAATTTGTGAAATTTTTCACCCTAAACACAAAGTAGATTAGTGTATGAAAACCCCTTCTAAGTTTCTATTTTTAATTGCAGCAGGTATTTTTATGTCATCGTGCGTGGCTAAGAAAAAATTTGTTAGTCTTCAACAACAATACGACAAAGCGCAGGCAGATTTAGTAAAATGTGGCGACACCGTTCAGGATTATAAAGATCGTCTTTCAAAATCTGAGCAAGACAGAGTTAATCTTGGTAACACGTCACAATCTGAAATCAAACAACGTGATGCACAAATCAAAGATTTGAAAGATCAGGTAACAGATTTGAAAGGCCTACGCGACAAACAATTGGAGCAGGTAGGTAACCTTACTGTTCTTTCTAAAGCTGCTAATGATAATATTGATAAAACTTTGGCTCAATTAGAGAAAAAAGACAAGTACATCAACTTGTTGCACGCTGCCAGAACCAAAGCTGACTCAATTAATCTTGCTTTGGCCGTTAACCTTACCCGCGTGCTTAGCTCAGGAATTGAAGATAAAGATATTGACGTAAAAGTTGACAAAACTGTTGTCATGATTAATATCTCAGACAAAATGTTGTTCTCTAGCGGAAGCTTCAAATTGTCGAGCAGAGCAAATGAGGTTCTTGGTAAAATAGCACAGATTATCAAATCTCGTCCTGATCTTGAAGTAATGATTGAAGGTTACACAGATAACGTTTCTATCAATACTGACTGTATCAACGATAACTGGGATCTGAGTGTGAAAAGAGCTACTTCTGTAGTGCGTTCGCTTCAAAATAACTTCAAAATTGATCCGAACAGATTAATCGCTGCCGGTAGAGGTGAATTCAATACCTTAACAAGCAACGATAGTTCTGAAGGTCGTGCGGCTAACCGTCGTACAAGAATCATTCTGATGCCTAAATTGGATCAGTTCTACGACTTGTTGAATCCTGAGAAATAAGATTCAAAGTTAATGATATATACTGAAAAGAGCCGGATGGGGGTACCCGTCCGGCTCTTTTTGTTTGTAATAATTTTACTAAAGTTATTTCATTAGTTTTAAATGTGTGTAAGCAACGCCAATAACTATGGCCGGAACCAGAATTGAAAACAAAGTCCACATACCTGCGCTAATGAGCACAATCTGGTTTATGAGATGAAAACCTGCATATACATACAAACCCCATTTTCGTAATAGCCATATACCACCGGTACCCAGGTAGCTGGCCGCCACTGAAAAAGCCAGATACGGAGGATACCAGGGGCCAACTGCTTTGGTAGTGCTGTAAAATATAAGAGGCACCGTTAATGTTGCCCAAACAAAGGCAACTGTACAAATAAAAGTAATGGCCGCAGGCCGGTTGGTTTCTGATGATTGATTCATGATTTAAACGATGTTATTTCTTGCGCAATGCCTTAAATTCAGAGCCTTCTTTCCATTGTGGCCAGGTAGTTTCAAAGGCCAGCCTTTTACCTATCTGAAACAAAAGGATGGTGTCCTCCAGTCCGCCTTCCAGTTTCCAGGTTGCGGCATCGTATTGGTCGGTAGTCTGATGATAAAATTTTTCTGTGTATAATTCCTGTTGCTTTTGTCCGTATTCTTTTCCTTTTGCAACTTCGTCAATGCCGCTTCCGGTTGTTAAGGCTGGTATACCTGCTTTCGCAAAGCTGAAGTGGTCTGAGCGGAAGTAGTGGCCTGCCTCCGGGTGCGCTTCAGGCGCAATGTATCTGCCTTTGCTTTCTACTTCTTTTTTCAGGTAGTCTTCAAGTTCCGACTGGCCCTCGCCGGCAATTGAAATGTCTTTGGTTCGGCCAAAATTATTAATAACATCAATATTCAGATTCCCCACTGTTTCATTAGCCGGAAAAACCGGATGTTGTGCATAGTAAGCTGAGCCCAGCAGGCCTTGTTCTTCGCCGGTAACAAATAAGAAAACAATGCTTCGTTCAGGTTTATTTTTAAGGCTTTTAAAAGCACGGGCAATTTCCAGTACAGCGGCCGTTCCGCTGGCGTTATCAAGCGCACCATTGTAGATTGAATCTCCTTTGGCATCCGGTTTGCCAATACCGAAGTGGTCCCAGTGAGCGCTGTAAATAATGTATTCGTTCGGGCGCTTGCTACCGGTTATTTTACCAATTACGTTTTTAGACTCATTAAATACAGCTTTTACTTTCATTGAGGTTGAAACTTTAGCCGGTAGTGCCACAGGCTTAAAGCCTTTTTGGTTTGCTTTTACCAGAAGTGCTTCACCATTGCTAACGGTGTTCAATAGTTTTTTTGCTGCGGCCTCGGTTATCCACCCTTCAACAGGGCAACGGTATTCTTTGCTTCCGCGTGTGTCTAAATGCTGCTGCGACTTTCCCCATGAGTTCTGAACAACGCTGAACGGATAAGATGCCGCTTTTTCGTTATGAACAATCAGGCAGCCTTTGGCGCCTTGTCTGGCAGCTTCTTCAAACTTATAGGTCCAGCGGCCATAATAAGTCATTTCTTTTCCTTTAAAAAGGGTGGTGTCTCCTGTGCTAAAGCCGGGGTCATTTACCATTACCAGCACAAACTTTCCTTTTACATCAAGGCCTTGGTAGTCGTTCCAGTTATATTCCGGGGCAACTACGCCAAAACCTGCAAACACCACATCACTTTTTTCAACAGAAACAACAGAATCAGTATTTTCTGTCCAGATAACATAGTCTTCCATGTTTTTAAGGCTGAAATTCCCTTTGCCAGTGTTTACTAACATGGCAGGGTCGCAGGTCGGGGTTATTTCAACCATAGGCACCTTCTGAAAATACTCACTACCGTTTCCGGGTTCAACCCCCATGTTTCTGAGCGTCTGCGTCAGGTATTCTACCGTTCTGGTTTCGCCAATGGTAAACGGGCGACGTCCCTGAAATTCGTCAGAAGAGAGTTTTACAATATGTTTAATCAGGCTATCCTGACTAAAAGCGCTTAAACCATCCTGTTCGTCAACCGAACTCTCAGTTTTACTGCATGCCAGCGCTAGAGCAATAATAAAAGCCGTTAATGTGCTTAATAATATTTTATTCATAATGGTATAATGCTTAATACCCAGGCCCATCGAATTGTTTCTTGCGGCACCTGTGGTTATTAAATGAGTGTGTCCTCAAATATACAATAAAAATTGTTCTGCTAATGATGCCCGCCTCGCTTAGGCGGCTTATGCTATTCAGCTGTATGCCATGCAGGCGTAAACCAAACGCGTTAAAAGATAGTTTTCTACTTATAGCTTAATCAGGGATTCAACCTGATTGGCAGGCGAAATAGCAAAAGAGGCCTAACTTCATAAATTAAAGTAAGTTTTATTGCCCTTTTTGCCCAATTTGGGGTGTTATCACTAATCCTTCTGAGTGGCAGGTTAATTAAACCAAAGCACATTTCAGATACCAGACCTGGTTTTGTTGTACTTTAAACCTGATTGATACGTTTTAAACCATTGTAGTACTACCATACATTTAATGTATATTTTATATTTACTCAAACCAACGGCAGTACTCTTTGATTATCTTTGCGCTTCTTAAAACAAATTATTTTTTCGGATGAAAAAACTTCTGATAGCTGGTTTTATATATCTAAGCACAGTTTGCTGTCTGGCGCAAACTGCAAAAAAGGCCGTATTTGTAATTGTAGATGGGATTCCGGCCGATGTGATTGAGAAATTGAACAAACCTAATTTAGACTCAATTGCGAAAGCAGGCGGCTATGCAAGGGCTTATGTAGGAGGTGAAAAAAAGAGTTATTCGCAAACACCTACCATTTCTGCTGTTGGCTATAATAGTCTGCTGACAGGTACCTGGGTAAACAAACATAATGTGTGGGGAAATGATATTAAAGCGCCCAATTATAACTACTGGACTATCTTCCGTTTTCTGAAAGAGCAGTACCCTAAAAAGAAAACGGCTGTGTTTTCTACATGGTTAGATAACCGTACCAAACTAATAGGCGAAGACCTGCCGCAAACAGGTAATATAATGACCAACTACCATCTGGACGGGCTGGAATTAGACACCATTAATTATCCACATACCAAAGACAGCAAGCATATTAACCTGATTGATGAAAAAATTACAGATGCTGCTGCACAATCTATCAGAACCGATGCCGCCGATTTAACCTGGGTGTATCTGGAGTATACCGACGACATGGGCCATAAATTTGGCGATAGCCCACAGTTTTATTCTGCCATTGAGCAAATGGATAAACAGGTAGGGCGTTTATGGCAGGCTATTCAGTACAGACAGAAAAATTTTAAGGAAGACTGGGTGATTTACATAACTACTGACCACGGTCGTGATGCCGCAACCGGAAAGGGGCACGGTGGGCAGTCGGACAGAGAAAGAAGCACATGGGTAGTAACGAATGCCAGAAACCTGAATCCATATTTTAGTCAGTTCAAACCCGGTATTGTTGATATTATGCCGTCTATAGCCTCTTTTCTGAATATAACAATTCCGCGCGAGCGTTTATTTGAGATTGATGGTGTATCGCTTGTAGGTAAGGTATCTGCGGTGCAGCCTACTGCTTCGTTTAATGATGGCAAAATTGCCCTAACCTGGAAAGCCATTGACAAAAAAGGACAAGCCAAAATATGGCTTAGTACTACCAATTATTTTGAAAACGGAAAAACGGATAATTATCTGTTAGTTAAAAAAGTGCCGGTAAGCGCGGAAAAAGCCTTGATTGATGTGAGCCAGTATAACTCAGGTTTTTTTAAGGTGGTAATTGAAATGCCTCACAATACCCTTAACCGTTGGGTGGTATTAGAAAAGAAGAACTAACCAGATTTATATCTGTTTATTAAAAACAGTTTTATATATAAAAAATACGGCCCTTTGGATATTCCGGGGCCATGTTTTTTAGGTTGAATTATGAAAAGGCATCCGCTTAATATTGAAGAGAATGCCACACATGCAGCCTACTTTTTACTGATTTTAGCCTCTGTCAACTCTATTTTTTTATCAATCAGCAGGTATGATTTCACCAAGCTTTTATCAAAATCAATTATCTGGCTAACACCAATACCATCGGCCTCGGCCCAGGTAACAAACAGGTTATTCCCTTCCATTTCTTTCTGATGAAATCTGTCGGTTTCCTGTCTGCCTTTTTCTTCGCCAAAAACACATTGCCAGTTTAAAGTGCTGTCAGTCAGTATTTTTACTTCATACCGGGCATCACCGTAATCATAAATATAGGTTTCGCCAACCTCAAACCTGGTGTTTTTTATGAGCGAAATCCCTTCTCCTTTATTAATACAAGAAGCTAAAACTGCTATTAAACCAGCAGCGAAAATCGATTTTCTTACCAATTGCTTAGGCATAGGATAGGGTGTTTTTAAAGCTTGTTCAGGGTTTTATGTTAATATTCTAAAACAGTAAAAAAATACTATCGGAAGAACTTATTTTTTTGGGATAATGGCTGTGGCTTCAATTTCAATCAGTACATCTTCCCTATACAAGTGGCTTACCTCCACCAGTGTGCTGGCCGGAGGATTCTGAACGTTAATAAATTTATCACGGATATCTCTGACAGTTTGAATTTTGCTTACGTCTCTTATAAAATAAGACAACTTGGCCAGATGACTCATGTTTCCGCCCGATTCTTCAATTATATTCTTTATGTTTTGGAAGGTCTGCTCTGTTTGTCTGGCAAAGTCGTCTTTGCCTACAAGATTCCCCTGCTTATCTAAAGGAACCTGCCCACTGATCAGCAGCATGGTAGCATTGCCCAGGTCTATTTTGGCAACTTGTGAATAACCCCGGGGGGTAGCAACAGAAGAGGGATTAACTAATTTGAATGTTTCCTGCGAGAATGAGGAAAAACTGATAACCAGAATGTGTAGAAAGAAAAATGGTTTCATTTATGCGAAATTTAAAACCTAAAATTAACATAAATGAAACCAAAATCAATTACATATACGTGTAAGTACCTTGCGCTGCCTGGTGTTTGAATCGCTCGAAGGCTTCTCTTTCCAGTTGTTCACGGTGGTCGGGGTGTGCCACCTTTATCAGTTCTTTGGCACGTTCAACCAGATTTTTACCATAAATATAGGCTATGCCATATTCTGTTACTACATAATGCACATGCCCGCGTGTAGTTACTACGCCCGCTCCTTCTTTCAGGTGAGTTACAATTTTTGTTTCGCCGTTTTTGGTTGCGGACTGCAACGCAATAATTGGTTTTCCGCCTTCAGACAAGGCGGCTCCTCTGATAAAATCCATTTGCCCGCCAACGCCAGAATACATCTGATAACCGATACTATCGGCACAAATCTGACCTGTAATGTCAATTTCTATAGCGCTGTTGATGGCCGTTACTTTCGGATTCTGACGAATGATAGAAGTATCATTTACATAATCAACGGGTAGCATACTTATCAACGGATTATCGTCAACAAATTTATAGAGGTGTTCTGACCCGTAAAGAAAAGTAGTAACTACTTTGCCCGGGTGTTTTTTCTTAAACCTGCCCGTAACCACGCCTTTTTCAATAAGGGGTATCAGGCCATCTGAAAACATTTCGGTGTGAATACCTAAGTCTTTATGGTTACCCAAGGCCGCCAGTACTGCATTCGGAATGTTGCCAATGCCCATTTGCAGCGTGGCGCCGTCTTCTACTAGTGAAGCAACATTATTGCCGATTTGTTTTTCAATTTCTGTAGGTTCGCTCCAGGTTACTGTAGGTAGCGGCTCATCAAAAGGAACAAGGTATTTAATTTTACTCAGGTGAATCTGCCCGTTTCCCCAGGTTCGGGGTACAAATTTATTGGCCTGCGCAATTACTACATCTGCCGATTCCAATGCAGCCAGTGTTGCATCTAATGAGGTACCAAGCGAACAAAATCCGTTTTTGTCAGGCAATGATACCGATATAAGGGCTACATTGAGCTTGATGATATTCTGCCGGAAAAGGCGGGGGATTTCTGACAAAAATACCGGAATGTAGCTACCACGCCCTTCGGCTATGGCTTTTCTTATATTTTTACCTATAAAAAACGCATTGGTATGAAAAATACCTTCGTATTCCGGCCGGGTATAAGGTGCATCGCCTTCTGTATGCAAATGATACAGCTCAACATTCTGTAAATCACCCGAACGCTTAACTAGTTGTTGCAGCAAATGCTGCGGCGCAGCTGCTACACTATGAACATATATTTTGTCGCCCGATTGGATAACTTTCAGGGCATCGTCTGCTGATATAATGGTTGCCATTGTAGGATTATGAACTTTTACGGGTGCAAAATTCAGGCATAAAGCTTTTAGTGAATATGATAATGGTCAGTAATTAGCCTGCGTTATCTCCTAATTCATAATCCTACAACTGGTTTTACAGCAGTTTGTTTAAAGTATAACAAATCAGATTGTTGAACAAGTATCGGTCATCATCAGTTTTTATATCTCCGGTTCTCAATTCATATACATATCCGGGTTTTAATTCTGTCAGCTCAATTGATACCTTTTTGCGGTCTGGCGAAAGTGTAATTGATTTTACCGGAACTTCCTGCACATCAAACTGCTTAGAGCCATAAGCCTGGTGGTATTCGTAATAGAAGCGTCTGAATTTGTAGTTAGCTATGTTGCGCGCTGCCTCTTCATTCAAAGGAAGCGTGAATGTTAAATCAAATCCGGTTTTGGTAAGGTGCATAGACATTACATCCAAATGGGTTTTGCCTTTCCAACTGATACGCTGAATGCCTCTTGAACCAGCCCAGCCGTGGTCGTTCTGGCCTACCCAAAGGCTACCGTCAGGTGCAAACACCAACCGGTTGTTGCCAATGCGCATTTTTGAGCCGAAGTTCATAGGTATGCAGGCGCCTTGTAAATCTCCGCCTACTTCTTCCAGCAAAGTACGCATTACATACTTGTGGTCCATATCACCTACCATCATTTGCCCGGCAAAAGGTCCGAATTTCCCCTTGGTATTGTCCCAAACAGGCTGAGTAGGAGAGTTGGCAAAATAGCCATGCGGAAACTGGATTGATTCTTTGGTACGCATGCTGTCAAGCTGAGCCACCGGCAGTTTAATAGGCACTACCCTGGGAAAATCTTCTTTCCAGATTAATCCTGCCGGATGCCCATAGAATTTACCTTCTTCTACATGAAACAACTTGCTGGTGCCTAGCCAGTCTCCCTGGTTATCGGTTACAAACAGCCTGCCCTGGGCATCAAAGCCCAAGGTATTGGGCGAGCGGAAACCCACAGCATACGGATGCAGCTTGCCGTCTTTGGTAAGCTTCATGATCCAGCCCCGGTAAGGTACGCAGGAATACATACGGCCTGGCCTTGACAGCGAGTCGTATTTTCCTCTTATTTCAGGGCGGATACCCGCACCATTTGAGGCAAGATTAAGCGCAATGTATAAATTGCCCTGTTTGTCTGCAACGGGGCCAAAGGCAAATTCATGGTAATTACCAGACATCCCGAAGTCGTCTGTTACCGTTTGGTATTCATCGGCTACACCATCGCCATTTGTGTCTTTTATTCTGGTTAACTCCGGGCGTTGCATAATCAGAATCTCATGGTTCTTTACAACCAGAATCCCCAATGGGTCGTGCAGGCCTTCAGCAAACAACTTCCATTTTTGGGTCTTAGGGTTGTAGGTCATGATTTCTCCGCGGTGAAAACCAGCAATAAAACGGCCATCTGGCATAAAGCCGATAGCGCCGGTTTCGGCAATGAGCCCTTCCGGAAGCGGTATATTTTCAACGGTATAATAATTGGCTGCCGAGTCTTTAGGAGCATTGGTTTGTCCCTCAGAAGCGCCCGAATAAAGCAGCAAGGCAAGCAGGGCTGCTATATGTTTTACAATTTTCATTTTACTTCTTCATGGTTATGGTTACGCGTTGTGTACCTGCCGGAATTTTCAAAATTCCATCTTTAAATTCACCAGCCGAACTCCGGTAAGTAATGCCGTCATCTGTTTTAACTACAAAGAAAACGGGCTTCGTGTTATTTCTGAAAGCAAGGGTTCTGCTTAAACCTTCATTATCCGGTAGCAATTTCAGTGTTTCTTTTACTTCAATATCATTAATGAGGTATCTGAAAGTAGGTATTCTATTCGAGAACGAATATCCTTGAAAATCTACCTGTGGCAGGGCATCAGGGGTATTAATACGTAAGGGAAAACCAGTTTTGTCTCGCCAGTAAACTTCTCCTACTATTTTGGTCAGTTTACTGCCATTACCTTTCCAATGGTCGGTATTGTCGACAAATCCTCCAGACCATGCGTATCGCAGATAGCATTTTCCGGCATCAAAACAATAAGATTCGGTTTCACTCAGGGCAACAGCTATGGCAGCGGGGCTGCAGTCTGGCATAAAAGTACGATAATACATAGGATACCTGAGCGGGTAGGGGTGCGGCGACGGTACTGCCGCCATCTGGTGGCCTGCGTGGCCAGCCGGCATGGCTGTTTTTAATCTTTGCGCCTCTGGCACATTCAAATCTTTTTCAAGTGGTGGCAGTGGTTTTGTTGTAACATACATGGCCCCGTACATTATATATCCATGCCCGGGGTATGTACAAACATAAGGGTACACGCCTTCTTTACCAACCATAAAAGTGATACTTTCCATTTTGCCGGGTTCAAGTATTCTGGTATTGGCAATAACCAGTGGCGTAGTGGGTACATAATCCATTTTGGCTCCCTTATCGGCCAGTTTCAGAGCCAGGTCTACCACTTTCAGGCGTGAGTCTGGCTGGGTAACCACAAGGTTATGGGCCATGTCGTCATGATTATCAAGCGTAATGGTTACCCTTGTGTTGGGGCGAACAGAAAAACGAGGCAGGTCAAACTGCAGGCCACCTAAAACTTTGATAACAATGGTGGTATCTTGCTGGGCAGAAACGGTGCCGGCCATGAAACATAGCCAAATAAATAAGCCTGGAAACCCAAGCTTAGCTGCTAAAGCGGTTTTTATCATATAAATTCAGTAGGGGGTGAATAAGTACTCAAAAATAGACAGTAAACATTATTTTTTCTATATTTACTATACTTAAATTTAATTGTACCACCCTGTTAATATGAAAATCAGATACAAGGTTCTGCTGGCATTATTTTTACTTTCTATCATTACCTATCTCGACAGGGTTTGTATGAATGTGGTGAGTAAGTATGTAAAATCAGACCTGGGGCTGGATAACGAATCTTTCGGATATGTGCTGGGCGCTTTCTCGCTTTCTTATGCCTTGTTTGAACTACCGACAGGTATATTAGGCGACAGGATCGGGCCACGAAAGGTGTTAACCCGTGTTGTTTTGTGGTGGTCTGGCTTTACAGCGCTAACCGGTACAGCCTTTCATTTTTTGTATCTGCTGTTGGTTAGATTTTTATTCGGCGTGGGTGAGGCAGGGGCATTCCCGAATGCTTCTATTGTTATTTCCAGGTGGTTTCCTTCTGTAGAAGTTGGCAGGGCTCAATCTGTAATATGGGCAGCCGGAAGGCTGGGCGGTGCCTTAACACCATTAATTGTAATACCGCTGGTACATGCGGCCGGATGGCGCATGGCATTTTTTATATTAGGGGCTGTTGGCGGGCTATGGGCAATAGTCTGGTATTTCTGGTTTCGGGATACCCCGTCTGAAATGCCTGGAATTAGTGCTAACGAAATTGAAGAAATTGAATCAGACAGAAAAAAGACTATCACTCATCATAAAGTTGATTGGAAGATAGTTATCAAAAACCCCAATGTTTGGGGGCTGATGCTGATGTGCCACTTGTTTTTTTATGCGTCTTATTTCTTTACTAACTGGTCGTCAACCTATTTTCAGGAAGGCAGGCACATGAGCGAAGAGCAGGCTAAAAACTTTGTTTCTTTATCCTATTTCCTTGGGGCTATCGGGTGTCTGGCCGGGGGGTTTGCCAGTGATATAATAAGCAGAAAATACGGTTTAAAAATAGGGCGCAGAGTAGTAGGGGTGCTGGGTTTAGGCAGCTCAGGTATTTGCTTTTTAGCCTCAGGCCTTACGGAAGATAATGAAACAGCCGGGTACTTGTTAGCCCTTTGTGTTTTGTTAAAAGACCTTACGCTGCCCGTGGCATTTGCGGTGTGCGTAGACATCGGTAAACAATACGCAGGCACAGTTGCAGGGGCCATGAATTTTGCCGGCCAGCTAGGTGGCTTTTTCATTACCATTATTTTTGGCATTATCGTTCAGCACACATCTGACTTTAATTACCCGCTATTTTTAATAGCGGGTTGTCTGATTGTGGCGTCTATGCTCTGGTTTTTGATTGACCCAACCAAAAATCTGGTTGTTGAAAAAGAAAACTAAATATTGCTGTAGTCTCGCTCAAGAATTGCCTGAATTGCAGCAATGTCGCTCTTACTGGTAAGGTCGGGCAGTACTTCAGAAATCGGAATGGTATAAATACTTTTGGGCGCTTCATTCGCCCACAGCCTTACCGTAACCGGAATTTCCTTTTCGTTACGAACCGGATGCAGTGGTGTTTTTTGAATAAATGGCAGCAAATCTCTGGCTGTAAATGCAAAGATATTCCAGCTGATGCCTATGCGAGGCATGGTGCTTACTATTTCTTCCCATTCTTCATCATTAGGTTTCTCTAATAAATCAGTCAGAAAACCATCTTCATCTTTTTTGATAATGGCACAATTGCGGGTTCTTTCAACTGTGTTCCCTGTGGAGTCCCAGTCAAGCATGGCATTAGGGAAATCGCTTTCTGCCAGCATCTGAAAGGCCGAAACCGGATACAGGTTATCTCCGTTACAGGCAATGAAACGGCTATCTGCCCAGTCGGGGTGCTGTGCCAGTGCCTGCTCTATTGCATCGGTTGTACCCAGGGGTTTTTCTCTGCCTTCAGGTATGTGCTGACGTGCAAATCTGATATTTAGCCCCCAGTTATTGCCTGACCCAACTAATGTTTCGTAATGCGGTTGTGTGACGGTATCTTTTGGGTTAAGTAGCAGAATTACATCTTTTATACCCGCTCTGGCGGCATTATATAGAACGTAGTCAAGAAAGGGACGGCCATTTTTACCCAGGCCGATCATGCATTTGGGTAAGGTATTGGCTTGTTCAATGAGCTTGCTATCCAGAGAAGTGTCTTCAGCTAATGCCTTTTTCATTCGGGACGACATGCCCCCTGCCAGTATCAGAAGTTTCATTTATTGTGTATTGCTATTCAATTGTTGGCAAGATAATGATAATTGTTGAACCATGCCCAACTTCTGATTCAATAGATATCTTTCCGCGATGAATTTCGATAATTCTCTTCGTAAGTGGCAGGCCAATGCCGTGCCCGGAAACATCATGTGTATTAACAGAGCGATAAAATGGCTTAAAGATATGCTCCAGATCTTCTTCTGAAATGCCAGTGCCCTGGTCAATAAAACGTACCTCCACTTCTTTCCGTCGGGTATGTATGAGGGTCTGGCACGATGGGTCAAGGCTATATTTGCAGGCATTTTCCATAATATTCATAAATGCCATTTTCAATAGTGCAGCATTACCCATTACGGTTATATCTTCCGACTCCGGCACTTCTTCAAAATCTATATTAATATCGTAATGTGGTTTTTTCTGTATCAACTGGCCTCTCGCCTGCCATAGCAGGTCATCAACCCGTACTTCGCGCAAATCAACCAGATGCGCATCTGCATTGACCCTTACCAGTTCCAGCAATTCATTCACCAGTTTTATCATATCCTGTACCTCTGCTTTTGCAGAGTCAAGCACCTGGCGGTACTCATTGTTGGTTCGTTCTTTCATTAATGCCACCTCGGCCTGGCCCTGCATAATGGTAAGCGGTGTGCGAAGCTCATGCGTTACATAAGACACAAAGTTTCGTTGCTGGGTGTAGGCAAATTCGAGCCTGTCGAGCAAATCATTGAAAGTGCGCGCCATCTGGCCTACCTCATCATTCAGATTGGCCTCTGGTAGCCTTTGGTTAGAGTCGTGTGCCGTAATCAATTCCATGCGGTCGGCAATCCGGCCAATTGGTTTTACGTCTCGCTTCACAAAAAAACGCATCATCAGCACAATTACAATAATGGCAACTATGGTACCTACAATCAGCAGGTCTCTGAGTCTTTCCTGTTTGGCATAGCCGAAGTCGTCAATTGCAGATGCAGAAAGTATGACCTTCTGGCTTGTTTCCGGAATTTCATAAATGAAAAGAATCCGGTCTTTATCGAGGCTATCGATAGAGACTTCTTTTTTCTTCAGTACCTTTCGTAAGAGGTCGGGGCTTATGGGTTGCTCGGTAGGGGAGGCATAAATGGTTTTTCCACTGAGTGTATAGATGCCATTGGCCTCTTCGGTCATCCTGAACTCAGAGTTTATTTCAATTCTTTCCAGAATCTGCGGGGTAAGTGAAGAACTGTCAGCAAGTAATCGCTCGCGGGAGATAGCATTTTGTTTCAGAATTTTCAAAAACTCTTTCTGGCGGAAATCAGCATAAAAATTATAGATGACGATAGAGAACGCACCAAACAATATTGACACAATTAATGAAGCACGAAGGGGCTGTCTGTCTACAATTTTCATTACTGGCTGTTAATCTTCTTTCAGGATGTACCCCATACCAACTACGGTGTGGATTAATTTTACCGGATAATCTTTATCTATTTTTTTTCTGAGGAAATTGATATACACATCAATTGTATTGGTGCCTGTATCAAAATGAATATCCCATACTTTTTCAGCAATGTCTACTCTTGACACCACCCTTCCTCTGTTTCTGATGAGATACTCAAGCAGGGCAAATTCGCGGGCTGTCAGGTCAATGGTATGGTTATTTCTGCGAGCCACTTTTTCGTTCAGGTCCAGCTCCAGGTCGGCCACTTTAAGGATATTCTGTTGAGGCATCATATCGCTGGACCTCCGCTGCAAAGCCCTGAGCCTGACCAGTAACTCTCTGAACTCAAATGGTTTTACCAGGTAATCGTCGGCGCCTGCTCCGAAACCAACCAGCTTATCATTAATGCTGCCCATGGCAGTAAGCATCAGAATAGGGGTCGATAGCTGCTCCTGACGCAATTGCTGGGCCAGGTCAAAGCCGTTTATTTTGGGTAGGTTTACGTCAAGAACCAGTACATCATACGGGTTACTAAGCGCCATATTTCTTCCTATCTGGCCATCATAGGCAATATCTACATTGCAGGCATTTTCTTCAAGGCCTTTTTTTACAAATTCGGCTAATTTGGGCTCGTCTTCAACTACTAAAACTCTCATATCGTTTGGCATAATCGTATTAAATTTTAAGTTAGTTAATTAATTAGATAAAATAAAACCTCTTAAAATTTTATTTGTACCTTCTTTGATGCCGGGCAACAAAAAAGGCTTTTTGATTTACGTTGGCAAAGTTGAATGAAACACATGAATATAGTTTTAATACAAGATTAAAAAGCCATTAAAAGGCGTGGCGAAGCAGTTGGTTAACTTGTTTCAGGCAAAAAAAAAGCTGGGTCAAATTGCCCAGCCTTTGTCCTATTGAATCCACACAACTTTTATGAAAAAACTATATTACGTATTTAATTTCTGATACAAAATTATGGTCAGGCATTAAAATTGATATTAAGAGCGGGTTAAAAAGCGATTAAAATGGGGGGTATGGGCAAAAAAAAAGGACTGGAGTAAATGACTCCAGCCTTTCCCGCTACTAAATCCACACAACTTTTATCTTTAATATTTTTATTACTACCCTTTCGGGTTTTGGTATCAATGAAAAGATTCTGAAACGCTACCACTTAATCAGTTTTCTACCACATATTTCAGATTCAAATATAAAAACGAAAATAATAACTAGCCAAGTATTTTTTTAATTATTTATTTTTTACAGCACAAATGTAAAAAAAAGTCTGGTAAAAAAACAAGAATTTTTATAATTTTCTTGTACTTGCTTCGTTTGGCAGGCCCTTAAGTCCGATTAATTTTTCAAATTTATTCAAAAATAATTACTGTACAAAAATAATATTTTGTCGAATAATAAGACAAATCACCATATTTTGTCTACGAAAAATTTAAAGGACCTGTTAAATATTCTTTTCTTAGCTGCAAGTAGGCCAGTTTTAAGCAATTTCAGCCATTTTTGGCTACTTGTCTATACAAATAGTATAACTTGTATAGACAAATATACTAATATGCCGTCAATAATAAAATTTTCTTTTTTATGCTCAATTACTTTATACTATTGGTTGTGAAAACCGCAGGGGCTATTCTGCTTTTGTAGTTTTTTTAACAAAAATCCACTGATAAATATCTGAGAATAAATCGGGCTGAAAGCCAAGCCCCAGGCTATAGTACAGCCCGTTATAGTTGTTTTGTATGTTTCTTGAAACAAGCGCATACCGGTACCCGGCCTGAACTGATATACCCACCCAACGTGTGGCTTTCCATTTGGCATATAAACCCGTCTGAACCGGCATGAAAAAATCTTTCCGGTTCCATATCTGTATCTCCGTAAACAAATTGGTACCTTGATTTTTGGTAGCGCCTATGCCAACTTCAACCGGCATACTTACTCTCCACCGCTTGTTTTCGATAAAGTTTTTCCAGTACATCAGGCTGAAAAAGTACAGGTCTGTTTTGGTGTAGTAGTCGAGATTAACTCTTCTGGAAGCTGTTCGGCGAAAATCCAGCAGGCGTAGATAAGAGTTGAAATTGAGCCAGTAATAACCAACTGTAACCTGATTTCTTTTTTTTCCGAATATAATTCCGGAATTAACACCCCATATATTTACCCGCTGCTGTTTGATAATTGAGTTGCGGGCGTCCCAGTTAAGCGCAAATCCCACACTTTTTCTTGGGGCTTCGGTTGGCTTAACAAGTACCGAATCGGGTAATTCAAGAGTACTTTGTGCAAAAGATTCAGCCATTGGCAGCCATACAGGAATAACAATCATCATGATGCAATTCCTTATAATTTGGCTATTTTTTATGGCAAGGCTGAAGCACATCTACTCACATTACGTACACTTTATATGGCTGTCTTTACTGTCTCGATTTTTTCTTTACATCTTCTTTTTTGTCGATGTAAGCCTTATACTGTTCGGGCGTAAGTATTTTCTCTAACTCTTTGTTCTGTTTTTCGTCAAGTGCAGCCATTTTGGCTTTGGCATCTATTATTTGCTGCGGGGTGGGTTTGGTTTGCCCAAAATCTTTTTTTATCCGCTCATACATATCCTTTCTCTGATAAGCATAGTCTTCATTCAGTGACGATACCAGGACTTCCTGCTCTTCTGTTAATTTTAGCTTTTTTACCATCCATTTGGTTTCTTCTTTGGCCACTTCGTCAGGGTCAAGCGGAGCCTTAGGTTTGGGATTATCAAAATCACTGCCGAATCTGCTAAATCCACCACCATATCCCGAGTTTCGTCCGTACCCCGGATAATACTGTGCTTCAGCATAAGAAGCAGAGAACAATAAAAAAACAACCAGAAAGAGAGCGAAATTTATGGTTTTTGAAGCGCTAGACATCATAGAATAAGGTTTTAAAGAATACAAAATTAAGAGTTTTTAGTAAAACGCAATCTTTAGCCACCGTATTTTATAACAATTGTCCTTTATAAGCTGGTAGTATGTGCAACCTCAGCAGGCAATTGGTACGTCTATCTTGATGCTACGCTTGTTGTGTTTTTTAAAATCCGTACAACCTTAGAATCATAAGGCATGAAATATCTACAATTTACAACGTTATGTCTTTTGCTTTTTTTTTATAAATCTGCCACGGCACAGTTCTCAACCAGAAAAAGCGCATCGAATGCTTTTTATATAGAGGCCCTCGGCATGGGCGGCTATGGGTCAATTAATTATGAGCGGTTACTTCTCAATAAAAAGCAATGGCATGTGGGTGTAAGGCTTGGGGCCGGCACTTACCGCCTCAGAGATTTTGAAACTAATCTGAATCCTGATATCACCATCCCCTTGGCTTTTAATGCCTATTATGGTTATGTGCATCACTTTGAGATAGGTTTGGGTCAGACAATTACAAGTATTGTTAAGGCCAGCCCTGTGAATTTTAAAGTGATGAGAGAGAATTCTGTCAGTTCTAATTTTAATGTCGGATACCGCTACCAGAAAAACGCCGGAGGCCTGGTTTTCAGGGTTAACTATAACCCGATAATTTCAAGAGACAGACTTTTCAAAAACTGGTATGGCGTATCTTTTGGTTATGCTTTCTGACACCCAAACTTAAGGTTATGAAGAAAATCTGCACAATGCTGTTCATGCTGAACCTTGTTTCATGTAAGGACGACAACGTTATTTTTGAAATTGACAACCTGAACCGTGACATGATTACAGTTTTAGGCCACGGAGGAATGGGGATTGGGTCTACTTATCCAATGAATACCTTTGAGTCAATAATTAACTGTATAAATCTGGGGAGTGACGGTTCTGAAATAGATGTGCAAATGACAAGCGACGGAGTATTGGTGGCTTTTCATGATTTTGACTTATCGGTAAAGACTAATCTGCAAGGGGTTGTTAATGCCCATACCTGGGAAGAACTCAGGAATGGATACTATAATGAAACGCCGTATATGAGGTATGCACTGGTGTCGCTCGACCAGATTTTTAGTAACATTGAAATCGTAGAAAATTATAAATTTACATTTGACTGCAAGTTGTACCGAGAAACAACAGCCGATGATGCCTATTTTGCCAGGTTTGCTGATGCCATCATTGCCATTGCCGAAAAGTATGGGTTGCAGCGCAGAATTTGTATTGAGTCGAACGATAAGAACTTTCTTGGAATTCTACAGCAGAAGGCAGTCCGCTACAAGCTGTTTATTTATCCTGACGATTTTAATGAAGGGTTGGCTATTGCCAAATCAATGGGGTTGTATGGTATTACGGTTTCTACCAATCAGATTTCGGCCGAAGACGTGAAAGCAGCGCATGAGGCAGGTGTAAGAGTAGCGGTGTGGGATGCCCGGAGCGAACAGGAAAACCGGGATGCAGTGCAGAAGAATCCGGATTTTATACAGACCGACAACGTAAAGTATCTGGTGAATTTGCTCGGCCCGACAATTGACCTGGCACTGGAAAGAAAAGCCGCCAGACAAGACTCATTACTTAACAGAAAAAAACTGACACCGGCAGATACTTCAAGCCAGATTATCAGCATGCAGCCCATTCTTTAGCCTGCTTTTTTTTCTATAAACTCCTTAAAGGCTTTTCGGTAGGTATCACTAATAGGCAGAAAACTACGGGCAGGGCTGCCTGTCTGGTATAAAACGGGTAGAATCTGCACTTTTTCTTTTTCTATGGCCTCAATGGCATCAAAAGACACAATATATGAATTATGAATACGAATAAACTGGTCGGCAGGTAATTGGCTCTCAAACGATTTCAGCGTTTGAAGCGGTACAATTCGTTTGTCTTTCGTATAAATAATTATATAGTCTTTAAGACCTTCTACATACACAATTTCGCTTAGTTTTATTTTTACCAGTTTGGTTCTGTCTTTAACAAAAATAAACTGCCGGGTAGTGGGTGTATTGTCCGGCACGGTAAGTCTGGCGGTTTGCAGGCGGTTTTCGGCTTTTTCAATTGCCTGCAAAAATCTTTCAAAGGTTACGGGTTTCAGCAGGTAATCCATTACATCAAGCTCATAACCTTCCAGCGCATACTCCGGATACGCCGTCGTGAGTATTATCAACGGTTTTACCGGTAGTACTTTCAAAAGGCTTATGCCGGTCAGCTCCGGCATCTGAATATCAGAAATCAGTAAATCAATGGTATTACCTCTCAAAAAAGCAAGCGCTTCCAGAGGGCTGGCAAAAGACTGCACAAGCTCCAGGTAAGAAATTTTTTGTACATATTGCTCCAGCAAGTGCCGGGCAAGGGGTTCGTCTTCTACTATTATGCACCTAATTGTCATCACAAATCAATCTTTAGCTGAATACTATGCATTTTGTTTTTATTTTCAACACTTAGCTTATGTTTGCCCGGGTAACTCAACTCAAGGCGCCTTCTCAGATTCTGCAGGCCAATGCCAGAACTCTCCTTTATTGTATTAATGGAATGCAGCCTGCTGTTTTCAACGGTATAAATGCAGGTATTCCCTTCAATTTGTAATAATACTTTTACCCATGAGCTCGGGTCGTTGCCGTTTACGCCATGTTTAAAAGCATTTTCAAGAAAAGTAATCAATACCAAAGGTACAATCATAACCTGGCTTGTGTTGCCTTCAACAATAAAATCAATAGGTATCTGCTGGTTTAGCCTGAGTTTTTCAAGGCTGATATAGTTTTCTATATATTCTATTTCTTTGGTGAGCGGCACCTGTGCATGGTTGGAGTCATACAACATATACCGCATCATTTTTGATAATTTAGCTATAACCTCAGTTGTATTAGGCGAATTTGAAAAAGCCAGTGAATAAAGATTATTAAGCGTGTTGAACAAGAAATGAGGGTTGATCTGTGCTTTTAAAAACCTTAGTTCGGTAACCAGTTTTTCATTTTCTACCTCTTTTTTCTGGCCTTCCAGTTTAAACCAGTCTTCCAGAAACTTAAGCATACCAACAAAAATAACTATGAATATGGCGCTGATAAAACTCTTTACAAAAAACTTTGAGCTATTGACTACTTCAATTCTGCGGATGTCGCCGCTATCGGCATAAATTTCTCGTTTAATGTAAATCAGAAAAATATGTAGAAATACAAACGGTATAATAAACTCAATGATATAACGCCAGAAGTTTTTATGTTTCAGAAACCGCGGTAAAAAGTAAAAGTAATTCATATAGCTGGCTGCAGCAATAACCGACACATGCGCTATGGCATCGGCCAGCAGGCGCAGATAACTCCCTTGTTCGTCGTCCTGAAAACTGATCTGGTAAAAGAAAAATGAGAAATAAGCACACCAAAAAGCCAGATGGACTATCAGGATTCGATGACGTTGTACAAAAGACTGAAAGGGCATGTTATTTTGCTAAAATTTAAACGAAATAAATGCTTATTCATTAATTATCAAACGCAATTGCCTGCTTTAGCGCATCCTTTTATATAGTTGAGCCACAATAAACGACCTACTGTAAAAAAAACTCGATAAAATTGCTCACTTGTCGACCAAATCTGCCCAATGGTATAATATGTGTTTGAACATACACTTAATGTTATTTTTTTTGTCCCAGAGTTAAGAGTAAATCAACTTTCAAAAAAATTAAATAGTTATTAAAACTTAATTCAGTTGAAACCTGTTTAAGTATTTTTGCGTCTTTATAAGAAATCAGATGGCGTGGGCCAACTGAGTCTGATACTTTTTAATGAGATTTTCCGTGTCTTTTTCTTAAAAACAGGATAAAGATTTTTAATATAAAATTAGGTTAATAAAAAGGCTTGTTGCTTTGCGACAAGCTTCTTTTTTGTAATTTTGATTACAGTGCTATTGACTTTCTTCCACACGTACCGAATCCGATTGTGATTCAGTTTTTACTTCAGGTTGACTTTATTCAATTCAAAAATTAAACAAAACTTTTATGAATCAGGAGATTATTAATTTGTTTGATGAATACACCCACAAGCCCCTTAGCCGTGAGGTTTTTATGAAGCGCCTGGCAAAACTGACTGGCAGCACTGCCGCGGCTTTGGCCGTATTGCCATTGCTGGAGGTAAACTATGCACACGCTGCCACCGTGAGTGAAAATGAAGAAGATTTAATAATTGAAAATATTACCTACACCGGCGAGGATGCCACTATGAGGGGTTATATGGCAAAACCTAAAGCAACCAATAGTAAGCTAGGTGCCGTGGTGGTTATTCATGAAAACAGAGGGTTGAATCCGCACATAAAAGATGTGGCCCGGCGTGTAGCCAAAGCAGGTTACCTGGCAATGGCTATTGATGCTTTGTCGCCTTTTGGGGGTACTCCGCCCAACGAAGATGAGGCACGGGCATTGTTTGCAAAATTAGATAATCAGAAAAATATTAGTAATTTTTTGAAAGGGCTGGAGTACCTGCGTGCAAGACCTGAAAGCAACGGGAAAGTTGCTTGTGTAGGTTTTTGCTGGGGTGGCGGATTAGCCAATCAACTGGCTGTGCACGACCCAAAGCTGAATGCCGCGGTTGCCTATTACGGCAGGCAGGCTGATGCCGCCGATGTACCTAAAATTAAAGCCAGACTACAGTTGCATTATGGTGGATTGGATGAAAGAGTGAATGCCGGAATACCTGCCTACGAAACTGCTCTGAAAGCAGCGGGTACCCAATATGAGCTTTACGTATATGAAGGGGCGAATCATGCCTTTAATAATGATACCGCACCTACACGGTATAGCCCCGAAGCTGCGAAACTTGCCTGGGAACGAACGCTGAGATTATTTAAAGAGACCTTGTAATGAAATGCCTTACAGGGTTTTGAGCGAAGATTCGCGGATAAGTAATTCAGGGGGGAGTATGATTTTTTCAAATTTTGCTTCCCCATCTTTTTCTACGTTTTGTGTGTTCAGAAAAAGTTGGGCGGCTTCTCTGCCAATTTCGAAACTTGGCTGCGAAATAGTGGTGAGCGAAGGCGTAATATAGGCAGATGAAGGGTCGTTGTCAAAACCAACCACTGCGATATCACCGGGAATTTGTAACCCTACAGAGCGGATTACCGAGATGGCGCCAATAGCCGCACGGTCGTTTACGGCAAAGATGCCATCAGGCCGATTGGGGTTGTCTAATAGCGTTTTTGTTGGAAAAATGGCCCGGTCTGACAGAAAACCTGCCGTTTGTATCAGGTCTTCATCAATGGATATGTTATGGTTTTTTAAGGCGTCAAGATAACCGGCCAGTCTTTTCTCTGAAACCGAGGTGCCACTTGGGCCTTTCAGATGGGCAATTCTTTTACAACCCATTTTTATCAGGTGCTCAACTGCAATGTAGGCGCCTTTGTAATCGTCAATCACAACACGGCTCGACTTAAAACCCTCGTAGTCGCGGTCTATAAAAATCAGACTTTTGTTGGCATTTATGATTTTGTCGAAATGCCCGTAAAAGCCCAGGTTATAGGTCTCCTGGCTCACAGACAGAAAAATGGCATCTACCCGGCTTGCCAGCAACTGCTCAACATTCTGGGCTTCAATTTCATGGCTTTCCTGCGATATAAAAATACTGATGCTATACCCCAGCGGTTGTAATACAGACTGAAGCCCCTCAATAACTGAGGCTTCAAGGTTACTATATTTAAGCGAGGGGATAATAACACCTAAGGAGTAGGTCTTTTTGTTGAGAAGGCTTAGCGAAACCTGATTCCGCTGATAATTCATTTTTTTTGCGTATTCCTGAATGGTTTTACGCGTTTCAATATTGATGGCGTCGTGGTCATTCAGCGCCCTCGACACGGTCGAGGGCGAACATTTGAATTTTCTGGCAATATCTTTAATGGTAATTTGAGACTGTCCACTCATATACCGAGGTTCTTTTTTATGTAATTTCTTGCAATCAGGGCATACTCTAAAGGATTGGCCTTGGCAGGGTCTTGTTCAGCCTCTACTATTGCCCAGCCTTTATAGTTATTCTCTTGCAAGATAGAGAATATTGCCGGAAAATTAATACATCCTTCAATATCTCCCGGCACAGTGAACGCACCGTTTTTAACAGCCGTCAGAAAACTCCACTTTTCATCATGTACCTGCTGCAATACTTTTGGGCGGATGTCTTTCAGGTGCACATGGCCTACACGACCAATATACTTCTTCAGTGCTGTAACCGGGTCTTCACCTGCAAAGTAAAAGTGTCCGCAATCATAATTCAGATGCACGTAGTCAGGATTGGTATTTTCCAGAAATTTATCTGTTTCATCAATTGTCTGGATGATAGTACCCATGTGATGATGAAAAGATAGCTTAAAGCCTCTGTCTGATGCTATCTTGCCCAGCTCGTTCATATTTTCGCCGTATTTTTTCCAGTCGGCTGCCGAATGGAGCATGCCTTTACCTTCAAAAACAGGTACATTTTTACCCTGGCAGCTATTGCCTGTTTCTCCACCACCTACAATGGTGCAACCCATTGCTGCCAGAAAATCGAGCAGTTTATTGAACTCAACCACGTTTTCCTGTAACGATCTGGTGGTGAGTTCATAACTGAACCACTGGTTGGCAATCTGCAGATTACGCAGATTCAGCGCTTTTTTAAGCACTTCTGTATCGCGCGGGTATTTATTGCCGACTTCGCAGCCCTCAAAGCCTGCAAGGGCCATTTCGCTGATACACTGTTCAAATGTATTTTCTGCGCCCAACTCAGGCAAATCGTCGTTGGTCCAGTTAATGGGGGCTACTCCTAATTTTATGTTACTGTTACTCATTGCCTTTACAGATTATTACGTTGAGCTGCAACGTTTAATGGTTTTATAGATAAATTTTCTGGGTCTTTTTGTTGGTTTGGTAGGTCTCATACGCCTTTTGAACGCTTTCAGACTCCGACACCTCTGCAATCGGTACTTCCCACCAGGCGTTATAACCTTTCACGGTTCTGTAAAGGCTGGTTTCAATGTATATAACTGTTACCCTGTCTTGCGTTTTTGAATCTGCCAACGCTTTTTCTAAAGAGGCCTTATCGGTTGCTTTAATAACAACTGCACCCAGGCTTTCTGCATTCTTGGCTAAGTCAACCGGAAGAAAATCACCAGCCAACTGGCCAGAGTGCTCATCACGATAAACATATCTTGTACCGAAGCGCTCGCCACCAATACTTTCAGACAAGCCACCAATACTGGCAAACCCATTATTGTTTAATAATAAAATTGTGAAACGATACCCCTCCTGAATGGCAGTGATAATCTCGTGGTTATTCATCAGATAACCTCCATCGCCGCACAGTACATAAATCTCACGCGAGGTATCGGCCATCTTGGCACCCAAACCAGCGGCAATTTCATAGCCCATAGTTGAGTAACCGTATTCCAGGTGGAAGTTTTTAGGGTCTGTGGCACGCCATAGTTTATGTAAGTCGCCTGGAGCAGAGCCAGAGGCATTAATCATGATGTCGCGGTCTTCCATAAAACTATTCAGAGTGCCTATTACCACTGCCTGATCAATTGGCGGCACAGTACCGTTACCTTCGGCATAAATCTGGGTTACTTCTTCATCCCATGCCTTGTTCATTTGGGCTATGCGCTCTCTATATGTAGCCTCAACTTCGTAATCACCGAGTAAATCTGCCAGTTCTTCCAATGTTACTTTGGCATCGCCTACCAAAGGCAAGGCAGCATGCTTGAAAGCATCAAAATCAGAAATATTTATGTTGATGAAATGTACCTCAGGGTTCTGGAAAATAGATTTAGAAGCCGTGGTGAAGTCGCTGTAACGTGTACCTATACCAATTACAACATCGGCTTCATTGGCTATCTCAATGGCATATTTGGTGCCGGTTGCGCCTAAACCTCCTAATGCGTAAGGAGCATCGTAACGCACTGCCCCTTTGCCTGCAAAGGTTTCGCCTACGGGTATGCCTGTTTTGGTAGCAAACTGGTGCAAAACTGCATTGGCATCGCTGTAAGTAGCACCACCACCAGCCACTATCACTGGGGCTTTGGCATTTTTAATCAGCTCTGCCGCTTTTTGCAAGGCGGTTTTATCTGGTCTTGGGCGTGCAATGTGCCATATCCGCTTTTTGAACAGTTCTTCCTGATAATCGTAGGCGTGCGTCTGAATATCCTGCGGCATAGAAAGGGTAACCGTGCCCATTTCTGCCTGAGAGGTAAGCACACGCATTACTTCAGGTAATGAGTAAATCAATTGCTCTGGTCTGCTGATTCTGTCCCAGTATTTAGAAACCGGTTTAAAACAATCATTAACCGAAATATCCTGCGTGCTGGTGCTTTCTAATTGCTGTAAAACCGGATTTGGTTCGCGGGTTGCAAAGATATCGCCGGGTAATAAAAGCACCGGCAGACGATTGATGGTTGCTAAAGCTGCGCCCGTAAGCATATTGGTAGCGCCCGGCCCGATAGAACTGGTGCAAACCATAGCGCCCAGGCGGTTTTTGACTTTTGCATACGCCACAGCGGTATGCACCATCGATTGCTCGTTTCGACACTGATAATACCTGAAATCAGGATTTTGGTGCAAAGCCTGACCTAATCCGGCTACGTTTCCATGTCCGAAAATGCCGAAACAGCCGCCGAAGTAGGGTTGTTCAACGCCGTCTCTTTCTATGTATTGATTCTTTAAGAATTTTATAGTTGCCTGGGCAACGGTTAGTTTAATAGTATTTGCCATGTCTGTAATTAATTAGTGATTGAGTGAATTAGTGATTGAGTGATTATTTTTTATCGCACAATTATCTAATTCCAAAATCTACACCTTTGCCTGTGGTGCCAAAATCGTCAAATTTATTCAGCATGAATTTTACGTATTCTTCCATTAACACTTTACCCGGTGTTGTAGGAGCAAACTGGTCGGGGGTGTCTCTGAAAAACTCTCTTACTACCCTTGTCCATAGCAAACGGGTATCAGTAGCAATGTTAATTTTACAAACGCCCAACGTTATGGCTTTCTGAATTTCGGCCATTGATACACCCTGTGCATCATCTTTCAGGGCGCCACCAGCATTATTAATACGACGGATTTCATCAGGGTTAACAGAAGAACCACCGTGCAATACCAGCGGAAACTCCGGCAGGCGTCTTTGTATTTCTTCCAGAATATGAAATTGAATGCCTTGTTTGCCTTTAAACTTATAGGCGCCGTGGCTGGTGCCAACCGCAATGGCCAGGCAGTCGCAGTCGGTAGCATTTACAAACCTTTCTACATCGTAAGGGTTGGTGTACGAAGATTTACCGGCTTCAACAATAAGGTCATCTTCAATACCTGCCAATACACCCAACTCTGCTTCTACGCTAATGCCTTTGGCGTGGGCTCTTTCCACTACTGCCTTTGTTCGGGCTACGTTGGTATCAAAATCATCGTGCGAGGCATCTATCATTACAGAAGTGTAGCCTCCGCTGTCAATGGCGTCGTAAATATGGTCTTCCACGCCGTGGTCTACGTGCACGGCATACACTACTTTAGGGTATATTCTGGCTGCGGCCTCTATCATGGCCAGCAACATTTTGGGGTGCGCGTAGTCGCGGGCAAAAGGGGTGGTTTGCACAATAAAAGGCGCATTGGCTTTTTCGGCAGCTGCAAAGAGGCCGTGGACTTCTTCCATAAAAAACACGTTTACGGCCGGAATCCCGTATTTGCCATAGCTCTTCCTGAATATCTCTTTGGTTGTCAGAAGCATTGTAATAATATTTAATTATGGGGCGAACTTTCAGTTCGCCTATTGTAAATAAATCAATCTTACCAGAAAGCCGTGTATAAAGCTGTTAAAACACCGCAAATAATAACACTGTAAATGATAAAGCCAACTGTAAAGTCTGGTTTAGGAATACCTACGTCCATGCCTTTTGAGTTGTCTTTATTTTTAGACATCAGGCTAAGAATAACCATGATGGCTACGAGTATCAGAAATATGATTCCCATGCGGTCAAGGAACGGGATTTCTTCAAACCAGATTTTAGAAGCCAGCGATAAAGGGATAGTCAGCAAAGCAGCAACCAATGCAGCTGTACCGGTGGTGCGTTTCCAGAATAAACCTAAAAAGAAAATGGCAAAAACACCCGGAGTTATAAAGCTGGAATACTCCTGCACAAACTGATAGGCCTGGTCTAGTACCCTGAGTTGGGGCGCAATCAGCACGGCTATGCCCATGGCTACCCAAACTGCTATGCGGCCCACCCGAACCAGGTGTTTATCTGTGGCATCGGGCTTGATATAAATCTTATAAATATCTAAAGAGAAAATGGTTGAAATACTATTGGCTTTACCTGCCAGCGAAGCCACAATGGCAGCGGTAAGAGCCGCAAAGGCAATGCCTTTTAAGCCGGAAGGTAGCAGGTTCAACAATACAGGGTAGGCGTGGTCTGGTTTTACTACGCCTGCTGCATCGAGCATTTCTTTCTGAAAAACGCCGTTCTGGTACAGCACAAATGCGGCAATACCCGGTATTACTACAATTAACGGAATCAGTAATTTCAGAAAGGCGGCAAAGACAATACCCTGACGGGCCGTTTTTAGGTCGGCTCCTAAGGTACGCTGCACAATGTATTGGTTACAGCCCCAGTAATTGAGGTTGTTAATCCACATGGCACCTATAATTACAGTTAAACCCGGAAGATCTTTGTAATAAGGGCTTGATTTGGGCAGAATCATGTGAAAGTGCGAGTCTGCCTGAGTTTTTAAGGTACCAAACGCACTTAAAAGATTGGGTGTGTTGAAATGCTTGGCCACCATATCCATAGCCAGGTAAGTAGTAATTAAACCACCTAGCACCAGCACCACTACCTGAATAACATCTGTATACCCAATTACTTTCATGCCACCAATAGTAATAACAATGGCGAACACTGCCAGTGCAATGATTGACACATTAAAATTAACCCCTGCGGTTACTTCCAACGCCAAAGCACCCAGATAAAGAATTGAGGTAAGGTTTACAAAAACATACAGCAACAACCAGAAAATGGCCATGGTAGTGGCTACCAGTGGATTATATCTCTGGCGCAGAAACTGCGGCATTGTGAATATTTTGTTTTTAAGATACACGGGTAGAAAGAAAACAGCCACTACCAGCAGGGTAGCAGCCGACATCCATTCATAAGAGGAAATGGCGAGGCCAATGGCAAAGCCAGACCCCGACATACCTATAAAGTGTTCTGCAGAAATGTTTGACGCAATCAGCGATGCCCCAATGGCCCAGAACGTGAGCGACCCTTCAGCCAGGAAGTATCCGTTTGCGGTGTTGTTATCAGCGCTTTTTTTACGATACACCCAGTAGCCATAGCCACTTATCAGCACAAAGTAAAAAAAGAAAACCACGTAATCGAGCGTATGCAAGCCGGGAGATTCCATTCGAATAATAGTAAAGGTTTAGGGGTGAATCAGGTGATTGGTGTTCTTCAGAATTAAGCCGTAATGGCGCTTAGTATCTCTTCTATTTTTACGGGTCTGTCTTCCATATAAGATTGCTTGGCAGCCATGGCAATAGCGGTGGCCATCAGGCCATCATGTGCATTAACCGGCACGTTTTCGCCTGCCAAAACGCTAGAAACAAACACATTTATTTCATTTACATAGGCCTCGGCATATCTTTCAAGAAAGAAATTCAACGGCAACGATAAATGACCACCTTTGTCGTTGTAGTATTCGTGGGTATCTGGTGTGTTATTCTTGGTTTGTGTCATACCGCCCGAGCCGAAAACCTCAATACGCTGGTCGTATCCATAAACGGCTTTTCGGCTGTTATCAATAACACCTATTGCCCCATTGGCAAAGGTTAGTGTGGTAATGGCCGTGTCGATATCACCCTCTGCGCCAATGCGTGGGTCTACCAGCACCTTTGCTTTGGCGTAAACCTCGGTCACTTCGCTATTCATTACATAACGGGCCATGTCAAAATCATGAATGGCCATATCAAGAAAAAGTCCGCCCGAAGACTTTACATATTCAATTTGCGGCGGGTTAGGGTCACGGCTGGTTATTTTAAGAATGTGAGGGTCGCCCACCAAACCTTCGTGCACCATTTCTTTTACTTTCAGAAAATTGGCATCAAATCGTCTGTTGAAGCCCAGCATTAACTGAACGTTAGCCAACTCAACGGCCTCTTTTGCTACCAGAATCTGTTCAATGCTCAGGTCAAGCGGTTTTTCACAAAAAATATGCTTGCCGTGTTGTGCTGCCAGTATGGTGTAAGGCACATGGGTAGGGGTAGGTGTACAGATAACCACGGCCTCTACATCCGGATGGGTCAATACATACTCAGGGTTGGTAGATACATTCTCAACGCCATGTCTTCTGGCAAAATCTAACAGACTCTCGGTTATATCGGCAGCAGCAACTACTTCTGCGTTTTTTACCCGGGTGGCAATATTGGCTAAATGGATTTGCCCGATACGACCCAGACCTACGATGCCGATTTTTAAGGTATTCTTCATTCAGTTTTAATAGGTAAGTATATGAATAGTAAAGTTTTATAATATAAAATCAGAATTTACGTGTCCATTCTTTCAGCCATCGTTCAATTACTACCTTGGTTTGGGTAAAGAACTCAACCGAGTGCATACCTTGGCCGTGCAGGTCTCCGAAGAAACTGTCTTTCCAGCCTGAGAACGGAAACTGCGCCATTGGAGCCGCTACGCCAATATTGATACCAATGTTTCCGGCATCTGCATCATGTCTGAATTTTCTGGCACTGGCGCCACTACTGGTAAAGATACAGGCCGCATTGCCGTAGTTGCCGCTATTAATAAACCGGATAGCCTCGTCTACATCATTTATGTGCATTAATGACATAACAGGGCCAAAAATTTCGGTTTGTGCCACATGGCTGGTCAGCGGTATATCTTCAATAATGGTAGGCAAAATAAAGTTACCGTTTTCATAACCGGCCACTTTTGCATGGCTGCCGTCTACCAACAGGCGGCCACCATCCTGCACACTTTGCTGAATCAGCTGTTCAATACGGTTTTTGCTTTCAGGGGTTATAACTGGCCCCATCAGGCTTTTATCATCCAGTCCAAAACCGGTGGTGCGTGCTTTGGCGGCTTCAACCAGGCTTTCTGTAATATCTTTGTGGTCGCCGACAGTAATGATGGTCGACGCCGCCAGGCAGCGTTGGCCTGCACAACCATATACACTGTCGGTAATAATCTGAGTGGTCATTTCAATATCGGCATCAGGCAGTACCAGTACCGGGTTTTTTGCCCCGCCCTGTGCCTGCACTCTTTTGCCATACAAGGCCCCTTGCGAATACACGTAGCGCGCTACATTACTTGAGCCAACAAAGCTGATGGCTCTGATAACCGGATGCTGCAACAGGCCATCTACTACTTCTTTTGTGCCATTTACAAGGTTAACCACTCCGTTCGGCAAGTCCAGCTTTTCCATTAGTTCTACAACTTTGGTCATGGTAAGTGGTACTTTCTCAGAAGGTTTAATGATATAGGTATTACCGCAGGCAATGGCGTAAGGCAGAAACCAGAAAGGAATCATACCCGGAAAATTAAATGGTGCAATACAGGCACAAACCCCTACCGGCTGGCGAATCATGAATTCGTCTACCCCTCTGGCTATATCTTCCGAGAAACTGCCCTGCATCATAGTTGGTATGCCGCAGGCGTTTTCAACGTTTTCAATAGCACGCTGCATTTCTGCTTTGGCTTCGCCGAAAGTCTTGCCACTTTCTAATACTATAGTTCTTGAGATATCGTCAATGTTATCTTCAAGCAGGGTTTTCAGCTTGAACAAATATTGCACGCGACGATGCGCCGGAACGTTTCTCCATTCAGGAAAAGCCTTCGCTGCGGCTTCAGCAGCTTGTTGCACATCCTGCACCGAACCTTGCGGTACTAGCGCTATTACCTCCTGGCTGGCAGGGTTTACTACATTCAGTGTGGCATCTGAGCTGCTGTTTACCCACTGTCCGTTTATATAGTTCCTTAATTTTGTCATTATGTTTTAATAGAATTTTTCTGATTATTATAAACCTCCTTTGCTGTCGGCGAAAGCCATCGCTTCTTCAAGTGTTGCCATAAAGTTGGCGCACCCATGTTTGGTTACCATTATGGCCCCTGTGGCGTTGGCCATACGAACTGCTTTGTACAAACTCCAGCCTTGCAGGTAGCCGTACATAAATCCGGCTGCAAAAGAATCTCCTGCCCCCAGCACATTAATTACCTCAACAGGAAAACCCGGTACTTTCACTTCTTCTTTACCAGGTTCAAAAATAGAAGCGCCATCGGCTCCGCGTTTTACTATCAGGGTTTTTACCCCTTTGTTCAGAATCTCCTGAATGGCGTTGTCTATATTACCTCTGATTTCAGGCGCTGAAATCTGCTGATGTTTAATTTCTAATTGTTTTGGGTCGGTCATAAACGCAGCCAGTATCTCTTCTTCAGTGCCCAATACATAGTCCATGTAAGGCAGTGCGGCTCTGATGGTTACGCCAAAGGCGAGTGGGTCAAACCACTGGTCGGCTCTGAAGTCAATATCCAGTGCAGTTACGGCATTGTTCTTTTTTGCCTCTTCAATAGCATAAAACATGGCTGTGCGGCTGGGGTCTTTGCTAAAGGCGGTACCTGAAAACATTACCGAGCGATATTGTGAAATATCGGCCTGCCGTATATGCTCCAGATTAATGTTGATATCGGCACAATTTTCACGGTAATAAACCAGCGGGAATCTGTCCGGGGGTTCAATACCCAGAATAACTGCCGAACTTCGCGGGCCTGTTAAAGTTGGAATGACGGAGGTATCTATACCTTCTTTTTCCAGAAAATGAAGAATAAATTTACCAACCTGGTCATTACCAACGGCTGTCAGAAAACGGGTTTTCAGGCCGAGCCTCTGGCAACCTACCGCAATATTTAAAGGCGAGCCGCCAACAAATGCACCAAATGAAGTGATATCAACAAAAGGAGAACCAATATCGTTAGAATATAAATCAATTGACGAACGCCCGATTGTCAGAATATCATATTTTTTAATAGTATCTTGCATGTAGAGTTTGGTTAAACGTTCATGTCGGCGGTTACAAGTGGTAGCCTGGTATCCTGTGTTTTCCAGGTGCCGTAAATCCACTCGTGGTCAGGGTCGTTGGTAGCAGTCAGAACCTGGTCGCTTCCTGCCAGAAAATTAAGGTAATAGGCATGGTAGCCATGACACGCAGCCACCGGATGGTAACCCTTCGGAACCAGAACGGCTTCGTTGTTTTTTGCTCTTACAATTTCATCAAGGCTGCGGTCATAGGTATAAACCTGCTGAATAGCGTACGCCTGTGGCGACTGAAACTTGTAAAAATAAATTTCTTCCAGTTCGGCCTCTATTAATTTGCCGTCTGCATCAATAATCCTTTCGTCATGCTTGTGAGCAGGGAAAGAACTCCAGTTGCCTGAAGGGGTGTACACCTCAACACAAACAATTTTATCGCAGGCAAAACCGGGCTGGATAAGACTGTTTATCTGCCGATTGGCGTTATCGCCTCCGCGAAGCTCAATGGCTGCTTCATGCGGTTGTTTCAGGTAAGGCGGAAAATCTCTTTCACTTGCTACCCATGAATAAGCAATATCTAATGTTTCGCTGGTAGCAGTAAGTGTGAATTTAGTATGACGGGATAAGTAAAGCGTATGAGCAATACCACTGAAAACATCTTTGCGCCCGTTGGATATTTCCCAGTTGCCTTTGTCAGATTCAACCCTGAAATTACCGCCAAGCACAACTATGGCCATTTCATGTTCTGTGGTATCAAATTGCCAGGTTTCACCTTTCTGCATCAGGCGGGCACCAAAGTTGAGGTGTTTCCAGCCGGCTTCTTCTGCGGTAAAATTCTGATATACCGGGTTTTGTTGCGGTTTAACTAAAAGGTTGCTGATTTTCATACTCCACACTACAGCTAAGAAAATTTATAAGATTATATTTATAAGAACTTGTATAGACAAGTGGCACTAAATTTAATGTATCTGCCTTGTATAGACAAGCGACTGCACCAGAATAATTGTTGCCATTACAAATGCCCGATGCAATAGTATTATATAAAGACTTAATATAAAAATATTTATTTTTGCAAACGTTTCAAATTGTCATGCAAACGTTTTAAATTGTTAAAAATAAAAGCTCCTCTATTGTTGGTATGTGTCAGATTTCTGGTGGCAGGCTTTTAAACATATCTTTAAAGCCATAATCTTCGTATTATTGAAAAATGCCGAGAAAATTTTGGTTTATGTCTACTCATTTTTTTCTGTCACAGATTGCATTACATATTTGTCTGGCCAAGGGCTTGTTTATTGTTATGTTAATTCAGTAAAAATCCCTTGCAGATAAAATAAATGTATATACATTTGTTATAATCAATTCACTATTATTAATTTAATCATTTAAGACTAATGAAAAAAGCAGTTGTTTTGGTACTATGCCTATTTGTTTCAATAGGTTCATTTGCACAAAAGTGGGTAGCAGACAAAGCCCACGCAAAAGTGAACTTTACTGTAACACACTTAATGTTGTCTGAAGTGGATGGCACTTTCAGAAATTTTGATGCCAGCATTACCTCTTCTAAAGAGGATTTTTCTGATGCAGTATTTGAATTGACAATTGACGCCAAAAGCGTTAATACTAATCAGGATAACAGAGATGCACACTTGCAAAAAGCTGATATGTTTGATACTGAAAAGTACCCGACCATTACCTTTAAAAGCACATCTATTAAAAGTGTAGGGGCTAAAAAATACCAATTGGGTGGTAACCTTACTATGAAAGGTGTAACCAAGCCTGTTACTATTGACCTGACTTTAATTGGAACAACCACTAACCGTCAGGGTAAAAAAGTAGTAGGTTTCAAAGCCGCAGGTACCATCAACCGTACTGACTTTGGTGTGGGCGCTATGCCGTCAGCAGTGGTGAGCGAAGAAGTTGAACTAAGAGCCAGTGGCGAATTTGTAGCTAACTGATACCTATAAATTTTAAAAGAGACTTTCTGAATACCGGAAAGTCTCTTTTTTATTACATTTACTTTTAGAATTATAAATCTATTACAAACATCTATAACAATGAAAAAAACATCTTTACTAGTATCTCTACTGGCAATGCTTGTCTTTAGTTTCAGTAGTGCCTTTGCACTTGATAAAGACCAGATGCTGAAAGAATGGGAGCGGGCCAAAGCCTATACCAAAGTATATCTGGAAACCATGCCGGAAGACGGATACGACTTTAAGGCTTCTCCGGATATCCGTTCTTTTGCACAGCAATTGTTGCACCTGGCCGACGCCAACTATAGTTTTGGCTCTTTGGCCAGTGGCGTAAAAAGCCCGGTAGAAAGAGGCGCCTGCGAAAAAGCAGAAGATAAATCGAAAGCGGCTACTACCAAAATGGTTTTAGACAGCTACGACTTTGTTATCAATGCCCTTAAAGGTATGACAGACGCACAGCTGAAAGAAATGGTAACCTTTGGCAACAGAGGTGAAATGAGCAAAGAACTGGTATTTGCCAAGGCGTTTGAGCACCAGACTCATCATCGCGGACAAACCACCATTTACATCCGTCTGAAAGGTATAAAACCACCAAATGAAATGTTGTTTTAACGATTAGCGAACCCGTTCAGAAACTAGCCTGAACGGGTTTTGTTTTTTTTAAGATGCCCGAATAATTCTAAATATTGCTGAACAAAAACGGCTTTCCGGGCGTTCTGTTATTAGAAAAATACAAAACGGCTTCGGCTATTGATATACTATGGAACCTAATATTCCGGATACTTCTCAGAAACGCATCGTAATTGTAGGCGCTGGTTTTGGAGGCCTGGCATTGGCACAGAAACTCGAAAAAAACGATGTTCAAATCGTATTAATTGACAAAAATAATTACCACCAGTTTCAACCACTCTTTTACCAGGTGGCTATGGCAGGGTTAGAGCCCAGCTCTATATCTTTTCCGCTCCGGAAAATATTCCAGAAGAAAAAAAACATTCATATCCGTATTACAAGCGTAACAAGAGTAGTGCCGTCAGAACAGAAAATAGAAACAGAACTGGGCGATGTGCATTACGATTACCTGGTTTTGGCAATGGGTGCAGGTACCAATTTTTTTGGTATGCAAAACATGATAAACAATGCCATACCCATGAAATCGGTGTCGGAGGCAATCTACTTAAGAAACCGGGTATTGCAGAATTTTGAAGATGCCTTAACCGCCGAAGACGCCGAAACCCGTGAAGGCCTGATGAACATGGTGGTGGTAGGTGGCGGCCCGACAGGTGTGGAGGTATCCGGGACATTGGCAGAAATGAAAAAAATGATTTTGCCAAAAGATTATCCCGAGCTTGATTTCAACATGATGAAAATCTATCTGTTTGAGTCTTCGCCTCATGTATTAGAAGTGATGTCTGACGAGGCCTCGGTTAAAGGAAAAGAATATCTTGAGCGGTTAGGTGTAATTGTAAGGGCTGGTGAAAGAATTGTAGATTTTGACGGGCAATTTGCTTACACGAGTAACAATGAGAAAATCAGAACCCATAATGTGGTTTGGGCTGCGGGTGTAAAAGGCAATACTATTGAAGGTTTTGCTCCGGAAGTGTATGGAAGAGGCGGGAGAATGAAAGTTAATCAGTTTAACCAGGTAGACGGCTATCAGAATATTTTTGCGGTGGGCGATATTGCTTTAATGAGCGGAGATGAGAAATTTCCGAACGGGCACCCACAGGTAGCGCAACCGGCTATTCAACAAGGTAAACTACTGGCAAAGAATATCCTTAACCTGATGAAAGGCGAAGATTTGAAACCATTCAGTTATAAAGACCTGGGTTCAATGGCAACAGTGGGCAGAAACCTGGCGGTGGTAGATTTACCTTTCTGGAAGTTCCAGGGGGCATTTGCCTGGTACGTCTGGATGTTTGTGCATCTGA
Organism: Emticicia sp. 21SJ11W-3; assembly: GCF_024138715.1. GTDB lineage: Bacteria > Bacteroidota > Bacteroidia > Cytophagales > Spirosomataceae > Emticicia > Emticicia fluvialis. Next base: position 1,865,368 of record NZ_CP092074.1, read on the forward strand.
TGTCTATTCTCGGCGTTAAGAACAAAGTGATGGTATTTATTAATTGGGTTTGGAGCTATATTACTTACGATCAGTCGCTGCGATTAATCATCAGGCCTAAAACCAAAGTCAGTAATTAGCGAATCATCAGATATCACAAGGGAGAATGAGAATTCTCTCTTTTTTTATTATAAATTTGCTTTAATCGAAAGGCGCAAGGATGTTAAGGTTTAAGGCATTATGAAAATAAACAGATATTCCATAACTTTCAAACTCATATTCAACTATATAACCTGTCTAAAACTACCTATGATGAAAAAGACGTTTCTACTGCTTTTTCTGAGCGTGTATGTATTCGCTCAGAAAAATACTTCTTTGCCCAGAAGCACCCCTGAAGCTGAAGGGGTTTCAAGCGAGGGCATTATTCAGTTTCTGGAAGCCGCCGGAAAAAGCAAACTTGAGTTTCACAGCTATATGATTCTACGTCATGGGAAAGTGGTGGCTGAGGGCTGGTGGAATCCGTACAGAGCAGACTTAAAACATACTATGTATTCGTGCAGCAAAAGTTTTACAGCCACCGCTGTAGGTTTTGCAGTTGCCGAGAAACGGTTAACGGTTGACGATAAAGTGATTTCCTTCTTCCCGGATGATTTGCCAAAAACAATAAGCGCTAATCTGGCTGAGCTACGCGTAAAAGACCTGCTAAGCATGAGTGCCGGACAAGCCCCAGACCCCACCGGCCCTGTTGCAATTAGCGACAATTGGGTAAAAACTTTTCTCAGTACTCCTATTGTTAATAAGCCCGGTACTAAGTTTCTGTACAACTCTGTAGCAACTTACATGCTCTCAGCTATTGTACAGAAAGTGACAGGGGATAAAATAGTAGATTACCTGAAACCCAGGTTGTTTGACCCACTTGGTATTGAGGGCATAGACTGGGAGGTTGACCCGCACGGAATTAATACCGGTGGTTGGGGATTAAGATTAAAAACTGAAGACATGGCCAAATTCGGCCAGATGTTTCTGCAAAAAGGCAAATGGAAAGGCAAACAAATTTTACCCGCAGCCTGGGTAGAGGAAGCCTCAACCATGAAAATAATGCAAGACCCTGATGCCCCTCAGGCCAAAAAAGATTCAAGCGACTGGCTGCAGGGCTATTGCTATCAGATGTGGCGTTGCCGTAATAATGCGTATCGTGGAGACGGCGCTAATGGTCAGTTTATAATAGTTATGCCTGATCAGGATGCAGTAGTTTTACTAACAGCAGAAGCACCCGATATGCAGTCAGAAATCAACCTGGTCTGGAAATACATTCTTCCGGCATTCAAGCCTGAAAAATTGCCTGCCAATGCCAAAGCGCTTGCAGTGTTAAAAGAAAAATCGAAACAACTGGCATTGCCTATTCCTCAAAAGAATGCAGGTTCAGCTTTAGAATCTAAGATTTCAGGCAGAACTTTTGGCGTAATAGCCAAAGACAAATCACTTGCCAGTGTCGGGTTTGAGTTTAAGAACAATATTTGTTATCTGAGTTTAGAAACTGACTCAGTAACGCACCGGATTCCGTTTGGTGCAGGCAAATGGGAGTATAGCGAAACCACCAAATTTGGGCCCTATCTGGTTGCAAGGGCTAAAGCCAATCGTTCTTATATACCTACTTTTAAAGTGGCAGGCAGCTATACCTGGAATGGCGATGATAACCTGGAATTAACCCTGAGATACATTGAAAGCCCTCATACAGAAACCCTGAAATTTGCCTTTAATGGCGACAATGTGGGTATTGAAATAGCCAGTATTTTCTCTAAGATTAATAAAAAAGGTGTTTTGAGAAACACAATAAGCAATGCACCAAAACTGATTGTGCGAGGTGACGACATGGGCTATTCTCACTCTGGCAATGAGGCATTGATTAAGTGCTATAAAGAAGGAATCGAAACATCTATAGAAGTAATCGCGCCATCGCCCTGGTTCCCGGAGGCGGTAAAATTATTAGACCAAAATAAGAGTATTGACGCAGGTCTGCATTTTGCCATTACCAGCGAATGGGACAATGTAAAGTGGAGACCATTGACGGATGCTCCGAGCTTAAGAGATAAAGACGGCTATTTTTATCCGATGTTATTCCATAATAACAATTACCTGCAACAGGCAGTGATGGACAATGCCTGGAAACTTGCTGATATTGAGAAAGAGCTTCGCGCGCAGATACAGTTAGCGCTGAAATATATTCCCCGGTTAAGCCATATATCAGGCCACATGGGTAGTGTGGCGTTTACGCCTGAGGTAAAAGAAATGGCCAAAAGAGTGGCTAAAGAATATAATCTGGCTTTGGTAGATGCCGATAGTCAGAAAGATTTTGGTATCAGCTACACCGGTTTTGATTTCAGAAATAAAACTACTGCCGAACGAATAGATGCATTTATCAGCATGCTTGATAAATTGGAAGAAGGCAAAACCTATGTGTACGTAGAGCATCCTGGTCTGGATAATGATGAACTGAAAGCCATTCACCACATTGGTTATGAAGATGTTGCACAGGGCCGGCAGGATGTAACCCATATTTTTACCAGCGACAAAGTTAAAGAAGCCATTGAACGCAAAGGCATTAAACTGGTAAGCTACAAAGAGGTTATTCAGCCAAAGAAATAACCATACAGGTTGCAACAATAGCCAATGCTGTTTTCAGTGTTGGCTTTTGTTTTTGATTTATTAGTGCTCTTACATTCGTTTTTTCTGAAATTCAATTAAATTGGTATTCAAATCAATCAACAATACTATTTTGTGCCAATGAAAAAACTTCTACTACCAGCGGCCTGTCTGGCGTCGCTTATGCTTGGTGCTTTTATAACAAAACTGACCGATAACCGCCCCATTACGGTTGCGGCAATTAACGAAGCAGAGAAAATTCTGGGCATTGACTTTACTGAAGCAGAGGCTGACTCCATGATTAGTGATTTGAATGATAACCGAAAAGATTTTGAGAGCATCAGAAAAATTTCGTTAAACAACAGTGTAGCGCCAGCTTTATACTTTAATCCTCTGCCGGTGGGTTTTAAATTTGAGAAGAAATATGAACCGTTCAGGGTCTCACAAATTGGCAACGTCAGCTTACCCGCCAATAGAGAAGAACTGGCTTATTATTCGGTAAGAGCATTGGCAGAGTTAATCAGAACAAAGAAAATCTCTTCTGTTGATCTGACAAAGTTCTTTCTTGACAGGCTCAAAAAATATGATGCCCGACTGCATTGTGCCATAACCATAACCGAGGCGTTGGCCTTGAAGCAGGCCCTACAAGCCGATGCAGAGATAAAAGCTGGTAAATACCGTGGCTTGCTGCATGGCATACCCTATGGCGCCAAAGATTTATTGGCTGTAAAAGGTTATAAAACAACCTGGGGTTCTGTACCATATAAAGAACAGGTTATTGACCAGGATGCTGAGGTTATTAGGAGATTAGAAAAGGCAGGAGCCATTCTTTGTGCTAAACTTACTTTGGGAGAACTAGCCATGGGTGATGTATGGTTTGGTGGTAAAACCCTTAATCCGTGGGATTTGAACCGGGGTTCAAGCGGCTCCTCTGCGGGGTCGGCATCTTCAGTGTCAGCCGGATTATTGCCATTTGCCATCGGTAGTGAAACCCTGGGCTCAATTGTATCGCCTTCTACCGAATGCGGAACAACCGGGCTACGACCCACATTCGGAAGAGTACCACGCACTGGTGCCATGGCTTTAAGTTGGAGCATGGATAAACTTGGACCCATTTGCAGAACTGTGGAAGATTGTGCCATTGTGTTCAATGCCATACAGGGGCCTGATGGGCAAGACTTTACCTGTATGCCGGCACCGTTTAATTATGATGGCGCCAAAGGCTTAAAAGGAATAAGGATAGCCTACCTGAAAAACGACTTTGAGCGAAAATATCCAACCCGAACAATGGATTCGCTTACATTAATAACTCTGAAAAAACTAGGTGCAGAGCTGATACCGATGGAGCTGCCTAACCTTCCATCTAACGATATCAGTTTTTTATTGGGTGTTGAAGCCGCCGCCGCCTTTGATGAACTCACCCTTTCAGGCAGAGACGATTTGATGGTAAGGCAGAACAAAAATGCCTGGCCCAATGCTTTTCGCTCTGCTCGTTTTATACCGGCAGTAGAATACTTACAGGCCAACAGACACAGAACATTGCTTATTCAGGAAATGGAAAATAAACTTAAAGGTATTGATGTATATCTCTCTCCATCTTTTGGCAGAAACCTGACGTTAACCAACCTGACCGGCCACCCTTGTGTGGTATTACCTAACGGTTTCAGAGCTGAGGGCAGGCCAACCAGTATTACATTTATGGGCAAATTATTTGGTGAGGCCAAATTACTTCAAGTAGCAAAGGCTTATCAGGATGCCACCGGTTTCCACAAGAAGCACCCGAACTTATAGCCTATTTTCCTGAGCGTTTCCAACTGAACAGGTACAGGCAACCCATTATCATACAGATTATCAGGAAGTTTGAAATGTTCTTGAAAACTTCCTGATAATTGGTTTGCATCAAAGAGGTATCGAGCCTGTCAATGCCAGCAAATATATCTTCCGATTCGCCCGATTCCTTGTCATGAATGGCTTTCCCCAATACCTTTATTTTTATTTTAGACTTAAGGGTGTCATAAGCCTTGTTTTTGGTATTGAAATATATCCAGTAAAAATATTTATCCAGTGCCTGCTGGCCCGAATCTTTAGGTACTACGCGGTACCTGAATTCTTTTTCCTGCAAGGTAAAGTCGCGGTTATGCTCTTCCTTAACATCAGGCGGGTAGAAATCAAAGAAACTATCATTAGCAGGAGACGCAACATTAATAGTCGAGAAATTGCCTCTGCCAACAATCTTAAAACTATAATTGAAGCTTTTGCCAGTGTTTATCTTTCGGGTTTCAATTTCTTCAACCAAATCAAAATTACCTGCTACTACTTTATCTTTCAGTGGGTGGTCGGGCAGGGCAATTACTTTTACAGTAAATGGTTTACTTATAAAGCCTATGCTTTCTTTGTCTTCACTTTTTCTTTTTTGCTGATCCATTTTTAATTCCACCGATGGAATTACCACCGGCTGTGAATTAAGCGGAAAATAAATGGCCTCAAAAAATTTATAAACCAGAAATTTCTTATCGTCAATTGTTCTGTGTTCTTCAACAATATTGGTAATATTGATTCTTTCTTCCAGGCAGTAGGCCGATTTAATTTTCTTGGCAATGGCATCTACCTGTGCATTCAGATTATCAGGGAAACTTATCTGCATGGTATTGGTTTCGGCAATATAAAACGCCAGCGATACCCTGAAACCCTCACTTACATAAACATTGCTTTTATCGATAGTCAAGGCCAGAAAGGCATTGTCTTTTAAGCTTTCAAAACTGATAACCTCTTTATTTTCTTCCTCATCTTCATCCGGCGCCGCTACTGTAATCATCACAGGTTCAGACTCATAAATTTTGCCATTAATAGTCAGTTCAAAGGAAGATACCCGGTAAGAACCCTCTTTAATGGGCGTATAATTTTGCGTAATGGTATGCTGCTGTCCTTTGGCGTGGGTTATTTTTCTGTCAGTTTTGGTAAAACCCGGTATATCCGGAAAATTGCTTACCACAGATTTGTCGCTTCCTTTAATGATCACATTCACAACCAGGGGTTCGTCAATCATCAGATTCTTCTTCCCGAATTCTATCTTAACATCGTCTTGCGCTGAAGCGAAAAAGCTGATGGAAAAAAAGAAAAGAGTTGAAAGAAATATGTACATTCGTTGCTTCATTTTACAAAAATATACCTCTATTCTGAATGATTGATATGATTAACTCTATTTTTAAGAAAAAACGTTTTTGCCTTTTAATAATTCTATCGGTCAGCACTGCTCAGGCACAATGGGTTAAGCAGAACGCCGGTACAGATGCGTCGTTCCGTTCTATATCTGCTGCAAGCAGCAAAGTTGTTTGGGCTGGTGGCACCAAAGGCACCATACTGAAAACAATTAACGGTGGGGCAGCCTGGCAGGTAATAAAAGTAGCAGGTGCCGAAACCCTCGATTTCAGAGATATACACGGCGTGAATGAAAAAACGGCCTTTGCCATGAGCGCCGGTGAAGCAGATAAAGGCGCAGCAAAAATATTTAAAACCACCGACGGCGGTGCAAACTGGCGCGTTGTTTTTCAGACTACCGAAAAGGGAGCCTTTTTTGATTCTTTTGATTTCTGGAATGATAAAGAGGGAATACTGATTGGTGACCCCGTAGATGATAAACCCTACATATTGCGAACGCTGGATGGCGAAAAATGGGATCGGGTATCGCCTGAAAAACTGCCTGCTATTAAGCCCAAAGAAGCTTCTTTTGCAGCCAGTGGCACTTGTGTAAACACCAGAAACAAAAAACTGGCCTGGATAAACACCCAAAGCAGAGTTTTTTACACTACCGATAAAGGCGAAACCTGGCAGGTGGCTGAAACCCCTTTTAAACAAGGTGAAACCTCAGGTATATTCGGCTTACATTTTTATACCGATAAAGATGGCATTGCTACCGGTGGAGATTACAAAGACGACAAGAAAGCCACAGATAATGTAGCTATTACTCATGATGGCGGAAAAACCTGGACACTGCTTACTCAGGCGAAACCAGATGGACTAAAGGAGTCGGCATGGATGCTGCCAGACAACAGCCTGATAGTGGTGGGTACATCAGGCACAGGGGTATCAGCCGATAACGGAAAAACATGGAAAGCCATCGATACCGAGTCTTTCCACGCTGTTTCGTGTTATAAAAATAGCTGTTGGGCCATTGGTGGCAAAGGTAATTTAGCTAAGTGGACAGGCCGTTAAGGCCCGTCTATATTAACTATTCTTTGTTATTGCGGTCTAGCTGCAATTGTATATAGTAAGATACAAGCAGCCCCAAGCCACCAAAGACTAGAATCAGAGCCGGGTAAAGTGCTTCGGCGTCTTCTTTAACACTATCTATCATATTAGCTATAAAAATACCTAAACCTACACCCATAAACAAACAGCCCCAACGTAAAGCAGAGGCAGGGTTAACTTTGGTGCCTTGCTTTTGGGGTGGTGTAAGGCCTTTTTCAATCATAGCCATTTTTTCGTCGTTGTCAAATTTTCTTAATACAACCAGCAGTCCAACGAGTCCAAGAATGGCTGTTACCGGAATTGCAATGGCAACTAATGCTTTGGCGGAATCCATAATAATGTATGTTTTAAAAGTTAAATAATAATTTGGCAATAGGATGCAGGCAATTTAAGTGAGGTTACAGGCTGATATGAAAATAAAATATTTCAGAACAAGTGTAACGTTTAGCAAAATGGCGCATCAAATGTGCTAGTGAACAACGAACATAAAGATATTACCCTACTGAAGCGTATGCAGGCAGGTGATAGGTTAGCTTATAAAGAGTTAATCAATCGCCATAAAGACTATGCATTTACCGTAGCGTACCGGATTCTGAACAGCAGGGAAGACGCCGAAGAGGTTGCTCAGGATGCCTTTCTGCAGGTATATAAACATATCAATGACTTTAACTATGAATCTAAGTTTACTACCTGGTTTTATAGAATAGTGTTTAATGCTGCTCTAATGCAGAAACGGAAAAACCGTGTCTTTACCGAAGACATTGAGACGTCAACCCAGGCTATGATGGTAAGAGCTCAGGCTGATACCACCGAACATATCAGAAGCCAGGAGCGGAGCAAGGCTATTCACAAGGCCTTGCAGAATCTGTCGTCAGATGATGCCTTACTTATAACTTTGTTTTATCTGAAAGAACAAACTCTTGAAGAAATTGCAGAAATTTTAACAATAAGTGCCGAAACCGCCAAGGTAAAGTTGTTCAGAGCCAGAAAGCGGCTGGCCGATGAAATAAAGAAAAAACTAAAAGAAGAGGTGCGAAGCCTTTTGTAAAAGAATAAATACAAAGCAACTATAAAACGCTTATTTTTACGTTTAGATAAAAAGCAATGTTTGCTTAAACTGGCGTGGAGAGATTGGTTCCACAATAAATATTAAGAATAGAGATGCTGAAAGACGAACAAATATTTGATATTCTGGATGGCACTGCAACTGAAGCTATTTTGCAGCTACATGCCTGCGAGATGAAGCGTTCTGAAAATTACCGGGCGTATTTTATGGAAATGAAAGCCTTGCACCTGGATATGCTGAATATGCCGCTGGAGAAACCATCTGCCAGCTTTACTGAAAGTGTTATGGCTGCAGTTCCTGTTCATCAGCCGGTTTTTGTGGTTGTAAGAAGAAAATCATGGGCAGCCAGGTTACCGCAAGTTATTCTGGGTGTACTTGCCCTGGCAATAATAACTACTATTGCCCTGGCCATGATTTATGCACCAGGCAATAGTGTTAACAATATTGTGGCTATTCCGCGCATGCAGGAGTTACGAGATTTTCTGACGGGAGATTTCATCCGGATTGTTGCCCTGCTGAATCTGATTGTATTGCTGGCAGTTTTTGACAAAAAGGTGCTGAAGCCCTACTTTAATGAGAGAAAAGTAACATTAGGGTAAGTTTATCAGAAAACTGAATCCATGCTTATTGAAACCCAAGGATTCGTAAAACTGGTGAGCCTGTTCTCTGCGAAGGTTGCTTGAGAGCGACATCTTGTAGCAACCTTTTTCTTTGGCATATTGCAGCGCAAATGCCATCATTTTTTTGCCAATGCCTTGCCCCTGAGCTTCAGGCAGAACACCTACATCTTCAATCACAGCCGAAGGGCTGCCCATGTGTGCCATGTTTTCCATTACCAGCAAGGCAAATGTACCAACGGCTGTTCCGTTGTTTTCAGCTACAAAAACGTGGTAGTCAGGGTACTGGCTTTGTTTTATGAAAATCTCTTTGGCAGCCTCTACCGATAGCACCTTATGATTATCTAATGCCTGTGCATAAATATTTAATAGACTGGGTACGTCGTCAATAGTAGCTATGCGGATGACTAATTCCATGGTTTAATGAACGTTTATTTGACCTTTTAAGTTAATCAACCAACAGAATATATCAAAATTGGGAGGTCAGAAAAATAGTAAAGGCAAAACTGTTTCATCTGTGTTTGCAGAAGAAGATTACTATTTTGAAGGTGGATTTATGGTTTTTACCGAAGTTTACCACAAAAAGAGGGGCTATTGTTGCAAAAATGGCTGTAGGCACTGCCCGTTTGGTTTCAAAAAAAGGTAAATTTGTTTTTTTATTTGAGAAATAATTACGAATTTTGCACTCCCGTTTAAGGAATTCCATTTTTTCATAGAAAATATTATAATACAATGGCAAAGGTTTGTCAAATTACTGGTAAGAGAACACAAGTCGGTAACAACGTATCGCACGCTAACAATAAAACAAAGCGTAAATTTTTCCCGAATCTGAAAACCAAGAAATTTTTCCTGGAGTCAGAAGGTGTATGGGTATCATTGAAAGTTTCGACTTCAGCCCTTCGTACTATCAACAAAAAAGGCTTGGAAGCTACTTTGATTGATGCAGCCCGCAAAGGTACATTGGCGTTGTAAGATATATTCTTGTTCGTAGATAAAAAGCATGGCTGTAGCAGTCATGCTTTTTGTTTTTATTTAGTACCTTGCCTATCTAATAAACTTTCATTGGCACATGCTTAACCATATTCAGGAGGCCTCAGATTACATCCAGTCACAGACAGACCACTTCAAACCGCAGTTCGGTATCATTCTCGGAACCGGCCTTGGCAAACTGACCGATGACATGGTTATTGAGTTTTCGCTTAACTATTCTGACATACCTTATTTCCCGATATCCACAGTTGAGTCTCATAAAGGTAAATTGTTGTTCGGAACACTCAATGGCAAAAAGGTGGTTTGTATGCAGGGCAGGTTTCATTATTATGAAGGTTACAGTATGCAGCAGGTTACTTTTCCGGTGCGTGTAATGAAATGGCTGGGCATTGATCGCCTGATAGTATCTAATGCTGCAGGCGGGTTGAATCCGGGATTTAAAGAAAGCGACCTGATGATAATAGAAGACCACATCGGTCTGTTTTTACCTGATAACCCACTGAGAGGAGAAAATATAATGGGCGACAGGTTTCCGGATATGAGCGAACCTTATGAAATAGAAATGATTGAGAAAGCTTTATTATTAGCCACTCAGAATGGGATAGAAGGTTTGCATAAAGGCGTTTATGTAAGTGTGCCGGGGCCGAACCTGGAAACCAGGGCCGAATACAGAATGCTGAGGCTGTCGGGTGCAGATGCCGTAGGGATGAGTACTGTGCCAGAGGTGATTGTAGCCCGCCAGATGGATATACCGGTTTTTGGTATTTCTGTAATTACTGATATGTGCGTGCCGGAGCTTTTGAAAAAAGCTGAACTTCCGAGAATACTGGAAGCCGCCCGCAAAGCAGAACCAACCATGACACTGATCATTAAAGAGTTAATAGGCAGTTTATAGGCAAACACAGCAAGAAACTAAAAACAGAAAGGGGCTTTGTTGCTTAGCAACCAGCCCCTTTACTGATTAAAACTATTATTTTCAGGCAAATACCAGATTCTTCATATAGGCTGCATTAGCTTCGGCAGCTTTCAACGGTGTTGTACCATCAAAACGTTCTTGTTCAACAATAAAATAATTTACGCCGTTCTGAGAAGCCACATTTAACAAATGAGGGAAATCAATTCTGCCACTACCAATGGTTGTTGAGAACGAGAACAACGGGTCTTTTACTTTCTCTTTTTCTGTTATTTCTTTTACTTTAGCCTCGCTCAGAATGTCTTTCACATGCACCAGGCGGAAACGGTTTTTATATTTGGTAAGCCATTCTTCGGGATTTTCTCCGGCCGAAACCACCCAGTATAAGTCGGCTTCAAAATCTACCAATGCAGGGTCTGTGCCTTCAAGCAGAATGGTTTCAGGCATGGTGCCATCTGCAAATTTCTTAAATTCAAAATTATGGTTATGATATGCTACTCGTAGCCCTGCTTTGGCTGCAATTTCTCCCTGACGGTTCAACCCCTCTGCTGCTTTTTTCCATTCGTCAGCTTTGGTAAGGCTTCCCAAAAATGGATTTATCAGGTATTTCATGCCTATGCTTGCGGCGTCGTCAACCAGTTTTTTAAATTCACTTTCAGTCTCTTTTTTCATGGTGTAGTCCGGATTGCAATGTGTGCTCACCAGGTTACTTCCGATATCGTCCATGAGTGTTTTAAATTCTTTGGCAGTCATTCCCCAGAAAACTCCTTTGTCACCCTGAAAACTTTCAATTTGTTTATATCCATAACTTGCCAGTGCTTTCAATACACCTTTCGGGTCTTTGGCTAAGTCTTCCTTCACGGTCCAGAGTTGTATCCCGAATTGTTTAACTGATGGTTCTGCCGTCATGGCGGAAGTGGCAGTTGAATCGGTGGTTTTTTCTTCAGTTTTTGATGATGGAGTGCATGACCATAATTGGTTGGCAAGTAGTGGTGCTGCGGCTAGCAGGCTGGTGTTTCTCAGGAAATTTCGACGGTCTATTTTCATAGTGCGTATTTGAATTTTTAAAAGGGTAAGAATCAAATTAACTATCTATTGAAAGCAAAGTAAAAGTAAATATAAAAATGCAAAAACGTTTTCTTTGGCCTTGTATATTTTCTTATTTTGTATCTGAAACGGAACGAAAAAGAAGATATGTACGCAAAAGTTTTTTTACAGGGCGGAAAAGAGCAGGTAGTGAAGCGGCTGCACCCCTGGGTTTTCTCTGGTGCCATTGCCAGAACAGAAGGGCAGCCACAAGACGGAGACATTGTTGAAGTGTGCGATAAAAAAGGTAATTATCTGGCCACAGGCCATTTTTATAATGGCAGTATTACGATCAAGATTTTTTCGTACGAGCCGGGTATAATTGATGAAGATTTCTGGTTGAAAAAGCTCAGAACAGCTTATGCCATCAGGCAGACAGTGCAAAGTGAAAGTACTACCTGTTACAGGCTTACGCATGGAGAGGGCGACGGGTTTCCAGGATTAATACTTGATTATTATCAACGTGTAATTGTTTTTCAGGCCCATACGATTGGTATGTGGCGCGAGAAAGAAAAAATAGTAAGTGCGCTAAAAAGCATTTATGGCGATGCCCTGATGGCCATTTACGATAAAAGTGCCGAAACATTGCCCGACGAATTTGGCAAAACCATTAAAAACGGATATTTGTTTTCATCAGGCTCTTCAGAAAACCTTTTGCCTCATGAGGTTTTGGAAAACGGAAACAAATTTCTTATTGACTGGGAAACGGGTCAGAAAACAGGTTTCTTTCTTGACCAGCGCGACAACCGCGCCTTGTTAGCCCATTATGCCAAAGACAAAAAGGTTCTGAATGCCTTTTGTTATTCGGGCGGGTTTTCTATTTACGCATTGAGGGCTGGTGCGCAACGCGTAGAATCTGTTGATGTTTCAAAGAAAGCCATAGAACTGGTAAACCAGAATGTGGCTGCCAATTTTGGCGATGTAGACAACCACCAGGCAGTAGCAGAAGATGTAATGAGTTTTTTGAAACAAAACGACCAGATTTATGACCTGATAGTGCTAGACCCGCCAGCCTATGCAAAAAGTATAGCCAAAAGGCATCAGGCAGTACAAGGTTACAAACGGTTGAATATGGAGGGTATTAAGCGGCTGGCCAGTGGGGGTATCTTGTTTACGTTTTCCTGCTCGCAAGTGGTAGACAGAGAACTATTTTATAATACAGTTGTGTCGGCAGCGCTGGAGGTTGGCAGGCAGGTAAGAGTGCTGCATCACCTTACACAAGGGGCAGACCACCCTGTAAATCTGTTTCATCCCGAGGGTAGCTACCTGAAAGGCCTGGTTTTGTATGTTGAATAACAAAAAGAAAGCCTTTTGAAATTTCTCAAAAGGCTTTCCGGTTATATCAACGACCAAAATCATCCTGAACGCGAACGATGTCATCTTCATCAGACGGATTCTCAGCGTCAGTATGTTGCCAGATTTCAGCTATAATGCCCCATTGGCTCAAACCAATCAGGCGGTGTCTTTCACCTTGTTTCAGATTAATTATGTCTCCAAGGTTTAGTGTTTGCAATTCATTTTCCTCATCCGTATCGCTTGTCACAACACCTGCAATTCCTCCCACTACTTTCCAGATTTCAGCTCTACGGAAATGATACTGCCATGAAAGACGTTTCTCTGGTGCAACTACCAGAATTTTCGGGCTCAGCTTGCGGCCAACACCAAAATCATTAATGCTTAAATGCGGAAAATACGTTTCTATAAATTTCGGCGCTTGTGATTCATCAAGAACAAAGAAACCACCCCAAGGGCGTGTCTGGTCCTGATTAGCAATAGTAAATCCTAGGTCGGTTATTACTTTTTCTACTTCTGTAAAAACTGTGCTTTTTTCTGTTTCAGCCGAAAAATTCATGGGAGTAATGTTTTTGAGAAATGTTTTACAATTAGTTTTGCAGGTAAAAATAAATACATATCTACAACAAATAATAATATGATTGGAAAAATCATATAATGTCATGATTCATGTCAAAAAAATAGATACATTTACCGGACATCGGGATTGTATATACGCATTGGAGAGGTCTGGAGAGAACCATCGGTTTTTTTCGGCAGCAGGTGACGGATACGTTGTAAGATGGAATCTTGAAAAACCGGATGTTGGAGAATTAATTGCGAAAGTAAAAAATTCTGTATATTCGCTTGCCTATTTACCTCAGGCCAATCAACTTTGGGTAGCCCAGAACCAGGAGGGTATTCATGTGATTGACCTTGAAACCAAACAAGAACTGCGCTCATTAAAATTATCACCGGCATATTATTTTGATATTCAGTTTTACGACGGAAACGCGTTTATAGCCGACAGCGCCGGAGTCATTTCTGTTATTGATGCCGAAACTATCAGTTTTCGTAAACACATAAAAGCGGCGGGCGTAAGTGTCCGGTGCCTGGCCGTTAACCCGGTAGAACGGGAATTGGCCGCCGGCTACAGCGATAACTCTATTAAGATTTTCGACCTGAAAACCTATGAGTTGAAACGCGTAATAGAGGCTCATAGCAACTCGGTTTTTACTGTCAGGTACGCACCCGACTTTACCAAGCTGATATCGGGCAGCAGAGATGCCCGCCTGAAAGTCTGGAATGTTGAGACCGGCTATAAACTTGAAGAAGAAGTTGCGGCGCATACATTTGCCATTAATCATCTGGCATTTAGCCCTGACGGCCTACAATTTGTTACCGGCAGCATGGATAAGTCTGTAAAAGTATGGGATACCGGGTCGCTCCGGTTATTGAAAGTGATTGACCGCGCCCGACATGCTGGGCATGGTACATCAGTAAACAAGGTTTTGTGGACAAACTACAAAAACCAGATAGTTTCTGGTAGTGATGACCGAACCATTTCGGTATGGGAACTGGATACAGACAACTGAAAATCAAATAAATTATTGATTTTTGAGTTATAAAAAACAGAGGTTAAAATACCTGATAACCTGATGTTTACCACTGGTTGGTGCTCCTGTGCAAATTGAAGAAAATAAATGAAATAGGGAGTACCGACAGTTTTTTTGTTAATTTTGCCATAAAATCTATATAAAAACATTGAAGAAATGAAAATTACACCGCTCGAAATACGCCAGCATGAATTTGAAAAAACTTTCAGAGGCTACAATATCGAAGAAGTTGATAATTTTTTAGCAAATCTCTCGCAGGAATGGGAACGCATATTGAATGAAAGTAAAATGCTTAGAATGCAGCTTGAAATGGCTGAAAAAGAAGCTAGTAAACTTCGGGAGATTGAAATGACCCTCTTTAAAACGCTTAAAACTGCAGAAGATACCAGCACCATGATTACCGAGCAGGCTAATCAACAGGCTGATAAGAACATACAAGATGCCAGACAGAAAAGTCAGGAGATATTACGTGATGCGCAACTTGAAGCTGACAAAGTTATTCAGGAAGCACAAGACCGTGCCAGATACATAAAAGAAGAAGTGCTGGGAGAAGTAAAAGAACTTGAAAAAGATTTCAAGATGATGTATCAGTACAAGACTGACCTGCTGGTTCAGATGCGCAGTTTGTCTATGTCGACCTTAGAGCATGTGCAGAGATTGGAGGAGAAATTTAAGAATGAAAATGTTGATGAGAAAATTCAGGAAGCCTTCAATACTTTTGTAGATGAAAAGAGCGCAATACCTACCTTCAATATTCAGGAAGAACTCTCTTACTTTGAATCTAAAACCGCACAAGTAACAGCAGAAAAGCTTGTATATAATATCAGCAAAGTTGAAGATACAAGCGATCATATCCCTGAGGAGGTTACCGCCATACAGCCTGCCAGCGCAGCGCTAATTTCAGAAACGCCGGCGCCTGAGGCAGCTACACTGGCTGAAGACGAGGAAGGCAGGTCTGATGAACTGGGCATAATTGAGGGTATAGGCCCTAAAATTGCCATGCTGCTTTATGACTCGGGCATATTTACGTTCAGGGGCCTGGCTACAACCCCGGTAGAGCGTATCAAAGAAATACTAGATAATGCCGGGCCTGCCTATGCCATGCATGACCCAACCACCTGGGTAGAACAGGCACTTCTGGCCGCTGAGGGACGATTTGATGAGCTGGAAGAAATGAAGAGCCTGCTTGTTGGTGGCAAAGCAGAAGAAGATGTAGAAGAAAAAGGAATTGATAACAGTGTGTCTATGCCGGAGGCAGCATTGCCAGAAATAACTCAGGAAAAAACCAGTATCCCAGAGCCTGTGGCTACAAAGGCGGCACCGGTTGCAAGTAACCTGGATTCAGTAACCGAAGAAATGCTTGAAAAAGTGAATAAGGTGAAAGAGGCTGTCAGGAAAGCGATGGTAGAAAAAGAAGAAAAAAATATAAAAGATAACACGCCGTTACCAAAAGTAAACGAGATTTTGGCAAAGAACTCTGATATTGGCGGAGGGTCGTTTTTTGATAATATCTGATATCCGGCAAAAGGCTGCTAAATGCTAAAATAATACTCCACAAATATTTTAAGACGATTGACACCCATGGGAATAATCTCACTTGAAGGTTTAGAATTTTTTGCTTATCATGGATATTACGATGAAGAGCAAAAAATTGGAAATAAGTACTCGATTGATATTGCTATCACAGCAGATTTGAATCGGGCAGCGCAGGAAGATAAGTTGAGACTTACCGTCAATTATGAAGTGGTATACACCCTGATAGCCAACGTTATGAAAGAGAAACATCGGCTATTAGAGCATATAGCGTATAAAATTATTGAGGCTGTAAAGCAACAATTTGCTGAAATACAGCAAATTACAGTGAGTGTTTCTAAGTTCAACCCACCAATCGGTGGTGTTTGCGAGCGCTCAAAAGTAACAATTACTTCGCCGTTCAGCCTTCCTCTGGCAGAGGAAGGCTGAGCAGACAGCCATTTAATTGGCTGTCTGGCTACTATATTTTGCAGGTTTCCACAGGTTGTTTTTGGTGTTTACTTCTGGTAATTTTCCGTCAGGGTCAATGCTTACCGACTCAATGGCAGACGTAGACGGATGTTTGAAACTCCAGGTACTGCCTCTTTGCCAGATTTCAACCGGCAACTCCACTCGTTTGGTTGTTCCATTCGATTCTTTAATTTCAACCGTAACTGGCATTGGCATCTTCTCAAGGTTTTCAATGGTAATTACAGCTCCTTTGGTTACGTCCTGCTGTATATAGCTAACCTCTTTTACCCCCTGGTCAATCTTCCAGTCGTTTACATACCAGCCTTTCCAGAACCAACCCAGGTCTTCGCCGGCTGCATCTTCCATCGTTCTGAAAAAATCCAGCGGAGTAGGGTGTTTAAATGCCCAGCGATGAACATATTCTTTAAAGCCGTAGTCAAATCGTTTTTCTCCAAGCACCAGTTCTCTTAGCATCGTTAAGCCAACGCCTGGTTTAAGATAGGCAGCCACCCCCAGATTATTATTCTGTATAACGTCTGGTATGTTCATTATCGGGTCTCTGTCATAAAAATAGGGGGCATACTGGCGTATATTCTCCGGCTGATAATATTCGCCGTTATTAAAGTTCTTTGTTGAAAGCGTATTGATAAATGTATTGAAGCCTTCGTCCATCCAGCCATATTTTCTTTCGTTTGAACCCACAATCATCGGGAACCAGTTATGCCCGAACTCATGGTCTGTTACACCCCAAAGGCTTTCGTTTTTGTCGCTGTAACTACAAAATACAATTCCCGGATACTCCATACCCGCCACAATACCCGCCACGTTGGTAGCCGACGGATAGGTGTATTCAAATATGTATTTAGAATAAAACTCAATGCAGGCTTTAACATATTCAGTTGAGCGGTTCCAGCTGTCATTAGTTGCGCTTTCAACCGGATACACCGATTGCGCCACTGAAGTTTTACCACTAGGCAGGTTAATACGGGCTGCATCCCAAACAAATGCCTTAGAAGAGGCCCAGGCAACATCACGCGCCTGTTTGCATCTGAACTTCCAGGTCAGAGTACCACTCTGGCGGGGTCTGCTTTGGGCATCTGTTACTTCTTCTTTGCCTCTTATTATAACGGTCTTGTCGCTGTTTTTGGCTTCGTTAAATCTTTTAATCTGCTCGGGTGTCATTACTTCGCCCGGGTTCAATAACTCACCCGAACCAGCTACAATGTGGTCCCAAGGCACGGTTATGTTATATTCAAAATCTCCGTATTCAAGGTAAAACTCACCTGCGCCCAGGTAAGGCAGGGTGTTCCAGCCTTCAATGTCATCATAAACTGCCATACGGGGGTACCATTGTGCCATTTCATAAATTATGCCGTTTACAGTTTCCTGTTTGCCAATGCGGTCTGACCCGTATCGCGGAATCTGGAATGAATAGCTGATTTTTATTTTTAACTCTTCTCCGGTAGCCAATGGCTCAGTTAACCGTATCTGCATCCGTGTGTCGTTAATCAGATGTTCGGCATATAACGGGCGATAGGTAACCTTTTTACTGGATACATTTTTTTTCTCAGCACTTACCAATTGAATTTGGTACCCCCCTTCAAAGCCGGTAGAACCAAAACGCCCACCCGAAATTGTGGTTGTTTTAGTGCCTCTTGAATTATCATTAAACTGGTTCTGGTCAAGCTGCAGCCATACAAAAGCCAGTTTTTCCGGGCTGTTATTTTTATAAGTAATTTCGGTTTCTCCGGTCAGTTTATTTGCTGCTTCATCAAGTGTGGCGGCAATTTTGTAATCTGCTCTGTTTTGCCAGTACAAAGGGCCTGGCGAGCCTGACCCACTTCTGTACGCTGTACCCGGCATAAAATTGAACAATGGGTTAAAAGCCTCGCGGTGGTCATATTTTGAAGCCGACGGTACCTGAGCCAACACTGTATTGACTGTGAGTAATAATGCTGCATAAAGCAGTTTTTGAAATTTCATGGTATTGCAATTATTTGAATTTTTAGAACTTTTGCCCCTTTACTTGTACTGATTCTATTGGTTTATATAAATTAAAACAACCTAAGCTGCGATGGGTAAATATACATACATATTAATTTATAAAACAGAAATGTTTAACACACAAACGGTCTTTTTAACAGTTTTTGTGTAATATTGGCAAACAAAATCAACCTATACTATTAACATGACTCAATTTAAAACCCAAATCAGAATATGGTTGGCCGGGGCATTACTGGTTTATACCGGCTTGGCCTGCCAATTAAAAAATAACCAAAAAAAGATGGAAACAACAAAATCGGAGGCTTCAATTACAAAACAAGCATGGGGGCAACTGCCAGACGGACGTAAAGTAGAATTGTATACATTAAGAAATGCCAAAGGCATGGAAATTAAAATAAGTGATTACGGCGGATTGATAACGCATTGGACTGCCCCTGATAAAAACGGAAATTATGAAGACGTAGTATTGGGTTATGATTCACTATCGGGTTATCTGAAGGCCAGTCCTTTCTTCGGAGCTTTAGTGGGTAGGTACGGCAACCGTATAGCCGGAGCCAAGTTTACTTTAGATGGCCAGACTTATAATCTTTTGCAGAATAATGGCCCCAACCACCTGCACGGCGGGAAAGTTGGTTTTGATAAAGTTATCTGGAAAACTGAAGAACTAAAAGACGGCAGAAACGGCTTGAAACTGAATTATGTTAGCAAAGACGGAGAAGAGGGGTATCCCGGGAATCTTGATGCAGAGGTAACTTATGTTTTAACAGATGACAACGCGCTGGAGATTACCTACACCGCCACTACCGATAAACCTACCGTAATTAATCTTACTCAACATTCTTATTTTAATCTGACCGGTGGAAAAACTGACCACCTGGGGCATGAGGTTACAATTAACGCCGACCGATTTGTACCTGTTGATAAAACGCTGATACCCACCGGTGAACTTAAACCCGTTAAAGGTACTGTTTTTGATTTTACCAAACCCATAGCAATAGGCAAGGGAATAGATGATACCACAGATGAGCAAATAAAGCTGGGTGGCGGTTATGACCACTGCTGGGTGCTTAACCAACCAGCAAAAGACACACTTGTATTGGCGGCAACTGCGTATGAGCCAGGTTCAGGCCGCTTCATGGAGGTTTTTACAACAGAGCCCGGTGTACAATTCTATACAGGAAATTTTCTTGATGGCAGCATAACCGGTAAAAATGGTGTCGTTTACAAAAAACGCCACGGATTTTGCTTTGAAACAGAACACTTCCCTGATTCGCCGAACCAGAAGTCTTTCCCAACGGTTGTTCTGAGACCCGGTGAAACCTATAAAACCACTACTATCTATAAATTTTCGGGCAAATAAAGTTTTAAAGCCGGATCTACAGGCCATTACCGGTAATATATAAACGAGAAAACAATATTTAATTCATAATGCGATTAATGTCATTTGTTTTTCAATTATAAATTACCATTTTTGCGCTAGTAGTCTTTCCGGCTATTCTTACTTATTGCACCCTTATCAGATTAACCTCACAGAACCTGAATTGATGGTACAGTTTTTTTACGGGAAATCTGTAAACATCACTTTATTCAAATAATTTACTTTTTTGTTCTTAACGGACAAAGAATTTTCAGACACTTAAAAATTAAAAAAAATGAAAACTTCTTCATTTAGAATTCTTGCGCTTGCGGTAATGATGTTACCAGCAGTTGGGTTTTCTCAACAAAACCCGGCACCTAATCAGCAGTCTTCTCCATGTAATTCTTTGCCTTATAAAGTTTTTCAGGGCAACGCCGACAGAACCCCTGTAGTGCTAAATAGATTAGGGACTAGTCCTCAATTTGGGGAAATACCTAAACACACTGCAAAATCAGCTTTCGACCATCTGAAGAGAGTGTACAAAAAGAACCAGAAAGGCATTAAAAAAGAAATGGACGACATGCTGGCTGCTTTGGGTTACACTGGTATTAACGACCCTGCGTTTACGGTAGGTAGTTTAACGCCTGAAATCCTACCTAAAGGTTCAACCGGTTGGATGGGCGCCTATGCCAAAGGCCACAAATACAGCTGGTCTATTTTGGGCAATAACTTTGAAACCTTTAAACTGAAAGCAAAAACCGGCGATTGTTTCATTTATATTATGAAAAAATGCGGTAACGCTTTTTATATACCTGTTTACATACCAGCAGGGCCGGTTGTAGAACCCACCAGGGTTGTTGACCAGCAGGTAAGTATCAGCGCGAAAGGTGAAATTGCCAGCGGAGACGTAATGAATGTCAGCAAAACAATGGAAATTGTAGCAGTTAATGGTAATAAAGGTGTTTCGCTTGGCACTTATCCGGTTAAATACCGTGCTACTTATGATTACAGCGTAAAAGGTGAAATGGCTTATTCTAAAACCATTCCGGTATGTGTTACTGGTAATGAAACAGTTGCCCCTGTAAATCTGATGTTGCCTTTGGCACTAGATTATAAAATTACCAAATCTGATGTTACCGTTGGTGAAGGTGATAAAATCTACCTGAATGTTGATGAGAAACAATTCAAAAATCTGAGCAAAGCATATAAAACTATGGATGTTACTCCTGCAACATCAGCTACGCCTCAGTCTATTGAAAAGAAAGTTTTATCAGCAACCACAGCAAATGATGCTACTATCGGAACCACAGGCGCGTCTCAATGTGCTGACCAACGCGTTAATTTTATAGGCAAATCTGAAATTCAGGATGGAAGTATCAAAACCGCAAATCCAAATGTAACAATTATTGGTGTTTATAAGAAAACAGGTAAGCTTGCAGTAGGTGAAACTCCAGAAAAATACCTTTGCCTGGGTTCATTCCCGGTTCCGGTTAAGTCTGGCTATGAGGTCGTAACAACGGGCTCAAGCAGCGTTTCTAAAGCGTTCAGAGTGGCTAATGCCAGCGCAACTACATTGCCTGATGTGGATGTTAATATCCCGGTGTCATTAACCTATAGCTTTACCAAACAGGATGTAACTGTTGGAGACTACAACAAAATTTATGTAACCTTGGATGAAGGGCAATACAAGAAACTATTGAAAAAATATAGCCGTTGTTGCAACGATGGCTCTTGTATAATCAAAAAATAATTTTGTTGAATTAAGATTCCTAAATTATTGATGGTATATACTATTAAAACTTCCGGTAACATCTCCGTTGCCGGAAGTTTTTCATTTTGAAATGAATAATCCATATAGCCCTATATAAAGGCTCGTAGAAGTTTTACGAATTTTTTCTTAGACAGAAACCAAATATAAATTTTCAGCTAGGTTTTAAAACAAATATTTACACAAGACTGCGTAAAGCAAGTAAAAAAATAGCTCACCAGCCAATGTAACCTATCGGAGTAATACCGTTTAGCCTTAGATAACAAATGGCTTGTCCGCGATGGTGTATTATATGATTTTCTAAAGCATAAAATAGCCGCCAGACAGGTATTTTATCGCCGGCGTAAGGCTCTAACTGGTTTAGCTTTTCGGGTTTAGTTTCAAAAATTGTTTTTTCAACCCATGCGTAAAAGCCTTTTATCTCGTTTTCCAGCTCAATTTTAGAAAGTTTGGCCCAATATCCGTTTTGCTTTTCTTTTTCGTCATAAGGGTTGGGTATATTCAGTCTTCCGCACAACTGGGCAGTGGTAAACGTAATACAGTGCACAAACTGTGTTCTGAAACTAAAAGACTCAGGCGTATACTTATATTCCATCTTGTCATCCGGCATTTGATTAAAAATTTTGAGTGTATACTCCAAAGAGCTTTTCCAGGCAATGGCAAACTCTTCCTTAAAGCCGGTAAGGTCTTTTTTTTGACTCTCCCCTTTAGCCAGGGCAGGCAGGCCGACTATTGAGCCAAATAAAGATTTCAGCGCGCTTTTTCTTGTTATTTTCATTGTTTTCAGACATTAAAGCCGGGAGCCAGCAGATGTTTGTAAGTTTCGTAGTTTTTACGCATATAAGCCGCCATAAATGGGCATAAAGGCATTATTTTAAGGTTGTTTTCTTCAGCATATTTAAGGGCATTTTTGGCCAGTATGCTGCCAATACCTTTACCTTCCATAGCTTTAGGTACTTCTGTATGCGTAATTACCAGGTCTGTATCGGTTTGAATATATTCCTGAAAAGCCATGTCTTCTTCCAGTTTTATTACAAATAATTTATCTTCTGGAATATGCTTTACTTCTGGTATATCAGCCATTTTATATAATTGTTTATTGAAAAAAAATGTATCAGTAAAAATACAATTTTTCTTTTGATGAAAATGTAAAGAATACAAATTAAAGGTTTTTGATACTATGCTGCTACAATATAGTTTCTGATTATTGGCTGTTCATCCATTTTGTATGCCCCATTTTTTTAAATTTATTGGTGCTTTTTTTCTACATATAGCGGGTTTCTTTCAGTGCTTTTTTACATGGCGGCAATATTACCAGTGGTGGCATAATTATTTTATTATTTAAGTCGGAAATACACTGCGTATTCAACAACATTATAGCTTAAGAAGAATATATGAAAGACATAAATTATACATCCATGAAAACTAACTTTCCTATGAATCCATCATTAACTTTACGCTTCCTGGTAGGGGGTAAGTCTAAGTTTGTACGCCCGGAAGAGGTTATTTTTTTAGAGAGTAAAATCAATTATACCATTTTGTATTTAACCAATGGCAGAACCTACCTGAGTGCCAGAAATTTACAGGTTTATGAGAATAAACTTATGGTATTACCTTATTTTTTCAGGATACATCGCGGTATAATCATCAATATGATGCATATAGAGAAAATTAAACTTGATAAACTTTCAGGGTCTGTTTTGCTGCAGTCAGGCGAAGAGTTATGCATTTCAAGAAGAAGAATAAAAGATTTTGAAGCAAGATATAATGCTATTTAAATAAAAAGGCATTTAAAATGCCTGACAATGCCTCTTTCTATACCATTTATTTTCGGTATTGAAAGAGGCTTTTCTTATTATGTGATGTTTCGTTTGTTATACATCAGCAAGCATCTATTGTGGTATTTTTACCTCTTTAATTTAGTGTTGAAGAAGTTATGAAAATGTGGGGAATTTGCCTTAAACATCATTGGTTTGGGGAATATAGTGTTCATTATGTGGAAATATTTCCCCTTTTTCGAAATTGTGTCAATGTTGTTCAAATCAGGCAGGAAATTAAAATTTATTAATAGTAGAATATAAACCCCATGAATTGCTTCAATTTTTGTGGTATGTGTTTTTTGCAGATAAAGGCATAACTAAATCCTGATTATATCATGAAAAACAAAGGCGTTTTATTAAGTTTGGCCGTTGCCGTAATGTTGGGAATGGCTTCATGTAATTCTGGCAGCACCGACTCCAAAGATTCAACTGAGGCAATAAATAATGAGGCAATAGATGCCACTGCCTCTACTGATTCTATGGCCCGGGCTCAAAAACAAGATGTAGATGATGTAATAGAAATTGCAAGTGCAGGTATGATGGAAGTAGAATTAGCAAAAATTGCTGTAAACAAAGCCACATCGCCGCAAGTGAAAAAATTTGCGCAAATGATGATTGACGACCACACCAAAGCCAATGACGAGCTAAAAAGCCTGGCCGAGAGTAAAAGCATTGTTTTGCCAACGACCCTGATTGACAAACATCAGAAAATGGTAAACGAGGTGTCTGAAGAAACAGGAAAAAAATTCGATAAGAAATATATGGACACCATGGTTGAAGATCATCGGGAAGATGTTGACAAATTTAAAAAGATAGCTGATAATGCCAATGATGCAGAAATTAAGGCTTTTGCAGCCAAGATACTGCCAACTTTAATGCATCATAGAGAAGAAGCAGAAAAACTTGAAAAGATTACCGATAAAATGTAAAGTAAAACTTCAGTAATATGCCCTGGACAAAATCTGATTATCCGCAATCTCTGAAAAACTTTCAGGCACCGGTCAGAAACAAGGCTATTGAAATTGCAAATGCTTTGATTGAAGACGGTAGAGACGAAGGCTCAGCCATTGCCATTGCGACATCAAAAGCAGAGGAGTGGGCAAAAAACAGAGGGAAAAAAGTGAAGAAAAACAACACTTGACTTTTACAAAAGCGAAGAAGGCAGTCTGAATTTGCCTTCTTCGCTTATTTTGTATCAGGTTTTAAGTTTCTTTTTCTTGGCAGCCGGAAACAATAAATTATTTAGAATAAGCCTGTAACCTGCCGATGTTGGATGCAGGTTAAGATCAGTAGGCTCTTCACCTACATAATGTTGGTAATCTTCGGGGTCATGCCCTCCGTAAAATGTCCAGAATCCTTTACCTGCCGTACCATGAATATAACGCGCTTCCCCCAGCGAACGGTTTTCGGCCATAATAATTACATCTGGTTTTATGTATTGTTTCTTAAAGGCCGTGGTTTGGCCCATAAAACCTTTAATAAGATTTACATGATTCTGCGTTAGCATGGTGGGGATGGGGTCCCATTTGGCAGAGAACTGAAACAATGAAAAATAATCGTTGGTTTCGCTTACTCCTCTTTCGTCCTGTTGGCTGTCAATCGTCGAAAACTCCAGTTCATAGGGGTTCAGTACCAGTCTGAAGTTCTGAAAAGCAAAACAATTATCAAAATTCAGTTTTTTATCTGCATTGGCGTCTGCGCCATCGCCGTCATAAGGCGTTTCTACAATGTCTATTCCATCTGCGGCCAGAGCAATATCAAAGGTATCGGTTGCATTACACATGGCAAACATATAACCACCGCCATTTACAAAGTCCCTAATTTTTTTAGAAACGGCCAGTTTCAGCTCTGAGGTTTTCTGAAAATTAAACTTACGGGCTATTGCTTCGGCCTCATGTTTTTGTTCCTGATACCAGGCCTGCCCGCGCATACGTAAAAATTTACCAAACTGCCCTGTAAAATCTTCATGGTGCAAATGTAGCCAGTCGTATTCCGGTAATTTGTTTTCCAGTACCTCTTCATCAAAAACCTTATCGTATGGAATCTCAGCATAAGTAAGCACCAGCGTAACGGCGTCGTCCCAGGGCTGGGTGGTTTTAGGAGAATAAACAGCTATTTTGGGCGCTTTATTTAGTTTTACTGCATCCATATTTGCTTCGGGCGATGCAATTTGTGCTAATATTGATTGTGCCTCTGCGTCTGAAATAACCTCATAACTTACGCCACGTATCACACATTCATTTATAAAATTCTGAGAAGCACTAAACATAAAACTACCGCCCCTGAAATTCAACAGCCATTCAACCTCGGTTTCGTGTTCTTTAAGCAGCCAGAACGTAATACCATAAGCTTTTAAATGGTTCCTCTGGCTTTCGTCCATTGGTATCAATATTTTATTGGCCAATACTTCTGAACACAAAGAAAACGCCAGTACAACTAAAATAAGTAATTTCTTCATAGGTAAAAACCAAATTAATTTCTCATATTTCCTTGCCCAATATACAGTTAACGTAAAAAGCCAAAGTATATTGAAAGGGGCTTCACTCACCATTATAGCAATTTAAAAAAAAATATTCATTGTTTGTCCAATTCTCTCAATCTGATTCGTCAACAGGTTGAAATAAATTTTACAACCATTTAAAACTTAAAAAATCATGGAAAAATTCATGCTTATTTTCCGTAACGAAATTGAAGTTGAACACATGTACCAAAATTTTTCGCCTGAGCAGATGCAGGCAGAACTTGAAAAATGGACTGTCTGGATTGGCGGTATAGCTGCTCAGGGCAAACTGGTAGCTACAGATGCCCTTCAGCCGGTAGGTAAAATTGTAAAAGGCTCGGCCCATTTGGTAACCGATGGCCCTTATACCGAATCTAAGGAGATTGTAAGCGGATTTTTACTTTTAAATGCCGAGTCGATGGAAGAAGCCATTGAGTTATCGAAGGGTTGCCCGATGTATGAGTATGATAGTGTAGTAGAAATAAGACCTATTCAAAACTATCAATAGACTTGTCTGAAGAATCAGGATACGAACAGGTAAACCAATTGGTCAGTCATCTTTTCAGGCACGAGGCTGGAAAGATGACTGCTGTTTTGGCGCGTATGTTCGGTTTCGACCGCATAGAGCTGGCTGAGGATATTGTGCAGGATACGCTTATGAAGGCACTAAGCGAATGGCGCATAAAAATACCTGATAGCCCGGCTGCGTGGTTATACAAAGTAGCAAAAAACCAGGCGCTGGATGTAATAAGAAGAGAAAAACTATTTGCTGAATTAAGCGCCGAACTAGCCTACCTTAAAGAACCGGAAGAAAGACTTGGGCAAATGTTTATGCCCCACGAAATAGAAGACAGCCAGTTGCGGATGCTGTTTGCCTGTTGTCATCCGGCTATTGCGCTGGAGTCTCAGATTACGCTAAGCCTGAAAACACTGGGTGGCTTGCATGCCGCTGAAATAGCCAGAGCGTTTTTAACGTCTGAAGATACCATTAACAAACGACTTTACCGGGCAAAGGAAAAGATAAGAGTAGAGCATGTTAGTCTTGATGTGCCTGTAGCAGAAGAACTAACAACAAGGCTGGATGCAGTGCTTAAGATAATATATCTGATTTTCAGTGAGGGTTATAGTTCGTCGCATCCAAATGAGTTAATCAGAAAAGATTTATGTGAAGAGGCCATCAGGCTGAGCTTGTTATTGACAAAGAACCCGCTCACCAATTTACCCAAAACTAATGCACTGTTGGCGTTGATGTGTTTTCAGACGGCAAGATTTCCGGCCAGGATAGATGTTAACGGCACTATTGTGCTGCTGAAAGACCAGAACCGGAATCTATGGGATAGTTTTATGATATCAAGAGCCTATGAGTTTTTCAGGCAGTCTGCCATTGGAAACGAGATAAGCGAGTATCACCTGGAAGCCGCCATTGCCTCTTATCACGCCTCTGCGCAAAGCTTTGAGAAAACCAACTGGGACGTTATTCTGAGATTATACAATATGCTGGCCGACTTAAAGCCATCGCCGTTTATACAACTGAACAGAGCAATTGTGAAAGGTTATGTAAATGGGCCAGCGGCGGCACTGAAAGATTTGAATGAACTGGAAAGCCTGCGCATGAATTATACTTATCAAACTGCTAAAGGAGATTTGTATGCTGAACTGGCTGATTCCGTAAATGCGATACACTGTTATGAAAAGGCTCTTCAACTGGTGAAATCAGACCCTGAAAAGCGATTAATTGAGAAAAAACTGGCAAAAATAAAGGGTCTCTGATGAAGACCAAAGACCCTTAAAAGATATAAAATATTAATCTAAACCGCCTTTTCTGTTCGGGCTTCGTTTAGCCGGCCAGGCAGAAGGTTCACCTTTTTCGTTCAATGGCAGAACACTTTTTTCGGTTGATGTTCTGGTCGGGTCTTCACTTGCCTGATACGCAAGAATAGCAGCCAGAATAGCGTTGTTACGTACATCATCAAACACTATTTTGTCGTAAGTGTCGCGGTTGGTGTGCCAGGTATAGGTGCCATAAGACCAGTTTAATGAGCTAAGCGAAAAGCCAGGCGCACCAGCAGCTACAAAAGAGGCAAAGTCAGAACCGCCTGCTCCCGGAGCACCCGGAAAACGGGTTTCCAGTCCTTTTTTATACTCGCCAGGTACTTTGGCTAGCCATCTGCCAATATAATCATAAGCATGCAGGTAGCCCTGGCCAGAGATATTAATTACCCGGCCTGTACCGTTATCCTGATTAAACAGCGCCTGCAGATTTGATACAATTTCAGGATGGTCTTCAACAAATGCTCTTGAGCCGTTCAATCCCTGCTCTTCGCTTCCCCAATGGCCAACCAGAATAGTTCTTTTCGGGTTCGGGTAAAACTTCTTCAAGAGGCGCATGGCTTCCATCATTACAATGGTGCCTGTGCCGTTATCGGTTGCACCTGTGCCACCATCCCAAGAGTCAAAGTGGGCAGATAACATGACATACTCGTTAGGTTTTTCTGTGCCTTTAATTTCGGCAATGGTATTGAAGGTCGGCACAACTCCCAGCTCTTTTGAGTCGGCACGGACACTGATTTTAGGTTTAATGCCAGATTCCGTCAAACGATAAAGAAGACCATAATCTTCCAACGAAATATCAACAGTCGGGATAGTTTTTGTATTGGCGCCAAAAATCTTGTTTGCTCCAAAACCTCTTGACCAGTAGCTCATTACAATGCCCGCTGCTCCGGCTTTTTCTAATGCAAGCGGAAGCGCCTTTGCACTTCCGGCAAGACCCGTTTTGCTGATTCGCCTGGCCCAGGCTTCTGTTTGAGCGGTTCGGGCAGCTTTCATTTTTTCAACAGATTCTTTTGTTCCAAATTCTTCCCAGTTATAATCCGGGCGCCCGGTTGGTTGGTTCATGTTTATCAACACAAATTTGCCCTTTACGTTGGGTAGCCATTTTTTGAATTCTACTGAATCGGCCACATCAGGAATGATAATGGTTTCGCCTACTACTGATTGCCCTTTGGTGCTGGGGCTCCAAGCCAGTTGCATACCTTCTAAAGATTTAACCCGTGGATACACCATATCTATATGAGATACACCTCTTTCCCATCCGCGCCATTCGCCCCATTTTTCATTTCGGGCATTAATGCCCCATTGTTTGTATTTTTCAATGGCCCAATCGTGTGCCTGTTTCATTTGAGGTGAGCCTACGAGACGCGGGCCGATACCGTCCATTAATTCGGTTGCTAATTTTTCAAGTTGAGAGTTGTCGTTGGCTTCTTTAATGATACCTGCAACTACGGGGTCTTTTGGGGTATCTTTGGTTTGCGAAAAACCCAGGCCGACAGATAAGGTAAATGCGGCAACAACAAGAAAGGTAGTTTTTTTCATAAACGAGATTTTGTTTGCTGAGGTTAATTGAAAGGTCTAAATTAGACAAATAACAGGTGATGTACCGTAAATTTGATTTAAAAGTAAAAGACCTCAAACTCTTTTGGATAAAAAAGAGACGATTCGTTTAAAAATAATGATAAACGGCTGATTCAGTTATTCCATTGGTTTGCTGGTTTCAAAACTCTTAATGAACTTTGTCATTATAAATTTTGATAGAAATATCTTATACTTCTCTCTGCAAATCAAGCTTTGATTAAATGAATTTACAAGAAAATGTTCGTGAAGGACTCCGGTCTATACAAGGCAATATGCTTCGCACAGTGCTTACAGCGTTAATTATTGCAATTGGTATTACCTCATTAGTGGGTATTCTTACTGCCATAGATGGCATGCAGAGCTCAGTAGACAATAGTTTTGCCGGGCTTGGGGCAAACTCTTTCGATATCATTGGCCCAAGGCCCTGGCGACGCAGAAGCGGCGGGGTAGAGGAGAAGGACGTACCACCAATTGACTACCGGCAGGCCAAATTGTATAAAGAACTTTTTCAGGGTAAAACCTCGGCCACTATCAGTATTTATACAAATGTGGCAGGTGCAGCCCAGTTGAAATATAAATCTATTAAAACAAACCCCAATACCCAGATAAGAGGTATCGACGAAGATTTCTTGACAATAAAAGGTTATAAACTGCAGGCGGGTAGAGATATTAATAAAAATGATATTGATTTTACCAATAACGTTGTGATTCTTGGCAATGAGTTGTCTACTTTATTGTTTCCGAAAGAGAACCCTATTGATAAAGACATAACCCTGATGGGATTAAGATTTAAGGTAATAGGTGTTTTGGAGAAAAAAGGAAGTATAAACGGGGGCGGAGACGACCGCGTAGCACTTGTGCCGCTGGAAACAGGCCGGCAGATTGCCGGAAACAGAACCCTTACTTTTGATATTACAACCTCTGTGCCTAACGTGTCGGATATGGACTACATTATGGGGGAAGCCGAGGCCGTGATGCGACGCGTAAGAAGAGACCCTGTAAGCAAGCCGAAATCTTTTGAGATGGAACGCTCTGATGCACTGGCCAAAGACTTTGAAGAGGTAACCGGGTATTTGCGGGTAGGTGGGTTTGGTATCGGCATTATTACACTTCTTGGTGCATCTATTGCGCTTATGAACATCATGATGGTTTCGGTTACTGAGCGTACCAGGGAGATTGGCATCAGAAAAGCCATTGGTGCCACGCCTTTCAAAATCAGATTACAGTTTTTAATGGAAGCCATTACTATCTGTATTTTAGGTGGGCTTGGCGGTATTGTGCTGGGTATTTCGGTTGGTAATGTAATTGCCAGGGTAATCAGCGATAAGAGCAGCTTTATTGTGCCATGGGGCTGGATGATAATGGGTATTATTGTATGCGTAATTGTAGGTATTATTTCGGGCATTTATCCGGCCTACAAGGCCTCAAAACTAGACCCGATTGAATCATTGAGATACGAATAACGACTATTGTCTGCTACTAGGTCCATATCCGTTTTTAAGACTTTATGTGGGGGTAAACCTTTCGTGTTTCAGTTATAAAAGCAAAATTTTGTTACATTTACTTAGTTGCTGTCAGAGCAGCTAAGTTTTTTTTGTTTATACTCAAACGGCACACCTTATGGCTCGTATTCAGATTATTACTATTGTTATCAATTTTGCATTTCTTCTATCTATTGCCTGGTTGATTTTAAAGGGTAAGCTACGTGAAGAATATGCCATTGTGTGGTTGGTTTGCACGGTTCTATTGGGCGTATTTGCCATTTGGAGAGACGGGCTGGAAGTAATGGCCCGCTTGTTTGGGGTTTATGAAGCGCCTAATCTTGTTTTTACGGGTTTTATATTTCTTATTCTGATTTATCTGTTGCATTTGTCGATAGTCAACTCTAAACTGCAAAAGAACGTAACCAGGTTAGCACAGGAAATAGCGCTTTTAAAACAGGAAAACGAAGAGAAAGCAAACAAAGATCAGAGTAAGGAATAAAGGACGAACATAAAAAAGCCTGACAAGCAAATGCTTATCAGGCTTTTTCAGTACATTAATATGATTATTTCTGCGGTTGAGCAGGTGTTGTATTGGCTGGTGTTGTGTTAGCAGGTGTCTGCGTTGGGGCAGGTGCCGGAGCAGTAGCCGGACGAGACTGGGCTTTCTCAACATTAAGACCGTTGTCTTGTGCATCAGCACCGGTTTTGTCTACAAAAATACCTGAAACAAGGGCTCCTACTATTATAAAAACAAAGAAGCCCCAGGTCAATTGTTCCAAAAGGTCTCCTGTACGTTGTACGCCAAACATTTGTGAACCGGCACCACTAAACTCGCTTGATATGCCACCACCTTTTGGATTTTGAATTAAAATAATTAAAACTAACAGAATGGCAACAATAACCATCAAAACTAAGATTGTAGTGTACATTTTTTCAATTAAAATTAACTATGAACAATGATTTTTATAGGTCAGGCTCCGGTGTCAGAGTCTCTTTTTTTCTAATTCCGTAATTTTTTCTGCAAAGTAAGTATTTTTTCCGGGATTTTTAGCAATAAGTTTTTTATAAACTTCTATGGCTTGTTCAAAACGCCCCTGCCGGGCTAATATTTTGGCGTAGCTTTCTGTCAGAAGCGGGCCCTGAAGGGTCGTACTCACTTCGCTCAGGTCTTCAACTTCTTCGCCGGCTGCCACTGTTCTTATGGGCTGAATACGCGGCTCTTTTTTTATAAATTGCTCAATAATAGCCAGTTGTTCTTCCTGTATGTTTCTTAAGGCAGGCTTGGCGATTGATTCTATCAGCTCTTCTTCCAGTTTTTCACGATTCAGCTCTTCTTCTATTGAATCCTGTGAGAATCTGGCCTCTGCCGGGCTTTCATTGAAACGCATGGAGGAAGTAATGTTCCAGTCCATATCGTTTTCAATTACTTTTCTGAGCGCGTTTCTGCTTAATGCATAAATGGCAGCCTTACGGATGGCGTCATGCGCAATTTCAGGGGCTTTCAGGTAGATACCCTTGGCAATCATGGTATACCCCAACTGAAAATAAGGATACTTTTTGGTGGCATTTTCCAGAAACATGGTATCGTTAAGGCTCAGTGATTGCGGGTTATTAAGTAGGTCTATAAAGTTATTTTTATCAAGCATAGGAATGCACCGTTAGTTATAAACAATCAGGTAGTAAAATTGAACCGGTGTAATCCGGTTTGTTAATCAAATATAAACATAAAACAGCAATTGTTTTTTATTGTGTTTTATAATTCGACCATAGAAAAGAAAATCTCGCAGCGCTATAACTGCGAGATTTCTGAATGTATGCGAAAGCCTTACAACTTTAAGCCATTAGATGCTTAGCGTGCTTAGTACATTATTCATGTTTCTAACGGCATCAGCCGATTTGGCAAATGCAGCTTGTTCTTCTTTGTTCAGGCGGTAGTTGATTATTTTCTCCCAACCATTTCTGCCTAAAACTACTGGTACACCCAGACAGATGTCTTTCTGGCCATACTCACCATTTAATGAAACTGAGGCTGGCACTACGCGTTTTTCGTCACGGATGATGGCCTCAACCATTGAGCAGGCAGCTATACCCGGAGCGTACCAGGCTGAGGTGCCAAGCAGGCCTGTCAGGGTAGCTCCACCCACCATTGTATCGGCTGCAACTTTGGCCAATGCTTCTTTAGACAAAGAGCGGCTTACAGGAATACCATTCCAGGTAGCCAGACGTGTCAACGGAATCATGGTAGTATCACCGTGGCCACCAATTACATTAGCGTGCAGGTCGCCCTGAGAAACACCCATTGCCTGCGACAGGTAATAACGGAAACGAGATGAGTCTAACGCACCGCCCATACCAATTACGCGTTTTTTATTTACCCCTAAAGACTGAGCCACCTGCAAAGCAAGGTAGGTCATGGTATCCATCGGGTTTGAAACAATCAATAAAATTGCTTTTGGCGAGTAAGTAAGAATCTGCGTTACTACGCCTTTCACAATACCGGCATTAATGCCTATCAGTTCTTCGCGGGTCATACCCGGTTTACGTGGTAAGCCGGAGGTAATCACCACCACGTCAGACTTGGCAGTTTTGGCGTAGTCATTAGTTGAGCCTATGATTTTAGTGTCAAATCCTTCCAGAGAAGCGGTTTGCATTAAATCCATAGCTTTTCCTTCGGCTACTCCTTGTTTAATATCTAACAATACTACTTCATCGACAATCTGCTTACGAGCGATGTTATCGGCTGTGGTTGCACCAACAGCGCCTGCTCCAACTACGGTTACTTTCATTTCGGTAATTATACCCCTAAAATGCTCTGTAAAAAAAGCTTGTTTGTTAGAAACATGTCATGCCCAGGGGTGAAATTTAGCAACATGAAGTTTCATAAAATATGTAAAAAAATGAATGTAAATGGTAACCCGTAAAACCCCGATTGAGTGTAAATACATATATTTTGGGGTTATCTGCCCTGCAAGTACAATCAATAAAAGGTAAACAGGAAATTTTGCTCAAATTTATTGGACAAAACTAATATAATACAACGTTTTTAAGTGTTTTTTTTGTATTTTTTCTCAACGCCTTACCTTTTTTGGTATTTATTGCGTTTATTAACCATATAATAGCTATTTAAAACCTGCATGGCATCAGAGACCAACCAATTGATTTCGAAAGTACTGGAATCGGTATTTTATAAAACTGCACTGAGAAGAGCACCAAGACTTGCAAAAAATGCGCACAGTCTGCTTAAACTATTAAGGAATGCGCTTGTCAAAGTACAAAGCCTGGGTGTTGGCACTACCGTTGATATATTGCGCGATAAGGTTGTGTTGCTGGGTGGATTGATAAAGTCGTACGCCACAGGAGAATACAGGAACATCGAGATTCAGAATCTCTTGAAAGTGATAGCGGGGTTTATCTATTTTGTTTCGCCAATAGATATTCTGCCCGATTTTCTGCCTTTTGTCGGGTTAACCGACGACGTTGCTTTGCTGATGTTTATTATCAAAAGCATCAGCGATGAAATCGAGAAATTTGAGCAGTGGAAAAAGAAAGTGCCACAATCTGTGTAATGCATTTTAAGTGCAATTTAATTTTTTAATTGTTCAAATTTCGTTTATATTTGTATTAAATTATTGTAGAAAACTTTAAACTTATTACATCATGTTTGGTCTTGGAACAACTGAGATGGTTTTGATTTTAGTCGTTGTCCTATTCTTCTTCGGAGCGAAAAAACTTCCTGAGTTGGCTCGTGGTTTAGGAAAAGGTATCCGTGAATTCAAAGATGCTTCTCGCGAAGTAAAAGAAAATATCGAAAAGGCTGCAACAGAAGAAAAATAATATTTTTTCCTTCTTTCAGCCCTAAACTATAAAACAATAGCATTCATGTTTATCATGTTATGTTATTGTTTTTTTTGTTTTTAGGATAACCCTCATCCTGATTTTCAAACGCTACATTTTTAGCTCCAGCCTTTTACATTCCTCTTTAGGCTCATTCAGCATTTTCTCTTTCGGTTTATTTTACTGCTTTACAACTTAATCAGTTTTTATTGAGTTTATTATTGCTTGTTTAATTTAGTTGTAAGCCAATAGAACTGAGTTTCTTTAAATAATATTGATAAAGTTATATTTCCTGCGCCGCTGATTTGTGATTCGATTTAACCTTGTTTTTTAGTTTTTTGAATTTTTTGTCTGAAATTTATCTGTTTCGAAACCTAGATTTGCTGATTTGTGAAAATAATTATTGTATTATTCTAATATTAAAAGATACATAATTTAGTCTGTTGTCAGAATTATATTTTGTGATTATCAAGAAATGCAAAATTTATTTAAAAATACTTGACACAGACTTAATAATTATTTTACATTTGTGTACTTAAACAACAAAATCATGAGAAATAACATAGACAAAGAAACTTACACCTGGACAATCAAAGTATTTACTCTTCTTGGAATCCTACTTTTATTGGTAAATGTCTTCCTGTTTTTCTCGCAGAATCCGGCGCATGCTATGGCGTTTAAGTTTTCAAGCGCGGTTATGTTTTTGTTGCTGGCGGTTGTGGTATGGTTAAGGCTGGAGTACCTGAAAGTTTTTAAAGTAGCAGTTTACAAAGCGCGTCGCGTACCTATGTGGGCATCTATTTTTGTATTTGTTGCAGTTGCATTCTCAAGGATCTTCTAACAAACTATAAATCAAATAAGTAAAATTAAGCAAGGCCCTGTGCCTTGCTTTTTTTATACCGTGTTTTTGTAAACAGTGGTTACACTTTCAATCTTC
Source organism: Emticicia sp. 21SJ11W-3 (assembly GCF_024138715.1). Taxonomy (GTDB): domain Bacteria; phylum Bacteroidota; class Bacteroidia; order Cytophagales; family Spirosomataceae; genus Emticicia; species Emticicia fluvialis. The sequence continues at coordinate 1,900,896 of NZ_CP092074.1, forward strand.
TCTATTTTATTAAGAACCTGATTCAGCAGGGCCTTTCTCACTTCAACAGTAAGTGTGCAACGGTTATCATAAACCTGATTACTGATTTTAAGCGAAAACTCTTTCACTACCTTCATTACATCGTTCATATACTCGAAGTCAAAACTTACTTCGTAAATATCATTCACGTTTTTTTCAATGGTTTCGGCATTGTCCAGGGCTTCTGCCGTGGCCGACTTATAGGCATTTATCAGACCTGGTACACCCAGCAAAGTGCCACCAAAATACCGCACCACCACTACCAGTAAATTGGTAAGGTCTTTAGAAAGCAAAACATTCAGAATGGGTCTTCCGGCCGAGCCGGAAGGTTCGCCATCATCATTAACTCTGAACTGATTGCGGTCGGTACCAATTCGGTAAGCATAGCAATGATGATTAGCCTTTGGGTGAAGGCTACGGAGTGTGTCCAGATGTTTCTTTATTTCCTGCTCGCTCGTGATAGGATACGCAAAAGCCAGAAATTTACTTCCGCGGTCTTTATAAAGCCCCTCGGTTGGTTTAGCAATGGTGGTGTAGGTGTCTTCGAAAAGCATACTGTCAGAATGAGACCTCAAAAATGCTAAAAATCTTAAACATAAATATAAAAGCGGTCGTTTTGTCTTTGTTTGAATTGGGTTATTGGTTGTTTTCTGTCAATTTTTCCGGAAATGCAGGGTCTGCATATTTTTTGTGAATTAAGAATTATACAAAATTTGAAAACAAATGAATTTCAATCAATATACCATAAAGGCACAGGAGGTTATCCAGAAAGCGGTGCAGATAGCCCAGGGAAATATGCAGCAGGCTGTAGAAACCGGGCACTTGTTGAAAGCCATTTTAGAAGAAGATGCCGACACTTCATCTTTTATGCTCAACAAACTGAACGTAAATCAGCAATTGCTTGTCAGTCGTTTAGAGGCCATAGTAAACGGTTATCCGAAAGTAAGTGGGGCACAGGCTTATCTGGGTAATGAGCTTTCTGCCGCATTGGCTAAGTCTCAAAACTATCTGAAAGAATTTAACGACCAGTTTGTGAGCGTAGAATTGCTTTATCTGGGCCTGTTGTCGGGTAAAGACCCGGTTGCTGCCCTGATGAAAGAAGCAGGCTTTAAAGAAAAAGAACTAAAATCCACCATACAGGAATTGAGAGGAAAAAATAATCCAGTGAAAGACCAGAACGCAGAAAACTCTTATCAAGCCCTTGCTCGTTACAGCAAAAATCTGAATGATTTGGCTAGACAAGGCAAAATTGACCCCGTAATTGGCCGTGACGATGAAATCAGGCGTGTGCTTCAGATTTTATCTCGCCGTACCAAAAATAATCCTATACTTTTAGGTGAGCCCGGAGTTGGTAAAACCGCCATTGTTGAAGGCCTGGCGCAAAGAATAGTGTCTGGCGACGTGCCGGAAAACCTGAAATCAAAAACCATAGTATCGCTTGATATGGGTTTACTAATAGCCGGTGCCAAATATAAAGGCGAGTTTGAAGAACGCCTGAAAGCAGTGATTAAAGAGGTAACGGATTCGGAAGGAGAGATGGTGCTTTTCATTGATGAGATTCACACGCTGATTGGTGCAGGCGCCGGTGGCGAAAGCGCAATGGATGCCGCCAATTTATTGAAACCTGCCTTGTCTCGTGGCGAATTACACACCATTGGTGCAACCACACTGGCCGAGTACCAGAAATATATAGAAAAAGATAAAGCCCTAGAGCGTCGTTTTCAGTCGGTAATGGTTGATGAACCCAATGTGCCTGATGCCATTTCTATTCTAAGGGGTATTAAAGAAAAATATGAATTGCACCACGGCGTGCGCATTCAGGATGATGCCGTTATTGCCGCAGTAGAGTTATCTGACAGATATATATCAGACCGGTTTCTGCCCGACAAGGCCATTGACTTGATGGACGAGGCGGCTTCTAAATTGCGCCTTGAAATGGACTCGATGCCGGAAGAACTGGATGAGCTGAACAGAAAGATTATGCAGCTTGAAATTGAAAGAGAGGCCATCAGGAGAGAGAGCAATAAGGATAAAGAAAGTATTCTGAATAAAGAAATAGCCGATTTGAGCGAAAGACGTAACGAACTAAAAGCCAAATGGGAGAACGAGAAAGGGTCTATTAATGAATTACGTTCATTAAAAGAACAGATTGAGCAGCTGAAACTGGAAGCTGAGCAGGCCGAACGTGCAGGTGATTATGGTAGGGTAGCGGAGATTCGTTATGGTAAACTGGTAGAAGCAAACAACAGACTTAACCAGATTCAGAAAGAGGCCAACAACGGGCAGGCTACTTTATTGAACGAAGAAGTATCAGCAGAAAACATTGCAGAAGTAGTAGCTAAGTGGACGGGCATACCGGTGGCTAAAATGTTGCAGAGCGAACGTGACAAGTTACTGCATCTGGAAACAGAGTTGCATAACAGGGTTGCCGGGCAGGACGAAGCCATAAAAGTGGTGGCCGATGCCGTGCGTCGTTCTCGTGCCGGTTTGCAAGACCCAAAACGGCCTATAGGCAGCTTCTTGTTCTTAGGGCCAACGGGTGTAGGTAAAACAGAATTGGCAAAAGCGCTTGCGCAGTATCTTTTCAATGACGATAACGCACTGGTAAGAATAGATATGAGTGAGTATCAGGAACGCCATGCGGTAAGCAGGCTGGTAGGGGCTCCTCCCGGATACGTAGGATACGATGAAGGCGGGCAGTTAACCGAGGCAATACGTAGAAAGCCTTACAGTGTGGTACTTCTTGACGAGATTGAAAAGGCGCACCCCGATGTTTGGAATATTCTGCTGCAGGTATTGGACGAAGGCCGCCTGACAGACAACAAAGGCCGTGTGGCTAACTTCAAGAATACGATTATCATCATGACATCGAACATGGGTAGTAACATTATTCAGGAAAAGTTTGCCGAAAACGAAGGCTGGAATTATCATCTGATTCTGGAAGAGGCCAAAAATGCTGTGCTTGACCAACTGAAGGCCTATGTGAGACCTGAGTTTCTGAACCGAATTGATGAAATTGTTTTGTTTGAGCCATTAAGTAAACTGAATCTGCAAAAAATTATTGGTATTCAGTTTAAACAGATTCAGAGCCGAGTGGCTGAGCAAGGAATAACATTGGAAGCCACCGATGAAGTATTGGCCAAACTAGGCGAAGAAGGGTATGACCCAAGCTTTGGCGCCAGACCTTTGAAACGTGTATTGCAGCGCAAGATTCTGAACGAATTATCTAAAGGTATTCTATCAGGGAAGGTCCACAAAGATTCTGTAATTATGATGGAATTGGGGGATGATGGCGAAATAGTGTTTGAAAACGTTGGAAACAGTGAATTTGAGATTGAATAATAGCTAAATGATTAAGAGCAATTGCCGCCGATTTTTTCAGCGGCAATTTTTTTGCTTTCCTGGCTGGTAAGCCCTATAATTTTAGTCGGTATATCTTTAATTCTATTCCCTTCGGGAGTATGTAATTTTCCGGCACGGCATCATTGCTAATCAGCTCAAAGCCATTGCGCTCATAAAAGCGATGGGCGGCGTGTGTAACCAGTGGGGTATCCAACAAAATTTCTTTAAAGTGTTGCTTAAGGGCTTCAAGTACCAAAATTTCAAAAAGTCTTTGCGCAAGCCCCAGTGCTTTGCCTCGGTATTCCTGCTTAATAAACATCTTTCTTAAAACCGCTTGTTCGTTGTTAAGCCTTTCCAGTCCTATTGTTCCAACCACATCATCTTTGCTGTTTGTTGCCACCCAGAGCAAATTTCCCCTGTCGTTATAGAACGCTTTCAGATTATGTAAATCCGGTTGGCGCTGTGCTGTTAAGCCCAGGTTAAATTCGCCGTTCTGGATACCCAGTACCATATCTTCAACCTGTGTCTGGTATTTTTCATCAAACAATTGAATGTCAATCTTCGACTGTCTCATTTCTTCAAAAGTTTCATAATACTGGCGTTTAAAGTCATTCTTGTCCAGAAAATCTTCTATCTCCTGCATAGCCATAAGAATGTTATGTTGAGAGGCGCGAATGATTTTTTCATTGTTTTCCTTAAAGCTTACCCACATTTCTTCCAGTTGAGGCAAATTCTGGTAGGCTTTCTCTGTGAGTTTCAAGTGCCTTTTGCGGCCGTCTGTTCCTGATTTTACTGATGTTATCCAGCCCGCCTTTTCCATCTCCCGGGCTATCTGTATAACACCAGGGTGCGTAATATTTAATATTTCGGCAATTTCCATAATGCCCTTTTCTCCTTCTTTACTTAAAACGTAGAAAATTGGAAACCACTTCGACTCAAAATCAACACCTGAACTTTTATAGATTTCTGAAACCGATTTCATCATGCGGTCGCTTAATCTTTTTAACCGGCTTCCTAGTGCCAACGCACCCCAATCAGATATTAAATCCATTTTATGTAAGTAGTTACGTAATTAGTTACGCAAATATTTGGATAATAATTTTTCTTTGCAAATTTTTACAAAAAAATAGATACACATGCAGATAGTAAATGCCGGAATAAACGATTTGGAAACCTTAATGAATTTTTATGATAATGCCATTGCACATCAGAAAGCCGTTAGTAATCTGGTTTGGAAAGGCTTTGACAAGCAAGTAGTGGTAAAGGAAATTGAAGATGGTAGACAATGGAAAATAATGATTGATGGCCAGATAGCCTGTGTGTTTATGACCGCCTTTAATGACCCCGACATCTGGGATGAAAAAGACAAAGATGCAGCCATTTACATCCATCGTATTTGTACCAGTCCGGATTTCAGAGGTAAAGGATTCGTTAAAATTATTACTGACTGGGCAATTAATACTGCAAAAAATAAAAACTTAGACTTTGTAAGACTTGATACCTGGCAAGACAACGCCCGCCTGCATCAGTTGTACCTGCATGCTGGCTTTCATTATGCAGGCATGAAACTGATAGACGCCTCAGGTAATCTGCCAAAACACTATTGGGGTGTTACACTGGGTTTATTCGAAATCAGCATAAATGAACTTTAACTGATAACAATACCATACTTATCTAACAACCCGCCTAATCCTTGCAGTGAAAATCTAGCCTTTTTCAATTTGTTGCGTTCAGGGTCTATGGAGTAATTATAGGCAGACCGAAAGTCAGCTTTTTCCAGGTTAGTATTACTGAAAACGGCACGGGTTAAATCGCAATTATCAAAAATAGCCGTGCTTAAATCAGCATCAGAGAAGTCAACCTCGTGTAGTGTAGTATCTTTAAAAGTGGTTTTCTTAAGATTTAAACCCAGAAACGTTGAAAGATTAAGCTGGCAATTCTGAAATCCTACTTCAAAAAGAAAAGGATTACACTGGTCAAAGTGCACGCCTAAAAGTTTGCAGTCTAAGAATTTAACGTTTTTTAGCGATGTCCCCCTTGTGTGAGCCATACTCAGGTTACAATCTTTAAAAACGCAATCAGAGAAGATACAGGTTGAGAGGTGCAATTCAGCAAAATTGCAGTTACTGAAAGTACAGTCTTCATATTCGCCTTTTGGTAAAGGGTTGACTCTAAAATCAATTTTTTCGAAGGTTTTGCCTTCAAAGTAGCTGATACTCATAAAATCAGTTATTGGGTTCGCATTAAATTATCTAAAACAATGGCGGTGGCAATGCCTACATTTAAAGACTCCGCATGGCCAAACCGCGGTATAGTAACCTTGTTAGTTACAAATTGCTCAACACCCGCGCCAATACCGTTTGATTCGTTACCCAAAACAATATAGCCTGACGCAGGAAATGCAAATTGATGCAGGTTAGCACTGTTCAGAAAAGTGCCGATAACGGCAGCTTTATTATTATGCTGGTTTTCTTTAAAATATTCTGTTAGGTTTGTATAAAAGGCTTTAATACGGGTAAAAGAACCCATTGAAGCGGCAATTACTTTTGGGTTGTACAAATCAACGGTGGTTTCAGAGCATATCAATTTTTTTATACCATACCAGTCGGCAATGCGGATAATGGTACCCAGATTACCGGGGTCACGGATATCATCCAGAACCAGAACAAATTCATTCTCAGCAGCACGTAATGATTCATTGGGTTTCATTTGTGCCACTGCAACGGCGGCATCATTACTTTGCAGGGTACTTATTTTCTCCAGTTCGGTCTGTGAAATTTGCTCAACCGATATTTTTTTTAGTTTTTTTTCGTTTTCATCAAAAAACTTAGTTGTGCATAGCAGCAACTCAATTTCAAAATCAGAGTTTACCAACTCTAAAACACTTTTAGCGCCTTCTACTAAAAAAGACTGGTGTTCTTGCCGATATTTTTTGATTTGTAAGGATTGAACGTATTTTTGTTGCTGCTTTGAAAACATACCCTTAATATTTATGCGTTTTAATTATTTTTCGTCAGGACATACACCAGATAAAAAAAAGCCAGGGATTGTCTTGTCTGATAAAATAAAATTTCTGCCTTTACTTTTTCTGATTTTTACTGCTTGTTCAAGAAAGGTTCAGTTAGCGCCAGACGAATACCGTTTGCATAGTCTGACCATCAAAGGTAATAAACAAATTCCAACTGAGGAATTAGAGTATCTCATTCCTCCGGCACAAAAGCCGAACCGACGCCCATTCAATTTACCGGTTACTCCTTATGTGGGCCTGTATAACTTTGGTAAAAATTTTTATAGCCAACAGAAAATCAAGGCACGACGCGACCGCTGGGACAGCAAACTGAAAGCTTTGCCAAGCCCGGTTAATTTTGATGCTGAGATTGAGAAAAAAAGAAAGCGATACCAAAAAAAAGTAGCGGTTTATCAGGACAGGCTGGATACCGGTGAAAACTGGTGGATGAAAAACGTCGGCGAACCCCCGGCAAAAATTACCGAGGCGGCTATTAAACATACCTCAGATAACATACAGAAATATATTTATAACAAAGGTTTTTTTGACAACACCGTTGTATATGACATTGACTCGGCTGCCAGCAAAAGGGGTATAAAACTAACCTACCACGTAGAGGAAAAGAATGCCTACTACATTGACACCGTTAATTATGCCATTGAAGACCCACGTATTGATAGTATTCTGCGCCTTAATACGAACGCCAGATTAATAAAAAGTGGCCAAAGGTTAGATATGAACAACATAACCCTTGAAAAAGCCAGAATAGAGCTGACTCTGAAAGACGAAGGTTATTACAACTTTGTAGCCAAAAACTCAATTGCTGCCGAAATTGACACCACAGACTACATCAAACGTAATTACAGGGTTAATGTTAAAATGCTGGTTAGTAACCCGCCTTTCAGAAGCCGGCATGAGCAGTTCAGAATTGAATCAGTTTATTTTGTTTCAGCAGACCCGTCGGGCGAAGCCATCAGCAAAGGCGATACCACCCGCGTAAGCTACAACAACATTGATTATTCATTTATAGGGAAGCGCTTTCCGTCCAGGCTGCTCGATAAAAAGATTCTGATACGGCAGGGCCAGCTTTTCAGGATTTCAAAGGTAAACGAAACAAACAGGCAATTATATGGGCTTGACCAGTTTGCTTTTGCCAATATCAGGTTTACTCAATTGCCCGATAACAAGCTAAGAACAGAAATAATTGCGCCAACTAACCCAAAGTACACGGCATCCTATAATTTTGATGTAAACAATATAAACGGAATTTTAGGTGGCGGGGCCAATGTGTCTTTAAGAGCCAGAAATTTACTAAGTGCGCTTGAAACCACAGAGCTGGGCCTGCGTGCTAACCTTGAAGGCCAGCCGGGGCTTGATACCACCGTGCAGCGCAGCCGTGAGCTAGGCGCCAACCTTGCATTTAATTTCCCGAAAATTATTTTTCTGAACAAAGTTGCCAATTTACTAAGCCTTAAAAGCCCACGCACGCAGGTGGCATTGAGCTATAATAACTCTTCGCAGCAGTTATATCGTCGGCAGGTATTCAGGTTAACAGGTAACTACTCATGGCTGAAATCAAAATATGAAACCATTCAGATATCTCCATTTGATATCAACCTTATCAACACGCCCTATAAAAGCAGAGCATTTGACTCTATCCTTACCTCAGAGGCCTTGCGGGGCAACAACCTGAAAGTATTGTTTGACCCCCAGTTTGTGTCCAGCATCAGCGGTAGTTATATCTACAACAATCAGGTACAAGGCAAAAATATCAGAGCTAAATTTCTGAGAATTTTTGTTGAATCCGGTGGTACGGCCATCAACTTTTTCCCGGATAAAAATAAAATCAGATTCATAGACCGGTTGTTTCCTATTGATACCAACCAGCGGGCATATTTCAGATTTGTGAAAATTAACATAGATTTCAGACGGTATATCCCCATTAACTCCCGTGATTCATGGGCTTACCGGTTTAATGTAGGAGTAGCCCATCCGTATGGCGATAATCAGGCTTTGCCTTTCGAAAAGAACTTCTTTATCGGTGGTCCCAACAGTATCAGAGCCTGGCGACCCAGAGCTTTAGGGCCGGGGTCGGCACAGGGTGTAACTGTGGGTAACCGTTTCTTTCAGCAGCCGGGTGATATTCTGATGGAAGGCAGTTTAGAGTACCGTAAATTTATGTTCAGGTTTATTGGCAACTGGAACGCCGGTTTCTTTATTGATGCCGGAAACGTCTGGAAGTGGTACCAGATTAACTCTAAATTCAATGAAGCTAATTTTAACTGGGGGCGTTTCTATAAAGAATTCGCTGTTGGCACCGGTGCGGGTATCCGACTGGACCTTGACTATTTCATTGCAAGATTTGACTGGGGTGTAAAAGTAATTGACCCGTCAAGAAAAGAAGGCGACAGGTTTGTACTCGACAAAACACGCCTGGGCCGTAGCAATGAGTATTATCCGGTATTTCACTTTGCTATTGGTTATCCGTTTTAATCAGCCAATAAAAGCATTTAAAGCCATTACACCGGCCAGCCCTGATACCGAAACCAATGTTTCCATAACCGACCATGTTTTAAGGGTATCTGCCATTGACAGTTGAAAATACTCTCTGAAAAGCCAGAATCCGGCATCATTCACATGCGAGAACATCATACTACCTGCGCCAATACTTAACACCATTAAATGGGGTTCAGTGTGGGTGGCGGCAAGCAATGGCGTCACAAAGCCAGCAGTAGTGATGCCCGAAACAGTTGATGAACCAACGGCCACCCTGATAATAGCCGCCATGCCCCAGGCAAGCACCAGCGGGTGCATTGAAGATGCCTGCATCATACCGGCTATTGACTGGCTGACACCGCCTTCTGTCAAAACCTGCTTTAGGGCACCTGCCCCACCAAAAATAAGAAACAGCATGGCCACTTCTTTTACCGAATCACCCAGCAGAACCGTTACTTCTGCCATTTTCTTATGCTGTTTTATGCCCAGAAAGTATGCCGCAAACAGAACAGAAATAAACATACTTACAATAGGGTCGCCAACAAATGTGATGGCATGAGCGCTAAAAGAATTTTCCGGAAAATAAGGAATTAGCAGGGTTGAAATACCGATTAACAATATTGGTAACAAAACTGAAGCAAAACTGATAAAGGTGGATGGCATCACTTTTTCATCCAGATCAGGGGCAATAAATGCTTTATTGGGCAGGGTAATGTACTTTTTTACTGTTGCGCCAAATAGCGCTCCAGAAATCAGAATGGCAGGTATGGCTACAATAATACCATAGAAAAGCGTGAGGCCCATGTCAACATTAAACTGTTTTACCAAAGCCAATGGGGCAGGGTGGGGCGGCAGATAACCCTGCGTAACAGAAAGCGAAGCAAGCATGGGTAAAGCAATATAAACCGCAGGTAGCTTGTAACGATATGACACCGTAATAACCAGCGGCGCCAGCAACATGAAGCCTACCGAATAAAAAAGCGGCAGGCCTACTATAAAGCCTGTTATCATAAACGCCCAGCGTACATATCCTGTACCGATGATGTTCATCATTTTTACTGATATTCTTTGGGCTGCGCCGCTTTGTGCTACCAGCTTGCCCAGCATAGCACCTAGTGCAATAATAGATACGATTGAGCCCAAGGTGCTGCCCATGCCATGTTGTATTGCCTGTAAAATTTGCGAAGGTGCCATTTGCAGGGCCAGGCCTACGCCTAACGAAACAACCAGAAAAGAAAGAAAAGTATGCAGTTTAAAGTAGGATATGAGCAGAATAAGCACCACAAGCCCAATAACGGTAATGAGCAACGGCATAAAACAATAGTTTTAAGGTTGAAAGTGAAGCAAAATACAAAGGATTATTTAAAATTGATAGGGTTTAAACCTGTATCAGGCCTTTTAACATAAATTATTTCTTTTATTGCTGACAATCTGTCAGTATTATCTTAATTTTGTGTCTGAATTGAGCGGCATTGCTGATATGCAGTAGAACTTTATTTTTATCAGCAGGGTTGTTTTTTATAAATCAAGGTAGCAATCATGGAATTAGTAACAGGCAGATTAGAGATTCTGAAAGAAGAAGATAAGAAAGATTTGGATATAGCCCGCATCAGCGTAGATGAAAATGGCGAAAACAAGCGCAAGCTGTATATAGAAAGCTACGGATGCCAGATGAATTTTGCAGACAGCGAAATTGTGGCGTCTATCTTAAGAGAAAACGGATTTGCCACTACTTCTAAAATTGAAGAGGCAGAACTGATTCTGCTGAACACCTGCGCTATCAGAGAAAACGCCGAACAAAAGGTGCGTAATCGTTTGCAGCACCTGGTGCCTATGAAAAAAAAGCAGAGCAATGTAAAAATTGGTGTGCTGGGTTGTATGGCTGAACGATTGAAAACCAAGTTTCTGGAAGAAGAAAAAATTGTGGATATGGTGGTAGGCCCTGATGCCTACCGGGATCTGCCGAATCTGATAAATGAAGTTGAAGACGGCCACAAGGCTGTTAATGTGTTTCTTTCAAGAGAAGAAACCTATGCTGATATTACCCCTATCAGGCTTGATTCAAATGGCGTTACTGCCTTTATCAGCATTATGCGTGGCTGCGACAACATGTGTAGCTTTTGTGTAGTGCCATTTACCCGTGGCCGTGAGCGCAGCCGTGACCCGTTCTCTATTGTGAAAGAAGCCAGAGAATTGTTTGAACAGGGTTACAGGGAAGTAACGCTACTGGGCCAGAATGTTGACTCTTACAAATGGAAAGGAACAGACGAAAATCAGACTGAAAACACTACCACCTTTGCTAACCTGTTGGAAATGGTAGCGCTGATACATCCTGATTTGCGCGTGCGTTTCTCAACATCGCACCCTAAAGACATCACAGATGAGGTACTATACACCATGAAAAACTATGGCAACATCTGTAAGTACATTCACCTGCCTGCACAAAGCGGTAGCAGCCGGATTCTTGAGCTGATGAACCGTACTTACGACCGTGAGTGGTACATGGGCAAAATTGACAGAATTCGTGAAATACTGGGTGTTGAGTGTGGTATCTCTCAGGATATGATAACCGGTTTTTGCACTGAAACCGAAGAAGACCATCAGGAAACACTCTCTTTGATGGACTACGTGAAATATGACTACGGCTATATGTTTGCCTACTCTGAAAGACCCAACACACCAGCGGCCAAAAAACTGGTTGACGATATCCCGGCCGAGGTTAAGAACCGTCGTCTGACAGAAGTGATAAACAAACAGCAGCAACATTCGCTTGAACGTAACCAGATGGCCATCGGTAAAGTGCACCGCGTGTTGGTAGAAGGCTTCTCGAAACGTTCGGCTGAGCATTTATGCGGTAGAAATGACCAGAACAAGATGATTGTTTTCCCGAAAGAAAACTTTAAAAAAGGTGACTACGTAAATGTGCTGGTAACTGAATGCACCGCAGCTACCTTGATAGGAAAGGCAGTGGAAGAAGTTTTAGCTTAGAATTACAAATGACCAACAACTCAGAAATACAATCAGTTAAAAATCGGTTTGGTATTATTGGCAATGCCCCTGCCTTGAACTATGCCCTGAGCATAGCTATACAGGTAGCTCCTACTGATTTGACTGTACTAATAACCGGAGAGAGCGGAAGCGGGAAAGAATCTTTCTCTAAAATTATTCATGCGCTCAGTACCCGTAAACACGGGCCATTCATTGCCATAAACTGCGGCGCTATTCCTGAAGGAACAATAGACTCTGAATTGTTCGGACATGTCAAGGGTTCATTTACAGGCGCTATTGACGACCGCAAAGGTTATTTTGAAACCACCAATTCGGGTACTATATTTCTGGATGAAATTGCCGAGCTGCCAATTGGCACGCAGGCGCGCCTGCTTCGTGTATTGGAGAACGGCGAGTTTATACCGGTGGGGTCGTCTAAAGTCAAGAAAACAGATGTGCGCGTAGTGGCTGCCACCAATGTTAATCTGATTGATGCGGTAGAGAGAGGCAAGTTCAGAGAAGATTTGTATTACCGTTTAAATACGGTACCCATTTATGTGCCGCCGCTGAGAGAACGAGGCTACGACATAGACTTGCTTTTCAGGAAATTCTCTGCCGATTTTGCAGATAAAAACCATATCCAGCCCATTGAGCTCACCGAAAGTGCCACGCAGTTACTCATGAATTTTCGTTTTCCCGGTAATATACGTCAGCTTAAAAACATCGCCGAACAGATTACCATTCTTGAAACAGAAAGACTGGTATCGGCTGAGATTCTGGCCAAATATCTTCCGCGCGAACAGGCGAGTGGTTTACCTGCGCTTCTGCGAGGCATGAATGGCGGCAACGATTCTGGTATTTCTGAAAGAGACCTGCTTTATAAAGTTCTTTTTGATATGCGGAAAGACATGACCGACCTCAAGAAACTGGTTTTGTCGTTAATGCAGGGCGGGCAGGTTAACCCTGAAATGATGAAGCAGCACAGCGAACTGTTTAATGGTATACATTCAGACGAAAACGTATCGCTGGTGCCGCAGACATTATACAGCCCCATGCCTGCTGCTCCGTATCAGCCATATCAGCCGGTTGATAAAGACGGGTTTATCAAAATTGATGAAATACAGGACGACAGAAATAATATAGAAGACATATCTCACGAAACCCAGGAAGATTCGTTCTCTTTAGAAAAACAAGAAAAAGAAATGATTATTAAGGCTTTGAAGAAAAACGGCTTTAAACGCAAATATGCCGCTTCAGACCTTGGTATTTCTGAACGAACACTTTACCGGAAAATAAAGCAATATGATATTGAAGATGAATAGGCCTTTTGAGATAAAAAACAGGAAGATTACGGTTTTTAGAAAGCTGATTATGATGCTTTGTATGGTGGGCCTTGCTTTGCTGGCAGGCTCTTGCAAAATTTATTCGTTCAGCAGTGCCAAACTGTCTGAAGACCTGAAAACCATTACCATTCAGAATTTTGTTATGAATACCGCAGGTGGCCCTGCTAACCTTACGCTTACCTTTACTGAAAAGCTAAAGGAATACTACCAGCGTAACTCTAATCTGAAACTGAAGCCGGTTGACGGCGATCTTTACCTGGAAGGCTCTATTGTAGGTTATGAATTAACGCCGGTAGGTGCAACCGCCAGCGACAAGGCAGCCCAGAACCGCCTGACGATAAGGGTAGAGGTTAGGTTTGTCAATACCAAAAATGAAGATGAAAGTTTTGAAAAGGAATTTTCTTTCTATCAGGACTTCTCGCAAGAGCAAACCCTCACCCAGGTAGAGTCGGCTTTGGTGCCAAAAATACTTGACCAGCTGGTACTGAATATCTTCAATGACACCGCCGCACAATGGTAGGGTTCACTGTAATTACTGTTTTTCAGAAACCAGGATTAAAATAGATTTAATAAGATAATTTCGCTTTTCAGTTGTACTTTTTTAAGTTATTTTAGTTAATTCGTCGTTAGAATAAAATTTCTGTACTACCTTTGTTCTTCGATTAACGAATCGAAACCCCTTCACGAAAAAAAATGCCAAAAAATCCCAATCTTAAGTCAGTTCTTATCATAGGCTCTGGGCCAATTATCATAGGTCAGGCGTGCGAATTCGATTACTCAGGTTCACAAGCAGCAAGGTCATTAAAGGAAGAAGGTATTGAGGTAAGTTTGATAAATTCAAACCCGGCCACCATCATGACCGACCCCATTAACGCCGACTATGTTTACCTAAAACCACTCGAGAAAAAATCAATTATTGAAATTCTGGAAAAACACAAGGCAATGGGTAAGCCCATTGACGCGGTTCTACCAACAATGGGTGGTCAGACAGCCCTTAACCTGGCTATTGATTGCGACAAAGGCGGTGTCTGGAAAAAATACAATGTGCAGATAATTGGTGTAGATATCAAAGCCATTGAAACTACCGAAGACCGTGAGAAGTTCCGCCTGAAAATGTTGGAATTAGGCGTAGGTGTTTGTAAGGGCCGCACAGCACGTTCTTTTCTGGAAGGAAAAGAAATTGCACAGGAAATTGGTTTTCCGCTGGTTATACGCCCTTCATTTACGCTTGGTGGTACAGGTGGCGGGTTTGTACATAATCCTGAAGATTTCGACAAGGCGCTTAACCACGGGCTACACGCCTCGCCGGTGCATGAGGTATTGGTTGAACAATCAATTCTTGGCTGGAAAGAATACGAGTTGGAGCTTTTGAGAGACAACAAAGGCAATATTGTAATTATTTGTACCATCGAGAACTTTGATCCGATGGGTATTCATACCGGTGACTCCATCACTGTGGCGCCTGCCATGACACTCCCAGATACGATATATCAGCGTATGCGTGACATGGCCATCAAGATGATGAACGGTATTGGTCAGTTTGCAGGGGGCTGTAATGTGCAGTTCTCGCTTAATCCTGATACCGACGAAATCATCGCCATAGAAATAAACCCTCGCGTAAGCCGTTCATCTGCACTTGCTTCTAAAGCAACGGGCTACCCGATTGCAAAAATTGCAGCCAAAATGGCTATCGGGTACAATCTGGACGAACTGATTAACCCAATAACAGGCAGTACCTCTGCTTTCTTTGAGCCGGCCATTGACTACGTAATTGTAAAAGTGCCAAGATGGAATTTTGATAAATTCCCGGGTTCAGACCGTTCGTTGGGCTTGCAGATGAAATCGGTTGGCGAAACCATGGGTATAGGGCGCAACTTTCAGGAAGCGCTTCAGAAGGCCTGCCAGTCGCTTGAAATCCGCAGAAATGGTCTGGGCGCTGACGGTAAAGAGTTAAGAGATCAGGAAGCGTTGAAAAAATCGCTGGCCAATCCATCATGGAACCGTCTTTTCCATATTTATGATGCTTTTAAGGCGGGTCTTTCGTTCAAAACCATTCAGAATCTTACCAAAATTGATAAGTGGTTTTTACGTCAGATTGAAGAATTAATTCTTCTTGAAAAAGAAATTGAGAAATTTACAGTTGACGAGATACCAAGAGAATTATTACTGACAGCTAAGCAAAAAGGTTATGTTGACCGCCAGATTGCTCACCTTTTGAATTGCAAAGAAAGTCAGGTTTTCAATAAGAGAAATGAAATGGGTATCAAGCGTGTTTATAAATGCGTTGACACCTGTTCGGCTGAATTTGAAGCCAAAACACCATACTATTACTCAACATTCAATGCCAATCAGGATAATCCTGAAAATGAGTCTGTTAGTTCAGACAGAAAGAAAATTCTTGTTTTGGGCTCAGGGCCAAACCGCATAGGTCAGGGTATAGAGTTTGACTACTCTTGTGTGCATGGTGTATTGGCGGCCAAAGAATGCGGTTATGAAACCATTATGCTTAACTGTAATCCTGAAACGGTTTCTACTGACCCTGATATATCGGATAAGCTATATTTTGAGCCTGTTTTCTGGGAACACGTATATGACCTGATTCTGCATGAAAAACCGGAAGGAGTAATTGTACAGCTGGGTGGCCAAACAGCCCTTAAAATGGCCGAGAAACTAACCAAATACGGCATTAAAATAATTGGTACCTCTTATGATGCCCTTGACCTGGCTGAAGACAGAGGAAGATTCTCTGAGCGTTTGAGAGAATTGAACGTTCCATATCCGTTGTTTGATACCGTACGGTCTGCCGACAGAGCAGTTGAAGTTTCGCGTGAGTTAGGCTTTCCGTTGCTGGTTCGTCCGAGTTATGTATTGGGTGGGCAAAGCATGAAAATTGTAATTAACGAGCAGGAACTGGAACAACACGTGGTGAAAATCCTGAACGATATTCCGGATAATAATATTCTGATTGACCATTTTCTTGAAAATGCCATAGAAGCAGAAGCTGACGCCATTTGCGATGGTAAAGATGTGTACATTATTGGTATTATGGAGCACATAGAGCCTGCGGGTATACACTCAGGCGATTCTTACGCTTTATTACCACCTTTCGACCTAAGTGAATGCGTAATTGCACAAATTGAAGAATACACCAAGAAAATTGCAGTAGGGCTCAATACAGTAGGTTTAATTAATATTCAGTTTGCTATTAAAGATGAGAAGGTGTACGTAATAGAGGCTAATCCGCGTGCCAGCCGTACGGTGCCATTCATCTGCAAGGCATACCGTGAACCTTACGTAAACTATGCCACCAAGGTAATGTTGGGTGCCAAGAAAGTGAAAGACTTTAAATTTAAGCCTTACAAGAAAGGGTACGCAATCAAGATACCTGTGTTCTCGTTCAATAAATTCCCGAATGTGAACAAAGAGCTTGGACCTGAAATGAAATCAACCGGAGAAGGGATTTACTTCATTAAGGATTTAACAGATGATTTCTTCCTGAAAGTTTATGCAGAAAGAAACCTGTATCTAAGCAGATAATATTTAATAATTGTTAATGATAAAGCCATTCTGAACAGAGTGGCTTTTATTTTTGTTACAAAACAAATAAAAGGTAATATTTTGAGCGAGTTTTGCTGAACAGAACTAATTATATGTGGTTGAAAATCAAAAGGTTGTTAAAATACTTTTTTCTTATAGTTGTCGTTCTGGTTGCAGCATTCATTATGCTTAACTTTGATGCAGCTTTGTATGGTTTCAGGCAGGCCAAAGGTCAGATGAAAGTTATTTTCAATACCAGGCCTGTTGCTGAAGTAATGGCTGACAGAAGTTTTCCTGATTCACTCAAAAAACGAATCGAATTAATTCAGGAAATTAAGCAATTTGCAATTGACTCTTTGGGCTTAAATCAGTCTAAGAATTATACCACTTTTTATAACCAGCATGGTAAACCTATTTTATGGGTAATAACAGCCAGTGAACCTTTTGCACTGAAAGCAAAAAAATGGCATTTCCCGATTGTAGGCACATTTAGTTATAAAGGATATTTTGAAAAACAGCTGGCTGATACCGAGATTACTGAACTAAAAAAAGAAGGTTTTGATACGCAATTGAATGAGGTATCGGCATGGAGCACACTCGGGTATCTGAAAGACCCCATATTGAGTTCAATGCTTTATTATTCTGATGGCCGGCTTGCGGCTTTGATTATTCATGAGCTGACGCATGGAACACTTTTTGTTAAGGATAATCTGGAGTTTAACGAAAACCTGGCCGATTTTATAGGTGATTACGGCGCAATACGGTTTTTAACATACAAGTATGGTAAAGACGCTCAGCAGTTAAAGGATTATGAGTTTTCAAAGAAATATAATGATGCCTACAGCAGGCACCTGCTTAATGGCGCAAAAAAATTAGACAGTTTGTATAACGGTTTTAGTAAAAAGCTATCTAAAGAACAAAAAACAAGTCTTAAGTCGGGTTTAATACAAAAAATAATATCGTCTGCCGATACCTTAATGCACGGCACATTGAAACCATTAAGAAGAAAACCTAAACCCAATGCCCAAATAAATAATGCCTATTTTGTGGGTTTTATGACTTACCAGAGTAAACAGAACCAGTTTGAAGAAGAGTTCAGAGTCAAGTACAGCAAAAACTTTAAATTGTATCTGAAATATCTGAAAGAGAAATATTCCGGAAGCCTGGTGTTTTAAAAGCAGGCACGATTTTTTTCCTTAAAGAATTATGATGAAAAACCTTTTTAAAATATTAACTGCCGGTTTTGTGGTGTTAGGGTCATCTTTCATTGTGGGTGACTCCTACCGGTTTGTGCCGAACTCAAGCTTTAAAGCCGGTGAGTACTTTGAGTATAAAGTAAAATTCGGCATTCTGCCGGTTGGCGAAGCAACTGTTGAAGTAAGCCCCCAGATATACTCAGTGAATAGCCGTGCCTGCTACAGGGTTAATGTTTTTGGGCGCACAACCGGCATTACTGATATTTTTCATGTAAGAAACACGTACAGAAGTTATTTGGATACAGCGGCAATGCTTCCTCAGAAATTTCTGATGAGCTTGCAGGAAAACAGTTATAAAAAAGACCAGGTAATTTTATTTGATCATTCCGGCAACTCGGCTCTTCGCGAGCAGAACAACGATAAAAAATCTTTTAACCTGCCCAATAATATTCAGGATGTGGTGTCGGGATATTATTTTCTGCGTACACTTGATTTCTCAAAAATGAAGGTGGGCGATGTGGTGGAAGCGCCAATGTTTTTTGATGACGAAATTTACAAAATGAAGGTTAAATATACCGGTAGGGGCGTTGTGAAAACAAGATTCGGGAAGATTGAAGCTATTAAGCTGAATCCTGTTTTACCCAAAAATGATATGTTTAAAGGAGAAGAAGGAATAAGAATCTGGGTGTCGGATGATAAAAACCATGTGCCTATCAGAATAGAAATTGAGTTTGCCATTGGTAGTGCAAGCATGGAAATTAAAGACTACAAGAATATCAGACATGCTTTTGAGTGGCGTTAAAATAATTGTACTGCCAATTATTTTATAAAATATCTGTTTAATATTGTCTAAAAAAAGACAGGCATGAATTTACCGTTGTGGACTCCACCCGCCAGCTATATTGAGCAATCTAACCTGAAAAAATATGAGTCGTGGCTCTTAAACAGAGAGAATCTGACTTTTAAGGATTATGAAGCACTGTGGAAATGGTCGGTTACTAATATTGAGAAGTTCTGGGAAACGCTATTTTATTTTTTCGACATAAAAACGCACACAGACTATCAGTCTGTGCTACGCCAGCCCAATACCGAAATGATTGGCACCCGCTGGTTTGAAGGGGCAACTTTAAACTATGCAGAGCATATCTTCAGGCACAAAACCTCTGTCAGACCAGCCATTGTTTTTCAATCTGAGACCTGTGAATTAACCGAAATAACCTGGCAGGAGCTTGAAACCAAAGTTGCAGCAATACAGAAATACCTTCTAGAAAACGGAATTGAAAAAGGAGACAGGGTTGTTGGGTATCTGCCTAATACCCCCGATACTATTGCCATATTTCTGGCAGTAAGTGCTTTGGGGGCGGTGTGGTCTTGCTGCTCGCCGGATTTCGGACTTGAAAGCCTCGTAGACAGATTTCAACAAATTGAACCCAAGGCCTTGTTTGCATGCCGCGGCTACCAGTATGGAGGAAAATATTTCGACAAGTCTGATATTACCTTGGCGTTGTCAGAACAACTAAGCTCTCTTAAAACCACCATTGTGGTAGATAGTACCCAGTGGCTTAATATTGTTAACAGTACATCTGAAAATTCCATTTTTTTTACACCGGTTGAGTTTAATGACCCTATCTGGATACTGTATTCGTCTGGCACCACCGGAAAACCCAAAGCCATAACGCATAGCACGGGTGGAAACCTGATTGAACACCTGAAAGCATTGGCGCTGCACCAGGACGTACAGCCGGGTGAGCGGTATTTCTGGTATTCCACAACTGGATGGATGATGTGGAATTTTGCACTCTCTTCTTTGGCATGTGGTGCTACACTTTGCCTCTACGATGGCTCGCCTGCCTACCCGGATGCCCATGTATTATGGCAATTTGCGCGCGATGCAAAGGTTGACCATTTTGGTGGCGGCGCCGCGTTTTATATTAATTATATGAAGCAGGGTGCAACCTATCTGGCCGAAAATCCTGTAAAAATCAAAACTTTAGGTTCTACTGGCTCTCCATTGCCTCCGCAGGCTTTCGAATGGATATATGAACATGTTTCTAAAACCGTACAACTGATTTCGTTGAGTGGTGGCACCGATGTTTGTAGTGCATTTATGGGTGGCTGCCCGTATCTTCCGGTTTATTCAGGAGAGATTCAATGCCGTATGCTGGGTGCTGCCATAGATGCCTGGAACGATGAGGGGCAGCCCGTATTTAATGAAGTAGGGGAGCTGGTAATTCAACAACCTATGCCTTCTATGCCCTTGTATTTCTGGAACGATATAAATAATGAAAAATACAGAAGTAGTTATTTTGAAAAATACCAGGGTATTTGGTGCCATGGAGATTGGATAAAGATTACTGAAAATTACGGAATTATAATTTATGGCAGGTCTGATGCTACTTTGAACAGGGATGGCGTAAGAATTGGTACAGCAGAAGTTTACAATGCAGTAGAGGCCTTATCTGAAATAAAAGACAGCCTGATTATTTGTGTTGAAAAGGCAGACGGCAGCTTTTTTATGCCGCTTTTTGTGGTTTTGAATGAAGGGCAGGTATTGGATGATACCCTGAAAAACAAAGTTAAAGCGCAGCTACGTAAACAATACAGCCCAAGGCATGTGCCGGATACTATCTTTCATGTGCCGGATATACCCTACACCATCAGTGGAAAAAAAATGGAAATGCCCGTCAAGAAAATCCTGATAGGCACTCCTGTGGAAAAAGCAGTTTCGCTGGATGCAATGAGAAACCCGCAGTCTATTGAATGGTTTAAGAATCTGGCAGTTGATTAACGATGGCCCCGATGATGGCCATTGTCCCGGTGATGTTTATAATAATGGTGTCTGTGCTTCTCATATCTTGGCACTACCACAACCCTTGGTTGTACCCTCACATAATGCCTGTGTGCGTAAGGTGGTCTGTCATAATAACGAACAGGACGACCATTGTAAACGCAACTTGAAAGTATTGTTGCTAACAATACAAAAACGCCCATAAGGGTTAATGTGCGAAATTTCGAGTGTTTTTTCATAAGTTTATGTGATTTTTACTCTTTGATACTTAAAACGAAAAATAGTTTAAACCAATTGCTCTTATGACAACCGAAACCAAGTTTTCCCCTATCGGTTTAATTGTAAGCTGAACAATTTACTACGGTTTAATAATTAAGATAGAAATGGCCCGTACAGAATCAAATATGCTTCCATTGGGAACAAAAGCGCCTGAATTTACTTTGCCTGATACTGTTTCAGGAACAAATCTGTCTTTGAGAGATTTGCCCTCTGCCAAGGCTACCGTTTTTATGTTTATATGTAATCATTGCCCTTATGTGTTGCATGTAAAAGAAGAGCTTGTCAGATTGGCTAAAGATTACCAACCACAAGGTGTAGCATTTGTGGCAATCAGTTCTAATGACGTGGTCAGTTATCCGCAGGACGGTCCTGATAGAATGAAGGTCTTTGCAGAAGAAAACGGCTTTACCTTCCCTTATTTGTTTGATGAAACACAAGAGGTAGCCAAAGCTTATGATGCTGCCTGCACACCAGATTTTTATGTATTTGATAAAGATTTGCGTTTAAAATACAGAGGTAGACTGGACGAATCTCGCCCGAGAGAAGAAAACCCGAAGCCGGTTACTGGTAGAGATGTAAGGATTGCCTTAGATGCTATTCTTGCAAACCAGCCGGTATCAGAAATGCAATATCCGAGCATGGGTTGCAATATCAAATGGAAGTGATACATGAATAATAAAAAAATGGAAGAGGTAAGCATCAGCCAGTCTCTTCCATTTTTTATGTAATAACTAAACGCGGGTTGGGTCAGGGTGTTTCCAGGGTTGGCGATATTGACGCGCCAGAAGTGCGGTGGCTTCGCGGTCACCAACAACTTCGCGTTTCACCGGGTCATATTTTACAGGTCTGCCTACTTTCATTGATATATTAGCTAATATGCAGCTGGCTGTTGAAATGTGGCCTTCCTGAATATCTGCAACAGGTCTGCTTTTATTTTCAATGGCCGACAGGAAGTCGAGCATGTGCAGGCGCGTTGCAGGGGCTGCGTTCAGTTCTATTCGTTCTTCTTTTAAATCTTCAGGATATTTCTCTTTTTCAAAAACCACATCTTTGTGTATTTTTTCGCCCTTACCCTGCGGAATAAAGTCATAAGACATAGTGCTTGCCCAGAGTGTTCCCTTTTCTCCATACAGTGTAAAAGACCAGGGGTAGTCAGGGTTATTGGGCGTTCCCCAGCTTCGGTGCTGCCATACACAATTCAGCTCATCATATTCAAAAATCGCCGATTGGGTATCCGGAATGTTAGATTTGCCATCTTTTTGTACATAAATACCACCCGTAGAAGATATTTTGTTGGGCCAGCCCAGTTTCAGCATCCAGCGTACAGTGTCAAACATGTGTATGCACATATCGCCCATAATACCGTTGCCATATTCTTCAAACGTGCGCCACCATCTGATATGCGGCAGGCCGTCATAAGGCCTCATTGGGGCAGGGCCTGTCCACATTTCATAATCAAAATAGTCTGGCACTGCCTGTAACGGAGGGTTACCGTTATTACGCATGTGGTAATAGCAGCACATTTCAACGTGCGATATCTTACCGAGTAATCCGGCATCAACAATATTCTTCTTGGCGTCTATCAGGTGCGGTGTGCTTTTGCGTTGCGTACCTACCTGCACCACTTTGTTATATTTACGGGCAGCAGCCACCATGGCCTCTCCTTCAATAACATCTACACTAATGGGTTTCTGTACATAAACGTTGGCTCCTGCTTTTACTGCATCTATCATTTGCAGCGCATGCCAGTGATCGGGTGTTCCAACCAGCACAATATCAAGCTGGTTATCGGCTAGTAATTTGCGGTAATCAGTATATAATTTGGGTACTTTGCCAGACTTCTGCCTTTGGCTTACCAGCTTTCCGGCTTCATTAAGCATATTTTTGTCAACGTCGCAGAGCGCCACTACTTCTACCGGCGCTACCTGAATCAGGCGGAACAAGTCGCTTTTACCGTACCAGCCGGTACCAATTAACGCTACTTTATATGTACTTGGCGGATTGATGATGTCCATGCCTCTTGCGCCTAATGTGGACAATGCAAGCGTGGCTGACGCTCCGGTAATAAATTGGCGCCTGTTAATGTTAAAGTTATTCATTAGTAATTGTTGGGGTTGGTTCTGATGGGTTTAAATTCTACCAAGTTTAAGAAAATTTCTAAATATATTGATAGATTTCAGTAGATACTTACAAAACAAGTAGTCAAATATAAACAGTACCCGGGGGTATCCAAGGTCTTAAAGGGCAATGAATGACAGAATGTAGACTTACACAAACTATTGCTAGACCAAACCAAGATTATTACTGATAAAGGGTATAAAAAGAAAAAGGCCACAGATGCCCGTGACCTTTTTCTGAACCAATTCTAACTCAGTACTTATTTTTTCTTCACTAGCTTGTACTCAATTACAGGTTTGCCCCGCTCACCGCCGTCAGCTCCAAGACCCATGCTTACAAACTTCAGTTTATATACATTGCCCAGCGGGTCTTTTATCACATAAAAGCGGTCGCGTTTTATACCTACCGTGCCTGTGGTAGCACGCCATTTGCTGCCTATGGCATCTCTGGTTTTAACAAATGTTGTGGTAGCAATATTTGCTTCGGCGTATGCATCATAGCTTACAGTGTTGGTAAGCACTTCGGCGGCCTCGGCTCCGGCTGCGTAGTTCAGCAATATAAAATCCTGAAACCAATAGGGCGTAGGTGGTACCGTTCCGGCATTTGAAGTGCTGTATCCCCAGGCAATGTCCCAGTTAATTTTGCGAGGCTCTACTGACACCAGATTACCGCTTTCTAATGAAAGGAAGCTGAAATTTACATCAGCATTTTTAGGAACATCAATTGTTTTGATACTTGTTTCACCAATTCTGGCATATTGAACTTTGTATCCATCGCCGTTGCGGTTTACTTTTACCTTATACCATTGCTCTTTGCTTTTGTTTCCTTCAAAGCTAACCAGATATACTTTATTGTTGGTTTCAGTAGCCGATACTTCCGCAAATACAGTTTTGGTAAGGTCTCCATCCCATGAATCGGCCAATGCGGCAGAACCCTCGGCGCCGGCAGTGAAGTTGAGGTCTGGTACTAAATCGGCATCTGCCAGCGTTACGGCTGTAATGTCGGTTTTAGCCGTGGCAGTTGCTGAAGATTGATAACCCGGATTAAGAATTACACGGTATTGCCCTCCCTGATAGAAGCCCAGGTTCCAGCTCTTACGATTCACGGCAGTAGTGGCATTAGCGCTTAAATCGGCATAAACCGTGTTGGTAAAGTTAGATTCAGACGTTTTACCTTCCAGCGTTAATGTGCTTCCGGCAGACGTAATAGCCGCAAAACTCAATTTCATTTCGGTGTTTTGGTTAGATAAAACAGGGTTGCCGATTGCAGTAATTTTAAGTGTGAGGGTTTCATCACCATTCAGAAAAACGTTTGACTTTTTCTTTACCTTAAACGATACTCCAGACTGCCCGCTTGGCACAGTTAAGTTCAGTACATTGTTTACGGCGGCAGGTTCGGTAACAAATTCTTTATCATATGTAACCAGTGCTGGTGTAAGCTGAATGGTTATAGGCACTGATACATCTGTGGCACGGCTTAAAGCTATCTGAACAGTGGTTTCGTCGCCTTCAATTCCTTGTTGTGTAGTTGTAAAGCCGGCCAGGTTATCTGGTAATTCTACTTTTTCTTCACATGCGCTTATCACTACAATACTGCATGCAATCAGAAATTTGTTAAAAATTCGATTCATTTTTATTTTGGTTAAACTGTTGTATGTATAAAGAAACTATTAGTGCTGAGTAAGTTGTGCTGTTAAGCCCACAAAATAAGAACGCCCGTAAGACATAGGTACCGCGCCACCGCCTGCGCTATGTGCCCCGCCGGTTTCAACAGCAGAGTTATTAACCCGGGTAACATTGAATAGGTTTTTAACCCCGGCCAGTAATGAGAAATTCTTAAACACAATTTTATTAAACGTCAGGTCAGAGGTATGAAAAGCAGAGGTTTCTGCTAACCGGGCCTGCGGGCCGTTTTCGGTATTTACTGTCTGATACGCCGGCTGCTTACCTGTAAACTTGTAGATGAGACTCACACTGGCATTGATTTTCGGGATTGTGTACCGGATGTTTGAATTTACTTCACTTGACCACACAAACGCCGGCAGGCTTTCGGAGGTAGAGAAGCGGTTAAAACGCCCGATGTATGAATATCCCAAGGTAGCCTGAAAATTCTCCCAATAGAAGGTGTTATTCCAGGTGGTTCCTGTGGTTTTATACTTGTCTACATTTATATAGGTAGATAACTGGGGGTCATTCGGGTCAATTCCAATCGAAATAAGGTTATTAAATACGTTATAGAAACCGCCGATTGTTGAGTTTAACCTGAGTTTTGGTTTTTCAATGACCTGATACGACAAAAAAGCATTGAAACTATTGCTGTATTCGGCTTTCAGATTCGTATTCCCTTTGATAGAGTGGTTACTGTCAAAAAAAGTAAAGTATAATTCGCGCAGGGCAGGCGACCGGAAGCCCCTGGCATAGGCCAAGCGTAGGTCAAGGCCTTTGGCCAGTGTAAATTTGGTGTTAACCGAGGGTATAAGCGGAGGCGCATCATAAACCGAATTCTTAATGAAGCGCAGCCCCGGGCGTATGTTTATGTGCGGATTTAGTTTGAATTCAGCCGAAGCAAAATAAGCAAACTCGCTAATGGCGGGTGTACCCTGAATACGCGCGCCTGAACTTGAGTTTAGGTTGATTTCAAGGCCATGCTGTAACGAAACCGCAGGTAACAACTTGTGCTGGCCTGTTAGCCGCGCAAAAGCGGTCTGGAAAACGGCTTTATCCTGCCCGCCTTGTGTTAATGACAACGTACGGCGGTTGCGTATCAGGTCAATATCGGTAGTTTCGGTTTTACGGCTGTAATCAGTGTAAGATAAGGCAGCGGTGAAGCTGTTTTTTTCATTTACCTGATACTCACCCTGCGCCTGATGAAACCACCGATTGGTGATATAATACTGGTCGGTGGCCGAAAGGTTACCCGTTTGATTGTTTGTGTAGGTGTTGCCTAAACTTTTTAGGGTTTCGTTAGTGCCGTTGAAACGATACCAGCCATTAAATTTTTGTGTCCGGTAAGCAATGCCGGCAGTAGTAAGATACTGTTCTTTGGGCATCCATTCTTTGCTGCGCGTAGTAGATAAACCCTGCCAGCCTCCAAAAAAGTTGCGGGTAAAATTGCCGTTTATTTGCAGGCCTTTTCTTTGCCAGGCCACACCCAGAAACTCATTATGCGTACCTTTACCCTGAAAAGCCTCATACTCTTTGCCGGCTGATTCTTCCTGCACACGAGCCGATAGTGTCCAGGTAGCATCTGTTTCTGCTTTTTTGGTAATAATATTTATTACGCCCGCCAGTGCGTCGGTGCCGTAACTGACAGACATGGGCCCTTCTACTATTTCTATGCGGTCAATAATGTTAATATCTATTTGGCCTATGCTTTCGCGGGTAGAGCCTCTGTCAACTAACGGAACGCCATCCAGCAATACTTTTACATTCTGCCCCGACATCCCCATCAGCTGTACATCTGTTGTGCCCAGGGTAAGGTCGTTTGAAAAACGCATTCCCAGTTCTGTATTTAAAACGGTCTGTATATTGGTTGCACCTCTTAACCTTATTTGTTCATTAGTAATTGTTCTGACCTGATAAACAGAGTTTCTTACAGATTGCGGCCCGAATTGGCCCGTAATAACCACATCCTGAAGTATGTTGGTTTTTTCAATCAGATGAATGTCTCCGGTATTTAATGTGGCTTTAGGCTGTACCTTCACCCGCTGCTCGGCAGTTTCATGCCCAATAAACTGTATCATTAAAACCTGATTACCCTCCGGAGCCAATATGCTGAAACTTCCGTCGGCTTGTGTTAGTGTGCCAATGCCCGTGTTTTTTATCAGCACTGACGCTCCTGCCAGCGCGGCACCATTACTGGTAACCCGGCCAGTAATTTTTCCGTTGGTTTGTTGTGCATGTGTTTTATTAAGAATTAGTATCAGAAACAGTGTTAGGTAACAATATCGCATTTTAATTTTTATTTAGACTGAATAAAAATAATGCACAAAGTTAAATCTTTATTTAGACTAATTCCAAATAAATAGTTATATTTCTTAATCTTTTAAATGTAAAAGGAGGTAGTTTCAGCCGGTAGGAGCAATAGTGTTGGCAGTGTTTCAGCTTGAGAACCTTATGGAAGGAGCAAAAAAAACAGCATCATCTCAATTTTGAAATGACGCTGCTTATGACAAAGGTTTTTGTGGGGACTGCTAGTTTCTGTGTATTAGACAGCATTTCACAGAGATTAACGATTACTTGCTAAAATAGCGCCACGATTAATTTCTGTGCGGATTACAAAATTCTTCGAAACTTTTTCAGTTGGAGTTTCAACGATAAAAGTATATTCGCCGTCTACCAGATTGTTAAGGTTAAATGCTTTTGAATATTGTGCATCACCTGAGGCGTATTCATTGAAATATACTGTACGGTTGTTGTCTACTAAAATTATCTGCGCTTTTTGTTTAGTCGGATTCTCGAATGACAATTTGAAACGCAGACCACCCAGGTTTTGAACGCTAAGGTTTGCTACTTTCTCTGTTGCACTTACTTTACCATTTGAAGTGCTTTGTGCTAAGCTGATGCTTGCTGATGACGCGATGATTGCGATTGCTACAACTAGTGCTTTCATAATTTTCTTTGTTTTTGTTTTCTGTTGGAGTAATTAATTAAAAGAATAAACTCAAAAAAGTTATACCAGTTATTGTCTCCGTGGAAAACCTTTGTTGATGCAAATTTACGTAACTTATTGAATACAAGTCAATTAGTAATTTAAAAAATTTTAAAAATTGTTTTAATAATATATCCCAATATTTGAATAGTACAACGAATTGAGGAAAATTGCAAGAGAAAGTTTAAAAAATCCTACAAAAAAAGTAGACTAATTTTTGCCCCGAATTTTATAGATGTTGAAATGATGAAAACCTAGCTAAGAATAATACAAGAGGGCAATTCAGCCAAAAAAAAGATGGTTTGTAGTGCCTCTCAGTAAATAAATATTTAATCAGGAATAATTCATAAAAATTTATTTCTTTCGTGTAAAAATTGAGTAACAGAAAATCATGCTAACAATCAGTAATTTCCTAAAAAGCTATAACAATCATAAAATTTTAGAAATACAGCATCTGGATATCCCGGAGGGTGTACATTGGGTAAAGGGTATTAATGGTTCGGGCAAATCAACACTGTTCAGATCAATTGCAGGTATGGTACCTTTTGACGGAGAAATCAGTTTCAGGAATTTAAGTTGCAAAAAGGATACGGTCGCCTACCGGCTAATAGTAAACCTTAGTGAAGCCGAACCCATGTACCCCGATTATCTGTCAGGATACGACCTCCTGAAATTTATTGCCAATGCCAAGCAAGATAAACCGGGGAACCTGAACACACTGGCTGAGAGCCTGGGTGTAAGCCAGTATTGGAAAACCCCGGTAAGCACCTATTCAAGTGGTATGCTAAAGAAAATTTCATTGGTATCGGCCTTTTTAGGCAGTCCAAGGTTAATTATGCTTGACGAACCCCTCATTACCATAGACGATAGAAGTGTTGAAATTATATATGAGCTGGTGAAAGACACTTATGAAAACAAGGGAGTTAGTTTTTTGATGTCATCTCATCAGGACTTCCGTTTCGAGAAACTTCCTATAAAAAATGTTTACCTGGTACAAAACCAGGCCGTGAGCCTGTTATGAAAAGCCTTTTCAGAATTTTTAACCAGACCATCGTAAAGGAGTATTACAGGCAGAATGCAGTTTTTGTTTTTGCAGTACTTATGTTTGCTTTTGGGTTTTTAAGAGCCACAGAACATATCACAATCATAAAAAATACCCTCCGACACCCTTCTTTACTGGCATTGGCATTTGCCGTTTGGGCTTTGCATGCCCTGAAAGTAACACTATTTACACTCAGGTTGCTTGAGTCTCGCCAAAACGAATTTCTATACCATGCCCGTTTATACCCGGCCATTCAGAGATTTTTCGCATTTTGTGGCTTACAGTTAAGCCTTATTCAGTTAACATTTTTGTATGCACTGGCTATGGTAAAATTCGGAATTGAAGAACAAAACTGGCAGGCCGTAGTTTATATAGTACTTTTTAATGTTTTTTTGGTGGTTGCAGGGGCAGTTATCTATGAGTACCGCATACAAAGGCCCAATGCCGCACAGGTACGTAATAGGGCAGTCAGGAGTTTTTTTGCCGGCTACACAACCCCGCCATATCTGTTTTTTATCAGATATCTTTTTTCAAAACAGCCGGTATTGTTACTGCTTACCAAGCTATTTGCTTGTTTGGTTCTGATGGGTGTGTGTAATTTGTATCCGACAGATGATTATGACGAGCGATTGATGGCTTTGGGAGGTCTTTTTGCAGCCGCCGGGCATACGGTTATTTGCCAGCAATATCTTGAATTTGAAAACAGATTTATGAGTATTACCAGAAACCTGCCCTTAAGCAACTGGCAAAGGTTGTTTCAGTTCGGCCTATCCTATTTCATTTTGTTAATCCCTGAGTTGGTGATAGTGTTGCGTAATCTACCGCATGAGGTGAACTACGGGTTTTCTTTGATACTCATTATTTTTATTTGGTCTATCGTATGCCTCAACCATCATGTGCAATACATAAACGGAATCAGCTATGATACCTTCATGCAACGGGTATTTTTTGTAGGTGTTCTATATTTGTTGTTGATTATGTTCAGGGTTCCGTTATTTTTAATAGCTTTGGTAAATACCGCTACCGCCGTTTTAGTTTTCCGGAAACACTACTTCAGGTCAGAATTTAATCCTTAATACCAATGATACGGATTCTATGCTTTTTACTTCTTGTCTCATCGTGTGCATGGGCTCAGGCAAATTTCAGATTAACCGCTGAAGTTCAAAATCCTGTTGAGCGTAAAGCCACGATTGTTTTGTATCGCGATTGGGTAAGCGACGAAGAAGAATATGACCTGGTTTTAAACGACAACAACCAATTTAGTTTTACCACTGCTTTAAAAGACATTGCTTATATAGATTTCTTTTATGGTAACCAGAGCTTTCATTTCTGGATTGCAGAACCTGACGACAACATAAAACTTAACTTTGATGCCGCAGATTTCTGGCAATCCCTGCAGGTTTCAGGCAACGGGTCTGGAAAATTTGAATATTATATAGATTACAGGAAGAAATTTGAGGAAACACGCGATTGGCAGCAACAAGCTGAAAAATGGAAAAAACAACCCGCCGGTGTTTATTTTAAAAAACTACAGCAAGAGCAGGAAATTCAACTGGGGTTTCTGAGCAAATATGGCAATGTTTCAGCGGCATTTCGTGATACCCGTAAAGCAGATATTATCGGAGCAATTCAGAACTATAAAATTGAGGCATTGTCTGAATTAAAAATGCCGCTTTGGACCAGTGAAAACATTCGGAAAAATATGCAGACCGATGTTATTCCGCCAATGGCACAGGCGGCATCGCTTGAATACGGTAATGCACTTTTAAACCTTGCTGATTTGTTTATTGCCAGAGAAGGACAAAGAAGAAAAAAAATGCTTTCAGAAAACCAGGAGTACCAGTACATTAAAACGATGCGGGTTAACAAAATTATTACAAAGGAAATGGCTGAGCGTCTTCTGGGGTCGAAACTAAAAAATAGTATCAATGCCAATGGTCTTACTGCCCAAATAAAACAGAACGCCATCGATTATTTGAAGTTTACCAACCACACCGGATTCAAAAATACCATTAATCAATTGGTTTTTTTGCAACAAACGCTTGTAAAGGGCGCACCTGCCAAACTTTTTTCGCTGGCCGATAGCTCCGGTAAATTCATAAATCTGCAAGACTTTAAAGGTAAAGTGGTATTGCTTGATTTCTGGACAAGCTGGTGTGGGCCTTGTGTGCGTGATATGCAGTTTTCCAGCAGAATAAGAACCCATTTTGAAAACAAAGATGTTGTTTTTATCCAGATTTCGCTGGATGGGGAACATGCTTGGAAAGAAGCGCTTAAAATGTATAAAATTGGTGGAATAAATGTGAGAACAGCCGAAAACAATTCTATCTTAAAGGATTATGGCATTTCTGGCGTTCCTGCTTATTTTCTGATAGACAAAAAAGGCAACTTTGCATTCACTAAAGTGGCGTATCCGAGCGATAATAACACAAAAACGCTTACAGACCAAATTGAAGAAGCACTGGCAGAGTCACCCTAGTATTATCCGGTGCCTATTTGTTTTATAAAGTCTTTATAATAGCTTTCTCCGATGGGTATGGTGGCGCGGCCAACAAAAATTCGTTGGCGTTCAATTGAGCTGATTTTTTCCAGCGATACAATGTATGACTTATGTACCCTCGCAAACCTGCCAGACGGCAACAGTTCTTCCATTTTTTTCATGGTTTGAAGTGTCAGAATCCTTTCTTCGCCTGTGTAAATGGAAACATAGTCTTTTAAACCCTCTATGTATAGGATATCGGCCAAATCGAGCTTGATTATTTTGTATTCTGTTTTTACAAACAGAAAATTAGGTTGAGGCTCATGTTGTAACAATTGTACCTCAGGCACACTATTTACTTCGGTATTTGCACTGGCAGAAGTGTCATTTACATGAAACCTGTTAACTGCTTTCTGAACTGCTTTCAGAAATCTTTCGAACGATATTGGTTTTAATAAATAATCTATTACATCCAGTTCATAACCTTCCATAGCATATTCAGAATAAGCAGTGGTAAGAATAGCCTTGCATTTGCCATTCACTACCCGTAAAAATTGTAAGCCGGTGAGTGCAGGCATCTGAATATCCAGAAAAACCAAATCAATTTTTCCCTGCTGTATAAGGCTCAGTGCCTCCAGTGCGTCAGTAGAGGTGGCCACCAGGGTCAGTGAAGGCGTCTGGTTAATGTAATTGGCTAGAATATCTAACGCCAGAGGCTCGTCATCAACCACCAGGCAGCGTATCTTTTCCATGTTAAAGTATCAGATTTAGTTCAGATAAATAGCTATTTGAATTGATTTGTATATCAAGATTATGATTACCGGGGTAAATCAGCATCAGTCTTTTTTTGATGTTCTCTAATCCAACACCACCGTACGGGTCTTTGTTCTGATTGGCTTGCTGGTTTTGCACCGTAAAGCTCAGTTGATTTTGATTGACCGATAAATGAATCAGCAGTGGGTGTGCCGGGTCTTGCACATTACCGTGTTTAAAGGCGTTTTCAACAAACGGAATCAGCATAAGCGGAGCAATCAATTGTGTTTGTACATTGCCGCTAACCCTGAAATCAACATAAGTTTGGCCTGAATATCTGAGTTTTTGCAATTCAATAAAATTTTTCAGGTATGCCAGTTCGGTTTCAAGGCTCACTTTATTCTGATTAGACTCATATAGCATATATCGCATCAGCTCAGATAATTTCATAACCGCCTCCGGAGCCTTTGGAGACTGGTTGAGCGTGAGGGAGTAAATATTATTGAGCGTATTGAACAAAAAGTGCGGGTTTAGCTGATTCTTCAGGAAAGCGTTTTCAGCATTTAGTTTTTCGCCAAGCAAAGTGTTTTTCTCTTTTTCGTTTACAAAGAAATCCTCAATCATTTTTAGAAAAACAGCATTGAACAGGTAGCCGATTACATTATACATATTATCAGTAATATAGAAAAGCAAACGCCTTGACTCCTCAGAATAATTATGTTTTCCCAGCCAATGCCAGATTAGTACCTCTTCAACCATGTAGCGTGTAAAAATGTATGTAGCGCTGACTGCTACCAGACCGATGCTCAGCTTCAGGTATTGCTTGGTAGAAAAATACCTGTTCAGCACATAAAGTAACAGATAAGTAAACAGAATGGTAAAAGTAATGGAGGTCCAGACAAATAAGCTCTGGAATCGCTCCCAGGCAAACTGGTAGTTTTTTTTACCTATCAGGCTTAGAATATCTCCATTAAAATAGAAAAAAAGCCAGAAAAGTACGTGAAATATTATCTGCTGACGTCTTCTCATGTTGCGCTCATTAAAATTTGGCTTGAAGGTAGCGGGTAAGTTTAATATCTCAAACATTTACCGACAAACGCCCTTGAAATACCGTCAAACAGTATTTTGAGGCTTCAGGGAGGCTTGTCGAGGCTGTAACCTGTTTGACGGTAAAAAAAGTGTTTGCGACGATTTAAGAATAAAGCTCAACAGGCAACACTATAGTTTTGAGCCATAATCAAAAAACAAACAATAAAATTATGAAAAAGCTATTCGCAATTTTGTTTATCAGCGCTTTATGCACCAATTTATTTGCACAAACACCCACCAGTAATTTAGAGGTATTGATGATTGGTGCTTCGCATCAATACAGCCCGCAGCCTGCTCAGGACCTGACGGATATTCATGCCAAAATAAGAGTCTTTAAGCCTGATGCAGTTTTTGGCGAATGGTTGTCGCCGGAAGATGAAAAAGCCATTAAAACGTATTGGAACAAACAAAATGTGCAGAACCGTATTGACCGTTTAAAGAAAAAAACTACAATTGCAGAGAAAGATTTACCCGCAATGCTTACCCGTTACGAAAAGGTTCTAAGCGATAAACCGGGCGATATGAAAAACCGTATTGATCTGGCGGTGGCTTATTATTTAAACCATGATGCCGGTAACGGATATTTTCAGATGTGGAATGTGGCAAAGCACTTGCAGAAGAACCCCAAAGATACGGCTGTGTTTAATTATGCCCGTCTGAAGTACTTTAGTGCCACTGTTGATTCTCTGCATGAGGCCATCAACCCCTATATTGATGATGAGTATGATTACGTGGCGCATCCGATGATGGTAGAGTTTGGCATGAAAAAGATATATGCAATGGATTCGCAACGTTGGGATAACGAGTGGAGCGAAGCCTGGGGAAAAACGGATTCTGTTTTTTATGAACGGCTAAAGCTGTTAAAAAAAGATTCACTGTCGGCCGAAGGAAAGAAAGCAATAGAGATAGATAAATACATAAGAAACAGAATGAACTATCTGCAGAATGATGCTGTAAAGATGTATGGTAACGAACATGTAACAGAAATTTTGAATGGTCCACAACTGACAGAGTGGCTTTTTAGAATTAATCTGTATTCAGACGAATACAGGCAGTTGTCAATTTTTCCGGCAGATTTATATGCATGGAAATTTCATTGGTGGTGGCATAGAAACAACGATATGTGCAATAACACCATAGAACGCGCCAAAGCTAATGGCTTTAACAAGGTAATGATTGTGGTAGGCGCCAACCATGCGGCCATAATGACAAAAATATTCCGCGAGAAAGGTGTGAAAGTAACCAATATAATAGATGCTCCTCTGAAATAACTGAAAACAATAAGGCTAGACTCTTAATATTGGCTTAATGGGCTTTTAAGAGTTTAGCTTTTAAATATAGTTGCAAACCCAGTTCATCATCTTGTATATTCCTAAATTCATGAAACAATTTTTGTTCATTATATATTTAACCTGCGGCACACTAAACTTGGGATATACCCAGACGATAAGTCAATACCAGACCGATATATCGAAGCTACGATTATTATTAAAGAAAACGCCATCTTATAAAGACCAGATCAGGGGTGTCAGGCTAGAGGAGTACAATACAATGTATGAAAACTTAATGGATGATACATTAAATTTATCACCTTATAAGTATTTCAATAATCTAGCTAAATTAATGATTCCGATACAGGATAGTCATTTAGGGTTGGTTCAATTACCTGAAATTAAAAATAATAATGATTCTGCCGCATTTCAAAGCCATTCGAATTGGCAGAAATTCGAAAAATTTCCTGAATACTCCGTAAATATTGACTCGCTTAAAACTGCATTATTAAAAAAAACAGACGATTCAGTAGAGGGTATTTACTATTATGATAATTACTATTCGGTAGGGGTGTTAAGGGTTTCTCAAACAGAATACATTGGGATTGTTATTGAAACTAAAAAAGAGGTAAATCATTGGAAAACAGGGCAGATAGCAATGCATTTATATGAGTATAAAACCAATTATTTTAAAGCTGTTTATGCGCATCCTGTTTATAAAAATTTTATGCTGTATAACAATGAGAGATACGCAAATCATAGTCTGATTAACTCTCATTTTTATCAATCATTCTCCGAAACAGTTTATCGCAAGGTACAGCCATTCATTAATTATTGCGCATTACCCAAAGAAGCACCCATGTTTCAGTTAAAGAGTTTAAGTGATTCTGTGCAATATTTACTCATCAGAAATTTCTCGGCAAATCAGGCAAAAGTGAAAAAATCAAATGCTTTTTGTGATAGCATTCAGTATAAGTTAAATTCACCATCATTGATTCTAGACTTACGAAACAACGAGGGCGGTGCTGCTAAAGTATCAAGTAAATTTAGGAGATTGTTAAAAAAATATGCAGTTACTAATAAAGTTTATGTTTTGGTAAATAATGCAACGGTTAGTCAGGGCGAGATATTTACATTGCAATTAAAATCATTGAAAAATGTAAGAATTTTAGGGCAGACAACTAAAGGTATGATTACCTATGGGTCAAATTACGGACGCTGGGAAATACTACCCGGTAAGCAATTTGCGGCATACCTTACTGATATGAGAGGAGTGGGTAAAGGATTACTGCCTTACGAAAATATTGGTATTCAGCCCGATATTGAATTAAATAATGATTCTGATTGGATAGGGCAAACAATGATTATTATAAAAAAAGACTTATAAGGCAGTCGTATTGCTATACCTATTAGTATTTTATAAGAATTTTGTTTTCAAACCATCAATTAATCGCGATTTTTTGTCGTTCTTTGCAACACTATACCCGTAATACCTTTTGTATGCTACAATCAATGACCGGTTTTGGTGCTGCAACTTTAGAAAACACCAAAATATCTGTAACTGTCGAAATTAAATCTCTCAACTCAAAATTTTTTGATATCTATTGCCGGATTCCCAGAGGTTATTCAGAACGTGAGGTAGAAATCAGAAATATTCTTACCCAGGAACTAGAACGGGGCAAGGTTGAATTTATGATGGCTATTACCCAGAAAGATGAATCAACTGTTTCAACTGCCGTAAACCGGGCACTGGTAAAAGCCTACTTTAAGGACCTTCGGGAAACTTCGCTCGAACTTGGTTTTGAGCCAAGCCCTACTGAACTTCTGAGAATGGCCACCATGATGCCTAATGCTTTTAACACAGATGCGCTGAGCGAGTCTGATGCTGCACAGGAGTGGGACCTCATTAAAAGTGTTATTACACTTGCCATTGGTAAATGCAAGGATTTCAGGATTCAGGAAGGTAAAAATACTGAACTGAAATTCAGAGAATATATTGATAACATTGGGGCATTGCTTGTGCAAATAGAAGAGCAGGCTCCCAAACGTATACCACTGGTTAGAGAACGTATAGAAAAAGCTGTTTCGGAGTGGTCACAAAATGAAAATTTTGATAAAAATCGTTTCGAGCAGGAGCTGATTTATTACGTTGAAAAGTTTGATATTTCAGAAGAAAAAGTACGTCTGAAAAATCACCTTGAATACTTTATCAAAGAGCTTAAAACGGCTTCGAACGGAAAGCGTCTTAATTTTATTGCACAAGAGATTGGCCGTGAGGTAAACACCATCGGTTCAAAAGCCAACGACTCTGTTATTCAGCGTCTGGTTGTGCAAATGAAAGACGAACTGGAAAAGATAAAAGAACAAACCATGAACATTGTTTAAGATTATCTGTATTTTTGCACAGAATGTTTCAAAACAATCTACTAAAGACTTTATTTTATTACCAATAACTCTAAATTTTTATTTTTGAATTATGAGCCAAATTGTTAGAGTACACGCCAGACAAATTCTTGATTCAAGAGGAAACCCTACCGTAGAAGTAGATATCCTAACCGACAACGGTTATTTGGGACGTGCCGCTGTACCTTCAGGCGCCTCTACAGGTGTACATGAAGCAGTTGAACTAAGAGATGATGATCCTAAAACTTACGTAGGTAAAGGTGTTTTAAAGGCCGTTGCCAACGTAAATAATACAATAGCACCTGAAATTTTGGGCGCCAATGTTTTTGAGCAGGGTTTGATTGACAAAATCATGATTGAGCTTGACGGCACACCAAACAAAGGAAATCTGGGAGCTAACGCTATTCTTGGTGTTTCTTTGGCGGTTGCAAAAGCAGCTGCTTATGAAGCAGGTTTGTCTTTGTTCCGCTACCTGGGTGGTGTTAATGCCAATACATTGCCGGTGCCAATGATGAACATCCTGAACGGTGGTTCGCATGCCGATAACTCAATTGATTTTCAGGAGTTTATGGTTATGCCAGCTAAGGCTGACTCGTTCTCGCAAGCGTTGAGAATGGGAACCGAGATT
The DNA here is from genome assembly GCF_024138715.1 of Emticicia sp. 21SJ11W-3. GTDB lineage: Bacteria > Bacteroidota > Bacteroidia > Cytophagales > Spirosomataceae > Emticicia > Emticicia fluvialis. Next base: position 1,938,323 of record NZ_CP092074.1, read on the forward strand.
TTCCATAACCTTAAAAAAGTATTGAAATCGAAAGGATACTCAACAAACGTGGGTGATGAAGGTGGTTTTGCACCAAACATCAAATCGAATGAAGAGGCTATCGAAATCGTGTTGCAATCAATTGAAAAAGCCGGCTTCAAACCGGGTGAAGATGTGTTCATTGCTATGGACGCAGCCGCATCTGAGTTCTACAATGCAGAAACCGGTCTTTATACTTTCAAAAAATCTGATGGCAAACAGCTTAATTCTGATGAAATGGCTGCTTACTGGCAAACATGGGTTGATAAATACCCGATTGTTTCAATTGAAGACGGTATGGCAGAAGACGATTGGGCAGGTTGGGCAGAACAAACCAGACTTATCGGCGGCAAATGCCAGTTGGTAGGTGATGATCTTTTTGTTACTAACGTAAACCGCTTGCAGGAAGGTATTGATAAAGGTATTGCCAATGCTATTCTTGTGAAAGTGAATCAGATTGGTTCTTTGACAGAAACTATCAATGCCGTTAACCTGGCGCACAGAAACAAATATAAGAGCATTATGTCGCACCGCTCTGGCGAAACTGAAGATTCAACCATTGCAGACCTTGCAGTTGCGTTGAACACAGGCCAGATAAAAACCGGTTCGGCTTCACGTTCAGACCGTATGGCTAAATACAACCAGTTGCTTCGTATTGAAGAAGAATTGGGTGAGTTGGCTTACTTCCCGGGCTTGAAATTCTGATAAAGAATATTAATTCTATAAAAGGCGCTGCGCATAAAATTGTTGCAGTGCCTTTTTGTTTTTTATTTCATTATTTCTATTTTTGATACATAAACGTGCAATTAACATTCCTGATTGATTGAAATGTCCCAGCTCCGGGCTTCTTTCTTACAAAATTCTGTATAGCCAATGAAAATTTATGTACCTGCTTTTCTGCATAAATATCGTTTTTATGTACTTACCGCAACCGGTTTACTTATTTGGGTTGCTTTTTTTGATGGCAGTAATCTGATTTCTCAATTCAGGCTCTGGCAGAAATACCGCGAGCTTGAAAATCAGAAAGAATATTATGCCGAAGCCCTAAAAAAAGTGAAGCAAGAAGAAAAAGAAGTAATGGGCAACGCTGACGCAATGGAGAAATTTGCCCGCGAAAAATACCTGATGAAAAAAACAGACGAAACCGTTTTTGTAATTGTAGATGAAAACGACCAGTCAATAGAAAAAGAAGAGCAAGAGTAAAAATTAAAGGGCCCTTTGTATTCACTAAAGACCCTTTGATTTTTTATCTGATTTCTACTCTTGCTGTTTTTTGCCCTGAGGCATTTCTGATGGCTACCTGTTGAGCAAGCGCCTCAGCAGTAGATTTAAACGCTTCGCTGGTAATGGGTTCGTCGTCCATCATAATTGGTCTTCCTTCATCGCCGCCTTCTCTGATACTCTGCACTATCGGAATCTGGCCAAGTAAAGGCACATTATATTTCTCGGCTATGGTTTTTCCACCATCTTTTCCAAATAGGTAATATTTGTTGTCTGGTAGCTCGGCGGGTGTAAAATAGGCCATATTCTCTACAATACCCAAAATTGGCACATTTATCTGAGGCTGACGAAACATGGATATACCCTTGTTTACATCGGCCAGTGCTACTTTTTGTGGGGTAGTAACCACCACGGCTCCGGTTAAAGGCACTGTTTGCACCAGTGTTAAGTGAATATCGCCTGTTCCGGGCGGCAGGTCAATGAGTATATAATCCAGTTCACCCCAGTCTACATCACCAAAAAACTGACGCAAAGCCTGGCTGGCCATAGGTCCACGCCACACAACGGCACTATCTGGGGGTGTCAGAAAACCAATAGATATCATCTTTATGCCATACTGCATAATGGGTGAAATCATATTTTTGCCGTTTTTCTGCGAAATCAACGGCTGCATGTTTTCAGCGCCAAACATCAGTGGAATAGACGGCCCTGAAATATCAGCGTCAATAATACCAACCCTGGCTCCGGATTTTTTCAGAGCCATTGCCAGATTAACCGTAACCGTTGATTTACCCACACCGCCTTTACCCGACGAAATGGCTATTATGTTTTTTACACCATCAAGTAGCGGGGCATTGTTCCTGATTGAGGTAACATCCGCCGTCATGTTAATGTTTACTTCTATGCCATTGCCAAAATGACTATGTATGGCATCTGTACAGTTTTTTTTGATTAACTCTTTAAGTGGGCAGGCAGGTGTAGTTAAAACAACTGTAAAAGTTACCTGATTAACACCTACGGTTATATCTCGTATCATGTTAAGGGTTACCAGGTCTTTCTTTAAATCCGGCTCCTCAACTGTACTCAGGGCTTGAAGTATTTTTTCTTTAGTGATAGTAAATTCTCCCATGCAATGGTATATAGTTCGTAAATACTTTTGTCGTACTTGTAAATGCAACAAGTATAACTACTTTTTAGTTTACTGCTTGGCCATTTATTGAGCCATTTTAAAAGCAGGTTACTGCTGCTTTTAAGGTTGTAATCCTCAATAGCAACGCTGCAAAGTTCACAAAAAAAGCGCTGCAAATCAACTGTCAGAATAGATATTACAAACAGTCGGGCAACGCTTCTTACTTATAATGATATTTCTTTTATGGCTGCTTACTTTCTTTTTCAACTGCCCGGGCAAATACTTTCAAACCTGTAAATGTAGCAGGAATTATAACCAGGGTAAACAGAATGCAAAAGCAGAATGATTCGAGCAGAACATTAAAAGTGTGGATGTTTCAAACAGAAATTACTTATCAGGCAGCTACTAATTGAGACAAAACTTTTTCTCTTTCACTTGATACATCAAATTTATCACTGTAACCATCTATTTTTTTTAATAAATCAGCCAGAAACTTCTGGTGCGCCGGAGTGTCGGTCTGAATCGGCCTGTGATTAAGAGACATTTGTAACTTATGCCATTCCTGCAAAAAATTGTTGAGGTCATCTGTAAAATAAGTCTCAGAAAACTTCTCGAATATATATTTTTCGGCCTGTTCATTCGGGTGAATCATGTCTGCTTTATAAAACCTGTAGTCGCGCAGGTCGTCCATCATGATTTCATAACTCGGAAAATAATGAACATCGTTAAACTCTTCTTCAATGTCATAGCAGGCGGTTCTAAGAATACTTTTGCTTACCGAATTTAGCTGAAGTGTTTCACGGGTATGCCTGACCGGACTTACCGTAAGCAGAATTTTAATTTTATTATTGTACATTTTCAGAGTTTCATACATGGCCCTGAAACGCAGAATAATATCCTTCATATTCAGCATTTCTTTTTTAAAGTTCGCGGCAGGTGCTTTGTGGCAATTGGCAACTATTGCGCCGTTTTCTTTTAGCTGATGCACAATGGCTGTACCAAAAGTAATGATCAGCAGATTAGCCTTTTTCAGAAATTGTTGCGATTTGCTGTTTGTTTCATATAAAAGCTCTTCCAGTTCTTCTCTTGATGAGCCAAAAAATCTGGAATGGTAATCGTAATGCTGCCAGATACCGGCGTTTTCAACCATTAAATGCTTAAAAATTGGTTTACTTTGAAGGCTATTGCTGATTAATTTAAAGATAGACAAAGGGTTGAAAACAGTGCCGTAAGGATTGCACAAGCATTGAATTTTATTTTCCGAGAGCTGACTTCCAATGACATCAGAAAAGCATGAGCCAACAGTCATTATTCTGGAGTCTGTGCCGATACGGAAGCTGGACGGGTTAACTTCTATTTCAGTACGAAAATCCATTTCTTTGGTTTTTAAAATGTTTTTTGGTATTATTGATAAGTTGCTGATAATCAATAATTTGCGAATTTAAACTTTTCAACTGACACTCACAAACTTTTTGTTGAAAATTGATTAAACGTAATGGCTGCACTGCGGTTTTGAGCTTTAGATTTTTGCACTAAACGAAAGTTATCATCCAGGTATTTAGGCCCAGCCAGTACGCATATATTGCTTAAACAACCGGTATATTTACGCACTAATTGTATATAAAACGGGCACTTCTTTAATTAATAGCGAGCCAGGAAGTAAAATATTGTATTAAAATCTCTGTTTTAACTAAAAAGAGGCTGTCTAAAAAGGTCTAAAAAATAGGAATCCCCGGTCAAAAAAGACGCGGGGATTTTTCTTTGTTCCTCTAAAAAGTGTTATCTTAGAGGTGCAACACAAAGAGAAGATGAAGATACATTTTAAATCGTTACCGGCCAATAAATTAAGTCTTTTTCCGGAAGATATATTTTCGAGAATACCACAGAATCACCCGGTTCGCCTCGTGAACGAAGTCGTTGACGGACTGGATATAAGCATGCTTGTTTCCCAATACAAAGGAGGGGGAACCAGCAGCTACCATCCCCGGATGCTCCTGAAAGTATTATTCTACAGCTACCTTTCGAATATTTATTCCTGCCGTAAAATAGAGAAAGCCTTACAGGAGAACATTCACTTGATGTGGTTGTCGGGTAACAGCACTCCTGATTACCGGACCATTAACTACTTTCGGGGTAAACGCTTAAAAGGCCATATTCAAAGCCTGTTTGCAGCAGTAGTACGGATGCTTCATGAATTGCAATATGTGAGTTTGGATTTGCAGTATGTGGATGGTACGAAAATAGAGTCCGCCTCTGGCCGCTACAGTTTTGTATGGAAAGGGTCAGTAGAGAAGAACAAAGCTAAACTGGAAGGTAAAATCCAGTCTGTCTTATCAGAGATAGAATCACAGATTAAGCAAGACCAGGGCGAGCTAAATAGAATAGAGACCCCCAAACCCATAGACAGCACCGAACTTAAGAACAAGCTTGCAGAGTTGAATAGTAAACAAAAGGGTAGTACTAAACAGGCGCAAAAGCAAATAAAGCAACTGCAAGATGAACACTTGCCCCGCTTAGAGAAGTATGAACAGCAGTTGGAGACGCTTGGCGAGCGGAATAGTTATAGCAAGACCGATGAAGAGGCCACATTCATGCGACTCAAAGATGACCATATGCAGAATGGTCAACTCAAACCAGCCTATAATAGTCAGATTAGTACCGAGAACCAGTTTATTACCCATTATAGCATCCATCAGACAGCAGGAGATACCACCACACTTACCCACCACCTGGAGGGTTTTCAGGAGCAATACGGCAAGCAAAGTACAGAGGTAGTGGCCGATGCAGGTTATGGTAGTGAACAGAACTATGAGTGGCTTGAAGAGAAAGCCATAAAAGCGTATGTGAAGTACAATTACTTTCATAAAGAGCAGAAACGATCACAGAAGAACAATCCATTTTTGGTTCAGAATCTGTATTACAACAAAGCCTTAGACTTTTATGTATGCCCCATGGGTCAAAGAATGGCATGTGTCGGCCAAGGTAAAAGGACAAGCAGCAATGGCTATGAGTCCGGTGTCAGGTATTATCAGGCCAAGCGATGCGATGGATGCCCCTTAAGAGGGATGTGCCATAAAAGTAAAGTCAACCGAAGAATAGAGGTCAATCCCAGACTTAATGAACTGAAAGCAAAGGCAAGGTCTTGGTTACTCTCAGAAGAAGGACTTAAGCACCGAAGTAAAAGACCCATAGAGGTAGAAGCTGTCTTCGGACAGATGAAAAGTAATAACAAGTTCTCAAGATTTACTTTAAGGGGTCTTCAGAAGGTAGGTATTGAGTTTGGCCTGATGGCTATCGGGCATAATCTGAGAAAGTGGGCAGCAAAACGCCTGTCTGAACAAGAAAACCAACAAAATTCAGTATCTACCGCTCAAAATAGGACTATTTATGTACTTTTTGAATCTTACGAGATAAAATATCGCTACGCCGCTTAGTAAAACCCGAATCATTCCTATCTGAACCCAAAAAAGAAGCTGCCCCTTTTTGGACAGCCTCATTTTTTACGGTATTTTATTAATCAGAACTTTACTTTGTATGTCAGTAAAAGAGTTAGGTTGTTAGTGGTAGCTTTATCGAATTCGTGCGAAATAAATCCACCGGCACTGAGCGTATGCTTTTTGTTTATTTTGTAATTAACTTCTGCCTTGTAACGCAGTTCATCAAATTTTTCACCCATGCGGTAAAACAAATCGGCCGAGATAGCCGGAGTAAATTTTGTTTTATTGGGGTAGGCAACTTCCAGCTTATTTCTTAGATAGCTTTTGTCGTTTTCAAAGTTGCCATTATCGTCTTTAAACTGATTTTGGTATCTTAAGCGGTAGTCAAATTTCAGAAAACCAATCTTTCGGTCATAGTTCAGGTTGGCATAAAACCTATGATAAGGCTTGTAAACCCACTCCTGGTCTCCTTTATCATATTTTCGACGGCTTATAAATCGGTAATATCCGCTTACCTCCAGATGCTTATTAAATTTATAAGCAAAGCCCAGTTCGCCAATGTAAGCGCCGGCAGTTTTAAGGTTATTGGTTAGCCGCCATTGGGCATCAGCCTCAAGCGATATCTTTTTAGTTATTGACTTACTCAGGCTCAGTCCTGTCCACAGGTTGGTGGTTTTGTCCTGAGCCAGTCCTAAAACGGGCAACATTAAAGCTGCCAAAAAGATTATTTTTTTCATAAGGTGGTTTTCATATTGGCAATCAATAATAATAAATGGTTATAATGGCTGAATCTTTTAGAAAATCAAATTCAATAATCTCAACCCGGTGGACATCCAATCCTGTACGGTTTTTTAAGTCTTCAAGCAGTTCCTGCTTATGATTCGGTGTAACCAACCGGATATTCTCATAGCTTACCTGTTTTGAGTACTCTTTTTTTATCAGCCAGCCGTTTTCAAGCAGAAAAGTTACAAATAACACAAGTGTGGCAAATATAGCCAGCAATGGCCAGTTGTTCTGGCTGATAGCAGCTATAAGGCCAATGGATATTACCAGAAACAGGTAGGTCATGTCTTTGGCCGAAATACCCTCTGTTCGGTATCTTAGCATAGAAAAAACAGCAAATAAACCAAAAGCTGCGCCCATAGACATCTCTACTTTGTTGAGCAGATATGTGATGAGAAAGATAATGAGATTAAAAGCAAAAAAAGTAAGAAGTAGGTCTGTTTTTTTGTAATTGGGTAAATAAATGAATCTTATGAGAATAAAAACGGCAAACAGATTAATGCTCAGCCTTGCCAGTAGTCTGAGTGTGGCATTATCCGGCCATTCCAGCCTAAGCGTATTGATTAATTCCTGAAGCAATGTCATATTGGTTATTTAATTTATGGATTCTTAAAAGATGAGGTTTAAATTGATTACAGGGTATGTTGTCAAAAGTGCTGATAACGGCCAGGCAGTATTTACTGATAGACCCCTGCCTTATTTGAGACTTTTTCATGATGTCAATAAACGCTGAACCTGTTGCCTTGTTTTGTTTTACCTCGGCGATAGCAATCTTGTCAAATGCGCTATGCCTGTCACCGGCCCGGAAACTTAAGTTCAGGTCAATTGTTAGTCGTTCCTGCGATTTTCTGCTCACCAGGGTTATACGGGTATAATCTACCCACACCATGCCTTTAAATGCTGTGGCCATCAGCGGGGTTGAGTGCTTTAGAAAGTCTGCCGATGCTTGGTCAATTTCAGCACCAATGGTTTCTTGCCTGATACGCGTCTTAATGGTTCTGCCTTTGTTGTTACGCAATTTTATTTCAAAAAATTTCAGGTCGGAATCCACATAATTTCTCGATCTGATTTTGTATCTGTTTGCCCTGTTTTTAAGATGCGTATTATACAACTGCAAATCAGGCGTATCATAATATAGTGTTTCGTAATGGCACAATCTCTTGTTTTCTACTTCCAGAATCCGGTAATGGCTTTGAGCATCTGCTAAAATTTGCGGTAAAGCCTGCAGAGGTAGTATGTACTTTACATCTACGCGGTCCATCAGTTTTACGTTATCCATTTCCACAAGCGTTATCGGCTCAAAGGTACTGGTCAGGCGTTCTACTTTCTGTAAGATGAAGTCCCGGCTTATAGATTCGCTTTTGTTTATGGGTAGCATTGAAGTCAGATTGGTTTTAAGTTCTTTAAATTGCTATTCAGAAGGTGGTATGCCCTTGCGGGCATACACACCCTGGCGGCCGGGTTATTTAAGGTAAGCTTTCACTGCCTCCGTTCTGCTGGCTACATGCTGTTTTAACTGGCTAACGGCAGAAGTAAACGCCGAGGCATTTGCAAGAAAAGTATATTTTGTCTGCTCGGGTTCAGCACCAATTACATAAGGCGCAATAAGGTTATAATGCTTGTCTATAATGGTGTTCATTTGCGCGCTGGTAAAGTAGGTAGACGCAAATTCTTTTACATAACTTTTGTATTTAGCCAGGTACACGGGGTCATCGGCCAGATAGCGTATAAGGGGCCAGTTATTGGCTACCTCTGTCATTTCTAATGATACTGCTCTACCGTTTGCGCCGCCACCTTGCTGATTGCCGGCGCTGGTGGTCATAGATAAGTTAAAGTCCCACGGAATCCAGGTTACTTTTCCTGTACTGGCAGGTGTATACAGGTAATAATTGTGGGCCATTGCGCCGTAGGCGTCCCAGTTTACAATTGTATTATTTATAGCCAAATACTTAAGGAAGTGGTCTACATTAAAACTTTTTTCAAGATTAGCCCGCCATTGTGCGGGGCTTGTGGTGCGGTCGGTGCTGTTTAATGCGCTTACTACATTTTTTACGTCTGTATAATCGGCTGCTTCCTCGTTATTTTTCTTTTCAAAATTGGCCTCAGCAAATGATTGAAATGTAGACTCCGGCTTATATATATTCCCATTTTCTTCGCCAAACTGGTTGGCAACCATAGTGTCATCAACTACCTCAATCATGGTATATACCCCGCAATATTTCAGACCTTCGCCAAAGTTGATATAAACCTTGCAAAACGATGTTCGGGCTGCCGGAATACCGGCCGACCTGAATAGGTCTGAGACCAACTTATCGCGCATTAATGAGTTGTCGTTATGCCCTGGCGCCATTGAAAGCTCTTTGAAACCATAAAACCGCTGGTTCTTTATTTCGGGGTAGTCGTCCTCAAACTCATCAAATTGTAATTTGAACGGTAGTTTGTATATGCCTTGTGACCACGCCTGCGACAAACTGTTATTACCCTTGAGCCTGAAACCAACTTTATACCATTCTTTTCCGTTATGTTTCAGCGAAACCGGAACATAAATGGGGTCACCGGGTATAATGTCAAGCCCGCCTCCGCCATTACCACCTGGTGGCGCATTGCCTCCACCGGGCATCTGGCCTCCGCCTGGTTGGCCGTTGCCGCCTGTACCAAAGTCTTTTCCTGCCTTTGCAACCATGTCTGTGCGTATGGCTGCCCAGTTCTCGGCAGTTAATGTAATCTCAACGGTGTTAATTTTGTCTTGCGGAAACACTACCTCATAGTCTGGGCTTACTTTGTTGCCATGCGTTTCAGCGGTCCAGTCAATTAGTCCGGCCTTAATTGGGTCTATGTCATCGGCTGATGTTTTGCACGAAACAGTTGCCCAGAGCAAAAAGCCCATGAGCAACCGTGTTATTTGCCTCTTCATATTGGTGGTTCAATTATCTTTGTTTTTCATTGGCATAGACGCAGCGTGCATAGAATTGGAGACATTGTGTATAAAAGTGTAGTGAATGTGTAGACTGTATTAAAAAATTGTTAAATTTTTTGCACTTGTAGCTATCATAAAAGAAATAAACTTTTAGCCTTATACTGTTGTATAGGAGCCACCATCCACCTGTATTAATTAAGTTTCTTTAGCAGAATATTTTATTTTTAAGTGTATGTTCAATCAGTGGCTGGTTAAATTATCTACACAATCAGGTAGAATTTATACAAAGTCAACCATGTTCTCATTAAATTAAATCTTTTGTGAGTAGTTTTTGGTTTGTATTTCTATACCCACAATTAAAATCAATGAATTTTCTTAAACGCTACTCCGTCTGGCTGCATATTATAGGTTGGATTATCTTCATTATTATGCCTTTTTTAACTGCGCCCAGCGGTAACTTCGGTTTCTGGAAACAACCATATTTCAGGTCTTTTGCTTTATCGCAGCTGGTTAGCGATTGTATGCTGATAGCCGTATTCTATGTGAATCTGCACTTTTTAACCCCCAATCTGATTATCCGTAAAAACATACTGGCATTTGTTTTTGTGCTGGCCACTATATTTATTCTGATGCTGCTCCTGAATAAATTTACATTTGATACATTCAGAAGACCTGATTTAGCCAGAATGTATCCAAAAGACTTTACCAGGTTCAGAAGAGATTTTCCGCCGCCGTTTCCATCTTTTATACCTTTTCCTTTGTTGTTCAGAACCGTGGCTTCTTTTTCGTTGGTTATTCTGGCCAGCTCATTGCTGGCACTGATTAAAGAAAGGGGTATTCAGAAAGAAGAAAAACAGCAAATGGCACTTGAAAAAACTGCGGCCGAACTGGCTGTGTTAAAGTTGCAGATAAGCCCGCATTTTTTGTTCAACACCCTTAATAATATTCGCTGGCTGGCCAGGCAGAAATCAGATTCAACTGAAGATGCCGTTGTTAAACTTTCCCAATTGCTGAGGTACATGATATATCAGGCCAAGCAGGATAAAGTACTTCTGGAACAAGAAATCGAGCATCTGAAGAATTACATTGAATTGCAAAAAATGCGGCTCTCGGAGCAGAATTCCGTCAGTTTTAATTTTAGTGGCGATATCAGCCGCTGGAGCATTGAGCCTTTACTCTTTATTCCGTTTGTTGAGAACGCTTTTAAATACGGGCTGCATAGCCAGCATGAAAGCCGGATAGAAATTAATCTTTCAACGGATAGCAATAGCCTGAGATTTTTCGTGAAAAATCCAATATTTACCAATAACTTTCCGGAAAGGGCAGAAGATTCAGGAATCGGGATTCAGAATGTTGAAAAGCGGCTGATGCTGCATTATCCTGACAGACATGAATTGAACATCAGAAATATAGGAGGCTTTTTCAGTGTTGAACTAACTATTAATTTACTGGCATGAGTACCTACCCATCGCGCGACAAAATCAGGTGCATAGCCATTGATGATGAGCCTTTTGCACTGGAAATTATAGCTGATGACATCAGAAAGATTCCATTTCTCGATTTAAAGGCCGTATTCAGCAACGCGCTTGATGCAGCAGCATATCTTGATGAAAATACGATTGACCTTATTTTTCTGGATATTCAGATGCCTACACTTACAGGAACACAGTTTTTAAGAAAACTGGCCGTGCCCCCCCTGGTAATATTTACTACTGCTTATGAGCAATATGCACTGGAAGGATACGACCTTAACATTACAGATTATCTGTTGAAACCCATACCTTTTGAGCGTTTTTTGAGAGCAGCCAACAGGGCTTTCGAACTTTTTATGCTGAGAGCAAAAGGTGCCGATTCTTTACTGCCTGAAAACCGACAGTTTTTCTTTATACATTCAGAATACAAGCAGATAAAACTTTTTTATGACGACGTGCTTTATATTGAAGGTCTGAAGGATTACGTCAAAATATATGTCAGAGATACACCTAAGCCATATTTAACGCGTTTGAATCTGAAAACCATAGAAAGTAAGCTGGCCGACAATCGCTTTTGCCGTGTGCATCAGTCGTTCATTGTGGCATTAGATAAAATTACTTCATTTCAGAAAACCAGGGTGTTAATTAACCGGCAGGAAATACCCATCGGCCGTACATTTCTGGAAGTTTTTAAGTCAAAATATAAAGAAATTTAGATGCTGTTTTCTGCTATATTTCATACATCTACACATAAGCGTTAATTCTCTACACTTGCAAACAGGCCGGCATCCCCTTAAGCAGCAGCCTCGTCATTGACTGTGAACAAATCCTATGCCTGTATGTCAAATAAACATTTCCGCATTCTTTTTCTTTTTATACTGATTGGCCTGACGGGGGAAAGCTTCGCCCAAAAGGCTATGAAACCCACACCTGGTAACCCTCTAATAAAAGACGAGTTTTTCAATAACATACCGCTTGTGGATGTGCTTGCTGCTATGGAAAAAAAGTATAAGTTAAAAATAGACTATGACAAAGAAGAAGTGAAACCTTACACTATTACCTACTGGTTTACCAACGAGACCTTTCTTGATGGTCTTAAAGCCGTTTTTAAGAAAGTGCCGCTTAAGTTTTATCTGGACGAAAACGATGTAATACACATAGCAGGTAAGAATAAAAAGATTGAAACCGTTGTTGACAGAAAATTTGACGGGCAGCCAACCAGGGCTGATTTTACGCTCACGGGTAGAATTGTTGATGCTACCAGTGGAGAAAACCTCCCATTTGCCACGGTGGCTATTAAAGGCGCTAAGGCTGGCAGCCAGACAAATGTCGACGGGCACTTTACATTGCTAAAGGTGCCGACCGACACGGTAACGCTTGAGGTAAGCTATGTAGGTTTTGTTACCAGATTATTTCATCTGAACCCCAAATTAAACCTGGAAGACTTAAAAATTGAAATTGAACCTGCCATCGGCACGCTTGAAGAGGTTACTGTAATGGAGAAAAAAACGGAGGTACTAAAAGCAAATGAAATTGTAGGGATGATAAAAATGACACCCCGCAACATTGCCCGGCTACCCAATGTGGGCGAAAGAGACCCTTTCAGGGCATTTCAGCTCATGCCAGGCGTAAGTGCCTCAAATGAGTCGTCATCAGGCTTGTATGTAAGAGGTGGCACGCCCGACCAGACTCTGGTTTTATATGATGGCTTTACAGTATACCATGTCGACCATCTTTTCGGATTTTTCTCAGCTTTTAACTACAATGCCATAAAAGACATTCAGCTTTACAAAGGGGGCTTTGATGCCCGGTTCGGCGGGCGCATCTCTGCAGTGGCTGAAATTACAGGAAAAGAAGGTAACAAAAAGGAATTTAATGCCGGAGTCGACGTAAGCCTGTTGAGTACAAACGCCTATATTGAAACCCCGCTTGGAGAAAAGTTTACATTTTTGGTTGCTGGCCGCCGGTCGTGGAAAGGGCCATTATATAAAAAGCTTTTTGAGCGTTTTACTTCAGAAAACAGCAATCAGAATCAACCCGCTACTGGTTTGCCGGGTGGAAGTGGCAGAAACCCCTTCGGTTCTTTTGGTCAGCAACAGGTAGCCAGCTCGTATTTTTATGATTTAAACTCAAAACTCACTTACCGCCCAACCAAAAACGATATTGTGTCGCTGAGCCTTTATAACGGAACCGATAATATGGATAATTCCAGCAGCTCAAGCCTGACAGGTTTTGGCAGGCCGGGTGGCGGCTTTGGCGGTGGCCGTGGCTTTAATACAGCCACCAATGATGTTTCAAACTGGGGTAATCTGGGTGGAAGCCTGAAGTGGTCAAGGCAATGGGGTGACAAATTTTACAGCAATGCTTTAATAAGTTATTCTAATTATTATAGCAACCGCGATAACAGCCGCCTGATGACCATAACCAGAGACAGCGTAGACCGCGATGTTCGTATAGGACAGATAGAAGATAACAATTTGTCTGACGTAACAGCCAAAATGGATTTTGAATGGAAACTTCTTCCCAATAATCAGCTTGATTTCGGATGGCAGGCTACCCGCAATAATATTAAATATACATACAGCCAGAATGACACCATCAAGGTGTTAGACAGAAACGATACAGGCAGTACTTACACCGCTTATGTGCAAGACCAGATAAAGATTTTTGGTTCGCGCTTGCATATCAATCCGGGTATTAGAATGACCTATTTTGATGTAACTCAAAAAAACTATTTTGAGCCCAGGTTCTCAGCTAATTTTAACTTAACCCAAAAACTGAAACTTAAAGGAGCAGCCGGTATTTATTACCAGTTTGTGAAGCAGATTAACCGCGAGGATATTTCACAGGGTAACCGGAATTTCTGGGTGTTGTCTAATTCTTCAACACTTCCGGTTACCCGCTCCAAACATTTAATTCTGGGAGGTAGCTATGAAACATCAGACTACCTCATCGATGTAGAGTTCTATCAGAAAAAAAGTACCGATGTTACAGAATATACACTAAGGTTTGTACCGCAGCTTAACCGCATGTTGGCAGCCAGTGAAACATTCTTTAACGGCGACGAAACCATTAATGGTGTGGATGTACTGATTCAGAAGAAATTTGGTGATTTTAATGGCTGGATTGGCTACACCCTGGCCGAGGCAAAGCGCAAAATATCGGCTTTCTCAGATAAGCCGTACTATTCAGATCAGGACGTACGCCATCAGTTCAAGATAGTGGGTTCTTACAAATATAAAAAGTGGGATTTTGCCGCAACCTGGATTTACTCAACCGGCAGGCCTTATACCTCTATACTTGGGGCATATCAGGTTACTCTTCTTGATGGCACCGTCAGAAACTTTACGAATCCGTCAGATAAAAACGCCAACCGGTTTCCTGCGTATCACCGCATGGATGTATCGGCCACTTACAATTTTAGCCCGAGGTTTAACGTAGGGTTCTCGGTTTTCAATCTGTATAACCGAACCAATGTCTGGTATAAGCGATTCCAGGTTATTACTGACGACGACCTGACGATTCTTCAGACCACCAATGTAAATTATCTGGGTTTTACGCCTAATGTCACCATAACCTGGAAACTTAAATGAGAAACACAAAGATGAAAAAGATATACCAATTAATAGTGTTTACAACGCTGCTTACCACTGTAGTAAGTTGCACCGACACCAATACTGTTGTAAACCCCGGCGAAAAACCAATTGTAGAGGCTTATCTGGCACCGGGGCATCGGGTAAGCATGAAAGTATATACCGAGATTCCGTATGCCGAGACCTCTGAGGGTGTCTCGGAGCCTATCAATGACCTAAGCATTAAAATTACAGGTAGTAACGGGAAGGTCTTTATACTTAAATCAGAAGGCAATGGGGTGTACACATCCGCAGACAGTGAATTAATTCAAGAACCCCCCGTTAAGTATAAAATGGAGTTTGATTACAAGGGCAGAACAATAAGTGCAGAAACAGACATACCCGAAAAGCCGGTTGGGATGGCTATCAGTACAAATGAAATTTCCAGAACGCAGATAAACTTATCTGGTGGTGGGTTCCCCGGCGGCGGTGGCTTGGGCGGTGGTTTTAATAACACACCTATAGAGTTATCATGGAGCAACCCCGATAACGTTTATCATTTTATTGCTCTGGAAAACACCGAAACTGAGCCCGTTCAAATCATTATTCCGCCGTCCGGGTCAGAGTTTCCGACTATCCGTTTTAGAATTTCAAATGAACCAGTCCTGGGCACCCATAGCAATATTCAGCCCCAGAGCCTCGAGTACTTCGGCAATTATGATGTAATACTTTACCGTATCAATCCAGATTATTCGGCTTTGTACCAATCAAGCGGAACAACCACTCAGAACCTGAGCACACCGCCTTCAAGTATTACCAACGGGCTGGGCGTATTTACCGGTATAAATGCCGACACCCTTAAGTTATTAGTAAAGAAGAATTAAAATGGTTACAGGTTAGATAGTCTATGAAAGGGTTGGCATTGGTTTTGCCAGCCCTTTATTTTATGTTATTGTTAAGCAATTACTATTTTGGGTTGGTTTGTTGCCTTTTCTGAAAATCTATTATTTACTTTGCGCTGTCAGATATACAATTTCTGAAACATTCAATTTTCAACAAAACCAACACCATTAACTATGAGACTCAGTTGTTTAGTTCTTTTTTTTGGTATGCTTGCCACATCAACAAGCTATTCGCAAAAAAACACCCCGCTTGTAATAGCCACTTATAATCTGCGTTATAATACACCAAACGATGGCGTTAATGCCTGGCCTAACAGAAAAGAGTTTGTTAAGGCGCTTATCGGTTTTCATGAGTTTGATATTTTCGGAACACAGGAAGGTTTAAGAGTACAACTGGATGATATTGCCGAAATGAAGGATTTTGCGTTTATCGGCAAAGGCCGCGATGACGGTGATAAAGCAGGAGAACACTCGGCAATTTTCTATAAAAAATCAAGATTCAAAGTGTTGAAATCTGGTGATTTCTGGTTGAGTGAAACTCCTGATAAACCCGGAAAAGGCTGGGATGCCACCTGCTGCAACAGAATATGCTCATGGGCCAAGTTTCAGGATTTAACCACCCGGAAAAGCTTTTATTTCTTTAGCGTACACTTTGACCACCAGGGGGTTGAGGCGCGCAGGCAGTCAGGCAAACTAATGGTTAAAAAAATTAAGGAAATTGCCGCTGACGCACCAGCTATTTGTACAGGCGACTTTAATTCAACCCCGGAAACGGAACAAATTAAAGAAATACAAACCCTTTTGAACGACGCCCATAATGTAACTATTATGCCTCCGTACGGCCCTGAGGGTACATTTAATGCATTTAAGTTTGATGCCCCAATGAATAACAGAATTGACTACATTTTTGTAGATAAAAAAATAAAGGTGCTGAAATACGGTGTACTTACCGATGCCAAAGAACAACGGTATCCGTCAGACCACCAGCCTGTTGTTATAAAGGCACTTATTGACTGAAAAACCAATATCGCCGGAAAAAGAGGTCATTCCCTGCAAGGGTCAATGACCTCTTTTTTCAATTCCGCGATTAATTTTTCCTGCAATCGTTAGTTTTGTGATGCCTGAAAATAAAAAAATACTGATTCTTTTGATGTCTTTGGATAATTACCTGATATTTGCCGCATGCTAATGACTAACCACCCATTATCCTCAATTTTTATGAAGCGCATTGCTGTTTTACTACTGCTTTCTACTTTTTCACATTTAGTTTTTTCGCAGATCCAGGTGCCCAATGTTAAATTTGGGGTTTATAGTTTACCTGAACTGGAAATGAAAACCTATGCCAAGGACTCAACAGCCGAGGCCGTTGTACTTTATGATTTTGCCGACTATTCCTACACATTTCAGGACAATATACCAGTAGTGGCTTATAATTTTCATAAGCGCATAAAGATTCTAAAGAAGTCAGGGCTTGAAAGAGGCACAATGACAATTCCTTTCAGATTTGAATCATCAATGGAAAGGCAGGAGCTGGTGCGGAATATTAAAGGCATGACCTACAACCTTGAGAACGGCACAGTTCAAATTACAGAATTGACCAGTAAGTCAATCTTTGAGGAAAAAACATCCAACAATACCCGTGAAATGAAAATCATATTTCCACAGGTAAAAGAGGGTTCGGTTATTGACCTCAGCTATTCCATCGAATCTCCTTTATGGTATTTTTTACGTAACTGGTCATTTCAGCAAGACATACCAGTGGCATGGAGTGGTATTAAAGCTACAATACCGGGTTATTTTGATTTCAAACTTACCTACTTTGGTTATCATCCTTTTGCCATTAAAGAAGTAAAAGAGGGTAAATCAGTCTTTATTACACGAGTTACGCCTTTAGGAGAAGAAATAAAAGACCCTTATCTGGCATATCATTTTGCCATGAAAGACCTGCCTGCCTTAAGACCTGACGATTTCATGACTACCGTAGAAGACTACAGGAGTTCGATAGATTTTGAGCTTGCCCGGACGGTTTTCCCAACCACCGGAGAGCGCGTTTATTCTGTAACCTATAAAGACCTTACAAAAACACTTTTGGAAGAAAGTAATTATGGTGTAGCTATCAGGAAATTTGGTAAAACTGCCAAAAAAATTGCCGCCGAAATAACAGCAAAAGCAGCTTCAAAAGATTCAATGGCAATTATTGGTGCGGCTTATGATTATATTAGAAACACCGTCAACTGGAATGGCGAAAACCGCATTGTTGTTACAGCAAAACTAGACCAGATATATGAAAAAAAACAGGGCACATCAACAGAAATAAATCTTATTCTGGTTGCTGTGTTGAATGAGCTGGGCTACGACAGTAATCCTGTATTGTTAAGCACCAGGGCACATGGTAAAGTGCTTACCGAAATAGCGCTCATAGACCGTTTTAATTATAGCGTTGCTCATATTATGGTTAATGGCAAAGATTTTTTGCTTGATGCCAGCGACAGATACGTAAAAATGAATATGCTGCCTAAACGATGCCTGAACGAACGTGGCTGGCTTGTATCAAAAAATCCAAAATGGGTTTCACTGGCTCCTAACGGACGAAAGCAAAGTACCATTGAATTAGTATTTGATATAGCTGAAGACCAGCAGTTGAAAGGTTACTTTACTGAAACTTTTTATGGATATGGAAGTAGTGAAAGGAAAGCCGAGATTGATGAGGAAGGCAGTGAGAAATACATAGAAAAACTAAAAGCTCAATTTACACAGTTTGAGAATCCTTCCTTTTCATTAAAGGAAAGTGAAAGTGGAGACGCCAGATTACATTGCAAAACCACCATTAACGAGGCCTATTCTATTGCCGGTGACAGGATATTCATGCAGCCACTTTTATGGAAAGCCCAAAGTAAAAACCCGTTTATGCAGTCAGAAAGACGGTATCCAGTTGATTTTGGATACGGTATTCAGGAGACAATTATGGCAAGATATACTATTCCTCAGAATTACACTGTAGAAAGCCTGCCCACTTATATGAATATCTATCTGCCTAACAATAAGGGGAAATATCTTTTTATGATAAAGGCCGAAAACGGAGTAATTGAATTAACAAGCCAGTTGTTGATTGCAAAATCAGTTTTTTCTTCGGATGAGTACTTTGAGCTGAAAGAGTTATTTACTAAAATGATGGCTAAACAGGGCGAGCAGATTGTTTTAAAGAAGAAGTAAAACCGGCAGGTTTTTCAAGGGGCTTTATTACATTTTGTTTCATTTTTTATTATCGCAAACTTTTATGAAGAAATTACTATTACTGCTGGAACTAGCTGTGCAAATCTGGTTTATGCGCAAAAAAATACAGAACCTGTAGTGAAATTCGGCGAGATAAGCAGAGCCGAAGTTGAAATGAATGTGTACCCGGCAGACTCAACTGCCGACGCCGTTTTTCTATATGACCACGGCACAACCACTTTTGATTTGCGCAATAACATTATTCAAACCAGATTTACCTACCATGGAAGGATAAAAATTCTTAAAAAATCTGCATTGGATTTAGGAACCATCGCCAGGCAAATCTACAAAGACGGTGCTGATAAAAGCGAGTATATTAACGATATTAAAGGTTATACATATAATCTTGAAAACGGTGAAATTAAAAGAGACAAGCTTACCAAAGAATCTATTTTCTCTGAAAAGCCGGTTGGTAATGTACAGGATGTAAAAATAGTTATGCCTAATGTTAAGGTGGGGTCAGTAATTGAGTATTCGTTCAATATAGAAACACCTTTTTCTATATCCAATAACCCTAAGCCCTGGTCTTTTCAGGGGCTGTATCCTGCATTGTGGAGCATTTATGAAATTACTATTCCTTCGTTTTTTCATTACCGCATTCTGATGTCAGGCTATTTAGACCTGACAGATAATCAGACAAAACCTGTGAATGTATCATTCGGGACACAGACAGAAAGTGGTTTGTTTCAAAGGTTTATAATGAAAGACGTGCCTGCTTTCAGGAACGAGGCTTTTATTACCACATCGAGCGACTATGTAACGAAGATGGATTTTGAACTGGCATCTGTCAATTGGCCCGGGTACCTAATAAAAGATTTTTCTTTAGACTACCCTTCGCTTAACAATACAATGCTTGAGGCCTCTATTTTGGGGGGGCAGTTAAAACATACTGGTTTTTTATCTGGGGTAGCCAAAGATATTTCAAAAACCTATGCTGATTCATCAAGCCGAATAAAAGCTGCCTGTGAATATATTCAGAAAAATATTAAGTGGAACAGGATGGACGGTCTGTATTCAAACAGTATCCGGAAAGTATTTGATTCACGGACGGGTGACGCCGGCGACATAAATCTGTTACTGATTGCCTTACTAAGAGAACTCGGGTTTGATGCCAATCCTGTTATTTTAAGTACCAGAAGCCATGGCAAAATTCATGAGCAGTTTGCACTGCGCAAAAGATTTAATTATGTAGTTGCACATATTGAGCGTAATGGTAAAGATTTATTACTGGATGCCACTGATGAATACCAGAAACCAGGGATGCTACCGGTTCAGTGCCTGAATGGCAAGGGTTGGTTGGTGCATCCTGAAAAGCCGAGGTTTGTTTCATTGGCACCCGCTGAGAAAGAACTTAAATTTAAAAAGGCAGATCTTTCGTTGAGTGAAGACGGCGAATTGCAGGGTGTAATTACGAGGTCTTACGGAGGGTATGGCGATTTAACAGCTAAAAAAGATTTTAACAGACTCGGCGCTGACAGTTATCTGGATGAAGTAAAAAAGAAGCAGGAGTCGTGGACAATTGAAAAAGCTGATTATGCCAATACAACCGCAGTCAATGAATCTTTTGAGGCAAAATACCAGGTAACGCTAAATAATTATGCTACCAAGGCGGGTAAAATGCTTCATTTCAAGCCGATGCTATCTGAAGGGTTTGAAGAAAACCCTTTGAAAACCAAAGACCGGGTTTATCCTATTGACATGGCTTACCCGAAAGAAGAAATATTTATTGGTAATTTTGAAATACCGGAAGGTTATTCAGTTGCCGAATTACCCAAAAATACAGTAATAAGCCTGCCCGGAAACGGAGGCAGGTTTATGTATTCAGTTGCAGTAAACGGAAAAAACATGATGGTTTCCAGCCGTGTACAATTTCTGAAACCAGTATATTATGCAGAAGAATACCCGATTCTGCAAGAGTTCTATGACAAAATAGTTGCCAAGCATAATGAGCTAATAACACTCAAGAAAAATTATTAAGTAATGAAATACCTCATTGTATTTTTGATAAGTTTTCAAGCAATTGCGCAAGACTTTTCTGCTGCATTCATACCGGCAGAGCTAAAAGAAAAAGCCCATGCGGTAGTGCGTAATCATGAAACTGAGTTCTATGTAAAAAATCCCGGAGAAGGCGTTACAAAAGTAAAAGGCACCATTACGATTCTGGACGAAAAAGGTAATGGACATGCCAGCATTGTCATGTACTTTAATAAGTTTACGAAGATAAACAGTATTGAGGCAAGTATATACGACGCCTACGGTAAAACAGTAAAAAAGCTGAAGAAGAGCGACTTTGATAGCTTTAACACTGCATCCGGGCAAAACTCTATTGAAGACAGCTACGTAAAAGTGGCTTCACTTGCGCATACGTCATTTCCATATACCATTGATTATTCTTATCAGATTACTAAGAAGAATATGATGTTTTACCCTGACTGGGATGCAGTAGTTGACAACGCTGAGTTTACTTCAGTGGTTAAATCATCGTTCAGGGTTTCAATGCCAAAGGATTTAGCGCTAAGATACAAAGAACAGAATATGCCTGGAAAAGTATCCATTAGTCAGGACGATAGCCGCACTATTTATAGTTGGAGTGTGAATAACCTGCAACCAATAGAACGAGAAACCAATAGCCCTGGATACGCAGAAATAATGCCCAGGGTTTATACCGCCCCGACACAATTTGAAGTAGATGATTATAAAGGCAGTATTAAATCATGGAGCGACATCGCCAGGTTTTATGGTGAGCTTAATGTAGGTAGAGATAAGCTGCCTGCTGATTTTACGTCTAAGTTAATGCTCCATGTAAAAGATGAACAGGATGTAACCAATAAAATTAAGAAAGTTTATGAATACCTGCAGGCAAATACAAGGTATGTTAGCATACAATTAGGTATTGGTGGCTGGCAGTCTATGAAAGCCACTGATGTGGCCACCAAAGGCTATGGCGATTGTAAGGCATTAACCAATTTTACAAAAGGTATGCTGAAAGAACTCGGCATTAACTCTTATGAGGCGCTGGTGTTTGTCGGTGAAAAGAAAGCCGATATTCAGACAGATTTTCCTTCTTTTCAGTTCAATCATGTTATTTTATGTGTACCCATGCCTAAAGATACACTCTGGCTTGAATGTACAAGCCAGAATAATCCGTTTGGCTATCTGGGCAGCGTTACCGGCGACAGGCACGTACTACTGCTTGCCGAAAACGGCGGCAAGCTGGTAAAAACACCAACTTATAAACCGTCTGATAACCAGCTTTTAAGAACTGCCTTTGTAAATATCAATGAAAACGGCGAAGCTGATGCCGAAATAAAAACCGAGTATACCGGTTTACAACATGAGATTTTTGCTGAGGTTGCCAATTCTTTAAACACCAACGACCAGAAAAAGTGGTTGTATAAGAACCTGAGTTTGCCAAGTGTAGAAATTATCAGTTTCTCGTTAAAAGAGAAAAAAGATAAACTACCTTCTGTGGAGGAAAAACTGAATCTGCACCTGAGAAACATAGCCAACAAAAGTGGCACACGTACATTTATTACTGCAAATATGTTTAATCAGCAAGGAGGGGTACCTCTGGTTTCGGCAAGCAGAAAAACTGAACTTCAACTCAACAACAACTACCAGGATATAGATAAAATATCTTTTAAAGTACCTAAAGGGTATGCGGTAGAATATTTACCTGAACCCGTAAAAATTGACACCCGCTTTGGTACCTATATTTCGGAGGCCCGCTTAAAAGGCGATACCATTTACTATGAACGAGACCTGAGCATCATTAAAGGCCGCCATGCCCCATCGGTATATAATGAATGGGTCAATTTCAGAAAAAAGATTGTTAAGGCCGATAAAAATCAGATTGTTTTAATCATGAAACCGTAACGGTACTGGTGCTTTGGGCGAAACTATTCGTCTGCTGGTTGTAGAACATAAATGGCGTCCAGGTTTCTGCCCTGGCCGTCATAATCAAGCCCGAAGCCCACCACAAATTTGTTTTCAATTTCAAAGCCTGTATAGTCTACCTTTAAAGGTACTTTCAAGGCATCTGGTTTCAGTAGCAAGGTCATTATTTTTAATGAGGCTGGCTTTTGGGCTGCCAATTGCGCCAGCACTTCATGCATAGTAAGACCGGTGTCAACAATATCTTCTACAATTATTACGTGTCTGTATTTTACGTCTTCTGTAAGTCCCAGGATCTGTTTTACCTGCCCGGTCGATTCAGTTTTCTGATAGGATGCCACCCGTATGAACGTAATTTCGCAATCAATTTCAATAGACTTGAACAAGTCGCTCACAAACATAAAAGAACCATTCAAAACACCAATCAGTAATGGATTCTTTCCTTCATAATCTTTGTTTATCTGATGTGCCAGGGCTTTGATTCTGTTCTGTAATTGTTCTGAATCAATAAACTGAACAAAGTTTTTATCTTTTATATGTTTCATATTATTTGGCGACAGAAGGCCGGAGGTGTATTTTGGCTACAATTTAGTAATTTTGGGTTAGAAAATTAATTTTAAGAAAATTTTAAGTTTTGCAATTTTATTTTTGTTCCTTTCGTTAATCTGGAAAATCTGAATAAAATGAGAGTAAAATATAGCTGGTTGATTCTTTTACTTGTATCGCAGGCTGCTGCTGCGCAGTTTTCGTGGTTTGGTGGCACTACCAAAAAGAAACAACATGAAATATTATTGGCCAACAGAGCTATACAAATTGAGGCAACCGAGGCCATAAATAATATGTATAATTTTAATTATGATGCCGCCGAGCGGGATTTTAAGTGGTTGACGGTGAAATACCCTGAACATCCGATTGGTTATTTTCTGATTGGCCTGAATGAATGGTGGAAGATACTACCCGATAGTAAGAATGAGAAATATGACGACGCCTGTTTTTATTACATGGATAAAGCCATTGACCTGGCCGATGACATGCTGGATGATGACAGTGAAGACAAAGAAGCCGCATTCTTTATGTCGGCGGCGTATGCTGTAAAGGGACGCTTGCATTCAGAACGTGAAAACTGGATAAAGGCCGCCTGGGCCAGTAAACAAGCCATGAAATACCTTGAAAAATGCCGGGGCTTTGGCGATTTCAGCCCCGAACTGGCTATTGGCGATGGC
The DNA here is from genome assembly GCF_024138715.1 of Emticicia sp. 21SJ11W-3. Taxonomy (GTDB): domain Bacteria; phylum Bacteroidota; class Bacteroidia; order Cytophagales; family Spirosomataceae; genus Emticicia; species Emticicia fluvialis. The sequence goes on from NZ_CP092074.1 coordinate 1,962,164, forward strand.
CTATATAATTACTATTCAAAGTGGATTCCTGAGAATTATCCATCTTTAAAACCTATGCTGATTTTCTTCCGTAAGGGTGTAAAGAATGATGGTATTAAACAATTGGAGTATGTAGCACAAAATGCTTTTTATACCCGCATGGAAGCCAAGTATTTTCTGATGCAGATATACTCTATGGAAAACCAGCACCTGAAAGCCTATTACCTGGCGCAGCAGTTGCATCAGATGTACCCTAACAACTCCTTTTTTCATAGGTATGCTGCGCGCACGGCCTTTGTTATGGGTAAGTCGGCAGAGGCTGAGCAACTGGCTGAAGAGCTGCTGCATAATGTTAATTCGGGCAAAACGGGTTATGAAGCCACTGCTGGCAGATATGCCGCGTATATACTGGGCTATATAAACATGAATTACAAAAATGATATACCCAAAGCCAAAGAGTATTACCTGAAAACAATAGAATATGCCGAACAAGCCAAAGCCAAAGAATCGGGATATTTTCTGGCAGCCAATATGGCATTAGCTAAGGTTTCAGTAACCGAAAAAGATTATCCGAAGGCCATTCAATATTATACCATTGTGATGAATAATGCCGAAAAGAAATCTGACAATTATAAAGAAGCCAAAAAACAGATTGATGATTTGAAGAAACAAATGAAGGCAGCTAAAAAGAAGTAACCTTTTGCGAAAGATTTTTTCGGATAAAAAAAGAGCCTTTTCCGGCAGGAGAAGGCTCTTTCGTATAGAAAGCCGTTATTTTCATGGCACAGGTAATACCTGACTGTCTTTGAAACTGGAAAGAATAACCATTGTTTGTGTATTGGCTACTTCTTCTATTTCATTAATAGTTTCCATTATCAGTTTTTGATATGAATTAATATCTTTGGCAATAACTTTCAATAAGAAATCGCAAGAACCTGTCACATGGTGGCATTCAATAATTTCCGGAACCCTCAGTATTTTCTCTACAAAAGCATCAGTAATAGATTTTCTATGGCCTGAAAGAGAAACCTGAACGAAAGTCATAACACCAAGGCCAACTTTTTCTCTGTCAATCTGGGCATGGTAACTTTTAATAATTCCTGATGATTCAAGTTTTTTTACACGTTCTAGTGTAGGTGCAGGTGATAATCCAATTTCTTTTGAAAGCTGTGCGTTGGTAATCTTGCCATTGCTTTGGAGAATCTCCAGAAGTTTATGGTCGATTGGGTCGAGTTTATTAATACTCATTGCTTATAGGTATTTTGAAGTGCAAAATTTTATTTGGCGCAAAGTTATCGGTTTTTTCTTTAAAAGCCTAATATAATACGGAATAGTTGCCAAAATGGGAAATTATTTTTTGTAAATCCTGAAAAATCAAAAAACTGCCTTGTTGCTTTTATTGAAAGTAAATATGGAATGTAATTTTTCCAATTAGTGTTATTTGATTAATAAAACAGAATTGATTCAGGTAAAATAAAATACGTATAGAAATGGCTTCTCAGGTAAACGTAATTGTAACAGGCGCCACTGGCATGGTAGGCGAGGGGGTTCTGCATGAATGCCTTTTACACAATGAAGTGGCTCAGGTATTGGTTATTAACAGAAAGCCTTGTGGTGTGCAGCACCCTAAGTTAAAAGAAATTATTCATAATGATTTTCATGATTTTTCTGCAATTGAATCTCAGCTGACTGGATACAACGCCTGCTTTTTTTGTCTGGGGGTTTCGTCTGTGGGCATGAAAGAAGAGCAGTATTACAATCTTACCTATTCGTTAACCATACATGTAGCCTCTACATTAGCAAAACTTAATCCGGACATGACATTCTGCTATGTTTCAGGTTCAGGTACCGACAGCACCGAGGCTGGCCGGTTAATGTGGGCCCGAGTAAAAGGAAAAACCGAAAATGATTTGGCGAAATTGCCATTCAGGCAAGTGTTTAACTTCCGTCCTGCGGCTATTGAAGCCACCAGAGGCCTTAAAAATGTGCTGCCATATTATAAATACTTTAGCTGGCTTTTTCCGATTGTTAAGTTATTTGCCCCAAATGCAGTTGTGAAACTCAGTGAAGTAGGTTTGGCTATGATTAACACAGTAACAAAAGGGTATGAAAAGCAGATTCTGGAAGTAAGCGATATAAAAATACTGGCAGCCAGATAAAAGAAAAGTCTCGCTAAAACAGAGAGACTTTCTTGCATTTAACCAACAGTTACATTTCTGTAAATGCTTAAATAATCTTTAGAGCAAGTGTTAATTGCCAGCCACTTGCTTTCTGGCTGAACTGAGCATTGTTTTGCAGGTTCAGGGCAGATATCTCAGACAAACTACCTTCTTTTCGCAGGTCTATATCAAATCTTAAAAGCTTAATGCCTACACCAACCTGATAACCAAAGGTGGCTTTTTTCATGGCTTCATCAAAACTGCCCGATGAATAGCCCTTAATGGCGTCTTTCAGGCTTTGGTCTTCGCTAACTTTAAAAGTAGCTACCGGGCCACCCATAATGCGTATAAATTTAAATACTTTTACACCCAGTAGAACAGGTACATCAATGTTACTGTATTTATACTTTACTTTGCCAATGTTCTGCACTTCAATGGTACCGCCGCGTTGGGCAAATAATACTTCCGGTTGTAGAAACAACTTATTACCGACACGACCAAAGGCACCAAAAACATAGCCTGTCTGGGTATCAAGGCTTTCTTTTATATTGGTTTCCATGTTTCCGGCATCGGTATAAACCTTATTGAAGTTTACACCGCCTTTAATTCCTATGCCAGACTGGGCAACGGCAGAGGTATAACAGGTAATAAGAGCAAAAAGACCAAGCAATTTGATTTTTTTCATAAAGTTTTTTGTTAAAATGTTGGCAATGAACAATGATTTTGTTTCTGACTGTAAAGTTGAATCATCAATATTTCTGTAATGATTAACGATAATCAATTTCAAAATTGTATTATTAAACTCATTTTCCAAACTGAATGTTACCAGTTTTTTATTTAACAGCCAAAACGTATTTATTTTATATAACAATTGTGTATCTGCATAGACTTTAAAAATTTAATAGAAATCTAAATGGCAAAAATCAGAACCGCATACTTCTGTCAGAATTGTGGCTATAATTCACCTAAATGGTTAGGTCGTTGCCCATCCTGCGGTGAGTGGAACACCCTGGTTGAGGAGGTTCTCACAAAAGAAGAACCCGAGAAAGGTAACTGGAAGTTCTCAACATCTGGCGCACCTAAAACGGCCAGTAAGCCTAAAACCCTGGCTGAGATTTCAAAACATGAAAGATACAGAATCATAACTGAGGATAATGAGTTAAATCGTGTGCTTGGCGGTGGGCTGGTACCGGGCTCGTTGGTTTTAATTGGCGGAGAACCGGGCATTGGTAAGTCTACCCTAATGCTTCAGATAGCACTAGGGTTGCAAGATTATACGGTATTGTATGTGTCGGGCGAAGAAAGCGAGCAGCAGATAAAAATGCGTGCCGAACGAATGGGTATCATGAACGAGCGCTGTTACATTCTGAATGAAACTTCTACTGACAATATTTTCAGACAAATAGAGTTGACAGAACCAGATATTGTAGTAGTAGATTCTATTCAGACACTAACTTCACCTTTAATCGAATCAGGCGCCGGGAGTGTGTCGCAGGTGAAGGAATGCACCGCAGAGCTAATGAAGTTCTCGAAAGAATCTGATACGCCGGTTATAATGATAGGGCATATAACCAAAGACGGCTCTTTGGCAGGGCCTAAAGTACTTGAGCACATGGTAGATACCGTTCTGCAATTTGAAGGCGACAGGCACATGACTTACCGGATACTGCGTACCACCAAAAACCGATTTGGCAGTACCTCTGAACTGGGCATTTATGAAATGCAGAGCGAAGGGCTCAGGCAGGTAAGTAATCCATCAGAAATATTGATTTCGCAGCGCGAAGAAGACCTGAGTGGCATTACCATTGCTGCCATGCTGGAAGGTAACCGCCCCTTACTGATTGAGATACAGTCTTTAGTTAGTGCGGCTACTTATGGTACGCCTCAAAGAACCAGCAATGGTTTTGATAACCGGCGTTTACAAATGCTATTGGCCGTTCTTGAAAAAAGAGGGGGATTCAGGTTGGGTACTCAGGATGTATTTCTGAATATTGCAGGTGGGCTGAAGGTGGAAGACCCGGCCATTGATCTGGCCATTTGCACATCGCTGGTGTCGTCATTTGAAGACCTAAGCGTGCCTCATTTGTTTTGTTTTGCCGCAGAGGTGGGTCTTGGCGGAGAGGTACGCGCGGTAAACAGAATAGAAAACCGCATTACTGAAGCTGAAAAACTGGGTTTTACTAAGATATTTATTTCAAAGTTTAATATGAAAGGTTTGAATCCGAAAAACTATAAGATAGAAATTTTTGCTGCCAGTAAACTGGAAGAGGTTTTTACTGAGCTTTTCGGATAACAAAAGTTTTTGCCGATATGAGCCTGCTGAGGCAACTCGCGGGTTCATAGTTTTATCAATCCGGTATTTGATTGTTTTGTTATCTGACAGCCAGAACTTTTGCCTGCGAGTACCCACCACAGGAAAGTCTGATAATATAATTGCCCGCAGGCAAGTTTTGCAACTCAATTTTTCTTGAATACTTGCCTACGCTTAGTTTTTCATCAGGCAAGGCTTTTATTTTTTTGCCTGATGAATCAAAAACAGAAATGGATAAACTGGTATTTTGTTTGATTGAGAAATCTACCGATACTTCGTCTGCCGCCGGGTTAGGCAATATTTTCCAGTCAACAAAATCGACCTTTGGTTCTACTCCTGTAAGCGAGGGCCTTTCTTCTTTTACATTTTTCAGAATCTTGTTTTCAGGGTCAAAAATAACTTCAAGAACCTCGCCTTTCAGATTCGGAACTTCAATTTGAAAGGTTTCTTTATCTACAAAAACAGTAGTGGTAAATTCTGTTGAAGCAGTAACAATTTTAATATCTACCGGCATAGTAAAATAAGCTGGTGTAGTATTTTTTTCCTGCGTTATTTTTAGGGTTAAGGTGGTCGTTCCGACAGAAGTCGGCCTGACATCCCAGGCATAAGTATAAACCGGGAAATTCTCTCCGTATATCCATTGCTTAAAAAAGTAATCCAGATTTAAGCCAGTGGTGCTTTCGGCAATCTTCTGAAAATCTTCAGTGGTGGCTGACTGATAAGCTAGCGGTGAGTTAAGGTAATTCTGCAATATTTTAAAGAATTTATCATCGCCCACTATTCCTCTTAGCATGTGCAGTACCACCGAACCTTTGGCGTAGGTTCTGTTATAGTTAAAAATCTGGTTTTCGTCTTTGGTGTTCTGCACATAGATGCTGCCAATAGCTTTTTTTGCATAAAGCATATTTGAGTTGATGTCTGCCTGATAACCTGCTTTGCCACCGGTTGCCTCTGCATAAATTGACTCGCTGAAATTGGCAAATCCTTCGTTTAGCCAGATGTGTTCCCAGCTTTTGCAGGTAATTTTATTGCCAAACCATTGATGCGCCAGCTCATGCGCCACAAGGCTGCTTTCAAAGTTCCCCATTGAGCTGCAGGTCTGGTGTTCCATGCCACCGCTTATTTTGCATTGGGCATGACCATATTTTTCTTTTATAAAGGGGTACTGCCCGTATTTTTCGGTGAAAATCTTCAGCATGGCAGGCGTTTTGTCGAGCTGTTCTTTTACGGAAGGCGACAAATACTCCGGATATACATAATGCGTAACAGCCATTGAATCGTCAGGCGTGTATCTGAAATAATTTTTGTATTCTGTATAGTTGGTACAGGCAATAGAAATTAGATAGTGGGCAATGGCGTATCTGTTCTTCCATTGGTAGGTACGCGTTCCGTCTGAATTATCAGTTACCTGCTCAAGAATCCCATTTGAAACAGATACAAATTCTTTGGGCATAGTTACCCAAACATCAGAAGAGTCGGCTTTGTCAGCCGGGGTGTCCTTACAGGGAAACCAGCCAGGCGCACCATAAGGTTCGCTGAGTGTAGAAACAATAGGGGCGGGGTTTATTGTGCCATGTGTGCCAAAACTGAAACTACCAAAACCCGTATTAGCCGGGTAACCTCTGTAGAAAACAATTATTGTAACGTTTTCATTTTCAGCGTAAGGGTAATCAAAATAAATATAGAGTCGGGAATCTGCCTGATTGAAAGCCAGTTTTTTGCTGCCGAGTTTAATTGAATCAACCTTCATATTATTGTTCAGGTCAAGAAAACAATCTCCAATGGCTTTTACGGTTTTAAAGCTGATGGCTGCCTCGCCTTTCAGGTATTTTTGTGCGTAAGAGATATCCAGATTCAGCTTGTAATAGCCAATATCAATGGTTTCGTCGCCAGTGTAAGCGGTTGCACCGATACGAGCATTTTTTTTAAATGCTGCCTGCTTGGTAATAGCACAACTTTGCCCACCTATTAAGGTTTGGCCAGACGCAAACAGCGGCAAAAGTAAAATAGCAAGCAACAAAAAACTGTTTCTCATGTTTTTAGTAAATCAGAATTCCCAACGGTAACTTAGAATCGGTATAAGGCCTAATTGATATTGTTTCACCACTTTTTTCTGATACACATCATAATAGCTGTAGGCTATGTTCTGATGCCCTGCTACATTTTGCAGGTCTAATGCCAGGGTGCGAGCGTATTTTTGTTTAGATTTTTTCAGGTAAACGCGTAAATCAGGTCTGAAATAATCAGGTTGTTTAATGGTGAAAGCTTTGCTGGTCTCGTAAACAGCCTGGCCATCCCTTTGTGAAAGTGCCTCATTAATTGGTGTTTCAAAAAATCCACCTAACCAGATTACCCGTATGCTTGCGCCAATGGTGCGGTTTTTACTTCTGTTCCACTCTTTACCTGCCGTCAGGTTAAAGATATGCTTGCCGTTATATCGGCTATTTCTTTTTATACCGTCTCCGCCTATATATGTTGCATTGTAAAGTGTTCCGTTTACAAGGGTATAAAATCCATTAGTAAGATATTGCTGATAAGTAAGTTCAATACCATAGTTTTGGCCGGTTCCTTTATTTTGCAAAGGGTCTCCTGAAAAATCTTCAACCAGATTTAAGGTTGAAAAGGTACCGTCTCCTTCCTGAGCTGACTGCATTGTGGAAACCTTAACCGGCGCATTAAATATTTTCTGATAAAACAATTCAGTTTTAAAATAAGAACCGCTTTTAAAATAATACTGGTGGCTTAGTACATAATGATGTGCTTTGGTGAAATTGAGGCCAAGGTTTTTATTGATTTGAGAACTGGGGTCAATACCAAAATATACCTGCGGTAATTGTAACTGGCTGTGCAGGCCGTAAGCTATACTTAAAGATTGGTTGGTAGTTAATTGATAACCAACTGAAACCCGAGGTTCAAGGGATTGGGTTTTGTTAACTGTATAATTCAGATAATGTAAACCGATGTTTGCGGTTAATTTGTAGACAGGTGTCAGTTGCCAGTTTGCGTAAGGTTGTAACACATAGCCGTTGCCTTTGCCTAGAGCTTCTTTATTGCCCGATTGTGAATAGATGGCATCAGACTGATGTGTGATAAAAGCGCCGACTTTCAATAAGTTTTTTGAGTTTATTTTATAGCTCAAGGCACTGGAAACTGAGATTCTACTTTTGGTTACACTGTCTGATTGGGTTAACTGTCTTTGAAGAGTTGTTTTGTCGAGCATATATCCTTTGCGCACACTTTCTAATCCGGAGCCCACCAATACGGTTCTCCACAAAAGTTTGTTACCAATGTTTTTGCTATGCGTGGCACCCAAAGCACCCATTTTGTTGGTGTAATTAATATCGTAGCCGTCTTTCTGAACTTCCCATAAAGAGACATCACGGTTACCTTCAAAATAATTACTGCTGAGCCCGCCCATCCCAAAAATTGCAAACGAACCAGCTTTGGTGGTAGGTAATGAAATATTGAACGATAAATCCTGAAAAGTGATGTCTTCACCGCCAAACGTTACCCCCATTAATCCTAAAAGACCTGTAAATGAATAACGGTAATTAACCAGATAACTGCCATTTTTTTTAGTTTTACTGAATGGGCCTTCGGCAGCTACATCAAGGCCTATTAGTCCGGCCTGAGCTGTAAATTCATGTTTCTGGTTGTTTCCTTTTCTAAGGCGCATATCCATCACACCAGACAGTGCATTGCCAAACTCGGCAGGAAAAGCTCCGGTAAGGAAGTTCATATTGCCCAGTAATTGTACTGAAAGAATATTTACTCCGCCTGAGTTTTGCGTAACACGGTCGCTGAAAGTGCCAGCATTACTCAGGTGGTTAGGGTTTACTATTTCGACGCCCTCCAGGCGCCATTGCATACCATTCGGAGAGTTACCACGAATAACCATTCCATTGGCCTGATCATTTGAATTGGCCACACCCGCATAGGCAGATGCCAGACGTGCAGGGTCCAGGTATGTACCCGGATAGCGGAAAATCTGCTCTGTTGTAATCGTGTGTATGCTTGTAAGCGAGCCTGATAGGTTATTTGATGGTGCCTTTACCTGTGCTTCACCCAATAGTTTGGTGGCCTCTTGCAAGCGTATTTCAAGCACAATTTCTTTACCAGATTCAACCAGTATTTCAGAGATGGTTTGCATTTCGTAACCAACTGAACTGATTTCTATCTGATAGCGCCCTACCTGCACTTTCTCAAGTCTGAAGTATCCGTTTTCGTCTGTCTGGGTACCCTGTTTTGTGTTTTTTAAGGTTACACTGGCTGCAGCCAAAGGTTGTTCAGTATTGGTGTCGATTATTCTTCCACGAATGGTCTGGGTGGTTTGGGCATAAACGCAGGCAAAAGGTAAAACTATGATGAAAAACAGGAGAACTTTCTTAAACATTTGATTGTGTAGTTGAAATATAAGCGTACTTTAAAAACATAACAATGCCCGAAGGGGAAACAAAAGCCTGAGGCTAATTGCCCTTGTTACAAATTGCTGCAAATCTACATAAATCCAGTTTCAGAACCTTGTTTTTTTGCCGTCATGATTCATAAATGTTCAGTATGCTTTATCATTTAGGGGCATACAATAATTGAGCCCCATCTTAATTTTTTTCATATACAAATTTATCATACTCATTCACAGGTTGTTATGTGCCGCATTTAGACCAATCCGGATCCGCTTTTTATAAATGTGGTAGCTAAATTAACATTGATATTATACTCAATTCGGGTAAATGTTGTAATATTGTACCCTCACAAACCTGACGCATTAGTCGGTTTTGAATTTTCCCTGTCTATTCTGTAGCCAGGTGCTGTGAAATACTTTGATACATTAAATTTTCATTTTTAGCTTGACGAACTCAGCAAAAATCGCAAAGAACACCTTCTTTCTGTATATCCGTATGTTTTTTACTTTGGGTGTGGGCTTGTACTCATCCAGAATCTCACTCAACGTTTTAGGTTTTGAAGACTACGGCTTGTATGATTTGGTAACGGGTGTGGTTATGGTTTTTAGCTTTTTGCAAAGTTCTTTGATGGTCACCTCTACACGTTTTTTTAATCTGGCTCTTTCTGAGAATAATAGTGCTCACCTGAAAGATGTTTTCGGTAGTGCATTATATCTGCACCGTCAGTTTGCATTAATTCTTTTTTTAGCATCTGAAACCCTGGGCATTTGGTTCTTGAACTACCGACTAAATATATCTGATTCAAAATTGCTTGAGGCAAATATTCTCTTTCAGTTTTCAACGTTAAGTCTTATGTTTCTGGTAACCCAGATTCCGTATCAGTCAATCATTCTGGCCAGAGAAAAAATGTTAGCATTTGCTTACATTTCGGTTCTAGAAGCCCTGCTAAAGCTATTGGTACCCTTTGCACTTTTATGGGTGAGCAACATTCAATATAAGGTTGCTATTTACGGTGGTTTGGTTTTCTCGGTTGGCGTTGTAATCAGATTGATTTACAGGAATTACTGCCATAATGAATTTCAGGAAACAAGAACAACAGCTGTTGGCAATAAAGATATAGTAAAAAAAATGAGGACCTTCTTTGGATGGGACCTCTACAAGAAATTCAGTGAAATTCTGCTGGTTCAAGGTGTTAAGGTCAATCTTAATTTGTTTTATGGTGTAATAATTAACTCGTCTGTTGCTATTGCCAACCAGGCTCAGGGTGGAATAGCCGCATTTGTAAATAATTTTACTTCGGCTATCAGACCGCAGACAACACAAAGTTTTGTTACCAAAGAGTTCAAAAAGCTAAATGCAATTATTGATCAGGGTACACGAATAGGTTTTTTCTTGCTGTATGTAGTTTGTGTACCGGTTATTTTTAATGCAGATTTCGTTTTTTCGCTGTGGCTTGGCAACGTTCCTGGTTTTGCTGTGCCATTTTTTAAACTAGGCATTTGCGCAGTTCTTATCAGTGTAGTTACTTACCCCGTTTTGATGACTATTGAGGCCTCTGAAAAAATGAAATGGATGAGTTTTACCTGTGGTACCTTAAATATAATTGGCCTGATTGTAGGATACTATCTTTTGAAAGCCGGATATCCTGAAACAACTCCGTTTATAATTAAGATAATTATTGAGGCTGTTTTCTTTGTTTTTTATGTTTTATACCTGAAAAAAGTGGTTTATTATCAGTTTCAGATTCGTCATTTTTTACTCAAAGTCATCTTACGCATTGCAACTGTTGTAATATGTTCCGTAACTTTGCTATACTGGTTTAATAATGCGGTTTTGGATGCTGAGTCTTTTTTTCGCTTAATATTGAATTTTGCAATTTGTTTATTTACAACTGTATTACTAGGTTTTAGAAAGGCAGAAATCAATTATGGTTTCAATCTAATTATTCTAAAGCTCAGGCAGAAACGCTGAATAAAATGATTTAAATATTGTTTGCCTATTCTTAAATTTAGAATCTGCGTTTATTGATATTGTGATGGAGAATTATCAATTATGGATTTCGGGAGTCTACTTATTTATGAGCATTCTGGCGCTCGTGAATGCGTTGTGTCTCGACTTTCTGAGAAAAAGAATAAAAGGTGAATTATACATTTTTAATATCTTTATTCTGCTTTTCTTTATTCTGATATTTGGATTCAGAGATTTGGAGATTGGAACCGATACTTGGTTATATGACTGGCAATATACAAATCCTGAAAAAGTTGAATATGGCTTCGATTTCCTGATGCCATATATTAACAAGTGCCTGTATCTGGTAAGTAATAATTCAACGGTTTTCTTTTTGTTTATGGCATTTACCTTTATGGTTACGTTTTCTCTTGCATTAAAGAGTTTATCTAACTATTATCAGGCCAACTGGTTTTTGGTATGTTTCTCTTTATTTAGCTTTTATTTCTTCTATAGTTTAGGAACGAACATAATAAGGCAAGGCACCGCCTTAGGATTTTTAATGCTTGCAATTGTTAACTACGCTTTAAATCCTGGCAATAAAAAACTGGTTTTCTTCTTTGCAATTTGTTCGCTGGGTATACACTCAACCCTAATTGTGGCAGTTTTTATCTTTTTGCTGAGTATATTATTACGAAGAATAAATCTCATATATTTTTACCTGACTTATTTATTGGTTATTGTTGCGGCCGCACTTAATATAGGAATAATGCAGCTGGAACCCATTATTGGATTATTACTTGTTGACGACCGGCGTTCTTCATATCTTACCAATGAAAGCGTGGTTTATACAGTTGGGTTCAGGCCTACTTTTGTTTTGTTTAATACTTTTTTTCTTGTAATTTTTATGTTTATATATAGAACACTCAAAGAAAAGTCTGAGCCTTACAAGCTTATTTTTATTTATTATATACTCACGAGTGTCTTTTTCTTTTTTACGTTTCAAATTCCGTATTCAGACAGATGGGGTGTTATATCCTGGGTTTGTATTCCTTTTTTAATGGCGCCTCTGTTTTCAGAAAAGAACGCATTCAGACTTGCAACAGCAGGCGTAGCTACTTTATTTGTCATTTATGTTTTTTTTCAGTTTTATTTAGTAAGTGGAAATTAAAAAGGACAATTTGAAATGGAGGATAATTTTACCGGGCAAGCTGAAGCTTTAGTTACTGTAGGGTTACCGGTATATAACGATTCTAAATATTTGAAGTTCGCCATTCAGTCAGTAATAAATCAGACTTTTACCCGATGGCGCTTGATTATTATTAATGATGGCTCGGTTGATAACACAGAAGAGATTATAAAGGGTTTTCTGTTTGATAAACGGATAACTTATTTAACCGGAGAAAATGAAGGATTAGTAGCGCGTTTGAATCAGCTGTCAAATTTGTGCAAAACAAGGTACTACTGCAGGATGGACTCAGATGATATCATGCATCCTGAAAAACTTCAAAAGCAAGTAGATGTACTTGAAGCCCATCCTGAAATTGATGTATTGGGTACAAATGCATACACCATTGATGCCTCTAATATAGTGTTAGGGATGCGTAATGAATACCATGAGATTAATTACATTAGAAAAGTCAGGTCATTTATTCACCCGACAATCATGGGTAAATCTGAATGGTTCAGGGCTAATCCGTATGACCCGGATGCCATAAGGCTTGAGGATGTGGAACTTTGGTTCAGAACGGCCGGAAAATCTAATTTTATGATCATTACCCAGCCTCTGTTCTTTTACAGGGAAGTTGGCGAAAACTATTTTAAAAAGTATGTTCTGATTGGAAGAAGTAGATTTAAAATACTTGAAAAATACAATGGAAATACCAAATGGCAAAAGTTTTTTATCAAGAATGCTTTTGTAGGAATGGTGTATCGGTTATTTAATGTTTTCAATAAAGAACAATGGCTTATAGCCAGAAGAAACAAGGTTAACTTTGAAGAAAGGAAACACTATGAAAACTATTTACACTCTTAGCGTCTTAATTATAGCATTTTGTAGTTTCGTTTTTTCAATAGATATATTTGAGGTAAAAGCTGTGCCTGAGAATCTTTCCAGAAGATATTTCAACCCTGATGCTAAATTCAGTGTTCCTGCAAATACGTATCGCATTACTAATCAAGAGCTTAAAAATCAGCCCAATTTAACGGCATATATACAAGATATTCTCAACAGGCACACATCTGTTTTATTGGCTGATACAGTTTTAAGAATTGAAAAGCCGGGGCTGTTGATTCCATCAGGAAGAACCCTGTATTTTAGTAAAAATACACTGATTGAGTTTGTAAGCCAGGCAACATCAAGATTAGACGATATTCTAAAGATTTACGATGTGTCTAATGTGAGAATTTATAACGCAAAAATTAAAGGAAGTAAAAATCTGGAAGGACAGAAAGGGGAATGGAGTGCAGGTATAGCCATTCTTAACGGAACCAATATTTACATAGAGAATACCCATATTTATAATACATGGGGAGACGGATTGTTCATAGGTTCTGAAAGCAATGGTGTTTCAAAGAATGTAACAGTAAGAAACGTCTGGATCGATAATGCCAGGAGAAATGCAATATCTGTTACTTCTGCAATTAATGCAAGCATTCATAATGTATTATTAAGTAATACAAATGGCACCTTGCCAGAGTGCGGGGTAGATGTTGAACCCAGCTTGTCTGGTGAATACCTCCAAAATGTTAAGTTCAGAAATCTGTATTCTTATAACAATAAAAATGCGGCTTTTAATATAAACCTGGGTTCATTTAACTCAGACACCTACCAATACCCGCACCCCGTGGATATTGAACTGAATAACTTCGTTGATGAGCACTCCACACGTTTTGTAGGCATAAACATTAATAATGCTCACAATAAGTTTACACCTGCAGGAAAAATACGTATATTCAATGGCACTTCTTTTTCATCGAATCATAAAGTAGAATTTTGGAAAAAGGAACCAGAGGCCAATATTGATTTGATTTATGGAAATATCAAAAAGAAAAGTAATTAGAACCAGTACCGTGCCAGGTTCGCTTCGTGCATTATTGAAAGGACAATTGGCTTTTTTGAACCAGTATTTTGATGTGATAGCGGTGTCAGGCAATGGCAAATCGCTTGAGCATGTAAAAGAAACAGAAGGTGTGCGTACCTTTGCATTAGAGATGCAGAGGCAGATATCCCCGGTAAATGATTTTATTTCATTAATAAAGCTCTACCTGCTATTTAAAAAAGAAAAACCACAAATTGTTCATTCTATTACACCTAAAGCCGGTTTGCTATCTATGCTTGCTGCCAAATTGGCTGGTGTGCCAATCAGGATGCACACTTTTACGGGTCTTATTTTTCCGTCTAAAAAAGGGCGTTTGCAAAAGTTGCTTATAAAAATGGATCAGCTTTTGTGCTGGGCTGCTACTGATGTATTTCCAGAAGGTGAGGGAGTAAAAAAAGACTTAATCAATTTCGGAATCACCACAAAACCATTAAAAGTATTAGCAAATGGTAATATTAATGGAATAGATTTTAATTACTACGACCCCGCGGCTTATTCAGACCTTCAAAAACAGGAACTAAGACAATCACTAAACATAAATCAGGACGACTTTGTATTTGTTTTTGTTGGCCGGCTGGTAAGAGACAAAGGAATCAATGAACTGGTCGCGGCATTTAAAAACCTGCTGTCGATGGTTGAAAAAGAGCAGGCAAATAGGTTAAAGTTACTTCTGGTCGGATATTATGAGCAGCATCTTGATCCCTTATTGCCTGAAACAGTTACGGAAATAGAAGATAATCAACAGATTATATTTACAGGTGCCCAGTCAGATGTAAGACCTTATTATGCTATATCAGATTGCCTTGTTTTTCCGAGTTACAGAGAGGGTTTCCCTAACGTAGTTCTTGAAGCCGGAGCCATGTCTTTACCCAGTATTGTAACAGATATTAGCGGAAGCAATGAAATAATAACAACCGGGTATAACGGAATAATTGTACCCAAAAGTGACACTGAATTACTGCTGGAAAACATGCTTTATTTGTTTAAAAACAAAGATGCCAGAACTGAAATGGCCTTCAACAGCAGAAAGAATATAATTGAAAAATATGACAGACAATTAGTGTGGAATGCAGTTTTAAACGAATATAATTCTGCTCTGGCTAGTAAAAATATCTGAAATTAGTTTTAAAGTGAAAAACATACGCTACTACATTTTCTGGTTGGCCGATTACTTAAAAGGTTCAAAAATCAGGAAACACTATAAAGAAATTGAGAGCATCTATAAAAGCGAACCTGGGTCGGTAAAGCAAAAAAACAATAGACTATTTGATTTATTAACTTACGCTACTCAAAACACCGCATTTTATAAAGATTGTGATGCCCAGGATTTAGGCACTTATCCGGTACTTACCAAACAAAGTATTGTGCGTAACATTGAGGCCTTGTTTTCAAGAGAATATGCCGATATTAAGGAATCTCTTAAAACCATGACCACCAGTGGTTCAACGGGTACCCCGCTTAAGGTATATCAGAACATCGAAAAAGTCAGAAGAAATAAGGCCGATTTATTGTTCTTTTACAAAATTGGTGGTTATGATATCGGAGACAGGTTTTATTTCATGCGCACATGGACAAAACTGAACCGGAAATCGGCACTTAACCGATTTTTTGAAAATCTGAAAGAATTTAATCTGATAAATCTGGATATTGAAGGCGCAAATCAATTTACAGAGAGCATGGTTGCAGACACAAGGCCAAAAGTACTTTTAGCATATGCCTCAACTATCCATGCACTTATGGCCAATATCAGAAATGTTAACATAAATTGGCGTATTAAAGCTTTTTTTACTGGCGCTGAGGAGTTACCGGTGAATATAAAGAAGCAGATGCAGGAGACATTCCGGTGTCCTATTATGTCAAGGTATTCAAATCAGGAATGCGGGATTTTAGGGCAGCAACCTATTACCGGAGAAAACTTTTTCAGGTTAAACGAGGGCAGTTATCATTTCGAGTTTTTAAAGATTGGGTCAGACGAAAACGCAGAAGAAGGAGAAAAAGCAAGGATTGTCATTACAGATTTATTTAACAAGGCAATGCCAATAATCAGATATGATACCGGTGATATCGGTGTTTTTCGTATTGATCAAGAGGGCAAAAGAATTTTATCTGAAATAAATGGCCGGTATACTGATTTTTTAAAAACGAATGATGGTAAAATGCTCTCTCCGCATGTAATTACCAATCTGATGTGGGAATATAACCATATCGTCCAATTTCAATTTATTCAGGAGAGCCTCACCGCTTTTAAAATGATTTTGAAATATGCAGGTGGAGAAGACATTACAACCATTGCCAAAGACCTGGAAACAAAACTAAGAGATATTTTTGGCCAGCAAAGTGTAATTGAAATTATCAGAGCAGACGAAATACCGTCTGAGAAGTCAGGAAAAAGAAAGTACATTATTTCTAAAATTTAGCGCGTGTGGTTGGTGTTGTTAGTTTAGCCGGGCTTCAAAAACCTGAGGCAATTAAATTTCCTGCTTGTTAATAATGAAAGACATAAGGTATTATATTTTTTGGATTTCAGATTTTCTGAGGGGCTCACCCGTTTACAAGCACTTTAGAGAGGTAAGAGATATTAATAAAAATGAACCTTTGTTCGAAGTAATAAAGAATAGAAGGTTATCGTCAATATTGTCGTATGCCGCCGCTAACTCTCCTTTTTACAGTCGTTTTAACCATCAAAGCATTGAATCGTTTCCTGTTTTGAAGAAAAAGGATTTTCAAGACAACATGGATTCAATGTTCTCTCGCCAGTATCTGAATCTGAAAGACAGATTGAAAAAAATGTCTACCAGTGGGTCAAGTGGTATTCCGTTCAAGATTTTTCAGGATTCTGATAAAGCCGCAAGAAATAAGGCAGATCTGCTTTATTTTTACGAGCTCGGTGGTTATCATCCCGGAGACAGAATCTACTCAATGAGAATCTGGAATGACTTGAATCAAAGAAGCAGTTGGACACAGCTCAAAGAGAATTTCCGTATGTTTGATACCTCTGAAATTGACGATAGCGGAGCCCGGAATTTTGTTAAAACCATGCTTGCCGATACCAATTCGAAGGTGTTATTGTCTTATGCCTCTTCATTTGTAAGTTTAATGAATCATATCAGCCCAGGTGAATACAGATGGAATATTAAGGCAATTTTTACTGGTGCAGAAGAGCTACCAGCCGACACCAGGCGTAAAATGCTTGAGCTATTCAAATGCCCGGTTATTTCAAGATATTCTAATCAGGAAAACGGTATTCTTGCGCAACAGCCTGCAACCGGAGGAGATTTTTTTTGTCTCAATGAGGCCAGTTATTATTTTGAGTTCCTGAAAACTGATTCGGATGCACCTGCCTCTGCGGGGGAAGAAGCCCGTATTGTAGTTACCGATTTGTTTAACAAGGCAGTGCCGATGATCAGGTACGATACCGGAGATATAGGTAGATTCCAATTACAAGAAGATGGCAGAAGGGTACTTACAGAAATTAGCGGCAGAAAACTAGACTTTCTGAAAACCACTGATGGCAAAACCATTTCACCTTATGCAGTAACAATTCTAATGCGAGAACTCTTCAATTTGAATGATAACATTAGTCAGTATCAATTCATTCAGGAAACCGAATTGCATTTTACCTTGAAAATAGCTTACAAGAAAAAAGATAAACCAACTATTGATGAAAATGCAATGGTCGAAAAACTGAAAATGATTTTTGGTAAGGAGAGCATAATTTCAATAATGACAGAATTTAGCATTCCGATGGAACCCTCTGGTAAAAGAAAATACATTGTTTCGAAACTCGGATAGGTAAATCTGTTCTAAAATCATTGTAAAATGTATGAATATAAACTCAATTATTAAGTTTGCTTTCTACTTTTTGCTGGATTCTGACCGGAAGCCGATTTTTGCAATGCTGAAAGATATCAGGGCTTTGAAGAGCCAATACAATTACAACCAGATGAGCCATTATTTTACATGCCTGATGTACAAAAAGAATTCTGGTATAGTAAGCGGTTATTTAAGTAGAGAGGAGCTATTGACGATACCAGAAAAATTTCATCTGCACAATGGGTATCATCCTGTATTGAGCAATAAGATTGCTTTCAGAATGTACCTTCAAAAAAAGGGTTTACCCCTTGTAAAATTTCTGGGAGAAATAAAGCACAATACAATCATCAGCGATTCCGGGGAATTGATACCTTTAGCTGATACATTTAAAGTACAGTCCGTTGTTCATAGCTGGCTTGAAAAGCACGGGAGTATATTTATTAAACAGGCAAATGGGCTTGGAGGGAAAGGCATTTTTAAATTTGAAAAGGGCCAAACTATTAACCTCTCATTATTGCCCTCCCATGAAGCGTATATTATTGAGGTTGGTATTAACCAGCATAACCTTTTAAATAACATCAACCCGAATTGTGTAAGCACACTAAGAGTCAGCACTTTTTACAGTCAGGGTAAAGTAGTTATGCTAAGTAGTTTCCTGAAAATGGGTACCGGGAATTCTTTTGTTGATAATGGCGCCATGGGAGGTATTTTTGTAAATTATGACATACAAAAAAATGAGCTTGACGAAGTGGCCTACCAGCTGCCCAAATGCGGAGGGCGTTCATTTTTTCAGCATCCGAATACTGGTTTTCTTTTCAAAGGATGTACCCTGCCTTATCCAGGGGCTATTATTAACCTGGTAACCGAGGCCGCACTGGCGTTTCCGGACAAAGAAATTATAGGTTGGGATATTGCCTATACTAACCATGGGCCAGTAATTGTAGAGGGCAATAATAATCCGGATCTGACCATGACCCAAATTTGTGCGAAGGGAATCAAGAATAATCCTGATTTCAAATTGGCCTATAATTTACCATAGTTGCCTTAACAGTTAACCTTATTTTTAGTGCCAGGTATGTTTTGAGTAGCCGTGATATTGAGTATTAAAAATATTACATTAAAAAAATTAAGTAATAATGCTTAGTTAATCTGTTTATTTTTTCTATTTTTAAATAAATATTAAACCCGCTCACTAAAGTTTTACGTTTTTCAGAGATTTTTACGTATAGACGTAATTCTTTAATATGAGCTTATTGTTCCCAAAAATGTATCGATTTTTTTTCAAGCGATTCTTTGACATCTTTTTTTCTTTTTTTGGGTTATTGATTTTTAGCCCAGTTTTTTTAGTCATTACTGTCTGTTTGTATTTTGTAAATGAAGGAAAACCGTTTTTTTTTCAGAAAAGACCGGGAAAAAATGGGAAGATATTTTCAATTATCAAGTTCAAATCAATGAATGAAAAAAAAGATGCCAATGGTGAATTACTGCCGGATAACCAAAGACTAACCGGGATAGGGGCATTTATCCGCAACGCATCGCTTGACGAAATACCCCAGTTGATAAATGTTCTGAAAGGTGACATGAGCCTTATTGGCCCCAGACCATTGCTGATAAGATATCTGGATTATTACAATGATTTTGAAAAAAGAAGGCATGAGGTTAGACCTGGTATAACCGGCTGGGCGCAAATAAATGGCCGTAATGCTATTTCATGGTCCAGAAAATTTGAATTAGACGTGTACTATGTCGATCATCTCTCTTTATGGTTTGATATCAAAATTCTATTTAAAACTATAAAAAAAGTACTTTCTTCTGATGACATTGCGCTTGTACCCATAGAGCAATTTTTTAATGAAAAGATTAGAAATAATGAAAGTGAAGAAGTTAAGTAGCACCCATTTAGAGAACCGTTTGGCCTGGTTAAATCATCCTGACGTTTACCAGTACATGAATATGCAGTATCCTTTAACTTTTGAGGAGATGGACAGTTGGTATGATAGAATTAAAGGTAATCAGCTGCGGATAGATTTGGTTTTTGAAGAAGAAAATGAAGTGGTAGCTATGACCGGGTTAACAAATATTGATTTTGCTGATGGTTTGGCCGAGTATTATATTCTGGTTAATCCTGATAAACAGGGCCAGGGTTTTGGTAAATTTTCTACCCAATTTACTACAAACTATGCATTTAATAAATTCAATCTCAATAAAATTTATTTGTATACAAACAGCTATAACGAAAGGGCAAATAAACTTTATTTAAATCTAGGATTTCAACAGGAGGGCTTACTCAGAAAGCATAAATTCAAAAATGGCGGCTTCATTGACCGCTGTATTTTTGGCCTTTTAAAAGATGATTGGAAACAACAGTCGTATTCATCCGACATTGTTTCTTTAACATTTTAATAGGTCTCATATCAGTGCTGTGGCTATTTTGCTTTAAACTATAAATGCTGTTTCTTTTACAAATATTTACCTATTAGTGTAGGAAACATATTTGATTTTAATGATTTAAGATGAATATTTTGTTCACTTGCGCAGGCCGAAGAAACTATCTGATTAATTATTTTAAGGAGGCCTTAAAAGGTAGCGGAAAGGTGTACGCTACCGATTCAAACCTTACAGCCGCGGCCCTTGCAGAAGCCGACGTGGCTATTCATGTGCCGTCTATTTATGATGATACATATATTGATACCATTCTTGAAATTGTAAAAAAGAACGATATCAAGGCGGTTATCCCTCTCATTGACCTTGAATTGCCCTTATTGGCGGCTTCAAAGGAGCTTTTTAGTAAAATAAATGTTCAGGTAATTGTTTCCTCTGCCTCAGTAATTGATATTACCTTTGATAAGTTGCAGACTATCCGATTTCTTGAGACGGCGGGGCTGGCGTCTCCCCAAACTTTTGTGAGTCTGGATGATGCAAAAGATGCGATAGAAAATGGAAGCCTGCGTTTTCCGGTAATTCTGAAACCAAGATGGGGAAGTGGTTCTATTGGAATAGACATTGCAGAAGATAGCACAGAACTTGAACTAGCCTATCAACTCCTGACCAAGCGGTTATCAAGAACAATACTGGCCAAAGCAAATAGTGGAAATGAGGATGCTGCCATTTTGATTCAGGAGAAAATTACAGGAGTAGAATTTGGAATTGATGTGCTTAACAACCTCAACGGAGAATATATTGGAACCTTCGCCAGAAAAAAAATTGGAATGCGCTCCGGTTCAACCGACAAAGCCGTATCGGTTCTGAATAGTGAGCTCGAATCAATAGGCCAGCGCATAGGAAGCCATTTGAAACATATCGGTAATTTAGACTGCGATGTGCTCAAATCCGGAGATAACTATTACGTTATTGATTTAAATCCCAGATTCGGAGGCGGATACCCTTTCTCACATCTGGCAGGTGTTAATACTCCGGCAATTTACCTTGAATGGCTCGCCAATGGTAATAGCATTGATCAATACATCAATTATATGCCCGGCGTATTGCATGCCAAATATGATAAACTTATAAGAATTAACACTCCTTAACTTCTTTTTTTGAGCCTCTACGGCTACACTCACCAAACATTCTTGCTTTTAAGAAACTAGTTGATTTGAATTATCAGATTCGGCGAGTATCTTTAAACCAATATGTAGATTATTCAATCGCTTTCTTTATTCAAGATGGAGTTTGAGTATAAAAATCACCAACCAAAAATGAATGCTATATTATTCTGCTCTGTGGGCAGGAGAGTCAGACTGCTGAAAGATTTAAGAAAATCTCAAAAAGACCTAAGTATCGTAGCAATTGATAAAAATCCATTCGCTCCGGCTTTATTTGCGGCAGACCGCCATTTTATTCCACCGGCAATAACTGACGGCCAGTACATTGAGTACCTGCTAGATTTGTGCCAATCTGAAGGTATTTCGGCAATTACTACGCTTATTGACCCTGAAATTGAGATACTCGGGAAAAACAGACATAGATTTATCGAAAACGGTGTTTTGCCCTTGGTGCCTACAGAAGAAACCGCAAGTATATGCTATGATAAGTACCGAATGTTTGAGTATTTACAAGCGCATCAGATACCAACCATTCTGACTTACCGTACTTATGAAAATTTTGTGGAGGGTCTTAATAATGGAGAGATTTCTTTTCCTGTTTTTATAAAACCCAGAAAAGGAAGCGGAAGCATAGGAGCTGCAAAAATTAATGACCTTAACGAACTGAAACAAAGGCTTGAAAATGCACAAACCGACTACATTATACAGCCATTGATGACAGGCCTTGACTTGGATGTAGATGTTTATGTTGATTGTATAAGCGGTAAACCTGTTTCTATATTTTCAAAGCGAAAAATAGAATCGCGTGCCGGAGGAGCCATCAAAACAGTATCTTTTAATGACATCAATCTGGTTAATTTTGTAAAGAAAGTAATAAGTAAGTTTGAGTTTTACGGGCCCATAGACATAGACTTATTTTATGTAAATGGTCAGTATTATTTGTCTGAAATTAATCCGAGATTCGGCGGGGGTTATCCTCATGCCTTTGGTGCCGGTGTTGACTTCTTCCGGCTTATTGTTAATAATCTGAACGGCATAGAAAACATTGAGCAGATTGGAAATTATGAAGACGATGTCATGATGTTGATGTATGAAGATTTCATAATAGAAAAAAAATCAGACTTAATTCAATCGGCCTCTAAAGTACAGCCACTTACTATTGAAATGAATCTGATTTAAATAAGTATGTTGCTTGTTGGCAGACGAGACGCCATATCAGGCCACAATTTAAAAAAGAGTTAGGTATTCATTAGAAGCACAAAAGCTATGAAGATTCTATTGACAAGAAGACGTACTAATGATGGTAATTATGTGTCTGATGTAAAAGCGGCAGATGAGTACACCATCGCAAACGAGCCGATTGCCTCAATAGATCTCATGGAGCGCGCTGCACGTGCATTTGTGAATTTCTTTGAAAGCAAATATGCGGTTTCTTATAAAAAAATTGTGGTTTTATGCGGGCTGGGTGATAATGGTGGAGATGGCCTGGCAATTGCCAGAATGCTCTATCATTCAGGTTATGACGTAGAGGTTTTTGTAATGGATTATTCTGAACGAAAGTCTGATAACTTTAAAATAAATCTTGGCAGGCTTGTTAATAAAATTGATGCCCGGCTATGCAAGACAGATGTCGACTTGCCGGTCATTAATCCTGATTATTTATATATTGATGCTTTACTAGGGGCCGGGCTTTCAAGGCCTCTTGAAGGGATACTTAAAACACTGGTAAGCAGTCTTAATACAAGTGGCGCAGAGCTGGTTTCAGTTGATATTCCGTCAGGTTTATTTGCTGATTCACCCAACGGGTCTGATGATGTAATTGTAATGGCAAACCAAACCATTACTTTTCAGACGCCCAAACTTGCTTTTTTTCTTCCTCAAAATGCTGCTTACGTGGGCGATTGGTGGGTGGTTGATATAGGCTTGCATGACGGATTTATCAGTCAGTTTGATTCCGGATATGAATACACTGATGCCCGAATGGCCAGGCAATTAATAAAACCAAGAAATAAATTCTCTAATAAAGGTAATTTTGGCCATGCTTTAATGATTGCCGGCAGTTATGGTATGATTGGCGCCGCCGTTCTATCTACCCGGGCCTGTCTTCGTTCGGGCGTTGGTAAAATAAGCGTGTACACCCCGGCTTGCGGGTATGCAATTCTTCAGTCCTCAGTGCCGGAAGCCATGTGCCTGCCTACCGGCAATCAGAAAGAACTGGAAGATATGCCACCCCTAGACAATTATCAGGCTATTGGTGTCGGTTGTGGTATTGGTACAAATCACGGTACTGCCAGCATGATTGAGGCCATCCTGAAAAATGTTAAAGTGCCTTTAGTTATTGATGCCGATGCATTGAATATCATTGCTGCCGATAACCATCAATTAAGCCTGATACCAGCAGGTGCTGTGTTGACACCCCATCCGAAGGAATTTCAGAGATTAATTGGTAAAACTTGGGCAAATGACTACGAAAAACTTGAGCTTCTGGCAGCTTTTGCCGTAAAGCGCCAGTGCATAGTTTGTCTCAAAGGTGCATTTACCGCAATTGCCTCGCCGGATGGTAAAATTTATTTTAACTCAACAGGTAATGCCGGAATGGCAAAAGGAGGCAGCGGCGATGTACTGACCGGTATGATTCTGGCCCTGCTGGCACAGGGCTATGCCCCAATAAATGCTGCTTTACTGGGCGTATATGAACACGGGTTAGCCGGTGACAGAGCCGCTCAGCTTAAAGGTACTACTGCCATGATAGCATCAGATATCATTGAAAATATCAGTTTCTGATTATTTCCAGGTTTTCTTCAATAACCCTGAACCTTCTAGGGCGTTACAATTACAAACTCTACTCGTCGGTTTTGCTTTCTTGCCTCCTCAGTGCTGTTGTCTGTAATGGGTTTTGTATCGCCGTATCCTTTAAACTGAATGCGCTTACCCGCAATTCCTTTCTGAACCAGATACTCACGTACATTAAAAGCCCTCTGTAAAGATAAGCGTTTGTTCTGCGCTGGGTCTCCTACATTATCAGTATGGCCTTCAATCACGATGGTCATGGTTGGGCTATTCTTCATCATTTTTAGTAAGCCATCTAACTGCTCATACGATTGGTCTAACAAGCCAGACTCACCGGTATTAAAATATACTTTATCAAGCCTGAATTTGTTTTCTTCTACCTTAACCGGAGCAGACTCTTCTTTTGCTGGTTCTTTTTTGGGGGCAGCAATTGCCGGAGCTTCAGCGGGCTTGGTTTCAGCTTGTGGCGGTATTGCTTTTGGTTCAACTTTTTCAGGCGTTTTTGGCGGAACAGGATTCAGATAAATATCCTGGGTAAACTGCTGACCTTTCCTGAGTTTAGATAAATCAATACTGGTTTCTGCCGTTTCATACCCGGCAGCGGTTGCTGTAAAAGTGTATGCATCAGGCTTTAACGAGAAAGAGAAACCTTCGTTCAGTTTCACTATCTTGAATCCGGTTTTTTTCGTATCCTTGTCTACTTTATAGGTTACTTTACCACTAATTGTTTTTTGTGTTCTGGAATCAATTAATTTGCCTCTGATGGTAAGTATTACGTCAGGGTTTGTTGAGCGAGTTGCATTTTTTGGAGGATTTTTGATGTGTACACCGTTAAAATTCCAGAAAAGCAATTTTTGTCCGGGCAGGTTTTTACCCTCAACAAGATTAAACACTTCTAAACCCGGGTCAAGCCTTTCAAAATAAACACTGAATTTATATACTTCGCCCGGATAAACCCGCTGCTCACTTTGTTCATCAGACAATTCCACTATTCCCACTGATTTTATGTATCTGAAATACTTTCCGTTCGCGCTCAGATAACTATCAGGATTAAAAGAAATAGTTGTGTAGGTCTTTTGTTCCTGATTAGGTAGCGGAAAACTGTAGAGGCGGTTTTTGCGCTTGCTTAATTGGTATCTGAAATGAATAATAGTATATTCACCACGTAATTCAACTTTAGTGATATCCGTTTCGTCACTGCTTTGGTCATCAATTCTGGGAAATTCAGTAACAATCTGACCATAGCTTTCTACAGCCAGGAGTAGGAGGAGTAGCAGATAAATTTTTTTCATAGCAAAAATATTTGTTGCACCGATGGTAACGTCAAGGTTGTGTTTTTCATTTTTATCACAACGTTAATATTTGTTAAAATAGTAAAATACCGGCTATGAAACAAGGTTGAAGCACAGAATAATTAATTTGTAAAATGAAACATCTGAAAGACCTGCTTTTATTGGGCGACCCCCGTTTATATGAAGTTTGCGAACCCGTTAAACAGGAAGAATTGCCTTTTGTGCATGAATGGGTGAAAGATTTGCACCAGGTAATGGAAGAAATACGGGCAAAGTATCAGTTTGGCAGGGGCATTGCTGCCCCGCAATTGGGTATAATGAAACGACTGATATACATTAACATAGACCGCCCTGTTGTAATCATTAATCCCGAATTTGAGAACCTTAGCCTGGATATGTTTGAACTCTGGGACGATTGCATGAGTTTTCCGAATCTGCTCGTTAAAGTGAAACGTCATCAGTCGCTTGTGGTAAAATACAGAAATGAAAACTGGCAGGAACAGCGTTGGCAGGTAGAAGGGGCAATCTCTGAATTGCTGCAGCACGAATATGACCACCTCAATGGCATATTGTGTACCATGTGTGCCATTGACACCCAGTCATTCAGATGGCGGCCAACACCTCCAACCGCCTACCAATAGGCTGGCACGCTTTTTTAATCAGTTTCAATAAATTCACTAAACTTTAAAAATCATGAAACTGATTAATTATCTATTGGCCATTTGTGTTGTTTTGGGTATATCTTCTTGCGATGCTATTGTTGGTATTTTTGAAGCGGGCTTCAATACCGGCGTTATTATTGTACTGATTGTAATTGTGCTGATAATAGCCGGTTTGTTTAAAATGTTTGGTGGAAGCAAGAAACAATAATTTGGTTTGAACTGACCTTTACTGATAAACTGCTGCAAACTGGCTATTGATCAACAGGATTCAGATTTTGCAATAACACCAGCCAGGCCTCCTTTACTTTGTTTAGGCTTAATAGTCTTTGAGCTTCATGGTGAAGAAAATCAGTAAGAGCAGCGATGTCTCCGGCGGCCGCTTCAAAAAACTTTTGAATAGCCGGTGTCTGACGGTAGGCCTCTATTTCTTCCGGCAATGGTAAAACTTCTGTATTACCAAGTTGCCCCAGATGGTTACCGGTAAGTATTTTTGAAAGTCTGATTTGCTCAGGTATGGCGTCATAACCGATTCCGATTTTGGTATTGGGCTTTTCAACCTCAAACAGGGCGGGTTCATTCACACGCGCATACCAATCGGCACCCAGGCGTGCAACCCAATCGGTTTTACGTTGATCAATTCGTCCGTTTTCGCCGATAATGTTATCAGCGAAATGAGCCATGATAATCTGGCAGATAAACAGGTTCATGGTGCCAATTTCACGTACTTCAAGCACCTTGCACTCAAACTGAGCCGGTGACTCCTTTACTCTTGGCGGCCTTATGAGTAGTGAAGGTTCTGGCGTAAAGCCTGATTTAATAAACTCGTTTATACCTTTAGGATACTCAACACTAGACAACGACATCTGTTGAACCATGCTGTTATCTACCATATTTATTACCACCTCGTGCACTTCGCTGATATTGAGTGCTGTATCTTTTTTAGAATTGTCTCTGCTTCGGTTATTGGGGGCAAATACAAGTAAAGGTGGATTAATGCCCATGATATTGAAGAAACTGAACGGGCTAAGGTTTACATTGCCGGCATTATCTATACTGCTTACCAATGCAATAGGGCGCGGCGCAACAGTGCCGGTCAGATAACTGTAAAATATTCTGGGTTCTAAATCCAGTGGGTTAATAGTAAGCATTAATCAGTAATTATTATTGGTTTGTTGAAAGGTTTCTGGTTTTTATCATCCCAAACATCATGGCAAGGGCTGTAAGAAAAATTACCTGGGTTAATAATCCTTTATTTACCTCAAGTATCTGGTGTGAGTCTGGTATGGCCAGAAAAAGTAAAATAGTAATAAGTCCTCTGGGGGCAATGAATAACAGCGGGTCAGATTTAACCTTAAGTAATCTGAAAATCAGATAGCGCCCCCCAAATATAAATACAAGAATAACCAGGGCATTTACAAAATCTCTTGCGCTCAGAACCGCTTTCAGATTGGTGTAATAGCCGAACATAATAAAAAAGAATGACCTGATTACAAACGTAACTTCGGCTATCAGGTGTTCAAAAGAATGCACCTCTTTTTTAATGGTTTCGCTGTTTATCCATTTCTTCATAAAGTCAAACTTAATCAGGTTTACATTATTCAGAAACAAACCAAACATAAGAACCAACACCAAAGAGGGCAGGTGATAAATTTTGGCAATTACATAAAACAGAATCAGGATGGTAATAATGGGTATATACTTGATGTGGTGATTCAGCTTGCTTATCATGCTTCCGAGCGCCAGACTGGCTACAATTGAAAGCGCAACTATAATGACGATGTCAAATAAAAAAGAGGTAAAGGTTGCCACCCCGAATGTATTGTGCAGAACCAGAAAGTTAAAAAAAATGATGCCAAGAATATCAGAAATAGAACTTTCATAGATGACAAATTCGCGGCTTTCGGCATCAAGATTTTTTACACTGGGTATGGCAATGGCACTGCTGATGATTCCCAGAGGAATTGCGTTAATCAGGCAGGTAAGAAAAGGCTTATGAATAAGAAAATATAGCCCTGTGGCCAGCATAAGGCTAAAAAGCGCCAGGCCAATAAAAGCGCTCTTCACTGTCGATACAAAAAGGGTTCTCTTCTGAGCAGTGATTTCAAGCTCCAGCGAGCCCTCCAGTACAATAAGAATCAGGCCTATTGTACCTACCACTGGCAGATATGGCTCAAGATTAGGTATTTTTAGACCCAGATAAGTGGTTATTATCTGCGATATGATTCCTACCGAGAGTAAAAGGATAACACCCGGAATTTTTGTGTTTTTTGCCGATATATCAAAGATATACGCAATGAGAATCAGCGCACAAATGATAAGAATTATAGTATTTGTCATGAAGTTGCGGTATCTGGCGTTTAGATTCAGGGCGGTAAATTACAAAAAAATCAATTGGCTGCAAGTATTTTACCGCTCACTTCACCAAATCCCACCCGCAGCCCATCTTTTTGGCTAAACCCTTTTATGGTCAACACATCACCGTCTTCAAGAAAGGTTCTCTGTTGGTTATAGTCTAATTTAATGGGTTGCCTGCCTCCGTAGGTTAGTTCCAGCATAGAGCCGCAACTATTGGGTGTCGGCCCGCTGATAGTGCCTGATGCCAATAAGTCACCAACTTTTAAATTACAGCCATTTATAGTATGATGTGCTATTTGTTGTGCCAGATTCCAGTACATATACCTGTAATTAGTACTTGAAATTCTATATGTGTTCTGGTTGGGGGTTTGTAAAGCTACCTCCAGCTCTATATCAAAATTACGGTTACCATCAAATTGCAGGTATTCTAAGGGTTGAGGGTTTTGCAGTGGGGTGTTTACCCTGAAATCCTCAAGCGCTTCAAGTGTTACAACCCATGGCGACATGGAAGACGCAAAGTTTTTACCAAGAAATGGCCCCAGCGGCTGGTATTCCCATCGCTGGATATCACGTGCTGACCAGTCATTAAAAAGTACCAGACCAAAAACATAATTTTCGGACTTTGCGGTGCTAATGCTTTCTCCTAAGTCAGAATTTCTACCAATAATTGCTCCAATTTCCACTTCAAAATCCAGTTCTTGGGTAGGCGAAAAAATAGGTAAACGGCTATTGGCTGGAATTATTTGCCCTTTGGGCCTGATTATGGGTGTGCCGGATACCACAATTGAGCTTGCTCGGCCATGGTAGGCAATGGGCAGGTGCTTCCAGTTGGCAACCAGTGGGTTATCCGGCCTGAACAGCTTGCCTACATTAGTGGCGTGTTCAAGACTTGAATAGAAGTCGGTATAATCGCCCACCCGCACAGGTAGATGCATTTTTATGGATGCAACCGGATGAAAAATCTGATTAAAATGCGTTTTGAGTGGAGATTTCGGTTTTATGAGCCATTCTTGCAGTTGTAGCCTTATTGCACCCGTTTTCTTTTTGCCTAAACCAATAAAAGTATTGAGGTACGTCTGATTAAAAACATGACGGGGGATTTCGAGCAGACCAAGCCGGCGCATTTGCTCCAGGTCTATTACATAATCTCCTATGCGCACACCCACGCGTGGTGCATTTTTGCCTGTACTAAATATACCAAAAGGAAGATTATGAATTGAGAAGTCTGTGTCTGTTGCTATATCTAACCAGGAATTCATGTTGATTTTTTTAGGCCTGTACCTACCTAACTGACATTTTTATGAATAGTGTTCATGATTCTTACCAGTTCATCATAATCTGCATTAGTCAGCCCGTCCCAGGATTTCCGTCTGATTTCTCCTATCACCTCCAAAGCAAGTGCGTGCAGTTTTTCACCCTCTTCGGTCAGGTATATATTAAATTTTCTTCTGTCTTCGTCTGCCATCTGGCGTCTCACTAGCTTTTTCTCTACCAGTAAATCCAAAATTCTGGTTACAGTAGGGGCATCTTTGGCGGTATCTACAGCCAGGTCGTTCTGGCTGATGCCCGGCTTAGGCATAATGTGGTCAAGCACTACCCATTGGTCAACCGTTAGGTCTATGCCGTTATCGGTAAGGCCTTTTTGCATAAAGCTGCGGATGCGCTTAATGGTAGTGTCAATTTTAAAAAAGTATGAGCGTTGGTCAGAGTGTGTCATTTTTTATATAGTTCTTCCTTTTGTGCATTGAGCAGCTAAATACGCTGTTCTTTTGATTACCTCCGGTTTGGGCAAAATTGAACCAAACTTTAAAAAGAATATGCTGCAATAATCTTTTTTGGCTATAATATGTTTTACAAAAGTAGGAAAAAGCGTCAATTATTGACACACTAATAATTGTTGCTCCAGAATTTTTTCAAATTGAGGCAGTGAACCATACAGTTGCTCGTAAGAATCAACAATGAAGTACTTCTTCTGGTACTCATCAATCTTTACTTCAGTTGCCAGTATTTCTCTGATATTATAGGGTACCCTTTCAGGCAGGTGGCTATACAGGCAATATTCACTTTCGCCGCTTGACGACAAAATACCACCTCCATAAATTTTCAACTGATTGTCTTCTTTTATCAAACCAAACTCAACCGTGTACCAGTACAGCCGTTGCATAAGTTTAACAGCTGTTTCGTCTTCAATATATTTTAATGCAATTTTACTGAATTCAGCCAGAAAATCGCAAAATGCCTGATTAGTAAGCAAGGGTACATGCCCAAATGTATCATGAAACATATCCGGCTCTTCAAGATATTCCAGTTGGTCCGGGCTTCTTAACCACGTAGAAGCCGGAAACTTTCTGGCGGCCAGCAGTTCAAAAAACTCTTTTATAGGCACAAGCCCCGGCACACCAATTACCGACCAGCCTGTTAGTGCCTGCAGACGGGGAGTCAGTTCCTCTTCAAAATCAGGTATGTGGTCAGCCACAAATCCGGCTTTTTCAATGCCTACTAAGTAATCTTTGCTGGCCAGTTGCGGTAATTTCAGGGTTTGTCTTTTAAACAGCATACGCCACATCTGGTGGTCTTCTGCTGTGTAGGACGAATATGACTGATTCATGTTTTTCCGAGTTTTGTTACAAAGTGCCTCTCAATACCTGTTCTCGTTCAATGGCTTCAAAAAGAGCCTTAAAGTTACCTTTTCCGAAAGACCTGGCACCTTTTCTTTGAATAATCTCAAAAAACATGGTGGGGCGGGGTTCTATGGGTTTGGTGAAAATCTGTAACAAATAGCCTTCATCATCCCGGTCAACCAATATGCCCAGGGCTTTCAGTTGTTCTATCTCTTCATCAATAACGCCAATTCTTCCTTTCAACTCCTCATAGTAGCTTTCCGGCACGCGCAAAAACTCAACTCCGCGCTCTTGAAGGAGGGTTACTGTAGTAATAATATCGTCGGTGGCTACTGCAAGGTGCTGCACACCGGCGCCGCCGTAAAAGTCAAGATATTCTTCTACCTGAGATTTTTTTTTGCCCTCGGCCGGCTCATTGATAGGAAACTTAATGCGACCGTTACCGTTAGCCATTACCTTGCTCATCAATGCGGTATATTCAGTAGAGATATCTTTGTCGTCAAAGCTCACCAGTTGAGAAAAACCCATTACCCGGCCATAAAAATCAACCCATTCGTTCATTTCATTCCAGCCTACATTGCCCACCATGTGGTCAACGTATTTTAAACCAACCGGGCTTGGGTGGTAATCTGGTTTCCAAGCCCTGAAATTGGGAAGGAATACACCTTTGTATTGGCTTCTTTCTACAAAAATATGCACGGTATCGCCATAGGTATGAATACCCGAACGTACAACCGTGCCGTTTTCATCTGTTTCCGCAATGGGCTCCATATAAGGTCTGGCACCGCGAGATATGGTTTCATAATAGGCATCGCGGGCATCGTCAACCCATAGCGCTACTACTTTTACACCGTCACCATGCTTGTCAATATGTCGACCAATTTCAGTTCCACCATGTAGGGGAGAGGTAAGCACCAGCCGGATTTTACCCTGCTGCAAAACGTAACTTTCTCGGTCTTTCAAACCTGTTTCCAGCCCTGCATAGGCTAGTGGCTGAAACCCAAAAGCCGATTGATAATAATGCGCTGCCTGCTTGCAGTTGCCCACGTACAGTTCCAGGTAATCGGTGCCGTTAATTGGCAGAAAATCGGTGCTTTCTGATGGTTCCAGCGTATTTATTTGTTGATGAAGCATAATTGTCAGTTTTTTTATTCTATCCAGCTATTAAAATATTTTCCGTCGTCCAGCTTTAAGGCTTCTTCTGTCAGCATTAATGGCCTGAAAGTATCAACCATTACTGCCAGCTCATGCGTTTCTTTCTTGCCGATACTTCGTTCCATTGCTCCCGGATGTGGCCCATGCGGAATACCGCCCGGGTGAAGCGTAATGTGCCCGTGTGCAATGTCGTTTCGGCTCATGAAATCGCCGTCTACGTAGTATATCACTTCATCAGAGTCTATATTGGAGTGATTATAAGGTGCAGGAATTGCTTTCGGGTGATAATCATATAACCTTGGACAAAACGAGCAAACCACAAAGGCATCTGTCTGAAAGGTTTGATGTACCGGAGGTGGTTGATGCACACGTCCGGTTATCGGCTCAAAGTTGTGTATGGAAAAACCCCATGGATAATTGTATCCATCAAAACCTACTACATCGAAGGGATGATATTGGTACATCAGGCTATGTAATTGGTTCTGTTTTTTGATTTTGATGATGAATTCACCTTTTTCATCATGGGTTTCCAGGTGTTCCGGCAATTTATAATCACGCTCACAAAAAGGTGCCTGTTCAAGCATCTGACCGAAATAATTGCGGTAGCGTTTGGGTGTATATATAGGCGAGTGAGACTCTACGTATAAAATGCGGTTGTCGGTGGTATCAAATTCAATCTGATAGATTACTCCCCGCGGGATAACCAGGTAATCGCCATATTCAAATGCAATATTGCCAAGTTGGGTGCGCAATGTACCGGTACCTTTATGAATAAAAAGTAGTTCGTCGGCATCGGCATTTTTATAAAAATAATCTCTTAATGGTAGTCTGGGTGCTGCAAGGCCAATAACGCAATCTTTATTAACCAAAAGAGGTGTGCGGCTGTCGAGATAATCGTCCTTCGGTTCTACATTAAACCCTATCAGCTTGCGCATCATGAGTTGATTTGTTGCTGCCAGCCGAGGGGCAATATCCTTGCTTTCCTGTATTTGCATTACCTGCGTAGGCCTATGAATATGGTACATCAGAGAAGACATACCATCGAAACCGATGGTACCGAATAACTGCTCATAATACAATCCTCCACTATCCGGCTTTTCGAATTGTGTATGGCGTTTAGCAGGTATTTTCCCGAGTTTGTGATAAACAGGCATATTTGCTATAACAATTATTGTTATGCAAATAAAATAAAATTAATTGTTATGACAAATAAATTAGTAATATTTTTTTATTGAATAGGATAAAATGATGTTTTACTAGGTGGGTCAATATATTTAAAAAGGACTTACTTTGAGGTAGGACCTTTTCAAGGAGCATCTTTGTTTGGATGCTAATCATGCAAAATGTGCATTTATTAAGTCACACTTTCATAACATTGAATGTGCAATTTTTTAACTGTTGTTTCAGTTAGAATATTTAGTTTTATCCTTAGAATTGCATTGTTAAACTGAACTTTTGAGAAATTTATTAACAGAACACAGAATTGATTGGAAAGATTTATCTATACATTGACGGCAGGCTGTAATGAAGCAAGTTTCTATTTTTTAATTGCTATGAGAAAAATGACAAGACTAATTTTTCGGTAAAATTGTTTTCTAACTTCCCACATTCATCAAGCACTATTTTATCCTGATATCCATTCCTTATGCGTATACTGTTTATATTTTTTCTGCTATTGTTTAATTTATCGGCTCAGGCTCAAAGGTTTCGACTAACTGGAGAAATTAAATCTCTTGAAGAAGGTTCCTGGGTTTACTTATCCTATGATGTGCAAGGGCAAAGAATTCTTGATTCTACTCAGGTTAAGGCAGGTGTATTTCAATTCTCTAAAAAGCTCAAATACCCGGTTTACGCATATATATCTGAAAGTAGCTATGAATTATATGAAGGCGATAATCGATTTTCTTTTATGCTCGAACCAGCAAAATTCTCAATTTATTCAGATAGTCATATATACGCAAGTGAAGTGAAAAATTCTAAATTGAATGAAGAGGGTCAGGAGTTAATTAGGCGAATACTTAGCTTTTCTTTTTCTATGAAGCGAAATAGTGTTATACAGGAATATCCTGAATACCGTAGACCGGGAGAAAAAGTTATTCTATTATCAAAAAATGTTGAAGAAAGGGAAAAACAAGAATCAATTCTTAGGGATAGTATATGTGTTGAATTTGCGAAAGCATATCCGGATTCTTATCAATCAGCTCAGGTTTTAGCTAGTGTAATGTCTTGGAATGAAACCAATTCAGCTATTTATCAGCGAGCTAAAAACGTATTCGACCGTTGCCCCAGACGTTGGAAAAGGGCGCCTGCGATAAGAGAAATTATAGAACGAAAAATGCCGAGAACCGTATTTGTAATGGGGGAGTTGTCTTTCGATTAAATTGGAGTGATTAGCCCCCAGTTTCGTAATTCTGCTGTTTTAAAAATGATAAAAGGTCGCCTTCACAACAATGAGGCGACCTTTTCTTTAGCAAAATAAATTAATCCGTGTTTGGTGGAGCGATTATCCCCAATGGAATTGCCCCAATGGAATTGCCTAACAAACCGGTATTACTTCATGCCTTGCGCTCCTTCCTTAATTTCCTGCACCACGCTTGGGTCGAGCAGGGTAGAGATATCGCCCAGATTTGAGGTTTCCCCTTCTGCTATTTTGCGTAGAATACGGCGCATAATCTTACCCGAACGCGTTTTAGGTAAACCACTTACAAATTGTATTTTATCTGGCTTGGCAATGGGGCCAATAACGCGCGATACCGTTGCCAATATATCTCTTCTTGTCAAATCGAGGTCGTTCAGATGGCTCTCACAAATGACGTATGCGTAGATGCCTTGTCCTTTAATATCGTGCGGGTATCCTACCACCGCCGATTCAACCACACCTGTATGCATATTAATGGCGTTTTCAACTTCTGCGGTGCCTATCCTATGGCCAGATACATTCAAGACATCATCAACCCGGCCGGTAATCCGGTAAAATCCGTTTTCATCACGCATAGCGCCATCGCCGGTAAAATACAGATCAGGGTAGGCCGAGAAGTAATTGGTTCGGCAACGCTCATGGTCACCCCAGGTGGTACGGATAGTAGAAGGCCACGGGAATTTAATACAAAGGTTGCCGCTTACATTGCCACCGAGTATCTCGTTGCCGTTTTCATCAACCAGCATCATTTGAATACCAGGCAGTGGAAGAGAAGCCCAGGCGGGTTTAAGCGGGGTAATGCCTGCCAGTGCCGATATCATAATACCCCCGGTTTCGGTTTGCCACCAGGTGTCAACCACCGGGCATTTATCTTTACCTATGTTTTTTGAGTACCAATGCCAGGCCTCCTCATTAATGGGTTCACCTACCGAACCAAGAACTTTTAATGAGCTAAGGTCTTTACTGTCAACGTATTCGGGGCCAAAGCCCATTAACGAGCGAATGGCCGTTGGCGCTGTATAAAGTATATTTACACGGTGTTTGTCCACAATGTCCCACATACGGCCGGCATCGGGGTAAGTAGGCACGCCTTCAAACATTAAAGAAATAGCACCACAAGCCAAAGGGCCGTAGAGAATGTAAGAGTGTCCGGTTATCCAGCCAATATCTGCAGTACAAAAATGTACCATGCCAGCCTTATACTGAAACACATTCATAAATGTGTAGGCAGAATAAACCATATATCCACCGCAGGTATGTACCACACCTTTAGGTTTACCGGTTGAGCCTGATGTATATAAAATAAACAAAGGGTCTTCGGCATCCATTTCCTCGGCAGGGCACTCATTGCTTACATATTTTACTTCTTCTTCCCACCATACATCACGGCCTTTAATCATACTTACAGGAGTGCGGGTGCGGGTAGCCACAATTACTTTTTTAACCGACGGGCAACCAATCAGCGCATCATCTACGGTGTCTTTCATGGGTATGGCTTTGTTGCCACGCACGGCGCCGTCTGTGGTAATAACCGCCACACATTGCGAGTCATTAATGCGGTCGGCAATAGACGAGGCAGAAAAACCACCAAAAACAACTGAGTGTATGGCACCTATACGCGCACAAGCCAGCACGGCAATGGCCAGTTCAGGTATCATGGGCATATAAATACAAACCCTGTCGCCTTTCTGAACCCCGTTTCTTTTCAAAACGTTAGCAAAAGCGCATACGCGGTCAAACAACTGGCGGTAGGTAAGTGTAATGCTATCTTCGTTGGGGTCGTTGGGTTCCCAGATAATGGCAGGCTGCTGGGGTTTTTCTCTTACGTGGCGGTCAAGGCAGTTTTCAGTAATATTTAGCTTGCCACCCACAAACCATTGTATTTTTGGTTCTTTAAAATTCCAGTCTAAAACTTTTTTCCAGGGCTTTTTCCATTCAAAATTATTAGCCGCAATTTCAGCCCAGAATCCCTCCGGGTCTTGCACACTGGCCTCATAGGCGGACTGGTACTCTTCAAAGGTTTGAATAAGCATAATTTAATAAGGGGGTATTTTAAAACAATAATAATAATGGGTTGAACGCAATGCCAGAAACAAACGTACACTATTGCAAATATCGCAGTTTATCACCCTACAATCCAACTTCCGGCTTTAGGAATTTTACTGATTATTTTTACAATCAGATAACTGATAACTGCGCCCAGCAGGAAATGAACGGCGATTCCTACTAAAGGATGTATCCAGGTAAAATTGATATGAAACTGTCTTGACAGTATGCGTAAAATCAAAGCATGTACCAGGTACATTCCGTAACTGCTCATATCCAGCTCTGCCATTATTCCGGGTGCAAAGGGTTTGTCATAGTGCTGTTTGAACAACAGGAACATCAGAACAGACATTAGCATAACAGGCACGCTGAGGTAATCGGTGTAATCGTAAACATATATGCCGGCCTGCCATGAAACATCATAACAAATATAGGCTGTTAGCACCCAAGAAGCCAGAAATGAGAGGATAAGTAAGCTTTTTGGTAGAATTGTGCCTGAATTACCCAGCCAATAGCCTAATACAAAGTAACCGATAAAGCCTGAAAAATACCGGAGCTCAAATTTTATTTCAATACCAAACCACTTGTTTAGCAAGGTGTAAACTACATTTCCAGTAAACCATAAAACCAGGAAATACAAAATTTCGGTACGTTTGGTTAAAGGATTCGCCGAGGTTTCTGTACCCTTTATCCAACGGCTAATTACCGGTGTAATGGCATATATTCCCAAAAGCATATACACAAACCACAGGTGGCCAGACCCACCTCCGTTACCAGCCAGTATTTTACTGATGAAGTCGCCCAGGGCCCAGGGAGTGCGCTCACTCGGCACACCTTTAAAGTTAGACCATATCATGTATAGCAGGCTCCAGATCAGAAACGGAACAAATATACGGCTGAACCTCTTTTTAATAAAACTGCTTAGCTCTTCATATTTGACAATGAGTAAATAACCAGAGAGCATCACAAATACTGGCACGGCAAATCTGCCAAATACGTTAATAATATGGCAAATCCACCAGTCAGTCAGCGGTATTTTCTTAACATGTAAAGAGCCGTATCCTGCTGCATGCAGCAAAACGACGGTCAGTGTGGCCATAACCCTCAGGTTAGTTACCCAGTGTTTTTTCATAATTTTTCGCCGTCCTTGGTGCTATAATCACCCTGCCAGGCATAATATCCAAATATAGACATGCCCAGTGAAATAATGGGCGCCAATATAAAAGTGTAAATAATGGCAGGTACGAGGTCGTTGCCACCTGTTTTCCAAAGAGGTACAGCCTGAAAATAGATAAGATAGATTCCGGCACTTACACCAATTACAATCCAGATAATGCCTAATATTTTTCTTAATGCGTTCATTGTTAGTTGCTTAAAGGTTAGTCATGAATGTTCCGGTCTTTGCCATTTATATAAAATAGCCCAATAAAAAAGCAGACCCCAGCTATAATAATGGGGTAATACAAGCCTTGCAGATAGGGTTTGTCTATTACCAGAGCTTGGCCGGCATTGGCTGCTTTGGCGTTAATTTCATTGGCCTGAGTAGCCAGAAAAGTAGCAATGGCCGGCATTAACCCGCCAAACACCCCATTGCCGATATGGTAAGGCAATGACATTGAAGAATACCTGATTTTTGTAGGGAACATTTCAACCAGAAAAGCGGCAATTGGCCCATAAGCCATGGTAACAAATATTATCAGGCAGAAAACCAGTAAAACCAATGTCCATTTATCAGCATCATTGAGAGTTATCGTTTTCTTTACTTCTGCCTTTGGTACATTAACCGATTTATCGGCCAGTATGGTGGTTCTGGCAACTTCTTTCATAATAGTGCCATCTTCGTAGTCGTGCATAGAGGTGGTAATAATTACCGAATCTGCCAGAGTTTTTTCCATTAACTCCACTTTAACAGTGGTTTTATCTGTGGTATTGATTTCGGTTTTATTAGCTACATTGGCGGTCTGATATATCTTTTCAAAAATAGGTCTGTAAAGTAGTACCGCCAGAAACATACCTGCCAGCATGATGCCCTTACGTCCGATTTTGTCTGACAAAGCACCAAAAACTATAAAAAACGGTGTGCCCATTATAAGCGCCCACATCATAATGCTGTTGGCTTGCACGTCATCAATGTTACAGGTCTTCAACAAGAAATTCTGCGCATAAAACTGGCCTGTATACCAAACCACGCCTTGCCCCATGGTAGCCCCAAAAAGTGCCAGTAGCACAAACTTGAAATTAAGCCTGTTGCCGAACGACTCTTTTAATGGGTTGGCAGAAGTTTTACCTTCTGCCTTTGCCTTGGCAAAGAGGGGAGACTCTGACATATTCCGACGAATGAGAAACGACACAAACACCATAATTATAGAAACCAGAAACGGCAAACGCCAGCCCCAGTCTTCAAATGCTTCTTTTGTCATTGATTTCCGGGTAATCATAATTACACCCAGAGACACAAACAGCCCTACAGTAGCCGTGGTCTGAATCCAGGATGTCCAGTATCCGCGTTGACGCGCCGGAGAATGTTCAGCCACATAAGTGGCGGCACCGCCGTATTCCCCGCCCAAAGCCAGGCCTTGTAACAGCCTTAATAATAGCACCAGTATGGGTGCCAAGGCACCTATGGTTTCGTAGCTGGGTATTAGTCCGATAGCAAAAGTGGCGCCTCCCATCAACATCAGAGTAACCATAAAGGTGTATTTCCGGCCAATTAAATCGCCCAGGCGACCAAAAACCAGAGCGCCAAACGGACGAACCACAAAACCTGCGGCAAATGTAGCCAGGGTGTTAAGAAAACCTGCTGTGGGGTTGTCGGTTGGGAAAAACTTGGAGGCTAAAACAGTTGCGAGGCTGCCAAAAATGTAAAAGTCGTACCACTCAATAAGCGTACCCACAGAAGAAGCTCCTATGATGTAGCCTAAACTTTGTTTTTTTTCAGACATTTTAAATGAGTAGATGTTAAGGGAATAGATTTAATTAATTATTCTTTGGTCTTTTTAGAACGCTCCCACCTGATGAGCAAATAGCTGTCGTTAATTTCGGTTGTTATGGTGCCTGTACCTTTCAGGTTTTCTTTGTCTTTATAATAGGCCAGTAATTCTTCATGTGTAACTACGGAAGAGGTTGGCTTGTAATCATTGGGGTGGTCCGGAATCATAATCTTGTATTTTTCTACCCAATTCATAACCGTAACATGGCTTACACCCAAAAGCCTCTCAATTTCTCTGAAACTTACACCGTCCAGATACAATTGCAGTGCTTTGGTTACCAGATAACCATCCAGGTTTCTTCCTTTTTTTTCAAGGGTAAAGTTATACCCGCAGTCTTTGCATTTGTATCGTTGTTTTTCCTTCACAATCCCGTTTCTGGAAATGCTGGCCGAATCGCAATGAGGGCATTGAGGCAAAACCATTATCTGCTGGGTTTTTTAGCAAATATAATTTTTTTGCGGAATAGTACAATTCAGTAGCAGTTTAATCTTCAATAAAGAATTTAAAATCTGCCTTAATCAGAAATTAACATGGGCTATTAACAACAAAAGCCCCTCAGATAGGCGAGGGGCTTTAAAGTATGCGGTCGGATCACTGTTAATTAAAAAATACCTGATACTGTATAATTGTAGAGCCTTTGCGGTTGCTGAACTCTCCTTTGCCATTGGCATCAGTCAGGAATATCGGGCGATTCTGGTACGCCAGTGTCAACTTAGATGTATGTCCATTCAGCAGCCAGTTTACACCAAAGTCCCAGTAGTTCATCCCCTGATTCAGCCGTTCATAATTGGCATGTTGTAAAGAAACATAAGGCATTAGTGTGGTTTTGCCTATCAGGTTATCTTTCAGCTTATAACCTACCTGCGCGTAAATCACGTTTCCGGTTCCATACCCCGGAAAACCATTACCCGACCCATTGATTACATTTTTCATCGTGGTGCCATTGGTAGGGTTCATGGCTGCAATATTGCGTATATAATTTTTGCCGAAATCAAAA
The DNA here is from genome assembly GCF_024138715.1 of Emticicia sp. 21SJ11W-3. Classification (GTDB taxonomy): domain Bacteria; phylum Bacteroidota; class Bacteroidia; order Cytophagales; family Spirosomataceae; genus Emticicia; species Emticicia fluvialis. Next base: position 2,002,749 of record NZ_CP092074.1, read on the forward strand.
TGCCCCACAGATGCATAAGCGCTGATGGCCTGGCCGTCTTCACTTACCGGTGCATCATAAAAAGCGTCCAGAGAAAGCTGTACCATATTTGTTTCAACGGTATCTACTTTGTTGGCGGCCATTGTCCACATAGCTTTAGGCTGATAAACAAAACCTGCTCCTATATTAAACACCTTTTTTTTGCCCAGGTAAGTGCCTGTCATATAGGGAGTAAGGTTTGACTCCTGGTCAAGAAATTGCCACTGAAAATACCCGTTCCATTGAAATTTAGGAGGTTTTGATGAAAAATTGGCGATGTCGGGGCTGATAACAGCACTGTAAGAAGATGCTTTCTGAAAAGCCATCGGGTCAGACAACACCACGCGGTAATCAAACTTACCTAATTTACCTTTGGCATAAACCGCCAGTTTTCTAAGAAACTGGTCAGTAACATCGTTGGTTGATTGCTGATAAAGCGGGGCATCAACACCCAGAATACTACCAACTGACGGAGAGGCAAAACGTGCCAGACCACTCCAGGCAGTTAAGCCACCACCTAAAGAGAATTTATTCTTTACAAGGGCATACTCTCCAATGGCGTCATGAACAAAAAAGCCAAACTTACGGTCCTGAATGCCATTAAAGTTATTTTCTCCCAATTGGGTATAAATAAACACCCTGTCGGTCAGTTGTCCATAAAGCTGCATTCTGAACCGGCGGATGCCGATGTCCCATCCGTTTTTTTTGGCATAACCAAAAATGGTTGAACCCTCATTAAACTGAGTGTTGCGTAGCCAGGTCTGATTTACGATCGTGAATTTCAGATAGCGAGACCCGTCTTCGTTCAGTGTTAGTTTTCCATCTTTTAATGCCTGTGCCATAGAAAGTACAGGCAATAAGATAACAAGTAGCCCCGTTAGGGCTATTTTTGATGACTTCATAAAGCTAGAATTATTTGTGAGATTTAGGAGCAGGCTTTAAGATAACTGTTACAACAAGAAACCGTTTCTTGTGAGCATTCTTAAAGCCTGCAACTGATAAAACTTCAAAGTTAAGAAAATTATGCAACCGTGGCCAGTTTAGGCTTTTTACGGGCCGCCAGCTTATGAGAAGATACAGGTTTGTGGTCTGCAATACCAATTATTTCTACACTTCCGCCATCTCCAAGGTTTTCGTAATCGTGTTGGAAGTGTTCCAGATTTTCCATTACCGAGTGGTCAATTAACTGGGTGTTTTTCAAATCAATAAATACTTTGAATCCCGGAGGAATGGCATCCAGTTTGCTTTTTATACCCAGATAATTGGTAAATACTGCCGATTTATCAATTTCAACCACATAAGTATCTTCAGTAAAAGAAACCTGTACCGGGGCTTTGAATAAAGAACGCACCGGCGCTCCTCCGCTGATAATATGATTAATGATTTCTACCGCAATACCTGCAGCTATACCAACCAACAGGTCTTCAAAAAGAGTAAAGAAAATGGTAACAAGGAAAATGGCCAATTGCTCTTTACCAATTTTGAAGGTCTGTACAAATTCTTTCGGATGTGCCAATCTGATACCCACTGTAATAAGCATGGCAGCCAAAGCAGTGTTAGGTATTAACTCAATCAGGTGCGATGCCAACAAAACGAAGCCCAGAATAAAGAAACCATGGAAAAAGTTGGCCCAGCGGGTTTTTGCGCCATTGGCTACGTTGGCCGAGCTACGCGCTACTTCTGAAATCATTGGCAAGCCACCTAATACGGCAGCAATGGTATTACCAATACCAACAGCTATGAGGTCTTTATTTGCGTTTGATTTACGTTTGTATGGGTCAAGGATATCTATAGCCTTTACAGTTAGCAGAGATTCAAGAGAACCCACCAACGCAAACATAATAACGTATTTAATAAACATTGATGTTTGGGCAAAACCAGAGAAATCGACATTTACTTTGATGCTTTCCATCAGATTACCCAGGTGAACCAGCGCATAGGCAGGTTCGGTATGTTGAAAATCAAGCAACAACTCGGCAGGAATCGAGAATATTAATACCATTAAAGGTGCCGGAATTTTTTTGATTGGGTGGTTAATAAACGGCCATATCAACATAATAAACAAACTTACCGCGCCTACAATGGTGGCTTTGGGGTCAAGGTGCATCAGGAAGTCTGGAATATTGCCTAATAGCGCAAACGGGCCTTTTCCTTTGGTCATGGCCGGGTCTACATCAAGCAAAACCGGAATCTGTTTGGCAATAATAATAAGACCAATAGCGGCCAGCATACCATGTATGGCCGAAAGCGGGAAAAAATCAGCCAGTTTGCCCAGCTTTAATACACCGAAAAGTATCTGGATAATACCAGCAATAACCATGGCTCCAAGAGCCAGGTGCCAGCCTTGTTCTCCACCGCCAAATTCACCTACAGCTCCGGCAACAATTACTATCAAACCGGCTGCAGGTCCTTTAATTGTTAACCTGGCACCCATTAAGAAACTTACTACTATACCACCAATGATGGCTGATACAAGCCCCATAATTGGTGGGAACTCCGACGCTTTGGCAATACCAAGACTAAGCGGAAGCGCCAATAGAAATACGATGAATCCGGAAATGGCATCTGTTGACCAGTTTTCTTTCAGTCCGGCAAGGCCGTCCAGGGGTAGTTTTAGTTTTTCTTTTACTTTGCTCATATTCTTGTAGTTTTAATCAGCAGGCCATTGCCTGCCAGTAATTGAAAATTTTGTACAGTAACAGTCAGGGTTATTTTAAGATGATCGATAGGCTACTTCATGATTAATTTTATAATGCGGCCCCATAAACACCCTTGCGTAGATTCTGAAAATGGCAAGGCCGTCAAGAATCAGACTTAGTGCGGTTAAGGCAATGAGCAGGTATTGGTTTTTACCTACATGGCCCAGTATGATGTCTTCTCCGATAAACGTAGGAGTGATGGGGAATCCTGAAATACCAAGGCAAGCCAACAGAAATACAAAAGCCAGCCCCGGATATGTATATGAATGCCCATGGTAGGTGTCCAGGCTGATTGATTCTTTTTTGCTGATAAGAAACTGCATGCATGAGAAACCAATTATGGCCGACAAGAAGATGCCACTCAGGTAAAGATGAATCTGGCTGAACTCAAATTGCTCATTAAAAGCAATAGAAAGCGAGGTAAATAGCTGATTTATGATTACCAAAGACCACGCACGGCGGGCGTCTGACCTTTTGGCAAATGCCCTGAGAGACATGATCAGGCCAAGCACCGCAAAAAGTATAGGCAGTGCGCCCATCAGTTCTTTTGATATGATATCTTCATGATACACCAGATAGAGGCCAATCAGATAAACCGGTATAAAAAAGAAGTAAATGTCTTTAAACCCAAAGGTGGCAAATGCCCGGCCCAGTTTCTTAAGCGGGTTCCAGAGTGTTTTAAACATCAGGGCGTCCAGATTCCATTCTTTAATGCAGAGTACATAAAAACTCATTTTTATTTTTCCCCAGAAGTTATCTTTCATGTCGGTCTGAGGCTTAATAAAGTTAAAGAACTGGTCGTGTATCAGATAGCTAAGCACCGAAGGGGATACCAGCAACTGGTAGGTACGAAGAAAAGTATTACCCACAAAGTGGATAAGCACAAGCCAATGCCAACCTAAAGCTACTTCAATAAACATTATGCCTATTTGTGCTATAGAAGAGTAGGCTATCTGGGTCTTAACTGTAGATTGAACCCTGCCAATACCTGTGGCTATCAATGACGTAAACAAACCAAAAATGATGACAATGATTTTAAAGGTTGTGTTTTCTTCCCACAAGGGGTAAGTTCTCAGCATCAGAAAAACGCCGATGTGAACTGATAGCGAGCCATAAAAAATAGCGCTTGATGTGGTTGGGCCTTCCATGGCACGCGGTAACCATGAAGAAAACGGAAACTGAGCCGATTTTACCAGCGCTACCACCAGAAATACAAGCGGGATAATCAGTTGAAAAGATTTGTCATGGAGAATCTCAATATGCCTGCTTTCAAGCGAATAAAGCTCCTGAAAGGTAATGCTTCTCTCAAACACATGATGGCAAAACCATATACCCAACAAAAGGAAAATATCTGCAAGGCGATAAAAAGACACTACCTTAAGCGCATTTTTAACAGGCAGGTAGCGGTCGCGGTAATAAGAAATCAACAAAAACGAAGCAATACCTATGATTTCCCAACCAATAAACATGGTTTCGAAATTGCCTGAAAAAATAATGAAATTGATACCCAGATAAAAAAACAGAATAGTATTAAAAAAGCGTTTGAAGCCTCTCTCACGGTGCATGTAGTATCTGCTGAAAACGCTTACCAGAAAAGTGATGGCACTGGTAACCATTCCGTAAACTACGGTTATTTTATCGAAGTAAAAATTGATTGAAAAATGAGACTCATGGGTTGCATAAAGGTCAATACCTTTATAAAAAATACCCGGGGCTCCGTTCATCAGCCAAACAATGGTAAAGACACTACCCAGAACGAGATGCCCAACAATGGTGGTGATAGTTACTCCGAAGATGATTTTCTCCTGCCTGTTTGGAAAAAACGTACTCAGGATAAACCCTGTAAGCGGAACCAGAATAAAATATATCAACAATTGGTTATTCATAATTATCTTTCTATTACATGAACAGGTAGGTTTTCTTTGGTAGCATTGGTAATATGGCTTACCTGCATTTTAGTGGCCGACTCCAGAAACGCGTGTATGTCATCCAACTTATTTACTTTATCAGAAAGCGGTTTGAAAGGCTCAAATTTTTCATTTCTGAAGAAATAGAACTCGTTGGTGTCTGGATGAATAGATACCAGATGCACCCATTCATTGGCAAACCATTCATAAAGTGCAGCTTCAGACCTGATGGTATTCAGAATTACTTCAGGGTAATGCTCAACCATAATTACCAGTCTTACAGGGTCATGCACTTCAATCATCTGTTGGGGTAAGCCCGGGCGTAAATCTCCGTCGCAGCTACTTACAACACCTACCAGGCCTACAATATTATGAGACAGCTTGGTGCCGGCACCCATTTTGGCGTTATCCATTCTTGAGAAGAAGTACTCCAGATTAATACCACCGCAAACGGGCGGCAATGGCCGCATAACACCTAATAGGCGTTTTCCGTCAAGGTCAGTCCGGTAATCATAAGAGTTCATGAATGCCCGGCGGTCAAGAAAAATATTTTTTGTAAGACTGCGATGCCCGACAAAGCACAAAGCATTGGTGCTGTGGCCCAATTCTGGCCGAGGCTCAAAAAATGAAACAGACCGTTTCCTGATGGCCTCACGTACTTTTTTGATGTCTTGTTTTGTGTCTATAGATACAAACCTTCTTGAGCGTTCTTTGGCGTTGAGGTCCAGCGCGTTTTCAAAGGCTTCTTTGTTTGCCTCATGCGCCTTCCGGTTTTGGGCAGATATCTGAAGTTCATCATAGAAAGCAATTTCATCGCTTGATGTATCGTGCAGGGCGCCAATAAACTGGGTTTGCTCTGGTATATGAAGCCCGCCTGCATCAAGCAAGGCTCTTACTTTGGGGTGATTGGCCATTGCCGCAAAAACCCTGGCATTAACAGAACCCGGTCTACCACTACATGCGCCGCAGTCATAAGCTCCATGGTGTGGATTATTGGCACTGCTGGCGCCATGCCCCACTACATAAACTAGTGGCGCAAAATCTTTTACCATACCTATGCCTCTCAGAAGGCCTTCTACTCTTACCGCCATTTCTTCAACGGTAAAGCCAACCTGCAGGCCGTTTTCTATGTCGTCGGGGCTTTTGTTTTCAAAATGCAGTTGGCCGTCAATATTCATGTGTCTGAACGCACTGGCAAACGCGGGGCTTGATTTTGGCACAAACAAGCCTTGTAGTAATTTCCAGGCTGCCATTAAGCCCAATGAAAGAGAAATGAAAAAGCCCTGAACAAAATTGTGAGATTGTTTGGTATATAGCAGCTCGTGTTTTTTCTTTTCTTTTACATCATATTCTTTCACCAGATACTTCGGTGTAACCGGGGCAGGGCATAGTTTTTCATAGAACTTACCATTCTGCGGCTGAAAATAAAACTCAACCCCAAAAAAACCAGGGCATCCGAGCGTTTCTGAATTCGTATCGACACTTTCAAGGTGCCGGCGAAGCGAATCTTCACGCTCGTCGATACAGAATATAGCCTGAAAACTTTTCTGAGTTACATCATCTTTATCAGCATAATTCAGCTTGGCATATTTTACCGCCGAAAATACCTGATCATAATAGCTCCATTCAAAAGCATCCTGCCATATTTTTAAAACCTCCTGTCGCTCGCTTGGTTCTACTTTGGCAAAGAGGTCTAAAGGCGGTGTGCTTACCTGGTTTGTCAGTGCGTTCCAATGCTCGCCCAATGCAGAATCGAGTGCATCAATCTCAAGTAGCAAATCAAGGATTATCAGGTCTTTAAGCGATATTTTTTTATGATATAAAACGGTATCAGGATTATCCTCTATAGAAGCCACCAGTCCGCTCCATCCTCTGTGGCTCCATTGCTGGTCAAAAATATATTGTTCAAAATAAGCCTCATCACCAACCAGTATACCCAACAAGCTGCTTATTGTTATGGTCTCGTCAAGCAGTAGGTTTCTGGCTCTTTTGTTTTTAAAGAAACTGCTGTAACTACCTTTTTCTAGTTGTCTGATGGCAAACAGCAGGCCTTTGTCTTCAAACGGAAAGTGCCATAAGGCAATGCCCTGATCCAGGTAGCTACCGAGAATCCTGAATAAAATAGGTTGTACCAGGTTATCCAGGTCTATTTTATACACTGATTTCCAATAAGCTCTTAACCGGCCTACCCGAGGATTAAAAGACTGTTGAAAGTCTTTTTCAAGCACAAGTTTTTTCCAGTGTTCAAAATCTTTCTCCCCCTTGCGGTCTTTAATAATTTTAGAGAGTACGTCTGCCCTGATGCGGCCGTTTTTGTACAAAGCTCTGTAATCATTAACAGGGAAAGCCACTTCAATTCCAAATATTTCAGATGCCTTATAAATAGCATCATAAAATTTCTGACTCTGAAAGGCATGCAATGAGTTGTGATGGATAAAGTCTTTCAGGGGTGTTTGTGAAGGTAAGTAATGCTTTAATTCATGTAAAACATGATGCTCGTCGAAATTCAGATTGCGCATATTTCACTATAATTTATTGTTTTTTTGACTTGTCGACGGTGATTTACCTTAACTGCCCTTTCTCATTAGAGGAAACCCTTAGCCCCTTTCTCCTCTTCAGATACAAGGGCAGTAAACAGGTAAATAATGCTGTATGAAACCGGGCCGGGTTTTAGGTAATGCTTTACCGGACGAAAACTATTTATGCCTACTTGCATTCGGTCCAGAATTGACCGACTGATAAGAACAAGGCATATAATTGAAGATGATTAAAGGAAAATAAAATGTCTCCAGGAACAATAAAGGAGATACAAATGGCGATTGTTAGCCGTTGAATGGCTATGCGCTTTGGCAATTACCTGTCGGGAATTAAATGACTGAATCAATATAACCGGATGATGCTGATAAAAATTCTCCAGAACGTCATCATCGGGCATTACTTCTTCGGCCATAATTACTTCAGCAGGAAGCTCATGGTGAAAAAAAGTAGATAATGTAAACGGATGAAACAGGGCCGACTGATGCAGGTTGACAGGAATATCTGCCGGCACAGTGGCCAGTTGAGGTGCAGCAATTGAGTTGGTGTAAAACAAAGATATCAATACCAACCATTGAATGGCCAGAATCCGAAAAGAATGGGTATTGAAAAATCTTTTAAACATTACAATTTGAACAATTTTCCTCCTGAATAAGAAACTACTGTTGCAAATGTAAGAAATAGCTAAAATGACACAAGAGGGGTTTTTATAAAACGGACTTTAATCTTGGATTTGTCCTATTCTGTTAGCCCGAATGTCCAATCGTAAACGTTAATTTAATCAGCTTTTAATCTGATTTTCAAACGATTAGAAATAAAAAAAGACGCCCGTCATAGCAAATGTAATTTGCTGACAGACGCCTTTAAAAACAAACGCAAACTGTCTCTTTAAACGTCTACCTCTTCTATCGCTTTCTTCTTTTTCTTGTTAAAATCAAAGTTGTAGACATCTTCCAATGCATCATGGTCTTTCGATTCAATCTCAATAATAGGTTTAATTAAACCTGTTTTCAGGTCTACCACCCAGCCATGTATCATCGGGTACTCGCTATTAGACCAGGCATTCTGCACAATGGTTGTTTTGGCAACATTTTTTACCTGTTCAATTACGTTTACTTCCACCAGGCGGTCAAATCTTTCCTGATCGTCATCAATGCTCTGTAATTCGTCCTGATATTTGGTATAAACATCTTTAATGTTTCTCAACCAGTTATTGATTAATCCGTAGTCGTTGTTGGTCATCGAAGCCTTTACGCCTCCGCACTGATAATGCCCTACCACCAGAATATGCTTAACCTTAAGCACCTCAACAGCATATTGCAAAACACTCAGCATACTCATGTCAGTATGTATTACCAGATTGGCCACATTCCGGTGAACAAAAATTTCTCCGGGTTGCGTGCCAGACACCTGGTCGGCTGGTACGCGGCTGTCAGAGCAACCAATCCACAAAAACTCAGGCTTTTGGTCAGCTGCCAGGTTCTTGAAATAGGTTGGGTCTAGCTGAAGTTTCTCAGAAGCCCAAGCTTTATTGGCTAATAAGAGTTTTTGATACGATTCCATCACTTTTCCTGTAGTTTAATTTTCTTCTTTTGATATTCTTAAATTCAATATTAATATGTCTTGATTTGGCTTCTGCCTGAAATTCTTCAAGTGTCAGGAAAATGTCATGGTCAATAAATGTAGTTCTGGTACCGTCTATCAGCACAATATCGCCCGAATTAAGGGAAGCCAGGTTCTGCATCAGCTCCGACTTGTTAAAATAAAATATGTCTTTATTAAACTGAATCAAAACATTGTTCTTGTCTCTTACTACCGACATAGAACCTTTATAGTTGGTATATAAAATGTATATCATAGCTACCAGTGTGCCAACACCTATACCTGTAAGAAGGTCAGTAAAAACAACGGCCGCCACAGTAACCACAAATGGTATAAACTGGTCTGGTCCTTCTTTAAACATGGTTTTAAAAACGCTTGGTTTGGCAAGTTTGTACCCAACCATAATTAGCACCGCAGCTAAAGAAGCCAACGGAATAAGGTTGAGCATGGAAGGAATACTCAGGGTACAAATTAAAAGAATGAGTCCGTGAATAATAGTTGACATCTGCGATTTACCACCGGCAAGAATATTGGCCGAACTGCGCACAATAACCTGTGTTACAGGAATACCACCCAATAGCCCCGATACGATATTGCCCGTACCCTGCGCAACCAGTTCGCGGTTGGTAGGTGTAATTCTGCTTTGGGGGTCAAGTTTGTCGGTTGCTTCTACAGATAAAAGCGTTTCAAGGCTGGCAACAATTGCAATTACAAAAGCTGTTTTCCAGATGAGAGGATTTGATATAGCAGCGAAATTGGGAAAGGCTAAAAGGCCCGAAAACTCAGAAATAGAACCTGCTACCGGTAAAGTTACCAGATGGTTACTCTGTAAATGAAAATTGGCAGGTAAAATTCCCAGGCCGCTGTTCAGCAAAATACCCAGTAAAACGGCAATCAAAGGCCCGGGTATAATGCCCAAAAGTTTATTTTTTTTGATAAAGTTCTGGTCCCAGAGTATCAATACCAGAATTGATATTACCCCAATTACCAGTGCGCCCTCGTTAAAAAATTCAGTGATGTTCAATAATTCAGAAAAGGTGTTTTCACCGTCTTTCTGAGCAAAGGCTTCGTCTCCTTCATAATCTTTGTCTATTCCGGCCACATGCGGAATCTGCTTCAGAATAATTATTATACCGATGGCGGTGAGCATTCCTTTAATAACAGATGACGGAAAGTAATAACCGATTACACCTGCTTTGAGGGCTCCGAGAATGATCTGTATTACCCCGGCCAGCACAACTGTCAGTAAAAAAGAATCAAATGCGCCAATTTCAGTAATGGCATTCAATACAATTACGGTAAGCCCGGCCGCCGGGCCACTTACGCCCAGCTGAGACCCACTAACCAGGCCCACAACAATGCCACCTACAACACCTGCAATTATACCCGAAATGAGTGGTGCGCCTGATGCAAGAGCAACGCCCAGGCATAAAGGAAGAGCCACAAGAAAAACGACAAGACCCGCAGGAAGATCGCTTTTAAGATTTGAAAAATTTATACTTGATTTCATTGTTTTGGATAGATGATTGTTCAGATTGCTCTTCAAGTGGTTCTGGTGCAATAACCTAAACCCGGTTTAGAATATAGCCAGAAAAGCCTGCAGAAAACCCCAACAGCTTGCTCAATGCCTATGAATGGCATAAAGACAAATAAAAACGGATTTTACTTTGCAACAGAATGATAAGAGGCGAAGCCAATTGGTAAGGAATTACGCCTTTGGAGGGGGAGATTGTATGAATCTGTAAGGAAAACGCTCGGAGGATTTCGTATCTAAATAGGTACTTTTTTCAGTTTGAAAAACATCAAAAGTAAAATTGAGCTCGAAGAATGATATCAGATACTTGTTCGGCTCATTTTTGTTCTCCTGATTCTCATTTTCACATTCATTGCCGTCTCCTTCACAGATATCAACGCTGCAAGAGATTACCTCGCCAAAGAAATCTTTGACGTATTCGCTGAAGGTCGAACATTCGATAATCAGAAACAGAATGAAAACTGCAAATCTTTTGGTCATAAAATGAGAGTGGAATCCCTTTGAGTTGACAAAATAACGAAAAAATTTTTAAATTCGTTCATGCGTTCAGCTCTTGTACCATAAAAAAAACTGAGTTGTGGACATTTTATAAGAATTTAATTTTGGGTTTGTCTTTCGTTAAAGAATTTAAGTTTAAAATTTCCTTATTTTTAAGTGTTTTCTGATTGTTGTAAGCGGGTTATCATACCCGGTAGCATACTCATCAGTTCTCAAATCCATACTTTTTATAAAATTCGTTTCTTTTCTTTTGCATTTTATCTGCAAACCTTCTGTCAAACCATATAAAATGTCCTCCGCCTTCCAGCGGTTGAAAATCAATGTCTGCATTTCCGGCTGAAATCATATCTGTTGCAAATTTTCTGGCGGTTTCAAAAGGAACATTCATATCATTAGTACCATGAAACAGAAGTGCGGGCGGCAAGGTTTTATTTACCAGAAAATTAGGAGATATGCTTCTGGCCTGGTTTTTATCTGGTAAGTCTTTTCTTATCCACGCAGTTATGTCGTCGGTCAGGTCATACACGCCGGCATTAATAACCAGTGCATTAGGTGCCGGGCTAACGGACAAATTATCCGTTTTTTCGTTCCAGTTATTTGCCAATGCGGTTGCAAGGGCCAGATGCCCGCCTGCCGAGTTTCCGGTAGCAACAACTCTGGATGTATCAATATGGTAGGTTCGGGCATTTTCTCTTACCCATCTTATGGCCGAGCGGGCGTCTTTTACAGCTTCAAAGGGTAGGGTGCCATGCCTGCCATAAGTTCTGTATTCAACGGCACAGGCTACCCATCCTTTGACTGCATAGCTTTGGCAGGTACTGAAAAACCAGTCAGGTTTTCCTTCACTCCAGCTACCTCCATGAAAAAAAACAATAGTAGGCCTTCCCCCGGTGTATTGAAGTGTATCAGGCACAAAAACATGAATATCCAAACTAAAAGCCCCTGCTTTTTTATAGGGTTTTATAACGTGGTTTTTCAAGGCTGCCAGGTCTTCATCATACAGGCGTTTAACCTTCTTAACTAACGAGGTATCTGATGTGGTGCTTACAAACTTTTTATAATACTTGTCTATTTGCTTGGTTCCGTTGTTATCAATTTGGTTATACAGGTAATCAAACTGCCAGTATTCCAGACATTTTTTGTTGCTGATATAAGATTGGATGGTTTTCCATGAAACCAGAAAATGCTGGTTGTCCTGGTTTTTATAATTCCCTTTGCGCAGCTCCAGACTTGTTTTCAGGGCTATAAATGCCTTAAAGTAGCTAGTGAAGTCGGTGTTGGTTAATAAATCCGGTTTATTGAAGTCTGCCTGATTTGCCTTTAACAAAAGTGGAATTTTTGAACGATTGGCAGGTGAGGCATTAACATAAACTTCATGTGTTAAAGGATATTCAATCAAGAGTTTGTCGAAATAATACTTTATTTCTGCCTTTTGGTTTTGGTAAAATTTAGCATCAAGTTTGCCTTTATATTGTTGAAGCGCATGATTGAAAACTGTTCTGGAAGAATCTATCAATTGAATAAACTCCTTTTCAGGTCTGCTGTAAATAGTCTTGTAGTTGCGGTAAAAACTACCACTGAATTGTTTTCCTATCGTTTTTATTTCAGCAAGATAAGCCTGCTTCTCAGTGTCAATGGTTTGCGCCTTTAACAGACAAACAGTAACTAATTGTAATGCTAAGGCTAAGTAAAGGTTTTTCATCTGTAAATAAAGTATTAGTTTACTGATACTCTACATGCAATTTAACCATTTTTTAGGTTTTGTAATGTGTGCCAGGCATTAAAGTTTTTATTTGGTTTTTATTGGGTGGGCAACCGTTAAACCGCAAGTTTCATTTGCCGGGGCTGTCTAATTCTTTTAATTTTACTGCTTAATTGTGGTAGCAGGACGAACAAGCTAAGTAGATGAACATAGAAACACTCAGGCTCGCAAGAGATAAAGCATGGCAGTTGCAAATTACTGATATTCAGGCGTATGTTCTGAAAAATCCGGATAAACTGAAAACTGACTTTTTGCATCTGGTAGCCGACCAATGGGTAGCCAGGCAAAAAGCAAAATTTAAACTGCCGGGTTGGTATGCCAATCCGGATATCATTTACCCTGCATCCCTTTCAGTAGAGCAGTCTTCGTCTGAGGCTACTGCAGAATACAAGGCCCGACTTTTTTTTAATGCCGGATACCCGAATTTAATTGACCTGACAGGCGGAATGGGAGTAGACAGCGCAGCGTTTGCCAGAAGTCATCAGTCTGTCATTTACGTTGAAAGAAACAAAAGCCTTACCGAAATAGCAGCCAGCAATTTTAAAACGTTGGGGCTTAATAACATACAAGTGGTTAATGCAGATGCGGTTCAGTTTTTGTCTGCTGCAAATCTGGCTGCCGATACGCACTTTTATATAGACCCAGCCAGAAGAGACGCTTCAAAAAACAAAGTTTTTAAAATTGAAGATTGTGAGCCTGATATATTACAGATAAAGCATAAATTATCCAGCTTTTTAATAAAGTATTCACCCATGCTGGATATAAAGCTGGCCATGTCTCAGCTGGAAGCGGTGGCGGAGGTGCACATTGTAGCAGTGGACAATGAAGTAAAAGAGCTACTATTTTTGTGCCATAAATCCGACGGCCATGCTAAAATTACGGCTGCCAATTTAATAAATAACCACTGGCAAACCTTTAGCTTTAACTATGAGGCAGAGCAAATGGCTGAGGTGCAGTTTAGTTTGCCTTTGGGCTACATTTATGAACCCAACGCTGCCTTGCTTAAAGCCGGGGCCTTTAAAAGCATAGCTCAAAAGTACGGGCTGAACAAACTCTCTGTCAACAGCCATCTGTATACAACTGATAAGCTTATAAAAGATTTTCCGGGAAGAGTTTTTGCCTGCCAGTCGGTTTGCCGATTCGATAAAAGTGAGGTGCTGGCACATCTGAATAACAACCAGGCAAATGTAAGTACAAGAAATTTTCCAATAAAGGCAGAAGAAGTAAAAAAGAAGCTTGGCTTAAAAGACGGTGGCGACACTTATTTGTTTGCAACTGAAAATTTTAAGCACCAAAAAATAATATTGATTTGCCAGAAACCCACTGAACCATGGCAAACCTAAGAGCAAGGTTAAGCATAAGCACGCTGAATTTTAACAAAAGTTAATAAATGCAATCTCTAACTACTTTAGGCCTTAAATTACCTACTGACCCACGTTGGGTTGATATTGCAGAAATGAACCTGGCGGATATTCTCATAGACCATGCTTTTTGCGAGCAAAAGGCGGCTTCTTCTTGTATATCGCTCATTGTCAGATATCCGGAAAAAGAAAAACTGGTTGAAACACTTACACCTGTAGTTGCAGAAGAATGGGGGCATTTTCAAAGAGTACTAAAAGAAATGCGCAAAAGAGGCATAAAACTGTCTCATAAAAGGAAAGATGAATATGTAGAGAAACTTCAGGCCTGTATCACTAAAACTTCTGACAACGGCATCAGGCTAATGGAGCAGCTACTAATATGCGCTTTAATTGAAGCGCGCAGTGCAGAACGTTTCAAGCTGCTTTCAGAAAACATTGCTGACGAAAGCCTCAGGAAGTTTTATCATGAACTGATGATATCTGAAGCAGGGCATTACAGAAACTTTATAGAACTGGCCGAGGAATACATGCCAAAAGAGCAGGTCAGAGAAAGGTGGGTAAGGTTTCTTGAGCAGGAAGCCGAAATCATGAAAACGCTTGAAGTAAGAAAAGACCGTTTTCATTAATGCCACCTGATAACCAATTGTTTAAAGTACATTTGTGCTGCAAATGATGAGCAGCGACTGGTTATTTCAAAATTCTGAATTCTGCCGAAATCTCCTTTGCATTAAAGCAACAAGTTTTTTAATTTTTACAATTCATTAAATACCATACATTTCATCTTTTGCATTTTTTTCTATTTTTGCAAATACCACCTAAACAAACCTATCATGACTGAACTGGCGGAGAAGATAAGACTTAACCTAAGAAAAGATAACAAAGGATGGAAGCGATGGGGGCCCTACCTGTCGGAAAGACAATGGGGAACAGTGCGAGAAGATTACAGTGTTTATGGCAGTACTTGGGACTATGTTTCTCATGACATGGCTCGCTCGTGGGCCTATCGTTGGGGCGAAGATGGCATCGGTGGTATATCAGATAACAAGCAGTTTATGTGTATCGCCTTTTCGTTCTGGAATCATCAGGATAAAATTGTAAAAGAAAGATTATATGGGCTTGCTGGTTCAGAGGGGAATCACGGAGAGGATGTTAAAGAACTCTATTACTACCTGGACAGCACCCCCACGCACTCATATATGAAGATGCTCTACAAGTATCCTCATAATGAGTTTCCATACAAACGCATTATTGAAGAAAACCAGCGCAGATCCAGAAAAGACCCTGAGTTTGAGATTTTAGAAACCGGTATTTTTGACAACGACGAGTACTTTGATATTTTTATTGAATACGCCAAAGCTGATGAAACCGATGTGCTGGTTAAATTAACAGCCCATAATCGTGGGGCAAAGGCGGCCAGGTTAACTATTCTGCCAACTATCTGGTTCAGAAATACATGGTCGTGGGGCTACGAGAATTTTAAGCAAAAGCCGATGCTTACCGGAATTGCCAATTCTCAGATAGAGGCCAATCACCACATGGTAGGTAAATACAAATTGTATCTGGACGAAGCCGACGAGCTGCTTTTCTGCGAAAACGAAACCAATATGGAACGTGTTTTCGGAAAGCCCAACAATACCATGTACGTAAAAGACGGAATCAGCAATTATGTCATTACCGGAAAAGATAAGTATGTTAATCCGAACAAGATAGGTTCTAAGGCAGCCGCCAGATATACCCGTACCATAGAAGGTGGCGACTCATTTACGGTCAGGCTAAGGTTCAGCCAGAACAAGCTGAATAAACCGTTTCAGGATTTTGATGATATTTTTGAGTCAAGAATCCAGGATGCAGAAGATTTTTATGCTGAGGTACAGAAAAACGTTAATTCAGAAGAACTGCGCCGAATCCAGCGGCAGGCATTTGCCGGTATGATGTGGAACAAGCAGTTTTATTACTATAATATAAACGAGTGGACCAACGGCGACCCTAAAATGCCGTTTGAGTTTAAAGGCAGGGCGTACCAGCGTAATCATACCTGGAAACACGCCTATATGGCAAATATATTGTCAATGCCTGATAAATGGGAGTATCCGTGGTTTGCAGCCTGGGACCTGGCCTTTCATACCCTTACACTAGCCCGAATTGACCCCGACTTTGCCAAACGGCAGCTGGCAGTTATCCTGCGCGAATACTACATGCACCCTAACGGGCAGCTACCTGCCTATGAATGGAACTTCTCTGACGTAAACCCTCCGGTACACGCCTGGGCAACCTGGAAAGTTTATGAAATTGACAAAAAAAATAATGGAAAAGGCGATATTTTGTTTCTTGAGAAAGTCTTTCACAAACTGTTAATGAACTTTACGTGGTGGGTAAACCAGAAAGACGAAGAGGGTAATAATATTTTTGGTGGTGGTTTTCTTGGGCTGGATAACATTGGTGTATTTGACCGCAACACCCAGATACCCGGCGTAAGGCTGGAGCAGGCCGATGCCACAGGCTGGATGGCCATGTATACCCTGAATATGCTTCGAATTGCCTGTGAAATTGCCCTTGAACGGCCCGTTTATCAGGATATGGCCTCTAAATTTTTTGAGCATTTTCTGCACATCGCCGGGGCCATTAACAGACCCATAAAAGGTAATGACCTGGGGCTGTGGGATGAAAGCGACCAGTTTTATTATGATAAACTGCATGCCCCGAATGGCGAAACGATATTTATGAAAATCCGCTCTTACGTAGGGCTAATTCCATTGTGTGCAGTAGAAGTTTTAGATGAAGATATGCTCGACAAGCTGCCAGACTTTAAACGCAGGGTAGAGTGGGTTTTAAATAACAGGCCAGACCTGGCTTCATTAATTTCGAGATGGCATGAACCGGGCAAGGGGGCAACCCATTTGCTTGCCTTGTTGCGCGGGCACCGGATGAAAATGGTAGTAAAACGGATGTTCGACGAAGCCGAGTTTCTGTCTGACTACGGCTTAAGGTCATTATCCAAATCGCATCACGAAAATCCATATAAATTTAATATGCATGGCGAGATTCTGAGTGTGCAGTACACACCGGCAGAATCTGATTTGAGTATTATGGGCGGAAATTCTAACTGGCGTGGACCTATCTGGTTTCCAATCAATTTCCTGATTATTGATTCAATGCTTAAATTTTATGAGTATTACGGAGATGATTTTGAGATTGAGTACCCAACCAATTCGGGCAATATTATGTCAATCAAAGAAGCTACCATGATGGTAGCCCAAAGGCTAATTAATATTTTTATGGCCGGAAAAGATAACAAGCGCCCGGCCATGAATGGACATAGCAAATTTGACGACGATGTTCATTTTAAAGATTTATATCTGTTCTACGAATATTTTAACGGCGATACCGGAGCTGGTCTGGGAGCTGCCCACCAATGTGGCTGGACAGGCCTGGTGGCAGATTTAATTGCTGCCGTAAGCGACAAAGAAGCTGCTAAAATCCAGTAAACGCTTATTTGACTGATATTTGAATTTTGTTCAGCCTCATTCCGTTAAAACGGGTGAGGCTGTTTTTTTAGACGTTACAAAAGATTTTAATTTAAAAAACGTTTCAAATATTAGTTCCGGGCCAATATTATTAAAATAAGCAATTTGTATATTTGCCGGCTAACTCAACAAACAAAACCTGCAATGAAAAAAGTCTTAAAAGCACTGGGTATAAAATCAGTAAATGAAGGCGTAAGCACCGGAGTTGCGTCGTGGGCCGGAGCCGGAAAGGTTCTCAGCTCGTTTTCGCCGGTTGAAGGCGCCCTTATAGGTAAGGTTCGTCAGGCAACACATGCCGATTATGAAAAAGTAATGATAAAGGCAGGAGAAGCCTTCAGTATCTGGCGGAATGTGCCGGCTCCGAAAAGAGGAGAAATAGTGAGGCAGATGGGAGATGCCCTGCGTGCAAATAAAGATAATCTGGGCAGGCTGGTAAGCTATGAAATGGGCAAAAGTTTGCAGGAAGGCTGGGGAGAAGTGCAGGAAATGATAGATATCTGTGATTTTGCAGTCGGGTTATCCAGACAATTGTATGGGCTAAGTATGCATTCAGAACGCCTGCAACACCGCATGTATGAGCAATGGCATCCGCTTGGGGTGGTTGGTATTATATCAGCCTTTAATTTTCCGGTGGCTGTCTGGTCATGGAATGCCATGCTGGCATGGGTTTGCGGCGACGTATGTGTATGGAAACCCTCTGAAAAAACACCGCTTTCGGCCATTGCCTGTCAGAATATAATTTGTGATGTATTGAAGAAAAATGATATTCCTGAGGGTGTTTCATGCCTCATTATAGGTGATAGAAAAGTAGGAGAGTGGCTGGCCACCGATACCCGGATTCCGTTGGTCTCTGCCACAGGGTCTACCCTGATGGGCAAGGCAGTGGGTAGCGCAGTGGCCAATCGACTGGGCAGGAGTTTGTTAGAACTAGGCGGCAATAATGCTATAATTGTAACTGAAAATGCCGATTTGAAACTGGTTATTCCGGCTGTTGTTTTCGGCGCTGTTGGTACAGCAGGCCAAAGATGCACCACCACCAGACGACTGATTTTGCACGAAAGTGTTTACGAAGAAGTAAAAAATAGTCTGGTGAAGGCCTATTCACAACTTCGGATAGGTGATCCGCTCGACATCAATAATCACGTCGGCCCTTTGATTGACACAGCTGCGGTAAAAAACTATTTGTCTGCCATAGAAACCGCACTGGAAGAGGGTGGCAAATTACTTACCGGCAGCGGAATTTTAACAGGAGCAGGCTATGAGTCGGGCTGTTATGTAAAGCCAGTTATTATTGAAGTTGAAGAGCAATCGCCTATGGTATGCCACGAAACTTTTGCTCCTATTTTATATGTAATCAAATACAGAACCATTGAACAGGCAATTGAGATTCAGAACGCCGTTCCTCAGGGTCTTTCTTCAGCCATTTTTACATTAAATGTGAGAGAGGCTGAGCGCTTTTTATCTGCCAATGGGTCAGACTGCGGAATCGCCAACGTAAATATTGGTACTTCGGGTGCCGAGATTGGTGGGGCTTTTGGTGGCGAAAAAGAAACAGGAGGTGGCCGGGAGAGTGGCTCTGATGCCTGGAAAAACTACATGCGCAGGCAGACAAACACTATTAATTATGGTACTCATTTGCCCTTGGCACAGGGTATAAAGTTTGATATTTAAAACGACCGTAAAATAAAATATTTGCCAAAATTGGTACCGTTTAATAATTTTAATTGTACAATTACCGCGTTTTGTTGACTTATTTATTGTTTCGGGAGTAGTTATTTTTGCCAGAAAACGCGTTTTCTGGCATTTTTTCGTCGGTTGAAAATAGTCGTTATACCCTTTTTTTCTTCCAATTATCGAAAAACCATTTATAGCTTTTTATTAATGTAAAAATTTGTGTCAACCAGTTTGCAATAAACTACCGAGACACAAATATCATTAATTTTTAAAGCAATGAAAAGAAGCCTTAGTTTCCTGACCATCGTTATCGCTGTGTTACTGAGTTCCTGTATGCCTCAGTTCGGAGAGGATACCCCAACTCCCACCACACCTGCCGATAACTCAACAGCCGCCATTGATAAACTCAATATCCCTGCCGGTTTTGAATTTAATACCACAGCAGATGTTAAGTTTGAGATTGGTACTTTTGATAACAACGACGGCCCAATCAGAGGAATAGTTGTTTCAGTTTACAGCTCTCCTGAAAACGAGCTTCTTTTCAAAGGTATTACAGGTACCAATGGGTTACTGACCATGACCCAGAAAATACCAACTTATGTAAAAAAGGTTTCATTGCAATTGAGTTTCATCGGTCTGCCTTCTGAAATTGTTACTGACGTTAAGAATAATACGGTTAATGTTACGTTTGGTGGTAAAAACCCTAAAACTTACGGCAGCATTGACCAAACCAACCAGGAGCCTTTTGTTGGCGCCAGAGTAAGTGCTCAGGATTACCCGCCTTTTGATTACCTGGGTACCTGGAACAACGCAGGTGTACCTAACTACCTTGACCCTCAAAAAGATATTGTAACTTCTGAGTTTCTTAAAACTGTTAATCAGACCCTGCCTGAAAGTAAATCTTATGCAGCCAAACACCCAGAAAACCTGGTTGGTAGCAACAGAAACTACTTGTATGTAAAAGAACTGGCAGATGTCTGGATTACTTTTGTACACGAAGGTGCAAGTTACCTGAACGCACTGGGTTATTATACTTTTGACCCGAACAACCCGCCTACAAAAATTAAAGATATCAGCAAGATTAATATCATTTTCCCGAATGTTTCTTATGCCGGAAGTGGCGGTGGACTTGCTTTGGGCGACAGGGTAAAAATCGGTAGATTCCCAGGCGGTACTGCCATTGGTTTTGTGCTATTGGCCAATGCTTTTGACGCCAACACTAAAACTGTAGGTAAAGGTTTGAATGCAATTTATGGCCATGATGATTTTAACGTTGAGTCTGACCCACTAAAAAGACGTCACTTTATTGTCTTGAACGACCCAGCCACCAATCGTTTCATTCTTTCTTTTGAAGACAGAAACCGTGAACAAAACAGTGATGAAGACTTCAACGATGCTATTTTCTATGCGATGTCGAATCCCGTTAAAGCATTTGATGCCAATGGTATTCCGCTTGTTGATAACGTTTCAGATAAAGACGGAGACGGCGTAAATGATTATGACGATGAGTATCCTGAGGATGCAACCAAAGCAATTAACAATTATACGCCAACTAAGAATACTTTCAGTACGCTGGCTTATGAAGACTTATGGCCATACAAGGGCGACTATGACATGAACGACCTTGTGGTTAACTATCAATTCAAAGAGGTGTTAAATGGCAGGAACCAGGTAGTTGAGATGGACCTTAAAGCTTATGTAAAAGCCATAGGGGCAACATTTGCCTGCGGCTGGGGATTCCAGATGCCTATTGCACCATCTGATGTTAAGTCTGTAACGGGTCATTCGCTTAAAGATGGTGTAGTGTCTCTTGCCGCAAATGGCCTTGAAGCCGGCCAGTCTTTAGCAACCGTAATAGCATTTGATAATTCATTTAAACAAATGAAGTCTGCCAGTGGTTTTGCAAATACGCTTCCCGGAAGCGCCTACATTGAGCCTACTGATACACTAAGAATGCATATAGCTTTTAATGCGCCGGTTGAAAAAAGTATACTTGGCTCGGCACCTTATAATGCCTTTATTTTCAAAACATCGGAAAGAGGAAAAGAAATTCACCTGATTAATCAGGCGCCTACAAGCAAGGCAAATCCGGCATTGCTGGGTACGGGCCATGACAAATCGTCGACAAGTGAAGGCAAATATTATAAAACTGCCAATGGTATGCCTTGGGCGTTGAATATCTACTCTGAATTCAGATATCCATTCGAAACCAAGCCTATTACAGATGCCTACAATTTCTTCTCAACATGGTCAGAAAGCGCAGGCGCTAATTATCCTGACTGGTATCTGAAAAAGGCCGGTTATACAAATGAAGACAAGATTTATAAACCGAATAGATAATTGACGATCAGATAATAATAAATGGGGCTGTTGATTTTCAGCCCCATTTTTTTTATTTTTTTGTATCAATTAAATCGGCAGGTCTTACCTGATTACTCAATAACCATCTGAACACTTCCCAACGTTTAGCCGGGTTATCGGCCGTGCCGCCTTTAGATTCAATATAGGTTTTAATAATATCTTGCCCGTAGTTATAGTTAATTACGTAACTTCTATACTTATTAATAAAGGCTACATCCTTTTTAGACAAGTTGTCTTCTCTTAATCCGTATGTTTTCAGCCATTTGGTTTGCTCTGCCGAGTTAAAAGTACCGTCAACAATACCACGTGCTACTTCATTACGTGCATAGGCCAACCGCGATTTCAGCGCCAGTGCCTCCATATACAAATCGGTATTTTCAGTTTTAAGGCCAGCCAGCGGTAATAGTACTTCTTTCAGAAACTTATTTTTTTCACTACCCGGAAAAGCCACCTCTATACCATAATTGGCGCTGCCTTCAGCAATTAATGATTGCGGGCTAAACAACGGATACAAAGCAATTTCTACCTGATGTTTATCTTTATACAAGCTCTTTTCAAGCAGCATATTATATACGTGGTGCCCCGGATACCCCTCATGGCAGGCAAGGTCTATGGCGCGTTCAATAAAAATAGGCATATCTATACTTATCTGAATTTTGCTCTGGTAATTACCCTGATACCAGTTATAGCCAGACCACGGTTTTCCGGTTACGTATTCAATCGTGAAATTCTCATTGGCAGGTAGCTCATAATGCGCCAGGGTGCGTTTGCGTGCCTCGGCAATGGCAGTTTTAAACACAGTATCTACTTTTACTTTCGGAATAACAAACTGGCTGGCAAGTTTTTCAAAGCGGCTCGTAACACTGCCAGACCCCGGTAAAAGACTGTCTAGCCTGGCCAATAACTGCTGGTAATGGCTTTCAGGATAAGTGGGCGCAACCACCCCAAACAAATCTTTCGATTCCTGATCAAAGCTCTGGTATTTTCCCGAGTAAATGTTAATTCTTCTTCCAAATGCTATCAGCTGGCTGTTCATCCATTTGGCCCGTTTGGCCAGGGTGTCATTTGTTACCGTTGAATTGAACTCAATTAATTGCCCGATAAGACCATTTACCTGACGCAAAAGGCTGTCTTTTGGAAATGCAGTTTTAGGTAACCCGGTAGGTTTAAGCGAATCTGGTCCGTAATAGGCGTCAACAAAGTCGGCATCGTATTGTCCGATTGTAAGGCCGAGCCTTATGTACTTTTCGGCAAGTAGATTTAGTCTTTGAGCCGAATTATCAGTATCAGGATGGTCTTTGCAGGCTATTGTGCAAATAATTAAGAAATGCAGGAATAATTTTTTCATGAAATAAAAGATTTTTCAAGCGATTACAGGTGTAGTTAAACTATCAGTAAATGGGTGCAAAGAAATGAAAAAATAAATAATTAGTATAGTTATTCATAATGGCCGCAAGCATATTACTATAAAAAGTAATATTTTGAGAATATACAGGCCATATTTAAGAACCAAATTTGCAAAAAACGAAATATTTCTTTATCTTTGCGTTAGAATTGTGAAAAAGGAGGAGCGAAGCCCTCCTTTTTTCGTTGGTTACAAGTAAGAACTATTTTGGCTGAAGAAGGGCGAAGAATTGAATAAATGAGCACAGATTATAAACAGAAAATAGAGGAGCTTCTGCAACCGTTACTAGAAAACGATAAGTTTTTTGTGGTGGATATCAAGGTTTCTATGTCCAGAATCAATAGTAAAGTGACAGTTTTGCTAGATTCTGATGAGGGAATTATGATTGACCAATGCAGCGAAATAAGCCGTAAACTGGGCAAAGACTTGGACGAAATTATGCCAGATAAATATACCCTTGAGGTGTCGTCGCCGGGCATTGATTTCCCCTTAAAAAGTGAAAGGATGTACCTTAAAAACGTAGGCCGCACATTAAAAGTTGTACTAAATGACGGAAAAGAAATGAAAGGTAAACTGGAGGGTCTTGCTAACCGGGAGATTACCATCATTGAAGATAAAAAGCGTACAGGCAAAGCTAAAAATGAACCTGTAGAACCAGTAATTATTTCATTAGATAATATCAAAGAAGCACAAGTAGTTATTTCCTTTAAATAAAAATAAAAAATTAAGAAATTTGATTTAATGAGTTTTGATGAATGAAGCGAATCATTCACTAAATCAACAAAATCGCTAACTCATGAACAGAATATGCACAGCGGAGAGTTAATTGCATCGTTTTCAGAATTTGCCCGTGAAAAAAACATTGACCGTCCAACCATGATTAAAGTTCTGGAGGATGTGTTCCGGACAATGATTCGTAAAAAATTCGGTACTGACCATAATTTTGATGTTATCATCAATGCCGACAGCGGCGACCTTGAAATGTGGCGGACACGTGAAATTGTGGATGACAACTCTGAAGATATCTGGGATCCTGACAAAATTATGTTGTCTGAAGCCCGCAAGATTCAGCCCGACTTTGAAATTGGTGAAGAAGTAGCTGATGAAGTAAAACTGGAAGATTTCGGGCGACGTGTAGTACAAACTGCACGCCAGACGTTAATCCAGAAAATTAAGGACCTTGAGAAAGAAATGCTTTATGCCAAATATAAAGATTTGGTTGGTGAGCTGATAATAGTTGAAGTTTATCAGATTCTTGGCAAAGAACTGGTTTGTTTAGATGCTGAAAGTAATGAACTGGTATTGCCGAAATCAGAGCAGATTCCGAAAGACCGCCCAAGAAAAGGAACCAGTATTAAGGCAGTTGTTCATAAAGTAGAAATGAATAACGGAACGCCCCGCATTACTTTGTCGCGCACGTCGCCGGTTTTCCTTGAGCGTTTATTCGAGCAGGAGATTCCTGAAATTCTTGATGGCCTTATATCAGTACGCAAAATTGTTCGCGAGCCGGGTGAAAGAGCCAAAGTGGCTGTGGAGTCTTATGACGACCGCATTGACCCCGTAGGTGCCTGTGTAGGTATGAAGGGTTCTCGTATTCACACAATTGTACGTGAACTCGAAAATGAGAATATTGATGTTATACAATGGACTGACAATCTGAATCTTTTGATTTCAAGAGCGCTTAGCCCGGCAAAAATCAGCAGTATTCAGGTAGATAATGAAAAGAAAAGAGTTGCTGTTTATCTGAAACCAGACCAGGTTTCTTTAGCCATCGGTAAAGGTGGTATGAATATCAAACTGGCAGGTAAACTTGTGAATATGGAGCTTGATGTATTCCGTGACCTTGAAGGAGAAGAAGAGGAAGAAGACGTTGACCTGTCTGAGTTCTCTGACGAGATTGAGGAGTGGATTCTTGATGAGTTCCGTAAGATTGGTCTCGACACAGCGAAATCAGTTCTGGCGCTTTCAAAAGAGGATATCGCTCGTCGTACCGAACTTGAAGAAGAAACAATTGCCGAAGTATTTGAAATTTTGAGTAGAGAATTTGAATAAGACTAAGGAACAGCAGACCATTAAATGGTGTTATCTGATTGGTATAGGTCTTTAAAATTCTTTCTTAGATAAATCCGGCAACTCAAAATAACTCAACAGATTTTAAATTTAATTTATGATAGAACAAAAAGAAATGCGAATAAGCCTTGCGGCCAAAAAACTTAACGTTGGTATTGCCACCATCGTAGAGAAACTGGCTAATAAGGGGCATCGTATTGATAACAATCCTAACGCCAAACTTAACTTTGAGCAATTGAATATCTTGTCGAAAGAATTCAGTAATTCTTCTTTGCTTGAAGAAAGTGTGGCTGCAAAACCTGTGGAGGATTCTAAACCTGCATCAGGCAATACGGATATTCTTTATTTTAGAGACCAACCAAAAGGTGACGAGAAAAAAGCAGATAATACCCCTGAACCTGCTCCTGTTAAAGAGGTGGAAACGATTCGTGCAGAACAAAAACTGCAGGGGCCGGTTATTTTAGGGAAAATTGATCTGGACAGAAAACCATCTGCACCAGTAACACCAGAACCTCAAAAGACTGAACCTGCCGCGGAAGAAAAACCCAAAGCAGAGGTAGTGCCTGTTGCAGAGACTAAAGAGGTTGCCGAAAAGCCTGCTGCTGCACCACCAAAAGTAGAGGATAAACCCGTGCAGGCGCCGGAAGCGAAGGAAGAATCGCCGAAGGCTGTTGAACTGCCAAAAGCCGAGGCCAGACCAGCCGAAGTAGCTAAAGAACCAACTCCTGCACCGCAAGATGTGCAGAACAAAGATAATCAGCCCAAAAGAGAATATCCTCAAGGCCGTAATAACCCTCAGGATAGAGATAACACTCATGGGCGTCCTAATCAGGACAGACCCGGTCAAGAACGACCCGGTCAGGACAGACCTGCTCAGGACCGTTCAGGTCAGGACAGACCAGGAAACTGGAACCAAAACAGACCCGGTCAGGAACGACCCGGTCAGGACAGACCCGGTCAGGATCGACCCGGTCAGGATCGACAAGGCCAGGGGAACAGAGACCAGAATCGTGGGCCAAGGCCTCAGCAGTCTGGTCAGGGCGGTTACCAACAAAACAGGCCTGCCGCTGAACAAAGACCGCAACAAGGCCAGCCGCTTAACAAGAAGCCTGCTGCTGCTCCAGCACCTAAGGAAGAGGAGGTTGAGCCAGAGTTAATTCAGGCAAGAGGAGAAAAACTTCAGGGGCTGAAAGTTTTAGGCAAAATTGAATTACCTGTTGAGAAAAAATCTACCCCGGGTTCGGCTGAAGACCGCGATGCCAAACGCAAACGTAAACGTAAACGCGTGAAGAGGGCAGAAAAAGTTGATAGTGCAGATTCTGCTGCCAGACCTAAAGTGCCGGGTGCACCGGTTGCTGCTGGCGCTGCTGCTGCTGCCAAAAAAGGTACTGACCCTAAGAAGAAAAAAGAACGCAGGGAAGAGGTGTCTCAAACCGAGGTAAAAGAGCAAATCAAGCAAACGATGGCTCGGATGCAAACCAAAGGCCCTGACTTTGGAGCAAAATACCGTAAGGATAAGCGGAAGATGCGTGCTGAACAGGAAGAGCAACGTATTGCACAAGAGCAAGAAGACAGCAACATCCTGAAAGTAACTGAATTTATATCGGCTTCAGAGCTGGCTTCTATGATGGATGTGTCTATTACAGAGGTTATTTCTGCAGCCATGAAAATGGGTATGTTTGTATCCATTAATCAACGTCTGGATGCAGAGGCAATTCAAATGCTTGCTTTGGATTTTGACTTCGACGTTCAGTTTATTTCAGCCGAAGAAGAGGTGCAGTCTGACGTAATTGATAAAGACGCGAACCTGCAAGATATAGACCCTCGGGCACCGATTGTTACCATTATGGGTCACGTTGACCACGGTAAAACTTCGTTACTTGATTATATCCGTCGTGCACGTGTGGCAGCCGGCGAAGCCGGGGGTATTACCCAGCACATTGGTGCCTATTCAGTAGAAATGAAAGACGGCCCGAATAAAGGCAAGAAGATTACGTTTCTTGATACGCCGGGTCACGAGGCCTTTACGGCCATGCGTGCCCGTGGTGCCAAAGTTACCGACGTTGTAATTGTGGTAGTTGCCGCTGACGACAGCGTGATGCCACAAACACGTGAGGCTATTAACCACGCACAAAATGCAGGTGTACCTATTGTTTTTGCTATCAATAAAATTGACAAACCTGGTGCAAACCCTGCTAAAATCAGAGAAGACCTTGCCAAAGAGAATATTCTGGTTGAAAGCTGGGGTGGTAAGTATCAGGAGCAGGAAGTATCTGCCAAACAAGGAACAGGTATCAGCGACCTGCTAGATAAGGTATTGCTTGAAGCCGAGTTGCTTGAACTGAAAGCGAATCAGGAAAGATCAGCTATTGGTACAGTAATTGAGGCTTCGCTGGATAAAGGACGTGGTTATGTGGCCACCATACTTGTGCAGAACGGTAAACTTAAAGTGGGCGACATTATTCTGGCAGGCCAATATTTTGGCCGTGTAAGAGCAATGGTTGACGACCTGGGTGTTAAAATAAAAGAGGCCGGGCCATCAACTCCTGTGCAGATTTTAGGCTTACCTGGTGCGCCACAAGCCGGTGATAAGTTTAATGTGATGGAGTCTGAACGCGAGGCGCGCGAAATTGCCAACAAGCGTGAGCAGATTATCCGTGAGCAAAGTTTAAGAGCAAGAAAACACATTACGCTTGAAGAGATTGGTCGTCGTAAGGCAATCGGTGCTTTCCATCAGTTGAACGTAATTGTAAAAGGTGACGTGGATGGTTCAGTAGAAGCCTTGTCAGACTCACTTTTGAAACTATCAACAGAAGAGGTACAGGTTAGTATTATCCATAAAGGGGTAGGGCAGATTTCTGAATCAGATGTAAACCTTGCTTCTACTGCTGACGCCATTATCATTGGTTTCCAGGTGCGTCCGTCAAATAATGCCAGAAAAATAGCTGATCAGGAAGAAATAGAAATCAGACTATATTCTATCATTTATGATGCCATCAACGAAATTAAAGATGCAATGGAGGGCTTGCTTGCACCTAAGGAAGAAGAAACCATTGTTGGTTCGGTTGAGGTAAGAGAAATCTTCAAGATTAGCAAAGTTGGTACTATTGCCGGTTGTTATGTTACAGATGGTAGCATTAAACGGAACAACAAAGTACGGGTTATCCGCGAGGGTATTGTTATTCACGAAGGTGAAATATCTCAGTTGAAACGTTTCAAAGATGATGTAAACGAAGTGAAAACCAATTTTGAGTGTGGTTTGAGCGTGAAAGGCTTCAATGATATTGAAGTAGGAGACACCATCGAGAGTTTCGAAATTAAAGAGGTAAAACGTACACTTTAAAAGTTTAAGTGTAAACCAAAATAAAACGAGGCAGTCTTTTCAGATTGCCTCGTTTCTTTTATACCGGTTAAACTTCAGGTATGGCTTCTATTATTAATTCATTACCCTTTTTATCAAAGTAAGTACAAGTAAGGTTTATTACATCTACCGCCCATTTTTCTATGCCGGTTTCAGCCGCGTGCCTGCAAAAAGTAAAATAGTCGCTTTCACCTTTTTGATGCGCTTTCAGATAGGCATTAAACAATTCTACATTACTTTCGTCAGCAATTGCCAGCGCTTCATATTTTGGCTCAGATATGGCTGTAATGGCATCTGCACCTACAAAATCGGTATGACCATCAATTATGTAAACGGTGTAATACAAAACACCAAGACCTGCTATTTCTTTAATATACATTGGGAAATCGGCCCCACTTTTTACTTTGGCCTGCGCTTTTTTTATCTGACCTAGTGTAAACATTTTATTGTTGTTTTAAAGTTTACACAAAGGTCAGCAACTAAGAGGTTCTGTAATTGTAAAAAAACGTTTACCTGCTTTGTTTAATAAAATTTTGGTGGCGGGTTCAGGGTCAGATTCTGGCGTTGGTGCCAATAAGGATAAACAGGCGCAATTTCGCTGGCTTTATCAAGCCTTTGAAGCTGCTCGGTGGTCAGGTTCCAACCAATTGCGCCAAAGTTTTGTTTAAGTTGCTCTTCATTGCGTGCCCCAACAATTATGCTCGACACCGTTGGCCTTTGTAAGACCCAGTTAATAGCTACCTGAGCCACTGTTTTTTCTGTTTCTGCGGCTATTTCTTCTAGTACGTCTACTACATTATACAATAGCTCATCATTCACTACTACCGATGGAATTGGGCTGCCACCTTGTGCCACGCGTGCATCGGCCGGTTTGGGTTGGTTCCTTTTATAGCGCCCACCTAACAAACCTGCCGCCAACGGCGACCAAACAATAGCGCCAATTTTCTGGTCTATGCCTAATGGCATTAGTTCCCACTCATAATCTCTGTTGGCCAGTGAATAATATACCTGATGAGCCACGTAGCGGTTCCACCCGTATTTTTCAGAAACCGCAAGCGATTTCATTAAATGCCAGCCAGAAAAATTAGAAGCCGCAATATATCTTATTTTGCCGCTTTGTATCAGGTCATCAAGGGTTCTCAAGGTTTCTTCTACGGGTGTATTACCATCAAAACCGTGCATGTGGAAAACATCAATGTAATCTGTTTTTAGGCGTTTCAGACTGCCTTCAACTTGTTTCAATAAATGAAAACGGCCTGAGCCCTGGTTGTTTGGCCCCTCACCAAAAGTAAATGTTGCCTTTGTAGAAATGAGTAGTTTGTCTCTTTTGCCTTCAATGGCTTTACCCAGAATCTCTTCTGATAGCCCTTGCGAGTAGATGTCGGCAGTATCAAAAAGATTAATACCTGCTTCCAGACACAAATCTACCAGTCTGGTTGCTTCTTCTGCCTGTGTGCTTCCCCAGGCTTTAAAAAACTCGGTTCCACCGCCAAATGTGGCAGTACCAAAACTTAATACCGATACCTGCAAGCCAGATGCCCCTAGTTGTCTGTATTCCATTTTATTATAATTTAGTGATTGAGTGAATGAGTGATTGAGTGATTTGTGATTGAGTGATTTGTGAATGAGTGATTTAGTGAATGAGTGGTTTAGTGTTTTTTCAGGTTTGACATAATTATTTTCATCTACATATTCGGTGGTATAGATTAGTTCTTTTATGGATTAATATTAAACTGATCCGATGATTTGCATTTTCAATAGTAAATAGAATACATTACTACTAACTAACTAAGTCGCTCAATAAAATCACTCCCAAATACCGTTCATTTCTGTCAGAATTACCGGTTTGTCTGCTGTTACCACAATTGTATGTTCGTGCTGTGCCACGTAGCCGCCTTTGTTGCCCAGGAGGGTCCATCCATCGGCTTGGGTATCTGCCATTGTAGAGTGGGTGGAAATAAAGGTTTCTACTGCTACAACCGAGTTTTTTCTGAATCTCTGAGTGTTGTAGCGGTCGTAATAATTGGCAATTTCGTGGGGCTCTTCATGCAGGCTTTTGCCTACACCGTGGCCTGTCAGATTTCTGATAACTTTAAAGCCAGCCTTTTTAGCTTCAGTTTCTATGAGCTTACCAATATCAGCAATTTTTACTCCACCTTTAATCTGGCTGATGGCTTTTTTTAAGATACTTTTTGATGCCTCCACCAGTTGTGTATGATGGTGGGTGTCGGCGCCCAAAACAAAAGAACCACCGTTATCAGACCAATACCCATCCAGTTCAGCAGATACATCTATATTGATTAAATCTCCTTCTTGTAATATTTTTTTCTCTGAAGGGATACCATGTGCCACCTCATTATTAACACTAATGCAGGTAGTACCCGGAAAACTGTAGGTAAGCAAAGGCGCAGATTTGGCACCTAATTTTGCTAATATTCCAGCACCATAATCATCTAGTTGTTTGGTTGTCATGCCGGGTTTGGCAAAATTACGCATTTCTCTAAGCGTAATGGCTACTGCCTCGCTCACATTTTTCATTCCTTCCAGTTCTGCTTCTTTTGTGATAGACATGATTTACAGAATTATGCTTTTTGTTTTTTAACAATTGTATCCTGGTTATGATTCATATTCCGGAACTTGTTTTTGCAAATAGGCTACCAACAAAAAAGGCGTTGATTCCAACGCCTTTTTTGTTACTGATAAAAATTATTTTGCATAAGCCACGCTTCGCATCTCTCGTATTACCGTTACCTTTATCTGGCCCGGATACTGCATTTCTTTTTCAATGCGTTGCGAAATATCAAACGATAGTTTGCTGGCTATTTCGTCGGTTACGTTTTCAGAGTCAACTATCACACGTAGTTCGCGGCCTGCCTGAATGGCGTAGCATTTTTCAACACCACTAAAAGATAGCGCCAGGTCTTCCAGGTCGCGCAAACGTTGTACGTAAGATTCCATCATCTCGCGTCTTGCACCAGGGCGAGAACCAGAGATGGCATCACAAACCTGAACAATTGGTGAAATCATTGAGGTCATCTCAATTTCGTCGTGGTGGGCACCAATGGCGTTTATTACCTCAGGGTGTTCTTTATATTTTTTGGCAAGCTCCATACCCAACAAGGCGTGTGGTAGTTCCTGCTCTTCGTGCCATACTTTGCCTATGTCGTGCAAAAGACCGGCACGCTTGGCAAGTTTGGCGTTTAAGCCCAGCTCAGCGGCCATGGTAGCACACATTTTGGCTACCTCTCGCGAGTGTTGCAGTAAATTTTGCCCGTAAGATGAACGGAAACGCATACGGCCGATCATTCTGATAAGTTCAGGATGCAGCCCGTGTATTCCTAAATCAATTACGGTACGCTCACCAATTTCAACGATTTCGTTTTCGATGTCTTTTTTAGTTTTACCTACTACCTCTTCAATACGGGCTGGGTGGATACGGCCATCCTGCACAAGACGGTGTAGCGACAAACGAGCAATTTCACGACGTACAGGATCGAAACTTGAAATCACAATGGCTTCCGGGGTATCATCAACAATTACCTCAACACCCGTGGCCGCTTCCAGGGCACGGATATTACGGCCTTCTCTACCAATAATTTTACCTTTTACCTCGTCGCTTTCAATATTGAATACCGACACACAGTTTTCAATGGCCTGTTCAGAGGCTGTACGTTGTATGGTTTCAATAATTATCTTTTTCGATTCCTTAGTGGCAGCCAGTTTAGCCTCTTCAATGGTTTGTTTGATGTAAGACGACGCCTTGGTTTCAGCCTCACCCTTCAGGGCATCAATCAATTGTTGTTTGGCCTGGTCTGCTGTCAGGTTAGCTATTTTTTCTAATTGTTCAACCTGTTGGTTCAACATTCTATCAGCCTCTTCCTTACGCTTGTTGGCAGCTTCAATCTGTTCATTCAGTTTGTGCTGCAGTGTATCCAGTTCGTTTTCTCTGCGTTTGTTTTGCTCTAGCATCTGAGCAGCCTGCTGTTGCATTTGCTTTACTTTCTGCTCATTCTGAATAATGATGTTCTTGCGTTTGTTGGCCTCTTCGTCAAACTCCGACTTTAATTTCAGGAAGTGTTCTTTGGCTTCCAGAATTTTGTCTCTTTTAATGTTTTCGGCTGTTTGCTGGGCATTTTTTAGTACTTCATTGGCACGTATTTCGGCATCTGCCTCTTTGCTTTGGAATGTTTTTTTAATAAATGCCCTGCCTACAAAGAAACCTATTACCAAAGCTAACAGGTCTGAGAAGAGCATAGTGATGATTTCTGACATCAAATTATATGTTTAAAAATTATGAATGTTACAAAAACCATTTTTGCAAATAAGGTTTTTACACCCGGCTACTGCGGGATTTGATAAAAACGCAACAAAAATGATTTGATGACAGGCTAGCAGGAAAGCGCGTTTGAAGAAATGAAGAATTTTTAGTTTAATGAAAGGCGATTGCTGAGTTCTTCCAGCCGTTTATCCAGTTCTTCTTGTAATAAAAGATATTTATCCTGGTTTTTTTGGTTTTCAACTATCCCCTCAATGGCTATGATAATCAGGAAATCAAGGAAATCCATCACAGCATCTTTATTATTATTAATATAAAAACTCAGGCGTTGATTGACAAGGGCATTGGCTTCGCGAAAATAAGGCTCTAACTCCGGCTGAACCTTAAGCGTAACAACCCTCCGAAGCACTGTCAGGTTGATTTCTATTTTTTCATTATCTGCCATTGTTTGCCTTTTCTCAGGGCCTGTTATATATTCTAATCCTCGTTCAACAACTCAACGCACACATCAATCTCTCTTATTAAATCTTCTATTGTTTTCTTCAATTGTGCTTTTTCTTCAGACTGTCGTACTTTATTTGCTACAATTTTAACACTTTCTTTTTTAATTTCTTTATTTTTTTCAATAAATTCTTGATTCCGTTGCTTTAATTTTAGTTTTTTTATCTCCTCGTCCTTCTGCCTGATTATTTTATGCAAATCTTTTAACTGAGAGTTAAGCAATTGAATACTGTCTTTTGATTGTTTATTTTCATAAATCAGTTTGTCGGTAAGTTGGCTGAAAATAGTAAATGCCTGAATGTTTTCTGCTTTTACTATTTCGGCTATATATTCTTGTTCGACACTCAGCTTCCTCATTGCATACTCTTTTTAGCTGCCTGTTTAAAATCTGCAATTAAGTCTGATATATCTTCCAGGCCAACCGAAACCCTTATCAATCCTTCTGTGATACCCAGTACTTCTTTATCTGCCTTGGGTAGTTTACTATGAGTGGTGGTATTCGGGTTGGTAATGATGGTTCGGGCATCACCCAGATTCGAAGATAAAGAAACTATCTTTAAAGCCTGTGTAAATCGGTTTACACGTTCAAAGCCTCCTTCCAGCTCAAATGTAACCATTGAGCCTCCGGCTTTCATTTGTTTTTTTGCCAGCGCATACTGCGGATGCGACGGCAGATGAGGATATTTTACATTGATTATACCCGTCATTTTCTCAAGCGCTTTAGCCAGTTTCAAGGCATTCTGGCAATGTCTTTCCATGCGTATCTCAAGTGTTTCAAGACTTTTTGATAATATCCAAGCATTAAAAGGCGACATTGACGGCCCCGTGTGGCGGCAGAAAAAACGAACAGGTGCGATGGTTTCTTTGGTGCCGGTTATAACTCCACCCAATACACGCCCCTGGCCGTCCATAAATTTGGTAGCAGAGTGTACAATCAGATTAGCACCGTAATCGGCCGGATTATGGATAATCGGGGTAGCAAAGCAGTTATCTACATAGTAAATCAGGTTATGCCGTTGCGCTATTTGCCCAATCATGGCCATGTCAACCAGTTCAAGACCCGGGTTTGAAGGGGTTTCCAGATAAATCATTCTGGTATTGGGTTGCACGGCTGCTTCCCACTCAGCCTCAGAGGCTGTGGCATCAAGGTAAGTATAAGTAACGCCCCATTTAGAGAGTATCTGCGTAAGAATCTGGTGCGCCGACCCAAAAAGCGCTCTTGAAGAAACCACGTGGTCGCCCGATTTAAGGTGTGCGGCGAATCCGGCAAAGACAGCGGCCATACCTGTTGCTGTAGCAATGCCGTCTTCACAGTTTTCGAGCATACAAACTTTATCTACAAACTCCTGAACCGAAGGGTTCGAAAAACGTGAGTAAATATTGCCTTCAAGGGTTTCGTCAAAAAGAGCTTTGCCTTGCTCGGCGTCTTCAAAACAGAAACTACTGGTCAGAAACAAAGGTGTAGAGTGCTCTCTGTATTGCGAGCGCTTGGTCTGTATCCGTATTGCTTTTGTTTGCTTTTTCATTATTCGCTGCTAATCCTCTAGTATATTTAATTAAAAATGCCTTTTTCGTAATTATCTATCCAGTCTTTTTTTTCTCCTTCAATCTGCTTAAAAAAAGGCACGAAAAAGGCTTTCATATCGGCCTCAAAATCGCCGCTGGTGTAAAATGGTTTTTCTAAAAAAACAGTTTTTCGGGGGTAGTCAAAACCTACCATAATGATGGGCACTCCTGCGGTATGCGCCATATAGTAAAACCCGGTTTTAAGCTTTTTTACGTTTTTTCTTGTGCCTTCGGGGGCAATGGCTACCAGCAAACTGGCATGCTGATTAAACGTTGCCGCTACCTGCTGCACAAAATTTGTACTTCTGGTACGCACTACAGGCGTACCGCCCAGGGCTTTAAATAACCACCCGTGAGGAGGGCGGAACAGCTCGGCCTTACCCAGATAGCCTATTGATATGCCAAGGTCTGCCCTGGCGCCAACGCCAATCAGGAAGTCGAGCCAGGTGGCATGTGGAGCAACTGCAAAAATCCCCTTTTTCAGGTCATCGGGTAGGTTATGTACGGTTTTCCAGCCTGCTAACCTGAAAACAGATTTTGACAGCCAACTAAACATTTTGTATTATAGTAAAAGGCTTTGGTGTAAAGCACAAAATAAAAATCAACAGGGCAATCCAACCAAGAATCTTCCTTCCGGGTGTCAGTGGCTGGTTATCATAGGTTCGGGGGTGATAGATTCCCAGAAAACGGCCAATCATTAAACCAAAAGCCAGAAAACCCGAGTACCCTTCAACCGTGGGGTAAAAATAAGTGATAATTAACTGAATCGCAATAACGCTTAGGGTTATGAGCCAATTTGTTACCAGTTTTTCAGAAATTCTTGAAAAACACAAGTAATTAAAAACGATATAAAGCACAAATTTCCATAGTAAATCAAGAAAAGCCTCAGAGTCTACCGTCTGAAACTCATGCGCATTGAAAGTACCTAAACCGGCATAAAACACAAAACCGGTGAATAATATTGGTGAAACAATATTAAAGGCTTTGTCGCCAATGAGCCCGTATAATATATGGCCGCCGTCTAACTGGCCTATCGGGAAAAGATTAAGCGCAGTAAAAAATAATGATAAATAGCCGGCAAATATGATTGGATAATTGGTATAAAGATAAGGGTGAGGCAAATCTCCTACGGCTACGTAATTCTCAAAAAAACTGAATAACAGGCTATCGCCGAGTTTAACTGAGAAATAGTCGGGGCTGGTTTCCAGAAAATGGCCGTATTCCATGCCATATTGTTTCAGAACAGGGAATAACTCAAATACGTAGTCGAGACTTGGTAAATGACTAAATCCGTACCAAAGTACAACCAGTGCGGCCACAAAACCCGCCAGCGGACCGGCAATGCCTATATCAAAGTACTTAACCCTTGAGTTGATACGTTCTTTTATACGAATAAATGCACCCATAGTGCCAAATGTAGAACTTAACCCGCCAAGCCACAATGGTATGTAATAGGGTAGGGTAACATCAGTTTTGTGTTTTTTGGCAACAAAATAATGCCCGAACTCATGTACTGTCAGAACACCAAGAAATGGTATAGAATATTGAAAGCCTGTCAGGAACTCTTCCCAACCCATTGGTTTGGAACTAAAAAAAAATGAATTTCCAAAAATCCATTCGGCACCTGTTAGTGTAGTGGTAATAATTGTGACAATAAATAGCGCAAGTTGTATGAGTAATGTTCGGTTTTGCTTCATTAGAGATAATTATTGAAACACAAAGAAACGACTTAAAAAATCGTTTTACAATATTCTATGATTGAAGTTGGGGGTTCAACCAATATTGTGTTCATACCCAAAGCCCTGGCTGATTGGATATTGTGGGCGTTGTCATCAAAGAAAAGTACCTCATTGGGTTTCAGATTGATGGTTTTAAGCACGTGATAATAAATATCTGCATCGGGTTTCCACATGCCTATTTCGTAGGATAAAAAAAGCTGGTCGAACAGCTCGTTCAGATGGCATACACCAAACGTCTTTTTCAGATAGTTGTTTGAAGCCTCAATGTGTATATTGTTGGTATTACTAAGTAAATAAACAGGGTATTTTTTTCTGATTTCGGCAAGCAATTGAATACGATCTTCAGGGATATCAAGCAGTAAGGAGTTCCAGGCGGTATCTACTTCTTGGTCGCTTAATGGAAACCCAACTGTTTGCCGGACAATTTCTCTGAACTCAATATCAGTAAACTGCCCGGTTTCGTAGCGCCTGAATAACTGATTCTCGGCCACCAGTTTTTCAATTACAGCCTGTTTTTTTCCGGTGAGTTTTGAAAATGCCTGAAAAGTGCGGGGTACGTCGATGTTAATGATTACGTTACCGAAGTCAAAAATAACGGCTTTAAATTTCATAAAGATGGATAGTAGAATTGGGGCAATAAAAAAAGTGTCAAACTGTTCTTAAACGTCTGACACTTCTGAAATATTTTGTAAGCTGAATGTTCGGAATTAAAAAAAATCAAAGGTTGACCACAAATCCTTATTTCTCGATAGTTATAGTCTTGTAACCTTTGTTTCTATCCCATACCTGGGTATCGTTTAGAAATATTTTGTCGGTATATGTATTTTGTTTTTCATGTTTTAGTTCAAACTTAAGTTTGTCAGTATTAGTATCTGTCCAGTAAATGGTTACAGTATGTTCTGCTCCGAGCGGCTCGAATGTTGTAGGGAAAATTCTTAGAGTAGACTTACCATTATTTTGAAAGAACAAAGGTTTGCTTATTGATATGGATGAGATACTCTGTTTTTGTTTGGGAGCAGTAGAGAACTCAAGCATTACCTTATTTATATCAATATGGTTAGGTTCACTCTGGTTCAGCAGGTCTTTACCGGTAGATTTCTCAATAACCGAAATATCTGCAAAGGCATCAATATTGATGCAGCATTCTCTTTGTTCACAGCTAATGAGGGCTAAAGTGACAGCGAGCGAGAAAAGGAAGTTTTTTATCATTTTACAGTTTTGTTTTGCTGTATTGACTATTAAAGATGGGTTGGGGTTGGAAACGATAACAAAAAAATTAAATAATTTTTTGCCTGTCATTTTCGACTGAATAATTAAATGCATAAAGCGGATAACAGCCACAGCCATTACCCGCTTTATCGTAAATAAATGTATTTTTACGCCTCCTCAAAATAACCCATGGCACAGAACTTATCTATGCGGGCATCAATTCTTTGTTGAGGAGTTTGTTTTTCAAGGAGCTCAATTTCAGAAAGAATACGGCTTTTCAAGCGATGCGACATATCTTCCCAGTCCAGATGTGCACCGCCCAGCGGCTCTTCAATAATACCATCAATCAACTTGTTTTCAAGCATATCGGTGGCGGTAGGTTTCAAGGCTTCGGCGGCTTGTTCCTTGTAGTCCCAGCTGCGCCATAATATGGTAGAGCAGTTTTCAGGAGATATAACAGAATACCAAGAGTTTTCCAACATCATTACTTTATCGCCAATAGCAATACCCAAGGCTCCTCCGGATGCACCTTCGCCGATAATAATGCAAATAACAGGTACTTTCAAAACACACATTTCGCGCAGGTTACGCGCAATGGCCTCTGCTTGTCCGCGTTCTTCTGCTTCAAGGCCAGGGAAAGCCCCTGGGGTGTCAATCAGAGTAACGATTGGTTTATTGAATTTCTCAGCCAGTTTCATCAGCCTTAATGCTTTTCTGTAGCCTTCAGGGTTAGGCATACCAAAATTACGGTATTGTCTTTCTTTGGTTTTGCGCCCTTTCTGCTGGCCTATCAGCATAATGGTTTTTCCGTCTATATTGGCAAAACCACCTACAATAGCCGGATCATCCCTCACTGTTCGGTCGCCGTGTAGTTCATGAAATTCCTGGCATATTTTTTCTATATAATCTAAAGTATAGGGTCTGTCCGGGTGGCGTGATAACTGTACCCTTTGCCAGCGAGTAAGATTTGAAAAAGTTTCTTTTTTCAAATTCAGAATATTATCTGTCAGGCTTCTTACGGCTTCGCTTACATCCACATTATTTTCATCTGCCAGACGTTTCATATCTTCAAGCTTGGCTTCAAGCTCAGCAATTGGTTTTTCAAAATCAAGAAGAGTTCTCATAAATGATTAACCTCTATGGGGTTTTATTAAATTTCAAAAGTTTGTCCTTTGTCGGGTATTTCAACTTGTGTATACCCTGATTGTTCAAGTGTAATTTTAAAGTTATTCATGGTTTGGTGTTCGCCGTGTACCAGAAACACCTTTTTTAGATGGCCGGCATCCTGCGAGGTTACGAAATTAGTCAAATCTTTGAAATCTCCATGCCCGCTAAAAACATCTATTCTCATAATGGTTGCGTTAACCGGAAGTTTCTGGCCTCTGATGCTGAGTTCTTTCCGTTCGCCGTTCAGTAATTTCCAGCCAAGCGTGCCTTCGCTGGCATAGCCCACCATCAGAATTGTGGCATAAGGATTACTAATGTTGGCTTCAATATGATGCTCAATTCTGCCACCCTGTACCATGCCTGATGCCGATATTATAATACATGGTTCGGCATGGTTAGAAACCGCCTTACTGGCCTGATTCGACTCCAAATATATCAGATTCTCAAAATCAAACAAAGACTCATTTTCTTCAAGGAAAGCCCTGGCCGGTTTGTTCAGCAGTTTAGCGCTCCTTTCATACACCCTCGAGCTGGCCTTGGCCAATGGGCTGTCGGTAAAAACTTTAATAGGTGTAAAGCCTTTTTCGGTGTATAGTTTATTTAAAGTGTAAAGCATGGCCTGGGTACGCCCCACGCTAAATGACGGGATAATCAAACGCCCGGGTACATCTATGCAGGCTTTCTGAATAATATCAGCCAGTAGCACTTCAGCTTCGCCCTGGTCAATATGAAGCCTGTCGCCGTAGGTGGTCTCAGTTATCAGGTAATCAACTGGCGGAAGTGGCTGAGGGTCAACCAGCAATGGATAATTTTTTCTGCCAATATCGCCCGAAAACCCTAAAGTTTTTTTCCGGCCGTCTTCCCAGAATTCAATATAAACGTGTGCTGCGCCCAATAAATGGCCAGCCGGTATAAAAGTAAGGTAACCGTTATCTTTAAACTTAAAGCGTTGGTCGAAGGCAATAGGTACAAAATTCTCAATGGCTTCTTTTACCTGCCTGTCAAGATACAACTCACGCGAATCTATATCTTTTTTCTTTTTAGACCTCTTTTTGCTGTCGTGAATCATCTTGAACTTTCGCTGATTCAGTGACGCCGAATCCAGCAGCAGTAATTCGCTTAAATCCATGGTTGCTTTTGTACAAAGCACCTGGCCTTCAAAGCCTTCTCTGTATAGATTAGGAATCTGACCTGAGTGGTCGATATGGGCGTGAGTAAGAATAACTAAATTGATAAGCGAAGGGTCAAACGGGAAAATTCCGTATTCATACCTTGTTTTTTCGGGGTTATTTTCTCTTTCTAAATCAGTACCACAATCAATCAGAACTCTGTATTCATCATCAAATTCAAGCAGGGTCATACTACCTGTAACCTGCTTTGCCGCTCCCCAAAAAGTTATTTTCATACGAAAATGTTATCAAATATTACAGAATATCAAACAAACTGGTTTTTGCTTCATATCCGGACACAAAAATAAGGAAAGAAATCTTTTTTTTGCTAAGCATTCTTTTTAAATTCGTTGTTATCAATTGCCTTGCCCAAAAACTTACAGTGTTTCAATGAAGCTATTTTTGTTTATTCTATTACAACTTGGTTCACCTCTCGAAAAGTTTCAGCAACTATTAGATACTATTCAGAACGACCGCGAAATCAGTACTGGCACGGTAGCGGCTTCTATCCGCTCTACTCAAAGCGGCCTGTATAAAATTCAATACAATGCCGGCAAATCGGTTAACTCAGCCTCAACGCTCAAACTTGTTTCAACAGCCACAGCGTTGTCGGTACTGGGGCCTGACTATAAATTCAAGACCTTTATTGAATACGACGGTACGCTGGCCGATAGTGTGCTGAAAGGAAATGTTTACATAAGAGGCACCGGCGACCCCTCCCTGGGTTCATCTAGAGTAGGGCCTGATTTTCAACAGCTGGTCAGTTTATTTGCCAGGCAAATCAAAGATTTTGGTATTAAACGAATTGAGGGCTATATACTGGGCGACGGCAGTGTTTTTCCGGAAAATACGCTGGCAGACTCATGGGTCTGGGGTGATATAGGTAATTATTACGGTGCAGGTGTAAGTGGCCTGAATGTGAACGAAAATTTATATGAGATTTATTTCAAACCGTCCAGAAGCCTGAACTCAGAAGCGCCAATAACCAGAATTTCTCCGGCAGTTCCTGATATCACGCTTATCAGCAAAGTAACCACCGGCGAGCGTGGCTCTGGCGATAATGTAATGGTATATAACACACCACTCAGTAATACTATTGTAGCAGAAGGTACCGTACCTATGGGCCCTGCCAGTTTTGTAGTGAAAGGTTCTTTGCCAGACCCCGCTTATTTGCTGGCTCATCATGTGTACTTAAAATTTCAGGAACTCCAAGGGCAGGTAAGCAACATGGCCTTAAGCTGGCAGCAGTATAAAACGAGGTTCAGACCTTCTGATAAGCCCAGAAGCCCGATTTTTACTTATGAGTCGCTTGGTTTGTCTATTCTGGCACAGCATTGCAATTTTCAGAGTATAAATCTGTATGCCGATGCCTTTTTAAAAACTGTAGGATATGCACTTAACAAAGACGCCGGTTTTGATGGAAGCGTGAAAGCCGTTAAAAAACTTTGGGCGCAAAGAGGCGTTGATTTGCAGGGATTTATGATGCGCGATGGCAGCGGGTTGTCTCCATCAGGTGTTTTGACAGCCAATAACCTGACAGATATTTTGTTTACCATGAGTACCGATGGCGCGTTCAAAGATTTTTATGCCGGGATTCCGACCGTGGGCGTTAACGGCACGGTTCAGGGGTTGGCGAAAGGCTCAAAAGCAGCCGGGAATGTACGGGCTAAAAGTGGTTCAATAGCCAATACCAGGGCTTTTTCTGGTTATTATACCGCTTCTAACGGCGAACTGATGGCTTTTACATTTATTATTAACCGTTATGCCGACGGCGCCGACAGAAAAGCAAGAAAGTATCTGGAAGATATGATTAAACTAATGGTAGAAATCTGATAATATTAGTTTGCTAAAAATGGGTGGTGGCTAGATAGCGCCACCCATTTTTGCGTTCATTATATGGCCTATTTCAAGCGCTTTCTTTTTTACAAATTCAGCTCGCGGCCCGGCAAACAGGGTGTCAGTTGAAATAAACCACAAAGCAAGCCATTTTTCGAACCGCTCGGTGGTTAGGCCATGTTTTTTGTGAGCCTCCATGTGTACCCACATCATACCGCCGTCATAGCTGCCTGTCTGAAACAACCAGTTCTCCCAAAAATTTACCACTCTTGTTAAATGTCTGTCCCATTCATTTTCTGGCATTTCAAAAACCGGGGCAAGGTCTGCATCTTTATGCACTTTATTGTAGAAACTTTTAACCAGATTCTCAATATCTGCTCTGTTCTGAATATCGTTCATCTCCCATTTTTTTTGCAAAACTAATGAAGTACTCATTTTAAAAACCTGATTAAAATCATATAGGTTCTAGGCGAGTAAATTTTTTAAAATAATGTTAAATATATTTGTCTAAATGTAAATTATACTTTACATTTGGTTCGTTAAACTTAACATTTATTAAAACACTACAAAATTATGGAAGCAAGGTTTTTATTTCCGCATCATTACAAATTAATCGGCTGGATTATAGCCATCCCATCTCTGGCATTGGGTTTATTTATTATGCTAGGCAATTATGAGCTTGACTGGCTCACTGTTAAACTTCCTTTCCATTACTACTTCACAGATACTTTTACGTTTGGAAGTAGCAAAGTAAGTACGGATGAAGAAATATCTGTATTGAACCTTACTGATGAGGTAGCATCCGTAGGTACCATCATTGGTTTATTGTTTGTAGCTTTTTCCAGAGTAAAGATTGAAGACGAATACGTTTCAAAAATCCGTCTGGAATCGTTGCAATGGGCCATTTATCTTAATTTCGGGCTATTAATACTGGCCACTATTTTTATTCATGGCAGTGCTTTTTTTAATGTCATCGTTTATAACATGTTCACACCACTGCTGTTTTTTATTATCAGGTTTCATTATATTCTGTTCATTAAGCCTTCTTTCGAGGCTTCAAAACAATTAAAGGCATGAGAAACAGAATCAGAATCGAAAGAGCTATCCTGAATATAACCCAGGCCGATTTAGCCGAGCGCATTCAGGTAAGCAGGCAAACCATCAATGCCATTGAAAGTAATAAATACGTACCCTCCGCTATATTGGCTATGAAAATAGCGCGGGTTTTCAGCAAGCCGGTAGAAGAAATTTTTGAATTAGATGAAAATGATTGATTGCCTTCGGGCGGATATAAATACCATAAATATTACGGAAACCTACCCGCAATGTTTATACACTTACAATAATTATGAAAAAGCAAACCGACCCTTGCCTTATGGCCGGGGTTCGGTGTTTTCAGGCACGAAGCACACCGTAAATATTATTAAACGGATATATTTAACCTGATTTGTACTTTTCTTCGACAGACTGGCAAAATACAAAGATTTAATAAGATTATTTAAGGATGCCTCCCGATTAACTGTCTTCAAAAATTAGTGCCTGATTAGAACACCGCTTTAAAAAATGTTTGAAAAATTATGTGTTTTATATAAATAGTTATAAGGTGTTGGGCCGAGGTACAATATTTTTAAACAATTGAGTATATAATTCTTTTCATCATTTTATGTTTTCAACTTAAGCCACTATTTTTAGGAATCATAATACCTGCAACTACCGGGGATACACCAATTTCAGATACTTATATCTGAATTGAAATCTTAATAGAATGACAGAATTCCTCAGACTTTCATTAAAGCGAATCTTATTCTTGCTGAATATGATAACTGCCCTGTATACCTTACTGGTATATCAGCTCAGTTATTCGGTAAGTGTTAAGCATTGGCTGGGGGGATTCATGACATTATCGCTCCCGATTGCCTGGTTTTTCAATATTTTTTTTATTTTAATCTGGGCCTTGAGAAGGTCAAAACGGGCACTAATTTCAGTTATTGTTCTGGCAATTGGTTTTCCGCTTATTTTAAGAACCTTTGTATGGCACCAACCCGTAGAGGCAGATAAAAGAAAAACACTGTCTGTTCTTACCTATAACCTGATGTGGTCTGATACCGAACGTTTTGACCCCAGCAGTGGTAAATCAGGTGCTGTAAATATTATGAATACAGCCTTAGACATTGACGCCGACATTAAATGTGTGCAGGAATTATACAATCTCGACAGCAGATGGCAATTTGCCCTGATTAAGCGATTCAGGGAAAAAAATAAACATTACACCTATGTGCATTCAACACCCGGCAACGACCAGGGGCAAGGCGCCATAGGGCTGGCTATTTTTTCAAGGTATCCAATCATCAAGAAAAAAGAAAAGCATTGGGCTATTAATCATAACGGTTTGCTGGCGGCCGATATCGTTGTAGGCCGCGATACCATTAGGGTAATGAACGTTCAGTTGAGGTCAATGGGTGTGCGTGTTACGAAAGTGCTGGAGGCCGGAGAAGATAAAGAAAGAGCTAAAAAAGAAGCCAAAACCATTTATCACCAATTACGTGATGGTTTTAAGGACAGAATCATCCAGATGATTGAACTGGAACGATGGATAAAAGCAAGCCCGTATCCGGTAATTATAGCCGGCGATTTCAACGAGGTGCCTTATGGCTATGCCTACGGTAGA
Source organism: Emticicia sp. 21SJ11W-3 (assembly GCF_024138715.1). Taxonomy (GTDB): domain Bacteria; phylum Bacteroidota; class Bacteroidia; order Cytophagales; family Spirosomataceae; genus Emticicia; species Emticicia fluvialis. The sequence goes on from NZ_CP092074.1 coordinate 2,047,191, forward strand.
ACCAGAAAATACCTGAACAACGCTTTTGAGGCCAGGGGGCGCGGCTTTGGTTTTACGTATCATTATCCCCCGGGTTTTTTAAGAATAGATAATCAGTTCTTTGACGAAAATTACTTTGAAACCGTAAATTTCAGAACCTATTCAGATAAGCCGTATTCAGACCATTACCCGGTCTGGGCGCAGTATGCTTTCAAAAGATAACCCAATATAATACCTAAATAGCTGTACTAACAAAATCTAATGGAAAAACTATATCAGGTTGCATTAACCCTGGTTGAAGGCGTCGGGAGCATCATGTTCCGGCAATTGATAAGCCACTTCGGGTCGGCCGAAAATGTTTTCAAATCAAAAACAGACAAACTACTGAAAATTCCGGGCGTAGGTAAGCAGATAGTAGAGGGCCTAAAAGAAAATACACTCCTAAAAAAAGCAGAAAGCATACTGAATGAAGCTGAAAAAACTCAGGTAAAAATCTACTTTTCTACAGATAAAGATTACCCGCCCAGACTTAAAAATCTATATGATGCCCCCGCTATTTTGTATTTCAAAGGCAATGGCGACCTGAACACTTTGCGCACCATAGGCATTGTAGGTACCAGACAAGCCACTGAATACGGAAGAAAAGTAACTGAAGAAATAATTGAGCAATTAAGCCCTCTGCAGGTTTGTGTGGTAAGTGGCCTTGCCTATGGGATAGACATTGCAGCACATAAAGCTGCTCTGGATAACCAATTGCCTACTATTGGCGTAATGGCAAGCGGGTTAGACATCATGTATCCGGCCGCACATAAGAAATATGCCGAGCAGATGTTGATGAGTGGCGGAATCTTGTCTGAGAATCCGTTTGGAATGAAACCTATCCGAAACCTTTTTATTGCCAGAAATCGGATCATTGCCGGGCTTAGCGATGTAACTATCGTGGTTGAATCGGCTGATAAAGGCGGTGCCTTAGTTACTGCAGATTTTGCCAATAACTATAATCGCGAGGTATTTGCTGTGCCGGGTAGCCTGGCCAATAAATACGCTTCGGGTTGTCACAAGCTCATAAAAGACAACAAAGCCATTATTTTTACTGAAACAAATGACATTGTTGAGGCCCTTAACTGGGGCTCTGAAACCAAAGGAACACGTAAAAAGAAACCTGAAGAGGCAGAATTAGACCTGAGCCAGTTTACGCAAGAAGAAAGTCAGGTAATTGCCACACTCAGAACCCACGGCGAAATGCATATTGATAACCTGAGCTGGCAAACGCAGATACCAGTTAATAAGTTAGCTTCGCTTTTGTTAAATCTTGAGTTTCAGGGAATTATAAAAGCAATGGCCGGTAAAAAGTTTGGATTAAAATGATATGAAATTATTTACTTTTACAGCCTCTTCATAAACCATTAATAAGGTATTTTCGTTATTACCATAACCCTTGAAAACGTAAATATAGCAGCATTAAAGTGAACCTGATTAAAAAACTGAATGGCAAAACACAGAGATTTCTGATTTTTGCCATCCTTAGCATTACCCTTGGTTCGTGTTTCAGCAGATGGATAATGACAGAGTCTGAACTGAAACAGCACTACCAAGACAGGCTCTCAAAGCCTTTGTTCCACATGGTTGAAAACGATTCTCTGAAATTGCATTATGTAACCTTCGGAGCAGATACCGCCCAACCGGTATTGTTTATACATGGCGCGCCGGGCTCATGGGACGGCTACCTGAATATGCTGGACGACAGCGCATTGCAGCATAACTACCATTTGATTTCAGTAGACAGACCAGGATACGGGAAGTCACAGAAAAAACCCAAAAAGAGAGTTTATTCACTGGCTGAGCAGGCAAATGCCATTAGTCTGGCCTTAAGAAGTAACCATTCCGGAAAAAAAGCAATAGTTGTCGGCCGCTCTTATGGGGCACCGGTAGCAGCAGAACTGGCCGCCTTGTATCCCCAACTGGTTAAAAAAGTAATTTTGCTTTCGCCAGCTATTGACCCTGACACCGAGAAATTCTGGTGGTTTTCAAAGTTTGGTAAGTTGTTTTTAGTAAGATGGTTCTTGCCAGAGAGAATGAATACAGCCACCGATGAAAAATATGCTCATGTAGCAGAGCTAAAAAAACTAAAGAGTGATTGGGCCAAGATTCGGTCAGAAGTAACTGTAATGTGTGGAGGAAAAGACTGGATTGTGGACACGTCAAATTTTTCTTTTGCCAAAAAAGTGCTGGCAGGCAAAAATGCCAGGTTTATTTTTATTCCTGAATCAGGACATCTGATTTCTGCGTCGCATCCGGATTTGGTAAAAAAAGAAATTTACGGAATAGAAGAATTGAATGAGTCGCTGGGCAATTAATTGCCTGCTTATGAATCTTCAGTAAAATTGTGCAATTATACCCACCGGAATAGAATTGGAAATTGAAGCCGACTTAGCGTTTTCTGCGCAGTCGGCTTTTCTGTTTTAAAGACCTTTGATTTGCAGATATCGGATTCTTTCACAACCTGCATTGAAAAGCTGATTCTTTTTTATATTTCTTTGAAACTTTGTTCATTTCAATTTAACTTTAGAGCCTGCACTTAACATTAATTTATTCAATAAACATGAAAAACCTTACCTTGATTTTTGCTTTGCTGCCAGTGTGTATTGATGTATTTGCGCAAGAAAGTAAAAGCAAAATGCTTGATAACATTGCCAAAAAGGAGATGTATTATGGCTCTATTGCAAAAAAAATATGGAATTATGCTGAGGTGGGCTATCAGGAAACCAGAAGTTCGGCTCTTTTACAGGAAACATTATCTAAAGAAGGTTTTGCAATTCAGAAAGGAGTGGCTGGTATTCCAACCGCTTTTGTGGCCTCCTTTGGTGAGGGAAAACCCGTAATTGGTATTTTGGGTGAATACGATGCCTTGCCGGGGCTCTCACAAGACTCAACTACTGACCAGAAATCAACAGGAGGTGCAGCCGGCCATGCCTGTGGGCATCATTTATTTGGTACGGCATCAGCCGCTGCGGCAATTGCCGTAAAAGAATACATGAAAGCCAATCACATAAAAGGCACCATTCGCTTCTATGGTTGCCCGGCCGAAGAGGGTGGGTCTGGCAAAGTTTATATGGTGCGCGAAGGTTTGTTTAATGATGTAGATGCCGTAATACACTGGCACCCTAATTCAATCAATACCGCTAGTTTTGGAAATTCTTTAGCCAATAAGTCTGGTAAGTTCAGGTTCTATGGGGTTTCTGCTCATGCCTCTATGGCGCCTGAGAAAGGTCGCTCTGCTTTAGACGGGGTAGAAGCCATGAACAACATGGTAAATATGCTCAGAGAACACGTGCCGTCAGACTCACGCATTCATTATGTAATAACCAACGGTGGCAAAGCCCCAAACGTAGTGCCAGACTTTGCCGAAGTTTATTATTATGCCCGTAACCCTCGCCGAGATTTGGTGATGGACGTGTGGTCAAGAATTGAAAAGGCCGCAAAGGGAGCAGCCTTAGGTACTGATACCCGTGTAGAATGGGAATTAACCGGCGGTACCTACGAATTGCTTTATAATGAAACGCTGGCACAGGTAATGCAAAACAACCTTACCCAAATTGGGGGGCTTAGTTACACCGCAGAAGAAAAGAAATTTGCTGAACAACTTGCCAAAAGCCTGGGCGCAGACCGCCTGAAATATGAAGATGCAACCGATATTAAGCCGCTTGTTAACGAAAAAGGTGGTTCTGGTGGCTCAACAGATGTAGGCGACGTAAGCTGGACAGTACCAACCGTCGGGCTGAGCGTGGCAACATGGGTACCCGGCACACCCGCTCATAGCTGGCAGGCCGTAGCAGCAGGAGGCATGAGCATTGGTCGGAAAGGGATGACCATAGCCGCTAAAACTATGGCGCTTACGGCCACTCAATTATTTGAAAGCCCTGAAATTATCAGAAAAGCCAAAGAGGAATTTGCAAAAGCCAGAGGCGAAGGTTTTAAATATATTTCTTTATTAGGAGACAGAAAACCTGCTTTGGATTATAGGAAATAAAGATAAATCAGATTTATTTCAATACTAAGCGTGCCACACTAAGCGTGCCACGGCTTTTCTTTAATGAATAAGGCCGTGGCACGCTTGTTAATATCATTTCCCTTTATCTAAAATCCAGTTTTATTAAACCTCAAACTTCGTTTCGTTCTTAATTTCACTCATTACAAAAATGCTGTGGGTACTGCCTATGTTCTCTAGCGATGCCAGCTTGTTCATCAAAAAGCTCTGGTATTCGCGCATGTCATCAACCACCACTTTTATCATAAAATCATATTCGCCAGAAATATTGTGGCATTCAATCACCTCATTTAGTTTTACAATCTGCTCTACAAACTTTTTACCTGCCTCCTGTGCATGTTCTTTTAACCTGATATTACAAAATACCATCAGGTCTTTGCCTATTTTTTCACGGTCTATCACGGCAACATATTTCTTGATAACCCCATCGTTTTCCAGTCGCCTTACTCGCTCATAAACAGGCGTTGGCGATAGATTCAAACGAGACGCCAGCTCCTTCGTTGTCAAGTGAGCGTTCTCTTGCAGGTACTTCAAAATTTCGCGGTCAGTGGTATCCAGTTTTTGCATAGATAAATTGTCGTTGTAAGCAAATGATTACATCAAAATTAAAAATAATTCTGGTAAGTATTATACCCTGTTTAGATATTTTATCTATTTTATTAAATTTTTTCAAAAAATCAATCTTTAAATAGTATTTTTGTAGGATAAATTATGTTGTTCAGTCATAAGGTAATTAAGGTTTTATGACTAAACTTAAATGACATTAAAAGTGACCGACATTCGCGAAATTCTAAAAAGCAGAATTCTGGTTCTTGACGGAGCCATGGGTTCTTTGATTCAACAATACAAACTGGGCGATGAAGATTATCGCGGAGAGAAATTCCGTGATTTTCCGCATGAGGTGAAGGGTAACAATGATATGCTTTCTATCACCAGACCAGACGTTATCAAAGAAATCCATGCCAAGTATTTTGAGGCAGGGGCAGACATAGCAGAGACGAATACTTTTTCTGCCACTTCAGTTGCAATGGCCGACTACCACATGGTAGATTATGTGTATGAGCTGAATTATAAGTCGGCAAGAATTGCCCGTGAAGTAGCAGACGAATTTACGGCTCGTAACCCCGGCAAGCCACGTTTTGTAGCGGGTTCTATCGGGCCAACAAACCGTACGTTGTCGCTCTCGCCTGACGTAAATGACCCCGGTTACCGTGCCATTACCTTTGATGAACTCGTTGATGCCTATTACGAGCAGATACAAGGTCTGGTAGATGGCGGCGCCGATGTGCTGCTGGTTGAAACCATCTTTGACACGCTCAATGCCAAGGCAGCATTGTTTGCCATAGATTTATACGATTCTGATAAAAGAAGGGGAACCATCCGGCCACTGAATAGCCATTCAATACCAAAACAGGACAACACAAATGCCCCTTTGGCAAGAAAAGAAGTGAGGATTCCGGTAATGGTTTCAGGCACAATTACTGATGCCTCTGGCAGAACGCTTTCCGGCCAGACCACCGAAGCATTTCTGACCTCTGTGTCTCATATCGATTTATTGTCAATTGGATTAAACTGCGCTTTGGGTGCCGACTTAATGCGCCCCTATGTTCAGATTTTAGCCAAAGAAGCTCCTTTTCTGGTTTCTGCCCACCCCAATGCGGGCTTACCCAACGAAATGGGCGAATACGACCAGTCGCCGGAAGAAATGGCCGACATAGTAGAGGATTTCCTACAGAACGGATTCATGAATATCATCGGTGGCTGTTGCGGCACTACACCTGCCCATATCAGGGCTATTGCCGAAGTAGCACAAAAATATAAGCCTAGGGAGATACCTGAATCCGAACCGGTACAGAAACTGTCGGGTCTTGAGCCGTTGAGAATAAGCAAAGAATCAAACTTTATTAACATCGGTGAGCGCTGTAATGTAACTGGCTCTAAGAAATTTGCGCGTTTGATTCGTGAAAATAAATACGATGAGGCTATATCAGTAGCCCGCGAGCAGGTAGAAGGTGGCGCACAGGTGATTGATGTGAATCTGGACGAGGGAATGATTGATGGGGTAGAAGCCATGAAAACCTTCCTGAATCTGTTGATGGCAGAACCTGACATTGCCCGATTGCCGATTATGATTGACTCCTCCAAATGGGAAGTAATAGAAGCCGGGCTGAAGTGTGTCCAGGGTAAATCAATTGTTAACTCGATATCTCTGAAAGAAGGAGAAGAGAAATTTAAGGAGTCGGCAGAAAAGATAAAACGTTACGGCGCATCGGCAGTTGTTATGGCATTTGACGAGCAGGGCCAGGCCGATTCTTATGAACGCCGCGTTGAAATATGTAAACGTGCATACGATATTCTGGTTAATGAGGTAAACTTCCCTGCGCAGGATATCATTTTCGACCCAAATATCCTTACCGTGGCCACAGGTATTGAAGAACATAACAACTATGCAGTTGATTTCATTAACGCTACCCGCTGGATAAAAGAAAACCTGCCTTATGCCAAAGTATCTGGCGGGGTATCTAATATATCGTTCAGTTTCAGGGGTAATGAACCTGTTCGCGAAGCCATGCATACTGTTTTTCTTTATTATGCTATTAAGGCAGGCATGGATATGGGCATTGTAAATGCCGGGCAGCTGGGTGTTTATGACGACATACCCAAAGATATGCTTGAACTTTGTGAAGATGTGCTTTTGAACCGCAGGCCTGATGCCACCGAAAGGCTGGTAACGTTTGCCGAAACTGTGAAATCGAAAGGAAAAGAGCAGGTGATTGATAATGCCTGGAGAGAATTACCGGTTGGGAAACGATTGGAACACGCTCTGGTTAAAGGCCTGGCAGAATATATTGACCAGGACGTAGAAGAGGCACGGCAGCAATTTGAGCGGCCTTTGCAGGTGATTGAAGGCCCGCTGATGGATGGCATGAATGTAGTAGGTGATTTGTTTGGTGCCGGTAAAATGTTTCTGCCTCAGGTAGTGAAATCGGCCCGTGTAATGAAAAAGGCGGTAGCCTATCTTTTGCCTTTTATTGAAGAAGAAAAGGCGGGAGGAGAAAGCTCAAGTGCAGGCAGAATATTGATGGCTACTGTAAAAGGTGACGTGCATGACATAGGCAAAAACATTGTTGGCGTGGTATTGGGTTGTAATAATTACGAAGTGATTGACTTGGGAGTAATGGTGCCAACCGACAAAATTCTGGCTGAGGCGAAGAAACATAATGTGGATATTATTGGCTTATCTGGTCTGATAACGCCCAGCCTGGATGAAATGGTGGGTGTGGCTAAAGAAATGGAGCGTCAGGGCTTTACCATGCCTTTACTGATTGGCGGAGCCACTACATCTCGTATCCATACAGCAGTAAAGATAGACCCGCATTATTCAGGGCCTGTTATTCACGTGTTGGATGCGTCTAAGAGTGTACCTGTGGCAGGCAGGCTTATGCAGAATGCACAGACCCATCAGGAGATTTTTGATGAGATAAAAACCCAATATGCCAACCTGCGCACCGAACACGCCAGCAGGCAGAAAGATAAAAACTTTGTAAGTATTGATAAAGCGCGTGATAACCGCGTGCCTATTGATTGGGCGAATTTCCAGGCAACTAAGCCAAAGTTTTTAGGGACCAGAATTTTTGAAAATTATGACCTTGCCGAAATTGCAAAATATATCGACTGGACACCATTTTTCCAGACCTGGCAGTTGCATGGCAAATATCCAAAGATTTTTGATGATGAAATAGTAGGTGCGGAGGCCAAAAAACTGTTTAACGATGCTCAGAAAATGTTGAAGAAAGTAATTACTGAAAAATCATTAAGAGCAAGTGCAGTTATTGGTTTTTATCCGGCTAATTCAGAGGGCGACGATATAGTACTTCATAACTTTGAAGAATTTACTTATGACCTTGCCGGACAAGGGAGTCTGAAAGGAACAGGCTACAGAATACTAAGCAATACTGCCGTATCTGAAGAGGGTGAATTGATTGAGAATAATACTTCTCTGGCTACTTTGCATCATTTACGCCAGCAAAACCTGAAGGCCCAAAACTTACCAAACCTTTGCTTGTCAGACTTCATTGCACCATCAGCCTCGCATAAGGAAGATTACCTGGGCGCCTTTGCTGTTACAGCAGGCCTGGGCATAGAGGCCCTATTGGAGCAATACGAAAAAGACCATGACGATTATAATTCAATTATGCTTAAAGCCATTGCAGACCGTTTGGCAGAGGCGTTTGCAGAGTTGATGCACGAAAAAGTTCGTAAGGATTTCTGGGGGTATGCTACCCATGAAGAGCTTAGTAATGATGACTTGATTTCAGAGAAATATCAGGGTATTCGTCCGGCACCGGGTTATCCGGCATGCCCAGACCACACAGAAAAACGTACCTTGTTTGATTTATTACAGGCTGAAAAAATTGGTATTGAACTCACCGAAAGTTTTGCCATGTATCCGGCCAGCTCAGTAAGCGGATGGTATTTTGCTAACCCTGAAAGTAAATACTTTACCATTGGCAAAATCAGTAAGGATCAGGTGATAGATTACGCTCAACGCAAAAATATGAATATTGAAGAGGCTGAAAAATGGCTGAGTCCGGTTTTGAACTATGATTAAGAGCCGATGTAATAACATCAGGAAGGCAACTCGAAAGGGTTGTCTTTTTTGTTAGAGGTTTTTGACCTAATTTTGTGTATTAAACTACGACAGCATTTTACTATGTTCACCTACCAAATCAAAAATCCGGCTGAGGCGTTTATCAATATTGAAATAGAGCAAGGAGCGTTTGCCGGTAAAACTTTGAAATCAACAGAACTGCAACCCTGCATGGATATGACCTGCCCCTGCGGAAACATCTATTTTGCAGATGACACCGAAAATGTGTTCGCATTGGATGTATCTACAAGCCATATTCTTAAATATACCGATAAGGATACTTTAGATGGAAGTAAAGATGCTACTCTGAAGGCATTTGAAGATGAGATTACGCCTGCTCAATGGAAAGAACTGAATACTTTTTACAGAGACCTGAAAGGTATGGCGTCTGAAATGGCCGAAACCGGTAAAATTGAAGCCCAATTTGCCAATTATAAAAGAGTATTGCAGGAGTCGCAGATGGTTTCTTATTATGAAATACTGCCTTGGTCTTATGACCTGCATCTGGAAATTGACGGTACAAAGTATTGGATGAGCGATTTTTATTGCGTACAGCCGTCTTGCCAGTGTACCAGCGTAATGCTTTTGTTTTCGTTGAGTTATGATGAGCAGCCCAATCTTGAACTCTGGTTTGATTATGCCAAGCAGGAAGTATCTATGGGCCAGCTGGACGACAAGACATTGCCGGTTACCAAAATTATCAGAGAAATTAAATACACACAAGCTGATAGATTCAGAAAAACCTTGAGCAACAGGCACAAACGGATGAACGATTTTTTTGTTGATTTTTTAAAAAGAAACAACATTACGCCCAGCATGAAGTCGCCGGTGATTGCAGGTGATAATTTAGGCAGAAATGATCTGTGTGGTTGTGGAAGCGGCAAGAAATATAAAAAATGCTGTGGGGTGTAAACCAATTTTGACTAGTCCTAAAATAACGATACAGGATTAATAATAGTAAAAATACATTTTTTAGACAGAAGTAGCCTTCGTGTTGCTTCTGTTTTTTGTTTTATAGGTTTTCATTTTGACACTGTTTTGCAGGTGCATCAGATTAGGAGTTAGCATATAATTAGACCAGTGTGGCCTGATTTGATTGTACTTGTTTATAATTTCCGCTACCAGCTTTTTCATTAATGATAATTCAAGATGGTAAGTATCAACGATAAATTCCTGTTTTAATATTCCGTTTATCCTTTCTGCCACTGCATTTTCATAAGGATCTGAGTTTTGGGTCATGCTACACTTTAGGCTGTACTTCTTTAATAAGTATTGATATTCATCCGAACAATATTGTATCCCCCTGTCTGAGTGGTGTATCAATGCATCAGACTTAAACATCCTGTTCCTATGAGCCATTTTTAAAGCATTAATACAGCCTTGTGTACTTAGGGAGTCAGACACATCATATCCCATTATCTTTTTAGAATAGGCATCTGTTATTAAGCTTAAATAACAAGGCTTATCACGTTTGCCGATGTATGTAATGTCGGATACCCACACCTGCTCCGGTTTAGTAATATCAAGTTCTTTTATCAGGTTAGGGTGCTTCCTAAAGCGATGGTGTGACCATGTAGTAACATGATAACTCCTTTTTGGTTTTATCAATAAATGATTCGCTTTTAGGATATTGAAGAACTTATCCCTGCCTACTTTTAACGCTCTAAGCTTATTATTAAGTATGTAATACAGTTTTCGTGTACCAAGCCTGGGCTGGATTATACGTTGCTCCCTCACAAGTGCCACAACCTGTTCTGCCAAGGTTCTCCTGAGCTTGGTGCGCTTAATGCTCCGATAATAAACCTGCCTGTTTATCCCGAACAAACCACAGCTAAAGCTTATGCTTTCCTGCCTTTTTTCACTAAAGGACTGGATTGTCCGGGGGGTAAGTTTTTTCGGATATCAATATTATATTCTTTTTCGGCAAGGTCTATCATCATATCGAAAATAATGGCCTTAGAATCAGAAATATGATTCTGATTCTCAAGCTGAGCTTTCTGCTTTTCCAAAAGTTTCACTTTGGCTTCAAGCTCCATAATGCGTTGTTCAGGTGTCTTTGGCATATTTGATGGCGTTTGATTCTCCCAATCAAAGTTACCATATTTTCGAAGCCAATTTATAACACTCTTTCTACATTGTATGCCATATTGTTTGGTAGCCTCGCTAGCTGTAATTTTACCCCGCTCAATTTCCTGAACTATCTGTAACTTAAAAGATAATGAATAGTCTTTTTGGGTACGTTTGACATAACTGTTTTGTCCTTCCATTTTTGATACTTTTTTGTGTATCGCTATTTCAGGACGGGACATTTAGAAAACAAAAAACCCTTCTATTTAGAAGAGTTTTTGTTGAGCTTTATTCAAAACTTTCAATTATATTTTATTTCATCACAAGCGTTGTATTGTCTGCTTCTATGGCTTTTGTGATAAACGTCTTGAACCCTGAGAAGTCTTCTGGTTTGATGTTTTCAGCTTCAGCAGTATATGTTCTTCTGATTTTTAACTGTTTATCATTAATCTTTGTAAAACTTAAATCATATATATTGCCTTTAAAAGTCAGATGAACATTTTCCGGCATTTCAAGTAATTTAATTCCTCCATCAAAGTTTATTATGAGAGTTTCATCATAATAATCAACTCGTTCATAAAAGTTATAATCGAAGTCAAAAACCCGTTCGCTGTCATCAAATATATCCAGTTTAGCAATATAGTCGGTAAAAGGAAGCTTTAATGTTCTGAAAGAGCCTGCTTTTTTGATTTCATTTTCTACGGTATATTCATAACTGAATATAGCTGTGTCTTTTCTTGGCTCAAGCTTTTCGAATTTTAGCCAATTAAGTTTTGTGGGAGACTCAGCACCTTCTGTTATTGATTTCTTAAATTCTTCCTTGCGCTTATCTTCATCCAGATAGTAGTAAATATCACACATGTTACTTGCCTGATTTCCCGTTTTCACTACAGTCTTTTTAAAAGTGACATTATTAGAAACGGTCAGCGAGAAAGTACCGTTTCTGATTATTTTATTGTCATAACCTTTATTCAATTTCAATGAACCTAAAGATATATTGTTACTTACATTCTTAACGGGTATCTCCAAAATAGAAGCGCCTTTATGTGAGAAATAAAGATATCCAAAAGGTAAGTTTGTATCTGTTAGCTCAAGATACTTGCTACCACTTTTCAAATTGACTTTTACAATGCAATGATTGAAATTCAATGATGGCAGAACTACATTTTTCTTCCCATTATCGCGGGTATTAATTAAAACAAGATTCACATCAAGGCCTGCAGCTCTTGCAATAGATGCATATAGGGTTGAAACATCTTTACAATCACCAAGCCTGGTGTGGTAAATAGTAGAGGCTTTCTGCGGAATATAGCTACCCTGTCTGAAATCTATTGAACTGTACTGTATGTTTTTACAAACAAAATCATAAATAATGCGTGCTTTTTCTTCATCAGTATATTTCTTATTGTCGAACAGGCTTTTTACTATTGAATGAATTGTGAAGTCGGGCTGGGCCTGCTTTTCAGACAAATCACTATACCAGCCTGCTATATCTGCCCATGTGTTGCCCAAACTGATTTGGACGGTTGTTCCAACATCACTGAACGGAGGCGTATAGTTTTCATCTTTCAGGTTTTCTGGTGATACTGATTTCCAGTTATAAATATCAAAACCTTCAAGTTTGCTTTTTTGTGGTTTTATATTGGCATTTATTACAGTGTCTTTTATGCTTAAGCCTTCTTGAGCAAACACTGTGTATTCCCTTTTATAGACGGGGCGAAATGAATTGAGTGCAAAAGAATCATAAATAAAAGAAGATGAACTGCTGCCATTAGTCTGCTTGAAGAGGTAGTCAACATATATATAATCTCCTACTTCCAGATTAGTAAATACCCACTCATCTCCATTTCTTTCTGCATCTAACTTGCTTCCGTTCTTCTTGATGGTTTTTACTTCATTAACCTGAATTAAATCGTTTGCATCACCTGATAGCTGAATCTTCTGCCATTCTTCAATCGCTCTTTCCTGATTAATCTTTATAATATAAGAGTTTCTACTGGCTGTGGCTCTCGTTTTGAAAACAATAAATGATTTTTTCTCATTGACTATATCATAAGGTGCTTTGATTTTAGGTGAAAAATTCTTTTCATAATCTTTAATTGCTTCAACTGCATTAATTCCTATCACAACATCAAATGTAGGTTTTTCACCTTTCAGCTCTCTTATTTTTTCGTTGTATTCAAATGAAAACGGAAAAAACTTCAAGGCTTGTTCATAATAGGCAACGGCGTTTTTTTTGTCATTAATCATATTATGAAGCGCAGCCAGATCTTGCAGCGTTTCGTAATCTGACGGTCTCATTTTCAGTATGTCAAGACATACCTTGATAGCTCCTTCATAATCTCTTTTACGCGATAACAGGTTTACTATTTTTCTATCTAAAAGAGGGTCTAAAACCAGTTTTTTCTCTTCTTGCAATTTTTTTATTGCGTCTTCAATTCTTCCCTGGTCTACATAGTCGGCTTTTAATATATCACTTAGTTGGAAATTGAAATTATTCTTCAGGTATTTTTCAATTATTTCATTTGTCTTCTTTGGGTCAGGGGCTACCGACTTCTGAATCTTATATTTTAGCTCTACAATTTCATGATCTTCAGGATATTTAGCGTAAACCTCATCTACTTTCAATACTAAATTATTTACGTCTTCATTTATACCTAATAGAATAATATCAGAAAGCATTATTTTCTTTTCAGCATAAGGGAATTTCTCTTTTATCAGTGCTGCGTATTCTTTTATTTTACTTTTATCTCTCTGGTCTACGGCTTCTTTTAAATCATTAGCCACAATGTCATAGTCTTCAGGATATAGTTCTTTATAACTCTCGTAAGTCTTGTTCTGCTCAGTTGTGTTGTCAGAAGATCGATAGAAATTTATCAATTCTCTTAATATTAAGTAATTGTCGGGATGCGTCTCATAGAGCTTATATAATACTTCTTCGGCAGCATTTATATCCAGTGCTCTTAAATAGGTTTTTGCCAACAAAAGTTCGTAGAGCAAATCTTCGCCTTTAGATTTCTTTTTCAGTTCTTCTACTGCAAAGAAAGGTATAGCTGTAATAGTGCCTTTGTATTTTTGATAAGCCTGATAGTCAGGCTTGGCATTCAGATAAATAGACTGATTATTAAGGTCTGTAAATCTCACATGAAAATAAGCGAAGGATTCTTCGTAATCGCCAACTTGAACAAGAATCCTGTTGAAGCCTTTGTTGAGATGGCATTTTACCTGATAATAGTCAGCTTCTGTATGCCTTCTTTCAGGTTCTGAATGAACCAGTGAATCGTTCAACCATATTTTAAGCGAACCCGCATTTCCGAATTTCATCAATACATCTTGCTCATTAGGCGATTCTATGAACGACTGCCCGTAAATGATTGAATTATCGCTTGAGAAGTAATACTTTTTTATGGCAAAGCCATTTGTAGTACTTATAGGAGGTGTAAACCACGTGACTTCAGTATTGTATTTTGCTTGAAACTTTTGCCCTTCTTTGGGTTTATATACGGCACCAACATCTTTATTAAAGCCGCTGTTCATCAGGTTGTCAAATGGACCCAGAAACGACCATTTGCCTATTGAGTTCATACTCAACTGATATTCGTTTAATTTCTCAACGTTGTTTGAGTATATATAATGATTTGTAAAAGCTGACTTGACAATTTCATCAAACTTAGATTTTAACCTCTTGTCGGTCTCTACTTTTTTCAATAGTGCAAGCTGATAAGGAGTATGTTTACTGGATGAACCAATCACACCTTCTTCACCCCACATAGCAAAAAGTTCAGCAGAAGGGTCGACAGAATTGTCGTAAAAATCCTTAAACAATTCGGATGCTTTATCAGGCCTACCTATAACAGTGTAGATTAAATTCAGCGTTAGTTGAGCTTTTTCTTTGGTCTGCTTGTCTTTCAGTGCTTTCTCAAAAGAATTGATAGCATTCTTAATATCTGCATTGTCGAGATATTTCCAGCCTTCCTGATAATGATTTTGAGCAATAAGGTTGAAAGAAAGCGAAATGAAAAAAGAGAGTGATAAAAGAAAAGTTTTTTTCACGGGTTAGTCACGTTTAGGATACTTGATATCAATACAGCAATTTAAAAAATTAGTGCAGGTCTTTTAATAAAAAACCTGCACTAGTAGATATATTATGCAATTAAGCCATTCTCAATACTGCAAAGCGTCTTTGTAGCAGATAGAATCCACCGAATAACACTCCTGAATAGAACAAGTCTCCGAGAATCTGATTTTGATAAAACTCAAGACCTGCATTATAAGAAGCTAAAATGCCTGTCCAATTATGAGGGTAATTCCCTAAAATAGGGTTTGGCACGGGCGCTTCAGGGTATAAAAAGGCAAAGTTTGTTATCAGATAAAAAATTGTTGAACTCGCTAAAGAAGCACCGGTTACTCTTAAAACAGAAACTTTATTCAGAAAAAATATACCAATTAGGGTTACCAGCAAAAATGAGCCATAAGTTACCGGCATACCCGAGTGGAAACCCCAACCGGTTAGCAATTCATACATGGTGTCGCTCAGAAGCATAGCCGCCATTGGTATGGCAATTGCCACCCAACGATTTGTAAAATAAGCGCCTCCAAACAAAGCTAATGCTGCCATGGGTGTAAAATTAAACGGATGCGGCAGTATTCTTACAATGGCTGCAAGAACAATAATGGCAACAATAGTAGAAAAACGTGTAATATTCATAAATATTAATTGTTCTGTATCAGGATTTTACTGATTATTCAGTATTAAGGATTGCAAAATTACAAAGCAAATGTAACAAACAAAAATTAATAGGTCGTTTACATTACAATCATTAATCAGTAAAGCACCCAGGTATCCTTACTTCCGCCCCCCTGAGAAGAGTTAACAACCAACGAGCCTTTGCGCAAGGCCACCCTGGTAAGTCCGCCCGGTGTAACATGAATACCATTGCCATACAAAATATAAGGTCGTAAGTCTACATGGCGGCCTTCCAGTCCATCTTCAAGCACACAGGGGCTGCGCGATAGTGATATGGTTGGTTGTGCAATATAGTTTCTTGGGTTTTCTTTGATTCTTTTTCTAAAAAGGTCATGTTCTTTTTTAGTTGCTTTCGGCCCAATAAGCATTCCGTAGCCGCCCGCTTCGTTGGCTTCTTTTACTACTAGGTCGGCTATGTTTTCCAATACGTATTTCAATGCTTCTTCTTCGCCGCATATATAAGTATCCACATTAGGTATTATGGCTTCCTCACCCAGATAATATTTGATAATTCTTGGTACGTAGGCATATACTACTTTATCATCAGCTACGCCGGTGCCGGGTGCATTGGCTAGTGCAATGTTTCCTTTTTTATAAACATCAAAAATGCCCGGTATACCAATTAACGAATGCGGATTAAAGGTAAGCGGATCAAGAAAAGTATCATCTATTCTTCTATACACAACGTCTACCGTTTTAAAACCTTTCGTTGTACGCATTTTTACATAATCGCCAGATACCACCAGATCTCTGTAATCTACCAGTTCAACACCCATTTGCTGGGCAAGGTAAGAGTGTTCAAAATAGGCTGAGTTGTAAATACCCGGCGTAAGTACCACCACAGTGGGGTCGGGGCGGCCTGAAATGTAACGGAGTACTTCCAGTAGTTTGGCCGGGTACTCTGAAATAGATCGTACACTTGACTGCGACAGCACATCAGGGAAGGTCTGTTTTGATAACTCACGGTTTTCCAGCATATAAGAAACTCCGGAAGGGCAACGGAGGTTATCTTCCAGCACCCTGAAAACACCGTCGTTTCCACGAATCAGATCAGTTCCGGTTATATGTATCCATATTTTTTTAGGTGGTGTTAGCCCTTTACATTCTTTCAGAAACCCTTTGCTTGATTCAATAATTTCTCGCGGAATGATTTTGTCTTTAATTATTTTCTGTTGATTGTAAATATCCTGCAGAAACAAATTGAGTGCAGTAATTCGCTGGATAAGCCCTTTTTCTAGCCGGTTCCACTCAGAAGAATCAATTACTCTCGGTATAATATCCACCGGAATGATGCGCTCTGTGCCTCCCTCTTCCGAGTAAACGTTAAACGTTATCCCTGCCGATATCATGGCACGTTCGGCGGCATGTTGTTTGGTTTGTAGTTCACCAATGGTTAGTTTTTCAATACGCTCTTTCAAAAAATGATTTCCTACCCGGGCAGTGGCATCAGCAGTAAGCATTTCGTCAAAGAAATTTTCGGTCTGGTAGTTTTTGAAGTCGTAGGTCATAAAGTTTCTTTGGTTTTTAGGATAAACTATTTTACTAAAATATTACAACTGTTTATTAATTCAAAATCTAATATCGGTTTTTGTCAATAATTAATTAGTTTTGTTCTTTAGTTAGGCAAAAACTTATAATTTAACCTATAATCAAGGGAGTATATTCCTTATATAGATGCGGCTGGTCTTTTGTTTTATTCTTCTTTTTGTACAATTTCATGTGTTTTCTCAGCAATGGCTGGGTATCTCATCCAGTAATTATTCGGGTACCCATGGTATCTATGCCAATCCGGCTAACGTGGCCGATACACGCTATAAGGTTTACCTCAATCTGGCTGGAGCCAATGTTGATTTCGCCAATAATTATGTTAAATGGGGAGCGCCATATTCACTTTTCGGCTTTGTTACTAACACGGTTCCTGGCAAGCACAGGGCACCGAACGGACTAATTCGCTACTCCAATACGTATCTGGAAGAGGCCCAGGGTAAAAAAAATGTAACTGCTTTTTTAGGGGCTGATGTAAGGGGGCCTTCATTAATGTTTACGTTCGACAAAGCAAAAATGGCTGTGGGTTTAACAACAAGAGGCAGGCTGATAACGAACCTGAACAATACTAACATAACTGCAGCAAAAATAATTATGTTTGGCACCAAGCAGCCTTCTATTTTTAATTTGTCATTGACTGATAACCATTTTAATGCCAATATTAACAGCTATGTAGAAATGGGGCTTACCGTGGGCAAGGTAATAATTGAAGATGCCGACCATTTTATGAAGTTAGGGCTGACCATGAAGCGGGTAAATGCTTTATTGAATGTGCATTATCTGGTAAATCAAGTGGATTTTAAAATTAATCCTCAGGCTAACCCTAATAAGCAGGACCTTTTTTTGGAAAAAGCTGTGGCTACTTACGGATTAACAAAAACCGGCGCTTCGGCCGCAGCCGGTTTAAATCCGAACTGGCTGTTTGGTAATACTCCTGCCGGGTTTGGATATGGTTTAGATATAGGCTTTGTTTATGAATACAGACCCGATTTTAAGGAATATGATGTAAGATTGAAAGACAGAATGACAACTGACCCTACCCAGAATAAATATAAGTATAAATTTGGTCTGGCATTGCTTGATTTGGGTCAGATGAGATTCAATAATAATGAACTGGTTTTTCAGACCAGCATCAGTAAGACCAACGTTAATATTCCACAAGGAACGTTTAACAAGATTGATTCGCAGGATAAATTGTACAGCCAAATGAATAATGCATTTGGTTTATCAGATGCCGACTACCGGCATGCTTTCAATGTTCCGCTTCCGGCAGTGGTGTCAGCTACTTTTGATTACTCGTTTTCTGATAAACTATATGCCAGCGCTACGCTGATTCAGAACATCAGAAGCAATAATTCATTAAGCATGATACAGCCTTCTTTATTTGCCATAACACCACGCTGGGAAACCAAATGGCTCGAGGTGTCGGCACCGGTTTCATTATATAATGGTTATAAAACACCGGCCATTGGGCTGGCTGGCAGGGCAGGGGCACTTTTTTTAGGTACTGATAATATGGTTGCTTTGCTAAACATAGGTAATCCTAAAAGTGTAAACTTTTATTTTGGTTTATATGCCCCCTTGTTCAGGAAATTGCCTGAGGGCCCCACTAATTGTTATTACGAACCCCGGTTTACGCTTTTTCAGGACATCAAGGATTTTTTTAATAAAAGCAAGAAAAGAAGAAAATGGCGGAGTATCCGGTAAAAAAGCAAAAACCTTTTGCTTGCAAAAGGTTTTTGCTTTAAGATTAAGCCTATATTTTTATGCCATAAGGCGAGCGCAATTTTCTGGTTAGCTTCTTGTTCGCTAAGCGGTCATCGAACCGTTCTGTGATTGGGTTCCATTTTAAAGGGCGGCGAATTTCATACCCGATGTTGGCAATATTGCAGACAGTGCAGGTTCGGTGTCCAATTTCTACATCACATAGGGGTTTCTGGCGGGTTCTCATTGAGTTGAGGAAATCTTTGTAGTGATTGCCCCCGACAGGAGCCGCCAGTTTAATATCATTGGCTTTTAATTGCACATCTTTCAGGTTGTCTGGCACAATCAGAAAAGAGCGGCTAACCTCAATAATACCGTCTTTGCCTCTGAACTGCACGGCATTCCCTTTGCCAAAATCGTGGTGAATCATATTTACCCCATTGGCATATTTAAATACCATACCCTGTTGCGCATTTGGGTCAGTTGGTGGATACAGTTCCACAGGCCCGCTTTCATCCATGCCCAGTGCCCATTGGGCAATATCAAACATGTGGGCTCCCCAGTCGGTTACATCACCCCCGCCAAATCCTTTGTAATAGCGCCATTTAGCCCAGAAATTATCTTCAAGGCGCGGTGCGAGAAAATGATGATAGGGGTGAGGTTGGTTTGGCCCCAGCCACATATCCCAATTCATACCGGCAGGTACAGTCTCCGGCTGAAAATCTACTTCTCTCGGCGGGCCTCCTATGGTAACGCGCACCTCGGTAATCTCGCCTATGTATCCGTTTCTTACCAGTTCACAAGCTCTTCTGAAATTATCGCCAGAGCGCTGCATGCTTCCGGTTTGCAGCACACGGTTGTTTTTACGAACAGCATTAACCAATGCGCGGCCTTCTGCAACTGTAAAAGTAAGTGGTTTTTCAAGATAAATGTCTTTGCCTTTTTCTGCGGCTCTTATGGCAATAGAAGCATGCCAGTGGTCTGGTGTAGCAATTACAACGCCGTCAATATCTTTTCTGTCAAGCAGCTCCAGGTAGTTTTC
Organism: Emticicia sp. 21SJ11W-3; assembly: GCF_024138715.1. Classification (GTDB taxonomy): domain Bacteria; phylum Bacteroidota; class Bacteroidia; order Cytophagales; family Spirosomataceae; genus Emticicia; species Emticicia fluvialis. The sequence goes on from NZ_CP092074.1 coordinate 2,066,974, forward strand.
ATACACTTGCGGCGCTGTTTTTACTTCGCCAAAATACTGCTTGCTGTTTTTTGTAAACTGCTCTTTTATGAAGTTTTCCGACTTCGTTTTGTCAACATCACAGGCAGCTAAAAGATTTATTTCTTTGGTTTCAAGAAACCGGGCCTGTAAGCCACGTGCTTGCCGGCCCAGGCCGATAAATCCAACGTTTATTACGTCGCTGGGTGCCATAAAACCCCGGCCTAAAACATTTCTTGGCACTATCGAGAAAGCAGCCAGTGTTCCGGTTGTTTTAAGGAAATCTCTACGGGTTGTCATAAAATTAAGGGTTGAATATTAATTTGGTATCAAATTGAATAGATGTTGGGGTACTATAGAACAGAAGCAACACAAGTGCTAGAGGATACTCATATTTGATAAGAAAAATTTACACCAGATCATCCGGATTATCTAAAGTATAGGCATGGGTATGGTGTGTCATGCCAATGCGGGGGTAATAATTGATGGCTTTGGGCGCCGAAAGCAGAATCAGTTTGGCATCGGGGCTTGCCAGCTTGGTGTGCCGTATCAGTTCACGGCCAATGCCATGTTTCTGATAGGCTTCATCAACAAATAAATCAGACAGGTAAGTGCAAAACGCCCAGTCGGTAACAGAGCGGGCTACACCAACCAGCTTGTTATTGATTCGCGCCGTTATGAGCAGATTAGCGTTTTCAACCATTGCTTTAATTCTTGGCAGGTCGTCAACAGGGCGTCTTTCACCTAAAGTTGAGGCTATAAGTGTATTTCTGAATTCCTGCCAGTCAAGGTCTTTTTCGTGTGCATATTGTACTGTATTTTCCATAGTTTTGGTTTGGTTGTCTACACTACAAATGTATTGAAATGCGCAAAATAAACAAACCCAGGCTGTTTTCAGAGTGGTCATAAAACGGTTTCTTCATCTATAAATGCCGGCAATAAGATTTGTATACCGGCGCGGCTCTTACAATTTTACTTTGAAGCGGTTATTGCGCTCAATTACTTCAGCGAATCTGCAATAAAAAAAGCATTTGCCTCGTTCTCAATTTGTTTGTTTTTCTGCATTAAGTAATAATATTAGCAAAGAAATTTCTACATTTGGAACAAGAAACGGGTATAATGAGAAAAATACTACTATACACTTTATTGTTGGGGCTGGCAGCCTGCACTACCAGCAAGAAAAATACCAGGGAGCCAAGAGAAACCAAGGCGGCAACGGCATATCCGGATGCCACAGTGAAACCTGTGGTGGTGGCTATTAAAAGCCGGTATATAGTGAAGGATTCTTCGTTAGCCAGGGTTTTTTTGGAAATGGAGGTGGAGAATCTTTCAAAAGTTAATGCTTTGCAGCAACTGAAAGAGACTTTCAGGATGAGCTGGCTGTTGCAGTCTGACTACGGGGTAAGAGACCGTCTGGCATATAACCGGGTTGATTTTACTGAGCAGAATGTACTGTTGAGAGATAATAAGGTTGAGGTGTCTTTTGAAATTCAACGGCCGAAGAACATTACCCGTGCCTTGTTACTTACTGAGATTTTTGAGGTGCTTACCAGTAAAAAATCAAATAACGATTTAGTGGTTGATTTCTCTGCCACCCGCCTCAGCGACAGATACGGGCTTTTTGTGAACGATTACACTAGACCAATTTTCAGAAACTATATCAACAAAAAAGATACCTTTCAAATAAGAAGTTTAGATAATCATATAAATGAGCTGTTTCTGATTAGATATACCAATGAGTTTGACCCCGCTCAGTCGCCAATGGCAACGTCGCTGAGGCCTCCTTTCAGGTCGTTGAAAATTGAAGAGATTCTGAAGGTTAAATCGGGTACGCCGCTCCATCTTGAAAACGAAGGTCTTTATTTTGCAGTCGAAGACACCATGAATACCAGAAATGGCTTTGGATTTCTGATTGTAGATAACAGATACCCGCGGTATACCATGCCTGAGAAACTGGTAAAGCCGCTGATTTACATGAGTACGAGCCAGGAGACCAGAAGCGTAAGCGAGAATGCAGATTCCAAACAGGCAATGGATAGGTATTTTTTGGGAATAACTGGTGGAAACCAGGCATTGGCTAAGAAAATAATAAGAACCTACTACAGAAGAATTGAAGAGGCAAACCAGTTGTTTACCTCATTTAAAGAAGGCTGGAAAACCGACAAGGGCATGGTTTATATTGTACTGGGCCCGCCTAACAAAGTTCAACGCAGCCGCGACCGTGAAGTGTGGATGTATGCACAAACACAGAATTTTTCAGAAATTATATTTACTTTTAATAAGAAACCAAATCAGTTTACAGATAACTATTATGAGCTTGTCCGGTATCCCGAGTATCAGGCCTATTGGTATCCGTTTGTAGAAGCATGGAGAACAGGAAACGTAGCGGAGTAAGATCCGAGTCCGGTGGTCGTCCGGAGTATAACAAAAAACCAAAGTTTTTTGCCCGACCAAATTTTGAAAAACCATCGAAACCAGATATAGTTTTTGGTGTGCAATCTGTATTGGAGACGCTGAGAAGCACCAAAGAAATTGAAAAGATATTAATTCAAAGAGAGTTTGGCCATGCAGAAGTAGAGAAGCTGGCCAAAGAACGAGACCTACCCGTGCAGCGTGTACCGATTGAAAAACTCAATCGGATTACAATGAAAAACCACCAGGGTGTAATTGCATTTGTTTCGGCGGTTAATTACGCCAGAACATCAAACGTGGTAGCTGATGTTTTTGAAAAAGGTGAAGTGCCTTTGCTACTTATTTTAGACAGAATAACAGACGTACGTAATTTTGGTGCCATAGCCCGCACGGCCGAATGCTCTGGTGTGCATGCCATTATTGTGGCATCAAGAGGGGCGGCGCAAATCAATGCCGACGCCATGAAGACCTCATCAGGCGCTTTGAATTTCCTGCCGGTGTGCCGCGAAAACAGCCTTGCGCAAGTAGTTGAAGAATTGCAGCAGTCTGGCATACAGATAGTGGCCTGTACAGAAAAAGCTAGCGAAGAGTTGTATCATGTAGATTTTACCGTGCCTACGGCCATATTGATGGGCTCAGAAGAAGACGGTATATCTGATAACCTTTTAGAACAAGCCGACCACTCAACTAAAATACCTATGTTGGGCAAGATTGGGTCATTGAATGTGTCAGTTGCTACAGGAGTTATTTTGTACGAGGCCGTAAGGCAAAGACTTTAACTGCAGGCACTTGCCACAGATAGCCTTTCAGGCCATTTCGTCAAGTGTTTCCTGTAAAAATGCTCTGATGGTCAGTAGTCTGGCTTTCAGAGCATTTTTATTTTTATTCAGGTCAGTTTTCTTATTTATTGTTCTTTCGGCGCCTTTCAGGGTTAATGTACCCTTGCTTTTTACATCAATTATTTCACGGAGTTTGTCAAGGTCTTTTTGGGTTAGTTTACGGTCGCGGCCAATACGCTCAAATTTCAGATTAAACTGTTTTTCATAGAACCGAATCTTAGAGGCCGCCACCCCCAGTATCTCTGCTGCCTCGTTGGTTGTATAGAATAGTTTCATTAACGTACCAGAATATCTTTTTTCTCTAAATCGGTCACTAATTTACTCAAATCTTCCTTTTTAGCATCAATTTTTACAAAATCATTTCCTTCAATAAACACCTGTTTTAATTTACCGAACTTTCTTAGCTGGTTTGGTACTTCTTTAATCTGATTATGGGTAATATCAAATTCAACCAGGTTTGTAAGCTGATACACCTGCTCCGGAAAAACTTTAAACAGGTTATGCCCAATATTCAGCAGTTTTAAATCTGGCAGTGCCGGTAATTCAGTCAGGCGATTATGATGTGCATACAACGTTTCCAATGTTTTTAAGGAGGCAAGGTTTGCAGGCAGCGCCCATAGCTCATTGTTAGACACCGCCAGGGTTTTCAAGCCGGGCATATCGCAAATGGCATCAGGTAGTTTTTTTAAATTGTTATAGTACAAATCCAGCTCTTCCAGCTTTTTCAGTTTTATAATATTCAATGGTACCTCATTCAGGCCTGCATTGTATAAGTTAAGTGCTTTCAGGCTATCCATTTTTCTGAAGTCGCGCTTTCTGAATTTTTCAAACCGGTTATTACCAAGAAACAAAATTTCAAGTTTAAGGTTTCTGGCCAGTGTGCGCGGTATCATGCGCATGCCCGTGTATTGCAGATTAAGGTCTTTCAGATGCGTATTCTTTTTAAATCTGATTTTATGGGCATTTACCGGGTTATTGCTAATGCTCAGAAATTTAAGATGCGGCATAGCAGAAATCTTCTTAGGTATTTTTTCAATATAGTTGTTGGAAATATCCAGCTTTGTCAGATTTTTAAACCTGAAAACCACCTTTGGGAACGAGGTCAGATTTAAATTATTAAGCATTAACGTTTTTACGGTATCCGGTTTGTCGCAGTCTTCTGCCATTTGTATATTCCAGATATAGGTTTTACTTGGTTTTTTCGGCTGCGAGCCGATGCTCAGCATTATATTGACACTAAAATTAGTTTTGCTAGGGTTTGCAGGTAGTTTATAATTCAGGCAGAAATTTTCTGCCAAAGCAACAAATTTTGCTGTGTTTTCTGTGTTTAATGAGTCATTAAAAAACGGGCTATTGCCTTTAACCCTACCCACAATTTCGCCCTGAAAACCATATTTAAAATAATCAATAGTGCCATTAGGTTGCACAAATAACTCAACCGGGATACTCTTTATTTCGCTATACTGATACAGTGGGCTACCCGTCTTGATGGCCATCAGGTTAAAATCATTAATTATTTTTTTTACTGTGGCATCCATTATAATAGCCTTACTTTTATCGGTATTTAGATCGATAATTGTTGAAGAAGGATACTTTTTACGGCCCTCCTGTAGGGTCATTACTTTCTTCTCAAAAACACTGGCGCGATAAACTTTTTGTTGCGCCATAGCGCTAAATGAAACAAGCAAAAGAAGGTATAATAGATTTTTCATGTAGTTTTTGTTTAGTGCACAAATATATAACTAAAAACATAGTTATATATTTTTTTTCTGTTTTTTTCACTGAATCTATCTAAATGCAGGTTGCTTCCATGCCATTTAATGCAAGCGCTTAATTTTAAAATAATTTGAAAAAACATATAGAAATGTATATTTGTATTGTGCTTTAGAAAAATACCTATCAAAAATTTGGTAGTTTTATCAGGAAATCTTTTGGAACTATGGTATTACTGTGCCAAAGCCAGTAATTAAATAAGCGTCAGTGTTCCGGAAAACGTGTTAAAAGAAAGTCATGAAGCTGTTTTATTAAATCAGATGAAACCAACTTTATCGGGCAAGGCTCCCTGCAATAACATTGAAATTTATTTTGAGGCGTTCGGAGAAAAAGAAAATCCTGCCATTGTTTTGATTATGGGTCTTGATTCCCAGAGCATCTTGTTTTCTTTCGATTTCATGAGGCCTCTGGTGGAAGCAGGCTATTATGTTATCAGGTTCGATAACAGAGATATCGGGCTGTCGACCTGGATGAACGATCAATGGCACCCAAAAAGGCCCTACACGCTTGAAGATATGGCCAAAGATACAATTAGCCTGATGGATTTTTTGATTATAGATAAGGCGCATATCATCGGGGTTTCTATGGGGGGTATGATAGCGCAGCGCATAGCTATTTCGTATAAGCCAAGAGTGCTTAGCCTTACCTCAATTATGTCGTCAGGCTTTGCACTTGACCCCGCAGCCGTATCTTTTTTCAAGGGTCGTCTGTTTTATTATCTGGTTCCCTTTTTTGTCAGAAATTTCCGTTTAAATACACGCTATTTCACCAGACGCGTTTCGGTAGCAGGTTATGTGAAAACTTTTACCAAACTGAACGGAAAAGGTTTTCCGGTCAACAGAGAGCATCTGCTTAATGTTTTTACCGAGGCAATCGAAATCAGAAAAGGGCAGAATCCGCGTGCCAGATTCCAGCAGTTTTGTGGTATTGTGGCTTCGGGGTCACGCCTGAACGAACTTCCATCAATCAGGGCTCGAACGCTGGTTATTCATGGCACCGCCGACCCGCTGATTCCGCCAATTCATGCGCGCATTTATGCTCCAAAAATACCCGGAGCAACCATGCTGTGGGTAGAGGGTATGGGTCACCAATTTTCAAAACCGGTAATTGATAAGATAATGCCCGTCATTTTAACGCATCTGAAACCGCTCTGATGGTTTCTATTGCAAGCGTTAATGTGTAGTTGGGCAGCAAAATTTTATTATAAGCGATATACGCTTTGGATTGAATAAAGTAGTAACCTCTGTTTTTATCAGATAACACTTCAAATAGTCTGTAATTTAGTCTAAATTTGCAGCCAGTTTAATACAACAAAACATTAGTAATAAAACTTTGGTCAGAAGTTAATTAAACTGCTTCTGATTCAGCGTGAATGTTTATCTGAAAAGCACTTTTGGGCTAGTCAGGATAAGCAGTCAATCGTACATTCATAAATTTACCCGACGCAGATATGACCTCGCACGAAATTCGTAAGGCTTTTTTAGATTTTTTCCGCAGTAAAGGACACCTCATCGTTCCATCGGCACCGCTTGTGGCCAAGAATGACCCAACCCTGATGTTCAATAACTCAGGTATGGCACAGTTTAAAGATTTTTTTCTGGGCAACGGAACGCCCCCGTCTAAACGCATTGCGGATACTCAGAAGTGCCTTCGTGTAAGCGGAAAGCATAACGACCTGGAAGATGTAGGCTTTGACACCTACCACCATACCATGTTTGAGATGCTGGGTAACTGGTCGTTTGGTGATTATTTCAAGAAAGAAGCGCTGGAATGGTCGTGGGAGTTGCTCACAGAAGTTTATAAATTACCCAAAGACAGAATTTACGTGTCGGTTTTTGAAGGCAACCCTGACGAGGGGGTACCTTTTGACCAGGAAGCATTTGATATCTGGAAAGGTTTGATAGGCGACGAAAACCGGATTATTTTAGGTAATAAGAAAGATAATTTCTGGGAAATGGGCGACACCGGCCCGTGTGGCCCCTGCTCTGAAATTCATATAGATTTAAGAAGCCAGGAAGAGGTAGATAAAATAGGCGGAAAAGAGCTGGTAAATAACGACCATCCGCAGGTAATTGAAATCTGGAACAACGTATTTATGCAGTTTGAGCGCAAGGCAGATAAATCTTTGGTGCTTTTACCAGCCAGACACGTGGATACCGGTATGGGCTTTGAGCGCCTTTGTATGGCCATTCAGGGCAAGCAATCAAACTATGATACCGATATTTTCCAGAATACAATAACTGTATTAGAGGGGATGTCGGGCAAGAAATACGGCGAAAACGGCACGCTGTCATCAAATAGTTATGTTGATGTAGCCATGCGTGTAATTGCTGACCATATACGCGCCGTTGCCTTTACCATTGCCGACGGCCAGTTACCTTCAAATGCCAAGGCAGGGTATGTTATCCGCCGTATTTTACGTCGTGCCGTTCGTTATGGTTATTCATATTTAGGGTTCAGCGAACCATTTATGACCAGGCTGGTGCCTGTATTGGCCGACCAGTTTGCGGATGTTTTCCCTGAACTAAAATCTCAGCAGGATTTTGTGGCTAAGGTGATTGAAGAAGAAGAAAAAACGTTTCTGCGCACACTTGAAACCGGTTTGAAACGCCTGGATGCCATTATCGGAGCTACAGAAGGAAAAATGATTGCCGGTGACCAGGTATTTGAGTTGAGCGATACCTACGGTTTCCCTTCTGATTTAACCGCTCTTATTGCGCGCGAAAAAGGGTATCAAATAGATGAAGACGGATTTCTGAAAGCGTTACAAGTGCAGAAAGAGCGCTCGCGCAAAGATTCTGCCAAAGAGGCTACCGACTGGGTTGAACTGAACGAAGGAGAAGACTTTGAGTTTGTGGGTTATGACCAGCTTTCTTCTGAAGCGCAGATTGAAAAATACCGTAAAGTTAAAACAAAGGGTGGTGAAGAATACCATATTGTGCTAGACCGCACGCCATTTTATGCCGAAATGGGTGGCCAGGTAGGGGATACCGGAACCATTGTGGTGGGTAACCATGTAATTAATATTGCCGATACCAAAAAGGAAAACGATTTGTTTATTCATATTTCGAGAGACAAAAATCTGGAGGAAGTATTGAATACCGCTACCGCCGTGCTGGCACGTGTAGATGAGGCCCGACATCAGAAAATAATGGCTAACCATACCGCTACACACTTAATGCTGGCTGCCATGCGTAAAGTGTTGGGCAACCACATAGTGCAGAAAGGTTCATATCAGGACGACAACGTTACCCGCTTTGACTTCTCGCACTTTGCTAAAGTAACGGACGAAGAACTGGCCAGTATTGAAGACATTGTGAATGAGAAAATCCGTGAGAATATTGCACTTGAAACTAAAGTGAATATGCCAATTAATGAGGCTATTGCCTTGGGAGCCACAGCTACTTTTGGTGAAAAATATGGTGATTTTGTGCGTGTAGTAATTTTTGACCCTCAGTTTTCGGTTGAGCTTTGTGGAGGTACACACGTGCCCTCAACCGGGAACATCGGCTTGTTTAAATTTATTTCAGAAGGGTCGGTTGCCGCCGGTGTGCGCAGGGTAGAGGCTTTGACAGGCGAAAAAGCAATGGAGAGAATCAAGGAAGACCTGAAAGTAAAAGATGAGATTGCAACTTTACTGAAAAATCCTGCTGATTTGTTAAAAGCTGTTGAAACGCTCATTGCCGACAAGGCCGCCTTACAGAAAAAACTGGAGGTGCTTGAAAACGAGAAATTGCAGGAATTGAAGAAAGAATTGCTCAACAGGGTTGAAGAAATTAACGGGGTAAATGCTTTGACGGCCAAGGTTACCGTACCATCAGCCGATGCACTGAAACAACTGGCCTTTGAATTGAAAAATCAGGTGGGTAGTTTCTACGGGGTTCTAGGTGCCGAAATTGGTGGCAAACCTCAGTTGGCGGTAATAATTGATGAGGCTGTGCAGAAAGACAGAAACCTGCATGCAGGCAATATTGTGAAAGAACTGGCCAAAGAAATGAAAGGCGGCGGTGGTGGACAACCACATTTTGCAACCGCAGGCGGTAGTGACGTGGCAGGCCTTGAAAAGGCCATCGAGAAAGGCAAAAGCCTTATCTAGAACCACGTTATGGTTTTGGCAACATTTAAAAGGCCCTTCCCTGGCAACGGTGAAGGGCCTTTTATGCTATTAGCTTTGCTGCTACTTTTAAACGTTAATCGGTTATAGTTTTTAGCCTTTTCTGGTTGTATGAGAATCAGTCTGCCAGCCGTACCATACATTTTACAAGGTTATCGTCCAGATACCACTCTATGCAGGCGCCATTCGGGTCAATACCAGGAAACGAAATTAGCTTCTGAAAGCCAACACCAATGGCCTCTATGTTTTCCATGAAATCAGGTATATCAATGCTAATGTAATTCCCTTTTTTAATAACAAAAGTTTTTAGCCCTAATTGGATGGCTTCGCCATCTGTAACCTCCTCAGCTGCGGCTTTATAGATAATAAAGCCGCTCCGGTCAGGAAAGGAAATGCCGAAGTATTTCCGGTTTTCAGTTCTTTTCACGAGGCCATGCAATTGTTGGTGGGCTTTCAAGACACCGTCAGGATAAGAATCCGCTTCAATGTACATGGCCTTTATGTCGGCATCTAAATCATAACTTACCATATCTTTTATTTTATGGGGTTTAGTTTATGATAATACACATAAGAAACCATCAGAATAGCCAGAATGATTAACGGAAAAGGTGTCTGGGCATTCATGCCGTCAACAGCCCAGTGACTGATAAAAGCAGATATTAATGAGAATGAAAGACCTGCATACGCCCATTCTTTAATACGTGCAGGAACCACAGGTAAAATGAGGGCAACAGAGCCAGCTACTTTGTACACCGTCAGCATAACCCCGAAATAAGCAGGGTATCCTAAGTGGCTGATGCCCTCTTTAGCTAATTCAGTTTGCGATGTAAGCGCAGGCATAACCCCTTCCCAAAGGAAAATAATAGTAGTAGCAACCCAGTAAATAATTTTGTCGCGTTTCATGCTCTTAAGTATTTAGTAATGATAGTATTTATTTAAAAATGAGGAGATAGACAGGTAACGTTAATGATTGCTGGGGTATCCGTTCGGGTCCATCCAAAATACCTCCCATTGATGACCTTCGAGGTCGGCAAAGGCATGATGGTACATCCAGCCATAATCTTGCAGATTTCTAACAGGTAGATTCAAAAAAATCTGTTTTGCCATTGTAATTATAATATTATTTGGTTCAATTAAGAATCAACAATACAAAAGTAGAGCAAAGCAGATTGTCAGTTGGTGGTTAAATACGCCAATAAAAGGGCTATTTACGACAAGTTGATGATTAATAATCAAGACCTGCTCAGGACTTGAATAAAGTAGAGTAAAGAATAAGTCAGTTTAAATTATAACGAATCCAGATATTTCAATAAATCGTCTTTTGTGGTAGAGACGAGTTTAATTTCAATAGTTTGTTTTTCCTGAACCCTTGTTTCTGCCAGAAAAGAGTACCATTCATCTTTGTCAGTAATCGAGATAGCAATTATTTTAACTTTGCTTCCAATGGGTACTGGGTCTAAACTTCCGTTATTCACTTTCACAACTGATTTCATATCAGGGAAATACAGGAAAATGTTAATGTTTTTAATTTCGGGGTATTCTGAAACGAAATTTATGTTGGTGAATGGTCCAGGCGAGTCAATCAATTTGTCGCAATTAATCCACCCAATTTGTGAAGGGAAAGCGGTATATCCATCTCTATCAGGGTACAAAGGCAGATTTTTTCCTGTGGTATCGGCCGGAAGCCATTTTATTACGATGCCATCTTTTTCAACTCCATAAAATAGCCCCATCTTTTGGTCTACGCCATTAGCAGCCGGAAACGCAATTACTAAATCGTTGCTTTTGTTTAGTTTTAACTCTTTCGCATCTTTAAAGGCTGTTACTTTTATTTGTCCGGCCGTGCTTAACATTCCTCTGTCAGTTACCGTCGATATACCGTTTAAAATCATATCTTTTGGCTTATATACCTCAAGTATTTCAACCTGAATTGGGTAGGTGGCCGGCTTGCCATCAGGTAAAACCAAATCATCTGGGGTCAGCCAAATCTCAGTACCTTGTTTACCTTTTATAGGTAAGTCTGTGTCCTTGCCAATCGTTTTCTTTTCCGGAAGCGTGGCAGCCTGTTTGAGTTTTTCTCCTGCAGTATCAGTAAACTTTTTTCCTTTGATACCCAGGTCTTTCAGAAAAACGGCTCTGTCATTAGAGCAAGCAATTGTAAGCAAAGTTGTTAACAGAATTATAAAACTGTTTCTTTTCATAATCTATACGGGCAGTTGTTTTTTCGTGGAGAAGGCGCATTGAACGGGAATAGCAAAAAACCTATTTCGCCATAGCTTTCCTGCCAAAGCATGTTATATTTTACCTCAGCAAATACCCTCACAAAATTTAAACCGGCCGATACCCCTATACCTGCTTCAGGTAAAAGATTTTGAGCTTTTGCCTTGCTGTTTAAGGTAGCTTCATAATTCAGCCATTTATTGTAATCAACCCCGGCAGAGACATATACAACCGGGCGGTTTGGCACCACCAGATTTTTTGTACCACGGGCAACGGTGTTATTTAAGATGTTGTATTGAAGGCTTAGGCCGCCATAAACCTCCTGAATGGTATTAAAGGCCGGCATGTACTTCAGCTTTGGTACAAGCGAGATCCGGTGATTAACAGGTAGCTGGATTCTGAAACCGCCGCCAATTGAATGTAAAGGGAAATTGTAAATACCAGAGAAGCCGACGGCGGCTTTATCCTGAGCAAAAAGTGCACAGGAGGTCAAAAGTAGTATTGCAGCAGTTTGTATTAATTTTATCACGAATAGCAAAAAGTAATAGCACAAAGTAATTTACAAACCCTTAGAAATCAAACAGGGATTTTACGTGACTTTTTAAATATTATTGGCAATTAATATTAATTAAGAGGATTTCTGCTTGAAGTGGCCTACTCTTTAAACGCAGTTGCTTATAAGACAAGAATATTTGTTGCATAATTACCTTACGGGCCATAAAAAAGCCCCCGCCTGTTTAAAGCAAGGGCCATTTTATTATATTGCCAAACCTGTTTACTGAACACTCACCAGCTCAATTTCAAAGATAAGGTCTTTACCTGCTAATTCATGATTCGCATCTAATTTTACTTTAGTGGCAGTTACCTCACGAACAATAACCGGAATGGCCTGTTGCCCATTATGCATATTCAGGGTGCCGCCTATTTCAAGAGGTACATCGTCAGGTATATCCAGACGATTAAAAGTAAATATCATATCTTCTCTTACAGGGCCATAGGCTTCTTCTGCCGGTATGTACACGGTTTTCTTATCTCCAATCACCATTCCTGCTACTCCGTTATCAAAACCAGGTATTACCATACCGCTACCTACTGTAAATTGTAGTGGCTCGCGCCCTTCCGAGCTGTCAAAAACTGTTCCGTCGCCTAAAGTACCTTTATAATGAACCTGTACTGTATCGCCTGATTTAACCATAGTCGTAAATTTTATGTCTGTTTTAATTGTAACGTTTTAATTCTTACATAAGCTTCTGACTTACAAAGTTCTGTAAATGTTTTTGTTTTAAAGTATTATATTGTAAAAATGCAATTTAATTTTCAGGTTTGTATTATCAAATTGCTAATTATTAGCTATTTATGTCTTGGTTTTTTTATTTTAATCTTCTTTTAATGCTTGTTTAATTTGGGTATAATTCAATAAATACAATTTTGCTGAATCAAAATCACAAAAATGAAACGGATTCACTACGCCTTTTTATGGATAAGCCTTCTGGCAGCACCAATTGCCAAAGCCCAGGACTCGCTGAGCCTGAACCTACCCGATGCAGAACAACAGTTTAACCAGAAAAATCTCCAGTTAATTGCTGCCAGACTTGGTATTGCAGAAAGCAAAGCCTATGAGATTCAGGCCGGTTTAAAACCAAACCCATCAGTTTACCTTGAACACATGCCTTATAACACGCAAAAAAAAGAAATAGGCGGTTTTAGCAGCAACAATGCACAGCAGGTTGTGCAATATCAGCAGTTAATTGAGGTGGCAGGTAAAAGAAGCAAGCGATTGGCATTGGCCAGGTTAGGAACAGAACAGGCGCAAAATCAGGTTCAGTCGCTATTAAGAGACCTTCAATATGCCCTGCGCACTACTTTTTATGACCTATATTACCAACAACAGCAATTAAAAGTGTATGATGAAGAAATTCTGACACTTCAACAAACGGTAAGTCTGTATCAGCAGCAATATGATAAAGGCAATGTGCCTTTAAAAGATTTGGCTCGTCTGAAAGCATACCTTTTTAATCTGAATAGCGAGAGACAAACGATTCTTGCCACCATTGCCGACGACGAAGCCGACCTGAACATTTTAACAGCCAACCGAGGCAAATATTTTATAGCCGCAGCCAATTTGCCGGAGGTAAACCTTGGACAATTTAAAATAGGCGATTTATTAACACAGGCAGAAGACAACCGGAGCGACCTGAATTTAATAAAAACCGGCGTAAAACTTGAAAACCAGAATCTTATCCTGCAAAAAGCCTTGGCGAAGCCGGATGTGAACCTTCAATTTACATACGACCGAAACGGAGGGTACATTTCCAATTATCTGGGTGTAGGTGTTGGTGTTACATTGCCGTTCTTTAATAAAAATCAGGGAAACATCGAGGCCGCCAAAATCAGAGTTCAGTCAAGTCAGGCTGCTTTGCAGGCCTACCAGTTGCAGGTTCAGCAAAATGTAATAACGGCTTTCAATAAGGCGCTTCAGGCAGATAAAATGTACCAGACCTTTGATAATCGTTTTGCTGTAGATTTTTCAAAACTCATTGATGGCGTTATACTCAACTACAAAAAACAGAATATTGACGTGGTTGAATTTATAGACTTCTTTGATTCTTATAAAAGTACGGTTATAGAGTTTAATCAATTACAAAACAACCGTATGAAAGCCATTGAAGACCTCAATTATGCTGTTGGCAAGATAATCATCTAAATAATAAAGCGGGTATACTGCCAATTGCAGCCTGGGTGAAGTTGATAACCTTCGCCCAAAAAAAAGTACTAACCAAATAAATGAAATATAAAATAAAAAAGAAATGAAAACGCTTCGTGTATTCAATATAGTTATTTTCTCATCTTTCATCTGCCTTTCGTCTATCGGGTTTACCTCATGCACTGGCGCTGGAGGTGAAGAGAAAAAGACAGATTCTGCCGATAGTTCCTCGCCTTTATCTGCAGAACAAATGAAAAGGCTGGTGACAGAAACTGCTGAAATGAAGACAGTAGCCAATGACCTGAACCTGACAGGAAAAATTCAGTTTAATGAAGATAAAATTGTAAAGGTATTTCCGTTAGTGGGTGGGCATATTGAAGATGTTAAAGTTGAACTGGGCGACTACGTAAAAAAAGGGCAGGTATTGGCCATTATTAAAAGTGGTGACCTGGCCGATTTGCAGCAACAAGCCATTACGGCTCGCTCGCAATTGTCGGTAGCGCAGAAAAATGCACAAGTGGCAGAAGATATGTCTAAATCCGGGTTGGCATCTCAAAAAGACCTGGTAGCTGCGCAAGAGCAATTACAGGCAGCCAAAGGAGAATTGCACAGGGTGGCCGAACGCCAGAGTATTTTGGGTGGCAATGGTGCTGCTTATGTAGTAAAAGCACCAGTAGGCGGATATGTGGTTGAGAAAAAGGCTGCCCCCGGTATGGAGTTACGGTCTGATGACCCCGAGAGCTTGTTTACGATAAGCAATCTTGACCAGGTATGGGTTATTGCTAACGTGTATGAGTCTGACCTGGCCAATGTAAAGCAGGGTTATGCCGCCGATATTTCAACGCTTGCTTATCCGGATAAAGTATTTAAGGGTAAAATTGATAAAATTTTTGATGTGCTTGACCCGTCATCAAAAACTGAGCAGGTAAGAATTGTATTACCTAATAATGATAAAAACTTTTTTCTGAAACCCGAGATGTTTGCCAACGTGCATCTTGAATATGCCGGAACCGACCAGAAAGTGTCTGTTCCTTCTAAAGCAATTGTATTTGATAAAAGCCAGAATTTTGTGGTGGTTTTGAAAGGCAGTAAAGACCTGATGATAAAAACGGTTGATGTTTACAAATCAACAGGCACAACTACGTATCTGAATAGTGGCCTTGAACCGGGAGAAAAAGTTGTTACCGAAAATCAGCTTTTAATTTATCAGGCTTTAAACAACTGATAAACCGGTTAGGTTATTAATCTATTATTTTCGATTCAGCATAAAAACAGGTCTTTTGTTTCAGCAGAGCCACCGGCTTCCTGCATGGCCCCAGACCGTGCCTAAATCACAAAAACCATGAACAAATTCATAAAAAATATAATAGCATTTTCATTGAAAAATAAGTACTTCATATTTTTCATGACACTGCTTGCCATTGTAGCCGGGTTTATCAGCTACCAGAACACTCCGGTTGAGGCTTTTCCGGATGTAACCAATACACAGATAACTATTATTACGCAGTGGCCAGGCCGTAGTGCAGAAGAAGTTGAAAAGTTTGTAACTATTCCGCTTGAAATTGGTCTGAATCCGGTTCAGAAGAAAACAGATATCAGATCTACCACCGTATTTGGTTTGTCGGTAGTAAAAGTAATGTTTGAAGATGAGGTAGATGACGCCTTTGCCCGCCAGCAGGTAAATAACCTGCTGCGTGAAGTTGACCTGCCCGATGGCGCCAACCCTGAGGTAGAGCCTCCGTATGGTCCAACAGGTGAGATTTTCAGATATACCCTTGAAAGCCCGACCAGAAGTGTGAGAGAACTAAAAACACTGCAAGACTGGGTTGTAGAAAGAAATCTGAAAAGTGTGCCAGGTGTGGCTGATGTGGTTAGCTTTGGCGGCGAAGTAAAAACTTATGAAATATCTGCCGACCCACGTCGGTTGCTCGACTATGATATTACACCGATACAATTGTATCAGGCGGTGTCGAATGCTAATATAAATGTTGGTGGAGACGTAATTGTAAAAAACTCTGAGGCTTACGTTGTGCGAGGTATAGGGTTACTGAAAGGCGTTAAAGACATAGAAAACATTGTAATTAAAAACAGCAACGGTGTGCCCATTTATGTTCGCAATGTGGCTAACGTGTCAGAATCAGCACTGCCAAGATTAGGGCAGGCCGGAAGAGACGAACGCAGCGACGTGGTTGAGTGTATCATTGTAATGAGAAAAGGCGAAAACCCAAGCCAGGTAATTGAAAAAGTAAAGGCAAAAATTGAGGAAATCAACACCAGTATTTTGCCTAAAGATGTAAAAATCAATACTTTTTATAACCGCGAAAACCTCATTCATTTTGCTACCCATACAGTAACACATAACCTGTTAGAAGGAATAATATTTGTTACCTGTATTGTGTTTATTTTCATGGCCGACTGGCGCACTACCGTAACGGTTTCTATTGTTATTCCGCTGGCATTGTTGTTTGCTTTTATATGCCTGCGCTTAAAGGGTATGTCGGCCAACCTGCTTTCAATGGGCGCTATTGATTTCGGTATTATTGTTGATGGCGCGGTGGTAATGGTTGAAGGTATTTTTGTAACACTTGACCAGCTCTCGCACAAAATAGGTATGGAGCGTTTCAACAGGTTGTCTAAACTGGGTTTGTTGAAAAAGACCGGAACCGAGCTTGGTAAAGCCATTTTCTTCTCCAAAGCCATTATTATTACCTGTCTGATGCCCATTTTCAGTTTTCAGAAAGTAGAAGGGAAGATGTTCAGCCCTCTGGCCTGGACCCTTGGTTTTGCCTTATTGGGCGCCTTGATTTTTACCCTTACGCTTGTGCCGGTTCTTGCCAGTATACTGTTAAAGAAAAACGTAAAAGAAAAACATAATTTCTTTGTTGATTTTATTGAAAAGAAATCACTGAAGTTGTTCTCATACACTTACAAGCACAAAAAAGTAAGTATTATTATCGCAGCGATTCTGGTTGTGGTAGGTTTCTTTAACTTTAAGTTTCTGGGTACAGAGTTTCTTCCTGAGCTGAACGAGGGTTCAATTTATGTAAGAGCAAGTATGCCTATGAATATATCGCTGGAAGAGTCGGTAAAACAAACCCAGCAGATGCGCGCGATATTCCGTAGTTTCCCTGAGGTAAAACAGGTTATTTCTCAAACCGGAAGACCCAATGACGGTACAGACCCAACCGGGTTTTACAATATTGAGTTTCTGGTAGATATTTACCCTAAAGAAGAATGGAAACGGCGCATTTCAAAAGAAGAACTGATTGACGAAATGAATAAGAAGCTGGAAATTTATCCGGGTGTTCTTTTTAACTTCTCGCAACCTATTATGGACAACGTTGAAGAGGCTGTGTCGGGGGTAAAGGGTAGTATAGCGGTTAAAATATACGGACAAGACCTGCCTACTTTAGAGAAAAAAGCCTTAATGGTATATGACCAACTAAAAACCGTAAAAGGAATTGAAGACCTGGGGGTTATCAAAAACATTGGCCAGCCTGAATTAAGGATAGAGCTTGATGAACAAAAGCTGGCACTTTACGGAGTAAATAAAGCAGATGCCCAGGCAGTTATTGAAATGGCAATTGGTGGCAAAGCCGCTACCCAAATTTATGAAGACGAGCGCCACTTTGACCTCCGAATTAGGTATGCGCCGCAGTTCAGAAACAATGAAGAGGCCATTGGGAATCTGATGATACCTACTTCAATTGGTAACCAGATTCCGTTAAAGAGTGTGGCGCATATTTACTCGCAAACAGGTCCGGTTCTGATTTTCAGAGAAGCCAACCAACGTTTTATTGGTGTTAAGTTCTCTATCAGAGGCCGCGATATGGGGTCGGCCATTGCAGAAGCGCAAAAGAAAGTAAATGCAGTAGTTAAGCTAGATAAGGGATATAAAATGAAATGGGCCGGTGATTTTGAGAACCAGCAAAGAGCTACTGCCAGACTGGCTCAGGTAGTGCCTATCAGTCTTTTGCTCATATTCCTGATATTGTTTGTGCTTTTCGGCAATATTAAAGATGCAGCCCTTGTGCTCACCAACGTGCCGTTTGCAATTATCGGTGGCATTGCCTCATTGCTTATATCTGGCACCAACTTTAGTATATCGGCGGGTATCGGGTTTATTGCGTTGTTTGGTATCTGTATTCAGAACGGCGTTATTTTGATATCGGTATTCAAGAAAAACCTGCACGAGAAAATGACACTTAACACGGCTATCTATGAAGGGGTGCGCTCAAGGGTTCGCCCGGTTATTATGACAGCCCTCATGGCCATGATTGGTTTGATACCTGCTGCCATTTCAACCGGCATTGGTTCTGAAACCTCAAAACCGCTGGCTATTGTAGTTATTGGCGGGCTTATTACAGCCACAGTTTTAACACTTTTCGTATTTCCGCTTATTTTCTTCGTGTTTTATCGTAAGAAATTTGCAGCTGCACTTGAAGAGTAATATTTGGATACAATATTTTTTTTATATTTCACGGTAGTTTCTAATAACAGGGGGCAATGCCCTCTGTTATTATTTGCAAAAAAATATTTGAACCTAAAAAACAGCTTTATGAATAAGGATATTCTGAATGAAGAAGATAATGCAAACCTGTCGTTTGGTGACAGAATGGCTGATAAGATAGCCACCTTTGGAGGAAGCTGGACATTCATTCTGTCGTTTATTGGTTTTTTAATAATCTGGATATTTATTAATATTTTCTGGCTAAAAAACCGTGCTTTTGACCCTTACCCGTTTATTTTACTTAATCTGATATTATCTTGTATAGCAGCTTTGCAGGCGCCTGTTATTATGATGAGCCAGAACAGGCAGGAGGAAAAAGACAGAGAGCGCGCAAAGATTGATTTAAAAATCAACCAGAAAGCTGAGAAAGAAATCAGGAGCCTGCATAAAAAACTGGATTTGCTGATAAAACAGCATGACGAGTTCAGACATGAAATGAATGAACGCCACAGATAATGCTGAAAACCCAGGTTGGCTCAATCAAAAGCATGCATAAGTTCGTTTCCTTTCATCAGAATAGGCAGCGAGTCTACATCTCTTAAAAAGATGAGGTCTTTTTCAAACTCATACATCTGGTAGGTTTTATTAAACTCTGCGTCTCCATCCAGCAGGCGTATGGTATCCAGCGCAAAATTGGCACCCCCGGCAGCAAAGCACTGGGTGGTAGCAATATGCCTGATGTTTACCTCTGTTATATACGGCTTACCGTTTTCATCTTCTTTCAGGTCTACCGTAAAAAAACCGTGTTTTTGGGCGTTGGTGTAGGCAAAAAGGTAGTTCATGGCTCTTTCAACCTCCTGAACCAGCAATGGGTCATTGATTAACCTTCCGAATGAAACATTTCCTGTTATGCCAGATGGTGCCACTTTAGCCATAATGTATTTCATACGCTCGCAGCAGGCTGCCCTCAGAAATACACCTTCATAATATAGCACCTTACACGCCAGATTTCGGCCTGGCAGGTATTGGCTTGCCATAAATTCCTGCACGTTCGGGTTAATTTCAATCCAATTGCGCAAGGCGGTTTTATTTTCAATTTTCAAAGCGCCCAGGCCACTGGTGCCGGTGGTGCTTCGCACCCAAAAGCTTTTATTGAAGGTATCGAATATTTCGTCGGCATTATAGTTGTCTCGAGTAAAAGTAATCGACAAGGGGGCCATGTCTATGCACTGAAGCACAGCTGTCATACGTGATTTATTAACTAACAACTCTGCAATTGAGTTATCAGGTATTAAAGTTTTGCAGGGTAAATTACCGGCGGCTTTCTTTTTGCTCCATTCAATTACTTCGGCCTCTGGCAAAATAACAGCCAAATCAATGCTTTGCCCGGTTATCAGCTTTTCTATTACCGGCCAGTAATCGGGGCTGCCAGCTGGTGGCACAATAAAAGTATGATTGAATAATTCGTTCTGATAAAGCCCAATAGCTAAGGGGTTGGTATCGGTTCCAATAAGTTCGAAACGCTTGTAAACGGAGTATTTTCTTAATGCGGTGGCAAAACTTCTTGGGGTAGGGCCGCCAACACCGGTTATAAGTATTTTCATGCTATAATTACAATCTGGTTCTTAAAATCCTTCAAACAATAGCTAAACTGCTTAAAATGTAAATTTCATGCTTATCCGGTAAAACCGAATTATTTTTTACTTCTGGATAATAAAAATAAGATATGTGAATATTGAGCCGTAAAATACTATTACAACCACGGCATTGTACTTAATTGCAATATTGTAAAAAAAAATTATATTTTACAAATATTCGTTTGGCCAAAGGCTGTCAATGATGCTTCTACAACGAAGGTTCGGCAACTATAAGTATATATCAGGAACAATTAAGGCCTGATATGGAATAAACAATGAAACAATAAATTTGTTTAGTCTCAAACCTGAAAAAAAAGCAAATGCCTGAAAGACCTGGCTTCAATATGAATTACGGTCTTTCAGGCATTTGCTGTGAAACTCACAAACAACTTATTAATAAGCCCTTGCAAAAATAACTCTTTTTGATGAAGGTTTGCCAGTTAAAATACACTTGCCTTCTTCCTCTTTAGTGTCTAACGGAATACAGCGGATAGTCGCTTTGGTAAGCTCCTTTATTTTTTCTTCTGTTTCTGAGGTACCATCCCAATGGCAGTGCAAGAAACCACCTTTTTCTATCTGTTCTTCAAATTCCTGCCAGGTGTTTATTTCAAAAGAGTTTTCTTTTCTGAAATTCAATGCTTTCTGATAAATGCTCTCCTGAATTTCATTCAACAAATCTTTTACATAAACGGCTATGCCTTCTATTGGACGTGTTTCTTTGCTTAAGGTGTCTCTTCGGGCTACTTCTATTACACCATTTTGTAGGTCTCTCATACCTATGGCCATGCGTACAGGCACCCCTTTCAGTTCATATTCTGCAAATTTCCATCCCGGGCGGTTGGCGTCGCTGTCATCAAACTTAACGCTGATACCATAAGATTTAAGCTCTTTGATAATTGGCTGAATGGTCTCTTTAATGGCCGATAAATCTTCTTCACCTTTATAGATAGGCACAATAACTACATGTATTGGCGCTAATTTTGGAGGAAGCACAAGCCCGTTGTCGTCTGAGTGAGCCATTATTAAGGCACCCATTAAACGTGTGCTCACACCCCATGACGTACCCCATACGTGTTCCAGTTTCCCTTCTTTCGACTGGAATTTTACATCAAAAGCTTTTGCGAAATTCTGCCCAAGGAAGTGGCTGGTACCAGCCTGCAGGGCTTTACCGTCTTGCATCATGGCCTCAATACACATGGTTTCTTCAGCACCGGCAAAACGTTCATTTGCAGACTTGAAACCTTTTACCACTGGTACTGCCATAAATTCTTCGGCAAAAGTGGCATATACATCAAGCATTTGTTTGGTTTCTGTCAAGGCCTCTTCGCTGGATGCATGAGCGGTGTGTCCTTCCTGCCAAAGAAATTCGGCTGTACGTAAAAACATACGGGTGCGCATCTCCCAACGCACTACATTGGCCCACTGGTTAATCAGTATCGGTAAATCACGGTATGATTGTATCCAGTTTTTGTAAGTGCTCCAGATGATGGCTTCACTGGTAGGTCTTACAACTAATTCTTCTTCAAGTTTAGCTTCAGGGTCAACCATGAGCGAGCCAGGTTTATCCGGGTTGCTTTTCAATCTATAATGCGTTACAACGGCACATTCTTTGGCAAAACCCTCGGCGTTTTTTTCTTCAGCTTCAAACAAACTTTTGGGTACAAAAAGCGGAAAATAAGCATTGGTATGCCCTGTTTCCTTAAACATGTCGTCAAGGGCGCGTTGCATTTTTTCCCAGATTGAATAACCATAAGGTTTTATAACCATACAGCCTCTTACTGCCGAATTCTCGGCCAAGTCTGCTCTTTTAACTAATTCGTTGTACCACTCCGAATAATTCTTACTGCGTTTTGGAAGACCTTTACTCATAATTGTCAGTTAAATTAAACTTTATCGCCTGTAATGAATCTAACAGGTGTATATTTACGTTATATCTATAAAAAGCACAATCCTGCCTACTTTTAATTAAACTTTCATTTGGATTGGCTTGCAAAGATAAGTTTTTATATTAAGTTTGTCATAGTTAAATTCGTTACTTTTAGGTAATCTGCGGTAACGGAATGTGATGTAAAAATCTGGTTTTACTGGTTTCTGAATTTTTTTTAATTTTTTCAATAAGCCATACAACCATTTAAGGTGCCTGTGCATCATTCACATAGACAACAGGTTATATTTGCTCACAATTAATTCAATATAAAATGAACACTTTCAAATCTTTCAGGTATCTGTCGGTTGCAGTGCTTTTGGGTGCCTGGGGTTGTAGTCAGAAGCAGGTTGCCACCAAGGGCGATTATGATGACTTGTACGGTTCATCAAAAGATGCCCCCGAGGTAGCTTATAAAACATCTACACGACCTTCTATATACCAGAATCCGGACTTTGAAGATAATTTGCGTTATCAAAGAGAAGAGTCGCCAGTTCAGGCTGAAGGAACTGATGAATATTATGATGAAAATTACGTAAACTCACGCAAGGTGAAACGTTCGTATTCTGCCGAGCCGGGTTATTCATCAGGTTTCTCAGACGGATATCAATCAGGTTGGAATGATTATGCCTGGAGCCAGCCAATGGGATGGGCAAGTCCGTTCAGCCGTTTCGGATATTATTCGCCATTCGGCTATAATTCTTTTGGTTACAATAGCATTAATATTGGTTTTGGTTTGGGCTTAGGCATGGGTTATGGTGGTTTCGGTGGCAGATATTATGACCCTTTCTGGGGAAGCCGCTTTTATGACCCATTCTGGGGCGGTGGTTTTTACAGCCCATATTACAGCTCTATTTATTCGCCTTGGGGATACTCTCCTTGGGGTGGTGGTTTTTACAGCCCTTACGATTATTATGGTTATGGTGGATACTACGGTGGTTACCCGGGCTATTATTACAACGCAACAGCGGGTGTAGTTGGCGCTGCAAGAAACCGTACTTATGGCCCACGTGACGGTGGCAGAGGCTCAGCTTACTATAATGATCGCTTCAATAATACCGCTATCAGAACCAATGAAAGCGGACGCCGGGCTGATGGAAGCAATGCCAGAACTACCTCGGTAGGTAGCGGTGGCAGAACTTATACCGGAAATGATGGTTATTATGCCGCACCAAGAAGAAACGGAGGCTATAACTCTTCATTTGATAATACCCCGAGCGCTTCGCGTTCAAACAGCAGCAGTAATGATACTTACTACGCCCGGCCTCGCCGAAACGGTGGTTACGAAACCCCCGGCAGTAGCAGTAGTTCATATAGCCGTCCGTCTTCAAGCAACACCCGTTCGTCTAACAGTTGGTCAAGCGGTAGCGGAAGCTCATCAAGAGGTTCTGACAGTTGGAGAAGCTCAGGCTCTTCAAGCAACTCAAGCTGGAGCAGCGGAAGCAGTAGCCGTGGTTCAAGTTCAGGTAGCAGCAGTAGCAGCGGCGCCTCACGCGGCGGCGGTGGTGGTGGCGGCGGAAGCCGGGGCCCAAGATAATAACCTGCCGGCCGAACAATTGAACGATGGTGCTTGTTAAGCTCTTGCGAGCGTACGTGAAAACGGTTTTATTTTGTAAAATATTCAGAAACCTCGCTGAATCAACTTTGTTTGGCGAGGTTTTCTATTAAATGAAAAAGCTTTTTTGTTGTACCCTTAATTTAGAAGAATGGTAAAACTTATACACGGTTAATACCGGTAAATGCATGTTGTGGCATGCAGGCTGATTCTTCAATCATAAAGTATAAAAAAAATGAAAATCTCACGCATTCTGATTACCGCGTCCTTTCTTTCAGGAGCAATCGGAGCCAAGGCACAATTAAGTTTGGGTGGCCACTTTTATGGTGAAGAAGCCCTCAGATTCTCGGAAACAAAAATTTCAGGTTCGGCCCGTATGCAGGGTTTAGGTGGTGGATACGTTTCTTTAGGTGCAGATGCTACCAATAATTACACTAACCCCGCCGGATTAGGATTTTACAATCGCTCAGAGTTGAGTATTACCCCTGTATTAAATTCTATTAATACCTCTTCGGTATATGCCGGTGAACAATTCGGCAGATCTACTACCAGTCCGAACATCGGGCAGCTAGGGCTTGTTTTTAGCAGTGGTGGCGTTGGTACAAGAAAAAAACGCTCGGCATTTGCCATTACCTATTCAAGACAAAACAGTTTTTTGAGTGATTTCCGCTATAACGGTCTTAATCAGCGAAGTTCAATGATGGATTTTTTTGCTCAAAAGGCTTCGCTGCGCGGTGCAGATTCTAAAACACTTGATGATGAGTTTAACCCTAACACCGGTACGGCGTTTACTTCAACGTCAATGTATTACCAGGCCTACATGATAGACCCATCGCAAAATGGCGGAGCGCCTTACAGCAAAATTGAGCAGGCTCTTCCGGCTGACCAGGTAGGTAATGTTTCGGCAACTGGTTCTACCAGCCAGTGGAATCTCGGTTATGGTATCAACTTTGACGATAAAACCTATATAGGCCTTGGTATTGGTTTTGTTAGACTGAACTATGAAAACACCAATTCGCATAGTGAAAGATTTACCAACGGAGTTATTTTTAACGGATTCGACTATAACGAGAACCTGTATGTTAGAGGCTCAGGCGTGAACTTTTCACTGGGTGCTATTTACAAAGCAACAGAGTCAATCAGTCTGGGTGCCAGTTTAACTACCCCTTCCTGGATTAGTGTTAGCGAAATTTATAATTCAAACATAAGAACAGACCCCAAACCCGGAAACCCGGTAATTCCTTCTAAAGCTTCTAACTATGTGGCTACAGAAGAGAACGTATTTTCTTATAACCTTACTACCCCATTAAGAGCCAGTGGTGGCGCTACTTTCTTTTTGCCTAACAAAGCAGGTTTTATTACTGCTGATGCTGAGTATGTTGGTTATAGAGGAATGGGAATAAAAGATACTCAGGACAAAGACTGGAGTTCTGATCAGAAACGTGGTATACAATCAACTTATGTAGACGCTGTAAATGTAAAAGTAGGGGCAGAGTACCGTATTCAGAGTATAAGATTACGCGCCGGGGCCAAATATATGCCAGACCCTTACAAAGTAAAAGCAGATAATCTGGACCGTTCTCAAATGTTGTTTACCGGTGGTATTGGGTACCGCTCTTCCAAATTCTTTATTGATTTGGCGGGTGTATTTAACCAGTTTAAAGGCGCTTATACTCCTTATGAATTGTCTAATCCAACAAATTATGGTTCTGCTGCCTTAACTACCAAGGCAACCAGTTTTGTGGTGTCGGTTGGTACATTCTTCTGATAAGGTTTTGGAAATGATATTAAATAAATGAAATACAAAGGTGTATAAACAAAAATGACAACCCGCAAGAGTTGTCATTTTTGTTTTACCGGATTTTCCTGGCAAATTCAGCCTCTAAAATCCAGAGAATGGCATCGGGGTCGGTGTCTCCCTCAATGGTAATATCGGCCTGTTGATAGTAGGTCAGGCGTTCATTATATTTTTCTGTTAATGTGTCAAGCAGATTTTTATTCTCGAGGTCATAAAGGGGTCTTTCATTTTTCTTCGATAACTGCATTCTTTCCAACAATCTGTCGGGCTTTACATCCAGAAAAATACTGATACCATTTTCTTTGATATACGCCAGTCCGTCCAGAAAACAAGGTACACCTCCTCCTGTGGCAACTACAGAACGCATATCTTTTTGAACTTTCTTCAACTGCTGATTTTCTACCTTACGAAAATATTCTTCGCCGTTTAATGCAAATATTTCAGAAATCTTCTTTCCCTCTGCAAGCTCAATCCGGGCATCTAAGTCAATAAATTCGTATCCTAAACTCTTGGCCAGTTGCCTCCCCAAAGTACTTTTACCTGACGACGGCATGCCAATCAAAAAAATGTTAGTAGTCATTCTGTCTGCTTGGGCGTAATTATTAAGTATTTAGTATATAACTATTTGAGCAGTTTAGTTAAATCTTCTTTATTGGGTATGCTATTGTTGCCCCATTTGCCTTTTACCACTCCGTTTTGTAACAAAATCACGCAAGGATTTGTTCGTGCCATGGTTTTTAATACGGTGGCATCGGCAGTAAAATAAGGAATTGAAAGGGCATTGGCCTGCCTGAAGGCTTCAAATTCAGTTTGAATGGCCGAAGTTAATATAATGGGTTTTATACTGCTGCCTTGCACGCTTCCGGCCAAAGCTTTTATCTCAGTTATTTCTGCCTCGTTTACGTCTTTTATATTTTTGAAAACAAACATCAATTTATTGCCAATAAAAGTAGAATCGGTATACACGTTTCCCTGCGCATCATTCACAAAATAATCGGTGATTTTTGGCTTTACTTTATCATCATTCAGAGTAATGGATGTTACATATTTATATGTGGTGGTATCCATCAGAAACTCTGCCGATTTTACCTCTTCGTTGGTTTTTTTGTTCAGAAAAGTATATTCAAAAACGGGTTTAATGCCCGTGGGTTTCATCTGCTCGGGTATGCTTTTGCCAACTGCATAAGGAAGGAAATCAATAGGAGGCAGGTAACGGATGGCGTAAATGCCAATACCAAACGAGACTACCGAAACCAATGCCATAACACTATGCAGGTTAGAATCTTTGTATCCGTTTCTGTATATAAATATAATTACAATCAGTACCGTAAGGAAAATGTCCTTGTTGAATGACGTCCACGGTTTTAGTCTCAGAAAATCGCCAAAACATCCGCAGTCTGTTACTTTATTGAAATAGGCAGAGTAAAAAGTAAGGAAAGTAAAAAATACAATAATGCCAAGCAGCAACCACGAGGTGATTTTCATGCGGTAAGAAAGCAACGTAGCAACACCCAGAATAACCTCTAAAGCGCAAAAAATAAGCGACAACGCAAGCGAGTTATGCGCAAAAAACATAAAGAAGCCCTCTAAAGTTGGGATATCCTGCGAGAAAACCTCAAAATATTCTTCCAGCTTTATGCCTGTTCCTACGGGGTCAACTACTTTTACAAAACCAGAAAAAATAAAAATGACACCCACTATGATGCGAGCAATTTGTGCAGGTATTTTCATAAAAGAACAAGGTAAAGTTCGAACAGCTTATTGAATTATAATTTAGTTTTCTGCTTGTAGCGCTTTATTGCTGGCTTTGTGCCTGGCCCAGTTTTATCATGCAGAAAACGGCATAATTGATGATGTCCTGATAGCCAGCCCTTATGCCCTCAGAAACAATGGTTTTGCCCTGATTGTCTTCAATTTGTTTGATTCTGAACAGCTTCATTAGAATGATATCAGTCATTGAACCCACGCGCATATCGCGCCAGGCTTCACCGTAGTCATGGTTTTTATTGAATAAAAGTGCCATTACTTCATCTATTTCCTTATTGTACAGTTCATGCAACTCATCAAACGGAATCTCGATTTTGGTTTCGTCAACCAGCTTTTGTTGAATAAGGGCCATTACGCAATAATTGATAATGCCTATAAACTCTGGCACTATGCCTTCGTCTACTTTGCTGAAGCCTTTATCCTGGATGGTTCTGATGCGCTGCGCTTTAATAAAAATCTGGTCGGTGATGCTCGGAAGGCGCAGAATACGCCACGAAGTGCCGTAATCTTTGTTTTTTTTCTCGAAAAGATCCTGACAAATTTTTATAATATATCTGTATTCAAATTCGGTCTGATTCATGCGCACAATCCAAAAAAGGATAATTTTAAGGAATTCCGGAATATATAATCTATTATTGCAAAACTATAAAACTTCATGGCTATAAACAAATGTCAACCTTAAAAAGCAATGCCCTGGTGTGTCTTCCGAATGGACGATTGATGGATTTAACACGTCCGTCAGTAATGGGTATTCTCAATATTACACCCGATTCTTTTTTTGAAGGAAGCCGTTATCTGGCAGCGCCACAACAGATTGTAGATGCGGCAGGGAAAATGCTGGAAGAAGGCGCATCCATACTAGACATCGGCGGATACTCAACACGGCCCCATGCAGCAGATGTAAGTATTGAGGTAGAAACTGAGCGAATTCTTAATGCTATAGAACCAATAGCCAAGCATTATCCCAATGCCGTTATATCTATAGACACGTTTAGAAGCGCAGTAGCTAAAGCAGCTGTAAAGGCAGGGGCATCGATAATTAACGATATTGGCGGCGGCAATTTAGACAGCCTTATGTTTGGCACAGTGGCTGAATTAGCCGTTCCTTACATACTTATGCACAGCAGGGGCAACCCGGAGACCATGAGCAGGCTGAATGATTACCACGACCTGACTGTTGATGTGCTGGGCGAACTGCAAATAAAAGTAAACAGTTTAAGAGAATCAGGAGTAAAAGATGTTATCATTGACCCGGGTTTTGGCTTTGCCAAAGGCCCCAGACAGGGTTTTGAAATGATGAAAAATCTACCTGCCTTTCAGGTGCTTGGCCTACCAATGCTGGTGGGGGTTTCTCGCAAATCAATGATTTGGAAAACTCTGGGTATAACTGCTTCAGAAGCTTTAAACGGCACAACGGCACTGAATATGGTTGCGTTGACGAATGGTGCGAATATCCTGAGGGTACATGATGTGAAAGAAGCCATGCAGACCATCAGGCTCTATGAAGAAATTTACGGGTCAACGGCTGGAAGCAATGTTTCTGATTAGACGAATAACTATGCCATAAAAAATAACAGCTCCGATAAATATCAATCCCCATGATACGAGTTTGCTTTCAGTAAAGTACAGAAAAAAAGCAGTACCTGCTATGCCCACCCAAAAAAACAAACGGGCGGTAAAACGTTGCAACTGGCGATAGTTTTTTTCTTCAAAACTCTTGGTAAACCAGTTATTACCTGCAAATGCGCTACTTGGGTGCAAATTTGACTGAAAATTACCACTGGCAAATAAAAATAATGATAAGGCCACACCGAGGTAGCGGGGAGGGATGCTTTCTCCTTCAGAATCATGCAGCACATAATAGAAAAGAATAAAACCCAGCGCTGAAAGGTAGGAAGACCAGATTAGTCTGATGCGTTTATCGCTGCGAATGAGAAAATCGGCATTGGGTTTCTGGCTGTCAAGATACTGCATCACTAAAGGCAGGAAATAAAAGAAAAGTGCTGCCAGGCCGTATAGTACCAGAATGCGTATTTGCGCATCTAAAATGGCATGGTTCCAGCTAGCCAGCAAGTAAGCAAAAGGGGCAAGTACAATGCCAATAATGAGCATTTCGAACATCAAACTGCGTTTCATGACATTCAAAGTTTTGGTCGGCTTTTATTCAGAAATAGTGCGGGAATTAACCTGAAGACGGATTCTTGGTTTTTCGGCTGCAGCAGGTTTAAACTGAATAAACCACGCCAGAATTTCGTCCATCACAGTCATATTAAGCGAGTAATATATAAACTGCCCTTTTTTTACGGCAGCCACAAGGTCGGCCTGTTTCAGCAAATCAAGGTGATGCGAAATGCTGGGTTTGGTCATATCAAAGCGCTCTGCAATGTCTCCTGCAGTCATGTCTCCATCTTTCAGCATCTCCAGTATTTCCCGACGGGTAGAGTCGTTCAGCGCTTTAAATAAACTATTCATTTGGAAAAGAGAATCGGTAGTTATTGAACAAATGTTATTGATACGAAATTCTGAAAAAAAATCAGTTTTGCCAAATAATACTGCTTAAATATTTAGATAATCTTCTAAATAGCGTTTGCCTTCCGAGTCTATTCTTTGAAAAACACAATTTTGCAGCTATTTTTCTTTCTTTGGTATTTAAATCATTATATTTGCGCACACTTCATCAATAAACGCCCCATTCCTTGCCGAAGTGGGGTATTTTTTTGTTCGGCGGCAAACAGAAGCGTAATTGCTTGTGCAGATTAATGATGTAGTAATTTATCAACCAGAAGATAATGAAAGTTTTAAAGTTTGGGGGCACCTCGGTAGGCACAGTAGAAAGTATCAATCAGGTTATTCAGATTATCAAAGAGAATCTGGACGAAGGAAGTAAAATAGCTGTAGTGTATTCTGCTATGGGTGGTGTAACCAACAGGCTGATTGAAATTGGCAAGATGGCGTCGCAGTCAGACCCTGAATTTACCGAACAATTGCGTTCGGTAGAAGACAGACATTTCAATGCAGTTAAAGGGCTTATTGATATAAAGAACCAGAGCAGTGCCATTGCAAAAGTAAGAGGGCTGTTTAATGAACTGGAAGACCTGCTCAAAGGCGTGTCGCTTATAAAGGAATTATCGAATCGGACACTGGATTTAATAGTGAGTTTCGGTGAAAGGCTTTCTACTTCTATTATTACCGAGGCTTTAAAAAACAAAGGCATTGAAGCAGAGTTTTTAGATGCACGAAAGGTAATTAAAACTAATGATGCGTTTGGGCATGCTGATGTAAATTTTGAGCTGACCAATGAGCTGATTCGCAAGCATTTTGCCCAGACTAATAAACTGCAGTGTATTACCGGCTTTATTGGTTCTACTATAGACGGGGTTACTACTACCTTGGGCAGAGGAGGCTCTGACTACACCGGGTCAATTTTTGGTGCTGCCCTGAACGCCAGCGTGATAGAAATCTGGACGGACGTAAACGGTATGATGACGGCAGACCCGCGCAAGGTAAAGAATGCTTTTACGATACCAACCATAACCTATGCCGAGGCCATGGAGCTTTCGCACTTTGGGGCTAAGGTTATATATCCGCCAAGTCTTACACCTGCTTTTTACAAGAATATCCCAATTAAGGTTCTCAATACTTTCAATCATAAGCATCCGGGTACGTTTATCAGCAAAACCGCCGAAACCAAAGAGTATTCTATAACAGGCATATCTTCTATTGATGACATCGCCCTCATCAATGTACAGGGTGGTGGTATGATAGGCGTGGCGGGTATATCGGCCAAGTTGTTTTCTATACTGGCCAAGAACAAAATCAGTGTAATACTGATATCGCAGGCTTCGTCTGAACATTCCATCTGTTTTGCCGTAGAGCCGAAGTCAGCCTATGGCGTAAAAGAAATTCTGGAAGAAGGATTTGCTACTGAAATAGCCCAGGGATTGTTAGATAACATAGCCATTGAGCATAACCTTTCTGTGCTTGCCGTTGTAGGCGAAGGAATGAAATCAAGCTCGGGTACATCCGGCAAGTTGTTTTCTGTTTTGGGTAAAAACGGTATTAATGTGGTGGCTACGGCTCAGGGGTCTTCTGAGCTTAACATTTCGGTTGTAATACATAAAAAAGATATTGGCAAGGCGCTTAATGCTATTCATGAAACCTTTTTTCAGGTAGATGGGCTTACGCTCAATCTGTTTGTGGTGGGTGCAACCGGGCTTATTGGCAGTACGCTGATACGCCAGATTCGCGAGCAGAAAGATTACCTGAAGTCTCGCAAGAATTTGAATATCAGGCTGGTGGGTATCACCAATACCCGTAAAATGATATTGAATGAAGGAGGCATAAGCCTGGAAACCTGGAAGGAGGAACTACTGGAAAACGGAGATATAGCAAACATAGGCTCTTTTGTATCTGACGTACAGGATCTGAACATGCCCTATAGCGTGTTTGTTGATTGCACGGCCGATAAAAACATTGTTCAGTACTATTATTCGCTTCTGAGTTCAAGCGTATCAATAGTAACCCCTAATAAGGTGGCTAATTCTGGAAAGTTTGAGCAATACTTTATGCTGCAAAAAGCTGCCCAGAAACACGGCGTGAAGTTTTTGTATGAAACCAACGTTGGGGCAGGGCTACCCATTATTAACACGCTTCAGGGGCTTATAACGAGCGGAGACAAAATTCATAAAATAGAAGCCGTATTGTCGGGTACATTGGCCTATATCTTCAATAATTTCAGAGTAGGCGAAAGATTTGTGGATGTAGTTAAGGAGGCCAAGGCCAAAGGCTACACAGAACCAGACCCACGTGACGACCTGAGCGGCCAGGATGTAGCCCGCAAGATTTTGATTTTATCAAGAGAATGCGGATTGAGACTGGAACCCGAAGACGTAAAAATCATCAACCTTTTGAACGATGCCTGTCTGCAAGCCAAAACAGTTGAAGATTTTTTTGTGGAATTAGAAAAAGATAATAACCGTTTTGAGCAACTTCTGGCTGAAGCCGAAGCAAAAGGCGAGGTGCTGCGCTATATTGCTACTCTGGACGATGAAAAGGTTACCATTGAACTGAAATCGGTAGGTCGTAACCATCCGTTTTTTAATCTGGCGGGTTCAGAGAATATTGTGTCATTTACTACCGAGCGGTATAAATTTAACCCATTGGTTATTAAAGGCCCGGGTGCAGGTGCTGAGGTAACGGCATCTGGTGTATTTGCCGATATCATGAGCATCAGCAGTTATCTGGGTTAAATGTCGGTACCCATTATTGTATTTAATAGGCAGATTGAAAGTAGCCTGATTGGCAGATAATTATTTAATTGTTCAGATACCTGGCATGGTAATTTTTTTTAACAGGCAAATTCTGACGGCATAACACTACTTAATATTTTGGAAAAAGTAATTCTTTACAAAAACGCTCAGGCATTTGATACTAAAATTCTGTTGGCTTCATCTAAATCTGAAAGCAACAGAGCCTTGATTATCAATGCACTGTCTGGTTTTAAAGGCGATTTGAAGAACCTTTCTTCGGCTCGTGATACCCAGACCATGATTCGCCTTTTGCAATCTGCTGATTCAGTGGCCGATGTGATTGATGCCGGAACAACCATGCGTTTTTTAACCGCCTATTTTACCGCAACCAACCAAAACAAAACCATGACAGGTACGCCTCGTATGTGTGAGCGCCCCATAGGTATTTTGGTTGAGGCCCTTAAAACCATCGGAGCCGATATTGAATATCTGAAAACAGAAGGGTATCCGCCTTTACATATAAATGGCTTGTCGGCGCAGAAAAGTAGTGAAGTAACTATAAGAGGAGATGTAAGCAGCCAGTATATTTCAGCTCTCTTGATGATTGCACCCACATTACCGCAGGGGCTGACCATTTGTCTGACAGGTGAAATTGGGTCAATACCTTATATTAACATGACCCTGGCGCAGATGAAAGCTTTTGGGGTAGATGCCAAAGCCGATTGGGATGCCAAAGTGCTGACAGTTGCTTCTCAGCAATACAAGCCAACCAGCTATCAGGTAGAGTCTGACTGGTCTGGGGCCAGTTATTGGTATAGTATTGTTGCGTTATCAACCTTTGAAGACACCCGGGTAGAATTATTAGGTTTGAAAGAGAACTCATTGCAGGGCGATAGCGCTATTGTAGCTATTATGACCCAACTGGGTGTGAAAAGTACTTTTACTGCCGATGGCGTATTGTTAACAAAAATACCTGCCCAGCCTAGCCTTCAATGGGATTTTGCCAATTGCCCCGACCTGGCGCAAACCGTTGCAGTAACCTGTGTAGCCAAAGGTATTGAAGCTGTTTTTACAGGCATAGAGAGCCTTAAAATAAAAGAAACAGACCGGATCTTAGCTTTGCAGAACGAGCTTAAGAAGTTTGGAGGAAGCCTGACAGAAGTAGTAACCAATACCGAATACCGGGTGTCTGGCTCAGGTTTTGAGTTCGGCAGCGCCCCTGTAAGCATTGCTACTTATGACGACCACCGGATGGCTATGGCTTTTGCACCTCTGGCAATGCTGACAGACGTAACCATAGAAGAACCCAATGTGGTAGTGAAATCGTACCCGAGTTTCTGGGACGATATCAAAAAAATTGTTGAGATAGAACGGCAACCGGCTGCCAATGTTTCATGATTTTCATTAGCCCCTTTTGTGTATTGGGGCTTTTTTTTTAATTTTGCCAAACATACTTCTCTTATTAAGATGCAATCATTGAGTACCAAACATCTACTCGGTATAAAAGACCTTACAACAAACGATATTCAGCTTATTTTAGAAACTGCCAAAGAATTTAAGGAGGTTATTAACCGACCGATAAAAAAAGTACCTTCGCTGAGAGATGTAACAATTGCCAATGTTTTTTTTGAAAATTCTACCCGTACGCGTCTGTCATTTGAGTTGGCTGAAAAAAGGCTCTCTGCTGATGTCGTTAATTTTTCGGCTTCAGGTAGCTCTGTAAAAAAAGGAGAAACCCTGCTTGATACCGTTAATAATATTCTGGCTATGAAGGTAGATATGATTGTAATGCGCCACAGTAGCCCGGGAGCGCCTCATTATTTGTCTAAAAAAATAAAGGCCAATATTGTAAACGCTGGTGACGGTACGCATGAGCACCCGACACAGGCTTTGCTTGATTCTTTTTCTATGCAGGAAAAACTTGGAGACCTTACCGGTAAGAAAATTGCAATTATTGGCGATATCCTGCATTCGCGCGTGGCGCTTTCGAATATTTTCTGCTTGCAGAAACTGGGTGCAGAAGTTACTATTTGCGGGCCTAACACCCTTTTGCCCAAATATATTAATGAAATTGGTGTAAGAATCTCTCATAGCGTAAAAGAAACACTACAATGGTGTGATGTGGCCAATGTTCTGAGAATACAACTGGAACGCCAGCAAATTAAGTATTTCCCTTCATTGCGTGAATATTCGCTCTATTTCGGAATCAATAAACAAATGCTCGATGAGTTGGATAAAGAAATTGTACTAATGCACCCCGGGCCGATAAACAGGGGTGTTGAGTTATCGAGCGATGCCGCTGATTCACATCATTCAATTATTCTCGACCAGGTGGAAAACGGCGTAGCTGTCAGAATGGCCGTACTTTATTTGTTGTCTCAGCAAAACTAAATTTAAAAAAACTACAAAAACAAAGGCATAACCGGTAAAAGTTATGCCTTTGTTTTTTAAAGCCTGGGCTTATCTTCTTCCTCTTCTTTCCTTCCAGTTATCCCTTATTTCGGCTCTTCTTTTTTTAGCTTCTTCACGTAATTTTGTCATTTGCTCGGGTGTCAGAACACTCTCATAGCTTTTCATGGCGGCGTCGTAGTTAGACTTCATTCTTTTACGGCTGGCAAGCATTCGTTCTCTTTCTTCGTTTCTGTACTCATCCCTTTTTTTCTCCTGCTCCAGATTAATAGCCAGCATTTTCTTATATTGATCATCATTTAAGGCCAGCGATTCCTTCATGCGGTTTGTTCTCATTTCTGCGCGTTGTTCTGGTGTTTTATGAGGTCCGTCTCCACGCCCTGGTTTGTCTTGCTGGGCAAATGCTCCGGTAAGTACTCCGCCAATAAGCGTGCACACTAAAAGTATTTTTTTCATTTTTTGAATTGGTTGATTGTAAGAAAATTGTCCTTTTTACAACGTTGCAATTGTTAGAGTGAAATCATTAAAAAAGGTTTAAAAGCCATAATAAACTAATTTGATTTTCAGGATAACAGATTATGTTTTAACTTTAGGAATCAATATATATTAAACAGATGGTAAAGGTATTGACGATATATATAGGAATGTATTAATCTGTAAATAATCAGTCAGTCACGCATGCACCCAATTGGATAATTATGGATTTTGAACAAATAAAGCAGGTAATTGCAGATAAGTTTGGTGAAGCAATTGTACTGAAAGTTGAGAGCAATGTTCTTCAACCCAGCTTAACGGTTCCGGCTGAAAGCATTGTGGATGTCTGCACATTTATGCATGAAAACCCCAATTTGTATTTTGATTTTCTGGCCTGCATTACAGCCATTGATAACGGCCTTGACGTTGGCACCATTGAGGTAATTTATAATCTTACCTCAATTCCGTACGAACATAATTTCGTTTTGAAGGTGGAAGTACCCAGAAATGCAGAAGGAGAGCCCTTGCCACAGGTGCCTTCAGTAGCAGGTATCTGGCGCACGGCAGACTGGCACGAACGTGAAGCCTTTGATTTGGTTGGAATTGATTTTACCGGCCACCCCGACTTGCGGAGAATACTGCTTCCGGCTGATTGGGAGGGGCACCCATTAAGAGCTGACTATCAGGAGCAGGAAGAGTACCACAGCATAAAGGTAAAATATTAATAAAAATGGTTTAGTGAGCGTTTCACTAAACCATTTCTGTTTTAAATTCAGAAGTAGTATGAAACTTGATGTCCGGATTATTCTGGATATTCATTCGTAATATCCAGTCGGTCTCTGCCAGAAAAACCGGATTCTGGTCTTTATCATAAGCAATATAATTGCCTTTCAGGCGTACAAACTCAGCCAGCTTATCTTTATCTTCTGAGGTTATCCAGCAGGCTTTAGAGTAAGGGCGGGCATCAAATCTACAGCTGGCGCCATATTCATTCAGCAGTCGGTATTGAATAACCTCAAACTGAAGCTCACCAACTGTGCCTATTATCTTACGGTTACCTGGTTGCTGGGTAAATAACTGGGCCACGCCTTCATCTGTCAGCTGCTGCACACCTTTTTCTAATTGTTTCGATTTCATAGGGTCATTGTTAATTACCTCTTTGAATATCTCTGGCGAAAAGCTTGGAATACCCGTAAATTGAAGCGCTTCTCCTTCGGTAAGCGTATCGCCAATTTTAAAAGTACCGGTATCGTATAGACCAATTACGTCTCCCGGGTAGGCATCCTCAACTACATCTTTTCTGTCGGCCAGAAAAGCAAACGGGCTTGAGAAACGCATATCTTTACTTAAGCGTACGTGTTTATAGAATTTTCCACGTTCAAACTGTCCGCTGCAAATTCTCAGGAAAGCAATTCTGTCACGGTGGCGTGGGTCAATATTGGCGTGGATTTTAAAGACAAATCCGCTGAATTTCTTTTCCTCAGGTTCCACCATACGTTTGTCTGTCATGCGGTGCACAGGCAGAGGAGACACATCACAAAAAGTATTCAGAAGTTCCATCACGCCAAAGTTGCTTACGGCACTACCAAAAAATACAGGAGCCAGGTTTCCTGCCAGGTAAGCTTCTTTATCAAATTCGCTATACACCCCTTCTATCAGTTCTACATCTTCCCTTAGCTGGTTGGCATCTTTTTCACCAACTTTTTTGTCCAGCACCTCCGACTCCAGCTCAATCACATCAATATCGTCTTCCAGGCGTGTTTTGTTTACGGCAAAGTGGTTCATCTTTTTTTCCAGCAGGTGATACACCCCTTTAAAGTTAGAGCCACCATTAACCGGCCATGTAATAGGGCGTACACTGATATTCAGTTTTTGCTCCAGTTCATCCAGCAAATCAAAAGGGTTTTGTCCCTCGCGGTCCAGTTTATTTACAAAAATAATCACCGGCGTATTACGCATCCGGCAAACTTCCATCAACCTTTCGGTTTGTTCCTCAACGCCTTTTACGCAGTCAATTACCAGAATTACACTATCTACGGCAGTAAGCGTTCGATAGGTATCTTCGGCAAAGTCTTTGTGGCCGGGGGTATCCAGAATATTGATTTTAAGCCCTCTATATTCAAAAGTCATTACAGAAGTGGCCACCGAGATACCTCTCTGCTTCTCAATTTCCATGAAATCGGAAGTAGTAGATTTCTTGATTTTATTCGATTTTACCGCCCCTGCCGTCTGAATGGCACCTCCGAAAAGCAGCAGCTTCTCGGTCAGTGTGGTTTTCCCGGCATCGGGGTGGGCAATGATAGCGAACGTACGGCGTTTGTGTAATTCTTGAAGAAATGACATTTTTATCTAATTTTGCGAACCTGATGTTTACAGCCTTGGTCTGTAAGTGTCAAATAAACGGCCTTGTGGCCAACCTTAAAAACGGGTGCAAAATTACGCATAAATTATGGAAGAAACATGGCAAGTTGCATTTGAATCAATAATTTCTCAGATATTAGACCGGGGCTATGGCATTTTGGACGGATTCCTGTCTGACGAAGAAATATTAGCGCTTAATGAGCGTTTTCTTTTACATTATCAGGCACAAGCGTTTAAAAAGGCTGGTATCAGTAAAAGCCATGAAGTGGTAAAGGATATAAGAGGCGATGAGATTCTGTGGCTGGAGAAAAGCAATGCCGTAGGAATAGAAACCGTATTTCTTGACCGCCTTGAACAATTTATGGGCTATGTAAATTATACCTGTTTTCTGGGGTTACGGTCTTATGAAATCCATTATGCGTCTTATCCGGTAGGTACGTTTTATAAACGGCATCTCGATAAATTCAGAAATGACTCTGGGCGAAAACTATCTTTCATTTGTTATCTGAACCAGAACTGGCAGCCTGATAATGGCGGAGAACTCGTTTTATTTTTGCCGGACGGCGACAAAACCGTTTTGCCGCTGGGTGGCAGGCTGATTGTATTTGAAAGCGATAAAATAGAACATGAAGTACTACCTGCGAACCGCGAACGCCGAAGTCTGACAGGCTGGTTACGCAATATTGATTAATGAGAACCTTTAAATTTAGTATTGCTTTTACAAACGCGTTATATGGCTAAGCCTTTAAAGTTTTTTTATAAATTTGTACAAAATCATGAAACTATGACTTTCGAAGAATACCTGATAAGCAAAAAAATAGATAAAGATAAGTTTGCGCAGGCCGAGCCTGAAAGGTTCAGAGAATGGAGTGTGCTGTTTAGCCAGATGCACCCCGAAAGTTTTACCATGCACAAGAAGTTTCTGATAAATCCCACGCGCCGCAAATACCATTTATAGTATTCTTCAGCTTTTCTTATTCAAGTCTAAAGTATCGCTTATCTACTTTTCCGGTACTTTCATCTATTGTTTTCAGGTAATGGTGTTTTTTATAAATCTTTTAATGTGAAATACGGTATTTAATGAGGGTTTGAGTGGTAATTTTGCACAAAATCAAGATTTTTTAGCCACGACAGACACCATATTTTTTAACCGTTATTTACACAAATGAAAAGAAAATTTTTACTTACAATCCTTTCATCGGCATTACTTCACACAGCTTTTGCGCAGTTTCCGGGTGGAGGAGGTTTTGGAGGAGGAGGCCGTAGTGGGGGAGGCTTCCCGGGGGGTAATCCACAGCAACAGCAAACGCCACAGAATGATGTGCCTCGTGGTTCGGCTAAAATTGTTGGTATTCTGGTAGACTCTACAACCAAAAAACCTGTTGAATTTGCCTCGATTGCAGTATATGACAAAAACAATAAAGTAGTAGAAGGCTCAATGACCGATATGAACGGTGCATTTACTGTGAAGAACCTGGCTAAAGGAACTTACAAAGTGGTGGCCTCTTTTATTGGTTATAAAAATACCACATTAAACAAAGTTGATGTTCCTACCAATAAAGCAGAGGTTAATCTGGGTAACCTGGTGATGGCTACAGATACCAAAATTCTGAATGAGGTAACGGTAGTTGGGCAGGCTGCTCTTGTAGAAGATAAGGTTGACCGCCTGGTTTACAATGCCGAAAAAGACATTACCAGCCGCGGTGGAACAGCAGAAGATGTA
Source organism: Emticicia sp. 21SJ11W-3 (assembly GCF_024138715.1). Taxonomy (GTDB): domain Bacteria; phylum Bacteroidota; class Bacteroidia; order Cytophagales; family Spirosomataceae; genus Emticicia; species Emticicia fluvialis. The sequence goes on from NZ_CP092074.1 coordinate 2,106,380, forward strand.
TTAAGAAAAGTACCTATGCTTACCGTTGATATGGACGGCAACGTGCAGATGCGCGGCAGCAGCAATATCAAGGTATTGATTAATAACAAGCCGTCGAGTATTCTGGCAACGAATATTGCCGATGCCTTAAAACAGATACCGTCTGACATGATAAAATCGGTAGAGGTAATTACCTCGCCGTCTGCCAAATATGATGCAGAGGGTACGGCCGGTATTATCAATATCATAACCAAGAAAAATACCCTGCAAGGCCTTACCGGATTTGTAAATGCAGGTGCCGGTGTGCGTGGCGCCAATGCCTTTGGTAATCTTAACCTTCGTCAGAAAAAAGTAGGTACTTCGTTGAGCTTTGGTGGTAACTCAGGTTATAATACACCCAGTGACGGAAGCACTACCCGCGAAAGCTCGGTACGCGGCACAACCACAACCCTGGCACAGACTGACGCTAATAATGTGAGACGTATAAATGGTAATACGCAGTTGAGTATTGATTATGACATTAACTCAAAAAACTCAATGACATTGACTGGCCGTTTGGGTATCGGAAATTTTGATACCAGAGGGCCACAGACATCTTTACTGACAGGGTCGTCAGGTGAGGTAATGCAACAGTTTACACGCTATGTGAAACAGCTACGCACCAACAACAGCCTTGATATTGATTTCAACTATACACGTACATTTAAACAACAGGGGCATGATTTTACTTTGCTGATACAGCATGGCAGAAATACCCGTGATACTGATTTCAGAACTGACCAGGATAATAAACCATTTAATAAAAGTAACAATGATGGGCTGAATAACGAGACTACCTTTCAGGCTGATTATAACCTGCCTTTTAAAAAGAATATATTTGAAGCAGGTGCCAAGTATATTATCCGCGATGTATCCAGTGGTTATGACTTCCTGCAGTTTAACGAGCAAACAAATGATTATGTAATCATCCCGTCAAGAACCAACGACTTTAACTACGAGCAGAAAGTAAGTGCAGCCTATACCACACTTACCCTGGCTTTACCACAAAAATGGGGCTTGAAAATGGGTGTTCGCTACGAAAACACCTCAATTAATGCCAAGTTTCAGAATTCAGACAAACCTACTACCATTGCACCTTATGATAACATAGTGCCTACGGTTACGGTTTCTAAAGATTTTCCTAAAAATCATAAGGTAAGATTCAGCTACGGTCAGCGTATTCAACGCCCGTCTCTTGAGTTCCTGAACCCTTTTGTAAACTATGCCGACCCTCTGAATATCTCTTACGGTAACCCGCTTTTGAAACCAGAGCTGAGCCATAACTTTGAAATCAACTACAATACTTACTTTAAGGCTAACTCGGTTAACGTAGCTGTTTTCAGAAGATTCACGAATAACAACATTACATCAGTTCGCTCGGTTGATGAGAAAGGGGTTGTTACATCTACTTTCGACAACATCGGTAAAACCAACTTTTATGGTGCCAATATATTTTTAAATGTGCAGCCAACCAAAAGCCTTAGAATAGGTGGCGGAGCCAACTTTACTTATAATCTGTTAAATGGTACCGTTGTGATTCCGGTATTACAGGCAGACAATACGTATAAGAGCAGTCTGGTGGCTATTGAAAACAAAGGGTGGAACTCCAACTTCAACTTCAATGCCTCTTATACCTTTACAAAAGGCTGGGGTGCGCAGGCTTTTGGGTTTATGGGTAGCCGCCGGGTGCAATTACAGGGGTATCAGGGAGCTTTCCGCTTTTACAATATCGGGGTGAAGAAAGACTTCAAAAACAAAAAAGGAAGTTTCAATTTTGGTTTAGATAACCCGTTTGCCAAGAAGATGGTTATCAAAAGCTATGCAAGCGACCCAACCTTCGTATCCAATTCAGTACGTAATGTGTATAACAGAGGTGTGCGCTTCTCTATCAATTATTCATTCGGCAAGATGGATTTCAACGGTGGTGGTGGTTTATTCCGCAACAAGAAAAAAGTTAATAACGAAGACATCAAAGAAGGTGAAGGCGATGGCGGCACACAAGGACAGCAAGGTCAAGGTGGCGCTGGCGGTGGCGTACGCCCGCGCTAAACATTTTCGGTTATAATCAGTAATATCCAAGTTTTTCTTCCCATTTTGAGAATTTGTTACTCAGGAATAGATTCACAAAATGGGATTCTTTTTTAGAGATATCTTTATTGCTCCCGGCTTTCAGAAAATTAGTATCTTGCTTGGCTGTTTAAAAAGAGCTAAAGCTCCATCAGGATATTTTTTCGACCTGTTTACCTGTCTATTGTTATGAAATTACGCACCAACTCATTTATTTTTACTCTTCTCTTTTTGTTTTTTTATCAATCCTATGCACAAAGCACTGCTGAGCCACCTGGGATAGTGATAGACTATATGGCGAAAGAGACAGGTAAGTATATTGGCTCGCCTTCGATCTGCATTTTGCCGGACGGTACCTACATGGCATCGCATGATGAATTCGGACCTAAATCAAAAGAGTTTGCTTCAGCCCAAACCAGAATTTTTTTTTCTAAAGATAAGGGCAAAACATGGCAGCAAATCGCCATTATTGATGGTCAGTTCTGGTCGAATCTGTTTACGCATAATGGTGCCTTGTATATTATGGGTACTAATAAGCATCATGGCAATTTCATTATTCGTAAATCGGTTGATGGTGGACACAGCTGGACAACCCCCTACAGCAAAACAACGGGTTTGTTACTGGAAGGCGAGTACCACACGGCCCCTGTGCCAGTGGTTATTCATAAGGCAAGAATCTGGCGTGCTTTGGAATACGCCACTGCCCCCACAACACGTTGGGGCAAGCGCTATAGTGCTATGATGATTTCGGCGCCTTTAAATTCGGATTTACTGAATGCAGATAACTGGAGGGCTACTAACAAGCTGCCTTATGATTCTACCTACCTGAACGGCAAATTCAATGCATGGCTTGAAGGCAATGCAGTGATTAGCAGAAATGGTGAAATGCTTGATATACTAAGAGTTGATGTGCCGCAAGGTAATGCAGAAGTGGCAGCTTTTGTGAAAATTGGCAGGAATGGTAAAATGGCTACCTTTGATAAGCAAACAGGGTTTGTACCCATGCCCGGTGCGAGTAAGAAATTTAGTATCAGATATGACAGCAACTCTGACAGGTATTGGGCATTGGTGAATACGGTGGACACACTCTATAAAAATAAAACACCTGCTTCAATTAGAAATCAATTGGCGCTTGTTAGCACTAAAGACCTGAAAAAATGGGAGATTCACCGACAATTACTGTACCATCCTGATGTAAGCAAACACGGTTTTCAGTATGTTGACTGGCAGTTTGAAAATGACGACATTATTTTTGTTTCAAGAACTGCCTATGATGATGCCGTAGGAGGCGCCAATAATTTTCATGACGCCAATTTTCTTACTTTTCATCGCATTGAAAACTTCAGAAAGGAGATTGATAAACGCTTAGAATAACTGCCAAATTAAATATATCTGTTTATTCTGAAGCTTTTGACTGTTAATTTGTAGATAAATTTAAAAAGATTTTAATAGGAAAAGCCATATCATTAGATGTGGCTTTTTCGTTTTTTTTGTACTTTCGCAAATCACGCACAAAAAATACCAACTTATGCAAATTGGCTTTCTGGAGATAAAGTGGACAGATGTATTAGATGTTGTATTAGTAGCTTTTCTCTTATATTATATATATAACCTGGTTAGAGGTAGTGTAGCAAGTAAAGTTTTTCTAGGGTATTTGCTCATTTATTTGTTCTATTTAATAGTTAAAGCCATTGGACTGGAGCTGCTTACCCGCATAATGGAGTACTTCATGGGGGTAGGAGCGGTGGCGCTTATTGTGCTTTTTCAGCAGGAGATACGCAGATTTTTATTATTAATTGGTAAATCAACCACTTTAACCAATAACAAGTTTTTTGCCAAACTATTGGGCACCAAACTGGAGGAAGAAGAAAGTACTACTCCGCTTAAAATTATTACCGAGGCTACCAAAGCTATGTCGAGCGAGTTTACAGGTGGAATTATTGTTATTCAGAAAGATGACGATTTAAGCAAGTTTGTAGAGTCTGGCGATGTGCTTGATGCCCTTTTATCTAAAAAATTATTGATTTCAATTTTTAGTCAGTACAGTCTTCTTAACGACGGAGCAGTGGTAATCAGCCGCAACCGCATTCAGGCAGCTCATTGTATTCTGCCAATTGCCAGTAGCGACGAACTGCCTACGCATTATGGTTTCAGGCACCGGGCAGCTTTGGGTATTTCGGAGGCGACTGACGCAGCCGCCATTTGTATTTCTGAAGAAAACGGCCGTATTTCTCTTGCGCTCGACGGGAACATAAAAGTTGTAACACCTGTTGAACTGGAAAGAGAACTAAGTGCCTATTTTCTTGACCAGATGCAATAAAAGGCCAGTGCGCTTTAAATGGTTTTAGCCGATACTTCCACAGTCGGTTTTTCCGGCTGTTTTCCTGTTATTTTTAAACCCATGATTACATTCTATCCGGGGCCTTCAAAGATTTACCCACAAGTAGCAGGGTATCTGCAAGATGCCTTCAATGAAGGAATTTTAAGCCAGAATCACAGAAGTACTGCTTTTATGGGTTTACTTCAGGAGAGCATTGAACTTCTGAAACAAAAACTTAATATCCCTGCTCGTTATCACGTTTACTTTACCTCGTCAGCTACTGAGTGCTGGGAAATAGTGGCGCAGTCTTTTACTTCTAAAGGTAGTTATCATTTGTATAATGGGGCATTCGGACAGAAATGGTTTGAGTACGCTCAAAAAATAGCCGGAGGCAATGTGGCAGGGCAAAAGTTTGATGCAGAAGAAACCATACCAGTTATAACACAGGCAACTGGCGAATTTGACGTTTTTTGTATTACTCAAAATGAAACCTCTAATGCTACTCAGGTAGATTTAAGTAATATACCGTCGCTCAATGCAATGGTGGCTTTTGATGTTACGTCGTCTATGGGTGGTGTTGCCTTAGATTGGGTAAAAGGAGATATCTGGCTGGCCTCGGTACAGAAGTGTTTGGGCTTACCGGCCGGTCTTGGGTTAATGGTATGTTCGCCCAAAGCCATCCGACAGGCAGAAATGATCGGAGAGAGGCAGCATTACAACAGCTTTTTGTTTATGCACGAGAATTTTGAGAAATACCAGACCCATTATACGCCTAACGTGCTGGGTATTTATTTGCTAAACAGGGTAATGCGCCAGGTAGAAAACATTGAGCTGGTTAGTAAAAAGACAGTTGCCAGAGCCTTAAACTTTTATAAGTTTATAGAAAACCAAACGGCGTTTGAGTTATTGATTAAAAATGCCCGAGTGCGCTCAGATACCGTAATTGCAATTGAAGGTAGTGCAGCCGCCATCAGGCTTTTAAAAGACAAGGCAAAAGCCGCAGGTGTAACCTTAGGTAATGGTTATGGCGCCTGGAAAGAAACTACTTTCAGGATAGCCAATTTTCCGGCCATTGAGGATTGGGAGATGGAGCAACTAAAGCAAGTTTTAATTGATTTTTGAGGTAATTTTAACAGTTAAGTATTTTTAAAAACCTATATTACTCAGATAATGAACTTCAGTTTTAAAGAAATTATTTCTGTTACAATTATTCTTTTTTCAGTAATTGATATTCTTGGGTCAATACCCATAATTATTGATTTACGGAAAAAAGCGGGCGGTATACATGCTGAGCAGGCAACTGCCGTGGCCGGATTACTCATGATTATCTATTTGTTTCTGGGTATCAGCATTCTGAAACTCTTCGGGGTTGACGTGGAGTCTTTTGCAGTGGCCGGGGCATTGATTATCTTTCTGATAGGTATGGAAATGATATTGGGCCGGAATATTTTCAAGCATGAAACGTCGTCAAGTAAAGCTACTTCAATTGTGCCGCTGGCGTTTCCGATTATTGCCGGAGCCGGAACCATGACCACTATTTTATCTTTGAAGGCGGCCTATCAGCAAGAGAACATCATTGTGGGTATTGTGCTTAATCTGGTAATAGTTTATATTGTTTTAAGAAGTTCGGTCTGGATTGAAAAGAAATTAGGACAAACAGGTGCTGATATTCTGAGAAAAGTATTCGGGATGATTCTGATAGCCATTTCTATTAAGTTAATTAAAGCCAATCTGGTTTAGAAAATATAAGGGCAAGACAAAGCCTCGCCCAATACTGATAGATTAAATTGTATGATTAAATTTGTTTTTCTAACCTAAAAGAAATGAACGGTGGGTTAAATAATACGTCGTTGCTTTCAAAACTGGTTTAAAATACTAAACGGTAAACAAAAATCTATTGCTGGATGCCATTAGCTTTTGAACAGATTCATCTGCATCAGTTTTACTGCGCTTTACTTTATTTAGTTTTTTTTTGCCGTAGGTAAATATTACCATGCTCTGACTTTAATTCTACCAGATTTCCTCCACCGTTCAATTGGGTGGTTATTGTATTCTGATTGTTTTCCGTTACCGGCAGCTGAAAATCTGTAAAAACATCGTTCCATTCTGAAGTCTTGATTTTCAGGTCAGCTTTAATGGTTGGGGGTAATTCAGCCACTACTTTGCCAAAAAGGCTTGACAGATACAAACTATGGGTTTGGGTCAGATAAGCATTTACTGAGCCATGCCTGCTATATGCTTTTATGCTGCCACTTACATTCTGCAGGTAAATGTGGCCAAACTCGGTGCTTGCATCAAAGTTGCCTTGCATATCTTTAACAGCCCAGCGTTGCCCGTTTTGTGGTGAGTTTTCATAAAGCATCAGGTTTAACCTGTTGGGCAGATACACGGTGTATGTTCCGTTGTAACAATTACATACTTCCCTTATTACCAGCATTGAATCTTCCTGCAATACGTTTAATCCAAGTTGGGTATTATCTTCCAGTCCCTTTATGGGTACTCGCTTTAATCCATCAGCCTGCTTGGGTGTCGAAATTGGATTTTCAATTTCAATCCTAATTTCATTTCCATCATAACCCTGAATATGGATATTGTTGCGATCTATTAAAATGGCGGCGTCTTTAATCGTATTTTTAGCAACAGCGGCGTATCTAACCTGAGCAAAGCCAACCGGCCCAGCTATAAGGCAGAAAAGAAGTAATAGTTTTTTCATAATCAGGTTCTGGGTAATCAGGTAGCAAACCAGCAAGGCTTGCTACCTGATTGGTTGGCTTATTTTTTCTTTCTGATGTAAATATTGCCGTTGCTCGACTTCAGGTCAATAACCACACCTCCACCGTTAATAGTGCCTTCAAAAGCATCAGCCTTGCTGAATGTTGAACTCACATATACGTATTGGTCTCTTTTAAAGATATCTTTTTCGTCGCAATCGCTACAATCTGCTCTGGCGGCAATTTTAGCTCTAGTGTTGCTGGTAACTTCACTTATTTCACCTTGCCCGTTTATTGTCTTAGCACCTGAACTGGCTACACTTTTGTTATCTTTTTTTGTGGCAGAGATATCCCAGTCGGTAAACAAATCGCCATAATAGTTACGTACTTTCAGGTTAGCCTTGGCGTCAGAAGGAAGTGTTATGTCAATTGCTCCGGAAGCATTAATGGAACTGGGTGAACTTTGTGACAATTTAGAGTAAGTTACAAAAATTTTACCATAGCCGGTATGCGCTACCAAAGGGCCTGTGATATCGTTCAGATAAGCTTTAGAGTTATTGGTTTTCAGTTCAATTTCACCGGCTATATCGCTGATTACGATTTTATGCTCATTCATATTCTGGCTTTCGGTTACACTCAAATCCAGGTTTTTAGGTACTTTAATGCTCAGAATACCAGTGTAACGATTTTTAGGTATAGTAATTTTTAACAGGTTACCTTCTACTTCGGCGTTGGCACCTAAACCGGTGTTATCAACCACACCCCCGGTTACCAGTCTTAGGCCCTCAGCTTCTTTAGGTAGCTCTTTACGGTTTTCGCCTGTTTGCTCAATGGTTACCTCGTTGCCATCAACACCCTGGATACTAACAGAAGCCTGTTGAACAATTATCTGAACTTTTTTGCCCTGTCCGCTGAACGATACTTTATATGGTTTGGTTTGCCCGAAAGAATTGGCATAAGCCATGCAGATTAAAACCGCAATTATTATTTGTTTCATGATTATTTATTGGTTTAGTATGATATATTTTTCTTGAAATTTTACTGTTTTATGGTGAGCCGTTATTTTAGGATATTCTTATGCCCTATGATTAATCGCCACTCTTTTTGTCATCATTGCTGATGCTTTTCTTAGAGCGTTGCGGTTGGCTGGTCATTTTGCCGAACTGGTATGAGAAACTCAACCTCCAGCCCTGATTATAGTATCTTGATTTAGTGGTTTGTGTAAAAGTTGGCCCCGAAAACTCACCGTTTTGTGTAAAGTAAGGTGCCAGAAAGTTGTCGAAACCTAAACCTACCGTGGCTTTTTTATTCATTATTTCTTTCTGGAACCCTACGTTGTAATAAGCAAAGCCGCTTACTTTTCCTTGCAACATTACACGTGGTGAATTAAAGAATCCGAAGAACTGTGCTTTAAAGCCTTTTCCGAAATCATAGCTTGAATTCACATTGAAGCGGTACATCAGGTTTTCGTTCTTGGCCTGTAGGGCGGGGCTGTTCAGAATGTTGTAATACACATTTACTGCGCCGTTTGCTGTAAACTTCTTTATCTTGGTGTTTCCGCTCAGGGTTAGGCCATAAGAAGTATTCTGCGCAATGTTCTGGAATGCTAGTGTTGCTACACCTTCCTGGTCAAATGTTCTGATACGCTCAATGGCATTGTTGGTGGTACGCATGAACAATGAGGTATTGATTGACGATTCTTTGATGTACACATTATAGTTTATTTCTGCACTATGGGTTAACTCAGGTTTAAGATACGGATTACCGGTGTATGTCATCAGAGGTTCGCTGGCATTTACGTAAGGGTTCAGATACCAGAGCATCGGCCGTTGAATACGTTGCGTATAGCTTATTTTCAATTTCTGGTTTTTAGGTAAACTTCTCGACAAACTAATATTTGGAATAATGTTACCATAGTTGTTTGAGAACGGTACTTTACCAGCCAGAAACTCAGCATTGATAAACGTGTGCTCGTATCTTACACCGGCATTTATGCCCCACTTGTTTTTTGATGTACGAGAGTAGGTAAGATAAGAACTGGCCACTTGCTGTGCGTACTCAAAAACATTGGCAAGGGCAGGTACATTTTCAAAATTGGTTGAGCCATCAATTGCATTAGCCACCTGATAATCGCTTTTTACATTTCTGAAAATTGATTTAACCCCTATCTCCATGGTACTGACACTATCTAGCGGATTAGTGAAGTCGAGCTGAACCGTACCTTCATAATTAGCGCTATAGTTTGTACTTTTCTCGCGGTAATTAATTGCTTTGTTTTCGTTGGCCTGGTCTAGCTTATAAAAGCTGTCTTCGCCTTCTTTTGAGAACATGGTAAGCACATTAAATTCTCTTCTCGGTTTTTTGAAAGTCTTGGTATAGTCCAGATTCAAGGTATTGCCTTGCCAGTCATAAATCCGGTACAGATTACGGGTGAAATACTGGTTGGTTACACCTTGTGTTGAGTAATCGTTCAGGTAGTCGAAATTCATACCGTTTTTGCCGTCGTATAGATTCAGGCTGGCACTCATGCGATTCAGCGAATCAATATCCCAATCAGCAGATATAGTGCCGTATCCGTTTTCCCCATCACCTCTGAAGGTCGTTGTCTGAAACAAGGCACTTGAAACACCTTCCACATTGGTTACGCGGTTGCTTTCGTTGCCTCCCTGATTACGCCAGCGGTTAAAACCACCACGCGCCGATATACCAATTGCTTTTTGCCTGTAGTTTACCGAACCATTCATGCGGTCGTTCCAGCGTCCTACCGATAAATCGGCATTACCATTTATTCCCTGAATGCTATTCTTTTTTGTAATAATATTAATGATACCTGCTGTACCTTCTGCATCATATTTGGCCGATGGTGAAGTAATAACCTCAATCTGTTTGATGTCGTCGGCGGGTATCTGTTTCAAAACGTCTGCAATGCTGCGTGCCATCAGGTTTGAAGGCTTGTTGTTAATTAATACCTTAATGTTGGCACTTCCGCGTAGTTCAACGTTTCCGTCCATGTCAACGGCTATTGATGGAATCTTCCGCAGTACGTCTCCGGCGTTGCCACCTTTAATGGTTATGTCTTTTTCTGCGTTGTACACCAGCCGGTCGGGTTTTTCTTCAAACAGTGCTTTTTGCTCAACTACTGTTACTTCCTGCAATTGCTGAGCCGATTGCCCAATTTTAATTACGCCCAGGTCCAGGTCTTCGTTTTCAGTTTTAACGTTGTTGATGATTTTGTCGCGGTACCCTACAAATGTGATTTTGACTTGATAATTGCCTTTGGTTGCTTTTGTAAGTGTAAATTTCCCTCGTTCATCGGCAGTGGTGCCTTCAATAGGGGTGTTATCTTTCAAGAGCGCCACGGTGGCAAACTCAACAGGTTTGTTAGCGGTTGAATCTAAAACAAAGCCTGTAATTTTAATTTTTTGGGCAAATAAAGACCCTGTTGCTCCTAAGAGCAATGTGCATAGTAATAGCTTTTTCATAATTTTTGTTTAAAATTTGATAGTTTATTAAGAGTAACTTCAGATTTTAAAACGTTGCAGTTTCAGGCAATTTTTTTTGAAATGAAACGGTCTTAATTCTCTGAGTCACCAACCCAAACTATCAGGGTTACCATTGTGTGAAAACCAACAAGCAAACAGTTAATACTAAAAAGATGCAGGTTATTGCTGATTCATAAAGTGGGCAATATTACATGCTTAACACTTTTACGCTTTCCTGTGCTTTCCGTTTAACAAAGTCTTCGGTTTCATTATTTTGTAATAGCTTTTGTAATGGTTTTACGGCGCGTTTATCGCCAAGGTTAGCCAGTATATCAATCACGGTTATTTGTAATGTTGGCTCTTGCTGCGTAAGCAGTGTTTGTATCAGGGCATCACGCGCTACTTTCTCATCTCCGAAGTGCGACAGCGCCTCTGCTGCTGCCGTGCGCACATTTATATTCGGGTCATTATTCAGTGTTTTAACCAACGCTTTTAGTACCTCAGTGTCGGGCTTATTAATGTCGTATGAGTAATTAACTGCCTGGATTCTTTCAGAGGCCGACTCCCGCTTTAACATCGACAGCATTACCAGTTCTTTGGTTTCTTCAACATCTCTTTTTAGCTGTGTAAGTTCCTTTAAATCTCCCAGGTCTTTGTCAGCTGTTTTGCGGCCTATCAGAAAAATTCCTAATAAAAATACAACTCCGGCGGCGTATTTTAGTGCTGGCGAGTTTAACCAGCTAACGCGCATATTTCCCTTTTGTGCTTTCTCTTTTCTTTTTTGTTCGGCTCCTTTTTCTTTTTCAAGCATCATATAGAAGCCAAGGTCAAGGTTAGCGTCGGGCTCATGTGCTTCGGGCTGAGGCATATCATGATAAAATGCTTTGAGTTCTTCAAACTCAGCCCTGAGCGATTCGTTGTCTGCCAACAGGGTTTCAAGTTCCTGCTTTTGTTTAGTTGTCAGTTTATTATCCAGGTAATCGGCAAATAATTGTTCCATATCCACATTCCTCCTAATTAGTAATTTAATTTTAAAAATTCTTCTTTTAATTGTTTTAAACCTCTGTGCACCCGTACTTTTACCAACGACACCGAAATATTGAGTACGTCGGCAATTTCTTCGTATTTCAGGTCTTCATATCTGCTCAACCTTAGTACTTCCTGGTACTCCTGTGGTATTTTTTTTAAGGCTTTCTGAATTAAAAGGTATTGTTCATCATCATAATTTTCTTCTTCGGCTAAGTCAAAGTTTTCGTTTAAATCTTTGTGGTTGTGCGATTGCTCTTTCAGGTAATCGTGGTAAATATTTCTGGCTATCCGGTATATCCATGTTCTGAACTCGTAACCATCTTTATAGCTTTGCCGGTAATGAATGATACGATAGAAAACCTGCTGAGTCAAATCCTGACTCGAATCACGCTCTACACCAAATCTTAAATAAAAATTATATAATGGGCGTTTGTATCTTTCGTACAAAATCGCAGCCTTATCCAAGTCGCCTCCGGCTACCAGTTGCATAGCTGCTTCGTCTGTCATAGAGAGCTTTTTCGTTTTAGGTTTCTGAATATGATTACTTGGGTACAGGTAAAAGGTTACAGCGATTCTGAAAATATTTTTGTTATTTCTTGAACATTGCCTGAACTCTGCCGCGACGGCGTACCGTTTTACCTGATTGAATGATTTAGTTGACTACATGCATTTTAACCTGATTATTGTTAAGACGATTGAAGCAGGTATTAATTACATACCAAAACAAATTTACTTTAATGCCAATCAGTGTAATCATTTAATCTGGTAAAACGGTTCACCGTCACGGCAGAGTTCAAGACAACCATTTCACAAATTAGTTGATGCCACAAAGTAAAATTTACTGCAAATTTGGTATTTGGTCTCATATTCAAATTAATTCATCAACATTTAAAAAATTATTCTTTCTCTTCACTTACATTTATGAAATTTTTTTCATCACACTATTATTAATTAATTATGAAATTATTACGCCTTGCACTTGTACCCTGTGCCATTTTTGGTATGACCCTGACGGGGAATGCCCAGAAGAAGGACGACAAGAAAAAAGAAGAACCTGCAAAAACTACCCAGACGCCAACCGCAACACCTCCTGTAGTTAAACCTGCCGAAACCCCCAAACCAGGGCCGAAACCTTACAAAGATGTAATTACTGATAAGGCCAAAACCAGCAAAGGATTGATAACGGTGCATAAAATTGATGAGAAGTACTTCTTTGAAATTGCCGATACCCTGCTGGGCCGTGACATAATGACGGTTACGCGTTATTCTAAAACTGCCGCCGGTGGTGGTATCTTTGGTGGAGAAGAAGTGAACCGTCAGATGATCAGATGGGAGAAAGGACCAGACAATAAGATTTTCTTACGTTCTATCTCTATCGTTATGTCAAGTCCTGATAGCACCAAGCCTATTTTTCAGGCCGTAAGAAACTCAAGCGCCGACCCAATTGTGGGTGCATTTGACATTAAAGCCATTAAGAAAGATACGGTTTCTGTAATTGAAGTAACTGATTTCTTCAAGGCTGATAACCAGATTTTTTCATTAGACCCTGTAAGCAAACAATTACTTAAAATTACGGCGCAGCTGCCAGACCGTTCGTATATTCAGCACATACGGTCTTACCCAATTAATACCGAAATCCGTACGGTTAAAACCTTTGGCGTAGTGCCGCCGTCGGTTTCTTTAATGCCTATTCCGCAAATTGGCCAGTATTTGCCGGCCTCGCGCGATGCAGGTGTGGTAACTATGGAGTTTAATACCTCAATGATATTGCTGCCTAAAGTGCCTATGCGTAAACGATTCTTCGACCAACGTGTAGGGTACTTTGCCAACCAGTACTCTGTATTTGGAGAAGAGTCTCAGAAATCAGACAACGAAGTTTTTGCTGTAAGATGGAAACTAGAGCCAAAAAGCAAAGAAGATGCCGAACGCCAGAAACGTGGTGAAGCAATTGAGCCTAAAAAACCAATTGTTTATTATATAGACCCGGCCACACCTAAAAAGTGGCAAAAATACCTGAAAGCCGGTGTTGATGACTGGCAAAAAGCTTTTGAGAAAGCAGGTTGGAAAAACGCTATCCGTGGCGAATACCTTGACCCAAAAGACAGCCTGAGCCTGGAAGATGCCCGCTATTCGGTTATCCGTTATTTTGCGGCTGATATTCAGAATGCTTACGGACCAAACGTGCATGACCCACGCAGCGGCGAAATTCTTGAAAGCCACATAGGCTGGTATCATAACGTAATGCGTTTATTGCGTAACTGGTATATGATTCAGACAGCCGCCGTTGACCCACGTGCCAGAACCAAAAATTTCAGTGATGAGCTGATGGGAGAGCTTGTACGTTTTGTGTCGTCGCACGAGGTAGGCCACACGTTGGGTCTTCGCCATAACATGGGTGCCAGCTCTGCTACGCCGGTTGAAAAACTACGTGACAAAAACTGGGTGGCTAAAAACGGACATACGTCTTCTATTATGGACTACGCCCGTTTTAACTATGTTGCACAACCGGAAGATGGGGTAACAGATTTGTTTCCGCGTATCGGTGATTATGATGAGTGGGCTATCAAATGGGGTTACGGATACTTTGCCGACGCCAAAGATGCCAAAGAAGAGAAAAAACTGCTTAACGAGTTAACAAAAGAGGCAACCAAAGACCCTCGCAAGAGATTCGGTACTGAAATAAGCCCTTATGACCCTCGTTACCAGACTGAAGACCTGAGCGACAATGCCATGAAAGCTTCTGACTATGGTATTAAGAATCTTCAGAGAATATTGCCCAATCTTACAGAATGGAGTAAGGAAGACGGAGAGTTCTACAAAGAGTTATCGGAGCTATATGGCAACGTGGTAGGTCAATACCGCCGTTATATTGGCCATGTTACCAAAAATGTAGGTGGTGTTTATGATACACCAAAAACCTATGACATGGAAGGTAGTGTATATGAAGTGGTGCCAAAAGCAACTCAGAAAGAAGCCGTTGCATTCCTGAACCGTCAGGTTTTTGCCACGCCAACGTGGTTAATTAACCCTGCCATTCTAAATAAAATCAATATCGAAACAGGTATTGAAGCCATCAAGTCAATTCAGGAGAGTACCTTGAACAACCTTTTGGCTGGTGACCGTGCCGCAAGGTTGATGGAAACAGGCTCAACAAACCCTGCTAACTATAATCTTGATGAATTGATGACCGACCTTCGAGGTGGCATCTGGGCAGAGTTAAAAACCCGCAAAGCGATTGATGTGTATCGTCGTAACCTTCAAAAAGTTTATGTTGAGAAGGTAATTTCATTGCTGAACCCAACTTCAACAATGTTGATGTCGGTACCTCCGGGGGTAACATACGGTTATGAAACCCGCATGGTGGATTTGAAAAAGACCGACTTGCCGTCAATTGCAAGAGCAAATCTTGAATCATTGAAAGCAGAAATAAAAGCAGCTTTGCCTTTAACAACCGACAAAATGAGTAAATACCATTTACAGGATGTGCTAAGCCGAATTGAGAAAGCTTTAGACCCTAAATAATATAGTATTTA
Organism: Emticicia sp. 21SJ11W-3; assembly: GCF_024138715.1. Classification (GTDB taxonomy): domain Bacteria; phylum Bacteroidota; class Bacteroidia; order Cytophagales; family Spirosomataceae; genus Emticicia; species Emticicia fluvialis. The sequence continues at coordinate 2,121,540 of NZ_CP092074.1, forward strand.
GTATAAAACATAAAAGCGGAGGGGCAACCCTTCGCTTTTATGTTTTATAAGTATAAACTGAACTGTGTCTATCTTGAGGAATAATTTCTTTTTATAACACAAAATCAACTTTTTAAATGGTAGGAGATTGAAAAATACAATTGTCTCACATCAAGGAATGCACCTTTTATATTAGCAGCATTGATAACAGATAGTTTATTTGTATAGCATACATAAAAAGCAAAAAATGAGAATTCGACTGGGCAAGCATTGGCATCACCTTAACTCCAGGTGCAAAATCGGAAAAGGCTTACCGGTTCCGTCTAGTTCAGACCGGCTAATCACCGTAAATCCATGATGCAGATAAAACTCAAGGGCTTGGGTATTTTGCTCGTTTACATCTACTTTACTTATTTTTTGTGTGTCTATTGCATGGTTTAACAATGCTTTACCGATTCCTTTGCCAATGGCATCGGGGTGAAGAAAAAGCATTTCGAGGCTATCGTCTATGGTGCCTGAAAAACCAAGAATTTTTCCGCCTTCGTTTCTGATACTATTAAGCTCAACCATTTCGAAATAGTTATGTTCATAAATGGTTTGTTTGAAAAACAAAATGTTCTCTTCTTTCAGAAAATGATGGGTGGCTCTTACAGATGCTTCCCACAAGTCAAGCAGTTCGTCGTATTCTTCGGGTAAAACTCTTGTAATGGTATAACTCAGGTCAGTCATTATTTTAGTGTCATGCTTAGCATAATCATGTGTTTACACTGAACGCCGTTTTCAAGGATGGGTTCAGTATAATTGTTAATAAAGAAATTGAATTTTATATCAGAGAGTTCAAAACCCAGCTTTTGATACAAGTATAATTGCCCAATACTGGCATTACTTGTGCCAATCAGCAATTTTTTAAAGCCCTGTTCTGTGGCAAGTCTGATAGCATGTTTCAAAAGTAGCGTACCTATACCTTTTCTTTGGTGTGCTTCATCAACGGCTATATTTTTAATTTCAGCCTCTTGGGCGTTGATACTACAAAGCACATATACACCAATAATATTGTCTGTGGTTTCAGCTATGTATACTTTTGAATTGGGCAGATAGACCTGAATAGCATCTACTGATGGATCAGCAGATAATAACAATTCTAACGGCAGGGTTTCTTCTGCCCTTAAAAGCCTTAAATGGATATTGGCCATAAATCAGCTATTAGAAATGTCTTTTAATCGGCTGACCCTTACGGATTCATCAATCATTTCTCTCAGCACGTCCATGCTAATATCTGCCATATTTTTTATGTAAATACAGCCTTTGCCTGTTTTGTGCTTACCTAATTTTTGCAGAAGTGCCTCTCTTTTGTCGGGGTCCAGATACGTATAAAGACTGATGGCATCTTTTCGCGGCGAAAAAGCAACCAATGGCGCGTCACCTTCATGCCCGCTATCATATTTGTAATGATAACTGCCAAAGCCTATAATTGATGGCCCCCACATTCTGGCTTCGAGGCCGGTTTGCTGAGACATGATTTGAAGTAGCTGAAAACCGTCCGTTTTTCTTTTCTCTTCAGTAATCTGGTTCAGAAAGTCTTCTACTTTTATTGCTGTTTCGCTGGTTTTATTCTTTGCCATAAGTTTATGAGCAATGGTTGAATTGAAACAAATATAACATATTTGTACTTACCTTTGTATGATAAACTTATAACCGAAGAATGATAAAATTAATAGTGAGCGATATGGATGGCACATTGCTCGACGACCACAAACAACTGAATGAAGAATTTTGGGAAATTGAACAGAAGCTGACCGATAACGGAATAATATTTGCTATTGCCAGTGGCCGGCAATATTATAACCTGGCCGAAAAATTTGCAAAAATAAAAGATAAGCTGATTTTTCTGGCCGATAACGGGTCGTATGTTGTGTATCAGGATGAGCAGATACATATTGACTCCCTTGACAAGGACGCAGCCAACAGGTTTATTGAAATAGGCAGTAAGGTAGAGCAGGGCTATGTAATTGTAAGTGGCAAAAACTCTGCCTATGTTGAAAGTACGGATGAGCGTTTTCTGAGCGAAGCCGGAAATTATTTTAAGCGGATAAAAGTGGTGGAAGACCTGACCAATTTAGAAGACACGATTCTGAAAGTAACTATCTGCGATTTTAATAACTCTGAAACCAACAGTTATCTGCATTTTAAGGCCTTTGAAAACGATTATAAAGTAGCCATTGCCGGGAAAATCTGGTTGGATATAAGCGACTGGGGAGCGAACAAAGGCACAGCGATAAGGAAAATTCAGGAGAAATTAGGTATTTCTTTTGAAGAAACGATGGTGTTTGGCGATTACCTGAATGATATGGAAATGATGACAGCAGGTAAATACAGTTATGCCATGAAAAACGCCCACCCGAAAATTCTGGAAGCGGCTGGTTTTGTAACCCGCCACACCAATAATGAAAATGGCGTTTTGCAAACCATAAAAGAGATGGGTTTGGTATAACACCCATACTGAATAACAATAAAGGGCAGATGAAGAATTGTTTCAATCTGCCCTTTATTGTTATTGAATCAGATTTCAAAATTGTCAGATTCCTGATACGCTTTTATGAGCGCCTGTTCTCCTTCTTTTCCGGGTTTTGAATTGCCATGCTCCATACCAAAAATAAAGGTTTTGTTTTCGGCCTTGCTTTTGTTATAAACATGCTTGAAAATGTTTTTGTAGTTAATCTCGCCTGTTGTGGGTTCTTTTCTTCCCGGGTTATCACCAATCTGGAAATAGGCAATTTCGCTCCAGGTCCAGTCAATATGCGGAATAATGTGGCCTTCATTTTTTTGCATGTGGTAGATATCAAACAATATCTTGCATGACGGACTGTTGACACCCCGGCATATTTCATAGGTTTGGTCTGAGGTACGCAGAAATAAATTCGGCGAGTCGCTCAACGGTTCAAGAACCATTACAATGCCGTGTGGTTCAAGAATCTCAGCTCCACGGCGCAGGGCATCAATAACGTTTCCTGTTTGCACACCAATGGGCAGGTTACGCTCAAAGTCACCCGGAACAACCGTAACAAATTTGGCATTGCAGCGCTTGGCTACATCAACTGCACGTTTGCAGCCGTTCAGAAAAATGTCAATATATTCCTTTTTACCGGCGGCCAAAGTATTGGCGCCATTACCACCTTTATCTACTACAAAGACGCCCATTTGCATACCCAGTTTGGCCATTGTTTCGCCAATTTTGGTTTGCATTTCAGGGGTGCGCCCCATCATTCCGTTATCTTCAAGTGCTGTGAAGCCAACGTCGGCCATAAATTTAAGCTGGTCTATCAAATCTTCTCCTGCCGAATGCCTGAACATACCAAAGTGTGGTGCATACTTTATCTTGAAATTGTTCTGCCCAGCCAAGAAGTTAATTTTATCAGTAAACGGAACGGCCGAAACCCCTGCTACTGAAAATGTGTTTTTAATAAAATTTCTACGTTTCATTGTTATAGTGTTGAATTAAGATGCTTTTAAAAGAGTTCAATAGAAATTACTATTGCCTGGTGCCATGCACTTACCAGATGGCTTGTATATCATGGCAGCCTCTGGGCATAAAAAGTTTGAAATCCTGTTTTTGTAAAGTGGGCTTGTCTCCGTTTTTTACCCGCCAGAATTCAACAGCGCCAAAATGTTTGGCATATACAAAATAATCAAACACGGTAACAGCCAGATTTTTTCCGCTTTTATCAAAACAGATACTTTTGGGTAGTATTCCGTCAAATTCATAGTTGCTGATGTGGGTTAACCGGCCATCTGAAGTCAACTTCAAAAGACTTAGAGAGGCCTTTTTGGTTAGTTCTGCACTTTGCCACGGGTAATGTGTTTGTCTGGCATTGGCAACCACAACCAGGCTGCCATCTGGGCTTAACGCCAGGCCTTCGGGGTTCTGGCCTACTTTTATCCGTGCTAAAGGCGTATGGTCTGCCTGACCCTCCAAACTAAAACGGATAATAAAAACTTCTCCGTCTGCGCCATGCTCGTCTTTTTTGGTGTCAACAAGCAAAAAAAACTTTCCATCAGCAGTAAACTGCCCGACACCGGGAGAAGAACCGACCTTGAGCGATTTACCTTGTAATTCCAAGCGGATAATTTTATTACTTGGCCCATCGCGCGTGGTTTTTACCAGAGCAATTTCGCGCTTGTCGGCCAGAGTAATAGCAAGGTAATTACCCCCCGGATGCCAATTAACATCTGTCATTTTACCTGAAGGCAAGCCCTGAGGTTTATGGATTATCCTGACGGGTTTCCCGTTCTGGTCTAGCTCCAGAACCTGAAGCTCTTTTCCTTCTTCTTCTGAACAGATGGCAAGGTAGTCGCCCTGAGGGCTCATTGAAATTCCGGCTGGGTTTCTGCCCGTCGGGAATTTATATAATACTTTCGGATTACCGATATCTGCAATATCTATTACTGAGATAAATCCACCGGGTGGCAGGTCTTCCTGTATATTTTTTACTTCATTAACGTTATCGGCGATTATGCCCCGACTTTCCAAAACATAGGCAAGACGATGTCTCTGCGACACCACCATACTTTTGGAACGGTTGACTACCGAAGTAGAAACCATAAAGCTGCGGGCGTCATCATAAGACGTACCTAACGGAAGCCGAATGGACACAAAAGCGTCTTTTGCTCCTTTTTCTTTATATAATTTGCCATCAAAAATTGCAGAGGCTGCCTGGTCTGCATCTGAAACAGCAATTAACCCTTTGGCCTCAAACTCTAAACTCTGCGAAAAAGAAGTAATACTAACAAACAGAAATACATAGGGTAGGAGGTTCTTCATAATTAGTATAACTTTGGTTTAATGCAAAAACAAAGGGTATGGTTACCAAAAGACCCTGTTAACTTTCTGCATCATAAACCACTACTTTCTCCCACAGGTGCGAGCATTTTTCAACAAAAGCAAGGTGGTCGGGGTCGGTCTGATACGCCGCCTGTTGCTCTGGGGTATCGAACACAAAGGTGATTGAAAACTGATAAGAAGAGTCAATAACAGCGCGGTTGGTATCTGCAGGCAAGCCTACGTAGGCAGTCTGAATTAAATCAATTTTTGATAGTTCAAGCAAACCTGCGTGCAATTCTTTGTGGTCTGCCTCATTTGTTTTGTCTTTTAACCAGAAAAATACAGTGTGTACGAATCCTTTTTTCAGATTAGCCATGTCAAAAAAGTGTTTTTTATTATTTAATTATTGATAGGATGCAAAAAATGAAATGGTGCTGGTAAGAAAAGACTCAATAGATGAACTATGCGTGCCATTGTTTATACCTATGAGCTTTACGTTAGTGGCTCCTTTTTTCAACATGGCGTCATAAGCGGTTTGCGAATTGAAAAAAGGTACATAAGTATCAGCGGTGCCGTGGACCAGTTGTGTTGGGGTTTTGGGTTTCCAGTCAAAAATATCATTGTCTTTTACTGCATTCATTAATGCGGTGTCAGAACCGTTTGCAAGACTTTGTTTCAGGGCATCGGTCAGAATGGTATTAAAACTTACCGATATGTTTGCGTTTTGCTTGTCTTTCTGAATCTGGCTTGCGTAAGGTTCAATAAAATAGCTTGTTAAAGGCCTGTTAAGTTTATAGATGCGGTCGTAGGTAAGTAATACCCAGATGTACGAAGCATTGTAGCCCGGGTTACCGTCTGTGGTGGTTGAGGCAATGGTTTTAAAACTAAGCGTTTTGTTGTATGCGCCTGCCCCACAGCTTGACGCCTTCAAGTTAAACTCGTTTGTGGTTTCTTCTTCTATTTTTTTCTGTAAAGCCAAAGTTGCAAAACCACCCTCTGAGTATCCGCCTAAAAAAAGATTGTTGTTCCAGTTTATTTTTTCTTTGGCTATAAACTCTTTGGCAGCGCGTAGCATATCCAGGCTGGCAGTGGCCAGTCCTTCGCGTTGTTCGTATGTATGAGGCAAATTATTGCTTGCGCCATAGCCGATGTAATCCGGGGCGGCTACAATATAACCCAGAGTAGCTACCAGAGAAACCAGAGAGCCTTCGCCATCGCTTGTAAAGTAAGAGGGGGCGTCTTTGTCATTAAAAATAGTGCCATGCTGGTAACTTACCAACGGATACGCTGCCGTACGATTGGAGATTACCGGCACAACCAGTGCACCGGAGGCCTGTATCTCGGTACCATCGGTATTTTTAGTTTTATATACCAGCTTGTATTGCTTTACGCCACCTTGTATAAATAAGGCAAATGCCTGGCCCTGAGTGCCAAGCGAGGCAATAAGCTGGTCTTTTGAATATTCTTTAACTAAGGTAGAACTAACAAGTGTAACAGCCTGCGGACTGGGTTCTGAGGTTGTTTTTTCGCATGACCACGTAAAAACAGCAAGTGTGATGGATAAAAAGAAATACTTTAAGAATCTGTTTTTCATGTTGTTAGTGATTGTCAAGACAAAGTTATTAAATTAATTGGATAAGGCTCAGCCGTAAACCCCCTTTTTTGAGCCTTGATCGGTATTTTAGGTTTGCGTTTTTCTTTTTCCGGCTGGCCTGTCAATGCTGTATCATCATTGTGTTAATGCGGTTCTGAACAAAAAAAGCTGAAATGCTATTGCATGTCAGCTTGTAAGCTCAGGGCAAAAGGTTTGGTTGCCTTTACTCGTCTTTTTTGCTTTTGGTGTTCGACTTGATTGCCGCCTGAATGATATCCCACATTTCGTTAGGTATAGCACCCAGATGGTTAAACTGCCCTGCGCCGTTCAGCCATTCGCCACCGTCTATGGTTACCACTTCTCCGTTTATGTAGGAAGAAAAATCTGATAACAGGTAAGCAGCCAGATTGGCCAGTTCCTGATGTTCGCCAACGCGCTTCAGAGGCACATTGCCAAAGTCTGAAAATCTTTCTCTGAGATGCTCTGGGAATGCATCTACTGGAAACAGCCTGTCCCATGCACCTTTGGTTGGAAACGGCCCCGGTGCAATGGCATTAAACCTGATTCCATATTTTGCCCACTCAACCGCCAGGCTTCTTGTCATTGATAACACGCCAGCCTTTGCCATGGCTGATGGCACAACAAATGCAGAGCCTGTCCAGCTATAGGTGGTTATAATGCTTAATACATTTGCCTTTTGTTGGGTTTCAATCCAGTGTTTACCAAAGGCGAGCGTGCAGTAATAAGTTCCTTTTAGTACAATGTCTACAACAGTATCAATGGCGCGGTGCGATAGCCGCTCGGTAGGTGATATAAAGTTGCCCGCTGCATTGTTTAGTAAACCGTCTACTTTGCCAAATTCGGCAATGGCTTTGTCTTTCATGGCTTCAATGGCGCCGTAGTCGCGCACATCGCAGGCTATAGGTAATATTTTGCCACCAGTTTCGCTGGTCAGCTCATGCGCGGTTTCTTCCAGTACATTCAGCTTCCGGCTTGTTATTACTACGTTTGCACCCAACTGCAGAAAATATTTTGTCATTGATTTGCCCAGACCTGTGCCACCACCTGTTACCACAAAGGTTTTACCTTCTAGTGCGCCGTCTCTCAGCATTGGTTCGTTATAAGCCATTTTTGGTATCGTTTTTAATTGTTGATTTGTATTATTTCAAGAAAAATTTAGGCGAAATAATTTTTGTAAAGCTAAAATAAAAAAGCCACAGATGAAACATTCATCTGTGGCTTTTTCGAAACGAATACTCTAAAATCTGCTAACAATTATTTAGCAGCTACCAACTTCACATCAACAAGGAAATTATCGTGGATAGCTTTGTCGCCAATGGCATCAAAGAATGATTTTGAAGCATATTTGCTACCGAATTTAGTGCGGTCAACCTCAAATTTGGCTGTAGCAGTAGCAGAACCTTTTTTATCTACACTTACGGTAGCAGGAAACGTGATAGCCTGGGTAACACCATTGATAGTAAGGTTACCAGCAATGTCATAGTTAGCGCCACCTTTAGGTGTAGCTTTAGTGATTTTAAAGCTGGCTGTTGGGTATTTTGCTGCATCAAAGAAATCAGGGGCTTTCAGGTGGCCTGTTAGTTTAGCGTTGTATTCTGCATCTTTCAGGTCTACCACTTTAATGCTGTTGATGTCAATTACAAAATCTCCACCAACCAGTTTGTCGCCATCAACGGCAAGGCTACCACTTTGAATGTTGATAGTACCGTTGTGTTCACCGGTAATTTTTTTACCAATCCAGTTAAAAGAGCTGGCTTTGGTGTCTACTTTTAATGTTTGTGGGCCTTTTTTACCATTATCGGCCAGCGCTGAAAAACTTACTAAACCTGCAACTGCAACTGTAAATAAACTTCTGATAATTTTCATTGGTTTTGAAATTTAATTTTAAAAAGTAATTAATTAATTTAAATTATTTATAATCAATAGATTAAGTAGATTATAACATCCTTGTTTTAATGACCTATTCCTGGTTAGGCTTATTGGCTGTTTCTGAGTTTATCAAGTAAATTACTCAGGGCTTCGGCTTCTTCCGGTGTCAGGTTTGAAAATGTCGACTCCCAGCTTTCCTGCAGTACATCTATTTCTTCTAATACTTCCAGGCCTTTGTCTGTGATACGAACATCACACGCACGTCTGTCATCCTTGTTGTCGCATCTGGTAGCCAAACCCTTCAGCAGAAGTTTATCAACCAGCCTTGACGCATTAGACATCTTATCCAGCATCCGGTCTATAATTCCGTTTACTGTAATCGGATTCGGATATTGCCCCCTCAAAATTCTGAGTACGTTGTATTGCTGAGCCGTCAGGTCAAACGGTTTCAGAATATTCATGTGGTCGCTGTTCATCCAGTTATTGGTAAACAGTATATTCACTACCAGTTTCTGATACGGGCTCTTAAAAGGTTTTTGTTGTTTTATGTCTTTTTCTATCGACATCTCTCTTCTCTAACTGAGTGTTATAAAGTATTTCAATTATATGTTAGTACATATATTACAAGTGTCAATGAATTTTAGTTCCTGTATCTGAAAAAAAAATTATCGGAGAGGTATGATTGTTGGAGCAGAAATGTCAAAATCGCGGAGACGAAGTGGCTGGATGCCGTCAAAAGCCAAGCGAAGATTTGAGCTAATGGCAGGTATATTAGGATAATAGCCAACACGAATCTGAAAAGTTTTTATAGTAAGGTTTTCATTTCTGAACCTGAGGCCCACACCGTATCCTCTATACAAAGTGCTTGAAAAAAGTTTTGAATCGCTCAAACTTACCAGGCCGAAATTCGCAAAAGTAAAATACGCTATTCTGAAACCCAACAGACTTTTTTTAGAGAATAAGACAGATTCCAGCCCTAGCGTCAGTCGTTTGTCACCGATGAGGGCGTTACTGTTGACACCGATAATGCCGTCTTGCCCGCTTATGTTCAGATAATCAACCGGGTCGCGGTTAATGCCATAAGTAAAGCCAAGATTAATAAAATTACGCGACTGCACCTGCCCCAACCGCATCAACGGGCTGAAATAATAGCTTTGAAAGCTAAGAATACCCTGTTGGGTGGTTTTTTTCTTGAAATAAGTACCTGCACTGGCCAGAAAATAAAGGTATCCGTGATTACGGCTCAGATACGTACCATTGGCATACTGAAGCGCAGCGTATTGGCGTCCGCCAAATTCTGTTTCTTCGCGGCCTACTGTCAGCGAGTGCAGGCTGCCGGTTGGTACGTCTTCGGTTCGTCCGAAACCATAAATAAGTACGTCTCTTTTATAATTTCTGGTTGAATAACCAATGCTGATTAGGGTTGTGTTGCGGTCCCAGTAAATTTTGTTGGTGTCTGCCCTTACCTCCGGTCTTGTTTTGTAATCGTAGCTTAAATTACGGGCGGCTATAATAAGTCTCTGATTATTATTAAAGCTTTTGAGCTTAAAGGCTCGGCCATACCACAGGTCAGAGTAATAATAGCCTGTCTGGTAAACCATTTCTTTATCTGTTGGCGAGTTTCCAAGTTTTTTATATTCTCTTAATTTGTAATAACCCAGCTCAACGGCTCCTGCGTTTTTGGTTTCTACTGTAAGAAATGGACGGGATACCCTGATTGAATACTGGCTTAGGTCTCGTTCATAAATAGCGCTCATTTGCCCCGTAACAAATGATTTGCCAATGTAGGGTATCGTATAAATGCTTCTGTAACCCAGGGGCTGGTAGGGGTCGTCTTTCCGCCAGGTGGCTCTGTTAAGAAATGAATGGCCCGTACCCAGGAAATTCCGGTCTTCAATGCCAAATCTGAAATCGTTTATGCCGCTGGCAGAGGCATCTACATTTATAGACCATACATCTTGCACCAATACTACAACTTCAACCATTTCTTCGCTGGTCTCACTAAGGTTTACCAATATGCGTGCGTCATGGATACTAGGGTTAGCCCGCAAAAGGCGTTCGGTATCTTTTAAATATTGCGGCACAAGTTTATCACCTTCACCAAATAATAAAAAAGATCTTCTGATAATGCCTTCTCTAGTGTTTCTGTGCAGATTTTTGCTAAGAAAACGCTCAAATCTGTCGCCCCGTCGGGTGGTGTCATTCACTGTCGGCCCAAAAATGTCTAACTGCCTTATGGTAACTTTCTCAATTATTTTGCCTTTGTATATCTCAAACGGATTCGCATCCAGTTTGTTAATTTCGTTTTTCAGGGCATTGGTATTATACACATCTCTAAACAAAAAACCATAGAATTGCCTCCCTATCCGGCTTTGCTCCATTCTGGTTTTTAGTTTGGTATACATGACACTATCCTTGGCAGACTTGTCGCTGTCAAATTTTCTGTAGTCTGGGGTTTGTCCGAAAATGTAATGAGAAACCAATAAAAATATAAAGGTCCAATTCTTCATGCTGAAAAGATTCGATTTTTTCAGTACCGATGTTAGCATCTGTTTTGGATTAGCCGGCCATATAGCAACGCAAAGGCGGCTTATTCATTGTAAGTAAATACGAATTGTAATTAAATTGTTTGAATTAATTCAAGAATTGAAATATACGGTTTAATTGTCGGGTTTCCATATTAATTTGTTTTAACGTACCCAGAGCGTAAACTATCTATGTAAGAGATGAGTATTGTAGAAAATAGGTTGTATAGGCGCCGAAACTTTTACAATTGCTCGTTTTTGTAGCAGGTATTTATTTATTTCGCATTTTATTACTTAGTGCAGCATTATGCAATTATCAAAACCGCTTATACTGGCTTCCAATTCTCCGCGCCGGAAAGAAATTATGCACAATGCGGGTTTCGGGTTCTCAATAAAAGTAATACCAACAGATGAGGTTTTTCCTGCTGAAATGCCAGTAGCAGAAGTGCCGGCTTATCTGGCCAAAAACAAGGCCGAGTGTTTCAGAGAAACCCTGTCTGATGAGATTGTTTTATGTGCAGACACCGTTGTGATTGTTGACAACGAAATTATTAACAAACCTGCCGGTATTGATGATGCCAGAAGGATGCTCAGGCTTTTAAGCAATAAGGTGCACAGGGTAATTACCGGGGTTTGTATGATGACAGCCGAAGAAACAATTACTTTCAGCGATACAACCTATGTAACTTTTAAGCCATTGAGCGATTGGGAAATTGAGTATTACATACAAAAATGGCAGCCGTTTGATAAAGCAGGAAGCTATGGCGTGCAGGATTTTATAGGTATGATAGGTATTACAAAAATAGAGGGGTCGTTCTATACCGTTATGGGTTTACCTATTCATAAGGTTTATGAGCAGCTTCAGCGGTTTATGGTTGTATAGTTTCTGCTGTTTAAAATTTAATCGGAATGATTGAGTACCTGACTGATACCAGTCTGACCTTAAGCCTGATAGCACCGTTAAAGCATACGGTTCATGTGGTGGGCGAGTTTAACGCATGGCAGGTAATTGATGAATATGAAATGCAAAAACAGCCTGATGGTGAAACTTTTGTAATTACCATCAATAATCTGAAGCCTGACCGCGAATACGCCTATCAATTTCTGATTGACCGCAAAATTGCTATCGCAGACCCTTACAGCGAGAAAATTCTGGACCCTCAGTTCGACAAGCAGATTTCTGCCAATACGTATCCTAATCTGAGAAGCTACCCATTCGATAATCCATTTCGCGGCACGGTATCCGTATTACAAACGAATCCTGAAAAGTATAATTGGCAGGTTGAGTCATTTTTGCCACCTGCCAAAGAAGAACTGGTTATCTATGAATTATTGATTAGAGATTTTGTTGAGTCGCGCAAATACAGAGATGTGGCCAACTATATTCCTTACTTTAAACAACTGGGTATTAATGCCATTGAGCTGCTACCGGTGCAGGAATTTACCGGAAATGATTCGTGGGGATACAACCCCACTTTTTATTTTGCCTCTGACAAAGCCTACGGTACCAAAAACGACCTGAAGTATCTGATAGACAAATGCCATGAAAATGGCATAGCAGTAATACTTGATGTAGTTTTTAACCATGCCGATAAGCATTTTTCTTACTACAAGGCTTATGAGAAGCCCGGCAAAGCTGATGAGGAGAATCCTTTCTTTAATGAGCAGGCTACGCATCCTTTCTCGGTGTTCTTTGATTTTAACCATGAAAGCAGGTACACGCAGGCCTTTTTTGATGACGTATGCCATTTCTGGCTTACTGAATACAAAGTTGATGGGTTACGGTTTGACCTCACCAAAGGTTTTACGCAGGTGTTATCATATCCTGATGTGCAGAGGTGGTCAAGCTACGATGCCAGCCGGATAAAATTGCTGAAACGATTTTATGATAAAATAAGAACTTACCATAAAAAATGTTATCTGATTCTGGAGCATCTGGCAGCTAATGACGAAGAAACCGAACTGGCCGATTATGGTTTTTTACTCTGGGGGCATCTGAATCATCAGTTCAGGAATCTGGTTAGAGGTAAAAAAGATAGCGTATCCTGGTTGAGCCATCAGAACAGAGGTTGGAAATACCCACACCTGGTAGGATATATAGAAAGCCACGACGAAGAACGCCTGTTATTTGACGCCCTCAGAAAATTAAAAGACTTACCCACTGCGCTGGTCCGCGCAAAAGCTGCAGCGGTTTTGTTTTTTATTTACCCCGGGCCAAAGTTATTCTGGCAATTTGGCGAATTCGGGTACGACATCCCCATTGATTTTAACGGCCGCACTGGTGTAAAACCCATCAGTTGGGAATACCTGAAAAACCCCGGCAGGCAAGCCTTGATGGAAGTTTACAGCCAAATGATTCATTTCAGAAAAAATATTGTTGCATGGAAAGATGGAGAATTCATTGAGGATTCAGACAGTTTAGTGAAGCAAATCAGTATTAATCACCCTGAAATGAAAATCAGACTACTGGTAAATTTTGGTTTGAAAGACGCATCGGTAAGAAGTAACCTGGAAGCAGGAATCTGGTATGATTTTTTTGGCGAGACAACCCGGGAAATTGCAGAGGGGAAACAGAAAATATTATTAAAGGCAGGCGAATACTACCTGTTTACTACAAAGAAGATAAACAAATTTTAAAAATGAGAAAAGACGACCTGGTGATATTTTATAACGAGCCCGATGAAAAAGTATATGTAAAAGTGCCACCGGGTTATGAAACGCATTACCAGCTATCTAATCTGGCCGGGAAAATCCTGCAGGAAGAAGTACATACAAAAGCCCTGCACGATTTTGATCTGGCAGGGCTTCCGGAAGGTATATATTTTGTTATCGTTAATCAGGATGATGTAATCCGTTCAAAGAAAATCATCAAAAATACCTGATTCCTAACGGTTCATAGTCATTAAAAACTCTTCGTTGGTACGTGTTCCTTTCATTTTGTCAAGCAAGAACTCCATAGTTTCCATAGGGTTCATGTCTGCCATATATTTACGCAGCAACCATACTTTCTGAAGGGTTTCTTTGTCCATCAGGAGGTCTTCACGACGGGTACCCGAAGCAAGAATATCAATAGCCGGATACACACGTTTATTAGACAACTTACGGTCAAGCTGCAACTCCATGTTACCGGTACCTTTAAACTCTTCAAAAATTACCTCGTCCATTTTAGAGCCGGTGTCTATCAGGGCAGTAGCAATAATGGTAAGCGAGCCACCATTTTCTACATTACGGGCTGCACCAAAGAAACGTTTTGGCTTATGGAGTGCGTTGGCGTCAACACCACCGGAAAGTATTTTACCCGACGATGGAATAACCGTGTTATAAGCACGTGCCAGACGCGTAATAGAATCGAGAAGAATAACAACATCATGACCGCACTCAACCAGGCGTTTGGCTTTTTCAAGTACCAGACCAGACACTTTTACATGGCGGTCGGCGGTTTCGTCAAACGTAGAAGATATTACTTCTGCGCGCACACTGCGCTGCATGTCGGTTACCTCTTCCGGGCGTTCGTCAATCAGTAGTATAATCAAGTATATTTCCGGATGATTACGGGTAATAGCATTTGCAATTTCTTTCAGCAATACAGTTTTACCTGTTTTGGGCTGTGCCACAATCATACCACGCTGGCCTTTACCAATAGGCGCAAACAAATCAAGCACACGCGTAGAATAAACATCTGGTTTGCTGCTTAGTTTGATATGTTCGTTAGGAAACAAAGGCGTGAGGTATTCAAACGGTATACGGTCGCGTATCTCTTCGGTAGTTTTACCGTTTACAGATAACACCTTAAGTAAGGCAAAGTATTTTTCACCTTCTTTAGGGGGGCGAATGGCACCCTTAACGGTATCTCCGGTTTTAAGGCCAAAAAGCTTTATCTGCGACGGCGACACGTAGATGTCGTCGGGGCTTGCCAGATAATTGTAGTCGGCAGAACGAAGGAAACCATATCCGCCTTCCTGCATTATTTCCAGCACACCTTCGTTTTCAATCAAACCGTCAAACTCTTTAATAAGATTATTGAACTGTTTCTTGATAACCTTGGTGTAATCGTCAACAAAGCGTTTGTCTTCTTTTTGTTCAACAATATCCGGAACGATGTCGTCTGTCAGGCCTTCAAATTCGCTCATTTCTGCGTCAATTTCCGACAAGTCAAAGTCTTCTGCTTCTTCCAGATTCATAATCGGCTCAAGGTCTGGCACAAGAAGCATATCCGGCTGTGGCTGGGCATCTTCATTCACCGGCTCAGGGGCAAATGATGGAGAGAATTCAGGTGCAGGGGCTTTATCAAACAGCTTTTTGCTGCCAACTTTTTTCTGTGGCTCTTTTGGCATGGCATTCATATCAGCTGCTTTGTTGTCGGCTGTTTTATTTATTCTAGTTCGGCCTTTCTGAACTTTATTATCGTTAAAGAGGGGCTCTTCAAAGTTACTTCCGGTTGCTTCGGCAACTTCCTTGGGTAAATTAAAAGTTAATTTATGGGACTGGTGTTCCAAAATCTTTTCAATTAATTCCGGCTTCGAGGCATTGCGGACATCCTTAATGCCCACTTCAATACAAATTTTTCTTAACTCTGATAGAAGTTTCAGATTCAGTTCTTCTGATGTATACATACGTGAGAATCAACTATACTATTTTGCGATGGTTAGAGACTAAAATCGATGCTGAAAAAAGAAAAGGACATTATAAGTTTGTGAACAGTTGAAAGCAAATTACAGGCAGTATTTGAACACTAACGGTTAAAAAGTATTTTACTTTAACTGGAGATTAATTTTAATTTTACTTAGTATCAAAATTTAACTATAATCAGGGATAAACCCGAATTAAGAAATTAGCAAGCAATATTTGGATTGTAATTTCAGAAATTGATTGATTCAAAGAGGGTGTTTTCTTAATTCAGAAAGCCTATTGAAGTTAAACTGGGATTTGAATGCAATTATATGGCAAATATTTTAGAAAATCAAAATTTTCTTAAAATATTTTTTTATCGGTACGCTTTTTTGATTCAACCGTATCGGTATGTCCTAAATTTCAGCCTTATGATTTTGTAACACTAAATTACAGGCTGAAAGTTCAATCTTTTTTAAATTAATTTAAAACTTTGGGGCCTTGTGTGTTTACACCAGAAACATAAGCATTGCAGTGTATGCTTGCTTTTTCGAAGGCTGTTTTCATAGCCATAGATACTTTCTCGGCGGTTTCCTGCCCACGGCTGAAAGCAAAAACAGATGGCCCGGCACCAGAAATACTGCACCCTAAAGCACCGGCTTCAAGGGCTGCATTTTTTACCTCCCAAAATTCCGGAATCAATATAGAACGAACAGGCTCAATAATAAAATCTACCATTGAGCGGGCAATCAAATCATAATCAGACTGCATAAGCCCGGCAATCATACCGGCTACGTTACCCATCTGAGCAATGGTATTTTTCATTGATACCTCATTACGCAGTATATAACGGGCATCTTTGGTGTTTACTTCAATATCGGGGTGAACTATTGTTACAAAAAGCTCTTGCGGGGTAGGTACATTAAAAAAATCAAGCGGGCTATAACTACGTATCACTACAAATCCTCCCATTAAAGCCGGTGCTACGTTGTCTGCATGGGCTGCCCCACAGGCTATACGTTCGCCTTCCATGGCATAAGGCAGCAGGTCTTTAACCGGTACAGGCCTGCCCAGTAATTCGTTTACGGCAAATACCCCGGCTACCGAGCTTGCCGAGCTACTACCCAGACCACTGCCCAGTGGCATTTTTTTATGCAGCTCAACATTAAAGCCTTGCGCCAGCCCCAATTTTTTAAGGTAGGTAATAACCGGAACCGTCACCGCATTTTTTTGAGGGTCAAGCGTTAGTTTGCCATCCTCACCACTTATTTTTGTAATTACTATCTTCGAATCGTCCCTTTTAGAAATGATAACTTCGTCGCCGGGTGCATCAACAGCAAAGCCAAAAATATCAAAACCGCAGGCAACATTAGCAACAGTGGCAGGTGCAAAAACTTTAATTGAATCCATCAGGACAAAATGAGATTTAGGTTCGCTCAAAATTAATCTTTTTGAAGCATTTACAGAAATATTTTTAAGTGCGCCATTAATTTGAATATGCAGGATGAACGATCATTGGTTTTTTTCTGCAAATTTAATAAAGAAATGCCACCTAAATGATTGCACTTAGGTTACTTTTTACTACTTTTCGCGCTTTAAATTGATTTGGTCCGCAAATTAATTTTAAACCTTTTCATTTTGTTATTTACAAAGTGTTTAGGTTATGGGGTTACAACGGCGCGAATCAATAAAATAAGGGTTTATAAACGGCATGAATATTAATTTCTAACCTAACCAAATATTAATGTATACAACAATTAAAAGAAATTGAGACCATGGAAAATCTACGCACAATTTTTACTGATTTCCCACTGGAAGTTTTAATAATATGGTTTTTGCTAACAGGGTTTTTGTGGTGGTTTATGAACAGGGAGCTTGGTAAGTGGAAGTCAAAATCTACAGAGTTATTGAATAGAATAAAATTTCTGGAAGGAGAGTTAGACGCCTGCCGTAAAACCAGAATATCGGTATCAGTTGATTCGGGTGCTACTACCGGCCAGACGGCTGGCTTTGCAGGCACCAGTGTAGCAAATGTTACATTGCCCCCGCCAGTAAAAGACGACCTGAAAATTGTTGAAGGCATTGGGCCTAAAATTGAAGAGCTTTTCAATAAGGCAGGTATTTATACATTTGCACAATTGGCTGAAACCCCGGTTAGCAAAATGAAAGAGATTCTTGACAAAGCAGGTAGCCGGTTTCATATACATGACCCTACTACCTGGGCCGACCAGTCTTCGCTGGCACGAGATGGGAAATGGGATGAACTAAAAAAATGGCAGGACGAACTCTATAAAGGGCGGCTATAATTCAGGCGCTTAGGGTGGTGATATAAAAAGTAATTTTAGGGTCTCCTGCATTATAAATGTCGGAGATTTTTATTTTTAAGGCTTAAAGGTTAATATCTTAAAATTTAAAAGAAAATCTAAGTGTAATAATAATCTGCGGGTTGCTTTTTTCTGGCTGAAAATGCAAATCTTTAAAAAAAAATACCGTGATTCGCATTCTGATTTGAAGCAGACCCGGTTTTTTTTTCGATTTCTGAAAGCTGGCAGATGGGTGCTTCAAAGCGTTGGAAATTATTTTTGAAAAATGAAACGACTTGCCATTTTAGCCTCGGGTTCTGGTAGTAATGCTGAAAAAATCATAAACTACTTTGCCAATAATGAGGCCGTTAGCATAGACTTATTACTTACCAATAATCCGCAGGCAGGTGTTATTGAAAGAGGCCGCAGGCTTGGTGTGCCGGTAGTGGTTTTTGATAAAAAATCATTTTCGCATACAGACAGGGTAGTAGAAATATTAAAAAAACAGGAGATTGACTGGATTATTCTGGCGGGCTTTTTATGGTTGGTACCTGTCAGTTTAATCAGCGCTTTTCCTGATAAAATTATCAATATTCATCCGGCGCTTTTGCCGAAATATGGTGGTAAAGGTATGTGGGGGCATTATGTGCATGAAGCCGTGCATGCCAACAAAGATACCGAGTCGGGCATTACTATTCATTTTGTGAATGAAAAGTATGACGAGGGAAAAATTATTTTTCAGGCAAAATGTGAACTGGCAGCGAGCGATTCGCCTGACGATATAGCTGCGAAAGTTCAGGTGCTTGAGCACAGGCATTTTCCTGAAGTGATAGAGGAATTGATTTCAGGCTAAAAAATCTTTGGCTTATGGTACGTATTTATTATAAAGAGGGTAAGCAGGTAAAGAAAGAAACAGATGTGCGTGAGATGGCACATCTTAAAAATGTAATGTGGGTTGATTTGCAGTCGGCGTCTCAGGACGAAGAGGAATGGATTGAGGCCAAAAGTGACATCAGTTTTCAGACACCGCAGGAAATAGTAGAAATTGAAAGCAGCGCCCGCTACTTTGAACAGAATAATACAATTAATGCCAACTCTAACTTTTTAAAAGCAGACCACGACGGCTATCATTTTTATCCGGTATCGTTTCTTATCCGCGACAACGTTTTGTTTACTTATCGCCATGGCGATTCCAGAACTTTTGCTGATACCGTAAAAAAAATTAAGCTGGGCGAAGAAGTTTTTAAAGACGGCGTAGATATTCTTTTGCTGCTGCTTGAAACCCGTATAGAATCTGACGCTGACCTTTTGGAGAACATGACCAAAGAGGTAAAGAATATCAGTAAGGCCCTAAGCAGAGAAAAGAAGCCGAAACAGGCATCATTGCTTAAAATCAATAACCTGCAGGAGAACACGATGCTCATCCGCGAAAGTATCATAGATAAGCAGAGGGTGCTCTCTCAGATACTCCGCAGTGCGTATTTCCCAGAAGACCGCAAAGAGCGGCTCCGAATTGTGTTGAAAGATATTACCTCACTACTTGAATACACCACTTTCAATTTTGAGCGTTTAGAGTATTTGCAGGATACCTTCATGGGTTTGATTAACCTTGAGCAGAACGAAATTATCAAGATTTTTACGGTAGTTACCATAGCCTTTTTACCACCTACGCTTATTGCAGGCATATTTGGTATGAATTATCAGGTTATACCTTCTTCTGAATATAAGTATGGTTTCTGGATAGCGGTGTTTCTGATGGTTTGTTCATCACTGCTGTTTCTTTTCTTTTTCAAAAAGAAAAAATGGATTTAATTCCTGATGTGTAAGGCACATTGCTTTATATTTTATTTAGTACGCTTAACAAATTAATTGTGACGGGTTATGCCAGTTTTACCAGTTAATACCGAGTATCGTCCTCCCAGATGGCAGTTCAATGCCCATATTCAGACCATTTATCCAAGTGTTTTCAGAAAAGTTGCAGTGCAATACCAGAGAGAAAGGGTAGAACTGGATGATACAGACTTTCTTGATCTGGACTGGTCTTTTGCGGGACCTAAGCCCGGCAAAAAACTGATTATTGTTACGCATGGCCTTGAGGGAGACTCCACCCGCCATTATGTAACCGGAATGATAAAGAAATTTAACAGTGCCGGGTATGACGGCCTGGGTTGGAATTGCCGCAGTTGTAGTGGAGAAATGAATCGCCTGCCAAGGTTTTATCATCATGGCGATGTAGACGATATACGTTTTGTGGTAGAGTATGCCATTAAAAAGCACCAGTATGAAGAGGTAGTGCTGGTGGGGTTCAGCATGGGCGGCAGCATGACACTCCGCTTAATGGGCGATAAACCAGAAGCGCTGCCTGAACAGATAAAATGCGGTATAGCGGTGTCGGTACCATTAGATTTATTTACCTCTGTTTACGAGTTATACAAACCCGGCCGCCAGTTTTATATGAAGCGGTTTATAAACAAACTGGGTAAAAAAATAAAACTGAAAGCCACGCAGCACCCGGGTAATGATTTGCTTAATCATGAAGGATACGAGAAAATAAAAAACTTTGAAGACTTCGATAACCGGTATACTGCCAGGCTTTACGGGTTTAAAGATGCGCATGATTTTTATAATCAGGCAGGAGCCAAGCCTTACCTGAAAAACATTACCAGACCCACTTTGATTATTCAGGCGCAGAACGACCCATTTTTGTCGCCGGAGTGTCTTAACCTGGGCGATGCCGCCGAAAACCCGCACCTATATTTACAGATACTGCATTTTGGAGGGCACGTAGGCTTTATGTTACCCAATTCTAACGAAACCTGGGTGGAAAGAAGAGTACTTGACTTTGTAAATACAGACATCAGCAAACTAAAATAGAACCTTACGGTTGATAAAAAGTAACAGAGATGGAAAAAATGCTAAAAACCACATTCTTTTATAATACATTCGAAAACTGGCTATGGTTTTTAGGTATACTAATTATCGGGTTTCTTTTTAAGAAAATTCTTTCGGTTAATTTAACCAGACTCTTTTACAGGGTTATGAAAAGAGAGACCAGGAGTATTCCGGCAACGCAATTTGTTGACCTGCTCAGAAGCCCCACAGAGTTTCTTTTATCATTGCTGATAATTTACGCTGCATTTAATGAGATTATCTTCCCGCGCAAATGGCGGATAATTCCATTAGGTAAAATGCGGGTTTCTGATTTTTTTGACCGTGTGCTTGATACCCTTTTTGTGGTGGCCATTACCTGGATTCTTATCAGGCTTGTCAGATTCTTTGCTTTGGTGTATTTAAAACGAGCAGAAGAAACAGAATCAAAAAAAGATGTACAGCTGGTGCCTTTTTTCAGAGACATCATCATTGTAGTTGTTTCATTCGTTTCTTTTTTTATGTTGCTGGGTTTTGTTTTTAAACAAGATGTGGTAAGTCTTATTACCGGTTTAGGTATTGGTGGTGTGGCTTTGGCATTGGCTGCGCAGGCAACTTTACAAAACCTTTTTGCCTCTTTTACTTTGTTTACCGAACAACCCTTTATAGTGGGCGACGATATTGAGCTGGGCAACATGGTTGGCAAGATAGAAAAAGTAGGTTTCAGAAGCACCCGTATCAGAAATGTGGATGGCAGCCTGGTGGTGGTACCCAACCAGATGCTTGTGTCACAGTCTTTAAATAATATATCGCAGCGAATGGAGCGCAGACACAAGTTTTTTGTAAGGTTGCAGCTGGATACACCCATACATGAGGTGAAAAAAGTGATGGAAGATGTACAAAGCCTGCTCGATAATCATGAAAACATAAGTACCGGGGCTCATGTGAAGCTAGACACCATTGGTGAGTACTCGATAAATGTATTGGTGGTGTTTATGGCGGCAACTGCCGATTACTGGGAAAGCAAGAGTATCCGTGAAGATATCAACCTGGGTATTATGAACATACTGGATAAGCACCAGTTAGAGCTGGCCATGCCTACCACCACACTAACCAGCCCGGCTGATGAAAAAAATATTGATAACGACTATTAATAAAGCACAGAAAACAATATGGCTCGTATTGCATTAATAACCGGCGCAACTTCTGGCATTGGCAAAGCCACGGCTATTGCTTTTGCTAATAGCGGCATTGATTTAATAATTTGTGGGCGCCGGCAGGAGCGTTTAGACAGTCTGAAAGATTACCTTTCTGCCAAAGTAAAGGTAACCACTTTAAAGTTTGATGTAAGCAATAAAGTAGAGGTGGTTAATGCCATAAATTCATTGCCGGATGAATGGCGGGCAATTGATATTCTGGTTAACAATGCCGGTAATGCACATGGGTTGTCGCCCATTCAGGATGGCGATACGGACGATTGGGATGCTATGATAGACGGCAATGTTCAGGGGCTTTTATATGTTTCCAGGGCAATTATCCCCGGCATGGTAGAGCGCCAGGCAGGTCATATTATTAATCTTAGCTCTGTAGCGGGTAAGTACACCTATGCCAACGGCGCGGTTTATTGCGCTTCAAAAGCAGCTGTTGAAGCCCTCAGTGAGGGTATGAGATTAGACCTTACCCAGCACGGCATAAAAATAACCAATATTGCCCCCGGGGCAGTAGAAACAGAGTTTTCTTTAGTGAGATTCAAAGGAGACACAGCACGTGCCGAAAAGGTATATGAAGGCTTTGAACCCATACAGCCCGAAGATGTGGCCGACGCTATTTTATATGCCGTAAATACCCCGGCGAGGGTAACAATTGCCGACATAGTGCTGTATGCCAAAGCGCAGTCGGCGCCCACAGTTATACACCGAAAATAAAGTAATCTTAAAACTTAATTTAATTATCAGGATGGCCTTTTTATTTGGAAAGGCCATTTTTTTTGCTGTAAATCAATCCGTATGGCCAGGCCTGTTTTAAGTGCCACATGGGTTTTTGAAGGTTGTATTTTAAAAAAGAATTCAAAATCTTGTTTTCTAACAATTCAAGTCAGATATTTGCAACATCAATTCAAAAGATACTTTCTTGTAGCTCATGGATTGATTTATACAGACGAGAGGAGAGAATAGGCTCTGAGAACCTCGGGCAACCTGTCCCGCTACTTGCGATAAGGTGCCAAAACCTACCGGAAGGTTCAACCAACCATTCGGGCTTATAAACCAATCATAGACAAATCGTTTTAAAATTGGTTTTGTTTGCCGTACTGCCGTAAGGTAGGCTTTTTTTATGTACGCTGAGTTTCTGTATGTCAGAAATCAGGTTGAAGATTTTGTATAAAAAAATGGAGAACCAACAGATATTTCGCTACGAAGAACCTTTTAAACTTGAGTCAGGCCAGTGGCTGCCTGAGTTCCAGCTGGCTTATACCACCTTTGGCAAACTGAATGCCGCAATGGATAATGTCATTTGGGTTTGCCATGCTTTTACGGGTAATGCCAACCCAACCGATTGGTGGAATGGCCTGATAGGCGAAAAACGATTGTATAATCCTTCCGAACATTTTATTGTTTGTGCCAATATTCTGGGGTCTCATTATGGGTCTACTAATGCTCTCAGCAAAAACCCGGTAACAGGCGAGCCTTATTTTCATGATTTCCCGTTTATTACCATCCGTGACGTAGTGCGGTCATTAGACCTGCTCCGCCAGCATCTGGGCATTTATAAAATCAATACCGTACTGGGTGGTTCGTTAGGAGGGCAGCAGGCTTTGGAGTGGGCCATTATGCAGCCAGAACTGATAGAAAACCTGATTTTGTTTTCAACCAATGCCATTCATTCGCCTTGGGGTATAGCCTTTAACGAGTCGCAAAGAATGGCAATCTCGGCAGACCCAACCTGGACAGAACGCAACCCTAAAGCCGGCATGAACGGCATGAAAGTGGCGCGTTCAATTGCTTTGTTATCTTACCGCAATTATGCTACCTATAACCGTACGCAGTCGAGAGATGAAGGGCAGGTTGACTTTTTCCGTGCCAATACCTACCAGAATTATCAGGGCGAAAAGCTAGGCAAACGTTTTAATGCGTTTTCTTACTGGACACTCTCCAAGATGTTTGATTCGCATGATGTAGGCAGAGGGCGCGGTAAAGTTGAAGAAGTGCTGGCAACAATACAATCAAAAACACTGGTGATTGGTATATCTTCTGACGTGCTTTTTCCGCCGGAAGAGCAAGAGTTTATTGCGCGTTGTATTCCGGAGGCCTCTTATACTGTTATAGAATCTTTATATGGTCATGATGGCTTTCTGATTGAGTTTGAAGCCATGACAGATACAATCAGAAATTGGAGTAAAAACCTGAAATTAATTAATGAATGATTGAGCAAGCAGCGATTCCAGATTGCAGACAATAAAGCAATCTATTCGCAAATCATTCATTTGCCAGTACATACCTCAATTTAAAAGCTCTGAAATACCCGTAGTCGGTAGTTTTCGGTTAGCTTTTTGCTTCTTAAGCTATTCTGTAAAATGGTAAATAACGGAGATACAGCCGTAAGGCCTGCCGCCAGAGGCAACTTAGGGTTAGTTATGGGGTCTACACCCCATGCCGCCCATTCAATAAGCAGGTAAGCAAAAGGTGAAAAATTGGCTATGCCAAAGTTAATGCGCTTTTTAGGATACTTGTAAATGCTTTTTACTTCGCTCAGTTTTATTTCTACGTATTCATACCTGTTCATTACTTCATTGAAAGTCGTGATTACAAAAGAAGAATCTGAGATGCTGAATAAATCATCTTCGTAGCTGATATTGTCTTTCGTTGTAAACCTGAACACATCTCCTTTATAGAACTTTTTACGTTTGCCTGATCTTACTTTTTCAAGCACCAGATATTTGTCTTTAGAGAACAGGCTTCTGGCCTGTGCAGGGTCTTTTTTATATAAAAGCTCTTCTACCGATTTGGCGTCCTGATGGTGAATCTCCTGCGCAATGGCAGCAGTACTAAGGCACAGCAATAACAAGCAAAGTATTTTTTTTAGTTTTGGCATACAATTGTATCAGCTAATAATATAGAGCAAATATAGAGTATAGATTTAAAAATCAGGAATAAAGAAAGCCGTCGACTCACATTTTGTCGTTAACAGACACCCCTCCCGAAACAATCAGTTTCATAATTTCTGCACTGGGTAAATCAAGCATCTGCACGTTTTCTCTGGGTACCAATACCAGATTCCCCGAAAAAGCATAGCTATGCGGAAAATACACAGCCACTAAATCATTAACGCCCAAACTACTTAAATCATTTTGCGTAATAAAGCCAATTTTATAAATGCGTGCATCTTTGTTCATCAGCACAATGGCACCCTGATTAAACTTTCGTTTGTCGCCCACAAATGCCGATATTAAATCTTTAAATGCAAAATAAAAGATTCTTACCAAAGGAAGATGTCTGATGGTGTTTTCAATAATGTTCTGAAGTGTCTGCGGAAGCAACACAGAAAAAATAAAACCAATCAGCATAGTTCCGAAGATAATAATCAAAGAGCCAAGCCCCGGAATAAACAGGTCTTCGTTCGGATTGGCCGTAGGGATACGAATCCTGATAATGTTATCTACAAAATCAAAAGCGCCCAGCAATATAAAGAAAGTAAACCCAAGCGGAGCTACGAAAAGCAGGCCACGAATAAAATAAGAAAATAAGCGACCAATAAATTTTCTGCCGGACATAGTTAAATTATTAATAGTATCATGTTATAAGGTAGCTAATATTTCTAACGCTTTAACTATTTGAAAAGTTTTGAAAATACTAATTATGATTATAAGACCTGCGATTACCTAAACAACACGCCAGCTTTGACAGCCAATTTATAATCCGTATTGTGCAAACGTAGCATCGGGCTTTTAAAATATAGTGCGGTTAATAGCGTTTTTACAATGAAAATTTACGGGTATGTTTGGGCTTAAAAACATTTTGCGAACCCAATAAAAAGTACTACTCTTGCAATGAATTAAAAAACGTACATAACCGGTATTACAGTAACCGATTAACCATTTCAATAATTATTATTTATGAAGAAGATTCTGCATCTGTTTTTGTTTTTGCTGCTGACGGCCCACACTTTTGCACAGAACCTGAATATACCCATTCAGAATGACCCTGCCGTAAAAACAGGAACCCTGAAAAACGGTTTAAAGTATTACATAATGAAAAACAGTGAGCCCAGGAATAGAATGGAGCTTCGGTTGGTTATAAATGCAGGCTCTATTCTTGAAACAGACCAGCAACGTGGGCTGGCGCATTTCATGGAGCACATGAACTTCAACGGTACAAAAGAGTTTCCTAAAAATCAGTTGGTTGATTTTCTCCAGAAATCAGGTATGAAATTTGGTGCAGACCTGAATGCAGTTACCAGTTTTGATGAAACCATATACCAATTGCAGGTGCCAACAGATTCAGCCAGATTGTTTGAGCGCGCCTTTCAGATATTGGCTGACTGGTCTCATTATGCAACGCTTGACACCGCAGAAATTAACAAAGAAAGAGGTATTGTGCTGGAAGAAGAAAGAGCCAGGCTGAAAAACGCACAGGGTAGAATTCAACAACAATTATTGCCCTTGTTGTTGAACAACTCAAGATACGCAGAACGCCTGCCAATTGGAAAGACAGAAGTGCTTACTACCTTTAAACCCGAACAGATTGTTAAGTTCTATCATGACTGGTACCGCCCTGACTTAATGGCCGTTGTTGTGGTGGGCGATTTTGACCCTTCAAAAGTAGAAAACCTGATTAAAGAAAAATTTGCGAATATACCTACGGCTAAAAATGCTCCGAAAAGAGTAAAATATGAAGTAGCGCCAAGCAAAGGCAC
Organism: Emticicia sp. 21SJ11W-3; assembly: GCF_024138715.1. Classification (GTDB taxonomy): domain Bacteria; phylum Bacteroidota; class Bacteroidia; order Cytophagales; family Spirosomataceae; genus Emticicia; species Emticicia fluvialis. The sequence goes on from NZ_CP092074.1 coordinate 2,148,036, forward strand.
ACAAACCAAACTGATTGTAGACAAAGAAATGCCACAGTCGGCTTTTCAGATGCTTACTCGCTTTCCTAAAAAGACGATTCGTACCCAAGCCGATTTACGTGATGCCTATGTTGATATGCTTTTTAACCAGATGGTAAATACCCGCCTTCAGGAAATCACTAAAAAGCCCAATCCGCCGTTTATATTTGCCATTATGGGCTATGCTCCGTTTATGGCAGGGCTGGATGTATTTCAGGTTATTACGGTTCCTAAAAATGCTGATGGCATGGAAACCGCCATAAAAGCAATTATGAATGAGCATGAGCGAATCAGACGTTTCGGTTTTACAGCCGGTGAAATGGAACGCGCCAAAAAAGAAATTTGGACATCGGTAGAAAAAAGTTACAAAGAAAAAGACAAAACGAAGTCGGCCTATTTTGTGAATCCACTTGTTGTCAATTACCTGACAGGCGCTGCGTACCTTAGCAGCGATTTCAGATATGAGTTTGCAAAAAAATACCTGGAGGGCATTTCGCAAGCCGATATAACTGCCATGATAAACCGGATTTTTAAAGAAGATAACCGTCTGGGTGTGGTGATAGGCTCTGAACGTGACAAGGAAAAACTGCCATCAGAATCTAAAATTCTTGAGCTTATCAATGAAAAAAATCCTGATCTGAAACCTTATGAAGATGAAGCAGTGGCAAAGTCGTTACTTGAAAACATACCTGCGGGCACAAAGGTAGTAACAGAAAAGAAAATAGATGGGGTAGGGGTTACCGAACTTACGTTTGGCAACGGAGCAAAGGTAGCTTTGAAACCAACAACTTTTAAAAACGACCAGATTCTGTTTTCGGGGGTTAGTAAAGGAGGAACCTCACTTTATAGTGATGCTGATTATTTTTCAGCCGAACTGGCCTCGATGGCGGTGTCACAAGCAGGAGTAGGTAAAATGTCTGACACCCAGCTTGATAAATTTCTTGCCGGAAAAGTGGTAAATGTGTATCCTTACATTAACGAGTTAACAGAAGGGGTTTCTGGCAGCACAAGCCCTCAGGACCTTGAAACAGCGCTACAGTTAATGTATGCTTATTTGGTACAACCACGCCGTGACGATGAAGTGGTGAAGAGTTTTCTTAAAAACCAAAAAGAACTGATTGCCAACTCATTGAAGACACTTACGCCAGAGAAGGTTTTTAACGATACCATTAATACGGTGTTGTATCAGAACAATTTCCGCAGGGCATCTATCAGACCAGAGCATATAGACAAAGTAAATCTTGACCGGGCGTACGAGATATACAAAGACCGTTTCAGCGACTTCAGCGATTTCACCTTTGTGTTTACCGGTAGTTTTGAGGTTGATAAAATAAAGCCTTTATTGGAAAAGTACATTGGCGGGCTGCCTTCAACCAAACGTTCGGAAACATATAAAGACCTGCACATTGATAAAGTAAAAGGCAAAGTAGAAAAAACTGTTTTCAAGGGTCTGGAAGAGAAGGCCTCAGTCAGTCTGCAGTTCTACGGCGATTTTGATTTCAATGAAGAATTGCAGGTGAACCTGGATGCGCTTGCCGAGGTACTGGATATTAAACTGACAGAGAAACTACGTGAAGAAGCCGGTGGTGTTTACTCGCCCAGTATTGATGCTTCTTATGAAAAACTACCTACCCCAACCTACAGCCTAAACATTTCGTTTGGTTGTAGCCCTGCCAATGTTGACAAGCTGGTTAAAATAGCGCTGGATGAAATACAGAAGATTAAAACAAATGGCCCCGAAGCAGTAGATATAGAGAAAGTGAAAGCGGAGGAAAAACGCTCAGCCGAATTGCAGGTTAAAGAGAATGGTTTCTGGGACTCTTACCTTACCGAACAATACCTCAACAGCGAAGACCTGAACTATATTAACCGTTACAGCAAAGAACTGATTGATAAGTTAACCGTAGAAAGCGTGAAAAAAGCCGCAAAGCAATTAATAGGCGATAATTTTGCCAAATTTGTATTGCTGCCAGAAAAGAAGTAAGCAGCTATAAACACAAAAAAACGGGAGCCGATTGTAAAAAATACGGCTCCTGTTTTTGTATATATGAACCAGTTTTAACCCGTAATTCAATGCAATAGGTAAGATAACCAGCCACACAGGGGCGTGCCATTTAACCGACGGCAGGCGGTAAAAGTTAACATCTATTGGTGGGCAATTATTTCTTTAATCGCCACCAAACAAACAATGCACGTATGGCTAAAATCAATACTACTGGTATTAATGAATAATTGATTTGCTGTGGCAAAAATGCCCAGCTCATGAGGAGCAGAGTCAGAACAATGCCATAAACCAGAAAGCTTTTGACCAACCAATCAGGCGATTTGTCTTTCTTTAAAAACAAGGCCACTGGAAAAAGAAACGGGAAAGCCCAAATTATATTAAGATTGTATTCTGTAACGCCGTGATTGGTAAAGAACCACAGAAAAGCAATTATCCAACCCGCAATACCAGTTGCGGTAAAAAACACCTTATCGAACAGAAAAGTATTATTATTCTTTTTAAACTGAAAAAAGGTGCCTATGCCAACCAATACAAACAAGCCCCAGAATAAAACATTAGGTGTTATTTTTTCTTTTTCAATGACTTTGCCATCAAAAATATCCGGGTTTAAATCGTATTTTCTCAATACTAAAGGTTGCCAGTTGCCATTTCTTTTTATTCTGGCTTTATCAAAAGCATCCATGAGGTTGTCTGGCAAAAACATAGCACCCGATGCCCCGGTTAATTGGTCAGCCGGTAGCCCAATGGCCAGGTCCATGCCAAAATCTGCCCATAGTTTTTCGTTTTTACGGGCATATTTATCAATCCACTGGCGGTAGGTGCTGTCGTTATGCAAAGTAGCCGAAAACTGTAAGCTGTCTCCGCAAACACTTTTCATCACGTCGCGCAGCCTGCTCGAACAATTATCATAAAAAAACTTATAGGCATATTCCCGGTTTTCCGGCCTTAAATTATTTAACAGAAAATCATAAGTGGCCTGCTTCTGCTCTATTGATAAATTGAGCATCTGCTCGGTTACCAGGCGGCGTTCGTAGCTCCAGCCGTAAATTTCGTTATCAAAATAATCGGCGCTTATTTTATATGGTAGAGTACCTCTCAGAAATTTAATGTAGAAACCTTCAGTGCTAAACTGAAAAGACCCATAATTGTAGACAATATCTATACCCTGCATTGGGTCTTTAACCCTGATGGCACTATGACCAAAAGTTGAATAGAGGGCGTCGCCCGGAGAGATGGTCAGTAAACTAACAGAAGCGTATGGAGAAAGCTTTTGTGCATTAGAAACAACAGACAGAAAGGTAAATATCAGAGCTAAGGTGTATTTTCTCATTCAGAATAGTGTTTTATGCAAAGTTAAAAATAAAAGCACACAGGTATCAAATACCCGTGTGCTAATTTAAAAAGGTTTGCTAAAATTAATACCGGTTTATTTTAATTGAAGAAAGACCGGCATCTGCATCAATCTTTATTTTTTTAGAGGTGCTTTCGTAGCCCGGTGTTCTCCATAGCCCGCTTTTAACTTTTTCAAAGCCATCCAGTTCTTTAGAGTTCAGCGCGCCGTCCATGTGTAATTCGCAGCCTACACCCTGCGGAACACTGATTTTTACGCTTGTAACACCAGAATTAATGTCTACGTCTACGTTATCAACTTTATCGCCCAGTTTAACATCAATGTCGGTGGCTCCGGTGTTCAGGTCTAGTCTTTTAACTTTGTAATCACTGAAATCAAAATCCAGTTCACCTGCGCCAATGCCCATTTCAATGTCCCATACAGGGGCTTTGTTCAGTTTAATCAGCACAGTATTGTTTGAATTTTTATCGCTGTCAAAATTCAGGTTAAAACCTTTTCCTTTTTTACCTTTTTGCTCAAATTCAACTGTTTTTATACCATTATTCACTTCTTCGGTAAGGGTATATCCGGTTTTGTAACTCAGGTTGGTTTTAGCTTCAAATAGATTGGATGTTGTTTCTTCCAGGTCAAATTCTGCAGCACCACCCGCCAGTTTCAATTTGGCTTCCATTACGTCTGTTCCCATCGGAACCGAGTAGTCGTTTTTGTATCCATCATTGCTTGACGAGTCACTGTCTGAGTTATAGTTGTCATCATCATCATCGTCAATGGTTACGTGCCAGTCGTTATCAAACTCGTCTTTGAAATTGCTTACGCCGTCATCAACACAGGTAAAAATGCCAAGAGGTATAGCAAAGGCAATTAACAAAGCAGAGGCGGCATTAAAAGCGGTACGACTGCGATTCAGGAAAGCAAAGACCCCGGCTAAAATCAGCATTAGTGGCCAGAAGCGGGCAATCTGGCGAAAAGACCAGTTGAGTTCGAACCAGTCAAGATTGGTGCCCAAAAACAGGATACCTATCACAATAAGTATGGCACCCAGAAAGATATTACTGCTTTTTCGTTCCATTGTGTTATGAGTTTAGAGCCCTGTTATTTACCTGATGGGTAATAAAAACCCTTCCCCGTTTTTTAGGTGATACTCATAGCGGGAAAGGGTAAGGGAGTGAGCGTTATTAAAGGTTAATATCTGAATCTTGTTTTGGATAATTCGGAAAATTATCATCCTTACGGTCTCTGACAATTAACCATACACCTAAACCAACCAGAATAAGTGGCCACATCTGGCCAATGTATCTCCAGAGGTTTATGTGAAACAAGGTATTAAATGAGAAAATAATCCCAAGAATAATGAGGATTGCTCCTCCTACCAGATTATTGTTTTGATTGCGACTACTCATAGTTGTATAATTTGAGGTTTCTGAATTAATAGTTCCGGTACTTGCTGGCGCTGTAAAAACATAAGGGTCTTTTACTGGTAATACAACCCATAAAATAATGTAAGTCAATACAGCTGGAAACGGGGTAAAAAACAATAGTACAAAAACAGCCCGAATAAGTGTAACGTCGGTATTAAAATATTCTGCCAAACCCTGAGCTACCCCGCCCAATTTTTGGTTTTGAGTTATACGATAAAGTCTGCCTTCCATTTTTTTTATATTTGTGGGGCAGGTTTTTCATCTGCCCCCGGTTAACTTTTCTGTGTCTCTCAGGAATTTATGATGATGTTGTTTTCTCTCATTATCGATTCCTTGGTTGGCATTATCATCCATAGAACAATGTATGGGATAACCGACGGGATTGGAGCAAAGAATGCTACCACAAATAATACCCGTACCAATGTAACATCAATATCAAAATACTCAGCTAGTCCGGCAGCTACACCACCCAACATTTTGCTACTTTTAATTCTATACAATCGCTTTTCCATTTTCTTTATTTGTTTATGTTGTTTAGTTTTTCAACCACTATTGTGTGATTGATGAAACAAAGATATGGGCTAAAAACGGTACTATGTATAGCAAACTACATGAATGGAAATTTTTAATGTCAAAGGGATAAATTGATGGACGATTTCACGAAACAATGTCCGGAATTTCTCAATTTTTCAATAAATATGTGTAGATGCCTTTTAACAAATATAATGAAAAAAGTAGTAGAGTAAAAATAAAATTCTGATAGTCAGACTTTTAGGTATTGTTTGGTAGAAAATGTACCTGTGGTTAGTCTATCTCCAATAATTCCAGAATTTCGCTCAGTTCATCATAATCTTTATAACCGGGCCTAATCTCGTGGGTGCCTTTCAGGGCAATGCCTTTTATAGATGTATCTGCCAGCAATTCATGAATTTTGTCGGCATCAATGCCAAAGCCCAGAATTACAGGGTGTTCCTGCGCATATTCTTTCAGACGGAACAAGAAGAAATCACTCAATTCTTCACCTTCTATCAGGAAATACTCAACAAACGAGCCATAAAGTTTCAGGTAATCTTCCAGATACGTACTTTCGGCCTTAACTTTAAGAATAATAGGTTTACCGGCATCGGCAATTCGTGGCAATAAGCCCGGGTCGGCAATTTGTAGCAGGTCAATTTCATAGTTTTGCAGCAAAGCAATAACTTCATTATAGTCGGTAGTTTCTGTCTCACCCACAATTTGCACACCGGCAACCCACGACTGAATCTCTTTCAATTTTTCAGGAGGGGTGTAATCATTAGAGAATTTATCCATCACAAAGCCAATCATTTCAACGCCCATACCTGCACAGTAACGTGCATCAGATAAATTAGTGATATTACTTACTTTAACCAGTGTTTGTAGTGCCATTGCAGAAATCTATTAAAATTAGGCTTCAAAATTAGTTCAGAACTATTCAGAATCAAATTCTGTTGAGTAATTTTGCAGATTAATTAACTAAAACGGTAGACTTTGAATCTACGACTGTTATTATCATGAGTAAACACGGACGAATTCTGGTCGCCATGAGTGGCGGCATCGACAGCTCTCTGGCAGCAGTACTGCTACATGAGCAAGGGTACGAGGTCATTGGTATGACCATGAAAACCTGGGACTACGCCTCTTCTGGCGGAACAAAAAAAGAAACAGGTTGTTGCAGTCTTGATTCAATTAATGATGCCCGTAACATTGCTGTTAGTCTGGGTTTTCCGCATTATATTCTTGATATCAGAAATGAGTTTGGCGATTATGTAATTGACCATTTTACCGGAGAGTATCTGGCTGGCAGAACCCCAAACCCATGCGTACTTTGTAACACACACATTAAATGGGATGCGCTTTTGCGCCGCGCCGATAAACTTGATTGCGAGTTTATAGCCACCGGGCACTATGCCAATATCAGAGAAGAAAACAGACGGTATGTGATATCTAAGGGGGTAGATACCTGGAAAGACCAGAGTTATGTGCTTTGGGGTGTATCGCAGGAAAGCCTGTCGCGTACCCAACTTCCACTGGGGCATCTTAAAAAAACAGAAATCAGGGAAATGGCTACCGAAAAGGGATTTTTTGATTTGGTAAATAAATCTGAATCTTATGAAATTTGTTTTGTGCCAGATAACGACTACCGTGGTTTTTTGAAGCGGAGAGTTGAAGGCCTTGAAGAAAGTGTAAGAGGCGGCAACTTTGTAATGCAGGATGGCCGGGTGGTTGGTAAACATGAAGGATATCCTTTTTATACCATCGGGCAGCGTAAGGGTCTGGGTATTGCCCTTGGCAAACCGGTTTTTGTTACTGAAATCAGAAAAGATACGAACGAGGTTGTATTGGGAGAAGAAAAAGACCTTGAAAAAGACGGAATGATGGTTGGCAAGCTGGTAATGCAGAAATATGAAAACCTGATTGACCGTCCGCTTGAAACCATAACCAAGGTGCGTTACAAGCACGAGGGTTCGCCGGCTGAAATCATACAGGAAGGCGATAAAATGAAAGTTTTGTTTCATGAACCTGTGAATGGCATTGCACCTGGCCAGGCCGCTGTTTTCTATGAAGGAGACGATGTAGTTGGTGGAGGATGGATTCTGAAGAGTTTCAAGCAATAAGGCTTTCAGAGTTGCGTTTTATTGTTTAATTGGAGGATTTAACACGTTATTCAGAATAGTTGAGATTAAAAGTGCGCCAGTTTCTTATAAACTGGTGCACTTTTTTTATGATGTAGTAACAATTAAGTTTACAGGTCGTTATATTTGGGATAATTAACGGCATATTCAATGAGAAAGATTTTACTATTCGTTTCAGTATTTATTTATCAGTTTTCGGCTTTGGCACAAAACCAGTATCTGGTGGTTTTTAGAGACAAAGCTAACTCTACGTATTCCGTTAACAAACCAAAAGAGTTTCTTTCAGAGCGTTCAATACAGAGACGAGCCAAACAGAAAATAGCCGTCACCGAAAGAGACCTGCCACCTAATACGGCCTATCTGGCTGAACTATCTAAAGCCGGTGCAAAAGTTTTGTATAAATCCCGCTGGCTGAATGCAGCGTTGATAGAAACCAATACCGCCACATTAGATAAGATTCTGAAATTTTCTTTTGTTAAGGGTCTGGAGGGCGCTGGCGATATCCGCAATGCCCGTTTGAATACCGATGCCGGCGTTAAAACCAAAAAAGATAAATTTGCTGCTGAGCGCACCACCGACAACGGCTTATCGCAAACCCAGTTAGCCATGTTAGGTGCCGATAAGCTGCATCAGCGAGGTTTCAAAGGTGAAGGTATGCTGATTGGCGTGCTGGATGCCGGGTTTTTGAATGCCAATAACCTAACTTTTTTTAAAGATTTATATGCCGAAAACAGGGTGGTTGGAACCTACGACTTTGTAGCCAATGAAAAAAGCGTTTATGAAGACGATAACCACGGCACACGTGTATTGTCTTGTATGGCTGCCTATGAAGATGGTAAAATTGTTGGTACGGCATACAAAGCTTCTTATTTATTGTTGCGGACTGAAGATACGGCATCTGAAACCAGACGCGAAGAGGCCAACTGGCTTTTTGGTGCTGAAATGGCCGATAGCGTAGGGGTAGATGTTATTAATTCTTCTTTAGGATATACTACTTTTGACGACCCAAGACAGGACTACAAGCGTACAGATCTTAACGGAGACAGAGCCCTGGCAACACGGGCGGCAGATTGGGCAGCCCAGGCTGGTATTTTGGTAGTTACATCTGCCGGAAACGAGGGTAACGATAGCTGGAAATACATTGGCACACCTGCCGATGCTGATTCGGTGATTGCAGTGGGGGCTGTATCTGCCTCAAGAGTGATAGCTTCTTTTAGTTCTTATGGCCCTTCTGCCGACGGCCGGGTAAAACCTGAGTTGGCCGCTATGGGGCAAAGTACATTGGTAGGCGGGGCAAATAATACTATTGTAAATAGCAATGGTACTTCGTTTGCTTCTCCATTGCTGGCTGGTTTTGCAGCTTCTTTCTGGCAGGCTTATCCTGAATTTAACAATATGCAGATACGCGATTTTCTGATACGGTCTGCCAGTCAGTACGAATCACCAGACGACAGACTTGGTTATGGAATACCCAATTTTGAAAAAGCAGCTCAACTGGCAGAACTTGAACAGCTAATAGCAGTTATAAAAAAAGAAGGTAGAGACGTGGCCGTTTTCCCAAATCCGTTTAATGAAAAAACAGGAGCCGTAAAAGTGTGGATACTGAAAGATAATGCCGGCAAAAACTTTGAGTTTAATCTTGTAGACATGACCGGAAAGGTTATCTGGTCTATGGTTACTGACCAAAGATATGTAACGTTGCCATCAGACTATTGGCAGGCCAATTATATTTTAAAAGTAAAAGGAGAAAATCTTAATTTTTCTACCAGGGTCATAAGAAATTAGACGAATATCCGGCTGAAGAATAGCGCCATCGATATTTAACTTTTATGGGCATCTGAATTTTAAATTAAATTAGCTTATAATTTTTATATTCGCCGATCCGCCAGCCTGTCAGGCGTTCAATGAAAAACAAAACCTTGTTTTTTAAAGAGTACTTTTTTTCTGCTACATTGAAATGAAAGTTCCAGTCGGCATTTTCAATTCTACTACGCATTACTTGAGGGTGTGTTCCATGAAATACACTTAACGAATCAATTTTAGAATAATCGAATTCGGTATCTGCCAGTTGCATTTTCTCTATTTCTTCAGGTGTATGCCAAAGCGCATGGAAACTCCTGACTTTTTCGGCCATTTTCTTTGGGGGCCTTACCCAACCGTAATGGTAAATATGCGCATCAATAGGTTTTACACACAACTTGGTATTATCTGTTTTTCTGAAACCCTGGGCATCGCGGTAAGAAACCACGTTTCCTGTATGTCTGAAAACCCTTATTTCGTTTCTATACCATTTTCTGGAGTCGGCCACATAATTAAACGATCCATAAAAGTGGGTGTACTTAAATAGTAAGCCTTCTACTTCTAAATCAGCCGCATATTGTTTCATAGCCAGCCTGATGGCATGATGGTATTGCTCATGCACTACCTCGTCGCACTGAATATAAAAGGCCCAGGTGGTATCTTTACTGATGGCATCAATTGCCTTATTGGTTTCTACTGCCAGTACACGTCCACCAGTTTTCAGGGTTTCGTCCCATTCGGTTTCAATAATCTTTATTTTATCCGATTTTATGGATTGAATGAGCGACAGGGTCTCGTCTTCTGATTTTCCGACGGCAACTACAAATTCATCACATAGGGGTAAAACCGAAGTGATGGCTTCCAGGGCAGGGTAATCGTATTTAATAGCGTTCCGTACTATGGTAAAACCTGTTACTTTCATAATGCCCTTAGTGTTTTTCGTACCATTCTCATCATTGATTCAGAATCATTCAGGCTTTCAACGCTTGCAAGTTCAACCCACTGCAGGCCGTTTGATTCTTCGTTTACTAATAAAGGTAGCGTTTTATCGGCGCTGAACAAAAAACGAACGTCATAATGCAAATGTGCCGGTATGCCTTTTCGTTCGGGTATAGGGTGTATATCAATGTCAAATATGTCGTTGCTTAATATATCTATGGCATTCAGGCCGGTTTCTTCTTGTGCTTCTTTCAGGGCAACGCGTAGAACGTCATTATCACCGTCGCAATGTCCGCCGGGCTGAAACCATTTGTTCAGTTTTCTATGATGCATCAATAATACAAACTGGCCTGAATCGTCCAGAATCCACGCTGACCCCGTTACATGCCCGATAAGCAGCTCTCTGTCAAAGCATTGATCATTGTTTTGAACAAATGCTGTCATTTGTTCTTTCATGGCCGATTCACCGGCATCAGCTCCTGTATGATTGTGAAGCAATTCAAGCAATTTTTTTCGATGCATACCTCAATTTATTGTTAATTTGCATCGAAAATTAGTTTAATAAAACAACGAAACATCACAATTACATGAAAAAAATTACGACTTTTATTACAAGTTGTTTATTGTCAGCAACTTATACTTTTGCTCAGGTTGCTCCTGCTCCAAGCCCGGCCGCTACGGTGTCTCAGGTTGTTGGTACTACAAAAATTTCGGTTGATTATTCCCGCCCTGCCTTAAAAGGCCGTGAGATATTCGGTAAGTTAATTCCGTTCGATAAAGTGTACCGTACAGGCGCTAATGCAGCTACAAAAATTGAAACCTCGGCAGATATAACCGTGCAAGGCAATATACTGAAAGCCGGTAAATATGCCATTATGTCGATACCAAATGCCAATAGCTGGACAGTTATTTTCAGCAAAGACCTGAATGTTACAGAGCAAAATTATAGTCAGTCAAACGATGTTTTGCGTGTAACAGCCACCCCGAAGGCAGTACCGGCGGTAGAATCATTCACTATTGATTTTTCTGATGTGAAAGACGATGCAGCCAACCTGAATATTTCGTGGGAAAAAACCAAAGTAACTCTGGCTATTGGTGTTGATAATGTAAAAGCCATGGAAGCAGCGATTGCCATTAAAAGCAACGATGCAGCAGCGGCATTTCAGCAAGCGGCAGAGTATATGTTTCAAAAAGGTCTTGATTTGAATAGCGCGTTGTCGATGGTCGATAAATCATTGGCTCTGAAAGAAAATTTTCGCAACAACTGGGTGAAAGCACAGATTCTTGACAAACAAGGTAAACCTGCTGAAGCATTGGTTTTTGCACTTAAAGCACAGACTTTAGGTAACGGCGACGGCGTTTATCCGTTCTTTAAAGACAGTATTGAAAAGGGAATCAGCGAAATAAAAGCTAAAATTCCTGCTGTTCCTGAGCCGGCCACAAATACAAAAAAGAAAAAGAAGTCCTGATTTGATTCAGAGCTTTTGAATTGTCCCGGCCATGAATTAAATCTGGCCGGGATTTTTTTTGCAGCAGATTCAGAAGGCAATTCAAAGAAAATCATTCAGTTATTTGATGAAATAAGATTTCCAACTAATTTTAAGTCATTAAGAAACTAAACCGGACCCAATGCGAATTATGGTATAGAGTAAAGGCACTCAATTACTAATTTGCTTAATCAACCATTCACTCATTACCTTAAATGGCAACTGAATCAATCGCTTCAAAGAAGCAGACTCTTTATATTATTTTATGCGGCATTTTTCTAACTAATGCCATTATAGCTGAAATAATAGGTTCAAAAATCTTTTCTGTTGAACAAACCTTGGGCATTGCGCCCATGCAGCTACCGCTCTTTGGTCAAAAGTTTGACTTCAATATGTCGGCGGGGGTACTTAACTGGCCCTTTGTATTTGTTACTTCTGATATTATCAATGAGTATTTCGGTAAAAAGGGGGTGAGAAAAATCTCTTACCTAACGGCCATGCTTATTGCTTACGCCTTTGTAATCATTTATATTTCTACTATTGTTACTCCGGCTCAGTTCTGGGTTAACCATAACAACAAAGATTTTTCAGGCAATGCACTGAATATTAATGATGCATACAAAATTATTTTCCGTCAGGGGCTGGGGATTATCCTGGGTTCAATTATTGCATTTTTAGTAGGGCAAATTCTTGATGCCACGGTTTTTCATTGGTTGCGTACTTATACAAACAACAAAATGATTTGGCTGAGAGCCACGGGCTCTACGTTGGTATCGCAGTTGATTGATAGTTACGTGGTAGTATTTATTGCTTTTTATGTCTTTAATAACTGGACCTTAACGGAGGTATTTACAACCGGAACGAATAACTATATCTATAAATTTGTAGTGGCGGTGTTACTGACACCAGTGATATACCTGGCACATGGTATGATAGATAAGTATCTGGGCAAAGAACATGCCCATAAAATAATTGATGAGGCTACTTTTACGCCGATGTAACACGGAGTGCCACTCCGTGGAACGTTCGGCGGAGTGATACTCCGCAGTGGGTTAAAGAGCAGCCAGATTACTGCTCTTTAACCTCAGATAATTTAGAAAAATCTACATTACAGGTGCCGCATCCTTTGGCACAACCTGCATTTTTGGCTGTAAATTGCTTCCTGACCATGTTACCCAAATAGGCCAGGGCGCCCAGAAATACCACTCCGATTATAATATTTTCAATCATCTTTTTCCTAATGCTTGCAAAATGTGTTGGTAATGGTGTTCAGAATGCCAGGCATATAAAGCGATGACTTCCTGAATTTCAAACGACTTCTGGTATCCACCATGATAATAAGTTTTCTTTAAAGACACTTCATCAAGGCTCCTGAACAGATAGACCATCCGCTGGTGTACACCTTCTAAAATTTGTAATGAAGGTTTAATGGGTAAACTATGGTCTGGTAATTGCGCCCATGCACCTTCATCATAACCTTTTATTGCAGGATTTTGTTCAGTTAAAGCAAACCGAATACGGGTAAACATATGGATATGGCTCTCGGCCATGTGATGAACCACCTTGCGGACAGTCCAACCACCCTGCCTGTAAGGCGTATCCAGTTCTTCGTCATTCAATTTGGCCGTCAGCGCTTTTAACCGGGCCGGAAGTTCTTCCATTACTTTTATATGAGCATTGGTATCGGCAAGCGTGTATTCCCTGCCATATACAAAATCGCCAATAGGGTATTTTAGTTGTTCAAGAGTAAGCATAAAAAAGAAATTGTATTAAATTCAGAACCAATGTTTTTGAATCTCATCGAGCAGCTCTTTATGAACTGCCGAACCAGCCACTACATCGCCCCTGAAAAGGTGTTCGCCCGTGCCTGAAAAATCTGATACAAACCCACCTGCCTCGGTAATTAGCAGAATTCCTGCAGCCATGTCCCACGAATTAAGGTTGTACTCATAGAAACCATCAAAATAACCACATGAAACATAGGCGAGGTCAATAGCCGCAGAGCCCATGCGGCGTAAACCATGCGTTTTTTGCATCAACGATTCCAGTATCTTCAGGTATTTGTCCTGATTATCAAACTTGTAATAGGGGAAACCCGTAGATAAAAGGCTTTCTCCCAGATGTTTATTAGCCGAAACGCTGATGGCCTCACCGTTTCTGAAAGCGCCTCCTCCTTTGGTAGCAGAGAAAACCTCTCCTGTGCAAACATTATAAACCACACCTACCAGCACATTTTTACCTTGAGCTAATGCCAAGCTTACCGAATAATTAGGCAAACCGTGTATAAAATTGGCCGTTCCGTCCAGCGGGTCAATAATCCAGTTTAAGCCATCAAAATCTTTGGTTTCTACAGTTCCTTCTTCTGTTATAAATCCTGCCTCAGGCAAAATAGCTTCCAGTCTGCCTACTATCATTTTTTCTGTTTCTTTATCAACGTACGAAACTACATTATTGGTGGCCTTGTATTCTACCGATGCCGTGCTGAACTTCTTGGCTTCTGAAGCAATGAATTCTCCTGCTTCCTTTGCAACCAGAACAACTTCACTGCATATTTTTTCTAAATCCGCTAAGTTTTGTGACATTTTTTGCTTTTTGTGTGTTTAAAATTTATTAAACTTTCTTTGATTTAATGCCCTGTTTATTTGGCTGATGCGGTTTTTTTTGCCAACCGTTGGGTATTAAAATTTGTTGTTTGTGATGGCAATTTTAAGAAAAAATATTTGCTTTGCCGTTGTTTTATTTTGTGCGTTTGCAAAATAATTACTTAAAAGAAAAATATTAACACTTAGTTAATAGAACACCGCTGATAACCAGCGCTTTGTAGGTTTGATTTTAAAATATAATGAACATTAAAGAAAAGAGACTCAGACAATTTACCGAAAGAATATTTCAGGCACTAGGCTGTTCAACTAAGGATGCTAAACTGGCAGCAGATGTGCTGATTACTGCCGATTTAAGAGGAGTAGATTCTCATGGTACTGCCAGATTAGTTGGCTATGTGAGATTATATGATAATGGCCGCCTGAATCCTGCACCGCAAATCAGAATTATTCATGAAACACCTTCCACGGCAGTTATAGACGGCGATAAAGGCCTTGGCCTGGTAGTAGCGCCATTTGCCATGAAAATAGCCATGAAGAAAGCTAAAAAATACGGCTCAGGATGGATTTCGGTACAAAACTCAAACCATTTCGGGATAGCCGGTTACCATTCAATGCTTGCTTTGCAGAATGATATGATCGGCTGGGCCATGACAAACGCCGCCCCGTTGGTAGTACCTACTTTTGCTACCGAAAAGATGTTGGGTACAAACCCGATTGCGGTGTCTGTTCCGGCTGGTAATCAGCCACCGTTTGTGGCTGACTTTGCAACAACCGCAGTGGCCTATGGCAAAATGGAAATTTTGCAAAGAAAAGGTCTGCCTGCTCCGATAGGATGGGTGCAGGATGCAGCGGGTATGCCGACTCATGATGCCAATGCAGTTAAAAATGGTGGGGGTTTATTGCCCTTGGGAGGTGACCGCGAACACGGCAGCCATAAAGGGTATGGGCTGGGTGCTGTTGTAGATATTTTTTCAGGCGTTTTATCAGGTGCTAACTTTGGCCCCTGGGTTCCGCCTTTTGCAACGGCGGGTTTTCATGGTGTGGCAGCCGAACAGGTGGGTAAAGGCACAGGGCATTTTCTGGGTGCCATGCGGATTGACGGTTTCAGACCCAAAGAAGAGTTTAAGGCCAGTATGGATACATGGATTGAGCGTTTCAGAGCCGCTAAGCATGTTGAAGGCAACCCGGTTGTAATACCCGGAGACCCGGAACGCGAGCTGGAGAAAATCAGAAGAGCAGACGGAATACCTTTGAATGAAAAGGTGGTAGAAGATTTACAAACATTGGCTGAACGCTTTGGCGTGAAATTTTGAGCGGTAGAAACTTAACCTTTTTAATATTAAATATTGAACAAAAAGCGCTTAACAAAGGGCCGCAGGATTTTTCAGCTAAGAATTTATGATATTTTTTTCGTAATTTTGCAGTTCAAAGAAAGCTGAATACATGAAGAAAATTAAAGTTGGTCTGGTACAGATGTCTTGCACGGCCGATGTTGCAGAGAATATAGATAAGGCCATTGAGGGAATTAAAAAAGCTGCCGGTAATGGCGCCAATATCGTTTGTCTGCAGGAATTATTCACCTCGCTATATTTTTGTGATGTAGAAGACCACAGTAATTTTAATCTGGCAGAGGCCATTCCAGGGCCAACTACCATGAAGTTGTCAGCAATTGCCCGTGATCTTAATGTAGTAATAATTGCTTCATTATTTGAAAAACGGGCCGCCGGTTTATACCATAATACCACGGCCGTAATCGATGCCGACGGCACTTATCTGGGTAAATACCGCAAAATGCATATTCCTGATGACCCGGGTTATTACGAGAAATTCTATTTTACACCCGGCGATTTAGGCTACAAGGTTTTCGATACCAAGTTTGCTAAAATAGGGGTGCTTATCTGTTGGGACCAGTGGTATCCTGAGGCTTCCCGTATTACAGCCTTAATGGGCGCTGAGGTGCTGTTTTATCCTACCGCTATTGGTTGGGACGTTAACGAGCCACAGAATGAGGCCAACATTGAACAGTATAATGCCTGGCAGACCATTCAGCGTAGCCATGCTGTAGCTAATGGGGTACACGTAGTATCGGTAAACAGGGTAGGGCGAGAGGCTGAGCAGCAATTCTGGGGAGGCAGTTTTGTGGCCAATCCGTTCGGAAGCCTGTTATACCTGGCATCGCATGATAAAGAAGAAGTACACGTGCAGGAAATTGACCTGGCATTGACCGAAAAATACCGCACCACTTGGCCGTATCTTCGCGATAGAAGAATAGACAGCTATGAGCCCATCCTGAAAAGATATATAGATTAACATTGTCCAAAGAAAATATCGGCCTGCCGAAGTATAATAAAACATTTAAATGCTTACCATAAACAATTTATCGTTCTACTTTGGCGGAAGAGCCATCTTTGAAGGAGCGAGTCTACAGATTAAACCAAAAGATAAAATCGGTTTAATTGGTCTGAACGGAATGGGGAAATCTACCCTTTTGAGACTGATTGTAGGCGAATACCAGCCAGATGGCGGTAATATCAGCAAAGCCGGTGACTGTACCATTGGTTTCCTGAATCAGGACTTACTTTCTTACCAGACCGAAGACTCCATATTGTCGGTAGCCATGCAGGCTTTTGAACGCGAAAACTACCTGCAAATAGAAATAGACAAAGTGCTGCACGAGATGGAAGTAAATTACCGCGATGAACTGGTTGACAAGCTGGGGCATTTGCAGGAAGAGTTTGACCATCTGGGGGGCTACACCATTCAGTCTAAAGCAGAAGAAATTCTGGAAGGGCTTGGTTTCCGTACTGAAGAGTTACACATGCCTTTAAAGCAGTTTTCCGGTGGATGGCGAATGCGTGTTATGCTGGCAAAGTTGCTTCTGCAAAAGCCCTCATTATTATTGCTAGATGAGCCTACCAACCACCTTGACCTTCCGTCAATTCAGTGGGTTGAAAAATATATATTGAATTACGAAAACGCCGTTGTGGTGGTTTCTCACGATAGAGAGTTTCTGGATAACGTTTGTAACATGACGGTAGAAGTTACCCAGAACAAACTTTGGCCTTATGCAGGTAATTACTCATTCTTTGTAGAAGAAAAAGCCCTTAGAAACGAGATTCAGAAAAGTGCTTTTGAAAATCAGCAGGCGCAGATACGCCAGACTGAACGTTTTATTGAACGTTTTAAAGCCAAAGCGTCTAAGTCTCGTCAGGTGCAGTCTCGTGTGAAAGCCCTGAATAAACTGGAACTGATTGACGATGTAATTGATGCCTCGGCACGTGTAGCATTTAAATTTAAATTCAGTGTTAATCCGGGTCGTCAAGTTATGGCTTTAGAGCATGTTAACAAGGCTTATGGAGAAAAAGTAATTCTGAAAGACTCAACCATAAACATAGAGCGTGGCGACAAAATTGCCCTGATAGGCGCCAATGGTAAGGGGAAATCAACATTGCTAAGAATTGTAGCAGGTAGCGAAATTGTGGATGGTGTAAGAAAACTGGGCCATAATGTAAATTTCTCTTTCTTTGCCCAGCACCAATTGGAATCTTTGCATTTGGATGAATCTATTCTGGAAGAATTAAAATATGCCGATTCAGCCAAAACAGAAGCTGAATTACGTTTGATTCTGGGCTGTTTCCTATTTAAAGGAGAAGATGTATTCAAGAAAATTAAGGTGTTATCAGGTGGTGAGAAATCACGTGTGGCTTTAGCCAAGGTATTGATATCTGAGGCTAATTTCCTGCTACTTGATGAACCCACCAACCACTTGGATATGCAGTCGGTGAATATCCTTATTCAGGCTCTGGATCAATATGAAGGTACGTATGTGGTGGTCTCTCACGACAGACACTTTGTGAGCCAGGTTGCTAATAAAATATGGTACATTGAAGACCACCAGATAAAAGAATACCCGGGTACTTACGACGAGTACGAAACCTGGGTCGAAGATAACAAGGCTAACCGCCCGTCAACTGTTCCGGTTCCGGCTCCTGCAAAAAAAGAAGAGAAACAAGCTCCGGTTGTTGATGCGCCTAGTAAAAACAAAAATGAGATTAAGAAGCTGGAACGCGAGATTGAAGAAATAGAAGCAAAAATAACCGAGCAGGAAAAGAAAAAAACGCTACTGGAAGAAAAACTGGCCGACCCAAAGGTTTTTAATGATGCTGCTGCATTGCAAAAAGCAAACACCGAATATGAACAAGCCAAAGCTGAATTGAAAAAGCTGAACGAGGTTTGGGAAAACAAAATGTTGGAGATTGCCTAACAAAAAGTACTGATAATATTTATTATAACAGCATCACGTAAAACGGGTGCTGTTTTCTTTTGTATATGCTTGTAAACAAAAGCAGCTCATCTGATGGCCAAATGAGCTGCTTTTGTTATATTAATTGAAGTGAATTTCTGAAATTATCTGATGATGCTGAATAATCTGCTCCAACGAATTTTATTCAGGAAGTTTCCGTCTTTATTAATTGACATCCAGATGAAAACTGCTTTACCAACAATGTGGTCTTCAGGCACAAATCCCCAGAAACGTGAGTCGTCAGACCCATGGCGGTTATCGCCCATCATAAAATAATAGTCCTGCTTAAATGTGTATGATGTAATTGGCTTGCCATCCAGAATAATCTGCCCGTTTACATATCTGGCATCTTTGTTACCGTCAAAGGTGGTGATGATTCCTTTGTAAAGCGCCAGATTTTTTTCGTCAAGCTGTATCGTTACTCCCTTTTTAGGTATGGTTACCGGCCCAAAATTGTCTCTGTTGAAAGGAAACAACCTTGAGTTATACGGAAAAGTATTGATTCCGTATTCGGTTGTGTCTCCTTTGGTTGCAATAATGGGGGTAATGCTTTTTACAAAGTCAAGCGCCTTAATATCTTTTATGGCCTGGTCGGTGGCTTTTACATAATAGACCGTTTTATCTGTCTGATGTAAATCTTCTTCGTATTCGGTAATGTCTAATTTTTGAAAAATTTTCTCGTTTACCTGGGTAGTGGCTTCAATGGCATATTCGTTCTGCAAACCCGGAGGGTTCGGGAAAACTTTGTTATTCACATACAACTGACCAGCCCTTACCTCCACTACATCTCCCGGAATCCCGATACAGCGTTTAATATAATTGGTTCGTAAATCAACCGGATATTTGTCGTATCCGCCAAATTCATCAGGTCTTTCAGGGCAACCAGGGTAGTTGAAAACCACCACATCACCGTTTTTTACATGTGTAAAGCCCGGTAATCTGTATTGAGGCAACTGAATGGCATCAGAATACGAAGGTATATCTGTAAACCAGATTTTCTGGTGCGTAAGCGGCACCTGAAGTATAGTTTTAGGCGTACGGGTGCCGTAATGCAATTTACTTACAAAAAGGAAGTCGTTGATTAACAGGCTCTTTTCCATAGACCCCGTAGGGATGGTATATGCTTCCAGAAATAACCACCGGATCAGCGTTGCTGCTACTACGGCGAATAATACAGAGTCTACCCATTCTCTTAGCGCCGACTTCTTTTTTGCTGGTTTATTTCCGGCCGTTGATTGAACTTCTGCCATAAGGACTTGCTCCTGATTGGAGATTTAATGGTTTAGTGATATCGGTTAAAAAATAAATGATTAAAAGCCTAACATATCGTTCATTCCAAAAATTCCGGTTTTGTCGCGCAGCCACTCGGCGGCTATTACAGCGCCTAAAGCAAAGCCATTCCGGCTGTGGGCAATATGTTTTATTTCAAGCTGGTCAACATCAGATATATACTTTATCTCGTGGGTTCCAGGAACTTTACCCTCTCTCGACGACCAGATTGGAACCTCGTTTTCCTGTGCTATCTGATTATTTACCCAGGTAGTTTTATTATTAAGATTTTCGATCAGCCCCTGTGCTAAAGTAATGGCAGTGCCACTTGGAGAATCTTTTTTTTCTGTATGATGTATCTCGTTGGTAGAAACCTTGTATTCGCCCATGTAAGGGTTCATCAGGCGGGCAAGTGCCTTGTTGATTTCAAAGAAAAGGTTGACCCCAATGCTGTAGTTAGATGCATAAAAAAAGGCGCCGCTGTTATCCTGGCACAGTTTTTCAATCTCGGGCTTGTGCTGAAGCCAACCGGTTGTTCCGCAAACTGCCGGCAAGCCAAACTCCATACAATATTTTAGGTTGCCATAGGCAGATTCAGGCGAACTGAATTCAATAACAACATCGGTATTTTCGGGGATAACAGACAGAAGCTCGGTACGGTTACCGATATCTATTTTTGCAGAAATCTCGTGTCCTCTTTGTAAAGCAATCTGCTCAATTACTTTACCCATTTTTCCATAACCTAAAAGGGCAATACGCATATATTTCTATGTCAGATTCTATTTAAATTTAAAAACTAAACTGGCACCCACCGCACTGCCCATAAAAGTAGGCTGAACGCTGGGTTCAAATTTGATTGATATGTCGTCGCTCATATCAAAGTTTTTGAGGTGGGCAGACACATTAGCCTGCACTGCCTGGAGCGCCCAGCCAACTGCAAAAACAATAACCGTCAGGTCTCTATAACGGCGATAAGTATTTACCACGGGCTCAACCTGGGCTTTGGTAAATGGGCCTATCTGCTTATCAGACTGCTTTATGCCTATACCCACATAGTTGTTAAGCATTACTTCGGTAGCTCCGCCAACAACTAGTTCGGTCAATTTCCCTTTATAGTAATGATACCTGTGGTTATTAACATAAAACGAGAAAATGCCTCCGGCTGCTGCGCCGTAAACAATTGGCATAACCCAGTATTCTTTGTTGGTGGCTTGCCCCCAACCGGGTAGTATCAATGAGCGAATGAGCGCCTTTCGTGCAGGATTTGCTTTTTTTGCTGAATCTGCCTTGAAAATTCTGCTTATAAAACGGGCTCTTCCGGCTGAATCTGCTTTGATAAGTCTTTTACCTAAACCCGCAATTCTGGAAGAGTCAATCAATATTTTTTTCGACGAATCGGTTTTGGCCGTATTATTTTTTACAGAGTCTGTTTTTTGCGCAAAAGAAATATTTGTTGTCAGTAAAAGTATAACCAGCATCCGAACCATATTCCGAAATTTTAATTGCGTAATGAGAGACAAAAATAGGTTCTCATCTTTCTTTTTACAATCATTTAACAAATATTAAACTATTTCTTGGCTGATTTTAATCCTGATTTACTTTTATTGCACCTAAAATTCTGTCTAATTCATCTTTTGATGCAAACGGAATTTTGATTTCACCCTTATGATTATCGTCGGCCTTTACCTGTACTTTGGTGCCAAAGTACCCCTGAAGACGAAACTGTAACGACGAAATCTCTTGTTTTAAGGTATTCTGGTTTTTGCCTTTTACTTCTTCAGAGCCTATGGCAGCCAGTCTTCTTACTTCTTCTTCAATTTTACGAACCGACCAGCTCTCCTCAATTACTTTAGTAAAGAGTTTTATCTGGGTTTCGCTATTATCTATATTTATCAGTGCCCGGGCATGGCCCATCGTAATTTCATTGTCGCGTACGGCTGCCTGAATTATATCAGGTAATTTTAGTAAACGCAGATAGTTGTTAACAGTAGTACGGTTTTTACCTACTCTGTCGCCCAGTTCTTCCTGTTTCAATTGAAACTCACTAAGCAGGCGATGGTAACTCAGGGCAATTTCTATGGCGTTCAGGTTTTCACGCTGAATGTTTTCAATCAATGCCATTTCCAGCATTTGCTGGTCGTCGGCAGTACGCACATAAGCAGGTATTTTGGTCAGGCCTGCCAGTTTAGATGCCTGCAAACGGCGTTCGCCCGATATCAGAATGTATCTGCCCGGGGTTTCTTCTTTAACAGTAATAGGCTGAATAATACCCAGAATCTTGATAGATTCTGACAATTCCTGAAGCGCCTCCTGGTCAAAGTGGGTTCGTGGCTGATACGGATTGGTTACAATAGAGCTAATCAGTATCTCGTTCATTGAACCCGGTGATTCAGCTTTGCGTGGTATAACGTTATCATTGTCAGTACTTCCGGAGTCTGATAATAATGCGCCCAGCCCACGCCCAAGCCCGGTCATACCTTTTTTTGTATTGAATGTTTTAGCTTCCATAGGTTTTCATGATAAATGGGTCTTGCTTTCAGGTTCCCAAATACATTTGGTTTAATTCATCTCCAACACTTATCAGTTTTCGGTTACAAGCTTTCCGTTCTTGATTAATATCTCACGTGCCAGATTCAGATAGCTGATAGCCCCTTTACTGTCGGCATCCTGAGCCAGAGCAGGTACACCATAACTCGGCGATTCAGATAACCTTATGTTTCGAGGTATGAGGGTCTGAAAAACCATGTTCTTGAAGTGCGTGGTTACTTCATGCACCACCTGGTTTGACAGCCTCACGCGCAGGTCATACATGGTTAGTAAGATACCTTCAATTGTAAGGGCCGGATTGAGACGCTGCTGGATAATCTTGATGGTGTTCAGCAATTTACCCAGCCCTTCCAGGGCAAAGTACTCGCATTGCACCGGAATAATCACCGAGTCGGCAGCTGTTAGGCTGTTAATAACTATTAAACCTAAAGAAGGAGAGCAATCGATGATAATGAAGTCATACATATCTTTCACATCATTCAAAGACTCTTTCATCTTTTCTTCTCGCTTCGGAAGGTTAATCATCTCAATTTCAGCGCCCACCAAATCAATGTGCGACGGCAGCAAATCAAGATTCGGGAAGTCGGTCTGAATGATAATGTCTCTGGGACGAATATCATTAACCATACATTCATAAATGCTGTTTTCTACTTCCTTGGGGTTCAGGCCAAGCCCGGATGTAGTATTTGCCTGAGGGTCTGCATCTATGATAAGCGTACGGAACTCAAGGGCAGCCAGACTGGCCGCCAGATTGATTGATGTGGTTGTTTTACCTACGCCGCCCTTCTGGTTGGCTATTGCTATTATTTTTCCCATTTTTAGTGGTTCGAGAAAATTACGGATTCAAATATCCGACTTTTAATGTTAAGAAACAATTAAATGTTCCACGACGTGGATAAAACGTTCCACGATGTGGATAACATCTGATTGGGCCATACAGCGCATTTTTTCTATTCAATTTTCTACCCTGAATAGCGAAATTTGTTTGTTTGTTGTCTTTATTGCTTTCTGTAGTATTATCTTTGCCCCATGCGTTACTTAATTGAATGTTCTTACAAAGGTACATCATTTCATGGCTGGCAGGTGCAGGAAAACGCCGCCACTGTGCAGGGGCATATTGAGCAGGCTTTATCTACCGTTCTGAGAGTTCCAACCCAGATAGTTGGCAGCAGCCGTACTGATGCAGGCGTGCATGCTTATCAGCAGTTTGCCCATTTTGATTCAGAAACGCCCCTGAGCCAGATAGACAAGCTGGTTTATGCCGTGAACGGCATCTTGCCCAAAGCCATAGCCGTAAATAAAATAGCTGTGGTAAATAACAATTTCCACTCCAGGTTTGATGCCACCTACCGGCGTTATCTTTATAGAATAGCACTTCAAAAAACACCATTCTGGCAGGATTTTTCTTATTTTTACCGGGCGCCGCTTGAAATTCACCCAATGAACGCGGCAGGAGAGATAATGAAAAATCATATTGATTTTCAGTGTTTCAGTAAAGTGCATACAGACGTAGCCACATTTAATTGTAAAATTGAATTTGCCCGCTGGGAACAGCAAGACCAGTTTTTGCTGTTTCATATCAAGGCCGACCGTTTCTTGAGAGGTATGGTGAGGGCCATTGTGGGTACTATGCTTGAAGTTGGTACCGGAAAAATGAGCCTGGATGCGTTTGAGCAGGTTATTTTATCAAAAAACAGGCAGAAAGCCGGAAGAGCCGTTCCGGCCGAAGGGCTCACATTGGTAGAAGTGGGCTACCCGGACAGATTAATTACCTGACAAATCATGAAAATAAGCGTTGAAAAAATTACTACACCCGAAGACCTTGAAGCAATTAAGGGTCTGTTCCGGGAATATGAGAAGTTTCTGGGTGTAAGTCTTTGCTTTCAGAATTTTGAGGAAGAACTGGCCTTGCTACCTGCCAAATATGCCGAGCCGGAGGGTTCTATTTTTCTGGCTATGGTAGATGGCAACCCCGCAGGTTGTGTAGCATTATGGAAACTGGAAGAAGGCGTTTGTGAAATGAAAAGGTTGTATGTGAGGCCGGTTTATCAGGGTATCGGGCTGGGAAAAAAACTTGCTCAGACGGTTATTGATGAGGCAGCAAAAAAGGGCTACCGTAAAATGAAGCTCGACACACTGAAAAGGCTGGCGGCCGCCAATAAATTGTATCATGCTCTACAGTTTACTGAAACCCAACCGTATAACTACAATCCTGAAGGCGACGTAGCCTATTTTGAAAAAGATTTAGCATAATGGCCTTAATGAGCAAAGATATTGAACTGGCAGTGAAGCTTTTAAATGCCGGTGAGGTGGTTGGGATTCCGACCGAGACGGTGTATGGATTGGCCGGCAACGCCTTGAACACCGATGCTGTAGCCCGGATATTTGAAGTAAAAAACCGACCAACCTTTGACCCGCTTATTGTGCATACCCACAGCATTGAGCAGTTTGAAAAATACGTAAATGTAACTGATGAAAGGGTTTATGCCTTAGCTGAAAAATTTATGCCCGGGCCGCTGACCCTCTTATTACCAAGAAAAGAAATAATTCCTGATTTGGTTACATCAGGCCTGGACACCGTAGCCTTCAGAATACCCAATCATCCGTTAACGCTGCAGTTATTACGTCAATTGGATTTTCCGTTGGCAGCGCCTAGCGCCAATCCGTTTGGTTATATTTCTCCAACAAGCGCGCTGCATGTGAATCACCAGTTGGGCGAGCAGATAAATCTGATTCTTGATGGGGGAGAGTGCCAGGTAGGCATTGAATCAACTATTGTTGGTTTTGCAGGAAATGAAACAATTGTTTACAGAAAAGGTGGTTTATCGATTGAAGAAATTGAAAACGTGGTAGGTAAAGTGCAAATAATTGAGCATTCGTCTTCCAATCCGCAGGCGCCCGGTATGCTTAAAAGCCACTATGCACCAAGAAAACCCCTGCTTCTAACCAGTCATGATTCAGAAATCACTTCGAGTAACGAAAAAGTTGCTTATCTGGGCTTTAACGAATTAAGAGCCGATATATCTGCTGAGAATCAACTACTTTTGTCGCCTTCCGGTAATTTCAAAGAAGCGGCTAAAAATCTGTTTGCTTACCTGCGTGATTTAGACAACAGAAATGTTGAAGTTATATACACCAGCCTACTGCCGGAAAAAGACCTTGGCAGAGCCATAAATGACCGTATCAGGCGCGCTACTGTAAAAGATTGAAAATCAATTAGATATCACCTTAAATTCAACTCTTCTGTTCTTCTGGCGCGTTTCTTCGGTGTCATTTGATGCGACCGGCTGTTGCTGCCCTTTACCCGACGATGTCATGCGAGATGCGGAGACTCCCTTGTTGAACAGGTAATTTGAAACAGCCTTTGCCCGCAATTCAGACAAGTATAGATTCAGCCGCGGGTCACCCACGTTATCGGTATGGCCAATAATCTCTATATTCACTTTCGGATTCTCTTTCAGCATTTGAACCAGTTTATCTAATTCGGTATATGATTGCGGCTTGATAATTGGCTGACTCTGGTCAAAAAATACATTTTCAAGTTTTATAGGTTTACCTATTTCAATACTTTTAAAGTAATTGTCGGTAAGGGCTGCTGCCGGGGCAATAATTGTTTGTTTTGGTGGTGTAACAGGCTCAGGAACCTTGTCAATATTTGGTTGCACTGTTTTTTCTTCATTTTTTACTATCACCGGCGCATCGGTCTTAGGTTTGTTTTCAACCGGCTGGGGTGCCTTTTTTACCTCTGCTTTTTCAAGCAACACGTCAAAAGAAAAATTTCCAGAGGCCAGATTCAACAAATTAATGTCAGCTGTGTACAGCTTATAATCATCAGCATGTACACGTAATGTGTATTTCTTTCCGAAATCTGCCGGAGGTATTGGCGTTGTGGTTCTGCTGTTTTCCAATAAGGCCAGTTTATCATTATCAGATGCCACAAAAGATACCCTTGCATGAGGGATAGGCATGCGGGTTTTAGAATCGAGGGTGTTGAACGTAAAAATATACCCGTTCTTTTTCAGGGCAATCATCAGCACATTGTCAACCAGCTGGCTTGGGTTTACAGTTGTTTTAGATGGCTGGTATCCGGGGGCAGATATTTCAATTTCGTAGATTTTATCGGCACTCATTGAAGCCTTGTATCTGTTTCTCTCTGCATCTAATATCCCTTTAACTGGTGTTAAATCGGTTGATAACTTAAAACCGGCTGGTACTACACTTTTTGTGTAAAAGTCTGTTGCAATAAAATAGGTTTCTTTTACAGGTACCCTGGCTAATTTCAGGTACAAGGTTTGGCTATCTTTCACCAGCGGTGCGTTATAGGTAATATACCCCTGGCTTTTAACCTCGGCGGTGTAGTTTTCAGCTAACTTGAGTACGGCTTGCCATTCCGACTGCACATTGGTAGTCTGCAAAGGAACTACTTCATTGGTTGCATTGAAGATGGTTAAGCTGGCCCCGGGTATGTTTAGTTTCGTTTCTTCGTCTACTACTATTAATCTGTATCGGTTTGAAGTCTTCTTTTCAAGTATAATATCCTGAGCAAATTGCCTGCGCGAAATCAGTTCTTTTAAATCAACGTTTTGGTTGGTCTGGGTATATCCTTCCGACTCCACTTCAACTGAATACTCGGCATCCGGTGATAAATTGGCCGAAAAACCATCCTTCTCAATGCGTGCTGCAATAGACTGCCTGGTTTTCAGATTGATTATCCGCATCCGGGTATTGATAATAAATTCCTTCGTGTCTTTATCTACTATCCTGAATAAAAAGTTATAGTTTTCTCTTTTCAGCGGAAAACGTTTCATGGTAATGTTGGCCCCGGGATACTCAGTTCTGATGCTTTCAAAAGTAAGTTGTTCTGTATAGGGTTTATAACCTTCTGCAGTTATTTCAATGGTAAACTTTTTTTTAGGGCCAATTTCAATTTTGTATGGATTGTCTTTGTCTGATTTACCTGTAAGTATGGTTTCTTCAGGGCGAATAACCCTGAATGAGGCAGGAATTGTCTCTAACGTGATGGCATCAATGGCGCTCAATGCTAAAGGAGCCGAGTCATTTTTTTTAAGACTCAGACTAATAAATCTGTCGATTGGCCGCACAATTTTTTTGGGGTCAACTGCGTCTATTTCAATCTCTGAGCGATTATAGCCCGGAGCCTCAATTGTCACAAAATAGCTCTTGGTTTTATCAAGTTTAGCTTTCCATTCGCCAGTTTTGACGTTGAGCACTACCTCTATATCCTGATTATTTTTATCTTTTATTTTTACCAGTGTGTTGGTTATGATTTGTTTATCTCTGGCGTCGGTAAAAAGGAAAACGTATTCGTCAATGACCGGAACCGACTGGAAAAAGCTGGCCTCGTGAGAGATATGATTAATCCGGTAATCAGTATCAGGTTCGGAAACTGATTTATTGTTAGCAAAAGCCGTACAAATGCATTGAAATGTAAAAACAGCAGTAAGTAAAACTGAAATTCTCATAGAAATCGGCGAATATATCTGATGTCGCTTATTTAATCATATCTCATTAGAACGAAGAATTCGAAATGAATTGTAAGTTTTTATGAAATTATGTTGTTTTGTTAAATGGAAGAAAATGCAAAAAAAACAGTTTTAATTGATTTACACTATCTACCCTGTACTCAATTTTTTTCTGCGGTGCTGGAGGCCGATGCGCTGATGCTGGAAAGCCATGAACACTACATCAAGCAAAGTTACCGTAACAGATGCTATTTATTGGGTGCCAACCAGGTTGAAATGCTGATTGTACCAGTGGTTGACGGCAACAAAAAAATTCTGGTAAAAGATATACGGATAGATTACCAGCAAAGGTGGTATGATAACCACTGGCGCACCATCAGGGCGGCTTATGGTAAATCGCCGTTTTTTGAGTTCTTTGGCGATTACTTTCAGAACACAATACAAAAGAAGCCAACTTTTTTATGGGACCTTAATTTTGAGTTGCTGACAATTTGTCTGAAATTATTGCAAATTAACAAGACAATAAGTCTGACTGAAAATTATGAAAAACAACCGGATTCTTCTATTTATGACCTTCGCGGGCTAATAACACCTAAAAAAGCCTCTGAAAACGCAATTCCGTTTCATCCGGTGGCATATCAGCAAAACTTTGGCAGTGAATTTGTACCTAACCTTAGCGTTATTGACTTGCTGTTTTGCAGAGGCAATCAATCTTTAGGAATTTTAAAGAAATCTGCCCGAAATTGAACAGAGTTTATTAATAAATCGTTATATTGCAAATGCAAATGTTTTGCTTAAACCAAATATTTGAGTCTTAAAGCAATATTGACCATTACAAAATTTTGAATTATGGAAAAATCGATTCAGCTGATTTTTTCATCTAATCTATCGTAAAATTAAATGGAGCCTAAATTTTCACAAAAAGTCAAAGACATCATTACCCTTGCCCGTGAAGAAGCACTTAGGCTTGGTCATGATTACATCGGAACAGAACATTTGATTCTGGGGATGATCCGCGATGGAGAAGGTATTGCTTTAAATCTACTGAAAGGGGCTGGTGTATCGCTTGAGGAGTTGCGTATTACAATTGAACAAGCCACCAAGGGAACTGCGACCAATAACATTAAAAATTTGGCAAACATTCCGTTAACGCGCCAATCTGAAAAAGTTTTAAAGATTACTCATTTGGAGGCCAAAATCTTCAAATCTCAACTCATAGGAACCGAGCATCTGTTATTAGCGATTCTGCGCGATGGGGATAACCTCGGTGGACAGATTTTACAGAAATTCCACCTCAACTACGAGCAGGCCAAAGAAATGTTAGACTACCAGCTAACCGGCCAGAAACCTGTGATGGAACGCCCTGAAACAGATGACGATGATGAAAGATTTTTAGGTGGCGGTGCCGGAGGTTACTCTCAGCAAAGAAATGACCCCAAGAATCCGGAAAAATCGAAAACGCCAGTGCTGGATAATTTCGGTCGTGATTTGACCAAGCTTGCCGAAGTGGGCAAACTAGACCCGATTGTTGGGCGTGAGAAAGAAATTGAGCGTGTAGCACAGATTCTTTCAAGACGTAAGAAAAATAACCCGATTCTGATAGGTGAGCCTGGTGTTGGTAAAACAGCCATTGCCGAAGGCCTTGCTTTAAGAATTGTACAGAAAAAAGTGTCGAGAATCCTTTTTGGTAAAAGGGTAGTAACGCTGGATCTGGCTTCGCTGGTGGCAGGTACCAAATACCGTGGCCAGTTTGAAGAAAGAATGAAAGCCGTGATGAACGAGTTGGAGAAATCGCCGGATGTGATTCTTTTCATAGATGAGATACATACCATTGTAGGTGCCGGTGGAGCCAGTGGCTCGTTGGATGCCTCTAATATGTTTAAACCAGCTTTAGCCCGTGGGGATATCCAATGTATTGGTGCCACCACGCTTGACGAGTACCGTCAGTACATTGAAAAAGACGGAGCTTTGGCTCGTCGTTTCCAGATGGTAATGGTTGAAGCCACTTCTATTGAAGAAACCATTGAGATTCTGAACAACATTAAAGATAAGTACGAAGATCACCACCACGTTAACTATACGCCTGAAGCGTTGGAATCTGCGGTTAAATTATCTGAAAGATACATTACCGACCGCTACTTGCCAGATAAAGCCATTGACGTATTAGACGAAGTAGGGGCTCGCGTACACATCAATAATATTTCGGTACCACCGGATATCGTAATGCTGGAAGAGCAGGTAGAACTGATTAAGAAAGAGAAAAATCAGGTGGTGAAAAGCCAACGTTATGAAGAGGCAGCACAACTGCGCGACCGTGAGAAAAAACTGTTGGAGCAATTGGAAAAAGCCAAAATAGCCTGGGAAGAAGAAGCCAAAACCAAACGTTATAACGTAACAGAAGATAACGTTGCCGATGTAGTGGCCATGATGACGGGTATACCAGTGAAACGTGTGAACATGAATGAAGGAGAGAAAATCCTGAAAATGGGAGACGCGTTGAGAGGAAGAATTATTGGCCAGGACCCAGCGGTTGAAAAACTCGTTAAATCTATCCAGCGCACACGTGTGGGTTTAAAAGACCCTAAAAAGCCGATTGGTTCGTTCATATTCTTAGGGCCTACCGGTGTTGGTAAAACAGAGTTGGCCAAAACACTGGCAGAATATCTTTTTGATAAAGAAGATGCCCTTGTAAGAATAGACATGAGTGAGTACATGGAGAAATTCAGTATCTCTCGCCTTGTCGGAGCGCCTCCCGGATACGTTGGTTATGAAGAAGGTGGCCAGTTGACAGAGAAAATCCGCAGAAAACCTTATTCGGTAGTTTTGTTGGATGAGATTGAAAAAGCTCACCCGGATGTTTACAATATCCTTCTTCAGGTTCTCGATGATGGTGTGTTGACTGACAGCCTGGGTAGAAAAGTTGATTTCAGAAATACAATTATTATCATGACCTCGAACATCGGGGTGCGTGACCTGAAAGATTTCGGAACAGGCATTGGTTTTGCTACCAAGGCTCGTAACGAAAATCAGGACGAAATGGTGAAAAGCACAATTCAGAATGCTTTGAGAAAAACCTTCTCGCCTGAGTTCCTGAATCGTCTTGACGATGTAATTGTGTTCAATTCTCTGGGTCGTGAAGATATCCATAAAATTATTGACATCGCATTGAAACGCCTTACTTCTCGTATCAGTAGTATTGGTTATAAAATAGAACTGACCGAAAAGGCCAAGGATTTCTTGGGTGACAAAGGATATGATCAGCAATATGGCGCCAGACCATTAAACAGAGCGATTCAGAAATATGTGGAAGACCCACTGGCTGAAGAGATTTTGAAAGGAGAAACCAAAGAAGGAGATACCATTCTGGTTGATTACAGCGGAGAAGGCGAATCGCTTACTTTTAAAGTAATGAACAACGAAGCCGAAATTGAAAAGTAAAATTTGAGTTTCTTGGTAAATAAACAACAAAGGCACGGCTTTTAGCTGTGCTTTTGTTATTTTTGTGCTTATGATTCCTGATTATCTGAAATACATTTTTAGTGCCGGAAACGAACACGACCTGCACTCACCTTTTTTATTTGATTTTTATACAAAGGTGCTTAAAAATTCAAAAACTGCTGACGCATTTAAGGCAGTGGAGGAATTGAGAAAATCGTTGTTGAAAGATGAGAGAACAATTGAAATAACCGATTTTGGGGCGGGTTCAAAAATTAACCAATCGAACCTCAGAAGGATAAAGGACATTGCCCGAAACTCGCAGAAGTCTCCCAAACTGGCGCAGTTGTTCTTCCGGATAATTCGCTATTTCAATTACAATCAGATATTTGATTTAGGCACTTCATTGGGTATTACAACGGCTTATATGGCCACTGCCAGTTCTGCTGCCAAAGTTTATACGTTTGAAGGTTGTCCGCAAACAGCGGCAGTAGCCAGCCAAAACTTTCAGAAATTGGGCATTACAAACGTTGAGATAATAACCGGAGACCTGAACGAGAGCCTTCAAAACCAATTGCAGCAAACAAACCGAATTGATTTTGCTTTTTTTGATGCCAACCACAGATACGAGCCCACCGTTGATTACTTTGAAAAGTGTTTAGCGAAAGCACACGAAGACACGTGCTTTGTTTTTGATGATATCTACTGGTCTGAAGGCATGAAAAAAGCCTGGGAACATATCAAAAACCATCCGCGTTCAACAATTACAATCGATATTTTTTATGTGGGTATCGTGTTTTTCAGAAGCAAACAGCCCAAGCAGCATTTCATACTAAAATTTTAAAGCAAAACACTTTTCATATTTAAGGGGTACCAAACTAAAAGGCCTTTTTAGGTGTTAGGTAAAAACAGAAATTATAGAGCAACCATGTTAGATATACAGAAAATTAGAGCAGATTTCCCGATTCTGGATGAGCAAGTGAATGGAAAAGATCTGGTATATTTTGATAACGCAGCCACTACCCAGAAACCTTTGCCGGTACTGAATGCACTGGCCAATTACTATGGGCATTATAACGCTAATATTCATAGGGGAATACATAATCTGGCCGAGAAGGCAACTGCAGCATTTGAGGAGTCACGCAAGGCTATTCAGAAATTTCTTAATGCCAGACTTACCGAAGAAGTAATTTTTACCTACGGCACTACTGATGGTATTAATCTGGTGGCGCAAACATACGGTCGCGCATTTTTAAAAGCCGGTGATGAAATCATTATCAGCACAATGGAGCATCATTCAAACATTGTGCCCTGGCAAATGCTTTGTGAGCAAAATGGTTGTATCCTGAAAGTGATACCCATAAATGACAACGGAGAGTTGATAATGGAAGAGTACGACAAGTTGTTGTCAGAAAAAACCAGGTTTGTATCGGTGGTACATGTTTCTAACGCTTTAGGAACTATCAATCCGGTAAAACAGATTATTGAAAAGGCGCATCAGGTAGGAGCAAAGGTGCTGATTGATGGCGCACAGGCTACTTCTCATATAACTATTGATGTGCAGGATTTAGATGCAGATTTCTATGTGTTTTCTGCACATAAAATCTATGGCCCAACGGGCATGGGTGCTTTATACGGCAAAAAAGATATTCTTGATGCCATGCCACCTTACCGTGGCGGTGGAGAAATGATTAAGGAAGTTACTTTTGAGAAAACCACTTATAACGAATTGCCATATAAATTTGAGGCAGGTACCCCAAACATTGCAGACGTTATTGCAGTTAAATATGCACTTGACTACGTAAATGCGCTAGGGAAAGAGAATATTGCAGCCTACGAAAACGAACTGCTGGCGTATGCAACCGAGCAACTGTCGCAGATTGAAGGACTCAGAATTATAGGTCAGGCAAAAGAGAAAGTATCTGTAATCTCATTTGTGATTGATGGCGTACACCCGCAAGATATCGGGGTGATTCTCGACCAGCAGGGTATAGCCGTTCGCACTGGGCACCATTGTACCCAACCGTTGATGAAACGATTAGGAATACCCGGAACTTCAAGAGCCTCATTTGCTGTTTATAATACCAAAGATGAAATTGACAAACTGGTAAAGGGTATAGAAAAAGTAAAGAAAATGGTACTTTAATTAACCATAAACATAAGCATGACCATTAACGAAATACAAGATGAACTCATTGAGGAATTTGAACTTTTTGATGACTGGGAAGGGAAATATGAGTATATCATTGATTTAGGAAAGAAATTGCCGAAACTGGCCGACGCGTATAAAACAGAAGAAAATATAATAAAAGGCTGCCAGTCTGTTGTTTGGCTGCATGCTTATATGAATGGCCATAAACTGATATTTGAAGCAGACAGCGAGGCCATAATTGTGAAAGGCCTTGTGAGTATGCTCCTTAAAGTGCTTTCTGGCCATACGCCGGAAGAAATTCTTGGGGCCGACCTTTATTTTATTAATAAAGTAGGTTTAAGCAGCCACCTGGCACAAACCCGCTCAAACGGGCTTGCCTCAATGGTGAAACAAATGAAAACTTATGCAGTAGCGTTTCAGTCTTTAGAAGAAAATAAATAATATCCCAATGACCGACCAGGAACTTAAAGATAAAGTAGTAGAAGCCCTGAAAACAGTATATGACCCGGAAATACCAGTAGATGTGTATGAGTTGGGTTTAATATACGACATCAAGGTTTTTCCGGTTAACAATGTTTACTTATTAATGACACTTACCTCTCCTTCATGCCCTTCAGCAGAGTCAATACCTGTTGAAATTGAACAGAAAGTTAAGGCCATTGAAGGCGTAAGCGATGTAAGTGTTGAACTAACTTTTGACCCTCCGTACACCACCGAGATGATGTCTGAAGTAGCCAAACTGGAATTAGGTTTTATGTAATATGATAGTCCGGTTTATTAAAAAGAAACTGACCCCTTCTGTCTGGTAAGCCGGTTAATAAGTATTTTTTAAACCCCTGCGGGTCGGGGACTTATTCATAAATGTCATGTATCCTCCACATTTAGTAGCACCCATGAAAGCCGAATTAGTAAATGTCGGCTTCCAAGAATTACTGACTCCGTCAGACGTTGATAATTTCATTGAAAACCAAAAAGGAACATCTGTTGTAGTAATTAACTCCGTTTGTGGTTGTGCGGCAGGTACTTGTCGTCCGGGTGTTAAACTGGCATTAGACCGTTCTGAAGTAAAGCCAGATAACCTGGTAACTGTTTTTGCAGGTGTTGATACCGACGCCACTCAGCAATTACGCTCATATATTCCGTTCCCTCCATCGTCTCCGGCTATTGCCATTTATAAAGATGGTGAGTTGGTACACTTTGTAGAAAGACACCACATTGAAGGCCGTTCGGCAGAAATGATTGCCACGCACCTTACAGCCGTATTTGAAGAAATAGGCGAAGAAGCGTAAGCCAAATTAATAAAGAAAACCTCACCTTTTATTTCTCTTGTATCAGAACGAGAGAGCAAAGGTGAGGTTTATTTTCAGGCAGCTGCCTGAAATCAGAAGTTTGGCTTTAACAGGTATTTGGCATAAAAATCAGTAATTACTTTTACTGCATCTTCTGCGGTATCTACCAGCTTTATCAGATTCAAATCTTCCGGGTTAATATTCCGTTCGCTATTGCACATGGTTTCTTTCAGCCAGTTCAGTAAACCACTCCAGTATTCAGTACCGACCATAACAATCGGGAAACGCGCAATTTTCTTGGTCTGAATCAGCGTAAGGGCTTCAAATAATTCATCAAGCGTTCCGAAACCACCGGGCATTATAATAAAACCCTGAGAGTACTTCATAAAGCATACCTTACGGGCAAAGAAGTAGTCGAAGTTAATGCTTTTGTCTGGGTCAACATAAGGGTTGGGTACCTGTTCAAAAGGTAGTTTAATGTTTAGTCCTACCGATTTACCTCCGTTTTTATTGGCGCCCAGATTTCCGGCCTCCATAATACCCGGGCCACCGCCGGTTATAACACCATAACCTTTTTGTACCAGTTGCTCGGCTATTTCTACCGATAGTTTATAGTATTTGTGGTCAGGTTTGGTTCTGGCAGAGCCATAGATTGTAACACAAGGGCCAATTTTGGCCAGTCTGTCAAAACCATCTACAAACTCAGCAACAGTTTTAAGTATTTGCCATGAATCCTGGCTATGAATTTCGTTCCATCCTTTTTCAACAAATGCCTCACGGATTAACAACTCCTCGTTTGATTCTATTTCGTTTTCGCTCATAGTTATAATAATAGTAAGTTTGTCGTGCAAAATATAATTCTTCCCTTCCAATATCACAGGAAATGGATAATGAAAACGTATATTTGCAAAAAAAAGTTTGAACCAACAAATTTATATCAATGAAAGTTGCAATAGGCGCCGACCATGCCGGGTACGAGTACAAGAATATTATCTTACAATGGTTGCAGGAACAAAACAATGAAGTAACTGATTTTGGCCCTGATTCGGCCGATTCAATGGATTACCCTGATACGGCACATCCATTGGCAAGTGCGGTTGAAAGTGGTGAATATGAATACGGTATTCTGATATGCGGCAGTGGCAATGGCGTATGTATGACAGCCAACCATCATAAGGGAATCAGAGCCGGATTAGCCTGGAATGTTGAGGTAGCAGAACTGATTCGCCAGCATAATAATGCCAATATTATTTGTCTCCCTGCCCGCTTTATAGACATTGATTTGGCCAAAGCATGTGTAACTACTTTTCTGAATACAGCTTTTGAAGGAGGCAGACACGCCAGAAGAGCCGATAAAATATCGTGCTGATACTACGGTTTATCAAAGGAAGTTTCAGAACTTCCTTTGATAAACACCTTTCATATCTGTGCTTTTGTAATCAACTGCCAGTGCCGGCAGGCGTTCAAAAATCTTAGGAACAACGTTTTGCTTGTCGATAATTATCTTCGGAGGGTCTTTTTTGAAATTATCGAAAATATTAATGATACTCTCGTAATTGTCGGGGTTTTGTAAGTCAATCTTAGACAATTCCCAATTCAGGTAACAAGTAGCGGGCGTTCCCCATTTATACTCATCAATTCTTTCGCCTATTATCAGCATCTTTTGGCCACGCATATTTGCGGGCAGGTCACGAGGCTTTATTCTCATATCAGACAATTGCTCAAAGCCTTTACCAAAAATTGGCGTAGCACCCTGATACTGTACAAACAATATAACCAGTACTAATGATGTGAAAATAAACTCTGGTAAAAATGTGCCCTTAAAATGCAAAAAGAAAGCCGTACAAAAAAAGGCAAAGCACGGAATAAAAATAATAAACTGCATGGGCGACACCGTTGGCGAAAGAAACAAAGCCAGTAAGGCCACCACAACCCAGAGGAGCATAATTTGCTGAATACGCTGCTGATAATTGCTGTATCTGGTTGCCTGAGACTGCCTCAGGAAACCCAGAAATGCAAAAGCTGCAGGTAATGTAATAGCCAGCAGCGAGCTCTTGAAGTCTTCGAGGCTATATTGTTTTATTTTCAGCATACCGTTGAACCAGTTATACTGAAATTCGTCGAGGCTATCGTTAAAATAAAAAAACAGGGCGGCCAGTACAACAGGAATAATAAAGCCCAGCAGGGTAAGGAAATACTGTCTTAAATTGGCGTTGGTAAAGAAAATAAGCGAAGCGGCGCACCAGATAATAAAAACCATGGCAGGCTGATAAAACAACACTGCAATACCAATATATAAGCCGATTTCAAAAACCTCGTCTGACACACCTTCGCGGCGTTCTAATTGCTTAATGGTTTTGTTAAAAGCAAAAAGCAGAAAAGTAGTGGCCAAAAGAACCGGCGATAACTTGCTCATATCGAACGACAGGTTCATGAGCAAAATATACAGCAAACCAGGGGCATAGTTTCGTTCAAGAAACGCGTGGCGCGTGTTACATATAAAAACAAAATACAAAGCCTGAAAATACACCAGCAGCATAGCAATAAACTCATAGGCAAACTGGCTACGCCCGAAAGATAAATCAATGAGCCAGTAAATGAATGCCGACAGCGGACCCACGTTTGTCCATAATTCTTTATAGAGAAAGTTTCCTTCATGAATCTTCTCTCCAACCAGCATCCATTCCAGTTCGGGTAGTAATACAGGTAACTTTTCCCCCAGAAAAGGAAGCTTCAGTAAAATCACCAACAATAGCAATGACAGAAAATGGAAAAGCGTATTGAATCTGAAAAACGTTAGCAAGGCTGTATTGTTTATATATTTTTGGCAAAGTTATGAAAAAAGTGCTTGATGCGCGTAACTTTACTTTACATAACCGAAAATAGTGCTGATATTTGTATATTATTATTGAATTTGAATAAAATGGAATCGAAAAGACAAAGACAAGTAGCGAAACAAATTCAGAAAGATTTGGGAGAGATTTTTCAGAGAGAAATGAAACAGGTGTTTGATAAGGCTTTTGTTACAATTACAGACGTAAAAACTACTCCCGATTTAGGTATTGCCCGTGTTTACTTGAGTTTTTTATTAACCAAAGATAAAGAAGGACTGCTGGAGAGCATCAGAGAAAACACCAAAATTATCCGTAATCACCTCGCTGCGCGCGTACGTCATCAATTACGTATTGTACCTGAATTGCAGTTTTATCTGGATGATACTGCCGAATACGCCCAAAAGATTGAGAATCTTTTTGCCGGTATAGTTATACCACCTGCCCCTGAAGAAGACGAAGAAGAAGAGTAAACCAGATACCTAAGATAACTTACGAAACAATTTGAATCTAGCTTTTTTAATAGCCAGACGTTATTTTTTATCAAGAAAGAAAAGAAGTTTTATTAATTTCATTTCTTTCATGTCTATGTTGGGCATCGGGGTAGGCACCATGGCAACTGTGGCAGTTTTGTCGGTTTTTAACGGCCTTGAAGAACTAAACAGAAGCATTTTTAAGTCGTTCGACCCGGATATTAAAATAACTGCTAACGTAGGTAAAGTTTTTACGCCTGACGCCGGTAAATTGGCTCAGCTAAAAAAACTGCCGGGTGTTGATTACGTTACGGAAGTAATTGAAGACAACGCCCTTGTAATGTATCAGAACGGCAAAATGGTGGTTACGCTCAAAGGGGTAGATGATACATTTCAAAAAAACAGTCGCCTGAAAGGGTCTTTGGTAGAAGGGCAGTTTTTGATTAATCAGGATAGCATTGATTACGCCTTTATAGGTGGGAATGTCTATGGCGCTTTGAATGTCTCGCTTGATAACGTGCTTGAACCACTGGAAATCTGGTATCCAAAAAATCAGAAAAAGCTATCGCTCATTCCGGAAAACAACATTAATAAAAGAGTTCTGAATATTTCTGGCGTTTATGCATTGGAGCAACTACACGACGACTACGTGTATGTGCCTCTTTCTGTAGCCAAAGAACTGACAGAATATACCAGCCAGCGCACAGCTTTGGAAGTTCAGCTGAAACCAGAAGCCAATACAGAAAAAGTACAAAAGGAGATAGACCGCATTTTTGGAAGCAAGTATGTGGTAAAGAACAGAGAAGAGCAGAATGCCAATTTGTTCAGAGCTATCAAAATAGAAAAATTGTTTATTTTTATTGCCCTTATTTTTATAATCGGCGTGGCATCGTTCAATATTTTCTTCTCTTTAACAATGTTGGTGATTGACAAAAAAGAAGAAGTCAGGACATTATATGCGATGGGCGCCGATGATTCGTTAATAAAGATGATATTCTTTAGCGAGGGCGCCATAATTTCAGTTATCGGCACTGTTACCGGCCTTGTTTTGGGGCTGGTTTTCTGCCTGACACAAGAACGCTTCGGGTGGTTGGGCATGGGAATGGATACCGCGCTGATTGATGCCTACCCGGTTAAAATCAATCCGTTTGATTTTCTGATTACTGCTGTGGCCGTTATCATTATTACCTTGCTGGTTTCTTATTTTCCTGCCAGGCGCGCTACCGGTCATATCTGACTAATAAATGTTTTTTTCAATGAACCTACTCTATAAAATTTGCTTGCCGGCACTTTTTGTTACACAATCGTTTGCGCAAGACCTAAGCCTGCTGTCTAAGAAATGGATACTGCTGAATAGCAGAATCGAAAATAAAGATATTTATCTGGCTTCTTACAGCCCTTCAAAACTAAAGGCTGATTCGTTTGTTATTCATTTTCTTCATGATGGTAAAATCGATTATGATTATGAGACCAACCACACATCAAAACATAGCAGAAGAACGGAGTTTCTTGACCTTGACACCGAGGTTTCGGGATGGCAATATGAAGCTTCCGAAAATATAATGTCCCTGACACTGAAAGGGGGTTACACCAGCATGGATGAATTTAACTTTAAACGGAGGTACAAAATTGAAAAAATAGTCGGAGGATATGTGCTGAAAAACACCACAGATATAGTTAATGAACTTACAGTGGTTAGTGTGCCAACGCAACCGGAGGTATCGAAATTATTGGTTAAAGAAAGTAATGTTGCACCTGCCGCCATGGCAACAAGCTTTGTTGAAGGCCATTTGCCTGAATCTGCAAAAGAAACGGTGCATGAAAAAACCTTAAATGTAAAAGACCATAAAGCCATTAGTAAGGCCGTATTAATGCCAGCCAGACGCTGGATTCTGGTAGGAAATAAAATAACTAAAAATGTTATACGTTTAACTTCTTTTGATGCATCAAAATTCAGAATCAATACGCTGGTGTTAAATTTTGAGGCCGATGGGAAGATTAGCTATGAGTATGAAATGGACCCTGACCTGGAAGCTTGTGCTGGCATAAATTTTCTGGATATTGATACCGACGAGTCTGGATGGGCTTTTAACGAGACTACCAATGTGCTAACATTAACCATTAAAGGGGGGGTATCAAGTCTGGACGATTTCAAGTTTAAAAGAGATTACAGAATTGAACAAACAGGTAACGAGTTTGTGTTGCATAAATTAACCGAACACTATTTTATAGATTTTAAAAAGCCGCATCGCAGCAGATAAAACCAATGGCATTTAATATAGGTAGTTCATTACAAAACTATAAGTGGGGTAAGTACAACAAAATTTTATTTAATCAACAATGTAGCCTTATGATGCGCAAGTATTTTCTGTTTATATTTTTGAGCATTACTTTTAGCATTCAGGCGCAGGAAATGCAACGTCTGGTGCCTGCAAATGGAAGATATAATCCGGAACGCACCAAAAAAAATGACCTGATTCATACAAAACTTGAATTGAGGCCCGATTGGAAAAAACAATATATGTACGGAGTGGCTACCATAACTTTTAAGCCACATTTTTATGAACAGCATACACTTGAACTTGATGCCAAAGGTTTTGAGATTCAGAAGGTAACCATGAAGGGTCAGAACCTGAAGTTTGATTATGACAAACGTGTACTGAGCATCAGCCTGGGGAAATCATTCACCAGAAAAGATACGGCTCAGGTACAGATTGTTTATGTGGCCAAACCAAACGAACTCCCATCAGGAGGCAGTGATGCCATAACAGCCGATAAGGGTTTATATTTTATCAATGCAGATGGCACAGACCCTGAAAAGCCCAGACAAATCTGGACTCAGGGAGAAACTGAGGCCAATTCCTGCTGGTTTCCGACTATTGACACGCCCAATCAGAAAACCACGCTTGAAATTTATATAACCTTAGACAAAGCCTCTGCAGACGCCCGGTTTATTACCCTTTCTAATGGAAAACTGGTGTCTTCAAAGATAAATACTGATGGTACCCGCACCGACTACTGGAAACAGGATAAACCCGCTGCCCCGTATCTGACCATGATTGCCATCGGGGATTTCAGAAAAGTAGTTGACCCTCGCTACAAGACTTTTGAGGTAAGTTATTATGTAGAGCCAAAGTTTGAAAAATATGCCATGAATATTTTCGGGCGTACACCCGAAATGATTACTTATTTTGAAAACCTGCTGGGTGTAAAGTATCAATGGGATAAATACGCCCAGATTGCAGTAAGAGAATATGTGTCGGGCGCTATGGAAAACACCACCGCAACCGTGCATGGCGATTTTATTCAGAAAGATAACCATCAACTGGCAGATGATAATGATGATGGAGTAATTGCCCACGAGTTATTTCACCACTGGTTTGGAAATTTGGTAACCTGTGAGTCGTGGTCGAATCTGCCATTGAACGAATCTTTTGCCAATTATTCAGAATACCTCTGGGCGGCGCATAAGTACGGACAGGATGAAGCCGATTTAGTGGCTCATATAGCTTTTAACCAGTATTTTGGCGAAGCCCAGGAAAAACAGGAGCCGCTTATCAGATACAGATATCATGATAAGGAAGATATGTTTGATTCTCACTCTTATGCCAAAGGAGGCAGGATTTTGCATTTGCTTCGTAAACAGGTGGGCGATGATGCTTTCTTTGCCGCACTGAAGCTATATCTTACCCAGAATGCCTTTAAAACAGCCGAATTAGACCAACTCAGACTGGCTTTTGAAAGTGTAACAGGCGAAGACCTCCACTGGTTTTTTGACCAGTGGTTTATGAAACCCGGCCACCCTGATTTACAGGTTTTGCAGCAGTTTGCCAACGGTAAACTAAAATTAACAATCAATCAGGTTCAGGATACCACTTATGCCCCTGTTTACCGATTGCAGCTACCTGTAGAAGTTTGGGCTAATAATCAGAAAACTACCCATGAGGTGGTAATTGATAAAGCTACGCAAACTTTTGAGTGGCCATTGTCGGCTGCTCCACAAATGGTTTTGCTTGACCCTGAGAACGTGCTGGTTGGAAGAATTTTGCATCAGAAAACCCAGGAAGAGTATATTTATCAGTATTACCATGCCGAGCGTATTCCGGCTCGTTTGCTGGCGCTTGAAATACTCACCTTTGAGCCTGATGACGACAGCACTGCTACTAACCCGGCTCTTGATAAAACCATAAGAAAGGTATTGCTTGATGCAACCAAAGATAAATTCTGGCGGATACGCCAGCTGGCTGTACAGAAATTTAATGATTATGACGGAGACGATTTTCTGGAAGTAGAAAGAGCTTTGCAGAGCCGCGTGCAGTCTGACGACCGCTCTTATGTGCGTGCCGATGCCATTCTGGCAATGAAGGGTTTTCAGAATGCACAGAACGATAAGCTATTTCGGCAGGCACTTACAGACACCTCTTACACGGTTCAGGCTGCTGCGCTTGAGGCGATTCTTGCCAGCAGGCCACCAGATGCAGAAGAACTGGCAAAAAAATATGAGCAGTCTGGCATCACAGACATTTTTGCTGCCGTTGGCGGTTATTATGCCGAATCTGCATCGCCAGAAAAATTCAACTGGTTTTATGAACATTTAAATAAAATGAATGGCGGAGACTTGTACCAGGTTTTAGGTATATTTGGTACTTATCTGGTTAAATCGCCACAAGATGTTCAGAAAAAGAGTCTGCCTCTGCTAAAGAGAATAGCAATGAATAATACCCAGTGGTATGTAAGATTTGCCGGTATGCAAACGCTGGCCCTGCTTACTGATATTCCGGAGGCCAAGGCGCTTCTGAAAGAAGTAATAGCTGCCGAAAAAGATGAGCGTTTGCAAAAAGTATATCAGCAATATAAAGATTTGTAAACAAATGTTCTCAGTTTTGAGAACCATAATGTTTTAATCCACTCTATGAACAGGAATCTGAAAGATGGTCTGAATTTTTTCTCAAAGGTTACCCCGGCCCGCGCCTGGAATGCTCTTATGAATGTATTCAGTTATATAGCGTCTAAAATGACAGGCAAACCTGTACATAGAGGATTACCCATTGCTATATCAATTGAACCTACCACCTCGTGTAATTTGCGCTGCCCTGAGTGCCCCAGCGGTTTAAGGAGTTTTACCCGCCCGACTGGTATGCTTGAAGAGAAGCTATTCAAACAAACCATTGACGAACTTTCTGAAACACTTTTATATCTTATTTTCTATTTTCAGGGTGAGCCTTATCTGCATCCCAGGTTTCTTGATTTGGTAAACTATGCTTCGCAGAAAGGTATTTACACGGCTACATCAACCAATGCACATTATCTGAGCGATACCAATGCAAAAAGAACCGTGGAATCGGGTCTTGACAGGATGATTATTTCTATTGACGGCACCACACAAGATGTTTATCAGCAATACAGAGTAGGAGGGAACCTCTCAAAAGTAATAGAAGGTGCCAGAAATATTGTAAAGTGGAAGAAAGAATTGAAATCGGCAACACCACATGTAATTTTTCAGTTTCTGGTAGTAAAACCCAACGAACATCAGTTAGAAGAAGTAAAACAACTGGCTGCTGAAATTGGCGTAGATGAAATAGCCTTTAAAACAGCACAGATTTACGATTATGAAAACGGTTCAGATCTGATACCTACCATTGATAAATATGCCCGCTATGCCCAACAGGCCGACGGCAGCTACAAGATAAAAAATAAACTACTGGACCACTGCTGGAAAATGTGGCATTCGTGCGTTATTACGTGGGATGGACTGGTGGTGCCCTGCTGTTTTGATAAAGACGGAGAATACCGTCTTGGAGACCTGAAACAAACCAGCTTTAAAAACCTTTGGCAAAGTACACCTTACATCATTTTCCGGCAGTCGCTTATCCGGTCCCGTTCTGAAATAGAAATGTGCAAAAATTGCACAGAGGGAACCAGGGTCTGGGGTTGATATTTCGCCTTTCATTTTATAGATTTGCCCTTCTTTCATTTTTTAACCAACCGAACCTCTATGAAGCTCGACTTACGAATTAAATTAATGCTCATGATGTTCCTGATGTTTGTTACCTGGGGGTCATGGTACGGACAAATGGGCAAATACCTTTTTACTACACTTAAGGCCACCGGCGACCAGATTGGGCTGGCTTATACTACCTTTTCAATTGCTTCAATTGCTGCTCCATTTTTTATGGGCTTAATAGCCGATCGCTTTTTTTCGGCGCAAAAAGTAATGGGAGTTTTGAATATTCTAGGTGCTGTTATTCTTTATTTTCTGATTCAGGTAAAAAGCGCCGACACTTTTATATGGTACATTCTGGCCTATACGCTCACTTTTGCGCCTAATCTGGCGTTGTCGAGCTCTATTGCCATGAACCAGATGAAAAATCCTGAAAAGGAGTTCCCGACTATTCGTGTTATGGGTACCGTAGCCTGGATTGTAATTACCAATATTATCGGATACTTTGGCGTAGGTGATAAAGTTGAAATTTTCCAGATTGCCATGGTTACATCTTTGGCCTGGGGTTTGTTTGCCTTTACTTTGCCTGATACTCCTCCAAAGGCTACCAAGGCTACCTCGTTCGGACAGATTCTTGGTACAGATGCCTTTGTGCTTTTCAAAGACCGCTCATTTCTGGTTTTCTTTATCAGTTCAATTCTGGTTTGTATTCCGTTATCGTTCTATTACGCGCATGCCAACCTTTCGTTAACTGAATCGCACATGACCAACGTTGAAAACAAGATGTCTTTAGGGCAGGTTTCTGAGGTCTTATTCATGTTACTGATTCCATTTGCCTTAACCCGCTTTGGTATCAAGAAAATGTTGATTGTTGGTTTGATTGCCTGGATTATCCGCTTTATATGCTTCGGTTA
This sequence comes from Emticicia sp. 21SJ11W-3, assembly GCF_024138715.1. Lineage (GTDB taxonomy): Bacteria > Bacteroidota > Bacteroidia > Cytophagales > Spirosomataceae > Emticicia > Emticicia fluvialis. The sequence goes on from NZ_CP092074.1 coordinate 2,192,948, forward strand.
CGGTGATGGTATTTCTTCAGAGTGGGTTCTATACATTGCCATTGTGCTGCACGGCGTATGTTATGATTTCTTCTTTGTAACCGGCCAGATATATACAGACAACAAAGCAGGCGAAAAAATCAAGAGTTCGGCTCAGGGGCTTATTACCTTGGCTACTTATGGTGTTGGTATGGCTATTGGCTCGCTTCTTTCTGGCCGTGTACTTGATATTTACACTACCAAAAATGCTGCCGGTGAGTCTATTCATAACTGGCAGGGGGTATGGATGGTTCCGGCAGGTATTGCGGCAGCCGTTTTGGTTTTCTTTGTATTAATATTTAAAGACAATACACGTAAGGCAAAATAAGAAATTGTTTTATCTGCTATCATAAAAAATGCTCTATCGGCCGATAGAGCATTTTTTATGATACATTAAGATTGTTTATTCTTTAAATTTAAGGGCTTCCACTACCCGCATTTTAGATACAATAAATGTAGGAATCGTTATTACCGCCAGTATCAAAATAACGGTGGCAATGTTCAGAATGGCTATTACTGCCCAGTCCCACGCAATGGGTACATGGTCAATATAATAATTCTCAGGGTCCAGCGGTATCAGCTTAAAGTAAAACTGAATAAAGCTAAGCCCAATACCCAGCATATTGCCATATACCATACCTTTCAGAATAATTTTCAAACCATTATAGACAAATATCTTGCGTATCTGGGTGTTATCAGCTCCAAGCGCTTTTAGCATCCCTATCATTGAGGTTCGTTCCATCATCATTACCAGCAGAACCGATATCATATTAAAAGAAGCAACCACCAGAATAAGCCCCAGCACAATCAGTATGTTTTTGTCCAGCAGGCTAAGCCAGTCAAAAATTGCCCTGAACATATCTGTAACGCGCTTGGCTTTCATGTTGAGGTCAATTTCTGAATTTATGGTTCCGGTGGCATAATCCAGGTCATCAAAATTTTTGAGAAAAACCTCATAGTGGCCACAGGTGTTGTTATCCCACTCGTTCATTTTCTGCACCAGAGCAAGGTCGCCGATAATAAAGTTCTTGTCAAACTCTTCCAGTCCGGTTTCATAAATGCCAACAACTTTTACTTTTCTTACTCTGGGTGGGCTTTGTATAAAATAAACAAGCACGTCATCGTTAAGTTTTATTTTTAATTGTCCGGCAATGCGCTTGCTGATTATTACTTCGCTTGAAAACGTAGAATCTGCAAAGTTTAATTGTCGCCCTTCAACCAGATTCTGCGAGAAAACATCCCAGTCATAATCTTTACCTACGCCCTTTACAATAATCCCTGCCAGTTCTTCATTAGATTTAAGCATGCCTGCCTTGTTTGCAACTGCCTGCACGTGTTCAATCATTGGGTTTTTGCGGTATCCGGCATAAAAATTTGTTTTTATTGGCATCGGAATTTCCTCATACGATTGATTCAATGTAATTTTGCTCACTTGTATGTGTCCGCTAAGGCTGAAAAGTTTATCTTTGATGGCCTGTTTATAGCCAATCAGGATTCCGAAAGAAATTATCATTACGGCCAGGCCAATGGCAATACTGGCGATACCGACTTTAACTACCGTAGAGGTAAAAGATTCAGACTTGGTTTTCTGGATTCGTTGAGAGATAAAGCGGGGTAAATTCATATTTTGTTCAATACAGGCCTGCAAAATTGCCGGGCAGCGTTTTTTTGCCCAAGATTTTACAAAACTATCATTTTTGTTTATTATTACCTTTATATTTTAAACAAATGAGCGGGCAAAGCATCGGTTTTTACATCAATAAAAGCCGTTTGATAATGGTCAGGAAGCTGACAAAAAGATGTAATTCATGAATCAGAAAATTAAGCTGCTTTTATTTAAAATAGGTATTCTTGGATTAGCCACACTCGGAACCATCGAAGCCTTATATCAGATTAACCCCTATGCAAAAAAAGAAGCAGAGATATCGTACACTGCAAGTATAATAGAAAAATACGGCAGGCTCAAAGCGCTTCCCTCACCCAAAATTGTATTAGTTGCAGGTTCTAATTTTGCTTATGGCATTAACAGCCAAATGATACAAGACAGCCTGCACCTGCCGGTTGTGAATATGGCAATGCATTATAATTACGGTTCTGATTTTATGCTTCGCCAGATAGAACCGCAATTGCATAAAGGCGACATTGTGGTGATGGGCTTTGAGTATATTGTAGAAAGCAAAGGCAATATAGGCGAGAAAATTACAATGGCCAGAATGTACCCTGAAGCCGCCAGATGGTTCGACTACGAAAGCCCTATTCAATACCTGAAAGAAAATGCCATAGCCCGTATTGCTAATATGAGGCTCACTATAGACAGATTTATAAGTAATGATATACCTCCTGCTGTTGAAGACACAACGAGTATTTTTTTCAGAAGGGCCATTAACAAATACGGCGACCTCATAAGCCATTTAAATAACCCATCTCTTAAAGTAATTCCGCCTGCCATTTTAGACGACAGCACCTCAATGCTGCCAGCTATTGCAGACATGAACCACTTTTACAGCAGGGTAAGTAAGAACGGCGTAAAAGCTTATTACACTTTTCCATCTTACGCAAGGTCTTCATATAAGGCTGATAAGCCAGTGCTTGACAGGCTGAACAAGCAGCTTACGGAAGGATTAATGTTTCCGGTTTTAGGAAAACAACAGGATTTTATTTTTGCCGATAGCTTGTGCCAGGACATGGTATACCACCTGAACGCAAAAGGACGGGACCTAAGAACAGGCTTGCTGATTGGCCTGATGAAAAAAGAAATGAATAAGAAATAGGTTATTATATGAGGGATGAATGGAATCGATGCGAAAGTTTATAATAAAAGTTTTAATATTCAGTATTTCTTTAGCCGCTTCTGTAATTCTGCTGGATAGCCTCTATATCGGCACTAATTACCGGTACGATTATCTGGGAGGAATACTGAATGACAAACATAAAGTGGCTGCGCAAATGCCTTCACCTAAGCTAATATGGGTTGGTGGGTCGAGCATTTCTTTTGGTATAAATAGCGATACCCTGCAACGTCATGTGGGTATCCCGGTAGTTAATATGGCGTTTGTTGCGCCGCTGGGTACTTATTTTTTAATGAATGATGCATTGAGGGAGGTAAAAAAGGGCGATAAAGTATTTATTACCACAGAGTACGATATATCAAGATTCGGCAATGAAGAGGTTATCAGGTCTGCCATAGATTTTTACCCGCAAGGCGCAAATTTTGTGCTGAAAGAAAAATCTGTTTTGAAGCGGGTGAGCGCTGATATCAGACACAGATTTTCTAATATCCGTAAACTGTTCTGGAATTCGATGGGTAATAATAATAGTGCCTATGCCCAAATTGAAGACAGCACGTCGGTGTATTTCAGAGGGGCGTTTTCTGCCAGAGGAGACATTGTGAGCCACGTTAATAATCGGTCTTCCAGGTTTGTGTTTACCATGTTTCCTAAAGATACCATCGATTATTCAGGCCAGATAGAAGATATTAACCATTTGATTCTGGAGGCTGAAAAAAGAGGGGCTGAGGTAAACTTTGTTTTTCCGCCGATAGCCAAATCTACTTACAGGCATGGCAAAAAAGCCGTAGAGTCTGTAGAAAGCCAGATTAAAACAAGCCTGAAATGTACAGTTTTGGGTAGTGCCATAGATTTTGTTTATGAAGATAGCTCTTTTTTTGATACATTCTATCATTTAAAGCCGTCGTCAAGAGATGATAATACCCAGAAAATACTGGATTTATATAACCATAAGTCTTTAGTACAACAAATAGACTAAAATCAGCCATAAAACTTTTCAAGTTTTTATAACTATGATATTCAATTCAATAGAGTTTGCCATATTTTTTCCAATAGTAACTCTGGTGTATTTTCTGTTGCAGCACAAACATCGCTGGTGGTGGTTGCTGGCTACCAGTTGCTATTTTTATATGTTTTTTAAGCCTGAGTACATACTAATTCTGGCTTTTACTATTGTAGTTGATTATTTTGCCGGAATACTCATTGAGCAGTCTGAAGGTAAGACCCGAAAGTGGTACCTGATTATGAGTCTGGTTGCCAATATTGGCGTGCTGGCGGTGTTTAAGTATTATAATTTTTTTAAGCTGGCATTAGGCGAAGCCGGATTGGTAAGCTGGCCTTTGCTTGACATTCTGCTGCCCATTGGGCTCTCTTTCCATACTTTTCAGGCTATGAGTTATACCATAGAGGTATACAGGGGTAATCAGAAAGCAGAGCGGCATTTTGGGATATATTCGTTGTATGTAATGTTTTATCCGCAGTTGGTGGCAGGGCCAATTGAACGCCCGCAGAATATTCTGCATCAGTTTTATGAAAAACATACCTTTGATTACGACCGGATAACAAGTGGATTGAAACTGATTGGCTGGGGTTTGTTTAAAAAAGTTGTGATTGCCGACAGGCTGGCGCTTTTTGTAGATAAAGTTTATAATGCACCGCTTGACTACGAAGGCCTGCCTATAATTGTAGCCACCATATTTTTCTCATTTCAGATTTTCTGCGATTTCTCAGGTTACTCTGACATTGCCATTGGCACCGCGCAGGTAATGGGCTTTAAGTTAATGAAAAACTTTGACAGGCCTTATTTTTCAAAAAATATATCGGAGTTCTGGCGCAGATGGCATATCTCATTATCTTCCTGGTTCCGCGATTACCTCTATATTCCATTGGGTGGCAACAGGGTAAGCAAGTGGCGATGGTATTTTAATCTGTTTTTTGTTTTCACAATCAGTGGTTTCTGGCATGGCGCTAACTGGAATTATATTATCTGGGGCGCCATACACGGCCTGTTTCTGGTGGGGGCTATTATAACGGCAAAGCCCCGTAATTTTATAAACAACCTAACGGGGCTTACCAAATGGCCATGGCTGTTTAAAGTGGTACAGATTGTAACCACATTTGTGCTGGTTTCTTTCGCCTGGATATTTTTCAGAGGTAGCTACATGGAACTTGGCTGGACCTGGCACCTGGTTACTCACCTTTTTACTAACATGCCTGGTATAGCCGAACTGTCAGATGCTGACTACATTGCCCGCAATGTTTTTCTTGGTAATGGTGCCAGAGAATTTTTTACAGCTGTATTTCTTATCATTTTTATGGAGATTATTCATTACATTGAGCGCGACAGAAGCATCCGCAACGTAATTTCAACCAAGCCTGCCTGGGTGCGTTGGGGTATTTACTACCTGTTTGTAATGATGTTTTTTATTTTAGGGATATTCGACTCCCCGGCGCAATTCATTTATTTCCAGTTCTGATTTTTAAATTATTGATTCATTAGAAAATTTTTATCTCAGTGGGAAGAGGTGAAAATTTTTTTATTAATCTACTTGTTTGGTAGATTAAATGTGTTTTAATTTGTGTCAGAATCAGATAATCATCAACAGACGGAGAATTTCTTCAGATTTATTATTTGAGACCACGGTCGTGAGTCTTATACGGAAGACAAAGAGTTTCATAAACTCTTTCAGGTGGTTCGAAACCACTCACGACAACCACAGTTTTGAATCTTGATTTAGTTGGATGTTGAACCACGCTATTGATTCAGTAAATTATTTAACAAAAATCAAACCTGCTATGGTACTCAATTATTTGGCGCTGGCTGTACCTTTCTTTTTGTTTTTTATCTGGCTTGAGTATTTCATTGCCAAAAAGCAAGGTAAGTCTTACTTTAAATTCAATAGTTCAATAGCTAATCTGAATGTTGGCATAGCTGAAAGGCTGATTGATTTATTTACGGCCGGAGGTTTCTATTTTTTTTATGACTACCTGCATAAGAACTTTGCCATCTTTGATATTCAGCCAAGTTTGCTTTTATGGATTGCTCTTTTGCTGGCTACCGATTTTCTATGGTATTGGTATCATCGTTTCGGGCATGAAATTAATCTTTTCTGGGGGTTTCATGTAGTTCATCATACAAGCGAAGAGTTTAATTATACTGCCGCAACCCGAATAACTATTTTTCAGGCAGTGGTACGCACTTCATTCTGGTCTGTTTTACCGGTTATAGGTTTTCCGGCAGAAATGATTACCGTTATTCTGTTAATACATGGTATATATCCCTTTTTTACACATACCCGTTTGATAGGTAAACTGGGCTTGCTTGAGTACATTATCGTTACCCCGTCGCATCACAGGGTACATCATGCCAGCAATGAGCAATACCTGGATAAAAATTATGGCGATATGTTTATCATCTGGGATAAACTCTTTGGTACTTATGCCGAGGAAAAAGAGGAGCCGTCTTTTGGGTTAACCAAACAATTGGATAGCTATAGTTTTTTATGGCAGCATTTCCATTTTCTGGTTGAAATTGCCTACGCAACCAAGGAACAGAAAGGTTTAGGGAACAAACTAAAAGTAATTTTTGGGAAACCCTCAGATTTTGACCCTGAGATTCGGGCCAGAGCTGAGAAGCGATTCCTGGCTGTAAGAAAAGTACAGGCCTATACCACAAAATTCAGAGCTTATGTAATAGCCCAGATAGCATTTATAGTTACTGCTTTATTTTTGCTTTTACTGTTTGAACACTACGTGCCGGTATTTTTGCAGGTATTGGCAGCATTATTTATTTTGATAACCCTGATTAACTGTGGCGCTATTCTCGACCAGCGCCGCTGGGTTTTTTATCTCGAATTTGCTCGCGCAAGTCTGGTTCTGATCGCCACCTTTTATTATTTCCCTAACCCAACTATGGTGGGTATGGCAATTTTGTTAATATTAATAAGCCTGGCTCGCTTTTCAAGCCTTCAAAGGCACTACCTGTGGTTTATTTACGGAAAAAGAAAGGCTTTTAAATAGTTATAGATGTTTTATCATCGTAATAGGTTATGGTAATTAAATTAGCTTGGTTAATTTTTAACCAAGCGTAATTTTTTTCGTAATTATGAAAAAAAATTTTACTCAATTTATAAAGTACAATTAAAACCAATTAGAACATGAAATTTGAAACCCTTCAGCTGCATGCCGGACAGGAAATTGACCCGACAACCAACGCCAGAGCAGTACCTATTTTTCAGACAACCTCTTATGTATTTAACAATGCCCAGCACGGCGCAAATCTTTTTGCGCTGAAAGAGTTCGGCAATATATACACCAGAATTATGAACCCCACCAACGATGTATTCGAAAAGCGCATTGCCGCTTTAGAAGGTGGGGTAGCCGCGCTTGCGGTTAGTTCAGGCCATGCAGCGCAATTTGTGGCTATTAATAACATTACAACCGTTGGCGACAACTTCGTTACTACCTCTTTTTTATATGGTGGTTCGTATAATCAGTTTAAAAACTCGTTCAAAAATATTGGTGTAGAGGCTCGTTTTGCAGATGGCGACAAAGTAGAGAGTTTTGAAAAACTGATTGACGAGAAAACCAAATTTTTGTACCTGGAAACCATCGGTAATCCGGGCTTTAATGTGCCTGATTTTGAAGCTTTTGCCAAACTGGCACAAAAATATGATTTACCACTAATTGTAGACAACACTTTTGGCGCGGGCGGCGCTATTGCACAGCCCATTAAATATGGCGCGCATGTAGTGGTAGAGTCGGCCACTAAATGGATTGGCGGGCACGGTACAACCATGGGTGGCGTTATTGTTGATGCCGGCACTTACAATTGGGGCAATGGCAAGTTTCCTCAGTTTACTGAGCCTTCGCCTAGTTATCATGGTCTGGTGCTGAATGATGTATTTGGTATCGGCGGTCCATTTGGTAATATTCAGTTCATAATCAGGGCAAGGGTAGAAGGTCTGCGCGACTGGGGCCCGTCTCAGAGTCCGTTTAACTCATTCTTGTTAATTCAGGGTCTTGAAACTCTTACGCTAAGGGTAGAGAGAATCAGCGAAAACGCCTTAAAACTGGCACAGTGGCTACAGGCGCACGAGCAGGTAGAAAGTGTCAATTATCTAGGTCTGGAAAACAATCCTTACCACCAACTGGCTAAAAAATACCTCAACCGCGGTTTTGGAGGTGTGCTGTCATTCAAATTGAAAGGCGATAAAGACCGTGCATCGAAATTTGTGGATAGCCTGAAATTAATCAGTCATCTGGCTAATGTGGGCGACTCAAAGACATTGATTATCCACCCTGCATCCACTACGCATTCGCAGTTGTCAGATGCAGAACAGGTTACAGCCGGAGTTGAACCTACTCAATTGCGCATATCGGTTGGTATTGAGCATATTGATGACATCAAAGCAGATATTGAGCAGGCTTTTGCAGCGCTTTAAACAGTTACAGTTAAGACCTGCAACGGCAGTATTTGCAGGTCATATACTTTTACAAGTAACATTGCAAACTAATTTGCTGATGCAAAAATAAAAAAGAGATTTACCGTGCCGGAAAGTTTTATATACTGACAAACCTTACAAAAACGGAAAGGTATATCTTGATTTCAATAAAGCCATAAGCCCTCCATGTGCTTTTACACATTACGTCAATTGTCCTTTACCCCAGGCAAAATACGTTGCCGGTTGCCATTCAGGCAGGGGACAAAACGTATGGGCAGCACTGAAAATTTTACGTACCTTTAGTTAAGGCCAGGTAGCCTCAAAAAAAGCAATGTGGTTTTTTGTACTCTGAGAGGCTTCATTGCTTTTTTAAACTAATGAAGCAGTCTGGCCTGGCTTAGCATTAGCCGGGTCAGATTTTTTATGGGGTAGATAAGCCCTACAATTTATAATAATTTAATCTACTAAATTGGTAGATTATATAGAAATATAGATTATATTTGTACATCAATAAACTAAACTAAATACTATTTCATCAATTACAATTAACAACCGGGCGCCATGATTTCTAAAAAAGCTAAATATGCCTTAAAAGCCCTGAAGGTTTTGGCAGAAAAATATGGTGAAAAAGATTCACTTACTGTAACCGATATTGCCAGTGAAGAGAGCATACCGAGGAAGTTTCTGGAAACTATTTTGCTTGAATTAAGGAATAATGGCCTGCTAACCAGCCATAAAGGCAAAAACGGTGGTTATTCTTTAAGCATGGAACCCTCTAAAATTACGCTTGCAAGAATATTACGCATAACAGATGGCCCAATTGCGCCCACATTATGTGTATCTATTTATTATTACGATAAATGTGATGATTGCGGCGACGAAGAAACCTGTGCCATACGACCCATTATGCTAAAAGTGAGAGACGCCAACCTGAAAGTTTATGAAAACACAACCCTGCTGGATTTCGTTAATAAAAAAGAGCTGGCCCTGGCATGATTCAGCTTATAGCTGAATAAAAAGGCAGGAACACTTTTTTAAGTTAGCTCAAGTGAGTATTTTCAAATGGGCTAATTACGTAAATTGGTAAATTGAGGTAAAATGGCAAAGAAAGAGTATGATGCGGTAATAGTAGGGGCTGGGCCAAATGGCTTGGCTGCGGCTATAACCTTACAGCAGGCAGGTTTATCAGTATTACTGATTGAAGGACGGGGAAAAATTGGTGGCGGGCTACGGTCTGAAGCACTCACATTGCCTGGGTTTTTACATGATGTTTGTTCGGCCATTCATCCAATGGCACTCGCATCGCCTTTTTTCAGGTCGTTGCCTCTGGCTGATTTCGGACTCGAATTTATCCAGCCTCCGGTAGCAGCTGCTCATCCGTTTGACGGTGGTTCAGCTGCGTTGCTCCACCGCTCTGTGGTAGAAACTGCCTCCGCTTTTGGAATAGATGAAAAAGCGTATTTAAAGTTAATTCAACCATTAACTGCGGGTTTTTCAGGGCTGGTAAATGATATACTGGCACCTTTACATTTGCCTGACAATATATGGCAGTTTACAAAATTTGGTCTCAATGCCTTGCAACCGGCTTCAATGCTTGCCGGGCGTTTTCGGTCAAAAGAAGCAAAAGGCTTGTGGGGTGGTATGGCAGCACATTCAATGCTTCCGCTTGATAAATTAACCACCGCCGCCATCGGTCTGGTTTTACTTTCAGCTGGGCATGCGCATGGGTGGCCTATACCCAAAGGAGGCTCAAATCAGATAGCCACAGCTTTGGCAGCTTATTTCCAATCTTTAGGCGGGCAGATAGAAACCGGTATATATATAAAGTCATTGCAGCAATTACCTTCATCAACAGCTGTATTATTTGATGTTACCCCCCGGCAGCTATTACAAATAGCTGGCCATACCTTCTCTTCAGTTTATCAATCACAACTGAAAAGATACAGGTATGGCATGGGGGTTTTTAAAGTCGACTGGGCATTGGCAGAGCCGGTGCCATTTACTAATTCCGGTTGCCGACAGGCCGGTACGGTTCATATCGGGGGTACATTTGAAGAAGTTGCCAATGCAGAGAAAATGAACTGGGCCGGCAAGCATCCTGATAAACCTTTTGTTTTATTAGCGCAACAAAGTATATTTGATACCACTCGCGCACCGGAAGGGAAACAAACATTGTGGGGTTACTGTCATGTGCCTGCCAATTCAACCCTTGACATGACAGACCGCATTGAACAGCAGATTGAACGCTTTGCGCCCGGGTTCAGAGACAGGATTCTGGCCCGGCATACCATGAATACGGCACAAATGGAAGATTATAACCCTAATTATATAGGGGGTGATATTAACGGTGGGGCTCAAACGCTTTCGCAGCTTTTTACAAGGCCCGCACTCAGGTGGTCTCCTTATCGTACCTCCACCAAAGGTCTTTACATTTGTTCTTCCTCAACGCCTCCGGGTGGTGGGGTACACGGTATGTGCGGATACCACGCTGCACAAAGATTTTTGGAAGATTTGTTTCCTCAGCACAGTTAAACAGTAATTAAGTATTTGAAACATAAACCACTATAACCCTCTAAAATTTCGCATTGACATGCCTACACCTGCCAAGAAAATCTTTTTTACCGAAGACTCAACCGTTATTTTACTCGGATTTTCAATCATTATTTTATCTATTCTGGGGGTATTGTTACCAACACCTTCATTTGGCTGGCAAACCAGCAATGATCTGCTAACGAAAGTACTGGCTTATGATAACATTGTAAAAATTCTGGTGTTATTATTAGCCGTGCTTACCTGTGCTATTATTGGGGCCTTGGCACTTGGCAAGCCGGTAGTGCCTTTACTGGCTGGTATACCGGTTATTTTTGTGCTTACCATGCTGGCACTTATTATAGCCGGCAACAATAAAGTAAAAAACCTTAACCTGGAGGCGGTGATTTTTAGTTTGCTGATAGGCTTAGTTATTGGTAATACTGTACAATTACCTTTGTGGTTAAAAAAATCTTTGTCAACCGAGGTTTTTGTGAAAATAGGGCTTGTAATTTTAGGTACCAGCGTAATATTTTCCGATATCCTGCAAGCAGGTTTGCTGGGGCTTATTCAGGCTTTGGTAGTGGTAGTATCAGTGTGGTATTTTGCATTCTGGGTATCTAAAAAATTAGGTATTGATGAAGAAATGGCCATTATGCTGTCAAGCGCTGTTTCTATTTGCGGCGTATCTGCGGCTATTGCTACTTCAGGGGCCATTAAAGGAGACTCTAAAAAGTTATCGTACGTTATCTCACTGGTGCTGATAACCGCTATACCTATGATGATATTTATGCCTTACATTGCCAAAGCGTTGGGTTTGTCTGAAGAAGTAACCGGTGCTTGGCTGGGTGGTACAATAGATACCACCGGGGCTGTAGTTGCATCAGGAACACTGGTTGGGGAAGTGGCGTTGAAAACCAGCACAATTGTAAAATTTTCGCAGAATGTTTTGTTGGGAGTTGCTGCTTTTGCCATCTCTATTTACTGGACCTACACTAACAATCCGCTGGCAAAAGATAATGAAACAAAACCATCATTGACCGTAATTTGGGACCGTTTCCCGAAGTTTGTACTCGGATTCCTGGCTGCTTCGTTGCTTTTTTCTTTCTTTGTGCCTGCCGATACCATCAATGCAGTAAAGGGAAGCCTGAAAAATCTGCAAGGTTTATGGTTTGCTTTGGCCTTTACCAGTATTGGTCTTGAAACAAACTTCAGGGATATTTTCAATAAAGACAACAAAAAGCCACTGTATGCCTTTTTAATTGCTCAAACATTTAATATTTTCATTACCCTGATAATAGCTTATTATCTGTTCAGATAATTGACTTAGAAAAAACATTCCTTATGGCATGTTTAGTTTAAGCATGCCATTTTTTTTAATTCAACAGGTACTGCAATAGTATCTTGTTGTAGCTGATATGCAAAGATTATTTTATCTAAAATTAATCTACTAACATACTAGACTATATAGATTATTTATTATATTTGCATCGTTAACGGAAAATAAAGTATTTAAATCGATTCAGACGTTATGAGCAACTACACACCCAAATATGACCCGGCTTTCTGGGATACTGATATTCAGGTAAAAAGAAACAACAGTAAGTTGTTGCCATTGCTTACCGGCTCTAATGCACCCGATATTACTTTCAAAAAAGATATGGGTATCTGGCAGCAGGTTTCTTATCGATTTAATTATACCCAGGCTACCATAAAGTCAATTATGGATAATAAGCCTCTGGTTATCAGTTTTTTATCTGGCGGCTGGAATAACTACGGTTTAAAACACCTGAAGTTACTGAGCCAGGCATATCCTGAGATACTTGCTTTAGGAGGTAACCTGCTGGTAATTGTGCATGCTATGTATCAGGACGTTAGAGAAATGGTGCAATACTTTGAGATTCCGTTTAATGTAATTGCAGACCCACATAACGAGATATCGGAAAAGTTCGGGCTTTTTTCGAAGGATGTTCCTGTTTGGGATAAGGTGTCTGGCATTTCAGAAGAGGTACCTATTCCGGCTACCTATGTACTTAATCAATATGCAAATGTCATTTATCATACTATAGACGAAGATTTTTTGCATACATTTTCGGCAACCAAAGTGCTGGGGGCTGTGTTTGCGGCTGTCAACAGGGTTCCGTTTGTTAATTATGCTGCCTGATACGCAGACACAAAGTTTATCCGTTTATTGTTTATTTAATAAACAAATAATAGCATGCAATTCAGAACAGACATCAATTATCTGACAATCCCGGGTCTGGCAAGTTCTGGTCCGAGGCACTGGCAGACTATTTGGGAAAAACAGAGTCCGGCTATTTTTACCAGAGTAGAACAGGATAACTGGGACCTGCCCAATCGTGCCGAGTGGGTAGACCGTCTGAATAGTTATATAAGTAATTTTAAGCAACCTACCATATTGGTAGCACATAGCCTGGGGTGCTTAACTGTTGCGCATTGGGCTCAAAAGTTTTACTCTCCATTCGTTAAAGGCGCTTTGCTGGTTGCCCCTGCAGATGCAGAATTATCAGAAAGGCTAAGTTTTGTTGAAGGGTTTAGTCCGATACCAAATACAAATCTGCCGTTTGAAACCCTTGTTGTAGCAAGTACCAATGATATATATGCCTCTATTGAGCGCTCAGCATATTTTGCACACCAATGGGGCAGTGCATTTCTCAACATAGGGGCAAAGGGGCATATCAATGCCAGTTCAGGTTTTGGTGAATGGGCGGAGGGTAAAGCTATTTTGCACGATTTTACCAGCAGGTTGACAAAACCAGCTGAGGTGGCCTATTTGTAAAGCTGGTATTTGTCAGGAATAAAATATTAACTGGCCTTGATATTAGAAAGGCTTTGCGCTGAACGGTTGATTGTATTTTCACAATTTTTTACATTTACATGAAATATCCGAATTTTAATTATTTTTGTGGCGGATACAATTAAACTAACCTAATGAAAAAAGTTTACCTGAGTGATTCGGGCCCTAAAGTTTCGGAGGCAATTTACGGGTTCTGGAGATGGAACGATGAGGGACAAAGTACCACGGCACAAATTGAGAAGATAATTAATCTCTGCCTTGAGCTGGGTATTAATACTTTTGACCATGCCGATGTTTATGGAAACTATACCATTGAAGAGCATTTCGGTAAAATTATTAAAAGCAAGTCTTTTAAGAGAGAAGACATTGTTCTTTTTAGTAAATGTGGTATCCGGAAGTCTGATGATGGTTCGTTTGATTACTATGATACATCAAAAGAGCATATTCTGAAAAGTGTTGATAATTCACTGAAAAGGCTAAAGACTGATTATCTTGATATTTTTCTGCTGCATCAAAGCGATTTTCTTTCAGACCCTGAGCAAACCGCAATGGCCTTGGCACAGGTGGTAAATTCTGGCAAGGTTAATCATATTGGTGTGGCCAACTTCACTGTTTTTCAGCATCAACTTTTGGCCTCTTACCTGTCTATTCCGATTGTAACTAATCATATTGAGTTAAATCTGATGAACACAACCGCCATTGAAGATGGCCGGATAGATTTCATTAAGCAAAGTTTTAGCAAACCATTGGCTTGGGCGCCTTTGGCTGGTGGTAGGATTCTTAGCGGAGAAGACGAAAAGGCCGTTAAATTAAGAACAGTGCTTGAAAGAATTGGTACCAGGTATAATGCTAACATTGAGCAAACGGCCGTAGCATGGCTTATGAAACTAGGCACATTGCCCATCATAGGGTCAACATCAGAAAGCCGCATCCGTAATGCTGCCAGTGCCTCAGCTGTTAAATTAACTCATCAGGAATGGTATGAGATTTACAGAGTGGTTGGTAACGCTGTAAATACAGATATAGGGCATGAATAAAATGCTGGCAAATCCATTGCAGGCCTATAATACCTGCAATGGATTTTATTTGTCAAACTATTTCAGTGCTTTCTCCTAATTCCAATACCCTGTAAGGTGTTTCTAATTCTTTTGCTTTCAAAATAAAATTTTGGGGGTCTTCTGTGTTAAACTCAAACAGGTCATAATGGTGCGGAATAGTAAGCCTTGCGCCCATTTCTTTACCCAGCCTTGCTGCTTCTTCAAAATTCAGATTCCCGGCTACTTTTCTTTCTGGTTTATTGCCGTTTATGGGCAAAAATGCTACATCAACCTGAAAAGGTTTCAGTATCTCAACTATACCTTCATACCATAGCGTATCGCCTGAGTGGTAAACTTTATATGGTCCGAATTCGGCAACAAACCCCATGTATTTCAGGTTTCCTGCCTCGTCTCTTTCAAGTTGGTTATGTGCAGCAGGCACTCCATAAACTCTGAATGGGCCTATTTCGGTACTTTCATTATCGTTTAAGCCAATGGGCCAGTCGTAGGTACATTTTAATTTATCCACAACAAAACTTCGGTTAGCTTCCGGGATAATCATGCTAATGGATGGATTAACCTCTAAAAGAGGTAGTAATGTTTCTGCATCCAGGTGGTCGGTATGATTATGAGACGATGTTACCACGTCAATCATATTCAGCAATGCAGGTTCAATAACTAATTCGCTGATGCGTGTATGCGGCTTATCTGTCTGCGCATATTTTTTGGTGAGGGAATCTGACAGGTATGGGTCAAAAAGCAGGTGCCTTCCATTATACTGAATCAGAAACCCACTTTGGCCAAGCCACCAAAGCCTGAATCCCTCTCTTTTATCAATCGTGCTTTGTATCTCCTGAAGTAACTCCCCGTCTTTTTTGTAAGCCTGTATCATGTTGTATTTAGAATTTATCATAGCCATCAACCGGTTTCCATTTTGATTTCGGTTCATAATAATGCCACAGTAAGGCACTTACTTTACGCAATAATTCAAAGCCTTCGTTGGTGCGGGTCCAGGATTCGTCCTTCTGGTTTTTTGTAATAATGCTGTAAACGTATTCTCCACCTGGCGCGTGTACCAGAACAGTTTCAGAGCGAGAGCGGTTCACGGCTCCGTTTTTGGTAGCAACCTTTACATTTTCAGGAATCTGTGATAATCCGTGGCTATCCCAGAACTGCCTGCCCAGATTCCGGTACATTCTGTCTGAATAAGCCGGAGATATAATTTCACCTCTTCTCAACAAAGTTAATAACTTCGCCATTTCGCGGGGGCTGGTCTGTCCCCAGCCATATTGGCTACGGTACGCTTCCCTGCCGGGAGTTCTTGAGTTAACTCTTGTTACAACAAAGCCTAGGGAGTCGAGGATAGCATTGATACGCTTTCCGCCACCTGCTAAAGCCTGTAGCCATAAGCTGCCGGTATTGTCGCTAATGGTACACATCAGCATCATTACATGACTCAGCGGAATTTTCGCGCTGTCGCGAAGCGAGCCGACGATGCCATCGTCATAATGTAAAGAATCCCGGTAAATCAGTTCCTGCTCGTATTGCAAAGAACCCTGGCGTATTTTATCAAAAGTACCAATCATTATGGGTATTTTAACCATGCTGGCCGTAGGAAACACCGTGTCTGCATTAATAGCCACATACTTGTTGGTTTTAAGATTCTGAACATAAATGCCTGCATCTCCATTAAAACCATTAAGAATTTCCTGTAGCTGCGCTTTCAGTTTCTTGTCTTCTTTTAAGGTTTGGGCAGTGGCAGAAGATACGTAGGCAATCAGGCATAGGGTAAGGATGAAGTAAGTTCTAAGATTTTTCATTGAGTATCGGTAAAGCCACGAATATATAAAATTTCGGTGGCTTTAGCTGTTTCAAAACACTAGAAATGCTTACCTTCTCAACTAAATGCCATTTACCAAGCCTGATTAATAATTGAACAAACAAGTTTTATGGCAAGAATTATTGATTTGGTTGGAGCAACATCAAGATGTTATAAGGTGATTGGAGTAATTGACGCAAAAGATTGCATTTCGGCTGATGTTACAATTTTTTTGCCTTTATGGCCTCTTTGCGCAATGGTAATCATGGCATTGGCAACGGTTTCACCTTTAATGGCCTTATATTTGGCCGGAATCAGGAAGTCAAGGCCTTTCATAATAACAGAAGCCATGCCCTCACCGGCTCTTGATTCTTTTCGCTCTCCTAAAAGTAAGGAAGGCTGAAAAACCACAAGGGTAGGGAAATGCAAATCGGTAAGAGACCTTTCAACTTCGCCTTTTACACGGTTATAGTAAAACATTGAGTTGGCGTTGGCACCCATTGCGGTTACAATAAAGTATTGTCTGGCGCCATTTTTAAGTGCAGCTTTTGCAATTTCAAAAGGGTAAACAAAATCTACCTTATAAAAGGCTTCTTTTGAGCCCGCCTGCTTCATAGTTGTTCCCAGGCAGCAGAAAATATCATCGGCCACTACTAAAGACGTATCTAAATGGTCAAAGTCAACTATTATCTGCTCTAATTTGGGGTGTTGAAAACTCAAAGGTTTTCTGACCAGCGCTTTTACTTTTGAATAGGCCGGGTGATTAATCAACTTTTGGGTGAGATGACCACCAATTAAACCCGTTGAACCAATTATTAAAGCGGTTTTCATAAATTTAAGAAACTGATATACTTCTTTAACAGCAAAAATCTGTGTTTGTTCGCAGCCACAAAAAATTTAATCAGGTTTTATTATCTGCGCTTGTTAAAGTCTATGAGTTTATAGCCCACAATTCTTTCAGAGCGGGCAGTAACAGGTTTATGATAGACAAAAATCTCATAGGTATTCTCGGTTTCTGCAAAGTTTCCTTCAAATGCGGTTTCGTCCGGCTTGCCGTCTTTTACTACAACAAAATCGTAGTTATAAACGCCCTGCTTTAACTGGATAGTAGCAGTATAGCCTCCGAAATTATTGTCATAGGCCATTTCATTTAGTTTATCCAGCCGCCAGTCATTGAAACTGCCGTTTACATATATTTTTTCATTGGCGGCTAGTTCCTGGCTTTTCAGGCCGAATGTCATAAAAATATAATCAGCATCGGTTTCGGCACGGTTACCTTCTCGATTGTCAATTATATACATACCGTTGAAATCGTTCTGTTCAATATAAACTGCTTCGCTTCTGTCTCTCTGCGGTGCAACCCACATATCATCTTCTTTCCCCCTTTGTATTTTGTCTATGAACAAACCCCTGTTATAAGTGCTTCGCGAGTCAAAGAAACGAAACTCGTTTCCGGCGGCAAAAGTGTTTTCATCATCAAAAAAGCGGTAATCCAACGCACTGCTTGAATTATTAACACTGAAAGGTTTTAGATTTCTGATGGTTTTATCCCATCGGTAATTCTGCCGGATAATCACCTTAAATTCATCGCGAGGCGACATCACATTATATCCTGCATAATTTAACTGAAAATCAATTTGCTGGTGCGTTTTAAATTTTGATGGATTCTGAGCCTGTCTGATGGTCCCTCCGGCGCCTACGGCATTTTCATAAACCATAAAACGGCGGGTTAGAATTATATCATCCCGTTTTCTGTCTCGCCAAACCACCACCAGATAATTGCCCGACAACAACATGCCTGGCAGTGCAATTTTATAATGGTAAAAAGGTACTTTAGTGTTCTGAGATACCTGGTAGTCGTTGATAATGAGGTCGTTATATTCTGGCATATATTCTATTTCAGAAAGCGCCGACTGTTTCCAGTCTATACCGCAATGTAGAATTTTAACATGATATTGCTGGTATCCTGCGTTCAAATCGTCAAATTCAAGCCAAAGATTATGATTGTCTTTTAAAGCTATCACAGGCGGATTGAGACTTTTGGAAGGGTCGTCGGCATTTCCAACCAGTGGATATAACTGCACCGACCTGATGTTGGGTTCATAGGTATAGTCTTCAAATCGCAATTGCTTATTTTGAGCTGCCAGCCATTGAGTCGGGAAAAGAAGCAATACAACAAAAAGGTTTTTCATAAACGGAGTGGAAATATTCTTGAATTTTACGGGATTGACATACCATTTTAAGTGATTAAATGATAACACCGTTATAATATTGTGCCTGAAAGACAAATAAATGATTTCATTCTAAAAAAAGACTTATTTACTGTTAAGTGAGATTTAATATTTATGTAGCACAGCGTAATCAGGTTAATCAAACAAATCCGCCGCGGTGGCACACTGTTCAATTACAAATCAATAAAGTATATCAAAGCATTTGCCCGTCTTGCATAACCAGTTTACGGTCTGACATCTCAGCCAGGTTTTCATTGTGCGTAATGATTACAAATGTCTGATTGAGCTTTTTACGAAGTTCAAAAAATAAATGGTGTAATTCTTCAGCATTTTTAGAGTCCAGATTACCACTCGGTTCATCCGCAAAAACTACTGAAGGCGAATTTATGAGCGCTCTTGCCACGGCCACTCTTTGTTGTTCGCCCCCGGACAGTTCAGATGGAAAGTGCTTGATGCGCTCACCTAGTCCGAGCAGTGTAAGCAATTCTGTTCCTTTTTTTTCTATATCAGTATTTGTGCCGGCTTTACCTCTGCTTTGTTGTATCCAGGCAGGAATGCACACGTTTTCAAGCGCGGTAAACTCGGGCATCAGGTTATGAAACTGGAAAATGAAACTTATTTTTTCGTTTCTGAAACGAGCCATCTCTTTGTCTTTCAGTGACTGATAATTGATGCCGTCCAGGATTACTTCTCCCGAATCGGCCTTATCAAGGGTGCCAAGTATATGCAACAGCGTAGTTTTGCCTGCACCTGACGCACCGACGATAGAAACAATTTCTCCCTGATTAACAGAAAGGTCAATGCCTCTTAATACTTGTAAATTGCCGTAACTTTTTTTTATGTTTTTTGCTTGAAGCATAGTTGATGCGCCGGAGTGATTTCTGTGGATACAGTGCCCGTTTTTTCTTGATTACCTGACTCATGTTACGATTTCTTTAAATCGTAAAAAATGATTAGGCAAAGTAAACGATATTTGATTGATAATTAATAATTGTTCACTAATTTAGCGAAAATTTTATAACCTCTAAAATCTACTTTACATGAACGTTCACGAGTATCAAGGTAAAGAAATACTAAGCCGTTATGGTGTAAGAATCCAACGTGGGATAGTTGCCGAAACTCCGGAGCAGGCTGTAGAAGCTTACAAGCAGATAGCTGAAATGACAAATTCTAAGTTTGCGGTAGTAAAATCACAAATACATGCGGGTGGACGTGGGAAAGGTAATATCGTCGGTACCGAACAGCGTGGTGTACAATTAGCAAAGTCTGCCGAAGATGTGGAGCGTATTTCTACCAACCTTCTGGGGAATGTCCTGGTTACACTACAGACAGGTGCCGAAGGTAAAACAGTTAACAAAGTTTTAGTTGCTGAAGATGCATATTATCCGGGCGACAGTGAGCCTAAAGAATACTATATGGGTATTTTGTTAGACCGGGCCAAAGGTTGTAATGTTATTATGGCCTCAACTGAAGGTGGTATGGACATTGAAGAAGTAGCTGAACATACGCCTGAGAAAATTTTTAAAGAGTGGATTGACCCTCGTGTTGGTTTGCAGGCTTTTCAGGCTCGTAAAATAGCCGACAAACTGGGTTTGACAGGTGAAGCCAACAAAGAGATGGTTAAATTTGTGGGTTCACTTTACAAAGCCTATGTGGAGTCTGACTCAGCCATGTTTGAAATCAACCCTGTTTTAAAAACATCTGATAACAAAATATTGGCTGTTGATGCAAAAGTAAATCTGGACGATAACGCTTTATATCGTCATAAAGATTTAGCTGAAATGCGTGATAAAGCAGAAGAAGACCCATTAGAAGTTGAAGCTGCCGACAACGACCTTAACTATGTAAAACTAGATGGTAACGTAGGTTGTATGGTAAATGGTGCCGGTCTGGCTATGGCCACTATGGACATCATCAAATTATCTGGTGGTGAGCCTGCCAATTTCCTTGACGTAGGTGGTGGAGCCAATGCCAAAACGGTTGAGGCCGGTTTCAGAATCATTCTGAAAGACCCGAACGTGAAGGCGATTCTGATTAATATTTTTGGTGGTATTGTTCGTTGCGACCGTGTAGCTACCGGTGTTGTTGAGGCCTACAAAGCTATCGGCAAAATTCCAGTACCTATTATTGTTCGTTTGCAAGGAACCAACGCTGCTGAAGGCGCTGCCATTATTAATGAGTCAGGGCTGGAAGTTTACTCAGCTATCTTGTTAAAAGAAGCAGCAGAATTAGTTGAGAAAGTACTGAAAGAAAATGCTTAATTGAAGTTTTCTGGTTAACTATAACGGAAAAGGAGGTGTTATCACCTCCTTTTTTATTGGCATTCGATATGTTACTCTTCCTAAGAGAAATCCATGAATAAAGTGGTGCACCACCCCGGTCACCGGCTATCAAAACAAAGGAACATTTTGTTTAGTGAACCCGACTAAAGTCGGGATATATAGCTTGGTAACTCGCTGCACAAAGCCCAATGCCCTCTGCCACTTAATCTTTATGCGCAGCCGCTGTTTTCTGACAGCAAGATGGAAGTGCATCATGTGACTTCTGGTCTGCAACTACCTCATCTGCATCATAACCAATTTTAGAAATAGCTCCCTTAATTTTCTCGGGGCTGGTTTTCTTGGGGTTATAAGTAACAGTTACTACTTTATTATCCAGATTAAGGTTCGAGCCTACAATTCCTTTGGTTAGGCCCAGGTCGCGTTCAATGCGTTTTTTGCACATACCGCATATAGCAGAAGTTTTAATTTTTACTTCAGCGGTTTTGGGTGGGTCTAACTTGGCAAAACCGTTAAAAACAACGCCAAAGAAGACAATGAACAATAAATTTTTCATGTTGGTAAATTAATTGTTTAGTTATAAAACTATTATTCTCTTAAAACAATTCCGTTTGGGTTCAACCCGACAGGTATATCCATTATTTTTTCGTGTGTGGCAGTATTAATGACAGACACCGTATTGCCGCGCTGATTGGCCACATATGCAATCTTTTCATCTTTAGAAAACTTAACAGCATGGGCATCATCACCCGTAACAATAGTTGATTTCAGCACCCACTTGTTATTCTTTCTTTCAAAATAGGCTATTTTTTTCTGGCCTGCCTGGCAAACCCATAATTCGTTTAATCCTTTATGATAAGCCACCTGCCCGGGTTTAAAATCTAAATCTATTGATTCGGTGGCATTCATGGTGGCGGGGTCTACTACATTAATAGTCAGCAGGTTTTTGTTTTCAACATAAATATATCCGTCATCGGCCAGCCAAACATTCGTTGGAAACTGGTCTACCTTAATGTATTTCTCTACTTTTTTCAGCTTTACATTCACTGCCAGAATAAAACTACTTTCGCCTAGCGCCACAAACGCGTAACGGCCATCTTTCGAAAAAACCACTTCTGTTGGGTCGGCTCCCAGAAAAATCTCGTCTTTAAGTACACCAGTGGCTGTGTCAAACACGTGCATTTCTCCGGCATGATTGGTAGAGGCCGTCCATATCTCTGTATTATCGTGCGTAAAAACAGCATTGAAATTTACGCGGTCAAGCTGCATTTTTAACAGACTTTTGCCATTATCGGCATCAATAATAGCTATTCCACCTTTTAAATTGGTTGCATTGTGCAACTGATCATGGCTTAATGTAAAATCAAATTCCGGTAGGGCAACTGACAGCTTTTTGCCGTCGGGCGATAACTCAATATGGTGCGGAAAACGCCCCAGGTCTGTGAGCTGAATTAATTTCTTTACTTTACGTTCGTTCAGGTCAATTATTGAAATGGTATTACTACCTCCGTTTACCACATACGCAGCAGGAAAATCAATACTTTCGGTTGGTACTTCTTCTTTATCTTTACACGAAACCAGAAATACTGAAAACGAGAATAAAAATACCTTATAAATTTTGTTCATAAGTCTATTGTTCTTTTCATTTAAACGTTCAATTGACTGCCGAACGTATAAAAACCCATTTACTTAAATCCGGCCCCCTAATTTATATCTGGTGCCAAAATAGATCATTCTTCCAACTACCGGCCCCCAGGCGCTTCCGGCATCAAATCTTGAACCAAATGGGGTATCCGGGGTTACAATCGGGTCTTTTTGTGTAAAGTTATTCAGGTTTTCTCCGCCCAAATATAAATCCCATCTACGAAACGACCTGCTTATCTGAGCATTGATGTTAATAAATGCAGGCGCATATTGAATAGGCATGGTTTCATAACTGGTATGCTGATAACTTGGCGAAAGGTTCGGTACACGCCTTGTACCGTTATATTGCAGGGTAAAGTCCCATTTCCATTTATCATAGGGTAGGGCATAACCTACATTGAACAAAACTCTATCGCGCGGTATAAACATTTTTCTCACCGTAACTGCCTGGTTATAAGGCTTACCCAGGGTTTGATAAACATCGGTGTACCTATATGCTATTTTAAATTCTAGTCTGCTAATGGGAACCAGATTTAATTCAATCTGTGCCGAGTTGGCATAGTTCTGTTTGCTGTTTATGCTGCCATCTGAGTTGTAAAAATACAAAAATTGCGGATGTTCAGTATCAGCAATCAGCTGGTTTACAAAATTGGTATGATACAAATCAAGAATGAGGTTTGATTTTCCGAAATGCCGGGTATAGCTCAATCCGTAATTCCAGCTGATTTCAGGTTTAATTTTATCTATGAACTTTACCGTTCTTGAACTTACCAGATTGCCGAAATATTCTGCCAGTGGGTTAGGCGTCCGGAATCCTTTACCGGCCGACAGCCTGATGGCATTGTCAGGATTAACGTTATACAAAACATGCAGGCGAGGTGTGAAAATTGTGCCATACAAATTGTGAAAATCGGCCCTTGCCCCAGCCACTGCCGTAATTTTGTCGAGATATTTATAGGTGTACTCAAAAAATGCCCCCGGTACTACTTCCGTACGGGCCAGCAGGGTATCAGCAAATGTTTCATGGTAATTGTCGTAAATGATACTAACACCCGTTTTGTAGGTGTGGTTGGTATTGCCTATGATGTCCTGATAAATCAGATTCCCATACATTGAATTCTGCCTGCCGTTGTAAGGCCTGAAACCAAACTCAGACCTTGAGTCATGAATAACGCCATTCAGAATTAACCCCAGACCCCGGTACGGCTTATTCTGGTATAATTTGGCTGTTTTTGAAAATAATTCAACCCGGTTGGTGGTATTGGTAAATTTGTAAATGGTGTTGTCAAGCGCCAATGGGTTTTTGGTTATCTGCCCACCCAGACGGTCTTCGTGTAGAAACTTTACACCAAATTGCGCCATCATTTTATCTGACTCGTATTTCCATCGGTTTATAAAATTCACCTGCGTATATTTGGGCAAATCATAAAAGTTGTCGTGGTTGTTATCAATGTTCGTCTGTAAAGTAGAGCCATGCGTTAACAAGCCGACAGACCATTTTGGTTTGCCTGTTTTAGGTTTCAGAATTTTAGCAAGATTCAGGTTTACCTCGCCGCGTCCGAGGCTGTTTACATAGGTATTCAAATATACTTTTTCTGCTAAATCCGGTTTTTGAAGCTCAACATTTATCTGGCCAGTCATAGACTCATAGCCGCTTACTACAGACCCTGCGCCTTTGCCTACATCAATAGACTGAACCCATGTGCCAGGTATATAATTCAGGCCAAAAGTAGTTGCCAATCCCCTTATAGCAGGTATGTTTTCTGCGTTGGTTTGCACGTAAGTACCGGCTAATCCTAATAACTGAATCTGCTTTGAACCTGTAACTGCATCGGTATAACTTACCGAAACCGAAGCATTGGTTTCAAAACTCTCAGACAGATTGCAGCAGGCGGCTTTGGCAAGAGCTTTAGAAGTAATGATTTCAGTCTGTATCGGCGACATTCTGTCTATGGCAGTTGAACCGCTTTTTACTACTACTTCCTGTAGCTGATTCTCAGATTTCAGATAAACTTTCAGCTCGGTTTCATTGGTAATGGTAAGGGTATCTGACTTGTAGCCAACAAAACTGATAATCAACCTGCCAGACTTGGTGCGCGGAATTGTGAATTTTCCTTCAATATCGGTTTGGGTAGCCACTTTGGTACCCAGCCAGTACACCGTGGCGCCAATGATGGCTTCTTCTTTGGCATTTGAATTGTCCAGCACTGTGCCGGTAACATTCTGGCTAAAGGCAGTACCTAAAGACCCGGCCAATAAAAAGAACACACGAATTAATCTATTAATTTTAAAGCTGTTCATGTGGTTTAAGTTTTACAAAGCCCTGTGCTTTATAAATGATTAAATTTAAAATGCCAGCAACATGGCCACTGCCATGCCTACCATCAGCAAGTCTTCAATTATTGTAACCGTACTCATAGGTAGGTTAAAAACAGCTCCCAGGCAGGCACACCGTATTTTTTTCTTGTTTAATACGCTCAAAATAACTCCTATTGAACTAAAACTCATAACTATAATGGTTACAATATTGGTTAGTTGAGGTTGATAATTTATCAGGTAAGCCAAACCTAAAGCTAACTCAATAAAAGGATATATGTAGCCATAGGCAGGCGCTTTCATAGCCAGTATGTCATACATGGCATAGCTTTCTGCAAAGCCTTTCAGGTCTAAAAACTTAAAGAAAGAGAAAACAATAAAAAAGCCGGCCATAAAATGATTCATGAAATGCATCGGGCTGAAATGCGCCGGCTCAAAAATGTTGGCATGAAAAGCCGTGATGGCAGATATGCCAGTAATGAATCCGAAAATTAGCAACAATGGTTTGTAAGTGGCCAGCCAGCTTCCTGGATTGGCTTCTTCAAAAGCCTTTGCCTGTGATACTGCGAAGGCAACTTTGTCATTAATGTTGTATTTGGGATACGGTTTCAATGCGTCCTGGAATAGGGCTAATGGAATATTTTTTTCCATTTCAATAATAGCCGTATTATTGGTTTTGTCTGGCTTAACTGATTTCACCCCGTCCACGTTGCCTAATACATGTTGTATTTTATATTCACATGCCTCGCAGGTCATGCCTGTAACTTCATAAGTTTGTGTCATTGGTTTATATTTTAATGATACAAAAGTAGTGGGTAGCCTGCACTACCGCATTACAGAATTTTATGCCAGACTTACATGTTTTTTGACAGCATCAATAGGTATAAGCGTATTCTCTTTCCTGGACTTAAAAACTGTAGGACTAACACCCACCACCTGCTTAAACTGATTGGAAAGGTGCGCTACACTGCTGTAATCTAGCTGCCAGGCAATTTCAGACAGACTTACATCTCCGTTCATAAGTAAGGCTTTGGTACGCTCAATCTTTTGGGCAATAATGAATTTTTCTATTGTAGTTTTTTCAGTTGCAGAGAAAAGACTGCTCAGATAGGAGTACTCATACCCGGTTTTCTTGACCAGAAAATCTGAAAAATTTTGAGAGACGTTTTTTTCGCCTTTATGATGGTGGATTTCATTAATTATGAAATGCTTGATACGTTCCACAATTGTGGTTTTGTGGTCTTCTATCAGTTCAAAACCTTCTTTTTGCAAGGTTTGCCGAATAAGGTTGTACTGAAAAAACTCGTCGGTGTGGTTTATAGTTACCATGCCCAGTTCAACTTTTAAAACACTTAAGCCTATTGCCTCAAGCTCTTCACGCACAACACGCACACAGCGGTTGCAAACCATATTTTTAATGAGTAATTGCATAAGTATGATAAAATTAATAATTAATTATTGGATATTATCCTAAAACAAGGATAAACGCAAAAGCCACAAATCGTGAAAGACTTGCGGAAAATTAATTACTTAATTGTATCAGATTATAAAAGATTGATGGGCAATAACTATATCACGCCCGACGAGCGGATTGGGGGAGGAACTCTGAGCCAGAGATGATTCCTGGCTTTCAAAGATAGTTTCGATAATGGTTTTGAAAAGCTCAGTAAATGTAGCTTTTAGCCAATCGATACTACTTTGTGTAAACTTGGCTACAAGTTGAGAAACAGACGAAGAATACTCAACATTTTCGTATTTTTCTTCTTCAGTACAACAGGCTGATTTTTTAACAATTGCACCTTTGTTGGCAGGCAAGGTAGTTTTGGCATTCTTGGCAGCACAACAAAATTCTCCATTTTTATGAAGTGAAACAGACTTACCCTTTACTATACAGCTATGTTCAACAAAGCCAAACCCTGTGCTGCTTAGCAACACAACCACGGCCATGATAACACTGAAAAGTCTGGATAATGCTTGTTTCATTCGTATAATTAGAATTATATACAAATGTACGTATAATAACTGATACTTCCAAGACAATTTAATAATATTTATGCCAGCCTGCTACCATTCGGTACTTGCCTTTCCGCTTCGGCCAATACGACCGAGCCGTCGCCCAGAATAAAGCCCGTAGTGAGAACCTCCGACATAAAATCGGCAATTTGTCTGGGCGGGAAATTGGTAACGCAAAGCACTTGTTTGCCTATAAGCTCTTCTTTTGTATAAAAAGTAGTTATCTGAGCAGACGAGCGTTTGATGCCCGTTTCAGGCCCCAGATCAATCAATAATTTATAGGCCGGTTTCCGGGCTTTCGGAAAATCATCAACCTGAATGATGGTACCGGCACGTAGTTCAACTTTTTCAAAATCTTCCCAACTGATGTGTCCTTTTGGCATTTTATTCATATTCAGTTTTAAATCTGTTCCATAAATTATCAGCGTCCTGCCTTATTACCTGTGGCAATGCCAGAAAATCAGCATCCTGCTGTTTTTCATCAGTATTTTTAATGCCTTTAATTAACGTTTTACCTCTGATGGCAGCCTTTTTACCATTTTGCAGCACAATGAGTTTTAATCCTGACGGACTTACGTCGCCCTTGCAGCCGGTTTTATACATAAACATAATTTCTGCATAGCCGTTTTTATCCAGGTCGGTTACTTCAAATGCTTCATCAATTAAGGCAAGCTGGTTATCAACCGGGCAGTCTTTTTCAAAATCTACTACCTCTTTCAATAACTTAAGCGTTTTGGTTGTGCCTTTAACATAATGCTCAATCCACAAAGTTCTGGAGTTATAATCATCTTTGGCTGCTTCTTCCATGGCAGCAATTACGTAGTTAATGCCGTTTTTATCTTTAAATTCAATTTTTTTTAAAAGCAAAGTGCCAGAGGTCTTGAACTGCTTCAGGGTTTCGTCTGAAATCGGCCTGGTCTCTATTCTTTGTGCAAAGCCATACTGGTAAGCAAACACTAATAAGGCAAACAGGTATAAACGGCTCATTTCTTTTCTGATTTTACTCTACTATTGCCGCTTCACATATATAAGTAGGAATAATTCCGGTGCTCTGAATATTCACTTCTACATCTTCAGCCTGCGTGTTGCCACTTAATACCAGCACGGTATCAAGGCCAAACTTATTACCTCCCAGAATATCAGTATGCAGGGTGTCGCCTACCATCAGAATATCTTTTTTTTCTATGTTTTTACTTTTGATGTGTTCATAGGCAAAAATAAACATCTGGGAGTCCGGCTTTCCGAAACCTACAAACTGCTTGCCTACAATGGCTTCAATCATTCTTGACAGGCCGCCCATAGCTATGGCAATTTCCTTTTTTGATACCGGATAAGTGCCATCTGTATTGGCCACAATTACCGGAATGTTTTTCCTACGCAGCAGGTTGATGGTCTTGTTCAGGTCATCTTTCCAATCAAAGCCCTCATCGTCAAGAAATGCGAGCGCCTGAATATCATTCAGGTTGTTTAGGTCCAGTTCACTAATGGGCACGGCCTCTAAGCCCAGGGTTTCTATATAATAAGCCGAATCATCAGTGCCTAAAAAAACAACTTTACCACCTTTTACCTTTTGTTTCAGGTAGTCCATAGCCAACATACCCGACGATATAATATTATTAATAAATACGTCTTTAATGCCTAATGAATGATAAGAGTCTGCCAGTTGCTGGGGTTTTCTTGAGGCGTCGTTTGTTAAAATATAAAACTCTTTCTGCGTTTCTTTCAGGTATCTGAACGTATTTTCAACGCCGGGTATTAATCCTTTATAATTTTTTAAAACTCCGTAGGCATCAAAAAATACTACTTTATAATTATCTATTACTGTCTTGAAATCGTGTATCTGCATAAAAGTTTCGGGTTTTAAATATTGAGTGCTTTCAGAATCTTACCGGCATCAAATTCTTTATCTATAGATGGTAAATAAATCTCGTAGGCTTCTCGCTGCAATTTAGTGGCATAAGTACGGTGAAAGAAATATCGGCCATATTTTATTACATAATTAAGAATAAAGAAACGGTAGGCTTCTTTCATAAAAAGCACGGCGTTTTCGGTAAGCGGATACACCTTATGATATTCTTTAAGAAACAAAATAAAGCGGTCTTCCATTAAAGGCCCTATTAAATAGCTGAAAGCCGTTCGGTCGCCTACGTCTGATGTTACCCTGCTGAAAAAGTAAAAATCCATTACCCGGTAACTGATTCTGAACCAGTCGTAGTCCCACCTTGAATATAATTCAAGATTTTTGGTAACAGAAAAGTTACCGAGGTTCCAGTCCATAAAAACAGGCATGGTTTCCACAACACCTGCTACCAGGTTCTGGCGGTTTTCCAGAAATATCTCACATTGCTCACGTAGATACCCAATGTGCATGCGGTGTTCAAATTGGCCTACCTCGGTATCAAGTATGTTCAGCAGGTCTTGTATATCAGAGCGAAGCGTTTTTGATGCCTGCGGTAAAACTGTACTTACTCTGGCACAAGCCTTATGAAATTTGGCAATCTCGCTTCCCAGTTTTTTTATATGACCTTCCTCCAGTCGGCGAGGCAAACGATGAAGACTCCGGATAGGATTATAAAACACCACCCAGGCATCGGTTATGCCATCCTGATAACGATAGGTGTACACTTCATTGTCTTTCACCAGCGACTTCGCCAAAACGTTCTCAAACGGATACAGCAGGTTATTCTGCAAGGTGTGAATAATCTGGTGGTCTTCTTTAAAATGCTCATAAGTGCCAAAATAAGAAAGTTTGGCAATGATGATGTCGTCGTTATCAAACCTTACCCTGAAAACATGGTTGGTTGAAACCTTGGCGCTGATGTCTTCAATGGTATCTATGGTCTTTGAATCATCAAAGTTTTGCCAGGCAAGTTTAATAATGGCCGGATAATCAATTAGTCTCATGGCATGGTGGGTTTAGTTTTTATTTTTTTCCTGGTTACTTCATTATAGGCGGTTTCAAGTGCATCCAGCATCAATTCTTGCTCCAGTTTTTCAATTTCAAAGAGTGTCCAACCCTGCTTACCCCATTTATTCGGCACAGGATAGATGCCTCCTGACTGGTGTGTGCTGAATACCGACTGGTCAATTTCAGACAGTTTCAGGCAGGCGCGTTTATCTGCTGCCGAATACGTAGCAAAGATTTTCTTTTTTATTCTGAACGATGTTTTTTCAAAATGTGGCTTTTCTTCTGAATCGGCAAAAGAAAGCGCCATCTCTCTGAGAGTTACTTCATCAACCATAATCTTAACTGAAATTAGTACCAAACTCAAATATAATCAAGACTATTTAATTTGGAACTCATTTATAATGGTAGTTTTTGGCTACACTACAGTATATTCATAAAAAAACTTGTATCCATACTATTTTTTAAGGATATTAGAGAGGTTTTTTATGCCCCAATTAATAATGAATTTTCAGAAATTAACCTGGATAAGTCTTGCCGGGGCTGCAATTATTGCAGCTGCCTCAGTTTTTTATTCCACCCGTGGGCATATCAGTTATAATGAAGATATCCGTCCGGTTTTTAACAAGAAATGTATAGTTTGTCATGGCGGCGTAAAAAAAAGCGGGGGTTTTAGTCTGCTTTTCAGAGACGAGGCACTTGCAAAGGCCAAGTCGGGCAGGTTTGCTATTATTCCGTTTGATGCCGAAAACTCAGAACTTGTAAAAAGACTTAAAACGCATGACAAAGAAGCGCGCATGCCTTTAGATGCCGAGCCTCTCAGCGATGAAGAAATAAGTAAAATAGAAAGGTGGATAAATGAAGGCGCAAAATGGGAGGACCACTGGGCTTATATAAAACCGGATAAATCTATTGCGCCACCAGATATTAACGACCCATGGATTGTAAATGGAATAGATAACTTTATTATAGACAAGCTGAGAAAGGAGGGTTTAACGCATTCGCCGGAGGCAGATAAAACGGCATTATTGCGCAGATTAAGCCTTGATTTAATTGGTTTACCGCCCACCATGCAAGAAACCCAGGCCTTTATTAATGATATAAGTGCCAATGCCTACGAAAAGCAGGTGAACCGACTGTTGATGTCGCCCCAGTTTGGTGAGCGATGGGCAACCATGTGGCTGGACCTGGCTCGTTATGCAGATTCAAAAGGTTATGAGAAAGATTTAGACCGGAGCATCTGGCAGTACCGCGACTGGGTAATCAGGGCATTTAATGCTGATATGCCTTTCAATCAGTTTACGATTCATCAGCTGGCCGGTGATTTATTGCCGCAATCAGCTGACATCAGCGCCGGGGAAATTGAAAACCGGCTGATAGCCACGGCTTTTCATAGAAACACGATGGCTAATGATGAAGGTGGCACCAACGATGAGGAGTTCAGAAATATGGCTCTGCTCGACAGGGTTTCAACTACATGGGAAGTCTGGCAAGGCACTACCATGGCCTGCGTGCAATGCCATAGCCACCCTTATGACCCTTTCAGGCAGAAAGATTTTTATCAGTCGTTTGCTTTTTTTAACAATACACAAGACCGCGACCTTTATAACGACAAACCCCTGCTGAAAACCTACCACCCTGCCAAAGAGAAAGAACTGAAAAAACTGCTTACATGGCTGAAAAGCATTGAGCATAACCCGGAACCCATTTCAGCGAAAATTCCACTTGATAGGCAAAAACAGGATTATTTACGCCGGATGGGTTTATATAGAATTGAAGCCGAAGATTTTGACAGCGCCAGCAGACACATTGAGCTATGGAATAACCAGAAAACCATTATGCAAACCACCGAGGGCGCTTATACGGTTTATGAAGATGTAGATCTGACAGGCATTACCCAGGTTACCTACCGATACCAGAGCGGTGCTGAAAACGCTTTTATTGAAATGCGGCTCGGGAGCTCGGAAGGAGAACTGATAAGCAAAGTTGAAACCAGATGCAGTGAAGAAACCGTTAATGACGGGTGGTCGCGCTGGAAAGATTACACCACTACTAGCGGTAAAATAAAGCCAACCAAAGGTGTACATGATGTGTATCTGGTTTACAGAAAGGGCAGGAGTTTCTGGACAGACCTGATACATCTGGACTGGATGGACTTACAACATAGCGCCCCTTTGAAGAATAAATTTGGCAAGGCATTCAGCGATTCTCTTGACAAGCTGGTGATGATTGAAAGCATTGCTACCCCTGTTGTATTGGAAATGGCTCCGAACAGAAGACGTAAAACCCATGTTTTCGTCAGAGGAAACTGGATGGTGCATGGCGACCAGGTTAAGCCTGATGTACCTGGCTCATTGCCTGATTTGGGGAGGCTTAAAGCAGACCGTCTGGGCTTTGCACA
Organism: Emticicia sp. 21SJ11W-3; assembly: GCF_024138715.1. Lineage (GTDB taxonomy): Bacteria > Bacteroidota > Bacteroidia > Cytophagales > Spirosomataceae > Emticicia > Emticicia fluvialis. Next base: position 2,225,188 of record NZ_CP092074.1, read on the forward strand.
ATGGCTGGTAAGCAATGAAAATCCGCTTACGGCGAGAGTGATGGCAAACAGATTCTGGGAGCAACTGTTCGGTAATGGAATTGTGGAATCGCTGGAGGATTTCGGCACTATGGGTGCCAGACCTTCGCATCCTGAACTACTCGACTGGCTGGCTGTGCGTTTCAGAGATGATTATAAATGGAGCGTAAAGAAATTACTGAAACTAATGGTGATGTCGGCAACTTACAGGCAAACAGAAATGGTGAATAAAGATTTGCTTGAAAAAGACCCCCGCAATCTGTTACTGGCTCGCGGGCCACGGGTAAGGTTGTCGTCAGAGCAAATAAAAGACCAGGCGCTGTTTGTAAGTAACTTACTAAACAAGCAAATGTATGGCCCAAGTGTAAAACCACCCAACCCGACTGACGAAAGCTGGCGCCGAGAACCCAAAGACAACCTTTTCAGAAGAGCAGTTTATACCTATTGGCGGCGCACTAATCCATATCCGTCTATGATTACGTTTGACAGCCCTCAACGCAATGTCTGCACCTCGCGCCGGATTCGTACCAATACGCCATTACAGGCCTTAACCACTTTAAACGATACCGTTTTTTATGCGGCAGCACAAAATATTGCCCTGAAAATGCAGGCAGTTAAAAGCCCCAGGGTAGAGGAAAAGCTGAAACAGGGATATCAGTATCTGTTTCAGAAAGCCCCCGGCGATACTAAAACCCGTTTGTTGTATCAATTGTATCAGGACGCGCTCCTTGAATTGAGAAAGAAAAAAGACCGTGAAGCAGAATTGGGAGCCTTAACCCTGACAGCCAACGCCATGATGAACCTGGATGAATTTTTGACCAAATGAAAAGAATATCGATTACAGAAGAGGCTTTTTTAGAAGAAGCCAAGTTAAATACCCGGCGCCATTTTCTGAAACAATGTACTTCAGGCCTTGGCGGTTTAGCTGTTTCTTCTTTGCTGGGCGGTTGCTTTGGTGGTTCTTCAGATAAGCCACAACTCAACGAAAACCCGCTGGCTGTCAGACCATCGCATTTCAGCCCCAAAGCCAAACGTATTATCTTTATGCACATGGAGGGGGCGCCGTCGCAGCTTGAATTGTTCGATTACAAGCCAGAACTGGCAAGGCTTGACGGACAGCTTTGTCCGCCTTCCCTGCTTGAAGGTAAGCGATTTGCTTTTATTAAAGGGGTACCCAAAATGCTGGGACCGCAGTCAACCTTTCAGCAATATGGGCAATCGGGTGCCTGGTTTTCAGACTACTTCAACTATTTGCCAAAGCTGGCTGATGACCTCACCTTTCTGAAAGCTATGCATACCGACGAATTTAACCATGCACCTGCGCAGTTGTTTATGCATACGGGTGCTTCAAGAGTCGGCCGGCCGAGTATGGGGTCTTGGATAACCTATGGGCTTGGTTCTGAAAACCAGAATCTTCCGGGTTATGTGGTGTTGGTGTCTGGCTCTGAGCCAAGTGCTGGCAAATATCTGTGGGGCAACGGCTTTTTGCCATCTGTATACCAGGGTGTACAATGCCGGTCGAAAGGTGATCCGGTTTTATACATTAACAACCCGGGTAATATTGATAGCACACTCAGAAAAAAATCTATTGAAACCATCAATAAAATTAATGAACTGACATATCAGGAAGTAGGCGACCCCGAGATTCTGACACGTATATCTCAATATGAGTTAGCATACAGAATGCAGGCCGAAGTGCCGGGAACAATGGATATCTCTGGCGAACCGGCATATATACATGAAATGTATGGTACTGAACCCGGCAAGGCCAGCTTTGCCAATAACTGCCTGCTGGCCAGAAAACTATTGGAGAAAGGCGTAAGGGTAGTGCAGCTGTTTGACCGCCGGTGGGATAACCACGGAACGGATGCCGGCAGTGGAGTAGATATTGGTTTAAGAAGAAACGTAGAATATGTTGACAAACCAATATCAGCCTTGATACTTGACTTGAAACAACGAGGTTTGCTGGAAGATACCCTCATTGTGTGGGGGGGCGAATTTGGCAGAACGCCCATGATGGAAAACAGGGCAGGGGATAACAATACGCCATTTAAAGGCCGCGACCACCACGTGGATGCCTTTACTATGTTTATGGCTGGTGCAGGTTTGAAAAAAGGGTATTCGCACGGAGAAACCGACGAGATAGGATATTACGGTATTAAAGGCCGCACCCATATACATGATTTGCAGGCAACTATTTTGCATCTGATGGGCTTTGACCATGAAAAGCTGGTGTTTCCGTTTCAGGGCAGAAATTTCAGATTAACCGATGTAGCAGGCAAAGTGGTGAACGAGGTACTGGCTTAATAATACTTTGTGTAATACATGTTTGACTCAGCGGTATGCCGTGGTAAAATTAAACCCTGCTTCCAAACTGGTTGAAAGCAGGGTTTTTATTGAGGTTGGAGTACTATTTCAAACTACCCACCATATCTTCAGGTTTTACCCATTCGTCAAATTCTTCAGCTGTCAGGTATCCAAGTCTGATAGCCGTTTCTTTCAAAGTGCTTCCTGTTTTATGTGCAGTCTGTGCAATTTCAGCTGCCTTATAATAACCAATTTTGGTGTTAAGGGCAGTAACCAACATCAACGAATTATCAACATGCTTTTTGATATTTTCTTTCAAGGGCTCAATACCAACGGCACATTTATCATTGAAAGACACGCAACCATCGCCAAGCAAACGTGCCGAATGCAGAAAGTTGTATATCATTACCGGTTTAAAAACGTTCAGTTCAAAATGACCCATTGAACCACCTACGTTAATGGCCACGTCGTTACCCATTACCTGCGCGGCAATCATGGTTAATGCTTCGCATTGGGTTGGGTTTACTTTGCCCGGCATTATTGATGAACCTGGTTCGTTGTCTGGTATGAAAATTTCACCAATACCTGAACGTGGGCCAGACGATAACATTCTGATGTCATTAGCAATTTTCATCAGGCTAACCGCTACTGTTTTCAAGGCACCGTGTGCTTCAACAATGGCATCATGCGCTGCCAGGGCCTCAAATTTATTTTCTGCTGTTACAAACGGAATACCCGTAAGGCCGGCAATATGTTTTGCTACCAGTTCTGAATACCCTTGCGGTGTATTAATACCTGTGCCAACAGCAGTACCACCCAATGCCAGCTCTGAAAGGTGCGCCAATGTGTTCTTGATGGCTTTCAAGCCATGATTCAGCTGAGACACATAACCAGAAAACTCTTGTCCGAGTGTCAAAGGCGTGGCATCCATAAAGTGGGTGCGGCCAATTTTAACTACATTTTTAAATGCTTCCGATTTCTCAGCCAGTGTATCACGTAGTTTTTCTATACCCGGAATGGTCGTTTCAACCAGCATTTTATATGCTGCAATGTGCATGGCAGTCGGGAATGTATCGTTTGATGACTGCGATTTATTTACATCATCATTCGGGTGAAGGAATTTGGTTTTATCGCCCAATTCACCACCTTGCAGAACGTGTCCGCGGTAAGCAATTACTTCGTTGCAGTTCATGTTAGATTGTGTGCCAGAACCAGTCTGCCATACTACCAGCGGAAACTGGTCGTCCAGTTTACCATCCAGTATTTCCTGACAAACAGTGCCTATCAAATCTGCTTTTTCTTTAGGTAGTACACCTAAATCAAAGTTGGTCAAGGCTGCTCCGTGTTTCAGGTAAGCAAAAGCTTTGATGATTTCTTTCGGCATTTTATTGATATCCTGCGCAATTTTAAAGTTTTCAATAGAGCGTTGCGTTTGTGCACCCCAATATACGTCAGCAGGCACCTGCACCTCGCCCATTGTATCTTTTTCTATTCTGTACTGCATAATTATTTATGAATTAGATATAATAAGTTAAATAGGAATTTTGGTGCAAAAGTAAGTCAGAAAAAAACAGGTAAATAGTTTTTTTCTGTTTTTTTCAATGAAAAATTCATTAAAAAAGCACAGCCTGAGCTGTGCTTTCATATATACTGTTTGTTCAGATTTAATCAATGCAAAAGTTTAAAATCAGGTAAGCATAACCTTAGTTTAGTCTGTAAGGCGTTATCAGATTAAACTCCGGAATCTGGACACTGAATTTGTTGCCGTCAACAAGACGCTCCATAATAAAAGTGCCCACCATCTTACCTATGGATGATTTCAGGCTACAGCCCGAAATGTATTCATGACTTTCACCCGGTTCCAGAATGGGGGTTTGGCCTACCACCCCTTCGCCTTCTACTTCTTTTACCGGTGCAACAGAGTCATATATCAGCCACTTTCTTCTTTGTAATTGTATGGTGTTGTTACTGTGATTTTCAATTCTTATTCTGTAACTGAATACAAAATGCGATTGAAATGGGCTTGAATAGTCCGGTTGAAATTCCGTTTTTACACTAACTTCTATGCCCTCTGTAGTTGCCGTAATCGTGTTCATAGTTTCTGACATCTACATCATTTTTGCAAAAATGATGTTTAAAAGTTTTAGCAATTTGAGAATCTAATATGTAAATTAACAAATAAATATTTTTTGAGTGTGTTTTTTTAGAAAAAAGTTGCTAAACGGTAGCATTATCTATTGGCATAACAATTTTTTTTATCTTTGTTCCGCACCTAAAAAAACAAAAAATATGGATGTAAGGATTGCCGAGAGTTGGAAAATCCGGCTGCAGGATGAGTTTGAAAAAGATTATTTTAAAAGTCTCAGTGATTTTGTACGCAACGAATATAAAACAGCGGTTTGTTATCCGCCCGGCAGGTTGGTTTTTAATGCTTTTGATAAATGCAGCTTTGACGATACCCGGGTTGTTATTCTGGGGCAAGACCCGTATCATGGCCCCGGGCAGGCAAATGGCTTGTGCTTTTCTGTCAATGATGGTATCCCGTCTCCACCATCGCTCATCAATATTTTTAAAGAGATTCATGACGATTTAGGCAAGCCTATTCCCAAAAGTGGAAACCTTGAACGCTGGGCAAAACAAGGGGTTTTGCTTCTGAATGCAACACTAACCGTTAGAGCTGCCTCGGCAGGCTCACATCAAGGCAAAGGTTGGGAGGTTTTTACTGATGCGGTTATCAGGCACCTGAACAACGAAAAAGACGGCATAGTTTTTATGCTTTGGGGAAAATACGCACAGGAAAAAGGCAAAATAATTAATGACAAAAAACACTTTGTTCTACGCGCAAAACACCCGTCACCCATGTCGGCCAATTTTGGCGGGTGGTTTGGTACCAGGCATTTCAGCCAGGCCAATAATTATCTGGTAAGCAAAGGCCTGCCAACTATTGAATGGTAAATTGCTACCAGGTATAATTTCAGCACTTTTTAAACTTCCAATTTATGATTCATTTGGGTGCTTAATTGGCTGATTATTGCATACTGGCAATACTTTTTGTGCGTAATTACAAATAATTTAACTGATACAGCACTTTTGCAGTATCAAATTAATACTTTTTTATAAACTTAATTGCACAGGCATACTAAATCTGCTAATTTTGCATTTTAGAAACCTATCATGACAGAACAAATTCTTATTCTTGATTTCGGCTCGCAATTTACTCAACTTATTGCCCGAAGAGTTAGAGAACTTAATGTGTATTGTGAGATACACCCTTTCAATAAAATTCCAGCCATTACTTCTGATATTAAGGGAATTATCCTTTCCGGAAGCCCCTGCTCAGTGCGTGAAGAAGATGCCCCCATTGTTAACTGGCAGGATTTCCCCTCTCATGTACCAGTACTGGGTATTTGCTACGGTGCGCAAATGATGGCACAGACAGGTGGAGGTGAAGTACTTCCGTCTTCCATCAGAGAATATGGCCGAACCATCCTTAATAATCTGGATAACCGCTATGCCCTTTTTAAGGATGTGGCAGATAACACACAGGTATGGATGTCACACAGCGATACCATTGCCGCACCTCCTGCCGGGGCAGATATTATTGCCTCAACAGATACCGTAAAGGTAGCTGCTTTCAAAATGCATGACCAGCCTCGCTATGGTATACAGTTTCACCCCGAGGTTACCCATACCCTTCAGGGTAAAACCATACTTAAGAATTTTGTGGTAGATATCTGCCAGTGTTCTCAAAGTTGGACACCCGATTCTTTCGCCGAAGCTGCAATCAGAGAATTAAAAGAAAAGTTGGGTGATGACAAAGTCATTATGGGTCTTTCGGGTGGTGTTGACTCATCGGTTGCAGCCACACTGATACATCATGCCATTGGCAAAAATCTATACTGTATTTTTGTTGATAACGGCCTGCTTCGTAAAAACGAGTTTGAAGAAGTACTTGAATCCTATAAAGGTCTTGGCCTAAACGTAATAGGGGTTGATGCCAGAGAGCAGTTTTACAAAGCACTGGAAGGTTTAACAGACCCGGAAGCAAAACGAAAAGCCATTGGTAAAACCTTTATAGATGTGTTTGATGCCGAGTCTCATAAAATTGAAGGAGCTAAATGGCTTGGACAGGGAACCATCTACCCCGATGTTATCGAGTCTGTATCGGTAAAAGGGCCTTCTGTTACCATCAAGTCTCATCATAATGTTGGTGGATTGCCCGACTTCATGAAGCTGCAAGTGGTAGAACCGCTTCGGCTTTTGTTTAAAGATGGCGTGCGCGAAGTAGGCAAATCTTTAAATGTACCTGATAACATTATTGGTCGCCATCCTTTCCCGGGTCCTGGTTTGGCCATACGTATTCTTGGCGATATCACTCCCGAAAAAGTAGATATTTTACAGGAGGTAGATGCCATTTTTATAAATGCCCTGAAAGACACTGGCCTTTACGATAAAGTTTGGCAGGCCGGAGCCATTTTGTTGCCTATACAAAGTGTAGGTGTAATGGGCGATGAAAGAACATACGAAAAGGTGGTAGCGCTTCGTGCCGTAACCAGCGTTGATGGTATGACAGCCGACTGGGCTCATTTGCCTTATGAGTTTTTGGCAGATGTTTCAAATGAAATTATTAACAGGGTAAAAGGGGTAAACAGAGTGGTGTATGACATCAGCTCTAAACCACCAGCTACTATTGAGTGGGAGTAAAATTTGCGCTCATTTATACCATCAAAAAAAGCTCTTTCACAGGAAGGAGCTTTTTTTGATGGCAACGGATTGACAATGATTATTTGCTTCTTGTGTTTTGGAGGCAATTCAAAAAAAGAACCCCGAAACCATTTCTTATAAAAGTTTCGGGGTTCTGTTATAATGCTGAAATATATGTCGTAAGTTTTTTGAACCAACCTTCAAAATAGATTAGTTTGCGCTGATTTCGCGTAACTCCAGTTTTTCTTTTCCTGCAATTTTTCCACCGGCTGGTTTCGGGTCTGTATCGCTACCGTTAGGTTTCTCAACCAGGTTAGCTTCCACCGTATTTTCTTTTTGTTTTTTGGCTTGTAAAGCTCTTAGTCTTCTAACTTCAAGCCAATTGGCAGTAAAGAAATAGCATACCAACAAAAACATAATAAAGAAACAAAGTTCGGTATTACTAAAATATACCCTTGCCGAGTAGGTAAGCACCGTTAACACAATTGTAACCGCATAGAGTATAAAAGACGCCTGCATGTGCGAAAGGTTGTTGTCTATCAATAAATGATGCATGTGCATGCGATCTGCCTTAAAAGGAGATTTGCCTCTTAAAATACGAACCGAGAATACGCGTATGGTATCAAAAATTGGTACCACAAGTATAACTACCGCGATGATGGGCGCACTGACAAAAGCACTGGTGGGGTCCCACTGATGCATGACATTGAAATGAATAAACTTAACCGCCAGTACCGTAATGATATAGCCCACTATCAGCGAGCCGGTATCACCCATGAATATTTTACTGCTTTGCGAGAAGTTGAATCTTAAGAAACCCAACAATGAACCCGAAAGACATAAGGCCAGACAAGCCAGAGAATAATGGTGGTTAATTAAAAACCACAGACCAAAACCTCCACCGGCTATCATTCCAATTCCGCCTGCCAATCCATCAATACCATCAATTAGGTTGAAAGCATTAATCATGGCAACAAAAATGAAAATGGTTAATCCTATGCTTAACAGGTAGGGTATCTGGCCAATGCCAAAAATGCCGAAAAGGTCAGAAATTCGGAGGTCGCATCCCACCACTACTATGGCCGAGGCAATAATCTGAATACCCAGCTTTTTGGTTGGTGACAATGCGTATAAATCGTCTTTTATTCCAAGAAAGAAAAGAATGGTAATACCGGCAAAAACTTTATGAAGTAAGATACCTTCGTCTCCAAAATTCCAGAGCATGTAACCAATCAGGATACCGGCAAAAATAGCAACTCCACCAAAAGTAGGGGTTGGCGCGCTATGTGAACTCCTTTTTACAGGATTATCCATCAAACCGCGCAAGCCACTGATATTTATAATGACAGGTATTGAACGCAGATTAATGAAAAGTGCGATAAGTGCAGAAATTAAAACTTGAATATTCTTATCAGGTATCAGCGATTCAAATGTTGGAAACATTATATATTTTTTAAGATTAAAAAATACTTCAGAGGCATCTTTAATTACAAAATAAACACTTTTTTTTGGGTAAAAAGAAAAATGTTTATTTCTTTTTCAATAATTTTATTCTGTGGCTGCAGTTCTCTGACGAACAAGAACAGCCGGATTACCCTGGTATATACCATAGGCTTCCAGATTTCGGTTAGCTACAGAATTAACAGCCAAAACCGAATGAGACGCACACCTAACACCCGTGCAAACTACCGCTCTGGCGCCAATCCAGACACCGTCTTCGAGAATGATATCTTTAATAATCAGGTCAAAGCTTTCTTTTTTGTAATTATGATTACCGGAAAGCAGCAATGCGCCTTGCGAAAGGCAGACATTATTTCCGATTTTTACTTTAGCTAAGTTATCAATCCATACATTTTCGCCAATCCATACGTAATCTCCAATTTCCAGGTTCCAGGGTGCTTTAATGTTAACCATTGGTTTAATTGTAATGCCTTTGCCCAGTTTGGCTCCAAAAGCTCTCAGAATCCTTATTTTTATAAAACCAGGTAATGGCAGATAAGAATTAATGAAAATTCGATTACAGATGAACCACAATAATGTTGTCAGGAAACCTCTGGTAAAATCAGAATTTTTATACCAATCGTTGTTATATTTTGATAAATCGGTTTTTACCATTGCAAGGTGTCTTTTTAAATGCTTCGCAGTTTGTTGATAAGTAAACCACTTTTGTATCGACCTTCTTCCAGTCTTGGTGCAAGATACTCTTTTGTGGCTTCAAAGTGTTTTTTGTAACTTTCTTTATCGCCCATTTCCACTATATTGGCCCATTCATGCACGGCTGTATGAAACGCCAGGTCTTCTCCTCTGATGCTCTTATCAAACAAAGCAGTTTTTATGGTTTCTTCCAGTAGATCTTCATTCATAAAGAGGTATTCGGCCATGCCTACCCGCAGCTTGAATGGGGGGGTCTGGCATACCAGATTCTTGTATGGGTTTGTACCCAGTTTATGCCAGGTATCTACCATTGCCAGCAAACTCAGGTGCGAATTAGGTTTGTGGCCTGTATCCTGGCTCAGGCTAAATTCGCTCATGATTTTGTCGTCCAGCATCAGTGTTTCGTCTTTGTCTTTAAAAACATGATCGCGGGCAGCATAAATCCGTTTACGGAATTTCTTCTCGTCTTCCTCAATCATCATTTCAAACAAATCCATTTCGCAACTGGCATATTTGCGCACGTCTTTTTTGGCATAAGGATTCAACATTGCCAGACCCGAATACACATGAAACTTATAGCTGTAAATACGGAGTGTCATCAGAAATTTGACGTTGTCAAGCCCGTTAGGATGCAGCGGGTTCTCCCACGGATACACCCTCCTGTGCATACAGGCAGTGCCTATGCTTTCAAAGCCAACATGGGTAATGGCCTGGATATCGGCCATCATTTTGTCATGTTCATGGTAATCGGCCAGTTCATGAATTATCGATCCAATTTTATTAAAAATATGCAAAGATTCATCAAAAGCCTGTTTACTTGCCCTGTGGTTAATCACTACCAGCGTCTGGTTTTCCGGATTAACACTCGGGCCATATAAGGCATGGCAGGTAACTATCTGGGTATCTTTGGGTAAGTGTTTTTCAAAAGATGCAATTTCAGGTGTTTTTACTGACGTTTGGCCGGCCACAATGGCGCCAAATTTTGTAGCTGCACCGCACTGCGCCACCACCTTTTCGATGTTTTCGGCTTCAACAGAATATAAAATAAAATCACATAGTCTTGATACCGCCGTTCCGTCTTTTAGCACCTCAATTCCATCAGGCTCCAGTTCTGCTTTTAGTGCTTCAATGTTTTGTGGGAGGTCGCACCCGTACACCTGAAAACCAGCTTTGGCCCAAATCCGGCCAAACATTTTCCCCATATCTCCCAGACCAATTATCCCTATTTTCATTTATTTTCTGTTTACACTTTTTTAATTAAACGTAAAGCTGGCAAGGCTTTTTGAACGCTCTAAAATTAAAATTTGCCTAATTGCTTTAACTTTTAAAGTTTTGTTGGGTTTTAGCAATATTTTTGCTGCCTTTACCAGATAAAATCTATTGATTTTGCCCACTGCAAAATTAATAATAATTATAAATCACAAACGAACTAAATTTTTATCATGCGTACAATTTTGTTGCTTATCGTATCAAATACCTTTATGACATTTGCCTGGTATGGTCATTTAAAAACACCGAATATGCCTATCTGGAAAGCCATTGCTATTAGCTGGGGCATAGCCTTTTTTGAGTATCTGTTTATGGTGCCAGCCAACAGATTAGGTTATGGGCAGTTTAATGCCTTTCAGTTAAAGACAATTCAGGAGGCCATCACCCTTTGTGTTTTTGTGGTTTTTGCGGTTCTTTATTTAAAAGAACCCTTAAAGTGGAATTATCTGGTTGGTTTCGGTCTTATATTTCTGGCTGTATGGGTGGTATTTAAGAAATAGCCGGGTATCACGAAGTTCAATATTTAAGCTTATACATAAAGTATCCATTGAAATCTGTGATACCGTCGCATTACTTTTCAAACTCAATCAAATGTTCTGATGCGTAGGAGTCGTCTCCGGGTTTGATGCGTTTTACAAAAAAACGTGCTTTTTTGCCCAGCTTCAGACAGGTATTACGTGCTTCAATATCCTCAGGTGTATTTAATGGCTGTAATGACGGATACCATAAAATATACCCTGGTTTTTCGAAAACCAGCTGTGGTTTTGTCCATTCCTGTGAATTTAAGGCACTGCCCAAATCTGGATTCTTATTGAATGAAATATACACTTTATCGCCTTTCCATGATTTTTCTTCTGTTTTTGCCATCATCATTACCCAGCAATTAAGGTAGGTATTCCAGCTGACAGATGGCCCCCAATGAAAGCCTGTTGATGGTGCTGACGCCGGGCCACCGCCCTGAGCCATTGGTATTTGTAAAGCGGCCACTGGTTTGCCAACGCCATTATGCGGGGCGTTAAAGCCTTGCCCATCCCATCTTTTTGCTTTTCCAACCGGGCTATCTAAATCGGCAATTGCAATGCGGGCTACGCTGATACATTGCCCTGCCCATTCAGTTTTTGGGTCGTAGCTGGTTTCGTTGTATACACCCGGGTAGCCGTATTCGCCATAAAATAAATACAGGTAGTCGCCACTGGCAACGGCTGAAGGGTCTCCTACACCACCCGCAAATGTATTTGACCTGTTATGAGGCTTCATAATCATGCGAGGGTTGAGGTCTTCAATAAAAATGCCTTTGTTGTTCCAGCTTTTTCCTCCGTCAACCGACTTCATAATGCCTATCCGGCAAACGGCAGCCGGACTGGTCTCGCCAGTAAGACCCTGAGGCCATTTTTTATTATTTTTGTATCCCTGTCCTGTTCTTTCGTCATAAGGCAAGGTTTGAGGATAGTTTTCGTTATGGTACACGGCATACAGCGTCTTACCGCTGGCATCTTTCGGTGATTGATAAACGGTCTCAAACCATACGGCCCCATGCAGGCCTTCTTGCCCGATTGCAGCATTGGCAGGCATTATGGGTTGGTGAAAATTATCAGCCTTGCTTTTAAATGCCTCATCGGCATTTTTGCCGTCGGCATATTTCAGGTCACGGGCATCACCCCAAAGCGGGTCTTCACCATATTTGCCAGGGAAAATCCTGAAAGTGTCACCCACCCAGACTTCGGCCATGTTGCAATCTACAAAAGAATTGAAAGTGATTTTTTCAGCAGAAATAAGTTTAAATTTAGGATTAAACGCATTTTGTTTATCGCCCGGCGAGCAAGCGTTAAATAACAATAGGCTTACAGCCAAGGCAATTACAGATTTAAATAGAAGTTTCATAGGTTAATAGCAGGATAAAGGAAAAATTATAGGTTAAATAGATTGTATCAAAGTTATCATTTACCTGCTGAAAACAAAAAAGGATTGCAAATTTCTTCGCAATCCTTTTCGTAAATTTTACCAGAATTATTTCTCAGAAATACCGTATTTGCCTACGTATTTCTTATATAATCTTTTTTGTTTGTCGTCAAGGTCAATCTTTTTACCTCTTATAAATGCCTGCTCCACTTTGCTTGTGCGCATATCCAGAATATCTCCGGCCGATACCACAATGGTAGCGTGTTTACCAACTTCCAGCGAACCGACCTGTTTATCGATTCCCAGAATTTTAGCATTATTGAGTGTTATCATTTTCAGGGCATCTTCCGGCGACATACCATAAGCAGCAGCAGTCCCGGCTGCAAAAGGCAGATTTCTGGTTCGCCAGAATTCAGGTGTATAGTACATACCTACCGTTACGCCGCCCTTCATTAATGTGCCTGGTAATTTATACGGATTCCATACATCCTCATCAACGGTATTAGGTAAGCGGTGAGTACCGTTTACAATTACAGGTATATTGTTTTCTTTCAGAAAATCAATTGCCAATTCCGCCTCTTCTCCGCCAACAATTACAATTTTTCTGATTTTGTATTTCTGAGCCAGTTTTACTGCCTCAACAATTTCTTTTCCGTATTCAACCCGGATAAACAATTGCTTCGAGCCATCGTATAATCCTTTCATGGCTTCAAGCGGCGCATTTTTTGGATTTGGATTACTGATTTCAGAATAAGCCAAGGCTTCAGAGAAAAGTTGCTCCAATTCAGCTTTTTGCTGAATGTATTTGTCGTTTTTCTTGATAGCAAACTTCATTTCTTCAAAGCTGAACTGACGCGTTACCAGGGCGGGGTAGTTTAGCCAGATACCGTCATCCTTTTTCAAGGCTGCATCTTCCCAGTTCCATCCGTCATATTCCATAATGGCCGATGTGCCTGAAACAATGCCACCTTCAGGTGTGCTTTGCCCAATTAAGATACCATTCCCTCTGAAAGTTGGTATTACCTCTGAATCAGTATTATGAGCAATCAAAGCTCTAACGTGTGGGTTTAAATCACCTGTTTCGCGTTGATCAAGTGTGGCTCTTACCGAGGCGATTTCAACAAGACCCGCTAATGCCGACGGAGCGATAATGCCCGGGTAAACGGCTTTGCCGCTAACATTAATTACCTCAGTGGTGTTTTTATTGAAGTTGGTAGATGCATCACCAATGGCGGTAATAATACCTTTGTCGAACACCACGGTGCCATTCTGGATAATTCTGCCGTCGCCCACGTGAATGGTTCCGCCCACCAGTGCAATCGGCTTGGTTTGTGGTGAAGCAGGCGCCTGATTCTGCGCTTTGCTGCACAACCCAAGCAATGATAAACCAATAATTATTATATATTTTTTCATTTTGAAAATCTTATTTTAATGGAACGCTATTAATTAATGTATCAGTCTTTGTTGTTGAAAAATCTTGCTTCGGCTTCGTGGTCGTGTTCATCGGTACGGTTTTCGGTTACGCCCATTTCCATGATAGTATCGCAATGTACTTCAAGGTTGCGTCTTGGCGCAGGTCTTTGCATGGGTGCACCTGTCGATTTTTCAGCTAACATTTTCAACATTAAACGGTTACGTTCTTTCGCTACTGACTGACGCATTTGCTCATCTTTTTCTACATCAAAATAAACGGCACCGTCAATGATTGTTTTTTCAGGTCGCGCATATATAGAAAGTGGATTGTTGTTCCAGAGTACTACGTCTGCATCTTTACCCGTTTTTATACTTCCCAAGCGGTTATCAAGGTGTAGCATTTTTGCCGGGTTCAATGTTACCATTTTCCAGGCTTCTTCTTCCGAAATACCACCATATAACACAGTTTTGGCAGCTTCCTGATTCAATCTGCGAGCCATCTCGGCGTCATCAGAGTTGATAGCGGTTAATACACCCATTTTGGTCATAATAGCTGCATTGTAAGGAATAGCCTCTTTTACTTCCATTTTATAAGCCCACCAGTCAGCAAATGTTGAAGCAGCCACACCGTGGGTTTTCATTTTGTCGGCAACTTTGTAGCCTTCCAGAATATGGGTGAAGGTATTCATTCTGAAATTGAAATACTCGGCCACTTTCATCATCATGTTAATCTCTGACTGCACATAAGAGTGGCAGGTAATGAAGCGTTTGTTGTTCAGGATTTCTACCAATGCATCAAGCTCAAGGTCTCTTTTAGGAGGGGTTACACCGGTTTTATTGGCCAGCACTGTGTAATTTTTCCAGGCTCTTTCGTATTCCTGCGCTCTCTGGAAAGCATCCATATACACTTGTTCAACACCCATACGTGTAGCCGGGAAACGGCTCGTTGCCTGTGCACTGTTGCCTTGTTTTACGTTTTCGCCCAATGCAAATTTGATAAAACCATCGGCACCCTTAATTAAAAGATTATCAGGGTTTTCGCCCCATTTCAATTTAATCAATGCCGATTGACCACCGATACAGTCGGCCGAACCATGCAGTAATTGAGATGACGTAACGCCACCTGCCAGTTGGCGGTAAATGTTTACGTCTTCAGAGTTTAATGCGTCTTCCTGACGAACCTCTGCCGATACCGTTTGTACCTCATTGATTGAGAACAAGGCAATGTGTGAGTGCTCATCAAAGATTCCGTTGGTAAGGTGTTTGCCTGTGCCGTCTATGGTTTTGGCACCTGCCGGGGCTGATAAGTTTTTACCTATCTTGGCAATTTTGCCATTTTGTAGCAATACATCTGTATTTTGTACAATTCCTTCTTTCTCATTGGTCCAAACCGTTGCATTTTTTATCAGCATGGTTTCTTGCTGAGGCTTTGTTTCACTGCCATAAGCCGTGAACGGAAACAACACTTTACCCAAAACAGGTGTCTTGGCTTTTGTGGTGTCTTTCTTTGTAGTTTCTTTGCTGGTTTCTTTAAACAAGGCAGCCCATTTTACTTGTTTGCCATCTGGCAGCACGGCATCGCCTTTCAGGTTTTTGCCATCATAATAGCCACTTAATCGTGTATCGCCTGCATCTTTTTTGTCCAGCTTGGTTGTAATAGTAAAGAGGTCAGAGAAGCGCGTAACTTTAGTAGCCAGCTTAATGCTGTCGCTTACTATAATCTGATATTCAGGTTTATCTATTTTACCGGTAATGTTTAGTTTCAGGCCTGTTTTATCACCTACGGATAAATCATAAGTACCTCTTACATCGGTCACATCTGCTTCAGTGATAATATATCTTTTACCCTGAATCCAGTTTTCATAAATTACGTTGTCTTTACTGAACAGGTTGTCTGAGGTTATAATGAAGTTGGCCATCATGCCTTTTTTAAGACTACCCAGCTGATTATCAACTTTCAGTAATTTTGCAGGGGTAGTGGTAAGGGCCTCAAGAGCTTTGCTCTCTGGCAAGCCATTTTCAATGGCTTTTCTCAGATTAGCCCAGAACTCGGCTTTGCTTCTTAAA
Organism: Emticicia sp. 21SJ11W-3; assembly: GCF_024138715.1. GTDB lineage: Bacteria > Bacteroidota > Bacteroidia > Cytophagales > Spirosomataceae > Emticicia > Emticicia fluvialis. The sequence continues at coordinate 2,241,019 of NZ_CP092074.1, forward strand.
GCATTGGTAGTGAATGCGAAACTGATACCCGCGTTAGCTACTGCAGCAGGGTTGGCAGGGGCCATTTCCCAGTGTTTCATTTCTGATAACGACACCTGAGCCGCATCAAATGGGTCTTCAACGTCAAATGCAGACGGGAAATTCAAAGGCAATATTAATGAACTGTTGGTAGCCTTGATTTCATCAATGCGTTGATATTCATCTCCGTTACCTTTAAAAATGTATTGAATATTAAATTCTTTACCTATTTTATTACCTCTCAGAATACCCAGTTTATCATTGGCTTCATAAATTTGAGGCAGGTCTTGCTGCGCATTAAACGCTTCAAGAGAAAGGTTTCTTTCTTCTTTAACCCCGCCTTTTTTATACCAGTCGGCATCGTAGTAAGTCTGGCGAAGTAAAGCTACCGAACCCATCATTGATACTGGGTAGGTCTGGGTAGAAGTACCCTTGTTTAGTGAATAATGTGCCGAGGTTTTTTCTTTTATCAGCAACTCATTTTCTTTACCATTACCCAAAGACACCAAAGCGCCTGTTCCTCTCACAATACCGTCGGCAATATGTACACCTGCCACACTAAAACCTATTTTTCTCAGTTCTTCGGCTTTTGCAGTGTTGGCTTTAAATTCTTTTGCCGCGTCAATTTCAGGCTTTACGGCCTGGTTCCAATCATAAGCGCCTTTTTTGTTGCTTTCCATCTGAGACGGGCCGCCAAATCCCCGGCCACCTTGCGGGCGGGTAATTTCAGGCATGCCGTAGTCTGAGTAAATGTCAATCAGACCCGGGTAAATTCTTTTACCTTTCAGGTCATAAACTACTGTTCCGCTTGGTATTTTTAAATCTTTGCCAACCGACTCGATAATGCCGTTTTTGATGTAAATCATGGCGTTGTCAAGTACGGTTTGTGCATCTACAACAATGGTTGCATTTTTAAAAGCATACTGAGCCGGACGCTCATCATACACTCCGTTGCGAGGAAAAGTTACCTGAGAAAACGCTTGAATGTTGATGAATAAAATGAAAAAACTGAGAAGAATTTTTTTCATGGATAGGTTTTTGATGTTTGGTTAATGATATTGCGAAATTGACAATTTTGCATTAATAAACAAAACTATCTGTACTTTTGTACTGATTATCGTCTAAATGTATAAAAAACGCTTTTAAAAGTGGAAATCAATAGACAGAGCGCAATCTCGAAAATTATTTTTTTTTCATCTGAAAACATCCCTTTTTTATTCCTGATAGATTTTACAGGTAATAATTGGGTGGTAGAACCGCTAGACAATATTGATAGTGATGAAATAAAATTCTGGATTAACGGGAAGACAAACGACCACAGCATTAGAACAGAAGGGCCAGACATTGTGCTTGAAAAATATCCGATGGATTTTGCTCAATACAAGGCCGGATTCGACTATGTAAGGCAGCAGATTATCCACGGTAACAGTTTTTTGGTAAATCTGACGGCAGAAACGCCAATTGCCCTGAATATTAGCCTGGAAGAGGTTTTTAAAAGAAGCGAAGCAAAATATAAACTTTGGTGGAAAGACCATTTTGTGTGCTTTTCGCCGGAAATATTTGTAAAGATTGACGAAAGCGGGTTGATGTCGTCTTTCCCGATGAAAGGAACCATCGACGCAGGCTTATTAAATGCGGGAGAGATTTTGTTAAGCGACCGAAAGGAATTGTATGAACACACCACAATTGTTGATTTGATAAGGAATGATTTGAGCCGGGTAGCCGAAAAAGTGTGGGTTGAGCAATTCAGATACATTGATAAGATAGAAACCCATAACCGGAGTGAGTTACTTCAGGTAAGTTCTCAGATATGCGCAAAGCTAAACTCCCAATGGCATGAGCAACCCGGCGAAATTCTGGCTGCCTTGTTGCCTGCGGGGTCAATAACAGGCGCGCCAAAAACTAAAACAGTTGAAATTATACGCGCAGCCGAAAAACTTACTTACCAGGAAGGTAGCCAAAGGGGCTACTACACAGGGGTTTTTGGTATTTTTGATGGAAAGTCAGTGGATTCAGGGGTGATGATTCGTTACATTGAACAAAAAAAAGACGGAAGCCTGACTTTTAAAAGCGGAGGCGGAATAACTGCCAATAGTATTGCAGAGAAGGAATATGAAGAATTGATTCAGAAAATATATGTCCCTATTGTTCGAAACCATTCAATTACAAAACCGGAAACTCCACAACCTTGCCTACCATAACCAACGGATGCAAAAAAGCCGTACAGAGCTTTTGGGAATTGATAAAGAGGTGAGTTTAGCAGAGTTAATAAACATACCTGATTGGGTAGGTGAGGGGCTATATCGTTGCAGAGTAAGCTACGAGCATGATATTGAAAAGGTTGAGTTTTTCTCTTATAAGCCAGTGCATCCGGGCAGAATTGACTTGATAGAAAACCGCCAGCTTGAATACCCTTACAAGTTTGAAGACCGGAGCGGGTTTAAGCAGATGCTGGATCAAAATCCTGAGGCTGATGATTTGATTATCCTACATAATGGAATGCTGACTGATGCTACTTTTGCCAATGTAGCTTTTTATGATGGCAGCCAATGGCTAACACCCCACACACCTTTGCTGAATGGAACCAAAAGGCAGTTTTTGTTAGATACCGGAGTTTTAAAAGAAGCATCTATTAAATCCGAAGACCTGAAGTATTTCAGTCAACTGGCCTTAATAAATGCCATGCGCGACCTGGATATTATTTATAAATACCGCTTTCATGATAATTACCTGCTTATTCAGGGCAATTACTGAAACACTTATGCGCAATCTATAGCCGCAAGGCTATTTGTTTTATGAGGCAGTCAGGGTAATGCGAAAGCCACATACTGGTTGCCTTTTTTTGCCCCCAGTTTGGTGCCGCCGCAAGCGATAACAATATACTGCTTTCCGTTAAGCATATAGGTAGAAGGCGTGGCGAATCCGGCTGCTGGTAATTTGGTTTCCCAGACAAGCTCCCCTGTTTTTTTGTTAAAAACCCTGAACTTCTCGTCTTTCGTGGCTGCAATAAAAATTAAGCCATTAGCTGTTACCAATGGGCCACCATAATTTTCGGAGCCGGTTGTGGGTATTCCCTTCTGCCTCAGCGATTCAAATTCTCCCAATGGTATTTTCCATAAGTACTCGCCTGTGTTCATATCAATTGCATTCAGTGTTCCCCAGGGTGGAGTAATGGCGGGCAGGCCTTTGCTGTCAAGAAACTTATTGTAACCTGTACTTACAAACGGTAAATAAGGGTTTTTAAAGCCTTTGGTGTCTGCAATGTTTACTTCTTTTTTTTCTTCGCCAAATAAAAATGCTACTAATGCCTGCTTTTCAGCCTGGCTTAAAGATGTAAAACCCGGCATCATACCTTTGCCGTTGCTGATGATTCTGGTTACGTAATCTTTTTCTTTTCGCTTGTCTATATCAATCAGCGACGGATAACCACTTTTGGCATTACCTTTTCTGTCGGCTCCATGGCAGCTAATGCAGGTGGTGGCATAAATTCTTTCGCCGGTACTTAACCCAGCCAAAGCATCTTGTCTGGGGGTGGGTTTCATGGTGAGTATCCAGGCCATTTCGTTGCTGTTTACATAGAGTATCCCGTCATGTGGGTCAGCAGCAGCGCCGCCCCATTCTGCGCCTCCATCAAAACCGGGCAAAATAACCGTACCTTCTTTGCTTGGAGCTGCAAATCTGTTCCGCTTAAAGGTTCTGAATCTGGCTAGTAACGAATCGCGGTCTTCAGCATAAGCACTAATGTCTTTTTCGGTTAAGGTATGCGCCTGCCGGGCAAATGGCGCTGGTTTAGTAGGTATAGGTTGCGTTGGCCAGGTTTCCTCACCGGGCAGGTCAGATTTTGGCGCAGGTATTTCCTGAATCGGGAAAAGTGGTTTCCCGGTTACCCTGTCAAACAAATATACATACCCCTGCTTGCTTACCTGAGCCACTGCATCAACTTTCCTGCCTTTATGCTTTACGGTAATCAGGTTAGGCGGCGCGGGCAAGTCTCTGTCCCAAACGTCATGGTGAGTAGTCTGGAAATACCACAGCAATTTACCGGTTTTGGCGTGCAGGGCTAATAAACAGTTGGCATACAGGTTTTTGCCTTTTCTTTTGCCGCCATAAAAGTCATAGCCCGCCGAACCGGTGGGTACATAAATAATACCTCGCTTGCGGTCTATGGCCATACCAGCCCAATTATTGGCTGCGCCTACTTCCAGGTTTTTGTAGGCACTCTTTGGCCAGGTGTTATAACCCGGCTCACCAGGGTAGGGGATGGTGTGGAAACTCCAGGCCAGTTTACCTGTCTTTACATTAAATGCCCTGATGTCGCCCGGCGCAGCATCTGCCCCTTCAGATAGTCGCACGGGCATCACAATTAAATCTTCATAAATAGTACCGGGGGTATTAGAAATAATAAATTTAGAGCGGGCAATTTCTGGCAGGCCCGTATGTAAATCTACCCGCCCGTTATTACCAAAAGAGGTTATTGATTTGCCGGTTCTGGCATCAATAGCATATAGATATGCACCAATGGTATGTAAAATACGCTTATCATTTCCATCGCTCCAGTAAGCCACTCCCCGGCTGGTACTTGCATAATTGTTCAGCTTATCGCCAAAACGCCAAAGCTCTTTTCCTGTGGCTGCATGAAGCGCAAAAGCCTGTACAGATGGAGTAACGCCATACAAAATACCCTCTACAATAATAGGGTTAACCTGCATTTGCCCCGAGTCTGGTGTTGCATAAGACCAAGCCACTTTCAGATTTTTCACATTTTCAGGATTTATCTGATTCAGTCTTGAATAGTGGTTACGGTCGGGGCCTCCCAGATATTCACCCCATTGTGTATACTCATCGTTTTCCGGTTGATTCTGCTTTTGAATTGCAGCAATCAATAGAAAACATCCGGCCAGAATCAGGGCAGAAATATGTTTTTTCATAGGTTATAAAGGGGTATGGCTTACTTCATTTATAAAACTAGTTTTTATTTTTGTCGTCTATTCTGTCTGAATCGTATAATCGGGTATCTTCCTGATTTGCAAAAATATCAGGGTATTTTGTTTTTATCCATCTGTACTGACTGCCCGATAAAAAGATATACTGTGGACCGGGTTGCTCGTCTTCTTCGTTAAGTAATTCATAGAACAAATACTCAGAGTTTTGGTCTGTAAGCGCTTTGTTTACAAACTCTAAAAATTTAACAGTATCAAAGTCAAAGTACTCATAGTCAGACTTTTCTGTTTTGCCTTTAGGTTTGGGCGTTGCTTTTACAAACTGGCTTTCTGTATACTTTTTGCCATTCAGTTCAAAGCCATACTTAAAGGTTCTGTTGGCGTATTCGCCTTTTTTGAGCATCTGTTGAAAATTGTCTTCAAGCCGTACCGGATTAAATTGCCCGCGGGAAATGGTTTTTAGGGAATCTATCATTGACCTGAAAAGATCTATGAAGTTGTCCAGCTCCCAGATATTGGATGTAATTACTACTTTGGGCAGATTTTCAAGCATACTTTTACCCGTGGTATAGTTGCGTCTCAATTTTAAAATAAATGCTTCTCTTTGCTCTTCATCCATCGGGTTGAATAACCCTAAACGCCCTAGCTCAAACAGTGTATTGTGCAGGCTGTCGCGGCTGAAATCCCGACTGTACAAATTAAAATCTACGTAATTATTAGGCAGAGATTCCTGCACAAGTGAGGCCTGGGTACTGTCGAAGAGAACAAACGATAGAAAAGGGCTGCGGTAGTCGCAGACAATTACCAGACGATACGGATTGCCGGAGTCAGTCAGGAAATCGTTTATAATTTTGAACTGATGCTCTCCTATGCCAGGGAAATATTGTGAATTGGGGCTTTTGAGTGAATCTATGGCATTTTTAACTACCTTGGGTAACGGTACATACAATATTTGCTCGTAAGGTTTGCCGTTGATTACCATTGAAACAAGATGTTGGCTAATGCCGCTTGAATCATCTTCTGAATTTAGATTTTTTACGCTTATATTACTGAAACCAGCATCTGGCAATAGCTTTTCATTGATTTTACCGATAACATACGTAAACAAGTCTGCATCATTTTTACCGGTGAGTTCATTCATGTTTATAAGCAAAGCCTGTTTACTGGCTTTTAGAATGTCAGATGGTTCTTTGGTTTTGGTCAGGTCTAAAGATTTAAATGCCTCTTCGGTTAGCATATTTTCTCTTTTCAACGCTTCTGCAAAAGCATCTGTTCTGAATGACGCAATCTGCGATTGGTAAGACTCATACATTTTCTGCTCAACAGGCTCATTGAAAACTTCTGAATGATTGGCTTCAAGGTATTCATATTGTTTATGTGTCAGAAATATATAATGACTCGCTTCACCAATACTGAATAAGTTAAATCCGGTGCTTATTTTATAAAATGCCCCGTCTATTTTGCTTTCTTCAAGCGACGAATTTATTAACTCAATAAGCTCGTATTCATTCAGGCTTAATGCACCGATATTGAAAATATTGTCTTTTAGGGGTTCAGCATCTTTTTCCTGCTCCTCTTCAGTCTTAGGGATGTCTTGCCGGTACTCATACTTTTTGTCATTGAGTTTGTAACTCATTAACAGGCTTCTGTCTTTTGAGCCGGGTTTAAGGAGCTCTACATCTAAATTGTCAGTAACTTTTTGCGGACTGAACCTGCCTTGCGTAACACGAGCCAGCTCTGCAATTGCTGATTTAAATGTATCTGCATTTCTGGCATCTCTGCCCAGGTTGAAATTGACGCCGGCTACCAGAGAAGGGTAACTTAATAACAGGCTTCTTTTCAGGTATTCGGGTTTGCGTGATTCAAATCTGAAATCTGAAATGGCTTTATCTGCACCCACGGTGTCGTTGGCAGGTAAAATGCCGTTTTCCTGAAAATCTTTTATTATTTGCAGGAGTTTATCTTTGCTGTATTTATCAGAAAAATCAACTTTGGATTTATTGGGGAAAATCGGTAAATCAATTAAATTTTGCCAGTCATTTTTAAATAGACCTGCCTGAGAGCTATCAACCAACATCAGGGCTTTGCGTCCGTCTTTAAGCGGAAGCAAGGGGTTCATTTCATTGGCAACCACCATTAAACGTCTGGCCGACCCAATGTCTGTCAGGTAATCGTTGACAGCCTGAAAATCTTTGGTGCCAATGCCTGTAAGCGGAGATAAAAAGGTGGCATAGGATTTAATAACTACGGTATCCAGATTGATATCCGGCGGAAGGCTCTTCGATATGGTTTTAACCCACCAGAAGTCGGTATCTGCCTTTTGCGCATAACTAAATCCATTTGCTTTAAATACCAGCTTGAATGTCTTTTTGTCTTTAGAAGTGCCAAAATCTAATACTGAACCAAACATACCGGAGGGCGAATTGGGATTATTTTTTTTGATTTCTGAAATACTGAAATCAGCGTAGGTAAAATCGGGTATTAGTTTGGCAGTTATCTGTTTGTATATATTTTCGTATATCTCTTGTCTGGTGAAATTTCCTTGTTCTTCCGGTATCAGCAGGGTGTTGGTGCAATAAGACAGCAGCTCAACCCTACTTTTTAGCTCGAAAGGCTGGTAAGATTTTCTTAGGTTTTCTGCACTTTGCGGTGTAAGCATCCTGTTCGATACCAAGGAGTCAATAAACTTAAACTGTTTTGCTTTTAGCGACCCGTAGTTGTCATAAAACCAGGTTTGCCGGGCGGCATAGATAAAGAAACTAAAGTCTTTAATGAGTTTAATGTGGTCTTTTTCAAGCCATTTTATAAGCTCCTGGTAAACATTTTCATCGACCAGACCGATGCGCCTTAATTTTTCGGCTACCTGAAGATATTGTGTTTTTGAGTTTTTCAGGTTTTGCTCAAGCCCAAGAAACGAAAACGGATTTTTAGGGTTGGGGTCTCCTTCTATTTCCGGCTTGAAATACATGCTTTCGCCCAGTATTTTTTCAGACATCTCTCTGAATCGTACCAGCTCATCAGCTGCCGAACCTACATTACGGATGAGTTCATACACCCCAACAAAACCAAGAATAGCGCCTCTTGACATAAATACTGAGTCGGGGAAATTACCCAAGGCGCCAATGGGCATGGTTGAAAGCCGTTGTTTGATGGCAGAATTCTCTTTGTCGAAGGCTTTCAGATAACCGTCTTTACCGAATTCAGAAATTATTTCTTCTTTTTGTAGTGCATCCAGGTATTGCCTTACCTGTTGTTCAGATAAGGTCTGGGCATAAGAATTGATTGCAAAAATTGTAAGAGCAAATAAAAGTATGTGTTTCATGTAAGGAAAAATTAAATCAAAAGATGTTGTTTTAGTTAAGCAAAAAAAGGTGGTTTATGTAAAAGTGAATGATTCTGAATTTAAAGTAATGGCCATTTGAAGTTACTGGTAAGTTTAATTTTCATACCGGTTGCTGATGATTTCCGGGCTGCTTCTATAATTTCTAAAACGTGCAGGGCATGTTCAACATTAATAATTGGCTCAATACCTTTTACGATACTTTCGCCTACTACTCGCGCACCTTCCTGCCATTCGTATCCGCCCTTTTCTGTACTGGTCAGTACAGGTGGGTCTGTCCACGACGTATCCAGTACAACGCCGTTTGTTTCCCAGTCATACCCTATTAACCGCATATTACCGCGGTCGCCGTAGATCTGAATCGAATGTAAAGATTGATTGGTGGCCTCATGCCCATGGGGGTCGAAATAATTAAACCCACACATAATATGAGAAATCACGCCTTTATTATGTTCAAGTAACACATGGGCATTGTCTTCGGCTTCCACTTTTACTTTGCCTTTGTCGTCAACGGTTCTTTCAGGATTTACAATGCTGGTCATGGCCATTACGCTTCTGGCAGGGCCAAGCAGGCCGGTCAGGGTTGCCATATTATACACACCCAGGTCTGGCATGCTGCCGCCTCCTTTCTCGTAGAAAAAGGCGCTCCAGGTGGGCCCGGTATGCCCATACTGCCCATGCGCAGCCGCCAGTCTGCCCAATTTGCCTTCCTGAATAGTTTTGTTCATCAATGCAAACTGAGGGCTGTTTACCACGGCTGGGGCTCCCCATATTCTTAGTTTTTTGTTCTTTGCCAGTTCAAGCAAGGCTTTACCTTCTGCATAAGTGTTGGCCATTGGCTTTTCGCTCCAGACGTGTTTCCCGGCAAGCAGGGCTTTTTTATTTAATTCTCCGTGTGCCTGCATATCGGTGAGGGTAACCATCATGTCAAATGGTTCTCCGGCCAGCATCTGGTCTATATTTGCATAAGTTCTGGCATTTACCTTGTATTGCTTGTTTTGCTCAACCGCTCGTTCAGGCTTAATATCACAAAGGCTAACCACCTGAATTAAAGGTGATGAAATTAACTGAGGCAGGTATCTGTTGCTCACGCTTCCGCAGCCAATAACGGCTACCCGTAGTTTTTTTTCGGTGGTTTCCAGGGCAAAACCCTCAAGTGAAGAAAGAAGCAACGCTGCACCAGCAGACGCGGTATAATGTAGAAACTTCTGTCTGGAAAGCGTTTCGTTCATTGAAATAATATTTATGTTGAATAGAGGCTGAATAAATATACAAGTATAGCTAAAAAAATGATATTGCCGTATCTGAACCTTGTCAAATTGTGGGCAATGGGCTTGAAGCGTGACAGGTATTGGGGCAGCATTGGTTTAAAGCTACCCCATTTGTAATTGTAATTTACTCAGAATTGCATTTTCTGTATTCTTACGGCATTTAAAATGGCCAGCAGTGCAACACCAACATCGGCAAATACGGCTTCCCACATAGTGGCCAGCCCCCCGGCGCCGAGAATCAGAACCAATATTTTTACGGCAAAAGCCAATGCAATATTCTGAAACACAATGCTTTTGGTGGCTTTACCAATTTTAATGGCCGTTGCAACTTTAGAAGGCTGATCAGTCTGAATAACCACATCGGCGGTTTCAATGGCTGCATCGCTGCCCATAGCACCCATAGCAATGCCTACATCACTCAATGCCAGCACAGGGGCGTCGTTAATGCCATCTCCAACAAATACAGTTACCCTTGTCGGGTCTTTACGCAGTTCTTCAACTTTCTGTACTTTTTGTTCAGGCAGCAAATCGCCGAATGCCGTGTCAATACCAATAGATTGTGCAACTTTTTGTGTAATAGAATTTTTATCTCCGCTTAGCATAACAATTTGCTTAATGCCATTGGCGTGCATTTGGCTGATAGCCTCTGCAGCATCTTCTTTTACTTCATCAGCAATAATAATATACCCTGCATATTTGCCGTCAATGGCCACAGCCACAACACTTTCAACAATGTTTTGCAGTGTTCTGTCATAATCAATATTAAACTTTTGCAACAGTTTAATATTTCCTGCCAATACTTCTTTCCCGTTAATGATGCCTTTCAGGCCATGCCCGGCTATTTCTTCAATGCTCCCGATTACGAGTGCTTTGTCTTTATTGGCGTGTTCGGCAATAGCTTTGGCGATTGGGTGGGTTGATTTACTCTCAAGCGCTGCCACTAACTGCATAAATTCATCTTTATCTATGCCTGTGGTTACTACTTCCTGAACCTTGAAAACGCCTTTGGTGAGTGTTCCTGTTTTGTCTAAAACTACTGTATTTACCTTGGTCATCAAATCCAGATAATTGGAGCCTTTGAAGAGAATGCCATTTCTGGATGCAGCGCCGATTCCACCGAAATAACCCAGCGGAATTGAGATAACCAATGCACATGGGCACGAAATAACCAGGAATATCAAGCCCCGGTAAAGCCATTCGCTGAATACATAGTTTTGTACGAACAACGCAGGCAATACTACAACAGCCAGCGCCAGAAAGAACACAATAGGGGTGTAAATACGGGCAAACTTACGAATGAGTAACTCTGTTTTTGCCTTGCGGGTAGTGGCATTCTGTACCATATCAAGAATACGCGCCAACGAGCTGTCCTGAAAGGCTCTGCTTACTTTCAGTTCAATCACTTTGTCCAGATTCAACATGCCGGCCAGTACAGTTTCGCCTTTATAAATACTGCCAGGTTTGCTTTCACCGGTTAAAGCCGAAGTATTGAAACTACTGCCCGCACTTAACATTTCACCGTCAAGCGGTACTTTTTCTCCGGCTTTAATCTGTATGATATCTCCTATGTTTACTTCTTCCGGTTTCAGGTTTATAAAATGATTGTTTCTGAGAACACTGGCTGATGATGGCCGAATATCAAGTAAGGCTTTGATATTGCTTTTGGCTCTTCGCACTGCGGCACTCTGAAATAATTCGCCAACTGCATAAAAAAGCATTACTGCCACCCCTTCGGGATACTCGCCAATGGCAAATGCGCCAATTGTAGCCAGAACCATAAGGGTAAATTCAGTAAAGAACTCTCTTGCTTTAATACCTGCCCAGGCTTCTTTTATTACCGGAAACCCAACCGGAAGATACGCTGCCGCATACCAGATAAGCCTGATATAGCTATGGAAGAACGAGCCTGAAAAATTGGAGTCTAGCACAATGCCCGATATCAGCAGTAAAAAACTGATAATGGCAGGGCGGTATTGAACCCACCCGCCGGTATTACCGTGGCTGTGGTCATGGTCATGGTCGTGGTCATGGTTGTGGCTCTCCTGATTCATGTGAGTATGACTGCTACAGCAACTATCATGGTTTAAAGACTCCGTAATTTCATTTTTTGATGCAAGCAGTTCTTCGGCATTGGCTTGCGTGTAAATTCTCTCCTCCAGCGAGCAACAGGTTATTCTGCCTTCTGCATCATAAGTATGCACATGGTTAGGGTCTGTATTAAGCCCTTTTGGTGTATGGTTATGCCCGTGTTTCATATATGCAACGTTTTACCAATTGGTCAATTAATAAATTAAAATTTAACCTTAATGCCACCATTAAACGACCGCCCCTCGGTATGGGTATATACCTCATTGAAACGTGGCGTGTTATGAGCATCAGTAACTACTTTTTCAAATCTGTTCTGCCGGGTATCTGTAAAGTTTTCGGCATTGGCAAAAACACTTAATTTACCGAAGGTCTTTTCTAAGAACAATCCAAATTCCCAGAAAGGTTTGGTTAATCGGCCGTCGCTCAGTACCTGTCTGTCAGAATAATAAGCCTCGAGCCCAATTTTGAAGTTCCTGTGTTTTTCTGCCAGTAAAGCCATGTTAATTTTGTTTTTTGGTAACAAAGGCACTGTCTGATTTCCGTGCTTATAAGTGGCTTTGGCATCTGTAAAAGTGTATCCTGCAAAGAGCTTTATCCAGTCGGCAAAGGTGATTCGTACATTAGTTTCGAAACCTTTTGAAATGACGGGTTTCACGGCATTTTCAAAATAGAAGGCATTGTCTGCGATATTGGTCAGTACCAGTGGTCTATTGATTTGTGTTACAAAGAACAACTGATTAACTGTAAAACTCAGATTTTCTCCTATACTGTTCTGGTAATTGAAATCTATTGTACTACCATAAGATTTCTCTGCTTTGGCTTTATTATCTATGGCCAGCACATGCCGGAACGCCAGCGTTTCAGTTGCCTCTGTAAACATAGTGGGTAGTTTGTAACCCAGGCCACCCCCTAAACGGCTACTCCAATTTTCTGAAATTTTATATAATGCCGATACTCTGGGTAAGGCAAAAAGGCCATAACGGTTTGCATAATCAAGCCTGAAACCACCTTCAAACAGAAGTTTTTCTGTTAAATCCCAATTGTCCTGCACATAAGCTCCGGTAATCAAGTTATTTTCTTTTCTCGGAGTATCACTTTCTTTTTCTCTGAAATTATCAAAAATCAGATTTGCACCCGTTACGATTGTTTGTTTATTGAGCTGGGTTATGTATGAGAAATCGGTATAAGCATGGGTTTGCAAACCTCTGAAACTATAGTCCGGAATTCTGATTTTTCTGTCAAAAACACTCAGGCTTTGTTTTAGTACCCATTGACTATTCCCGGAAATCTGCCTGCTTAACTGTGCCGTTGTAATATTCCTTACTGATTCGTTTTTTTCATAATAAGCGTGATGGTCATCCCCCTTTCCTTTAATTACATACATATCGCCGCCAAAACGATACTGAAAAGTGGTGGAGTTGCCTAATACTAACCTGGTTTTATCATTGAAATAGACAAACAACCGGGGGTTGATGTTCAGATCCCGGCTTTTGGGAATCTCCGTAAAATCGTCTTTATCTACATCATAAGGTTTCTGAATAGTACCCGATACCAGAAAGGAATAACCCACTTTTGCATTTCTTTTAGCCGAAAAGGCGCTGAAATTTGTTCCGCCACCTGTTGATGTCTGGTTGATAATGGCTGAAAACTCCTGTTTTTCACGAGGCTCTTTTGATATAAAATTGACAACTCCGGCTATTGCTCCACCGCCATAGAGTGTTGATGCAGAGCCTTTAATGATTTCAACCTGCCTTAAGTCAAGCGGCGGAATATCAAGAATGCTTAATCCGCTCGAAAAGCCTCCGAACGCAGGGAAACCGTCTTTGAGAATCTGGGTATACCGGCCATCAAGACCCTGTATTCTGATACTCTGGTTGGCAGATGTATAACTGGTTTGTTGTACCTGTATGCCCGTGCTTTCGTGCAGCAGCATTGATACATTATTGGGTCTCATATTGGCTTTTTCATCTATTTCTTCCATTGAAATAGCCTCTATGCGTGTGGGAATACTCTCAATGTTGCGGCTGATGCGCGTGGTAGAAACCACCACTTCTTCCAGTTCTTCATCATTGCTTTGCAGCAGAATTATGGTATCTGCCATCAGCGGGAATGTGATTTTCTGGGTGAGTGTCTCATAGCCAATGAATGAAATTACCATGGTTTGTTCGCCATCAGCTACGCCTTTAAGGTTTATTCTCCCTTCTGCATCGGTCGTGCCTCCGTTTGTAGTGCCTTTAAAACTTACTGTTGCCCCTATTAAACTCTCTTTGGTTTTGCTGTCTTTTACAATAATACCGGGTATGCTCTGGGCAAAACTGTTATGTGCTACAACGAAAAATATATATAGTAATCTTAATTTTTTCATGATTCCAATTAGTTAATACAATACTTGTTGAGGCTTACTGTTGAGTAAGCACTGGGTTTTCGCAGAGCGAAAATTTATCTAAGTCGTATTAAACTAATTGTGGCGGTTGCCAGAGCAAGGAAATAAAACCTGCGGTATCTTTGGTTTCGGTAAGATACACCGTTCTGGCTGAAACAACGTTGCGCTCAACGGCCTGTACGGTATAAGGAGAAATCATTAGATTACCACAGCAGGCACAACTGCAAAGAGGCGAACAGAGGTCAGACTCCTCACCATGCCCCGCCTGTGAATCGGTGTCGGCACGTACAACAGCCTTAGCCATAGTATCTACACTGCCGGCGGTATCATGGCAGGGCATACACGCCAGAAAAAGCAGATAAAAGCTAAAGAATATGTTCGAAAACCGACTCATGCTGCAAATGTAGATAAGAAACCCATGCAACAGGAGTGCAAGAAAAATATTTATTTTTTTCTGAAAAAGATGGCCTGTAAATCATTATTCTATACAAAAACCCAGTATTTAAACAAAAAAAAATCGCAGGAGTTGCCTGCGATTTTGCGTATACCAGAATTAACTACTGTTAGTTCAATACCTGTACTTCAATGCTCGAATCAGAATAAACCTTGTGTGTGGCTTTAATAAAATCAGCCTCATCAGCTTTGTAAATATTCGGTACAAATTTCTGCGGGTTGCGGTCAATCAGCGGGAACCACGTGCTTTGTACCTGAATCTGTATCTTGTGGCCTTTTTTAAAAGTATGCAGCACATCCTGCAGTTGAATATTAACGTCAGTCACTTTGTTTGGTACAAATGCCTCGGGTTTCTCAAAACTGTTTCTGAAACGCCCTCTCATTACCTCACTGCGGACCATCTGGTGATAATTAGCCAACATTACATTTTTATTTGGCATATAGGGGTGGTTCACCTCGTTGCCCGGGTACACATCAATCAGTTTTACAACCCAGTCGGCATCGCTGCCGGTTGTGCTTACTTTCAGTTTTGCAAAAATCTCTCCTCCCAGAGTTATGTCTTCGGTTAATACATCTGTCTCAAATACCAGTACATCCGGGCGTTTGGCGGCAAATCGCTGGTCTTCCGACATATAATTGAAAGGAGTAAAGCCTGTCATAGACTGTAGGTCTTCGCTGTAAGGCACTGGTTTTTTAGGATCGCTTACATATTCGCTGGCGCCAGCCCTGGCCGCTTTGGCCTTGTCAAGTTTTCCGTTTGTATTCAGGTAAAATGTTAGCTTTTGCGCATTAGCCGCAGGCCATTTTTCAAATTGTTTCCATTCTTTGGTACCTGTGTCAAACAGATAAGCGTCTGGCAGGCCTGTTTTACCGTCACCTGCCTCTTTCAGAAAGTGGCGGAAGAATTTAGCTTCGATATTTCTCTGATAAAAAGTGGCTATACTGTCTCCAAAATATACATTGCTGTGCAGGGTATGACCAGTCTCTGCCGACCACCGACCATGCCCGAAAGGCCCCATAACCAAAGTGTTATAAGTACCCGGGTTATTTTTTTCTATTTTTTTGTAAACATTCAACGGGCCATATAAGTCTTCGGCATCAAACCAGCCACCCACTGTCATAACTGCATGTTTGATGTTTTTCAGATGAGGAATAATGCTTCTTTTTTGCCAGAAATCGTCATAATTAGGGTGGTTTATGGTTTCCTGCCAATAGAAATTGTCTTTGTAGTATTTCTGAGCATTTTTCAGCGGGCCTAAATCAAGCTGAAACTGGTAGCCATCTTTCATCTGGCTGGTGTTAATCATCTGGCTGTTATACCAAGCCTGAGACGTAGGGCCGGGTGTTTGAACACCAAACACAGGAAATGTGAAAAGATAAGCCTGAATGAATGCTCCGTTGTGGTGGAAGTCGTCAAAGAAAAAGTCGCTCACAGGGGCTTGCGGCGATGACGCCTTTAATGCCGGGTGGGCATCTACGGCTCCGGCCACGGTATAGAACCCGGGGTACGAGATTCCCCATTGTCCAACGCGGCCGTTATTTGAAGAGATATTTTTTAATAGCCATTCAATGGTATCGTAAGTATCAGAGCTTTCATCAGGCGCTGTGTTGGCACCATTGCCCGGGTTATTGGGTGTCATGTTGGTCCAGGTACCTTCCGACATCCAACGGCCTCGTACATCCTGATAAACAAAAATAAATTTGTCTTTCATTAACGTTTGTGACGGCCCCAGTCGGTACGGATATTTGTCTTCACCATAAGGCGCAACACTATAGCAGGTTCTCTGCATCAATATCGGGTACTTGTTAGACTCCGAAGCATCGTTCGGTACATAAACTGCTGTGTGCAGCTTGGTGCCGTCGCGCATGGGTATTTTGTATTCGTGTTTGGTATAATTTTGTTTTACAAAATCATTTTGCGCTAAAGCTACAAACGAGCATAGCACAAAAAAGATAATCTTTTTCATGAAGAGGTAGTTTGAAATAAAGTATGAGTAAAAAACCTGACGCTAATTTAGAAGGAATGCCAGAGCATTTCATCAAAAGCGAACAGAATTTTTAAAGAGAATTTCTGAATGGGCTAAAGAACTTGAATCAGAAAAAAATGGCAAGCAGACAAATCAAAACGACAATAATAGCCGAGACGATTTTTTTTACTTTATTTAGTTTCATATCACGAGTAGCCCGGTAACTGAGATGCACCGAATGTCTCATAAATTCTAGGGTGTTTTAGGAGTGGTATTAAAATTTTGCAACGCGTTTAACGTGATACAAATATAGTTGATTTTAAGCGTTTTACAAGTTAAGCTAATGTTAATATTCAACTAAATTGCTTTAAACAATATATTCCTTTGTGAAAAGCGTTCCAAACTGTATTTTTGCAGACTTTTCAATGAAATCAAAAATAAATGGCGAATAAAGATTCTATTTTACGCATTGCCCTGCAGAAATCTGGCAGGCTGAGTGAAGACTCCTTTGGACTTTTCAAAGAATGCGGTATAAAGTTTGAAAGTGGCACAGGCAAGCTGAAAACTTCGTCGTCTAACTTTAATGCAGAGTTCCTTTTTCTTCGGGATGACGATATTCCGGGCTATGTGGAAGACGGCGTGGCTGATATTGGCATTGTTGGCGAAAATGTTTTTGTTGAGTCAAACCGTGAAGCCGAACTGGTTTACCGGCTGGGTTTTTCGAAATGCAGGTTATCAATAGCCGTGCCTCGTGGCGTTGAGTATAATGGTATTGAAGATTTCAATGGTAAAAGCATAGCTACTTCATACCCGCGTATTCTGGGCGGTTATCTGAAAAGCAAGGGTGTAACGGCCGAAATACATGAGATCAGCGGGTCGGTTGAGATTGCCCCCAGCATTGGTCTGGCCGAAGGTGTTTGCGACATCGTCAGCTCGGGTAGCACCTTGCTCAGTAATGGTTTGAAAGAAGTAGAGGCCATTTTTAAGTCTGAGGCCATTCTGGTTGCCAGCAAAAATTTGTCTGACGAAAAGCGTGAAACCCTTAATAAATTGTTGTTCAGAATAAGGGCAGTACAAACCGCACAGAATTACAAGTATATTCTGCTGAATGCACCCAATGATAAGCTGGATGAAATTATTAGCTTGCTACCGGGCATGAAGAGCCCCACTATTGTGCCTCTGGCCATGTCTGGCTGGTGCTCGATTCATTCTGTACTGGAAGAAAACCAGTTCTGG
Organism: Emticicia sp. 21SJ11W-3; assembly: GCF_024138715.1. Lineage (GTDB taxonomy): Bacteria > Bacteroidota > Bacteroidia > Cytophagales > Spirosomataceae > Emticicia > Emticicia fluvialis. Next base: position 2,258,715 of record NZ_CP092074.1, read on the forward strand.
GAAAACATCGAGGCTATTCGCGCCGCAGGTGCAGAGGGCATTCTGGTGATTCCGATAGAAAAAATGATATATTAAAAACTACATTTTCTTAATAGCCATGACCACCTACGATACCTCTGCCGATGCTATAAATGCTTTAACAGCGAATGGCTATGTGCATAATTTTAATCTGAAAAACGAAGCAATGTATTGTCATACCCACGACACGCACCTGCCACCGGATGATTTTCAGATAGATGAGGTACATCGTTTTGAGGGCGAAACTGACCTTGAAGATGAGTTGGTGGTGTATGCCATTTCTTCGCCATCTACGGGTTTAAAAGGAGTTTTAGTGAATGCTTATGGCGTATATGCTGAGGGAATCTCGGCAGAATTGGTAGAAAAACTGAAAATTATCAGATAAATGAAAATAGTTTCTTTTCCTCCACGAGCTGAGTGGAAACAGTTGCTGGCACGCCCCGTGCAGGAAATGGCAGATATTGAGCAAAAAGTACAACCAATTTTAGCCAAAGTAAAAAAAGAAGGAGATATTGCCTTGCGTGAATTTGCTTTGAAATTCGATAAGATTGAATTAGGTGCCATACAAGTACCACAATCGGAAATTGATGCTGCCGGCGAGCATCTTTCAGAAGAGCTGAAAGCGGCTATTCATCAGGCATATCATAATATTTATACGTTTCATGCTGCACAAAAGCAAGAACCACAGGTAATTGAAACCATGCCGGGTATAAAGTGCTGGAGAAAAAACGTGGGTATACAAAAAGTCGGGTTTTATATTCCGGGGGGTACTGCCCCACTTTTTTCAACAGTATTGATGTTGGGTGTACCGGCACAAATTGCCGGTTGTCAGGAGGTGATCCTCTGTTCGCCAAGTAACCATCCGGCTATTTACTATGCAGCTAAACTGGTAGGTGTAACAAAGGTTTTCAGGGTAGGAGGGGCACAGGCCATTGCGGCTATGGCCTATGGTACTGAAACTATTCCGCAGGTATTTAAGATTTTCGGCCCGGGTAACCAGTATGTAACGGCTGCTAAACAATTATTGAGCAAAGAGGGCGTAGCCATCGATATGCCCGCAGGACCATCAGAAGTGGCTGTTTTTGCCGATGATTCAGCTATTTCGTCTTTCGTAGCTTCTGACCTGCTTTCGCAGGCTGAACATGGAGCCGATAGCCAGGTATTACTGGTAACAACCAGCAAGAAACTGGTTTCGGCTGTTAATCTGGCTGTATCTGGTCAATTAAACCGCCTGCCCAGAAAAGAACTGGCTGCACAGGCTATAGAGAATTCAAAGATAATTCTGCTTGAAAATGAAGCTGATTGCATTGAGTTGCTGAATGATTATGCACCTGAACACCTGATATTATCGGTTGAGAATTATTCTGATGTGGCAGAGCAGATAGTCAATGCAGGCTCGGTATTTTTAGGTAATTATACCCCCGAATCTTGCGGTGATTACGCATCAGGTACTAACCATACCCTGCCAACCAATGGCTATGCACGTGCTTACAGTGGCGTATCTTTAGATAGTTTTGTAAAGAAAATTACTTTTCAGGAAATATCAGAAACCGGCATCAGAAACATCAGCAAAACTGTAGAACTAATGGCAGAGGCTGAGTCGCTGGAAGCCCATAAACGAGCCGTTAGCCTGAGAGTAGAAAGTCTGGGCTGATTGTAAAGCGCTTTTATATAATCATAGAAAAATCCAGTCCTGCCAGAACTGGATTTTTTTATGCCTTCGGGCAAGCCCCGCAACACGTTAAGGCGTCAGTATTTTGCTGCCCGTTCAGAACTGCTTTTGCAGGGCCTCTATTGCCGCTGCCAGATAAACCATCGGGGCATTCCAGTTGATGGCAATTTCGTTTGATGCATAAGAGCACTCATCATCTGTAAATGACTCGTCAGCAAACAAAGAAGTATAAGAGGCGCATTTATCTTGTCTGCCAACATTAGGCCCGCCAGATAGCAAACCCGGCACCGGTTGTGGAATGCCGTCGGCTACTGATGGCCTGTGGTGTGCGTGCATAACCTGCTTTGAGCCATAACCGGTAAGAAAAGAATATCCGGTTGCATTTCTTCCAAACAAATAATCCAGATTATATAAGGCCGCTTCAAGGTACCTCTTGTCAGAGGTAATTTTGTAGGCTTGCAAAAGTGCAATTCCCTGATTGGCCGCATGAGAACTACTACCCCACATGTAATCCTGGGCGCTTTTGCCCATTACAGTGTTAAAGGCCTGTTTGTCAGAACCGTCTAACAGTTTGTCGGCAAAGGTTTTCAGCAACTCTTTTACTTTAGGCAAAGCAGCCAAAGCTTTAGGTGTAAGCGTTTTCTCCGACCTCACTAAACTGTAATACCCCAGCATTCTGACCTGATTCCACGAGGGTAATTGTAAAGGGGTTTCAGGGAACAGATTGTTTACGTCGGCATAGTTATCATCTTTAGTGCTTATCCAGAGTTCTATTGCTGCCCAAATCCACTCATCAGTTGCGTTTCTGTCGCCATATTCACCGGTTACAATATCGGGGTCAAACTGTTTATTGATTTCATTTTGCCTGTAGAACGCATTTTGGTTGGCCCTGGCCCATGCCCAGGCTTTGGTAGCGGCTGTTAGGCATGAGTCTGCAAGGCTGGGTAACTGCTTCTGATAGTCTTTCAATATCCGGCTGGCTTGTGCCATCACGGCTACGAAATCTAACGAGGCTGTAATGCTTTTTTGTACCACATAGCGTGGCTTTGTGGCTTTGTCTGGCATTATCATTCCGTCGAACGAAGGGTTGGTCAGCTTATGATAAACACCGCCGTCGGCTGGGTCTTGCATAGTTAGCATCCATCTTAAATTATAAAGTGCCTCGTCCAGTAAATCTGGCATGGCATTCTTGCTTTCAGGAATATTGGCCTTGAAGGTCTTAAAGTATACCGGATGGTCTTCATACAATGAAAACAGCGTAGCCATTGTTATGCCCGAGTTTACAATATATTTGTTGTAGTCTCCGGCATCGTACCAACCGCCAGGCGAAGAAATTACTGAATTTTCAGGCCTATCTGTTGAAACCGCCGAGGCATGTATCAATACTTTGTCATCCGGATGCCCGGCGCTTCTGTGCCATTTGCCTGCATATTTTTCAGGCAGCTCAGTAGATGCCCTCTGGTAATAAAAGCCTTTCAGCGAAGCAATGGCAGCACTACGATGTACATCGTTTTTGATTTCGAAAGGATATGAAATCCCTTTTTCTCCGATACTTACATAGTAAACGCCTGTCTTCTGGAAGGCAGAAAAATCGGCAATCTGAGTGGTTTTCTGAGAAATACTGTTAGTTCTTTGCTCAGACAGCTTCCCTCTGTAAACCACATCTTTTTTGTTTGGTGCCAGTATACTAAAATCACTTTGTTTTTCGCCTACCCAAACAGCCATTTTAGGTGCTTTTGGATAAAAACCCAGTTGATTAAGCCTTATGTTTTCTGTTTGTGCAGCGGCATCGGTCATCCTGCCAATGGCGACAAGAAACAGTACAATTAAATACAGGTTGAATATACGTTTCATAAGATACAGGTTTTTTAAAAATTAAGCCACACTCATTGTTAAAACAGAAAGTGTGGCTTTTTAAATATTATTGGCATAGAGATAATTATCTTTTGGGCCCTACTGAATCATAAACATTCACTTTTTCCCATAGATGTGAGTATTCTTCTACAAATTTTAAGTGGATCGGATGTTTCTGGTATATTTCTTCTTCTTCAAGGCTATCAAAAAAGCATAGCCATGAAACAGAGTAGTCGCGTATAATTACACTGCGGTTGGTTGTTGCAGGAGAGCCGATATGTGCCATTCTGATGGTTGGAACTTTTGAGAGTTTCTCCAGTCCTTCCAGTAATTTAGTTTTGTCGGCTTCGCTATTCGGGTTCTTCAGGTAAAAAAACACATGATGCACAAACAATTCTTTAGCAGTTTTTGCCTCAGCGGGTGATGTTAACCCTGCGGCTCCAACAGTTAACGCAGCATTTTTTACGAAATTACGACGGGAAATTCCATTCATTCTCTTTGGGTTGTTTAAATGTATAACCGATACTGACGGTCTGCTTACAAAAACTAATGCTAATAAAAGAATTAAATGTCAGAATGACAATTAATTCTTTTATTATTTTTCTACTGACTATTTAATTGAATCAACTATTGAAATCACCAGCATTTATCAAAAGATTACTTTTTTTGAACAAATTCTTTAATGCCAAAAAGAGTCATTCAATCATAATTTTTCTTACAATGGCGCCTTCGTTGTTGGTTAATCTCACAAAATAAGTTGCCGCAGGTAAAAAATGCTTTATTGCAACCTTACGGCTCTCTTTGCTGATTGTTTCCTGATAAATCACTTTTCCTTGTACATTTGTTATTTCTAATTCTTCAAATGCCCCGGTTTCCCATTCAATAAATACTTTTTCTGATGATGGATTCGGGAAAACCTTCACATTAACCCCCTGATTTATTTCAGTACCCAATAAATTAATCTGGCCAATATGGCCTGCCAATTGTAATGAAGTAACCGACATAGGTGGTAAGTTAAGGGCCAGTGTATTGCCTGCAACATCAATGTCGCTTTCTGTTAAAGCGTTTTTTGTATGAGAAAAAAAAGTCTCGGTGACGGGTAATGATTTAAGGCTCATCGCCTTAGCTTTGGTACTGCTGACAATGAAATTATCAAAGCTGATTGTTGCAGGTTGGCTGTTGGCCGCGCTACGGTTCACCAGAACCACAGTCATAGAATCTTTGGCCGCATTGATACTCGGGTAAGCCGATACCAGTATTTCGTTAGATGTTTCTGCGTTAATGTAATATGATTTGTTAAATCTGCTGAAAAGGTGCAGGGTTTCCCACATACCGGGCTTCCATTGCCAGGGTGTAAGAATCTCTACGCCATTTTTCATAAACTCTCCTATAGTTGAAGCATACCAAACTGCGGTTACGTTTGCATTTTCGCTTTCAATACCTGCTTCAGTCAGGCCCAGCGTTACTCCATGATACGCGCCCATATATTGAGCGAGCCAGTCGTTTATTCTACCAAAAATATATTCTTTGTTCTGGCTGTTGTCCCAGTTGCCATTTACGTTCTTAACACCATTTGCGCCCGGAAAAGCATAATTTCGATCGAAAAACACCCTATGCAGTTGTACAATTTCATCAGCTATTTTTGTAGACGGGTAAAAGTGTATGTCCAGTACATCCAGTAATTTCACACCGCTTGCTTTTTGCTCTTCTGCTACTCTTTTAATGAAGTACTCCAGCCACGGAAATTTGCGTCCCTCGTAGTTAATACCAGCGGGCCAGTTGTACCACTGCCACTCATTGGCAGTTACCGGCCCAACCAGTTTAATTTCAGGAAACTTCGCCCGGGCTTTTTTTGCAACGGCAAAATACTTCTGCATAAACTCCTCAGCCAATGGCTGTGTCGGCATTACGTCATCATGTGTGCCGCTCCAAATTTCAGGTTCATTATCCATGTTCCAATAGATAATCTTGCTTTTGCTAAGGCCTAAACCATTGTTACCAAACCAATGGTCAAGAATACCGATGGTTGAGTCAGCCGGCCATTTTTCAAGATATAGGCTGGGGTCTCCGTCTGTTTTTGCTTTATTTCCGGTTGGGCTTAGTATACCATTGCCGGCCAGATTCTGGGTTACACCTTCCCACCAGGCCGATTGGTTATAGACCCAGTCATTAAAATTAAAGGCATTGGTTTTGGCTGCCCGGCCTATAAGCTGAAAAGCCCACATACCTTGTGCGTAAGGCACATGCTTTTGCAGGTTCTTTGCGGCGTTATCCCAGTTGTTTACATATACATTATTGTACCAGTCCGGGTGGCTCGATAATTTCCTGCGCCAGTTGTATTTGGTGCTGTTGTTGCCTGTACTTTCTCTGAAAAACTGTACACCGGCTTCTTTTACCCGTATCAGGTCTTCGGCAGAAATTTGCTCATTGGGGTTGGTAGAGGCAAAAGAGTTATTGCGCCCGTAAAGATAAGGTGATACAGGCTTCAGGTTTTTTGCCGGGTTTATTCTGATACTGACCTGAGCCAAAGCAACCTGATATATGAAGAGTATAACTACAGCCAATAGTCTTTTCATAGGGTTTAAAGAAAGGAAGAATCAAAGCAATTAAAACAAAAACAGGTCTTTTATTTTTTAAACTGCAATGCTACCGGCACCCATAAATTAGGCCATAATCAGTGCCGGTAGTATTAAAGGCTAGATTTTAACCTTTTAAAATCAATTCAATCTGTTTGAGTTCCTGATGGGTGAAATCAGTATTGTTCAGGCATTTGAGAGCGTCTTCCAGCTGAGATACCCTGCTGGCGCCTATCAGAACTGAGGTAACCCGGTTGTCTTTTAACACCCATGCCAGCGCCATTTGAGCCAGTGTTTGGCCACGCCCAATGGCGAGGCTATTTAATTGCTGTATTTTGAAGACTGCATTTTCGGTTACCTGGTTTTCCTGAAGATGCCCGTGTTGTTTGGCAGCCCTTGAGTCTGCCGGAATCCCCCTCAGGTATTTATCAGTCAGAAGTCCCTGCGCCAAAGGCGAAAACGGAATACAACCAACGCCATGCACCTCAAGGGCATCAAGAAGGCTGTCTTCAACCCAGCGCTCAAACATTGAATATTTGGGCTGATGTATCAGGCAGGGTGTACCCAACTGTTGAAGAATGTTGAAGGCCTTAACGGCATCCGGAGTTTTATAATTGGATATGCCGACATAAAAGGCTTTACCCTGACGGACAATTAAATCAAGGGCACTCATTGTTTCTTCAAGCGGCGTTTGCGGGTCTGGTCTGTGATGATAAAATATATCTACGTAGTCAATACCCATGCGTTTCAGGCTTTGGTCTATGCTTGCTGTCAGGTACTTTTTTGAACCCCAGTCTCCATACGGGCCAGGCCACATCGGGTATCCGGCCTTAGATGAAATAATGAGTTCGTCCCGATACGGTGCAAAATCTTTTTTCAGCAGTAAGCCGAAATTTTCTTCTGCCGAGCCAGGCGGCGGCCCGTAATTGTTTGCTAAGTCAAAATGGGTGATGCCGTTATCAAACGCAGCCCTGAGTATGGCCCGGTAATTGTCAAACACATCTACCCCTCCGAAATTATGCCATAAACCCAACGACACGGCCGGCAGTCTGAGTCCGCTTTTACCGCATTGGCGGTAGGTCATTTGCCCGTATCGGTTATTATTTGCTGAATACCCCATGTTTTAGCTTTATTCAAATTTACCGTTAATGGTTATACCTTTCCAGTCGTCAGTTCTGAACGGGCTTGCGGGTAATCCATCTGCATTAAATAAGTTGGCATCTTCTGGCGCATCTGCCCAGGCATACCTAACAGCAACAGGTTTTAATCCTTTCGGATGAAACACCACTACTTTATCACCCACTATGTCTGCTTTGGCAAAATAAAACACCTTATCGTCTCCGGCTATTTCAAAACCTTTCAGGTAACCGAATTTGTCTTTGGCAGTTAAACCTTTGCCTATATATTTAAACGCCAAAGTGGCTTTACCTTTCTCAAATTTTACGGATTCGTACATCGGGCCTGAATGCAGCAACTCTTGTCCGTAATCAAATTTCAGCGCATTCAGGGCAAGCCTGTGGCCTACGTCCTGTTTGTTGGTGGGATGAATATCTTTCGGGTTGCCTACATCTGTAGAAACTGCCATTCCGGTTTTCGGCAGGCTCAAGGTCATGGTTTGTGCTTCGCGCAGCTCACCCCAGTTACTGCCCTGATTACTGTTCTGGTATCCACCATAACTAGACAATTGTACAAAATAAAAAGAGAACTCATCATTCCATTGTTTGCGCCAGTCGTTTATCATCAAAGGAAAACTCTTGCGATATTGGTAGGCACGTCCGACATTGCTTTCTCCCTGATACCACAGTGCACCACGAATCGCAAAAGGTACCAAAGGGGCTATCATGGCATTATAAATAGTGGTGCCTACATTGTTACTCGAGTGCAGGTACTCATGCTTATCAGCAAATGACGGCAGGATTCTCCATTCATAGGCCAGGCTGATTTTATCAGTTCCGGCACTCAGGTATAAATCTTCATTACTGCCCATTATGCCTAATCCGTACCATGAGGGGTCAGCCATTTTACCAAATTTTATGGTTAGGCGGTTGTTGCCTGCTTTCCAGGTATTGGCAGGAACAATAATTTTACGGTTTCCTTTCAGAATACCTTTAAATAGCAGCTGGCCATTTACATAAATTTCATTTGGGCTGTCCTGAATACCCAGCCCAAGGGTGGTTTCTTTGCCGGCCATGTCGGCAGGTACATTTACATTACGGGCCATGAAGCCATTCCCTCTGAACATCCACACGCCTTTCCAATCCCATTGGCCAAGCGGGCTACCTGCATTAAGCCATTTAGAAATGTCATAGTTTTCTTCCAGATATTTCTTTTCATAAGCCGCATCGGGGTTTATATCTGCACTGCCTAGTAGTGCTTTTCTGGTTTTGGCATCATGAATGGCATCTGCCGCCTCCCAATTGTCGGGCAGTTTTTGGGCATAAGTTTTCAGTTCATTGTCTGTCAGCATCGCCTCTTTGCTTATCCAGCCTTCAATCTGCGAGCCTCCCCACGATGAATGCAGTAAACCAACCGGGATATTCAGTTTTTTGTATAAGTCGCGGGCAAAAAAGAACCCTACCGCCGTAAAATTGCCAAATGTTTCTGGTGTGCAAACAACCCATTCGCCAGTTTTCAGATTTGTTTGTGGGGTCATGGTAACTTCATGGTCCACATAAAAATGTCTTATCTGCGGATAGTTAGCATCATTCTTTTCGTTCATATAGTTGTCGGCCTGTATTACTCTCCATTCCATGTTCGATTGTCCTGAACAAAGCCAGACTTCACCAATCAGAATGTCTTTTACGGTTAGATTACCTGATTGCGCCGATACACTTAATTGATGAGGCCCGCCTGCTTCCAGCGGGTTCAGTTTTACAAGCCATTTGCCCGAGGCATCTGCCTGAGCTGACTGTGTTTGGTTAGCCAGGGTTACTTTTACGGTTTCATTTGGGTTTGCCCATCCCCAAAACGGAATAGGCTTTTGGCGTTGCAGCACTACGTGGTCAGAGAATAGCCTGGCCAGTTTTAATTGAGCAAATGCAGTGGCGTTGAGCGTAAGCAGCAGCAGAACCGACAGGAATCGTTTCATATAAAAAATATTATAATTGGTTGAATAATGAATTAGATACAATGATAAGCAAAGTTTTATGAAAAACGCTCCTTTTCGGGAGTTCCCGGCTTAACATTAATACTGGTTTAATTTTATTGATTGAAATAGTAGCGATTAACGGATTGACTATTAATAAAACCGGTTACAATTGTTGTTTAATTTTCTTTTAAAAAACAGAGTTTGTGGCAAAATGAGAAGGAAAAGAAGGTAGTTGTGAAGTTCATTTCAGGCTTTGTATTCATCTTTTTTTGCCGTGGGTATTAATAATATAATTAAAAGACACCAAAAAATATTAAAACATTTAATAGAAGCCATTGGTTAAATAAAAAAACTGCCTTTTAAATGCACAGCCTGTATAAAACTCAAAAACTACCCATAGATATAGTAACCGCCTGGAAGTTCCTGTCGGTTCCTGAAAATCTTAAAACTATTACGCCCTCCTATATGGGCTTCGAAATGACCTCCAGACATCATGGAAACGTTATGTATGCAGGTCAGATAATTACGTACCTGGTAAAACCTGTGATGGGGATACCTCTGAAATGGTGTACTGAAATTACCCATGTTCATGAGCCGCACTATTTTGTTGATGAGCAACGCATGGGGCCTTATCAATTCTGGCATCATCAGCATAAGTTAAAGGAAATCAAAAATGGTGTTTTAATGGAAGACATCATTCATTACAAACTTCCTTTGGGTTTTCTGGGTAATATTGCCAACAGCATCATGGTCAGCGGGCAATTAGAAGAAATCTTTGAATACAGACAAAAGAAGTTAATCGAGCTCTTTGGCGATTATAAAGAATAAGCCGCTGGTATAGGAGTTAATATAATCAGCGCTGGCCATTTTGTTAAAGCCAGCGCTGATTTTTTGTTTATTAATGGTTAGCGTATCCTGTGTCCGGTTCTGATAATGCCACCAATATCCAATTTTAGTTTATTGTATTTTCCGGTTTCATCTTTTGCAAAAGATATCTCTACGGCTTCCTGCTCAATATCGAAAAAGTTGGTTTCGTCTGCTGCCGCCAGAACTGACCTGGGCCCATTAACAGGGTAGGCAATTAATATACCATTTTCTATCCTGAAATCAATGACCAGTTTCTGTTGCTCAACCTCAAAGGAACCTGCGTATTGAGCTAATATATCGGTCGATAATTTTACTACATGCTTAACTTTTGGTAGTTTGTACGGCTGGTTAAACAAAACAGCCAGAATATTTCTGGTTATGATACTCATTCCGGGGGTTTCGGTATTGTTCAGCAGAATAATGCAAACATCATCTTCTACAATTCTGGCAAAGTTACTTCTATAACCCGGTATGCCTCCGCTATGAGATACTACGCGCTTACTAAAAACTGAATCAATTATCCAGCCGTATCCATAATTCTGCTTTACTGGTGTATAGGCTTTGGCTGACGTCTGGATTTTAATAATCTGATTTTGCTGTAAAGCCTTATGCCATTTGTATAAATCCTGAACGGAAGAATAAATCGCTCCTGCCGCAAATACAACCGACGAATCATACAGTGGAGCCAGCTTGTTATAGTCTTTTCCGGAGTCTGAGTAATAACCCAACGCTATCTTATCTTCCGGCTGGCTAACAAAATCAAACCCACTGTTTACCATACCTGCCGGTGTGAAAAGGTATTTTCTTACTGCTTTTTCATAAGACATGCCACTTACTTTTTCAATAATGTATCCTAAAAGGATGTAACCTGAGTTGCTGTAATTCCAGCCCTTACCAGGTCGGAAATCAAGCGGTTGGTCTTTAAATAAAGATAACATTCTTTCCTGGCTTGCGTGCCTGGTTGCTTCTTTAAACATAAAGTCGCTGTTGTTGGTGTAGTTATAAATGCCCGCCGTATGGCTTAGTAGTTGTTCAATGCTTATGCTATCTCCCAGCGGATAATCAGTATAATATTTACTCAGTTTGTCTTGTAACGATAATTGTTTCATTTCAGCCAGCTTTAGTATTAAAGTGGCTGTAAAGGTTTTGGTTACAGAGGCAATGGGGTAGAGGGTAGCAGTATTGTTATTTAGTTTTTTTTGCAGGTTCTGAAACCCATATCCTTTTTCTAATAATATTTTACCCTTTTTAGCCACCAGAACGGACCCGTTAAACTCGCGGTTTTGGGTATATGCGCTCATCAGTTCATCCAGCTTTTGCGAGGTACTTTGGGCGATAATTGTATTTGATAGGCTTACCAAAAGGCAAAGCGCTGCCATTATCTTTCTCATAAGATAAAAATTTAATGCGTAATAATGATAATTGAGATTTATGCTTTAGCGTGCGCCAGAATAAACTTCTCTAATTCATTGCTGTATGCTGCGCCGATAGGTAATTCTTTGGTTCCAATCCAGACACACCTTTTGTCTGTCTTAATGATTTTTTTGCGCGCCACAATAAATGATCGGTGAATACGGATGAACGCCTTGGCCGGCAATAGCAATTCGGCCTCTGTCATGGTAAGTCTTGAAATGACAGTTTGTTTGTCTGTAACAAATTTTATGTAGTTACCCGTGCTTTCGGCATAGAGTAAATCTGCCAGGTCTACCCTAATCTGTTCATATCCGCTTTTAATAAATATGGCCGGAAGCGCAACTTCATTATACTGCCGGTTGTTCCGCACCTCATATAGCTCATTGGCTTTGGTACAGGCTTGTAAGAAACGGGCAAATGAAAACGGTTTCAGCAGGTAATCAATGGCGTTTAGTTCAAAGCTTTGCACGGCGTGTTCGCTGTAGGCGGTGGTGAATATCACAAATGGGTTGTGCGGCAAAGCCTTTACCAATTCAATGCCAGAAATACCCGGCATTTTTATATCCAGAAACAACAAATCAATTTTTTGAGTCTGCATCAATGATATTGCCTCAGCAGCCTTGGTAAAACCGGCCGACAAATTAACAAAGCTGATTTGAGCTGCCAGATTTTTAATAATTTCCAGCGCTATGGGTTCGTCATCAATGGCAATGGCGTTCAGCATAATTTATTGATTCGGATGGATGATTAATACGACTTTGAACTCATTTCCGTCAGACTCGATTTGAAGTTCATGTTTGTTTTCGTAAAACAAATGTAATCTTTCCCGCACATTTACCAAGCCAATACCCGAGTGTTCCTTTTCAGGGTCATTGTCAGCGGCAGTATGAATGCTATTCCGTACTTCAAACCTGATACTATGGTCGTCACAATTCAGTCTGATTTTTATCCAGGATGGTTCATAGAGGTGAACCCCATGTTTAAATGCGTTTTCAACAAGCGGAATCAGCAACATAGGGGCAATTACATGGTTACAGCCTTGCTCTGCAATGTTTTCTTCAATAGTAATACTCGGGCTGGTCTGTATACGCAGTTTTTGTAAACTGATGTAGTTTTTCAGATAGTTGATTTCGCTACTCATAGGTATAAAATCCAGGTGGTTTTCGTGCAGCATAAAGCGCATCATGTCTCCGAGTTTTTGTATGCCCTCGGCTGTTCGTTTTGAACCGTCTATCAGAGCAGTACCATACAAGGTATTAAGGGCATTGAACAAAAAGTGCGGATTTATCTGCGAACGCAAGAACTGTAAATCAGCCTTCGATTTCACCAACGCTTTTTCGGTGCCTCTTAATTGCAGCAACTTGTCTTTTTGCATTGTATAAATCAGCCAGCTAATAGGTGTTACCATCAATAATTGGGCTATCCATGAGGTGATGAAAAGTGGCAATGGAGCAAACCGCCGGAATAGAAGCAAACACAAAAAAGTATAAAATAATGAGAACGCAATGGTTAGCACAATGGTGCGGATATTCAGCAAGGGCTTTGAGTCTGACAACGGAAAAATCAAGAAAATATTAGTCAGCGAAACAAAGAGAGCAGGCGTAATAATTGAGAAATAGATAATAAAAAAAATCTGGTTATCTCCACTAATAAATGTTAAAGTAAAAAACGGTATAATCAGATAAACTACAATCGCTAAAGCTATTTGATTGGCAACCAAAATGCGGTACTCTTTCTTTGCTGATTTTTGAATGAGCAGAATCAGGTATTCTCTGAGGCAGGCAAAAATCAGATAAAGGCTGATAAAGACAAAAGCTCTCTGAAAACCAAAAAAGATATCGGTAAGCGGAGCATCATTATACCCGAACAAAGCAAGAAACTGATACCCTTTATAGCTAAAAAGGTAAGGATGCGCAAAATAGGTAGCTACATTCGCATTAAGTGCCAGTAAAAATGTTACTGTAATTATAAATGCCCCGAGCCAGAAATACTGTAAATTGCTTTTATTGCGGGTAATGAGTAGTTGAGGAATACTGAACAGATGCAGGCTTAAATACAATATATAGAAAAAAATGATGCTGCCTATGCGGGGAGATAACACATTGGTGAAATAATGGAACGACAATCCATTGGCTGTAAATATTTTTTGGTAATTTTCATAAATAGCATCATTACTGATGTTAAAAGCCTCCCATAAATAGTTGGCGAGCGTAATACCTGCCAGCAAGGTAACTAATGTTAATTCGTAACTTCTGATTCTGTTTTTCATCATCTTGTATTTTTCTGACAAGATTACGGATTCTTCAGGTACATTTCCAGCAAATGTGACAAAGCCTTAAAAACAGTGATAGAAATAAAAAAGCGGCTTTCTTTTGGATGAAAGCCGCTGCCTAAACCTATAAGTTATTTTTTTAGATACTTGTCAAACCAGTTGATATAACGTTCGAACCGGTCTTTCTGAAAGGCCGGATTGGTTATGCCATGAAACTGACCCGGATAAATTATGAGTTCTGTCGGGATGCCCAATGATTTAAACGCCTGATACATTTGCTCGCTTCCAACCGAAGGTACGTTGAAATCGCTTTCGCCCACCATAAATTGCGTTGGCGTTTTAATGCGGTCTGCCTTTAGAAACGGATAACTCAATGCCACATATTTATCAAAGTTTTTCCATGGCGAGCCCAATTCGTTTTCATATTGAAGAATGTATTGGTCGACACCATATAAAGACGATATCATGGCCACACCCGCACCGCTAGATGCCGCTTTGAAACGGGTATCCGTTGCAATGGTATAATTTGTAAGTATACCTCCGTAGCTCCAGCCACCTATGCCCAGTCTGGTCGGGTCGGCTATGCCGTTTTGTACTACGAAGTCTGCGGCACCCAATATGTCAATTACTTCTTTGTTGCCCCAGTCAGCCCAGATGGCCTTGCAAAAATCAAGACCTCTGCCTGTTGAGCCTCTGTAATTAACGGCCACAACGGCATAACCTGCGGCGGCCAGCATCTGGCGGCCCAGGTCGAAACTATACTCATCCTGTGCTACTGGTCCGCCATGGATAAAGAATATAGTTGGGAGTTTATCTGACTTACCAGCATTGGCAGGGCGATAAAGTATATTAGACACCAGCGTGCCATCTTTGCTTTTTGAAGTGAAGCCTTCTACTGTTGCCAAAGATACCTTAGATAAAAAGTTTTCCTGATGCGTGGTTAGTTTTCGTAAATTATTGTTTTCAAGTACATAAATTTCTGATGGTGTTTGCGGGTCGCTCATGGTAGTCAGAAAACTGCCTGATGGGTGTCTTTCCAATCCTCCAAAGCTTCGGTTACCACCCATTACTTTGGTCATTTTGCCATCTGTTGCATTAAATTGTGCCACGTAGCGAATGCGGTCGTCGGCTACTAAGGCATAAATACTATTGCCATCTTTGGCCCAACGCAAAGTGCTTACGGGTCTGTCTAAAGATTGGCTCAATAATTTAGGGTCTCCACCATCTTTTGAAACAACGCATAATATGGATTGGTCGTACATGATGTAGTTTTCGCTTGATGTACTTCTCAAATAGGCTATCTGTTTACCGTCGGGGCTCCATTCAAAACCAGAATCCCGGCCAGGCCATTTAGTAATTTGTTTTATCTGAGCATTGGGTCTGGCATCAACCACCCAAATATCCGCATTAGAGTTTCTGTCGGGGTCATCTGTCCGGTTACTGCTAAACGCAATCTGGCTTCCATCCGGCGACCACTTCGGGTTGGTTTCATCAAAATTGCCTTTAGTAAGAGTATCCAGTTTTTTGGTAGCTATATCATATAAATACAGGTGAACAGGCGCTTTGGTGAGATAACCTTCTACATCCTGCTTAAAATGGAATCGGTCTACTACGATGGGTTTCGGAGTTTTAACCTTTGCGGTATCGGCAGGGGTTTTAATAGCCAGCACCATTTTTTTACTGTCCGGCGACCACGCGTAGTCTGTCAAAGAACCTTTTTTCAAATCTGTCAGTTGCCGGGCTTCGCCACCTCTTCTGTCCATCAGCCATATCTGGCTGCTTGTAAGCCCATTTCTCGACGATACGAATGATAAGAATCTGCCATCAGGGCTCCATCTGCCCTGCGACTCCCCATCGGGTGTATGTGTTAGCTGTATGGTTTCTTTTCCGTCCCACGATACCATCCAGATATCGGCATTGCGTTTATTTTTGGTCGAATCCACAGCAGACAAGGTATAAGCAACCCACTTGCCTTCGGGCGAAATCTGTGGGTCGCCCAGTGTTTGAATTAGGTAAACATCAGATGGCTTCAGTGTTCTTTTGGCGGGTGTCTGGGCAAAACCAATCGTTTTAAATAAAAGTAGAAGCGCCAGAAAAGGCAAAGTCTTTTTCATGGATAGACAGTATTGTTTAGTGCTTTAGTTTGAGAAAATCAAATTTAAAGTGCCGTAGCTGATTTTGAAAGTATAAACGTATTTAATATCATATAATTTCTACTTTGCGTTATGCAGAAATCGCTTTTTGAAGCCAAGTGGATTTTCGCCGGTAACCTTTTTAAAGGTTCGGTTAAAGTAAGACAAACTCTCAAAGCCGCATTCAAAGCAGGTTTCTGTTACGTTTTTATCCAGAAGCAGTAATTTCTGTGCCTGATTGATTCGGTAATGGTTGAGAAATTCAACGAAGGGCAGCCTGGTTAATTTTTTGAAATACCTGCAAAATGCCGATTTACTAAGGTTTGTCAGCGCGGCTACATCGTCAAGTTCAATTTTTTGCTGATAGTTTTCATCAATAAAATGGTAAATGCGTTTCAGCCTTTCCTGTTCTTTTTTATTGTGCTGGTTTTCTACAGGTTTGTTGTGCAGTAAATTCTTTTCAGTGCTATGGGCCAAGACCTGTAAAATGCTTAGTATTTCAAGAAACTGTTCAAAATGCCCCAGGTTTTTAAGATTCAGTAATCGTTCTCTTAATTGCTGCTTGGTTTCTTTGCCAAATGCCAGCCCATGTTTTGACTGCTCAAATAGTTGATACACTGCCGATAGCTCTGGTATATTGGCAAAGGCATTGCCCAGAAAATCCTGGCGTATCTGTACTACTACTTTTTCGCATTCGGTTTTTACGCCGTAGTCAAAGTTAAGATGAGGTATGTATGAACCTATAAAGACCAGGTCGCTTTCTTCGTATCTGCTAATGTGCTCGCCTACATGGCGTGTACCATTGGCACCCTCAATATAAACCAGTTCCAGTTCCGGATGAAAATGCCAGTAAAAGACGTCGTTCAGGCGAGGGTTAATAATTAACCTGAATGAGCTGTCTGAGTCGGGTGTAAATTCTTCAAAATGGAGCTTCATAGCGTAGGCCGGAGTGGTACTCCGGCAATTAGTTTACCAGAGTGTGTTCTGAAAAAACTCAGCGAATCTTCAGCACAGTTTTATTTAAAAAAAACAAAATGTTAGCAATTGAAAAGCGATTAAGTACAGTGATTATTGTCTGTTATTTTCAATGGTTGCCTAAATATATAAACAAAATGTCAATATTGTTCAAATAATGGTAATTATCGGAGTAGAAATGCACTTGCCTGGGTCTGTACATTTGTATCATTATTTCAACCAAAAATAGAACTAATTATGGAACCCGAACAAACCATGATACCAACGATGGCCCCCACCATGGCTCAGCCAATGCAAAACAATGCACATAAAGAAATACCGGGTAACCCCTCAACAGCTACCAGCAGCGCCATTAAACTTAACGACCGCTCTAACGGAAAACCATTAAGAGTGTTAAGCGAAGAAGACTGGGATTTCTGGATTAAAAATGGCTATATTGTTATTAAAAATGCCGTACCGCGCGAACAGGCTTTGGCAACCGCCGGTTTTATATGGGAATTTGAAGAAAAAGACCCCAATAACCCCAATACCTGGTATACCGCCCCGCGTGCCGATATGCAGATGAAAGAACTGATTGGCAGCGGAATGGTAGAGGTTTACAATAATCAGCACCTCTGGAATAACCGCCAGATGCAGAAGGTTTATGATGCCTTTGTTGATATTTGGGGCACCGAAAAACTATGGGTTACCATTGACAGAGCGAATCTCAATTTCCCGTTAAGGCCGCAAGATGAATTTAAGGGTTTTATACACTGGGACTACGACCCTGAAACCAAACCACAGAACGTGCAGGGGGTATTGGCATTGGCCGACCAGACCGATGAAAATATGGGTGGTTTTCAGTGTATTCCAGAACTTTTTCGTACTTATGATACATGGAAGCTAACGCAGCCGGAAGACCGGAACAGATTTAAACCAGATATTACAGGCTTTGAAGATAAGCTGGTAAAAGTAAAATTAGAAGCCGGCGATTTACTGATTTTCAACAGCAGCCAGCCGCACGGAATCAGACCCAACCGCTCAGCAGACAAAGTAAGAATAGCTCAGTATATTTCTATGATGCCCGCAGAAGAAGATAATGAGAGCCTGCGTCAATGGAGAATTAACTCATGGAAAAACCGTATTGCTCCGGAAGGTTATGCTTTCCCCGGCGACCCCCGGAAATGGGAACAAACAAAATATAGCGTGGCCGGGCTAAACGAATTAGGCGAAAAACTTTTAGGATTGAAAAACTGGTAAATATGCAAACGAAACAGTTAATGATAAGCCTCAGCAATGGTGTGCAAATGCCGCTGTTGGGGCTTGGTGTGTACGATATGTACAAAAAAGAAGCCGTTCAGGCAGTGCTTTATGCATTAGAAACCGGCTACAGGTTAATTGATACAGCAAGTATGTACAGAAACGAAACCGAAATTGGTAATGCGGTAAACCAAAGCGGCATAAACAGAAACGAACTGTTTATTACCACAAAAGTAAACAATGACGAGCAAGGCTATGAAAAAACCCTGCGTGCATTTGATGCCAGCCTCCAGAAAATGAACCTTGATTACGTTGATTTGTATATGGTGCACTGGCCAATAAAATTGACAAGAAAATTTACATGGAAAGCGCTTGAAAGGCTCTATCACGAGGGCCGTGTAAAAGCCATAGGTGTAGCGAATTACCTGATACCTTTCCTGGATGAACTATCCATTGAAGCTACTGTGATGCCTGCCGTGAATCAGGTCGAATTCAGCCCGTATCTGTTTCAGGAAGAACTGCTGAATTATTGCCGGGAAAAAAACATTCAGTTGCAGGCATATTCGCCATTGGTAAGAGGGCAGCGCATGAACGACCCCAAATTGCTGAGCGTAGCACAAAAATACAATAAAACACCTGCTCAGATTATCCTGCGCTGGGCAATGCAGCTTGGTATATCTACCATTCCTAAATCAGCCAACCCGGAGCGACTGAAAGAGAATTTTGATGTGTTTGACTTTGAAATCAACCAGGAAGACATCAGCTTTATTTGTAGTTTTAATGAAAACCTGAGAATTGTTGATGACCCGATGGCGCTCTTATAGGTTGACTTCAAAGTCTGAATTTGCGTTATTCGTCAATCAAACTTCCGGGCTAGGTATTTCATTTATTAAAAAGGATTGCGAGAGAACCACGTTTTTATAAAACCCTTGTTTACCGATCAGCGTCTGCGGGAGGACTTCCTGATTATCAGTTCTCCCTCTATGGTTCGGGTATAAGGTTCGAAATTATCTTTATTGATGATGTTGTCTATTAAAACACGTGCTGCGGTTTCGCCAATGCTGAATGGAAACTGCTGAAAGACCGTGAGCGATGGCTCTATTAACGAGGCTATCAGCTCATCTCCAAAAGCAACAACGCCCATTTCTTCAGGTATTTTTATGTTTCTCTTCTTTAGCTCCATAATGAGTTCTATTCCATTACCATAATGAACCGTAAAAACGCTGTCAGGTTTTTGTGGTAAGGCCAGCCAGTATTCTAGCGCTTTCAGAGACTCTTCGGTACTGAAATTGCTATAGAAGACTAGCTTTTCATCAAATTCTATTCCGTATTTCTGTAGTGCAGCCTTATATCCTTCTAATCTGTTTTTACTGATAAGTAAGTCGGCGGGTCCTGCCAGAACCGCAATTCTTTTATATCCTTGCTCAATCAGATGCCGGGTAAGTATAAAGCTGCCTTCATAGTCCTGCTGAACTACCTTTGCGGTATCAACCTCGTTACAAACCCGGTCGAAATGCACAATCGGAACCCCTTTTTTCAATTGCAGTTTAACGTGTTCAAATGAACTCGTCTCTTTTGAATGGCTTATCAGCAAGCCATCTACCCGGCTTGTAACCAATGCCTGCACATTCAGGGTTTCTGTATGATGTGATTCATTAGACTGGCAAATCATTACTCTGTAGCCGGCTTCTGTGGCTACTTTCTGAATGCCAGCCACTACTCCGGCAAAAAAAGGCCTTTGTATATCCGGAATAATCACACCTATGGTATGCGTTTCACCGCGATTGAGACTTTGTGCCAGAAAATTTGGGCGATAGTCCATTTCATTAGCAATCCTGAGTACCTCTCTTCTGGTGTTTTCATTGATTTCGGGGCTGTTATTCAATGCCCGCGATACCGTCGAAGCAGCTATACCAAGCACCTTGGCTATATCAATAATGGTTGTCTGGCGAGGTTTTTTGGCTTGCGCCTGATGGTCTGTTGCAACCGTAAAATACAGATCGCATGCTTTGCAATAGAGCCGCTGTTTCCCTCTGACGAATCCGGCCCTCACTATTTGGTCGGTATTACCACATTTTATGCAAGGTGTCATTCAAATTAGATTATTTCAATATTGGTTTCAGCCATTATTTTTAACAATGGGTTTTTAAACCGGGCTGGTTTTAAATGTATTAATCAATACTAATCTGCCTGTAAAAATACTTTTTGGTACGGAAACGTTTCCGGAAACGCAACCGATAGATGCCTGGCTCAAAACTATTAAAAATAGCTATTTAAATCTTTCATTTATACAAAATTAGCCATAATATACATGGCTGTAACCGGTTAAGGAGCGTCTGATACAATCAATTCAATTGTATTATTTGAAGAAATACTTCTTACCAACCATCATCGCCATGAGACAGTATCCGACTGGATACACCCAAAAAAGTACCTAATTTTATATTCATACATTTGTTTTTAGACAATATCGGGTGGTGTTTTTCACCACCCTCATTTTTACAGCCCGAACAAAACCTTTGTCAGTATTAACGCATGAAAGCCCTTACCAGGTTTGTAATTTTTTTTCTTATCTGCTGCTTCAGAGATTCGCAGGCCATCGTGAAACTCCCGCGTCTAATCAGCAATGGTATGGTTTTGCAGCAGCGATCAAAAGTAAAAGTTTGGGGGTGGGGCGCCCCTGCAGAAAAAGTTAGTGTAACTTTTAATGGTCAGGTTTATGATCCAACCACCGGTGCAGACGGCAAATGGATAACCATCATTGCCACACCCAAAGCAGGCGGCCCTTATGAAATGAAAATTAAAGGCGAAAACGAACTGCTGGTGACTAACATTTTGGTGGGCGAGGTATGGCTTTGTTCGGGGCAGTCAAATATGGTATTGCCATTAGAGAGAGTGAAAGAAAAATATGCAGACGTAATAGCAGCCACCAACAATCCGCAGATACGTCATTTTTTTATACCTACCCGGTTTGATTTTAACGCGGCGCTGGATGATTTTCAGTCCGGTAGATGGGAGACAGCCACCCCAGAAAACATCTTGCGGTTTTCTGCCACCGCCTATTTTTTTGCTAAAGATATTTTTGAAAAATACAACGTGCCTGTGGGGCTGATAAATGCCAGCGTAGGAGGCACACCCGTTGATGCCTGGATAAGTGAAGACGGCCTCAGGGAGTTTCCCGGGTCACTGGCTTTGCTCAATCAGGTTAAAGACAGTAGTTATGTAAACAGAATCAGACGACACGAAAACGCAGTTTCCAGAGAATGGTACACCAGACTCAGAAGAAATGATGAAGGCATGAATGGGCAGATAAAATGGTTTGAGGTTGATTATGATGCCTCTGGCTGGAAAACCATGAACTTGCCCGATTTTTGGGATAACCAGGGCCTGCCGAATACCAACGGCGTAGTCTGGTTCAGAAAAGAAATTGAAGTGCCTGCCTCAATGGCTGGCAAAGCTGCCAGGTTCTTTATGGGACGCATTGTAGACAGCGACTCCGTTTACGTTAACGGTCGGTTCGTTGGCACCATTGGGTATCAGTATCCACCCCGAAGATACCAGATACCTGAAGGGCTTCTTAAACCCGGAAAAAACATAATAGTAGCAAGGGTAATCAATACATCCGGACGCGGAGGGTTCATTAAAGATAAAAACTATGAAATCAGAACGGCCGATGCCTCTATAAACCTCGCTGGATTATGGCAGTATAAACTGGGTACACGACAAGAACCCCTGGCCGACGTAACTTTTTTTCAGTACAAACCTGCAGGCCTTTACAATGCCATGATATCGCCTGTTATCAATTACGGCATCAAAGGTGTTATCTGGTATCAGGGCGAATCCAATACAAGCAATCCATCGGGGTACAAATCGTTTTTTTCTACCTTGATTACTAACTGGCGGCAAAAATGGAATCAGAGAGATTTCCCTTTTATTTATGTGCAGCTTGCCAATTTTATGGAAACAAAAAGCCAGCCCACAGAAAGCCAGTGGGCGCAGCTGAGAGAAGAACAAAGGCTGGCACTAAGCGTAACTAATACTGCTATGGCTGTGGCCATTGACGCCGGTGAATGGAACGATATCCACCCGCTTGACAAGCAAACCATAGGCAAAAGACTTGCTTTGGCGGCCAGAAAACTGGCTTATGACGAACAAAAGCTGGTATCTTCCGGCCCGCTTTATCAGTCAATGCAAATCCGTAAAAATAAAATTGTTCTTTCCTTTAGCCATACCGGCTCCGGTTTAATGGCAAAGGGTGAACCACAATTAAAGCATTTTGCCATAGCCGGTGCCGACAAAAAATATGTCTGGGCAAATGCCCGCATAAAGGGCCATAAAATAGTAGTTTGGAGCTATGAGGTAAAACAACCCATAGCCGTACGTTATGCCTGGGCAGATAACCCGGCATCAGCTAATTTATATAACAAAGAGGGGCTTCCGGCTTCTCCGTTTTCAACAGATTTAAATTAAAATAAGTAAGAAAAAAGTATGATTCATACCATGCGATGGTTTGGGCCTAACGACCCGGTTTCATTAATGGATATCAGGCAGGCCGGATGCGCAGGCATCGTTACGGCTTTGCACCAGATTCCGGTAGGTGAAATCTGGACAGTTGAGGCAATAGAAGAACGAAAAATGATAGTTGAGGCCGATAATAATAAGTTCACGCCCTTAAAATGGCTGGTGGTTGAAAGCCTTCCTGTACATGAAGATATAAAAAAGGGATTGCCTGAACGAGAAAAGTGGATTGAAAACTATAAAACTTCCCTCAGAAATCTGGCGTTGTGTGGCATTAAAACGGTGTGCTATAATTTTATGCCTGTGCTTGACTGGTCAAGAACCAATCTTAATTATGAAATGCCAGACGGTGGTAAGGCTTTAAGATTCGTATGGGAAGATTTTGCTATTTTTGATTTATATATATTGAAACGCCCCGGCGCAGAAAAAGACTACACCTATGAAGTGAAAACAGGTGCATTGAATAAAATGCAGGCCATGTCGGCCAGTGAAATACATACCCTTACCAATACAGTTTTGCTGGGCTTGCCAGGGTCGGAGGAAGCTTTTGATTTGGCCACTTTTCAGGGGCTTTTAGATGCATACAAACAAATAGGAGATACCGAGCTGCGTGAGCATCTGTATTACTTCATCCAACAGGTGGCACCTGTAGCCCAAGAGGTTGGCATCAACTTATGTGTACATCCGGATGACCCTCCGAAACCACTTTTAGGGCTGCCCAGAGTGGTTAGTACTGAAAACGACTTGAAACAACTCATGGCCGCCTGCAACATCCGCAATAATGGTATTACATTCTGTACGGGGTCTTTGGGGGTTCGGCCGGATAATGACCTGCCGGGTATGATTGAACGATTGGGAGACCGCATTCATTTTCTGCATCTGAGAACCACCCGGCGTGAAGCAAATCCGCTTGATTTTCATGAAGCAGCGCATCTGAATGGCGACGTAGATATGTATGCAGTTGTGAAAGCTGTAGCCAAGGAGGCGTTAAAAAGAAAGGCGAATGGGCTTGACGATTACGAAATACCAATGAGGCCAGACCATGGACACCAGATTCTGGACGATTTGAACAAAAAGACTTATCCCGGCTATTCGGCCATTGGTCGCCTAAAAGGTCTGGCAGAATTAAGAGGGCTTGAAATGGCCATCGACAGGAGTCTGACTAGCATATAAGATTTAATTGATAGACAAAAACCTAAAGACAGCAACCACATGATAAAGAAAATATTTGTTTTGTTGATGGTCTTTTCTTTAGCTGCCCGCGCGGATGATGGCTCCAGACTATGGCTTAAGTTTGATTTACTGAAAGACCCGGTTTTAAGAACTTCATACACCTCATCTACCCGGTTTATTGTTGCGCATGATGAGTCACCCATCATTAAAACGGCCGTAACCGAATTGCAATCAGGGCTTGGCGGACTACTGGGCAGAAGGATACAGGTTTATAGCAAGGCAGACACCAGAACCGGAGGCATAATATTACATTTAGATAATGAAGCGCCACTATTGATTCATGATGGTTTCAGCATTAGGTCGCAAAAAGGAAATATTGTTATTTCTGCCAGGAATCCATCCGGTATTCTTTACGGTACTTTTGAATTGTTAAGATACATACAAACCGGCAAAAGCCTGCAAAACCTGAATCTGGTTAGTAACCCCAAGGTAAAGCTAAGAATGCTGAACCATTGGGACAACGCCAACGGAACCGTTGAACGCGGCTATGCGGGCTCGTCTATGTGGAAATGGCCCGAGTTACCTTTCAGAATTGACCCACGGTATATTCAATATGCCAGGGCAAATGCTTCTATAGGTATCAACGCGGCTTCAATAAATAATGTAAATGCCAGTTCAAGGTTTCTGACTGCCGAATACCTTGAAAAAATAAAAGCTGTGGCAGATGTGCTACGCCCTTATGGCATCAGTGTGTTTATTTCTGTTAATTTTCGTTCTCCTCGCACATTAGGAGGCTTAAAAACCTCTGACCCGCTTGACCCCGAGGTAAAAAAATGGTGGAATGAAAAAACCAAAGAGATTCATCAATATATACCCGATTTCGGAGGTTTTCTGGTCAAGGCTAACTCAGAAGGCGAGCCGGGCCCGCAAGACTATGGCCGTACCCACGCTGATGGAGCCAATATGCTGGCTGAGGCCATGAGACCTTATAAAGGTATCGTTATCTGGCGGGCCTTTGTTTATAAAGCAGACCCCAACGGCGACCGCTTCAAAGAGGCCTACGAACAGTTTAAACCCCTTGAAGGGACTTTCGACCCAAAAGTAATTGTGCAGGTGAAAAATGGTCCAATAGATTTTATGCCTCGCGAGCCTTTTCATCCAATGTTTGGTGCATTTCCTAAAACTACCCTGGGTATGGAGTTTCAGATAACGCAAGAGTACCTTGGGCAGTCAACCCATCTTACTTATCTGGCACCTATGTTTAAAGAATGCCTGGATGCTGACACTTACGCCAAAGGAAAAGGGTCAACAGTTGCAAAGGTAATAGATGGCAGCCTTGACGGACACCAGCTGTCGTTAATGGCTGGGGTTGCTAATACCGGCTCTGACAACAACTGGACAGGCCATCCATTCAATCAGGCCAACTGGTATGCTTTTGGCCGACTGGCCTGGGATTACACCCTGAGTTCAGAACGGATAGCGTCTGAATGGATAGCCATGACCATAACGCCAAATAAAGTTGCCCAACGCAAAATAAATGAAATGATGATGAGGTCATTACCCATATACATTAGTTACACGTATCCTCTGGGCACAGCACACATGATGGGCGAGGGCCACCATTATGGGCCGGAACCCTGGCTGGAAAAAAGTGGCAGACCCGACTGGACCTCGGTGTATTATCATCGCGCCGATACCATAGGTCTGGGTTTCGACAGAACCGGTAAAGTAAGTAATGCACTGAGTCTGTATCAGCCTGACGTACAGAAAATATGGGGAAACCCGGATAATTGTCCTTTAGATTACCTGCTTTGGTTTCATCATGTTTCCTGGAAAATGAAACTGAGTACAGGCCGAACTTTGTGGGACGAGCTATGTTGGCGCTATTATGATGGTGCTGAGCAGGTAAAAGTTTTGCAAGCAGATTGGGAAAGCCTTAAGCCACTGATTGACAAAGAAACGTATGAAAATGTAAAAGGGCGGTTAATGATTCAGGAAAAAGAAGCGCTCTGGTGGCGTGATGCCTGCGTGTTGTATTTTATTAATTATGCTAAAATGCCACTTCCGGCGCCATTGAAATTACCGGCGAGGTCGTTGGATGAAGTAAAAAAACTTGTTGAAATATACCATTTAAGATGACGGAAGATAAAAGTATGGCCAAGGAAGAGAAACCTGCCGCAGCAAACACGGTTTTTTCTTTAGAAAACAAACTGGCTTTAATAACAGGTGGTGGCAGCGGTATTGGCTTTAATATTGCCCAATGTATGATAGCCGCCGGTGCAAGAGTGGTTATAACCGGTCGGCGTGAACACGCCCTTCAGGAGTCAGTGAAGGCTTTAGGAGAATCGGCCATGTATGTAGTAAATGATGTTACAGAGTTAAGCACGCTCAATGGCCTTGTTGAATACATTGAATCCAGCATTGGGTCGATTGATATTCTGGTTAATAATGCGGGTATAAACATGAAAAAACCTGCGTTGGAGGTTTCTGACGAAGACTTCAACAAAATCATTCATACTAATCTGAATGCTGTTTTTGCCCTTACACGTGCCTGCGCAAGCCGTATGATTGCCCGTAAAAGCGGCTGCATACTCATGATATCATCTATGGCTGCCTATTATGGAATTGACAGGGTGGTGGCCTATGCGGCCTCAAAGTCTGGCGTTGAGGGTATGGTGAAAGTACTGGCCTCAGAGTTTTCAAAATTCAATGTGCGCGTTAATTCCATAGCGCCTGGCTTTATTGAAACTTCGATGATGAGAACCGCCATGAACAGCGACCCCGACAGAATGAACCGCGCATTAGGCCGTACACCAATGGGTAAATTCGGAAAGCCCGACGATATCGGCTGGGCGGCAGTATTTCTGGCATCAGAAGCAGCGGCTTATATTACCGGAGCTTCATTGCCCGTAGACGGAGGTAACTCTATTGGATTCTGATTATTTGCAAAACAATCAATTTTTTAATTTAATACTCAAATAAATGCATAGCCTTAAACAAAAAACGCTTGCGCTGTTGGCCTTTACTGTTGTAGCAACAACAAGCCATGCCCAAACCAAGAAGCAACCCATTTCTCAGCCATTGGTGAGCCATATTTTTACTGCAGACCCTTCGGCTCATGTTTTTAAGGGCAGGATATATATTTATCCGAGCCATGACATAGAGTCTGGCATTAAGCAGGATGACAACGGCAGCCATTTTGACATGAAAGATTACCATATTCTTTCAATGGACAGCCCGACCGGTAAAGTAACTGATCATGGCGTAGCACTTGATATTAAAGATATTCCCTGGGCTGGCCGCCAGCTTTGGGCGCCTGATGCGGCCTATAAAAACGGTACCTATTACCTGTATTTTCCGGTAAAAGATAAACAGGATGTGTTCAGAATAGGGGTGGCCACCAGCAAAAAACCGGAAGGGCCGTTTAAGCCTGAAAAAACACCAATGGCAGGTACGTTCAGTATTGACCCGACTGTTTTTCAGGATACCGACGGAAAATATTATATGTATTTTGGAGGTATCTGGGGCGGACAATTGCAACGCTGGGCCAGTGGCAAATACGAGGCCGACGGAAAACTAAGAGCAACCAATGAACAGGCGCTTTTACCCAAAATTGCCAGACTAAGCAACGATATGCTTACCCTTGCCGAACCCGCAAAGGATATCCGGATTGTTGATGAAAACGGCAAGCTGTTTACAGAGGGCAATAACGACAAACGTTTCTTTGAAGCCGCATGGTTGCACAAATACAAAGGTAAATACTATTTGTCTTATTCAACCGGCGACACGCATAATATCTGCTATGCCATAGGCGATAACCCTTACGGACCATTTACTTACAAAGGTATAGTATTGAAACCGGTAGAGGGTTGGACAAACCATCATTCAATTATTGAATTTAAAGGTAAATGGTACTTGTATTATCATGACGTTCAGATTAGCGGCCAGACTCACCTGCGCAACATCAAGGTAACAGAATTGAAGTATAATCCGGACGGAACCATCCAGACCATCGAACCTTATAAATAAGTAATCCAATCATGAAAATAATTGTGGCTATGGCCTGGGTTATTCTGATTTGCCTGGTTACAGCACAGGCACAGGAAACCAAAGGATTGAAAGATTATTACAAGGGGTATTTTCCGGTTGGGGTGGCCGTTAGCCCCCGAATGATGGAGCCGGGGCCGGAGTCTGCCCTGATATTGCAGCATTTTAATAGTGTAACACCCGAAAACGCTATGAAAATGGGGCCGATTCATCCGGAAGAAAACCGGTATAACTGGGAGCCTGCCGATAAAATTGTAGACTTTGCTGTTAAAAATGGTCTGAAAGTACGGGGTCATACGCTTTGCTGGCACACCCAGGCGCCCAATTGGTTTTTTACCAAAAATGGTCAACCGGTAACAAAAGAAGAGCTTCTGGCGCGCATGAAGCAACACATTACCGACGTAGTAACGCGCTATAAAGGTAAACTTTATGCCTGGGACGTAGTGAATGAGGCCGTGCCAGATGTAGGAGAAGAGGTTTACAGAAAAACCAAATTTTATGAGATTATTGGTGAAGAGTATATCGAAAAAGCCTTTGAATATGCCCATGCCGCAGACCCTGACGCCGTTTTGTTTTATAATGATTACAACACCGAGAACGCATCGAAGCGCGATAGGATTTTCAGGCTTGTAAAGAAACTGAAAGATAAAGGAGTGCCTATTCATGGCGTTGGCTTGCAGGGGCACTGGTCTGTTTATGAACCAACAGCACAAGAACTGGAAGAGTCAATCACTAAATTTGCTTCTTTAGGTTTGCAGGTGCAGATTACTGAAATGGATGTTTCGGTATATGTAAAAGAGCATGAACGCAGGGAGAAACGGCCTACTGATATAACGTCTTACCCGCCTGAAATTCAAAAAAAGCAGGCAGAGCATTATAAAATGCTTTTTGAGGTATTCAGAAAATACAAAGGTCAGCTGACAGGTGTTACCTTCTGGAATTTGTCTGATAAATCAACCTGGCTGGATGCCTTCCCTTTTGTGGGTAGGAAAGACTACCCCTTGCTATTTGATGAAAACTATAAGCCTAAGCAGGCTTATTGGGAAGTAGTTAAGTTTTAATTGAGTACTATGATGAAACGTTCAAGGGGGTGATTGCAAAATCGCTCCCTTTTTTAATATCTGGTCGAACGCCTATTATGCGAAAGTTCATTGATGAAGGTTTCTTAATGGCCAATGGAATAAGTGCTGCTTTTGATTATAAGATTTATTATGGCTGCCTTAATCTTTTATCAGGACTTGTGTATTTTTGAATTTTTAAAATTCCTTTCGCATGAAGAAATTATTTATTTCAATCGCAATTCTATTTACTGCCAGCAGTTTGTTGGCACAAACCAAGGCTCCTGAAATACAAAAGGGTAATTTTATGGACGATTATAAAATTACCTATACCATTAATGATACCCTCTGGACACAAAAGCCCAATGCTAAATACCATATTATTAAATGGAATGAAAAAGAGCAGTATCTGATAGCCAGAAATGACGTGGGGAATCCTGCCGATGGCGGGTTGTACACCAGAATTGACTACATGGCATTTGAAAACATGAGCCCATTTTTATGGGGATTCTGCCTGAGCGCTTATAATGCCCCTACTGCAAAGGCCGCAGAAGCCGTAAAAATTGCCGACAGAGCCAATCCACGTAAAGGCTGCAACGGGTTTCCGTTTTCGAGAATGAAGCGGGTGGAGTAGTGGAGATGTAAAAATAAAAGCGGATGAAAATTCACCCGCTTTATCCGTTCAACTATTATTTGACATCATTTAAACCGTTTCAACCTTTGATACTTTGGCATTGGTTTTTTGCTTTCCGCCAATGCCAAAGATTTTATTTACTTTTATTCTCCAGCCTTCAATTACCAAATAAACTGATGGAACAAGAATTAATGTCAGTACCATTGAGCTTGTTAAGCCTCCGATAATAACCCACGCCATACCATTTTTTGTTTCAGCACCTGCGCCAGATGCCAATGCTATGGGCAGCATACCGAATATCATGGCCAGGGTGGTCATTAATATCGGGCGTAAACGTTCTTTACCCGCTTCAATCAACGCTTCTTTTACGCTCATGCCTTCGCTTTTCAGGTGGTTGGTGAAGTCTACAATCAGAATCGCATTCTTACAAACCAGGCCAAGCAACATAATCAGACCCAGAATAGCGAAAATAGTGAGCGAGTTCATGGTCAAAGCCAGTGCCAGAATGGCGCCAATCATGGCTACAGGTATAGAGAATAACACCACAAACGGATACACCACACTTTCGTAAAGGGCTATCATAATCAGGTAAACCAAAAGAATCCCGATACCCATTGCCAGACCTAAACTTCCGAAAGCATCTCCCTGGTTTTTGGCGTCTCCCAGATAATCAATAATCACGCCTTCCGGCAATTTGGTTTTGGCCAGTTCTTTCTTGATGTCTTCAACAATGGTACCCGATGGGCGACCCACAGCCGCTGAGTTAATTTTAATTGAACTCAGCCGGTCTGTTCTTTCAAGAATAGACTGCCCAACTATTTCAGTAATATTGGCAAAGTCGGTCAGTTTTACGATTGCACCGCGGTTGTTGCGTATGGTCAGGTTTTTTACGTTCTCAATATTGCGTTTATCTGACTTATCAAAGATAATATTGATACCGTATTCTTCACCCTTATCCTTAAATTTGGTGTTATTGTTTCCCTGAAAAGCTATCTGAACGGCAGAGCCTACTTCCGGAATACTCAAACCCAGTTTAGACATCCTGTCGCGGTCTATGTTAATAGCCACTTCTGTTTTAGGGCTTTTAGTACTGTATTTTACGTAGTCTGTGCCGGGTACTTTTACCACAATCTGTTTTACAATGGCTGCGGCTTCTACTACGTCGTCCATTACGGTTCCTTTCACGGCAATGGTAATCGGCGCCTGCGCATTACCCGTAGCCGATATAGGCTGAATATTGACACTCAGACCAGGAATCTTCGAAATGGTATCGCGCATGATTTGCCCAAACTCATCAGTTGATAGTTTTCTATCATGCTTATCAACCAATGTTACTGTAATTTCGGCAAGGTTACTGTTTGAAGAATTACCTACTACCGATGATTGTGTACCAACATTCGAGAAAACATTGGTTACTTCTGGTCTTTCCAGCAACATTTTCTCAACTTTTGCAACTGCCTGATTGGTCTGTACTAATGGTGTTTCAGGCGACATATCCAGCTGTATAGACAACTCACCACGGTCTGCATTGCCTATAAATGATGCCCCTACAAAACCTTTTGCAAGCAGGGTGAATGTAGCAACAAACAAGAGTATGATACCAATAAACACGTAACGCTTATGACCAAGAGACCAGCTGAGGGCAGATATGTACATATCACGTATCTTGTCAATGATGCTCTCAAAGCCAAGGTTTAGTTTACCCCAAAGCGTTTTTTTATTCAGAATCTCAAGTTTACCCCATCTTGAAGCCAGCAGAGGTGTAAGAGTAAATGAAACAAACAAGCTCATAAGGGTAGAGAACACAATTACCAGCGAAAACTCTTTCAGGATGTTTCCAATTAACCCACCCGCCAGTGCAAGTGGTAAAAACACCACAACATCAACAAGGGTAATGGCCATCGCAGTAAAGCCAATCTCATTTCTTCCCTCCAACGATGCTTCGCGTTTGTCTTTACCCATTTCAAGGTGGCGGTAAATATTTTCTAACACCACAATGCTATCATCTACAAGAATACCTACAACTAAAGACAAGGCCATCAGGGTCATCAGGTTCAGCGAGAAACCAAACGCCCACATCAGTATAAAGGTGGGTATCATGGCTGATGGAATAGCCACCAACACAAACAACGAGCTTCTGATACTGTGCAGAAACAACACCATAACCACACCAACAATAATAATGGCCAGGTATAAATCGTGCATAACGGCATCAGCAGAAGCGAGGGTATAAACCGACTGGTCAGAGGCGATTTCGTAATTGAAATCTTTTGACGGATAACTAGCCTTGATTTTAGCCAATGCCGCTTTTGCGCCTTTACTTACTTCTACAGCGTTGGCATCGGTTTGCTTCATTATCTGTATACCAATGGCCGGTCTGCCGTTTATGCGGTTAAGCGTACTGGCTTCTGTTTGAGAGTCGGTTACACTGGCAATGTCTTTCAATAATATACGGCTGCCGTTAGTGTTTTCGCGTATTACCAGATTTCTGATGTCTTCTACTTTTTTCAATTTCGCATCCAGTCGCAATGAAAAACGCGACTGATCGGTTTTAATACTACCCGCCGGGTAAGAAACACCACTACCCGCAATAACCTGATTAACGGTTGATGATGAGATATTGTAAGTCTGCAGTTTATCGTTGTCCAGATATACTTCAATCTCCCTTTCGTTGCCTCCAATAATGTTTACCTGTGCCACACCGGCCACGTTGGTAAGCAAAGGTTTTACCTGCAGGTCAATGAAATCGTAAAGCTCGGTTTGCGGTATTTTTGATGTGGCGCTCACTTTCAGAATCGGCAGGTCATCAAGGCTTAGTCTGGTTACCACCGGGTCATCAATGTCGTCAGGAAGTCTCGATTTTATCTGATTAACCTTTCGTTCAGCATCTTGTTGGGCATTAATTACATTAAAACCCGACTTCAGGGTTACGGTTATCAGAGAAAGACCCTCTTGAGAAGAAGAGGATATCATGTCTACCCCTTCAATAGATGATACCGCTTCTTCCAGAGGTTTAGTTACACTGCTTTCTACTTCGTCAGATGCAGCGCCTCTGTAAGTAGTCTGCACCATAATTACATTCGTTTCAAATTTCGGTAACAGGTTATAATTCAATGTTTTATAACTGATAAAGCCGAATAGTATGAGGGTAACGAAAATTACTGTAATCAGTAAGGGTCGTTTAATTGATAATTCTGTTATTGACATAGCTCAGGATTATTTATTAGGTGAAATCAGCACATTACTACCGTCTACAATGTTGATGATACCCTCTGTAATGATAGTTTCACCTTCGTTTAAACCACTTAAAACTTCTACGTTTTCGCCGATTTCTCTGCCCAATACAATTTTACGCAACACTGCCTTCTTGCCTTCAACCACAAATACATAAGGGTTTTTCATGCCGTCGCCCAGGGCTTTTTTAGGTATCTGCAAAGCATTGGCGCTTTTGTTCAGGTTAAATTCCACTTTTACGTAAGTACCGGCTTTCAATGCCGCATTGCCATTGGCCAGTAAAACATCTACTTTGTAGTTGTGGTTGTCGTCTCCCTGAGGGCTGATATAGATGATTTTACCGTTGAAAGTTTTGGTAGGGTAAACGTCTGTAGTAACCGTAGCGGGTTGACCCAGTTTCAGTTCGTACACATCTTTTTCGTTTACATAAACAACTGTTTTTAACTGGCTTACATCAACCAGCGAAGCAATTACGGTACCCATGTTTACGTACTCACCGGCTGTCAGCTTTTTATCGGTTACTATGCCGCTGATTGGTGAAATAATGCGCGCATCGGCAATTTGCTGTTTCAATTGCGCCGCCTGTAGCTGGTTGTTTTCGTAGTTAAACCGGGCATCATTTACAGCGGTTTCGTTAATGGCGTTTCCGGCAAGCAAATCTTTATTGCGTTCGTAGTCAGTTTTGGCCTTATTGATGGTCAGCTCTGTTGATTGCAGGTTGATTTGCTTCACTTTTGAATCAATGGTACCAATTACCTGGCCTTTGTTTACTCTTGAGCCCAACTCAATATTCAGGGTTTCAATTTTACCCTGGGTTCCTGTGGATATAGTAGCTTTTTCTTTGGGTTCTAAAACGGCAGGCAAGGTCAGGTTGCCGCTTACGGGCAGCAGTGCCACTGTTGTGGTAGCCACATAAACAGGCACCTGGCTGCGGTCTACCACCTTTTTGCTTTCGTCTATTTTCTTTTTGTTGGCCACCAGCTTAAACGAAATGGCACCAATAATGCCCACGATAATAGCTATTGTGATGATTCTTGTTTTCATTTTTTTGTATTTTAAAAGCTAAGGAAGCTATGGTTTTTAATGATGTTACTTTAATTGATTTACATAGGTTGATAGGTTGCCCTGAGCCTTTTCAAAGTCAACGCGGGCGGTTAAGAAGTTGAGCAATGATGATATATAATTGCTTTGTGCTTCTTTGTACGAATAGTCAGAGTTCAGAAAATCGGTGAGTGATGCTGTTCCTTTCTGATACTGCAAACTTGTGTTTTTAAGAATGTCGGCAGCCAGGTCAAGTGTTTCTTTGTTGTCGTTCATGCTGGTGTAAGAACGGAACAAAGCAGTGTTGGCATTCTGAAACTGCAACTGGTAATTTCTTGAGCTTATTTTCAGATTCTCTTCTGCATTCAAGAGGCTTAGCTTGCTTTGTGTCAACTGGCTTTTCTTTCGGTTACCGTCAAAAATCGGTATGTTGAGTTTTAACCCAACAGAAGAGTAATCGAACCAGTTACCGAAAGATTTGCCGAAGTCGTTGCCGAATGTCTGCGCTCCATAGCGCGCATACCCGGCCAGCGTGGGGTAAAAAGCAAACTTTTTACGTTCCACATCTAATTGCTGAAGTCTGATATTGTTTGATAAAATCTTGTAATCGAGCAGGTTTTTGGTTTCCAGTGTTGTATTAACCGGCATACTTACCTGCATAGAATAGTCCAGCGAATCATTGATGGCAATATTTTGTGCCAGATCCATGCCCATGGCAAATTTCAGTTTGTTAAGTGCCAGCTCTTTATTGGTTTTTAAAAGCGACAACTGCGACCTGATGTTGCTCTGGCTTACACGCATACGGTCGTAATCTATCTTTTTGGCTACACCTTTTTCGTACTGCAATTGCAGGATTCTCAGTAACTCTTCATATTTTTTTTCGTTCTCAACCAGTAGTTTTTCCTGTTCGTTCAGCGTCAATATCTGGTAGTAGGCTGCTACGGTATTATAAACGATGGTTTCATTGTTTTGCAACAATTTAAGGTCTGCCAGCAGGGTATTTACGCGGTTGGCTTCTTTAGCTACAGTTATGGTTCTGTCAAAAATGACCTGATCTACCTGTGCCACCACATTGGTGTTATACTGGTTACCAAACTGAATCTTAATTTCTTCTTTACTGAAAGCCCCTGCAGGAAGCACCGTTACCTGGCGTTTCAGGTTGTCGTCAAAAGTTCCTGTCCCATTTACTTGTGGCAGGTATCCGGCCAGCGCCTCGGTTTTCTTTTGCTTGGCTATCAGAACCTCATTTTTATAAATAGTACTGCTGGGGTTGTTGGCAAGGCTGTAAGCAATGCTTTCTTTCAAACTAAAAATAGTAGGGTTTGCCTGTTGAGCCTGAGTTACTACGGTGGCACATAAAGCAAAAACAGCAAGTGGTATGACTTTTACTTTTTTCATTATTTTGTACAATATTGAGAATTAGTTTTATTTTTTTAGTTCAGAAATAAAAGAACCAAAAAGGGTAAAAAATTTTATTTTTTAGATTGTTCCCACTTTTTGAATAAAGCCGGAATTTCTCTACCCATAAACTCCATAAACTGAATAAATTCTTCTAGTTTTTGATTAAACTCTTTGGTAGCGTGGGGTCTTTGGTCAAGTACCTCACGCATAATATTATTAACCTTGTCGAAGTCAAGAAACTTGGCTTTCATGGTTTCTTTCCAGTCAGACAAATTACTTTTAAAATACCTTTTTCTGTCGCCAGGTTTTGTAATATACTCAATTCTGTTCATGTTAAGCAATAAATTAATGGCATTGCTGGTAGCGCTTTTGCTCAGATTCAGTGCTTCACATATTTCATCAAAGGTCAATTCCAGCCTGTCAGAAACCAGCAGCAGGGCTGCAATTCTGGCAGCTGCCGGTTGTAAGCCCTGCTCAAACATGAGGCCTACTTTTTCAATAAGTGCTAATTTTTCGTCGCTTAATTTCAAACTGTCCATCGTATCACTGAATAACGTTACAAAAGTAATTGGTTTTTTTAGTTCTGCAAATAGAGAACTAAAAAAAGTATAAGAAAGTTTAATATTTACGACAATATCTTTTTTTTGTACAATTTATTGGGCGGGCATTGAAGCATTTACTCTATATTTGAACCTGGCTGGTCTTTTTTCTGAATTCCTCAGGGGTAATGCCTTCATATTTCTTGAAGAATTTTGTGAAGTAAGAGTTGTCGCTGAAATTGAGTGCGTAAGAAATCTCAGAAATGCTCTGATTCTGGTTTACCAGCATTCGCTTGGCTTCAAGCAAAATCCGGTTTCTGATAACTTCACCGGCAGTTATGCCCAGATGTTCTTTGCAAAGGGCATTGAGATGGTTAGGCGTAATGTAGAGCAGCCCGGCATAATCCATCGGTCTTTTAAGGCTTATGTATTGTTTTTCAACCAATTTCTGGAAATTCTTTAACAAGGTGTAGTTAAAGGCCGGAACACCCGGCAATTTATAAACCTGGGTGTGTTTTTCTATTTCAATAAATGCCTGCAATAGTAATACACGTACCAGGTCACGGCTGATAGTATTGTTCTGCTGTAACTGCCTGATTGTTTCTTCAAAAATATGGATGATTGTGTCTTTTATCTCGTCTTGAAGTTGAATGACACCGTCTTCGGCAATGCCGTTGAAAAACGAGAAAGACTCCAGGTAGTCGGGCCTGAGCAGGAAAGATTGAAAAAAGGAGGTGGAGAAGTTAATAACGTAGCCGTCAACCTCGCCCTCAAAACTCCAGCTATGTACCTGCCCCGGCACCATAAAATAGATTTGATAGGGAATAACCGGGAAATTGCTGAAATCGATGGTATGTGAACCACCTCCTTTGGTAAAAAGCAATAAGTGATAAAATGTATGCCTGTGAGCCGAACACAAATTATGATGGGCTTTCAGATAGTCGGCAAAGCGGCTGACAAGGATATCATCTTCTCTGAAATCTGTCAGATTGCAAATATCAACTATCGGAATTTGATTGGTTGGGCTCATCCTTTTTGTGCTTAATTAACGGCTTCTTTGTGTTGTGGCTGGTAATCGTTAAAGAACTGTAACCATAAAGACCTTGAGAAACGGTAAAATACCGGAAATAAAATGAAGGTTACAAGTAAATAGAGCCAGATATAAACCCGCCAGTCTACTCTGGTTTCAAAATACACATAATACGCTACGGTGGCCATCACAAAAAGTGCAATATTAAATGCATAGCTCAGATACATTGAACCATAAAAGAAACCCACCTCTTTTTCATATTTCAGGTGGCATTGTGGGCAATGTTTGTGCATGACCGTCATTTTGCCCAGCGCAAACGGATTTTTAGTTTCAAATATTTCGCCCTCATGGCAACGGGGGCATTTCATTTTTATAGCTGCTTCGAGTTTGTTCATTTTGGTTTCTGTTTTATGCTTACAAAGTTAAAGCAGGTAAAACTGAAACTGTGGTAGGCGACATTGAATCTATGGTACTAATTACTGATTTGTATTTTTTTGGGATATATCATTTTACATTAAAATACTAAACCAAAAAGCCCGGCAATTCAATAGAATCACCGGGCATGCAGCATTCATATCAGTATTATAAATTTCCTTTCTTAAACTCTTTCACTGCGTAGTCTGCTGCACGGGCTGTGATAGCCATAAAGGTAAGCGACGGGTTTTGTGTTGAGTTAGACGTCATACAGGCGCCATCGGTAACAAAAACGTTTTTACAATGGTGCATCTGGTTCCATTTATTCAGTAATGACGTTTTCTCGTCTTTGCCCATCCTTACGCCACCCATTTCGTGAATATCAAGCCCCGGAGCCTTTTTAGGGTTGTCATTGGTTCTGATATTCTTGAAACCGGCCAGCGTGAGCATTTCTGTCATTTGCTCGTGGAAATCCTTAATCATCTTCTCGTCGTTGTCGTCATAGGCAACAGACGTACGAATCAGCGGTATTCCCCATGCATCTTTCTGGTCTTTATCAAGGGTTACAAAATTACTTTCTTTTGGTATGGTTTCGCCCATCATGTGCGAGCCCACACGCCAGTTGCCGTATTTACGGTTGAAAAGACTAGTTTTCAGGTCTTCACCTATACCACTGTTATCGGTGTATTCCATACGGCTACCGCTGAAACCGGCTGCATAACCCCGAAGAAAGTCGGTCTCCTGTTTGAAAACGTTCCGGAAACGCGGAATATAACTACCATTCGGACGGATACCTTCTGTTTTTGTATCCAGGAATCCCTCATATTCAGCTGATATAGTAGTACGGAAATTATGGAAGGCTATATATTTACCCAATAAACCGTTATCATTGCCTAATCCATTAGGGAAACGGCTTGAGATTGAGTTTAGTAAAATGAGGTTGGTATTGATAGTAGCCGCATTTACAAAAATAACCCGGGCATAGTACTCGGTCATTTGCTTGGTATGTGCATCAACCACTCTTACGCCGGTTGCCTTGTTTTTCTTTTCATCGAAAATGATTGAATGCACCACAGAGTCTGGTCTTAATGTCAGTTTTCCGGTTTTGGCTGCCCAGGGAAGGGTAGAAGAGTTACTGCTGAAATAGCCGCCATAAGGGCAGCCACGCTGGCACAGCGAACGGTTCTGGCATTGCCCGCGGCCTTGTTGCAGGTGTATGGGTTGCGGCTTGGTAAGGTGTGCACAACGGCCAATAATAACCGGCCGCGCTCCTTTATAATGTTTGGCCATTTCGTTGGTAAAGTGTTTTTCAACACATGATTGCTCATGCGGTGGTAAAAACTCACCGTCAGGTAATTGTGGCAGGCCGTCTTTATTGCCCGATATCCCAGCAAATTTCTCTACATAGCTGTACCAAGGTGCTATGTCTGCGTATCTGATAGGCCAGTCGACGGCGAAACCATCACGTGCGGGGCCATCAAAATCATATTCCGACCACCGCTGGGTTCCTCTGGCCCACATCAGCGATTTCCCACCTACCTGATACCCGCGTATCCAGTCGAAGGGTTTGTCTTGTATATATGGGTGTTCGTTATCTTTTACAAAAAAATGGGCGGCATCTTCATTGAAAGCGTAGCAGCGGCTGGCGATTGGGTTGGCATCTTTCAGCGCTTTGGGAATCTGGCCCAGATGCTCAAACTCCCAGGGCTGCATCATGGTGGTAGGGTAGTCGGTTACGTGCTTTACGTCTCGCCCTCTTTCAAGTACCAGCGTTCTCAGACCTTTTCCTGTTAATTCTTTGGCAGCCCAGCCTCCGCTGATACCAGAGCCAACCACGATTGCGTCAAAGGTGCGGTCTTTGACAGAATCAATATTCAAATATGACATAATAGCTTATAGTGTATGAATAGATTGTAATAATTGTTGTACTTCGGTTTATGCTTTTACAGGCACACAACCATGATAGAAACCCGGAGCCATGTTAAATTTGATAACATTTACCATATAAAATTCAGAATTGGTGTATCCCTGAATGGTAAGCCGTTTAATGGTATTGGCAAATGTTTTTGAGGTAGTGTCTGATGAATTAAGCATCTGTGTGAACAGTGCTTTTTTCTGGTTTGAATCTAACGCTGTGAAGGATTTCTGGTAGGTTTGCTGTGCCAGTGCCTCGGTGGCTTTCAAACCGTCTTTCAGGTTTTTCTGTGCTGCTTCTCCGTAGCAATCGTTAATCATTCTTAGGGCAAACTGGTGCACTTTTAAAGATTTGGCTCCTGGTGTAGATGTTTCCGGAATAATGGTTTCAACGATTTCGCCCAATAGTGCTTCATCATCAAATGGTAAGTTAGAGGTTGTGCCGATTGACTCGGGTGTCCAGCCTGATGCCCACGAAGGCAGCGAAACCAGACCACCAAATGCCAGCGACAAGTTTTTAATTGCATTGCGCCTTTGCATAATTATTCAAATATTTAATTGTCGTAAAACTATACAAACTTAGATATTAAAATTGAATAATGCCACCGGCCAATGCTAATAAAATGAGAATAGGTAAAAATACTTAATTTCTTGAACGCTTCTCGTACGACTTCCCGTACTTCTTTTTCTTTTCGGCTTCGTAGTCGCGCCGCACATTTGTTTTCCTGTTTTTCTCTGCTTTTTCATGAAAAGCCGGCCCGATATCTTCTTTTTTTACCCTTTTCAGTGCAGGTTCTTTCATAAAAACCCTGGGTTTTTCATCTTCTGTCAACTTGTCTGAAATTTCCAGTTGCTCAGGCAAAGGCAGCATGGGTATCTGGTAATTCATCAGTTGTTCAATGGCTTCTCTGGCTTCCAAATCCTTCTCGATAAAGAAACTGATGGCTATACCTTTTTTATCCTGCCGGCCTGTCCGGCCAATACGGTGAATATAACTTTCTGGCACTTCAGGCACATCGAAATTAATCACATGCGATACCTCCGAAATATCAAGCCCGCGCGAAACCAGATCGGTGGCAATCAGTATACGGTAAGCGCCAGTCTGAAACTTCTGAATGGTATCAAAACGATTATTCTGCGATTTGTTTGAGTGGATAACCCCAATCCCAGGCGAGAACTCATTTTCCAGTTCTTCAAAAAGCTGGTCAGCCAGTTGTTTAGTAGCCACAAAAATCAATACTTTGGCGGCTTCCTCTCTTTTGGCAATCAGTAGTTCAAGCAGGTTGACCTTTGTATAGAAGTTAGGCAATTGATAGCCTGACTGTGCTATGTTTTCCAGCGGTGTGCCTGCCGGAGCTGCCTCAATGCGTACAGGCAGATTAAAATACGTTTGTATAATTTCTTCTACTTCCTCGGTCAACGTGGCCGAAAACAAAAGATTCTGGCGTTTAGCGGGCAGTAAATCAAGAATGTTAATCAGTTGAGGCCTGAAACCCAGGTTCAGCATTTCATCAACTTCATCAATTACCAGTTTCTTAATCGACTTTGATTTTACAATACCAGCAGCCAGTAAATCTATTAATCTGCCCGGGGTACCTACCAGCACATCTACTCCGTTGGCCAGTTCTGCCACCTGCTGTTTAATGTTTACCCCTCCGTAAACACCCACAACCTGCACACTCTGGTATTTACTTAATTGCTCAACGGCTTCAACTACCTGAGTAACCAGCTCTCGTGTAGGTACTACCACCAGTATTTGAGGGTTTTTCTCTTTCGAAAACTGATATTGTCTTAGGCATGGCAACAAATAGGCAAAAGTTTTACCTGTGCCGGTTTGAGCAATACCGCATACATCCTGCCCCGACATCACTACCGAGAAAGCCTTTTGCTGAATAGTAGTTGGTTTGGTGTAACCTAAATCGTTTAAGGCGTTTAGTATGGGTTTATTCAGATTTAATTCTTCGAAAGTCATTATTGAAAAAAATTATGGGTCTTGGATTAAGACCTATGGGTACCCCGCTCAATTTTATTAGCAAAGGTGAACAAAATTAACGCCTTTTGCTGAAAAGAAGTTTCAAATTTGAAATATAAGTAGATTCGCCCTTTGATAGACAATGTCCGGGTTTCTGTCGACTGTTATTTGACTTATGATGGCTTTGCTGTTATTTTAAGCCTTTAAACAATAAAAAACTATGATGAAACAATTCTCTGTTAAACAAAATCTCCTTTTTGTTTTGGTGGCTGCTTTGGTCGGTTTTCAGACCCATGCACAGGAAACCAAAAAACGCCCGCCTATTATTGATGTACACGTGCATGCCATGAAGGTAAACCCTGCCTTTGCCAACGACCTTTGCCCCTGGTTTCTTAAAAATATGCCAGGCAGTGACCCTAAACAACCTGCACCGTCTTTCCTGAGCAATGGTTGTGCCGACCCATTGAAAGCCGCCAAGTCTGACAAAGAAATGAAGGATGCACTCTTGGCTACAGCCGAACGCCTGAATGTAATTATGGTAGCCAGTGGTGATGTAGGCGTTTTGCACGACTGGCACAAGGCTGCACCAAACCGAATTATTCCGTCTATTGGTATCAGTAATGCTAATGAAATGACTGTAAAGGCTTTTGAAGATTCACTGACGAAAGGCTTTTACAAAGTTATGGGAGAGGTAGCGCCACAGTATCAGGGTATGTCGCCTAGTGATATGAGTCTGGATGAATATTTTGGTGTGGCCGAAAAACTGGGCGTGCCAGTAGGTATACACATGGGTACAGGGGGCAATGGGATGGCGAATATCACCGCGCCTAAATACCGGGCTTCATTAGGCCGCCCGTTTTTATTGGAAGATATGCTGGCCCGCCACCCGAAACTGAAAATTTGGGTGATGCACGCCGGGTACCCGATGATTGACGAAATGATTGCCCTGATGGGCGCCAACGCTTATGTATATGTTGATTTAGCCGGATTTATCTGGAGCTACCCGCTTGAGGAAGTCCATGCCTATCTGCAACGCTTGATTCAGGCAGGATTCGGCAAACGCATTATGTATGGTACAGACCTGATGGTTTGGCCTAAATTACTCGAGACCTCAATAAACGTAATTGAAAGTGCCAATTATTTGTCAGAAGACCAAAAAAGAGACATTTTCTTTAACAACGCCGCCCGGTTCTTTAACCTTGACGTTAATAAGTATAAGTAATTTTGAACAATAAGCATAAACCCAATGACCTGCCATAAGACAGGTCGTTGGGTTTATGGTAAATAATTAGTTAGTATTTGCCTGCTTCTTCTGCATTTTTTCATAAACCTTTATACCCATCTTTTGCCCCCATTCTCTACCAGCGTTCATAGATTCTGTTAGCAGCATAGGTGTTTTTTCAACCAATTTTTTCCCGGTAGGGGTCTCATAAAATATAATCATGTCCCGTATTTCCTGATGAGAAAAATGTTTATCATAGATTGGTATATAGAGTTCAACAAATTCCTGATAATTGATTTCTTTTTTGAATTCATCAAGAAAACCTTCCGGTAAGTTATTGTTG
This sequence comes from Emticicia sp. 21SJ11W-3, assembly GCF_024138715.1. Classification (GTDB taxonomy): domain Bacteria; phylum Bacteroidota; class Bacteroidia; order Cytophagales; family Spirosomataceae; genus Emticicia; species Emticicia fluvialis. The sequence goes on from NZ_CP092074.1 coordinate 2,301,361, forward strand.
GCTGTTGAATTTTTCATCGAATTGACCATGTTTTCAATGGTTACTTTAACAGCATTAATCGCACCGCTTACTACCAGAAAATGCTTTATGTCTTTGATTTTTGCTTCATTGTTTTGTGCCAAAGATGCAAACGAAACGAATAAAAAGAGGAGAGTAAGTGATTTTTTCATTTTTTGAAGATTTGAGTGTTAACAGCTAAAAGTGATATAATTTTTGTAATAGTAACCTATTTTTTGTTCTTCAGCAAAATTTCAGAAAAGTATTTTAAGTGTGTTTTCTAAATGGCAAAAGACCATAAACAAGGTAAGCACTATATGAATGGCTTCATTAAAGATATGTAATCTCTTCTTCAATTTATCTGCTATTTTCGTTTACTTTGAATATATTTTCAATGGGAATCGCACCAAAACTTATTTCGTGACTTTAACTGCACCCTCAGTTATATAGATTTATAGCAAAACTTAATATGGATAAACGTACAAAACAATTTACGTTAGAGCTGCTGATTTTGATAGAGGCAATTAAATTGACGCTTTTAAAAGAAAATTCCACCTATTTTGAAAACCTGATTAATGACCCTAAAGTTAACTGGACACGCCTGCATGGACTGGCTTTTTACCATCGCATACGTCCATTTTTATATGAAGCCTGCCGCAGGGTAGGTATTCAGAACGAATACGTGGATAATCTGAAGAGATTTACACACCAACAGGTTATTAACCACCTGGCAAGTAGAAAAGAACTGGGTAGGATTCTTCATTTTTTTAGTGAAAATAATGTTCAAGCCATACCTTATAAAGGTATTTTGTTTTCAGAGAAAATCTATAAAAACCAAATTGTAAGAGAAAGTGTAGATGTAGATATAATCGTAAAGCCTGAACACGCCATGAAAGGCGTTAAGTTGCTTCTGGAAGATGGGTACATATTAAGTCTGGGTCATTATAACCAGAAAGATTCTGTTGAAATAAATGACGAACTGATAAATGAGCTGCTGACACGCAATGAAAATCAGGAAATTGGTTTTGATAAAATTTTTGGCCCTGCCGTCAGAGTACATATTGATTACCACTGGTCGATAAGTGAAAAATTTCATGATTATGTATTGGAGGTAGATGATATGCTTAGCAAGTCTGTGGTTGAAAACTTCCAGAATCAGCAATTACTGGTACCCAATTCTGAAATTATTTTCAAGATGATTATGAATCACCACGGAGGCAGGGGGTGCTGGGTAAGGTTAAAAGATTTTTGTGACCTGATTGCTTACCGGAATAGTTTCCCTGAACATGATGACCAAGTTTTAAGTAATTGGTCGGCCGAGATGAAGATGCGGAAGGTGTTTGAAGTGGGTAATGCCATTATGAATAATCTGTTTTTTGAGCCTGCAAATTTCAACAGTTTTGAACAGCAGATACAACAAAGAATTTTTGATTTCTGGGAGGCAGGCAAGCACTATGACCGCGTATGGCCTAAATTCAAATATAATATTATCTATAAAAACCTGCAAGATAAACCCCTCAGCTGGATAGGCCTAATCAACAAATTGGTTCAGTTTTATTCTGTAACCAGTAAACTTGAGCGGCCCAGGTTAATTGTTTTTCCGGATAGATACATTTATCTGAACGCATTTACAAAGTTCGTATCCTATCTGTGGTTCAGGGCAAAATCAAAGAAGAACTAAGTTTTTTTACTGGCTGAAAAAAGAAAAAGCACCTTTAAAGGTGCTTTTTTTGTGGAGACGCAGAGAGTCGAACTCTGGTCCGAACATGGCACTTGTCGAGCCTTCTACATGTTTATTCGGTCTTAATTTTCGAGAAAAGGTAGGTGTCCGACATACCGGATCTTTTCCTTAGAAACCTAAATACTAATCAAGAACAAGTTCCCCGCACTTAATCGCCTCTGCAGGTCGACACTCCGGAATCCCCGCGGCAGAGGTTAGCCAGGGCGGAATGTGGCTAAAAGTTTAATTCACTCCGGAATTAAGCAGCCATGGCATACGAAGTATTGCCAGTTATTGTTCGGAAGAATTTTTAACAGGAGGTTCTACCAACTCCTGACATGCTTTTACTCGCAACCACTCACGCCGTCAAAACCGGTCGTCCCCATGGTCATTATAAGACAAAAAAAATTTATGAAAAGTTCGTGCCATTAAGAAATTATTGTTCACCAGGGGGAACCAATCAATCATACTTTTAAAACATATTTATTCGTTCCGCCTGGGTAATGGCATCAGAACTTCATGCTCAGGGCAATACGTTTACGGGGTATGTCTACTTCTGTTACTTTCACCTGCACTTTCTGATGCACCTTTACTACTTCATTGGGGTCTTTAATAAAACGGTTGGCCATTTGTGAAACATGCACCAGCCCGTCCTGATGCACTCCTATATCAACAAAGCACCCGAACGCCGTTATATTGGTTACAATACCGGGTAACACCATACCTTCTTTCAAGTCATCTATTTTGTGTACATCAGCCGAAAACTCAAACTCTTCTAATGCCTCGCGGGGGTCTCTGCCTGGTTTTTGTAGTTCAGATAAAATATCGTTCAGTGTAGGCAAACCCACAGTTGGGGTTACATAGTTATTCAGGTTTATTTTCGATTTTATGCTTGCATTATTTATCAGGTCAGACACCTTCAAGCCTAAATCTTTAGCCATTTTCTCAACAATCGGGTAGGTTTCCGGATGCACTGCCGAGTTATCCAACGGGTTTTTTGCACCATTAATACGCAAAAAACCTGCACATTGCTCAAATGCTTTAGCGCCTAGACGAGGTACTTTTTTCAATTCGGCTCTTGACCCAAATGCACCATTCTGCGCGCGGTACTCAACAATGTTCTGAGCCAGAGCAGGGCCCAGACCAGATACATAGCTAAGCAAATGCTTACTGGCAGTGTTGAGTTCTACACCCACCAGATTCACGCAGCTTTCAACCACTGAATCCAGACTTTCTTTCAGCATTTTCTGCTCAACGTCGTGCTGGTATTGACCGACTCCGATTGACTTGGGGTCAATTTTAACCAGTTCGGCAAGTGGGTCCATTAATCGCCGGCCAATAGAAACTGCGCCACGTACTGTTACATCTTTTTTAGGAAACTCATCTCGTGCAATTTCAGAAGCCGAATAGATAGAAGCCCCTTGTTCAGACACCACATGCACCTGTATTTTATCCAGCTTTAATGATTTCACAAAACCCTCGGTCTCACGGCTGGCAGTACCGTTACCAATGGCAATGGCCTGTATTTTATAATCAATCACCAGTTTTTTTACCATTCCTTCGGCCTCCATTTTCTTATCGAACGGATATATAACCGTGTCGTAAATCAAATCGCCCTGCTCGTTCAAAACCACAGTTTTACAGCCTGTTCTGAAACCCGGGTCAATGGCCAGCACACGCTTTTGCCCAAGCGGAGACGCCAGAAGCAATTGCCGTAAATTGCCTGTAAATATCTTGATGGCCTCTGCATCTGCTTTTTGTTTCGAGAGGTTCGAAAACTCCGTTTCAATACTAGGTTTCAGCAATCGGTTATAAGAATCTGTGATGGCATCAGCCACCTGATCTTTGGCTTCAGGCAAGCCTCGCAGATAAATTCTGTCAAGGGCATCTACACCGCGTTCTTCATCTATTGATATAACAACAGACAATATTCCCTCTTCTTCGCCTCGCCTGATGGCCAGCAAACGATGAGATGGAATGCGCGATAATGGTTCTGAAAACTCGAAATAATCCTGATATTTGGCTCCTTCTTCCTTTTTGCCCTTTTTTACTTTGGCTGTAACAATGGCTTCCCGGTCAAATATCTTCCTCACGGCATTTCTCGCTTGTATGTCTTCATTAATCCATTCGGCCATTATATCTCTTGCACCTTGCAGGGCATCATTAATGCTTTCAACTTTATCGTTCAGGTATTTTTCGGCTATGGCTTCAATGTTACGGTCTTTTTGCGCAAATATGATTTTTGCCAGCGGTTCCAGACCTTTTTCAATAGCCATGGTGGCACGTGTTTTTCGCTTTTGTTTATAAGGCAGGTATAAATCTTCCAGTTCGTTCAGATACAAAGCATTGCGAAGCTTTTCCAACAGCTCTGGAGTCATTTTCCCCTGTTCTTCAATCGACTTAATAATGGCCTCCCGCCGCTTATCCGCCTCCTGAAATTTTCCGTACAAATCTTTCACCTGGGCTATCTGCACTTCATCCATACTACCTGTCATTTCTTTACGGTAGCGGGCAATAAAGGGTACAGTAGCGCCTTCCTCCAATAAGTTTATGGTATTGGTAACATATTTTTCAGCTGCGTTTACAGCTTGTACTATTATTTGTATTTGTTTTGTTGTCATGGTTCCAACCTTTTTATTAGAAACTGAATCCTTGAGTATAGAATCAATTCAAACACAAAAATCTATTATAAAAATGAAAATTCAACTTTTTATAGGCATCATTCTTTCCACATTATCTTTTGTAGGCTGTGAACAACAATCGGATGATGTTATGACGAAAAATTCAAAGGATTTGAATACAATGGTCATTAAGCACGGTACCTCATTTGGTATGTGCCTGGGCCCATGCAAAAGAGAATTGACATTAATGGGCGACGAAGCCTCGTTTACAATTTATTTTAACAGTGGCCGTGGTTCTCAGGGTGGTGACCCACAAACGTATAAAGAGAAACTTACTACAGATTATATGAATGAGCTGGTAAAAAGTGTTGATTTTGACCAGTTTAAAAACTTGAAAGAGGTGATTGGCTGCCCTGACTGTGCTGATGGCGGTGCTGAATGGGTTGAAATAACCATGAACGATTCGAGACATAAAGTTACATTTGAGCATGGACAAGACGTGAAAGAAATTGCGCCGCTTTTGAAAGTGCTTCGTGAAAAAAGGGAGTATTTTGAAAACAAATATGTAAAATACTGATATTATTCAGCAAGTATTTTGAAATCTGCCTTATAAACACTTGCTTTGCAGCCATTAGTCACCTTAGCTTGAATATCAGCTAAGGTGACTTTTTTTTAACCTTTTTAATTTTATCATGTACGACCTTCTCATTATTGGTGGTGGAGCAGCAGGTTTTTTTACGGCTATTAATGCTGCCGAAAAAAACAAAAACCTGCGGATTGCTATTCTGGAACGCGGCAGAGATGTTTTACAAAAAGTTAAGGTGTCTGGCGGTGGGCGTTGCAATGTAACCCACGCCTGTTTTGAGCCTTCGGCACTCATTAATTTTTACCCGAGAGGTAACCAGGAATTGCTGGAGCCCTTTAAAAGATTTAATCCGGCACACACCATTGATTGGTTTGAAAGGCGGGGAGTAAGAATAAAAAAAGAATCTGACGGACGGATGTTTCCGGTCAGTAATTCATCGCAAAGCATTATTGATTGCTTTTTAGAAGCCTGTTATAAAAACAGGATTGAAATTATTACCAATACGCGTGTTGAAAGCATTGAAAACAATGGCGGAAACTGGCAATTGAATGCCATTGGTGACAGGCAGTTTACTACAAAAAAGCTAATGATAGCCACCGGAAGCGATAGCGCTGTCTGGAAATTATTACAGAACCTGGGTATTGAAACGGTGTCGGCTGTTCCTTCTTTGTTTACTTTTAATATTAAAGACGAGCGCATACAGGATTTAATGGGTATCAGCACAGAAAATGTTATCTGCAGGCTGAACGATTCTAAAAATAAAGCACTGAATGCCTACACTTCTAATGGAGCCTTACTTATTACCCATTGGGGTTTGTCTGGCCCTGCTATTCTGAAATTGTCGGCCTGGGCTGCCCGTGACCTGCACGATGCCAACTACGAATTTAACATATCTATAAACTGGCTGGGTGCGCCGGATATTGAAAAAGTTAGGCAGCACCTACACCAGCAGATTATAAACCAGCCTAAAAAGAATGTGCTGGCTAATGCAGAGTTTGGTATGTCAATCAGGCTTTGGAAAAGCTTGTGCATGGCCGCTGGGGTAGGAGAATACCAGAAATGGGCAGAAACAGGTAAAAAACACATAGCAAAACTGGTAGAACAATTGACCGACTGCCGCTTTAGTGTTAAAGGTAAAAGTACATTTAAAGAAGAATTTGTAACAGCCGGAGGCGTTGACCTGGCAGAGGTAGATTTCAGTACTTTCAGCCTTAAAAAATATCCCAATCTATACATGGCCGGCGAGGTACTGAATATTGATGCCGTAACGGGCGGTTTTAATTTTCAGGCGGCTTGGACAGGCGCCTGGATTGCCGCACAAAGTTTATGATTTTTTCCGGCGGGCTGTCTGAAGCATATCGGTAAATACGTTTCGCTCATTCATTTCATCAAGTATCAGCGCTTCGTTTAGTATTTCAATAAAAGACTGTTTTTTGTTCTGTAAGTCGTCAATATCAGTAAAAGTGATGCCTTGTATATACTTTCTGCCTTTCGCATCTAAAAGTCCCTGCTCGTTAGATAACTGATAACCTCTCAGAAAACACAATTCCAGACCCTTTTTGGGGTGTATTTTGCCTATATAGCACACATCATGCTTCACTTTGTACATAGGGGTATTGATACTGAAATGCTCCTGCATTTTAGGATGAGCATTCATAATCAGTTCCTGAAGACCTGCAATCAATTTGCCAATATGTGGTAGCTGATGACTTTTAAAGTCTTCAACCGACAGGTAGTTTGTCATTGGGTTTAATGAATGAACCGACGATCATTCCTGTAATACTGGCCAGCAGACCATAAATAATACCGGGTGTATCGGTCGGATAAAATTGTAAAGTAAGCCAGACGGTCATGCCCATAACCATTGAAAGTAACGCCCCTAGTGCCGACGCTCTTTTCCAGTACAGGCCACATGCCAACGGCACAAACAAAGCCACCAGACTAACGGCTGATGACTCGCCCACCAACTCATATATTTCAGCCTTGTTGAGCGATAATATAACGCTCACCATTGTAATACCAATTACTGAAAGCCGCATAATTTGCAAAAGTCTTTTGTCAGACAGCTTATGACCGTATAGAGGCTTAAGCAGGTTTTCGCCTACAACAGTTGCCGGCGCCAGCACAGCCCCACTGCATGTACTTAATATAGCAGAAAGCAAAGCCCCAAAAAAAAGTATTTGTATACCCAGGCCAGAATGACGCAGTACCAGAAACGGAATGGACATCTGGGTATCACCTGCTTTTATGTCAGGATACAGCAAACTTCCGCACAGCGCAATTACTAAAGGCATACAAGCCACGCTCATATACATAAACGCCGACCAGTACGCACCTCTTACGGCAACTTTCTCTGATTTGGCCGACAAAACCCGTTGAAAAATATCCTGCTGAGGTATCGAACCCCAGCCAATGGTTATCCAGGCAGCAAAATAGGTTATCCAACTGCTGAATGAATGCTCTTTGGGTACAAATCTGAAGAAACCCGTTGGGGTTTTGTTTATCAGTTCGCCCCAGCCGCCAATTTTACCCAAAAGCTCTAGCATTAAAATAAGCATACCTACTATAATAATGGCTGTTTGAATGGTATCTGTAATAGATACCGACCACATACCACCCACATAGGTATAAAACACAACCACCGAGGCGCATATCAAGACACCATAAACAAAGGGGATACCCGCAATGGCCTGTAAAACTATGGCAAGGGCTACTAACTGAGCAGCGATCCAACTGAAATAAGAGGGTATAAGAAAAAGTGCCGAAATCCATTCAAGGTTATTGCTGTACCTGATTCTGAAATAATCGCTGAACGTAAGAATGTTTAGTTTATAAAGCGGGCGTGCAAAAAATAAGCCTATGAGCAGTAAGCATAACGACGCCCCGAAGGGGTCTTCAATGACACCCAACAGGCCATTCTGCACAAATTCTGATGACGCCCCCATAACCGTTTCTGAGCCAAACCAGGTAGCAAACAGACCCGACGCAACCACGTAGGTTGGCATTCTGCGGCCTGCAATGGCAAAATCACTGGCTGTTTTAACAAATTTAGAGGCAAACCACCCTACAAGTACTGTTCCCAGAAGGTAAATAAAAATAAACGTTAATAGCATGCTTAGTCAGCTTTGATACGGTTGGCTTTAATCAGGTTTTGAAAATAGTAATTTTTGGAGTTCAGTGCCCGCTAATGTGGTTTTTTATTTAAAAATAATGTTTCATTTGCAAAATTTTTTAAAAAAGGCGCCTAGTTTCGTTTTTTAATATCAACTTTGTGCTTTCATCTCTGACATAGCCAAACACCACAGAGAAAAGTTTAAACCATTTCTTAATTAAAAAATTGCCCAACAGTGACCCATCTCATTGAGCGATTTACAGAAATTCTGAAGAAGGGAAAGTACAACTCCCAAACTATAGCCGCTTATAGAAACGCCATTTTTGTTTTTTACAACCATTTTCGTGACCTGCCGCAAAGCAAAATCACCGATGAACTTGTATCTAATTATCTTTTGGAACTGAGCGAAAGGAAGGGGGCCGGGTCTGAGGCTTCAAAGCAGGCAGGAAAAGCCATTAAGCTTTTTTTTGAACTGATTTTCAAGCGCAAGCTGGGAATAAAGAGTTCAGGCCGCATGAAAGAAGATACGCTGCCTGAGGTACTGACCGAGAAAGAAATTGAATGTATTATAAGCGTGCTTGATAACCCCAAGCATAAAGCTTTAATGGCCACAATTTATGCCCTTGGCTTAAAGCTGAGCGATGTGCTTGTGCTTAAAATTAATGATATTGACTGGCAGGCCCGCCATATTACCATTCCTTCTTCAAAAACAGATAAAGGCCGCAAACTCAGGATTCCCTCAAAACTGATTCCTATTCTGATTGCTTACTTTGAAAAACATAAACCTGAAGAGTTGTTATTTGTAGGCGAAAAAGGAAAAACATACAGCCCGCGTAGTGTGCAGTTGGTTTTTCAGCAGGCTTTGCAGAAAGCTAAAATTGATAAAAACGCCACGGTTCACACACTTCGCCATAGTTATGCGGTGCATTGTCTGGAACGAGGAATGGACATACACCTGCTTAAAGATATTCTGGGCCATAAGTACCTTCAAACTACTTCAATCTATTATCAACTGGCCAATATTGACCTGGCCAACCTCAGAAGCCCGTTTGAAGATCTTGAAATTTAAGGTTCTAATAAAAAACCCGATGAAACTAATTCCATCGGGTTTTTTATGCTTAATCTTCCATGCTGGCTTCTTTCAGCACTATATTTTTCTTTTTCAGCGAATTAGCCTCCAGTTCACTTAATTCAGCCCTGTTTTTGGCCACATCAACAGCCGTATAGATGGCATGAATCATAGACGACTCATCTGCCTCATTTTTTCCGGCAATATCATAGGCTGTTCCGTGGTCTGGCGATGTGCGCACTTTTGGTAGCGCGGCTGTAAAGTTTACACCGTTTTCAAATGCCAGCATCTTAAATGGCATCAGCCCCTGGTCGTGGTACATGGCCAGAACAGCATCATACTGTTTCCAGGCGGCAGTTCCGAAAAAGCCATCAGCCGGAAACGGCCCAAAAACCAACGTGCCTTTTTTCTTTAGTTCTGTTAAAGCCGGTTGTATAATTTCTTTCTCTTCATTACCCAGTAAACCGTTTTCACCCGCATGCGGATTCAGCCCCAAAACCGCAATGCGTGGTCTCTGGACACCGAAATCTCTCTTCAATGAAGTATGTATCTGCTCTATTTTCTTAATTATCAGTTCTTTGTTTATTTTTTGTTTTACCTGCTCAATAGGTACATGTCCGGTGGCTACGCCTATCTTAAGTGTTTCGCTCACCATAAACATCAAGACGTCTTCTACTTCAAATTCACTGGCCAGGTATTCAGTATGGCCAGGAAACTTAAACTCATCGCTCTGTATATTATGCTTATTAATAGGCGCTGTTACCAAAGCATCTAACTTGCCTGCTTTCAGGTCGGCCACGGCTCTTTTCAATGACTCAAACGCCAGTTTACCGGCTTCCGGCGTTACTTTACCAGGTTGTAGTTCCAGGTTCTGGTCGTTCATGCAATTAATTACATTTACCTGCTTATGGTTAATCTGGTCAATTTTCTGTATCGTAAAAAACTGCCAGTCTTTTAGTTCAAGCATTTGCCGGTACCTGTTTATGATTTTCCCTGAGCCATAAATAACAGGTGTACATATTCTGTTTAAACGATTTCCTCCAACTGCCTTCAGTATCACTTCCGGTCCGATGCCGTTCATGTCGCCGATACTAATGCCAATTACGGGTTTATGTTGTTCGCTCACTTTTCTATTGATTTAATTATTTCAATTCTTTCTTAAATGATATGTTATCGGGCAGGCGGTGGGTTTTCCGACAAATATGTATTGATTCTTGCCGATATTTGTTTGACAATATGGTTGGCAAACGTAATTTTGCCGCAATTTACTGACAAACATACGATAAAAAAAATACTGTGAATACAATTAAGCCCGGTAAGAAAGGTTCTGTTTTGATTGTGGATGAAATGCACCCGAGTATCATGCCTATGCTTGACGGTATTGGCCTGGTACCAGATTACCAGCCCAAAATAAAACGGCAGGAGATAATTACGTGTTTGGGTAATTATGTGGGCATGATAATCAGAAGCAAAACCTTTGTTGATGACGAACTACTGCAAAATGCAAATTCGCTGAAATTTATTGGCAGGGCAGGGGCGGGGCTTGATTTAATTGATGAAGAGCTGGCAAGCCAAAAAGGCATAGTAGTATTTGCAGCTAATGAAGGCAACAGGGTTGCCGTTGCCGAACATGTACTGGGTATGCTACTGGTTTTAATGAATAATCTGCTCATAGCAGACAGGCAGGTAAGAGAAGGCAGATGGCTGAGAGAAGAAAACAGAGGTTATGAGCTTTACGGAAAAACCGTAGGTATTATAGGCTATGGCAACAATGGTTCAGAAACCGCCAGAAGGTTTGCTGCTTTTGGATGCAAGGTACTGGTTTATGACAAATACAAATCGGGTTTTTCTGATGAATACATAAAGGAGGCAGCAATGGAGGCTATTTTTGCAGAGGCCGATATCTTAAGTTTGCACATACCGCTAACCCGCGAAACGTACAAAATGGTAGATAATACCTTTTTAAACAATTTTGCCAAAAGTATCTATTTTGTAAATGCAGCCAGAGGAGAAATAGTAATGCTTGATGCTATTCTGGCGGGCCTTAAATCGGGTAAAATTACAGGGGCCTGCCTCGACGTGCTTGAGAACGAAAAACTTCACCAGTTGTCAGAAGATTCGAAAGGAACTTTTGAACAGTTAATTATGTCAGACAAGGTTATTTTTACACCCCATATAGCCGGTTGGACTCACGAATCGTACATACGGATTAATGAGGTACTGATACAAAAAATAAAAGAAATGATTAAATAACCATCTATACTGATGCGCTTACTGAAACAATTGCAAATATTGATTTTCTTTTGCGCGCATCAGTTTTTCTTCTTCATCTGTTTTATCCATATAGCCGCAAAGATGTAAAACCCCGTGTGCCAGTACACGTTTCAGTTCATGTTCAAAACTAGCCTGAAATGCCGTGGCATTGTCTTTTACGCGGTCAATACTAATAAATATGTCTCCTTCAATGCGTTCTTCTTCTTCCGAATTGTCAAAAGTGATAATATCCGTCAGAAAGTCATGATCAAGGTATTCAATATTAATTTTCAGCAGGTAGTCGTCTGAGCAGAAAATGTAATTGATATCTCCGGCCTTAAAGCCTTCCTCTTCAATAATACGCTTCAGCCAGTTTTTAATCTTAAGCTTTTGCTGCAACCTGAAATCAATATCTTCAACATGAAAATTAATCATACAACACCTGTCTTTATTTTTTCTAATTATTTTCTGATACTGTTTAGCAACTCTCTGGCACCCTGAATAGCCAGCATTTTGCCCGATAAAATGTTTGTTTCAACCTCGCTCATCCTACTCCTTATAACAGGATTACCGAAAAACTCTTCTTCCAGTGTCTGTTTTATATATGTATGCAGCCATTCAAGGTTTTGTTTTTGTCGGTTTTGCTGCCAGAAACCGTTCTGCTGCATTTGGTTTACATAGGCAATTACCGTGTTCCAGATTTCTTCAATACCTGTATTATTGAAGGCAGAACAAGTAAGAACAGGAGTTTGCCACCCATTGCCTGCGGCGGGGTACAAATGCAGTGCCTGCAGGTATTCAAGCCTGGCATTTTTAGAAGCCTGCATATTATCTCCGTCGGCTTTTGTAATGGCAATGGCATCTGCCATTTCAATAATGCCACGTTTTATACCTTGTAGTTCATCGCCTGCTCCGGCCAGCATCAATAGCAAAAAGAAGTCAACCATTCCTTTTACCACTGTTTCCGATTGCCCGACGCCAACGGTTTCAACTAATATTACCTCAAACTGAGCCGCTTCGCATAATAGAATTGTCTCGCGGGTTTTATTGGCTACCCCCCCAAGGCTGTTGCCTGCCGGCGATGGGCGTATATACGCAAGCGGGTCATGCGCCAGCTCTTCCATGCGGGTTTTGTCGCCCATTATACTGCCTTTGGTAATCTGGCTGGTGGGGTCTATGGCCAGTACGGCAATTTTTTTGTTCTGGGCGGTAATGGTTTTACCAAAAACCTCAATAAAAGTGCTTTTACCCACACCGGGTACACCGGTTACCCCCAGCCGGATAGATTTACCTGTATAGGGCAACAGTTGTTCAAGTAGTTGTTGTGCCAGAGCCTTGTCTTGTGGTAACTGACTTTCAATAAGCGTAATAGCACGGCTAAGTATCATCCTGTTGCCGGATAATACACCCTCTATATATGTTTGTATTGAAAGCCTTTTTTGCATTGTATATAATTGTGTGCCAAAGATAAGCGCGTTTTGTTTCGTAATTCAAAAACAGTAAAGGCTTATTTTGTTGGCTTATCAGCTTTTTTTTAACCGGGAATTTTTCAAGTTTCCGACAAATCTACTAACTTGCGGTCGAAATTATAAAACACTTCACGAAAAATGAATTTTCCTTCAGATTTACGTTACACCCAGGAACACGAATGGATTAAGCTAGAAAGTGGCAATGTTGCTGTGGTTGGTATTACTTATTTTGCACAAAGCGAATTAGGTGATATAGTTTTTGTTGAGATAGAAACCCAGGGACAGGAACTGGCGGCTAACGCCATCTTCGGTACTGTTGAGGCCGTTAAAACCGTTTCTGACTTATTTTTGCCGGTGTCCGGAAAAATAATTGAGGTAAATTCAGCACTGGCCAACAATCCGGAATTGTTAAACTCTGACCCTTACGGTGAAGGATGGCTGATTAAAGTGGAGGTAGCTAATGTTGCTGAGATAGACTCTTTGTTAGATGCTGAGGCTTACCAAAAAATTATCTAAGCATAAGATTATGACATTCGAATCGAAGATATTTTAAACAGAGATGCCCTGCTAAGGGCATTTTTTTTGAATTTTTATAGGAAAATGAAAACTTTGCTAAAATCTGTAAAGATTATAGACGCCAAATCTGACTACAACAGCCAGATAAAAGATATACTAATTGAGGACGGTAAAATCAGCAGGATTGCTGACCTTATAGACGAAAAAGCAGATAAACTGATTGAAGGAGAAAACCTGCATGTATCTACTGGCTGGATAGACCTGCGTGTATCGCCGAAAGACCCCGGGTACGAATCGAAAGAAGATTTAAGTTCTGTATGCCGGGCTGCAGCAGCAGGTGGTTTTACTACTGTTGTTACCTTACCTAATACAAAGCCTGTTGTTCAAACCAAAGAATCTATTGCTTATTATAAAGGTTTTTCTAAAACCCAGGTGGTAGACATACTTCCTGCAGCAGCCGTAACAAAAAACTGTGAGGGAAAAGACTTTACAGAAATGCTTGACCTTCATCATGCCGGTGCCGTGGCTTTTACAGATGGCGACCACCCGCTTTGGAATGCCGACATCCTGCTTAAAACGCTTCAGTATTTATATCCTATAGATGGTTTATTGATGAATAGACCGGAAGAGACCACGCTGGCTATGTTTGGCCAGATGCATGAAGGCATAGAAAGTACGTTGTTGGGTATGAAAGGTATTCCGTCAACGGCAGAGGAGTTGATTATTATGCGCGACTTGAAATTACTTGAATATGCCTACAGCCAGGTAAGTGAGAAAAAAGAAAACCCTGCTTTGCATTTTTCAACTATTTCAACCGCCAGAGCAGTAGAATTAATAAGAGAGGCCAAAGCCAAAGGCTTGCCTGTCAGCTGCGATATTGCCGCACATCAACTTGTATTTACAGATGCTGATTTGAAAGAGTTTGATACGAATCTGAAAGTAAACCCGCCTTTCAGAACCGTTGCTGATATAGAAGCACTAGTAGCCGGCCTGGCCGATGGCACAATTGATGCGATTGTGTCTGACCACAACCCTCAGGATGAAGAGTCTAAAAACCTGGAATTTGATATGGCAGATTTCGGAATTATAGGGCTTGAAACCACTTTTGCGGTAGCCAATACCTACGGGCAGTTATCGATTGAGAAACTGATAAGCAAGCTTACCACTAATCCGGCAGGTTTATTGCGTTTAACATCTAACACCATAACAGAAGAGTCTCCTGCCAATTTAACTGTGTTTAACCCTGATTTAGAATGGATTTTCACTGAAAAAGATATCCGCTCAAAATCTAAAAATACACCATTTGTGGGGCATACTTTTAAAGGCAAGGTAGTTGCGGTAGTTAATAAGAACCTGGTAGCCTGAGCGCTGCTTTTGAAAAAGATATTATGCTAAAGAACAGAATTATCAGACACTCGCTGCTTTATGGAAGCATGGCAGCTGCCATTTGTATATTGGTGGCGCTTATTCAGTTTTATGGTATTCATAAAAGTCCGTTCGGGCGTTACAAACTACCGGCCTTTGGTATAAACGTTCTTTTTATTCTGATTGCCATCTGGACCTACCGGGCCACTAACCGAGGCGTTTTAACCTTTACCGAAGGCTTTTCGGTGGGTTTTCTTACCAATTTGTTTGCTGCTTTTATTACTGCCACATCGTATTTCATTTTTTTGCAATTGGCAGGTAATGAAGCCATTATGCTTTGGGTAAATGAAAACATACAGGCCATTGAAAAAATCAGAGACAGCCATGTCAAGAACTTCGGCTTGCAGGAATACACCCAACTGTTGGAACAGGCTAAACAGGTACCGTCTGCAGGGTATGTTTTTCTTGACGAAATAGGCAAAAAACAGATTTGTATTATTGCCGTAACAATTATTTCTTTGATTTTCAGACGACATACCTTCAATATCTCGTAAATTTTAATAATTTTAGTTTAAATTAGAATTTAAAATAGAATCAACAATTATGGAACAACCCTCAACTGCGCGTGTAGCTCTTAAGTGGGGCATTATTATTGCCGTAATTACAGGTATTTATTCAGTGGTAAGCTATACAACCGGTTTGTTCAAAAGCGGTTTTTCTAGCGCTGTGAATTATCTTTTTCTTTTATTCGGTATTATTCTTGCCATCAGGGAATTCAGAGCCTTGAACGAGAATTTTATTAGTTTTGGTGAGTCGCTTGGCGTTGGTACGCTGGTTAGTGCCGTTACCGGGGTAATTTCTTCTGTTTTTGCCTACGTTTACATTTTTTTTATTGATACAACACTCATGGGTCAAATGCAAGACCTGCAACGTGATAATTGGGAGGCCCAGGGCTTAACAGAAGAACAGATTAATCAGGCTATTGAAATATCTGCTCCTTTTACAACACCAGGTTTTATGTTTCTTATAGGGCTTTTAGTTTATATGCTAATTGGTTTTGTGTGTTCTTTAATCATATCAGCTATAATGAAGAGAGATAAACCGGAAATGAATTTTTAATACATGCTAAATATATTCAGAAAAGAGCTCAGTAGTTTTCTTAATTCGCTGGTGGCCTACATAGTTATCGGGGTTTTTCTGGTTCTGGCTGGCTTGTTTACCTGGGTTTTTGAGGGCAATGTGCTAGACTACGGCTTTGCCGACATGACAAGCTTTTTTCAGTTGGCGCCCTACATTTTTATTTTTCTGATTCCGGCCATTACCATGCGTCTTTTTTCGGAAGAATTTAAATCAGGTACCATTGAGCTTTTATTTACCAAACCACTAACCGACTGGCAAATTATTATCGGTAAGTTTCTGGCCTCATTTGTTTTAATAGTAATAGCGCTTTTACCTACATTGCTTTATTATTATTCGTTGTCGGTTCTGGGTAACCCCAAGGCCAATATTGATACTTCTTCGGTAATCGGCTCATATATAGGCCTGTTTTATCTGGGTGCTGTATTTGCATCTATCGGGCTGTTTACGTCTTCGCTTACCGATAACCAGGTGGTTGCCTTCATTTTGGGTTCGGTTGGTTGTTTTATTCTTTATGATGGTGTTCATCAATTGGCCCAGCTATTCAATGGGGTTACGCAATATTCAATAGATTACCTTGGCCTCAGCTTTCATTATGAATCAATCAGCCGTGGCCTGGTAGACTCCCGCACGCTAGTCTATTTTACAAGCATTATTGTTTTAATGCTCTACTTTACAAAAATTCAGGTTTCAGGTAAAAAAAGCTGAAATTAATTAAAATCTACGTATGCAATTACCTATATATCAGGTTGATGCCTTTACTGATAAATTATTTGGCGGGAATCCTGCGGCAGTAGTGCCTCTGAATGAATGGTTGCCAGAAGAGCTTATGCAAAACATTGCACTTGAAAACAATCTTTCAGAAACTGCTTTTTTTGTACCAACAGATAACGGTTATCATATCCGTTGGTTTACTCCTGTTGCAGAGGTTGCCCTGTGTGGCCATGCAACCCTGGCTACTGCCTGCGTTTTGTTTAAAAGGCTTAACTATATTGCAGATGCTATCTTGTTTGAGTCAAAAAGCGGAGTGTTAAAAGTAACAAATACAGGCGATTTATTGGAACTTGATTTTCCTGTACAGCCAATTGCAACTGCTTCTGCGCCCGATTTACTTGTAGATGGCATTGGTAAATTACCTTTGGAAATTTACCGCGCAGCAGACGACTACGTACTGGTATATGCCGCACAAAATGATATTGAAAACCTGCAACCTGATTTCGGTATACTGAAAAAGGTAAAAGCCAGAGGCATCATTGTTACGGCGCCGGCGGCCTCTGATGAACTAGATTTTGTTTGCAGATTCTTTGGCCCCGCCGTAGGTGTTAACGAAGACCCCGTAACAGGTTCTGCTTTTACAAAACTGGTGCCTTATTGGGCAAAAAGAACCGGTAAATTTGCATTGAAGGCCGAGCAGGTTTCAGCAAGGAGGGGTAAAGTACTTTGTAAAATTCATGAAAACAGGGTATTAATTGCAGGCTCAGCCAGAATTTATCTGGAAGGCACCATAACCGTTTAATCTCATTTTCAAACATTTATGTCAAAAGACTTGACACCCCCTATCTTGATTTAGTACATTTGCGACCTAAAAAACTGAAGGTCAGGGAATATTCCTTTACCTTTTTTTCTTCATGCAGGTAAAATTTATCCCCAAACATGAAGAAATTCAACAAAAATTTTCCGTTCTCTACGGAATCGGGGATTCTATAAAATGAAACTTTCAGAATTTAAATTTGATTTGCCTCATAGTCTGGTGGCCATGTATCCTCCTGAACAACGCGATGGAGCGAGAATGATGGTTGTAAACAGAAAAACAAAAAAGATAGAACATAAAATGTTTAAGGATATTGTTGATTACTTTGGTGAAAAAGACACCCTGGTAGTTAACGATACCAAAGTTTTTCCGGCTCGTTTATATGGGTCAAAAGAAAAAACCGGCGCCAAAATTGAAGTTTTTTTATTGCGTGAACTGAACAGAGAAATGCGTTTGTGGGATGTGCTGGTTGACCCCGCAAGAAAAATCAGAGTAGGTAATAAATTATATTTTGGTGATAGCGACCTGGTTGCAGAGGTAATAGATAATACTACTTCCCGCGGGCGCACTATCCGTTTTCTTTTTGACGGCTCGCATGAGGAAATGATGAAAACCATCCACGAACTGGGTGAAACGCCG
The DNA here is from genome assembly GCF_024138715.1 of Emticicia sp. 21SJ11W-3. Lineage (GTDB taxonomy): Bacteria > Bacteroidota > Bacteroidia > Cytophagales > Spirosomataceae > Emticicia > Emticicia fluvialis. The sequence continues at coordinate 2,319,376 of NZ_CP092074.1, forward strand.
TTGCCTATTGATATTATCAAAAGAAAAGTTACTGACCAGGACCGCGAAAGATACCAGACCATATTTGCAGATAAAGAAGGTGCAGTAGCGGCTCCAACTGCCGGTATGCACTTTACAAGAAACGTGCAACGCCGCATGGAAATAAACGGGGTTAATTTCTGCCCGGTTACACTTCATATCGGTATAGGTACGTTCCGTCAGGTTGATGTTGAGGATTTAACCAAACATAAAACCGACTCAGAGAATTTCTTTATTCCGGATAACACCTGCCAGATTGTGAACGATTCAATAGATAAAGAAGGTAAAATTTGTGCTATTGGTACTACCGTGCTGAAAGCGCTTGAGTCTTCTGTATCTGCCAGTAATCATCTGAAACCAGTGGATAACGGTTGGACGGATAAATTCATTTTCCCTCCGTACGACTTCAAGATTACCAATTCACTGCTTACCAACTTTCATTTGCCTGAGTCTATTCTTATTATGATGGCTTGTGCTTTTGGTGGCTACGAATTAATTATGCAGGCCTACCATGAAGCCATCAAAGAAAAGTATAAGTTCTTTACTTATGGCGATGTGATGTTGATTCTTTAACACAGGAATTAAGAAAATAAACTATATATTGAACCGGGAAATGGAGAGCGCTTTCATTTCCCGGTTTGTTTATTACCTAAAACACATTCTGATGGAAAAGCAAAAATTTGCTGTTTTAGTAGCAGGTGGCAGCGGTTCGCGAATGGGTAGCGATATACCCAAGCAGTTTCTGCCCTTATCTGGTAAACCTATACTGCTGCATACTATTGAAAAGTTTCTACAAGTAGAGGGTATCCGGATTATACTGGTTTTGCCAGAGAAAGATATTGAATTCTGGGGCGAAATTATTTCTTATGAAGACTTCGCCAATCCTCATTTAGATTCGCTGCAAGTAGTTGTTGGTGGCAAAAGCCGTTTTCAGTCTGTAAAAAACGGCTTGGCATTTGTGCCTGATGATGCCCTGGTTGCCATACATGACGGCGTAAGACCATTGATTGATATCCAGACCATCAAACAGTCTTTTGATTTAGCAGCAGAAAGTGGAAGTGCAGTTACCAGCGTACCGCTGAAAGACTCTATACGGCAAATAGATGATAATGGAAAAAATCTGGCTGTTGAAAGAAGTAAATACCGCCTGATGCAGACGCCTCAGACATTTCAGTCTGGTTTGATTAAAGCTGCCTATGCATTGACCGAACAGGATTCTTTTACCGATTGTGCCAGTGTTTGTGAAATGGCAGGCTATTCGGTGAACCTGATTGACGGAGCCTACGAAAACATTAAAATTACTACGCCGGAAGATATGATTGTGGCAGAAGCGCTCTTGAGAAATTACTTAAGGCAGTCGTAGCTGAAAGTAGAAGTGTTTGATACTGTGCCTGGCGGGTCGTTTCTGATGATTCTGATCTTATCCGGATACCCCTTGTCGTTATAAGTAAGTTCTCTTTTGGATTGCAGGCTTTCAGTTTCTTTGAATGAATCTGACTGAAAAGTAAATACTTTTGAGGAAACTATGTTGTTATCGCCGAATGGAAGAAACGAATTGAGGGGGCGTACAAGCCAGTAAAATTTTATTTCTGGTATGCCCGAAAAGAAATTGCGTTTATTGTCGAAGGTATGTTCGGTTATGGTAGGCGGGGCGACCAGGTCAGACCTGAAAACCCTGAAGGGATTCCCAAGATTATTGTATTCTATACTTCTGTTTATACCCAGCTTATACCTGCTCAAAACATTAATGGGTCTGTTTCGTAGGTCATATTCCACGGTTATTTCATCATCGGGGTCACCGTTGGTGGTCTGAACAATTTTAACGGCATTATCTCGGCCGTCATAAGTTCCTTCAAATCTTTTTATATTTTTCAAATCTGCCTCATCTCTTACTGCTTTTACTCTGCCTTTTGAATCATACTCAAAAAATGCAATTACTTTATTGACTGTATCTTTACTGGCATTAAGGTCAAAGCTGAGGAGTTTTTCTATTCTGCCATCTTTTAAAGTAATAAAATCATAATGAAATGTTTTATTGTTTGGGTTTTCTTGCACAAACCTTACCAACCTGCAGGTGTCCAGGTCTTCAACCTTACGGCAGGCAGATACAAACAATACCAGAAAAATAGTCAGTAGAAGAAGAAGTCTCATTTCAGAAGATTTTGGCCAATAACCATTCGGGTAATATTTTCATTAAAGTTGCTAATAAAACATACCTTTTGGTAACATAAACCACACTTTTTTTAGCTGCTATGGCATTCGCAATCTGTGCCGCTGCTTTTTCAGGAGTAGCCACCCAAAACATACCTTTATTTTGTTTGGTCATGGGTGTATCAACAAAACCCGGCCTAATATCTGTAACCTGAATATGATGGTTGTTTTTTGCCGAACGTAGCCGCAGGCCTTCCATATAGCTCGAAACAAAGGCTTTAGAGGCATGGTACTCCGGCGCATAAGGGCTGCTACGCACAGCTGCAACTGATGAGACCCCTACAATGTGCCCGCCACCTTTCTTTTTAAAATAATCGTAAGCCCATTGGGCAATGCCCACAAAGCCTCTTACGTTAGTGTCTATGGTTTTTATTTCTTCATCAAATGTAGCCTTACCAAAACCCACCCCGGCATTAATAATAATCTGGTCAAATCCACCATTGATATCGGCCAGCATTTGCATGATTTTTCTGGCGTTTTCAAAATCTGCCATATCCATTTCAGCTATATGCACCGGTTTATCAGGATAGGCATTCCTGATTTCTTCAAGCAAGGCTAAACGACGGCCTGTTAGGGTTACTTCATTGCCCTGTGCAATCAGTTTTTCTGCCAAAGCCCGACCTATGCCCGATGTGGCGCCTATAATGATGGTTTTCATTGATGTATAATAAGAAAGGGTTACAGTTTTGAAACGGTAACCCTAATGTATGAATAAACTTCCGGTTTTTACTGGTCTGATAAATTAAATCTGAGGTTGATACCGCCTGTAGTGGTTCTTCTCGGATACGAGAAGTTGGTAACAAACGGGGTATTATTGGTGTGGTCAACATAGAAGTTCAGCAAAACGCGTTTATTTACCTGATAGGTAATTCTTGGCCCCCATTGCAGGTTATAGTTTCCTTGCGTTGGCTGGGGGTCTCCATCCAAGCGGCGCTGAATCGCTTTTATGTCACGAATGGTGAATGCAAACTGGAAATTAAGGTCATTTTTTAGAGTAACAACTCTGCCATCCCGACCTCTCAAAGGTAGTTTTACTCCACTTTTTCTGAATCCCAGATTGAAGACCAGATCTGAACTGCTATACTCAGCCACCTGCGAATTGGAGAGGTTCAATACTGCTCTGCGCTCGCGGTTCCAGTCAAACCTACCTGATATTTTACTTTTGGTAGTAAACTGTACGCCGATGAAAGGCGCAAACTTTTCTTCTAATGAAATGGTGCTCATTATCAGTGCTGGCAAGTACAGATTACGCGCACCCACCATTACGTTTTCATTCACTATACTAGCCAGAGGGTAGCCTGCCAGTGCCCAGTCTATTTTTTGCGCATCATATAACAAAGACGAAGTAAAATTGCCTACGTTGTAGCTGGCAGTATAGCTATGGCTGATAGCAATAGAACTGAAAACATTTTTGAAAGGCTCAAGATTTGCCAATCCGGTATAGTCAATGCGCCAGTTTGGCATAGGCATTGTGAGCTTTTTATCAGAGAACGGGAACCTCTTCAGGTTTAGTGTTTTGGCATCTTTACCGCTATAGGCAGCAATAAATGCCGGTATAAGCACATCCTGAGAGTTTTCTGCATAGGCGCCTGCTTCACCATTGCCGCTTCCTGCCTGCATGGTATTTAAACGGTTAATGATAATCTCACGGTTGGTTTTCATGTTTTCAAAAACCTGATACCTGTAATTATTGCCCACTTCCATTTTTTCAAAGAAAGTATTAAATGCCCAGAAAGACATACCGAAGTTTCCGGTTCTGATAGGGCTTTTTCTTTCATATTGCTGGCTTGTTGCATTGAAAACGTAGTATTCCTGATAACTATCTCCGCGGCTGAAATTGCCACTTATCTGCATTCTGAAATCCTTGAATGGCTCAATCGTTGTCCGGTAGCTGAATCTGCGTTGCAGAGACTGCGTGTAGGGTTGGGTGATGAGGTCAGTTTTTGATAACCAACCTTTCTCATCGGCCTGATTAATAAAGGCCCGGTTACGGTACTGATTACCCAGTACAAATCCCATGCTCTCTGAGGTAAGGTATGAGCCGTCTAAACCAAAGAATTTGGGCTCAGGCATAAAGCCGGGCAGAATGGTTGTTTCAATAACCGAGTAGTCGTAGTCTATACCACGTACTGCCATCAGCAGGCGCGTAAACGACTTGGCTACATTGCTTGGCGCTACTTCCAGGTTTTCGTCATCACCCGGGGTGCGGGTAAATCTTTTTCTTTCCTGATTTGGCGAATTGGCAAAACGCAGGTATTTAACCTTGTTATAAAGTTTTACGAAATCTATTTTTCCTCTTATTCCGGTTTCTCTTCCGTTTCTGATTGTATTGCCAAATGCCTTTCCGTTGGCATCTGCCAGGTTCAGCGCCATAGCCTGGTAATTAAAATTATTATTGTATTTAAAATCACCTGTTACCCAGTCCAGCAGGAAGAACTTATCAAGAGGCAGCCTGTAAGTAAAGCGCATCTCCTGATTAAAGTTTTTGGCTCGTCCGGGTTTTACAATATTGCTTAATAATTTACTCTCATTGTCGCCGTATGGTTCATCAATAACGGCATTCATGTTGGCGGTGTAAGTAAAGAGGATGCTCCTTGACAAATTCCACTGTAAATCGTACTGGCGGTTTAGCAGGAAATACTTCTCAAAATAAGGTACCACACCATTGGTGGTTAAGTCAGAGTTTCTGAGTTGGGTTCTGGCAAAACTTCTGTCAAAGTCTGTTCTGAAAGCCATTACCGTTGGCACAGGAGACAAGTTGAAGTCTTTCAGCCAATACAAAAACGGGCGTTCCATTTTCTTGTTGTTTTTGAACGGCTCCCACTTTATCTCTTTTGGTTGATACTGATAAGTTAAGCCACCTCTGTTTTGGGTAAGGCTGTAATCATCAATCAGAATATTGCTCCGGTTTACATTGTTTTGCGCATAGGTAAATGAAAAGTTTTCAATATCATAGATATGGGCTTTGGCATCTTCTTTTGTTTTTACCTTTCTTACGTTCGAGAAATTGAAACCTTTACGGGTGCTGTTATCAATTACCATACGCCTGTAGGCTTCTCGCCGCGCAGCGTCTGTAATGTTGTTCAGCGCGTTTTCAAGAGGCATGTCAGGGTCTAGCGGATTAAAATGAGGCGTAATGGTCTGTTTGTCGAAATTGACAAAAAACGGAATTCTAAGTCCCCACTTTTCAGGGAAAAACTTATCCATTTCAACATTTGAAGCAATACCTATGCCTTTTCCGGTTTCTCTGGCTCTTTCAGAGATGCGGTCCTGCACACCACCAAAGCCAAAAGTTTTAAGGTTTGCATTTACCGAAAGCGTGGCAATATCAGCCAGTTTAATATTGGCCGACATAATTGCTGCATCGCCGGATGTCTGGTCAAAGCCATAAGCACGTAATTCGTTGGCCCATATAGTATAGGTTTTCAATTGCTCAGTGCCGGTTGATGTGTTACGCAAACCAATCATTATGCTTAACACTGCGCTTAAATCAGGATTCCCCAGAACGGTAATTTTGTAAGTATTGCCATCTGTGCCGTTTTCAATGGTGCCGGTGGTGGTACCTGAGTAGGGTTTGTTGATATTGACAGCATTGCGGTTGCGTTCACCTTTCAGCGCCACCAGGTCTTGCAGGGCTACGTCAATAAAGTTTTCTGAAGGCCAGATTACATTTTCGTCAATAGAGCCATTCGGGGTTAACTTTAGCTGAGGAATCTCGATTTCGTAATAGTGCTGCGACAAATCTGTTCCGATTCTGATAAACGCGCCACCCACTTTATTCTGGTCGTTGGCTTCATTCTCTGCATGAATAAACATTCTTAATCTTTTATAATTAAGCATGTCAACACGGGTATTGCGGAACACGCCTCTGGAATCGCCATTGCGCAGGTCTGTTACAGCCAGAGACATCGATTGTTCGTTGAATTTTACATTAAACTGCTGTTGGGTAATATCCTGGTCGCGTATGAATCCCGGAGGAACCTTATAGGGTGTTTTTCCTTCTTTTATGTTACAGTTTTGTCCGTCTTCGCCACAGCCGTTTTCTTCAATATTTACTACACCCATTTTAAACCTGGCATCGTATAGCTGCGGGGTTTCGGTCAGGCTTTTGTCATATACACGATACTGATTAGACTCTAGCTGAAGGGACGCAAAACGAAGCACCACCGGTTGCTCAAATTCGGTGAGCATCATACGCATAAAGCGGATTGACTTAAAACCGTTAATGTCGCCAACTTTATTGGTAAATTGCTTGACAGGCACCCGAAAAAGGTACCACTTGGCTTCTGAGCCGTTTGGCGCGTTTACGCTTACCTGGTCAACAATATAGCTGTTCCCTACGCTTAATCTGCCGGGCGTAAGATTAATTTCGTATTCGTAGTAGTTTTCAATGTCATTGATTGTGTTGTCGCCGTTGATATCTTCTTTGTCTGGCGTTACAGAGTTGGCCAGCGTTGGGCTGGTGGCCGAATTGGTATTGCTTGGCGGCGAATTGTTTTCAATACCCAGATAGTTTTTAAAACGTTCTATTAAAGACTGGCTGGCTGTAAATTCAGGGTCGGTAAAGAACTTGAAGTCATCTGCCGACGGGTCTTTTTCTATTTTTTCTCTGGCCGTTGGGCTTAATTTATCCAGAAATGTTTTGATATGGTCAAAAGTTCTTTCCTGAGCATTGCTTAAGCCATCCAGACCCACATCCTGTTTTTCGCGCGAGCCGGGCTGGTTGTCGAAGGCATCGGTCATAAACTGCACATTTGGGGCAAAGCCCCATTTGGTTTGAACCGGTCTGGATGAATTGCTTACTGATTCGTTGGCCGGGAAACCGTTTTCAAAGCTATTTCGGCCGTCTGGTATTAAATCTTCTGAGATGTCGCCCAGATGAAATTTCAGTTTCCCTCCGGTTGTGTTTATTTTGTTTCCGTTAGGAGAACCATCTTTAACAATATCCTTGAATGGGTCCAGCATCCAGAAGGTAAGGTATTCTGTATTGGCGTTGTCAAAATCATTATCAGCGGTTATACCCCTCATCACCGAACCAAAGTTCTGCTTCGGGTTGGCCAGATAACCATCGGTGGTCAGATTCGGATTATAGTTATACATGCCTCTTTCTGCCGGAAAATAAGAAACATCAAGCAGGTTTACAGGTACCGACTGGCTGAAAGTAGGTATTGACCGCCCAGGGAAAATCTCTAGCGGATTATACGCTTTTTCGTATAGGTTCTTGCCGGCTGCCTCCTGCACCTGTGGGGGTAGGGTACCTTCTGCCGCAAAACCGTTATCAATATAGGTAGTCTGGTCTATTGTGTAGACAGATATTTTTGCTCTTTTATAGTTATACTCATAGCCAGAGTGGCTTCCCTGTAAACTCTCCGGTACGGTGCCGGGTCTCCAACGGGTAGGCTGGCGGGTAAGGTCATTGATGTTTCTGGTAGCCTCAAAATCATCAATCATGGCATTGCCATTGGTTCTTTTATTATTAACAGCCGGAAACAACTTGGCATACTCGGCCGCAAACTGAATAGCCGACATTTCCTTGGTCTGAATCAGCGGCAGGGCATCCAGCCATCTGGTCAGAAACCGGGCATCTTTTCTATAATTGATATCAAGCCCTACTATGGTGTTGTTAACCGGCTCTTGCCCAATGGCGGTACGGGTCATAAATGCCGGCGTACTTTCGCGGAGGGTCATGGCAGTGGCGCCTATTCTGATGTCTTTGCTCAGGTTGTAGTCAAGCCTGGTACCCACCATCATTCTGATTTGCGTATTGAACATGTCTGGCCTCTCATAGTCAATTTTAATCTGGCGCGACGAGTTAAGTATACTTTGATTCAGAAATCTGATTCGGCCCAATTGTGGTTCAATCATGTAGTCAATACCATCCTGCAATTGTATACCACCTGCAAAAATCCGGACAGATTGCGGTGAAGCGCCCAATGGGAGCGGCACCTCTGCCGAATTACTGGCCTGCAGGCTACCGCGTATAAAAAACTTATTTTTGGTTGTTACCTGCTGCGCATCGGCAAGGGTAGTGCGGTATAATTCGCTAAATACGTATTTGTCTTTAAGTGCCTGTTCGCTCGCATCAAATTTGGCATCCAGTGTTGCACCGAATGGCTCAAGAACCGGAAAAATCAACCTGCCTGTTTTGGCATCAATGGTAACGTCTTCAATGAAGTCAAAATTCCCATCTCCACCAGGCTGGGGGTCATTATTCGGGTTAAGGTTATCCATGTTCATTACCCTAACCAGCGGTACATCTTTCAGATTCCTTCCTTCCTGCAGGTTGGGGTTGTCAATGCCTGTTTTGTCGTCTTTATAAATAATTCTAAGCTGAAAACCCAACTTACCAACACCGGGCACACCTAATGAGTAGATATTTTTCATCATCAGATCCCACATGGGGTCGCTGGTGCGATTCCTAATGGTAGACGACTTAATGAGTTTCAGCATAATGGCTTCATTCTCAGGCCGAATGGCGTAGTCTTCTGTCAGCTCACCCACTTTGTAGGTATTGCCGTTGTAGGTGTATTCGTACGCAACAGCAAGAATTTCATCATTACGGAGCGGTGTAACTAACGAAATATAACCCAACTCGGCATTAAACTTGAAGTCACGTTCTGTCAGTCGTTTGGCGCCTCTTAAAACTTCATAATCAGTTCCTTTTTTAAGGTTTAATGATGCCAGGGCGTCACCGGAGCCTGAATCATCTATCTTACGGAATACAGGATTATCAACCAGGCTGTTATAAAGTGGGTTGCCCTGGTTTTTTACAGGCTCATAACTATTATTGCCAGATTTTGTATCACCCAGGCTTGTAAAACCAATCAGGTTTCGCATCGATTCAACCGTATTGGTGCGGTTGGTAACGTAAACTTCAATACGGGTAACCCTTACGCCCGAAAGCACCAAAGGCAGGTTGCGCAAGGCTCTTTCATAGTTGCTTCTGAAAAACTGCGCAAGAAAAAAGTGCCGGTTTTCTTCGTAGTTATCGGCTCTTATTTCAAAAGAGCGGTTTTGTGCACCGCCGTTCAGGATGATTGACTCGGTTTTTGAACGTTGCTGCGCTACCACGGCCGTTACATCTAATTTGCCGAATGTAAAGGCTGTTTTCACCCCGAACAGGTTCTGAACCCCGGGTATTAACTGGCTTTTAACAGGCATGCTTATGTTGCCGGCTTCTACTTTCTGAATAATATCTTCAGGTCCGTTTTTAAAGTTCAGCTTTAGTTGATTTTCGAAGTTAAAAGCCGCTTTTGTGTCCAGGTTGGTAAGCATACCCAGTTTTTCACCTATCTGGCCATTAAAGTTGATATTAATCTGCTCGTCGAAATTGAAGCGCGTTTGCCTGCGCTGAATGATTGGGAGCAGCGGATTATCAATAAATTGATGAATAACTTTGAAGTCGAGCGTTACGAAACCGTTTGGCTTTAGCTGCTCAATCATGCTGCTGCCGAAAATGCGGTCTACCAGGTTGCCTTTTTGCAGCAGAGGTCTCAGGCCGCGGTCAGTGGTGGCGCTTTTACCGTCCTGCAGGTTTTCATATTCGCGAAGTATACTTTTTCTAACATAAGCGTTCTGCAGACTTGAATACTCATTGAACGATAGCGCCTGTGGTATTTTATAATCTAGGTTTTTTCCGGCTTTTTCAGTAATTGAAATTTCTTTTGAGTTGGGAGAAATACTGAAATCGTTACGTATATTGCCGGGGTCTTTCAGATAAAACGGCGATTGCGGCGTGCTTTGCGAGTACCTGTTCAGGTATCTGTCCTGCCATCTGTAAGCCGGTTGGCGGCCCGTACGTACAATAACGGTATCAATCGCCGGGGCAACCAGCGAATCCGTTCGGGAATTATCAGTTTTTGTTGTGGTATTTCTTCTCCTGCCTCCTATTTGAGCCTCCGCATCTTCACTTATCAATCCAAAGCTGACAACAAAAAAATAAAAGAATATATAATTTTTTCCAAATGGCTGTCCGAGCATAAATTTTGGGGAGTATCAATAGGTATTTTGAATTTAACGACTAAAAACTTACCTGTAGTCTGTTATAAATCAGAAAAAATTGCGCGTTTGTTTATTCTTATTCACAGATGTTCAGACCTGTTAAATTCTATCATAGCAAAAATGGATATTTTTCATTAAAAAAAACTTTGCCGCCAGTTTGCGTCTGGTATTATCTCAGCGCCAGTTTAATCAGTTGTTCTAATGTCAGGTCGTTACCTTCTTTTTTCAGAATGGCATCAATGCTTTTTTCAGCTGCGGCTCTTTGAAACCCTAACGTAACCAATGCCGTAAGGGCTTCGCTACGCAAAGCAGCATTGGCAGGCGCAAATATATTTGCTGTGGTGCCGCCCAGCAACGACTCTTTTTTAAGCTTATCTTTCAGTTCAATAATGGCTCTTTGGGCGGTTTTCAGGCCAATGCCTTTTATGCTTTGAATGGTGCGTACATCTTCTGATACAATGGCATGTTTAATTTCACCAGACGAAAGCGATGAAAGCATAATTATGGCTGTACCCGGCCCTATGCCAGACACACTGATGAGGTCTTCAAACAGTTCTTTCTCGGCGTTGTCGTAAAAGCCATAGAGTGTATGTGCATCTTCTCTTATAATCAGCAGGGTATGCAGTTTGCATCTTTCACCTGTATTGTGCAACGCTGCGTAGGTCTGAAGCGAAATTTTTACATGATAACCTACACCTGCCACATCAATAATTACAAAGGTAGGGTCTTTGAAAGCCAGTTTACCGTCTAGATAAGCAATCATAATATTCTACAGCACAAAGTAGCCTGTAAGCGTGGTTTAATAATCAGTAACACGTATTAAAATGTAAAGAAATAAAAAATAAGGCACTTTAACACCTTTTCTGGTCTATTTTACCATATTAACACGCAAACCGGCACTCATTTGCCCGTTCAGAAAAAATGGCGATGGCAGTGCTTCTACATAAACGCCGGCATCAATGAAGAACGCCAGCCCAGGGCTGGGTAGTTTAAACTCGGCTCCGGCTGTTCCTGTTGGCCCTAATGATATTTTGCTGACCGATTTTACACTTTCAAACCGCCAGGCATCCGGAAAATGCCTTCTGCTGTTTATTTGCCCGCCAAAGCCATAATATACATGGCCCCAGTCTTTACCAAACAAGGGTTGATGAAACAGGTATATACCTTGTACCATGAAACCTGCGGTTTTGTATTCTCCGTTATTATACCGGCGATTATTATTATACACTAGTCCGTAAGTGCCAACGTTTACATCAAAGGCTCTCGCTCCGTCCTGAAAGTACTTTCTGATATTAGCTCCCAGTGGCTCTCCTAAACGGAAACCTACAGCCCAGTTGTTATCATATTGCGCCTGAACAAGGTTTACTGATGAAAGAATAATGGCAGGAATGAGGAGGAATAGTGTTTTTTTCATAAGTGAGAATTTAAGTGTTTAATAGCGCTTTTTGAACAAGACAACCGAAACTGATTTTACCCTGCTAAAAAAGCTATGTGTTTGCGTCTGTTATTATCAGATGCTTCATTAACGTACAACGCACACACAAAATTTTGCATCTGTTTTTAGAATTTGTTTTTCAATAAAAAATGCGCCAGATAGCTGAATCAGGCGCATTTGAAAAATATTGATTCATAACTTACTGAATCAAATCAGCATTAGCCATGATGTAGTTTAACTCATTAATATCATCGGCATTCAGTTTCAAAGTACCTTTTACTGTTATTCTGTCGTCGGTATTAAATCTTTTGGTCGTTTTTTTGAATTTAACCTGCACCACAGATTCAGGACCTGCCTGGCCGCAGAAAAAACAAGAGCTGTAAGGGTTGGCAGAAAGCACATACATGTTGGCATCAACATCAACGGGTATCATATAACCTGTAAGCACCACCTCTTTTCCCTGCAAGCCGGCTACTTTCTGGCCAAAAGTAGGGTAGAGCACAAACATTGATTCTTCTGCACTCCATTTCTTTTTAAAAGTTACGTCTCTCAGGGTTTCCCAGGTAATTTTTGTAGGCTCTTCTGCCACAAAACCAAATGAAAGCGCGCCTAAAAAGAAAAGGTTGATGATGAAGTACTTCGATAGATTTTTCATTTTATTGACATACCCTTTGATAAACAAAGGACGTTTAGTTTATAGATGTTGTCCTGATTAAAGGAGCTAAGACAGAAATTATTGTATAAAATTAAAATATAATTTATTCTTCAGCAAGTGTTCGTGAAATATTCAGCCTGTAAATATTGACAGACGGCAGGGCCGCTGCCAGAATGCCGATTGCTAAAGCACCGATAAACAGGTATATTTCGCCGGTTTGAAGGCCAATCTGGCTAACGTCAAAATGGAATTTCTTGCTGATACTATTTGATATTAATAATACACCTGCTCTGCTAAAAACCACACCGGCTACAAAGCCAAACAGGGCTAGCAGTACGCCTTCCAGCAATAGCATCAGAAACAAGCGTGTACGGCTGGCACCCATTGAAAGCATCAGCGCCATTTCGTATTTGCGTTCTTTTAAAGAGTTGTAAAGCGAAACAAAAACGCTGATACCCGATATAAGCATAATAACGGCCGCCAGAATCTGTAATCCATCCATGCCAATGCCCAGGAGCTCAAACAAACGGTTTACTTCAATAGCTGGCAGGGCGGCCTGAAGTTTAGAGTTCTGGTTAATGTTACGCGGCATGGTCATAAGCCCCATAGGCGAGCGGAACTTGATAAGCGCACTGGTAATTTCTTTTTTGCTCATGTCTGCCTCACCTTCTTCATGTGCCTCGCCCTCTGCATGCGCTTCTTCATGGTCATGGATGTTCCAGACACTGCTCAGGCTGGTAAGTACAACGTTATCAATAACAGAGTTATTAAATTCAAGAATACCCACAACTTTATATTTCTTGTCGCCGTGTTGTTCTCCTTCGGCGTCAAGCCCATGAGAGCTTATAAAGGTATCACCCGGTTTTAATCCGGTATTAGCAGCTACCTGAGCGCCTAAAACCACATCAAGGTCTTTTTTGAAGATTGCACCTGTGGCAAAGTTTGCTTTAAAATGCTCAAGATATTTTTTGTTGGTGCCTACAATCCGGTACCCACGGTAGTTGTCACCCATTGATAAAGGTATCATTTCTTTTACCAGGGGGTTCTGCGCAATTTCCTGCACATCGCTCATATAAACATTTCCGGTTGGGTTATCTATCTGGTAAACGCTAGACAGAATCAGTTGCAAAGGGCTGCCTTTAGCGCCAACAACCATGTCAATGCCGCTTATGTTTTTGGCAAATTTATCCTGTAATTGTTTGCCGAGCAGCAATAGCAGTGAGATTATGGCTATGCCCAGGGTCATGAGTAATACGCACAAAAAACTGTTCAGTTTTTTATCGAGTATATTTTTCCAGCTTATTTTGAGTAGCATCGTTTATTGTTTAGTAAAGGGTATTGGATATAGGCCTTAATTGGCTCAGCTCAATATAATTTTGTTATTAAACTTATCTTTCAGGCGTTGGTCATGCGTTACAATTACCAAAGAGGCACCAATGTTTTTTGATTGGTTTTCAAGCAGGTTAATTACCTTTTCGCAGTTCTCGTCATCCAGGTTAGAGGTGGGTTCGTCTGCCAATATCACCTCAGGGCTGTTCATTAAAGCACGGGCAATGCTTACCCGTTGCTGCTCGCCACCACTCAGCAGTGTTGTTTTTTTATCGAGCAACTCATAAAAGCCCAGGCTTTTGGCCAGTTTTTCAGCCTGCTCTCCGGCCAGCGCTTTATCTGCCAGATAATTAGCCAGCAAGAGATTATCAAGCACGGTGAGCGAACTCACAAAATGAGATTTCTGATAAATAATACCCAGGTGTCTTGCCCGCATTTTTGCCGCTTCTTTTGGGTTTAGAGTGGCAAATTCCTGATTGTCAATTTGAATAGACCCACTTTTGGGGGTTAGCAAAAGTGCCAGCAGGTGTAGCAGCGTAGTTTTGCCAGTGCCTGAATTACCCAGTATAAGCAGGGTGTCGGCCGAGGCACATGAAAAAGACGGAAAACTGAATTGCTTTTGTTGATTATAAGCAAATGTAAGGTTGCGGCAAGTTAGCATTAAAGTTTTTTGTTCAAAGATACATATTTGCAACTATATTGCACAAATGTTCGAGTATCTGTTCATGAAAATTTAATCCAAAACTACATAGCACATTGGAATGTGAAAAGCCTTAAGGTGATTTTTGGAGAAATATTTTGAAACTACAAAAAAAAGCGAGAAGGCTATCTTCTAACCTTCTCGCTTTCATATACCCTTTTAGGGCTAGGAGGGCGTTAATCTGTCTTTAAAGTTTTTACCGGGTTCATTAAAGCTGCCTTTATGGCCTGATAACTCACTGTCAATAAAGTAATTAATACTGCACCCAAAGCAGTTATCGCAAATATCCACCAAGAAATATCTGTCTTGACGGTAAATTTGCCAATCCATTGGTTCATAAAATAGTAGGCAACAGGAGACGCTATTACTATTGAAATAACTACCAGCATTACAAAGTCTTTTGAAAGTAGCTGCCAAAGTCCGAAAACGGTGGCTCCGAGTACTTTTCGTACACCTATTTCTTTGGTTCTTTGTTCTGCCATAAAAGATGCCAGGCCAAAAAGACCCAGACAGCTGATAAGTATTGCCAGAATAGCAAACGAAGTAGCAATTTTACCTACTCTTTCTTCATCGGCAAATTTTTTATTGAAGTCTTCATCCGCAAATCTGTATTCAAAAGGTTCAGTCGGATTAAATTTCTTAAAAGTTGCCTCCAGTTTTTCAACTGCTGCCGATGCACTTACAGAGGTATTTATTCTGGCTAAAACAATGCTTTCGGCAGTGTTGCTAAGAAAATATACGATAGGGTTGGCGGCTTCGTAAGGAGAGTTTACCACCATGTCGGGTACTACGCCAATTACAGTTGCAGGCCGGCCAAACCATTTCAGTACTTCGCCTACCGGTTTTTTAAAGCCCATAAATCTGGCGGCCGCTTCATTGATGATCACTGCTGATGAATCTGAGGCGAAATCTTTTGAGAAATTCCGTCCTTCTTTAAATTTCCAACCAATAACTTGTGCATAATTGTATGATATTCCGGTTATTGGCAGGTCGGTGGTCATGGCCGGGTCTTTACCGCGCCACTCAATTCCGCCTGTTGTACCCCAGAAAGCCGTAGTCGGATTGCTGGCTTCTGCCATTTCAGTTACCGCACCTGATTGAATCAATTCTCTTCTGATAGCTTCCTGGTGTTTATGAAATTCCGGGGTTGAAACACTGATGGATATTAGCCCATTGGTATTATACCCTATCGGACGGTTTTTGGCGTATTGTATTTGTTTAAACACAATGATGGTTCCTATAACGAGTGTAACCGATACCGCAAATTGTACTACCACCAGCACCTTACGCGGCACAGCCGCAAAACGCCCTGCTTTAAATGTGCCTTTCAGAACTTTTATAGGTTGAAACGAAGAAAGATAAAGAGCAGGATAGCTACCAGAAATAAGCCCGATAAGGAGGCAGAAAGCGATTCCTGTATGCCAGAAAATAATATTGCCAAACGGAATGGTCAGATGCTTGGAAGCAATGTCATTAAAAAAAGGTAAACTAAGCTGAACCAAAAGCAAAGAAATGATAAATGCCATGCCCACTACTACAATTGACTCGCTCAGAAACTGGCCAATCAGTTGCGATCTTAAAGACCCGATTGCCTTGCGGATTCCCACTTCTTTGGCCCGTTTTTCGCTGCGCGCTGTGCTCAGGTTCATAAAATTTATACAAGCCAGTATCAGTACAAAAATACTGATGATACCAATAAGCCTTACGTATTCAATTTTTCCGCCTGTATTTACGCCGTCTTTGTATTCAGAATACAGGTGCCAGCGGCTCATCGGCAACAAAAATAATTCTGGCTTTTTTCTGGCCAGATACTCATTTACCTTATTAAGTTTGGCATTTTTTATTTTGAATGACACCCTCTCAACATCAGCCTTGTCGGTAAGTTGTGCGTAAATCTGAAAAGCATTTGGCCGCCAGGGGTCATCTTCTTTTTTTATCCAATCAGTATTGTTGAAGTACAAAGCCCATGGGGCAACAAACGCCATGTCATGAAAAGTTGTGTTTTCTGGCAGGTCTTCGTAAACTCCGGTAACTTTTACGTCTAGTTCATTATTGATTTTTATGATTTTGTTCAGAGGGTCTTCATTGCCAAAAAATACGCTGCTTAAAGATGCTGATAATATAACAGAACCCGGTTCTTTCAAGCCTTCGCTGCTGCCTTTTATCATTTTAAGGGTTAGCATATCTGCAAACTGCGGTTCAGCAAAAATGCCCTGCTTGCTTAGTTTATTGTTACCCAGCGTGAGCAGATGTGAACCCACGCCCGTTGTTAAAGCCACCGATTTAAAATCGCTTCCGTAGCTTTTACGTAGCTCTTCAGCCAAAGGATATGGCACATAAGGTTGTGTGGTTTTTTTACCATTGTTGGTAAGGTTTTGCATTATCTGCATAACGCTGTTCTGGTTTTTATGGTAGGTATCAAAAGATACTTCGTCAAAAACCCATAGCCCAATTAAAATGGCCACGGCCATACCCGTTGCCAGACCGAAAATATTAATAAATGAATAACCCTTGTGTTTAAGGATATTTCTAAACGCTATTTTGAAATAATTAAGTATCATCAGACTCTTAGCCCCTAACGCGTGACTTGCCTTTGTGGAGCATTACCTTTTTAAAAACAAGATAAGCTCCGGATTAATAGATTTAACTCTAATGTGCGGCTTACTGTATGTTGCCAGGGTGGTTTAGGAGTATTTACTCTGCCTTCAATGATTTTACCGGATTCTTCAATGCTGCTTTAATAGATTGATACCCTACCGTAGCGATTGATATTACAAAAATTAGCAGACCAATAGAAGCATAAAACCACCATTGAATTGTAATGTGATATGCGAAGTCCTGTAACCATTTATCCATAAAGTAATAGGATAGAGGTATAGCGCAAACAAATGCAATACCCACCAGTTTCAGAAAATCGGTAGAAAGCAGTACGGTAATGCCTGCTACCGATGCCCCTAATACTTTTCGGATACCAATTTCTTTGGTGCGCTGCTCGGCAGCAAAGGCTGCCAGGCCAAAAAGTCCGAGACATGATACCACAACAGCTACAATGGCAAAAGCGTTAAAAAGGGTTGCAGTGCGCTGTTCGGTCTTATAAAGGTTGTGGTAGGTTTCATTAAGAAATTTGTATTCTAATGGGCGGTTAGGGATAAACTCAGACCAGATTTTTTCTGAAGCGCGGATAGCCTGCTGCTCTTTGCCTTTGGTTGGTTTCACAAAAACGCTGCCTCGCCAGTTAGTGCTGTTAAAAACCACTAGTGGTTCTATTTTTTCGTGTATGCTTTTGTAATGAAAGTCTTTTACTACCCCAATAATTACCCCTTTACGGCCATGCAGATTAAAACGCTTACCAACCGGATTTTTAATTTTAAACTTTCTGATGGCTGCTTCATTCAGCACTACATTATCGTTGTCGGCAGTGTTGTTTTGTTCAAACCACCGGCCATCTGCCATTTTGAGGGCAAAAAGTTTCTGAAAATCATATTCAGCTGAAACCTGCGCTACTGTCGGCTCAAAGTCGGCAGGGCGGCCATCCCAGTCAAGGCTTCCGCTATGGGTACTTTTTATTTCAACAATGTTCTGGCTGGCTAAAGTTACCCCTTCCACGCTGGCTTCAGCGAGTAATCTGCTTTTTACGCTTTGAATATCAATCTTTTCACGGATGTTCCATGGAATGGTAAACTCAAAGATATTGGCTTTTTCGTAGCCTAATTTCATGTTTCTGATAAACTCAATTTGCTGAAAAACAACCAATGTGGCAATAAGGAAAACAGAAGAAACTACAAACTGAACTACAACCAGGGTTTTTCTGAAAGAACTGTTATTTGATTGAAGCACATTAATACCTTTGAGGGCTCTGATAGGCTGAAATGAAGAAAGAAGAATAGACGGGTAAACACCTGTTAATAAAATAGCCATGGTGGTGGTTCCGGCCAAAACCTGCCAGATGGTAATGTTGGTCAGGTCTATTATGAATTTTTTATCGGCCAGATTATTAAATACAGGAAGTAGGCCATAAATTAACCCCAAGGCGGCTGCCAGTGCAACCAGGCACATCAGAATTGATTCTACCATAAACTGAACGAGTAGCTGACGGTAGCCGGCCCCTATAATCTTTTTAACGCTTACTTCTTTGGCTCTCAGGCTGGCACGCGCCGTGGCCAGGTTGACGTAATTGATACAGGCAGTAAGCAGAATAATAAATGCCAGCACCAGAAAAACATAAGTTGTTTTGGCATTGCCCTGAGGTGCACCGGTGAATCTACCTATACCGTCTGTATGAATAGCCGCAAGTGGTTCGGCTTCCAATACAATATCCTTGTTTATTTCGCCGGTTTTAACATCCCGGCGTGCATATTGAATAACACGGGTAACTTTCTGATCAATTTTTGATGCATCGGCACCGGGTTTAAGTAATACAAAAGTTTCATAATTAAAGTTATTCCAGTTGTTTTCGTTTTCAAACGTATTAGGGTTTGACAAATGAGCTGCCATTGGCAGAATAAAGTCATACTGAAAACTGGAGTTGGTAGGGTTATCTTTAAAGACTGCACTCACCATATAATCAAGCGTATCAATTCTAATAATTTTTCCGCTTGCTTTTGTTGAACCGAAAATTTGCATTGCTTTAGATTCGGTCATGATAATACTTCTTGGATTCTGCCCAAATTCGTTCAGATTCCCATCCACCAGTTTATAGTCAAATATATCAAACCAGTTTTCGTCTACACAGGCCACCTTTTTTTCAATTGAGGCCCAGTTGCCTGTTTTCATAGATGCTCCGTTCCAGAATGGCCCGGTTACTCTTGTTACTGATTCAATTTCAGGCAATTGTTTCACCTGTGCTGCCAGCGGCAGCGGGGTAGTAGCCCAGTGCCAGGTGTCTTCTTTATTTACCTTGTTATGGGTGATTATCTGTCTGATCCTATCTGCTTTTTCATGATAGGTATCAAAACTCAGTTCGTTCTGAACCCATAACAACATCAATACGGCTACGGCCATACCAACAGCCAGCCCACCAATGTTAATGAATGACGACACCTTGTTTTTTAACAGGTTTCTGATTGCGAGTTTAAGGTAATTGCTTATCATAAATTAATGTTGCAGAAGAATGGGTGAAAGTAAACATTTACAGGGTAAACGCATTACCGGTCAAATAACCTGTAAGGCATTTAAAAATTAAGCAACATTAATGATTATCTCAAATGATATGCCAATATGGAAATCTACCTTAAACGCGCTCAAATATTAGATTTATTGCGTTTTAGTGTCCGATATCGTACAGTTGGTTTGTCCGAAAGCGTACAAAAAAAACAGCCATTTTCATGGCTGCCTTTTAGTTATTACAACGCATTAAAAATCAAAAAACCGGTTTTTTTCTCAATATTTCCAGGGTTTCCTTTACACCATCCTGATAACTCGTCGGCTTTACTTTGAAGTACTTTTCAAACTTGCTGCTATCAAAAAAATAGTCTCTGTCGAATTGATAACGCATCTCATACATCTCTTTCATAAAACGTACAAAAAGGCCAGTTACCCAAACCATCCATGCAGGTATTAACTGGTATCTGGCGCTTTTGCCCATTTCACGGGCAAACAACTCAATCCATTCTTCTCCTGTCAGGCTGTGTTTATCAGTCGGTAAATTCCATATCTGGTTATAGGCTTCAGCAGTATTGCCCAACAGGGCGGTAGCTTTGGCGGCATCGTACACATATATAAAAGAGTGCTTTACTTTGGCATTGAACATCCACTGTGCTTTTTTGCCGGCAATCAGGTTTTTATATATCAGTTCAACAGGCATGCTTCTGTCTTTTACGGCTCCGTAAAAATCTGGTGCACGGGCTATAATGGCTTTCAGGTTTCGGTTTCCAATGGCATTCAATATCAATTTATTGAGCTGCATGCGCATTTCGCCTTTTTTACTGGTAGGGCTGAACGGAGAATTTTCAGTGATGTGCTTTACGTTATTGCCGCCTATCATATATACACTATCAAAAAACACAAGCCTGGCGTTGTTTTCAATGCAGGCATCAATCACGTTTGTCATCAGGGCTATCCAATACTTTTTCCATACTTTCAGGTTGTATTCAAAACCAACGGTAAGATATACAATTTCAGACCCCTTAATGGCTTTGAAAACCTCTTCTTTTACAGTAAGGTCGGCAGAGAGAATGGTGTCCGTATCGTTTATTTTCTTCGGATTACGGCTTACCAGACGAATATCATTTGTATAGTTTTTGAGTGCTTTGGCGAGTTCGGTACCTATGGCACCGCTGGCTCCTAAAATAGTTTGCATAAGGCGTTTTGTTTAATTTGATAATGCAAATTTGAGTAACAAAAGCCTTGTTGGTCTTGACAAAAATCAAGAAATGGTTTTACGCCTGATACGGCTGAAAGTTTCGGGGGTCATGCCCAGCATAGAGGCAAGGTATTGTAACGGAACCTGATTAAATAATTCTTTATTTTGCTCGAAGAAAAACTGATAACGTTCTTCGGCAGACATGGAAAGATGCCGGAAGATGCGGTCTTCTAACATAATAAAGCAACGGGCTATGAAGAGTTTTTCAAGCAGGTGCCATTTCGGAATCCGTGAGCCAAGACGGCTGTAATCTTCTTTGCTGATGGTAAATAGTTCGGTGTCTGTTAGTGCCTGAATAGTCCAGCGGGCTGGTTTTTCGAAAACAAAGCTGGCAAGGTCAGTTGTGAAATATCCTGCGGTAGAAATCCACTGGGTAACCTCTCTGTCATCGGTTGTGGCATAAATCCTTATCAGGCCAGACCTGACAAAACTCATTTTTTTACAATAACGGCCCGTTTTTAGATAAAAGTCTCCTTTTTTTAGGGTTTGCGGTTTAAATAACGAACTAATGTGCAGTAGGTCTTCTTCTTCTACTCCAAAATAAGAATTAATGTATCTTTCTAACTCTGTCATAACCTGTGTCTGGCTTGCGTGTAACTAGGCTTGGTATACGAACCATTTTTTACTGATTCTTAATACGGCCACTCAAATTAAGAATAATATTTTATGTAGTTTTGAAAAATCTAAAACTTAACACCTATTTGCTCATGGAACGCCGCGATTTTATTAAAAATATTTCTCTGGCAACACTCTTATTGGCCGATGGCAGCATCTTACCGGCACTGGGTGCTGATGCCTTTGCAAAAAAGCCGAAATTAAGATTTGCAGTGGCATCAGACGGCCACTACGGACAAGCCAAAACCGACTTTGAACAGTATTTTGCTACTGCCGTAAACCAGATTAATGCACAACATAAAAAATCAAAACTTGATTTTTGCGTTTTTAACGGCGACGTTATTCATGATAATCCTGATTTTTTGCCCGCTTCAAAAAAAGCGCTTGACGGCCTGCAAATGCCTTATTATGTAACCCAGGGAAACCATGACCGCGTTGAACCGCAGATTTGGGAAGATACCTGGAAAATGGCGCTCGATTATGATTTTACATCCAAAAACAATGCTTTTTTGCTAGGTACTACTTCTAACGTGAAAGGTCAGTACCTTTGCCCGAATGTGAGCTGGTTCAGAAACAAACTGGAAGAGCATAAAGACAAAAAGAATGTATTTATTTTTGTGCATATAACGCCGGTAAAATGGACAGACAATGGCAAAGACTGTGTGGAGTTTCAGGAATTGCTTAAACAGTATAAAAATGTAAGAGCGGTTTTTAACGGGCATGACCACGACCAGGAAGGGGTAAAGTTAAAAGATGGCATACCTTATATGTTTGACTCGCACATCGGAGGCAGTTGGGGTACGTCTTATCGTGGATTCAGAATTGTTGAGCTAAACAAAAATAATGACATTCTTACTTATCTTCTCAATCCTGTTGATATAATTAATCTGGATAATTTCTGAAATTGAATATCCTTATTTTAAAAAAGCAGGGAGACGGAGAATCCAGAAGAGTATTGTCTCCTTGCTTTTTTTAATGGTTAAATAACTACTTTTTCAATTTCAGATAAGCCTCGGCGTATCTTTGACCCATCTGGCGCTGGCCATCTGAGTTGAAATGCACAAAGTCTCCTTTATGGGTCAGGTCGCTGGTAATGATTAATGCTGTATGCGGGTCTGATGCCACATATTTTTTCATAATATCATTAATAGCACTCCAGTTTTCAGGTGTTTTAGAATAAGAACCCAGTTCGCCTAAAATTATGGGTAGTTTATCATTGCCAGCATAAGACCTGAAAATACCAAATAGTTTCCGGAGGTTTTGTTCATAAACCGGTATTCGCTTGGCAGTGGCGTCACTTTCTCCCTGATGCCAGATAATGCCTTTAACTATGCCTTTTGTTTTGGCAAATGCCATTTTTTCTTTGAAATTGGTCAACAAACGAACTTTTCTTTGAACCGAATCACCTAGCCACTGGCCTATATAGCTACCCCCAACAGCTGTGGGTATTAATAAAATTGTTACCTTTTTGTTAATGTTCTTTTGCAGGGTTTTGGCAAAAGATAGTCCACAGTCAAGCCCTTTCATGTTTGGTTCATAAAAATGAATAGGTTCTTTGGCTTTTATAATATTATTGTCTTTATCAATGGTTAGTATTTTTTCGTCAGTGAGGGTATCCTGGGCTTCAACTGCCCCTCTGCCGGCCATGTTAGATTGCCCGGCCATCAGAAAAACCCAGGTTTCTGTTTTCTGTTGGCCTTTTGTATTGTTTTTAGTTGAGTGGCAGGCAATAAGCCCGGCTAGCATGAGTAGGGTACAAATAAATAATTTCATAGTGTCAGGTTGTCGGTTTTATGTTGGGTTTTATTTAAAATTTTCACCAGCAGCGGCAGAGTCAGCCCCTGCACAATAAGCGTAATAAGTACAACTACAATTGATATAAATATAACTGCATCTCTTTGCATAAAAGGGCTGCCATCCTGCAGAACAAACGGCAGCGAAAGCGCCGATGCCAGTGAGACTATTCCGCGCATACCAGCCCAGCCAATAATTAATGAATTTCTCCAGTCAATTTGTTCATCTCCATATAGCCTGGTTCTGAAACCCATCAAATTCTGCGTGCGTTTATCAATGGCTTTTTTTAAGTTATTACTATGCCCGAAAATCCAGGCAATTCGCAGCACAAGCATAATGAAGGCAATCAGAAAACTGTAGCCTATGTAAGGCATAATATCGGTGTGATTGATACTTTTAATAACATGCGGAAACTCAAGGCCTATAAGGATGAAAATCAGTCCATTGAGCAAAAATATGATTACGTCCCAGAAAGCCTTGTTTTGTTTTTTGGTTTCAACTGAAACCAGCCTGCCTGAATGCACTGCCAATGTTATACCCAGTGTTACCGCAGAAAGCACACCAGATACATGAAATTCTTCGGCCAGCAGATAAGCAATAAACGGAGATAACAAAATGGCGCTGATGGCTATGAGATTATTTTGATATACCCTCAGAAGAAAGAAGGCGAGTATGCGGCCAATGCAAATACCAACAAATATGCCCCCCAGTGCTACCCAGACAAACTGCAACTGGGCTTTCCAGAGTACAAAGCTGGTGCCTGTAATGGCAGCCACTGCAAAGCGGAAAGCAATAAGCCCCGAGGCATCATTTACCAGGCTTTCGCCTTCAAGTATAGTAATTGTTCTGTGAGACAAACCTAAGCCTTTGGTTACGTTGGTTGCCGCTACTGCATCCGGCGGCGACAAAATGGCCCCAAGTGCAAACGCCACCGGCCATGCAATACCGGGTATGAGGTAATGTGCAATGACAGCTATGGCTGTTGTGGTTAAAAAAACAAGCGGAATAGCCAGCGTGCTTACGGTTGAGAGGTTTTTGTGAAGGTCTTTATAGGATATATTAAAGGCGGCGTCGAACAGTAAAGGAGGTAGAAATATCAGGAATATGATTTCGGGGTTAATAACTACGGTTGGCACACCGGGCAAAAAACCAATGCCTATGCCGGCAGTTACAAGTAGAATTGGGTACGAAACTTTTATGCGGGTAGCCACAGCTGATAAAACTATCATGATACCCAGAATAAACAAAACAATGCTATAGTTTTCCATTTCATTCAGTTTGCGTAGAAAGGGGCAAAGAAGAATAAAATTCGGTAAAAACAAAAATTATCTGTATAAATGATGGCGCAGGTTAAGCTATTTTTAATTTACTTTTTGGTTGTTATCACAATTACGCCATTGCCGCCCCTGGCACCGAAAATAGATGCACTGCTGTATTTCATGGCTCCGAGACTCTGGATATCGCGCACATTAATAGAATTTAATAGCGTGTTTATACGCTCAGGGTTGTCTACCAGATTACCATCCAATAACAAAGCCGCGGGTTGAAAAGCGCTTTTAAAAGACATGGCACTCGAAAAAGCTGCCGTGTAGGTGGCGGTGTTCGGGTCATATTTAACTATCATGCCGGGTATCCTTTTCAATAAATCAAAAATGGTAAGGCTCATATCCTGCTCTAGTATCTTTACATTGAAATCGTTGGCAAGGCTACCATACCCGGTGGCTTTTTCTTCTTCAATAGTTGTTTTCTTAAACAAAATACCATTGCCTGCCAGCTTATTAACTATTTCAGTATTGACAGTTTGTACATTTGGCGCAGGCTTAGTACTTATCATGTCAGCGGCATCAAAATCTATTCTGTTAACATTGGGTAGGTCCGGACTAAAATCATCAGGCAAACTGCCTGATAAACCTCTGTAAGCCCAGAAATCACGAATTTCAGTGTTGTTATCATTCGTTATGGTGCCATCTGCCGTAAATTCAAGATAGAAATTCTGTAATATAATCTGTGACCGTTTGTAAGGGTAGTCAACAAATGTAAGCCTTAGCGGCTCGTTTCTGTTTGTAAGAAACACCAGAAGCGGATAATCTGAGTGCAGATAAAAGCGATTTGCGGTGGCGTCAAACTTGCACAATTCGTTGGCGGTGCAGGATACCAACGAGCTGTCGGCCACTTCAGACTTAACCGTAACATAGGTATCGTAAATATCCTGAATTTTAAGCATTTTAAAAACTTCAAATCCATTTTCTTTCAGCTTGTTTTGACCTAACGATACAAGGAAATACTTTAGTGATTCCTGATAAACCTTTAACTGGTTTTTTTCCCAGCTTATCCTCTGTTTATCATCTTTTGGTGCTAGTTTTTCAAAATATTTATCTCCGGTTATCTGGTTTTCTTTACCGTTATTTTCAAAGTGAGTCAGTTGATAAGTTATTTTATAACCAAGCGCATTGTTTTGCATAATAAGTGGTCTGGTTGCCTGGGCTGTCAGTTTTTTTGGCTCCTCCTGAGCAAAGTTTACCACTTCCGGATTCAATATCTCGCAGTTTTCAGTAAACAACGTTGGGGCCATGTCCATGCCGGGGTCGCCGAGTAAAGCCTTCTCAAAAGTTTTCCAGTTTCTTTGAAAATCTCTGTTTTTCTCGTTGGCAACAGAAAAATTATCAGGTTTAAGGTTGATATTCAATAGCCTGGTATGGTCGCCGGCGTTGAATGATTCTTTTGCCAATAAAAACCCGGGGCTTGTAACCAGCATTTCTAACACCTGGATTGTGGCCGGAACCCTCAGCGTGAATTTCCCTTCCGCATTGGTTTTTGTACCGGTACTGGTATGATTCATAAATACATCGGCATTGGCAACTGCCAAGCCCCCCGGTGCAGTTACTTTGCCACTAACAAACCAGAATTTCCGGTCATTTTCTGCAAAAAGGTTGGCTAATAAATCGGGCGAGGCATCCTGTGGCACAACCACTTCATCTTCGTAATCGTCAGGCAGTAAATTTGAGAAACCTTCGTTGCCCCAATGGTCGGTTACAACCATACTATTGGGTTTTGTAATCCATCCATTGGCGGTAAATTCAATCGAGTCAAGGGGCAAAGAAATCTGCGAATATTTGTAGGGATAATCTCTGAACACCGGTACTGTATTAAAGTTGTCTAGCAGAAAAACCAGCAACGGTTTTTTGGAATGCAGAATATACCGCCTTGAAAGACTATCATAACTGCACAGGCTATCGGCAGTGGTTTTATAAAGGTTACCTTCTTTCAGTTCGTTTGCCACGCTTGTTCTGCTGTATAATCCTTCTCTGATTTTGTTCTCCTGAAAAACCTCAAATCCATTAACCGATAATTTGTTTTTTGCCAGCGACACCAGAAAATTTCTTAAAGAGTTGTTATAGGCACGGCTTCTTAGTTTCTTCCACCGGTTTGCCTGTTTATCATCTTTGGGTTTCAGGTGTTCAAAGAATTTGTCTCCGGCAAAATAAGTCAGCTTCCCGTTAGATATAAACGTTTCCATCTGAAACATAATCTTATATCCCAACCCTTTATTTACAATAAAAATTGGCTCGCTGGCGGTAGCAATTACGTTTTTGTCTTTGTCGTATTCAAGTCTTACTGCCTCCTGATTCTGTATCTCGCAGTCGTTGGTAAATTGAGAATCACCCAGTACACCGTCTTTAAAAATCTTCCACTTTTTCTTCCAGTCGCGGTCTCTTTTGGCGGTTACTTTTACTTCATTCAGCACAGTAGACCCCTCGAGCAAAAATATGACACCCCGTACCAGTTCATTTGGCTGCAATACTTTTTTTAATGTATTATACCCAATAAATGAAACCACAACTTCTATTTTCTGAATAGACTTTGGTATTTTCAGTACAAAACTGCCATCGGCTTTTGTGGTAGTACCTATAGAGGTATTGTTTACATATACATTCACAAATTCTATTGGGGTTTTGTCAATTTCCAGCACTTTACCTTTCAGCGTCCGTGTGTTTTCCTGCGCCAGGGTTAAAGTAAGGCAGGTTAACTGTAGCAAAATACACAAGAGGGTGAAACGCTGTTTCATAAATTTACAGATTCTGATAAGCTGGTACCAATCAGGCCTTTTTTTAAGGTTTTATTCAAATGTACTAATTTTTTGTAAGCACACTTCCAAACTGCAAATGATTTATTTTGTAGGTGGGTCAGTACGAATTTGAGAGGAATGAATTAGGTTTTATAAAAATAAATCAAAAATATCTTTGAATTGTAATATATTATTTCTAAATTAAAACCAGAGTTTTGTAGTGATACAGTTAAGCTAGTTTTCTATAACGGAGTTTTTTCACTCTTTAAATTATCTACCATGAAAACGAATTTATTATCGCTCATGCTGATTTCAGCACTTGCTTATGCCTGCCAGACAGCCAATTCTTCATCCAACAGTTTTCAGGACACCGAGAACGAAAAAAAAGAAATAATGGCTGTAATTGAATCTGAAACCGATTGTTTTTTTAAGCGCGACTACAACTGCTGGCAAGAAAAATTTGCTCATTCAGACTATGCCTATCAGGCCTGGAGCAATGCCGACGGTACTTTTGATGCCAGCGTAGGTTGGGAGAATATCAATAAAAACCTGGGGAAATCTATTAAGGAGAATCCAAAAGAGAAAGAAGAGGCTGGCCACAGCCACCCGATTGTGAAACGAAAAAACGTACGTGTTAAGTTTTATGGTAACAATGCGGCACATCTTACCTGGGACCAATACAATAGCGACCGCAACAAACAATACTACCTGCAAAGCAAGGAGGTACGCCTGATGGAAAAGATTGACGGACAATGGAAAATTGTAAATGTTTCTGCCTTCTGGAATTACAAAAACAAAATTCCATTGGCGCAGGTAAGGTAGTGGAAAGGTGAAAGGGGGCTTCGGAAGAAGCCTCTTTTTGTTGATAAGATAATGTATAGGTACCCAATATTTTCTGCACAATTTTTGAGTACATTTGGAACTAAATAGCATTTAAATTCATTATCTACTAAACTAGTAGATTATTGCTATTAAATATTATTCATCTTTTAAATATAAAAGCTTATGTCACTCAGATTAGGAGATATCGCACCAGACTTTACAGCAGAAACTACCCAGGGAACCATTAATTTTCATGAATGGCTTGGTAACTCTTGGGGTCTTTTATTTTCTCACCCTGCCGATTTTACTCCGGTTTGTACAACCGAACTAGGCAAAACCGCACTTTTAAAAGGCGATTTTGAGAAAAGAAATGTTAAGGTAATTGCTGTTTCGGTTGATGACCTTGATTCTCATAACAAATGGGTGCCGGATATTCAGGAAGTAAACAACGTAGTGGTTAATTTCCCTATTATTGCAGACCAGGGCCGTAATGTAGCCACGTTATATGATATGATTCACCCGAATGCTTCTGAAAAAGCTACCGTTCGGTCTGTTTTTGTAATTGGACCTGACAAAAAAATAAAATTAACGCTTACTTATCCGGCTTCAACGGGTCGTAATTTTCAGGAGATTCTCCGTGTGATAGATTCTTTGCAGTTAACTGCTAATTATCAGGTGGCTACTCCGGCTGATTGGAAAGATGGCGACGACACCATTATTGTTCCGGCGGTTTCTACAGAAGATGCCATTGCCAAGTTTCCGAAGGGTGTAAATGTGGTAAAACCTTACCTGCGCTACACGCCTCAACCAAATAAATAATATTATATTGTTATATTTTAACAGAAAACCGGTGGTGTAAACCTCCGGTTTTTATTTTTTGATTATTTTTGCGGATTGTTTATAATTTTGCTTCACCAGAATTAATATTTGCGTTGCTGCCTTGAATGAAGACCCAGAAAAAAAACTCCGCCCGGACACCCAAACAAAAGCAGTCGGTAGCAAGGCAGGTTCTGGGTTTAAAGAGTCTTTACATACTAACGGGTATATTGATTGTGGCGGCGTACTATTTTTATGTAAGAGACGCTGAGCAATGGACATACGTTAAGGATTTTGGTATTAAAGTTCCGATGCGGTATAGCATACATGGTATTGATGTGTCGCACCATAATAGTAAAATAAACTGGCAAAAGC
Source organism: Emticicia sp. 21SJ11W-3 (assembly GCF_024138715.1). Lineage (GTDB taxonomy): Bacteria > Bacteroidota > Bacteroidia > Cytophagales > Spirosomataceae > Emticicia > Emticicia fluvialis. The sequence continues at coordinate 2,348,574 of NZ_CP092074.1, forward strand.
TGAATAAAGGCAATAGTGAAGTTGAAATCAGTTTTTGCTTCATAAAAGCAACCGAAGGCGCAAAGCTGAAAGATAAAGACTTTAATAAAAACTGGAAAGAAGCCAAAAAGGCAGGTTTCATAAGAGGTGCCTATCATTTTTATGTTCCTTGGGCTGACCCCGTGGCGCAGGCTCAGAACTTTATCAGCACAGTTAATTTAGAAAAAGGCGATTTTGTACCCGTTATTGATTTTGAGGTGCACGGCACGAGTCGTAAAGTCAGGAAAAACCTGGTGGCAAACGTTACCACCTTTAGCGAGTACCTCAAAAGCCACTATGGTGTTACGCCCATTATTTATACCAACCGACATATTTACCGGCAGTATGTAAAAAGTAATTTTGATAACCACCCACTCTGGATTTCAGATTATGACAGCCGCAGGCTTGAAGGTTATAACGAAGCAAGTCTGATTCTCTGGCAGCATAGCACCAATGGGCGTGTGGCAGGTATAAGCGGCGATGTAGATTTTAATGTTTTTGTGGCTTCTGAAAGCCAATTAGACGATATTTGTATTAAATAAAGATTATTCCTATCCCCTGAGGAACAATTAACTAATCAAATTAAGCCTCATTTCAGGGGGCTGAGGTATTCATACTATGCTACCTACTACAAATTTTACGCAAACGCCTGCATTTAAGAAACTTAAAAGTCATCATAAAACCATTAGTAAAAAGCAATTAAAAGAACTTTTTGCTGAAGATCAGAACCGATTCAAGAAATATTCAATCAGATTCAACGATTTACTGGTCGATTTCTCCAAGAACAACATCAACGGTCGTACACTTTCGTATCTTACCGACCTTGCCCGCGAATGTAACCTGCAGGAAGCCATTGAGCAGATGTTCTCAGGCGCAAAAATTAACCAGACAGAAAACCGCGCGGTGCTTCATGTGGCTTTGCGCAACAGAAGCAACACACCGATACTGGTTGATGGGGCGGACGTAATGCCTGATGTAAATGAGGTATTGGCCAAAATGAAAGATTTTTCAGAAAAAGTAAACGCTGGCGCCTGGAAAGGGTATACCGGTAAATCAATTACCGACATTGTAAATATTGGTATAGGTGGCTCAGACCTGGGCCCGGTAATGGCAACTGAGGCGCTTAAACCTTATGCCAAAAATCTGAAAGTGCATTTTGTGTCTAACGTTGATGGCACTCATATTGCTGAAACTTTAAAGGGGGTGTCGCCTGAAACAACACTCTTCATGATAGCTTCCAAGACTTTTACAACCCAGGAGACAATGGCTAATGCGCATTCAGCACGTGCCTGGTTCCTGAAAACAGCCTCTGATGAAGCCTTTGTAAAGAAACACTTTGTGGCAATTTCAACTAACCGCACCGAAGTAGAAAAATTTGGTATTGACCCTGCCAATATGTTTGGGTTCTGGGATTGGGTAGGAGGGCGCTACTCGCTTTGGTCGGCCATCGGGCTTTCAATTGCCTGCTACATTGGGTTTGAAAACTTTGAAGCGCTGTTATCTGGTGCGCATGACATGGACAACCACTTCAGAACCACACCGTTTCAGAAAAATATACCTGTGGTATTGGCACTGCTTGGGGTTTGGTACAATAACTTTTATGGGGCTGAGTCTCATGCCATTTTGCCTTATGACCAATATATGCACCGCTTTGCTGCGTATTTCCAACAAGGAGATATGGAATCGAACGGTAAATATGTCGATAGAAATGGTAATCAGGTTAATTATCAGACAGGACCTATCATCTGGGGTGAGCCAGGTACAAACGGACAGCATGCCTTTTATCAGTTAATACACCAGGGTACTAAATTAATACCTGCCGATTTCATCGCACCGGCCATTTCGCATAATCAACTGGGCGAACACCATAAAATGTTACTTTCTAATTTCTTTGCGCAAACCGAAGCCTTAATGAACGGCAAGACTCTGGATGAGGTTTTGGGTGAACTGAAAGGGAAGTCTCAGGAAGAAATAGATAAAATAGCCCCTTATAAGGTTTTTCAGGGGAACAGACCAACCAACTCAATATTGGTTAAGAAAATAACTCCCAAAACACTGGGTAGCCTGATTGCCATGTACGAACACAAGATTTTTGTGCAGGGGGTTATCTGGAACATCTTTAGTTTCGACCAATGGGGTGTTGAACTTGGTAAACAGTTAGCCAACAAAATTTATCCTGAATTGCAGGACGAAGCAGCCATATTAACCCATGATAGCTCAACCAATGGTTTGATAAACCAATATAAAAAATGGCGTAAATAAAATGATGAACATAACCCGCTAAAAGCAAGCGGGTTATGTTTTATTGTAGTTTTTCATTTTTTATTGAAAAAACAATTTTATTAGAATTTATAAAAAAAATAAGTTTACATTTGGAAATGCAAAAACTGTGTTTTAATTTAGACTCAGAATTACAAATATGCTTTCCTAATTAAATAAAAACGTTGGATGCCTCAATAGTAGCCAGTCGTTGCGAGAACGCAAGTTCATCCGGAAATCCGCGTAAAGTTATCATGCTGTTATGGGAGATGCCCAGGTGTCTCCCTTTAACAGATAAACTTCACAAAACGCTCTATTCAACAGCCCTCTGCCGATTTAGTCATCTCCTCAAATAAAATGTTGAGTTCCCCTTTTTAAATGCTATAAGTTTTTTGCAGGTAACTTAGAAAATAAGTAGAAGTGTAAGCAAACAGTTTGATAAGTCAGTCAACTGTAATTGAGTGGCTGATTCAGATATCCTTCACGCATCTGAAACCCACGTGCATGAGGCTTGTTTCTGGGCTGGTGAATGACCTGCCTGATACCCGGTAGCCATGACACCACGAGGGTTCACAAAGAAAAGAGCCGCCTCTTTGTACTTTTTCTTTTTTCTCAGCAACTGTGTCCACTTTGTTGGCAATGATTGTATGGTAATCGGTCCTCCAATCTTCGCACCATTCCCATACATTACCGCTGAGGTCAAACAATCCGAGAGGTGACTTGGCATAAGAACCAACCGGCGCAGCATAATGAAAACCATCAAGCGTTTTATCAAATTCAGGGAATGAGCCATTCCAGGTATTGGCAAGATAACTACCGTTAGCAACTATTTCATTTCCGAACGGATAATCCATTCTTGAATTGCTGCCATTGCGGGCTGCGTGTTCCCATTCAATTTCATAAGGCAGCCTTTTCCCGGCCCATTTAGCATAGGCGCTGGCATCATTCCACGAAACCTGCGTTACAGGATAATTATCTGCTGCTTTTGGTTTGTTTTTTCCAAAGGGATATTCCCAGTTTGCACCTTTGGCTAAAATCCACTGTTTGGTTTCTTCGTTCAGTATGCCGGCATCACCAAATTTTTCAGCCTCTGTCTTATAATGCGTAGCCACTATAAATTTCCTGAACTGCCCAACGGTAACTTCGTGCGCATCCATTAAGAAAGGCCTTACTTGTGCCCAGAAGGTCGGCTTTTCCCATTCAACACCTTCTTCAGAGCCAATAAGGGTAAATCCACCCGGCACATACACCATATCTGCTGGAATATCCTGCGGGGGTGCATTAACCACCGTTTTTTCAGTAGGCTCAACACTATAAATAGTAATATTTGAATTAAATGAATACCCCTCTGGTTCATTCCTGCAGGATAAATAGAGTACTGAGATTATTAATAGAGCAGTGTATTTCATAGTGTCATAAAGCAGCGTGGTGTGTAAAAGGGTAATTTTAACTTTCAATCAGGCAGAAACAGTTGAACCGGCAGGCTTGGTAACCACCACCTTTTTGTAATCTAAGGCAAAGCGCGCCACAAAGAGCATGACTGTCCACCGCTGGTAGTCGTAGGGCATTCCGAAAGTAAAGTTCTGAATAACCGTTGCCAGAAAAGTATAAGCAACAAACAAAGTAAAACCACAGGTTGGGTTAAGTACCTGCCTGCCCACCCAGGCCAGTAAAACCAGATGAATAATGGCAAAAAAAGAAAAACCTATGATACCCAGGTCGTTAAGTGTTTGAAAAAAGGGAGAGTCGATATACTTATGCTGATACCCTTGTCCTAATATTACACTTAGCCAGTCGCCGTCTTCAATTCTTTCATTCATGTCTTTAAACATGGCAGTGATATTGGTTACGCGAGTAGAGGCAGAATCATCGCCAGCCACAATAGTAGGAGTAGAAGGTTCTGTACCGGTTAGGGTCATAAAAATTTTCTCAACACGCTCAGTTATCAGGCCTGAAATATGACCAAAAAACTCGCTGAAACGTGTATGCTCAACCACATAATATACCAATAAAGCCGTTAATGCCAGTAAGGCAAAGCCTTTCAAGCCTGTTAACCATTTAAGCGATTTATAAATGTTATTTGAATTGAAGCTGGAAATGTAATATAAAAAGAAGAAAATACCCGTAACCAGAATCATGGCCATTGCCTGGCAAAGCGCCAGCACAACCAATAATAAAAATACACAGCCCAGATACATTAACCGATACAGAATACGCTTCTCTTCTCGCAGCAGTATAACCCCGGCCACTAAACCGCAATAAGCGCTTTTGGCATAAATATGCGGGTTACCCATTGAAGACATGGCGTCGTCGCCGCTAAAGCTGATAGACGCACGCATACCTATTACATACATGGGGTTCTTGAAAATATAATAAAGCAAGCCAAGCCCGCCTATAACGCATATAATAAGTGTAATTTGAAGAAAGTTGTCTTTCAGGCTATTAATAGACGTACCAGCAAATATAAACATCGATAAAATGATGATGCCCTGATAAACAGCCTCAACCGTAGTATTGGTAAACCAACCCCTGTTAGGGGTATAAACAGCCAGATAAAAAACTGCCAGTATGGTATAGCCAATGCACATCAGATACCCAACCGTATTGGTCTGATACACTTTTTTAAGATTGAACGGTATGGCTATTAAAAGGCTGCCCATAGTAAAGGCGCCTGTAAAGGCTGTACTGCCCGGGGCTAGTTTTATGCCGTCTCTTAAAAAATATATTAACGGCCCGCCAAAAAAGAACAGGCTCAAACCTACGCTCTGGCGATACTTAAATAATTTATTGAGTATTAAATCTATAAACTTTATCATCCGTTAATATTTTTACAAATATACTCTCCGTGTTTATAAATGTTATTTATTATCCCTAAATTTTCTGTTTTAGGCGCATTTTTTCTTAATTTTGGCGCCGTCAATAATAAAGATAAACCGGCGTAGAATGAGGATACTTATTATTCATCAATACCTTTGGTCGCATTACAAAGGTAAAATTTATACAGAGCTCCAGAAAGTTGTCGATAGTAATAAAGGAGATGAATTATTAGTACTTCAAACCTCATTAAATGAAATAACCCGCGCTAATCTTGGGCCAGTCGATAGAAGTATCCATCAATACAATTACCAGGTACTGGTTGATGACTATTATGAGAACATTCCGAATCTTACCAGAGCAAAAAAAATGCTATATTGGGTTCGGAAATTCAAGCCAGATGTGGTAAATATTTCCGGCTATTATGAAGGCGGCATGAATACCGTACTTATTTACTGCCGGATGGTTGGTATAAAAGTAATTATTTCGGTTGATTCTACCGAAAACGATAATCCAAAAGTATGGTGGAAAGAAGCATTCAAGCGTTTTGTTGTTAATAAAGCACAAGGCTTTTTTTGTTATGGCTCTAAGGCCGCCGAATATATGCTTAAGTTTGGTGTAAAACCTCATCAGATTCTGCTGAAAAATAATGCTGTCGATAACGCAAAGGTTTTGTCTGTTTTTACAGATGCGCTGGCAGAACGTAATGTTTGGAAGCAAAAGTATCGGCTTAGGTCTTATAATTTTATTTATACAGGCAGGTTGATGACCATCAAGAATGTAGCCGGGCTTGTTACGGCCTATTCGCAGTTAAAGTCAAAAGACTGGGGCCTGATTATTCTGGGTGACGGCGCGGAAAAAGATAACCTACAAGCTTATGTTGCTTCTAATCACATAGATGGCGTAACGTTTATAGAAGGCCAGGCATGGTATAATGTGCCAAAATATATGGCAATGGCCGACGTCTTTGTTTTACCGAGTTACTCTGAACCCTGGGGATTGGTTGTGAATGAAGCGATGGTTTGCGGGCTTCCGGTTATAGTTTCTGAAAAGTGCGGTTCGGCATTCGACCTCGTTAAAAATGGCCTGAATGGCTATACTTTTAACCCCTATGATACTGCCCAACTGGCAGAATTAATGGCCGGTTTTATTGCTGAACCAGAAAAATTAAAGCAGTTTGGAAGTGTTTCTCAAGAAATAATCAGAGACTATTCGCCCGGGCAGGTAGCTCATCAAATGTATGATGGCTTTAAAAAGGTAATGAATGACTATCAATAGAACAAATAATTTCGATTTGCTCCGGCTCATTGCAGCTTTTCAGGTGCTAATATGGCATGGGGCTGTGCAGTTCAAGGTTTTCGATAACATGTGGGGTTTTCTGTCTTTGCTGTTTCATATACCGGGTGTTCCTATTTTTTTTACCATTAGCGGATTTTTAATCAGCCATTCTCTCGAGCGCAATCAGTTTAATCTCAAGAAATATTTCAAAAACCGGGCATTAAGAATTTATCCGGCCCTTTGGGTTTGTACAGCCATTACAGCCTTGCTGCTCATTTACTTTGTAAAGCCAATAATACTAAAAGACCTGCTTTTATGGCTGGCTGCACAGGTGTCTTTTTTGCAATTTTATGCAAGCCCTTCCTTAAAAACGTGGGGGGCGGGTCACCCGAACGGCAGCCTTTGGAGTGTAGCCGTTGAGCTACAGTTTTATCTGGTTTTGCCGGTGTTGCTGTATGTCATTAATCTACCTAGAAAACTATGGCAGACAAATTTACTACTGGCAGCTATTTTTGTTGTTTCTGTTATACTAAAGCTGGTTATTAATACCAATAGCTGGGTTTTAGCACATGAGCAGGTGCATAAGCTTTTTGGCAACACTGTGCTTTATTATCTGCACTTTTTTTTAACCGGCATTGCCATTTACAAGAACTTTACCTGGATTGAAAAACTGGTGAAGGATAAGGTTTTGATTTGGCTTATCATTTATGCCGCTTATGTATTAATAGCTTGCACTTGGCTTAAATTGTACGTAAACCCTTACGATGTTTCTGTATGGGGCATTATAGCCAATACGCTGCTATCTATGCTTAGTTTGTCTTTTGCTTTTTCATACATACATCTGAGCAAACGATTATTGCATGAGAATGATTTGTCTTATGGAATCTATATTTATCACCTGCCGGTTATTAACGTAATGCTGAGCTTAGGGTTTACCGGTAGTATATGGAATTTAATTGCGATGTCGGCAATTGTATGCCTGATATCATACTTTAGTTGGATATGGGTTGAGAAACCAGCCATGAAAGCTAAGTTTTAGCTACTTTTTATGTGCCGTGCTAAGCCCTTCAATGTTTGAGCAGCAAAAAGTAGGTACAAGTAAAATGTTTTTGAGGGCAGACAATTGAAAAGCGCTGTTACTATGTTAGCAGGATTATTTTTGATTAACAAAAACTTTTAACAAAGCCAGAGGTTTAATCTGATATTTTTTTGGCAATTTTGTGTAAAACAAGCCGTTTATTATATCATTTTAGATAGCCGGATTACATAACTCAGTATGAATTGGATAAAACCACTCACCATTGTTGAATACGTTTTTATTGGCATATTCTTGTTGGTATATGTGGTCTACTTTATTAGGAGTTATATTATTGCAACCCGGCTGGGTACATCGGCAAGGTCGGTGGCTATCAAGTTTTTTATCAGAACAGCCTACCTAAGCCTTTGTATACTGGGTTTGCTTGGCCCTAGTTTTGGTGTAAGCGAAATAGAAACACAGGCAGCCGGTAAAGATGTGTATTTTGCTTTTGATGTTTCGCGCTCGATGGACGCGGTGGATATTGAACCTACCCGCCTTGAAAAAGTGAAATTTGAACTTGTGAAAAACCTGGCGGCCCTTAAATCAGACAGGGTAGGGATAGTAGTTTTTTCATCAGATGCATACGTTCAGGTACCTCTTACTTTTGATAAAGATTTACTTAAGCTATATATTCAAAAACTCAATAGCGACTTGTTTACTGACTCCGGCACTGACCTGAATTCTGCCTTTAAACTGATTCAGACCAAGTACCATTCTGTAAGTGCACCTGCCAGAAAAGCAAAGGTTGTTATACTGATAAGTGATGGTGAAGATTTTGGTGAGCTTGACCCCTCTGTGATACAGGATTTAAAAAGAAACAGGGTCAGTTTCCTTGCACTGGGTGTTGGTACGCCGCAAGGTGGAAAAATAAAAATGGGCTACGACTATAAAAAAGATAAAGAAGGAAACGTTGTGGTGTCAAAATTAAATGCCGACTACCTGAAAAGGCTGGCAAGAGCATTTGGGGGAAAGTATTTTCAGTTATCGAACCGGGTAAACGATGTGCCTGCTTTATTAAAGGAGGTGTCGCAGTTAAACAATAACTGGGTAGATACCCGGAAAATGACCGTGGCTAATAATAAGTACTTTTATTTCGTTTTTCTGGCACTGGTTTTAATGATAATTGATATTCTGGTTACAATAAGAACTATAAAGCTTTAAGGCCGAATACAAATAAACTCAATGAACACCTGGTTTTTTTACATATTGTTATTGTTTCTGAATATTCGTTCGTTAACGAATGTCTCTGAACGGAACAGGTTAAAAATTGAGGCAGGTACAGCCTTTAATAAAAAGAACTATGCAGTAGCCCGTGAAAAGTACCAGAATCTGGCTAATATTTCGTTTAATCTGGAGCCTGAAGCCCGACTGAATATGGCGCACGCCTATTTTTATACGCAAGATACAGCCCGCGCCTTACTTGAATATAAACGGCTTTTGAGGGTAAGCGATGAGATGATTTTCACGGGGGCCATTATTCAGATTGGCGTTATAAACGCTATGCAGAAAGATAGCGCAACTGCCCTACAGTTGTTCAAAGAGGCGCTCAAAAAGAATCCTGATAACCAGATTGCCCGCTATAATTATGAACTGATGAAGAAGCGAATGCCTGATAACAATCAGCCTCCGCCTCCACCTCCACCACAAGCTTTGGAGAATCAGCCTGAGTCAGCAGAAACAAAGCAATCTGATGTAAAAAAAGATGAGTTGCAGTCTACCATGCCCGAAAAAATGAGTCGCGAAAAAGCATTGCAGATATTAGAGGCCATGAAAACCAACGAGTTACAATATGCCCCCTCAAGGCAGACCAATAAAAAGAAAGACAGCAAAAACGAAAAAGACTGGTAGCGCCAGGCAGCAATATAAATTTAATGATTTTAGTATGACAAACATTTCTGTAGTAAAAGAAACAAATTTTAAGTTTGAAGGCCAGACAGGATTTTATAGAGGCAAAGTTCGTGACGTATATGATTTTGATGATAAAGTGGCTATGATAGCCTCCGATCGTATCTCTGCCTTTGATGTAATTCTTCCCAGGCCAATTCCGTCAAAGGGTCAGGTGCTGAACCAGATTGCCTCAAAATTTCTTTTTGCAACCAAAGATATTGTTCCTAACTGGCTGGTAGCAATACCAGACCCAAATGTATCAATAGGTATTAAATGCCAGACCTTCCCGGTAGAAATGGTAGTGCGGGGTTATCTGGTTGGGCATGGGTGGCGTACTTATAAAAGTGGGTTAAGAACGCTTTGCGGTGTAAGCCTGCCGGAAGGCATGGTGGAGAATCAGAAATTTCCTACACCCATCATAACTCCAACAACCAAAGCCCATGAGGGGCATGATGAAGATATTTCTCGCGAAGAAATCATCAGCCGTGGGCTGGTATCTGAAGAAAAATATACGCGACTTGAAAAATATGCACTGGCATTGTTTGAAAGAGGTACCCAAATGGCTGCTGAAAAGGGTTTGATACTGGCAGACACCAAATATGAGTTTGGTGAAAGAGATGGGGTGATTTATCTGATAGACGAAATTCATACGCCAGATTCATCCAGATACTTTTATGCCGATACATACGAAGAGAATCTGGCTAAGGGCTTGCCACAAAGACAGCTTTCGAAAGAGTTTGTGAGAGAGTGGTTGATAGCTAATGGATTTCAGGGAAAAGAAGGACAAACGGTGCCTGAAATGACAGATGAGAAAGTGGCAGAAATATCGCAACGCTATGTTGAACTTTACGAAAAAGTAACAGGGGAGACCTTTGAACCCGCAGCAATCGGCGACATTCTGAAAAGAATTGAAGATAATATCAATAATTATCTGAAAGGCTGATTTTTCTGATAAAATCCTCCTTAAACAAAATGAGCCACACCTTACGTGCGGCTCATTTTTATTTATAAAGCAAAAATCAAATCCCAATATAAGCCGGCGAAATCATGGAAACTGATTTGGCTTCAAGTAATGACTCTCCCATCAGATATTCGTCAACTTTTCTGGCACACTCACGTCCTTCCGAGATAGCCCAAACTACCAGCGATTGTCCGCGACGCATATCGCCAGCTGCAAACACTTTAGCATTATTCGTCTGATATTCGAGCGCTTTCACGTTTTTGCGTTCGTCTACTTCTATTTCCAGTTGTTCAAGCAAATCCTGTTGCGGATTAAGAAACCCGGCAGCAATCAGTGCCAATTCGCAAGGAATTTCACGTTCATTCATTTCTACTCTCTGGCCATTAAATATAGCAGATTCAGAAATAACCACGCCTTTCAGATTGCCGTTTTCGTCGCCCACATATTCTTTTACGTTAATGCTGAACAAACGCTCACAACCTTCTTCGTGCGATGTTGACGTCCGTTTGGTCAAAGGCCAGTTTGGCCACGGTGTAGTTTCTGCTCTGAATTTATAGTAAGGCTGTTTCTTATCGTCCAAACTCGGTTCAGGCATAACCTCTACTTGGGTAATGCTCTTTGCTCCGTGGCGGTTAGATGTACCCACACAGTCAGAACCCGTATCACCACCACCAATAACCAATACATTTTTGCCTGTTGCAAAAATTTCGCCGCTTGCGTAGGCCTCACCTCTGTGGTCGGCTACACGCTCAATACCTGCTACTCTTTTATTTTGCTGGCTCAGAAACTCCATAGCCGGGTAAATACCTTTCAGTTCTTTGCCTTTAATATCAATCATTCTTGGCACGGTAGAACCACCAGCCAGTACTATGGCGTCAAAATCGCGTAATAAATCATTGGCTTTTACATTTGCACCTACGTTGGCGTTGGTTTTAAATACAACCCCTTCTGCTTCCATTACTGCCACTCTGCGTTTTACTACCGATTTATCTAGCTTAAAATCCGGGATACCATATCTTAACAAGCCACCCACTTCATCGGCTCTTTCAAAAACTGTTACCCAGTGGCCAGCTTTATTTAGTTGGGCAGCTGCCGCAAGACCCGCAGGGCCTGAGCCGATAACCGCCACTTTTTTGCCTGTTCTTTTACTTGGAATGTTAGGCTGTACCCATCCGTTTTCATAGGCTTTTTCAATAATTGATTTCTCAATGTACTCAATGGCCACAGGTGGTTTGTTAATGCCCAATACACAAGATGCCTCACACGGGGCAGGGCAGATACGACCGGTAAACTCAGGGAAATTGTTGGTAGAACTCAGAATCTGGTAGGCATACTCCCAGTTTTGTTCATAAACGGCATCGTTAAACTCAGGGATGATGTTTCCCAGAGGGCAACCATTATGGCAAAACGGAACACCGCAGTCCATACAGCGGGCCGCCTGTTGTAGTGTTTGTTGGGTATCATAATTGGTTTCTACCTCATTATAATCTTTTTTTCTTTCCAGAACATCTCTTTTGAGGGATGGCTGGCGTTCGAACTCCAAAAAACCGGTTGGTTTTCCCATTTCTTTATTATGATTTTGTGTATGTCTAAAGGTTAAATATTGCCTCTGAAAGATAAAACCACTGATTTGCAAGAGTTTCATCTTTCAGAGACGGCGGTGTTATGCCAGAACGTTTTCGGTTTCTGCTTTTTTCTTTCTTTCAAGCAAAACGCGTTTGTAATCGGTAGGTATTACTTTTACAAAGCTATTAAGTGCCTCACTGAAATTATCCAGAATTGATTTTGCTATGCTACTGTTCGTAACAGCCAGGTGTTTTTCAATAAAGGCTTTCAGCATTTCGGCGTCTTCCGCATCCGGTTTTTCAAGACCTACCATTTCTTTATTACATTTCGACTCAAAGTCTCCATCGGTATCATAAATGTAAGCCATACCACCACTCATACCTGCAGCAAAGTTACGACCAGTTTTGCCTAATATGATAGCCAATCCGCCTGTCATATATTCGCAGCCGTGGTCACCCACACCCTCAACCACTACTTTGGCGCCTGAGTTTCTTACGCAGAATCGTTCTCCCGCCATACCTCTGATGTAGGCCTCGCCAGATGTAGCGCCATAAAACGCCACGTTACCAATAATCATGTTTTCTTCTGCGGCAAAGGTGGCTTTTCTATCAGGGTACACAATCAGTTCGGCACCACATAAACCTTTACCGAAATAGTCGTTTGAATCACCTTCCAGCTCCAATTTCAAACCTTTGGTTGAGAACGCCCCGAAAGACTGCCCTGATGTACCACGGTATTTATAATGAATAGTGCCATAAGGTAAACCGTCGCCTTTAAATACTTTTGAAACCTCGTTTGAAAGCATCGCTCCGATACTACGGTTCAGGTTGTTAACGGTATATTTGGCAGTTACTTCCTGTTTGCTTTCTAATGCAGGCTTGGCATCTTTTATCATCTGCCAGTCAAGCACGTGGTCAATGCCATGGTCTTGTTCTTCTTGTTTGTATTGAGCTACATCAAGCGCAGTTGGTTCTTTAAAAAGAATACCGCTTAAATCAATTTTCTTGTATTTCCAATGCGACAGGTCGTCACGTTTTTCAAGTAACTGAACCTGACCAACCATTTCGTTTACAGTACGGAAGCCCAATTCGGCCATTATTTCACGCATTTCGCGTGCAAGATAAGTAAACATATTTACCACGTGTTCAGGTTTTCCGCTAAACATGGCGCGTAATTCCTTATTCTGAGTGGCAACACCAACAGGGCAGGTATTCAGGTGGCATTTACGCATCATAATACAACCAACCGAAACAAGCGCCGCAGTGGCTACACCAAATTCTTCTGCACCCAACAGAGCCGCAATAACTAAGTCTCTACCTGTGCGGATCTGTCCGTCAGCCTGCACTACCACTCTGCCACGCAATTTATTTTTAACCAGTGTCTGATGGGTTTCAGCCAAACCAAGTTCCCAGGGCAACCCTGCATGGCGGATAGATGAAAGCGGAGAGGCTCCGGTTCCACCGTCATGGCCAGCAATAAGTATTACGTCTGAGTGGGCTTTGGCAACACCTGTTGCTACAGTTCCCACACCTGCTTCCGAAACCAGTTTTACTGAAATACGGGCATCGCGGTTTGAATTTTTGAGGTCATATATCAGCTGTGCCAAATCCTCAATTGAATAAATATCATGGTGAGGCGGAGGAGATATCAAACCTACACCCGGCGTACTGTGGCGAACACGGCCAATCCAATCGTCTACTTTATGGCCGGGTAACTGTCCGCCTTCTCCGGGCTTGGCACCCTGTGCCATTTTTATTTGTAATTCTTTGGCGTTGGTTAGATAATAACTGGTTACACCAAATCTGCCAGACGCCACCTGCTTAATGCTTGAGCTCAGATTATCACCATTGGCATCAGGCTGATAACGGATTTCATCCTCACCACCTTCGCCAGAGTTAGAGCGGCCACCGATGCGGTTCATGGCAATAGCAAGCGTTGTATGGGCTTCCCATGATATTGAACCGAACGACATAGCTCCGGTAGCAAAGCGTTTAAAGATGTTTTCAACCGGCTCTACTTCTTCAATAGGAATAGGATTTCCTTTTCTGAAACGCAACAGGCCTCTGATTGTTAAAGCATCTTTGCTTTGGTCGTTAATCAGTTTCGAGTATTGTTTGAAAATCTGATAGCCTTTTTCTAAATCCTTTTCACCGACTCTGCCGGATTGCTGCAATAGGTGGATACTTTGAGGATTGAACATGTGGCGCTCGCCGCGTTGTTTCCACTGGTAAACCCCACCAACTTCTAATCTTTGTACCGATACCTGTGGTACGTCCGGATACGCCACTTTATGGCGTACAATGGCTTCTTTGGCTATATCTGCAATACCCATACCGCCAATGCGGGAGATGGTACCTGTAAAGTACTTGTCAATTACCGGTTTGTTTAGCCCAATACACTCAAAAATCTGCGCGCCCTGGTATGATTGAAGTGTTGAGATGCCCATTTTTGAGAATATCTTCAGCAACTCTTTATTAACCGCCTTGATATAATTTTTGTAAAGAACGTAATCCTGATTTTCGCCCTCAATTAAACCTTTTTTGTTCATCCAGGAGATGGTCTCAAAAGCCATGTAAGGACAAATAGCCGAGCAGCCATAGCCTATCAATGTAGCAAAGTGGTGGGTTTCCCAGATATCGCCTGCTTCAACTACAATGCCTGCTTTGCCTCTGATTCCTTTCTTAATTAAGTGGTGATGAACCGCCGCCGTAGCCAACAAAGACGGAATAGGGGCGTGGTCTGAATCAATGGCCCTGTCTGACAGAATCAGAATCTCGAAACCGTCTTCAATGGCATCTTCTGCATAACGGCAGATTCTGTCAAGGGCAAATTCTAATGCTTTACCGTAATCAGGTACTTTGGCATTAAAATAAGTGTTGATGGTTTTAGCCTGAAAACCTTTGTAATCTACAAAGCGTAGTTTGTCAAATTCTTCAACAGTTAATACAGGTTGTTCCAGTTCCACCATTCGGCAATGAAGCGGTGATTCTGCCAGAATGTTTTCGTTTGAACCCACAAACGAAATCAAAGACATGATGGCTCTTTCTCTGATAGAGTCAATAGGCGGGTTGGTAACCTGCGCAAATAATTGCTTGAAGTAATACGATAAATGCTGGCTTTGGTCTGAAAGTATGGCCAGAGGGGTATCAACACCCATTGAGCCGATAGCTTCCTGCCCGGTTTGTGACATAGGAGCCAGTATCATTCTTAAATCTTCTGATGTAAAACCAAAAGTGATTTGTCTTTTCAGAAGCACATCTTCGCTGTAGTTCTGATAAGGGCGAATCGACTTTGGCAGCACAGAAGTTTTGATTTTGTATTCATCAAGCCATTCCTGATAGGGTTGTCGCGAACAAATATCTGCTTTAACTTCTTCATCCGGTATGATTCTTCCCTGCTCCATGTCAACAATAAACATTTTGCCCGGTTGAAGACGGCCTTTCGAAATTACTTTCTCCTGGTCAATATCTAATACCCCTGCTTCTGAGGCCATTATAACGGTGTCGTCATCTAAAACCCAGTAGCGCGATGGGCGCAATCCGTTTCTGTCAAGCGTTGCACCAACCATTTTGCCGTCTGTAAACGAAATGGAAGCCGGGCCATCCCAGGGTTCCATAATGGCTGCGTGGTATTCATAGAAAGCCTTTCTAACGGGGTCCATCTGCTCGTTGCCGTCCCATGCTTCGGGTATCAGCATCATCATTACATGCGGAAGCGAGCGGCCCGATAGGTACAGCAATTCAATTACGTTATCTAGTTGTGCTGAATCTGAGTTGCCTGCATCACAAATAGGAAGAATCATATCCATTTCTTCCTTAGTGAAATACTCAGACAAGAACGATTTCTCTCCGGCTCTAATCCAGTTTACGTTACCTTTTACGGTGTTAATCTCACCGTTGTGGGCAATAAAACGGAAAGGCTGTGCCAGTTTCCAAGACGGGAATGTGTTGGTTGAGAACCGCGAGTGAATAACCGCAAAGGCAGAAGTAACTGATTTATTAGATAAATCAGGGAAGTAGTATTTCAACTGCTCGGTAGTTAACTGCCCCTTGTAAGAGATAGTACGGCACGAGAGTGATGAAAAATAAAAATGCTCTTTAGCGCCGGCAACCGACTCACGGATGATACGAGAGGCGTATTGACGCAAAATATATAGTTTTCTTTCAAAATCTATTTCTTCTGTAATATCTGACGGACGTTTGATAAACACCTGCTCCACATGCGGCTCAACTGAACCCGAGCCGTCGCCAAGGCAATCGCCCTTGGTAGGTACAACTCTGTAACCCAATAATTCAAGCCCGATTCTCTCAATCTTTCGGTTAAGTATTTCTCTGCATTCCTCTCTCTCTGTTTCATTCATAGGAAAGAAAATCATTCCTACACCATACTCACCACTTGAAGGCAACTGGAAATTAAGTTTGTTACACTCATCCAGTAAAAATTCATGCGGTATTTGTAATAAAATACCGGCACCGTCACCCGTGTTTGGGTCACAACCGCACGCACCACGGTGGTCCATGCGCTCAAGCATTTTTATGGCATCGGCAACAATTCCGTGAGACCTGCGGCCTTTCAGATGTGCTCTGAAGCCAATACCACAGGCATCATGCTCGAATTCCGAACGATATAGACCTTGTTCCATTGTTTGCTCTGATTCAGTCATCGTGCGATAAAATTTATAGGGTTTTAAATTGTACTCTGGTTATATATTTTGTAATTTAATCGTGAAGCATTAAGCCCAATAATCTTCTGAATTGTTATATATATATAGTATATACAGCAATTGAATTGCAATATAATACTAAAATTATTTGGCATAACAACTTTGAAACCAAATTTTATTTATCCAATATAAAATACTTGTTTTTGCAATAGTTGTTATGAGAATAATGCAAAAACAATTATTTTTAAAGCTCTGATTTTTGAATAAAATTGGCAATTTTTAGCGAATATTCGCTACTAAACTCGGCTTTTTGCGAAGATTTCAAACTATTGTTAGCTAATTTACAAAAAGTTAATTTTTCTGCCAAATTTTCTTCATTTTTCTTAATTCCACTATCCGGCTGGTTGTTTTCAGTACTTTTTGTATATACGTAAAAATTGGTCTGTGTTTTTCCTTATCTGCCATGGGTTAGGGCAGGCCAGGTGTATTTTTTTTAACAATTTGTGGCGTGTCTGGCTGGCACAAACAGTTAAAATTACTGTAATTGAATTATTCTATGTAAAACGTCTGTTTATGGGCCTATTCATTGACTTATTCTAATATTTGTAAAGGAGCTATTTTTTGCAAAATAGTTGCAAAAACGTTTGTTATATGGAACTAAAACCGGGCTTGAAAATCACTAAAATCAATAATTGCTTGATAGTCAGGATATTAATGTTTACCTTTGTGCCGTCAACAAATTTGATATCCCGAATGAAGCAAATTAAATTAATGCTGCTGACTGGTTTTATGGTCAGCATGACAATTATTACTTCAGAAGCTGCGTCCTTTGAAAAGTACTTCCAGAAACTTATCAGATTTGAAGGAAAAGGTTATGGAATTAACAAAAGAGTATGGGGAAAAAAGACGTTTACAAAGGCAGAAGCCTTTAAAATTCACAGAAAACATTACTGGAATAAGTACCACGGAAATTTATTTAAGAGCCAGGAAGTTGCCGAAATACTTATAGACCAGATTATTACCGCCGGAGAAGGTGTAAACAGAGTGAATATTAGAGCCTTTGAGGCAATTATCGGCGCTCCGCAAGACGGTAGATTGTCAATTGAAGATGTAGAACTGGCTAATTCGTTTTTTCAGTGCGAGTACATTGTGAATCCCTACATGAATTACCGCCTACATTATTATGGCTCAAGAAAAAATGCCAGCAGATACCCCGGCTGGACAAAAAGAGCAAAGGCTTTTGGAATTTTGGATGAGGAGAAGAACATGCTGGCAGATTTCCTGATTCTTCCGGATATTCTGATGGCTAAAGATCCAGAGGTAAGTCTGGATGATAAGACCGATAAACTGGCTTCTAAGTTGAATTGATAAAAAAAATCCTTTAATGTTAATATTAAAGGATTTTTTTTTGCGTTTAAAACAAAGGCCTCCGGCAGGTCAAACAAAGCCAGCAAGCGTTTATATTCTATATATTTAATTAGTGTCTTTGCTCAGTTAAAGAAAACGAAAGATTTTAAGCAGTATAATCGGTCACCAATTGTTCAATCTGTTTTTTTCCGATAGGTTTAACAAGAAAATCTGAAACAACGGTGTAATTAGCGGCTTTTTCGTGGTCTTGTGTATCGATAGACGAACTTACAATATATAGTGTTATTTTCTTATTAAGATCTAATCTTTCAAATTCATCTAAAAACTGCCAGCCGTCCATTACCGGCATGTTCAGGTCCAGAAGGATAATATCCGGTAATAATTCTCTCTCTGTTAAAGCTTTAGTTAGTTGATTAAAAGCCTCTTTACCATTCTGAAAAATCTCAATGTTTTCAAATACGTTGATGGATGCCAACATTCGCTTCAGAACATACGTAAGTATTTTGTCGTCATCTATTATCCAGACATTGTTTATTTTCATATCAGATTTTGCTTGCATCAAAACGGTTAATAATAATTTTGTCTATATAATTTACAGACATTAGCCAGACGCTGAAGCCAGGTTGTGTGGGTGCAGGATACAAACTTTAAAGGTGCTTCCTATATCAACGGTACTTTCAACTTCTATTTTGCCACCAAGTGCTTCAACCTGGTTTTTGGTAATAAACAGTCCTAAACCTCTGGCATCTTTATTCTGGTGGAAAGTCTTATACATGCCAAAGAGTTTTTGCCCATGTTTATTTAAATCAATTCCCATGCCATTATCTGCAATTTCGAGAATAATAAATTTTAAATTTTCTCTGACACTGATATGAATGACCGGAACGCGGTCTGGATGCTGATATTTAATGGCATTGGTTATGAGGTTAATGAGCACACTTTCAATGTATTCGGCACTGTAAGAAATTTCAAAATTAGGAGGTACAAGATTATAAACAATAGCCAGCGACTCTGATATCAGGCCTTTCAGATTTGTTAGCACTTTTTCTACTTCGTTGTACAGGTTTATTTTTTTTATCTGCAGGTTAAGGTTGGTCTGTATCTGTAATACTTCGTTCAGGTAATGAACGGTTTCTTGCAGGTTATTGGCAATGGTAATCAGAAAATCAATTAATTCTCGTTTTTTGTTTTCATCCGGCTCGTCAGGCAACAAGTTGAGCAGCATCTGAAAATTACCGATATGTGACCTGAGATTATGTGAGGTAATATGCGTAAAGTTAAGCAGTCTTTTGTTTTGCTCGCTCACCAGGTCAAGGGTGTTTCTGAGCTCCTGTTCTTTGCTTTTGGTCTGTGTTATATCAGCGTGCGTACCCAGCATGAGCAAAGGCTGGTCTTTGCCCGACCACTCTACAATTTTCCCTCTGTCATTTATCCATACCCAACTACCATTTTTATGCCGCATGCGGTATTCGCATTCATAAAATTCAATTTCTCTGCTAAAACACTTCTCGATATTTTTATCCGGAATGTGTTTGTCGTCAGGATGCACCAGGCTACTCCAGGTACTTTTGCTGATAGGTTGCAATTCGTCTAAGGTATAGCCAACAATTTCGGCCCATCTGTTATTATAAATTACCGTATTGTCTTTGATATTCCATTCCCATGTACCAATATTTGCTCCCTCTATGGTTTGGTAAAGCCGCTGCTGTTCGCGCTGGAGTTCTTCTGACGCTTTTTTTTGCTCGGTTATGTCTGTTATCTGCGATATAAAATAAAGAGGGGTAAACTGGCTGCTCCAGATAATAGAAACCGATAATTCAGCCCACACAATATGCCCCCGTTTATGGATATACCGTTTTTCCATTCTGTAGCTTTCTATTTCTTTGTTAAGCACTTGCTTAAAATAAGAAAGGTCTTTGCTGAGGTCGTCAGGGTGAGTTATATTCTGAAAGGTTAGTTTTATTAACTCTTCTTCCGTGTAGCCTAATATTCTTGGTAGTTCTTTATTTACTTTAATGAAATACCCCATCGGCGACACCAATGCCATACCAATGGCAGCGGATTCAAAAACCTTTGAAAACTTTTCTTCTGTTAACTGAAGCGTAGAGTCCAGGTCTCTTTCATAAGAAATATCTTTCAATGTGCCATATACTAACACACACTGGTCATTATTAAAGTCGGCGTAGCCGCTGGCTTCTACCCATTTTGTATTCCCCTTTGCGGTTAATATTTCAAATTGTTCAACATAAGGGTCTCCGGTTTGTATCAGGTTTCTGGTTAATTCACTTACTCGTTCTTTAATTGCGGTAGTTTTGAAAAAACCGATTGCCAGTTCAATCGTTGGTTCAAAATCATCATTTAACTCGTAGATATTTTTCACTACGTGATCCCAATCCAAAATGCCTGTCATTACATTATATTCCCACGTTCCGACCTTAGGTAGTATGTTTGCCCTATTGTACTTCATTAGTAATAATAACTGAAAATAATTTTCAATCAGATAATTAAGTTTGGAAGAATTTAATTGTTAAATAATTTGGGGCAATGCGCAAATAAATCTTTCAGAAGCATGGTTGTTCTAAAAATGTTCAATTCTGTTCGCGAACGCAATATAAATGTATTAACATTTATCTCAAAAAAATGGAATTACATTTATGAAATGTAGTTTAAATGATGCCGTTCTTAAAAACTTTACAATTTAGCAAATATGGCATCTTTATGCCTTATTAGTATTCATCTTTTTTTATTCTTACTCTGATTAACCAGCAGCAATGCCTGCTTGAACTTCAGGCATTTGCCTGGAAATGCGGTTGTTCTGATTTATTCAAAAGCGTCATTACAATTATACTTATTACTTACCGACAAGAGCCTGTAAATAATGCCGTTTTGGGCAAAACTAACCTAGGTTTTACCATGTTTCAAATATCAGACTGATTTTCTTCATTGTTACGGCAGGCATTTAACATTAATGACCTAAACGCTGCCGAAGCGAAAACAAGCTAATTTGAAGTTAAACTATGCCACAATTAAAGCAGAATTCTTATAAAAAAAAAGACAGCAAAAATTGCTGTCAGTTTTTACCGAACCCTAAACTATTTCAAAGTCGCAAGTTTGGTTGATGAATATTTTGTAACTGTATTATTCTACAAAGCCTACACCTACTGTACTGTTAGTGATTTCGTCAATAAGAATAAATGCGCCATTGGTAGGGTTGTCTACGTATCTGTCTGCATATACAGGGCTGGCAGTTTTGATAGATACCCAACCGATTTCGTTTAGCTTAATACCGCCTTCATGCGATGGTTCGGTATTTAAAGTCATATTTTTTATATCAATCATTGAGTTGATACCCGTAATTTTTGCTTTCACACGGTTGATACCATGCTGTAGCAAATAGGCTTTACCAACTTTCAGGGCTTGCCCGTCAAGCCAGCAAATTCTGGCATCAATTTCTTTTTTAGCCTCCGGTTGCCCGCCTACTTTTACCAGCATGTTGCCCCGGCTGATATCTATGTCGTCTTCAAGTGTAATTACAACCGACTCACGGGCGTGGGCAATTTCCAACTTGTTGCCAAATTTCTCAATCGTTTTAATTTTGCTGATTTGGCCACTTGGTAGGGCTTCCACTAAATCGCCAACCAGAAAACTTCCGCTGGCTACTTTACCTGCATAGCCCCGGTAATCATGAAAAGCTTCGGTTTTAGGTCTTACCACCAGCTGAACCGGGAAACGCGCAGGCAAATGCGAAATAGGGTTTATCTGATTGTCGAGATTTTCGAGTGTTTCAAGCAAGGCGCTACCCTCATACCATGGCGTTTCGGTTGATTTTTTTACCAGATTCTCGCCAAATAACGATGAAATAGGTATAAATGTAACAACCTGGCCTTCAAAACTTACCTGCTCGGCTAGTTTTGAGAAATCACTTTTTATTTCTTCGAAACGTTCCTGGCTATAATTAACCAGGTCCATTTTATTAACAGCAACTATTATGTTTTTGATACGCAACATCGACGAGATATAAAAATGGCGCTTGGTTTGTTCAACCACGCCATTGCGGGCATCAATAAGAATAATAGAAACGGAGGTGTTTGAAGCCCCCGTAACCATGTTTCGTGTGTACTCAAAGTGCCCGGGTGTGTCTGCGATGATGTATTTGCGCTTAGGTGTACTAAAATAGATGTGAGCCACATCTATGGTAATGCCTTGTTCACGTTCGGCAATTAAGCCATCCGTTAAAAGAGATAAATCAAGGAAATCAAGACCTTTTCGTTTAGAAGCCGCTTCAAGCGCTTCAATTTTATCGCCGGTTATAGAGTTGGTTTCATAAAGCAAACGGCCGATAAGGGTACTTTTACCGTCATCTACCGAGCCTGCCGTTGCTATTCTTAGTATATCCATTGTAATGCTATTCTGAAAATTAAATCTTAAAGAATTAGAAGTGAACCCAGCAAACCGGAATTAATCACTCATTTACTCAATCACTAAATCGCTAATTAGAAGTAGCCTGCCTGTTTGCGCTTTTCCATAGCAGCTTCAGAGCGTTTGTCGTCAATACGTGCGCCCCGCTCAGAAATTTTGGCCGACAGAATCTCAGAAATCACATCGTCCAGATTATCAGCTTCAGAGGCAACTGCGGCTGTACAGGTCATGTCGCCCACAGTACGGAAACGCACCTTGGTTGTATAAGGTACTTCGTCGTCAGATTTATTAATGAAATCAGAATCAGCCCAGATGAGGCCATCTCGGTCAAATACCTTACGATCATGGGTAAAATAGATACTCGGAATCCGAAGTTTTTCTTCTTTTATGTAATTCCATACATCCAGTTCTGTCCAGTTAGAAATCGGAAACACACGAACGTTTTCACCCAGTTCAATTTTTCCGTTCAGCATATCAAACAATTCAGGTCTTTGCTTTTTGGCATCCCACTGGCCGAAATCATCGCGTACCGAGAAAATTCTTTCTTTGGCTCTGGCTTTTTCTTCGTCGCGGCGGGCACCTCCAATACAGGCATCAAATTTAAATTCTTCAATGGCATCAAGCAGGGTAACGGTTTGCGCTGCATTACGGCTGGCATATTTACCGGTTTCTTCTTTTACCTTGCCTTGTTTGATTGAATCCTCCACATAACGAACGTGTAATTCAAGACCCAGTTTATTCACGAGCCAGTCGCGGTATTCAATCGTTTCAGGGAAATTGTGGCCGGTATCTACATGAAGCAATTTAAAAGGTATTTTGCCAGGATAGAAAGCTTTTTCGGCCAGCCTTACTACTGTAATAGAGTCTTTACCGCCAGAGAAAAGGATGGCTGGTTTCTCGAACTGAGAGGCCACTTCTCTGAGAATATAAATTGCTTCGTCTTCCAGTTCACGTGGGAAAACCCCGTTGATACCTGAATTTGAATTAATGATTTCTGAATTGTTTAAAAAATTACTCATAATTCGTTGTTTATGCTCACCAAATGCAAATTTAAGAAACTTGGTGTAATCCACACTCTTTTTTAGATTCTTCCCACCACCAGCGGCCTGCTCTTGGGTGTTCGCCGGGCTCTATGGCGCGTGTGCAAGGCAAACAGCCAATGCTTACAAAACCTTTTTTATGTAATGGGTTGTCGGGAACCCGATTGACTGCGATATACTCCAGCACTTTTTCGTACGACCAATGAATGAGCGGATTAAACTTCCAGACATTGTTTCCGCCATCCCATTCCCAAATCTTCATGTCGTTCCGGTTTTCTGATTGTTCGGCTCTCAAACCAGTTATCCATACCTCTGCTCCGGCCAATGCTCTTTTTAAAGGCTCAATTTTTCTGATGGCACAACATTCTTTGCGGTTTTCAACCGACTCATAAAAGCTGTTAAAGCCCTTTTGCGTTACCAGTTGCTGTACTTTTTCAGTAGTTGGGAAATAGGTTTCAATAGACTGTTGATAGCGTGCACGTGTTCTGTCCATCAACTCGTAAGTTTCCTGAAACAGCCTGCCGGTATCTAAAGTAAATACTTTTATATTTAATGCACCACCTGCTACACTGTTCTTGAAAATGGCATGTGTGATTACCTGATCTTCCTGCCCGAATGATGTTGAAAACACAACTTTACTCGGAAACTGACCAGCTATAAAGTTGAGGCTCTCTTCTAAAGAAAATTGTTCTAATTTTTCTATGTCAACCATAATAAAATGCAATTAAAACCAGACTTTAATAATGTTATAAACGCTTAGACCCACCACTAATGTGCCTACAATGAGCATGATGGTTTTGGGCGGAAACAACTTTACAAGAAATGCACCTAGCGGAGCAGCCAGCACACCCCCCAGAATAAGACCTGCAATGGGTTGCCATGCCTGAATATCTATAAAAAGCATAAATATGCCTGTGCTGAAAAATGCTACAAAAAACTCGGCTGTATTAACAGTTCCAATGGTTTCTTTGGGGGCATTACCTTTGTTGATTAGGTTTGAAGTTACCAGGGGACCCCATCCGCCACCGCCTATTGAATCAAAAAAACCGCCAATTAAACCCAATAAACCCAGGTTTTTGTTGGTGGGGGTGGCTGGTCTTTTTTTGAATGCTTTTACTATAATTACCACACCCAAACCAACCAGATAAAGCGAAATGTATGGGCGAATGACTTTACCGTCTATAATCTCAGAAATAAGATAAGCTCCTATCATTGCGCCAATCACACCTGTGATAACGATTCTGAAAAAGAGTTTTTTATCAATGTTGCCAAAATATAAGTGCGACAGCCCGGAGACCCCGGTTGTAAAAACCTCTGCCGTATGCACACTGGCCGTAGCATAAGCAGGGGGCACGCCTACACCCAGTAGCATGGAAGTACAGGTGGCACCGTAGGCCATTCCAAGTGCGCCGTCAACCAGCTGCGCCAGAAAACCCACACCTACATAATATAAAAACAGATTGTCTATACCCCACTGGAATGAGTGAATACTGGCAAAAATACGATAAGCCAATACACCAATCAGTAAAACTTTTAAGGCAAGTATTGCCACAGCAATATATTTTAGTCGAACGTGCGCGCTAAGGGTATTGGCTATTCTTTCCATATACTTTACTTACTTGACTTGTTTAGTTTTGTTTTACCGGAGTACTGATGCCCTATGTAACATAAATGCTGAATGCTGTTTTGCTTAACCACGTTTCCGATTAAGATTACAGCGGGGCTGCCCAACTGATTTTTCTCTGCAATTTCAGGCAGATTTTTTACATCTCCAATTCCGATTTTTTGTTCGGCTGTGGCAGCGTTCTGTATAATTGCTACCGGAGTGTTGCCAAATCCTTCTTCTTCAAAAATACGGGCTATAGAAGCCAGTTTTTTCATGCCCATCAGAATAACTACTGTCGACTTTGAGTGCGCTGCTAAACGTACATCTGCAGACAAACTATGGTCTGCTTTGGTACCTGTAATAACCCAGAACCCGTCTGCAACACCTCTGGCAGTAAGCGGAATTTCATAAAAACCGCCTGACATGATGCTTGACACACCAGGTATGTAGGCGGTTTCTATTCCTCTTTCTTTGGCATAAGCAATTTCTTCATTTCCACGACCAAATATAAACGGGTCGCCGCCTTTCAGACGTACCACATGCCCTTTTTCAAAGGCTTTTTCGGCTATCATAAAATTGATGCTGTCCTGGCTTACGCTTTTTTCAAAACCGCGTTTGCCAACATAAATTCGTTCGCATTCAGGGTGGCAGTATTCCAACAGCTCTTCATCTATCAGGGCATCATAAAGCACTACATCGGCTTGTCGCAGCGTATTGATGGCTTTAATAGTAATCAGCTCAGGGTCGCCCATTCCTGCACCCACTACTGTGAGCTTCGGAACAGGGTTCAAAAAACCGGATGTTATATTTTGGGTAGAACTCATGCTTCAACAGTGGCATTTTTGTTGGTTTCTCTCCATGTAATGGCTTCTTTCAAAAAGTTTTCTGCTTCAGATATATAATCAATAGCAAAAACCTGGCTTGGCTCGTTCTGATTAATCTGCAAAACCTGCGCTTTAAAGTTACCACCGAAGTCGTCGGCAAAGTTTTTATCAAATTCGTTCATTACACCGTGTTGGGTGCTGCTGTTAATGTTTTTATCAAGCAACAGCGCTTTAGCTGTATTAATCTGCGACTGATAGGCGTAATAAATGGCATCAGCCCAGCGGCCTTCATCAAATGCAGTTCTTGCCCAGTCAATTTTCTCCTCCGACTCGTAAAACAAAGTTGCCACCAGGTCAATAATTACGCTGGCACATTCGCCCACACCAATTTCGGTCTGGAACAACTCATCACGACCCCAGTCAACAAAGTCGGTATCAATCAGGGTAATAAGGTCTGCCAGCGGTTTTAGCAGAGTATAAAAATATTTTTCACCCTGGCGGTCGTAGTAATCATTGAAATACTCGCCTTCCAGACCGTTGGTTTCGTAGTCATTCAATACAATTTTTAATACCTGCGGACCTCTTTTGCTTGGTATTTTTATTACCTTATCGGCAATACGGCCTTCGCCGTTTCCTTTGATGCCACCACCCAGTAACACCTGAACCGCGGGCAGTACTTTTCCTGCTGATTTCAGAGAGCTGCCATGGAAACCAATGTGTGCCATGCTATGCTGGCCACAGGCATTCATACAGCCTGATATTTTTATCTGCATGTTGGTTTCTTCAATCAGTTCGGGGAAATCCTCACGCAATACTTTTTCAAATTCAAGGGTAATTTTTGTACTGTCAGATATGGCCAGGTTACAGGTGTCAGTACCAGGGCAGGCAGTAATGTTAGCAATACTGTTAGCACCAGGCGCCGCCAGCTTATGGTCGCTTAAAACGCTGAAAATATAGGGTAAATCTTTAGCCAGTACAAAGCGCAGCAACAAACCCTGATTAACCGTTACGCGTACATCGTCTGCAATATAAGGTCTTAATTTTTCAATCAGGCTTCTTGAAACCACGCTTGAAATATCTCCCAATGGCACGCGGACAAAAACACCATAATAGCCTTCTTGTTTTTGGGCAAATACATTGGTTTTATACCAGTTTTGATAGGCTTCCGAATCGTTTGCAGGTAAATCCTGTTGTTGCGGGGTAGCATAGTTATACTGAAACTCAGGCTTTTGGGTATCAATAGGATACGTTTTTACCTTCAATGCTGTTTTTTCGCCTTCAACCAGATTCATAAATTCTTCAAAGCCAATTTTGGCTATCAGGAATTTCATACGGGCTTTGTGTCTTGAGTTTCTTTCGCCGTGTCTGTCAAATACCCTGATAACCGCCTCTGTAAACGGAATCAACTGATCTGCTTCCAGAAACTCATACGCCACATGTGCCAATTGTGGTTGTGCGCCTAATCCGCCACCCAACATTACTTTAAAACCTCTTTTATCATCCTTGATTTTAGGGATAAATCCGAGGTCGTGCATGAAGGTAAGGGCAGTATCGTCGTCAGTATTTGAGAAAGCCATTTTGAATTTACGACCCATCTCCTGGCAAACAGGATTGCGCAGGAAGTACTCAAACGCAGCATGCGTATAAGGCGTTACATCGAAAGGTTCTTTCGGGTCAATACCGGCAGTAGGAGAGGCCGTAATATTTCTTACGGTATTTCCACAGGCTTCACGAAGGGTGATGTTGTCCTGCTCCAGTTTTGCCCATAATTCCGGGGTCTTGTCAAGGCTCACAAAGTGAATCTGAACATCCTGGCGAGTGGTAAGGTGCAAGTTACCGGTTGAGTACTCGTCTGAAATATCTGCAATGCGCTTCCATTGGTTAAGTGTCATTTTGCCATAAGGCAATTTGATTCTTACCATCTGCACGCCCTGCTGGCGTTGTCCGTAAACACCGCGAGCCAGACGTAGACTACGAAATTTTTCTTCATGGATTTTACCTTCGCGGAAAAGTCTGATTTTACGCTCTAAATCAATGATATCTTTTTCAACTAATGGATTCTCTAGTTCTGTACGAAAACTTTGCATGACTTCCTTTTTTTAACTTTGCAAATATACATAAATCCTATAATTATTATAGACTATATGGGTGTAATTCTTGTAATTTTTTTATAACTGACTGATAGTTAAGTGCTTGTTGTTTTGTTGATGAGATTTTACAGGAAGGAAAAGCTAAAATACAAACTTTTATCTTGAAGTTTTAGTTTCCTTTAAAGAGATTAAAATGCTTATCTGCTGTTTGCGTTTGCTATTTAGGGCTAAAATTCACGGTTTCTGTAAATAGATAAATGTACCTGATATAGCCAGCGTAAAAGTGTCTTAGCGACAGCTTTCAGCACTGGTTTGAGGATGTATTATTTGAATTTGCTAAGGCAATTTTTTGAAATTCATGAATAACTGCTCTTTATTGGCTTCGGTTTAAGTATTTAAAAAACTATTCTTATTTTTGATAAAAATTTATTGCATAAGTGTATGTATGAAAAAATAAATGACGGTGAGTACCCCACCATTACCGAGTCTAAAGCTATTATCAGATTTCAGGACTGCGATCCTCTTCAACATCTCAATAACTCAAAGTATTTCGATTATTACTTCAATGCCCGCGAAGACCAGGTGGCCAAGTTATACGGCTTTAAGTTTTCTGAAGTTTTTAAAAATTACCGCACAAGCTGGGTGGTTTATCAGCACCAGATAGCCTACATTCGTCCGGCTGTAGTGAGCGAATGGGTGAAGATTTTTTCAAGAGCAATTTATTTTGATACTGATACCCTGGTAACAGAGTATTTTATGACGGATGAAAACAAAACCGAGTTGAAAAACTTTATGTGGACCACCAGTAAGTATGTAAGTGTAGAAACAGGCAGGAGAGTACCCCACCAGAAAGACATTATGCACTACCTGGCAGCCACCTGCGAGAAAGACGTTAACTTTAACCAAATCAGTTTCAACGACCGCATAAAGGCCGTAAAACAAGAGTTGCTTTTAAAACAGTCTTTTTTATAAAAGTTTGAAAGTGGCGCCCTCTGTGGCCAGAAAAGTGTTTTCAAAAACCTCTTTGGCTTCGCTCAGGTGGTTATCAAGTGTTTTGTAGCGAGACGAATAATGGCCGATAATGAGTTGGCCTGCCTGGGCTTTTTGTGCAATAGTTGCGGCCTGCCTGGCGGTAGAATGATTAGTGGTAATGGCCCGTTTCAGTTCTGAATCAGTAAAGGTGGCTTCATGAAAAATGTTGCCTACACTTTGCAATTGTGGTATGATAGCTTCATGAAAGGCCGTATCTGAACAATAAGCAAATGATTTAGACTGACCGCCAGAAACTGTGTATTCTTCATTCCTGTACACCTGGCCCGTCAGTGGGTCTTGTACGTCAAGCCCGTCTTTCAGCATCTTCAAAAACGGAACCGGAAAATTTTCGGGTAGTTTATCAGCCAGTAATTTCCTTTTATTTTCTTTGGTACGAAACAAAAACCCGCAGCAGTCAATTCGGTGTACTAAAGGAATGGTCTCTACAGTAATAAGCGGGGTTTCAACAATCCTGCTGGCGATGGTTGTATCTGTTGCAACAAAATTAACCTTAAAATGAAGGTAGGTTTGCGAATGCTTGAACTGAATGGTGAGTATCTCTGCTAACTCTTTTGGCCCATAGATGGTTAAATCTTCTTTGCGTTGGTTCAGATTCCAGCTGGATATAAGCCCGATTAAACCAAAATAATGGTCGCCGTGCAGGTGACTGATAAAGATATGACGGATACGATGCGAGCGCACTTTGTGTTCCAGCAAGCGGAACTGCGTACCCTCGCCACAATCAATCAGAAAGTGCTCGTTATCCAGCGTCAATAAATAAGCCGATGGGTTGTGTTCAAGTGTGGGAGTAGCAGAGCCCGTGCCAAGTATTAAAAGTTCAAAATTCATAATAACCCCTTGCCCCGAAAGGGGTATGTAATAAGTCTGATGGTTGAATAGTAGTTATGCGCCAATGAAATCAGTATTTTTCTTCCTGAAATCCGTTTTCTTCACCGAGGTCGAACTCGTCATCGCTTTCTTCACGGAAATCGTTTTCAAGGTCATTCATAAACACGGCATCAATGGCTTCATCAACTGTTGGCAAAATAACAAGTTCAGGTATCTTTGCCTCATCAATGGCATCAATTAAATCATCATCTTTTGTGCATATCACAAAAAGCCCTTGTTCTGTTCGGCAAACTTTGTTGGCTTTTCTGATTAATGACAAACCATCTTCATCAATTTCAGTAATTTTCGTAAAATCGGTTACCATATTGGTGTAGCCTTCACGATAAAGCTGAACCACCAGTTTTTCAAAAGGCGCAGTTATTTCAGCTCCAAAAGTAGTTTCGTCAAGAGAAATAAGAGCGTACTGCTCTGTTTTTTCAATTTTGTAATTCATATAGAACTATGTCTGGTAATTTTGCAAAATTAAGTTAAAAAAAAGCTTCTAATCAAACTATTGAAGCAAATCGATTATTTTATCTGTCAAACTATTGATTTTTCTTAAATTTCTGGCAATTATCTTGCCGGTTTTGTTTTCTTTTGGTAAAGATAAGCCATATACAGGCTCTATGGGCGCTAAAGTGTACGTTTTTAACTTTCTGTTCAAAGCCGGCCAATAGGGCATTCCTTTAAAATTTACCGATATCAACGGTTGCCCGTTGACCTTATTTGTTGAAGCGTCAATTTTACGTTCGGGTAAATTCCAAGGCCCAATATTAATACCATTATTCTTAGATAGTAATACGTTATCATAAAAATTCGGAACATGCTCAAGCCAGAGTTGGTCTGAGTTGAGCCCGATGCATAAATTGGTACTACCTTTCTGAGTTGTATTTTTACCCCACCAGTCAAGAAAACGAATGGTTTCATCAGATTTTTTAAATCCGATAAATCCTGAATGATAGATGCCAGTGTTGAGAATCTGTTTTTCGTCCGGATGCACTCCCGCGTGCAGCAATTGAGGTACCAATATAATTGAGTAATGGTTGAGATCCTGGCTGATGAAATCGACAGGATTGAAAAGCACACTGGTGCAATCAAGATACAAGACCTTATCTGACTGCTGCAAGGCATATTTTGCAAAAAAAGGTTTGGTATTATTTAGCAGCTCTAAGGTGTTGTAGGTAGCAGCCATGGTTTCAAAATCCGGAATTACTAATTCATCAACACTCACAATCCTATACGGTGATTGAAAAGCGGACGGAATCCTTTCGGCTTTGTCAATAAGCCCTATAAAATAAATGGCACTGGGGTGGTTTTCCCTGATGGTGTCGCCCAGCAGAATAGCATTGGGCAACTGGTTTATATGACAAAGTGTAAAAAAAAGCATAACATAACTGCCACAAACCGTGGTTGGTTTCAGGCTAAAATTAACAATTTATTTTCATTAATGGCCTTTATCACTGTTTCAACTTCAATGTCTGCACTTGGGCCGCTGGTATTTCTAACAATTATAGCATTTTCACCCGTTTTATATCTGCCTGAATACGGTATATGATTCACAAAGTTCTCCAGTTTGCCAATCATAATCAGGCCAGGCGTACCTACGGCATTGGCCAGATGCGCCGGGCCGCTGTCTATGCCTATAAAAAAAACGGCTCTTCTGATAACCTCTGCTGTTTCAAGTATAGAAAGCCTGCCGCATAAATTAACAAAACGAGGGTTAGATATTTTTAAATCGCTGCTCAGACCAATTTCAATAACATGAAAATCAGTGCTTTCAAGTAAATGGGTTATCAGCGCTTCCCATTTGGTATTGTTCCAGTTACGGCTGTTTTGGGCTGATTGCGCATGAATAACCAGAAACTTATGGGGTAATTGAAGCTGGTCAACCCTGACTTTGTGCTTGTCGGTTAAAAACAAGCGCGGTTGCATATCTTCAACAACAAGACCAGCCATTTTTTGTTGAACCGATAATAAATTACCCTGAAAATAGTAATTATGTATGGTTATATCTCTCGCGTCGGCTTCCGGATTCTCAACATACACCTGGCAAACCGGGCAATAGCTGTTGTTTCTGAACTGTAAATTATAAATAGTATCAAAAATGCCTGAGTTAATTAACAAGCGACGTTGATTAGCGCAGAATTCTTCCAGTATTTCATCCAGATTCGGATTGTTTTCCAGCAACTCTCTGAAAACCGGTTTTACAATCCAGATAAGGTAGTCGTCGGGATGCTTCTGCCTTACCTGCCTGCTGATGGGTTCTCCGGCTACTATATCACCAAACTGCTGGGTTAGTATAATGGCTACAACTTTTCTTTTGCCAGAAAACCCTGCTTTTAAAAGTATCAGTCTGAACCAAACCCTGAAAAAATGCCAATAAACCAGAAACAGATGGGTATATTTTCTATAACGATGTTGCCAGAGCGCAATAAATTTCTGCATAAAGATTATGACTCAACCAGCTGAGCTAATTTTTCAAGCGGGAGTTTTAAATATTTTCTTACCCGCAAATATCGTTTTATTTTAGGAGGTTTAATATAATCGCACTTAAAATGTTTCCAGTAAAGCTCGTTGTTTTTAAGCAACTCATTTCTATAAAGCTCAAATAATGCTACTATATCAGGCCTGTCTTCAAAGTTTATTCTGTTCTGGTATTTAGACACCTCATTGGGTTTTGCTATCAGGTAACCACTGTAATGAAAAAACTGTAAAGCCGTTGAATTGTTAATAAACCATCTGCCGTTTTTCTCGGTGCATATTCTCTCATGCAGATTCCAGTAGGCTACATTGTAGCCCAAATGCTTGTTGATTAACACGTTGTCAAAATAAACCGGAAAAAAATCTGCCCAGTGCTGGTCTACAAATAAGCCGTTGCATAGATCAATAAGGCATTCTTTTTCCAGTTTTTGGCACCACCAGTCAACCATTTTTCTGGCTGAATCTGACCTTCTGATGGCCACAAAACCAAAGTTAAAAACGCCTGTATTTACAATATCTTCTTCATTTTGCCATTTGGTGTCGTTGTAAGGGGTTGTGGTATGCGGGGTAACAACAATATCGTATTTTTGTAGGCTTTCTTCCAGATGCGTGAGCTTATCAAAAACAATAATATCTGGGTCAAAGTAGATTATATTGGTCGCTTCCGGATTGTTTCTAAGAAAATAATCAAGATAATAGGGCTTAACTGCCGTATTTAGTTCTGTTATATCATAGCGTGCGCACATACCGGGCAAGTCTGCTATCTGTATCTTATCCAGCTCAAGCAGCGGGTAATCAGGCAGTTTAGATGTATCAATATCTTTGGTATCCAGTTTATCTACCAGCCCGATTACAAACCGGAAATCCGGATTATGTTTTTTAAGCGAGTCGCCTAATGTATGTGCCTGTGCCAGATAGTTAACAGAACAAAGGGTGAAAGCGAGTGTCATGTATGCGCCAGTCTTTTATGCCAGATTCTCAAATAATTTTTCAATTTTAACAATAGAGTTTTCAAAACTGTATTGCTGCAAAACTTTTTCTTTGGCTCTTTTACCCAAAATATGGTTAGGGGTATCCTTCAGAGCCAGAATTGCAAGGGCCATATTTTCAATATCGAGATAGTCAAAAAGTTTTCCGGCGTCTTGTTCAATAAATTCAGAGCAGCCACCGGTTTTTTCAAATCCGAAAATCGTTCGTTCTGCCAGCGCGGCCTCAAGCATTACCAGAGGGAATGGGTCTTCGCGTGAAACTACCGTGAAAACATCAAAACAATTTATCAGCTCAATGGCTTCGGGGGTGGGTTCAATAAAAGTAATATGCTCGCCGATACCCATCCTGTCTACATCAAAGGCTATTTGTTCATAATACTCACCAGATTTCCTGATACCCACCCACACAAAGTGTATTTCAGCTGCATTAGCGGTAATTAATCTCTTTGCCAGAGAAACAAACACATCAATACCTTTTCGCCATTCAGCATTGCCACATCCGCCAATCAGAAATGAGCCTTCCGGAATATTGTATTGCTTTCTGATGGCTTGTTTATTTACCTGAGCCGACCTTTGAAGCACCGCATCATTATCAACAAACGAATGAATTATTTTTACTTGATGGCTGTCAACACCGTGGTTTTTTATCAGATTATCTGCAACAGCCATTGAGCAGGCAATTATACAGGCACTTTTTTGAAACAAAGTAATTCTATCGCTTTGCTCTGAATAAAGTTGGATTGAAAACTCAAGCTCATGAATATGCGTAATGAGCGGGGCATTCAGAATTGACAGAAGTTCTGGTATAACCGGGGCAGAGGCTATAGTATTGGCATAAATAATGTCGAAATGCTCATTAGCCAATTTGTTTTTAAGGTCCACTTTATTTTTCTGGTAATAAGTGGCTTGCTTCATACCAATTTTACCCAGCCATCGCTTCCTTAAAGTTTCAGGAGCATGGTGGGTATCTTTAGGATAGTGATATAAATGGGAAATTTGCTCAAAGTCTTTTTCCAGAACACCCCCATCAAGCAATAGCAAATGAACTGAAACCTTCTTTTTTTGAAAATACCGCATAATATTTAACAAAAAAAGCTGAGCTCCGGCTCTGTTTGCGTCATGACTGACAAAGAGAATCTTCATGAATAGGGATGTCTTAAGCTAAAGGTATTCAGAAAATAATGATAAACAGTTTTTTAAAAACAATATGCTTTATTAAACGGGTAATAACCAAAACCGAAATGTAATACATTACTTTTCAGCGCTTAATACTTTTTTTTCAATCAGCAGCATCAGAATATGAATTACTTTGATATGAATCTCCTGAATGCGGTCTGCATACCCAAAGTGCGGTACAATTATATCGGCATCTGCTTTTCCTCTCAATTGGCCACCGTCTTTACCCGAGAAGATGACAACCTTCATGCCTTTTTCGCGGGCGGCATTTACCGCATTTATTATGTTTTTAGAGTTGCCACTGGTACTAATGCCCAACAGCACATCACCGGCATTACCCAGGCCTTCTATAAAGCGCGAAAAAACGAAGTCGAAACCGTAATCGTTGCCCGTGCAGGAAATATGGCTTGGGTCTGATATAGCTATTGCGGCCAGCGAGCGGCGGTTTTCTCTGTACCTGCCAGAAAGTTCTTCGGCAAAATGCATGGCGTCGCAATGAGAACCGCCGTTGCCACAAGAAATAATTTTTTTGCCATCTAGCAAAGCATCTGCCATCAGATTAGCAATTGCCTCTATATTTTTAAGGTTTTGTTCTGAAGAAATAAAATCATCCAGCACTTTTTGTGCTTCTTTTAATTCAACAAGTATATCATTTATTGCGCTCATATCTTTTATTCCTGGTTTTCATTAAAAAAACTAACCCACTTCTCAATCTGGTTTCTGATATCAAAGTTTATCGCCCTGTTTTTTAGTGTTTCTTTATTTATTTCAATTTGCTTATTCTGAATTTGTACCATTGCGCCGGCTAAATCTGCGGGGTTAAAGCTATCAACTACCAAACCCATACCTGGCTGCATAAATTCAGATATTCCGCCTGAATTAAAACCTGCAATGGGCTTTTGAAGATAAGCAGCCTCTATCATTACCAAAGGGAAGGGGTCTTCGCGGGCCAGCAAAACAAAACCATCTGCCAAATTAAAATAATCATAATAGGCATCAGATTGTTCACCAATCATTAAAAAATTCAGTTTTTCAGTTGCCGCCCTTTGTTGCAGATAGTGTAAAACCCCTGTTTTCTTGATGTTACCCAGCCAAATCAGGTAAGTATTTTCAGGAAGGTTTTCAACCACATCCGGTACCAGGTCATATCCTTTTCGGTGGTTCATAGAGCCAGACATCAACCATACAAATGCGTTGGCAGGTATGCCCAGTTGTTTTCTTAACGCTTCTGCCGGTTGTTTAACTACTATTTTTTCTGTATCTACAAATTCATGCAGAAGAATGGTGTTGTTATAGCCCATCTGCCGGATTCTTTTTTCGACAATGGCCGAGCAGCAGATTATTTTTTCTGCGTGGTCAAACTGAAACCGGAAATCGTCATACACAATTTCGTCATAAATCCCTACCAACTCATGTACATGAACAAAATAGGGGATATGAAGGCTATGCGCCAGCCTTGCAAAACGAGGCATGGTAAGGGTATTCAGGTACCATTTGTCTGCTTTTACCTGTGCCTGTATCTTCAGAATCCAGTTTTCTTCCGGCGTTTTTCTGAATAGCTGAAAGTATATGCCTTCATAAATTTTAGATAAAAAGCCATTTGTACTGGTATTGATAAAGGTCTGGTCGGCGGTTGAGTGTTTTGCAAATAACTCACCATTGCTGCAACTGTACACCACCGATCTGATTTTGCCTGATAAATGCTTCAGCAGATACCATATCATCATCTCAGAGCCTGTCCGGCCGCCGGTTGGTGTCAGAAAAAGAATGGTTTTATCTTTCATTTACTAATTTTATAGAAAGTTGGTTTTTTCAATAGAATGCTCCAGAAATAGCCTGAAAAAAGGCCTATCGTACGGGCAAATCTTTTCTGGTTTTGTAGCTCTCCGAAAGGGTTTTTCAGATGAAGTATATTGGATACCATTTTCATCATAAAAAATACAGGAACCCAAATCCAGTAATGTAGCATGAGTAAAAAATAATGCAATGCTCCATACTGTTTCCGAATCCAAACCAGATTAGAAAGCTGAATCTGTTCATCAAACCGGTTAAAATAAGTATAGTTACGGGCATCTTCGTAGCGTTCTGGTTTACTGCCCCATTCTTCATGAATAATACGACAGTTTTTAAAAACCAGTTGCCTGCCAATTTTTCCAAGTCTGTTTCCCCATTCGGTATCTTCACCATACAGAAAAAACTCTTCATCGAAGCCCCCGGTTTTTTCAAAGCCTTCGCGCCGCACCATAAGAAATGCAGCGGCAATGTAGTCTACCTGCTCAGGGTCGTCATATTTTGTGTAGGGTATAAGCGTATCGAGGTATTTTCTGAGTGGGGGTGGGGTAATCCAGAAATCTCGTCTGAACGTAAATGTATGATAAAACGCACGGGGTGTCAGATCCGGATATACCTGATATGCACCACCGGCAATGGCATCCGGGCGATTATCAAGGTTATTGACACAGCGGTCTATCACATCTTCAAACAACTTGGTATCTGAGTTCAGTAATAAAAAATATCTGCCTTTAGCCTGCTTCATACCCAGATTATTGGCCCTGCCAAAGCCTGCATTATAACCTGTGGGTATCCAGTTTACTTCCGGAAAAACCGCCTTTACATAGCCTTCATCATCGCCTTTCGACTGGTTGTCTACCACAATTACCTCATAACTAACCTTCTGTGTAAACTGCTGCACTGTTTTCAGACACTCAACAATTAACTCAGGTGTACGATAATTGACAATAATTATGGATACATCAACCACAGAAGCAATTCGTTTTCTTAAACAATAGATTAAAGTGTACTATTTACTATCTTGGCAATTCGTTCTGCATCTTCAAGCGCCAGATCATAATACAAAGGTAATGATAATGCCGCTACTGACAACCGCTCAGAAACCGGGCATGGTGTGTAGAAATCTAAATAAGGCAGCTGATTGAGAGAAGGATAAAAATACCGCCGGGGAACAATGTCTTCTTTCTTTAGGGCTGCGGTTACCTCAAGCAGTTTTTGTTCAGAGGGTAACATAATAGGGTAGTAGGCATAGTTATAAACAAAGCCTTCTATATTATGCCGGGGTTGTTTCAGTTTATCCCAGTTAAGCAGCTCATTATATTTTTCAGAAACAATTTTTCTTTTTTCTATGATATCGGCTACATGTGGCAGGTTAACCAGACCCATAGCTGCATGAAACTCTGAGTTTTTGGCATTGATACCCATCATGTAATAGTCATCGTTTTTATGCCCGAAACTTCTGTAATGCGCCAATACTTTTAATAGTTCGTCGTCTTTACATATCACACACCCTCCCTCTACTGTATGAAAAACCTTTGTAGCATGAAAACTACAGGTGGCCACATCGCCATAAGAAAGAACCGAATTGCCTTTATAAGTTGCGCCAAAACTATGGGCGCCATCATAAATTACTTTCAGGTTATATTTACGGGCAATCTGCTCAATTTTTTCAACATTGCATGGCCTGCCATACACATGCGTAGCCATTATGGCAGTGGTTTTGTCGGTAATGGCCTGCTCAATTAAATCAGCATCAATATTATAGGTATCTGCCTCAATATCTACAAAAACAGGCTTTACGTTTTCCCATAAAATTGATGTAGTAGTGGCACAGTAGGAAAAGGGAGTAGTTATAATTTCGCCTTGCAGATGCAGCGCCTTAATGGCTAATTGCAGGGCAATTGTACCATTGGTTACAAACAAAAGGTTTTTAACGCCCAGGTATTCTTTAAGGCGGGCTTCTAATTCCTGCACCAGTGGGCCATTATTAGTAAGCCATGTACTTTCCCAGATACCCTTTATTTTATCCTGGTATTCTTCAAAAGGGGGTAAAAATGATTTTGTTACGTTTATCACAATGTGCTATTACTAGGTTTGAAAACTGATGAAGATTCAGAATCTACTCAGATTTTATGGCTGTAACGTTATAGTCGCGTGATACACAGGTTTCTGAGCCTATTCAAAATGCAGTTTGCAAATGTAATTAATATTTGAATATAAGGAAGATGAATTTCAGAATCCTTTCAAAGGTATTACACTATGGGGTTTCGGCGGGTTATGAAATAAGCCCGTCAACTTTCCACGTTTTCACCGGAATATGTATCGGGCGTACGGCACCTGGCCATTTGCCATACCAGCTGGTGCCTTCGCGGTAGTCGGCCACATCAAAACTAATGGCATCTTCTATAAAAAATACCGGGTCTGAGGTGTCTTTTACTATCATAACCGATATATAGTAAGAACCATCGTTAAGGAAATTACCGGGTATCTCCAACACACCTTTTACCAACCCTTTGGTAAAATTCCTGGCCGTACTGCCTACGTTAAAAACGCATTCG
Organism: Emticicia sp. 21SJ11W-3; assembly: GCF_024138715.1. Lineage (GTDB taxonomy): Bacteria > Bacteroidota > Bacteroidia > Cytophagales > Spirosomataceae > Emticicia > Emticicia fluvialis. The sequence continues at coordinate 2,387,360 of NZ_CP092074.1, forward strand.
CCTGTCATGCTATATAAAAAAACACTCAGGTTAAGTTCTGCGTTTTCAACCATATTCCAGAACTCAAATATCACCTTAAGCGGCGTGCGTACATCTATATTTTTGCTGCCGTTAACAAAGTCGGGCGATAACTCAACGTGCTTAATACGCACCATGTCATTACCCGGCGCGTCGTCTGGGGTATCCCAGCTTTGTGTCAGTTTAAATTTTGAAATGCTTGTCATGTAATCGTGTAGCACTTCACCCACTTCACCATATTTAACAAGGCCTCCCTTTTGCAAGAACGCAGCCTTATTACAAAGCCCCTGAATAGCGGTGGCATTGTGGCTTACAAACAATACCGTACGGCCATGGCTGGACACATCTTTCATTTTGCCCAGACACTTTTTCTGAAACTCAGAGTCGCCTACGGCAAGCACTTCGTCTACAATCAATATTTCAGGTTCAAGATGCGCGGCAATGGCAAATCCCAGACGCACATACATGCCTGATGAATAACGTTTTACAGGTGTATCAAGAAATTTTTCTATACCGGCAAAATCAACAATTTCATCAAATTGTTTTCTTATTTCGTCCTGCCGCATTCCCAGAATCGCACCATTCAGAAAAATATTCTCTCTTCCGGTTAATTCAGGATGAAACCCCGTACCCACCTCAAGCAGGCTGGCCATTCTGCCTTTTACACGTACTTCGCCATGTGTAGGCTCGGTTATACGGCTTAGTATTTTTAAAAGGGTTGACTTACCTGCACCATTAGAACCCACAATTCCTACTCTGTCTCCCTGTTCAATATCAAAGCTCACACCCCTTAAAGCCCAGAAAACCTCTTTGGTTTCCTGCTCTTCTTTATTGGCAAACATCTCTTGCACAAAGCCCGAAAGGGTTTCTTTCAGATTCAGATATTTCTTTTTCTTATGGCTAAGTATGTACTTCTTTGAAATATTTTTTATTGATATTGCTTTCATGCAAAGTGCCTTTCAGTAGTCCAAAAATTAAATGTAATCCACAAAAGAATTTTCGTTTTTACGGAAAAACCAAATGGAAAAAATCACCGATATTATAGCAAATATAATGCTTGGCAACAGGCTCTGCCAGTTTAGTGGAGAGTGGTCGGCCAATAAAGACCAGCGCATACCGTCTATGGTTCCAACAATCGGGTTTAGATTATAATAAGTATACCACCAAGCAGTTTTTTGTTGTTCGCTTGTGTAACCGACCGGAGAAATAAAGAAACCAAACTGAACAATGAATGGAATAATCTGGGCAATATCGCGGTATTTAACATTTAAAACGGCGGCAATAAGACCCAGCCCAAAAGCATTGAGATAAGCCAGCAACATAAAAAGCGGTGCCATGAGTATCTGCCAGTTGGGCATAAACTGGTAATAGAGGCAAAAGACAAAAAACATGGCAAAAGCTATGAGGGCATCCAGAAGCCCTACCAGCAACGAACTGAATGGGATGATTATCCGTGGAAAATACACCTTCGACACCAGATTGCCATTGCCTACAATACTATTACTGATTTGTGAAAGACACTGCGAAAAGAAAAGCCATATAATTACGCCCGGTATAACAATAATCATATAGGGCAAAGTTGAGTCAGTCTCCATTCTGGCAATTTTACCAAAGGCAAAGGTCATTACAACTGCCGTTAGTAATGGCCTGAAAACCGCCCAGGCAATACCTAACACTGTTTGTTTGTAGCGCACCATGATATCTCGCTTACCCAGTATCCAGAATAGTTCTCTCTGCAGCCAGATGTCTTTCCAATAATGAAGTGCCGATTTACCCGCTTTTATTACTATTTCGTTATCCGATTTTTTCATGCACAATTCAAATTCAATCAATAATAAAAACTTACATTTAGCTAACCAGCTCCTGATAGGTTCTTCTGAAAATGATAAACACTACGCAAATAAAAAAGCCTAAAAATGCCCCCAATTTTGAGCTGCCACCAATAATGTAATCTTTTCTGATTAATGGCAGGCGCACCGGCTGAAGCATAGTAAAGAGGGGAGTCTGATGAATCAAAAGCATTCTGAGGTTTTCTACAGACGCCATTTGCGTATAATACTGATTTGATATAAAACTGTTGTTACGGTTTTGCTGTTGCTGGCGCATAGGCGCTGTGGGGTCAACAGCGTTCAGGTTCTGGTAGGTGGTAATAGCCAGTTGTCTGTCTGCAGAGCTTAACTTGCCTTCCAATTCTCTCAGACGGCCTACCTGAATATCGTATATTTCTTTTGTTTTTTTGGTGCGCACTTCAATGTAAAACTCTTCCAGGGTTTTTAACAGGGTTTCAAGCCAAATTTTTGTAAGCATTTCGCTATTTGTATTGGCCGACAGCACCATTATTGAACCATTCTTGTCTAAAGGAGCCATGGTGGTCTGTTTTACCAGTTTTTCATAAATGGCTGTAACAATTTCGTTTTCAGGTTTACTGAACTGGTCAGGGCTTTTGGGTTTAAATCTGAATTTAATTGCTGCCGTATTGGCGGCCTTAAACCAGTCGCCAGCCCATTCTTTACGGCTTATATCGCTACTGTCTTTATAATAATTAATAAACAATACCTTCCGGTTATTAACTACTACCTCTTTCATGAGGGCTCTTTCGTACAATGCCTTTGATGAAATTACTGACGTAAAGTTGCCACCACTGAATAAATCATTCGACTGTGAGCCACCCATATTACCAACTCCAAAGGCACTGGCAATGCCGGCAAAACTACCCATGGCATTCTGGTTAGACGAACCAGACTCCAGATTGAAATGAAGCTCTCCGTAATACTGCGACTCCTTGAAGTTCTTGATGTCAAAGATAATACTGCCTAATGTGCCTATAGCAATACTTATCAAAAGCAATCTCCACTCACTACCTATCAGTTTAAAAAACTTAACAATCTTCTGAAATAACTCTTTTGTATTGATCTGCTCTTCTTGTATGATTTGTGTTTCAGCCATTGTTTTATTAAAAATAGTGTTTTTTTTACCACTGATTATTTTGAAAGCGAAATGATTCCGAGAATGGTAACTACTGTGGTCATGGTTGCGCCAATGGCAGTTAAGAATCCCTGAAGCTGCGATAGCTGCTGTTGGGCAGTAAGGTTTCTTTGAGGAATAATAATCTCTGAACCAGGTTCAACCTTTGGATAAATATTTACGAAGAAAAAGCGTCTGGTCCGGTCAACCGAGCCGTTAGCATATAAAATATATGATTTACTTTTAAGCGATTTTTTTGTAAAACCACCAGCCTTTGAAACGTAATTCATGAAGGTTTCTCGGTTAATGTACTTAATCGTAGTTGGATAGAGTACCTCGCCCTGAATACGGACAGTTTCCAGGCGTTTAGGAATACGGATGATGTCACCATCCTGAAGAATCATATCCGCATTTGAACCCGGGTTTTCTATGATTTTCTTGAGGTCAATACCTATTGATGATTTTTTGGTGCTACTATCTGCTTCAATTTCAATTCTCTGGTTATTGCCGGCGCTATTGGCAATTTCGCTGATCGTTTTTCTTCTTTGTTCCAGCTCTACATCGCTCAACTGAATGGTTCTGATAAGCGTTGCCCCTTCAATGTAAGATTGCGGCGTAAGCCCGCCTGCACGTGCAATGGCGTCAGATATTTTCTCGTCTTTGTTTTTAATTCCATATCTGGCCGGAAACAAAACTTCGCCCTCAACACTTACAAAAGACTGGCTTACGTAGTTGGGTGATTTTCTGATGAAAATTTCGTCGAACGGATAAAGAATAAAGCTAGTACCGGCCGTTTCCACACTCAGGTCAGGGCGGATATTGAACTGAAAAGTATCTGATATCTGCGCACTGGTTGATGTTGGGTCTACATTGCGCTTGCGTCTTACTACTTCTACTCTTGATAAAGAGGCAGATTCTGACAAACCGCCTACTTTTACCAGTACGTCTTCAATTGTAAGGTTTCTTACATACGGAATTTCAATGCCACCTTGCCCGTCCGGGTTATTAATAGCGCCCTGAATACGTATATAAGCTGGTTCTGTTAGGTCAAATACCGATGGAATAGTTACTACATCTTCTCTCTTAAGAACCACATCCGCCGATTTACCTTTTATTATATCATCCAGATTGAGCGATATGTTTTCAATAATCATATCTTCTCTGGTTCTGGATATGGCAATTCTTCCCGTCAGGGCTTCGCCGCGTAATCCTTCTGCCGACTTAACCAATTGCATAAGGGTAGGGTTGCTGTCTAGTGAATACTCACCCGGGCGGAAAACCGAACCCTGAATTTTGACCATGTTTTCGTATCTTTCAAGGAGTCTTTCAGTGATTACAGAGTCGCCAGACATTATACTGAAGGTATTAAAATCTGCTTCCAGTACATCCAGTATTTTACGTTCACGGCTGGTGTTTCTATGCACTTTTATGCGGTGACGGTAGGCATAAGGGTTAAAACCTCCGGCATAGCTAATTAAATCTGATAGTTTTTCATTTTCGGTTAGTTCAAATAATCCATTTCTTTTGGTATTACCGCTAACTGCTATCCTTGAAATAAATGGCGAAATCTGGATGATGTCCTGATCTTGTAGAATAATGTTATCTTTGGCAAAACCTTTAATGAGTACTTCGTACAAATCAAGCGAAGCAACAATTCGGTTATTCCGTATCAAATTAATCTTTCTGAACGTACCCAACTCGTTAGGGCCACCGCAGGCATACAAGGCATTAAGTATGGATGACAGCGAAGAAAGTGTGTACGTGCCAGGTGCTACCACTTCGCCTGTAACCGTTACTTTTATGCTTCTGATATTGCCCAGAGAAACAATCAGATGCGTGTTAGGCGGAAAACCTTCATAAGACTTTAAACCTGTATAAACTTTGGCCATTCGGGCCATAATTTTCTCTCTTGCCTGCTCCATAGACGAACCAGCCAGATAAATAAGCCCGACACGGTCTAATGTTATATAGCCGTCTGGCGATATAACCGTCTTATAGTTAGCCTGTGAGTATCCATAAATATCAATAACCAACTGGTCGTTTGGGCCTAGTACATAATTGCTGGGTGTAGCAATATTTAGTGCCGGCGTTGGGTCAAACCTGGTGGTATTGAATAAATTGTAGCCAAAAATTCTTTTTCGTAGGGCTGCTCTTGAAGCGTCTTTCTCCAATTCAGACTCACGAACTGACTTCAACGAGTCTTCTCGTGCCATTGAAGCAAGGTCTGCTGCACTTAATTGCAGATTTCTGGATGAATTGGGGTCATTACTTACATTTCTGTTATTACTACCTGTTTGTTGAGTGCCGTTTTGCTGGGTATTTGAAGTTTGCGGTGTATTTCCAGGATTACCCTTCGTACCAATGGGGGCTCCGGTTGTGTTTGCAGGTGATATTGGCCCGGTGGCTGGGCCGCCTCCGTTACCTGTGGGGGCATTTTGTGCAAAAGTATTGCTAATTATTAGCGTAAAAACCGTAATTTTGAGAAAACTTTGTAAGAAATTATTTTTGTTAAATTTCATATCTATAACGTTATTTGCCAAATTACAATTAGGAATTTATGTGTGCCACAACTTAATACAATGCAAAGTAAGTGAAGTTTTTTTATTTTTTTGCGCTTTGGTATTAAGTATGTGATAAAAAGAACTTTGAATTGCAAAGTAAGTTATAAAATCAAATAAAACAAAATATTTTTCAAAAATGGCTGAAAACAAGGAAGTAACTTATAACGAAGACAGTATTCGTTCGCTTGACTGGAAGGAACACATAAGATTACGGCCGGGTATGTATATCGGAAAATTAGGAGACGGATCGGCTGCTGATGATGGAATCTATGTTTTATTAAAAGAGGTACTGGATAATTGTATTGATGAATATGCCATGGGTTATGGCAGGTCTATTGAGATAAAACTGGACGAAGGTAGTTTGGAGGTAAGAGATTACGGACGCGGAATACCCCTGGGTAAAGTGGTTGATGTGGTATCTAAAATAAACACGGGCGCCAAATATGATAGCAAGGCTTTTCAGAAAGCGGTGGGGCTTAACGGAGTAGGTACAAAGGCTGTAAATGCGCTTTCGTCAAGGTTTAAAGTACAGGCTTACCGAGATGGTAAAACCAAATGGGCTGAGTTTTCTAAAGGCGAATTGGTGAGCGAATCGGAAATTATAGATACAGACCAGAAGAATGGTACCTGGGTTACTTTTACCCCTGACGACACAGTGTTTAAGCACTATCATTATATACCGCAATTTGTGGAGTCAATGATTTGGAATTACTGCTACCTGAACGCAGGGCTTGCTATATTCTTTAATAAACAGAAGTACATTTCTCAGAATGGATTACTTGACCTGCTGCGACGCAAAACAGATGAAGACCTGTTGAGGTACCCTATTATTCACCTGAAAGGCGAAGACATAGAGGTGGCGTTGTCGCACGGTAACCAGTACGGAGAAGAGTATTATTCATTTGTAAACGGACAAAATACTACGCAGGGTGGTACGCACCTTTCGGGTTTCAGAGAAGCAATTGTAAGAACTGTCAGAGAGCATTTTGGTAAAGACTATGCTCCGGAAGATATCCGTCAGTCAATCATTGGCGCTATATCTATTCGGGTACAGGAGCCGGTTTTTGAGTCGCAGACCAAAACCAAGCTGGGGTCTCAGAATATGTCGCCCGAGCCGCATTCACCAACGGTAAGAACATTCATAAGCGATTTTCTGAAAGAGCAGCTAGACAATTACCTGCACATGAATCAGGCGGTTAAAGATGCCCTTAAAAAGCGCATTGAACAGTCTGAAAGAGAAAGGAAAGAATTGGCTGGTATTAAAAAACTGGCCAACGAAAGAGCCAAAAAAGCAAACCTGCATAACCGTAAACTTAGAGACTGCCGTTTTCATCTGGATGATGAAAAGAACGAGAAACGTCATGAAACCGTAATGTTTATTACTGAAGGAGACTCTGCCAGCGGCTCAATAACCAAAGCGCGAAACCCCGAATTACAGGCCGTATTCAGTTTAAGAGGTAAGCCTTTAAACAGTTTTGGTCTCACTAAGAAAATTGTTTACGAAAACGAAGAATTTAACCTGCTTCAACATGCGCTGAACATTGAAGATGGTCTGGAAGGCCTCAGATACCAGAAGATTATTGTAGCTACCGATGCCGACGTAGACGGCATGCATATCCGGCTGCTATTGCTTACATTCTTTCTGCAGTTTTTCCCGGACCTGGTGCGTGAAGGACATTTGTATATTCTGGACACGCCGCTATTCAGGGTGCGCAATAAAAAAGAAACTATATATTGCTACTCAGATGAAGAAAAAGAGGCGGCAATTAAAAAGCTTTCGCCAAAACCTGAAATTACCCGTTTTAAAGGTCTTGGGGAGATTTCGCCAGATGAGTTTGAAGGTTTTATAGGTGAAGATATTAAACTGGACCCCGTAATTCTTGAGAAGGAATCATCAATTACCAAAATTCTGAGTTATTACATGGGCAAAAATACACCTGAACGCCAGCGGTTCATTATTGAAAACTTGAGAGTTGAGAAAGATGAAATTGATGAAAAACTTGAAGAAATTCTTGACCTGAAAGAAGGAACCCCCGATTTGAAAGAAGTTGCCTGATTATGAGCCTGAAATGGTTTTACCCTAATTTATTATAGACATTTAAACACCTATCTTAACAGTGACACTAGACGAAGTAAGAAAAGATATTGATTCAATTGACGACCAGCTATTAGTATTGCTCAATAAACGCATGCAATTGGTGCAGCGGGTAGGTGAAATAAAACGTTCTACCAAAGCTATTATTTACAGACCCGAGCGTGAAAAGCACATCCTTGACAGGATGAAGGCGCAAAGCCAGGGGCCTTTGACAGAAGACGCCATTGATGCCATTTTTCTGGAAATATTTGCCGCTGCCCGGAACATTGAATTGCCCGAAAGAATCGCTTTTCTGGGGCCGGAAGGGAGCTTTACGCATCAGGCGGCAGAAAGCCGGTTTGGCGCTATGAGCGAGTACATGACACTGCCCACCATTAAATCGGTTTTTGAGGCAGTTGATACCGGCAGAGCTAAATATGGAGTGATTCCTATCGAGAATAATCAGGAGGGTATAGTTTATGAAACTGTAGACCTGCTGAATGAGATGAGTGTAAATGTAGCGGCTGAATTAAAGATTCCGGTTCATTTTGCGCTGGCTACAGAAGCTGAGAATCCATCGAAAATCAAAAGGATATATTCTAAAGACATTGCCTTCAGGCAATGCCGCGGGTTTCTGAACAAGTACTTTGAACAGACACAACCGGAAGAAATTCAGGTGGAGTCGACCTCAAAGGCGGCAAAACTGGCCGCAGAAGACCCTGAAAGTGCAGCCATCTGCTCTGAAATTGCCGCAAAACTTTTTAGCCTTCCTGTGCTTTTCAACAACATTGAAGATAACGGACAAAACCGTACCCGCTTTTATATATTGGCCAAAGATTTTGTAAATGAGAAAAGCGGTAATGACAAAACCACGATTATTGCTCGTTTACCCGATACCGATAAGCCGGGTATTCTGGCCAATTTTCTTCAGGATTTCAAAAAGGCGGGTGTAAACCTTACAAAAATTGAAAGCCGGCCATACAAAGGCAGTGAAGATTTCAATTTCTGGTTTTTTATTGAGTTAGAGGGTTTCTTTAAAGATGAAAATCTGGAAAAAGTTTTTAAGAAACACAGAAACGCCATAAAATGGCTGGGTAGTTATGTAAAAAATACCTGATGCTATTTTTTTCTGAGAACAGCAGCGGCTGCAATAAGTACCCATACGATATTAACAAACATTGACGGATATGCCTGGTGGAAATATGTATTGATTACAAAACATATTCCACCAATGGCATTGGCCCAGATGTAACGCGCATCTTTGGCATCCATTTTGCCTTGAATATTCAGGAAATAAGAGCCTGTAACCAATACCGCCCCGATCCAGCCTATTATTTCTACCAGGTTTAGTTGCATAAAATCTGAATACCCGTTTCTTTATCTTTTGTTATCTGGCTTTTTAGTTCATCCAGTCCGTTGAATTTCCGTTCAGGCCGTATGTAATCAACCAACTCAACGGTAATGTTCTCACCGTAAATATCATCGCTGAAATCTAGTATGTACACTTCCTGTGTTCGGCCTATGCCGTCAACAGTAGGGCGGTTGCCTATATTCATAATGCCATTGAGCCACTGCCCACGTACAAGTGCCTTTACGGCATATACGCCATTGGCTGGTATTAATTTGTAAGACTCAGCTACCTGAACATTAGCGGTAGGGAAGCCAATGGTTCGGCCCAACTGACGGCCTTTAACAACTATGCCCGAAAAAGTATATGGCCTGCCAAGCAATTCGTTGGCCGCTTTAATCTGGCCATTCTGTAACGACTCCCGTATCTGCGTAGAGCTGATAACCAGGTTGTCTATTTCCTGCCGCGGAATTTCTTCCAGTTCTAATCCGAAACGGTTCGCATGGGCTTCCAGATACTCAAAACCACCTTCACGGTTTCTGCCAAAGCGGTGGTCGTAGCCTATTACCAGTTTTTTGGTGCCAATGGTATCAAGCAATATATTCTGTACATATTCTTCTGAAGACAGCTCTGAGAACTCTCTGGTAAAAGGCACAATCAATAGATGATTTACACCTTGCTGCTCAAGCAACTCAATTTTTTCATCAATGGTAGAAAGCAACTTTAATCCCTGGCTGTCTTGCGAAACCACCATACGCGGGTGAGGCCAGAAAGTAAGAACAACCGATTCGCCACCTGAGGCCGCTGTGCTTTCGCATAAAATCTGTAGAATTTTCTGATGTCCTAAATGAACCCCGTCGAAAGTGCCGCTGGTTACCACAGCATTAGCAAGAGGGGAAAAGTCAGATAGATTATAATATACTTTCAATGTTAAGACGTTTTAAAAGGCACCCGGGCGCAGTATTTGTGTATCACCACTCAATTATTGGGTGCGAAATTACGAATATTCTCTAAATACTGGTCGAGGCTGAGTGCATTTTCAATGCGGAATTCACCAATACGTGTGCGTCGCAAAGAACTCATGTAAGCGCCCGAATGCAGTAATTTGCCTAAATCTCTGACCAGGCTTCTGATATACGTACCTTTAGAGCAAACTATTCTGAACGATAGCTCAGGGAAGTTGCCTGCATCAACCTCAAAGGCTTTTATTTCAACCTGACGCGACTTAATGACCACTTCCTGTCCTTTTCTTGCTGACTCGTACGCCCTTTTGCCATCTACTTTTATAGCAGAGTGTGCCGGGGGTATCTGGTCAATTAACCCTGTTAGTTGTGTAACTGCCTGCTGAATGGCATCAGGTGTAATATGGCCGGTAGGATATTCGGCATCAAAATCAGTTTCCAGGTCAACCGATGGCGTAGTTTTGCCAAGCACCAGGGTTCCGGTATATTCTTTTTCCTGAGCCTGATAGGTCTCAATCTCTTTGGTTTTTTTATTGGTACACAATATCAGCAAGCCGGTGGCCAGAGGGTCTAACGTACCGGCGTGGCCTACCTTCTTATATTTAGCTGCGTACCTAACCTTGTTTACAACATCAAACGATGTCCATTTCAAAGGTTTATCTATCAGCAGTACATCATTGCGCTCGTCTGCTACTGTTTGCATCAATTAAACAATCTTTAGGTCAAATCCTGCAGCCACAAGGCCAATTATAATCAGGCCGACAATAATTCTATAATAACCAAAAACCTTGAAACCGTATTTCTGAAGAAAACCAATAAAGAACTTTATAGCCAGCATGGCCACAATAAAAGCCACTACATTACCCACTAATAATAATTGAAGCTCTTCGGTTGAGAACGTAAGCGAGCCTGCTTTGTAGCTCTTTAACAACTTATAAGCAGATGCCGCAAACATGGTAGGCACTGCCAGAAAGAAAGAAAACTCGGCAGAGTCTTTTCTTGATAAACCCTGAAACATACCACCAATGATACTGGCAGCAGAACGCGAAACGCCGGGAATCATGGCTATACACTGAAACAAGCCAATTTTAAGGGCATCAGGGTAACTGATGTTTTCTTTTGTGGCTTTGTTTTCAAAGTATTTATCAATGAATATCAATATCACCCCACCCAAAACCATTGAAATAGCCACAACCAGCACGCTCTCTAATAATGAATCAATAAAATCATTCAGTAAAAAGCCGATAATCATAGCCGGTATAAAAGCTGTAAGCAGTTTTGTATAAAACTGAACCGACTGGAAGAAGCGTTTCCAATAAAGTACCAGAACAGATAAAATGGCGCCAAACTGAATGTTTACTTCAAAAATCTTGGTGAACTCAAGCTCGCTGATTCCCATTAATGAAGAACCGATAATCATGTGACCTGTTGAGCTGATAGGCAGGTATTCTGTTATACCTTCAATAATGGCAAGTATAATGGCCTGAAAAATATCCATTGATAAAATTAATTGTAAAAGTTTAGGATATGTGAGTTAGTACGAGCCTTAATAGGCTTATTTTTTTTTGAAAATGGCGTAAAATTCAAATATGAAGCCAATAAAAACAATAGCCGGCCCTAAGGTTATGCCCAGAAAACCAAAGCCGAACTCTTCTTTATCCTGGGTCATAATAAAAAAGCCCACAAGAATAAGTGCTATGCCTGCCAGCATTAATATATAGTTTTTTCTGGTAAACGGAAGCGCACTTTTGGTTTCAGCGCCTGTTGTTTCGGTTACTTCCGATGCTTTTGCATTTGTATTTTTCATAAGTACAAAGGTTCTGTATCCCGTATAAATATTTTATTGGTTTGCCATGCAACAGGGATATGTTTCGCATGAAAAAATGATTTTAATATAAGTCGTCGAGGTTCATTCTAAGGTATCTGTACATTGACTGAAAGGTGCTGAGCACACTGATTAAAATGCCCAGAACAATAACCCCACCGCAAAGAATACCAATTTTAAGGTAGTCTTGTAAAATAATCAGGCTTGGTATTTTATTAATTGCAATCTGCTGAACGCCCATAAACAAACCGATAGCAATTAAACCAGAAAACAAACCATGAAGTAAACCACGGCCAATAAACGGCCTTTGAATAAACCAGTTGGTAGCGCCAACCAGCTGCATACTTCTGATAATGAGCCTTTGCGAATAAAGCGCCAGACGAATGGTATTGTTGATTAACAAGATAATGGCAATAAGCAAAATAACTATAATAGAGGCGATAATCAGAAAAGCGTTGTAGGCATTTTTATTTACGCTGTCTATAAAATCTTTTGCATAATTAACCTCAAAAACCCCGGCTATTTGCTCCAAATCTTTTTTGATAGTTACCAGATTGGCTTCACTCTGGTAATCTTCCTGAATTTTAATGTTGAAGGCATCGCGGTATGGGTTTTCACCTAAAACCGGTTTGTAATCTTCTTTCAGTTCTTTCAGGACTTTCTGTGCAGTGCTTTCTTTTGATATAAACTTTATCTGTGGCGTGTTGTCCAGGTAAGCCACATAGTTTTTCTTGATGATAAGGTTATGGATAGAGTCTTGCTGAGCCGGGGTTGTTGATTTGTCAAGATACACCTGCACTTCAACATTCTGGCGCACATAACCAACCAGTTGTTTTGATGTAATGGCTATCCAACCAACAAAGGCAATCAGAAATAAAGCAGTGGTTAAGCTGATAATAATTAAAAGACTCGGAAAACTGCCTATTTTTCTTTTCGACATCTTGAATATCTTTAATACAATACTTTGCCTGTTTGTAACTTTGGGCAAAGATAGGAAATGTAGCAGAAATTCGGACTAAATTAATGATTTTTAACAGAACCTTCGGTGTCTCCACGCCAGCGGGCAATGCGTTCGGGCATGTTTTGTTCTATGATATTCTTTACAACCTCGGTTATTTCATCAACGGTTGCGTCGGGAGAAAAGTGAATAGGGTCTTTGAATTTTACCCGTAGTTCGGTATTGCGTTTTTTGTAGGCAAGGCCTGTTTTATTAAATGCCCTGCGGAAGCCGTCTATTACCACTGGCACAACAATGGGGTTATTTTCTTTAATTATATGTGCAGTACCTTTTCTGATAGGGGCATAGGGGCTGGTTGTACCCTGCGGGAAACTCACGACCCATCCAAATTGTAATCCTTTCGAGACATTATTACCTGCCGACGAGTCCAGATCTCTTCTTACGTTTTCTCCTTTCGCTCTCCATGAACGTTCTACCAGAATGGCGCCTGCCAGGCTGAACATACGCGGTATAAGACCTTCTTTCATTGTTTCGCTGGCGGCTACATAAAATGTACGCGCTCTGGGTGCAAATAATGATACCGGTATTACCCTGTTACCAAAGCCCCATTTAACCGAACAGAACACATGATAAAAGGTGATTACATCTGCAAAATAGGTTTGATGATTGGATATAAAAAATACATTCTGGTTGGGCAGGCGGGCTATTTTTTCGGCGCCTTCTACTTTTAACTGATTAGCCACTGCTATACGCCAGTAAGTGGGGAAACCAGCCACAAGAATGATAATACGTTTTAAAATAAGCCAATTGCCGAAAGGATCACGCTCAAAAATACCCAGAATATCAATGTAAGAAACAAGCCTAAAAAACAGATTAGGGTCTTTGTTGGGGATTGGTAAAAAGTTACGCAGTATTCGAATCATTATCGGTTTATATTGTTTAGTCAGGGTTTTTGAATGCGTAAGTTAAAAATAAAAACTTACAATTCCACAACCCTGACTGCACCAGGGCTTATTTTACAGGAACAGCCCAAATGTCAAAATGTTTCCAATCGCTCATATTTTCGCGTTTTATCGCCTTTTTTTTAGCTTTGGCATCAAATGCTTCAACATAGGTTAAATGGTAGCCCATATCGGCCACCAGGTCATAAAGACTTTGCCTTTCTGCCTTTGATAACTTCGGGAAACACTCAAAAATAAGATTAGGTTTATGTTTTTTCAATAAAGAGGCAATAGACCTGATGATTTCTATATCATAGCCTTCGGTATCAATTTTAATGAGTGAAAAGTTCTTTAGTTCTTCCGGGTAGTTTTCGTTCAGGAAACGCTCCAGATTCACCCCTTTTACTTTTTCATTCAATCCGTATTTTCCGTGCCTGTTCTGCTGTGTTTCGGCTATGCCGCCATTATTATGGGTTGCCTCTGACGAACTGTAAAAAAATCGCCTTCATGGGTTGCAATAGCCAGTTGCAGCGGAATAATGTTGGTAAGTTCTTTATTGAGAGAGGCGTTTTTTTCAAGTATCTTGTAAATGTATGGGTTTGGGTCAAAACCCAGTACAGTGCCTTCTTTGCCAACCGCCAATGCCATTGGTAATGTAGAATCGCCGATGTGGGCACCGATATCAATCACAAAGTCTCCCTTTTTTAGAAAAGCATTGTAAAAATCTACCTGGCTTTGTGTAATATGCTTTTCGGCTTCAAGTGGGTTTTCCCATTTGGCAAAGTTTACTTTACCAAACTGAGGTAAATCATATTCGTCAACTTTATGGCCGTATTCCTTAAAAGTTGTTTTTATTTTGTGTTTTTCAAATTTTCTTTTCAGGTAGGAGAACATAATAAATAATAGGTTTAAATGAATAAAGAATCAGACTACAGCAAGACAAAACATCATTATATCCAAATCTAAAAAAACTATGTAATGTTTTAACGCCTTTTTTAATATAAATTAATTTTTTATTAAAATTGATGTGCGAATTGAACCCCTGGGCAAAAAAAATAAGCTATCTGACTGATATCAAATAGCTTATTGCATATAAATTCTGAAAACAGCTTAATTGCGCTTGCTGATTTCGTCTCTTATTTTAGCGGCTTTTTCGTATTCTTCATTTGCAAGCGCCTGATTAAGCAGGTTGTGCAGTTCTTCCAGATTAAGGTCTTTAAGAGAATCTTTCTTAACTCTCTGCGGGCGGGAAGAAGAAGATACCAGTTCCTGAGGTTCATCGGCGGTTGTGGCATCTTGTGCGGTTATACCTGCATCTGAAAGAATCTGGTCGGTTGTATAAATAGGTACCTGAAAACGCAAACCAATAGCGACCGCATCTGACGGCCGGGCGTCTATTGATTTCTGGCGTATGCCATCAGTACAAATAATTTTGGCATAGAATATACCCTCCTTTAAATCAGAAATAAGAATTTCTTCAACTGTAAAGTCAAATGCACGGGCAAATGACTTGAAGAGGTCGTGCGTCATTGGTCGATTAGGCGTTATACGCTCCATTTCAATCGCAATGGCTTGGGCTTCAAACATTCCGATAATAATCGGTAATCGGCGATTACCAAATTCCTCTGCCAACACCAGCGCAAATGAGCCGGTTTGTGATTGGCTTGGAGAAAGGCCAAGTATTTCTAGTTTTATTTTTTCCACGTTGCAAATATAAGGATTTCTTAAATTGCCCATTCACTTCAACCATAAAAATTAAGAAGCAGTGTATCCTTATATCTGGTAAACTTTCATTCTGTCGTTTTGGTTTCCTTATTTTGCTATAACCAGGCTATGCACAAAAACAAAAAGCCTCTGAAATCGGCTTTCAGAGGCTTTGCTAAGTATAATCAGTTTTTTAGTTCAAATCTTTAACCGCTTTGGTGAGTTTAGGCAATACATCAAACACATCGCCTACAATACCGTAGTCGGCTGCTTTGAAGAACGGAGCCTCGGGGTCTTTATTAATAACCACTATTACTTTAGATGAATTAACCCCGGCCAGGTGCTGAATAGCCCCTGAAATACCGCAGGCAATATACAAATTCGGCGAAACTTTCACACCTGTTTGTCCAACGTGTTCGTGGTGTGGTCTCCAGTCAAGGTCAGAAACAGGCTTTGAGCAGGCCGTTGCTGCACCCAGCGCTTCGGCCAGGTCTAGCAATGGTTGCCAGTGTTCAGGGCCTTTCATGCCTCTGCCACCTGATACCACTAGGTCTGCCTCCGGTAATGACACAGTGCCTGACGCCTTGATGGTTTCTGTTACTTTGGCAGTAAATAGATTATCAGCTAAAGCAGGAGAGAAGGTTTCAACCGTTGCGGCTGTTGTACCTTCTACCGGATTTACCACGTTTTTCTTGATTGCCAAAACCTTAATATCGCTGGTTAAGTTTACATCGGCAAATGCCTTACCCGTAAAAATGCTGCGTTTTACTTTAAAACCACCTGATAAATCTGGTAGTTCTACTACGTTTCCTACTACTGCGGCTTTTAACGTACCTGCAGCGCGTGCTGTTACGGCGTCGGCAAGAGAAGACTTCGCCGTAATTATTACCTTAGCGCCTATTGACTGCACGGCTTCTACCAATACTTTGGCATAGGCCATGCTGTTGGCGGTTTCCAGTTTTGGGTCGTTGGCATGCAAAACTTTGGCAGCGCCATAATGGCCTGCAATGGCCAGCGCGCTGGCATCTGCCTTGCCAATAACCAAAGCTGTAACGGCTGTGACTGATTTTTCGGCCACCTGAGCGCCATAATAAATAGCCTCAAGCGATGATTTTTTGATTGCGCCATCGGCAATCTCTGCAAAAACTAATATAGCCATATTATAAAGTCTTTTCTGAATTGAATAATGTATTAAAGCACTTTGGCTTCTTTATGAAGCAGCTCAATTAATTTTTCTGCTTCATCGGCAGGTATCATCTTGCATGCTCCTTTGGCCGGTGGCAAGCTGTATTTATCTGTAGAGGTAAGCGCCTCGCCCGAAGCCGGAATCACTTTCAACGGTTTGGTACGGGCTGTCATAATACCTCTCATGTTAGGTATTTTCCATTCGGCTATGGGTTCCTGACAGCCCAAAACAAGTGGTAGGGGGGCTTCCAGTTTTTCTTTTCCGCCTTCTATCTCACGGGTCATTTTTGCGGTGCCGGCTTCTATATCTAATTGCATAACCGGCGAGAACGACGGGATGCCCAGTATTTCGCCTACAATACCGTGTACCACACCCGAGTTATAGTCACTGGTTTCGCGGCCCATCAATATCAGGTCATAACTGCCTTCTTTAGCTACTGCCGCTATTTGCTCAGCTACAAAATAAGAGTCGGTAGGGTCGGCATCAACCCTGATGGCATCATCAGCACCAATAGCCAACGCTTTCCGTATTTGTGGCTCGGCATCTGCTTCACCAACATTCAGTACGGTTATACTTGCGCCCGATTTTTCTTTTAATTCTACGGCTCTTGCCAGTGCGTAATCATCGTAGGGTCCGATGATGTATTGTACTCCTGCCTTGTTCAACTTGGTGTCGCCGTCAGTAAAACTGATTTTTGAAGTTGTATCAGGCACATTCGAAATGCAGACTAGTATTTTCATAGTTTTTTGCCCCTTACCCCTAAAGGGAGATAATTATAGAATAGATGCTTTCAGGGGTTTTCTAAAAAGCATTGTATTTATAATATTGAACAATATTTATTGCCTATTTTTGCCTTTTGAGGAGGTGTACCGACAATAAATTGTTATGCGTGCATAACATTACAAAGCTAAATTAAAGAACAATAGTATGCAAGAGGAACGATTAAAAATTTTGTTGAAGTATCTGGAAGAAGAGCCCAATGAGCCCTTTAATATTTACAGCGTGGCTATGGAGTATATGAATACCAACCCGGGCAAAGCGCTGGGGTATCTTGAGAAATTACTGGCAGAGCATCCTGATTACGTGCCAACGTATTACCACGCAGCCGCTTTGTATTTTGAGCTGGAAGAATTTGAAAAAGCTGATGAAGTGTATAAAAAAGGTATAGAAATAGCTCACCAGAAGCAAAATAAAAAGGCTTATGATGAGCTAAACCGAGCTTACAGAATGTTTCTTGACGAAATCGAATAATCAATGATGATATTCGTCTTCTTCCTGAACACTTTTCTTGCCAAACAAGGCTCTGAAAGTATCGGTCATATAAAATATATCCAACACTTTATTGCGGGCCTGTTTCATTGTATAAACCCTGTGGTTTTGTTGTATCTGTTCTTCCAGGTATTTCAGTACATACGCCATGCACTCTTCGTTTACCGAGAAATCGTCAACGATATACATCACAAACCGGTTTTCGGCGGCGCTGTCTGCTAAATATAAAACTAAATGAAAATCTTCTCCTACCAGAAATGCCGCAGTTTTGTCTGTATCAAACTTCCTGAACATCTCGCCGTTATCTACAAGGCAATCAATAATTGCTACCTCGTCTGTTATGATTCTTAATGTTGGTTGCACACGCATAATACCGTCTTTTTTATTGTGTTCTAGTTTGTTGCTTTTCAAATATAACGTAATAATTCAAATTAAATTCACGAAAAGTGAAAAAAAATCTTGGAATAGTATAATTTATAAATTCTAAAATTGCCCAAATCAGGTTTAATTTTGAGTAGTAATACTCAAAAAATTAAGATTTTATCAAAATCTTGTATCGATTTAAGTAATTTCGCTTTCATAAATTAAAAAAAACAGCTTTTGGCCTGAAAAGGTAACTTTCATTTTTGCCCAAAATTTTTTTTTCAATGCGATATAAGACCTCAAAAATCAACACTTCATCAACTAAAAATAATCGTGCCACCTCTGTTTTAATGATTTACACAGGCGGAACACTGGGCATGGTATATGACTCTAAAAGTAAAAGTTTAGTACCTTTTGTTTTTAGTGAGATTTTAACCAACGTGCCAGAGCTACATAGGCTTGAGTGCGAACTAACCACTTTGACGCTTGATAAACCCATTGATTCGTCTAACATGCAGCCGGCAGATTGGGTAGAAATGGCCCGCATTGTGTATGATAATTTTCAGGATTATGATGCCTTTGTGATTCTGCACGGAACTGATACAATGGCCTACACGGCCTCTGCGCTGAGTTATCTGCTTGAAAACCTGAGCAAACCTGTGATACTGACAGGTGCGCAGTTGCCCATTGGCGTAGCAAGAACCGACGCCCGTGAGAATCTGATTACGGCCCTTGAAATTGCATCGGCACAAATTAACGGCCGCCCGGTAGTACCTGAAGTGGCCATATATTTTAATTCTTACCTGCTAAGGGGTAGCCGCGCCAAAAAGAAAGAAAGCAGCCAGTTTAACGCCTTCAGGTCTGATAACTACCCTTTTCTGGCCGAAGTGGGGGTTACAATTGACTACAATTTTCCGTTCATACGCCCGTATCGAACCGATTTACCATTGATACTCCACGAAAAGCTGGATGAAAATGTAATGATATTGAAGCTTTTTCCGGGTTTGCATCGTAATCTGATGCATAATCTTTTTAAAACCACCGGCCTAAAAGGCGTTGTAATGGAAACTTACGGCGCCGGCAATGCACCATCAGAAAGCTGGTTTCTGGAAGAATTGAAAGAGGCGATTGATGCCGGGATAGTGATTTTCAATGTGTCGCAATGTGATGGCGGGCGGGTGTTGCAGGGTACATACCAGACAAGCAGGCAATTGCAGGAAATTGGCGTGGTGAGCGGCTCTGATATAACTACCGAAGCAGCCATAACTAAAATGATGTATCTTTTTGGAAAGGAGGAGTCGCCCGAGCGGGTAAAATTCAATCTGGAACGTGATATTTGTGGCGAAATGTCAGTTTAGAATCGTTTTACTAAACATATAAGGCCCACTTTTATAAGCCTTTATATAGTTGTTTAAAGTAAGATATATCAGGTATATAAATATGCCCATCCTATAAGTAAGAATTGTAGAGGCAGGCGCAGCCATAGCAAAAGTTGTGGCATGCGGTGAAATTTACCCGATGTTGCCATATAAACGTTTGCAGGAAACACCGCAATTAAAAGTACAATTATACCCCAGGCAGCGTAAGTTCTTGTGGCCGGTAACAACAAGCCTGCACCTAAGACAATCTCAGCCATGCCGCTTAACTGCACCATTGCCTTATGATATGGTATGTAAGGTGGCATGGCTTTAATGTAAAACCTCTCGTTAGTAAAGTGCATAATGCCTGCAAAAATATAAATTGCAGCGGCTAAGTATAATCCAATTGACTCTACGGTGCTCATGGTAAGTTGCATTTTAGGCTACGCAAATTAATTTGTTTTTTATAACTATTAACGCTTACTTGGTAATAATATTCAACCAGGCCTCTTACTATGAAAGCGTTACTTACTTTTTGTATGGTATGCGTATATTGCTTTGCCATACGCTCCCAGTCGGGTACCAACAACAAACCCATTGTTAAAGCGGCTTCTGCTTTCCTGCAATTGCTAGACAAAACCCAGCTTGAAAAAATCAGTTATGCTTACGATTCAGAAGAACGTTTCAATTGGTATTTTGTACCAAAAGCCCGAAACGGACTTATGCTGAGAGAAATGACCGACCCACAGAAAGCAGCAGCCATGAATTTACTGAAAGCAACTTTAAGCCAGCAGGGACAGGAGAAAGCCATAGCAATTATGCAACTGGAGATTATACTGAAAGAGCTGGAGAAGGCGCCACCTGAAAGTGATTACCGAAGCCCGGTAAAGTATTATTTTACTATTTTCGGAACACCCAATGAAAACAAGCCCTGGGGATGGCGTTTGGAAGGGCATCATTTGTCGCTTAATTTCTCCTCAGCCTCCGGAAAACTGGCATCAGCTACCCCTTTGTTTTTCGGCAGTAACCCCGGCATTGTGCCAACCGGTGAAAAAAAAGGCTACCAGATTCTTAAAGATGAAGCTAATGATGCTTTTGAACTACTCAATTCATTTTCTGCCGAACAAATAAAAAAAGCAATTGTATCAGATATCGCCCCTAGCGACATCATAACCAGCAATAAACGCAAAATAGGTGCGCTGGCTGATGAAGGCATTACCTTTGCTGAAATGAACGATAGTCAGCAAAAGCTGTTATTGCGGCTGCTAAGTGTTTATATAAAGAACTACCCTCTGGGTTTTTCGAACGAACTAATGCATAAAATAGAAAAGGCCGGATTAAACAAGTTAAGGTTTGTTTGGGCCGGTGGTAGAAAGTATGGAGAATCTAACGGGCATTATTACCGGATTCAGAATGAGGTAATTCTGATTGAATATGATAACACCCAAAACGGTGGAAACCATATACATACCGTAACGCGTGACCTGACCAATGATTTTGGAGAAGATATACTCAGCAAGCACTATGAGCAGGAACATAAATAAAACAAAACAATAATGATGCTGTGGTTATACTTTATCTGGTGGTTTATGTTTGCAGGGCAGCAGTCTGGCTCAAAAACCTATTATGTAAGTGATACCGGGAATGATGCAAACGACGGGCTAAGTATAAAAACAGCCTGGAAAAGTATAGCAAGAGTAAACGAAACCATATTTAAGCCAGCAGACAGCTTATTATTTGAAGGCGGAAAGGTATTTAATGGAACCTTACAACTGGATAGCCTTGATGGTGGCAATGCCGGAAGTTTAATGATAATTGGCAGTTATGGTGGTAAAAAGGCGATTATTAATGCCGGAGTTAACGGTGGATTTTTTGCTCATAATACTCAGGGTATCAGGCTTGAAAATCTGGTTTTTGTCGGAAACGGTGTAGATAAAAACAAGCAGAATGGCATTGAATTTTACAACGGTTACGCATCAAAATGGTTAAGTTCTATTGAAATTGATGGTTGCGAGGTAAAAGGGTTTCATAAGTATGGCCTCCTGATTATAGGCGACAAAAGCGATTCCACCGGCTATAGAAATGTAAAAATAACACATACCATTGTTCATGAAAACGGTGAAGCAGGTATGGCATCATTAGGTAAATATCCGGCAATTCCGCACAAAAACTTCTATCTGGCACATAACAAGGCATATCATAACAAAGGCATTTTAAGCAAAACAAACAATCATTCAGGCAATGGCATTGTAATGGCCGGCATTGATGGCCTATTGATAGAGCAATGTGAAGCATACGAAAATGGGGCAGATAACAGATGCACCGACGGCGGGCCTGTGGGCATTTGGCTATGGGCTTGCAAAAATGGCATTATTCAGAATTGCGAGTCTCATCATAACCATGCCGGAATGACCAAAGATGGGGGAGGTTTTGATATTGACGGTGGGGCGTCAGATTGTGTTATCAGAAATTGCTACTCCCACGATAACGAAGGTGCAGGATATCTGCTGGCTCAATTTGATTGCCCGCTCAAATTCAGCCGTAATAAAATTATCAATAATGTAAGCCGTAATGATGGTCTGAAAAACAATTACGGCAGTATTACCTTATGGGGGCAAAATGCCCAAAACAGTGTAAACAATAGCATTATAAGTGGTAATAAATGCTTTGTGGAGGCAAAAGGCGTTAAGAACGGAAAACCCTGTGGCGTTCGTTTGTCGGGTTCTTATTTTAATGTTGTAAAGTTGTACAATAATTACTTTGAGATTGCAAAAAATGCCCGATACATTAATGCAGATACAGAAGTAAGTGCTGCAAGTGTACACTTTAAAAACAACAAACTTAAACAAAAGTAGTGTTATGAAATACCGTTTATTATGTCTGGTAGCTTTAGTCTGGGCTCAATCATACGCCCAGAAAAAAACCACAGATGCATATTTTCCTGCTTACAATAACTGGCTGCAAAAAAAGCCTGCAGAACTGGGCCTGAACGGAGCAAAACTGGCAGATGCCATCAACTTTGCCGTAGCGAATGAGTCAAAGAATCCGCGAAATATGGAGGTGTCGCATTACCAGAGCTTTGGTAAAGAACCATTCGGCTTTGCTATTGGTCCATTTGCCGAAAGGGGTGCACCCACCGGGCTTATTATCTACAAAGGGTATATAATTGCCCAGTGGGGCGAGCCTGACAGATGCGACATGACCCACAGCGTAACCAAGAGTTTTCTTTCAACAGTGGTTGGGCTGGCCGTTGACAAGGGATTGATAAAAAATGTAAATGACACGGTAGCCCCTTATGTGCCACCTATTGAAACTTATGGACAACCTGTAAGCCGCCCGGCAGATGATTTTGGTAAGCCTGAATTAATAAACCTGTTTGATACCCCTCATAACAAAACCATTACCTGGGATGCCCTTTTAAGACAAACCAGCGATTGGGAAGGAACGCTTTGGGGAAAACCCGACTGGGCAGACCGGCCAGATAAAGATGCAGCGCTATGGCAGGGCAGACCCAGACACAAGCCAGGCTCGGTTTATGAATATAATGATGTACGGGTAAATGTGCTTTCGCTGGCGGCGCTGAGTGTATGGCGCAAACCATTGCCGCAGGTGCTGAAAGAACAGATAATGGATAAAATTGGGGCATCAAATACCTGGCGATGGACCGGCTACCGAAATTCGTGGGTAGTTTTGGACGGACAAGCCGTGCAATCGGTAAGTGGTGGAGGGCATTGGGGAGGCGGAATGTTTATTAATGCCTATGATATGGCCCGCTTTGGCCTTTTGACATTGCATAGAGGCAAATGGAACGGCCAGCAGTTGTTATCTGAAAACTGGGTAAAACAGGCATTGACTCCAACCACGGCCGAACCAACTTATGGCTATATGAACTGGTTTCTGAACACCGATAAAAAGTTATTACCAAGTGCCGCTGCCAATGCGTTTTATCATCTGGGTAACGGTACCAACATGGTTTATGTAGACCCTGACCACGAGCTGGTAATGGTAACCCGCTGGATAAGCACCAATGCCATGGATGGATTGGTGAAAAGAGTTTTGGAAGCCTTTAATATGTAATTAACTTTTCAATTCTACTAACATCAATGGAGCAAAAAATAAATAAATTAAAAGGTAGAGATTCGCCATCCGATATAACAAATCTTGAAAGGGCAGTTAGTCTCTGCAATATTGCAATGTTTACTATTGATTTACAACTTAGACGTTTAAACTCTGAAGAGCCTGAGGATAGAGTTTTTTTATATCGTCAGTTTGCTGATTTACATTTTATGATAGTGGCACTTATACGACTTAGAAGGGCGGCAATTATTGCTACGAATATTACTGATGTGTCTACCAAAATTAAAGAAGCCATTTCGTCTTTTGATAAAGCATTATATATGCTAAAAGATATGCGTGATGTCCAAGAGCATATAGATGAATATGCAATCAATAAAGGGAATTTAAAAAAAATAGATAGGACACAATTACAGGTAGGTGTATTGACAAATAATACAATTTATGAGTGGCTAGGCAAAACATTTGACGCTAATATAGCTCGTAGTGAAGCAGTTAAATTATATGAAGCAGTAAAAAAAGCGTTTGATGACTTTAGAGTTTAATAATAAGAGAAATCGTAACTTTAAAGAATAGCTTAATTCAACTAATTTATAATCTATTTAAATCTTCTATGAAAATAACCTTTTTTAGTCTTCTATTGAACGTGTTTTGCCTTTCGAGCTTTGCCCAGAACGCAGGCAAGAAAGAAATTTACGAAATAAGAGAGTACGAAATGCGTTTCGGCTCTCCGGCGGCAAATTTTGAAAACTATTTAAAAAATGCCCTGATTCGAGCGCTAAACAGATTAGGTGTAAAAAACGTAGGCGTGTTTAAGGAAACCGGTAAATCTGAGCCGGCTAAAATTTATGTCATTATCCCTTATGCATCTATTGAACAATACGGCAGCATCAATGCACAGTTAAAATCAGATATTAAGTTTATGGAGGCAAGTGCCGAATATAATGCGCTTCTGCCTGAAAAAGCTCCTTATACCAGATTTACCTCTTCTCTGCTACTGGCTTTTGACGGCCTTCCGCAAATGATAAAACCCAAAGCCGAGCAAAGATTCTTTGAATTAAGAACCTACGAAAGTTTTTCGGAAGATGCTTCACGCCGGAAGATAAAGATGTTTAATGATGAAGAAATAAAGATTTTCTACAACACGAAATTGAATCCGGTTTTTTTCGGAGAAGTTATAGCCGGAGACCACCAGCCTTGTATCACCTATATGCTTACGTTTAAAAACATGGAAGACAGAGACGCCAGCTGGAAAGCTTTCAGCGCCGATGCAGACTGGAAACGGGTAGCGCCAATGCCCGAATACGCCAATACGGTGTCTCGTATTATAAGAGTTTTTTTAGAACCAACCGCTTATTCACAAATTTAACTGAATGAAAACCGTTTTCTCTATTATTGCAGGGCTTTCAATAGCTTTGCAGGTAAATGCTCAGAATCCTACCTATGCAGAAAGACTGGGTTACCCCAAAGGAGCCAAAGTAATTATTATGCATGTTGATGACGTAGGGATGTCGTACGACTCAAACATCGGCGCTATCAAAGCTATGGAAGAAGGAGTGGCTAATTCGCTGAGTGTAATGATGCCTTGCCCCTGGGTACCAGGCTTTGTACATTATATGAAGCAACATCCTAAAACAGATGCCGGGTTACACCTGACACTCACCTCAGAATGGAAAGACTACCGCTGGGCACCATTGGCCGGTAAAGCTGCCGTACCGAATCTGGTAGATGAAGAAGGCGCAATGTGGCGCAATGTACAAAGTACAGCTACGCATGCATCGGCCGATGATATTGAAAAGGAAATCAGAAGCCAGCTGGACAGAGCCCGGACAATGGGTTTTGAACCCACACACATGGACTCGCACATGGGTACACTCTTTGCCAGACCTGATTTTCTGGAGCGTTACCTGAAAATAGGTATGGAACAAAAAATACCGGTGATGTTTCCGGGAGGGCACGATTACATGATAAGAAAAGAAATCGGAAACCTGGGCCTTCAACTTGGGCAGGCACAGGCAATAGGTAAAAAATTATGGGATGCCGGGCTACCCGTGCTTGACGATTTACACAACGTTAGTTATGAGTGGAATCAGTACAAGAATCAGAAAGTAAGCGACGAAGTATTGCAGAAATACAAAACCCAGAAATACATTGAGTCGTTTAAAGACCTTCAACCGGGTGTAACGATGGTTATTATGCATTGTACGGCCACAACCGAGGTTTTTGAACACATTTCAGACTCCGGCAATAACCGCAGAGGAGATTTACTGGCCATGCTTGATCCTGCGCTTAAGAAGTACATACAGGATAACGGCATAATAATGACCACCTGGAGAGAATTGAAAGAAAGAAGAGATAAAGTGAAATAATGACAAAATAAAGTCCCGGCAGGAAAAACTCTACCGGGACTTTTGCATTCTTACTTAAAACTTCACTGTGCCATAAGCACTTTCATCAGTATATTCTTTTCCGGTTACGATACTGCTTAACATTTTAATGCCCACAATTATTTTGTTTGATGCGCTATCCCAATACTCGGCTTCATGAGCCATTACCCTTATCAGGGTTAGATTCGGGTCATCCTTTCCTTCCGGAAACCATGCTTTGGCAAAGGGTGTCCAGAACTCATCAATTTTCTTTTGGTCGTCTACCTGCTCAGCTTCACCCATAATACACACATAAGTATTATCAGAAGGCGATGAATAACAGACACACACATGGGCATTTGACTTTATTTCATCAATTTTACCCGAGTCTTTTGCGGTCAGAAACCAGATATTTCCCTCTTCATCCATACCTTGCGTTGCCATGGGTCTGCTTCTGATATGCCCATTATCATCATTCGTACATAGCATGGCAAACTTAATATCTTTCACCATCTCACGTATATCCTGGCGGGTTTTTGTCTCCATATTATTCATCGTATTAAAGTCGTTTGGTTCAGCGGTATTTGAATTAAAAAACGCGTTCCAGCGCTATTAAATGCGGATTTAAGTCACAGAAGCAATCGGTGAGGAGAGAAATCAACAGTATGTCGGGTAATTTAATTCTCCGGTTTTATGATTATGCTTAAAATCATACTGTGGTATGACTTTTTTCTTTCTTCGGATTAGAATTTATTCCCAATTTCACAGAAAGTTAAAGCCAAAGATAAAAAACATTTATTCCCATGAACAAGCTAAATGAAGAAGCATTGAGAAGCCTGAAACAACTCCGGGAAATTAATACTGTGAGAGCCAAGGGGTATCAGAAAGCTGTGGATATGACTAAGAACGGAAGTTCAAAAAAGTACTTCGAGGTCAAAATAAACGAGAGCAAATCTCTTAGTGAGTTTATTGACCGCTCGCTTGAAATTGTAAACGAGCCTGAAAGTAACCTACGTAAGCTGGAAGAAGACAAACTGCATCAATCGCAGTTTTATTACACAATGGCTGCATCGTCTACAAACCCGCGTACAGTGGCGGTTTCATGCCAGTTGGGTGATAAATTTGCAGAAAAAGCCTATGCTTCGGCTCTTAGCGTACTTCAACTGTTATCATGGCCTGAAGTAAAAAGCGTTCTTGATGTGCATGTTTCAAATCTGAGAAAATCGTTTGAATCAACACAAGAGGCATTTGATCTGGCTTTTATCTATTGATAAGCACAAATTACACAACCACACAATTACTGAATAACTGCATGGATCTTAGAACTGAATCGCCGTTCTGGCTGATGAAGAACGGCATCGTACGCTCATATCCTTCCTTAAAACAATCGTGTACTATTGACGTGGCCATTCTGGGCGGAGGTATTACCGGCGCTTTAATTGCCTATCATCTCACCAAAGCAGGCATTTCTTCAATCATGCTCGACAAACGAAAAATTGGTATGGGTAGTACCTGCGCCAGCACCTGTTTGTTACAATACGAAATTGATACGCCTTTGGGCGAGCTGAGCCGGCTTGTTGGAAAAAAGAAAGCAGAGCAAAGCTACCTGATGTGTATTGAAGCCATTGATAAAATTCATGCAATTACGAAGTCTTTTAAAGCAGACGTAGGTTTTAGTTATAAAAAAAGTTTTTACTATGCTTCAAAAGAAAAAGATGCAGAGGAAATCAGGTCTGAGTATGCGTTAAGAAAAGAGATAGGCATTGAACTGGATATACTTGAACGAGACGATATAAAGGCACTTTTCCCATTTGAGGCGCCAGCCGGCCTGATGTCGGCAGCCGGTGCGCAAATAGACGCGTACAGTTTTACACATGAGCTACTCAATCAATCAATTAAAAACGGGCTCGGGGTTTTTGATAACACAGAGGTTGTAGAAATAAACCAAAGCAAGGCAGGAGTAGAACTGAAAACCAACTACGGTGAAACCGTAAAGGCTAAAACACTGATAATTGCCTGTGGGTATGAGTCGCAGGCTTATGTACCCAAAAAAGTAGTGGATTTTAACTCTTCTTTTGCCATTGTGAGCGAGCCAATTGAAAACCCAACCCTATGGCATGAGAACTGTCTAATTTGGGAAACGGCCCGCCCGTATTTGTATATCAGAACTACAGATGACGGCCGGATATTGGTAGGCGGAAAAGATGAACCTTTTTATAATCCGGAAAAAAGAGACAGGATGACAACAAAAAAAGGCAAGCTTTTGAAAGAGGCCTTTATGAAAAAGTTTCCGGATATTGATTTCAGAACTGACTTTTGCTGGTCTGGCACCTTTGCCGAAACCAAAGACGGGCTTCCGTATATTGGTACTATTGCCGGGCAACCAAATACTTACTATGCGCTTGGTTTTGGTGGCAACGGTATTGTGTTCAGCCAGATAGCAGCAGAGATGATTAAAGACAAAATGTTAGGTAAAAAGCATGAAGGACACGAAATCTTCAAGTTTACGCGATAAGATAAAAATGGTATTTTATCAGTGCCCGTCATTGCAATAATAACTTAGTAATTATATACAAATGAGCCTTTTAATGACTGATGGTTGAACATAAAAAAAGCGGGGTTTTCAAAAGAAAACCCCGCTTTTTTGGGCTTAATTACCCATTTAAAGTATAATTGTGCAGATTTGGATTTATTTTTTTTGTGCGAATTCAGTAAGCGATTTTATATATTGTGTGAATTTAAGTAGCTATTATAAATCTATTATAAGATTTATAAATGACTTTTAATTGTGCAATTACGAATTTTTATAAAACATCGCTGAAAAATTAAAACAAGGGGTATAACAAAAACTATACCCCTGTTTGACTTTCACAACCACTATAGAATCCACGATTAATATGATTAACTAAGCCAGCTTTTAACTTTATCTTTCGCTTCTTTGGCTTTGTCAGACACTTTATCGCCTAAATCATCAGCTTTTTCTTTTGTTTTTTCCCAGGCCTCAGAGGCCTCCTGTTTGGTTTCCGACCACTTGTCTTTTACGTTTTCTTTGGTTTCAGACCACTTTTCCTTAGCGTTTTCGCTGGTGTCTTCCAATTTCTCCTTTGAATCCTCATAAGCGTTTGCAGCTTTATCTTTCAGATTTTCAGCGGTATCTTTTACTTTATCTTTTAACTCTTCTCTTTCAGTTTTCATAGTCTTTGTGTTTTAATGATAAAAAAAATTATTCAGCCTTAACGGTGTCGCTTTTTACTACTGCAGATGAATCCTGTGGACTAAGTGAACCGAATCTTCCACCTTTATCAGGACCCCCAACTGTAATAAACCCGCCAATCCAGGCTATTATTAAAAAAAACAGCACTAGCCCTACAACCCAAAGTAACATTTTCTTTAGATTGAGATTTTTCTCTTCGTGTACCTGTTCTTCAACGTCTTTGTCGATTGGTTCGTTTTGATTGTTTTTGTCTGGTATTTTCATGGTTGCAGATTTAATGCTTCTTCAATCAAAAAAGCTATACCTACAAAAAAACCGGTTTTTTGAAGCTGGTTTGGGGTTGTAATTCCACACGATGAGCAGCCGGACGAGGAAAATCGGCAACTTTTGCAATGGCCAGACGGCGAAGCTCACAGCTATTTTGTAAGTGAGATTGTTTAGAATTAAGCCTAAAGCCAGCACTGAAGAAGAGGCATGTGTATAAAATGCCTGAAAATGAAGCAAACCAGGCAATGATGAAGAAAAGAAGGCTGCCGGAAAACAGCAAGTACACGGCAGCCAGAAGTATAAGTTAGATGTCAGAAATCGATATGGCAGTTAATCCACTCACCATCAAATCTGGTCGGAAAATTCTTTCTGTAAAAGTTAATGGCCGGCTCGTTCCAGTCCAGCACCTGCCACATAATACCCGTACAATTGGTTTTGTGGGCCTCTTCAATTGTTTTGTCAAACAATTGTTTGCCCAGCCCGTTACCACGCATAGCCTCGGTAACCACTATGTCTTCCAGATACAGCCGTTTGCCTTTCCATGTAGAGTAACGGAAATAATATATAGATATTCCTTGTATTTTACCATCAACCTCGGCCACAAAACAACCAAATATTTTGTTTTTTCCGAAGCCATCTTTCAGCATCATTTCTACCGTGTTGGTAACCTGTTCCGGCGCTTTTTCATAAACGGCTAGTTCATATACCAGATCAAAAACCTGTGGTACATCCTCTTTTCTTATTTTTCTAATCTTTATTTTCATTAATAGGTTGTTTAATGGTTAGCAGTAGGCGCTTCTATTCAGTAACGTAATTCTCCCATTTGGCAAGCACATTCATAAAGTCTTGTGGTAGTTCGGTATCAAACTGCATCCATTGCTTGGTGCGAGGATGTATAAAACCCAGTGTTTTGGCATGGAGCGCCTGCCGTGGCATTAATTCAAAGCAGTTTTCTACAAATTGCTTATATTTATTAAATACCTGGCCCCTCAGAATTTTATCGCCACCATACTCGGCATCATTAAACAAAGGATGCCCCAGGTGTTTCATGTGTATGCGTATCTGGTGTGTACGGCCTGTTTCAAGGTTACATTGCACCAGCGACACATAACGCAAGTCTTTCAGGATTTTGTAATGCGTAATGGCTTCTTTGCCGTAATCGCCATCCGGATACACATCAGATACTTTGCGGTTTCTAAGGCTGCGGCCAATATAATTATGAATTGTACCGGTTTCTTCTTTCGGTACACCCCAAACCAAAGCATAGTATGTTCTTTCAATTGAATGCTCAAAAAACTGATTGGCCAGGTAGGTCATGGCATAATCGTTCTTGGCAATAACAAGTAAGCCGGATGTATCTTTATCAATGCGATGCACCAGACCGGGGCGGATTTCGCCGTTGCGATGGGTAGGCAGGTTTTGCAGGTAATAAATTAAACCGTTTACCAGCGTGCCTGTCCAGTTGCCAAAGGCAGGGTGTACCACCATACCTGCAGGTTTGTTGATAATCAGGATGTCGTCGTCTTCATAAACAATATTGAGTGGGATATCCTCAGGTATCAGCTCGGTATTGCGTGGAGGCTTAGGCAAAGAATAGGTGATAACATCAAACGGTTTAACCTTATAGCTTGCCTTGGCCGATTGACCGTTTACCTTAATGGTTTCGGCATCAATGGCGTTCTGGATGCGGTTGCGCGAAATATTCTTTGAAAAATGCGGCAGGTATTTATCAAGGCGCATCAAAGCCTGGCCTTTATCCACCACAATCCGCTGGTGTTCATAAAGTTCTTCCTCGTCGTCGTTATCTATATTATCTTGTATTTCAGACATTCTGATTAATTTTGGAGCTAATCCTGTTTTTTGTGCAAAGATATGTTTGATTTTGAAAAAATACTAAATCTGCCCTCTCCATTAGCGCCTTTGACCGACACCGCCTTTGATGAAAAAGCGCTGAAAGTTTATGTAAAAAGAGATGATTTAATACATGCGCAGATTTCGGGCAACAAATGGCGCAAGCTAAAGTATAATTTGCTGCAGGCAAAAAGTAAGGGTTATAGCAAGCTGATAACCTTTGGCGGGGCGCATTCTAATCATTTATATGCAATGGCTGCGGCTGGCAAGTATCTGGGTTTTGAAACCAGAGGAATAATAAGAGGCGACGAACTGAACGAAAACTCAAGCATTACCTTACAGTACGCACATCAATGCGGTATGCATTTACTGTTTGTCTCAAGAGAAGCCTACCGTGAAAAAGAAAATCTGCTGAGTATTTATAGAAAAGACGATGAATACATAGTGCCGGAAGGCGGCAGCAATGCACTGGCAATGGCAGGGGTAGCAGAAATGTATCAGGAAATAACAAGCCAGCTGGGCTATGCGCCCGATTATATTTTTTGCCCGATAGGGTCTGGCGGAACAATGGCCGGTTTAATTAATGTTACAGACCAAACCAGAATAATGGGAGTATGTGTACTTAAAAACGCCGAGTATCTTGAAACCGAGATACTGAATCTGATTGAAAACAAGGTTAATCTGAATAAAAAGAACTTCAGGTTTTTTCATGATTTTCATCAGGGCGGTTATGCTAAAAATAAACCCGAATTGAAAAGTTTTATAGAATGGTTTCAGCAGAAACATGGTTTTGATATTGAACACGTTTACTCGGGCAAAATGTTTTATGCGTTTTATGAATTGTTAAAAACCGAAATCAGGCCAGATAGTACCGTTGTATTAATTCATACAGGTGGCTTACGCTGATTCTGCCAAATTTAAATACATTTGTATCTTGTCTTAAGATTCATTCAACCAAAATATTAAACCTCTTCTCTATGCAAATTGAAGTATTCAACGATTCTCAGGAATTAGCCACGCATACAGCGAAATTTATCATTAATACAGTAAAAGAAAAACCCACAGCCACATTTATACTCACATCGGGTGACACCCCAGTGCAGAGCTATAAAAAAATTGTTGAGCTGGCTCAACCGGAAGACTTTGCACAAGCCACCTTTATAGGCCTCGACGAATGGGTTGGCATACCTGCCACAAGCGAGGGCAGTTGCAGGTATATTGTAGAAGAGAATCTACTGAAACCTTTAGGAATTAATACAGCGCAATATACTTTTTTTGATTCGATGACGGAAGACCTCCAAAGCGAATGCAAAAGGGTAGACCAGCTGATATTTGATAAAGGCGGAGTAGATGTTATACTGGTTGGAGTAGGGCTGAACGGGCATATTGGATTAAACGAGCCGGGGACCAGCTTTGATTTATACAGCCACGTATCAAAACTGGCGGATATTACTATCAGCACCGGGCAGAAATACTTTCAGCAAAGTACCGACTTGTCGCAGGGTATAACTATTGGCTTAAAGCACCTTTTGGAAGCAAAGACAGCCATTCTGATAGCTACCGGAGAGAGAAAGGCGGATATACTGAGAGAAATAGTCGCTCAGGAACCCAACATTAATCTGCCGGCCACGGTCTTTAAAAAACATACCAATGGCCAGGTTTGGATAGATAAAGCAGCTGCATCGTTTTTAGAATAGTATGGGTATCAGCAAAATAAAACCCGGATAAATGTAGCATACCTACATTTTCCCGGGTTTTATTGTTTGTTTTATTAATTGGCTATCCATTGCATAATCAGCCCGGTTATATAACCGCAATAGGTGCCGATGGCATTGCCCAGAATAGCCAATAAAACACCAATAGGAGCTAGCGACGGGTGAAAAGCCGCTGCCACCACAGAGGCCGACGCCACACCACCCACGTTAGCCTGCGACCCAACAGCCGTAAAAAAGAATGGCGCCCTTACCAGCCTGGCTGCCACTAAGGTGAACACTGCATGGGTGAGTATCCAGACCAGACCGACAATGAGCAGCGTTGGATTGCTGAAAGCATCAAAAATATGCAATTGCATTCCGATAGTTGTAATGAGTATATACAAAAATAAGGTGCCGAATTTGGTGGCTCCCAGTGCCTCCAGCTGGCGGGCTCTGGTGGTTGATAATACCAAACCGGTAGAAGAAGCAATGGTAACTATCCAGAATGATTTTGAGGCCAGACTGTACGCTTTTAAAGCAGGATAGTGAGTTTCAATAAACGGAGCGATGTTATCGGCAAGTAAATGTGAAAAAGCGGTTATGCCAAAGCCCACGGCCATAAGGATGGTCAAATCCTGAAAATCGGGGTTCTTTTGTTTTATTCCGTCAGTTTCAACTTTTATTCTTATTTCGTCAATTACTGTGGCATCTGCTTTCATTTTTTTGTCGAGTATGGTGGCTTTTCCAACAAAGTAAAGAAGCAGACCCAGCCATAACTCAGAAAACAGTACGTCTATTACACTGGTTTGAGCAAAAACATTGGGCGCAGGCTGAAATATCTCTTTTAGCGCCAGTTGATTAGCGTTGCCGCCTGTCCAGCTACCGGCAATAGTGGCCAGTCCGCGCCATACTTCTTCACCATTTCTGTTTAAAAAGCCGGGGTCTATTGCTTTGCCCACCATTAAGCCTAGCGGCCCGCCTGCCATTACGCCCAGCGCGCCAATCAGAAAAACAAAAAGAGCTTTACCGCCGAGCTTTTTAATGGACTGGAAATCGATACCCAATGTAAAAAACACCAGGCAGCACGGAAGCAGGAATCTTGAGGCGGTTTCATCAAGCTGAGACTCAGCCGCTGAAATCACGTTAAACGAACTCAACAGGCCGGGTATAAAAAAGCAAAGAAGAATAGGAGGTACAACTTTATAGAATTTACTGAAGGTTTTTACTTTAGTTGAATAGAATATGAGTGCAAGTGTACCCAGCAGAATGCCCAGCACAATGGCGTCGTTAGTAAATATCGGGGTGTCAGGTTTCATTGATGGTTTCAGTTCGGCATAAGGGGTTCGGTAAACATTTTTTAATAGGTTGATTAAGCCGGAAGACCCGAAAAAACGGTTCCTGGAGGCCTTAAAACGCGTTAAATAAAAAACACGCAATCCTCAATTCGGAACTGCGTGTCGCAATTACACTTCATCAACAAACTAAAAACCAAATAATGTTTTTGCTAAGCAAACATACTTAAAAAAAAAGTATGAAAGAAATTTATCCATAAATCTTTCATACTTCACGCTGTAAGAGGGGGACTCGAACCGCCCACGGTGTAGTTAGCCACAGTACAAATTTTGGTGGTCAATCCCAGTCGACTAAAATTGTCCGGCTTTATGCTGCGTTTGTCCTATTATCACCACCCCCGAGACAGGAGGGCATGGCTGCCAATTTCATCACCTTACATTATCATGTCAGAGTTCACTATTTGTTCCCTTTTGACACTACAAAGATACGGCAAAAAATCTGACTGTTGCAAATTTTATATAAATATTATTTAAAATTTAGATAATCGTTAAAATTGAATTAATTTTATTGACAAATTATCAAAAACCTACTAATCTAATGGACAAAAATTTCGAAATTGACAAAACAGACCTGAAGATATTGTCATTATTAATGCAGGATGCCAAAATGCCT
Source organism: Emticicia sp. 21SJ11W-3 (assembly GCF_024138715.1). Lineage (GTDB taxonomy): Bacteria > Bacteroidota > Bacteroidia > Cytophagales > Spirosomataceae > Emticicia > Emticicia fluvialis. Next base: position 2,422,322 of record NZ_CP092074.1, read on the forward strand.
TACACTGCCATTGGAGAAAAAATCTTTGTTTCGGGTGGAACCGTACACGTTAGGATGGCAAAAATGGAACAAATGGGCATTGTAAAAGGTTCACAGCTGATTGTTGACCCCATTAAACTCGGTTGGGACATCAGCGCATTTATTGGTATCTATCTTGATAAAAGCTCTTTGTATGACGAGGTGGCTGACCAACTGGAAAAAATACCAGAGGTAGTAAGCATTAATTATACAACAGGTATGTATAGTATTTTTGCCAAAATTGTTTGCAGAGATACACCGCATTTGAGAGAGGTGCTGCACGACAAAGTGCAGAAAGTACAAGGTATACAACGAACTGAAACTTTCATATCTCTGGAAGAACGCACTGTCAGACCCATTCCTTTGCTTTAATAGCTTACTATTTTTTCAATTATCAACAGCAAAGCCATATCTAAATTCTTACTTTTGTGGTGTGTAGTTACTTAACTATCTGCCATGAGTAATGAATTTTAAAAAAAATAAACAAAACCTGCTTTTTATTTTTGCAGCCCTGTTGCTGCCGGTAATATATGGCATTGTGTTTGTAAGAAATTTCAGCCTGCCTGTAACCGGAGGCGGTGATATTGACGAATGGGAGTTTGTAGGCTATTATCTTTCAGAAAACCTCAGATTTGATATATTTCCGCAGTTAAATTTAAGGCAAAACCAGACACTCTATCCTTTTGGTGTTACTCAGGTTTTTTCAGACTGGTCGCTTGAAAGCAATTATTGGTATGCATTGTTTTATAAATGGCTTGGGCATGGTGCCTGGCTTAATTACTATTATGTATTAAGTCTGATAATATCATTTCTGGGTTCTTATTTGCTGTTAAAGAAAGATTTTGGGCCAAGAAAAGCCTTTTTTGCTGGCTTTGTGGTAACATTCTTCAATTTTTATGCTTTGCATAAATACCCATACCATTTTAATCATAGTACCATACACTGGACCATCCTGAGCATATTTGCTGATTTTGTTTTAATCAAGAGAATTGTTTTGAAAGAGAAAATCTCATTGAAATGGGTTTTCCTGAAAGCATTTGTGCTGATTGCTACTTTGGGTATGAATCTGGGATATATCTGTGGCTACGCCCTTAGCAGTTTTATGCTTAGTCTTTTTGTGGCTGCCATTGTGCTCATTTACAGGTATCTGAATAACGATAACCAGGTTTTGGGCTATTTTTCTGATTGGGCCAGAGAATTGCAGCAGAATAAAGGGTTGTTTTTGGGTCTCGCGGTTCCGCCTCTGCTATTGTTGTATTTTTACCTGCCGCTTGTTTGGCAGATTTATCAGGAGTCTAATCTGGTATATTATCGGAATACTGAAAAGACGGTGGCCATGTGGAGCCATCCGCTTAGAATGCTGTTTCCGTATTTTCCTTTTTTTGATGTAACGTTTTATCCGCTAACGGATATTTTAAAAGATAAACCAGAGGGGCTTGGTTCTGGTAGCCCCGGCTGGTTTTGCCTGATTACAGGTATAACGGGCTTGTGGCTAAACCGCAAAAAATACTGGCTGGCTTTTTTGCCACTGCTAATTCTTCTGTTGCTTTATACGTTTTATCACCCAAACCGGGTGCCAACAGTAAAGATTTTCCCCTGGGGTACTTACAACCGGGTACCATCCAGATTTACCTCCATTTTACCGGTTATTTTCACGTGTTTCTTTTTAACTGTTAACTTTTACCAGGTAAAATATCGTAATTGGCTGATTGGTATTATGTGTATTACCGGACTTACAGAATTGGTGGTTGTTTACAGAAGCCTTTATAATAAATTGCCTTATGAGGTTGATAGCAATTTTTTCAATTACATGGGTATTATTGAAAAACAAAAAGGGGAGGCCGTGCTTGATTTTCCTTTTTGTATTGTAGGCGGCGATGGTTCTGGTATGAAAGAAAACCTTTGTCCGCTTTATGAAAAAACCTGCAACATTTATGCTTTGAGGCGCTTCCACCATAAAAAAGTAATGGGCGCTTATTACAGTTACATACAACCACAAACCATCAGAAGTTTTACAAAAATAAATGTATCTGCCATGCAAACGCTTCATCCGTTTAATCCTGAAGTTAAGCGCGAACGGCTGGAAGACCTGACAGAAGAACAACTCGCATATTTGGTGAAGTACCTTCAGTATAACGATTTTTGCGGAATAAACCTGTGCATTGATTTGATTTCTGAACAAACTTACAACAGAATTGTTAAGACAATAGGTATGCCTATTGCAGCAACAGTATTACCTGGAGCCGGCAGAGCGGTTTTTATACCTAAACCAGACGAATGGCGAAAATTGGTGAATCCGGAGAAGGTTTTATCTATGAGGTTTCCGTGTGGTTGTTATTAAAAATATATTATTTTAACATTAATTGAGCCAAACAGCTTTTTATTGTTAAAAAAAAATCTTTATTTTACGATAATGCTCACAATTTTTTGAATTACTATTAATTTAGAAGTATAGCCTCATGGCCAAATTATTTCATTTACAAACGTATTCTTCAGAAAAAGGAAGTCTGACGGTGTTTGAAAAAATACTTCCCGAAGGCATAAGAAGAATCTTTTACATTTACGACGCAAAGAATCAGGTTAGGGGAGGACACAGACATAAACTGACTAATAATGCATTAACCTGTGTAAGCGGTAGTTGTAAAGTGTTTGTTGATAACGGAGAAGAACAACAGATTTTTGATTTAGATACCCCTGATAAATGTTTGCTTCTGGACCCAAGAGATTGGCATGAAATGTACGATTTTTCTGACAACGCCGTATTACTTGTGCTTTCAGACCAGTTTTATGATAAAGAAGATTACATTTTTGAGCGATATCCAGAAAAAGAACTCCACACAGGCAGTAAAGTTACAGTTCGGTAATGAAACTATAGCTAAACTCCCATTCTGCTATTGAAGAAGAATGGGAGTGATAGAAAAAATTATTGTATTAAGCTTTTTAGGCAACTAACAGAGTCAGCCTTTAAAAGATTCTCCTCTTTCTTTCAGTAGATTTTCTTGTTCAGGTATTCTCGGATCCTCATAAACTGTTCCGTTATTGAGTTTAAACTTCTTTGGTTCAACTCCCGGCGCTTCTCTATGATACGGAAGGGCTTGTGCAGACGAATAATGGCAAACGAATGACTTTCGGGTTTGATTAGGGTCGTTGATAATAGAGCCGCCATGAACTAACGCAGAATGCCAGATTAACACGTCACCTTTTTTAATAAGTAAAGTCTGCTTTTCCAGGTTTAGTTCTTTACACTGGTCGTCAAGGTATCTGGCATAATCAAGTGGTGTTTTGGTAGAATATTGTCCGCTATAAAAAATGCCGTTTCCGAAGTTGAACTTCTTTACTTTTTTATGCGACCCTGCAAAATAATATAAAGGCCCCGAGTTGATATGGACATCTTCCACAGGGATCCAGGCAGCAGCTAAATTGCTGGGTATCTTTGCTGTAACCCAGGGATAATCGGCGTGGGTAGGTTGCTGACTTCCATACAGAAAGCTAAGGCTTTGCATGCCTACCACCGGACTGTTAAAAATGGCTTCAAGGAAACTAATAATATCTTTATATAAAAATAGTTTTTTAGCAGCTAAGCTCTGGTTATGGAAATCATTAATTTTAACCATTTTGCCTAAAATCTGCCCGGTTGTCCATTCATAGGCGTGTCGCATTAATTTGGGTTTAAATTCATCACGGTCAATCTGAACGTAGGTTTTAAACTTTGATGGGTTGTTAATGAGCTCCATTACATCAGACCAATACAAATCAATGAGTTCGTGAGGTATAACCTGCTCTAAAACTACGTACCCGTTTTCTTTCCAGAAATTTAGTTTTTCTTCCAGATTATAGGGTAAATCAGCTCTTTGCTGATGAGTTTTTAAGAATTCACTGATATCTGCATTTTCTCTGTCAATCCAGGGAAGTGTTTCAGTGTCGAAATCGCGTGGACCATTAATGCGATAGTAGATTTTTTTCGCAAGTTCTTTTAGTTGGGACATGGTGGATTGTTAAATTTTTTGCCGAATTTAGCATTATGAAGCTAAAACCACAACAAAAGTTTATTATTTTAATGTAACCTTCTCTGCTAAATTTTTACCTGATTTTATAAGCTTATAATGTTTCAATGATTATATTATGATTGGTATAAATGCATATATCAGCTGCAATATTTAATCCTTCCTGCACCATCTCAATAGCGCTCATATCAGTTGCATGTCGTTTTAAGGCAATAGCTGCCGACTGCGCAAACATACTACCAGAGCCAATAGCCGCAATCTGATTATCAGGCTCAAGTACATCGCCTGTACCCGATATAACCAGCATTTCGGTTTCATTGGCCACAATCAGCATGGCTTCCAGCTTACGAAGGTACCTGTCCATGCGCCAGTCTTTGGCCAGTTCAATGGCGGCTCTTTTCATGTTGCCACCATAGCTGTTAAGTTTGTCTTCAAATCTTTCTATCAGTGTAAAGGCATCGGCGGTTGAGCCGGCAAATCCTGCCAGTATTTTGCCTCCATGTAGTTTTCTTACTTTACGAACATTGCTTTTAGCAATGGTGTTTCCCATGGTTGCCTGGCCGTCTGCTCCTAAGGCAACTTTACCATTATGTATTACACCAAGTACGGTGGTTGAGTGTATTTTTTCCATTGTTAATTTTTATTATCGGCCACAGGCCCACTATCATAAGCTATTATTAATCCAGATACGGTTGTGGCTATATAACAACCTGTACAAAGAAATAAATCCCTCATGTATTCACTGAGGGATTTATCCATATAAGCATAATATGTAATTCAAAATACTATACCAACAATTTGTATGGCTCTTCCAGCAATTGTTTCAGCGTAACCAGAAACGCAGCACCCGTAGCTCCGTCAACCACACGGTGGTCGCAGGTAAGGGTTAGTTTCATAATGTTGGTTGCAAAGAACTGCCCGTCTTTTACGCCTACCGTTTCTTTAATAGCGCCCACAGCCAGAATACAAGACTCAGGCGGGTTGATAATAGAAGTAAACTGGTCGATACCAAACATACCCAGGTTACTTACAGTAAAGGTGTTTCCTTCCCAATCTTTAGGCTGTAACTGTTTGTTTTTGGCTTTTCCACCAAGGTCTTTGGTTTCAGCTGCAATCTGCGAAAGCGTTTTGGTATTGGCAAAACGAATAACCGGTACCAATAGACCTTCTTCAACAGCTACGGCCATACCAATATGTACGTGATGATTTTTACGGATTTTATCTCCCATCCACGATGCATTTACCATTGGGTGTTTGGTAAGTGCCGCAGATACCGCTTTGATAACGATGTCGTTAAATGAAATCTTAACCGGCGACACCTCATTCATGGCCTCTCTAGCCTTAATGGTTTTATCCATTGTTATCTCCATTGTCAGATAGAACTCTGGAGCAGAGAATTTAGATTCAGATAAACGACGGGCAATAGTCTTACGCATTTGCGAAAGCGGAACATCCTCATAACTTTCCTGACCGGCAGGTGCAGCAGCTACCGCAGGGGCAGCGCTTGGCGCGGCCGCAGCAGGCTTAGCCTGAGGTTTGAAACTGTCAACGTCGTTCTTAACTATTCTTCCCCCTTCACCAGAACCGTTCACATCAGAAAGGTTAATACCTTTTTCTTCTGCAAGGCGTTTGGCCAAAGGAGAGGCAAGAATACGTCCGTTATTGGCAGCATGAGATTCAGTTGCTGCAGAAGCCTGTGCCGGAGCAGCAGCCTCTTCGGTTTTTGTTTCTGCCGGGGCAGGGGCAGCAGCGCCGGCCTGGCTGTTCAACAAAGCCTGATAATCGGCACCTTCTTCGCCAATTACCGCAATTACCTCATTTATTTTGGCTGCTTTACCAGCCTCAACACCAATATACAATAATGTACCGTCTTCATACGCCTCTAGTTCCATAGTGGCTTTATCTGTTTCAATTTCTGCCAGAATATCGCCAGACTTCACTTTATCACCTACTTTTTTCAACCATGCATGAATAACACCCTCTGTCATGGTGTCGCTCAGAAGTGGCATCTCAACAGTTTTTGCTTTAATATTAGAAACATCAACAGCAGGGGCAGCCGGTGCAGCAGCTTGTGGCGCTGGCGCAGCTTCTTTCGGCGCTTCTGCAGGTGCAGCAGCACCACCGCCATTGAGGAGGCTTTGGAAGTCTTCACCGGGTTTACCTACCACTGCCATTATCGCATCAACCGGAACCGACTGTCCTTTCTCAACACCGATATAAAGAAGTGTTCCGTCATAATAAGACTCCATATCCATGGTGGCCTTATCGGTTTCTACTTCTGCAAGAATATCGCCTGATTTTACTGTATCTCCAACTTTTTTATGCCATGCTGCTATCACACCTTCTTCCATGGTGTCGCTCATCTTGGGCATTCGGATTACTTCTGCCATTGTATAAAATTTGCTGGTTTTTTTGATTTTATTTATTCAAGTCTTAAAATTATAACAAAGTAGCCTAATGTCCTTGAAAACTTGATAGAATTTAATTTTAAATTTTTGGGTACGGCTCTTTGCTGCCTTTATTTTTATTTGTAAAATACTTCATTTACAGGCTTTTGCAGCAATAGGAGCGTCATATTATCAAATTGCTTCTTTTCTGCTGTTACCGGTGCCAATTTATTGATGATCAGTGAATCGTTAGTTACCAGCGCGCTATACGTAAAAGATTTTTGCGCATTGGGTATAGCCTTGAGTTCTGGCGGATATTTTACGTACTCAAACCTGAAACTGTTACCGTATTTGCTTTTACCATACATAAAAAAAGGATGAACCCAGTTGGTTTCCAGCGCTAAGCCCAGATTATGGTCATTGTTTCTTAAGCTGGCAAATATTCCGTTAAAAGCTTTGTAGGTTTTATCGTCAAATGTAAAATATCCCTGTTTCCATTTTTTACGTTCAAAAATATTATGTCTGGCAAAATCATAATATGCTGTACGGTCAAGAATCCTGAATATTTCCTTGCGTTCAGCCAGACTCACATTCGGCTTTATCTGATAAGCCACATTGGCGAAGTCCTGGCTAGTGGTTTTGGTATAATATCCTTTTCCGGTTAATTCTTTATATTCTTTTTCACCAAGTTCAGACTCCCGGCCTCCAATGGTGTGTGGTACATACACAAGGGCTTTCTTAAAAAAATAGGCAGCCGGTATAATTGGTTTAAGCGTATTGCAAAAAACAAACGGAAGTGTGGAAATCAACAATAAGGTAATTAGGGTATTCAATAGCCTGTTTCTGTTTTTTATTACCTGCATGCCAATAAACGCTGCAACAGGCATTACACCTATAAAAAATGGTAATTGAGTACGCGAATGAAAGGTTTGCCATTTAAAAATACTGGCATAGCTTATTAAACCAATAACGGCCAGCGTAAAATAAACTAGCACGGTTTTCTTAACCTGTGACTGTCTGTTTTTAGGATAAACAAACCAACAGGCACAAAAGAGAATCAGAAAGAAATGAATAAAATTGCCTGAGAAATCTTCTCCGATAGAAAAAAGCGTATTATATGTGGCAAACGTTGACGCCTGATTGTTGAGGTCATAACCTATAAACTGATGAAAACCCTGAATGAAACCGTCGTAGGCGTAATTCCAGGAGTTAAAAGGCAGACCGATATGGTTACCAACAATTTTTGAAAGATTAGACAGCGTAACTTTTAAACCTGCTTGTTCATTTCTATAATTATAGTATAATAAACTGCCGGGAGAGGGCATCAGGATGTTACCAAAAACTATGAAATTGCGATAAAAGAAAGCGGAAAAGGTTAAGAGAAACAAGCCTACTGAAATAAACCCGATTTTGAGGGCTGCTTTCCAGTTGTTTTTGAAAACAAACACTGCATACAATAAAATAAACCCTATGCTATATATAAAAGTAGTATATTTTGTAAAGCCGCCGAGCATAAGGGCTACAATGGCCCAGTAGAATTGCCTGTCGGGTATTGTGGTTTTATTTTTAAAAATTAAACTGCCAAAAAATAAAAAGCAAATGAAATAAAAACTTGCCAGGTAGTCGTTCTGGCTGGTGGTTGATTGCAAAACCCCCATTGGAATACTGAAAACAAGGATGGCTGCAAGACCTTGCCCTTTTTTGCTTAGCCCCCATACATGCCCTATAAGAGAAGCAGCCACTAATGAGCCAGCCATTGACACAAACTGCACTGCATTGACAAAGTAATCTCCGCCGGCCAGCACCAGGGTGTGCAAAAGAAAATACTCCGACAAAACGTTGTAATATAGCTGAAAGGGGGAAGTGGTAGGGTAATGCTGCAGGTTCTGGTTTTGTATCCAGAAGTCAGCCCTGGCAAGATGATAATTTAAGGCATCTGTATTATTAGGGGTTACATAAAAAGTAAGAAACCCGAGAACAAGGAAAAGGAAAACGAAAAATAAAGCATTAAAGCCTGATAAGTACTGCGTAAGGCTAATATTGCTTAAATGAACAAAAGCCCATTTCTTCTTTAAAAAAACTACCCCGCATAGAAACAAGGCGAACGAAAGGTAAGATATAATTAAAAAAACGGAGTTGAGGCAGTTAAAAAACGCTGACACCTCTGTAACCAGAAATACAAACACCGAAAAGGTAAGCAGCGACTTAATGAATGAAACCCTGTTTCCATTATCTTTACTATCTCTGAAATAGAGAAACAAACCTATTATATTAATAAATCCTAATAGAATGGGCATACGTGTTTAAGAATTTTTATCTCACATACCAGAACTACAGGTGCATCAACGCCAAAGCGTTGCCCGGACACGCTTTTATCAGCTGATTTTTAATACTGCCATAAATGCTTCCTGCGGCACCTCTACGGTCCCAATCTGGCGCATGCGTTTTTTACCTTTTTTCTGTTTTTCCAATAGCTTACGCTTACGCGAAATATCGCCACCATAACACTTGGCAATTACGTCTTTACGCAGCGCTTTCACGGTTTCACGGGCAATAATTTTAGCGCCAATGGCTGCCTGAATGGCAATTTCAAATTGCTGGCGCGGCAATAACTCGCGTAGTTTTTCGCAAAGCTTTTTACCCCAGTCATACGCCTTGTCGCGGTGCACAATGGCCGAAAGAGCATCAACCGGTTCACCATTAAGCAAAATATCCAGTTTAACAAGGTTAGACTCACGATAGCCAATCAGATGATAATCAAGCGAGGCATAGCCTCTGGATATGGTTTTTAGTTTGTCGAAGAAATCAAATACAACTTCTGAAAGCGGCATTTCAAAAGTAAGCTCCACGCGTGTGGCTGTCAGGTAAACCTGGTTTTTCAGGATACCTCTTTTTTCCATACATAAACCCATAATCGGGCCCACGTAGTCGGCGGCTGTAATAATCTGGGCATTGATGAACGGTTCCTCAATCCAGTCAATATAGTTGGGGTCTGGCATTTCAGACGGCGCTGAAACCTCCAGCGTATCGCCTTTTTTATCAATTACATTGAAACGCACCGACGGCACGGTGGTCAATACAGTCATATCAAACTCACGTTCCAGGCGCTCCTGCACAATTTCCATGTGAAGCATACCCAGGAAACCGCACCTGAAACCAAAACCTAAGGCTGCTGATGTTTCAGGCTCCCAAATAAGGGCGGCATCATTCAGCTGAAGTTTTTCCATGGCTTCTCTCAGGTCTTCAAACTCTGAAGTCTCAACCGGATAAATACCTGCAAAAACCATAGGCTTTACCTCTTCAAAACCTTTAATGGCTTCTTTGGTAGGGTTTTCAGCATGAGTAATGGTATCACCCACTTTTACTTCTTTGGCCACCTTTATACCTGAAATAATGTAACCAACGTCTCCGCAGTCAACAAAGTCTCTGGCTTCTTTCTGAAGTTTAAGAATACCAACTTCATCGGCAATGTACTCTTTACCGGTAGCCACAAATTTTACTTTGTCGCCTTTACTGATACGGCCGTTCTTTACACGGAAAATAACCTCTATACCACGGTATGAATTAAACTGAGAGTCGAAAATAAGTGCCTGCAGCTCTGCCTTCGGATTCCCCGCCGGCGCTTTTATACGTTTAATAATGGCTTCAAGAATTTCATTGATCCCAATTCCTTCTTTCGCACTTGCCGGAATAATAGAATCTCTGTCGCAGCCAATCAGGTCAACAATTTGGTCTTTAACTTCCTCTGGCATTGCGCCGGGGAGGTCAATTTTATTTAAAACAGGTATTATCTCCAGGTCATGGTCCAGAGCCAGAAATAGGTTACTGATGGTTTGTGCCTCTATACCCTGCGACGCATCAACCACCAGAAGCGCGCCCTCACAGGCGGCAATAGAACGTGAAACCTCGTAACTGAAATCGACGTGACCGGGGGTATCTATAAGATTTAATATGTATTGTTCGCCTTCAAACGTGTAGTTCATCTGAATAGCGTGGCTCTTGATGGTTATACCGCGTTCTCTTTCAAGGTCCATATCATCAAGCACCTGGGCTTGCATATCACGGTCTGAAATAGTATTGGTAGATTGAAGAAGGCGGTCGGCAAGTGTACTTTTGCCGTGGTCAATGTGTGCAATAATGCAAAAATTGCGAATATTTTTCATTTACTGTTAAGTTCCGGATAAGATTGGCAGTGCCTCTGGTTTTAAAGCCCGCCTGTGTTTGATTCGATACAAAAATGCTGATAGATATATCAGAAATCTGTAACCGATACATTTGTTCGCAAAAATAGTAAGAAAAAGAGGATAAAATGAAGATTCTATAGATATTTATCTCCAACCAGATAGTTACTCACGTAGTCGTGCACTGCGTCTTCCAGTGAAGTAAAAGGTTTTTTGAAACCAATCATGCGCAGCTTGCTCATATTTGCCTGAGTAAAATACTGATATTTATCGCGTATGTCGGCGGGTGTATCTATAAATTCTATCTGTGGTTCAAGGTTCAACGCAGCGAAAGTTGCCTTGGCCAGATCCAGAAAGGTACGCGCTTTGCCTGTGCCCAGGTTATAAATACCCGAGTTACGGCGCGAGTGCATCAGATAAATAAGCACATCAATTAAATCTTTTACGTATATGAAATCGCGCATTTGTTCACCATCGTTATAATCGGCACGGTGAGATTTAAACAACTTTATACCCCCTGTGGCATTAATCTGATTATAAGAATGAAATATAACCGAGGCCATTCTGCCTTTGTGATATTCATTCGGCCCAAAAACATTGAAGAATTTAAGACCAGCCCAGAAGAAAGGCGATTCTTTTTGTGTAAGAGCCCATTTGTCGAAATCATTTTTTGATTCGCCGTAGGGGTTCAAAGGTTTTAATTGCGGAATCAGCAGCTCATTATCATCGTACCCAAATTCTCCGTTACCATAGGTGGCAGCAGATGAGGCGTATACCAGAGGAATCTGGTATTGATGGCACTTTTTCCATATTTGCTTTGAATAGTTCAGGTTCAGTTTATTGAAAATTTCCTGATCAAATTCTGTGGTGTCTGTACGTGCGCCAATATGAAAACAAAACTCAACTTCAGCCTGATTTTTATCAAGCCATTCAAAGAAAACGTCACGGTGAACAAATTCCTGAATTTTCTTGTTCGCTAAATTGTTCATTTTCAGCGGATTAGAAAAGTCGTCAACCGCAATGATAAAATTAAAGCCATCTTGATTCAACCGTTGTATCAAACAGCTTCCAATAAAACCAGCGGCACCCGTAACAATTATCATAGAACTTTAAGTAGTGTTATTAGATTGCAAATTTAATGCATTCCTAAACGTAAATCCATAGACTTAACTTTGATTAAATTGCACTTTTTAAAGAATATACCCCGGAACCACTTTAGCAGCAATGTGTTAATGTTTTTTTGGTGATATTTTTGTAAAATTTTTGAAGAATGCCCCGTCCTGAACAGGCGGTGTGAGTAATAATAACTAATATGATTTATATAACCAGGCGTGAGCGATTCAACGCTGCTCACAGATTATGGAATGCGGAGTGGTCGGACGAAAAAAACAGAGAGGTTTTTGGTTTGTGTTCAAACATACACGGGCACAACTGGGAGCTGGTTGTAACCGTGAAAGGCGAAATAGACCCCAATACAGGTTTTGTGATGGATCTGAAAGATTTAAGTAAGGTAATGAAAAGCGAGGTAACGGATAAGGTAGACCATACTTTTTTGAATGAAGATGTGCCTTTTTTGAAAGGGAAGTATCCGACAACAGAAATCTTTGCCGTTGAAATCTGGAAAATTCTGGCACCGGTACTGAAAGAAAAATACAATACTACTTTGCACTGTGTAAAACTGATAGAAACACCTAACCATTATGTTGAGTACTTCGGCGACTGATTTCCGGCTTCTGAAGGTCTTCAATACTGATAATTATGAAATACTTTATTATAGCAGGTGAACGCTCAGGAGATTTGCACGCATCAAATCTGATTAAAGCTATCAGACAGGCAGATGCACAGGCTGTGATAAAAGGTTGGGGTGGAGACTACATGCAGGAGGCCGGGGCAGAAGTATTGATGCATTATAAAGACCTGGCATTTATGGGGTTTGCAGAAGTGCTGGCCAATCTGCCCAAAATTCTTGGCTTTTTTAGTTTGTGTAAAAAGCAGATTGACGAATTTAAACCCGATGGCATTGTGTTGGTTGACTACGCCGGATTTAATATGCGGATAGCCAAATGGGCAAAACCAAAAGGGTATAAACTGTTCTATTATATATCGCCAAAGGTTTGGGCCTGGAACCAAAGCCGTGCTTTGCAGCTGAAAAAAAATATTGATAAGTTATTTGTCATTTTTCCGTTCGAAGTAGATTTCTTTCGCAAGTACAACTATGAAGTTGAGTTTGTTGGTAATCCGTTGTTTGATGCCATTGCAGCTTTTAAACCAAACCCTGATTTTCTGAAACAAAACCAACTGGAAGAAAAGAAAATAATTGCTTTACTGCCGGGTAGCAGACGGCAGGAAGTTGAAAAAATGCTTGAACTGATGGTTGCAACCAAAGAGCAATTTCAGGGATACCAGTTCGTTATAGCTGGGGTAGGTAATTTACCTGCCGAATTTTATGAAAAGTTTCTGGGGCATGAGGTAAGCCTGATAACAGACCAGACCTATGATTTGCTGACACATGCGCAGGCCGCAATGGTAACTTCTGGTACGGCTACCCTCGAAACCGCCTTGTTTGGCGTGCCACAAGTGGTGTGTTATAAAACAAGTTGGTTATCTTATAGTATAGCCAGCAGGTTAATCAGAGTGCCGTATATTTCATTAGTTAATCTGATTGCAGAAAAAGAAGCCGTAAGAGAGTTGATTCAGGATGAGCTGACACCAGATAATATTGCTACTGAAATAAAGAAAGTTGTTGTAAAGTCGCACGAAAGAGATACTCAACTGGCTGACTACAAAAGAATAAGGGCGATATTAGGTAGTGCAGGGGCATCAGCACAAACGGGTAAAAGAATAGTTGAAATTTTAAAAAACTGATTTATCATAAATTATTGAAAGACAATGAAACTCCACAAAATAGTATTTGTAATGGTATTGGGTATGCTGGCCATTTGGTCGTGTAAAGACAAAAAAGAAACTGTGCTTAAGTCAAGAACTGAATTGATGGCCGGCACCTCTTCAAAATCCTGGAAAATCACCAAAGCCGAGGCCAGTATTACCACAGATGCCAAAATTGATCTGGTGTCTACCCAACAAGCATGTATAACAGATAACCTGCTGGTGTTTGCAGTAAACGGTACTTATGAGCTCAGGGAAGGCGCATCAAAATGTAATGCCGCAGACCCAGATTTAATTCTGAGTTCAAACTGGAGCTTTACTGATAATGAAACCAAGTTTAAGATTGACAGAATTGTATTTTTGGGTGTTGAACTCAAGGATACCGTTTTTGAAATTGTTGACCTCTCAGACAATGTGTTTACCGGCAAAACAAATATTGATTATAAAGGTACCAAATACCAGCTTGTTGCCACTTTCCAGGCTGTTAAATAGGTTAAAACGGTATGTTATCATAATAATTTAATAAAAAAGCGCATCTTATTGCTATTAAGGCTAAATTTGCGAACAAATATTGCTTAACCGGTGTTAGCCTAACAGAGCATAAAGCAAAAATACATGAGTAAGGACTTAGAATTATTAGAAGAATTAACAACCTCTGAATATAAATACGGGTTTTATACAGATATTGAAGCTGATGAGGTTCCGGCAGGTTTAGATGAAGGTGTGGTTCGTGCTATTTCTGGAAAGAAGAACGAGCCTGAATGGATGCTGCAATGGCGCTTGAACGCGTTCAGGACCTGGCAAACCATGACCGAACCCCAATGGCCTAATGTAAAGTATCAACCTGTTGATTTTCAGTCTATTAAGTATTATTCAGCACCTAAGCAGACAAAGGTAATCAATAGCCTTGATGAGATAGACCCCGAGTTGCGCCGTACTTTTGAGCGTCTGGGTATTTCTTTAAAAGAGCAGGAGCGCCTGTCTGGTGTAGCAGTTGATGCCGTGATTGATTCTGTTTCAGTGGCTACCACCTTTAAGGTAAAGCTGAAAGAAATGGGAATTATTTTCTGCTCAATGTCAGAAGCTATTCAGGAGCACCCGGAGCTGGTTCAGAAATATCTGGGTTCTGTTGTTCCGGTTAAAGATAATTTTTATTCGGCTTTAAATGCCGCGGTTTTTTCTGACGGCTCGTTTTGTTACATTCCAAAGGGGGTACGCTGCCCAATGGAGCTTTCAACGTATTTCCGTATCAATGCTGCCGGTACAGGCCAGTTTGAACGTACGTTGATAGTAGCCGAAGAAGGCGCCTACGTAAGCTATCTTGAAGGTTGTACTGCCCCTCAGCGTGACGAAAACCAATTGCACGCTGCCGTGGTTGAAATTTTTGCCCATAAAGACAGCGAGGTGAAATACTCTACCGTTCAAAACTGGTACCCGGGCGATAAAGAGGGTAAAGGTGGTATTTATAACTTTGTTACCAAACGCGGCTTGTGTTTTGGCGAAGGTTCTAAAATATCATGGACACAGGTTGAAACCGGGTCAGCCATTACCTGGAAATACCCATCAGTTATTCTGCGTGGCGATAACTCAATCGGTGAGTTTTATTCGGTGGCTGTAACCAATAATATGCAACAGGCAGATACCGGAACCAAGATGATACACATCGGTAAAAACACCAAGAGCCGTATTGTATCGAAGGGTATATCGGCGGGTAGAAGCCAGAACTCATATAGAGGATTGGTAGACATTTCGAAAAGAGCGCAAAATGCACGTAACTTCTCACAATGTGATTCATTGCTGCTAGGTGACCGTTGCGGAGCGCATACTTTCCCTTATATTGAAGTAAACAATTCATCGGCTTCTGTGGAGCATGAGGCCACTACCTCAAAAATAGGCGAAGACCAGTTGTTTTACTGTAACCAGCGTGGTATACCTACCGAACAGGCCGTTGCCTTAATTGTAAACGGATATGTGAAAGAGGTATTGAACCAATTGCCAATGGAATTTGCAGTAGAAGCACAAAAACTATTGGAAATTTCGTTAGAAGGTAGTGTTGGGTAATCAGAATAGATTCTGCGTTTCAAATTATATGAGAACCTCTTTGCAAAATGCAGAGAGGTTTTTTGTTGGTATTCTGGTAGAGCCGCAATGCTTGCGGCTTATCGCAGAATTTGGACATTCAGGAATTGGTTTTGTCACACAAAATTGATTTAAAGGTGTAGATATACCATTGAAGCCACACGTAGTGTGGCTCTACGAAAAGATTAACATTTCATTAACCTTTTTTTACATGTGTTTCGACAAAGCTAAGTGCAAAAACCTCTAGATTTGTTAAACCCCTAATAAATAAGGAAAATGACAAAATTTCTACACCTCTATCTTTTGTTGATGCTAGTTTCCGGCACTTTATGCAAAGCACAAATCAGGTCAGACCTGTTTATAGTTAACAGCAATATTGAAACAAAAGAGATACTTACATCTAATGTACCCAGCACTATTAACCGGACAATCAAGCAAGACAAAAAGGGCAACATCTGGTTTGCTGCGTTTGATGGGGTTTATCGGTATGATGGAAAATCTTTTACTAATATTATAAAGGATGTAAGCTCTGCCCGTTTTTTTTCTGTTACAGAAGATAGAAAAGGGAATTTCTGGTTCACGTCCATTGGTTCTGGTGTTTATTATTATAACCCCTCGGCAGGTGAGAAATCTTTTCGGAATTTTACAACTAAGGATGGACTTGTCAATGACAGTGTTCCTTATAGTTATGAAGATAAGAGAGGTAATATGTGGTTTGGTACGTTAGGTGGTGCAAGCCGCTACGATGGGAGAGCGTTTCAGAATTATAAACCGAATGGCGGATTACCAAATGCTAATAAAGACGATAATGATGTGAATGCTATCATTGAGGACAAAACAGGGAAATTCTGGTTTGGTACAAGAGGCAATGCTTACGTTTATGATGGCAATAAATTTACTGTACTTACCAACAATGGTGAAACATTTACGAATGTCCGCTCGATAATTGAAGACAAAAAGGGGAATATCTGGCTTGGTGGGAAAGATGGTCTTTGGCGCTATGAACCATCAGGTGCACTCAAGGCCGGAGGCAAAGTATTTACCAATTTCACAAAAGATTTTGTAGGGTTTATTTATGAAGATAAAAATGGAAACATCTGGACGAGCGCACAAAATGGTTATACCAGAAGATGGGAGCTTGCCCGATATGAGGCTAAATCTTTATCCAATCAAAAGCCAACTGTATCCAAAATAAATCCAGAATTTGAGGCTAATACAGGCATGATTTTCGGCATTTTAGAAGCGCATGATGGAAGCATCTGGTTTGGCGCTTTAGATGGCGTACGCCGATTTGATGGAAAAATCATTACCCACTTTAAAAATAAGAAGTAATAGGTTGCAAAGGAAGTTTTAGGAAAACCTTGTCGGGTTAGCATGTAATGAGTAGCTTTGATAAACCTTGTATCTACTCCTATTATGCCTACCGACCTTGAAATACTCGCTCAAGCCCTAAAAGCACTGGCTGATATTGATGAAGACGAATTCAGCATCTCGGCTTCTTACTGGCAGAAGAAAAGCTACAAAAAAGGCGAGTATTATAACGAGTATCGCAACGTATGTAAGTATCTGGGGTTTATTCTGGACGGAGTATTCAGAACTTATTATGTTGATGATGATACCGGTGAAGAAAAGAATGTTTTCTTTTACTCAAAAAATCAAGTGGTGGTTTCTTTTAAGAGTTTTATTACACAAACTCCTTGTAATTACTACACACAGGCGATGACTGACTCGCGGATATTATACATTCATATTGATGATTTGAATAAATTATACCGGCAATCGCATCAATGGGAGCATCTGGGTAGAATCATTGCCGAGCTTGCCTTTGGGGTATCGATGAACCGTACTGAAAGTTTTCTGTTTCAGAAACCGGAGCAGCGGTATCTACAATTACTGGAAGACCACCCCGATATATTCAATTCAATACCTCTCTATCAGATATCTTCTTATCTGGGTATTCAGGGCCCATCTCTCAGCCGTATCAGAAAACGTCTGGTTGGGAAATAATTCATTCAGAAAAAAATTAAGGTTTCTGTCGATTTTAACTTAGGTTAAAATTATTGTCATGCCCATGTATGACCTTTGTGGTGTAGTCAACGATGACTACGCTAACAAGAAACTTTAAATTTTACTACAATGAAAAATATTACAACCAATAACATCGTATTCATTACCGGCGCTTTTGTACACAATTCCTCATGGGAAGAATGGCAACGTTACTTTGAGAGTAAAGGCTATAACACAGTTGCTCCCGCATGGCCGTATAAAGACGCCCCAACTGCTGCCGACCTGAGAAACAGACAACCCAACGACACTGATTTAGCAGCATTAACGCTGGATGAACTGATTGACCATTATGCTAAAATTGTAAGCAGTTACCCAGAGAAACCCATCATCATCGGGCATTCATTAGGTGGTTTAATTACCCAGATACTCGTAAACCGTGGTCTGGCCGCTGCCGGTATTGCTATTCATCCAGTGCCACCTTTGGGTGTTTTTCCTTATGAATTTTCGTTCCTGAAAGCTGGCTGGAAAGCGCTAGGGTTGTTTACATCATTGAAAAAAACATATCTGATGTCATTTAAAGACTGGCAATATGCGTTTGTAAACACTATGCCATTAGAGGCCCAAAAAGAAGCCTACGAAAAATACACCATACCTGAATCTAAAACGGTGGCCGGAGGTGGTTTAACCAGCGCAGCTAAAGTAGACTTTGCCAAACCTCATGCGCCTTTGCTGATAACCTCTGGTGAATTAGACACCATTATTCCTGCGCATTTAAATAACCGTAATTACAAAGCTTATAAACAGTCTGGCTCAATACTCGATTACAAAGAATTTAAAGGCCGTAACCACTATGTGTTAGGCCAACCCACCTGGAAAGAAGACGCAGATTATATATTGGAGTGGTTAAATAAACAATGATTTCAGATTGATAAAAGCAAAGAGGAGAGACCGGGTAGTTTCTCCTCTTTGCTTTTTATTGATTCAGTATAACAGTGATTGAAGTGGTACGCCACCCCGGTCACAACTATTTAAACAAAGGTATTTTATTAGTAATAGCGGCTGAAGTCGGGATAGAATGATTATTCCGTTAAACCTCTCAAATACGCAATGCTTTTGGGTACGTTGATAAGCTCATTGTTGCTTTCATCTTCAATAAAAAAGTGCTTGATGCCCGCCTTTTTAGCTTCTTTAAAAATATTTACCCAGTCGGCCTGGCCTGTGCCTAATACCACATCATTTTCTGACGGCGTATGACCTGAGAAATCACCTTTGATACCTTTTTTCAAATCTTTTACGTGCATCAGTTTCCAGCGGCTGCCATATTTCTTTAACAGTGCTACCGGGTTTCCGCCTCCATGAATGGTCCAGAGTACATCCATTTCAAACGAAACATAAGCCGGGTTGGTATTCTTTATCAGGTAGTCCATTAAAGTGCCATCTTCATAAGGTCTGAACTCATAACCGTGGTCATGATAACAAAATGTTATTCCGTTTTCTTTCAGCACTTTTCCGGCATAGTTAAAATCTTCTACTGCTTTTTTGGCATCTTCAATTGTAAAGTTGTCGCCTTTATGGGGTATCCAGGCACACATAACAAATTTAGACCCCAAAGCCTTCGCTTTTTTTACGATTTCCTCTGGTTTCCGTAGTTCTTCATATCCTGCGCCGGTCGACGGAATCTTTATTCCGCGTTCATCACACATTTTTTTAAATTCCTCTAATGAATATCCGTTGGCACCTCCACCTTCAATTTCGGTTATTCCCAGCGCTTTTATAAGGTCTAATGTACCCGGCACGTCCTTCGGCATTATGCTTCGGTAGGTGTAGGTCTGCAAACCGATAGGAGCAGTGTAAACCATTAACTTCTTCTGGGCTTGGGTTCCATGAAATAAGAATAAACCCAATAAACTGTATAGTACGATTTTTTTCATTGTAAAAAGGCTTACCAGCCCTGGTTGATTATAGATAATTGATAGACTTTGTTCTGTGGGCAATATACTAAAAAAGATGTTTAATAAAGCCAGATATGTGCCTCTGATGATTGGAATCAGAGCCAGATAATTTCAATTACTTCATCTTTTTTAACAATGGTAGTGTGCTTTATATGCGCATTTCGTTTCAATAAAATGGTGTTTTGCCGGGCCTTGCTGGCATCTTGCGATACAACCAGTGTTGGTGTTCTTTTATGAAAAACACTGACCACTTCGCCGGGTGTTACATTTATTTCAATATTACGTTCATTTTCCGGTACAGAGACTGTCCTGACCCGATTTCTATTATCAAGCGGCTCTTTGTCTGAGCTCATCATCAGGTCAAGGGCTTTGGCTGCATTGGGTATGCCGTAGCCAATATAATTGTTGCCGAATGGGTACAGGCTGGCTGATTTCTCAATGAAATTTTTAGCGGCCTTATTGGTCAACTTCGGATTCGCCTGCAGCAAACAGGCCACAAAGCCAGTAATAACAGGCGCGGCCAGCGATGTGCCATATAATGAGTAGCAAGATACATTGGGTTTCAGGTAATCCAGAAAATCGGGGCCAATACTGCTATAACCCATTTTTAGACCGTTTTCGTTGGTGGCGCCAACTGCAATTACTCCTTCCACATCAGCAGGGGTAGATATAATACGCCAGTCGCGGTCACCGCCTTCATTCCCTGCAGAAACCACCAGTATTATGCCTTTTTCTTCGGTTGCAATTCTGGCGGCTTTGGCAATGGTACTGGTGTTGCCGTTCATTTGTTCAGGTCGGTAATCTTCTCTCGGATTCGAGAAACCTTTGGCATAGCCCAAAGAGGTATTAATTAATCGTACACCCAGGCTGTCCATCCACTCCATCGCTGCTACCCAGTTGTCTTCCTCACCTCTGAACTCCCTGCCACCGGTATCAGTTCTGGCCAGATAAAACTTCGCCTGCGTGGCAAGGCCAAACTGAATTTTATTATCATGTGTTTTGCCTGTTATGGCAGTCAGCACCTCAGTGCCATGAAAATCAGAGCCGGTCTCGCGTTCATCAAAGTGATTTGTTTTCCTGGGGTTTATATAGTCTCTTACCCCCAGAATCCGGTTGCCGGTCAGTAAATGACCCAATGCCGGCGACTCACTGACACCATAATACCCGGCATCAATAACGCCAATGGTTACTCCGTTTCCGTTCAGGCCAGTTTGTAAGAACCCTTCAACACCTACCTGTTTCATGGCGAAATCTACCCGTATGTCATCCGTAACTTCAGAACG
Source organism: Emticicia sp. 21SJ11W-3 (assembly GCF_024138715.1). Lineage (GTDB taxonomy): Bacteria > Bacteroidota > Bacteroidia > Cytophagales > Spirosomataceae > Emticicia > Emticicia fluvialis. Next base: position 2,443,119 of record NZ_CP092074.1, read on the forward strand.
ATTAATGGTTGCCGGATACAATTTACTGTCTATAAGTATCACATTGCTTACAAAAGGCAAATTTCTAACCACCTGCAATTGCTCAGGCAGCAGATAGGCTGAGATACCATTGAGCCAGCGAGACTCATTCACGGGGCTTATTTGGTAACTCTTCAATATAGAGATATACCTGCCGCAAACAGGTATGTCAGTATACTGGCTTGCAGGTATACCAAGCGTTTTTCTGTTTTCTTTACATTGCTCAGATACCGCTGCCGGCAGGCCGGTTTCTTTGTCTTTAAACAACACCCAATATTTATGCTGTGAAAACCCCTGAAAAGAAAACGAAGAAAAGAAAGATAAGAATATGAAAATTTGACGTACACTTGCCATACCAATGCAATAATTCATAATTTTATAACCCAATGCGCAATATAGGCTTACCGATATTCTGTCGTATAAATAACTGACAATCCGCAGACCGTTTCAGAACATAAATTTAATTGAAAATATTCGTCTTGTAGTTAAAACTACCCATAATTTATTCCCTTTATGCGTTACGAACCAATTGATTCCACTCTCTTTTCATCTAACCGGGCAAGGCTCAAGGGTTTATTAAAACCCAAATCAATGGCCATTGTTCTGTCGAACGATGTCATTCCGAGCAATGCTGACGGTACTCTGGGGTTCAAACAAAATAACGATTTGTTTTATTTAACAGGTATAGACCAGGAAGAAAGTATTCTGATTTTGTTTCCGGATTTTCCGGACGAAAATTTCAGAGAAATATTACTGATAAGAGAAACCAGCGAGCATATAAAAATATGGGAAGGCGAAAAACTGAGTAAAGAACAGGCTACCGAAATATCTGGAATAAAGAAAGTGGTGTGGGTAAACAGTTTTGAACCCTTACTGCGTAAGCTGGTTTTTGAGGCCGAGCAGGTATATCTGAACTTGAATGAGCATGATGGAGCCGACTGGAAGTTTCAGACACGTGAGCGGCGGTTTGTGAACGATTTTAAGTTACAGTTTCCGCTACACCAATTAGAAAGGCTTGCCCCTTTAATGCGCCGGCTCAGGGTTGTTAAACAAGCCGCTGAAATAGATTTGTTAAAAAAAGCCATTGGTATTTCTGGCGGAGGCTTACGCCGGATGGCTAAGTTTCTGAAACCTGATGTGTATGAATTTGAACTGGAAGCCGAGCTGACGCACGAGTTTTTAATGAATCGCTCTCGTGGCCATGCCTTTCAACCCATTATTGCATCAGGCGCCAATGCCTGTGTGTTGCACTATGTAACCAACAATGAACGATGCAAAGACGGTGACCTGGTTCTGCTTGATTTTGGGGCAGAATATGCTAATTATAATGCAGATATTACCCGTTGCCTGCCCGTAAATGGCAGGTTCAGCGAGCGGCAGAAAGCGGTGTATCAGGCCGTACTGAGAATTTTGTATGCCGCCCGTGAAATGATTGTGAGTGGTAATACGATGGAAAAATTAAGAAAAGAAACTGGTAAAATAGTTGAATACGAACTCATAGAACTGGGTTTATTAAAACGCCACGAAGTAGCAAAGCAAGACCCTGAGGCGCCACTATACCGCAAGTATTTTCCGCATGGTATTTCGCATCATCTGGGTCTGGATGTGCATGACGTGGGCAGCCGTTATGAAACATTTAAACCCGGTATGGTTTTTACCTGCGAGCCTGGCATCTATATACCCGAAGAAAAACTGGGTATCAGGCTGGAAAATGATATTTTAATTACCGCGCATGGAAATATTGACCTGATGGACGGCATACCTATAAGCGTTGATGAAATAGAGCATTTAATGAATAACTAATCTGGTTTTGTTATCTTTGTGTCTCAAACGATTATCCCTATTGTATGTTTCAAAAATTGAATTCATCAAAAATATTAGTTTTTATACTGCTGGTTTTTGTGCCGGTTTGTTTGCGTGCCCAGAGCGCAGATGAAAAAATTTTTAAACAAAAAATGGATTTGCCCAAAAGCGAAACCACTGCAAAAACAGCCATTACTATAGCGCAATCTTTTATCGGCCAGCCTTATAAGGCCGGAATGCTGGATGCCGCAGCAAATGAACAACTGGTGTGTACACTGAAAGATTTTGATTGCTGGACTTTCGTAGAAACGGTATCGGCTCTGGCTATTACCAGGCATTCTCCTATTTCAGATTTTCCGGTTTTTTTGTCATATCTTAAAAAACTTCGCTACCGCAGTGGCAACATTGAAGGCTATGCCTCAAGGCTGCATTATTTCAAAGAATGGGCAGTAAGAGCAGAGCAAAACAAGATTGCACAAGACATGACCGAATTGATGGGTGGTGTGCCTTCTGACAAGTTGATTGATTTCATGACCACGCACCGCAGCTTGTATCCGCATTTACAGAAACAAGAGACCTTTGCCGAGGTTACCAGATACGAATCTGAATTAAACGGTTATGGTTTTTATTATATACCCAAGGCTGACGTAAAAAAGATGGAGAGCCAGATTGAAGACGGAGACATCATTGCCATTACATCAAATATAGAAGGGTTAGATTTTAACCATGAGGGCTTTGCTATCCGTAAAAACGGCAGGATACATTTGCTGCATGCATCGCAGGAAATGAAAAAGGTAATGATTTCGGCAGAGCCTTTAACAGATTACCTGAACCGGATTAAAAAACACTCCGGAATAGCCGTTTTGCGGTTGTTATAGTGGCTATTCAATAATTTTTCCGTCTTTCATTACCAGTTTTATATTTCTGATGGCTTGTATATTTTGTGCAGGGTTGCCTTCTACTACCAAAATATCGGCCAGTAAACCGGGCTTTATTCTACCTACCTGTTTTTCAATATGAAAAGCATCGGCATTAATACTGGTTGCTGATTTCAGCACATCTAAAGGCTGCATACCATATTCAACCATCATTTCCATTTCCCGGGCGTTATCGCCATGCGCAAAAACGCCTACATCGCCTCCCATACAAATTTTTACGCCTGATTTTAAAATTTCTTTAAAAGTCTGTTTTTTCTGCTTAACACGTTCCGGGTCAGGTTCAATGCCCTTTTTCCAGCCTCTGTATTGCAAAATGGCGTCACCGGCTGCAAGGGTAGGGCATAAGTACACGTTTTTTTCTTCCATCAGTTTCCATATTTCAGGCGTGCCGTTGTCGCCATGCTCAATGGTTTCTACACCGGCTTCAATGGCTCTTCGCATTCCTTCCGGTGTTGAGGCATGCGCAACTGTTGGTCTGCCTGCACTTCGGGCTGTAGCTACAATCAGCTTAATTTCGTCAACCGTAAAAGTAGGTGCTGCTTCACCTCTCAGGCCCCATCTGTAGTCGGCATATATTTTAATTAAATCTGCGCCTTTGCCAATCTGGTTTCTTACTTTCTTTATCAAATCATCATGGCCGTCAGCTTCTTCGGCTCCTTGAGGTAAAGTAATTTCAGAAGCAAACCCTTTGGGCGCATAGCTTCCGGTGGCTACCAGCGCTTTGGTGGCAATCAATAATCGTGGCCCCGGTATAATGTTTTCATTGATTGCCCTTTTTAAACCAACATCGTCAAATTCGGCGCCTTCGGTACCCAAATCCCGGGCAGTAGTAAAGCCCGCTTTTAAAGTTTTTTCAGCATGTGTTACCGCTCTGGCAGTTCTGTATGAGCGCGATTCTTTTAAAACCTGGTCGTCCCAAGGAGTTTCGTTGTAAGGATGAAGAAATAAATGTGTGTGGCCTTCAATGAGCCCTGGCAAAAGTGTACAGTTTTTCAGGTCAATAAGTCGGGTGTCTTTATCAAGGTCTTTCTCGATGGTTGTCTGTAACCCAACATTTTCTATTTTATTGTTTTTTATTAACACACCATAGTTTTCAAATATTTTTTCACCATCAAAAACCCGGGCAGGTTTCAGATAAACGGTAGATTGTGCCAGAAGGCTGCACGAGCCTGTTACGAACAATGAGAACAATATGAGTCTGTTAATAAAATGTAGTCGCATAAGATGCATTTATTGAATAGTTTGGTAATAAAAGGCAGTTATTGCCTGAAACGTCTGAGGCCGATGAGCCCAACGGTAATAAAAACAAGACCCATCACCAAATTAGAAATAGTAACTGTAGGTGTAAAAAAACGGAGCGAAATAATGAGTACGCCGCATGTAATAGCTATGTAGCTGGCATAAAATGAAAGCTTGTTTTTATTCATTTGTATCAGGTCAGGTAATTGATTTGAATTTTATTCAAAAATAAACTTTTATTTAATTTTATTGCCTGAATTTTACATTTTTACGAAATAATCAAAGAATCACATGCTTATTGGTATAGGCGGGGTGAGCCGCTCCGGTAAAAGTACGCTGGCCAATCTTCTGGTAACCCATTTCAGGAAAAACGGCAAAAAAGTAATTGTTTTTCATCAGGACGATTTTGTGTTTCCGGAAACGCAGATTCCGAAGATAAAGAACCGGACAGACTGGGAGTCTCCTCATTCTATTGATTTCCCATTGTTTGAAGAAGTGCTGGTGCAGTTTAAAGAGAAATTTGATGTAGTAATAGCCGAAGGACTCTTCGCTTTTCATAGCGACTCTATCAATGCGCTATACGACAAGAAAATCTTTGTTAAAATCTCTAAACGCACTTTCCTGATCAGGAAAGCTATGGATACCCGATGGGGATATGAGCCTACCTGGTTTATTGAACATATTTGGGGGTCGTTTCAGAAATACGGTAAGCCATCGGCCCATGTGAAAGATATGCTGGGTGTGAGCGGAGAAGATGAATTTGATATGGACAAAGTGATTAAGTATATCCAAAAAGGCAATAAAAGCTAGCGTAGGCTCTTCATTAGATTTTCAACGATTAATTTTTGAATTTGTTCTATTTAACAGACCTTTGCATTCTCATTAAAAATCAGTTCAATGAATCTTATAGACGGAAAATTAATTTCGGCTCAGGTAAAACAGGAGTTAAAAGAAGAAGTTGAAAAACTAAAGGCAGAAGGTGGTAAAACCCCGCATCTGGCGGCCATATTAGTTGGCAGCAATGGTTCAAGTGAAACCTATGTAGCCAGTAAAATCAGGTCTTGCGAAGAAATAGGCTTTAAGTCGACTCTTATCAGAAGAGATGAAAGTGTTACTGAACAAGAACTGCTGGAGGTGATTCAACAGCTGAACGACGACGAAGATATTGACGGCTTTATAGTGCAGCTTCCGCTGCCTGCCCAGATAAATGTTGAAAAAGTAATTGAAGCCATAGAACCCAGAAAAGACGTAGACGGTTTTCATCCTATCAACATAGGCCGAATGGCCAAGGGGTTGCCTGCCTACATTTCTGCTACACCATTTGGGGTATTGGAGTTAATTAAAAGATATAAAATAGAAACCGCCGGTAAACACTGTGTGGTAGTAGGCCGCAGCCAGATAGTAGGTTTGCCTATGAGTATTCTTATGCAGCGCAATGCGTACCCTGGCAACTGTACGGTTTCTTTGGTACATAGCCGCACGCCGAATCTGGCTGAAATCACGCGCCAGGCTGATATTCTGATTGCAGCATTAGGAAAACCTGAATTTATTACTGCCGATATGGTGAAAGAAGGGGCTGTGGTAATAGACGTTGGCTTAACCAGAGTAGTAGACTCCACCAAAAAAAGTGGCTTTGCCCTAAAAGGAGATGTGAAATTTGACGAAGTGGCGCCTAAGAGCAGTTACATTACGCCTGTACCGGGTGGCGTGGGCCTTATGACAGTAGCCGCGCTGATGTACAACACGCTGTTATCGGCCAGAAGAGAAATTTATAAATAAACCAAAAAGGGGCTTAGGCCCCTTTTCTTTTTTATATTAATGATTGATAAAGAGTTGATGAACAATAGATTTACCGCTTTCGGTTTGTAGTTCAACAAAGTATATACCATCTTTAAGCTTTTCAACATCAAACTCTTGTTGGTTGCCTGCTTCCAGATTTTGTTTCTGTACGATTCTCCCCTTCGAGTCTTTTAATAATGCTGTTGTTTTCATGGTGTTGAACGATTGTTTACTAAAGTCTGCAGTCATGATGTTATTTTTTTTCTTTTAAGACGAAACTTTGACAACACTTAGTTGCATTGGTTTAATCTTTATTTGTATTTTATTGCTAAAAGTAACGGTTTTGATTTATTAAACAAGAGTAGTTGTTTTTTTTCAACGCTTTTTTGTAGTTAACTTACGCTTTAGTATAAAATACTTATTGAAGGGGCACAAGTTAGCAGTTACCTGCTGTGGTAAATCTAATGAAATGAAGGGGGATTTTTAGATTACAGACTGAGCTTGGGCGTTTCTGCAAGCTGAAGAACTTACCATTAAAAATAATGTAGAATATGCCATTTTGAAGCACTCGTATGTGTGCTGAAATGGAATTGGAAGGTCTCAAAAATCAAAATACTAATGAAAACAGTGCAAAAAACTAAGGCCTGAATATCAGTTTTGTAGTATAGAATTTCCCTTTCTGAAACTGAAAATAGATTTTTCCTACCCTGATAACTGTCATTTCCTTGATGTTGTCGGGGTTATTGAGGTCATCTTCAAGGGTATGAATACTGCCGTTGGTCTTTTTGGCAATCTGAACATAGTCTGACTGAAACGCCAGGTCTTTTTTATAGGTTTCGCCGCAAAGTATAATATGAGTTTTCTTTTTAACCTTCGATAAGTGCTTCATATCTTTAACGGGGCTACTGTTATCGGCAATCATGATAATCTCATCAGCTTCCGGAAAGTGCTTTTGTGCATATAATAAAGCTTCAATGTTGTTCTCGGGTTTGTCGTTATTGTTTTCTGTATTGCTTATGGCGGCAAACATGGCATCCCACAACTGCATTTCATTCTTTTCTTTTACCATAAACATTTTACCGGGCAGCTTGCCTTTGGTCTGGTTGCCCAGGCTGTCGCAATCGGTAAAGAAAACCACTCCTTTCACACTGGTGTTGTCGGCATTTTCGGTTATCCAGTCAAATACCTGAGTGGTGTACGGAAACATGCTCGACGTCATGTCACACACAATCACTACATTTTTCCATTTTTCAATATTTCTATCCAGTGCCTGGTAAGAGGTAAGTTCGTATGTTTTACCTAACTGGCGCACCCGAAGTATTTTGTCGCTCATTGAAATGGCAGAAGCGTTCAGATACCGGATTTCCTTGTCGAGCAAATCAGGATGAATTTTGGGTGTGGTAGTGGTTAATTTCCTGGAGGCCAGCTTATTTATGTGAAGGTTCGAAAAAGTTTCGGGTTTAAAGTTTTCAGCGTTTTTTTCTGATGCCTCGATTTCTTTGGCAATAGCAGGCGGATTAACCTTTTTCAGGTCGGTTTCTTCTGCAGCCTCAGTGTCTTTAGACATTGGCTGAACCACCTTTTCCGGTTTGTTTTCTGGCTTTACAAAAGGTGATTCTAACGATATTTGTTGTATAATTTCTACCTCATGGTTATTGTAAAGGTAAAAACCCAAACCGGCCATCATAAGAACAGCGCCGGGAATAGCAAAGCGAAGAAAAGAACTAATCTTTATTTTGCGTTGCATTTTCTTCCAGTCTTCCGGCGAATAATCCGGCTGGAAGCTATCCAGCTTCTCCCTGATTATCCGATGAAATTTTTCTTCTTCTGACATGACTACAATATTTTCGTTAATTTTTGACGAAGCAGCCCATTAGCCAACGATAAATTGGCTCTGGATGTACTTTCTGCAATCTTTAACATTTCTGCAATTTCTTTGTGAGAGTATCCTTCAATAGCATACAAATTAAAAACAATCCGGTAATTGGATGGTAAACTCTGAACGGCCGCCATGATATCTTCAGATGAAAGTCGGGCGTAAACTGATTCGTCGCCGAAGTTTTGTTCAGCTATGTTTTCAGACAACTCAGCCGATTGCTTATTTATATTTTTTCTGTAATGATCTATGGCGCCGTTAATCATTATACGCCGTAACCAGGGCTTAATACTCTCAATATTATCAATTTTGTGCAGATTTCTGAAAACTTTCAGAAATCCATCATTCATTATTTCCAAAGCATCTTCTCTGTTTTCACAATAACTCAGGCAGGCAGATAATGCAAATCCATGAAAATGCTCATAGAAGATTTTCATGGCCTTTTCATTGCCTTTCAGGCAGTTTTCGACAACCTCCATCAAACTATTCGAGGTCAATAGCTTTTTTCTGGTTAAGGTTTTAAAGTAAATTTCTGCTGTCTGTGTTGTCATGGGAAATTTACGTTTGAAAATTCAGGTGCTTTTTATCAAGACGTAAATTACCTTTCAAAACGCTGTTGAAAATAATTTTTTTTCCCGGTTTCAGGCAGATTTTTATTTGCTGGTCTGGAGAAGCAAACTATTCATGCGTACCTAGTCAAGCAAAATTCAGACACGCGCCTGCATGGCCCTGGCGGTTTGCTTCCGCTTCGGATACACGTAGTCAAAGCCGTTCTGAACTTTAAGGTTATAATCAAAAAACTCAATTGCCCTTTGCAGGTGGCTGCGGTTAATGGCCACAAAATAAGGTCTTTTACCAGCCCCTTTACGTACCAGCCGGGCATCAAGTTTAAAAATTGTACCTTCCGGATAAGTGCCAATCAGTTTTGAAGGGCAACTGATTTTTATGTCGCGCGGTACAGGCTGGCCTAAAATGGTGGTCAGCCGCATTCTTCTTTTATTGATGTCGAAAAAAGATTCGGCAAAGATATCTATAAAGAAAACCTTGTTTAGTTCCGGAACCTCATCCAATAAAGACAACTGCATTCGCTTTGGTGTTTAGCAACCTGAGTGCACACCCACTACAGGCATTTTGGGAATTATGCAAATCTATACAAAATTTGAAAATATTCTAAACAGGTATGTGATTTTTTAAGTAAAAAGCGTACCTTTGCGCATCTTTTTTTGAAGTGTAAACAAATGGCAGAAGTTAAGATTTTTTCAGGTACGTCATCAAGGTATTTGGCCAGTCGGGTAGCCGATTATTATGGCAAAGATTTAGGAAGCGTAAGCATCAACCGTTTTGCTGATAGCGAAATTTCGGTAAGCTTTGATGAATCTGTAAGAGGGTGTGATGTGTTTCTGGTTCAGTCGACATTTCCTCCGGGAGATAATATCATGGAGCTCTTAATGCTGATTGATGCTGCCAGACGTGCCTCGGCTCACTATGTTTGTGCAGTTATACCCTATTTTGGATATGCCAGACAAGACAGAAAAGATAAGCCAAGGGTTGGAATAACAGCCAAGCTGATTGCCAATATGCTTACAGCTGCCGGTGCAGACAGGGTAATGACCATGGACCTGCACGCCGGCCAGATTCAGGGCTTTTTTGATATTCCGGTTGACCACCTGGAGGGTACATCAGTTTTTGTGCCTTACCTGAAAACCCAGAATCTGGAAAATATCAAGTTTGCATCTCCTGACGTAGGCGGCGTGGCGCGTTGCCGCAAGTTTGCCTCTTTTTTTGATGCAGATATTGTGATTTGCGACAAGCACCGTAAAAAAGCAAACGAAATAGCCTCTATGCAACTGATTGGTGATGTGGAGGGCTCTGATGTGATTCTGGTTGATGACCTGATTGACACCGGAGGTACCATTTGCAAAGCAGCTGATCTTATTTTATCTAAAGGCGCCAGGTCGGTTCGTGCTTTCTGTACGCACCCGGTGCTTTCTGGTAAAGCTAACGAAAATATATCAAATTCGGCTCTAACAGAATTGGTAGTAACTGATACCATTCCATTGCGCCACGACAACCAGAAAATCAAGGTGTTGTCTGTTGCTGAACTATTCGGCAAGGCTATTGGGCGTATCAGAGATAACGGGTCTATTAGCACATTATTTATAAATTATCAACAGAATCTGGGCTTCTGACAAGAACCCGATTCATTATTTAAACTTTACAAAAATGAAAAAAACTGAGATTGTAGGGTATAACAGAGCGAATCTCGGACGCCAGGCTTCACAGGAATTGCGCGCGCAAGGTATGGTTCCATGTGTTCTATACGGTGGTGCCGATCAGGTTTCGTTCTATGCGCCTGCTTATTTGTTCCGTGACCTATTGTTCACTCCAGATGCTTACGAAGTAACCATCAATATTGAAGGCAAAGTATATACAGGTATCTTGCAGGATTCACAATACCATCCTGTAAATGACCAGATTATCCATGCTGACTTCCTGGAAATTACACCTGATAAAATTATCAAGGTAGCGGTTCCTATCAAATTGCACGGTCCGTCAGAAGGACAAAAGAAAGGGGGTAAACTGGTTCAGAAAATGCAAAAACTACGTTTGCAAGGGCCAGCCAAACATATTCCTGATTACGTAAACGTTGATATCAAAGACCTTGACTTAGGTAAATCTATCAAAGTAGGTGCTATTGGTGAAATTGAAGGTGTTAAAATCCTTGATGCCGCCAGCAATCCTTTGGCAGTTATTACCATTCCTCGTTCTTTGCGTCAGCAATAAGATTGAGCTAATCGCTAATAGATATTTAACGGGCCGGCAACGGTCCGTTATTTTTTTGAAGTTTAGCTACGGCGGCTTGGAGGCTGATGATTTATATTTTAGATTTCAGGCGGCTCAGTGTTTCCTGAGATACATTCAGGTATGAGGCAACCAGCTTGTTAGGCAGCCTTCTTACTACCGAAGGGTTTTCAGCCATCAGCCTGCGGTATCTTTCAGTAGCATCCTGTGTTAAAAAAGACATCAACCTGCGGGTATTATTAACATACGCTTTTTCAAGATAATTTCTATAGAATTTTTCCCATTGAGGTACAACTGTAATTAGCTGATGGAAATCCTGATGTGTTATATACAGAAGTTCGGTGGGTTCGGCAGCTTCAATAAACTCGTCTGATGGCTCTTCGGTTATAAAACTTACCAGCGCGGTGGCAAACTGGTTTTCAAAAGCAAAATAGCGGGTGGCTTCCTGCCCGTCTTCATTAATAAAAAATATACGTAAACAACCTTTGCCAACGAAGAAGGTCCGCTGGCTGGTTTGTCCCTGGGTAACCAAGGGTTCATTTTTCCTTAGTTGTAAGGGTTTGAAGCAATAAAGAATGCTTTTTAATTCATCTTCACTTACATCAATCTGACTTTTGATATATTGGCTTAGCTGTTCGTACATATATAAAAATCAATCTTTAACGGTCAGTTTTTCTGCCAGTTTGCGTGCATTAGGAATAATAAGAAATGCAGCAGCATAAGCAACAGGTAGCATAACGCTCCAGGCTTTCAGAAATTTAAAGAACCAGTCTTCACCAAAGCCGTAGTTACGCATCAGGCCTACAAAAGCCATAATTAATGTCATGGGTATCACCACAAATAATGTGTTGATGTACTTAAAATGTTTCTTTTTCATTTGTTTTAATTGTTTAAGAATAATTTGATGACGCAAAATTGCATGGTTTATTTTTCTTAAACTTTGACATAGGTCAAAAAAAATCTTGCCACTCAAAATGGTGGCAAGATTGCATACTACGACAGTTATTTACGACTTAAATATAAAATTCTTGATGGGTTTATTCATTCAGTATTGTAATACTTTGTTTACCTCTATCATCACAAAGGCATCGTCAAGCATATTTCTAAATTGTTCAAACTCGCGCGGTGTAAACATCAGGTAAAAATTACTAACAGGTGTTTTTAAACCTATGTTACGGCCATTGCAGCACAAATCTCCGGCATTAAAAACGGTATCACCATCGTCTAGTATTCGTCTGAACTGCCGCAGGTCTTCTTCCGGAAAAACAAACAACTGATTATTAAAAACCATGTTGTATTTTTGGCAGCAGGGGCATTTACCTACATATCCGTAGCTGCAAGAGGCCAGTATTAAGAGTTTATGATTATCCATTTTTCATCGGGTCAACTTCTTTTTCAATACTTCAGCGTAGTTAATTTTATCATAGCCGTTTATTAAATCTTTAAACCTGCTAAGCAATGGTTGGCCAATCAGAAAAATCCGCTGATTATGCACATATTCAATTACCTCTGAAACCTGCTGAAACAGGGGTGCGGGGTTTTTGGTTATTTCTGAGTTTTCTTTCATGGCTTATCATAGTAAAGGCGCTTTTGCTGGCTTCAGTTATTAAGCGCCTTTTTGTTTTCACAGTTTTGTTTTTCACAATGGCCATACAAAAGCAAATCGTGTTGGGTAATTTCAAATTGCATCATTTCGCCAATCATTTTCTGAATCTGCTGTAAACGGGGGTCGCAGAATTCTTTCACCTGTTGGCAATCCAGGCAAATCAGGTGATCGTGCTGCCTGAAATTGGCCGCTTTTTCATATTTGGTTACATTGTTGCCAAACTGGTTTTTGCGTATCAGCCCGCATTCCAGTAAAACTTCAAGGTTATTATATATAGTAGCCCGGCTTACATATTGCTTTTTGTCGACCATTGTTTTGTAGAGGTCTTCTGCGTCAAAATGGTCATTCCTTGAATAAATCTCCTCTAGCATCATCATCCTTTCGGCAGTCTTTCGCAATCCTTTTTCCTCCAAAAAGATTAAAAACCTTGCAAGAGCTTTCTCGTAGTTTACATCTTTCATTTTTCCTCTGTTGCTGGCCATTTATAAGTGGTCTGATTTAATCCTGAATCTTATCCTGAGACAAAGTTGAGGCTTATTTAGAATTAATCCAAATAATTTTATCTATTTATTTTTAATTAGTCTAAATAAGATATACATTTGCGTCATCAAATCAAACAAAGCATTTTTAAATAAATGAGTAAACTAACACCCCACAAAATGAAGTCAGTTTTTACAGTGTTTATGCTAATGTGCGGTTCATGGGCATGGGCTCAGAACGGAACAGTGAAAGGAAGAGTGATTACCAGCGACGGTAAAGCAGCAGAATTTGTAAATGTAATTTTAAAAGGAACAAACAAAGGCACGCTTACCGATACCCTGGGTAATTACCAGATTAGCCAGGTGAAGGCCGGCGATTACACGGCGCAGGTAAGTTTTATTGGCTTAAAAGCCGAAACCAGAAAGTTTAGTATGAAAGCGGGCGAAATCGTTACGCTTGATTTTACGATGGACATAAACGCCAACCAGCTGCAGGAAGTAGTAGTGGCAGCCAACCCTAGTAAATATGTATCAGATTATCCTTCTATTTCGCTTCGGTTAAAAACTCCTCTTCTTGAAATCCCACAAAACATACAGGTAATTACCAAACAGGTGATTCAGGACCAGCAGATTTTTGATATGCTGGAAGGCGTAACCCGCAATGTGAGTGGCGCAACCCGTGTAGAGCACTGGGATACCTACGCCCAGATAAACATGAGAGGCTCGCAGATTGCGGCGTTCAGAAATGGTATGAACGTGCAGTCTACCTGGGGCCCGCTGGTGGAAGACATGAGCATGGTAGAGCGCATTGAGTTTGTAAAAGGCCCGGCAGGTTTTATGCTGGCCAATGGAGAACCAAGTGGTTTTTATAATGTAGTTACCAAAAAGCCAACAGGTATTAACAAAGGAGAAGCCTCAATGACAGTAGGCAGCTTTAATACCTATCGGTCAACATTGGATTTTGACGGAAAATTGACCGATAACGGCAAAATCCTTTACCGATTGAACCTGATGGGGCAGACGAAGGGCTCGCACCGCGATTTTGAATACAATAACCGTATATCAATAGCACCGGTTCTGAAGTTTCAGTTTACGCCCAACACCTCATTAACCGCCGAATACACCTACCAGTTTAACCAGATGTCGGTTATTGGTTCAAATTACGCATTTTCTAAGAAAGGCATGGCCGATTTACCCGTTAATGCCACTACGGCAGAGCCGAACATGGACCCATCGAACATTAACGATAATACGTTTTTCCTGACGCTGGCACATAGCCTGAACAGCAACTGGAAACTGACCGGCCAATTGGCATATATGACCTACAAACAGATTGGGCAGTCGTTATGGCCAACAGGTTTTTCGGCCAATGGTGATACTTTAATCAGAGCTGCCTCTGTCTGGGACGTACTGGGCATAACAAAAGTAGGTCAGTTCTTCGTAAACGGCGACGCCAAAACAGGTGTAGTAGGCCACCGGATTCTGGCAGGTCTTGACATGGGCCAGAAAGATTTCTATCATGACTGGTCGCAAGGAGGCACCTTTAAAGGGCCGCAAGGTTTTAATATTTACAATCCTGTTCACGGAAACGTACCGGCATCGGCCTTTCCTAAATATGACAGAAGCCTGAGCCTACGCCAGAGAGGAGTTTATTACGCTCAACAGTATGCGGCCATTTATGCACAGGACGAAATCAGGTTCTTTGAAGATAAATTAAGACTAACCCTGGCCGGAAGATACACCAGCGCACAAAATAGTGACCCATATTCTGGCTTTGTGAAATCAGAGAAATTTACTCCACGTGTTGGTTTGAGTTATTCTATCGACAAAAATACGAGCGCTTATGCAGTATTTGATCAGGCTTTTCTTCCACAGGCAGGCGCTGACGCACAAGGCAAAGGCTTTAAACCTGTTACAGGAAACAACAAGGAAATTGGCTTGAAACGCGAATGGCTGGGTGGTTTGTGGTCTACGTCAGTAGCTGCCTATAACATTACCAAAAACAATGTACTGACAGCCGACCCTAACAACCAATTCTTCTCGGTGCAGTTAGGTCAGACACAAGTAAAAGGATTTGAATTTGACCTACGCGGGCAGTTGATTCATGGTCTTGACCTTACTTTGAACTATGCATACACCGATGCCAAAGTAACCAAAGACACGCAGGAGAAAAACGTAGGCGTACAAACGCCGGGGTCGTCTAAAAATATTGCAAATGCCTGGTTGAGCTATAAATCTACAGCGGGTAGCTTGCAAGGATTTGGCGTATCGCTTGGCGGTCAGCTTATTACAGGTCGTTCGTCATGGTATGTGTTTGACGGATCCAAACAAGGCTTGCCCAACTATTTCAAAATGGATGGCGCCGTTTCTTATCAGGCCAACAAATTCGCTGTGGCCCTTAATGTAAACAATATACTCAATGCCTACTTATATATGGGTGCGTATTATACCTACAGCGACTTCTATTACTGGCAGGCAGAAGCAAAAAGAAACCTTCGTCTTTCAATCAATTACAAATTCTAATCAGGTATGACCTTTAAGAAATTAATAGGTAAACTACACCTCTGGCTCGGGCTTGGCTCCGGGCTGGTGGTGTTTGTGGTAAGTATAACCGGTTGCATTTATGCCTTTCAGGTTGAAATTCAGGACCTTACGCAACCTTACAGGTATGTTGAGGTTCAGAACAAACCTTTATTGAAACCATCTGTGCTAAAGGCCGTAACAGAGAAGGCGGTGCCCAACAAAGTAATTCATAGTATCACTTATGAAAGACCCGGGCGTGCGGCCATTGCCACTATTTATCATTACGAGCCATCCTATTATTATCTGGCTTACCTGAACCCATACACTGGCGAAGTGCTGAAAGTGAAAAATATGGATGAAGATTTCTTCCGTATCATTCTCGACGGCCATTTTTATTTGTGGTTACCAGACCGAATCGGGCAGCCGGTTGTGGCTACTGCCACGCTGATTTTTGTTGTGTTGATGATCAGCGGGCTGATTCTTTGGTGGCCTAAAAACAAGTCGGCGGCTAAACAAAGGTTCTCTGTAAAATGGAATGCCCGCTGGAGAAGGGTCAACTACGACCTGCACAATGTGCTGGGCTTCTACATGACCTGGGTGGTTATTTTTATTGCCATTACCGGGCTTGTTTGGGGTTTCCAGTGGTTCTCTAAAGCCTATTATTATACGCTTTCAGGAGGCAAAACACAGGTTGAATACTATGAGCCGGAGTCGCCCTCTCAACCCCTTGCCTCTTCTATACCAGCGATAGACCGCATTTACGAAAAAGTAAGGGCCGAAACCCCCGAAGCGCTTACAATAGAGGTACACCCGCCTGAAACCGGGAAATCAACCATTGCCACTGCCACCACTACCGATACCGATGTGTACTGGAAGCATGATTACAGGTATTTTGACCAATATACCTTGAAGGAGGTACCGGTGGAACATGCCTTTGGCCGCCTGAAAGACTTATCGACAGCAGATAAAATCTTCCGGATGAACTACGATATACACGTGGGAGCATTGTTTGGTTTTTCAGGTAAACTTCTGGCATTTTTTGCCAGCCTTATAGCTGCCAGCCTGCCCATTACAGGTGTGTATATCTGGTGGGGTAGAAGAAAAAAGAATGCAAAACCGGCAGGCCAGGTTAAAACCAAAGCAACCGTACTGAATGCCTGATTTCTGAAAGCAGTAATAATGGCCGATGTTCAATTGAATCCAATACATAAAATCATAACTCTATGAAAATTAAACTTGCAGTATTAGCCTTTATTCTGATGCCCTATGTGTTGCAGGCACATGGCTATTGGTTAGAGGTGAAAGGTTCTGGCAAACCAGGTGAGCCGGCCAGAATACAGATTTATTATGGCGAATATGTAAACCAGGGTAGGATGAAGGGTAAATCGCTCGACAAAATGAATGAGATTAAACTCTTTGTGATTGACGAAGCCGGAAACCGCCAGGACATACCTACCAAACAAACCGAAACACATTGGGAGGGTACCTTTACACCAGCAACTGAAGGTAATTACCAGATACTGGGCATTAACGAAACCCGCGAAGTGCAAGACTGGCACAAGCATAACCTGGGCATTGTAAGACCCATGCAGTACCTGCGCACCAACTATAAAGTGGGCAAAGGTGCCGTACAGGCTAAATCGGTCAATTACTTTGATATTGTTGCCACCGAATCAGATAATGGTATTAGCCTGACCGCTTTTAAAAACAATGTACCTGCCGACAAAGCAAAGTTGACCATCATAAGCCCGGACGGTTGGGAGAAAGTAAAAATAACTACCGAAAAAGGCAGGGCTTCATTTGTGCCAAACACCAAAGGGGTGTATCTGATAGAAGCCGAATGGATTGACAAAACACCCGGAACTTATCAGGATAAACCTTATGAGTCGGTCAGGTATCATACAGAAACCACCATTGAAGTAAAATAGGCTCCGACTACTGAATCCACACCACACTTTTGCCATGAAATTTATAACCAATATCAGGAATCCGGATGAATTGCAGAGCCTGAGCGATGAGCTGAAAAAAGTGGGGGTATCTTCATTCAGAATTGATTTCGGCGCTCATCATATTCTTACCATCAATAATGAAGCGGTAAAAGAAGACGAAATAGAATGCGCCCTAAGAAAAGCCGGATGCAAATGCGTTTGCTTTAAGAAATGTAATTATAAAGCTTAAATAACAAAGTGACTGGTTGATTTTAATCATGAATTATCAATGATGTAATGGCGAGTCATTTCATAGACAAACCAATTAATCAAACTGTAATTAATTCAATCGCTTTTGCATAGGTCTGGCAAAACGCAAATAGGAAGTAAAAATCCATTTTTTAACTATAAATCAACTATTTTAATTTAAACAGATATGAAAAAAACATTCATGTTGTTATTGGCAGGATTTGGCGCATTTGCCCAGAAATCGGCCGACATAGCGGCTATCAAAGCACAATGCGGATGCCATGAAGTGAAATTTGATTACGCAGAGACTTTCAGCCCCAATAAAGAGTACAAGCTAAGCAGCCAGTACCATGCGAAAGGAACCGAATATGTATTTGTGGTGGAGGAGTCAAAAGATAAGATTGTTATCCAACATTTACTGGCAATAGGCGACACCATGGTGGTGAAACACTGGCGAGAAGACTGGACCTACGAAGACCCAACCTTATTCAGTTTTTATAAAGAAAGTACCTGGAAATACACACCGCTTGAAAAAAACACAGTAAAGAAAGGCTGGTCGCAGAAAGTATATGAAGTTGAAGATGGCCCACGTTATGAGGGTTTCGCACAATGGTCGCACGTAAATGGCAAACACCTTTGGGAAAGCAAAGTAGATGCGCCGCTCCCACGTCGTGAGTACACCAAAAGAAAAGATTACAACGTTCTGAAAAGAGGTAACCGTATTTATGTTACAGATTACGGCTATCTGCACGAACAGGATAACGATAAAGTACTAAGAAAAGATGGCAAAGACCTGGTTTTAGTACAGGAAAAAGGTTTGAACGACTACCGTCGACTGGCTGATGATAAAGCCTGCGAAGTAACTAAAAAATGGTGGGCTGAACATGGCGCTTTCTGGGCTGATGTTCGTGCAGAATGGCAGGGAGTTTTCGACCAACACAAAACTTTTACATTGAAACAATTTGTAAGAAGTAAAATGTTAAGCGAGCATCTGGAAGCCATTGAAAAAGAAAAGAATGATTCAGCAACAAACCGCAAAAAGATTAAAGATGTCTTAACCCAATTTGTAACTTATAATACTGACGAAGTAATTGGCAAAAACTAAGCCCTTGGTACAGATTTCAGAATTCTGTGATTTTTGAATTGATAAAGTCCCGTAAGGCGAGAGCTTTGCGGGATTTTTGTTTTATACAATGTGCCAATTAACGAATCTGGTATAGACGCAATGCTTGCGTCTTATCTTAGAATTTGATTTGCAAAGCATAGTTTTACATATCTGGTTCACCTAATATATATGCCATCAGAGACGCATGCAATGCGTCTCTACTAATTATAAAAAAGAAGCCCCATTGAGCAATCAACGGGGCTTCAAAATAGCTTATTTTAAGCCTGAAAAGGCTCTAAATTATTTCAATGAAGCAACGGCTTCTGCTTTAGCTACATCCGCCTTTGAAGGGGCTGAAACAGCTTTTACAACCGGAGCTTTCTCAGGAACACCCGCATGTTTGGCCGGCACTGCAATGTATGGGGCAATAACCAATGATACGATTGACATCAATTTAATAAGGATGTTCATAGATGGGCCTGAGGTATCTTTGAAAGGGTCACCCACGGTGTCACCGGTTACAGAAGCCTTGTGTGGCTCCGATTTTTTGTAGTAGGTTTCACCGTCAATAACCACTCCTTTTTCGAACGATTTCTTGGCGTTGTCCCATGCACCACCGGCGTTAGACTGGAACATACCCATTAAAACACCCGATACTGTTACACCAGCCAGCAAACCACCCAGAATTTCGGGCGATGAAGTGTCTGGAAAAACATCTTTGAATCCGAAGCCCACTAAAACCGGCACTATGAGAGCGATGGCGCCCGGAAGAATCATTTGTTTGATTGATGCTTGTGTAGAAATTGCGACACATTTTTCGTACTCAGGTTCTGCTTTGTATTCCATAATTCCGGGGATTTCACGGAACTGACGGCGAACCTCGTTAACCATTTCCATGGCGGCCTTACCCACCGCAGAAATACAAAGGGCACTAAAAATAAATGGAATCATACCGCCTATAAACAAGCCGGCTAATACCGGGGCTTTGTAAATATCGATGGCGTCAATTCCGGCAATACCTACAAAGGCAGCAAACAATGCCAGTGATGTAAGCGCTGCTGAGGCAATGGCAAAGCCTTTTCCGGTAGCTGCTGTGGTGTTACCAACGGCATCGAGATTGTCGGTGCGTTCGCGTACTTCCGGAGGCAACTGAGACATCTCAGCAATACCACCGGCGTTATCGGCAATAGGGCCGAAAGCATCAATCGCCAATTGCATGGCAGTAGTGGCCATCATACCTGCTGCGGCAATAGATACGCCATAAAGGCCGGCAAAATGATAAGAGAAAATGATACCGGCTGCCAGAACGATGATGGGTAATACGGTTGATTCCATACCCACAGCCAAACCGCCAATAATATTAGTAGCATGGCCTGTACCTGATTTCTGAACGATAGACATTACCGGGCGTTTACCCATAGCCGTGTAATACTCGGTGATAACAGACATTAAAGCACCTACTACCAAACCAACCACAATAGCCCAGAAGACACCCATGGCCGTAAACTCATGACCGCGAAGGTTCAGGCTGGCAGGTAAAATATTGGTTACCAGAAAATAAGAAGCTATCAGCGTAATGATAATAGACGCCCAGTTGCCCAGGTTCAGTGCGTTCTGTACTGAAGATTGATCGTTTTTGATACGCACAAAGAAAGTTGAAACCAATGATGCCAACAAACCAACACCGGCAATCAGCATGGGTAGCAAAACAGGAGAGAACCCACCATAATTATCGGTAACGTTAATTTCCTGCCCTAAAACCATTGTAGCCAGAATAGTAGCCACATAAGAACCAAAAAGGTCGGCGCCCATACCGGCAACGTCACCCACGTTATCACCCACGTTGTCTGCAATTGTGGCCGGGTTACGCACATCATCTTCAGGGATACCCGCTTCAACTTTACCTACAAGGTCAGCGCCAACGTCGGCAGCTTTGGTGTATATACCGCCACCCACACGGGCAAACAAAGCAATAGATTCGGCACCAAGAGAGAAACCTGCCAGTACTTCAATGGCGGTTTTCATACCGATAGAAGTCAGGTCTTCTCCTTGAGCAAAAATGTTGTAAAACACAATGAATAGTCCTCCCAGACCTAAAACGGCAAGCCCTGCAACACCCATACCCATTACTGAACCTCCGGTGAACGATACCTGCAGTGCTTTAGCCAGCGAAGTACGGGCAGCCTGAGCAGTGCGAACATTAGCTTTGGTGGCAATTTTCATACCTATATAACCGGCGGTGGCAGAAAAAATAGCTCCGATTAAGAATGCAACAGCAATGATAGGTGAGGAATGAATAGGGGATTCGGCAGTGCCTTTGTTTGTGCCCAACCAAGCCAGAATAATGGCCGTAGGAATGGCAAAATATGCCAAGATTTTCCATTCTGCTTTTAAGAATGCAATGGCTCCGTCGGCAATGTAGCCTGAAAGCTTCTGCATGTTGGCATCTCCGGCAGGTTGGTTAGAAACCCAACTGAATCGCCAAGCAGTGTAAAGTAATCCGATTATTCCGAAAGCCGGAACAAGGTAGACAATCTGTGAATCCATAAATGAATTATTTTGAGTTTAGTAAGTATTATTTTAAGAATGTCTACAAATTTACAATAAGAACTTGAATTAGAAAACGCACGATTTTGAAAAAATGACCGATTTTTTGCAAGTTATTGATGGTCAGTATTTTGAATGTGGATAAATTCCGCATTGTGTGGTCTGTTTGTTACTAAAGGAAGTTTTTTTTGCATTTTACTATGCTTTTTGAAAGTAAAATACCTTATAAATAACCCGTTTTTTCAGAGGCTGACAATTCGTCATATTTTTTGGTTGGAGATGTAAGAAAAATTGCTTGTAATGCGGCCGAATGGAGCGCAAAGATGATTTGAATTTTGCCTATATAAAACAAAATGACTATTTATAACAGGTTTGTTTTTAGTGATTTGATTTTTGATGAAGTTCAATTCCTAAATTAATTTCGGTAAACAAAAATCTTTATTAACTTTCTGACCAGATTCATACGGCTTATATTCCAACCTTTTTATTAGTTCTGTTTTTCCATCTTAACCTGATTTTTATAATATCTAACTACAATGAAGAAAACCCTAATTTACTTTTTTACACTTTTTACAATGATTAGTTTCGGTCAAACGAAACAATTGAGTACCGGTGAAGTCATCCAAGCCATGAAAAGGCTCAATGTAGTGGGCAATGTATTGTACGTGGCTGCACATCCGGACGATGAAAACACACTTTTTATTACCTGGCTTTCAAAAGAAAAAATGGTGCGCGCAGGCTATATTGCCATGACCCGTGGCGATGGCGGACAAAACCTGATAGGCTCGGAGCAGGGAGAATATGTAGGTTATCTGCGTACTCATGAGCTGCTGGGCGCCAGAAGTGTTGACGGCGGCGAGCAGTATTTTACCCGTGCCAATGATTTTGGCTTTACTAAAACTACCGATGAAGCCCTAAAAACATGGGGCAAAGAACAGATTCTGGCAGATTTGGTTTGGAGAATCAGAAATTTTCAGCCTGATGTAATGGTAAATCGTTTTCCGCCAGACCCCCGTGCCGGGCATGGGCATCACTCGGCATCAGCCGTGTTATCTGAAGAAGCCTATAAAGCGGCTGCTGACCCGACGCGTTTCCCTGAACAACTGGCTTATGTGAAACCCTGGCAGGTAAAGCGGGTGGTTTGGAACTCGTTCTCGCCCAATTTCCAGAACAACACACCCGAAGAAGGCAATTATATAAAAATAGAGCTGGGTAATTATAATGCACTATTGGGTAAATCATATACTGAAATTGCTGCCGAAGCACGCAGTATGCACAAAAGCCAGGGATTTGGTTCTGCAAGAACCCGTGGTGAGCGTGCAGACTATGCTTTGCATAAAGTAGGAGAACCTGCACAGAAAGATTTGTTTGATGGCATAGACATGACCTGGAAACGTGTAAAAGGCGGCGAAAAAGTGGAAGGTATGGTTAATCAGATGCTTGCTGATTTTAAAGCTGAAAACCCGTCGGCTTCTGTTCCTGCTCTGATAAACATTTACAATACCATAGACGAGCTTGAAGTTAATGTCTGGACCACCTACAAAAAAAATGAAGTAAAGGATTTGATTCTGGCTTGCAGCGGACTTTGGTTTGAGGCGAATCCGGTTGATTATTCAGTGGCGGGTGGTGATAAAATCAAGGTGAATCTGAGTGTTGTATCACGCTCTGATGTAAACATTACCTTAGATAAAGTGAGCTTTAAAGGTACCGGAAAAGATTCAACCATGAATCTGAAACTGGTTTATAATAAGCCGGTTAATCAATACTTTGATTTGACGATTCCGGCAAGCACACCAATAACACAACCATATTGGTTAATGGAAGAAAAAGAAAAAGGTTTTTATAAGGTAAAAGACCAGCTATTGAGGGGCCTGCCTATTAAACCTGCTGATTTGGTTTGTGATTATACCTTTACCATTAATGGTAAGGCATTTAATTTTCAGACACCTCTTACCTATAAGTTTGTTGAACCGTCTATCGGTGAAATTTATCGATACTTTGAGGTTCGTCCGGAAGTAATGGCCACAATAGACGAAAAGGTGTATGCCTTTGCTGATAACCAGCCTAAAGATGTAAAAGTAACCGTAAAAGCCGGTAAAAAGGGTGTGTCAGGCAGTGTGTCGCTGGTAGCACCTGCGGGCTGGAGAATTGAACCTGCGGCCATTAATTTTGAACTGAAAGAAAAGTATGAAGAAAAGATAGTGAGCTTTAAGGTTTACCCGTCTGCCACGGCATCAGATGTGAGCCTGAAAGCTGTGGTAAAAACGGCCAGCGGTACTTATAACCGCGGAATTGCTACCATAGATTACAAGCATATACCTACGCTTACTTTGTATCCGGTTTCTGAGGCAAAGGCCATCAGAATTGATTTAAAGAAAAAAGGAACAAAAATTGGATACATTGCCGGTGCCGGTGATGAAGTGCCTGCGGCTTTGGCACAAATTGGTTATCAGGTAACCATGCTTACCCCGGTTGAATTAGGAAAGGATTTGTCGGGCTATGATGCCATCATTGTTGGGGTACGTGCCTATAATACAGAAGAGCATCTGAAGTATTTTCAGGATAAACTAATGGATTATGTAAAAAATGGCGGTAATGTGGTTACGCAATACCAAACCAATGCCTTCTACGGGGTATCTAAAGTAAAAGAAATGGGGCCATACAATTTCGGTATTGGTCGCGGACGAGTAACAGATGAAACAGCAGAGGTAACCTTCCTGAAACCTGCACACCCTTTGTTGAATACCCCTAATAAAATAACAGCAAAAGATTTTGATGGCTGGATTCAGGAAAGAGGATTATACTTTGCCGATAAATGGGCAAAGGAATATGAAACTATCTTTACAATGCATGATGCAGGCGAAAGAGAAGAGGAAGGAAGCGTGCTATATGCCAGATATGGAAAGGGTAATTTTGTATTTACAGGTTTGTCGTTTTTCAGAGAGTTACCAGCAGGCGTACCCGGGGCATATAGGTTGTTTGCCAATATGATTTCGGTGGGGAAATGAAATTCTTCCAATAAGTCTAAATAAAAATAGGAGCGGGTTGCCTGCTCCTATTTTTTTATAATTGTAGAGCCGAATTGCAATGCGGCTCCTGTTGCAGAATTTGTGTTTTCTATTGTTAATAGTATTTATCCAAATAATCATTTAATGAACTAAACGTGCCCGTGAAGCCGCATTGCAATGCGGCTCTACCAAAATCCAGTTTAATTTTGAAAAATTAAAAACCTTATATAAGTTATTATATCTAAAGCCCTGTAGGGGCGATATATCAGTAGAAGTAGAATTCGTTCCAAACTGAGAGTCCCCTCAGGGACGATATATTCTTATATCATCTCCGATGGGATTCTTGTAAAATCAAGGCGTTGTTTTCTAATTTTGGTATTAATATATTATGTTCTGAAACGTCAATATAAATAGAGTGCCGTTAAATAACTTCTTCTGAATTCTCTTGATTTACATGTTAAATACTCTCAATTTAATAATGCCAAAGAAATTTTGTAAAAAATTCAAACACAACTGAATTATGAAAACTATCTCATTAATACTTGTCTTCTTTGTACTTTGTTTACAAGGGTGTAAAAAGGAGAATCCTGAATCATCTACTTTAGAGAAATGCGAGATTTCAAAAAAGGAAGGTTGGTTCGTTGAATATGAAATAAAAGAAGTAACCGGAACGATTTTGAAGAATCCATCTTCTACTAATCCGCAATCATTTCTTATTGAATTGGATTATAAGTATCCCACAATAGTCATTCCTTGCAACTTGCCTTCAGGTTTTGAGACGCCTAATACCAAAGTAATTGTGTCAGGAAAAATTTATAATCATCCTTTGATTGATTTTCAATATTTTCCTATGGAGCTAACGTTCATTAAGCTTATTAAATAAAGAGAGTCCCGTCAGGGACGATATATTAATATACCGTCCCTGACGGGACTCAACACTAAATTTACTTCTGATTTTCTACTGATATATCATCCCTATTGGGATTATTAGTTTAAAATCAATATTCTTACACTACCACGTTCACAATCCTCTTCGGCACTACAATCAGTTTTTTTGGTGCGTTGCCTTCCAACCATTTAATTACGTTTTCGTTTTCTAAAACAGCCTTTTCAATATCTTCTTTGCTCATATCCGCAGGGAAAGAAATGGAGGTTCTTACTTTACCGTTTATCTGAATCGGGTATTCGAAAGAGTCTTCAATCAGGTGTTGCGCCTCAAATGCAGGGAAACGCTGTTGGGTTACAGTACCTTTTTCATTGCCCAGAATCTCCCACAATTCTTCTGAAAGGTGTGGTGTATATGGCGACAGCACTATTACCAGTTGCTCAAGTATGGCTTTCTTTGAAGATTTCAAATCAGATAGCTCATTTACGCAAATCATGAATGTACTTACTGAGGTGTTGAAAGAGAAACTTTCTACGTCTTCAGATACCTTCTTGATGGTCTTGTGTAAAGCCTTTAATTCTGCCTTGGTAGGTTCGGCATCTGTTACAATGTATTTGCCGTTCTGGTCGAAGAACAAACGCCATAGTTTACGAATGAAGCGGTAAGTACCTTCAATACCGCGCGTATCCCAGGGTTTACTTTCGGTCAATGGCCCCAGGAACATTTCATATAAACGGAATGTATCTGCGCCGTATTTATCTACGATATCATCCGGATTCACAACGTTGAATTTCGACTTCGACATCTTTTCAACTTCAGAACCACAACGGTAAACGCCGTCTTCCAGTATAAACTGAGGGTCGTCGCCTATATCATTTCTGGTTGCCTTGAATTTTTCAACATCAAGCACATCGTTATCAACGATGTTTACATCTACATGCAGCTTGGTAGTATCATACTGATCTTTCAATCCATAAGAAACAAAAGTAACCTTATCAGTGCCTTTTACACGATACACAAAGCTTGATTTACCCATAATCATACCCTGATTGATGAGTTTTGCCGCGTATTCTTCCTGCGGCACGTAGCCTCTGTCTTTCAGGAATTTGTTCCAGAAACGGCTGTATAACAAGTGGCCTGTAGCGTGTTCAGTTCCACCCAGATACAAGTCTACATTCTGCCAGTAATCAATGGCTTCTTTTGATGCAAATTCTTTGTCGTTCTTTGCATCCATGTAACGGTACCAATACCAGCTGCTACCTGCCCAACCCGGCATAGTGCTTAGCTCGTATGGGTTCCCTTTGTAATTCCAACCTTCTGCACGGCCTAAAGGTGGCTCTCCGCTTTCGGTAGGCTGATACTTGTCAATTTCAGGCAGTACTAATGGCAGGTCTTGTTCATCAACCAGATATGGCAAGTTGTCTTTGAAGTAAACCGGAACCGGCTCTCCCCAATAACGCTGGCGCGCAAAAACGGCATCACGTAAGCGGTAATTTATCTTGCCTTTTCCAATGCCACGTTCTTCAAGGCTGTCAATCAGTTTTTGAGTGGCCTCTTTATACCCTAAACCGTTAATAATGCCCGAATTAATATATTTTCCTTCTTTGGTTGCATCGGCCTGTGTATCAATATCCACTTGTGCATCCAGTATCGGCACAATTGGTAAATTGAAATGCGTTGCAAAATTCCAGTCGCGCTGGTCGCCAGACGGCACACCCATTACCGCACCGGTACCATAACCTGCCAATACGTAGTCGGCAATCCAGATAGGTACTTTTTCACCATTGAAAGGGTTGATACAGTAGCTGCCTGTAAATGCACCTGAAACCTTTTTTACGTCAGACATCCGGTCTAGCTCCGAGCGTTTTTGTGTTTCGGTGATATAGTTATCAATACTTTCTTTTTGTTCAGGTGTAGTTAATGAGGCCACCAACTCATGCTCTGGGGCAAGTACCATAAAAGATACGCCATATATGGTATCTACCCGGGTAGTGAACACTTCAATCAGTGTTTCGGGCTGGTTTTCTACGGCAAATTTTACCATGGCGCCTACCGAACGGCCAATCCAGTTGCGCTGCTGCTCTTTCAGAGATTCAGACCAATCTACCGTATCCAGACCTGAAATAAGCCGGTCGGCGTAGGCAGTTATGCGCATCATCCACTGTTGCATTTTTTTCTGAATCACCGGGTATCCGCCGCGTTCAGAAACACCATCTTTTACCTCGTCGTTAGACAATACCATACCTAAAGCCGGACAGAAATTTACAACGGCCTCTGAAAGGTAAGTTAAACGATATTTAAGCGATAGGCTATATTTTTCTGTATCTGTAAAGCCATTCCATTCATCGGCCGTAAATATGGCTGCATCATCATCACAAACGGCGTTTACACCTTTGGTGCCATTCTGAGCAAATTTCTCGTACAGCGTCTCAATTGGTTCGGCCTTGTTACTGTCTTTGTTATACCAGCTTTTAAAAAGCTCCATGAAAATCCACTGCGTCCATTTGTAGTATGACGGGTCAGAAGTACGTACTTCGCGGCTCCAATCGTAACAAAAACCGATTTTCTTTAACTGGCTTATGTAGGTTTTAATGTTGGCCTCGGTAGTAATAGCCGGATGCTGACCTGTCTGAATTGCATATTGCTCTGCCGGTAGGCCGAAGGAGTCAAAGCCCATTGGATGCAATACATTGAAGCCTTTAAGTCTTTTGTATCTTGAATAGATATCGCTGGCGATGTATCCTAGCGGATGGCCAACGTGAAGACCCGCCCCAGATGGGTAAGGGAACATATCTAATACATAAAACTTGGGTTTGGAATGGTCAATTTTAACTTCATAGGTTTTGTTTTCTTCCCAGAATTGCTGCCATTTCTTGTCGATCTCACGGTGGTTATACTCCGACATAAATAATTTTATATAATGTAAATGAGCCTGAATAGCTCTTTGTTTAAGTAATTTTTTTGCAAAAATAGCATTTTAAGGCTTTAAATTGTTAATTTGTTCAATAATATCCCTAAAACTTATCAGGCATTTCTAAAGATACCATTTAACTGATAGCCCATGTTGCGCAAAATCTTCCTTACTATTCTGTTTTTTTTTCTGATAGCCCTGGCAGGTGTTATTTATGTGTTCAGATACAAATCTGAATCGGCTTTGGTGTTGATGACTGATTTTGGCACAAAAGACGGAGCCGTGGCAGCCATGAAAGGTGTGGCCCTGCAACAGTCGGGCAAACTTGTAATACATGATTTAACCCATGATATACCCGCCTTTAATATCTGGGAAGGTGCCTATCGGTTGCAACAAACAGCGCCTTACTGGGAAGAAGGAACCGTATTTGTATGCGTAGTAGACCCGGGGGTAGGCACTGATAGAAAATCAATAGTGCTGAAAACCAAAGCCAATCATTACTATGTTGGGCCTGATAATGGATTGTTTACACTTGTTGCGGAGCGTGAGGGCGTTGATGAAGTACGGGAGATTTCAAGTGCCAACCGCCTGCCCGACTCGCAGGGTTCTTATACTTTTCATGGGCGCGATGTTTTTGCTTTTACCGGAGCAAAACTGGCAGCAGATATAATAGATTTAGATGGAGTGGGGGCGTCGGTGCCTGGAAACCAATTAGTAAGGTTGGCGTATCCCAGGCCTACGTTTAAAAATAAAGTGCTATCTGGTGGTATAGCCATTCTGGACATACAGTATGGAAACTTATGGACTAACATTGATGAAAAGACATTCAAACTGCTACGCGCGAAAGAAGGTGACAGACTGCAGGTGAAAATTTATGGGAATGACCGGCTGGCCTATCAGGGGCAGGTATTATATGGCCATACTTTTGGTGATGTGAAAGAAGGGGAGAGCATTCTGTATCTGAACAGCCTGATGAATCTTTCGTTGGGTATTAATATGGGTAATTTTGCCAATACTTACAAAATTGGAAGCGGTACCGACTGGCGCATTGAAGTGAGCAGGTAATGAAAAGTGCATCATTTAAATAGTAACCTAATGGTAATTGTTAGGGGCTATACCATTAAGAAAACGAGTTTACTATACTTAGTGTCAAATCTTAAAGTGCTTTAATCTTCCATATTATAATGCTAGGCTTTCAGTTAATTTTATTTACAAAGATTTCTGTGTCGATATCAAAAAAGATAGTAATTCTGTTTAAGTGAAGCTTGGAAAACCACACAAAGTGGAAAGTTTAAGCCAAAAAGCTTACGAATAGCTAAGCCTGATTATTTCTACAAATAATGTTGAAAATGTTAATAAAGTAATGATGAGTAAAGCCGTTAAGATAATTCAACACTTAGGTGATATGCCTTATGTGAAAGAGTTTTAAATTGCTGATGAGGAAGGGTATATTATTGGGTTTTGGGGTGGGGCGGACGACAGTTTCTATATGCTTAGTTATGTTAGCAGTTTTATCTTTCTATAAATAATCAACCACAAAGTGGTAAATGAAAGAAAAATAAATGGCAAAAGAAAGAGGATATCTACCACACCCATAAATTTAAAATTTAGCATAAGAAAAATTAAAATTTGCATTGCAATTATGCCTATAGCGCATATTATATCATCAAATTTGCTTTTTTTTCTTACACTTCCTGAGATAAACAAATACAAAGTAAAAGCAGCAATAAGATAGGCATATAAAGATTCATTTACCTCATTTGGGTTAAAAATGCCTATTAGTAAATAAATACCTACGAAGAAAGATAACTTTTCTCCAGTAACCAATACGAGCAGAAATGATACTGCTGTTAAGATTTTAAACAAGTTAATTTTAGTTGTCATGTTAATTAAATTTGGAGATTAGTATAATCGCTTCTAATACATTGGTTTGATTTTTCCTCAATATCACACAGTTTAAAAAATGAATATTGTATGATTATCAATTTTAAAACTAAGGGGTTTTATTTTAAGGAATTTTACTGTCAGCCATATTAATTTATAACTTGGTTGACAGTAAAATTAGTTGTTTATTAGACTCTAATTACAAGTACCATTTGTACCTGTAGTTCCGCCATTTGGATTTATTGTCAACGTGCCAGAATTTGACATTCCCCTAATTACCTCTCCTAATCTACCAGGTGAATGTATAAAAAGAAACGTTAACGTTCCAATACTTGTAGGAAATGGTCCAAATTTGCTAAATGGAACTATTATATTTATTCCGGCGCTACTTAAAACAGAGAGGGCTGCATCGGTACAATTATACGCTTCCAGGGAATAATTTTTATTTGACCAATTCCACCAGAAAAGTTTATACTCGCATATGTCACCACTGGCCTATCAACTACATATGACCCACCATTAGTATAATTGTAGTTATTAGGTGAGAATGTAGTACTGCCGCCAAGGCCACTACAATAAGCATTAATAGAATGAGAATAATGCACGTCGCCAAAATTTTACGCTGGTACACATACTTTCACAAAAACCGGAATTTGCCCACAAGGTTAACCTCTTACTCTTTTAATTCTACCATTTTTAGTTAGATATTCTTCCCCTGTTATCAAGTTGCCTTCTAATTTCCCCTTTTTAAAATCTAAAGCTCTTAAAAAAGAACCTTAAAGGTCACGAACCCAAATATTTCCCGAAAAAGAATAAGGCTCATTTTTCTATTTTGTAAAGAAAGTGTCATCAGGAATTGTAGTTGATAATTCAGTAATGATTTTTCCGTTTTTTGGCTTAAACATCAATAAGCTAGTAAGCTCACTTACTCCAAGTTTTCTTTCATTGAATAACTTGTTGTGGCTTGAAGCAAAAATATTAGCGTAATATTTTAAAAAAATTGATTCAAATCATTTTTTTACCCTCAACCGGCTTAATGTTTCTGGTTCAATTTCCAGATGCGAAGCAATATGTTTGACAGGTACCCTATGTAGAATGTCGGGAATTTGCTGCTGCAGAAAAACATATCTTTCGTTCACAGATTTCATCCTGATATTGTAGTTTCTTATTTCACTTAAACAATAATACTTTTCAGTCAGTACTCTTCCAACGTAATTAAATTCAGGGAAATTATCATATAGAAACTGTAAATCTGTATAAGAAAGTGACCACATGACGCAATCTTCCAGTGTTTCTATATATTCGTTCGATGGTTTTTGTAAGAAAAAACTAATGACAGAAATAATAATATCGGCCTCCTTAAAAAACCAGGTTGTATGTTCCTTACCGTTTTCGATGAAATAGGCTCTTACAATTCCTTTTTCAATAAAATAGATTTTTCTGTTTACTGTTTCCGGCTGAACAATCATTGACTTTTTAGCGAAAACCTCATTTTTTAGCTTCTTTTCTAAGAAATCTTGTATTTTTGGAGATAAAGGCTTTATGGCTGCAAGAGTGGAGATAATCTGTTGCATAAATTGTGTAGTTAAAGTTTTCACAGCTTTGTTAATTATTCCATAAAAATAAAAAAAAGACGTACCAATAAAAATTGATACGTCTTACTTCTTAATTATCTATATATAATTACTTCTTAGTTGCCTTGGGCGCTATGAAAACAATCATACGCTTACAGTTTAATATTTTCTTTTATATAACAGATGGCATATTTTCTTCTTAATTTATTATCAACTTTTACTTTACTTCTTCTGCATAATTAGGAATAGCACAGTCGCCAAAAGGTGCTGTCTTTTTCTTCATAGGTTTTATGTCATCAGGAGATAAATAGGGGAGCTTATATCTTTCATGCGTAAAGAAGTGTCCCCAGTTCCAGAACTCCCATATATTTCTTCTGAAATTCCTGTAAACGATTGTATCTGGAGAAGTGGGATAACATTCCCGGAAACTCTTAAAAATAATGTCAATGTCTCTGATGTGTGGACCTTTCATTTCATCTTCCCACATTCTGAATTCACCATGTGCAGTTGAATAATTGAAATCTTTTATATGAAACTCAGGGAGGAATAGAACACTGCCAAGAAGCATGCGGAAAAGGCCGATGTAATTAGAAGCATAGGCGATGAACCCAAATGCTAAAATCAATATTGTCCAAATTTTAAGTTTTTTTTTCATATCAAGAGTTTTAAAAATGTATTGACTTTCTAAAAGTTGGAAAGTTAACTGGTAGATATTTTTTGAACTTAATTTTAGAAAGCTTTAAGGCAAGTAAATCTCATAAAAAGCAATTCACTTGCCTTAAAACTTTGAAATCTTCAGAGTTATTTACAAGAGCCGCTTGATCCTTTTATCCCACCGCCTTCATTTATGGTTACTGAACTACTATTAGACATTCCTCTTATAATCTGACCTAATCTTGCTGGTGTGTGAAGGAAAAGGTATGTAAACCCACCACCACCAGTTGGAATTGGGCCTACTTTACTTAAAGGCAAGGGAATATTAATCCCAGCATTACTTAGAACACTCAATGCGGCATCCGTACAATTATAGTCCTCTAACGAGTAACTACTATTTTGCCAATTAATTGATGAATTAACAGCATTTGTAAATTTTGTACTATTAACAAAGTAAGTTGCACTTACATCATAAGGTAATTGACTATTATCTCTAATAACAGATGAAATATTAAAGAATAAGGAAATTGGCGCCCAAACATTAGGATAAAATCCTACACTGCGAGATGTAGTTTGACCTGTATTATTATCTATTTTTGAAAATTGAATAAAAGTATGACCAACATCATTATTATCGTCAATTGGTCTGGACGAGTTAGATATTGGTTGATCTACACAAATGGCAATTTTATAAGTGTAATTGGCCGAATTGTTTTTCATACAATTTAATTCTGAGTCAATGTTTATATTAGGAGAAGCATTACCCCCAGAAAAAGATAAACTTTGATATGTCAATATAGGATTCCACCCTGCATATCCTCCTCCCCCAGTCGAATAATAATCATTTGGTGAAAATGTAATATCACTGCCGCCAAGGCCACTACAATAAGCATTAATAGAATGAGAATAATGCACGTCGCCAAAATTTTACGCTGGTACACATACTTTCACAAAAACCGGAATTTGCCCACAAGGTTAACCTCTTACTCTTTTAATTCTACCATTTTTAGTTAGATATTCTTCCCCTGTTATCAAGTTGCCTTCTAATTTCCCCTTTTTAAAATCTAAAGCTCTTAAAAAAGAACCTTAAAGGTCACGAACCCAAATATATCCTGAAAAAGAATAAGGCTCATTTTTCTATTTTGTAAAGAAAGTGTCATCAGGAATTGTAGTTGATAATTCAGCAATGATTTTTCCGTTTTTTGGCTTAAACATCAATAAGCTAGTAAGCTCACTTACTCCAAGTTTTCTTTCATTGAATAACTTGTTGTGGCTTGAAGCAAAAATATTAGCGTAATATTTTAAAAAAATTGATTCAAATCATTTTTTTGCCCTCAACCGGCTTAATGTTTCTGGTTCAATTTCCAGATGCGAAGCAATATGTTTGACAGGTACCCTATGTAGAATGTCGGGAATTTGCTGCTGCAGAAAAACATATCTTTCGTTCACAGATTTCATCCTGATATTGTAGTTTCTTATTTCACTTAAACAATAATACTTTTCAGTCAGTACTCTTCCAACGTAATTAAATTCAGGGAAATTATCATATAGAAACTGTAAATCTGTATAAGAAAGTGACCACATGACGCAATCTTCCAGTGTTTCTATATATTCGTTCGATGGTTTTTGTAAGAAAAAACTAATGACAGAAATAATAATATCGGCCTCCTTAAAAAACCAGGTTGTATGTTCCTTACCGTTTTCGATGAAATAGGCTCTTACAATTCCTTTTTCAATAAAATAGATTTTTCTGTTTACTGTTTCCGGCTGAACAATTATTGACTTTTTAGCGAAAACCTCATTTTTTAGCTTCTTTTCTAAGAAATCTTGTATTTTTGGAGTTAAAGGCTTTATGGCAGCAAGAGTGGAGATAATCTGTTTCATAAATTGTGTAGTTAAAGTTTTCACAGCTTTGTTAATTATTCCATAAAAATAAAAAAAAGACGCACCAATAAAAATTGATACGTCTTAATTCTTAATTATCTATAAATAATTACTTCTTAGTTGCCTTTGGTGCAATGAAAACAATCATACGTTTACCTTCCTGCTTGAATTCACCTTCTGGTTTACCGTACTCATCAAGCCCTGCAATGAAGCGTCTCAAGAGTTCGGCTCCCTGATCTTTGAACACAATCTGGCGGCCTACAAAGTGTACATAGGCTTTCACTTTGGCATTTTCTTTCAGGAAACTGATGGCATGCTTCAATTTAAAATTAAAGTCATGGTCGTCAGTCTGCGGACCGAAACGTATTTCTTTGATGACCGTCTTGGCAGCTTTGGCTTTTATTTCCTTCTGCTTTTTCTTCTGGTCATATTTAAATTTAGAATAATCTACAATTCTGCAAACTGGGGGATTGGCCGTAGGAACTATCTCAACCAGGTCGAGGCTTTGTGCCTGTGCCATTGCAAGGGCCTGATTGGTATCAAAAATGCCTTGCTCTACATTGTCGCCGACTAAGCGGACTTGAGGTACCCGTATTCTTTGATTGATACGGTGTTCATCTTCTTTCTGTACTGGTCTTCTGAAATTACGATTGAATGGTTGTTGTGCCATTTAACGATTTTAAGGTTACTAATAATTGATTTTTACGAAATTATGAACAATAATCTTAAAAACAAACAATAAGTTAATTTTTAAACAAATTACAAGAGCCGTCAGGCTGTTTTATTATCTAACGGCTCCTGTTATTTAATTTGAACCGAATTTCGGGATATTTTTGTTGATTTCTGCTCTGGCATAAGCAACAAATTCTTCGATGGTCATTGAGCCTAAATCTCCTTCACCTTTACGGCGTACCGACACCCTTCCTTCTTCCGATTCTTTTTCACCTACAATGAGCATCAACGGTAATTTGTTTACTTCTGCATCACGTATTTTACGACCAATTTTCTCGTCTCTATGGTCAACATAACCTCTGATGTCGTTCTCCTGTAAGGTTAAGAACACATCGTTGGCATAGTCTTCATATTTTTCCGAAATCGGTAGAATGGCTATCTGATCAGGCGACAACCACAAAGGGAAATTACCGGCTGTGTTTTCAATCAGAATGGCTATGAAACGTTCTAAAGAGCCGAATGGCGCGCGATGAATCATAACCGGGCGGTGCTTCTGGTTGTCAGAACCAACGTATTCCAGTTCAAACCTTTGTGGTAACTGGTAGTCTACCTGTATGGTTCCCAACTGCCATTTACGGCCTAAGGCATCTTTTACCATGAAGTCGAGTTTTGGCCCGTAAAATGCAGCCTCGCCCAGTTCTTCTACAGTATTTAGTCCTTTTTCGGCGGCGGCTTTTCTGATGGCATTTTCTGCGCTATCCCATGCCTCGTCGGTTCCGAAATACTTGGTTTTGTTTTCAGAGTCTCTTAATGAAACCTGCGCCGAAAAGTTATCAAAACCAAGCGCCTTGAAAACATATAACACAAGGTCTATTACTTTTTTAAACTCGTCTTCCACCTGGTCTTCACGGCAGAAAATATGGGCGTCGTCCTGAGTAAAGCCGCGTACACGTGTTAAACCATGTAACTCACCACTTTGTTCGTAACGATACACGGTTCCGAATTCAGCCAGGCGCAATGGTAATTCACGATAACTTCTCGGCCGTGAACGGTAAATTTCACAATGGTGAGGGCAGTTCATGGGTTTCAGCATAAACTCTTCGCCCTCTTCAGGCGTAGCAATTGGCTGAAAAGAGTCTTTTCCGTATTTTTCCCAGTGCCCTGATGTAATATAAAGCTGCTTGCCACCAATATGAGGGGT
Source organism: Emticicia sp. 21SJ11W-3 (assembly GCF_024138715.1). Taxonomy (GTDB): domain Bacteria; phylum Bacteroidota; class Bacteroidia; order Cytophagales; family Spirosomataceae; genus Emticicia; species Emticicia fluvialis. Next base: position 2,478,685 of record NZ_CP092074.1, read on the forward strand.
AACAACCTGCTGGTATCCTGCTTTTACCTGCGCCCGGCGCAGAAAATTCTCCAGCCTTTCTCTCAGCATGGCTCCTTTAGGCAACCATAATGGTAAGCCTTTGCCTACTTTTTCAGAGAAGGTGAAAAGTTCCAGTTCCTGGCCCAATTTGCGGTGGTCGCGTCTTTTGGCTTCTTCCAGAAACTGAAGGTATTCGTCCAGCTCTTTTTGTTTCGGGAAAGTGATACCATAAATGCGGGTAAGCATTTTGTTGTTCTGGTCGCCTTTAAAGTAAGCACCGGCCACATTCATAATTTTGGCGGCTTTGATAAAACCGGTATTAGGAATATGAGGCCCGCGACACAAGTCGGTGAAATTACCCTGGCGGTAGAAAGTAATAGAACCGTCTTCCAAACCCGAGAGTAAATCCAGCTTATATTCGTCGCCTTTTTCTTCAAAGTACCTTACTGCATCAGCTTTAGACATTGGAATACGCTCGTAATCGTTTTTCTGACGAGCCAGTTCCAACATTTTATCTTCTATTTTCTTGAAGTCGTCGTTTGATATAGTAACTCCGTTGGTATCAACATCATAATAGAAACCGTTTTCTAATGGCGGCCCAACCCAGAATTTTACACCGGGATACAAAGCCTCCAGCGCCTCGGCCATTAAGTGTGCCGACGAGTGCCAGAATGTAGATTTACCGTCCGTATCGTTCCAGGTAAGAAGTTGCAAGGTTGAGTCTTCTTCAATGGGTTGACTGGCATCCTGAACTTTTCCGTTCACCCTGGCAGCCAGTACGTTTCTTGCCAGCCCTTCGCTGATGGAAAGGGCGACATCGTAACTCGAGCTTCCTTTTGGATAATCTCTTACGCTTCCGTCCGGTAATGTAATTTTAATCATCATTCTGGTTGTACTATTTTTTATTAATTGTTGCTACTTATCTGAACCTGATTTTCTTTAACGAATCAGTTTTTACATTAACTTTTGCTTTTGGTTTTATTGTATTTACTTTCACCCTTGCGGTGTCCAGTAGTTTACGGGGTTCTTCAACTACAGGCTTCGGAGTCTGTTTTTTAACAACAACGTCGTTATCAGAATAGTTGCGATAACCAAAGTTTAACCTGCCGGATACCCTGTTGAGCGCCACAATTGCCTGCTCATCGCTTGGGTTTTTCTCAACGGCCTCTTTCAGGGCGCTTTCGGCCTCCTGAAGATTACCCAGCTGCTCATACGTAAGACCCAGCAAAAAGTAAACCTTGGGTAAGTCGCGGTTTATGCCGGCGGCTTTTTGATAGTTTTCCAGTGCTCTTTCATAGCTTCTCCAACGGTAATAAATGGCGCCTGCGTATAATAGCACGTCTGTTCTTCTGGGGTCTACGCGGGCTGCCCGTTCATAATTAACCAGGGCGCTGTCCAGCCATCCTTTTTTAAAATAGGTCAGTCCTCTTTCTACAATAAAATCTGCGTTGTTCTTAAATTCAGCAATGGCTTTCTGATTAACTACCAGCGCGGAGTCGTACATCCGGTAGCTTTGAAGTATGTCAGTCAGCTTTGTGTAACCCTCGCGGAACGACGGCTTAATTTCAATAGCTTTGTTAATAAGGGCAATGGCACTTACGGTGTCGCCTTTACGTGCAGCCAGGGTGCCTCTGTAGAAATGCGTTTCACCATCAAACGGCGCTGTTTGCATTGATTTTGCCAGGTACTTTTCTGCACCGGCCAGGTCATTTCTTTGCTGAGCAAGGTCGCCCAGTAGCGTATATAATTCCGGGGTATCAAAGTTCAGGATTTCAGCACTCTGCGCAAAAGAAAAAGCCTCATCTATTTTTTTCATTCTGCGCAAAATAAGCGCCTTTGTAAATAAATATTTGCCCACGTTTGGCTTCAGCTGGTCGGCACGGTTAATGTCTTCCAGAGCGCTTTCGGTGTCGTTCAGTTTCAGATATATGCCTGCTCTTTTGTAATAGTTCTCTGCCACGCTGGGGTTGCTTCTGATGGCCTCTGTAAGAGCCACTTCGGCAGCCTCGTTCATTTCGCTTTCAGTCTGAAACTGTGTAGGCGGAATTTTGGAGCGCTCGCGGTTGCCTTGCCCACAGGCGGCAAGCAAAACCGTTACTATCAGTAAAATATATAATTGAAATTGTTTTTGCATTATTATTTGGTGGAACCACACGGGCATACAGCCATTTTTTTACAAAAATCCGAAAATTTTCTAACAATAAAAACCTTTACCAAGAATATAGAGTAGCAGCCGCAACAGAACCTAAAGGTAATTGACCGTTTGTTACACTGAGGCAAAACGATAAAACACACCTAAAGGCAGATTTTTACCGAATGAATCTTGTATCATCAGTTCGCCCATTTCAGGATTCATAACGGCCTGATAATTCTGTTTAATGATGGTTTCTGCAATTACTGCCGAAAAACCCATTGAATAGAGATTTAGAATAAAAAAGAAGTGGTTATCATCAATCAATTGCAGGCATGCTTTTATAAGTTCGTTGATTCCTTCTTCCAGAATCCATTTTTCGCCGTCAGGGCCACGGCCATAGGCGGGGGGGTCTAGTATGATACCATTGTATTTTCTGCCACGTTTTACTTCGCGCTTTACAAATTTCAGGGCATCTTCAACTACCCATCTGATATCAGTCAACTGGCTTATTTCCATATTTTCGCGCGCCCATGAAATAGTTTGTTTAATAGAGTCAACGTGTGTCACGTCAGCACCGTTTCCTTTGGCAACTATAGAGGCACCACCCGTGTAGGCAAAAAGATTGAGTACCTTCGGGTTTTCAAGGGGCATTATTTTCAGCTTGGTTTCTATATATTGCCAGTTTTCGGCCTGTTCCGGAAAGATACCCACATGCTTAAACGAAGAAAGCGAAAGTTTGAATTTATAATTTTTACCACCCAGGGTATAGGGTAAATACCATTTTTCAGGCATTTTTTTCAGATTATGCCATTCACCTCTTTCGTCCGGGCTTAGCTGATCGCGCCCTTTGGTTTTTCTGAAAACAGCAGAGGCTTTCTTCTCCCAGATTTCTTCACTGAGCGATTTATCCCACACGGCTTGTGGTTCAGGGCGGGCCAGAATGTAATCGCCGAAGCGTTCTAATTTTTCAAAATTGCCCGAATCTATTAATTCGTAGGAATCTATTTTTGGCTGAAGAAGCTGATACAAGGTAAATTCTTTTAAATGAAACTTAAATTACTGCACTTTGCTGAGATAAATAGTCTTACGGATATTTGTCTGAGGAAGCGACTGTTGTCTTTTTTTGCGTTTGCCGTTTTCTGGCTTTGGCAGGTCTAATTCTTTTATGGCTTCAAATTTAACACGACTTCCGTCTGCAAGAAAATAATTTCCGTACCAATTTCGCACACCATGATAACCAGCCACAAACTGCGCATTTTTTGGGTCAATTGTTTCGTCTGACAATTTATAGGTTTCTGGCCTTGCAAACTCAGATAAATTGCTGATTGCCAGGCTGCCTTTCAGGCATACCGCCGTTGACTTGTTTTCTGAAACGGCCAGATTTTGTTCTACAGCAGGCGACACCAGATTCATATCTACCCGGCTTTGCGAAATCAGGTTACCGTCGGTGTCAAAGCTGGCCACAAAACCATTCAGAAAATTATATCCTTTAAATACCTGCCGCGATTGCGTGCGCGGATAATTGTTGTAGGTGCCGTACCGGCCATAAGCGGGGTAGGGGTCATACCCACCATAATAGGGGCTGCTGGTGGTTACATTCTGATAATTGGCCTGAAAAAAAGTACCACCCATTGTAAGTGTGTTGCCGCCAAAAACAGGTTGTATGGGCAATAAAACAAAATTATCAGCAATTTTTTTTACTGTGGCTTCGTCAATGGCTGGTATGCCTTTCAGCAGTTGGCGGTAGTCATAAAAACGGGTAAAAGTGGTTTTGCCTTCTTCAAGCCTGGATACATAAATGCCTTTCGCACCCGAGTTTGACTGATAAGTACCGGTAATAAATTTTAAACCTGCCTGCACATCTGTTAAGGTAGCAGTAAGCGGAAAATTACCAGCATTGGAAGCAATGGTGTTTTTAATAATAAGCCTGCCAGTGGTATCATATTTAGCATAAACCACGTAGGCGTCTTTTATAAATTCGCCTTTTTTCTTTTTTTCGTTGGTATAACCTGCCTCTTTAATTGCCCACAGGCTTTCTATAGTATTACCGGTAGCATGATAGTTCAGATATTGAACGGTGGCCTTTCCGGTTAATTCGGCGGGTATAAACTGCCCTGTATCTTCATTGAAATCAAACTTATAAAAAGCAGCACCTTTTTCATTGATACCCGCCATCAGAATGCGGTCTTTAAAGAAAACGTAGTCCTGGTCCTGAAAAAACTCGCGTAGCTCAAATCCACGGTTATTAAATTTGCCATCTTTCAAAGCAATGCTGAATACCTGATAATACATACCCTGCGCTTCGCTGAACATAAAGGTAATTTGCTCGCTATCAACAGTAAAGGCCGTTGGTTTTTTTTCAACATCGAGAAAGATTTCTGACTCCCAGACTTTGTTCAGTTCTGTATCAAATTTTACTATTACAGCCTTGGTTACATCTTTTTTGGCAAACAAAATTACGCCTTTGTCTCCTAGCGGAATCAATTGCTGCCAGGTCGGCTTGCCGCTGATTTCATATTCTACTGTTTTTAAAACCTGCGCAGAAACCCCTGACCAGCAGGCCAAAAAAATAAATATAAACGCTGCTTTTCTCATTAAAGATTAGTTTTCAGAAATAATGGTTTGGTGTCAGAAAGCAATTTTGTTAAGATAAAACACCCTTCTTGAACCATCATTTTTGTTGGATATTTTCTGATACCCCCAGGCCAGATAATAATTCTGATGCCAGTATTCAATATCATCGGTTGATGTATCTCTTACTTTATCACCCTCGCGGGCCGTTTCTATCTCAATTATTTTGTTACCTTCTACCACATCGTTACCTCTTACAATTTTGGTCGATAACTTTCCTTTGTTGCTATAAACCAGCGTGATTTCGTTGTTATCGGTCTTTATTTTTACTTTTTCTTTCAGTTCATAAGTTTTCAGGTTGTCGAAACTGAAACTGTTGTCCCAGATAAGATTACCTTTTTTATCAAATCCGGCCACAACCGCATGGGTATATTTGAAGCCATCAAACTGCTGATTATTAAAGCCACGGTTGCCCGACCACAGCCAGGGGTTCCATGCCCAGGAGTTCATGCCAAAATAGCGGTAACCACCCATACCATAGCCGTAGGGGCTCCAGAAAGGGTTGCCGTACATGGGCGAACCATAAAAAGTGTTGTTGTTTCTGAACTCAGGATAGAACACCTCTGCTACCAGAATGTACTGGTCGTCTTTCTGGATAATGTCATGTACCAGCACACGGTAGTTAAGCCGCAGGTCGCTGCCTTTGTCGCGCTTTTTGTTAATCTGGCGTTCAATACGGTCTTGCTGTTTCTGAGACATAAACTTGAAGAAATTCCTGAACTCGGTAAAACTGTGCAGCTTCAGGTATTCGGTGTTATCTTCATCTACTTTACTTATATAAAGCCCCTGCGACATAGGAACTCCATTGGACTGATACCCGCGGAAACCATAGTTACCAATCATTAGTTGGGTGCCATCATTGAGCGAGAAGAGTTTTCCTGTCAGTAAACCATAGTCTTCTTCGGGTTCAACGCTCAGGTGTTCTACTATTTTTCCGTTCTGGTTTATGCGCTTCACCACCATATAGCTTGAACGTCCCTTTTTTACAGAGTAAGATACCACCAGCAGGTTGTTTTCGTCATCAAAGTCGAGTGATGAAATACTGGCAGTTCCTTTAAGCCCCCCGGCCAGTATACGTGGCTGAAGTTTGTGCAGGTTAACGCTCATTAATACAGGCTCGTCCTTTACCATTCCGGCCAGATAGGCAAAGTCGTTATGCACTTTAAATTCAGATACCTCAAAGCGGGTGATGTTCTCGAAAAAGAACTTCTGCATGATGCCAATGCCTGTTGAAACTTTAATAATCTGGTATAAATCGCTGTTATATTTGCTGAAAAGCAAATATACATCGCGGCCGTCACGATAATAATCAACAAAATTCTGGTTTTCTTCCAGGTCTCCGTTCAATGACCAGCCCAATTGCAGGTCTGTATCAAATTTGGTAATACTGAACGTTTTCTTTGAAGTTTTAGACAGCACCACCAAACCTTCATCACCCAGCGAAATTACCTGAAGTTTGTTGTCGTCGCCACCGCCTACGGGTATTTCAATTCTTTTTACACTCTGCGCCTGAATAGCCTCGGTTGCCAATAAAAATGTGGCTAGCACGAGCATAATTGCTTTTAGCCCTGTCATAAATTTCAGGCGGCTTTGTGCTTTAAAAAACTGAGAAGCAATAATTTTATGATTCATAACTTTTAGCGACGATGAGGTCGAACTCTTCTTTTTTAACGGGTTGAACTGAAAGCCTACCCTGGCGCACCAAAGCCATGTCTTGTAGTCGTTCGTCGGCCTTTATAGCCTGTAGCGTTACTCCCTTGGGTAGTTTTTCAACAGGTGCCAGGTCAACAACTACCCAGCGTGGGTCGTCGGTGGTTGGGTCAGGATATGATTCTTTAACAACTTTGGCAATGCCTACTACATCAAGCCCTTCGTTTGAGTGATAGAAAAGTACCAGGTCTCCGGTTTTCATTGCGGCAAGATTGTTGCGTGCTGCGTAGTTTCGTACGCCGTCCCACATCCCTACGCCTTGTTTAACGAAATCGTCCCACGAATATTTGAATGGTTCTGATTTTACAAGCCAATAATTCATAGTTAAATGATTTAAGTTAAAAATGAATATCAAAAAAGCCCCAGTTGAATGGGGCTGTTGTATGTGCTGGCAAATTAAGGAAACTTAGGGAATTTTTTAAAGTCTGGCTTGCGCTTTTCGAGAAACGAGCGGAAACCTTCTTTGGCTTCTTCTGAAAGATAATATAGCAACGTTGCATTTCCGGCCAGCTCCTGAATACCAGCTTGTCCGTCCAGCTCTGCATTGAATGATGATTTCAGCATTCTGATAGCCAGCGGAGACTTCTCCTGTATTTTACGGGCCCATTCAACTGTTACTTCTTCCAGTTGTTCTAATGGCACCACTTTATTTACTAATCCCATATCAAGGGCTTCCTGTGCATTGTACTGGTCGCACAGGTACCAGATCTCACGGGCTTTTTTCTGGCCAACAATACGTGCCAGGTAGCTGGCGCCAAAGCCGCCATCAAAACTACCTACTTTAGGGCCTGTCTGGCCGAAACGGGCGTTTTCAGCGGCAATAGTCAGGTCGCATACTACGTGCAGCACATGGCCGCCACCAATAGCCCAACCTGCTACCGATGCAATAACCACTTTAGGTATTGAACGAATCATTCTTTGTAGGTCAAGCACATTGAGGCGTGGAATGTGGTCGTCGCCGATGTAACCGCCGTGGCCACGTACTGATTGGTCTCCACCGCTACAGAAGGCTTTTCCGCCTTCGCCTGTCAGAATAATGACTTCAATTGATGGTTCTTCGCGGCAAAAAGCCATGGCATCAATCATTTCTTTTACCGTCTGCGGACGAAACGCATTGTGTTTTTCAGGACGGTTGATACTGATTTTGGCGATGCCTTCGAAGAATGTAAATTTTATATCTTCGTACTCTTTAATCGTTTCCCAAGTCATAATCTATATTTGAATGGTTATAATTTATTGGTTTTTAATTCTGTTTAAATCTTGCGTCTATGCGTTGCTATAAAAGCTTCTGATTTTAATATTCCTCGGTTGTTACTTTTTACGTAAAAAGTAACCAAGACTAGCCGTCCGAAACCTGCATCATTTAAACTCGTCCAATTAAAAATCCGAAAGTTCATTGCTATTTTTCTATAAACTGAACTCGATTTTTAATCTTAGACTAGCCGTCTGCCTCAACAGGAAATGATGTTTTAAGGACTTTAATTTTTAGTTGCTATTTTTCCTCTGTGAAACTCTGTGTAAAACTTTGTGACACTCCGTGGTTATGAGTTTTGATAACTGCTTTACTCCAAATCATCTAAATCTATTACATCACTGCGGTTGTCTTCCTGAAAAAACTCTACTTTCCAGGTGTGGTCGGCCAAAAGGAAAACCTTTGCCAGAAACTGGTTGAATGGAAACGACCGACCCCATTCGTTAGGAGCAACCATAGAAAGGATATCGGTACCGTCTTTTTTTTCGTAAAGATAATAAACATGATTAATGATAGGCTCAAAACCAATAGCTGCATCATAAATCCGTTCAGAAACATCAATCCTGTTTTTGATTTCTTTAGCCTGCTGAGCCAGCAATTCCATTTGGCGGTAAATCTTGTTCAGCTGCTCGCCTGTTTGCTGCCGCATGGCCATTTGAGCTTTACCTTTTACTTTTCCGATGTCTTCAGGGCGAATCACAGCGCCACCCGCAGTGTGGGCGTATTCCATTAGTCCCGGGTTTTCAGCAACCTTTATCTTGTCTATCGGATTCTTTTCCATCTTGCAAATTTATTTTGAAAACTTTGTTTCTGAACCAAATCAATAAAAAATAATAGTTTGATGCCTGTTTTTTAACCTTGATATTAAAACCAAAACCGGTGTTTTTAGTTTTAAAGAATAACAAAACAGACTAATTGCTCTGCAAATGTAGTTGTTTTAGGATAAAATACCTGAATAATTTAGATAATGTAGATATTTAATCTAAAAATACATTTGGGTTAGGATATAATCACCTTTAAAAGGTGTCATTTGCGACGATTTGAATAAAATTTACGTATATATTATACTTGCCAAGGTTTGGCTATAACTAAATACACGTTACATTATGGAAAACAATACGATTGACAGAAGCGAATTTATGAAACAGGTGGGTATCAGTTTTGGTACCATTTTATTAATGAATTGCCTGCAGGCCTGCGACAGTGGAGGCGAAGTGCCAGACCCTAACCCGGGTGGAAATAGCGGCAAAGTAGATTTTGTTTTAGACCTTAACAATGCCACTTATGCAGTACTTAAGAACAAAGGGGGTAATGTGGTAGTAAAACCGCAGAATATAATAGTGGCACGTACCAATATAGATACTTTTATTGCAGTGAGCGCCATTTGCACGCATCAGGCCTCTACTATTAACTACAGGGCGGCCAGCAATGATTTTTTGTGCCCGAATCATTTATCTGAATTTACGGCTGATGGCTCGGTGCAGAAGGGGCCTGCAACTACACCACTGAAGAAATATTTGGTATCGGTTGATGTAACAAATAATACTGTGCGCATTTTTGAGTAAATTTGCGCCACAATTACAAACGAATCTTTGCAGCATGGGCTGTTTGGGTTTATTATTGGTGCAACAATGATTTTTCTGGAAAAAGACGGAACCTATATCAATACAGACCCAAGTAATCATTATTACGAAAAAGTATTAAAATTTAAAGATGCCTGGGATTCGAGTCAGCAGGAATTTATCATTCACACATCGGGCTCAACAGGCACACCCAAGCCGGTTGCGTTTTCAAGAAAGCAGCTGGTGGCCTCTGCGCGCCTTACGGCGAGTACATTTAATCTTCAGGATGGTGATACGGCCTTCTGCTGCCTGAGTGTTGATTACATTGCCGGTATGATGATGCTGGTGCGAGCCTTTGAAACGGGAATGGATATGATGATTGTTGAGCCCGGCTCTAACCCATTTAAAGGTATAGAAAAACACCTGTATTTGCTGAATGCAAACAGAGGCAAAAACTTTTTTGCTTTTGTGCCTTTGCAGATACAGACACTGCTGGGGGAGTCGGAACTGTATCTGGAAACGCTCAATTCGGCCAAAGGAATTATTATTGGCGGGGCTGCTGTTCATGAGTCAGTACTAAGCCAGATTCAGAAGATTTACGCGCCTGTTTATGCTACCTATGGTATGACGGAGACGCTGTCGCACATTGCCATTAAGCGGCTGAACGGCCCGGATATAGAAGATTTTTTCAGGGTACTGGAAGGCGTTGAAATAGCCAGCGATGAACGCGAGTGCCTGATGATAAAATCTGATGCCACCAATGGGCAATGGATTGTAACCAATGATTTGGTTGAAATGATTGATGAGCGCAGTTTCAGGCTGATTGGTCGAATTGATAATATCATCAATAGTGGCGGAGTGAAGATTCAGCTCGAAAAAATTGAACAGGCAGGGGAGGAGATATTCAGAAAAATTAATTTTTCCGGCAGGTTTTTTGCCTATGGAGTACCCGATAAAACATTGGGCCAGAAGCTGATATTGGTAGTTGAAAGCAAAATGCCCTTGTCTGACGGAAATGAGCTTGGGCTGAGGTTCTCAGAAAAATTGCCTAAATTTGAAATTCCAAAAGAAATATTCTTTGTTGAAAAAATGATTGAAACCCCAACCGGTAAAATCGATAAAATAAAAACTGTCAATGTCTACGTTCTCCCTCAAATTCCAAACCTCTGAGAATATTCCTCCACCTTTTGCACACGCCATTGAGCTAAGCGGCGCTATTGAACAAAACAAGGAACTTGATTTGTCTTTCGAGCTTTCGTATCTCGACAGAGAATTGTTATCTGAAGAAGAGATTCTGGACGAGGGTTTTTCGATGAATGATGATTTCAAATGGCAGGGTAGTTTACCGGCCGTTTGGAAAGATATAATCTATGGTAATCTGAAATCGGCAAAGCCGCTTAAAATTAAAGACCTGGAGCCTCACCAGCATTTCTGGCAGATTGATTTTGAAGGACAGACGTTTTATCCGGCCAATGCTGATAAACTTTCTTATTTGCTGGAGGAAATCCAGCAGGCTGTTTTTGAAAAAGCAGGCAGAGAGCTGCCATTGAATCTGGTTTTTTACAAGAGTCAGGCTGGTGAAACCAAAGAGATTGCCATTCATGCCTCATTTGTTGAAAGAACGGTTGAAATACGCAGAACAGAAAACAATCTGCCAGAAAAGACTACTTATCTGCCCTGGGAAGAACTCAATTTTATTTTGAAAAACACGTTTTCAGGTGAGTTTATTATTGATTTGGCATTTAATAAAAAGCCATCTCATAAAGGTACCTTCGTTAATATAGGTGATGGTTACTGGTATGAGGTTGGCAAATCTATGTTGATAGAGCCTCATAAAATTAAGAAGATTTTTAAACTGTAAAAAAACTCATCTCTAAAGTTTGAGATGAGTTTATACATTATCTATTCAACCTATGATTATTAATTTGATCCCTGTATGCGGGTATATTTTGTAAAGGCCACATCTTTATAAGTACCCGACCAGCTCAGCAATACAGTTGTACCTGCTTTAGGGCTGGCTACACCCAAATCTGCCCATGTTTTTGTTAATGTGGCCTTGCCGTCATTTCCGGTGGTTAGTTCACCTATTTTAGTTCCGGTACGAAGCGACAAAGTTACTTTTAACGATTTTACTGCAATTGAATCGATTCCCTTGGTGTGGTCAAGGATATTGGTTTTGTCTAGTTCCAACAGCTTGATATTAAAGGTAACATCTTTTGATATTTTGGTTGATACCGTTGGGTCGGTTGTAGTGCCGTTAGACTGCACGCCGTTGTCGTCAACGACCAGAAACAACAATGGAGATACAACCCTGTCAACAAAGGGGTCTTGCTTTTCACAACCTGAAAGCAGTATTATGGCACTCAGAAACAGTATATATGCGGTCTTTTTCATGTTTATAATGTTTAGTGTAAATATTAAGTCTGCCCGGGCCGGGTGTTATTTTTCTGCCCACCACAATTTGGTTCGCATGTTGTCGGCCCCGCCATTAAGTGAAACGCCTTTATCAAGGCTCACTTTATTGAGCGAATACTCAGTAGTTGGATACGGCAAACGGGTAGGTAAAACTCCCTCGTTTTCAAAAACGGCTCTGGGGTCTTTGGCAGGTAAAACCGGGTAACCGGTACGGCGGTATTCTGTCCAGGCCTCAACGGCGTTTCCAAACAAGGCAATCCATTTCTGGTCAAGTATTTTTTCTTTGGTGGCAGTGCCAACAGTGGCGTAATATCCCGACGGAAGCGCTACTTTGTACTGGTCAAAAGATGCCTTGATTCCGGCCTGCATATAGGCGTTAGCATCACCGCTGATGTCGCCATCAATGGCTGCTTCTGCCAGAATTAACTGTAATTCGCTGTAGGTCATAATCACACTAGGTGTGGTAGCCTGTGTGAAAAAGCTGCCCAAAGTTGAGGCCGAACTCAGATAAGTGGTAGCTATAGCATCTGGCAAGCCGTTGGGTATGCCTTCATATTTACCTGCCGAATTCAAATTAGCAAAAACCGAAAGGCGGGTGTCGCCAAGGCCAGTCAGCTTGTCAACAAATGTTTTGCTCATGCTCCAGTCGGTTCGGCTACCCATTACCATTACCTCGTGCCACTCATTATTGCTGGGTCTTACGGCAGTGTTTTTCAACATGGCGTTGTCGTCATTGCTGGTAAAAACAGGATACTTGGTGGCGTCACCCAGAATCTCGGCCATTATGGCTTTTGATTCGGCCGATTTCTTAGCTGCCTGCCGGTTGGCCAGGCGAAGCCTTAATGAATTGGCAAACTTTTTCCATTTCAGAATATTTCCTTCATACAAAATATCACCCGAAATGGCCGGCCCGCCTACTACCAGTTTTTCATTGGCAGTTTTCAAATCGTTCAGCAGGCCTGCATATACTTTGTCCATAGAGTCATACTCAGGCGTATAAACCGGTGTTCCATCAGTGCCTTTTAAGGCCTGAGAGTAGGGGATAGCCCCGTAAAGGTCTGTAAGAACCGAGAATACCCAGCTTCTCATAACCATTGCTGCACCTTCATAATTTGGGTTAGGTGTTTTGCTTTCCGGGCCTGCTTGTTTAATGATACTCTGAAAATTTACCAGACCATCATTAAAAAACGATTTCCAGGTATTATTGTAGAAGGTTGGAGTGATACCGTAGTTATCACCTTCGTTTGAGTAAATATTTCGGGCCAGATACTGAATCCATAGCATAGAGCCATCCAGGTTTAGACGTTCGAAACGCGCATTGCCGCCCCAGTATCGGTCAACAGAACGCTCAATGGCATAAGGCAATAAATATTGCGGGCTGATGCTCGTCGGGTTGTTAGGGTCGGTATTCATTTTGTCGAACTCGTCGGTGCAGGAGTTCAGAGACAGGCTCAGTGATACCAGTAATGAAGCTATAATTTTATATGATTTCATAATATTTCAAGGTTTTTAATGAAAAACTGTATCCTCGGTTATCAAAAGCCCAACGAAAGGTTAAAGCCCAGGCTTCTTGATGAGGGTAATTCGCCATAAGCAAACCCTTGCGAGTTGCCTCCGAAGCGGTCGACCTCGGGGTCTATATGAGGAGAGTTTTTGAATAATATGGCCAGATTCCTACCCACTAATGATAGTTTGGCATTCTGGATTCTGGCTTTTTTCAGAATGGATTCAGGCAGCCTGATACCGATTGACACTTCACGAAGTTTAATATAGCTGCCGTCAAAAATAGCAGCCTCGTGGTATCTTCTTGGGTTATTGTAGCCATATAATTGATTAGCAGCTACTATTACATCATTAGGCACGTACTGCGGGCTTTCGGCAGAGCCGATGTTTTTCACGCCTTTACCGATGATACCTTCTTCACGGCCAATGCCGGTTTCTGCATACTGGCCTGTCCAACGGGCTGTTCCGGTACCTTCATCAAAGAAATCACCGCCTTTTTTAACATCAATCAGGAATGAAAGGCTCAGGCGTTTGTAAGAAAAATTATTGGTGATACCACCAGTAAAATCAGGCTGAATATTGCCTAATACCCTCGGGGTGGTTTCAACAACCGGCAGGCCATCAACATATACAATTTGTCCGTCCGGGGCATGTTTGAAACCAATACCATACAATGACCCATAAGGCTGGCCTACCTGTGCAATAGAAATCAGCCCTCTTCTTTCCTGCAGCGTGTAGGTAGTAAGGCCTTCGGCCAGTTCAACCACCAGGTTTCTGTTTCTGGCAAAGTTTACGGCCACATCCCACTTAAAGCCGTTTCTTGTTTCAAATGGCGTGCCCGACAAGGTGATTTCAATACCTTTATTATTGATACGGCCGGCATTCAATATGCGTTTGTCGTATCCACTGGCTTTTGAAATCTCCACACCAAGAATCTGGTTTTTGGTGTCCTGGTCATAGTAGGTCAGGTCCAGACCAACTTTGTTTTTGAAGAATCTTAAATCAAGACCCAGTTCAATTCCGGTAGTAATTTCGGGCTTAAGGGTTGAATTTGAGATGGTAAGGTTTTCATAGTACTCCGGAATTGAACCATTCCATGAGCCACTGGCACGGAATGTCTGGGCTAACTGGTAAGGGTCAGCATCGTTACCAACCTGTGCCCAGCTGGCTCGTACTTTACCGAACGATAATATTGATTTAGGAATACTAACGAGGTCGGTGATGACAGCACTGGCTGATAGTGAAGGATAAAAATAAGAACGGGCATTGGCAGGCAAGGTGCTTGACCAGTCGTTTCTGGCTGTAACGTCCAGAAACAGGGCATTGAGATAGCCAAACTGTGCCGAGCCATATAAACTTTGTACATTGGTTTTTTCAATGCGGCTTGCTACTGAGTTCTGGCTGGGGTTGGAGTTTGACAGGTTATAAACGCCGTCAACCACCAGCTCGCCTACGTTTGTAAAGTTGCGTTTGTAATAATTGCGTCTTACTGCGCCTCCGGCCTGTGCAACGAGTGTAAAGTTTTTGCCAAAGCCTTTGTCGAAAGTAAACAGGAAGTCATGGTTGGTTTCCTGCCGGCGAAGTACTTCTTCAGAGAACGTACCAGGTGTACGGTTACCATTACGCACACGCTCAAAGTTAGCAATGTTGATACGGGTATCAGTCCAGAAGTCAGTGCCGCTTCTGAGCATCAGTTTCAGAAAAGGCAGTAACTTGGCATTGATTGTGATGTTGCCCAATAGACGGTCTTTGTCGTTTCTGTTTGGTAGAAACTCATTGCTGTAGAAAGGGTTTGTAAAATATGTGTGCTGCCAGTTTGGCGGGTCGGTGTCTGGTAACTTACCGGCTACTGCTCTCTGAATGTGTACGCCGGTGTAATCACGGTAATTGGCCAGCTGGTCCCATGAAACGTGCCTGTGCGACCAGATGAAGGTGTCGCCATTCTGGTAAGTGCGGTTACCACCAGACTTGATGTATTCGCCGGAAACGGCAGCAGATAAAAATTTATTCAGATTATAGCTGGAGTTCAGCTTTACGTTGGTTCTTTCAAAATCGTTTTTGTAGGCAAGGCCCTTCTGGTCTAGCCTGTCAAAGGCTAATCTGAAATTTCCTTTATCATTTGCCCCAGTTAAAGCCAGGTGGTTGGTAAATGACGTGCCGGTTTCCCAGAACTCGTTCCAGTTATTAGGCTGCGGGGTAAGTGGCGCTACATCTTTACCTGTAAACCACTGGCGCACCAGGCGGCCATCCATTGGCGCTCCCCAGCTTTCGTCTGTTCCGTCGGTTCCGGTTGTTCTGCCAGGCGTTACCGTGCCATAGGCTGCTTTGTATTGGTCATAGGCATCGGGCTGTATCGTGCCGCTCCATCCGTCTGAATACCACGTTACATAACCATTACCACCGCCATAAGTATTCTGGAAATCAGGTTTTACCAGTGGGCGTTCGGCAGTAAAGTTGGCGTTATATTCAATGCCCAGGCCTTTTGAGCCCGCGCCGTCTTTTGAGGTGATCAGGATAACACCATTGGCCGCCCTTGACCCATATAGCGCTGCTGCGTTAGGGCCTTTAAGAACTGAAATTTCTTTTATGTTGTCGGGGTTTATTTCTGATATACCACCGCCGAATTGTTTGTCGTATTGTTGTTGCAGTGGTACACCGTCAAGCACAATTAAAGGTTGGTTATTGCCTGATACTGAGGATGAGCCGCGTATCTGAATGGTTGAGCCACTACCGGGCCCGCCATTACTGCTGATACGTACCCCGGCAATACGGCCGGATAATGAGTTAACCACGTTGGTTGATCGGGCTTCAACCAGGTTGTCTCCTTTTACTTCCTGCTGCGAAAACCCTAATGATTTTTTCTCTCTTGATATCCCCAGCGCAGTTACTACTACTTCGTTTAAAGCTCTTGAATCTGCAGCCAGTGATATATTATATATAGTTCTGTTATCAATTCTCTCTTCTACCGTAGCAAACCCAATAGCGCTGATAACCAGAATACCTCCCGAGGCAGGTACTTTAATTGAGAATTTTCCGCTGGCATCGGTTAATGTACCTATGGCTGTTCCTTTCAATGCTATAGAAACCCCGGGGAGCGCACCTTCTTCAGCAGAACTTACTACGCCCGAAAGTACCTTGTCTTGTGCCAGGATACACAGGGGCAATAGCAGCATAACTATAAGGTAGTATAAGTGTTTTTTCATAAGTGTAAGGTGTAAGTAAAGGATTAATCGAAACGATAGGTGAGTGCTTTCTACGAAGCTATCCGACTCAATCAGTTGCCAGAATTCCGACCGCTCAGCTTCAGGCAGTGATTGAAGTCGGGAGCCACGTTAGCAAGAGAGGTGCAAGCCTGTCTCTTCTTAATCTTTAAGGTTTAGTAAGTTTAGTTTTTTTCAAAAAAGGCAAATTCAAGCCCAAAGCATGCCAGTGCAGGCAACCCAAAGGTAAATGCTATAAAAATTGAGCTTTAACTGAATAGGTGTCTGGTATTCAGTAATTGCCGATAGCCGTTAAATGGCAAGACTACCAGCCCCGCAACTTCACTTAAAAGAAGTTTCAAAATGTTTTAGGGTTCAGATACTCGGCTTATGCGGTCGGAAGTGAGTTTCTGATGAAGTTTATTGTACTTTTCTAATAATTTCTAATGCAATAGTATATGTTATAAAAAATACTTGCAAATTATTTTAACAAAATTTTAATATTGTATTAAAAATAGTTTAAATCTTTAAATATTAACTTGAATATGTACAATAATGTAGAATAATGTGTTGGTAATTGGTCAATTTGTAGAATATATTAGAAGTATAAATTTTAACATTAAAACATAAATTAAATATAAAATATACATAAAACAGGTTTAAAATATAATCTATAATTTAATTAAAAATAAATTTTAGTAAAAAACACGTTAAAAAATACAGATAATAAATATTGACAAATATTTGTATTATAGTTACTTTTGCCTGTGTTGATACTTTTCTATAATTTCTAATAAGCACATTAAGGTACTTCAGCAATACTTTAATGTTTCAGCAAGCCAATTTCTTCTGAATTTATCAATTCAGTCACATTAAACAACTGTCTGTTTTAGATAAAGTACACTTAATCTTATTTTATACTATCAGATTACAAAAAGCTTACAAATTTCACTTTTTAACATTGAAGAAAATGAATCAGAACATTGACAGACGTAACCTATTAAAATCAGGCTTGATGACCCTTGGTGGAATGGTAATTGCCCCACAACTAAGTATGGGTGCATTTCCGAACACTCCTGTAATGTTAGACAATAAAAACAGACTATATTATACTCCTTTAATGCGCGAACACTTCATCAGCAATCCGCCTGATGTTACGCAGTTAAAGGCTCGCCTCAATGCCAACGAAAACCCATACGGGCCACCCGCCAGCGCAAAGCAGGCAGTGGTAGACTCGGTATCATTAGGTAACAGATATGCCTGGAAAGAACTGAGCGACCTGGTTGGCAAAATTGTTAAAAAAGAAGGGCCGGGTGTAACGCCGAATCATATTATGATGGGGCCGGGTTCGTCTGATTTGTTAGAGAAAGTAGCGATTGTGCAGTTTATGCATGGCGGAAACATAGTTTCAGCAGACCCTTGTTATATGTCTTTGGTGAGCGTTGCCAAGTCGGTAGGCGCAAAGTGGAAAGCCGTACCTTGCAAAGCCGACTGGTCGCATGACCTGCCTGCCATGGAAGCTGCCATTGATGCCGATACCAAGCTGGTTTACATCTGCAACCCTAATAACCCGACAGGCAGTATTACATCTGGTAAAGAACTGCTTGATTTCTGCTCACGAGTTTCTGAGAAAGTTCCGGTTTTTATTGATGAAGCTTATCTGGAACTGGCCGAAGGCACCGAAACCCAAAGTATGGTTTCTTTACTGGCGCAAAACAAAAATGTTATTATTGCCCGTACGTTTTCTAAAATTATGGGTATGGCCGGTTTGCGTGTAGGTTACATTGCCGCGCTGCCGTCGTTCCTGAATAAGATTCAGAACATAACCAGAGGCGGTATGGGTATTTCTTATACTTCGGTATTGGCTGCATCGGCAAGTATTGAAGATATGGAGTTTCAGGCTACTACCAAAAAGTTGAACTCTGAGGCTAAGGCCTATCTGTATGCCAACCTTGATAAAATGAACTACAAATATATACCATCTTATACCAACTTTGTGATATTCCCGATTGCGATGGATGGCCGTGATTTCCTTGCCAAAATGTATTCAAAAGGTGTAGGCATCCGTACGTTCGACATCCAGAAGAAAACCTGGTGCCGTGTAAGTATCGGCACTATGGACGAAATGAAGCTCTTTGTAAAAACACTTGGAGAGCTTAGCTAATTTAAGAGACATACAAAATTATTCACTGATGCCCGGGTAGGAGTTTCTTACTCTTGCCGGGGCATTGCAGGAATGTATTTTCCTAAATCTACAATTTCTCATGGCAGTAGCACTTCAAAAAACTTGTATACTCATACTACTTATTGTGATTGGTTTGGGGTTAAGGTCGAAAATCAGGAATAAAACCGAACTGAATGGCATTAAAGAAATGATATTGTCGGTGGCGCTTCCTTCTACGGTTTTTGTGGCTTTAATGGGCGTAAAGATTGATTCTACACTTATTGTATATCCACTCATAACATTGGCATTTAATTTCTTTATTTATTTGTCGATGCCTTATATTCTGGCTTTGTTTAAGATTGAAACTGACAGTTCAGCAGGCCGTACACTTACCATGCTGATGCCGTCATTGGCGCCTGGTTTATCAAGTTTCCCTTTTATTCACGAGTTTCTTGGCAAAGAAGCACTGGCCAAAGCAGCAATGGCCGACGTAGGCAATAAATTTTTTGCGCTTAATTTTCTATACTTTGTAGCCATGAATCTGTACCTGAAAAACAACAAGGCACATGAGGTGAAAGAAGAAGGGAAGGTGAAAAGCCTTTTGTTAAGCCTGGTAAAAGAGCCTATTAATATAGTTATGTTACTGGCAATTGCATTTTTAAGCTTTGGTATCAGTTTTGAAGACCTTCCGCCTGTTATATCTGAGATATTCAACCGTACCAGTATGCTCATGACCCCTATGATACTTATATACATTGGTCTGGCAGTTCAGCTGAAAGAAGGTAAAATCAGATTGGTTAGTTCGGTTTTGCTATTCAGGGCGGGTATTACCATTTTGTTTAGCGTGCTTATAATTACCATTTTTGGTATTTCTTCGCCTGCTATGGTTTTGCTGGCGGTGGTTGTACCGTTGAGTTCGTGTAGTTTCTGGCCTTTTGCGCACATGTCGGCGGTTGCTCTTAAAGAAGAAAACAATCATGTTCCGAAAGAGAAGCGCACTTTTAACATTGAATTTGCAGTATTGGTACTGGCTTTTTCTTTACCTTTTTCAACCATTCTGGTGATGGGTATTCTTACAGCCGGAACCTTCTTTGCACATACCGAAACCTTGTTATTTACAGGCTTTGGCTTAATATTTTGCAGCTTTATGCCAAAATACCTTGCCCGGAGTATCAAGGCCGTAATCCGGTTTTCAAAACCGGAAGTAGAAAAAGTTAAAGCCTGAATTTTTTCGGGGTTTAAGTGGCGATGGGAAGCACGCAAGTGCTTCCTGTCTTTTTTTATAATCTGCAAAGCCTTTCTGCTGCTTTTTCCAACATTTCATCGTCTTTTGCAAAACAGAACCTTAGTATTTTGTTATCGTAGCGGTTATGATAAAACACCGAAACCGGTATTGACGCCACTCCAATTTCTTTTGTCCACCTTACGGCCAGGTCATAATCCGGTTCGTCGGTAATGGCTGTGTAAGAAAGCATCTGAAAGAAACTGCCTTCGGCGGGTTTCCATGTAAATTTTGAGCCTTTCAGCCAATGAATGAATTTATTGCGTTTTTCTTCATAGAAAGCACGCACCGACAGATAATTGTCTGGGTCTTTCATAAAATCAGCAAAGGCATATTGCATGGGTGTGGGCGATGCAAAGGTTATCCATTGGTGGGTTTTCCTGAACTCGGCCGTTAATGCTTTAGGCGCCATGCAGTAACCGAGTTTCCAGCCTGTTGTATGAAAAGTCTTACCGAACGAACCACATAAAAACGTACGCTCTTTAAGTTCAGGGTGCATGGCGGGCGACAAATGCTGTCTGCTATCAAAAATAATATGCTCGTAAACTTCATCAGACATTATAAAAATATCTGTGCCTTTCAGCACATCTGCCAGCTGGTTCAGGTCTTCGCGGGTTAAGCACTTGCCTGTTGGGTTATGAGGTGTTGTCAGCATAATGGCTCTGGTTCGCTCGGTAATTTTGGTTTTTACTTCGGCCCAGTCGATGGCAAAGTCGTTGGCCGCTGTTAGTGTTACATAAACAGCCTTACCGCCATTTAACTCTATAGACGGTACGTAACTGTCGTAGGCCGGTTCAAAAACGATTACTTCATCGCCCGGATGCACAATAGTTGCCATGGTAGCATAAATGGCTTCAGTACAGCCGGAAACAATGGTAATTTCATCGTTCGGGTTATACTGCAGATTATATACATCGGCGGTTTTTTGCGCCAGTATTTCCCGCAAAGGCATTATGCCTGCCATAGGGGCATATTGGTTCATGCCTTTTTGCATGTAATGGCTTACCAACTCAATCAGCTTCGGAGAACAATTGTAGTTCGGAAAGCCCTGCGAAAGATTCAATGCCCCGGTTTCAGCGGCCAGTTGAGACATGACCGTAAAAATAGTGGTACCCACATGGGGTTGTTTAGAGTTAATTGTCATTAGTTGTACAAATCTGCAAGCAATGGTAATTAGGCGTTCAGGATTATTTTTTTAGTCTTTCCAGTTCAAATTTCAGTTCATCAACCAGATTGTTCACTTTGTCGAAACTGATACTTGGTTCAGGCAGAACCTGGCTTACAAAGGCTTTTATTTCCCAGGTTTCAATCACATCATTCATAGAAATTTCAATACTCGGGAAACGCTGGTTATCAGAGCTCAACAGCAAAGTGCCTTTTATTTTTACCTGATTATACACACGCCGGTAGATTATTCCGTGCGCTTTGGTAACAAGCACATAATTTTTGCCATCGGCTATTTCGTACCAGTTTTTAACCAGCGAGCCTATCAGTAAGGCACCCTCAAAGGCAAAATCTTCGGTGGCTTCAAAGGCGCGGTATTCACCAAAAGGTAAAGTTGGCAACTGGAAATCAGTAAGGGTTTTTAGAAAACTGACGTCCTTACTACGCATAAGGTACTCGTTAAACTGAAAACGGCGTATGAGTTGTATATTATTGCCACTTCGTTTGGGCTCTGAAGTAAAAGAATGCGGGCCTGAAGCGTTGAATAAATTATTTTGTGATGGCGTGCCGGGTTTCAGCTCGGTGTTTCCAGACTGGAAATCGAACAGGTTCTGCGAGCCTTGTCTGGTATCAATGACGATTGGTATCAGGGTGGTTTCACTCAGATTTTTCAGGTCTTTCTGTACAAAATCGTCTACGCTAATGCCAAAAAGACCGGCTATGGTTTTCAGGGTATCAACAGGCGGGGTGGCTCGTTCTTCTTCATAAGCCCCAACATTGGCTCTTTTGGTGCCTATACGTTGAGCAAACTGCTCTTGTGTCAATCCGTTCAGGCGCCTCAGGTATTTCAGGTTATTACTAATTAAAGACATCTGGCCTTGCTCAATTGTGTAAAAAACAGATTGGCCACCTGGTTGTGGCAGGTAATTGGTGCTCAATTACCTGCCGAATATCTAAAAATTTTAGCAAATCACCAAATTGTTTTGTTTTTGAAAGTTTTTTGAACTTTTTAAGATATTTTTTTCAATTTTGTTCGTGCACAATAAACTCAACAACCTTATGACCCAACTGCATGTAGCCAATGAAACAGACATATCTGCTTTGTTTCAGGCACAAAAGAAAAACCTTGCCGGTATAGCAGCAACCACTGCCAAAGAACGCATAGTGAAAATAAGAAAAGTAATGGACTGGATGTTGGCCAACCAGGAGCGCATTGCTGAGGCATTAAGTGCAGACTACGGCAAGCATAGGGTTGAGGTGAAGATTAGCGAGGTAATGCCGGTTATAAGCGAAGGAAAGCACATTATTAAACATCTGGCCCAGTGGATGAGGCCCGAAAGTGTTGAAACACCGCTAAAGATGATGGGTACTACCAGCAAGATTGTACATGAGCCTAAAGGTAACTGCCTGATTGTAAGCCCCTGGAATTACCCGTTTAACCTGACACTAAAACCTTTGCTGCAGGCAATTGCGGCTGGTAATGCGGTTATCATTAAGCCATCAGAGCTTGTGCCTGAATCTTCAAAGCTGATAGCTGAAATGATAAAAGCCTTGTTTCCGGCCGATGAAATTACGGTAGTAGAAGGCGATGCCACAGTGGCAACCGTGTTGCTAAGTATGCCTTTTAACCACATATTTTTTACGGGCAGCCCTGCTATTGGTAAGGTAGTTATGCAGGCTGCTGCCAGGTACCTTGCATCGGTTACGCTTGAACTGGGGGGCAAGTCGCCCACCATTATTGATGAAACAGCCGATATAAAAAAGGCAGCCCAGACCATAACAGCCGAGAAATTTCTGAACAATGGCCAAACCTGCATTGCGCCCGATTATATTCTTATTCACAGGTCGCAAACTGCCAGGTTTATTGAAGAGGCAGATAAGTACATAAAAAAAATGTATGGTGATGACGTGGCGAAATCGGTTGATTATTGCAGAATTGTAAATGCCAGACATTTTAGCCGTATAAAAAGTTTGATTGATGATGCTTTTGCCAAAGGGGCCACAATTGCCGTTGGTGGAAATACTATAGCTGCCGAGAACTATATTGAGCCAACACTGGTTAGCAACGTAAACCCTGCCATGGAGGTTATGCAGCAGGAGATTTTTGGCCCTGTGCTACCCATACTGGAGTTTGAGTCGCACGAAGAAGTGGTCAGATACATAACTGAGGGAGAAAAACCGCTGGCCTTGTATATATTCAGTAAAAAGCGCGCCAATATTGATTATTTTCAGAATAATACGTCATCAGGTGCTGTGGTTATCAATGAAACCACCATTCATTATTTACAGAACAACCTGCCGTTTGGCGGGGTAAATAATTCAGGCATCGGGAAGTCGTCGGGCAAGTTTGGTTTCGAGGAATTTTCTAATAAAAAAGCGGTGGTTGAAAACAAATTTTCAACTTTCGGTATGTTCCATCCTCCATATACCAGCCGGATAGAAAAGATGATTGATATGGTGATTAAGTGGCTTTAAAAACCCATTATATGAAATTTTCACGAAGGGCATTCATTGCTCTGTCTGCCTTTATAACCGTGTCGGCAACTGGTTCAATTCTATTTATGCGTCAGAAATTTTTCGGGAAAAACCCCTTTGGCCTAAGGCTCAAAAGAATCCTTCGTTCGCCTCATTACAAGAATGATTCGTTTCAGAATCTATCACCTACCGCCGTAATGCGCAAAGAGGCATCTTACATGAAGATGCTTCAGAATACTTTTAGCAGACCAAAAGATACCAAACCATCTGCGGTAATTCCATCGGTCAAAACAGATTTGATAAACCTGAAAGCAGATTCGCCCACTATTGTTTGGTTTGGTCATTCATCTTATTTCATTAAATCTAAAGATATAACCATTCTGATTGACCCGGTTTTCAGTGGTGCGGCTTCTCCGGTAGGGGGCTTTGTAAAATCTTTTAATGGTACTGATGCATATAAAGTGGGTGAGTTTCCTGCAATTGACATGATGTTTTTGTCGCATGACCACTACGACCATCTGGATTACAAGACCATTCTTGAATTTATACCCAAAGTGAAAAAATTCTATGTTTCGTTGGGTGTGGGTTCTCATCTTGAGTACTGGGGTGTTGACCCCGCAAAAATTGTGGAGCTTGACTGGTGGGATAAACACCAGGTTGCCGGAGACATAGAAATTATTGCTGCCCCTGCCAGGCATTTTTCAGGCCGCAGCCTTACCAGAGGCAAAACGTTTTGGTCGGCCTTTATAGTAAATATGCATGGTTACCGTTTGTTTTTAGGTGGAGACTCTGGCTACGACACCCATTTTAAAGAAATAGGAGATAAGTATGGCCCGTTTGATATTGCCATGATTGAAAACGGGCAATATGGTGAAGACTGGCCTTATATACACATGTTTCCGGAGCAAACGGCACAGGCAGCAATTGACCTGAACGCAAGGCTTTTGTTGCCTGTGCATTGGGCAAAGTTTGTTCTGGCTAACCACCGCTGGTATGAACCCATTGAGCGATTAATGCCGGCTGCCCAAAAGCTTAACCTGCCTGTAACTACCCCTATGATAGGCGAACCGGTAGTTTTAGGTGAAAAGTATCCTGAAAGGGCTTGGTGGCGCGTGTGAGGAGTTTTATGAACCCTGCTAAGGCTTATTGGTAGTTAATGTAGCGCCATAAATCAGCCCCGTCAATTTTCGTGCCTTTCTTCAATAAATAGCCACCCCTCCTTCAATAAAGGAGGGGAAACTAAAATGCAAAAACTATATTAGATAGATAAACTTCAGGTTTGTATCACCCCAACATTGTATCGCCTGGTAATAGGGGCATGGTTGGCGGCTTCAATACCTGCTGATATAATTTTACGTGTCTCCAGCGGGTCAATTACGCCATCTACCCATAGGTTTGCTGCGGCATAATAAGGGCTAAGCTGAGAGTTATATCTGTCGGTAATGGTATTCAGTAACTCCTGTTCTTTCTCGGTTGTAATGTCAATTCCCTTAGCTTTTAATGTAGCCTGTTGTATCTGCAATAGTGTTTTGGCAGCAGATGCACCGCTCATGACAGCCATCTGGCCGGTTACCCAAGAGTAAATCAGGCGGGGGTCATAGGCTTTGCCACACATGGCATAGTTACCTGCCCCGTAAGAATTACCCACAATAAACGTAAACTTTGGCACTACTGAGTTGGCCATGGCGTTCACCATTTTGGCGCCGTCTTTAATAATACCGCCATGTTCAGAGCGGCTACCTACCATAAAGCCGGTTACATCCTGCAAAAAAACCAAAGGTATTTTCTGCTGATTGCAGTTCATAATAAACCGGGCGGCTTTATCGGCGCTGTCGGAGTAAATAACCCCGCCCATCTGCATTTCGCCTTTTTTTGATTTCACTATTTTGCGCTGATTAGCCACAATGCCTACAGCCCAGCCATCAATTCTTGCCAGCCCGCACAATAGCGTTTGCCCGTAGCCTTTTTTGTATTGGTCAAATTCAGAGTTATCTACTATACGCTCAATAATCTCTACCATATCATAAGGTTTTGAACGGTCGGCGGGTAGAATCTGATAGATTTCTTTCGGGTCTTTTTTAGGCAAAACGGCTGCCTTTCTGTCGAAACCAGCCCTGGGGTTATGGCCCATTTTATCAAATATCTTTCTGATTTCATCCAGGCATGATTTATCATCAGGAAATTTGTTGTCGGTAACACCCGAGATTTCAGAATGTGTACTAGCGCCGCCCAGCGTTTCATTATCGATGTCTTCGCCGATAGATGATTTAACCAGGTAAGAGCCAGCCAGAAAAACAGACCCAGTGCCTTCAACAATCAGTGCGTAGTCTGACATAATGGGTAAATAAGCCCCGCCAGCTACACAACTACCCATAATGGCCGCTACCTGTGGGATACCCATTGACGACATTTGGGCATTGTTTCTGAATATCCGCCCGAAATGCTCTTTGTCAGGAAAAACCTCTGCCTGCATGGGTAAGTACACACCGGCCGAATCGACCAGATAAATAATGGGCAGTTGGTTTTCCATGGCAATTTCCTGCGCTCGCAGGTTTTTCTTAGCTGTTATCGGAAACCACGCACCGGCTTTCACCGTAGCATCGTTTGATACAATCACACACATTTTGCCGCTTACATAGCCAATGCCGCAAACCACACCACCATTCGGGCATCCACCGTCTTCCTCGTACATACCGTCGCCTGCAAATACCCCAAATTCTGTCAATTCTGTTTCTTTATCTATCAGGTATTCTATTCTTTCGCGGGCAGTCATTTTGCCTTTTGCCTTATGCGCCTGAATTTTTTTCAAACCACCACCCAGTTTTATTTGTTCTGTCTTCAGGTGCAATTCTTCTATCAATGTCTCTATATTTTGCATAATCGCTTATTCTTTAACTTTAGTGGAACAAAATATTAATATTATTTCTTAGTATTTAACAATTTAATTGCAAAGATGTTAAATAGTTGTCAAAAAAATAATTAGTATTGCAACTAATTTATCAACAAACCTTTATAAAGATATGACAGTTTTTGGAATTGATACAGACCAGCAGTTAGAAATGATCAGGCAAAGCGCTAAAGACTTTGCCGAAAACTATATACGCCCACATGTTATGGAGTGGGACGAAGCACAGGTTTTTCCCACAGAGTTGTTCCACAAAATGGGTGAATATGGTTTTATGGGTGTGCTGGTACCTGAAACCTTCGGAGGCTCAGGTCTTGGGTATCAGGAGTACATCAGCATAATTGATGAAGTATCACAGGTTTGCGGTTCAATCGGGCTTTCGTTAGCGGCGCATAACTCATTATGCACCAATCATATACTCACTTTCGGAAACGAAGCACAGAAGCAGAAATACCTGCCTAAACTGGCAACCGGCCAATGGATTGGCGCATGGGGCCTTACTGAAACCGGAACAGGCTCTGATGCCGGAGGAATGGCCACTACGGCCATTGAAGATGGCGATTTTTTTGTGCTTAATGGCTCAAAAAACTTTATTACCCATGCCATCAGCTCTGAAGTAGCCGTGGTTATTGCCCGCACAGGAGAAAAAGGAGATTCGCACGGTATGACGGCTTTTATTATCGATAAAGGCACGCCCGGGTTTTCAGCCGGTAAGAAAGAAAACAAACTGGGCATGCGAGCCAGTGAAACCGCCTGTCTGTTTTTTGATAACTGCCGCGTGCCAAAAGACCATATCCTTGGAAAAGTAGGCGAAGGCTTTGTGCAGTCGCTTAAAATACTCGATGGAGGCCGTATTTCAATAGCCGCGTTGTCATTAGGCATTGCCAAAAGTGCACTAAATGCGGCCTTGAAGTATGCACAGCAAAGAGAACAATTTGGTAAGCCTATCGTTAGTTTTCAGGGTGTAAGTTTTAAACTTGCTGAAATGGCCACCAAAATTGAAGCCGCTGAACTACTGACAAGAAAAGCTGGTTTTCTTAAAGATAACCATCAAACGGTAACTAAGTTATCGGCCATGGCTAAGTTGTTTGCCTCTGAAACCGCGGTAGAAGTAGCCAATGAAAGCGTTCAGATACATGGCGGTTACGGTTATACGAAGGATTATCCGGCTGAAAAATATTACCGGGATGCCAAGCTTTGCACTATTGGTGAGGGTACATCTGAGATACAAAAGGTTGTAATAGCGAGAGAAATTACCAGATAAATGCCATGAAAATAATAGAATGCCCACGCGACGCCATTCAGGGAATAAAGCACTTTATATCTACTGAAAAAAAAATTGAATACATTAACCAACTGCTTGCAAGCCGGTTGTTTGATACCATCGACTTCGGCAGCTTTGTATCGCCCAAGGCAATTCCACAAATGGCCGATACCAGCCAGGTTATAGCAGGCCTCAATACTACCGCAACCGACACCAAATTACTGGCTATTATTGCCAATGAGCGTGGTGCGCAAGAAGCCGCTCAATATGAGGCAATTACTTATCTTGGGTATCCGTTTTCGGTGTCTGAGACATTTCAGCTCAGAAATACAAATGCTACCATTGCCGAGTCGCTGGAAAGGGTAAAGGCCATTCAGGAAATTTGTGTAAAAAACAACAAGCAGCTGGTAACTTATATATCAATGGGTTTTGGTAACCCTTATGGCGATGAATGGAATGCCGAAATTGTTTTGGAATGGATACAAAAACTGAAAACACTGGGATTAGAAATTTTCTCTCTCTCTGATACCGTCGGGGTGGCAAATCCTGAAACCATCAGCTATTTGTTCGGAAATTTGATTCTGCATTATCCGGAACTTGAATTCGGCGCGCATCTGCACACCACGCCTGAGACCTGGAAAGAAAAAATTGAAAGCGCTTATGATGCCGGATGCAGGAGATTCGACGGAGCTTTGCTTGGATATGGTGGGTGCCCGATGGCCGCTGATGAGCTGGTTGGCAATATGCCAACCGAAAATTTAGTTAATTTCAAGTCGGAAACTGACTATAACTCAATCAATTTGCTTAAATTAGCTTTCCAAAACCTGATTAACTGATGTATTTTTCAGATGCAGACGTGGCACGTTTTCCTGATATTGATTTAATGCTGATAAAGACAGAACAAAAAAATAATGTCTTTAGTATTACGCTTAACCGACCGGAAAAACGGAATGCCTTTACCCCGACCATGGTGCACGAAATGGCCCTGGCAATTGCTTATGCCCAGGCAAATGATACCATCTGGTGCGTTGTATTGCAGGCTGAAGGACCCGTTTTTTGTGGGGGTATGGATTTGCATGTTTTTCAGAACCCCCTGCTGGATGTGGTAAATACACAATTACCAGCTTTGGACAGGGAAGTTACGCTGGGCGATGTGTTTAAGTCTCTTTATAAACCAAGTATAGCCATTGTTAAAGGCGATGTGCTGGCAGGTGGATTTTTGATAACAGGTGGTTGCACATTTGTGATAGCCACACAAGAGGCAAACTTTAGTTTGCCTGAAGTAAAAAGAGGGGTTTTTCCGATGCAGGTAATGGCTGCATTATTGAAAATCATGCCACCGCGAAAGGTACTGGAGCTGTCTATACTTGGCAGCAAGTACACAGCCAAAGAGGCGTTTGATTTAGGGATTGTTACACATTTATCAACTGCTGACAGCATTGATATTGATACTAATGCATTGATTGAGACCATCCTGAGTGGGTCGCCTTATGCCATCAGAAAAGGAATAGAGGCTTATCATCAATTAGCAAATGTACCTGAAAATGAACAAAATCAATTTCTTTTGGGTTTGCTGAAAGAAATACGTGATTCGGCCGATGCACAGGAGGGAATACTTGCTTTTAAAGATAAAAGACCACCTGTGTGGCAAAACAAGTGAAATGAACCCGGTAAATTTCATAAATATTTTATAATAGCTAACAATTCGCGTCTTTCCTTTTTCCGCAAATTTGCAGTGCGGAAATTAAATGCTATTTTTGGCGAAAATTAAGAGTGGCGCTTATGAATCGTAATGAGCTTGATAGGATTATCGACAATTTGGATGTTGTTTTCAGAGGAGATGCCTGGCATGGGCCGTCTGTTATGGAATTTATGAACTCCATGTCTTTAGATGTGGTTGATGTGAAGAAAGAATACTCCAAACATACTATTTGTCAGATAGTGTACCATTTAGGAGCCTGGAGAAAGTTTGTTCTGGAAAAACTGGATGGCAACATCAGGTATGATCTGGTAAATGATGAAGACAACTATGGCACCGAGGAGGATATCATCAAAAGCAACTGGCCAAGGCTGGTTGAGCAACTGCGGGTAAATCAGGAAGCATTGCTGAATAAACTTGATGAATTTGACGATACCCTGCTTGTTAAGCTGGTACCCGGGCAGGATTACGACTATTATAAGTTGCTTACCGGCCTTATACAGCACGATACTTACCATTTAGGTATGATTTGGGTGCTTTGGGAATAATAGCCAGCCTTTTACTAAAGAAAAAATAGAATAGATTTATAAGATAATGGAAGAACTACAAACAAAAGAAATAGACAGAATTAAAACTTTATTGAATGCCGCTTTTCATGGTGGCTCGTGGCATGGTCCGTCTGTGTTGGAGAATGTCAAAGATATAAAGCCTAAAATCGCCGGAGCGCGTCAGAAAGGAATTCATACTATTGCTGAATTAGTTTACCATATGACCACCTGGAGAATCTTCGTGTTAAAGAAGATTCAGGGTGAAGCGGATTTTGACATCAAAACTGAGAAGCAAAACTGGGGTAATTTAAAAGAGATTGACGAGTTTGAGTGGGAGACCCTTCAGATGGAATTGACGCTGAGCCATGATGAATTAATGAATAGTCTGGAAGAAAAAGATGATAGTTTTCTGCTGGAAATTGTGCCGGGTAGCGAATATGATTTCTATACCCTGCTGCATGGTATTATTAACCATGATTTGTACCATAACGGGCAGATAGGTATTCTGAAAAAAATGGCTCCGAAAGCGAGCAAATTTGATGATGAGGAAGACGCACCAAGCAGCCGCTATTTTAGTGATGAATTTGGCGACGAGTATTAATGAAGATTTATAAAAAACAAAAAGAGGCTTTCAGGCCTCTTTTTGTTTTTATGGGTTGCCCAGTGTTGGCCAACGGTACTACATATTTTAATGGGCCAGTTCTACAGTCTCAGAACCATTGATGCTTACCATACTACCATTCACCAAAACGTTAATGGCGGTTTCTGATAGGTTTTCGATGGCAATTTGCCCGGGGTAGATAGACACTTTGAGCGAATTCTGGCGGAAACCTATAATAAATGAAAAACTTTGCCACTGCTCTGGTAAATACGGACTGAACGAAAGCATCCCATCTTTTACGCGCATACCACCAAAACCTTTTACGACAGACATCCAGGTACCGGCCATTGAGGTAATATGCAGGCCGTCTTCGGTGTCGTTATTGTAATCATCCAGGTCAAGGCGCGCGGTTCTTACGTACATTTCATAGGCTTTTTCTTTTTTACCCAGTTTGGCTGCCAGAATAACATGCACACAAGGCGAAAGTGAAGACTCATGAACGGTCATTGGTTCGTAGAAATCAAAATTTCTTTCAATTTCATCAATAGAAAAATCATCTTCAAAGAAATACAGACCCTGCAGAACGTCTGCCTGTTTTATAAAGCAGGAACGCAGGATTCTGTCCCACGACCATTTCTGATTTATTGGCCTGTGCTGTGCAATATCATGCACAGTCAGTAATTCTTTGTCAAGAAAACCATCCTGTTGCAGGTAAACCCGCCGTCCGGCATCATACGGAAAGTGCATTTTCTCAATAATATCTTTCCAGCGGGCGGTTTCAACTTCTTCATCAAAGGCTGTCAATTCTACCAAAGCTGAATAAGAAGTCTCAGAGGCCTTCACGATTTCTATGGCTTCCAGGGTATATTTGAGGCACCATACAGCAATATAATTCGTGTACCAGTTGTTATTGACGTTGTTTTCGTATTCATTTGGCCCTGTTACACCCAGCATTACATATTTTTGCAGCGCACCAGACCAGTTTATGCGCTGAGACCAGAATCTGGCTATGCCAATCAGTACTTCAAGCCCGTATTCTGTCAGGTAGTTTTTATCGCCGGTGTAGTTTACGTAGTCATAAATGGCATAGGCAATAGCGCCGTTACGATGTATTTCTTCAAAGGTAATTTCCCATTCATTATGGCATTCTTCGCCATTCATGGTTACCATTGGGTACAGGGCTGCTCCATTTGTAAAGCCGAGTTTTTCAGCATTTTCAATGGCTTTTTTGAGGTGTTTATGCCGATAGACCAGTAGATTCCGGGCAACCATCTGCTCTGAGGTAGCCAGATAAAAAGGCAGGCAATAAGCCTCGGTATCCCAATAGGTAGAGCCGCCGT
The DNA here is from genome assembly GCF_024138715.1 of Emticicia sp. 21SJ11W-3. Classification (GTDB taxonomy): domain Bacteria; phylum Bacteroidota; class Bacteroidia; order Cytophagales; family Spirosomataceae; genus Emticicia; species Emticicia fluvialis. Next base: position 2,510,534 of record NZ_CP092074.1, read on the forward strand.
ATTTTTCGCCGGTAAAGCCTTTGGGTCCAATGTTCAGTCTGGCATCCTGCCCTGTATACGTTTGCTGTAAATGGAAAATATTAAACCTGATACCCTGTTGGGCGGCCACATCACCGGCAATCTGGATATCGTTATGCTCCCATTTCTTTTTCCAGGCTAGTTTTTGTTCTTCAAGCATCTGAGAAAATCCTTTTTTTGAAATTCTGTCCAGATACTTTTTGGCCTCGGCTGTCAGGTTTTCTACGGCGTAGTTTTCAGATGATAGATTTACCGCAAACTTGCATATAAGTGTTTCTTCGTTCAGCTTAAAAAATACTTTTACCTCGTTGGCAACATATTTTTCTTTTTTGATGGGCAGTGTTTGCAAATCAACCAGCTTTCCGCTCTGGCAGAAATCAAATTTCATACCGGTGCAAACCTGAAAAACAGGCACTGTGTCCCATTTTGATTGTTTGGTTTCCAGTGTCAGGTATCCTTCTCCGTGGCCAGTTTCTTTACTTATTTCGTTCCAGAATTGTTCTCCGTGGTTTGAATCTTTATTGTAAATGTCGCCATCGAGCGAAATAGTCAGTTTGCCGTAAGCAGAAAAGTTGAGAGGGGTAATAGAATACCTGATGGCCCCGGCCTCATCATCTTCCAGGCTACAGAAACGTACCGCATTTATTTTTACTGATTTACCGGACGGAAAATCGGCAATGAACGACCGCTCCAAGGTTCCTTCCTGCATATTGAGTACCCTTCTGAACTCACGTACCTCGCATCTGGCAAGGTCTAGCACTTCGCCATCTATTTCCAGGTCTATGCCTGTCCAGTTGCAGGCGTTCAGAACTTTGGCAAAATAATTAGGGTACCCGTTTTTCCACCAGCCTACACGTGTTTTGTCAGGATACCAGACCCCGGCCACGTAGTTTCCCTGCAGGGTTTTACCCGAGTACCTTTCTTCAAAATTGCCTCTGCCGCCCATACGGCCATTCCCGAGGCTCATGAGGCTTTCAGTTATTTCGTTAAATTCTGGATGAAAACCATCTTCAATAATGCACCAATCGTTATGGACAATGTAGTTTTTCATAGGTTTAGTAAGCGCACCAGCGCCTGATTTTATAATTTATCTACTCTAAATGGGTTACTAGCCTTTTTTACGTATGGTCATTCAAGGTACTTGTCTGAGGGCACAAATCTTTTCAATGGCTGGCAGGGCAAATACACTTATAAAAAGTATTGAAAGTATTATACTTTAATTACGTATCAGCTAATGACGCTGATATTATCTGTTCAGATCATCGATAAGCATCCTGATATCCACTCCAGCCAGATTTTCAACTACTATATCGGCTTTTGTTAAAACCTCTTTTTTGCCTATTCCCACGGCTTTCATGCCGCCGGCTTTTGCGGCTTCAACACCTGCTACTGCGTCTTCAAAGACCAGACATTCGGCGGGGGATACCCCCAGTTCTTCTGCGCCTTTCAGAAACACCTCGGGGTCTGGTTTACCCTTGGCAATTTTGTTGCCGTCTATAATGGCATCAAAATCATTAAGCATCCCGATGCGCTCCAGAATCAAACCTGCATTTTTACTTACCGAACCCAAAGCGGTTTTAATATTGTTTTTCTTTAATTGCGTAAAAAAATCGGTAACACCCGGCAGAATATCGGCGGGCGTCATTTTACTCACCAGTTGCAGGTAGTTTTCGTTTTTACGTGTGGCAAGTTCGTTTTTCCTTTCTTCGCTCAATTGCAAATGGCCATGTTGCAAAATAATATCCAGCGATTCCATCCGGCTGATGCCTTTCAGTTTTTCGTTAAATTCTTCAGTAATATCAAAACCCAGGTCGTTGGCCATCTGGCGCCATGCCTGATAATGGTAAATGGCGGTATCTACAATAACTCCGTCTAAATCAAACAAAAACGCTTTTATCATGCTTTTATGCTGTTAAAATACCACACAAAAAGTGCTGAACTGCAAAATAAGGAATAGTTTTAAATTAGCTGTTCTGCCTTTAATAAAATGTCAGAAAAACTTATCGAACGTCAATGGTTTATTTCTAGCACAAGGGCTGTCATAGGGGCAATTTTTATCGATGTCAGGTCTGTAAGTATTTCATCAGTCATTACATTTCTGGCCGAACTCCCGGTTTTCAATATTTCTGCAAAAGGCCGGGTTTTTAATTCCTTCTCTGCGGCATTAGTATTACTGATTACCATTACTTTTTGGCTATCTGTGTATCTGAAATATACGTAAACGCCGTCAACCGGTAAAAACTGCATCATTTTTCCAAGGGTAAGGGCGGCAGAGTTTTTGCGGTAATTCAATAATCTTTTATTCCATTCAAATGCCTCATTTTCTTTAGGGCTTCTACCAGACGCCAAAAATTTATTTTCGGTATCGTCTTTCCACCCGCCCGGAAAATCCCTGCGCACTTCTGCATCAGTCGGGTTTTTGAAGTTTTTCATGAGTATTTCTGTTCCGTAATACAATTGCGGAATCCCCCTGATGGTATATAACCACGTTAGCCCCATTTTATATTTGTTGAGGTCTTCGCCTATGATTGAAAAGAAACGGTCGCTGTCGTGGTTTTCTACAAAAGGCACCAGACGTTCAGGGTTTTGGTAGACGAGGTCCTGAGCCAGAACCTGATACAAACGATTGACGCCTTCGTTCCAACCAAACCTTTCATTCAAAGCGGTATTGATGGCATTCTGCACCTGAAAGTCGCAACTCGACGGCAGGTTGCATTTAAACGGAATATTAAAATTGTTTTTGGTAAAATACGCCTGACTAACTACGGTACCAACCGCAGATTCACCAAAAAGCAGCATATCCGGGTGTTCGTCAAGAATCGCCTTGTTGCAGCGGTTCATAAAATGCAGATCGTTGTAAATGTAGGTATCAATCCGCCAGCCGTCAATATTAAAATACTCAATGGTCCAGAGCGCATGCTGAATCAGGAAATTAGCTACGTAAGGGTTCCGCTGGTTCAAATCTGGCAGAAAAGGCACAAACCAGCCGTTAGAAGTAACAGATTTATCATACACCGACCCATGAATATCAAAAATAGGCTGGTCTTTGTAAGAAGTATTGGTGTAGGTATCCCATTGATTAAGCCAGTCTTTTGCCGGTATGTCTTTCAGAAACCAATGGTTAATACCGACATGATTATAAACGGCGTCCTGCACTATTTTTAAGCCTTTTTTATGAGCTGCTTCAATCATTTGAAGGTAGGTTTCATTACCGCCCAGGCGTTTATCTACATGATAATGGTCGGTAAAACCATAGCCATGATACGCACTGCGCATACTTCCGCCCTCGTTGGTAACTGGCTGGTTATTCTCTACCACGGGGGTTAGCCACAGGGTAGTAACACCTAGTTCTTTAAAATAATCCAGGTGGTTAATAACACCCTGCAAATCTCCACCGTGCCTTAGCCAGGGGTTCTTACGGTTGGCACTGGTGTCTATCATGTCGGCAAACTTATCGTTGCTTTCATCACCGTTCGAGAACCTGTCAGGCATTAACAGATAAATAGCATCGGCCTGTGTGATGGTCTGTGGCCTGGCAGTACGCTTTTTCAGCTCATAGTTTATGCGGCTGGTATTAGCACCGGAGCCTATTCGGAAGGTCAGGTTACCCGGTTTTGTCTGGGGGGCTATCAGTAAATCAACAAACAGGTAATTGGTGTTTTCTACCTTATGGGTTTTGGTAATCTTTACTCCGGCATAGGGCTGGAGTGTCACCGAATGCCCGGCAATGTTTTTTCCATAAATTAAAAGCTGCACTTGGGGGTTTTTCATGCCCACCCACCAGTTAGTGGGGTTAATGCGTTGTATTTCCGGCTTTTGGGCATAAACCGAATAAAATAACAACCATTGAATGAAAATAAGGATAATAGGTTTAAGTACTGATTTCATAGGTTAATTGTTTCGTTCGTACGGCAAAATAACATAAACAATGGTTTTTTCATAAAAAAATACTCCTTAGATTTGAAAACACATTAAATTGAATATTTGCAAATTAAAATGGACATCTCTGCTAAACCATTAGTGTGGTGTTCGGCACAATCAGTTAACCAATGACCCAATTGAAAGAAGTTCCAGAATCTGCCACAGATAAACTTGTTATTTACCAGATATACACCCGTTTGTTTGGCAACACCAATACAACTAACAAAACCAATGGAAGTCTGTATGAAAACGGATGCGGTAAATTTAATGACATCAACACCAAAGCCCTTGAGGCACTAAAGCAATTCGGCATTTCGCATGTTTGGTTTACAGGTATAATTGAACACGCTACCATGACTGACTATACGGCTTATGGCATAGCCAAAGATAATCCGCTGGTTGTAAAAGGAATAGCCGGGTCGCCGTACGCCATAAAAGATTATTATGATGTTGACCCAGACCTGGCCGAAGATGTTGAAAACCGTATGCAGGAGTTTGAAAACCTGATTGAGAGAACACATAAAAACGGCCTGCAAGTAATTATTGATTTTGTACCCAACCATGTGGCTCGCAATTATCTGTCTGACACCAAACCTGCCGGCGTAGCTGATTTTGGCTTTGATGACGATAAAACCCTGCATTTTGCAGCCGACAATAACTTTTATTATATACCAGACCAACCGCTAATTATTCCGGCTGACGTGCATCCTCCGGTTGAGGTAACAGAGCCATATTATGAATATCCGGCAAAAGCTACCGGTAATGACGTATTTTGGGCGAATCCGGGTATTAATGACTGGTTTGAGACCGTAAAATTGAACTATGGAGTAGATTACCTGAACCACAGAGCAACGCATTTTAGCCCGATACCCTCTACCTGGTTAAAAATGAGAGAGATACTGTTTTTCTGGGCAGCCAAAGGCATAGATGGTTTCAGGTGCGATATGGCAGAAATGGTACCGAAGGAGTTTTGGGGTTGGGTAATACCAGAAGTAAAGCAGCGTTTTCCTGAAGTTATTTTCATTGCTGAAATCTATAATCCGGGGGCTTATGGGTCATATATATTTGAGGGTAAATTTGATTATTTGTACGACAAGGTAGGGCTGTACGACAGCCTGAGAAGATTAATAGAAGGACACGGAAATGCCAATGATATTACCCGAGTATGGCAGCAGGAATCGGGGCATTTTTCTAACCGGATGCTGAGGTTTCTTGAAAACCATGACGAACACCGTATTGCCTCCAGATTTTTTGCCGGCAATGCCAGCAGGGCCTTCCCGGCAATGCTGGTTAGTGCAACATTGCATACCGGGCCGGTTATGTTGTATTTTGGACAGGAATTGGGTGTAAACCCACAGGGGCAGGAGGGATTCAGCGGAGATGATGGCCGAACCACAATTTTTGATTACTGGGGCGTGCCTGAGTTTCAGAACTGGGTTAATAATCATAAATATGATGGGGGCAGGCTTTCAGCCGAACAAAAGAAAATAAGACAGTTTTATGAAGACCTGCTACAATTGGTCAATGATAGCGATGCAGTAAAATACGGGCATTTTTATGATTTGCAGTACGTAAACAGCGGTGGGCTGTCGCGCAACTATAACGGCAATAAAATATTTAGTTACCTAAGATTTACAGATAAACAAAAATTATTGTTTATTTGCAACTTTGACTTGGAAAATTCATATTCAACATCAATCAATATCCCCCAGGGTGCTTTAGAAATGATGCAGATTGATACCAACAGCCACTGCACTTTTACAGGCGTTTTTGGAAACAAACAGGTATTGAAAAATGTGGTGCCGTATAAAATTGATGTTGAAATTGGAAAGAACAGTGTCCTGATTTTTGAGATTACACAGTAAAAACAAGCGTAAAATACCTACCAACCCTAAACTAACAATGGCAACGACTGTCAACAAAGACAAGCCGCAACTATCGTTCTGGCAAATATGGAACATGAGTTTTGGCTTTTTCGGTATCCAGTTCGGATTCGAGCTACAAAACTCAAATGTGAGCCGTATTTTTGAAACCCTCGGTGCCAATAAAGACGAAATACCATTGCTTTGGATTGCCGCACCAGTTACAGGGCTGATTGTTCAGCCTATAATCGGGTATCTTAGCGACAGAACCTGGCACCCTTACTGGGGCCGTCGCCGACCTTTTTTCTTCATTGGCGCCATTCTGGCTGCAATGGCTTTGTTTGTAATGCCCAATTCTCCGGTTTTATGGATTGCCGGCGGGATGCTCTGGATACTGGATGCCTCAATTAATATCTCAATGGAGCCCTTCAGGGCTTTTGTAGGCGACAAACTCAGTGCCAGACAACGCACCACCGGTTTTGCTATGCAGAGCTTTTTCATAGGTGTTGGGTCGGTAATTGCGGCACTTTTACCGTGGATATTTACCAACTGGTTTCATTTCAGCAATACTGCACCGGCCGGAGAAATCCCCGATTCGGTTAAATATAGTTTTTATATCGGTGGCCTGGCTTTTCTTATTGCTGTTTTCTACACCGTTTTTACAACCGATGAGTTTCCGCCCGAAAGTATAGAAGAATTTAAGAAAGAGGCCAAAAGTAAAGGGTTCAGGCATGGTTTTCAGGAAACCTTTATGGGTATTTTTAAAATGCCCAAAACCATGACCCAACTGGCTTTTGTGCAGTTTTTTACATGGTTTGGCCTTTTTGCGATGTGGATATACAGTACAAATGCCATTACCAGCACACAGTATAACATGGCCGTAGACAAAGCCCTGGTAGATAAAATGGAGGTTTTACTTCAACAAAAATTACAGTCGGCACAGTTAAGCAGCAAAGAAACAAAAACGTACAGGTCATTACAGGCTGATATTAACGAAATAAGAGAATACAGAGCCAGCGAAAACCCGGTTGTTATTTCGGTTAACCTTGCCAATTATTTTGAAGCCAATAAAGAAAATCAGTTATCTGCCAGCGAAATTGCTGAATTGCAACGCGTAAGGCAGCAATATAACGATGGCGCCGACTGGCTGAATGTATGCTCAAGTGTTCGTAATGGCATTGCGGCGTTGTTTGCTTTCATTATTCCGCTTATTGCGGCACGAACCAATAGAAAAATAACCCACATGATATGCCTGATTATTGGTGGGCTGGGGCTAATTTCAATTTCTTTTATTACAAATCCAAACCTGATTGTGGTTTCTATGGGTATGGTAGGCATTGCCTGGGCAAGTATTTTGTCTATGCCTTATGCCATCCTTTCAGGGTCATTGCCAGCCAACAAAATGGGTTATTATATGGGTGTTTTCAATTTTTTTATTGTTATACCCCAAATTGTGGCGGCAACTATTCTGGGCTTCTTTACCATGAAGGTATTTCATGCCAATACCATGTATACAATTGTGCTCGGAGGCGCGTCTATGATACTGGCTGGTTTACTGTCGCTCAGGGTAGAAGATAAAGACTAACGACCCTTGGCTTGGGAGCGCGTTATGCACCCAAAAAGTCGAGAAAAACAGGTAGTTTTGAAGTTTTTTTTGAAAAACGGCTCGCATACCCTGAAAACAAATAAACCATTGCAGGCAAGTCTATACAATTATAATGATGGTCTTGCTTACTTACGGCTTTATCTTAAATCGAAATTAATTCCATTTAATAGTTCTAAATTGTTTTATAAACCGGCGCAAATGTTAAAAAACGGATATATATACAGACGAGGTTTTCGCATTTTTAAAGGTCGAGGACTGAAGCAAATGTTTAATAATAAATATTTGCTTGTATTTTTTCATGTTATTCTGTGGCTGGGTTATGCAGCATTGCCACAGATAAATGCATTACAGCGCGATACGTCCAGACCACAGGTTAACCCTTACATCAACTATTATTACTGGGCTTACGTGTCACTGTCTTCTGTGGTTCTTTTTTATTTTCATTCAGAGTATCTTTTTCCGAAGGTATATAAGCAAAAGCCTATTCGGTACTTTATTTTTCTGTTTCTGGTAATAGCTGCTTTGTTAGTGGGCAGATACCTAGCCAGAACCCGGTTTGTAGGGTATGATGTTAATCAAACCTTATTTTTTGTAAACAGTTTTATACAATATCTTTACATATTTGGCATTAGTGCTTCGTACAGTTTCTTTACCGATTACCAGAAACAACAAAGCATCAGGCGAGACAATGAGACTGAACGCCTGAAATCGGAGCTTTCGTTTCTGCGGTCTCAGATATCGCCCCACTTCATGTTCAACCTGTTAAATAGCCTGGTGGCTTTAAACAGAAAGAAATCCAACCTGGTAGAGCCTGTATTACTTAAAATGTCTGACCTGCTGCGTTATATGCTCTATGAAAAAGACGATAAGCAGATATCGCTGGAAAACGAGATAAAATACCTTCAGAACTATATTGACTTGCAAAAACTTAGATTTGGCGATTATATTGATATTGATTTCAATGTCAATACTATTTCTTTAAGCCAGAATATTGAGCCTATGCTGCTGGTACCTTTTGTAGAAAATGCGTTTAAGCACGGCGTAGGCATGATCGAAAAACCATTTATCAGAGTTGAGCTAAAAACCGCTGATAACCAGTTGTTCTTTAAAGTTACCAATAAGTTTAATACTGATATTCAGGAAGTGAAAGATGGCGCTTCTGGCATTGGGCTTACCAATGTAAGACGAAGGCTTGAGCTGCTATACCCAGAACAGCACACCCTAAAGGTTGAAGAAAAAGAGAATTTTTACACAACTGAGCTAAAATTGAATTTAAGACAAACAGCCCGAAATATAGCCTATGAAATTAAAAGCATATAAATTTCAGGCTTAAATTGTTTAGGTTTGTACCCAAATTAAAGAAAACTTACGCTATAGGCTTAAGTTTTTATTATCAATAAAAAAATTTAGAATATGCGTTGTATAGCCATTGATGACGAACCCTTAGCTTTAGACCTGCTGGAAGATAACATAAGACAAGTGCCGTATCTGGAGCTAGTGGGGCGTTGCAGAAATGCTTTTGAAGCCATACAGTTAATTCAGAAAGAAAAGGCAGAGTCGCGCCAGATAGATTTACTCTTCTTAGATATACAAATGCCGGGTATTACTGGTGTGCAGTTTTTGAAAAGCCTGGTAACCAACCCTATGGTTATTTTCATAACGGCTTATGAACAATTTGCACTGGAAGGCTTTGAGCTGAACGTAATAGATTATCTGCTGAAACCTGTTTCTTTTGAAAGATTCCTGAAAGCCTGCAACCGTGCACATGAGTTGTATCAACTAAAAACGGTTAGCCAGCAGGCCCCGTCGCCAGTTACTATTGAAGAGCATTTTTTTGTAAACGCTGAGTATTCGCTGGTTAAAATCCGCTACAACGATATACTTTATATAGAAGGACTAAAAGACTACATCAAGATATTTCTGGCTACACAGAGCCGTCCTGTCATTACCCGTATGACCATGAAAGGCATAGAAGAAAAGCTTTCTACACTGCCGTTTATGCGGGTTCATAAATCTTTCATCGTATCGCTCAACAAGATTGAATCCATCCGTAATTTAAAAATCAGTATTGGTACGCACCAGATACCTGTCAGTGAGCAGTTCTCCGAAGAATTAATGCGTCGGATTGGAGGTAAATAAATGTCGCAAAAATCAGGTAGTTTGTCGATAGTATTTTAGAACACCTCTAGTTATGATTAATATTGTGCATCCTTTTCAGTCAGAGATTCGTCTCTGTAATTGAAAACATGATATTGGATTGCCCTTTATGCTGTGGGATTATGAGGATAAATGCCAGTTAAAAGTTAAATACTTTTTTAGCATTAATCAAAAGTGCAGGTACAGCTTTAAGTATAATAAGCTGTAAGCCATGAAAGCATAAAGATTTTAAATGATGGAGTAAATATCTACTCATAAATAATAGGTTAGTACGTAAAACTCGCGAGCTTTGCTTGCGAGTTTTTTTTGTATCAAATTTGCATCATAATCAGCAACGAATCAGATGAATCACAGAGAAATATTTTTGCAGAATATAGCGCAGACGTCCGCCTTCCCGCTGGCACTCGAAATAGAGAGCGCAGAAGGCATATATCTGTATGGCAAAAATGGCGAACAATATATAGACCTGATATCGGGCATTGGGGTAAGTAATGTTGGCCACAGGCACCCCAATGTGGTGAAGGCCATTAAAGACCAAGTAGATAAATATATGCACCTGATGGTTTACGGCGAATACGTGCAACAACCACAGACATTATTGGCACAGGCATTAGTAAAAACACTGGAGGCTTTTAAAACGCCTGGCGGCAATGCGTTGGATAACGTTTACTTTACCAATTCAGGAACCGAGGCGGTAGAGGGCGCCATGAAACTGGCAAAGCGATTTACAGGCAGGCCAGAAATTATTTCATGCCATAAATCTTATCATGGTTCTACGCAAGGGGCTTTGTCGTTGGGTGATGAGCATTTCAAAACCAATTTCAGGCCTTTGCTGCCGTCCATCAGCAAGATTGAAAGAAACCTGTTTGCAGACCTTGAAAAAATAACCAACCAGACAGCCGCTGTGTTTTTTGAACCGGTAGGGGGGGAGTCTGGCGTTTGCCCGGCAGAAGAAGGCTATATAAGGCAATTAAGAGACCGATGCACCGAAACCGGTACGTTGCTGATATTTGATGAGGTACAGTCTGGCTTCGGAAGAACCGGGTCTTTCTGGGCGTTTCAGCAATACGGGGTGGTGCCTGATGTTTTGCTATGTGCCAAAGGTATGGGCGGTGGTATGCCCATCGGTGCGTTTATTGCTCCGCACCAGATAATGGGCGTTTTTAAAGATAATCCTATATTGGGGCATATTACCACATTTGGGGGGCATCCGGTAGGCTGTGCGGCATCATTGGCCACATTGAATACGATTTTTGGCGAGAACCTGCTGGCTGACGTAGAAAAGAAAGCCGGGCTTTTCAGGCAGTACCTGGTTCACCCTAAAATAAAAGAAATAAGAAACAAAGGCCTGATGATGGCTGTTGAATTTGAAAGCTTTGATGTGCTGAAACCAATTATAGACAGAGCCATCAGCAAGGGAGTAATAACCGACTGGTTTTTGTATTGCGATAACTCCATGCGCATAGCGCCACCTTTAATTATTAACGAAAACGAAATTAAGCATGCCTGCGAAGTAATACTGGCAAGTATTGACTAGGCTTTATTATAGAAAAGTTCGTTCAGATAGTCGAGGTAGGGTTTTAGTATAAAACAGCCATTGACTACCTCTTTTGCAAAGTTGGGGCTGAAAACTTCGGTGTCAGGATATTGATGATTATAAAACAGCGTTTTGCACTTCAGTAACTCAATATCGGGGTGATTGGCTGTATAGCCTTTGGGTACAAGTTTTACTTTTTGGGCGGACACCTGGTTGTAATAGCTTTTGAAAGTTTCATCAAATATTATGCCTTTCAGGTGTTCGGGGTTATAGTCAATCTCTTGTCTGAAACTGGCCAGATGTGCCGCCGTTGGTTCCCACATGCCTCCACCCAATAAAGACCGGTTGCCGCTTTCAACCTGCAGATAGAAATCAATCCGGCCCGAATTTCTGCCACCGGGGCCAAAGGCCGCAGAAAAGTGGTTTTTATACGGCGACTTATCTTTTGAGAAACGGATGTCCCGGTTGATTCTGAATATACAATCTTTTACTTTGGTGTTTAATAAATCTTCCTGAAACGCACATAAACCATTGAGTACCTCCTGGCAGAATTGTTCAAACTCTTGTTTGGCTATTTCATAATCTTTCCTGTTTGCCTGAAACCACTCGCGGTTATTGTTTTCTTCCAGATTTTTTAAAAATTGAAGTGTATGTTGATTAGGCATTGGTAAATTGTCTATTTTTGCCCCAAATTAGGTGTAATTATTGAAACTATTATAATAAAATCATGACAAGAATTCTGACAGGTATTCAAGCAAGTGGCCGTCCGCATCTGGGTAATATTCTTGGGGCTATTTTACCTGCAATTGAGCAATCTAAAAAACCCGGCACTGAATCTTTTCTTTTCATTGCCGACCTTCACTCTATGACAACCGTGAAAAGCCCGCAAACGCTTGCCGAAAATACACGTGCTGTGGCTTCGGCATGGCTTGCCTGTGGTTTTGATGCCGATAAAAACTTTTTCTACCGTCAGTCGCGTTTGGCCGGTTATCATACTGAACTTATGTGGTACTTGTGTTGCCAGACACCGTATCCGATGCTGGCTAATGCGCATTCTTTCAAAGATAAATCAGACAGGCTGTCTGATGTAAACGCCGGGCTTTTTACTTACCCTGTGCTTCAAGCGGCCGATATCGTGCTGTATCATGCCAATTTTGTGCCTGTTGGTAAAGACCAGAAACAGCACCTTGAGATGTCAAAAGATATTGCTGCGGCATTTAATCGCACTTTCGGTGAGATTTTAACACTACCAGAGCCATTGATTGATGAAACTGTAATGGTGATACCCGGTACCGACGGTTCAAAAATGAGTAAGTCTTATAACAATTACATTGATATTTTTTTGCCGGAGAAGCAATTGCTGAAATCTATCAAATCAATACTATCAGATAGTACTCCGCTGGAAGAACCTAAGAATCCTGAGACAGATATTACTTTCAAACTGTATTCTTTAATAGCCAGCGAAACTGAAGTAGAAACCATGCGCCAGAATTACCTGAACGGCGGTTATGGCTATGGCCATGCCAAGCAGGCATTGTATGAACTGATTATGAAAAGATTTGAGAAAGAAAGAGAATTGTTTAATTTTTATATGGATGACAAAGAAGCCCTGGAAAAGAAACTGAAAGCCGGAGAAGAAAAAGCGGGTGAAATTGCCAGAAAAACCATACAAGACGTACGCAATGTTTTAGGCTTTAATTGATATGATTGAAACAATCAGGAATGCTGAATACGGCTGGTTTTTATGGCTGAATGGATTTCATAGCCCATTCTGGGACTCCATTATGTTTGCCGTAACGCACCGGCTGACCTGGATACCGCTTTATGTTTTTATTATCTTTTACCTGTTTACCAGACTAAGGCCTAATGCCTTTTATAAGCTGGTTTTTATACTGGCAGCAGTGGGTTTGTCGGACCGGATAACTTCAGGGCTTATGAAGCCGTATTTTGCGCGTTTCAGGCCCTGCCATGACCCCACCATCGGGCATCTGGTGCATGTAGTTGGTGGTTGTGGAGGGCAATATGGTTTTGCGTCCAGCCACGCTGCCAATAGTTTTGCGTTGATGCTGGCGTTTATCCTGATTTGCCCGAAGAACATCAAATGGAAATATTTTCTTATTCCGTGGGCAATTTTAGTATCTTATAGTCGTATATATGTTGGAGTACATTATCCTACTGATTTGCTAGCCGGGGCATTGGTGGGTATGTTAACCACCCTCATTATTTATCTGATTATTAACCAATTCAATCAATCATTACTTTCTGAAACTAAGTAACATTTTAAGAAAACATGAAAAAACTATCTTTAATTTTTACTTTACTTTTCATTTCAAAACTGGCTTTTGCGCAAGACATTACACAGGGTACCTGGTATAATGACGAAAAGAGCGGCAAGATTCAGTTTTTTAAACAGGGAGATAAAATTTTTGGTAAGATTGTCTGGCTGCAGGATCCAACAGAAAACGGTAAGCCCCGTACCGACAAGCAGAATCCGGATGAAAAATTAAGAAGCAGGCCAATCATCGGCCTTGTTAACCTGAAGAACTTTAAACAAACCGGCAAAGGAACCTGGGAAGACGGAGAAGTTTATGACCCTAAAAACGGCAAGACGTATTCGTGTAAACTTACCCTGGCAAGCCCAACCAGGCTTGATGTGAGGGGTTTTATAGGTATTTCTATCATTGGCCGTACGTCGCATTTCACAAAGGCCGATTAATTTTTAATAAAGATAAACACAACAAAGGCTGCTCTTTTGGGGCAGCCTTTGTTGTGTAAATAATGCCTGAAATTTATTTTACCAGTTTCATGGCAACGGGGTCCCATTTAATAATTTTCTTGCTCAGATAACTTTCGTTGCAAGCCAGGGCAGGAGCGGCAGCTCTGAAGCCAAATTCGGCATCTTCAACCACAGGTTTTCCTGTTCTGATGGCATCAAAGAAATTGGTGAAGTGATCTACGTGTTCATTATAGCCAGCCGGTGGTCTGAAAACGATTTCAGGTTTTGTTCTTTTCTTTCTTTGTTCCGCAGTCCATTTGGCATCATACTCTTTCTGCATTTCTTCGCGCATGCTTTTTGAGAATGTAAAAAGTGAATCATAACCGCCAAAGCCCGGGGCCTCTGGCATAATGCTGCGTTTTACAGTAATGTTATTGCCCTGTACATCAATTATTCCTTCTGAGCCAATCAGGCGCGTTACTTCCTGTCCGCCTGTTCCACTTATAAAGTTTACCTGAAGTGTTAACTGGAAAGCGGCATGCTCGGCTGTATCAGGATACTGCATAACACCAGACATCACATCGGGTAAATCGCGGCCGTCTTTCCAATAACTGAATTGACCCGTACTTACTATGGTTTCAGGTCCTTTAGAATTGGTCATAAAGTGTGTGCCACTCAACAGGTGAATAAACAGGTCTCCTGCCACACCGGTACCTACTTCTTTAAAGGCCCTCCACCAGAAAAACTTTTTGGCATCGAAAGGTATTTTCTTTCCGGTAACTGATATAAACTTATCCCAATCGGTAGTTTCAGCACTGGCATCTTTCGGAATTGTATATTCCCAGGCACCGATAGAGCTTTGCCTGTCATATACGGCATTAACCATATTCAGTTTACCTATCTCGCCGGCAGCCAATAGTTCTTTTGCTTTTGCCAGGCCAATACTACTTACACGCTGGCTACCTATCTGCACTACTTTACCCGATTTTTTGGCGGCAGCCATTACCGGATACCCCTCACTGATTTTATAAACCATGGGTTTTTCGCAGTAAACGTGCTTGCCTTTTGCCAATGCGTCTTGCGTAATGCGGGCATGCCAAATATCAGTAGTACAGATTAAAACGGCGTCAATGTCTTTTTTATCCAGAATCTCTCTGTAATCTCTGGTAGTAAAAAGGTCGTTGCCATATAGTTCTTTGGCATTTTCGAGTCTGCCCGGATACAGGTCGCAAATACCTGCTAATTCTACACCCGGAACTTTAAGGGCCGAATTCAAGTCATAATGCCCCTGAACACCAAAGCCAATAACGCCGATTCTTACTTTGTCGTTGGCAGTAAACTTTTTGTCATAGGTTAAAATGCGTTCTTCAGCTTTTTCCTGATTCGCTAAAGATGCAAACGGTGTGGCGCCAGCCACTAAGCTGGTTGCACCAATTTGCTGTAAAAACTTTCTTCGTGAGGTTGAATTTTCGTGTTTCATTGAATTGATTTATAGGTTTACCTGATTGAATAAATAACCTTTTAATAACAATAGTATCTATTGCAAACTTACATTATTAATGAATATTATTAGCAGATGCGTAAAAAAAATGTAGCATCAGGCAGGGTTCTTCTGCGTGGGCAATAAAAAAACTCCCTTGTTGCCAAGAGAGTTTTTAGTGGTTATACTATGCGTAACTACTTATTTTACTTCTTCGTAGTTTACGTCTGTTACATCTTCATTGTTACTGCCACCGGTTGCGCCGCCTGCGCTGGCTGTCGGCTCGCCGGTTGGTGCAGCGCCAGCCGCATAAATCTCTTGCGATGCAGCCTGCCATGCCGTGTTTATTTTCTCCATAGCGGCATCAATTGCGGCAAGGTCTCTGGTACCATGAGCAGCTTTTAGCTCTGCCAACGCACCTTCGATAGCCGATTTATTACCTGCCGATAACTTGTCGCCGTATTCTTTCAATTGTTTTTCGGTGCTGAAAATCATCGCATCGGCCGCATTTACTTTTTCAATTTTCTCTTTTTCAATCTTGTCGGCTTCTTCGTTAGCTTTGGCTTCATCTCGCATTTTCTGGATTTCGGCGTCTGACAAGCCAGACGATGCCTCGATACGGATTTTTTGCTCTTTACCAGTACCTTTATCTTTGGCCGTTACGTTCAGGATACCGTTGGCGTCTACGTCAAAAGTTACTTCAATCTGAGGTACTCCGCGTGGTGCCGGTGGTATTCCGTCTAGGTGGAAACGACCTAACGTACGGTTTTGCGATGCCATTGGGCGTTCGCCTTGTAAGATATGCAACTCAACAGACGGCTGGTTATCGGCTGCGGTTGAGAACACTTCGTTTTTCTTGGTCGGAATCGTTGTATTGGCTTCAATCATTTTGGTGAACACGCCGCCCATGGTTTCGATACCTAATGAAAGCGGGATAACGTCCAGCAAAAGAATGTCTTTTACTTCGCCTGTTAATACACCACCCTGAATGGCAGCGCCAATGGCTACGGCTTCGTCAGGGTTTACGCTCTTCGATGGTTTTTTACCAAAGAACTTCTCAACTTCTTCCTGAACGCGAGGGATACGGGTTGAACCACCAACCAGAATCACTTCGTCGATATCATTTACATTTAAGCCTGAGTTTTTAATGGCTCTGCGGCAAGGCTCCATAGCTCTTTGGATAAGGCTATCAGCCAGTTGTTCAAATTTGGCACGGCTTAAAGATCTTACCAGGTGTTTTGGAATACCATTTACCGGGAAGATATAAGGCAGGTTGATTTCTGTCTGAGTTGAGCTTGACAACTCTATTTTAGCTCTTTCGGCTGCTTCTTTCAAACGTTGAAGCGCCATGGCATCCTGACGTAAATCAATGCCTTCATCTTTTTTAAATTCATCGGCAAGCCATTCGATAATCACCTGGTCAAAGTCATCGCCACCTAAATGCGTATCGCCGTCGGTTGCTTTAACTTCAAATACGCCATCACCTAATTCAAGAACCGAGATATCGAATGTACCACCACCTAAGTCAAACACGGCAACGGTCATGTCTTTGCCTTGTTTGTCAAGGCCATAGGCCAATGCTGCGGCTGTAGGCTCGTTTATGATACGTTTTACATCAAGACCTGCAATGATACCCGCCTCTTTAGTGGCCTGACGCTCAGCATCGTTAAAGTAAGCAGGAACCGTAATAACGGCTTCGCTCACGGTTGTTCCCAGATAATCTTCGGCGGTTTGTTTCATTTTCTGAAGAATGAAAGCCGAGATTTCCTGAGGAGTATATTGGCGGTCACCTATGCGGACACGCGGCGTGTTGTTTGCACCCTGCTCTACATCATAGGCAATTGTTTTCATTTCTGCACTAACCTCATTGAAACGTTTACCCATGAAACGTTTAACAGATTGAATTGTATTTTTAGGATTGGTGATAGCCTGACGCTTAGCAGGAGCACCTACTTTTTTCTCACCATTTTCTAAAAACGCAACGATTGAAGGAGTTGTGCGGGCACCTTCACTGTTGGCAATAACCACTGGTTCATTACCTTCCATTACAGCCACACATGAGTTTGTTGTTCCTAAGTCAATTCCAATAATTTTTCCCATATTGATATTTCAGTAAATTAATTCAGAATAGTTTAACTCTATTTCATCAATGGACGTGCCAAGCACTTATTTGGCAGAAAAAACTGACAGATTGGCAGTATGTCAGTAGAGTAGGCGGCCATCAATAAGATTTTTTGGCCAATGCTTCTCCAATCTTTCATCAGTAAATCTGCCATTGACGCATCTCTTATGTACATTTAAGTCAGCAGCTGTTGAAATAAAGCAAAAAAAAACAATGCTTACCTGATAAGTATGAATCAGCCCTGGTGCCGGGGGGATTCGGCCACATAAGTAAATTTTAATTTTTTATTTATTTTGTTAGCCTATTTCAATATAATCTTATTATTTTTAGTTACTTTTAGACCATATTAATAAATAGCTATACTTTGTCAGTTCCTCATGCTTTCAAAAAGCGTAAACAATGGAAACAAAAATTAACCGTAACCCTGCTGAATCTTCAAGAGAAGCCGCATTGGCCAGAAAGTCAGTTGTAGACATGCTGAAAGAATGTGTGGAAGGATTGTTATACCCCAGTGAGTCTGATGAAAGGCTAAAAGTTATTGACTGGCAGGCCGACCATCAGGCCCCGTTTAATACTATTCTTTTCAGAAAATACATTGGGCTGCCTGCCACCGAAAGAGTAGAAACAATGCCCTGGGAAAAGTTTTTTGACGTGGTACTCAATAAACAAGACTGGTGGACTGATAATGAAATTGAACGCGCTGAAAAGTTTGCAACCATAAAAAAGATTATGGAAGAAAATCTGACCGAGCTGGAATACCTGCGCGCGGGCAGGGTAGAAATTGAGGCCTACCTGATTGGCAAAGATGCCGATGGCAAATGGAAAGGGCTAAAAACCCTGATTATTGAAAGCTGACAAACTGCCACAAAAAAAGAGGTACCAATGAAATTGATACCTCCTTATTACAGATTTAAACCTGCTTCTTATTTTACTTTCTCAACTACAGCTCTGAACGCGTCAGGGTGGTTCAAAGCCAAGTCGGCCAATACTTTTCTGTTCAATTCAATACCAGCCTTGTTTAGTTTGTCAATCAATACAGAGTATGACATTCCTAACGGACGAACCCCTGCGTTGATACGGACAATCCATAAACGACGGTAACTTCTTTTCTTTTGCTTACGACCTTCATAAGCATATACCAAACCTTTTTCAACGGCGTTTTTAGCAACCGTCCAAACGTTCTTACGACGTCCGTAATAGCCTTTGGCTAATTTTAAAACTTTTTTACGTCTTGCTCTTGAGGCAACGTGATTTACACTTCTAGGCATTTTAATTTTTAGTTTTTTGACTTTGGCGGTTCAGATTTACATCTTTACTCTTTGGTGCCATTCATCGGGTGAAACAATTGAACCATTGTAAGAGTCTTACACAGACTACCATTACATACTTAATAACGACTCGATACGGTTGGTATCTGCCGGGCTAACAAGCGTAGCTGAAACCAGGTTTCTTTTACGTTTATTAGATTTTTTTGTCAGGATGTGGCTATGAAAAGCGTGTTTACGCTTGATTTTGCCTGTACCTGTAATTTTGAAGCGTTTTTTTGCTCCAGAATTGGTTTTTTGTTTTGGCATTGTATTGAACTTTAAGTATTGAACAAAAAAAGTAAATTGGGGTGCAAAAATACAATAGAAATCTTGTTTTTACAAATTTGAGTTCAAAATCTTGTCTAATCGCACCACAGATTGTACCATAGAGCGTACATCATGATAGTTTATCTTCCACGAATGGCTCATGTGCTTCCAGATAGGCACACCCTGGCGGGTCATTAAAGGCCACCATTCTCCCAGTTCATGGTTAATCATTTTATCAAACACAAAACGATGTACGTTTACGTAGGCCGCCCAATATTTTTCGTCTTTCAGGTATCTGAAGGCATCCAGCATACCAATCAGCATTTCGGCCTGTTGCCAGAATTCTTTCTCGCGGTCATACACCTCGCCGGCATGAGAACCCTCTACATAAACGCCGCCAAACTCCCAGTCGATGCCATAAGTTACCGAGTGATTGAAAGATTTTATAATCTGCTCGCGATGGGTGTCATAAGGTAGGCCCAGAATATCCAGTGCGTGCATGAGTAACCACGCAAACTCTGAATTGTGGCCATAGCTGGTGTTGTCTTCGGCGGCGGCTTTTTGTCCGTCTTCCGTAAAGCGGTCCCAACCCCATACAATATCAAATTTAATCTGCGGTGCCACCGACCAGTCAGCCCAGAACTGCGGAATACCCGTGCCATATTGTGGGTGCATTACCTTAGTTGTTAGCAATTCTATTATTTCAAGCAACTTACGACGATGCACCTGCTTGCCTGTGCACTCATAAAGGGTGGTAAAGGCCTCCATTAAGTGCATGTGGGCATCGAGTGTCTTGCGGTCTCCACCGGCAGCGCCAGGGCCTTTTAAGTCCCAGTTTCTTAAAAACATTTCCCAATAGCCGCCATAGTAGGTATCTACTGCATGCACCTGCAATAAGTCAAATACTTTTTCGGCATACTCACGGCCGCGTGGGTCGCCGGTTGCCAGGGTATATTCACTTAAGCTGTAAATTACAAAGCTGTGGCCGTACAAAATTTTCTCGTCGCAGGTAACTTCACCTTTGCGGTTCACCATCCAGTAGAAACCGCCATACTCTTCGTCCCACATTTTGTTCAAAAGAAAATCTACCCCATGACGTGCCATTTCGGCCAGCTTACCATCACCGTATCCGGCTCTGTGGGCAGACGAATAAGTAAACACCGAGCGGCTTTGGGCTATCAATGATTTTTCGTCTTCGCCTGAGTCATTACCATATTGATCAAAGTGTGTCAGAAAACCTCCATATTGATTATCAACTGTTCTTTTAATCCAGAAAGGCAGCAGGCCTGTATTCAGGTAGTCTTTTATTTCGTTGCGCAGTTGCAGCGCAGTCTCTTTTGAGTACATAGGTTTATAATTGATTAATTAAGGGTTGAATACTTATGATAAACGTTTAGGATTTCTGATGGACTAGCCGTGCCAGTTTGTCTGAGTTTCTGCACGGTTACGGCAGCGGCCAGGTTGGCAATTTCAAGCGATTGCTCAATGGTTGCCCCTGAACCTCTGGTTGCAGAAAATGCAGCCACTACGGTATCTCCGGCACCAACGGTGTCAATCTCGCCGGTAATCGGAATCGCTTTTACATTTTTAGTTTCGTGTTCGTCTATATACAATATGCCGTATTCGCCGCGGGTAACAATGAGGCTGTCGCCGATGAGCGACTGCAACGCTTTGCCGTGGGTAATGCAGGCGTTTTCATCAGCTTCGTTGATATGTTTAATACCCAATAGCTTTGCCATTTCTTCGGTATTTACTTTCAGTATCGTATTTTTGATGCAATAGCCATAAGCCCGCAGGTCTGATACAAACAAGCATTGCGGAAAACCAGCAATTAACTGATTAAGAAGGGCTATCCGCTGCGGATTTAACAAGGGGTTTGGAAACTGCTGATTAATAATTAAAACGTCTAGTTCAGGAAGAGAATCGCCTAAAGTGGCTAGTAATTCATCAAACAGGTGATTGGCTAACTGGTTGTTTGTGCCAAAATCCAACCGGTTAGATTCTCCGTCGTCAGACATAGGCTTGGTATAAGTACAGGTGTCCCAGTCTTCAGCCAGAACTTTCAGAAACCGGGTGTTAACACCAATAGCGTTGAACAGACTCAGCATTTCTCGGCCATAAATATCGTCTCCAACACAGCCAAACACCCTGATGTCGTTTACGCCCAGGGCGCTCAGGTTATTAACTACGTTTCCGGCCGCTCCTAAAGACGAGTGAGGCTTACTTGCCCAAAACACCTCTTTTCCTGTTTCAACCGAAAATTCCTTCGTATTATAATTAATATCATAATAAAAGTCGACAGCGAAGTCGCCAATTACGCCTATCCGAAGTTTACTAATGTTTTTAAATATGGCCTCAATTTCACTTATATTAACAGGCATCAGTCAGGATATTAAATTCTTGCAAAGTTTTATTATAAAAATACAAAATAGATGGAGGCGGTAAAATTGCTAAAAAAAGTCTGAATAGAAATCAAAAAAAACTGAAAACTTCTCAGGCCGGATAACTGTTCCTTTTAAAGACTTAAAATTTATAAAAACCGACTATTGATATTCAGGGTTTTATCATTTGCTTCAAAAATATTCGGTTCTCATTCAGATATTTTAGTTAATTTAGTGTGATTGAATCAGTTAAAAACCTACTATGCAGTTTTCTCATTTACATAACCACACGCAGTTTTCATTACTCGACGGCGCCTCAGATATTAAAAAATTGTTTGCCAAAGCACAGGCCGACAATATGCCCGCTATGGCTATTACAGACCACGGCAATATGTTTGGGGTGTTTGACTTTGTGGCCACTGCCGGCAAGTATAACGTAAAGCCCATTGTTGGCTGCGAGTTTTATGTAGTAGAAGACCACACCCGCAAGCAGTTTACCAAAGAACAGAAAGACCAGCGTTTCCATCAGTTATTACTGGCCAAAAATGCCACCGGATATAAAAACCTGACCAAACTTTGCTCTTTAGGCTACATTGAAGGCCTTTATGGAAAGTTTCCGAGGGTTACCAAGGCTTTAATTGAGCAATATAAAGAGGGGCTTATAGCTACGACCTGCTGTATTGGGGCGTCGGTACCCAAAGCCATTTTGAGGAAGGGTGAAGAAGAGGGAGAAAAGGAGTTCAGGTGGTGGCTGGACAGATTCGGCGAAGATTATTATGTGGAGATTCAACGACATGATATTCCGGAGCAAATTAAGGTAAACGAGGTGCTGGTGAAGTTTGCCAAAAAGTATGGGGTAAAAATCATTGCCTCCAACGATAGCCACTATGTAGACCAGCAAGACTGGGTGGCACACGATATTCTGCTTTGTGTTAATACCAACGAAAAACTGTCGACACCTTCTGCCAAGGAGTTTAATGATGACGAGTCTTCTTCAAGAGATACGCGGTTTGCGTTCTACAACGACCAGTTTTATTTCAAGACAACTCAGGAGATGTCGACCTTGTTTCATGACCTGCCGGAGTCAATTGATAACACAAACGAGATTGTAGATAAAGTTGAAACGCTCAAACTGAAGCGAGACATCATGTTGCCGAATTTCCCGATTCCTCCGGAATTTAAGATTCACGCAGATGATGTGATGAACCAGTGGGAGTACCTGAAACACCTGACCTACGAAGGCGCCATGAAACGCTATGGCGAAATAGGGGTAGAAGTTCAGGAACGCCTTGATTTTGAGCTCTTCACCATCAAATCAATGGGTTTTGCGGGGTACTTTCTGATAGTATCTGACTTTATCAAGGCCGGGCGAGA
Source organism: Emticicia sp. 21SJ11W-3 (assembly GCF_024138715.1). Classification (GTDB taxonomy): domain Bacteria; phylum Bacteroidota; class Bacteroidia; order Cytophagales; family Spirosomataceae; genus Emticicia; species Emticicia fluvialis. The sequence goes on from NZ_CP092074.1 coordinate 2,533,282, forward strand.
CCTGGGTGTTATGATAGGCCCCGGCCGGGGTAGCGCCGCTGGTAGCGCCGTGGCCTATTGCATTGGTATTACCAATATTGACCCCATTAAATACAATCTGCTTTTTGAGCGTTTCCTGAACCCTGACCGGAAATCAATGCCCGATATTGATACCGACTTTGATGATGAAGGCCGCCAGAAGGTGATTGACTATGTTGTGCAGAAATACACCAAAAATCAGGTTGCGCAGATTATTACTTATGGTACGATGGCCACGAAATCGTCTATTAAAGATGTGGCCCGTGTTATGGAATTACCATTGGCTGACGCCAACTACATTGCCAAGCTGATACCCGATAAACCTACTTATGGTATTGATTTTCAGAAACTGATACATTATCCGCTTGACGGCCCCAAAAGTCTTTCTGAATTAGGTTTACAACCCGATGAGATTGAAAATGTGAAGAAAGTGCGGGCCATGTATAATGGCGCTGACCTGACAGCCAAAGTATTGCAGCAGGCCGAAAAACTGGAAGGAACCGTACGTAATACCGGAATACATGCTGCGGGTATTATTATTGCGCCCGAAGCATTGTATAATATTCTGCCGGTTTCTACCTCTAAAGATTCTGACCTGCTGATAACCCAATATGAGGGCAAAATTATTGAAGATGCCGGGGTTATCAAGATGGACTTTCTGGGTCTGCGAAACCTGACCATTATTAAGGACTGCCTGCGGATGATTAAGGAGAATCATGGCGTGGAAATTGATATTGACAGTATCCCTCTGGATGATAAGTTAACTTATGAGTTGTTTCAGAGAGGGGAGACCAATGCGGTATTCCAGTTTGAGTCTGACGGTATGAAAAAATACATGAAAGACCTGAAACCTGACCGCCTGGATGACCTCATTGCCATGAATGCCCTGTATCGCCCGGGGCCTATTGCGTACATTCCGAATTTTATTAACCGTAAGCATGGCCGGGAAGAAGTAACCTACGACTTGCCAGACATGGAGGAGTATCTGGGTGAAACCTACGGTATTACGGTTTATCAGGAACAGGTAATGTTGTTGTCGCAGAAACTGGCCGGGTTCTCTAAAGGAGATGCCGACGTTTTGCGGAAAGCAATGGGTAAAAAAGACCGGAAGACACTTGATAAACTGAAACCGCAGTTTCTGGAAGGAGCCAAAGCCAAGGGGCATCCTGAAAAAGTACTTGAAAAAATATGGACCGACTGGGAAGCCTTCGCTTCTTATGCCTTTAACAAGTCGCACTCTACCTGTTATGCGTTTGTGGCGTATCAGACAGCCTATCTGAAAGCCCATTATCCGTCAGAATACATGGCGGCCGTGTTAACGTCTCAATTAGGTAATATTGATAAGATAACCTTCTTTATGGAAGAGTGCCGGGCCATTGGCCTGCCTATTCTGGGGCCTGACGTAAACGAGTCGCACAAGCAGTTCAGTGTTAACAAAAAAGGAGAAATACGCTTTGGTATGGGTGGCATTAAAGGTACCGGCGATGCCGCCGTAGATGCCGTAATTGAAGAACGAACCAAAGGTGGTGCATTTACCGATATTTTTGATTTTATAACACGTGTTAACCTGAGAACCGTTAACAAAAAGACACTGGAATCTTTTGCTTATGCCGGGGCTTTTGACTGCTTTACTGAATTACACCGGGCACAATATTTTGATGATTCTGACGGCACTTCGCTGATTGAAAAGCTTATCAGATATGCCAATAAATTTCATGAGAACGCCTCTGCCGGGCAAAATTCTTTGTTTGGTGCCGTGGGTGGAAGCGGTTTTGATATTGCCAGACCTAAAATTGCTCCAACCGAAGAGTGGGGTGATATTCAGAAGCTGAAATTTGAAAAAGATGTGGTTGGGTTTTACATTTCAGGGCATCCGCTGGATGAATTCTCGATGGAAATGAAACGTTGTGTGCCGCTTGACCAGGTCTTTGATGCAAATAATCTCAATAAAGAAATAACCATAGGCGGGGTGGTATCATCGGTGCAGCACAAGCAATCCAAAAACGGTAACCCGTTTGGTATTCTGAAACTGGAAGATTACAACTCAAGCATGGAGATGATGCTGTTCGGGCAAGACTACGTCAATTTCTCGAAATTCCTGAACATGGGGCTGTTTTTGTTCATCAGAGGCAAACTGCAAAACAAATGGGGCAGGGAAGGAGAATGGGACTTTAAACCTTTGAACATGGAGCTGCTAAGCGAATTACGCAACAAGATGTTTAAAGAGATAAAAATCATTATTGGTTTGCAGCAAATTAATGCAGGGCTTATTGAAGAAATAGATGCAGCTACTTCGCGCTTTCCGGGTACGTTCGACTTCAAGTTATCTGTACATGATGCCGATGAAAGGTTAGATGTCTTACTGTTGTCGCGCAAGTCTAAAGTGGCTTCAACCAACGATTTCGTGAAGGAACTCAGGAAAATTGTAGGTGATGAAAATGTTGTTTTCGCCTGATGGAACTTTTCTGAAACGCGGTTTTGTTAGACCTGTAAGAACAAAATTTAAACCTTAAAAACCTTTTGCCAATAGTAGTCAAAGGGTATAAATTCAATAAAAAATGGCACATAAAGCAATTGAAATCACGGACGCAAATTTTGCTGAACTGATTAACTCTGACAAACCTGTATTAGTTGATTTTTGGGCAGAGTGGTGCGGACCATGTAAGATGATTGGCCCGGTTGTTGAAGAAATGGCAGGCGACTATGAAGGTAAAGCAATTATCGGTAAAATGGACGTTGATGCAAACTCTAATGTTCCGATGAACTTCGGTATCCGTTCTATTCCTACACTGATGATTTTCAAAAATGGTCAGATGGTTGATAAAATTGTAGGAGCCGTTCCGAAACACATTCTTACTTCTAAATTGGAAGCGCAATTGAACTGAAAATAGATTCAAAGTTTAGCCCGGTTCTTTATTGAGCCGGGCTTTTTTTGTATTAGTTGGTCAGGCTCAACGCCTTTTCAAAATCAACTGTGGTATCATCAATCTTCTCTGTTTTCAGAAGGTCTCTAATCGGCTCTTCAAGGGCATGGTTATCTGCTATGTTTGAGAAGTAGACAAACAGAAATTTACTGCCCGGCACCATGTTAACCACATTGCTGAAACCGCAGGTACTACCGGTATGATATAACTCCAGACCATTGTTGCCTTTTCCGTTAAACCAGCCCAGGCCATAGCTGATGTCTTTTACATCTTCTATTTTATAGTTGATTTTTTTAAGTTCGGCTTCGGTGTTAAACAGTTGGTTGTTCAATAAGGCATTATACCATTTTTCATAATCTTCTAAAGAGGTATATACACAACCATCGCCTTTGGTGGCGCTTGTAATGCTCTGGTCTGCAAAAAACAACTTGCCTTCTTTATTACGTGCATAACCCATTGCCCGGTTGGGTATGGGTCTGCCGGTTTCATAAATGGTGGTATTTTGCAAACCTAGCGGCTCAAAGATGTTTGCTTTGATAAAGGTTACAAAATTCTGCCCGGATACCTTTTCAATGATTTGTTGAAGCAGGCAAAAGCCCGAATTACTGTATCTGAACTTACTACCAGCCTCAAAATAGGTTTTAGATTGGCTTTTTAACATTTGCAGCACATCCGCATCCAGTATTTGCAGTTGCTGGTTCGGTGGTATAAGGGCTTCGTAGTCTGTTATACCTGAAGTATGTGTCAGCAGGTGTTTTATCTTTATTTTACTGCCTGTTTGTTTATTAAAATCAGGAAAAAATGTCAGCAGGTTGTCTTCATAACGCAGTTTTCCTCGGTTTTCAAGCAGAATAATGCAAGCGGCTGTAAACTGCTTGGATACCGAGGCCATTCTGAAACTGGTTTGTGCTGTAATTGGCGTTCGGGTAGCAACATCAGCCAGTCCGAAACCGTCTTTATAGATGGGTTTACCCGCCTTAATAATCATAACGGCCATTCCGGCCCCGTCTTTTTCAGTGTGGCTTTTAAGTAGCGAATCAATTTTTTGGGTAAAGTTTTGGGCATACACCATCTGAGCCATTAGTAGAAAGACAATGATTTTTTTCATGGAGCTACGTTTGCCGGGTTGGCTATTGAAAATCTCTGATAAGTATTTCTGCCAGTTTAGGCACGCCTACCGTTGCGGTTTCTACGATGTAAGTCAGGTTTTTATGATTACCTGCTTCTTCGGGCGTAAAAGGGTCGACGATGAATTTTGGTACAGATTTACCTACTGAGTAGATTAGCCCCGCTGCCGGATAAACCTGTAAAGATGTACCCACAACAACAAAAATATCAGCTTCTGAGGCTATTGCCGCAGCAGGTTCTATCATGGGTACTTCTTCTTCAAACCAAACAATATGAGGGCGAAGCTGATGCCCGTCTTCGGCTAAGTCTCCTAAATAAATGGCTTTACCGCCTATATCGGTAATCAGGTTTTTGTTCATGACACTTCTCACCTTGCTGAGTTCGCCATGCAGATGTAGTACATGAGTAGAACCCGCCTTCTCGTGCAGATTGTCAACGTTTTGGGTAATAATGCATACCTCAAAATATTTTTCCAAGGCAACCAATGCAAGGTGGCCGGCATTGGGCCGGGCTTCAAATGCTTTGGCGCGGCGCTCGTTATAAAACTGCAATACAAGCGCAGGGTTTTTGGCCCAGCCCCTGGGCGTAGCTACATCTTCAATGCTATGGTTTTCCCACAAACCCCCACTGTCTCTGAAGGTCTTCAAACCGCTTTCGGCACTAATGCCGGCTCCTGTTAAAACAACCAGTTTTTTCATTACAATGGGGTAAGTGCCATAAACTGAATTAACCGTTGGCCAGTTTCAGGCAGTCTTCTAATGTTAGCGACGCCGGGTCGGTGCCTTTCGGTATTTTTACATTTCTTTTGCCCGCTTTAATGTAAGGCCCATACTGGCCGTTCAGTACCTGTATGCTGGTGTTCTCCGGAAACTCCTTGATAATCTTACTGCTTTCTGCTGCTTTTTTGGCTTTAATTATCTCAATTGCCTGGTCAATATCTACTTCGGCAGCTTTAATGGTTTTATCAATGTTATAGTACTTGTCGCCATGTTTCACATAAAAGCCAAAGCGGCCTTTACCTACATTAACGGCCAGGCCTTCATAGATACCCAGGTCTTTAGGTTGAGACAAATCACCGCTGTTGCGTTTAGCTTCAATAATTTCAATAGCCCGTTGTTCAGTAACCAGATATGGGTCTTCGCTTTTTTCAAGGTTATAGAACTTATCGTCATGCCTGATATACGGCCCGAATTTACCAACAGCCACTACCAATGGTTTATCTTCATAGAAACCTACCTCACGCGGTAGTTTGGGCATATCAAGCAAAGCAAGGGCATCTTCAAGCGTAATATTATCTACCAGCTGGCTTTTCAGCAGGCTGGCAAAAACAGGCTTTTCTTCGTCGGTATTATCACCCAGTTGCACATATGGGCCAAACTTACCTATTTTAACCGATACATTTTTGCCTGTGCGTGGGTCAACGCCCAGTTCACGGGCGCCTTTGGTGGCTTTTGCGTTGTCTGCCTGCTCTACTTTATGATGAAAATCCTTATAAAAATCACCAATCATTTTTTGCCATTGTACTTTGCCGTCGGCCACCTTATCAAAGTCTTTTTCAACATTGGCTGTAAACGAGAAGTCAATCACGTCATCAAAATTCTCAACCAGAAAATCATTTACCACAATGCCGATGTTTGTGGGGAACAACTTGGCTTTTTCGGTTCCGTAGGTCTCTTTTCCTACTTTTTCGGTTATGTTATTATTTTTCAGCGAAAACTCTCTGAATGTACGTTCTTTACCCGGCCTGTCTTCTTTTACAACGTAATTCCGCTTGATGATGGTTGAAATAGTAGGGGCATAGGTAGAGGGCCGCCCGATTCCCATTTCTTCCAGTTTTTTAACCAGACTGGCCTCGGTGTATCTGGCAGCCGGTTTCGAGAATCGTTCGGTGGCTTTCATTTCTGAGAGGTCAAGCAGTTGCCCGATAGTTAACGGAGGCAGCATACCTTTGCTTTCTTCGTCTTCATCGTCGCTCGATTCGAGATATACTTTTAGAAAACCATCAAATTTTATTACTTCACCGGTAGCCACTAATTCTTCAGCTGTGGTTGATATCCCAATGGTAGCAATGGTTCTTTCCAGTTCGGCATCTGCCATCTGAGAAGCAATAGAGCGTTTCCAGATTAAATCATACAAGCGTTGCTCGTTTCTGTCGCCATCCACTTTTTCTCTGCTGAAATCGGTTGGCCTGATGGCTTCGTGGGCTTCCTGAGCCGACTCACTCTTGGTTTTATACTGGCGTACCTTTACGTATTTATCGCCATAAGCGGCCTCAATCTGGGCTTTTGCTTTTTCAATGGCCTCGCCCGACAAGTTGGTCGAGTCTGTTCTCATGTATGAGATTTTACCCGATTCATAGAGTTTCTGGGCCACTGTCATGGTCTGCAATACAGAAAAACCTAATTTACGAGAGGCCTCCTGTTGCAAAGTAGAAGTAGTAAATGGCGCTGCCGGAGATTTTTTACCTGGCTTTACCTCCAGGTTTTTGATGGTAAAGATGGCGTTACGGCATTTTTCAAGAAAAGTTCTTGCCTGCTCTTCGGTTTCAAAGTTTTTTGGTAATTCGGCGTTCAGAACTTTGCCCTTTTCAACCAGAAACTGCGCTACTACCTTAAATGAAGATTTTGAATTGTGGCCATCAATTTCTCTTTCACGCTCTACAATTAAACGCACTGCCACCGACTGCACCCTTCCGGCAGATAGATTGGTGCGTTCGCCGGTTCTGATTTTCTGCCATAAAACCGGCGACAATTCAAAGCCCACGAGGCGGTCCAGAATCCTCCGTGCCTGCTGTGCATTCACCAGGTCCATATCAATGGTGCGGGGGTTCTCAATGGCATTGGTAATGGCTTTTTTTGTAATTTCTCTGAAAACAATTCTCGGCGTGCTGTCTTTCAGGCCTAACGACTCTTTCAGATGCCATGATATGGCTTCTCCCTCACGGTCGTCGTCAGTTGCCAGCCATACGGTTTCCGATTCTTTGGCAATTTTCTTCAGTTCGTTTATAACCTTCGTTTTATCGGCAGAAATAGTGTATTTAGGAGCGAAGTTTTTATTTATATCAATGCCCAGTTCTTTTTCAGGCAAATCTCTGACATGGCCAAAACTTGATTTCACAATAAAATCTTTTCCAAGATAACCTTCTATGGTTTTTGCTTTTGCAGGGGACTCAACTATGACTAAGTTTTTTGACATTCTTTGGTCTTCAATTTTAAATTTTGTGCGATATTAAGATATTAATGCAAAAGAGAATACAAAAGTTTTGGAAATTTTAATAAAAAAATCTAAAACCGATAAGTTTTGAACAAAAATGCAGTGGTTTGAGGTTTATTAAATAGATGGCTCGGAAGATTAATGGCAGTGATATGCGTTTAGATATATATTTTTAGCAATATTTAATAAATTACTATTCAAAATTTGACGATGTTTTGTAATTTTGGCGCAATCCTCATCTATACAATCCGTATTTGAGTTTTTAACATTTAAAAATTTCTTTAACAAATGGCAGTTTTTGATTTAGATATGATTAAGAGCGTCTATGCTCGAATGCCCGAAAGAGTAGAGGCCGCTCGAAAATTAGTAGGTAGACCTCTTACTTTAGCGGAAAAAATCCTTTATTCTCACTTGTGGGAGGGAAACCCTGCAAAAACGTATAGCAGAGGCGTAGACTATGTTGATTTTGCTCCTGACCGCGTAGCCATGCAAGATGCTACCGCACAGATGGCATTATTGCAGTTTATGACTACCGGACGCCCAAAAGTTGCTGTTCCTTCTACTGTACACTGCGACCACCTGATTCAGGCAAAAGTAGGCGCGGCAGAAGATTTGAGAGTTGCCAACGAAAAAAATAAAGAAGTATACGATTTCCTTTCTTCTGTTTCAAATAAATATGGCATTGGTTTCTGGAAAGCCGGTGCGGGTATCATTCACCAGGTTGTGATTGAAAACTATGCTTTTCCGGGTGGTATGATGATTGGTACCGACTCTCACACGCCAAATGCCGGTGGTTTGGGTATGGTTGCTATTGGTGTAGGTGGTGCCGATGCCTGCGACGTAATGTCTGGCCTGGCATGGGAACTGAAAATGCCTAAACTGATTGGCGTTAAATTAACCGGAAAACTGAAAGGATGGGCAGCACCAAAAGATGTAATTCTTGAAGTGGCAGGCCGCCTGACTGTTAAAGGTGGAACAGGTTATATTGTTGAATATATTGGTAAAGGCGCAGACAGCCTTTCGGCAACCGGTAAAGGTACTATCTGTAACATGGGTGCCGAAATTGGTGCAACTACCTCTTTATTTGGTTATGACCGCAAAATGGCGGCTTATCTAAAAGCCACTGGCCGTGCCAAAGTAGCTTCTCTGGCCAATGGCATTAAAGATTTGTTACGCCCTGACCAGGAGTGTATCGATAATCCTGAAGCTTACTACGACCAGGTAATTGAAATTAATCTTTCAAGATTGGAGCCGCGTATCAATGGTCCGTTCACACCAGACCTTGCCTGGCCTCTTTCTAAATTTGCCAAAGCCGTTAAGAAAAACAAATGGCCTGAGAAACTGGATGTAGGCTTGATTGGCTCATGTACAAACTCATCTTATGAAGACATGACCCGCGCGGCATCTGTTGCAGCACAGGCGGCTTCAAAACATATTTTGGCAAAATCTGAGTTCACCATCACTCCTGGTTCTGAGCTGGTGCGTTACACTGCCGAAAGAGACGGTATACTTGATACCTTCAATTCTATTGGCGGGGTAGTACTTGCTAATGCCTGTGGGCCTTGTATTGGCCAATGGGCGCGCCATGGCGCTGAAAAAGGCGAGCGTAACTCAATCATTACCTCATTTAACAGAAACTTTGCGAAACGTGCCGATGGTAACCCAAACACACACGCGTTTGTGGCATCACCGGAAATAGTTACCGCATTTGCCATTGCAGGTAGCCTGACTTTCAACCCTTTGAAAGATACTTTACTTAACGAAAAAGGTGAGCAGGTAAAACTGGATGCACCTCAGGGTGTTGAATTGCCTCCTATGGGCTTTGATGTGAAAGATGCCGGATACCAGAAACCTAAAAAAGACGGTAGCAAAGTAAAAGTTGCAGTAAGCCCGACATCTGACCGTCTGCAATTGTTAGAGCCTTTCAAAGCATGGGAAGGTACCGACCTTACCGGCCTGAAATTGTTGATAAAAGCCAAAGGTAAATGTACAACTGACCATATTTCTATGGCTGGCCCATGGTTGAAATACCGTGGTCACCTGGATAATATTTCTAATAACCTGTTGATTGGTGCCATTAACTTTGCTAACGGCTCAGCCAATACGGTTAAGAACCAGATAACCGGCCAATACGGTGAAGTACCAACCGTACAACGTGCCTACAAAGCTGCCGGAATTGGCACTATTGTAGTGGGCGACGAAAACTACGGTGAAGGTTCGTCTCGTGAGCATGCCGCTATGGAACCACGCCACCTGGGTGTGCGTGCCATTGTTGTACGTTCATTTGCGCGTATTCACGAAACCAACCTGAAAAAACAAGGGATGCTGGCATTGACTTTTGCCAACCCTGAAGACTACGATAAGATTCAGGAAGATGATACTTTTGATATTCTTGGCCTGACCACCTTTGCTGAAGGAGTACCTTTAACACTGGTAGCGCACCATGCCAACGGTTCGAAAGATGAAATCAAGTTGAACCATACCTACAACGCGAGCCAGATTGAATGGTTCAAGGCTGGTTCGGCGTTGAATCTGATTGCAGCAGAAGTTGCCTAATAAGATGCGTAATACATTGTAAATATGAAAATATCCCGCAGTAATGCGGGGTATTTTTTTTGCCTGATAGGTGGTTTATGGATTGGGGAAGTTCCTGCCGGCATCGTCAAGAATCAGTACCCAGTCCTGCCCGTAACCATAGCGCGGTGGAGTGAACCGGTGTGTGCCTTTGTTTTCTATCCGGGCAATGGCTTCTGTTTTACCCGTGCGAGGGTCAAACCAGTATGCATTAACTTGTAAGCCAGAAATCTTTCCCAGATTAACCGTAAATGAATTACCTACCGCAGTATACACAAAGGCGTAGTTTTGCCCTCTGGTAGCCTGAATACGCTCGGCAGGAGGCAGGTTATTTTCTACAATTAATGACTGGTCAGGAACGCGGTCAAGAAAAGGGCGCGATTCTATCAGTTTTCTTAGCCATTGCATTTGTTTTGCACCCGGTAAATCAATGGCCTGTTGCCAGTAAATATGTGGATTATTGACGGCTTCGCGGTCAGGCGAATACATCTGCCAGATATCATGACAACCATAACTATGCCCGAATGCACCGGCAAATACATCCAGATACGCATATTTGCGTACATCGTAGGCGTTTGTTGTTCCTAAGTCATGGGCATTGAAGCAAACGGGGTGGTCTTCATATATGGGTTCTCCGTCAATTACGGGTTTCGTGTTTGGCCGGTCGTATGCGCCCTTAATGTGGTCATAAATTGGGGTATCGCGACAATGACCGTTCTGAAACATGTTGAAGTCGAACCATGTATCGTCATGAAACCACTCACTGGCTCCTTCTCTATTGGGCTGAGGGTGGTAGGTAATCAAAGCCTTGTCGTTACCACCTGCACCTTCTGTTATACCTGCGGCCATGGCTCGCCACACTTCTACATCGTTGGTATTGGGGCGGGGGTTACGGTCACCACCCAAAATCCAGATAATATTTTTTCTGTGCTTATATCTTTCAGCCAGCCATTTGCCATATATACGCGCGTTACCAGTGTTAAATACCTCCGGGCCTTTTCCCCAGCTTGATTTGTTCAGCTTATCGCCCCAGGTAGGCAGGAAACCAATTATGAGACCATATTCAGCAGCTTTGTCAATTACGTAGTCTACGTGCCTGAAATACGCCTCGTTAGGCCTTGAAGGGTCGTTATTTATCAGCGGCTTGTCTCCATACGGGTTAGGCACATTCAGGCCGTCAAACTCGGCCAGAGCAACAGCCTGTATAACGGTGTAATGTTGTGCCGCACGTTTTTTCAGATAATAGTCGGCGTCTTCACGATTGAGGCGGTGGAATAGCTCCCAGGCGGTATCGCCTAACCAGAAAAACGGCTTGCCGTCTTTCAGAATAAACCGTTTGTTTTCACTTACGCTAAAGCTTTGTCCAGAGGCACCCAAGCCCATGAGCAACAGCAACAAGTAAATTAAAGTAGAAGAGAATTTCATTATTTTAATTTGTATAAGGTTTGAATAGCGATACAATCTAAAAATAAAATCTGAAAATCAGGTATTGCATTGATTTTTAAGCCCTTTTAAGGCCACAAAAAAGCCGGAAGGTTGTTAATCCTGCCGGCTTTTAGCTGAAAAGTTATTTCGTTTATTCTTCAAAGAAGGCGCAACTGCCGCCGACCCAGTCGAAATTTTTATTAAAATTGACACCTATCATTTCGCCGCGGCTGAGCCTTGCCAGATTGGTTACAAGTGAAGGTCGCTGTGCAGCATCGTCCCACACAAATAGCATCCGTATTTCAGTTTTTATGAGCTTTCCCTCTGTATCTTCAATAATTGGCTCATATTTTACTTTTTTCTGGATCAGATAATTTTCTTTGTCGCTGATAGCATCCAGGTCAGACTTCGTAAAAACAAGTTTTACGCCACTTCCTGCGAAGGAAAACAAGGGTTTAAGTACAAAGTTTTCTAAATCGGCAGGATATTCTTTTAAATCAGACAAATAATAACTTTCTGGCACATAAGGGCTCCTGAGCAGCGGTAATGTAAACTTACTGATTCTGAAAAACCAGTTGGGGTGTGTTACCCATTTTACATCTACGTCGTCAGTCAGTTTAAACTCTGTCTCTAAATCAGGATAATTCTGCAGCAGGTCATCAAAAATCAGCCGGTTGTAAATCCGTTTGATTTCAATCTGGCGGCCTTCTTTTTCATAAAAGAGTTTCCGTCCGTTTTTCGTTATTTTTGTATAACAAACCGGCTCAATACCCCAAAGTTGTTTGCTTATTTCAAAATCAAGCCTTGTTTTTTGCTTTTCAGGGTAAATTTCAAGCAGAATTACATTTTCGGCTTTTTCATTGCCTAACAATACTTTTCTCATGGCTTCTACATAAGTAGCCATATTTAGCCGGTTAAAAAACTGGTTAAAGTTTTTAGGTACGGCAAAAAACTTTCTGTATTTCTGGCCCAGATACCATTGATAAGCAAATAAAGACGGAAAACCCTGTAATTCTATCAGTTGTGGGATTAATTCGCCATTGGCGTCTTTACAAACCGCAAAATCAACAGCCAGAAAATTAGGGTGTTTATCTTCATTGGGCACATACTGATTAGCCGGAATAGCCCTTTCTGTCTTTGCCTTAAAATCATCTTTTTTTATGGTATCAATAATATCATTACAAGCCTGCAATAGCTTTATTTTCAATGCCTGGGGTACAAAAACGGGTGTTTCAGCAATGCGGAAGTCCAGTTGGCCGGGGAAGTCTCTTTCAATTTCAGCCAAAAAGGCTTCATATTTCTCTGTTGAAAAACTTTCGTTAAACTGGCGGCGTATTTCAGGTATCATAAATAGCGCTTTTAATAAATGTAAGAATAAATTTTGCTGATTTTATGCCAGCTCGACCAGATGCTCAGCCGCATTTCTCAGGAACGTCGGAATGATTACTGCCTCAGTTAGCATTATCTTGTCAGGGTCATCCAGCCTGTCAATCATTTCTTCATATTTGTCGGCCCCGTATTCTTTAATAACGGCCAGCATTTTTTCTTCCTGCTTAAAGTATCTCATCATGCCTTCAGAATCAGCTTCCGGGTGAAACTGCGTACCGAAGACTTCATCAGAGAACCTGATGGCCATAATAGCCCGCTCTAAAGGAACATAAGGCCTGATTTTCTCGAGACATAGTACTTTGGCACCAAACGCGTTTATTTTATCCCAATCAGGTTGAATCAACTGATAGTCTCTTGAGTCAACTGCATAAAATAGCTCAGGTAGTTTTTCAAATAATGGCTCGTTTTCACCTTCTTCCGTGCGGTGTATTGGCATTACACCAAATGAAGTAGACCTTCGCTTGCAAACGCTACCAAAGCCCAGATGATGACTGGCTATCTGAAAAGAATGACAAATCAGAAACAGGTATTTCTTCACCTCATGCGTTGCGTTGTAGGCAAAGATGCTGTCAATAAAGCCGGTAAATTTTTTCTCCCAAGGGTGCCCTTCAGGCAATGGGTTACCCGGGCCGCCGGTAGATATAAAAATTTGATAATTGTATATATCGGGTATTTCGTTTTTCTGACGTACATCAAAAATGTCGTACTCACCACCCGTACCTTCCTGCGCCAGAAACTGGTCGCACAACATTTTTATACAACGCATACCTTCGTTGGGTCGGCCGTCGTATAGGTCTAAAATCGCAATCTTCATCATAATAAGGGGCTTATGAGTAGCATCATAAGGCTTATTTTAGTAAAAAATAACACAAATTTAACAAAATCTACTGATATACAGGGTCTAAATACCCTTAAAAGAAGGCAAATCCTGCAAGTTAGTGTGCTAACCTACAGGATCTGGCCTTTACAATTCATTAAAAACACTTCGTTCTGGTCTGTTTGTTCCTTATTACAAACCAATTCTGGTTTCGGAGACTATGTAATCAACCACCGACTTCATGTTTTGGGTTTGTTCAAACACCCGCAGCTGTCTGTCGGCTCCGGTACCCATCTTTAAAATTTCATGTATGTATTCCACTTCTTTACGGCTACCCAGTTCGTCAAGTACATCATCAACAAACTCAATGAGTTCTTCGGCCAGGTGGCTGTAAGGTACTTCTATTTCTTTACCAAAATCAATCAGGTTTCCGGCTATACCGTACCGGGCCGCACGCCATTTGTTTTCGCTGATGAGCATCCGGTGGTAGGGTCTGAAACTCAGGTTCTGTTGGTGCAACTTATGTATTTTAGCCACTATTGCCTGCATTAAAGCAGCCAGACAGATGGTTTCGTCGGCACGCATTGGGATATCGCAGATACGGAACTCAACCGTAGGATATACCGGATGCAGGCGGATATCCCACCAGATTTTCTTGCCGTTATCAATACAGTTGGTTTTAATAAGCAGGTTTACGTAGTTGTCGTACTCTGCCACGCTTGAAAAATAATCTGGTATACCAGTTCTCGGGAATTTGTCGAAAACCTTTGAGCGATACGACTTAAAGCCGGTATTGCGCCCACACCAGAACGGCGAATTGGTTGACAAGGCGTATATGTGCGGCAGAAAATAGCGGGCGGTGTTTAGAATCTGCATGCCTTCTTCACGATTTGGAATACCCACATGAACGTGTAAGCCAAAAATAAGATTTGAACGAGCCACATCACGCATGTCGTCAATCAGTTTTTCATACCTTTCGTTGGGGGTAATAAGTTGCCGTTGCCAGTCAGAAAAAGGGTGCGTACCCGCAGCGGCGATGTGTAGGTTTTGCTTAGCTGCAAGGTCGAACAGCATTCGGCGCAGGTAAGTAACTTCTTCACGCGCCTGTTGAATGTTCTCGCACACACTTGATATCATCTCTACCACTGCCTGGTGCATTTCCTGCTTGATTCTCTCCTGCAGAATCACCTGGCCGCCCTCTACAATTTTAGACATGTGCGAACGAAGCTCACGGGTTTTGGGGTCAATAGTCTGAAATTCTTCCTCAATACCTAGTGTAAATTGCGCCATAATTTTCTTAGTTCAGGATGTATAAGAGAGAAACAGTTTAGCTTGGGTGGGTAATAAACCCGTATTACCCACCAAGATAAAAATTATTTTTTCTTTGCAACTGTTTTAGCGGCAGGTTCTTCTTTTTTGGCCGGGGCTTTTTTATCTTTTGCAACTTTTGGCGCAGTTTCAGCTTTTTTTACGGCAGGAGCCTTTTTCTCGGGCGCAGCCGGCTGTAAGGTGGTAGTCAGCAAATCGCTACCGGTAATTGATGCCCGTGTGAAGGTGCCCCATGTACAGTTGTTTTTACCATCTTGTTGCTCTATGGCTCTTTCAATGGCCATTTTGGCGGCATTTTTTACAATCCAATCAAAGTTTTCGTTACCTACCGAATTGATGTCGGCATCAGGGGCAGGGTTGCAGAAGTCAATGGCATACGGAATACCATTGCGAACGGCAAACTCTACCGTGTTGAAATCATAACCTAATGCGTGGTTGAGTTTTAATACGTAATCTGTAATGGTTTCCATCAGTTTTTTG
The DNA here is from genome assembly GCF_024138715.1 of Emticicia sp. 21SJ11W-3. Classification (GTDB taxonomy): domain Bacteria; phylum Bacteroidota; class Bacteroidia; order Cytophagales; family Spirosomataceae; genus Emticicia; species Emticicia fluvialis. Next base: position 2,548,579 of record NZ_CP092074.1, read on the forward strand.
TGCTCTTCACCCTGTGTTTTAGGCTGAGTAGCATAACGTAAATGATGCGGATTACGCGGCTCATAAGGCATAATGTGCACATATTTGCCATTGAGGCAGTAGCAACGGTAATAATCAGTAAACTCTATTTCTTCCTGCAGCATCATTACCAGCTGGCCTGTTTCTTCGTGTTTCTGCCATAGGTCGTTCGGGTCATAAACTTTATATACGCTTTTCCAGCCGCCACCGGCGTGGGGTTTCATATAGGCCGGAAAACCAATCTGACCGAACATATATTCCCAATCCATCGGAAACTTCAGGTTACGGAACGAACGGTCGGTGGTGTCGGTTGGTCTCTCTTTCGACGGAAGCAACACCGTTTTTGGCACAGGAACACCCAGCTTTACAGCCAGGCAGTTATTGAAAAACTTTTCGTCGGCGCTCCACCAGAATGGGTTATTGATAACAGCCGTGCCGCACAACGCCGCGTTTTTAAGATACGCCCGATAAAAAGGTACATCCTGCGATATCCTGTCAATAATTACTGCGTAATCTGTTGCTACGCCCTGTTCTACCTTGTCAATCAACACGGGTTCGGCAATGATACCGGCCGGGGCTGTTCTGTTTACTTCTTCAATAAATGCCCACGGAAATGTATCTTCCATTCCAAAAAGAATTCCTATTTTTTTCATGATGCTATGCTTTGTTATAATTGCTTTAGTATTTGTTTTTCTTTGATTAAATTCTTGTTTAAAGTTCGCCTGCCAGCATTTTGCCTACATACTCAGGGAACATCATGCGCCAGAGAGGCCAGTCGTGCGATGCCCACTGTTTCTCGTCATACCAATGATGAATACCTCTTGAACGCAAAATGTGTGACATATTGACGTTGTCTGCCTTGCAGATGTCCCAGTCTGATGTGCCCAATACTATTTTCATGTGGTTGTATTTCCAACCTTCCTGGCTTTGCATGTAGTCAACCGGGTTGTTAAAATAAACGTTATCATCAAAATGGCCTTTCATAAAGCTTTTGATGTCAAACGCACCACTCATGCTGAAACAATACTCAACTAAATCGGGATATTTCAGGGCAAAATTGGTACAATGAAACCCTCCGAAACTACACCCGGCTACTGCAATGCGGTGTACGCTGCATTCGCGCTGAATGGCTGGCACCAGCTCTTCTTTTATAAACCTGGTATAGAGGTTATAGTTATGAATCTTTACGTCGGGTGGTAGGTCGCGGCCATAAAAACTCTGAAAATCGATGCTGTCTACGTTATATAACTTCACTCTGCCATCGTTAACAAACTGAGCTATGGAATGGTTAAGGCCGAAGTCACGATTCTGAAGATAATTGCCCATTGAGGTAGGAAACATAAGAATAGGGTAGCCCCAGTGGCCGCTTACCAGTAAATCAATGTCTCTGCCCAGAATATGAGAATAGAATTTAATGTGTCGTTCGTCCATACAGTTTTGCAGGCTTTTATGTTTTGGTTTTTGATGATTTACTGATGTTTATTTTAGAAAATCTGTCACAAAATTGGCTTAATAAATGCAAACGATAAAAGATTGAACCGAATAAAATACTTGCAATGAGTAAATTGAATTATTGATTTGAGTCTAAAATTCTGACAATGACAGGTCATGTAAAATAAAATATTGTTTTATGGCATTCTGGTGTTTTAGCGTATTGAATTTGTAATTTTGCCAGAACAAAACAATTCATTGAAATATTAGTCGATTTTGCTCAATGTTACAAATGATTTCTGGAAAATTTGTTGACATGCTGTGGCCAAAAACTAATGTTTCAGTTTTTTTGTCATCTAAAACCTAATCAAAAGTGCATTTCATTTCAGTTAAGAAGAACTTAAAAATTTACTCAGAACACCTAAAAAGAGAAGTTGTTTACGACATCATTTTGCCGCATCAGCACTCAACTCAACAGTCTTCATATAAAGTTTTATTGATGAACGACGGGCAGGACCTGGCCGCGCTGCAAATAGAGCGCGTACTGCAAAACCTCTATGCGAACAACGAAATTGTGCCTTTTGTTTTGGCAGCCATACATACCAACGAGAACCGCCTGAAAGAATATGGTACTTCTGCCATGCCTGATTACAAAAACAGGGGTAATATGGCCGGTAAATATGAACATTTTATAATTCAGGAGTTTTTACCGTTAATTAGACAGACGTACCAAACCTCATTACAAATGGAAGACAACTACTTTTGCGGGTTTTCGCTGGGTGGGCTGTCGGCTATGGATATTACCCGCAGCAACCCGGATGTTTTTTCTAAAGTCGGGGTTTTTAGTGGTTCGTTCTGGTGGCGCAAAAAAGCCTATGAGGAGGGCTATGACGACGAAAACGACCGCATTATGCATGTGCTGGTGAGAAACGGGCGTTACCATACCGGACAAAAATTCTGGTTTGAGTGCGGCACAAACGATGAAAAAGACGACCGTAACGGCAACGGAATTATAGATTCTATTGAAGATACTCTTGATTTAATAACAGAATTAGAAAAACTGGGTTATACTCAAAAGGAAGACATTGTTTATTATGAAATAAATGGCGGAGAACATAACTACCAGACCTGGAGCCAGGCCATGCCCGTTTTTCTGAAATGGTTGGTAGGTAAATAAACTTTTTAACTGTTGCCGGTGCAACAATCTTATGCTTAGACTGACACTTATTTCTGTTCTTGTTTTTTTCAGCACTTTAGTGCGTGCCGGAGGCATAAAAGGCATAGTAACTGACGCTAACGGAGAGCGTATGGCGTTTACCTCTGTTATAGTAAAAGGACAAAACGCCGGAACCATGACCAATGCGGAAGGTGAGTATAGGATAAATCTGAAACCGGGCAGTTATGAGATTAACTTTCAGTTTGTAGGCTTTAAAACCGTTACCCGCCGTGTGGTTGTGGCTAATGATTTTACCGAGCTGAATGTGCGTATGCAAGAGCAAACCATTATGCTGCAGGAGGCCAGAATAAGTGCCAAAGAAGAAGACGCCGCCTATACCATTATGCGCAAGGCAATAGCCAAAAGCAAAATTCATCAGAAACAGGTGGTGAGCTACCAGGCAAATGCTTATGTGCGTAATTCAATATTACTCAACAAAATTCCGCTGGTGCTCAAAAAGGACCTTTACCGACAAAACATTAAAGAGGGGATACCGTTTTTGTCTGAGTCGGTAATGGAAATAGTTTTCAACGAGCCCAACTCTAAATTTACCAAGGTGCTGGGGCAAAAGAGTTCTTTCAACAATATTTCTATTTCTGACGGTTTTTATCTTTTCGATTTCTACGACCCCGGTCATTACCGTGTTTCGCCGCTTTCGCCACAGGCTTTCAGATACTACCGCTTTGAATACGAAGGTTTTTTTGAAGACCGCGGCCTGATTATCAATAAAATAAAAATCATTCCGAAGTCGTTTGGGGAAGGCGTTTGGCAGGGAACCATTTATATTATAGACGATTACTGGAATATTCATAGCATTGATGCTGAAACTATTGAAAACGGCCTTAATCTTAAAATAAACCAGTATTACAGCCCGGTTGAGAAAGTCTGGATGCCAATTAACCAGCGGATAGATTTTTACGGAAAATTGTTTGGATTTGACTTTGTTATTAAGGCACAGTTAAATGCCGGTTATACTGCCGTAAAAACGAATCCGGCGTTTGTGGAAGACATAAAAATTATTGACGAGAAAAAAGAGGGGATAACGATTGAAGGTATTTCGAAAAATTCTTTGAAAAATTCGAAAACTGAAGAACTACTGAAAGACAGCAAAGAGTTTTCGGTGAGGAATCTCATGAAAATAATGAAAGATTATGAGAAAGAAGAAAGAACCCGGGCCAGAGCCAACAAAGAAGAAGCAGCGGTTGTAAGCAGAGAATTAATGATAGTAGAGCCATCTGCCAGAGGCAAAGATTCTACTTTTTGGAATTCTATGCGCAAAATACCACTTACCAATGAAGAAAGCGAAAGCTATCAATACAGTGACAGTGTAAAAATAGCAAAAATTGAAAAAAGAGACAGCCTTCAAAGAGATTCGCTTAGTAAAGCCTGGCGGTACTTTTTGTTAAATTATGATTTTAAATTAAAAAATGGCAGATATCTGCATTTTGAACCACCCTACACCCCGTTTGTGGGTTTAAATTATAATTCGGTTGAAGGCATTGTGTCTGATATGGGTGTCGGCTTTAAAAACTATACATCTCTGGGCGCTAAACCCAGAGTCAGATACAATGTGTCGGCAAATATGCGTTATGCTTTTCAGGCCAGGGCATTGCGTGGTAAAGTGGGCGGAGAATACGAGGTTGGCACATCAAAGCTATCGGTTGGTGCGGGAAATTATATTGAACAATTTGACCCCAACAGCCTCATTTTTGAATGGATGAACACCGTAACCACTTTGTTCAATGAGCAAAACCTGATGAAGATTTACAGCAAGAAATTCGTTAACATTGGCTATAGCTATAATGAAGACGCCAGGTTGACTTTTTCAACCAATATGGAACTGGCAAGAAGGTCTCCGCTGGAAAACCTTCAGAAAATATACCGGATAAAAGATTTTGAAAAAAACGGGTTTTCGCCTAATAATCCTTCCAATCTTGAGCTCGGCGAAAGCGCTTTTACTACACACAATGCGCTTATATGGCAGAATATGATAAAATGGACGCCGTCTTCTAAAGTGATTATCAGAAACGGCGTGCGCAAGTATCTGACCGGCGGAGCGCCCATTATTACATTTATTTACAAGAAAGGAATGCTTGACGCCAATTTTGACTACCTGAGCCTGAATATAAAGCAACATGTAAACACAGGGGTATTGGGCAAACTAGACTATATGGTTGAAGTAGGTGATTACGTGAACGACCGCAGCGTTTACCTGATGGATATGAAACATATTAACAATAGCTACCTGAATGCCCTGCGGATTGGTCTTTTTGCCAGATACCGGTTGTTAGAAACCCGTATGCCCCTGCCTGAAGATAACGGAGCCAAATCTATAAACCTTTACCGTTTTAGTACCAAAGGCGCATATTTGCAGGCCCATGTAATTAATGAATTTAAGCAGCTTATTTTTACCCGTCTGCCTTTTGTAAAGAGATGGGGGCTAAAAGAAGACCTCTTTGCCAATTATCTGAACACGCCGGCTGTAAAAAACTATATAGAAGTTGGTTATGGTATTGATGGCATCATGAGGGCATTAAGAATTGAAGCCGTAAGCAGTTTTGAAAACGGCGTATACAAGAGGTCCGGTATTAAATTAGGTGTAACCATGTAAAATCAGGCTTGCTTAGGTTTTAAGATATGGGTTCAGACAATTTGCTTCAAAAACAATTACTTTACGAACGTGTGGCTAATGCCTATAAGGCAAAAAGTGCCATGCTTGACAGTATTTTAGTTGAAAAATCAATTAAAAACAGAAATTTCAGGCTCTTTATCAGGGTATTTAAAAAGGAGCAATTACTTGAAGCCTGGATAAAACACCCTGAAAAAATAAGGTATGAATTGCTAAGAAAGTATAACTTTACAGGTAGCTCAGGTAATTTGGGCCCTAAGCGGAAATCAGGCGACGGGCAAATTCCGGAAGGAATCTATCAAATTACTAATTTTAATCCTTTAAGTGCCTTTCATTTGTCGCTCAGAGTAAATTACCCAAATATTGCAGATATACATTGGGCTGATAGCGAACACCCGGGTGGAGATATTTACCTGCATGGCGGTAACACAAGTACAGGGTGTATTCCGGTGGGTGATGATTGCATTGAAGAACTTTACCTGCTCTCGGTTTATGCTGCTGATGCAGGCCATTTGCCAGACGTACATATTTACCCTTCCAGTATGGCTGGCGCAGCTTTTAACTCACTTATTACAGGCCATAGCAATAATATACACCTGATTGATTTCTGGCATAAGCTAAAAGCAATTTTTGATGATTTTGAGCAAACAAATGCGCTGAAATCAATAAAAACAGACCAGAAAGGCCATTATTATCTGGCAGACTAAATTTCCCTGATTGAGGTAAATGAATTATATTTGGTGTTCTATAAAATTAATCCTTCCGGTTACAGTTTTTAGTCAATAACCGGCAATTCTATTACATTACCTGCATGCTTTTATTTTATCAGCCAGCTATAGCCACCAGTCATTTTCTTGATACAGACGACTCACGTCATTGCGTTAAGGTGCTTAGAAAAACACCAAAAGATATAATTCATGTGGTTGATGGCACAGGCGGGCTTTATGAATGCGAAATAACAAAAGCCAACGAAAAAAAATGTGAAGTAAAGATAGTTTCGTGGCAGAAAGATTTTCAGAAAAGAAACACGTACCTTCATATTGCCATTGCCCCAACCAAGAACGCCGATCGGCTTGAATGGTTTATTGAGAAGGCCGTTGAAATAGGCATAGATGAAATTTCGTTAATACTTACGAAGCACTCAGAACGCAGGCAGCAAAAAACAGAGCGGCTGGAGAAAATTGCGGTTTCGGCCATGAAACAATCTTTGAAGGCCTATTTGCCAAGAATTAACGAACCAGTGCCATTTGAGAAATTTTTGAAGAGTGTATTGCAGGAGCAGAAATTTCTGGCGCATTTAACCGAGGAATCAAAGCCGCTGGTTAGTAAACTTAAGCCAGGCACAGCACATTGCATTATGGTCGGCCCCGAAGGTGATTTTGCTGCTGAAGAAATACAATTGGCTCGTGATAATGGTTTTGAATGGGTTACACTCGGAAACGCCCGCCTCAGAACAGAAACAGCAGGCCTGGTGGCATGCACGCTGAGTAATAACATGTTTTAACGAAGTTAGTCTTTATGAAGCAAATTATTACATATTTAATGCTGGGTATTTTTTGTTCATTCATTAGCATGAGCAAAATTATGGCTCAGCAACCTACGCTTAAAATTGCCAAACTGAGGTATGGCGGTGGTGGCGACTGGTATGCCAATAAGACCTCATTGCCAAATCTGATTAAGTTTTGTAACCAGCATCTGAAAATGAACCTGTATCAGGAAGAAGATATTGTGGAGGTTGGCAGCGGTGATATTTTTCAGTATCCTTTTATACACATGACAGGCCACGGGAATGTGGTTTTTACAGATGCCGAAGTGCAGAACCTACGTAAATATCTAATTTCAGGTGGTTTTTTGCATATCGACGATAACTACGGTCTGAATAAGTTTATCAGACGAGAAATGAAAAAAGTTTTTCCTGAACTTGAGTTCATAGAGCTGCCTTTTTCTCATCCAATCTATCAGCAGAAATACAAATTTCCGAACGGTCTGCCTAAGGTGCATGAGCATGACAACCTGCCACCGCAAGGTTTTGGGCTAATCTGGCAGGGAAGGCTGGTTTCTTTTTTTAGCTACGAATGTGACCTCGGCAATGGCTGGGAAGACCAGAGCGTACACCATGACCCGGAAGAACTACGCCAGAAAGCGCTTCAAATGGGGGCAAATCTTGTGCAATATGCCTTTACAAGTTATTAATTTATTGAATTGTACATTTCAAAGTGCTGGTTTTGGACATTTTGAAGAACTTTTCGCTTTCTTTTGCAACAGCGTAACATTATGCTTGCAGTTGTTGTTTTAGGTTTATATTTGTATTTTAATCTAATCCTTATAACGTTCAAATGGTTGCCGCAATTTCTTTTTTTATTGGTCATTGGTACTTATCCTTATTTAGTCAGACATTCTTCTTACACCGATATTCAGCTCATAAAATGTTTACGATGAATAAGTTCTGGGAAAGATTTTTCTATTTCCTTACTTATGTATCGCAAGGGTCTTCCTATCTTAATCCTCGTTCGTACGCCATTTTGCACCGCATGCACCACGCTTACAGCGACACCGAGCGCGACCCGCATTCGCCGCATCATACCGAAAACGTTTTTACTATGATGTGGAAAACCAAAGAAATTTACAATTCTTTACTTAACTATAAGTATAAAATTGAAGAGCGTTTCGAAAAAGACTTACCAGAGTGGAGAATCATTGATAAAATAGGAGACACCTGGTTTTCAAGAGTTGCCTGGGGTTCAAGCTACGTCGTATTTTATGTGCTTGGCTTTTTGTATTTCGATATCCACTGGGGTTTCTTCTTCCTGTTGCCGATACATTTTCTGATGGGCCCTATTCACGGTGCTATTGTAAACTGGAGCGGCCATAAATATGGTTATCAGAACTTCGACAACAAGGACGAATCTAAAAACTCATTGTTTTTTGACTTCCTGATGTTGGGCGAATTGTTCCAGAATAACCATCATAAACACCCGATGTCAATCAATTTTGGTAAAAAGTGGTATGAGATTGACCCGACGTATCCGGTTATTAAATTTCTAACCTGGACCAAGATAATCAAGCCTAAACGGGCAAAATAATAGCTTTAAAATGAAAAAGATTTGACATTCATAGCCTATGGCTTAGAGTGTCAAATCTTTTTTTATGTATTACCCTCAATTACTGTTGGTTTTCGTTCTTCAGCTCTTCATCTAAATGGCGTTTCAGGCTTCTGCAGGTACTCTCTAAGATCTCAATCATTTTCTTGTCGCCTGTTGCATCACTTATCATTTGTGCTACATTTCCTACAATATCAATGGCAAAGTGCTTCATTTCGTCGGTTGCCATCTCTTTTGTCCAGAGATTAATTCCCAGCAGACCTTTATGGTAGTGGTCCCAGACACTAATTGAAATAGCCTTTGATTCATTGATACCCTCATTCGGGTTTTCAGTAGCATCCCAGAATATTTTTTCAGGGACTCTGGCTGCATCAAGCTCGATAGTAAAATTAATTTCTGATTTCTTCATTCAATTTAAGAGTAAATAAGATAATAGATTAAAAATTAAAATTCCGGGCAGAAAGTTCAAAATCTAAACAAAAAACTACACATACATTTTTGGCATTACGGAGCCGTTATGGTGCAAATGTAACTTTTCAATGAAAAAATTTAATTAACATGAGAGTACAGGAGAGGATAATAGCAGTTATTGAGTATCTTTGGATAAAGATGTAGGTCTGAATTAATTAAATTTTACACGTCTTTGTTGCATGGCAATGCTGGTTTTTCCATTACGACAAAACGATTTTTTTTAAGGCCGACACTTTTGGGTATTGGCCGGTATGTAAACAATGTGTTAGCGTTAATTACTTACCTGATCTTGCATTTACCAGCTGACAATTTTGTTGATTATAGATTTGAACCATCCAAACGCTTTTTGAAAATAAGAATATGAAGCATAGAGTGGCACTAAAAATGAAGCTCCACCCCGGGCAGGCCGAAGAATACAAGCAACGCCACGACGAATTGTGGCCGGAGATGAAAGCGCTACTGAAAAGCATTGGTGTGGAAGATTATGCCATTTTTCTGGATGAAGAAACCAATATTTTGTTTGCCTCGCTAAAAATAGAAGACCCATCGCTTTTAGATACATTACCCGGCCACCCTGTTATTCAACGCTGGTGGAAATACATGGCTGATATTATGGATGCCAATGCTGACAATTCGCCTGTTTCAACACCCTTAAAAGAAGTATTTTACTTGCCCTAACTAAAAACTTATGAATGCAATTCTTGGTATCATTTTTCATTTCATAGGCGGCTTTGCCTCTGGTAGTTTTTACATTCCTTATAAAAATATAAAGCAATGGGCCTGGGAAAGTGGCTGGATAATAGGCGGAGTGGCCTCATGGATTATAGCTCCCTGGCTTTTCGGATTTATAACCGTGCAGGACTTAATACCGAGTATTCAGTCGGCTGATAGCAAAACTATTTTCTACACAGTGCTATTCGGTGTGTTGTGGGGTTTCGGAGGGCTTACTTACGGGCTAACCATGCGTTATCTGGGTGTGTCGTTGGGTGTAGCAGTTGCGCTGGGTTTTTGTGCCGCATTTGGTACGCTTATTCCACCAATTTATGAAGGCCGCTTTGGCGAATTGCTCTCTACCAGTTCAGGGCAGATAACCCTGGCCGGGGTGGTACTTTGCGTGGCCGGTATATTTGTATGTGGTAAGGCCGGAATGATGAAAGAAAAAGAACTGGACAGCGCAGCCAAGCAGGAAACCGTAAAAGAATTTAACCTTAAAAAAGGTTTGTTTGTGGGTACCTTCTGTGGTATTATGAGTGCCTGCTTTGCTTTCGGGCTTGCTGCCGGGGCTCCGATTGCGGCTCAGGCAGAAGCCAACGGAACCGACCCTCTGTTTAAAAATAACGCTATATTACCAGTGCTGCTGATAGGCGGTTTTGCTACTAATTTCGTGTGGTGTATGATTCTGAATTTCAGAAATAAATCTTTTGGTGATTATACCGACACCAAAACACCCCTAAAAAGGAATTACCTGTGGGCCATGCTGGCCGGTGTAACCTGGTATTTCCAGTTCTTCTTCTACGGCATGGGGCAGTCAAAACTGGGTAAATCGTTAGACTTTGCCTCTTGGACACTCCACATGGCATTTATAATATTGGTAGGCACCTTGTGGGGGCTTTTCTATAAAGAATGGAAAGGCGCCAGCAGCGCAACCATGCGGGTGCTGTATCTGGGTTTATTCATCATTATTCTTTCGTCGGCTTTTATTGGTATGGGCAGCTATTTTGTTCATTAAATCTATTATTTATTATGCTAAAGATTTTTAAAACGGTTGCCCTGCTTGTGGCAATCGGATGTACTTGTTTTGCTCAGCAACAGGCACCTGCTTCTACTTTACACTCAGATGCCCTGCATACGGCCAAGCCAGATTATCCAACTTTATATGGCACTACCAAACCGGAAGATATTATTGCAGTGATGAACCGTGTCAGGAATTATCTTGAGAGGGTTACACCTACAAGGGTGGTAGATAAAAATACAAATGCCGTTATATATGACTTTTCAAAAATTGATAATAACGCTATTGTTTTTAAAGGCGATTTCAGTCTAACCAGTTATGAGTGGGGAGTAACCTACGAGGCCATGTTACTGGCAGGTGAGGTAACCGGCGACACTGCTTTTACAAATTATACCGCGCGTCGATTCAAATTTCTGGCAGATGCTGTACCTTATTTCAGAGAAGTATATAAAACCAATAAGCAGACCTCACTCAAACAGATGATTGACCCACATGCGCTTGATGATTGCGGAGCAATGTGTGCGGCTTTGATTAGGGCTACCAAAAGTGGTGTGGTGAAAACCAATCTGAGACCTATCATTGATGATTACATCAATTATATTGTCAATAAAGAGTTCCGTCTGAAAGATGGCACTCTGGCTCGTAACCGACCTTTGCCTAATTCCTTGTGGCTCGACGATATGTTTATGGGTGTGCCTGCTATTGCTCAGATGGGCAGCCTGACAGGCGACAAAAAGTATTATGATGAAGCCGTGAAGCAGGTGCTACAGTTTTCTAAACGCATGTTCAATAAGGATTTAAATTTATACATGCACGGCTGGGTGCAGGAAATGGAAACCCACCCTGAGTTTCATTGGGCAAGGGCAAACGGTTGGGCTATTTTAACAATGGTTGAGTTACTGGAAGTATTACCTGAAACTCACCCGGGCAAAACGTCCGTGCTAAACCAGCTGAAAGCACATGCCAAAGGACTGGCTGCGCAGCAGTCGGGGAGTGGTTTCTGGCATCAATTGCTTGACCGCCATGATTCATATCTGGAGACATCGGCTACGGCTATTTATACCCACAGTATAGCAAAAGCCATTAACAGAGGTTGGCTGGATGCCACCACTTATGGCCCAATGGCCTTATTGGGTTGGAACGCCGTTGCCACCAAAGTAAATGAAAAAGGACAGGTAGAAGGAACCTGTGTAGGCACCGGAATGGGTTTTGACCCTGCGTTTTATTATTATCGCCCGGTAAATGTATATGCTGCACACGGTTATGGCCCGGTACTTTTGGCAGGCTCAGAAATGATTAAATTATTGAAGAATAAAAAATTTGCGCTGAACGACAGTGCGGTGATGTTTGGGAAGTGAGATATAAGTTAAGACGCAATATTGTTTTCCTGCAAAATGGAGACGCATTCAGCGCCTCCAAATTCAACACAGGTTAGAACCACATTGTATGATGGGGAAAATGCATGTTTATATGTTTATAAATACTCTATTACAATTGCTCGTCTCGCTAATCTAATTGGCAAATCATCTTCTTTATCAATCAGGCATTTTTATTTTACCACTATTTATGTCTTCTTGGAAGATAACTTGACCATCAAGAAGAATGTATCCTTCTGGATTTTCATCGTAAGGAATTGAGCCTGGAATTATAACTTCTCCTATTTCTAATCTCCCATCTAATTCACCAATCAGTTTTTTTAAATCTCGTAAAAAGCTATTATATTTGGGCGTAATTCGGTAAGCTGACGGTCGATTATTAAATGGAGGGTCAAAAAGTGTGTACTCAAATTTTTCTTGTTCGTTTCCAGTAGGAATCAACCCCAATTCTATTGTATCTAGCCAAACATTGGATTTTGAATAAAGACTAAAGGTTAAATCTTGACCCTGCCCGTCCTTCAAGTCTTCTCGATTAATTCCAAGGCTATAATAGTGCAAAGGCGAATTATTATATTCTCCAGAAATACTAAAATGCTTATACTCCCACACGTCTCCTACTTTTATTGGTAATAATATAGAAACGTCCCAAAGTCTCTTGGCATAAACATTTTCTACTAATAAATCCCAATCATAAATACGAATTAGAGCCACATCTTCATTTCCATTAAGTAATTGCACAATTCTATTTTGCTGATAATTTTTAATAAATTCGCTGACTGTAAAATTTTCACCAGTAAGAGAATGTATTTTATGTATACCATAGAAATCAGCTAATTCAAGAAAATTACTATCAAACTTTAAATTTTTTTTTACATAATTTTCATAATTTACTGGAATATGCACAGTAAATCCAAAAGCATCTAAATCGCTTAAATATTCATTCCATATTTTATTCATTAGACTAAATTTAAGGTATTATGTTAAAATGATTATTCCCCCAATAACTGTGCAGTAAATTAAGGTAAAATAACTTAAATTTACTGGAATATGAAACGTAGAAATTTCCTTATCCACCACCTCTCATACTTAAATCTTCCAACATTTATTATAAAAAGCTGTCCTATTAACTGAATATTATTCGTCTTAGAGTAAAATTTTAAACAAATAATCAGATGACACTACCTAACATTTTTACAGAGCCGGTTTCAACACAAGTTGTTAACTGCATCAATCAACTGCAACCAGTAACTACTCCACAGTGGGGTAAAATGACAGTAGACCAGATGCTGGCACATTGTAGTGTGGCTTATGAAATGGTTTATGAAGATATTCACCCTAAACCCGGATTCTTCATGAAAATTACGTTGAAGCTGTTTGTAAAACCAGCCACTACGGGATTGTAGCCATATAAACGTAATTCCCCAACAGCACCTGCTTTTATAATCAAAGACCGAAAAGATTTTGAAGCGGAAAAAAGCCGATTGATAGCATACATCACTAAAACACAAGAACTCGGAGAAATGCACTTTGACAATAAAGTGTCTGATTCGTTTGGAGTATTGACTACAGAAGAATGGAATAATCTATTTTATAAACACATACACCACCACTTAACACAGTTTGGGGTGTGAACCCCACTCCCTGCCTCTCCCCAACAATGGGGAGAGGAGTTATATGAATATTATTTACATAAAATAATTAAACTATTCTTAAGTATTTTTACTGTACTTATATTCTTAAAATTCTTATTCCTTCCCCATTGTTGGGGCGACCCGCGCAGAGAGGGTTAGGATGGGGTTTCCTCTGTCATACCCCACCAAAAACCTTCTTCAACAATTCTGTAGTTCTTGCCCAGGGATTTTCCCTTATTTTCAATTCTTCGTTTGCAACTAATATAAACAGACCGTCTATGGCTTTTTGTGTGGCGTAGGCGTTCAAATCTGTATTTACTTTTTTAACAAATGGTAATCGGTTATAAGCCGTTGCCAAATCGGTGTAGTATTTGGTGGCCTGAGTTTTTTGAAGGGCATTTTGCACAACGGGCGAAAATTTGGCAATCAGTTGGTCAGATGTCGTCCGTTTCAGGTATTCGGTTGCTGCATTTTTTTCACCTTTCAATATTCCCCAGGCATCAGTAATGGTCATGCTGGTAATGGCGCTTACAAATATAGGTTTGGCTTCTTTGGCTGCTTCCTCGGCGCCTCGGTTCAAAGCTACCACAAACTTATCTACTTCGCTGCCAAGCCCGGCTCTGCGCAAGGCAGTTTCAACTCTCTCAATTTCGGGCGGGAACGGAATTTTTATAGTAGGGTTCAGGTAATACCCATTAAGCCTTGATGCGCTGTCGGCTCCTTTATTGATACCCACCTGAAGCGCCTGCTTCAAACCTGCCACTACTTCCTGAGTGCTTAATGAGCCTGTGCCCTGTACCTGTTTATTGACTTCATTCAATACTTTACCCAGATTTAATTTTTGTCCGGCACAACTTTCTAAGCCTAAAAGACCGATTATCAACACCAGAATACGTATTCTTCCCATTTTCGACTAATTTTAAATGTGAATTTTTATAATTAATAATTGTCTTACTAACGAATGAACCCCGAAAATTGTATTTTTGTGCAGATTTAGTTTTATCGGCACATACAGGTATAACAAAACGCAATATTGTAATATGAAACTAATTTTAGCAGAGGTTGTCACGATTGGAGACGAAATTTTATACGGACAAATTACAGATACCAATACACAATGGATGAGTACTGAACTTGATAAGATTGGTATCAAGACAGTTCGGAAATCGTCGGTGGGTGACCAGGAAGATAAAATTTTACAGATACTTGAAGAGGCAGGAAGCAGGGCCGATATTGTTTTGATAACAGGTGGCCTTGGCCCTACCAAAGACGATATTACAAAAAAAACGCTTTGTAAGTATTTTGGCGATGAGTTAATCATGAATGAAGATGCCTTGGCCTTTGTAACTGATTTCTTTAATAAAAGAGGCAGACCATTAACAGAAATCAACCGTCAGCAGGCATTAATACCAAGCCGCTGCACGTATCTGCCCAATAAAACCGGCACTGCCCCGGGTATGTGGTTTGAGAAAAAAGAAGGAGACCCAAAAGGCAGGATATACGTTTCAATGCCGGGTGTGCCGTCAGAAATGAAATACCTCATGACAAACGAGGTGATTCCGAGATTAAAGAAATACTTTGACACTCCGGTAATATATCATAAGATGATTCGTACAATAGGTATCGGAGAGTCTTTACTGGCAGAAAAAATTGAGCATTGGGAAGACAGCCTGCCTGCGCATATCAAACTTGCTTACCTGCCCAGCTTCGGACAGGTACGTTTACGCCTGACAGGTGTAGGTGAAAACGAGGAAATACTGAAACAACAAGTGCAGGCAGAAGTTGATAAGGTTTTACCCCTTATTAATTCTTATGTTTTTGGTTTTGACGATGAAGACCTGGAAGTAGCCATAGGCAAGATACTTAAAAGCAAAGGGCATACTGTATCTGCTGCCGAAAGTTGCACAGGGGGCTTCGTTTCGCACATGTTTACCAAGGTGCCGGGTAGCTCTGCCTATTTTATGGGAAGCGTGGTGAGCTACGATAACTCAATAAAAATGAATGTGTTGGGCGTAAAGCCGGAAACACTTGAGGCGCATGGGGCAGTGAGCGAAGAAACAGTTACCCAAATGGCCGAAGGCGTAAGGGCACTGATGAAAACAGACTATGCCATTGCTACCAGCGGAGTAGCCGGGCCAGACGGCGGCACGCCTGAAAAGCCGGTTGGCACGCTCTGGATTGCCTGCGCCATGGAAGGCAAAACGGTGGCCCGGAAAATACAAATGTCGAACCAACGAGATACTAATATAAACTATGGCAGTGTAGTGGCGCTCAATTTGTTAAGAAAAATGCTGATTGGCGACTACGAATCTTAATCTGACATCAACAAAATCGAAAAAGAATATGGCTCTTGTAGAAATGATAATGCCAAAAATGGGCGAAAGTATATTTGAATGTACTGTCCTGAACTGGTTGAAGAATGTGGGCGACACAATAGAACAAGATGAAATGATTCTGGAAGTGGCTACCGACAAGATTGATACCGAGATAGGCTCACAATACGATGGCGTTATTAAAGAAATACTGGTAAAACAAGGCGAAATAGCCACCATAGGCAAACCTATATGTATTATTGAAACAGATGCTGTTCAGGCTGCTGCAGCCAAAGAAAAATCTGCTGATGCAGTGGTTGCCATAGAAGAAAAAGAACCGGAGATACTGGCGGCAGAGCTGGAGCAACAGTCGAAACTAACGAATGTAATTCTTGAAAACGCCGAACCCAGGGTAAACTCGCTGAGTGGCAGGTTTTATTCGCCACTGGTGCAGAACATAGCCAGAGAAGAGAATATATCTATTGAAGAGCTGGAAAGCCTGAAAGGTACAGGCATTGAAAACCGTGTTACCAAAGATGATATTCTGGCTTATGTGCAACTGAAAAAAGATAAAAAAAGTACGGTTTCGGTAGAACAGCCGGTAGCAACCACGAGCAATTATACACCACAGGCCACCGACCAGATTATTGAAATGGACCGTATGCGGAAGATGATTGCCGAGCGGATGATTGAATCGAAGCGGATTTCGGCGCATGTTACTTCATTTGTTGAAACAGACATGACCAACGTGGCCTTATGGCGAGACAAAATAAAGGCCAAATTTCAGCAGGAAACCGGAGAGAATATCACCTTTACGCCATTGCTGATTGAGGCGGTTGTGAAAGCCATCAAGGATTTTCCGATGATTAATATTCAGATAGACGGAGACAGGATTATCCGCAAAGGGAAAATCAATATCGGTATGGCGGTAGCATTACCAAGCGGTAACCTTATTGTGCCGGTTATACATGAGGCAGACTCTTACAGCCTGATTGGCCTTACAAAAAAAGTAAATGAGCTGGCACAAAGAGCCAGAGGCAATAAGCTAAAGGCCGATGATTTGTCTGACGGAACGCTTTCTATGTCTAACATAGGTTCATTTGGTAACATTGCCGGTACACCAATTATTATGCAGCCGCAGGTTTCTATACTGGCGTTTGGTGTTATTCAAAAGAAAGTATCGGTAATTGAAACCGCGCATGGCGATACCATAGGTATCAGACAGAAAATGATTATTTCGCATTCTTACGACCACCGCGTGGTTGATGGCTCGCTTGGCGGCCAGTTTGTGAAGCGGGTATCTGATTACCTGGAAAACTTTGATTTAGATAGAAAGTTGTTTTAAGCGATACACGGAGGTCTGGCAGTGGTCAGACCTTTGTTATATTGAATCACCCTGGTTATTGTAAAAGACATAGATTTGCGTTAAAGCATATAAACTCACATTTAAAATCTAATTGTATGAAAAACGAAGGATTTGACCCCGCAGAAATAGCCGAACTGAAAGCTGAATGCAATGCAGAAGGGCAGAACTATATAGTAGTAGAAGACGAAGATGGCATGAGTAACTCCGGCGAGTTTGCCCATATTCAGTTTGTTGGTAAGCATGATGGCGCAGAGGTAATCTATGATGCCGTTATCAGTACCTTGCGTCTGAACCACAGCAGTCTGGTTTTTGAGGAAGCCGAAGAAAGAATGAAAAAGGCCTACCCGAACTATGTAGAGGTTGACAGACGCAAAGCCAACTATAAAATGACCGAAGATATGGAGCTGATGCTGGAAGAAATCATTGAAGAGCTGGAAGAAGAAGAGGTAATTAAGGTGTCGGAGTTTCTGGATATCGACGAAGACTTTGAATACGGCATAGGGCTTGATGTTTCGCTGAATGTTGAAGAAATAACAGATGAAGTGGTTACTAAATTTGTTAATGATTTCAACGCAGGTACACTCAAACTAGATAATACGCTTTACAGCTTTACCAGCGAAGAAGAATAAACCGCAAATAAAAGCATGGCAGGAAGTTTTACAGGAACCGATAATTATGTAGCCACCCGCGAACTGCAAACAGCAGTGAATGCTGCGGTGGCGTTGCAAAGGCCATTGTTAATTAAAGGTGAACCGGGCACCGGTAAAACCCTGCTGGCGTTTGAGGTAGCACGGGCTCTAAACAGGCCGCTGTTTAGTTGGCATGTAAAGTCTACCACCACTGCTCAACAAGGGCTTTATGAATATGATGCGGTTTCTCGCCTGCGTGATTCCCAGCTGGGTGATGAGCGGGTAAATGAGGTGGCAAATTATATAAAAAAGGGCAAAATCTGGGAAGCTTTTGATACTGATGAACCAAGCGTATTATTGATAGATGAAATTGATAAAGCGGATATTGAGTTTCCGAATGATTTGTTGCAGGAGCTTGATCGGATGGAGTTTTATTGCTACGAACTGAAACAAACGATTCGGGCCAGGCACAGGCCGGTTATTATCATTACGTCAAACAATGAAAAAGAACTGCCTGATGCCTTTTTGCGCCGTTGTTTTTTTCATTTCATTCGTTTTCCGGACAAAGAAACCATGCAGCAAATAGTAGATGTGCATTATCCGGGTCTGGAAGAAAACCTGCTTGCCAATGCTTTAAAGACTTTCTTTGGTATAAGAGAAATCAAAAATCTAAAAAAGAGGCCATCCACCAGTGAACTTATCGACTGGCTTAAATTATTGCTGGTAGGTAAGGTGTCGGCAGACGACCTGAACGATTTAAGCAAATTGAATGAAATTCCGCCATATCTGGGTGCGCTGCTGAAAAATGAATCTGACTATGATTTGTACAAGGCATTAAGAGAAAAGGGAATCAAATAATTTAAACTATCAAGGCTTTGCTTTTAGATTTCTTCTATCATTTAAAGGCCAATCATCTGCCTGTTTCGTTGAGAGAGCATCTGACCCTGTTAGAAGCGCTCAACAAAGAGGTGATTGCCTACAATGTAGAAGATTTTTATTTTTTAAGCCGGGCCATTTTTGTAAAGCACGAGCAAAACCTTGATTTGTACGATAAACTATTTGGTGAGTTTTTCGGAGACCTGGAAAGTGTGCCAGTTGAAAGTCTGCTGGCCAATATGAATGAAGACTGGTTGAAGACGCATTTGTTAAAAGAGCTGAGCGAAGCGGATAAACAGGGTATTGAGGCAATGGGTGGGCTTGAACAATTGCTGGAACGACTAAGAGACCTGTTAAATGAGCAAAAGGAAAGGCATGAAGGCGGAAGCAAATGGGTAGGTACCGGCGGCACGTCGCCTTTTGGTAACTCGGGGTATAATCCGGCCGGAATACGAGTAGGAGGGAAAGGCGGTGGCAAAACAGCAGTAAAGGTTTGGGACAAGCGCGATTTTAAGAACTATGATAACGACCTTGAACTGAACACCCGAAATACCAAAATGGCCTTAAGAAGGCTCAGGATTTTAACCAGAGAAGGGGTAGAAGATGAGCTGAATATTGAAGAAACAATTGAACGGACATCGCAGAACGCCGGATTGCTTGATATTAAAATGCAGGCTTCCAGGCAAAACAGGGTAAAAGTATTGCTGTTGTTGGATGTAGGTGGGTCAATGGATGATTTTATTGAAGAATGTTCAACTTTGTTTTCATCGGCTAAGTACCAGTTCAAGCATCTGGAGTACTTTTATTTTCATAATTGCATTTATGAAACCATGTGGAAAGATAATGGCCGTAGATACGAAGACAAAATAGCTACCTGGGATATACTAAATAAATATAACAAAGACTATAAAGTTATTTTTGTGGGCGATGCCTCCATGTCTCCGTGGGAGTTGTCAGAGCCACGCGGTAGTGTTGAACATTATAACGAAGAATCGGGTTTAACCTGGTTGTCAAGATTCAAAGAGAAATTCCCTAATCTGGTATGGCTAAACCCGATTAACGACGGCTACTGGCAATATACGCACAGCATTAAACTGATAAGAGACTGGTCTGATGACCGAATGTTTCCGCTTACCATAAACGGTATCGAAAAAGCGATGAAATGCCTGAAAAACAATAAGCTGAAATTCAGTTAAATTCCTTTCAGAAACGATAAAGTATTTACACCATCTGCAAAATCGTTCAGTTTAGGGCATTGTGCCTCTCCAAAATCAAAACTGTTTTCAATGCGTCTTTGGCCCGATACAATACATTGTATTTTGTCCTGCTGCTCAGCCAGTAATTGTTTCAGATGCGCATCGTTTTCATAATATTCAAAATAGCAGACAGATATTGGCGAAACAAGTGATGGCTCTTCGCGGAGCAGTAAAAAACCGTTGTCGAAATGCGCAATTCTGTTTACAAGTAATACAGACTTGTTGTAGTCGTAGTTATTATTGTATTTATGATGAATACTGATAGTGCTCCAGTATTCTATTGACTCATAGAACTTATCAAATGTATAGCCTGCCGGTACATATAATTTTGAAACATTTCTACACCCCAATCCGAAATACTGAAAAATATCATTACCCAGATTCGCCAGCTCTGTTCTTGCTTCATCGCCGGTCAGTACAGCCACCGAAGTCCGGTTTTTACGAATTATGTGCGGAATCTTAGAAAAATAATATTCAAAGTGTTTTGCTGTGTTGTCACTTCCGGTTGCAATTACGGCATCAGCGGTATTCAGTTTATCGGCTATTTGTAGATATGGCTCTATGGCAGGTTTAATAGCAATCAATCTGGCAATAAGCATACGCATCAGAACCGAATCGCTGGAGCTGAGTTTAATCAGTGCAATATTACCACTCAACACTACACACAGCAAATCATGAAACCCCACTAAAGGTATGTTGCCAGCCATTACTATACCTACGTTTTTGGGTGGGTTGGTAAAGGCTAAATCGTTGGCTGTAACAAAATCTTCAAGTTCAGATTTATTAAGATAATAACGAGCTATATTTTGGATCGATAACAATACATTATCTTCTGTAAACCAGGCATTTTCGTTGCGCGCCGCCACCGACCACTGCTTTAACACATCTGCATTCTTTTCATCGAGCAGGAAGTCTCCTAATTGAGAAAATGTAACAATAAAATCTTTTGATTGCATTATTTTTAGAAAAAGTACCCTGTTATTTAAAATCATACAAAAATACGACTAATTTGAAACTTTGAAGGTGTATATTTGTTGATTATTTGAAATAACTACTAAAAATATAGAGAGAGTATGGCAATTATGATTACAGACGAGTGTATCAATTGTGGTGCATGCGAACCTGAATGCCCTAATACGGCAATCTATGAAGGAGGAGTGGAATGGACATGGGGTGGAGGAACAAAATTGACAGAGGTAGAGTTAGGTGATGGAACGATTATCGGAGGCAAAGATCCAATGTCGCCCGTTTCCGATGAGTTTTATTATATAGTGTCTGATAAATGTACTGAATGTCATGGTTTTCATGAAGAACCGCAATGTGCAGCCGTTTGCCCGGTTGACTGTTGCGTGCCAGACCCTGATAATGAGGAAGACGCCGAAACACTAGAAGCGAAGAAAGCGTGGCTTCATGCTGAAGCCTGAAAAATAAAATAGGTGCTTAACTGGCGCTCTTATGAAGGCCTGACGGGTATTACCGTCAGGCTTTTTTTGTGTCTAATTCTTACAATTGTACATATTTAAGAAATAATTGCACTCCAAAACAATCTACTGAATATTAGATAAAATTCAATAGAAAATTTGTTTTGTTTATTTCTTGTACTTTTTTTATATTTTATATTTTTTTACACACAGAAATCAGTAAAAAACAATTTAGTTGTAATTTTTTAATTTTTTTTAAACATAATATTTGGATATAAAAGATTTTTGCCAAACATTTGCATTGAAATTCAGTTTCAAACAATCGCCACTTAAACCAAAGATTATTATGAAAAAATTAGTTTTTACAGTATTATCGTTGCTTACAGTAGCGGCGACCCAAGCACAAGAAAGTACAACAACCACAGAAAAAACAAACCCACTAACATTCTCAGGTTACGTTGATACTTATTTCTTCGCCAATTTTAATAATCCAAAATCAAGATCAAATTTAGGTACCTCTGGCTACGAACGTGTTTTCGACCAAAAAGCCGGTCAGTTTCAGGTTGGTCTTGCTCAAACAAAAATGTCCTACTCTACTGAAAAAGTAGACGCAGTGATTGACCTTGTATTTGGTAACCATGCTGACCTTGGCAACTACGCCAACATTATCAGCCCGGTTTCTGGCGCAACCAGTACAGCGCTTGCTATCAAACAAGCTTACATTACCTGGAAAGCCACAGACAAATTCTCTTTAACGGCTGGCCAGTTTGGTACACACATTGGCTATGAAGTTATTGATGCCCCGGTTAACTTTAACTATTCACTTTCAAACCTTTTTGGTAACGGTCCATTTTACCACACAGGTTTAAAAGCAACCTTTGCTACTTCTGAAAAATCATCATTAATGGTAGGTTTAGTAAATGGTGTTGACTCTAAAGATGATAACAACGACAAATTGGGTATCATTGGTCAATTCTACATTTCACCTGCTGAAGGCTGGAATTTGTATCTTAACTGGATTGGCTCTGATGAAGGAATTACCGAAAAGTCTTACTATTCATTATTTGATGTTACTACTTCATATCAAATCACTGAAAAATTATTGTTAGGCTTAAATGCCGCTACAGGTAGCCAGAACAAAAAGACCTGGGGTGGTGCAGCTTTCTATGCGCAATATGCAATTACCGATAAATTTGCTTTGGGTGGTCGTTACGAATACTTTGACAACCTGAGCGCTATCCGTGGTTTGCAAAACTCAAAAAGACTAGGCGGTGGTACTTCGGTTAATTCATTTACATTAACAGGAAACGTTACCATCTCTGAAAATCTGTTGTTCAAACCTGAGTTCCGTCTTGACAGCTACGCCAAGTCTTCATTGGCTGATGGTCAGCAATTCCAGGACAAAGATGGCAACTTCACTAAAGACTCACAGTCTACTTTTGGTGGTGCGCTAATCTTTAAGTTTTAATCAATTACACTTTTTCAATAACCTAAACTAAACATAAACCTTTACTTTTTGTACAACACTTAAACCCAAACACATTATGCGTAAAAATCCTCTCCCTCTCATTATTTTGCTTGCCATAGCAATTGCCGGGGTATTTATGCCTGCTGTGCCTTCTACTATCGTTACAGAGGGTATTGTTGGCGCCGACGTAGCATGGATGCTTGTAAGTACTGCCTTAGTACTTATCATGACACCAGGTCTTGCATATTTTTACGGTGGTATGGTAAACACTAAAAACGTTATCTCTACCATGCTTCAGAGCTTCATTGCGATGGGTGTTATTTCTATTCTTTGGGTTACAATTGGCTTTAGCCTTGCATTTGGCGATTCAATTGGTGGCTTTGTTGGCGACCCTACCACTTTCTTTATGTTTAAAGGTGTGCTTGAAAGCAAACCGTGGTCGCTTGCCCCAACCATTCCTTTAGTTGTTTTTGCGTTTTTCCAATTGAAATTTGCCGTTATCACACCGGCCCTTGTTACGGGTTCATTAGCAGAACGTATCAATTTCAAATCATACGTATTGTTCATGATTCTTTTCAGTTTGTTTATCTATGCTCCTTTGGCGCACTGGACATGGCATCCTGAAGGTTTCCTTTTCAAACTGGGTGTGCTTGACTTCGCCGGTGGTACCGTTGTACACATGTCGGCCGGTTGGGCTGCATTGGCTGGCGCTATCTACCTGAAACGTCGTCGTGCACACGTTGAAAGCAGTTTCTTACCTCCTGCCAATATTCCTTATGTATTGTTAGGTACTGGTTTACTTTGGTTCGGTTGGTTTGGTTTCAATGCGGGTTCAGCGCTAAGTGCAGGTACATTGGCTGCTTCAGCTTTTGCAACAACTAATACTGCCGCTGCTGCTGCAGGTTTGGCTTGGGTGTTGTTTGATGCCGCACGTGGTAAAAAAGTATCGGCACTTGGTTTTAGTATTGGTGTTGTTGTTGGTTTAGTTGCCATTACTCCGGCGGCTGGTTTTGTTACCATTCCTCACTCAATCTTTATCGGAGCTATTGCATCTATTATCTCTAACTACCTGGCGCACCTTAAAACCAAAACGGCTCTGGACGATACGCTTGACGTATTCCCTTGCCATGGTGTTGGTGGTATGGTTGGTATGGTTATGACAGGTATTTTTGCCAGCAAAGGTGTTAACAGCGCCGTAGTTGACGAAGGATTGTTCTTTGGTACATCAAAACTATTTGTTAATCACATGATTGCGCTGGTAGTAGTTTCGGTGTTTGCATTTGCCATGTCTTTTGTTCTTTTGAAAATTACTGATTTAATTCTTCCACTACGTGTGAGCGAGTCTGACGAAAAAGAAGGTCTTGACATCAGCCAACACGATGAGTCTCTTCTTGAGGCTGCTGGTGCGTAAGCAATTAAACGCAGAAGATATACCCAATATGTAACAAAATCACAATTGCGGGTTAAACCGTACTTTTATTGTGGTTTTGTTGTACTCCATAAGTTAAAATGCCCGCTACATTAGTGGGCATTTTCTTTTATATAGGTTTTCGTTGTTAATCTAATTGCCGGTTGGTAGAGGAATGACATAAGAAAAGGAACCTCAACATCATATCTATCTGCAAGTTGAGATTCCTTTATAAAAGAATAGTTCCTTTTTTTATTTTACCCTTGTGTATTTGCTTCTGCTCTCTGCACTTCCAATAACCAGTACTTTTGAATCCAATTGATAAATTGTCCATTGTGGGCCGGTTACACAACTCATATTCGGACAATTTTTAAGGTCAGAGAAGAAAATGGTGTTGTCTTTAACAACGTATTTGTTACCTGCGCTACAACATTCTGCTCCGGGTTTACCATCACGTAAAAACGCACCACTGGTTTTAAATTCTATGTTGGGTATAGCCATTAAAGTATTAATGGTTACCCATTTACCCCATTTACCATTTTCTTTTTGTTGCATTTCATAAGTGGGCGACCATTCGCCGATTAACTTCTTAGGTGAAATGTCTGACTCACAAGATAATAAGCCAATGGTAAAGCCCAGAGCAACAACCAGTTTTTTCATATTAAGTAAAATTAGGGAAAGGGGCTAAATTATTTTGCACTTGAGTACTTGGCACGGGTGCCGCAGCTTTCAACAACCAGTGTATCGGTATCCAGGCGCGGAATTCCCCATTCTGAGCAAGGCATACAGCTTGCGTAAGGGCAGCTTTTCAGGTCTGAAAAAATTATCTTTTCGTTTACTACAGTAAATTTATTTCCGGCAGAGCAGCATTCTGCGCCGTCTTTGCCGTCGCGCAGGAAACGGCCGTTAGCAGTGAACTCTATTGGAGCAATAGCAGCAAGGGTAGAAATATACTGCCATTGGCTCCAGGAGCCATCGGTAGTTTTGGTCTGGATCTGGTAGGTATGATTCCATTTACCAACCAGTTTTTCAGGCACAACAGCATCTTTTTGACAAGCCGCAAAAGCAAAGGCGAATACGAAAATTTTTATAAATGTTTTCATTTAATTAGGTTATTTACCTGAATGATGCTTTAGCGGCAAAAAACGTTGGAATAGAAGTAAAATTTTTATAGCCAGCGTTTTACATTAAAACAAGGCACCCGGTTGATTGAGGTTGCCTTGTTTTGTAAATGCTATTCACCGGCATTTCTTAAACCAACTCTTGGCAGCACCGGTAAACTCTCATTACCGTCTTCGCTAACGGCCTGCACTGCAAAAAAGTAGTTATCTTTAGAGTAAGGCAGCGTAATTTTTACATCTGTAGTAAAGAATTTTTTCTGCCAGTAGGGCATGGCGGTTTCGCGCATTAAAACGTAGTATCCTTTTACCTTACCGGTTTTTGAAGCTTTCCAGCGCAAACTGGTTGAATTACCCAAGCCTCGCACATCAAGAATTACATCTTCCGGCATCGATGGTGACTTTGCCAGATTGGCCAGAGTTGCAGCATTAATGGCTGTGTTTTTACGAAGGTATTCAAAATCCATGTATCGGGCATGATCGCCAATTTCAATGCCTTTTTCAACACGTAAATCCTGATGCTGCCGCAAAAAATTCTCGTTCATTTCAGAAAGACGCACAGCAGCAAAGCCTCTGTTCACAAACGGGGTATGGTCACCACCGCGTAAGAAACGATCGTTTCTGTATATCATTACCACTTCCAGGTTATCAACGTATCGTTCACCTACTTCTTTTACATAACGCGCCAGCTGGCGGGCTTTACCGTCATTCTCTACCCCATACTGTCTGATTGCCCCCACCTTTTTATCCATCTCAAAGGCCGGTAAACCCTCGCTGAAAACCCGCAGACGGGTGTTGTCTATTATATTGGTTTCATTGCTGTGGTTTGAACCCATGATGTCGTTATTGAGCACGCCTTCAATATTCCAGCTTTCGGCAACAGCTTTTTCAGCCAGATGATTAGCGCCCAAAAGCCCTTGTTCTTCGCCGCTCACGGTTACAAAAACAATAGTTGCCGGAAACTTAGACTTTGCCATTACCCGGGCCAGTTCAATAACGGCAACGGTTCCACTGCCGTCATCATTAGCGCCGGGTGCGTCAGCTTCGCGGTTCATTACATCTGTAACACGGCTGTCTATATGGCCGCTTACAATAAAAATCCGGTTGTCGGTGGGGTCGGTGCCTTTTAATGTGGCCATTACATTGCCAATTTCAATGGTTTTATCAACACGTTTACCATCGGGCTGGAGCGTCCAGGTATCAATATAAGCGGTCATACGGCCATCTGATTGCCTGGCAAATTCCTGAAACTTACTCAGAACCCACCTACGGGCGGCCCCAATACCCTGTTTGTTGTCGGTAGTGGTTGATAGCGTGCTTCTGGTGCCAAAACTTACCAGTTTGTCGATATATGCTTTCAGGCTATCGCTTGAAACCTGATTGACGATTGCCTCAATTTGTGGGTCGCGGTTAATGATTTTCTGAGCTGACAGTTGAGAAGAGATAATGATGAAGTTGATTGCCAGGAGTACTTTTTTCATAGATATGTTTTGATTAGATGTCTCTAAACAAAAATACTAAACAATTGGCAGATGAAAACAACCACGCAAAAAGATTTAGACACAAACAGACAGTTTGTAGAGAATTATGGATTGTAGAAGGCTATCATTCATTATACCGACTAAAGTCGGCGGTATAGTTACGAATTAAACAAAAAAGGATGCTTCGGTTAAGAAACATCCTTAAATATAACTAATAAATAGATTTAAGCATGAACCAGCTCCTCGTATGTTTCTTCTACTTCAACCAGCATTTCTTCGTTTATTGCAACCAGATTAACTTTTTTGGTCTCGTTGATTAGCAATGGGTCATATTTGGCAACTACACGTACATAGTTTTCAGTAAAGCCCTGCATCAAGCCGTTTTCAATATCTTCTTCAAACAATACCGTAAAAGACTTGCTTAATTGCTGCTCGTAGAAAAAGCGTCTTTTCTTCTCAGAAAGGATATGAAGCATTTTGGAGCGTTCAGCTCTTTTGCTGGCAGGTACAACGGGTTTAATACTCAAGGCGGTTGTATTGGGGCGCTCTGAGTAAGTAAAAACGTGCAGGTAACTAATATCTAAATCGTTTAAGAACTGGTAGGTAGTCAGAAACTCCTCGTCAGTTTCGCCCGGGTGGCCTACAATTACATCAACTCCAATACAACAATCAGGCATCAACTCTTTAATTTTCGTTACCCTGTCGGCATATAATTCTCTTTTGTACCGGCGGCGCATCAACCCTAATACTTTGTTGGAGCCAGACTGCAAAGGAATATGAAAATGCGGCACAAAACGTTTTGATTGCGCCACAAACTCAATGATTTCATCAGTAAGCAAATTTGGCTCGATGCTGGAAATCCTGAATCTTTCAATACCTTCTACTTCGTCCAGTGCTTTGATCAGTTCCAGAAAAGTTTCTTTTCTTTCATCATGCTGCAGGCCGAAATCACCGATGTTTACACCCGTAAGCACAATTTCTTTTACACCACTATTGGCAATTTCACAGGCCGCTTTCAATACATTCTGAATAGTATCTGAGCGGCTTTTGCCTCTGGCCAGTGGAATAGTGCAATAAGCGCAAGGATAATCGCAGCCATCCTGAACTTTCAGAAAAGTACGGGTACGGTCATTTAATGAATAAGAAGTATGGTAATCAATGGCTTCTTCAATATTTGAATTATATACTTTTGCGCTTGCCTGTTTAGGCTCTTTTACAAAATCGCCGATGATATCAATAAGCCTGAATTTTTCAGCAGCGCCCAGCACCGCATCTACGCCCTCAATTTCAGAAATTTCCTTTGGTTTAAGCTGGGCATAGCAACCTATAATAGCTACGTAGCCATCCGGGTTTATTTTATTGGCTTCCTTAACTATCTTTTTACACTTCTTGTCTGCGTTTTCGGTAACCGAGCAGGTATTAATTATAAAAATATCAGGTTGTTGGTTAAACTCAACTTTCTGATACCCCCGGTCTTCAAACATCCGCCCGATGGTTGAGGTTTCAGAATAATTAAGTTTACAACCTAACGTATAAAACGCTACTTTCTTCATATATTCAAATTTCTGTGCAAATTTAATTAAAATTAATAGATTTGTCTCTATATCATTGAAAACCAATGGTATCAATACTACCGACCCAAAAAATCAATGCTTTTTTATGCTAAAAAGTTCAAGACTCAACTTTCTGAAAATTAACGAATCGTGCGTTGACTTATTTACAGATGCACAGTTTACTTACCCGGTAATGAAATACATAACCGGCCACGCTTTAACCAAAGAGGAAGCCATTGAAAGATACCTGAAATTTACAGATGAGCCCATTGCCGGTAACTATTTTGTACTGGATGTTGCCAGTGGCCAGACAATCGGTCTAGCCAAGCTGGCGGTCGAATCGCCGGGTGTGGTTGAAATTGGCTACAGTCTTTTTGAAGATTACTGGGGCAAGGGATTAGCCTCTGAAATGGCGCATGCATTAATGGATTATGCCCTGGAAACCCTGAAACCTGAAAAAATAATTGGTTTTGTAGACAGCCGGAACAGGGCATCGGTGAGGATATTGGAAAAAGTGGGATTAACTTTAGAAAGCGAAGTTAAAGAGCGGCAGGGTGGAAATGTGTGGTTGTTTTCAAAAACCATTGCCTATTAAAAAACAAAAACCCCATCAAAATATAATGGGGCTTTGTAAACAAAATATTATTCGAAAAAGTCTTATACTTCTGCAGTCTTAACGGTTTTGATAATACGCGCAGCCACTTTGTATGGATCTGCCGCTGAGTTTGGACGACGGTCTTCCAACCAGCCTTTCCAACCTTTCTGAACCGCTGCAATCGGGATACGGATAGACGCACCGCGGTCAGACACACCGTAAGAGAATTTGTCAATTGATTGTGTTTCGTGCTTACCAGTTAAACGAAGGTGGTTATCGGCACCGTAAACAGCAATGTGTTCTTTCACAAATGGAGCGAACGCCTGACAAATAATATCATAAGTTTCTTTTTTGCCTGCAGTTCTCAAGATAGTATTTGAGAAGTTTGCGTGCATACCAGAACCATTCCAGTCTGTTGCGCCTAGTGGCTTACAATGCCAGTTAATAGCAACATTATATTTTTCACCTAATCTTTCTAGAAAATAACGTGCAATCCAGGTTTCGTCACCTGCTTGTTTTGCACCTTTTGCAAATACCTGGAACTCCCATTGTCCGGCAGCTACCTCAGCGTTGATACCTTCAACATTCAAACCAGCTTGCAGACAAATTTCCAAGTGTTCTTCAATGATTTCACGACCGAAAGCGTTGTTAGCGCCAACCGAGCAATAATACTGGCCTTGCGGAGCAGGGTAGCCGTTTACAGGGAAGCCTAAGGGTTTGTTGGTTTCCGGATTCCACAAGAAATACTCTTGCTCAAAACCGAACCAGAAATCGTTATCGTCATCTTCAATAGTAGCACGACCGTTTGACTCATGAGGAGTACCATCGGCGTTCAATACTTCGCACATTACTAAATAACCAGTTCCCAGACGAGCAGGGTCAGGACAAATGAAAACGGGTTTCAATAAACAGTCAGACGAACCACCAGGAGCTTGTTCAGTAGAAGAGCCATCGAAAGACCACATATCACAATCTTCCAATTTGCCACTGAAATTCTTTTCTATTTTGGTTTTGCTGCGAAGGCTTTGAGTTGGTTTGTAACCGTCAAGCCAGATGTACTCTAATTTAGCTACTGACATTGTTGTAATTTTTTAAGATGTATCGGTTATTGATCAAAGAATATGTTACAAATATAAATGCAAAAAACAATATAAGATTCTTTAAACAGCAATTATTTTAGTGAAAAATTTTATTTTCTTTAAAAAATGCAATTAATTATAGAAATATTAAGATTGCCTTGGTTTATAATAATTCTTTGAGTGTGATTATGTTGTAAATCTACTAATTTTAATGATACATCAATCATTTTTGAAACCTATTTTTGACGAAATAACAAAAAAAATATAAATATTGGCCTCAAATTGCACTAATATTTTTCAAAATTGCATTTTTATCGGATTTCATTTTTCTAAGAAACACTAGTGAAGATACTTTGGCTGCAATAAGTATAAATACTCACAGGTGAAACGCAACTTTATAAGGTTTTGGCGGTAAAAAATAGAATACTTTGAGAGGTATGCACAAACAGAAAATAATTATTTAGACCAGTTCCAAATAGTTTTAATTTTATTTGGATTTATTCTAAACAGCACCTAATTTTGTAGTGTAATATTTTTACAGTCAATCAGAGTTTTGAAGAAATGGAAAAACTGAACGTGCCGGAAAGAATGAAAGCGGAGCTGCATAAAACAAATAAAGGGATTGTTTGGCAATGTGACCTGACTAACAGGATTTTTGTTGAGTTTGGAGGAATGACCACAGCATTTAAAATTCATAATTTTATAAATTTTAAACGGCTGGTTGACGGTATTAATATTATAGATAAACTATACGATTTATCTGACGAGGCCGACTTCGACATTATCGAGGCACCTAATACTAATCATACATTTACCCTACATCTTTGTGACCTTATCCACCTGAGAGAGTTATTGTCTGGTGCCAAGTTTGCCTTATATGTTAATTCATTTCTGATTGAATTGCTGGGTGATTATGAAGTTGTTTAATCTTCTCTATATTTAGATTATATCTAAATTTTACCTTTTCGGGCTTTCATTTGAACAAATACGGTTTTCTGATTGTAATATTGTCATACTTTTGAACAAACAATATTATTTATACTATGAAAGACCTGGTTAGACTTCGTACGTCTCTTAAAGAAGAAATTGAAACCGCATTAAATGCGCAGATAAAAATGGAAGCTGAGGCTTCTGCCAAATATTTGTCGATGGGCTCATGGTGTGAGCGCAATGGCTACTTAAAAAGCGCCGAATACCTGTATCGTCAGTCGAACGAAGAGCGCGAGCACATGCTGAAAATTTTCCATTACGTAGCATCTGTAGGCGGAACAGCCATCAGCCCTGCCGTTGAAACGCCACAATTAGAGTGGGGGACTTTCCAGAGTGTGTTTGAAGCTGCCTTACAAAGCGAGATTAACGTAACGCATACGATCAATAAACTGGTTACCAAATGCCGTAATGCCGAAGATTACGCCACTGAGAATTTCTTACAATGGTTTGTAAAAGAACAAATTGAAGAAGAAGCCAACGCCCGCCGTGCCCTTGAACTGTTTGATGTGATTGGTACTGACGGCACCGGATTGTTTGTAGTTGATAAAGAAATAGGAAAAATAGGAACAGAAGAATAAAATTTTGTTTTCTGTAAGACGAAGCACAGGTATTGCCTGTGCTTTTTTTAGTTTTTATGCGTACAGCAATAAAATTTTTTATCTGAAAATTTAAATTATTATAGCGTTTGTATCTAATATTATAATTAATAATAGACATATTATCTTAGTTTTGTTTTGAAAACAGATGTTTTATTTTACTTTTGCAGTGTCTTCGCAATACCTTTCAATCGGGTTAACGGTTTTTATTGAGGCTTGCTTTAATAAAACCAAGAAGGAATCGTGTGCGAATCACGAACAGACGTGCTACTGTAATTAAATGTTCTTTAGAGAATAGTTTAAAAGTCAGATACTTGCCGTTAACCTAAATGGCTATGCCTTCACGATTAAGGTTTTAGTCAAGCATTGTTTTTATAGAATCAAAAAAAGGATGTTCCGGCCATTAATAATTGGTTGGGCTGGCATTGCTTTGTTTTTTCTGTAAAATCCCGGCCTTGAAACGGGAATTGGTGGGTTCGGGGTAATGATAACCTTTAACAAATCAATCAAATGTTTACACACAATCTGGGTTACCCGCGCATCGGTAACAAACGCGAATTAAAAAAAGCCTGCGAGGCATTCTGGGCAGGTAAAATCACAAAAGAAGAATTGTTGGACACCGGACGACAAATCAGGCTTAAAAACTGGCTGATTCAAACTGAAGCAGGTATTGAGCTTGTACCGTCTAACGATTTTTCATTGTACGACCAGGTGCTGGATATGTCGCTCATGTTGGGGGCCATACCTACGCGATACCATTCTTTGCAGGCGCATGAACTGGAGCTCTATTTTGCTATGGCAAGGGGTGTACAAAAAGACGGTATGGATATTAGCGCTATGGAAATGACCAAGTGGTTTGACACTAACTACCATTACATTGTGCCAGAATTTGTAAAAAATCAGCAGTTCAGCAATTTCTCGAAGAAAGCCATAGAAGAGTTTGAAGAAGCCAGAGAGCAGGGATTTTTAACAAAGCCGGTATTGATTGGGCCGGTGTCTTATTTGTTACTAGGTAAAGAAAAGCAAGCGGGTTTTAATAAAATAGACCTGCTGGAAACACTTTTGCCGGTTTATCTTGAAATATTAAAGGAACTATCTTCTAATGGTGCAGAATGGATGCAAATAGATGAACCTTATCTGGTAATGGACCTGAGCGAAGAAGAAAAGAGAGCTTTTGCAAAGGCATATCAGGTAATCAGGAAGGCCATGCCTGAACAAAAATTATTACTTGCCACTTATTTTGAAGACCTGGGGAATAATTTGATGCTGACGCTTTCTTTACCTGTTGATGCCCTGCATATTGATTTGGCCAGAGCGCCACAGCAGCTAGAAGCCATTTTAAGCAATGAAGGATTCAGGGCCTCAGAAAAAATTCTTTCATTAGGAATAGTGGATGGCCGGAATATCTGGAAAAACAATTTTACTGCTTCCTTAGCGCTTATAAAAACGGCTTTGCAAACACTTGGTGCAAACAGAGTGGCTGTAGCCCCTTCATGCTCATTATTGCATGTGCCTTGCGACCTTGCATTTGAAAAAGATGAGGAGTCGCTCCCGGCTGAAATCAAAAACTGGCTTGCCTTTGCGACACAAAAGCTCTGGGAGGTGGGTACCCTAGCCAAACTGGCTGGGCCAGAAACAACCCATACGTATTTGGACACACTGACAGAAAACCAGCAGGCAATCAGACAACGCAGGGAGTCTGCAAAAATTCACAAAACATTCGTAAAAGAACGATTAGGAAAATTGAATGCGCATGATTTTAACCGTAAAAGCAATTTTGAGAGCAGACAAAAGCTGCAATGGAAGGCTCTGAACCTGCCGGTTTTCCCTACAACCACCATTGGGTCATTCCCACAGACCTTAGAAATACGAAAATTACGTGTAAGCCTGAAAAAAGGAGAAATATCGCCCGAAACCTACGAAAAACTTATTGAAGAAGAGATTGGAAAAGCAATCAGCTGGCAGGAAGACCTGGGCATTGATGTGCTGGTACATGGAGAGTTTGAAAGAAACGACATGGTTGAATATTTCGGCGAGCAACTGTCGGGCTACGTATTTACACAAAACGGATGGGTACAAAGCTATGGTAGCCGCTGTGTAAAACCACCCGTCATCTACGGCGACATAGAACGCCCACAAGCCATGACAGTCCGCTGGTCGGCCTTTGCGCAGTCAAAAACCAGGCGTTTAATGAAAGGCATGCTTACAGGGCCGGTTACCATATTGCAATGGTCATTTGTGAGAGACGACCAACCCCGCTCGCAAACGGCATTCCAGATTGCACTGGCCATCAGAGATGAGGTAGTTGACTTAGAAAAAGCAGGCATTAAGGTGATACAGATAGATGAGCCGGCTATCAGAGAAGGTTTGCCACTCAGAAAATCGAAATGGGAAGAGTACCTGAAATGGGCCGTGAATGCTTTCAGGTTGAGCGCAGCCGGGGTGAAAGACGAAACGCAGATTCATACGCACATGTGTTATTCTGAGTTTAACGACATCATTTCATCTATTGCAGCTATGGATGCAGATGTGATAACCATTGAGACGTCGCGCTCTCAGATGGAATTACTAAAGGCCTTTGCAGACTTTAAATATCCGAACGAAATAGGGCCGGGGGTTTATGACATACATTCTCCGAGGATTCCGACTGTTGAAGAAATGGTTTCCTTGCTCGATAAGGCCCTGGAAGTAATACCTGCCCGCAACTTATGGGTAAACCCCGACTGCGGCCTTAAAACCAGAGGCTGGCAAGAAACCGAAGAAGCCCTTAAAAACATGATAGAGGCTGCCAAACGTATGCGTAGGGTGGTGCAGATTAATTCGTAAGGCTCCATCCCGACCTTCCCCAACTGTCGGGAAGTAGTAAAACAAAAATCTCTCCGCACGGCGTTCGCTCCCTTATGTGGGGTCATACTGCCGATGCGGAGAGAAATGAAGCCTATCGGGTTTTATTCACCCAATATATATTTACCAAAAAATTTCTCTGCTTTCTTCTCTGTTACTTCTCCATGCCAGGCGTTTTCCGGCTGAAAACTAACCACAGGCGCGTAATCGCAATTATCAGAGCAGTCCATCTTTACAAGCAATACTTCTGCTTTCAGATGGTTTTCTTTGATTTTCTCTTTAAAAACCTTCCTTATTTCTTTGCTGTATTTACCGCATTTACTACCGTCGCACACAAATATGGTGTGCTCAGGAATTTCTATCTTGCTCATGGCTATTTATCTAGGTAATCCTGAAAAGTACGCTGAATAAGCGCTTTGCCTAATTCAAGGTCATGAGGGGTAATGTCTCCGTCAGACTCAATCATTTTCTTACCGATGTTGTCGAAAATAAGGTTTTTCTTTGGTTGCACAAACCCAAACCCATTATTAAACGAGAAAAACGCCCATGGTCTTGCTTTGGGGTCAAAAATATTCTTACTCCAGTTATAGGCATAGGCGTTCAAACCCACCTGATGCAACAAAGTAGCTGAAATGTCTATCTGCGATGCCACCGACGAAACCTCAATGCCCGTTTTAGCCAAAGCGCCACCCAGCCAAAGCATCGGTATTTTAAAATCATCAACTTTTTTGCCAGTTGGCGGTATCCGGTGGCCGTGGTCGGCTATGATAATAACCAGGGTGTTATTCCACCAGGGCTGTTTTTTAGCCGTTTCAATAAAGTCACCGAGCGAATGATCAGCATAATACATCGCATTCATGAATTTTGTTTGCTCATCATCACCCTCAAAGGCGTTGGCAATCGGAATTTCAAATGGTTCATGGCTGCTCAGCGTTAATATGGTCGAGAAAAACGGCTGATTCACTGTAGCATGGTCGGCCAGAAACTTGTTAAAAACGATGTCGTCATGTGCACCCCATTTAGAGTTCCAGTATTTTGAATCAAAATCCTGCTTGCTCACAATCTTCTGAAAATCAGAAGAATAGAGATAAGACTTAATGTTGGCAAATTCAATTTCTCCGCCATAATAAAAATCGGTTGCGTAGGCGTTCTGCTCAAAATCTTTACTTAAAACCGGCAACTTGGCCGATTTGTTGGGTTCTGTAATGATAGAAGCAATTGGCTGTGCCGGATACCCACTCAAAATAGCCGGTATGCCTTTGTCTGTTCTGTCGCCGCTGGCATAAATATTCGAAAAATAAACGCCTTCTTTTTTCAGGGCATTGAAACGGGGGGTAACTTCAAGACCATTAATCTGATGTCCGGTTGCCTTTTTTGTAAAACTCTCCCAGATTACAATCAGTACATTCGGTTTTTTGATACCCTGTTTTAAAATTTTCTGCCCTTTTTTTGAACTCACATATAATTCCTTGATTTTGTCGCTCAATTCTTCTTTAGGCAGGTAGGTATAAGGATTTACCTTATCTATAGAACCATTAACCAGCGAGCTGAAGAAGTTCCAGGTGGGGTTAACCGCAGCAATATTGGCAAAATTATTAGTTGAAAAATAAACGGTACTCTGGTTCATGGGCGATACCCCCAGGCTGCCGCGTATGGGTATAATCAGCGAGCCGGTAACAAGAATTGCAACCGGAATAAAAGGCAGATTGTCTATGTAATTCCAGTTGTCAATATTACGCGTTATGATTCTGTAAACAATTAATGACGCAACGGTTAGCAGTATCAGAAAGCTGAAAAACAACTGCAACAGCGGAGAAGAACTAACCGATGCCCAGGCTTCGCGCGGTGTTTTCAGATACCGCAAAGGGGTGGCATCCAGGTGGTATCCCCAGGTATTAAAAACCTGAAGATCAATTACAATAATGAGATTGGCAAAAAGAACCATTATAAAAGTATAGCTGAAAATCCAGTTTTCGAGCCTGCTTTTTTTAATGAAGTTAGAGAATGCCACCAGCAAAAAAGGAATAACAGACAGGTAACCTGCCATTGAAAAATCCATTCTTATACCGTTCCAGAAAATCCCCCATACAGTTTGCAAGGTAAGCAGTTTGGTGTCTTCAATATGATAACCCAAAAAAATTAGTCTTGCAACCAGAAAGAAGATAACCCAAAACCCATAGTAAATCAGTAAAAATTGTAATCTTTCTTTCATTGAATCGGTTTAGTAAAATTAGCTCAAGCTTTGGTCAAAGTTTGCGCAGCCAATAATTGAGGCTTGCAGACTTGTTTTTAATAAAGAAATATCACTTATTGAGCAAAAGTTATAAATGCTTTTTTAATCGATGTACTTTCTCTATTTTTAACCCCAAATATAGGACATCTCAACAAAACTACTAATAAAAAATGGCAAGATTAAGATTTAAGGCGGTAGATGAAGCCCAAACCCGCCAAACTATTAAAGTAGACATACCTGCTGGCAAAGTAACAGAATACTATGGCGCAAATATCTTTAATGATGACGTGATGCGCGCCATGTTGTCGCCGGAGGCATATACCAAAGTAACAACTGCCATTAAGAGTGGTGAAAGAATTGATCGTGAGATAGCTGACGAGGTGGCGTCTGCCATGAAATCGTGGGCCGTTTCAAAAGGAGCCACACACTATACGCACTGGTTTCAACCTTTAACGGGTGGCTCTGCCGAAAAACATGATGCTTTTTTTGACATTAATTTTGATGGCAAAGCCCTGGAGAAATTCAAAGGCAGCTCATTGGTGCAGCAAGAACCAGATGCCTCTTCGTTTCCGAGCGGGGGTATCAGGGCCACTTTTGAGGCGCGTGGTTATACCGCCTGGGACCCAACCTCTCCGGCATTTATTATTTACAACGACGCCGGCACAGGTACGCTTTGTGTACCTTCTATTTTTGTTTCGTACACAGGTGAGCTGCTTGATTCCAAATCACCGTTGTTAAAGTCTCTATCGGTGCTCGACAAAGCAGCTACTGAAGTAGCCACTATTTTTGACCGCCATGTTGAGAAAGTATCAGCTACATTAGGCGCAGAACAGGAGTATTTTCTCGTGGATAAGGCCTTATTCAATGCCAGACCTGACCTGATGATGGCCGGTAGAACTGTTTTTGGCCATGCCCCGGCAAAAGGCCAGCAGCTGGAAGACCACTACTTTGGCAGTATTGCCCCAAGAGTTAATGCCTTTATGGTTGACTTTGAATTTGAGTGTCTGAAACTGGGTATTCCGGTTAGAACACGTCATAACGAGGTAGCCCCGGCTCAGTTTGAAGTAGCCCCGACTTTTGAAGAAGTAAATCTTGCCTGCGACCACAACATTCTGTTGATGGACGTAATGCGTAAAGTAGCTAAAAAACACCACTTCGAAGTTTTGTTTCATGAAAAACCATTTGCTGGTATTAATGGTAGCGGTAAGCACAACAACTGGTCGATGGGTACAGATACCGGCGTAAACCTTTTAGGCCCAAGTACCAAACCTAAAGAGAGCTTACGTTTTGTAACGTTTCTGATAAATGTAATAAAAGCTGTGCACGACAATGCCGATTTGCTGAGAGCCAGTATTGCCACCGCAGGCAACGAACACCGCCTGGGTGCTAATGAGGCGCCTCCGGCCATTGTTTCTATCTTCCTTGGTTCAGAAATGATTAAGGTACTGGAAGACATTGAAAACAAAGAAATAGTTTCTATTGAGAAAGGTGAAAACGCGTATATTAAACTGGGTTTAAATCGTATTCCATCTATTTTGCTTGATAATACCGACAGAAACCGTACTTCGCCGTTTGCATTTACCGGTAATAAGTTCGAATACCGCGCTGTGGGTAGTTCTGCCAACTCAGCCCAGCCGATGATGGTACTAAATACCATTGTGGCTAATCAGCTGATAAAATTCCGCCAGGATTTTGATGCGGAAATGACCGAGCATGAAGGTAAAAAAGAAGAAGTAATTGTAAAGATTCTGAAAGGATATATTAAGGAGTCAAAGAAGATATTGTTTGAAGGAAACGGTTATTCTGACGAGTGGAAAGACGAAGCGGCCAGAAGGGGCTTGTCTAACGTTGCCAGTGCTCCTGAAGCGCTGAAAGCCTATCTGAAACCTGAGTTTATTGCAGTATTTGAAAAACTCGGCGTTCTGACAGAGCGCGAAATTCATGCCCGCTATGAGATAGAACTGGAGAATTATATCAAGAAAATTCAGATTGAATCTCGCCTTATCGGTGATCTGGCAATGAATCACGTAGTTTCTACGGCTGTTAACTATCAGGGCAAGATGGTGCAAACCGCCAAGGCGTTGCGCGATATGGATCTCAACAAAGAGGCCGAGCCAGTATTGAATATCATTAAGGAAATATCGTTACGGGTTTCTGAAATATCTAAAAAAGTAGAAGAGATGACAGAAGCACGCAAACATGCCAATGCCATAGACGACATTGAAGAAAGAGCAAAACTTTATGGAAATGACATTAAGAATTTCTTTGAAGAAATCAGATATCATGTTGATAAACTGGAATTACTGATAGACGATGAAGACTGGCCACTGGTAAAATACAGAGAGTTGCTGTATATCAGATAATACCTGGCTTAATAAGTAATCAAAAAAAGGTTTGTTCAGCAATTGATTGAACAAACCTTTTCTTTTGGGTAATTTCCTGAAAATAGAATACAATGCTTAAAGTGTTATTTCGGCGGATACCTTAACCCCAAAACGCTGTACATCCGGCTTGTCAAGGTAGGTAAGGCGGTGCATGGCTTCAACCCTGAAAAACTTAAAAATATTGCTTACTCCATAGCCTAATTCAATATAGGGAGCTTTGCCCAGCCCTGAGAAATTCCTGAAGCCGGCATCAGAATTAGGGGGCGTAATTGAATAGTTTTTATCGCTTAATGTACCCCATAAAAATTTTCCGGTGGTAAAGGTTCTCCATTTCCATTTTTTAATGAGCGGAAAACGGTTAAATAGCAAGCCCTCAAAGTCATGATTGTATCGAACGGTGGCGTAGCGGTCACTGACAAACTCAAAGATATTCATGAGGTTGAAAGAGTTACTGACAATAAAAATGGATTCGTTACCGAGATGGCTTTTCAGCAATGGGTAAGGAACGGTACCAAATATGGCCCCTGCCTCTGCTCTGTAGTAGGTCTTACCAAAATATCCGAGATTAAGCGTATGGCTGAACTTGGCCATCAGGTTATGGTAATTAAAATCACTATTCAGAATATTCTTGGCGCCAAGTGTATATTTAAAGGTTATGGTAGGAGACTTAACCGTGCCAAAGCTGAGCCTTTCGTTATCGTTAATAACAGCCAGTTCGTCACGCGCAAAAGTTATTTCAGACAACAGCTCTGATGTGTTAAAGCGCGTGGTAAGAGGCGAGGTGTCGCCCATGTGTGGTAAACTTCTGTACTGAAAATTATAGAGGGGGTCGAAACTGCGGGTTCTTACACCAAACGAGGTAAACACGCCCTTTGATACTTCTCTCTGAAACTGTATTCTGTTTTCGTTTTCATAATACGGTCTGTTCAAAGTGAAGAAACGCATATAGGCCGAAAAAATAGGGCCCAACCCCAGGTCTTCCTTGCGCAAGCCTACCTGCTCAATATCATGAGAAACCTTCATGCTCATGGTTGTCCAGGGCTTTCTTGAAAATATACGGGTTACTTCTCCGCTCATTTTCCATTCTTCATCTTTTGTGCCATAAGCAAGGTAACCTTCCAGAACCCATTTTCTGCTGAACTCATAATTGGTTCTTAAACCCAGCCTGAGGCGCACGCCTTCAACATCGTTTATGGCGCCTGTGTAAACCAATGAGCCCAACTCAATGCCTGTAAACAAGCGGGTATAGCCACTGGTAAGAATCTTGGCTATTTCTGTATAGTTTTTAATGGCCGGTATAGTCTTGATGGTGTCTATCATGGTATAGGCCAGTTGCTCGTCTCTTGTAAATGGTTCCGGCCTTACCGACTGCCAGTATTTATTGTCGGTCTCGCGGTAGTCTGGCGATATCTCAATACCACTTGCATAAAACTTTACATCTTTGGGGCGGTTTAAAACAATATCTTCGTTATAGTTGGTAAACTTGAGCAAAAGCCCGGCTGAACCTTTGGTAACTTCAGAGACATCAACCAGAATACGGTTTTTAACGGGCATCCAGATATTATCTACGGGTTCAAGTTCCTGCTGAATTTTAATTCTTTCTACAAAATTAAGGTTGGCATCTTTTGAGATAGCCGCGTCTATCTGCACAATTCCCCAGGTGCCTTTATGTATCCACATGGTGCCAGCAAAGGCTAAATCCTGCTTTCTTTTGGGTGTAAACTCAATGCGGTAGCAGAAATCGTCGCCCAGGTAGGTGCTGTCTGCCAGGTAATAATCATATACCAGGCGCCAGTCGTCTGCAATAGGAGAGGCAAAAGTTTTGTTCAGGATATCAACCTGATTGACATAAAAATTATATTGCTGAAATGTAGAACCTATCAACTGCGACGTAAGGCTGCCATCAGTAACGCCAATGCCTTTAATGTTGGTCTTTTCTATTATTTCCTTCGATAACCGGGGGTCGTTTCTGAAATAATAATGCGATACCGATTCAGATATAAACGTAGGCACCAGGGCCTTACCTTCGTCGTCGGTTAGTGTACCCAGCTCTTCAATGGCTTTGTTTACTTTTTGCGCCAGTTTTCTTTTTCTGAGCTTATCTGTAATGTTATTGATATCAACCTCAATTTTATTATAGCTTTTGTAATCAAAGGCGCTTAATTTCTTGAAATTGTTTTCAGATTTGGCAGCTACTGCCTTCCTGATAATAGCCCAGGCGGGGTTTTCTCCGGCATGAACGGTGATTTCATGCAACAGAATCTCGGTTGGTTTTAATTGGATATTGACCGTTTGGGATAGCGAGTCGCGCCGTATAAAAACGGTTTTACTGGCATAGCCCATACAGCTTACAAGCAGGGAGTCTGAATTGAGTGCCGGAAGTATGAGAACAAAATTACCTTCAAAATCGGTGTTTTTGCCGATGGTGGTATTTTTTAAGCTGATAGAGGCAAACGGTACAGGGTCATGCGTAACAAAGTCTGTTACTTTGCCTTTAATAGTGTAAGAATTTTGAGCAGCAGCAATGGTGGATGCAAGGTATAAGACCAACAAGTAAAGTCTTTTCATTTCATATCTTGGTGAATTCACTAATCTATAAGATAAAACGCAGCCGCTCTGCCAAAGGTTGCCTTATTTAGTAAAATAAGTGTTTTTATAATAGTTATTGTTGAAAAAATACAAAAAAAGTTGGCAGGGTTTATCTGCCAACTTTGTGTTTTTGTGAGCCGGTAATTCAGCCGCTATTTATGGTATTCGTTTATGAAATCTCCCTTGGGCATAAATTCAAGGTCTTCAACCGACTGATTGAAATAATACACCCAGGCTTCGTATTCCTGCTGATTGCTTTTCAGTATTACCCTGGCTTTTTTTCTTACGTATTCAGAGTGGTCAGGGTCCATCGGGTAGTACTCTTCGTATTTGTCTAAGAGAGAAAACAGCTTGTCAGGTTCTTTCAATTGGTAGAGTTCTCCTTTTACAAAGTATTTTTCTCCGCTGGGGCAAGGTATTATACCCGGGTAGTAGTCTACCATATACATTTTGCCCTCCATTGCTGCCTTACCCAAAGGTTCGGCATACTGATTTATCCAATCGTGCGATTCAATGTTTCCGTACTCGCTCAAAAGAGTACCATACACAAACAGATACTGATTTTCATTCATTTCTTTGATTCAACTTGATGCTTTTTTACTATGTTCAAAAAAAAGCGTTTTTAACAATTGAGTAGATTGGTTATCACCCAACCGGGCAGCTATTTTAAAACTTTTTTCTGCACTTTCAAAATCTGCTGTTCTGAACTCCAGCTCGCCAATCATTCTCATTACTTCCGGGTTTTTATCCAGATACATTCTTGAAGCGCGTTTAAGTTCAAAAAGCGACATTTTATAGTCTTCAAGATGATAATGGCACAGGGCTTTCCAACGGAAAGTTTCGGCCAGTGCATTATCTATCCGTATAGATTTTTCAAAGTCGGCCAGAGCGGCTTCCCAGTTCTCAAAATAATAATGACATTTGCCTCTGAATAAATAAGCAGTTGAAGATTTGGGATAGTTGAGCACCGCAAGGTTGAAGTACCTGAAAGCCGCCAGATAGTCGGCATTATTGTAATACACTACGCCTTCTTTGAACAGGATTTCGTCATACTCCTGGGGCGTAACATCCTGACCTAGTCTGATTCTCAGATAGATAAATATCATAAACGGTATGCCAATCAGCAAAGCCTCCATGAGATTATTCTTTTTTGAGTTCTTCCTGCGTTTTTTTGGGTAAACTTTTAACAACCAGGTCGTATGACTCCGTTATCAGTTCTTTCACAACCGGGTCTTTTATACGTGAATCTGCTATTACGCTGTTCCAATGTTTTTTATTCATGTGAAACGCCCCTGTAATGCCGTCATATTCTGCCCTGAGCTCTTCATTCTTTTCAGGTGTATTTTTGAGGCTGATAACCAGCGGATGGTTGTCAATACCAACCAAGGCAAACATTTTGCCCATTACTTTAAATACCAGCGCATCAGGCCCGAAGGGTGTTTCTTCAGTAACTCCTTTTTTTGCCAGACAAAATTCTCTGAACGAATCAAGATTCATAACACAGGGTTTAACGTGTTGCGCAACGGGTAACCATTACCACCAGACAGAAAAGAAAGATGATGATGGAAATTTTGTTGATTCCGTGCATCATTTTCAAATTGAAGCTATGCGGATATTTGCCTTCCTTGTCTTTACGGAAAACCCTTAGAAAGTAAGCAAATACAGGCCCGATAGCCAGATAATGTTTGATTTTATTCATCATGGTTCTATAATTGTCAGTCGTTCAGCAGCTCCATTTCTAATACTTCAGGCTCTAACCAGCGACCATCTTCTTTAATTAGTTCTATTAATTCATTGACTGCGTTGTCGGCATGTACCGACTTCTTCACCACGTTTTGCCCGCGATACAGCGCAATTTTGTCTTTGCCTATGCCTACATAGCCATAATCGGCGTCGGCCATTTCTCCGGGCCCGTTTACAATACAACCCATAATGCCAATTTTAACGCCTTTCAGGTGGTCGGTATGTTTGCGTATTAAGGCGGTGGTTTCCTGCAAATCAAACAGGGTACGACCGCACGACGGGCAACTGATGTACTCTGTTTTGCTCATCCGTGTGCGCGCCGCCTGCAGAATACCAAACGATGTGCTATTGGCAGCAGCAGGGTTATCGAACGATAAAAGAATGCCATCACCGAAGCCGTCAACCAAAAGCCCGCCGCAATCGGTAGCGGCATATAACTGGGCATCTACTTCTGCCAGGCCTTTGTAATTGCGTTTCAAAACAACCGGGTTTTTGATTCCGGCATTCAGTAATTCAAAGTATATCTTACGTAGTTCTGGCATGGCCGCCTCATTG
This sequence comes from Emticicia sp. 21SJ11W-3, assembly GCF_024138715.1. Classification (GTDB taxonomy): domain Bacteria; phylum Bacteroidota; class Bacteroidia; order Cytophagales; family Spirosomataceae; genus Emticicia; species Emticicia fluvialis. The sequence continues at coordinate 2,592,680 of NZ_CP092074.1, forward strand.
GCTGTTTCAACCACCAACACCAGAGTAGGGTGCTGTTTTATTATTTCTGCAAAAGCTGGTGACAAATCGGTCAGAGTTACTTTTACAAAATTGATAGCCTGGTGCATTTGGTTCGCGGCAATGGCATCAGCAAGACTGGCGCTATCAAAATAAGGAAACTTATTGACTTTGTCTTCATGCAACTTCCATGCTTCGGCATCCAGAATCTCTTTCAGGCCATTGGGTAGCATAAACGGAATAGGCGTTTTGCCGCTAAAAATATAATCGGCACCTATATCATTCATGCGCCATTTATCAGGCAAGGGTAAATAAAAATGCCCTATTGGCTTTAAATCTTCGTGCTTTTCAACAATTGTACCAGAGAAATCAGCAATTACTCTCGGCACATTCAACCCTCCGAAATTGCCAACCTCGAGTGTTTCGCGTCTTTGGTACTGGTAAGGATTAACAGGTATAGTATTGATTGGGGCTATGGGCTGCGCTTTTTCATTTCTATGGGCATAGCGGTCTACCAATGCACGTGCTACCGGCGCTTCAAACTCAGGGTCTTCTGTTAAACTTACACGCACGGTGTCGCCCAGGCCGTCTTCCAATAAGGTACCAATTCCCATTGCCGACTTGATTCGGCCGTCTTCGCCTTCACCGGCTTCTGTAACACCCAGGTGTAACGGATAAGGTTTCAGGTTTTCGGCGGCAAGCCTTTGCACCAGCAGCCGGTAGGCTTCAACCATTACCTGCGGGTTAGACGATTTCATCGAAATAACGATATTGAAATAATTTTCGTCTTCGCAGATTCTGAGAAACTCCAGAGCAGATTCAACCATTCCGAGTGGGGTATCACCATAGCGGCTCAAAATCCTGTCAGATAGTGAGCCATGATTGGTGCCAATACGCATGGCCGTGCCATACTCTTTACATATTTTTATTAAGGGCAGAAAACGGTCTCTGATTCGCTCCAGTTCGGCCTGATAATTTTCTTCGGTATACTCAATAAACTCAAAGCGCTTTTTATCAGCGTAGTTGCCCGGGTTTATTCTTACTTTTTCAACAATTCTTGCGGCCAGTTCGGCTGCATTGGGTGTAAAATGGATATCAGCCACCAAAGGAGTATTATAACCCCTGCGGCGCAGCTCATTTTTAATATTTTCAAGATTCTGTGCTTCTTTTACGCTGGGTGCAGTAATTCTAATCAGCTCGCAACCGCTTTCAATCATTCTGATTGACTGTTCTACCGACCCTGTTGTGTCCATGGTGTCAATGGTGGTCATTGACTGCACCCTGATCGGGTAGTCAGACCCCAGCCATAAATCACCTATTTTTACCTGTACGGTTTTTCTACGGGTGTATTCGGTTAACGAATCACAATATTTTTTTTCAGACTCAGACATCTATTTATGTTCTGTTTTTTGACGCAAATCTAACCATGAATATAACGAGTTTTATGTAAGAAAGGTTGAAAAATTTATCAGAAATTGAAAAATCGCTGATATAGACTGATAAATACCAAAAACACACCCTTAATTTGTGATTTAATGATGCATTGTTCTAAAAAATCAAGATTGTAAGCAAGCTGCGGCCATGATTGCGCATTAATGCCGGATTATTGATAATTTTGCAAAAAAAATACTTGAATGGTTTCAGAATTAATTAAACTGCCGGTGATGGAATCTTTTTATACCCTTCAGGGAGAAGGATACCATGCGGGAAAAGCTGCCTATTTTATACGTTTAGGCGGTTGTGATGTTGGCTGTGTATGGTGCGATGTGAAGGAGTCGTGGGATGCCTCCATTCATCCGCAATTTACTGTGGATGAAATTGTTGAGGGCGCTTTGGCCTATACAGGCAGAATGGCAGTAATTACAGGTGGCGAACCATTGATGTATAACCTTGATGAATTAACGGCTTCACTGCAAAAAGCCGGTTTTAAAACCAATATTGAAACGTCTGGCGTATATGAAATGAGCGGGCATTGGGACTGGGTGTGTTTCTCGCCCAAGAAATTTAAAACACCACATGAAAGCATCTATAAGCAGGCCAATGAACTGAAAGTAATCGTTTACAACAAGAGTGATTTTGCCTTTGCAGAGAAATACGCGGCATTGATGAATGAAAACTGTATTTTGCTATTACAACCTGAATGGAGCAGGCACCAGGAAATGCTACCGCTGATTATTGATTATGTAAAAGCAAACCCCAAATGGAGAGTGAGCCTGCAAACCCATAAGTATATGGATATTCCATGAAACCTAAATATGCCCCTTCCCTTCTAAAGGGATGGGGCTAAAGAAAATCTCCTTTAAGGTTCAACTATTGCCCATACTTAAAACGTTGCCCGTACATCACAATAGAGGCTATAGCTAAAGCATTGGCATGAAGGTTAAAACCTACTATGGCCGGGCTTGCATTTTTATCTAAATCAAGCTTTGTTTTCAAAGCATAAACTGTAATGAGGTATTGGTGCGGGGCACCCGGAGGAGGGCATGGGCCGCCGTATCCGTTTGTACCATAATCAGTAATGCTCTGGATAGCCTCTTTTGGAGCAATAAATTTGTTTATATCGCCCGCACCGGCCTTCAGTTCCGTAACGTTTGCCGGAATATTGAATATCACCCAATGCCAGAAACCACTGCCTGTCGGGGCATCCTTATCATACATGGTAACCGCAAAACTTTGAGTGCCTTTGGGAATACCTGTCCAGGATAATTGAGGAGAGATGTTCTGACCGGAACAACCAAAACTATTATAAAACTCTTTGATGGTGGCTTGCCCACCAAGGTCATTGCTTTTTAACGTGAAGTTCTGCGCCAATGCCACATTGCCAAGTAGCATCACGAATAGTAAATATACACCTGTTTTTTTCATATCAATTTGGTTTTTAGTTTTGAGTTTATCAATAAATTTTAGACCGAGTCTCTTAAAAACACATACCTACTTTTTATATTGAAGACGCAATGTATTTTTACCAATCATTTTCCCCATTGCCGCACCCTGTTCTATACCATCTCTGAAATGGATACCCCCATAAACCCTTGATATACTGCATTCGTTGGCTGCTTCCCAGAAAGAACTGAATTTGCGGGGCGCACCTACAAAATATTTTGAGTAATCAATAAAATTCTGGTTGTCGCCCATTTTTTCGGTAAGGATGGTAGCCATCGTTGCCGATTGCGCAGAATGCCCCGACGGAAACTCCGGGAATGGCGGGGTAAGCAGGGCTGGTTCCCACTTGCTGTCAATATAGCGTTTAATATACGCAATAGGCCTGATAAAATTCTGCTCGTATTTGGTTTTCCAGCAGGCAATAAAAGTATCATTCAGGCCAATTGTCAGATTACTGTAAAGCTCGGCGGCTACATCAAGGCTTTTCGGATTTTGTTTCAATACCTGTGTAAGAATAGAAATGGAGTGCCCGGGTGCCGAGTAAGTAAATGCTGCGGCGTCGTCCCAGAAATTGGCAATCTGCAGTTTCTTACTGTTGGGTTTTACTTCTTTTGAAATATTGTAGACTTCCATAGCCATCTTATAGAACTGAGAGCTGGGGTAAATAGAAAACTCAACCTTTGGCTTTATATCAACGCCATTCTGGTTTTCAAGCAGAAAAGTGCGGTTTTTCCCCCAATACGGATGCAGCGGCCCTGTGTTTTCGAGGTCGGCCACGCGGTTTATTTCAAAACATGAGGTACAAACAGGCAATTTATAGTTCATGTCATAAGTGCGCATAAAGGTATTATGCCCACCGTCTGTCATGGAATAATTATAAACCCAGTTGGCTATTTTTACACCATATTTTTGCGATTTCTCAACAGTTTCGGTTGGTAATTTTTTTGAAAAATAACTATTGATTGAATCTTTAAGGGCATAGACTTTTTCCATCCAGATAAACGGAGACGACACAAACATTTTGTCGACCATGGTAAACATGGCTGTTGAGGCAGCCAGAGGGGCGTTGAAATCGGTGCTGTCTATAAAGAGGCTGTCGGGCTTTTTGAAATCCTGTAACTGACCCGATAACGAAAAATTGTCGGTGTAGGCTGGTAAAATTGCCTCGTAAGCCGCAATATTAATGTAAGCGGTGTTTCGTGCGGCTACATTGGGGCTGTAGCCCTGGGTTTGTTCAATTAAATCAAAAATGAGCTCATGCCAATGCACCATCAGGTCAGAGGTCTCGTAATTGTATTTACGTTGAGGCTCCTTCTTTCTGAAAGTTGAACCTACATTTGCCGAATCTGCGGCCGATGCGTCGTCAATTTCTTCAATTTCTTCTTCCTGTTGTGTATTTACAGTTGCAGGCTTTACATTTGCAGTTGTTTTAGGAGGATTAGCTTTTTTAGCGGCCGGTACTTGCTTGCCAGTTGTTGTGGATTTGGCAGTTGGTTTTTGTTGCCCAAATACTCCTAAATAAACTATGATTAAAATTCCAGTCAAAAAAGATTTCTTCATAGTTGAGACATATTTATAAAAAAGACGAATATTTGAACCTTATTTCTATTTTCGACAAAAATCTGACTTAGAAAAGGTTTTTGCAACAATTTTTTAGACAATTTAAGTAATGCCGGACAAAAAACTATTTCTTCTTGATGCGATGGCCCTTATTTACAGGGCCCATTTTGCATTTCTGAAAGCACCAAGAATTACCTCTAGGGGACTGAACACCAGCTGTGTTTTTGGCTTTGCCAATTCGTTGCTGGAGGTGATTCAGAAAGAAAAACCTACACATATAGGCGTGGCTTTTGATTTGCCCGGTGGCACTTTCAGAAATACAATGTACCCTGAGTACAAAGCTAACCGGCAGGAACAACCCGAAGATATTACCGTAGCCATACCTTACGTAAAAAAACTGGTAGAAGCGATGGATATACCCACCCTGATGTTGCCAGGCTACGAAGCTGACGATATTATTGGTACGTTAGCCAAAAAAGCAGCAAGAGATGGTTTTGAGGTTTACATGATGACGCCCGACAAAGACTACGGGCAGTTGGTAGAAGAACATATTTACTTGTATAAGCCTGCTATTCTGGGTAAGGATGTTGAGATAATGGGGCCCAATGAGGTATGCACCCGCTGGAACATAAAAAATGTAGACCAGGTGGTGGATATACTTGGCCTGATGGGCGATGCCGTTGATAACATACCCGGCGTGCCTGGAGTTGGCGAAAAAACCGCCGCCAAACTGGTAGCAGAATACGGCACTATTGAGAACCTGCTTGCTAATAGCGACCGGCTGACAGGAAAACTGGGTGAATCGGTAAGGAATAATAAGGAAATAGCCTTGCTTTCTAAAGAACTGGCTAAAATAGAACTGAACGTACCCATAGAGTTTGAGGCCGACAGGCTGAAAATTATGCCGCCTCACGTAGAGTTACTTTCGCCGTTGCTTGATGAGCTTGAGTTCAGAACCTTAAGAAAGCGGCTTTTGCCAGACGAACCTGGAGCAGCACCAGCACCCAAAGCCACAGGCAGTGCAGATGCCGGCAAAAAATCGGCTATAGGCGCCAAGTCAGGTGAGCAGATATCTTTGTTTGAGTCGGCGCCGGCCGGAAATCTTTTTCCGGAAGAGCATGAAGAGGGCTTTGCGGCGCATTACGCTTCTAATAAAGATACCATTGAAACAGTTGTACATGATTATTATCTGATTGATACGCCAGAACTCCGTAAAAGCCTCATTTATTATTTATCGCAGCAGGATGAATTCTGTTTTGATACTGAAACTACCTCGGTAGATGCCATTGATGCCGAAATAGTAGGTATGTCTTTTGCCTACAGAAAAGGAGAGGCCTATTATATACCTATGCCTGAAAATCAGGAAAAGGCATTAGCCATTGTACAGGAATTTAAAGAGGTTTTTGAGAACGAAGCCATTATGAAAATTGGCCAGAACATTAAGTATGATTTGATGATTCTGCAAAATTATGGCATTGAAGTAAAAGGCAAACTGTATGATACCATGCTGGCCCATTATATTATTGAGCCAGAGCAAAGGCATGGTATGGATTACCTGGCCAATGTTTATCTGAACTATGAACCGGTTTCTATTGAAACCCTGATTGGTAAAAAAGGCAAGACGCAGCTATCTATGCGCCAGGCCGAACCAGAGAAAATAAAAGAATATGCCGCGGAAGATGCAGATGTAACCTTGCAACTGAAACAGGTATTAGCGCCAAGGCTGAATACGAGCCAGCAGCAGGAAAAACTAATGGCCAATGTTGAAATGCCTCTGGTAACGGTTTTGGCCGATATGGAAATGGCAGGGGTGAGGGTAAGCATGGAGACACTGCACGAAATGTCGCGCGTGCTTGATACTGATATTCAGGAAATTCAGGGGAATATTTTTAAGCTGGCCGGTGGAGAATTTAATGTGGCGTCGCCGAAACAATTAGGCGAGATTCTGTTTGAAAAACTGAAACTGGACAAAAACGCCAAGAAAACCAAAACAGGGCAATATGCAACCGGTGAAGACGTGCTGTCTAAGCTGGAAAGCGAACATGAAATTGTAAGAAAGATATTGGATTTCCGTGAGTTGGTCAAGCTGAAAAGTACTTATGTTGATGCCCTTCCTGCACTGATATCGAAGAAAACGGGAAGAATACATACTTCCTATAATCAGGCTGTAGCTGCTACGGGTCGTTTGAGTTCAACTAACCCGAACTTGCAGAATATACCGATTCGCACGGTGCGTGGCCGTGAAATCAGAAAGGCATTTATACCAAGAGACGAAAACCATGTGATACTTTCTGCCGATTACTCGCAGATTGAATTGCGTATCATGGCTGCATTCAGTGAAGACGACAGTATGCTTAATGCCTTCAACCAGGGTATTGATATTCACTCAACTACGGCTTCAAAAGTGTTTAAGGTAGCTTTAGACCAGGTAACCTCTGATATGCGCCGGAAAGCCAAAATGGTAAACTTCGGTATTATTTATGGTATTTCGGCCTTTGGATTAGCACAGCGCCTGGGGATTCCGAGAGGTGAAGCCAAAGACATAATTGATGCCTACTGGGTTGAGTTTCCGAAGATTAAAACCTTTATGGATAATGCCATCAATAAAGCCCGCGAAACCAAATATGTTGAAACCATTATGGGCCGACGCAGGTATCTGAGAGATATTAATTCTCAGAATCAGGTAGACAGGGGCTTTGCTGAGCGAAACGCCATTAACGCGCCCATTCAAGGTTCAGCAGCAGATATGATAAAGGTTGCCATGATTAATATTCATGACTTTATGAAAAAAGAAAAGTTGCAGTCGAAAATGATATTACAGGTACACGATGAGTTGGTTTTTGATGCCCTTAAAAGTGAGGTAGATTACCTGAAACAGAAGGTAGATGAACTCATGTGTACGGCAATTCCGTTACCAGTAAAGATGGAAACCGGTATGGGTGTTGGCAGCAACTGGCTGGAAGCCCATTGATATTGAAAATTTTTAATTTAAGTAAATTTTATAACCACCATAATGGTTGCTTTCATGTACCGGTTGCAGCACCTAATAGTTGGGTGTGTAAACCGTGCAGAGGCTCTGGGGTTATATAATCTAAAACAGTGCTTGTTAGTCACTTTAAGTAGAGTAAATGAACGTAAGTATAGTTATTTTAGCAGCAGGGGGGTCTACCCGCATGGGCGCCCCAAAACAATTGTTGCATGTTGAGGGGCAATCGCTTATGAAGCGTGTAGCAGAAATGGCCATGGATACACCCTGTTATCCGATTGTGGTAGTGCTGGGGGCTAATAAAGCGTTGGTGCGTAAAGAACTGGAGCGTATGCCTGTTACCCTGATTGATAACCCAAACTGGCAGGATGGCATGGCCAGTTCGCTAAAGATGGGGCTGGTTGGTGCCTACATGACATTTAAAGACCTGGAAGCCGTTATTTTTCTTACAGTAGATATGCCTTACGTATCTGTTGAGCTGATAGAACACCTGATTAAGAAAGCACAGGAAAACATGAGCACCACAAACGAAACCCCAGACATAGTGGCTTGCCATTATGATGGGCAGCTGGGGATACCTGTTCTTTTTAAAAGAAATATGTTTAACGATTTACTTGAGCTGAAAGGAGACACCGGAGCCAAAAAAGTGATAATGGCGCATCAGGATAAAACCGCTAACATAGATTTTCCGCAAGGTAAATTTGACCTTGACACAATTGAAGAATACAGGAATTTTTTGTCAAATTTTAATCAGAACTAATGCAGGCAGTTGGTTATTATATTTCGTTACCTTTTCTATACTTTATTTCGGTTTTACCTTTTCCGCTGTTGTATCTGCTTTCTGATTTTTGCTACCTGATAATCTATTATGTAATTGGTTACCGGAAAAAAGTAGTAAGAACGAACCTGAAAAACAGTTTTCCTGAGAAAAGTGAAGCTGAATTGTTGGCAATTGAAAAAGACTTCTATCAGTATATTGTTGATTTTTTTCTGGAGATGTTCAAGTGCCTTACTATATCAAAAGAGGCGCTGCTGAAAAGAGTAAGTATTGAAAACCCGGAAGTAGTATTGGAGCTCTATAAAAACGGGCAAAATTGCATCGTTTCAACGGGTCATTACGGCAACCATGAGTGGGTAAACCAGGTGTTGCCATTTCTGCTTCCGTTTAAAATAAAAACGGTTTACAGAGTACAGCACAACACTTATTTTGACCGGATGTTTCTTGATTTCAGGTCGAAATACGGGGTTGAAATGATTTCGATGGAAGAAGCGTCAAAAAAAATCACAAAAGCAGAAAAAGACCCTTTTCTTCTGCTGCTTGCCAATGACCAGTCTGCTCCGCCAGACAGAGCATTCTGGACGATGTTTCTGAATCAGGAAACTTCATTTTTTATTGGTACAGAAATATTTGCGCGTCGATTCAACATTCCGGTGGTTTATGGCTGTATAAAAAGAGTAGGCAGAGGCCAATACAAGGCTGTTTTTGATATGATCAGCGATGCCCCCAACACATTGCCCAAAGGTGATATTATTGCAGCACACGCGCAAAAGCTGGAGCGGGATATAAAGGCGGACCCATCGCCCTGGATGTGGTCTCATAAACGCTGGAAATACAAAAAAGTAAACGGCCAATACATTGATTTAAATTATAAAGAGTGAAAACTAAGTTTTTAATCTTACGGTTTTCTTCCATCGGAGACATTATACTCACCACACCCGTTGTGCGGTGCCTGAAACTGCAATACCCCAATGCTGAGGTACATTTTGCTACCAAAAAGCAATTTAAGGTGCTGGTTGAGAATAATCCGTATATAGATAAGTATTTTCTGCTAGATGGCCCGCTGAATAATTTTGTGGAAACCCTGAAAGCAGAGAACTACCATTATGTAATAGACCTGCATAATAACCTGCGTACATCGGTTATCAAGTTTCGGTTAGGAAAACCTTCGTTTGGCTATAACAAGCTGAATTTTGAAAAATGGCTGCTGGTTAATCTAAAAATCAACCGTATGCCAAATGTGCATATTGTAGACCGAAACCTGAAAACCGTTGAAAGCCTGGGTGTAATAAACGACAACAAAGGGCTTGATTACTTTATACCCGAACAACATAAAGTAAATCTATCTCAGGTTATTGGTGATACGCCTTCATTTGTTGCCTATGCCATAGGCGGGCAGCATTTTACAAAAAAACTACCTACCGAAAAAATTATTGAATTGTGCAGTAAAATTGATAAAAAAATTGTGCTGCTGGGTGGTAAAGAAGATGAACCCAACGGCGACATAATAGCCAATGCAATGGGTAACAAGGTCTATAACGCCTGCGGTAAATATAATCTAAACCAGTCGGCCTCTATATTGCAGCAGGCTGAATACGTAATAAGCCATGATACCGGCCTTATGCATATAGCATCGGCACTAAAGAAAAGAATAGTTTCTATCTGGGGCAATACAGTACCTGAATTTGGTATGTATCCGTATCAGACACAATTCAGTATTATTGAAAACAAGGGCCTGCCATGCAGACCCTGCTCAAAAATAGGGTATAGTAAATGCCCTAAAGGCCACTTTAAGTGTATGAATAACCTCGAAATAAACAAAATTGAGTTTTAGCGATTATCAATTATACTTTATTAATTGGTTGATTTGCGCATATTGTAGAAGCATAATGGTTTTGCCGTCCTTAATTTCACCGTTCTGCACCATTTTCATTGCCTTGCTAAAGTCTAGTTCCAGCACGTCAATGTCTTCTTCATCGGTTACCCCGCCACCTTCGGTTACTTTCTGGTCTTTGGTGTATTCGGCCACAAAAAAATAAAGGATTTCAGTTACAGACCCCGGCGACATATAGGCCTCAAATACTTTTTGTACCTGGTTAATGTGGTATCCTGTTTCTTCTTCTGTTTCGCGTTTAATGCAATCTTCCGGATTATCTTTGTCTAACAAGCCTGCACATGCTTCAATAAGCATACCGCTCTCGTTTCCGTTTACGTAGGTAGGTATCCTGAACTGCCGCGTAAGTATGACCGTTTTGCTGTTGTTGTTATAAAGCAAAATTGTTGCGCCATTACCTCTGTCGTAGGCTTCGCGGCTTTGTTTTTGCCATTCTCCGTTTTTCTTTTGCCATTCAAATGTTACTTTGCGAAGAATATACCAGTTATCTGACAAGACCTCGGTACTCAGATTTCTAACTTTAGGATTCATTTTGATTGTTTGTGTTTTATTTTGATTACTTTTGAACAAATGTAAAAATTAAGTATGAATTTTCAAGAACGAAAACACATTATTTTAGAAAAAGTGGAAGAATCTGGCTCTGCTGATGTAAAAGAGCTGGCTGTTCTTTTGAATACCTCAGAAATAACAGTTCGCCGTGATCTGGCCGCACTTGCCGAAAAAGGGTTAATCTACCGTACACACGGCGGGGCTATGAAAATTAGTCTGGCCAAAGACCCGGTAAGCTTTATTAATAAATCGGCCACGAGAAGCGAACAGAAAGACCATATCTGCCAGATAGCGGCTTCATTTATACAAGAAGGAGACGTGGTGTTTCTTGACTGCGGCAGTACTGTTTACAGGTTATGTCCGTTTATCAGAAACATGAATATAAAGGTTGTTACTAATTCTATACCTGTTGTTAATGCACTGCTCAATTCGGCAGTAAGTTTGAATTTTGCGGGTGGTGAAATTGATATGGAACGGCAGGCAAGCCACGGCACTGTTGCAATTGAGCATTTTGCAAGATACCGGGCCGATAAGGCATTTATAGGCGTAGACGGTATTTCTATAGCCACAGGGCTGAGCGCTTCCAGCGAGAAAGAAGCAGAAATATCAACAACCCTGGCCAGATACAGCCGGGAAACTTTTCTTTTGTGCGATTCTACCAAATTAGAAAAAGATAAGTACTTGCCGTTTGCACCATTAACTATGGCGCAGTATCTGATAACCGATAAAGAGGCAGATGCAGAACTAATGAAGCGCTATGAAAGCTACGGCATCAGGGTATTGAATTAAAAAAGGCCCGAAAACCGGGCCTCAATTATAAAATCATAGATATCTTAACCACTTGTTTTCTTTATGCTCTGCCTTGTAGCTGGCATACCACTTACACATCGGATACAGCAACGCAACAATACCAAGCCAGATAGGGTATATGTACCAGATTTCAAGACCTGAAGGGGCTTTGGGTTTTCCAAACTGAAACGAACCGAAAACAAGGTCTTTGAACTCAAAACCCTGAAAAAACAGCATCACTAACATTGCTGTATGAATAATGTACCAGTGGATTAAGTAATAAAACAGTGGTACTTTACCATAAGTGGACACTATCTTAATGAATTTGCCATGCTTATTGGCACTCACTGATAAGATAATGAAACAAATACCCAGTGTTACTAAAGTATATAAAAGAGAAGGCGGATATTTGGTTACATTGAGGAACGACATAATCACTAAAACCGGGTCACGGTCAATTTTCCAGGGTATAGGGTCTCCGTAAATATTTATGTATCTCAACACAACAAACAAGAGCAGCGAAAGCCAGCCCAACTTATACAGCAGGGTTTTCCGTTTACGGGGCGATAAGCTGAAAACGGTTCCACCAAAGCCATAACCCAGCAGCATTATACCAAACCACGGTATTGGAGGATAACTAATTGCAAATACGTGGGTATCTGACAACTGAAAAACAGAAAACGTAAATAAAGGTGCCAGGTAAGAATAGGGTGGCTGGTTAAATGGCAATAAGCCTAATAGATTATGCAGGAAGATAATTGCTAAACCAATAATCAGAATGGTTTTTGAACTTAAACGAATCAGGGGTGCCAGAAGAATAAAGCCAATGCCAATTGCGCCGATAACCTGAAAGAACAGCGTTCGGAACTTCAGGTCAAACCATATACCTAGCCCGACTATCGTAAACTCAAGCAAAACCAGCCAAAGGCCTCTGCTAACAAGAAACTTCTGGTTTTCTTTCAATTCAGAGTTTTGAAATGACAAATAAGCAGATACACCAGATAAAAACACAAAGGTTGGCGCGCAAAGATGGGTTATCCAGCGAGTAAAAAATAAGAGAGGAGTAGTAACAGACAAGTCGGTAGGGTCTGTCCCTATGTGAAGCAGGTCCCGGGTATGGTCTAATGCCATAATAATCATAACAAGACCCCGCGTGAAGTCAATAGAATTAATTCTTCGCATTTTCAGTAAGTTGGCTATAGGTTCTTTCCAGGTAGGTTAGAAGCGTTATTCATCTCAATACAATTACTCAGTAAAACTTCTCCGCTTGAAAGTGAAAGAAACTTTTACAAATACAATTTTATTAAAAAATATTTAAATTAAAATGCTTTACGAAAGAAAGTGTATTTTCGTTGCGTCAGGAATTAAAAAAAAATCACCTTTACAAATTTTCAGGTCTGTAAAGGTGATGTATGGGTATCTGTAAATGCTTTATTTAACAACCGGGAAAGCCACAATTCTTAACTTACTACAACCATAAGGAATAAGCGTAATGGTTTCTTCTTTTTTATCTACTTCACCCAGATAAATACCGTCGCGCGGGGTAACCGGTTGCCGGGCAACGCCTTCTACTAATTGCCATGCAGGTATCTTTTTACCTTTTGCTTTTATTTCAACAGGGGCATTGGCGCTGTTCCAGACAAAGGCATCTGTTGGCGGCTTTACCACAACGCTTGTATTTTCTACAGGTTTTTGAATAATAGAGAGGGGCAAACCGTAATTCCAGTCGCTTTTGGGCTGAATTTCATAATAAGTGCCTTCTTCTTTTATTTCTTTCTGCGACCAGCTTTCTTCAATTTTAAGTGCATAAACCAGCGGCCCTCGTTCAATGGCCTTTGAGTTTTTTGCCCAACTGGTTGTTTTAACTTCCATTGGTAATTGCAGGGTAAGTTTGTCTCCGTTTTTCCATACACGTTTAATTCTTGCTATATTTCCACCTTGTTCGGTTTTCAGTTTTTCACCATTGAGTATCAATACGGCTTCCTTGCACCAAACAGGAATGCGAATTTCTAATGGAAAATCAACCGCTTTGGGTGTACTGATTGTAAAATTGATTTGGTCTTCAAACGGATAACCGGTTTCTTCAGCTATGCTTATTTGGGTGCCGTCGCCTACTTTGGCTGTTATGGTGTTAGGAGCAAAAAGCAAGGCGGCCAGCCCTTTGTCTGGGGTGGCATACCACAGGTGCGACGTAAATTTTGTCCAACCCTGGTGCATATTAGCAGTACAACAGGTGTAGCCCGCATAAGGACCAAATACATTGCACATACCACGCCAGAAAGGCAATGAGAAATCAAAAACCCCACGACTTACCTGTACCTGATTGGCTATTTGGAAGTATTGGCGCGAATTAAAGTCGTCGGTAGTTTGCGTAGGCAAGGCGTTATAGGTCATACGTTCAAGGGCATCCATGTAATGTGGGTCGCCGGTTACTGAAATCATTTGTTCCATTGAAAACATGGTTTCAACAATAGAGCAAAGTTCTATGCCCTGGGTGGGATCGTTGCCATGTAAATCTTCATCGCCCGAATACATACCATTTGGCAAGCCGTGCAGCGTCATGATGTCTGTCCAGCCGGTTTTCAGACTTTTAAGTAAATCAGGATTCTTTGTAGCCTGATAATAAATAGCTGGCAGCTTAATGCCCATGCCCACGTTAACTGCGTGCCTGGTCATCCATTTTTCGTCTGTCTGGTTGGCGGCGGCCTGCATTACCCAGTTGCGTTTACCCAGCAGGTCTGTCCAGGGTGTAGTTTGCTTGTAAATGGTATCGCCAAGCTCTAACAGAAATTTCTCGCCTGTCAGGTTATACAACCAATAGACTGACATCAGGTTGTCTCCACCGCGCGCCTCTGCCCATTCTGTCCATTTCGCAAGCGGACAGCCGTTAAGGCTATTATATTGATACTTAAAGTACCTGCTCAGGCAGTTTATCACCCGCTTGTCGTTTGTAGCCGTATAATATTGCTGCAATACCTTTATCATCACCATTTTAGGCCACCAGTCTTCTCCCTGGCTACAATCGGTCATGGGTTTACCGGCTCTTTCAGCTTTTGTTATGCCGCCAATGTATCCATTTGGTCGCTGGTTTGTTATTACCCAATCAATGTATTGTTGTACTTTGGCTTTCAGCTTTACATCATCAAGCAAATAGGCCAGAGGTACTGCGCCATCGAGCCAATAGGGGGTTTCTTCCCAGGCATCACCCTTACCGCCCAGCCAGCCGTTATCTTTCATCAGTTTGGGATAATATTCATCCAGATGCCCGGTGGTACCGTCTCGCATTATGGTCAGTTGCTTATGCAGCCAGCCTTTTGGTTTTACCGCACCCAAGGGCAACTCTATGTATTTTAGTGGCGCAAGAGGCGCTTTATTGCCGATGTAAAAAGAATTTTGCGCCTCAGCCTGACCTACAGACAAGCCAATTAACAAAATGCCCAGCAAGTTTTTTTTCATGGTGTTATTTAAGGTTGAAAAGATTAAATCAGCATTATTTTGATGTACGCGTTACTTTAGAGAAATCAAGGTAGCGATATTTACCCAGAATTGTTTGCTGCAAGGTTAGTTCATAAGAACCACCATCATAAATTGCTTTGGTTTTTATGGTTTCTACTTTTACGGCGGGCTGTTTGGGCGCATTTTTACTATTCAGTAATTCATAAAAAACGCGGCCGTTCATAGAGGCCGGAATAGGTAGTTGATGCAAATGTAATATGGTAGGGGCCAGGTCAATATTTGAGGTGGGCAGGCTGCTTTCATACGCTTTTTTGAAACTTGGGCCATAGGCCAGAAGCGCTATATGCACTTCATAAGGGCTCATGCTGCCATGCCCGGCTACGCCTTTGGCATAGCTTGTGCCAGCGTAGCCTTTGTCATTCTTATCATCATTCCAGTTGTAGTCAACCAATATGTCGGCAGTGCGGCTTGGGTGGTTCCAATGAATGGTCTCAAAAGATAAGGTGCCTTCAACAATGCCTTGTGTGCTTCCGGGTTTTGCTGCTTTGGTGTAAATACCGCCAACCCATTGCTGCGATTGCAGGCGACTAACAATTGATTTGATTTTACTTTTGTCTTCCACATAAATGGCACCTTCAGTTACGATTACGTCTTCACTGTCTTTATTTTGTTTCAGGCCTTCTTTAATCAGGAAATCAACCACATTGGTTTTGCCGATGAAGGTTGCAAAACCGTGGTCAGCTGAAATCAGGATATTGAAATTATTCGTTAGCCCTTTTTGTTCAATATCAGCCAGAATACGCCCGAACTGTTCGTCTACCACTTTGATTGATTCCATGGCGTAGTCTGAGCCAATGCCAAAAGTATGGGCTGTGCCGTCGGGGTCTGTAAACCATACAGAACTGACAAGGGGGCCATCCAGGGTAATGGCATATCTCATAACAGCATCGGCAATCCATTTATTAAGCTGCGTATTGGGTTTTGGTTTTACACTAGGTGGAACAGGGCCCACTTCGCTCAAAACTTTAGCTTTTAAAGATTCTGGTCTGATCATGCTTGTTGAGATAACCGCGCCATTACCTATTTTATGATTCTGTAAAAGAGCCGAACCGGTTGAACCTGAGCTAAAAACCATCATTTTTTTTCCTGCCTTGGTCAGAATCTCTCCTAAAGATATAGCTGTAAGCAAATTTCCGTTTTCAGAATCATTAATTTTATCCAGATTTTCGGCATCACCGGTGTTCAGGCCCTGTGTTTTATTCACAGCAGGGAAAAACACCGTATTACCCATTAAACCATGCGCTTTACAATAGCCGCCTGTTGCAAACGAAGAAGCATTTACTCTGGTAACAGTTGGGAACACACTATGATGTTGTTTACCATAAGCGGCTTTCTTACTGAAAGCGTATAAATTGGGCATGGCCTCAGGAGTAATGTAATCCGGCCGCAAGCCATCAAAAAATATAATCAGGGTTCGTAGTTCTTTGGTTTGCTGTGCCGGGGCAGTAAAACAGTTTACCAATAATATAGCAAAGGCCAATGCCTGCCGCAGTAGAGATTTCATAGATGGAATGGGTTTCAGGTTATCGGACAAAAAACAGGGTATAAACCGAATGGATATTCCTTCGGTTTATACCCGCTAAAATACTGGATTAAAATATATTCAGGCTATTTTTATGCGTGAATAATCTGTTAAATCCTTTTGTAGTTTTTAAGACTATTACTGCCTGATTACTTTGTTAGATACCACAGACCTTGGCGTTGAAACTCTCAGGATATAAAGCCCGGTCGGTAAGTCTGCTATATCAATCGTATCAGAATCATTTGTTATTTGCCTGAGTAAAGCCCCATCTGTTTTAAAGATTTCTTTTTTAATAATTTTATCCGGGGTAATGATTTTTATAAAATCATTAGTGGGGTTAGGATAAATCAGCAAATTACTTTTATTCTCGGGTTCGTTTGAAAGTAGAGTTCCGTTAAAAAAAGTAAAAGGCTTTGAGAGATAGGTATTAGAACTTGTGATAGCTTTAAATTGTCCTTTATAATAAGTATTGGGTTTCAGGTTTATCAAAACAGCAGATAAATTAGTAGTAACAAAATAGTTACCCCCTGATTCTTTACTTTGTGCTTTTACCGAATCAGTGAGAACACCGTTTTCTCCATAAAGAAACTTGGTTCCGTAAATACTATTCCATCCGGTATACAGCAATGCTTTCAAAATAGTTGTTTTCGAATCGAGAAATTCAATATCAGTAGGAATAATTTCTACCTTCTGAGTTAATGAAAATAAATCAAGAGGTCCATACACAATTTCATCTCCAATCGTAAATTTCAATCTTGAATAATATAGTTTTTCAGGGTCGAGATTTGACAATTCTACTCTTATATTCGCTGAAGAAGTCCCGGTTGGACCTTTTATACCAGAAATTGTTTCAATCTTTGGGGTTTTAAATAGCCTTGTGGTGTCATACTCATACACAATATTTTTAATGCTGTCATCCGGGACTCGAATCCACCCATTTATATATACTATTCCATTACTCACTGATGGGGGGTGTATGTAAAGAGAATAGATTGGCAGTGTTTTATAATATAGTATTGGGTCAGAAAAAAATGTCTGGTTATTTGATTTTACCCTTAGCCTGGTTACATAACTGGAGTCAGGGGTGAGGCCTGTGAGTTCGACTTCAATTTCCTTCGATTGCAGTGCCTGAACCGAATCCGGTTTAGCTTTGGTAAGTTCATTGAAAACGTTATTTTTCCCATATTCAATTGCAATATCAGTAACAGATTTAAAGTTGGAAATTACACGCGCTTTAAATTTCCCTTTTCTGCTCCCTATGATGCTTCCCTCATAAGACATAAATAGCTCAACCTCCTGTAGGGTTCTAAAATACGAAGTGTCAGAGGTTTGGCGTTTGCCATTGTAATCAAACGAAATAAAAAACCAGTATTTAGTGCCCGATTTCAGATTCTTGATATTGAACGCTTGATTCCTACTACTATTAGGCGCAAGGGTAGATTCACTTGCGGCTAAAACCATACGGCTTTCATCACTATAGCCATATTCTAACTTTATATTGCTTATAGGTAAGTAATTGGCAAAAACTGTACCTGACACTTTGGCATCAAAACATCCAATATTCTCAGCACTTAAAGGTACTTTCACGCCATAATCTTCTATTTTTATCTTGCTTCTTATAAGCATTCCGTTAGGACCAGCGCAATAAATATTTTCTGAATTTGCATAAACTGCACTAATGCCCGCATTTAATGGATAATCCGTACCCTTCCATGATAGTCCACCATCTATTGTATAATAAATTGGGCCTGTTAATCCTGCTGAGAATCCTACATTTTCATTTATAAAGAATATTGACTTTACCTGATTACCTGGCATTACATGGTCCTTCCAGGTCCTGCCTTTATTAGTGGTTCTTAATAAAATTTTGCCATTAGAAGAAACATAGGCTACTGAATCAGTAACCCCATTAATATCTTTATAATAATCATTAATATCCGACAGCAATGTCCAGTCCCACCCACTATTAATAGTCTTGTACAAATCTCCATTCCTTATTCCTATACCATTCTCAGTATCAAAAAAATGCAGTTTAGTAAAATTGCCGATATCACTTGTTTTTGAGTTCCAGTTTTGTCCTCCATCTTTAGTGATTTTGAAATAATTAACAGAATTATTAAAAGTAGCAGATGCTGCCCACGTGGTTTCAGTAATAAAATAAAAAGCATGAGTATTCATGGTCCCGTTAATACCATCAAAAGGTTTGATTATTTTCCATGTTTTGCCCCCATCTTCTGTTTTGTAAACTAACCCATTCATTACAACCACTCCTTTATCATCTGAAAAAAAACGTAGTTGAGATAGATGATTTTCAAAATCGTACTTTTCTGCCCATGTATTCCCTTTATCCTGTGTTTTATAGAGTTTCCCGGATGATGAAGTAAAGTATCCGATACGACTTGAAGAAAAAGTTATATGATTAATGTCATTCGCATAAAGCGAATATGGCTGCCATGTTTTACCTCCATCTGTAGTTTTAAAAATCGCTCCTTTGTCTCCTCCTGCAAAGCCAATGTTTTTATTCAGAAAATAAATACTGTTTAGTGAGATATTGATTTTTACACCCCCAGTTATAGATTTCATATACAGGGTTTTGCCTCCATCAGATGTAGTATTAATTAAACCATCTCCACTTGCCAGAAAACCATTATTTTCATCAACAAAACTAAAGCTATTAATGGCAACCGACAGATTTTGTATTGTTGACCATGTTTCTCCACCGTCAATGGTTTTTATTATTGAATTATTCTCTCTAGATGCGTATCCAACTTTATCATTCAAAAAATACACATTTCTGAAGTCTGTTGATACGTAATCCTGCATTAATGTCAATTTCCAATTCTGGCCTTTATCTTCTGTTTTATAAATCCTCCCGTCAGTGGTCAACAAAAGCCCAGTTACATCAGTAAAGAAGTAAACTTTAGATATCTTTGTATTGGCTAGTTGTGCAGAGAAATATCTCCAGACCGTCCCATTGTCTGCTGAAAAGTATATAAAATCACTGTCACTAAAACCAATTTCAGAATCTGAAAGAATAATTGCTGTATGGCTTGTTTCATAAATAAGAGCTGAAGGCAGAATATCCAACTTTTTCCATGTTTTACCTTTATCTAATGTTAAATGTACAGCATTCTTCTCCACAATAAGACCTTTGGTCCCTTTAAATTCAATATCTACCGGACTTGAAACCGGATAATTAATCTCCCAGCTTTCACCTGCATTATCTGTTTTTAAAAGCTGATTCTTAGTCAAAATAAAACCTTCCTTTTCTGATATAAACGTCATATCGATAATATCACTTCCGGAAGGTTTAGGATTAAGCCATTGCCAGTCAAACTGCGCAAACGAAATAGAATGAAATACAAAGAAAATGAGTGCGGAGAGTAAATAATTTTTCACAACAAAATTGTTTTAGATGGTTATTACATCGTTTTTTTTTAGCAAATAAAAAACACATCAAGCAAAATTAATGCTTTATGAGGTAATTTCATCCAAGACAATAAACATAATTTTTTAAAGTCAGCTTGAATCAAGATTATGAAGAATACTCTGTAAATTCGGGTAAGTCTTCTATGTCAATTGTATCAGAATCATCTGTTATTTTCCTGAGTAAAGCGCCATCTGTTTTAGAGATTTCTTTTTTGATGATTTTATCCGGTGTAATAATTTTTATAAAATCATTTGTGGGGTTAACCGGGTTAATTTGCCGCTTCCTGAAAATCTTTCAGCCAGCTTTTTTAGCTAGACCGGTGTATCCAATAGTCAATATTATTAATCGGCGGTATTATTAAAATAAGGCTGTAAAAGGCCGCAAAAAATAATATTTATAACCTAAACTTTTGAAATTGAATAATTAGTCTATTTTTTTGCAAAACTAATCTCCTAACATAAACTATGAATAGACGCGACTTTATCGGTACAACCCTTGCCTCCTCAAGTATACCATTTATTGTAAAAAAGAACCCCACCGAAGAGAAAAAAGTAAGACTTGGTTTTATTGGCGTTGGCCTCAGAGGCCGCACTCACCTGCAACAGGTGATGTATCGCCCCGATGTGGAGGTTCCGGCTATTTGCGACATTGATAAAAACTCAATTGCAGAGGCAAATAAAATATTCCAGAAATTTAATAAAGCCTTGCCTGTTGCCTACACAAAAGGTGAAAGAGATTTTGAGAACATGGTAAAGCGTGATGACCTGGATGGTATTGTAATTGCCACCCCTTGGGAATGGCACGTACCCATGGCCATTGCCGCCATGAAAGCAGGCAAATACGCAGGCGTAGAGGTGTCGGCAACGGTTACATTGCAGGAATCGTGGGATCTGGTTGATACCTACGAAAAAACAGGCTCGCACTGCATGATTCTTGAAAACGTATGTTACCGACGTGACATTATGGCCGTGCTCAACATGGTTCGTAAAGGTATGTTTGGCGAGTTATTGTATGGCCATTGCGGGTATCAGCATGATTTGCGCTTTGTTAAACTGAACGATGGCAAAACCGCGCATGGCAAAGGTGTTGAATTTGGAGAAAAAGGATTTAGCGAAGCCCGCTGGAGAACCCAGCACTCGGTTGACAGAAACGGAGATCTTTACCCAACGCATGGCCTTGGCCCTGTAGCACACTGGATGGACATTAACTATGGTAATCAGTTTTTATACCTTACGTCAATGGCTACAAAAACACGCGGTTTGCATAATTATATAGTTGAGAACGGCGGCCCCAACCACCCTAATGCAAAGGCAAACTTTAAACTGGGCGATATTGTAACTACCACTATACAATGTGCTAACGGTGAAAACATTGTAATTATACATGACACCAGCAGCCCACGCCCGTATTCACTGGGTTTCAGGGCGCAGGGAACAAAAGGTATTTGGATGAACGACGGCAACCAGATTTATCTGGATGGTGTGTCTAAAAAGCACGATACCTGGGAGCCATTTGCTGATTATCAGAAAGAATATGACCATCCGTTATGGAAGCGTTTTGAACAGGATGCGGCCAATGCCGGACATGGCGGAATGGACTTTTTTGTTATACGCGCATTTATTGAATCTATTAAAAAGAAAGTGGCTCCGCCAATTGACGTTTACGATGCCGCCGCCTGGAGTGCCATCAGCCCGCTATCTGAACTATCAATTGCCAGAGGCAGCTCTCCGGTTGAAATTCCTGATTTTACCCGTGGCAAATGGCGTACACGCAAACGCACGTTTGGCCTTAACGACGAATATTAAGAGTAATCAATTACCTAAACAAATATTTTACTTATCAGCAAACTGATTTTAACCCTATTATTATGGAGCAAAACAATAAAAGCTATCTGATGCCATTAGTAATGATTGGTGTTTTGTTTTTTACCTTTGGTTACATTACCTGGACCAACGGCACCCTCATACCTTTTCTTAAAATTGCATGTGAGCTAAAAACAGACACACAGGCATTTTTGGTTACTACGGCTTTTTATATGTCTTATTTCTTTTTATCAATACCATCTTCTATAATACTTAATAAGGTAGGTTTTAAGAATGGCATGGTAATAGGGCTAATAATTGTGGCTGTTGGCTCGCTGGTTTTTATTCCTGCCGCCAATTCACGTAAATTCGAACTCTTCCTTGCCGGTTTGTTTTTGCAGGGTACAGGTCTGGCACTTTTGCAAACCGCGGTAAACCCTTATGTGAGTATACTGGGGCCAATTGAAAGCGCTGCCAAAAGAATCAGCATTATGGGTATGGCTAACAAACTGGCGGGTATTCTGGCGCCAATTATTCTGGGTGCTATTGTACTAAAAGGAATAGGCGACATTGAACACAAGCTGGAGGTTACTAAAAGTGCTACTGAAAAAGAAGCGCTTCTGAACGAATTGGTGCAAAGAATTAACACGCCGTATTTGGCGCTGGCAGTTGTGCTTGTTCTGGTTGCTGTATTGTTCTGGTTTTCAAAATTACCTGAGGTAAAAGAAGAAGAAGAACAAACGGCAGGTGCTCAGAAAAAAGACTCAGTTTTTGCTTTTCCGAATCTTATACTGGGTGTTATGGCCATTATCTTTTACGTTGGTGCAGAAGTAATTGCCGGCGACGGTATCGGCCAGTACGGTAAAAACATAGGCATCAGCCTTGACGAAGCCAAAAACTTTACGTCATATACTTTAGGGGCCATGCTTGTTGGTTATCTGATAGGCATAGTGGCTATACCTAAATATATAAAGCAAGAGAATGCCCTTAAATACTCGGCTATTCTTGGTATAGGCCTTACAGTTGCCGCAATTTTTACAGAAGGCTATGTGTCTGTTTTCTGTATTGCTTTAATGGGTTTATCTAATGCTTTAATGTGGCCGTCTATTTTCCCGCTGGCTATTAAAGGATTGGGCAAATTTACAAAAATCGGTTCGGCCTTGTTGATTATGGGTATCGGACCCGGTGGCGGAATTATTCCGTTGGCATATACGGCCATAGGTGGCGAGGCCAATCCGCAGAGAGGATTCTGGATTATGGCAGTTTGTTATATTTTTATTTTGTACTATGCAATTGCCGGCCATAAGAAAAAAAGCTGGTGAAATTTTTTGTCATAAAATTTGTTTAACTGTTGCAGATACAACGCTGCAACAGTTTTATTTTTTAATAAATACCTATGAAAAAGGCCTATATCTTATCTGCCGTGCGCACGCCAATCGGAAGTTTCGGTGGTGCGCTTTCATCAGTTCCGGCTCCGAAATTAGGAGCAATTGCTGTTAAAAAATCCATTGAAAAAGCCGGAGTTTCTGCTGACGATGTTGATGAACTGTTTTTTGGTAATGTGTGCCAGGCAAATGTAGGGCAGGCACCTGCGCGTCAGGCTGCTTTATATGGTGGGTTATCGGCCAAAACCAATACCACAACCATAAATAAGGTTTGTGCCTCAGGTATGAAATCGGTTATTTTAGGCAGCCAGTCGATTGAATTGAACGAAAACAATATAATAGTGGCAGGGGGAATGGAAAACATGTCGATGATTCCGTTCTATCTTGAAAAAGCTCGTTATGGATATGGTTACGGAAACGGTGTTTTAATAGACGGCCTTGCTAAAGATGGCCTTACAGATGCTTATCAGCCATTGGCTATGGGCTGTTTTGGTGATGCCACCGCTGCCAGATATAACATAAGCCGCGAAGAACAAGACAACTTTGCGATAGAGTCGTACAAGCGAGCGGCAGCTGCCTGGCAGAGCGGAGTTTTTAACAATGAAGTTGTGCCTGTTGAAGTAACCGACAGAAAAGGTAACGTGAAAGTAGTGGCAGAAGATGAAGAGTTTAAGAACGTAAACTTTGATAAAATACCAGCCCTAAAGCCAGTTTTTACCAAAGATGGCACCGTTACAGCGGCCAATGCTTCAACCATTAATGACGGAGCGGCGGCATTGGTTTTATGTTCGGCTGAAACAGTTGAGCGTGATGGTCTGAAGCCGGTAGCCAGAATAATTGCCTATGCAGATGCAGAGCAGGAGCCGGAATGGTTTACCACTTCGCCGGTTTATGCGGCTCAGAAAGCCTTGAAAAGAGTCGGACTAAGCGTAGCCGATATTGACTTTTTTGAAGTTAATGAAGCATTTTCTGTAGTTCCTATCGTATTTTGCCGCGAACTTGGCATTAGCTACGATAAATTGAATATCTTTGGAGGTGCAGTTTCGTTGGGGCATCCGCTTGGTTGTTCAGGTGCAAGAATTATTGCTACTCTTATAAACGTACTGCAACAAAAAAATGGCAAATATGGTCTTGCTGCTATCTGCAACGGTGGGGGTGGTGCAAGTGCTATTGTTATTGAGAAATTATAAATAACGCTAAATTTTTCGGAAAGATGTGGCCATGGCATCTTTATTATGATTAACTATGGAAATAAGTTCTAACAGTTCTACTGATTTACGTAATTTTTTCGGCTCTGCTCAGAGTCTGGTTAGGGCAACTTCTACCGGCCGTCTTGATATTATGGGGGGTGTAGCCGATTACTCCGGCTCAATGGTATTACAGATGCCAATAAAAGAAAAAGCCACTGTTACTATTGGTCACAGAAATTATAATCAGCTTCATATTAAAAGTCTTGACCTGACAGAAAACAACGAAGTTTTTATAGATCTGGAAGAACTGCCAAGAGACTATGAAGAAGCCCACAGATATTTATTTGAAATGGAAGGCGGCGACTGGGCATCTTATCTGGTTGGCTGCTACCTGGTTTTATTGAAAGAAAAAAATGCCCGGCTGGGTGGTCTGGATATTCTGATACAATCTGAAGTTCCGTTTGGTAAGGGGGTGTCTTCATCCGCAGCTATAGAGGTAGCTATGTTTAAAGCTCTCGGCGAATTGTATTCGATTGATTTTTCTGGAACCGAACTGCCGCTTCTTGCACAAAAAGCAGAAAACTTGGTAGTAGGCGCTCCTTGCGGCCTGATGGACCAGCTTACCTCGTACCTTGGCAAGCCCAATTATCTGCTACCTATTTTATGCCAGCCCGATAAGGTTTACCCGAGCATAAAAATACCCGATAATTTGTATTTTGTAGGTATTGATAGCGGTATACGCCACAAAGTGGGTGCGGCATCTTATGGCGATGTACGCACGGCCGCATCAATGGGTTACTCAATTATAGCGCAAAATCTGGGGGTATCAAAGCAAGATCTGAAAGTGGCAGAAAGCAATCTTTTGCCTTATTCGGGTTTTCTCAGCAATATTTCGCCTTCGCAATACGAAACTAATTTTTCTCGTTTGCTTAACTCAATGTATGGCAAAGAATTCATGAACGACTTCGTGGTGGTTACTGATCCTCTGGCACACGTGAAGGCAGATACCTACTATAATATTAAGGCCAGCACCGAACACCCGATTTATGAAAACATAAGGGTAAGGCTTTTTACGGAAATGACCAAAGTACTTAATAACCATAATTATGTAGACCTGCTGCCGCTGATGGGCGAATTGATGTATCAGTCGCATGAGAGTTACAATAAGTGTGGTCTTGGTGATGAACACACCGACATACTGGTTGAAATTGCCCATGCCAAAGGAGCAAAGTCTGGTGTATATGGAGCCAAAATAACCGGTGGTGGCAATGGCGGAACAGTATGCCTGATGGTATATGGGGTTAAAGGACTTTTAACAGCCAAAGAAATTCTTAATATTTACCAGAAAGAGACCAATCAGGAAGGACTTGCGTTTTTTCAAAGCTAAAATTACTTATGAGATACCTATATCTGTCTATTATACTTTTTGTTTTTAGTTGCAGAAGTGTTCCGCAAAAAACATTTATTCCTGTTCCGAAGCAGGGGTTGGTTGAGTATTTGAAGTATAAACCCGGATTCAAACCGATGGTTTCATCGCATCGGGGCGGGGGCGATATCCCGGGGTATCCTGAAAACTGCCTAGAGTCTTTCGCTTATCTGGCAGGTAAAATTCCTAATATCATTGAATGTGATATTGAAATTACCAAAGATAGCGTGCTGATGATGATGCATGACAACTCGCTTGACAGAACCACCACCGGGAAAGGCAAAATTATCAATCAGAACTGGGCCGACATGAAAGACCTGAACCTGAAAGACAATGCAGGCAAGCTGACCAGTTTTAAAATTCCGACATTAGAACAGGTACTCAAATGGGGTAAAAATAAGGTCATATTTACGCTTGACGTAAAAAGAAATACACCCTATGAAAAAGTAGTGGCTATGGTGAAACAGCTACAAGCCGAAAACTACTGCGTTATTATTACGTATGATGTTAACCAGGCCAGAAAAGTTTATAACCTTGACCCAAACCTGATGATTTCGGTAACTATCCGCGACTTGAAGGAATACGAAAGACATCATGAGGCGGGTATACCAGATAAAAATATGGTAGCTTTTATAGGAACCCGGGAACCCAACAAAGAATTTAACGATTTTCTGCACCAGAAAGGTATTGTTACCATACTGGGTACCTTAGGTAACCTTGATAAAATGGCTGGAGCAAAAGGTGATAACCTCTATAAAGAATTTGTAAATAAAGGGGCTGATATTCTCTCTACCGATAGAATGATTGAGGCCTACAAAGCTATTCAGTAACAATTGCCAGTAAATTTCTAAAAGCTAAATAAACCTTTATGCCCGACGTTTTATAAGCTTTTGATTAGTAAATGTTTTCAAATACAACTATACTGCAACAGAAATCTATAAACAAGTACCTAAACTATATTTCATCAATGCGAAATCTACTGATTACACTCCTTACAGCTACTTGCAGTGTGGCGGTGGGGCAATCTTCACTGAAACCAAAAATAAGCGCTGGTGCCGATGCCATTGAAAAGAAAGTGGTAAGCTGGCGCAGAGATTTTCATGAAAACCCTGAACTCGGCAACCTTGAATACAGAACATCAAAAATTGTGGCCGACCATCTGCGTTCACTGGGTATTGACGTACAGGAAAAAGTAGGTGTTACGGGTGTAGTTGGCATTCTGAAAGGAGGTAAACCTGGTCCGGTTGTTGCCTTGCGTGCCGATATGGATGGCCTGCCTGTTACAGAAAGAGTAGATGTGCCGTTTAAATCTAAAGTAATGACCGAGTATAACGGTCAGAAAACCGGGGTTATGCATGCCTGTGGGCATGATTCGCACGTGGCTATTCTGATGGGTGTGGCAGAGATTCTGTCGTCAATCAAAAGCGAGCTTGCCGGTACGGTAAAGTTTATTTTTCAACCGGCTGAAGAAGGTGTTTATGACCCTAAATTGCTGAAAAACGGAAAATCGGGGGCCGAATTGATGGTCATGGAAGGAGTTATGGAAAACCCGAAGGTTGATGCCATTTTTGGTCTTCATATCAGCTCGGTAACAGAAGCCGGAAAAATTGGGTATCGCCCCGGGGCAACCATGGCGGCGGTAGACCAGCTGGGTATAAAAATAAAAGGCAAGCAAACTCATGGTGCAAACCCCTGGCTGGGCATAGACCCGATTGTAACGGCATCGCAGATTGTGCTGGGGCTGCAAACCATTGTAAGCCGTAATGTAAATATTACCGAAAACCCGGCCATTGTTACAGTTGGGGCTATACATGGAGGCATCCGCCAGAATATCATTCCGGAGTCGTTGGAGATGATTGGTACCATCCGCACCTTTGCGCCAGACCAGCGCCAATTGGTTCATAAAAGAATCAATGAGATAGCAACCCACATTGCAACCAGTGCCGGAGCAGTAGCTGAAGTAAAAATTGATACGGGGTATCCGGTTACTTATAATGACCCTGCGCTTACCGAAAAAATGATTGGTACCCTTGAAGGAATTGCAGGTAAGGAAAACGTAATTGTGCAGGCTGTACAAACCGGCGCAGAAGATTTCAGTTTCTTTCAGCAAAAAGTACCAGGTCTTTTCTTTTTTCTGGGTGGTATGCCCAAAGGACAAACCAACCCGGCGCCACACCATACCCCAGATTTTTATATTGACGAATCAGGCTTTACGCTGGGCATCAAATCGCTGGCTGGTTTAACAGTCGATTACTTTGAAATGAATGCGCCTAAAACCGTAGAAGCAAAGCCAGGCAAAGGCAGAAAAAAAAGTAAATGATATCAATCATATTTGTAAAAAGGTTCGAAGAAAACTTTACTTCGAACCTTTTTGTTTTATACCCAAGTACGCAAACTGAACCACAATAAATTAAGATAATGCCTGCTGAAATCATCGAAATATTTCCGGATAACCCTGATATGCGTAAAATACGTCAGGTAGTAGATGCCCTTAAAGAAGGTGCCATTGTAATATACCCGACAGATACCGTTTACGCAATGGGCTGCGATATTTTTAATACGCGTGCCGTTGAACGCCTCTGTAAAATAAAGGGAATAAAGCCTCAGCAGAATAATTTTTCTATTGTTTGCCATGACCTGAGCAACATTGCCACTTATGCCAGAGTTTCTAACACGGCGTTCAGGTTAATGAAGAGGGCTTTCCCCGGGCCTTTTACGTTTATTCTGCCAGCCACCGGCGATTTGCCCAAAATTATGCAGACCAAGCGTAAAACCATAGGAGTCAGGGTGCCAGACCATGAAATTCCGCAGAAAATAATTGAAATGCTGGGTAACCCAATTATTACTACTTCAGTAAAAGATGATATTGACGACATCATTGAGTACCCCAATGAAATAGAGGTGATTTACGACCAGAACAAAGAAAAGGCCGATATTATTATTGATGGTGGCTGGTGTGGTATTGAAGCATCAACCGTTGTGCTGGCCATTGATGACGACTTTGAGGTTATCAGAGAAGGCCTGGGCGATTTTGAGGAAATAAACCGATAAGGGAAATAAGCAGCCAAAAGTGGCTGGTTTTATACAGTAATAAGGTCGATAAATTTGTGTATAAACCCTGATAGTGGCTTTAAATGGCTTAAGTTGAGTAATTGTTTCCGGTAATTCAATTTTTTTGTTACATCTTACAGAAAATTTACTTTATTAATCTGTGTACCTGATATCCATATAAAAAGGCTGAAATTACCATTTATCAACAAATATTTTTTGGTTTGTGTAAGTATTATACCTTTGAAACAACATTCTTAACTAAACATTTTTAAATCATGGGTTACATCATTTTTGTCGTTCCGGTTATAGCCCTACTTTACCTTTCGGTAGTAATTGTACAACAGGGCAATGTGGCAGTTATTACAGTTTTTGGTAAGTATCAGCGCATCATGTCACCGGGTCTTAACTTCAAGATTCCGTTTGTTGAATACGTTTTTCGTACCATTTCTATTCAGAACCGCTCGGTTGAGTTGCAATTTCAGGCCATTACCAACGATCAGGCCAATGTTTACTTTAAAGCCATGCTTTTGTATACAGTAACCGACCAACAGGAAGAATCTATCAAAAACGTTGCTTTTAAATTTATTGACCAGTCCAACTTTATGCAAGCGCTGGTGCGTTCAATTGAAGGCTCTATCCGCAGCTTTGTAGCTACAAAAAAACAAGCGGAGATTCTGAGCCTGAGAACCGAGATTGTGTCTGACGTAAAAGAAAACCTCGACCACATTCTGCTAGGCTGGGGGTATCATCTGATTGACCTGCAGATAAACGATATTACATTTGACGACGAAATTGTGCGCTCTATGGCTAAAGTGGTGGCATCTAATAACTCAAAGGCCGCTGCCGAAAACGAAGGCCAGGCTTTGTTAATTACCAAAACTAAAGCGGCAGAGGCAGAAGGCAACTACATCAGGATTCAGGCTGAGGCAGAAAGAGAGGCAAGCCGTTTAAGAGGCCAGGGGTTGGCGCAGTTTAGGGAAGAGGTGGCCAAAGGTATGGCTGTGGCCGCCAAAGAAATGGAAAAAGCAAACCTTGACTCTTCGTTGATTCTGTTTTCACTTTGGACGGAGTCGCTGAAACATTTTGCCGAACAAGGTAAAGGCAACGTGATTTTCCTTGATGGCTCGGTTGATGGAATGGAACGCACCATGAAACAAATGATGGCCATGCAGCAGAAAGAAAGCAATGAGAAAGGTATAAAAAAATAGGGAGGTTATCAGGGGATAGGGCATATCCCCTGATAATTCAGAAAATATCGTAAATGAGCTTCATTCCGATACCTATGAAAATAATACCAGAAAAATATTTGATACGCTGAATGGTATTATTATTCATTTTGTTTTTGATTTTATGGGCAAAAATAGCAAAGGCCGACTCCATAACGAATATCATCACTACGCAGGTTGTAAAAAAGGCAGTTTCGTCATAAATATCATACTTATAGCCTTTTAGCGTTGCCGAAACTACCATCCAAGATATAAAATTGACCGGATTGATTACGTTAAGCAAAAAGCCCTTCCCAAAAAAATAAAAGAACCTTGCCAGTTTAAAATCCTGAACACCGGCCGGTGGCTTTGTGTTTCTGAACTGCGCAATGCCCAGCCCAACCAGTAGTAAAGACCCAAAAACTCTTGAAATGGTGGCAAAGTGGGGTATGTCTGGCAAAAAAGAAGTACCCAGATAGGCAATGGTTATCATGATGATATCGCCAAATATTACTCCCAGAGATATTTTAACGCCGGCCATGTAGCCGTAATCAAGGCTTGTCTGAATAAGTGCAAAGAAAACACTGCCAAAACCGAAACTTAATACTACTCCTGTTGCAAAGCCTAAAGAAATCGCTTCAAGCATATTGGTGTTAATTTGTTAGGTTTATAATTGCTGCGGAAACTTCAGCAACATGGTTTTTAGGATACCTGCCACGCTGATTGAATCAGTTATTTCATCTTTCATAACCATTTCGTAAGCCTGACGTAACGGAATTTTTCTGATTTGCAGTTGCTCGGTTTCTTCAGGCTGGCTGTTTCCCTGTGTCAGCCCTTCGGCCAGATAAATATAAGCCACTTCTTTGCAAACAGAGTTAGAGGTATGTAGTTTTGAAATCATGGTCCACTGTTCGGCCACCAGACCTGTCTCTTCCAGAAGTTCACGTTTGGCCGACTCCAGCATATCTTCTCCTTCCGGGCTTCCGCCTTCCGGTATTTCCCATGAATATTCTTCAAGCGGAAAACGGTACTGGCCAACCAGCCAGGTATATCCTTCGCTATCTACCGGTACAATTCCGATAGCAATATTTTTAAAGTGTACTGTTCCGTAAATGCCTTTACCACCGTTCGGGTTAAGCACATTCTGATGTACCACCTGAATCCAGTTATTATCATATTTTACCTCGGTGTCGAGGATTGTCCAGGGATTATGTTTTTCATTCATGCAGCGAAATTAAGACTTTTTATGATAGCGAAAAAGTCAGGATATAAAAAGCCTTAACTAAAAAACAATTGTACTGCATTCGGGTTGATGCAACCTTCTTTTGTGTCTGATTACCCTGCGCGCCGGCATTCAATCAGCCGTGTAATTTGTCTTTATTACCATATTATACTTTTTATATTAATCATATAAAACTAAAACCTATTTAAAGCCTTAAAAAAACAACAATGGCGAGGCATTGAATCATTACTTGACGGTCTAATTGTCTAGACAAGTAATTGTCAAATTGACACTTTATTGATACCGATAAGTAAACGACAAATATTTGTAAATCTGGCTTAAAACAACAATTTAAAACGTTTGCATAGAAAAAATAAAAATTTCTTGCTACAACTATTTTTATATTAACTCTTAATATAATACTATTGTAATGTTTTTAGTATTGCATTCAACCCTAACAGATTTCATCCTTCTTTTTCCAGACTAAACGGGCGTCTAAAAACCAATTATCCCTTAAACCTTGAAAATAAAGTTTGCTAAACTTTAGACTGAATCGTAATATTATTACGCTTTTTTATTAACCTAATTTTATATTTTTTCATGAAACAATCCTACTCTGTTTCTATCAGAGCGAGAGCTCTGATTATGCTGTTTTTTGTCCTCGGGACCTCTGCATTCGCCCAAAGAAAAATCACAGGAAAGGTTCTTGATGCTGAAGCCCAAATGGGTTTGCCGGGTGTAACGGTTCTCTTGAAGGGCGCTACGAAAGGTACATCAACTGACGCCAACGGTAATTTTACGTTGGATGTTCCGCAAAATGGCGGAACGCTTGTTTTCTCTTCTATAGGGTATGAAACCAAAGAAGAAGTAATCGGTAACCGCTCTGAGGTAAACGTTTCGTTAATGTCTGACACCAAGACACTTAACGAAGTTGTTGTAACGGGTTATGCTTCTCAGCGCAAGAAAGACATTACCGGTGCCGTAACTGTGGTAGGAGCAAAAGAACTAACCGCCACACCTACCGCCAGCGTAACACAAATGTTACAAGGTAGAGCCTCTGGTGTAACCGTTGGTAACGACAACTCTCCGGGTGGTGGTACCATGGTTCGTATCCGTGGTTTTGGTTCAGTTAACAACAACAGCCCTCTTTATGTAATTGACGGTGTGCCTACTCAAGGTACCCTGAACCAGATTAACCCGAACGATATTGAGTCGATGCAGGTATTGAAAGATGCATCTGCTGCATCAATCTACGGTGCTCGTGCAGCCAACGGGGTTGTGATTATCACTACCAAAAAAGGTAAACCAGGTGAGCCAAGCATCTCATTTGATTTTTATACAGGTACACAAAGACCTGGTAAAATGCTTGATTTATTGAATACCAAAGAATTAGGCGAATACTTGTACCGTGCTGATGTTGGAGCAGGTAAAACACCTTGGACCACCTCACCATCAGTACAATACAAATTTGCACAGGATGGTACGCAAACCGTGGCCGATTATATTTACCCTAACGTTTATGGTTCTTTGCCTGCAGGTATTACTTATACCAATGACATTGCAGACCCTAACCTGGGTAAAACGGCTTTCAATATTACTAAAGCCAACAAAGAAGGTACTAACTGGCAGGATGTAATCTTTGATCCGGCTCCGATCTCAAATTACCAGGTTGGTGCAACGGGTGGTACTAACAATGCTAAATATGCGGTTTCTGCCAACTATTTCAAACAAGATGGTATTCTGAGATACACGAAATATGACAGATACTCAGTTAGAGCAAACACTGAATTGAAAAAAGGAAGATTTACTTTGGGTGAAAACCTGACGGTGTCTTATGATGAAAGACAAGGTATTACGAACAACGACGAATCTAACCCGATTATGTTTGCTATCCGCGTTCACCCTATTATCCCTGTGTTTGATATTACCGGTGGCCCGACTGCTTTGGGTGGTACTAACAGCTCGCCTTACAATGGTTTTGCAGGTAGTAAAGGTGTAAACCTTGGTAACGCGCCTAACCCATTGGCCAGATTGTATCGTGAAAAAGACAACATCACCAAAGGAACGCACATTTTCGGTAACGTATTTGCTGAGTTAGACCTTATTCCGGGTTTAAAAGCAAGAACCAGTTTAGGTTTGGAGTATAACCAATACAACCGTTCAGAGTATTTTCACCGCGATATTGAAGCTGCTGAGGCAAGAGCCGCAAACAGCTTGAACGTTATCAATAACTATGACCGCTCAGTTACCTGGTTCAATACCTTAAACTATAACAAAGAAATTGGCTCTCATAGCTTCAATGTTCTGGTTGGTACTGAGGCCGTTACAACTTATGCGTTTGGTTTCCAGGCCAACAGAAGTGGTTTTGCATTTGACGATTTGGAGTATCGTTATCTTGACGCAGGTGCTGCAGCCGGTTTAAATAACTCAGGCGGTGGTGCTACGGTAAGTGCTTTGTTCTCTCAATTCGGCAA
The DNA here is from genome assembly GCF_024138715.1 of Emticicia sp. 21SJ11W-3. Lineage (GTDB taxonomy): Bacteria > Bacteroidota > Bacteroidia > Cytophagales > Spirosomataceae > Emticicia > Emticicia fluvialis. The sequence goes on from NZ_CP092074.1 coordinate 2,626,339, forward strand.
AGTAAACTATGCTTACAAAGATATATACCTGGCTGACTTCACGCTTCGTCGCGATGGTTCGTCACGTTTCTCGGCTGCTAACAGATACGGTATCTTCCCGGCGTTTTCAGTAGGGGTACGTTTGTCTGAATACGCATTCATGAAAGAGTTGAAATTCCTTAACGATATGAAAGTGCGCTTAGGCTGGGGTAAAACTGGTAACCAGTTGATACCTAACGTTTACAATGCCTATACACTTTATGCAGCAGACCCTATCAGAAATGCTTATGACATCAATGGTACCGGCTCATCAATTGTTGGTGGTTTTGACCTTGTTCAGTTTGGTAACCCTAACGGTAAGTGGGAAACAACAACTTCTACAAACATTGGTATCGATGCGGTGTTGTTTAACAGCAAACTTGAGTTTGTGTTAGACCTTTACAAACGTGTAACTTCTGATATGTTAACGCAGATTGCTATTCCAAGAACTGCAGGTACGGGTACTATACCTTATACCAACATTGGTGAGGTGCAAAATAAAGGTATTGACCTTGGCTTAAACTACCGCGATAAAATTGGCGATTTCCGTTACACAGTGGGTGTTAACTTCTCGCACTACAAAAACGAGGTTATTAAGTTGAATAATGACCCGAATGCTACCATATTTGGTTTCACTACGCGTCTTCCGGCAATTTCAGCCACCAAAGCGGGTTTACCAATTGCCAGTTATTATGGATATATTGTTGATGGTGTAATTAAAGATGATGCGGAAGCTGCTGCTGCTCCTAAATTTGGTTCCTATACAAGAGCCGGAACATTCAAGTTCAGAGACGTAAACGGTGACGGTGTAATTACAGCTGCCGACAGAACCATTATAGGTAACCCGCATCCTGACTTTACTTATGGTATCAATGTAAACCTGGGTTATAAAAACTGGGATCTGACCTTATTCGGACAAGGAAGCCAAGGCAACCAGATTTTCAACTATGTTAGATACTGGACAGACTTCAACACGTTCCAGGGTAACAGATCAAAAGATATGTTATATAAATCATGGCAAAAACCAGGTGATGATGCTAAACTTCCTCGTTTGAACTCTGGTGATGCAACCAGCCAGCAGGTATCTTCTTACTTCCTTGAAGATGGTTCTTATCTACGTCTGAAAAACATTCAGTTAACCTACTCATTACCAACCAGCCTTATTAAAAAAGCTGGTTTAGGCAGTGCTCAGGTTTATGTACAAGGACAAAACCTCTTTACAATTACCAAGTATACTGGTCTTGATCCAGATATTAACCTAAGAAGATCTGGTAATGACAACCAGGATATCCACATGGGTATTGATGAAGGCGCATACCCTGTTGCGAAATCATACTTAGTTGGTCTTCGTTTAGGATTCTAATTATCATTAATTACATTGACAAAAAAGAATGAAAAAAACATTAATTATAGCATTATTAGTCGTAACAAACTTTGCTTGTTCTGACTCGTTCTTCGACCTGAAGCCGCAAGGACGTGCTTCTCAAAGTCAGTTGAAGACCAAAAATGGAGTAAACGCTCTTTTAATTGGGGTTTATTCTTTGCTTGACGGTGTAGGTTCTGGTAATACCGGACGTACATCAACTGTATCAAACTACGTGTATGGTGGGGTAGCTTCTGATGATGCCGTAAAAGGTACTGATGCCGGTGACCAACCTGAGCAATCGTTTATTGAGCAATACAACTGGTTGGCAGATAACACTTATTTTCTTGGAAAATGGTGGGGTATGTATGATGGTGTTGCCAGAGCAAATGATGTAATTCAGGTAGTTGCCAGCCCGGATATCAGGGATATGACTGACGCTGAAAAAACTCAGGTGGTTGCAGAGGCTCGTTTCCTGAGAGGTTTCTACCATTTTGAATGTAAAAAAATGTGGAATAACGTTCCGTACATTGATGAGAAAATCTACAATGCTGCGGATCCAAACTCAACAAAAATACCTAATACGGAAGATATCTGGCCAAAAATTGAAGCTGACTTCGCTTTTGCTGCGCAAAACCTTCCTACTGTTCAATCTCAAAAAGGTAGAGCAAGCCAATGGGCTGCAAAAGCAATGTTGGCCAAAGCATATTTGTTTCAGAGAAAATGGGCGCCTGCTAAAGCATTGTTGGAGGATATCCTGAAAAACTCTGGTAAAAAATTAATGACTAACTATCATGATAATTACAGAAACATTTATAATAATAATGCTGAATCAATCTTTGAGGTTCAGTTCTCTGTAAATGATGGTACTAACGGTGATAACGGTAATGTGGGTGACAACCTGAACTGGCCATACTCTTCAACCGCACCGGGTAGAGGTTGCTGCGGATTTTATCAGCCGTCACATAACCTGGTAAATGCATTTAAAACTGACACAAATGGCTTGCCATTAATTGGCAACTCTGCTGATGGTACGCAGGATACTTACAACCAGGTTGACCTACCAAACGACCAGGGTATCAGTGCAAGTACTGCTTTCACGCTTGATAAATCGATTCCGGTTGACCCAAGACTTGACTGGACAGTTGGCCGCAGAGGTGTTAACTTCCTTGACTGGGGCCCGATGCCTGGTTCTACCTGGGTACGTGACCAGACTTATGCGGGGCCGTTCATTGGTAAAAAATGGATGTATTACCTTGCTGATGAAAACAGCTCAACGCACTCAACCAACAAACGTGCAGTTAACAATAACTTCAGAGTTGTTAAATTGTCTTCGGTAATTTTGTGGCTTGCTGAATGCGAAGTTGAACTTGGCAACCTTGGTGCTGCTGAAGGTTATGTTAATCAAATTCGTAACCGTGCTAAAAATGGTTCAGTACAAGATGCAACCGTAAATTACAAAGTTGAGCCTTATGCTGCCGGTACATTTGCCAGCAAAGGTGCAGACTTTGCAAGAAATGCAGTTCGTATGGAAACCCGTCTTGAGTTTGCAATGGAAGGCCACCGTTTCTTCGACCTTGTTCGTTGGGGAATTGCAGATAAAGTGTTGAACAAATATGCACAGGAAGAAGCGCTTCCAGGTAAAGAGCCATCAGGAAGAACTTTCACCAAACGTGGTTATATGGCAGGTAAAGTATTTACTGCTCCTAAAAATAACTACTTCCCGCTGCCACAGGATGAAATCCTGAACAGCCAGAAAGACGGAAAAGCTGTATTAGTTCAGAATCCGGGATATTAATCTCCTGAAATATAGATTTTTAAAAATAGCCAAAGCCGCGTGCTTTGGCTATTTTTTATTGGTATAATTTATTAACTTTGGATTATACTGTTACTACAAGCAGTTGTTTCAACCTTATCATTATTAGTTAATGGCACTCCTTACCGTTTCTGAATGGGCTGCTTTTTTTGGCCGGTTTCATCCATTACTTGTACATTTGCCTATTGGCTTTCTGCTTATTGCGGGTGTCTTTGAGTTACTTAAAATTACCGGCCGGTTAAGTATAAGCGCAGAAGTAATGCAAAGCATTCTGTTGCTGTCAGCCATAGGGGCAACTATGGCTTGTGTGGCCGGATACTTTCTTTCTCTGGAAGGAGGCTATGAAGCAGATATGCTTGAAGAACATAAAATGCAGGGAATATGGCTGGCTGTATTTTGCTGGCTGGCCTGGCTGGGAAAAAACAGATGGGTAAATGAAAGGGTGGGCCTTAGCAGTGTTTTGTATCTTCCGGCTTTGGTATTATCATTATTGCTTATGATTGCTGCCGGGCATCATGGCGGTAATCTGACACATGGTGAAACGTATCTGACTGAAAACACACCACAACCCGTGAGAGGCTGGTTGGGTATGCCAGACAAAAAAGAACCTGTGCAAGAAAATGATGAGAAGAAACCAAAAATCAAAAACATTCAGGAGGCACTGGTGTATCAGGATATCATCAAACCTATTTTTAAGCAAAAGTGTGAGTCTTGCCATAATGCCAATAAAATGAAAGGAGACTTGAGAATGGATGAAATTGAGCTGCTTAAAAAAGGAGGAAAGCACGGTAATATTTTTGTGGCAGGTAATACAGAAAAGAGTGAGTTTATAAAGAGAATAATCTTGCCGGAGACGGATGATGACCACATGCCTCCCAAAGGCAAAACGCAGATTACTGAAGATGAGCTGGCGCTACTAAAATGGTGGATAGAACAGGGAGCCACTTTTGATAAGAAGGTGCGGGAAGTGCAAACCCCCGAAACCATAAAACCTATTCTGGCTAAATTAGGCTCTGGCGCGGGTACTGCTTCATCGGCAGATAAAGTGCCTCAGGATAAATTTGAGATAGAAGAAAAACTTCTTAACGAAAGCGTTGATAAATTAGATGAGGGTTCTGCACAAGCAATAAAAAAGATCGGAGCTTTGATTCTGCCTTTTGCCCAGAATAACAATTACATAGAGATTAGTTTTATCAACAAACCTAAACTGACTGATAATGAAGTTTCTGTGATTACAAAAGCAAAAGACCAGACACTCTGGCTAAAACTGAGTAACACCCAGATAACAGATAAAGCCCTTGCCGAAGTTGCCAAGCTGACTAAACTTACACGCCTGCATCTTGAAAATACCAAAGTGACTGACAATGGGCTGTATCAGCTCAACCCCTTGGTAGGTCTGGAATATTTAAATCTCACGGGCAACAAAATAAGCGATTCGGGACTAAAAAATCTTAAAACGCTTATAAATCTGAAGAAGCTATACCTTTGGAAAACAGATGTTACCCCAAAAGGTGCTGAGGAACTAAGAAAAAGCCTGCCAAAACTGCAAATTGAGTTGGGTATGACAGAAGCGCAAATTGCTGATTTTTTGAAAGCAAAACCAAATGAAGTAAGTGACGATTTATATAAGAAAAAATAAAGGTTGGAGTTAAACTCCAACCTTCGGATAATTCTTGTTCACAAACTCTTCCCAATCTTCTAACTGCTTGCCTTTCAATACTCTTGGAAATTTGTGCTGCCCACCTTCTTTTCCTTTTTGCTTCATCCATTCATAAAATGCACTGGTTGGCAATACACGTAAAAATACATTCTTTAATGCATGGCCACGTTCAACGGCATAGTCGTCGTTCAGCTCACACAGTTTTTTATCTATCAGTTCGCAAAGTAAATTTTCATCAACTTTGCTGTCAGTTGCAACGTACCATTGATGGGCAAACAAAGGTGGGTGCTTCATACCAATTACTGTAAACTCACGCACATCAATGTCCATTTCTTTTGACACCAACTCTATGGCGTTGTTCATGTTATCTACAGAAAGGTGTTCACCACACAGACTAAGAAAATGCTTGGTTCGGCCGGTAATTTTTATCTCGGCTCTGGCTTTGTTGGTAAACTTAACGGTGTCGCCAATAAGATATCGCCAGGCACCGGCGCAGGTTGAAATCAGAAGGGCATAATCAACATCTTCTTGTACCTGATGTACCATTAGCGTTTCGGGTTTATCAACCACGTTGCCGTCTTCATCAAAATTATTTTCGTTAAACGGAATAAACTCAAAAAATATACCCTGGTTCAAAACAAGGCGCAGGTGGCCGTCGGGTCTGTCCTGGTAAGCCAGAAAACCTTCAGAGGCCATATAGGTTTCTATATAAATTACTGGTTTACCAAATAATTTTTCAAGACCTTGCTTGTAGGGTTCAAGAGAAACACCACCCCAGGCAAAAGCTGTAAGGTTGGGCCAAAGCTCATGAATATTTTTAAGATTGTAACGCTTGATTATTTTTTCGAGCAATATCGTATGCCAGGCAGGCACCCCGGCCAAAAAGCCAATATCCCAATACTGTGCATTTTCGGTAATTTCTTCCAGTTTGTTGGCCCAGTTTTTTTCTGCGGCAATTTTCTGACCCGGCTTATAGAAATTCTGAAACCAGAATGGGAGCGTACCAGTGGTTATTCCACTCAGGTCGCCTTCATAATGGGAATCTACTTCATTAAGAGCCGTGCTGCCACCCAGCATCAGGTAACCTTTTTCGTAAATGTTTGAAGGAAGCTCATTGTAATGGCCCAACGCAATAATCTGGTTGATACTTGTGCGCTGAATAGCCTTTATCATTTCTTTAGTTACGGGTATGGCCTTTGAGGCGGCGTCTGAAGTACCCGAACTTAAAGCAAAATATTTTACTCTTCCCGGCCAGCACACATTTTTTTCGCCGTTACGGGCTTTGTGCCACCATTCGGCATAAATTTTATTGTAGTCGTATATAGGAACAGATTCCTGAAACTTGGTGTAAAACTCATTACCTTTTTCAAAAATAGCTGTACTCAGAATCTCTTCAAAATTGTATTTCTCGCCGAACTGAGTATATCTGGCTTTGGCAACTAACTTTGTAAAAGCCTTTTTTTGCCATTTCTGAGGTTTTACCTTTCTTATTTTTTGTATTGTACTTGTAAACTTTATACTTCCTTTTAATAAACTTCCTAAGACTGCCATAATAATAAAGTTAGTAGTTGAAGTGTAAACAGAGGCAATTATTATATATTTCAGAAAGAATCTTTTCAAAACAGGTTAACAAACCCTAAATCACCCAATCATTTAATCTAAAGCTTCCACTTTTTCAAAGTTTTGATTTCCGGGTACGCTGTACGGTCATATTGTACCGGCACAATGGCTGCATAATTATTCTCCATAGCCCATATATCCGTATCCTGGCTGTCTGGTTCTCTATTCACAAAATCGCCACCCATCCAGAAGTATGGTCTGCCATATAAATCGGTGCGGGCATCAAATTCTTCGCGCCAGTAGCCGTTGGTTTGTCTGCAAATTTTAATGCCCTTGATAGGCTCATCAGATTTTACCGGAAAATTTACATTGAGCGCCGTATGTGGAGGAACGCCATTTTTTAAAGATTTTTCAACAATTTTTTTCAATAAACGTTTCGTGTGGCTAAAATCTGCATCATAGCGGAAATCATTTAAAGAAAAGCCAATGGCAGGAATACCCTCAATTGAGGCTTCCACAGCAGCCGACATGGTGCCGGAATAAAGCACAGAAACCGAGGCGTTCATGCCATGATTAATGCCGCTCACAACCAGGTCTATTTTTTTTCCTTTCAGAAAATGATGCTTGGCCAGTTTAACGCAATCGGCCGGAGTACCAGAACACTCGTAGGCTTCAACTCCTTCAAAAATCTTTGATTTTTTTATATGTATAGTACTATCAACTGTTATCGCATGGCCCATTCCTGAGTTGGGGCTGTCTGGCGCTACCACAAACACATCGCCGATTTTCTTTACTATATCAATTAAAACAGAAATCCCTTTTGATGTTATACCATCATCATTGGTTACTAAAATAAGTGGTTTCATATAGTTTTGTTAATATCACGCTCACGGGTACCCAAAATAAAGGCGCCTTTAGTAGAATGCAATTTTTATGCAAATTAACAAAATGTTATGTAAGCAGAGTTTATATTTGCAAAGAAAATTATACAAAGTATGAACCTGACCTACCGATTTGCCAATACTGAAGATGTTGCCCTGATTCGTGAAATTGCTGAAAAAACCTGGTTTGCAACTTATGTGCCTATTTTGGGCAAGGAGCAACCCCAATACATGTTTGATTTAATTTACAGCATTGAAGGTCTTGAAGAACAACTAAACGATGGCCAGGTTTTTGTTTTGCAGTTTTTGGCTGATGATACCGGACAGCAAATACCCGTTGCCTTTGCTTCTTATTCTATAAAAGATATTTCTATAAAGATTTATAAGCTAAACAAAATATACCTGAACCCTGATTACCAGGGAGGCGGCCTTGGCAAAAAACTGCTGGCAGAAGTTGAGAATGAGGTAAAAGGATTAGGAGGGGTTTGGCTCGATTTGAATGTAAACCGTTTCAACAAAGCCAGATTCTTTTATGAGAAAATGGGCTTTGAAATTATTGCAGAAGAGGATATTCCTATTGGAGATTATTTTATGAACGATTATATAATGCGCAAAAAGCTATAATCGTTCATTTTTTGCGCAGGCGTTTATTAATTTCTCAAGTCTGGAGCTTTGCGTTGCTTTTTGCTTGGCGCTTACCACCCAACGTGTCATTAGCTTTTTGTAATAGGGTGGTTGGTTCTGAAAAAACGCCCAGGCTGGTGGATTTTGTTGAAAGATTATCTCCATTTCGGCAGTAAAAAAAGTCTCTTCGGCTTGTTCGTAGGTGTAGACATTAGACTTGTGTTCTTTTCTTTTATGGTAGGCCTTTAGGCCGGCCGATTTTACCAGGCCTTTCGGAATCATCTCCTCCATTTTATTAATATTCACTGTACTCCAGTTACTACCCGGCTTACGAGGCGTGAATCTAATGCAATAGCTTTCATGGTTTACCGAACGGCGCACACCATCAATCCAGCCAAAACAAAGCGCCTGATCTACAGATTCAGACCACGTAAGGCTTGGCTTGCCTGAATCAACTTTATAAAAGCCAACTATCAGTTCGCTTTCTTTCTCGTGGTTCTCTTCCAGCCAATCCCTGAAATCTAACTGATGGGCAAAAAACTTAATTTCCATAATTGTAATGCTAATGCTAAGTAAGTACTAAATATAAAAAAACAGCCCCGAAACCAGACAGAATTTAATGAAAAATTCTTTAGTTTTTTCGGGGCTGCTGATATTTAATAAGGCTTACAAGCCCAGTTCTTCTACAATATGTAAATTTTTGGTGTTTTTCCGGGTTCTGAGTGCTATTTCGGGTTTATAGCCCTCAACTGTTTTGGCATAATAGCCGGTACCATTATAGATGCGTTTTCTTGGATTCTCCTTGCAGGCTACTGAGCAGGCGCCTTCCATTTCCCAGCCACATTTTTCGCAAATTGCCACGTGCTCGTTGCAATCGGGGTTAGCACAGTTAACCATGCGGTCGCACTCGGTGCCACAAATATGACATTTGGATATCACAACCGGATTCACCTTATTGACATCCGTAGTAAGGCGGTTATCAAATACATAACATTTGCCATCAAAATCTTCTCCGCCTTCTTCCAGACCATATTTGATAATACCGCCATGCAGCTGATACACATCAGTAAAACCCTGTGATAAAAGATAAGCGCTGGCCTTTTCGCATTTAATGCCTCCTGTGCAGTAGGTTATTACCTTTTTATTTTTGAGGTGTTCAATTTCATGCACGTGGTCGGGTAATTCACGCAGGTTCTCCATATCAAAGGTTATTGCACCTTTAAATTTACCCACAGAATGTTCGTAGTTTGAGCGCATATCTACCAGCACCACGTCTGGGTCATTCTTGATAATTTCCTTAAACTCATCAGGTTCAAGGTGTTTACCTGTTTGCTCTAATGGGTTAACCGGAAGTTCAGAATGTACAATTTCTTTTTTTATTCTTACATATAACTTAGTAAAGGCATGTGTTTCGTGGTTTTCTACCTTAAAATCAACCTTTGCAAATCTTGGGTCTGCCTTTACCCAGCTCATGTATTTTTCACAATCTTCAACCAGGCCTGAAACCGTTCCGTTTAATCCTTCCGGGGCAATCACAATTCTACCCAGAATATTGTTTTCGATACAGAACTGGTGGTGTATATCACGATACTCAACCACGTTTTCAATGGGAGCGTATATATAATAGAGTAAAACTGAATATTTACCCTTTGGCGTATGATTCGCCGGAATAGTTTGATGGTTTAATTCTATTGTGTTCATAAGTAATTCAATATTTCAAGGCGTAGACTTGATTTGAATGCTGCAAAATTACAAAAGTTATTTTTGATGTTCTATGATTTTAGTCATTTTAGCGTTTATTTTGAAAAATTATCTGAATTTTAATTACTATATAAATGCATATTGCGATTACCGGGAATATCGGGGCAGGAAAAACAACACTGGCCACTAAGCTGGCCGAACACTACGGTTGGGATGTTTTATTTGAAGCTGTTGAGGGCAATCCATACCTGCCGCCTTTTTATGAAGATATGGAGAAGTGGTCGTTTCATTTGCAGATTTATTTTCTGAACAGCCGGTTTGAGCAGGTATTGAAAATCAAGAAGCTAACCGAAGATAAAACCATAGTGCAAGACAGGTCAATTTATGAAGATGCCTATATTTTTGCTCGCAATTTATACGAATCCGGCAAGTTTAACGAAACGGATTATCAAACATACACTGGTTTATTTAATACTATTACTCAGGCGATTTCTCACCCGGACCTGATGATTTATTTACGTGCCGATTTGCCAAAACTACAAAGGCAGATTTTGAAACGCAACCGTGATTTTGAAAGAAACATAGACCCGGCATACCTGATAAGCCTTAACAAACTCTATGAAGATTTTGTAAACCTGTACACTCACGGAAAGCTATTGATAATAGATGTCAATAACCTTGATTTTGCCGAAAACGAGAGCGATTTTATGGGCATAATAGACCAGATAGATAAAAACATTAATCTGGGTACTCAGCTGGAAATCAAACCTTTATGATAAAAAAAGCCTGAATCAGGCAGAAGGGATGGATGCCTTCCGTCTGAATCTGGCTTTGAAATAGGTTTTCGCTTTATCAATGTAAATATCGTAGATGTCGCTGTCAAACAAACGGGCATCGTTGGTGGCCTTGTATAAAAAGTAGATACCAAAGAGAAGTAATATTAAGTCGGGCATCCAGACCCCGATAATTACGTAAACAATGCTTTCTTTTGCATATTTGTCTCCGAGCTGCATCAATACATACATTAATATAAAGAAAGTGATGGATATCAGCACCGGCATTCCGAAGCCACCTTTCTTGATAATTGAGCCAAGCGACGAGCCAATCAGGAACATTACAAAGCAGGCAAATGCCATTGTAAACTTGTGCCAACGCTCAACATCGGCCTTATTGGCGTCTTTAGTTTTACTTTTCCAGATATCCAGATTGGTTTTGTAGTGGTCCTGTACGCTTTTGGCCTGGTTAAAAGCCGACTCAAACACTTCAAGCACCTTGGTTGAGTCATTCTGGGGTTTCATTCTTTCATCAATCCATTTACCGGCCAGTATTACCTTTTTATGCGTGGTGTCTTTATAAATACGTTTTAGATGATGGTTGTAGTATTGGTCCATCGTAGCCAGTTGAACCCTGTTGGTGGTTTCTATTTCTTTATGAATTGAATCTACCTGTTGTGCAAGGCCCTTCACATCTTTCATGAACTCATGGTATTTGAACTGAGATTCGTCTGTTCTTTTCATACCAAAAGACTCCAGCGGAAAAACCAGCCGGTTTTTCTTGAATGAGTTTTTTACAAACTGCGTTTCGTTATTGCTACCACTCTGGGCATTCTTGTAGTCCATGTAATTGGTACCATTAAATAGCTCAAAAACCAGATAATTGTTATTGAGCATGGTGTACATTTTGCCAGAATCTGCAATGGTAACATTAATGTTGCCCTCGTTGCTGGTATGGTTATAGATGGTTATGCCCTTCAGGGTTTTGCCATCCGGAAACTTCTCCTGTACTTTTATTTTATAACCAGGCAGCTCGCCATAAAAAATACCTTCTTTTATATTTAGGGTTACTTTGGTGGTTTTAACGTCATACAATAAACTATAGCCCTTCAGATTGGCCCACGGAGCCACCGTATTATTGAACCAGAACGAAAATATGCTCACACCAAAGGCAAATACAAGCGTTGGAAAAAGCACCCGCCAGATAGGAATACCCGATGCCTTAATAGCTGTAAGCTCAGAATGCTCGCCCAGATTACCAAAACACATTAAAGAGGCAAGCAATGTTGCCAAGGGTAATGATATAGGAACCGTTATGAGAGAGAAATAAACAAAAAGTTTCAGGAAAACGTCATAGCCCAGGTCTTTACCAACAAAATCGTTGAAGTAAAGCATCAGGAAACGCATTAAAAAAATAAAAACTACCACGCAGGTAGTTAATATAAATGGTCCGATAAAAGACTTTATTACTAAAGAATCTATTTTCTTCATTAAAGAAATAAACAATTGCCTGCGCAAAATTCGTCATTGAATTTTGTTTGCACAAGCTGTTTAAGCATATTTAACAAAATTATCCGCCTACTATCTCTCTCAGTTTATCAATCATGCCATCCCACAAATCGCTTAGCTCTTCTTCGTCGGTGTTGTCTGAGCAGTCAATAACCTTAAAGAAAGTGGCATTGGTAAGTTCGCTTTGCTCTAATTTAAACTCCACGAAATTACCGCGCTGTTCTTCATTCAGAAAATCAAATTTGGTGGCTTTATTCATTCTTTGCGAACTAAGCCTGGCCGGGTGGCTTTCGTTATCCCACACAAAATCAAAGTTGCCATCGTTCACGTACTTTACTTTAGAAGCGAACCACTGTTGCAAACCTGAAGGCGTGCTGATGTATTGATACAAGACTTTAGGCGAAGCCTTAAATTCATACTCCCGTGTAAACTTAAATTTTCCCATATCAAGTAGTTTGTTGGTTAATCACCCAGGCTATATAGAAACCCAGCGTGAATGAATCATTATTTAAAGAATTTGTATAATTTTTCCTTAAAATTAAGGTTGGTGAATTTTATTTTTTGCAATGTATGAAAACTTTCCCTAATATTGCAACATAATATTAAAACAGGGGCTCGCAAGAGCATTTTTTTTTAATAATTATTATTTGGCGGGGTAGCTCAGATGGTTAGAGCGTAGGATTCATAACCCTAAGGTCGGCAGTTCGATCCTGCTCCCCGCTACTAGTTTGCAATTGAGGCATTTCAGGTTAAAACCTTGTAATGCCTCTTTTTTTTGCTATATATTACAACAGTGTCTGGTTGGACTTCAATTGTTATTTTTTTAGGATAAAAAATTGAAACTGCCGTAAATATTGACTCATTGAGTTACAATGCAAGACATGGCCTGGTTAAATTTTATGCAAAAGTAATGAATTTTTCAGCCTGCTAATTAGAATACTGATTATCAGTTAATTAAGTTTCAATATTGTAATAAATAAATGTTTCAGGTGAATATACGTAAGAAATAGGTGATAAACTGTTTTCTTGATATCTGAATAAATTCCCTTTTTAAAATCAGGATGTTTTCCGCCCGTTTTTAGAGTACCTGAAGCTATCCTTACGCATTTAAATGTGGTAATTTTTTAGATTTTGTATTCTTAATGTACTCCATTTTATTTACAAAGTAAGGGAAACATCATTCCGTCCGCCTTATATGAATGGTTTTTTGAACATTAAAATACTTAATTAAAATAACGCATTTTAATTAAATATAAAATATAAAGCGCAATAAACAAGCCAAATATTTAATTTATTAGCACAGGTAACAAATTTTTTGCGTATTTTTTTACCCGATATACAATTGGGCGTAACACCAACTTTTAGAATCAACATTTTTTAAATTTAGATGATTGTTGATTTTTTTGACAAAAGCCAGGTATTTTAAATAATTGCCTTTTATATAATGCCAGCCATATGAAAACTAAAACTAACCTGTTTAAGTGCTTATTTAGCACATAAAAAGCTGATATTCACCTGAATACAAGCAAAATGATTGAATCCTGAAACCTAATATCGATATAAATCTTAATACTAATGTTCTCCAGAGACTATATTCATTATCTGATAGAAAGAGGAAACGATGAGCAAACCCAATTAATTAATACAGACAGGAAGTTATCAGAGGCTTTTTTTTATACGTTATGCGCTTTTTTGAACACCAGCGGTGGAGAAGTGCTGATGGCCTATTCTTTTGATAAAGGTGTGATAGGGCTTACTGATAATGAAATTAAAATACTGGAAAAAAGTATGCTTGACGGCATAAATGATGCTGACAAGATACACCCAAAACCCAGACTGGTAATAAAACCTATCAGCTATGATAACGAAAAGCTATTGTATATAAAAATACCCAACAGCTATTCGGTGCATACATTAGATGGCACGTGGGTTTATGAACGCCGCGGGCCTAAAAATATTCAAATTGATAGTTTATCAGACCAGATTCGTATTCAGGAAAGAAAAAGGTTTTATTACCCCGACAATAAAATTATTAAATATGTAGATACCAGCCATTTTAATATGGATGTCTACAAAAAGGCTATGAATTTTCTGGCACAAACCAGGCCTTCGCACCCGTGGCTGAATATGGATTTTGAGCAGGTTACGAAGAGTTCGGGCTTGTGGAGAATGGACCTGGAAACCAGAGAAAGTGGTTTTACAGTGGCTGCAGTACTGCTTCTGGGTAAAGATGAGGTAATAAGGGGGATTTTTCCGAGTTTCAGGATTGATGCCATCAGAGAAAAAGATGGTTTTGAAGGCTATTATGACCGCGAAACCTTTACCACTAACCTGATAGACACTTATTACCAGTTAATGGATTTTGTGCGAAAGCATCTGCCAGACTTCTTTGTAATGAATAATGCCACGCGAGTGGGTATCAGAGACCTGATGTACAGAGAGATATTTATCAATTTTCTGACACATCAGGACTACAGCTCCGGGCTGCCTGCCAAATTTGCCATTACCCATACAGACAGCACTTTTACGGCCAACAGCAACCGCATGAACCGTAATACCGACATAGACCCCAACGATTACCAGCCGATGCCTAAAAACCCTATCATTGGCCGTTTTTTGCGTGAACTGGGCCTGGCAGAAGAGTTAGGGTTTGGGCTTAAAAAAATTGCTTCTTTTGTTAGTCAGTTCTCATCAGAAACTGCGCAGTTTCATGATGGTCCTACTTTTCTGGCATCTATACCGCCTTTAACCAAAAAAGCTGCACCAGAAGCAGAAAAGCAAGAAGAAAAAGATAACAAAACAGGAGAGAAGGCTCTTAAAAGAGCTGATAATCAACCAGTTAGCGCCAGTCAGCCGGGTAATACCCACACAGAAAAACAAAAAGAAAGCCCGTCTGGAACCGGGCCCCTTCAGATATTTGATGACTTGAGTGATACAAAAAAGGAAAGATTGTTTGATATCATACAGCTTTTGTCGCAAACGAAGCATACCAACACGCAGGTTTTAACAAAACAACTGGGGGTGTCAAGAGAAACAATAGCCAGAGAAGTCAAGATTCTTCGCGAACTCAGGCTTATTGAATTTAAAGGCGCCTTAAAAAACGGCTATTATTTATTAACTGACCGAGGGAATAACATTGCCGATTATTTAGCTCAAAACCGGTTTAATTCAAAATAAACTCCCGTTTGATTTCTGAAGTGCCGACACCTCTGCACCGTTTTCAGGCACATTGCTTTCAAATAATTCGGTATTTTCGCTCAGTATTTCGTTAAAAAAGGTTACTTTTCTCAGGAGCGGCCACTTCTCAGGGTGCAGATTCAATAAATATCTGGCAGCCAGCCTTTGCTGATTTACCTTACCGTTTTTGGTGTCTTTATAGCGGCTCACTGTCATACATTCGTTTTGCCGTTTTCTGCCTCTGGTAGACTTCTTCTCGGCTATCGAATCATGAAACTCACGATGCGCCATCTTGTCAAGTTCTACTACTTTTATTACCTCAAAATCAGTAAAGAATTCTTCGGCGGTTTTTTCAAGAAAATCAAGGTTTTTGCTGACAGTACTAATGGTTTTTGTATTCAAATGCAAACGATACAGCGCCAACTGAGGGGTATCTTGTTTAACTTCAAAACCTTTTTTGTAGGTGCCGAATATTTTTTCCATTTCAAAGCCGCGAATGACCGAGAACTCCGGTTTGGCCAGATTCATC
The DNA here is from genome assembly GCF_024138715.1 of Emticicia sp. 21SJ11W-3. GTDB lineage: Bacteria > Bacteroidota > Bacteroidia > Cytophagales > Spirosomataceae > Emticicia > Emticicia fluvialis. Next base: position 2,641,950 of record NZ_CP092074.1, read on the forward strand.
AGATAAACATTCACAAAATGTTCGACAGATACAATGCCGTCCGGCCAGTTTTGTTTCGACAAAAATTCAATGGCCGTTTCATCTACAATAAATTCGGCTCCGGCATTTACCAATAAGTAATGGAAAATATACTTAAAGTCTTGCTCGCGCTCATGGAACATCGGAATTTTAACTACACTGCCTTGCAAAAGATAATTAAGCAGATGCCACTTAAACTCACCTTTGTTAATCATGGTGTGTAAATTTCTGGCTGCTCCGGCAATAAGTGTAAAGTCAATATCTACTCTGTGTTCTTTTAGAGAACCGCCAACCGGTGTAATGTAACCATTTTTAAGTGCAGCAAAAAGGGCCTCCTGATTGCTGATACTTAGCTGGTCTATATTGTTAATAAACAAAAAGCCCTGATTGGCCTGTTCCAGCTTGCCCAGTTTTTCTTTACCCTGGTTGGTTACATATCGGTTATTCATTATCCGCTTAAAATGCCCGAACGCCTCAGCTTCAAAATCTTCGTTACTGATTAAGGCGCAATCAAGCTCAATAAGAGGTACTTCATACGGCAGATTCTTAAATAAATATATAAACGTAACCAGATCTTTTATTTCGGCACCAGATTTACCATAAATAAGCATATTGCTGCCGGCGGCAATTGCCTGGCTGGTTTCTTCAAAAAATGTCTTTGTTTTCTTGCTGTTGCCAAGAAACGATTTTTCGAAGAATGGTATGCGTTTCAGAATGTCTTCATCATGTATATCTATGTCTTTAAAAAACATAGAACGGAAAATCTCACGCTCTTGTAAAAATATCTCTCTTTCTGATTTCAGGTACTTAAACAAAAAGCTGCCAGACTCTAATTTTTTACTTTCTGCCTCTCTTGAAACTTCCGACTTTGCCTTTTGTACTTCCTCGCTCAGTAAATTGATTTGGTCTTCCAGCTTTCGTTTGATCAGATTGTTTCTTTTCAAGGATTGTTCAACCCTAAATAAAATTGCCTTAAAAGCCGTAAACTGACTTTTTGAATCAATCTGGTAACGTTCAATGACATCAAACAAACCACCCTTACGATAAATCTCGAAAATATCTTCATAGCTGTCTCTGGGAGAGATAATCATAATAGTAGGCACCTCCGGGAAGTTACGGTGCAGCCCCCAGGCAAATTCAATACTCTGCTTGGTAGAAGAGAAGAAATGCTCGTCTATGATGATGGCATCAAATGAATACTTCGGGTTATCTAACAAATCGAAGATAACAGCATGATCCAGCTCAACATGGGTTGAGTGATTTTTTCTTAACCACGTTACGAAGTCTGTTCGTTCATGGAAGAATTTACCTGTTAATAATAATTGCATTAGAGGATAAGCACGAAATAGGATTTGCAAATAAACTTACTGCAAGTGATTGAAAATGAAATTTTTACGATGGCATTGATGAAGTAAAAAAATACCTCTGCACAGGTAAGGCCTGGCGTCTGATTCGTTTTTCATGTCTATCACTTATGTAAATGTAGAGAAAACAGCAGCAGATAGCAAATTTTTATAATGCCAATTAGGCATTGACACAATAAAAACACAAGAAAAGAGTAGAAAAAACAAGAAATTAAAGCCTGATGGCACAAAAAACAACTTCAAGATAAATACTAAAGAGGTCTGATAATCAATAGTTTGAGCAATGGCTTAAAATTGGTTCGGGTAATAATAGGTCTATTATATGCCTTAATTAATTTAATATTTTGTTTTCAATGTTTTTATATGGGCATAACATAAAACCGGTATTATAGGAGACCTGATGTATGGCACTTTATTTTCTCATTCAAACCAGCATAAATGGCCAATGGATAAAGCCTAAACACGCTTAAATTCGCTTGGCCATAAAAACCCAAAAAATAAATGACCAACTTATTATTTTGGATACGGATTGACGTATCGTTGACAATTATTCCCTTCAAATAATACTTTAATACGTTTCAGGCAATTATTTCCCATATTTAGCTTTTGTCTGGTACTGAAATGATATATGAATCTGCCGAAGCTGAAATAGTTGCAACGGCTTGCAACGCATTAGATATGAAGCACTTACCAACGGTCTGTTTTATGAGCAACAATAAAGGCTCAATAGCAAAAGAAGGAACATGGGCATTGATGGCCAGATTGAAAGGCTGAATATAAATACAAACCATTGAAGATTTTTTAGCAAGAAATATAGTTTCTAAAAGAGGTGCAGGTGCCTTGAACCGTCTAAAAATGCAGTTATTTATAGCGTAAAAACTGATTGACACTATAAATACACTACAAACAAGAGCATTGACATAATAAAACAATTAATAATAAATAGAGGCCGAAATGAAAAATAAAAAGCGTGGCAGTGTTCTTTTACGAATACGGCCACGCTTATCAAATAAGAAAAGTTTATTTGTTTGAATGAAGGCCTAAAGAATTACCCTCAGAGTCAATAAAGAAAGCCATAAAACCGGTTTGTTCGTCAATGAGGGTTTTGGGCATAATAACCTGCCCGCCTGCAGGCACAATTCTGTCGACGACCAATTGCAGGTCAGGATTAGCATTCAGGTACACCACTATTCCGGTGGTGCCGGGTTCATGGCTTTGGCCTTTTACAAGCGCACCGCCAACATAAGGTGGTTCTGAAGGAAACATGGCCATCTGGAAGCCCGGCATGTCAAGGGGTGTCAATGTAAGGTCAAAAATGGCTTCATAAAATTTTTTAGCCCGGTCGAAATCAGTCACAGGAATTTCGAACCAGTTGAGCGCATTGGTTAATTTACTGAGTTTTTCCATTCTTTTTCAGTTTTGCAATAAGTTGATATTTATGAAATACTAACAATACCAGCAAATACCTCAGACAATTCTTCAAACACTCCAAAAGCCTAAACTACCAGATACTTTCTTATCAGCATCAGCATGTGCAGATAAGTGCTGTCTTCTTCATATTGTGATTCGTCTGAGTAATCTATTTCTTTAAGGCGGTCTTTGTCTTTTCTAATCATCCACCAATCGCGCAGCTCAACAATATACTTTTTTACCTTTTTATATTCATTGCTGCTATCCCAGTCTATTACCTCCAGCACTTTGTCTTTCTCCAGGGCATCCATAAATATCTGAAACGCAATGTGCAATAATAAAGTATCTCTCTCTATCCAGCTATAATTAGGCAGCGATTCAATATGCACCGGGTTATTGGAGAAGGTCAGTTTTCTTTTCTTCTGTTCCACTAATTATTTAGGTTTTTTCTCTGCTAAGTGCAGAGCCATTTAGAGGATACGAATTTAAATATAAAATCCCGACTATGGGTCAGGAAAGACCAAATAAAAAAATGAAGTAACTCAATTCATAGTATCCGAGCATAGAAGCCGTGCCATAAACTACCAATTCCATTTACGGTTATTTATAATTGTACCAACCGCTAAAAACCGGAATGCTGCTTAACAATCACTAAAATAGTAGTTTGTTTATAATGGCTAAAATGCCATAAAACAGGAGAGAAGAATCGTACTTTAAAAATGAGGCAGTTGATGGCCGATGTGAAAAAACAGGCAATTTTTTAAAACCAAAAGCCTTTTGAAAGCTGCGCTAAAAGCAAAAAAAATTGGTAGTTGCTGGTGATTATTGAAGCAAAAAGAACCGGAATGGCTTTTATAAGATTCAGCGCATTTTACCAAAACCTTAGCAGCAAATTGGCCAGTTTAGTTGCTGCTGTAAATCAGATTCAAAACCCTTAACACTACCATTTACCTACTATATTTAATTAAAAAGCGAAATACTTTTAATACTAATGAAGAATTTCAAAAACCAGTCTTTTAAGAATATCACCCTCCGTTTCTTCGCCGGTTTCCACACCTTTTGACTTCAAATCAGCTATTTTCAACGAGTGAATTACCGACCTCAATTTTGGAAACGAATAGTTTCTTGCAGCATTGATATAATCTTTGGCAAAGAAGCTGTTTACCTTTAATAAGGCTGCAATACCGCTATCAGACTTTTCGCCGGAAGCATGCACCAATAAAACCTTGCTGAAAAAATTATAAAGGATAATGATGATAGGTTGTATGGGGTTGTCTTTAGGGTTATTGCCAAAGTAAATAATTATCTGGTTAGCCTTTACTATGTCTCGCTGAATAAGCGCTTTCTGAAGCTCAAAAACATTGTATTCTTTACTGATACCTACATACTTTTGAATCAGGTCTGCGTCAATACCATCACCGGCTTTTATATTCAGTATTACTTTCTCAATTTCGCCGGTTAGTCGTTTTAAATCATTGCCTATGTGTTCAACAAGTAACTGAATGGCCTTGGGGCTTATCTTAACGCCCTTGCCATGGCAGTAATCGGCCACAAAATCGGGCAACTGGTTGTCATATAATTTCTTTGAGTTAAACAGCACGCCACTTTTGCCAAATGCTTTTACCCAGGCTTTGCGTTCGTCTTGCGCATTACCAAAAGCCAACACCAATATTGTAGTACCCAAGGGTAGTAGTGCATATTCTTCTATCAGTTTCTGATTTTCTTTCTGGTCAATTCCCTGAATCTGCTGTGCGTCTTTCACTATTATTAATTGCCGCTCGGCCATCATCGGGAAACGCCTCGCATAATTCAGCAGGGCACCCATATTCAGGTCTTTACCAAAAAGCACAAATTCATTAAAGCCCTTCTCGTGTTCCGGAATGGCCAGCTTCTGAATTTTCTCTACTATTTGCTCAATATGAAAAGGCTCTTCGCCGTGTAAAAAATACAGGGCTTTAATTGCGTCTTTTTTTATTGATTTCAGTATTTCTGACATAATCTTATTTTATTACGATACTGTTATGTGAAAAATGGTTTTCCTGCAAAAAGCCTGTACACTGCCGCACCAGCTGCGGGAAAAAGATTTTGAAGTTTTCATCAAAAAAAGCATAATGTGCCTGCAGGTCTGTTACGGCCTGCTCCATATTCGACTCAAAAACTGCTCTTTTGGCTACACCCGTAAGGGCGCGTTCAATGCCCCAGAACTCGGCATAGTTTTTCAGCCAGTCGTGCTTAATCATCGATTCAATAACCGGCCTCATTTTATCCGGCAACAGGTGCCAGTGGTCTATAAATGCCTGATGCACTCTTTTTCTGAATCCATCAAATGGCTCAGAAGAATACAGCTCCCAATGGCGTGCCAGAAAGTGGTCGAAAAAAATATCAATTACCACCGAAGCATACTTATGGTATTTATCATAAAGCACAGACTTTGAGGCGCTAATCAGCAGATGGGTATCTGTAAATGAATCAATGAGGCGATGCAATAAAATGCCTTTTTTGATGTTTTCTGAAAAATGGCTGTTTCTCGGATGCTCAATTCTACCAACCACGTAGTCTTCCAGCATATTGCCAACGAGTATTTCCTGGTTGTCGCCGGATAGAAATAAATGCGCTAAAAAATTCATTTATAAGGGTAGAATTTGTACGTTTGTGGCAAAGTTATGAAATTACGGGGTAATAAAATACCTCATTTTTAAAATTGAATTGTAATACATTAAATCGAAAAATATGAAAGTTGAAGCCCAAAAAGTTGTCACTGCCATCTACGAGCTCTATGTGGGCGAGAATGACGAGAGGGAAATTATCGAGGTGTCGGATGAGAACGATCCTATTGTGTTTATACATGGCCTGAGTGGCTTGCCAGAGGCATTTGAAAAAAATCTGATTGGGCTTGGTGCAGGTGATACCTTTGATTTTTCCATCAGCCCGGAAGATGGGTATGGCGAAGTAGACACCGAAGCATTAATTGATTTTCCGATTGAGAATTTCAAGATTGATAACGGAGAAGTACCGGAGGGAATGCTTGAAATAGGCAATTATATTCCGTTTTCGAACGAAGAAGGCCACCGCATGAACGGCAGAGTAGTGGAAGTACAACCTGAGATTGTAATGCTGGACTTCAACCATCCACTGGCTGGTGAAACGTTGCATTTTAAAGGCAAGGTACTGGGCGTAAGAAATGCCAATCCGGATGAGATTGCACACGGACACGTGCATGGCGATGGGGGAGTACATCACTGATTACCCCCATACTGCTCTACATCAATTCCGAACTTACGTAGAAAATCAACGCCTTCGTCAGACGGAATCCCTTTGTATTGAGCATAAGATTCCAGAAAAATTACACGTTTTATTTTCATACTGAAAATAACCCTGGCGCACGCTATACATGGCGACAACGTTACGTAGAGCGTGCTGCCTTCCAGATTAGCTCCGTTTTTTGAAGCGTAGAGAATGGCGTTTTGCTCGGCGTGCAAGGCCAAAGAACAACTTCCTTTAGAATCGCGCGGGCAGCCCGTTTCCGGATACTCCTCATCACAATTATGCGTGCCAGACGGCGGGCCATTATACCCAATAGAAATGATACGGGTGTCTTTGGCCAATACAGCCCCGACCTGAGCCTTTACACAATGCGAACGCAAGGCAAGGCTTTTAGCCAGGTTCATAAAAATATCATCAAAATCGGGTTTTTCTTTTTTTTCTATCTCCATTGTGGGTTTATGCGTATGCTTAGGTTTCTACGGTTACATAGAACCGCAAAACTAATGAAAACCTGTTAATAAAAATGCCGGCCGGCGCTGATTAAAAAAATAAAAAACAACAGATGCTAAAAAAATAAAACGTTGAGCAAAAGAAAAGGCTGCTCAACGTTCGTTTTATAAACTAATATTAAATTTTATGCGCTATAATATAACCAGCCGCCTGGTGGCTTGCTGCTCTTTAGAAATTACCCGCATAAAATAACTACCCGGCACCAGGTCTGTCGCATTGATACTAATCACTGTGCTTGGGTAATCTTTAAATGTGGCAGTGTAAAGGCTTCTGCCTTTTATGTCTATCAATGAAATGGTGAAATCCTGAAAGTCTGGCAGTAATACCTGCACCTGAATATTCTCTTTGGTGGTTGGGTTGGGTACCAGGTTAACGGCAAGAGTGGTTGACGGAGGCAGCTCAAATCTGGCGTAGTTAACAACCCTTTTACGTCTCTGGCTCAGGTCTAGTACCGCGCGCATTCTGTCTTTTTGCCCTACAGTAAAAATATTCATGCAAGAGTCTGGCGTGTAGTCCATATAATTCTCAATCATGTTTCTGGTAAGCGTTCCACTGCAATTAGAGAATTTATCGGTACAAAAGGCTGAATTATTTGATTCAGATGTTGGGGGTGTATCAGCTACATAATCTGTGCCACAATATTCATCTCCCCAGGTATGAATTAGCCCCAGCCAGTGGCCGATTTCATGAGTGGTGGTTCTGCCCATGCTGTAAAGGCCTGATGTATTAGTGCCTGATTTTTTCCCGAACACCCGGTAATCTATAAAGACACCGTCGATGTTTTCGTTGGCTTGTTCGCTTAGTCCGTCTACGGTTTCGGCATAAGGAAACTCAGCATAACCTATATATGGGCTGCGGAAGGTAGTTACCCAGATATTCAGGTATTTGTTGCTATCCCAGTAACCAAGATTAGAAAGACGCGTGCGGTCGGCATCGCTTATCAGGCTAAAACTTGCTGTACTAGTGTAATGACGTGTAATACCAGAAGTTGGATTACCATTCGGGTCTTTTGAAGCCAGAAAAAATTCAATTTTTATATCGGCACCTACCGGATTGGTATTAAAACCCAATGTGCCTTGTTTGCGCCGGTAATCTTCATTAAGTACTTTTATCTGTGAGAATACCTGCTCATCGGGAATATTATTATTACGGATTGAGCCATCTGCCTGATTATGGACGATATGCACCACCACCGGAATACGGATAACGTCTTCATTGGCTATACCTATACGACTTTTTTGGTTTTCGGCGCTAATTACGTTGGCTAATGCCTGTTCAAACCTGAGTTTTTTGATGGCCCGGCCTGCATTGTTAACGGAGCGGATAGAATCAATAGCAGCATGGGCACAAATTAACGTTCTTTGTGCCCATGTTTGCCATGTAAGCAGCATAAATAGCGGCGTAAAGTATAAAGTTTTTTTCATGCTTTTATGACGAGAGAAAAGTAGCCTATGGTTGCAACGGAACCCGCCGGTTATTATTATTTACTCTCGGCTTTTTCATAAGCATTTAATATGTCTTTAACCAGTCGGTGTCTTACCACGTCTCTGCCATCCAGTTCAACAAATCCTATACCGGTTATATTCTTCAAAATTTCTAAGGCATCAACCAGACCCGACCGCTGATTTTTCGGTAAATCTACCTGTGTTCTGTCGCCGGTTATAATGGTTTTAGAGAGTGGCCCCATGCGTGTCAGAAACATCTTTATCTGCATGGGTGTGGTGTTCTGCGCTTCATCTAACAAAATAAAGGCATTGTTCAGTGTACGCCCGCGCATGTAGGCCAGGGGTGCAATCTCTATGGTGCGGTTTTCGATATAAAATTTCAGTTTTTCCGCCTGAATCATATCGTCTAGCGCATCATAAATCGGCCTTAGATAAGGGTCAATTTTTTCTTTTAAATCACCCGGCAAAAAGCCCAGGTTTTCTCCGGCTTCAACGGCAGGGCGGGTAATGATAATCTTCTTTACCTGTTTATCTTTTAATGCTTTAACAGCCAATGCTACGGCGGTATATGTTTTACCCGTACCGGCAGGGCCTGTGGCAAAAACTATATCATATTTATTGGCGGCCTCAATCATTTTTTTCTGATTGGCAGTTTTGGCGCGTACAACTATACCTCTTGTTCCGTAAACGATAACGTCATCGTCAGTAGCTTCATGATTGGCCGACTCTATGTCTTGCTGAATATAATTTTTTACCTGGTCGTTGCTTATTCTTCCGTATTTATGATAATGCTCAAGCAGCGACTCAAGTATATCTGAAATTTTGTTGATTTCTTTGTCGTTCCCTTTTACAAGAATCTGATTCCCTCTTGAAATTATCTTGCTTTCAGGGAAAGCAGCCGCTACCATTTTGATATTACTATTTTCTACTCCGAGAAAATCTATCAGGGAAACCTCGTCTAATGTGAATACTTTTTCTGTCAAAATACTTTTGTGTTTGTTTTTTTAAGTTCAATTACCGTTTCTGTCTATAAAACGCAAGAAAACAAAATTAGTTTTTCTTACTGCTTTGAAATGATTTGTCAAAAATCAAAAATTATTCACAATATCTTAAGTTTTTTCCACAAAAAAATTCACGTTTATGAGTTAAATATTGATTATCAATTGTTTATATAATATCTGGCCAAAGGCGCCTGTTTTTTATGAAGTGTATTTTTTCTTAACATTGTATTAACATTGATGGAATATATGAATCCAAATACTACAACGGGCAGAAATCAGGGACAAAGAGGTATAGGCAAGAACCCAACGTACGAGGTGCTTCGTCCTGAGTCCGGCAAACTTCCACCTCAGGCAATTGAGCTGGAGGAAGCGGTATTGGGTGCTTTAATGATTGAAAAAGATGCACTGACTACGGTTGTGGATATTCTTCAACCCGGTAGTTTCTATAAAGAATCTCATCAGCGTATTTACAATGCCATTCTGATACTATTCGGTAAGTCTGAACCAATTGATTTATTAACGGTTACTTCTCAGCTGCGTAGTCTGGGTGAATTGGAGTTTGTAGGTGGTGCGCAGTATCTGGCCCGCCTTACAAGTAAAGTAAACTCGGCCGCTAATATTGAATGGCATGCTCGTATTATCTCTCAATCGGCAATTAAACGCGATATGATACGTGTTGCCGGGGATATTTTGCGCGATGCCTTTGAAGACACTACCGACGTATTTAATCTGCTTGACAGAACAGAGCAGACTTTCTTTGAGATTTCGGAGCGGAACATCAGAAAGAGCTATGCCGATGCCAGCTCTATTATGCGGGCTACGATTGACGAACTTGAAAAAAAGAAAAATAATAAAGACGGCCTTACGGGTGTTGCCAGTGGTTTTACTGAGCTTGACCGCATAACCAGTGGCTGGCAGAAAACCGAGCTGATTATTATAGCCGCCAGGCCTGCCATGGGTAAAACCGCCTTTGTGGTGTCGGCGATGAGAAACGCGGCCGTTGAATGGAATGTTCCGGTGGCCATTTTCTCATTAGAGATGTCATCAACCCAGCTGATGTTGCGTATGATTTCTGCAGAAGCTGAAATTGACAGCGAAAAGCTAAGAAAAGGAACCCTTGAAAGCCACGAATGGCAGCAATTGCACCACAGGATTGACCGGTTGTCTAAAGCGCCTATTTATATTGACGATACCCCGGCCTTGTCGGTGCTTGAATTAAGGGCCAAATGCCGCCGCTTGAAAGCCCAGTTCAACATCGGGATGATTATTATTGATTATCTGCAGTTGATGACCGGAGATACCGGAGGGCAGAAAAGCGGTAACCGTGAGCAGGAGATTGCAACAATATCACGCTCGTTGAAAAACCTAGCCAAAGAAATTGATGTGCCTGTAATTGCGCTTTCGCAGTTGAGCCGTGCCGTGGAGACCAGAGGTGGAGACAAACGCCCGCAGTTGTCTGACTTGCGGGAGTCGGGGTCTATTGAACAGGATGCCGATATGGTTATGTTTTTGTACAGACCGGAATACTATAAAATAACTCAGGATGAAAACGGGAACCCCACAGCCGGTGTGGGTGAAGTAATCATAGCCAAAAACCGTAGTGGTACCGTTGATACCGTAAGGCTGAGGTTTATTGGTAAATATACCAAATTTGCCGATTTGGACGGTTTCTATACACCTATGCACGACAGCTTTACTGATTTTAACGGCCCGAAATCGTTCCCGACTACTAATGCACTGGATAGCTTTGAACAAGGAGGCGGAAACGCAGGCGGGGCGCCTGTTACGTTTGGAAGCAAAGCAAATAAACCGCGTAACCCTGACGAGGAAGAATTTCCGTTCTGATAAATAAAACCCGGAGCCTGAATGATATTATGGCAGATAAGGATTAACCTCTCTATCTGCCATTTTTTGTTTTTACTGCTTTAGTTCAAGCAAAGCTATGTTTTCAACATGGTGTGTATGCGGAAACATATCAACCGGTTGAACCTTTAGAATACGATATTTTTCGCTCAAAATAGCCAAATCACGGGCTTGTGTGGCGGGGTTGCAACTTACATAAACTATTCTTTGCGGGGCTACATCCAGAATTGTACGGGTAACCGGCTCGTCCATTCCGGCGCGTGGCGGGTCAGTAATAATTACATCCGGTTTTCCCTTTAGTTCAATAAATTCACGGGTCAGAAATTTGCGCATATCACCGGCAAAAAACTCGGTATTATGTATGTTATTTACCTCAGAATTGATTTTTGCATCTTCAACTGCGGCTTCTACGTATTCAATACCTATTACCCTGCGGGCTTGTTTAGCTACAAAATTGGCAATGGTGCCGGTACCGGTATAAAGGTCATATACCAGTTCGTTGCCTGTCAGGCCTGCGTATTCGCGGGTAAGTTTGTAAAGCTCATACGCTTGCTCAGAGTTGGTCTGATAGAAAGATTTGGCACCGATTCTGAAAATCAGATCCTCCATTTTTTCTTCTATATATGGCTTGCCTGCAAAAGTATGCACTTCAAGGTCATGGAAGGTATCGTTTCGCTTTTGATTCAAAACGTAATTCAAAGACGTGATTTCAGGAAACTTTTCTTTGAGGTGACCCAGTACCAGCTCAATATCAGATTCATTGTTTTGTGCAAATTGAATCATCACCATCAGGTGGCCGATAGAGGTGGTTCTAATCATGATATTACGTAAGAAACCCTGGTGCGCAATGTGGTCATAATAGGTATATCCCTGCTCATTGGCCATGTCGCGCAGGGCTAGTCTTATCTGATTAGAAGGGTCTTTTTGCAGATAGCATTTTTCAATGGGTAATACTTTTTCGAAACGCTTGGGCACATGAAAACCCAGTGCGTTTTTGTCGGTATCTTCTCCAAGGCTGGCTTCTTCTCTGGTAAACCAACGGCTGTTAGAGAAGGTAAACTCCAGCTTATTTCTGTAAAAAGTAGTATTGGCCGAACCAAGAATATCGTTTATAACGGGGAGCTCAAGCCTACCAATGCGGCTCAGTTGGTCGTGCACCTGCTGGCTTTTTAGTTCTAATTGTTTTTCATAAGGCACGTGTTGCCATTTACAACCACCACAAACCCCGAAATGCTGGCAGAAAGGAGCAATGCGCAGCGGAGAAGCCTCCAGTATTTCTAAAACGTTGGCCTCAGCATAGTTTTTTTTGCGGTTATTAACCCAAAGTTTCACTTTATCGCCCGGCGATACGTTACTGCCTTCAATAAAAATTACTTGTCCGTTGTGCCTTGCAAAACATTTACCCTCTGCTGCAAAATTTTCAACCTCTATACTGTCAATTACGAATGTTTTGTTTCTGGCCATTGCTTGGGTCAATTCTGTTTATAATTGCGCAAAATTACCGAACTTAGAATTAACATCAAAATTGAAGCTGAAGAGAGGTATAAACCTAATGCAACAGATTGATGCCCGAGGCACAGGTTAAACGATAAAGGTATGCAAAAGCTTTATAAAAGGCTTTGACCAGCCGACGGACTTAAGAATTAATGAATCAGGAGAATATCGCTTTGTTTGATGTAGCAAAACTTGCCGTCCCATAGAACCTGATACCAGATGTCTTCAGAATTGATTACATTAAGCCTGTGGCCTTCGCTGATGCTGCCAACGATATGCGAGGCCGCCGAGGGGTAGTCGCGCAGGTACACCTGCTCGTTTTTTATAATGGCGGTGCGGTAATTATTAGGAAGATTGATAAGCACCGACAAAAAGATCAGATATACCAGAAATAGTATTTTGTGCGGGATAGGACTATATTGATTATTGAGCCTTTTGATTAGAAAAACTGCAAATACATAGATGCCAATAATTAAAAATCCCGCCCATACGTACATGGAATATTGCCTGAAATAATACAGAAAATAATTGAGGTCGTTTTTTTCATACCCCTTGTAACCGTTTTCGGTGGCGATGGTATAAATTTTCTCAAATACGCGCTCATCGGCATACCTGAAAGAGTACAAATTAAGGTAGTAAAGCTCCATGACGAAGTCGCCACGGTTTTCATAAATATTTGCCAGCTTCAGATAAACCTTCGGATTAAAGTTGGGGGTTTCGGTAATTATTTTTTCATAAAGAGAGGCCGCTTCGTCAAATTTTTTCTGTTTAAACAAAGAATCTGCAGTTGTGTATAACTTTTTTTGAGCTTGACTATCAACGAATTGTAAAGAAAATATGAATATTATAAAAAGTTTTTTCAGAAATTTCAAAAAGTATGTTTGCATCATAATATCAAAAAATGTAATTTTGCACCGCGATTCAGGAAAAGGGGTAACACCTGAAATGAATTAAGAAAGCAAAAGTAATGAATTTTAGTTCTTCTTTCAATTTCTTCTTTTCAGATTTCTGAATAACCAAAATAAGATTCCGTAGCTCAGCTGGTAGAGCAATACACTTTTAATGTATGGGTCCTGGGTTCGAGTCCCAGCGGGATCACAAACGTTACAACCTTTTTTCGAGTAGATAAACCAGTTTAAGATTCCGTAGCTCAGCTGGTAGAGCAATACACTTTTAATGTATGGGTCCTGGGTTCGAGTCCCAGCGGGATCACAGAAAAAGCCTCTCTTTTCAACCAGAGAGGCTTTTTGATTTTTATAATTTTCCTAAAATCTATTACTATGGAAAAACGAAAAGCACCGATTTTTACTTTAAGCATTGTGGCCATTATAGTAGGGGTAGCCTTGTATAAACAGTTCGACTTTAAAACTCTTCAATTTCAGAAACCGGCCTTATCTATGGTTTATGCGATTACCTTTTTGTTTGCCGTTTATGTGTTGATACGAAATTGGGGGAAGAAGTAAAGATTTTTTTATTGGACAGAAAAAATGCTTTGCAAATTTCTTCACAAAGCAATTAAAGTGGCATTATTTGAATACTATAAAATCCTGAATGAGGAAGCAATTTTTTCAAACTTTTCTAAATTGGCATCTAAATTTCTGATTTGTGCATGCATTTCAAAAATTCTGTCATTAACCCAGAAATACTGATAAATTTGATAGGCCTTACTGGTATCAGAATTTATTTCTATGATTGTACGGTACGCCTTTCCTTGGGTGAACTTCATTTCATCAGATTTTATTTGTTTATACTTCCAATCGGCATTTTTTTCTTTCTTTTCAAACATTTGGTCAGCAAAGGTTTTTTTGCTTTCCAGTTGGGATAAGCTATCCATTTCAGATTCCATATCAATAAGAATCAATTCTTCAATGCTAATTTCTATTTCCGGCCAACTTAAATCAACTTCTCCCGATTTTAAACCAGATTTATTCTTATATGAAATGCTAAGTGAAGCAGCTTTTTCATAAGGATGAGACGGATAACCAACGTATAAAGGAACAAAGCCTTGTTTTTTCCAATCAACAAAATACTCAAGGTTTTCTGTGATATCAACTTCTATTTTTTCATCAATCTCGATACTTGACAACGCCTTTATTATTGTTGTGGAAAACTCCTTATCACTTTCTTTTGGGTATTTACAAGTGAATGAATATGCCATATTTGGAAATTCAGCATACATTTCAATAATAATCATCCCACTGTTTTTCATTAAACCTTTAAATAAATAGCCTTTACCACCACCCGTAAGTGAGACCTGTTGTGAACTAATATGCCCGAAAAGATCAGAGTAATCCTTTTTAAATTTTTGGAGTGAGGTATAAGATCCCTTTTCTGCATTAGAAACATTTATTGTAGCCCCATCGTCTGTCAATAGACCAACAAATGGTCCTTGTGACCAAGAATCATCAAGGTAAGAAATAGAGATATTTGTACATTTAATTTTTTGCTTTTGAGAGTAGCTTAAAAATGTGGTAGATAAAAGTAGCAGTGTAAAAAGTGTTCTTAAATTCATTATGATAATTTTAATGGTTGCTTTGTTAGTCAGAGGTTTACTTATCAAAAATTAAAAAAACTATTTAGCCGAATATCATTAGTGTGTTTTCTAAAGTTATCCGGCTAAAATTTTCGTACAAATAAAATATTAATTTCAAAAATAATCAACAACCTATTCACACCAACAGTCTCACCAAGGTCATAATTTAAACTTTCAAAAATTTAATCAAAAAACCATTGCAAACCACAAACGCTGCACTTAAATTCGCAACCAATTAGTTTCTTAAACAATAAGTAATTATGAGGCGAGATGTTTTTCAGGCCATTGCAGACCCCACCAGAAGGGCCATTATTGCTCTGATAGCCTTGCAAGCCATGACACCCAATGCCATTGCTGAAAACTTTAATACTACACGGCAGGCGGTGTCTAAGCATTTGCGGATACTGACAGAATGCGAGCTTGTAAAACAGGAGTTTCAGGGCAGGGAGATTTTCTATTCACTTGAAATTGAAAAAATGAAAGAAATAGATAAATGGCTGGAGCAATACCGTAAGATATGGGAGAACAGATTCAACCAATTAGATGATGTGCTGGCCACATTAAAAAAACAGAGAAATGAAGCCTAGCTTGTTTCTCTGTTTGTTAATAGATAAAAATGCTTAAGCTGGCATTATTCAATTCTGAATTTCTCTTTCTTACAATCCAGAATCAATTTGTGGTTCAGCAATAGTTTATTACCTATCATGCCTTCCATGCCTGAGCTTCTCATTAAAAAGTTTTGCATGGCAGATGTACCTTCAACATAAGTTACCTCTGACAAAGCCATATCGGTTTGCCCTATTTGTATGGTTTGGCTGGCTGGGGCAGTAATAACCTTCAGGGGGTTTCCCCATGAATTTCCTTTCTCGGTTTTAATTCTGCCACCTTTAGTACGGTAGTTTTCCCAATCTTCCTGGCTGGTTATTAGTTCATAATTGCTGCTGCCTGAATCATAAAGTAATTGAAGGTTTTTGTTTTGCAACCTGGCAGGCAAAATAATGCGGCGTTTTTTGAATTCAAAATCTACAAATCCGGTGGTTGGCAGGTTTTCTGTAAAAGAACAGCTATTGTGCTTAAAATCGAGGGTGGTAATTTTTTTTTCCAGCAAGTCGGTACCAATAGTGCCAATAATATTAATTGCATCGGGCTTAGAGAAATCCAGTTTTTCTCCGTAATTGATTAATTGAAATATACCGGAGGAGACCTCCATTTTGCCGATGCTGAATTGAAGCGCAACCTGATTTTGCTTTATATCTGGCATAACCAGCTTTGGATACATTTTCTGAACCGAAGCCAGCGATTTGGCATAAAACAAGGTAACGGGCGACCCAAAATCTATCTGCATAAAAAATGGCCGGTCTATGCCTTTTAAATGCACCTGCAAAAACATGGCCGAATAGGGGTTTTTATCAGTTACATTCCATTGAATGGGTACATTTTCTGCATCATGATAAACAGAAAGATAGTTGTCTGGCGGGGTGAATTTTCTATCAAAGTAAAAGTGGCCACCAATTAATGTTAAGGCAACAATTGTTACTAAAATAAGGGTAATCTTCTTAAATGTCTTCATTTGTGTTTTTTTGTCGCAATTTTTCGGTTTTGAATCAATTTCCGACAAAAAATGCTACGACACTTTTACGACATTTTAGCGAAAAGCCCTATAAGAAGCTGGCTTTGAGCTTGATTTGTAATTCGTTCCGTTGGTTCAGGCTCATTCCGTTTCTGATAATGACAATTAGCTTGATGGATATTATACCAATAAGAGGAATCAAAAAAAGCGGAAACCTGATGGCCAGCCATTTTTGGATAAATGGGCTGAGTATCATCATGATTGAGAGAATAACCGATAGCACAATCTGAAGGCTTACAATGTGTTCCCCCAGCTCTTTATTATATAAATCTTTGGTTTTGTGGGTTAAAATTAAAGGGAATATAATATTGCCATAAGGTATAATGAGTCCCAATAAGGCCGACCGGTTGATTAATTTTGCACGGCTTATGTCTGTAGCGGCCTTATGAGGCGCTAAATTGTCTGGCGTTGTATCCAGTACTTTTGCCAGGGTTTTCAGGGTAAAACCTTTCAAGACACTACCAGCCTCAATTCTCTGAATGGTCCGTAAAGAAAGGCCAGATTTTTCAGCCAGCTCGGTTTGTGTCAAATTTTTAGCCTCCCTCAGCATTTTAAGCCTGTTTTCCATGGGGCAGGTACGTATGTTTAGATTTTTGAAACTGTATAAAAACGCTGTATTTCAGCTATACCTCTTTTTCTTTGCCCACTATAGAGCTGCGATACTCGTTTCCCCATCTGATAATTTCATCTATAATAGGGTTTAAGGTCTTGCCAAACTCGGTAAGTGAATATTGAACTGTAACAGGCCGGGTATCGAGTATTGTTCTTGAAACCAGTTGGTTCATTTCCATATCCTGCAATTCTTTGGCAAGCATTTTGGTACCAATTCCATCTACCTCGCGCAGTAAATCCATAAACCGCAGGTGGTCTCTTTCCATTAAGGTACCCAGTATATGAAACTTCCACTTGCCAGATAATATTTCCATGGTGTCTTTAATGGTAGAAATTCTTTTTCTGCAAAGTTGAGAGGTATTTACTGTTGCTCTTTTTTTCATTTTTGTTAACACTAAAATATATTATTAAATATGCAAAACTAATCACTTTCCTAAAGGAAACTAGTTCCCTGGGTGGAAATGATAGTCGTCAACACTTGAATTAAGCTTAATTTTGCCTTGATAACAGAATTTAAATTATAAACATGGATTTCAAAGCATATAGTTCTTATTTTGAGAGTATCGTAAATAAAGAGGAACAAGACCAGGCAGCGCCTTACAACAAACCAGATTATTACGAATATACCAAATTGAATTGGGCGCGGATGTCGAGATGGTTTAAAACCCAGACTTTGTCGCCCCAATTTTTAGAAACCATTAAAAAAATTGATAATCCACAGCAATGGCTTTTGATTACTGAGCCCTGGTGTGGCGATGCAGCCCATAATGTACCGTTTATAATAATGGCTGCCCAAGCCAACCCATTGATATCAGTTAGCGTTGAATTGCGGGATTCTGCTCCGCATAGTATAGATAATTATTTAACCAATGGTACGAAATCAATTCCGAAGCTGGTAATAAGAGACCAAAACGGTAATGACCTGGCAACCTGGGGGCCCCGCCCAAAAGAATGTCAGGTAATTTACTCAAAGGCATTAGAAGAAAAATTACCTTTTCAGGAGCTAACAGTCAGGATTCATACCTGGTATAATGCCAATAAGGGAGTTGATGTACAGGAAGAATTGAGCGAAGTTATTTTGCAAACTATTTAGTGGATAACCGGTATGTTATAAAAGGATCTACTTTAAAGACTTATGATAATGGTACAAAACAAAGAATCCCTAATAACAATAGACAAGGTTTATAGGCAGTTTCAATAATACTCTAGTGCAAAAAAAAATGGCAGACAGGATTTATACCCGTCTGCCATTTTTTTTATCTGATTCAAGATTGAATAATCACTGACGGCTCACCGTACTTGAAGTGGAAACCTGCAGGATTGGTGTAACTGTCTGGTACCTGTGCATTGGCAACAGTTTCAACAAATTTCAGCTGATCTACCGGCTTCTCGAAAAGCATGATAATATCAGACCCGCCAAAGGCAAAATACCCGAATTCTGTTCCTTTGTTTACGGTTTGTCCTGCCAGATTACTGTACATGTGCACTGAAGAAACCTGAGCCATACCTACAGGAATAGTGGCTACGGAGCCGATGCTGGCATCGCCGGTATCAATAATCACAACGCCACGGGCCTGTGTAAATTCATAACCGTCTGTTGAACTATCAGGTGCATCAAATTGGTCGCCGGTAATCTGAACATCAAGAAATACACTTCCTGATAATGCTTCAATATATTTTACTTTACCACTTACAGGGGTATGGAAACGGTGGTAGTCAAAGGGGCTCAGGAAGTAATGTACAAATGTGCCATTGTAAAACTGGCTGGCATATTGTTCACCATCTGGCCCTAGCAGGTCGTTTACATTGCCTATAGTATGGGTTTGTTTCAATCTGAAAGTCGTAAGGTTACCATTAGTATCCAGCACATTACCGTTTGCATCAATCTGATAGATTGCCTTGAAGGTACAATCAGCTGGTGATGTAACAATGGTATTGTCATTCGGATTGGCAATCGGCCTCATTGGTGAACCGTTCAGGGTATTGATGTTTAGCTGCCGATAGAAAAACGTGTTGAAAGATACCCAGTTAGGTTTGTCATTAATGTAGTCTTGTGCATTGTACATAGGGTCTGCCAAGAACGTAGCCAGCGTAGCATTAGTTAAGGATGCAGAAGTGTTGAGGAAACTACCCCATTCATTGGCATATTTGTCTAGCCAGTCTGCAAAAGAAAAACTGTCATTGGTGTAACTCTGCAATGTCTTCTTGTTATAATCCGGAAGCGGTTGGTCAATTAGCCAGTAAAACTGACAAAGTCTGTCGAAAATCTGCTGACTATAACCTAAAGGATTTGACCAGGGGCCGTGTAGTTCAATTGATTCGCTTGGAAGCACCTGTTCAAAGTAAGTTAGGTAAGACAGATAATCATCAGAATTGGTTGGCCAGCCATTATTTTTGTATAATGTGTTTAAGGCATTAAATAAAGACGCATTTAAGCTAGCCTGTGCTGATTGCTTTGCCAAATTGAGCGATTTATTCAGCAATTTTTCAAGTTCGGTGTCGTCACTGAGTTGCTTTTGAAGTAGAGTAACAACAGGAGAGTAGTTTTGTGTTGTAATTGCCATTGTAGTCAACAGTTTTAGTTAATGTTAATTGTATTAAAAATTCTTACGGTTAAGATTTCTCTTAAGCGCTTTGATTGTGTCAGCGAGTAAATCTGAATGGAATGGAGCCTACAATCATCATCTTTTTGATTGGTATTTGGAGCTGACCTTTATTTCTTGCGAATTCTACCGGTGTGCCATAATGATGTACATCTGCCAGAAACTGCGGCGCTGTTTTTCTGACGATGTCAATAAAATCTGAGGTTAGGCCCCATGTACCGGCAAAAGGAATAATATTGGCTCCATCCTGCGCCGGGGTAGTTCCTTCATAGTAGTTCCAGGTCAATTGCGTTTTAAAGCCACCAGATTCTGCCGGATATTCCACCTGAACAGTGGGTGCATAATTGTTAACCTCAATTTTAGTTTTCGGAAAAATGATGGTATTGTCCTCGTTAGGCCCTGGAACAAAAAACTCAATATATCCACCTTTGGGAATTTTATCGCACTGAAGGCCAATGTTTAAAATACCACCTTCAGGTGGGCCATCAATTGGTGCAGTGCCTGTAAGAGTGGGTTTGGTTGCATCTACGGCAATGGTGTTTTTCCAACCGATATTAGGGTTTGAAATTATAAATTTACCCAAATCAGATACCTTTCCTATGCTTTGCAAATCGGGTGGTATGTTTTGTTGCGGGCCATTTTTTGCCCAGGCAACCAGACAATAATGGTATTTTGTTGGGGGTGTCCAGCCAAAGGGAGGAATTGTACCCTGTAAGCCCAGATTATCCGTGCTTGGCGGAGCCACAAAAGATGCCCAGTTCTGGTATTCTCCGGCATACATAAACTCCCGGTATTTCCAGTTCTGAGGCCACAGCATAACAGAACTATCTGCATAATACATATAGATAGTTGTTTTCTGCGGTACTGTCTGGGGATTGACACCACGTACATACACCCAATTGTTCATCTCAGGTGACTGTTTATAGCCAATGGGGAGTCCTTTGTTGTAATTATCTGCATTTAAGATAGTTTTGGGGTCTGCCAATGGAGTAGGACCTGAACAAATAATATCAGGCGAATTGGTCCAACTGGTGCCTTTAGAGCCGTCAATGGTTTCGCCTACATAATCTCTGATAAAAAATCCGTCGTAACTCATAATAAAATTGTTTTATGTAGTATCAGTTAATAAATAAATTCACGGCAAAAGAGTAAATCACATCAAAAGAGATGGAATAAAATTTGAAACTACTGTTTACTCTTTCAATCTTTAAAAACCGGTCTCTTTCATTCTGAAAATCAAAAATCCTGAGACCGATTTATTTTTGTTTTCCTACCTTGTCAATTTGAAAGGCACTGAGCCAATTACCATGATCGTTCTTATTTTTGTCTCTGAATTGCGACCATTGGCTTGAAATTCTACTGGTGAGCCATAATGATGAACATCTATCAGGTGCTGGGGAGCAATTTGGCGTACCTCATCTATAAAACTGGATGTTAAACCCCAGGTGGCCACAAAAGGTATAACGTTAGACCCTGCCGGGGCAGGCGTTGCACCCTGGTAATATTTCCAGTTCATTTGTGTTACAAAACCACCTGGCATAGACGGATAGGTAACCTGAAATGTGGGTGCGTAGTTTGGAGAGACAATCTGTGTTTTTGGAAGAATAATTGTATTGTCAGCATCCGGGCCAGGTACCGAGAACTCAATGTAGCCATCTTTGGGCAGTTTATCGCATTGTAAACCAATACTTAATAGCCCACCTGAAGAAGGCCCGATGATAGAAGCCACTCCCTGTATAGTAGGTACGGTTGCATCTACTTCTGTAGTATTTTTCCAACCTACATTCGGGTGTGTCAGTATAAAATTAGCCATATCTGGCACACTGCCAATACTGCCCAGGTCTGGGGGTGTAAGTTGGTCATCACCATTATTAGCCCATGCAACCAGACAATAATGCGTGTTATTGCGCGGGGGTGTCCAGCCAAAGGGAGAAATTGTTCCTTGTATTCCCTGATTATCGGTGGAAGCAGGCGCATTGAGTGTTACCCAGTTTTGCTGTTTGCCTCCGTATATGATACCCGTTGACATCCAGTTCTGGGGCCAAAGGACGATGGTTGTATCTACATAATACAAAAATACTGTTGAGGTTTGCGGAACTGATTTCGGGTTAACACCCCTTACATACACCCAATTGTTGGTTAAAGGTGTCTGATTGTTAAGCTGTGGCAGCCCTTTGTTATAATTATCTGCATTGGTAATAACGTTGGGGTCTGCCAGAGGCGTGGTACCCGGGCAAATAATATCGGGCGAGTTTGTCCAGCTTGTGCCTTTAGGGCCATCTATTGTTTCGCCAACATAGTCTCTGATAAAAAATCCGTCGTAGCTCATGTTTATGTAATTTTAAGGTGATTGATTAACTTTTTTAGCTAATTTGATTTATTACTGCCAGGTTATTGCTATTGAATCCTGTCAGGTAAATAGATGACCCATTTGGAAGAATGGCTATTCCGGTAGGATACTGTAGATTTTGCTGCCAGGTAAGTGTCTGGATAATACGTAAAGTGGTAGTACTGATAATTCGAACACCTGCCGTATTAGCATCTGTAACAAACAACCGGGTACTATCAGGAGAAACTACCGCCTGCTGAAAATTGGTTAGTATTGCATAAGAAGATGGCATTTGGGTTTCTATTGACGTAAGGTCGCTAATATTTACACTTGCAATAGAGGTTTTCATGTTCTGCTGCATAACCACGTATAGCTTACTGTTATCTGGCGACACAGCCATTGTCTTTGTAAGAATAGATAGGCTTATCTGGGTAGTTGATAATTGATAAACATGGTTTGAATCTTGAATCAATGTCCAGATTTTCTTGTCTAAAGAACTGAGAACAAAAGCGTGTGTGCCATCAGGTGTGTTCTGCAATAGAACACTATTTGATGTTGAAGCATTTTTAAATACAAATACATCTGTATTTACATTGTACGTCGCATTTTTTTCGTTGCAGGTAAAAGCAATAAAACTGTAATTGCCAGCTGAATCTTTAACAACTGTATAAAGATTTTTACCATCGGCAGACATACTCAACTCAACGGGATATCTGCTTACATCACCTTCTCCGGCAGGAATAGATATCGAACCTGTTACATTGAAGGTTCCGGTTTCCATGATTTTTATTTCGGTACTTGACTTCTCTATTACATACATCAGGCCAACTGAAGCAACCGGAGAAACCACACAATCAACGATTGAGTCGTCTTCAAGGCGTGTAGATATTGCGCCTGAGGCGGTTTCATAAATATACAGGCCCTTTGTAAAATCAGGTTTGTTGCTAATAAAAAGCACATTATGCCATGCTACCAGTTTTTTGCCATCGGCGGTGGCTATTACATTGGTTGGTTGTTTACCTATATCTACCGGAGTGCTACGTAATTGATAATTTATCAGATTAAATGTAGTAACACTTTTATCAGAGTTGGCAATGTAGGCCGCTGTGTTGTCATAAGCCATTGAAATAGCAAGCGGATTAGGACCTGTCTTGATAGACGCATCAATTACGCTGCAACTTCCGGTTCCTTTGCTGCAACTGATAAGCGAGGCATTGCCAGATGAATAATTTATAACAAAGGCATAGGCTCTGTCTGTTGTAGTTACAATCCGTATTGGAGAGTTGTTTACAGATAGAGACTGTCTGGGCGAGGTGCCGTCGTCATCATAATCAACAACCATTACCTGATTGGTAGCATAGCAGGCAACAAGCAGAGTTTTGCCGTTTTCGTCGGCCACTGCCACATCAACCGGGTTCTGCGGCAGGTTGCTAATGCTCCGGCTATACATAAATGCATCATTTACCGAGCTATAAGCCATTACACAAATACTGTTGTCGCCTTTAATAGCCACATACACGTTTGTGCCTGAAGGGTCTACTGCAATACCCATCGGTGACTGATAAGTTTGAATGGTCTGTTTTATTGAGAACTGGTCGGCGCCTTTGTTTTCAATCACTATAAAATTGCCTTTACCTTCAAGATCTGTTGTTACAAAGATGTATTTGTCGTCGCCAGATATGGCAATGCGTGCCGGGGTTCCGGCTATTTTGATAGATGACAACTTTGAAAACGAGTAATTTCCGGTTGATGGGTCTCTCAATATTTTAATAATGTTTACAGCACCAGCCTTGTTATTCAATACAAAGAGATAAGAACCACTGTGAGCGAAAACCTGATCAATGGGGGTTCCATCAGTGCTTAATGCGATTGCATTCTCAGTATAATCGAGAGAATTAAGAAAATGAACTTTTTTATTGTCAATGTCTAATGCAGCAAGAAACTCAGCAGAAGGTGAAGCGACCACAGAGCTGGATTTGAATGACAGCGAATCAGACTGCGGGTTTACTTTGAATGACTGAATAAGCACATTTCTTAACAAAGTATAGGGGTTTTCTTCATTCTGAGGAATCAACGACCACATACCAGGTGTGGTTATACTTTTGATTTGCGTACTGGTTTTAGGCACACTCTCTTTGCTGCCAGTTACGTCATTTACCAGCAGTACCGAATCATTGGTATCTACGTCCCAAAAAAACTTGGCGTCATGGGGGTAATTGTTGTAATAGATATTTTTGGGAGTAACTTTAAACGAGTTAATGACAGGCAGCACATCGGCAGTGGTGGTTTTTGTTGCCTGATTGGCCGTAGTGGCCGCACCATTAGCTACCAAGGTAATGACGGTAGACTTTTTGAGGGTTGCCTTAAAACTGTTTTTATTGGTTACATCCTGATAAAACGGCATCAGCATTAAAGACTGGTAATCTTTTGCATTCCACGAAATAGTAACACTGGCTTCTCCGTTTTTGATAACTGACGGATTGGGTGTTATTGTCAGATTATTAATGACCACATGAGGTATTTTGGTGAGTGTCATGTAGTAAGAGCCATCGTTAAAACCAGGTACATTCTGATATTGTACATACATGAGCGTTGAACCCGGTTGAAAACTGGTCATAATTTCAGTTATATAAAAAGAAACTATGGCTCCGGCTCCTGTACCTACAATTTCAGCGTTTACTGGTGGCTGCAAAATCCAGCATGGGTTCTGGGCATCCGTATTGGGTGTTACGCTCCAGCCTGAGGCATTTTCTCCCTGGGCAACTACAATGTTATCGCGCGCCGATTGGGGCGTTGTCAGGGCGCCATAGCCTGGTGCCGATGGTGCATATACGAAACTAACCGTAAAAGTAGTTTTTGGCCCTGCTTTAACCACTACCGGATTAGACCCCGGCTTAAAGGCAAATGTAATGCTGTTATCTACCTGCGGATAATCCCGAACTGTATTGACTATTATGGGAGGGGTAGTGAGTATGCAATCAATGGCATTGTGCAAGTCTTTTTTGTCTTCAGGGGCGGCCTGCAAAAGCACTTTAAAGAAAGAAAGCTGCGCCAAATTGCCAATCGTAATAGGGCTGACCCTGTAATATGAAACAGATAAGTTAACGTTGGGCGATGAGGGCGGTGTTGGCAAAACCAGATTTTCGATTTTGATTTCTACCGTATCTGAACCCTGATTCAGGGTAATATCTTTGGTTGGTACCAGACCAATAATGCTGTTCGGATAAAGGGCGTAGTCCCAATCGGTAGAAGAACAAACAATTTTGCTAAAATCGGCCTCAGGAATCTGCAAAGTGCTTAGGTCCAGATACAATATAGAACCTGTGGCCGTTGGAGCGTCTGTAGGCGGTACTAACTGACCCGAACTGAAAACGGTGTTATCTTTATTGGTTTTAACTCTGAAAACCAACTTGTTTACTGTGGGGTCTGTAGTTACATAAATGGTGTTATCCTGCCCCGGATTACTTAGGGAGAAAGACAACTGCGGAAATGTCTGAGTGTCTTGCATAGTTGTTTTGTTTTAAATTGTTAATTGAAAGAATAGTGATAAATAATAGATTTCTTTTGCTAAGCTCAGCTAAGTGTAATTAGCACTGCATCCAGGCCATCGTTTACACCGGTAACGTTCAGGTACTCAAAGTACATTTGTACCTGACCTGTCTGATTGGTGGTTTTAACATTGCTGAGTGTTATTTTAAATGCTTCTTTAGGGTTTAAAACCAGCTCTACTGTTGGGTTGGCCACCCAGAAATTTCCGTAACGTGTGTCGTTCAGAAGCCGGAATGACCAGCCCTCAGCTGAAAACTGTATATCCGGAACATCTTTCTGGCTAACGAGCTGGCCCAAATGTATGTAAATGGCAGATGCTACATTTTTTGGTAAAGACGCAGGTTTAAAAATAATTTCGAGGGGTTTCCGGTTACTGACAGCCATGTAAAACGTATTAACGGCATTGGCAATGCCCAAAGGCTGGCCATTGTCATTCAGTAATTCAAAGTGCAGCAACTCCGGCGTAAGTTTCAGCCATCCTTCTCTAATGGTCTGCGGGGTATACGCTGCAATGGCCTCACCGCCTACATAACTAATTTCGGGTGTTACTTCCCACACAGGTTTTTCTTCAAATACGGCTTCTTCCACCCACGACCACTGGTAACTTTCCTCTTCAGGTACCGGCATATTGAAACCTGTAACGCCCTTAAGAACCGGAGTTGTTAAAAAGGTCATTTCCAGAACATTGAGGGTATCTGAATACAGGTTTGATGGTATATCTATTACCTTCGTTGGTAAAATACCCATAGTTGCATGTACCACTGCGCGGGGGTCAAACAGCATGAGCACGTAACGGGCATCGGCAGATACATCATACGGTACGGGGGAGTCTGGCCCTGGTGATGCCTTTAGCGTAATAGTATCTTCAACCGGCTTTATAACACCGCTGGTTCCGGTAGATGCTGCGCCTTCCGTATAAAAAGTTGAAAAGTTAAAAGAGTCTGCCGTATCAAGAAAATATCCAATCAATCCGTCATTTAACTGGTTCAGGTCGCCTAGAATGACAGGAAACCTGACATCCGTAAACTGGTTATCGGTACGGTACTCACCACTGGTAAGAGTGGCCCAGCTTTGATTCAGAACCGGGCTGCTGTTTAGTTCCAGGCGGAGCATGGCTTCACCAAGTGCAATGGGTCTGCCAATCAGTACGGCCAGGTCAGCACTTTGTGCATAATTGCTGGGGTCTATAAAATTATGCATGTTATCAACGGCCTTCCAGAAATTTGAGAAAAACTCCGGCCCGTTGTTATATAGCGCCACCGCGAAATCGCGAAGATTAGGATTCTGCAAGGCAAAAACCTGCTCAATTGACTGGTTAATGGTGGCATTATTACCGGGAGCCGACTGCCAGACCATGGCCGTCTGGTTTCCGTTCATACCGAGTGTACCCATTGAACGGCCCTGCTGGTCATAAATAAACAAGCTGCCATTGAGATGGTTGGGGAGTATCCAACCGCAAATAGGAGTAGTGGCCGGATGCGCATTCATTTCCTGAATCTGATTTCCGATAGCCGACATCCACCTGAAAAGCAATCTGGACGGTTGCGCCAGAGCCGGTGGCATATACACTACATTGGGCACTACCTGTGTCTTATAAATAGTTGTGAGCTGCTCTGATGTAATACTTCTGGTAATGTTTACTGGTCTTTTCTGCCCGAAAACATCTACCAGGCTGAGGCTGAATTCAAAGAAACCAGCCCTGACAGGATTATAACTGCCATTAGGCACAGGCGATACAGCATTGGCTTTGCCTGCTATTTGTGCAACGGCCTGCGTAATAGAGTAATATGGGTTTTGAGGCGTTACATTAATATTGAGCTGCATACTTTGCTGCATCATGCCCAGCAGGCTATTAAAACCACTGAAAGCATTAGAGGCATAGATGCCTGTTTGCAAGGCATCGGCAATTTGCTGCAAGGTCTGGTTAGGGTAAACTTCCAGATATTGTTCAAGCTGTTCATAAAAAGTCTCTGCGGCGCTGGTACTTATAATGGCCGAGCTACGGTATTGCTGAGCAGTAGAAAAATCAATAGTTGCAGGGTTTACAGCACCTTTATACACCACACTGCCGCCATTGTTTTGCGCAATGGTATAATTGACAGTAAAAAGGTCGGTTGTGTAATTGTAGAGCTGCCCGTTGCGTTCGGTAACTTCTAAAGGGGCAAACTTGACACTCCATTCAGTAAAAACAGGAAACCACGGGTTGCTATGCCACCAGTACACTTCAAGGGCAGAAGGTACAACCCCGCTAAACGTGTAAACCTGCTGAGGCTGCCCATTTAAAGCCATATTGAGTGCTGCCTCCAGATTACTTGCCGGAACACCCGTAATACCCGAAACCAGATTGGTATTCAACAAAAGCGATTCGAGCAATAAACTATTGGTGGCAGCAGGATACGGCAGGTTGTTAGGCGAGGGCAAACCTGCACTGAAGAACTGGCCGGCTGTAACTGTAATGTTGTTTACCACAATGGCACTTATGATTTGCGCAACTGTGCGGCATTTCAGATAACCAGAATCGTCATAATTAGCTACAATTGATTTAGCCCGCACGGCGTTTGTCATATTGGTAGGAATAACAAGCATAACGGGTTCATTAGGCTGCCAGTAGCGTGCAGGCGAGGTTTCCTTCAGCTGCAAGGTGTTATCAATGGTAGATATTAACTGATTAACATAGGCCGTTTGCTTGTTTAATTGAGTAGCCAGCTGATTACTGGTTGCCTGTATAGACGGCCAGGTATTGCCTATGCTGTTATAAATGAGCTGAAAAAGGGTATTTTGCAGGTTGGCATCTTTGGTGTTAACCATACGGTACCAGTCAGCAAATAACTGCCATTGAAAACCCAGCGTGTAACGCTCATAGAAATCAACCTGCTGCTGATAAACATTCAGGGTATCTAATGCCTCGGCCAATGGCAAAGGAAATGCTACATCAGGCTCATCGGGTGAATCTTTGGCCGGGCGCGTTATCTGATAAACGGTGCCTGTGCTGATACTGGCAAATGTTTTCTGGTGTAGCACTTCGTTCAGCTGGGCAAGCTGGTCGGTCTTTAATTGCATAAATTCGCTCAGCAAGCCATTCTGGAAAGCATTCAGCAGGGTTTCAAAAAATGGTGTATCGGGGTGCAGCAGGTCTTTGAAATAAGCAGCAAAACACTCAGGCGGCGTATTTCCGATTGTTAAAACCGCATCGACAGGCTTCTGATTGGGCTGGTCTACAACGTACTTCTGATATGGTGTATATGATATACTCTGGATGATGCCACTATATAACGAGTAAGTGGAAGTTTCATCAGGGCCATCGTACGTCCAGTTATAATCATTATTTATTTGTTCACGGGTTTTACCGTCACGCAGCGGGTCGTTGATAGTGTTGCTAAACCAGCCGGTTACTTCATACATGAGGTCAACGGGTGGGTCATTAGGGCCTATTTTTAAATCAGACAGGGTGTCCTGGAAACCAAACAAGCTACGGCTGTTGGGATAAAAAGCTGCAAATGAGGAGTCGCCGCTTGAAACGGCCGACAAATCCTGCCCGGTGAGTTCTCTGAAATAACTATTATTGACGGGGTCTGCCCACTGGCTGTCAAAAACTTTATACATCCCTACATATTTATAGTCCTGGTCGGTAGGGTTGATTTTTTTTACTGGCAGGGTTACTGCCAACTGCCCGGTAGGAAGTGTATTGCTCAGGGAGTCGCTCTGAATTATCCATGAGCTGCGAACGGGCCCGTTTTTGGTAATAAGTAAACGGCTGATAAGCCATCTGTTTGGCACCGCTCCGAACAAAAGGCTGCCCGATTGACTGTTGCCTCCCTGAGTAAGCGCTTCGGGCAGGTTCCAGTGCAGGTGTATACCAGTTGTTAACTGCTGCCACGGAGCAGCAGACAGCGCTCTTACCACATTGGTGCCAACATAGGCGTTATTATTGCCCGACTGGTTGGTAAAAACTGTGGTTGCGCCTGCAAATGTGCTGGTACCTGATTTATCGTTCTGGTCAATTATACCCACACAAAGCGCGGCTATATCTACCGGAACAACCAATCCTGAATCAATTGTATCTTTTGTTTGCATTTCCGCGTCATTATTTTTTGAGAAATTCAACTTTCACTACACCTTTTATCAGTTCAAGTGCATACTCGGCCGATGTAAAATTCTTTATATTCTGGCTGTAAGGCGGGCTGTTAAGCATTTGCTGAATTGCATCTGCGGCCTTTTTTACCTGGAGGGTCTGGTTGTCAGACCGAAGCGTTACCGGGCAATAAGCGCCTGGTATCTGGCTGCCGGGGTCTGTTCCGTTTACAACCCTCAAGGTAGTAGCCCATGTGCCGTCATGTCTCACCAGGCCTTCATGGAGGGCTTCAGGTGGTTCATGAATGGCAACCATCTGTACAACGCCATCAAAAATGCAGATGAGTGTATCTGAAGATAGGGCCTCCATTCTGAGTTTCTGAACCTCACTGGTGCCTTCTGTGTCGCTGTAACCGTTTATTTCCAGTCCCGGCCAGCCACCCACCACCGCTGACCGCAGCAGGAAACCCGTAATTATACCACTTGCGTTACGGTACGACAATAGTTTTTGTTTACGGGGTCTGGCCATACTGGCTCTGTGTTTTACAGGCCCCATTAACTTTTTCAACCTGGCTACATCGTTTTTATGGTCGGCGGTTGCCGATCTACCAATGCTAAATGCTCCATCCAGCAGGCAGTCAATCCAGTTGTTATCCATATAAAAAAACCGCATCGACTCAGGAGGCAACATCCGTTCATCAGGAACGAGATAATTAAATGGCACGCCTTTAAGCAAAGCCAGCTGGCTAAGCCATATTACCACGTTTTCGGGCAGGGGAGCTGCATTGGCCTTTAAAAGGCTTGTATTTCTTGCGGCCATTATACCATCAAAAGCAGTAATGGTATTGTATTTTTCCTGAATAATGCGTTGCTCTTCTATAATTGCCTGTTGAGCTGTCTCGCTTTTTTTCCAGTTATAAAGCGATGTTGAAAAAGCCTTGTTCTGCAATGCCATTAGTTGGCCAATCTGCCAGGCACCACCATAAGACATATCAAACATACCCGTCTCCGGATTATATCTGTTAATGGCGTCAGAGGTGGTAAAAGGCAATTGAATGGTTTCTGGTATATAGTAAGGTACAAGCGGGCATCTGTACCATGAAACCGTGTTGCCGGGGTGCCGGAGTACCTGTGTCATGGCGGTGTAACCCATATTAAAGGCATTATGCACCAGTATCTGGGCATCATTGGTAGTCATGTTTCCATTCGCCTGGTGATTCAGTGCGCTTTGCACTTCGGTATCTGAGGGTACGGGCCCGTCAAATGGATATTGCAAGGTGGTAAGCCCAATTTCTCCGGCTGGGTTTTTATTCAGGTTTTCAAGCAGCTGTTCAAAATTTTCGTCGTTATTATTGGCTGTAAAATGCCACGAACTATAAGTAAGAAGCCTTATGAATTTGTTTCCGGCAGGAATATGCCCATTCCCGTTTTCATCAGGCAAAAAACTGCCCATGTTCTCAAGCGAAACCAGAAAAACGTAACTTGTGAGCCCATCAACCGGAATCCGGTTACCTACAACTATGGCATAAAGCGCCTCATCCAACAATTTGTTATCCGTTTTATCAATGGTTTCGGTATCACGGATATGCGCCAGATAGGGGAGGTCGGCCGCAGATGGTGCTACAGCATTAAAAGTATCAGCGGGTATATCAATATAATTAATCTGGTCTTCGGGGGTTTCGCCGTAGTCTAAGGTACTCATACCCGGGTATGACAATATTCCCGCAGGCATAGCGCCTGTGCCGGTAATGCCCGGCGACCCTTCAACGGTTATGGTTGTGCCCAGCGGCACCAGGTCTTTTGCCGTACCTTTTTTTATTTCCGGCACCTGGTCGCGGTTAAAAAGCAATAAAGCAAGCCAGGGTGCGCTTTGTTCGGTTATTACAGAGGTTCGCTCCCAGGGTAAAGTACGCCTGTTAAAAATTATCAGCGGAAACACACCTGAAAATTCACCGTTAGCCAGATTAGGCGGAAAAACCGAGTTAATATCGTTAGGGTTAAGGGTAAATCGTTCGCCGGTAACAGCAAATTTTCTGGAAGTGCGGTACGGAGCGCCAGTATTGAGATTCACGGCCTGCTCAAGCTCAATGGTGTACTCACCCGATTTGAGTGGCGGAATATCATACTGTATAAAGATTACCTTTTTATCGACGTCGCCGGTATCAGACCCCAGCACAGCCGGTGCCTTATTTGCCTCAACTACAGGGGTTGTTTCTCTGTGTTTATTTGCTTTTGCCATGTCTAAAGTTGTTTTTCTTCTCCAAGTAAGCGCATTTCGGGTTCAGCCAGCAGATAATTGGTAGCAGGGTCAGCCAGTTCTTTTACATTTATGTTGGCATCTACCGTTAGCCCGTTATTTATAATAGCCTGTACCAGCAGCGTTCGGTTATTAATGGCCCGTGGTGTCATTATGGTGTTCTCTACGGTGTCTCCTTCAAATTCATCATTTGTAGGCACATAAGGGGCTGCCCACGAAAAATACTGAAACTCAGGTGCAAGCGTGTATTGCAAATTAGCGAGTTCAATAGGCAGGGTATGGTCTGGCGGTTTAATGTAAGGGGCAATTACGAAACCCGTCAGCACGTCGTCAAGGGTAGTATCTTGCACGGGGTTACCCAGAATAGGGTTGCCTTGCGAGTCAAATGCTACTGGTTGCCACAATGACTTGGCCACCTTGCCCAGTGTTCTGGTTGCTTTAAAGGTGCTGTCTTCTGCGCTGGTTATGGTTATTTTATGGGTTGAGCTCAGGTTAGCCTGCGCTGTGCCGGTAGGCCTGATACCAAAATTGGTGTTCTGTACCACACTGGCATTTGGCGCATCTGTATCTAATGTAATATTTGAACTGAGCGACCAGTCTTTTGACGGAATAACCGCCTGAGTGCTGAGTTCAAAATTTTCTGCATTCACAATCCAGTTCAGTTCTCCCTCTTTATCACTTAACTGAGAAATGAGGCCGTTGCTGATTACAATTTTGCATACATCAGGGTCTGGCGGCGTATCTGCATTGGAAGCAGCAAGGGCTTTGGGGGTATCGCTATTTTTTTGCGGAAGCATATCTTTAGCGAAAGAGTCCCACGAAATGGTTTTTTGTTTGACCTGATTTTTAGCGCCAAAAGAGATAGTGAACGATATAATGGCCACTTTGACTTTTGCAACACCCGAAAACTCCGGCCCCCAGATATGCAGGCTGGCACCTACATGAATGGTTATGCTCAGGGTTGTAAACCAGAGGTCAATTTTAAAACTGGCACCAATACTCACAGCAGCGCTGATGTCATAATAGAAAGGCTTCCACATAATCAGGAAGTCGGCCTGTACACTAAACCAGGCTTTTATGCCGCCACTCTGCCACACGGCCTCCATATAGCCACCGGCCATAGCAGCGTTCGAAGTTAGTGCAAAGTACTCGCCGCCTTTGATACTCAATTCGTTGGTTACTTTCCAGTTCATGCCCAAACGGGGCACAACCGGATAATAATCCGGAACCACATAGTTTGGGTTATAGCCCCCAAGTGTTACCACAAATTCGCCAAAATGCGGGCCGCTTGTCCAGAGGTAAAAAGCAAATCCACCGGTTAAATGGCAGTCTTTAGACAAAACATACGAGTTGTTGGTCAATTGCCCCTGTACGGCTATCAGGCCGGTTTCAGTTGAAAACGATGCCGCCAAAGCCAGTTCTGCATAAACAATGATAGGTAGCTTTGAGTCTTTAATGCCTGCGCCGGGAGGCAGAATCAGCTTTGACAAGCCCAGTAGCGAAATCTCGAATTTTGTTCCGAATGCGATGCTGAGCATCGCATAAGAATCAAGAATTTCGAAACTTGTAAACCTTACCCCGGCAGTTAGCCAGTTATTACCTGCCAGCGGCGCCACTATTCCATCGGTAATCAGAGTCTGCATTACATCATTTACCTGCTTGGCAATATTGCCGTTGGGGTTGGCGGATGGTGGGTTGTTCATACCCATTGCCCATTGTACAAACGGGAAAGTAGCTACCCCGTTGATACCCGGCAACACAAGGCTTCGGTTGAAACCAAAACCGGCTGATAAACCAGTAACAAACAAATATGGTGGCCCGCCAATGGGGTAATTAAGCACCGCATAAACAAATAATGACGGATGATTGTCAACCTCGGTATAACCGCCAATGGCGCCAATGGTAAGTGTTTTTGTTTTTATAAATAGCTGGCCAACCAGATCAACAGGCTCAAAGCTACCCATAAGGCCACCGCTGATTAATAAAGGGCCGCTCTGGAATGTTACGCTTATGCCACTGATGGTGAAAGAAACATTAAAATTGCTGATGGGCAGGCTTACACCAAAGCCATCAAGGGCTATTGTCAGGCCCCCGGCTGTAGCCGCACAGTTAACCAGCACATAAATATCAGGTTCTTTGTAGGCCAGACCGATTTTCTCAAAGTACAGCGGGCCAAAATTCTTTTGCAGGTTAAACCAGAACGTTTTAGAGCCGCCGTTGTCTGAACTAACAGTTTGCATAACAGAATAACGCCCTTTGGCATCAAGCTCTGTAAGTGTATCATGATACACCGCCAGTTGCTCAATGGTCGATACCTCTTCGCTGTTGTCGGCTCCTAGTGAGATTGGTATTTTGGTTCCTCCTATGTTAATTTCCATAGAAAACGCTACCAGGTTGATCATTCCTTTCTCTGGCACGTTCGGAAACTTGAGGTCTCCCGGAGCATATTTATTAATTATTTTGTTGATTAAAGCAGCATTTTCTTTGCTGATAGGGTTAGAGGCAATATCGACATGAATGGCCTCAACGGCTAAAATACCTTCGCTTATAAACGTGATTTTATCTATAATAGGCAGGTTTGATAGATCAATAACCGAATCGGTGGCCATGCCGTAATAGAAAATCCACTTTTTGGTGGTTTTGTCTTTTATGGCTGCAAATGCCGAGTTACCATACACGGCCGAGGCAGCTTCAAGCACAAATAAAGGCTGGCTCTGTGCGCTGTCATAAACAAAGGCAGCCGCTTTAAGAGAAATATCCAGCTCAGGCGGAATAGGTGGCACGAGGCTTCCAAGGCCTAGCATATCTGCAATAGAATTAATACCCAACGGTGTGCCTTTGTTGAGCCATTGAGCGGCAAAAGCAGTATCAGCAGCCGTTTTTGAGAATATCAGCGTGTAAACCTGTTCTTTGTAAGTTACAACGCCCTTTGCCTCCACATCTGTATTGTAAGCATTTGCGGTAGCAGATTTAATGGCCGACAGGCTTACTTCAATATCAACACCCGGATTATCAGCCATTGGGATATGCCCGATACAATCAAAGGTAAAGTTTCCAGAGCTGGTGTTGTATGTTACTTTTAACTTCTTAAGTGTGATTTCAGATATAAACTTAGGATACCAGGTTATACCGAAGGTATCAAGTAATTCGGCTATCAGTTCTCCAATTGGCAGGTTATCCACTTCGCCTGTCATGTCTACGCCTTCACCTTCTTTATACACGGCTGATAGTAAAACTGTGGCTGAACCAACCGTAAAATGAGCGTAAAGACTCCCGAAACCCGTCATTTTCTTCTTTAGCGGGTCATAATTGGCGCCCATTTCAAAAGAAGCATTATCCAGACTGACTTTTCCGGCAATGGGTAAAGGCTTTGTAATAGCGAGCTTGAAATTATATCCTCCTTCTTCCGTATAATACACCAGTGAAAGCGTACTGATTTCAACATCCGGGAAATTCTGCGGCAGCGGTATTTTCAGAAAGTTGAAAACCTTTGTCAGCTCTGCAGGTCTGTCAGGCTGTAGCTGGGCAAAAACAACTTTGTCGGGGAACTGGCCGCCCACCTGAAAGGGGAATCCTTCAAAAAGCGTCATATTAGCCAGTAAAGTGGCCTGAAAATAGTTTTCTGACGTAAGCGGATGAAAGACCTCATATTCGAAAACAATGTTTTCAACCACAAACAAATCGCCAAAGAATGACCAGTTAGCTGCATACTGGAGTTCTATTCTGATAAACGCCACCGTTTGTTTGGATGGGTTGAAGCTCAGCTGAAAATCTTTCAGAGAAAAATTATTGAGCTGGGCTGCCACTTCTGCCGGCAGAATGGTAGTAATGGCATTGTTGCCGCCTATGGCATACAGGAAATCATGCGTAAGGTCTCCTAACTGTTCGAAGCTGCCCGAAAGCGTCCAGTCTCCGTCAAAAGTAGGAATGGTCATAGACACCGGGAAATACAATGGTTTAGGCGACCCAGCCACAATATCACAGGCAAAAACCAACGTAATTACGCTGAGTTCTTCATCCGGGCTCAGGGTACCTTTCAAATGCGTAAAACCGAATGAAAGGCCTGAAACAAGTTGCCAGGTTACACTTTCCGGCAGATTCAGATTAAGTGTGAGCAGCAGATTATCGCCCGGCTCGGTAAAAGTAAACACAAGGTCGGTATCAGGCTGCCCCAACAGTAGAGCCCGTCCGCTTAGCGAGGGGCTATCGCCGTTGGCCACTACTGCAGTTACCTTTACATCTATTGTACTTGTACCCGGTAACATACTGAAAAGCTTGTTAACCAGGGTAGCATCAAACATACTGGAAGAAACGGGCGCTTTATCTTCGGGCTGTATTGGCTGCAGCCATAGCTTTACATCGTTGAGGTTCTTGATGGTATCTGCCATAACCTTGAGTATAAATTAGTTGACCTGATTCGGAAAATTATAAAATGCCGAGTTGTTGTAAGCCACCGGCAAAGGTGTCTGGTCGCCAACCCGCACATTTCCCCGGTTGGCAAGTGTTGCAGGCAAAGCTCTGATATGTGTACCTTCAGCGGTTGAAATTTCTATTCCACCTGTACCAACATTTCCCCATCCTGCATTCTGATAATTTGTAACAGCAGCCGGCACCGGGAATCCATATACGTAAGCCAGGCCACCCGCCGTAGGGCGCATACCATAGGAATAAAACACCCTGCCTGCTCCGGCATAAGCGCCTATCTGGGCTGGAAGATTGGCCGATGCCCCATGTGCATTTGAGCCATGATGGGCTGCCTCAATGCCACTAAGATTAAGAAAAGGTCCTCCGTCAACATTATCAAAATTGGCATCGCCAGTCATTAAAACCTGGGTTGGTACGGCAGCTGTAGTTGGTAGTTGCATAGTTACCAGCATAGCAATACCTGTATTATTTAACAATGCAGCCGGAGCGGTACCCGGCGCTGGCGTGCATCTGCAAATGGCATAGCCAGGTAAATTAATGAATGGTGCCCCGGGGTACAGAATCAAATAGGGGAGAGTGTTAGCAAAATTGAGTGTTGAACCTCCGATTGGCTGATTAGGGGCAATCCAAACCAGCCCCTGCATATTGGCTACGCGCCCAAGCCGCCAGTGGTCCCAATCCCAATGAGATATAACAACATACAGGTCATTTGCCGTATTCTGTACAATAGGTCCCTGATAAGCAGGTGTACCAAAACGCATATTGGCCGGCAGGCTACCCAGATAAAACCAGAGTGGATAGCCGAGGTCGAAATATACATAAGGTTCTACGGCACTATCAAAAAGCAGGTTACAATTGCCCTGGCCGATATCCATAGCTCCGATACTTGTAACCGGAGCCGTATAGGCAAGTATTTTTGAATCAGATTCGGTTCTGGGTCTTTTAATTCCTTGTTTCTTTTTGTAGACATAGTACCTTTCACAAAGTGCTTTTTGTATTTTTTTAGAAGCCTTGACTTTAGGGACTGCTTTTAATTTGAGTTGAACATCCGGAATGTAATCAATGGGTGGCTCAGGCACTACCAGTAGATCGGCAGAAATCAGTTCATAATTTCCATACGACATATTCGGATTATCGGGATTTACATCTATATCCGGATTATACAACAAGCCATTAATTGCTCCGCTATCCTTTTTTTCCAGTTTTATCAGATACCACGATGCTTCAGCAACATTGTCGGCATCTTTTACACCTAAAACCGTAAATAACGGTTCTGAATATACGAATGTTGGATTAAATATGCTGGCTGGCACGGGCGGGGCGCTGTATTTAATTACATCGCTACCATTCTTAAACACATTGTAGGTGTATTTTTCTGGTTGAACCTCAAACATGATTGACCAGGTACCCGTGCTTTCATCGAAATCAGCTTTTGATAAAAAAGCATAATACATTCCGCTGTCTGAAAGCGGTTGGTTGAAAGATTCGCCCTGATTGCCGATGTTGCCAAAGAGCGCGCTGTATAAATCGTTTGGTTCATTAATATCTGCCATAGTATTAAACAGTTTGATAGACCCTGATTATGTTATATCAGGGTAATTATTATACCAGATGCACAGGTTTTCACCATAGCAACTTAAGGCATGTACTTAACAAAGTATTAAGGCTAAAACACCCTGATATTACAGGCGCTTTCTCTTAAATCTGTTCTTAATATAATTTGTGGTTTTTTGGGAGCTTTTAATGCACGGGCTTGATTGCCAGGCTACTATATATAGCATACCTGCAATACCTATAGTTAGAAAGTTTTCTGTTTTCATGGTATGTCCTGAGCAAAAGTTATAAAATCGGCTTTGATTTCTTAACAAAGTGAATTAATTTACATGAAAAATACAAGACACATTTATTTAACGGTTTTGTTTTATTTTTAAATGGTAGCAGTTTTTTCAGAAAACTGATTCAGTAAAACAAATTTATTTGTGTATAATTAATTGAAAACGGCCGAATAAGTCTCTCTAAGAGGCAAAAGACCAACTATGAGGCCAAATGTGTGATATGCTGAAAAAACAGCTTATAATTTTGGATTAATCTGCTGCCTTGTTTAGCTTTGCAGACCCAAGAGGCGATGTGGTGGAATTGGTAGACACGCTACTTTGAGGGGGTAGTGGGCGTTAGCCTGTGCGAGTTCGAATCTCGCCATCGTCACAATCAAGATTTAAGTTTAAGTTGAACATTTGTTATTTGAAAAGCCTTTCCGGATTGAGAAGGGCTTTTTTACTTTATGCTTAGCTTATTTTTTGGCATTTTCACTTTTTTTTGAAAATAAATTATTATCTTTGCACTTTATTCATTTTATTAAAATCTAAGTTAACATCTGATGTATTTAACTACGGAGAAAAAGGAAGAAATCTTCTCAGCGAAGGGCTTCCAGAAAAAAGCAACTGACACCGGTTCGGCCGAGTCTCAGATTGCATTATTTACTTATCGTATCGCTCATCTTACAGAACACCTTAAATCACACAAACATGACTACTCTACCAGAGCCGGTTTGTTGAAATTGGTTGGTAAACGTCGTCGTTTGCTTGATTATTTGTATAAGAAAGATATCGCCCGTTACAGAGCAATTATTGCTGAACTAGGCATCCGTAAGTAATTTTTTCAATCAGAGAATGATACGTCATTCTCTGATTGTCTTTTTAGATAGTAACTTCAATTACATACATATCTATTCAGGGCTTTGCCGTAAGGTGGCAGGGTCGTTGAAATATCCCCGCGGAATTCGGATAGAAAATTGCCACGTCGAAAGCGGAAACGTGGTTTAATACCATCAAAAAGATAATGTTTAACATTCACTCAAAGACCATCGAAATGCCTGATGGCAAAGTGATTAGCCTTGAAACAGGAAAACTAGCAAGACAAGCAGACGGTTCAGTTGTAGTAAGATCAGGCAACGCCATGTTGCTGGCCACAGTAGTAGGTGCCAAAGAACACAAAGAAGGTACCGATTTCTTACCGCTGTCTGTTGACTATCAGGAGAAATTCGGTTCAGCCGGTAAAATACCCGGAAGTTTCCAACGCCGCGAAGGTCGTTTATCTGATAACGAAATTCTTATCAGCCGTTTAATTGACCGCGCTTTGCGCCCTATCTTCCCTGAAGACTACCACGCCGAAGTGCAGGTAAATGTAATCCTGATATCTGCCGACCCTCAGGTACAACCAGATGCGCTGGCAGCCCTGGCAGCCGCAGCAGCCATTGCCGTATCTGACTTACCGTTTAACGGCCCCATCTCTGAAGTACGCGTAGCCAAAGTAGACGGCCAGTACGTAATCAACCCTACATCTAACGAAATTGCAAAAGCTTCTGTTGATTTAATAGTAGCCGGTACACATGACAACATCATTATGGTGGAAGGCGAAGCCGATCAGTGTACCGAAGAAGAAATGATTGAAGCCATTCGTGAAGCGCACGCTGCCATTAAAGTGCAGGTAACAGCCTTGAAAGAGTTTGAAGCAGAAGTAGGCAAAACAGTAAAAAGAGAATATAATCATGAAGTACATGATACCGAGTTGAAAGACCGCATGTACAAAGAATTATATGATAAAGTATATGCCGTGTGCCAATTGGGCAGCAACCAGAAAGACGTAAGAAAAGAGAAGTTCGGAGCCATTCTGGATGAGTTTCTGGCTACGTTAACTGAAGAAGAACTGGCAGAAAAGAAATCACTCGCCAAGACCTATTACGGCGATATTCAATATTATGCCTCACGGAATCTGGTATTAGACGAACGCAAAAGGCTGGATGGCCGTCAGCTTGACGAAATCCGCCCGATATTGTGTGAAGTAGACTACCTGCCATCGGCGCATGGTGCAGCCTTGTTTACACGTGGCGAAACCCAATCTTTAACTACCGCTACACTTGGTACCAAACTGGATGAAATGATTGTAGACCAGGTTATGACCTCCGGCTACAGCAAATTCTTCCTGCACTACAACTTCCCGGGTTTCTCAACCGGAGAGGTAAAACCTAACAGAGGACCCGGACGCCGCGAAATCGGTCACGGAAATCTGGCCATGCGTTCGTTAAAGAAAATCCTTCCTCCTGAATCAGAAAACCCATATACCATTCGTGTAGTATCAGATATCCTTGAATCAAACGGTTCGTCGTCAATGGCTACTGTTTGTGCGGGCTGTCTGGCTCTGATGGATGCCGGTGTGCCCATCAAAGCGCCTATCTCTGGTATTGCCATGGGTTTAATTACCAATAACGAAACCGGAAAATGGGCTGTATTGTCTGACATTCTGGGTGACGAAGATCACCTGGGCGATATGGACTTTAAAGTTACCGGTACTGAAGATGGTATCACTGCCTGCCAGATGGATATCAAAATCGGTGGTTTGTCTTTTGAAGTGCTGGAACAGGCATTGATGCAAGCCAAACAAGGCCGTATTCATATTCTTGGTAAAATGAAAGAAGCCATTGAAGCGCCAAGACCAGACCTGAAACCTCATGCACCACGTGCCTTCACCATCGTTATCGACAAAGAATTTATCGGTGCGGTTATCGGGCCAGGTGGTAAAATTGTGCAGGAGATACAGAGAGAATCGGGTGCAACTATCACCATAGAAGAAAAAGACGGAAAAGGTTATGTTTCTATTTTCTCTTCGAACGGCGAAAGCATGGAAAAAGCCAAAAGACGTGTAAACGGTATTGTGGCTCAACCGGAAGTAGGAGCAGTATATGACGCCAAAGTGAAGTCGATTCAGCCATTTGGTGCATTTGTTGAGTTCTTACCAGGTAAAGAAGGCTTATTGCACATTTCGGAGATATCGTGGGAGCGCCTGCCAAGCATGGACGGCGTTTTAGAAATAGGAGAGGAATTGCAGGTAAAATTACTTGAAGTTGACCCTAAAACGGGTAAATTCAGACTTTCAAGAAAAGTGCTTCTTCCGAAACCGGCACCTAAACAATAATCAGCCGATTATTACTTAAATAATGAACAATTGATGGCGTTCAGGCGGCTTTAAATAAAGCGAACTGATACTACAAATTAATTGTTCATTATTATAAGCATACGATTAAAAATTAACGTTAATAAAGAAATTAGTTTTGGGAGACCCATTGATTATTATCTGTTAGTATTCAGTACTCTTAAAAACACTTCATAAAACTGTTCACTGACTTAATATGCGCCAGCTAAAAATTAGTAAGCAAATT
The DNA here is from genome assembly GCF_024138715.1 of Emticicia sp. 21SJ11W-3. Lineage (GTDB taxonomy): Bacteria > Bacteroidota > Bacteroidia > Cytophagales > Spirosomataceae > Emticicia > Emticicia fluvialis. The sequence goes on from NZ_CP092074.1 coordinate 2,683,543, forward strand.
ACCAATCGTGAGAGCCAATCTCTCGATAAATATCTACAAGAAATTGGTAAGGTAGATTTGCTGACTCCTGATGAGGAAGTAATACTTGCTCAAAAAATCCGTGACGGAGACCAACTTTCACTGGAGCGCTTAACTAAAGCTAACCTTCGTTTCGTGGTTTCTGTTGCCAAGCAATATCAGAATCAGGGGCTTTCGTTGGGTGACTTAATCAATGAGGGTAACCTTGGGCTTATAAAAGCTGCACAAAGATTTGACGAAACCCGTGGTTTCAAGTTCATTTCTTATGCAGTATGGTGGATTCGTCAGTCTATCCTGCAGGCATTGGCCGAGCAATCGCGTATTGTTCGTTTGCCGCTCAACCGTGTGGGTTCATTGAATAAAATCTCTAAAACTTTCTCAGATCTTGAGCAAAAGTTTGAAAGAGAGCCTTCTCCGGAAGAATTGGCCGAGGTACTTGAAATTACAGCTGCCGAGGTTATTGATACACTTAAAATTTCAGGTCGCCACGTATCGGTAGATGCACCGTTTGTTCAGGGTGAAGAAAACAGCCTGTTAGACGTATTGGAAAACGACAGCGAAGAAAAACCAGACCAGGGTCTGATTAACGACTCGCTGCGCCGCGAGGTAATGAGAGCGCTTTCTACCCTTACACAACGTGAAGCCGAGGTAATAACCTATTATTTTGGTTTAAACGGTGAGCAGGCCATGACGTTGGAAGAGATTGGCGAGAAATTTAACCTGACACGCGAACGCGTACGTCAGATTAAAGAAAAAGCTATCCGTCGTTTACGTCAAACCTCAAGAAGCAAAGCCCTTAAGGCTTACTTAGGCTAAAAATTACCTATTTTTTGAATATCAGAAAGGTACGATTCTCGTGCCTTTTTTTGTATAAAATGATGGCTATTCTGCAACCAATCCATAATATTGCCGAAATCTGTGCAAGAAAAAACGTAAAAACAGCTATTCTTTGCCCGGGTTCTCGAAGTGCAGCGCTAACTATATCTATGGCGCGGCACCCTGCCATAAAGACTTACAGCATCAGCGATGAGCGGTCGGCCGGCTTTATCGGTCTTGGCATTGCCCAAAGTACAGGCGAAACCGTTTCGTTGGTTTGTACATCAGGCACAGCAGCGTATAATCTGGCCCCGGCGGTGGCCGAAGCCTATTTTCAGGAGATTCCGCTACTGGTTTTAACGGCAGACCGCCCGGCAGAGTGGATTCATCAGTATGATGGACAGACCATCTATCAGGAAAACATTTTTGGTAAACACGTAAAGAAGAGTTTTCAGCTTCCATCAGACTACAGCCACCCTGATGCCGTTTGGCAAATAGAAAGAGTAGTAAACGAAGCCATTAATCTTTCTCAGGCTCAGCCCAAAGGCCCTGTACATATCAATGTGCCTATCAGAGAGCCCTTTTATCCTGCTGAAGGCGAGGTGGTGGAATTCAACCGCCATGTCCGGATCATTGAACAGATTGCAACTGCAAAAAAGCTGCCGAATAGTTTTTTTGAAACGTTTTATGATATCTGGAATCAATCAGGCAGAAAACTGATTATTGTTGGGCAGCAACAGAACGAAAAGTTAGGCGAGATACTTAAAAATATTTCTGATGAGTTTGGTATCCCGGTTTTGAGCGATGTTATTTCAAACGCCGGTTTTGAAGGGGCCATTACTGCGCATGATGTGTTTCTGTCATCTAAAAATGAGGCATTTCTTGAGTCATTGGCACCGGATTTACTCATTACCTGCGGTAAATCGGTTATTTCAAAGAATCTTAAGCTCTTTATACGTAAATACCAGCCACGTTTTCATTTTCATGTGCAGGAGAACCCGGATTTGATTGACCCGTTCCAGACGCTTACCCATAAACTGGAAGTACAGGAGCAGTATTTCTTTAAAACGCTCTTCAGCGACCTTGACATTCAGAAATTCAAAGAGGGTGACGACGACGAAGACAGTTCGTATCTGGCACGCTGGCAGGCAGCTGATCAGCTAGCAGGAGTGAAGCTGGATAAATTCCTGGCTGATACTACTTTCTCTGAGTTTAAGGCTTTAAAAACAACCATTGGGCAGATTCCTGAGCATTCGGTATTTCATTTAGGAAACAGCATGCCTGTGAGATACGCCAATTTGATTGGCTTGCCATACAACACACATACATTGGTTTTTGCCAACAGAGGCACCAGTGGTATAGATGGCATATTGAGTTCGGCGGTTGGCAATGCTTTGGCGACAGATAAGCTGGTGCTTTGTCTGATTGGAGACGTTTCTTTCTTTTATGACCGAAACGCTTTCTGGAACAACTACCTGCCTGCCAACCTGCGTGTGTTGCTGGTAAATAATCAGGGAGGTAATATTTTCAGAATCATTGACGGCCCTAACAGACAGGCAGAACTGAAAGACTACTTTGTAACACACCAGAACCTGAATGCCAAAAGAACCTGTGCCGATGCCGGAATAACTTATATGGCTGCCACCCAAGAACAAGAGCTGAAAGCATTATTGCCCGATTTCTATGCGGAAGCCCAAAAACCCAAACTGCTGGAAATATTTGTGGATGGAGAAGTGAGTACACAGGTATTCAGAGATTATAAAAATCTATTTGCAAACTTCTCTTAGTCGTTGCTCTGATTTGCTTTCGCTTAGCTTTGCACCAACTTGCCAATATTGGCATGCTTTGGCTTTGTTGCCGTTAAGAAATGAGGCTTCACCTAAATAGTAATTTATCAATTCAACACCCGGGTCGAGCCTCTCGGCCTTTTCAAAATTGGCCAGGGCTTTGCTATAATTTTTACTCAGCAACTCATAAACACCCATGTTTCTAATAGCCCAGGCATTATTGACTTCCAATGCTGATTCAATCAGTTGTTTGCCTTCAGGCAGTTTTCCGGTATTCAAGAGGTAATATCCTTTATTATTTTTATACAAAACACTTTTGTTGATGGCAATGGCTTTATCAACCAGTTCGATAGCCTTGGTGTAGTTGCCTTCATTGGCATAAATCAGGCTCAGGTTATTCAGTGCGAAATCCTGTTTCGGGTTAATGGCTATGGCTTTTTCAAAATTCTGTCTGGCCTGGCTAAAGTTCTTCTCCTGATAATTGATAACACCCAGGTTAGTTAATGCCATATCATTTTCAGGCTGCAGTTGTAAAGCTTTCTGTAAAGCCTGTGTAGCCTGCGGGAAATTGCTTTTTTGTATCAGCGCATTGCTCAGTGTAACATAGTAGAAAGATGAATCCTTATAATACTTCTCAATAGATTTTAGTAAGGATATAGATTCATCCAAGCCGTCGCTGTTCGATAAAGCCTCTGCCAGATTGTATTTAGCCAGCACGAAATCAGAATCTAGCGATACTGCCTTTTCAAAATCAGCAATGGCTCCGCCCAGATTGCCAATAGCTAACTTAGCCGTTCCTCTGTTATTATAGGCATCGGCAAAGGTGGGGGTTTTCTCTATGGCCTCACTAAAAAAATCAATTGCCTTTTTATATTCTGCCTTTTTATAGGCTGCATTGCCCTGAATAAAGAATAACTCAGCATCTTTTTCGTTTCTTGAGCAAGCAACCAAAAGAGCGGCAGCAAAAAAAGTAAATAACTTTATAAAAGTATTGAAAGTGTAATTCATATTAAAATAATAATAAGTAATATTGTTTTTTACCCAATTGCTTTTACAACAGGCAAAACTTGCGTAAAATTGTGCCTCAAAATTGAAACTTCATAGACAACAATGAAATTTATAAAAGAAATTCCGAATAATTACTGCAAGGCGTCACTTTATGCCTGGAACAACAAGTTTATTATTAAGTTTGAAGCAGGTATGTATGAACAGACTTATAAAGTGAGCGAATATGACATATCTGGTGAAGACGAAATTGAAGAAATGCTGGGCGACTCGTTTATGGAAAAGGTAGTGAAGCGTTTCAAAGATATGTCTGAAGACTTTGAGTTGATACTTGACTCGGTTGATTAAAAAAAGATAGGGTTCAAATCAGCCGATTTGAACCCTATAATAAACTTTTACTTTATTATTTTATCCAAAGCCACTTCTTATATAGCATTTCTTGTTCAGGCGTTGGGTTGGCTACTTTTTCAAGTTTTAACTTAGCTGCCGGATTCGCCATCAGGGTTACATCATAAGTAAATTCCCGGCCAAAGCGTTTTACTTTCACTTTCACCACGTCTCCAACTTTTTTATCAGTAATATAATTGCCAACCGGATACTTGTTACCATCAACTTCCAGAATCTCATCATTTACGTTTAAACCTCCATCGTAAGCAGAGGCACCTTTCAAAACCGTGGCAATTTTATTGGTGTTAGGTGCCATGGTTACGCCCAAAAACGGCGTTTTGGTATCATATTCCTTTACGGTTTTCAGGCCAACGTATTTAAAGAAAGCGTCGTAATCAATGGCATCGGTGCTCCATACATATTTCTGAAAGAACGCTTGCATACTTTTGCCTGCCACTTTCTCGCAAGCAGCCTGAAACTCTTCATCTTTATAACCACGGCCCTGTTTGATGTAATACTCGCTCCAAAGCAATTTAAACACATCATCCAGGCTTTTCTGGCCTTTTGTTTCACCAATAATGTATAAGTTAATCAATCCACCTAAAACGCCACCTTTATTGTAATAAGAGATAGTGCTGTTGGCAGAGTTTTCGTTCGGGCGATAATACTTAATCCAGGCGTCCCAGCTTGCTTCAGCTACCGACTGTACCTGCTGGCCGGGTTGGTTTTCAATACCTGCAATAGAAGATGCTGTTCTATCTTCAAATTCTTTTGGGGTAATAAGCCCGGCTCTAAGCAAAATGTGGTTCTGATAAAATGACGTGAATCCCTCTGCTACCCAAAGCATGTGCGTATAGTTCTCGTTGTCATAATCAAATGGCCCAAGGGCAATTGGTCTGATACGCTTTACATTCCACAAGTGAAAATACTCATGGGCTATCAGACCCATAAAACCTTTAAAGCCTGCCTCGCTGGCGTAAGCAACTGGTGATGTCTGACAGGTAGTAGAGTTGAGGTGTTCAAGCCCGCCACCAATACCCGGCAGGTGATGAATAATAAAGGTGTAATCTTTGCAGGGGTGCACACCTACAACTGTGGCCGCTGCTTCGGTTACTTTCTTGTACGCCTCTGTTACTTTCTGCTCGTCATATTGCAGCGGGCCGTTGCTATACATGGCAACTGAATGCGGAATGTTCTGAATCTCGAAAGTCAGCACCTTGTGTGTTCCAATTTCAATGGGGCTGTCAACCACCATATCAAAGTCGGGGGCAAAGAACGTGTTTTCAGCATCACTTACCTTCTTTAGGCCTGTTGAGATGGAGTTCCATCCGGTATAAGGCTTTATGGCAATTGTAGACGGATATTTTTTCAGCTGCGGCACATACATAAATACACTGGCGCCGTTCAGATAACCATGGGTGTCGTCCAGAAAGCTGGTGCGCACGCTTAGCTCAAAAGCATAAACTTTATAGTTCACCGTCACTTCGTTAGCGCCATTGGTATAAACGCGCCACGTATTTTTATTAATTTTTTCGGCCTTTACTTTTCTGGCGTCGGCTATAGCTTCAAAGCCTTCCACATTTTTGGCGTACTCACGCACCAGGTAAGAGCCGGGAGTCCAGACAGGCATTTTAAAATCAACATAAGCTTTTTGGGCAAGTTCTTTTATTTTCCTGATGTTGGCCAGCTTCATACTTACCTCAAAATAGTGAGTCGACGGGCGGCTCATCGCAAGTGAGTAGTTGATGTGGGTGGTTTGCGCATTGAGATAAGAAAAAGATAATAAAGCGAAGATTAAAATGAGAAGAAATGATTTTTTTTTCATTTTGTCAATGGGTTATTTGATTTGTTGATGTAAGAAAACAATTTTTTTTTCTGACATACGTTTTTTGCTTGAAATTACTTCTATTTTTCTTCTTTCACAAAAAATGACATTCTCTTTGGATTAAACTTTTATCTTTCAGATTGTTAATTTTTACTTTCAATAGCTACCTTTGGTCATAATTGATCTGAGCACTTTTGCTATCGGTATTACTGACCCCAAATATTGACTCTTAAAAATATTCCCCCGGGGGTTGGGGAATTTCAGACCCTATGAAAAAGACGTTATTCTTTAGCACCGTCTCCTGCTTACTAAACATGGGCATTGAGTCTTTCGCCCAAAACACAATGGCCTACACCGACCCGGAATCTTATTACCATAAGGGTGTAGAACTTTTTCAGAAAAAAGTATATGCTCCGGCACGTGAAGAATTCAGGCATTACATTCAAGCAACCCAAAAGACCCTGAATGCCAATGAGTTTAACCTTACCAATGCCGAGTATTATGCAGCGTTATCGGGGCTTTATACTAAAAATCCGGATGCCGATATTGAAATCGAGCGATTTGTGATTAACCATTCAGACCACCCCAAAGCCAAAATTATTTTTGGCGACCTGGGCAATTATTTCTATGCCGAAGGCGACTACAAGCGGGCTATTCATTATTTTGAGAAAGCATCGGCTGAAAACCCGGCATCAGAACAAAACATTGAGCTGAAATATAAGCTGGCTGTATCTTACTACCTCATTAACGACTTTGCCAAAGCGCTTCCTGTATTCAATGAGGTTAAGACGGTAGACTCTGAGTTCTCGGCGCATGCTTACTATTATGCCGGCGTAATTAATTACAAAAACGAAAATTATGAAGCTGCCCTGGCAGACCTGAAACAGGTTGAAAACATAGCGCCCTATAAAACAGAAGTGCCTAACTGGATAGCCAATATTTTATATGTTTCTAAAAAATACGACCAGCTACTGGCCTACACAGAGCCCATTATTGAAAAACCCAATGGCCGCAAAATAGACGATATGTGTCTGGTAACGGCAGAGGTTTGCTATTTCAGAGATGATTTTACCAAAGCCGCCAGATATTATGAGCGTTACAAAACATTCAGAAAAGGCTCGGTATCCAATCAGGTAGCTTTCAGGCACGCTTACAGCCTCTACAAAACCGAAAACTATGCTAAGGCCATAGAAAACTTCAAGAAAATTGCTACCCAGAATAACGAACTGGGCCAGCAGGCTGCCTATTACCTGGGTATTTCTTCATTAAAGGTAAACGACCTGAACAGCGCCCTGGCAGCTTTTGAAAGAGCCAAAAGCAGTAATTTTGATAAAATTATCCAGGAAGAGGCACTTTTTAACTATGCAAAAGTGGCCATTGATATAGGCAACAGCCAACAAGGCCTTACCGAACTGCAAAACTACCTGAAAGTTTACCCCACCGGCAAGTATGAAGATGAGGCCAGCGAATTGATGAGCGAGGTAATGTTTGAAGCCAATAATTACATACAAGCCATTGCTTATATTGAAGGTTTGAAAAAACGCACCCCAAAGCTAAATGAGGCATACCAACGCCTGGCTTATGGGCAGGGAGTGCTTGACTTTAACGCCGAAAGATTTACCAAAGCCATTGAGTTTTTTGAAAAGTCGCTTAAACAACCGGTTAACAATGAATTAAGGCAAAATGCCACGTTCTGGAAAGCTGAGGCGGCCTATGCTGCCAAATTACCTGAAACGGCTGGTTTGTACCGGGATGTGCTAAACGGCAACTTCAGTACCGAACTGAAACAGAAAAGCAAATATGCCCTTGGATACCTGCACTACAACAATAAAGAATACAAACAGGCAGGCAGCTACTTTAAAGACTACCTGAAAGCCCCAAAAACAGAGGCAAACCGCCAGAATTATGAAGATGCCATTGTAAGAATAGGCGACTGCAACCTGGCAGATAAAAACTACGATGAAGCCATTAAGTATTATGACCTTGCGATAAGAGATAATCGCACCGAGAAAGACTATGCCCTGTACCAAAAAGCGCTTACGCTAACCTTTGTAGGCAGAAATCAGGAAGCGCTTCAACTCTTTGACCGTGTATCGGCACAGTATCCTAATTCAAGACTGGTTGACGATGCCTGGTTTCAGAATGCCACGCTTGAGCTTGACAAAGGCAACTACCAGAATGCAGTAAACCTCTTGAGCCGCATGGTGCGCGAGCGCCCGAAGAGCAATTTAATACCGCAGGCACTTATGAAACGTGCATTGGCCTATGGTAACCTTAAAAACTATGAAGCTGCGCTAAACGATTACAAGGTAATTGTAATGCGCTACGGAAAAACAGATGTGGCAGAAAACGCACTTCTGGGTCTGCAAGAAACCCTCAATACTTTGGGCAGGTCTGAAGAGTTTTCGGCAGTGGTTGAAGAATACAAGAAGGGTAACCCCGGTAGTGGCTCTGTTGAGGGTCTTGAATATGAAACTGCCAAGAATCTGTACCTGAATGAAAAATATGCAAGTGCGGTGTCGGCACTTCAAAAATTCATTGCCGGTTATCCGGGCAGTACCAATGCCTTTGAAGCCAAATACTATCTGGCTGATGCCTACTACATGCAGAACGACAAAACCAATGCACTGAGATTCTATAATCAGGTAATAAGCGATAACCGCACCAGTTATGTAACCAAATCGGCATTGCGGGTTGCCAGCATTGAGTCGGCAGCCAAAAACTATAAAAATGCCATAACGGGTTACCGTGCTGTTATTTTGTCATCTTCCAACAAGCGCGATATAGTAACAGCCTGGCAGGGCCTGGCAGAAGCCTACAACCTGAGCGGTAAACAAGACTCTACCATTTACTTTGCCCGCGAGATTATCAACAACGGCGGTAACATTGTAATGGGGGCTTCTAATAAAGCGCAACTGTATATAGGCAAAGCTTACATGGGTAAAAATGATTTAACCAGAGCAGAAGAAGAATTTAGAAAAACCATAGCGCTGGCTAAAGACGTTAACGGGGCAGAAGCCCTGTATCTGATTGGAGAAATGCAGTATCGTTCTAAAAAATACAAAGAGTCAATTAAAACAATACAGGAACTTGCCCAGGACTTCTCGGATTTTCTGGTTTGGTATGAAAAAGGGTTCTTCCTGATTACAGACAACTATATTGCTATGAACGATTACTTTATGGCCAAAGCAACGTTGAAATCGATTATCGAAAACTCAGAAACCACAGAAACGGTTGCACTAGCTAAAAAAAGACTGAAAGAAATTGAAAATAAAGAGTAAAACACAGGCAATTGCCTGATTATTTTTCAAACATTTTAAAGTATTTCTCCATGAAATTCAAGATACAAACGCATATTAAAAATATTTATAACCTGTTAATAATTACCTCGCTGGGTCTGGTAGCCATGCCTGCTCTGGCACAGCTTGACGACGACGTGGTGATTACCAAAGACCGGAAGGTAGAACTACCACCTGCCAACCGTGTTTTTGAGAAAATACCTGCGCTTAAACCTACATCAGAAGAAAAAACCATGCGTTACACGTTCTTCGACCGTAAACCCAAAGGTGTAGAAGAAGTAAAGTTTAACCCTAACGTTGTGGCGCCAGAAGGTACCAAAAACAATGAAGAGCTTGAAACTTACAATAACTACGCAACTCTGGGGGCGGGTAATTACGGCCGTTTGCTGGGCGAAGTATTTCTAAATTCTAATCAGGAGAACAACCTAATTATTGGTGTGCATGCTTATCATAACTCTACCGCACGCGGGCCGGTTGATGATAAAAACTCATCTAACATGTATAGTAAAGCCGAAATAACGGGTAAGTATCTGGCAGAGAAGTTTCAGTTGAATGCCGGATTGAACTACAACCGCGACCAGTATTATTTTTACGGCTACCAACGCCCGCGCGAAGACCTTGACCGCAAGGATATCCGGCAGGTATTAAATACGGTTCAGTTTAATGTCGGCTTTGAAAACACCGCTCCGAACGCAAGAGTTGACTACGGCATTAAAACCTACATCCGTTCGTTAAAGAATATTTATGAGGCTCAGGAAACCGACTGGGGGTCTAGCTTCAGGGCGTATTTCCCGATTATTACTGAAAAATTTGTTGCCGGTGTTGATGCAGAGGCTTATGTTACCCAAAGAACCGACGATGTGGTTGACAAAAGAAATTTGTTTAGAGTTACACCCACTTTTAAACTTAATTTCCGCAATTTCGGAGCCAATATAGGCTTTAAAGCGGTGAATGAGTTTGACGAAGTAAAGAAAATTAACCGCACAATGGGTTTCCCAATGGTAGAGCTTATCTACAAACACAAGGGCATGCTTTTCTTTTATGCAGGGCTTGATGGAGACATTATCAGAAACACCCTTGGGTCAATGCTGAACGAGAACCCTTATTTAAAATCGCGGGTGTCGTTATTGAATACCGAAAAAAACAAGGAAATTTACATTGGTACCAAAGGCGATTTGAGTAAAGGCTTAAGTTATAACCTGAGAGCCGCCACCGGAAATTACAAAAATCTTTATTTCTTCAATAATTACTCGCCTGATTTTGGCGATGCCCTGGGCGACACCGCCAAGTTTAACATACTTTACGAAACCGAAAGCACCCGTTACTACAATGTAACGTTACAGCTAAACTACCAGCTGGCAGAAGTATGGCGTACCAATCTGAAAGTTGATTATAATAACTATGAAACCAAAGCGTACGAAAAACCTTTCCATCGCCCGGCTGTTATAACCAAATGGGGCAATAGTTTTTTTGTTACAGACAAGTTTCTGGCCAATCTTGATTTATACTATTTCGGAAAAACATTTGCCAAAAACCCAACCACCGATGCCATTGTTACCAACAAAGACATAGTTGATGTGAATACTGAGTTTGATTACCTGTTCAGCAAACAATTTACAGCCTTTGTTAAACTAAATAACCTGTTAGGGAGAAAGTACGAACGATTCTTATATTATCCGCAACAGGGTTTAAATTTTCTTGTGGGAGTCAACTTTTCATTTTAATTTAGCATAAAAGATAGCCCCCAAATACAAGTTAAGCCTTATGAAACCTGTTGCAGAATACATCAGAACGCTGCTTTTTGAGCATGATTATGTGGCGGTTCCGAACTTCGGAGCATTTATTGCCAACTACATGCCTTCCAGTTTGAATGATATCAGCGGTTCGCTTATGCCACCGCAGAAAAAAATTGCGTTCAATGAAATTTTGAAGCACGACGACGGGCTATTGGCCACCTATATATCAAGAAGAGAAAGCGTAACCATAGATGAAGCCAAAAGAACAATCCAGAATTTCGTATCTGAAATTAAAGGTTCTCTTGCAAGCCAAAGGGCATTTCATTTCGAAAGAATTGGCAATTTCTCGTTAAATGAAGAAAACAATCTGGTTTTCGACCCAGACAGACGTCATAACTTTTTTAGTGAAAGCTTTGGGTTCGATAGCATTTTCCCTCGTACAGTAGATAAGCCCAGCTATACCATGAGCCAGACATTTGATGTAGAAGATGAACTGGTAATGGAAAAAGAATCGTACACCAGTACAGACGGCACATTTAAATGGAAATACGTTTTATATACAGTGCCGGTACTCCTGGTTTCTACGGGCCTTTTCTTTGTTTTGTTATCAAGAACAGAAAAAACAGAAGCTCCGGCCAGAAGCAGTTTTAATCCTTTAGATTATCTACCAAAAAAGACGGTTGTAGTAAAACAGCCGGAAGCTATTGCAGAGAAAGATTCAATTGCACAGCAGGTAATTAAACCAGAGGCAGACAGCACCTGGGGCGCTACCGAAACAAAGGCAATTGAAGCGCCATTAAAAAATGTACCTATTGAAACCAAACCTTTTGAAAAACCCATTGAGGCTTCTAAAACAGTTGCAGAAACACCTGCAATAAATAGTATTGAAAAGCGTTATCTGATTGTTTCAGGGATATTTAAAAATAAAGAAAACGTAAAAAGACTCAGCGCCAGTTTACTTAAAAACGGCTTTTCGCCAAGAGTAATAGAAACCAACGGGCTGATGAAAGTGGTAGCTGCCGAAGCAGACTCGATGGAAGAAGCCAATGCCATAGCAGATAAACATCAGAAACTGATTGGAGAAAAACCGGCTATTATTAAAAGTAAATAAGGGTTTTCTATATATTTATAACCTGTAAGCCATACTTACAGGTTTTTTTGTAGCTGATTGTTCATAATTAACCAATATTATTGATGCAAACCACATCACTCAAAGAAGACAACAAAAAGACGCAATCGCAGGCATTTGTGATCAGCATAATTATTTATGGTGCTTTCCTGACGCTTTTGTTTTTTCTGAAGCTTATTTACACACCACCCGAAGAACCCGAAGGTGTAGAACTCAATTATGGTATTGACCTGGTGGGCACCGGAGACCTGCAAACTACCAATAAGGCTAATGAGTCGCCCAATGACTATGACGTTAAACCGGCAGCCAATGAAGAGGAGTCTAAGCCTGTAAAAGTAAAACCCGTAGTAAGCCCGCCACCGGTAGTTGAAAAACCAGCCAAAGTGGTAGTAAAAGAAACTCCGGCCAGACCTGTTGTAACGGCCGATGAAGAAAGCCCGGTTACCGCCAAAACAAGCGATAAACCCGTAAAAAAAACAGAGGTAAAACCGATAGTAAAGCCAAGCCCTGTTGAAACCAAAACCGCAGCCCCCAAACCAGAGCCTGTGCAGCCTGAAACACCTAAAAGAACGGTAGATAATGGCTCGCTGTTTAAAAAGGGTTCTAAAGGCACTGCAGGAGCCAACGGAGCCAGTTCTAACTCTAATGGTACTATTGGCACACGTGACGGCATAGGAGGCAATAACAACGGTGATGGCAAGCCCGGCGAAGTAGGAGACAAAGGAGACCCCAGTGGAACCCTGGAAGGCAAAAGCCTTTATGGTAACCCCGGCAAAGGTGGCTCAGGGGCTTCAATTGGTGGTTTAAGTGGCTGGAATAAAAAGAAATTGTCTTTGCCTAATGATGGGTCAAGCGAAACCGGAAGAATTGTTTTCAGCGTAACTGTAGACGACACTGGAGATGTAGTGGCCATTAAAGTAAACGAATCTACCGTTAGCCCTTCGGTGCAGAATTTCTATAAGAATTACATTCAGAAAAACCTGGGTTCATTTCTTACACCAGAAGGCACAGCGCCTCCCAGAGCTACCGGGACTATCACCATTAATATCAGGTCGGGCAACTAACACATAATAATTGCCGAATCTTTATTAATTTTGCAAAAATCTTTAAAAGGTGATTTTACAATCACCTTTTTTTATTGTCGATGAACTACGAAGAAACCATTCATTACCTATATGCCATGCTGCCGGTCTTTCACCGCGAAGGAGCGAAGGCATTTAAGCCCAATCTGGATAATATTATCGCATTGTGTGAATATCTGGGTAATCCACAACAGCAATTCAGGAGCATCCATATAGCAGGTACTAATGGTAAAGGCAGTACGTCGCATTACATGGCTTCTGTTCTGCAATGTGCGGGGTATAAAACAGGTCTTTATACATCGCCACATTTAAAAGATTACACCGAAAGATTCAGAATAAATGGCAAATCTATTCAAAAAGCGAATGTAATTTCATTTGTAGAAACCCATCAGGTTTTCATTGAGCAACTGAGGCCGTCGTTCTTTGAACTGAGCGTAGCGCTGGCTTTTGATTTTTTTGCCCGCGAAAAAGTTGACATAGCCGTTATTGAAGTGGGCCTGGGTGGCAGGCTTGACTCCACCAATGTCATTCATCCGGAACTGTGTATAATAACCAATATCGGTTTCGACCACATGGATATTCTCGGAGACACGCTTCCAAAAATTGCCACCGAAAAAGCCGGAATAATAAAGTCGGGTGTGCCTGTTGTGATATCGGAAAGACATGAACAAACCGAAGCGGTGTTTATCTCAAAGGCTGCACAGGCCGGGGCACCCATTTACTTTGCAGAAGACTTTTTTACGGTTGAGGAATCAAAGACAGGCCATGACAGCTTGAAGCTACTAACAGACGTAAGAGATAAAAACAGACAGATAGTTTTTGAGGGTTTGGAATCTCAGCTGATAGGCAACTATCAATTAAAAAACCTTACGGGTGTTTTTAAGGCAATTGAGATGCTGCAAACAAAAGGCTTCGCTATCAGTAATAAAGCCATTGCAGACGGTATAGCAGAAGTGGTAACACTAACCGGCCTGAAAGGTCGCTGGCAGGTATTGAGCAAACAACCACTGACTGTTTGTGACACAGGCCATAATGAACATGGCCTTAAAATCATTCTACGGCAGATAGAGAAGTTGTTTGCAACCGGGCTTGTAAACGGCCGGAAGCACTTTGTGTTAGGCTTTGTAAAGGATAAAAATGTGGCAGACATACTGGCTTTGTTTCCAGTAGATGCGAACTATTATTTTTGTCAGGCCGATTCCCCCAGGGCTTTAAATGCACATCATTTGGCAGAAACCGCGCGGTCGTCAGGTTTAATCGGCCAGGTTATTCCAGATGTTAATGCAGCACTTAAAACAGCCAGAGACGCTGCCCAAAACAACGACTTTATCTATATTGGTGGTAGCACATTTGTAGTTGCAGAGTTAAACGAGCTATAACTTTCAATACTTTTTATATTTTTTAAAAACATAAACTGTATTGTTTTTTATAAAAAGTATTTAGCGCTTTAAATAGGCTAGGTACCCCAAAAACGCCTGAAAACACAACATTTAAAGTATTTAAACAAGATTTCATAATCATTAATAATATTAACAATACTTTTATAAAGTATCAATTAAAATAAATAGGAGAGTGGCAAGACAAAAATTACCGAGGTTTATACATAATGCCCAGGCAGAAAATGTAATTGAAAGAGGCAAAGAGTTTTACACAACCATTAAAGGCCGCTGGAGAGAGATATATTTCAAAAACAATAACCCCATTGTGCTTGAACTGGCCTGCGGCAAAGGTGAATATTCTATTGGGCTGGCCAGACAGTTTCCGGATAAAAACTATATCGGAATTGATATAAAGGGCGACAGAATTGCCCGTGGAAGCAAGCGAGCCATTGAAAACAACCTAAGTAATGTGGCTTTTTTGCGCACACCTATCAATTTTCTGGAAGAATTTTTTGAAGAAAACGAGGTTGACGAAATTTGGTTGATACACCCGGACCCACAGCCCCGCGACAAGGAAGAAAAGAAGCGATTAACGAATCCGGCATTTCTGGCACTCTATAAAAAGATACTGAAACCTGACGGCAACTTCTTTTTCAAGACAGATAACAGCGGTTTGTTTGAATACTCACTGGGCACTATTCCTGAAGCCGGCTTCACTATCCTTCGCCAAACCACCGATTTATATGAATCAGACATGCTGGCAGAACACTACGACATCGTAACGCATTACGAAAAGCTATTTGTAGAGAAAGGCTTTAAAATCAATTACCTGGCCGCCAGGCCATAAAAACAAAAGGCCTGCTCAATGAAATGAACAGGCCTTTGTTTTAAGCAAACTATATCTACTTACTAGATAAGTGTTGCAAAGTATTTTACGGTTCTAACCAATTGGCTAACGTAGCTCATTTCGTTATCATACCAGCTAACAGTTTTTACAAGTTGTTTATCACCAACGGTAACAACTTTGGTTTGAGTGGCATCAAACAAACTTCCGTAAGTAATACCAATGATATCGCTACTTACAATTTCATCTTCATTATAGCCAAAGCTTTCATTGCTTGCTGCTTTCATTGCGGCGTTAACCTCTTGCAATGTAACAGTTTTTTCAAGAACAACTGTCAACTCTGTTAAGCTACCAGTAATAGTTGGTACACGTTGCGCACCACCATCCAGTTTACCTTTCAACTCAGGCAATACAAGGCCAATTGCTTTGGCAGCACCAGTACTGTTAGGTACAATGTTAGCTGCGGCAGCTCTTGCTCTGCGTAGATCACCTTTCGGATGCGGCGCATCTAGTGTATTTTGGTCGTTAGTGTAGGCGTGAACGGTTGTCATGCTTCCAAGCACAATACCAAAGTTATCGTTAAGGGCTTTTGCCATCGGAGCCAGACAGTTGGTAGTACAACTTGCACAACTGATGATGGTTTCGCTACCGTCAAGAATGTTGTGGTTTACGTTGTACACAATCGTCTTAAGGTCACCGGTTGCAGGTGCGCTGATAATTACTCTTTTAGCGCCGGCAGTTAAGTGAGCAGCGGCTTTATCTTTATCAGTAAAGAATCCTGTACATTCAAGTACAACATCTACTTCATGAGTACCCCAAGGAATCTCAGCCGGATTTCTTTGCGCATAGATTTTAATTTCTTCACCATTTACTATTACGCTATTGTCAGTAGACTTTACTTCGGCATCAAATCGACCCTGGGCACTATCATATTTTAGTAAATGAGCTAGTACCGAAGGACTCGTTAAATCGTTAATCGCAACTACATCAATTCCTTCCATGTTGTAAATCTGGCGATAGGCAAGTCTACCAATTCGGCCAAATCCATTAATAGCTACTTTAATTTTAGACATTTTAAAATATATTGGTTTAAGTGGTACGATTTTGCAAGTTAAGAAGATTTTTTCTATTCACGAAAAGAGAGCTTATTTTAAGGATTAAATATTGGTAATATTCAATTAAAGCTTCCATAAATGCGAAAGCCAACAGGTAAACCCCAGGCCAAAATAGCTTCACTTACAATAAAAGTATTATACAATTTATCATTCATCTATACATAAGGCCCAATTTTAACGGCATAATAGAAAAACTTTCATTTTTAAAATTGAGAAAAATTTCGTATATTAGGTAAAACGGGCATTTAAGTATTAAACCCAAACAAGGTTTTAAAACTTTAATCGCTATAGATACAATTAATTACAGATGTATTTAGTTCAGTAAAATTCATTTTTAATCAGCCAGTTAATGATATGAAACCAATTAAACATTATATATTTTTTTACTTTAAAAACCACAATGAAACATTTTTTTAGCTCAGATTATCATTTTGACCACCAAAATATTCTGAGGTATGACAACAGGCCGTTCGCAACAATAGATCAGATGAACGAAGCCATTATTAAAAGGCATAACAGCCAGGTAAGCAAAGAAGACCACTTCTATTTTTTAGGAGATTTTGCATTCTCGAAAGACAAATACCGTATCGAACAACTATTAAAGCGCCTAAATGGTAAGAAGTTCTTTATTAAGGGGAATCATGACTATTACGATACCATCAAGCTGTATGAAAGATGGGGCGAGTATCTGGGTGAACAAAAAACTATTAAAATAGACACCCAATGGATTGTTCTGAATCATTTCTGTTTGAGAGAATGGGACAGAAAACACCACGGCAGCTGGCATCTTTTTGGGCATACGCATCATAGGCTGCCTTATGACCATGAGAATCTGACAATGGATGTAGGCATTAACGGCTATGATTATTATCCGGTTGAGTTTAATGAGATAAAAACCTACATGAACCAAAAGGCTAGTAAACAAAATACTAAAGCCTACTAAAATACTAAGCCTTCTAAAACTAATTCAATTAAAAGAGCCGAGCGGGTAACAACATAAAATTTGAATCCTCCTTCGTTACCCGTAACTCACAACATCTTCAGCGCAATCTCTTCCATCACAGCATCCATTTATTTATTTAGTAGCATTTTGCATTTCTTTGCTTATTGACTTAGATAATAGGGAGTTAACGAAAATTAGTAATCTAATTGCAAACTTACTAATTAGCAAACACATGGCAACTAACCAAATTAGCTAATCAATGCTAAATTAGTACTACTAAGTCTAAAATTATTAGTCTTTATTCTGCTAAAGACTTCACTATTTTTGTCAGTTTATCTGCCGGATACTCTACATTTTATAATGCTGCGTGCGTAAGGTAGAATGACTTAAAATAGGGGAGATGTTGTTTATCTAATAATATAGCCCTAAATTTGCAGTAAATAGGAACGGACAAAAAACAACTTAAAATATCCTTAAAATTATTTAGTAACAAGCACATTATCAGACGATTACATATTATTAATTAATGTTTTAAATCACCAATCTCAATGTCATTAAAAACAATTATTGAAGCTGCGTGGGACGATAGAAGCCTGTTAAACGACCCGGCCACCAAGAGTGCAATTGAAACAATTATAAGTGAAGTTAATGATGGAATTATTCGTGTTGCCAGCCCCAATGAAGATGGCAGCTGGACAACCCACGACTGGATAAAGAAAGCAATTATTCTATATTTCCCACTTCAGCAAATGAGTATTCAGGAAGTGGGCATATTTGAATACCACGATAAAATGAAACTAAAAACCGGATATGATCAGATTGGCGTACGCGTTGTGCCTCCTGCTGTGGCCCGTTATGGCTCATATCTGGCTAAAGGTGTTATCCTGATGCCGTCTTATGTAAACATTGGCGCTTATGTAGATTCAGGCACAATGGTAGACACCTGGGCTACTGTTGGAAGCTGCGCCCAGATAGGAAAAGATGTACATCTGAGCGGTGGTGTGGGTATCGGAGGGGTGCTTGAACCTGCTCAGGCATCGCCGGTAATCATTGAAGACGGCGCCTTTATCGGGTCACGCTGTATAGTGGTAGAAGGCGCCAGAATCGGCAAAAGAGCCGTTTTAGGGGCAGGTGTTACCATAACCAGCAGTTCTAAGATTATAGACGTAAATACGGGCAAAGAATACGTTGGATACGTGCCAGACAACTCGGTTGTTATACCAGGTATGTTGCCTAAAAAGTACCCGGCCGGCGATTTTGGCGTACCTTGCGCTTTAATTATTGGTCAAAGAAAAACAAGTACTGATCTTAAAACATCATTGAATGATGCCTTAAGAGAAAATAATGTGTCAGTTTAGAAACATAAATTGAAGTTATAACAATAAAGGGCTGGCAGTTATTCTGTCAGCCCTTTATTGTTTACAAGCATTAATAGTGCAATTTACAATACATATACGTTACAAATGAAAATTACATAAATAAATACCTTATTTTTAATGTAATTTACTACCAATTAGTCTATCTGGACAGGTATTTACAACAATTATGCTATAAAGGCACTCACGCAAAGCTATAATAATTGATTATTTTAAATTACCGGCTTAGACATAAGGCCGTGAGATACACAAGAAATAATTACCTTTGTTTATAGAAGAGGTTGTTTAGGAGCAGTAATTACAGGACAATAAAAAAAGCCCAATCTAAAGCATGATTGGACTTTCTGACGATTGAATCCCAAATTGTTGGCATTTCTACCTACAAATTAAACCTTTACTTAATTTTATCTTCAATGATCATTTTAAAAAGCACGTAAATCTTTTACAAAGGTAGTTTACAAGATTTAACGCGCAAGCACTATTCTACATTTTTTCTTAACTATTTCTATACATTGTTAAATGTAAGATGAAATCGTCTCGTTACTCTGTCTTTCTATTACCAGTGGCACCCATCTGGTGAATTCATCTGCTTAAGATTTATATTTTCAATCTGTCTTTAAATACATTGTTAATCGTATATAAATCGTAAATTACATAATGTACTGATAAACAAGTATTTAAGCCATACAACAGACTAATAGTGAACGTGTTTACAATAGTCATTTAATTATCTACAAAAGAGCTTGGTTTGTATTTGTAAACTATTTATATTTGTACATAATAAGTTTAACATAGTTAATTTTACAACTTAAATTAGTTTACTATATTAAACATTTATGAATTACATTTATAAATTTACAGTTTATGAAATTAAACGAGAAGATACGCCGCTTTATTAATGACAAGGATTTAACTTCCACCAAGTTTGCTGATGAAATTGGAGTACCCAGGCCTAGCATTTCACACATTTTATCTGATAGAAATAAACCCAGCCTTGAAATTGTACAGAAAATATACAAAAGATACCCCGAACTGGGTTTTGACTGGTTTCTGGAAGACGAGGAAAATGAAGGACAGCAGCCCACACAAAACCTTAGTAATCAAGCTGTTATAGCGCAAAAAAAGCCAGTTAATGGTTCGCGAGATTTAAACGAAAGAAAAAGCACGGAAAATCCCCCGATGTATTCAAATCTCAACGGCTCTATTTTGCCCAATTTAGGCCACGGAAGCGTAGCAAGAATCATTGTTGTATATACTGATGGCTATACTCAGGTTTTTGAAGCCAGCAATGCCTGATAAATTTTAGAGCCAATTGGTAAACGGAATACAGAATATCATAAATGCCTGAAAGCTCAACCGCCTTAGGTACGACGTAAAGCCAAATTGGTTGCAGGCAGCTACAACTGAAGGCCAGGAAGATATATTTATACAGGTAGTACAAATGAATAGGAATCAGAAGTATCAGCCTGTATAAATGTATCAGAAAGATTAGTTGTAAAAAAAAGTACAGTTATAAAAAATATTACCAAAAGGTTAATCTGTGATAATAGTATGATTGGTAATAACCAGTTAAAAAGTTTCTTACTATTCAAATTGATTAATTAAATAAAAAGATACTACAGGTTAATTATAAATAAATAGTATTGTTCATTTAATTAGAATGGTTTTATTAATAATTACTTATCTTATTATTAAATTAAACCAGTAAGTAAATTCTAATTTAAAATTACTTACTATTACTTATTTAAAGTTTGAAGCGTATTATATTAAATATTAAAACAGTATTATTTAATAGACATAAAACAATTATATGTTTATTTAAAATAAAAACTTATAGACCAATAAACATGGTTTATACTTTATTTATTATTTAAACTTTACATACTAAATATTTTAAATACGTTGTTTTATACTTTCTGATTGTTTTAAATGTTATAAAATAAAAAAAAAGTATTTTTAGTATTATTAATTATTATACTAACTGATAAAACATAAAGATAATATTAGTATTAAAATAATAGAATAATATTATACTTAATAAATGGTTTAAAATTATTTATAGTATTCAATGAACTTTCTGCCCTTGAATTTATTGAGTTTTTGAAATGCAAAAATTTAATTGGCTTTTTCAAATCAAGCCTTACCACGAAGGTGCTTTAAGGTAACTTGTAAAGAATGAAGGAAGGCGTAATACAAGTAGCATTGCATTCAGACGCGGCTAAGTTTTACGAGTGTATTCATAAGCCCTGATTTATTACAACCTATAAGTTCTATAATGTAGGTAACTTACAGAGGCAACCCTGCTCTGTTTTAGAGCGGCCAGGCTTTTAGAAGTTAACAAAGCAAGGCAGGTAAACTAAATTAGTCCAAGTGCGTGTAAGGCAGGTTTTGTGCAGGTGTATTCTTGAATCTGTTGGGTTAAGAATCTCCGGCTAATCAATTAAGTTGTTTAGTGGTGAAGAACAAGCTGAATACCTTTTGCCAAAGTCGGCTCATTTAATTTACAGGTAAGAAAAATTTGAGATGTCGTTCAATCGCCAAAGGTTCTGGTTAAAGCTTAGCGTATGTGGGGGATCCAAAAGTAAAATGAACAACTGGTTAAATTCAATTTTCAGATTGCCAGAGCCAGGTCATTTAGGCGCTTTAAGATTTCTTGCCAGGTTTTAAAACTTCTGGTTTGCTGGTCGGTTTGCGGTGTACGAAACTTGAAAATTCAGGTCCTATCCTAAGTCTGGTTAAAACCAAGAAAAGTAGACCTGTTTTAAGGCCTCAAATAGCCGATTTAAGAAACTTTCAACCTTCAGGACGTATCAATGCCTAAACAACACGCAGAAATCTCCAGAAAGGCGCATTTTCTGTTTTTTAAATTTACCCTATACTAATAATACAAATACTACTTACTATTTTAAATATTCATTAATTACTATTTTAACTTTTAATACTTTTTATAAATTATTGTACTTTATTTAAATATAAAAAATTAATTAAATATTAGTAAGTATAATTAAATAGGTAAGTTTAAATTTTATATAATTATTTAAATCTAACAATATTAATAGAAGTATTTGTTATTATAAATAAGTATATAATGTTATATTTTTACTGAACATTTTATTTTATATTTACTAATGTTTTTTTTTGTATTTTATATAATTATAGAATTATTAGTTAATTGTATTAGTACAATATACTATTATGAATACTAAACTAAATGTACATATATAATTATTTAGTATTTATTTTACTTAAATAATTTATGTTTTACTTAAAACATTCTATACTTATCGTAAAGTAGTTATTATTAATAAAAGTTATTATTTTAGTATTGTTACTACGGTTGATTTGTTCTATATTGCCACACATTATTATTCTTATACAACCAATGACAATTAGTGTAGTAAACAACAAAGGGGGGGTAGGTAAGACTACATCAACCCAAAACCTTGGTGCCGCTTTCCAGAAGTTTGCAAACGCTCGTGTGCTTTTTATTGATCTTGATGGCCAGGCCAGTTTAACCAGGTGCTTTGGTATTCTGGAAACACAGGTAGGCAAAAACCATGTTGGTAATTATTTAAGTGGTGAGCTGCCATTTGAAAGTGTTGTGATTAATACTCCCATCGGCGACCTGCTGCCAAGTGCAGCCGAACTAAACACCAAAGAAGATGTAATTAAAGCATCACCGGTTTTTCCGTTCAACCTGAAACTGCTACTGGAGAAAATTAAAAAGAATTATGATTACATCATGATTGATTGTCCGCCCACACTTTCAGGGATGACAAGAATAGCGCTCATTGCCTGCGACCTTTACATGGTGCCACTGCAGGCAGAGTACCTGAGTTATGAAGGACTAAGAAATTTTTTATCGTATTCGTCAGAGCTGCAGTTAATAAGCCCTCAAACAAAATTAGGTGGTGTTTTTGCAACACGCTACAACCCGAGAATCAATAAGAAACTGAGCAACGAGATTATAGAAGCCACCAAAAAGCAATTAGGTGATTCGTTTTTTTCTACAACTATCAGAGACAACATTGCGATATCGGAAGCACAGGCAAGCGGACAGGATATTTTCTCGTACGCACCAGATAGCAACGGAGCAATGGATTATTATAAATTAACTAAGGAAATTCTAGACAGTTTCAACACAAATAATTAATAAGGTTTGCGTTATATACTGTTCAACTAAAATTTTAGAAAAATGGCAAAAAATAGAAATTTTACATTTGAAAGTTTAGTTCCAACCAAAAGTACTGAACAAGCCACAGGTACACCGGCTTCTGCACCAAACGGAAGCCAGCAGGCATTGATGGCATTGCAAGACAACGGGCCGTCGACCAAAGTTACATTCGATTGCCCGAATGAACTGGTTGAAACCATGAAAGATTACGGATATTGGGAAGGGATGTCGCAGAAAGATATAATCATTGAAGCGCTTGGTGTTTTCTTTGAAGAAAAGAAAATTAAAGAAAGACCAGAGAAAGTAAAAATGAGAAAGAAAGTTGGTAGAAAACCAAAGGCATTAAAGGCATTTCTTAGTTGAAATGCCTTTTTTTGTTTTTAATGAGAATTGAATACCTTCATAATATATCAGTACAAACCGAAATAGCCAATTCTCAGGCATATCAAGTTAAAGATGTATTTGTTATATAATTTATATTATGTTAAATAGTATTATTGAAAACACCCCTAAGTTACATACCTGAGCTGCGTGTTTATATTTATGTACTTCTTTCTCCATTATTATAGACTGCTAATTTTATATGGATCATTCAATGATTATTTGTCTATAAAACGGCAGATTCTGAAAGTTAAGGCTGTACCTGAGATTTGCATGAAAAAAATTTATTGTACATTGGTGCGGAATAATCAATTCTGAGCAAACCAATAAACCGTGCATAAAAAAAACCCTTAGACAACGCTAAGGGTTTTTACATATATTCAGTTCTGAAACTGTTTATTTTCTTTTAGAACATTGTTCAAGTACAGTTGTTAAACTGTTTAGGTTGTCTGTCAGGTCCTGATCTAACGCTTTACCTTCTTTTTCTCTTACAGATTTGCAAATATCAAAGTGAGGTTTTGCTTCGCCAAATTTGGCACAGGCTTTGTCTTCTACGGCTTTACCATTCTTCTGGTACTCTTTCATGTCCATTTTATCAACCTCTTTCTTGATTTCAACGGCCTGGTTGAAGTGAAACACACCCAGGTTGAAGTTACAATCGTAGTTGGTTGGGTCAATAGCCAATATTTTTTTGTACCAGCCAAGCGCTTCTTCTTTTTTACCGCCGTTATCGTAAAGAATAGCCAGGTTAAGCATATTATTTACATTTGTCGGGTCGGCTTCAATCAGTTTTTTCAACTCATTGATAGCTTCTTCAGAATTACCGCTAGACAACTGAAGGTTTACAAGTGTACCTTTCAAATCTTTGTCGCCAGGGTTTGACGCGATACCTTTTTTAAGTACTTCTACAGCTTTAGCTGTATTTTTTTCGTTTTTGTACACTTCAGATAAGCTGTAGAATACGGCTGCATCTTTACCACCTTGCTCAATAAACTTATTGAAATAGATTTTAGCGGCCTCGTTATCTTTAGCCAATTGCGCAACAATACCTGTGTACAAAGAAGCCGTAGTATCTTTAGGGCTTACTTCTGAGGCAATTCTGAATAATTTAAGTGCGCTTGTAAAGTTTTTACCGTTATAGAAACCAGCACCCTGCTGCATCAGTGCAGAATATATTTTCTGACTTGTAAGCGCTGCCTCAATTTCTTTGGTGCCTTTACCGCCGGCTTCTACTTCAAGTGCCTTTTTATAGGCATTATATGCTTTTTCTGATGCCATTGAGTCTTTTCCGCAGTTAATGGCCATGTCTTCATAAGCCGCGGCAAGCTTAACCCAGGTAGATGATTTTGCACCTTTTTTGGCATCCTGACTTGCTTTTTCTCCTTTGGCAATTTCGTCGGCTGCTGACTTACACTGCGCTTCTTTAAGTTGATTATCAAGTCCTGATTGTGCAAATACGCCTGCCGTAAACATAGATAAGACAGACACAAAAATGGTTTTTTTCATATTTCTGTTAATTTTTTAAAAATATTAAAATGCTTAGGGTTAGACAATTTAATTTCGCGAAAAATAGGGATTTTCAGGAAATTAACAAAGTATTAACATAAAAAGTAGACAACCCTCCTACTCTTTACCGGGCATTATTCGGCACTTTCTACTATTTCAGCGCCAGTGCCTTCTTCTTCCTCATCATCTTCTCTGATGATACGGGTTACAGAGGCAATATGGTCTGTTTCGTTAAGGCGGATAAGTCTTACACCCTGGGTATTACGGCCCATTACCCGGAGGTCGGCCACTTTACTGCGTATGGCAATACCGTTTTTGGTGATAATCATCAGATCGTCATCATCGGTTACTTCTTTAATGGCTACCAGCGCACCTGTTTTATCGGTGATATTCAGCGTTTTAACGCCCTTGGCACCTCTTGAGGTAATGCGGTAATCTTCAATATCAGAGCGTTTTCCGTAGCCTTTTTCTGATACCACCAGTAACTGGGTATCTGCTCTGGAAACACAAACCATACCGATGGCGCGGTCGCCTTCGTCTAAAGATATACCTCTTACACCGGTGGCTGTACGGCCCATCGGACGCGTACCTGACTCATGGAAACGCACTACTTTACCGTTTTTAGCAGCAATTACAATGTTGTTATCGCCGTTGGTAAGGGCAACATCCAGCAGGTTGTCGCCTTCGTTGATGTTGATAGCAATGATACCACCCTGACGCGGACGAGAATAGGCTTCCAGAAGGGTTTTCTTCACGGTACCTTCTTCGGTACACATCACGATATAATTATTGTTGATATAGTCTTCGTCGGTAAGTGTAGAAACGTTCAACACTGCCTGAATCTTATCGTCAGCTTCAATATTTATCAGGTTCTGTATGGCTCTTCCTTTGGCGGTTTTGCTGCCTTCCGGAACTTCAAAAACTCTGAGCCAGAATAATTTACCTTTTTTGGTGAAAAACAACAGGTAATTATGGTTGGTAGCTGCAAAAAGATGCTCGGTGTAATCTTCATCTTTGGTTTTTACACCTCTTGACCCGGTGCCACCCCTGCCCTGTGTGCGGTACTCCTGCAATGGTGTACGTTTAATATACCCCTGATGAGAGATAGTTACCAGCATTTCATCGTCAGGTATCATATCTTCAATGCTGAATTCACCGGCGGCCATTTCAATTTTAGAGCGTCTTTCGTCGCCGTATCTGGCTTTCAGTTCAGCCAACTCATCTTTGATGATGTTGCGTTTTCTTTCTTCCGAACCTAGGATATCACGTAAGTCAAGAATGATATTTTTAATTTCATCAAATTCGGCAGTTATCTTGTCTCTTTCCAGACCTACCAAACGTTGCAAACGCATATCCAGAATGGCTTTTGCCTGCACTTCGCTCAGAATATTGCCTGTTTCGGCAGCTTCAGAATTAAAGGCATCAACAATCTGCAGGCGCTGAAGACCAACCGTCAGGAATTCCTGTCTTTGTTCGGGTGTCATGAAATCACCTTTCATCAAGCCTGTCCTGGCTTCGTCGGCGTCTCTTGAACCACGGATAAAGCTAATAACAGCATCAATGTAATCAAGAGCTATTAACAAGCCGACTAATATATGTGCACGTTTTTCGGCTTCTTTTAAATCGTATTGCGTACGTCTGGTTACAATTTCAAGCCTATGCTCTACGTAGTACTTAATCATGTCTTTCAGATTGAGCGTAACCGGACGGCCTTTAACCAGCGCCACGTTATTGATACTGAAAGATGATTGAAGCTGCGTATATTTATAAAGGTTATTAAGAACCACGTTTGGTACGGCATCTTTACGGAGGTCATAAACGATGCGCATCCCTTCACGGTCTGACTCATCTCTGATGTCTGAAATGCCCTCGATTTTCTTTTCGTTGATGAGCTGAGCGGTTTTCTCAATCATCATGGCCTTATTGACCATATACGGAATCTCGGTTACTACAATCTGGTCTTTACCTGTTTTAGAGACCTCGAAATTGGCTACAGAACGCAGAACGATACGGCCGCGACCGGTTTCAAAAGCTGATTTTACACCGCTGTAACCATAAATAATGGCTCCGGTCGGGAAATCGGGCGCTTTAACAAACTGCATCAGTTCTTCAACCGTAATATCGTTGTTATCAATATAAGCAGTTATACCATCTGCAACCTCAGTAAGGTTGTGAGGGGCCATGTTAGTGGCCATACCTACGGCAATACCTGCCGAACCATTCAATAATAAATTAGGTATTTTACCCGGCATTACTGATGGCTCTTCTAACGAATCGTCAAAGTTGGGCTGAAAATCAACTGTTTCTTTGTTGATATCTGCCAGTAGTTCTTCAGCTATTCTTTTCAGACGGGCCTCAGTATAACGCATAGCTGCGGGTGAGTCGCCGTCTATTGAACCAAAGTTACCTTGTCCGTCAACCAATGTGTAGCGTAACGACCATTCCTGAGCCATACGCACCATGGTGTCATAAACCGAGCTGTCTCCATGCGGGTGATATTTACCCAACACCTCTCCTACAATACGAGCCGATTTTTTATAAGGGCGGTTGTGATATACACCCAGTTCTGCCATTCCGTATAAAACCCGGCGATGAACCGGTTTTAGTCCGTCTCTAACATCAGGCAAGGCACGCGAAATAATAACCGACATTGAATAATCAATGTAGGCGCCGCGCATTTCGTCTTCGATGTTGATTGGGATAATTGTGCCGTTGTTGGAAGATTCTGGGATTAGATTTTCTGTTTCCTCAGCCATTAGCCTTAAGATTTACTTTTTTTAGTAGAATAAATATGACTATTTAGATATTTTTTTGCACTATTTTTAATAGTAATATTACAAATTTAATAAAATATGCACAAATAAACAAATTCAATAGTCTATTAATATCAGCCAGGTGTATGTAGTAACATATTTTTTTAACTCTGCGGTACCTGTAAATTTTTTAAGAACTACCAGGCCAGCGGTGTTGCTATACGTAAACAACAAAAAAGGCTCAAAAACCGTATTCTGCCTGGCAGAAAAAGGAATATGAGCCTTATTTTTTGAATGATTGAATTACCGCCGCCAATGACCTTTTTTGTAGATGTATCCACGGGGTGATTGCACATACCGGCCCTGAACCCAAACTTTTCTGTAACGCGGAGCCTGACGGTAGTGACCATTGCGCCATACGTAAGTGCCACCACGGGCTACATAATGACCGGGAATCCAGACGTAACTGGGCACAGGTGGCCCGGGGGCAACCTCAACCACAGCAGGTGGCGGAGGGGTGGTAATAATTTCGCCCGAACAACTGAGACCAGCCAGTGCCAAAGGAATTAATACCCCGAAAAGCACCAGTTCTTTCAGTATTTTCATTAAACTCTGTTTGTTAATATACTTATTCATTGTCTCTGACATCGCTTTGAGATTCTTCAAGATCAGTATGATTGTCGCCTCCCAGGCTATAATAATTATTTTCTTCGTCTTCTTTTCCAATGGCCTCGTCGGCATCATCAAGCTCTGCACCGGGCACATCCAGGTCATCACCAGAGGCCTCAGAGGTGCCATCTGCTTCGTTCCACGCCAGACGGTCAATTTCATTGGGCGCTTTGTCTTGCGTTGGGTTTTCCGGGTCTAGTGTTTCTTCTTTTATACCTCTGGCATAAATATCTTCTGAGGCCGGATACTTCGGATACTCGGGAAACTGCACCTCTTCTTCTTCTGGTTTGGGTTGTTGGTTTGCTTCCATTGCGCTGGCATTTGGTTTAATTTGGTTACAATAACAATATCAGAAGTAGAATTACGATTAACGCACCCGCCGAGATATAAACACCTCCGCCAAGCTCGGCCATTTGTGTTTTAAGCGCTTTTACTTCTTTGCGTAATGCTTTTTTCTCATGCGTTGTCATGCTTTTCTTATCCATTGCCTTAATTTCTTCCAGCCGTGCCATTATAGCCTTGGCTTCAGCTGATTCGAGTTTTTCAGCTTTTACTGTTTCAACTTTGGCCGCATCTTTTACCGGGGTTTCAGTAGCTGCCATACTGGCTTGTGTACTGATAAAGAAAGTAAGAATTAGTGAAGCAAGAGGTACAAAAACTTTTCGTTTCATGGCTGTAAAATGTTTTTAAGTGAGCAATAAACCTTCGCTAAGGTTTAGCCCAAAAAAATACACCACCTGAAAGAATGCAATTTTTGACTATAATTAGTATGAAGAATGTAGATTTTTTTACTCAGGCGAGAACCTGGGTAAGCCCTGATGCCCATGCCAGCAGAAGGCTACCTTAATTTAGCAGGTCAGGGCGGCGCTGTTGGGTACGTTTAATAGATTGTTCAAGGCGCCAGTCGTTAATTTTTTTCTCATGGCCCGAAAGCAGCACATCCGGCACTTTCATGCCTTCAAATTCTGCCGGTCTGGTATATACCGGCGGTGCCAGCAGGTTATCCTGAAAAGAATCGGTCAATGCTGAGGTTTCATCATTTAATACACCGGGTATGAGCCTGATGATGGCATCTGATACAACAGCGGCGGGTAATTCGCCACCTGATAAGACGTAATCGCCGATTGATATTTCTTTGGTAATGAAATGTTCGCGCACGCGCTCGTCAATGCCTTTGTAGTGCCCGCACAGAATAATGAGGTTGTGTGTCATTGAAAGCCTGTTGGCCGTTTTCTGGTCGAACACATCGCCGTCTGGTGTCATATAAATAACTTCGTCATAGGCTCTACCCGACTGCAAATGGCGAATACATTTGGCAATAGGCTCAATACCTAACACCATACCTGCTCCGCCACCAAACGCGTAATCGTCTACCTGGCGGTGTTTGTTTTCAGAGTAGTCGCGCAGGTCATGGATATGCACTTCGGCATGCCCGGCTTCTCTTGCCCGCTTCAATATTGAGTGGTCAAAATAACTGTCTAGCAAACGGGGTACGCATGATATAATATCAATACGAATACCGCTGTTTTCAGTAGTGCCTGTATGTGCCTGTGTAGTGTTTTCCATTTTAATTATCAGGATGCTTCTGGCTCGTCGTCGTCTTCATCGTCGGGCTGTAGGTTGCTATTGTCCAGATAAACCTCCATTAGCCCCTCCGGCAAATGCGTGTACAACTCTTTTTTGTCGCGGTCAACTGTCTTTACTATGTCGTCATTAATCGGAATCAGTATTTCTGTGCCTTCATAATGCATAGCTATGAGGTCCTGGCGGTCTGATGTATACACAGCCAGAACTTTGCCCAGTTTACCTTTTACGTTGTCTACTACCGTGAAATCGATAATCTCATGGTAATAAAACTGGTCGTTGTCTTCCAGCTCAGGCAGGTTGTCTTCCGGCAGATAAATATCACAGTTTACGAGTTTTTGCGCCTCTTCTATGGTATCTATGTCTTCAAACTTGATGATAGACTTGGCAGGTCTAATCTGGATTTCTTCTACAAAATGAGGCACCAGCTCTCCTTTTATTTCAAGCAGAACAGAATCAAGCTCTTCGTAGTCTTCAGGATAATCAACATCAAGCCAGATGGCCAGTTCGCCTTTCAGACCATGAGTTTTGGTTATTTTACCTAATAAATAGCAATCCTCTTTTGTCATAACATTTTTGATTCAATATAAAAATCCCCGCTTTTGGGCGAGGATTTTTTATAATTTCGTTAGATGGAATCTCCGAATTATGCTTCTGCTGATTCTTCAGTTGCTTCTGTTGCAGGCGCTTCTTCTTCAGCAGGGGCTGCTGCAGCGGCGGCAGCTGCTTCAGCGTCAGCAATAACTTTTTGCTGAGCGGCTTCCATATCAGCGCGTTTTTTACGTTCTGCTTCAAATGCTGCTTTTTTAGCTGCATCTTTGCCTTCAGAAAGTTTGGCAATTCTTGATTCGCGGTTTTCTTGTCTTTCTTTAGACCAAGACTCGAAACGAGCATCTGCTACATCCTGAGTAATGGCTCCTTTATTTACACCAATCTGAAGGTGTTTTTTAAGCAATATACCTTTTACTGACAAGATTTTACGGGTGGTATCGGTTGGTTCTGCACCTACCATTAACCAGTAAAGGGCTCTCTCATCTTTCAATATGATGCCCGCAGGGGTAGATTGAGGATTGTACTGACCTAATTTCTCGATAAATTTACCATCACGTGGTGAACGAGCGTCAGCTACTACGATGTCATACAATGGAGCTTTTTTGCGTCCTCTTTTTGCTAATCTGATTTTAACTGCCATTTTTTTCTGTTTTAATGGGGAACCCGTCCCCTTTGCGCATTTTTTGGACTGCAAAATTATAAAAAATCCTTACGAAATCAAAGTTTCATAAGGATTTTTTATGACCAATGCCTATTTTAACATTATAAAGTATCTTAAGAAGAAAAAAGCGAACCTGTAAGCCGAATTCTGTCTTTAACATTTCTGCTAAAGTCTTATCATTTATCTGGAACAACAGTTGCCTGCTGCTTCTATCAACCTACCCTCCGACTCGAGCGAGCAGCCCTTAAGCTATCTTTGCAGATGGCTGTGTCGGTTTATTTGGTCTTTCAGTTCATGAGGTTTACCATGCCCTGTCTGTCACCAGACAAGCGGTAGGCTCTTACCCTACCTTTTCACCCTTACCTTGCGGCGGTATATTTTCTGCGGCACTGGCTGTAGGCAATCAGTCGCCCGATTCCCCCCTACCCGTTAGGTAGCATGATGCTCTGCACTGTTCGGACTTTCCTCAACTCTTCGGTTTGCACCTTGTAGCAGCGATAAGACGGCCCGCTTTTTTCTACACACAAAGGTAGAAACTCCCCTGCTGGCAAACAATATTTAAAAAAAATATTCTTATTTCGGTGGCTGGGTCATTAGCAGTTTCCCGACTCATTAAACTTCGCCAAAAATAAACTAATTAATTTTTATGCGATACGCCACCTTACATTCCGTCTACCTTCAATTCTACTTTTCCTTTAGCAACAACCACTGCAACAATGCTTGACGGTGTCAGATAAACTTTATCTGGCGTTACGCTTTCAATCTTTCCGGCCAGCTTCACTCCTTTTTTGTACTCGGTGTTCATGGCAGACTCAACGTTTTGTTTGGCATAAGCGAGCAGCTCATCTATTGGCAGGCCATATTGTTCTTCAATCATTTTCACCATTTTGCCTTCTAACAGCCACGATGCCGCCCTGGCCAGTATATTCTTGGTTTTGATATCAAACTGGGTATTGCTCAACACTATGCTTTTTCTGGCCGGGCTGTAAACCGGGATACCCTTTATGTATATAGTGCCTTTCAGTTTGCCTTTTATCATGGCCTTTATAACCAGATACTCGTCACTACCGTAAATATCAAGATCGGTTACTTCTATTTTATACTTACCGTCTTTGAAATCATACACCTGGCCTACAAACATTTTTTTGGCAATGGCGGCAGCTTCTGTAAATGGCACGTCGCTCATTAACCCCACCTGAAAATCGTTTGGTATGCTCTGCACCAGTTTCAGATTAGGTATAGTGCTTACAGAAAACGGAGCGAATGGCTTTTCGCCGGTAATGGTTTCGGTGTAAGCCTTTAAACCAAGCACCGACCTTACGTTTCTTCCGGCGGTTACCAGTGGGGTCATCAGCACCTCAAGCGGCGTTATTTTAACCCAGGTCCGGTATTCTGCCGACACCTGATACGGTTGCAGGGCGGCGTTCCATGCCTGTATAACATAAGGCTTGATTGACAGATTTTTGGCAACGGCATCATCTATTGAGCGCGCAAAACCTGACTGATTGTTATCTATTATTTTACCGATAATGAAATCTATCGGAATATCTATACCCAGGTTAACTTTAGGCTTGGTAATCCACTGGTAGCCGTTAGGCGATGTTGAGGTCTGAACGGCCCAGTCTGGCCTGATGGTAAACCTTGTTGAGAACTTCATGTTGATTTCAAACTCAACAGGAATGTACTTTTTGAAGCCAAAGGCGCCGATACCCTGCTCTGCCCATACTTTCAGCGGAACCGTGAAATCAAAAACATCATTGGTGGCTGCTGTAATAATAATATTAGATTTTTTCCAGACCTTACATTTAAAGTCGTCATTATTATTATCAGTATAGCTGTTATCTTCGTAAATAAGCCCGGAGATACTGGCATTGATTTGCTTTTCGATGTCGGCCATCGAAATATTAAATGGTATGCTGATATTAGATAAGACTTTTTCCACTTTTACTGAATCTTGCAGGTATTTTTCTACCGGGGCTTCGGGTTCTGCCGTTTTTTGGGCAACGGCTTCATGATTTGAATACAAAAGTGCGCTTACAAACAAACAACAGACAATTGTTAGCTTCTTCATAGGGTATTGTTAATTGTACTTTTTTGAGCAAAACGTTTTTGACAACGAAAAAATTATGAGGTTTAAATCTATTTTATCTTAATGCGGGTGGCGCCATAACCAAATTTTTCTTTCTGGGCGTCTTCAAACCACGCCACATTCTTATGGCCTGATAACCGGCGTTGAATTTCCTGCCTTAAAACACCGTTACCCACACCGTGTATAAACGTTATATCGTCCATACCGCTGGCTATGGCTTGTTCAAACTTGCTCAGAAAAGTATTCATCTGCAGCTCAAGCATCTCGGCGTTGTTGAGTGTCCTATGGTTTTTGGTAAGCTGCTCTATGTGTAAATCTACCATTGGCGCAGGCTTTTCGTAGGTTTTAGGCAATGTCTCAACCGACTTCTGGGCCATCATGCTTTCTTTTAGCTTGTTGGCATCTATTACCAGCTTGGGCTGAGGTTCTGCTTTTTCTGTGGGTATGGCTTCTGCGTCGTCGCTGTCAAGCTGGTACAAATACGATTCTCTTTCAAGAATGGGTGTTTTATTTTTATGATTAGGCCAGGTGTTGGCTCTGATTCTTAGCTTTTTAAACAAAGGCGGGCGCTCATCAAACGGCCCATTGTTAAAATAAAGCACTCTGATAGAGAAACTTCCCCAGGTTTCCATATCTTTAATCAACAAATCAAGGCTTGATTTCTGATAACTTTTTGCATTAATTAAGCCACCTGCCAGGCCTACATGTATGCGGTCTGTGGTTAATGTAAGCGCAAAGGGCAGGTCCCAGTCTGTATTATTAACAATATTAACAGATACTTCTTTTTCGTTAACCGGCACAAATGCCAGAAAAATACCTTTGTCGGCCTTAATGGTGGGTTTGGTTTCTTTGGGTTTGTTAACTGCCGCAACGGGTGCAGGTTTAAAAAACTGTGTTTCTGTTTTTGATACAACGGCCAGTTCTCTCTTTAAAACCGGCAATTTAAAGCCGGCTTCAATTTCTACCTCAACAACGTTATCTTTTAAAAATCTGGTTATGATGCCTTCTTCTTTCGAATGTAATAATCTTACCTTGTCTCCTATATTCATACTTGCTTATAATTAATTAAACGCCATGCTGATTGCAAAATAATACGACAAACTCTATAACAGCATTATTAAAGAAATAATTTCAAAGAATTTACAAAATTGAACGCATTTCTCTCGGAAAAATACTATTTCCTTCAAGCTTGGTATCTTTTAATTATGCAAAAAAATACTTGCCGGAAACGCAGTTAAAAAGACTGATTCCGGGCATAAAAGCACAACAAAAAGTACCGAATAGTGAAAATACTAAATCTGATACAAATCTAAACAAAACTTCGTTTTATAATTTCCTATTTCATGAAACAAGAAGTTAATCTAATAAGGGTCAACAAACATCTCATTTAAAAAATTGAAGCGGTTGTCATGCCTGATAAAGATATTTGAATGCTGCATTTGAAGCCGGTGCTGAAGCCATTAATGCCGAATAGATAGTGCCGGAATTGAAAAGGTTGAACAGCGATTAGACTAAAAAAAATACAATACACTAAGCATGACTGGTATAAATAAAATACAACACCTCACTAAAAATGACAAAACAGGAGAAAAACCTCCTGTTTTTGAAATTTAATTTTCGCTAATAAGTTATATAAATCATTTATTACGAATAAACCAGGTTTTTAGTAAGTACCCAGATACTTGCGCGACACCCACTCTACACTGGCCAGAGCCAGCAGCAAAAAGAACACCCATTTTAGATTAATGAACTCATTCATTTCTTCAATACTACTTATTTTATCGGGACTTTGGTTAGTTGATAAATACTCAGTCAGGTTATTTAAGCGGCCTGCTTCATAAAATTTACCCTTGTTTTGCTGCGCCAGCGTGCGCAGTAAATTAAAGTCGGCGGTATGGGTGAGGTCTTCTAAGTCGGTATTTTGTACTACAAACTGGCCGCTTACTTCTTCGCTCTTGCCTAGTACCTGCGTTGCGGCCTTGTAGCGGTAAACGCCTTCGCCCAGGCCTGAAATTTCAAAACGGGTGTTGTCCTGGCTGATGGTATAGTTATAGCTTTTGGTAGCGCCTTTTTCATCGGTTATTTCCAGTCTGATGCTCTGGTTATATATCCGCTCGTAGATATCGTTATAGGCTTCATTTTCAAATACAACTTTTTCATCTACCGAAAACTCTCTTGACACCGGATACACCCTCAGTTTACGTTTATCGTCTTTTATAGAAATCAGTTGCAGGGTTTTCATAAATACCTCGTCTACAATTTCCTGCTTGTCGGTCAGGGCAAACTCTTCCAAACGCCATTGCCAGATGCCCTCAGCCGTTAAAACAGCCGATTTGCGTGCATTAGCAGTATTGGCAATCAGCAGCGGTTTAGGTGTAACCACTGCCCCTACACGTTGGTAAAGAATAATTTCACTGCCGGTTCCTGCCCGGTATTCGCCAAATGGCGCCAGAAGAGGCGGTAATTTTTCAAGAATACTCAGTTTATCGCCATCCAGATTAAAAAGGTTAAAGCTACTGTTAAATTTTGCGCTCACTTTATCTGCCCTTCCTGCCTGCGCCAGAATGCTAAGCGTTTGCTGTATGCCATTAAAACCAGCAATATTGGATTGATTACCCAGAATAAACAAAGTGGGCTTTGCCTGCGCCATCAGGCGGTTCAGCAGGTTACCGCCTGCACCGTAGAGGTCTGGTAACTGGTGGAGAATGAGCACATCAAATGGCTGGGTGCCAATTTCATTAATATTATCGCTCTGAAGTACCTTTACTGTTAGTTCATACAGCTCATTTTTCTCTATTATGGCCCTGATAGCCTTAATATCGGGGTGCGGAGCCAATGCCACCAGAAGAATTTTCTCTTTGCCGTCTACTACATCTATGTACACATCGCGGGCGTTGTTTCTGACAGTAAATTCTCCATTGAGCGGCACCATTTCAATTGTATAGCGCTGCAAGCCTTTTTGTTCTGCATTGCCATAAAAAGTTATCTGTTTCAGGTCGGTGTGCATATCAAAACTTACTGTTTGGCGGTCTATTATTTTTCCTCCGTGTTTCAGCAGAACCGAGGTTGTTTTACCTGTATACCCATAACTTGAAATTTCAGCCTGCACAGGAAACTTATTGCCCAGATAAGCGATCCGGTTGGCATAGATGGCGTTCAGCTTCACATCTCTTCTCAGGGTGGTATCACCTAAGCCAATGGTATGTACGTTAAAATTATACTTGCCATAGGTAGGCGAAACACCCGAATTGGCTATTCCATCAGACACCAGTATTACATCTGTCAGGTTTCGGCCTTCATAATTATTCTTTATACCGGCCAGTAAGCCAGATAAATCGGTAGTTTTTTCGTTAAATTTTAAAGAATTGATGTCGTCGTTTAATTCAGTTTCACTCAATGTTTTAATCTCTACATTATTACCCTTGCTTTCAATTGCCTTTATCAGTTTCTGCAGATTGTCTTTCAGCGCATTTATTTTTTCTTCGCCGCCTTTAGCCATTGAGGCAGAGTTATCAACTGCCAGCACCACGGTAGGTTTCTCAATGCTTGTTTTATTGCTTCTCAACAGCGGGTTTACAAGTAAAAAAGCAAGCAGGGCAACCAGAATACCCCTGGCGACGGCCAAAAGCCGGTTTTGAAGCGTTGTAAAGTTTGATTTTTTCTGATAAAGTAGAAAGCTATATATACCACCTGCCAGTAAGCAAAGTAAGATAAACCAAGGAGAAGACTGAAAGATTAGTTCGGATTTCATAAACCCCGGCCCCATTCATAAACGGGAAATTCTTGTTAAAAAATGATACTACTAAAACAACACCATTGGTGGATAATTATTTTGCCAAGATACAAAAAAATATCGTCAGGGACTATGTAAAACATCCCTGACGATACAAACTATAATTGATTATAAATGCGGCTTACATCAGCATACCGCCATCGACCTGTAATACCTGGCCTGTAACGTATTTTGACATGTCAGACGCCAGAAACACGCAGGCATTGGCCACTTCTTCTCCCTGGCCGGCACGTTTTAATGGTATATTTTTCAACCAGTCTTCCAATGCTTTTTCGTTCAGTTCGCCGGTCATTTCGGTTTCAATGAAACCAGGTGCAATGGCATTTGAACGGATATTTCTTGAACCCAGCTCTTTAGCTATTGATTTTGTAAAACCAATGATACCCGCTTTTGAGGCAGCGTAATTAGACTGGCCAGCGTTACCCATTAAGCCAACTACAGAGGTTACGTTGATAATTGAACCCTGTTTGGCACGCATCATAGGCTTGGTTGCAGCTTTGGTAAGGTTGAAAACCGACTTCAGGTTTACACGCAACACTTCATCCCATTGGTCTTCAGACATTCGCATTAAAAGTGTATCACGCGTAATACCCGCATTATTTACTACAATATCTAGTGTTCCGAAGTCGGCCACTACATCGTTAACCAGTTGCTCAGCTGCCTGGTAGTCTGAGGCATCAGAGCGGTACCCTTTGGCCTTTATTCCATAAGCTGCCAGTTCGGCTTCTAAAGCCTGGCCTTTCTCAACGCTAGACAAGTAAGTAAAGGCTATATTTGCACCTTGTTCTGCGAACTTTTTGGCGATTTCTCGCCCAATTCCTCGCGAAGCACCGGTTATCAGGGCTATTTTGTTCTCAAGTAATTTCATGTATGATTAGATAATTAATGAATTAAGTGTTCTGTGTCTTTTCTTTTTCAAGATCTGCTCTTAGTTCCTTACTGGTTTTGGTGCTGCCGTCATGCGACCAACCCGGGGGCTTATACATATATTTGAGCTTTGTTGTAAAATTAAGTGGTTTTCTGAGGTCTTTAAAGAGTTTTACCCACTCATGAAACACAATATTGACGGCATTCCGGTTTTCTAAAGGTGAAACCAGACCATATTTAATAGGCAAATCGTCTATTTCTTCTTGAAAAGTACCAAACATTCTGTCCCAGATGGTAAGACACATACCCATGTTTTTATCAAGATACTCTATATTGGAAGCATGATGAACCCGGTGCTGAGAAGGTGTTACAATTACGTATTCTAATAATATCCAGGGCATTTTACGAAACTTTGGTATGTAACTGGTATGCACCAGAATACCGTAAATCTGGGTGATTGAATACATAACGGCGATGTCGGCCACCTTGAATCCGAATAGCGACAACGGTAAAAAATAAATGAACCTGTAAAGCGGCTGAAACACCGATGAACGAAAGCCCACCGTTAAATTAAACTGCTCTGACGAATGGTGTGTAACATGAGCCGCCCAGAAAAACCTTGAGTGATGATCAACATAGTGCAACACATAAAACACAAAATCTTCAGCAATAAAAAGTAAGCCCCAGTAAAGAAACGGATTCTGGATTTCAAAAAACCGGTATTGAAACGCCCAGGCCAATATGAGCCACGTAATACCCCTTGACAGCAAATCTATACCTCCGTTCAATAACATGAGGTAAATATTAGTTAGGGTATCTTTAACAGTATAAAACCTGCGGTCCTGAATATTGCTGAGAATGATTTCCCCAAGAATCAAAACCGTATATAAAGGGGTAGAAAAGATGATAATTATCTGCTCAACAGTAAACGCTTTAAGACTCTCGAACATAAAACAAACAATTAAAACTAAATAAATAGAAGCCACAGGCCTCATAAATTGGTATTAGCTGCAACCCTGCACTACAATAACTATCTCACCTTTAATGCTTCGGGTTGCAAAATTAGCAATAATTTCCGACAAAGTACCTCTCACGGTTTCTTCATACATCTTCGTGATTTCTCTGGAAACACTGGCCTGACGCTCTGCGCCAAAATATTCAACGAAGTTTTCCAAGGTTTTAAGCAACCTAAACGGCGACTCATAAAAAATCATGGTTCTTTCTTCTGTAACGAGCGATTTGAGGCGTGTCTGCCGCCCTTTTTTTACCGGAAGAAAACCCTCAAAGGTGAATCTGTCGCAAGGTAAACCAGAATTTACCAGAGCAGGTACAAAAGCGGTGGCTCCGGGCAGGCAATCCACCTCAATTCCGTTCCGTATACATTCTCTTACCAACAAAAAGCCTGGGTCTGAAATGGCGGGAGTTCCGGCATCAGAAACCAGCACTATCTTCTCGCCTTTTTTTAATCTTTCTACAATTTTACCTATCGTCTGGTGCTCATTAAAGGCATGATGGCTCTGCAGCGGTTTGGAGATGCCCAGATGCTTAAGCAAAAAACCAGTATTTCTGGTATCTTCTGACAATATTAAATCAGCGTCTTTCAGTACATTAATGGCTCTTAATGTAATATCTTCAAGGTTTCCTATCGGTGTTGGAACAAGAACGAGCTTCACTATACTTTTTTTCACAAAAGTAAGCAATTAGGTACTTAACTGGAAGTGTATTGATAATTAAAAGCGCATTAATACAGATCTGTACCAGCATTAAGAATAAAAAGTGATGAAACCTGAATCATTCACTTAATATCTTTCTTTCAAAAATTTCTGAAAATACTTGACATATAATATTTATATACATATATTTGAGAAACAATAAACCTAAAGTCCATGATTCTAGCAGCCATAGCATTTGCAGTCGGAGGTTTAATGATGACCAAAATGCGCGAAACTAACGAGCTTTACGCCCCAAAAGGATATATGATGAGCCTTCAGTCACGCCCGAGAAGTGCTTTTTCGTATTGATAAATAGCCTGAAAAAATAAGATATTGTGCAAGTTTAATTATCAACTCACCTGTCTTTTTTGAATATTTTTGCTTTTTTTAACTAAAATCTACTTCAATTGGCATTATTTCGGGATAAAATTATCCGCAAGCCGACCAAAGTTTTTTTTAGTTCTTGTATTGTTGAAGTATTTTGAGAAATTTGAACTGACTAAACGTGCTAAAACTATGTTACTACTTACTATCGCATCGCTGGCATTTGGTGGTTTTTTAATGACCCGAATGAATGAGGAGAAAGAAATGTATGCTCCTAAAGGTTACTTAGCAAGCTTACAGAGTCGCCCTCGTACTTATTCAACAGCGTGGTAATTTCTGTTTTTTTTTGATTTCCGTTGCTTCAAGTGTGTTAATATACATTTGTTGATATTGATATGACATATCGGTTACATAAATTTTCTTTCATTTTGTAAGAAATGTTATTTTATGTGCCTCAATATACAGCACCTGCTTTGTTTACAGAGTTGCTTGTTTTCTATTGTGCATTATAAAACTTAAATAATCAATTCATTTCTGATAGTCGTTTTGCTTTTTTTAGCAAATCACTTTTGGCCTTTATTCTGTTGTCCGCTGTTTACTCTATACTTCTATTTCGACTGTAATGCAATCGGAAAAATCATGATGGCCTTTTGAGCAATGATGATTTTGAAATTTCTATGCCTATTCTCTCCTGCCTGCCAGATTTCATTTGAAGCGTAATTTAAATTACAAAATGGTTTAGAAATACACAAAAACAGTCTTTTCAAGCTGTATTAACCCACAAACTCCAAATAAGCACTTTCAGGATTTTTTTATCCTATTTTTTACCTTTTTATACTTATAATTGAATCAACAGGTTATATGTGGCTTTCTTAGAAAGCCAAAAATTGAAGATTCTGGCTATTTTCTGCAATTGTAAGCGATTTTTATTTGGGCTGAGAATTAAATATACTGCACTATGCATTAACTCAGTGCAAAATATTCAATTCTCAGGCGGTATAAATTTAAAACCTGAGAACAATTTTTTAAAAAAAATAACCATTCTATAAAAAGCGAATAGGTGCGTTATATGCACCTATTAAACTATCATTATCTATTTACTTACCAATTCTTCAATGTCTTTGGCCAGGTCGTAGTCTTTTCCTGTTACTATATTTCCGGCATCATGGGTCGATAAAGAAATGTTTACTTTGTTCCAGGAATTTGACCAGTCGGGGTGATGCCCGTGTACTTCAGCCAGCATGGCTACTCTTGTCATAAAAGCAAAGGCCTCTGAAAAATCTTTGAACTGAAAAGTTTTTGTCAGTTTATTGTTTTCTTCTTTCCACATAGCTTTTTGTGTTTTGGTATGAAATTTAATAACAAAAAAGCCGAATCAAATGATTCGGCTTCCGCAGAGAGAGAGGGATTCGAACCCCCGGACCTTTAACAGTCAACGGTTTTCAAGACCGCCGCATTCGACCACTCTG
Source organism: Emticicia sp. 21SJ11W-3 (assembly GCF_024138715.1). GTDB lineage: Bacteria > Bacteroidota > Bacteroidia > Cytophagales > Spirosomataceae > Emticicia > Emticicia fluvialis. The sequence goes on from NZ_CP092074.1 coordinate 2,724,818, forward strand.
CCATCTCTCTGTGTCTCTCAATTGTTTTGCAAAGATACGGCTTTAAGATATAAATGTCAATGCCTGATGAAATAATTTTTCATTTTTTTTTCCTTTCACAAGCCCCCGAAAAAACGTAAATTTGTAAAAAATATACGAATCTTCTTTTTGTGGAAACAATCGAACAACTTCCAACTTTCGAAACCGCCAAGAAACTTGGCCTATTGCCCGAAGAATTTGAAAAGATAAAACAAATTTTAGGACGCACTCCCAACTTTACTGAGCTATCAATTTTCTCGGTTATGTGGTCAGAGCACTGTTCATACAAAAATTCAATTGTATGGTTGAAAACTCTTCCGCGCGATTCTGACCGTATGCTGGCAAAAGCCGGTGAAGAAAATGCAGGCCTTGTTGATATTGGTGATGGCCTTGCTTGTAGTTTCAAAATTGAATCTCATAATCACCCATCTGCGCTTGAACCTTATCAGGGGGCAGCAACCGGAGTGGGTGGTATCAATCGCGACATCTTTACTATGGGTGCCCGTCCGATTGCGCAGCTTAACTCACTACGGTTTGGCAATATCAATTCGCCCAAAACGCAACGTTTGTTGAAGGGTGTAGTAAAAGGTATTGGTGATTACGGTAACGCTTTCGGGATTCCGACAGTAGGTGGTGAAATCTACTTTGATGATTGCTACAATACCAATCCATTGGTAAATGCTTTCTCTGCCGGAATAGTTGAAGTGGGCAAACAGGCATCGGCTACCTCTTATGGTGTAGGTAACCCTGTTTTCATTGTTGGTTCTGCCACTGGTAAGGATGGAATACACGGAGCCACTTTTGCTTCTGAAGATATTACTGATAAATCAACCGAGAAACTTCCGGCTGTTCAGGTAGGAGACCCATTCATGGAAAAACTTCTTTTGGAAGCTACCCTTGAAATCATCAACACCGGATATGTAATTGGTATACAGGATATGGGTGCTGCGGGTATCATCTGCTCAACTTCTGAAATGAGCGCTAAAGGTGAACACGGCATGATTATAGATCTTGATAAAGTACCAACCCGCCAGGCCAATATGCACGGATGGGAAATTCTACTTTCGGAGTCTCAGGAGCGTATGCTGGTTGTGGTTGAAAAAGGCAAAGAAGATTTAATAAAAGGCATATTTGATAAATGGGATTTGCACTGCGCACAAATTGGTGAAGTAACAGATACCCAGCGATTGCATTTTTACCAACACGGTAAATTAATTGCTGATGTACCAGCAGAAGATTTAGTGTTAGGTGGCGGCGCGCCACAATATCATAGAGAGTATCGCGAGCCGGCCTATTACCAGGAGTTCAAAAAATTTGATATCCAATCGGTAGCAGATATTCAGGATAAAGCTGAACTGGTTAAAGTGGCTGAGCACTTGTTATCTCACCCGAACATCTGTTCAAGAAAATGGATAACTGAACAATATGACTCAACCGTTGGTACCGCAAACCGCAGCACCAATCGTCCGTCTGATGCCGCAGTGGTAAGATTGCGGATTCCGGAAAAAGGAGAATTGAGTAAATCAATTGTTATTACGGTAGACTGTAACGGAAGATACGTAAATGCAGACCCGGAAGTTGGTTGCCAGATTGCCGTTTCTGAAGCAGCCCGGAATATTGTTTGCACCGGAGGCGAGCCATTGGCCATTACCAACAACCTTAACTTTGGTAACCCATACAACCCAGAGGTGTACTGGCAATTTGTAGGAGCCATTAAAGGGATGAGCAAAGCCTGCCTGAAATTTAAGACACCGGTTACTGGTGGTAATGTAAGTTTTTACAATCAGAGCTCAGACGATGGCCCGGTGTTTCCGACACCAACCATAGGTATGCTAGGTTTGATGGAAAGCTCGGAGAATCACATGACCCTGAATTTTAAAAATGCAGGCGACCTGATATATCTGGTTGGAGAATCGAAAGATGACATTGCCTCGTCTGAGTATCTTTACTCATACCGTGGCGTTAAGGCTTCTCCTGCTCCGGCCTTTGATCTGGATACAGAATATAATTTGCAGGATGCCGTGAAAGAATTAATTATCAGCAAACTGGTTGAGTCGGTTCATGACTTATCAGATGGAGGGCTGTTCATTGCTTTGGCCGAATCATCATTCCCGAACGAACTTGGTTTCAAAATTAAAACCGACGCACAGTTCAGAACTGATGCCTTCCTTTTTGGTGAAGCACAAAGCCGGGTTGTGGTTTCTGTGAAAGCATCACAACAAGAGGCTTTTGAGAATTTGCTAAAAAATAAAAATGTTAATTTCTCTCAGTTGGGTGAAGTGTCAGACGGTAGCTTCATTATAGATAATGAAGTGGTTATCACTACCAAAACAGCCAAAAACATTTATGATAATGTAATTGGAAAAATAATGAACTAAGTATAATGGCTAATAAAAAATAAAGACCTCTTTACGGAGGTCTTTATTTTTTTACCATGATTAAAAAAAGAGAGCTTCCAAAAATACCCCTCCTGAATAGCTGTTCTTCCAACTTTACTATTTTGTATAAAGCGTTGTTTAAAAAATTTCCTGGCACACTTACATCAGACTTAATGTCGGTTCTGTCAATCAGATTAAATTTTAACTGAAACTGCTGCAGCAACCTTACTCCTAAAATGAGCGGCGACAATAAGAGGCTCCAATAAGTATGATGAATAATTTTCAGATTTGTAGGTAGTAAATATTTTTCAAAGTCTGATTTTGTGAATCGCTTTACCCCTCCTACTGCCTTATCATGCGTGCCATAAAAAATCTGAAACGCATTGTTGTTTGAAATCAGTATTCCTTCAGGCTTAAGTTTTCGTTCCATATTTTTTATAGCCTTTACAATTACTTCATCTTCAAACTGGTAAAGCACATCATCATTAATGATAACATCAAAACTTGCATCTGCAAATTCAGTATTAAAATCTGTAAGGTCAATTTTCTGAACATTCAGTTTTCGTTCTTTACAGAAATCAACGGCATCGTCAGAAAAATCAAAACCTTCAATATTCACATAACCGTGCTTAATCAGCAATTGCATCAGGCCACCTGTACCACAACCGGCATCAAGAATTTTTATTTTTTTGTTATCAGCAAATTTGCTGCTAATGGTATTTAGAATTTTTTCGTGCAGAATTTTATACCACCAAAGTTGGCCTTCGGCTTCATACATTATCTGGTATTCTTGTCTACTGCTTAGCATTTAGCGAATTGTATTTTTCAACATACTGAGGTGTTCCGTTTTGGGTCAGGAAAAATTTACCTATGTACTCGCCTACTATTCCCAACACACTTATCTGAATACCACTAAAAAAACACAAAGCAGCCAAACCCCAACCATGAAGCACATTGGTAAAAAACAAAATGAAGAGCAGCACCGACAGAGAGGTTAGAATAAGACCTGTGGCCTGAACAAACCTGATAGGCAGATTTGAATAACCAAAAACGATTATCATAAAAAGCCGGACAAGTTTTTTTACTGTGTAGTTTGACTCTCCCTCCAGTCTGTCGTTATGTTCAACCTGTACACTGCTTACCCGGTTAGTTGTTCTAAAAACCAAAGCATCAATATATGGGTAAGGACCTTTGTACTTAACAATTTCGGTAATCAGGTCTTTGCTCATCAACTTGAAACTTGACAAGTATAAATCCTGTGGCTTATGTATAAGCCAGGTGGTAATCCGGTTAACTACCCAGCTTCCGATGTTCCGTACCACGTGATGCTTCTTGGTTGCATAATAACTATACACTACATCGTAATCTCCTTCCTGTGCTTTAGTTAATAATTTTAAAATTTCTGAAGGCGGATTCTGGAAGTCATCATCAATTATAACGGTATAATTTCCATTCGCATAATTCAATCCGCACATGACAGCGTTGAACTCACCAAAATTTTTCCGGAGTGAAATAAAATGAACCTTTTCATAAACTTCCGCCAACCCAAGGCAAACCTTTTCAGAATTATCTGGGCTGCCATCATTAACCAGAATGATATTAAAATCAAGATGCTTTAGTTCATCATGCAATTTGGCTACGAGTTTTGCAATCGTTTTTTCACCTCTATAGACAGGTATTACCACCGACAAAAGCATAATGTATCAATAATGGTTAATTTTTTCTATGATGTAACTAACCTCTTCGTCGGTCAATGTCTGGTTTAAAGGTAAACTTAGCACCTCATTATGAAGAAGTTCTGAAATCGGGTATGAGTCCGCATTCCATTCTTTATAGGCTAGCTGCTTATGCGGAGCCACCGGATAGTGCATATCTGAACCAATCAGATTCTCGCGCAGATACTCTCTGAATCTTGCTCTGTCTTTCAGCCGAACCACAAATAAATGCCAGGCATCTGAACTTACAGACTCAGCAGAAGGCAAAATAATTTCCGGATTACTGATTTCAGATAGATACCTCTGGGCAATTTGCCGGCGTCTTTCATTTACAAGCTCTAAAACCGGTAACTTAATGTTAAGTATAGCCGCCTGCACTTCATCAAGCCGGCTATTTATTCCCTGTTCGTTAAAAATATATTTTTCGGCCGAACCATAATTTCTTAATGCACGTATCCCGCCGGCCAGTTCATCATCATTGGTTGTAACAGCCCCGGCATCACCCATAGCGCCCAGGTTTTTTGTAGGGTAAAAACTAAAACCTGCCCCGTGCGATAAATTTCCGGCTTTTTGCCCTTCGTAACTTGCCCCGTGCGCCTGAGCTGTATCTTCAAAAACTTTCAGGTTGTATTTTTGGGCAATGGCATTGATGGCGTTCATATTGCAACATTTGCCATAAAGATGCACCGTTAAAATTGCCTGGGTTTTTGAAGTAATTTTTTCTTCAATTTTCTGAGGGTCAATCAGATACGTATTCAAATCGGGTTCTACCAGAACGGGAACCAGGCCCACCATAGACACCGCAAGTATAGTAGCTATATACGTATTTGAAGGTACAATTACCTCAGAACCTTTCGGGAAATCAGATGCTTTGAGTAATAATGCCAGCGCATCAAGCCCATTTGCTACACCAATACAATGCTTTGTTCCACAATATTCTGCAAAAGATTTTTCAAAATGATTGACCTCATCGCCAAGTATATACCATCCTGAAGAAACTTTCTTTGTCAGAATTTCAATAATCGGTGTTTCATAAGGTTTATTAATGCGCTTGAGGTCAAGAAAGGGAATAAAATTGGTGCGTGTGTTCAAAGTGTTTACAAATTGTGAAATTCATCGGCCGCATATTCCTTTAAAATCACACCTTTCACAAACGAGCAGGTCATTTGTTTGGGCAAATGGAACATCCGGATTCAGCATTTCTTTTATAATGTTGGCTAATATTTCTTCTGTTTTTTCAATAAAACCAAAGATAGTGGGGTTATCAGTAAAACTCAAATTTACCTCAAGATTTTCTTTCATATTTCTGAACGAATAAATCTTTGCTTTTATATCATGGTTTTCGAGTGTTTCGCCACCTATGGTAAACATTTTATTGGTGGCCATATTTTTTAAAATCAGATACTGATACAACCACAACTGGCGTAGCTTTTCTTTGTCGGGGTCAATCAGTGCTTCTTCAAGTATCTGGTCTCGGCTTTTTTCAAGCTCTTTTTTTACTACTTTTCCGGTTTTGTAGTCAACCACTTTTATTACATTTCCGGCTTTTTCTATTCTATCTACGCGGCCTGCAATTTTAACTTTTTGTACATTTTCAAGATTTGGCATTTCAAAAGAAGCCTCAATCTGCTTCTCGGTATCAAGTATCCTGTACGGAAAAACCTGTGTTTCTTTCTGCAGGTTAAAGAAGTCGGCCAGTAATTGTTCGGCTACATGCTTCAACAAATAGTTCATACCAGAATCAATTACATAACCCCCGAATTTTTCTTTATAGGCTGTGTCGAGGCGCTCAGGTATCTGGTTTAACACGGCATCTAATACATCCTGCGTTACTTCTGTTCCAAAATCGTTATCAATTTTTTCGAGGGTATTATGCAGCCAGGTACCAAAAATATCAGCGCCGAAATTCTCGTCTACTTCTTCGCGCTTAGATATACCGGCAATTTTATTGAAGTAAAACTTTAAGGTACAGTGCAGGTACTCATTAAGGTTAGTAGGGTATATTCCACCATCAGCCAGCAGACTGCTTACCGAAGCCAGTATGTCTTTATTCTTTTGCACTACAACCTTATTAACTACCTCATTATCAATAGTTTTATTGTAGACAATTTTAGGATACGTAATTTTTATTTGCTTATTGTGCCTGGCTAGTTCGTTTTCAATCTGTAAAATAAACCTGCTTTTTTCTGTGGCTCCGCCACCAAGCCCTTCGCCTGTGGGTATTACATACAGCAGGTCTATATCTTTGGCACGTTGCAAAAGCCTGAAAAAATGATAAGCCATTATTGCGTTCTGGTCTGACTGCAACGGCAGCCCAAACTCAAGCGAGGCATCAAAAGGGATTAACGAATTGAGATGCCTGGCCGAAGGCAACACACCCTCGTTAACAGAAAGAAATATTACCCTGTCGAAATCAAGGCAGCGGGTCTCCAGCATACCCATTATCTGGAGGTCGGCCACGGGCTCGCCACTGAACGGAATTTTTTCCTGCCTGATGAGTTCATACAAAAAATGTCTGAAACTTTTCAGGTTCAACAGCCTGTTATTAAATAGGATTTTTTCAAGACGGTTCAGTATCGTAAGAAACAAATACAGGTATTCAATTTCAATGGCGTCGTTCGATTCATGATACACTCCGCGCAGCTCGTCAATTAAATCATAAAATGCTTTCAACGCTTTTCTGGGGTCGTTACCCCAGCGAGAAAACAGGGCCTCAAAGAGCCTGTCGCCTTTACCGAATGCAAGCATTTCTTCCTCGCTCAGATACACCAGATTCCCCCTTACTATTTCTGTCTGCGTTTCTGAAAAAACATTCGCTTTACCTTCTGTGCTGGCATCTGAATAATTAATCTGCTCATACTTACGACAAAAAGGGTGATTCAGCACCTTAAATACATGCCTGTGGCTATACTTGGGTATCCGGATGGTCTCGCCGCTTTTGGTTTTAAACTCAACAATATTTTGTTGCAGCTCAAAAACTGAGTCGATAAGCGTAAAGAGCATGGATCCCCTGAGCGACAAACCCATGGTTATGTTGAAGTCTGTAACCAGATTATCGAGCGAATAAATTAATGGCGAAAGCAGGTTTTCGTCGCACAGAACAATGGCCGTAGGTACGCCCGGATTAACCAACAGGCTGTCGGCATAAATGGCGCCTGCTACTTTTGCCTGCAATGTGGCATTTTCAACACCTATTATTCTGATATTTTTCTCTTCTGCCAGCAGGTGGTTGGTCTGCCAGTTCCATTTACCAAAAGTACCCTTCGATTTATATTTTCTAAGCGTGCCTCCGGCTTTCTGATTATACAATGGGTTCATGAAAAACTCATCGGTATCCCATAACATCTCTGCTTTTCCGGCCTTCACCAGCTTTTCAATAACTATTTCTTCAGATCTGCTAAAAGCATTAAAGCCAACAAAATAGTATTTTTCAAAGTTTTTGTTCTCAATCAGCAGTGTCTCTACTTCTTCTGCCAGCAACCTGTAAGACATGCCCCGGTAGGTATAACCCTTCACCCGCAGCTCGGTTTGCAGGTCTACATATACCTGGTATATATTCTCAAAAAGTTTAAAGTATTTATCAAGATTTCCGGTAGTTTCAACAAAAGGTTTGTTTATTTTTACCATATCTACATTCCAGCGCTCCAGGGTCTTTGCTTCACTGATGTAATCAAATAAAGCTTTTGGGTCGCCGATAAAATACTGGTCTATGGTGTCAAAATCCCGCAGCAGCGTAGGCGCCCACGAAATAAACCTGTCGAAATCTACCTGTGCTTCATATTTTCTGAATGTTTCGTAAAGTTCAAAAAGTAGTCCTACCGAATCAATGGTTTTGAAGCCGGACATTTCAGCCACAAAGTCATCAATGGCACAAACTTCAGGCGAAAGAAACGGAACATCAGATAGTTTACCCAAAAAGCGCTTAAAGAAAAAAACCGACCGCCTGTTAGGCAATATAATACAGACATTTTTCAGCTGAGCCAAAGAATGCCTGTCAAATACATATTGAGCCGATTTCTCTAAAAATGCCATGGGTTATCAGGCTCATGGGGTAGCCTGGTTTTGGTAAAACAGGAAAACAATTGAAGAAAATACAAAATAACAACTAACTATCGGATTTTCCTGCTAAAAAATTATCAATGGCTTATTATTTATTTTTGAGCAACTCTGAACAAAAATATAACAAAACCAAGATTACTCCTTGGGCATTTTGTCTCCCAGTGCAGCCTTATAGGTACTCAGGGCGCGGTCACGGGCAAAAGCGTGGTCAACCATTGGTTTAGGATAACTGAAAGAGTTGAGTTCAGGCACCCATTTTTTGATATATTTCAGATCTGCATCAAATTTTTCTGTCTGTGCCGTCGGACTAAATACCCTGAAATACGGAGCCGCATCGCAGCCGCTGCCTGCTGCCCATTGCCAACCGCCATTGTTGGCGGCAAAATCAAAGTCCAGCAGTTTTTCAGCAAAATAGGCTTCGCCCCAACGCCAGTCAATCAGCAGGTGTTTAATTAAAAAACTGGCCGTTATCATTCTTACCCTGTTATGCATAAAACCGGTAGCGTTCAGCTCTCTCATGCCTGCATCTACTATCGGGTAGCCGGTTTTGCCCTGGCACCACCGTTTAAACTCTTCTTCATTGTTCCGCCATTCTATGCCGTCATACTCTTTTCTAAATGCCTGCCCGTCGCTTACGTGCGGAAAATGAAAAAGTATGTTCATATAAAACTCTCGCCATATCAGTTCGTTCAACCAGGTAGAGCTTAGAGGTATGGCTTTCCGAACCAGTTCTCTGATACTAACCGTACCAAACCTTAAATGAATGCTCAGGCGACTGGTAGCCGGTAAGGCCGGAAAATTCCGCAATTCACCATATTTTTCAACCAGAGAGTCAGCCACAACCGGAGGCGGAAACTCAGCCCCTGATTCTTCAAAACCAATGTCGTTCAAAGTCGGCATATTCAGACTATTAATCTGGTAAAACCTGTTGAAGTATTTTTCTGTCGGATAACTTTTCAGGTAAAAATCGTTCAGTTTCTCTTTCCACTTTTTGCTGTAAGGCGTAAAAACCGTATAAGGTTGGCCGGTGCCAGTTAGCACTTCGTTTTTTTCAAAAATTACCTGGTCTTTAAAGGTGTAAAACCCAATGCCATCAGAGTTGAGCAAGCCGCGCACATGCTCATCCCGGTTTATAGCATACTTTTCGTAGTCGTGGTTGGTATATACCTCGGCAATATCGTATTCCTGCATTAGTTTTTGCCACACATCTATGGGGTTTCCGTGCTTAACCAGCAAGCCCGACCCCAGCAAATTTAACTGCCCGTGCAGGCTGACAAGTGTCTTGTAAATAAAATGAACCCGCGCATCTTTTTTGTTGGGTAATTTGTCGAGAATCGCGGTATCAAAAATAAAAAGTGGTAGTACCGGATGCTCGCTTTTTAGAGCATAATAAAGGGCGGCGTTGTCATTCAGCCGTAAATCTCTCCTTAACCAAAATATACTCAATCTTTGCTTTATCTCCATTTAATGAGGTTTTATCTTCGCTATGTTTTTATTAATCTACATGTTGATAGAAAAACTTTACTTTTGGGTTAATTGTTTGTCTAAACTTAAATCATTTGAAAAAACATATCATACAAAAATGAAAAGATTATTTGTAAGCCTTTTTTCATTCGTGGCTATGAGTTCTTTTGCACAAAGTACACCAACAGCCGACGCCATTCTGGACAAATACATTGCAGCCATTGGCGGTAAAGATGCCATTGCTAAAGTTCAGGACATAACCATTAACAGCACCAGTGAAACGCAAAGGGGAACGTCAGAAACGGAAGTGAAATACAAATTTCCGGACAAGTATTCATCAAGTATGTATTTCAACGGAAATGCAGGCATGACAACCGTATTTGATGGCAAAAATTTTAAAAGCAGTGGTGGTTTCGGCGGTCGTGGCGGCTTTGGCGGTGGTAACGGCGCCGGAGGAAACGCAGGCGGCGGCAATGGCGGAAACGGCGGAGCCCGCCCGCAACCGGAAGGGCCGGCAGCCAAAATACAAGCTATGCGGTCTAACCCGTTTTTTGAATTGATGTATAAAGAACTAGGCATAACGGCTACGGTGCAAGGCACCGAAAAAGTAGGCGATAAAGATGCCTACAAAGTGGAGGTATCAACACAGGACGGAAGAAAATGGACCGATTATTTTGATGTGGCGTCTGGCCTGAAAGTAAAAACTTTCTCGACCAACGAAACCCCCAGAGGCAAATTTGAAAGTACGGTTACTTACGAAAACTACAAAAAGTTTAAAGGAACCGAGTTTCTGATTCCGGCTGTAACCAAAAGAACTGCAGGCCAGATGGGCGAGATTGTTACGGAGGTTCAATCAGTAAAAATAAACAAGGGCCTGAAAGACTCTGAGTTTGAAATTAAAGAATAACAAATGTTTACCGATACAAAGAGGCAGCACGAAGCAGTTCGGCTGCCTCTTTTTGGTTTACCGGAAATATGTAAATTTCTGATGTATTTTCTCATAAAATTCATTTCATTTTCGTTTATTCGCAAATAAATTATCCATCAAAACAGCACTGTTTACCGATATTCAACCCATGAGAAAATCCATTCTTCTTTTATTTATACCTGTTATTACACTGGTTAGTCTGATACCCTGGCATGAGCGTGCTTCTGAAAGCCAGCCGGTAACTTTAACTGCTAAACCTAAAGAAATTATTACAGGCGCCGACCAGCTAAAGGCCTACGTGCCGTATCTGAAAGGTAAAAGAGTAGGCATGGTTATTAACCAGACTTCAATTGTGGGTAAAAAACCCAGTGTCGATACCCTGATGGCCCTGGGCATAAAAATAACCAGGATTTTCGGGCCTGAGCATGGTTTCAGAGGCAATGCCAGCAATGGCGCCAAAGTTGCCGACAATGTAGATGAAAAAACAGGCATACCCATTATTTCGCTGTATGGCAAATATAAAAAACCAACCAGGGAACATCTGGCTGACGTAGATGTAATGGTATTTGATATACAGGATGTTGGCGCACGTTTTTATACTTATATTAATACACTTACGCATGTAATGGAGTCTTGCGCCGAAAACGGCAAGGTGCTGGTGATATTAGACAGACCCAACCCGAACGGCTATTGTATTGACGGCCCCATGCTTGAAGACCACCTGCATTCGGGCATTGGTATGCACAAAATACCCATTACACATGGCATGACCATGGGCGAATTTGCTCAAATGGTAAACGGCGAAGGCTGGCTGCCCAATAAACTGCAATGCCGCCTGAAAATAATTAAAGTGGCCAATTACAACCATGATATGCCCTACCAGCTACCGGTGTTTCCGTCACCGAATTTAAATACTCAGCAGTCAATACTTTTATACCCAAGTATTTGTTTGTTTGAGGGCACCATTCTGAGCCAGGGACGTGGCACCTACATGCCATTTACGGTTTTGGGCGCACCTGCTTTAAAAGGCAAATATGAGTTTCACTTTCGTCCGGTCAGTATTCCGGGTATGAGCGAAACCCCATTGCACCAGAACGAAGAATGTTACGGCCTTGACCTGCGAAACTATGATGTCAATGAATTGAGAAAATCTAAACGCCTGAATCTGCATTGGCTGATAGAATTATATAATGCCTACCCCCACAAAGAAAAGTTTTTTGATATGAGCCAAAGCAAACAAATGAACAGCTTTGATAAACTGGCCGGAACCGAAAACCTGAAAAAACAGATAATTGCAGGCGTACCCGAAGAAGAAATACGCAAAAGCTGGGAACCCGGCCTGAGCCAATACAAAACCATGCGCCTGAAATACCTGTTGTATCCTTAAACAGCGGTATAATCAGCCGGGCATTAAACCAATGCAGGCTGGGTTTGTCAAAAACACAAATATTTAATTGTCCCAAAGAAGTAAATATAAAATTTAAACTTTTAAAGCTATGAAAAACCTGATTATTGCCATTTGCTTGTCCGGATTATCTGTTGCCGGTTGTGTGCCGGCACGGCCAACAGGCAGCACACCCAAACAAACCTCAGAAGCGCTTAATGCCCCTCTTAAATTGAATGGTATGTGGGAACTAGCCGAAATACCCGGGGCAAGGGTATCTGTAGCGGGTTTGTATCCGGATAAAAAACCAACAATTAATTTTGATGTAAACGACAACAAGTTTACTGGCAATACCAGTTGTAATAGTTTCAGCGGCCTGCTGGTGGCTTATGGTAACAAAATTACGTTTAACAAGTCTATGGCTATGACCAAAATGGCTTGCCAGGGCGATGGTGAAACAACATTTCTTGAGTCGCTAAAAAAAGTAGATTCATACACTGTAAATGCTAACAATACCTTAAGCCTGAATGCCGGTGGTGTTGAGGTACTAAGAATGGCCAAACCTGTGCGATAATTGCGCCTCTATAAAACAGGTGGGGTTAAACAGTAAAAGACGTAACAGCCTTACTGTTTAACCCCATTTTTATTAAGAGGCTTAACCGTTAAAAAAGATACGCAAATTGGATGCACATACTATGTATTCTTAGTGTATCTTTGCGAAAAAAAGCTACTTAGTGAGATTCGATAACAGAAAAAAACTGGGCATTCTTGGTGGCGGGCAACTGGGCAGAATGATTATTCAGGCCGCCATTGATTTTGATTTTAACATTAAAACGCTGGACCCGGACAGCGACGCTCCCTGTAAGTACCTGTCGCACGAGTTTGTGAACGGGTCATTGAACGATTATGATACCGTAATGGCATTCGGGCAGGATTGCGACATACTAACCATAGAGATAGAAGCCGTTAGCATTGAAGCGCTTGAAGCCCTTCAAAAACAGGGTAAAGCGGTGTTTCCGCAGCCTTCTGTGCTACGTATTATTCAGGACAAGCGGGTTCAGAAACAATTTTATAAAGACAACAACCTGCCTACTGCAGATTTTATTCTGACAGAAAACAGGGCTGATACAGCCGGGCATACAGCGTTTTTGCCTGCTGTTCATAAACTGGGCAAAGGCGGCTATGATGGCAAGGGCGTGCAGGTATTGCGCACCGAGGCCGACCTCGGCAAGGCATTTGACCAGCCGGGTGTGCTTGAAAAAATGATTGACTTTGAGAAAGAACTGGCCGTAATAGTTGCCCGCAATGAAAACGGCGAAACCAGCACTTTCCCGCTTGTTGAAATGGTTTTTCATCCGGAAGCCAATCTGGTTGAGTACCTTTTCAGCCCGGCTAACGTTGCCACCGGAATTGAGAAAAAAGCGCAGGATATTGCTATACAAACAGCCAATGCCCTGGGCATAATTGGCTTGCTGGCAGTAGAGATGTTTCTGACAAGAGACGGAGAAATACTGATAAATGAGGTAGCCCCCCGCCCGCACAACAGCGGCCACCAGACCATCAGGGCTAATGATGTATCGCAGTTTGAGCAACATCTGCGAGCCATACTCAATCTGCCTCTGGGTAGCACACGTGCCCACTCAAAAGCAGCAATGGTGAATCTGCTGGGTGAAGAAGGCCATAACGGAGAAGCGGTTTATGAAGGAATGGACGATGTACTGGCCATAGAGGGTATACACCCTTTTTTATATGGCAAGCGTTTTACTAAACCATTCAGAAAAATGGGGCATATTACTATTGTAGACCAGGACTTTGAAAAATTAAAAGAAAAAGTGATTTTTGTAAAAGAAAAACTCAAAGTTGTAGCCAAAAACTGATAGTCGGATTTACATTTAAAAATTTAAACTGTAGAAGATGGTAGGTATTATTATGGGCAGTTTCTCTGACTGGAAAATTATGGCAGGGGTTGCAGAAATTTTAGACGAATTAGAGATTCCATACGAGAAAGAGGTGGTTTCGGCGCACCGTACACCACAAAAAATGTTTGATTACGCCCTTACGGCTCGTCGTCGTGGTTTAAAGATAATCATTGCCGGTGCAGGTGGCGCGGCGCATTTACCGGGTATGGTGGCATCAAGTACAACCTTACCTGTTATTGGGGTTCCTATTAAATCGAGCAATTCTATTGACGGCTGGGACTCCGTGCTGTCTATTCTTCAAATGCCAACGGGTGTACCAGTAGCTACTGTGGCCCTTAATGGGGCCAAAAATGCAGGTATTCTGGCAGCGCAGATTCTGGGTGTGAGCGATGAAGAAGTGGCAAAAAGACTGAGAAACTACCGTGAAGCCCTGAAAGACCTGGTAGATGATATGAATGAAGAACTTAAAAAAAGTATATAAGTTTATACAATTAAGTAAAAGCCGATTTTGTTAGTTTAGCTGAACAGAAGCCTGTTTTGTGTTACTTGATGCGTAGAAACCTAGTTTTCCTAATATAAATAATTAAAATTTCCTGTTACCATGCAGTTCGAAGACCGCGAACAACGAAATGAACGCCCGAAAGAGGCCTCACGAAATTTACCAATGGTTGTACTTTTGGTTTTAGTGAGTATCATCTGCGCATTGCTTTACATCGGTTGGAAATATATGTCTGACGACACGTCAACTGCCGATGACCTTACCGCCGCTCCGGCAGACACCGTCGCGAATGCTATTAAAGTACAGCCAACAGACGAAGAAACCGAGGCAGAAGAACAAACCGCCTCTGAAGCCCTGCCCGAAATTTCAGTACCAACCGTAGGCAATAAAGAGCAAGCATCTAAGCCTGCCGATGAAACTGATGCAAAAAAAGAGAAGACAAAAGAAGAGAAACCGAAAGAAGATAAAAAAGTGAGTATTCCGACCGGTGGTGAAACCTACACACATACAGTAGGAGAAGGTGAAACTTTCTTTGGAATTGCCAACAGGTTTAATGTTAAAAAGGAAACCTTAAAGGCCATGAATCCGGGTGTGGAAGAAAATGGTATTAAAGTAGGCGTTACCAGACTTAAAGTAAGAATAAAAGCGGTGCACACCGTAGGCCCTGGCGATATTTTAAGGGTGGTAGGGACAAAGTATGACGTGCCTGTTAACCTGATTATGCAAGCCAATAAAAAGACCAAGAACTTTGCCGAACGAGGCGAGAAACTGATTATTCCGTATCCAACAAAAGAGTAATAAATGTAAAAGGGCCTTACGGCCCTTTTTTTATATCTATACTTTTTAAGAAGCAATAATTTTATACCAGAAAATTAACAACCAATAAAGTAATTGTAAGGATTAACAATACAATTGACTGTATTCTGTCTGTTTTTGGATTTCTTTCAGCGCTGTTGCCGCCGGTGGCCATGCTAATTAATTGAAAAAGAAGGCAAATGGAGCCAAACACAGCCAGAATGATATGTCTGGTAGACGGCGATTGAATCATACCCGGCAAAAGTATAATGCCCAGAAAACTCAGAACGATAATCCACACAAAAGAACGCTTTGAAAAAATTGCCATATCGGTTCAGATTTTTAAATCAGTTATTAACTTTATCATTTACCTGCTCATCTGTGTTTGTTGCAGAAGGCTGTTCTGTCGGTATGTCTGCCAGGGGTTCGTTAACGATTTCGCTGCTAGTAATGGTACCTTCTTCATTAACAGGCTCTGCCGCATGCTCTTCAACAGGCTGATTAGTAGATTCGGTTGATGCTTCTTCAGTACTTTCAGCCACTGGTTTCTGGGGCATTTCTTCATGAATAAAGAAACTCTTCTGAAAAACAAGGATACTCAGCACCCCGCAAAAAATACAGGCATCGGCAAAGTTAAAGATAGGCGTTGTGTTGTATTGCCCACCCAGAAAAGGAATCCAGTCGGGGTAGTCGCCGTCAAGGCCATAGGCGTAAAACATATCAATTACCTGCCCGTGAAACCAGGGAGTAGGTGAATCTATTGGAGAATTTCCCAAAAACACACCATAAAAAGTACTATCAATTACATTACCAATGGCACCCCCTAAAACAGCAGCAATAGACCAAAGCAAACCACTATGCGCATTTCTTTTTGCCAGATGAACCAGATACCAGCAGATACCCACCATTGCTACGAGCCTGAAAGCCGTAAGCATCAGTTTGCCGTATTCGCCGGCTAAAGTCCAGCCAAAGGCCATGCCTTTGTTTTCAACATAGTGCAATTTAAAAAAACCGGGAATGATATCAATTTCGCCATAGTGGTTAGGCAAAACATCGTAGTACATCCACAATTTAATTGCCTGGTCGGCGATAATCAAAAACACTGTCAGTAACAAAAACTTATATGGAGATTTCCCTCCGTACAATTCACTGCTTGTAGTCATTTATTATTGAGTTTAACGCAAAAGCCTCTGAAACTGCTTCCGTAATTAGCAAATCTGGCCCGTTGTGTTTTTAGGCCGTATAAAGTTATTAAAAATATTCGATGCCCGCTTTATTAGCAACCTCTTCTTCTTTGTTTTTCCTTTTTAATGAGCAAAAACTCACGGCTGCTCTGGCCCGCAATAGAGGTGTTTTCTTCAGCTCTTCTAAAGAGGTAAGGCATTACTGCCTCAACAGGCCCGTAAGGCACATATTTGGCTACATTGTAGCCAGCATTGGCCAGGTTGTAAGAGATGTTGTCGCTCATACCCAGCAACTGTGCAAACCAGATTCGCTCATCGCTTTTGGATATATTGTGCTGTGTCATTAAATCGGCACATAACAAAGAGCTTTCTTCATTGTGTGTACCCAAACAAATAGATAATACATCCAGATTATCAACAGAAAAATGAACTGCACTGTTAAAATCGGCGTCGGTATCTTTTTTTGAAGCGTGAATCGGGTCTTTGTACTCCAGCTCTGCCGCGCGGCGTCTTTCTTTTTCAATATAAGCGCCACGTACCAGCTTTGCCCCTACCCTGTAACTTTCTTTTCTGGCCAATGCACAGGCGTCAGCCAGGTGTTCAAGGCTTTCCCATCTATACAACTGAAAGGTATTGTAAACTATTGTTTTACCGGCGATATTATACTTCTGCATCATGTGGTAGCTCATTTCGTCTATCACGTCCTGAATCCACGACTCTTCTGCATCTATAAAAATCCTGACATTAAGGCTGGCAGCGTAACCACACAATTTATCTACTCTGTTCTGAACCCGCTCGTAAGCATTCTTTTCTTCTGTTGTTAAATCTTCGGGGTGTTCTTGTACTTTTTCAAGAAGGTCAACCGAACCGATACCGGATACCTTAAAAACCGAGAACGGTATCTGCTGCGGCTGGTCAGCGGCTTTTTCTATCGTTTTCAGAATCTCTGAGGTAGTTGCATCAAAGGCATTTTCGTTGTCTTCGCCCTCTACCGAGTAGTCCAGAATTGTACCTACTTTGCTTTTCGCCAGGCTATTGATGGTTTTTTGGCAGTCTGCTATACTTTCGCCCCCACAAAACTGAGAAAAAATGGTATTTCTAATGAGTAATTTTACAGGTAATCCTAATTTTATTGCGAGTTTTATAAAAAAAGTTCCTATCTTTACAACCCAGTTTTGATTCATCAACGCAAAAATCAAATAAGTTTTACGAAGCTTACTGTCTGATTGATGAGCAAAGGCAATAGAAGTATCATCGAAATTTAACGAGCGGTTTTGAATAGCCGTTTTCATTATTTCAAGTATTGGTTTCTTTTTAATCTTTTCAGTTTTTGATGAAGAATTGTACTATTTAAAGAGACTAAGTCATTTTACCGAGACTTACCCCCGTAAATAGTTTGCAAATATACGCCAAAGAAAAGACATTCAACGAAACAATATCAATAATTCGGTAATATGTCCGGTAGTCAATGCTCCGCTTCAGTGGCTAAGTAGAAAGATTTGACAGACCTTAGAAGCATTGAAAAAATTGACAAAACAAATTTTAGAATAGAAATGAAAGCAAATTTAGATGTACTACCGCTGAACAGTTGGGTAGATACAAAAGGAAAACCCTTAATTATTGCCGGTCCGTGCAGTGCCGAGACAGAAGAGCAAGTAACCGAAACCGTAACCCGTATTGCAAAAGAAGGTTATGCGCACGTGATTCGTGCGGGTGTTTGGAAACCGCGTACGCGTCCGGGCAGTTTTGAGGGTATGGGAGAAGCAGCATTGCCGTGGTTGGCTGCGGTAAAAAAAGAAACAGGCCTACCAATTGCAGTGGAAGTAGCTACGCCTCAGCACATCGAATTGGCTTTAAAATATGGTATTGATATTCTCTGGATCGGCGCCAGAACAACCGTTAACCCGTTTAACGTGCAAGACCTTGCCGATGCCCTGAAAGGTGTTGATGTACCAGTACTTATTAAAAACCCTGTGAACCCAGACCTTGCCCTTTGGGTAGGCGCATTTGAGCGTATAGCTGGTGCGGGTATCAAGAAAATGGCGGCTATCCACCGTGGTTTTTCTAATGCACAGGAAACCAAATACCGTAACTCGCCTATGTGGCAGCTGGCGGTTGAACTAAAAACGCTTTTCCCTCAGTTACCTATCATCGGCGACCCTAGCCACATGGCAGGTAAAAGAGCTTACTTATATGAACTGGCACAACGTGCACTTGACCTGAACTACGATGGCTTGATTATAGAATCGCACCGTAGCCCGGACGACGCATGGTCTGATGCCTCTCAACAATTAACACCGGAAGCGCTGGGTGAAATGCTTCGTGAACTGGAAGTTCGTAAGGCTTCTTATGGCGAAGATTTCCAAAGTGAACTGGACAGATTGCGCCAGAAAATTGACAACATTGACCGCGAATTGCTTGAAGTACTGGCAGCCCGTATGGCAGTGGTTGAAAAACTGGGTGAATACAAAAGAGATAACAACGTGGCTGTGCTTCAGCTGGATCGTTGGAAACAGGTTCACACCAGCCGTGCCGAACAAGCTAAGAAACTAAATCTTTACCCTGAAATGGTTGAAGAATTGTTCAAGCTGATTCACATGGAGTCAATCCGTAAACAAACAGAAGTGATGAACCAACAACCTGCCTGAGCAGATTGAAGGAGAATACGAATAGAAAATGAAAATTGCAGAAGAGTGTCGGGCTTAGCCTGATACTCTTTTGTTATTTAAAATACCGCCACATTTTCATTTTATAAAATAGTTGCTTGGCGCGGTTGCGGCTTTGCTCAAGGTTAAAACTAGTTGAATTTGGGTTTAAAGCAGCCATTGCGCCATCAGCCAATCTGAGCGAACGGAAAGCGCTTTTATCTGGAATATACCTGGAGAACAAAAGCCTTTTTTTCAAAAACAGCGTATCGGGCAGGCGTTCAGGCAAACCGAACCTTCCTTGTGGTTTCAGCATCTTTTTATTGATAAGTAATGGCGACAGCCCATAATTAGTTTTGCAGGCCAGCTGCGCCCGCGCATGTTGTACTAAACAGATGGTTATGATCAACAGCAAGGGTATTTTCATTCTGAATGAAAGGTTTAGACCTCTATTTAACGTTTATTAATACCCTAAAATTTGATAAAGCCGGCCTATGATTTCAGAAAGGCATAATTTTGATGTAACTTTGTAGCGGTGATGCCAACAGCACACCATAAACCAGATTCAGCAACCGGCCTAAAACTGATTGAAAGCCGGATAAAAGATACCGAGCGCGTCTATGAGCAAATACGCAACAACAGAAATTACGAGTGCAGAGATACCTTCAGATAACCCTGTTCATCAAAGATTATATTTTCCGTATACTGAAGCAGCCAAAATAATTCATGGCAATGTGCTGGAACTCGGCTGCGGCTGGGGCCGTGGTGTAGAAACCCTGATTGAAAAATGCGACCACTACACAGGGCTTGATAAGAACGAACCTTTGATTGAGCAGTTGCAGGCCGCACACCCGCGCCATACATTCAGAACAGCAGATTTACCCCACCTGAGCGCTTTTAAAGATAGTACTTTCGATTTTGTTGTTACCTTTCAGGTAATTGAACATATACAAGACGACCACCAGTTTTTAGCCGAAGCCGCCCGGGTGCTTAAACCCGGTGGTAAGATTTTATTGACCACCGTAAACCGCCCTTATAGCCTGAGCCGGAACCCGTGGCACATCAGAGAATATGATACAGCCGAGTTGAGAGGCCTGATGCAGAAGTATTTCTCTAAGGTTGAAACCTTTGGTGTGGGTGGCAACCAGAAAGTATGGGACTACTACGAAGAGAACAAACGCTCGGTAAACAAAATTATGCGGTTTGATATTTTTGACTTGCAGCATCGCCTGCCGGCTTGGGTGCTCAGGATACCTTATGAGGTGCTGAATCGGTTCAACAGAAATAAACTGATGAGCGAAACGGGTGGGCTTGCCGCCGAAATCAGATGGGATGACCACTACCTGTCTGACGAACCAGAAAAATGTATAGATTTCTTTTTTGTAGGGACAAAATAATTACTCGGGCGGTTGATGAGACCGCCCGATTTTCATTTAAGCATTGCACTTATATATTCATATACCATTTTGCCGTAAGGCCTGCCATTACTGCGACTTCCATTTCAGTACTAATCTTAACATGAAAGCTGAAATGGCTGCTGCCATTTGTAAAGAAATTGAACTACAGGCAGGGTATTTGAGCCAAAAACACCTTGAAACCATCTATTTTGGAGGTGGCACACCCTCATTACTGAGTCCGCCGGAATTGGGAAATATTTTTGATACAATTAAAAAGTATTATACAATTGCTGATGATGCCGAAATTACGCTGGAGGCTAATCCGGACGACATCAGTCAGCCCCTGCTTAAAAACTTAGAGTCTTTAGGTTTTAACCGCCTCAGTATTGGTATTCAGTCTTTTAACCCCGACCATCTGCTGAAACTCAACCGCATACACAATGCCTTAGAAGCCGAAAACTCGGTAAAACTGGCACAGGACATGGGTTTTGAGAACATCACCATCGACCTGATTTATGCCATACCCAGCGAGAGCCATGCGATTTGGTTGAATGATTTAGAGAAGGCCCTTGCCCTCAACGTACCGCATATATCATCTTACTGCCTTACTATTGAAGAAAAAACCGTTTTTGGAAAATGGCTGAAGCTCAATAAGATACCGCCCATTAATGAAGACTTTGCCTCTGAGCAGTTCAGGATTCTGGTTGATACCCTTGAAACAGCCGGATATGAGCAATATGAAATATCAAATTTTTGCCGCAACGGCCGGTACTCGCGCCATAATTCATCGTACTGGCAACGGCATGAGTATCTGGGTGTAGGGCCGTCGGCTCATTCGTACAATGGTGTTTCAAGGCAATATAACATAGCCAATAATGCTGCTTACCTGCGGGCCATTCAGACAGGCACCGTACCTGCCGAATATGAATTGCTTAGCAAAGCAGACCAACTGAACGACTACCTGCTTACCGGCCTGCGTACCAAATGGGGCTGCACAATTGCAGAAATCAATAAACTGGCGGGCAATAACTGGCAGCAAGCCAACCGGCATACGTTAGACAAGTATCTGACCCAACAGATGCTAACAATTGATAATGAAACCCTTACACTTACCAAAGCAGGCAAACTCTTTGCCGACAGAATAGCCAGCGACCTATTTATGGTCTGATACGCATCCCGATTAACCAGTATTTTTTTGACTGCATTTTATTATATTTGTTTCTTTCAGGAAGATGAACATCCTGCAAAAATCAGATTATATACAACTGTAGATAAACCTTTCTCTGCCTATCTGTGTTGCCTAATTAATACCTTTACAAAAATGCACTACAATTTACTTTTAGTTTTATCGCTATTGTTTGTCGTTTTCATGCTGGTCATGTTAGGGCAGAAGTTCAGAATATCAGCGCCAATTTTTCTGGTGCTGGCGGGTTTGTTCATCAGCTTTGTTCCGAATATCCCACAGATAGAGGTGAACCCAGAACTCATCTTTCTTATTTTTCTACCGCCGTTGCTTTATGAAGCGGCCTGGTACACATCCTGGAACGACTTCTGGAAATGGAAACGCCCCATTGGTCTGCTGGCATTCGGGCTGGTTTTGTTTACCTCTACCATAGTGGCGTATGCTTCACAGGCCATGATTCCCGGTTTTACACTGGCTATGGGCTTTTTGCTGGGGGGCATTATATCTCCGCCTGATGCCGTTGCGGCATCGTCGGTATTGAAGGGTATCAAAATGCCCAAAAGAGTGATTACCATTCTGGAAGGAGAAAGCCTGATTAATGATGCATCGAGCTTAATAGTATTCCGCTTTGCGCTGGCAGCGCTTCTTACCGGGCAGTTTTCTTTACAACAAGCCGTTGGCAGCTTTTTTGTAGTGGCTGGCATGGGCATTGTGGTTGGTCTGGCCATAGCCCATGTGGCATACGTTATACACCGTTTTTTACCTACCACCCCCAGTATAGATGCCGCCCTAACATTGCTTACCCCCTACTTTATGTATATAGTAGCCGAGCAGTTTCATTTTTCGGGTGTGATGGCGGTGGTGAGCGGCGGTTTGTTTTTGTCGTATCGCTCGCATGAGATACTAACTCATGGTTCAACTCGCTTGCAGACAACCGGGGTTTGGTCTACGCTTATTTTTGTACTGAACGGGCTGGTATTTATACTGATAGGCCTTGAACTGCCAACCATCATTAAAGGACTTAACGGTTACTCAATTGCCGAAGCCGTTAAATACGGCCTCATTATTAGTGCCATTACCATACTTATACGCCTTATCTGGATTTACCCGGCTGCGTTTATACCCCGCTGGTTGTTCAGGAGTATCCGAGAAAATGAACCCAATCCGGGTCTCAAAAATCCGTTTGTTATTGGCTGGGCAGGTATGCGGGGGGTAATATCTCTTGCATCGGCGCTGTCGGTACCTTTGTATCTGAATAACGGCGAGGCATTTCCACACCGAAATCTGATTCTGTTCATTACTTTTACCGTTATTCTGGTTACACTGGTTTTTCAGGGTTTAACCCTGCCATTAATTGTGAAATGGCTGGATGTAAAAGAGGTTGACCATGCCGCGCCTGAAGTAGAACAGGAGGCAGGAATTAAACTGCGAATTATGAACGCTGCGCTGAAACAACTGAACGAAAAATATGCCAGCGAACTGGAAAACAATGAATTGTTGAGTTTTCTAAGAAACGAAATAGAAAACGATATCTCCGTAACTAATCAGCGGCTTAACTCGCTGGAATGCCAGGCCTGCCAGGTTAAAGAAATTGAGCAGTATAACCAGGTTCTGAAAGATTTATACAGCACCCAGCGAAGAGAACTGTACAGCCTCAGAAAAGAGTTTGCTTATAGCGACGAAGAAATCAGGAAACAGGAATTACAACTTGATTTCGACGAAGCCAAGATATCAACCCGTGTCCATTAAAACTATATCAGTTGATTATTATGCGTTTGCCCATCTGTTTAGGTATTGTTATCTGGTTCATTGGTTCATCTGCCTGTATGCAGAAACCCGGTGCGGGGCAGTTGCCGAAGTATGCCTATGTGCAGGCCCGTGGCGGTTTAAACAATTTTTACCGGGCTGTTGCGCAAAAACAAAATATAACGGTGGCTTACCTGGGTGGCTCTATTACTTACAATAAAGGCTGGCGAGACAAAACCAGCAGTTACCTGAAAGAGCAATTTCCGCAGAAAGACTTTACGTTTATCAATGCCGGGATACCGTCGCTGGGGAGTTTGCCGCATGCTTTCAGATTCGAACAGGATGTGCTAAATAAAGGCATTCCCGACCTGCTTTTTGTAGAAGCAGCCGTAAACGACCATACCAACGAAACCGACAGCCTGATGCAGATTTGGGCGCTGGAAGGAATAGTGCGCCATGCAAAAAAAGCGAATCCGGCCGTTGATATTGTGATGATGGCATTTGCAGACCCCGACAAAACAGCCGATTATGCCCAAGGCAAAGTGCCGCTTGAAGTACAAAATCAGGAATTGGTGGCAGCACATTACAAGCTGCCGTCTATTAACCTGGCCAAAGAAGTGGCAGACAGGCTTCAGGCCAAAGAATTTAGCTGGGAGAATGACTTTAAAGACCTGCACCCTTCGCCATTCGGGCAGGAGCTTTATTACCAGACCATCCGGTATTTGCTTGATTCGGCCTACAAAAGCTACCAGACCGCAAAGCCGGGCTTAAAAAAAACTACGCATTTGCCCCAAGCCTTAGAAGGCATCAGCCTCGATAAAGGCAGGTATGTTTCGGTAAAAGAAGCCCACATACAAAATGGCTGGCAACTGATAGAAAACTGGAAACCGGCTGACAGCGCCGGGTCCAGAGATGGATTTGTGCATGTACCTGTGTTAGAGGCAACTAGTCCGGGGGCGTTATTAACTTTTGAGTTTACAGGGAATGCTGTGGGGCTTAGCGTTATGTCAGGGCCTGATACCGGAGAAATCGGTTATAAAATTAACAATGGCCCTTGGCAAAAAATGGACCTGTACACCCAATGGAGCAGCGGGCTGCACCTGCCCTGGTATAAACTGCTTGCTGCGGGCTTAATTAACAAAAAACATACGCTTTATCTGAAAATGAGCGAGTCAAGGAATCCAAAAAGTAAAGGTACGGCGTGCCGTATTGTGCATTTTTTGGTGAATGATGGACAAAAATAGCTTATCTTTGAAGCTGAATTTTAAAAATCGATTATTAAAATACAATACCTTTTAGAATTGAATGAAGAATTTCAATCTTAAATCTTATCATGTCAGGGCTATGAATGCGGCCACAGAAGAAGAAAAAGCAAGCATAAATCAGGAATTGAAAGACTTGTACGACAGCCTGACAGACGCAGATAAGAAAGATTTTAACGAACAACTGCAGACATTTCTGGTTAAAGAAATGGCCGCTATAAACTCAATGTATCAGGCCACACAAGATGACAATCTGAATTAAAAACCTCTTGTACTACCCCAGCTTAAACTTACCTCTGTGAAACAATCCTTCAGTTTTTTTATAAGCCTTTTCATTTCTTTTGTGTGTTTTTCGCAGGAAGACCGCACCAGCGTTATTAAAGTAAACGCTTCGGCGCTTGCCTTTAAGACCTACAACATCCAGTTTGAAAAAGCATTCAATAAAAAATTCAGCTTTGCATTGGGGGTTTCGCACAGGCCGGAAGATCGTATTCCTTTTGCCGCAGCCATCAGAAAATACGTTGATGCCGCAGATGAAGGTATTGATTATGTGAGTTTAAAAAACGTAAGAAAAAGTGAAGCCTCTATGGGTTTGTTTAAGATAACCCCCGAATTAAGGTTTTATCCGGGTAATAAGTCAAGCGCGCCAATTGGTTTTTATATTTCTCTGTTTGGCCGGTACGAACGCTTCTCTGGAACACTGCCGGTTGATGTTGATATGGTATATAAAGGCCAGCCCTTACGAGTTGAACTACCTGTAAAAACAGAGTTTAAAACGCTGTCAGGTGGTTTAATGCTGGGCAGGCAGTTCAGATTGGGAGAAAGATTTACGCTCGACTGGTATATAATAGGCGGATACTTTGGAAATGTAACGGTGCATGGCGAGTCAAATCAGGATTTATCTAAATATGATGATAAATTTATCAGCGATTTGCGCCAGAATATTCTGGATACTTTCCAGATCAATGAGGCCTATCTGGCATTGCAGGTAGATAAACAAGGCGTAAGAATTGATAACGCCCGTAGACTGAAATATCTAAACCTGAGAGGCTTCGGCCTTAACCTGGGATACCGATTTTAATCGGGCTGTTTACGTAAAAAAATCTCCCCCTTCAGGGAGGAGATTTTTTCTGACAAACCATGTAAATTTTAGATATTACATATTCTGATACCCGCCTGATAGCCCATCCAGGAGGCAAGATTTACCCGCTCGCCAAAGTATCTTCCCTGTTTTTCATAGAATTTGAATCGGCTCATATTACCCAGATTCACCTCCGGCTGCTGCTTTGCATGGAAATTGATGGTTGGCGCGGCAAACAGTGCTATGCGCGGGCTAAGGTGTACTTCAAGCCCCAGGCTGCCACGGAGCAAATTGTTGGTTTCCCATTCTTCCACATCATTTTGCAGGTGCGAGCTTACTACATCAAAATTCAACCACAGTGTTTTGTTCAGTTTCCAGGCAGTGCCAAGGCCATAGCCTAAGCTAAGCACAGGTTTGCCGGGTTGGTCGAAACCATAACCTACCGTAAATATATTATAAAACCTGCGCACACCCGTTTTGAAAGTAAGGTTACCCGGGCTTACCTCGTCGGTGCTTAGCTCCAGTCTTTTGTAGCCTCCGCGTTTTACAAAACTAATCAGACCCACCGGTATTGAATTAGACTCCTCGGCCACGTTCATCACCCCAACCTGCAAGCCGTTGTCTACCCTGTAAGCCATATTTAGTATGCCTGCCTGCACACCGCTGAAAACATCAGATACCTGATTGAGGAATCCGGATGCCTGAACACCTTTAAAACTGCCACCCACAAGGTTTACAAACCCGGCGGCCTGCACGCCGCTTCCGCTTTTAACGATAGCATTGGCAAAACCTGCTGCCTGAACCGAGTTCCGGGTATTATTACCGACAACATTCACAAAACCCGAGCCTTGCACCCCACTGAAATTACGTAAAACCACATTGGCAAAACCTGCACCCTGCACGCCATAAGCCGACTGCCCCACAACATTGACAGTACCAGCAGCCTGCACACCATTTAATCTGCCTGCTACCAGATTGGCGAATCCGGCTGCCTGAATACCATCTACCCTGCCCCTTACCATGTTGAGCACCCCACCGATTTCAAGTTTTCTTACACCAAGCGAGTATCCGGCTATGATGTTGAACGAGTAATCGTTGATGACGTTACCGCTCATATAATGGTTGGTACCAATAAACGGCAGGATAGATACCTGAGACTGGCGGTAGAGGGTATCTTCAATATTATTGAGGTGGATATTCTGGCGGGTGGTTATCAACCAGTCTGTCAGTTTTTTATGCGCATCTTTTAAAGCGTCTTTGGTTTCGGCCCAGTACTCATCATAATCAATCGGCTTTTTTGATGTGCCTGTAGTAGTTGGCTCTTCAATAACCTGTGGCAAAACCGCTACTTTAGGCAGGCTGTCGAGTTTTTTTGCAGGTAAGGTGTCTCTGTAAATTACCGGCAGTGTTTTTCTGGCAGCTACCTGAATAGGTTTGCTGGGCAGCAATGAAACATTAACTGTGGCGTCAGTTTTGGTTTTTACCGCCACTTCTTCATGACGATAATTCTGTTTTCTTACCTGCAGGTTTACGTTTTGAAGCGTGGCAGGTATTTTAAGGCGATAATAACCATACTGGTTTGTGACGGCCGAAGCAAGCGTGACAGGTTCGTACACACTGGCTTTTTCAATTTTCAAGCCCGTCTCCCCGTCTGAAACGTAGCCCATTACGAAAAAATCTTTTTTCGGCTCTTCAATGTTTCTTTTCAGAATAATGTAATTGCCCTTGTTTTTAAAAGTGGCCGTATTGCCGAAAACAGCATTCAAGGCCTCACGCACGGGCTGGTTCTGAACTGCCACCGAAACGCGCCTGTTAATATCAAAGTCGTCAGGATTATACGAAAAGCTGAAACTACCCGCATCAGAAATCATCTTAAGGGCTTTATCGAGTTTTTCGTTTGTAAATTTAACCGTGATTACACGTTCAAGCGGAGGTGTATCTTGTGCAAATGATTGGGACAGATGCAATAAAAAAATAAATGTTAATAGCTTTTTCATACTTAATCTCTTTTTGTAGCTATGACATCCGAAAACGATCCCCCCCCTATAAGAAAAATATTTTTTTTCGGCTCATTACGCACTGGCTTATTCAGCACAGCCTTGTCCGTCTAAAACATAAGCACCCTCTTTTGCAGATACAGTAAGGTTAAGGGTTTCGGCTATAATATTGAGCGCATTGGGTAGCGACTCGTTGTTGAAACGGGTAGTGAGCCTGCAGGTTTTAATGCGGTTGTTAGTCAATACAATATTTGTATGGTAGCCATCGGCCAGCGCTTTCGCTATTTCTTCAAGGCTTTGGTTTTCAAATACAAATACTTTGGTTTTATAAGCAAAAGCGTTTTTATCGGCACTGAGTTTTTTAATTGTATCGTTTTCAAAAGTAGCTTTTTCGCCTGCCACCAGCAGTGCGGCCTTCTTTTTGTTTTTAAACTCAACTTTCCCGGTTTCAACACTCACCTCTACATTTTTATTATAGGCTTTCACATTGAACGACGTACCCAGCACGCGGATGTCGGACCCATTGGCATGAATCACAAATGGCTTGCTTTCGTTTCTTTTTATGTCAAAAAAAGCTTCGCCTTTCAGGGTTATCTCGCGGGTGTCGCCCTCAAAATTTTCAGGATAAACAATAGAGGTGTTATTGTTCAGAAAAACCACAGAGCCGTCTGGCAACGTTTGTTGCAGCGTGTTGCCTGTGGTGGTAAGGGCCAGCATTTCCGGTTGGGGGTTGCTGAAAAAATAAGCTAGCAACCCTGCTGTTAGCACTACCAGAATACTGGCAGCAATACCCAGGCTAAAAAATCTTTTGGGTTTAGGTGCAGGTTTAAAGTCAATTACTTTTGCCTTGGGTGTGGTATCCATCCTTGCTTTTACTTTCAGCCAGGCGGCATCGGTATCAACGGGTTGGGTATTCTGCTCTTTCAGCAGGTCAGCCTTATCCCATATAAAAGTGTAGTCGTTTAGCTCTTTCTGATGTGCATCATTCTCCTCCAGCCACTTTTCAATCAAAGCATCTTCATGGGCATCAGTTTCCTGTGCCAGATATTTGCCTAAAAGGTCTTCGTGGTTATCTGAACGATTCGTATTCAAGTTTAGCGTATTCTTCTTATAGGTACCAATATTCTATGTTCAGCTTTACTATGCCGTCTATCTGTAAAATCAAGAGTGGCAGGTACTCGGCCAGTTCGGTT
Source organism: Emticicia sp. 21SJ11W-3 (assembly GCF_024138715.1). Taxonomy (GTDB): domain Bacteria; phylum Bacteroidota; class Bacteroidia; order Cytophagales; family Spirosomataceae; genus Emticicia; species Emticicia fluvialis. The sequence continues at coordinate 2,753,665 of NZ_CP092074.1, forward strand.
CTTAAAATTTTCAGCGCCTTGCCTACCTGGTTCTCAACCGTTTTGGGCGAAAGCCCCAGTTGGTCGGCTATTTCATGGTACTTCAGTTCTTCAAACCGGCTCAGCTTAAAAATCACCCTGCATTGTTCGGGCAATTTTTCAATGGCTTCGTGTATGCGTTGTTCAAGTTCGTTTTTCATCACTGTCTGCCCAACCGACTCATACGAACTCTCATAATAACTGGTGGCGTACTCCTGATACTCTTCGCGAATCTTCAGGTGTTTTATCCGGTTCAGGCAGTGGTTATGCACTGCCCTGTATAAATAAGATTTCAGCGAAATGTTAATTTCCAGGTCGCTTCGTTTTTCCCACAAGCCTGAAAACAAATTCTGCACAATTTCTTCGGCCTCTTCCATCTCTTTCAGTATAGAGTTGGCATAATTACAAAGGCTCTGATAGTATTTCCGAAAAACTACTTCGAAAATACGTTCATTTCCCTGCCTTATTGCGCCAACTATTTCCTGCTCTGTTAACTGCACCGAATAAAGTTTAAATTTTATGCAAACATAGCGGTTTCTGTTGAAAGATTAAAAAATCAATTTGATGAACGGTCTGTGTATATGACAACCCACCAGCGTTTTACCCCTACTTACTAAAGTAAAATTTTTTTATGGCGTGCTGCCGTAAAAAAAAACAAAGAATTTCAGCATAAGCAATGGGGGTAACGGAAGGCTGGTTTGTCATGGATTCAAAAACAAAAAAATAATAATTATGAAAAAACTAACCGTTTATTACTTGTTAGCCACTCTATTGATGGCATTTGGACTGAGTTCGTGTGAAATTATTGAGTCTGGTCTGGAACCGCGGCATCCGGAAGACAAGCACTTTAACCTGAGTGGTTTTGATAAGCTTGAAATGGGCGATGGTTTTCAGGTTGAGGTAAAGCAAAGCGCCAATTACAGAATTTTTGTAAAAGGCGACCGCCGCGACATAGACGACCTGGTTGTGCGCGTAAGTGGCGGGCAGCTGAAAATGTATTTTTCTAAATGGCGGGCAAAACGCTACCGCATGGAGGTAGAAATTGAAATGCCAGACCTGAAAGAGACCGATTTCTCTGGTGCAGTAAATGCTTATGTAAAGGGTTTTAATAACCTGGACCAACTGTACATTGATTTGTCGGGTGCGTCAAAGGCTACTTTTGTAACCCAGGCTAAAGGCTATGACATAGACTTGTCGGGCGCGTCAGACCTGATTATTGAGGGCAACGGCAAAAATCTGGAAGCCGAGATATCGGGGGCATCTAAACTGTATGCTTTTGATGCCGACATTGAGAAAGCTAACCTGGATGTATCAGGGGCAAGCTCGGCAAAAGTTACGGTAAGCAACAATCTGCGCGTAAGTGCCAGCGGAGCCAGTAAGGTTCGTTACCGCGGCAACCCGGTTGTTAGTTCTAATACATCGGGCAGCAGCCATGTTGAGAAAGATTAATACGCCCACAAAATTTCTAAATCCAACCAGTAATCCACCAACCAGAACAATAGCCTTCATACCGGAAGGCTATTTTCATTTTGCCCTTTTGCCCAATAAAAATCGCCCCGATTTTGATTTTTGCCTAAAAAAGAGGTTATTCGTGGTGCAAAAACAAGAAACACTTTTTTAAACCATACATATAGTATTATGTCAGAATTTATCAGTGGCATTCAGCAGGTCGGGATTGGCGTTAAAGATGCAGGCGAGGCTTTTCGCTGGTATAACAGAACACTCGGGCTGAATGTGCCGCTTTTTGATGATGTAGCAGAGGCTAAATTAATGACACCGCACACCAACGGGGTAGTAAGGCAACGCCGTGCCATTCTGGCCCTTAACATGGCCGGTGGTGGCGGAGCGGAAATCTGGCAGTCGAATCGTCCGGCACCTTTGGCGGCCGAATTTACCCCGGAATTAGGCGACTACGGTATCTTTGCCCTGAAAATTAAATGCCAGAATGTAAAACAATTTGCGGGCAGGCATAGTTTAAAAGTAGAACTTTCGCTGGAAGGCAAAGAACACAGCTGGTTGCAGGACCCCTACGGAAACCAATTGCAGATAGTGCCTGATGGCTCGTGGTTTAAGCCTAAAGAGAGTAATACGGGTGGCGTTTTGGGCGTGATTATTGGTGTGAGCGACATTGACAAAGCGCTGAAACTCTATAAAGATACGCTGGGTATCAACGAAGTGGTTTATGACAAAACCGGTAGTTTCAATGACTTTGAAACCCTGGGCAAAGGCAATGCACGTTTCAGACGGGTACTTTTGCGTAAAAGTATGCAAAACCGCGGGGCGTTCAGCCGGTTGCTGGGCAATGTTGAAATAGAACTGGTGCAGGCACTGGATGCAGATGTAAAACCAAGAACCATTTTTGCAGGCCGTAGCTGGGGAGACCTGGGTTTTATTCACCTGTGTTTTGATACACTGGATATGGACGGACTGAAAGAATTTTGCGCCGGAAATGGTTTTCCGTTTACGGTTGACAGCAGCGATACCTTTGATATGGGCGAGGCCGGTGGCCGATTTACCTATCTGGAAGACCCCGATGGCACACTTATTGAGTTTGTAGAAACACACCGGGTACCTATTCTGAAAAAAATAGGCTGGTATCTGAATCTGAAAACCAGAAAAACACAAAAACCATTGCCAGACTGGATGGTAGCCACCATGGGTTGGGGCAAAGTAAAAGACAAAGAATAGCAGGTAACGAATATATTTATACGAAATTGAAAAAAAATTATATTTTTTTTTGTTGACTATTTACCTGAGAAAAAAAATTCACTATATTAGCATCAACAAAGGCAAAAAATGAAAAATCTGTTCGTTTTTTGGATTTTACAGTAAGATTTGTTAATTTTGCACTCCGGTTAGGAGAATGCTGGGTTTGTACGATTCAGCCGCTTCACTAAGCGAGTAAATTAATAATCAGGTAAATAATAAAACAATGGATTTGATTAAATTGGTTGAAGCAGAATTTGCTACCAAAAGAGACAACCAACCCGAGTTTAAAGCCGGTGACACAGTAAACGTTCACGTGAAAATTAAAGAGGGTAACAAAGAACGTATACAGGTTTACACAGGTATGGTTATTCAGCGTCGTAACGCTGGTACAAATGGTGAAACTTTTACAGTACGTAAAATTTCAAACGGTGTAGGTGTAGAAAGAATTTTCCCTATCCTTTCACCAAGCATTGATAAAATTGAGGTAGTGCGCTTCGGTAAAGTACGCCGCGCAAGATTGTTCTTCCTACGTGGAAAACAAGGTAAAGCTGCCCGTATTAAAGAATTAAAGAAATAATGTATATCCGGCTGCCGGTTAAACTTTCGGCAGTTTGAGATGTCTAAAGATAAAAGTAATAGCTTTTTCATAATTTTGTATGGGAAAAGGTCGCTTCTTTGAAGCGGCTTTTTTTGTGCCTAAAAACCGGTAAAAATAGAGAATCATTAGGGTTACATGACGAAAATAACGTGGTACCCTAAAGCGCACCACCAAAGCGAATTGATTTTTCCGTATGGCAGGGCTGCGTATCTTTGAATTTTGAAGCAGTAAAAGAAAGAACCAAACAAAAGAATTAACTTAGATATTTATTTGTTGACGTGTTATGAGCAACCAGAAATATACAGGCAGTTTTTATAAGTACCAGGGTACCGGTAACGATTTTGTAATGATTGATAACCGCGACGGACAGTTTCCGGTTGAGCAGCCCTATATTGAGCATTTATGCCACCGGAGGTTCGGAATTGGTGCCGACGGTCTTATTCTGTTAGAAAACGACCCGGACTATGATTTCAGAATGGTGTACTTCAACGCTGATGGCAGAGAAGGCAGCATGTGTGGCAATGGCGGGCGTTGCACCGTAAGATTTGCCGAAGACCTGGGTATTTTTAGTGGCAGCACTACCTTTATAGCCGTTGATGGCGAACATGAAGCCAAAGCAAACAGCACCGACATATCGTTAAAAATGGGTGAAGTACGCAGCATTGAGCATCATGAAAATTATGATTTCATGAATACCGGCTCGCCGCATTATGTGCGTTACGTGGGCGACATCCACCATTATGATGTGGTAGCAGAAGGCAAAAAAGTAAGATATGCTGATGATTGGGTGAAACGCGGCGGCACCAATGTAAACTTTGTAGAAGTAATTGACAGCGAAACAATATATGTACGCACTTATGAACGGGGTGTAGAAGACGAGACCTATTCATGCGGTACAGGTGTAACGGCTTGTGCGTTATCGGCTCACATGAAGCATGGTATGCCCAGCCCTATTAAAGTACGAACCAACGGCGGAAATCTTCAGGTGTCGTTTGACGAAGGCTTTCAGAATGTGTACCTCACCGGTCCTGCCATCAGGGTATTTGAAGGAAACCTGAAAGCCAGCTAAGATTTTAACCTGTTTAATTGAGATACTATCCAGAAACCGAAGGCCCGGCCTTCGGTTTTTTTATGGCTAATTGAATAAACGCTTCATTATTGCCTCAATAAGCGCTTAAGTATTATCTTCGCAGTAAATAATATTTGCATCGCTGGGTTTATAATGCAGATGTTACCTATAAAGAGGCTCGATATGAGCTATATACCATTAGCAATTATATGAAGGCTTACTTTCTAAGACTTTTTGAGCATGAGCATTGGGCTAATGCAGAAGTGCTTGCTTCTTATTTACAGGTTGAACAGCCCCCTGCCAGGGCTATTGAGTTACTTTCGCACATGGTTTCGGCGCAGAGAATCTGGATTGAACGTTTACAAGGTGTCAGCTCAGCTACCAAAGTGTGGGAGTTATACAAAAAAGAGCAACTTAAAGATTTACTGACAGCCAATTTTAATGATTTGAATGCCTTGCTGGAAACTGTAGATTTTAACCGTCTGGTAACCTATCGTAATTCGCTGGGTGCAGTGTTTACCAGTTCTGCCAGCGATATCCTGACACATCTGGCATTGCACACTGCCTATCACAGAGGGCAGGTAGTACAACTCCTGAAAGGCCATGTATCACCCTTACCTGCTACCGACTACATATTTTATTACAGATAAACCAGCCAAAAGCCAATGAACCATATACCTACGTTTGACGACATCAAAGAATCACACGAAAAAATAAGATCATACATACGGCACACACCAGTGCTGAGCTCTGAGTTTATCAATGAGCTGGCTGGTTGCCATGTATTCTTTAAGTGCGAAAACCTGCAGAAAATTGGCGCGTTCAAAGCCCGTGGAGGCATGAATGCCGTACTTAGGCTTAGCAAGGAAGAGCAGCAAAAGGGTATTACCACGCACTCGTCAGGCAACCATGCACAGGCCATTGCACTGGCAGCCAAAGCTGTAGGTACCAGGGCCTATATTGTAATGCCAAGCAATGCACCGGATATCAAGAAAAACGGAGTAAAATATCTGGGAGCTGAGATAATTGAATGCGAACCAACGCTTGAAGCCCGCGAAAGTGCAGTACAGAAGATAATTGATGAAAAAGGGGCAACATTTGTTCATCCTTTTAATAACTATGATGTAATAGCCGGGCAGGCCACCGCTACGGTTGAACTGATAGAACAGGCGGGTTTGCTGGATGTGGTGATGGCCCCCGTAGGTGGTGGTGGATTGCTCAGCGGTACTGCCCTGGCAGTGCATTACCTGCAGCCTGATGCTGAGGTAATAGCCGGAGAACCTGAAGGTGCAGCCGATGCGGTGCTTTCGTTCAGGTCTGGGAAAATAGAGAAAGCCCCGTATATAAAAACCATTGCTGATGGCTTACTGACTAATCTGGGAGATAAAACGCTGGAGATAATCAGAAAATATGTGAAGGATATCATCATTGTAAATGATGATGAAATTGTGGAAGCCATGCGCCTGATTTGGGAGCAACTGAAAATAGTGATTGAACCCTCGGCCGCAGTGCCTTTTGCCGCATTACTGAAACACAAAGAACGTTTTGCTAACAAGCGCGTGGGTATTATACTAACCGGTGGCAATGTTGATTTAGGCAAATTACCGTTTTAGAAATTTCGATTGAGCAGGCAACGTTTTCTTTCTGTTTGTTGAAAGGCTCATTTGCTATGTATTATTTCACCACGAAGTTTCACCAAGTTGAAATACGGAGTAGCACTGAGTTAAAACATACTTCGTGCAACTCTGTGTGCAACTTAGGGTCACTCCGTGGTAAAAAACAGTTAAGTCACTCCGCATGAAACAACTCAGTAAATTTAAAATTAGTACCATCAAACAAGCCTAAGTCGCTTAGCTTCAAAGAAGGTATTACTAACAAGGCCATAAAAGACAGACTCATAAAGGGAGACGTAAGCGTACTTTTGAGTACCTCTTTTGTAAATTTATCTAACCTTGTGTAATCTTCGGCCACCTGATAACCGTCTTCATTGCTCATCAGGCCTGCCACAGGTAAAGCCAATACGCCTTTTTGATTACTGCTAACGGCCGACACCCCACCCTGTTCTCTCACAATCAGATTTACGGCATCACAGATGGCCTCGTCTTCAACACCAATAGCCACAATATTATGCGAATCATGGGCTACTGATGAGGCTATTGCGCCTTCTTTCAGGCCAAAATTACCGATAAATGCCACGGCCGGAGGGGCATCTGAATACCGGTTGTAAACCACCATTTTCAGAATATCTCTTGCTGTATCTGCCACCACGTTTCCGTCAAGTATGAAGGGGTTTACCAATTCTTCGCGGGTAATCAACTGGCCGTCAATGGCTTGTATTACCCTCAGAAGACTTCCTGCTGATGGTGCCTTTACGGTTATTTGCGCCGGTTTAAGAGGTGCACAATTAAAATTATTAACCACCTCACTTCTGATGTTTTCAATCAGCGATTTTCCGTTTTCGGCAACTTTTTCACCATCAATATAAGTTTCCAGTATTTCAAAATTATCCAGATTATCCACCTTTATAAAATCAGCCCAGTCGCCTTCACGCAGCAAACCTATATTCATACGGTAATGCAACACCGGATTAATGGTGGCCATTCGCAACACCTTAAATTTATCAATGCCTTTGGCAACTGCCCTTTTTATCAGCTGGTTGATATGGCCTTCTACCAGATTATCAGGGTGCTTGTCGTCAGAGCAAAACATCATAGCTGCATGCCAGGTGTCTGCCAACGAAATAAGTTCTTCAAAATTTTTGGCAGCGCTGCCTTCCCGAATCAGAATTTTCATTCCCATCTTCAACTTATCCAAGGCCTCAGCTTTCGTGAAACACTCATGGTCGGTTTCAATGCCTGCTTCAATGTACTTCTTGGCCGACGCCCCCCTTAAACCAGGCGCATGACCGTCAATGGGTTTGTTAAATGCCTTGGCAACAGCCAGTTTTTTCATTACAGCTGGGTCATCGTTCAGCACCCCGGGGAAATTCATCATTTCAGCCAGATACCCGATTTCCTTATAACCAAACAGCTCGGTAATGTCGTCAACGGTTACTTCTGCCCCTGCTGTTTCAAAAGTAGTAGCAGGTACGCATGACGGCGCACCAAAACAAAATTTAAAAGGCACTTTGCGGCCGTCTTCTATCATGTATTTTACACCGGCTATACCCAGCACATTGGCAATTTCGTGCGGGTCAGACACCGTCCCGACCGTTCCATGTACCACCGCCAGCCGGGCAAACTGCGCCGGGGTAAGCATAGAACTCTCTACATGTATATGCGCATCTACCAACCCGGGTAAAATATAGGGTTCACCGGTTTTCTCTTCACCCAGAATTTTTATTTGCTGAATCCGTCGGTTTTCAACCGTTAATTCTCCGAACGCTACCGTTCCATCAAAAACGTTTACAATATTGGCTATAAAATTGGTCATAATCCTCAATGCTTATTTACCCGTTTCTGTCAATCATCGGTTCTTTACCGACAATGCCTTAAAAATAGTCAATTTTCTGGCAAACAAAACCATTCATAAAAAATTATTAACAGCCACGACACTTTTTAAGACATTTTACGTTTAAATGATTAAAGTACCAAATGCGACAGAAATGAAAAGAACTGATAAAGAACTTGAAGCAAAGTTTGCTGAAAAACAAAGATTTGACCTGCTGGCCAGCCTTGCCATTGATGCACTGGGGATGTCTACCTATCTGATACCGGCTTTAGGCGAAGGTTTCGACCTGCTGCTGGCACCCGTTATATCAGGGCTGATTTACGCGGTACATCGTACTACTTTCGGGGCGGCATTCGGGTTTGTTGAAGAGATTATTCCGTTTACAGATATTATCCCGACGGCTTCTATCCTTTGGGTGTATCGCTATGTTTTCAGAAAAAAACAAACCCGTCAACAATTTGCAGATGCGTTTAATAAGAAGAAAATGATTGTGATTCCGGTAAATGAATAAATTCTGAAACAAACGCCTATTCAGTAAATATGTAAATCGGTACTTCAGCAATGGGTACCGATTTTTTATTTGCTCCTCGTTAAAATCCCGGCTTAAAAAGCCTAACTATTATCGTATTCCTGTCCGGTTTTGTATAGGCAATTGTCCGTTTCCGGACACCTGTATTTTCGTAAAACACGCAAATCATACCTAAAACAATCAATTTTGCAATTGGCATTGTATTTGATTTACAATATAGTATATAATCAGTCATCACATTTTTATAAAGCTAATCGATTAATTTTTGCATCATTTGATTTACAAAATAGTATCTAATAAAAGCGCATAAACAGATTATGAAAAAGACGATTCTGGGTGAATTGGAAGAGCTAGTGCTACTGGTAGTAGCTGCAAGTAGTGAATCGGTGTACGGTGTACCTGTAATGGAACAGTTGCAGGAACTTACCGGGCGAGACTTCACCATCGGTGCCGTGCATACTACCCTATACCGGTTGGAAGAAAAAGGCTTTCTGGTTTCTTCTGTTGGAGGGGCAACGGCTGAACGCGGTGGCCGCCGCAAGCGACTTTTTGCCCTAACCGCATCGGGAGGACAGGCCCTTTTGGAAGTTCAGCAGATGCGTTCGCAACTCTGGCAGACAATCCCTCAAAGCAAATTAAGTTCTTTGGGTTTATCCACCGATTCACTTTAAGCCCGGATATGAAAAAGCAAAGGGATACACCTCAGCCACCTTCGTGGGCTGACAAACTACTGGAATGGTTTGTGGCTCCTCACCTGCTTGAATACGTGCAGGGAGATTTACATGAAAACTTTTACAAACGTGTAGAAACAGCAGGTATTACCCGTGCCCGCCGAGAATACCTTTGGGCAGTGTTGAACTGCCTTACACCTTTCTTTTTTAAACGAAAAAAGGAAGTGCATTTAAACAGCTATTACAAAACAGATTCTAACCCCCGCTTTATCGACATGCTCTCAAATTATCTCACCGTTGCGTTCAGAAATCTATGGCGACACAAAGCCTTTACCTCCATTAACATAGTTGGGCTGGCCGTAGGGTTAGCCACCTGCCTGCTAATTGTGCTTTTTGTAAAACACGAACTTAGCTACGACCGCTACCACGCCCATGCCGACAGAATCTACCGGATGATTATTGATGCGCGGGTGGATAAAAAAGATATCCGGCTGGCCTACGCCAGCGAACCGGCCGGGCCTGCCCTGATGCGAGACTACTCAGGGATTGAAGCTTTTACCCGCCTGCGCGACGACGGCGCTTTTCTGGTAAAGCATGGCACCGAAGTTTTTAAAGAAGAAAACATCGCCTTTGTAGATTCTAACTTCTTTTCTTTTTTTGCGCTTCCTATCATAAAAGGCAATGCGGGTACGGTACTGATTGAACCTAAAACGCTGGTGCTGAGTGAATCAAAGGCAAAGAAATACTTCGGATTTACTGACCCTATCGGTAAAACCTTGTCTATCGGGCATTTGGGAGTATTCCGTATTACGGGTATCTGTAAAGACCTACCCTCTAATACCCATTTCCACTTTGATATGTTCGGGTCGGTTAAATCTGTTAATGCCGGTACCAAATGGATGGCCAGCGGTGCTCATACCTATCTGCGCTTAAGAGAAGGTTATACTCAAGAGCAGCTGGCCGTGCAATCAGACCGTTTGGTTAATAAGTACGTTAACGCCGAAATAAAAGAGTTTTTCGGTATTACTATGTCGGAATTCAATAAAAACGGTAATCGCTTTGGGTTTAGCTTTCAACCTGTTACCAGTATCCACCTGCATTCAGATCTGGATGATGAGCTCGACACCAACAGCAATATCAAATATGTTTACATTTTTACTGCGATAGCTGCCTTTATATTGCTGCTAGCCTGTATCAACTTCATGAACCTTTCAACGGCAGGGTCTGCCGGGCGTTCCAAAGAAGTAGGTATCAGAAAAGTGCTTGGCTCGGTGCAAAAACAGCTCATTGGACAATTTCTGACTGAATCGGTGCTGCTTACGCTGCTTTCAATGGTATTGGCAATTGTAATGGTACTCCTATTGCTACCCGGTTTTAACAGCTTAACAGGTAAGCAGTTTACGGTTATTGATGTGTTCAATATACCTATGCTGGGTGTAACCATACTTGCATGCCTGCTGATTGGCGTATTAGCAGGGTTTTATCCGGCCTTTGTACTTTCGGCGTTTAAGCCTGTTGCGGTACTGAAAGGGAAAATGCAGGCCAATCTTCGTAGTGGTTGGCTACGCGATACATTGGTTACCGGCCAGTTTGTGGTATCAATCGGTCTTATAATTGCTACCATTATTGCCCGCCAGCAACTCAGTTTTATGCAGACCAAGAAACTAGGCTTCAACAAAGAGCAGGTTCTGGTTTTACATGATACTGAGGTGCTGGGCGGTAAGGTAAAAGTATTTAAAGAAAATCTGGCAAAAATGGCACAGGTTACAAAGGTCTCATCGGCCGGATTTATGCCTGCGGGTCATTCCAGCCAGAGTGTTGATGGTATTGTAATACAGAATGGCACGCAAACGGGCATTCACCGGACCAAAAGTTATTTTATCAATGAAGATTATCTACCGACACTGGGTATGCAGTTGGCACTTGGAAGGAATTTCTCGAAAGAATTGGCCACAGACAGCTCAGCAGTATTGCTAAACGAAGCGGCTGTGAGGGTTTATGGTTTCAAAAACCCAATTGGAAAGCAGATTTCTACTGTTGGCGACGGTACTAAAGGAAGCAAGCATACTTATACCATTGTAGGTGTAGTAAAAGATTTCCATTTTGAAAACATGCGCCAGCGCATTGCCCCATTGGTGATGTTCTATGGTGGCGACAACAATCAGCTGGCTTTACGAATCAAGACTAATGACTTGCCCACCTTGCTGAGCAATATAGAAAAACTATGGAAAGCTGAAACAGAAAACCCGTTTGCCTATTCATTCTTAAACGACAGGTTCAATAGCATGTATGATGCTGAACATAGAATCGGTCAGATATTCAGTGTCTGTGCCGGGCTTGCCATATTCATTGCCTGTCTGGGTCTGTTTGGTTTGGCGGCTTTTACCACTTATCAGCGTACCAAAGAAATAGGTGTCCGCAAAGTATTGGGTGCCTCTGTTACCAGCATTGTAGGGTTGTTATTGAGCAATTATCTCAAATTAATATTAATTGCCATTGTCATCGCCTCTCCCATTGCCGGTTACAGTATGTCGCAATGGTTACAGGACTTCGCCTATAAGGTTAGTTTATCATGGTGGGTTTTTGTACTGGCTGGCGGACTGGCTGCATTGGTTGCAATATTAACAGTGAGTTATCAGGCTATCAAAGCCGCATTAGTAAACCCGATGAAGAGTTTGAAAACAGATTAAGCAATAGAAGGATATAATCAATTTTCGTAAAGGTGCAATGTTTGTGGCTCATAGTAGAACAAGGTTAATTAGTAATAAGGATTTACAATTATTATCCGTTGCAATTAATTCATGGTGTGGACATACCCCTGAGGCTGTCTAAAAAGGTCTAAAAAATAGGAATCCCCGGTCAAAAAAGACGCGGGGATTTTTCTTTGTTCCTCTAAAAAGTGTTATCTTAGAGGTGCAACACAAAGAGAAGATGAAGATACATTTTAAATCGTTACCGGCCAATAAATTAAGTCTTTTTCCGGAAGATATATTTTCGAGAATACCACAGAATCACCCGGTTCGCCTCGTGAACGAAGTAGTTGACGGACTGGATATAAGCATGCTTGTTTCCCAATACAAAGGAGGGGGAACCAGCAGCTACCATCCCCGGATGCTCCTGAAAGTATTATTCTACAGCTACCTTTCGAATATTTATTCCTGCCGTAAAATAGAGAAAGCCTTACAGGAGAACATTCACTTGATGTGGTTGTCGGGTAACAGCACTCCTGATTACCGGACTATTAACTACTTTCGGGGTAAACGCTTAAAAGGCCATATTCAAAGCCTGTTTGCAGCAGTAGTACGAATGCTTCATGAATTGCAATATGTGAGTTTGGATTTGCAGTATGTGGATGGTACGAAAATAGAGTCCGCCTCTGGCCGCTACAGTTTTGTATGGAAAGGGTCAGTAGAGAAGAATAAAGCTAAACTGGAAGGCAAAATCCAGTCTGTCTTATCAGAGATAGAATCACAGATTAAGCAAGACCAGGGCGAGCTAAATAGAATAGAGACCCCCAAACCCATAGACAGCACCGAACTTAAGAACAAGCTTGCAGAGTTGAATAGTAAACAAAAGGGTAGTACTAAACAGACGCAAAAGCAAATAAAGCAACTGCAAGATGAACACTTGCCCCGCTTAGAGAAGTATGAACAGCAGTTGGAAACACTAGGAGACAGGAATAGTTATAGCAAGACCGATGAAGAGGCCACATTCATGCGACTCAAAGATGACCATATGCAGAATGGTCAACTCAAACCAGCCTATAATAGTCAGATTAGTACCGAGAACCAGTTTATTACCCATTATAGCATCCATCAGACAGCAGGAGATACCACCACACTTACCCACCACCTGGAGGGTTTTCAGGAGCAATATGGCAAGCAAAGTACAGAGGTAGTGGCCGATGCAGGTTATGGTAGTGAACAGAACTATGAGTGGCTTGAAGAGAAAGCAATAACAGCGTATGTGAAGTACAATTACTTTCATAAAGAGCAGAAACGTTCACAGAAGAACAATCCATTTTTGGTTCAGAATCTGTATTACAACAAAGCCTTAGACTTTTATGTATGTCCAATGGGTCAAAGAATGGTATGTGTCGGCCAAGGTAAAAGGACAAGCAGCAATGGCTATGAGTCCGGTGTCAGGTATTATCAGGCCAAGCGATGCGATGGATGCCCCTTAAGAGGGATGTGCCATAAAAGTAAAGTCAACCGAAGAATAGAGGTCAATCCCAGACTTAATGAACTGAAAGCAAAGGCAAGGGCTTGGTTACTCTCAGAAGAAGGGCTTAAACACCGAAGTAAAAGACCCATAGAGGTAGAAGCTGTCTTCGGACAGATGAAAAGTAATAACAAGTTCTCAAGATTTACTTTAAGGGGTCTTCAGAAGGTAGGTATTGAGTTTGGCCTGATGGCTATCGGGCATAATCTGAGAAAGTGGGCAGCAAAACGCCTGTCTGAACAAGAAAATCAACAAAATTCAGTATCTACCGCTCAAAATAGGACTATTTATGTACTTTTTGAATCTTACCAGATAAAATATCGCTACGCCGCTTAGTAAAACCCGAATCATTCCTATCTAAACCAAAAAAAGAAGCTGCCCCTTTTTGGACAGCCTCAACAAACAAAAAATCCTTTCCAGGTTGGGAAAGGATTTTTCAATATTGGGGATTCCTATCCCTTTATTTTGATTTCAATAAGAGTCTTAGAAATGTCTTTCGCCTGCTTCGCGTTTTCCAAGCATTACGGCTCCAGCCATAGCAACCAGAAATAGCACCGAAATCAATTCGAATTTCGTAGAGCCGCAATGCTTGCGGCTTCAGGGTCATTTGTGTACAATGAATTGATTTATGATGGGAAAATACATAAAAACAATCTGTTAAATCCTTGAATTAATGAAATATCTCAATGCTTGCGGCTTCAGGGGCATTTGTGCACAATAAATTGATTAGTCAGGTATTATAATTGGAAACCCATTTTAATCATTAAACTTGTTCTACGCTGAGCCGCAAGCATTGCGGCTCTACAAACAAAAAAAACCTTTCCCGGTCGGGAAAGGTTTTTTTCAATATCGGGGATTCCTATCCCTTTATTTTGATTTCAATAAGAGTCTTAGAAATGTCTTTCGCCCGCTTCGCGTTTTCCAAGCATTACGGCTCCTGCCATAGCAACCAGAAATAGCACCGAAATCAATTCAAATGGTAAAAGGTATTCTCCATAAAGCGTTCTACCCAAAATCTCTACCATACCAGTTTGTGAATTATAGGTTAACGGGTTAACCGGTTCGCGGTCTGCTCTGCGCAAGAAAATAATTATTATACCACCCAGAATTACAGCCGTAACAACAGCGGCATAAATGGTTTTTTGTTTTTTCATTTCCTCATTTTCTGTTCTCAGGTTCAGGAACATGATAACAAACAAAAACAATACCATGATAGCTCCCGCATAAACTATAATGTTTACAGCAGCAAGAAACTGTGCATTTAACAAAATATAGTGCGCTGAAAGCGAAAAGAAGGTTACAATCAGATAAATTACACTATGCACAGGGTTGCGCGACATAACGGTACCCAACGCCCCGAAGAGGGTGAGTATCGAAAGAATTGCAAATGTGTAATAGATAGGAGGCAGATGTAATAAGTTTTTAAAAAATTCCATATCAGTATTTTCTCGATAGAATTAAGCGTTTTTCCAAAGTTTCATTGCGTCTTCTTTTGTCCAGGCATCACGGTGGTAGCGTTCGTTAGGGTCTTCCACCAGTTTGTCTTTACCAAAAACTACGTCTTCACGCTCGGTAAATACCGGCACAAATTTGTCATGACGCAAGTAAATGGCTTGTTTCGGACAGGCCTCTTCGCAAAGCCCGCAGAAAATACAACGCAACATGTTTATCTCATAAACCGCTGCATATTTCTCTTCTCTATACAGATGCTCCTCGCCTTTCTTTCTCTCCTGAGCCACCATTGAAATGGCTTCAGCCGGGCAAGCCACTGCACACAAACCACAGGCAGTGCAACGCTCGCGACCTTCGTTATCTCTTTTCAGAATATGATGCCCGCGAAAAACCGGACCCAGGTATCTTTTTTGTTCAGGATACTGGATGGTCGGCTTCTTCATGAAAAAGTGACGGATGGTAATTCCTAAACCTGCCGCTAAAGATGGTAAGTAGCTGCGTTCAAACAAACTCAGCTCGGTCTTATCTGTTTTTTTAGCTCTATTAGTTAATTGCATAATGTTAGTATTTCAATGCAGGTATGTAATAACACCCTGACTTTTTAAGCACCTAAAATTGCCTCTTTCTTTCGCGGACGTAAGGCCCAGAAAGCAGAGATGATCAGAATCATTACAGCCAAACCAACCCAGATTCCTACCAATCTGTAACCTGAAAGCATGGCTACTGCTGTAATTACAAGATTAGCTACTGCTAAAGGTATCAGGCCTTTCCAGCCCAGATTCATTAGTTGGTCGTAACGGAAACGAGGGAGTGTCCAGCGTACCCACATGAAGAAGAAGATTCCGAAAAGAATTTTCACAAACATGCTGCCAATACCAATGAAAGTAGCCACATTATAACCTACTGTTTGACCAAACCAGCCTATTAAAGCATTTTGAACGTAGTCCATACCCGGATAATTGTATCCGCCAAAGAACAAACAGGCAGTTACCGCCGAAGAAGCAAACATATTAATATACTCCGCAAACAGATAGAAACCCAGTTTCATTGAGCTATATTCCGTATGGTAGCCACCAACCAGCTCGGTTTCACACTCAGGCAAGTCGAATGGTGTACGGTTACACTCGGCAAAAGCACAAACAATAAATATTAAACAACCCAATGGCTGATAAAAGAAATTCCAGTTGAAACCATGTTGCTGCTCAACAATGGTACGAATTGACAAAGAGCCGGTAAGCATCAGAATAGCGATGATTGACATACCCATTGCCAGCTCATAACTGATATTTTGTGATGCTGCACGGATGGCACCTAATAATGAGAACTTATTGTTAGATGCCCAACCGCCTATCATTACACCATAAACACCTAAAGAAACCACACCAAATACATAAAGAATACCGATGTTAATTTCAATGGCCTGTACTGCTACAAATTTACCGTCAATCAGAAAAGAATTTCCGAAAGGTACTACTGCACTTGACATCAAGGCTGTGAACATAGACAAACAAGGGCCCAGAATAAACAACCATTTATCTGCCTGCGCCGGAATAAAATCTTCTTTAAAGAACATTTTACCAGCATCGGCCAATGGTTGCAACAAACCACCCCATCCGGCACGGTTAGGGCCGGGTCTGTCCTGAATATATCCGGCTACTTTACGCTCAGCCCAGGTAGAATAAGCGGCAATACCCAACGTAATTGCAAAAATCACTAAAATTATGAGGGCTTTCCAAAGAAACATTGTTTCGTTTGCCCATTGAATAAAACCGTTCATAGTTTGTTAATTACTTATGCCCAAAATATTTTTCATCCTTTGCCATCAGCGCTTTGAAATCTGCTGACTGCTCAATTTCACTCATTTCGTGCAGATACTCACGTTTATCATCAATTTTTTTGTATTGAGACTCAGCCAGTTTC
Organism: Emticicia sp. 21SJ11W-3; assembly: GCF_024138715.1. Classification (GTDB taxonomy): domain Bacteria; phylum Bacteroidota; class Bacteroidia; order Cytophagales; family Spirosomataceae; genus Emticicia; species Emticicia fluvialis. Next base: position 2,770,302 of record NZ_CP092074.1, read on the forward strand.
AATGCGAAATCAGGTTTTTTAACCAGATTGGCTCCATATTTATTGGCCGAAATAACCGACGCACGCGCTACTTTGGTTGGGCCTTCGATTGTCCACTGGCTGGTTTGTTTTCTTTCAAAACGGCAGGTGTTGCAGATAAACTCTTTCACTTCTCCCCACTCGTTTTTGCGTGCTGTTACACGAATCACCTCATCGCCACGATACCATAACTGTACTTTACCGCTACATTTCTCACAGTCGCAGTGTGCATCAACCGGTTTAGAGAACCACACACGGTTTTTGAAACGATACGTTTTATCGGTCAGGGCGCCTACGGGGCATACATCAATAACGTTTCCTGAGAAATCGTTATCAATAGCTTTACCGATATAGGTTGATATCTCTGCGTGGTCGCCTCTGTTCATTACGCCATGTACGCGATTATCAGTAATCTGATCGGCGGTATAAACACAACGGTAGCACAAGATACAGCGTGTCATGTGCAGCTGAATATATGGGCCCAGGTCTTCTTTTTCAAAAGTCCGGCGGTCTTCTTCGTAGCGGGTGTTCCCTACACCATGCTCATAAGAGAAGTCCTGCAGGTGGCATTCACCAGCCTGGTCACAAATGGGGCAATCAAGCGGGTGATTGATTAACAGAAACTCAACCACCGATTTTCTTGCATCTACTACCTGTGCATTGGTGTAGTTTTCAACCACCATTCCATCCTGAATAGGTGTAATACAAGAAGCCACCAGCTTAGGCATTGGGCGCGGGTCTTTGGCTGAACCGGCTGTTACTTTTACAAGACAGGCACGGCATTTACCACCCGAGCCCTTCAGAGGCTCATAATAACACATAGCCGGAGGAGCAACTTCAGGACCAATTTTACGGGCTGCCTGTAAAATGGTTGTTCCCGGTGGCACTTCTACTTCCACACCATCAATGGTTACTTTAAATAATTGAGGGGCTGTATTTTCCATAAAATCAAATTTCGTAAATAAAAAACAAGATGCTTAAACCAACACGCTTTCTTTCATATATACTGCACCGGGTTTTGTGGCCTCTATCGGGTGTTTTACATGCCACTCAAATTCGTCGCGGAAATGGCGGATAGCCGAGGCCACCGGCCATGCGGCGGCGTCACCCAACGGACAAATCGTATTACCTTCTATTTTCTTCGATATATCAACCAGCAGGTCAATATCATGCATAGAGCCTTTTCCGTGTTCAATGCGGTTCAGCACTTTTTGCATCCAGCCGGTACCTTCGCGGCAAGGAGAGCATTGGCCGCATGATTCATGCTCATAAAAACGGGCAAAGTTCCAGGTATTGCGTACAATACAGGCTGTTTCGTCAAACACAATGAAACCACCAGAACCCAACATGGTTCCGGTTGCAAATCCACCGTCTGACAACGACTCGTAGCTCATCAGGCGGTCTTCACCGTTAGCGGTTTTAAGAAACAGATGCCCCGGTACGATTGGTACTGACGAACCCCCTGCCACAACTGCTTTCAGCGTATGGCCTTTACGAACACCACCGCAGTACTCGTCTGAGTTCAGGAATTCATCACATGACAAACCCAGGTTGATTTCGTACACTCCAGGCTTATTGATATGCCCGGAAGCAGAAATCAATTTAGTACCTGTACTTTTACCGATACCGTAAGTGGCGTATGCTTCACCGCCGTTATTGATAATCCACGAGGTTGTGGCAATAGACTCAACGTTGTTTACAACCGTAGGGCATTGGTAAAGACCCTTAACGGCAGGGAAAGGCGGCTTGTTTCTGGGGTTTCCTCTTTTACCTTCCAACGACTCAAGCAAGGCGGTTTCTTCTCCACAAATATAAGCGCCACCACCCGGGTGCACTACCAGTTCTAAATCATAACCGCTTCCTAATATGTTTTTTCCTAAAAAGCCTTTAGCTTTTGCTTCTTCAATGGCTTTTTCAAGAATGCGAATCACGTACATTAACTCGCCCCGCACATAAATGAAAGACTTATTGGCACCCAAAGCATAACTTGAAATAATCATACCCTCAATCAACAGATGAGGCAGGTTCTTCATCAGGTAATGGTCTTTGAATGTACCCGGCTCTGACTCATCAGCATTACAAACCAGATAACGAGGCACACCCTCTGGCTTTGCCAGAAAAGACCACTTCATACCCATTGGGAAACCCGCACCACCACGACCACGCACACCCGATTTCTTTACTTCTTCCACCACTTCATCGGGGGTCATTTTCTTTAGCGCCTTCTCAACAGCCGTATAGCCACCTTTACTGCGATAAACATCAAAAGTGTCAATACCCGGGGTGTTAATATGTTCGGTTAATATCTTCATGATACTCTGTTAAAAAATCAAATTCTTCTGTTAATGAACAGGGCTGAAAACAGCCTTATTTTATTTAGATAATTCTTCAATTATCTCGTCAACTTTATCTTTGGTAAGATGCATGTAGTATTTTTCACGAATCTGGAAACAAGGCCCCCAGCCACAAGCAGCCAGACACTCCACTTCTTTGAGCGTAAACAGGCCGTCGGCGGTTGTTTGTCCTTTCTTCACGCCCAGCTTCTGGGTCAGATGCGCATACACTTCTTCACCGCCCATCAACACGCAAGGGCCTGTGCGGCAATACTCTATAACGTGCTTACCAACCGGCTCAAGGTGGAACATGGTATAAAAAGTGGCCACCTCATACACCTCAACCGGTGTAATGTTCAATAAAGAAGCCACGTAATCCATTACATCCTGACTCATCCAGGCAAATTGCTCCTGCGCCAGGTGCATAATAGGCATCAATGCCGACTTCTGCTTTCCTTCAGGATACCGGGCTATCATTTCCTGGGCTTTGGCCAGGCGTTCAGGTGTAAAAGCTACTGTATTTTTAATTTCAGTCATTTTAGGTAATCAAATTTTAGGCGTCTAGTTCTCCGGCAATTACGTTAAGGCTACTCATAATTGCGATGGCATCTGAAATGGAAACACCTTTACACATTTCAGGGTAGGCCTGGTAATAAATAAAACAAGGGCGACGGAAGTGCAAACGATAAGGAGCACGGCCGCCATCGCTTACCAGATAAAATCCTAACTCTCCGTTTCCGCCTTCAACTGCATGATAAACCTCACCAACGGGGGCATCAATCTCACCCATCACAATCTTGAAGTGATAGATAAGTGCCTCCATGCTGCGGTAAACTTCTTGTTTAGGTGGCAGGTAGTAATGGTCTTCATTGGCATAGTATGGGCCTTCGGGCAGGTTTTCAAGCGCCTGTCTGATAATCTTCATACTCTCCCACATTTCCTGATTCCTAACCATGAAGCGGTCGTAAGTATCGCCGTTATGGCCAACCGGAATATCAAACTCGAAGTCCTGGTATGATGAATAAGGCTCCATTACACGAACGTCGTAATCAACACCGGCAGCACGCAGGTTAGGGCCGGTAAAGCCATATTCAAGGGCGCGTTCAGCCGTTATCGGGCCTACGTTCACTACCCTGTCGATAAATATTCTGTTTCTATTGAATAGCTTTTCAAACTCAGCCAGTGTTTTTGGCAGGTCGGTATAAATCAATTGCTTGATTTTATTCAATGCAGTTGGAGATAAATCACGCTCCATGCCGCCGATACGACCCATATTGGTAGTAAGGCGGGCACCACACATTTCTTCGTAGATTTCGTATATTTTCTCTCTTTCCTGAAACAGGTACAAGAAGCCTGAATAGGCGCCGGTATCTACCCCAAGAATAGAGTTACATATCAGGTGGTCGGCAATACGGGCCAGCTCCATCATAATTACCCTGATGTATTGCGCACGCTTAGGAACCTCTACACCCAGCAGTTTTTCAACCGTCATGTGCCAGCCCATGTTATTGATGGGAGACGAACAGTAGTTCATGCGGTCGGTGAGGGTGGTAATCTGATAGAAAGGGCGGCGTTCGGCGATTTTCTCAAAAGCCCGGTGGATATACCCGACGGTTTGTTCTCCTGATACAATTTTCTCACCGTCCATTTTCAACACGTTCTGAAAGATACCGTGTGTTGCAGGGTGGGTAGGCCCCAGATTAAGCGTAGTATATTCTGTATCTTCAACAATCGGCCTGTTAAGAGCCAACGCATCAGTAGTGTTTTTTGGGATAATCAGTTCTTCTGCCATTGTATTCAATTTTCAATTAAGCCGGCTATAGTAAAACAGTCTGACCCATTGGTAAAATTTATATTATCTGCCGAAAAGCGCATCAATCTTGTCGTTTCGGGTAGCATCTTCCAAAGGATATTCTTTCCGCATCGGGAAGTAATCCATTTCTTCAATATTCAAAATACGCTTCAGATTCGGGTGGCCGTCGAAGATAATACCGTAGAAATCATACGTTTCTCTTTCAAGCCAGTTTGCCGTTGCATAAAGGGTAGTTGCCGTAGGGATGTGGATATCGTCAGCCGACAGAAACACCTTGATACGGATGCGCACGTTGTTTTCAAGACTATGAACATGGTAAATTACGCCAAACTCTTCGCCCTTGCTGTCAGGTAAGTGAATGCCGCAGATGTCGGTCAGAAAACGGAAACGGAAAGTTTCGTGCTTATTAAGATAAACCAGCAGATTGATAATATTCTGGCGATTGGTAGTAAAGGTGAGAAGCCCATGAGGCTCTTCAAAATTCTTTACATTCTCACCAAAATGAGCTAATAAATCTTCTGCAATTTGTTGATTACTTAACATGTAATTCTATTAATGGTTGAGGCTATTTAGTGATTTAGTGGTTTTGTAAATGAGTGATTAGTAAATTATTAAAAATCAAATAATCACACACTCATTCGCTAAATGCTCTACTGTATATTATAAGACTCTAACAAAGCTGAGTATTCAGGGGTATTTCTGCGGCGCAACGACTCATTTCTGGCCAGCTCCTGTATCTGCATCAAACCGTCAAGAATCTGTTCCGGGCGCGGAGGGCAGCCGGGTACGTACACATCAACCGGTATAATGCGGTCTATACCTTGCAATACCGAGTAGGTATCAAAAATACCACCACTTGATGCGCAGGCACCCACGGCAATTACCCAGCGGGGCTCTGCCATTTGCAGGTACACCTGTTTTACAACAGGGCCCATCTTTTTAGCTATTGTGCCCATCACCATTAACAGGTCTGCCTGACGCGGAGAAAAACTGGGTCTTTCAGAGCCAAAGCGAGAAATATCATAGTGAGACCCCATGGTTGCCATAAACTCAATACCACAACAAGATGTGGCAAAAGGAAGCGGCCATAGAGAATAGCTACGCGCCATACCAATTACTTTATCTAGCGAGGTAGCAAAAAATCCTGCTCCTTCAAATCCTTCCGGTGCTTCCACCATTTTAACTGAACTCATATATCTGGTAGGTGTTTAAAGACTCAAAATAAAACTTAAGCCCAAACATTATATTAATTATTGAGTAATTTAGCGATGGGGTAAGTGAGCCATAAATCTGATTCTATTGAACTGGTCAATAACAGAACCAACTTATCATTCACACCTGCACGCTGCAAAATAAAAGTGTCGGACCACCAGCCCGACCTACGCTCGCTTAATCTTTTTCCCAGGTTAAAACACCTTTTTTTATGATGTAATAAAAACCGGTCATTAACAAACCCAAAAACATTATCATTTCAACAAAACCAAACCAGCCGAGTTTCATGAAGTTGACCGCCCAGGGGTACATGAAAATAATTTCAACATCAAACAGCACAAACAGAATGGCGATCAGAAAGTACTTGATTGAAATGGGAGTTCGGGCGTCACCCTTTGATTCAATACCGCACTCGAAAGGGTCGTCTTTTTTAACGCTGTGTCTTTTCGGGCCGATTGAGTGGGTAACAATCATGGTAAAAACTATAAATCCAACGGCAGCGATTAACTGCACCAAAATCGGGAGAAAATCTGAAGGCAAGTATTCTTTCATAATAACTGTAATAGTATCAGTAACACAGGGCCCGGGATTTACGACCCTATATTAGTAACGATTAATTCGTATGTAAAGGTACAAATAAATTGCGTTTCAAAATTACTAACGTAAAGTTTAGAAACAAAATAAAAAAGGGTTGAATCTTCAACCCTTTCAGTATTTTATGAAAACTTTTTTTTAATCTTCCGTAGCCCGGCACTGCCTGTATGCAGGCGGCATTTGTTTTACAATCATTCATGTATTACGAAGGCCTGCTTTTAAGGCTTTTATTGAACCAAAACCCGCTTGATTATTTTGTATTCGTTGTTTTTTACAATTACCTGGTACAGCCCTTTGGGTATACCCGCCAGGCTTAAGGTTTGCCTGGGGTTAAGCTCGCCCACATAAAAATCTCTTACAATGCCTCCTTTGGTGTCATAAAACTGAACCCGAACGTCTTTTAATGTATAAAAAGATTCAATATTCAGCAGATTATCAGAAACGGGGTTCGGAAAAACCTTGGCAAAGTTATCTGATGGCTCAAAAACAAAATTGAACTCCTTGGAAACAGGCGACGAGCAAGTCAGAGACGGGCGATTGGCAAATGAATAAATGACAGACTCTTTTACGGTATACGCGCCCGACTGCCCTACCCTGATGAAACTTTGCGAATCAGATAGCTTTACGCCGTCGCGGGTCCATTCAAAAACAGAGCCGAAACGCCCCTGATTGGTGGTAGCTAATACATAAGGCCCCGTTTGTGCTATAGATGTTTCGGGCGGGCTTTCTCTTACAATAACTTCTACCTCGTCTGATGGCTGAGAATAACAGCCGGTTTCATCTTTTACCTGCACATAAAAAACACCAGAGGTGTTTACATTAATGCTGCGGGCTTTGGTTTTATTGCTCCACACATATTCAAGGCTTTGCGGGGCCGTCAGATTCACATTTCCTCCTTCGCAAAAAGTAATAGCGCCGCTGGCACTGATAACCGGCTTGGGTGGCCCCTGCTTGGCCTCTATGATAACGGGGTCTGACACAGCCTTGCAGCCGTTAATGCTATAACTGGTAACAAAATACGTACCGCTGTTTCTGATAATCAGATTCTGACCGGTTTTACTATTGTTCCAGACATTGCCAGTTAAGGAAGAAGATTTCAGAACGATGCTGTCGGAGTCGCAGAATATAGCCGGCCCCATAACCGAAACAACCGGTTTTGTAACCGTGTTCTGTTCGGCAATATTAACCGGCTGAGAAAAATACATATTCCCGGCGGCATCATGCACCTGAACCGAATAACTGCCGCTATTTACTGCAATTGATTGAGCAGTGCTGCCGTTGCTCCAGAGGTACTTACTGTAATTGCCAGCCACTTCAATTTTAAATTTACCATTCTGGTCGTTGTCATTACAAATAACATTGAGCGCAACAGAGGCGCGGGCGGGTAATGGGCTTGAGCTGGCCAGGATTCTGTTATCAAGGGCATTATTCCAGTATTCAGCTGCCATATTCAGGCCTTCTTTATGGAAATGGATACCGTCTGCCCGGTAGTCTGTGCCCACTATCTGGTCTGTAAAAGGCCCGGGGAAAACATGAGGCACCTGAACAATAATCATATTCTGTCCATTAATAACATTTGGCTGCTCAACGGGATTGCGCGACGACCTTGCCATTACCCATGCCAGGTCTTCTTTGCCGCTATCTTTCCTGCTGGTTTCAATAACGGTCTTCATATACTCAAGGTATTTTTCAGATGGCGTAGATTCGTCGCTTTCACCTTGCTGCCACAACACGGCACGTACACCAGTGCGCGGTACATAATATTGCAAGGCGGCTTTCATGGCACGATAAGGCATGCCTGGTACTGCAATAAAAGTAGGCAGCTCTTTAGTGAGGTCTTCTCCATTAGCAGACCGCTGCCAGGCGTTGGCACCTATACCGCCCAGAGCGGCACCATAAAACAAAACAGGCACATTGAGCCTCTGGGCGAGTTTATCACCCAGCCTGCCCCAAAACCAGGGAACATAATTATATGGAGCCATGCGGGTTGCATTACCCATTTGAGTAAACCTGAAAGGAAGAATGGTCTCGTCCAGAAAATTCTGATAGAAGTCAATGGTTGACACGCGGTCGTCGGTAGCACCGATATCGCCACCTGCAAATTTGGCGTCTCCCTGAGCATTTGATTGACCCGCCACTATAAATACTTCGCCAACACCTATTTTTTCTATGGTAGCGTTAGCCACTACCTGATTATTCAGAATGCCTCGTATTTCAAGGTTATACCAACCGCCGCTCAGCTCTAGAGACCCATTAAAAATACCGGTGGTTAAGGTATTACTGATGGGGCTCCAGCCCAGTTCTTTGCCTTGCCCCTGTTTTACCGGAATCGCCCTTGCCTCAATCCGGTCAAGGAAATTGAGGTAACTGCCGTTAATATTTACGGTAGCTACATTATTATTGTTTCGTTGAAAAACAATTCTTGAAACCGGAAAATTAATCTGAATTTGCGAGTAAGCGCTAAGTGTAAAAATACAGAAGATAACAGCGAGCCATTTCTTATGCAGCATAAAAGTCAGGTTAAAATAGATTTATACTCATATTTATACACTTTTTGAATAAAAACCGTACACTTCCCTTATTGTTTATGGCATTTAATGATGGCTAAAACAAACATAAGGCACATGGCCGTTATTCAACAATAACACGCTTGAATATCTGGTAATCTTTGCTTGCAATTCTTACCACATATAAACCTTTTGCCAGGTTTTTCAGGTTCAGGGTTTGGCGTGTATTTAAATTACCAATATAAAAAGCCAAAGCGTTATTGCCTTTCATATCAAAAAAAGTAACATTAACGTTGGTATAGTCTTTCAGTGTTTCAATATTCATGAGTCCGTCAACCACGGGATTCGGAAAAACAATAGTACCGTTATCAGCCGGGTCTATTACATAATACAAAGGAGCCGAATACGGAGAGTAACATTTTAACGATGCCCCTGTATTAACGATATAACTTATTGAGCCCCTTACGGTATAATTACCTGACGACCTGCCTTTGATTATTTTTCCGGTGTCTGATAACCTTATGCCATCCTTGACCCATTCAAATTGTGAATCAACTGTGCCTGTGGGCAGGGCTTCCAGTGAATAAGGCCCCGACTTCGTAACCGTAATAGCCTGAGCGTTAGGTTTTACATCAACCTGTACCTCGTCAGAAGCCGGAGAGATGCAACCGTTTTCATTTCTGGTTTTAACAGAAAACACGCCTGAAGTAGAGGTATTAACGGTTTGTGCTGCGGCAGAATTATTCCATATATAACCATTAACACTGGTTGATGACGTAAGGATTACACTTGAGCCCTCGCAAAAAGTAGTAGGGCCACTTGCAAAAATGGTTGGCTTTGCCGGTAGAGGATTTACCTGAACAGCCACAGGTTCAGATACCTGCTGGCATCCAAAAGTGTTAGTGGCAGTTACAGAATAATTACCTGTCTGGTTCACAATAATTTCGTACCAGGATGCCCCGGTGCTCCATTGAATGCCTTCACGGACATCAGAAGTAAGTGTTACGCTGGCATCAGCGCAAAAAACTGTCGGCCCGCTGGCTGTCAGAAAAGGTTTCGCCGGTTTTGGGTTAACCGTTACCGTTAGTTTGCTTGAGGTAGTTTCACAACCGAATTCGTTTTTAACTTTCAGGGTGTAGTCGCCTGAATTACCAATCGTTATACTTGGTGTATTTTGACCCGTACTCCACAAATTGCCATTTGCTACAGCAGAACGAAGCGTAACGGTTTTATCCTGACAAAATGTGGTAGGTCCCTCGGCTATAATTCTGGCCTCGGGGTTCGGAAACACCGTAATATTGGTGGCTTCAGATACCGCACTACAGCCCAGAAAATTAAATTTAGTTACTGTAAATGAGCCTGCGCTATTTGCAACAATAGATTTGGTATTTACCCCAGTTGACCAGTAGAAGTCTTCGTCAACATTAGTTGATAGCCTCACCGCGCCTCCATCACAAAAACTGGTGGCGCTTTCGGGTATAATCAACGGCCTACCGGGTATCAATTCACCTGAATAATTAATTCCCTGGGTATAATATACATTACCCAGCGCATCAGTTGCCTTGCCTCTTAAAAAACCATTACCAACAGCTATATTCCGGTTATTGTTGAGGTCAATAGAACCGTTGGTCCATTTATAATTGGTGTAGCCATCCTGCATACTTATATTAAGCGGCGCACCGGTATTCTGCACATTGCAGTTTACACTGAAATTTACCTGCGCAGAAGCCTGAACCGGGGTTGACCGGCTAAAAAAATCAGTATTCAGTTTATCATTCCAGGCATTGGCAAGGTCAATTAATCCCTGCCCGAAAAAATGGACGCCGTCAACTCTGGTAGTAATGCCATCGGTTTCGGGGCCTCTGAATACGTTGCTGTAATTAACAATAACTGCTTCCTGTGCAGATAAAATTGTTGGAGAAGTTGGCCTATCTTTAGTGCGTGACACCTTACTGACAACCCAGCTAAGGTTTTTTCCGCTATCTGTTCTGCTGCGCTGAATCAGGTATTGAAGGGTATTACGGTAAACGTCAAAAGCAGTACCTTTATCGCTGTCGGTTTCACCCTGATGCCATAATACCGCCCTGGCACCAAACATATTTACGTAATTGTAAAGCGATTTACGAAGGTTGTCGTATGGGTAACCCGGTAATGCATAATTGCCAGAGTAATAATCATAGCCTCTTCCGCCGTCGGCACTTACCTGCCATGATTCAACACTCATTGACTCCATGGCCGTATTAAAAAATAACACAGGCACACCCAGTTTAGAAGTAAGCAGGTCGCCCAGCCTGCCCCAACACCATGAACTGCCCCCTAAGGGAGCTATTTTTGTATTTTCGTCGAGATGACCAATGACAGGATAAGGAACTTCAGGTATCTGGCCGAAAGAGTAGTAATTTGTAACCACATTGACGCGGTCATCAGTAGCCGGGGGATTGCCGAAACCTGCGTAACCCATGGCATTAGACTGCCCGGCAATTACAAATACCTCACCTACCCCAACTTTATCTAAAACGGCGGTTGTTACAATCTGTTGATTTTTAATGCCTCGTACTTCAAGCTGATACCAGCCACCCCACGCAGAAATGCCGCCATTAAAAGTGCCGGTATTAGGATTAATGTTTATGGTAGCCCAATCAGTAGACGCGCCACCATTGATGGCTAAAACGCGTACGTCTACCCTGTCGAGTTTCGACTGAAAAGAACCTGCAACAGGAATAACCCCTCCGCCAGAACTGTTTCTTTGAAAAACAGCACGGCTCATCGGAAAAGTAATCTGGAGTTGTGCCAAAACACTTGAATTTACAAACAAAAATAAAATTACAAGTACTTTCTTCATGGTTAAATTAAATAGCAAGCGCCTCTGGGGTCTAAAATTTTAAGGGCACACCGCAATGCTTTAATCTTAAAAAAGCTTTTGCCAATTCAGGAAAAAACTACTCTTTTTATATTACTGGCAGAAGAAACTTATTCTTCGTTCAGATTTTGCCAGATTAAATCTTTTAGCTCGTCGATTCCCTGGTTAGCCAGAGAAGAGAAAAACACATAAGGTAAATCAAGCGGTATTTTCTTCCTGATTTTGGCCAATTGTTTGTCGTCTATCAACTCAGATTTAGATATACCCAGAATACGTTTTTTGTCGAGCAGTTCGGGGTTATACAGTTTTATTTCTTTCAGAAGTGTTTTATACTCTTTCAGGGGGTTTTCGCTATCGGCGGCTACAAGAAACAGCAAAATCGAGTTACGCTCAATGTGCCGCAAAAAACGCAGGCCAAGACCTTTGCCCTCTGAGGCGCCTTCTATAATACCGGGGATATCTGCCATAATAAAAGACCTGTAATCTCTGTATGACACCACACCCAGATTAGGCACAATGGTAGTAAAGGGATAATCGGCAATTTCGGGCTTCGCAGCAGAAACAACAGACAAAAGTGTTGACTTACCGGCATTAGGGAAACCCACCAGACCTACATCGGCCAGCACTTTCAGTTCTAGTATTATCCATAACTCTTCACCTTCTTCACCGGGCTGGGCATATTCAGGCGCCTGATTGGTTGAGTTTCTGAAATGGTAATTTCCTAAACCACCCCGGCCACCTGCCAGCAAAACAATTTTTTCGCCGTCTTGTGTTACCTCACCTAGTATTTCACCGGTTTCGGCATCTCTGGCTACGGTGCCTAATGGCACCTCTATGATTTCATCTTTACCCTGGGCACCGGCTCTTCTGCCACCTTCACCTGCTACGCCGTGTTCAGCCTTTATGTGCTTACGGTATTTCAGGTGCAGGAGTGTCCAGTGCTGGGCATTTCCTCTAAGAACAATATGGCCACCGCGACCGCCGTCTCCGCCGTCCGGCCCGCCATTAGGTACATGCTTTTCTCTTCTAAAATGTTTAGACCCAGCCCCACCATTGCCCGAGCGGCAATTTATTTTCACATAATCAATAAAATTACTTGTCATAATCTTTGGGTCGTTTGAACAATTGTATGATTTAGTGAATGAGTAACTGCCTGATTAAAACGAGTTAATCTGTGCAACGGCGACAGTAAAATCACCGATTCTCTCACTCACTAAATGGTTTTCAATGAACCATTGCGGAGTCAATTGCTTCGCAAATGGCACCGAATATGGCTTCTATTTCACCAATACCGTTCACTTTTACCACTTTGCCTTGTTGCTGATAGAACGGCAGCACGTGGATAGTCTTGGTAAAATATTCGTCTATGCGTTTTAATAATTTATCTTCGTCGTCATCGGCTCTGCCGCTTACCTTCTTTCTTTCGGCAATGCGGTTTTTAATTTCTGCCTCTGTTACGTCCAGCTGCAAAACCAGGTCTATCTTTTCTCCTTTACCCTCCAGGAATTTATCAAGCGCTTCGGCCTGATTAACCGTACGAGGGAAACCATCAAAAATAAAGCCGCTGGCATCTGGGTTACGTTGTACCTCTTCTTCCAGCATATCAATGGTGATAGAATCAGGCACCAGCAATCCGTCGGCCAATATCTGCTTTACACGTTTCCCAAGCTCGGTATCCTGGCTGATATGCATTCTGAACATATCGCCTGTTGAAATATGAGCTAGCTTGTATTTGTTAATAATCTTAGCTGATTGTGTGCCTTTTCCGGCACCGGGAGGTCCAAAAATTACAAGATTAAACATAGATAAAATTAATGGTCATAACTGTCCCTTTCAGGTTTGTGTAAAGAGCAGGACGACAAAAATAAAATCAAATTTTGTAAGATGCACATTTTCAATGCAAATAATTTGAAACCGATAAAAAAATGAGGCCCGCTTCTGACAGAAACGAGCCTCATTTTTTTACTTTATTTTAGATCATCATCCTTTCGGACCCCCATTTGCAGGGTTATTGTTGGCCGGCGCGGCTGTTCCAGCCGGAGCAGCAGTACCATTACCACCATTAATAATTTCAAGAACTTTTATAGCCTGCTGATTGGTTGGGTCGTAGATTAACACCAGGTTCATGTACTCTTTTGCCTTGGTTGTGTCTTTATCAAGCAAAAGAGCCTTTGTACCTAAATAACCATAAGCCTCAGCCAGGTATCTTTTTGTATTATCTTTCACTTTGTCAGCCTCTGGCACTAATGAAATGTATTTTTCATAAACTTTGGCAGCCGAGAAAGTTGAGTCGTTCGGATTTGCATATTGTTTTGCACGTGCTTTGATAATATAAGGTACCAACCAGGTATCACGATACAATTCAATTGTTTTAGACAAAGCTGAGTCTGCTTTCACATATTCTTTTGAACGCATGTAGGCGTCAGCAAGATTATAATAATCCGGCGCTCCTGCTTTTTTAGAAGCTGCAATTGATTTCTCTAAAGTCTGAGCCAGTTTATCCCATCTTTTAGCGGCTTTATAAACATTGGCTATATCGTTCAGATAATTTGAAGTGGTATCGCCCATTTCTATAGCCTTTTGCATGCTCAGGATACCCAAAGAGTCGTTCAGAGCTTTGTTTGCATCATCTTTAATACAGATATAACCTTTACCGATTGTACCGTAATCAGATGGCAGATGGCGATCTTTTGGAGCCTTGTTTAAAAACTCCTGGATATTTTTGATACCCTCGGCACACTCTCCTTTTTCAACTTGCGTATAACCTCTCAAACGGTATTTAACAGGGTCCTGAATTTTATCGAAGATAGAATTCAATACGTTTGTAGCTCCATCATAATCTTTAACTGTAAACGCCAGTTTTACGTAGTTAAGTTTAGAAGCATCTGAAGCCTCACTTTTCTCAAGATACAATTTGGCGTTTTTAGCAGCCAGGTCATATTTACCGAAAACGGTATAAAGGTTACCTAAATATCTGTAAGCTGGTGCATGGTCCGGGTCAGCAGTGATAGCCTCAGTAAATTCTTTTTGTGCTGAAGGATAACTTTTACCCTGAAACCATACTCTACCCATTTCTGTGTGAATAATAGCTGCTTTCTGGCCCATTCCCAGCGCGTTTTCAAGGGCTGTCATGGCTGGGCCACCATCGTTTTTCAATAAAAATGCTTTTGCAAGCGCAATGTAATAATCAGGGTTGTTTTTTACTTTCAGCAGGTCAAGACCAGCCTGAATATTCAACACAGCTTCGGCAGGGTCGTTCAGTTTCGGATTATCAGAAATGGCATACGCATCTCCGATTCTGAATAAAACTTCAGCGTTTTTATTTTTTGTATCTTTTTTAATTAAATCAAAGTCAGCTTTTGCACCTGCTTTATCGCCAGACAATAATTTAACTGCACCTAAACCTACGCGGTTCAGAGGATCAGGTCTTTTATCAACGGCTGTTCCTTTAGTAAAAGCATCTTTAGCTTTTTCCAGGTCTGGCTCAGGCAAGTTAAGATAATAGTAACCCTGATAAAAATAATTTTCTGCCGTTGGAGCAGAGCTTACCAGTTGATTGAAAATAGTTCCTGCAGCGTTGTAGCGCTCGGCCTCCAAATTTCTCAATCCGTCCTGCACTGTTTGTGCCAAGGTGTGGAACGACAACGCCAGCACCGCAACTGCTGATACTGACAAAGATCTCAAAATCTTGTTCATTTTCACTCTGAAGTTAGGTTTACGATTCTTTGTATTAAAAAAACATTAAGCAAAATTAAAAAACAATTCCGATACAGAAAAAAATTTGTTCATATCGGGCAATACTTTTTAAATCTTTTGCTATTGATGATTAAGACAAAATCTTGTATTTAAGGTTTATTAATAATTTGTTAATGCTGATTTGTCTGAATCCCTGATTGTAAAACAAAAAAAATACCGGCAGGGTTCTATTTGGGCTGTTCTCTGCTGATGACCACCCCTTTTGGATAGACATAATAGGGTATTAATCCTGACTTTTCAACCACCAGCTGGCCTATCTGGGCACAGCAAAAACGGGTAAATGCTTTGGTTAAACCGAAGTGATCCATTGTGTGCAGATAAACGCGTCTTTCAAGCGGATATTTCCTGGCACGAAGCGATTCAGTTGTTGGCTTATAATAATCAGCGGCAGCCGGGCTATCTGAAACCGAAACCCCAAGCACCTTAATACTAGATATAAAAACCCTGCTGTTCTGGTCGTCAAGGTCGCTAATCCAGTTACCACCAATGATACCAATAGCCTTTGGATTCTTCTTAATATATTCTATTACATCTTTATTGCCATTGGCAGCAAAGATATTGGCACGGTTCATATCTTTTATCTGTAATTTCTGCATCATGTAATTCAGGTTGCTTGAATTACTGTTATCAAAAACCAGTTTATAATCTGAATGCGCCTTTCCGTCAAAAATATCTTTCAGCTCTTTCAGCGAAATATTTTCAATCGGGTTTTCAGGGTTAACAATCAAAGCCACACCATCAAGCGCCATTTTTGCAGGCAGGTAGGCTATTTTCTTCGATGCAAAAAAAGACTGCTCATTTTGCGTTGCTTCACGGGTTGTAACAGCAATATCAACTGAATCACTTAACATCAACGACATTGCCTTTTGCTCGGGCATATATCTGACATGTAAAATGGCTTTCGGATAATGTGCATTGTAAGCCATAACCTGGGCATCAATAATAGGTTTAAGTGATTCGTCGGCTGCAATTGTTATTTCCCCATCGTTTGGTAAATCCGGCTTGTCGGGTTTAGAACACCGCAAAAAAAGCAAAGCGCAGATAACCAAGAGAATTAACTTCCTCATTGTAGTAATTCTATTATAGTTTAAGTTTGAACAACGTAAAAATACTATATAGGCAACGAAAAAAAAATAATAGACAAAATATTATTAAAAAATAATTAAAAAAACATGCCACCCTGTTACACAAAGTGGCATGTTTTTAAAGAAAAAAATCAGTCATTCATCGTGTCTTTGATTGACAGGTAGGCTCTGTATGCTCTGAAAATACCATAGGCTATCAACAAAGCGCCCATTGCATAAGCGAGCGTATCTGAAAGCGGCACCATCAACCATTTCAACTTAATTACAAAGTATCCTAAAACCATGTAAACCAGGGCAAATAAGCCCATTGACAATTGTAAGACCCTTTGAAATACCTGACGCTGCTTATCTGATGAATTACGTCGTGCTGCCATTATTACTCAAGTTGGAAATTGATCGGCATGGTAAAGAATACACGCACGCTACGACCATTTTGTTTACCCGGATTCCATTTTGGCATCGACTTAATAACTCTTATTGCCTCTTCGTCGCAACCAAAACCAATACCTTTCAGAACTTGTACGTCGCCGATACGTCCGTCTTTTTCAACAACGAACTTAGCAAATACTCTACCTGAAACGTTGGCTCTTTGAGCTTGAGACGGATATTTAAGGTTTTTACCAATGAAGGTATACATCTCTTTAAGACCGCCCGGAAACTCCGGTTGTTGTTCAACCGTGGTGAAGATTTCATCTTCTTTCGGTTGAGCGATTTCAGCTGGTTTAGGCGCTTCTACCGGTGGAGGTGCCGCTGCAACTTCTTCAGTTTCAACACCTTCTTTGTTCACGTTAGAAATAACCTTATTTTCAACCTCTTCCACTTTTGGTGGTGGTTCTTCGTTCTTTACTTCTTCATCGGCCTTTGGTTCAGGCGGAATGAACTTAATTTGCGCTATCTCCTGCTTTGGTGGTTCAGGCTCTTGCGGCGGAGGCGGAATATCAGGCTTTTTCTCTTCCTGTTTTTCTTCCTTTAACTTAGAGAGGTCAATTTCAACGGTTTGAAGTTCTTCTTCTTTATTACCGCCAAATTTATTAACACTCCATGCCGCTAACAATGCTCCACCAAATATACCAATACCAATAACAGAAGCTTTGGTAAGGTATCTTGAGTAGTTCTTCCTTAGTGAATATGCACCGTATTCCTTGTTACGGCCTTCGAATACAATTTCATCTAAGGTGATGTTACTAGCATTTTTTGCTTCCATTGATTTGTTTGTTTTTTCCTTAGATTACTTATTTTTTAGGTTCTGCCAGCTTTTGGTCAAGCAATTCCTTCTCTTTCGGAGCCAAATCAACAATTGCGTAGCGGTCTGACTTCGTAATTGCCATTTCGTCCAAAATATCTACAGTATTCTTCCAGTTAGCTTCATCACTTGGCTTGATGATAACAGTAAACTTGTTTACATCAAGCGCATTGGCTTTCTTAACTAATACAGCTTTTCTGATACCTTCGGCAGAGTAATCTGTTTCGGTAATATCTGCTACGGTTAATTCCGGAAGAGGCTTCTGATACCAAAATACTCTGTCATCTTTCCCCATCAAAACGGTAATGGTGTTGGTTACCTTTACCTCTGGTGGTGGCGGATCATCAGGCTTTGGTTTATCAGGCATGTTCAGCTTCATCATGTTGGGCTTGCCGAATGTAGTGGTATACATAAAGAAAGTAATCAACAGGAAGCCCAAGTCCACCATCGGTGTCATATCAGGTTTACCACCTGCTTTCTTGGACCGTACCTTATCGCCTTTCTTACCACCACCACCGGACTCCTGTATTTCTGCCATTTTATATCTGGTAATTTAAGGGTTCGAAAATTTACTATTCTTTCGTTTCAGAATCGGTAATTAACTGAAATTTGTTAATATCGTTCTTACCAAGTTCTGTAAACAATTTTTTGATTGCAGGATACTGCGTTTTCACGTCGCCACGAACAGCCAGTTTCGCTTTCTTGTTGATGTCTGACAAATAGGTTTTCACCCAGTCAACCAACTCACTTTTTGTACTGTCGTTTGGAATACCTGCAATTTTTACCTGACCTTTCTGTGCGTCCGGAAGTGCAAGATATTGTTTTAATGAAGTGATTGAAACACCGGTTTCAGATAACTTTGTAAAACTAGCCTGCTCAGATTCCGAAAGGCCGGCGCTATACTTCTCATTCATTTTCTGAATAAGCGCGTATCTGTCAACCGGATTGGTAACGCCAAAATAATATTTGCCGTCTTTATCAATGGTAATCGTAGCCATATCCTTGTCCTCAATTTTAATTTCTGACACTGATGAAGGCGTATCTACTGTTACAGACTCCTGACTTTTGAACTGGGTAGTCATGATGAAGAATGTAAGGAGTAGGAACGCAACGTCACACATCGCAGTCATATCCATTGATGGACTTTTTCTGGCTGGTTTCGGTGCTGCCATAGCTTTTGTTTAAAAATTTAAAAGTTTAAACTACTGTTAACTTTACTGCTTTTCTTAGTGGTGAGCAGCGAAGTTTTGCTGAAGGCTCATTCCGATTTCGTCAATCTTGTAAGTAAGCGTATCTATTTTTGAGGTAAATAAGTTATACATGATGATTGAGATCGCTGATGTACCGATACCCAAGGCTGTGTTAATCAAGGCCTCAGCAATACCAGTTGCAAGAGCAGATGCATCAGGGGCACCACCACCAGAACCAAGAGCAAAGAATGAACGGATCATACCGATTACAGTTCCTAATAGGGCTACAAGGGTTGAAACTGATGCTAGTGTTGAAAGAATAGTAAGGTTTTTCTCTAACATTGGAAGCTCAAGTGTTGTGGCTTCTTCAACTTCTTTTTGAAGTGCAACCAATTTCTGATCTTTCAATAATGAAGTATCAGCGGCCAATTGGTTATACTTTTGTAGAGCGGTTTTAGTAACGTTACCTACTGAACCTTTTTGTTTGTCACACTCTTTGATAGCTTCTGCAATGTTGTTTGAGTCTACTAACGAACGTACTTTACGAACGAAGGCGTCCAAATCACCTGTACCAGAAGCTTTGTTGATTGTAATGAAACGCTCAATAGAGAATACCAATACTGAAAGCATGAAAGTTAACAGGATAGGTACGATGATACCTCCTGAATAAACTATACCCATAGCAGTAATTGGTTTGTGTTTAGTTTCAGGATCTGAGAAGTTGGCTGAGTCACCTAGGATGAAATACCACAAACAAAAACCGATAACTAATAAAATTGGGATAACGAACGCTGGATTTAATCCACCACTTGAAGACTTAGGGGCTGCTGGTTTTGCTGCTGGGGCTGTAGTCTTTTTTTCCATTAGCTTTGAAATTTTTAGGGTTTTAAAAAATGATACAATGAATTTTTTGGTAAATAAAAGTTAAAATTTTAAAACAAAGAATATTAATAATAGAAAATTTTGTAAAAACCTGCTAAATATTCTTTTTCAATCGTGGGACAAGTTTAAGCAAAATCGGTGAAACAAAAAATATCAAACCTTATAAATTTTTATCATCAGAATATACTTTTGCATTTTTTAAAGATTGATTATATCTATTTTCCGTATGGGCTAAAAACATAACTTTTTCATTATCAGATAGTTAAATATTATGCTTCCTGCCATATAACTAAAACTTTCGTTCTCGATTTTTTTTCACAGAAAAATACTATTTTTTTAAAAAAAACTGGCCGGTCAGGGCTTATTACTGTCAACTTTCAGTCTTTCGTCACGATTCGCCACACCCCATGCTGTATGAAATACCAGTTCTGTAATCTGCCTGTATTTAGGAAAAAGGATTTTTTCTACGTCGTCACCCGGGCGATGATAGTCTGCATGCACCCCTGTAAAGTAGAAAGCAACGGGTATCTTATGCTTGGCGAAGTTGTAATGATCTGAACGATAATAAAATCTGTTTGGGTCTTTGGGATCGTTGTATGTATAATCTAACTGAAATTTAACCGAATTATTGTTGGCCTCTTCACTTATTTGATGTAATTCTGATGATAATTTATCAGAGCCGATGATATACACATAGTCTTCACGCGGGGCGTGTTCTTTGTCTATCCGGCCAATCATGTCAATGTTCAGGTCACACACGGTATTAGCCAGCGGAATTACCGGGTCTTTGTCGGCATAGTACTGCGACCCCAACAGGCCCTTTTCTTCGCCGGTTACTGTCATAAACAAAATACTGCGGCGAGGCCCGAAGCCGTCTTTTTTTGCCTGGCTGAATGCCCTGGCCAGTTCAAGAACTGCACAGGTGCCTGAGCCGTCGTCATCGGCGCCGTTATGTATCTGCCCGCCCTGAATACCCACGTGGTCGTAATGTGCGGTTACCAGCACCACTTCATCTTTTTTGTCGGTTCCTTCCAGAAAGCCCATTACGTTCATGGTTTCAACGGGTACTTCTCCCCTTTCGGCTTTTACCGATACCTTCGATTCCTTCACTGAACCCGCACTGCTAACGCCACTGGTTACTATTTTATTAACCAGTTTATCAAATTTTTTAGGCTTGATATCAAGCATTTCGGCAGCCATGGCTTTTGAAATATAAAAAACCGGGTTTGTGGTCGGCTGTTCGGGCGTTGTAGCCTGGCTGATGCTCATGCGGTTGAAACGCGACAACACCACACGTCTTTCGGCTGCCAGACTTTTGAATCCGGTCTCGTCTGAGGCTGACACCACAAAAAGCATTCTGGCACCTTTGCCGGCCGCCAGTGAGGTTTTTCTGGTGAAGCCGGCTTTGTCATCCCACTCCGACTTCTCTCCGTCTTTTGTTACATAGCTTTTGCCGGCGGCATCTTTGGGTTCGCCTTCCAGAATTACGACAGCTTTATTTTTTACGTCTATATTTTTGTAGTCGCTGTAATTACCGGCCTCTACACCATAGCCTGCAAAAACCACCTGCACCGATTCTTCCTGCGGTATGCTGGTAAGGCCATTGGGGTAATAATCTTTAAAAAATTCTTTCTTTTTGTTGCCTATTTTGATGTAGGCGTCTTTCCAGCCCTTTTTGTATAGATTAAAATGCTGAAAATAGCCTTTGCCGCCTTTGCCGTCAGATGCTACAGGTTGCAGGCCGAGGTCTGCAAAGCGTTTGGCAATGTAATCGGCGGCTTTTTTTTGTCCTTCCGAGCCGGTATCGCGGCCTTCCAGTTCATCAGAAGCAATGTAGGTCAGGTCTTTTTTCAGGTTGTCGGCAGAAATAGTAGCTGCGTAGATTTTTGCTTTGTCGAGGGTGTTTGGGTTTTGTGCATATAAAAATGAGCACGAACTAAAGAGAAAAACTGCTAAGATGTTTTTTTTCATACGGTAATACAAGTTTGTTGTTTATTCTTTTGTAAAAATACGAGATATTTGCGGAGATAGCAGAATTATGAATTATTTTGTTGCAAAAACACCACCCGTTAGGGATAACATACCTGTAGTTGCTTATGTTAGTTAAATTGTTTTCTAAGTCCTGTAGGGACGATATATTTAAATATACCGTCTCTATAAGACTCAAAAAGCATCAACATGGTTAAAGTTTCTACTGATATTTCGTCCCGAAAGGGACTCTTACCGCAACCACTTAAAGTTTAATAGAAGATTTAAATGTGCTCATGACTAAAGAACAGGTTCTTAAGAAATATTTTGGCTACGATTCCTTCCGACCGTTTCAGTCTGAAATCATTGATACCATACTGGCCGGGCAGGATTGCCTGGTGCTGATGCCCACCGGAGGTGGCAAGTCGGTTTGTTTTCAGGTACCTGCTATGGTTTTTGAAGGATTAACCCTGGTGATATCTCCGCTTATTGCACTCATGAAAGACCAGGTGCAGGCATTGCTGGCCAATGGTATTCCGGCTGCGTTTATTAATAGTTCTTTATCGCCCACCGAACAAAGGGAAATTGAAATACAGTGTCGCTCGGGTGCATTGAAATTACTGTATATTTCGCCGGAGAAACTGCTAAGCAATAATTATCTGGAATACATAAAGACCCTGAAAGTTTCGCTGATTGCCGTTGATGAATCTCATTGTGTTTCAACCTGGGGGCATGATTTCAGGCCCGAATATACCCAATTGCATATATTGAAAAGTGTCTTTGCCAATACCCCAATGGTTGCCCTTACTGCTACGGCCGACAGGGTAACGCGCAAGGATATTCTGAAACAACTGGGCATTGCCGATGCCACTACTTTTATTGCCTCTTTTGACCGCCCCAACCTGAGCCTCGCGGTGTCGCCGGGAAGAAACCGCCTGAAAGTGATACATCAGTTTATTGCCAGCCGGCCGGGGGAACCGGGCATTATTTATTGCCTGAGCCGCAAGAATACGGAAGAGGTGGCCGAAGGACTGCGCAAACTGGGAATTAAAGCCATGCACTACCATGCCGGTGTTGATGCGCAAACGCGCTCGGAGGTGCAGGATGCTTTCATTAAAGATGAGATACAGGTAATGGTAGCAACAATAGCCTTTGGAATGGGCATTGATAAGTCGAACGTGCGGTTTGTGATACATTATAGCCTGCCATCTAACGTGGAGAGTTTTTATCAGGAGATTGGCCGTGCCGGGCGAGACGGGATGCCATCTGATACGCTGTTGTTTTACAGTTTTGCAGATATTGTAACGCGGAAGGAAATGATTGAGAAGTCGGAGCTGCCGCCAGACATGAAAGAGGTGCAACTGGCAAAGCTGGACCGCATGAAGCAATATGCCGAAACAGAAATTTGCCGCAGGCGCGTACTGCTCAGCTACTTTAATGAAGAAGTGCATCAGGACTGCGGTAATTGTGACGTTTGCCGGAACCCACCCGTAAGGTTTGACGCCACCGTTTTTGCTCAGAAGGCCTTATCGGCCATTGCACGTGCGCAAGAGAAAGTAGCGATGGGACTGCTGATTGAGATTCTACGCGGGGCACAGACCCGCCAGATATTTGAGCATAACTACCAGACCCTGAAAACCTTTGGTGTAGGCAAAGAACTGAAATATGAAGAATGGGCCGATTACATTACGCAGCTGCTGAACTCGGGCATTATAGATATTGCCTACGACGAAAGGCACGCCCTGAAACTGAATGCGCGGTCGTGGCAGGTGCTGAAAGGCGAAAGAAAAGTAGAACTGGTAAGATTTGAGCCTTTTGAAGTAAAAAAAGCCCGACTGGAGGCCGAGGCTCCGAAAGACAAACCGAAGAAAGAAATTATACGCGATGCGCTGTTTAACAAACTGAAGCTCTTACGCAAAAAACTGGCCGATGAGCAGAATCTGCCACCGTTTGTGGTGTTTTCTGATGCTACGCTGTCTGATATGGCGCAAAAAAGACCTATTAACCGCATACAGATGCTGACGGTGTCGGGCGTGGGAGAACAGAAGTTCAGGCAGTATGGTGAGGCGTTTATTAATGAAATACTCGATTTTGCCAGAGAACATTCCGAACAAGGTAAAACCATACTTGTAAAGGGTTTTACGTTTGCTGCAACACTGGATATGTATCAGAAAGGGATGTCGGTTGAGGAAATTGCTCAGGAACGTAAGCTAAATCAGGCAACCATTTTGAGCCATTTGGTAAAGCTGCACGAAGAAGGAAATGATATTAACCTGCACGATTTATTACCTGCCTACGAATACAACCAGATAATTGCCGCCGCCATGCGACTGAACATCAAAAAAACCGACCCTCTGAAACCACTCTTTGAGGACTTGGAAGGGTTGTATGACTACGGCAAACTGAGGATTGCTTTTGCGTTGTGGGATGAGGAAAAATAGGCCTTATTATCAAAAAATTGTTTAAAGATTTTCTAAAGTAGTAATCCATGCATTAAATCTTGGGGATTTTCGCCTTAAATTTTCAAGCCCAATATATTCAGCTAACATACTCCCGTATAAAGTCTTATCATATCCTTTAATGATTCTTTTCAAACGATTTGATGGAGCCGTTTCAAAATGATTATTTATCATTTCTGGGTTTTCATACTTGGTAAACACATTTTTCAATTCTTCTTTTCCAACTATTTCTTCATCGTTAAAAAAATTGGAAAAGACATTAATATCATTAAACAAAAGCCCTTCAAATTCATGCAATTGAATGTAAGGGATAAATCTTCTACTGGATGATTCTTCAATATCCTCTTTCATTCCATTCTCTAACTCAAGTATTCTCTTACTCACATCAGTTTTAGCCTGAGCAATTTGCCAATTTGGAAAACTATGTCTGGCCTCCAATCCATAATAATCAATTAATGTTGTAATTAAAGATGTTGGGTCAGATTTTAAAAGGTTTTCGATATCCTTTTTAAGAAACTTCCAACTAACAATTCCCCCATTTGACTGCTTGATTTTTGGGGCGGAAATAATTTTCCCCTTTGAATAAAAATGCGTATAAAGAAGTGTTTGACAAAATTGTTGTTCTGTTTCGCCTTCGCAAATAATAATTAGTCTTTTCATAAGATTTAACTAAAATTAGGTTGGCCTGTTTCAATTATATTCCTTTTCCACAAATCATCAATGGTGTAATCTTCTAACCATAAGTGCAATGTTTCAGAATCTAGTCTCTTGAAAATACTTTCACCATTTATTTGGTCTACTGTAATAATATCTTCCGGCTCAAAATGACTTATTAAATCAGTAGATTGAGTTGCCAATATTACCTGACAGTCTTTAGAAGCAGCAGATTTCACAAGCCCTGCCAATTTTGCAATGGCAGTTGGATGTAATCCCAACTCTGGTTCATCAATTATGATTGTCTGCGGCAAATTGGGCTGCATGAAAAGTACCGTTAAAGCAATAAACCTTATTGTTCCATCTGACAAATCATTAGTGCCAAAAATTGTTGAAGTAAATTTACTTTGCCATCTCAATTTTAGATTTCCATTGGAATCAGGTCTAAAAAAGAAATCAAGAAAATAAGGAGCAATTGACTGTATAATTTTTATAATCCTATTATAGACTATCTTATTCTCACTATAGATGTCGTATAAAAAAGATGCAAGATTATCACCCTTCTCATATAGATAGAATTTATCATTATCAATATTAGATTCTTTGTTAAAAGGTGAACTTTCACCAGTATCATGAAAGTGATATTTGAAAAGTTGATCTAAATACTTCTTTAAATAAGTTGCCCTTGGTTTTGTTTGAAACCTTAACTTTGAATCACCAGTTAATGAAGCAATATCTATAGGATTATCTGAAAAAGGATTATTGTCATACCACATTCCCTCTTTGGTAAAAACAAAACCAGCCTCTCCTTTTTTTATTGTAAAAGAATAACCATTGGTATATTTAGCACCCTTAAATTCTAAATGACTTGATATTTCACTTGTCACCTTATCCCCTTTATGCAAAAAAGTGTCAATACCTTTAAGCGCTACATACTCTCTCAGGCTTCCCCTATATATATGCTTCAAGAAATCAAAAAAAGAAAGAAAATTACTTTTACCGCTTCCATTTGCGCCAATTAAGATATTAATTGGGCGAAGCGGGAGAGATAATTCTTTTATTGATTTGTATCCTTTTATTTCTATTTTTTCCATCTTGATTCTTTTTACTTGAAATTTGCAAGCAAGTTTCAAATCTTAACAAAGATATAAATTGAGATACATTCTACTACTATCTTCATTCTAAAATTGATAGATATAGATAGTGCAATATCCTACCTATACCCCTCAGCTTGCAGATAAAACAGCTCGGCATATCTGCCATTTTTAGCTAGTAGTTCTTCATGGCTGCCTATTTCAAGCATCTGGCCTTTTTCTAGCACCAGAATGCGGTCGGCCATGCGGACGGTTGAGAAGCGGTGCGAGATAAGCACGGCCGTTTTGCCCTTGGTGAGTTCTGCAAAACGTTTAAATACCTCAAATTCAGAACGGGCATCCAGGGCTGCTGTGGGTTCATCCAGTATCACCACGTTGGCTTCTCGCAAGTAGGCACGGGCCAGTGCAACTTTTTGCCATTCGCCTCCCGACAATTCAATACCTTTGGCAAACCTGCGCCCCAGTGGCTGGTCATATTGTAAAGGTAGTTTTTCAATTACTGCATCGGCCAGGCTTTGTCCGGCGGCACGTTGCAGTTCGGGCTTGTTTTCTAAAGATTCAATATCACCTACGGCTATGTTTTCACCGGCCGTAAACTGAAACTTCTGGAAGTCCTGAAATATTACTCCTATCTGCCGGCGAAG
This sequence comes from Emticicia sp. 21SJ11W-3, assembly GCF_024138715.1. GTDB lineage: Bacteria > Bacteroidota > Bacteroidia > Cytophagales > Spirosomataceae > Emticicia > Emticicia fluvialis. The sequence continues at coordinate 2,796,614 of NZ_CP092074.1, forward strand.
GTCTTCCAGATCATATTCTCTTAAATCATATCCATCCAGTAAAATCCTACCCTCGTCAGGGTCATACAGGCGGGTTAACAGTTTTACCAGGGTAGTTTTACCAGAGCCGTTCTCCCCTACCAACGCCAATTTCTCTCCGGCTTTTAAATTAAAATGAAGATGTCGGTTTGCCCATTTGTCAGACCTCGGATACTTAAACCCTACATTCTCAAAAACAAAACCTTCTTTGATAGGATTCGGAACGGGCCTCGGATTGGCCGGCGACACAATGTGCGGCTCCATGCGGTAGAAATCAAACAAATCATTCAGATATAGCGCTCCCTGCGAAATAGTATTAAACCGGCTCAGAAAGTTTTCAAGAAAAGACTGCAACTGCCTGAACGAGCCTGTAAGAAAAGTAAGTGTACCTACCGAAATGGCACCTTTAATGGTATCTAAAACAATAATACCATAAGCAGAAAAATACCCCACTGTGCCTATGGTTACCAACAGCGCACCCCACACAGCCCGGCTGACAGCCAGTTTTTTAGATTCATTAAAATACTGTGTCGACAAGCTGCGGTATCTGTCGACCAGAAAGCCAGACAAACTAAAGAGTTTTATTTCTTTGGCGGTGTCGTCGCTGGCGCCAATGTATCTGAAATAATCGAGCGTTCGTCGCTGGGGTGTCCAGCCTCTTTGTAAAAAATAGCTTTTGGCGTTAAAATACAGCTCACCCATAAAAGCCGGAATAACTGCTACCAATAAAAGCAGAATGAGCCACGGATTAAAAGCTGCCAGCCCCACCATTAAGCTGCCCATCGTTACCAGATCCTGCGCCTGCGTGAAAGTCTGCGATAGTAGCGCCGTTCGTCCGTTTACCTGTTGGCGGGCTCTTTCCAGTTTATCATAAAAGGTGGCGTCTTCAAACTGGGCCAGGTCTAGCGAAGCGGCGTGCTCCATTAGCTTTATTGAAGTTTTGTTGGCAAACATATCACCCAGCAGGCCATCGGTAAGAGTAATGCCTCTTGCCAGTATATCACTAATAATTACAAGGCCGAATTCTGATAATATAATTAGAATGAGGTGTTGATAATTAGTAGCGTGCGTGTTTATTAGTACTATTACCTCGTCAATAATTAATTTGCCCAAGTACAGCACCAGCAAAGGAATAACAGACCGCATGGCCCGTAGTACAATATTTCCGACCGTTAATGCAGGTGAGGTTTGGTAAACTTCTTTTATAAACACAGGCAGGTTGCGAAGCGATTGTAGTCTTTGCCGAAAATTAATTTTCTCTTCTTCTTTCCGTACTTTTGGCATATATACTTTAGCTATTTAGTGATTTAGTGAATGAGTGATTTAGCGGGCGGCGTTCCGCTGATTTAGCGGGCAACGTTTGCTGATTTAGTGATTTTAATTTAACGATATGAGTGATAAAAAACTACAAAATGTATTTTTTGAGTATTTTAAAATTTATCAGCTTGCAATCACTCAATCCTTCATTCACTAAATCAAATAAAAATGCTTACATTTGTTTTATAACCTGATTTGCAAATAACTTTCATCAAAATTCATGAAAATCCTGGTCAGTTGTATACTGATGTGCTGTTTTTCTTCGGCTAAAGCCCAAAGCAACGCTACCGAAACCGAAATCAACAAGCAGGTGTGGTTTCCTTTTATTCAAGCGTATCAGGATATGAATGCCGACAACCTGATGCGTTTGCACGCAAAAGACCTGGTGCGCGTACCGGTTGATGCCGGCAAAATTCTTACCTATCAGGAATACGCCCTTGGGAATCAGCAAAGCAATGCTTATCAACAGCAGCAAAAAAGAAAACAAAGTATTGCATTTAGCTTTGAAAACCGCATCCATAACGCAACCACAGCCTACGAAACCGGATTCTACCACATAACGTCTACGGAAGCCGACGGCAAAATAAATCATTATTACGGCAAATTTACAGTGGTACTAAGAAAAACCGAAGGGCAGTGGAAAATTATACTGGATAGCGACACAGGAAAAAACATAACAGAAACCATGTTTCTAAGCGGAAAACAACTCTAATGAAAAAACTCTTTACCAACCTTACTTTCTGGGTTTTAACTGCCATTATCTGTGGTGTTTTACTGGGCCATTATAACCCCGGCTTTGCCCTGAAACCCATTCTTGAAAAAGGCATAAAAATTAACCTCTTTGTTTCTGAATTTGAAATAAAAACCACATTCAGTGAGATGATGAGCAGTGTTTTTATCAGCACCGTGAAACTCTTCATTAATCCTATTATATTTCTTACCATTACATTGGGTATTATATCAATGGGCGACCTGAAGAAAGTAGGCAAGGTTGGCGCCAAAGCATTGATATACTTTGAGGTGGTAACCACCATAGCGCTGATAGTAGGTATTTTTGTTGCCAACATTTTGCGCCCCGGCGACGGCGTGGTAACTGATAACATTAAGGGTGGCGATATCTCTAAATACACCCAAAGCGCGGAGCATTTCAGCTGGATAAAATTTTTCTGGGACAACGTAACCTTGCAGGTACTGGTAGTTGCCATTGCGCTGGGTGTGTTGCTGAGCAATTACTCCGGCAGGCAGGCAGTGGTTAATTTTTTGTCGCCCATTTCAAAAAAAGTTTTCTGGGCGTTGCATAAGGTAATGCTCTTTGCGCCCATCGGGGCATTTGGGGGCATGGCCTTTACCATTGCCAGGTATGGTATTAAAACGCTGCTTCCGCTGGCCAAGCTGATGGCCACAGTTTATACCACCATGGCCATCTTTGTATTTGTGGTGCTGTATTTTATACTAAACCATTACAAAATAAGCCTGTTGAAGTTTCTGAAGTATATCAGAGAAGAACTGCTGATTGTGCTGGGTACGTCTTCATCAGAAGCGGCCTTGCCCTCATTAATGGAGAAGCTCGAAAAAATGGGGTGTTCAAAATCGGTGGTGGGGCTGGTGGTTCCGGCAGGGTATTCGTTTAACCTTGACGGCACAACTATTTATTTATCAATGGCCGTAATCTTCCTAGCGCAAGTATTTAATGTGCATCTGGATATTCAGCAGATATTGACCATCATTGGCATCCTGATGGTAACCTCCAAAGGAGCGGCGGGTGTAACGGGCAGCGGCTTTATTGTGCTGGCCTCTACCCTGACGGCCATTAAGGTGATACCCGTAGAAGGGCTGGCTCTGCTGCTGGGTGTAGACAGGTTCATGTCAGAAGCCCGCGCCATTACCAACTTTATTGGCAATGGTGTGGCAACGGTTTGGATATCGAACAATGAAAATGAGTTCGACCGCAACAAAATGAATCTGGCGTTTAGCAACATCGATAAATTTGAAGACATATTAACCGATAACATCAACAATAAATGAGTAGAAACCACTATGTCCGCCACAAAATGAAAAACGGCAGCCTGGCATCAGGCCTAAAAACCCGATTTTCTTTCCATCAAACAATTAACATTGCTTACCTTTGCCGCCAGAATCAAAATTTATTCGAAATATGAGTTCTAATAAAACACTGAAAGAAGAAGCCTTGCATTACCACGCCAAGGGGCGTCCGGGCAAAATAGAGGTGATTCCATCGAAAGAAACTGCCACACAAAGAGACCTTACCCTGGCGTATTCGCCGGGTGTGGCCGAACCATGTATGGCTATTTATGAGAATCCGGAAGATGTTTACAAATATACCGCCAAGGGAAACCTGGTAGCCGTAATATCTAACGGAACAGCCGTTTTAGGGCTGGGTGATATTGGGCCGGAAGCCGGAAAACCCGTAATGGAAGGCAAAGGCCTTTTGTTTAAAATATATGCCGATATTGATGTATTTGACATAGAACTGAACACCAAAAATGTTGACGAGTTTGTAAGAACCGTGAAGATTCTTGAACCCACTTTTGGTGGTGTGAACCTGGAAGACATTTCGGCCCCTGAGTGTTTTGAAATTGAAGAACGGCTGAAAGCCGAGCTGAATATTCCGGTAATGCACGATGACCAGCACGGAACGGCCATTATTTCGGCCGCTGCGTTAAAAAATGCACTGGAACTGGTAAACAAAAAATTTGAGGACGTAAAGATTGTGATCAATGGTGCGGGGGCTTCGGCCATTTCATGCACGCGTTTGTATAATAGCCTTGGGGCGCAGAAGAAAAACATTTTCATGTTCGACAGCAAGGGGCTTATTCACCCCAGCCGTACGAATCTGGATGGCAAAAAGATTGAATTTGCCAACGATAACCTGCCTGCTGAAACCACACTGGCTGACGCCCTGAACGGCGCAGATGTTTTTATTGGTTTGTCTAAAGGTAATACCCTGAAACAAGAAATGGTGAAGGTAATGGCTAAAGACTGTATTGTGTTTGCTATGGCCAATCCAACGCCTGAGATTTCTTATGAAGAAGCCATGGCTGCCCGCGAAGACATTATTTTTGCCACCGGCCGGTCAGACTACCCCAATCAGGTAAATAACGTGCTGGGGTTCCCATATATATTCAGAGGTGCGCTGGACGTACGCTCAAAAATCATTAATGAAGAAATGAAGCTGGCGGCCGTAAATGCCCTGGCAGACCTGGCCAAAAAGCCTGTGCCAGATATTGTAAATATGGCTTATGGCGAAAACAACCTGATTTTTGGCAAAAAGTATATCATTCCAAAACCGGTTGACCCCCGCCTGCTTACTACGGTTGCACCGGCAGTTGCCAAAGCGGCTATGGATACAGGCGTGGCCAAGTTTCCGATTATTGACTGGGAGGCCTATGATACCCAACTATCGAAACGTTTAGGGCAGGATAACACACTTACCAAGGTGATTATCACAAAGGCCAAACAGAATCCGAAAAAACGTGTGGTTTTTGCTGATGCAGAAAACCTAACGGTATTGAAAGCAGCGCAACAGGTAATAGATGAAAACATTGCCATACCTATTTTGCTGGGTAACGAAAACCGCATTAATCAGCTGGTATTAGAAAACCACATTGATATTGCCGGGGTAGAAATCATAGACCCGCGCTCTGCCAAGCAGGAGCCAAACCTCAAGAAATTCGGTGAGTTGTTCTACGAAAAACGCAAACGTAAAGGCTTTAATAAGTTTGAAGCCACAATGGTAATGCTGAACCGCAATTACTACGGCGCCATGATGGTTGAAACCGGCGAAGCCGAAGCCATGATTGGCGGTATGACCCGTAATTATCCGGAAACGATTCGTCCGGCATTGCAGATTGTGGGTCGTCAGGAAGGCTTAAAGAAAGTATCAGGTATGTATATTCTGATGAGCCGTTTTGGTCCGTTGTTCCTGGCTGATACCACTGTCAACTTCAACCCGACTACTGATGAGATTGTAGAAATTACCGAACTGGCCGCTAAAGAGGTAGAGAAGTTTAATATTAAACCGCGTATTGCTTTGCTTACGTACTCTAACTTTGGCAGTGCCGACGGCGAAGATGCAGCCAAAATGCAGAAGGCAGTGTCTATTCTGAAAGAAAAGCACCCGACCATGATAGTAGACGGCGAAATGCAGGCTCACTTACCGTTTGACCTGGACTTACTGAGAGAGAATCATCCTTTCTGCGACCTGGTAGAGGGTGGTGCTAATACGCTTATTTTCCCGAATCTTTCGGCTTCCAACATTGCTTATAACCTGGTAAAAGAAATTGCGAACATCGAGAAAATCGGGCCGATTCTTTTAGGTATGAAAAAACCGGTTCACGTGTTGCAATTGGGTAGCTCTGTACGAGAGATTGTGAATATGGTGGCTATTGCCGTTGTTGATGCGAAGTAGTAAGTTATTTTTGATACGAAAAGTTGTTATCTTTACTGGTAACAACTTTTTTTTATTGATGGTCCTCATCAATTATACTCTATTGAATTTTTTATTCCTCTGTTGTTACTTTTTGCGGAAAAAGTAACCAAAAACCCTCATCATTTAAACTCGCAGACTAGCCGTCCGCCAATAAAAATCTAAAGTTTTTTTGCTTCTTCCATAAATATATTTCCCGATTTTTAATCTTGCTCAGACAGAAAATGATGTTTTAAGGTTGGTAATTTTAGTCGTTATCTCTTTTTCTGCGATTCACTTACTCAGTGAAACTCCGTGCCTTAACTCAGTGCAACTCAGCGGTAAAAAGAAAATTACTCAGCAGGAGCCAGATAATGAAATGGGGGGCCGGGGATATTTCTGAGAACTGTAAAAACTATTACAAACACCACTAAAGGCAATAAAAACCGGCGTGAGTAGAAAAACTCCGGAAAGGTTTTTCTGCCGGTTATTTCTTCCAGAAATTTGAGGCCAACCAATGGCACTACTAAAAAAACAAGCAGGTTATTTTGGGCGGCTACAGCAAAATGGCCGTGCAACAAGGCATGAAATGCCCGTTGCCCGCCACAACCCAGGCAATATAAGCCCGTTGCCCGGTGAAAAAGGCACTGTAAGTCTGGCAGAAAATTTATGGAAGGATAGAAAAAATAATAGGTGGTAACGGCCACGGCCAATACCACCAACAATATTTTAACTGATGAAGAACCCATAGTTTTAACTTTCAACTACAAAAGTACGGGCGGCCAGGTCGTGCAGGTTTTGTTCTTCTTTATTAAATAAACAAATCAGAAACAGCAAACCGCAAAACTGCCCCGTTACAAATTTCACCAGGGCCCTGATAAAGGCGTCGCCCATGGTAAGCGGCTGGCCATTCTCTTTTACTACTTTTATACGCATTATCTGCATGCCTAGTGTGCCTTGTTTAGAAGAAGCAGTAAAGAGGGTATCATAAATTATAGGCGCAATTAAGGCCAGCAAAATAATACCAAATATGCTGATACCGGCAACTGCCAGAGAAGCAATATCGTCGGGCGATATATCCTCGCCGCTGTTATAAAAACTGTCGTTAAAGCCTAAAAAGGCAAAGATTCCACCAAAGGGAATGAGCAGCAAAAACAGACCCATACCGAGTATGAAGCCATCAAGCAAATAAGCTACCAGACGTTTGCCAAAGCCTGCAAACTGTACGTTTTTCATAGTAAAAAAGATTTATAGTTCAGATAAGTACTATTTAAAGCCGGAATCCGGGTTACCCCGGTTTCATTGAGGTAACTGTCGGCTACAACCAAATCTAAATATATTATCTTATATTTTACGTATTTGCTGCAAAATTCTATTTTCAGGTAGCTGAGAATCGGGTCTTGCTTATGATTAATCCTCTACAACCAGTGTTTTAACTGCCCTGTCGTGCAGGTTTTGCTGGTTTTTGTCGAACATACAAACCATCATCAGTAAATAACACATGGTTGCGGTAATATACTTTACAATAGCCCTTAAAAACGAGTCGCCGAAGTTAATTCTGCCGCCGTCTTCTCTGATTACTTTGATGCGCATGATACGCTTGCCAAAGGTAGCCTGATAAGAGGAAGCCGTAAGAACGGCGTCATAAATAAACGGAAGCAATAAAATAACACCAACCACACCTAAAATACCAAAAGCAAAAAGGATATCTAATGGCGAGTTGATGCTTTCTGAGTAGTTGTCATAGTCTTTTTTTAATGGAGCCAGCATACCAAAGAACATAATGCCGGAGAAAACCAGCAAAATGAAAAAAACAAACATGATGAGGCGGTCAATAAGATGGGCAACCAAACGCTTGCCCAAACTGGCTAATTTAGCATTTTGCATTGAAACGGCAGGTTAGTGTTTAGATTCAATAATCTGTGACAGATTCTCATAAAAGATGCCTGAGCATGGGGTAGCCACAGTTTTTCAATGCTTCAAAAATAAACAAAAAACCCGGAAATCAAATTTCCGGGGCTTAAAATCTTTCGGTTTTATCAGGCTATATCTTTTACCTTTATTATTCTGAAAACATCAACGTAGCTTCTGGCGCTGGCATTGAAAACTTTTACGCCCAATGCGTTGGCATAGCGTGCCAGTACCTCATAACCGTAAAAGGCTTTATGAAGCGAAAAAAACTGCTGGCTCATGTAAGATGTTTCACGGGCGCCAATGGCATAATCTTCATTACCGTAAAAGTGGGTGTCGCTTACCAACAGGTTATTGTTTTCGTCGAGCCTGATGGCCTCATGCCAGGAGTGGTCGGCACCAAAGAGGTAAATCTCCTGATACCCTTTATTAAGTGCATAATATAGCGCTGCTACCAGCACGTTCTGGCATTGGGGCATGGCCAGGCCACGCTTAAATAAACCATGCACCAGCCACTTATAGCCTGTGGCAATAGTATAATTATAAGGTATGGGTTTGATATTCGGGTTTTCGGCCACCTGACTTCTGAAATAGGCCGACTTCCACATTCTTTTGGGTATGTACAAATTAAGCGGCCAGGTGGTGTTGTCTACAATACCTCTTAAACCGGTGCGGCCATGCCAGTGGTCGGGGTTCATAAACGCCCAGTCGAGCAACAGATAATTGGCTGGCTTCAGTTGTTTATACTGTTCTGTTACCGAAAACAGATTAACGGCAAAGAGGTCTAGCTGCTGCAAAAACCGGGTGTCTTGCTCAAGCGTTGTTGTAAGCGACGGCCCATTGCCCAGTATACCGCAGCGGGTGGCTGTGGTTTTATCTGTTTTCAGGGTGAAATCAGACATAAACAGCACTTTAAAAACAGATACTACACTGCTAAAAAACAAACCGGCTTTTTGCTGAACCGACAATAGGAATTGAATCATAAACACAAATTTGCCACGAAAGTAGGGCTATTATCAGATTAAATCAAATAAATCCTTCACGCCCAGCATTCTGGTTCTGGTAAAACCCTCGCCGAACCTGGCACCGATAGGATGCCCCATTTCCTGCGAACGCGCCTTCAGAAACTCAAAAAACTCTGGGCTGGTGAGGTATGATTCCGGCTCAGTGCTGTTGGGGTCATAAAACTGGCTTTTATACGCACGGATTGACGCCTCTTTGATATCCCAGTAATCAGAAATATCAACCACAAAATCGGGCTTTATGTGGCGGTCCTGAATATAGTTATACAAGTGCTTGGGCCGCCAGGCAGCCTGTAGATTGCCGGTGGCATCGGTTGTTTGTATCATACGCAGGCCCGACAAAAAGCAGGCATCTAATGCCAGGGCCGCGCCTTTGCCGTGGTCGGGGTGGCGGTCTTCAACGGCGTTGGCCAGCACAATATCAGGTTGGTATTTACGGATAACCGATATCAGCTTCATCTGGTGTTCTTCGTCATTTTTAAAGAAACCGTCTCTGAAACCCAGGTTTTCACGTGCTGATATTTTCAATATTGCAGATGCTGCTGCCGATTCTGCCGCCCGTATTTCAGGTGTGCCACGGGTGCCCAGTTCGCCACGGGTAAAATCTACGATACCCACTTTTTTGCCTTTGGCAATTGCTGCTGCCATTGTGCCACCGCATGACATCTCTGCGTCATCAGGGTGCGCAGCCATTACAAGTATATCTAATTTCATCAGGTAGTATTTTTATCATTTAGGGGTTTAATCCTGAACTTTGACTGGCTAATTTGCCACAGTGGCTGACTGAATGATTGATTTGATGCTGGTAAATTAAGAATCCGGTAATATAAAAAACAGAAAATTATTGAAATCAATCTGGTACACCATCAGCGCAAGCAGGGTAATGTCAGTTCAGGATACCCATAGATATAAAAAAAAAGCGGCGCAAATAGTTTCACGCCGCTGCAAATTCTATGTTTTGATGCCTTATCTTATTCTTAGTCTGTAACCTACCCTTAGTTTGGTTCGGGTTGTGATGCGGTTCAGGCGTGTCAGGTTGCTGATGCTAGTATGGTTACGGCTAGCTATCTCAGACAGCGTATCGCCGGGGCGCACCCGTACCCATGCTTTGCGTGTTACCTCTTGCGGCTCTTCAAATTCAAAGTCGCCTTTGCTGGCTCCGCCTCTCAGGTAGTCGTACACACGAGAGGTTAAAACAAACTCTGCCGAGTTAATATCAATTTTTTCCGGGTTGAATGTAAAGATATTCTTGGGGTCGAAAGGATTGCCCTCATATCGTGTTTCGAAATGCAAATGCGGCCCTGAACTACGGCCAGTGCTTCCACCCTTGCCAATTTCGTCGCCTGCTTTTACAACTGTATTGGGTTCAAAATTAATTTTAGACAAGTGTCCGTAGAGGGTTTCAAGGCCATTATAGTGGCGCACAACCACACACCTGCCATAACCACTATGGTAACCAGCCACCCGAATAATGCCATCAAATGCCGCATAAATAGGCTCGCCTGTATCCAGGTCAAGATCTATACCGGTGTGCCAACGGCGCCAGCGCCAGCCAAATTGCGAATTGGTAATACCCTTGCTCATGGGCCCGGCCCAGTATCTGCCCTGTGCAATATCATATAGTTGGATAGGCACTACTTCTTCGTAGTCTTTGGCATCAATGCCATAAGGGTCTATTACGTTGGTGTTCCAGACAGAAAAATAGCTGGCAATACTTACCATGTCGTCGCTGCCGGCAAATTTGGCTACCTCTTCAATTTCAACAATCTGCACTTCGCCTTCATCAATGCTTGATGTATCTTCATGCACGGCGGTGTTCAGCTCTTTGATAGGCTCAATTTTCAGGTTTGAGGCCTTCTCGTTTTTTGAGGCCTGAAACTCATTAATAAAGCGCAGCTTAGGTTCTTCCTCAAAGCTAAACTCGTCGTCCTGTTTCTGATTTTTACTCTGATTTTTGCTTTTGGCATCCTTCTGAGATGAAGGAATATTGGGTTTGTTGATTTTAACGCCCCGCTCACGCGACTGGCCGAAGCTAGCAACAGCAAATAACAGTAAAGTGGGTAGGGTAAAAAATGCCTTCTTCATTTGGGAGTAAATTTTAGGTAGCCCTATCATACAGGCCGGGCTTTGAAACCCGGCCTGTATGCAAGAACAATATTAGGCATTTCTGATTTTTAATGCAAATCTTTCTCGGCCAAATATCGCTCGGCATCAAGGGCTGCCATACATCCTGAACCGGCTGCCGTTACCGCCTGACGGTAGATTTTGTCTTGCGCATCGCCACAGGCAAAAACACCCTCAATGTTGGTTCTGGCACTGCCTTTAATTGTTTCAATATATCCGGCTTCATCCATATTCAGAAAACCGTCAAAAATTTGCGTATTAGGCTGATGGCCGATAGCCACGAAGAAACCGGTTACATCCAGTACTGATTCTACCTGTGTCTGGGCATTTTTGATTCTTACCCCGGTTACGCCGTCAGTTCCTAAAACTTCAAGGGTTTCTGTATGATACAGAATTTCAATGTTTGCTGTATTTTCAACACGCTTCTGCATAATTACCGAGGCTCTGAACTCGCCCTTACGGACCAGCATATACACTTTTTTACAAAGTTTTGATAAGTAGTGTGCCTCTTCGCAGGCGGTGTCTCCGCCCCCTACTATGGCTACTTCCTGGCCTCTGAAAAAGAAACCGTCGCACACAGCACAGGCCGAAACCCCGTAGCCGTTCAGGCGTTGTTCCGACTCCAACCCCAGCCATTTGGCTGAAGCGCCCGTTGCAATAATAACGGTTTTAGCCACAATTTCGTGTGTGTCGTCAATAATAACTTTATGTGCCAGTGGCGTTGAGAAATCTACTTTGGTAGCCATTCCCCAGCGGTTGTCGGTTCCGAAGCGCTCTGCCTGTTTTTTAAAATCTTCCATCATTTCAGGGCCCATAATGCCATCAGGATACCCGGGGAAATTCTCAACATCGGTGGTAATGGTTAGTTGACCTCCCGGCTGACCACCCTGATACATAATCGGTTTCAGACCTGCTCTGGCTGCATAAATTGCGGCTGTATAACCAGCAGGCCCCGAACCTAAAATCAACACTTCTACTTGTTCTTGTGCCATTCTATTGTTAATCGTGAATTGTAAAACTTAGTATTTTTTCAGTAGCCATTTCAGCCGCTGATACATGAACATTGATTGAAAGGCACAAAGTTCATCAAATTTGGTGTGATAGGCAAGTTTAGAGAATTTTCATTTCAATACGGCGGTTCTGGCGGCGGTTTTCATCGGTATCATTGGGCATCAGCGGCTGTGCTTCGCCATAGCCTACTGCTTTCAGCCTGGTGGCGGCTACTCCTTGTGCCGTAAGATATGCCACCACTGCCATAGCCCTTTTTTCTGAAAGCGCCTGGTTGTCTGTGTCTTTTCCTATGTTATCGGTATGCCCTGAAATCTCAACCATCAGACCGGCGTTCTGTTGAAGCAGCTGCAGCAATTTATTCAGTTCGGCAAAAGATTCGGGCTTTAATGTGGCCTTGCCCGAATCAAAAAACAGGTTGTTCAGCACTATATTTACTTCTTTCCTGACAGGCACAAGCATTACTGTAATTTGTTTGCCGTCTGCCTCTGTTTTCTCCGAGAAATCGAACGACAGGCTTTTGCTGAAATAGCCTTGCCTGCTTACAAACAAACCAAAATGGCTGCCGTTGGGTAGCACGGCCGTAAAATCGCCCGTTTGTTTGTCAGCTTTTAAGCGTGTTACAAGGCTGTTGGTTTTTAAATCTATCAGTTCAATATCGGCATCAAGCGTTTTCCCGGTGGTGGCATCCTGTACTAAACCTTTTACATAATTTACCCTGCTGAATTTACGGCTTAGTTCGTCGGGTATTTCAAATTCAATCAAACGCGTAGATCGCTGGTTGTCGGTAGAATAGTAGCCTTTTTTGCCGTCGGAGGCAATAAATAGAGCGGCCTGGTCAAGATGATTATTGAGCGGATACCCCAGGTTTTCGGGAATGGTGAAACCATTGGCTTTTCGTTCGGTAAGGTACAGGTCAAAACCTCCCATGCCTATGTGGCCATCTGAAGCAAAAAACAAGGTATGCCCGTTGGCATGAATAAACGGCGACACCTCGTCTCTGGCTGTATTAACCAAACCTCCCAGATTGACAGCGGGTGTCCACTGATTATTCTGAAATTCGCTCATCCAGATATCTTTTTCGCCAAAGCCACCGTGCCTGCGCGACGAGAAAAACAAAACGGTGCCGTCATTTGACAGGCTGGGCTGAGACTCCCACTCGCGGGTGTTAATGCTCATGCCCATGTTTTCAGGGGTGCTCCAGTCGTTACCGGTTTTTCTTGATATGTATAAATCGCAGCTTCCGAAACTGTCCCGGGCGTCGCAGCTGGTAAAAACCAGCGTGCGGCCGTCGGCAGATATACTGCACGTACCCTCATTGGCAGCGGTGTTGATACGGGCCGATATACTTTGCGGATTGCTCCATTGGTTGTTGGCCAGCGTAGAAAAATACAGGTTTTCGTCGCCGGATTCTGACCTGGCCGTAAAAATGAGGGTTTCGTTATCGGCCGTCAGTACAGGAAAATACTGATTACTGCTGAAATTGACTACATTGCCCATATCTGCAGTTTTTATATTGATTTTTTTGCTTTTGGCGGCCAATGCAAACTGGCAGGTTTCAAGCTGGCGGCTTAGCTGCTTTATTATCAGGCTGCCGGGTGGTGTATTTTTAAGGGCAAATTCAAACAAAGGGCGTGCTTTTTCGTAGTCTCCGGTGCGCAAGGCACGCGTGCCTATGTAGGTATGTGCCTGCCTGAAGGCTGGGTCGTCAGGTTTAAAATGAATGGCTTTTGTATAATATTGCAGTGCAAGTGCCTCTTTTCTGGCTACTTCATTGATTTGCCCCAGCTTAAACCAGGCATCGGCATAGGTGGAGTCTTTTTCTGTGGCTTTCAGAAAGGCCGTTGCGGCCTCGTCAGTTTTTCTGGCTGTGTAGCTCTTAAGTCCTTTGTCGAACCATTCTTTTGCCTCCTGACTTTGTGCCGACAGCGTTTCAGTGAAGCCACAAAAAAACAACAGTAAAATCCACCGATTCATTTTAAAACAGTTTTATACATAAACGTATGGTTTTGTTGCTTATTTTTGAGGGCTAAAAATTACCTGACTATTTACGGCTAAATTTAAAAGAATGCTCCATTTATATCTTAAATCAATACATATTATAGGTTTTGTGTCGTGGTTTGCCGGGCTGTTTTATCTGGTGCGTATGTTTGTTTATTACGCAGAGGCCGACCAGAAACCCGAACACCTGCGCGAGGCTTTCAAGCAGGAATACATACAGTTACAAAAAAGAGCCTATAAAATTATTTGCAACCCGGCCATGATGCTCACCTGGACCTTCGGTATCCTGATGCTCATCAATTCGCCGTATTTTTTACAACAAAGCTGGTTGCACGTAAAACTTACACTGCTGGTATTGCTGACCGGCTACCACATTTTTTGTAAAAAAACCATTGAGCGCTTAGAAAAGGGCGAAAAATATATGGTTTTCAACTCTTTTCAATATCGCTTGTTAAATGAGCTGCCTACGCTGTTTCTGGTAGCTATTGTATTGCTGGCCGTAGTAAAAAACCTGCTTAATTTTTTATATCTGTTTGGCGGGGTGATGGCCTTTGGGGTTTTGCTGTTTGTGGCGGTAAAGGCCTATAAGAAGCACCGCGAAGGGAAAGTTTGAAATTTATTGAAAATATGAAAAAAACAAAGGCCTCTCAACCCTGTAAAAGACTGAGAGGCCTCTGTTTATTAGACAATATCTTTTATTTAATCGGGAAACTGACACCCACATTAATGGCCACGCCAGTATTACGAAAAGTGGTAGACGGCTCTTTGGTTACGTCTGTAAAACCATGCATATAGCGTACGTCTGAATTAAGCCATACCTGGTTTTTAATGCGGAAATTGATACCTGCACCTACCTGACCGCCGAAATCTACATCATTGCGAACGTCCATGCCGTTTGAAAGTTTTTTGCCGTTGTTATCGGTAGCAGAGGCAAGGAAGCCCAGATACGGCCCGATAAACAACTTGGGGCGAACGGCGTCGCCGTATTCACCAAAATAATATACCCCAGATACCGGCACCTGAATGTAGTGCAGGCGCTCAAGATTTGAGCCGTTGTTTACTTTTGTACCCATTTGCGAGTAAGCGGCCTCGGCCATTACCCCCCAATGGTTTTTGGCATAATTCAGAAACAGGCCGGCGTTAACCCCGGTTAACATATCAAAAGTTTCAACTTTAGGGTTATAAGTTGTAAAGTTTACACCCACCTTTGGCCCCCATGATAAAGTTGTTTGGGCAAAGCCGGTAAAAGACATGGTAAGCAAAGCACCTAATAAAAACAGTCTGGTTTTCATGACAAGTAAATTTTAATGGTTTATTGAAATTTGTGTTAACCATTAAAAAGGGTATTCCACCAGTGGAGGAATTTACACTATCTGTTCATTTATAAGCTATTAACCCCGCACAGACCGCAAGAGACAAGTAAAAAACGTAGAAATATTTCTACAAAATGTGCTTAATCTGTAAACAGCCAGCTGTTTTCAATAAGGCCGTTACGATAAAACTGTATAAAAGCCTTTAGTTTTTCGGCATAAACATGGCCGTTCTTGATTTTAACTTCCTGTTGGTTGCGGGCATCAAATGCCTTGATTTTGTCGTCGGCAGACATCTCAAAATAAACCAGATTTTTATTATCAATTTTTGTAACCAGACGAGCCACCTGCGAATTATAATGAAGCGCCATGCCTTGTGTGGGCGCAAAAACAGATTCGCCAAAAGGTAACACACCTGCCTGCTCCAGGTGCAGGTAGTCTAATATGGTAGGCATAATGTCTGTATGCTGGCATACCTTGCCCGGCCTGGCCACCCTGCGCAAACCGTTTAACTGTTGCTGGTCGGGATGAAAAAGAATTAAAGGAACACGGTATTCGCCAAGTGCCGACGCATAAGCAGGTTCGGTGTTCATCTGGGTGTGGTCGGCGGTAATAATAAATAAGGTGTTCTTATACCAGGGCTGCTTAGCGGCGGTTTCAAAAAAACGGCGAAGTGCGTAATCGGTGTATCCGATGCTTTCGTGTACGTCGGCAGTTCCTTTCGGAAACCTGCCCGTATATTGTGCCGGAATGGTATAAGGGTGATGCGAACTGATAGTGAACACGCAGCTCACAAATGGTTTGGTTTCTTTAGATAACTCACCGGCAAAGTATTGCAGGTAGGGTTCATCAAAAATTCCCCAGTTATTATCAAAGTCACGTTTAACCAATTGCGCCGGGTACTGGTCCATACCACAGTATCTGCCAAACCCCGCCTGCTGAGAGAAACCCTCAAAACCCATTGACCCGTTTCGGGCTGCATGAAAAAAAGAAGAGCTGTAACCGGTTTTTTCAAGAATATTGCCTAATCCATAAAAATTGTTCGACTGATAAGACGTGGTAATGAAGGGCTCGTCAATAAGCTGCGGAATGGCAGATGTAATGGCAGGCATGGCAATGATTGACTCGCGCCCGTTGGCAAAGCAGTTTTCATAAAAAACACCCCTGGCAGCCAGTGAGTCAAGAAACGGCGTGTAACCTTTATACCCGTTTTTGTAGCCCATGTATTCACGGGCGAAACTCTCAAGAATAATCACCACCACATTCTGCTGAGGCTGGGCGTTTCTATTGGCGGCATCGATATTAAACCCTCTGGCGCGTTGTATTCTGCCCGCAAGCTGTTTTTCGGTTTCGTTAAAAAAGTTCACCTTTTCGGTTCCTTTGGCGTCAATGGTGGTCAGAAACGTAAAAGTGGTATTTAGTGCCAGGTTGCCCAGGTGATTATTATGCTGGCTGAAAGCCTGGTTAATCCGCAGGGGTTTCTCCTGAAACCCACCTCTGAACACAATAATGCTGATACCCAGCGTAAGCACCCAGACAGCCACTTTTACGTACTTGTTTCTGAATATGACGTCATTTTCGGCATATACCCTTACCATATTGATGCGGGCGGTTGTTGGGGTACCCTTTATAAACAGATAGCTGATAACCCCCCAGATAATCAACAGATACCAGTAAGCGCCCATGAGGTTAAACGCCTGCTGGCCGATGTCGCGGATGATTCCAAAAACATCAAAAATAGTGCGGCGGCCAATGAATTTGTAATATTCAAAGTCGGCAATGTTTATCCAGAAAAAAACGATGTTGGGTATCCAGTAAAGGTATTTCAGAAAAACCTGATACCTGGGCGTGTCTACAAACCTGAAAGGCAACAGCGAACACAGGGTAAGTAACGAATTGCTGATAAAAATAGCCGACAAGTCGAATGGCAAACCAACCAGAAAAGATTCTCCGATGGCGCCAAAGCCGAGATTCTGAAAAGAATACAGATTAAAAATTACAAATAATACTCTTAAAATAGTGTAAATAACCAGCAGCCAGGCCAATCGCTTGAACCAGACAATTAAATGTAAAAAATTCATAGTGGTTTTGTAAATTTGAGCAAAAATACCGGTTTTTTATTTCTGAATTACCAACCAAACCAAAACCGGCTAAAGAAACCTTTATGGACCTTCAGACATTTAAAAGCACACTTTCGGCAACAAAAGTTCCGGAAGGTATATCTCCGTTGTTAAAAGCGCTCTGGTACGACTATAACGGCAACTGGGAGGCCGCCCATAATGTGGCCCAAAGCAAAGAAGGCACCCGCGATTACGACCGCCTGCACGCTTATCTGCACCGCAAGGAAGGCGACCAGTGGAACGCCAATTACTGGTATCGGCGGGCTGGCGAAAGTATGCCTATCGTGTCGCTGGATGCTGAATGGGAATTACTGGCAGAGAGATTAACCAAAAAATAAATGTACTTTTGCCATCACAACCGAAAACGAGGGGATTTAAAAGATTATGAATTATTTATCGGCTGAAAACATCGGCAGAAATTTAGGAGAACGCTGGCTGTTCAGGAATCTTACATTTGGTATTCTGCAAGGCGAAAGAGTGGCTTTGATTGGAGCCAATGGCTCGGGGAAATCGTCTCTGCTGGATATGATTGTAGGCAAAACCGACATAGATGCCGGGCAAATAAGCGTTAGAAAAGATATAAGAACCGGGTATCTTGACCAAAGCCCCGACTTACCCGCAGGCAAAACAGTGCTTGAAACCATTTTTGCTTCTCAAAACGCCCTAACGGCGGCCATTAAAGAATATGAGCTGGCGCTCAACCTGCATGATGATAAACGGCTGGCCGATGCCATAGAAAGGGTAGATACCCTGAAAGCCTGGGACTACGAGGTAAAAGTAAAACAGATTCTGGCCAAGCTGGGTATTACTGATTTTGACAAGCTGATTGGCAATTTGTCTGGCGGGCAGCAAAAACGCGTGGCGCTGGCACGTGTGCTGATTGAAGAACCTGATTTTCTGATTCTGGATGAGCCTACCAACCACCTTGACCTGGACACCATTGAATGGCTTGAGGGCTATCTGTCGTCATCAAATATTACTTTGTTGCTGGTAACACACGACCGTTATTTTCTGGACAAGGTTAGTAACCGGATACTTGAGCTTGCCGACAACCAGATTTATAAATATACGGGTAATTACAATTATTACCTTGAAAAAAAAGAAGCACAGGAAGCCGTTAATGCAGCGACCCAGAAAAATTACCGGAATTTGCTGCGCAAAGAACTGGAATGGATGCGCCGCCAGCCCAAGGCAAGGGGTACGAAGTCGCAGAGCCGTATTGATGCTTTCTATGACCTGAAAGACAAGACTGTTAAGAAAGGGCCGGAAGAAAAACTGGAACTGAGCATGAAAATGGAACGCATGGGTAGCAAGATTATTGAGATTAACCATGTGAGCAAAGCATTTGATACACATAAGGTAATTGAGGAATTTTCTTACACCTTTAAAAGAGGCGACAGAATAGGCATTGTAGGCAAAAACGGTATGGGCAAAACTACCCTGCTGGAAATAATTACCGAGAAAGTAAAGCCCGATATGGGGCGGGTTGTAAAGGGTGAAACCATAAAAATTGGTTATTACTCGCAGGAAGGGCTTGATTTTAAAGACGACCAGCGCGTTATTGACGTAGTGCGTGAGATTGCCGAATATGTAAAAATGGCCGATGGCACCGAGCTTTCAATCTCTAATTTTCTTACCTTGTTTCTGTTTCCGCCCGCTATGCAGTACAGCTTTGTACATAAGCTGAGCGGCGGCGAAAAAAGACGCCTGCAATTGCTGAAAATACTGGTGCAGAACCCGAATTTTCTGATTCTGGATGAGCCAACGAACGACCTGGACATATCGACACTGAATGTGCTGGAAGATTTTCTTATGAATTTCGGGGGTTGTTTGCTGGTGGTATCGCACGACCGCTACTTTATGGATAAAATCGTAGAACACCTTTTTGTTTTTGAAGGAAAGGGGTACATTCGCGATTTCCCGGGTAATTATACCGACTACCGCAACTGGAAAGACGAACAACCAGAGCCAGAAACCGAAGGCGCAGCGGCAACTAAAACACAGGCCAGCCCTACTGCCGCACCCAAACCTGAAGTAAAGCGCAAACTGAGCTACAAAGAACAGAAAGAATATGAAGGGCTTGAAAAAGAACTGGAAAAACTGGAGCAAACCAAAGCTCAATTGCTTGAAAACATGAATTCGGGTGGTGGGTCTCATGAGCAACTGGCACAATGGGCCAAAGAATTTGAGAACATAAACGAAACCATTGCCGAAAAAGAAATGCGCTGGCTCGAACTATCAGAACTAGCCTGAAAGAAGCATTATTCAACCATTATATAATTATTACCTATGAATTTTTCCAAATTTATTCTTGTTCTTTGCTTAGGCGTTTCGTTCGGCAGTTTCGGGCAGCAAAAGGGTATACCGGTACAACAATACAACCACGTGGGTTTGTATGTAAAAGACCTGCAGGCCAGCGCTAAATTTTACCGCGAAATAATAGGTCTGCAACCTTTGGGCGTGCCTGACAACCTGGTGGCTATCCGCCGTTGGTTTCAGATTGCACCCGGGCAAGAGCTACACTTATTATTAGGCAGAAACGAACCTGTTACCAATAACGATAAAAACGGCGGGCATTTTTCGTGGACTATTCCGGCCAAATCTGCCGACAGCATTGAGGCATACCTGAAAGAAAAAGGGGTGCCGTATCACCGTCAGCAACGATTTGACGGCGCTTTTCAGATTTATATTACCGACCCCGACGGCTACGTTATTGAACTGAACGAGCCAAAGGCACAGTAAATATCCACTAACGATTTAGTACAACCAAAAAGAATTTCTGATGGAGCAGATAAATGAATGGTTTAAGTATTTGTTGGATTCGGAAGAGTTAATCCGAACGGGCGGCCTGGTAGCAATAACCATGATAATTTTTATTGAAAACGGTTTTTTCTTCGGATTCTTTTTACCGGGCGACTACCTGTTGTTTCTTTCAGGCGTCTTTTGCGGTACCCGTACACTTGAAGTGCCGCTTCCGTTGTTACTTACCTGCATTTTTCTGGCGGCAGTTTTAGGCTCTTTTGTGGGGTATTTCTCGGGCTGGTATTTCGGAGACCGTATTCAGGCCCGGCCAGACTCGCTGTTTTTCAAGAAAAAACATATTGAAAGCACCCGTAAGTACTTTACTAAATATGGCAGCCAGACACTCATCATTGCGCGTTTTTTGCCTGTGGTACGCACCTTCTCGCCGATTCTGGCAGGTATTGTAAAAATGAAGTTTTACAAGTTTACCATTTTTAACATTATAGGTGGGGCTATCTGGACTCTTACGCTGGTAGGCGGAGGCTTTTATTTTGGAGAGAAATTTCCGGGTATTATCAACTACGTAGAATACATAATTATTTTCTTTCTGGCCATTACCACTTTTACTGTTGTGCGTGGCTACTTAAACGCCAGAAAAGAAATGACAGAGACAAAAGAATAAAAAAACTGTTGCCCCGGCCAGGCAACAGTTCATAAAATTGTGGCAACATTTTGCCGGTTTATTCACAGCTAGTCGTTTTGAGGGACTTTTTGATTTTTAATTGTGCGGACATTCTATTTAAGTTGCCCGCACTTTTTTGTGTTCATTCTAAGGCGCTTCAAGCCCCAAAATTAACACGGGGTACATTCTGGAGTATTCTTTTTATGGCTACACTCCTACGCCGGGCTACTTTTATTTCGTAGCCATTAGTAAGATATATTCTCACATCTTTATGGTGCGCCCTGTACTGACCAATGTACAGTTTGTTAACCAGATATGATTTACTTACACGTAGAAAATCTTTCAAACGCTCGTCAGCTTCATGGTGTTTCAGCGTAGACGTTGATATTATTTTTTTGCCGTCTACCATATAAAATTCGGTGTAATTAATATCCGCTTTCAGATATACAATATCCTGCGAATAGCTTTTAAAATCTTTCAGCATGTTTTACGGTCTTTTGGGTTCATTTAGGTATTTTTAAAGTCACCGCATGCCAGCTTCAGCAAAAGAAACAGGTTTAAAATATGGCCTTAACCACCCCGTTTAATTACCTCAAATTTCCAGTGTTTTCTTCCCTTTAAAAATACCATTTTTACAGTATTTTTAATGATTCATCTACTGTCTGGACAGTAGATGTGCGGCAGATTCTTCACATGCCAGGCAAACCGTAAACAATTTTTTTATTAATACCTATAGCACATTAAAATCAGGGCATTTAAGCTACCAATGCCTGCAAAAAGGAAATTGGGCATCCGGTAGGGATTCAGTTTCAAAGGAAGGTTATCTATTCAAATACAATTATCTTGAATTGGTGCTAATTTGAAGATTATGACTGTATTTATCATACATCTACTAGTGGTTATGAATAGAAAGGTTTCTGCCAAACAAAATGCCCTGCCCGTTATAGTTTTTAATTTACTATACCAGACAGGGCTGCTTGCCTTAACTTTTATTTTTTATTGGCTATGAGGTTTCAAAGTATAAAAAACCTGACTTTCTTGGCAAATAATTGACTTAACTGCCAATCGAGGCCAATTACAATTATTGAACTTTTTTTATTGCTTTGGATGCCTTTTGGGTAGTTGCTTTAATGGCCTCTACTTCGCTTTGCTTATACACAGAGCCATCAGGCCTGAAAATATCATGAAACCACAAGGCTGGTTCGCCACCCTGCGGCATTGGCTCGTCCCACGCATAAATGGTGTTAGATTTACCCATTACCAGCCCCCAGTTAATAGCCCCAACTTTGTATTTCTCAAATACAGGCAGGCAGGTTTCAAAAGTGCTTTTGTGTTTGCGGGCCATGTATTCTGTACAAATAACCGGCCTTTTGTATTTGGCCTGCAATTCTTTTATCTGGTCTTCCAGGTTTTTCGGGTCTTTGTAGTTATGAAAAGTAATGATGTCTGAATTACCCAACATAAAATCATTGCTCATGGGGTGGTCTGTCCACCAGCCTGCCGTTATGGGCTGAGATGGCTTAGCAGCTCTTGCCCATTCGAACGATTTACGCAACAAAGGCATAACGGCGTCATTATAGCCGGAGTTACTGGGTTCGTTGAACATATCCCAAACTATCACGCGTTTATCATTAGCAAAAGTGCCAATAATACCTTTGGTGTAAGCCTCAAGGCTACCCCAGGTTCTTGAATCAAACAGCATTTTTGTGCCGGGTATTCTTACCCAGCCAGAGTTATGCTTGCCCACCACTGGTTCCATTTGTTTGCCCGCTTTGGGGTTATCGTTCCAGCAGGAGTCAAACAAAACAAACATAATTTTGATGTGGTGCTTGTCTGCAATGGCTAAAAACTGATTGATACGGCTGATAAACCCTTCTTTATCGGTTTCATAAGGAATATTGTGCAAAAAAACGCGCATGATATTCATACCCAGGCCTTCGGCCCAGCCCAGTTCTTTGTCTATAGTGGCGGGGTCAAACGTATCGGCCTGCCACATTTCCAGTTCATTAATAGCTGTGGCCGGAATATAATTGGCACCCACAAAAAGGGGCTGTTTGCTGTACCAGGCATTGGCTTTTTCAACCGACCATCGCTGGGCGGAAGCCATAAAAGAGATTAAAAATAATAGCGGTAATAAGCCTTTTTTCATGCAATAGTTAATTTATGGAAGAATAGATTGTTTACAGATTATAACCGTTGGGCTTTCATTTCTTTAACAGCGTAGTCTACCGCGCGGGCAGTAAGCGCCATGTAGGTAAGCGACGGGTTCTGAGTAGACGTTGACGGCATACAGGCGCCATCAGTAACAAACACATTTTTGCAGTTATGCATTTGGTTCCACTTGTTCAGCATAGACGTTTTCGGGTCTTTGCCCATGCGCACGCCGCCCATTTCGTGGTTTTCGCTGCCGGGGTTACGTTTGGTGTCATGCAGCTGGATATTACTGAAGCCGGCCTTGCTGTACATTTCAGAATACTGTTCCCAGAAATCTTTCAGCATCTTGTCGTCGTTGTTATCATATTCAACAGATACATGCAGTTGCGGAATCCCGTACTTGTCTTTCAGGTCTTTATCCAGCCAAACGCGGCTGGCTTCTTTAGGTATGGTTTCGCCCATCATGTGCGAGTTTACCTGCCATAGCCCCCATTGAGGCTTCATCAGGCTGTTTTTTAAGTCTTCACCTACCCCGCTGGTATTCGGCGAATACCCTCTTGAAGTGCTGAAACCCGCTGAATAACCGCGTATGAAGTCAGTTTCCTGCTTATATACGTTTCTGAAACGTGGTACATAGCTGCTGTTGGGGCGCTTGCCGTCGGTGGTTGAATCAAGAAGGCCGTCATATTCGGCTGTGATACGGCCTCTGAAACTATGAAACGCCATGTATTTACCCAACAGGCCGTTGTCATTACCCAGCCCGTTCGGGAACCGGTCTGATACCGAGTTGAGCAATATCAGGTTTGAATTAACTGTTGAGGCATTTACAAAAATAATTTTTGCATAGTATTCAATCATTTCGCGCGTGTTGGCATCAATGATTCTTACCCCGGTGGCTTTTTGCTTTTTGTTGTCGTAGATAATTGAATGTACAACCGAATGCGGGCGAAGTGTGAGTTTACCCGTACGCATTGCCCACGGAATAGTAGCAGACACACTGCTGAAATAGCCACCATAAGGGCAGCCGCGCTCACATATTACGCGGTTCTGGCATTGCGCCCTAC
Source organism: Emticicia sp. 21SJ11W-3 (assembly GCF_024138715.1). Lineage (GTDB taxonomy): Bacteria > Bacteroidota > Bacteroidia > Cytophagales > Spirosomataceae > Emticicia > Emticicia fluvialis. Next base: position 2,820,513 of record NZ_CP092074.1, read on the forward strand.
CCTGTTGATAATGTATGGCTTTGGGCTGGGTAAGATGCGCCGCACGACCAATGATAACGTATCGGTCTTTATAATGCTTTGCCATTTGCTGTTTAAAGTGTTTTTCAACACAGCTCATTTCGTGCGGTGCCAGAAACTCCCCGTCGGGCAGTGTGGGTACGCCGTCACGATTACCGGTTATACCGGCAAATTTTTCAACCTTACTATACCAGGGTGCAATGTCGGCATATCTGATGGGCCAGTCTACGGCGTACCCGTCACGGGCGGGGCCTTCAAAATCAAAGTCGCTCCAGCGTTGGGTTTGCCTTGCCCATAATAATGAGCGCCCTCCTACCTGGTAGGCGCGCATCCAGTCGAAGGGTTGGTCCTGAATATACTCCTGCTCTTTGTCTTTTACCAGAAAATGCAGTGTGCTTTCACCAAAAATATAATGTCTGCTAGGTATTTTGTATTCTTCCTTTATATGATTGGGCACCTGACCCAGATGCTCAAATTCCCAGGGATTTTTAAGTGTGGTGGGATAATCTTTGATGTGCTCAATATTACGCCCGCGCTCAAGCACCAGTGTTTTCAGACCTTTCTCAGTAAGGTCTTTGGCGGCCCAGCCGCCACTCATACCAGAGCCAATCACGATGGCATCAAATGTGCGTTCTTTTATACTGTCAATTATCAGATTAGACATCCGGAATTTTCGGTTAGGGTTATATGAAAGTACAGGCGTTTTTTAAACGCCAAATACATTGTAAATATTCTAAAATTCCGGTAAAAGGTCAATACTTTTTCTTGAAAAGATTCAATTCCTTTCCAGGCGTTTTAAAACCTGTTTGCCAATGGCCGTGCCCTGCTGCTGGCCACGCTCAATGGCATCCATAAAATGTATGCCCCCGTAAAAACGCGAGATGGCAGCCTCGCTGGCAGCTTCATTGAATGATTTAAAAGCGCGCGGCGGAAGCCCGAAACGAACCTCAACGGTGTCGGTATAGCTGAAGTTGTCGCCAAAATAACTGGTGAGTATAACCGCCGAAGCCGACGAAATGGTTGAATGCCCGCTGAGGTACTCGGGGAATGGTGGTGTCTGCAACATGGGTTTCCACTTAGGGTCTATGTGCCTGCGGATAGCCGTTTCAGGGCGCACACGGTTGCTTCGGTATTTTTCTCCCCAACAGCCAATGAATCCGTCCATCAGGCCTATTGCTACGGCCGTATGTATCTGTAAGGTTTTTGCGAGGCTCAGCTTTTTTTGCTGGCATACAATACCCGTAATGCCCATCCAGTGCGCACCTGGCGATATCTTTTTCATGCCTACCATCAGGTGGCCGTTGTCTTGCAGGGCAAAGGGGTTGCAATCCCAGAAGGCGGCCATTTCTCTGTGCTCGGGTGTTAGTTTTTCGTCATACAAATTGCGCATGAGTTTGAAAAACTCAGAGTTTTTGTCGGTTGAAAACGACACCGGAGGCGCAGGGTTAAACTGATTGGCAGAGTCTAATGTGAATGATCTTACGGTATGAAAATAAGGCTCAACCGGCGGAAAATACGCGGGGGGTGTGGGTATCCAGGTGCTGTCTTTACCACCGGGCGTGTACCGTTGATAATTACTTATTTTATTATACTGGTCTGCTTTAGCGTAGGCCAAAATCTGCTTGCTGATGTCTTGTGCATAAGACACTGAGTTTTCAAGTACTTCGGCAGAGAAGCCCAATGTGCTGCATGAGTCTAGCCATTTTTGTTTGTAGTCGGCCATTAGTTTGCCCGAGGGCTGCATCTTTGCCGACACCTCCATCATGGCCACAATGGCTGCCACATCAGCTGAAAAAGCGCCATCTACTTTTGGTTTACTGATTTCGGGGTAGTTATTCAGCTTGCCCTTCATTGATGGCAGGGAGTCGTTGTTCTGCGCCATTACTTCGTATCCGGCCAGGCAGGCATAAGAAAAAAAACGGCTGGCCAATGGTGGGTTAGAAACATCATGTATCATGATGTCGGTCATACGGGTAATAACATTGCTCACTTCTTTGTTATCAAGCCGGGGTAGTTTTTCTGTTTCGTTTTTGCAACCCAGCATGATAAAGACACAGGCCAGTAGGATTACTATTACTCTCATAATTGAGTGAATGAGTGATTGAGTGAATGAGTGATTGTGTTAGCTGAAAGGCTGCTATTTACTACCAATTTATAAAACTTTGAAACATTAGGGTACTTTGTTGCCATATTAGTTAGCCACAAAGTACACAATGATACACCATGTTTCACAATTTTGAAATAACGATTACTTAATAGGTAAATGATTTCATTCAAATACGGTTTTCTTAATTACCAGCCTTTTATTCATTATTTACCAATTCGATACGCTTTGATGCCTTTTTGATTAATACCAAACAACAACTGATTGTTGACAACTGTAATGCTACGTACATCGCCTTTCAGGTTCAGGCCTGATGTGGTTTGAGGCAATGCCACGAACTGTCCGTCTCCGTTCCCTTTCAATACCAAGCCCAGATTCGCATCATATTTACCGAATCTTAAACGGCCACGGTTAATGTTTCCGGCCAGTACCAGATCTTTTTTGCCGTCGGCGTCTGCATCAACTGCTGCCAGCGCAAAAATTGGTGCAAACTGTGCTTCAACCGGCAGTTCTTTTGGCTGAAACCTGCCTTGTTTGCTGCCCATAAACAAGGTTGTTTTCAGGGTGTTTATTTCCAGTTTTCCGGCGTTTTCTAACTCCTCTTTTGTAAAAATTTCAGCCATAGTGGCATCGGCGTAGCTGGCATAATCGGGGAAACGCGTACGCATGATACTTATCTGGTCAAGCAGTTCATCGCGGGTTACATAAGGATAACTTTTACCCTGGATATAAAAGCAAAGTATAGGGTCAAGCGAACCGTTATCGTCAAAATCTTTATAAAACAGCTCTGCGGGTTCTTTTTCGGTAGCTTTTAGCTGCGAGTTAGTACCCAAATTGCCCACCAGTAAATCAATAGCGCCGTCGCTGTTCACATCTTCCAGCAATAATTTATTCCAGAGCCCTGCATAATTTTTGTCGAAATAGGTGGTGGTGGCATTAACCAACTTACCGCCTTCAGGGCTGAAAACCTGAATCGGCATCCAGTCGCCTACAATAATTAATTCAGGTTTTTTATCATTATTCAGGTCATGCCAGGCCGCATCGGTTACCATGCCTATATGCTTCAGCTCAGGGGCAATTTTATCGGTCTGGTCTACAAATTTGGGTGATGCCCCGCCGCCCTGATTAATTAATATAAAACTCTGTGGAGTTTGAGGGTATAAACCCGGAATCACCCGCCCGCCTACAAACAAATCCGGTTTGCCGTCCTGATTAATATCTGCCACACGTACACAACCTTTGCTTGCCTGCATAGCCGGAAGCGCAGCGGCGGCCTTTGTGAAGTTACCTTTGCCATCGTTCAGATACAGTCTATCCTGCAAAAGTGGTGAGTCAGGCATCAGATTGCCATACCCACCCGATGCCACATATAAATCAGGGTAGGTGTCGCCGTTGGCATCAAAAAACACCGCATCGGCATCTTCGTTCTGCTTGTCGGCCTCCAGTGTCGATTGCTTTTTGGAACTGAAAGTACCACCTTTGTTTTGGGTGTACAATACACCTGCCTGCCCGGTGCCACCACCTACGAATACATCCTCCAGCCCGTCGCCGTTTACGTCAGCCTTAGCCATGCAGGGCCCGGCAAATGACAGCGGGTTTATCAGTAAAGTTTGTCTCTTAAAGTCGTTAATGGTATTGGTAGCCAGTGTTAACGAAATACCAGTGTTGGTTTCCTTTAACAAAGGTGCCACTAAAGGCGTTGAGCTAAGGCCGGGTCTGGCATCTTTCTCGTTCAGTTCAATCATTTTGTCGGCGGCAACCTGGCTAAGTATTTGCTGTTTGCCACTCAGCCAAACCACTTTCAGCGAGTCGGCATTGGTAAAGCTGCCTAAACCAAAATGTAAGACCGGAGAAACACTTGATTGATACCCACGGGTGGGCATTTGTTCAAGAAACTGCATCTTGCCATTTTTATAGAGTGTCAGTTTGGCGCCCAGTCCGTTTTTATTAAGCCCGTCGCCATTCAGTTTTACTTTCAGGAAATGGTTGCTGGTTTGTTTTTCTGCGTCGTTTCGGTACACAAACGCCGGTACATTAATATTGTTTACAACCAGGTCGAGGTCGCCATCATTATCAAGGTCGGCATATGCTGCGCCATTGCTGTTGGCATTCTGGCTAAGCCCCCAGTTTTTAACTACATTTTTAAACTGAAGGTTCTGCCCGTTTTTATAGATATAATTGGTAAGATTGGAAGACGGCATTTTCATGACCATATCCAGCACGTTTTGCCGCTGGATATCTGCCTGATTGTTCTGCACGTAATCGCTCATATATTTCAGGAAGTCCATATTGGTGTAGTCGCGCAGGTAACCGTTGGTAATGAACAGGTCTTTCCAGCCGTCGTTATCATAATCGGCAAAGAGTGCGCTCCAGCTCCAGTCGGTATTTGAGATACCTGCCAACTGGCCGATTTCAGAAAACTGAGGCGTTTGAATGGCCGAACCATTGTGAAGCACCCCCTGGTTTAGCTGCAACATATTGCGCATATACTGATGCCCGAAGCCTACTTTGAGGTTGAAATCAAATTTCTCGTAGTTATCGGGTGCCATCAGCAATTTTTGCCGGCGGTTGTCTTCCGGCAGCATATCTAAGGTAAAAATATCTGTAAGGGCATCGTTATTGATATCGGCGGCATCGCTACCCATTGAAAAGTGCGAAAAATGGCCAATGCCCTGCTCTATCTGATTGATAAACCCGCCTTTTTTATTATTAAGGTAGAGAAAATCCGGAATGGTGTAGTCATTAGATACGTACATATCCTGCCAGCCGTCATTATTGTAATCGGCAATGGCAATGCCCAGGCCGTAAGACAGGGCCGAGCTAAGCAGACCTGCCTGTTTGGTAATATCTTTAAAAACGGGTTCGCCGTTTTTTCCTTTATCGTGTCTATAAAAACGCATTCCGTTGGAAGCGTCATCAGTTTTTAAAATATCTGCAGTGGTGGATTCGTCAAGTACTGGTAATGATTTAGGGTTGTGGTTCAGCAGAAACATGTCCAGGTCGCCGTCTTTGTCGTAATCAAAAAAGGCAGCCTGCGTACTGGTGGCTGGGCTGTCAAGGCCGTATTCATGTGCTTTTTCGGCAAATACAGGCACCCCGGCAGCATTTTTACCCTGATTGATAAACAACTGATTGGTGCGTTTTTCTGGCAGCAAATTGCCCGAATAACATACGTAAATATCAAGCAGACCGTCGCCATTTACATCAGCCATGGTGGTTCCGGTTTTCCAGGGGCCTTCGCGGCCTGCTACTCCGGCGGCTGTGGTTATGTCTTCAAAAACCATATTGCCTTTATTTAAATAAAGGCGGTTTTGCTGCATATTGCTTGTAAAATAAATATCATCCAGCCCGTCGTTGTTCACATCACCTACGGCCACGCCACCGCCATTATAGAAGTACTCATACATTAAAACGTTGGTATTAAGCCCCTCGTTTATTACGTTCTGGAAATCTATATGGGTCTTTTCAGGCTCTAGCAGGGTAAACAATTGTGGTTCGTCTGAGGCTTCATCGGGTAGTGTGCCTCCTGCCTGGTCTTTTTTGCTGCAGGCTTGTAATACTAATAATAAGGTTAGCGAAACTAGGGTCTGGAATTTCATTGGTAAGTGATTAGGCTTCAAAACAAAAATTTGGGTAGCTGTGCGCTTCTTGAAAAACGCGCAACTACCCAATTTATAAAGAGGTTAATTAATACCCCGGATTCTGAACCAGATTTTTGTTACGGTTAATTTCGTCGCGGTGAATAGGAAGGAAATACATCTTATCCAACCATGTACGGTTTTCTTTACCTGGGTCAAGCTCATTTACAATGTATTCGTAATTGTAGTTATCACGGTCATACTTATACAATGAAACGGTTTTGCCAGGTTTAAGTGTACCTAAAATGGTAATAATGTTTGCTTTTCTGCCTAAGGTAGAAGGCGCAATCATCCAACGACGGGCATCAAAATAACGGTGTTCTTCAAAAGCCAACTCAACGCGGCGTTCGTTGCGGTAACGTTGACGAAGCGCATCGCCCGACTCAGTAACGGCAGGCATACCTGAACGGAAACGGATTTTGTTTAACCATGTGCGTGCTTCTGCATCTTCACCCAATTCAATACAAGCCTCAACATAGTTTAATACGGCTTCGGTGAAGCGCAAGTGAGGCCAAGGTACTTGTTGCCAGGTGTTCTGGTCAACAATTGCCGGGCTAGGGTCAATAAATTTACGCATATAGTAACCAGTGTAGCTACCGTTCCAGTCTTCAACTGTACTCTTACGAGTATCTAAACCAAAGTAAGCAGTTTTGGTACCTGAACCGCTACCTAGTTCATACTGACCAGTTTGAATCTGATTAGCAGGGTCTTTAGCGGCAACGTCAGCCGTACGTGGTTTCCAAGGCGCTCCGTCATAAAGAATAGAAGCATAGAAACGTGGGTCACGGTTGGCGTAAGGGTTGCTTTTCTGGTCAGCATTGCTCCAGCTGAACTTCGTTCCATCCATCATCTCATAGTCATCAACAAAGTGTTGGATAGGTGCATTACCAGCCCAGTTGTGATATCCGTTAGGACCATTGAACAGACCCTGACGACCACCGTCTTCTTGCTTGGCATTGATAAAGTAGCGGCCAAAAAGCAAATCTTTTTCTCCACCATTTCTTGAAAGCGATAGATTGTTATAGTTCTGCGTACCTTCTGCTGCACTTACAGGTGCAGAAAGGTTAAGCGCATAGCCATAACCAGACAGGTCTAATACTGCTTTGGCAGCAGCTTTTGCTTTTGTCCAACGTTCAGCACGGCTACCAGAAGATACAGTAAGTACTTCAGGTTTACCAAAAGCACCCATTACAGATGATTTGGCTTTGGCAGTGTTTACATCATACAGGTCGCTGGCAGCATACGTAAGCATACGTGCTTTAAGCGCCAGCGCAGCAGCCTGAGAAGCGCGGCCAGCCGCCATTGATTTACCCGCAAGCAAAGCAGCTGCATCGTCGCAATCTTTTGTAATAAAGTCAATACACTCCTGCATGGTGTTACGCGGAGCAAGGTAATCTGCTTCACCTAGTGCATAAGGGCGGTTAACCAAAGGTACACCACCATAAACACGCACTAACTGATGGTAAAAATAAGCACGCATAAAAAGCGCTTCACCTTTCAGGCGATCGGCAATTTTGCTGGTGTTATCAAACTTAGGGCTTGCAAGGTTGGCAAGAGCCAGGTTACAGGCTCTGATACGCACATACAGGTTACCCCAGCTAAAGCTACGGTTGTTACCGGTAGCGCTGGTACCTTGTCCCCAACCGATATCAGCAGGGTTTGAACGGGCTTCTGTAATAGTTGTGATACCACGGCCAGGGTGAGTAAATGAGGTTTCATCAGTTAATGATGCCTGCATTTCTTCACTAAAACCACCCATTTGCAAACCACCGTAAATTTCGGTTACGAAAGCCTCTGCCAAAGCGGCGTCAGTCCAAACGGCTGTTTCAGACACCTGGTCAAGCGGACTGGTGTTCACAAAATCATCATTACAACTTGCTACAACTAAACCAGCTATAACAGTTGAAGCGAATATTTTCTTAAATTTATTCATTGCTGTTCGATTTAATTTTTTAGAATGTTGCTGTTAGACCTACGTTAATAATTTTCGACTGAGGATAGTACTGTCCTGTTGAGTTATCAGTCTCTGGGTCATATACTTTCAGTTTGTCCCAAGTCAACATGTTTAGTCCGTTTACATAAACTCTAAAATTACTAAAGCCAACTTTTGAACCAATTGCTTCAGGAATGGTATAACCAATCTCGAAGTTTTTCAGACGGATATAGTCTGTGCTTCTCAACCAATAAGTATTACCATTTGAATAATACTGGTCGCTACGGTTAGCAATACGTGGGTGTACGCTGCTAGGGTTGTCGATTGTCCAACGGTTTTCGTAGATATCTAACAAGAAGTTACCAATGTTACCAGACTCACCTGCACTTACGTATTGTTTAGCGCCAGCGGCACCCTGGAACAACACGGTAAGGTCGAAGTTTTTGTACTGGGCTGTCAGGTTAGCACCACCCTGGAACAACGGAAGGTTGGTGTTATCTGTACGTACCTGGTCATCAGGTGTAATTTTACCGTCGCCGTTGTAATCTTTGTATTTCATATCACCAGGACGTAACTGGTTTACGATAGCCTTGTAATCAATCTTGTTTTCGTTGATTTCAGCCTGATCTTTGAACACACCGTCATAGAGATAAGCCATGTAGGTATTCATAGGGCGGCCGGTTGTACGTTGCCAGTCTGGTGCACCCGGAGCTTCGTCCCAGAACACAACTTTGTTTTTAGCGTATCCACCGTTAACGCTGGCGCTGAATTTCACATCGCCCACTTGTCCGCGGTAACCTACGTTAAATTCCCAACCTTTGTTTGATACCTTACCGATGTTTTCAGCAGGCAATGTTAAACCGGTTGATTGCGGAACCGATGCATTTCTGAACCAAAGAATGCTGGTACGTTTGTTAGAGAACACATCAAATTCGAACGATAATTTACCGTTGAACAACTGACCTTCCAAACCTAAGTTTGAGTTATTGGCAACCTCCCAGGTAATGTTGTTGTTAGGGATACGAGTTTCGTACAAGGTTTTTGTTTCAGTGTTATTGATTATATAACTACGGAAACCATAAGTAGACAGGTACTGATAAGTAGCAGGTGTAGTTGTATTAGGCAGGTAAACGTTATCGTTACCCATTTGCCCCCACGATCCGCGTAGTTTCAGGTAATTAACCACAGGTAGTGCATTTTTGATGAAGCTCTCTTCAGAAAGCACCCAACCCATCATTACACCCGGGAAGAAACCGTAACGGGTTGCTTTCGGGAAGATATCTGAACCATCATAACGCCACAAGAACTCAGCAAGGTATTTTTCTTTATAGTTATACGCAACACGACCGAAGTAGTTTAGACGAGCACTGTTATAAGCGCCACCACCGTTGTTTTTCTCAAGGTCACCACCGGCAAAAATCTGGTCGATAGAAGTTGAGATGAAGTAACGACGGAAAGCATTGAAGTTATCACCCTGGATAGTCTCACGGTTAGTACCAGCCAATACAGTAAGGCCATGCACACCAAATTTACGTTCGTAAGTACCAATGGCACCCAATAGAATGTTCAACTGGTTTTCGTTACCCAAAGTAAGACGTGGCTCGGCAGGGCCGCGTTTGCTTGGAACCAATACGGGTGTTCCGTCCGGGTTTGTACCAGAACCTTTTTCATAAAGTGTCCAAGGTGTCTCCCAACGTTTAGTGCTACGGATACGTTTGTCAATAGACGCTGTACCGGTAAATTTCAAACCTTCAATACCAGGGATTTTGATATCCAACTGTCCGTTGGTCTGGAAATAGTCTTGTTTGTCGCGGTCATAACCTGTCTGGTTAGTTGTAATAACCACCGGGTTTTCACCGTTTTCGATGTCAGGACCTGGTAAGCCGTTTGGCCAGAAAGCAGGTTGATGTGGTTTACCACGCATCTGCATACGGAAAATAGCACCGGCAGATTTGGTAGGGAACTTACGAGCCTCTTCACGTGCCAATAAACCAATTTGCAGGTTCATGTACTTGTTGATTTTGGCATCAAGGTTTACTCTGATGTCATATTGTTCATAACCTGTTGCAGAGTTTTTGTAGAAGGCATCCTGTTTCTGATAACCTAAAGTTGACAAATAACGGAAGTTTTCTGTACCACCTGTTACCTGAAGGCTATGACGAGACTGAGGAGACCAGTCTTTCAGAGTAGCTTTGTACCAGTCGGTGTTTGGATATAACCAAGGGTCTGAGCCATCGGTGTATTTCTGAATATCAGTTGGCGAGAACGGCGCTTTTCTGATGTCGCCGTTTGGTCTTGTATAAACACCATTGGTTTTATATGCCTGGTTGGCAGCAGCCCACTCGCTGGTTGGCAAGCCGTAGATGTCAAGATCGTTCAACATACCAACATACTGAGCAGCGTTAGCCAGTTTAGGCACTACGGTTGGTCTTGCAAAACCCTGGTTGAAAGAGTAAGAAAGCTCTGGTTTACCTGTTTTACCTCTTTTGGTGGTAATCAGGATAACACCGTTAGCCGCACGAGAACCATAAATAGCGGCAGAGGCATCTTTAAGAACCGAGATGGTTTCGATATCGGCCGGATTCAAACGAGACAAACCACCGGCACGGTTAGGGATACCATCAATTACAATCAGGGCTTCGCTATTGTTAAGGGTATTGGCACCACGAATACGAATGGCTGAGTTATCATAACCTGGCTCTCCACTTCTGTTGACGGCAACAACACCGGGAAGACGACCAGCCAATGAGTTAGAAAGGTTAACAGCAGGTGATTTTACCAGCTCTGCGCCTTTTACACTAACAACCGAACCTGTTACGGTTTCTTTTTTCTGCACACCGTAACCTACAACTACCACTTCGCCCAACGTTTTTACGTCTGACTTCATGGCGATATCAATTACAGAGCGGTTACCTACAATTACTTCCTGTGGTTCAAAGCCTACAATGCTAAAAACCAATACCGCCTGGTTGTCTGGCACTACAAGGGTGTAGTTACCGTCGCCGTCGGTGGTGGTACCTTTGGTTGTACCTTTAATTGTAACGCTTACGCCCGGCAAACCTTCGTTCTTATCGGCTTCGGTTACCTTTCCTTTTACTGTTTGTTCTATCACCTCACCATCCTTCATCCGAAGCTCATCGATATGAGACATTTTTTGTAGTTGAGATTTCTTTCTAAGTAAAATCCGGTCACCGATAACCTCATAAGAAATTTGCAATGGCGTAAACAAATCGTCTAGCACTTCAGAGAGCTTGTTGCTCATCATGATAGATACTTTCTGATTCAGCCGTATAGTATTTGAACTATACACAAACTTCACATCAGCCTGTTTTTCTATCTGGCTAAGAATTTTCTTGACTTCCAGTGACTCTATCCTTAAAGATACGTTAGTGTTGAGGACTTCCTGGCCGTTTACATCGTAGGCGTAGGAGAGTCCGCTAAAAAGAGAGACCATCAAGAGTTGAATAAACGTAATTTTCATTGCTTTAAGCAAAAAATGTTTGCTACGTACGTCTTTTTTCATACATTTAGGTTGTTTTTATACTTAAGATAGGTAAAAACTCTGCTTCCTTTCAACCGAATTGCCGTTCGGCAGGAAGCGCTCCGGAGCCGATAATGTTACAGCATTGTCGGCTTTTTTTGTTCATGTTTTCATTGTGATTACTGAAGTTTTGTTTTTAGTGATTATTATAATTTGTAGGTTAAAATAGAATTCAAAATTTTACCTGCAACCTTCGCCGCTCACAAAGTAGCTGGTTCCGCGCTGCTCAAACCGGGCATTAATGGTTTTGCATATTAATTCAAGTTGTGTGGCTAGCGGCAGGTCGTTTAAATCGGCCGTAATAACGCAATGTTCCAACTCCTGATTTTCCAGAATAATTTCAATACCATACACGTTTTTCAGTTTTTGTAACACCTGCGGTAACACAGTATCTTCAAAAGTAAAATCATGTTGGGTTATCTCCGGCACCAGCATAATTGGTTTCTCAACTATGCCTGTCATGATTTTTCTGGATGCCTTGTCGAAAGTTACCTTCTGATTTGGCGTTAATATCACTCCATTCTTTTTTCTGCCGGCGTTTTCTGAGACTTCATAAACCGAAACGCGGCCGGAGGTAACCGAAACCTCGATGTCGCTCACGTTGTCGTATGACTTAATGTTGAAGCTCGTACCTAGTACCTCGGTTACCAGGTCTCCGGTATGTACCATAAATGGCGCATTCGGGTTTCTTTTTACGTTAAAAAAGGCCTCGCCTTTCAGATACACATGGCGGAAACGGGTTCCAAAATGCTTGGGGTAACTAATACTGCTGTTGCTTTTCAGTTTTACAACGGTGCCGTCTTCCAGTTTAATGTCGCTGTCGGTGGCTGAGGTATTCCTGATTTCAATGTCTGTTGATTCTTCGGTTTTGGCAGCCCGGGCTACCGGCTTCAACTCTTTTTTGTTGAAATACAGCACACCGTTTACCAGACCAATTACCAACATGGCGGCTACCCCCCATTTTAACAATTTGAGCATCCGCCCTTTTGTCGAATGGTATTCTTCTTCTACCACACCAATGGTGTTGTTGTAGATGCGGTTCCAGAGGCGCTTTCTGATAGCCTCTTTTTCTTCAGGGTTAAGTGTTACCCTGGTGTTTTTCAACATATTTTCCTGCCATTCCCAAATCAGCCTTTCTTCTTCAGAATTACACTCGCCGGCCAGGTATCTTTCTAGTAGTTTGTCGAATTCATGCTGGTTCATAAACCCTGCACCGTAGCTAACGGCATTTTTAATTGCTAATTAATTATCTGTATGATAAGCCTTCAACTGTTGTTTTAAAACCTTGAGGGTTTTGGTAAGGTGGTATTCAACGGCTTTTTCAGACAGGTTCATCTGATTGGCTATGTCTTTTACCGACCTGTTTTCGAAACGGCTCATCTTGAAAATCTCTGAGCTTCGTTCGGGCAACGACTTCATGGCTTCTTCTACTGCCTTGGCCAGGTCAGTAAAGTTGACGATTTCGTCGGTTGAGTAAGATTGTTGTATCTGATTAAATATCAGGTACTCCTGATATTTTCTCTGTGTAATCTGCGACTTAATATAATTAGTTGACAAATGCTTGATAGACACAACCAGATAAGAGCTGAGGTGGCGGATAACACTTACCTGCCGGCGGTTCCAGAGGCTCTCAAACAAATCATGCACCAGCTCTTCTGCTTCTTCTCTGGTTCCGGTTTCGTTAAAGGCAACGCCATACAACTTCAACCAATAACGGTTATAAATTTCTTCAAAAGCGGTCTGGTTATCGCTTTTCAAGAAAGAAACCAACTCTTCATCACTAAGTTTCTGGTACTGCATTTTTTAGGATAGGTCTGAATTCAAACGTATTTGTTCCTGAAATATATAGTCAACTTACGCACTAAAATCCCTAAATCATTTTACATATTCTTTGAAAAATACAACTTAAAACGGTTTAGCGGATTCCCTGTATTTTAATTCTCTCAAAAAATCGAGAACTAAAAAGTTGGGCTCAAACAATCAGATAATTCTACAAATCAAACAGTTAGCTTTTGCAAAAATGAACGCTAGCGGGGTACTTAGTAATTTTTAAAAACTTTTAAAAATTCTTGGTATAATACTATTCTTCGTGGTTAGGTTAAATTATCTTTCAGATTGGTGTGAATTATTTCTTTAGATGGTTAACCTTTTCTTTTTTGTAAATAAAAACCGAATAAATACTGAAACAGTGCTGGCCGGTTTCAGAGGGTTGAAAGGATTATCATTGTAAAATTGTAAATATTATTAAAGAATTAAAAAGTAATTAATAATTTTTTTTAAAAAATGCTGCCATTTGAACAATTGTTTATTTCTTTAATGTTACGTTTAGTTTTATCTTTTTTAATAGTTTATGCCCACCTCTTTTTCTGAATCAAAGCCCGGTAACTACCGGATTGGCCCGGCTCGCCTGGCAACCTCATTGTATTTTCTTGTTTGCGGTATTGGCCTGGCCAGTTGGGTACCTATGGTGCCGCTGGCAAAAATAAGGTTGCAACTGAACGATGCCGGCCTGGGCCTTATTTTGCTTTGCCTGGGCGCCGGAGCCATGACCATTATGCCTTTTACGGGTGGTTTGATCAATAAATATGGCAGCAGGTTAATAATGCTGGTGTCTGGCTTGCTTACCGCGGCCGTGCTGCCGCTTCTGTTATTTGCCAACAGCAGCCTGGCGCTGGCCGGTGCATTGTACCTGTTTGGCATAGGTATAGGTGCGATAGATGTTTCTATGAACGCGCAGTCGGTTGTGATACAAGACAAAGTAGGTAAGTACATTTTATCGTCTTTTCATGGCTTGTTTAGTGTAGGCGGGCTGATTGGCTCGATGGGTCTGGGCTTTTTGCTTGAACTGGGGCTGTCTCCTACCCTTGCCATTTTTACCATATCGGGTTTGCTGGTGCTTATTTGTGTTAGCCAGTATGGCTCTTTGCTGCCTAGGGCTGCCGAAAACAAGATGGACGTAGCCACACTGATAATACCCAAAGGGCCGGTGCTGGTACTGGGGCTGATGTGCTTTGTGGCTTTTCTGGCCGAAGGAGCTATTCTTGACTGGAGCGCGGTGTTTCTGAAGTTTCACCGGAATTTTGATGAGTCGATGTCCGGTCTGGGTTTTGCAGCTTTTTCGGTGGCTATGGCCGTTATGCGGTTGTCGGGTAATACTATTATTAACAGGTTCAGCCAGCAAAAAGTAGTGATGGGTGGTGGCATAATAGCAGCCGCCGGTATTCTGCTGGCTGTAAGTGTGCCTATCGGGGCGGTAACGGTTTTTGGTTTTGTGCTGGTAGGCATAGGTTGCGCCAATATTGTGCCGGTGTTTTTTAGCACCGCCGGCAGTATGCCTGGTGTACCTGCCAGCGCAGCCATTGCCGGTGTTACTACCTTAGGTTATATAGGCCAGTTGGCTGGCCCTGCCATGCTGGGTTTTGTGGCCGAAATAACTAGCTTATCTTTTGCACTGGGGCTGGTAAGTATATTGTTGCTGATGGTGGCGTTCAGGTTTAAGTCATGAACTGTGATTTAACGGATTAAATGATTTCACTATTTTCTGTTTCACCTACTGAAGCCGGTGAATCTGGCAGAAAAAAACCTTTCAAATTTGTTCAATTTCATTCTCATCATTCAGAGAAATCATTTAATCCGGTTATTCAACGCATAAGACGAAAACCCTCATTTCACCACTGTAAATATATGCTTCCCTTTATCAGATAATGTCTTACTGGTCAGGATAATCCGCCGAACGGGGCGGCTATCCCATTTGGTTTTGAAGCTGTTATATTCCATGCCTTCGGTTGAGGGAAGGTCGGTCGATACGGCCCAGTTTTTAGCTGCATAGTTAACCGATAGCTGCTTACCTTTAGGTGTAGTAAGCACAATTTTACCCGGTGTTGCGATATCAATATCGCAGATGGTCATAAATACCTGTTCTATTGAGGCAGGTTTTTCTGTCAGCACATAATCATCGGTAATCTCTACCACATTTTTGGCCTTGTTTAGTTTTACGATACGGTTCCAGTTTTTTATACCTGCTGTTTTGTCGTAAGCGGGGGCGATATCCATGCTGAGCGACGCCTCCTTATCGGTAACAGAACTTTTTACGTTGATGCCTTCAAATGCTTTTCCGGCCAACTGGCCTTTGCCGTTAACAATGGGCAGGTTATGGTATTGCGACTGCGTGAACCATAATTCGTAGCGTTTTGATGAAAAAGTGCGAGCCGTGTAATTACCCCGACCGGCATCAATGATAACGGGTTCACCGTCTGAATAAATCAGGAAGTCGCCTACATCGTTATGATTATGGCTTTCGGCATTGTGCCCGGCGTGGGTAGCCAGATAAAGACCATTGGCCGACCGCGTGGTGAGCACCTGAATATCTGCAAACCAGGCATCGCCGCCCGGCTGATAGGTAACAGGCGTTGCCGGTATTTTGGCAACTGTTAATAAATTGGCAATGCGGCGCATCCGATGGAAACTATTGTTGGATGACACCGTGGATGGGAAACGCTGATTTGCCCACAAACCAAACTGCACAAGTGTGTTATCGTTAATTGCCCTGCCAAAACGGTAGAGCATCAACCCGTCCGGCCGAAGTTTAGGGTCGGCATCGGCAAAGTTCACAAAGTAATCGTGTGCAATGTGTGTTTTGTAAACATAAGACGCCATGTTTTTTATGAGCGGCTCGTTATAAATATCAATTTTACCGTTAGAGGCGCTTTGAAGGGTTTCAAGGGCATCAAAAACACAGGCACCCGCCGCAAACCAGTAGCTGGGGCCTTCGTCGCAGCCGCCGTCATCGCCCAGGCTGTTCAGGTAGGCATCCATCAGTACCGAGTAAGTATGGGCGTTTGTGGCGCGTTTGGTTTCGTCAGTTTCAAGCAGTAAATCAGCCACCAGAAGGTTAGAGACTATCCAGGGGTTCCAGTTGTTAACGGGGTTGGTTCTGCTCAGGTATCCGTAGCGGCTAACTTCTCTTATCGGCTCAAAAATCTTTTTGCTGGTTTCAGAATAGATTCTTTTACGCAACAAAGGAGAGATTTTGTCCAGCTTGTCGCCCACAAAATAATCGGTAAGCGCCAGTACAGCGGCGGTTTCGGCTCCGAATAAATCAACTGTCGGGTCTTCAGCGTCTGGCAGGCCGCTTTTGGCCTTCTGAACACCCAAATGTGCAGGCACACCCCAGTAGGTTTCTTCACAAATGGCCCATACGTAATTCATGATGGCTTCGGTGAATCGCCCTTTATTTTCTACCGACTCTGCCAGTACCAGGTCTATCAGGTTAACCCGGCGTGCATAAGAGATTTTAGAATGCTTTTCCCTGTCGCCGGAGCGGACGTATTCCATCAGCAAACTGGCTGACAGTTGCGGCATTTCTTTTTTTTCGGCGGCTTCGCCTGCTTTTATCAGCCCTTGTATCAATGAATCAGGCAAAGCGGCCTTCCATTCATCCGGTGTTCTGGGGTAGGGTCTCCATTGGTTTTTAGGTACAAGCGCCTGTTTATAAGCATTGGCCGTGTACTTATTAGCCAGAATATTACGCTGGGTAACCTGTGCATTTGCTGTAAACAGGCATATTAACAGCGCAATGGTGAGTATATTTTTCATAGAGGTTAAGGTTGAATAGCTATTGTTTGTTCCAGTCTTTCAGCGGGCGTACAGATTTATCTGCTTTGGCGCCTTCGGGTATCAGTAAAACGGTTAGGGCTTTGGTGGTATTGGCTGGCAGGGCCACTTCAAAACCTACCAGCGTAGTACCGGGGTTAGGCGCGTCGTAATCATGAGGCGGCACGGTAGACCATGTTTTAATACTGGCACCGGCGGGCTCAAGAACTTTCAGTTGCATTTTTTTACCTTTTTGTATCAGGGTAGCGGTGCCGTCTTTTTCAAGAGTTACTTCGGCAGGGGTAAGCATGGCCCAGCGAACCGTAGTTGCCTGTGTGGCAGATGTAATTTCATCTCTTACGGCTACGTATTGCCCTTTAATAATGGCTACACCTCTTAAAGCCTGCTGAACCTTGTTTTTGTAAACAACAGAGATGTCGCTGTTGGCGCTTAAAAACCCCGGCTTATCTGTCCAGTGGTCAATAGCGGCGTAACCTTCAACCCGCTGAAACTCCCCATCAAAACTTAAGGTACTATGGGCCAGGTTATTGTATCTGTACACCTGCCAACGCTCAGCGTCTTGCTCTCTACCCCAGATTTTTACACCTTTTGATTCAAGGGACTCATACTCCTGCATTCCGAAGTCCATCGACCATCGTTCGCCGTTGGCATCCATCACAAATGAGCCAACATCCATGTGTCCATGATTAACCGAAGGCGAACCGGCTTTAAAACCTACATAAATGGCATTGGGGTTGGTCCATGACGTGCGCATCAAGGCAACAGGGTTTTTGCCCTGCCCTACCCATATCAGTTGTTTGGGGGCAGTGGCATTGTCAAGGCTCATGTTTTTGCCCCATATCATGGCTGCCGGTAAAAGCCTGTCGCGGCCTAAACTACGGGTATCGCCCTGCAGATAGTTTTTTTCGTTAAACAAAAGGCTGTTGTCTTTGTTGCGGTCGGCAAACCAGAACATAGCCGGGCTAAGGTCGGCACCATTACCGGCGTCAGAATAATTGAAGTTTTTGCCCGACGAACCCACCATCTGCTGAAAATAACCTGCCGTTTTCAAAAATCCAGGGGCAGCAGATAAGTCGAAGTCAAACTTGAACACCTGTTGAACAGCGCTCAGAAACATAACATTGAAACTGGTGCCATAGCCCCAGTAGCTGTAACCTTCGGGGTAGGCTCCTTCGGGTTTGTAGTCTTGCATGGGCAGCCTGATGGAGCCAATGGAACGGTCAATTATTTGCGTGGCTAACGCGGTATTGTCTTCAAAAATGGCCAGTGCGCCGTAGGTAATGCCTGCGTTGCATACCTGGTTCCAGTTATGGGAGGCTTTCAGCCAACTGTTATACCGACTGTCTAAAGACGGTTCGATGCCCTTTTTAAGAATGGCATCTTTGATGATATCTTTTGATGAAGCCTGTAAATCATAATACAGCCAGTCGTAGCCGATGGCTACGCCCATGGTCATTTCGGCCACGTCTAAAAAGTGGCTGGGGTTCCAGTCGCTGAACTGCGATACTTTCAGCAATTCCTGCTCGGCTCTTGCGAGGTATTTTTTATCGCTGGTGGTTCGGTAGGCATAAGACAGGTAAAATACCCGGCGAATACACTCACGCGATGTGGCCAGCAACCTTCGGCCTATTTGAATGCGTTCAAGGGTGGGTTCGGCAAGCAGGCGGTTGCTTTCATCTATTATCACCTGGTGTATTCTGGCCCAGTTTTTATCGGCAGCTATGTTGTCAAGTATTTTTTTCTCTTCACCTTTTGCCCATAAAATACGCGGATGCGCAGGCATGGAAACGTCTGGTTTCAGATAGGTTAACTGCTGGCCTGATACCCCGAAAATGCAAAACAGTGAAATAAGAAAAATGAAAGATGTTTTTATCATAGGTATTTCCGTTGAGGTTGAATGGTAAATTTTTTTAGGTGTGAATTGTCTCTTATAGAACCCTATTGAATTGTAGTGCGTATGGTTTATAAATGTCAGAATATATGTTTTATTTTTGGTATTATCAATCAAAACGGGTTAGCAGGATGGCATTGGTATTATACCCGTTTGGATAAATTTATCGCATTTGTAGAGACGCATTGCATGCGTCTTCAGAGGCCAATCCTTGTATTAAAACCATTTCAGCTATTTGGTCTGGCAAAATCAATTTTCGAAGAACCCTATTCTACGATTAGCCGCAAGCATTGCGGCTCTACAGGGATAATGAATAATCCCGAAATTAATCGGGATTATTCGTTGCTTTACATCACCACTTAGGGTTTTGTTTCAGATTTGAATTAAGCGATATTTCGTTGATAGGCAATGGCCACAGGTAATCTTTGGTGGGGTCAAACTTACGGAAACTCGCTGCCTGCACCAATATAAAGTTGTCTGCCGTTACGTTTACCGTAGTGGTAGTGCCGAACTCAGTCTTGAAGAAATAATTACCCAAAATAGGTTTAGGCAATTCGGTTTCGGCGGTTTTCCAACGGATAATATCCCAGTAACGCAGGCTTTCCTGTGCCAGCTCAACGCGGCGTTCGCGGCGTATTTCGTCGCGCATATTCAGGCCATTGGCCGCTACAAAAGCATTGCTGAGGCGGGCTACCTTACCGCGGTCGCGCAAGCGGTTTACCGACAGGTCAAGGTCTGCATCGCTTATCTGGCCTTCCAGTTCATATTTGGCTTCGGCATAAGTAACCAAAACCTCTGCATAGCGTAAAACCACACGGTCTATTAGCGATGCCTGCGTTACCCAGTCGTCAATATTTGAATACTTACGGAAGGTGAAACCCGTTTTGTTAAATACCAGCGGTGCAATATCAAACACAGGCTTGGTACCCATGTAGGCATCGCCCTTTTTCATAACCGTAGCGCTCAGGCGTTCGTCGCGATTGGTAAATACATCGGTAGATACTGCAGGCTTAGTATAAAGCGGAGACTTATCGATGGGCAGGCCGTCTTTCATCAGGTAGGCATCAACCAGGCTTTTGGTTGGGCTCAGGTTTCCGTTTTCCAGGGTACCTCTGTAATAAGCATGCGTGCTAACGCGGTCAGTAACGGCAACCCCATATTGGCGAACAATGATGTTTTCACGGTTCTGGCGGCCTTCTCCTTCATACTGAAAAAGGTTAAAATAGTTAGCAAACAAATCATGCTGCTTGCTATCCATTACGGCTTTGGCGGCTGCCACTGCCAATGTAAGATGCTGGTTGGCATCGCCATAATTATGGAATTTCGAGCGGGTGCCCTCAAATAATGCAACTCTGGCTTTAAACGCATAAGCGGCCGTGTTTGATATACGCCCGTAGTCGGCGGTACCAAGGGTAGTTGGTGTGGGTAGTTTAGCCGCTGCAAAGTCAAGGTCGTCATAAATCTGTTTGTAAATATCTGCTCTCGGGCTGGCCGCTGCGGTAAGTTCAGGCGAAGCGTCGGTTAGGGTTTTCAGAATCAGCGGTACATCGCCATACTTCTGAACCAGAGAGAAATAAGCCCATGCTCTGAAAAAACGTGCCTCGGCCGAGTAACGGTCTATGGCTGCCTGGCCGGCTGCGGTAGCTTTAGGGGCTTTTTCAAGTATATTGTTAGCGGCCCTGATAAGCTGGTAGGGTGTGCTATAGTTGCCGTCGGTTGCCGGAGCGAGACGAGAACCGTCGCTGATGCTGTTGGAAGCAAGGCCCACGGCGTCGTCAGACCAAACGTCTTCTGCATTGAAAGCAGGCAGAAATGTGTACAGGTAATTGGCTGCGGCTTTCAGGTCAGACTCTGACCGCCAGAAGGTTTCATCGCTGATGCTGGTTTCCGGAAGGCGGTTAACGTCGCAGGCGCTTAAGCCTAGCGAAACCGCCACAACAAATGATATATGTTTGATGAATGCTTTCATGAGTTTTTAAATAAATGGTGAATGAGTGAATGGTAAATGAGTGATTGAGTGATTAAATGAATAATGCTTTCTTTCAATCTAATTCATGTTACGTCAATGTTCAATAATTTACAATCCACTATACATCTTCCTTATTGCTGATTAAAACGAAAGGTTCAGACCTACTGATGCGGTGGCAAAGAACGGATAATCGTTATCTACGTTATCACGGTTTTCAGGGTCAAACAATCCCTTAAATTTACCCAATGCCGAAACCGTGAGGAGGTCCTGACCTGAGAAGAACAATCTTGCTCTTGAAATATTAATCTTTGAGGTCCATTTTACAGGCAAGGTATAACCCACCTGAATGTTTTTCAGACGTGCATAGCTGGCATTGAGCACCCATTTGTCAGACGGCAAAAAGTTGTGCGTGGCACCCACATAAGGTCTTGGGTAAAGCGCATTCTGGTTTTCAGGTGTCCAGTAGTCGCGGTGCACGGCAAGTGCCTGTTTCCAGGTTACCAGCAATGGGGCTATGTTTTCGGCATTCGGGCGGTAGCTGCGTTTACCTACACCCTGCACAAAGGCGCTGAAATCAATGTTTTTCCATTGAAAGCCCAACGTAACCCCAAAAAGGTAACGTGGTTGCGTAGTACCCAGCAGCACAAGGTCGCCGTGGTTGTCAATATTACCGTTACCGATGGTCAGCCTGCCGTCGCCATTCTGGTCTATGTATTTTACGTCTCCGGGGCCGGTGCGGTTATCCTGAAACGCCCAGGTTTTTACCTGATCAACATCAGTAAAATATCCGGCTGTCTGGTAACCCCAGATAGTATTGAGCGGATACCCCTCTATGATGCTGTTGGTACCTGCACTGATGACCCTGCGACCCGAGAAGTTCAATAGTTTATTCTGGTTGTCGGATAAATTGGCGGCTACGTTATAAGAAAAGTTTGAACCGATGGTGCCACGGTAGCGGGCTTCCAGCTCCCAGCCCCACGATTTCAGCTCACCGTTGTTTTTACGGGGCGTACCGATACCTATTACGGCCGGTAATTGCTGAGGCGTAAGCATATTACGGTTGTATTTTACGTAATAGTCGCCGCTGATTTGTAGTTTATTCTGAAAGAAACCCAGGTCGGCACCAATGTTAGAGGTCTCGATGGTTTCCCATGATAACTGTGCCGATGGAATAGAACTCTGATATATGTAAGAGGTGCGCGAGTCGCCCAGAACAAGCGAAGCGCTGCGGCTAAGCTGATTGAGGTAGTCGTAGTAGCCGAGTGTATTACCCAAAGCGCCACCCAGGCGGCCCCATGAAGCACGGAGTTTGAGTTCGGAAACGAATTTGAGCTGATTGGCGAACCATTCTTCGCGGTGGATGTTCCATCCTGCCGAGGCCGAAGGGAATACCTTTACACGGAAGCCCGGCGCCAGTCTTGAGCTTTCGTCTGAACGAAGTGTACCTTCAATCAGGTATTTGTCGGCATAGTTATAATTGACACGGCCAAATACCGACTGGTAAGCATACGCATAAATATTCTGGCTGTTTACTTTGGTTTTGTCGTCGCCCAGGTTCAAAGTCGGTAAGTCATTGCTCACCAGGTTAGAAGCTGCCGAATAATTAGAAGAGAACCGGAATGATTCCCACTGATACCCAGCAAACAAGCCCAGGTTGTGCTTACCGCCAAATTTTTTATCGTAGTTTGCCAACAACTGTATATTGTTGTTGGTGGTTAGCTCATTTGTTACATTGAATGAGTTAACCTGATTGAGATAACTTAATATTCTTGATTTACCCCATAATGGCACAGTGCGGTTAAATACTTCTCTGTCGCCACGGCGGTACTGGGTACCTACCACTGCTCTCAGGTTCAGTCCCTTAATGATTTCTGATGCTTTAAGGGTAAACACGCCATCAAAATAGTTACGGCGGTATTCGTTATAGCCTCCTGCTTCCATAGATGCATAAGCAGTGGCGGCCGAACCGGCTCCATTATAACGGCCCTCTGGCGTAAAAAACGGCGTGCGGGTACGCAGCCGGTAAATCTGGTACAGCAGCCCCTGCCCGTTTATACCGGCAGACGAGCTCTCGGTTTTATCGTTTGTATAAGAAAGACGAGAATCTAAAGATAAAATACGGGTTAGCTGTGCGCCCAGATTCATGCGCAGGTTGTAGCGGTCGTAGCTGTCTGGCCCTACTTTAAAAACACCGTCTTTGCCATAATAACCACCTGAAATCAGGAAGTTCAGTTTGTCTGTGCCGCCTCTCATAGACAGGTTGTGCGTACGCATAGACGAGTATTTTCTAAGAATCTGGTCGGTAAGGGGTTTCTGATTATAGTACAGATAGGTGCTGGTATCAACCGGGTTTACCACGTACGGAATACCATCTTTTATACGCTGAAGGTCATCGGCGTTGTATTCAGGGCCACTGCCCGAGTTGGCACGGGCAAGATTGGCATATTCAGCTTCTTCAAGCAAAGACATTCTGCCGGGTACGTTAATGGCCCAGTCGGTTCCTTGCTGAGCCAGGTAATCGAAAGAAATTTTCCCCGATTTACCCTTTTTGGTAGTTACCAATATTACACCACCCGCAGCCTGTGCGCCATAGATAGCAGCCGCAGCGGCGTCTTTCAGCACGCTGATGCTCTCAACGTCGTTGGGGTTCATGGTTTGCAGGGTATTGCTAGGCACGGCTACACCGTCTAGTACTACCAGAGGGCTTACGCTACCATTGGCCGTGGTAGCACCACGTACCTGAATGCCGATGTCTTCGCTACCGGGCTGGCCACTGGTGCGGGTAATGATAAGCCCGGGGCTCATACCCTGCATGGCTGTGGCCAGGTTACTGGCCGGGCGGTTTTCAATAGCGGCGGCGTCAATGCTTGATACGGCGCCTGTCAGGTTTGCTTTTTTCTGGGTACCGTAGCCTACTACCACTACTTCGTCGAGCGATTTCATGTCTGACCCCAGCACGATATTAATAGCCGTGCGGTTGCCAACGGTTACTTCCTGTTTTTCGTAGCCCAGAAAACTAAACACCAGCACCGAGCGCTCGTTAGGTACATTAATGCTGAAATTACCCTCGGCATCGGTAGTTACGCCACGGGTGGTGCCTTTAACGGTTACGTTTACGCCCGGCAGGCCGCCACCTCCGTCTTTATCGGTTACTTTTCCTTTTAAGGGCTGGTCGGCCACGGCTGCTTCGTTGGTGCTTTCTTCCATTTTAGCAGCCTCAATATTTTCAAGAATGGTTTGTTTTTCTTCCCAGTTCAGAATAATCTGCCCGCCTATAATGCGGTAATTAACCTGCATAGGTTTTAATAATGTTTCCAGTACGTCTGATAGTTTTCGACCAGATACCGCAAAATTTACCTTGCGGTTGGCATGGATTAATTTTGAGCTATAGACAAATTTCACGTCGGTCTGCTCTTCAATCGACTCCAGCACCATACGCAAGCTTTGGTTTTCGGCATTCAGAGACACCGACTTATTGAGGAACTCCTGTGCTCTGGAGTCATAAGCGTATGTAACCGAAACGAAAACCATTGCCAATACAAGCTGAACAGCAGATATTTTCATAGCAAGTAGCAAGAGTTTACTTGTTTGTAATCTTTTTTTCATACATTTGAACAATTTTGTTAGAGGTAAGAATTTGGCAAAAGGAACCCTGGTTTTCACGCACAGCGAAAACTATCCAGGGCTTTAGGGCTGACAATGCTGGTACCATTGTCAGCTTTTTTTGTGGTCGGGAGGTTAAAATTTAATCATAATTAGGTACGTATAGTTTGAGTTAAATAGATTGTAATATATTAGGTTGAATAGATAGCCCGGTTAGTTCAGGAGTACACCTCCGGTTGCTGGGCAACAATTGGCATACTCCTGTGTCGATAGATGGTATAGTTTATATTAAGTTTGAATAGATACGTTTTAAAATACGACGGCAACTTACTCACAACCTTTCCCGCTGATCAGAATCGTGGTTCCTTTCACTTCATATTTGCCATTAATGGTTGCACAAATGATATCCAGCTTTGTATATAGCGGCTGGGCCGTTATATCTGCTGTAATCGGGCAATCATTCAGTTTTTCGTTTTCTAATACAATTTCAATTCCGTACACTTTTTTCAGCTTGTCAAGTACCTGGCTGATGGGTGTGTCGTCAAATTCAAATTTTTCAGGCTTGTTGTTGATGGGCTTTATCTGAGGTAAAGGCTTGGCAACCAGACCGGTTATAAAATGCTTTTCAACAGCAAAAAATGTAACCTTGTGGTTGGGTGTAAGTACTACACCCCTGTTCTGATTGTCTGCTCTTTCTTTTTCGTACACCGAAACCTTGCCCGAAATCACTTCTACTTCGGTTTTTTGCTTGGCCTCTACGGTGCGTACATAGAAACTTGTACCCAAAACTTTGGTAACAAGTTTATCGGTAATTACATAAAATGGTTTGTCGGGATTTTTACTTACCTCAAACAGAGCTTCTCCCCTGAGGTTCACTTCCCGTTTAGTCGCAGCAAATTGTTTTGGATACTGTAGCTGGCTGTGTGGGCTTAGCGTTACGGTGCTTCCATCTTCCAGCTTAATTTTTACGGGCTTGGAAGAGGTGTTGTCCATTAATTGCATTTCATGGACAGAACTTTGTAAAGTTGATTTAGTAGCGGGATCGGAATGTGTGCTAACGTACCACCACGCGCCTGCACCCAATAAAATGGTAACAGAGGCGGCTATACTGAGGCGATAATTACGCCAGAAACTGATTGACGGCCGGGCTTCTGTTTCAAAAAGACCAGCTTCTATTTTTTGCCATAATTTATATTCAAGTGCCTGCCACTCCTGCCCGGTGTAATTCTGTCTGGGCTCTTCGTCAATGAGTTCATACCACTGCTCAACGAGTTGTGATTCTGATTCACTGCATTTCCCATCTAAGTACTTCTGGAGGAGCTGACTAAACGCTTTACGGCTTTTCATCTGAGCGTAATAGATTCTTTGTTTAATTACTATGTCGTATAAGTGCCCGATTAACCGCAAATAGTTTTGTAATTTCTATGAATAATACAACAAAAAAGGGGTTTTTATAAAAAGTTCTTTGATAAATTATATAAAATTTATTATAAAACGGTGGAGTAAAATTCGGAAAAATGGCAATTGAAGAGGCAAATGAAAATGAAGGCAGGCATTTTATTTCAGAAAAAACAGCAGGCACCAGGTAAGAAACTCTTTCAGGTGTTCGCGCATGAATCGGAGCGACTGGGAAATGTGGTATTCAACAGTACGCTCAGGGATATTCAGCATTTCAACAATTTCGCGGGTACTTTTGCCTTCCAGGCGGTTCAGGCGGAAAATATGCCGGGTTTTCTCGGGCATTTGTTCCATTGCCTGTTGGATAGATTCCGACAGGTCATGATACGCAATGGTTTCTTCAAGGCTGTTTATTTCTTCGTTTCTTTCGGTGGCGGCATACGCGGCAAACTTTTCTTCCTGCAGTTGTTTTCTGATATGGCTGATAATCTGGTACTTAAGGGCAGTAAAAAGATATGGCTCAAGGGTTTGAATCTGCACGGTGGCGCGTTTCTCCCACAGGTTAATGAAGATGTCCTGCACCAGCTCTTCCACAATTTCTCTGGCATACACTTTTCTTTGGGCTTTCTGAAATAACTTACGCCAGTAACGACGATAAATCTCTTCAAAAGCTTCCTTATCACCCAAAGTCAACAATTTTACCAGTATGTCGTCACCAATGCTTGCGTACTCCACCCTATGAGACTTTTAAAAGAACAAATATAGATTTATTAAGAAAAATAATAACTGCAACCATGCAATTTTAAGACACATCAACAAATATGTATCGGTTTGTGTCAAAATATGAGCAATTATATTATTGAGTGGCTGAATCCTGAAACCATCCGGCATACATTACGTAGTTGTTGGCTGTACGCATAAAGACCTCTTCTAGCTCAGGTGATACTGCTTTCAGGAATCTGGCCGGATTACCTGCATAAACAGAGTTGGGTGGTACGATGGTATTCTGGGTGATAATGGCCCCGGCTGCAATGATAGACCCTGTACCTATAACGGCGCCGTCCATGATAATGGCTCCCATGCCAACCAGCACTTTGTCTTCAATGGTGCAGCCATGCACAATGGCATTGTGGGCAATACTTACGTTATTGCCGATAATTGTTTTGGTTTTCTGGTAGGTGCAGTGTATAACGGCGCCGTCCTGGATATTCACCCTGTCGCCCATTACAATGGCGTTCACGTCGCCGCGCACAACGGCGTTAAACCATACGGTGCAGTCTTTGCCCATGGTAACATCGCCAACGATGGTGGCATTGGGCGAAAACCAGCAATTATCGCCCCAGGTGGGGCTTACGCCTTTAACAGGTAAAATAGTAGCCATTATGATATAAAAAAGTGCCTGATTGAATGTCAGGCACAAAATTATACAAACGCTTCAATATTTAATGGATAAATTCTAATGTGGCACCGAACGTTTTTTTATCATGCCGCCTTTGGTGTCTTTGATGCTGGTCATGATAACAAATGCGTTGGGGTCTATCTTTTCAATTTCGAGGTTGAGTTTACTGACCTCCAGACGGGTAATAACGGTATAAACTATCTTCATATCGCCCTCGGTGTAGCCGGTTTTACCAAAGCCTCTTTCACCTTTGTAAACGGTAACCCCACGACCCATTTCTTCAATAATCATTTTTTTCATTTCCATGGGTTTCAGCGATATGATGGTTACACCGGTGTATTCTTCAATACCCTCAATTACAAAATCGACAGTTTTTGAAGCCGCCAGATAAGTAAGCATTGAGTAAAGCGCGGTTTCAATAGACAAAACATAGGCCGCCACCGAGAAAATAACCACGTTGATAAGCAGGATTACGTCTCCGATTGTAAGGCTGGTACGGCGGCTAAGGGTAATGGCCATTACCTCGGTGCCGTCAATAACGCCGCCACCCCGCATGGCCATACCGATACCAAGACCAAGGAAGAAGCCGCCAAAAACGGATGTAAGCAGTTTGTCGTGTGTGATTTCAGGATAAGGTATCAGGGCTACGGCCAAGGCAAGCGCAACAATGCCGAAAGCTGTTTTAATGGCAAATTCTTTACTGACAACCCGTAAGCCCAGAATAATAAACGGAATGTTGACAAGAACCAGAATGAGCGAAAGCGGGTAGTCGGTAACGGCACGGATAAGGAGCGAAATACCTACTGCGCCACCATCAATGAAATCATTGGGCAACAGGAAGCCGTCGAGGCCGAAACCAGCCGACAAAACCCCCAGAATGATGAGAAAAGAATCTTTAAATAAGCGGCGGATAGTAACTTTTACTTCGCGAATTTCTTTGGCTTGCTGGTATTTAGAGCGGTCGTTGTTTTTGCTGCCGTCGTCAATAAAAAATGACAAGAACAGATTAAGTAAGATTTTTGGAAGTCGGAGTAGAACATTTTCTTTTTCTTTGCGCATATATTATATATTTGGTGGTAAAAGCGAAGATACTCAATTGAGGGCGCTTAAGCAATTGAAGCAAATTAATAAATCCTTAAAAATCAGGCAGTTTACTATAAAAAACACCTATAAAATAGGTAAATTGAGCCATAAAGTCAATGCCCGATTTGTTAAAATTATGTTGTTTTAGTGCCACTGGCAATGGTTTTTCGTCTTTATATCATAAGCCCAAATTAAAAAGTATGGCTATTAAAAATTCAGGCAGGTTAATCTGTACAAAACTAATGTTGGTTTTGTTGATGTCTTTAATTGCACAGCAGATTTATGGCCAGAGCCGTTTCAGAGTGCTGGCCCTGGCCGAAAGCACCGGGCATCATATATACTATTCAGCCCGTGCCAAAGTCTGGCTGAACCAACTGGCAGCCGACAGCAGCTTTACCATTGACTACCTACAAAATACCGACACCATAGACGAGGATTTGCTGAGCCATTACCAGCTTTTTATTCAGTTAGACTACCCACCTTATGGCTGGAAAGAAAAAGCAGCCGCGGCATTTGTAAAATATATTGAACAAGGCAAAGGCGGCTGGATTGGTTTCCATCATGCTACTTTACTGGGTGAATTTGACGGCTACCCAATGTGGCAATGGTTTTCTGATTTTATGGGGGGCATCAGATACCAAAACTACATTGCTACATTTGTGGCCGGCGAGGTAAACATTGAAGACAAACAGCATCCCGTTATGAAGGGTGTGCCGGGTAATTTCAGAATCAGTAAAGAAGAATGGTACACCTACCATAAAAGCCCGAGAGCCAATGTACATGTAATAGCCAGTGTAGACGAAAACACATACACCCCCAACACCCCAATAAAAATGGGCGACCACCCGGTGATATGGACAAACCCAAACATGAAAGCCCGTAATGTGTACGTCTTCATGGGCCATTCACCCGAGTTGTTTGATAATGAGGCATATAAGACTTTATTTAAGAATGCTGTTTTTTGGGGGGTGGGGAGGTGAGGTGGTTTGATTCTGCCTCTTATGGTTAATATTATAATTTGCAGAATTGATAATGGCCAATAAGAAATTGTAGAATTTGATTAATTTTATAAAAGAACCTAAGTGGCACTAAAATAGTTAAGTATTGAAAGATATAAATTTTGCAAAACTATGACAACAGCAGAAAGAATAAGCACGCTGAATGCATTAGTAATACAAATGCCTATAAATGAGCAAGAAGCGCTTATAAAGGCATTGAAGAGAGAGGTTTTGATAGCTAAAGCAAAAAAATTGGATAACTCTGTAAATGCTAATACTTTAAGCATTGATGAAATTGTTGATGAAGTGAGAAAAGCAAGACAACAAAGAAATGCTTAAAGTTATTTTTGATACAAATATTTGGGTCAGCTATTTCATAGGGAAAAAGACTACTGAATTAACAGAATTAATACTAGACTTTGACCTTGAAGTGATTACTTCCAATACATTGATTCTCGAATTATCAGATGTTTTACAAAGACCCAAAATAAAAAAATATCTTCATCGGTCTAAAGAAGAATATTTGCAAATTCACATTCAGTTAAGTTTACTAAAAGATGTTCAGCCGATTTATAATAATAGTCCTGACCCGAAAGATAACTTCCTATTTGATTTAGCTATTCAAGAAAAAGCAAACTATTTAGTGACAGGCGATAAAAAACTTTTTGAAGTACCCCCAATAAAAGAACTTATAATTATTACCCTTTCAGATTTCAAAAATCTCCTAAATTTGCGTTTGCCTGAAAACTGATTAAAAGACAAATAGTAACGCAAATTACCTAAATGAAAACAATCCTGATAATAGATGATGAAGAAAAACTGAGAACCTTGCTGGCGCGTGTATTGCAGTCGGAAGGGTTTGAGGTGGTGGAGGCCGGTGATTGCCGGGGTGGATTGAAAAAACTGGAACAACAGGCGATTGACGTGGTGTTGTCGGACGTGAAGCTGCCCGATGGAAACGGGGTTGATTTACTGACCAGAATAAAAGCCTTGCATCCGATGGTTGAGGTAATTTTGTTAACGGCATACGGCAACATCAGCGATGGCGTGCAGGCCATGAAAAACGGGGCTTTTGACTATATAGTAAAGGGCGACGACAACGAGAAGATTATCCCGCTGCTGCACCGGGCTATTGAGAAAGTACAACTGCAAAAGAAAGTAAAAGACCTGGAAAAACGGGTGGGTGAAAAGTTTTCGTTTGATGCCATCATCGGAAAGTCGAAAGCCATTCAGCAGGCAATTGAT
This sequence comes from Emticicia sp. 21SJ11W-3, assembly GCF_024138715.1. GTDB lineage: Bacteria > Bacteroidota > Bacteroidia > Cytophagales > Spirosomataceae > Emticicia > Emticicia fluvialis. The sequence goes on from NZ_CP092074.1 coordinate 2,850,946, forward strand.
TTAGCCAGAAAAGTAGCGCCAATAGATACCACCGTTTTACTGACAGGCGAAACCGGCACCGGTAAGGAAGTATTTGCACAGGGAATACACCAGGCCAGCCAGCGGGCGGGTAAAGCGTTTGTGATGCTCAATTGCAGCACTTTCAGCAAAGATATTATGGAAAGTGAGCTGTTCGGGCATAAGCAGGGGGCATTTACGGGGGCTATAAAAGATAAAAAAGGACTGATTGAGGAAGCCAACGGAGGGACGCTCCTGCTGGATGAAATTGGTGAAATGCCGCTGGAGCTACAGGCCAAATTGCTGAGGGTATTGGAAACCAGTGAGTTTATTAAACTGGGCGACACCAAACCCACGAAATCAAATTTCAGGCTGATAGCAGCTACCAACCGCGACCTAAAGAAGGAATACGAAGCAAACCACTTCCGGTCAGACCTCTACTTCAGGCTCAATGTATTTGAAATTCACCTGCCACCCCTGCGCGAAAGGGTTAAAGACATTGATTTGCTGGCCATGTATTTTATGCGCCAGTTTTCTGAAAAAACCAATAAACGTGTGCAGAAAATAGATGAGGAATGCCTGGAAAAACTGGAAAGTTACCAATGGGTGGGTAATATCCGTGAGCTGAAAAATATCATTGAACGTGCCGTAATTCTGGCAGATACCGACACCCTAACTGCCGATTTGTTACCTTTTGATGTTCAACAAGCCCGCCAAACCCATAAAGGCACGTTATCGGCGTTTTCAATGGCCAGTGTAGAAAAACTACATATTCAGAAGGTATTAAACTACACCAAAGGCAATAAGGCCGAAACCGCCCGCCTGCTTGAAATCGGTATTGCAACACTGTATAGGAAAATTGAAGAGTATGGGCTGTAAGCCTATTTCTTATTCCAGCGCCTTGTTCGAGGAACCAACCCTCGTAAATAAAAACAACCGCCAATAATACATAAAAGCTATGCAGCCAATGTACTGACTTGAAGATATACATCCGGCGAGATTTTCAATACCCATCCTCTGCCTATGGCATCTAAGCCTAAGCATATCATTAAGATATATAAAGAAGTTTTTGGTTGTGGTTGGTTTCATAATTAAGAATTTTCAATTCAAAAATATACTACCAACGAATTGAATAAATTGATTTAAATCATGCTAAGATTAAAATCAATTCACTAGAGTTTTTTATTCTTCTGTTGTTACTTTTCGGGCTGCAAAAAGTAACCCAAAAGCAGCCCATCATTCAAACTCGCACATTTAAAAATCTGATGTATCATCTCTCTTTATCAAGTTTTTTCACTCGATTTTTAACTGTGCTCGAACAGGAATGACGTAATAAGGTATCTAATTTTTAGTTGATATTCTTGACTCTGTGAAACTTCGTGCAATAACTCCGGGCAACTCCGTGGTTAATTAGCCATAATTAATTATATACCTCCATTTTGAGAAAAGCTTATCATTTTGATAGGCTTTTTTTGTTGGCACCGCCCCTTTACATAACAATAAACAGCTCATTATCAATTACTTGCAAAATTCATTTACAATCAGGCACAAAGATTGGCATAAGGGTATCAGAACTAAATTAATAATACAATGGTAACGCTCATTTTAATCGTAGTTGGTGCAGCCCTGTTTGGGGTTTGCTATAAGTCTATCCACTTCTTTGAAAAAATCTAAAACCATGACAGCACTATTCATTTTATCGATGTTGGTTTTCGGATACCTAGTGTATGTATTGCTTAAACCTGAAAAATTCTGAATCTTATGAACACTGAAATATCAGGCATCATTGCCCTCTTTGTGGTTACGCTATTGCTGGCCATCCCCTTCGGAAAATACATTGCGCGGGTTTATTCGGGCGAAAAAACACTGCTAGACCCCGTTTTTAACCCCATAGAGAAACTTTTCTATCGTTTCAGCGGCATAGACGCTAACCGGGAAATGAACTGGAAAGAACACCTGACAGCCCTGTTGGGCATCAACTTTGTCTGGTTTTTTCTAAGCATGTTTTTATTGATGAACCAGGGCTGGTTGCCGCTCAATCCGGACGGTAACCCGTCTATGTCGCCCGATTTGGCTTTTAATACGGCCATTTCTTTTATTGTCAACTGTAACCTGCAACACTATTCAGGCGAAACCGGGGTTTCTTATCTTACCCAATTAATAGGGCTAATGTACCTGCACTTTGTATCGGCTGCTACGGGTATGGCAGCGGGCGCGGTTCTTTTCAACGCCATGCGCGAACGCCAGGCCGATAAGCTGGGCAACTTTTATAACTATTTTCTGAAAAGCTGCACACGCATTTTGTTGCCGTTATCAATTGTTGTAGCCATCATTCTTACTTTCAATGGCACACCCATGACCTTTGAAGGAAAAGACACCATAACCACCTTACAGGGCGACTTGGTGCAGGTTTCAAGAGGCCCGGCGGCGGCTTTTGTGGCTATTAAGCACCTGGGCACCAATGGCGGGGGTTTCTTTGGGGCTAACTCGGCGCATCCTTTAGAAAACCCCAATTATTTTACCAACGCCGTTGAGATGGTATCGCAGATGATTATCCCTTTCGCATTCATTTTTGCATTGGGTTATTACCTGAAACGTAAAAAACTGGCCTGGAGCATCTTCGGTGTTATGACCGTCGGCTTTCTGCTACTTACCATACCCACCGTTATAGCCGAAATAAATGGCAGCCCGGCTATTCAGCACCTGGGCGTAGCACAACCAACCGGAAGCATGGAAGGTAAAGAGGTCAGGTTTGGCACGGCTGCATCGGGCTACTGGAGCATCGCCACCACGGTTATTTCAACCGGGTCGGTCAATAGCATGCACGACAGCAGTATGCCGCTTTCAGGCGCTATGCAGTTGCTGGCCATGATGGTAAACGCCTTTTATGGCGGTTGCGGGGTTGGCCTGCTTAACTACTACGTATTTATTATTCTGGGTGTGTTTATTTCCGGTCTGATGGTCGGCCGTACACCTGAGTTTTTGGGTAAAAAAGTAGAAGCCAGAGAAGTAAAAATTGCGGCAGTTATTGCCATTCTGCACCCATTGCTTATACTGGCAGGTACGGCCATGGCCGCCTACTTTGCAGCCAATAACACGGCAATGGGCTGGTGGTTTAATGGCAACGCCACAGGCTGGCTCAACAACCCGGGGTATCATGGTTTTTCTGAAATGCTTTATGAATATACATCCAGCGCGGCCAATAACGGTAGCGGTTTTGAAGGCCTGGGCGACAATAACCCTTTCTGGAACATCAGCACCGGCATTGTGCTGCTACTGAGCAGATACCTGCCTATTATTGGCCCGGTGGCTATTGCAGGCCTGCTGGCTGGCAAAAAGTATATACCCGAAAGTGCCGGAACGCTTAAAACAGATACCTCGACTTTTGCTATTATGACCTTTGCCGTAATAGCCATCATTGCTGCGTTGTCGTTTTTCCCTGCTTTGGCTTTAGGGCCTTTGGCAGAACATTTTACGCTATTTAAATAATTAATCCAATGACCAGAAATAATAATATTTCATTGTTCGACCGCGAACTGGTAAAAGAAGCCATCGGGCAGTCGTTTATCAAACTCGATCCGCGTGTCATGTTCCGTAACCCTGTTATGTTTACGGTCGAAATCGGAACACTCATTATGTTGTTTGTTTGTATAGCCATCTTTTTTGGTGCGGCCAACCAAGGCAGCCTTACTTACAACATTATTGTTTTCCTGATTCTGCTGGCTACTTTGTTGTTTGCCAATTTTGCCGAAGCCCTGGCCGAAGCCAGAGGTAAAGCCCAAGCCAACAGCCTGCGCAAAACCCGCGAAGAAACACCAGCCAAACTGGTGCAGACAGTAGGCGAAATGTATCTGAACGAAATTCAGATGGTACCTTCATCTCAACTCAAAAAAGGCGATGTGTTTGTATGCGAACCGGGAGACATTATACCAACCGATGGTGAGATTGTAGAAGGCCTGGCAACTATTGATGAAAGCGCCATTACGGGAGAATCAGCCCCGGTGATACGTGAGGCAGGTGGCGATAAAAGCAGTGTAACGGGTGGCACAAAAGTATTGTCTGACAAAATTAAGGTATTGGTAACCACCCAACCCGGCGAGAGTTTTCTTGATAAAATGATTGCGCTGGTAGAAGGTGCCAGCCGCCAGAAAACGCCGAATGAAATTGCCCTTACTATTCTGCTGGCGGCTTTCACGCTCATATTTATTATTGTGTGTGTTACGCTGAAACCCTTTGCCGATTACGCCCAGACACCCATCACCATAGCCGCGTTTATATCGCTCTTTGTTTGTCTGATACCCACTACCATCGGCGGGCTGCTGTCTGCCATCGGTATTGCCGGAATGGACAGGGCCCTTCGTGCCAATGTAATTACGAAGTCGGGCAAAGCCGTAGAAACCGCCGGAGACATTGACGTGCTGCTGCTTGATAAAACCGGTACCATTACCATAGGTAACCGTAAGGCAACACATTTTTATCCGGTAGCGGGAGTTGACGAACAGCATTTCGTTAAATTGGCTGTATTGAGTTCAATGGCCGATGAAACCCCCGAGGGTAAATCGATCATTGATCTGGCAGGTGTGAATCTGTCAACCTACAAAATCAGCAAGCCTGTTTTTATCAAATTTACGGCCGAAACACGTAGTTCAGGTATCGACTTTGAGGGAACAAGCATCCGCAAAGGCGCTTATGATTCTATTAAAAAGATGGTTGAAAAAGCCGGAAATGTGTTCCCTGCCGAAACGGCCGAACGCGTAAAGGTTATCTCAAGCAACGGTGGTACGCCGCTGGTAGTATCAGAAAACAACCAGGTGCTGGGGGTAATTGAGCTACAGGACATCATCAAGACCGGTATTCAGGAACGTTTCGAACGCTTGCGCAAAATGGGTGTTAAAACGGTAATGGTAACCGGAGATAATCCTTTGACAGCCAAATACATTGCCGAAAAAGCAGGGGTGGACGATTTCATTGCCGAAGCCAAACCTGAAGACAAAATGCAGTACATACGCAAAGAGCAACAGGCAGGCAAGCTGGTAGCCATGATGGGCGACGGCACCAACGATGCCCCTGCCCTGGCACAAGCCGATGTAGGCGTAGCCATGAACAGCGGTACACAGGCAGCCAAAGAAGCAGGTAACATGGTAGACCTTGATAACGACCCAACCAAACTGATTGAGATTGTAGAGATTGGTAAACAGTTGCTAATGACCCGTGGAACGTTAACTACCTTCTCTATCGCTAACGACGTAGCCAAGTATTTTGCCATTGTGCCGGCCTTGTTTATTGCCACCATACCAGCCTTGCAGGGGCTTAACATCATGGGGCTGCATAGCCCTGAAAGCGCCATACTGTCGGCTGTTATTTTCAATGCCATCATCATTCCTTTGCTTATTCCATTGGCTTTGAAGGGCGTAGCCTATAAACCCATAGGTGCCAGCGCCATTCTTCGCCGCAACTTATTAATCTACGGTTTGGGTGGTATTATAGTGCCATTCATAGGCATCAAATTAATTGACCTGGCCGTTTCACTTTTTATCTGATACAATCATGAAAACCATATTTTCAGCCATACGTCTTACATTGATAAGCATGGTGTTATTCGCAGTCATTTATCCGCTTGTTATTACAGGTTTTGCACAATTAGCGCCCAACAAAGGCAAGGGCGAAACCGTTACCGTTAACGGTAAAACAGTAGGTTACAAACTATTGGGACAATCGTTTACAGCAGACAAATACTTCTGGAGCCGCCCGTCTGCTGTTGCCTATAACTCGGCCGGGTCTGCCGGTAGTAACAAAGGCCCAACCAATGCCGAATACCTGGCCACCGTACAAAGCCGCATAGATACGTTTATGGTGCATAATCCTGAGGTTAAGAAATCGGCCATCACTGCCGAAATGGTAACGGCATCAGGCAGCGGCCTTGACCCGGACATATCGCCTGAATCGGCCAGAATACAGGTAAAACGTATTGCCGCAGCAAGGCATATTGGCGAAGATAAGATTTTAGCGCTGATTGAATCGCACACACAAAAACCATTGTTAGGCCTTTTCGGCCCTGAAGCCGTGAATGTTTTAGCGTTGAATGTGGCTTTAGATGAGTTGAAGTAACCCAATTTTTATTTAACCGCTGAGTTGCACAGAGTTAACCACGGAGTTTCAAAGAGTCTTTTCTCCGTGGCACTCCGTGCAAAACCCGGCGAAACTCCGTGGTAAAACAGGCCTTAGTGCAATGCTTAAACCCAAAAAAAGTACAACAAAATGAAAAAAATAATAGCAGCGGCATTGATGCTCATGGTTTTAAGAGCCCATGCACAAGAAAACAAACCACTCACTTTTTCGGGCTATGTAGAAACCTATTACAGTTATGATTTCAGCAAGCCCGGTAATCATGAAAAAGCGCCATTTTTGTATAACCACAACCGCCACAACGAACTAAACCTGAATCTGGGTTTGCTGAAAGCAGCTTATGCCACAGATAAAGTAAGAGCCAATGTGGGCATAATGGCGGGAACTTATGCGCAGTATAATATGACGGCCGAGCAGGGGTTGCTAAAAAATGTATATGAAGCCAACGTGGGCGTTAAAGTATCGGGCAAAAACAACCTGTGGGTAGATGCGGGCATTATGCCGTCGCACATTGGTTTTGAGAGCGCCATCGGTAAAGACTCCTGGAACCTGACCAGAAGCCTGCTGGCCGAAAACTCGCCTTATTATGAATCTGGCGTGCGGCTGTCTTATACCTCGGCCAATGAAAAATGGTATCTGGCCGGGTTGGTACTGAACGGCTGGCAGCGGATTCAGCGTGTGCCGGGTAACCAGACACCGGCTTTTGGTACGCAGATTACCTATAAGCCCAATAGTAATGTTACACTTAACTGGAGCAGCTATGCAGGCAATGAGCAACCCGATAGCCTACGCCGCTGGCGGTACTTCAATAACGTTTACGGGCAGTTTCAGATTAATAAAAAACTGGGTTTAATAACAGGGTTTGACTTCGGTATTGAGCAAAAAACAAACGGAAGCACCCGGTACAACCATTGGTTATCTCCTGTTCTGATTGTGTGTTATTCGGCCACCGACAAACTAAGGCTGGCTGCCCGTGCCGAGTATTATCAGGATAAAAACGGCGTGATAATTGCCACTGGTACAGCCAATGGTTTTCAGACGCTCGGTTACTCATTGAACATGGATTATGCCCTGGCCAATAATCTTTTATGGCGCGTGGAAGGCCGCCTGCTTGATAGCAAAGACAGGATTTTTGATAATAAAAGTCAGGTAGTTTATTTAACCAGCGCTTTGTGTTTTAGTTTTTAAACATTTTAACCACGGAGGAACGCGGAGTTAAGGCACGGAGTATCACTGAGGATAGATTCAGTGATACTCCGTGTAACCCTTCGTGCAACTCTCTGGTAAAACAAAATTACATCATGCCTAACAAAGAAGAGAACGTACAGCATTTTCTGGATTTAATCCGGAAGTCGCGGCAGGGAAAATTTAAAGTTTACATTGGTATGAGCGCCGGTGTAGGCAAGACTTTTCGTATGTTACAAGAGGCCCATTCTTTGCTACGTAACGGCATTGATGTAAAAATTGGCTATATTGAAACCCATTTACGGAAAGAAACTCATGATTTGCTGGACGGCCTGCCGGTTATTCCGCGCCGGAAGATATTCTACAAAGGCAAAGAGCTGGAAGAACTGGACGTGCAGGCGGTTATTAATCTGCGGCCGGAGGTAGTAATAATTGACGAGCTGGCACATACCAATATTGAAGGCAGCAAGAACGAAAAACGCTGGCAGGATGTGCTGGAAGTACTGGAAGCAGGCATTAATGTAATAAGCGCTGTAAATATACAGCACATTGAGAGCCTAAACGAAGAAATAAAAGATATAACAGGCATTGAGGTAAAAGAGCGCATTCCTGACAGTGTGCTACGGATGGCCGATGAGGTGGTGAATATAGACCTGACAGCCGATGAACTGATAACCCGCCTGAAAGAAGGGAAAATATACACGCCAGACAAAGTACCTATGGCGCTGAACAACTTCTTTAAGGCTGACCAAATTTTGCAACTGCGCGAACTGGCACTGAAAGAAGTGGCCAGCCAGGTAGAAAGAAAAGTTGAAACCGAAATACCCAGAAGTACGGCTATACGCCACGAAAAATTTCTGGCCTGTATCAGCAGCAATGAAAAAACAGCTAAAAATGTAATCAGAAAAACTGCCCGGCTGGCCAGTTATTACAACAGCAAATGGTATGTATTGTATGTGCAAACGCCCAAAGAAAGCAACGATAAAATAGCGCTCGACAAGCAGCGGCACCTGATTAATAACTTTAAACTGGCCACACAATTGGGGGCAGAGATTATAAGGGTAGAAGACCGCAACATTGCCAAGTGCATTATGGAAGTGGCCGAACAAAGGCAGATTACCACCCTTTGCATAGGCAAGCCCCACCTGAACCTTTTTAACGTGATACTATCAACCAATATATTTAATGATTTGCTCAATAAATTATCGTTTGCAGATGTAGATGTGGTGATATTGTCGTAAGCAAACCCCTAGCCCCTAAAGGGGGAAGAAACAGATTAGCAGAGCCGCATTGCGATGCGGCTTCAGGGGATAAATGGGTGCAATAAATGAATAATTGCCTCTCAATTCTTATCATCAACTGAACAGACAGGCCTTGAGCCGTAATGCATTTCGGCTCTACAAACAAATAATCAAATTTATCAATCCAACATTGATATGAAAATAAGAACCAAACTGACCCTGGGTGTAGGACTGCTTTTTATACTCATTACCCTGCTTACATTTGTAGGGGCACGGTATATTAATGCCCTGAAAAATGATACAGAGAATATTCTGGAGGCCAATTACATTACCCTTGAGTATGCTCGTGATATGCTGATGGCCCTGGACGAAGTAACCTCAGACTCCACCGCCATGAATATACTTGAAGAGAACCTGAAAAAGCAACAGGCAAACATTACAGAAATTGGTGAACGAGAAGCCACCCGGCAATTACTTGGGCATTTTAAAATGTTGCAGGCCAACAGGGCTGAGGAGTCTGTTCATTTACTGATAAGAAAAGACATTGCAGAAATTATGCGCCTGAACATGGAGGCCATTCAGCGCAAAAGCAATGTGGCCAAGCAAACGGCAGCCTCAGCTACCATCTGGGTAGCAACTACGGGTACGCTTTGTTTTCTGATTGCGTTTACCTTACTCATTAACCTGCCCGGAAATATTGCTAACCCCATCAGGAAACTTACCGAGAGCATTAAGCTGATTGCAGCCAACGATTACTCGCAAAGGGTTTATTTTGAAGACCACAACGAGTTTGGAGAACTGGCGCTTTCGTTCAATACAATGGCCGAAAAACTGGAAGAATACAATAACAGTAATTTGTCGAAGCTGCTGTTTGAAAAAAAGCGGATTGAAACGCTTATCAACAATATGCACGACCCGGTGATTGGCCTGGACGAAAACAAAAAAATACTTTTTGCCAACGACGAGGCCCTGAAAGTAACCGGACTAAAACCCGAACAACTGATTGGCCAACAGGCACAGGATGTGTCGCTGATGAATGACTTACTGCGCTCGCTGGTAAAAGATCTGGTACTGACACCGAGCACCGATACCCAGAGCAAAAAGCAACCCATCAAGATTTTTGCAGATAACAAAGAGAGCTATTTTGAAAAAGAAATAATTGATATTGCTATTGTGCCTACCGGCGAAAAAGAAAAACGGCAGATAGGCCACGTAATTGTGCTTAAAAACATCACGCCTTTCAAAGAGCTTGATTTTGCCAAAACCAATTTCATAGCCACCATCTCGCATGAGCTGAAAACGCCTATTTCAAGTATCAAAATGAGCCTGCAATTATTAGAAAACCAACAGACAGGCGCCATTAATGAAGAACAAAAACAACTGATTGACAGCATAAAAGAAGATAGCCACCGGTTGCTGAAAATAACCGGAGAACTGCTCAATCTGTCGCAGGTAGAAACGGGGAATATCCAGCTAAATATCCAGAAAAGTACGCCGTACGAAATACTGCATTATGCCACCGAGGCCGTAAAAACTCAGGCAGCTCAAAAGAAAATAGATATTCAGACCGAGGTGCCAGAAAACCTGCCCGCTGTAAAGGCCGATACCGAAAAAACTGCCTGGGTGCTGATTAACTTTCTGACCAACGCCATCAATTATTCACCGGAACAAAGCCGGATTACCATCAGAATCAATCAGACTGACACGCACGTTAATTTCTCGGTAAGCGACCAGGGCAAGGGCATCGAAAAACGCTACAAAGACAAGATTTTCGACAAGTATTTTCAGGTACCGGGCAGCAATAAATCTGGTACGGGGCTGGGGCTGGCCATCAGCAAAGAGTTTATCGAAGCCCAGAACGGCAGCATAGGTGTAGAAAGCGAAATTGGCATGGGCAGCACTTTCTATTTTAATCTGGCTGTGGTGGAGGGGTAGAACATTTCTGCCGATACAGTGAATTAATTCGGTGAACAAGTCACACAATTTCACCAATCAAACTGCTCATTATTCCCATACAATGTATATTTTTACAGCCTGTAATTCAACCCACATTGTATGAAATTCATCCTGCATTTAATTGCCCTGGCTTTGGTTTTACCTTTTGCCCAGGCAGAAAGTTTTGCTGCCAACCCTCCACTGCCATCCGGCTTAAAGTGCGAATACCTCAAAAACCCCCTGGGTATCGACAACCCCAATCCACGATTTACCTGGTTATTGACAGACACCCGCAAGGGAGCCACACAAACAGCCTATCAGGTATTGGTAGATACCGACTCCGCCAAAGTGGCTCTTGGCACAGGTACTGAATGGGATACAAAAAAGGTAGTTTCAGGCAATACACTGGCGGTTTATAAAGGCAAGGCCCTGCGCCCCTTTACCAAATATTACTGGGCTGTTACACTTTGGGATAAAGACGGCCAAAAAACCACACAGGCTGTGGCTAGCTTTGAAATGGGCATGATAAACCAACAAAACTGGCGCGGTGCCTGGATAAGCGACACCCGCGACGTAAACCTGAAACCTGCCCCCTATTTCAGAAAAACTTTTGCAACAGACAAGAAAATAAAATCGGCGCGGGTTTATGTAGCCGTGGCAGGTTTATATGAATTATACATTAACGGGCAGAAAATAGGCAACCATCGCCTTGACCCGATGTACACCCGTTTCGACCGTCGAACGCTCTATGTAACACACGATGTAACCGCTGCGCTGCAAAACAGTAAAAATGCCATTGGCGTGTTGCTGGGCAATGGCTGGTATAACCACCAGTCTACGGCCGTTTGGAATTTCCATGAAGCGCCGTGGAGAGGCAGACCCACTTTCTGCCTCGATTTACGAATTACCTATGACGACGGCACCACCGAGGTTATCTCTAGCGGCAAAGGCTGGAAAACAGCCCCGAGCCCTGTCATTTTTAACAGCATTTATACGGCTGAACATCAGGATGCCCGGCTGGCACAGGACGGTTGGAACAACCCGGATTTTAACGATAAAGACTGGAAAGATGTCATTTTCAGAACATCTCCGTCTCAAAACATAGTAGCGCAGGCCATGGTTCCTGTAAGGAATGTGGAAGAGATTCCGGCAAAGAGTATGAAAAAACTGAATGACACAACCTATCTGTTTGATTTAGGCAGAAACATTTCCGGTGTCAGCCAATTAAAAATAAAAGGTGAAGCCGGAACGGTAGTAAGGCTGAAACACGCCGAGCGACTGGGTGCCAATGGTTTCGCCGATATGTCGAACATTGATATTCACTACCGCCCTACTGATAACCAGGACCCTTTTCAGGTAGATGTGTACACCCTTAGCGGCAAAGGCGAAGACACTTTTATGCCGCATTTCAACTACAAGGGTTTTCAGTATGTTGAGCTTACCTGTGCTAAACCGCTGCAATTGAGCAAAGGAAGCCTGACGGGCTATTTTATGCACAGCGATGTGCCACCTGCGGGCCAGGTAACAACCGCTAACCCTACCATGAACAAACTATGGTGGGCAACTAATAATTCGTATCTGTCTAATCTTTTCGGGTACCCGACCGACTGCCCGCAACGAGAGAAAAACGGCTGGACGGGCGATGCACACATTGCCAGTGAAACCGGGCTGTATAATTTTGATGCCATTACGGTTTATGAAAAATGGCTGGCCGACCACCGCGACGAGCAGCAGGCCAACGGGGTGTTACCCTCAATCATCCCGACCGGTGGTTGGGGTTATGAGTGGGGTAACGGGCCAGACTGGACCAGCACCATTGCTATTATCCCCTGGAATATCTATTTGTTTTATGGCGACACCAAAATACTGGCCGATAACTACAGCCACATGAAACGCTACGTAGATTATATACAAACCATTGCTCCCAAGCACCTGACCACCTGGGGCCTGGGCGACTGGGTACCTGTGAAATCAAAATCACCGGTTGAGTTTACGTCATCAGTTTATTACTTTGTTGATGCCACCATCGTTGCCAAAACGGCTGCATTATTGGGTAAAACTGCCGATGCGGCTTATTATAGTAGTCTTGCAAAAAACATTAAGGATGCCATCAATGCCAAATACCTGAACCGCGAAAATGGAATCTATGGAAGCGGCGTACAAACCGAGCTGAGTGTACCGCTGCAATGGGGCATAGTGCCAGAAGACATGAAAGCCAAAGTAGCGGCCAATCTGGCTAAAAGGGTACAGGCAGATGGTAGCCATATAGATGTGGGTTTACTCGGCACCAAAGCTATATTGAATGCGCTCAGTGAAAACGGCTATGCTGACCTGGCCTATGCGGTGGCAGCTCAGGAGACCTACCCCTCATGGGGTTGGTGGATAAAAAACGGCGCTACTACGCTTTATGAAAACTGGCCGATTGATGCCAAGTCTGACATATCTTTGAACCACATTATGTTTGGCGAGATTGGCGCCTGGCTCTATAAGGCTTTAGGAGGTATAAAACCGGATGAAACCAAACCGGGTTTTAAAAATGTGCTGATTGAACCGCATTTTGTAAAAGATCTGACAGGCTTTGCGGCCAGTCATGACGGCCCGCAGGGAAGGATAACTTCGGCATGGAAAAAAACAGACAAGGGTATTGAATACCGGTTGGTGATCCCGGCCAACAGCACAGCTACTTTAAAACTGCATTTGCCAGATGGCAAACAATTGTATGAAAACGGGAAGATTGTAAAAGCGATAATGAAGGCTCAAACCATTACATTGGCTAACGTGGTGGCTGGTGAGTATTTATTTGAGATACGGTAAAATTTTAGTGAGTAAAAAGGTTGTAAGGGTTATTTGCTATCATATATTCACTTTTATGGTTTGATTCATAAGAATCAAAAAACAAGTATTCTTCAATATGATGCCTTATAATCCCGTAGGGATGGTATATCGGTAGAATAATAATGTTGTGTAAGAAATTGTAGTCCTGTAGGGACGGTATATTAATATATCGTCCCTACAGGACTTTGCTCGTTTTATGGCTTTAATTTCTACTGATATACCATCCCTACGGGATAAAAAACAGTACAACATGAAGAAATAAAGACTGAATCTAGTCAATCATCTTATTATATGTTGATTTACAAATTTGTCTAACTTATTATCTACTGTAAGTGCTTTTCTGTTACTTAAATCTATAAGCCAGACTAAAACTCACCATTGGCCATAGCTTGTCAAGCGGCTTGGGTAATACGTCTGTCAGGGCATCTTTGCTAAACTGCACGGCTTCTCCTGATGCGTAATCGCTGGTAACATTGTATTTGCCCTGATAAACCGCCCCCACTTCAAATTTAAAACTAACCCTGCGCTTAGGCATGGCTCGGCCCAGCCCAATGCCAAAATAAGGCTTTACCTGCTCGCCCATTGTAAGCAGCGCATCAAAATACCCGGTTTTGGGGTCAGGGTTTATCACAATATCCCCAAATTCAAACTTTTCAGACGCGTAGCCTTCCATCTTTATGGTATTTTTACCTATATAAGCGCCGCCCGTAAAGCTGAAAACACCGTTTTTCCACGGATAAAAGTCAAGTAGTATTTTGGCATTCGGAAACTTAAGATTAAAAGACTTAACCTCGGCCTCTAAATCTTTACCCATATACTCCACATCCATTTTCAAATCCTCCGGTTTGTAGGTATAGGTGGCATAGTCAAACCCAGCCCGAAGCACCCAATGCGGATACACCCGCGTAATAACAGACCCGCCCACGCCGTATGTACCGGCATTAATGCCTATAGCCCAGGCCGTAAAGAATTTTTTATCGGGTGCGGCAGTATTTACAGTATCCTGCCCGAAAGCAACCGTTGCCATACCCAAAAACAGCAGACCAAGCGTAAATTTTTTGTTCATATTTTCTTTTGTTATGTTAATTTGTCCTGATAACCAGTATTGCGTATAGTATCATCGGGCATTCAATTGCAAACCTATCCTGCGTGAGAGAAAACAAATCAGGGTACCCGGGGTTATACAATTGGCCGAACCAATCATTTAACCAAAAAATTTTATAAAAAAAACGAAGGCTGAATGAGATTCCTGATAAATTTAACCCATGAAAAGCAGTAGCCGGGTTAACCATCAGCAACCCAAATATATTGCTTATTAGGGCTATTGCAAAATATAATTTAACTGTGCAGGCACCGGATACTAATTGCCAACCGGTGTGCTATGAACTTCGAAAATCACACTTACTGAAACCACCAAATCCGGATACGGATAAATGCTTACAATTATGAAAAAAACAGTTCCTGTTTATCTTCAAAACATCGATTCTCTTTTTGAATTATTCAATACCTCAAAAAAAGGCCTGACCGATGCTGAGGTAAAACACCTTCAGCAAAAAGAGGGCTACAACGAATTGCAGGAAAAAAAACGAATGCCCCCCTGGCTTTTATTTCTTAATCAGTTTAAAGATTTCATGATTCTGGTGCTGGCAGTGGCGGCGGTGCTGTCAGGCATTTTTGGCGATGTGGCCGACACCGTTATCATCTTTGTGATTATCATTCTGAATGCCGTGGTTGGATTTATTCAGGAATACCGGGCCGAAAAAGCAATGGAAGCACTGAAAAAAATGAGTGTAACACAAACGCAGGTGATACGTGGTGGCGAAACGAGCGTGATAGAGTCGAAGGAACTGGTGCCGGGTGATATTGTGCAACTGGAAGCCGGAAATGTGGTACCGGCAGATATACGTCTTTTTGAGGTAAATGCGCTGCGCATTGATGAATCGTCGCTGACGGGCGAGTCTGTTGCGGTAGACAAAGTTAATAATGAACTACACGAAGAAAATATCTCTTTAGGCGACCAGCTCAACATGGCTTTTAAAGGTACGCTGGTTACCAACGGCACCGCCGAAGGACTGGTAATTGGCACAGGCATGCAAACCGAACTGGGCAAAATTGCAGGTCTGTTGCAGGCAAAAGAAGCCGTTACCCCGCTTCAGGCCCGTATGACAACCTTCGGCAAAAATCTGTCATATATTATACTGGGTATATGTGTGGTGCTTTTTTTATCTGGTCTGCTACGGGGCGAAGACCCCTTCAGTATCCTGCTTTTGTCGGTTAGCCTGGCAGTGGCGGCTATACCCGAGGCCTTACCGGCTTTAATTACAGTAGCCCTATCAAGGGGGGCATCCAGGCTGGCCAGGCAACATGTGCTGGTACGTAAATTACCCGCCGTAGAAACCCTGGGGTCGGTTACGTTTATATGCAGTGATAAAACCGGAACCCTGACCCAAAACAAAATGCACCTGACAGAAAAGCATGAACAGCCCATAGAAACACCGGAAGACGGGGTATCAATGCTGAAACTGAGTATGCTGCTGAACCATGAGGTGAAGTTTGAGAAGACCGACAAGCCCATTGGTGAAGCAACCGAACTTGCCCTGACAAGCCATATTATTGAAGACCTGGGTTTCAAAAAATACCACTCGCTTTTTAAAAAATATAAGCGGGTAGGCGCTATTCCGTTCGACTCAGAGCGTAAGTGCATGACTACTATTCATCAGTACGGCGATAAGTTTCTGGTCATAAGTAAAGGTGCCAGCGAGGCCATAACTGATATTATAAGTGGTACGAAAGATGATGCGCTCATCAGCCGTATTTCGGAAGAATGGGCGGTGCGTGGCATACGCGTATTAGCTTATGCTTACCGCATACTTGATAGCCTGCCGCCACAGATTAACCCCGAAAATGTAGAAAAAGACCTGATTTTTGCCGGATTAACAGGCCTGGTAGACCCACCGCGCGAAGAAGCGAAAGCGGCCATTGCCCTGTGTAAATCGGCAGGTATAAAACCTGTCATGATTACCGGCGACCACCCCGCCACCGCCCAGGCCATAGCCAGAGAAATTGGCATTCTCGACGAAGATGAACTGGCCCTGACAGGCGTGGAACTGGAGAAATTATCGGACAGCAAATTTAAAGCACAGGTAGAAAAGATAGCGGTGTATGCCCGGGTATCGCCAGACCAGAAACTCAGGATTGTAAAAGCATTGCAGGCTAAAGGCCATTTTGCCGCCATGACCGGCGATGGTGTGAACGATGCCCCCTCCTTACGAGCTGCTAATATTGGCATTGCTATGGGTATTAATGGTACCGATGTAAGCAAAGAAGCAGCCCACATGATATTGCTCGACGATAATTTTGCCACCATCGTAAAAGCCATTAAAGAAGGCAGGCGGATATTTGATAACATCAGGAAGTTTGTAAAATATATTATGACCTGTAACAGCGCCGAAATACTGGTGATAGCCGTGGCTCCGTTTCTGGGTCTGCCAAACCCCTTACTGCCCATCCATATACTATGGATCAACCTGGTTACTGATGGATTACCGGCTCTGGCACTGGCCAATGAAAAAGCCGAGGCTAATATCATGAAGAGACCACCGCGCGAACCTGACCAGAGCCTGTTTGCCGATGGTGTAGGGTATCATATTGTATGGATGGGCATTCTGATGGCCGGCATAACACTGGGGGCAGAAGCCTGGGCAACCAACCAAAAATTGGAGCACTGGCAAACCATGGTATTTACGGTATTGAGTCTGTCTCAATTGGGGCATGTTATTGGTATCAGAACCGAACGACCAGTTTTTCAGCAAAGGGGTTGGTTTACTAATCTGCCGTTGATAGGCTCGGTTTTGCTTACATTAATATTGCAGTTGGCAGTAGTGTACGTGCCATTTATGAACAAGGCCTTTAAAACCCAACCTTTATCGTGGCAGGAACTGGGGATTTGTGTCTTAATGGCCTTTGGTGTTTTTGCAGCCGTTGAAGCTGAAAAACTGGTAAAGATGCTGTTTAGGAAACGTCAAAATTTATGAACTTGGTAGAGCCACACTGCGTGTGGCTCATCGTAGAATATGATTATTAACGAACAAGGCATTCAAAATTAATCGCCCGATAAATAGGTCAAATGAATGGTTAGACCCCAGAAGCCGCAGGCACTGCGGCTCTACGAAGCACAAAATCCCCGCCGAGGTGGGGATTTTGTGCTTATCTATTTTACAATTTATTATTTCTTTCTTGGCAGTTTCTCGTCACGCATAGCTGCATTGTACACAAACGATGCCACAATGGTTGCTGCCTGTTTCAGGTCTTCAGGTTGCAGGTGGTCGTAAGTATCCATGTTGGTATGGTGCGTACGGGTGCTGTATTCAATTTCATCCTGAATGAACTGAAAGCCCGGAATACCCACACCTGTAAAGGCCAGGTGGTCGGTACCGCCAGTGTTGCGGATAGTAACGGTTTTGGCGCCTAAATCATGGAATGGCTCTAACCATTTGCTGAATATAGGGCGGCAGGCATCATTACCCTGCAAATAAATACCTCTTATTTTTCCGGTACCGTTATCAACGTTGAAGTACGCCGCCACGTTATCGCCTTCGGCATTGCTTTTCTTGGTGTTGGGGTCTGTCAGATGATTTTTCACGTAGTTTCTTGAACCGTGCAAACCTTGCTCTTCAGCACTCCAAAGGGCAATGCGGATGGTTCTGCGAGGTTGTACCCCCAATGTTTTTAGGATACGTACCGCTTCTAACATTACTGCCGAACCGGCAGCGTTATCGGTAGCACCGGTTGCACTGTGCCATGAGTCCAGGTGAGCGCCCAGCATTACCACCTCTTCTTTCAGTTTAGGGTCTGTTCCCGGAATTTCAGCCAGCACGTTATATCCCTGTAAATCCTGCGTGTAGAATTTTGTTTTTACGTCAATTTCCAATTGAACCGGGATACCCGCTTTGGCCAGACGGCACAACGAAAGATAATCTTCAGCCGATAGCATAATATCCAGCAGGTTTTCAGGGTCTGTTGCCTTGTACGGCCCACCACCCTGTACAAACAAGGTACCGTCTTTACCACGGGTGCTCATGCTCAACAATGCCAATGCGCCTTCTTTTTTGGCCATATCTTTGGTTTTGGTTGAAAGCAAAGTGCTTCTGCGCATGGCTGCCATCATTGAACGGAAGGCCGTGTCAGGCTGAGAACGGTTGGCCGAAGCCGGGGCGTCATTAGCCATTTTCTCCAGTTCTTCGTCTGTGTAACGGGTAGCATCAGCCTTGAACGAAGGCGTGATTCTATCGCTTTTATATAACAAAATAATTTTATCTTTCAGCTTGCCTTTATAGTTTTCAAGGCCAAGGGTATCGGTTTCTTCAATCAGTAATATCTCAGCCGTTTTTAATTTACCTTTTGTTCCGGCTGTCCAGGTTTTGGGGTAGGCCAATAACGGGCGGTAGTACGGGGCTGTCATGGCCAGATAACTTTTTTGCAGTTCCCAGCCTTTACCAAACTCGCCCCAGGGCTCTAGTCTGGCCTGGTTAAGGCCCCATTCGTCAAGTTTTCTTTTAGAATAATTGGCTGCACGCGTAAAACCCGGAGAACCCTGCAGCCTTGGGCCGCTTACGTCAGTAAGGTTAAAGGCGATGTCCATTACCTTCGAGTTTTTCAGGCCTTCCTGACGGATTTTTTTAACCATTTCCAGGTCAACTTTTTCTTCCTGAGCCGTAAGTGCCAACGAAATAAAGAAGAAGGCAATAACAGGTAGTAATTTTTTCATGAGGAGATGTTTAGTTTGTTTTTATTAAAATAGCTTTGGAGGAACTAAAGGTAAAAATTCAAGGTCGTGATTCCAAAATATTGCGATTAATATGCAGTTTGAGGCGATTAAACGGGGAAGGATAATGTTAATATACAATTTTGGTAGAGCCACAATGCATTGTGGCTGACCGGAGAAACTGGTCCACCGAATTACAGTAAATTCATTAAATCATTTTTATAAATAATGAATCCTCTTCCCATTTAAGTGGATTATCAATAATATACTGTCTGATTTTATGATAGTCTTTTTCTGAGCGAATAAGATGTTCATGAAATCTTGATTGCCATTCAAATTCAATATTATTTTTTCTGGCGTATGTAGTAACTGCTATTTTATATCCCCTGATAATTGAAGCTAAATTCTTAGATTGAGGCGAAAACTGATTCTGTTTTTCATAAGTATTATAAAGATTTATTTGATTGAATTCATTCCTGCCTATAATAACGATTCCATGAATATGATTCGGCATTACTACAAATTCTCCCAATTCAATATTCATATCAGGTCTTAAATCAATTGTTTTAAACCATTCTTCCTCAGCAATTCTTCCAATTTCAGTAGGTATTAAAGCTGAATCTGATATCTTTCCGAAGTAATATTCCTTATTTTTGGTACAAATTGTCACAAAATAAAAACCCTCATTGGCATAATTCCACGATTGCAATCGGGCTGTTTGTATCCTGTATTTATTATTAAACAATTGGCTCATGTCACAGAGATAATTCCTAAATATAATTATAGTTTAGAAGCAAAATAGATGATATCCTGATTCGTCGATAAGCCACAATGCATTGTGGCTCTACGAAATCAACGTTATTATTTTTACATAGAGCTGCATTGCGATGCGCCACCAATGATCTATCAATTCCGAAAAATCATGATTGGGGATAAATATCATCCTCACGCCATCACCGCTAGCATTTCCAGTATTTTTTCTCCTGTTTCCTGATTTCCTTCCAATTGAATGTAGTGAAGGGCTTCAAGTTTAGATATGCCTTTGGTCAATAATCGCCATGCTATGGCGCCATCAATTGTAACACTTGCCAGCGGGTTAATGCCTGGCTCTTCTGCCAGTATCCAGGTGTTATGATAATAATAAAGATTCCATTCTCCCCCACCCTCGCCAGTTACCACAAACCGGATGCTGTCTCCCTCATCGGCTGTTACATGGCGGTAATGGTGGGGCAAGGCACGCATAGAGGTGGCAAGATGCGGCCAGTAAAATTCAGGTGTATAAAGCTCAGCTTCCTGCCCCACAGCCAGCCTGATTTGCTGCTGGTGGTGCCATTTCTCGGTGTACTCACGTGCTACATGAAACCAGTTTTCTGATTCCGCCTCGCCTGCCCAAGCTACGGAATATATGGCTTTTTCAAATGGGTTCAGGGTACTAATGTAGTCGCAATATTGTTTGCCGGTAATGGCCAGCAGTTCAATCAACACATTCGGGCTGACTCTTTGAAAAGCCCTCACCCAGTCGGCGTTGAGTTGGTTCAGGTAGCTGATTAAATCGTGGTAAGACTGAATATCTTTTGGCGGGTCGCCCGTATGCCCATCGCGTGCCGCAGAAAGCGTTCTGATATTGGTATCGAGCAAATGCGCCGCTATGTCTTTTACTTTCCAGAGCGGGGCAATGGTTTGTTTATGCCAATCGGCTGACGAAAGGGATTTTAATACCTCAATCAGTTTTTCATCTAATTTATAGAAAAGGTCGGTTATAATTATCGGTCTGAGAGGTGTCATTTCAGAGGTGGTTTTGTTGGGGGATTACAATTGCGGATGCAGGGGTTCAAAATTTTGAACCCCTGCTCATGTGTTGCTGCAATTGATTTTATCAACGTTTAAAATCGAGATCCTGAAAATCGAAGCTGAAATCGGTGAGGGGCGATATGGCCAGCATTTTAAAACCTGAGCCTTTGCCGTCTTTGTCTAGCTCAAAGGTTACATAGGCGTCTGCATCCAGGCTACGGTCTACCCATTTTACAATAAACGTATTACCCTTGTAAGGAAACATCTCGCCATTGAGCAGGTACGAGCGCTTAGATGTAAACCATAGTTTGCCGTTTTTTATTCCTATTTCGGCATCGCCAAACCACTGGTCGTGGTAAGTGCCTGTGAAAAGGCTGTTATCCATTCTGGCGGCGTTCTTTTGTTGGGCTTCAATGTCTTTCCAGATATCGTCGGTTATTTTTTTGGCATTTGCCAGGCCCTGCAATACGCGGTCGTGGTTTTCTTTTACCCGGTCTATGCCTTTTACACCCAGATAACTGTCTTTAATGGTATTGGTAACAGATACAAAAGCTGCTCCCTGCTGCTGGTTGGTAAATACAATAATACCCAGTTTCAGTTCTGGTATCAGTGTTACCTGCGTTACTATACCTGCCAGCCCGCCCGTGTGCGACGCCTGCTTGTAGCCTTTTACATCTACCAGACCCCAGCCCAGTCCATAGCTCGAAAAATGCGTATTGTATGAGTTAGTGCCTCTAACCGGAATAATGGTTTGGGGTGTCCACATTTCGTCATGCACTGCCTCGCTGAACAACTGTTTGCCATTGCCATACTTACCGTTGTCCATCTGCATAATTATCCATTTGCTCATGTCGGTAATGTTGCTGTAAAGCCCCCCGGCCGAATTGGCTACGTCGCTCCAGTCGCGGCGAATCACCTTAACTGTGCCGTCAACCGGTGCATGCGGGTCTATCACGTTCGATTTATCTTTCAGCCTGCGGAACGAAGCCGCCGTTTGTGTCATTCCCAGGGGTTGCAGAATCCGTTTTTCAATGAAATCTTCCCACTCCATGCCAGAGGCACGTTTAACCACTTCTCCGGCTACTATATACAGCAGGTTGTCGTAGTCATATTTGGTACGGAAACTCGACACCGGTTTCAGATAGCGGAGATTATGGATAATATCGTGCTTGGTAAAATTATTAGAATCGGGCCAGAACATCAGGTCACCGGCACCCAGGCCTAGTCCGCTACGGTGTGTCAGCAGGTCTTTTATGGTAAATTCTTCCGTTACAAAAGGGTCATACATCTTAAACTCGGGTATGAAATCGCGCACCTTATCGTCCCATTTCAGTTTCTTTTCGTCAACCAGCATGCCCAAAGCAGCAGCCGTGAAAGCCTTGCTGTTAGAAGCAATGCCGAAAAGCGTGTTTTCGTCAACCTTCTTTCCGGTATTCAACGAACGCACACCATAGCCTTTGGCATGAATCACCTTGCCATCTTTTACAACGGCCACGGCAATGCCGGGTACATCAAAAGTTTTCAGGGTGCGCTCAACCAGATTGTCGATTTCGACAGAAGTAATGGCTTGTGCTATGCTGTGGCTGAAAGAACCGAGCAAAATACAAACAAGCAGGAAGAAAGGTAAAGTCTTCTTCATAAGGGGCATTGGTTTAAGATTGGAGATTGATGAGAAGCCAGACAAAGGCTCTTCGACAAAGATGGCCGAAAACGCACTAATTAGCAAGCAAAAGCATGATTTGTAAAAACAACCGCCATTGCTGTTACCGTTTATTGTAAAAATATGTCATTTAACAATTATTAACTATGCTGGCTAATGCCGTTGCCCTACTTTTGTTTGGTTAATGGCAGCATTAACCATTTATGAAAAAGCTATATTATAAAAGGGAGTCCTGTTTTGTGTGGTTAATTAAAAAATCACATAGAACAGGATTCTTTGTTTTGCCCCTCATACAGGTTTCTTACAACACCCAATGGCCTTTGCATCAGCTATTAAGCCCAAAGTTGATTGCCGGTATAGGCCAGGCACCATTAATGACATTGCTCATAAATGGCATTAAAAATGAAAATATTTGACCTACTTTGCGCGTTATAATTTATATTTGCAGCAAAATGTAAGATACTTGAGAAAAGCAATTGCCATATTACTCCTGTTTTCGGTAATGGTTCGCCCTTTTACTCAGGCTTATTATTTGATTGATTATCAGCTTCGTCAGGATTTCATCGCCAGAACTTTATGTATCAACAAGGCGAAACCCCAGCTTAATTGTAATGGAAAGTGTTATCTGGCCAAGCGTCTTCAGGCCGCTGAAGAGCGCGATACTAAAGCCCAACATCATATTCTTGATAAATATGAGCTGCCTGCGCTGATATGCCACGACCTGCCGGTGGCGAATTTCCAACCTCCGTTTACCGAAAAACTAACTGCTGCTTACAACTACGCCAACTTGTATGCAGGCCGGTTTGCCATTTCTGTTTTTCATCCCCCTTGCCAGGCTTAAGCTGCCTTAGCTTGTCTTTTACCAGCACTTGTCATAATGCCTGATGCAATGCCTCATTGCCGGTGCAAAACCTGCTGCTAACCAAAAGACCCAATTTAATCTATACCCTTTATTGGCCAACTGGCATTTGCTAGTTATTGTATTATTACAGCGGCCGGTAGTGGGGTAATTAATTACCAAACCAATCATATTTTGTGTTGAAACATCTGAAGCAAATAGGAACCCTGCTGCTTTGTGGCCTGCTGTTTATGCGGGTTATGGTAGCGCCTGTTATCTTTTTGCAGTATGAGTTCAACAAAGAATATATTATCAAAAATTATTGTATTAATAAAAACCGCCCGGAAATGCATTGCGACGGCAAGTGTTATCTGGCAAAAAAACTGAAGGCTGCTGAACAAAATGAAGATAATCAGTCGAAAATTCAGGTTTTCAAACTGATGATCGAGGTTTATCAGCAGGCCTGCGCCAGCTTTTCTCCGCTTACTACCATCACACCATCACACACACTTGCTTGTTTCGTTTACAGTAATGTTTACCATTACAAATTTCTTTTTTCAATGCTGAAGCCTCCGAGGGAAATTGTTTAGTGAATTAGTGATTGAACGCATGAGTGATTATTTGTTTGAACAGCTTTTTAGCAGAATTACCGCCACCTCATTTTAAGGTAGCTCGCGTTCATTCCTGCTGATAATCTGGTCTATTCATTAATCATTTAATCACTAATTCACACAATTACCCAATACAAACCTTATTCATTGAAAAAGAAACCGTAATGAAACTACGTATAACATTATTTTTCCTGTTTTTAGTTATTCAGCATACCCGGGCGCAACGCCTTATTAAAGGCAAAGTATACGATGCCCAAACCAAAGAGGCCATAACCGGTGCCAGCATTAAAGCCAAAGGACAAACCAACGGCACGATTACCGATAATCAGGGAGGTTTCAGCCTGAAAGCCGATACCGACGAGATACAGATTTCGATGATAGGTTACAGGCCTTTAACCCTGCCCGTAGGCACTAATCAAAATATAACAGCCGCCCTTGAAACAGCCGTTGAAGACTTGCAAACCGTAGTAGTAACAGGAAACCGGGAGGCAAGCCTGCGCACAGAAACACCCATTGCGATATCTAAACTTACACCGAAGCAAATTGAAGAGGCCAAGCCTATTGCCATTTATGAGGTAATTAACAAAATGCCGGGTGTAATGATGGTGAACCTCAACAACGAGCAACACATGATGGCCATACGCCAGCCCATGACCACCAACGGCTATTATCTGTATATGGAAGACGGCCTGCCCATACGCCCGATGGGGGTGTTTAACCACAACGCCCTGCTGGAAATGAACCAGTTTACCGTTAGTTCAATAGAGGTGGTAAAAGGCCCGGTTTCATCTATTTACGGGCCAGAGGCTGTGGGTGGTGTGGTAAACTTTATTACGCAGCGGCCTACGGCCGTACCCACCGCCCGCATTGGCATACAGGCTGACCAATGGGGCTTTAAAAGAATACAATATGGCGCAGGGGAAACGATTGGCAAGTTCGGCATTTATCTGGGTGGCCTGGTAGCCGACCAGAAGGATTCGTGGATGGCCAGTTCAGACTATACCAAAAACGCGCAGTATGCCCGTCTGGAGTATCACTTCAACCCGAAAACACGCCTGATTTATACTTTATCGTACAGCGATTACAACTCGCAAACCAGCGGTAGTGTAGACAGCGTGGCGTTTTTCAGCCGGAAATACGTAAGTACTACCGACTTTACCTACAGGAAATCATACTCGGTGCGTACAAGGCTTACCCTTGAAAAAGACTGGGCTGCCGGCGGGCAATCTTTTGTTACCGTATTTGCCCGCGACAATAAACTGGGTCAGAACCCAAGCTATGGTATCAGATGGACGAGCGGCGCAAGCACAGCACGTGGAGAAATCAATTCAAGCAATTTCAGAAGCCTGGGCGTGGTAGCGCAACATACGCAGCCGTTCAGATTCCTGAACTCAAAGGCCATTATTGGCGCCAGCATGGACTACTCGCCTACCGACTACTGGTCGTACCAGATTGATTTGAATGCCCAGTTACGTGCCGATAAGAAATCGGTAGAAAAATATACCATTGCCAAAGAAAGACCAGATATTAAAATTGCAGATTACGATGCCAACATCCGCAATTCGGCGGTGTATCTGCAATATGATTTTGAGCCACTGAAAAACCTGCGGGTTTCAGCAGGCTTAAGATACGACAACCTTTCGTTTGATTACGTAAACAATCTGGATGTTGACGCCAGCGGTAATGGCATTGGCGGAGCCAAAACCTATACCAAAACCACACCGAAAATAGGTATAACTTATGACCTCGGCAAAGGTAAAGGGCTGTATGCCAATTACTCAAAAGGTTTTGCGCCGTCTGGTCTTACGGCCATTTTCCGTAAAAGACCAACCCCTGCCCCTAACGGAGATTTGTTTTATTATAACCTAATTCCGGCTACTTTTAATAATGCCGAAATTGGCGGCTGGGCCTCATTGTTTAAAAACAAGGTATATGTTGATGCCTCATTCTACCAGATGCTGGGCTTCAATGAACTGCTGAACATTCGCCAGCCGGATAACTCGACCGACTATCAGGCAGCCGGAAAAACCCTGCATAAGGGTATTGAGCTGGGCATCACCTATAAGCCTGCAGCGCAATTGTTTATACGCGGTGGCGGTACTTATGCCATACACCGTTTTGAAGAGTTTATACTAAGCCAGCGTGCATCTGACGCCATTAAAGACGTAAATGGTAAAGATATGCCGTCTGCACCACGCTGGTTATGGAATGCCGAGGTTAGTTATTACCCCAAATGGCTGAAAGGACTACGCAGCGCCATTGAATGGCAGCATGTAGGCCAATGGTATCAGAACCAGATTAACACGTTGAGTTATGGCGGATATGACCTGCTGAATTTCAGAGTTGGGTATCAATGGAAAGGCATTGAGGTGTTTACCAATATCATGAACCTGACCGACGCCCTTTATGCCACCAATGCCAGCAGAGGCAATGCTTTAACCGACCGCACTACTTTTACCGCCGCCGCCCCCCGAACATTTGTAATGGGTGTGCAGTATGGCTTTACCGGTAAACGGAAAGAAAACAAATAGTCTAACGAATGGTTTGGGTAACCTGCCTTTGGAGGGTCGGCTTATTTATGGTCGGCCTTCCGTTTCCCACTTCATTTATTCAAAAAATTAAACTCTATGAAAAACGTACTCATTTATCTGGCAATCATTGGTTTGTTTTCTTTCAGGAAGGCAAACGACGAAAATCAGATTTCAAGCCCTGCCAATGCAGGGGCCATACCTTCGTTTACAACAACAGCCAAAGGCGATATTGTTTTAAGCTGGGTAGAAAAAGATGCCCAAAAGAAAGTGTCGTTTTATTACAGCCTTTTTGATGGCACAGGCTTTGGCAAACCCCGCCGGGTACCTATTGTAGATTCAGCGGCTACACATGCGGAAGGCATGCCGAGGCTGAGTATCAAAAAAGATGGCAGCATGATTGTAAGTTTTGAGCTGAAGAAAGACAACCCCATATCCAGATTCGGGTCTGATTTGCTCTATGTCTATTCGGCAGATGGTGTTAACTGGTCGGCGCCGATGTATGTACAGGCCGACAGAGACCCTAAAAAAAGCCATTCGTTCAGCAGGCCGGTACGATTGGCTGATGGCGAAATAGGCATTATATGGCTTGATGAAAAACTGACCGCCAAAGGCCGAAGTGTAAAATTTGCCAGAACCACCCCAGGCAAAGGCTTTGGTGAAGAGAAAATTATAGATAATCAGGCTTGCGAATGCTGCCGCATTGAGGCCATAACCGACAAACAGGGAGGGTTGCACATATTTTACCGCGATATGTATGAAGACGGCTCACGCGATATGAGCTATATACACTCTGCCGATAACGGGTTTACGTTCAGCAAGCCGAGAAACGTTTATCCGGACAAATGGCAGATAGACGCCTGCCCGCATTCGGGGCCGTCGGCCACTGAAACTCCCAACGGGGTGTGGCTTACCTGGTTTACAGGCAAAGAGAAAGCAGCTGGTGTAAAAGTCTGCGACATTGCCACCGGCAAAATCATAAACGCCGAGCTGACCGATGGCGTAAAGCAACCGCAGCTAACCACTACCACAGCAGGCCTGCCACTGCTGGCCTTTGCCAAGGGCAGAAACCAGGGCGAAGCGTTTTTTCATTCTATTGCCTTGCGTAAGCTGGGGGCAAAAGTAAGTACCACTTACATTACCGAGCCCCTGGCCGACTGCAGCTACCCTGCCCTGGCAGCAAACGGCAACAGCGTGTTGGTGGCTTTTGAAAAACGTATCGACGGCCAGCCACAGGTTATTGCATGGAAGAAAATTCAATTTTAAAAATCAATCAGATGAAAAAAATAGTATTCTTTTTACTTTGTGCGGCCAGCATGGCACATGCACAAAAGAAAGGCTCATTCAGTTTACATTTCGACAATTTTGTTGGCGCAGAACCATTGGCTTTAAAAACTGCCCGCTATACTAATGCCGCCGGAAACGAGTTTTCTGTTTCGCTTTTTCAGTATTATATCAGTAATATAAGCCTCATCAAAAAAGACGGCTCTATTTATACCTTACCGCAAGACCAGTCGTATTTTCTGATTCGTGAAAATAATGAAGCCACAAAAACCATTACGCTTACAGATATTCCGAAAGGGAAATACAAGGGCATCAGCTTTACAATTGGCATAGACAGCGCCAGAAGCGCATCAGACATCAGCCAGCGCAAAGGTTGCCTTGACGTGGCCGGCGAAGCACGAGATATGTACTGGGCCTGGAACTCAGGCTACATTTTTGTAAAAATGGAGGGAACCTCTCCACAATCTACCGGAAAGAATAATATTTTTATGTACCATATCGGTTTGTTTGGCGGCATAGGAGATAAAAAAACGCTAAACAACATTAAGCAAACCACACTGAGCTTTGGTGGCGAAGAGCTGCGCATAAAAGGAGGCGCCACCCCTTTGGCAATATTCATAAAAGCCGATGCACTTAAACTGATGAACGGCCCGAACAATGTTGATATGGCCAAAAATGCAACGGTTATGGGTGGGCCGTACTCGGCCACTATTGCCAATAACTACCAAACGATGTTTTCTTTTGGTGGCCTGAAACCCGTGCCGGTTGCAGTAGCAGATCAATCAGTAACCACAGGAACGAAATAAGACATGAAACCTGGAATCAGAATCGGGTTGCTTTTTGTGGCTATTATGGCGGTATTTCTGTCTTTCAGGGGTGCGCAAGACCCCGGCTTGTTTTCGGTTCCGTCTAATTTTCCGGAGCCGCGCTACCGCTTTGCCGATAATCCGCTCACAACCGCGGGTGTTGAGCTGGGCAAAACGCTGTTTTATGATGCCGTGTTATCAAGCGACAACACCGTCAGCTGCGGCAGTTGCCATCAGCAGCCTGCGGGGTTTACCCAGCATGGGCATGAATTTAGCCACGGCGTAGACGACCAACTCACCAGGCGCAATTCAATGCCGCTCTTTAACCTGGCCTGGGCCGATAGTTTCGGATGGGATGGCGGCGTGCATGACCTGGATCTCTTTGCGGTTTCGCCCATTACTAATCCGGTAGAAATGAATGAGTCTATCGGTAACGTATTGCTTAAACTTCGCCAAAACCCGCAGTACCCGGCTCTGTTCAGAAAGGCTTTCGGGAGCGAAGAAATCAGCACTGACAGGTTTCTGAAGGCGCTGTCGCAATTTATGCTTACCATGGTTTCTGCCAATTCAAGGTATGACCGTTACATGCGCAGCGAAGGCGAAGAGCTGACACCCGTTGAACTGGAAGGCATGGCACTCTTTAAACAGAAATGCGCCGGATGCCATTCTGGCGAACTTTTTACTGATTACAGATTCAGAAACAACGGCTTACCTGACCTGAAACAAGACGACCAGGGACGATTTGAAGTAAACCAGAATGAGAACGACAAATTCAAGTTCAAGGTGCCTTCACTCCGGAATCTTTCTTTTACATCGCCCTATATGCATGACGGCCGGTTCAGAACGCTGGAAGAAGTGTTGAATCACTATGCGGGAAGCGTACAAAAAACATCATACCTGGACCCCCAACTGTTACAGGATGGTTTACCGGGTATAACGCTGGGGTTAGCAGAGCAGCAAAAAATAATTGCTTTTCTGAAAACGCTGGACGACCCCGACTTTATTGCCAGCCAACGGTTTTCTGAAAGCAGTTTGGCAACGGCTTTGGTTAAAAAGGATATTCATACCGAGGTGGCTGATTTTAAATTGCAATCGGCTGCAGACAAAAGAGCTTTTGCAGAGTTAGTTGCCATTTACTGGCAGGTAAAGGCGGCTATCAAAAACAAGCAGACCAGGCAGGCCGCTCTAGCAGCAGGCAACCTGGCAACGCGTGTAAATGCGCTGGTTTTGTCTCAAAATCAGGAGCCAAAAGAGGCTTTTTTAAAGAAATATAAAGCGAAAATCAGTTTTGATTGCGAGCATATTATTGAAGGCGAATACTCAATAGAACACCAGACCGACCACTTTTATGAATTGTCTAAAAGTATGTTTGTTTTGCTGGCCTCTTTTAAGGCAGGTCATAACAAACTTTATTATTTTACCTGCGCGGGGTCTGACCAAAACTGGCTTGGAAACCAGGCAAACGAAAGAATGGGTAATTGTGAATCGATAAAAACAGAAAAACTATGAAAACTCTTATTGTAGTAACCATGCTGCTGGCTGGGCAAGCCGCGGCTTTACAGCAAACACCAACAGCACAACAAGCACAGCCTGAGCAGGCACAAAAAGACCCCGTTTGCGGCATGAAGGTAAAGAAAGACGCCAAGTTCAGGTCGGTTCATAAAGAAAAAGAACATTTGTTTTGCAGTAAATCGTGCAAAGAAAAGTTTGATAGCAACCCCGAAAAATATGTAAAAAAATGAATCGCCAGGTATTTTTATCGGCACTGGTTATTTCTTTATCAACCCGTGGAAATACCGATAACCTGAAAAAATGCAGTTTCGACACCAGCCGTGTGTGCCAGAAGTGTAAATACGGGCTTGGCCGTAATATCTATTTCACAAAAGGTGTGAAAGCCGTAGACATAAACCCTGAGCAAAAAACGATTACCATTACTTTTGATACACGCAAAACCACAGCCGAAAAGCTAAAAAAGTACATTGTATCTTTAGGCTTTGATGCAGATGACCAAAAGGCCGACATCAATAACCGCGAATTGCTGCTGGCGTGTTGTTTTGCAGATATAACGATATGCAAATAAGGGGCATATAAATATCTGGCCGTTTATCAAAAAACAGCGCTTTTTTTTGGTAGATGACCTCTACGGAATTAAATTTGTTTTAAATAAACAAAGCCCGGCCTTTTGGTTGGGCTGTTGTCAACAATCTAAGTCCGGATAATGCTAATGAAAAAGTTGTTTCTGTTAATTTTTCTGGTAGTGGCAGGGTCGCTGGGTGCGCATGGTCAGAAAAAGAAATTCATCATAGCTGAGAAAATCAACTATGACGAAAAGACCGAAAAGGAGAAAAAAGAAAGCGATAACGAACTGAAAGACGACATGACCACTTTTCTGGGGTTTGGTTTCAGAGTATCGGTAACCAATGTGGAAGAAAAACTAAAAGACCCGGCCAATCAGGATAAAAAGAAAATGGGTTTCAGGTTTCAGATAGGGCTTCAGATGCCCAAATTCATCAAAACCGACCCGCCTCAGAAACTCTTTAAAGCCGGTATGGATGTGGGAATTGTGAAATAAGGGTTTTATCGTGTAGGTTAACACAAGAAATGAGAGCCAGGGCAGTGCCCTGGCTCAACATATTTTAGAAGATAGGTAATATTCCTCTCTTATTTTGTTTTCAATTTCTGCTCAAGCACTTTCATGTAATAACCGGCCACTACACTTCTGGCCTGAAAACCCACCATTTTTCCGGTGGTGGTTTCGTGCCAATCGCTCAAAGGTACTCTGCTTGGCGTTTGGGTGGCATATTTAAACATGGGCTTTATCAATGCCTCAAAATCCTGCTTGTTGCCGGCAAGAACGGATGTCCAGATTACCCAGTCAGATTTTGTATAGGTTTTGCGGCTGTCAAGCGGTAAACCGTAGGCGTTCTGCTTTGTCAGGTAATAGGCCACCTCTTTGGTATAAACATTTTTCGGAAACAGGTTCATCTTCAACAGTTTATCCCATACCAGATTATATTTCTGGCTCCAGGTGCCTTTGTCGTTAAAGGTAAGGGCGTAGTGGTCGCCGTCTTCTGCCATCTGCATCCATTTCTGTACCATTTCTCGGGTTAAAGCCTTGTATTTCTGGGCTGTTTGCTTTTCGCCCAGTTGCTCTGCCAGCTGAGCGTATCCACCCAAAGCCACAATGGCTTTGACAGACAAGTTGGCGTTGCGTGCCAGATGCCCGGCGAAATCGTCGGTGCAGAGTTGCAAAGCGGGGTCAAGGCCTTCTTTGCTCAGGTATTCGGCCCAAATTGACAGGGTTTTCCAGTGTTTTTTGGCATATAAGGCGTTGCCTTCCACACGGGCAATGGCGGCCGTCAGTATTATCATATTACCGCACTCTTCCACAGGCATATCTTCTCCGTAGGTTTGTCCGTTAGCCAGTGGGTATGTGCCGAGGTCGTGGGCTGCAAAAGGTTTGGCCCACTTGCCGCTTTCGCTGTAATAAAAAATGCCGTTCAGCATACCTTTCATCAAATCGGGGTTATAGGCCAGAAACAAAGGCGCCGACGGGTAGGTAACATCCACTGTATTAATAGACCCGTTACTGAAATTTTCTTTCGATAAGAAAAGAATATCGCCTGTCGGGCTTTTTACCAGCTTATGAGCCGCAATACTCTGCCGATAAGCCAGTTCACACAGGCGGGCGTATTGTTCGCCACCTGCTTTCAGGGCATCGTTATAAATTTTATTATTTAATGCTTTACATTTACCTATAACTGCCGAATAGCTGCTCCATGCCTGTTGCAATTGGCCTTCAATGGTTGCACCTTTGGTTAATCGCCACCAGGGAGAAAGGTTGGTTTGAAAATATTGGATTGACTGGATGTCGTCATAACCAATCATAAAAACCTGCTCTTTGGCAGTGCTGCCTACTTTACCTACGTTTAATACTGTGTTGAGCATCAGGTTTTTGCCGCCCAGGTTATTGTTAGGCGTAGCGCTGAAAACGTTGCCCATATCGGTGTTTTTGGTGATAGACTGCACCACATTGCCCGTTCTAGGAACAGCAACATACAGGTATCCCCAGTCGATGCGTACATCGTCGCCTTTCAGTTTCAGTACCTGCTGGCTGGTGGTACCGGCTTTCAGAATGGCCAGACCATTGGCACTGTATTGCTGGGCCTGCACTGCCTGTGCCGGAGTATTAACGGCAATATCAGTTGATGCCCCCAGATACAGGCGCACGTCGTGCAGCAGGTTATCGGTAGCTTTTACGCTGGCCGAAATATAAGAAACCGGACGCGCCAGCAGATTTAAATCGTTTATTAATAACGGAGAAGTAAAAGTAAGTGTAAGATTTACCTTACCGCAGCTAAATTCATAAATGGTTTGTGTGGCATTTACGGTTACCTTTTTTTGTTCGGCAGTAAAAACTTTTGGGTCTGGCGTTTCTACTATTTTTTCAACAATGCCGGCATCCAGCATAGAGCCGCCTCTGTTGTTGGTTACATGCACAGCCAGCAGGTTTTTGCCCACTTGCAGCCTGCTTTTAACGGTTTCGCTCAACGGAATATAAATGTATTTGTGTGTCCAGCCTT
Organism: Emticicia sp. 21SJ11W-3; assembly: GCF_024138715.1. GTDB lineage: Bacteria > Bacteroidota > Bacteroidia > Cytophagales > Spirosomataceae > Emticicia > Emticicia fluvialis. The sequence continues at coordinate 2,884,130 of NZ_CP092074.1, forward strand.
TAACGCTGTAAACTGCCTCGCCGTTGATGAACACCTCTACATCGTCATCATGGTTCAGTTTCAGGTAAAGAGCATCAGAGTTACGGTCTTTCAGGGTAAATGTACGCCTTGCCCAGATATCGCGGGTTTTCCATTCGGTTTTACAAATGCCCGGATTATCGCCAAACGGAGCCAGTCCTTTCTTCCAATCGGTATCGTTAAAAGACGCGTTCATCCAGTTGGCACCGGGGTCTTTTTCTGTATACAGGGCTTCATAATTCTGCTCGTCTCCGGCAGGCACAAGGGTTTCGTAAGCGTCTCCCTTTTTACCCAGAAAACGGTATTGGTTGCCATCTACCTCTATTATACCCAGCAAAGAGTGGTTGGCGCCTGTCCAGTGTCTGGTAGTAGAAGCCGTGAGGTCGTCGGTGTTTGACCAGATGCTAAAGTTGGGGTCATGTGTGATAAGCGGAAAAGCCGGGGCTTTGGTGCTTTGCGCCTGTATAAACTGCCAATTGTAAAACAGCAACAGGCTTAGAAGTAATGTTCTCATGCTAAGATTTTAAATATCAGGTGAATAGGAATAGAAAAAGCCTATAGTATTAAACAACGCAAAGGTATTGGAGGTAGAGCCGGAATGCATTCCGGCTCATCTGCGAATCTGTTTTTACGGCCATACAATAACCGTTTTAACGACTGATTATAATTTTACCGATAAACCAATGCCCGGAGCCTGAATTACATTATTCAATGTAATCTAGATCTCTGTTAAAAGTTTCATCTATGTTCCAGAGTGCAAAGAGCGCAATGGCCGAGGTGCTAACGCCTATAATGAGTGCGGCTGTCATAATGCCCATGTCGGGTTTCAGCCATTTAAAAACTGCCAGTAGCGGAATGGTGGCTCCGCGCACAAAATTAGGCACAGTGGTGGCCACGGTGGCACGCAGGTTGGTACCAAAAAGCTCGGCAGCAATGGTGATGAAGAGTGTCCAGTAACCATTGCAGAAACCCAGAAACGCACAGGTTATGTAAAACACTGAGGCACTGCCGGCAGGAATAAGTAAATAAACCAGCACAAAGGCCAGCGACATAAGAATAAAAAGTAATATCACTTTTTTGCGGCTTTGCATAAACTGGCTCAGGAAACCACTTACAATGTCTCCGAACACCTGCCCTGTAAAGGTAAGCATTACGGCTTTGCCTGCATTGACAGGCTCGGTGATTCCGGCTGCTTTGGCAAATTCTGGCGAGAAAGTAATTAGAATACCCACCACAAACCAGATTGGCAAGCCTACCAGAATAGACATCAGGTATTTTACAAATCGGGTGCGGTTATTGAACAGCATGAGCAGGTTACCCCGTTTGATGTGCTTGTTTTTGGCTTCGGTAAATATCTTCGACTCAAAAATATTGATACGCAATAAAAGTAAAAGCAGGCCCATGCCGCCCCCTACATAATAAGATATGCGCCACTCAAAAAGCTCGGCTACAAAATAGGCACCTATGGCGCCCACCAGCCCCAGCGTTGCCACAATGGTGGTACCATAGCCCCGTATTTTTTTAGGCAGAATTTCGGTTACCAGTGTTACCCCGGCGCCCAGCTCTCCGGCCAGCCCTACACCGGCAATAAACCGACAGGCAGCGTATTGAGGCACTGTAGTTACCAGCCCGTTGGCAATATTAGCCAGTGAATAAATGATGATAGACCCAAACAACACCGACAAGCGGCCGCGTTTGTCGCCCATTACTCCCCACACAATACCACCAATGAGCATTCCGGCCATCTGATAGTTAAGCAGCGAGGCGCCGTGTTCAAACAATTGGTCGCCCTCAAAGCCCAGTTCTTTCAGGCTGGGTACACGCACCACATTGAACAGGAAGAGGTCGTACATATCAACCAGATAGCCCAGCGCGGCCACCAGTACAGGTAATTGCAGCAATTGCCTCAGTGTATTTTGGTTGTCAGTATCTGAATGTGTCATGAAACAGTTTTTAAGGGTTGAATCAGGTTTGTGCAATCTCAGCAAACCCCAATATTCTGAAGTTCGTGATAGAGGGATTTTAAGTATTAAATATATCATCCCTACGGGATATCAGAGCTTTGGAAAAGCTGAGCACTCTACTGATACATCGTCCCTCCGGGACTTCAATATTAGCACATAGACTGCACCAGAGATTTTAAATCCCTTAGGGATGATATATCTTTAGCAGAATAATCCAAAACCTGTGAAAAGTCCCATCTGGACGATATATTAAATCATTTTTTCAATATTAATTAAACCTTGGCCGGTACGGTAAATGGCGCGCGGTATTTACGGGTAAGCATGGCATTGGCCTCTTTGTCACCCGGGAAAGTTTCTGTTTTAGGGTCAAACTTCAGGGTTCTGCCCAGGCGATAGGCAATATTGCCCAGATGCGCAATGCTGGCCGAAAGGTGGCCGGTTTCAATAGGGCCGTTCAGCAAGGCTTTGTTTTTGGCTCTTACGGCATCTACAAAGTTTTTGTAGTGGTCGCCGCCTGCGTTTCGGGCTGGGCCCGGCTCACGGTTACGGCCCAGATAGGTTTTGTAATCGTTATAACCGTTGATAACCATATAGCCTTTGTCTCCATAAAAAATATTGCCTACCTCAACGCCGTCTTCTTTGTTGGTCATCCAGGGGCGCACTTCAAATTCTATGATTTTCCCCTCTTTGGGGTACTGATAGGTTGAAGTAAGCACTTCGGGGGTTTCTTTGCAGTCGTTCCAGAGGTATTTACCACCTGCCGAGGTTATTACTTCGGGCAAGCCGACATCCAGCCCCCACATGGCCAGGTCGGTTTCATGCACGCCCTGATTCCCGATGTCGCCATTGCCGTAGTCCCAGAACCAGTGCCAGTTATAATGCACATAGTTTTTGCTGAAATCACGTGCCTGAGCCGGGCCCTGCCATAAGTCCCAGTCGAGACCTTCCGGCACCGGCGATTTACCCAGATTACCAATATCAGGTCTCCATTTATAGACAGTTCCGCGTGCCATGTACACTTTGCCAATCAGCCCATCTCTGAGGTGCTGAATAGCCTCCTGAATAGCTGCCGAGCTACGCAACTGCACCCCATGCTGCACAATGCGGTTGTATTTTTTGGCTGCCTCTACCAATTGCCGACCTTCAAACAGGTTGTGGCAGGCGGGTTTTTCAACATATACATCTTTACCTGCCTGGCAGGCCCATATAGCCGCCAGCGCATGCCAGTGGTTAGGGGTGGCAATGCTTACGGCATCAATAGATTTGTCTTCATACACCCGGCGTAAGTCTTGCTCGATGTGTACTTTTTTTGCGTATTTTTTTTCAAAATCTGCCGCTCGTTCATTCAGCACCACTTTGTCGACATCACAAAGGGTGGCTACTTCAACGTTATCTAGCTTTGAGAAGCCCGAAATGTGGTCTTTCCCACGGCCATTTACGCCTATTACTGCCACCCGCAGCCTGTCGTTGGCTCCGAAAGCAGTAGACGGAATAAGAGTAGGAATAGACATAACAGCCAAAGAGCCGGGAACGGCCGTTTTAAGCATGTCTCGTCTGGTAAATTTCTTCATTGTTTTTTTTATAGTTAAAAGGTTGAAAGACGTTAAAAAATTAGTGAATGGTGAATGGTGAATTAGTGAATGAGTGGTTGAGTGATTTAGTGGTTGAGTGAATGAGTGATTTAGTGGTTGAGTGATTGGTAATCGAATGGTTTGAATTAGTGATTAACCATTGTCGATTGCAGATTAACAAATCTGGGAGAGTTTCAACCCAAATAACCACTAATCCCCCGCAACGCCGCACGCTAATTCACTAATTCGCTCAATCACTCAATCGCTAATTCACTAAATCACTAATTCACTAAATCACTAATTGATTAAAGCCTCCCCAAAGTCAGGCCGCCGTCTACCATCAGTACCTGGCCAGTTGAGTAGGGAAAATCTCCTTTGGCAAGGGCGGCAACGGCTTTGCCGATGTCGTCGGGGAAGCCCCAGCGTTTTTGTACGCAAAGGCCGTTTTCTATCAGTTCATCATATTTGGCGGTAACTCCGGCCGTCATGTCTGTTTTGATAATGCCCGGCCTTACCTCATAAACAGGTATGTTATATTCGCCCAATCTGACGGCAAATAATTGCGTTGCCATGCTCAGCCCTGCTTTTGATACACAGTATTCGCCTCTGTTGACAGAAGCAATAGTGGCCGAAATTGACGACACATTGATGATACAACTGCTGAAACCTTCGGTACTGGTTTTTTGCGCTATCATCCAGTTGGCAACTGCCTGCGTCAAAAAAAAGGTACCTTTCAGATTAGTTGATAGCACGTAGTCGAAACTTTCTTCGGTTGCCTGCAAAATATCGTTTCGCTCTTTGGGCGCTACTCCGGCGTTGTTGACCAGCACATGCAGGCAGCCGAAATGCTCTTTTATATGGGCCAGCATCAATTGCCTGTGCTGAGCAGAGGCAATGTCTCCGCGGCAGTAAATAACCTCTGCCCCCAGCCCGGTTAATTCATCAAGCACCTCCTGCACGGCTGCTTCCGGCCGCATACCATTAATGGCCAGATTAAAACCAGCCTTTGCCAGATGCACGGCAATACCCAAACCTATACCCCGGCTTCCGCCTGTTATGAATGCTACCTTTTTCACTTTTCTCCTTTTAATTGTTTCAGTTGGTTGGCAATGTCCATGCTTTTATAGTAAGGGTCAAGCGGGAAACAACCCGAAATAAGCCCGTTACGTGGTGCGGTGGTGCAGTCGGAGAACGTGCGGCAAATCAGCTTGCGTTGCAGCGGCTGGTTGCTCAGGATGTCGGCAGGCATGGTTGGATACGACAACACCATCCGACCCAGCCCTACAAAATCGGCCATGTTGTGGCGCAACACATATTGCCCGAAATTAGGCAGCCAGTCTTGCAGGTAAGAATACCCCGACCCCACAATCACCATATCCGGAAAGGCCTCTTTCAGCTCCTGCGTAACGGCCAGATGCCGGGCTACACCTAATAATGGCTCCTCTGGCGGCTGATAACCATCGGAAGGCGGAAAAATAGCAGGCCTGGTAAGATGCGGGTTATAATAAGGGCTACCGGCAGTAATGCATATCAACTGAATACCCAGCGACTGCGCCAATGCCAGAAAAGCCTTGGGTTCGTCGAGGTCAATGGTGGTTCCATTGCCAGCACCGCCAAAAGCATATCCGTAGCTTTCAGCAGACAGGTAATCCGGTTCGCCCTGGCCATCCTCTCCTTTTTTGAACGGCACGAAATCAAAAGCGCTGAGGCGGATGCCCATTTCAAGGCCGGGGGCCTCGCGTTTAATGCCTTCTACAATATTGCGGAGGAAACGCGTGCGGTTTTCGAAACTGCCACCGTATTTGCCCTCACGGTTAAAAGAACTCAGAAACTCATGCCCCAGATACCCGTGGCAGTGTTTTAAATCAACAAAATGATAGCCCGCCTTTTGTGCCATTACGGCCGCTTTTACGAAATCGCCTACCAGTGCATCAATATCTTCGTCGGTCATTAACGGGTAATCTTCTCCGATGCCGAATTTTTTATCAAGTAATGGATGATGATATAATATTTTAGACTCAAATTTTTTATGGCTATGAGGTTTGCAGAAACGGCCGGAATGTGTAAGCTGCAGCCCTACCATCAGATCATCGGTATTGCCAAATTTTTCGGCGTGCTTGTTCATTACCAGATTAAACAAGTCAACAAAATCCTGAAAGTTGGCTTCGTTCATACAAAGCTGGTTGGGGTTTGCCCTGCCTTCATGCCTTACGGCTACGGCCTCGCAGCCCCACAAAAGTTTGGCGCCGCTTATGGCAAAGTTCTCCCAGCGACGTTTGGTAAATTCGGTAGGCCGGCCGTCTTCGGTGCCGTCCCAGCCTTCCATGGGTAAGATGCAGAATCGGTTGCCGATATACCTGCCCGACTGCAAAGAAATTCCCTGAGCAAAGGGCGATTCGGCCGCATCTACCAGTTCATCATCAAAATCAAGATCAACCTGGTTGTCTGCCAGATACTTACGTAAATCGGCGGTGGTTTTTAACTGGGCAACTCTTGAATATTTCGGTTTACTTTTGGTACTCATAATGGGGTGGTCGGGTTTAGCTGTTCAGACAGTTATAAAAAGTGTAGTAAGTGCCATTATCAATCAGCTTCTGCACATACAAAGCCACTTCTCTGATATGATAATCGCCCCACATACTTGATTCGCCGCAGGCAATTTTGCTTCCTTCCGGCACGTAGTCCCAGCCATTAGGTTGGTGATAAATTGAATGCAACAAAATGCCCTGATGCGCGTGGCTGGTGCTCAGGTAGGGTTCTTCCAGCAAACGGTTCAGTACAGTCAGGCCTGTCTGCCAGTATTTTTCCCCGGCGTCGGTTTCTCCTTTGTTGCTCAGGTATTTACCCAAACGTAATAAACCCTGAGCCGCAATGGCCGCCGCCGAGCTGTCGACAGGCTCGTAATCATTAAACGGATTAGCGGGCTGGTCAAGGTAATTGCCCAGTTTATGCAGGTTGGGTGCGCCGGTATCCCAGTAAGGTATGCCGTCAACGGGGGTATGTTCTATGTAAAAATCGCAGGTAGCGCGGGCGGCTCTCAGCATATAATTTTCTATTACGTGGCGCCCACCGAAAGGGTCCAGCTCGGCATCGTGCAGGGTACTGATAAACTCAAGCTCTTCGGCAAAGCCGCAGATAGCCCAGGCGAGTCCGCGGGTCCAGGTTGTGAAGCCTGTATAGCCCTGTTGAGAATTAGGACAGCGGAAATTGCCGTCGGTAGTATTAAAAACACTTTCGTGCGCTGTGCGCCCCCAGATATCGTAGGTATCGCGGCCTTCGCCGTAAAACACCGAGTAATCGGCGGTGGCTTTTATATGAGATAAGGCCCTGCCCAGTAAACTTATTTTTATATCGTTTTCTGCCTGAAAAACATGTCCCAGCTTGTAGCTGAGCATGAGCGCACGGCACGAGCGGATGGTATCTACAAACAAAGAATGAGGCCCGTTGAATGAGTGAATAAAGCCCCCGTTTTTAATGGGTGTCCAGCGGCTGGCCTGCACGGCGCCTGATATTTTAAGTGCCAGTTCGTAAAAGTTTTTCTCCCAGGGGTTGTGCTCAATTTTGCCTTCCTGCATCAGCCGTAACAGGTTGCCGTAGGTACTTACGTTATTGAAGCCGTGGTCGTGCACACCAATATGGCTGATGTGCGGCGCCATTAAATCAATGGTTTTCTGGCGGCCCATTTCCAGAAAACGGGTGTCGCCCGTTGCATCAAACTGTAAAATGGCCGAACCGAACTGAAAGCCCTGTGTCCACTCTGTCCAGCCACGGGTGGTGTATTTACCGGCGGCAGTAAAAACAGGCGAACCCTTTGAAACATCATAATTATACTCAATAGAAGAGATTTTTTCGCCTGAGAGCTCCCAGAACTTTTTTAGTTTATTGCTTAAATCAGTTGGTTGAAGATGGTAATCAATGCGAATCATTAGCGGTGGGTTTTATTTTTTTTCAGATTTTTTAAATAGGTTATGGTTTGTGGTACCTGTATGGCAATGTTTGCGCTTTCGTCTTCTATATAATAATGTTCTACACCGGCTTTGCGGGCGGCAGTTAACACGGCCGGAATGTCTATCTGGCCTGTGCCCAGCGCCACATCGTTTTCAGGAGAAGTACCGCCCGACAGATTACCCGCCACGCCTTTTTTCAGGTCTTTGAGGTGCATCAGTTTAAAACGGTTGCCGTATTTGTTAAGCAATGCGGCCGGGTCCTGACCGGGGAAGAATGTCCAGAGGATATCCATTTCAAAACTTACGTATTTTGGGTCAGTGTTTTGCATGATGTAGTCGAACAAGGTTCCGTTTTCATGCGGTTGAAATTCGTAGCCATGATTATGGTAGCAGAAGCTTAGCCCGTACTTATCTTTCAGAATTTTGCCGAAACGGTTGAAATCCTCTACCGTTTTTTGGGCAGTTGCCAAGGTAAAAGGCGCCTGATGTGGTATCCAGGCTACGCGTACAAAACTGGCGCCGAGGGTTTGTGCATTTTTGGCTACTTCGTCAATTTTATTGGTCAGGTCGGGGTAGCCTACACCGAATGACGAGCATTTTATACCACGGGCATCCAACAAGTTGCGTAGTTCCTGCGCTGTTTTACCAAACAGGCTCGAAAACTCCATATCGGTTATGCCCAGAGCCTTGATGGTGTCCAGCGTTGCGGCCACATCTTTACCCAGACTTTTGCGATAAGTATAAGACACCATGCCCGGTTTGTCAGGAAAAAGCGCTTTGCCTTTCTGCGCCATCAGCGGCGCAATGCCTGCCAGTAATAATACTAAAGGGTAGAATAGTTTCTTCATTTTTGATTTTGGGGTTTTACAAACCATTATCTTTCATCCAGCCTTTCAAAACCATCAGGTCTTTTTTCATGGCTGAGGTAACAACGCCAGGTTCTACAGTGATGGTTTTAGCGCCGTTTTCTGCACCACCGAGCTTGTACTCAAAGTGCATGGTAACAGGTACAGAAACATTGTATTGTTTCAGTAAAGACAGGTATTTGCCGTAGTTGACAACTCCCTGCCCCAGCGGACAGCCCTCTTTTACTATCTTGTCGGCATTAGGCACACGTCTGAAATCTTTGATGGCTATTGACTTGATATAGGGCCGGATGATTCTGAAACCTACCTCCCACGATGTCTCGCTTTCGTGCGTGGCATGATGCACATCATATTGGCAGCCCAGAAAAGGCGAGTTGATTTTTTTGAGTATCGGTTCAAAGTCCCATACGGCAGCGCCCAGAAAAAGCCCGGCGTGGTTCTGGTATTCGGCAGAGATATTATACTTTTTGCTCATTTGTGCCACGCCCCTCATTTTTTCTTCAAAGGTTGCCACTTGCGCCAGGATATCCTTTTTCATATCGAACTGATACCAGCCCATACGGAAGTGCTTAATACCCAGTGCCGATGCCGTGCGCAATACATGCTCGGTAAGGGGGGTGGCTTCCAGAATATTGGTAACAATCATGGGCATACCAATACCGGCCTTTTTGCAGGCTTCAACTGCTTTGGGCAGGTCTTCTTCCACGCGTTCGGGTATTACGTGGCCATCGGGGCGAACGGTTAAGTCAATGCCATCAAAACCAATGGCAGCCACGGTTTCGGCTAATTTGTTGTAGTCGGGTATCCAGTGGAGCGTCTTTGAAAACACGTTGATTTTCGGCTCGGGTGTGGGCTGTGCAAAAACTATATTACTTTTTGCAAAAATACTACCAGTAATGGCAGTGCCTATAAAATGTCGTCTGTCCATGCTTAAAATTAGTAAAATAATTCTAACAGAAGTACAATTTATGAGGTGAAAAATTATGATTAGGAAGATAAAATTTTGGTAGACCCGCAAGCAGTGCACCTAAGCGAAGAATTGGGATATCGATGAACTTCGAATATCAACGATAGGTAGAAATTTATTATATTGAGAGGCAATCCAAACTTTAAATCAATCATTTCACTTTTCGGATACGCCTCTGAAGCCGCTCTGCTTGCGGCTCTGCGAGAAAATATAAGACATTACCCACCCCGCTGATTAATAAATATTTGGGTAAAATACAGATTGCCGTTTCTGGCCCGTGCTATGCCAACACCTGTGAGGTTATAATTACCTTCAATATTGGTGCGATGACCAGGGCTTTTTATCCATTCTTTTACCACTTCTTTGGCTGAAAGCTGCCCGTAGGCTACGTTTTCGGCGCTGGCATTGGCATTACTGATAGTTTTCATGAGCCTGGCTACGCGTTTATCGAATCCGCCATGCCCAAACCTTACCTTGCCCATTGCCATATTGAGGCTGTGTGTGGTGGCTTCATCGGTTATCTGCGGCATAAGGCGAAGGGGTTTCAGGTGCCGGGTGGCTCGGTAAGTATTTACTTCGTTATTGATGGCAAGCTGCATACTTTCAAGGTCATTTGCTGTATGGCTGTTTTGCGCGGGTACATTTGTGCGGCAGCTGAGCCAGAGCATGGCGGCCACACCAATCAAGAGCATCCGTTTCATTTTGTATTTTTTCAAACATTAACGTATGCAACCGGGTAGTATATTGTTCTGGTGCCTGATGTAGAAAAAGAAGTTGTGCAGAAATAAACCAATAAAAGCTTTTAAAAGAGTGGCCTCCGGCAAGTGCCGGAGGAACATCTAATTTATAATTCTGTATGGGAACAATTTATTTGGCGCGACGGATATAAATATTGCCGTGCATGTTTTTCATCATTATTTCGCTGCCTCCGGCGTTTACTTTACCCTGAATCCAGTCATCAATGTTTACTTTATACATTCCGTTCTGAGCAGTTTTATTAGACTTAGGAGCCGTTTTATCTACGTCGATATCAAAATCGCTGTACACTTCTCCCCGGTCTGACTTCACCTTTACGTTGAACTTGGCCGTTGCCGGAAACGTAACATCCACATTGCCATTAAGGGTAGTGAAGGCCATCGGTGAATTAGCCACCGATTTAAAATTGGCTTTTATGGCTCCGTTTGTTGTATTGGCCACGGCAGAGCCGGATATATTGCTTAGCACTATGCCTCCGTTTACGTTATTCACTTCCATATCGCCCGCTACGTTTTCAATGCTGATTTCGCCATTGTTGATGGTACTGACTTTCAGAGAAAAGTTATGAGGTACTTTTATGGTAAGGTTAACCGGCTGACGGGCACTTTGGGCTGATACCTCTACGCGGTTATTTTTTTCTTCGGCTGATATTTCAAGCCCGCCGCGAGGGGTAATCCGCTTCATGCCCTGGCTGCTTTCTTCTGTTCTTTCTTTTCTTGTATTAGCCACCGACTCTGCGTCAATAACAATATCTTTACCTGCATAACCCACCACCTTAATAGAGCCATGAATTAACCCTACTTTTAAAGAACCCGGTTTGGCGGGGTCTGTCAATGGTACTACCAGTTGTTCTTTGACTTCGTTTTGTGCAGCTACTGTATGGATAGTAATGGCTGATACCAGCAGCATCATTCCTAAAATTGATTGGTAATTTTTCATTTTACGATTGCTTTTTAATATAAATGTTTCCGTTGAACGTTTCGAATCTGAATAATCTGCCACCTTTTCCGATTCGGATGGATGACCGTTTGTCGAGCTTATAGACTGTTTTTTCGCCATTATGCTCCGTATTTTTTATTACTTCCGGGGCCAGCAGTTCGGCATCAGGGAAATCGGTATAAAACCCGCCATTGAAACTCTTGAACTGCAAGTCGGCCGAAAATGAAGCCGGATATGTTACCCTGATGTTACCATTAAGTGTGTAATAAGACGATTTCTCGGGCGGGCTGCTGAGGTAATTGATGGTTACGTCGCCGTTAATGGTGTGCACATCTGTTGTTCCTCTGGCATTTTCAAGCGCAATACCGCCATTAATATTACGGGCCTTAATATTGCCGCTCACATCTTTTACATGCACTTCGCCATTATTAATGGTTGAAACATCAAGATTAATATTTGCGGGTACCCTGATAATAAAGTTAAGATTGCTCCGGTATTCAATCCGGCGTTCCCGGTTGTTGTTTCTTCTTTCTTCATGAGGGCGGGTGTAATAAGGCGCATTAATGTAAACCAGAATGCTGTCGCCGGTTTCTTCAATTTCTAGTTTAAACTCTTCTTTGCCTTCGTCAACAATGGCCTGGGTTTTGCCCGAAATGGTTTTGTCAATTTCTACCAGAACCTTTGTGCCTGTGTAGCTCTCAACCTTAATTGAGCCGTCGATATTATAGACACCGACGACTGTCTGGGCGGCAGGCTTTTTTAACTCAAATTGCTTGCTGATATGCTCTTTAAATTCGAGCTTCTGCGCTGCAGCAGGGGTACAGCCAAGCACCACACCTGCTAAAAGTAGGATAACCAATTGTTTCATAATTTTGTATGTTTATGCTGAAAACGCTACGATAAAGCCTTTATGGTTTCTTTGATTTTGGTTTTTACGATAATGTCTACATTATCCTGTTCCAGCAACCGTTGCAGCGGTTTAATAGAACGTTTCTCTTCCAGTTTCACCATTACATCGGCCAGGGCGGCCTGAACCAGCGGGGTGTCCTGCTTCAGTATAGAATGCACCAGCCCTTCTCTTACTTTGGGGTGGTCGGCCAGTTGCACCAGGGCTTCCAGCGTTACCAGCCGCACGTTTACGTTAGAGTCGTTATTGAGGGTGCTAAACAGGGCATCTACCACTTTTTCGTCAACATCGCCTATTTCTTTGGTATAGCTGACGGCACGCAGGCGTTCGTTAGCTGATGAATTTTGCAGCAGCGAAAGCACTACTTTCTGGTTCATGTCCTGCACCTGAGCCGAAAGCACCTCAATCTGTTCTTTGTAATCTGGCGTGCGGCGGTCGTTGAGCCAGTATCCGCCCACCAGGCCCACAAACAGCACACATAAGCTATATGCCAGCCTTACTACATTGCGCGGAGCAAAAATTACTTCTATGCCTTTGCGCAGGGTTTCCCATACGGTTGGTTTATGTTCCTTCTTCCGGGCATCGGCCTTGAAGGTTTCCAGCATGGTGTAAAACTGTATCGGCAGGTTGTGGCTGGGGTTGGGTACATTTACGTTTCCCATAGCTTCCCACAGTTTACGTGTAGCCTGTAATTCTGCCTGGCAGTCGGGGCACTGATTCAGGTGTATTTCAAAAGCTGCCCTTTCATCTGCCTGCAACTGGTTATTCAGCCAGTCCAGCATATTATCTCCTGCTTGTTCACAATTCATGAGCTTTGCCTCCATTTTCAATTTTTAAATAATGTTTCTTCAGTTCATTCATGGCACGGTGCACACGCACTTTAATGGCGCCTTCGGTGGTATTCAGTATGGATGCGATTTCATCATATTTCAGTTCCTGATACCTACTCATAACCAGCACTTCTTTGTGCTCGGGGCTTAATTTATCTAAAGCTATTTGCAGCGCCTCGGTTTGCTGTTTTTTCTCCAGTTCGCCATCGGCGGTGGCATCTCCGCTTATCCTTTCGGCATAGGCTTCCACATCATAATGCTGCTGCGACCGCTTGTTTTGCCTGTACGCATCTTTGATTACATTTCGGGCCAGGTGATACATCCAGGTATGAAACTCGCCCTCTGCGGTAAACGTGTGCCTGTATTTCAGCATCCGATAAAACACATTCTGCACCAGGTCTTCGCTCGTTTGTGAGTCGCCTGTCATGTGATACAGGAACCCATACAGTGGGCGATGGTAACGCTCAAAGAGCAGTCCCATTTTATCGAGGTCGCCCGCTTTTACCTGGAGCATCAGTAGGTTATCTTGTGTATTCACACGTTTATAAATGTAATGTTGTTATCAAATTCGTAGTGGAAACCGCGCTGTATCTGAAAGGTTACAGGTAAATTAGAAAAAAAATGAAATATTTTACAATAGAACAAACAAAGCATTGAAAATCAACAATATACACTCATCATAATCATATTTTTTCGTAAAGCTCCAATGCTTTCGGCTACTATGGCCCGTAAAAGCCACGAATTTTCAAATTCATAATCTTCCAAAAACCAGTTGCTGCAATTAGCCGCGTAAAACGAGGCACAACCGAAAAATTTGTCTATTTTCGCAACTATACCATCAACAGGGTTTATTCATGAAATATCTTACATTTAGCAATGGTGATTTAATGCCTGCGCTGGGGCTTGGCACCTGGAAATCGGCCAAGGGCGAAATCTATAACACCATCAGAACCGCGCTGGAAATTGGCTACAGGCATTTTGATTGCGCTTTTATTTATGACAACGAACGCGAAATCGGGCAGGCTTTTGCCGACGCTATGAAAAATAATGAGGTAAAGCGTGAAGACCTCTGGATAACGTCTAAGCTTTGGAACAACCGCCACCGCACAGAAGATGTGCAACCGGCCATTGAAAAATCATTGCGGCTTTTGCAGGTTGAATACCTTGATTTGTACCTGATTCACTGGCCGATAGCGCTGGTTCGTTCGGTGAATTATCCGCAAAAGGCAGAAGATATGATAAGCCTGAATGACTTACCATTAAGCCAGACCTGGCAGGCCATGATTGACATATAGACAAAAGGACTGACGCGGCACATTGGACTTTCTAATTTCAGTATTAAGAAAATAAGCGCTTTAAGAGACGAAACAGGTGTAATGCCCGAAGCCCTTCAGATAGAACTGCAACCTTTTCTGCAACAAAAAACCCTGCTAGACTTTGCCCAGCAAAATAATATAGCCTTAACGGGCTTTTGTCCGCTGGGATCGGCCGACCGACCGGCCAGCAGGGTCTCGGCCAATGAACCCAGGTTATTTGAAAACGAAACGATTCTGGCTATTGCGCAGGAAAAAAACTGCACTGCTGCACAGGTTATGCTGGCATGGGCTGTAAACCGTGGCACATCAGTAATACCTAAGTCGGTGCAGGAGCATCGGTTGAGGGAGAATCTGGCGGCAGCCGATATTGTGCTTTCTGCCGAACAAATGAACAAAATGGCACAACTAGACCAGCATTACCGATACATTAAAGGTGATTTCTGGTGCCTGGAAGGAACCAATTATACCGTCGAGAATTTGTGGGATGAGTAAGGGCTACACCTCCATCTCAAGCAATGCATAACTTAAGGCCTTGCCGTGAGGGTCAATCGCTAATGATGTGGTTACACCTCCCAGCAGGGCGTTCTGGCATACAAACAGTAGGGAATGTATATTGGGCATTTCGTACCGGATGATTTCTCCGGATACTACGTCTTTCAGATGAGTTTTTACTTTTTCGGCAGTAATGGTTTTGCAAAGCATTTCGTAGTCTGATTCCTGGTACGGTATCAATGACAGCGTAAGTGTGTTGCCTTTATCTCCGGCACGGCTATGGGCTATGTTGTAGAGTTTCATGGGTTGTTTTTGATTGAGCAGCCGCCGGAGCGGGGCGGGGATTGAGTGAATGGTGAATGAGTGAATTAGTGAATTAGTGAATTAGTGAATTAGTGAATTAGCGAATTAGCGGGCGGCGTTCCGCTGAATTCGTGAATGAGTGATTGAGCGAATTAGTGAATTAGTGAATGAATGAGTGATTGAGTGAATTTTGTCTTGAACTTTGATTCAGTGGTTCTTAGCCGTGGCTTTAAATTACATTTTACTGGTTGCATTTGTTAAACTCCATCAGTATTTGGTAAAGTCAGTTAAATAAGTGTTCATTACAATCAAAGTTCAAGACATTTAAACTTCAAAATACTCAATCACCGGCTTTATTTTTTTTCTATCAATCAAAGTTGAGACGATACCTACTACTTCGGTTACGGATTTTCTTACACCTCCCCCACCGGCTGGGCCATTGGTATAAAGTGCTTCTACTTCTTCGCCAATCAGGGCGGCATCAGTAGGGTTTGTGGCTTTTGCTGCTGCACGCAGACGGATTTCGTAAGGCTCTGCCAGATTACCAAAACTGGTTCTATGAACAGCGCTGCTGCCGATGTAATCTATTCTAAGTTCAGGAAATTGGTTTTCCAAGCGCTTCCTGAGTATTTCGCCTGCCAATTCGGCACGAGCCAAAGCAGAGGCTCCGGCATAGGCAATTTCTCCTTCACCCATATAAAATGCTTTGTAGCCTACACTTACCTTATAGGTATCGGGGCGAGCCTTGCCTGTTCCTCCGGTTACCAGTACCTGATTAGCGCCAATTTCTTTCAGATAAACAGTTGTGAAATCTGCTACTACATCGGGCGTGTAATATTCATACGGATTAATTACTTCATATAACAACTGCTCTTTGGCTGTTTGCAGGTTTACTACACCGCCTGTGCCTTCTACTTTACTGATAATGGCAGTCCCATCGGCATCAATGTCGGCAAAAGGATGTCCGAGCTTGTCCATATCAGGCACAGGCTTTTTGATGGGGTCTGCAAAGTATCCTCCGGTAATATGGCCTGCGCATTCAAGCAGGTGGCCAATTACAGTGCCTTTGCCCATTAATTCATAATTATCTGTTGCCCAACCGAACTCGTGAATCATAGGCGCAAGAAACAGCGAAGGGTCTGCTACCCTGCCTGTAATGATAATCTGCGTGTCGGCCTGCAAGGCTTCCAGTATTCCTTCTACACCCAGATAGGCATTGGCAGAAATCAGCTCTCCACTTTTTTGAAGTGGTTCGCCTGTTTCAAGAGTCGGGGTATCCGACGATATTTCTGCAAATACATCGTCACCCAACACAGCGGCTACTTTTACTGATAAGCCGAGTTTTTGGGCTATTTCAACAATTTTCTTCGCCCCGGCAACCGGATTTGCTGCCCCCATATTGGTAATTAGGCGGATGTTATTCTTTACCAGCAGTGGCAACAAGCTTTCAATGCGGCGTTCCAGCAGTGGGTCGTAGCCTTTGGTGGGGTCTTGCAGTTTGCGTTTTTGCGCCAGGGCGATTGTTCGTTCGGCGAGGCATTCTAAAACCAGATAATCCAGATTGCCTTTTTCGGCCAGTATGATGGCTGGCTCTAGCCTATCGCCGGAAAATCCTGCTCCGCACCCTATTCTTATTTTTTGTTTCATTGCTTAATGGATTTATAGGCAGTATGTGCTCAAATAAGACCTATCGACATTTCTTATTCCATGGTTGTTACTTTTTTTAGCTGAAAAAAAGTAACCAAAAAAGCAGCCATCATTTAACTCGTACAATTAAAAATCCGGTAATCGCATTCATATTTACGTAACCTTTCGCCCGATTTTTAATCGTACTCAGACAAAAAATGATGCTATAAGGTCTGTTATTTTTTTTTATTTTTCCTTTGCACTCAATTAAAATGGATTTTGCTGACTGTACTTTACCACTGAGTTACGCTGAGTTTTGCACGGAGTTTCACTGTTAACTTTGGCTTTAACTCAGTGTACCTCCGTGTTGAACTTCGTGTCACTCTGTGGTTTTAAGCTTTCGGAGTTAATTACCACTAAGTTACGCTGAGTTTTGCACGGAGTTTCACTGTTAACTTTGGCTTTAACTCAGTGTACCTCCGTGTTGAACTTCGTATCACTCTGTGGTTTAAAGCTCTCATAGCTAGTTTTTCTCCTTAAATATGCAAAGACCCCGTCAGTAATGCCACTATTGTCATTACTATGGTGGTACCCCAGGCCCATTTGAAGACGAATTTCTGGTGTTCGCCCAGCTCAACTTCTGATAAACCAATCAGTAGAAAGGTTGATGCCGTAAGCGGGCTGAGCGGGAAACCAACCGTCATTTGTCCGAGCAGGGCAGCCCTGCCGATTTCCAATGGGTCGATACCAAACTGCGTGGCTGTCTGGCTCAGAATAGGTACTACGCCAAAATAGTAGGCATCGGGCGTAAAAAGCATGCTGGCAGGCATACTGGTAATGGCCGTAAGTGTAGGTAACCACCCGGCGTGTTGCTGAGGGATGAGTGACACCAAACTGGTGGCCATGGCCTCAATCATTTTTGAACCTGTGAGAATACCCGAAAAAATGCCTGCGGCGAATATCATACCCGACACCAGAAAGATATTGGTGCCGTGGCTCTTCAGCACTTTCTGCTGGTCGGCCAGTTTGGTGTAATTTAACAGCAGCGCAATCATGGCGGCCACCACAAACAACACAGGTGCCGGAACCCAACCCATCATAAGGGTAATAATCAGCCCGACGGTCATCAAAGCATTTAATACTATCAGTTTGGGTCTTCTCAATTCACGTTGTGCGTCTGTCAGGTTGGCGTGGTGATCGTACTGAAATTCAAGCACACCCAGCCGTTTGCGCTCTTTTTTGCCGAAAATGTAAGCCACAAACAACACCCAGGCAATACCACCCAGAATTGCCGGTATGTTAGGGTTAAATATATGCACGGCATCTGACTTAAGTGTTGAAATGGCTCTGGCTGACGTACCCGACCACGGCACCAGATGCAAAGGCCCTACGCTAAGGGCTACAATACCCGAGAGCATGAGGCGATTGATTTTCAATTGCTTGTAAATAGGCAGAAAGGCCGACAGCACAATCATAAATGTAGCGGTGCCGTCGCCATCAAGATGCACAATCATGGTAAGAATGGCCGTGCCTACAATTACTTTAAGGGGGTCTCCTTTTACAGAACGGACAATAAACGCAATAACGGGGTCAAAAAGGCCGGCATCCAGCATGGTGGCAAAGTACAGCACGGCAAACATCAGCAAGATACCCGTTGGGGCTACCTGTTTGATTCCGGCCAACATCATATCGCCCAGTTCTTTGGGTTTAAAACCCGCCAGCAGCCCGAAAACAACGGGTACCAGAACCAAAGCCGTAATAACCGACAGCCGTTTGGTAATTATCAGCACAAGAAAAACCACAATGGTGGCAAAGCCTAACAGAGCAAGCATAGTTCAGGTGTTAGTAGATTATTTTGTTCAGAAATGCTATTATCTTGATGTATGCCGGAATGCCCCCTTGCAGGCCTTTGCAACGCTGTTAATAATTAAATATTGTTAGTTGCTCAGCCTTTTTTATTTCGCGTTCGGCGTCTTCGGGCAGCATCAGGCGTTGTTTTACCAGCCCGGCTGCTGCTGCTTTTACTTTGTTCACATAGTCGGTGTGGTTGGGGTAACGCTCTTCTAACGACAAACGGCTGTCGCCCGATGCAATGCGTTCGGCTTTAGTTTTGGCAAACGGAATATACATCCCTTCCAGAACGGCCAGATCGCCTTCGCCATAACCTGCTTTTCGCAGGCTCCAACCTGTATAAGTGCCCAGCGGCACCTGATGCGTGAGGGTTTCAAGGCCTCCGAGTTCGTTGTTATCGGCATTTACTTTGGGTACCAGCACCACATAACGTTTATCTTTTTTGCTTACGGGGGTTTCTGCCAGTACACCGCTCATCATTTTTTCATCAAACTGTGAGCCGAAGTCACGCACATACATTTCGTTCAGCAAACCCCTGAAAGGTATATGCGCTACCGGTTGCCAGCCAATATCGGCACCTTTGGCAAGGGTTTTGTTTTTCAATTTCGGGTAGATACCTGGTGGTGGCAGGGTGCCATCTAATACCCATTGCTCCAACGCTACCTGCAAGGCCCGCCAGCTGTCGAGATATGAATTAGGATTAGCCATAAACCCGGTCAGGTTATTAATATTGCTATTAAAGGCTGGCGTATGTTGCGTACCTGAGAACAGGTAAATGCGCACGTTGTCTGGTATTTCAAGGTCTTTGGTACCGTAAACGTCTGTGGTACGGAGCGACATCCGCGACTGCCAGTATTCGGTAGAACTAAGCGTATGCATTATTTTAGGCATAAAGCCCTGCTTCTGGCAGGCGTCCAGTATTCCACCGTCGGTTCCGGAAAGCGGGTCATACGTTTTTGACCACGTAAACGGTGCTTCATTACCCGGAAAAACCACTTCTTCGTGCTGCATTCCTCCCCCACCCGGCCTGCCAAAACGAACATTCAGGGTGATTCGTCTGGCGCCAATATGTACATTCAGCCCTTCAAAAACAGGTTGATTGTCTTCGTCGGCATTGAAACCAAGATGCAGGAAACTCCTCAAAAAATTACCACACTGCGACACCCCAACGCCTATGGCTGCCTTTACCTGATTGGCCAATGGGTTATCAGCACTTTCAGAATGCCTCATAAATGCCACAATGTCTCGCGTGGCAGCAAAGCCCAGCCCCAGCACCAACGGATTTTTAGCCGTGTAGTTCAGCTCATAAATATAGTTAGGGTCGAAACCGCCCTTTACTGAAATGCGGGTAGTGCTGGGCTGACCCGGAAAAGCCACTTTTGAGCAATCGGCAAAGGCCCAGTCGGTATGTGGCACCACTTCAGGTTCGTCGGAGGCGTGGATGCGTCTGGTTAATGTGGCTGTTTTGTTATCTGAAGATACGGTTTCATAGGGTGTATGGAACTGCGCACTGAAAGCCCCCGCGCTCAGGTTTTGGGTAGGCACGTTTTCAGACACTATAAATTCGGTATGCAGGCGGCCTATAATTTCTTTGCCGTTTTCGGTGGCAACAGGTACTTTTATTTTCAGCTTGTTGTCGCCGTAAATATCTCCCTGCCAGCCTCCCCACAGGTAAATGTAGCCTCTTTTCAGCAAGGTGGTATCGGCCGGAAAAGCGTTGCCACGGTTGGGTACATTATAGAATAACAGGTGGTTACTTTTGTTGATATCGACAGGTTTCAGCAGAATAAACTCCATCTCGTATTCAACCATCCCGCGTGCATTGCGTGGTGCCAGTGCGATATCCTGGATGATATTATTGTGGGTATCGGCGGGGTTTACTTCGCCGAAAGCCCTGCCTGTGAGGCGTTGGTATGGCCCGGCTGCTCCGAAAACCCTGCCATTGGCATAAGTTTCGGCCTTGTCTATTACAACCCTGACAATTCTGGCCTCAGTAACCGACACACACAAGCAAAAAAATAAGAGTAATGCTGTTAGTTTTTTCATGTTAAGTTGGGTATTAATTAGCAAGCCGGTTGTGTACCTGAATAACCAGCCTTATTACTGATTGTTTTAGGTGGTAATCTACAAAAATAACTCTCTGGCAAAAAACCTGCAGAGAGTTATTGTGTAGATTTAAGCTGATTTATGAGCCGCAAACTGAATAAAAAATAATTGTTGACGGAATACACCGCCAACATTATTTATATCTATTCAACCAAGCGTATAAGTTACAATTAATAATGGTGAATTAGTGAATGAGTGAATAATAACTATTCGCTCATTCGACATTCACTCATTCATCATTGTTTAAGGCTGCGCGGTTAATTCCAGCAACTCTTTATCGTGGTGATAACTGATGGTGCTGGTATTGTTGAACATCATGGTGGCGCCTTTTTCTACCGTATAAGGTTCCCATTTGGGTAATCCAGGGGCATTAGGGTTTCCGGTTCTGGCAAAGTTGATCCATGCCTGGCTCATTTTGGCAGCCAATACGTGTGCATCTTTTCCGCCGCCGGTCATTTCTTCGCAACGGGCTATATTATTAAACACAAACGGGATTTCCATACAATGCAGGGCTTTGTATTTACCGTCTAACACCGGCGACTGCCAAGTAAACAGGTACATATATACCGGTGCGCCGCCTGCAGCCGCTTTGGCTTTGGCCTGAACCACTGCACCCGGGCGGAACATCAAATCAATATCCATCAGGTCTGATGGTTTGGTATCTGCCGGATACGCTTTTTTCACGGCTGCTATATAAGCATCTGCTTTATCTTTATATCTGTTTTTGATGTATCCATTCACTTTTTCGGCATCGGCATTAGACATACCGCTGAACAACGAGGCCATGAACTCATTTTTAACTGTACCTATCATTAAAGGTATGTGTTTAGATAATTCAACGGCTGAAGGGTCTGTAAACTGATGCGGCAGAAACTCGCCGTCGCGGCTTGGGCCCCAGCTTAGTCCGAAACCACCAGGGCTGCGGCCTTCTGCTTTCATTTTGTCGGCAACTACTTTCAGGGCTTTGTTTCCGGCGTCAACCAGGGTGGCGTACGGTATCGTTTGTAGTTTATCTACTTCGCCGGGTTGCAGGTTCAGGGCTTTCAGTACCTCGGCGCCTATCAGCTGGGTATCTGCTTTTTCAAGCAGAGTGGTACGGAATGCGCCACTCTGGTTAACTGCTTTATGGAATAAACCTTTGGCCGACGGAGCCGCCATGAGTGTATTTACCTTAGCGCCACCACCCGACTGGCCAAAGATGGTAACATTGCCGGCGTCTCCGCCAAAGTTACCGATATTGGTTTTTACCCACTCAAGCGCTGCTACCATGTCTATAATACTCAGGTTAGCCGATTGCTTGTATTTTTCGCCAAAGGCTGACACGTCAAGATACCCCAGAATATTGAGGCGGTGGTTGATAGATACTACTACCACATCGCCTTTTTTGGCCAGGTTTTCGCCGTCATAAGAGGGTAGCTCCTGCGATGAACCGGCTGCAAAGCCCCCACCGTGAATCCAGAACAAAACCGGGCGTTTTTTGCCGTCGTTGATGCCGGGAGTCCAGATATTAATGCGCATACAGTCTTCGTTGGTATAGCCCCAGTCGTGATGGAAAACGAACTCGCTTTCATCTTGTACGGTTGTGGTTGGCACCATTAACGGCGATACCGGGCCATAAGTTAATGAGCTGCGCACCCCCGACCAAGGCTTGGGTTTATGCGGGGCTTCAAAACGTTTGGCTTCGGCATACGGTATACCCTTGTAGGTATATACGCCGTTGTGCACATACCCGCGCACCTTGCCCGACTCCGTGCTGGCAACAGCTACGTTTTCGCCGGTTACTAATTGTGCCGAAGCACCTACTGCCATGCCTAAAGCCAGCAGCGATAAGAAGATTTTTTTCATAGATATAGATATAGATAATCGTGAATTAGTGAATGAGTGATTTAGTGAATGAGTGATTTAGTGAATGAGTGATTGAGTGAATGAGTGATTGAGTGAATGAGCGGGCGGCGTTCCGCCGAGTTAGTGAATGAGTGATTGAGTTGGTGATTAATTAATTGAAACTTTCGATAATATGGTACTTTGATACAGCATAACAATTAATGTTTCTATGCCAATTACTACCAATTCAATTAATCGTTGAAGTAAAAATCAAAATCACAAAATCCCCGCAACGGTGGCCGCTCAATCAGCGGACCGCCGCCCACTCATTCACTAAATCACACAATCACTCAATGATTTATTTGTTATTCCCATAAGCTTTGTCTAAAAACAGATAGCGGGCGTCGTCTTTTGCTTTTTCGGCCTTCGATTCTGTGTTTAGTATCATCACCGGTGGGGTTCCATCACCTGCCTTGGCCGCTGGCCAGTCAGGTAATTTAGCCCCGTTTGGATTCCCGGTTTTGATAAAATTAGCAAAATAGTTCATCATAGTTTCTGATACTTTGTAGTCGTCGGCCGTCCAGGCATACTCTTTTATAAGGTGCAGGTTACCCATGCAATATTCAATCTCGCAGGCATGAGGTGCGCCAACAGCCTCGGGCATTTTTGGTGTGTTGCCTTCCTTTTTAACAGTGCCTCCAGCCAGACCCGAAGCCAGCGACTGGTCGATCAATGCCGGGCGTAATTTACTGTACAAATAACGGTAAACCGGTTGTGCACTGTTGTTACGGTGGAGGTCGAACCACTTCCAGGTGCTGTAAGCAATGAAGCGGTCTGATGCCAGTGCCGTGGCCGATAATTCGATTTCTTTTTCTGAACCGTGCGGGTAGAGTTTCAATACTTCTTCGTAATCGTTCGGGTATTCTTTTTTCACACGTGCAAGGTAGGCTTCCTCTTTATAAGACGGACCGAACATAAAGGCCTGGCCGGGGATTTCGGCTGAGTTCCAACCCAAAAGCAAAGGCACCTGCGCCTGCGCTTTGGCATTGAAAATCTCGGTAATGGTTTTAGGGTAAAAATAGCCATCAATAACGGTTGGGAAGCCAAAGCGTTTCGATTCGTTGTAAATCTCGTAGATTTCGCGCGTGCTTAGCGCTCTTAGTTGTGCCAGCGTTTTATAACCTGCTTTTGTGGCAAATTCTACTCCGGTTTTTTCGGCCTCTGCCAAAGGCACTGGTGATAGCGTTGGGTTGATACCCGCGCCGCTTTCACCAATGGCACCGGCTATCAGGTTTCTTGCCAATGGTGATGCCATCTGCGCACTTACAGAAATTGAACCTGCCGACTCGCCGGCTATGGTTACTTTCTTAGGGTCTCCGCCAAAGGCTGCAATATTTTTTTGTACCCATTTCAGGGCAGCGGCCTGGTCTAGCAAGCCGTAATTGCCCGACGCCTTGTAAGGTGCCTCGGCGCTAAGTTCAGGGTGAGCAAAGAAGCCGAAGATATTAAGGCGGTAATTAACGGTAACTACTACAATGCCTTTTTTGGCCATTGCCTCGCCGTCATAGCGGGGTTCAGAGGCATCGCCGGCTACAAAACCGCCACCGTAAAAATAAACCAGCACGGGCAGGTTTTTGGTGTTGCGCATGGCGGGTGTCCAAACGTTCAGGTACAGGCAATCTTCGCTGACACCGTTTGAACGGGAGTTCATATCGCCGAACACTACCGTTTGCATGGGGCGTGCCGAAAATTGTTTGGTTTCTTTTACGCCTTTCCAGTTATCAACGGGTTGCGGGGCTTTCCAGCGCAGGTTACCCACCGGCGGCTTGGCAAATGGAATGCCAAAGTAGGTCTGAATACCCGTTTTTGTATCGTAATTTCCTTCTATTATACCGTTGGCAATAGTAGTTTGCACGGCAAAGGCATTGTTGCCCTGTGCCTGAACCGCCGGAGATGCCAACAGCAACAGACTAAGAAAATAGCATATTTTTCTCATTTTTTTAGGTAATATTAAGTTATTGTCTCATTTTGTGACAATAATAATTGGTTTTTAGAAATAATCATACTTATTTTTAAAAAATTTATATTTGCAGCCGAATAAAATACCTGACCCTATGGAAAACAAAGAATATTTACCACACATAGCCTATGACTCAGTGATTTTCGGATTTTCGGGCGACAAACTGAAGATTCTGATTATGGAATACCACAACACGGGCTTTTTTGCACTGCCCGGTGGGTTTGTAGGTGTAAAAGAAGACCTGAACGCGGCTGTAAGAAGAGGTTTGAAAGAAAGAACCGGCCTTGATAACATTTATCTGGAGCAGTTTTATACTTTTGGCGATGTGGCGCGTTATCAACCGCATTTTATGAAGACCATCATGGAAGCGAACGGACATAACCTGCCCGAAAACCACTGGATGCTCGACAGGTTTATATCTGTGGCCTATTATGCGCTGATTGATTACTCTAAGGTAGTGCCGACACCCGATGCGTTGTCGGACTCGTGTGAGTGGTATCCGCTTGATGAGTTGCCCCCCCTGATGCAGGATCACCGCCAGATAGTAGACAAAGCCCTGCAAACCCTGCGCGATAACCTGGAACGCAAACTGGTGAGCGTAAACCTGCTGCCGCCGTTGTTTACCATGAACGAATTACAGAAAGTATATGAAGCCATATTGGGTGAAAAGCTTCGCCGGACGACCTTCCAACGCAAAATGTTAAGCCTCAATATTCTGCAACGCCACGACAAGCAATATAGCGGTAAAGCCCACAAGGCACCGTTTTTGTATAGCTTTATGAGAATTGAGTGATTTAGTGATTTAGTGATTTAGTGAATTAGCGGCCGGCGTTCCGGGGAATGAGCGGGCGGCGTTCCGCTGAATTAGTGAATATGGGGAACAATTTGTGGAGGGAATCTACTGCTTTTGATAGGTTGTTTTTTATTGAAAGTATTTTGGATATAAAAGTATTGGTTGGCAGGGGTTCAAAATTTTGAACCCCTACTACGGCTATAAATTTAGAGATGATTTTATTTGCAACGGCATAGAATCATTGGGGTAATCCTGATATCACTTCGGTGCCATAATCCTAATTGATTTAAACATTTCCAATATAGCTTTTTGTGTATCTTCATCCACATCTTCGGCGAACATGCTAAGTCCGTATCCTTTATAGTTTATATTGTGTATGTGCAAAAGGCACCTGCCGTCTCCTATAATCTTAGGAAAACCTAATTTTGCTTTTTTCCCGTCTATAGTTTCATAATAAAAATACTCTTTTAAGTATAAGCCCTGTTCTTGGTCTATTTCCGGAGTTTCAGAAAAAACTATGCTCTTAGAATATTTAAAACCTAAAGAATCGTACATTTTTTTCTTTCAAAACTTCTGACTTGTATTACTTCACTAAAGGGATTTGAATATAGTCCGTAATCCATTATGACCGTATCTTTCTTAGAAGTAACTATACCTGAAATATTAGAATCTATCGCCGGCAATATTATCAAAGTCCAATCTGAGGGTATCTCAATTTGAACAATTCCTATTAATACTTTTTTCTTTTTTTCAAGATTACAGGAATAACTTAGAAAGGCTATTGATAAAATAGCTAGAAGTTGTTTTGCTGTCAAACTCATATACTTTAAAATCATAAACGTTTTTATTCGTATTTACTACTCTTGTGATTCACATAATTATCCTGAATTAGGATTTACAAAGCTATTAATTTCAAATAACTCAAGTTGAAGAATTTACTCTTCCAAAAGGATGAAACATTTGTTTGATAATATCTGTCCTCATTAATTCTTTACTGTATTCCCTAATGAGTTTGTTAGCCTTGTTCAGGACTTTTATTTTATCAGGATAAGTCAGGAACTTCAACTCTTCCTTTCTTTGATAATCTTTCAAAATTATAGCATCCTTTTGCCTGATTATCTCGTAGGTAAGTTTCTTTGTTTTATTCTTTGAAAAACTATAGTATTTGTGCAATTGTCCATTATTAAATTCTATAAAATTTTCTTTATTGCCCTCCAAATCAAAAATTGTCCAGTTTACTACCAATCCGTTTTTGAAATTTACTACATGCCGGCCCTTATATCTATACTTAAAGATATAATTCCATTTTCCTTCTTCTTTGCCATAAACAAGTCGGCCATTTATTGATATATCACTATTATTGTATTGGTAATTTTCTACTGGCTTTTGAGCAAATGACGAAATTAAGTTCAGACTAGCTATTTCTACTTCACCATAAACTACTTTTCTGCTATAACCACAAAGTGACGCGTAGTAGCCATTTAAAGTTTTATTGGCTACTATCAGCCATCTCTCTGACACTGTTATATCCAATCCGCAGTCACCACCATTTTGGGTGGTATACAAATCAACTTTTTTATCAATCGCTTCTCCTTTATACATTTTTTCTATACTGAAAACAGCATAAATTTTGCCAGTTTTGATTATTTTGGCTGTGCAGGTACCTACAAAAATCAAATCGTTTTTTTGATAATTAATTATACTGAACGGTGGCTTGTCAATGCATGAACAAGCATAGGCTTTACTCGCCTCAAAAAAGAAGATTAACCCGACTAAGAAATATCTTTTCATACTAATTCAATTGAGAACCGATAGAAATTGAGTTTTAAACTTTAGAACTAAAACCACTCATTATTAAATATAATCTATAAGCCTTTGTTCTTTAATAAATCTGAATTCTCTTTTAGTGTGACCATAATGTCAACATCTCTATTTGGTGTTAATTTTTTAAGATCATAATCCGGAGAGTCTTTTAGGGCTAAATCCCAAAAATCTTTTATGTTTGTAAAATCTACACCATTCATAATAATCGTTTCAATTCCACGAATAATATAGAAAAAGAAAAGGTATTCTTTGTAGTCAAATGCCAATTGTATCTTATAATTATCATTAGAATACTCAACGACTGTCCCCATAATATCGTCTCTTATTTCAATTATCTGAAACCCTGCCCCTATTAAAAAGCTGATTTCTTTTATTAGTACGTCTGATTTGAAATAGGGAATGTTCATGTTTTAGTGTGATAAAATACAAAATGGAACCTTTAAATAAAGAATGTTACCATTAAATAAAGTAAAAAAAGTAACAAAAAAAAGCAGATTAATTTAGAGACAGATTTTAAAATATCTTACCACTCTTTAATTAATGTCCTATGAAAACTCTAATGGTCGCTATTGTTATGCTTAGTGCTACTACCGTAAAAAAATGCTGTAAGTCTATTAACCCATTTATGTATTCTGCTTGGTATAGAGGCGTTACCCCAAGCGGTATAATTGACGCCGGATATCCAACTTTTCCTAGATTCTATTGTGACATAAACAAAGACGGTATTCCGGATTATGGAAGAGTTGTTGGTAATTTCCCAAGTGACAGATACCTTTCCTTCGCTCTCGGAAAATCGGACGGAAGATGGCAAGAGTACGGTTATAGCACACCCAAAGGATTTGATATGGGCTATTTAAGCCCTGAACCATTTTTAGCTGATGTCAATAATGATGGGTATTTGGATTATGTACGTGGCGTTGGTAATCCGGGCACTTATAAGCTATTAGCGCTTCCAGGAACGAAAGATGGTTTTGGAGGCCCTCAAATAGAAGTTGGTTCCTTTGCTCCACATTGACATTAATTTTTCCTTTTCAGAGTCTCCTGTGGGCGTTGAGCAAGGGGATTCTGAAAGGGCTGAATTCACTCCTGTAACTATGCCATTATAGGTGATTCTAATTGGAAATGAAGCAATTTCAACCCTATCCTTTAAAATAACCAAGCCAATATCTCATCTCCTTCGCAGATTTCAAAATCTTTCTTTCAATAGAGTCTTTTGCCCTGCAATTTTTCTGTCTTTTCAGAGTCTCCCGTGTGAGTTGGAGTGAGTGCGAGGGAGGGGACTCTGAAAAGTGGTGCAAATCTCTAAGAACTATGAGCTAAACAGGCTTCTTCAAAACTCCACTTTTTTTCGGCTTCACCTTTCTTTAAATATTCTTTGATTGGTGAATACTCAATGTCAGCCGGAATATCTATTGCAATATAATATCTTAAATGACTGCCTTCCCATGAACATCCGAATGCTTCTAACTTTAATGTAAGATTTTTCATTGCTTCTGATTCAAGCATAATAACGCGAAGCGTGCTATGACCAGACGCTTCAATGAATTCGTCAAAATGCCATTCTTCTTCCTCATAAATAACACTCACAATGTCGTTGTAAGCAAGATTGTATGCAAAAAATGGGATATTCTTAATTCTGTAGAAGTTTCCTTCCTTATCTGCCCAAACATTTTCTATTGCCAGATTACCCTCCAAATCCGTATATGTTAGTTTAACTTTTATACTTTCTATCATTTTCTATTTTTTGACTATTGCAATTCCAATTCTATCTTGCAAGTAATGTACACACAGGAAGGTAAAAGAGATTGGTTGATAATCTCTAAGGCCGCTGCCTCAGAGTCCCCTCCGTTCCTGCGGGAGACTCTGAGAGAACATTATAGCGTTACAGTAAATTAAATGTTAAGGAAGAACCAATTGCAAATCGGAATAAACAAATCTAACAAAATCAAATATAATAAATGTTACTTAAAAAAAGGTACAAAGGCTAAGGCTTTAGACGGAGCAAAATACTTAATTATGCTTTTGCATGGCTAAAGCTCATCGTCTTACCTGCTCGGCTGACTGGCCTGTATATCGCTCACCTACTATTTTTATCTCGTTAATCCGGGCTGTTAATTGTGCCAGTTCATCAGGGGCAAAATTATAACTGGCTGCCCATACGTTTTCTTGCAGATGCGCTTGCTTGGTGGTGCCGGGTATGGGTACTATAAACTGCTTTTGTGCCAGCAACCAGGCCAGAGCCACCTGCGCTACTGTAATCCCTCGCTGGTCGCCAAAGTCTTTCAACAGGTCAATCAAAGGCCAGTTGGTAATAATGGCTTCGGGCTGATAACGGGGTAAAGTTTGGCGGTTGTCGTTGGCAGCGTTGTATTTTGTACGCTCGTTTATATACCCTGTCAATAAGCCCCTGCTAAGTGGGCTGTAGGGTACAAATCCTATGCCCAGTTCTTCGCAAACTTTAATCACATCTGTTTCGGGCTGCCTTGTAAACAATGAATACTCACTTTGTAAAGCCGTAACAGGCTGCACTGCATGTGCGCGGCGGATGTTTTCAGGGCCTGCTTCGCTCAATCCAAAATGCTTTACTTTTCCGGCAGTAATAAGGTCTTTAACTGTGCCTGCCACATCTTCAATAGGTACGTTGGGGTCTACGCGGTGCTGGTAAAGCAGGTCGATATAGTCTGTTTTGAGACTTTTCAGCGAGTGTTCTACAACCTGTTTTATCCGTTCAGGGCGGCTGTCGAGTCCGAGACCCGGTTTACCCTCTTTAAAGCCGAATTTGGTTGCCACAATTACCTGCTTTCTGATAGGATACAGGGCTTCGCCTACCAGTTCTTCGTTTACCAATGGGCCATACGCTTCTGCGGTATCAAAGAAATTGATGCCCAATTCAGGGGCTTTACGAATCAGCGCAATCATAGCTTTTCTGTCTGGCACAAAACTTCTGTGGTAACTCATGCCCATGCAGCCCAGGCCCATTGCCGATACCTGCATACTATGTTTGCCGGTTCCTAAAATACGCATTCTCAAACCAGCGGCATTGATGCGCTGAGAAGCCACCTCTGAATTTCCGTAAGCCTGCCAACCCAGCATTGTACCGCCCATAATTATTCCATTTTTTAAAAAGTTTCTTCTGTTCTGATTTTCCATTTTTTTATTGTTAAAAATCCAATCGTTTTAAGTATGGGGTAATTTGTTAATGCCATAAACGCAAACACAAGGCAATACCACCAGATGTACAGGGTACGTCTGTCATTCAGGAATGATTTATTTGTTGAGAAAACAGTTTACCTGTTATAAGCCTGTAGATTTTTCCATGGCTTCGGTGTAACGCGCTCCGGTTACTTTTATTTGTGCCGATGCAGCCTCAATCTCAGCCAGCTCGCTTTCAGTTAATAAAATGGCTGCTGCGCCATTATTCTCTGTCAGCCGGTGAATTTTGGTGGTGCCGGGTATGGGTACTATCCAGGGTTTTTGCGCCAGCACCCAGGCCAGCGCTATTTGTGCCTGTGTAGCATTTCTTTTTTCAGCAAACTGATGCAGCAGGTCTAGCAGTGCTTTATTGGCCACGCGGGCTTCTTCGGTGTAGCGGGGCAAAACATTGCGGATATCTCCATCGGCAAACCGGGTGGTTTCGTCTATTTTACCAGCCAGAAAACCTTTACCCAAAGGGCTGAAGGCCACAAGCCCGATACCAAGCTCTTCTATTGTGGGTATAATCTCTGTTTCATGCTGGCGTGTCCAGAGCGAGTACTCACTTTGCAGCGCTGCAACCGGTTGCACGGCATGCGCTTTTCTGATAGTGGCGGCTCCGGCTTCTGACAAGCCGAAATACTTCACTTTACCTTCGGCAATTAAATCTTTTACGGTTCCGGCCACGTCTTCAATTGGCACTGAGGGGTCAACCCTGTGCTGATACAGCAAATCTATTGCTTCAACCCGAAGTCTTTTCAATGACTCCTCAGCCACTTTTCTGATGTTTTCAGGGCGGCTGTTAAGACCTGTATGTTTAAGCTGTACACGGTCTATATTAAAACCAAACTTGGTAGCAATTACTACTTTACCTTTAAATGGCTCAAGCGCTTCGCCAACCAGTTCTTCGTTTGCAAAAGGGCCATATACCTCGGCGGTATCAAAAAAGGTTACCCCCTGCTCTGCTGCACTTCTGATAACCTTTATCATTTCGCTTTTTTCGCCGGCAGGGCCATAACCGAAGCTCATTCCCATACAACCAAGGCCCATTGCTGATACTTCAAGACCTCCCTTGCCTAATTTACGTGTTTTCATGGCTATATTGTTTTATTATATACTGATGCAAAATTAACCTGGCAGGAGTTGTTAAGATAACGAAAATCAAAGGATAGCTTACGAAAATCAAACATTTCTGAATTTACCCGGACTCTGCCCCGTGTGTTTCCTGAAGAAATTATTGAAGTGCGTTACCTCAGTAAAACCGAGGGCATCGGCAATTTCAGAAACATTCCAGTTACTGTGCCTCAGCAACACTTTGGCTTCGCGCAGTACTCGCTCGGCAATCAGCTGAGAGGTGGTTTTTTGTGTTATTTCTTTAACTGCCCTGTTCAGGTGATTGACGTGCACATTTAACTGACTGGCGAAGTCTGACGCTGAACGGAAGTTGATTCTTGGATGCGCTTCTTCTATGGGGAACTGCCGTTCAAGAAGCTCAACAAACATGGCTGAGATACGCTGAGCTGCTTTTGCAGGTTGCCGTGCTGAAAGATTGTCTGATTGCATTTTCATGGCAAAGTGCATCAGTTCAAAAACCAGGTTTCTCAGTACATCGTATTTGTGTATATATTCAGAATTGAGTTCTTCAAACATACGTTCAAAAATGCCTTGCAGTTTAAGTACCTCTTCATCAGTAAGTTCAAAAACATGGGTGCCATCGGGCTGAAATACCCTGTAGTGGTCTGGATTACCGAATTGATTGAAGAAGTGCTTGTTAAAAATGCAATAGGCGCCATCGCGTATGTTGTCGAGATGTTCCCATTTATAAGGTATCTGCGGATTCGAAAACGCAAGCGCCTGCTTTTTTACTTCA
Organism: Emticicia sp. 21SJ11W-3; assembly: GCF_024138715.1. Taxonomy (GTDB): domain Bacteria; phylum Bacteroidota; class Bacteroidia; order Cytophagales; family Spirosomataceae; genus Emticicia; species Emticicia fluvialis. The sequence continues at coordinate 2,916,112 of NZ_CP092074.1, forward strand.
ATTATTTTGTCGGCATAATGAACCTTGCTGTTACCCACAACCAGCATTATTTTATAGAAATCTCTTCTTCTGTAAGGAATCTCCCTTGGTTCATTATCCGAAAGTGGTTCCAATCTGAAAATATTGAAATGCCCTATTTCATTCCGGATATTTTCGGGCATCCAATTAAACTTTCGTTTGTAAAGTTCTTCAATGGTCTCGCTGGTATCCATCGTATTCTATTTTTGGCTGATATAAAGCAAAATTAACTGGTGCGGGCTGTTCCCGATAAACAAAAATCAAATGTAAACTTACGAATTTCAAACAAAGCCTGAAAGAGCAGGCACCATGAGGTCTGTTATTTTCAATCTTATTTTGGCGTTTAAGCCTTATGCTTCATTATATCTAATGCCTTTTATGGCCATATTACAATGGTTTTAAAATTGCCTGGCTTATTAATTAAATAGATGCCCGCCTGCAATCAGTTAATATTATGGTATTTATTAATTTCTACTTATCTTTGAACTATGCAAAAGAAACTTCTGATAATTCAACTTATTTTTTGCTTATCGTGTACTAAGAAAGAACCGGAACCAATGGTTTATAGTATTGACGCTGTTTTGCAGCCCTATGTGACGAAGTTTCTGGAAGAAGCCATGATACGCAACGTTAATGTGCCGGCTATGAATCTGGATATGCGGTTTGACAACCTGAGTTTTGAAGAATGCGGGCATTTTGTACAGAAAAAAAACGGCCAGCGTGTGGTGGTAATTAACCCCGGCTGTTGGCAGAATGTGCCTGCGCAAAACCGCGAGGCACTGGTGTTTCATGAGTTGGGGCATTGTTTTCTGACCCGCGCGCACCGAGACGATGTGCTACCTAATGGGGCTCCGGCTAGTATCATGAACTCCGTTGGTAATGGCGCCTACCAACCTTGTATTTACCCCATCGACGGCGACACCACCTGCAATAAAACAGCAAGAAGAAGCTATTACGTAGACGAACTCTTCAACCATAAAACACCTGTTCCGGCGTGGGGCAAATAGTATAGTATCTTTAATTATTGCGCCCGCGTGTTATTAGTTCATCAGGTAAGGTCGAATCTCTTTAATCCTGTACCTGAAAACCTGGCCTGAAAAACCGGAACACCAGATATTTGTGTCTTATTTACACCATTCAATCAAATAGTTGCCTTCTTTATTGCCTGCCCAGAGAAATAACCCCGGTAATTGGCAGCATTCGCACAGCAGGCAACGTCATCAAATAAAGCATACAAAATTCAGGTTCTAACCCTTATGAAGCCATTACCTTTACTTTTTCTGATAATCCTAAGTCTGCCATTAAAAGCCCAGATACTTTCCGGAACCGTACGCGACTCGGTTGATAATGCTCCGCTACAAAAAGCCGCCGTGGTGCTTGACTACGAAAAGATTTTAAGAGGCACTTATACCGACACAGAAGGGAAATTCAGTTTGCTTCTTCCGCCGGGGCAGCACGTGCTTATTGTGCGCCATGTAGGTTATTTACCGTACCGGGTGAACATTTCAGGAGGGCAGAATGTCAATCTTGACATCAGGCTGCAAAGTGTGTCGGCGCAACTGGAAGAAGTGGTGGTGTCTGACAAAGGCTACGACCGCACCGTGCGCGAGCCTCTGCTGGGTGTAAGCCGCATTAATATTAAAACCATAGAACGGATGCCCGCAGCGCTGGGCGAGGTTGATATTCTCAGAAGCCTGCAACTGCTGCCCGGTGTTACCAGTGTGGGCGAGGCCGCCAACGGTATCAACATCAGAGGGGGTAATACAGACCAGAGCCTGATACTGATGGACGAAATGCCCATCTTTAACCCCACACACATGTTCGGGTTGTTTTCGGTGTTTCCGGCTGATGCCGTGCGGGGGCTGGATTTATACAAAGGCAACGTTCCGGCGCGTTATGGCGGGCGGGCGGCGTCAGTACTGGATATTTCATTAAAAAACCCCAACCTTACGCAGTTTTCTATATCGGGGGGTATCAGCCTGGTGTCTAACAAATTAACGGCCGATATTCCGCTGATAAAAGGCAAACTCGGACTGATAGTTTCGGCAAGGGGGTCGTTCAATTCTTCTGTTCTGCCCATTATCTCAAAAAAACTGGATAGCATCAAGGCCAATTTCGGCGACCTGGTAGGCAAGCTATTCTGGCGGATAGACCAGAAAAATACCATGACAGCCAGTGCCTATTTCAGCAAAGACATTTTTCAGACCAATCTCATTGGGGGGCTGGCCGACATCAATTCTGTAAACACCCAATACCGGCACCAGACCCTGAACGGCATGGTGCAGTGGTTCAGTGCACTTACGCCTAAACTCAATTTACAAACCACCGCCGTTTCGGCCGGTTACAGGCCGGATATCCTGTCGGTTGAATCAGGCACCGGTAGTGAAGTAACCTTGCGGCAGGAAATCAGGTACAAACAACTGAAGTCTAACCTGAATTACCAGACAGATAACGCCAAAACAGAAATCGGTGTCAGCGCCATACATTATGGCCTAAACCCCGGAGAACTGATGCCGGGCGGCAGCGTGAACATAGCGTATGTGAAAACTCCGGACGAAAACGCGCTGGAAACCGCCATTTATGCCGACCACGAGAGGAGTTTCTCTGATAAACTGGCGGTATCGGCTGGCTTGCGTTATTCTTACTTTATGAATCTGGGGCCGCGTGTGGTAAGGCAATATGCGGCCGGAGAAACCATGAGCGAGAGCAGCATTATAGATTCGGTAAGTTATGGCGCATGGAAAGTAAGCAAAGCCTATGGCGGGTTTGAGCCACGGCTGGGTATCAGGTATGCCATCAGCCCCGATATGTCAATCAAAATAGGGTATAATATGATGCGCCAGTATATGCAGGCCATTACCAATACCACTACGCCTTTGCCAACCGCACGCTGGAAAACCAGCGACGCCAACATTAAACCGCAGATAAGCCAGTTGTTTACCATTGGCTGGCTACGTAACCTGAAAGGAAACACATTTGAGGTGTCGGCAGAAGCCTACTGGAGAACCACCAGCCATACACTGGATTACAAATCAGGGGCCGATTTTATGCTGCAGCCGTATCCGGAAACCCAGTTGCTGCCCGGCAAAAGCAAAGCATACGGTTTAGAAATGATGCTGAGCAAGAAAAAAGGAGAACTGACGGGCTGGCTCAATTACACCTATGCGCGCACGCTGAACCGGGTAGATGGCAGCGTTGATTTCAGCCAGCAGATTAATAACGGCGAATGGTACAGGGCTAATTATGACCGCCCCCATAGCCTGAATCTGAGCATCAATATCAACCAGGGTAAATACCACAGTTTTTCTTTTAATTTTGTTTACAGCACCGGCAGGCCATTTACTGCTCCGGAAGGGCAGGTGTATTACCGCGACCGCCTCTACCCATATTATGGCGAACGGAACCAGGCCCGCCTGCCCGACTACCACCGGCTTGATTTTGCCTGGAACATCTACAACCCAAGCATGAAAAACAGACGCTGGCAGGGGCATTGGGCATTTACGGTTTATAACCTGTATGGGCGCAAAAATGCCTATTCTATTTATTTCAGCGGCTCTGAGCCTAACCCTTACAGGCTGGCTATTTTTGCCACGCCAATTCCGTCGTTATCATACAATTTTCAGTTTAAGTAAACTTTCAAAACCATCAGATTCAGGTGCGGGGTATCAGGAAAATATTTTGTTTTATAGTGTTAATGCTGGCAGGGCTGAGCTGCATAGACCAGATTGAATATGATGCCGCCTATAAAGTGGATGTGCTTTCGGTAGAAGGCAGGGTAACCAACGGCCCGGGCGAGCAAATGGTAAAGATTCATCGGTCTAAAGTGCAAAACGGGCGCGCTGGTATTATAGTAGTAGAAAAAGCCAGGGTTGAACTGGTGGTGAATAACACAGAAGTAATACCCATGACCGAAAAAGAAGCCGGCGCCTATTATTTACCAGCCAGTTTTAAGGCCAGAACCGGAGCTGCTTATCAGCTAAAATTTGAGCTGGCCGACGGAGGCAGGTATGAGTCGACCATAGAAATAATGCCCGCAGTGCCAGACATTGCCGAACTACATATTAAGTATAATGCCTATGAGCCTTTTGACAAGCCCGAAGGCTATAAGGGAGTGCATTCTATATACGTGGATGTGCAGGACCCCGCCGACCAGGAAAACTTTTATAGCTGGGAATACACCATCTATGAAAAGAAACAATGGTGCCGCACCTGCGAAAACGGCATTTATGCCGTAAATGAAGTTATACCTGGGCAATACCCGTTTAACAGGTTTTATCAGTCCGGCAGTAAACCTTATGAAAACTGTTTTACCCAGCCTGCCGAACGCAAGCCCGGAGCGCCTGCCTTTGTAAGCAAGCCCTGGATATATGATTACGAATGCCGCGAGGGCTGCTGGGAAATTTTTAACAGCGAAACCATGAATCTGTTTGAAGACCGCCTCACCAACGGCGGCCGGATTATAGAACGCAAAATTGCCCGGATGCCCTATTACCAATGCACGGGGGCATTGATAGAAATCAGGCAGTTTTCTTTAACCAAAGAGGCGTTCAGGTATTTTAAGCACTTTCAGGAACAAACCGAAAACGCTGGCGGCATTGCCAGCACGCCACCTACGGCACTGAAAGGCAACATCAGAAATATTGCCAACGACCGTGAGGTGGTAGTAGGGTATTTTGCGGCGTCGGCAGCCATACATTTACGGCACTTTGTAGACCGGAAAGATACCGGCGACCTGGTGCCGCCAGGTTTGTTTGAGATTTTAAACCAGCGGAAACCTAATGCAGAACCCGAACCGCCTGAAGTAGCCCTTATGCTTATTTGGGATGGCCCACCCAGAGTACCCAGGGCCACCTGTCTGGAAACCAGACATAGTACCGGAAAAAGACCCCTCGGGTGGATAGACGAACCAGAACCAACTAAATGCACACCAACAAAAAAATGAAACCTCAAAAACAAGGTTTATTCTTACCATCAGCTTTAATACTGGTAGTTTTACTGGTGGCGGCAGGCTGTGTAGAGCAGATAGCGTTTAATGTAAACAATAATCTGAATGCCATTATTGTTGAAGGCCGCCTGACCACCGCCGACGAGTCGCAAACATTGAAGCTATTCCGTGCCAAAACCGATGCACTGTCAGGTTTGGTATCTTTGCCGCTTACCGGTGCAACAGTGCAACTGCTGGTTGATGGCTCAGAAACGGTAACCTATACAGAAGATAAAAACCGGCCGGGCTATTATGCGCTGCCGGAGTATTTCAGGGGGCAGACCGGAAAGACTTATCAGTTAAAATTCAGACTTACTGACGGTGCCGAGTATGCGTCGGAGCCGGAAAAACTGGAAGCTGTTGCACCAATGAAAAACGTGAATGCCACATTTAACCCTACTGCCGCCGCCATAAACGGTATAGGTTTTAACGGTTTTCATGAACTGTATGTGGATACCCAAGACCCTGCCAACCAACGCAATTTTTATAGCTGGGAGTGGGTGCTTTATGAAAAACAGGAATGGTGCAAAAGCTGTGTGAGAGGCGTTTATGCGGTTAATAAAATATTGTCGGGGGTTTACCTCAACAAACAGTACTTTGTGTCGGGCAACGAACCGTTTGAAGATTGTTTCAGTCCAAAATACACCTGGGATAGCGACTGGGAAATGCCACCCATTCCGACTACCGAATGGACCTACGACTACCAGTGCCGCACCCAATGCTGGCAGATATTTTATAGCCCCACCCTAAATCTGTTTGAAGACCGGCTTACCAATGGCGGACAGATTTTGCAAAGAAAAGTTGCTAAAATACCGTATTACCAGTATCAGGGGGCATTGGTTGAATTGCGCCAGTTATCGCACACCAAAGATGCGTATGCGTATTTCAGACTTTTTCAGCAGCAGACAGAAAACAATGGCGGCATAACAGACACCCCGCCTACGGCTCTGCGCGGCAACATCAGCAATGTACGTGATAAAAAAGAAACAGTAGTGGGCTATTTTGCGGTATCTGATGTTTCGATAATCAGATACTGGCTCGACCGACGTGATACAGGCAATGCGGTTCCTCCCGGACTTTTTAAAGCCCTGATGGCCCGTGCCCCAAGCCCAGAACCCTCACCGTCAAGCTCGGGGCCGGGTGGTGCGGCCAAGATACTCATCTCTGGCGGCCCACCGCGAGTACCAACGGCTTTGTGTATCAAGAACGACTCGCGCACGCCCGAAAAACCCCTGGGCTGGGTAGATAACCCATAGGCTGCTGCTGCCTTAATGAATTATACTGAACAAGCGTTTCCAGCGTACTTTGTTGAAGAAAGTACCGTTTTTATCGAACGACATCCAAACAAATACAGCTTTGCCCACAATGTGGTCTTCCGGCACAAAGCCCCAGAAACGCGAGTCGTCAGAACTATGGCGGTTATCGCCCATCATAAAATAATAGTTCTGTTTAAAAGTATAAGTGCTAATGGGCTTGCCGTTTATTAATATTTGTCCGTTTTCGTAGCGGGCATCATCGTTACCATCAAAAGTGGTAATAATACCCTTATAGAAAGCCAGGTTTTTTTCAGTAAGCGCAATCGTCATACCCTTTTTGGGTACTGTAAATGCCTCCATGTTATCCTGATTATTCGGAAAAAGCCGCGTATTATGCGGAAACGTAACATAATTCCGGTTGCTGGTATCGCCTTTAGCCAGTAATACCTGTTGGGTACGCTTCACAAAATCCTGGCTCTGCAAATCTTTAATGGCTTTTTCGGTGGCTCTTACATCGTACACAATGGTGTTTTCGGGGCTTACCAACTGGTTGAATTCAGTAATGCCGTATTTCCTGAAAACCTTGTCGTTCACCAAATCACTGGTTTCAACTTCATATTCCATCTGTACCGTTGCCGGGCTTATAAAAGGCTTGCCGTTAATGGTTATTTGTCCGGCATTCAAGGCCACCACGTCTCCTGCCACGCCAATACAGCGTTTAATATAATTGGTGCGTAAATCAACCGGGTACTTGTCATAACCGCCAAACTCATCGGGACGCTCGGGGCAGCCGGGGTAATTAAAAACTACCACATCGCCATTTTTTACATGCGTAAAACCGGGCAAACGGAATTGCGGAAGCTGAATCCAGTCGAGAAACGAGGGGATTTCGGTACCCCATATTTTCTGATGCGTTAGCGGTACCTGTAGAATCGTTTTGGGTGTTCGGGTGCCATAATGAAATTTGCTTACAAAAATAAAATCGTCTGTCAGCAGGCTGGCTTCCATAGAGCCACTGGGAATGGTGTAAGGCTCAAACATCAGCCAGCGTATTAATGAGGCCGCCACAACGGCAAACAAAATGGAATCGAACCATTCGCGCAGGGCAGATTTCTTTTTTTGGGCTTTAGGGGCAGAATCAGGCGTTTTTGTAGGGGTAGTTTTATCGGTCATTCGCTTTTAAATAAGATTGCCCTGCTTTGACCTGAAAACCTCGCGGTGGTTTATTTGCCATCTTTATTTTTTTACCTACCCCCTACACAGCCTATTGGCAGCATTGATTTTTTAGCTCTGCCACATTAAATTTTCAAAAAGTTGGTGCCGGGTAAACTTTATTTACTAAATTTACATCGCAAGCGATTTAATTTTAAACGACTAAATTTTAAATAAATGAAAACTTCACGCATACAAAACCTGTTCAGAATTCTGTTGGGTGCATTGATGACCCTGGCAGGTATTGGCCATCTTACTTTTCAAAGGCAGGAGTTTCTGGCACAGGTGCCCCGCTGGTTGCCCACTAACCCCGCATTTATGGACTTCGTGGTGCTTTCTTCCGGTTTGGTTGAAATAGCCCTGGGGCTTTCTATGATATTTCTGGTTAAGCACCGTGCCAAAGTGGGTATCGCACTGGCCATTTTTTACATCCTTATTTTTCCGGGTAATATATCTCAATACACCAACGGAATTGATGCCTTTGGCCTTGATACCGACCAGAAACGGTTAATCCGCTTATTTTTTCAGCCGGTTTTGGTACTTTGGGCCTTGTGGTCAACAGGCGGTTTAAAACTTTTGTTCAGCAAAAAAGCAGACAGAGCAGCTAAGAGTTTTTATGATTTTGAAGCCAAAGCGCTTTCGGGCAAGCCCGTTTCTATGAGCCAGTTTAAGGGCAAAACCGTAGTGGTGGTGAATACAGCCAGCAAATGCGGCCTTACCCCGCAATACGAAGGCCTTGAAAAACTATACCAGGCCAATAAAGACAAGGGGCTGGTAGTGCTGGGTTTTCCGTGTAACCAGTTTGCCAATCAGGAGGCTGGCAGCTCAAAAGATATTGAAGAGTTTTGCCAGTTAAACTACGGTGTGAGCTTTCCGATGTTCGAAAAAATTGATGTAAACGGCCCGAACGCCCACCCGATATTTGATTACCTGAAAGCCGAGCAAGGTGGTTTGCTGGTTGATGACATCAAATGGAACTTTACCAAATTTGTGGTTGACAAAAACGGTAAGGCTGTAAAAAGATATGCGCCCACCACCAAGCCTGAAGACATGGAAGCCTACATACAGCAAATGTTATGAAAACCGAACAAGATTTTACGGCGCTTTATCTGGACAAACAGCTTTGTTTTCCGCTGTATGCGGCTTCAAGGCTCACCACCCAATTGTATGAGCCGGTTTTGAGCGAACTTGATATAACCTACCCCCAATACCTGGTTTTACTGGTGCTATGGCAACACAATAACCTGACAGTAACCGAAATTGGAGCCAGGCTGTATCTGGAATCTAACACCTTAACGCCTTTGCTTAAACGGCTGCAACAAAAAGAACTGGTGGTAAGAAAACGCTCAAGCGAAGACGAACGCAAAGTGGTGGTTTCACTCACCGAAAAAGGCGAACAGCTTAAAGAAAAAGCGGTGCTGATACCTGAAAAAATACTGAGTAGTTTCTCTGACGATGCTGTTGCACTTGAAGAAATTGCGGGTTTTCATAAAACGCTCAATAAGCTATTGGGGCAGCTGAATACTAAGTTAACCTCTGCCTGATTTTAGCGGAAGGCCCGATTACCAGTTCTGCAATATTTAGTATTAATTGAATCGCTAAAAGGTACATAATGTTTTGATATTAGTTTGGGTAAGGTTTAAAAGCGCTCTTGTTTAAGGGCGCTTTTTTTGGTGCTGAGCGTTGGGCAACAGTAATATAATGTATCAATTGGCGCATAATGCCAGTTATTATGGGTAGATTGGAGTAAAACCTGTACACAAAACATTTTTCTTTGTTTTATTTAATAAAAGCCAGGTAAATGAATATATATGCAAAAATTGCTGTTTTTTTTATTGTTGAGTTTGAGTGGGTTTGCTCAAAGTGGCGTAGTACTTAAGAAAAGGCTGGACAGCCTGAAACAGTTGCGGCAGAATCAGGAACAAAGTCTGAAAGCGCTCCAGAGCCAGATATCGGCCACCGAGCAAAGGCTTGGTTTGGTAAGGGCATTGGAACCGCCCGTGCGTTTCGGGAAAATAACTATTACTAACCGCGACGAAATTGTTTTCTGGAACGACCGCTTCAATAAGCCCATGGAAATGATGTATAAAATTCCGCCGAACTCTGAAATTTCGGTAGTTGGCTATAAAAAAGATTTTAATGATGGCAACGACTACGTGCAGGCCATACATAAAGGCAAAACCGGCTATATTGACGCCTATTTTTTGCGGACCAATGAAGAACTGGCCAAACGGATTGAAGCCATAAAAGCGCAGAATGCCCAAATTGCAAACGGCCGGAAAGAAGAAAAAAATACTAAGCAAAACGCAAAGCAAAAAGTAAATGACCCGCCGCTGGCCATTAATTCAGTTGACCTCAAGTATAATTCAGTAAGCACGCCCGAAGCCAGTGTGGTGGTTTCAAACTTAAGCACTGAAACCATAGACCGCTACGAAGTAACCATTGCCTGTTATGATGGCTACAACCGGCCGGTAAATCACCCGGTTCGCAAAAACAACCGTTTCAGAGGAGTTTACCAAGTAAAGCTGGCGCCGGGCCAGGCTAATGTTTTAGGTAACTGGATTTTAGAAGGCCACGACAACGCCACAAGAATAGTGGTGTCGCTGGTTTCGGTTCGTTTTACAGACGGAAAAACCTGGAAACCCACTAAGGCTATAACGGTGAAAAGTTATTAACCCAAGGCTTCAGCAACCGCCTTACCACCACCAAATGCGCTTTCAGAAATGAAGGAGTTTTTTTGTTTATCAGATTAGTTCGCTTCCATTATCATTCCGGCAATTAAAAATCAGGCTTGTTCCATCGGCAAGAAAACAAACCATTTGTGCCATACATTTACCACCTGAATGGCGGCCGCCTCACTATTCTTTGCTCTATCCTTGCGGCCGCCCTCATGTGGCAGTTTTTTTGGGTTATTCCCTATTTTATTTCCGGCCGGTTACCTGAAGGTAAGTTGTAACGGCCAGTTTGTACTGTGTTTGTGCTTCTGTCAGTTTATTGGCGGTTTCTGTTACCAGTGCCTGTGCTTCCAGCAGGTCAGACAGTGTTACCAAACCACTGGCATAACCCGACTGGCTCACTTTCAGGTTTTCTTCCGCCTGAATGGCCGTTTGTTTAATAATGGCTATCTGCTTCCATGCTTCGTTCAGGTCTGTCCAGGCCTTTTCCATTTGTAGTGTCAGCAGGCCCTTGGTATCCTCAAAGCTGTTGGCGGTTATCTCCTCTTTTATTTTAGACTCTTTGATACTGTGAGACCCACCCCACCAGTCAGATATCGGAACAGATACCGAGACATACGCCAGCCCGTTGGTAAAATTCTTGGTGCCACTTTCCAGAAAATTAAGATGGTAACCCGCCAGCCCCAGTGCGGCAGTTGGCATATACTCTCCTTTTTTCATTTTGGTTTGCAGTTGCGCCGCTTCTACCGATTTCTCCAGTAGTTTATATTCAGTGCGGTTGGTTAAAGCCCCGCCATGATTCACATAATAGGCCATCGGGTTCCGGCTTATGTCGGGGGTTTCCTGCAATGCCAGGGTGCTGTCATATTCAATGCCGATGGTCTGGCAAAACTGCATGGTTGCCAGTTTTTTGCCGTTTTGCAGTTTGTTTTTGTTGGCCGCCAGCTCACTTTGTTTAATCTGCACTTTCAGCACATCGTTTTTAATAATTAACCCGGCTTTGTGGGCATCGTCTACCTGCCTGCGCACATCATTCAGCAACACCTCATATTTTTCGAGCGTTTTTTGTTTTTCCTGTAACGATATTAACTGCCAGTATTGCTGTTCAACTTTCAACAGCACATCGTTTTCGCTTAGCTGTTGTTGTTTTTCTTTTACATCTACATTAAGCGCAGCCAGCTGGTTGCCGGTTGTAAGCCGCCCGCCGGTATACAATGGCTGGGCAATATTCAGCACTCCGGCTGCTGTGCGCTGCATCATGCGCAGGTCCATACCCGGAAAATACGCAAACTGTGTGGCACTGGCCAGGTTGGCCGGGTTGCCGTCATACACAGGCAGGTTGCCGCCATCCATCTTGAATTTTACGAGCGGGTCTATGGCCTGCATGCCAAATACGTTGGCGCTTACCTTCGGAAAATAATTGGTGTAAGCATTCTGCTGTATTTCTCTGGCTGCTTCAATTTCAAGTGCTGTGTTTTTATACGCCTTGTTGTTTTTCAGGGCAAGCGCCTGGCTTTGCTCAAGGGTAAGCGTGGTTTGGCTAAAGGCTGCTGCCGATACACACACAGCAGCCAATAAGAGGGTTATATGTCTCATGTTTCAGATTTTTAAGCGTAGTTCTTTTTAAATAATTGCTGATACAACACCGGCACCATAAACAGGGTGAGTATCATAGACACCAGTAACCCGAAACATACCACCGCACCCAAAGGCCCCCACAGGGTAGAGCCGCTCAGTATCATGGGTACCACGCCTACGGCTGCCGCAAACGAGGTCAGGAATATAGGGCGCATTCTGCGTTTTCCGGCGGCTACGGCGGCGTTCAGGAGTGTCATGCCGTGGTGGGTTCGCAGTTCTTCGGCATAATCAATCAGGATAATCCCGTTACGTACCACAATTCCCATCAGGCTCATAATACCCAGAAACGATGTTAAACCAAAAGGATAACCCGTAATAACAATACCTAAGGCCGCACCCAGAAAACTCAGCGGCATGGTGGTCATTACCAACAGAGCCAGTTTAGGTTTTTTGAACTGAAACAGCAGTATAAAGAAGATAAGCAGGATACCAGCCACCAATGCCTTGGCCATTGGAATATAGTTTTCAACTTCGCTTTCTTCTTCTCCGCCATAAGACAGGGTTGTCTGTTTTGGCAAAGGAATGGTTTTTATAGCGGCCTTAATATCAGCCAGTACTTTGTAGGCAAGGGCGCCGTGTTTTACGTCAGCCCTTACGGTGATGGTTCTGGTACCGTTGCGGCGGATAATCTGTCCTTCGCTCCAATCGTTGGTGATGCCGCTGGCTATCTGCCTTACAGGAACAGTTGCGCCCGTAATTGGCGAGGTTACGTTCTGATTGGCGATGTCGTCAAAGCTGTTTTTTTGGCCCGGGGCGTTCATCAGTTTGATGTTAACGGGGTAGTCGCCCTCCCAGATGGTACCCACAGGCATGCCAGACATACCGGCAGCCAGCGACGCCGCCACCGTACCTTTGGTTAAACCAAGCCGGTTGGCAATCTCATCATTGATTTCAACGCTTATACCCTGCCGTGGATTAAGGTAGTCGGTTCTGGCCCAAATAACGTTTTCGTTTTTATTCATGGCAGCTTTTACCTGCATGGCAACGGTCTTGATGCTGTCGAGGTTATCGCCGCTGATACGCACCTCAATAGGTGCAGTGGTGCTGAGCATATCCAGCTGTTTCATACGCACATACGCATTCGGGAAATGATTGCGGTACCTGGCTTCATATTCTGTCAGCAGGGCAATGGCATCATTGGCTGTCTGGGTATTTACCACCAGCTGCGCATAATTTCGGGACGGAAAATTGGGCGCATACGTGGTATGAAAACGCGGTGAGCTGGTACCTACAAAGGCGGCCACATTGGCAACGCGTTTGTCTTTTATCAGCATTTTTTCGAGGCTGTCAGAAACAAAGGCGGTTTGCTCAAGCGTGCTGCCTTCAGGCAGATAAATTTCTACTGCAAACTGGTTACGGTCTACTTTCGGGAACAACTGGCGTGGCACCGTTGCAAATATGGCTATACCTGCTACAACAGAGCCAATGCCGGCCAGAATAGTGGTTTTAGGGAATTTGAAAGCCAGCTCAAGGGTTTTGTCATATAGATTCTGAATCACATCCAGCAGCGACTTCCTTCCAGGTTTGGCGATTTCTTTCTTGATTCCTTTTTTAATAAACACATAGCTTAAGTACGGAACCAGAAAACAGGCAATAAGCAAAGAGGTAATAAGGGCTACCCCAATGGTTATGGGCAATGCGCCCACGAAATCGCCCACCATGCCGTCAAGAAAAAACATCATAGGCACATAAGTGGCAATAATAGCCATCGTAGCCGAAAACACCGGTATAAACAGTTCTCTGGCGCTTTTCCAGGCGGCGTTCCAGGGGGTTTCGCCGTGGTCTAGTTTTTCAATGTGTCCGTCAAGCACTACAATGGCGTTGTCTACCACCATACCCAGCACCACAATTAAACCCGCCAGCGACACCGTGTGCAGCTCAATGCCTAAGGCATATAAAATACCGAGGGTAATAAAAATTGAAATAGGAATGGTTGCCCCTGCTACCGCAGCTACCCTGAAAGGCAACAGCAGCATGGTTACAATAATAACGGCTACAATGGCAATGGCAAATTCTTTCAGAAAGTGCGTTATGGAATGCTCTACGGCCTGTGGCATATCGGCGATTTTGGCAATCTGCACATCGGGCGATATTTTGCCTTTCAGCGATTCAAGCGTTTCGTCTACCGTTTTACCAAAAGAAACAATGTTGTTTCCGGGTTGCATTTCCAGCGATATCAGCAGGCTGTTTGTGCCGTTGTTTTTGATGATGGCGTCTGGCTTAGGATATTCTCTTACCACGCGCGCTACGTCTTTTACCCTGATTACATTACCGTTGGGGTCGGTATAAACTATCTGGTTTTTGATGTCTTCTTCCGATTGATAGGTTGACGGAATGTGTATCGGGGTTATCAGCTGGCCGTTGTCCAGCTCGCCACCATAATAAATAGAGCCTTCCAGTTGTGCAGCGGCCAGTACATTAACTGGTTTTACACCGTAGTAAGCCAGTTTGTCGTTGTCAGGATAAATGGTTATCTGCTCCTGAACCAAACCAAAGTGTTTCACTTTAGAGACCGACTTTATTTTTCTGAATTCAGTTTCAATTACTTTCAGTTCGCGGTCAAGTTCTTTGTAGCTCTTGCTGTCTGACTGCACCGTAAGTAATATGGCCGACGTATTTCCGAAATCATTATTGGCAACCAAAGCCAGCACCTGCGGCGGCAGCTCAGATTTAAGATTGTTTAAGCCAAACTTTATTTTGTCCCAGAAGGCATCCGGGTCTTTCACGTTATTATTTACCTCAACAAAAACAATCAGCATTCCTTCTTTAGAGATAGAATAGGTTTTTTCGCGGTTTACTTCCTGAAACCCATACAAAAAGCTTTCTACTTTGGTGGCTAGCTTTTCTTCTACCTGCGCTGAATTGGCACCGGGATACACCCCGATGATTAAACCCTGGCGAATGGTAAACTCAGGAAACTCGTTCCGGGGCATTATCATCAGCGACACAAGCCCTGCAATAGAGAGTATCACTGTAATAATGATGGCTATCTGCTTATGCTTCATAGCCAGTTCTATAATATTCAGTTTCTGTTTTTTCATGATTAACGCGCAATTTGAACTGTTGAACCATTACTTAATTTTTGCTGCCCGGCTACAATAACGTTGGCAGCCGGCGGCACTTCGCCCTGCACCAGCACCTGGTTATCTATCAGCTTCAGGGTTTTTACGTTTACTCTCAGGGCTTTACCGCCTTGTTCGATGTAAATAAACTGCTGGCCGTCTGCATCTTTCTGCAAGGCTTTGTTTGAAACCAAAACGCCGGTGCGTTGGTCATGAGCCGTGGTCTGTACCGAGCAAATCATGCCGGGTTTAATTTCGGCTGCCGAATTCTGTACTTCTATTTTTACAGGATAAGAGTGCGACAGGATGTCGGCCGTTACGCCAATTTCTTTTACCGTGCCGGTAATGGTTTTACCTATGGCATTGATGGTTATTTCGGCGGTTTCGCCTTTTTTGAACATGCTGATTTCGTCTTCCGGAACCGGTATTTTTACATAAACCGTCTGGATGCCCAGTAGCTCAAGCACCGACATTGACGGAGCCACGTTCATGCCGGGCTGTACATTTTTTTTGCCGATTACCCCGCTTACAGGCGCATACAGGTTGCAGTCGCTGATGCCTTTCTGAGCAATTGCCACTGCCGACTTTGCCTGTTGCAAGCCGGTTTCTATGTCTACCCATTTTATTTCTGGCAGGGTGCCGTTTTCTTTCATGGGTTTCATTCTTTTGTAGGCGTCTTCGGCCTGTTTCTGGCTTGCCAACGCTGCCTGATACGTGTTTTGTGCAGTAGAGGCGTCTAGCCTGGCCAGCAACTGTCCTTTCTTTACGTTCTGGCCTTCGGCCACCAATATATCGGTTACAGTGCCCAGAGTGGCAAAGCTCAAAACGGTTGTTTTCTGGGCTTCTACCACGCCCGAGTATTTGGCCTGCACAACGCCGCTGTAAGGCATTGGCTTTTCTACCTGCACGTTATAATCTTTTTTGGTTTCTACGGTTTTGGCTGGCTCGTGTGATGCACAACCTGCTAAAACCAACAGGCTTGATGCCGCTAATAAATTTAATCTGCTTGTCATTGGTTTGTTTTGTTTACTGTTTGACTAAAATCGTTTTTTGGTCGAATTTGGGTGCTAAAAAAATGCTCCGAGAAGCATTGTGTTGGTGTGCTTTACCTGCCCATTCCTTTAATTATCATATCCACCAGCAGGTCTGCCTTGTCGGCCAGTGCGGTGTTTTTCTTGCGGGCTATTATATCCAGTTCAATTCCTCTGATACAACTCACCATCAAATCGCTGAGCAAATCAAGGTTTTCCAGAATCTCTTCTTTCAATTGCCCGGTTTCTACGCCTTTGGCCAGAATAGACTCCAGCAAATGTTTTTCTTCGTGGTCATACCTGTTTCGCAGGTTAGAATATTCTTCATTTAATCTTCCGTTCAGGTCGTTTTCAACTACCAGGCTGTATAGGTTTACCTTCTCTTTAATGGCTTTTACCTTTGTTACAATGTAGGCTTTCAGCATACAAATGGAGTCGGGTTGTTCATTAACAGCGGTTTTAACGCTATAAAAAAACTCGTCGATTTCAAGGTTGATGACCCTGTCGAATATCTCTTCTTTATCTTTAAAATAATAATACAAGGTACTTTTGCTTTTGCCGGCAGCTTTGGCTATGTCTTCCATGGTGGTTTTTTTTAAACCATATTGCTGCATTAATTTTTTGGCTCCTTTTATTATATCCTGAATAACCAGTTCGTCCTTTTCCATAGTTTTAAACTTTTCGACTAAAAATGTATTTTGGTCGACAAATGTAAAATCGATTTTTGAATTCGCCAAATATTTTCTTAAAAATTTATGATTAACCCTTTATTACCCAGTCGAAACCGCTGATGCCTGCCGATTTGAGCCGCTCTATGATTTGGGCTGTATGGTGCTGAATATGCCTGATGTTAACCAGGTGCAGCTCAAGCCTGCTTACAGGATACCACTCAAAGCCCGAAGGCGCATGGAGGGGCAGTTGAGAAAGGTCATGTGCCAGGCTGGCTTGTATATCGTCTATAAAGCTGAGTATTTCTGAGGGCGTATGAGCGGTAGTGGTGGGTTTATTGCTGAGGTTTTCGGCGCCGCGATGGGCATTTTGCCACGGAGTAAATGACCACGGGTTAGCCGAAAGATACATTTTTGCTGCCCAGAGGGTATGAAAAGTGAGCTGCCAGACAGGGTGCTGGCTGGTGTGGGTATGCCACAAATTGGTGGGTACTTTTACAATAGCAGCGCTCAGCATGGCAAACGCAGCTCTGTATTGCGACTCCAGCACTGCAATTATGAGGTCATTATCGGCTGCCATCAATACATTTTTATACAATACTCGTGCAATTTTTGGTGCTTTGCAAAAGAAAAAGGCAGAAAAAGGCTTGAAACTCAATAAAGCAGGCTGAGTGGTACTGCAATGAGGCGGCCCGTAAGGCCGCCCGTGCAGATCGCGTAAAGGTTGCTGCAATGCAGCGGCGGACTCAATCAAAAAATCGTGAAGGTTATTAAACAGCCTTGTGCCAGAGTGGTTGGTGGGCTAAAACTTTATGGTATATGTGGCAGTTGGTATCGTGCGCGCCGGGCAGATAGCCAATGCTCATCAGAAATTCGTTTACAATTTCTCCGCCTGTAAAGCGGAAAGTTTTCTTAAACAATTTCACCCATTCGTCTTTGGTACGTGGGTGGTGGGCTTCCAGCCATTTTTCAAACGACCCATGCGACGCCTGCAAACCTTGTATGGTACGGGCGTTTTCAATGGCGGCGTTAATTTTCAGTCGGTTTCTGATAATGCCCGCATCGGCCATCAGGCGTTCGCGGTCGGCCTCGGTATAATTGGCTACTTTACTGATATTGAAGTTATCGTAGGCCGCTCGGAACGACTCTTCCTTGCGAAGGATGGTTTCCCAACTTAAGCCAGCCTGGTTGATTTCCATCAGCAATCGCCCGAAAAGCTCGTTATCGTCATGTATCGGAAAACCATAATGGTTATCATGATAGTTTTTATGAAGCGCCTGTTGCGCGCCCGTCATGCGGTCAATGTAAAAGCAATACGACATCAGGCTGATTGTTTGATACAGCAAAGATAAAATGCAAACTACACAGGGTAGCTACACAAAATGAAGAGTTTCAATTGAAAGCGGTTTTCAGGAGGAATTAATCTGGTTTTGTTACTGATGCAGCGCAATTTAAATGGCCTCATACTTTTAACAAGCCGCGGAAACCTCTGGCAGCGTAGTAAGAGTCAGCGCCGTTATGGTAGGTCCAGACATGATTATACCGGCTGTCGCCAAAGATAGCCCCGCCGTGCTTTCTAACCGCATCGGGGGTAAGCAGCCAGCTTGAAGTTTTGGTATCAAATTTACCAAGGGTTTGCAAATGGCGATACTGTTCTTCATTCAATAATTCAATGCCCATTTCCTCAGCCATATTTATGGCACTGTTGGCGGGTTTATACTCCTTTCTGGCATTTAATGCCTGGTGGTCGTAGCAGATACTCCGGCGGCCTTTCGGGCTTTCAGCCGAACAATCGCAGAAAATATATGCGTCGGTATTGGCGTCGTAACCAATAACATCAGGCTCGCCTCCGGTTATTTCCATTTCGTTTAACGACCACAATTTGTCAGCATCAACCTCCAGCTTCGCCCTTACAAGCTCCCACCCTATTGCTTCATGCCGATTCTTATTTTTTTCAAAACGGGTTTGCAGAGTTTTGAGCAGTTCGGTGCGTACTTCGGTGGGGAGTTCCTTTTTATTGCTCATGGGTTTTGTTGATTAAAGGTTGGATGGTAGTTTACTTCAAAAGCCTCCTATCAAATGGAAATTTCTCAATTTTGCTTATCTCAATTCGATTAAAATCTTTATGATTAGGATTGATGAGCAGGTTAAAATCTCCTTGTGTAACGGCAGAGGGGATTCGTAAAACACAATACTGGTTGTCAAATACAAACTCATCGCCGAATTTCTGAGTAGATACCGGATGCGGAAAGTCTTTCCAGTTAGCCGGTAGTGCTGCCTCTGCCATATCTTTTATGGCTATATCATCCGGAATGTCGATACTTATCATCACATAATCGTCCGGCAGCGTAGCCCATGTAAAATGCACTGCCACTTCGGCCATTGCCAACGAACGGTTGGCTGCGGTGTAAATCAACTCTACTCCTGCTGAATTCCACCTCGCCCCTTTCATGGCTGCCCCTTTGCCCGACAACGGACTGGCATATTTCTCGCGTGAAAGTCGGTAAACTTCCATGTTACACCAAAATACCGTAATTAATACGCACCAGCTCACTTATCACCAATTCTTTGCCATAAGAATCGCGCAGTAATTCAATCGGCTTCTGGCTTCCAAGGGCATAATTGGGGGTATTGAGCCATAGACGCAACTTATCCATATTACCGAAAACATCCAGCCCTACCTTTGTAACTTCAGCCAGTTCAATGATTTTCTCAGAATGTATTGGCTTGAAATGGTGATTGGTAGATGTTTTGTATCTCTGCAAAGACTTGGTAGAAATATCAAGAAAACCTGCCCAGTCAGTTTCTGAAAAAGGTGTATAGTCCTGAATCAATCCGAAAAGTGAATAAGGAATACCTGCCCTTATGACCGCAATGATAAGCATTTTGTTGGCAAGGAAATCCTCATAGGTAACTGATTTAGTATCAATACGAGCGTGTTTCAGAAATGAAGTAATTTCTTTGCTGAGCTTAATTTCTATATTTGATTTTGCGGTTGTCATGGTTTTACATTCAGACATTTGTCTGTAAATATACGACAAATGTCTGAACACGCAAATTATATACACTATTTCTGCAAATCAATTACTTTTCTGCTGGCAGGTCTGAAATACCATGAGGTTACCGTAAGCACAACCAGTAGTATTGGCCCAAAGAAAGCCTCAAAGGTGGTGTCGCCCACGGCCAGGTGCGAAAACAGCGCGCCTGACATGGTTACAAAGAATCCGGCATAGGCCCATTCTTTCACTACCGGGAATTTCGGCACGAGTACTGCCAACACACCGAGCAATTTCCAGACACCAATAATGGTAAGGAAGTACTCAGGGTACCCCAGATGGTTGAAAAGGTCTACCTCTTCTTTCAGGTGTATGAGCTGCACCACGCCGCTTGATACCATACCCAGTGATAGCCAGATGGTGGCTATCCAATAGATAATTTTGTTTCTTTTGGCTGCTTTTACGGTTGTTTCCATTGTTCTAGCGTTTATATAAGTAATGAATGCTAGGTAAATTAGGATGTCTTTTTAGTAACAGCGAATGAATTCGCTGGCTATCAAAACAAAGGAGCATTTGTTATGTATTGTCGACTAAAGTCGGCAGTTCTAACTACAATCAATCCTCCAACCCCTTCCCTTCCAGTATCTTCGGTATGAATTTTTCTACCCTTGCCAGGCGGGTTGATGCCTGCTTGGCCTGCCCGAAATGAAACAGATAGGCCTTTTGTCGGCCGGGTGTCAGGGCTTCAAAGGCGGTTTTCAGGGCAGGGTTTGTATTCAGTTTTTTCTGAAACTCATCGGGTATGGTATAATCAGCTGTTTTTTTCAGGCTAACTTTCAATCCTGCCTTTTCAATTTCAATGGCCTCAAAAATATGCGCTCTGATAACCACCTTGTACGCTGTTATTTCGCCTACATTAACAAACCGCATTTGCCGTGCCGACTGCACGTTTGCTGTCTGCTGAATCAACAGGCCGTCGGCATTGCCCATCAGAGCGCCTTTAAAAAACAGTAGTGCGCAATAGTCTTTAAAGCCGTGTATCAGCACCACATTATTGCCCTGATGCGTGTAACAGGGGCAGCCCCATTTCAATTCTTCTGCCAGCCCGCAGCCAAGGGCAAGACTACGCAGTTGCGCATACGCTGCCTTCCATTGGGTGGCTTTGCTGAAGAAAAAATCAACTTTCGGGTTTAGGTTACCTGCTTCCATCGGTTTTTTGTTGATTCATGATTTCCTGCAAGCGGCCGTGCGCCATATTCAGCCCGAACTCAAACGGCATTTTCAGTTGCAGGTCGCGCAATTCAACCGACCTGTAAATGATGTGCATGCTAAAAAGGCTGGTGGTATCGGTCAGTTTTTTAAAATCCAGAAACTCAAGCGTTACATCAAAGGCGGCGTTATCCATCTGGAACGTGCGCACTATCCGTTGGTTGGGTTCAAAGGCATGAATAGTGCCATGCGCCTGAAACAGAATATTACCGGCGGCATCGGTAGTTCTGAAATGCCAGCCGCCATACTTGTGGTTATCCAGTTTCAGAACTTTATTGCCCATCCATTGTTCCACAATTTCGGGTTCGGTATAGGCCTTAAATAGCAGGTCTACCGGCAAATCAAATTCCCGGGTGATCACAATCTCCTGCCTGCCTGCTTCGGCACTCACTTTGGTTTTACGTTCCATCAGGTATTATTTTTAGCTTGATACTGTTTCAGAATGGCCTCCAGTTTATTAAACCTTTCGTCCCATATCTGGCGGAAAGGTTCTATAAAGTCGGCAATCTCTTTCATTTTCTCCAGGTTAATTGAGTAATAAATCTCCCGTCCGCTTTGTTCCTGCGCCAGTAGCTCGCATTCAGTCAGTATCTGCAAGTGCTTCGAAACGGTTGGTCTGGCGGTATCAAAATTAGAGGCAATGGCCCCGGCTGTCATGGCTTGTGTGGCTACCAGAAGCAGTATGGTACGTCTGGTGGGGTCGGCTATGGCCTGAAAAACATCTCTTCTTAAATTCATTGCGTAGCTATTTGGCTACAAATATATGCGTAGCTATTTGGCTACACAAATTTTGGCGGCTTTATTTTTTATTCACCGAATTATTCGGTTCCGGTTACATTATCCTATGTTTTATTAGCCTCCAAATACCTCAAAGGCATTACCACGCAACGAATCTGCTCTTCTGATAAACAAAATTTAATACATTATTGTATTGACTTAACTCCCTGACGCTTAACTTTATAACAGCAACTCAGAACATAACGGTACATCAATTCAATTAATCAACATAGACAAAATCTATAAAACCATAGATTTATTCGATTTTGATTATTATACACAACCCCATACCTTTACAGCATCAAAAATTGATTTCAACATTATTCATTCAATCATAAAAACTTTTTAGATTCCATGGAAAAAGAAACAGGAGATATCAGCAAATGCCCGTTCCATAACGGCACCCTGAAAAGCAACACAGGCGGTGGCGGCACCAGAAACCGCGACTGGTGGCCCAATCAGTTAAAGATGAATATTTTGCGCCAGCACTCGCAGTTGTCGAACCCGATGGACCAAGATTTTAATTATGCCGAGGCTTTTAAAAGTCTTGATCTGGCAGCGGTGAAACAAGACCTGCACGCCCTGATGACGGACTCTCAAGACTGGTGGCCGGCAGATTTTGGTCATTACGGCCCTTTGTTTATCCGTATGGCGTGGCACAGCGCGGGTACCTACCGTGTTACAGACGGCCGCGGTGGCGGTGGCTCTGGCCAGCAACGTTTTGCGCCGCTAAACAGCTGGCCAGATAACGTGAGCCTTGATAAAGCCCGCCGTTTGTTGTGGCCTATCAAGCAAAAATATGGCAATAAAATTTCATGGGCCGATTTAATGATTCTGACAGGAAACGTGGCGCTGGAATCGATGGGATTTAAAACTTTTGGCTTTGCAGGTGGCCGCGAAGACGTATGGGAACCGGAAGAAGATGTGTATTGGGGCTCTGAAACTACCTGGCTGGGCGGAGACCTGCGCTACGGGCATGGCTCTGAAGGTGTTGCCAAAGCGCATGGGGTGGTGTCGTCTGACGATAACGCCGATGGCAAAATTCATAGCAGAGATCTGGAGAATCCGTTGGCAGCAGTTCAAATGGGTTTGATTTACGTAAACCCTGAAGGCCCCGATGGCAACCCCGACCCGATTGCAGCGGCTAAAGATATACGCGATACTTTTGGACGTATGGCCATGAACGACGAAGAAACCGTGGCACTGATAGCCGGTGGCCACAGCTTTGGTAAAACACATGGTGCCGCCCCTGCCACCCACGTTGGCAAGGAGCCGGAAGCGGCCGACCTTGAACTGCAAGGCCTGGGCTGGAAAAGCAGCTACGGCAGCGGCGCAGGCCCAGATGCCATTACCAGCGGACTGGAGGTAACCTGGACAACCACCCCTACACAATGGAGCAATAATTTCTTTGAAAACCTCTTTGCCTTTGAATGGGAACTAACCAAAAGCCCGGCAGGTGCGCACCAATGGGTGGCCAAAAATGCCGATAACATTATACCGGATGCATTTGACGGCAGCAAAAAACACCGCCCTACCATGCTGACAACCGACCTTGCGCTAAGGTTTGACCCTGCTTATGAGAAGATATCACGCCGTTTTCTTGAAAACCCGGATGCCTTTGCTGATGCTTTTGCCCGTGCCTGGTTTAAATTAACCCACCGCGACATGGGGCCACGTGCCCGTTATCTGGGCCCGGAAGTGCCGGAAGAGATACTTACCTGGCAAGACCCGATTCCGGCAGTAGACCATGAGCTGGTAAATGAAAGCGATGTGGCTGCGCTGAAAGCAACCATTCTGGCATCTGGCCTGAGTGTTTCTGAGCTGGTTTCAACGGCCTGGGCTTCTGCTTCTACGTTCCGTGGGTCTGACAAACGCGGCGGTGCCAATGGCGCCCGTATCCGTCTGGCTCCGCAAAGATACTGGCAGGTAAACAACCCTGCGCAACTGCAAAAAGTGCTGGGCGCGCTGGAAGGCATCCAGAAGGATTTTCAGGCCGGTGGCAAGAAGATTTCAATGGCCGACCTGATTGTGCTGGCCGGTGTGGCTGGTGTTGAGAAAGCGGCTAAAGATGCCGGACACGACGTAACCGTGCCATTTACTCCGGGACGCATGGATGCCACACAAGAGCAGACAGATGTAGAATCGGTAGGTTTCCTTGAGCCACTGGCTGACGGTTTCCGCAACTACCGTAAGGCGAATTTCAGGGTTTCAACTGAAGAATTACTGATTGATAAAGCCCAATTGCTGACACTCACAGCCCCTGAATTAACCGTTTTGGTTGGTGGTATGCGTGTGCTGGGTACTAACTACGACGGCTCTAAACATGGCGTATTTACGCACCGCGTGGGTGAGTTAACGAACGATTTCTTTGTAAATCTGCTGGATATGAGCACGGCCTGGAAGGCGGCATCGGCAGATAAAGAGTTGTATGAAGGCACCGACCGCGCCACCGGCGACTGGAAATGGACAGCCACCCGCGCCGACCTGGTGTTTGGCTCGAACTCAGAACTAAGAGCCATAGCCGAAGTTTACGGCAGCTCAGACGGACAAGCCAAGTTTGTAAAAGACTTTGTAGCCGCCTGGACAAAAGTAATGAATCTGGACAGATTTGATTTGGTTTGATAATAGTGGTTTTTGGAGAAACGAAAAGCAGCCTGATGGGCTGCTTTTTTTTGTGGGGGGGGGGGAATCAAATATTCCAAGCACAATATCTATAAATCGCTTTTTCCATAACACATTAAGAAAATGATTTTTCAATATCAAATCGATAAATTCCTGCACTTTCTTCAAGTCTTTTAATTACATCCATTACATCATCGTGTGGCATCTGGTGTATATGGTGGAGTGATGAATAAATATTGGCATATTCATTGTAGATATTGGTTGAAAAAATTCCGGTATCATCTGTACCTACCACTATGGATGGTATATTCTTTCCCTCCTTTTTCCACCTTATCCAGTTAATTAAATGATAAGTACTAAAATCTCTATGGTAGCCAATTCTTACATTACTTGTAGGAAGTGTCTCAATTACAATCTCTCTTAAACTCATGAACTTTAGCACTTCAATCTGAAGGATTTCTAATTGAGTTTCATTGAGAATAGAAAAAGGATTAATATCAATAATCTCATCATAATTCTGTCTTATCGTTTCAGTATGGTAATTTAGGTAAACCTCTAGGGCATGATCAGGATTACTGTGTCCGTATTTTTTTCTAAATCCCTTATCTATTGCGAATTCCCATTCTTCTTCATCAAATACGAGACTTAATCTTGCATCCTTGCGTTTCTCTGATGATACATGTATAGGGCAGCACTGTCTCATTAACCAGGCTTTTTCTAAAACTTTAATAGGATACCGGGTTTTATATATTTCAAAACTCAGGTTTTCTACTTCATTAATTATATAAGGCAAAACTTGCTGTAAAGAGTCTATACTAAATTGAAGAATCAAGTGATAGCAAAAAATCAGATTATCCAGGTGAATCCCCTTTTTTATTTTAAACTTATTACCAACCGCTTTTGCCCAAAGTTTAACAGAAACGCCTGTGGCGGTTGCATGCCCTATCCTGTCAGACTTTCTCAAATCACAAAAATTGATTGCTTCATAAATAGCTCGTAGTCCATCCAGAATATGGTAGAAATCTTCTCCGGCATGATACGTAAAATGTCGTATGCCAGCACGACGCATCATTCTGTATACCGGGGCAAAAACCTCCGGAGGCGCATCAAACTCATTAGAAGCTGCATCAATGCCAGCAATTCTATATTTATACTTATGTTGATTCTTTTTTAAAAAAGTGATTACTTTTCCTATCACAAACAAGTCGTGCCTTAAAGAACGATGTCTAACTGTCTTACTTTTGTTTTTTTCAGGCTGTTTAATGAAATGCGCAACAAGAGTTAATTCAGGCAATGGCAAATTATTACCGATACTTTTACTTTTTATTTTAAAGTCAGCAATTAGCTTTTTCCAGCCAGAATCTATATTGTCAAATAGGCTTATCATCTCAACCTCGGTTTTTTTGGGAGAAAAACGTCCTTCCAAAAACCTGATGTATCTTAAATCATTTCCATTCATCTGATGAAAACGATGAAGGTAATCCTTTTCAGGTCCGTCCCGAAACTTATTCTTTGTAAGTTTTTGAAATTGGTCAAATCCGTTCTGATGAACCTGCTGAACTAATAAACGATTAGTTAAACCAAGAATCAGTAAATAGAAATGTAGCAAGCCAGCTAATAACTCATTGGGATTACGATAAAGCCTGTCGAGTATTAATATATGCATTAGCATTTCAACAGACATTTTGCAAGTACTTTCCGAATCATGCTTAAAAACCAAGGAAGCAAACGGATGTCTGAAACTCCCTTCATAATCAGGGGAATTATTAATAATCTTATGCAAGATGATATTCTTGTTACCAATGTTCTGGTTGAAAGACGTATTATCTATAAAAAGAAAATCAAAGAAAAACTTACGTAAGTTTCGTGCTATTTTTAAAAGTCGGTAGTATTTTAATGGCTGAATTGCACCAAACTCCTGCTCTAGCTGCTCCTTAACCATGTTCTCTTTGAAACCCATTTTTAAATGACCATAAGTTTCCTTAGGGTTAAAAAGAAAATCCTGCCATACCTTGTCTGTTTCAGAGGCCCCGTTGAGATGAACGTGCAAATCATGGAATCCGTGACTTTTGGAAACATAATAATTAAGCTGAGACAAATCTGCTCTTGGAATGGAAGTATACCGAGTATTAGGAAGTATATAAGTTTGGAAATAACTATTGATTTCACTTTTAATAAGATTAATACTTACTGGTGACTTTTGAAATAAAAAAAGACTTTGCAACCACAATGGAGGGATATAAGTTAGTAATTCCTGCCAGTTGTTTTGCTGCTCAGACTTTATTCTTACTCTGTTCTGGTTCAGCTCAAGAAACTGACATACCCAAACTGGCATAGTATGAGAAAAAAGTTTTGATAAACTACCAGTTTCAAAAAAAATTTCTGAAAGCTCAAACTTCAACAAGTGGTCTGGCAAATATGGATTTTGAGCCCTCTTCAACAGAAAAAGGCGTCTGCTTATGTCCTCTATGTTAGCATACTTGCCATCATCGTATTGACGCAAGGATTCATTATCTGAGAGTAAGAGATGCAGCATTATATTTTTTCTAAATACGTTAAAAAACTATTCCATGAATTTTCTGTAACTCTAATTATTCCAAAATTACTCAAATAGGTTTTTGCTGCTTCCCTGGAAAAAGTTTTAATATTATCAATATCTTCATCATTCTCTTCTAAAATTTGAACAATTTTTTCATGGTTTGGTGAAGTCAATGGAATTTTAACAATATCTTTTTTTATCTTAACTTTATTTAAGATATCATAAACTCTTAGATTAAATATTGCGCTATTTATTTCATAGCCTGAAAATTCAAGAATCAAGTTAATAAGGTCAGATTGGTTCTTAAGGTAAACTAATAACAAAGGACAAGCTAAAATCCATTTGGAAAAGCTTAGATTCAAGTCACTTTCATTTAACTTTGCTCGTGCTTTTTTTAGATTGTTGGTAAATATTACATCGCTATACCGAGGATTACTCAAACTTAATTCATCAGCAAAATCACTTTGCTCTTTGAAATCTTCGACTAAAACTGAATTCATAAAACCAATTATGTGAGAGTGAAAGATTTCACCTAAACTCTTTATTTCTTTTTCACTTTCAATATTTGTGACGACATAAAAAAATCTTGTAGAAACCCTTCCCAATAACTGTACCGAAATATTAATATAATTTTGTTTGAAAAGGAAAATCCACTTTTCAACAAGGTATTCTATATTAATGTCAGTTTCTAGTCTTTCTCCTAAATCTTGTTCATAAGCATCCCAAACATCAATTTTCTTATTGTTACCTGTTTTAAAGTGCGGCATGATAAATGCTCTCAGTTGAGTTAATCCAGCAAAACTCTTAATAGAATCTCCTGATTGAACCATCCTACAAAGCTCCCCGATAGCAGCAATAAGTAAATAGGGAGAATAAGTGAGTAATGACGACTGTTTATAAACGTACTGATTTGAACTCAATGGCAAATACACTAGTAATTTTTCAATGTAGTTAGCTTTATTTTCTGTTAATTCCCAATCGATTCTGCCTTGTGTCTCTTCTTTTTTCTTCTTTGCTTTACCAGCCATTCCGAACAAAGGTATTGTTCCTGCCCTTGAAATAGAATCGCTGTTTCCTAAGTTATCCATTTGACCTCTTAAATAGGCAATTATCCTACCCATCGTGGTTTTCAGCGCACTGTCATTTAGTATTACGTCTCTTCTACACATCTCCTCAAAAGCTTTTTCCATTTCAGACCGGTCTCCTGCTTTATAACCGATTAGCGGAACTAAATTTCTGATATAACCAATCCTAATTATATAATCAAAAATTAGATAAGAATTTGCTTTAATTTCAGTAGCTAAAATGAAATTTAAATTAATTAAACTTGAATTGAGTGAAGAATCTGTAGTAAATGGCTGAAGTTGATACAATTCTTCAATTTTTTGTTCTTTTAGTAAAAACTGAAGAATTATCCTATTGATGTTATAACTACTTTCCCTTAAACTAGGTGCATCAATCTCTTTAGCGTATAAATCACTTATAAATACATCTATTAATGAATCTATTTGGTTTTCCAAAGTAGTTTTGACCTCAAAAAAAATAGAAAGTACTTGTACTTGTGTTCGAATAGGCAAATCTAAAAAAAAATGTAAATACTGATCTGAATCATTCCTTACTAAGAGACCTATATTGCTAAGAATTTTTTTATAAACTTTACGAATATCAACTTCTATCTCATTGTCAGTATTTTTTTTGTAAACATTTATTGTGTGACCTCTTTTTAAAACTTTCCATATCGTTGGTAAATGAATCCTATATTTTGGTAACATTACTTTCTTTAAATATTGTGCCTCCAATTCTGTAACCATTTCATCAAAACGACTCGGTCTTTTGAGAACATCTCCTTCATAATTTAATATATCTTTGCCGAAGTTTTGCCATTTCTTTTGTCTTACAACGGTTGAATACAACTTCATGTCTCCTGATAAAATAGTAATCAATCTATCACTGGTAAGATATTTACGAATTGTTTCCAGTACCGGCCAGCCCTTTCTTGAGTCAACATCAATATCATCGAACATCAAAAGGAAAACTTTCTTGTCTAGAATTTTCAAAGCTTCTATTAATAGATTATGAAAGTTTTCAGATAGTTTGAGTGATGCCCCTACCGACTTCAAACCATTTTCCATTACAAATTCGGGGTCTTGCCAACTGTTATTTATATGATCTGCCACTCCATCAATGGAGGGTAATCCTGATGCCAGTTTGCTCAAAGCATTTCGCCAATCTTTTCTTTTCCAGACTATTTGATCCGAAGTTGGTTTACATTCTTCATCGTCTAATTTCTTTTCAACCAATTCCGTAATTCTGGAAATTACATTCAAAAAAACATGCCCTTTCTCTTCTATCAATGTTGGGTCAATTATTTCTAGAACCTGCACCTGCTGAAAATCGGAACTATTAATATCGCCAAATTTATTTTTTTTCTCTAGTTCCTTTTGTACGCTCAACAAAAAGGAAGTTTTTCCACTACCTCTTGAGCCCAGAATGGTAATTGTATCATGCAAGTGCAGCTCGGGTTTATTCTTACTACTGATATTCTCATTAACATTCTCAATTTTGCTTTTTATAAATCCCAATACATTTTCAAGCTCATCCTGATGTATTAGATTACTATTGGCTTCAAAGGGTTGAGCATGTGTACTTTTATCAAGAATTATATTAATTTCTTTAGGCATTGAACTATAAGTTTGAAGTTTTGTACGAATGAATAGAATAATATACGTAAATATAGTAATTTATTATTTAGCGGTATAAGAATCTTTGCAAAGCAAAAGAAAAACGGCTTAAATGTTTCAGGATGATAAAAACCTTGCTTCTTTGTTTAACATCTTTCACTTGAAAACCATAAAAAAAGCCTTCCCAAACAAGAGAAGGCCCATCCATCAAATCCATCCACTTTTACTTCGGCACCGACTGCTCGTAGGTGGGGCCATATAAGCCTGGTACTTTGTTGTCGGTGGCGCGTAGATACACAATCATTTCGCCGCGGTGGTGGTAAATGTGGTTAAATACAAAACCACGGGCTATGGCGCCTTTCGGAAATGGCCCCAGAATGGTATGGTCGCCGTTTTTCATGGTCCACAGGTTTTGCAGGCTCTCTTCAGTGGCCGATTGCAGCGCCACCCGGGCCTTTTCCACATTGTTTTCAAACAACATAAGCGTCGCGCCTATATCGGCAGGGTTGCCGCGTTCCAGTCGGTCGGTGGCCATGTCATACACATCGGTGGTAAAAACGCCGGTATACCAGTAATAAATAGTGGCTATGTGCTGGGCAAGCTCGCCCATTGTCCATGAGGTGGGTGAAGGCCTGTAAGCCAAATCTTTTTCCGGAATGGCCGTCAGCAGTTTTCTGGTATTTTGAACTTCCTGCTCAAACTCGGCTATTAAAGATTGTAAAAGCATATTTGTGTTCCTTTTTATGAATAATGAGGATAGACTATTGTCTTTTTATGACGCTATTTTGAAGACGTATCGGATAGTTGACAAAGTTATTAAAAACTATAAAATTTTAATGGTCAGAAAATAATTTACGGGGTAAATGCCACCTGCGCTGATTAATCAATTAAAAAAATCCGCTATCGAAAAACCCCTACAAAAAATAAAGCCTGAAAAAACATAAAAATCCCGAAGAGGGGCGGCACATTAATGCAGCCACACTTCGGGACTAAACCTTAATTAAACAATTATAAAGGTACTAACCTACATCAATTAAAAGACCGCTTAAACTCCAAAGGAGAAATATTCGTCTTCGTTTTGAACAATTTGCTGAATGACTGCGGATGCTCGAAACCCAGTTCATAGGCTATTTCACTGACCGACAAACCGGTGGTAGAAAGTTTCTCTTTTGCTTTTTCTATCAGTTTCTGATGAATATGTTGCTGGGCATTTTGCCCGGTAAGTGAGCGAAGCAAATCACTCAGATAACTGGGCGACAAATTGAGTTTTTCTGAAAGATAATGCACCGTGGGTATGCCCTCATTGGCTGGTTTTTCACCGGCAAAATAGCTGTCGAGTATTTCTTCCAGCTTTTGCAGCAAATCGTTATTAATGGCCTTGCGTGTAATAAACTGGCGTTTGTAGAACCGGTTAGCGTAATTGAGTAGCAATTCAATCTGGGCTATGACCACATCCTGACTAAAATCGTCTATGCGGCCTTTCAGTTCTATGTCTATCATATTAAAAACCTGCATAATGGTTGTTTTTTCTTCTTCTGAAAGATGCAGCGTTTCGTTAGTAGCATAAGAAAAGAAACCGTAATGTCTGATTTTCTTTGCCAGACTATACCCCAGAAAAAAATCGGGGTGAACCAGCAGCGTGTACTCCGAACACGCGTTGGCTTCGTTATCGTTTACCCCCATTATTTGTCCAGGCGATGCAAACAACAGCCCGCCCTCATCAAAATCATAGTAGCTCTGGCCGTATTTCAGCCTGCCAGTCAGTTTTGGTTTATAGGCTATTTTGTAAAAACCCAGCACATGCCCATTGCGGAAGTCGCCCATATCGGCAGGCAGATGAGTTCCATGTATCAGGCTGATTAATGGATGTTGGGGCCTGGGAATACCAAAAATACGGT
This sequence comes from Emticicia sp. 21SJ11W-3, assembly GCF_024138715.1. Classification (GTDB taxonomy): domain Bacteria; phylum Bacteroidota; class Bacteroidia; order Cytophagales; family Spirosomataceae; genus Emticicia; species Emticicia fluvialis. The sequence goes on from NZ_CP092074.1 coordinate 2,947,438, forward strand.
GTGCCTCTGTCAATGACTCCATTTTCAGCGGGCTGTTATCTTCTTTTTTCATGTTTTGAAATCTGTAAAACGATGGTCGACACTTAATTTGGATTGCGCAATCACTTTATGCTACCCTGCGCTGCATTAGATACCTCTGCCCATGCCTCCCAAGTTGCCAGCCGTTCGTTATAAGCCTGACGAACCCAAGGTAAATTATGACTACCCAGAAAAAACCGTAAAGGTGGGTTTTCGGCATCTACAACCTTAAAAAGCGCCTCCGGTGTAGCGACAGGGTCTCCTCTTTCCATAGTTTGAAGGCTACCAAAAAACTGATTTTTAAAATCGGCGTAGATGTCTAGTCCCTGCGCAAATTTCAACGATTGCTGGCTGCCGAACTCGGTAGCATAAGCGCCCGGCTCAATGATGGTTACCTTTATGCCAAAAGCTTTAACCTCGGCTGCCAGACTCTCATAAATGGCCTCAAATGCCCATTTAGACGAGCAATAATAGCCAATAACCGGCAATACCACATGCCCCAGGTTGCTTGAAGTACCCAGTATGTGCCCGCCGCCCTGCTGACGCAACAACGGCAAAGCCGCCTGAATAACAGAAACCGGACCAATAATGTTCGTTTCATACAAAGCGCGGATATCGTCAGCGCTTGATTCCTCGATGGTACCAACCAGCGAATACCCCGCATTGTTGAAAACAATATCAAGCCTGCCAAAGTACTCATAGGCCTCATTTACTGCCTGCCGGGCTTGTTCGGCATGGGTTACGTCCAGCTCCAGCGTGAGTGCGTTTGCACCATATTTTTCTTTCAGGTCGGCAATGCTTTCCAATTTGCGCGCCGTAACTGCTACTTTATCGCCGCGTTGCAGGGCGGCTTCTGCCCATACGCGACCGAATCCGCGTGATGCGCCTGTAATGAACCATACTTTTTCTGACGTGCCTGAATTTTCCATTGGCTGTTTCATAATGTGTTACTATTTAAAATGATTAACAGCACAAAGGTCAGCACAGTGGTGTTCTCTGGTGTAGTCAAAATGAGGGATTACGTAACCAAAATGCGGGTGGGATGAGTTTCAAGAATAGCCTCAATTTTTTTGTGAAGTATTTTTAACCACAGAGTGTCGCGGAGTGATTGCACGGAGGAACTCGGAGTTTTTTACACAGTGAAACTCAGTGCCAAACTCTGAGCAACTCCGTGGTAAAATAATCAGATAATGCGCTTTCAAATTTTTAGAATAGCCAGTATTTTTAACCACGGAGTGTCGCGGAGTGATTGCACGGAGAAACACAGAGTTTTTTACTCAGTGAAACTCAGTGCCAAACTCTGAGCAACTCTGTGGTAAAATAAAAGGATTGAGAAGAAGAAGTTTATAAACGAGAAAAGCCCCGCATATTAAGCGAGGCTTGGCTCATAAATCAATTATTTTTTTTTAGTAGTGAACCCGGCAGGATTCGAACCTGCGACCCACAGATTAGAAATCTGTTGCTCTATCCAACTGAGCTACGGATCCGAATTGTGGGTGCAAATATAGCAGTTTGAATTTAAAATTCAAAAATGCTTTGAAAAATTGTAAGATAAACTCATTGTTTTTATCCACCGCCGCTTGTCGGTTCTCCTTTCTGTGGTATATCTTGCAGGTAATTTCATCAAAAAATCTTCACTCAATCAAGTTTCTGTATAAAAATGCCTTTGAAACTTTGATAATTACACAGAACTTTGAAACTTGATTCGCTAACAAAACAAAACCTGAATGCTGTTTAATTCTCTGCAATTTGTTTTCTTTTTTATTGTTGTTACTCTTGCCTATTTCAGTCTGCCGCATCGGGGCCGTATCTGGCTGCTGTTGCTGGCAAGTTGCTATTTTTATGCGGTTTTTAAGCCTATTTATATATTAATTCTGTTTGTTACCATAGTGGTTGACTACTTTGCGGGCATTCTTATTGCCGATGCCACCGGTAAAAAACGAAAATGGCTGCTCGTTATCAGCCTTATTACCAATATCGGGTTTCTGGCTTATTTTAAGTACTACAATTTTCTGAACACCAATCTGGCCATTATCCTGTCGAAATTCGACACCCCCACCCCATTCCCTTTTCTTGATTTCGCACTCCCCATCGGGTTGTCTTTCCATACGTTTCAGGCCATGAGCTACACCATAGAGGTGTATCGCGGCAATCAGAAAGCCGAAAAAGACTTTGTCATTTACTCACTCTATGTCATGTTTTACCCTCAGCTGGTGGCAGGGCCTATTGAGCGGCCTCAGAATTTGTTATGGCAGTTTCATAGTTTTTTCAAGTTCAGTTTCCCCAACCTGAAAGAGGGCCTGATGCGCATTGCCTGGGGGATGTTCAAGAAAGTAGTCATTGCCGACCGGCTGGCTATGGTGGTAGATTATTGTTACGATAACCCGCAAGACCACAACGGACTAACGCTGCTGATTGGTACTATTTTCTTTACTTTTCAGATTTACTGCGACTTCTCGGGTTATTCAGACATCGCCATTGGCACAGCCAGGGTAATGGGCTTTAAACTGATGGAGAATTTCGATACCCCCTATTTTTCAACCTCCATATCCGAATTCTGGCGGCGTTGGCATATATCATTATCTGGCTGGTTCCGCGATTACCTGTATATTCCGCTGGGTGGTAACCGGGTAAGCGAAAAACGTATGTATTTTAACCGTTTTTTTGTATTTATGATGAGCGGCCTTTGGCACGGCGCAGCGTGGACGTTTGTTATATGGGGTGCCTTGCATGGCATTTACCTGATTTTAGCCCAGATACGCGACAAATATTTTAAACTGAAAACCAGGCCCCTGCCTGCTTTTTTGAGCCAGCCCTTTAACCTGTTGTTTACTTTTGTGCTGGTTATGCTTACCTGGGTGTTTTTCAGGGCAAAGGGCCTTACCAATGCCAGGATAATTCTGCAAAAGATATTCTCTTTTGGCAGTTATGGTAATACCATTGATTCGCCTTTCAATAATACTGAAATGCTATTGTGCTGGCTGTTGATTGCCGGACTGCTGCTGAAAGAAAAGTTTGTGAAGGTGATAGTTGTTACCAACACGGCCCGATTCTATGTTGTATTTTTGGCGCTACTGTTGGTTTGTTATTTTCTGGGGGTGTTTGACTCCAACCAGTTTATATATTTTCAGTTTTGAGTTAATTATGAAACATAGTGTTTTAGAGTACATTGTGGCAAAGAAATACTTTTATAATAGCCACTAAGTACACAATGGATGCACAATGTTACGCTATTTTCAATATCAAATTTGTGGCAAGAAAATAAAGAGGAATGAATTTAAAAATATTAAAATATACCGCCCTTGTTGTTTTTGCTCTGCTTTGGTTGCCGGGCTTTTCGCCCAATGTAGCCAGATGGCTGGCGCAGAAAGGCTTTGTGAAAGACGAATATCGTTACGGCGATTTGTACCGTTTCTCGAATCTGGCGCAATTCAGGGTTCCTAATCAGCAGTGCGTGCCAGCACCCGTGAAGGTTACCAGCCCCAACACGGCGCTATACCTGATTGGCGACAGCTTTACCGAACCTGCAAGGATGACAGCCGCCGACTTTAAAACCGGTACTTTTCAAAGATTCTTTATTGGGGATACCAGTTTTATTAAATTAGACCGAACAAAGAAGAACATTCTGATAATTGAAACCGTAGAGCGGCATTTCAGAGAAAGGTTTGCGCAGCCCTATGCAAACCTTGTAACGGGCAAACCCAGTACCCGGCAAGCTGCCAGAAAAATGCTGCTGAATGCCCGCGACGTGTTCTGGTATAGCACCGAACGACACGAAGCGGTGCTGTTTTCGTCTGATTTTTTTCTGAAAATAAAAGAATGGAAGGCAGGTTTGAACGAAACATTTTTTAACCGCTCAGATAGCCACGTGGTGTTGTCGGCAGATAAAAAGCGCATTTTCTTTGAGATGGATGCCCGCCCCGATGGCATTACGTCTTCTTTTGATAGGGTTTCTGACAGCGAAATCAGCAGGCTGGTTGAAAACGTAAACCGCACTTATGATTTCTACAAAAAAAACGGCTTTGATGAGGTGTATCTTTCTATTGCCCCCAATAAGAGTTCGGTACTGGGCAAAGACCTGGGCAACTATAACCGGCTGATAGAACGGGTTCAGCAGCACCCGGGCCTGAAAGCACCTTATTTTGATATTTACACGCCGTTCAGCTCGTCAAAAAAAATGCTGTATGATGTGGGCGACACCCACTGGAATTGCGAGGGCAAACAAATATGGCTGGATGCCGTAAATGAGAAATTATAATGCCTTTTATAAAACAAATAGATTTTTTAGATTTGTATTTTACTGCGACAAAAAATATTATAACAATCTACCAAAACTAAAAATATGAAAAAAGCAATTGTTTGCGGAGCAGGCGGCTTTATAGGTGGCCACCTGGTTAATAGACTAAAAAGTGAAGGCTATTGGGTAAGAGGCGTTGATATTAAACATAACGAATATAAAAATGGCAATGCTGATGAATTTATCATCGGCGATTTAACCGACCCTTTGGTGTGTAAGCAAGTGCTTGAAGGCGGTTTTGACGAAGTGTACCAACTGGCGGCCGACATGGGCGGTGCAGGTTATATTTTTACCGGCGAAAACGACGCAGCCGTTATGCACAATTCGGTGCTTTGCAATGTTAATATGCTGCATGAGTCTCAAAAAGCAGGTGTAAAGAAGATATTCTATTCGTCGTCGGCCTGTATGTACCCTGAGTACAACCAGAACGAACCCGAAAACCCTAAATGCTCGGAGGATTCGGCCTACCCTGCTGCGCCTGACAGCGAATATGGCTGGGAGAAACTTTTCAGCGAGCGTTTGTATCTTACCTACCAACGTAATTTGGGCATACAGGTAAAAATAGCCCGTTTTCATAATATATTCGGCCCACAAGGCACCTGGAAAGGCGGTAGAGAAAAAGCCCCGGCTGCTATATGCCGTAAGGTAATAGAGGCAGAAGATGGCGGTAGCATACAGATTTGGGGAGACGGCAAACAAACGCGCTCATTTTTATTTATTGACGAATGCATTGAAGGTGTACGCCGCCTGATGGAGTCTGATTTCTCGGGTCCGGTAAACATTGGTTCGGAAGAAATGATATCTATCAACGATTTTGCCAGAATGATTATCGGCATTTCGGGCAAAAATGTTTCTATCAACAATATTCCGGGGCCGGAAGGCGTGCGCGGGCGAAATTCAGACAATGCTTTGATACAGGAGAAACTGGGCTGGGCGCCATCGTTACCATTGAAAGACGGTATCACCAAAACCTTTAACTGGATTGCCCAACAGGCCGCCAAAGAGGTAGAACTGGTTTAAGATACTGAAGGCATAAGAACCATGAAGTGGCTGAACTACCATTCGGCCAATTTTTTTGCACCTGCCTGATGCCACGGCTTTCCATACATAGACCTGGCAAGCGCCATCAGGCAACTGTACAGGTTTAATCAGCCAACAGGGCTTTTATAAAGGCTTCGGGGGTATGTCTGGCAACAAACTCTGCTGCTCGGGCAGGGTATTTGGGCTTAGACTGGTGCAGAAAAAACCTGAACGCCTCTTTTATTTCTTCCGGTTTGTGGCCGTCTACTGCCAAGCCCAGTTCATATTCGGCTGTTATGTTGCCTACAACACCAAATCTGGTGGCAATAATTGGCTTGTTATGCCTGCAGGCCAGACCAATAACCCCGCTTGACGAATAGAAATTGACATAAGCCAGCGAAACGATGTCGCTCTGGTTAATGAACGACTCCATCTCGTCGTCGTCCACAAAGCGGCTTTCCATTACAATTTTCAATTCGGGGCGTAGTTTCCGGGCTTCAGCAATGGCCTCAGCCAGAGGGGTTTCATAAACCTGCGAAACCTTGCCCACTATCAGCAGGCAGGCATTGGCTGCTTCGTCGGCGGTTAAATCCTGCAAGCCGCGCACCAGGTTCACCACATTCTTTTTCTGGTCTATCATACCAAAAGCCAGCAAAATTTTGCGGTGTGGCTCTATTTTAAATTGCTCACGTATTACAAGCCCCTGGCGCATAGGGTAATCATAAACGGGGTCGGGCAGGTAGGTAAATGCCTGCGTGCCCAGGGTTTCGTTCATGGTTTTGATGGTCTCGTAATCATTAAAAATGAATACTTTTTTCAGCTGCTTGTTGCGCAGCATCCACCAGGTGGTAAACAATTTGCGGGCTTTGGTAACTTTGGTTTTTTGCCGGGCTTTCAGCGAGTTATCGACCGGCACTAACCTCGGGTACGGATTAAACATAATACCGTGTATAATACAAAGCGGGCGGCTGCTGCCAATGGTATGCTGAAACATATCAACCATCATTAATATCAGCCTGTCGGCTTTCAGGTCGGTTACATACCGGCTGATGCTCTTCCAGAGCAGCTGGGTTGATTTTATGAGGCTCATACCCGACAACTGCGGCGCAAACTCTTCGTCGGTAAAGAAAATAATCTTTACATTTTGGGCAGAGGTTTGCACAGAAGGAATGGTTCTGGCCTCGGGGTTCAGCAGAAATATATATTCTCTGTCAGACGGATTCTTTTCTAAATAGCGTAAGATATTCTGGATGTGTCCTAAATTATGCCCTACAAGTTTTACATAAATATCACAAATGATGATTCTCATAAAAGGCCGTTTGAAAAACGCCGGTATCAGATTGGCCCCGGCGGAAGTGGTTTTATCAAAAAAGGTTCAAGTGGTATCTCCGGCTGCAAAGTTACAATTAAATTTTATTTTTTCTGCCTGCCTGTTGCAATCAGGCCATTACCTGCCTGCCGCTTTTTTGTAGACCTCGAGTGTTTGAATGGCTGTAATGCCCGGCGAAAAGTCTTTCAGGCGGCTGTAACCCCTGGTTACCAATGCAGACCGTTGCTCTGAACTGCTTACCACACGGCTGATAACAGCCGTGATGTCGGCCGGAGAATCGGGGTTGAAGTAAACGGCGGCATCCTGCGCTACCTCTGGGAAACAGGAACGATCGCTCAGCACAACGGGGCAACCACAGGCAAAGGCTTCAATAACCGGAATACCGAAACCCTCGTATAACGAAGGGTAAACAAAGCAAAGGGCTTTCTGGTATAGCCTGTACAACTGAGCGTCGCTCACAACGGGTTGGTACCACACCGCATCAGCAATCCCTTCAGTCTGCAGCCACAGCAGCTCCACCGCTGTAAAAGGGCAACTGCCCGCACATATCAGTTTCAAGCCGGGGTTTTGTTTCAGCACCGGGGCTACCCCTTTTATAAAAACATCAAAATTCTTGTAGTTTTCGCGGGTGCCTACATACAGCAGGTAGTTTTCTGGTGTTTCAATATCAAAATCATCAGCAGGCTTGAATGTTGAAAAATGGGTGGAATGATACACCACATCTACCTTGTCTGGCGACAGATCAAAAATCTCAATGATATCGTTCTTTGTGTTTTCAGACACGGCAATGATACCGGCCGCATTGTGCAGCAGTTTTCTTTTATAGTCTTTACTGAAACCATCAAGCAAGCCGTATTCTGTACCGAATTTTTCGGGTATGGCATCATGATAAGTAATTACATAAGGCTTATTACCCAGAAAAGGCACAAAGTAATTGTTGAAAAAAGTAGGATGAAAAACGTCGTAGTTTTTAATACTGATCTGAAGGGCGCTGTTGAGGCGGTTAAGGTGCGAAAACATCAGATTGGTGTATCGGCTGCCCAGAAAATAACTGAACGGATAAACCGTCCTGATGTCTCCTTTTTTGAGGTACTCGTTATTTGAAAACAGCAGGGAAAGGCTTACATCAACTCCCTGGTGATATTTCAGGTTATGCATCAAGTCATAGAAATACCGGGGAACACCTCCGTATCTGGCACCTGTAAACGACTGATGATCATAGAGCACTCTCATAAACGCTGGGGTCAGATATTCAGATAAACCATACAGTTACCTGATATCCTGAATTTAAATTAAGAACAGACCGGTGCTCTGGTTGGGGGTAAAATGGTTTTACCAAAACCGAGTACTGACGATTAGGAATAAATTTGCCGGGCATTTAGCACATGTAAGCACGCACCCGTTAATTGCTGCAAAAATAGTAAAATGCAATGATATAAACCTTATAGTAAAATTTATATTAGGCTTATCCCTTATAAATATTCTTCGATGGAATGCGCATCAGCAATAAAAAGCCGATAATAAAAAACACCAGTATTACCAGTACCGAATTGCGCATGTCGCCGGTTAGCTGTTCTACCACACCAAACAAAAGCGTGCCAAGGGTAATGGCTATTTTCTCGACGATGTCGTAAAACCCGAAATAAGACGCGGTGTCTTTGGTGTCGTCGGGTATCAGTTTCGCATAAGTTGAACGCGATAGTGATTGTATGCCACCCATTACCAGACCCACCACGGCGGCTATCACATAAAATTCATTGGCGGTGGTGGTAAAATAGGCAGCCAGCGGCATAAGCGACCAGATGAATATCTCTATCAGCAGGGCTTTGGTATTGCCGAATTTGCCTGATAACCAAGAGGCCAGAAATGAACCCGGGATAGCAATGAGCTGAATGAGCAATAAAGTAACAATCAGCCCGGTTTTTTCTATGTGCAATTCTTTATCGGCAAAAATGGTGGCCACGTAAATGACCGTCATTACGCCCATGTCATAAAACAGAAACGCCAGCAGAAAACGCTTGATGAGGTTGTTCTGGCGAAGCTCACCCAATACTTTGCGTAATTCTCTGAAACTACTGCTAAACACCTCTCCTTTCAGCCTTTTAACTTTGTCTTTGGGCAGGTAGTAGAACGGTATCTGTGCAAACAAGGCCCACCATAAACCCACAGTAAGAAAAGTTATGCGTGCCGTAAGACCAGACTCAGTATCAGCCTGCGAAAGCCCAACCATTTCGGGTTTCATGATCATAACCAGATTAAACACCAGCAATAGTACGCTGCCAATGTAGCCCATCATAAACCCGCGGGCGCTGAGGTTATCAAAACGGTCTTCGGTGGCAATTTCAGGCAGGAATGAGTTATAGAAAACGATGCTTCCGCCCCAGCCAACTATTGAAAGCCCAAAGGCAATGACCACCCAGTTGACGTTGTCGCGGGTAAAGAAAAAGAAGTAGGCACAACTGGCAGCCCCCAGATAACAGAATAGTTTCATAAAAAACTTACGCCGCCCGCTCGAGTCGGCCAGTGGAGTAAGTATGGGGTTCAGCAAAACCAGCAGTAATGTGGCTACTGATATGGTATAAGAATAGAGAACGGAGTTCTGCACATGAAAGCCAAAGAAATTAACCTCGTCGTTGATGATGTTACCCAATGAATCTTTAATAGACGTGGTAGCCAGAAAGTACATCGGAAAAACAACGGTAATAATAACAAGGTTATGCACCGAATTGGCCCAGTCGTACATGGTCCAGGCGGTCAGCACCTTCTTCTGATTCTTTTGAAACATTGCTTAGGTAAGTGTTTGGTTTAGGGAAAACAGGCACGAATTAGCAAATAATTCTTTAATTTTTTAAAACTATGTAATAAATTTTCAAATAGCCCGTACCTGAATGCCCTCCGTCTTCAATCTTTCATTCAGTGCTTTGGCAAATGCAACCGCGTGCAAGCCATCACCATGCACGCAAATGGTGTCGGCTTTTATAGGTATCGCACGGCCTTGGGTCGAAACAACCATGCCTTCTTTTATCATCCTGATTACCTGCGTAACGGCTGTTTCGGCATCTTCAATGAGTGCGTTGGCATGAGTGCGCGGGGTCAGGCTGCCGTCGTGCTGATAAGTACGGTCGGCAAATACTTCTGAGGCGGTTTGCAGGCCTGCTTTCTCAGCTTCACTTATCAGCAGGCTGCCTGAAAGACCGTATAAAATCAGTTTAGAGTCACTGTCGAATGTGGCTTGGGCTATGGCCTGCGCCAGCGCGGTATCTTTGGCGGCCATGTTATATAAAGCACCGTGCGGTTTTACATGGTGCAAAGTACCCCCCAAAGCCCTGGTTACATGAAGCATGGCGCCTATCTGATAGAGGCAGATATCATATACCTCCTGCGGACTGAGTTGCATATTGCGGCGGCCAAAGCCCTGCAAATCGGGGAAGCCGGGGTGCGCGCCTATGGCTACACCCTGTTTAAGGGCCAGCTCTGCGGTTTTGCGCATTGTGGTGGCATCGCCCGCATGGAAACCACAGGCAATATTGGCCGACGATATATAGTTCATCAGGATTTCGTCATTGCCCATTGTCCAGGCGCCGAACGACTCGCCCATATCACAGTTGAGGTCTATTGTTGGCATGATGTTGGGGTTTTGCATGTAGTATATTGAGCAAGTGAGAGACAAGGCAATGCCTTGTCTCTACTCCGATTATATAATATTCATAAATCTGATTGTCGCCTTCAATTTCTTCATTTCTTTCTCTCTCAAAATTAACAAATCTTCGGCTTCGGCTGCTGAAATACACTGAAAACGTATGGTATCTTTCGGGCCACATTGTGCCAGTAGCGGTAAATCGACTGAAATTACATGGCCCACACGGGGGTAACCGCCGGTTGTCTGGTGGTCGGCCATCAGAATAATCATTTGTCCGTCCGGCAACAGTTGCACCGTTCCGAAATCAACGGCCGATGAAACCAGTTCGGTTTTTTCAGAAAGCTGCAATGCCTCGCCCATTAACCGATAGCCCATGCGATTGGATTGCGGACTGATGGTGAAAGGCTGGCTTTGCAGTAAAGCCCTGCTATCGTTGGTCAGTAAATCGTATTCATTTCCTTTGATGAGCCTGATCATGGGCGATGCCCCGTAGGGTGGCCTGATGCTTAAACCCAAATAAGGTAAAAAGGCGGATGGATTGGTAGAAGATAATGCAAATCTTTGTCGCGAACGTATGGTATTGAAATTCAGCAGGCTATTTGTGCTTTTGCTGCCCAGCCATGCCTGGGCCTGAATGCCCTCTTTAACAGCCAGATAGGCGCACTGTCCGCTGATTCTCTTTCTGAATTTCAGCGTGTTTCCGGCGGGCACCTGTATGGCTTGCCAGTTATTGATTGGGCTTATGCCACCATTTTCATTCGACAGATATGGTGCAAAATCTGCTCCGCCAATGGCTATAATGGCGGCTTCTTCAAAGAGTATTTCAGGCGCCGGAAAATGGCATTCAAGTACGGCTTCGTTTTCATGATTACCCAGCAGGATATTCAGCAGGCGTGCGGCGGTTTTGTCCATTGCGCCGTTCGGGTTAATGCCGCTGTAACGGTAGGCGTTACGGCCGGTATCCTGAATTGTGCTTAATATGCCGGGTTTTAGGAATTGCATTCTGGTTATTCTTGAATTAGTTTTTTTGGCTTTCTATCATTGAGGCTTATTGCCAAATAAAAATACTATAAGTTTTATAAACCCGGGTTGTTACTTTTTTTACCTAAAAAAAAGTAACGCAAAAAAGCAGGCATCATTTAACTCGCACAATTAAAAATCCTTCAGACTACTTACATTCTCATCAATTCTTCCTCGATTTTTAATCGTGCTCAGACAAGAAATGATGTTTTAAGGTTATTCATTTTTAGTTGTTATTCTTTTCCTCTGTGAAACTCTGTGTTTAACTCTGGTAACTCCGTGGTAAAACTTTTATTGTGGCTATTAAAATGCGGCGAACAGGATGTTCGCGCCACAAAAGATAAAAATACTATTCTACCCTCACAAACTTCACCAAATCTCCTGCTTTCAGGAGGGTTGGGCTTTCGGAGCTTATATTAAATAATAGTGCATCAGTATGGCCTATGAGCTGCCAGCCACCCGGGCTTGCCAATGGATAAATGCCTGTTTGTTGGCCTGCTATGCCTACGCTGCCTGCCGGAACTTTGGTGCGGGGCGATGCCCTCCTGGGTGTAGCAATTCGGGTATCCATGCCACCCAGATAGGCAAAACCGGGCAGAAAACCCATCATATATACACGGTAAGTGGCGGCGCTGTGTATCTCAATTACTTCTTCTTTACTTAGGCCATTATGTGCTGCTACATGGGCCAGGTCTTCACCATCATATATTACCGGAATGTCAATCCGGTTCGGGCTGATGTTTGCGGTACTTATCGTTTTGTTGAGGGCTTCTTTCAGATAATTCTCTGCCAGTGCATAAGCCGTTGGGGTTTCAGGGTAAGCTATTCTAACCTGTACAACATCATAAAAGATGGTAAGTGAGGCATAGGCAGGCACCGCCTCCTGAAAGCCGATGAATGGCTGGCTATTACAATAATGAAACAGTTGCGACACAAGGGTATTAACGGCCTCGTCGATTACCGAACCGAAGTCGATGGTAACAGCCGAATCACTCAGGGGGAATATTTTGTACCGGTGTTTCAAAAAAGGTTAAAAGTTTGGCTCGGCCCCTTCTCCAACTCCGGGAATGGAGACGTTTTACTTTCATCTCCAAGCAGGGGTAAAAATTGAACAGGCGGCCTGATAACTGGTCATTTCATCAATTCCAATGCCTTGCTGATGTTGTCGGTGGGCAGTTGGCAGGTTTTATCAAAGCAAACGTAAATCATGGTTCGTCCGTCCTGCGCTGTGCGGCCTTGCAGCAGGGGCAGGCCAGACCCCTCAGCTGAACCTGCAAACACCTTATTGGGGCCGTAGGTCTGGTCTAGTATGGCTCTAACGCCTTGCGCATCAGGCCCAACAATGGCCACTTCGGCGGTTGGTTTTACCAATTGGGTGGCCAATGTAGCCCAGTTGGTGAGCCACTGGGTATCGGTCAGCACCAGTTTTTTCATTTTGGCCAACATCAGCCGGGCTATATCCACAAAATCGCGGCGGTCGAGTATGATACCCAGGTTATACAGGTTACCGGCCATTATAGAATTAGATGCCGGTATTACGTTATCAAAGAGTTCTTTTTTGCGGGCTATCAGTTGTTCTCCCTGGCTGTCGGTAAAATAGAAAAACTGGTCTTCGGTGTCATAAAAATTGGCAATTACGTAATCAGTCAGCATTTCGGCTTCATGCAGCCACTGCTCGTCGAATGTTACCTGATACAAAGCCGTGTAGGCATCAATTACACTGGCGTAGTCTTCCAGATACGCAATAATGGTAGCCTTGCCGTTTTTATAATTATGCCATAGACCCCTACCCTCGTGGCCGTCTTCGGTTTGTACAACCACACTCATTTTTGTTTGAATGAAATGCGCATTGGCCAGTGCCAGGGTTAAAAACGCGGGGTCGTTGATGTACCGGTAGGCATCAACCAGCCCCTTGAGCATCAGTCCGTTCCACGAGCAGAGAATCTTGTCGTCGAGACCCGGTCGCACGCGTTTGCTGCGTTCTTCCACCAAGGTGGCAAACATTTTATCCCATTGGGTATTGTCAACACCCCACAGGCGGTCTTCCAGATGCAGAATATTGTTGCCGTGTTCCCAGTTGCCTTCTTCGGTTATATTAAAAGCTTCATTAAATTCTGCCGATTTTTCAGCCAGCAGGTAATCAATTTCCTGCTTTTTCCAGATGTAAAATTTCCCCTCTTCGCCTTCGCTGTCGGCATCCAGCGCCGAGTAAAAGCCTCCTTCGGGGCTGGTCATTTCGCGTTGCAGCCAGTTGATAGTCTGGGTAACACGTTCTTTGTACAGGTGGTCACGGGTGAGTGCGTAGGCCTCGGCATAGAGCGACACCAACTGACCGTTGTCGTAGAGCATTTTCTCAAAATGCGGCACTTTCCAGTCGGCATCGGTCGAATACCGCGTCCATCCGCCACCCAGTATATCATAAATGCCCCCAAGCGCCAGCCTGTCAAGCGTCAGGTTCAGGTGCTGCAAGGCTCTTTCATCTTTAGTAAACTGATAATAACGCAACATAAATTTCCAGATGCTGGGCATCGGAAACTTCGGCGCGCGATTCATGCCGCCGCGTTCGTAGTCGAAATTAGAGCGCATCCGGTTAAAAACAGCTACCAGCTCTTCTTCGCTGAAACTCAGTTCTTCATCTGCCTGTAAACCATATTTTTCCGACTCGCTGAAAAGCATATTTTGTGTAAAGCCATCGGCCGACTCCTGTAATTTGTCGTAGTTTTCGTCAAAGGCACGCTTGATACCCACCACCAGATTAGCCCAGTTTTGCGGCGGAAAATACGTACCACCATAAAAAGGCCGCGCATTGGGCATCAGAAAAACATTGAGCGGCCAGCCGCCCTGCAAACCCATGGCCTGTAAGGCCTCCATATAAATGGCGTCTACATCGGGGCGTTCTTCGCGGTCTACTTTTATACACACCAGGTGGGCATTCATTAAATCGGCAATCTGCTGGTTTTCGAACGATTCACGCTCCATTACATGGCACCAGTGGCAAGCCGAATAGCCGATACTTACCAGTATGGGTTTGTTTTCGGCCTGGGCTTTTTGCAAGGCTGCTTCTCCCCAGGGGTACCATTCAACCGGATTATGGGCGTGCTGTAAAAGATAGGGGCTTGTTTCGTGAATCAGTTGATTTGGCATAAAATTGCATTATTTTTTTATGAATTTGGTGGATAAGTTCATGGCTCGTATCAGGTACGTACCCGCAGGCAGGTGGTTGATTTTCAGGGTTTTGATGTTTTGCCCCTGTTGCAGGCCGATGTTTTCTTCATAAATGGTTTTGCCTGCGGCGTTGGTCATGCTGATGCGCGTGGTTTGCGGTTGCGGGCTGTTCAGGCTGATGTGCAGTTCTTCTTCTGTCGGGTTCGGAAAAACCTTCAGAGCATTGGGCAATTGGCCGGGTTCCTGGCCCAGCAGGTTCATATCAAACCTGCAAAGAAAAATCTCGTAGCCTTTTAGTGGTATAAACAACTTCTGGTTGTTGTACGTGGCCTCTACCATTACGGCATCGTTGTCGTCTTTGGCGTAAGGGTTGTGCGCCACCACCAGCAAATGGTTATTTTTTACCACTGCCCGCCAGATAGGCTTGCGGTTATCAACATAGGCATGAGCCGGTTGAGGTATTACCAGCTGATAGTTGCCCGTGAACATCTCTTTATAAGCCGACAAGCGGTGCAGGCCTTTAATAAAATACTCGTAGGTAGCAAAGTTTTCGTTGTTGGTAAAAAGGTTGGGGTCGTCCCATAGCCAGAGGCCACTGGCACCGGAGAAAAACGGAAAAATGGCTGTGGCTTCGGCCATAAACGGCTTTATGAACTTCTGAGCCGCATTGGTTACATAACTGTAACGCAGCCAAACAAACGGAATGATGCGTTTATCGGGCGCCCAGGCGCGGTTTACCTCTATCTGAAAAAGCAGGTAGGCCAGGTAGTCGGGCGCCAGCGGGTGCGGGTAGTCATAATAATAATAGGCTGACGGCGCCAGGAAATCCTGCCGGGCCAGTACATCGCCGCCCAGGGTGTTCCGGTTGAAATCGTACATCAGGTAATTGAGCAGGCCGGGGTCGGTTGTCCATTTCTGCCAGCTATTACCGGGTATATTAATGTAGGTATTCAGAATGGGGGTGTCTGAATACCCTGCTATGCTGGCCGGTTTATTGTTTTTGGTAAACAAAAAGGCCTCGGCATACAAGGCCTGTAAATCTTTTTTGTATTGGGTTATAAAGGCGTTATTGTCCAGGCCCCGGTAGGCAACAGGGGTTGTGGGGTGGTTTTTCAGAATCAGAATAGAATCGTTGCTTTTGATTTGCCGTTCAATATCGGGCACCAGCAGGTCTACTTCAGGCATGGTACTCAGTTCGTGCTGCCATCTGCCCTTGTAGCCGTCCAGATTGTTATTCCAGGGGCTGCGCAAGGCCCACCAGGGCTGGTCTGCGCCGTTAAAGGCTACGCCATACCATACCAGCGCTCTTTGATGTTTGGGCAGGGTGGCGTCGGCGTTTTCAAAAGTTGCCAGATGGCTAAACCCATACCTGAGCGGAAGCCGCTGGGCGTCGCCAAAGCGGGGGCCGCCATACACCAGCGTAAAAGGCAGGGTAAATTCGGGGAATTTCTGCCAGTCGATAATGCGGTTCTGGGCTGTGGGGCTGAACGGCGCCTCAACAGCATTGCAGATTTGTCCAAACGACCGGAAAGCGAATAACTGCAAGGCAGCAAACAGAAAAAACCATGGCACCCGTTTGTTCCAACCATGTAGCAGAGACAAACGGTAGCGAGGCCAATTCTTGTTGTTGCTGTGTATCATGTAAAGATAACCGCGAAAAACTATTGCTTGTTCAATTCATCAAAAACATAACGGATAGAACTGTAAGAATTAAGCAGGGCTTTCTGCACCTGTTTTTCGTCCATCCAGCTTAATTCTTCAATGCCCTCTTCTGTCTGGGGTTTCATGTGGGTGTCGTCGGTACATTGCATTATATACCATTTGGTGCGTTTCAGTATCTTGTTATTGCCCATGGCATAGGTGTGCCAGGTTGTGCAAATTTTTTCACCAAGTATCACACTTATGTTGCATTCTTCCTCAACCTCGCGTATGGCTGTGGTTTTAGACTTCTCGTCGTCGTCGCGTTTGCCTTTGGGGAGGTCCCACTTGCCGAGGCGATACATCATCAGTATTTTATCGTCGTCATTAAAAACAACGCCTCCAGCGGCTTTTACTACCTTATAATAGCCCTTTATCTGCTGTTCAATGCTGGTTTTGTCGTCTACCACAAACACCACCGACTGGAAGTCGAAGTCTTTCACTGTCCACAAAAGGCGAAAGAATTTCTCAATAGTGGCGGCAGAAGTATTTAATATGATGACGTGTCCTTTAAACCGTTTTTCGGTGAGTGGCTCCAGTCGGGCATCCAGCATGATATCAAAGTCATTGCCGTGCAAATGATGGAACTTATTTTTACTTATAATCTTTACAGGTTTGTCGTCAATGAAGATAACCATTGGTTTTGTTCAGGCAGATTTGTTTCTGGCAGCAAAGTTCGTAATTTTTTTGAAAGTTATTGAAGCCGTAAAAAAATTATAATACACATTTCGTTCAGAATATTTGTAAAACATATTATTTTGCACTTTAATCACCATCTGGCCCACCTACCGGCGGGCCAAAAACTTCTAAATGGAAATTTTAATTATCCTTTTTTTAGTAATACTCAACGGTATTTTCTCTATGTCAGAGATTGCCCTGGTATCATCCCGCAAAACTAAACTAGAAATATCAAGCAAAAATGGTGATAAAAGAGCGCAGGCAGCGCTAGACCTGGCTAATTCTCCCAATCGTTTTTTATCTACGGTTCAAATCGGCATCACCCTCATCAGTCTCTTGACGGGTATTTTTTCAGGCGACAGCCTGACACTACACCTGCACGATACGCTGCTGGCCTGGGGTTTCCCGCCACTTTATGCCAATGAAGTATCGGTGGGGCTTATTGTACTCATTATCGGCTTTGTACAGTTGGTACTGGGCGAACTGGTACCCAAACGTATAGGCATGGCAAACCCCGAGGCCATAGCCAAAGCGGTAGCCGCGCCGATGAACATCCTGTCGAAAATTACTTCTCCGTTTATATGGCTGCTCACCAGAAGCAGCGACCTTATTTTTAAGATGTTCGGCATTACGCAGTCTGACTTTGCAGTAACTGAAGAAGAAATAAAATCGATGATTCAGGAAGGTGCAACCGGCGGAGCCATTGACGAGATTGAACAGGAAATTGTGCAGAACGTTTTTCATCTGGGCGATAGGAAAATTACCACCCTGATGACCAGCCGTAACGAAATTACGATGCTGGACGTAGAAGACAGCGTTGAAGAAAACAAAGCCAAGATTATTGAATACAAACACTCGGTGTATCCGGTTTGTAAAGACGGTATCGACAATATTATTGGTTTATTGTATATAAAAAACCTGTTGGGCAAAGACCTGGACACTGAGTTGAGAAACCTGGAACAGGTGCTGAAAGAACCACTGTTTATACCTGAAAACAACCATGCGTACCAGGCCTTAGAGAAATTCCGTGAGGAGCGTATCCATGTGGGTATTATTGTTGACGAGTACGGCAGCGTGCTGGGTATGATTACCCTGAACGATATTATGGATGCATTGGTGGGTGATATTTCGGTAGATAATGAGTTTAGCTACGAGATTTTTGAACGTGAAGACGGTAGTTTTCTGGTGGATGCCTCCCTGCCTTTTGATGATTTTCTGAATCATTTTGATATTCAGATTAACAATCGCCGCGAATACACCGGCTTTGATACCCTGGGCGGTTTTGCCCTGAACATATTGAAAGAGATACCCGACACCGGCGATAAATTTGAATGGGAAGACTACGAATTTGAAATTATTGACATGGACAAAAACCGGATTGACAAGATTCTGGTAATGAAGGTATCAAAAGAGAGTTGATGAATTGTAAAATAAGGGTTGAGATTAACTCAAAACATTTTCTGACATTCACTACTTCGTTATCCCGTAGGGATGATCTATCGGTAGAATAAATTCCTTAGAAAAATTCAAGTCCCGCTGGGACGATGGATTAATATACCATCCTTACAGGATTCACCTTTAGTATCAAGGTGTTTTCTACAGATATACCGTTCTGATGGGTCTCTGCGTACTTAAGAAAACACAAATTCTCTCTAAAAACCTGAAATTCAAGGTACAAACCTCATAAAAGGCTTTACCTGAAATATATAACCAGTAACATTTTTTGCCTTCAGGCTACCTAATATAATATCTGAATGAACACTTCGCGTAAAATTGCTTCTTATCTGTTATCAACCAAGGCCGTAAAATTAAGCCCCGACCAGCCGTTTCAATGGAGTTCGGGCTGGAACTCGCCCATTTATTGCGACAACCGCGTAACGTTGTCTTACCCGGAAGCAAGAACATTTATTAAAAAATCGTTGGCCAAGGCCATTAAAAAGCATTTTCCTGAGGCCGAACTCATAGCTGGTGTAGCCACTGCCGGTATACCGCAAGGCGCGCTGGTAGCCGAGGCGCTTGGCCTGCCGTTTGCCTATGTGCGCCCCAAACCGAAAGAACACGGCATGGGCAACCAGATTGAAGGCCGTATTGAAAAAGGACAGAAAGTGGTGGTTATTGAAGACCTGATATCAACAGGTGGCAGCTCTCTGAAAGCCGTTGACGCCCTGCGCGCCGCCGGAATTGAAGTGGTGGGTATGGCAGCCATTTTTACCTATGGCTTTAAAGTAGCCGACCAGAACTTTGCCGACAAACAGGTGCCGCTGGTAACGCTGAGCCATTATAATGCCTTGATAGACGAGGCCATCAAGCAGAATTATATATCGGCTGAATCGTTGGAATCGCTTAAAAAATGGCGCAGAAAACCCGAAACCTGGGGTAAGTAAGCACAAGAATTGATACAATCTTTTACGAGGCAGAAACCCCATTCTGTCGCTTTGTTTATATGGCAGGTGGTATCTGCCTTTCAGAATCTATCAGAATGGTCTCTTATATTTATAAAGGTTGTGGTATCAACATAAGCTCTGAACTGCCATTGCCTGAACTGGTACCGGGCGATGCCACCCCGGCAGACCTCAGCATCAGAATAGGCCCGGTACCAGACCAGCCAACAGCCGAGGTAACAGACATTGGCCCCGGCTATATGGCAAGTGCCCATGAGTACATTTTCAGGTTACCGAATGTGGCAGGCTATTATGCAAGAGATGGTAAAGAAATATGGATTGACCCGGCTAAAAATGCCGACGCTGAAAGCATCAGACATTTTTTACTGAATCAGGTTTTGCCACAGATACTGTTTCAGAGAAATCTGATACCATTGAAAGCATCAGGTATTATCTATAACAACCAGGTGGTTTTGTTTGTAGGGCGCAGCGGAGCAGGCAAGTCTACCCTTCTGGCATCTCTAAAGCAAAGAGGTTATCAAGTATTTACTGATGATATGTGCGTTATGCGCCACAATGCCAAAGGAGAAATAGAAATACTGGCAGGTTATGCTACTATAAAATTATGGCAAGATGCCTACAAAATACTTCAATTGGGCAATCCGGATGAAAGCATGAGAATACGGCCTCAATTGCCCAAATACAATACGTTTATTCATGATGAGTTCCTGACTTACCCGTATCAGGCAGCAACAACCATTTTTTTATTAGAGGCTACCATCCAAAAAAGCGCCTATACAGCAGGTGTATCCTATGCCAGCTTGTTTAAAGCACACACAGATAGCCTGCATGGTAAATCTTTCAATAAAAGGCAACTGGTGTTTAATGTGCTTAGCAATTTTCTTAAAAACAAAACCGCGTACCGTATCAGGCGCTCGGTACACCAGGATTCGATTGATGAAATGGTAAAGTTTATTGAAACCAAAATCTGCTAACCTATGCAAGACACACTTCGTAAAATTGTATGGCTGGCCTCATATCCCAAAAGTGGCAATACCTGGTTCAGATTGTTTTTGTCGGCACTTGCCAATAAAGGCAATTTAGATATTAACCGTCTTCGTTTCCAGATGATATATTCGTCGAGAGATATATTTGAGAGCGTAAGCGGAATTGACTCGCGGTATCTTTATGACGAAGAAGCCAAATTACTGCAGCCGGAGGTTTTTAGAAAAATTGCTGCTGATTCAACAGAAAACCTGTATATAAAAATTCATGATGCTTTTGTGCAGGCAAACGGCACTACACCCATAGTACCAGAAGATGCAAGCCTTTGTGCCATTTATTTTATCAGAAATCCGCTTGATATTGTTGCTTCTCTGGCCAATCATTTAAATAAACCTATTCATTATGCTTTAACTCTGCTTTGCAATAAAGCAGGTTTTTTTGTGCCGCAACATGGTAATCTGAACAATCGTAATCAGTTCAGACAGTATTTATCAGACTGGAGTTCGCATGTGCAGAGCTGGACCAATGGCCCGAATTTTCCTGTATATGTAGTCAGGTATGAAGATATGCTCGAAAACCCCTTTCAGGTATTTAAGCAATTACTGGTTTATACAGGCGTAACTGAATACAGCGATGATGCCATCAGGGCTGCCGTTGAAGCTACTGCTTTTGATAAACTGAAAAAGCAGGAAAATGAAAAAGGTTTCAACGAGAAATTCAGCGTTGAAACCCCTAGTTTTTTTAGAAGCGGCCTGCAAGGTAACTGGGTTAATGAGCTAAGTGCCCAGGAAGTGGAAACCTTAATACAAAACCACAGTGAAGTAATGACCCGCTTTGGCTATTAGTTTATCCGGTCATGAACCGGTTGAAACTCCGCCTCCATCATTGCCTGTATTAGATGACCCTTCTATTATGTCCGCCGATAAAAGTTCTATTCTCGGTGTTTCCCAGGTTTTTTTAACAGTCAATTCTGCTTTTACTACATTTGAATCTTCCATAATACAATTATTAAAAATTTATAGATAAATATTTTTTACTTTTTCCGGGTTAATCGCTGGGTCACTCAAATAAAAATATAATCAACTGTAAATACCTGCTAATCAGTTAATTATAAATGTATTATGCAATAACCAAAGCAGTTTTCGAAAAACCGGGGAAAACAGAAGAAATTCAGCGTTGAAACCCCTGATTTTTTTAGAAGCGGCCTGCAAGGTAACTGGCTTAATGAGCTAAGTACTGAACAAGTAGATGCTATTATCAATTACCAACAGAAGACCATTAAAAGGTTTGGTTACCTGATATAATTATCAGGAAGCGGTATCAGTACCCGCGCCGTCAGTACCTGGTTGACCGCGTCCTTTTATTACATTCTCAGATAAAACAACTATCCTTGGTGTTTCCCAGTTTTTTTTAACTGGCAATTCTGAATTTACTTCTTTTTTAACTTCCATAATAGATATAAAAAAATTTGTTAATAATAGATATGAATAATTTTATTTACTAATTGAAAAAAAAACGGCAGAAAATTAAAATTTAAGATGGTAATGATAGCCAAGCCTGAAAATCTGATAAAAAATGGCTTAATCTGGCATTAATGAATCAGAAAAATCCTGTAAAACAAAATTAGAAATTCTATTTTAGAAAACTAAACTTATTTATAAAAATAACCTTTCGCCTCAAGCCAGTGTAGGTATGCCACCAGTTCAACTGCCCATGCAGCAATACGGCAGTCAGTATTGTTTCGTTTGCCTTCAAGAATAGCCCCGTACAACGTCTTAAAACGATCTACATGAAGTGCCTGCCTGCTGCGCTCATAGCTGGCATCTTGTAGAACAGTATCTATATATGTATGCGATTGAATGAACTTTTCGGTGAAATCAAGAACAAATGGCTTCTTGTCTTTTCTCCACTGAATTTCCTGTGGCACAAAACCGTCCATAGCCCTGCGCATTAAAGACCGCTGCCAGTTATTTACCAGAAACTGCTCTGGCGGAATATCCATAAAAAACTCCATCAGGTTTTTATCAAGCAACGGAACCGTGCTTTCTATACCGTAAGAGGCACTTAGTTTTTTTTGCGTACTAAAAAGCATCCCACCCAAGGTACCAGTATTAATAATGGCGGCCAGCCTTTTTTTAACTGACGCTGTTGCGCCGAAGGCTACTTTTCCGGCTGCCAGAGGTGCCAGTTCTTTACTTAGCAAAGCCTGCCTCTCTAGCCGAAGGTAAGGAAGAATGGGTTCGTACAGTTTTCTGGCAAAAGAGTTATCCAGTATGCATGTCCTGAAAGCCTGAAGAAATGATATTTTGTTATCGGCGGCTATAAAGGCTAAAGATTTAAATGCCGCACGTAATTGACCCGCTTTAAGCTGGTCATATATCAGGCCATCACCTTTGTAAGACATGGCGAAGTCTCCGCCAAAACCATTAAAAAACAAACCTATTCCTTTTTGGCTTGCGGTTTCAAACAGGCGTTTATCTGTATAAATAAAAGGATAGGCCAACACTTCGAGGCGTTCAAATGTATCGACCAGATTAGTGAAAGGCCCCGAACCGTCTGAAAAATCAATAAACTCCTGCTGAATATTAGGATACTTTTTACCCATTAGTTCCATATAATAGCGTTCGTCTTTTTGGGTTCCTGTGTAATCGGGGCTTAATACGTTAGAAATAGTATATAATGGCTTATTCTTTTTTTGCAGCTCTGTGGCCAGAATACCAGCCAGAAATGAGGAGTCTAGCCCGCCGCTTAACGAAATCCCCACGGGCTTGTCGGTATCCAGCCTTTTGTTAACGGCATTGATAATGAGTTCTCTCATGCAGGCTGCCCAGTCATTATCGTTAGTAAAGGCATACCTGCCCTGCTTTTTAAGCTGCCAGTAATTGTAAAGCCCAATAGAATGTGGCTCATTACACTGCCAGGTAAGACGGGTAGCCGCAGGCAGTTGTTTGATGTCGGCATCGTAAGTACCGCCATCAAAATTAACCATAAACTTATTTACGGTATTGTTCCTGTCAAATCTTTTCGGGGTCTGGTTTGCGGCTGTTATACCTTTTATCTCGCTGGCAAACACAAACGCCTGCCCGTTGTAATAGTAATAAAAAGACCTGAAACCCATGTGGTCGGTGGCTGCAAAGATGGTTCTGGTTTCTTTGTTCCAGATTACAAAGGCAAACTCACCATCCAGGTAATCGGTACAGTTGCTGCCATATTTACGGTATAGCTTCAGTATCAGGCAGGCGTCGGCTATTTCATGGTTTTTATGGGGCAGGCCCAGCAGGCTTATGATGTTGCTCTGGTTGTCAAGGCGGCTGTCGCAGGTAATTACATATTCATCTTCCTGATACGGCAATAGCTCGTTATGCTGCCTCACAGACGTAATAAGCTGGTATGTGGCTAAAAACGCCCGGGTATCATGATATGTACCTTTACCGTCTTTGGCCCTGTGTGCCATGGCTTGTTGCATAGCTGCAAAGGCTGCATCAGATTCTGGTGGAGACGTAAAGATGATTCCAAAAATGGCGCTCATGGCTGCAAATCAGGTGGTACCTGTTAAGGTTAAAATAAGACAGGGCGCAAAGATAAATAATAAATCAGAATTAGTACGGCGCAGGTAAACCAAATAAATAAAGGTAGAGAAATAAAAAGAAGAAATGTGCCGCTAATGATAAGCAGACATTTACTGACTTAGTTAGGCCAAACCCTAATATATTTTTAATGTGGTGCGTTGATATGGATTAATATCTGATGCGTGCTTTACCGGCTATCTTTTGCAGAGCATTGTGCTGCTGATTTAGCAACCCTGATTAAGACTCACAAAATAACAATAGGCGTACCGGAAAACCAACATGCAAAAATGGGCATAATTTTAAAATAATTTACGGGTAAAAATACCTGTTTTGCGCTTGCGTAGTTTTACGTATTTGCCATAACACCTATAAAACAGGTATTTTTACGGGTATGCAACCCCTTAAAAAAGGGCTACATTTGTTGTGGCGCTTACAGGTAAGCCCCCCAGAACTCCTTTTTCTGAAAATATGTACCCGGCAGGGCTGTCAGCCTGACGCCGGGTTATATAATTGACTATTAAAAAAGACACCCGATGCTTGTAAAAATTACAACTTGGCTGGTAACGTATGTTTCAGTTGTATTGCTTTTTCCGGTTGCCATTGCTGTGTATAGAAAAAAACACCTGACAAAAGAGCTGAAGGCCATAGCTGTTTATTTATGCTTTGCGCTTTTTTCTGAGGTGGTGTCAATCGTTACTGCTGAATTGTTAAATAACAACCTGCCGTTTCTGCATTTCTATACCATCATTGAGTTTGCCATTATCAGCTGGTTCTATAAAACCTATCTGCAAAATTTTATACCAGAGGGTGTTTTTTATGTGGCTATTGCGCTTTTTACAGTGCTTGCTGTGCTCAATTTTATATACGTGCAACCACTTACAGGGTTCAATACTTACCCGCGTGGGCTTGAAAGCATCATTTTTGTATTTTTTGCCCTGGCAACCTATTATAAGATGATTCAAACGCTAGAGATTATTTATATAGAAAAATCTCCTTTATTTTGGATTAATGCCGGATTTCTGTTTTACTTTGCAGGGAGTCTGTTTTTATTTGTACTCGGAAATTTGCTATTGAGGATGGACCTCCGCCTGAGTATGTTATCGTGGGCAATTCATGCCTGCCTGTTGGGTTTGACCTATATATTTATTGCTATTGGTTTATGGTACAGCCCGCAACAACAGGAGCCCCACTAGATATGTATGTGATGATAATTGGTGGTACACTGATGCTTTTAATGATGGCCTGCGGTATTGTAATTTTTATGGTGCTTTACCAACGCCGGATGCTTGAACACCGCATTCGTATTCAGGAAGCAGAAGCCAAGCATCAGCGCGAGCTGTTTTTTGGCGCTATGGATGCCATTGAGCAAGAACGCAAAAGGCTGGCCCGCGACCTGCACGACGAGGTGGGCGCGTCTTTGTCTGTGATGCGGCTGATGGTTAATGAGCTACCCACCAGGCCACAACTAACCACATTAGACTACAAACAGCTGATAGATAACATCATAGACAACGTAAGGCGGATATCAAACGACCTGCTGCCACAAGGGCTGGAAGAGTTTGGCCTGCCTTATGCCATTGAAAGCCTTTGCGAAAAAGTAATGGCCGTTGCCGGAATTGACATCAATCTGACTGTAGAAATACCCGAACAACCGGGCAATACCCAAAGCCTGGCCGTTTACAGACTCTTACAAGAGTTACTGAATAATGCTGTAAAGCACGCTGAAGCCACAGAACTAACGCTAACGATAAGGAAAGAAAATGCATTTCTATCCATTAAATATGCCGACAACGGCAGGGGCTTTGATTTTGTAGAAGCGTATCAGAAAAGAAGCCTTGGTCTTAAAAATATAGAGGCCCGAACCCGGCTGCTTAACGGCCAGACCAGGTTTGAGACATCTCCCGGTGCCGGCCTGAGAGTGGATATTGAAATTCCGGATTTGTAGGTATTTACGTACCTAATATCAGTCTTCAACCTGCTACTGATTATATACAAATTGAACTTTGTCAACCAGTACCTGTATAGGTTTGCTATACTATACTTATGAAGATGATTAAAATTGCTATTGCAGATGACCAGATTTTATTCAGAAAAGGGATGGCCGCCATCATTAATAATCTGGATAAAATGGAGATTATTTTAGAAGCCGACAACGGCAAGACTTTACTTGATGCCATTAAAACTGCTGAGGTAAAGCCCGATATTGTGTTGCTTGATTTGTCAATGCCCGAACTGAACGGCATTGAAACCACCAGGATTCTGCACTCCGACTACCCGGATATCAGGATTATTGTGTTATCAGTGCATAGCGATGACCGCTTTGTGGCGCACCTCATGGAGCTGGGTATTAATGGTTATCTGTTTAAGAATGTTGAGCCTGCCGAAGTAGAAAAAGCCATTGTAACGGTTATTGAGAAGGGTTTTTATTTCAATGAGGTTTTTCTGAAAACCATGAAAGACCGCCTGACAGGCAAGAAACCCCGGCTGCTGATACCACAAAACATACCATCTACGTTAACGCAGCGCGAACTGGAAGTACTTGACCTCATCTGCCGCCAGTACACCGCGCAGGAAATTGCCGAGAAATTATTTATCAGTATCCGAACCGTTGACGGCCACCGGAATAATCTGCTTGAAAAAACGGGTGTCAGAAACACGGCCGGGCTTGTTGTTTTTGCCATCAAAAATAACCTGCTGGACCCGGCGACGCTTTTGTGAATGAGCGGGCGGCGTTCCGCTGATTGAGTGAATTAGTGATTGAGTGATTGAGTGAATGAGCGGGCGACGCTTTTGTGAATGAGTGAATGAGCGATTGAGTGAATTAGTGAATGAGCGGGCGGCGCTTTTGTGAATGAGTGAATTAGTGATTGAGTGATTGAGTGAATGAGCGGGCGACGCTTTTGTGAATGAGCGATTGAGTGAATTAGTGAATGAGCGGGCGGCGTTCCGCTGATTGAGCGAATTAGTGATTGTGTAAATGAATTTCTATAATTGCGGGGAATTAGTGAATGAGTGATTTAGCGGCCGCTAAATCACTCATTCACTAAATCACTAAATCACTAATTCACTAAATCACTCATTCACTAATTGGTTAACTTCCCAAGATGCTTCAGCATTCTGATGTGTGAGTCGAGGCCGTTAATGAATGATGCTTTATCGTTATAGAGTATGCCGTATTCTTCGGCGGTGCTGCGTACAATAGGCGAAATGTATCGGTAATGCACGTGCGATATATGCGGAAAAAGATGATGTTCAATCTGGTAGTCGAGCCCGCCGATATACCATGATAACAGGTAATTTCTGCTGGCAAAGTTAGAAGTGGTATTGAGCTGATGAATAGCCCATGAGTTTTCGATATTACCTTTTTCGTCGGGCGATGGCTGGTGTGCGCCTTCTACCACGTGCGCCAGCTGAAAAATGGTGCTCAGTATAAGCCCTGCTATGGCGTGCATAGTCATGAAACCAATCAGCCACTGGCCAAAGCTCAAATTTAAAACCACCATCGGCAAAACACCAATTACCAGAATATAAGCCACTTTGCCAATAAGCAGGCGGAAAATCTCCTTGCGCGGGTACGACTTAACCAGCCCGGTTTTAGACATCTCGTTATATAAAGCAATTTCTTTGAAGTCTTTCCAGAGAAAAGACAAGGTCATGAGGCTATATAAAAAGAAAGCATAAATATGCTGAAATCTGTGTATGCGTTTGAGTTTGTCGCTGCACGATAACCGCAGCAGAAACTTGCCGGTGATGTCTTCGTCTACCTCATGAATATTGGTAAACGTATGATGCAGGCGGTTGTGTTGTATCTCCCAGTTGTAAACATTACCCCCAAGCAGGTACAAAGAGGCACCAAAGAGGCGGTTGATCCAGTGATGCTCTGAAAACGAGCCATGAATGGCGTCGTGCATTACAGACATACCTACTCCGGCTACACCCACACCCATCAGTATGGTAAGCAGCCACATTTGCCATAAGGTACATTGCCCACTTAAAATAAGCGCAAAAGAACCCAGGTAAAGAGACAACATACATATTGCCTTTACCATTATTTTTTGTCCGCCTGTTTTCTGAATCTGATTTTCGTGGAAATAACTATCTACTTTTGAACGCAGAACTGAAAAAAAGAGCGATTTATCCTTATTGAGGAATTTCACTCTGTTGTATTTTGAAGGTTTCATTAAAGGGGTTTAATGGGGTTAGGTAGTCCTTTCACAAGGTACTAACTTTCCCCTGAAGAATCTATTAATCTAACGCTTAAATGAAAAAAATATTGTACTTAAGGAACTTTTTATTTTTTCATTAGCTTTTATAGCGTTATCACGGCCTTTACCAGTTCATGCCCCGACTGCAGCAGGTGTTCAAAACTATCGGCCACGTCTGCAAAGGCCACGCGGTGGGTTATCCAGGCGTTGGTATCAATGCGGCCTTCTTCCATCCAGTGAATGATATTATTAAAATCTTCCGGCAGGGCATTTCTGCTGGCAAAAATGGTGAGTTCTCGCCGGTGGAAAAGCGGGTCAAAGAAAGTCATGTCTCCCTGAAACAAGCCTACAAATATAATTTTGCCGCCAAAAGCCGCCATTTCAAAGGTACGCATCATAGAGCCGGGGTTGCCGGTGGCATCAAAAATGGCCGTGGGCATATCGCCATCCAAGTGCGCTTTAATGGCCTCCAGGCTGTTGTCTGAGGCCACTACGGTGGCATCAGCCTGCATGGTATTGCTGGCAAAATTCAGGCGGGCCTCGTTTACGTCCAGCATCACCACTTTTGCACCTTTAATTTTGGCAAACTGCAAACAGGCCAGCCCTATGGGCCCCGCCCCTATTACCAGCACTTTGTCGGCCGCGGTAATACCTGAACGGTTAACGGCATGGCAGCCAATGCCCAGGGTTTCAACCAGGGCCAGTTGCTCAAAGTTCAGTCGAGCCGAGGCATAAAGTTTGCCGGCAGGCAGTTTCAGGTATTCTGTCATGCCGCCGTCGGTATGCACGCCCAGCACCTGCAGGTTTTCGCAGCAATTGGTTTTGCCGTTACGGCAAGACTGGCAATGCCCGCAGTGCAGGTAAGGCTCAACGGCGCAGCGGTCGCCGGGTTTAACGTTGGTTACAGCAGTGCCGGTTTCTATCACTTCAACACCCAGCTCATGGCCCAAAATGCGTGGATAAGAGAAAAAAGGCTGCCGACCGCGATAAGCGTGGTAATCTGTGCCGCAAATACCTATGCGGTGTACTTTTACAAGGGCCTCGTGTGGTTGTAAGGGAGCAGGCTCGCTCACCAATTGGTACTCAAACTTTCCTGCTTCCTGTAAGGTTAATGCTTTCATTTTTATGTTCGATTCTTTTTTGTTTTCCCTCCTTTTTTTTAGAGAGGGTTGGGCATTTCCTGATTTTTTAGTAAAATACCCGGGGTGGCCAAGCCACCTGTAATACTTTTTGAATGATTTGAGAAACAGGTTGAGATTCAGTTTTGTACCAAAACACTTGAAGATGCTGAACTGAATGGTTCAACCCAATCTCTTCATTTATTGGCAGTTTAAATACCCCGATTCTAAATACATTGCGGTAATTTTAATAATATCGCTTTAAACGAATAATCTGCTCGGGTATGGGTTGGGAGTTCCAGTGTTCATGAATAACCAGCGCAGCGCCTAATGCCGATGCCTGCGCAATTTCTGAGGCAAATACCTGCTTGTGAAAAAATGCATCGGCCAGCAGATTCATAAATATTTCGTTTTTAGAGAAACCGCCTTCTACAAAAATCTTGCGTACCCCCTTACGGCCTATGGTAAGGCGTAAAGAGGCTATCTGCTGCGCCACCAGGTCTAGCATAAACTGGTGGTAGGCTTCTTCGTACGATTTAAAGAGGTTAATGTTGCGTTCTACAAAGGGGCTGTCTAGCGTTACGTCGGCTGTTTCGGGGGTGGCCTGTTTGTATTTTTTGCGGAGGTGCATAATCAGGTTGGTATCAAACCTTACCTCTTTATAATAATTAACATTTACATTGAAATAATCGGCCAGGTGTTTCACCTGCCGTTCATGCTCATTGCCCGCAAAAATTCTGGATGCCTTCACCGGTTTGCCCTCATAGTTCAGGTAAGACAGACAATCTTTGGCCATTTCGGCAGTGGTAAGCGGCTCTTGGTTGAACGGATTAAGGCTGATGGCCCAGGTACCGGTTGACAGCAGCACAAACTCTTCGTCAAAAGTACGCAGGTACGGCACCAATGCCGACGAACTATCGTGCACGCCTATGCCTATAGCCCGGCCTGTGGCGGTATCTACCACTACCTCATTAGTAAGCATAGGTTTTTGCTGCACCGAGTGCAAGTGCTCTGCCTCTACCCAGGCGTGGTAATTGTGTTTTTCGTAATCCCAAAGCAGGGTATGGCAACCCACGCTGGTGATTTCGGAAAGGGGCTGGCCGGTAAACAAAAAGCTACAATACTGTGGCAGATGTAATGAATGACGAATGAGATGAAAAAGCGAAGGCTTCTGGTTTTTGAGCCAATACAACTGCATAGCCGAATTGAGCATGCCGAGGTCTGGCGAAGCAGTTTGGCGGTAGATATCGCTACCGTATTTTTCTACAAAATCATTACGAAGTGTTTTAGGCAGGGTTTTCAGGTAATTGTATAAGGCCGCCAGGGGTTTTCCGTTGCCGTCAAGGTGTACCAGGCTTGCACCATAGGCCGAGAAATTAAGGGCCCTGATATCATAGTTGGGGTTTTCTGACAGGACTTGAAAGCTGTTTTTAATCCAGTTGGTGAGTTGCAGGAGGTCGTCTGACGGAAAGCCGTCGTCATCGAGCGACTCATCAAGCTGCACCTGTTCTTCGTGTAGAATCTGATAATTCTGGTCGAAAACGAGTAACTTTTTATTTGTTTTACCAATATCAAAAACGGCACAAACCGGAATCGTGGCTTTCTTTTGTGTCATTGAGTTTTCATTTTTTAAGTTTCCAAAATTAAGAAACAGTTTTAATTATTCTTAACAGAACTTGTTTTATTGGGCATGAAGCAACAATATTTTATTACACAGCCACCAAAAAAACACCCGGACTACTTTATACCTAAAAGTAAGCCGGGCGGGTGGTAAAATACTATGAGCAGATTATGCCTAAAAAACACATATTGGGGTGCTACTTAAACAATTGAATGGTGTAGTCAAGCAATGACTGATTTCCATATTCGCCATGCCCGGGTATCACAATTTTTGCTTTCGGGTAAGCGGCTTTTACTTTTTCAACCGTGGCCGACCATTCGGCCAGGTTGGCGTCGCCCAGATAACCTTTGGTAGCATCTATTTCTTTAATGAGGCAACCGCCAAACATGACGTCGTCTGGCGCAAAGTAACCTACTACGTTGTCTTTGGTATGGCCTTCGCCAAAGAACCTGGCTGTTGCCTGTTTTTTGCCAATTTTCAGGGTCAGCAGGTCTTTAAAGCCGTTTTGTGGCACAGGCATTTTGTCTTCCTTTGCCAGCTCAATTGTCTTAAAACTGGCATAAGACGGAATGTTATGTTGATGAAACGCATTGAGCCCACCGAGGCAGTCGGTATGAAAATGGGTAGGAATAACCGCTTTTATCTGGCAATGTAGCGTTTCTGTAACCCATTTTATGAGTTCTTCGGCGCTTTTGTCTTTAGTGGGTGTGTCAAAAATAATAACCTCATGGCCGTTTCTGACCACCAGCCCGTTACAAGGCACATTGCCGAAGTCGTTGGTTTGGTGATACGATACATGCAGGAAAGAATTATCGGCAATCTGGGTAATGATCAGGTCTTTCGACTGATACACTTCTTTGGGTTTAAATGCCTTGTTTTTTTGGGCCTGGGTACTAAAAACAAATACCTGTAGTAGTAATAATAAGAGTGTTTGTGAAAGGTTTTTCATTTTTTTCTTCCTGCTGTTAAGAGTGATTTTTTAGGATAAATAGCACGATTTTTTTTGAGCTTACCAAAGGTACAGAAATTTATAGTCAGCCTCAAAAGACCTGCGAAGAGTTTTTTTAAAAAAATCTAGTGGCTTTTTTGGGGTAGGTTTTGAAGCAAAAAAGCGGGGGTGGCTTCGTTTTTTTCAGGCTTACCTTGTATCTTTGCAACACCTGGTTCTGCAAAAAATCTTTTGGCATTCTAGCCGCGGGCCGAAACGCTTCACCCATCAGGTATGTAAGTACAAATACTCACCTTAAAAAAATATTAATACTCATTTTTTCTGCAACTTTTGAGTACTTATACCCGTTATATAGGTAGTACAAACAAAAATTATTCGAAAAAAAATGAGAACTAAAATAAGCACCCTGGTGGTGTTGGCGGCTTTGGCCGTTGCATCTACCGCATACGCGCAAAGTAAGGCTTCGCAGCCGGTTAACTATAAACAGCAGAATATGCTGCTGGCCAAAAAAAGTAAGCAGGCCGAATCGAGCAGGATTGCGATTTCAAACGATTACTCAACCAACCCGTTGGATAATCACCGCAATTATAAAGCACATTCAGGTGCCCCTAAAGCCAACAAAGTTGTTTTTGATGTAACACTGGGTAACAGGCACCGAAACTATAAACAAAAGAATTTGCTTACTTCAAACGGCTATAAAGAAGCCAACAAGCAAGCGCAGGATATTGAACGAGAGGAATTGGTTTTGAAGTAACAGAGAGTGGTAAGAGAATTGTTCAATAAGAAAAGGTAGCCTTTTAGGTTACCTTTTTTGTTATTTACTGGTGGGCATGCATTAAAAGTTCATACCAAACTGAAACCCAAGGGTAAAAGATGCAGGGCGGCCATTACCAAAACGCAATGGCAACGGTAATGCGATGTAATAGCCCGAATGCTTGTTTTTCTTTACTACCTTATTAAGTACGGGTGTAAGCCCATAGCGGCCGGAGGTTTCAAAAGCTGCCCGGCCGGCAAAAGTATAACCTTTGCCCAGCGCAACCAGCACACCAGGATGAATAAGCAGATTGCTTACCCGGCTGATGCCTTTTTCGGATAAGATAAGGGGGACGATTTCAAGCGAAAAACCTGCTTTGGGGGTTTTCCAGAGATTGAGACCTACCGGGAAACCCACCACATAGCTGTCTTTAAAGTTAAGGGTATTCTGCCTGCTGAAAGTAATAACCGGATGAATAACCCCTACATAACCAGTAACACGCGGATACGTTGGCTCTGGTGGTTTGTTTTGCCCGAAAGTAAGAATGCTACACCATAAAAATAAGGTTGCCAGGTAATGTTTCAATGCCATTGTTTTTGTTTTGATGTGGCACAAAACTAGTTACCGCAGCATTACAGAAATTGCACGCTTTTTACCTATTTGTATCTGGTTTACCTTTACGAAGATTATTTCTGAACGATAGCGGATTTTTACCCGTATGCTGCCTGAACGACCTTGTAAAATGGCTCTGGTCTGAAAAGCCCGTCAGATAGGCAATTTCAGTAAGGGTGTAGTCGGTTTGTTGCATCAGGTCTATGGCTTTTTCGATACGCCGTTTGCGTATATACTCGCCAAAGTTGAGGTCATCAAAATATTTTGAAAATTCGCGGGAGAGATAGGATGGATTAATGGCCAGCTCTTCTGATATTTTGCGGAGGTCGAAACTAAACTGCGCATCAATCTGGTCCTGAATAATGTGTTTCAGTTCTTTTACCCATTCGGGTACTTTCTTTTTGTCGGTCTCTTTCAGCAGGTTCTGATACACTTTGTGCAGCATGTCTTCAAACGGACTATTCTGTAAGTGTTTTTGCTTATACAGATGCGTAGCCCAACTGTAAAGGGCATCATAAATTATATAGCCCTGCTCAAGCAGCTGGTAGTCGTCAGAGATATTGTACGAAAGGCCCGCCGAAATGGCCATCAGCCCGGCAGACTCATCAGTTAATTCATATCTGTCGGTATCTGCGCCTCTTACAATATCGGCCATAATACCAACGGCTTTATCCTGAATGTTATATTTACTGACGATGTAGTCGAAAGTACAGCGGTCATTGTAATGCGTAAACTCTACCCCCGGGATATCAAAAGGAATAGCATTTAGCTCGACCGACTTCGGAATTACCTCATGAAAAGGCACATAGATAAACTCAGCCTGGGTATCTACAAATTTCCTGATAAGCCAGGGGCAGGCCAATCGGTCTATTTTGGGTTTTTCGCGGGTTATCCACTTCATAAAATGTGCGTTTTAGGGTAAATGTACGAGCAACGAAGGCGCACCCTGTTAAAGGTTGTTATCTACAAAATTCTGAAGATACTCTTTTATCAGATTACGTACCCGGCGGAACTCCGCCTTGTTTTCTTCTTCTGAGGCGCCTTTAAATTTGGATGGATCCGGGAAATTCTGGTGCAACTGCCGCACTGCTCCCGGAAAAACCGGACAACGTTCAAGGGCGTTGTCGCATACAGTAATTACGTAGTCGAAATCAATATGGGTGTATTCATCAACATTGTTTGAGGTATTCCCGCTGATATCGATGCCGTCTTCAAGCATGGTGGCTATGGCGCCCGGGTTTAGCCCGTGGGTTTCTACGCCTGCACTGAAAATTTCGGCCTTCCCGGCTGCCAGTTGATTCAGGTATCCGTGGGCTATCTGGCTACGGCATGAGTTACCCGTGCATAACACCAGTACTTTCTTCATTGCGCAAATGTTTTGTTTTTATGGTAAGATAAAAATTATGTGGGGGCTTTGTATATGCCCCCCTACGGATTATCAATCCGTAGTACGAAACACGGATTACCAATCCGTGATACTAACAACACCCAGCCCCCGGAGTGCAGCAATTGAGACCCTCTTTTTCGGCATAAACCGTTATGCTGAAAATACCCGACGTGCTGTTTCTGAACTCAGCAATTTCTGCCGGGCTCAGGTAATTGGCCAGAATATCGTCAGGCACAATAATAGGCTTTTCTTTCTGAATTACGATGTTCTGAAAGCCCGAATCTGCAATCATTTGCAGGTACTCATCTTTCTGAATAGCCCCGGCTACGCATCCGGCATACATTTCGGCGGCCTCTTTCAGTTTTTCGGGCAGGTGGCCAGTCAGTACAATGTCTGAAATACTAAAATGCCCGCCGGGTTTCAGGATACGCTTGATTTCAGCAAAAACGGCCGCCTTGTTGGGTACCAGGTTAAGCACACAGTTACTCACAACCACATCGGCGCGGTTGTCTCGCAACGGAATATCCTCAATATCTCCCTGACGGAACTCCACATTGGTATAATTCAGCTTTGCGGCGTTGATACGCGCCTTTTCAATCATGGCCGGTGTAAAATCAATACCAATTACGCGGCCGGTTTCTCCGGTTTCGGCACGCGCCACAAAGCAGTCGTTTCCGGCACCCGAGCCCAGGTCAACCACGGTGTCGCCTTTGCTTATGCGGGCAAACTGCGTGGGCAAACCACAGCCCAGGCCCAGGTCTGCATCGGTGGTGTAGCCGTTCAGATTCGTATAATCGTCGGCCATGATGTTGTAAACCTCTGTTGAGCAGCCGCCTGCTCCGCAACACGAGGCGCGGTTCAGGTCTGCATCCTGCAAGGCAATTTCGCTGTACTTCTCCTGTACCAGTTGTTTCAGGTTTTGTTCTGTGTTTGTCATTGTTTGATTAAGTTTTATGGTGTATGATGTAAACATACGACAAATATGTGCAAAAAATTTTTAACAGCACTCTGCCTGCGGATTAGCCAGAGCCGATTCGAAAAACAATTGAAATAGCGTTTTTACTCGCGCTACCACCTGAATATCGAGACAATAGCAAACATGCTGCCCGCTTACTTCGCCCTGAATTATGCCCAGCTCTTTCAGCTCCTGCAAGTGTTGCGACACCGTGGTGCGGCTCAGGGGCAGTTCGTTAGAGATATCGCCCGATACACACACCTGCTTTTTTGCCAGAAACTGAATAATGGCCACACGCGCCGGGTGCGACAAAGCCTTGGCAATCTGGGCGATTTCCTGCTGCTGCACATCAAAAAGACTGGTTTTGGCGTATGTCATGGGGTTTGATTTGAATTATGTCGTAAATATACGACATGGGAATTTATATTTAAAAGATTTTCCTTATTTTTTATTTACCGTTAGCCCGAACAGAAAAAACTGATTTAAAACACTGGTTTTTGTTAATATAAAAAAAATATTCCGACAAACAAATAACACTACCCTAATCTTTCGTTTTCAATATCAATGATATTAAGTTTATCTTTGCTGAAAATCCATAACATAAGTTTAAATGAATATAGCAATCTTGAGTAACTCTGTTTTGCCTGTGACTAAATATGGTGGTACTGAACGTATTATTTGGTGGTTAGGCGAAGAATTAACAAAAATGGGCCATAAAGTTACATTTATTGCGCCCGAAGGTACAAAGAGCAGCTTTGCAAAGGTTATACATTACAACCCGGAAATACCGCTGGCAAGGCAAATTCCTGAGGAAACAGACATTGTGCATCTTTACGAAAAACCAAAAGAGCCGTTGTCGAAACCTTATATTGTAATGATACAAGGTAACAAAAACGACTTTGAAGCGTGCGACGAAAACACCGTTTTTGTATCCAGGAATCATGCCGAAAGATATGGGTCTGACGCCTTTGTGTATAACGGCCTGAAACTGGAAGAATACGGTAAACCAGATTTTAAGGTGCCGCGTACGCATCTGCATTTTCTGGCCAAGGCTGCCTGGCGCGTAAAAAACGTAAAAGGGGCCATTAGCATAGCCCGGGCCAGTGGCAACAAACTGGCTGTGCTGGGCGGCACCAGGCTCAATATTAAAATGGGCTTCCGGTTTACCCCCTACCCCAGCATTAGTTTTTATGGCATGATAGGCGGCGAAGAAAAAAACCAGTTGCTGCGTACTTCAAAAGGTTTGGTGTTTCCGGTTTTGTGGCATGAGCCTTTCGGTATTGCTATTATTGAGAGCATGTATATGGGCAGCCCTGTGTTTGGCACGCCGTATGGGTCGTTGCCAGAACTGGTACCCGCCGGAATGGGCGTGCTGTCAGACAAGAAATCGGTGCTGATTGAGGCGCTGGCGGATGTTGATAGCTACGACAACAAACGGTGCTCGGAGTACGTAGCAGATAACTTTACTATGGCACACACAACCCGCAAGTATATTGAGTATTATGAAACTGTACTGAACGGCCGGAAGATTAACCCTACACCACCGAAACTGAAAGAAATGCCGCCTAAGTTTTTGCCGTTTTATGAGTAAGGAATGGCGAATTAGTGAATGAGCGAATTAGTGATTGAGTGATTTAGTGATTGAGTGATTTAGTGAATTAGCGAATTAGCGGGCGGCGTTCCGCTGAATTAGCGGGCGGCGTTCCGCTGAATGAGTGAATGGCGTTCCGCTGAATTAGCGGGTGGTGTTGCGGGGAATGAGTGAATAAATTGTTTTGTTTTGTGATTTCAGGTTGGTTATCGGGGTGTTTTTTTTGCGGGTATGTACCCTTTTATACCATAAGTTGCGCGGTTTATTTGTATGCGAGACTTAATAATTGGAGTATCATAACCATTAATACAACAACAAAGCCCTGCCGTTCATTTTTGTCGGCAGGGCTTTGTTGTGTCTGATTATGGCGCGGTTTACAATCTGAAGTTACGCAGGTTGTAAGTGAAAGTAACCATATAATATCGGCCCAGCACCATGTTTCTTACGTCTTCTACATAGGCCGTTGATACGTTACGGCTGATGCTGTTGTTTTGTTTCAGAATATCAAACACATTAAACCGGAGTTCGGCTGCCTGTTTTTTCAGGAATTTGTAGCCCAAACCGCCATTCCATAAGGTAAAGTTTCTGTTGTAGCCCGCACCCAGACCTGAGAAAGCCTGATTGACCACCTCGGTTTGTAACACAAAGCCTTTGCCAAACAACCAGTTCACTTTGGCGTTGGTGTTCTGGGTAAGGAAGTTGCTGTTCAGATTAGACTGCAAGCTGTTGCGCACAATGTTGTAGCTGGGCGAATAAGACACCGTGAAGTCGAACTTCTCGCTCATACTGCTGCTTATTACCACACCACCGTTAATGCCATAGTTATTGGTAAAGCTTTTCACGTTGTTTATCAGGTTGGGGTTTTTAAGGTAAGATACCCCCGCATTGAAATTAACGTTTGATTTAATGGCCGAAACCGGTAAACCATAACTTACAAAAGAGCGAACATTCAGCAGTCCATCCATATTAACGGGCTTGGTAAGCTGCGACCCTCTGAAAAGAATGATGCCGTCGGCCAGTTGATAATCTTTATCAGCAATAAAGGTTGACTGCACAATGGCATTGTTTGAGTAACTGAAGTTACCAAATATATTGAAGCTCTGGGCTGTTTTAGACTTTGTTGAACCAAAACGAAAAGAAACCGAGTGGCTGTAGTCTTGTTTCAGGTCAGGGTTACCGGTTGAAAGCTGCGTAGGGTTGCTGTTGTTGATAACATCCTGCAACTGATTAACCGAAGGCGCATTGGTGCTGGTACGGTAAAACACCCTGATGTTGGCTTTGTTCTGAAAACGGTAGTTGAACATAGCATTGGGCAACACACTGTTGAAAGTGTACTTCACGTTCTGAGCCGTTGGGTAGGTTTGCTCGCTGGCCAGTTGGGCGTTCTGATATGCCGCTCCAACCGTGAAAAACGATTGCTGATTGCGGATACGATAACTTACACCAGTACGGTTGGTAAGGTAATCGTTATCAAAAACCGAGCTTAAAGACTGGTTAAGAATAGAATAAGTATCGTTTTTTTCGTCGAAAGCATTGACACGCCTGTCAGATGTACTCAGGTTGTATGATATGTTGTGGTCGAACTGAATCTGGCCTGTTTTACCAACCGGCTCGGTATAGGTTGCAATGGCCGACACCCGGTTGCTGTACGTATAAGAGCGCGTTTGCTGATTAATTATCTGGGTGGTGTCGTTCGGTGAAAAATACCGGCTTAGCGAATACTGACTGCTCAGGCCTGTTCTGTCGCTCAGGTTATCCTGCAGACTTAACGAGAACGTGCGGCCCTCTTTGGTAAACCGGTGGCGGAAAAGTACCTCCCCCGATAAATTATACCCTTTATTATTTGAGTTACGCGTAGTACTGGTGGTGTTTTGCAGGGCACCCTGCAACATGGTTTTACCATCCTGCATAGAGTAGGTGTCGTTATCCTGCCAGCTAATACGCGGTGTAAATATAATAGAGTTATTTTTGTTGATGTTGTATTCCAGACGCATCGTAACGCGGTGGTTCAGGTTGTCGTTTTCAGAACCGTTGGTTTCTGTATATGTCTGAGGAATAGTACCCAGGTACTCGCGGTTGGCAGAGCCTGAGTTGCTGTTTTTAGCCGAGTTGAAAAAGTAGCTGGTGTTAAGTTTTACTTTTTTGCCGAGGTTGTCGCTGTAATTAAGGCCGATAGACGTAGTGTGGGCAATACCCGGTTGCTGGCCAACCATAAAGTCTCCGGCGTTAGTACCGCCGCCACCACCACCGGGGCGTCCGCCGCCGCCGAAGCCTCCACCTCCTCCGCCACCACCTGGACGGGCGCCGCCGCCACCGGCAAAACCACCGGCACCGCCGCCAAATCCACCACCACCTGACGAGCCAAGCACACCCAGGATATCCTGATTAGAAAAATTCTGCTGATTAATGTTATTAGACAGGCCAATGATGGTTAGCCGCTGGTCTTTTTTGAAGAGATTCATACTCACCCCCGACTGATAGCGGTCGTTTTCGCCATAGCCAGCGTAAACCTTACCAAACTGGCCGTTATTTTTGCCTTGCAGGGTAGTAATATTAATGGTTTTAACAGAGTTACCGTCGTCAAAGCCTGTAAACTGGGCTTGCTCGCTGAGGCGGTCAAACACCTGTACTTTATCTATAATTTCGGCCGGCAGGTTTTTTAGCGCCAGCGTGGCATCGTCGCCAAAAAACTCCTGTCCGTCAACCGTTACTTTTTTTACTTCTTCGCCCTGTGCTTTTACCACGCCGTTTTCAATAGTAACGCCGGGCATTTTTTTCACCAGGTCTTCGGCCGACGCATCGGGGTTGGTTTTAAAGGCATTGGCGTTAAACTGCACAGTATCGCCTTTTTGCTCTACCCTTATCTGCTTTTCGCGCACAATTACCTCGCTTAGCTGGCGGGCGTTTTCGCCCATTATCAGCACACCCAGGTTTTTGTTGGTAGTGCCTACGGTTATTTTATTGCGGAGGTCGTCATACCCGATTGAGGTAACGCGCAACAGGTAGGCACCTGCCTGCACACCCGTGAAACGGAAAAAACCGGCGGTATCAGCCTGTACACCCTTTCGCTGGGTGCTGTCGGCCTGGTTTATCAGTAATACGCTGGCGCCAACCACTGCAATTTTGGTTTTGGCCTCCTGCACTTTGCCGGTAACTTCTACTCCCTGAGCAAACAAGCCCACCGAAACCAGCAGCGCAATTGATAATAAAAATAGATGCTTCTTCATTGATTATTTTTCGTTGACATCATTTAGAGCAACAAATAGACTTAAAGTTTAGTGACTACCGTTCATTAGGCGACCAATCTGCAACTTGTGTAGATAAAACATATTAAAGCTGTCGATTATAGATACTTGTGCTATTGTATTAATCTAATATAACGCTGAATATAAAATTAAAAAAAATTAATTTCAATGGTAATGGTTTTAAAGCGGCGTGGCTAATTTGTAATTAAATTAAATAAAAATTGCAAATTTGCATATATACTTACATGCGTTTTACAAATTACTGATAATCAATTTATTATTATTAAGCTACTATGTGCGTTTTTCGAGCTCCATTATTGTATTTCCGGCTTTTATGCTGTTATCTTTTGGTTTTTGCGGCCGGGCCATTGCTGGCACAAATGCCAGACAAACCCCATGAGAAGTATAAATATTTATTGTACTTACCCAAGGACTACAACAAAAAAACTGTGCCATATCCGGTTATTATCTATTTGCATGGAAGCTCGCACAGGGGCAACGACCTCAACAAACTGAAAGGCTACGGCATACCGCAACTGATTGCACAGGGAAAAGAATTTGATTTTATAATTGCATCACCACAATGCCCTGATGGCAAAAGCTGGGGCAGCGACAACTGGTTTGACCCACTGTATGATGAACTGAAAACCCGATACAGAATTGACCCAACCCGTGTGTACCTGACAGGCATTAGCCTGGGTGGCAATGGTACTTTTGTGGCCGGAGCCGCCCACGCCAGCAAGCTGGCAGCGCTGG
The DNA here is from genome assembly GCF_024138715.1 of Emticicia sp. 21SJ11W-3. GTDB lineage: Bacteria > Bacteroidota > Bacteroidia > Cytophagales > Spirosomataceae > Emticicia > Emticicia fluvialis. The sequence continues at coordinate 2,988,452 of NZ_CP092074.1, forward strand.
TGCCATTGTGTGGGTGGGTGGGTGAAAATGAACTGGGCCAACTATGCCAAAACCTGAAAGAAAAGCCCATTTATACGTATCATGGCACGGCAGATACTATTGTTGACATAAACGAGACCGAGCGCATTGTAAAAGCCCTGAAGGCTTGCAACGGAAATATTGCGTTTAAAAGGCTGGAAAACGAAGGGCATGGTATTCAGTTTCTTTATGAAAAACAAGAGATTTATGATTGTATGCTGCAATGGCGGTTAAAGTAGAAGGCTGAAGTTCTGATACTGCCGTTCTAAGAACGGCAGACACACTGACTCAATTGAAATTGAGCCAAACTGGTGTTGGCTCTATTCTTCTTTTGGCTTTTCAATTGGTATGCGTCTATCTAGGCAATATTCATATATTTCAGAATCATTAATGAAATATTTATCACAAAATTCATCAAGTTCTTTTTCTGTCGACTTATAATATCTTTCCTCTGCTGTCAAGAGTTTTTCAGCCTGCTCTATAAATTTTTCAAATTCACTATTTATTTTACAAAGTTTATCAATCGTTTTAAAATCTAAATCGTGGTATCGGGCTGTAAATAGAACTCGGCTTTGATATGGGTTTGATTCTAATTTAATTATACCAATTCCAAAAGATTCATTTAATCTTGCCATTTCTTCAGTCAAACTATCACTATATTCAAAAACAACTAAGTATCCATAATTCGCCCAACTTGAATTCGAAACTGCCTGAAAAAAAGCTTTTTTTAGTTCGCTATCAGTATTTATTTCTTTCTTAATTTCATACGAACTAAGTTTGAAAGTATCTACCTTATTAATTGCCTTAATGAAATTTTGACTTGCCTTGCTTCTTAAATTTAAGAACTTTATCCCAACTAAATCCGGGTGAGTCCATATTTGATTATTATCATTTCCATTCGATTGTTCGTGGAAGATTGTTTTAGAATAAATTTCTGTATTCTTTAAATAACTGCTTAAAAGCTTATGTAAATCTCTTTCTTGAAAAGCTTTTGTTTTTACTTTATTTTCAATCTTATCAGGGACTACTTTATTGTCTCCTGAAAGGATTTCAATTTCAACTGATTGCTCATTTTTAGTTAAATAATATAAATAGGATCCCGACTTTTTAATTCTTTTTACTCGCGAATCACCAATTCTGATAAAATCTCCTAATTGTGCTGAAACCGTTGAAGAAGGTGTTTTAGAATCTCTGAAATCTATATAATTCTTTAAAATAATATGATTTGTTATGTCATTATAATTTGTCAAACCTCCAATTTCTTCTAAACTTTTTAGTATTGCCTCTTTTATAGTCATAGGAAATATTTAATTTATTAGGTGATAAACTATTTTTTTTTAAATAATATGCAACATTTCAAAATTTTGCGCTGGGCAAACTGATTCATTTATTCCCCAAACCCCAACTCAACTGCCAACTCAATCCAAATTTATCGGCAATGAAGGCGAATTTCTTGCTGAAGGGGTACTCGCCCAGGGGCATCATGGTCATGCCGCCTCCTGACAGGCTGCTGTAAAGGGCATCTATTTCTTCTTCGGTTTCACAATTGACATAGACCGACACCGCTGGCGAAAAACTGAACTGGTGCGCAAAGCTGCTGTCTATGGCCATATAGGTTTGCCCTGCTAAGGTAAAGGGGCGTGTTTCACTTTTCCTTTATGTCCGCCCGGTTCGTCGGTTTCATAATGTTCTATGTGCTGAATGCTTAAATAAGGATACATAAAACCTGATGGCCTCTTCGGCTTTACCGTACTGCTCACCGACAAACATCAGAAAAGTAATGGTTTTTTGCATAGCCATCATGTTTATTGCTTCTGCTGTTAACTTTCCGGAAATTTTATTTATTATTTTTTCTAAGCGAGACGCTGCGTTTATAAAAACCCAATCAACTTTCATTTTACCCTTTCTTTCCGTTTCGCCAAAAACGCTTCTATTTCCTCCAGGCTCAGGGCATTAAAGGTCATGCCGGTAGTAAGGCCGCCTTTGCGGGCTACTGCTACGCCATAGTGCATATCCATGTAGCCATCCATTTCGTGGGCATCGGGGTTTATGCTCAGCATTACGCCTTTTTCAAGGGCATATTGTATCCAGCGCCAGTCTAAATCAAGGCGGTATGGGCTGGCGTTGATTTCTATCACCACGCCGTTCGCTGCGCAACTGTCGATAACGACCTTGTAGTCAATAGGGTATCCTTGCCTTGAAAGCAGCAGCCTGCCCGTCGGGTGCCCCAGAATAGTAGTATATGGGTTTTCAATGGCTTTCAGGAGGCGTTCGGTGGCGCGTGCTTCTGTCATGTTCAGGTTCGAGTGGACCGACGCCACCACAAAATCAAAAGTAGCCAGCACCTCATCGGGGTAATCCAGTGAGCCATCTCCCAGAATATCCGACTCAATGCCTTTCAGAATTTTAAATGGCTTACCTCCACCTGCATTCAGTTTTTGGTTCAGTTCTTCAATTTCGGTATGCTGTTGCATTACTTTATGCACACCCAGCCCCGATGCATACTGCGCCGACTGCGAGTGGTCGGCGATGCCGAGGTACTCAAAGCCCAGTTCCTGACAATAGCGCGCCATTTGCTCGAGCGAATGCCGGCCGTCTGAGTACGTAGAGTGGTTATGCAAAATGCCTTTCAGGCCCTGCCAGCTTATCAGGTCTTCGTTTTTGTGGTTAGTTATCCACTCAAACTCGCCTGCGCCTTCGCGCATTTCGGGTATGATGTAAGGTATGCCGTATTTTTCGTAAATCTCCTCTTCGGTGCTGATACCCTGCGCTGCGCTTATCTGCATCAGGGTTTTGCCCTGCTCGTTTTTATGTTTCAGGTGGTTGATATCTGCCGAATATATAAACTGCTTTTGCACCAGCTGGCTGGCAGGCACAAACCTGATTTCGAGGTCTATTTTGTTATCCAGGTATTTGCCGCGCCAGGTAAAGGGCGACGATATCCGGGGGTTTTCAGCAAAACTTTCAGGCAAATGTGCAAAGAAACCATGCGCTTTGGGTGCTTCGTCAGTTACCAGAAACAGCAATGAATCAACGATTTCGTTTTTACGGCGCACCTGCCCGGAAACCTCTGCCTTGCTGAAATACTTTTTCAGTTCTGCGGCAATGGTTTCTGCCAGCGCTTCGGCCTTATCCATGCGCAGTTTACCTGCCTGGCTCTGCAAAAAAACGATTGAATCCAGTATAGAATCCTGCGTTTTGCCGCCAAAGCCTTTTACTTTGCCCAGGGTGCCGTTTTCGCAGGCTATCTGCAAATCATTGATGTTGTCTATGCCCACTTCTTTCCATAGCACTTTTATTTTCTTAACCCCTATGCCCTTTATTTTGAACATGTCAATCACGCCCTCGGGGGTATTAGTCAACAAATCCTGTAACTCTTTCAGGGTTCCGGTAGTTACTATCTCAAGCACTTTGCCTGCCACGGTTTTACCCACACCCTGCACCTGCGTAAGTTGGGCAAGGTCCATACCGGCGAGGTCTCCGGTAAATTTATCGAGGTAATAAACGGCGTTGGTATAAGCTCTTATCCGAAATTCGTCGGCATCGTGCAATTCCATTAACTTTGCGGTCAGTTCAAGTGTTTCAACTATGTATTCGTTAGTAACCATGCGCGTAGGTAGTATTAGGATAGAGTATCTGTTCTGATTTTTTGAAACTCAAAATAAATAATAAATTGTGAAACTGATTGTAATTATCTTGTTTCATTCGTTAATATAGCTCTGGTTTAAAAGCAAATTCTGAAAATCTGATGAAAAAAATGCTGTTTCTGTGGTTGCTGAGCCTTAGTGCGCTGGCACAGCAACCCGTTTTAAAAGTAAAAGTAAGCGGTTTTGAAAACACAAAGGGGAAACTGATGCTGGAAGTAGTAAATGCCAGCCAGCAACCCCAAAGCCGGATGATGGTGCCCATAGGCAACAAGCTGGCCATGGCAGATATACTGGGCCTAAGCCCGGGGCAATATTCGGTGCGGGTGTATCATGACGTAAACGGCAACCAGAAACTTGATACCAACCTGATAGGCATACCGAAAGAACCCTGGGGGATGTCGAACAACGTAAAGGCTGTGCTTGGCCCGCCAGATTTTAAAGAAAGCCTGTTTTGGCTGAAAGAAGATAAAACAATTGAAATTGTACTGCAATAAGGCTATGCTTTGTTTTGCCGTATCATGCAGAAAGGTATCGGGGTATTTGCAGAAAGATTTGTTTCTGCCCACAGGCCATGCCAGATGGCAGAAACAAATCTTTATAGCCCACAAAAATATTTGATTTTAAACCGCCACAGGCGCTTTAATGGCCGGGTATGGGTCATATTCTTCCAGGCGGAAGTCTTCAATTTTAAAGTCGAAAATGCTTTTCACCTCGGGGTTTACCCACATTTTGGGTAGTTTGCGTGGCTCGCGCGATAGTTGCAGTTCAACCTGTTCCAGATGGTTCAGGTAAATGTGGGTATCGCCGCCTGTCCAGATAAACTCATGGGCTTCCAGCCCGCACTCCTGCGCTATCATCATGGTCAGTAAGGCATAAGAAGCAATATTGAAAGGCACACCCAGAAAAACATCGGCACTGCGCTGGTATAACTGGCATGACAGCTTGTTATCGGCCACATAAAACTGAAACAAGGCATGGCAGGGCATTAAAGCCATTTGCGAAAGCTCACCGACATTCCAGGCAGAAACGATAATCCGGCGCGAATCAGGAGATTTTTTAAGGGTATTGATTACCTCTTTCAGCTGGTCTATACTGCTGCCGTCGGCGGTGGCCCAGCTGCGCCATTGCTTGCCGTAAATGGGGCCCAGGTTGCCATCGGCGTCCGCCCATTCATCCCAGATAGATACCCCGTTTTCTTTCAGGTATCCAATATTGGTTTCGCCTCTGATAAACCACAACAACTCATGAATAATAGACCGCGTATGTACTTTTTTGGTAGTTACCAACGGAAAACCCTCTTGCAGATTAAACCGCATCTGATAACCAAAAACGCTGATAGTACCGGTGCCGGTACGATCGGTTTTTCTGGTTCCGTTTTCAAGAATATGTTTGAGTAGGTCCTGATACTGCTTCATGGGATTGCGGCTATTGAGAATTTTTGCAAAGGTAATGAAATTATTAATTTAAACCCGTAGTGCATTTTGAATCGTAGAATATAAGCTGCCAATAAATATTCTAAAGGGTTTGATTGAACCATTCAGTTCAACATCTTCAAGTCTTTTGAGGCAGAAATGAATCTGCACTTGTTTGGGATTGCTTTTAGATTGATTCTGAGTTTTTTGAAAGATTGGGTATCCCGTAGGGATGATATATCGGTAGAAAATATGGCTGATACAAGTATAAAGTCCCATCGGGACGATATATTAAGTACTCAACAATAAATATATTATCCCTGACGGGATACACAGCTATAAGCCAAATCTACGTCTACTGATATAACATCCCTATGGGATTCCGTTTGAATGGAAGGTTAACTGATTAAATTCAACAATCTTTGATTAGTGCTAATTTGAGGTCTATGCTTCTTAAATGCACTACGAGTTAATTTAAGTAACGCTGATTTAACCGGTGATTATGGAGAGAGGGTGTCTTAAAAGAAATTCACAAAAATTTTATCTGGCAAAAATCTCTTTAAGACAGCCGCTCTCCAAATTTTCATCTAACTAAACATGGCTGCGACCAGGATGTTCGCGCCACAATAAAGGCTTAACCTACCACAATGGGCGCGGCCAGGCATGAGTCAGGAATATTGAATGCCTCAACCAGTGGTACGGCATCGGTTCTTATATCCCAGCATAACTGGTTCACGAGCTTGCGGATGGCCTTTGTTTTGGCGGCTTCCATGTAGCCTTCTTCCAGATACCAGCCTTTGTTATGCTCAATTTCCGACAAAGCAAATAACTGTTTCAGTTTGGTCAGAATCGCCTTCAGGCCTTCGTCTTCTACTCCATTTACAGCCGTCTGAAACTGCTCCAGCATCAGCCTGTCCAGATACGCCCGCGCCACATCCTGCATCTGGTGTTGGGCTACATTAAAGGCATCGTAGGCATCAAGCCCACTTTCAATGAGCTTTTTCATGCGGCGTGCCGCCGATGCCAGAATCACCTTCTCGCGGTACTCAAAAGCATTTTTATGGAAGGTGTCGTCTAGCAGATGTGCCTCATCGGTATTGCGGGTAGCCATTGGGTTTTTCTGCATTATTACCGTTTTGGTTTGCTCATACACGTAGTTAAGCATACCAATGCTATCCATCTGCTCAAAGGTTTTTCTGAACTCGGCCAGGCGGCTTTTGGCTACCAGCTGCATCAATACGGTGTTGTCGCCCTCAAAGGTAGTATATATTTCGGTATCGTTTTTCAGGGCATCAATGCGGTTTTCAGACAAATAACCTTTGCCACCGCAGGCCTCGCGGCATTCCTGCAAAATATCGCGGGTGCTCCAGGTTACGTACGACTTCATACCTGCGGCCAGCGCTTCTATCTCCTGCATATCAGCCTCGGTTCTGTGCAAAAACCGATGGGTAAGGTATTGCAGGCCAAAGTGCATGGCGTAGGTTTTGGCCAGCAGGGGTATCAGCCTGCGCTGGTGCATGCGGTAGTTCAGGATAGGCACCTCAGAGCCGCCCTCGGGGCCAAACTGCCTGCGTTGGTCGCCGTATCTGATGGCAATGCTTAACCCCGATTTAGAAGCCGCAAGCGCCGAACGCGGAATGCCGATTCGCCCGCCGACCAGCGTGCCCAGCATGGTAAAGAACCGGCGGTTGTCGCTCGGAATCGGGCTTTCAAACAAACCATCTTCATTAACGGTAGCGAAGCGGTCGAGCATATCGTCTTTGGGTATCACCACGTTATCAAAACTGATGGTGCCGTTATCTACGCCGTTCAGCCCCATTTTAGGGCCGCAGTCGGCAATGGTTATGCCCTTTAGGGTGTTGCCAGCTTCGTCGCGCAATGGCACCACAAAAGCATTAACGCCGTAATCTTTGCCATCAATAATCAGTTTGGCAAAAACGGTGGCCATGCGGCCATGTCTGGCGGCGTTGCCAATGTATTCTTTTTGTGCTTTGGGGTGCGGCGTATGTATAGTAAAACTCCGTGTGCTGTGGTTATAAGTAGCGGTAGTTTCAATGCCCTTCACGTTTGAGCCATGATTGGTTTCTGTCATGGCAAAGCAACCGGGGATTTCGAGCGTACCTATTTTTTGCAGGTACTTTTTATAGTGTTTTTCGGTACCCAATGAATACACACTCATGCCCCAAAGCCCAAACTGCACGCCGAATTTTATAACCAGGCTGAGGTCATGGTAACTTAGGGTTTCCATAATGGCAAAGTAGTCGGCAATGTTGTTGCCCCCGCCATATTCTTTGGGGTAGGCCATATTACCCAGATTCTCGGCCGCCAGTGTTTTGCACCATTGCAGCACTTTTTCTCGGTACACCTCAATATCTGTTGAGGTCTCGTAGGCAAATTCAGGCCTGCTGATAACCCCTTTTACCCGATTGATGATAGGCGCATAGCTGCCATCGAGCAATTCGGTTAGCTTGCGGGTATCAAAACTATGGGTGGTATGGTGTATAGACGTAAATGTTTTACCGGCTGTTTTAAACTGGCTGATGGCCTCTTCACCGGCCAGGCCCAGGTTCAGCTCAAGGGTTATAAAGGCCGGTTCCCGTTCGGCCACGTCTTTATCATTACCCGACAACCATACCGACACATCAAAAATATCTTTGGCCTGTGGCAATGCCTGCAAGGCCTCTTCAATTTCGGTTTTCCAGTTGGCCAGTTGCTGCCTGCCGGGTGGTGTAGCTATGTTGAGCCGGGCCATCAGGTATTGCTGCTCGGTTGCTGTAAGCCATGGCTGGTTGTCTATAAAGTCTTTGAGTGTCTGTAATTCTTTTTGGGTCAGGAGGTCGTCTGACCAGACCAGGTAAAAAAGCGGAAGAAAAGCCTTCAATTTTTTGTTCTCCATCATGCAAATCAATTGTTGTGGTATAGTGGGTAAATATACCGGTTTCTGCAATGCCCTAAACGGGTTTTATGGTTTTGCCATTTCAGCAAAGGTAACAGGCAACCGGGGTGTTTTACGCAATAACAACTTTTGGCGCTATTTGGTTAATGAGAAAAAGAATATTTTATCATTTTTTTGCAATAATTGTATAAATTATTTTATTATTCTAAGTTTTTTGTTAGATTAGCTTACGCTTTGACCCGTAAACAGTATGCAGCCTAAAACCTAAAGGAGTGTCTCGCACCGACACCACAACCGATGCTGTCTTTCAATTCTACTGCTCTGCTAATTTTCACCAAAAGCAGCAAAAACTTATTATTTTTTAACAGGTTGACATGGCAGACCAAAATCAGGAAAGGGAGGTAATCCTGCTTACAATAGATATAGCCACACTTGTTTACCTGACGGGTTTTGCCTTGATTTTTGCACTGATACTGGTGCTTAAGCTAAAACACTGGAAAGATACGCTTGAAAAACTGGAAACCCGTGCGCAGCAGGTACAGGCTATATTATTAGAGCGATTGGCACATCAGAATAAATTTCTGAATCAATTAAGAAAAGAATTGCATGAGAGCCCCTGCCAGCTGCTCTTTGTGGCGCAGATTAACCTCAATATGGCAGAGGAGGACCAACCCACGGGCGATGAACACATTCTTCTTTTTACGAATACCAACCGGCTGATAACCCAGACGATTCAGGAACTGCGGAATCTGATGAGACGACTGGAAGAAGCTGCCGCCCCGGCTGAAAGCCTTACGGCGGGTATCAGACATGAACTCGATAAAATCAGGAATACAACCCTGACCGACACCCGCATGACGGTGGTAGGGCGGGTGTTTGCACTACGGCCCGAGCAGGAGATTATTTTACTGAAAATGATTCAGGAATTATGGAGTACTACAGATTTTGAAATACCGCCAGCCGAATTATGGATTGACTTGCGCTTTGAGCCGGATAATTTTACCATGCTTGTGAGCCTGTGGCATGGCAGCGATGTTGAAGAAGCGCAAAGGCGCATAATTGAGCAGCAAACGGCAGAAACAAGAAAAAAATGCAGGTTAATAGATTTTGACTGCCGGCAGGCATGGGCTGATGCCCGAACGGTTGTTTTTGAATTCAGCGCCTGTAAGCAAGGTTACATTGGCAGCCCCAGGCATTATTGCTGGTGATACTTCTGCCCGCTGGCCACTTTTTCAATGGTTTTTACGATTCTTGCCGCCCGGGTTTCGTCGGTTTTGGCAGAGTAAATCCACTCAATAAAACCTTTTTTTTCGCCTTCAGAATACCCCATGAATTTTTCATACAGGCCGGGTTCGTCTTTCAGGCAGTCGGCCAGTTCTTCCGGCACATCTGTCGGCAGGTTGTCGGCATATAAAATAACCCTTACGGTGTCGCCGAGTTGTTTTTTGATTTTCTTTCTGATTTCAGCCTTCACCGGAAAAAACAACCTCCCCTGCCCCATGGGCATCAGGTTATAGCCGCGTATCTCATAGCCGTCAACCGAACCCCTTACCCGCACCCAGCCGAAAGGCCCTTTGCGTGGGGCATCCATTTCTTTTATTTCAACGTATGTCCACCCACCGGGGGCGTCCATTTTTTCGAGGCGATACTCCTGGTCAATCAGCGGTTTTTCCATTGCTATTTAGATTTTTTAGCCAAAGGGTTGTAATTGAGGCAAAGCTGCAGCCAGTGTTCAAGGTCTTTTCGGGTTCTGATACCCCGCTCGGTTACGTACACGTAGCCTTTCATGGCCTTACCGCTAAAGTCCATCGGCAGGCAATCGGGGTTTTCTATGGCTGTGGCAAAATCTTCGGGGCTCAGGCGGCAGAGCACCACGTCTTCACCAGTCTTTTTATTGGTATGCGTGGCACAGCACATCTTGTCGTCGACCATGATACAAACCCCGCTGAACATGGTTTTTTCAGTAAAACTCACCTGTTTTTCTGTAAGAATGTCTCTGATTCTGTTCAGAACGGCTTCGTTGTAGGGCATGGGCGAAAAAGAATTATTGGTAAATTGCAGAGAGAAGGCAATGCCCTCTCTCTACACAAGTTTACTGTTTTACCTTACTCATTCAAAGAATAAGAATGCGTTATTTCGGCAGTGGGCGATAACTGCGCTGTGGCCGAGCAATATTTCTCCATTGATAACTTGATGGCTCTTTCTATCTTTTCTGTGTCAATGGTTCCCTTAAATGCGTAATGAATATTAATTTTTCTGAAAGGCTTCATTTCTGTACCTTCAATCTGTGTACGCTCGCCTTCTACACTTATCCGCAGGTCTTCAATCAGCTGGCGTTGTTTTTTAAGTACCAGTATTACATCAATGGCAGTGCAACCACCCAGGCCCATCAGCAGCAGCTCCATGGGTCTGGCACCGGCGTTATGCCCGCCTATCTCCACGTTGGCATCAATGTGGTTGGTTACTCCCGAAACGCCAGTTGCCTCAAAATGAAAGGCATCATCCACTCTTACTAATTCTACTTTCATATTATTATTTTGTTGTAGTGCTCTTTTCTTAGCTGGATAATCCAGCGATTTGTTTATAAATTAAACTTCTTTACTTATCGTTTATGGGTTGTTACTTTTTTGCCTGAAAAAAGTAACGCAAAAAGCAGGCATCATTTAACTCGCACAATTAAAAATCTGATATTTCATTTCTTTTAATCCGTTTTTTTTGTTTGATTTTTAACCGTGCTCAAACAGGAAATGATGCTAGCGGTCTATTAATCTTTAGTTGTTATTCTTTTTTCTACAGATTTCCTATTATACTCCTTACTCTGTGCAACTCTGTGCCAAACTTGGCGTACCTCCGTGGTAAAAATAAATTGTGTAACATTGAGCTACTTTGTGTACATCGTGGCAAAATTTTCTAGCAATCGGATTTTCAAAAATATAAATCAATTATTTTATATATACGAAAACAATAAATCCTTATACGAAGTTTCCTGATTGCGACGTACTGAAAGTTCGCCTTAAAGAGTCAATTCGACAATCTGCAATCGATATTCGGCAATTACTTGGTTTTAATTCTGGAAGTTTTTTAAGAAATTGCAGTTTCAAACAGCACATAGCCATTTTAAACTGGTTATGGCACACCAAGGCACTGCCAATTCAGTAACAAATAAAACAGATTTTTAAAGAAAAACCGATAAAATGGCGAAATACAATTCACTGAGAGAAATTCAGGAGGCAATCAGAAAACAGGAGACGTCTTGTGTAGCGTTGGTGAAATATTATCTGGAACGAATTGAGGAAAATAAAAATCTGAATGTTTTTTTGGAAGTGTATGCCGGCGAGGCATTAAAAAAAGCCGCTGAGGTAGACGAAAAACTAAAAAACAACACCGCCGGCAGGCTGGCCGGAATGGTAATAGGCGTAAAAGACGTACTGGCCTACCAGGACCACGGTTTACAGGCAGCCAGCAGGATTCTGGACGGCTTTGAGTCGCAGTTTACGGCAACGGCTGTGCAAAGGGTAATAGACGAAGACGTAATTATTATAGGCCGCCAGAACTGCGACGAATTTGCGATGGGGTCGTCGAACGAAAACTCGGCGTTTGGCCCGGTACGCAACTATGCCGACCCTACACGTGTGCCGGGTGGCTCGTCGGGGGCATCGGCGGTGGCAGTACAGGCAGATATGTGCCTGGCTTCGCTGGGTTCAGACACCGGCGGTTCTGTTCGGCAGCCGGCTGCTTTCTGCGGCGTTATTGGTGTAAAACCTACCTACTCGCGGGTTTCCCGCTGGGGACTGATTGCGTATGCGTCGTCATTCGACTGCGTGGGGCCCATTACCAGAGATGTAGACGATGCCGCGCTTCTGCTTGAAATTATTGCCGGAGCAGACGAGTACGACAGCACCGTATCCAGCCGCCCTGTACCCGCTTTTACCAAGCAACTAAGCCCCAAAAAACACTACCGCATTGCCTACATGCGTGAGGCGCTGGAAAGCGAAGGGCTGGACGAAGACGTTAAACAACGAACTTTTGAGACCATAAACTGGTTAAAAGACCAGGGCCATGTGGTAGAGGCTGTAGACTACCCATTGCTAAAATATCTGCTACCTACTTATTATATACTGACAACTGCCGAGGCCAGCTCGAACCTGTCGCGTTTTGATGGCGTGAAATATGGCTTCCGGGCAGGCAGCAAAGTTGACAATCTGGAAAGTCTCTACAAAAAAACACGTGCAGCAGGCTTCGGGGCTGAGGTTCGGAGGCGCATTATATTAGGCACTTTTGTATTAAGTGCAGATTATTATGATGCCTATTATACCAAAGCACAGCGGGTTCGTCGTTTAATAAAAGAGTCGACCGACAAAATCCTGTCGGCTTATGATTTTCTGATTTCGCCCACTACCCCAACGCCGCCCTTTAAAATAGGTGAAAAATCGGAAGACCAATTGCAGATGTTTCTGGCCGATATTTTTACGGTGCAGGCCAATGTAATCGGGAATCCGTGCGTTTCGATTCCGAACGGACAAAGCTCTGACGGCCTGCCGATTGGAATACAGGTGCTTGGCAAAAATTTTGAAGAAAGTGAAATGCTGGCCTTCGCTAAATTTTTGCAGCAACAGTAAGCCCCTGAAAATGGTTTGAACAGCCCTGTGCCTGGCTTAAAACAACTGTTTTTCAAGGTTTTCGGAAAACCCCGATGGTTGTTTCAAGGTATAAAAATTGCCCCAAACCGGCTTCCAAATGCTTATTGTTTTTTCAGAAAAATTTGAAAATATCAAAAAAAGTTTTACAATTCCTTGACAAACAAGCGGTTGTGTTCTATTTTTGACAAACATTGCTTTCTTAGTGCCATTACAAAAGCTGAAATCCCGTAGTAAAAAGATATTGAAATTATGACATTACTCAAGAAGTGCCTCGTCATTGCGAGCTTTATTGGCTGTGCCTCATTTACCGTTCAAGCCCAGTCTGTAATTCCAAAAGAAGCCACATTGGTATCGTCTGAAGACACGCTCAAAGAGCAACCTGTAGAAGCCTTTATACCAAGCGCCGATGCCAGAAAGGTACGCGAAGGGTTTCAGAAAATGCAGAAGACCATTCCTTTGGAGTACAACGCCACAGTGCAAAGTTTTGTAGAATACTTCATTTACAAGAAGCCCAGTTTTACAAAGCGAATGCTGGAGAAAAAAGATTTCTATTTCCCGATTTTTGAGAAATATCTGGCTAAATACGAAATGCCCGACGAGCTGAAGTATTTGTCGATGATTGAATCGGCCCTGAATCCGAAGGCGGTATCAAGAGCCAAGGCAGTAGGTTTGTGGCAGTTTATGAAACCAACCGGCCGCGAACATGGCTTGAGAATTGATGAATATGTAGACGAACGCATGGACCTTGAGAAATCAACTGATGCCGCCTGCCGCTATTTCAGACAATTATATAAGATATTTGGCGATTGGGAACTGGTGCTTGCTTCTTACAACACCGGGCCGGGTAACCTGAGAAGGGCGATCAGACGTGCCGGAAACATTACTAACTACTGGGAGCTTCACCCCTACCTGCACCGCGACACCCGCACTTATGTACCGCAGTTTACTGCCATTATGTATATGATGCACCATGCCGATGAATATGGCATTGCCGGTGATGATTCGTTAAGAATGGCCCCAAGAGAATTCCAGACCATAACCGTAGACGGCTATGTAGATGTAGAGGCATTCAGCAATGCCAGCGGTATCAGCCTTGATGATATCCAGTTATTGAACCCACACCTGCTGAAAGACCACGTACCGGCATCGAGCCGTGGGCTTGACCTGAGGATTCCGGCTGAAAGCTATGCTTATTTTGAGGCCAACCGAAATACTATTCTGGAGGCGGCATCTAAAAAACAAGGCAATACGATGCTGGCGTCTAACGAAGCCAGAACCGAACCCGGTGTGGTAATTATAGGGGGCAACAACAGCGGCTATGCCCAGGCAGAAAGTGAAAGTGAAGAAGAAGAGAATGTGAAACCTGAGCGCCAGGAAGACGAGGTAAGAAAGATTAAGAAAGTAAAGAAAAGATACCACGTAGTGAAACGGGGCGAAGTGCTGAACAGAATAGCCACCAGGTATAATGTGGAAATGTATGACCTGAAGGTTTGGAATCACCTGAAGTCGTCTAAAATACTGGCTGGCCAACGCCTCTTGATTCTTGATGACGACAACGAGGAAGTAACGGAGGTGGAACGCATTGTTAAACACGAAAGAAAAACCAGAAACCATATTGAAAACACCAAGCCGAAGTATCATGTGGTGCAAAGAGGAGACACCCTCTGGAAGATATCACAACGTTATGGTGGCATTTCGATAGAAAAGCTGAAAAAATTGAACGGATTACGTTCTAACAGCGTAAAAGCCGGACAAAAACTTAAAATAAGCTGATTGGGCTAATACCTGAGCCAACAAAAAACTCCCTCACTGACCAAGCGAGGGAGTTTTTTGTTTTCTGTGCGTTTGCTGGCGGGGTATTGTTTGGTTGAATAAGGCTTAAAGAGCCGTGCCCGGCCAGCCAATCAGACAGAACGGAACCCATTACTTCATAAGAAAAGAGGCAATGGTGCTTTCGATTTTCCGTATCGGAACCAGAAAAGGTTTATCGGTAATAGTTACCTCAATCTGGGTTTCGGGGCTGCCAGGCTCAGAGAGCACCAGATAGCTGCCCTTTACGTCGCCTATGGGTGTGTCAATACTGAACGTACCTTTGGTGTCGTTTCCGTTGAAAACACCACCTTTACCGGTGATGGCATTTCCGGCAGCGGAAGCGAACTCGGCAGAAGTACCGGGGTAAGCAATGTTGAATGATGATGCCATAGTTGAAAGAGTTTAAATTAACAATTGTGTGAAATTTAATAAAAGTTTTTGAGGTTTCAAGCCTCATATAAATTTAAAAAACGAAATAATATTTGGCAAAGTTCCGCCAATGAACAGTTGCGGCTATTGAAAGAGGGCATGTAGAGACACACTGCGTGCGTATCCGGGGGCCTGTTTATGGAGTAGAATTTTGTTTAAAAATCAGGTCTTTTCCAGAGATTAGTATCCCGTCAGGGAAAATATATCGGTAGAAAATAATGTTCTCAGGTGAACAAAGTCCCGTTGGGACGATATATTAATTCTCAAATACTAAATATACTATCCCTGACGGGATACAACCACACGAATTGAATCACTTACTACAAATATACCATCCCTACGGGATTTTAATTCCAAAACAACCTCTTAAAACTGATTCAGAAGTAACCAGTTTCGGCGATGAGCAATGTTTATAATAGAGGGAAGAAGAGAATTTGTCTGGATAAATCTGGTCATTCCCGGAGATTAGTATCCCGTCAGGGATAAAATATCGGTAGAAAATAATGTTCTCCGGTGAACAAAGTCCCGTTGGGACGATATATTAATTCTCAAACACTAAATATACTATCCCTGACGGGATACAACCACACGAATCGAATCACTTACTCCAGATGTATCATCCCGGCGGGATTTTAATTCCAAAAAAAACTCTTAAAACTGTTTCGGGAATATCCAGATTCGGCGATGAGCCGTATGCAATTCGGCTCTACAAACCTTCCATTACAACAGCTCATTCAGATACAACCACACGAATCGAATCACCTACTCCAGATGTATCATCCCGGCGGGATTTTAATTCCAAAACAATCTGTTAAAACTGATTCAGAAGTAACCAGATTCGGCAATGAGCCGCAAGCATTACGGCTCTACAAACCTGCCGTTACAATAGCTTCACCAGTTCGTTCAGTTTCAGAAGCGCTTCAATGGGCGACAGCGTGTTTATGTCCAGCGCCTGTAATTTCTTCTTTACGACTTCCAGTTTAGGGTCTTGTGGTTCAAAGAAACTAAGCTGGATATTATTTTTGGGTGCCTGCTGGATTTTCTCCTTATTGTTTTCTTTGATGTGGTCTTCTTCCAGATGATGCAATATTTCATTGGCTCTTAGAACCACCGATTGTGGCATACCGGCCATTTGCGCCACGTGGATACCAAAGCTGTGTTCGCTGCCGCCTTCTTTCAGCTTGCGCAGAAACACCATTTTGTTATCAACCTGTTTCACAGCCACGTTGAAATTCTTGATACGTGGAAAATCATCCGCCAGTTGGTTCAGCTCATGGTAATGCGTGGCAAAGAGTGTCCAGGGCTTGCTTTTGGCGTGGTTGTGCAGGTATTCGGCAATGCTCCAGGCTATGCTCACGCCGTCATAAGTGCTGGTTCCGCGACCGATCTCATCCATGATAATCAGGCTGCGGTCGCTCAGGTTATTCAGGATACTGGCGGTTTCGGTCATTTCAACCATAAAGGTAGATTCGCCTCTCGACAGGTTGTCGCTGGCCCCTACCCTTGTGAAAATCTTGTCTACAATGCCCAGTTCGGCACTGGCGGCAGGCACAAAGCTGCCTACCTGTGCCATTAATGATATGAGGGCTGTTTGCCGCAACAGGGCTGATTTACCGGCCATATTCGGCCCCGTAATGATGATAATCTGCTGGGTTTCGTCGTCCAGAAACAGGTCGTTCGGCACATAGCTTTCGCCCAGGGGCAGTTGCTGCTCAATTACGGCGTGGCGGCCTTCTTTAATGTTCAGCACCTTGTTTTCGGTAACTGTTGGCTTGCAATAATTATTTTTGCGTGCCACTTTGGCAAAAGAAGCCAGGGCATCCAGCACCGATATCACCCGGGCATTTTGTTGTATTTGTGCTACAAACTCGCCGGCAGTGGCTACCAACGCATTAAAAATCCGTTGCTCAATCTCAAAAATCCTGGTCTCGGCCGTCAGAATTTTATCTTCATAAATCTTCAGTTCTTCAGTTATATACCGCTCGGCGTTTACCAGTGTCTGCTTTCTTATCCATTCAACCGGCACTTTGTTCTTATGGGCGTTTGATACCTCCAGATAATACCCGAATACCTTGTTATAAGAGATTTTGAGCGATGGAATCCCGGTGCGTTGCGCCTCACGGTTCTGGATTTCAATCAGGAAGTCTTTGCCCGAAAAAGCAATCTTGTGGAGTTCGTCCAGCTCGGCATCTACTCCGGTTTTAATCATATTACCCAGATTGGTAACAATCGGGGCATCGTCGCGCAATTCGCGGTCTATTTTATCAAACAGATACTTGCATTCTGTCAGCTGGGCTACATATTTCTGCAGCACATCAAATGTCTGGCTGCCGTCTTCCAGCAGTTTTTTGATGGGCGGCACCTGTGCCAGCGCCCGTTTCAACTGCCCCAGCTCGCGCGGACTAATCCGCCGTACGGCCACTTTAGAAATCAGGCGTTCCAGGTCGCCAATGGGTTTCAGCAGGGTAGTCAGGTTTTCGGCTACCTCATCTTGCTGCACAAAAAACTCAACGGTATCCAGGCGTTCCTGTATCACGCTTTTTTCTTTCAAAGGCAGCACCAGCCACTTGCGGAGCAGCCTGGCACCCATCGGCGTGATGGTCTGGTCTAGTACCTGAATGAGCGGTACGCCGCCTTCATGTTGTGCAAAAACCAGCTCCAGATTGCGGATAGTGAAGCGGTCGAGCCATACATATTTATCTTCGTCGAGGCGGGTAAGGCGCGAGATATGCCCCATTTCCTTATGCTCAGTGTCTGACAGATACCGCAGAATTACCCCTGCCGCCACAATGCCTTCGGTGAGGTTTTCTACACCAAAGCCCTTGAGGGAAGCAGTGCGAAAATGATTGATGAGCAGGTTATAGGCGAAGTCGTACTGGTAGGCCCAGTCTTCAAAACAAAACTCGTTGAATTTATCGCCAAAGGTGCCGTGAAACTCATGCCGGTACTTTTTGCAATAGAGTACTTCTGCCGGGGCAAAACTTTGCAGCAGCTTATCGATATAGGCCGTGTTGCCTTCGGTAGTGAGGAACTCGCCCGTTGAAACATCCAGAAAAGCCACCCCGAAGTAATCGGGACGGGCGAAATGTATAGAAGCCAGATAGTTGTTCTGGCGGGTATTGAGTACGTTATCATTAAACGAAACCCCGGGTGTTACAAGTTCGGTAACGCCGCGGCGCACAATGCCCTTGGCGGCTGAGGGATCTTCGAGCTGGTCGCAGATGGCTACGCGCTCGCCTGCACGCACCAGTTTGGGCAGGTAGGTATCCAGCGAGTGATGCGGGAAACCCGCCAGTTCTTCCTGCGCACCGCCGTTGTTGCGGCGCGTTAAAACAATGCCCAGAATTTTTGAGGCCTTGATGGCATCTTCGCCGAAAGTCTCGTAGAAATCACCCACGCGGAACAGCAACACTGCCCCCGGGTACTTGGCCTTTATCTGATTGTATTGTCGGTTGAGAGGAGTCTCCTTTGGCTGTTTTACGGTTTCTTCTTTTGACGGACGTGCCACTTTATTCGGGATTTTATCTGCTAAAACAGCCAAAGTTACGCATTTTTATTGAGTGATGCTACGGTGGGTGGAGGGAAAATGAGGTTGGGTGTGTTGGTGCGTTCGTAAGAGTATGGGTGCTATTCGTGTGTAGAGACAAGGCAATGCCTTGTCTCTACAGTAGCATTGACGAAAACCAGTTGTTTTTTTTCAGTTTCAGATAAGTGTGTATTATTTAGTTGGGGTGTGTGGCGTTCTTGGAACGCTTGTTAGCAATGATGTTCTAAGAATATCTGACACACTGAAGATTGAATAACCAGCTAAACTGGGTTGGGTATTTTGGCGCATTCGTAAGAGTATGGTTGACCATCGTGTGTAGAGACAAGGCAGTGCCTTGTCTCTACAGTAGCATTGACCAAAACCAGTTGTTTTTTTTCAGTTTCGGATAAGTGTTTATTAATTAGTTGTAGTGTATGAGATTCTTTGAACGCTTGTTGAAGGGGTGTTTTTGAAAATAACTGAAAATTGAATGTTCAGCTAAATTGTTAGCTTTATTCTTGCAATTTATACACTACCTCCTGCAATCGTTCTTTTGTTATCTTCCCATTTATTTCCGGGTTTGGCAACTCAAAAACAAATTCTTGCATTGCTTCGTTGTTAAACTCTAAATCATCTCTACATTCAAGTGCATTAGCCCATCTAATTAAAGTTTCAAAATCTATTTCATCATTAATACCTCTTTTTAGAACACAAGTAAAATCTTCAATGCTAATTGGGTAAAATGGCATTTCACTATCCCAGGCAAATAGATATAAATCTTTTTCTAAACTCTCAATATTGTTACGAAGCAAAACTAAATCCTTTAAAAAATCTACTCTACTTTTCATATCCGAATGAGAGTTTTACCATTAATAATACTTTCATCATGAACAAACGCTTTTTAACAATCTTGAATAAACACAAAGGTCATCTATTCGAAGTCTTTTGCGCTTATGTTAATTGAAAAACCTTGTTTTCTTCACTGGTTTGTATTGACAATACATTATCCTTAATATTAAAATGTTCTATGCGGTCAAATGATTCATCCATTACAACAACACCATCGTAATTTATCACTGTCAAAAAGATTTCTCCTAACACAAGTAATTTTTCAACATTGATTAAATACAAGCCATTTAATAAGCCTGAAAACTCAATCTGTGCTTTTACATTCAAGTTTTCATCTATAAAATAAATACTCCTTCCTGTATCTAATACAAGTGAGTTATCCCAAAACAATAAATTCAAATTGTCTTCTCTAAAATCACTATCAAACGCTAAAACAAATTTCTTTTCTCTTGTTAAAGAATGGTAGCCAACAGAACAGTAGTAATAATCTCCATAAGTACCATTCAAGTAAAGAATTTTATCAGTAACTTGATTATTTAAAAAAGTTGATGCTTCGCGTGACGAATTAAATTTATAGGTTTTGATAAAAATATTATTAACTATCTGATTCATATTAATGACTTTCTATAAGTTTAATAGTTATTAAACTATACTGAACAATTAGACTTCTACTTCATTTAAATCAATATCTCCCACATTATTTTCAGCAAGCCACCCCATAGCAAAACTATTTTCAAATCCTTCCCCTTTATTGCCTAAAAGATTAGTACCTTTTACAAAAACATTGTTTTTTATCTCTATGATATTTTCAAATTGACAGTCGAAGAAATTTAAAAACTCTAAGAAAACATTTCCATCAATAATTACAGGATAAGCATTATGTCCGCCCATTTGGTAGTCAACGTAGCTCTTGAGGATACAATTTTTTAATAGAAAACCATTCACAAACCAACAGGAATGAATTTTCAGGTTATTGATTAAGCAATTTTCTACAACCAAATGAATGTTCAATTCAAATGCCCCTATCAAATCAATTGTATTAATTACGCAATTGATTACATGCATTGAGGTATAATCATTTATGTCTTTCTGACTTAGAATATCTATATTCTGATTTTCTATTAACATAATGCATTATCAAGCTAATAAAAGTGCTTTGGTGAAATCTATTTCATAAAAATTAAGTAGTTTCGCCTATTGCTTTTTGCATTTTAAATAAGTTCGGCAACACTAAAAGCAATGTTTTAAGCATCAACTCAATTATACATTTCTCATAAAAGGTGTTATTCGAAAAAGATTATCTTCTCTTATTTCATTATTCAATGACCAATAATCTATCAGGTCAATAAAAATCATTCTTTTAGACTCTAGAATTAATTTGATTTCGTTCCACCTATCATCAATATCTAAATCATACTCGTTTAAATAATCTTCATAAGACACAAGTGTAAGAGACATTACTGCTACCCGTTTATCTGCTGACAAATCATTTTGATGATAAAAGTTTAGAAAATCATTAATCCTATTGGAATTTGCCATTTCTATATCCCAATCTTGTTCTATACCTGTATAAGGCAATGACAGCTCCTTACTCAGCTGTTCCACTATTTCTTTTTTTATGATTACCATATAAATAATTAAAGGACTAATCCGTTAACTTCTTTTAGATTGTTATAGTCCCGACAGGCCTGATTCTTGTTTTACTTTTCATCTTCCAAAGGTGGGCGAACTTGCTCTTTGAACCTTTTTTCTATTGCTCCATAAGATTTAAAGTTCTCTCTTGCTAGAATTAAACAAAGACTATTTGCCCCGCCTTAATAATAAGGCTCTTGAAGTTGTAAACCATCATCTTCCCAGAAGCATACAGCACAAATCTGAAATGTATTATCTGCTTTTTCATTTAAAGTATAAAAGTATCAGCATGGACATTTATAATTTCCAAAATTATTGGCGCCCATTTAGTTATACTTGCATTAAGTAATAATCCATCCTATTATTTGTTTTTAGTCATAACCACAAAATTATGCATGACCGTGCTTACTTTTAGTCTCTTGATATATCAAGTCGAGATATTACGAAATACACGTAACTGCCTATCACTCTTTCATCATTAAGCCAGTTTCCGGAAGAAAAAGTGATATCACCACAATCAATTATAACAGGGTGAATGCTTTTCAATTGGCCATAGCAGTAATAGCGCCACCTGTTATTTTCTGATGTTACAATATCGCGTTTGTTCTCTTTATTTTCACCCCAAAATGCAGACTCTGATATTCCTTCTTCAAGAAAGCTAAAATTAACTTCTGCTATTTCCCCCTCCTTAAAATCAAAGGTATGGCAAAAAGCCCAAAGCTGCCTCCCATTTATTTCAAACAAAATTTCTGCTTCAGGATTATCTTTATCAAGCCAATCGATTTGCTTTATAGTCACTATGAAACTATTCATGATTTTTATTCCAAATTAACCCGTATAGCTATTTGTAATATAAAAATGGAACGGCGGAATTTTAGTTTTTCAATCCAATAAAACTCTGCCATTAAAGGTGTAAAGTAGGGAAATTTAACTGTTGCAAAAAACGCAGAGTCCCCTAGCCCTCCTCAAACCAGCACACGCGGGAGACTCTGCTTAGACCTTCAAACTTCTATAATGCTTACTCCTTCTTTTCAAACTTTAATATATAACTATCTTCAAACTTAAGCCAAAGAAGACTTTTAATTAATTTCAAACTGGTCGACTTTCAGATTTGTCCGAATTCCATACAAGTCTTTTCTCATTGCTAATGCAAGTTTATTTAGTGTCTGGCTGTTTTGTTGTAGGATGAAATTTTTCATTTCAAGAACAACCTGGTCAGAACCAAAAAGAGACATATTAATAAACTCAGCGTGCACTTCATTCCTTAAACTATCAATAGAATTTATATCAGGACGGTTAATTATATTTCTGGTCTTTTCTCTATCATAATAGACCAATGCATAGCATAGCAAAATAATTGTTTTGTAACGTGTTTCTTTCATAGAATGCCTTGACTCTTGCTTTGCTTTTTTGGATGCGATTAAAAAGTCAAATCCACTCTTAAGTAAACCGCCAAAGCCAACTAGACCTATTGCAGTTAATATTTGTTCTGTTGTCATTTAATGTTCTAGGTTATTTAATGTTGAATTATTCAGTTGAGCTTTACTAAATTGCTTATTAAATAGTTGTAAAGTCACTTATCCTGCCAAATGCTCATACGAGCGGAACACTCTTATATAATCTTCGCAAATTTCTTTCACCTTTCTCTGCCCCACGCCCTCTGCAAACAAATTTTTCCTTATTTTTGCCCACAAACAGTTCCGCAATAATAATTAACAATTTTAGATATTTCACGCTGATGACCCGCTACTTTTTTAACCGCTGTGTAATTACCCTTATTGTGTTGCTTGGTACTGTCTTTCATGCCTCGGCGCAGACGTCCGACGAGTATCTGAAAGCCGGAGAAAAGAAGTTTGCCAACAAGGCTTATAAAGAAGCATTGATTGACTTCGACAAAGCCATTTTGCTGAATCCGAAAAGCATTGAGGCTTATAATGCCAAAGGTTCGTGCTTGTATGAACTGAAACAATTCAAAAAAGCCGCTGAGGCTTATGGATATGTGATAAAGTTTGACTCCACCAATGCCGAGGCTTATAATAAACGAGGGGTATGTTATGTATATGGGCCTTTCCGACTGGGACCGGCGATAAAAGATTACACGAAAGCAATCAATCTTAACCCTGATAATATTAAGCCGTATTATAATCGTGGTTTTTTGAGAAACTGGGGAAGAGGCTCTGCCTGCGCTATCGGCGATTTCACCGCGATATTAATGATTGATTCTACCAATTCAAATATTTGGATTAACCGGGGTAACAGTTTTAAAAAAGACAAACAATTTACTGCTGCTATTTTAGATTACACCAAAGCCATTAACAAAGATGCCCCTGATAAACTTATGGCATATTTCAACAGAGGGATTTGCTATGAGGCCATCGGTAAAAATGACGACGCAGCCCAGGATTTTAACACTGTCTTGATGCTCGACCCATCTAAGCCAGACAATACCGCTTTTTTAAAACAGCCCATGCAGCTCAAGCACCTGCATCGTAAGGCCAAAAAAATCATTAAAAAGGCATTTCCAAGTGACAAACAGTGGCAGTTAAAGGTTTAAGACAACCGGATCTACCCCTACCCGAATGTAATTTTGTGCATAAAACTACGCAGTACTAATCCTTGGTTATACCAACTGTCATAAGTTTGGGATTATTGTTAAGCGGGCATTGAACAATAAATTTTATTGAATAGCCGAAGCGTCCCGCTCTGCAAACGCCCCGGCTATCTTAAGGCAATTATCATTTTATAAATCCGGTCTATTAAACCTGTTTTGCCTCCAATCTTTTTACACCGATATAAATACCAGTATCATAGAAAGTATAAGCAAAAGCAACAGTATAAGTATGCCTACCTGCTTTCCGGATGAAAAACCACTAGTTGCTTGTCGTTTAGATTTCTTCATAAGGCTATCATAGTTTAAAAAGTGCAAAAAACCTTTTTTCTATACTAATGAAGAGAAAGAATCCATTCGGCCACCTGCTGTACCTGTTGGTCGGTTAGGTGGGTTTGTGGTGGCATAGGTGGGCCTTCGCGCTTTTTACCGGGCTTTTTAATCCAGCTTACCAAACCAGCCTTGTTTCCCTTATAAATACCGGCGGCTTCTTTCATGGCGGGGCCTACCAGTTTTTCATCTACCTGGTGGCAGGCTATGCAGTTATTATTGAAAATATCCTGGCCGGGTAGCTTGGGCGCATCTGCTGAAACCACCTTAGCTTTAACGGCTTCGGCAGTGGCTTCTTTTACCAGTTTCTCGTAAGCTGCAGTTTTGGCAGCTACCAGCTTGCGGTGCGGGTTAAGGGCGTTAGAACGGTAAAGCTGCCTGCCAGACCCCATAAATATAACTACAATACTCATGGCAATGGCTATCCTGCCAAAATATCTGCCAAATTGGGTTTCGTCGGCATTAATTTCTTTCCAGAGCCACGCCATTGCTACTATGGCTACCGCCGCACCACTCAGAATCACCAGCAGCACATTAGAAGCCAGCCCTTGCGAAGGCAGGGTGATAAGTATAATGGGTCCTATAATAAACTGTATCAGCGAACCATAAAATGTAATGGTGTACAGATTTTTACGGACTCTGAAACGGGAAAGCGTTGGATAGCGGGACTCGAAATCGTAGGTTTTCCGCCCCCAGTACCACACCAGAAACAAGCCCGAAGCTGCCATACAGGCATTCAGGAAATGCAGGTATCGTGGAAAAACATTGGGAAGCAGTAATGCTGAAAAGAACCCCTCAACAACCGACCATTTATCAGGGAACATCATGAGATTGACATTGGTAAGAAAAATGAGCGGTATAAAAAGAAAAAGTAGCACGGTCGTAGCCAGAAAACTGATATGAAGCAGCTTGTTATGTTGTAACCGTTTCCATAAAAACTTATGCGCATAAAGCAGCAGTAACGCAATAGTTACCAAGGGTATAACCATAATCCACATCAGGCCGGTGAGGGCATTGGCCGTATAAAAATAAGTGGTATAAAGCGTATTAATGACCAATAGCGGAGCAATGCCCATAACAATGGCCAGCGACTTATTGACTGTAATGGTTTCGGCAACTGAGTAGGCCAGTTTGTCGTAGTCGGGTTTACGAAGCCCGAGTATCTGATAAAAAAGAGCAAGAACAGAGCCTCCAACCATTAGATTTATAAAAAGAATGTGTACAAGAAACGATACAACCAGTAACAAAACCAGTAGCCACTCTGGTAGCGGCAATGGTAGAGGCAGGTCTTTCTGCACTATTTGCGGTGCTGCCTGCAATAATATATAATAAAACATAATGAATTGCTGATTTAATGAGCGCCATTAAAGGCGCATAAAAATTTAAGTTACTGCCCGGCTGAAACCTCAGAAGGCTTTAAGAGTCCCAACCCGTTCTGCGAACCTTCAACCGGCAGGGTGTAGTCTTGCTGAAGGGTTTTAATAAACACACAAAGCGCCTCAAGCTCCTGATTATTGCCGGGAAACGGCGGCATAAAATAGCGTGCCCGATGCATATTTTTTATGTAGGCTTTCATTTGCGCGGTATCCCAGGGTTTATTGCCAAACATAGCCGTAAACTTGCCTTTTATTGGGTTTACCATGCCATTGGTTGTATGGCAGCGGCTACAGGTAATAATAAATACGTCTCTTCCTGCTTCGGTTATGTTGCCAGCTGTTATCTGTTTGGTAGGCACAAAGTTTGCGTGCTTCAGAACGCCGTCTCGCTGCAAAAGGGGGTAATCTTCAACCCTTATACCATTAGAGTACATATACTCGCCAATTACATAAGGTTTGCGGATAAACTCGCGCAGGCGTTCAAAGTGGCCCATCAGCACTACTACCAGCAGTATTGAAAGCCCCGCCAGCCACGATGGCACCGTGGCAGGCTTAAAAAACGACCAGTTGGCTGTTATCATAACCAGCCCAATAGCTATGCCCACTATACTAATTATCTGCGAGTACCAGTTCTGAAACTCCATAGTACCCATAGCCACAGGCAAATTTCCAATCAGGTTATCAGGAATCACATAGTAATACAAAGCCGCGCCCAACGCTGCCAAAGGGGCCCAAACCAGCACCCAGCGACTAATAAACCTGACAATGACAGCCCGGAAAGCCGGGTCTTTACGGGTAAAAATGATAGCCAGAAACAGGGCTATCATTCCGCCCATTGTCATGGCCAGCGTAGTGCGGAATAACAGCTGCGGTACGTATATCGGATTCAGGAACCCATAAATGAAACTACGATTGGCGTTCCAGTTGCCGGTGTCCATCATAAAAGAAAGAATAGATACGATGATAGACATGGTTATCCACGAAAAAAACGACAGAAAAATACCATAGCGCAAGTGTTTGGCTCTATCGGTTATGGTTGACCGCAGCTTTTTCCAGGTAAGAAAATAAAGCAATATCAACACTACTTCAGTTACAAAGACAATCCATTCAACAAACCATGCGCCAAAGAAAACACGAATGAGACTGCCAATGGAGGCTGGGTTTACCAGCGAAGCCGAAAACCAGATACCAACACCTGTCATGGCGCCAATAGTGGTAGTAATAAGAAATGCAAAGAAAAGTATCCGGTAGGCGGTTTTGTCCCACTTTTCGGCCTGAGCCGGGTCAGTCTTTAAAAGGCTGAAACCTTTAAACTCTAGCATGGCCACAACGGGCATCAACCCAACTGCCAGTGCGTGATTAATAACGGCATGAAGCACCGCTATAATAGCGATTAAGGCCCGGTTTCCGAGGAAATCGAGATGAAATATTGGAAAATCCATGATGATTCGGTTTAATTAGACAATAAAAATGCAGGCCGTGCCAAACAGGACGACCAGGTGAAGCATACGTGCTTCATTATTGTTTATACCGATACCTGTGGAGGATGGATAATTTTGGCGTAGAAATCCTGAAAATAACCGTTTTTGTAGGCATAGTTGCGTTGAGGCCAGTCATTGACACCCTGAGCCGGGTTAACAGCCAGATCTATGTCTTCTACAAAAAGATTGAACGAAAAAGCCAGATTTACCGAGGCTTGTTTCTTTTGGGTGGGTTTCTGCCCGAAATCGAGCAGGTCAAGTAGTTTTTTTTGGAGTTCTTTTTCAAACAGTGCTACTTTTTTTTCAATACTGGCATTTTGCCTGCTGAACTCCTCTGGGTTTTTTACAGAAAAACAGAAAAGAAAAGTAAGCGTGCTTTGGGCAAAGAAAACGATAAATATAGAGAATATAACCCACCTGCGGGCCTGAGAAACCTGCCCGGCAGAAAGTTGCTTGATATGGATTATACGGCGAACCAAATTACTTTATTTACCGCACAAATATACAGCTAAAAGATTAAAAAATATGCTTTCAAACCCTGCTTTTATAAGGGGGTTGCTATTTTGGGGTACTTTTCGAGCCGCCCAGCCATGTTATAGGTCTAC
The DNA here is from genome assembly GCF_024138715.1 of Emticicia sp. 21SJ11W-3. Lineage (GTDB taxonomy): Bacteria > Bacteroidota > Bacteroidia > Cytophagales > Spirosomataceae > Emticicia > Emticicia fluvialis. Next base: position 3,015,713 of record NZ_CP092074.1, read on the forward strand.
ACAAATCTATTTAAAGCCTTTAACTGATGTTAAACCCCTTTTATATCAAAAACCTGCGCACACAGGAGATTTTTGCAAGGTTTTATTATTAATAAATCGTATACACACGGCAATGCCCTGTCTATAACAACACACCAACCTCAACTAACCGCCATCTTTTTACTCTTTCTTTTACCTTTCTTTGCACTGCTTTTCTCTTTATTCAGCCAGATTATGAAACCGGTAACGGGCAGGGAGGCGCAAATGAGAGAGACTACAAATGCCAGAATTTTGGTGGGCAGACCGCCTATGGCGCCTATGTGTAAATCAAAGTTGAGCGAGGCCATTTTATCGCCGGGTGCCTGGTTTTCATTTGATTTCAGCTGCTTGATTTGCCCGTCCGACTGGTTAAAGTACAGCCATCTGAAAACCCCGGTGCGGTCTTTGTTCAGCCTTATCTGTATATCATGTGTTTTTTCGGTAGAGTCGCGCAGCCTGATTGACATCATGTCGGCCTTGGGGTAGGTCTGCAAAGCATAAATCAAGGCATTGTCGAGCGTTTTGTTCAAGGGTTGTGGCACTGGCACAAAGTCTTTTTTAGCTTTTGCAACGCTTCCGAGTTTGTTCAGTGAATCGGTATAAAACGTTTTAAAGCCGGGGAAAGCAAACACCAGCCCCGTTACACTTATGATAAAAGCAAAAACAAGGCTGTAAAAGCCCAGCACATTGTGGAGGTCGTGGTTGAGGCGTTTCCAGCGGTAGCTGAAATTAAGCCATAAACCTTGTTTCACGGTAGCGCGGTTCCATTTTTTAGGCCACCACAACACCAGACCCGTCAGCAGCAGCACCACAAAAACGGCAGTAGAATAACCCACAACCGGATGCCCGATTTTCTTACCCAGCAACAAGTTCAGGTGCAATTGTAACACAACCTGAAAAAACTCTTTTCTGGTGTCTTCAACGGCCTGTATGGCCCCTGTATACGGGTTCATAAACACCCTTTTATAATATTGCTGGTAGTTATAATACCCAAAGGCTTTGTCATTGGTTTTGTTTGCTCTGAACACCCAGGTTCTTCCGGCATCGGGGTATAGGTCTACCCTTGATATTTTCTCTCCGGCTTGCAGGCCTGCCTGTGCCTTTTGCAGCAGGGTGGTTAAAGGCAAAGGCTTGGGGTTGGGCGCGGTTTGGTGCAGGTAATACTTTTGGGGGTATGCCCATAGCTTCAGGTCGTCGTGAAATACGTAAATACAGCCGGTAATGCTGACAATAAAAACTACCATACCGGTTATAAGGCCAAGCCATTTGTGCAACCAGAGAAAAAATGCTTTCATAAAAATGTAATTATAAATAACTGCAAAGGGTGCATACCCGCTCCGGTAGCGGCTGCCGCCGGAGCAAGATGATGCTTAATTGAGATTGACCCGATATAAAAAACTGTCATCAGAATCTGAAGCGGGTGTTAATGTTCAGCTGTGTGCCGTTACCCCTTACATAATTGGCGTTTAAGCCCGGGTAAAGGCTGGCAGGGTTAAAATACACGTTGTTAAACAGGTTTTCTACCCCCAGGCTAAAGCTGAGTTTTTGGTTGAGATTATAAGTACCTGCCAGGTTAAACAAATGATACCCGATAATATGGCCTTCGCCATTCAGATACTTACCGTTAGCCTGCTTCTGGAAGCGGTCGCGGTCGCCTACATATACCCAGTAAAACTGCAGGTTGAGTTTGCTGACAGGTGTGTAATACAAAAAGCCAGTTGCTTTAGGCGGGGCAATTCTGGCGCCGCTCAGGTATTTTTTGCTGCCGTCTTCAAAAATAGCCTTGCCCTCTACAAAAGCGTAGGTACCTCCTATTTTCAGTTGATTGGTCAGGCGCAGGTCGGCGGCTACTTCATACCCATATACCCTTTCAGGCTCGCGCTGCGGAAGCAGATACCCGCCTACATCTACCAGATTAGCGCCGAGGTCAGATGTACTGATGTAATACGCCGCCGAAAAGTTGAAGCCTTTGATGCGGCTCGAAAAACCCACCTCATAGTTATTGGTGATGATGGGGTCTGTTTCCATGCTTTCAATGGTGTTGGCGGTTGCCCGGCGGATAATGCGCCCCAGCTCATTAATGGCAAAGCCCTGCGAGAAACTCACAAACGGATTGAAGAAGTCTGAACGGGCGTAGCGCAAGCCAGCATTAAACATGGTGGCATTGTAGGGTATCTTACCTCCTTTAACGGCTATGCTTCCGGCATTGTTTGGGCCGGTGGCAATGGTGTTGAAATCGTTGATGGTTACGGTGGCGTTTTCGTAGCGCACCCCTCCTTTCAGAATCAGGTTATTAACAATATCTACTTTCAACTGGGCATAAGGCGCCAGATTCACCATGTTCATATTCGGAATATACACCCGGCCATCTACCAGGTCCTGATTGGTGATGTCGTTCAGCAGGTCTAGTCCGTAAGTAATTTCAGCAGGCATTTTACCAATTACAAACGGGGTGTTAAGATTAATGCGCAAGCCTTTTTTCTTAGAATTGATCATGGTTTGCCCCGGGCCATACCAGGCCGTACCGGTGGTAACGTAGCGATTCATGGAGCTAAACGAGTTGATATATACGGAGGCATCCAGCTGGGTTTTACCAAACAGGTTTCTGCGGGTGTAGGTTACCAGTGCGTTATGGTTGAAGGGTGTCCCTGCGGGTTTGCCGGGGTCAGTTCCCTCCACACCAATGGTGGGTGTCTGGCCGTACACCCCGTCTTTGCTGATGTATTTGGTGTGCTGCGTGCTATTGAAATAATTGTAAAAAGCGCTGACAGACGAAAGCGCGTTGATGTCGTAACTTACTTTGGCAAAAGCATTATACTGGTAAGAGTTAGAGAGGCCGTCGGTTTGTCCTAAAGGAATCCCCTCGCCATCTCTTTGCAGGCCTATGTATTCGGCCGAGCCGGCCACACTATAGCCCCATTTGCCCTTTTTACCGCCCAGATACTGCGAGGCACGGTAGCCCAACGTACCATTGGAGCTGAACGGATTCAATGAAACCCCCACACTGCTTTCGCCCGTTAGTGGGGTATCGCCTTCGCTTTTCCTGGTTATGTAGTTGATAATACCTCCGCCAGAGCCATTACCATAGATAGACGTAGCGCCTTTGATAACCTCTACGCGCTCAATAACGGCCGGATTGATGGTGCGGATGTCGCGCGAGCCGTTCATTAACGGCGTAGATTGCGGAATACCGTCTATCAGCACCAATACGGCACGGCCGCGGAGTGTCTGGCCTGAGTTAACCGCCTTATTGGTAGACACCCCCAGACCCGGTACCGTAAAGCCCAAGACGCTTGAAATGTCGGTCGTGATATTGCTCTGGGCTTCTATTTCACGGCGGGAAAGAATAGTAATAGACGACGGAATGGTTGAGATATGCTCAGGCTTACGGCCAGCAGTTACTACCACTTCAGACAGGCTCTTCTGGCTGTATTGCAAAACAACTTGAAAAATACTGCCGGGGGTATCGGCACTGAAGGATGTTTTGTAGGTTTCATAGCCGATGGCTCTAATCTCCAGCACGTTGTTGCCACTAAGTGTTGTGTTCGACTGATAATACCCTGTGGCGTCGGTAAGGCCAATTGCTTTTTGATTCAGAATCACTGTGGCGCCGGGTACGGCCTCCTGGCGGGTATCTTTTACCTGAATGCGGATTTGTTGTGCTGATGCGCCAATGGCCATCAATAACAGAATTAATGCGCCCGAAAACAAAAAAATGTGGCGTCTGTAATGGTTAAAAAAAGGTGTAGACATTATAAGTTTGTTGTAATTGTATTTAGACTAATTATAAATAAGCCGCAAATATAAGAAAAGAAATGAATGAGGTGCAAGGAAAAGCAAATATTTGAAGAGGGTACGGGGTAAGAAGTATAGGGCGTTGGGCAGAGAGTTAAAAACAAAAGAGATTAGGGTATTTCACTGGAGATTCATGATTGTTATTGCTCTTTAAGGGTTCAAAATTTTGAACCCATACCGTTTGGTATCCATTTATGTCCCGACAGAGTCTCCCGATTGTGCGTGCCTGAAGCCAGTTAATGGGACTCTTCATGTCCCGACAGAGTCTCCCGAGTGTGAGTGCCAATAGCCAGGCAAGGGGATTTCTATGATAAAGACAAAGAACTAGTTCAAGGAAAAGTTAAATTTTTCTTGTTTGCGAATCAGCGCAGAAACTATATGTAAAATTTTGTTTCTAACAGCATTCAAAGCCGACATTTTGCTTTTATCTTCGGCAAGTTTTCTTTCATAATATTGCTTAATAGGTTGACACCATTTGACCGTAGATAGCGCGGCCATATGCAGTGCTTGCTTTAGTTTTTTATTAGCCAGATGTGAAACTCGTGGTGTATTTTTAAGACTACTCCCTGATTCTTTTTTAAAAGGTACTACACCTGCATGACAAGCAATTTTTCTTGGATCAGAAATCGTTTCAAAGTTATTAGTTGCCGTAATCAGGGCAATGGCAGTTTGTTTGCCAACACCTGGAATACTTTCAATCAAATCCTTGTTATTGTCAACTTGCAGATCTTCTTTGACTATTTCATCCAACTCTTTGTCAATTTTGGCAATACTTTTGGCTAATCCTGCTATTGAATCCTGTAAGGTCTTCTTTAAAGATGCATGGTCTTTTGTAGAAACAAATCCCTTCATTTCATTGACATGCCGTTCTATCTGATGCTTCTGTTTGAGTAATAATTGTCTAGCAGATTGTAAACGTTTCATCTTTACAACCACTTTATTATCAGGTTTATATATCCTGATTGTTGGAAGATTCTTTCTTAAATACTGGGCAATTAGATACGCATCAGCACTATCTGATTTCTCTCGCCTAATACCCTTTGAGTTAGCAATGTCTAGGGCATTAGATACCACCAAATCTAATCCTTTTTCGACCGCATAAACTTTAAAAGGATTTGAATAGATACCCGTATTTTCCATCCCAAATAATATCGAGCCTAAGTCTTTATACCCTGCATTCTTCAGATTTTTTAACAAACCAGAAATGTCTTTTGCTGTATTGTCAATCTGCCCATTTAATAGAACTTTGTCCATTGAATCAATTAGCGAATAATCAATCGTCAATTTTGATACATCCATTCCTAAAAATAATGTCTTGGTTTTCATATCTTTGTAATAGTTGAAGAATAAGAAGTTGGTTTCGATAGATTGACACATGTCTTTAATAATAGGGTCGGTAGCCCTGAATTTCTATTTGTGTTGACTATCGAAGTAGCGAGGGTAGGACTATATCCCCTTATAGGCTCCAAGCCTATGACTCTAATTAGTTTCCCTACCCCCCACAACTTCTATAATTGTTAATCTTACCAAAGATAACCTTTCTTGGTTTTGTACAGCTTGCTTTTCATTTACAAATCTAAAAGACTCTGCCGCAAAAATAAGAAGCCAGAGAACTGGAAGTAATACATGATACTCAAGTTATTGGCAATCCACCCGGTGACCCTGAAAAAGCCGCTCTTGCATTTATTGAACTGGCAGAAACCGAAAATCCCCCGCTGCATTTCTTTATGGGTAGCGATTCTTTCGGAATGGCGAACAGCAAAATTGAATTGTTGCAAAATGAATTGAACGCTCATGAGGCTTTGAGTAAATCTACTGATTTTTGATTGATTCATCCAAAAAGAGACAGAATAGATGAATTTCTGTCTCTTTTTCCTAAATTTGAAGAAATGAAAAACAAAAGCATACATACTTTCAACACCATCAGTGATTTCCATAAGATGAGTGGCTTACCTAAGCCGGAACATCCGCTGGTGAGTCTGGTAGATTATGGATTGGTGAATTATCAAACCGATGAAAAGGAAATCAGCTGGGTGCAGAATTTCTATTCTATTGGCTTGAAACGCAACATTCAGGGTAAGTTTAGGTACGGACAACAGTCGTATGATTTTGATGAGGGATTGATATCATTTGTGGCACCAGGTCAGTTGGTGCATTTGTCGGTAGAAAAGCCTGTCATAAAACCCACAGGTTTGCTTCTGTTTATTCACCCTGATTTTATCTGGAATACCTCACTGGCCAAAAACATCAAGCAATATGAGTTTTTTGGGTATGCAGTCAATGAGGCGCTGTTTCTTTCAGAGAAAGAGGAAGCTATTATCACTGATATTTTGCAGAACATTCAGCGGGAATATCATTCAAATATTGATAAGTTCAGTCAGAATATCATCATTGCCCAGATAGAATTGCTGCTTACCTACTGCGAACGGTTTTATCAGCGGCAGTTTATTACACGCAAGAAAAGCAGCCATCAGGTACTTGAAAAACTGGAACATATTCTGGACGATTACTTCAATAGCGACAACCTGATTGACCGTGGACTGCCGACTGCCCAGTATATTGCCGGATTACTGAATGTATCTCCCAACTATTTAGGTAGTTTGCTGAAAGCCCTGACGGGACAACCCACCCAGCAGCATATTCATAACAAGCTGATTGAGAAGGCCAAAGAGAAGCTGTCGGTTACTGAACTATCAGTGAGTGAAATTGCTTATGACCTGGGCTTTGAGCACCCACAATCGTTCAGCAAATTATTCAAGAGCAAAACCAATTTGTCGCCGTTAGAATTTCGGGCTACGTTTCAGTAGGGGATTGGATGACTAATAGTTCATGAGACAGGGCTTTGCCGGTGTCTCTACGTGTTTTTTGGTTAATTAAAATAATATTTTGGTAGGGGTTCAGAATTCTGGACCCCTACGTAATGAAATTCTCCCGCTGGAGACTCTACTGATACATTCAATTAATTTATAGTAACCTAATCAGTCAACATGCAACTATCGTCCATTACAAGTGTCTTTATATTAGTAACGTGCATCAATCATATTCCCCTCAATCTTTTATGCGAAAATTACTATTGTTTGTTGGTCTTTTGTTACTCAAAAACATTGCAATTGCTCAGCCTGTCATTCCCGATGCATTCGGCTTAAAGGAATTCTCAATTCACGACAAAAAATTAGGCCTGGTTCAGTTTTATGTTGATACCGTAAATATTCATAAAAAAGCTCCATTGTTTATTGAGGTGAATGGCAGCGGAGGGCTCCCGCTGTGCCTCTATGTTCAGGGGAAAAAGTTTGTTACAACACCTGTCACATTCAATCAGGAACTACTCAGCAAGACCAAAGACAAGTACCATTATATTATATTGGGTAAGCCCGGCACTTCTTTTTGCGATACCCTGAAACTCGATATAAGCATTCCTGAATATCAAAAAAATCCATCGCAGGTTTTGTTTGCCCATAAACCTTCTGAAGAATATACTAAACGACTGAGCTTAAACTGGCGTGTTGAAGCCACGCAACTGGCCATCAATTATCTGGTTAAGCAAGGTTTTTGGGATAAAACCAAAATAGTGGCCTTTGGTTATTCAGAAGGAGGACAAGTAGTGCCTACCTTAGCTGTGAAAGAAAAACGGGTTACGCATATTGCGCCTGTAGTGGGAAGCGGTTTAAACCAGTTGTATGATGGAATTATTAGCTGGCGCGTCAAAGCAGCGAAGGGTGAACTAACCCAGCAGCAGGCACAGGATAGTGTGGAAGCATCTTTCAGGCGTATTGCTGAAATCTATAAAAATCCGACCTCAACAGACAAAGAAACAGGCGGACATTCTTACCAGCGCTGGGCTAGTTTTGGCAGCACCATCCCTTTTGAGCAACTGCGACAATTAACAATACCTATCTACATGATTGCTGCTACTCGCGATGACAGCTCTCCTATTTATGGGCTTGATTACGTACGACTTGAATTTATGCGCTTGGGCAAAACCAATTTAGTGTATGATACCTGCGTAGGTTGCAATCATTATCTCGTCAATGCCGACACTGGCCAATCAACCGGCATTAGTTATGTTGATAAGATATTGAATTGGGTTGAGGGGAAATAGGAATAAGATGCTTAAGACACACGCAAAAGAGACAGGGCATTGCCACTGTCTCTACGGATTTTTGTAATATCTTGTAGGGGTTCAGAATTCTGAACCCCTACAGTTTGGTATCAATTTTTTTACACCTTTTGAAAACACAATATCCATCGCGAACAGGATGTTCGCGCCACAAGAACCCTATGCCACCAAATTCCTTGATTTTTGTCAAGACCAATCGGGTTTAGTTTTCAGACCTTTGTGTCAGATTAATAAACACCTCAGATAAACGACACAATGAAAAATCTTTTGAAATTAAAGAACTCGGACAGTTTTTGCTGTCCATCATACTTTTTAATCAGTTAGACTTTGCCTGGTGGACTTTTCCGGCTTGTATTCTGTTGCCTGATTTATCAATGATTGGCTATGCGGTCAATACCAAAACGGGGGCATGGATTTATAATTTTTTCCATCTTAAAATAATTGCCATTGCTGTTATTAGTGCCGGATTCTTGCTTAATAATTCTTTACTTACTTTGGCAGGTGTGATTTTATTGGGGCATTCGGCAATGGACAGAATGTTTGGTTATGGTCTGAAATTTGAAGACAGCTTTAAAAATACGTATATGGGGCTGATTGGGAAGAATGGGAAATCTTGATTCCATGAACCGAACGTAAAGGTTCAAAATTTTGAACCCCTATTCACCGTATATTCTTTCTTATTCTGCTTAAGGAAGATTGCGTAATGCCCATATAAGACGCTAAATAAGACAGTGGGATGCGGTTAGCCAGATTAGGGAATTTTTCCAGAAAGGATAGATAGCGTTCTGTGGCATCTTCTGCCATCATCAGACTGATTTTATTTACCTTTTCGGCCAACCCTTTGGCAGTGATTTTGGAAACTATGATATCCCACTCTATAATGGTCATGGATAAATCTTTCATGGCACTTTTAGACAAGACCAGATACGTGCAAGGTGTGATAGCCTGTATATATTCTGTCGATGGAATTTCCTGATTATAGCTGTTTATATCGGCCAGAAAGTTATTTTCTTCAATAAAATACTTCGTAATCTCATCGCCTTTGTTGTTGTAATAACAAACACGCATAATTCCCTCTGTCAGAAAAATAACCTCGCGGGGTATCTTTCCGGCTTCATGATAATACTCATCCTTTTTAATTTCCCGTTCAACAACCTTGCTTTTGATTAAATCAATCTGCTGGCTGTTCAGATTGCCGAACTGCAATATATAGTTAATAAGTGCTTCCATAAAAACGTTATTTCATCTGACTCATAATCAATCGGTCGAAGAATTTATCTGACAGAATGCTTCTGAAAAACAACATCAGCTTTGCACCTGAAGCGCCAACATATCTGGTCTTTGGATTAGCCGCTTCAATTCCTTTTTTAATGAGTTTTGCAATCACAATAGGGTCGGCGGCGTCTTTTTGAATAGTAGCATACATATTGTTTACGCCTTTTGCCAGTGTGCTGTATGCTGTACTACCTGAAACACCCATCATATATCCGGCGCCCAGCCCTGTCATTTCTGATTTTGTTCCGCCGGGTTCAATCACAATTACATCAATTCCAAAGACTTTCACCTCTTTTCTTAGGGCATCACTCAAACCCTCAATGGCAAATTTACTGGCATGATACCAGCTTCCCATAGGTAAGGTTACCTTGCCCCCTACCGATGATATATTCACTATTTTGCCATAGTTATTTTTCCGCATGGTCGGCAATACTAATTGTATCAGTCGAGCCACGGCAAAAACGTTGACTTCCATCTGATATCTGGCATCGGCCATTGGCATATCTTCTAAAGCGCCATAATAGCCAGAACCTGCATTGTTGATTAAAATATCTATACTGCCTGTTTCTTTTATGATATGTTCAATGCAGGCCACCATACTATCTTCGCGGGTAACGTCTAATGCAACAGGTACAATGCTGAATGCCATAAGATCCTGCATTTTTTCAATTCTTCGTGCGCCACCATAAACCTTATAACCATTTTGAGCCAGATAAATTGCGGTTGCTCTCCCGATTCCTGATGAGGCTCCTGTAACTAAAACTGTCTTTGCCATCTTTTTGAGTATTTGTATGAATAATGAGGCAAAGGTGAATAGTTCACAACTGATTTGTTTTGCCATTTGGCAAAAAGCAAAGATTGGCGTAAAAATATGCTCTAATAAAATTTATGATGATTGAATATACACAAAATACCCCGGTCTTGCACCGTTCCGTTCAAAAAGATGAAAATTCAACTCAAGCCACAAAATTTTGAACCCTACCTTTGGTTATCCATTTTCTTATGCCTTCTGTAACTACATCACCCACCGCGAACAAGATGTTCGCGCCACAAGGCATTGCAAAATCTTGATTTTTATCAAGACCAACCGGGGTTTTTATTCAGACCTTTGCAACAGACATTAAACATTAAATAAATAAAGCAATGAAAAATTTACTGACACTCGAAGAATTAGGCCAATTGATACTTTCTGTATTCCTTTTTAATCAGCTTCCTTATGCCTGGTGGGTTTTTCCGGCCTGTATATTGCTGCCTGATTTATCTATGGTTGGCTACCTGCATAACACCAGAACAGGGGCGTTTTTATACAATTTTTTCCATCATAAATTGCTGGCCGTGCTGGTTATAGGTGCAGGTTTTGGCTTTAACATTCCGCTTGTGGGGCTGGTGGGTGTGATATTGTTCGGCCATTCGGCAATGGACAGAATTTTTGGCTATGGCCTGAAATATAACGACAGCTTTAAAAATACGCATCTGGGGGTAATCGGGCAAAACGCCAAGGCTTAGTGCCTGCCATAGCCATTTTTTAACTATATGGCCTGCTCATTGTCTGAAGTGTCTCTTGCGTTTGCTCTTTTGCACAACACAAGAGGCACTTCTTTTTTGGTGCTATTGGGGTGGGTTAATGGTTTAATAATCCGCCTGATTCATACCGCTAAATAACAATACCTTGCGCCAGCCCGTTTTATTGCCTACTATTGCAGGTAATTGGTATGTGGCTATTATAGCTGTGAAAGCCCTGCCGGAATACTTTTTTCCACCAATGCAAGTTGCAGACCTTACTGCTGGGCTGTGCCTTGCCTGCAAATGATTGCCTCATGAAAAAACTCTGTTTTCTGCCTTTAATTGTATTTCTTGCCTGCTCGCCCGATCATAAAAAGCAAGACAAGCAGGCAGGTAAATCTGCAGACACTGTTACTATTGTTTTCAGGTCGGCTGAAACTGACCAGCTTTGGGTGCACCCTGCCATGACACTGAAAGAAACGGAAACATTGGAGCCTTCTTATCAGATGAATCCCGGTGATACCCTGACCTTACAGCTCAATGCTGCCCTGCAAACGCTTAGTCTTGACTATCAGTTTGTTTGGGGCATGGAATTTATCGTTTCGCCCGGAGATACCATTGTAGCAGAGGTTGAAACACAACAGAAAAACGTGTACAGGTTGGTAAATGGTAAAAGGCAGGCCATAAAAAGCGTTGAGGAAGAAACCTACTGCGATACCAGCGCCTTACATGCACTGAAACTGCAAATGAAAAAAAGCCTGGATCTGAAAGCCACCCAACCTGCCGCAGCTTTGAGGGCATATATTGGTGCCAATGAGGCTTATTTTGGACGCAAACGCGACTCTCTGTTAAGCATAGCCAGCCCAAGAGCCAGGCTGCTGGCTGATGTGGTACTGGCCGACCAATATGGCCATTTAATGGATTTTAATGCTGAATTTAAAGATGCCGGACTGGAACAGACTTTGGTGTCTGACAAGTACCTTAACCGGCAAAACTTTAATAACCGCCACCTGACACCCATCTTTAATGCTTACCAATACCATTATATAACCAGAAACGCGATGGATAAACCGTTGGCCGAGCGATATAAGAGCGCATTTACGGGTTTCCCGGAAGAAATGGAGGCAACATTTAAGCTGAGCACCATCATAGAGATGATTCTGCATAAGTATGACCGCAAAACGCTGATAGCCTACATTGATGATTATAAGCACGTTTTTGGCTCGAACAAGACGCTGGAATACTGGATGAAAGAGATTGACTACGGCACCCCTGTAAGTAACGACCTTTACCTGACAAATACCCAAAACAACCGGACAACCTGGAAAGACCTGCTGAAACAATGGAGAGGGAAGGTAGTGTATGTTGACTTCTGGGCCAGCTGGTGCGGCCCCTGCATTGGCGAAATGCCGTATTCTAAAAAACTGAAAAGTGAGCTGAAAGACGTAGAATTTGTGTATCTGGCACTGAACGACGAAGAACAACCCTGGGAAAAAGCCCTTGAAAAGTACGAGATTACCGAGAAAAGCTACCTGATAACCAACTCAAAAACATCGGCCTTTATAACCGACCACCAGATAAACACCATACCGCGCTACATGATTATCAACAAAAAAGGAGAGATAGTCAATGCTGATGCCCCAAGGCCATCGTCGACGGAAATCAGTTATTTGCTGAAAGCAGAACTGAGCAGGTAAATCTATTTGAGACTTTACACTACCGGCAGAAACCGCCAATGGCTGAATGCTTCAGATTTTTTTGGTGCATCCGTGGTTAGCTGTGAAGGTTACCGGAGTAAACGGAGTGGGTGTGTTCAGGTATAGCAGTAGAGACAGGGCATTGCCCTGTCTAATCCCGTCTAGGCGACAGCTATTCAGCATTGCCGGTGTGTTTCTGGCATAGTGCCAAAGTTCAGTATTTTCAGAGAACAGCCGCTCCGGCTGATTGCATAATCAACCGGGCGGGGAGGTAACCAAAAGGATTGTTGCGCTTTATGTGGCTGAGCGATTAAACCTGAGTTTAAATGTGGTGCCTACATTTACCGTACTTTCTACTTCAATGGTGCCGCCAAGGCTTTCCATTTGTGACTTAACCAAAAACAAACCCAAGCCTATGCTGTTCGGGCGGTCGTGAAAACGCTGATATAAGCCAAAAAGCTTTTCTTTATGAAGTTCTACATCAAATCCGATACCATTGTCAGAAAAAACAAGAACAATCTCTTTATCTGTCTTTTGGGTTTCAATTTTGATTTTCAGGCTGCGGTCGGTCGCTCTGTACTTGAGGGCATTGGTCATGAGATTCATGAGAATACTCTCCATGTAAGTTTCTGTAAAAACTACGCTTGGTGCAAGTTCAAAATGGGTTTCAATGTCGGCTTCAGCTTCCTGAATCAGAAAATTCAGTTGGTTTTTTATTTGCAGCAGTATTTGCTCAAAATATACCTCTTTATATTCTATGGTGTTGTTTTCCTTAATTATCAGAATTTTTATCAGGTCATCCAGTGTATTGCTGAGTTGAAGGGTGGATGCCCTGAAACCATCAATAATAACTTTCAGCACCTGGTCTTCAATCTGTATTTCTTCAAGCAGCTGAATAAACCCTAACAGATTTGATAAGGGCGCTCTCAGGTTATGAGAGGTAATGAAAGAGAAGTTTCTCAGGTCATTGTTTCTCTTGTTCAGCGTGTATATCAGATTTTCACGTTCAATATCCAGATTTTTACGCTCGGTTATGTCTCTGAAATTAACCACTATGGCATTTACTGCGGCATCGTTCAGCAAATTCTGGCAACTGGCTTCCAGCCAAAGATAGCTTCCGTCTTTGCAAAGACTCCGATACTCAAAATACCGGGTTATTTTAGGATTCTTAGCCACATCAAAAAATGCCTTTGAAACAGTTTCTACGTCATCGGGGTGAACCAGGTCAAATCTTGCTTGGCCAATCAGATCGCTTTCCTCATATCCAAGAATCTTAATCCCGGACTGGCTAATCTCTTGCATTATTCCATCCGGGCCCATCAGGCATAACCCATCGTTGCTGTTTTGTAAAAGGCTTCTGAAACGTCTCTCATTATCTCTGATTTTCGCCTGGGCCTTCATTTTTTCAGAAACATCGCGGGCAATTCTTGATATGCCCACAATATTGCCGTTATTATCTTTTATGGGCGACGCCGTTATAGAAATATCCAGCAATTGGCCTGATTTGTTAATCCTTTGGGTCTCGTAATAATTAACAGGCTCGCCTTTGTATATTTTGTTGAAAATTTCTTCTTCTTCGGCTAAACGTTCAGGCGGCACAATCAGGTAAATGCTGTTACCGATTATTTCTTTATCTTCATAACCAAACATTCTGGCGGCTCCTTTATTCCAGCTTATGATATTTTTCTTTGTATCAAGGCTTAAAATGGCATCTTCTGAACTATTGATTATTGATACCAGGAGGTCTTGCTGTTCTTCGAACAATTTACGCTCTGTTATATCTCTGAAACTGCCCACAATCGCATTAATTTCAGGTTTGTGTAACATATTGGTCAGGGTTCCCTCCAGCCAAAGAAAATTATCCTCTTTGTTGAGCAATCTTAAGGTACATAAAAAAGGAACTTCCGGATTATGGAAAGACCTTTTAAAGCATGTCATTACATTATCCAGATCCTCCGGGTGTATCCGATCAAGAATAGCAGGTATTTTAGTTTCATCGTTCATGTAACCAAACACCTTTTGTATAGCAGGGCTAAGAAACTCTATACTTCGGTTTGCATCAATGAGAACCAGGAGGTCATGGCTGTTGGCAATAATAGACCTGAACTTCAACTCTCTTTTTGCTAACTCTTCCTCGGCTTCTTTTCTTTCTGTAATATCTCTGCCGGTAACGCATATACCGGTTATCTGCCCGTTTTCAATTACCGGGCTGATAGTATAATTAATCCATAAAAGCCGGTTGTGTGTTGAATAGGGGCGGTCATACCGAATGGTTTCGCTTTGCAATGCTCTGTCGAGGAAAGATTGAACGATGGCTTTTCTATCATCGGCAATAATTTCTAAAAGATGCCTTCCTACCATCATTTCAGTATTGGTATTAAAAAGTCCATACGAGTAAGCTTTCGTATTGAAGGTCTTTATTTTTCCATGGGTGTCTAGCAAAACAAATGCCTCAGAGGTATTATCAAAAATCGCTTTCAGGTTAGATTCTGAAATTTTGATGATCTCTAAAGCCTCTTTACGCTCGGTGACATCAGTATAGTTTGAAACAATGGCCTCTACGCTTTCATCATTCAAAAGGTTGGTGATGTAGCCTTCCACCCATTTATACGTACCGTTTTTGCATTTAAGCCGGTTCAGCCTTGGTACCGAAAGTTCTGGGTGTTTCAACAATTGCTCAAAAATGGATTCTGTTTCAATGGCCTGTTCTTCATGCATAAATAGCAGATTCCGTTTACCAATTACTTCCGTGTTGATATAGCCAGTCAGTTTTTCAAATGCCGGGCTTACATAAGAGATAATCCCCTCTGCGTTGGTCAGTATAATAATATCCTCTCCTTTTTCAATCAGCGCCCTGAAACGATTCTCACTTTTTATTTTCTGCTCTTCCGCTGTTTTACTAGCCGTAATGTCTCTGTAATTACAAACAATGGCCCCCACGTTTGCATCATGCAACAGGTTGGTAATGAGGCCTTCAAACCATAAATATTGCCCTTCCTTATTTTTTAACGGCAGCAAACGGTGAATAGGAACGCCCGGATTCTGAATAATTTCTGACCATGTAGTTACCGCCATTTCTAAAAAATCAGGATGCAGGCAATCCAAAAACAAATTGGGGTTGTTTATGCTGTCTTCAAAGGTAAATCCTGTAATTTTCTCAAAAGCAGGGCTTGCATACTCTATTATCCCTTTTTCATCAGTCAGAATTATTATATCACTTGCATTTTCAACCAGCGACCTGAACCGGTTTTCATTTTTCACCACCTCTGCTTCGGCCAGTATGCGCTCGGTGGCATCCTGATAATTGGAAACAATTGCCCCAACGTTTTCATCGTTTAGCATATTGGTTACCAAACCTTCCAGATACACATCGTGGCCATCTTTATGCTGAAAATGCAAAATACATGAGATAGGAATGCCGGGTTTTTCTAATGACTCCTGAAAAGTCTTTCTTGCTTTTTCGGCGTTATCGGGATGCAAGCCTGAAACAAATAAACCGGGATTTTTCTGAAGCTCTGAAAAGTAGATTCCGGTAACTTTTTCAAATGCGGGGCTTACATAATTCACATTTCCGCTTTTATCATTCACAATGAGTATATCAGATGAGTTTTCTACCAAAGCTCTGAAACGCCTTTCGCTTAGCTCCAATAGTTTTTCTGCTTTCTTTCTGATACTAATATCACTAATAAAAGTACCCACCTGAATTTCGCCATTGCTTGTTTGATAAGTAACTGACGAAAGTTCAACCGGAAACCGCTCGCCATTCTTTCTGATAGCGGTGGCTTCACCATAATTCCTGCCTAGTCTATTTCTTTCATCTAAAAAACGCAGAAATTCTTTATCTGTATGGTCAATAATTACTTTCCGGTTTAATTGCTTAAACTCTTCTATGCTGTATCCAAACATTTCAACAGCAGAATCATTGACGTCGAGAATATCGCCGTTCAAATTACCTAAAAAGAACGCATCCAATGAGTTTTCAATAATTTTCTTACATTTATTCTCATGGCTTTGAATGTCTGACTCGGCCTTTTTTAGAAGAGACATATCAACAGCCGAGACAAAAACGCCAACAATTGCCTTTTGCTTGTTATAAATAGGTTTGTACTTATTTCTGCAGGTCAGCCGGGTATTCTCATTTATCGGCATATCCACATCTATTATAAGGGTTTCACCTTTCAGTGCCCGCTCATAAGCGTTTCGCGCAATTTCTTTTCTGCCTTCTGGCGCATAGTCCAGAATATTATTCCCCTTTTTTACTGACCTTCCGAAGTATCTCTGATAGAGCGCTTTAAAATTAACACCAAAATCGACTATGATTAAGTTAGTATCAATAATCAAAAAACTGTCTTCGCTGTAGTTGTCCAGCAGGTCTTTATAATCAAGTTTTTCTGATAACAAAGAGGAAAAATTATTTTCATTAGGATTCGATTTCATACGCGAACGAAGCATGTTTAAGTTATCAGCCTTGCTTCAAATCAGGCAGGTGATAATTGTTTTTCAGGTTTCTCTTTTTAAGAGAATAATTTATAGGTGCATATTTCTCTAAAAACAGGTTTTTTAGAGAAATGGTTAATGGTTTCCTTAAATAATCTGTAACCATTGTATGTATAGAGCGTAATCGGTTTTTCTGCTGGTAAATTAGACGATGAGCGAATTACGAAACAGGTTTTATTAAATACCTGATGAAAGTTGCCAGTAAATTCAACCGGAATACCTGCCCGGATATAATGGGGGTATGTTGATCCGGAAAAATCAATTGAGGGCAACCATTAGCCTTGTAAACAGATATTGCTTTGAAAGAAGCAAAGGCTTTTTAGCTATTTAATAGGGCGATTATTGCGTTTGCAAATGAGTTCATTGATAATAGTAGTTTTGTAAAAGTCAAAGTATTTATATGGTAATTATATGGTAATTAATACGGCGTATTTTTTACCATTAAGCGAATTTTTCTGCAGTAATCAGATAATGCAGTACCCTGGATAAATCACGGTTATACTGCCATTAATAAATTCATGCCTGGTAATATTAACGAAGTTGTGCGAAGAAAGATGCAGATTTGCCGCAATTTACACAAACTTCCTGAAATGAAGAAAAAATGAGTATAAATACTCAAAAAAATAAAAATCAGAGCAATGATACTATCCATCTTTAGTTATAATTAACTAAAATTATATTTGGTTTGGCATTTTTAATGCTAAAAAATACAAGGCTTTCTAAATACTGTTCTTCTGAAAAGCAGCTTTTCTTTAAGTAAATGATGTATTTTCTGATTGGATATTTACTAAACCTATAGCTGGTAAGGGCGCAAAAAAAACTGAGGTTACGGTCATCATCTCACAATACCTCCACATACCCATCTACCCCGTTTACTTTTATTTGTTGGCCGTCTTTTTCTGTTATCCTCCGGCGGAGTTTCTCTCATTTGCCTGTACATATACGTGTTAACGAGCCTCTGCCGGGATAAAGCTCTAAAATCCAGAAAATTATAGCCCATCATAACCACCGCGTAGGCTCACTGACTCATACAACCCTGCGTGCCGAATGCACTGCCGGTATGCGGATCCTGCCAGGCAGGTTTAACGCAATTTCTTTTGCATTGTTCCGCCCTGTTTACCGTTAACTAAATTTTTCTTGATTAAAGAACCACATTTCAAACCATTTGAAAACAATTTAGTTATATTTATTCATTGGAAATTACAATATCTATTTCTAAGGAAATTGGAATTGAAAATGCTCCAAAAAACAAAAGATTGAATTAAAAAAACTGTGACACACTTTATGCTGCCTGAACTAACAAAGACCGCACAAGGCTGCTATGCAGCTTCTATTGCCGGCCAAAGCCCGGCACTTATTACTCAATTACGAATCGGCCACATGGGAGGGCCATGAAAACTGCGTTTACATCATTCATCTGCCGGAAGAATGGAGCCATTCAGGAACAAATCTCTATTTTAAAACCTGTCAGATTCTGCCAATCTTCGTTGCCCGGGTATTTATACCGGGGCCGCTGTGACCATCCTTATCAATGAATTTACAACCAAAAAAACTACAATAATCATGAAAACACTTTTTCTTGCCTTGCTTTTCATTTCATTTGCTTCTATGGGGCAAAAGAACAGCGCCTTCTATTATTATTTCGACCAGAAAATCTCTATCCAGAAAGACTCTTCCGCTGTTTTACTGATTGGCAGCAGTGCTGAGGAAGCCGGGCAGGTGGGTAAGTTTCTGGCCGAATCAAAAATCAGTTACAGCCTGCAAAGCCCTTATAAGCATATTGTAAAAGTACCTTCCAGGTCGTTGCCGGTAAACAAAACCAATTTCAACAGAGCATTGAAAGAAAAGTACCCGAAAGTTTATATCAGCTACGCCTACACCTACGAAGGAAGTGAGCTGTTTGCACTGAATGAAATACTGATTAAGCCTAAAGTGGCATTGTCAGAAATTGAAAAGAGATTCAGCAATAACATCCGCATCAAAAAAGTAAAAAAATATAATACGGCCGTGCTGGAGGTTCTGGCTGATAAAGATGTGCTGGAGGTGGCTAACCAAATCTATGAAAGCGGCCTGACAGAATGGTGCCAGCCGAATTTTATTGCCGAACGTAAGTTAGGCAATACGCTGTATCCTGACCAATATTACCTACATAACACCGGGCAATTTGGCGGCACGGCAGGCATAGACATCAACGCACCAGAGGCCTGGGCTTTAACAGCTGGCTGTGGCGTAAGAGTAGCCGTGGTAGACCAGGGCGTAAACAACCACGATGACATGGACGGCCGGGTGGCTGCCGGTTTTGACCCCGGCAATACCACCAATCCGGGCGCCCCACTGGTGGCAGACGATAATCATGGGGTGGCTTGTGCGGGTATCATTGCGGCCTCAAACAATACCATTGGTATCAGAGGTATTGCCAGCAATGCCATTATTGTACCGGCTAAAATATTTAATGGTAACACTGCCTACAGTGATGGTGATATTGCTGATGCCATTGACTGGGCCTGGGATGAAGGCAACGCCGCTATACTGAGCAATTCATGGGGTGGCGGAAGCCCCTCTACAAACATTACCAATGCCATTAACAATGCCACTACCCTGGGCAGAGGGTCTTTAGGGGCGGTAGTGGTGTTTTCCGCGGGTAACGGTTATCCTACTTATACTGATGTGGCCTACCCTGCCAGCCTCAGCAACGTACTGGCCGTAGGCGCTGTTGATAAAAACGGCAGCATCTGGGGTTACAGCCAGCGTGGCAGCGCACTGGACATTGTAGCTCCGTCGGGCGATGTCAATTTAAATGGCGATGTAAGAACTACCGACCGCATGGGTTCAGCCGGATATTCATCAGGCGACTACGCCAATAATTTTGGTGGTACCTCTGCCGCTGCGCCACAGGCATCTGGCGTAGCAGCGTTGATACTTTCGGTTAATCCGGGCCTTTCACAAGCCCAGGTACGAACCATTATTCAGCAAACCGCTACCGACATGGGCTCATCAGGTTTTGATAATACCTTCGGAAACGGCAGGCTCAATGCGCAGGCGGCAGTGATAGCAGCCGTTGGCGGCCCCATTACAGGCCCTGATCTGGTTTGCACCAATGGCAGCTTTTCGCTTACCGGCACGGCTCCCGGCTCGGTTACGTGGTCATCTGGCAATACATCTATCCTTACCATTAATTCTTCTACCGGCTATGCTACCCGGGTTGGTAACGGAGTCGTAACAATTACTGCCACCATTAGTACGTCTTGCGGAAATGTGCAAATTACCAAAACTACCTTTGCGGGGAATCCGGACCTGACCAAAAAAGTGAATGGCGTGGTTGCAGGTACGGTAGAGGTTTTCGGTGGCAATACGTATAGCCTGCTGGCATCATCTAACAGCCCTGGCACTTCATTTAACTATAACGACTACACCGGCAGCGGAACCATCTCTTTAACCATTTATAACCCCAGCTCGGCCAGCACCAATATGTATGTTTCTTCTACCTCTACCAATGGCAACCGATTTGTAAAGGTAACGGCCACCAATACCTGCGGCAGCTACAATGAAGACTTAGTTTTTTATGTAAGACCTTCTTTCAGACTGGCGTATCCGAATCCGGCCAAAGGACAGTTGACATTAGAGTTTAACGGCGTTGATGAGACTTTGCCCGATGCCATTGAGTTAATCAACGAAAAGTCTGGCAGGAAAGAAATGGCGCTGACCAAAGATGCAATTATGCGGGATATTCATAAACAACAGGATAACAAATACACCATTGACGTGAGTAAACTGGAACGCGGCACCTGGTATATGCGGGTAGTTAAAAAAGGAGCAAAAGCAGAGGTGATACGATTAATATTAGACTAATGCTTACAATCAATTAACCATAACCTGCAACCACGGGTTTTAACGGCAAACAGGATGATGCCCCGGCTATGTTTCGGTTTACCGAAATAATCCTTAATTTGCCGGAAATAAAACCTGTATTATGCTTACCAATGTAGAACATATCGGCATCGCCGTGAAAAACATGGCGGTGTCGAACAGTTTGTTTACCAAACTGCTCAACGTGGCACCCTATAAAGCCGAAGCTGTGGAAAGCGAAGGCGTGCTGACTTCTTTTTTTAAGGTGAATGCAACCAAAATAGAGCTGCTGGAAGCCAGCAACCCCAATAGCCCCATTGCAAAATTCATAGAAAAAAAAGGCGAGGGAATACACCACATTGCCTTTGAGGTTGACGACATACGTGCCGAAATGCAAAGGCTGGAAAGCGAAGGCTTTGTGCTGCTGAACAATGAACCCAAACCCGGTGCCGATAACAAACTGGTGTGTTTTTTACACCCCAAAAGCAGCAACGGCGTGCTGATAGAGCTTTGCCAGGAACGGCGCGACTGATAGCGTCTTGTTTTATGCCGCAAGGTTACACTAAGTAGGTAATTTTTTTTACCACGGAGGAGCTCAGAGTTATTCACAGCGTTTCACGAAGCAAGTAACTCAAAAACGCAAAAGAATAAAATCAACAACTAAAGATTGAACAACCTTAAAACATCATTTCCTGTTGAGGCAGACGGCCAGTCTACGATTAAAAATCGAGCGAGGGATATTGCGAAGTGAAATAGAATAAAGGATTTTTAATTGTACGAGTTAAATGATGCCTACTTTGCGGACGGCCAGTCTTGCTTACTTTTTTTCAGGTAAAAAAAGTAAGAGCCAAGAAATAAGAAATGTCTTTGAACCAAGTTTAAAGCAAAAATTATTAGAAGAAAAAGTAACAACTCAATAATAAGAAATGTCTTCGAGCTAAAGTCACTTCAAAGAAATAAGAAAACAATTAAAAGTAATACCCATCCTTATCCCAACCGAAATATCTATCTTTGCGGAAAAACCGGGCAGAGCGTACAGCCCGGCTGTTACATTCCAATTATTGTTGCATGAAAATTTCGTATAACTGGTTAAAGAGTCTGATTGATATTCAGGAATCGCCTGAAGAAATAGGTAAATTACTGACAGGAACAGGGCTGGAGGTAGAAGGAATTGAGGAGATAGAATCGGTAAAAGGTGGCCTGAAAGGCTTTGTGATTGGTGAGGTACTCACCTGCGAACCCTTCACCGTTAAAGAAAAACAACTGAGTTTAACCACAGTAGATATAGGCGCGGCCGAGGCGTCAACCATTGTCTGTGGAGCCGCCAACGTGCGCGCCGGACAAAAAGTGGTGGTGGCTACCCTGGGTACAACCATTTACTTTGCCGACGGCAAGTCTTTTACGATAGAAAAACGCAAGGTGTACGGGCATCCGTCAGAAGGCATGATATGTGCCGAAGACGAAATGGGCATTGGCACCTCGCATGACGGTATTCTGGTGCTGGATACCGACCTGCCCAATGGCACACCGGCGGCACAGTATTTCAAGATGGAGCCTGATTATCAGATTGAAATTGGCCTTACCCCCAACCGTGCCGACGCGGCCTCACATTTTGGTGTGGCGCGTGACTTGAAAGCCGTGCTGGGCCGTGAAGTAACTTTGCCATCGGTCGACAAATTTGCGGTGTCGGCTCAGAAAACAGACTTTACAGTTACCGTAGAAAACACCGAGGCTTGTCCACGTTTCTGCGGGCTGGAGATTCAGGGAGTAACCGTTCAGGAGTCGCCCGACTGGTTGAAAAAACGCCTGCTGGCTATCGGTCTGAACCCTATCAATAACATTGTCGACATCACCAATTATGTGTGCCATACGCTGGGGCAACCCATGCACGCCTTTGATGCCGACGAAGTGAAGGGCAAACAAATAATAGTGCGCGTGCCTGAAAAAGGCACCAAATTCGTTACGCTTGATGGCACCGAAAGAACGCTTTCTGGCTACGACCTGATGGTGTGCAATGCCGAAGAACCAATGGCGATTGCCGGGGTATTTGGCGGACAAAAATCGGGTATTAAATCAGGCACTACTAATATTTTCTTAGAGGTTGCCTATTTCAGCCCGGTTTGGGTGCGTCGTACTGCCACTTTCCATGGGCTGAAAACCGATGCGTCGTTTAGATATGAACGTGGCACCGACCCGAACATGCCGCCTTTTGCCATTCGCTTCGCTGCCCTGCTGGTGCAGGAATTGGCCGGTGGAACCATTCTGGATGGTGTGATAGACCATTACCCCAAGCCGATTGAAAACCTTGAAATACAGGTAAAACATAAGCATATTAACCGTTTGATAGGTAAAAACCTGGACGACGACCTGATAAAAACCATATTGGAAAGCCTTGATATAAAAGTGCTGACCGACGATGCCTTTGAAATGACCGTCAGCGTGCCGCCCTACCGCGTAGATGTAACCCGCGAGGCCGACGTAATTGAAGAGATTCTGCGCATTTATGGTTTCGATAACATTGAGCTTTCGGAGCATTTGCAGGCTGATTTCCTGTCGGGTTTCCCGGATAAAGATGCTGATAAACTGCAGATGCGCTTGATTGAGCTACTGGCAGCCAATGGTTTTAATGAGATTCAGACGCTTTCTATCACCAAACCGGCTTATAACGAGGCCATTCAAAGCCTTGCAAAAGGCGGACAGGTTACGTTATTGAACCCATTGAGCGAAGAGCTGTCGGTAATGCGCCAGAGCTTGTTGCTGACAGGTATGGAGTCGGTGGCGTATAACATTAACCGCCGCCAGAAAGACCTGAAACTGTTTGAGTTTGGTCGCGCTTACTTTACAAAACAGGAAGAAGGCCAAGACAAAAAATATAAAGAAAGTAAGCATCTGGGCTTGTGGTTGTCGGGCAATCAGCAGTCGGAGACCTGGTTGGCTGGTAGTAATCCTGTTACATTCCATGACATGGCGCTGGCTGTACAAAAAGTGCTAAAAGCCATGAAGGTTACTAAATTTGATACCCAGGACGCCAATTCACCGGTGTTTCAGTATGGTTTAACCTACCTTATCAATAAAAAACCAGTGGTAAGCCTCGGGCTGGTGAAACCATCCATTGCCCGGCTGGCCGATGTGAAACAGGCGGTGTTCTATGCGGATTTCGACTGGGAGTATCTGTTGAAACAGTATTCAGAGAAAGTGAATTATGTAGAGATACCGAAGTTCCCCGAGGTACGCCGCGACTTGTCGCTGGTGATAGATTCTGCCACCAGTTTTGATCAGGTGTCGGCCATTGCCAATAAAACAGAGCGTAACCTGTTGAAAGCCGTAAACGTATTTGATATTTACGAAGGCGAAAAACTGGGTGAAGGCAAAAAATCATACTCGGTAAGTTTCATACTACTAGACAAAGACAAAACCTTAACCGACGAAGTAATCGACAAAACCATGCAACGCCTGATAGCCGCGTATGAGAAAGAGTTGAGCGCGGTGATAAGGAAGTAGTTTAAAAATATTAAACCCATTTTCTGCGTAGAGACAGGGCATTGCCCTGTCTCTATCGTTATACACACCCATCCCCAAGAACTGAGTAAGGATTCTATATTTACCACGGGGTAGCACAGAGTAAAAAACACGGTGTTTCACAGAGGTTTATTCCTAGTGAAACTTCGTGCAAAACTTAGTGTTACTTTGTGGTTTTATAATGAAAAGTTCTGACTGAAACCAAGGTTTAATACGCCATTCTCACCCATCCGCAAGAACTGATTAAGGATTCTATATTTACCACGGGGTAGCAATTATTTGCTACTCCGTGGTTTTTTTATTTGTTTTATTTTCTGGGATTTATGGATAGTAGTATATTTGATAAAGGAAACTTATTAATTTTAATTCATAATACCTCTGTTTAGTTAATATTTACATAATAACACCACATGAAAAATACTGAGGAAGTTCTATCTGAGTTAAAAGACCTTATTCAGACAGATGGATATATATACTCACTTTGTTTAATTTTATTCGAAGATTTTCACTTTAATCTTGATAAAATACATGAAGTAAATCATAAGTCAAAATTGAGTAATAAAGAATGTACATTAATATTAGGCTTTTTGGTACAGGATGAGATAAATTTTACTATTCCTGAGTCATTTGAAGTATTGTTAAACCATAAGGAGAAGACATATACCTTAATGAAAGAATTGCAAGATTCATTGAATTTTACGAAGATGAATAAGCTCAGAGAAATTTTTACCAAATTTGAGAGCGGCGAAGAAATTGAAAGCTACAAAAATGATAAAATTGACTTTTTTATTAAAGATAGAGGAATGATTGAGCCGACATTCTATTCTGGAGATGGTGTATATGATTTTCAATACTTGGAAAATCTTGAGCGCAAATATAAGTTTGATTTGGACTGGCTTTTAGAAAATAGAAACTTTGAAGTCAACATAGTTCGTAATATCGTAAATCAAATTAAAAAAATTTTATTCGAAAAATCAAAAAGAGTTGCTCTAATAGATTTAAAAGGTATTTTCCCAAAAGTAACTAAGAAGGCTAGAAAGAAACTAAAAAGCCAATACACAGAGGAACAAATTAATAAATATGAGAAGGAAATCTATAATCAAGCAATGTTTTACCAATACAGGAATTTATTTTCTCCTATTTCTAGCGATGTTAATAAGGAAAAATTGAGTACCAATAGTTTAGAAGCCTTTTGCGGAAATTTGGTCGACTTATTTGTAATAAGAGAATCTGATTTTGAAAATAAAGACAGTATTCAAAGTTTTTTCCATAACTTTTCTTTCGAACCTAACTGTAATGCAGAGTTTAAAGGGCCTGGGTATTTTAACATATTAAATTCTCGTCCTTTAGTCAAGTTAAGTGAAGGGCGATATTTTGCACCAATAAATTATTTAATATCTGAAGCGGTTTATGAGAGTCCATTTTATTGGATGTGGGATGACTTAAGCTATCGTAATAACGTTTCAAAGCATAGAGGAGATGTTGGAGAAGAAATCGCATGGGAGTTTCTATCTAAAATATTTGGGATAGAATATACCTTCAAATCTGTTCTTATAAGGAATAAAAAAGGCCATCCAATTACTGATATAGATGTACTTTGTTTACTTGGTACTAAAGCTTTATGTGTACAAGTAAAATCAAAAAAATTAACGTATTTAGCAAAAAGAGGTGAATTTGAACAATTAACTAAAGATTTTAAAGGTGCTATTCAAGATGCATATAATCAAGGACTAATTTCAAGAAAAAGCATTATGGATGATAATGCAATACTATAGTTCCCCCCTAAAATAGTACCAGTAGTTAAGTTGAAAAGACTTAACTTACACCGATGAAAAAGACAAAGCGGAAGTTTACTACAGAGTTCAAATTACAGGTAATTCTGGATGCCTTGACTGAAAGGCAAACCTTATCGGCATTAAGCCAAAAGTACGGATTGCACAGCAACCAGATTTCGCTATGGAAGCAGGATTTTCTCAATAAAGCCAAACAGATTTTGCAGGCGAAGCCTGCAAATACTTCTGAGCAGGATATGGAGAAGAAGGAACTTTACAGTAAAATTGGTCAGTTACAGATGGAAGTTGATTTTCTTAAAAAAAAGTTATCCTGACTGACATCTCGGTACGATATAGTTGGTTAGATACGCATGAGCAGTTGAGTATCCGCAAACAAAGCGAACTGCTTTATATTGCTCGTTCAAGGCTGTATTACAAGCCTAAGTCGGAGGGTTTAGTCAATTTACACCTGATGCGATTAATTGATGAGCAATATACCCGAACGCCGTTTTATGGTGTTCCTCGCATGTACGAGTATCTACAAAGGGCTTGTCCTAGGTGGATACTTAATAAAAAGCGAATTGAACGCCTGTATGCAAAGATGGGATTACGAGCCGTTTTGCCAGGTCCGCATACCTCAAAACCCGATCCGAAGGCAACATATCGGTTTCCGTATTTGCTAAAAGGGTTAGAAATAGAACGAGCGAATCAGGTTTGGGCAGCCGACATAACCTACATCCCGATGAGTAGAGGATACCTGTATCTGTACGCTATTATTGACCTTTACAGCCGTTTCATTGTACATTGGGGAGTATCCAACTCGATGAATGCCGAGCGGTGTACCACCCTCACACGAGAGGCGATTGTACAGAGTGGAATACCGACTATTTTTAACACAGATCAGGGAAGTCAATTTACTTCAGTCTGCTTCCAGAATCTGATTAGAGAGTTCGGTATCAGCATGAGTATGGATGGTAAAGGAAGGGCGATTGATAATATTTTTATTGAGAGATTTTGGCGAACTCTCAAATATGAGTATGTTTACCTTAACCCAGCCAACGGAGGGCTTCAGTTTTACTTTGGATTAGATGAATACATCAGATATTATAATTTTCAAAGACCCCATGAGGCAATTGAAAAAATGACACCTGCCTCCAAATATGGCATTCAAAATTTAACTAATTTTTCAACCAAATATTCAACTTCGCTGGTTTAAGTTTGGGGGTAAGTTAAATACTTTACGATAATAATGGAAACCCAATAAATCTGAAGCAGAAGATAGATGAAGTTTATATTTTGGGTTTAACTACTGAAAACTACCCAGCATTACAAATACAACTTCAAACGATGCTTGTTAAGAAGGATATTGATCCGTATCCTTTGTTTATTTCTATTTTCGATTTAGAGTTATTGACATATTATCTTTCGGATCCGTATGATTTGATGTATTATGTTCGTCAAAGAGTTGGACTTGCTGAATATTACATATCTGATGAAGAGATAAATTATCTAGGTTATCATCTTGAACGAAAACTGTATAGAACCAATGATTACGATAGGGTAATGATTGATTCATCATTTGGATTAAGAATTGATAGAAATTATTATCCTTACAAAACTGGTTTAACTCATCTTTTATCTGAAAGAAACGATCCAATTCATAATCGATGGAATAATTTAAAATTTGAAGAATTCTTAACAGCTATAAAAAGCAGCAAATTCTCCAAAGTCTCCGATATTGTTTTTCAATTCCTTGATTTATCCTTTGATAGTCGAGACAAGATTGTTGAGCAAATTTTTATGTGCAAAGAAAAATCAAGGTTGAATTGCAAATCTAAATCAATGTCTGCTGGATTTCAATTTAATTTTGGAATGAGTTATTTAGCTGCAGGTCCTGAGAATTTAAGTTCTTTAGATTTTAACGTAAGGATTTATTCTGAACTTAAGAAGTATAAATTAAAATGTAATACTTGGTTAGGAATTGGAGCATTTTGGAATAGTCCTAATTTAATTGACTATATGATTTATCTAGATAATCCTTGGGAATTTAATCTTCAATTAGAGGAGGATAGTGCAGAACTTTTTAATAGTAGTAATTCTAGGAAAATAATTTCAATTGAAGGGGGGCTTAGAATTGGAAGAAATGATAGGTGCCCGTGCAATAGTGGATTAAAATATAAAAAATGCTGCGGGAAGTGAATTTAAATCCAATTTTATACTTAGGCTACATTTAGTAAAGGTGCTTTAAATTTATCAATGATCTATTTTAAACCCAATTTCACCCCATTCTCAAAATCCTATACGTCTTCTTCTTCAAATCGAATTTAAAAAGCCGTGCGGGGCCTTCACCTGTATATGCGTAACCGTTGATATGTCTGACAAGAAATTTACCGCTTGAGTCCTTCACCATTGGTCTGCCGTCCTGCCCATCATGAACCATCGTTTTATCCTGAAATGGTGGCCGTGAATACACCCTGTCCTGAATAATCATTTCCAGAAATTCCCGTTTACGCTTGTCGCCGACACTGTGCTTGCGCCTGCCATTCCTATCGCAGTCATATATTAAAACTATGTTCGAAAGGAAATAGGCGTAGGCATCTGGCAGGTTATCTTTGTAAGAATCTTCAATATTTACACTTAATAGCCAGGTTTTATTTCCCTCTGTATCTATGTATCTGTTTAATTCATAGATGCCCATGCCGTTTACAAAGTAATGCTCTTTGGAGGCTATATGTGCAAATTCTCCTAATACGCTGAACTGAAGAGAATCTTTAGTCAGAAATTCTCTTTTAATTGGGTCTTGTGCCAAAAGGTTTATGCACAGTATAGAAATGAGAATCAGGAGGGTTGTTTTTTTCATGGCAATTATAAGTATTTTTAGTCAGTATTTTTATTAAGTATCATGCCCCCGGCAGGGTCTCCCGTGTACATAAGCTAAGCCCTGCAAGGGCTCTCTGCCGGGGCAGAGATGGATTTTCTGGCAATAAATTTCTTCACCTTTCCATCACTATAAAAAAATAATTGCGGGATCGCCCATTGTAAGTTTCCGAAAAACTTGAAACCGTCACCACCCGAAAGCCTTCTTCACTTTTCTCTTCAATATATCTTTCTGCTTTTGTATATTCATTAAGTACAATACAGGTAGTTTTTCTCTGATTTGATTTATAAGTCTGCGACATCAACAATATCAGCAAAGCAAAAGCGGCCAGAATCAATAAATTCTTTCTCATGGTAATATTTATTTTAAGTGATTAATGACTGAAATATATGAAATGGCATCCCATTTAAAAAGAACACGAAAGCATTTTTATTCGCCGGCTCCCAGAAAACAATCCTGCATTACTTTCGTTTGTAATTATAATTAAATCAATCCGCCATGACCAGATTCGGTTCTTTACTTCTCTTCACAACCCTCCTCGCCTGCAACACCCCAACCGATAAACCCGCCACCAAAAGTGCCGCGGAAATAACACCGGCTCAGCTGATAAGCCCCGGCCAGAGCATCGGCCAACTTACCATTGGTATGCCTGCTGATAGCGCACTGGCAAGGCTCGGGCGGCCTGATGCCTCTGATGCCGCTATGGGCAGCGCGCTGATGGCCTGGTACGGCAAAGATGCGCACCACTACCGAACAGCGGTTTTTACCAGCATGAATATGGGCAACGAGAATTTCCACCGTATTAAGCGCATCATGGTTAGTTCGCCGTGGTTTAAAACGGCCGACGGACTGGGTGCAGGCACGCCGCTGGCGGTTCTGGCAGAACAATTCAGGTTAAAAAAGGTAGCAGATGCCGCCGCTTCCCAAAAGGGGTTGCTGGTGTACACGGCCGTTGGCAGGGGCATCAGCTTTGATATTGACAGCCTTACACGCATCTGCAAGGCAGTAACGGTGCATCCGGCAGATGAGCAGGCGGCCGCCTATATTAATATGCATGAATAACCCGTTTACAAACAGGCCGTTACAGAAAAACCCGCCAATAAATACATAAAGAAATAGCCGTTTGGGGTATCAGGCATTTTATTTATGTGTATCTTTGGGGCTATGTTACAATTCAGGCAAATAGCGCTTGTGTTCCTTTCAGCGGCCGTGATGGTGAAGTCGCTGATTGTGCCGCTTATATGTCTCGACTACGAGTTCCGTAAGGATTTCATCATCAAAAACTATTGTATCAATAAAAACCGCCCCGAACTGCATTGCGACGGCAAGTGTTTTCTGGCCAGGAAAATCAATGCCGAAAACCAGAAAGAAGAGCAAAACGCATTGGGCAGCTTTATTGAAAAACTCATTGAAATAAATAGTGTAGGCACCCCGGGCACCTTTGTTTTTGACAACGAGGTCGAAATCATTCCCGCCGCCGTGCAAAACTATTTTGTTTCTATTCAGGCCACTGTCGACTTCTCCAGTGCCGTTTTTCATCCTCCGGTAGTCTGACACCCCCCTTCTCTGTTTTTTATCATTCCATGCCCGGTAAAGCTGCCGGAGCTAACCTTTTTGTATTATATTACTTCTTAAAACATCCGTAAGCACGGTTGTGGAAGGCCTGCGCCTGCCCGGCCCGATGCTGTCTAATTATTCAGAAAAATGAAAAATCTCACATATCTTGTTATTGCCTTTTTTGTTGCTGTTTTTGTGGTGTCATGTCAGAAAGAAGATGACATCAACCCTAACGATAAAAACACCGTTACCCTTGAGTTTGACAACCGCGTGGGCGACCAGAAACTGGTGCTGGGTACTACTACTGCCAAAAACGCATTGAATCAGGACTTCACCATTACGCGCCTTAACTACTTTGTGTCAAACATCAGCCTTAAAAACGAAAACGGCTCGGTAGTAAAATTAACCGACAAGTATTTTCTGGTGAAACACGCAGACCCCACCTCTTACCTTATTAAACTGGAGAACATTCCGGCGGGCAATTATACGTCGGTTTCTTATGTGATTGGCGTAGACAGCCTGAAGTCGGTATCAGACGTGAGCCAGCGCAAAGGCGTGCTGGACCCCTCTTCTTACGGCGACGACAGCATGTATTGGTCGTGGAACTCGGGCTATATATTCTTTAAAATGGAGGGTAAGTCGACGGCCATACCAGCCAATATGATGAACATGACCGAGTTTCAGTTTCATGTGGGCGGCTTTGGCGGCATGACAGGCAAAACCCCCAACAACCTGCAAACCATTACCCTGCCTATGGCCGAGGCCGCTAAAGTAAGAGGCAATGTGGCGCCGCAGATACATATCATTAATGATGTGCAGAAGGTGTTCAGCGCCGTAAACCAGATTAACTTAGCCACCACCTATATGGTACATGCGCCGTCGGCGGGTACGGTTATAGCGCAAAACTACGCCAAAAGTTTTATGGTAGACCACGTTCATAACTGATGCCCCGCATGAAGCAAAGGTTTTATCTACTGGCTTTAAGCAGCCTTGTTTACCTGGGAGCCGCCTGTTCGGAAGGTAGCTCCGGGGTAATCAGGCCCGAAGAATGGTTTGCGGTTCCGGCCAATTTTCCGAAACCCATCTATGATTTCTCGAAGAACCCCATTACCGCCGATGGCTTTGAGCTGGGCAAGGCGTTGTTTTTTGATGGCGATTTGTCGCGCGATGGTACCATTTCCTGTGCCGAATGCCACAGCCAGCCCTATGCGTTTACGCATCATGGGCATGACCTGAGCCACGGCATTGATAACCAGATTGGTATCAGAAATGCCCCACCGATACAGAACATGGCTTTTCAGCGGGAGTTTTTCTGGGATGGTGGTGTGTTTGACCTTGACTTGTTCTCAATTGCGCCCATTGAAAACCCCGTTGAAATGGACGAAAAACTAGGCAATGTGCTGAACAAACTGCGCAAGAAAGACAAATATGCCAAGCTGTTCAGAAAAGCCTACGGCACGCCCGAAATTACCACAGAAAGGTTTCTGAAAGCCTTGTCGCAATTTATGCTTACGCTGGTTTCGGCCAATTCTCGGTATGATAAATATGTGCGAAAAGAACCGGGCGGCACCCTGACAGCCGACGAACTGGCCGGAATGGCCGTTTTTGAGCAGAAATGTGCCTCATGCCATACGGGGTCGCTTTTTACAGACCAGTCGTATCGTAACAACGGGTTGCCGGTCTATAACCAGGAAGACACCGGGCGGCACCGCATAACCCAAACCGATGCCGACCGCTATACATTTAAAGTACCCAGCCTGCGCAACATTGCCGTAACGGCCCCTTACATGCACGACGGCCGCTTTTACAGCCTCGATGCCGTGCTGGAACATTACAGAAGCGGCATGGTAAATTCGGCCACGCTCGATGCCTCGCTGAAACAGAACGCGAAACCCGGCATAGCCATTACCGATACCGAAAAAGCGCAGCTAAAGGCGTTTCTGAAAACGCTCACCGATGACGATTTTCTGACCAATAAAAAATTTGGCATTTAAAATACACCGCTGCCAGACACCAATAGGCAGGCAGCAAAACGGACGTTAATGATGAAAAAACTATTGATACTGATACTACTGGCCAGCCAGTTACCAGCCTTTGCCTGCGATATTTGCGGCTGTGCCAATGGCAGTGCGTTTGTGGGTCTTTTGCCCAGGGCGGGGTCTCAGTTTGTGGGTTTAAGATACCGCAGCCGCGTTTTCGACTCTCACCTGAACAGCGTGATGCTGAAAACCCGCGAAACCTACCAGACCGCCGAATTATGGGGGCGGTTTTATCCGGTTAAAAATGTGCAGCTGATGGTATTTGTACCTTATAACAGCAACCACCAGGTGTTACGGTACAGTGGCACCGAAGCTAACAAAAACGGATTGGGCGACGCCATTGTGCTGGCGCACGTAAATGTGCTGAATACTTTTCTGGACACCACCAAAACCAGCCATATATACCAGAGCCTGATGATTGGCGGAGGCGTAAAACTGGCCACCGGAAAATTTGAATACGGCTATGATAACGAAATAAACCCTAATTTTCAGCTGGGTACGGGCAGCACCGATTTTCTGTTGAGCGCCATACACACCATAAAAATGCACGGCTGGGGGCTGAATACCGAAATTGGCGGCCGCATAGCCACCCGCAGCAACAAGCATTACCGGTTTGGCAACCGCATCAATGGCTCGCTGACGCTTTTTTATGCTAAAAACTGGGGTATGTTTTCTGTTATGCCTAATGCCGGGGCGCTGGTAGATTACGGTTTCCACGACCTGAAAGAGGGCATGCGCAATACCGAAACCGGTGGGGTGTCTACCCTGGCACACGCAGGGCTGGAAACGTACTACAAACGTTACAGCGCCGGGGTGTCTTACAAGATCCCGGTTTATCAGAACCTAGGCGGTGGCGAACTGAAAGCCCTGCCGCAGTTCAGCGTGCATCTGATGGTTAATTTCTGAGGCTCTGGCTTAAAAGCCCTTCAGGTTTGCGGTTTACCTGCGTGCCAGCGTGGTTTATAAACAAGTTTTTGTTAATTTGAGCCGGAAATATTCAACCTGAAATTTTAAACCATGAACCGCAGAGATTTTTTTGAAGCAAGCGTAGGGGGAGGCATAATGCTGGGCAGCATACAGTCGATAGCGGCTCAGACACAGGCCCCGGCTGCTGCCAGCCTGAAACTGAAAATACTGGCCACCAACTGGGGCTTTGCCGGAAGCACAGATGCCTTTTGTGCCGCCGCAAAAAAAGAGGGGTACGATGGCATTGAGGTCTGGTGGCCGAATGAAAAGAAAGACCAGCAGGAGTTGTTCAACGCCCTTGCCAAACACCAGCTTGACGTAGGCTTTTTGTGTGGTGGCCACCAGAAAGACCCGAAAGAACATCTGGAGACCTTCAAAAAGGCCATTAATGCGGCGGTGGCGTCGCCGGTTCGGCCTTTGTATATCAACTGCCACAGCGGGCGAGACTATTTCAGCTACGAGCAGAACAAACTTTTTATTGACCATACAACGGAGGCATCGCAGAAAAGCGGCATTAAAATTCTGCACGAAACCCACCGCGGGCGAATGCTCTTTGCAGCACATATAGCCCACAATTTTATTGAGAAAAACCCGGCCTTGCGCCTGACGCTTGACATTTCGCACTGGTGCAATGTGCATGAAACCCTGCTGGAAGACCAGGCCGAAGCCGTGCAGGCAGCTTTGGCAAGGGCAGACCATATCCATTCGCGCATCGGGCATCAGGAAGGGCCGCAGGTAAACGACCCACGCGCGCCCGAGTGGGAAAACGCCGTAAAAGCGCACCTAGCCTGGTGGGATAAAGTGGTAGAATACAAAGTGAAATCAGGCGAGGTACTGACCATACTGACGGAATTTGGCCCGCCGAATTACCTGCCAACCCTACCCTACACCCGCCAGCCGCTGGCCGACCAATGGGGCATTAATGTACACATGATGCATTTGTTGCGGAAGCGGTATCTGGGGTGAACCTTAAAATTCTTCTTAATCTGCGTACGGTGAATAAATTCACCGGCTATCAAAACAAATGTCTTTTTATTTTACAGCCGACTTAAGTCGGCATCACTTATAAAAAAGACCTTTGTTTTGATAGACGCCGACCGGGTGGCGTACCACTTTAGTCGGTGAAAATAATAGCGAATAATCCTTCAGTGAAATATTCCTTACAAAACCCTAAAAATGAACGAAAACGATACCAAACGCTTATCGCGCCTCACCGCAACTTTAACCATGCTGCAAACCAAGCGTTTGCTGACAGCTACTGAGCTGGCTGCCAGGTTTTCGGTGAGTGTACGAACCATTTACCGTGATATACGCGCTTTGGAAGAAGCAGGCGTGCCTATTATTACGGAAGAAGGCAAGGGATACTCGTTGATGGAAGATTACCGCATACCACCCATTATGTTTACCGAGAACCAGGCCAATGCCCTGATACTGGCCGAACAGCTGGTGCTGAAAAACAACGACACTACGTTTATTAAAGATTATACCGGGGCCATAGATAAAATAAAGGCCGTATTGCGCACCAGCCAGAAAGACAAGGCCAATCTGCTGACTGCCCGGACACGTTTCGACCAGATTGTTTACCGGGAAAGAAACAGCAGTGTGTTATCGGACCTGCAGTATGCGCTCACTAATTTTTATCTGGCAAGTATAGAATATACCAACGAGGCTCAGGAGACATCTACACGGCTCATTGAGCCTTTTGCGCTGGTAAGCACCCGCGAAAACTGGCTACTGATAGCCTGGTGCCGGCTGCGTAAAAATTTCAGGTATTTCCGCCTTGACCGCATCAATAAACTGGAAGTGCTGACCGAACAGTTTAAGCCTCACCCAATGACATTGCAGGAATTTTTTGAAAAATTTCAATAAGCCTGCCCACCCCTGACATAAGGTTGTCTTTGGGCGATGATAGTTTTGCATCATCATCCAAAAAAACAAAAACTTATGATCAGTCAATTATCAAATCTCAACTGGCTCGGTGTGGCCATCGCTTTTGTAGTATATTGTGTTTTAGGCGGCTTATGGTTTACCGTGATTTTTGTTAAACCCTACAAAGCCTCGTTAGGCAAAGTCAACGAAACCCTGCCCAATGCACCAATTTTTATAGTAGGGCCCATGATTTGCACGCTGGTTGTAACGCTCACAAGTGCCATTCTGATTAAAGCGCTCAACATAACCACGCTCAGCGGTGGTTTTGAGTTCGCTTTATTAGCGGGTTTTGGGTATCTGGCAGCCAATACGGTAAACATTGCCGTCAACCCCAATATTCCCCACCCTATTTTGTATGGGTTTATCAGCAGCGCGTATCATCTGGTTTGTATCACGTTGGCAAGTGTTATACTGGTGCTTATGCCCTAATCTTTTAGCCATTAGCCTGCCCAAAGTGCGCGCTAATGGCTTTTTTTATTGGTTCTGATACTGAAACAAACAAAAAGTGAATCTTTGCAGGGTATCAAAAGGTGTAAAATGCTCGGTTTTGATACATTTAACAGGGCGCAGAAACGCGCTGAAAAGCGCAGTCAGTTCATCGGCCGAATACCGGCAAATATCTAAGCCGCTGCATTTTCTGGGGCCGTCTTCGGCAAAGGTGGCCAGCAGCACATACCCGCCGGGATTGAGCGATTGAGCCAGATTTTCAATATAATGTTGTCGGGCGGTGGTGTCGGTCAGGAAATGAAACGTAGCCCTGTCGTGCCAGAAATCATATTTGCGGGGGGCCACAAAATTTCCGGCGTCGGCCGTTATATACTGGATGCGCTGTACTTTGTGGCCCAGCCTTGCACTGGTTTTTTGTAGTGCCGCTGCTGAAATATCAACCAGCGTAATATCTTCATACCCCTGCGCCAGCAGGTAATCAACCAAGCGGCTTTCACCTGCGCCCATGTCTAATATGGCTGCCTGTTTAGGCAGGTTTAATGTTTCCAGTAATTCAATGGAGGTGGCGGGTACAGGCTTAAACCAGCTTACTTCTTCAAAATTTTTGCTGGCATATACCTCTTCCCAATGGGTTTGCAGATGCGTGTTCATGGTCTGGCTTGTTTGGTGGCCTTTTCAGCTTAACAATTTCTTATAAACGTATAGTTCATACCGGGGTAGGTTTTGCCTGCTGCTGAGCGGGTTTCTGACTGACAAAAATCATTATTTATTATCTTTTCAGGTTCTAAATTGCTTCCGGATTACAAATTTGTATTTTTGTAATACCAATGCGTTGCAAGCGATAAACGCGCATGAAAAAGCAATTTTTTTAAACAACTTACAAATACCTTTTTATGAAACCTACACACATTTTATGCATTGTTTTATGCCTGTTTGCTACGAGTATCTACGCCCAAGACATTATTTTCATGAAAAACGGCGAAGAAATAAAAGCCAAAGTAAAAGAAGTAAAAGACAAGGAAATCAGTTATCTGAAATTCGACAATCTGAGCGGCCCTACCTACACCAAGCTGAAAAGTGAAGTGGTGATGATTAAATATGAAAACGGCCAGAAAGATATTTTTGCCGACCAGAAAGTGCAAACCGCCGAAAGTTATGTTGAAACCAGTGCCGTTTCTGTATCGCCAGTGGGTAATGCAACAGCCTATACCTACGAAAAAGGCATGGCCGACGCACTGACTTATTATAACGGCGAAAACAGCGGTAAAACAGGTACCCTGCTTACTTCTTTGTTAATTAATGGTTTGGTTGGGCTTATTCCGGCTGTTGCGTGTAGTTCAACCACACCGAAGGTCAAGAATCTGGGCATACCCAATATGGAAGCCTACCAAAAAAACCCCGACTACGCCAGAGGATACCAAACACAGGCAAAAAAGATAAAATCAAAAAAAATCTGGAAAAACTGGGGTATCGGTACCGCTATTTCAACACTTGTTATTATTATAGCTTCTAATGCCAACTAAAATAAGGGCGGGTACCGGCCACTTCAACCGGTGGCTGGCACCCGCTTTATATTTCTGCTTTTATTGCTGATAATCATGTAGTTACCCGACTTGTCTTTAGCCGGTTTATTTTTTTCTTATTGCTGCACTCTTCTCTCCGCTTTTGCAATTACTTATTAAAAGGTAGCATTTCAAAGGTTCACTTACCGAATAATAAGTATATGAACGTATATGCTAAAAAAATGAAAATGTTTTCTAATTTCGGTGCAACAATTCAGCCTGAAATTTTTTTAAGCACTTAAAAGCCATTAAAAGCAAAGTTCATTAAAAAAAGTTGTTTGCCCATACTGGTTTCTTAGCATTAAAAACTGGCAAAGCTGTGCACAAATCTAAACATGAAAACTAATTATGAATACTACTACCAACGTTACCAGCGGCCAATACCTTTTGGCGCCGCAAGCCAGTACCACTACCGTGCTGACGCTTATGTCTGGTTCAATTACTTTAACTGGTAACACAACCTCTCAAACAAGCCTGACACTTGTTTCACCAAGCACGGGGGCATCGCAGGCGTTTACCATCACTAACGGCAGCGCTTATGCCGAAGGAATTATTACCATTAACTATCCCGCTGCCAACGGTGGGGCACAGGAAACAGCCGAATGCCACATCAATTTTTTTCTTAATACCACTCAATGGGAGCAGGATTCCTCCGGCTCATTTCCGGATGATAATACCTCTATCATACCGGCAAAATCAACAGGCAGCCTGCCTACCCTTTTAAACGTTACGCAGCCAACAAGCGGGCCGTCAGACGGTATTGACTCATTGTATCAGGTACTCAACAAAGCTATGGTTTTTCTGGTAGATTATCGCCCCGAACACCAAACCATGTTGTTCAGAGGTAACACGCCCTTTGCCGCACCAACCGCTGATAACGGGCAGCAGGCAGTCGATTTCGGTAGTTTGCATACTTACATGGAAAACCAATACATAAGCCAGACAGGTAATAAAGATTTTCCGGCGCAAGGGAGTTATACCTTAAGAGATGTATGCCTGCAAAGCCAGGAAAGCGAGGGGCAATCTATTTTATGGGAGCTGGAGTCGTTTGGCGGCACCTCATTAAATCAGTTAAATACACAAACGTGGGTGCCTGCAGATAATTCATCAAACACCACACAAAACCAGATGTGTAACTGGCAGATTGAGCCACATACACAACCAGGTAATGATGTATTCGATTGGGATTCAGTAAAACAACTTAGCGATTGGATGTGTCCGAAAGACACCAACCCCAATTTTTATATTTACTACATACATTGTGCCAGCGGACACGACAGAACCGGCATTGTGGCCTCGGCCTATATGATAGTCAACAGGGGGCTTTCATTAAATCATTCTTTAATATATGGCACCACCGTGGCCAAGCAAAGCGCTACCAGCGGCCAGGTGTATGCCGACTGCCAGGATTTAGACGGCACTAATAAGGGCAACATTGACCCTGACCGCTCAAGGCTGATGATGATTGCAAACATCTACGACCAGACCGTACTTAACATTTATAATTCGCAGAATAACCCTGACCCGGCGGTTACGCAGTTACCCGCAGAAGCAATGAGTACCGACCCCGCTTATGTTTATTCAACCTATCCGTGGGATTAAGCGCAGATAGCGTATACTGAAAAACGTTAGTAAAAAACATAGCTGAACCTTCATCTTTTGCCCGTTGTTAAGGGCTAATCTAAAAACCAGAAACAGGGTTCCGGGCGTACGAAGGAGTAGTTATAAAAAACGGAACCCTGCATCACCTACCCAATAAAACAAAGCATAGCGCGGCGCGCTGGTTTCTGTGCTGTTCTATTGCCTGAATGACCGATGCACGCTTACATCTGATGTAAGCAGTTTCTTTCTGAAAACACCGTTGTTTTCAGCAGGGTTGCCTATGCCAAGGGTTTTCAACAATGAGTAAAAAATAGAATACCAA
This sequence comes from Emticicia sp. 21SJ11W-3, assembly GCF_024138715.1. Lineage (GTDB taxonomy): Bacteria > Bacteroidota > Bacteroidia > Cytophagales > Spirosomataceae > Emticicia > Emticicia fluvialis. The sequence continues at coordinate 3,055,054 of NZ_CP092074.1, forward strand.
ACCGGTTCTGAAAAGGGCTGACCACCCCATTGTGACAAAAAAAAGACCCTAAACTACCCAAACGGGGGCGAAAACCGAAAAGCCATACGAGTAGGTATTCAATCTAAAATAACAATTAACAATGAAAATTTTATCCGCTTTCTATGGTTCTTGCAATATCAACGCCGTAGATGTAACTTCACAAGTACAAACCATTGTAAACAGTGCCGTTGGAACAGCCTCTGTTTTGGTTAATTCTGCAACATTCAATATTCCAGACCCTGACGCCGGTACAAGGAAATCGCTTACCATTACTTTTACTTATGGTATCCCGTCAGTTACCTTAAAAAAATCGGCGGTAGATGGTACAACCATTACACTTGATCTGGTACCCAATCATTTCGAAATTGTGTCGGCTTACTATGGCACCACAGCCGTCTATTATGACATTACAAAAGCCTTGCAGATTTTCACGCTTGAGTCGGTTGCTAATTCAAGCCTGGTGGTAGGAAGCAGTTCATTCTTCAACCAGTTTACCTACGGGTTTGACATCGCCTACGGCGTACCCAAAACGCTGACGGTTTCATTCTTCAAACCGGGTAGCAGCAGAATGATTACGGTGTGTGCCAATGATGGGCAGACACTTGATTTCAACAGGGCGTTTTAAGAGCCCATCAGATTGCGTACAGGGGGGGTGTAACCACACCCCTCTTGTTTTTTACCGGACGCCAACGAATCATTTAAACTCAATATATATGGAAACGAAACAATTAAACACACTAATTGACAGAATAGCCGGGAACCTGAAACACAAAGCCGGGCAATTGGAAGAACTTGTAAAAAAATACATTCAAAAGGCCGGACAGAAAAGAGAACGGGTGAGGAACACGGCGGCGCAGATACAGCAGGATACCCTGATAAGTGATATTCCGCCACAAGGGATATTGATAGACAAACCGGGAAACTACCAGTTTGCGAAAACTATTACGTGGATACCCGGGCAACAGGCAACAGCCATTGCCATTGATATTATTGCCGATGACGTAACCCTTGACCTGCAGGGGTACAGCCTCGTTGCCGTGCCTGTTATAAATACCAATAGCGTTATCGGAATCAACATTACAGGCAATAATATAACCATAAAAAGCGGCGTGGTGGTTGATATGTTGCTGCACGGCATCTCGGCCTCGCTATGCAATAACCTAACCATAAGCGGTGTTGCCGTGCAAGGCTCTGAATACAGCTACCTGGGCAACGACCCGCTCGTAACGGCCTCGGGCATATACATTGAGCTGTCAGAAAACATTACCCTGCAAAACTGCCAGGTAAGCGGAGCCAACGTTACTGCGCCTGCTTATGCGGGTATTCAATTATCTGTATCAACCCATGCCCGGGTTACTGATTGCCAGACAAGCCATCTGATAAATAATGACGGTACCGTTACAGGTTTTAGTTATGTATTCTCCGAACATATAACAACTACCAACTGCCTTGCTACCAAGTTCCGATCGTATTATCAGGGAAAAACAACCACTTTTGGCCACACTGTTTTAGGCTTTTTACCAACCGCCTGCAAAAACCTGACATACGAAAACTGTACGGCTATCAGCCTGAGGGGGTGCTGCGATGATTGCCATGGGATGTCGATTTTTGAATCAGATGATATTACAGTTACAGGCTTTAGCGCCATTGGTATTGTAGACGGCGACTGCCCCACCAACACGGGTGCCAAAGCCACCGGGCTGGAAGTGTATGGCAACAACATTACCATACAATACAGCCAGGTGCAAAACATCTTTGCTATTGTGCCGCAAGACAAACAGAGTTGCGGTTTCAGCGCGGCAGGAAATAACATCACGTTTGAAGCATGCGTGGCCTATAACGTATTTGTTTTTGACGAAAACAGAAACCTAACCAAAAACGCTGCTAAATATGGCTATGGTATCGGCTTTGGATGGGCACCAGACCCCCGCCAACCTTTTGTAGGCAAGAATGCCGTCAATACGGTTTACACTAACTGCGGTGCCATTTTCTGCCAGGTTGGGTTTGATACCTGGAATCATATCGGCGGACAATGGAATAACTGTTCGGTGGAAGACTGCCTCACGGCTGTGTTGCAGGAAGCTGGCGGCCAAAGGATTTTCACGATGGATAAGTGTTCTGAACTCCCCTCCAATATGACAAGCCCCATGACCATTATTAACTATGCGGCCAATAATACCTTTAATCCGCCAATCAGCAATTAGTATTACCGGGCGTGAAACCGCAGATAAGGATACAAAAAAATGAATCTGTTAGCAGGTAGAGGCAAGGCTTTATCTCTACCTGCTAACCCTTCCTTCAAGCTACCCTACCTCAGTACCAGATCTGCTCCTTTTTCGGCTATCATATAAACAGGGGCATTGGTGTTGCCCGATACGATGGTGGGCATAATGCTGGCGTCTATTACACGGAGGTTTTCTACGCCCTTTACACGCAGCTGATCGTCGACCACGGCCATTTCATCCGTACCCATTTTGCAGGTGCCTACGGGGTGGTAAACGGTTTCCAGTTGTTTTTTAATGTGCAGCATGATGCCATCGTCTGAGGTGCTGTCGGGAGGGGTAATCAACCGGTCGCGGTAAGCATCAAAGGCTTTGGCGTTCATTACCTCAATGGCTTTTCTGGTGGCTTTCAGCAGGGTGATTGCGTCTTGCTCTTTAGATAAGAAATTGGGCTGTATAACCGGTGCATCGGCTGGGTTATTGCTTCTTAAACCCACATACCCTCTGCTTTTGGGGCGCAACAAGGTGGGTAGAATGGTGTAGCCATCATTGTGCGGATAGGTTGAAACGTCATACATATCTACCGTGTAATCATCGCCCGTTTGCACGGCTGCAAAATGAAACTGGTAATCAACCCTATCCGGGCTGTCATCTGTCATGCCAAAGGCCACCGCCTCAAGAGGCCCGATGGTCATCACGCCCTTTTTCAGCAACAGATATTGCGCCAGCGCCTTTGCCTGGTTAACCAGCGACAGGTGGTGATTTTGCCCCCATTGCTGGTGAGACAACGCCGTAACACCCATAAAGAGATGGTCTTGCAGGTTTTTGCCTACGCCGGGCAGTTCTTTTTTGCAGGCAATGCCTGCTTTTTTGAGTTCGTGTTTATCGCCCACGCCAGAGAGCATGAGCAACTGCGGAGAATTGAACGACCCCGCCGAAAGGATTACTTCACGGGCAGCCATAATCTTTTCCGTATTGTTTCGGCCGCGTATTACCTCTACACCAATGGCTTTGTCGTTTTCTATCAATACCTGCTTCACAAGGGTATGGGTGTACACCGTCAGATTCGGGCGTTTCATGGCCGGTTTCAGAAATGCCCCTACGCCACTGTGCCGGCGTGCCTCTTTAATGGTAAACTGCATGAACGACACCCCCTCCTGCCGCTCGCCGTTATAATCTTTGTTGTCGGCAAAACCGTTTTCAATGCAGGCCTTCACAAAGGCATCGGTAAAGCGGGTTCTGTATTGCGTGGCAAAGGTGACGTTCAATGGCCCGCCCTGACCATGATAGAAATTTTTGATTTGCTCGTTATGCTCCGACTTCCGGAAATACGGAAGAATTTCTTCGTAGCTCCACCCCTCGTTGCCTGCATCGGCCCAATCGTTATAGTCTTCCCTGTTGCCACGCACATAGGCCATCGCATTGGTAGAGCTGCAACCACCCAATGTTTTGCCACGCGGCAGGTAAATGCGGCGGTTCAGCACGTGCGCCTGCGGCTCAGAATAATAGCCCCAGTCGACCTCTGTTCGGTGCAGTTTGGCGTATCCGGCCGGAATATGTATCTCGGGTTTCTTGTCGGGCCCGCCTGCTTCAATCAGTAAGACCCGATGGGCAGGGTTCTCTGACAGGCGGTTTGCCAGCACACATCCGGCCGAGCCGGCACCGATAATGATGTAGTCGTAGGTCATGGTTTGAATAGATAGCAGGTTAAAACAATGAAGATAAGGTGGTTTTGCAGAGCAATTTAATAAATTCTGAAAGAAAATCAGCGCGCGGGGAAGTATTATTCCAGTTAGTGTATACGAATTTAAGTGGAAGATAAAATTGAAAGGATTAACCATTGATTCTGCATTGAATAAAAGAGACAACCCAAATTGCCAAAACCAGAAATGATATTAATTTGCAAATGGATGATGGTAACGATTAAAAAATAGATTTGGCAGCTAAATGCCTCACCGTTCTAGGTTAACACCCGTGGTAGAGACAGGGCAATGCCCTGTCTCTACTCGTCGGATAAAGAATCCACCACCGCGACAGAGTCTTTTAGATTTGTAAATGAAAAGCAAGCTGTACAAAACCAAGAAAGGTTATCTTTGGTAAGATTAACAATTATAGAAGTTGTGGGGGGTAGGGAAACTAATTAGAGTCATAGGCTTGGAGCCTATAAGGGGATATAGTCCTACCCTCGCTACTTCGATAGTCAACACAAATAGAAATTCAGGGCTACCGACCCTATTATTAAAGACATGTGTCAATCTATCGAAACCAACTTCTTATTCTTCAACTATTACAAAGATATGAAAACCAAGACATTATTTTTAGGAATGGATGTATCAAAATTGACGATTGATTATTCGCTAATTGATTCAATGGACAAAGTTCTATTAAATGGGCAGATTGACAATACAGCAAAAGACATTTCTGGTTTGTTAAAAAATCTGAAGAATGCAGGGTATAAAGACTTAGGCTCGATATTATTTGGGATGGAAAATACGGGTATCTATTCAAATCCTTTTAAAGTTTATGCGGTCGAAAAAGGATTAGATTTGGTGGTATCTAATGCCCTAGACATTGCTAACTCAAAGGGTATTAGGCGAGAGAAATCAGATAGTGCTGATGCGTATCTAATTGCCCAGTATTTAAGAAAGAATCTTCCAACAATCAGGATATATAAACCTGATAATAAAGTGGTTGTAAAGATGAAACGTTTACAATCTGCTAGACAATTATTACTCAAACAGAAGCATCAGATAGAACGGCATGTCAATGAAATGAAGGGATTTGTTTCTACAAAAGACCATGCATCTTTAAAGAAGACCTTACAGGATTCAATAGCAGGATTAGCCAAAAGTATTGCCAAAATTGACAAAGAGTTGGATGAAATAGTCAAAGAAGATCTGCAAGTTGACAATAACAAGGATTTGATTGAAAGTATTCCAGGTGTTGGCAAACAAACTGCCATTGCCCTGATTACGGCAACTAATAACTTTGAAACGATTTCTGATCCAAGAAAAATTGCTTGTCATGCAGGTGTAGTACCTTTTAAAAAAGAATCAGGGAGTAGTCTTAAAAATACACCACGAGTTTCACATCTGGCTAATAAAAAACTAAAGCAAGCACTGCATATGGCCGCGCTATCTACGGTCAAATGGTGTCAACCTATTAAGCAATATTATGAAAGAAAACTTGCCGAAGATAAAAGCAAAATGTCGGCTTTGAATGCTGTTAGAAACAAAATTTTACATATAGTTTCTGCGCTGATTCGCAAACAAGAAAAATTTAACTTTTCCTTGAACTAGTTCTTTGTCTTTATCATAGAAATCCCTTTTCTGAGCAGTGGCCTGCGCACACAGGAGACTACCGGAACAATATACTAAAGATATGACAGTTGAAGAATTTCTTGAAAAATTTAAATTGATTAAATTAATATATGGAGGAAGAAAATGAAACTCGCGAAAATTGGGAGAATTATAAAAAAGGCCAACAAACTTTATATCGGCAAAGAAATGAATTACTAATGGATGAAAAATTCAAAGATTTAGCCTTTGAATTTTTTAATAATCCTTCAGAAAGATGGCATTTTCTTTCATTTTGTTGCAGCTTGATACATTTTGAAGATCAAGAGTTTATTAAAATCTTCATTAATGAAATTACTGAAGCCGCATTACTTGATAATCCAACAGGCTTGATGATTGCTCGATTTGTACTAAAGAAACTAGACAATAATTGGTTAAAAGCAAATTTGGATGCAATCATTAATAAAATACTTAATGAAATAGATTCGGAATCAGAGCAAGAATGGGCATATAGTAGAACAGCTGACTTACTATATTATTTAGGATTTGACTATATGTTAAAAGCATTTCTGGAGAATTGCAAAATTCATACAAATCCAGAGATTAATTCTATTGTTGACTTTTATTCCAATGATTAACAATCTACATTATTAACATTATTTTTGAGAGAAATACAGGTAATCTATTCTTTAGTAAATAAATATGGAAAATATTCTAAGACTATTTCATTTTACGATTGAGTTATTAAAGTTAAGAGGCATAAAGCACGAATTTACAAGTTTCGATTCGGGTGCAATAATGCTAGATATCTGGCATAATGAAAAGTTTTATGTTATCCAATTCGATGTTGATGGTTACATTGGCGTTTCTGAAGTAAACAATGATAATATGGGCTTTGATACTATCCCTGATGAGAAGTTCTATGATGAAATAAAATATAAAAACAAACTGGAAAGTATGTTGATGAGCGAGAACCGCTAAGAAGGTATCTGGGCAAAAGTAAGTGATATAGTTAAAGATTCTGCAAAATGGAAAGGAAATTTCGGTTTGGGAAGTGGGACTTATGATGAAGCAATGACAGCCTGTAAGTCTTGGGTCGGTGTTGGATATCGTATTTCTAGCGATGGTAAAGCACTTGTGAGTGCAGATGAATTGCGTATTTTTAGACCACCTTATTTTAAACCTAAGTCAGGGGAAACACAAGCCAATTTTGAATGGAAAACAGTTGCAGGTTGACAATTTCAAGGGAATGGTCATTTATACATTATTAATCCATAAGTTAAAATTTACATGAGAGCAGTATTGAAAGAATTATATACTATTGATATGATGCAATTATTAAAAGATTTTAAACCTGCTGTTTATAACAATTTTGGTATTTGGATAAGACTAATTGTAGGAGAAGAAAAAACAGGCGGCGAGGAAAGTTTTGATATTAAACTTTGTACTCCTCAATGGCTAATAGAAAACCATCAGGATTCTGATATTATTTTTGGACGACATCATTTAATTGTTTTTGAATACAACTATTCGAAAATTTATAATAAACTAAAAAAGCACATTGAAAATATCCATGGTGACACTTGGGGAGAAATTGGGACGAAAGTAGGCAGAATTGGATATTGGGAATTTGAAGATTATCAAGAGTATCGTTAATCGATTTAAAGTCAGTCAGAAGAAAAACCCTTTTAAATATTGAACCAGGCAATTAGTGATTAAGGTGGAAACTCTATCAATAAAAAGCAAGTAGTTAATGGATATTATAGTTGTAGGAGTTTATAATGAACAAGATGCCAATACAATTGAAGAAATGGCATCAGCTAATGGACTCAAATTGGTTTGGGACTATAAGCGATACAATATAGAAGCGGAAATGGGAATCGTCGAGTTGAAAAAATACTATACGTTATATGAAACAGGAATACTTATTGAAGGTAACTATGTTGAGGGTGATACCTTCTATTCGTATCCAGTTATATATGAGGTTTCTGATTATTTTATTGCTAGAGAATGGTACAATAAAAGTCGTGAACAACCGAAGTTATTTAATTTTTTTGATACTTTGAGTATAAGCAATATTCAGAAAATGATAATTGGATTTGCTGATGAGTGGGATGAAAACACGACAGTCAAAATTGAGAAATTAAGTTATAAAGAATTGAAAAGCAGACTATACAGTCCTTATGTATGGTGTTTTGGATATAATAATCTTAGAACAAACTCTGTAATCAGAGACGATTTTCATCCATTAGTTTTGGAGTTAGAAAAAGAATTAGATTAGCGAAAAAGCAATCGTACTAATTGCTTTCCGCTGCTATGGCAGTTGATGAAGCCGCTGTGCCTACAGCGGCAGTAAATGCAAATGTCCCTTTGTCGGGCGGTGGTGTATGTACATAGGAAAGTCTGTTAGAATATTATATGGCGCACAAATCAATTAGCGCCAAAATACGTTTCATACTGTCACTAGTTAAGCCGCACTGCGTGCGGCTTATCGTAGAATTAGGATATCGAATTAAATATTTACAACGGATTTGATTACATTTTTCAATTATCCTCCAATAAAAATCCACCTAACTTTAAAGGCAAAAAGCTGCATGCAACGCGGCTCTACCCAATTAAAAATAATCTGTAATTTATTAAATTAATTTATTTGTTATTTTTAGGGACAATTACTAATTACATGAGCGAATTATATAACAACAAATATCGAATACCCACAGTGAGACTAAAATCATGGAATTATTCATTTGAGGGGTTTTACTTTGTAACTATCTGCACAAAAAATAAAAAATATTATTTTGGCAATATAGCATCAGGTCAATTAACATCAACTGAAATAGCCAATATTGCTCATGCTGAATGGTTTAAGATACAGGAATTAAGACCTGACATGAATATTGAATTAGGTGAATTTGTAATAATGCCTAACCATATTCATGGCATAATAATCATTGGCAGAAACGATTTTAATAAATCAATTCCTAACGCTGAGACCAAAAATCAGTTTTCAGTACAATCAAAAAATCTGGCATCTATAATCGGAGGTTTTAAAGGGGCGGTAACAAGCTATGCCAGGAAGAATAGTATCGAATTTGAATGGCAATCCAGATATTATGAACATATTATTCGATCAGAAACAGAATATTTGAAAATCAGACAATATATTATTGATAATCCGTTTAAATGGAATGAGGATTCATTGTTTTGATAATTTTCGTTAAGCTGCACTCCCTGCCGCTTAACGCAGAATCAGGCTGTTGACACAATTATTTAAACCGGAATTATTGGTATTTTTCAACTTTCCTCCAATAAAAATCTACCTTGCTTTATAGGCCACAAGCCGCATGCAATGCGGCTCTACGAAATTCAATTTAATTACATTATTTAAAAATGATTCATAAACGCTATTATAACTTCACTGCGTGCGGCTTATCGTAGAATCAGGCTGTTGACTCAATTAATCACCACGGAATTAATGTCGTTTCTCAATCAACCCCAATAAAAATCCATCGTGTTTTAAATGCAAAAAAAGCCGCATGCAATGCGGCTCTACCAAACTCATTCGAAATATCAATTCAAAAATCACGGGCTTAAACGCTCAATTTTCCAATCTTCACCTTCATTCGTAAATAACAGGCGGTCGTGCAGGCGGTTGGGGCGGCCCTGCCAGAACTCAATACTTTCGGGTATTAACCGGTAACCTCCCCAGTGCGGAGGCCGCGGGATAACGTCATCGCCATACCATTCTTCCAGTTCTTTGGTGCGTTCTTCAAGGCTTTCTCTGGTTACTATGCTCGACTGCCGCGACACCCACGCGCCTATCTGGCTGCCCCGCGGGCGCTGCTGAAAATATTCGTCCGACTCCGCCGCACTCGTTTTTTCAATCCGCCCCTCAATGCGCACCTGCCGTTCCATGGCTGTCCAGAAAAACGTAATCGAGGCATGAGGCACCTCGGCCAGTTCACGGCCCTTGTTACTTTCATAATTGGTATAAAACACAAAGCCGGTGTCGTCAAAGCCTTTCAGCAAAACTATACGGCCGTGGGGCTTACCGCCAGACACCGTAGCCAGATGCATGGCGTTTGGCTCTGCCACATTGTTTTCCAGAGCTTCATGAAACCATTTTTCGAATTGTTTGAAAGGGTTTATCAAAACATTTTCTTCAAGCAATTCGTTGAGTACATAGTTAAGCCGAAGCGAGGCCACATCAGTTTTTTTATTCATTTCTTGCAACGTTTTGGGCTTTTTTTTCGTTTTTAATTATATAGAACCACCTGTTTTTGCAGGGTTGCCGGCGGTAGCAGAAACATCAGCCGGGCCTTCCAATGGTGTAGGTGGCGGCACAAATTTCGGGTTTTGTAGTAATTTAATTGCATTAAATTTTGTTTTTTCAGATACAAAACCGCAGGTTTTTTACCGGTTAGTAAAAATATAATTTCACACTGTGGTTTGTTAGGCAAAAGTATTTTTATATTTATTACATTTGCAAATCTAATAAAAACATTCTGCCTTACTACGAATCGTTTTAATTACCAATGACGCCCATAGACTCAGATTTACAAGAACCCGTTACTGATGCTGCCGAACAGAAAGATTCAACTTTGAAAGAGGCAGAGGCTCCGGCCATTACACAAGTAGACTCTAAAGAAATTATGAACGAACTGAATGATTCCATCGACACTTCGACCGACGAACCTGTTGAAGCAAGCAAAAAAGAGGTGAAAGATGCAGCCCCTGTTGCCGAAAATGCAGAAACTCCGGCAACGGAACAAACAGAAACCCCCATTGAGGTGGTTGCCATTACTACTGACGGTGAAGCCGAAGCCCCTGTGCTGGGTGCCGACGAAAGCCCATTAGAAGAAATTGTGGTAAGCAACGACCCGACTGTAATGGTTGAGGTATCGCCCAAGCCGGTTGAGACTGTAGAGGCCGCTGTTGAAGAGCTGCCGCAGTCGTTCGAGCTGGCAGAAGAAGAAACAGCCGGGCAACCAGCCGAAGAAGTTGATTACAGCAATTTTGGTAAAAAGGATTTTGTAGACCTGGGCGAAAAACTGCTGGGTTCAATTAAAGCCGAGGGCGTGAGTGTATCTGACGTAAGAAATGCCGACAACGTAATGAAGGAAATCAAACCTTTGTTTGACGACCTGAAAGCACGCGAGAAATCGGAGGCATTGAAAAAATATATTGCAGACAACGGAAGTAACGAAGGCTTTGAGTTTAGAAACGACAACTTTGTGGTGCGTTTTGAGTCTCTGAGTGCCCAGATACGTGATGCTAAAAACAGTTTCTTCCAGAAAATAGAGCGCCTGAAAGAAGATTACTTTGAGCGCAAAACCAACCTGCTGCAACGCCTGCGCGACATTGTAGAGCAGGAAGAACAAGGCGGCACTAAAAGCAACTGGCAGGATTTCAAGAAACTACAGGAAGAGTGGAAAACGGCCGGGAATGTCAATTCTCCGCATAATACCTCGCTGTGGTCGGCCTATAATGCCCTGGTTGACCGATACTTTAGTATCCGCCATATTCAGAACGAACTGAAAGACCTGGACCGCAAGAAAAACCTGACAGCCAAAAGCGAAATTGTTGAGCGCATTGAAGCCATTGCCGCTACCCTTGAAGAAGGCGGCCTGAGCAATGCTACCCTGCGCCAGGCAAACGACCTGCTGGAAGAGTACAAACACATTGGCCCGGCACAGCGTGAAGCCCAGGAAGAACTCTGGAAACGCCTGAAAGCCGCCTTTGATGTGATACACAACAAACGCAGAGAGCAGTCGTCGCAAGCCGGGGCTTTGCAGGAAGAGATTTTCCAGGCCAAACAACGCCTGGTAGACAACCTGAAAGCCTATGTGCAGTTTAATACCGACAGCATTAACGAATGGAACGCCAAAACCAAAGAAGTGCTGGCAGTGCAAGACCAATGGAATGCCATAAAAGGCGCCATGCCGAAAGACAAAGGCAAAGAGCTGAGCCGCGAGTTCTGGTCGTCGTTAAAGACTTTCTTCCGTAACAAGGGCGACTTCTTTAACCGTCTGGAAACCGAACGCGAAGGCAACCTGAAATCGAAAACGTCTTTGTGCGAGCAAGTGGAAGCACTTCTGGAAGCAGGCGATTACTCGCCGGCCAATACCGATAAAGTAGTAGAACTACAAAAAACCTGGAAGACAATTGGCCACGTGCCTGAGAAATTCAAGGATAAAATATATGATCGCTTCAAAAAAGCCTGCGATGCCTTCTTTAACGGCAAACGTGCCAAAGGCAATGAAGTAGAGCAGGAATACGAAGCCAACCTGAAACAAAAGCAGGCGCTATGCGATGAAATTGAAAAAGCCGCTGAAGCAGGCGAAGCAGACCTGAACAAGCTGGCCGGTTACAAGGCCCGTTATAACGAAATCGGCTTTGTGCCACGCAAAGAGATGCAGAACATTCAGCGCCGCTTTGTAGATGCCATTAATGCCTATGTAAAGGCCAGCTCGGGTGTGAGCGGCTCTGAAAAAGAGAAAATGCTGCTGCAGAACGAGGTTGAAGTAACCCTGAAAAACGACAGAGGCAACTCTAAAGAGCTTGACAAAAAAGAAAACGATATACGCCGGAAGATGAAAAAACTGGAAGACGACATCAGCCTTTGGCAGAACAATATCGAATTCTTTGCCCGTTCTAAAAACGCCAATGCGGTCCGCGCCGAATACGAAGCCAAGATACAAGGCGCAGAAAAAGAACTGGCCGACCTAAAACAGAAGCTGAAAATAATTGTGGCAGCCAACTGAAAAAATTTTATTTCTTAACTCGTTGGGCATCAACGAGTTAAGAAATTGTTAAAAAATATTTCAAAAAAGGGCTTGCGTTGTATATCTGAAACCATTAATTTTGCACCACGATTTCAGAACAACGGTAACGAAATCAGAAATAAAAGCCTCCATAGCTCAGCTGATAGAGCAACTGACTTGTAATCAGTAGGTCGCTGGTTTGATCCCGGCTGGGGGCTCACAGAAATTTAAAACCTCATAATCAAATTGATTGTGAGGTTTTTTTGTTTATTTTTAGGCCGTGAATAACCGACTAAAATACTCTACGCTTCACTAAGCTGGTATGTATCAGTAACGCACCCAAAAAAACAACCCAATGACTAAAATTTACTCCTACGTGCTGCGATTAGACGATGGCTCTGCCCCCAACCCTTTTGGCGGAATATGTACCCTAACTATTTGTAAACCGGTAATCAGAAGAACTGCCCATGTGGGCGACTGGGTGATTGGAACCGGCTCAAAAAACGTGGTGATTGAAAAAGGGACGCGCCCTATTGATTTTTCAGACAGCCTGGTATATGCCATGAAAATTACCGACATAAAAACCTTACAAGCGTATGACGAGTACTGCAGGAATTACTTGCCAGTGAAAATAGGCAATAAGTATGCAGATGACTGGCACCTGAAAGCAGGCGATTGTATTTACGATTATACTTCGGGCAAGCCGGTATTGAGAGTGAGTTCACATGACAAATGCCACACACCAACTGATTTAAGCGGGCAAAATGCGTTGCTATCTGACCACTTTTATTACTTTGGCCTTGAGGCACGACGCCTGCCGGATGAGCTGAAGGACATGATTAAAATCAGCAAAGGACATAAGATAATAGAACAGCCCGCGCTTGTGGCGGCATTTGAAAATTGGATTGCACAATTTGAGAAAAACAAGCTTTACGCCGACCCCCAGCGAAGATGGTTCTTTGACAGGCCAACGACAGAAATGGAAGCAAGCCAATGTGCCAAAGAAAAACTGGAAACAGAAGAAGATGATATGGAAGAAAGGCATTGCTGATAATAACACAAGACCTGGATAAATGAGAATTTTAATTGTTTTAGTTTTTATAAGCTTGTTTACCGGACGCAGACACAAATCTAAAACTCAGACTATAGAAATAGATGCCTCAAAGGATACCAATCTTTTTATAGAGAGAAGAAGCCATGCTTATTCAGCCAGGCTTATTGTTAACGGGCACATTAATCGTGACGCTCAAATTACTTTTGAGCAGACTGTCCCGAATACCGCAAAAAAATACCTCTCATAAAAGGTGCTAATCACTGTACTGAGTACCTATCCAATGTATATGTTGATACGATAAGAATTGCGTATTATCATAAAAATGTCAGTAATGGTAAGTTGAAATTAATAGTAAATTTTTAGTATAATGAATTACATAAACCACCTCATTATGTTAGAATTATCAATCTATTGCAAAGAGGGGAAATTCTATTGACAACTAAAGATTTGAAATGTAAAGAACAATCAAATTTTACGTTAAGAGTAAATGACTAAACCAACGTATTACATTTGCAGACACACAGAAATAAAGCTGAATGACACCCACCTTAAATAGCGATATAAACAATCCTTGTTCTTGCATCGTCGAAGCGTTTCATGAGCTTTTTCAATTGAATATGAAAATCCAGAAAACCCTAAAATTGCTATCCATAATTATTATTCTTGCCGTAGTGTCTATTTTCTACTTTCATAAAGAGACCATATTAATAACAAGGTTTGGAACTACCCATTGGGATTTGTATAAATCTGACTATAAAACCTTTAAACACCAATTCAAAAAACCAAATGAAATATTTCAAAAGGAAGGTGTTTATGAGCTTTCCTGGGACGGAGATTGCAACTATTACTTATATAATCATAGAAAGGATAGACTTGAACCATTTGAGGTAGACGATGTCATTACTAGCCATACCTGGAAATATGAGAATGATTCTACTTTTATGTTAGAAGGCTATAAATATAAAACATTATCCTTTACACCTGATTCTATTGTTTTACTCTGGACAAATCCAAATTGGATTGATACATTGATTCTAGTCAGGAGTAAGAAAATGTATAAGAAACAGCCCATCGGCCATAAAAATATGCTGGAGTTATCAATCGACTACAAGGAAGATAAATTTATATTAGAAATTAAAGATTTGAAATTTAAAGCATATTCAGATTTCTACTTCTTTGTAATTGATACCGGAATCAAGGAAAAGAAAAATGTCCTTCTGGAAAATCAGATAGAAAACTTCAAAAGCTGGAAAAATCAGATTTCAGGACTTGCTTCTGGTGAAATTTACTTACCTTTTGATTTTTCCGATCAATATCTTGGGTCTTTTAAACTCTTGGTTAAAAACGGAGAGTATCTGTTAAGTTACGGCTATTTTGATACCATACCAGCCGCATCTCCATCTTATTGTCGCCCTTTGAAACTTACGGCTAATGACAATTTCGTTGAAGACCTCCCGGCTTTTAATGTCAACAAAAATGAAATGATTAAGGATATCGATAGGATTATTTCTTTTCTTAATAAAGAATTAGCTGAAGAATGATAATTTTTTAAGAATGATAAAAACATCCCCCTACTACCGTATAATCAGGTTTTCTTTAATGTTATTGTCTGTAATGCTGCTATCGTGCCATGATAGCCAGCAAAAAACAGAAATAAAATGGCAAACCTTAGCCAATGGTGAAAAGAAACCCATGGGCATGCTTGTTGATAATAAAAAGAAAGGTATGTGGATCGAATACCAAGACAATGGTGAAATTGGAGTTATAAGGTCGTATAATAATAATATTCTAAATGGACCTTGTATGTATTTTGGTTCAGATGGTAAACTTTATTCTAAAAAGGAATATGTCGACAGTACTTATCATGGAGAGTATATAGTTTACAATTGTGATAGTAAATGTATTCGATTAAAAGGGTTCTATGACCATGGTAAGCCAGTGAAAGTCTGGGATTTTTATCCTCCCTGCGACTGTCGCCTAAGTAGAAGAGTTGATTATGGAGAAGACGGCAATAAGAATGATACACTGATAGAAAATCATATTGAGCCTATATTCCCAACCGACCATTATAAAAATTTTAAGATTGATAATCAATAACTATCCTTTAATCATCTATTTTTATCTGGATAAAGAATTAAACTGCCAATAGATAAGACAAAATGATTAAAATTGAATTCAAGGAAAACCATGAAAATAGGGCTCATGAGGATAGTATCATAGAATTTCCAACCTTAGGCAAAAAGCTAATAGGAGATACTTTTTGGTTTGCAGTTGATGTTGAACCAGAAATTTCGTATGAAAAACTGATTCAAAATATTGTATCTGAATTTCTAAAAGATTTCAATGCGATTAAGAAACTTTCTATCAAACGCTCATATATGTGGTTTTTTCATACTTTTGATGAAGGAGATCATGGAGTTGTTTTAACTAATATGGATAATTTCAGATTAAAGCTGAGTTTTGTATTTAAGTTTAGAGGTCACCCTCAAGAATATTCTTTTCAAGACGAAGAGTACTTGTTAGAAAGAGAACCATTTTTGATTGAAATGGAAAAAGAAATAAATAAATATCTGGTCTGATAATAAATGAATCGAAGTGTTTTTATCATGTGAAATAGTCAAGCTTTTTTAAAACAGACCTACGAATCAGTTTCATATAAAATACCTATAAAACCACTTCTGCTTTTTCTATAGACTTAAATAATTTAACAAATTACAACAATCTTAAAAGCAGGTATTTCAATAGTCCAAATGCCATAGTTGAAATTAATCAACTTGGGTTAATTCCGGTGTTTAACTATAAACTTGAATTCCAGCAAAATAATATGTAACCTAACCAAATAAGACTTTTATCACTTTTCAACGGAATTTCATTCCCATATACTGCCGATACATCAAATCAGCAATATTGGGTTTGATTCCGGGTGATTCTACGGTTTTGTAGAAATCAAAGTTATCATTAATGTACTCCAGAAAGATTTTGCTCATCATTTCGTTCCAGTATTGCCTTTTATTGGCCTCTGAGTTATCTCCTTCCATTACTTTCCTGATTTCTGCGCTCTGGCTCATCCTTATATAAACATTGTTCAGATGAATCCTGTCTTCTTCTTTCAGGTTTACTCCATGCACCTCATTTATCTTCCTGATAATTTCAGACAGTAAACTGTTCTCTTCTGCGTCTTTACCTTTGGCTCCGCTTTCTGCCATCGGGTCCAGCTCGCCCGCTTTGTCGTCCAGTTTAAGCTTCATTTCTTCTTGTTTCTGTAACCTCAGGGACTCTAAATCAATCGCATCGGTAATATCAACAGTGGTACCTATACGTTTGGGTAGTTTCTTCTTCAGGTATTTCAGGAAAATAAAAAGCTTTTCTAATTCAGCATCCTGAAAATCCATAATCTGAGAAATATAGCTGTACAACCGGCAATAAGCATTTATTAAAGACCTGTATTCTTCGCGCTTATCAATTAACTCTATTTCCTGCCATTTTTCTACGGCCCGGTTCAGGTACGGCTGGAAGGCCTCATCTGATTTTCTTTCTGAAAAGAATAATTGACAGAACTCATCTAATTCATATTTAGTAAACAAATGAAACGACTTTATTTCAGAATCTAATTCATACAATTTATAGGAGTCTGTTTCACCAGTTAGGATGGTTGAGGTATAAAAAGGCTGAAATGCCTCAATTATTTCTTCCGGCTGGTTTACAAAATCAAGCACAAAGGTATCTGTCTTGCCGGTGGCTTTTCTGTTTAGTCTGGATAACGTTTGTACACATTGCACGCCACCCAGCCGTTTGTCGACAAACATGGTATGGATGAAAGGTTCATCAAACCCTGTCTGATACTTGTTAGAGACAATTAATATCCTGAACCGGGGGTCTTTCAGTCCGTCAGGAATAGAAACCCCTCCTTGCAGCCCGTTTTCGGTATTTAATGAACCCTCCGTGTGTTCTTTTCCATCTTTTTGAATGCTGCCACTGAATGCCACCAGACAAGAGAAGGGTAGCCGGAGCGCCTTCATTTGCTTAAGCATTTCCTGCTGGTACAATACGCAGTGTTTTCTTGACCGCACCACTACCATAGCCCTGGCCTTCCCCCTGATTTGCTTCTGAGTTTGGTGCATAAACTGATTGAGTATAATTGCCACTTTTTGTCTGATGGTTTCAGGGTGAGAATCAACAAAATTCATTAATTCTCTTTTTACTTTTCCTTCCGGTAGTTCCAAATCATCCTTACCATCTTCCTGCTTCAATTTAAACCATCTTTTGTAGGGCATATAATGCGCCAGCACGTCTAATGTGTAGCCCTCAAAAATTGATTGCTTCATGCTATAAGAATGAAAAGGCACAAACTGGCCAAGCTCATTCTTTCTACCAAATAGCTCAAGGGTTTTGTTTTTGGGGGTGCCTGTAAAACCAAAAAACGATATGTGCTTTTGCCGCCCGCGGCTCAATAGCTCTTTTGTTAGTATATCTTCATAGTCTTCTTCCTCGTCTTCGTCAAATTCATTGAATGACAGCGACTTCTTTAATTTCTTTGCCGTCTCGCCTGTTTGCGACGAGTGTACTTCGTCTATGATCACCCCGAAGGTTCTACCCTTTAGTTTAGACATGGCATCGGCAATTACCCCAAATTTCTGAATGGTGGTAACTACAATATCATTCCCTTTGGCAAGGGCATCTTTCAGTTGCTCTGAGTTTTTATCTATTGCCTTTACAACCCCCGCCGTCTGTTCTAAATCTCTGAGGGTTTTCTGTAGCTGTTTGTCTAAAACTTTTCTATCGGTTACTACTATAATGGTATCAAACAGCCTTGTTTTTTGGCTTGAGTTCTGGTAAAGAGAAGTAAGGGTATGTGCCAGCCAGCCAATGCTATAGCTTTTGCCCGACCCTGTTGTGTGCTGAATAAGATAATAATGCCCTGCCCCTTCTGCTTTAATTTGTGTTTTTAGTTTACGGATAACATCCAGCTGGTGGTATCTCGGAAATATCAGTAAATCTTTTTTCTTCTCTACTACCCTGCCCAGTTTTTCATCCCATTCTTTTTCAGTTTCGGTGGTTTCCAACACAAAGTTTTCAATGATATCTAAAACTGAATTGGGGCTAAGCACTTCTTTCCAGAGGTAAGAGACTTTGTAATCGTTGGCAACAATGGGGTTTACGATGTCGCGGTTATAGGGCCAAAACCGGGTGTCGGGGCCTTTCAGCTCTGACGCCATGCCCACCGTGTCGTTATCTACTATAAAATGCACCAGCATACGCTTAAACTGTAACAGTGGCTCATTTTTAGGGTCTCTGTCAAACTGATACTGCCGGCTTGCGTGGCTGATGTCTTGCCCCGATAGCTGATTCTTCAGCTCAATGCCAATAATGGGTATGCCATTGATAAACAATACGATGTCTATCGATTTTTCATTGGCCTTTGAGTAATGCAATTGCCTCACAATACTTAACCTATTACACAAATACTTAGCCTGATGCTCAGGATTCAGCCCGCTTTTGGGCTCAAAGTAGGTCATATCAAAGTACACGGCTCTATCTTTGATGCCTTCTCTGAGTACTTTTATAAGGCCGTCTTTCTCAATCTGGGTAGATAACCGCTGCAGCAGCTTTTCATCTGCTTTCTCGCCAAACTGTACCTGCCAGCGCTCATAGCTTTCAGGCTGTGAAGATTGAAGAAACGCCAGTACCTCAGCGGGTAGCAGGCAGAGGGTTCTATCATAATTACTAAAATGCAATGCGGTATACACCAGACCATTATTATCGGTTGATGTGAGATATTTTTCTATGTATTCTTCAAATCTTTTTTCAGTCATTGTCAGATAATTATCAAGTTGTTCTATCTAATCAGGCTGAAAGCCCTTATGTTTAGTGTCTGGGTATGGTACAGGTTTTTTCTATTTACTTATAACTAAATTAATTATTTCTGCCGATATGGAGGTATTTTGACGATACCGAATCTGAACTAAAACATTTGATGGTTTCAGTTGATTGATGCTTATTTTAGAAAACAACAAAAAACTAAAATAACCAACCGTCTTGTTTTAATTTTTTAAAACATTTAAAATACTTTTATCTTGCCCGTAACCACATTAGAAATCAGGCTTTGACGATACTCTTTGAGCTTTTCTATTTTTTGGGTTTCAATTTCAATGCTTTTATCTATTATAGTTGTTTGGTTGTCTAAGAATTTTACAATATCCTTTTGTTCAAATAATGGTGGAAAAGTAAAACAAAAATTCCCTAAATTTTCCATTGATAAATTTGGTTGCGCCGATTGTACGGCATCAATCCAAATTTGTTGTTGTAAAATACTTGATGATAACCAATACCAAATATATTTTACATTATGATTTTCTTTTAGTCTAATAAATGAAACCGCTTGATTAGTATTTGCCGGGATAAATTCCTTAGTGAGAATTGCAACCTTCCCAAGTGTTGCACCCGCTATCACCACAAGAATATCATTTTCAAGCAGTTTTGACCTACTTAATATTTTATCTGTTTCATTATCAATAAAAAATGATGGAAATAACATCACTTTATTGTCGCTAATATTTTCAGCTTTTAAATACCTGACTTCTCCCTCATCTAACAACTCTCTACCAACTGTTGAAGGGGTTGTCCCTTTACTAATAATTTTTGAAATTTGTTTAATTTTTTTTCTCTCCCAATGCTCAGGTATTTCCCCAATCCAATCAATACCAGAATCTTTCATGGGGGCATCGGGGTTGAGGCCTTTGGTTACAACGTGGTTTATCAGGGCACTTCGTTGTTCTTTTAAAAGCTCAATTTTTCTTTCTTTTTTTATGATTAATTCATCAATTAAGGCTGTTTTGTGGTCTAGGTAATTTACTATTGCTTGTTGTTCTTGAATTGGAGGAAGAACAAATAAAATATTCTGTAACTTTTCCTTAGTTAAGTGTGGTATACTAACTCTATTTACCGAAGAGTCATAATATCCGGTAAAATAATGACAAATAGAATGATATAAGAAATACTGAGACAAGCCATTAATTATTGATACTCTATTCACAGAGTTTTGAATATAACATTCATTCAATTCATCATTCCAAATACAAGTTCTACCAACATCACCACCTTCATTTATTAATAAATCATTCTTTCTTAAAAGATATAATTGTAACTCTCTTTCTGAAAACCACATTTGCTTTACATCTGAAACATCAACTTTTTCATTTTGAATATTTTGGCTTCTTAAATATGGTTTCAATACGAACCCTCCTTTATCATCAATAGTAAGCATTTTGCCTAATGTAATAATAGAGAAATATTTTAATGGGATTATTCTCCAATGACTAGGAATCTCTCCAATCCATTCAATATTTGAGGGTTTGTATGAAGTGTAGGTTTGCATATATTTTAGTTAATTAAGATCTTTTAGGTCTTTTAAAAAAGGTACCCATTCATTTTGTACAGATACTCTAAATTCCTCTTCAAACTTTTCAAAGTTCTCTATATTCAAGTCATACATTTTAAAAACCATAGATGCCCAAATCGCGCTATCACCTTTTGTGTCTGGGACCAATAGAGTGGAATATTTACTCAAGACACCTGAGAACCTTCCATGTCCATCCTTATGCCATTCCTCCACCCAACTTTTATTATCCGCAATCCAGATATTGAGAACAAGTTTACTTATATCATTATCGCTAAAGAAAATATATCCATATAAACTCAGGTCGTTTACTTTAAAGGTAATTGAGTTCCCTTTCTGAACAGTGAATTTTACATGACCCTTAAATAACTCTTTGGCCACAATTTTGACTTTATTAATATAGCTGGTATGAACTTCATTGAGTAATTGCACCAACTTGGTTATTTTATCACTATTCATTGAAATAAATTCAATCTTTTCGGCAAGATTCTCCACGATTTGATAATGACTTTTTAATATTTCTATAAATGATTCAAAGTTTACTTTCTGTCTTTCTGTAAGAGATATGTTTTCAGATTTAAAATTTCTCTCGACACTTTCAAATAAATTCTGATGTGTAATGGTATAAAAATTTCCCACTTTTTCAGGTAAGTTTACCACAGAAAGAATGATGCATTCATTGCAGTTTAATCGATTGTGGCTTTCATAGCTATCCAGTTTATTATAAATATCAGCATATAATTTATTCTCAATTACTATTCTATTTTCATCGTCTTTAATGATTAAATCAATATACTTACCGTCATCAGTTTTTATTTCTCTATGAACTCTAACTTTTTTATAGTCATGAAATGAGACACCAAAATTTCTTAGTTCTAAAAGGGATTTCAGGAATAGTCCACCCAGGCCATGAGATTCAGATGGCGTAAAAAAATAAGCATATAAATTACTAACAGGTAATTCCTTATTATTGACTTTGGCCAGCTCTAAAATATTGGGTTCATATACTTCATCTGCTTTGAATAAAACAGCGTTATTTAGTAAGACTTCAACATCAAAAGTTTCGTTATTTTTATTCAGCATCGGTGTTTCTATGTTTTAGTATCTTTACAGGGTATGGTTTAATTCTTTTTAACATTTGCCCTAAGGCAAACAAGGCTTCAGGTTATTTATTTTGATATTTCATCTTCCAGTATCATTTTAAGCAGTCCGTCGCTTTCTTCTTCCAGTTTTAGTAAATCGGCCGTAATTTCCTGCAATGTTCTGAGGGGCTTATACTGGTAAAAATACTTTGTAAAGTTAATCTCATACCCTACTTTGTCTTTGCTTCTGTCCATCCAGGCCTGGGGCAGGTGCGGTTTTACCTCGGTTTCAAAGTAGGCATCAATGTCGGTTGCCAAAGGTATTCTCTCAAAGTCTCTCAGGCTGCCATCTACTTTGGGTAGCTTTGTTTTTTTGTCAATAACCTGCAGGCCATTCTCGTCAACCAGCGGTTGCTCAATGGTTACTTTTGTGTATCCAAAATAGGAGTTTGCAAAAATCTTGCTGTAAGCGTTTTCTTCAAATGAGAGGTAGGTTTGCAGTATTTCTTCTCTTTGGGCATCGGTAATGTATTTTCTCTTACTGCCTAACGATTTCTTCATGGTCTGGTGCAGCTCGGCGGCATTAATCAACTGCACTTTACCTTTTCGGTGGGGTTTCTTTTGGTTGGTAACTATCCAGATATAGGTGCTGATACCCGTATTAAAAAAGAGCTGGTCGGGCAGGGCAATGATGGTTTCCAGCCAGTCGTTTTCAATAATCCATTTTCTTATGTCTGACTCCCCCGAGCCGGCATCACCCGTAAACAGCGGAGACCCATTGAGTACAATGCCTATGCGGCTGCCCCGGTCTTCCATTTTTGATATCATGTGTTGCAGAAAAAGCAAAGCCCCATCAGAGCTTCTGGGTGTTCCTGCCACAAACCGGCCCTGCGGGTTTTTGGCCTCTGTTTCTACAAACTCCTGCTCCGATTTCCACGACACCCCATAAGGCGGATTGGAAATCATGTAGTCGAAGGTATTACGCTGTAGTTTGTCTTCAGACAATGACGAACCCAAATGAATGTTATCGGGGTTCTGGCCCGTAATGAGCATATCAGATTTACAGATAGAGTAGGTCTGGGGGTTGAGCTCCTGCCCATACAGCCGGATATCAATATTGGGGTTGATGTTCTCCAGAATCCAGTCTTTGCCCACCGTGAGCATACCACCGGTGCCACAGCAGGGGTCGAATATAGACCTGATTTTTCCATCGCCCTGCAAATCTTCTTTGTTTTCAGAGAACACCAGCCCTACCAATAGCTTAACCACATCGCGCGGGGTGTAGTGTTCCCCACTGGTTTCGTTGCTCATCTCTGAAAACTTGCGGAGCAGCTCTTCAAAAATCTGGCCCATTACATGGTTAGACACCACATCGGGGTGTAGGTCTATTTCTTTAAATTTAGCAATAAGCAGGTATAAGCGGTTGTTTTTAATGAGCTTTTCAACAGGTTTTTCAAGCTGAAAGCTGTCTATGATTTCAAACACATTTTTAGAATAACCATTCAGGTAATTCTGAAAATTGATTTTCAGGCTATTGGCAGTAAGTGTCGATAAATCGTATTGCGAATGGTTATAAAACTTAAGGTTGATTGCGTTTTCAATAATGGGGTCCAGGTTATTAATCTGGTCTTTGTAGGTGTTGTAGAGGTTAAAAACTTTGTCTTTGTGGGGTTCAAGCACGCAGTCCAGGCGTCTTAAAACAACAAAAGGGAGGATAATATCGCCGTATTCATGCTGTTTGAAAAGGCCTCTGAGCACATCGTCACACACATTCCATATAAAGGAAGATACTTCTTGGTGGTTTGCCATAGTCAGGTTAAAAGGAAATTTTGTTAAGCATGGCAATATAAAAAGATTAGAGATAATATAGAAAAATACTTTTATTGGCACGGCAGATGAGCCGCTGCCCGAGGCCAGTTATAATGAATTAAAAAATATCTGATTTGACAGGTTTTATCTTTTGAAATTCAATGAGAAACAATTACTTTAACGCACCAAAAAAAACAACCCAATGACTAAAATTTACTCCTACGTGCTGCGATTCGACGATGGCTCTGCCCCCAACCCTTTTGGCGGAATATGTACCCTAACTATTTGTAAACCGGTAATCAGAAGAACTGCCCAGGTGGGCGACTGGGTGATTGGAACCGGCTCAAAAAACGTGGTGATTGAAAAAGGGACGCGCCCCATTGATTTTTCAGACAGCCTGGTATATGCCATGAAAATTACCGACATAAAAACCTTACAAGCGTATGACGAGTACTGCAAAAAAGAATTGCCTGTAAAAATTGTAAACTGGGAGTCTGAGGACTGGCACCTGAAAGCAGGCGATTGTATTTATGATTATGCTACGGGCGAGCCGGTATTGAGAGTGAGCTCACATGACAAATGCCACACACCAACTGATTTAAGCGGGCAAAATGCCTTGCTATCTGACCACTTTTATTACTTTGGCCTTGAAGCACGGCGCCTGCCGGATGAGTTGAAGGACATGATTAAAATCAGCAAAGGACATAAGATAATAGAACAGCCCGCGCTTGTGGCGGCATTTGAAAATTGGATTGCACAATTTGAGAAAAACAAGCTTTACGCCGACCCCCAACGGAGATGGTTCTTTGACAGGCCAATAACAGAAATGGAAGCAAGCCAATGTGCCAAAGAAAAACTGGAAACGGAAGAAGATGATATGGAAGAAAGGCTGTGTTAATTTACTTTAACAACTACTGAATATTGTAACCTTTAAACCCATTCACAGATATGACCAGAATTAAGTACTCAATTATTGTTTTATTGGCCTTATTAACTTCTTGCTCTGACTTTGAACCTTCCATCTACTTATGAGTGCTGATGCTAAACACAAACACCTGGACCTGGTACAGGGGGTTATAAGCCGTATGGCGCAAAATTCTTTTATTATAAAAGGCTGGGCTATTACCATTTTAACAGGTTTACTGGCTTACGGCACCTCAAAGCCCGAGACGCCCTTCATTAAAATAGCGTGTTTAAGTATTGTGCCCACGCTTCTATTCTGGATTCTCGATGCCTTTTACCTGAGCCTTGAAAAACAGTACCGGCAGTTGTTTGATGCAGTAAGAAAAAAAGACAACGATAAAATAGATTACAAAATGGACGTAACTGCTTTTAAAAAAGATAAAAACAGCTGGCTAAATATTTTTGCCTGCAATTTATCTCTGTTGTTCTTTTACCTGCCACTGCTGCTATTACCTTTTATAATTGCCTGTTTTTAATTTACACTTTTGCGCATGAGCCGACTAGCTATTGAATTAATTGAAGAAAATATACGCACCAAAAACCCTTTTCTGGACTTAGGCAACTGTGGCCTGGTAGGTGAACTACCCAATGAAATTCTGAAATGTAAAGATTGGCTGGAAAGGCTGAATTTAGGCGTTTATTATTTTGACCCAGAAAGCAAAATCTCTATTCCATCAAAAAACAAGGGAAATAGAAATAAAATCAAGGGTAAGGGGTTGGATGCTTTACAAAACCTGCCCCAATTACAATCTTTAGACCTTCACTATAATCAAATTCAGGATATTAGTTTTTTACAAAACCTGTCCCAATTACAATCTTTAGACCTTAGCTCTAATCAAATTCAGGATATCAGCTTTTTACAAAACCTGTCCCAATTACAATCTTTAGACATTAGCATTAATCAAATTCAGGATATTCGTTTTTTACAAAACCTGTCCCAATTACAATCTTTAGACCTTAGCTCTAATCAAATGCAGGATATTAGTTTTTTACAAAACCTGTCCCAATTACAATCTTTAGACCTTAGCTTTAATCAAATTCAGAATTATAGTTTTTTACAAAACCTGTCCCAATTACAATCTTTAGACCTTCGCTCTAATCAAATTCAGGATTATAGTTTTTTACAAAACCTGTCCCAATTACAATCTTTAGACCTTCGCTATAATCAAATTAAGGATATTAGTTTTTTACAAAACCTGTACCAATTACTATCTTTATACCTTAGCTCTAATCAAATTCAGGATATTCGATTTTTACAAAACCTGTCCCAATTACAATCTTTAGACCTTAGCTCTAATCAAATTCATGATGTCAGCTTTTTACAAAACCTCACAAGGCTTAGTTTCATAGACATCAGATATAATCCAGTTCAGAATATTGGAGAAGGCTTTAAACAGTTTATCCTGAATAATACAAATTTAGAAGAATTTTACAGCGACCCATTACCCGGTATTCCTGCTGGTATTGAAAAAGGAATTGATGCACTCAGAACTTATTTTAAAGAGTTAAAAAAGCAGGCTGAAAGACATCCAAACAGGTCTTTTAAAATAATACTCATGGGTAATACGCGTGCCGGTAAAAGCCAGCTATTAAATTATCTGGTGCGGCAAAGTTTTGATGACCCTTCCATCAGCACGCACGGCATCAAAATTGAAGAGTGGCAAACAAGCATCAACAATGATGCGTATAATATAACTTTTTATGATTTCGGCGGGCAGGATTTCTACCATGCTACGCATAATTTATACCTGAGCCACAAGGCCCTTTACCTAACGCTCTGGAACACCGAAAACGAACAGAGCAACTCAGAACAGAATCTGCATTTAGGCTACTGGCTTGGTAATATTCTGTTCTACCTTCTATCAGACACTGAAGCCGACACCGCTCAGCAATTAATGCAAAGCCATGTTTGGTGCATACAAAGCAAAGCAGACCTGCAAGAAAACCAAAGGAAGCTTTTGCAAAGCCAGCTTGACTATCAGGTAAGCCCCAACGGAAATTTTTACCTCAGCATAAAAAATGCCTTTGATGCCGATGCCTACTGGCAAAAAGAATGGCAATATTTTAAAGACCATTTGCTGGCGCAAATTGCCGGCTTGTGCAAACAGGCAGATTTACTTACGGCGTCAATGGTGGCCATTAAAGAAAAAGTGCTGAAAACCTATAGAAACAAAGAACTATTGGTGGTTAAGTACGATGATTTACTGAACGATTGCCGGGCAAATACTGGGGCTTCTGATGAACAGATATATAATGCCTTATTGGTATGGGATGCGGCGGGTTATATTCAGTACTACCCAAAAGATGCTGTATTGAAAAACTACATTTTCCCTAATCCGGCGCTTCTGTCTGAAACCGTTTTCGGTGTTCTGGAAAATAAAAAAATGGAAACGAAAGGTGGTGAGTTTATGCAAGCAGACATAGATGAAGTACTAAATAAACAGGAAATTGAAACACAAGATTTATTCAGTAAAATCTTTATTGACCTGCTGTTGAATTTTGAAATAATATTTGAGAAACCCGGCCAACCCGGCACTTATGTAGTGCCGCAGTATTTGCCACCACAAAAGCTGGAAACCTTTCTGCTCGATATCATTCCGGTTACTTTAGTGATTCGCTTCAAAGACTATATGCCTTTCTGGCGTATATCTAACTTTATTACTCAGGTAGGCGCGCTTCCTGCTTCAAATGCACACTACTGGCGATACGGCATTTTATACAAGCTGCAAGACTGCACGGTGCTGATACGCATGCAAAGGGCTTTTGGGGCAGAAAGCACAGAAAACCAGAAGGTGATGATTCATATTGATGGGCCTGCTGATATAAGAAGCAAACACCTGAGAGAAGTATTTGAGTTTTTTACATTGACCGAAAAAAGAATACAACTGAGTTTTGCAAAACCGGCGTTGGATTTACTGTCTGAAGAAGTACAGCCAAAAAGACAAAAGTCGTTTATTGAACGAATTGAGTTGTCTGACGACGGCCATCAGTTTTTTAATGTGGCTGAGCTACTGAACCACATTGATGATACCAAATATTGTAAAAATCAGGATGGTAAAATTAAGCCTATCCCACCTATATTTTACCCGGTGCTAAATAAAGAGAATAAAACCCCCAAGCGTATTTTCTTTTCGTATGCTCATGCCGATGCCGTTTATCGCAAACAACTGGAAACGCATTTTGCCGCCCTGAAAAGAGATAAATTAGTGGAAACGTGGTTTGATTTGGAGATATCGCCGGGTGAAGAATGGGATAAACGAATAATGGAAGAAATCCAACGGGCAGATATTGTGCTGGCGCTCATCAGTCCAGATTATATAAATTCTTATTATATATGGGAGAAGGAAATTCCGAACATAACGCCCGATAAAACGTTGATACCTATTTTTCTTCGCTATTGTGATGTACCCGAGTCGTTGAATAAATATCAGGGCGCGCCGTTTGATTCAGAATCGAAGGATAAAAAAGCAGGAATAAAATGGATATTGTCTGACCATTGGAAGTTCATAGATGAGGCGTATCTGGAGGTAGTGAAAAAGGTAAAATCTGTTTTGGGAGCAGGTAGCTGATCCTGAAAATCCCGTCACTGCAAATTAAGAAACACAGAGCCGAATTATCAGATACCCCAATACGCTCAACACCCAACACTCTTATGCCCTCCAATGGGTTTTACAACCTCTCCGTTCGCAGCGGGTTTTGACAGGTAAATGGCATCACCCCCCCACTTTCAAAAAAACTTATTTAACGGTTACATTTTTTTAATCGGCGCTTTTGAGGTGTTTTATTGGCTCCGGATGGGCCTTTAAGGCGTTTTCTGCCTACTTATTACTTCTGCTGCCTGCCCTTGTAGGCTACCCGCAACCTGCTGACTACTAGCATTGTATAGGTTTATTAGATACATTTGTTAATCCCGATTTTGCAACATTACGAAACCCAAAAATGCTAAAAAAGACCAATCGCTCATCTAATATTGAGCTGCTGCGACTATTCGCCATGCTGTACATTGTAGTTTATCACTTTATTCTACACTCGGTTATCCCTACTTCTCCAGAACTCGACTACCTCATCAGGCCCATAATTGGGGTGCTGCACATTGGGGTTATCTGTTTTGTGCTCATTTCCGGCTATGCGGGCATCAGCTTTTCGCTGAAAAACCTCGTGAAACTTCTGATTCTTTGCTCGGTTTACTCTACGCTTATTTATCTGGTGGCGTGCCTCATCAGGCCCGATTTATTCGGTTTCAGAAGTCTGCCCTTTTCGTTGCTGCCGCTGCAATGGTGGTACGTGCGGGTATATGTAGGCCTGTACCTGCTTGCGCCGCTCATTAATATACCGCTCCAGACGGCTACCAGACGCCGAAAACTGCTTTACATTGCCCTGTTGGGTGTGGTATCGTGCATACTGGGGCAGTTTACGGGTGTGCTGGCCGACGGAAAAAACGTGGTCAATTTTATATTTCTCTATTACGTGGGGCATTACATCAGGCATCATCTGCGGGTTATTCCGCGCCGCATAGTACTCATTTACCTGGCTTATAATGTGGCTGTTTTCTTCTCGGTGCTGGCCCTGAACGCCTACCCCACCCTGCGCGACCAGGTGTTTCGCAGCCTGTTTTTCTCTTACAACAGCCCCGGGCTTATTATAAGCGGTATATTGTTTTTTCTTTGTTTTCTTAGTTTTCAATTCAATTCAGGCTTTGTGAACCGCATGGCAGCTTCGGTTTTTCCGGTTTATCTGCTCCATGAAAACAAGTACCTGAGCCATTATCTTTACGACTTTGTAGGTAGCCTGAAGGCGTACGTACCGCAACCGGCACTGCTGATGCTGGTATTGGTACTGCTGGGCGTGGTGGTTATTTTGGTTTGCGTGCTGATTGACAAGGTGCTGAGCCCCGTTATATCGCGGATTACAGACGCCGTTACCCATTCAAGGCTGTTTGAAAAAATTTCGGATTTTTCAGACCCCCTCCTGGCGCGTATCAAGAAGCCCGAAGTACAATAGGCCATACACCCGGGCTGACACTAACACGCCCGGCTGGCCCTCCGCATACAGGCGGCAGGCAAACCGGGCTGGGTATTTGGGGCAGCAGAACCAGCCTGACTACTGGTTACTGGCCGAAGGCTTGCGTTTCCGGAGCAGGTAATGCCGCATCCCTTGTTCGCCAAGTGGAAAAGCATACGCCTGTACAAAATCATAGCCGTTCCGGCTCATGAAATTGAGGGCATCTACCATCGACTCGAACTTGATTATTTTATCGTTTTCGTCGCGCACCACGGCCTGTTTGGGGTCAATGACACGGCTCTTTTGTCCGTAGTCAAAGTCAATTACCATTCTGGTTTGCTGAACCCGGTTAAAGCCTGTGATGGTCATGTACTCAGCCTTAAGGTCTTTCAGGGGGATGTCGTCAATGGATTGAGCGAAGCCGGCAGAAGCCACAAAAAACAAGGCAAGCGTTGCGATAAATCTGGATTTTGTCATGGTGGATACGTTTAGTTTATAAACAGTTAATTGAGTGCCGGCAGAAAGCTGCCTGTGTAGCTAAAGTTAATAAACGTTAACCTGTATGGGCTTGTTGCATGGCCGGCGAATGCCTAAAGATTATTTTTTTAGAATTATGTTAATCAGCCCTTAATTTTAGTAAATTAGAGGCAGGCGGCGGCGCATATTCACTTTATCCATTGCAGCTTCTCTCCTCCCAAAGCCATTGCACGCGGAAAATTTGCTAAAAAAGACTTACGATAACTAAAGAAATACCACAGGGTAGTTGAAAACTGCTGGGAGCAGGCACTACAGACAACATTTATGTATTTTATGAAAACATGGGCAATAAAAATTATTCTGATTGTGGCAGGCATTGCGCTGATAAATCTGTTATCAGGATATGGCCTGCCCGATTACGCGCGTTACACCGGCTTTGTTTTACTTATTGGGTTTGTCTTGTGGATTAAAACAGGTAACCAGCCCATCAGCAAACCCTGATGCTGGGTTCGTTTCCATCCGCGTTCGGCTCAATGTTAATTTAGTCGGTGTGTAAAGCGTTCACTGAACGCATTTTGATTTCTGGTTTTAATGGATTGTTGTAAACCAATCTACTTTGCATATAAAAAGGCTCTATTCCGATTCAGTATCTAACAAATTTGGATTGTTAAGGAAAAAAGTACAATCCAAAGCGAAAGCTGTCCATTTCAGGGACTCAGAAATTGCCTGAACTTTGTAACATCAAAAACAAGTTAATAACCATTAAATTTTAAAGACATGAACAAGTTTACAGTAAAAGACGGCACAGAGATTTATTTCAAAGACCTGGGTGAAGGACAACCGATATTTTTTCATCATGGATGGCCGTTATCGTCAGACGACTGGGATGCACAAATCATGTTTTTCCTGGAAAAAGGATTCAGAGTAATATCGCACGACAGAAGAGGCCATGGCAGATCTACTCAAACGTATAAGGGCAATGATATGGACACCTATGCAGCAGATGTGGCAGAATTGGTTGAGTTTCTGGATATAAAGGATGCCATACATGTTGGCCATTCAACCGGAGGTGGTGAAGCCATCAGATATGCCGCACAATACGGTAAAGACAGAGTTGCCAAAGTTGTATTAATAAGCGCTATTACGCCTTATATGATAGCCGACAAAAATAACCCGGATGGAGTACCGCTTGCCGTTTTTGACGATATCAGACACAATACACTTCATAACAGACAGCAGTTTTATCATGATATTACATTCCCTTTCTACGGCTACAACAGAGAAAACGCAGTGATAAAAAAAGGAATACAAGACAACTGGTGGAGACAAGGAATGATGGGGGGTATAAAAGCACATTATGATTGTATCAGAGTTTTTTCTGAAACCGATTTTACCGAAGACCTTAAAAGTGTAAAAATACCTGTTTTGGTTCTTCATGGTGACGACGACCAGATTGTACCTTACGCCACTACCGCAGTAAAAGCCGCAGCATTACTAAAAAACAGCAAACTGATTATTTATCCGGGTTTCTCGCACGGTATGCCCACAATCAATGCCGATGTAATTAACGAAGACATCTTATCTTTTATAAAAGAATAATAATTAACAGGCACAAAAGTACCAATGAATGGGCAGCCCCGAGGCCGCCCATTCATTTGCTTAAAGATTGAAGCCCAATTGTAGTATCAAAATTCAGACGCTACGTATGGTTCTCCCAGAGCGTATATTTGATTTTTGGTTTTGTGGATGAAGGTGATGGTGGTTTATCACCTTATGCAGAGTCCCCTCCTTTTCGCAAGGCCAATGCGCGGGAGACTTTGCTGGTACCTATAAAGTCGATTCATAAAAGTTTTTAATTTCTTCAACACGTGAGATTTGTATTATTGTTACTGGTTTTTATAATATCAATGAGTTGTAATAACCACTCGAAAGAATCTGCCAATAAAATAGTTAGTAAAGGCATGAATTTAAAAGAAGAGTCATTCGATGACTTTTTTCATAGATTCAGCAGGGATTCTGTTTATCAGAATAGCAGGATTAAATTCCCTCTACTAGTAATCATTGATGATATTGACGAAAAAGAGCAAAAATTAATTACTCAGAAAGATTGGGGATTCTTTGACATTGCCAAACTTAGTAAACCAAAGTATATTCAAACTGTCGAAAAAATAAACTCCCAGGAATACCACCTTACAATACAAATGGAAGATACCGGAGTTTATGTGGTTTATGTATTTAAAAGAGAGAAAAATAGTTGGATGCTTACTCAAATGATTGATAGTAGTACTTAACAACCCTGTTCGGCTAAATATCTAAATTTAGTCGGTGTGTCAGGCGTTCTCTGAATGCATATTTGGTTTTTGGTTTTATTGGATTGATATAATTTAACCAATTTATCCAACGCAGAGTCCCCTCGCATTTCACAAGGCCAGCACACACGGGAGACTCTGCTGATACCTCTGCACATATTTTACATAGCACTCATGAAAATTACAAGGAATTATTCCGAATAAAAGATTATGAAAGTTTTCAACTCAAAGGCTTTTTCCTGCCACTTTCTGAAATTCGTTAGATTGGTAACGCACTCACCTCTGTTCGGCTAAATAAAAAAGAAGAAAAGTAATGAGATATATTTTAAAGACAATTACCTTTATAAGTCTACAAATATTTATAAATTCCTGTACTAATAAATGCGTTGTTGCCGATATAGAAGTTAGTGAATTATTAAGTACAGTAGCTAAAGATCAGTGAATAGATTATTGTGAATTATTGAAATCTGCTTTATCGGGAGATATAGATTCAATTAAAAAATTATCATTATTAGAATTTAATGATGCTGTTAGATATGTTCACGGAGCTGTTATTGTAGATTTAATTCTCCAGATAGGGGAACAAAAGTATTTAGGATCTATTTTATCAACAAATCAAGAGCAAAAATATTTAATAAAGACCTATTTAGATATTGGTTTAAGCTATGGAAATAATCCAAAAGTAATGGGTACGGAATTACAAGATATCTTTCCCAGTATCTATGCTTTTTTGAAAAAATAATATCCTATAATGGAGTAAATTAATTCCACCCACCGCAAGCAGAGTCTCCTCGCTTTTTGCAAGGCCAAGGATTTAAAGAATATATAGCTAATTTATCGAATACCTTGAAATCGCAACTGGATATTGATCTAAACGAGATTTTAGTAAAGACCATCAATTAATTTTCAAATACCAATTTTACCATTAAACAACTCATGAAAGCACTTTTAATCTCTATTTTATTTTTTTTAACAGCAAGTTGCGCTAGTCCTGACCTGACTAATTCCGTTTGGATATGCACCATCGATGATAGATGTACAGACACATTAAAATTTGAAAGTAATAATCGTGTAACACACTATAGTTGTCAAATGAATTATACTTTCAAGAGTACTTTTGATATCTCTAAAAACGTAGTAACAATTTCCGTGAAAGATGAGTCTCGCGAAGGTAAACCAGAATATGCAAGATTGAAATATCATCTTGGTGATAATGAATTATATCCTATTAGCAATGAAGAACTAGTCAATGGCAAATGGATAAAGCCTAACGCGCAGTTGGCTAAAAAGTATATATTTAAGAGAAGTAAATAATCCAGTATCGGGCTAACTGTCCATTATTTCTTAGGGTTATAATGTATTTCAGGACAGGATATGCCCCTCTGTTCGGCTAAATTTCTAAATTTAGTCGGTGTGTCAGGCGTTCTCTGAACGCATATTTGATTCTTTGGTTTTATTGGATTGATATGATTTAACCAATTTATCCAACGCAGAGTCCCCTCGCATTTCACAAGGCCAGCACACACGGGAGACTCTGCTGATACCTCTGCACTTATTTTACAAAGCACTTATGAAAATTACAAGGAATTATTCTGAATGAAAGATTCTGAAAGTTTTCAAGTCAAAGCCTTCTTCCTGCCACTTTCTGAAATTAGTTAGATTTGTAATGCACTTACCCCTGTTCGGCTAAATATCTAAATTTAGTCGGTGGGTCAGGCGTTCTCTGAACGCATTTTTGGTTTTATTGGATTGATATAATTTAACCAATTTATCCAACGCAGAGTCCCCTCGCATTTCACAAGGCCAGCACACACGGGAGACTCTGCTGATACCCCTACACATATTTTACATAGCACTCATAAAAATTACAAGGATTTATTCCGAATGAAAGATTCTGAAAGTTTTCAAGTCAAAGGCTTTTTCCTGCCACTTTCTGAAATTCGTTAGATTGGTAATGCACTCACCCCTGTTCGGCTAAATAAAAAAGAAGAAAAGTAATGAGATATATTTTAAAGACAATTACCTTTATAAGTCTACAAATATTTATAAATTCCTGTACTAATAAATGCGTTGTTGCCGATATAGAAGTTAGTGAATTATTAAGTACAGTAGCTAAAGATCAGTGAATAGATTATTGTGAATTATTGGAATCTGCTTTATCGGGAGATATAGATTCAATTAAAAAATTATCATTATTAGAATTTAATGATGCTGTTAGATATGTTCACGGAGCTGTTATTGTAGATTTAATTCTCCAGATAGGGGAACAAAAGTATTTAGGATCTATTTTATCAACAAATCAAGAGCAAAAATATTTAATAAAGACCTATTTAGATATTGGTTTAAGCTATGGAAATAATCCAAAAGTAATGGGTACGGAATTACAACATATCTTTCCCAGTATCTATGCTTTTTTGAAAAAATAATATACTATAATAGAGTAAATAAATTCCACCCACCGCAAGCAGAGTCTCCTCGCTTTTTGCAAGGCCAAGGATTTAAAGAATATTTAGGTAATTTATCGAATACTTTGAAATCGCAACTGGATATTGATCTAAGCGAGATTTTAGTAAAGACCATCAATTAATTTTCAAATACCAATTTTACCATTAAACAATTCATGAAAGCACTTTTAATCTCTATTTTATTTTTTTTAACAGCAAGTTGCGCTAGTCCTGACCTGACTAATTCCGTTTGGATATGCACCATCGATGATAGATGTACAGACACATTAAAATTTGAAAGTAATAATCGTGTAACACACTATAGTTGTCAAATGAATTATACTTTCAAGAGTACTTTTGATATCTCTAAAAACGTAGTAACAATTTCCGTGAAAGATGAGTCTCGCGAAGGTAAACCAGAATATGCAAGATTGAAATATCATCTTGGTGATAATGAATTATATCCTATTAGCAATGAAGAACTAGTCAATGGTAAATGGATAAAGCCTAACGCGCAGTTGGCTAAAAAGTATATATTTAAGAGAAGTAAATAATCCAGTATCGGGCTAACTGTCCATTATTTCTTAGGGTTATAATGTATTTCAGGACATGATATGCCCCCCTGTTCGGCTAAATTTCAAAATTTAGTCGGTGGGTCAGGCGTTCTCTGAACGCATTTTTGATTTTATTGGATTGATATAATTTAACCAATTTATCCAACGCAGAGTCCCCTCGCATTTCACAAGGCCAGCACACACGGGAGACTCTGCTGATACCTCTGCACATATTTTACAAAGCACTCATGAAAATTACAAGGAATTATTCCGAATGAAAGATTCTGTAAGTTTTCAAGTCAAAGGCTTTTTCCTTCCACTTTCTGATATCCGTTAGATTTGGAATGCACTCACCTCTGTTCGGCTAAATATCTAAATTTAGTCGGTGTGTCAGGCGTTCTCTGAACGCATATTTGATTCTTTGGTTTTATTGGATTGATATAATTTAACCAATTTTTCCAACGCAGAGTCCCCTCGCATTTCACAAGGCCAGCACACACGGGAGACTCTGCTGATACCTCTGCTCCTATTTTACATAGCACTCATGAAAATTACAAGGAATTATTCTGAATGAAAGATTCTGTAAGTTTTCAAGTCAAAGGCTTCTTCCTACCACTTTCTGATATCCATTAGATTGGTAATGCACTCACCCCACCCTCTCCCAAACCAACCAGGTATGCCAGCAATGCAGCACAACGAAAACGGCTGAAACAGACAGGTAATAAAACCAACGGTAAGGCAGCTTGCAATAGAATGAATCGGCCATGAGGGCTATGCCTGCCAGCCAGATAAAGGGCGTGTAGGCCGGGGCCATGAAACCCCACAGGCTTTGGCTCCAGGGGCTTTGGGGGTAGTCAATCTGGGCTATCCAAGCTGCAAAATAGAGTGCCAGCCCTGCCAGATAGATTTTAAAACCGGCTTTCCGGTGTAGCTTACTGATGGGCAGCGGCATGAACAAGGGTAGTGCAAATACCAGTATTCTTGTAGCGTTTTCGGCATATTGCAACCAGACGGGAATATGGCTCCTGAAAACATCGGGCTGAAAAGCCGCCGGAAGTCGGCTGGTAAACAGGCCGTCCCATAGCATCACAGGCAGCAGGAACAGCACACAGTTGAGCAGGTATTTCTTCATCAGGTAATACATAGGCCACAAATTATGCCCCGCCGCCATCAAAATCAATGATAAAACTCATAATACCACTTTAAGCTGTTAATTTTTTTAATATATTGCTCTGCGTTTGCCGTACCAACCTGTTAATCAGCCATGATACACATTTACCATCAGCCTCACCCTGCCCTTCGGGCATTTGTGAACAATATCATGGTTTTCAGGCTTCAGCTCCCCGGCGCTGTGCCTGCACCGGTTTTGTCGTTCCCGCCGCTGCCCGAGCAATGCCTGTATTTTTATCCGTTTGGCGCGCCTGTGGGCGAATACCCCCATCTGCAAAAATCTGTCCACCTGCCCCGCAGCATTGTAGTGGGGCCGCAGGCAACGCGTATCAGGCTACACATGCGGCAGTCGAACTACACAGTAAAGGTGGGCTTTCAACCTGGCGGACTTTACAGGCTGCTGGGGATTCCGATGAGTGAGTTTCCGATGGATGAGTCGCTCGACAGTGCCTACGTATTGGATGCCTACACCGGCTCGCTGGCCGACCAACTGGCCGAAACGCCCGATGCGGCAGATGCCATTGCGCTGGTAGAACAATTTCTGCTTCAAAAATTGAGGCTGCTACGGCCCGCCCTACCGATAGACCGCGCCTTGCCGCTGCTCATCAGGCAGGGAGGGCTGATGAACGTTGATACCATGGCGCACCTGGCTTGTGTCAGCACGCGCCAGTTGGAAAGGCAGTTTATGCAGCGTGTGGGGCTGGGGCCAAAGTTTTTTGCTCGCCTGACCCGCTTTGCCAGCGCCTGGGTGCTGAAAGAAAACCAACAGTACCTGAACTGGACCACCATTGCCCACCAATGCGGGTATTTTGACCAGATGCACCTCATCCGCGACTTCAAGGCTTTCTGCGGGGTGTCGCCGCGCATGATAGAAGAGGAGTTCAGGCAGACACCTTTTTTGCTGAAAAACCGCCTGCCCGGCTGACAATGTCGGATTTGTACTATTTATGCCCTGCCGCAATGTATAGTTTTGCCAGCAACCAAACATAAGGCAAACAATGAAATACATGATTTTAATGCTGGGCTTATGGCTGCCCTGCACCCTTGCAGCCCAAACCAGAACCCAAGACCAGGCCGCTGTTGAAAAACAGGTGGAGGCCATTATTAACAGCTGGAATCGCCACGATTACAGCGATATGCCCACCTATGCCACCGAAGACTGCGACTGGGTGAATATTGTAGGTATGTGGTGGCAAAACCGCAAAGAGGTAGAATATGCGCATGAGGTTTTTCATAAAGGGATGTTCAGAGACGTAACCCTGAAGATGGACAGCGTGAAAACCCGTGTAATAACCCCTGATGTGATACTGGCCCGGGTTTACAAAACCATAGGAGCCTATAAAAGCCCTTCTGGCACGGTTTACCCCAAAGCACAAAACCTGCTGATGCTACTGTATGTAAAAAAGAATGGCAAATGGCTGCTAACCGCAGGCCAGAACGTAGTAGTAAACGAAGCCGCCCAAAAAAGCAATCCGGTTAATAAGCTGAGGCGGTAGAAGAATTAACGGCCTGTGTTTTGCTTTTTATTTAGGGCAGAATACAGGCATATTTTTTGGCAGCGGCGGGCTGGTAAAAGCGGTTAATGATACATCATTTGTGCGTTATTTTATGCCCGTCTTTATAGTTGGCTTTTACATATCTGACAAAGCTCTCTGTGTCTCTCCTTTCAAAGTCTGAGCCAGAAACAGGATGTTCATTTCTATATCCATCATTCCTTGTATCAAAAGCACTCAAGTCTCCTTGTGCATACACAAATCCGTTGTTACTTTTCTGATATTTTTTCGTCTGGTTTTTCATTTAACAAATTTATATAATGGATTTTGTTCAGTAATATCAATTATTCTGAAATCATCTCCAATTTTCACATCGGTACTTATTTCACAAAAAGAAACGAATAAATCCTGATTAAAGTTTTTTAATCGGTATTAATTTATTGTAGGTAACCGGATAAAATTAATTGATAATGTTCTACCACGGTGTATCACTGAGTTTTGCACAGAGTGACACGTAGAATGCATTGTCAAACTGTGTAACTCGGTGTTTTTTTACTCTGTGAAACTCAGTGGTTTATAGTTTTAATGGCAAATAGTATTTTCTCATTACTTAGGTTCATTTGAATAACTATTAAGAATATAGTAGAACCGAAACTAAAAATACCTCCGCCATCAGCAGAGGTATTTCCTTAATCAAACAATTAACAATTTAACTGTCCTATGGAACAGCCCTAATAAGCATACGTTTATTAAGATTTTTGCCGGGTGGCTGGTCTTACGCCACATCTATGTTCTAACCCCTGCGGGGCTTGCATTTTGCCTCAGGCGGCGCATATCTACGCTATTGTTTTTCAAACTTATTCAATCAGGCCCACAAAACCAATTAAAAAAACATTAATAGCAAGCCTGTGCACACCTGCCGAAATAACGGCTGGTCTATACGCAACCCAGCCTGCGCCACCATAAAAAATGATTTTTGTGCGCGCTGAATCAGATTCGGGATTTTTTTTCGTTACAAATGCAGATGGTAAACTGAATGATTGGTTAATTTGCAGCCCCAAACGTGCAAGTACTTTAAAAAATCCATATATAACATGACCCGTAAGACATTTTTAAACGTAACGCTGATGCTGATTGTATTGTTTTTTAATTCCTGCGGAAGCAGCATTGAAAACAACTGCCCCAATATATCATACAGCGACCTGAAAATCAGCGTTGTGCAAGAGCCGAAAATTATACCCGGCAGCAGCAAACTAAGCATGATACTCAAGGTAGACGAAAACTTTAACAAGTTTATGCCGGTTTCCGGCCTTACCACCGGCAACTTTAAGGTTTACGAAAAAGGACCCAACGACGACTGCCCCAACCCTATATCGGAGAGCGAGGCCAACAAGCAGTTTTCTCCCAGTCCACAGAAATTCCGCCACAACACCCTCATCGTGCTAGACCTCAGCGCCAGCGTAACCAGCAGCACGTTGTCGCAGCTGAAAAGCTCAACCACCAGTTTTATTAACAATATTATTACCAGCAACGGCGACAACTCGTATCTGGTGGGTGTGTCGTGGTTTGACGGCGAAGACAAGCTAAACACCCTGGTTGACTTTACGTCAGACAAAAACAAGCTCATCAATGCCGTGCAGAACATCAATGCCGGTATCACGAACGACCCCTCTACCGACCTCTACGGAGCCGTTATCAAGTCGGTCGACAAAGCCGAACAACGCCTAAAAGACCTGCA
This sequence comes from Emticicia sp. 21SJ11W-3, assembly GCF_024138715.1. Classification (GTDB taxonomy): domain Bacteria; phylum Bacteroidota; class Bacteroidia; order Cytophagales; family Spirosomataceae; genus Emticicia; species Emticicia fluvialis. The sequence continues at coordinate 3,094,847 of NZ_CP092074.1, forward strand.
GAAAGAAAGCTATATATCAGCCTTTTCGATAGTGATTTTCACCGACGGCACCGACCAGGCCGCGCGTTACAGCAAGCAGGCGGCAATAAACAAAGTAAACGGAGCCAACCCGAAGATATCAATGTTTACCATTGGCCTGGGTACTGAAATTGACAAAACCGTATTGACCGCCATAGGAAAAAACGGAGCAGTTTTCCCCCAGAACAAAAACGAGCTGGAAGCCAAATTTGTAGAGCTGGCCCGCATCGTACGCGGCGAAGCCAACAGCTATTACCTGTTTGAATACTGTTCGCCCAAGCGAGCCGGCAAAGTACAACTGGTGCTGGTAGTGCAATACGACGCCAAAAAAGGCACCTACGCCACTACTTTTGACGCCACCGGGCTGACTAGTAATTGTTATTAGGAATCAGAACTCGATTTATATCTATCCCCCTCGCTTTGCCTGGGGGATTTTTGTGTGGAAGAATCTTGACTAAGCAAATATCTTTTCTAATATTGGCTTGATTTCTTTGATGTTTTTGTAGTCAATCTTTTGTAGGTAATATTCTCTTTCGAGTGAAAATAGACGGTCTTTAAAAATTGAAGTATTAATCTTATCAATTTCTGAGATATCAATGGAATTCAACTTCTTAAAAACTTCCAAAAAGATTTCATCTGATTTAAGAGCAATTAGCTTTAATGAATCAAAAAGAATATTGATAGGTTCAAACCTATCCCTTTCGTATATTTTATTGTTTAATACAAATTTTATTAAATCTACAAAAATTACAATTGACCTATCAACGGGTAATAAGTCTATGCCCTTTAAAGGTATTATAAAATCATTTCTATGATTTCTGAAATCTTCAAGAGATTTGAGCCAATTAGCATACCATTCAAGCCCCTCGATAAAGTTTGCTTCAATTAATATTAGAGACGCTTTATGAAGCGACTCACTCTTTCTAATTTTTAGTATTGTATTCCCTACTCTAGGCTTCATAATGTCCACCTTAACCATTTGCTCCAATAAACTCCAATGAAATTCATTACCAGAATCAAATACATTAAAAATGAAACGAAGTTCAACCACTTTGCCTCCTAACTTTAAGTAATTCTTGAATATACTTTCTAAGTAAATACAATTCTTACTATGCTTTTTTTCTAGAATACTCTTTATTAATGGAATCGCTTCAATGCAGTTGAATTTAGTACACCACTGAACCTGTAAGTCTGTTACAATTAAAGGTTGTGATTCATTTTGTAAATTTTCTAGAATTTTATTCTTCGCTTTATCAAAACCGATTAATGATGCAATCTTTTCAATAAATGTTCTTTCATCTTTGCTCCCTTTCGATTTCTCAAAACTGTCTCTTACTACAATAAAGCTTAACATATCTAATAGTATTTCCTCAGGAACACTTATACCCAAGTTTAAAAAAAAGTCTGCATAGTACAATTCTAAATACCTGTATGACCAAGAAAAGTCTTCATTCTCAATTATTGCTGTTCTAAAAATCAAATTTTCCACATTTTCATTACACCATGTTTGCAAATATTCCAATGCATCACAAGGAAAACTTATATCATTATGTAATAATCGATGAAACTCCTCAATGATATACGAATTCCAATTTGTATCATTATCTATCCAATTGAATACTTGAGATTTGCGGACTTCCTGAATTTCATTCGAAAAAAAACTTCGTAAAAAATCACCAATAATATTATTATCCTCAAGTTGCCAATTTCTTCTATCACCATCGAACTCAGATCTGTTAAAATTATCCTTTGCAAATCTTTCAAAAACTTCCAATACGCAGTTTTTAAACTGATTTCTATTTAGGAGTAAATAGAAATCTTTTTGGGTTTTAATGAGTCTTTCCTCTTCCCAGTTTTTTTGTTCTATATATACAAAGTAATTATTACTAATACTATTCAATTCCAATCTTAGTTGTTCAGACCACTCATGATTTGAATCGTTTGTAATATGAATAATATACCATAAATCTTCTTTTGACAAAGTGCGATTTTGAAAGTTATGGATACAATCCTGCAATAATTGATTATCCAGCAACCCATTAAAATCTAACTTCCAAATTTGTTTTCCACTTTTATGCTCATCCCAAATATCCCAAAAGACCTCCTTTTTTGATTTTGATTTAATCATAAAGACCAAAAAACATTTGGTTGTTTTGTTTTTTTGATAGCAACTAGAATTTAAAAAGAGCTGCAATATTTTTTTATAAATTTCTTCATTTTGGTTAAAAACTAAGAACAAATTATCAAAAAGAGCGTTAAAAAGTTCTTCTATATAATAATGACCCCAATTTAGAAAAGATTGTCTTGCATCTAAATCAACACTAATCTCTAGTAAAAAATCTAAGATAATCCTTAAAGATTCTGGACTTTTAATTTCTCCCAAACCTTGATATAAACTATCTCCAGTAAAATGATAAGATCCATTCCCTGCTTGTAATGTTTCTTCAAATAACCTGATTGCCCTTATATAAATATCCAAATATTTTTCCAACTCTCCAGACATATTTAAGTAACAGACCACATCTTCAATTAACCAATACTCATTCTTATCTTTTGCCTTACCAACTAATATTTCAGTAATTCTTTCGTCTATTAGTTCAAGATCAATAATTATTCTTATAACTGCTTCAACAACTTTTTTTTCGTTCGTTTGAAGTAACTCGCAAAAAATAGAAATCATTTCGTTCTCTAACCCCCAAAGTTGTAGTTTATTCGTTTCCATTAAACAATATAATGCCTCTCTTCTTATAAAGGAATCTTTGCTTTTTACTACGTCAAGTAAATATTCTAAAACCTCAGGATTTTCATTTAGCCCAGCAAACTCCGTCAAATTTTTACCGAGTATCTCCCAGCTTTTGTATTTTCTATCTGCAGACGATACAATTTTTTTGAATGACTTTAACCTCAAGGGAAGTGGAAAAAACTTATATTCAATATTTGCAAGGATATTTGATTCCTTTTCAACTATTAAATTAATAAGAGGTTCAAATAATGGAATTGAAGTTGGTATTATTTCAAGCAAGATTCCAATTGTATTAAACCACTTAGGTTTAATTTTTTGAAAATCAGGAGGAAAAGTAATTGCTTGTAACAAATCAGTCCAGGAGAAAGAAAAAAGAACTTTAGCAGCCAAGTATTCCTGTAAAATATTATGCTCAAAAGAAATAGATTGGTCATTAACCTCTACTATACTCATCTTTCTTAATTTCTCGAACTCCTGACTTGTAAAAATTTCATTTAAATCATTGAAAGTTAAACTATTCCGACCAAGAAGATTCATTGCAAATGCAAGCCTCTCTAATAATTTCAAGTAAGAATTTTGCTCAAAATAATCAATCCCATATCTAGTAAAATCCTTGTTGATTTTAAGATCAAAAATTCTCTCAATCAATTGAACTCTAGTCGTTGGTATATTATTTAAATCCTTCTTATAAAACTCAATAAAATGCTGTAAGCAAAAAGGACTTCTTAACCAATGCTTAATATTCTTGTAATCAACTAAATCCAAAAAGTTTCCGACTTCGTTTTTAGATAAAAGTAACGAAGCATATTCTTGCATATTAAAATCACTAAATTCAGTTAAGGTAAATACTTCAAATTCCTTTAATTGACTAGATTGAATCACAAAATTGGTACGTGAAGATAAAACGATAGTAACATCAGGATTAGCCTCAATAAACTGACCTAATCTTTTGAGAAAATTCTCTCTTTCTTCTGTCTTTACTTCATCAAGGCCGTCTAAAAGCAACAGAAGTTCTCTCTTTGGAATACTTTCCCACTTAGAAATGTATTTGGTAATTAAATCTGGAATTTCCTGATTTACATAGTTTTTAAGAGAAATAAAAACTGGGAAATAGACATCCTTTTCAACAGAAGAATAGTAATGAGCTATAAACTTTAGTTCGGTTGACTTACCAATCGTCGCTTCACTTTTGATTAAAACTAAATTTGGGATTTTTTCAAGACTATTATTGAAAATATCTATTGATGAAGTTTGAACAGTTTCATTACCTTCATTTTTAATCCAGTGCAAAACTCTTTGTTGATAATACTTTGGACATGCGTATTCTATTCTTTTAGGCTTGAAAATTAGACCCTCTAATGCATGTTCACCATTAAATTCCTTTACCCATTCTACACCAAATAAATCGAGTACAATCTTTGGGTATTTCTTTAGTAAAGCATTCAGCCTCTGTTCATCCCACAATTCAAAAAGTATGCCTTTTTCATTCAACCTTATTTCAGATTTCCTTAATTCACTCTCAAAATTTCTATTAATACTTACTTTAGTTACAAGTATAAATCTCTTGGTTTGTTCTATAATATCCCCTTTTTCAAATACATCAATAATATTCTTTAAATCTTTGTGTGTAAGTTTTTTTACTTGCTTACATTGTATGCATACCAATTTATTATCTTCAGGATTAAAACCTCTAATATCAATCCCTTCTTGCCTATGCCCTTGGCTAAGATATAATCTTACATTTAAAAGTGTTGGAAATTCTTTCTCTACTAAATCTCTACTCAGCCTTTCAAAGTTTTGCCATGAAAGTTTGTGATAATCTAGGGCATTATGCTTAGGACTAACTGGTGGTGTCATCTTTGTTCTAAAAACCTTCAAATTTTAAATTTCTACATTGTATTAGCATAGTTGCATTGAAACGCTTATACCTAAAAGTAAATTTACGAAAATAATCTAATATAAGTTGACTTCTCAATGAGAGATGATATTCAATTCTGTATATATACGAAATTGTATTTACAAAAAAACAACCAACCCAAACGGGCTGGCTGTTTCGGTAAATCCCCTTATTTGTAAAAAATCAAAACAGTTTCTTTTTCTGTCTGGCTTTTTCGAGGTCTTTCTGGAGTTCAAGCACGCGGGCTTCCAGTTTAGAGCGGTCGCGGTTGATTTTGATAACGCTGTCGCGCATCACGGCAATGACCGACTGAAACGAGGCCGTCATGCCTTTGCTAAGGCTGTAAAGTTCGGTAGCGTTTCGGGTGTCTATCAGGCTTTTGGCCAGCCATTCTTTATGAATCCGCAGGGAGTCCTGCAGTGCCTTTTTCTCGGCCACCAACGTTTTGTTTTCTTTCGTAACCACCTTGTAATCTTTCAGTTTTCTGAATGCTCCCTGCGCCCAGATGGTGCCTCCGATGGTTGCCAGAACGCATACCCCCAATATGATTTGTCTGATACGGTTCATTGTCTGGCTTGGTTGGATGGGTTAGGAATCTGGTCTGCATCTCCGCCCGAGCTGATGAAAGTCTCAACTTTGTCTATCACGGCGGTTGGCATTCTGATGCCGAAAATCCGGCTCAGATTATCTTTAATCGACAGAAATTCGATACCTGCAAAAAACAGCATGGAGGTCATCATCGGGATATTGAGGTAATAGCTGTCAACAAAAGGCGCACCGTCTTTGATGTTCATGAGGAAGAGCATCATCGTGAAGGTCCAGAGGGCCATCAGGAAAATAACATAACCCAGCACCTTTTTAACACCTTTTTCTTTCAACAATTTATAGTCGTAAGTACCGGTTTTTTTAGCCAAACGTACACCAATATACGTATCAATTGAAATCATAAAAAAAAGGAAAATAAACAGCACTCCGTCTACCTGCCACGACTGCACCACAAATTTGAGCAGCGTAGATAGTAAAGCAAAAAATGACACCATGTAAGGATGGTCTATGATTTGCTGTTTGAAATTAAGCATCATTGTTTTCATTGTTGTGTGGAAATTAATTGGTAATCTAAAACTTGCTGGCCAGTACGTTTGTTATCTCCTCAACCAATAAGTCGAAAAAAGTATCATACTGCTGCATATCATATTTGTTTGATATAAAGCAGACCTCAACCAGTACATTTAAACCCAGAGGCCTCATCATGCCGAGCTTTTTATGCTGGCTGTCGCGCTCGCGTTTTACGCCCCTGTTTCTGATAATGAGCGTTGAGGCGATTGTATCAACCAATGATTTAGCCAGCGCAAGCTCGGTGGCATTGGCGTCATCGGCCACGAAGACCTCACATCCGGTGGCCGTGGGGCCACCGGCATTAAAGTGGAAATCGCAGATGATATCGCCAGGTTGAGAGATTTTCCTGATTTCATTAATGGTCTGACTTAAATTCCAGGCGTCGTTATCATTCCAGACCTGCGCGCCCTTTTCCCTCAACGATTGAGTAACAGCATTGCGGAGCCTGATTGTTTCCTCCGCCTCATTTCTCCCGGCATACACAGCACCCGGGTCTTTCCGGTTATGCCCGGCGGTTATTATTAGTTGCATGGGGGGAGTTAGGGCTAAAGCATGTTCATTGTTAAGAATGAGTCAAGAACATTAAACATTGCTTGGTGGCCAGAATTATTTGGATGAACTCCATCGTTGAGGTAATAATTGGAAAGGACAGTCCTATCAAAGGAATTAGCAAGGTCGCAATAAAATACATTTTGATTTGCTGCTTCATAAACTGCTAATTGCATTTTTCTTCTTAAATTTTCAAGGATTGTTTCTTCATTACTGTTATTTCGCGGTGAAGCCCCCAAATAAATTTGCTTTGCATTTGGATATTTAATACTATTGTAGGCAATCTCAGATTTTATATTAACGTAATATTCTGCTTCACTGGTGCCTTGAACGGCATCGTTTACTCCCAACTGATAAAAAATATAATCAACTTGTTCATAATCAAAATAAGAATTTCTCCTTAAGTAGTCAAACCATTTTGAAGTTGTTCCTCCCCAAGTTTTTGCGATTAACCTTACCCCATTAGGAGTTCTATCAAATAACCTATTCCTTATTTTCCAATTTAACATGTTTAACTTATTTGTAACGCCATAGCCATCTGAAATTGAATCGCCCTTCCATAAAATTATCTTGCTAGCACCTATATTAAAATCATCTGTCAAGTATTTGCCAATGTAGGTTACACCAAAGTCGCAATTTGTTTTGTCGGAATCATAAACTTTTCTAACAAAGCAAGACATCGCGGCACCTAAAGTTTGACCTTGATAGCCTCCATTAGCAATTAAATGGACAGGAATTACAACAGAACCCCCTCCATCAGGCGTAGTCGCGAAAACATTTGCATTTGCTGTCCAAGTTCCAACGCCGGAAAGCCCTAGTCCAGACCCTAAATTGCCCCCGGTCTGCACAAAAAATAATGCTTTTTTATTAGAATGGACTATAATGCTTTCAATGTATAAAGCCTTTAAGTGAGAAACTGAAATACCCCCAATTACTTCCCCAGCTCCAATTGTTGATGATGGAAATATTCCGTTATTGGCGGAATACGACATTAATATGCTTCCATTATTACCAACACCATCCCCCTCTTGCATTAGTCTACTTATATATTCTTTGTTATACTGTTGAGAAACCGGAAACATAGATAAATTGTTTAAAATGTAAAAAAACTAATTCTGATCCTAATGAATTTCCTTCCTGTCTTTTAGGTAAATCCAATGTTGATACTTTTTTTAATTAAATTGGAAAAAAAACACTTTTCTTTCTGTTTAACTACCCATGAAATTTATAAAATTGATAATGATATAATCGATTATTACATTTAAAAAAAATGTAAGTTCTTCAAATCAAATTACCGTTTCAAATTCATAAATCTTATAGTACATTTAGACTATTAATTTTAAATATTTAGCACTTGAATAAATAACATTGATAGACTCAAAAATTGAATAAAAAAATACTTTCAAAATTTTTAAAAAGTTGGCTACATTTCTTCAGTCGCAGCAATCCATAACAATGTTTCATTAGGATAGATAATATAAATTGCACTCTTTATTCCTTTCCTCTCATCGTTTTCCACCCGCACCAAAGTATCAACATCAACTGTAAGGGCAAGCATTTCTGCGTAGGTGCTCACGGTTACAGAACTTAATTTACCACTCAATGCCGCCTGTTGAGCTACGCTTATGGGCTTTGCGGCGTCTGAGGTGTTGTCTACGTTACTTAACCCTACCTGGCTTTTGTTTAGCCCTGATACCGTGTTTCCGGTTATGGTTAATCCACTAAAGGTGGGTGCTGCCGCGGGCCCTAATTCCTGGGGAAGTATCTTCAGAGTAATGTCGTCTTCCTCCTGGCTCGCTAACAATTTCAATCCCTCTTCAACCACTATAACTCTATACAGCCCGCCTACGTCCGGACGGGTGTCGTCGGTACTTACATACCCTAATGCCAATTTTGTGCTACTCATAAAAACCGTCTTTAAATTTTCTGGACACTAATTAATCTTATGCACCGATTCAGACATCCCCGTGCAACCCGTTCTTCTTTACTGCTACACCCTTAATTGAAGTGTACTGTATCCATACCTGAGCTGGTGTCAGATTTCCTGCCCCCGGAAACGTGAAAGTCTCCCACAATGGGTCCTTTATGCCTCCTTCGTTCAGCACGCGGGTAAAAGTTACGCCATTCACCGTGTTACCAATCGTTACGGTCAGGGTTTCGCCAGCTTCCAGCCGCGGCTCTGCCAGCAGTATATCCAGATGATTGGCTCTCAGGCGACCCAGCCCGATTAGCTCTGCACGGGGCTGAATGTGCATCGGGTCTGTAAAAACACAAAGTTGGTCGTTACTGCCGTAAAGGCCGAAGTCACGGTTTTTCATCCGGATGGCATAACTAATCGCCAGCGACTGCCGCTCGGCGCCCAGATGCACGTTTTTGGTGTAGGCATCCAAGCCCTCAATACCCGCTTGCGTAAAAGCGTTTCCTTCGTTTGTCAAAGGGTACAAACCACTTCCGTCGTCAGTAAAGCCCAGCGTGCCTGTCCACCCTGCCCACCAAAGCACCTTATCGGTAAACATAAAGCCCATTACCACATACAGCTTGGTTGTGTATCGGTCCAGCGGCCTGTAAGCGTTTGTCCAACTGTTGCTTTCGTTGGTTGTGCGCAGCATCCAGCAGGTTTTATAAGGCCCGTTAATTACATTGCTGATGTCATTGCTTCCGGCAAAGGCTCTCAGGTTAAACACCGCGTTGGCATAATGGGCATAGCCGCCGTAAACTGCCAGAAATGCCTCATGTATCCAGTGCTTGTAAGGGCCCTGATCATCATTGACAGGGTCGTTTTCGTGGCCTTCATTGGGCGACCAGTGCATGTTCAGGCCTCGCTGAACTTCATCAAAACCGTGATCTACAAAATCGCGCTCTCCACTTCCGTCGTTCACTATCGCTCCGCCCGACTTCTTATACATGGCTGTACTGAGCGGTAATGGCGCCGACGGATAAGAATACAGAATATTAAAATAAATATTCTTATGCTGAAAGTACGCATCAATGGCGCCGGACGGCTCCTGATAGTTGACTCCGGCCTTCATAAAAGGATACAGCTTCTGCCTGTCTGGCACAGCATCGCCATCATAATAAAAGCTACTCTGCCGCCAGAATGCCCTGTACTGCCTGATTGCCGGTTTACCATATACGATACTCACAAAGTCGGGATTATCGACTAAAGCAGCATTATGAAACCCCTTGTAAAAAGCGGCTGCTTTGGCCTCAGACCAGCTGCCCAGCTCAATATCCCAGTGCACACGCGGAATCCTGATTACCTGGTTGTTTTTGTCTCGGCGCGTACCACCAGCACCAAACATGTTGATGTTGTACTCTCCGGCTCCGTTGATTTCATTTTGCTCAACAGAATCAAAAGCGTAACGCTCAGGCGGAATGTTCCAGGTGTAGCGTTCTGAAACCGGCATGGCCGTTGTGTCAAACGCCCGGTTATGGTCAAAGGCGGTAGCCAGCCCCAATGCTCTGATGCCCTCGGCATTTCCTCTGAAAAGCGGCGCATCGCCCCACCATAATTCGGCCCTGATACTGCCTGATGGCGACACCGGAACTGATGGAAAAACTGACAAACCCAGCGAGTTCATGTTTGGAATATCCGTTAAGCCGGAAATCAGGCCGGGCAATACCGATTGTTCCCAGTTAAGGTTGGGGTTCTCCAGCACAGGCACTTCTCTGTACACTACCGGCATATTCAATTTTGCTTCCGTGAGCGACTCCTCCAGAGACGTACCCTTTACCTGCCCGCCTCTGTTCAGCGGCTTTCCGGTGGCGTCGGTCGTAAACCAGAGGTATTGCATCTGGTTGCCCACTTTTCGCTTAAATACCTTCGCAAAGTGGTCTGCTCCCTCTTTTTTTACTAATACTTCGCCCTCTGCATCTACCAACGGACTAACACCTATTGCCATATCCTTTTTGTTTAAACTTGTGCTTAATTTTTTACCAACCCTCTTCTTGACAGCAGCAGCAGCGCTGCCCTTACCATGCTTATACCGTCCTTGTTCAGGCGTTTATCCAGCCTTTCGGTGTCGGTCGGTATTTTGCTTAATTCAACCGGCCTGAAACTCCCTGCAAATGCTGCCTCGGTTATTCTGTTCCATTCGGCATGGGCTTTTTCGGTTTCTGCTTTTATTTCGGCATCCAGCGCCGCCTGTTCTTCAGCATTTGTATCTGTGTTTTTTTTCTTTTCGTGCAGGGGCTTCAGCTTTTTTGTTAGCACGCTCTGAACGTTTTCGAGCGAATCCTGCACCGGCTTTACTTTTTTGCTTTCTTCCAGCAATTCAAGTGAGTATCCAAAATCAATTCCGGTCATTTCCAGAATCACGTCATAGTTTGCTGCTATGGTCAGCGCTTCGTTGTTGGTCATATTTGTAGCTTAATTTTTTACTTATGAAGGGGTTACCCAGCTTGCCTTGCCGGCGGCTGTGGCCATCAGCACTTTTCCTACGGCAAAGCCGGTCATGTCTAACTCAATGCCCTGAATGATGACTTTGCCTCCGGCCGATAATTCCATGTCGCCATGCTCGGTTACAATAGCTATCATAGCGTTGTTATAACCCGTCATGCACAAGGTTCCGTTGCCGTCGGTGTCCAGATAAACGCCGCCCAGTTGCGTGGCTGTGCCGCCCGACAGCCTGTTAAATTGTAAGCCAACGGGGTAGCCTCCTACCTCTTCTTTGTCCAGTTTCAGCTGATTCCTGAACGTACTTATCTCGGTAGTGGTGAATCCGGGCGATAATTTGTTATTGAACGTCGTCCAGTCAGATGCGCTCAGGGCACCTGCATTGGCGGCGCTGGCGTATTGAATCTGAATATTGTTGCCGCTTATTGACAAGGGGCCTGATGCCGTGTAGCTGTTGTCTTGCCACACCACCGAGCTGCCGCTTTTGGTTAGTACCTGCCCGTTACTGCCACCTGACGGCAGGCTGAATTTATTGTTGAAGGTTGTCCAGTCTTCGGCCGACAAAACACCTTTCTGACTACCCCCGGCTGTAGCCACTGATATTACCGAGCCTGTAACGGATATGGGCGATGTACCTGTGTACAAAGGCGCATCGGCCCACTGCACACCGCTGCCCAGTTTGTACAGTATCTGCCCGGTTGTACCCGTTTCGGGCATAGGCATTTTATTGTTGAAGGTATTCCAGTCGTCGGCACTCAATGCGCCCGGCGACGTACTACCCGCCATGCCTATTGAAATATGATTACCCGATACAAAAATGGGCGAATTACCCACATAACCGGTGCCGCCAGCGGGCGCATCTGCCCAAACGGGCAAGCCGCCACTCAGCATCAGCATTTGTCCGTCAGAACCGCTCATGACCGGACTGGCGAGCTTGCTATGAAAGCTATTCCAGTCTGAGGCGCTCAGATAACCCGGCTGTGAACCCGATGCCTGCTGAATGGATATACTGCCGCCACTAACTGATATGGGCGATGTACCCGTGTAACCACCCTCCGAACTCACCGACCCCCATACCACCGAGCCACCGCTTTTCATTAATACCTGCCCGCTGCTGCCACCTGTCGGCAGGCTGAACTTGCTGTTGAAGGTATTCCAGTCGCCAAAAGTCAGGTAGCCAGATTGCGCCGCCGTGGCCTGCTGAATAGAGATATAATTGCCCGAAACCGTTATAGGCAGGTTGCCTGTGTAAGCTGCTCCGGCGTTTTCCCATCTGGTGCTGCTGCCATATTTGGTAAGCACCTGCCCGCTCACACCTTCGTTATCTGGCATGGGCATTTTGTTGTTGAAGGTATTCCAGTCGTCGGCGCTCAAAGCACCTGTAACCGTGCTGCTGGCGGTGGAGATAGAAATAAATCCGGCACTGATAAATATAGGCGCATTACCTGCATAGGTGCCTCCACCGGCTACATCGCCCCAAACTACATTGCTGCCGTCTTTCATCAGCACCTGCCCGTTGCTGCCGCCTGCGGGTTTGTTTAGTTTGTTGTTAAAAGCCGCCCAGTCTGCTGCGCTCAGTGCGCCTGCCTGCGAGGCCGAAGCCATAGCAATAGAGATTTCAGCGCCACTTACATCAATAGGCCCGGCCCCGGTGTAAACCCCTCCTTCGCTTACGGTTGCCCAGGCTGTGCCGCTGCCTGTTCTGGTAAGTACCTGGCCTTCAGAGCCTCCGGCGGGCAGGGTAAATTTATTGTTAAAGCTAAGCCAGTCTGCTGCGCTTAATGCACCTGCCTGGCTTGCCCCGGCCGTAGCGATTGATATAACCGACCCACTGATACTAATGGGCCCTGCGCCTGAATAACTACCGCCTGAACCCACCGTACCCCATACGGCCGTGCTGCCGCTTTTCATCAGCACCTGCCCGTTGGTACCACCTGCCGGCAGGCTGAACTTACTGTTGAAGTTGTTCCAGTCGTAGGCTGATAAAGCCCCCGACGTGCCACTGCCTGCCATGGAGATGGATATCACGTTACCAGACACCGAAATGGGCAATGCGCCTGTATATAGCCCGCCTTCGGCGTCTTCGCCTTCCAGCACATATTTGTAGCGTGTGTTGGGGTAAACAGGGTCTATATAATACAGCCTGCCGTCTGCGGGGTTTATCCAGTTCTGGTAAGTGGTAACAGCGGGAGAATCTATCGACACCACGTTCATTTCCAGCACAATTCCCCCGTTTACCACATCTTTGCCAATAAAAACGCCTTCGTCACCGTCTATCTCCTCTATCAGCAGGCCTTTATACCGGGCTTCATATTCGCCTCTGTCAAACACATATTCTTTTACGTCGCCGCCAATGCCTATCCAGCCCGAATCGGTGCCGCCATACAAACCGCGCACATACAGTTTGCCGTCAAAGTGGTCGGCAAATGGCCTGCCAAAGGCCAGGTAGGTTGCCTGGTCGGGGTATTCTTTACCGATTCCGAGCTTCAATACATGCCATTGGGTAGCCTCGTAGGGCATATCTGTATCCGTGCCGTTCAGAAATGCAGCACCCCAGTTATCAATATCTTCCAGCAAGGCATACTGCTCATGCCCCTGCCATTGGCCCCAGTCGGCGCCAAAGCTCAACCAGCCGGAATCGGCCTCGCCATACCTGCCGCGCAGATACAGGCGGCCATCAAACTGACCATCAAAAGGGCGGCCAAAGGCCAGATATGTGGCCTGTTCGGGATACTCCTCGCCTATACCCAACTTAAACACGTGCCACTGGGCAGCTGCGCCGGGCATATCGTCAGCCATGCCGCTGGTAAAAGTTACACCCCAGTTGTCAATATCGGCCAAAGAGGCATACTGCGTATGTTCCTGAAACTGCCCCCATTCGCCTACGCGCACCCCGTTAATGCTATAATAGGTAGTTGTGTTAATATCACCGGCCACATCAAGGGTATATTCGGGAGCTTCTACACCAATACCCAGCCCGTCGGCATTCAGTATTACACTTCTGGTGTCGCCCAGATAAAAGCTGATGTCTTTTTCTTCATCAGTCGACCGCACGTCAACCCCCTCGCCTTTCAGCGACAGCCGGTTGCCGGCTGCCAGATTCGTGCGGCTGTTGTCGGGTTCTATATCAATCCTGAATTTATCCCACACATTTATGGCTTTGGCAATCAGCGGGCCGTCGGGCATCAGCAATGACTTTGTTTTCAGCACCAGCCCGTCAATATCGCTTTCGCCGGGCAGGTAATTTCTGAAAAAACTTCCACCGCCAAAATCAAGCAGGCCATTGACTCTGATCTCAGACGCATTGCCGCCCAGCTCAATGCGGGCATTATTTTTGCCCAGCACCAGCACTTCATCTTCTGTTATGAGGGCATTCAGGGCAGTGGGTACATTAATGAGGTCTTGCCAGTCGTTAATGGTAATGTTTTTGTCAGGTACTTTTACGGTTCTGTTAGCCTTTAGGTACGAAACATCAAGATGCGCCGACAATTGGTTCTGATTAAAAAAGAAAATTGAACCATGATTTTTTAGCAGAGTGGTATAGTTACCCAGATCAATTGTATCAGAGTATTGTCCCAGACTTACAGTCGGTGAATAATTTAATGTATCGACTATCTTTGGAGTTGGGTCCCTTTGAATCTTGTCATTTTTAGGTCGACTCGGAAAGTTCTTACCCGCGTCTTTCTCTAACTCCTTTGTAGTTCTTCCATTAATTATAATTCGCTTGATAATGCTGGTATTCTGCACGTCCTGAATCACCAGCTGATACTTGTACGGGCGCAGGAGGTCGCGGGTATATTCTCCGATTTTGATGCGATTATTGACCGACAGCACCTCATCTTCAATATTCACGGTGTCGCCCACTTCAAAAATATTGGGCGTTGGGCTCAGGCTTTTCAGATAAACCTCGTCCAGCTCCAGCGAGTACTTCAACGTAGGGTAAGAGTACATATCCAGGTATTCTCTTACTTTGTCGGCCAGTTTGTTTTCAGCAACCAAAATGTAAGACTCCGGCATGGTAATGTCAACCAGAATATACTTATCGCCCGATTTTATCCTGAACGCCGGTGTGCCGCTCTCGTCCGCTGCTGCGGTAGCACTTACCCGCCAGGTTGTGCTGCCACCACCACCACCAGACCCGTCACCGGGGTCGTTGCCCTCACCGTCGCCCGGGCTGCCACCGGGGCCGCCATCGGGGTTTTCAGGTTCAGGCAACGGTGTCGGAAACTCCATTCCGCGTTCGTCGGTATATTTGCTTATCGTAAACAGCTTACTGTTATACTTGATTACATCAAACTGATACCCGGCCAGATCGCCGGTCTGAAAAATCACTTTAGGCTTCACACTACCGGTTACATACAACCAGTTACCTTTGTCGTCTTTGGCGTTCAGGTCAAAATCCATCGTATCATCGCTGAACATATACACGTTGGTTTCATTAATACCTGTAACCGAGCCGGTGCGATGCGGATAAATCTCTTCAAAAATTACGCTGCCTTCAAACTTCCCGAAAGCCGCAATTGAATTGGCCTCCATTGCGGGTTCGTCTTCCTCATCGCCCAGGCGCAGGCGCGGCGAATACCCCTTATAATTGCTGGGGATATTCTTAGAGCTGCCATACGCCCACAAGGTATTTATCATGTTTTTAGCATCTACGTTTTCGCGGGTCAGCTTATAAAGGCCTTTGCCCTGCCCGTATTTAAAATTGTAGTTGAGCGCCGTGCCCAGGGTGCGCACGTGCAGTACGGTATGGGTGTCTGTTTCTGCAAACACAAACTGCTGCTTGTACTCGTCGCACAGCCTTTGCAGCACCGTCAGGCAGTTTTCGCCGGCAAAAGACAGATTCCGGGTTTCGGTATCTGCCGGAAAATCGCCCAGGGCCCATTTGCCTGCGTCAAAAACCCGGTTCAGGTTCTTGATAATCACGTTCAGAAAAGCCTCCAGATTACCCATCAGAAAAAAATCGGCGGCGCTGTTCACCATGGCTTCGTCGGTGTTCCGGTACATCACCCGCATCAGGTCATACTGGGGGCCTTCAAAGTTGATATCGTACTGATATTTCCGGTTGGCGTTTCTGGCCACCGTTGGCAACTGATTGATGCGGTATTTCGACATCCCCGCTGGTTTAATGTAATCGCCGATGCCGAAATTACGTACCGTGGCGCTTTCTACCGTCATGGTAATGATGTCTTCCCCCAGCAGTACTTTCTTGTGTTCGGCCTTTTTTATCACACTCACCGAGCCGTGGTCGTTGATGGGCTCTGATGTTCCGTTGGGGTGATATATCAGTATTTGTTCCATACTTCTTCGGCATTGGTTATAATGGGCTTAATTTCTTCAATCACACCGCATAGCAGTATAAAATGCGGGCCGGGGTCTCCTGCATAATCATGCGTTACATTTACCTCGTTGCCAAAAACATTCAGTGTTTTTTTGTCGTCTCCCCAATAGATGTCAATGGGGTTTTGGGTAGTAATTGTCATACTAACGGTAATACCTGTACGTACATACAATCGCTTTACCGGCGACGGCTCAACGAGTTTCAGCGTAAAAGTGCCAAACATTTCGTGCTGGTACCAGCGCTTGTCTATATTCACGCCGTCGGCAATATAAACCATGTAAATCAGCGGCTTGTCGGTAATGCGGATGTCTAACCTGCGCAAACCGGGCTTCTGAAAGGCATTGAGAAAAGTGTTGATTTTTCTGAAAAAATCAAGTTTGCCGGATGCTTTCACAAAGCACTCCAGTTCAATTATGCGATTGGTGTATCGGGGGGCAGCTAAATCAACAACAGTTCCGTGCGAGTCGGGCCAATCAACTATCTGTGGTTCTTTCAGGGGCGGCATATCCTGCATACCTTTAGAGGCAGTTACATACACGCCGTAGTCTGAGAGAAACTCCAGCCCGTCAATTGTATAAGTTATTCCTGTGGATTCAGTGCCCGGCTCATGTATTGGCATGTCCGGTTGTGTGTTATAATTATCTATTACAAATATAACATTTATACTTATAATATAAGCATAATTACCGAAAAAATATTTTGCACAAAAGTAAGCCCTGCCAGCGGCCTGAAACGCTGCTCAGCAGCTACATAAGCCAGGTAAAAAAAGCCTTACATACCCAACAATCCCCAGTCAATAATCGGCCCGTCTGCCTTGTTGATTTCGCGCATAAAAGCAATAAACGGCAGGGTAATTTCGGCCTCCTTCAGGTGGGTCAGTAATATGGTCTGGCGTTCAATTTCCCTGCGGGTAAAACCAACGGCGCTTTCTTGTTCATCATCCGCATTTTTCTGTATCAAAAAGCTGGTAAACCTGGTAACCGTTTGCAGTGCGCGGTAAGAAGACCCTGCCACATAGCCTATATCTTCGCTCAGCAGATACTCAATGGCATCGGCAAAGGCGGTGGCGGTGTCTACCGCAAACGGCGTTAGGGCTGTTTTAAAATGAGCAGGCTCGGGTATGGCTTCCACTATCCGGTTATAGGTATTTTCCAGCTCGTTTTCACCAAGCGGCATATCCTGCAGATACTGGTAAAGAATAACCATAGCCTCTTCAAACACCTCCAGGTCTCCGCGGTTGGTTCGCCTGTAAAACTCAATGTAGTTGGGCAATAGTTTTTCACAATTAAGAGCCATGTATAAAACCTGTTGCTTAAAAGAAAGCGCGGCTATTCTGTCTTCAACAACACTTAAGAAGTAGTCCATGGGCAGGTAATATGTGCGGCCGTTTTGTTTAGGCCGCACATAGCAGTTAGGTTAAAGTATTTTTGTCAATCGGGGCGGCATACGCCTGCCTCTACCCGGGTAATACATAACTCAGGGCATATTTACAAGCACCTTTATGCGTTTTGCTCTGGTGCAGAAATAGCTGCTGTAATTGATGTTTTCTTCGTTCAGGTATCTGAAAAAATGTTGAAGCAGACGCGTATTAAACTTACGGATAAACGTAATGGCAACCTCTTCCCTGCCGGCATTAACAGTAATGTCTTCATATAGCAGGTCGTATTTCTCAAGCACCACCACCAGTTCGGCCCTGAGGTTATCAATCGTTTTATTCATAGGTTAAATCTGGCGTCAATCCGGCTTATTACTCCGGTAGCCAACGTTTTTCGGCAACAAAAATACGGCATTCAATTGCATAATGCCAAAAAGCTGAAAATAATTCCGTAAAAATAAATTCAACGGTACCATCCGGCAAGCCCATTCTGAGCCAGCGGTTACAAATCCCCAATAAAAAAAAGTTAGTTTCTATTTTTTCCCATAATAAACTATTAATTTTGTTTAAGTTTACGGCACATTTAAAGCCACATAATTAAACAGTTGTCTGTATACGCAAGTATGTCAGTTGGCAAGATAAGCTTAAAACCGGGTTTAATCCCTTTTGTACCGTATGAAAAACTTTGAAGAATTCAGGAAAAAAGTTTTGAAAGCCATTGAGAGCAGCGACATCGTTCCTGCCAGAATCATTGAGCAGGAAACCACCATAACTATTTCTATTGAAAACCCAGGCCACAACGCCGAGCGCCTGAAAAAACTGAGCGCCTACCTTGAGGCTGAAAAAATAAGGTTCAGGTCGTCGGTATTATTACCGGCACAAAACAACACCGTGCAAATTTCGGTGTATCATACCTGAAAATCATAAATGGGGTTGCCACGTATCGGCGGGGTTGTAGTATGTACCCGCCTGATAAGATTAACCCCTAAAATTTGATAACTAATTGGTATAGCTCTAATTTTAAACGCTTATTTGTGTTTCTGTTCAAAGAAAACAAGTAATAAAGCCTTTTTTACAAAACTTTTGCCAGCGTAAAAAGCATAAAAGACTAAAAATTAAGACCATAATAAAAGACGAAAACTAAACAAATTTACCGGCATCAGTCGGAGGCCTATGATGCAAATAATACAAACGGCTGCCTTGGCCGGTTTTTGCGATTGATACAAAAGATGCTTCATTATCAAAGAAATCAATAATTCAACACCCGTTTGTTTTATTGAATAGCCAATAGACTGATACAATTATTCATTAAGCCATAAAACTTTTTATGAAATGCTGTGCCCATACGCGGGCGTAGCCATACATTAGCTGATATTCAGGCGGGAATAGCCTGAAATACGTCAGCTTGTAAACTTTTATACGTGGTTTGTAAAAAAAAGGCACAATCTTTGCTTTTGTTTATACTTTTGCAGCCTTTCTTTGACAGAGACCATGCAACAAAAGCTATTGATTGAAAATTTATAAGGGTAAAAGCCTGCCTCAGGCTGGCGCCCAGGTTGTTAGTAAATTTGCCAAACCTAATAATTAAAGAATGAAGATCAAAAGGCTGCTATGTGTAGATGATGATAAAATAACATTGACACTGATAAAGCTGGTAGTAGAGAAGACGTTTTTTGCACAGGAAATATCCACCCGCATGAACGGCAAAGAGGCGTTAGAGTTCTATCATGATTTGCTGCACCATAACACAGCAGATCAGGCACCCGAGCTGATTTTTCTGGACCTGAATATGCCCATTATGAATGGCTGGGATTTTCTGGACGAGTTTTCGAACCGCTATTACCACATTTTTCCGAATACAAGGGTTGTTATTCTGTCTTCATCAACCGATCAGGCAGAAAGAGACAGAGCACGTAAATACCCCATGATAATTGATTACGTAACCAAGCCACTAACTATGGCTTCATTATCTAATCTTAACCTCTGACCAGCCTTGCTGCCGGTTAGTTTATCCACCTCTTTAACCAGACCATTAGCTGTGCTAAAATCATCAAGACGGTACCAACTGTACCAATCTGTGACCTTTTTGCGGATACGATGAAGCATGCGGGTGCAATTCGTAGATTCAACAACTGATTTACATGAACAACAAAACTTCTACATCTGAAAGCAGCTTTCCGGGGAAAAACAACCCCTCTTCCGGAGAAATCCCGGTTAATACCATAGATAATCTGGATTATAGAAATCTGCTTGAAAATTATATCGATGAAAACTACCTCATTGTTGACAGACAGCTGAAAATAGTTAAATATAACAAGGGTTTCAAAGATTTGTGTTTTGATTTTATGGGTCTTGAAGTCAAAACCGGCGAAAATATCCTGAACTACGTATTAGAAGGCCGCACCGAAACCATCAGAAAATATTACAACCGCGTATTTAATGGCGAACAATTAGATGTAGAATTGAACCTGCCCTCGTTCAAAAACAAATTTATCAGCTTTAATACCCGTTACAAACCTATCTATAATGACCAGCATCAGATAATTGGTGCATACGTTACCTCTCTCAACCTCAGCCGTTTAAAAAAAGCCGAACTAGACAAACACCAGAACGAAGTAATCTATCAGCACATGATAGACAACTCGCCCGATGCCTTCTTTCTCTGTACCCTCGAAGGTAAAATTATGGATGCTAATCCGGCTGCTTCAGACATCTTCGGCTATACCTATGACGAACTTAAAAGTATGCACCGCAACGACCTGCTACTTGAGTTTGAAGAACATGCCTCTCAATTTAAAGACGCCGACATGCACGGTGGCAAACTGAAAGGCGTAACAATTGGTATAAGAAAAAACGGCGAGGAGTTTCCGCTTGAGTTCTCTTCTGTGGTTTATACAGACCTGTTCGGCCTCACCAAAACCAGTACTTTTGTAAGCGATATTTCGGCCCGTAAAAATGCCGAAAAACTATTGGAACAAAGTGAACGCCGTTTCAGAGCCCTGGTTGAAAACGCCGGAGAGATTGTGATGCTTACCACCGAAAACGGCAAGGTAATTTACGCAAGCCCAGCTTTAGAACGGGTAACCGGCTACACCCCCGATGACATCAATAATGACCCCGGGCTGGCAGCTGCCACCATTTACCCGGATGACGTACCCCAGGTAACAGATACCTTTAGATTTATTATACAAAACCCTGGTATTGCTAAACCGGTTCAGTATAGGCTTCTACATAAAAATGGGCATTATATTTGGCTGAAAGGCATGATGGCCAATATGCTGCACGATGCCAACGTGGGTGCCATTGTTGCCAATTACAGAGACATCAGCATCAGGAAACAAACAGAAGAAAAACTGGCACGAACCGAAGGCAGGTTTAAAGCGCTGGTTGAAACCGGCGAAGACATCATCATACTGGTGCAACCAGACGGCCTGATTACCTACGTAAGCCCGGCCTTTGAGAAACACACCGGTTTTGTGTCAGAAGAAGTAATAGGTCATTTCAATCAGGAGTTTATGCACCCTGAGCAGGCCGCCGAAAGCCCCGGCCTGATTGCCGGGCTGATAGCCAAACCGGGCAGCACCGCAAGCCGTACCAACCGCCTGAAATGTAAAGACGGCAGCTATATTTGGGTTGAAGGCTACGTTACCAACCTGCTGCACGACCAGAACGTGCAGGCGCTGGTAGCCAATTTTCAGGATATTACCACACGCCTGGAAGCCGAAGAACGCCTGAGCAATTCGGAAAGAGACCTGAAAACCATCTTTGAAAACACAACAGAGGCCTTTTTGCTGATGGATACCCAACGCATAGTAAAGGCCTTTAACCATAACGCCATCAGGGTGGCACAATTAAACGGCGACAAAGAATTAGTAATTGGGGTAGACCTGCTTGACCTGGCCATAAATACCCGCTGCGATCTGGCCAAAGCCGCCATTAGCCGCTCTCTGGAAGGCGAAACCATTAAATATGATCGATGCTTTGAACGCCCCAACGGCGATAACCTCTGGTTTGAATACTCGCTGAGCCCCGTTTATGCAAACGGTGTAATTGTAGGCAGTTGCATGACCGCCCGCGAAATTACCGACCGCAAAAAAGCTGAGGAAGAAATATCTAAACGCGAAGCGCTGTTCAGGTCGGTTTTTGAAAACAGCCATGACCTGCTGCTGCTCTTTGACGCCGAAGGCAAAATTGAATTTATGAGCCCGTCTTTTCAGAAAGCCTTTGGGTTTCTGAAAAAACATGACAACATTGAACTTATACGAGAATACCTGCACCCGGACGACCGCCAGACAGCCCAGGATACCCTGGACAAAGCCCTTGCCAACCCCGAGCAACCCATTGATGTAATCCTGCGCAAACAAGCGGCAGTCGGCGGCTATAGTATTATTGAAGGCACTTTTACCAATATGCTGCATAAACCCGAGGTAAATGTAGTAGTGGCCAATTTTAAAGACATTACCGAGCAGTACCGGTTTAAAGAACAACAGGCGCTTTTTGTGTCAATCGTTAATTCGTCAGAAGACTCTATCCTCAGTATGGACCTCAACAAAACCATACTGACCTGGAACCCCAGCGCCGAAAAAATGTTTGGTTTTACCGCCGAAGAGGCCATCGGGCAGGTTACCACCATTATTATACCAGACGACCGCCTGCATGAAGAAACCGAAATTCTCGACCGCATCAGAAACGGTTTCCCGGTAAAACACTACGAAACCCTCAGAAAAAATAAATCCGGCGAGCTGCTCGAAATTTCACTTACCGTTTCGCCCATTAAAGACATCAACGGCAATATTACCGGCGCCTCAAAAATAGCCCGCGACATCTCAGACAGAAAGAAGTCTGAAATTCTGATACGGAACAGCGAAAAACGGTTCAGAAGCCTGCTGCAAAACAGTAGCGACGGATTGAGCCTGCTTTCAGCCGATGGCATTATGTTAGAAATCAGCCCGGCCGGCAAGCGCATCACCGAGTTTGAAGAACACGAAATACTGGGCATCAACCTGGCCACCCTGATACACCCCGAAGATATCGAGGTGGTGTCGCAGGCTTTTTTGGGTATTCTTGAAGACCCCTCGCTTACCAAAAGGGCTGAATACCGCAGCCTCACCAAAAGAGGTGCTTTCAGATGGCTGGAGGCCAGCTTCCAGAATCTGCTCAACGAACCGGCCGTGGGTGCCGTTGTGGTTAACTACCGCGACATAACCGACCGCAAGAATCAGGAAATAGAGCGAGAGCAGCTCATTAAAACCCTGAACCAGAACAACAATGACCTCCGGAATTTCTCTTACATTACCTCGCATAACCTGAAAGCGCCCTTGTCTAATCTGATGGGTTTCCTTGACCTGCTTACAGATATACCCATCGAAGACCCCACCCTCAGCACTATTCTGGATGGTTTCAAGACCTCAACCATACAGCTGAACAATACCGTCAACGACCTGGTGAAAATACTGGTAATCCGCGACACCTCAGATATTGAGCAGAAGGAAATCAGCTTTGAGCGTATTTTCAGGCAGGTGGCCAGCCAACTGGCCCCACAGGTGGAAGAGGCCAACGCCCAAATAGAACTGAAGTTTCAAAATGCTCCGACGGTTATATTTAACGAGACTTACCTGGAGAGCATCTTCATGAACCTGCTCACCAATGCCATCAAGTACAGGTCTTATGACCGCACCCTGAAAATTGAGGTAGCCACCTGCAAAACCGACGACGGCATTGTGCTAACCTTTGCCGACAACGGCATTGGCTTTGACGTAGAACGGCACAAAGCCAAAATATTTGGTTTGTACCAGCGTTTTCATGACCGCCCCAATAGCAAAGGCCTGGGGCTGTACCTGATCAAGTCGCAGATGGAAAGCCTGCAGGGTACCATCAGCGTAGAAAGCGCCGAAGGCATTGGCACCACCTTCACACTCCGGTTTCATGCCTGATAAAATTCTGTGTGGCGCCAACTTCCAGTTCGCCGCATTATACAAAGAAAATGGTTTAATACCCCATCGTTAGATGAGGAATTAAACCATTTTTGGTGTGTGGTATATTAAGCCTTGCCACTAAGTACACGATGGCCACACTATGTTTCACAATTTTCGTTAAAGGTTCACCATCATCACACCATGCCTGATTACTTACTGAACTCCACTCCTTCCATGTTTTCCAGCCGGGCTATAATTCCCCAGCCGTAAAAATCGTTGGCCACCGCTATCAGCAGTTCGTTTTCTCCGGCTTTCAGGTTCAGGCTCGCACGTGCATTTTGTACCGATATCCTGCCTGCCGGGTATTTCCGCATTGATGGCTGCAAAAACAGGTTTTTATCTACATAAGCCAGCGACCCGTTCAGAAACACCCACACCTCATCGCTGAAACCCAGTTGCAGCATATTCTTTTGCGCCTCTGCCGTTTTAATGATAGCTTTCAACCATACCACCCTTCGGTTCTCACTATTGCCGTACTTCCGCGTAATATTAACCAAACCCTGTCTTTCGGCCAGAATCGCCTCTTTAAAAACCTCCGGCCCGGGTATATCCATATTCGTAACCTCTTGTTTGGCTGGCAGTTCAAGCGGGGTGGTCATAGCCCAGTTTCTGATGTACTGCGCGTCGTGGTCGGTCAGGTCGTGGCCTTCCATTGGTGGCAGGTTCTCGGTTATATCGGGCTTTACCTGCATGTTCCATACCGTCATGCCGCCATCAAGCGCGAGCATACCGGTGGTTGCATTGCCTTCCAGTTTGGGTATATAAAGCGTCGGGCGGTTCATGTCATTCACATACACCTTCATCTGCTTACCAGAAACCACCATTTTCAGGTGATTGGCCTTGCCTGCCTCAAACATGGCCGGTGCCTGATAATCAGGGTACATATCCCACATATTTACGCCCTTCAGTATGGGGCAATACTGCACGCCATCGTTGGCCGTGGGTGTTTTCGGCCTTGCCCTGATGTACAGAATCTCTACATCGTTGCTCTGCGCATCGCCATGAAAATAAACCGTCGGCGACGACCCCAGCGACATAGGTGCTTCGGGTTCGAAATCAAATTCAATGGTGCCGTTTGTAAAAACCGCCTCTTTCAGCAACACCGCCCCCTGGTTACCCTGCACGATGCGCATGGCCGGGGTACCGTTCTTTTCAATAAACGTTACTTTCCCTTCTTTAAACTGCCATTTATCGGCACTCATGCGGATGTGATAGTCTGGCACCGCAGGAGCCGCAGGCTGACTAACATTTTTTTTCTTTTGGGCAACTGCCATTGTACACAGGCCCAACAGCAACAAAACTAGTTTTTTCATAATTGATTTGTTCGGGTTTTAATTTCCACAAATAAAGAAAAACCCATTGTTTTGGCCTTGTTCAAGTACGTATCAAGTTGGTTCAAGTTCTGATTGCGGCCGGTATGCCGGTGCGACGCATCCTGTCTGATAGCGTTGTAAGCCACAATGTACACTAGCTGTTCACAATGTTTCACAATAACGGCACCACACCCCCAAAGCCAATAAATTGCGAGATTCTCGCAAAATCTCGCAATTTTTACTTATCTGTCTGCGCTTAATATAACCGGCCCTGCCTGATTAACTTTACACTGAAATAGCTGGTTTTTTCTGGTGTTACCGTACCCGGAAAATTCACCTGCCCGCCAATGAAATAATCCGGCGAGTAACTGATGTCAATAATAAAAGCGCTATAAATATTCATAAACAGGTTGAAACTCATTACCGGTTTTTTGTCTGCTGCAAAGAACGACGGCCGCTCAAAATACACCGCAGGCCTGATGATGGTCTCGGCATCGTCAAGCAATGAGTAAAAGGCTATGCCCCCGCCATATTTCAGCACATCGTACTTCAGGGTGCCTTTGCGAACATCGTCGGTGGCAGTAGTACCCCCGTTGGCGGCGTCGGCATCATACGTAAACGAGCCGTCTTTGTGCAGCCAGCCACCTTCGGCAAACAGCTTCCATTTGCTATCATGTTTCAGGCCCATCATTAGCGAACTCGTGCCGCCGTAGTCGCTGTAAGCGCCACTCTTCCCGGGCGACAAAGCCGGAAAAGCCAGATTAAACAGCGGATTAATATGCCATGATACGCCCTTGTTGTTAAACAGCGTGGCCTTCAGCCCTACATGAAAAGTAGGCATGGCAAACTTCTGTATATAAGTTTTGTTCATTACATACGCGCTGGTATTGTTGGTGTACATGGGCAGGTCTTCAATGCCCAGCCCCAGTTGCACTTTGGCCGCAAAAAACCGCTCAATATAGCGGTCTTTCATCGTAGCCATCAGGCCTGCCGTTCCGGCTGCCATACCTGCAAACTGCGCGTTTTCTTCTTTATCTACTTTCTGCTGCTTTTCTACCCGCACTTTGCGTTCGGCAGTTTTTTTGGCTTCAAAAGCCTGTGTATAGCGTTCGTTGGCTATGCGGGCCTGGTCGGGGTCTTGTGCCAGGCTTTTGGCCTGGTTATAATAAGTCATGGCGCTTTCATAGTTACCGCTTTTCAGGGCATTATCACCATTCTGAATAGCCGCACTGTAACGGGCATACCGTGCTTCTTTTTCTTTTCTGATGCGCTCCTGCTCGGCCTCATAGCGTTTTTTTTCTTCCTCCTGCTGCTTCCGTAATGCCTCCTGCTGTTGTAGCTGCCGCTTTTCTTCTGCTTCAGTTTCACGCATCTTGGCATTAATGTAGTTATTATGGGCATCGGCGGCTTTCATCTGCTCCTGCTGCTGTTTGGTTATAGCCGGGCTACTTTGGCTTGTGGCAGCCTGTTGGGTGTTTGCATTGGCATCACAAACCGACCGCCCGTTATTAATATACACCGCATTTTTTACCTGTATCGATTTAATCTTGTCGGCATCCATCTTATGGTTAAACTCTACCGTACCACCTGCCGCTATGTCGTGCGTGTTACCAAAATGCACTTTCCCGTTTTTATCAAGCAGGTTAAAGTCAAACCGAACAGGGCTGTTATAAGACGACCTCACCTGAAAATACAAATGCACCTGATAGTTCAGTGCATAGCCCTGGTCTTTCAGGGTGCGGTACTCCAGCCCGGTGGCACAACTGCTGAACCCCTTCCATTCCGACCACTGCGGCGATACCCTTGTGGTAGTAGTTGTGGAAGGAGCTTCAGGGGCATCATCATCGACAAAGTCAAACCCTTGAAATACTACTTGCGCCAGCTCAGGTTTCTGGCCGCGCTTCACCGTAATTATGTATCCGTTAGACGTACTTTCATCATTTGCCGGTACATCATAAGTCCTGGCCGCCGTTAAAGATTTAGCTGCTCCACCGTTACTCCACACAACACCAATCCAAGCATTTTTTGGGCTTCTGATGAGACTAAAACCATTTTTGGTTTCATTGCATGAGTGATCATAAAAACTGACATCTGTAATGCGGAAACGTATATGCCTGTTATTTGTGTTTACAGCTTTAAAAATGATCTGATAGCTGTCTAAATCCGAACAAGGAGTATTTGATCCACTAATAAGTGCGCATGTCCACGTTACAGTAACTCCTTTATTACTATAAACAGTACCCTGAGCCAATAGCTCAAAACAAAAGCCTAGCACGAAAAGGAATAAAAAGCCACTTTTTTTCATGTTTTTTGAAAAGGGATATAAGGTAAAGGTTCAGTTTATAATCGTTCATTGTCAATTTTCAGCAGATGTAACGGTAGGTGGCAAAAGTGGTTGCTCAGGTAGATTTCGCCGGGCTTTCTGCACAGCATAGCCGGGAACCTCATTTTAGAAACAGGCAAAAACAAAATAAAGCCTGTGTTGGGTGTGGAAAGAGCCTGTAAAAGGGGGTCATAGCAATGGGCCTGCCAATGGTTCAACCATATAAAACGGCCATAGGTAACCGTTTTATATGGTTGCATAACAAGTGGTTGGCCCGTTTATTGTTTCTGAAAACAGCGCTTCACGAAAGGTGTTATTTCAGAATAGTGTACGTACCGCTGCCAGATATAGTAGCAGCCGATGAAGCGGTTGCAAACTCGGTTACGTTAACCAGTAAAATAAATGAGTTGTCTCCGGTTTTGGTCAGCGTACCGTTAATGCTGGCAATCTGGTTTCCGTTTTCTTTCAGCACCAGCACATAGGTATTGCAACCCGGGTTAGTGGCCCATCCGTTGGCTATGTTAAATGTACCGGTTGCGGCAGTAGGCATATTGTAAATAACAATATTGGCTGTTGACATAATGGCCACATCATAACCACCCTTACAGGTTTTTGAGGCTATGCCCTGGCACGCGCCCGAATACTTGATGTTGTTAAAAACAAATTCGCCTTTGGTTTCGGGTTCCACCTCTTTTTTGGTGGTGCATCCGGCAAAAGCCAGGCACACAACCATTACTGTAAGAACCGACCTGAGTAAAGATGGTATCATAGCTATTTTATTTGTTGATACTGATTGATAAACCAGCTATAATGGCGGGGTCGCCTTTGCTGACTTGTATTTCGGCAAAACCACCCAAACGCTTGGCAAAGTTGTATTTACCACCGGCGCGTGCAAGCACCCCTAAATTACCACCCGAAACCTCAAACTCTTTGTAGTTAGACGTAGTTGAAGCATAAGCGTAATATAACGCCACGCCTACATAGGCCGCCGCCTTCCGTTTATCAATTTTCAGGGCCTCGTTCAGGTAATACGCTCCACCCAGAATACCCGTAAAAGCAGAAGTTTTCAATTCAATACCCGACTCCTTGATGCTGTTATAACCAATAGCCACCCCATAAGACAAGGCTATATTATTGGCCATAAACCAGTCGTTCAAAGCCTGAATGGTAGGAATAGTTGCCTTGCCGATTGAGTTCAGCGCAACACCTGTGTAAGATACCCTGTCGGCATAGTTGGTAGGGCTTTTGGGTTGGGTCTTGTCTCGTGGAGTGTACTCAAACGGTGAGCCCTCTGCCGGGGTGCCGCCTGTTAAATCAATTTCCTGCACATCTGCCGGGGCTTCTTTCCTTGTTTGGGTGGTTGCCCTGGCTTTGGTAGGTGTAGTAGCGGCTTCAGCAGTAATAAACTCTCTTTTGCCGTTCTGGTAGGTTATCATAAACACATCTTTTTTAGCAATATTGTAAATGGGGCCGGTCAGGTTGTCCCAGTCATTATATTTAATAAAATCAACGGTTATTTCAACCACTTTGGCTTTAATTTCAGACTTGTCGTTTTTAATGATAATGTCTTGTGCAAATAATAGCGAGGGCAAAAAGGCAAGCGCAAAAGCAAGTGTTAGTAGATTTCTTTTCATAAGGGATACGTTATCTGTTTTAAAGGGATTGGTTTTATGTTATAAAAAGTTTGTGGGCATTAGGTAAGGTGGCATGGCACAGGTGTGCAGCAAGCCACTTCGGGCAATATAATTATACTGGCAAACTTAATTATTTACTAACTGGCAATAAATACCTAGCATTAGGTATTTTATTGCCAGTTTTAAAGCCTTGGCAGCTGAGAAACAGGCCGCAGGCCGCTTATTTAACAAAGCTGAACGACAACCCGCCTAATACGTCGGGGTCGCCGTTGGTTATGTGGGCTTCGGCAAACAAACCCAGCCGCCGGGTAATATTGATTTTTACGCCACCCCGGCCAAAAACACTCATGCTTGATGCCGACGTGGGGCGGTCTGAGAGGTCAGACGTGGTGTAGTCGTAACTATATTTTACAGCCGCGCCTACGTAAACAGCCGCCCGCTTTTTGTTAATTCTAAACGCTTTGTTCAGGTAATAAGCCGCCCCAAGAATACCCTGAAAACCCCAGGTTTTAATCTGATAGCCCATGTCGTCAGCCGTATTGTAGTTAGCCCCTGCACCATAGGTAATGGCAATAGACGGCGACAAAAACCAGTCGTTGATAATCATTACCGTCGGGAAGGTCATCTGGTTGATGGCATTGGCTGATACCCCCAGATACAGGCTGTTGTCGGCAAATTTGGTAAACCCTCTTTGTTTGGTTACTTCAACAGGTGCAAAGGCATACTTTGAGGCCTCAGGGTTTGATGCCCCCGCCCGGCTGGTGTCTGGCTCGGCCATCACGTCATGCGGGGCGTTGTCGGCTTCCTGTACTTTGTCTGCAGTCTCTGCATCGGCCGATTTGATAATCATCACCTCGGTTTTTCCGCGCAGCCAGGGGCTTTCTGCCGCTTCGGTTTTTTCCTGCATTTCGGTTTTTTCGGGCCATCGGGCGGGGGTTTCGTCTTTTATGCTGCCCTTGGCCTTTACTTCATTTCTGGCATTAATAAACTCTCTTTTACCGTTCTGATACACAATCATAAAAACCTTGCTGCGGGCCAGGTTATAAATAGGGCCTGAGAGGTTGTCCCAGTCGCGATACTTCACGTAATCGTCGGTTATCTCAATCACTTTTGCTTTGGTTTCGGTTTTGTTTTTCTTAATGATGAGGTCCTGGGCGGTTAGCAGCAACGGCGCGCCTGCCATTGCTAACAGCAAAATAATAGTACTTTTCTTCATGGGGAACTTCGGAGTAGTTTTTCCTGATTGCGGGCGTCAGCAAACACCCGGCTTTTGATTTAATTAACTCAATGCAACAGTTTAAATTCAGCAAACATAAATAATTGCCCGAAGGCAAAAAACACCTGTACACAGGTATTCTGAAACGCTATATCCAACCCTGGTTAATTACCTTGGTAACCAGTTCAACAGGTGTTTTTACTCGGGCTTTGTTCAGTATATTCTTGCGGTGGGTGTTTACGGTATGTAAACTCAAAAACAACACCCCGGCTATTTCTTTACTGCTTTTACCCTCCACTATCATTTTCAGAATCTCCTGTTCGCGCTCTGAAAACGGATTATTGCCCCCCGGTATCAGGGCATCGCTCTGGATATTATAATAAGACGGCTCTCCGTCCATCCCAATGAGCGAAAAACACGGCACACCCTCGTTTTTGATATGCGTAATGTCCGACTGCACATCCAATGTCCGGTAGAAATTACTCGTGTCATAATCTATCTGTATGGCCTGATGCAGCACCCGTACGTAGCGGTTATCTTTGGCACGCAGCCTGATGTCATACTGCACTTTATAATTCTTGATTTTGTCGTAAGGCAGTGTCAGAAAAAACTCGGTTATACGCTTTTCAAACTTCAGGAAATACGGCATATCGTCCGGGTGAATGATACTCATATAAAACTCCAGGCTCATTTCGTCGGGCGTATAGCCCAGCACATCAATAATGCCCTCGCTCCACAATTCTACCTCAACCTTAAAAATATTGAACACAAAATAGTGGTAATTGCCCGGCTGAAAGATATTCAGCAATTGCTTATGAAAGGCCACCTGTACCCTTAAATCGTTGAAATCAGTTGAATCCTGGTCTACAACGGTGCTCCATATTTTTCTGGCCTCCAGATAGTAATTCTCGCGAGGTTTCTCCATTATTATTAAGAATGAAAAATTTTAATCTTCTAATGCCCCGCATACAGCAAACATCAAACAAGATATTATGCCGGGCATACAAAGTTTTTTCTGAAAGATCATCACATCTGAGCACACCAAAAGGGGCCATTTCAAATGCAAATCTCAGGTTGGCTATCATTAAATACTGTTGTTTGAAACAGCAGATGAGAGAATGGCAATTTCTTCTCTCAGTAGGTCAGACTCAAAGTTTTGATTTAATCTAAAGCAGTTATCCTTTACTTTTTGTAATTAGCCGTAATTATAAGCAGAAATAGCCACATTGAAAAGCAGCCGATGCGTTTTTTCTTCAAACTCATCATTTTTGGTGATAAAACCTGCAAAAAACAGCCCGGCAGACCCGCCCGGCAGCATTGGGCGGCAAGAGGTATAGCAAAAAACCAGAAACCCCGCGCAGGTGCATGGCAGCGGTTTCTGGTAGGTAGAAAATGAAACATAACCGGCAGGATGTGTAACACCCGGCAGGCTCAGGGTCTGGCAGTTTTTTCTTTAATGGCGCTCTCAAGCACATTCGGGTTGCCTTTGCCGGTGTTGATGTAAGGCACAAGGCTATGCAGCAGGTATTGCCGCCAGCCGCCGTAGCAATCGGTGTAGCACTCGCTTTGCGGTGTTAGCCCCTCATGCGTAAAGCTGATAACGGTATGGTCGCCCTCAGCCGAAAGGCTAAACACCACCTTTGTGCCTGTCCATTCATTTTTTTGTTCCAGAAAACTCAGGTGGCTGTCGGTAATCAGCCATACTATTTTTTGGCCCGGCAGCAGCTCTGCCAGTTTTTGTTTTGAATAATGCACGTCTGCAAACCGAACCTCGAACTCATCACCCAACTGAGACGAGCTTCCGCTGAAATCGTCAGACCACCACTGGCGCACCTCATTGATAGCCTGAAAGGTTTCCTGCGGTGGCTTGTTTACCACCAGCCTGAACGCCATGTTATTGTTTTCCATCATAGCCAATTTTGTTAGTATGCTACAAAGTTAATACCCTTTTAAGCCAAAACAGGGGTGCAAAACAGACATAAATAAGGGCTGAACAAGACAAATCTCGTCTGTTTCCCGGCGCATTACCTTAGCCTGCCGGCTTATACCCGGCAGGTCTTCATATCATTTTAATACAGCATCTGCCGCTGTATTTCCGTTATGGTCATATAATGGCACGCTTATTTTTGCTTTGCTTTTACAAAAAACAGGCAGATACCCCGTGCCGCTATGGCTGAAAAATCGCACACATGAACGTAAAATCTTATCTGAAACGCATCAACTTCCAGGCGGCCCCTGCGGCCAGCCTATCCGTGCTCAGGCAACTACACCGGGCGCACGTGTTTCATGTTCCTTTCGAGAACCTCGACGTGCAACTGGGCGTACCCATCCGCCTGCACCTTCCTGCTATCTACAACAAAGTAGTAACAGGCCTCCGCGGCGGCTACTGCTACGAGCTGAACGCCCTCTTTAACGAGTTGCTGCAAAAACTGGGCTTTGATACACAGCTTATATCGGCGCGCATCGTGAATAACAAGCAGCCCGGCCCGCCATTTGACCACATGGCCCTTGTAGCCAATCTGGGTACCCGGTGGCTGCTGGACGTAGGCTATGGCGATTTGTTTCTGGAACCGCTGGAGTTAAAACCAGACGTGGTGCAGACCGACGGCACCAGTTACTTTATGATTCGCCGGGCTGAGGAGGCAGACTTCAGCCTCTGGATGTCGGCCACGGGTGTTAGTTATGAAGAAAAATTCAGGTTCAGCCTGCAAGCGGCACGGCTGGAAGAATTTGAAGCGCAGAACTTCTGGAAACAGACCTCGCCCGACTCTCATTTTGTAAAAAACCTGATTTGCACCCTGCCCCTGCCCAAAGGCCGCAAAACGCTCTTCAACCATCGGTTTTTGCAGCGTGCCGGAAACGAACGCAAAATGGAAGCATTTGACAACACCGCAGACCTGCTTCAATGCCTGAAAACCGAGTTTGGTATTGAAACTTGTGGCGCGAACTTGCAGTTCGCAGCTTTGCAGGCGTTGTAAAACCTCTCTGCCATTGACCCGCGGGTTTAAGACATGGTTCTTCTTTCTGGCGGAATAAAGGTTTTGGTGGCGGCTGGTTCGCGGCGGAAAGGTGCGAGCTGGTCGGGAGTCTGGCTCAGGAAATCAAACAAAGCCATTGAAATGGCGTAATTCATCTTGGTATCAAAAAAATTGTAGCCGGGGGTGTTGTTAATTTCAAGCATCACCCATTCGCCGGTGGGTGTTACCTTAAAATCAATGCCTGCAAAGAGCAGTTCTTCTTCGCGGCAGTAATCAATACATTTTTTCAGTAAGTCTGGTGGAATGTCTACCCTTTGGTATTGATTGCCCGACGTACTGTAACGGTAGTCTACATTGGGCGACTCTATCTTAAGCCCCAGCGGCTGGCTGCCCAGCAGATGCAGGCGTACATCATACCCCCTGATGTGCCGCTGAAACAGCGACGGCACGTGGTTAAGCTGATACAATTCTGCATAGAGTTTTTCGTCCAGTTCTACAGCTCTGGTTCTGATAGATGACGTACCCTTCGAAATCCAGTCGCCGTTGGGTTGCATTACCTGCTTTGCCCGGGTGCCAGACCCGAAAATGTACGTTTCGGGCGTTGCGAAACCGTAGGCCTGTAGCTTGGTTACGTGGTGCAGCTTGGTGTAGTTTGAATTACCCGCGCAAGGCCGGTTAACCACCACCTTGTCGCAGAATTCAAGATAATTATGCATCAGAAAAATAAAATTAACCATCCTCAGCACATGAGCTTTGTCGGCAGGCGTCTGATACAAACACCGCGCATAAATAGCGTGGTAGTTGGCAAAATCAAATTGGCGGTCGTCTATTTTCACCAGCAGGTCATCGGCGTCATAAGACACCTGCACATCTGCGGCGGTTTCAACGTCTGACAGGTTCAGAAAATGATACTTATCAGCATCTGCCTGTTTTTGTTCGGCCAGCACTTTTACAAAATGCTCAATGGCTTTTTCGTTATGATACCCTATTATTAAAAACATAATCAGATTATTTCCTTTAATGCCCCGGCCAATATTCCGGAACTGACGTGCGCAAAACTTTCACTGATATTCAATACACACAGGTTGCTGTCTGTTACCACGCAGCTTACGGTCAGTATGTCCAGCCCGCGTTGCCACATGGCTTTCCGGGTTTTTAAAATAAGCTCTTCGGCATGGCTGATAACCGGGCTGAAAACATCATTGTCAGGATAAACCCTATACCCCGTACGTGTAAGCAGCAGGTGAATCTGATACAGCGTTTTATCTGGCAGGGCCTGCGGCAGATTAAAAAGCGACGGGTGCAACTGCCAGCCCAGGCTTCTGAACAGAAACACCAGAAAATACCTGTTAGTAATGCTCAGGCTCATGTTCAGCACCCCGGCATTAATCAGTTTATCGGGGTAGTTTTGCAGGGCAGATATCACCGAGGCATCCATCTCGCAATACTCAAACGTATGGGTTTTGTTGCTGGCTACGGCATTGCCGATTTCGGGTACCGAGGGTGTGTTGATAAAAAAAATCCTGTCGAACCGGCTGATGTTCCAGTTAAAAAAACGGATGTCTGTGGTACCCAGGCTGTTGAGTTCTACCAGGCTGATATGCTCATGCCGGTGCACATCACAATAGTTAAGCCCCAGTTGCTCAAAGGCCTGCTTCACCTCTATGCCATCGGTGGCATTGCGCCGTATTAACAATACATTCATCTTTATTACCTCGGTTTTAGGTGTCAATAGCCCTTGTGTTGGTATGGGTTGACGTTTAAATAACCGGCCGGTACCCAAGCTGAGTACCGACCGGAAATACATTAAATTTTAAAAATACCGTCTATGGCATTTTTTGTGGCATCGGCCGCATCTTTAGCCGCGTTATCTGCCGAGTTCTTGGCCGAATCAGTGGCGTCTTTGGCTGCATCAGCCGCATCTTTGGCAGCTTTTTCTGCTTCGTCAGCCGCATCTTTGGCGCCATCGGCAGCATCTTTGGCCGCATCTTCTGTGGCTTTTATTCCTTCGTCGGCGGCATCTTTACCCGTATCGGTTGTTGCCTTAAGGGCATCGTCTGCCGCATCTTTGGTGGCGTCGGCGGCATCTTTGGCTGCCTGTACGGCATCGTTATAAATATCAACGGTGGTGTCTGCCACATCTTTGGCTGCCTCTTCGGTGGCAATAATGGCGTCTGTCATCCAGTTGGTTGGGGGCTGGTCTGCCGTGGTACCCATAAAATTATAATCAATGGGCTGTGTGCTGCCATTCCATTTCTGCCCTATAAATATTAAATAGGGGTCTGCCACGCTGAAACTGATAATGGCGTTCTGGTCATTACCGCCGGTCTCAAACCACGAAACCTGAGAGGTTTGGGTAGTGGTGCCGTCTGAAAGCGTGCTGGTAAGTACCAGATACACATAATTGTTGATGTTTTTCGACTTATAGGTAATCGTTGGGCTGCTCACGGTAAGGGTGTCGTCTTGCTGATCCAGGCTTGTACCTACATAAGTATTGTATTTGGCGTTCCAGGCCGACACATCATTGCTTTGTGTGGCATACATACCCGTAAAATTATTGGCCGACGGCAGCGCGGCAGTACCTGCAGCATATTTGCCGGTGGCTATCAGGCTGGCGGGCTGAAAATAAAACTTAAGCGCAGCAGACGATGCGTTGCCATCAGCAGCCTGCCAGCTGGCATCAATTACCACTATTTCATCAGCTGATGTTTCGGTTAAAAACACCGGATTTTTGATGGTTTCGCCGTTCACCACAATGCTGAAACTAACAAAGTCAACCATCAGGTAAGGGCCGCTGTAGTAGACTTTGGTTTCTAAATTTTGTAAATAAGTAATAAAATTGGCTTTGATTGAGGTATTAATTGCCATGGCTTTAAATGTTTAATTGTTTATAATAATTGAATTGAATGTTGCGCTACCAAATAAAAATTACCACCAAAAGCATAGGGCTTAACGGGTAAATGAGCAGAAATACGCAAGCAGTTGACATAAGCAAAAGCGCTTTCCTGTGTATTAGCCCGGCAATGCGGCGGCCTTTAGCTGCCCTTATTACCATGGCTCAATAAAAAACGGGTTTAAAGAGGTTTCAGGCCGATGCGCTTAACGAGCATCGGCCTTTATCTAATTAAATCTTTGGTATTTTGGGTACTTTAGGTATGGGTGGCGGCGGCGGTATTGGAATACTGTCAGCCGCATTTTTAGCTGCATCGGCGGCATCTTTGGCGGCTTTTTCAGCTGCGTCAGCCGCATCCTTGGCAGCATCAGTAGATGCTTTTATGGCTGCATCGGCGGCATCTTTAGCCGCATCTGTCGATGCCTTTATGGCCGCATCGGTAGCATCCTTGGCAGCATCTGTGGCATCTTTGGCAGCATCTGTGGTGGCTTTAACGGCATCATCAGCCGCATTTTTGGCGGTATCGGTGGCCACTTTGGCTGCATTCCGGGCATCGTTGTAGGCGTCAACGGCAGTGTCTGTTACCTCTTTAGCGGCGTATTCAGCCTCAAGAATAAGATCACTCATCCAGTTTGAAGGGAGTTCCTGCGCAATAGAACCCGAAAAGTTGTATTCCAGCGGTTGTACATGGCCCGTCCAGGTCTGCCCGACAAATGAATTTCCGTATTCAGTGCTGACGTAATAAAGATACGCGTTCTGCTTGTTATCGCCCGACTGAAACCACCAGGTCTGGTAGGTAGTGGTAGTAACGCCTTCGTCGTCGGTAAAGACCTGCGACAAATAAACGTGATTAAGGATGGTCTTAGACTTGTATCCCATGCCCGGGCCTTCTATCACCAGCACATCATCTGCCTTGTAGTCGGCGCCAATAAAAGTACTATAGGTGCCGTCCCACAGGCCAGACGGCGTTTCAGGATTGGCAATTAAGCCCGAAATATTATCAACCTCCGGCAATGGCGCGGCTCCTACGGCGTATTTACCACCCACAACCGACAAGCCTTCCATAAAATAAAACTCCAGCGCAGCCGACGAACCATTGCCATCGGAAGCCTGCCAGCTTACAGAAATCCAGACTAAGTCGGCAGTATCATAAACACTGGTAAAAGTGGGTTTAATAATGGCCTCACCGTTGACATAAACCTGAGCATGGCCAAAGGAAACCATCACCAATGGCCCCGGATAATAGACCTCAGTATCGGTTACTGCAAGGTCCTGAATACTGGTTGGGAAAAATGAAGCAGCTTGAATAACAATTGCCATAACGGGTAATGTTTAGATTTTAATAATTGAACAGAAATAAGTTTTACAGCAGTGTTTGAACCACACCTCAGGAACTGTTCGGTTCCCGGTGTACATGTAAAAGCACAGCAAAGCAGTTGACAAGAGCAAAAATTGTTTTCATATTAGTTTTTTGGGTATTGTTGCACAGCTAATGGTTAACCTGCCCGCATAAGGCCACACAGGCCGGGTTATTACAGAATAAGGGCATCTGTCACCGTTTGTTTCTTTGCCGGGTATGCTACAATTGGGGCAACGTTTACCACCGGGGTGGCTGCCCCGATAGCTTTTCCGGCTTAGTAGCCGCCTGCATTTCTGAGTGAATCTTGCGCCTCTTTCATGGCCTTCTCTAAATATTCGTTTGCATCACTCATCGCTTTTTGGGCTTCATCCAAAGCGTTTTTACGGGGCTTTGCTGGTATTGGCAGTGGTATGCCTGCATCCTGATCGGCTGTTCTCATGGCATTTTCGGCTTCATCCATCGTATTTTTGCCAGGATCTCCTGCTTCATTCAGGGGGGTTGCCTGTAACATTGAGTGATGCCCTGATCGCATTTTCGGCTTCAGCCATTGCTTGTTTTATGGCATTATCTGCTTCACTTAAGGCATTTTTACTGGCGTTTATGGATGCCAGGTTCGCATTATTAGCTTCATCCATGGCGTTTTTGACTGCATTTTTGGCTTCTTTGGCAGCGTTGTTTATCGCCTCTCTGGCTGCATTGGCAGCATTGTCGGTTTCTTTCATATAAGTAAATATAGTTTTGTATTGAAAATCAGGTAACTACGGAATAATAGCATCCGCCGCCGACTTCAATGCCGAGTCGGTGGCATTTTTGGCGCTGTCGGTAGCGTTTTTGGCCGCATCTGCTGCATCTTTAGCTGCCTTCGCGGCTTCGTCGGCGGCATCTTTGGCCGCATCTGCTGCATCTTTGGCCGCATCTTCTGATGCCTTCAATGCACTGTCTGCCGCATCTTTGGCCGCATCAGCTGCGTCTTTGGCTGCCTTTTCTGCCTCGTCGGCCGCATCTTTGGCGGCATCTTCAGTCTCTTTTATTGCACTGTCTGCCGCATCTTTGGTGCTGTCGGTGGCTTGTTTCAGGGCATCATCGGCCGCATTTTTGGTGGCGTCGGCTGCATCTTTGGCAGTTTTTTCTACCCAGTTGCCTGCGGTGTCAATGGCGTAGCCCAGCTCTGCCATTATGGCGGCCACTTCTGCTTCGGTGGCATTAAATGCCTCAGTAAGCGCCTGCGCCACTACATCGGCACTGTAGCCAAGGGCCAGCAGTATTTCACCCACTACCTCCATGGTACTGCCATATACATTGACAAGGGCGTCGGCTATTTCGTCGGCCGTGTAGCCTGCGTATTGCAGGGCGGCGGCGGCGCTGTCTTCTGCGGCATTGTAGGCTGTTACCAGGGTCTGGGTTGTGAGGGTCGACGTAGCGTTGTAAACGTCTTTCATGCCTTTGGCTACGTCGTTCAGGGCATAGGTGGTGCCTTTCAGCAGGTCGCCAACGGCTTCCGCACTTACCCCATACACTACCTTAAAGCCTTCTATTACATATTCGGCAGTGTTGGTGGCCAGCACAATTACCCCCTGCGTTACGGCGTTTATCCAGGCGGCGGCATCGGCATACAGATTTTTGAAAAGCGTAGAAACATTATCGATAATCCATTGATTGGCCATATTGATGATGTCTTGCAGGCTTTGGGTGTTGATATCCAGCGACAGTTCAGGGATATGGTAATGGTACCCGGCGAAATCGAAACTGCCTGCATAAGTAAAACGTATGACATTGGCGCTGGTATCAATCGTGAGTTCGCTGCTAATGGTTGATACAAAATGAATGCTGCCCAGATTAAACACATCAACCGAATCGGGAATCTGAATCATAAAATCGGCGCCATAAGTAAACGAGCCTGAAAAATACTGGTAGCTTTTTAGCACACAAGCCATTCTTGTGGTGAGCACAGATTCAAAATCAAGCTCGAAACTGAATCCATTACTGGTAACCGACGCCTCAACCGATTGCCGGCTGTCCAGAAACGCAATGGCAATACTGGCTACAAAGTATGGCGATGCAAACGTGCTTACCTCCATAACCGGCCCGCCTGCTTTAATAATTACCTCGGTGCCGGCGTTTTCAATAGCTATTTCTTCGGCTGATGTTTCTGGCACCACATTGTTGCTGATGGGGTCTCCGGCCTCATTTACTTTTATGCTGATGGCCTGCCCGTTGCCTTTCAGGCTTAGTGGCCCAAGTTCATACGGCGACATGGTGATGATGCCGTTGATACCCGAAACAGGGTTGATGTCGAGGTCGCCATAGAAACCGAGCCCGAAGAAATCAAGATACCCGCTGAAACCAAACTCATATTTAGAAGTAGAGCCGTCTGGCAGTACCACCGGCTGGGTGGGGTTCTCCTGCCATACGAAAGACAGGTTTTTTACCGATACCGGAAAATCAATATTGAAATCGACGTCGGTAAAAATGGTTACCAGTTCGTTGAGGCTTATTTGTGATACATAAAAAGATATATAGAGCGGGTTCGGGATATCGCCGATTAACGCACAAACCACCGCAAAGCTGTTGTCTTCTACCAGTACGTTGTCTTCCGGCTTACCAATGGTAAACGACCCCTGCACGCCCAGCGAATACCCGATAATCGGCTGGAAAAACACACCCATGCCCACGCCGAATGAGGTAAAATGAACCCCCTGAATAATAGGCGGCGTAAGTAGCACAGAATTATCGCCTCTGATAACCACACCGATATTGGCCTGGTCTGCACCGATTACCATCGATAAATCGGCATAGAAAGTTGGGTTGCTCCAGAGCTTGAATGGAATGGTGGCCTGCGCCATAAAGCCAACCTCGCCACTTTGCGGCGACAACGAAAAAGTAATGGCCGGATTACTGAGTGTTATATCTGTATTGGCCGCAACGGGTATCCTGATGGCATCAAGGCTGAAAGTGAGGGCAACCGTTACCAGATCCGGCGTTAAGGTATAACTGAAACTGATATTGACATGCACCACCTTTACGCTGTTAAAAGGCGTAATGGTAAATATATTGGCGGCTATCTGGCTGCCGAAATATATATCTTCCATGTTTACATCACAGCTCAGGCTAACCAGGTTGCCGTTGCCATTCAGGGTGGTGCAGGTAAAACTACTGACGGGGAAATCGGGCAAGAGCGAGGGCCATTTAACACCCATATAGCCAATCAGGCTTTTCAGGCTGTAAGCGGTATCGGCCGGAGACGTACCTGAATCGGCCGATAAAGCCGCCAGCACCAGTATATACGACACATACGTGCAGGCCTGATAATTGGCGGTACCTTCATAAAAGGCATCTATCTGGTCGGGGGTGGCGTTGCCTCCTTCCGTAAGTTTTGCAAAGCTGACCGACAGCGCGTCGTTGGGGTTAGCGGCAATAAAGGCAAAGAAACTATAATTACTGGCTATTATATCTGCATCGGCCGTGGTAATGGTAAAACCCTGCTGGCTGCTGCCGCCTTCATATACCATTCGTTTTACGGGTTTGTTCTGGTTGTCGTAGCAGATATAAACCGAGGTGAGGTCTGCCTGTTGACTGATAGCCAGCGTGGCTGAAGGTTCAATATGCCCCACAAAGCTGAGCCTGGCAATGTAATTGGGCTGGCCTGCGCTGGTGTCGTCAGTCGACAAATAGATACTAACCCCGGAAGAGAGGTCGTTTTTAAAACTGATAGAGTTTATCATAGCAAAAGTTTAGCAAAAGGCTTTATAAAAAACCCATACAGGGTTTTTCAGCCAAAATCAATTTTTTAGTAAGGAAAGGCAAAACGCATCTCGCACCTAACAATAAATTGATTTTGTACAGATAAATGTAGAAATATTTCTATTTTGTTGGATAAGAAATTTATTAAACGGAAAATATAATTTCCGGGCGGATATATTTTTTTTCTATAAAAACAGTATTTATCGCCCCGTGGCAAGCAGAAATCGGCCCTGGCGCACCCTGTAAGCAGGTTTTAGGCAGTAAGGGAGTACCGGCTATGGCAGCCGGGAAGACACCATAAAAAAAACGAATTGAGCGAAGATAAATGTGTAGGATGCCCAAAGCAGGCGGGCATCAGGCCTTTTTCTTTTTCCAGTAAATAACCCCGGCCAGCAAAGCCAGCAGCACCACAATATTGCGGATGTCGGGCCATAATCTCTTGGTAGCAATCTCATACCCACTGCCAAACAAAGAAATAGTAAGCGTAAACTGCACCACCAAAGCCAGCACCAATACCCATTTAAGCAGGTTAAGAAAGATTTTCATTTTGAGGATAAAACTGAATGAAAGAACATACCATGTATCTGCAAAATTAAGCCTTTACATTGAGTAATTTGTTAGTTCTAAAATTCTTTATTGGAAACAAAAAAATAATAATCAATTTCCAGGATTTTACTTATTTTGGCAACGAAACAACTATCATTAAAAAAATTAACAATCAGACTGTGAAAAAAATACTACTCATCCTGTCTTTTGCGCTGGCAACCGTTACTACTTATGGACAATTTTATCTTCCCAATGGTAAAAAATTAAATACGAAGGGCAAAACAATTGCTGCGGTTCTCGATTCTCTGGGGGTTAGTGAAACAAATACTCACAGTCGTAGCAATGGCGAGGTCTACTTCAAAAGGCTTTCTAATAAGCCGGTTTTATTGCTTTTAGAGCCTACCACCAATCCTTTAAAAATAAAAGAAATCATCAATTCTTATGATTATACTGCTTACCTCAATTCTTACAGCTATTATTTTGATTTAACAGATATGATAAAGGAGCAAAAGCTCACCAAAAAGTATCTGATTGATGTGTTCGGTAATCCGGTAGAAGTCGGGACAAATAGTGATGGCAACATAGAATGGTTTTATAAGAACCAAAACTTAATTGTAGTTTTTGAAGAAGAATATGCAAAATCAGTGAAGGTAATGAACTACAATGCCATAGGAAAACATAATTTGATGATAATTAAGCATGATGTAACCGGAAGTGATTATGGCATTGGTTTTAATTTTGCTTTCATGAATCTGAGCGAAAAGGCTATTAAATACATTTATATTACGGCAACAGTATCAAATGCAGTCCATGATAAAATAGCTACAAAAACGGTTAGAGGTATAGGCCCCGTAGAAAAAGACGATACTGGATTTTATGAATTTGAAAACATTGTTTATTCGCGGGTTGCGAAATATCTGACCTTGGAAAGTGTGAAGGTGCAATACATGGATGGAACGATAAAAATTATACCTAAAAAAGAAG
The DNA here is from genome assembly GCF_024138715.1 of Emticicia sp. 21SJ11W-3. Lineage (GTDB taxonomy): Bacteria > Bacteroidota > Bacteroidia > Cytophagales > Spirosomataceae > Emticicia > Emticicia fluvialis. The sequence continues at coordinate 3,137,245 of NZ_CP092074.1, forward strand.
TTCAGTACATCAGAATGTGGGATTGGGAAGCTGAAGGAAACAGAACAGCAGATTGAGTATCACTATTCTTTTGACGGCGCTCCCTTAGCGCCCACTATGGTATCAGCATCCAAACCAGCAGTGTACCCAACCTCATCCTCGGCAACCCAAGCCACAGGCGCATCAATTGCGGCAACAGCAGGTGTGGCAACCGTTATCAAATGCACAGACAAGGCGTTTTCAAGCCTGCTGATGGTCTCTAGCGTCAGGTTTTCATTGCCTTTCACAATTTTGTTTACCTGCTGCGGGCTGATACCCAGCAACTCAGCCAGCTCTTTTTGCGTGGCCGGAGATTGACTTTCTTTACGATTCTTCCGCAGAACACTTAAAACCTGAATAGCTATTTTAGCCGAACGGTCAAGCCATGATTTATTCTCCTGATAGTAAAGGTGTTCATCCTGCCATGAGGTATCCACATTGGCAATTTTATCCAGTTTTTCAATCAGTATTTCATTTTCCATATTGCTTAAATTTCAAACTCAACAAAATCAAAATTAGATTCATCAATTAATCCGTTTTCCTTTAAAAACTGTCTGGTTGCCTCCAGCTTTTGAAGTTCAAGCAAAAGATGAGGCCGGGTATTCATGGTGGCTGTTAACTTAATGGCTCCCCCGGAAACCACATATACATCGGCACTAATGCGAATAGCGTAAATTCTGAGCCACCCTCTTTTTGATTTCTCCTTAGCCAGTGGTTTCAGTTGGTAGTCGGTGTTGCTTAAGGGCTTAAAAATTTGTTGAAGGTTCTCTGCACCGGCATCGCTACTGTTTAGAATTCTGTAAAACTGATCTCTCAATTTTATGGCTTCTCTTCGAGTCAATTCTATGGCTTGTTCCATGCTCATGTTCCCAAAAAAACCGCTCAATAAATCACTTTCATGCGTTTCAAAAAACTGCGCTAGAAATTCAATATCCTGAATCCACAAATTTAACAGCCGTTGAAACTCATTTGATTGGCCGTCATAAGCAACCGAATAGAGTTTTTTTGATTTATCAACAGCAAATATACTACCAATTTTCATAAAATCAACTTATAAGTTTATTTTTTAGTTCACAACCCCGGCAAGATATTCCGGCAAAATTAACACAAAGCACCCCCACCCACAGGCAGAAGTGCTTGGCAAAATCTTTAAACAGAAGTATTAATAACCTATACTGGTGTTATCGCCGCGGGGGTCTGAGCCGCCCTCCAGCCTGCCATCCGGGCGCAGCATGATGCAGTCCATACGCCCGAGAGAACCCACCATTGGCACCATTTTGTAGCCTTTGGCTTTCAGGTTGTTGAGGGTGGCCTCGCTAAAAGCGTTTTTCTCGTAAGTGGTGTTATCCGGCAACCATTGGTGATGGTATTTCAGGGCGTTTACGGCCTGTTGCATGGTCATGCCGTGTTCAATTACGTTGATGATGGTCTGAAAAACCGACGTGATAATCGTAGACCCGCCCGGCGTACCCACTACCATAAACAGCTTATTGTCTTTCTCAACAATGGTGGGTGTCATAGAAGACAGCATCCGTTTGCCCGGGGCTATTTCGTTGGCTTTGTTGCCAATCAGGCCAAACATATTGGGTACACCGGCTTTAATGCTGAAGTCGTCCATTTCGTTATTCATCAGAAAACCACCGCCCTGCACAACCACTTTACTGCCAAAACCGCCGTTGAGCGTAGTGGTGATAGACACCGCATTACCGTCTTTATCAACCACCGAGTAGTGCGTGGTTTCGCTGCTTTCGTAGCCCGGCACTGTGCCGCCGCTTACGGCCTTGCTGTCGGTGGCTTTGTCGAAAGAGAAATCAGCCATGCGGTTTTTCAGATAGGCTTTGTCGGTCAGTTGTTTCACCGGCACCTTTACAAAGTCGGGGTCGCCCAGCCATTTGGCGCGGTCGGCATATACCCGGCGTTCGGCTTCAATAATTACCTGCACGGTCGAGTCGCTGTTCCAGCCCCAGCGTTTAATGGGGTATGGCTCTACAAATTTCATCAGCTGCATCAGGGCCACGCCACCGCTTGACGTAGGCGGCATGGTAATTATCTTAAAGTCTTTGTATTTGTCAACAATGGCATCGCGCCATACCGAGTGGTAGTTTTTCAGGTCGTCGTGCGTAATAATGCCCTTGCCGCGTTCCATTTCTTTCACCAGCAGGTCGGCACATTCGCCTTCATAAAACCCGGCGCGTTTACGTGTCTGTATCAGACCCAGCATCCGGCCCAGGTCAGCCTGCACCAGGGTGTCACCCTTTTTCCAGTCTTGTTTGTCTGGTCTTATATAATACGGCGACCCTGCCGCGTTTACTTTCAGTACATCGCCCCGCACTCGGTTCAGCCCTACGGCTTCGCGTTCGGTTAGCACAATACCGCTTTTTGCCAGCGCAATAGCCGGAGCCACCACTTTATCCCAGGGTAGTTTGCCAAACCGCTCGTGCATGGTTACCATGCCATCAACCGAGCCCGGTACCCCACTGGCCAGATGCCCCAGAATACTCAGCCCGGCAATCGGATTCCCGTTCGCATCCAGATACATATCGCGGTGTGCTTTGGCAGGGGCTTTCTCGCGGAAATCGAGCGTAAAAGTGCCACCTTTTTTATCGCGGTACACCAGAAAACCGCCGCCGCCCAAATTGCCCGCCCACGGATACACCACCGCCAGCGCAAAGTGCGTAGCCACGGCCGCATCAATGGCATTGCCACCGGCTTTCAGGATATCTACCCCAACCTGCGAGGCAACCGGATGCGCCGAAGCTACCATGCCGTTGTCGGCCAGTACGCCTTTTTTGTCGTAGAAGGTCTTTACACCCGGCACATCAACCGCGTATTCGCTAAAACCCTTTATTTCTTGCGTTTGTTTGGGTTGATTTTTACAGGCAGCCAGCGCCAGCAGAAGAAAGAGCAGATTTTTTTTCATTCAGTTAGTATTTGGGTAATAGTTTGTTTGCAGAAAACAAATATAAGTTTTTGGGCGAAAAATAATCTTGCCCGGCCTGTTTTTTCTGCTTTTTGCCTGCCTGCTAAAAAGAAAACAGGCTTGCTGAAAAAAAAACCAGATACCCACGCAACCATTTAATCAGTTGTGGCGTAAGGTTATTGAAAACTATACCGACAATTGCTTCTAAAAAAAATCATATTATTAATAAAATTTCTACAAAATAATTTTGAATTGTTATTGAGAAGTTTTAATTTTAATTAGATATACCTATAGCCATGAAAAGCCTTCTGTCTTACTGACCGACTGCTTTAGTTTTGGCGGGATTCTTCCCGCCATTTCAATTTTATGAAACTGTGCTTCCGCGCAGCAGTTTCTGCCTGTACTATGCGAAGTTAACCTCATTAAACAAGTCCGTCTACACACTTATGGCAGCAGCATTTAACCTCCGTAACAAGGTGTCAGAGGCCCTTCAGCTCAGCAGGCTGATTGCGCAAAACACATTGGGGAACGATTTTTTTGTAATGATACGCATCAGGGTTGATGGAGAATCGACAATGGTATCGTTAAAGAAGTTCAAGAATTTTCTTGAAAAAGAACGCCTGCGGTATGTGTCGTCATTTTCAGCCAGAAAAGGCGTCATGAACATTTCGGTTTACAGCTATTAATTTTGTAGGATGCCGTTTGCAACCCATGCACTGCACAATTGCAGAGCCAGGGTTTATTTGATGGTGAAACATAGCGTTGCCCGGGCGTACCTGATGATAAATCAAACGCGGGGTACCCTATGTTTCACTATTCAGAACAACAATGTTTATTGCGGTTTGTCTTGTAGGTCATTCTACAAAAACTAGGCTTTTTTAAGCGTAAAATAGAAAGTGCTGCCTTTGCCTTCTTCGCTTTCCAGCCAGATTTTCCCGCCATTAGCCTGCACAAACTCTTTAATAAGCAATAGCCCCAGCCCGGTGCCTTTTTCGCCATCGGTGCCATAAGCTACATTGATATTGCTGCGCAAAAACTGCTGCTGCTGCTCGGCGCTTATACCCACACCATTATCATTTACCGAAAAAACTACGAAGTCTTCGTCGACGTCAGAGGCGGCGTTAACTTCAATACTACCCTCTTTGTGGCTGAACTTAATGGCATTCGATAACAGATTGCGGATGATGAAGTCGAACTGAGAGGCATCGGCATACACCTGCAGGCCGGCAGGCACATGGTTGCTCAGGTTTAAAGCCTTGGCCCTTGCCTGGTTCATAAGCACATTGATGTTTTTGCTTACAATGGCTTCAGGCTCAAACTTTATCATGCTTACGGCAGCCCCCTGCAACTGTATTTTACCCCAGTTCAGTAAAGACGTAAGCACCTCATAAGACGCATCGCATTGTTGTTTCATAATACCTACAATCTCTTTGCGTTCGGCGGGGTCCAGTTCATCCAGTTCCATAATGGTCAGCAGTTGAGTCATATTGCCGATTGGCCCGCGGAGGTCGTGCCCGATGATAGAAAACAAACGGTCTTTTACCAGATTAGACTCTGCCAGGCGCGCATTCATTGCCTTGGTTGCGCGTGCATTACGCCATACCATAAATGTTACACCCAGCAGGGCCAGCAATATCAGGCCACTGGCACCAAACCACAGCATCAGTTCATGCTCTTCTCTTTCAAGCCTTGCCGTGCTGGTTATCAGTAAATTTCTGGCATGCATACCAGACAACTCCTGCTCTTTATTTATGATAAACAGGCTGTCAAGCAAGGCGTGTTGTTGCTCAAGGGCATGCAGGGCTTCGTTATAACGTTTCTCCTGCCTGTATATCGCGGCCATTGCTTTATAAACCTCGGCCTGCAACCGCTGGTGCGACATCGTCCTGGCTATTCCAAGTGCATAGCTCAGGTGCCCAAGGCTCTTGTCTGCATCAGATTTCTTTACTATGTCGGCAATTTTTAGCAGTGCCATCACCTGTTCTTCTGGCATCGAAAACTCCTCAGCTTTATCAAGAGCGGTTTTATGATAGGCCAGGGCGCTGTCGTCGTTGCCTTGCTGGCTAAAGGCGTCACCGGTGCGGGTCAGGTACGTAATATGGTTGCTTACACCCTCCGGATGACTGCTCTGCTCTATTCCCTTTTTAAAATGTTCAATGGCATTGGCGTGGTCTCCTTCGTTCAGATGCACCCTGCCTATATGTTCCAGAATAGCCGGATTCACCTTGCCAACAGGCAGCTCTTTGTTCAGCGCCTCGGCCTGCTTGTAATAACCCAGGGCTTTGGCCGGGTTATTGTTCATTTCTTCAACAGAACCCAGCTTCAGGTAGCTATGAATCATATCTACGGTGTCTTTTGCACTGATGCTCAGGTCTAAGGCCTTGCGCAGATACGCCGCCGCTTTGGCCACATTGCCGCCTCTGCTTTCTGCAATGCCCAGTTCGGCGTAGGTGAGCGTCATGTTTTTGCGGTCTTTCAGCTTTGTAAAAATATCGAGCGCAAGCACCAGGTCCTGATGCGCCGTCGACAATTTGCTGTAAAGGATATTGATAACCCCCAATTGATAAAGGAACATACCCTGAGCCGGCTTGTTATGCAGGTGGGTGGCCAGTTTCAGACCCTTGATGGCATAATGCATGGCGGAGTCTGACCGCTTGTTTTCAAAATATCTGCTGATTGATAAATACAGCCGGATTCTGCCGGTGTCGGAACTGCTATTTTTAAGCTGACTTTGCAGGCTTGATAAATCGTTCTGGCCAATAACAACGGTAGTAACTAGGAAAAACAAAATAAAATAAAAAAATCTCAACATCAGGCGCGTTTTTCTGGTTAGGGTAGGTTCAAAATTAATAAAAATATGCTTGCGCTAACGGCCGGAGCAATTTTTTTGGGATTCACATGGCTATTTAGCGCTTAAAAAACAATTAAGCGGTGCTGTTTGACAATCAGGTTACTTGTCAATAAAACTCACTCAAATAACCTGCCAAATTATAGTTTTGAAGCAACAATCAATAAAAAAAAGCTGGAAGTGATACAGAAATTCCTTTCAACGCAAGGTAGCCTGGCCAGCGTTTTACAAGCACCTGCAAGGCAGAAATCACCCCGGCCTGATTACGGATTGAGTTTTGGCGGGCAAGGTAGACGCCTCAAATTCAAGCGCACCCATGCCCCATGCGCCAATAAAACACAGTGGCTCAACCGATTGAGCGAGTTCTCCTGCCTGCAGTTGCACGCCAGCCAGATGTTAATCAGTTCATTACCGTATTGATCAGGCAGCGAATCTGCCAGTAAACATGGCAAGCCTCTAAAGGTATTGGCTTGGTGTAAATCAGGAATGATATTTCATTCATTGAAGGCAAATAACGCACTTAATGCAGGAAATTTTGAATATAACATTTAACATGAAAAAAACTTGATTCTATTTGTAAACAGCAGAAACTAACCAATTTGTACAATTCTTGTTAAATGAAGACAGAGTTTTATAAGAAAAAAACTAAAAGAAAAGCGGTAATTAGGCTCAAAAAGGTACTAGATTAAAAAACTATTTTTTATTAAAACTATTAATTACTGAAATACAAAGTAGTTTTTTAAAATCTAATTAAAAGGAGGAAACTTAATTAAAAAACCAATCAATTAGATAAAATTTAACTTTAGCTTTACTCACATTTGGTCCTTACTCCAGATTAATCTTCCTACATACATAATCTTCAATAGTTTTTACAGGCAGTTTTTGACCAGCAGCATGCGTTCTGGACAGAAAAGTATTACACTCTACATTTGTCATTTTTCCTGTCTTAAATGCTTCGCATAAAAAATCCATTGTAGTTAGATACTTAAGTTTGTGCATATCACAATACCTTTTAATATCTTTAAGATTACTACTTGCCAAAATATTGTCCGAATATCTAACAACAGCCATGCAAGCACTCTCACCATCGCCCCTAAACTCAAGTTTCTTTAGTCGAAAATACTCTTTTTTTATTATTTCATTATCTTCAGGAAAAGGAAAGAGTTCAAACAATTTAAAATTAATAAGATTATCAATCTCAGTTTTTCTTTTGGGCATTATAGACAATTCATTATAAACTTTATCCAATATCTTTATTGGATACGGAAATATATGAGGTAATATAGTTACATATCCCCCAACAATGAAATGCGATACTACGTCAGCATCAATTAAAATAATTTTAATGGTTGATTTCATCATCTTGAAATTCAACACTTTCAATTGGAAGTCCTAACGCTGTCATTATACTATAATAATGATTTTCAGATATCTTTCCTTGCTCATATAGATTATGGGCAAGTTCACCATAATTACCTACAACAGATTCTGCTGCACTTTTTTCATAGAGATATGGAGAATATCCATATGCAACTGCAGTAGATTTAATAGATTTTTCAAATTTTTCAGCTTGAATCCCAACCAAAAAGCCTAATTCTTTTAGTCTAACAAGCAAAGCACTTCTGGAACAATTAAACATCTGTTCAATCCTTAAAATCGTACCTATTGATATGCTTTCACGTATTATTTCTTCATCAGGAATATTAGCGCGGATTGCATCTTCCGGTAACAAAAAATAAGAAGCAAAAACATCAGCATTATACTCTTCCCTATCTTTTTTATTAAAAGAGCCTACTTCACATATCCTACTTTGAAAATTGGTTTGAATATATAGATGGTATAATTCATGACAAATAGTGAAATTCTGGTGACCTAACGACTTATCCGAATTAATCATAATAAACCGATGGGTTTCGCCTTCCTGCTCAATTTTTATTGCCATTCCAGAAAAATTCTCACTCATCGGCCTAAACAATGTAAGCACTTGAAGTTTCAACAATAGTGCTTTTAGCTGAATAGGTTCAGTCTGTCCATAACCCAATTTAGTCCTGAAACTTACGGCTTCTTTTTCTAGAATAATTTTATTCGATACCAATCGTTTCATCTTTCATTGCAGTTTTCATGTGAAGATAATTACGAACGATTTCACGGAAATTAGCAATTTGCTTAACATCTTCATCCGTTAAATAGGAAGCTCTAAATGCAAAAGCGATATTGGCCTGCTGATTAGCACTATCTTCCTCATATAAATCATACCCATCTATGCCAAACAATGCTGAAACTTTTGAAATAACTTCAGTCGGAATGCTTCTTTTGCCTGTTTCGTAGTAGCTAATAACTGCATGAGAAACACTTAGATACTCCGCAAGCTTTTCTTGACTTAGACCAAATTGCTCTCTAAATCGACGGATATTATCGCCAATAATGCTATTTAGTGTTGTCATATGTTTCAATGTTTTGTTACAAAATTACAAAAAACATCTATTTTCTACAAGTTTTTTAACAGTTGAATTATAATTATAGATAAAACATCAATCCTCCCTCACCTCCTCACCAAACTGCAAAAGGTAGCCGTTGTTGTCATAAACGGCAAATTCACGCATGCCGTAGCTGAAAGTCTCAGGCGCATAGCAGACCTGGGCTTTGGCCTTCAGTTTTTCCCAAAGTGCATCTACCTGCGTTGTATGAAAATAAAAACTACCCGTAAACACAGGCTTACTGAATGCCCTATGCGCAAAGGGCAAAGATAACATCAAAGATACCTCATCTTTACTGACTGACGCCCACCCTGATGCAGCCTCGTAGTTGTCAATGCCGAAACCCAGCACCTCTGTATAAAACTGTAGGGTTTCTTCCATTTCTTCGGTGTATAGCACCGGCCTCAGCAATTGTAGTGTCATCTGTCAGTTCCTGGCTTTCTTAGGTGGTTCAAAATCTTCCGGTGTGGCCACGTATTCAAGCCCCAGCACCCAGATTATCAAAAAAACATAGCTTATCTTTTGTGCTATGGGCAACGCTACCAGCCATATACTGGCATAATAAAGAAAAGCATTCAGATAAAGGAAAAACAGGCAGATAAAAGCATTGAGCTTTAGCAGCCGCAGGCGCGACCTGAGCACAAAAACAAACAAATAAAACATGGCCAGCATACCAAACACACAGGCAATGCTAACGGCGATGTCATGATAACGCGTAATGGCCCCGAAAGCAAAAACAAAAGAAGCCACACCACCATAACGGATAATGAATGAGGCCCCCCGGTGAGGTATTTTGGCTGCTACCCTGTAAAAAAACGCCCCAAACCCCACACACATACAAAACATACCGGCAAAGGCCCACCGCTGACCCGGATTGGCCACGCCATTGATACCGGTATCGCCAAAAAGGCTGCACAGGTAATTGTCAGCAAAACTATAACCAACAGAGGTTGCACTAGCCTGCGAGCCGCCCGGATAAAGCGATACGGCTATGCCCAGAAAGACCAGAGCCAACGCCAGAAAAATAGTAACCAAGTGTTTCTGAACCATGTATGAGGTTTTTTGGGATGAATATCGACATTTTTAAGACAAACTTATTGATAATGCCACACATTTTATAAAAACAGATATAAACCAAACCAAAAACCGTGAACCAAAGTGTATTTTGTGTACCCGGCGGCCAAAACCTTGCCGCCGGATATAAGAAAACACCAGGCCACACGGTTAAAAATGAACGCTGCAACTGATGCGGTTAATACCCCCCACCCGCGCGGATATCGCCGTTATTATTGCTGATTTTCTTTTCGATGGTCTCCAGGCGTTCCAGGTGTTTCAGGAATCGGCTATTGGTGGCAATCTCGGTCAGTGCCAGCAGTTGGTTACGGTTTACGTCCAGATTAGTGGCCTGTGTCATCCGGATGGCGTTCATCTGCCCCGCCAACACTCCGGCGGTCTCTTCCGAAACAGATTTGATAGATCCTGACAAAGAGTTGGGGTTGGTACCTTTGCCGAAGGCATCGGTAAAGCCCATTTCTTCAAACATCTGGTTAGCCGCTTCAAGGCCCTTCACATATTCTTCTGGTTTACCTTCAATGTTCTTGTTAAACCTGGTCAGGTCGTCAATGATAGACTGGTCGCCCAAAGCTCCGTATGAATCCATCATTTCTTTTTCAAGTTGATTGAAATTCTCTTTAAATAAGGCACTGAAAAGCAATTTGGCTGTCATATCGGCAATAACATTACCAACTGTTTTGCTGAAAGCATTGGCCGCATCTTCGCCCGATTTAAATGCGTTTACCAGGCTATCACGGATAGAATCTCCCAGTTTACCGGTCAGTTCCAGAATACCCTCTCTCATTTGCTGTGCCGACTGCTCCATGGCATCGCCATAATCCAGCGCCGTTTGTACCAGCTGTTTGGTGTTGTCGTCCAACTGCCCATTGGCAATCAGCGCCTTGGCCATATCTGCATTAATGGTCTTCCAACCGTCGGCACCGGTTTTCACCAGTTCAGGATACTGTTCAAGCAGCCCGCCGTAAATGTCCTTTTTCTTTTTTGAGAATAAACTGGCCACACCGCCGACAATTGCCCCAACACCAGCACCGATTGCCGTACCAAGCGGACCAAAGATTGAACCCACAATGGCACCTGCCGAAGCCCCCTGCCCGATTAGCTTACCCGCCGACTGACCGTCTATTACGTCTTTCTGGCCTTTTTTGGCTTTACCCTCATTTAGTTTTCCAATAGCCGCCTGAAACTTCATCTGTGCATCCTGATACTGCTTTGCCCCGGCTTTTATCTTTGACTCTATGTCGTCCATGAACATATTGCCCTCTTTCTTGTAGCCTTGGCCAATGTTTTTGTTCAGGGCAAGTGCATACTGGTTCTCATAGGCTACGCGCTCCTGAGCAAACTTTCTTTCCTGCTCGGCGCGTTTCCTGTTCGACTCCATGATGGTACTTATCATGCTGATTACATTCTGCACAGCCGAGGCAAAATCCTGCAAGCCGGGCTTAAAACCTTCCGGTGAAAATGCTTTCTGGATAGTCTTCTGAACATTCGTGATTTCGCCCGACAAACCCGTCAGTAGCCCTCCTATCTCGCCAGTAGCTCCTCCGGCATCCTTCAAGGCATTCCCCAGCGCACCCACACTATCAGCAATAGCCTTCCAGTTTTTCTGGCTTTCTTCCACATGCTTCTTTTCAGCCTCTTTTACGGCTTTTAGCTGGGCATCATACTCGGCCGATTTCTCTGCACCTTTATCTTTCAGAATCTTAAGTTTTTCACGCTCGGCATTCAGCACAATTTGGGTCTCTTCGTTGCTTGTGTCTTTAATCTTCTTGGTTAAAGCCTCAAACTCCTTCGATTTCACCACAGTTTTGGCCTTATTATCAGCCAGTTCTTTCTCTTCATTGGTTTTTAACAATTCAGATTGTTGCAGATATGCCTCACTCTGCTTGTCGGTATACTGGCTTTCCAGCTCCACGCGGCGGTCAAAATATTTCTTTTTTATCTTCAGTTGCTCTTCTTCCGAGCCAATCAGAGAAGACATGAAACCAACCAGCTCTTCATGTCTGCGTTTTTGGGCCTCGTTAATCTGCTCATCAAGCTCTTTCAGCTTGGCTGCCTTCTCCTTATCATCAGTTACTGTACTACCGACAACATCTTTTTCATTATTCAACCTTGAAATCTTCTCGGTCTCACTTTGCGCATCCTGAAGCATTTTAGTAACCTGCGCCTTAAAAGCATCCAGAGCAGCGGGGTCTAACTCAATTTTTGCTTTTAGAATAATAAGTTTATCTTTTTCATCAGCAGTGGCAGTTTTACTTTTTATTTTGGCTTCAAGCACGGCAATTTCTTGTTTCAGGTAGTTCTTAAACCCCTCACCTGCATCTTTCAGGTCTTTAAACTGCTCGTCAGCAGCCTCCTTGCCATACTCTTTCTGCCATTTGGCATAGAGTTCATATTGGATTTTTTTGTTATCCAACTCACTCTGATAAGCCTTTACAGACTCGCTCTGAAGTTTTTTCAGATGCTGCTTATCCTCATCAGTACCCTTATTGTTTTTTATCTTTGCCTCTAAGTCGGCAATCTGTTTGTCGAGAAAATCCTTATAACTATTACCCGTCTTCAGTAATTCTTCAAACTCCAGGTCAGCTGACGCTTTGCCCAACTCGTTTATCTGTTTGTAATAATCCTGATACTGCTTTTTCTTTTCTTCAAGCGTTTGTTCGAAGGTTTTTGGAGTAACTAACTTGCTTACTTCTTCAGCTTTTTTATCAGCACTAATTTTTTTCTCTTTAAGAGCAGCAATTTTAGGCTCATCATTTTTATTAAATGGATTCAGTTTTTTGAGAAGGTCGTCTGCTTTTTTACTGACATCTTTCCAATATTCTAAGGAGCCAAAAGGAGCGGCCGCACGTCCTGAACCTTCACCGGTTATAGCAGCACGCTTTTTTTGAAGCGCAGCAATCTGTTTCTCAAAATTTATTGCTTCCCTTCGGGTTGTACTATTTTGTTGTCTTTTATTTCGTAATCGTTGAATTTCCTCGTCATAATATTGAATACTGTCTCTAGCGACTTTTTTAACAGTCTCTCCCTCTTGTTGTTTTAAAGCAATTTTCTTTTTTAATTGCTCTTGAAGTTCTATTTCATCTTTAACTATTTGTTCATTTAATTGCTTTTGGTCTTGACGATTTAGTTCCGATCCATCGGGCCCTGGTAAAATAAGATAATTAAAAAGCTTTTCTCCCCACCCAATATCATTCTTATTATTTTCAGCATCCGATTTTCGCTGTACACTATCATCATATTGTTTAATAAGTGCATTAATCTCAATCTGTCTTCTTCTTGCTGCTATATAGTTCTCAATTATTTTTGTTCCTTCAGCAGTGGCGATATTTTCTTGATTGAGCGCGCTTAATTGGTCAGGAGATATATCAATCAGTTCCTGCAATTTTCTGTTGCGCTCGTCTCTACTTATATTTTCATTATTTATTTGAGAGGTAAGCAATTCAATTTGCCCAATTTCAGACGCAATTTCCTTCCTGCCGTTTTCCATTGCTTCTGTATATCTTTCTTGCGCTTTTTCAGTTTCACTCAATTCATCTCCATAACCAATAAAAAGAGCAATCAAGGTTGCTAAAGTAGTAGCTGCCAGAACGTAAGGATTGGCCTTTGTAGTTAAATTATAAAAGGCCTGAGCATCTCCTGCACTTCGTATAGACGCAGCAAGGCTTAACCACGCCATAGCATTTATTCGAAGTGAGTTTAAGGCTGTTCCAGCTTGAAATGCACTAGTTATAATCAAAGCAGCCTTATATTGTCCATAAATAGCAATAAGGAAGCCTAGTATCTTCGAAACAGACTGGTAATTTTCTACAAGTGCAGTAACTCCCTTTACTGCAACATTTAATATACCGCTTTGCTGCTGTGCTAAACCATTAAACATGCCATCTAAAGCAGCCTTTAAACCAGTTATTAAACCAGCAAGAGACTCCGATTCTGTTTGCAAAACTCCATAAAATACACCTCCTGTATTTGTCATTCTTTCAAATGCATGCTGTACATCTGCAAACCCAATTTTACCTGCATCAGCAAATGCATTTATTTCGCCGACATCTACTTGTAATATTCTGGCCAGTTCCTCATAAACTGGAATATTTTTACTAGCCAAATAAGATAATTCACCAGCCGTTACTGTACTATTTTCTCTTAATTTTCCATACATTTCAGATAGCTCATTAATTGGCGTGGCCGTGCCCAACGCCACATTACCCAGCATCTGTAAATCAGCCATTGCAGTTTTGGCATTTGCGCCAAAGGAGATTAACTTTTGTGCCCCATCAGCAATATCTTTTAAATCAAATGGTGATTGAGCAGCCATAGATAAAACATCTGCCATAAGTAAATTTGCCTCTGCGTTACTCTTTAAAGTATTTGCAAATTCACCTTCCATCTGCCTCATTTCTCCTCTAACTTTCACAATAGCTGAAGCAACAGAGTCTATTGCTTCTATGGCATCATTAGCCTCAGTTATCTTAGAAAAAATAGAGCTCCCACTATTCAAACCTTTGATATTATCCTCAATATCTTTCAACGTTCTATTAAACTGGGCGGCATCAATTGACGCCGTAAATTGTAGATTTGCCATCTTGCAGAAATTGTTGTGTTGGATTTTTTATATCAACAAATATAACCATTTCATACTTATAATGTAAGCACATCGGCGAAAAATATTTCCGGCACAAAACCTTGTTTTTTTAAATACCTGTTGCACGTCTTTCATGCCGTTCGGCTTCATTTTTTTTTAAATCAAAAACCAGAAAATCTAAAGCCCTGCCACCCATTATTATATAACTATATTAAAAAGTTTAGTTTCGTTTTGTTTAGTTTATTTAATGGTAGCAGCTTAGGTGATAGCTTAGGGTGCGGCTTAGGGTATGGCTTAGGTGTCAATGGCCGACACCAACACACGTGCTGCCTGGCACTTGGTGTCAGCTTAGGTATCAAACGCTGACACCTATACGTAAACAAGGTATCAGATTCTGACACCCTGCTGGCACAGAGTTTTCATGTTAAAGACTGAACTAAAATATACACACAATGGAAAACCAGAACAGACAACCTCTTGCGGCAACAGACCAGGGAAACGGCCAGCCGAACAATGCCAGCCAGGGCCTAAGCAGCAACCAGCAGGCAGGCAGCACCGGCACTACGCCTCAGCCCGACCAGGCCAATACCTACCGCGGGCAAGGCGGGCAGGAGTACGACGTAGATGCAGACGATGCCTTAAACCATAAGCCGGCCGATGCGCCGGAAATTGAAACGGTAACGCCCGAAACGGAGTCGGCCGAAGAAGAAGCCAAAGACAAGGATATGGAATCAAACCGCGATACCGACCAGCACGTCAGTCCGGGCGACAAAGCGCCCAACAAAGAATTTAACCGTTAACAGTGGCATATATTACCAATAATGGGGAGTGTCTAAAAAGTATTTTTAGGCACTCCCCTTTTTTTGTGCAGATAAAAAAAACATACGCAATAGCCGGCCGGGTTTGTAACTTTTTGCAGGCAACAAAGTAAGCCTTAACGAAACCGATGCCACACAAGGTATTAGTTTGTTTAAATTTAAAGACACACTTAATACTATTTTCACACAACTTTTTTTACGTATATAGACACCGTTACGTCAGAAAAAAATTTTGCAGCCGTTAAACTTTATTGGCGGGCGGTTGTCTAACAAAATATTAAATTTTAATGCAGAAAAAATCTAAACAATTTCTATATTTGTCGCACTAACCTATTATTTGGTAGATAAATTATGAAAATAGCTATACAAAGAGATGCACTGCGGCAGACTGTCGAAGAAGCATTACTTAAAAGCAACATCCACTCAGAAGAAATCATTGATAACCAAGACCTCAGCAGTATTGCGGTCTTAATCAATACTGAAGTTCAACCGTCACAGTTGAGCAACTTCGTAAAGCTAATCCAGGAGCAGGAGCTCAAATGCAACACCAACACCTTCCCCGATGTTACTTATATTTCGGTGTTTATTTGATTTGGCAGATTCTTTTATAATCAGGTTATCCATTAATTATTCTTAGTTTCGCGGTTCAAGCGGCAGCCAACATTGCTGATGCCTCAACGCATCCCTCCTTACACTCCTGCCAAAGCCTCCCCCTCGCGCAGCCCAAAAGCAAAAGCCAGCAAACGCCGGGGCGTTAATTTGCTTCACCAACAGGCATGTTTACTTCGGCACCTGCCCCTATTGCACCTTATAATAAATAATCGTCCAAATAGTTGATTTTCTGGCCGCTAATGCGTAATATTATACTTTGATGTGATTAAACCGCTCGCCCGTAAAGCCATGAAAAACGCCATAATTATACTCTTGCTTGCCTTGGCAACTAGTTGCAAACCTGCAAAAGAGGCAGTGCCAGAACCCGAATTGGCAATGTCTCTTGAAATCACCCGTCTGGGAGCAGAGGTTTATGTAAAGAATACACTCAAAAACGCTGCCAGCTATGACCTTGATTATGGAGACGGTACAAAAATAATTAACGAAACCGTTCCAGGCCTTGAGGCCCTAGGCCCGAAGAACCGGGTCTCTTACCAATACAAAAAAGACGGTGCCTATACCATAACCCTTACGGCCTATAACCAAAAGGGGCAATCTAAAACACAAAGCCAGGTAATAACCGTTGATTACTACCAGAAAAACACATCTGTAACCGATTTCGCGTTGGTGGCGGCTCAAAACGGCACTATAAAAATGACGAGCCTGTCAAGCAATTATACATCGCTTGAGGCACAGGTGTCGGCAGGAGGCATGGGCTTTAGTACCAAAACTCCGAACCCTATCTTTGAACTCGACCTCAACGGCCAGTATCAATTCAGTATGATGGCCTATAATCAAATCTCCTCCGCCAAAGACACCCTCATTAGCATTCAGAACATTCAGGAAAGAGAAAAAGGGTATTTTAAAGGAAACTGGCTTGGCACTGAAATAGAAACTTACGAAACTTTTGATAATCAGGCCAGAACCGAATATATGGACATTGGCGGCGGATACAAATTTATGAACAATCATTTTGCGATTATCAGAGGCAAACAGGGAATAACTATCAGCAACAGGAAAATAAATACCGACAGCCTGAAAACCAATCAGATGAAATACGAGCAAATCAGGTCCAGATTTAAGGCAGGAATACAAAACAGCGAAAACTGGATACTCAGCACGATTGGTAATCCGGTTTCAAAGTCCATTGAAATTCTCGAAATCCGCGAGGTACAACAAAAAAAGATTATCCCTGAAATGGACTCCCGCGCGTTCTGGATTACCTACCGTATCAAAGCAGATTTTGGTGAGTACCTCGGTAAAATTGATGGTACGCTAAAAATGAGGTATCTGATTTATTGATTTTTCATCTACCCGTTTCAAAAACCCTTTATTTTTTACACATCCAAGGGCATACCTTACACCCGGCAAAGCCTCCCATACGCGCAGCCCAAAAGACTGTGGTTGCCGACCCTTTCTATAAATTGTAACTAAAATTCAACACAAAATATCCAAAAGTGGCAATTTGTGGTTCTTTGAGAACTTCCTTCGAAATCTGGCTTCCATTAAAAGTAATGGTTTCAACTTTCTTTGAATAAAGCAACCTTAGCTGACTTTCGAGCGATATGGAAAAACGATGATTCAGATAATACTTGGCACCCATGAAAGGAGACAACGTCACTGCATTCTTAACGGTTTTAGTACGAAGTGTACCTGTTACATCAATGCCGTTTTCATCCTTCTTTTTTGCCTTGTTGTCATGAAAATTGTTTATTTCTGCCCTCCAGCTCATGTCAGCCCCATAGAAAAACACAAATCGCCCTTTGATTTTCTGCCATTCATAACCAAGAACGACAGTGGGGCGAAAATAGCTTCTTACCGGATTTAAATATAAGTTGGCGTTACCACCATAAAAAGATTCGTTTTCTCTAAGATAGTAAGGGGTGGCCATGAAGCGTACTGCTCCGGGCTTATTACCCTTATTGATGGTATTCAGCTTGATAAGATAAGGGTAAGCCCAATTGTCGGGAGATTGAAGTTTAAACAAAGGAATCAGATTGATATTTATTTCCCATTTATGCCTTTTTACAGGCTGGTCAATCGCATTACTTAGCCTGCCGGGCTGTGTGTCTGTTACTTGTGCCATAGCATTTACACCCAATAAACAGCAGGCAAATAAACTGACAAAAAATTTAAAATTGTTTTTCATGGACATTAAAAGGTGATTTAGTTAAATTTTCAAAAGAGATATTCATGCCATCTGTTGCCAAAACATAAAGAGAAGGTTAAGTTTTTTGCTATACTCTGTACCAACAAACAAAAACAAAATTTGCACATACACAACCAATAGTTATTTATCGGCACTTTCAATTAAAAACATACCCCTCAAAACATATAACGCGCACCGTTCCACCAGTAATCATGGTAGAAATCCCGGTAAAATGTATAACATTTAATCAGTTTAAACCTCAGAACTTTGTATCACCGGGCATTCTTAGTTGTATGCCCCGCTGCAAAGCCAATTACTAAGTATGCATAAAAAACTAACTAACTATATTTTACCACGGAGTGGCTCGGAGTTTAGCACAGCGTTTCACGAAGTTGAGAGAAGAATCCCCCCTTACACCCCCTGCCAAAGCCTACCCCACGCCTAGCCCAAAAGACTGTGGATGCCGACCCTTTCTATAAATTGTAACTAAAATTCAACACAAAATATCCAAAAGTGGCAATTTCTGGTGCTTTGAGAACTTCCTTCGAAATCTGGCTTCCATTAAAAGTAATGGTTTCAACTTTCTTTGAATAAAGAAACCTTAGCTGACTTTCGAGCGATATGGAAAAACGATGATTCAGATAATATTTGGCACCCATGAAAGGAGACAACGTCACTGCATTCTTAATGGTTTTATCACGAAGTGTACCTGTTACATCAATGCCGTTTTCATCCTTCCTTTTTGCCTTGTTGTCATGAAAATTGCTTATTTCTGCCCTCCAGCTCATGTCAGCCCCATAGAAAAACACAAATCGCCCTTTGATTTTCTGCCATTCATAACCAAGGACAACAGCGGGGCGAAAATAGCTTCCTACCGGATTTACAAATAAGTTGGCGCTATCACCATAAAAAGATTGGTTTTTTCCAAGATAGTAAGGGGTGGCCATGAAGCGTACTGCACCGGGCTTATTAGCCTTATTGGTGGTATTCAGCTTGATAAGATAAAAGTAAGCCCAATCGTCAGCCCATTGTAGTTTAAACAAAGGAATCAGATTGATATTTATTTCCCACTTATGCCTTTGTACGGGCTGTTCAATTAATTTACTGATTGTAGAAAGAGGTTTTTTCGGCTGATTATCAGCTACTTGCGCCCTGGCATTTACACCCAATAAACAGCAGGCAAATAAACTGACAAATAATTTAAAGTTGTTTTTCATGGCCATTAAAAGGTGATTTAGTTAAATTTTCAAAAGAGATATTCATGCCATCTGTTGCCAAAACATAAAGAGAAGGTTAAGTTTTTTGCTATACTCTGTACCAACAATCAAAAACAAAATTTGCACATACACAACAAATAGTTATTTAACGGCACTTTCAATTAAAAACATACTCCTCAAAACATATAACGCGCACCGTTCCACCAGTAATCATGGTAGAAATCCCGGTAAAATGTATAACATTTAATCAGTTTAAACCTCAGAACTTTGTATCACCTGGCATTCTTAGTTGTATGCCCCGCTGCAAAGCCAATTACTAAGTATGCATAAAAAACTAACTAACCATATTTTACCACGGAGTGGCTCGGAGTTTAGCACAGCGTTTCACGGAGTTGAGAGAAGAATCCCCCCTTACACACCCTGCCAAAGCCTACACCTCGCGCAGCCCAAAAGACTGTGGATGCTGGCGTGTTAATCGGTTTCAAGGCCAGGCACCGCATACAGTATTTACGTACCCGGAGATGGTTTGCGGCGAATGCACCCCCTATTCACCGCATAAAATGCGGCGAATAATTTTTAATCCCAAAAAGCAAAAAAACTTTCGGGTAGCTCTTGCTTTATTTCTCTTTTAATAGGCATATTGCACAGCAAATCTCAATCCCCACCATGAAACCCCTTCTTGCTTATTTTACTTTGGCTTACCTTATCAGCTGGTTGATATGGTTTCCGCTTTACAGCCACGTTTGGGGCATTACAGGCTTGCCCGTTCTGCCGTATCATCATGCCTTGGGTGGCCTGGGGCCTTTGACAGCCTCTTTCATTACCACTGCCATTTTCGGCAAGCCCAACGGCACAAAACTACTGCTGGCGCAGATGCTTCAAACCAAACCTGTGGTGTATATGCTTATTGCGCTGTTCAGCCCTTTTGTGCTGGCGGTGGCAGCGGCAGTTATTAATTATTGGGCAGCGGGTACGCCGCTTCAACTTGCCGGATTATTGGTAGCCAAAGAGTACCCCGAATTGGGTTTTGCCGGATTCTTCTTCTACAACCTGCTGTTTTTTGGCTTTGGCGAAGAGGTAGGCTGGCGAGGCTTTGCCCTGCCGCGCCTGCAGAGCCGCTTCAATGCCCTTTCGGCAAGCCTGATACTCACCGTTCTGTGGGCGGCCTGGCACCTGCCGCTGTTTTTTTACAGGCCGGGTTATACCGGCATGGATGCCGCCGGTATCTTCGGCTGGGTGTTCAGCCTCCTTACGGGCAGTATCCTGCTCAGCTGGTTATACAACAGCTCAAAGGGCAGCCTGCTGGCCTGCGCTATTTTTCATGCCACGGTCGACATCGCTTTTCTGGCCGACTTTGCCGATAAAAACATCATCAATTATATGGGTATGCTCATTACCGTCTGGGGTGTAGCTACTATCGTTATTTTTAAACCCGCCCACCTTTCGCGCACCGAACGCCTGCGGGACTAACAAAAAAAGAGACGCCCGTTTCCAAACCGAAAACGGGCGTCTGTTTTTACTATTATTTTTTAGCTATGGCCGGTCTGCCTTCCAATCGCTGTTGTCTTCAGTTTTAACCTCAATCAGGTTGTTTTTTTTAAGGCTAACCTCTTTCCCGGTGAGCCATTTGCGAATCGCCGCCAGGTCTGAGCCATCAAAAAAACCGACTATCAGCATGGCTACAATCAAAAGTATTTCTAATTCGTAATACATAACTCTGGTGTTTGCTGTTTGTACTAATAATCCCTGTTAAGACGTAATTTCCGGCTATCAGGATGCAACTGCACCCCAACATTTTATTTACCAGAATCTGAAACCAATGGTAGCCTGCACCCAGGCATTTTTATAGCGTGGATTGGTTGACGTACCGTCGCCGTTGTTATTCTGCACATCCCAGCCCGCACGGGTGCCAATCACAAACTTATCGAAGTTGAAATCAATGCCACCTACGGCGCTCAGGGTGTTTTTGCGGATGTTGTCGTTCGTAAACTCCTGCTCCTGTGCCGATGTACCCAGGAAATTCTTGAAAACATCGTTCTGGCGCATCAGGTACGAATACTGCGGCCCCAACTGAACAGTAATAAAACTGCTGGGTTTAATAGACACCAGCAACGGGATATCAACCGAATGCGTAGTGCGTGTCAGCTCATAATTGCTTCCCACAAACCGACCGCTCTGACGGAACCCCTTCTGCGAATACAACACTTCGGGTTGCAGACCCAGGTACTTACCCAACGGAATAGCCAGAAAAGCCCCACCTGCGAAACCAAACTTGCCGTCGGCCGTGTAATCATCGTTATTTGAATCATAGATGTTCGAGAAGTTGGTACCTGCTTTTAAACCGAAAACAAGGTTCTCACGGGCATCGGTACTGCCACTCTGGCCAAAGCTTTTAATGGTAAAAAGGCTCACTACTGCTGCAATTGCTACTAATTTCTTCATGACTGTAAATTTGGATTTTTGTTGTAAAAGTTGTACTGAGTGATTTGTTAATTGTCGTCAATTGACAGATATCATAAAATTTCCGTGCCTGATTTATAACGCACCAGACAAAGCAATATTGGGGAATTATTTCTACAAAATTGTGTAGAGAGGGGGAGAGGATTTTTATTAACACACACCAATATTTATTTATAGATTGATTTTATTAATGAGATTCTCTCCTTAATAAAACAAATATTCAACCCTAAACCAAAATAAATATTATCTTTGCCAAATAACTCGACCTCAACAATTGCTGTTTACCAAAGAAAAAAGCGATGAAATATGCACGACCTCTTCGAGATGTCCCTTCTGTTAAAAATTTCCTAGAAAGCCTTAATTTCCCAATTCAGAAATATCCAAAAATCGTAAGTAGCATCATCAATACTGAGAAAATGCTTCATACATACGATAATAATGATTCTACCTTAATTAGTAAATCGTTCAGGCTTTCTCATGTTACAGAAAAAGAACGATGGGAGCTTCGAACACGGATTGTAGAAGAATTGACAACGCAACGGCGCCTTCATGATGACGATGACATTTGTCTTGGGAAAGGTGGGAGTCTTCCAACATCAGAAATTAAGAATGAAAGACAGGCTTTTTTGGTCATTGGGCTTCCTGCTTCTGGAAAATCTTCTGTTTCAACTATAATAGCAGAAAAATATGGAGCGGTTATTCTGGATTCTGATTACGCGAAGCGAAAACTACCTGAGTATGAAGAATTCGGTGCATCTATTGTTCATGAGGAATCAAATGCACTAATTCTTGGAAGTTCGATTATGATAGGTAAACCCAAAGATTTTAGGACGTTGTTAGAATTGGCATCCTATGAGGGTTCAAATATTGTTATTCCAAAAATTGGGCATTCAAGAGATTCAATAAAACAATTAGTAGAAGTCTTAATAAATACTTATAAATATAATGTGCATCTTACACTAATAAGTTTAGACAGGAGCATTGCCGTTACGAGAGCAATCCATAGGTTTTACTATACCAAAAGATACGTTCCTTTAAGCATGATTTTTGATGATTATAGTAATGAGCCTACAAACACGTACCATAAACTTAAAAGTGAGAACAATCAACTATTTAAAAGTTTTGGAATCATAAATACCAATGTTGCACCTGGCAAAAACGGAATATGCATGGAATGCATTGGTGAAAATCCGGCAGATTTGTTTGAAAAAAACCAATTGTAATATTAACTTTGCTATATAAAATTCTAGAAATTATGACAAAAGTCAAAAAATCAGCTAGTACTGGTGGTTTATCAAATTCAGCACCTCCTGTCACTCAATCATCGGCCGAATCCGGAAAAAAGTATGGTGCATTTGCAGAGGAAATTAGAGATATCAGTAGTTTTGTAAATTATGCCCCTTCCCCTACTCCGGTTAAAGGCAAAGGGATTGGCATAAAAGTGAAAGGGTAAAATATACTTTTAATTTCCCTCCAGAGTCTCCCAACTGTGCGTCCCTATGCGCACAAGCCTAAAGCAAAGAAAGGGGTTTCTAACATATAAACCATTAATACAAATCTTTATTATAAAAACCCTCAGCACCAGCTCCCCCTCGCATGGCTAAAGGCTCAGGCTATCGGGAGATGCTGGTGGAACAGGAAAACGTTACGCGCTAATTCAGCGGAACGCCGCCCGCTAATTCCCCTCCCATCATCTTCCTTCTATGCAGCATCCCCCAGAGGTGCAGTTGTTCAACCAGGTTGTTAAGTGACAGGCCATGTTCGGTTATAGAATACTGCACCGTCGGCGGAAAGGTGTCAAACACCTCGCGCTTGATCAAAGCGTTGGTCTCCAAGCTTTTTAGCTCTTTTGATAACGTTTTGTCGGTAATGCCGCCCACCTCTTTGGCTATTTGCTTAAAGCGTTTCGGGCCATCGTACAACGAAAACAGAATCAGTAATTTCCATTTACCTTCCAGCGCTTCCAGGGCATCTTTAATAGAAAGCATATTAATGGGGCAGTGTTCTCCGTTCAGCATCGGTTTATATTTTACGTTACTATCCAACCGGATAGCGCTATCTAACAGGATAGTACTATCAATCAGATAGTAAAAGTACATAAACTTGCACCATAAACGAAAATAATGATTGCATGAACAACCAAAACACATCAAAAATACGCAACATTACCGCCTGGCTGTGCCAGATTCTTCTGTCGGCGGGCTTTCTTTGGGCAGCATATATGAAGCTTTTCCAACCCATCGACCAACTGGCCCGAATGTGGCCATGGACAGGCGACAACCCCACGCTAACCAGGGTGGCAGGCTTGGTAGATTTACTGGGCGGCCTCGGCATTATTCTGCCAACGGCGCTCCGCATTAAACCCGTGTTAACCCTTTATGCCGCTTATGGCACCATCCTGCTAATGCTGGCGGCCAGTGCGTTTCACATCAGCCGTGGTGAGGCATCGCAGATAGGCTTCAACATTTTCTTTGCTGCATTGGCTGTTTTTGTAGCGTGGGCAAGGCGATAAACAACCTTTAGCAATGCGCGGCGTTGCAGTAGCTGTTTTAATGATGAAGTGGTATTTTGACAAAAAACCCGGGCAAACTGCCTGCTGACAGCCTGCCCGGGTTTAGGTGGCCTTTGCGCCATACTATAAACTTAACGGCAGATGCTACCTAAATATCACCTTCCTGGCCTCCAGTTCTTTATATTTTTCAATATACATTTTATCCAACTGTTCAGAGTCTTTGTATTTTATGCGCAGGGCAGCCAGTTTTTTATGAAGCTGTGCCCTGATTTCCGCGTAAGCCGGGTCGTTGTACACATTCCTTAGTTCGTTTTTGTCTTTTCGGCGGTCGTACAGCTCCCATTCGTCAATGTCATGGT
The DNA here is from genome assembly GCF_024138715.1 of Emticicia sp. 21SJ11W-3. Lineage (GTDB taxonomy): Bacteria > Bacteroidota > Bacteroidia > Cytophagales > Spirosomataceae > Emticicia > Emticicia fluvialis. The sequence goes on from NZ_CP092074.1 coordinate 3,161,327, forward strand.
AAAAATGCACCAGTTTAAATGCTTCGGTTACAATGGCGTAATGGCGTTTTACCATGTGGATGCTCGGGTACTCGTAGTAATGATAATAGGCTGCATCGCGGAATTGCTTGCCCTGCCCTTTGAAGATGGGCAGCATGCTTTCGCCCTGCATATCGGCCGGAGGCCTGATACCTGCAGCCTCCAGAAATGTCTGCGCGAAGTCGAGATTCTGCACCATCTGCGCGTTTCTACTGCCTGCTTTAATAACAGCAGGCCATTTGATGAGCAACGGAGTCTTGAACGATTCGTCATAAACAAAGCGTTTGTCGAACCAACCGTGTTCGCCCAGATAAAAGCCCTGGTCTGACGTATAAACCACAATGGTGTTTTCGTCCAGGCCGTTGGCTTTCAGAAAGTCCAGCACCTTACCCACGCCTTCGTCTACCGCCGCAATACAACCCAGGTAGTCTTGCATATAGCGTTGGTATCGCCATTTCAGCTGGTCTTTTTCGGTCATGTTTGGGTAACGGCTTACAAAATCATCATTTACTTTATCATAAGTCTCGTTCCACGACTGTACCTGCGAGGCATCCATCCGCGCCAGATTAGATTTATACAGCATTTTATCTGTGCCGTGGTTTTCTTTTAGCCCCAGTTTATCCATGTTTTCGGGCTTTATCTTCGAGTCGCCGCCCCAGGTCATGTGGTGCATCAGGGTCATTTCCTGCTCTTTGGCAGCGCGGCCGCGACCCTCATAATTATCAAAAAGCGTGGCAGGCTCCGGGAAAGTCTTCTTCGTAAACTGGCGGTAATGCCGCTCGGCAGGCAGCCACTCGCGGTGGGGGGCTTTGTGCAGATACGCCAGAAAAAACGGCTTGTCTTCGTCGCGCTCGTTTTTCAGCCAGTTCAGGGTCATGTCGGTAATAATGTCGGTTACATAGCCTTTCACCTTTGTTTTGCCCTCTTTTTTGGTAATAAAATCAGGATTATAATAATGCCCCTGGTCTGGCAGAATCTTAAATTCATCAAAGCCTTTCGGGTTATTGCCAAAGTGCAGCTTGCCAAACATGGCTGTCTGATACCCATTGGCCTGCAAAATCTGCGGGAAAGTCACATTGGTGGTATCAAACGGAAAATAGTTGTCTATTTTACCATTTATATGGCTGTGCTTACCCGTAAGAATAACCGCCCGCGATGGCGCACAGATAGAATTAGTAACACAGGCATTGCTGAAAAGCATACCTTCTCTGGCAATGCGGTCGATGTTGGGCGTGCTGGTGAGGCGCGTATCATAAGCCGAAATGGCCTGATAGGCGTGGTCGTCAGACATAATAAAAACAATATTGGGCCGCTTGTTTTTTCTGGGCGGGTGCGTTTTGAAAGCTACCAGCAGGGCTGCCCCTACAGTAAACAATAAGATAGGAAAGAGAAGTTTTTTCATGGGGTTATTTTTATGGCTTCACCTGCGCCCAACGAATGGCGTTTTCGATGAGTTTCAGGAAGTGCTCGTTTTTCCAGGCGGCATCGCTGTGGCCCATAGAGGTATAAAAGGTTTTACCCTGGCCGGTTTGTTTGCTCCAGGCCACGGGGTGGTCTTTGCCCATGCCAAAGTTTTTATTGGTTACAAACAGAATATTGCCGCTGGGGTTAATGCTTTGGCCATTGATGCTCAGCTCAACCTGAAAGCCTTTGCTGCGCGGATTACCGAAGAACACATACCATTCGTCAGAGTGGAGCCAGCTTGGGGGGATACCCGCCGTCAGCAGGCTATCTGCCTGCGCATCAAGCAGCACTGACGTTTCCTGAAACTGCGGATTGATAGGATGATGAGAAAATTTAAAACCCAGCAGGTTCTGCTCGTACCAGTCCCAGCGATGCGAGTCGTCGCCCGCGCCATGAATCCCAATCAGTGTGCCGCCGTTTTCAACGTATTTTTCAAGGGCGCGTTTCTGGTCGTCGTTGATAACCTCACCAGTTGAGTTATTAAAAATGACCGCACTAAATTTGGCCAGTTGTGCTTCATTGAACACGCCGCCCTCTTCGGTTTCATACAAAAACCAGTTGTTTTTAGCCGCCAGACCTGCCATAACGGGTTTTGATGCCTCGATGGACTCGCCGTGACGGAAGCCGGTCGTTTTAGAGAACAAAAGAATGGCAGGTTTGCCGGTCGGGAAGTTGATGGCAGGGGCTTCGGTCTCATACGAAACCGGAAAGCCATATTTTACCTTGTAGATAAAAACGCCCAGCAATCCGCCAAGCACCACCACAATACCCAGCACCGACCATAGAACGATTTTAAAAATCTTTTTCATGTTAAGGGTTGAATGAGTGTGTGAAGATAACACTTTGTGGCAAATTTTGAAAAGGAATAACTTTAGTTTGCCCAGGAGTTTTGATTTCTGAGTAATTAAGATTTTTACAATAGCATTTGTATTGAGTATCGATGACACCCGGAGTTCTATTTTAAAAATCAATCATTTAGTTAATAATCCCACATTTGATTAATGTTTTATCAAAACTTTATAGATTTGTATAATCAAAATTTCATATTATTCGGTAATAATGATTTTTTCAGCTTAAACTTTAAATAGTTTACTTTAATCAAGGAGCTATGTTCATAAAAGATATTGAAATAAAAAATTTCAGAGGGCTAACTAACCTGAAAATTTCTGACCTGGGGCAGATAAATGTGTTTACAGGCGAAAACAACTCTGGTAAAACGAGTGTCTTAGAGGCAATATTTGCATTAATGGGATGGAGAATTGATGCTTTATACCGTCTGAATAGCTATCGAAGCCAACGGGCTGAAGTGGGTATTACTTATTTTTTCAATAAGTCGGTTAAAGATACGCCAATAGAGATTTTTGCTTCGTTTAATGAAAGCGGATATCAAAGAAAATTTAAAGCAGAATTATTGAATTTTAATAGAGGATTAGACAGCAAGACAGGGTTTTCAACTTCGATTTACGAGATTAATGAAACATCGAAAAAAAGTGAATCAATAGAATCATTAGAAGATATTGAAGGTCCTGCTGAGGCAAAAGTAATTGAATTTAAAGGACAACCCCCTTTTCAGAATTTTAATTATAGTTTTCCTTCATTCAGAATATTTGAACATGAAAACTTAAAAAGAACTCTTTCCTCAATTATAACTGCAAAAGAAGATCGCAAAATCACCAGGCTAATAAAACCTTTCGATGAAAAAATTCAAGGCATTAACGTAGTAGGCAATGGTATATTTTTAGATATTGAGGGCTTATCATCTCTATTGCCAATTGAAGTGAGCGGAGACGGTTTAAGAAGAACTTTAAGTTTGATTCTGGCAATTTATGGAGTTGGTAAGGGTGGGTTTGTAATGATTGATGAGTTCGAGAACGGATTGCATTATAAAAGCATGCCCAAAGTTTGGAAAGCCATCATCAATTCGGCAAAAGAAATGAATGTGCAATTGTTTATAACTACTCACAGCGAAGAGTTATTAAAGGTTTTGTCTGAAGTAATTGAGGATGAATTACCCGAAGATAAATCAAAAATAAGGTATTACAATATCAAGCGGTATGAAAACAATGAATCTACGGCTTATAAGTATGACTTTACTAAATTTGATTTTCTGATTTCAAATGACAATGAAATCCGTTGACTTATGCATCGATTATACATAGAAACTACAAACCCTTCAGGTAAAAAGAAAACAAACGAATATAGGTTTTTTGAGCATTTGTTGAATATTCTGGGAAAACAAGCAGATATTGTAGGTATTCATGGCAAAACAAGATTGGCTGAGTTCGAGAATAGTTTTATTGACACTAAAAAAAGAGGATTTAAAAACCTGATAATTATTGATGCCGACGGTAATCATAATACACCAGGTTGGAGTTTTCAGCGTGAGTGTAGCAAAATCCAAAATACGCTCGACACCTTTTGTGTAGGTTGTGAATTTTTTCTTGAGTTTGACACGATTTTGGGATAAGTGACTGATAATAAGGCACATGAATATCCAATCGGCTCTCTACAAACCGTTATTTGGAGTGCGAGTTCAGATTTTAAATTTTGCTTGCGTTTGTATGGGTAATATTGGTTTTAAGCCCAGTTTTTGGAGGATAGTTTTTTCGTTTTCTGTTGGCATAGACCTTAGATAAGATTTGGCTCCGTTATTTTCTATCAGGCTTACTTGCATTTTGTCAAGGGTATCCCTCAACCCTTTTTCAGTGATTACATTTTTATCGCGGTTAATTTTTTGTAAGACAAAGTTTTGTATGGCGAAGGCTATGTAACACAGGCATATATGTCCTTCGATTCGCTGGTCTGTCCAGTGAAACATGGGCCTGGTTTCCAGATGGGATTTGAAGGTTCTGAAGCTATGTTCTATTTTGAATAGTTGTTTGTATTGGTCCAGAACTTCGGCTACCGGCATGCTTTGATTATTGGTGCTTATAGCTAAAAACCCATCATACTTTTCGGAGACCTTTATTTTTTCTTCATTCAGGCTATATTTCTGGTTTTCATCTGATTTTAAGAAGAATCTGGTGGCTTTATTGTTGATTTTCGAAGGGTTCTTCAAGAGGTGCTGTGCGTGCTGTAGTTTATCTTCCCGGTCTTGCTTGTCTTTGGCCGCTCTTTTTGCCGAGTAGGTAGTAATAAAGGTCTTGCCTTCCTGTTTTAATGTGGTGTAGCGAATCAAAACATCTTGTCCGGTAGCATCTTTGTATATCCACTGCTGATGGTAATTCTTTAAGTCGAGTAGGGTTTGCTGCGTTTTTTGGGGCAGACTCTTCAAACGTTCTCCAATGATAAATTCGTAGCCTTTGCTATTTGTTATTTCCAGGTTTTTCTTTGAAAGCATCCCCCTATCGGCTACTACAATTACTTTGTCAATCTGGTATCGCTTTTTAAGGTCGCCCAGTGCTTCCCTAAAAGTATCCCCTTCATAGGTGTTGCCTTTGAAAACCCTATAACCGATAGGGTTTTTCAGGTGGTCTATGAGCATACAAAAAAGAACTTGTGTTTTACCTATTTTGCCATCCTTACCAAAACCCATTTGTCTGAGTTGTCCTTCTTTCTCAACTTCGCTGGCAAAGTAGAAGGTCGTTACATCATAAAATACCACATCCAGGCTTTGATTGAAAAGATTCCGACCCGTTTGAAAAATCTGCTGCTGGATTAACTCAGTATACTGAGCCAACTTATCCAGAGCCCGATACAAGTGCTGTAATGACAATTCGGGAAGGTTTATGTACTCATCACGATGCTGAAAGTTGCTGCGTTTGCTGCAAGGGCTTTGCAGTCGTTCCAAAAGCATCAGAAATACACTGTCAAAAAGACTGAACTGAAGCTTGCTCTTTTGCTGAAGACGATCCAAAAGAAGCCTTAACCCATACTGCTCCAGGGCATAACCAAATACTTTTTGATAACCATAATTGTATCGACCTAATTCGATTAGGTCCCCTTCCAAAATAGTCTTCAACTCTCCTCCACCTAATTCGTAAAATCTGATGCCAATGTTACGAAGTTCTTCAGGCTTATAATCTTCAACCTTACCAAGAGAATACAAAACCCTCGAACTAGGCTTCCCTGACCCATTTCGGAAACTCTCCAAAATGCGCAAATAAGTGCCTGATTGCTTTCTCTCTACTTTCAAATATGCCATAATGCAAAATTACAACCATATAGCTTTGAATGTCAATAGACAAAAACACAATCGGCTCTCTACACTTTTTCCGAAAAATAGCCAAAATAGCCCCCAGTTAGCCATCCAAGAGCTTTTTCCAAAAACAACTGTCAAACTTAAGAGGATTTAAAAACCTGATTATTATTGATGCTGACGGTAATCATAATACACCAGGTTGGAGTTTTCAAAGTGAGTGTAGCAAAATCCAAAATACGCTCGACACCTTTTGTGTAGGTTGTGAATTTTTTTTATTACCTAATCATCAGTTGGAAGGTGACTTTGAAGTACTGCTTGAAAATATCATAAACCCTGCACATCAAAGGTTAATTGATTGTCATCAGGTTTTTGAAGATTGTGTAAAGCAGTACGGGGGGTATATTACCCCAAATCAGAAGGCCAGAATTTATTCTTATGTCAGTTCTTTTCCAATGACAAAAAGCCAGGAAGAGGATTTTAAGAATAAAGGCGACTGTTTTTTTACTGATGACAATTTATGGAATTTCAATTCAGTATCTCTTCAACCATTAAAAGAATTTCTGGTAAAGCATCTTTAATAAAAATTAGAATCTCTGTGTCATTTCCTGAATTTACTTTACAGTTATTATTGTTGTAAATTTTCTTTTTTGCTTCTTTTTTCTTTTGGAATTCATGTGGATAAGTGGATAACTAGGCTGCCTGATGGACCTTGTCAGGCACCTTTAAATCCAATGCCCAGTGAGGTCGTTGCTCATTGTACAAGTTTACTGTAACTCGTCCTAAAAAGCAGTATAATTTGGTGAGTAATAATTTTATAAGCCTGATGTAATTATAAATTATCTGAGTATTACAAACCTGATTTGTTGATAAAATTTAATAGGGCGTCTTCTAAATCGCTATAATTCAACCAAAACTCATCATTAATAGACTCCATCATTTTCGACTGATCTGTTGTCCACTCCTGAATCACCTTATTTCGTTCATTAATATCTCGTGAAGGTTTTCCGCCTGGGAAAAGCATATTCATTCGCTGTACCAATCCAGCAATATCATTGAATCCAAGATAAATCAAATCTTCGATTATGTCTTCAATATGTTCGGCACCATAGTTTGTGTATTGGTCGAAAATACCATCTACAGTAATCGGTTCCAAATTGAACCAAATTCGCTCTTCCCTTGATAACGATTCATAATTCTTAAAACCATTATCCACTAAATTCTCCCATGTACTTTGTAGTTCTTCTCTTGTTTTCATGATTACGTTCCGTTTTATTATGCCATCAAAGTACGAAGCACAGCAGCTTAAAAAAAACGCAGTAAAAATACTAAAATTAACCCGTAGTGCATTTTGAATCGGAGAATATAAGCTGCCAATAAATATTCTAAAGGGTTTGATTGAAACATTCAGTTCAACATCTTCAAGTTTTTTGATGCAGAAATGAATCTGCACTTGCTTTGGATTGCTTTTAGATTGATTCTGCGCTTTTTGAAAGATTGGGTATCCCGTAGGGATGATATATCGGTAGAAAATATGGCAGATACACGTCTAAAGTCCCATCGGGACGATATATTAACTACTCAACAATAAATATATTATCCCTGACGGGATACACAGCTATAAGCCCAATCTACGTCTACTGATATACCATCCCTACGGGATTCCGTTTGAATGAAAGGTTAACTGATTAAATTCAACAATCTTTGATTAGTGCTAATTGGAGGTCTATTCTTCTTAAATACACTACGAGTGAGTAATAATTTTATAAGCCTGATGTAATTATAAATTATCTGAGTGATTCAGCGTTTTTTGAGAAATTGGGTATCCCGTAGGGATGATATATCGGTAGAAAATATGGCTGATACACGTCTAAAGTCCCATCGGGACGATATATTAACTACTCAATAATAAATATATTATCCCTGACGGGATACCCAGCTATAAGCCAAATCTACGTCTACTGATATACCATCCCTACGGGATTCCGTTTGAATGAAAGGTTAACTGATTAAATTCAACAATCTTTGATTAGTGCTAATTTGAGGTCTATTAGTGTATGCTTATTAAATGCACTACGAGTGAGTAATAATTTTATAAGCCTGATGTAATTATAAATTATCTGATTGATTCTGCGTTTTTTGAAAGATTGGGTATCCCGTAGGGATGATATATCGGTAGAAAATATGGCAGATACACGTATAAAGTCCCATCGGGACGATATATTAAGTACTCAACAATAAATATATTATCCCTGACGGGATACGCAGCTATAAGCCCAATCTACGTCTAATGATATACCATCCCTACGGGATTCCGTTTGAATGGAAGGTTAACTGATTAAATTCAACAATCTTTGATTAGTGCTAATTTGAGGTCTATTCTTCTTAAATACACTACGAGTTACTATTAAACTCTAATGAACAACAAATGTACAAATGATATATTGATTTCCTCAATTCTCAGTACTCCCACTCCCTCAACCATGCAAGCCCCGCCAACGCCGCGAATAAGAAACACAATGAGCAGAGGCTAATTGCCAATATTCCGCCGGTGCGTTTGGTGTTCTATGTACGCGTTTTCAAGCTGGCAAAGCCAATGGGGCGAAATCGGGAGGTTCATATCTATACACCTTTTTAACTATTCTTCGCCTGGCGCAAACCATTCAATAAGTAATATTTGCTACCACTTGATAATAAAAGTTATAAAATATAAATTTGTGTCCGAAATCACAGACAGGTATCTACTTGTCAGGATTCAATTAATTGGCTGCTTCTACTGCCCTTGTGCCCTAGTGCAAATTATGCTTTGTCCGAACAACACAACCGCCTGCAGCAAATCATGAGCACTACTGTTTTGGTAGTATTCAAAAAAAAGCCATGTTTAAAATAATACTTGTGATGAAAAACCCCTAAGGGCAATTAATATAAGTACCCCTACCATTCTAAAATACTTTAAGAATGGCCTCAGTTGTATTGAGTATTATCGTCTTTATATATTTTTCTTAACTAATTTAAACTAATAAAAAATGAAAACTAAAAACTCCCTACAATTTGTAAGCCTGAGTCTATCTTTGTTACTGGCAACAGGGTTATACAACTGCACACCTCAAAAATCAGAACCTGAAATACCGAAATTTGACGAGGAGTACAAAAACGTTAAATTGCCTGAAATAACCATTGTGAAGCCTGCTGAGGTGGTGTTAGTGCCTGGTAAGGTAGAAGAACCAAAGGCAGTAACTTCATTATCTGCCGAACTCACTGCCGGCACCGTTACTCCGGCTATTACCGCAGCTGCAACCGACATGGAGAAAATTGTTTCGGCCGATAAAGCTGCTGAAATTAACGCCGCCTTTACTGACGACGTTATCAATAAACTGGCCAAAGGCGAGCCAATACCTGCCAGTTTAAAGGCTTCCATAGATGCAATTGCGGCTAATCCGGCATTTGCAGCCTATTTGCCTTCATTAACCTTACCCACTGTAAACGGAAAACCGGTAACCGGAATAGTGAAAGAGCTACCATTTAAAAATAATCAGCCGCTGTTCACCGTTCCCGATTACGCCATTGCGGCCATCAACAGCCCATGTACAGACTCTGCTCAGGCAGCTTTTAACCGTGCCAAAGCTGTGATAGACAACGCCAGAATTCAACAGCGAGCCAATGTAACCAACAGTTACAATCAGAACGTAGCTTCAATAAACAATACCGAGTGTTTTTCAACATTCCAGACTACGATTGTTAGTTCCATTGCCACGTCCTTAAATGTGTTTAATACCCGATTGGTTTTAATAAACTCAATAACAACTCCAACATCGCGCATAAAAAGCCCTGCGAATACCCTGGCGAACCCGGAAGCACAATTGGTTAAAACACTATTTATAGTAAACTTTACTACTCAGATAAATTCTTTTAATATGCTATCGGTTGTGTCAAGCACTGCCTGTGATACCGAAAAAACAGAAAAATTAAGGGCTGCCGAAATTGCAAGAGACACTAACTTTGTAACCATAGAAAACAATTATAAAACAGCCCTGGCAAATTTACAAGCTACGCTAACCAAAAGTTTCCAGACCTGCCACGATCAGGGCCAGGGTTGATTGACACACACAGGTTTCTGAGTTAACGTTTCTATTATACTGCCTGATAAAGGTTCTATACCAAATAGTATTTAACAAAAACCCCAATCTTTCTGTGCGGTTTTCGCCAGGTTTAATTCAGGATAAAATCTTTTTTAAACAGCCCCATAGATTATATAAAACGGACAGGCCATCAATCAACAGCCTGTCCGTTCTTTCGTTTAATTGCCTTCACCCAAAACCTAAGCACATTTTTGCAGCTTCATCACAAAATGAAGATACACCTGCAAAAAAGCTGCTCCTGCTCGGCTGATTATCCAATCAGTCGGAGTGTTGAGCATTCTCTGAACACACTTTTAATACCATCTACTAAAACCAAACAGCATACCCCAAGCCTATCTGCAATAATAATACCTAATAAATTGCAATCAACACAACCGATAAATAAGTTTTTGTTATCTAACCTGAAATATTCAGTTAATTATGCCTTTGCATTACTGTATTGCCGCCTTTGAAACCGATAATCGTATTTTGTATCCTGTTGCTCCTCCTGTCGTCTTACGAAAACATCAACATGAATTGTTGCGAGAATCAGGATACTGAAACTGAAATAGCGGTGCTAAAAAAAAACACAAGCATAGACCTGCTGAATCAAAGCCAGCCAGGGCAGTATGTATTCGGTAACATTGCGCTCGCATACGGATGAGGCTTTGGGTGATTAAAACACAATAAAAATATACCCGAACGACACCGACACGGACGTATTTACGTTGCATTTCAAGAAAACAAAGGGGCTGATCTTTACAGATTTGGTGTTTTTAAACAATAAACTGGTGTATAACCATGCAAATGGTGAACAATTTATAACCATACTGAAATAACAAAGCTGACAACTCGTCGCATAGGTTTCGCCACTTCAAAGTTAAAGGCAATTAAATTTAGTGCAACGGTAGCTTAACAAACCATACACAATAAAACCCATGAAAACATTCTGCCTTGTTAGTTTAATCATTCTGTTTCCTGTTGTCTCACTTTCCCAGAGTTTTCAGCTTAACGGCAAAATAGATAACTGCCATAATAGATGGGTTTATATAGAGGAAGTCAATAAAAATACAAAATCAGACTCCGCACTATGTAAAAGCAATCAGTTCAGCCTGACGGGGTCTATTTCTGAACCTAAATTGGTGAGGCTGACGGTGAATGGCAGCGATAGCTGGGTAGATTTTTTTTTAGAGAAAGGTACAATAAACATAACTACACAAAAAGATTCTCTTTGGAAAATCAGTTTTACGAACTCACCGCTAAATCAATTATACCAGAACTTTAATACCCATAGCGCAAATCCAATCCGGATGAAATTGGTTGAGTTTAGCATTAAAAAAAACAATTTAATACAACCACAAGATTCGGTTCAAATAACTTTAGTGAATAATGCCATTGACTCACTGTACAACCAATCTGTAAAAAATATTATTAGCTTTATAGAAGAAAACAACGATAGTTTTCTGAGTTTGTATTATTTAGAATATCAGTATGGCGCTATTGGAATACCAAAATCGATTCAACTTTTTTCAGCTCTGCGTGAAGATATCAGGATAACACCGACCGGACAACGATTGATTGAAAAGTTGAATAAAATAGGAATCTTACAGATTAATGACCAGGCTCCGGCTTTTGTATTGAAAGATATGCAAGGAAAAGAATTTAGCCTGTCTCAGTTGGCAGGTAAAAAGGTTCTTTTAAACTTCTGGGCCAGTTGGTGCGGCCCTTGCCGTAAAGAGCACCCCGAGTTAGTGAAAATATATGAGAGACTAAAATCTAAAAATATTGAGTTTATCAGTATTTCGACTGACGAGGATATAACTAACTGGATAGAGGCGGTAAAAAAAGACAAATTACATTGGCCTCAGCTTATCGATAAAAAAGATACCAAGGGCCTTACAATTGCTAACAAATATGGCATTTATGGCATACCAGCCAACATTATATTAGATAAAAACGGCAAAGTGATAGCAAAGGATATAAATTTGAAAGACATTGACAAGTTTTTAAATTAAGTATCAATGAGTGATTTGCAACTTATCCAAACACCTTTTTTCGCCAGATTATCCAGTCAGTTGCCGTGGCAGCCGTTCTCTGAAAGGCTGCGTAAATCACCAGCGGCATAGGCTGAAAACCGGATACATTTCCTGATTATGCTGCTACCCAAAATCTAATTGCACGGGTTTTGGCAGGAAGCCATTCAACAACCCTGCCAACGGCAAGGTTTATTTGTTTGAGAAACCCGCCTGAGGGCGCCTCTGGCTCAGCAGCAACGCCCAACAGTAAAGGTATAGGTTGCTTACAGCAAATTGCGGTGCACCATCAGATACGCCAGCGCTTCGGTTACGGCCTGCTCAGGACTCTTAGGATTAAAGCCCAGTTCGTTTCTCGACTTCGATATATCAAAATCCTGTTGCAGTCCAGAAAACATCGCAATGTCTTTCCGTGTCAGTACAGGCGGTTTACCACTCAGTCTGGCCGACAGCTCCATCAGTCCGGCAATGGCAAACAACCCTATTTTCGGAACCGCCCCCGGAATCTTGATTTTCAGTTCAGGATACAGCCTCTGCGCCAGCCGGGTGGTATCAGTAATGGTCATGCTTTTTTCGTTAGCCAGTATGTATCGTTCGCCGGGTTTGCCATGTAGCGCAGCCAGCAGGCAGCCTTCGGCCACATCTTTTACATCTACCCAGTTCAGGGTAATGCCCGTGTCTACCGGTATCTGCCGGTTCAGTATCAGCCTCAGTATGCCGTAAGACACATTCAGGGGCAGAAAAGCCTCGCTGCCAATCATGGCGCCGGGCATAACGGCCACCAGCGGCACACCCAGGTTTTTGGCCAGTTCAAAAGCCAGTTTTTCACCATCATTCTTTGAGTTATAGTACATATCGCGCCGGTCCGGGTTGTAGCCGTTGCTCTCCCGGGTAGGCAGCCGGCGGTAATCCAGCGCGGCTATCGAGCTCACATATACTATCTTTTTTACCCCGGCCACGGCGGCCGCCTCAATGGTGTTGCGCGTACCGGCCATGTTTACGTCATAAATTTCTTTTTTAGGGTCTTTGGCCCATAGTTTAAAGGCGGCACCTACGGCATAGAAGGTATCTACCCCCTGCAAGGCGGCTATGAACGATGCCTTGTCGGTAATATCGGCCTGCACTACCTCGCAGGCCAGCCCCTTAAAGCTCTCGCGGTTGTTTAGGTTGCGCACCGTAGCCCGAACCGCGTATCCTTCTTTTAATAGTAACCTTACCAGATTATTGCCCAGATGCCCGTTAGCGCCAGACACCAGCACCAGATTTTTATTTTTCATGAATATTGATTTTAAATGATGGAGCAAAATTATGCCCGGCCCAGGTAAAACCACTTCACAAATGTTACCTAATGATCTGCTTCCGGATACGGCTGAGGCTTTTGGGGTTCATACCCAGAAAAGAGGCAATATACTGCACCGGCACATGGCGGATAACCTCTGGCTGCCCGGCCATCAGCTTCAGATACCGCTGCTCGGCGCTGAGGGTGGCCAGGTCTCTGGCGCGGTTTTCGTTATAGGCCAGCGACTGCTGAAACACCTGAATGCTGAAATCCCGGAAAGCCCGGCTCTGGTCAATGAGGTGGTCCAGCCCTTTTTTGGTTATGCGCAGCAGCTCGCAGGCTGTTATACATTCCAGGGTATCGCTGGCAATAGTCTGATTAATAAAATGGGCATAAGAAGTAATAAATCCGGGCGGACAGTTGATGTGCGTGGTTACTTCGTCGCCCTTATCATTATAATGATACAAACGCACAAAGCCCGACACCACAAAATACAGATGCCCCGGTATTTTGCCCTGTTCTTCCAGAACGGTATTTCTGGCATACGGCACGGGTTCAAAGTATTGCAGGCACAATTGTCTGTCGGTGTCTGTAAGCCCCACCTGTGCAGTAATTATGTCAATCAGTTGCTTGTGCATGGCACAAAAATAAACATTAGCCGCACATCTAAGGCTGATGCTTGTGTATTTTTAATGGGTGGGTTTATCAATAAGCATCTGTTTCAGATTTAATTTACCTTGCCTTATGGTCCAGAATTCTGAACCCCACCTCCTGCCCGGCTGATTATCCAGTCAGTCGGCAGGTCGGCTGTTTTCTGAACTCCTGTCTGTACCATAATGCACTGAAAGCACTATCTTTGCAAGGTTAAAAACTTTCAACATTGAAATTAGGACTCGTACGCCATTTTAAAGTTAAGCATAAACTCCCCGGCGGTTTTCTAATTGGGCATGGCGCCCTGGTAGAATGGTTTGAAGGATATGACAAGGCCGACCTCATCATTAATCCGGTTGACATGGGCGGCATCGATTGGAAACTTTGCTATGCCAGTTCTATGAGCCGTGCCTGCCAAACCGCCAGCCATATTTATACCGGCGATATTACGTTTCAAGACGAACTACGAGAAATAAATGTAATTAACCTGCTGAATAAAAAACTGCGTCTACCCATACTTATCTGGGCTTTACTCATCAAAAGAAAAACCCTTTCTGCCAACGTTATTACTGCCGAAGTAGAAAAAAAACTGGACGCTTTTCTTGATAACGTCGAACAAAATACCGAAAAAGAAATCTTAATAGTAAGCCACGGCTTCATCATGATGCTGCTGCAAAAAAAACTTACTTCCAGAGGCTTTACCGGACAGAAATTCATCAACCCTGCCAACGGTAAGGTTTATTTGTTTGAGAAAAATTAAACCCCTGCCGAAGACAAACCCCACCCCCCTACCCATGGCATACTCTTTTGGTTATAATAACCCGTAGTGCATCTGGAATCGGAGAATATAAGCTGCCAATAAATATTCTAAAGGGTTTGATTGAACCATTCAGTTCAACATCTTCAAGTCATTTGATGCAGCAATGAATCTGCACTTGCTTTGGATTGCTTTTAGATTGATTCTGCGTTTTTTGAAAGATTGGGTATCCCGTAGGGATGATATATCGGTAGAAAATATGGCTGATACACGTATAAAGTCCCATCGGGACGATATATTAACTACTCAACAATAAATATATTATCCCTGACGGGATACGCAGCTATAAGCCAAATCTACGTCTACTGATATCCCATCCCTATGGGATTCCGTTTGAATGGAAGGTTAACTGATTAAATTCAACAATCTTTGATTAGTGCTAATTTGAGGTCTATTTGTGTATTCATCTTAAATGCACTACGAGTTATAATAATATTTGTGAGCCGCCGCAAATACTTATATTTTTGATACCGCCATCCAAACCACTGCATGATGGCAAACCAGAGCCTTATTAAAGAAAGATTACCCATTACCCTGGCCATTGCTATTTTTATGCAAATGCTAGACTCCACCGTTCTCAACACTGCCCTGCCGGCCATTGCACAAGACCTGCATCAGTCGGCCATCAATATGCATTATGCCATTGTAAGCTATGTACTCACGCTTGCCGTGCTGATGCCCGTGAGCGGTTTTCTGGCCGACAGGTTCGGTACCAGAAAAATATTTCTGCTGGCGCTGGTGGTTTTCAGTGTGGGGTCTTTGCTTTGTGCCTTGTCGCAAACGCTTATGCACCTTATTATTGCGCGTATTATTCAGGGGGCGGGTGGAAGTTTGCTTACGCCTGTGGGCAAGCTGGCGCTTATCAAGACTTTTAACAGCAAAGAAATGGTGCAGGCCATGAACTTTGCCATTGTGTCTGCGCTGATAGGCCCGGTAATGGGCCCGCTGGTGGGTGGGTATGTGTCGGTGTACCTTTCATGGCACTGGATATTCCTCATTAATATACCCATTGGTGTGCTGGGCATAGTGCTGGCGCTTAATTATATGCCCGACTACCGCTCCGAATCGCCAAAGTTCGATTTACGCGGCTTCCTCTATTTCTCGCTGGCTTCGCTCCTGCTCTCGCTGTCGATAGAACTCCTGGGCGACATCCAGAATCTTACCCTGGTGCTTACTATCTTTATTATAGGCATACTGCTGTTTGTGCTGTACTTTGCCTATGCCCGGCGGTCGGCCAATCCGCTCTTTCCGCTCAACCTGTTTATGGTACGCACATTCAGAGTAGGCATACTGGGTAATTTTGCCACGCGGCTGGGTATCAGCGCGGTACCACTGTTGCTTCCGCTCATGATACAGACCATTTACGGGCAGTCGGCCATTGTGTCAGGCTGGATGCTGGCGCCTATGGCGCTTATGGCCATTTTTGCCAAGTCGCGCGTTATCAATATCCTGTCCCGGTTCGGCTACCGCAACACGCTGGTAGTAAACACCACCATTATAGGCCTGCTGATATGCGCCCTGGCTATACCGGGCATACATACCAACCTTTACTGGTTTGTACCCATTATTTTTTCTCTGGGGTTCTTCAACTCCATCCAGTTTACTTCTATGAACAGCATAGCCCTTGCCGACCTCCGCCAGCATCACACCAGCAGTGGCAACTCGCTATTGGCGGTTAATCAGCAGCTGGCCATTGGTTTTGGTATTTCAACCGGGTTGGTGGTACTGAAATATTTTCAGTTTAACACCACCCTTACCCACAACAACGCCCATAACGCTTTCCGCTACACGTTTGTAGTGATGGGCCTTATCAGCATACTGGCCAGCCTGGTTTTCAGGCGCCTGCACCCGTCAGACGGCACCAACCTGCAATAGCCCCTATAATACGTCAGAATCTAACCCAGGCCATACATACGCGTGGTTTTAGGCAATAAACCCATCTGCAAGGCCCATCAGGGTCTGTTCTGCTTTGGCTAATACCAGTACCACCATGCGCTTAACCTGTAAACAGAAGCATTTTTGGGCAAAGCTACGCCCGCAAAACCTTCTGTGGGCGTTTGTAAAAAGGCCACAGCGAGTCTCAGTCTCGTAAATCGCATATACACCGGCCATAAGGGCGCCGGTTTCAGAACTGCTTATTTAAATAAGCTCGTATCTTCTTTTGAGCCGAAGAACTTCCTGACAGGGGAACTTCGTCTGAAAAGAATCCTTAAAATAGTTACAAACACCATGTAAGCCGCCAGCCCGATAAACAGGCGTTTCGAAACAGGGATGTTAAAATAGCCTACCATGTAAACCCCTGCCACAAGAGGAGCAAGCAATAAAAAGAAGTAGTGACGGCGTCGCATAGATTTTTACGTTTTAAAAAGTCAAAAGGCCGGAGCAGTTTAAATCCGGCAAGCAGTTATTAATTAGTTATTTACTTTAGATGCAGATTTCATGCCATTGATACCTGTTGAAACATATAATTTTTTTTTCGTTTCGGGTAAAAAATTTTAATCTCACCAAATGTATCCGCCTGATAATTTTTTAAGCCTGCCTCAGGTGGTCTTCAGGCAAAACCCTGAAAGACAAACCGGCAAAAAGTATCGACAAAACAGACGCCACCACCCATCTGTAAAGGTACCGCTTAATAAATTATTGGACTGAAATAAGGAAAAATATAACGTTAGCAATCAACAACCGGGCATTATGGTTAGTTGTGTTATTTTTTGCGTTTTTTTACATAAATAAATCTGTTACCGCTTGATAATTAGTTTTTTTTACAATATTTTAGTGCCTGAAATCAGATAGAAGATTTCATAATGTCAGGATTCTAATATTTACTGCATTCTTTCTGAACCTCGTTTTATCATTGGTATGTCTTTTGCTTGAACGGGTTTTCAGCTTTCACCGGGCGTTTTAGAATGTATTGCATACCGAAAAAATTAAAGGCCGGGTTGCTCTATTAAGAAATATAACGGGTAAAGGCGGGAGGGTAAAAACCCTCTGATTGAAAAACTTGTGCGTATGCCGTCCTCCCCACTCAAATCCAAACAAACTAGAAAATTTAAATTTGCAAAAAACCAATTCAGATATAGTTAAATTATTACGCATCCAAAGTAAAAAAAAATGAAACCAAGAAACCATTTCAAATTCTTAAGCCTGAGCCTGATTCTGACACTAGCTGTCGGCTTGTATAACTGTAAGCCAACACCATCAGAACCGGAGATTCCGAAGTTTGAGGAAGACTTCAAGGGCGTAAAGTTGCCGGACGTTACGCCAACTACGCCTAAAGCCGCTACCACAACTGCCGCTTCAATTCAAACATCAACGGCAGTTTCTGGCGTTGCTACAGCAGCTGCAGCGGGTCCTTCAGCACCAGCAATTGTTTCAGCAACCACAAACATGCAGAAAATTGTTTCTGCCACTGAGGCTGCCGAATTAGTAGCTGCTTTTACGCCAGCGGTAATAAGCAATCTTCAAACCACGGGCGCTTTGCCTGCAGATTTGAGCATTAAAGTAAATGCAATTGCCTCAAACCCTGCTTTTGCAGCGTACTTGCCAAAAGTTACGCTTCCTACGGTAGATGGAAAAGTCGTTACTGGTGCGGTTAAAGAGTCAACATTCGACAAAAACCAGCCTTTAATCACTTTCCCTAACTACTCGGTAGCAGCTATCACCAGCCCTTGTACTGATGCAGCACAGGCAGCTTATAACACTAAAAAAGCTGAAATTGATGCAGCCAGAGCTACACAGGTTGCCTCTGTAACTAATACTTACACTACTGCTGTTACAGCTGCCAACGCCTCAGGAGCTTCTTGTTCTTCGGCAATACCTGGCAAATATGCCACCTTAAAAACTGGTGCCGCTACAGAACTTAACGCGGGTCTTGCAGCATTGCTTTCAGCCAAAGCAATTTTGGGTGAAAGTAATTACAATTTGTTGGTATTACTTTATTATTCAGCTTATGTAACTAACCTGAATGCACTTTCTAATCTGCAAACAGCAGAATTGAACGCCTGTGCTACTTTAGTTACAGCCAGCATTGCCAACGCAGCAGCCGCAAGAGATGCAGACTTAGCGAACATCACCGTTAATTATAACTCTCAAATGTCAACCTTGCAAAGCATCCTTACTGCAGGTTTCCAAAAATGCCATGACCAAGGTCAGGGTTGATATAAACTTTAGTCTGGCCTGAAACTGGTTTTCAAAGCCGGCCATCAAAACTCTGTTTGTTGCTCTTTGTTAATAAGAGCCACAGGCAGAGTTTTTTTGTTGCCTGTGTACCTGATATTTTTTCATTTTAGCAGCAACTGGCACGATTATTTTATTGATTGCCCTGTAACAAAATACAGCAAAATGAACTATCTGTTTGAAAAATATTATTTCCTTGACGACGGCACCATGCCTAACAGCGAGCTGCCCGTTATTGTGTATCGCCAGGTAACGCAGGCCACCAACAAAACCGAATGGCTGGAAGACACCTTTAAAACCAACGGCTGGACCAACAACTGGCGCGACACCGTTTATGGCTATGATCATTTCCATAGCATTACGCATGAGGTACTCGGCATAGGCGATGGCTCCCTGACCCTGCGCATAGGTGGCCGCAATGGCTTGTCGTTGGCTCTGGAAGCCGGCGACGTGGTTATTCTACCGGCCGGCACCGGCCATTCGGCGGTGTCTGAGCACCTGAATTATACAGTGGTAGGCGGCTACCCTAAGGGTATGGATTGGGATCTGCTCATTGGCAATGACGACGAACGCGCACAGGCGATTGAAAACATCAGCCGTGTGCCGCTTCCTGAAACCGACCCCGTTTTTGGTTTACAGGGCGAACTACTGAAACAATGGCAGTATCAGGAAATAAATCAGCTACCTGATTTCAAACGGGTAATAGGCGGTTGTTGAAAGTGTGTTGCGCCACAGCAGCAGCATTTTTTAAAGTAACAGCAGTCTGACGACATAGAAACACAAATTTAAATTTCTGCCCAATGCAAATACATGGCAGATACCGCATAAACCGGCCATAAATTGCCGGGTATATTACAGACACAGCCCTTTTATGCCGTGGCTGTGTCTGTAAACTTAGGCTCGCCCTCTTATTGTTTCACCACCGAAACGCTCTCAACCTGAATATCTTCAGCCTTTGAGCCGTTAAATTTAAGAATCGACAAATCAAAAGTCTTCTTATCAAGCGCTTTTGTATGAGCAGATTCATTGGTGATTTCATAATTAAAGGTTTTGTATATCTTGTTACCTGCCTTATGGCCATGCGCCGCGCTTTTAGAGTGCTTGTGGTCTGCCCCGAAGAACGTCATAGAACCCACATAATATTTATTACCCGGCGTAGGTGTCTCTTTAGGCGGCAGGTTCAGGTAAATCTCATAGTCAGACTTCGGCGCCTTGGTAAATGATACCTTCACCGACATCACCAGCACATCCTTGGGTTTTACGTTCTTTTGCATCCAGTTCAGACTTTGTTTAGGGTCACGCTGTATAATCAGTTTGGTCATTGGGTTAACCAGCTTTACGGGCTTGCTGGTATTACCAAGGGTATCTTCCTTGCTTACAGAGGCCGCCAGCATTTTCAAATTCTCTTTAGGTGCATTTTTAGGTTTCACAATGGCATCATCATAGTCGTAATCCAGGTTATAGATAATCTTCACCACCTCTTCAATGGTATAAGTAATTTTTTCGCCGTTTTCATTAAAGAAAACATAAGGCCAGGCTACTTTTTTCAGTTCTTCAAGCATAACATCCTGCCCGTTGGGCGAGTTAGTCCATTGCTGCCACAGGCGGTCAATATTAGAGTGATGCGCCCAGAAAATCGGGTCAAAAGCGGCCGTTGAAACGTCAGCCATCATACCGTAAGCGGTATTCTGATAAATAACCGAATACTGCGATTTACCGGTGGTGTCGTTACCAAAGCCTATGTAATTGTGCATGGCTCCGTGCGGTGCCGTGTTCATATTTTCGTTGTAAAGTGCATAGGTACGGTATTGGTTCAGCTTGGTCAGGTCAAGGCGGCGTACGGTTTTACCCGATATCGGGTCGCCGTTATTGAGGCTGTCCAGCCGCTCAACGGTGTAAAGGCTGTTGCTGGTATTACGCCATATAGGCGGCATGGTGCGGTTTTGGGTAATGTTGGTGGTATCGGTATAGCCCCAGTAAGGCAGGGCGAAATCCTGATAGCCAGACAATTTGCGCACAATTTTTTCAAAATAGTAAATGTACATGCGGTGCCAAACCAGAAAATGTATCAGCTCACCCTGGCCCAGGTGCGTACAGTTGTCCCAGCCTGCTTTGAGCTGCAATACATTCTGATAACTGCTACACAACTTGTTCTGGCCCGTAATGGTATCGGGTATCCAGTGAATAGCCCCCTGGTAATACCAGCTGGTGGGGTCTGAGCAGTCGGCTTTTCTCATAATGGCCAGGGCTTTATCCAGGGCTTCAAGGTCTTTGGCGGCATCAGGCGAATACGCGTTTTTCCGGATATACTTCTTGGTATCTGGCCCGGCAATGGTAGAATCTTTTCCATCCTCACCTTTGTTGGTGCAGCTCATGGCCATAACGGCCAATAACAGGCAGGTAAATAGCAGTAATTTTTTCATTTTCTTGACTATCGATTTAGGTTGTTAAAAAAACCATGTGCAATGTAAATGCAATTTCAATTAGTTTTATTGACAGGAACACTTACTTATTTTACGGTACCGTATTTTTACGCATTTACTACCGCTTAATAATTTTTTACCCAAAAACAGCACAAGGCACCTACCCAAATCAACCGATAAATAGAATAATTTGCCTGTAAATAAAATAACTATAAAGCCTATACGCAGCAGCTATATATTAGTGGTGCATTTACATTATGTACTTATAAAAAATTAACTACCAATATTTTACCACGGAGTGGCTCTGAGTTTAGCACAGCGTTTCACGAAGTTTAGAGAAAAATCCTCCGTGAAACTCCATATTTTCAACTTTGTGTTACTTCGTGGTTTCAATCTTTAATTTTAATTAATATTTTCTTTGTACTTACCCTCTTAAAAGCTGTACTCATGAAAAAAATTCTCCTCCTCATTTTTCTACTTTCCGGTAGTCTGTTGTATGCCCAAAAGAACCGTATCCGGCTGAATCAGTACGGACAAACGGTTGATAAAAACGGCAAAGAAGAAAACAGCCAGATGCTGCCCAATCAGAAGATACTACTTGAGGGAGAACTGAAAAAGCCCCTGCAAAACCCCGAAAAAATTTCGATGCTGGTGTATGCCTCATCTCAGGCACAGGCCACTGAGGTAAAAGCCGCCCCTACCACCACCGGCTACAGGGCATTGATTGGCCCGTTTCTACCCCGCGAAACCGTAGGGCTGGAGATATACGTTGAAAAAACACAGGATGATGCACAGAAAGACCTTATCAGAAATCAGATAGCCGAAGGCCTCCCTAAAGCCGCCGGGTCGCTGAGCGCCATTTACAAAAGCAACAACGTCGGCTTAACGCCCGACGAGTTTAAAGCCACTGTGCTGAAGGCGTTTCAGGAAACGCTACCGAACGACCTGAATATTTACTACGTGGGCGATAAAAAACTGAAAGATAACTTTGTAGAAATATTTACGCCGCTGTCGGCCACGTCAGATTACCTCAATTTGCTGAATACCTCATTAAGGCTGGCCCACCCTGGGTTTGCCCCCAAGGCTGATTCGCTTAAGAAAGTGATGGATACTGAAACAGATAAGATTTTCAGCGAGGGGCTTAAAAACCTGGTAGCCAAAGAGATTACGGCCGCTCAAACGCTGGATGTGTCGGTTATTGTAAGCGAAATCATGTACTACGCCTCTTTTGACATTACCCCGGCCATGACGTTTCTCGGCAACTCAAGGCCAGACTCCGTTAAAAGAAACTTTGGTATGTTTTTTACCATAAGCCCCTATTTGTTTGCCCGAATACCGCCCGATGTATCGCTGAAAGATTACGTTACAGCCGCGCCTGCCAAAAGTTTCCAGCGTTTCCACAGGGCCATCGCTTACCTGATACAGCCAACGCTGGGCGTGGGTATAATGGGTAACAAAGACGTAAAACTAACGCCCATTATTTATGCAGGTGGCACGCTCAGGTTTAACCAACTGTTTAAGTTTACCTATGGGGTAGCGTTAAACAGTAAAGATAAATACAGCACAATGGGTTTATCTATCAATATCAACTATTTCGGCGACATCCTCAAAGCATTCCAAACGGCGCAGGCCAATTCAAAATTCTAAAACAATGGCACTTACCATAGACATAAACTTTTCAACGGCTCAATGCAAGGTAATTGTAACCGTGGCCGACACCGACAATAGCGGCCAGCCCGGCACCATTACGCTGGTAAGAGGCAATAGCGCAAAACAGGTAAAACCTGTACCCTCTGTTACGGCAACCCCATTAGATGTAGATTTTGATGCCCCCAAAGATGGCCTGATATACCAGTTTACAGCCACCCTGGTAGTGGGCAGCAGCCAGACCAGCCTAACACAATATATACCCGTTTGTGATGCTGCCGCTGCCAAAGATGCCGAAGAAGCTGAGCCGGACACCGACACAAAAGAAGAAGAAGAAGAAGAAGAAGAGAAAACAGACCAAACAGACGAAGCACAAACAGACAATCCTTAGAGCGCCTGCTGATAAACGCAAAAAGCCGCACATACAGGCGGCTTTTTGTGACACGGCAAAAAATGAACTGCAGGCGGCAATTACCTAGCGGTAATCGTAGTACTGGTCATCAATGCCGGCTTTCAATCTTTCAAGCTTTTCTTTAGACATAAAAAGCTTCTGAACATACGAACTTTTCTTGTACAAAATCCGCAATAAAATAACTACGGTTATGTAGATTAAGAATCCAAGGATAACAGGTTTAGAGAATCCAATATTCAAAAAACCCATTAAATATCCCCCTAATACCGGGGGTCCCAGCAGCAGAAATAAAAAAAGACTACGTCTCATAAGGTAGTGTAAATTTAAAAAGTCACTAGAATTGGTTGGTGTGTTTCACCGGGTTAATTGATGCAAAATTAAAGATTCAGAAAGTAGCGAGGCGCAAAAAAAACAATAACTTATCAAAAGGTAGCAAATCATGTATATACATATAATTCTCAGGCACTTGAACGGTAGTAAAGATACGTAAAATTACGCAGTTGCAGCCCAAACCCCATCAGCTATAACCTGCTGTTTTTATCTGTAATCAGCAAAAAAACATAACCGTTTTTACGACGTTCCGGGGCGTTTAAAAATCAGTTGCCATTAAATAAATTCATCTTGCTTTACCGCCAGATTCTTTATCATTTTGTGCAGCCTAAAGCCAGAGTAAACCACTGGTTGTAGCTGTGCGCTGTGTTGCTCTCGCTCTTTACCCATTGCCTTAAACTAACCTGCAAAACCATGATTACCCGACTGACACTTTTGTATCTGTGCGGCCTTGTGCTGGGCTGGCAACCACTTTTGGCGCAACGCTACAACGTATATTATGGCAATATTCATGCGCATACGTCTTATTCAGACGGCTGTAAAGACGGCGCCGAAACCGGTGTGAAGACCCCGGCAGATGCGTTCCGCTTTGCGCGGGAATCTGCCCATCTCGATTTCCTCGGTATCTCAGAGCATAACCACAGCCAGGCAGGTATGCAGCTTGCCAGCTACGCCAAAGGCCTGGCCGATGCCGACGCACTGAACGAAAACGGCCGCTTTGTGTGCCTCTATGGCATGGAGTACGGCGTTATCAGCAAAGGCGGGCATATTGTTATTTATGGCTCAGACAAGCTCATTGGCTGGGAGCGCAACAATTATGACATTTACTCGGCCAAGTCAGACTACGCCTCACTGTTCCGAATCCTGGCCGCCAACCCCCATGTTTTTGCCACGCTGGCACACCCGGAGCCCACTCATTTTTCAGACCTGGCCGCGCAAGGCTATAACCTGACGGCCGACCAGGCCATTTGTGGCGTGGCCATCAGCAGCGGCCCGGCGTTTTCAAAAAAAACAGATTATTCAGACAAGCCCTCGCCCCGGTTTTACAGCTACTATAAAACGCTGCTGTCAAAAGGCTATATTGTAGGCCCCACCATAGACCACGACAACCACAATACCACCTTCGGGCGGATGTCGGCCACAAGAACAGCCGTGCTGGCTCAAACCCTGCACCGCGACAGCATCATTGCCGCCTACAAGGCCAATCGGTTTTATGCTACTGAAGACTGGAACGCAAAGGTTGATTTCACCCTGAATGGCATGCCGCTGGGTAGCTACAGTAAAAACAAGCGGACACTGCAACTGACGGTAACCGTAACAGACCCCGACACAACCGATACCATTAAAAGCATAAAGGTGCTGTATGGCAAGCCGGGTACAGGGCAAATGCCCACCGTGCTTGCCAGAAGCACCACCGACACCCTGAGCAAAACCGTAACACTGGCACCGGGCAATGCCTTTTATTACTATGTTGAAATTGTGCAGCAAGACGGCGACCGCATCTATACATCACCCATCTGGGCAAAAAACTAAACATTCATAAATATGAAACCTGTTCTTTGGTATTGGCTCATTTTCGCGGTGCTTACGTTCTGCGTAGCCTACTGCAATCACAAATATTGTATGCTGAAAGACCAGAGCACGGCCGAGAAGCAGCCGTACAGCTGGTCGCGGGTGCAACTGGCCTGGTGGACGGTTATCATCATGTC
Organism: Emticicia sp. 21SJ11W-3; assembly: GCF_024138715.1. GTDB lineage: Bacteria > Bacteroidota > Bacteroidia > Cytophagales > Spirosomataceae > Emticicia > Emticicia fluvialis. The sequence goes on from NZ_CP092074.1 coordinate 3,186,542, forward strand.
GGCCTTCACATCTATTATGATTACCCACAACAATGCCCCCGAACTCTGGGAGTCGACGGTTATTCTGCTGGGCATCAGTGCGGCCACCATTGCATCGGCACGGGTTATAGACGCAGCCGATGAAAGCGACCCGAACATCCAGCGGCATCAGGATACAAACGGAACCAACTTTGTGGTAGATATCCTGTCAGACCAGACAGGCGTTAGCATCCACCGCTTCCAGACAGTGGTTTTTAACCTGGCCTTTGGTATCTGGTTTATTCTGAAGGTGGTCAACAACCTCACCACGCCGCCACAAAACAACATCAACCTGATAATACCTGACATTGAGCCCAATAACCTGATTCTGCTGGGTGTGAGTTCGGCCACTTATGTAGCGTTGAAAGTTACCGAAAACAAAGGCACGGCCGCAAGCGCCGGTGCGGCCGGTACGCAACCCAATCTGGAAGAACAACCCGTAGGCTAAACCAATAACCAAATGGCATTTACAGAAAAATTCAGCATTGGCGCCAGCTACCTGCCCAAGCCGTCGCGCAGGCGGTCGGGTCTGGCCATAGCCAAGGTCAGGTTCCTGGTGGCACATGACACCGGCAACCCGGACTCTACCGCGGCTGGCAACATCAGCTATTATACTAACACCGCCCAAACGGTACCGCCTAAAAAAACGGCCTCGGCCCATATTTTTGTTGACGACCGCCAGATACTGGAATGTATTCCCGCTCTGACAGCCCCGCCCGAAAAAGCCTGGCATGTGCTATATGACCGCCCCAAAGACAACGAACTGTTTGGCGTAAACGCCAACGATGCCGCCATTGGCGTAGAATATTGCTACGGCGACAAAATAGATGCCGACAAAGCCTACAACAAGTTTGTGTGGGTGCTGGCAAAGTTATGTTATGAGTTTCAGCTAGACCCGGCCAAAGATATTGTGGGACACTTTTTTCTGGACCCCGGCCGTAAGACAGACCCCCTCACGGGCCTTGCTCACAGCAGGCGCACCTACGAGCAACTGCTGAAAGACGTAGTGGAAGAATACCGCGAATGCACCGGAGAAACCCAGCCAGAGGCCGACACCACCCCTACTGAAACCGGGCAGCTTACCACTTCAGTGCGGCTAAACATACGCACCCAGCCCAACAGAAGAGCCGCGGTGGTAGAAACCGTAGCCGCACGTACAGTGCTGGCTTACACAGCCAGAACAGAAAAAGGCGAGGCCATCAATAATAACCCGGTATGGTATCAGACAGCACAGGGCAACTGGTTCTGGGACGGCGGCATTCTGCATGGGTAGGATGCAGAACCCCGTTCCGTTCCCCGCCCGTTTGCTGTAATTTTGTAGCGTAAAACCAGAGCCGGGTGAAGGTCCCGGCTCGCTTTTTGGTACGGCCTGTGGCCGGGGTTTTCACACAGCTTTTGTCTCTGCCGCGCAAGGCGTTATGCCCATGCTGCCTTGTATTGATATAGCTAAATCTGCAATTTTTACTGCAATAGCACCGTATAATCAAAAAAACCACTCAAACTGGCTCAATTTTAATCGGATATTCTAAAATGCTTACAATAAATTCTAAAAATAGTAGAAATATGACTTGCTTTTTCAAATACCACACTTTAACTTTGAATAGGCATTTTTAACAGTCTGCCACTTTACAACACAACAAAACAGCCCACCGTTAATGACCAGCCATAAGTGCCAGCCACACTGCGGGAATCTGTTTTTTTTAATGTGCCAGCCAGCCTTACCACCAGCCATAAAAGATTGATAATCGGCCTTTAATGCATCTCTATACACTATTAGAAGCCTGTTGTTGATAGAAATACTTTATTTATCGTTAATATTTTTGCGCTTTAATAATTACTTTTGTGGGTTGAAACAAACGAAGCAGTATAAGACTTAAAAAAGAAAAAGGCCTTTTGGGCCACCGGTATTCAACCTTTAAGAACCAAACCCGCTGACTACCAGGCCTTAGGCCGTACTAATCTATTATCTACCCGCTGGCAGGCTCCCCAATACTGCCCGGGCGCCGTGTAAAGCGATATTTGCACCCCGTTACGTGTTTTTTAACTATTGAAACTCCTATGGATTTGACGCTTTGCACTATGGCTTTTTTTTCAGGCGCAAAAGGCAACCCTCAGTTTGATATTTAATAACAAGTACCCGCCCGTGTTATTATAAGCCGGGCAAAAGCAAACCTGTGTTTCGTGAGTTTTTTCAACATACAAAACAAAAAGCGATCAAACTGAAACTTATTTAACCAAACAATTAGTCTTTATGCAACCTATTTTCCGCGAAATCACCATTTCCGCATCATTTCTCTATTTTTCCGTTTTCTTTATCCTATTCCTGCTCTATTTACTGCTATTTTTCACTAAGAAAAACGCCATGCTGAGGGTGCTTTCGTGGCCCATTAAAAGAATCAGCAATGCCAATTTCAACAAACTGCTTGATAAATACTCATCAGACGAGAACAAGGATTTCAAAGGAATCATGATTATTACCTATACGCTGCTGTATCTGTTTTTCTCGGCGTTTGTGCTAAAAATCATGTTTATATTCTTCAAACAGTTGTTTATTGACAGTTCTACCATTACTACCACAGGCGGTAATGTGCAGCAATTTGTGCCGGGCGCCTTATATGAGTTACTGCTGCACATGGACCTGGCCGGTATCATCATCGGGTTTTTAGGTATTCTTTTCGGTATTATTATTGCGCTGATGGTTGACGGCGAAAACCGCAAAGAAAAAGAAGCAAGTTTTGCTACCATTTACGACAAGAGCCATAATCTGCTCGAAAAAACAAACGCAATAGTAAAGAACTTTACGGCTGTACAGCCTAAATATACGCTCAGAGAAAGACTAGACTCGCTGAAAAGCATTCTGGCGTTGAGCCTTGAAAACGAAGAAGAAAGCGAGTTGTATATCATGAGCTACTCGGCCGACCTCAACTACATGACCAGCCATAATATGGAAGTAGTGCTGAACTCGTTTGCACAGGGTAATACCGATATCAGCAAATTAAGCCAGCTTGACTACCACAAGTATTACAGAAAAATAGACAAGCAAAATACTGAAATAAACGACCTGATTGAGAAACTGGTAACACGCTACCGCCAGAAGTCAGACTCCATACACATGGCTATTCTGAACACCAAAAAAGACGACATTGAGTTTAGCCAGTACGAAAAATACCTTGAAAAAGGATTGGAAAGAGCCGATATTATTTACTACGACCAGTTTGGCGAAGAGGCGCTCAGCACCGGAAGTGTAAGCCTGAACGTGGAAGACGGCAACGTATATTATGCATTTGCCAAGGGTATTAACCTGGGCTTTGGCGAAACCATTGAAGAAAAACGTGAAGAACTGAAAGAGTTTTTATATGCCAATAACCTGAGCCAGATAGACAAACTGGTTGACTGGGGCTACCTGCGCGAAAACATACATGAGTTTGACAGCATACCGTTTCAGTTTGTGCTCACCAAGTCTATCACAGGCACAACACCGTCTAAAGCCTTAATAACCCTTACCAATATAGATGCCCTGGGCAAAAACGGCGGTATTTTCAGCTACGAAACCACCGACCCTAAAACCCTGGCTAATCTGGTAAATATCTTTAATGCGTACAGCAAAAGCCAGGAGTCTCGCGACAACGACGCCCGCGCCATTAAAGAAAGACGTGCCAAGTTCAGCAACCTGTTTAATGCCAACACCATTAACAGAAACAACATTGCCACTATACTTAAATACAAATTTATTGATACCGACAACGACGATTTCTACCCCGGTGTGCCCAAAACCGATATTAAAACGGCGGTGGCTATCAGAGAGGCCTTCTACGAAACCCTGGGTATTATACCCCTGCCGGTGTATATTGGCGTAGGCGAAAAATACAAAAACGTAAAAGAATTAATAAAAACCAGAAAACCGGGTGTATACGTAGCCATCGGTATTTTTGGCAGCGACCAGAACCCGCCAACTGTAGCTGAGTACATCATCAACTCCGACAACTCGTTGCCGTTTGAGCTGGTGCGGAAATCTACCAGACCTAAGAAAATTGAATACAAAGACGAAAGCGAAAGAAACATTTTCTACGCCAAGTTTGCTGATAAATGGGTTGAGTATGAAGAAAAATGGGTGAACGACGATTGTGCCGACTATGGTATTATTGCCAAACTAACCCTCGGAGACGACATCTCGGTGTTTATTATCGGTGGGTTGAACCACTACGGCACCGAAAAAATTGGCGCGTACCTGAGAGACTCTTGGGAAACCATTGCCGACGAAGTGGGCGACAACCAGTTCCTGTTCCTGTACGATATTCCGGAAAAACAATCAAGCGAACCTATCACGCTGAGAGAAAAAAGAATCTGGTAATAACCAGCCACCCGTGTTTCAGAAACCCTTTACCAGCCCCTTTGCCGGTAAAGGGTTTCATGTTTACAAGCCCTTGTAAACAACCTTTTTCAGGCTTGCATTTTACGTAGCTGTGTTCGTATATATGCTACGTTCACCTATGCGTGCAAATGCAACACCATTGCGGAAAAAAATATTCTTAAAAGTTCATTATTGTTCCTGCAAGTGCGCAAATGAGCCTTGTCCTTTAAGATGTTACTACTAATTTTGAGAGCGTACTAAACCTTTTTTAAAATAATTTTTCACGGCTGGGTGCTTTGTTGTCAGAGGCGTCATTAAACGCTTTTGGCCTGGCCTTGCAAAACCCAATTTCTACATAACACTATAAAATATGAACTCGGCTAAAAAAGTCAATCACGGAAAATCTCTGTCATTACTGTTTATATCATTTTGCTCGGGTTTTACAAGTTTCCATTATCAGGCTGTGTGCTCACAATACCTGTTTGCACATCATGGCTTTAGAACCTACAATTTTCAGATGTCGCTGGTGGCATTTTTGCTTAGTTGCCCACTGGGTTATCTGATGGCTAAACGGGTGCTTTTTAGCATCGGAAACCACTCTTTATTGCTGATGATTACCATTTTTGAAATTTTCTTTATTACTTTTGCTGTGTTTAGCAAAAATATTATGTGTAGTGGTGCGGTGTCTGCCATCCTTTTACCATTGCTCCGTTTGTTTGAGGCCAGCCTGCTTTATATCATTTCGTTAGCACTGCTGCCTTTATTAATGAGTACCTCTGTTGCTTTGCTGTCCAGAATTTTTGAAGATGCCGATGCGTCTACCCCAAAAACATTGTATCTGTGGTTCATAACAGGTTCCGTAACCAGCCTGTTTTTTTCGCAGGTATTAAGGCTAAACCTGATGGGGCTTGAAAATTCTCTTTACCTCTGTGCCTTTTTGAATTTTTCCTGTATTTTAATTTTGCTGATTCATTACAGTTTTACCCAGAACAGAAATCAAACTGGCAGGTAATTTGTATGGGTTGTCTGGTGCTATCCTTTATAACATGAAGCTATTCTGATTTTTTTACCGGCAAGCCAGTAGACGGATTGCTGAAACATCGAGTAACTATGTGCTAGTATTTTACGGCAGATTTTTTTACCTGCCTGTAAAGCAAGATAGCCTTAGAATGACGAACTATATTAAAACTTAAAGTATGTTGATAGGAAACAGGCTAAGGAAATTGCGTGAGTTAAGGAATTACACGCAAGAATATGTAGCTAAGGCACTGAACATGACTGCCACAGGGTATGGTAAAATAGAAAGAGATGAGTCGGAGGTATCGTTTCAGAAACTCAGAAAAATTGCGGAAATACTGGATATTCAACTGGAAGACATCCTGAATTTTAACGAAAACATGGTGTTTAATGTTAAAAACAGACAGGGCGCCGCAGAGAATGAAATACCAGGTGCTAACCCCGGGCTGGCAGATTCTGAAAAACGGCTATATGAACAAATCATTGAACAGCTAAGGCAAGAAAACACCTACCTAAAAACAATCATAGACAGGCTGCAACTTAAATGAAGCCGCAGGTTTTTACCGCAGTTTCGGTGTATTCAAATTAAAAAATTCCGGATTGCATTGCGTTGTCCCAACCAATTTCAGTGTCAATCCAGCAGAGTATCACTTCGGTAAATCCTTCCACACCTTTCAGCCCCACCGGGCAATTTGCACCAACTTACCTTTTAAACGGCCTTTTTTTAGGCCTGGCCTTGCATTTGCTGCAATGGAAGCAATTAAAGTATTCTTCTGAACTTACGCTTAACACTGGCAGAAGAGCGAAAACAATCTTTTATAAGGCCTAGCAACTCAGGCTTTAACTGCCCGATAATGTCATAATCAATACCTTCAACCGGATAAATGTCATACAGAATGGCTTCGTCATACGCATCAATCTGGCTGCCATACAAAAATGTTGGTAAGGGGAAGCCCCAGCCAGTAGTAGTTACAGCAGATTGCGGCTTTATAAAAAAGCAATTGAAGTTAAACTCTGCCAACTCAATACAAGTATGATGGTCATAATCTTGCCAGACAGACGGCACAAAATCTTTACTGGAAGGTAAAGTAGCCAGAATAAGCATCGAATCGATTCGTTTCAGAACAATAAAATATTTGCTCTTGGAATCGCTTCCGTTTTTAAAACGGAAATCATTGTAGTATAAAATAAGACCTTCCTGAAACACAGCAATCAGAATTTTAAGGAACGGCTAACTTCAACAAATTCGGTTTGTTCTAAATAGCGCGTATATTTTTGTTGGTCACTTAACAGTAATTGAGAAAAATCTATTTCAATTGCTGTACTATTCATTGAATCGTTTTCAAAGTATTCAAGCACACCGTTATCTTTGGCTGCCTTGTGCCAAAGGCCATGCTCACGATGGGTTAGTTTTACCAGTTCTTCTGCACTTACGTTCTTAAATTTTTCAGTTATAAAATCCAGCAATTCAATTTCATTGTCTGAAAACTCATCATCTACAAACCCCTTGCGCGCGCTTATTGTAGTTGTGCCATTTACAACAGTACTGTCAATGTAGCTATCAAATAGCGTAGGCTCAGAGCCTGACGATAAATCAATGAAAATATCTTTGGCAACGGGGCCGAACTTCCAGACCTGAAAACTTAAATTAAGAAATGGCATTCCGTATTTTTTCACCGACGACTCCTCAAGCAGATAAAGCAATTTAAGCAGCTTTGTTCTTGAGAGTGGCTGTATGCGCTGCGCCATATAAATCATAGAGTTACCTATTTTATCCAAGTCTGCTCTGGTATAAGGGGCTACAACTTTCATAGCGCTATTGATGGGGGAAGTCATATACAAATATAACAATAATCAGCCTTAAAAATTTCAATTCCGAACAATTTTTAAGTTTTCATTCTTTCTGCTAATGCTTTTGCCTTGCTGCCTTTTTTTAGGCCTGGCCTACCCTTTATTTAAAATGTTCTATCAGCTCGCGGCGGTAGGTAAGCCCGATGGGCAACGAAACGTCATGAATAAACAAGGCATTACCGCTGATGCGCGTAATGCGCCTCACCGCCACCAGGTAAGACTTATGCACCCGCACAAACTGCCCGGCTGGCAAGCGCTGGTCCAGCTCGGTTAAGGTAAGGGCTGTCAGGTAAATTTGGGTATCGGTAAAAATCTTTACATAATTACCCCAGCTTTGGGCATACTTAATGTCGTTGGTTTCAATCCGCATCCAGTCGCCGTCTACCCTTATCATTATAGAGGCATCAGGCACAACCGCGGGTAAGGCCTGAGTGGCTCTGTCGGGCAGGCCAAACAAATAAAAGGCCTTGTCTACGGCTTTCAGAAAGCGCGCAAGCTGAATAGGCTTCAGCAAATAATCAACCACATCGTAGCAATAGCTTTCAAGGGCGTAGTCAGAATAAGCCGTCGTAAAAATAACCAGCGGCTTTTGTTTCAGGGTGTTCAGCATTTCAAGCCCGCTCATTTGGGGCATGTTAATATCCAGAAAAACCAGGTCTACGGGTGCCTGGTGCATCAGGTTAATGGCCTCAATGGCGTTTTCGCAACTACCGGCCAGCTCAAGCCTGTCTACCTGTGCCACATAATGCTGCAATACCAGATGCGCGCCGCGTTCGTCGTCAACAATTATACATTTCAGTGTTTTGGGCAATACCGGGTCAGTCATGTAGGTCGGGGGTTAGTTGAAGGCGAAGCAAAGTATGGTACTGGCATTCGGTTTCGTGCATATCAAGCCTGAACCGCCCGGTATAAAAGGCTTCAAGGCGTTTCAGGGTATTGGGTATGCCCACCCCGGTAGAAACCAGCCGGGGCCTGCGCGCCGGTATAGAATTGAGGATATCAAGCACCAGCACCTGCCCGGCAAGGGTAATAGTAATGCTCACAAAGCAATTCTTAATGGCGCCGCTGCTATGTTTAAAGGCGTTTTCTATCAGCGGCAGCAGCAGCAAAGGCACTATATAATGCGGTGTGCCGGTATGTGTAGGGTAAACATAATTAAGCGTGCAGCGTTGGCCGATGCGCTCTTTTTCAAGATGTATATAGCTGGTGAGGTACGCAAGCTCGTCGCTTAGTTTTACCTGTTTCTTTGAGGCCGACTCTACCTGATACCGCATCAGTTGCGACAACTGCATGATCATATCGGGCATCCGGGCAGGCTCTTTTATGCTGATACCGTACAGATTGTTAAGCGTATTGAACAAAAAATGCGGATTAAGCTGCGCCTGCAGTAGTTTGGTCTGGGCTTCGCTCAGTTGCAGCAGCTGATTACTGCTTCTGATTTGCTGGCGGTAAAAATACTCAAGCAAAAAAACGGCCTCCATGGTAATGATACTGCCAGAGGTAGTAGCCAGATAAAGCAGCCCCATTTTTACCGGATTCTGGTTTTGATGAAACTCCCGAAAAAACCAGAGGTAGTCGGCCAGATACAATACCGCGCTGCCAGCCAGCAACACCACCATCGACACCACCAGAAACCGGTTAAACTGCCCGCTTTTAAAAAAAGGAAAAACAAATATGCGGTAAAAAACAGCCATGGCATAGAGCATCAGAAAATGCAGAAAACCAATGGTGATTTCTTCAACCGACGAAAGGAAGTTCCAGCGGCTGATAGACATCAATATAAAGAAACCCCAGAAAAACAGCAGTTCTCTTACCCAGTCTATTTTTTTTAATTTTATGCCTGCGTGCAACATTTTTTTTGGAGTTTCAACAAAAGAAAAAAAATCATGATTTGTTACCAAAAACAAATGACAAACCCAGTTCATCACAAATATTAGCGGGTTTATCACTCATTTTTCCGGCAAAAGGTTTTATAAATTACCTTAGCTGGCAATAATTAAGTAATATTTAATATTTTTTTAAGGTTGTTTCTATTATATTTGTAGAAATGACACTTATTCTTTTCCGGCTTTACCCAAGCCATAGTACCATCGGCTGCGACAAATATAAATGAAAAAGTTATTGACTTATCCGCACCAGCCAAAAACTGTCACGAACGTCAATCCATAAAAACAAAAAAGATGAAATTATTTTTCATCAGTTATCAGTGTTTTATTTAGCCATGAACAAAAGATATTGCGGGTATGTAAATACCCCTGAAGACGTTAGATTCTACATGAATCTTTCATACGCTTGTAGCAAAAAGCCCCTTAATTTAGGGGCTTTTTTGTTGGTATTTTTCCAAAAACTATCTATATTTTATCTTTGTAATTAAAAAACGATGAAAAACAGAAAAGCCTTACTAGTGATTGATATGCAGAAAGGTTCGTTTACTGCATTAACTCCGCGGCACGACACCGATGGGGTGGTTCAAAGAATAAATTTAATGGCTGAGGCTTTTCGTACCTATGGTTTGCCTGTATTTTTTATTCAGCACGATGGAACCCACTCCGGCAACTTTGTACCCCATACAACAGAGTGGGAATTGTTGGACGACTTAAAAGTGGAAGCCGGTGATATTCTGATTGACAAATACGCAAATGATGTTTTTTACAGGTCTGAACTTCAATCGCAACTGGATCAATGTTTGGTTGATGAGCTGATAATTTCGGGCTGCGCTACAGACTTCTGCATAGAATCAACGGTGCAATCGGCATTAACACGCGATTATAAGATAACAGTGGTTGAAGATGGCCACACTACGGGCGAAAGGCCCCACTTAAAAGCAGTGCAGGTAATTGAGCATTATAACTGGGTCTGGAAAAACATGATTCCTACTAAGGGCACTGTAAATGTCATGCCTCACCGGGCGATATTAGATGAATTGGCAGGTACCAGCCGATAGATTATAAAATTAGCAGGGCTTATTGCCGTGTTGGTTGCAATAAGCCCTGTTAAAGTACCTGAAGATGCTTATTTTCTGGCCACAACAGTCATCATTAACTCAATGTTATCAGATACAACCTGGTCGGCGGCTATATCATAAAACCTGCCTGAATTATACCTGATGCCCCATTCGGTGCGGTCAATCACCAGTTTGCCATCTGCCTTTAAAACTCCGTCGGCTAATGTCATTTTTGCCGGAAAACTAACCGTGCGCGTAACACCCTTAATGGTCAGTTTACCTTTTACTTCCAGCGTTTTTCCGGCTGCAGGCGTTACGCCCGTAATAACAAATGCAGCGGTGGGGAATTTCTCGACATCAAAATAATCGGCCGATTTTAAGTGAAACACGGGGCTGTTTTTATGCTGCTTGTCTTTATAGACCATTGATTTCATGTCTATTACCACTTTGCCACCCACCAGTTTGCCATTATCTGTTATCATTTCTCCACCCGACGGATACACATACCCGGCGTGGTCTTCGCCGGTGTCTAGCAGCAAGGAGCCGCGCCAGGTTACAAAACTTGCTTTGGTATCAATTATAAACTTTTGCGCCGACGCCCCATAGCTGCCCGCGGTGCTGCCGGTTTCATCATGCGCAGTCTGGCCGCAAGCCAGGCACCCCAAAGCAAACATAAAAACCAGACACGCAAATAATAGCTTGTTTTTCATAGTTCAGAAACACAATTGAGCAATAATGAATGATTTTAAACCAGTCGGGTTTACCCTTGCCTAGCAGCCCTTAAAGGGCATCACATACAATGTATTACCCGAAACAGAAACATGGAAACCGTAATTGCCAGTTAGAGGCACCGCCAGTGGATGCCAGGTTTTGCCCATGTCTGCCGAGCGGTAGATGCCATCTGCCCGCCCGCATATTAAAAATTCACCCATTTGTTTGATAGATAAAATAGTAGATGACGTAGGAAGCATACCTATTTTTCTCATAAACAACCTTTCGCTTGACGGCAGCAGGTCTCCGCCCACCGCATTCCAGGTTTGGCCTTTATCCGTTGAAATATACAGGCGGTTGATGCGGGCTTCCTTGCTGGTAACAATAGCCGCAAACCCGCCTGTTATGGGTTCAACGGCAACGCCAACGCCCCCCTCACCCAACACGGGCGCCCAGTTCAGTCCATTGTCCGTCGACCTCAGCACCCCTTCTTTATACGTAGCCAGAAGCACCCCGTTTTGCTCTGCCAGTTTCATCAGCCCACCCCCGATATGCACGCGTTTCCAGGTTTTACCATAGTCGGCCGTTCTGAAAAGATTGTTGCTGGCGCCTATAAAAACAATGCCTGCGGCCGTTTCAAAAACGGTATTTACCTGGCGCTCTTTATAACTGTTGTACATCCAGTCGATGGTTTTATCTAAGCTCACGGCTTGTTCCTGAAAATTGGTATAAATGGGTGCCCAATCATTGGTTCCGTTTATTTTTCGCATGAACTGACCTCTGAAATCAAAGGCAAACATCTTGTTGTTGCCCGGGGAAAGATACCGTTGCTTACCAGGGAAACCCTCTTTTGTCCAGTCTGAATTAGCCTTACTTGCTTCATTATAATAAACCCCGTCACCTGCACGTAAAAACAGCCCGTTGTCGCTGGCAATCAGGCTCTCTCCCCTCACCCCATCTTTCTGCAAATTTTCAGGCAGCCCTTTGCTGATGTCGTGCCAGGTTTGTCCGCCATCGGTAGATTTAAAAACAATGCTGGCAACACCCGCCGGTTTACCTGTTCTGTTTCCCTCCTTTTCTTTCCGCACAAAAGAATTGAGAAGAAATAAACCCAGCATAATTACCGGAATAAACACAAACAATTTTTTCATAATTTTATAAATTTAAAGGTAAAATCAATTTTGATGATAACCAGCCCAAAGTAGCAGGCAATGGCAGTTCTGGTTTAACAATAAACCCTGCCTGGTTTTAATTGCCGCTGCTTTTCCGGTGGCCGTTATATCAGCAAATCTACCTGTTGTTATTCCGGCAACTGTTAAAAGCCTGTAAAAAGAAGTAAACCAAATGTAAAATGATGTTTGGGCTTGCGTTAAGAACCTAGAAAATTGCCACAACCCCCATATATGATAAAAATGTATATTTGTAACCTAAACAAAACCACCGTATCAGCAGGAATAAAACCCAGACCAAAGCCAAAAGCTCTTTCCCCGGAACGCCGCCCGCTCAATCACCGGAACGCCGGCCGCTAATTCACTAAATCGCTCATTCACCGGAACGCCGGCCGCTAATTCACTAATTCACTCAATCGCTCATTCACTCAATCACTAATTCACTCAATCACTAATTCACTAATTCGCTCAATCGCTCATTCCCCCATTCGCTCCTCATGAAACTAAAAACAATATACCTCTTGCTGATGCTGCTGGCCAGTTTGTCGGCCATGGCACAAAAACCCCGCACCATCGTAACCACCGACGGCGAACTGGACGACGTGGACTCGTTCATCAGGATGCTACTCTATGCCAATGAATTAAAGCTGGAAGGCCTCGTTTACAGCAGCTCGCAGTGGCACTACAAAGGAGACGGCAAAGGCACGCGGTTCAGGTCTGAGATGCAGTTAACCGCCGAACGCTATGGCGAGCGCACCGAGTTGCGCTGGCCCGGCACTACATGGATGGAAGAGCTGCTTGATGAATACGGCAAAGTACAGCCGAATCTGGCCAAACATGCGGCAGGCTACCCCACCGCCTCGGCCCTGAAAAAACTGGTAAAAGTAGGCAACATAGATTTTGAAGGAGAAATGGACAAAGTAACGGAGGGTTCGGAACTGATAAAAAAAGTACTGCTGGATGCTAACCCGCAACCCGTTTATCTGCAGGTTTGGGGTGGCACCAATACCATAGCGCGCGCGTTGAAATCGATAGAAGAAGCCTACAAAAACAAACCCGACTGGCAGAAGATATACAACAAGGTATCAAAAAAAGCGATTATCTACACCGTGCTTGACCAGGACGCCACCTACCGCAAGTACATAGCGCCCAACTGGCCGCAGATACGCGTCTTTTATAATGCCAACCAGTTCTGGTGTCTGGCGTATCCCTGGACACAGGTAGTGCCTGCCGCATTGCAACCTTACCTGCGCGGAGAATTTATGAGCCGGAACATCATTCATAACCACGGGCCTTTGATGGCTAAATACTATTCATGGGGCGACGGACAAAAAATTGCCGGAGACCCCGAGCATACCCACGGCAGCCCAGAGGATATGGAAAAATACAAAATGACCCCTTATGATTTTATTTCGGAGGGCGACTCACCCGCTTATTTTCAACTGCTGGATGTTGGTCTGATGAACCGCAATAACCCCGAATACGGCAGCTGGGGTGGCCGGTTGGTGCAGTCAAAAGAGAATCCGTTCCGTTGGGAAGATGCCTCCACCCTGACAGACTTTAATCATTTTACAGGTAAGCAGGATGCCTCTTTTCCGCAAACCCGCTGGATAGATGCCCTGCAACTGGATTTTGCCGCCCGTGCCGACTGGTGTGTAAAACCTTATAAAGACGCCAACCATGCCCCTAGAATTTCGGTAAAAGACGGTAACATCAGAAGAGTAAAAGCCGGTGAAAAACTGAGCATCAGCGCTGCGGCATCAGACCCTGACGGACATTCGGTAGCGTTTACTTACTGGCAATATGCCGAGGCGGGTACGTCGCCGGAAAATGTGACCATACAGTCAGCAGCCAACAATACGGCCACCATAGAAATACCACAAACCGCCAAAACCGGATATACCATACATATTATTGTAGAAGGGAAAGATAGTGGAAGCCCGGCTTTGATACGGTACCAACGCGTAATATTCGTAGTTTATTAATATTTGTGGCGCGAATCTCCAGATTCGCAGCATCCACCAGCGTGCCACTCCTACCCTCGATTGAGAAAGGGCATGGCGCGCTTAATTATTTTAAAGAAGGTATCTGGCAGGCACAAAAAAAGGCTTAAACCCGCCGGTTTAAGCCTATAAGAGGAACGGTGTTCCCAAACCGGAACCGATGATAGTGTTTCATGACCTAATGATTAGCATTTTTCCTGCCCGTTCAGGCAAAAAGGTACATCTCTTCAGGAAATTAAAGTTTGGCGCTATGCGTACTATCGTTCTTGTTGATATCGTAAGATACCAGTATCCGGGATACCTTACGAAGTTAACAAAATAAATTCCGGATTTCAAAAATGTTTTTTTGCAATGGAACAGAATTGAATGCGTATTTTAAAACACAAGGCCTAAGCCAGCGGTGTGATGCCCCTACTAAAACCCGTTCTGCTCCAGAAAAAACCCGAACGCAACTAATTTAAGCAAACAATTCAATTGACCCAGTCCGGGTGGGGTATCTGTTTTCAGTTGCTGCAAGGATCGTATCATGGCCGAGGTATCAGCAAAGTGGCTAAAAACAGCATTTTTTTCAAAATGCCTGCAATAATCAATTAATATGTCGGCTTCGGTAATTAGCCTTTGGTCTATGTCTGAACCCTGCAATCCTCTACCTTTCTCGTTTAAAACCATATCGGGCAGGCGGCCTGCCATCATACGCTTCAGCACTTGTTTGCTTTCAGATTTTTCATTAAAAAAAAACTGATTGGGTATAGCCATACAATATTCAAGTATTCTGCTATCAGCCGTGGGGTCAAGAATTTCAAACGGAAATTCGCTGTCTGTACTGGCTAAACGGTTCCGGTTTCCGCGCTGTGTCAGATACATCATTTCTTCCTGTTTGGTAAAAAAAAACGTTTTGCTGCAACTGCGGTTCAGTAGCACATCTTTTCTGATACCATATTCGCCCAACAGGCTTTTGTTCAGAAAGCTACTACTGAAATAGGCTTCAAATGCCCGGTATTCAAGCAGGTTCTTCAATAAAGGTCTCACCACCTTTTGTTTAAGTGCCTTTAAGCCGGGTGGCATTGGCAATTGTACACGGCTGCCTGTATACGACAAGGCTACATTTCCGAACTGCCCCGAAAGCAGAACTTCAACACCCTGTGCAGCGGTGTGTTCATAAATATCAAGAACCCAATTAGCACTAGAGCCATTGAAAGCAAATGAATTGTGAATAGCAACCAGTTTCCTGATGCTTTGGATGGGTGAAACCGTGGCCGACTGCAATAAAAATGGCTTTATATTGGTTCTGGTGGCGGCTGTTGCCTTTATGTAAGGGCTTTCGTCGGCTATGCATCTGGGAATCGCCGCCGGATTGCGGTGCGGATACAAAGGCACATGGCTAAAAGTAACCAAAGGTGCATTGCCCAGGCATTCGGCAGCCAGATAAGCCACAGTGCCTGAATCAAGCCCGCCGCTGAGCATAGCCGCAACCTTAGCATTGCCCGGTATCCTGCATCTCACAGCCTCTTTGGTTATTTCAAGTAATTCATCGGCATAATCTTGAGTCTGCTTGTAGCATTTGAGCGGAATCTGCTCTGGTTGCCAGTATCGGTAAAAAGTAAGACGACCTCCAAACCAGGTTAATGAATGCCCTGGCAGTATTTTTTCTATACCCCTGAATAAGGTCTGGGTTTCAGACCCTTCATAATTCCACCGGCTTAACCGGCTTAGTGCAAAAGGCAAATTCAGTTCTTTGCCTGTGGCCGTAAGCAAGCTAACCGAGCTGCCAAATACCAGCCCGTGCGGTGTTTGCCTGTAGAAAACTTCTCCACTGCCGTTCTGGTCTCTGGCCAGGAAAACCTCGCCCGTTTGCGTATTACAGGCAAAAAAAAGCCAATCGCCCAACAGGCGTGAGGCACATTTTTTTCCCCATGCCAGGTACGCACGCCACATATATTCAGGCCCGCCTGAACAAACACCGGTAAAAGGTTGCAGGTCTTGCGGGTTGTCAATGCGGCCCTGTGCGGCAAATACCAGATGGCGTTCGGGGTTTTCAAACATTGCACAAGCCCTGCCTTGGCAGGCCAGCCTTAATGCAGGGGTTTCAAGAATCTGAAAACCAGTAAAATCTAAATTGGTATAGAGGTCGGTAGACCCAAAAATCATGATGCTGGATTTCCGGTACTAATTGAACCGTCAGGGCTGGTATTACCGCTATTCTTCAAATTCAAAACTCTCAGTGCTGGTTTAATCCAATCTTTTTTTTGTGCAATCAATTCAATCTCTTGGCTGCTTAAAGTTTCTTCGCTTGAAGACATAGTTGGGCTATTGCTAGAATCTATCATAAAATTTAGGTTGATATTTAGTACTCCATTTTTCAGAATACCCCCAAAAATAAAGACTGTAACGCTAACTAACAAATGGTTGGATAATTTTCACCCAAGTTTTAGCAGGCAGCTCAAAATCCGGCATTCAGAACAGACAGGTTTAGTCTTAAAAAAACAGAAACGCCTTTGCCTGCCGGTGCTTCTAATAAACCGGAAATGGCTATACGATGCCGACTCCCCTTACCAGCAACCAGCGGCAAAGTACCCAGAAATTGGCAATGAAAACTATCAGATTAACCAGAAAGATGTTATCAAAAAAATAAGAGAAGTACCTGAACTCCATGCTGTTGTCGCCGTCGTTTCTGAACGACCCCACATTGGCATACAAATACACCACAAAGCAACTTACCAGTGCCAGCAAGCCAAAATTGAGATTATGAAGTAGTAAAGCTCTTGTTTTGCTGGTAAACTGCCCCCGCCATAACAACACCACGTGCAACGCCTCTAGCAGCCCAAACACCACCCAGAAACTGCGCGATACCCCGGCGGCCTGAAAGGTATAAAAAGCCATGGCCACAATGGCCGCCACCACCAAAGAAACAACAAGCCAGCATAAATGATACAAAATACGGTAAAGCATGTGTATGTTTTTTTGTAAAGGTAATGATTTATAATTACGCATTCTCTGCCTATATTCTCACTGAAAAAATAACATAGTCCCCTATCATTTATAATAGTAAATTTTGGTAGAGGTGCGATGCTTGCGGCTTCAGGTGGCTGTGAAAACAATAAATGATTAATATTGGCATGGTTCTATAGCAACCTAATTCTGCGATTAGCCGCATTCAATGCGGCTCTACGAATGGCTACAGAACACAAATCATCCGGTAATCTTCAATGACGCAATCTTATCATTATCCAATTCAAAATGATATTTAAACACAATCGGACTACCAGGGAATGTCCCCGAACCCAGGGTTGTCAGAATACCTCCTTTCGGCGTAGTGGCATAATCAATCGGCGCAAGAATGGTGGCGTATTCGGCATTGGTTTGCTCGTTCCAGGCTTTTATTTGTTCAAAGCCCTGGTGGGTGCGGCCTTCGTCATACACCAAAGCATTGTTTGCAAAACAGCGGGCATAAGCTGTGCTGTCGAAATCGTTCTGGGCTTTCAACAAAGCCGCTATTACATCTGGTAAATTCATTGTTTTGTGTTTATTAAAGTGATAAAATTTAACCACGCAGTGTCACGAAGCTTTACGCTGAGTTTCACTGAGTAAAAAATAACAAGTAAAATTCAGTATCCGCAAAACATCATTTCCTGTTGAGGCGGACGGCTAGTCGCGGACGGCTAGTCGCGGACGGCTAGTCGCGGACGGCTAGTCGCCGACGGCTAGTCTTGGTTACTTTTTCCGCAAAAAGTAACAACAGAGGAAGAAAAAAAATGTAGATTTTTTCTTCAGAATTGTACTATGCGCCTGAAAGTAAAAAAAACCACTAAACAGTCGGTACTGTCCCACCATCAATCACATATTCAGTTCCGGTGAGATAAGAAGCCCGTGGAGAAACCAGAAACCCTACCAGCTCGGCTACTTCTTCAGGTTGCGCCGGTCTGCCGACGGGTATCCCGCCCAGGGCATCCATCACACCTTGGGTGGCCTGTTCTACCGTTATGCTGCTGCTGGTGGCAATGCGCTGCATCATTCTTTGTGCTGCGCCGGTCATAATCCATCCCGGCGAAACCGTCAGCACACGTACCCCCTGCGGAGCCACCTCGTTCGACAACCCTTTGCTATAATTTACAAGCCCTGCTTTGGCGGCCGCATAGGGTAGCGTTGAATCATACAGCGGCAACCGTGCCTGTATAGAACCTACATGAATAATAACCCCGCTCTTTTGCGCCAGCATAGCAGGCAGAAAAGCCCTGTCTAACCGCACCGGAGCCAGCAGATTAGTTTGCAGGGTTTGTTCCCAGTCGTTATCAGTCAGTACGGCAAAGCCTCCGCCGGGGGTTTCAGAGCCACCCAGGTTATTCACCAGTATATCCAGGCGGCCATATTGTGCCAGTATAGCATCGGCTACCTTGCGGGTTCCTTCTGTCCGGCTTAAGTCTGCCCTTATCAGGTGCATCTGGCTGTTGCGCTCTTCGGGTTCGTTTCTGGCGGCAATAATCACCGTTGCGCCGGCTTGTAATAACCGCTCTGCAATGGCCCTGCCCGTGCCTTTGGTTCCGCCGGTTACCAGCGCAATCTTGCCTTGCAACTCATTATTGAAATTAAATTGTTCCATTTTCATTGTTGTTGATGGCGCAAAATTGGGGCATAAAAACAGTTTGGACAAGTACGGAAATACGATTCAGATACGGATAAATTTATCCCCTGTTGCGCATACAGGCACTAAAACATACATTTGTACTATGTACGAAAGAAAGACCTTACCGAACCTCAATTGCGGCCTCGACCTGATAGGCGAAGTGCTTTATGGCAAATGGAAAATGCGTTTGCTGTGGTTTATTCATCAGGGACATCAGCGACCAAGCCAGTTGCAACGCAAAATTCCGGATGCTTCGCGGCGGGTTCTGAATATGCAACTGAAAGAACTGGAAGAACACGAGCTGGTAACAAAGGTGATATATCCGGTGGTGCCGCCAAAGGTAGAATACAGCCTGACCGACTTCGGCAAAAGCCTGATACCCCTCATTGGCGCCATTGGCCAGTGGGGCGATACGCATGAAGAACGCCTGCGACAGCTCATTTTAAGGCAGCTTGAAAAGACGGATACAACAGACGTACAAAATTAATATTCCTATATTTTCAATATATATTGAAACATCAAAATTATTCATATTTTCAATACGTTCAAATTCTCATTATCTCTTTAAACGCTTTTGTATATACGGAAAATTGATTATGTTTAGATAAAAAATACCCCGTAATGCGCCTCACCCCTGAAGAACTATCAACAGAACAATATGTCTTGCTTGAGAAGCTCGACCATCAGGAACTTATCCCCTTTGTGCAGAAATACCTGAAGCAACCCACCTGGGCATCCAGGTTTTACTATGCTGCCAACCTGCTTATAATGGCAGCCATTGCGCTGCTGGTATGGCGGTATGGCACGCAACCCGGCGCCAAATGGTGGAACGCCCTCAACTACCTGGCCATGGGCATTGCTTTTACTTTTTTGCTGATACCTGTGCATGAGTACATACACGCGCTGGCATATCGTAGCGTAGGTGCAACGCATACTTCATTTGATATGTACCTGCGGAAGTTCTACTTTATGGCCGTTGCAGACAAATTTGTGGCCAGCAGAAAAGAGTTTACCATTGTGGCGCTGGCGCCGTTTGTGGTGATAAGCGTTGTGCTGCTGGGGCTGTTAATAGTAGCCACGCCACAACAGGCTTTTATTATTATGGGTACTTTGCTTTTTCATACGGCGGCTTGCTCGGGCGACTTCGGCCTGCTGAGTTTCTACAACCACAACCGGCAAAAAACCATTCTTACTTATGACGACAAAACCAGCCGGATTTCTTATTTTTATGAGAAGGTAAACTAACACCTGCCACCAAAAGGCATTGAAGTGGTGCATCAGCAAAATACACCAGGCTCTACCGGCAGGCAGGCCATTCTAAGCACTACCCCCCCCATTACATAACTACGCCATAAACGCGGCGGTAAATTTCGGTTTTAACAACGGTTAAATCTACTATTCCGGTGGCCATCAGATACATGTGTATGCTGTTTTTGGTTTGGTCGTAGGCAGGTTGGCGATACTGCTCATCTACCACCTTGAAACCGCTGTTTTCGTAAAACGCAATGCGTTTTCTGGCCACGTTGCCCAGTTCAGGTGGTTCGGTCTCCAGCACAATTACCTGATACCTGTTTTTTAAAGCCTGCAATGCCCGGGCTCCCAACCCGGTGCTTCTGAAAATGGCATAAATCTCAAAAAACTCAACAAACAAAAAATCTTCAAAAGGCCAGGTTACAAAATAGCCCATCGATTTATCGTTAGAATCGATACTGAAAATCCGGGTGTGTTCGTTTTCGAAAAGCTGATGAAACTGGCCTTCGTTTCTACGTTCGTCTACAGGAAAAGTATGTTCATATTGTTTATATATAAACGTGCGCTCTTCTACTGAGGCACCTTTTAAATCTCTGAAATCCATCTCAATTAGCAATTTATTTTTACAGCACAAAACTACGGCTTTCAACAAAAAACACGTAATTATTCTATAAATTTATTCATTTTTCAGGCCAAAACTACCAAAACAAACTAAATTATTTTCAGAACGCGCCCACATCATCCGGCTGAGCGGGTGTGGCGGCCTCATTGGCAAAAAACGTTTCAGGCTGCATTCATAAAAAAAGCTATATTTGTTTCGGACTTCAACCTTATACCACAATGAAACATTTAACACTGATTGCTCTTCTGTGCGGCCTTACGCTGCACTCCGTTGCACAAACCACCCTTAGCCCCGAAGAAAAAAAAGCCGGCTGGAAACTGCTCTTTAACGGCCGCGACCTGAAAGGCTGGCATGCCTACGGTGGCGGGCAGCCCGGCTCTGCCTGGGTAATTGACCAGGGCGCCATTAAACTGAACGTACCCGAGCGCGCCGGAAACAAGGCCAAAAACGGCGGCGATATTGTGATTGACGAAGAAATAACCGGCGATTTTGAACTGAAAGCAGAATGGAAAGTAAGCAAATTTGCCAACAGCGGCCTTTTCTTTTTTGTGAAAGAAGCCCCTCAATACAAAAACATGCACGACACCGGCCTTGAACTTCAGGTAATTGACGACAAGATTTATGAGGGCTCGCCCGAAAACACCCATCGTGCCAGCGATTTCTTTGGTGTGGCCAACGCCCGCCTGCGCGAAAGCAACCCGCAAGGCGAATGGAACAGCATTCATTTTATAATGCGCAAAGGGAAACTAACTGTTTTGCAAAATGGCTTTACCGTGCAGGAACACGACCTGAACAGCCCCGAATGGAAAGAGAAGATTGCAAAAAGCGGCCTGGCTAAAGCCCCCATAGGCAAAGGTAACTACAGCGGCCGCATTGGCCTGCAAGACTGGGGCAGCACTGTTTGGTATAGAAACATAAAATTAAGAAAAATGTAAGCTGCACCCCCCAACTGATAAAGCTGAACCAGGTGCATTACCGCAGGTGTTGAAGACGAGACACTTTATTGATGATTGAGACCTGCCTGAAAAAATAAAGACTGCTCAAAGAGCAGTCCCTATCTAAAATAACTTTTGCTGTGACTTTTGATGCAAGTTAGCTTGTAAACACACGCTGCCGGAAAAAAAATAGTTGAATGAACTGAAATCATCGCCGAACTGCAAAAAATTAAGGGTTTTTGAAATGGCTTTCTGCCAAAAGACAGATAAAACCAACAAAACCGGGCGCGAATCAGGTGCCGGAAGAGCCCGGCATTTGTGGGGGTATATAAAAAAATAAAGAGCTACTCAAAGAGCAGCCCCTATCCAAAACAACTTTTGCTGTGACTATAAGTCTCAAATTTATAGCATTTTTTTTAAGTAGCAAAAAAATATATCAAATATTGTTACATTTTAATCTGCACCGGGTTATTATTTTATTAAATGGCTTTTACTGATGCCTATATGGCATCTGCCGGATATACGCCCCTTCTTCCATTATCTGCCTCCGTATAAAACCTGCCGTGAGCGCAGCAATTGCTGCCTCAACACATTTTTTCGGTAACGGGTTTGCGTATATTCATTAGGGAAGCACTATCGGGCAATAGCACTTAAACACCTCATTATAAAAAAGTTAATGCGAAAATATTTTTTATTTTATACTAAAACCAATATATTTGGTAAGGCATTTCAATCAGTCAACTGCAACGATTAAAATCTGACTAACCGAAATGCCCTAACGATGCTGTAGATTAGTGCGCTTCTGTTTTTTCTTTCTATTGAGTCTCTTAATTAATACACCAGTATAATCTACCAATGCCAACGGTCAGTTAACCATGCCTATGCGTGTAGCCGGTTGTTTGGTTGTGCCTGTATGAATATTCGTTACCAATTTTAAGCCCTTTCAATACCCTTTTAATTACACAATTAAACCAGCAATTTTATGTTAAAAAACGAGCAATTAAATGATCAAACACGCTGTACTGAAAAACCTGAGGCCGTTTTAAAAAAGAAATGGTCCACACCCAGGTTCGAGAAAATTGAAGTTGCCTTCAGAAGCCTGTGGCTATTGCAGCCCGGCCCCGGCCCGGGGCATACGCCGTCAGGGCCATCTTCCTGAAATGATAACCGGTTTTACCAGATAGCAGTTTTAAAAAATACCCGGGCATACAGGCGGCAGCACTTGCTAAAAACCGTATAACCGGGTATTTGCCTGTAAACTGCCCGGCAGACAGCAATGCCACCCAAGCACAGAAAGGGCATTTTAACAAATAAAATCTGCACTATTTTTTGTTAAAACTAATGAATATCTTATTTTTGTTTCAAATACTTAGATAACCACAATGCAAACACCGCCTATCAAAACCAACCATTCTGTGGTGAAAAAACACACCCAAACCACCAAAAAACGATGGGCTACCCCGGCAATAGAAAAAATTGAGTTGAATACCTCAGTTTTTACCCGGTTAATGAAAGCGGCCGAGCCGTTTGGTTCTTGATACATCCATCTGCCTTTTACAGCTAAAAGTATATTCAACCACAGGCACGCCTTGATGCGTCTGCTTGTCTTACATTTCAACCTATTATAAACGCAAAACAAAACTGTACATGAAAAACAAAGCAAACAACCACCCAATGCCAACCGTTGCCAACCAACCCGAAGCAAAAAAAATGTGGATAAAGCCATCTATTCTAAAAATTGAAGTAGCAACCCAAATTAATGTAGCCAGCTTGCTGGGCCTTAATTCAGCTACCCCTATTCACTCGTAATTACTATGCCTGCTAATGGAACAAACCCTCCGAACAGGCGCTGGATTCAGAAAAAAGAATGAGTATACCTTATTAACCTATTAATGAAATTGCCAGATGATCAAAAAATCAGAAAAGGAATCGACTTCGGCCATTGCGAGCCGTGTAGGTTCAAAAAAAACTTGGGTGAAGCCCGGAATTCAAAAAATTGAAGTAGCGTTCAGCATAAAAGCAGCATCTTTACTTAGGCTGGACCCAACAGGTGCGGTATCCTGATAAGTGTTGCGCCAGTTGAAAACTGTTTTCTGAAATGCCGGCAAAGTATGAATCTTTCAAAAATCTTTAAAAATAACCGTAACATGACAACAAATTCAAAAAAAGGGCTGGGACAATTTGCCAACCAACTTAAAGCAAAAAAAGCCTGGGCAAGGCCGTCATTTCAGAAAATTGAAGTTGCCGCCAGAATCAACGCAACAAATTTGCTGAAACTGGACCCAACAGGTACTTTATCCTGATGAGTGGCGCACCTGCTGAAAACAATAGGCTGAAAGTCTGGCCAAAACATTCATTTCAGCAGATGCAAACGCGCCGTCCTGAAAGGTTTATCGTTGAGACCATCATCCCTGCCGGGGCGATGGTCTTTTATATTTACCCCTGCCCTTCGCATGGCCTAAAGTACCCCCGGCAACTCTGCCAACCAAAAACCAGCAACAGCCCTACCACTAGCTGACACGGCCAAACCCCTGCTATTGCGCTAAAAATACTGATTACTACTTTGGTTTATTTATTATGGCTATCTTTGCAGCTATTAAACCAAGCAAAGATGACAGCCCAACAGGTAGATAACGTGCTAGACAAGCTAAGTGCCAACAGTTTCCTGAACCATTTTGAAGGCATTAACCATGACGCCGACATGCTGCATGTATTTTATACGTCATTTACGCTACTAAACTATGAGGCGCTGGTTGAATTTTGCGCCGAAGAAGAACTCTTCTTTTACTCAGCCCCTAACAAACAATACTTCCAGCTGACACTCATCAATGACCCGGTGTACGAAGCAGGTAATTAGTGCTGGATAAGCTACCGGCTGATAGTTTATTGTCCCGACAGAGTCTCCCGTAAGCCCAGGCCGGAACCAAGCAAGGGGATTTCTATGATAAAGACAAAGAACTAGTTCAAGGAAAAGTTAAATTTTTCTTGTTTGCGAATCAGCGCAGAAACTATATGTAAAATTTTGTTTCTAACAGCATTCAAAGCCGACATTTTGCTTTTATCTTCGGCAAGTTTTCTTTCATAATATTGCTTAATAGGTTGACACCATTTGACCGTAGATAGCGCGGCCATATGCAGTGCTTGCTTTAGTTTTTTATTAGCCAGATGTGAAACTCGTGGTGTATTTTTAAGACTACTCCCTGATTCTTTTTTAAAAGGTACTACACCTGCATGACAAGCAATTTTTCTTGGATCAGAAATCGTTTCAAAGTTATTAGTTGCCGTAATCAGGGCAATGGCAGTTTGTTTGCCAACACCTGGAATACTTTCAATCAAATCCTTGTTATTGTCAACTTGCAGATCTTCTTTGACTATTTCATCCAACTCTTTGTCAATTTTGGCAATACTTTTGGCTAATCCTGCTATTGAATCCTGTAAGGTCTTCTTTAAAGATGCATGGTCTTTTGTAGAAACAAATCCCTTCATTTCATTGACATGCCGTTCTATCTGATGCTTCTGTTTGAGTAATAATTGTCTAGCAGATTGTAAACGTTTCATCTTTACAACCACTTTATTATCAGGTTTATATATCCTGATTGTTGGAAGATTCTTTCTTAAATACTGGGCAATTAGATACGCATCAGCACTATCTGATTTCTCTCGCCTAATACCCTTTGAGTTAGCAATGTCTAGGGCATTAGATACCACCAAATCTAATCCTTTTTCGACCGCATAAACTTTAAAAGGATTTGAATAGATACCCGTATTTTCCATCCCAAATAATATCGAGCCTAAGTCTTTATACCCTGCATTCTTCAGATTTTTTAACAAACCAGAAATGTCTTTTGCTGTATTGTCAATCTGCCCATTTAATAGAACTTTGTCCATTGAATCAATTAGCGAATAATCAATCGTCAATTTTGATACATCCATTCCTAAAAATAATGTCTTGGTTTTCATATCTTTGTAATAGTTGAAGAATAAGAAGTTGGTTTCGATAGATTGACACATGTCTTTAATAATAGGGTCGGTAGCCCTGAATTTCTATTTGTGTTGACTATCGAAGTAGCGAGGGTAGGACTATATCCCCTTATAGGCTCCAAGCCTATGACTCTAATTAGTTTCCCTACCCCCCACAACTTCTATAATTGTTAATCTTACCAAAGATAACCTTTCTTGGTTTTGTACAGCTTGCTTTTCATTTACAAATCTAAAAGACTCTGTCGCAGAAACTGTCATAACAAATAGAAAAAAATTGTCCCGACAGAGTCTCCCGAGTGCGAATGCCAAAGCCTAGCAAGGGGACTCTGTCGCGGAAACTGTCATAACAAATAGAAAAAATAACAAAATAATTGTCCCGACAGAGTCTCCCGTAAGCCATGCCGGAACTAAGCAAGGGGATTTCTATGATAAAGACAAAGAACTAGTTCAAGGAAAAGTTAAATTTTTCTTGTTTGCGAATCAGCGCAGAAACTATATGTAAAATTTTGTTTCTAACAGCATTCAAAGCCGACATTTTGCTTTTATCTTCGGCAAGTTTTCTTTCATAATATTGCTTAATAGGTTGACACCATTTGACCGTAGATAGCGCGGCCATATGCAGTGCTTGCTTTAGTTTTTTATTAGCCAGATGTGAAACTCGTGGTGTATTTTTAAGACTACTCCCTGATTCTTTTTTAAAAGGTACTACACCTGCATGACAAGCAATTTTTCTTGGATCAGAAATCGTTTCAAAGTTATTAGTTGCCGTAATCAGGGCAATGGCAGTTTGTTTGCCAACACCTGGAATACTTTCAATCAAATCCTTGTTATTGTCAACTTGCAGATCTTCTTTGACTATTTCATCCAACTCTTTGTCAATTTTGGCAATACTTTTGGCTAATCCTGCTATTGAATCCTGTAAGGTCTTCTTTAAAGATGCATGGTCTTTTGTAGAAACAAATCCCTTCATTTCATTGACATGCCGTTCTATCTGATGCTTCTGTTTGAGTAATAATTGTCTAGCAGATTGTAAACGTTTCATCTTTACAACCACTTTATTATCAGGTTTATATATCCTGATTGTTGGAAGATTCTTTCTTAAATACTGGGCAATTAGATACGCATCAGCACTATCTGATTTCTCTCGCCTAATACCCTTTGAGTTAGCAATGTCTAGGGCATTAGATACCACCAAATCTAATCCTTTTTCGACCGCATAAACTTTAAAAGGATTTGAATAGATACCCGTATTTTCCATCCCAAATAATATCGAGCCTAAGTCTTTATACCCTGCATTCTTCAGATTTTTTAACAAACCAGAAATGTCTTTTGCTGTATTGTCAATCTGCCCATTTAATAGAACTTTGTCCATTGAATCAATTAGCGAATAATCAATCGTCAATTTTGATACATCCATTCCTAAAAATAATGTCTTGGTTTTCATATCTTTGTAATAGTTGAAGAATAAGAAGTTGGTTTCGATAGATTGACACATGTCTTTAATAATAGGGTCGGTAGCCCTGAATTTCTATTTGTGTTGACTATCGAAGTAGCGAGGGTAGGACTATATCCCCTTATAGGCTCCAAGCCTATGACTCTAATTAGTTTCCCTACCCCCCACAACTTCTATAATTGTTAATCTTACCAAAGATAACCTTTCTTGGTTTTGTACAGCTTGCTTTTCATTTACAAATCTAAAAGACTCTGTCGCACAGGCCTTTCAAAAAAACAATAACTTTGTCCCGACAGAGTCTCCCGTGTGCGAATGCCAAAGCCTGGCAAGGGGACTCTGTCGCAGTGGCCTTTCAAATAAACAATAAATGCTGACACCCATGGCTGTAAGAGTAAGACAAAATCAAAAAGAAGCGGTTTATTTCGTGACATTCACCTGTTACAACTGGATACCCCTTTTTGAAATCACTCAGTTATATGATAACCTCTATCAATGGCTTAACCTACTGAATCGGCAGAACATCCGGACGTTGGGTTATAATTGTCCCGACAGAGTCTCCCGTGTGCGAATGCCAAAGCCTAGCAAGGGGACTCTGTCGCAGAGGCCTTTCAAAAAAACAATAACTTTCATAGCAAAAAAAAATTATCCAGACAGAGTCTCCCGTGTGCGAATGCCAAAGGCTGGCAAGGGGATTTCTATGATAAAGACAAAGAACTAGTTCAAGGAAAAGTTAAATTTTTCTTGTTTGCGAATCAGCGCAGAAACTATATGTAAAATTTTGTTTCTAACAGCATTCAAAGCCGACATTTTGCTTTTATCTTCGGCAAGTTTTCTTTCATAATATTGCTTAATAGGTTGACACCATTTGACCGTAGATAGCGCGGCCATATGCAGTGCTTGCTTTAGTTTTTTATTAGCCAGATGTGAAACTCGTGGTGTATTTTTAAGACTACTCCCTGATTCTTTTTTAAAAGGTACTACACCTGCATGACAAGCAATTTTTCTTGGATCAGAAATCGTTTCAAAGTTATTAGTTGCCGTAATCAGGGCAATGGCAGTTTGTTTGCCAACACCTGGAATACTTTCAATCAAATCCTTGTTATTGTCAACTTGCAGATCTTCTTTGACTATTTCATCCAACTCTTTGTCAATTTTGGCAATACTTTTGGCTAATCCTGCTATTGAATCCTGTAAGGTCTTCTTTAAAGATGCATGGTCTTTTGTAGAAACAAATCCCTTCATTTCATTGACATGCCGTTCTATCTGATGCTTCTGTTTGAGTAATAATTGTCTAGCAGATTGTAAACGTTTCATCTTTACAACCACTTTATTATCAGGTTTATATATCCTGATTGTTGGAAGATTCTTTCTTAAATACTGGGCAATTAGATACGCATCAGCACTATCTGATTTCTCTCGCCTAATACCCTTTGAGTTAGCAATGTCTAGGGCATTAGATACCACCAAATCTAATCCTTTTTCGACCGCATAAACTTTAAAAGGATTTGAATAGATACCCGTATTTTCCATCCCAAATAATATCGAGCCTAAGTCTTTATACCCTGCATTCTTCAGATTTTTTAACAAACCAGAAATGTCTTTTGCTGTATTGTCAATCTGCCCATTTAATAGAACTTTGTCCATTGAATCAATTAGCGAATAATCAATCGTCAATTTTGATACATCCATTCCTAAAAATAATGTCTTGGTTTTCATATCTTTGTAATAGTTGAAGAATAAGAAGTTGGTTTCGATAGATTGACACATGTCTTTAATAATAGGGTCGGTAGCCCTGAATTTCTATTTGTGTTGACTATCGAAGTAGCGAGGGTAGGACTATATCCCCTTATAGGCTCCAAGCCTATGACTCTAATTAGTTTCCCTACCCCCCACAACTTCTATAATTGTTAATCTTACCAAAGATAACCTTTCTTGGTTTTGTACAGCTTGCTTTTCATTTACAAATCTAAAAGACTCTGTCGCAGTGGCCTTTCAAATAAACAATAAATGCTGACACCCATGGCTGTAAGAGTAAGACAAAATCAAAAAGAAGCGGTTTATTTCTTGACATTCACCTGTTACAACTGGATACCCCTTTTTGAAATCACTCAGTTATATGATAACCTCTATCAATGGCTTAACCTACTGAATCGGCAGAACATCCGGACGTTGGGTTATGTTTTTATGCCAAATCACCTGCATTGCATGATTTACTTACCCAAAGATGCTCCTGAACTCTACAAAGTTATCAGTAACGCAAAAAGATTTATGGCCTATGAAATTGTCAAGCGGCTAGAACAAGCTAATAATTCAGAGTTATTGGAAAGGCTCGAAAATGCTGTAAAAGCCAGAGAAGCAAAAAAAGGAAAGTTACATCAGGTATTCAATGAGTCTTACGATGCCAAAGAATGTTTTAATGAAGATTTTATACTGCAAAAGCTAAATTACATGCATAAAAACCCATTAAGTGGTAAGTGGAATCTGGCAGCAAATTATCTGGCGTATGCTTATTCATCTGCCAGATTTTATAATTTGAACGAGAAAGATGCGAAAGTAGAACTGACTCACTATCTGGATATTTAGTGTTTAGATAGTACCAACGACAGAGTCCCCTTGCTTATGCTCATACCAAAACACGCGGGAGACTCTGTCGGAACCAGCTTTTCACAACAAGAACCTTATAAATATACAAAAACCTTGGCTGTCTCAGCAGTGTCTCCTGACTGTGCGTCCCCGTGCGCCTAAGTCCACGTCAAGCAAAGGGACTCTAATGCAGCCGGGGAAATATTAAAGAAGAAAATGGCTAATCGTAAAACTTTAAAAAATAATCCCTAACCCAAAGGCCATAGCGACAGTGTCCCCTTCCTTATGCTCATACCAACACACGCGGGAGACTCATAAACAATAAATGCCATAACAAATAGAAAAAAATTGTCCCGACAGAGTCTCCCGTAAGCCCGGCCGGAACTAAGCAAGGGGATTTCTATGATAAAGACAAAGAACTAGTTCAAGGAAAAGTTAAATTTTTCTTGTTTGCGAATCAGCGCAGAAACTATATGTAAAATTTTGTTTCTAACAGCATTCAAAGCCGACATTTTGCTTTTATCTTCGGCAAGTTTTCTTTCATAATATTGCTTAATAGGTTGACACCATTTGACCGTAGATAGCGCGGCCATATGCAGTGCTTGCTTTAGTTTTTTATTAGCCAGATGTGAAACTCGTGGTGTATTTTTAAGACTACTCCCTGATTCTTTTTTAAAAGGTACTACACCTGCATGACAAGCAATTTTTCTTGGATCAGAAATCGTTTCAAAGTTATTAGTTGCCGTAATCAGGGCAATGGCAGTTTGTTTGCCAACACCTGGAATACTTTCAATCAAATCCTTGTTATTGTCAACTTGCAGATCTTCTTTGACTATTTCATCCAACTCTTTGTCAATTTTGGCAATACTTTTGGCTAATCCTGCTATTGAATCCTGTAAGGTCTTCTTTAAAGATGCATGGTCTTTTGTAGAAACAAATCCCTTCATTTCATTGACATGCCGTTCTATCTGATGCTTCTGTTTGAGTAATAATTGTCTAGCAGATTGTAAACGTTTCATCTTTACAACCACTTTATTATCAGGTTTATATATCCTGATTGTTGGAAGATTCTTTCTTAAATACTGGGCAATTAGATACGCATCAGCACTATCTGATTTCTCTCGCCTAATACCCTTTGAGTTAGCAATGTCTAGGGCATTAGATACCACCAAATCTAATCCTTTTTCGACCGCATAAACTTTAAAAGGATTTGAATAGATACCCGTATTTTCCATCCCAAATAATATCGAGCCTAAGTCTTTATACCCTGCATTCTTCAGATTTTTTAACAAACCAGAAATGTCTTTTGCTGTATTGTCAATCTGCCCATTTAATAGAACTTTGTCCATTGAATCAATTAGCGAATAATCAATCGTCAATTTTGATACATCCATTCCTAAAAATAATGTCTTGGTTTTCATATCTTTGTAATAGTTGAAGAATAAGAAGTTGGTTTCGATAGATTGACACATGTCTTTAATAATAGGGTCGGTAGCCCTGAATTTCTATTTGTGTTGACTATCGAAGTAGCGAGGGTAGGACTATATCCCCTTATAGGCTCCAAGCCTATGACTCTAATTAGTTTCCCTACCCCCCACAACTTCTATAATTGTTAATCTTACCAAAGATAACCTTTCTTGGTTTTGTACAGCTTGCTTTTCATTTACAAATCTAAAAGACTCTGTAGCGGAGGCCTATAATTAAAGCAGTTGAGAGCATATATTCAATACCTACTATGATGAAGGAAATATTTCCGCTTTGGGGAATAAAAAGTAGAGATTGCGCCTAAGCCCACGTTAAGCAAGGGGACTCTGCTGCGGCCAATGACTAGAAATTCATAAAGAAGAAAATGACTAACCTTAAAAAACAATCCCAAACCCAAAGGCCACAACGACAGAGTCTTTTAGATTTGTAAATGAAAAGCAAGCTGTACAAAACCAAGAAAGGTTATCTTTGGTAAGATTAACAATTATAGAAGTTGTGGGGGGTAGGGAAACTAATTAGAGTCATAGGCTTGGAGCCTATAAGGGGATATAGTCCTACCCTCGCTACTTCGATAGTCAACACAAATAGAAATTCAGGGCTACCGACCCTATTATTAAAGACATGTGTCAATCTATCGAAACCAACTTCTTATTCTTCAACTATTACAAAGATATGAAAACCAAGACATTATTTTTAGGAATGGATGTATCAAAATTGACGATTGATTATTCGCTAATTGATTCAATGGACAAAGTTCTATTAAATGGGCAGATTGACAATACAGCAAAAGACATTTCTGGTTTGTTAAAAAATCTGAAGAATGCAGGGTATAAAGACTTAGGCTCGATATTATTTGGGATGGAAAATACGGGTATCTATTCAAATCCTTTTAAAGTTTATGCGGTCGAAAAAGGATTAGATTTGGTGGTATCTAATGCCCTAGACATTGCTAACTCAAAGGGTATTAGGCGAGAGAAATCAGATAGTGCTGATGCGTATCTAATTGCCCAGTATTTAAGAAAGAATCTTCCAACAATCAGGATATATAAACCTGATAATAAAGTGGTTGTAAAGATGAAACGTTTACAATCTGCTAGACAATTATTACTCAAACAGAAGCATCAGATAGAACGGCATGTCAATGAAATGAAGGGATTTGTTTCTACAAAAGACCATGCATCTTTAAAGAAGACCTTACAGGATTCAATAGCAGGATTAGCCAAAAGTATTGCCAAAATTGACAAAGAGTTGGATGAAATAGTCAAAGAAGATCTGCAAGTTGACAATAACAAGGATTTGATTGAAAGTATTCCAGGTGTTGGCAAACAAACTGCCATTGCCCTGATTACGGCAACTAATAACTTTGAAACGATTTCTGATCCAAGAAAAATTGCTTGTCATGCAGGTGTAGTACCTTTTAAAAAAGAATCAGGGAGTAGTCTTAAAAATACACCACGAGTTTCACATCTGGCTAATAAAAAACTAAAGCAAGCACTGCATATGGCCGCGCTATCTACGGTCAAATGGTGTCAACCTATTAAGCAATATTATGAAAGAAAACTTGCCGAAGATAAAAGCAAAATGTCGGCTTTGAATGCTGTTAGAAACAAAATTTTACATATAGTTTCTGCGCTGATTCGCAAACAAGAAAAATTTAACTTTTCCTTGAACTAGTTCTTTGTCTTTATCATAGAAATCCCCTTGCTTACACTTTATCCCTCATACACGGGAGACTCCGTCGGAACCACCTTTTCATTATAAGAACAATAAACCCATAAAAAGCAGTAACGGTCTCAGCAGTGTCTCCTGACTGGGCGTCCCCGTGCGCTCAAGGCCACGTTAAGCAAGGGGACTCTGTTGTGGCCGAGGATATCTTAAAGAAGAAAATGACAAACCTCAAAACCTTAAAAAGCAATCCCCAACCCAAAGGCCACAACGACAGAGTCCCCTTGCTTACACGTTATCCCTCACACACGGGAGACTCCGTCGGAACATTCATAACTGCCACAACAAATAACAATAAAATTGTCCCGACAGAGTCTCCCGTAAGCCCGGCCGGAACCAAGCAAGGGGACTCTGTCGCAGAGGATCTTTTGTGTAGGTAAGCAATTCTTTGCCCGGATCAGCCACATGAACAGTTATATCTCTGCCAAAACGGCTTTTTGAAATCTTATAAACCACCACAAAATGATTCTGCTGCCAGTGCACTATACATGGCAAAGGTGCTTCTGAAACGAGTTTTTCAAAGCTTACTTTTACGGCCAATGTTTTAAAACCAATATCTTCAGCGGCTTGGGCAATACCCAATAAAGAAACACCCTCTTTGCCAATTTCTGCTTTGTTGCGCAGTGTCTGTATGCTCAGACTCTTCTTATAGTGCTTTGCCACCATGCGTAAGCAGGTAGGGCCGCAATCCATCGCGTCGTGTTGCTGTATATAAGGAAATTTAGTACTTGGCACAACTTTAGTTAATTAGTTTTTCCTTCAATAATTTTTCTAATTTTCCCGGAGAAATATCAATGGCAATAATCGTACCTTCTGAGTCAATTAAAAAGTTAGAGGGCAAACTGTTTATATTCCAGTTATTCAAAACTTCGGGCTCCATCATATTCTCCCATTTCATTTCGTATTTCCTGAGAGTTTTTTCATAAATAGCTTTTTTTGAGGCCTCATCACTAGAAATTCCATATATTTCAAAGCCTTTAGAATGATAATCTGTATAAATTTTCTTTAAGTCTGGAATAAGCGCAAGACATGGCTTACACCATGTTGCCCAAAATTCTATAAGTGTGATTTTATTTTTATGAAAATCCTTGTACTTATTAGGTAATATATTCCTGCTGATTTGCGAGCCGACTACTAAGGTTTTTTCAATATTTAATTTTTGTATTAATGTTTTATAAGGTCTGCTTGATTTTATTTCATCAGAGAATAATGTGGTATTATTAAATATCTCGCTAATGTATCCATTACTCGTATAATCTAAAATCGTAATCCATAATGCTATGTAAGAACCCGGATGCTCAGTAATATACTTATTAAGGATTTTATGCTTTTCATGAATGTCTGTTACGTTAGGAAAAAACATGGAAGACTGATTATTTATCTCTAAATGTTTATATAAGGCTCTTATTTTTAGAAATTCATTATTGGCTGCAGTGATGTCCAATAATTCTATAACCGGACTCTGTAAATTATTTATTTTTACATGAGTTACACCGGCTTGTACAAAAAAAACGTGAGATATATTAAAATTTATGCTTCCATCTATCATTTTCTCCTCCGTTATTTGCATAGGTATAGGATAATCTACTTTACCTTTTATTTCAAAAGCATTATTTCTTACTTTTACGTATTTCATCGGAAAATCAACTTTATCAAAAGAACTATCTATACCTATTTCCAGATAATCTTTGTCAAGACCAACAGCTGCAATTAATAATTCTTTTTTATCATAATAATTGGACTTTCCGATAATTTTAAATTCTTTTTGATTCTGTCCCATTATCATTTGAGCAGAAATAATCAGCAAAAAAAATGTTGATTTCCACATAATTTCTTTTTTAAAGAATAGAAGTTATTTAATTTTATGTTTTTGTTTGTAGCCGTTTTCAAGAAACGGCAAGTAAATGAGATTAAAGTGATTTCTGCTTTAGTTTCAAATCTAATTAATAATGATTTAAAACTATCCATCCATGCGTTTGCATATTCGATTACACAACGTCTCTTATAGAGTTCTTCATCAAAGTATTGATAAGGATTAGTTAGTAGCGTATTCTTAGCATTTCTTGAATTATAACCAATATTAGCTTCAATTCCCTTTATGCTACTCCCCAATGGTTGTACCACGAAGTGGTAAAGTTAAGTTGAGAATAAATAATTTATTGTTGTAAATCTGTGTTGAAAGCGGGAAATAACTCAAAGAGTTATTCTCGTTTTCAACACTTTTTCTTTTTGGTTCTTTTTCTTTTTGTTAGTAAGCTGTGATTATGTTGATAACTAAGCTGCCTTAATCAAGTAAAGACCCTGGGGCGTCTGTCTGCCAATTCCCTGATGCCTCAATTCTATATTATAATGTTGAAAATAATTCTTCAGACCTCTATACAAGCTTTTTCCATCTTCGATAACATTCACATATACATAGTCATATTTGACAGACCTCCATAATCTTTCAATATATATATTGTCTAATGCCCTTCCTTTGCCATCCATGCTAATCTGCATTCCCTTGGTGGCCTGTAACCATGCCTCACAAGTAAATTGACTCCCTTGGTCGGAGTTGATTATCTCAGGCTTGCCATAGCGTTCTGAAGCTGCTCTCAGAACCGCATGACAGCTTTTTGCATCAAGGGTATTACTGAGATCCCATCCGGTCACGAAACGGCTGTATACATCAATGATAGCTGTTAAATAAAGAAACCCTTTGGCCATCGGAATGTAGGTGATGTCAATTTGCCACACCTGATTGGAGCGGGTAATCTGCAGCCCTTTCAACAGGTAGGGATATTTATATTGTATTTCACCAGGCTTGCTCAGGTTTTTCTTTGGATACAACGCCTGTTGCCTCATAAGCCGTAATAACCGCCTGATTCGCTTCACGTTAGCCACATACCCTTTGGAGTCTACAAAATCTTGCATCCTCAATACACCATAGCTTGGATGGGAAAAGTAATGTTCGTCCATCAGCCTCATGATTTCTAGATTCTCTACCGACTCCTCACAGGATTTATAATACAATGAACTGCGGCTAACGCTCAATAAATCACATTGACGACGGATACTTAGAGGCGATGTAGCATCAACCATCGCTAATCGCTGCTTTATAGTCCGGCCTTCTTTATGTTTTTTTTTAGAAAATCATTTTCCATCTCCAATTGACCAATCTTGGCATAAAGATTATTTATATCCAATTCTGGCTCCTGGATTGCTCCAGATGATTTATCAAACACCCCACTAGATAAATCAAGAAATTCCTGCTTCCATTTGCTAATCACAGCAGGCTGTAGTGAATACTTAACAGCCAAATCAGACAAAGTTTGTTGCTCTTTTACAGCCTCAATCGACACTTTCCATTTGAATGCCGAAGTAAATTTCCGCCGAGTTTTTTTCATCATGATACTTTAAAGTTAACGTTTTAATTTTAACTTAACCAATGGTACTGTTTTCGGGGAGTAGTATAATTCAACCTACATTAAAGCTAATGTATGGTCACTTATTTAACAACCACTACCGCCACCTCCACATGGTTCACGAGGGGGTTTAAAAGATGTGGAGTCTTCACCGACTGCAAATATACTCTTGTAGTCATTAGATTTACTTTGTTCTTTTGTTACGGGCTGAGGAGATTCGCTTCTACAAGCCAAAAGTCCAAAACAAATCAATAACGCAATTAGGAAAAGTGCCTTGAGTTCATGGGCAGTATTGCCTATGAAATTGGATAGAGAGTGTTTCATTTCTATTTTTTTTTTTTAGTTTCTTCTAAATTAACCTCTAAATAAATAGTAACAAAAGCAATTCTGAATATTTTATTATAAGGCACCTCAATTGTATTTTCTGTTAGAAGGACATCTAAAATCTTTATTCATAGTTTCCTTTTATTAAATACTATAGCTGCTAATAAGCCTTTTTTGAAATCTTGTTTCAGTACTAGTCTTAACCAACAAAAAAGCCGCGTCCCGCGGCTTTTTCTACCCACCCCCATTCAGACTATTAAAATAATCCATCATTTCCTGGGCGTTTTTGTTGGTTAGTTTTTTGGCGTGTTTCAGGTTCTTGGGCTTGCCTTTGTCGTCGGTATCGTAGTTATACTGCGGTGCGTCGGCCAGCATGCGTTGCACGATACCCCAGCGGATACCCCAAACCAGATACTCATAAGGCCAGTGAAAATGGCTGCAGATAGCTCCTCGTGAGCCAAACGGACTGTTTAGTCCGCTGGTGCGGCTGTCTCTATCCGATGAGGAGCTGTCGTCCGGGTCGCGGACATCAATCTGATAGAGCTGATAAAATCCCCCAGGTTATTAATCTGGTTAATGTATATCGTCAACTGAATTAGCTTAGATGGCTGTATATGCCACAGAAAATAATTGGCCAGCAAACCGGCAAACAATCGTATCTTCCATTTCGAATTCAGCACCGATACCGCCACGGCCATGGCGCATTTCTTAGCCGACTCGGCCGTTATTCGCTTCGCCTCCGCCAATGCGTTTTCTGATAGCATTTCTTCATTAAACTCAATGCTCAGAAACAAATGGCTCAGGGTATCGAGCGTACCCAGGTAAGGCTGTTCAATAGAAAATGTACGCTGCTTCTGCTTCGAAAAATATCTTAAAATGCTGCGCTTAGGCACCGTAAACTGCACACCGCGGTTTATCAGCACATCTGCTTCGTGCATTTCTGCTCTGTGTGGGTCAAAATTCAGGTTTTCAAACATAATTGGGTGAGTTTTATGGTAAAAACACCTCACCCCTGCCCCTCTCCTTGGAGGAGAGGGGTTTTAAAGTCTCCCTCTCATTTAGGGAGAGGGAGATTTAGTGGGTGAGGTGTAGATTTGTCAATCAAAATCAATCTTCTTCTTCACCTTCATTAGCTGCCAAAGACAAAATCATTGGTGCTGCATTACCTGCAGGTTTCAGAACAGTAATCACCACTTCAACTTTCAGAGTTTCAGAACGACCAAACTGACCCGTAAACTTGGCAGTAATTTTGGCTCTCGGAATTTTAAATACAATTCCCTCTTTAGGTGTAATTTTTACCGATTTTTCGATTGTCTGCAAGCCTGAAGGATAGTTCCAAGTGGCTGATACGCCAGTACCAGTTACACTACCGCCAAACACCTTGGCACATTGTGCTAAATCGGGTGCTGCCAATTGGAAGGTAATAGTGGTTACAGCCATTTTAGCAGCTGTGTGGATAGGTTCGTCCTGCTCTTCGGAAAAAAACTCGGTTATCTCAGGGTCTGCTGTTTCAATGGTGCAGCTACCTTCTGCAGTGTGTCCGATAGTTGCCAGCGGACTGCCCATTGCTCCGTCAGTTCCCAGAGGAGCTACTTCAATTTTGGCTAAGCCAATCGTTACTAATTTATCCATTTGAATTTTGTAATTTTTAATTTGTATCCATTAATCTGAATTCAATTCTGAAATGAAGCCTGGTTTGTTTCATCTCAGGCTCATCATAATCTCCCTGCCGCGATGTCCAAAGTGAATAATAGCTCCCATAAGCCTCTCTCAACACCCCTCGCGCTACTGCCAGCACCTCGTCTACCCTTTTGGTATCTTTCAGTGTCTGCTTTTTGCCGTTAATGTTCTGGTAAACCTTGGGTACATAAATATTTACGTTGGCCACACCTGCCTGCAAGGTTCCGTCTCCTACCAACATACTGCTGATCACCACGTCTTCGCCGGGCGAGTCCAGCGGGCGTTCGCCCTTGTAAACGCCACCTCTGATAAAGGTTCTGAGCGGCGAGCTACTGATTAAGTCATACAATATGTTGTCCTGATCGGCTGTTGTTCTCATTTTTCTGACGATTAAACTTTCCCTTTCCTGAGCTTTTCAAGCGCATCCGTCACCGTTTTACCTACATACATTTCAGCGCCGGTCAGTACGTCTTTCGACATCGACTCGGCCTGCACCGCATATTCCGACCCCGAAACCACAATCAGCGCATAGCCCTTGCCATATTGGGCCGCCAGTTCATAAGCCAGGCTTTCGCCTTGTTGTGCTTCGTTCACCGGTGGTTCGGCCTCTGTGCCATCAGGGGCGCTGGCAGGCGCATCGGGCATAGGCAAAAAATCTCTGGCTACCACCATCCCGTCTGCCACTATCACGTAGCCAATAGAAGCCGCCAGCCTGCCCGAAGCATCAATTGTGTGGGCATTGGCGCGCGCTTGCTGCACGCTCTCCTCACCCGCCTGCTTCAATATCTGCAGAAACGCCTCCTTTACCTGTTTAATGCCCGCCTCCAGTTCCTTCCTGATGTCGGCATGGCTGAAAGTGGATTTCAGAGCCATAATCTTGTATGAAAACGGTCTTTACTTGCAAAAATCACCTCGCCCTCCAACCGGATAGTGCCGTCAGCCTCCAACACCCTTACGCGCTCGCCGGCCTGCAAAGGCGGTACACCCTTCGGGCAGTGTATCAGGTGTGTGGCCTGTAAATAGCTGCCATCTTCCTTGCTGAACTTCCTTTGCCTGCCTGCTTCGTTACGGCAGGCGCTCACTACTATCCAGGCGGGTTCGTCGGTCACAAAATTGCCCCGGGCATCTTGTGTAGCCACCGGCACATGGAGCCTGTGTAATACGTATGGATACTGGATTGACATCACCACAAATCAGATTTGTTTTTAATTTTTGGTTGTGCTGCTTTCTGCACTTTGTTTTCGCGCCCCAGGTTATGGCACAGCAATGCGTAATAATCCTGAATGCCTTCCTTGTCGTAGCTGATGCTATAGCCCCCTTCAGAGACCGACGAGACCACCAGCAATTCGGGAATAAAACCATACAACGCCTGCTCGGTTCTATCTACACTATCCAGCGTATACGTTTCATCTGAGGCTATGCCGTTTTTCAACAGCAGGGCTTCAATCTCATTGTGGTCAATGATGAACCCAAACCTCCCGAGCTTACTTCTTATGTAGTCCGCAACTAGCATCGGCATATCGTTTATTTAGACCACGCAGGGTTCAAACCATCTACCAGCCATTTAGCGCTGGCGCTGTTCAGCACCGGAAACGCATTGGCAATACCCAGGCAGGTTTCAACCAGTGGTTCTTCGCTCGCAAAGCGTTTAATCAGCACGTGTTCACGTTTGATTTTCAAAGCAGTTGAGCTCTCCACATCTTCATCTGCCAGGCGCGTATGGGCAGTGTTGCCCAGCACCGGGGTTTCAGAGAACAGCAGCACTCCCGCTTCCCAGGGGTTCACCTGTGTGCGTACGCCTTTGATTTCGATGTCGATGAAACTTTCTACCAGACCAATCACCGGTAGCCCCTGCGCTTTCAAAGCCATGTTTAAGGTTGAAAGCAGCGTAACCTGTGTAGGTGCAGGCGTCTGATTAGCCCACGGAGCCACAAAGGCTATGGTTTCGGCCGATACCAGAATGGCATCAATCATATCCTGGTCTGTAAAAATGTAGTTCAGCTTTTTGCCTTTGGCTCTGGCGGCCTTCACTACGTCTCTTATTTTGGTGATAGGCTTTGATGTTTCGGCATTGGCCACCGTGATGCTCACCGACACGCCCGACTTGTTAGCCGCCGGAATCAGGAAATCAACATTGGCTTCTGTTACCAGCCCGTCGTTATTGGTATTGGTCAACACCACTTTGCCTGTGGATGCCGCCCGTAACGCCAGCCATTCCAGCCGCGCATTTACCCCATTGAACACAAAGAGCTGGTCTTCCCAAATCCAGTTCAACAATTCTTTTTTGGCTGCATCGTCTTCGTAGCGTTTCAGCGTGTTGTACTCGTTCATCTGCGATTCGGTTTTTTCACGAGCCACCCCGATTTTCGGGATACTGCCGCTCAGTTTAGAAACCACCTCACGTCTTTTACGAGGCGCACGTGTATCCCACGAAATCACATCACCCGCCACCGGTGCACCGAACTCTCCTTCCAGCGACTCCCACTTCAGAGAGGTGACGAATTTGAGCGGAAAAAGCGTCGGGAAGTAAAAGTCTGTCAGGGCATATTCATTGGCCACTGCCTGCATATCCTTCTCGCTCAGTCCGTTTATCAATGATTTTATCATTTACTGAATCAATTTTGAATGAAAAAATAAAATACTTAGGTTGTAAAGTCCGTGGGAGGGTTTAGTATAATGATTTCACCTCACCCAACCCTCTCCTTGAAGGAGAGGGCTTTTTTGAATCCCCCTCTCCTCTTAGGAGGGGGCAGGGGTGAGGTGTAGTCGTAAAGCCAACCCCTCCCATTCCTCACAACCATACAATAATTACACCCACAAAATCTGAGGCAGGGCCGCTTTCATCTGGGCAGTGGCCACCGGAGCATTGGCTTCAAAAAGCGTAGCTCTCAGCCAGGCATCTACCGCGTTGGTTTCGCCTGCTTTCACCTTAATGGCATGGCCTGTAACCGCAAACGGCGTTACTTTAAAGGCAGATGTGTTGGTGGTAGCCTCGGCCGCTGCCTGAAAAACACCCCCATACTGCGCCACAGCCACACCCAGGGTGGTAGCTACGGTAAGGGTGTCGTAATCGGCATTTGAGGTATCAATACCTGTAATTGCATAGGCTTTGGCACCGGTAAGGGCGGCAATGAAATCGCCGGTTTTAAAGCCGTGCCCCTTAAACACCAGATAACTGGTAGCCGTATTACCGGCAGCCGTATGCAGCCTGGCAGTTTTCAGCACGTGGTATAAACCGTTGTTGTCTTTGCCCACCACCGACCCGGCCTGAACAACCGTGCCGTCGGTAAAATCGGCAGCTGCAATGGTAATACCTCCGCTGATATCTTCCAGCTTGGTAGCGAACGCCAGCTTATCGGCCAGGTCGCTCTCTTGAAAGTTTTGCATCATGAGATTTTGAAATTAAGAATGAAAAACCTGCTTGCCCATACCCGCAACACTGCCTGCCTCAGCTGGCGCCAAACCTAAAACCGGCTTGCCGGGCGTTGGCCCTTTGCCTTCTTTCTCGGCTTTTCTGGCATCAATGTAGGCCTGCGTATCAACCGACACCCCGTTTCTGGTGGTGCGGCCGGGCATAGGCTGTGGAATCTTACCCAACCCTTGGTCGCCAAACAGCGGTTTCACCTCATCCAGCCCTGCTTCCAGTTCAGTTTTATAGGTTTCAAACTCGCTTTCGTCTCTGAAATTCATCCGCCCAAAATCGCGCAGTTTCATTTGTCTGAACGACTCCGGCGTGTCTTTCAGCAGCGTCTCAAGTGTTGCCCTCCGCAACTCAGTGGTTTTGCCGTTTTCCAGCGCGCTTACTTTGTCTATCAGCGCTCTGTTGGCCTCCATCAACCCCTGCGCCCAGGCAGGCACATCATCATTGTCGGGCCTTGTAAAGCCGTTTTCGTTGCCCTCTCTGGGTCCTTTTTGTTTGGCAATGGCCTCGGTTACCCGCTTGTCGGCATCGCCCTGAAAAGCCTTGAGCAGCGCCTCTACCCCTCCGGTTGCGGTGTCAATTTCACTTTCGTCTGTTACCGTGGTTTCCAGCATGGTGGCAACAGCGTCAAAAGTTTTTTCGCCAAACCCCAGGTGCTTGTATCTGGTTTTCAGCGCTTGCAGAATTTTCCCCTTTAATAACATAAGGTGTGGATTGTGTGAAAAATTTAATGATTATGTTGTGTTCATAACAAAGATAAAAACATTATTTTTGTACTTATAATATAAGCACATCCAATAACACAAAACCGTGTTAGTCGCATAACCATCACGGATTCCACACATGAAACACCGCAAAGACATCATCTATCGCCTCACATTCAGGCGCATCGAAAAGGCAGAATATTACCACCAGCTAAAGAGCATCTACGCCTATCACACCCGCGACGAAATCGGCTGCCGCATTGGCCACCTGTAC
The DNA here is from genome assembly GCF_024138715.1 of Emticicia sp. 21SJ11W-3. GTDB lineage: Bacteria > Bacteroidota > Bacteroidia > Cytophagales > Spirosomataceae > Emticicia > Emticicia fluvialis. Next base: position 3,229,069 of record NZ_CP092074.1, read on the forward strand.
GACTCTAAAATTGAACCCGACAAACCCTTTAGCAATAAGAAAGTGATAATTGAAGTGATAGAAGTGAGGTGAAGGATTGTGGCCGGTGCGCCGATGCGACGAACTTTCAGTTCGCAGCATATATTAAAAAATTGCGAAACATTGCCGCAATGGAATTGTGCCTTTTGTGTACATAGTGGCTAATAATTTTGCCACTATGTCCTCAAAGTACTCAATGTTTCACAATTCAAATTTTATGGCAATCTCATACACTTACATCATTTATGTACGTTTATACATAAACGCCGGCTTGAGGATCAGGATATTTCATTTCATTTTCTGTCAAATCCCTTGTATGTCTACTAACCTTTTAATTGCCCTATCTGCTTTTCTATGTTTTTTCAATGGCTTTGTGCAGGCACAAAATCCGGCTGATAGTGTAGTGCTCCGCAAAATCAGAGCAGCGGCAGAAACAAACCGTCTGCAACAGATAGTTACCACTCTTGCCGATATAAACGGCCCGCGACTTTCAGGTACCCGCAATTACTATGAATCGGCTCGTTGGGCAAAGCAGGAACTGGCTTCTTACGGGGTTGACAGCACCTGGTTTGAATCGTTCGACGAAAAATACAGGGGTTGGCAGGTGAAATCATTTAATATAGAATTGACTTCCCCCACCTACATGCACCTCATTGCCTATCCGCTTGCCTATACACAAAGTACCAAAGGAACTGTAAGTGGTGAAGCCATTATAGTAAACCATATAGATAGTCTTCCCAAATTGAAAGGCACACTCAGAGGCAAGGTTCTTCTTCTGGCACAGGATTTCCGTTCTTTTAATGCTTCTACGCAGATTCTATCAGAGCGTTTATCAAAAGAAACGCTGCAACAGGCTGCCGATAACCCCGACCCCAACGACCTAATGATTGGGTATCATAGTCGAAGGTCCACCAATCAAGCCATTGAAAACCAGGAAGCAGCGCGAAGTAACCTGAAAGACTTTTTTACTTTTTGTGAGAAAGAAGGTGTTTTAGCCCTCATTGAACCCAGCGATTATCCTTATGGCATTCTTCATGCAGATGGGAATCACCATGTACCCTCTTACCGGCATTTGACAGAGATAAAACCTATAGCTTCTTTTGTAGTTGCTAACGAGCATTTCGGACGGATAGTAAGGCTGATAAAAGCCGGAGAAAAACCAATGCTGAAACTGAACCTGCAAACTGAATTTAACTACAATCCTGAGTATAACGTGAATGTCATTGCTGATATGAAAGGGCATGACCCGGCATTGGCACAGCAGCAGGTGATCATAGGCGCACATCTGGACTCATGGCATGCAGGCACCGGAGCTGTTGATAATGCGGCAGGTTGTGCAGTAATGATGGAGGCCATCAGGCTATTGAAAGTGGCTGGCCTGCAACCCCGCCGAACCATCAAAATAGGCTTATGGGGTGGTGAAGAACAGGTCTTTGCTGGCTCCAGAAAATATGTAGAAACGCACGTGGGGAGTTTGACTGATGGCAAACCACAGAAAGACTTCTCTCATATTTCGGCTTATTTCAATCTTGATAACGGCACAGGTAAAATCAGAGGTATTTATGCGCAGGGAAACAGCAAAGCAAAACCCATACTTGAGCAATACCTGCACCCTTTTAACGCGGCAGGTAATGGCACTGTTACTTTACAAAATGCCAACCAAACCGACCATGAGCTATTCGATGCCCTTAATATACCTGCTTTTCAATTCATACAAGATCCGCTCAATTATATTTCGGCAGTGCATCATACTACAATGGATGTGCGCGAATACGTCAACTTCAAAGACCTGAAAGAAAGTGCAATTATTGTGGCCTATATAGCCTATAAAACTGCAATGGCTGATGATTTACTACCTCGTCGCGACCACATCAGTATTCTGCCAAGCACAGAAGGTAACACCACTTTTTTTCTCAAAGGCTTCGAAACTGCCCGGGCAGTTTCAATAGTAAGCGATTTCAACAACTGGAATATGTTTGGCACACCACTCGCCAAAGTGCCGGGTGGCTGGCAATGCAAGCTGAATCTGCAACCAGGGAGATACCTTTTTAAGTACATTGTAGACGGCGACTGGACAGCAGACCCAAACACACCCACCAACCAATTACTAAGAGACGGCAAAGGCCACGCCGGACTTACAGAAGTGATAGTGAAGTAAATTTGTGGCTTGTGGCCGGTGCGCCGATGCGACGAACTTTCAGTTCGCAGCATATATTGAAAAATTGTGAAACATTGCCGCAATGGAATTGTGCCTTTTGTGTACATAGTGGCAAAAAGTACACTAAACTAATTAAAAAATCACCCGTCACTACTCTTCCACCTTATTGATTAATCTGATTTTATTATTGGTTCGATTGCTTTCGATCCGACCCATAATTGTTAAATTGATGGCCGAATAAACATCCAATTCAATATTCTGAATAAGCATTTGGTATTTTTCAGACATGCCGATAACCCCTTCATACTTTACTTCTACTATTTCACTTTCAGCTTGTATGCCCTTGCCCGGCACCAGATTATTGTAATCGTCATTGTTCTTTTTCAAGGAAGCATCCGCTGATTTTTTGAGTGGCACAAAGTATCCTTTTAATTTATACTGCTTTTTGGCTTCGTCCAGAACCACATAGCTATTTACATAATATCCTTCTCGAACGGCAATACTGTCTGTCCAGCCAGTGTTACCTACCGGCCAATTCAACAAAACCCCCGACAAAGCACCCGCTGAGTGGAGTTCGGGTAAATCAACCCTTGAAAGCTCAATTATTTCTTCCTCAGTTTTGGTAAGTTCATTGCTCTCTTTCAGCTTTATTGTAATACTTTTTTTAACCAATGGAAGATAATTTTCAACCGCCATTTTAGAAATCTCATCACTCCCAAACGGTGCATGGGTATCTATGCTGTATCGGCTGTTTTTATCTTGCACGCGCATAATTTTAAACGTCAGTATAGGAGCATCCTTGCCCTTAAACGCCAGGTTTCTGGTAACAGAAAAACGATTGACACCCTTCGAATAATTGGTAATGATAGTCATGTTGTTTTTTTCATCAACAACTGTGGTGGGTTCGGTATCAAGGTGGGCGGTCTCTTTATAAAAAACCGAAACTATGGTTTTGTTATCTAAAACCTGATAAACACCGCTTTGTGCAAAAGCATGATGAATGGTAAGCGCCAGCAAAATAAATATTTTTTTCATGGGATTATCTTTGCTGCAAAAAAAGGAAAAAATCCGGTTATGTTTTATCTAATTAAGTTTTTTTAACTATCCCTGCAAAATAAAAACCCAACCACAAAGGTTTAATATGTGGTAATATCCAAAAACCTCTGAACCCACCCTTTATGCGTTCCCCGTGCCTGGCAACCTTGCTGTGCTGTGTCACTTTCATTACTTCATTTGGTCAGGGCAGCAGGCACGTCCGTGTCTGTGTTAGGGCAACCGCCAACACAAAAAATTACACCATCAGGCTTATCCGGGTTTCGGGTATCGCAGAAAAAATGGTCTCTCAGCAAACCGTCTATTCCTACTGCACCGATATCGCCGTGGCCGCACATGGCACCTACAAGCTATCGGTTCAGTCAGACTGCTGCGCTGCCATAACAGAAGCCTGGTTAGCAGATACGCTCAAGAACAACCACCAGTTTAACATCAATCTTGAAGAAAAAAGCATCCAGCTGAAAGAGGTGGTTGTAAAAGAAAAAAAAGACCGTTTTGAACGCCGCGGCGACACCCTTTTTGTAAACATTGCCGATACCGACGCCCGCCCCCATGCCGCAGCGGCTACACTTTTTGATAGAATCAATGGTCTGAATTCTTCTTTTGGAAGCGTAAGCATTTTAGGCGAAGACGTGCAGGAAATAACCATTGACGGAAAGCGGATTTTTGGAGGAATATCGAAACTGACGCTTGAAAGTATCAGAGCAGACATGATTGAGCGAATGGAGTTTATACAAAAAACACTAGCCAACGGACAAAAACAAAATCTGCTCAACATCAAACTGAAAGCCAACAAAAAAGATGGCATATATGGCGATATTGAAGCCGGACCAGGAGAAAACCGAAACTATATCGGCAGGGCAAGTGTCAACAAAATTACAAAGAATGGGTTTATTAATGCCTTTTCAACGGCCAACTCAATTAATGAAACAGGCATTGATACAAAAGTTATGGACAGAATATCTCTCAACACCTTCAGAAACGCCTTAAATGCCAGTAGCTCGGTTATAGGGCTTTATGAACCGCGCACCATAGAAAACAATACAGAGAAACTGGAGCCACGGTTCAGAGGCATCAACAAATATTTTGATACCGGCCTCAACTTTACTCATGAACAAAAAAAGCTGGCCTTTGATGGATTCATTTTTGGTCATTTCAACCGCCAGACTTTCTGGCAGGCCTCTACCCAACAGCAGTTTTACCCCAACGTCTCCCAGACAATCAATAGCCAAATGCAAGATAAAAGCCGGATCGGAAACATAAACGCCAACATTAATCTGAAATGGAATATAAACGAAAGAACCAGTCTGCGCGTTTCCAGCCAGTTAAACCATCAAAACCAAAGCAGGTCAGTTGCTGACACCACCATTACCGGTTTTTCAAGCGTACCTGCCAGCACTTTAATTATCTCCCGAGGTCAGAAAGGTATCAATGCACTGAACCACATATCTCAACTGAGCCTGGTGCAGAAAGGCCGCCGGGGTGGCTTTGTAAGTTCACTGTACTTTAGGCTCGACAACCAGTTTCAGGCAGATTCAAACCATTTTGACAATTCACTGCAGAACCCCGCTGCCCGATTGCACCAAAACCAGATAATCAACAAAAGACAGAATAATACCACCCAAACCGTTCAGCTGGTACAGTCTGTACCGCTGTCCAGCCAGTTTCTGATAGAAGGCAAATTAAAAGGCTTGTTTGAGAACTATTCCATCCGCCAGCATACTTCCTGGCCGATTGAGGGCAATCCGCCGGTGCCTGTCGCCAATTCTATCAATAACCAAATTATTGAAACCGGCATCTATGTCTTATACAAACGCGCAAAGATTGACATCATCAGCGGGCTGGCCTATTCTCACTGGCATATACACAGGCAAACCCTAAAAGACTGTTTTACAGACAGGCCCTCTTTTTTGTTTAATCCGTTCACTAAAATAGAGTACCGCTTTCCATCAGGAAAACTATCGGCAAGATTCGCTCAGGAGCCTCTTTTACCCGGAGCAATCGCATTGATTACACCACCGGATAGCAGCCATCTGAATCAGATTACTGTGGGCAACTTGTTTCTGAATCCCTATCAGCAGAAAACATTTGAACTCACTACGCACCTACAGACAAGAAACGGGCATCAGTTTAACCTCAACTTCAACTATAAGCGGCTCAATGGCGCTGTCATTAATGAGAACTTTTACCAGCCAGATTTGAATATATTTACTTCGGGCTTCATCAATGCCCCGGCCCCAGTAAGCAACTGGAACCTGAATTTCAGCGCGTATCAGATAAAACTTAAAAGTAAATTTTCTTGGTTCTTTATGGGCGGCATGTATCAGATAAACTCCCTGACAAAAACCCTCGAAGCGCTTTCGCCGTTACAACTAAACCTGGCGTATCTGAATGTAAATACAACACTAAAACTGAAAAGCACATTTAATCTGAAGGCCAACTGGGAGTCTCAGTTCAGGATTATCCGGAACAATGCCATCATCAATCATTTAGTAAATCTAAAAAGTGAAGCCGATATATGCAATAAATGGTTTGTTGACAGTGGTTTAAGGCTGAACATCAACCAAAGCGGCACCACAAGCACCCAGTTATTGGCAGATGCAGTAGTAGGTAAATTCTTATTAAAAAACAATGCTTTAAAAGTATCTCTGGCAGCCAGAAACATTTTTAATACAAAACAGCAAATAACCATTGAGCAGGGCAATAACTACCAGTCAACCATGAGCGCCAATACCCTACCCCGGGTTATACTGTTGAAGTTTACCATCTATCCTGAATCATGGAAAAAGTAGCTATAGCAACCGGCTACTTATCTTACCGCCAACTACAAGTTCGCGCCACAACTATTTTCCATCATCCGCATCACCTCTGCTCCCTCAAAGCCGTTGCAGGGGTTGGGGGCGTTGCCTAAAAAGTATTGCACCGTTGCGGCTATCATGGGTTGTTGCACGTGTGCAAGGGCATCAAAATGAATGGTTTCTGTATTACCGCCGGTTTCAACAGTAATGCTGTCTGTACCAAAAACCGCAAAACTGATTTTGCCCTTACTACCTTGAATCTCGCAATAATCAACGGCCTGTGCGGCATTAAAACACCAGGTACCATTAAAAACCACTCCGTTTTTAAACAGCACATTGCTCACCACCATATCGTCGGCAGGATACAAGCCCCCCTGATTCGTCGCCAGTCCGGTTACCTTTTCTACGTCGCCAAAGAAATAATACATCAAATCTAGCTGGTGCGGAGCCAGGTCATGAAACAGCCCGCCTCCGGCCGTTACGGGGTCTACGCGCCAGGCATTCCGGGGGTCAGCCAGTTCGTGTTCAGTCAGCGGCGGCTTGGCCAGCTCCAGCCTCACCAGCCGCACATCGCCGATGGCGTGTCCGGCCAATAGTTCCTTCACTTTCCTGAAACGCTGCTGCGCACGCCTGTAATGCGCCACCACCAGTTTTACGCCTGCCTTTTGGGCGGCATAGGCTATTCGCAGGGCGGCGGCGTAATCGTCGGCCATTGGTTTTTCTACATACACAGGTTTGCCTGCTGCTATGGCTGCCAGCGCGTATAGCTCGTGGCTTGATGGCGGCGTGGCCACATAAATGGCATTGATGGCCGGGTCGTTTATCAGCGCATGGGCGTCGGCATACCATTTGGGTACCCCGTGCCTATGGGCGTAATCTTCAGCCCGGGAGGCATCGCGCCGCATTACGGCTATCAGGGCAGAGGCCGGCACCTTGTTAAAGGCAGGCCCGCTCTTTACTTCGGTTACGTCTCCGCAGCCGATAATCCCCCAGTTAATTGTATCAGGCATATCGTTTCTTTTTCAGATTTTGAAGCAAAGCAAATATCGAAAGAATATTCAACTTAGCAAAGGGCACAGGTTGAGGCACATATTTACGCCTTCAATATTTGTACGCAGCCCGAACAATATCGGCCTTGTATTAGTTATAACGGCACGGGGGAAACCCTACACGACTTTATCATTAAAATATACCATGAAAAAAAACATCATTCTTCTTTGCCTTGTATTAGGCGCTTTTGCGGGCGCAGTTGCGCAGGAATCTAAACCCAGATTTACCATTACCGCAGGTTACGGGCTGTTGACCATGCCGCAGTTTGCCGAAGGCCTGAGCGATATCCTAAGCACCACCGTTACCGGCGGCACCGTACGTTACGAAGACGCCAGTTTTTCTGGCGCGTTGGTGCTGGGCGTAAAAACCGCAGGCACAGGCCGGGTAAAACTGGGTATTGATGTAGTGAGCGAGCGTTTCTCGAAAAAGGTGTACAACACCAGCAATAACGAGTTTCTGGGCGACAGCCGTGGTAGTTACCTCAGCTTTATACCGCGGATAGACTACCACTGGTATAACAAATCATTGTTGCGCCTGTACTCTGGCGTTGGGGCGGGTATTTCGTTTGCGTCGCAGAAATTCCAGAACACAAAAGACAACCATACTTTTTTTGCTTTCAACGTAGTGCCGGTGGGTGTTGAAATAGGCGGCAATTTGTCTGTTTACGGCGAAACCTCAGTTGGCTACAACGGCCTTATCAACCTGGGGCTTCGATACAAACTTTAAAAACAGTGTGCTTCTTACAATCCGGAAACTATCCTTTTACCACAATTAGTAAAGGATAGTTTTTTTATTCCCCTCGCTTACTCATTCTTCAGTAGCAATCTCGCGGCTGTCATTTGGCCTCTGCACAATACCCTTTTAATTGTCATAATATTTTCTTTTCTTCGTCAGATAACTCAATCTATCAACCTGATGAAATCATTAAGCGTATTTATTTTACTTACATTCCTGTTTGCTTTCAGCATACAGGCTCAGAAGCGCACCCCTGTTAATACCTACCGAAACCCCGTTATTGCCGGAGACTTTGCCGACCCGTCGGTCATTCGTGTGGGAGACACCTATTATGCCGCCGGAACATCGTCTGAATGGGCACCGGCTTACCCGATTTATACATCCAAAAACTTAGTCGACTGGGAATATCTCGGCCCGGTTTTTAATGAAATACCGACATGGACAATGGGCAGCTATTGGGCACCTGAGTTGTTCTATCGCAACGGCACCTATTACGTCTATTATACCGCCCGCCGGAAATCAGACAAGCAATCATACATTGGCGTAGCCACTACCAAAGACCTGAAAAAAGGCTTCACCGACCACGGACTGATTATTGAATGGACAAACGAAGCCATTGATGCCTACGTGGTGGAAGACAAAGGCAAGCTGTACATTACCTGGAAAGCCTACGGACTCGACAAAGGCAAAACCATCGAACTACTGGGTGCCGAATTATCAGCCGACGGTCTGAAAGTAACCGGAGAAGCATTTACAATGATATCAGCCAACAAAAACGATTGGGAAGGCGGCGGTGCCGAAGGGCAATCTATCTTTAAACGTGGCAAATACTGGTACATGCTGTATTCGGGCAACTCTTGCTGCGGTAGCAAATGCAACTATATGGTGGGCGTGGCAAGGGCAGAAAAACTGCAAGGTCCCTGGACAAAATTCGCAGGTAACCCCATATTGGTAAGTGACGATGCATGGAAATGCCCCGGACACGGCACCGTAGTAACCACGCCAGATAACCGTTATTTTTACCTGCACCATGCCTACAGCGGCACCGACTTCACCTACGTGGGCCGACAAGGCGTGCTGACCGAAATGGTATGGAACGAAACCACCCAGTGGCCTGCTTTCCGTTACGGCAAGGCTACTCCTGAACAGGCAGAATCACCAGCCGAAACCAGTGTAGCCAATTATGAAGGTTTTTCGGTAGATTTCAGCAAGAATATACCTAATCTGCGATGGATATTCGATGTGCGCCAGCCAAAACCTGCTTATGCAGTTCAAAACGGAACACTACAGATTGAAAACAGCAACACTACCCAAACCGGAAACTTCATTGGTTTCAATATCAAAAATGGAAGTTTTGCTTTCTCGGCACAGGTGCTGCCAAAGGCTGACGTAATGCAGAACATTGTCATTTACGGCGATGCCAACAACGCCTTAGGCTACGGAATAATGCAGAATACGGTTCAACTATGGCGCGTTAAAGACGGCGTGCATGAGGTAATAAAAACGCAGGGGTTACCCCACACCAACAAAGAAATAACCCTGAAACTGCAAAGCTACAACGGCCGTTTTTATGAATTCAGTTGGGAAATAAAAGGCGAAAAAACCGATGGCAGCAACAAACTGGCAGAAGTAGACACTTTATGGCTTCCGCGTTGGGACAGAGCCCCCCGCGTAGGCCTCAATGTATCAGGCAAACCCGGCGGCAAGGGCGAAGTAAAGCATATAGAGATGAAGTACTTGTCAAATTGAGCAGAATTAATTGCCATATTTTAACCACAGAGTTTCACTAAGCAAGACACGGAACTGTATATTCAGTTCTAAACTCACTCCGTGACACTCTGTGCTTTAAACTTAGTAACACTCCGTGGTTAAAAAATTTACCCATCTGCCCCATGCCTTTTGCAATTACATTCCCAATTCGACATTCTGCAATCCAAAATCGACAATAACTTCACTTACTCAACAGCCTACTCTTCACCACCAGCTCAATCACCTGCTCGCGCATGGTGCGGCTCACAGGTATCAGATGCCCCCCAATCGTCAGGTCGTTGTTTTCAATGCTTGCTATTTTGGCCCTTGCCACCAGATAAGACTTATGCACCCGTAGAAATCTATGAGGGTCCAGGTATTCCTCCACCGCTTTCAGGGGCAGCAGCGTCATGTACTTACCCCGGCTGGTGTATATCATTACATAATTTTGCATGGCCTGCACAAACAAAATCTCGTCAATCAGTATCTTCTCATACTTGCTTTCGCACTTAATAAACAGGTAGTCCGGCTCATTACTCACCACCATATTCCCCGGCTTGCGGTTCTTCAACTCATGCAGTTCGCGCGCCTTGTTGGTGGCTTTGTAGAAACGGTTAAAAGTGATGGGTTTCAGCAGATAATCAACCACATCGAACTGAAACCCCTCCAGCGCATAGTTGGGGTAGGCAGTAGTAATAATCACCATAGGCAGCTTAGGCTTTATTTTCAGGAAGTCCAGCCCCGTCATGTGGGGCATCTGAATATCCATAAAAATCAGGTCTATGGCCTCATTTTCCAGTATTTTGTTCAGCTCAAGCGGATTCTCAGCCACAGCCACAGCCTCAAGGTAATCAATTACCTCCATGTATTTCAGCAGGCCTTCGCCCGCCAGTGGTTCGTCGTCTACAATGACACACCTGAGTTTCATTTCAAATCTATGGTCAGGTTTACCTGATACGTTTGTTTGTCAGTATCAATCCATAATTTATGCCGATGCGGATACACCAGATTCAGCCGCCGTTCCACATTCTTTAAGCCTATCCCATTTGCAGTGGCGGGTTCATCATTTCTGCTGTTTTCAATCTGCATTTCAAGGGTCTGATGCCCCTTTACTGCCAGGCACATCCTGATAAAATGCGGCCGCCCTTTGCCCTTCGACACATGCTTGAAGGCGTTTTCAACAAAAGGCAGCAACATAAACGGAGCGATGCGAACGCCCTGCGCCGACGCGTGGTTAATCTCAAACTGCAAATCGGTCTGGTTCTCGTTCAGCCTCAGCGACTCCAGTTCAATAAAATTTTCTACAAAATGCAGCTCTTTGCTGAGCGGAATCTCCTCGTCGTTACACTCATAAAGCTGATACCGCAGCATCTCTGAAAACGAAGCGAGCGACTCCGACGCCCTGTCGGGGTTTTTGTGTATCAGCACAAAAATAGAATTAATGGTATTGAACAAAAAGTGCGGATTAATCTGCGATTTCAGGTATTTCAGTTCTGTTTCCAGGTTGTCTTTTTCGAGCGTGAGCCTTTTCTTCTCGGCTTCCAGCCAGTTTTTGCCCAGCTTTACGCTCATGGCCAAAGTCATGCTGGCCGCCGTAGACGGCAGCGCATTGATAGTAAAAATAAACAGGTAGTCGGATGGCGGGCGACCAAACATCTCATAAAAACTGAGACCCGAGAAATACGGAGCCAGATAATACCCGCCCGTAATCAGTGCCGAACAAACCAGAATAGTAACAATAACCAGCGCAATGTAAGTATGGTAAGCCCCCACGTACAAAAACCGCGGGATAAGATAATACAGATTAAAATAGGCGCCCAGTGCCTGAAAAACAATATAACCCAGAAACTTAACCGGCAGCGGCCCCAGAAAAAGATACGCGAAGGCATCGTGCAGGTTACCCACGTTAATGAGCATCCAGAGCAGATGATACCCTATCCAGAACGGAATATGGTGGAGTTTATACCTGAAAAACCAGTTTTGCATCAATAAAGCCTTAACAATCAATAGCCCTAAGATACAGATAATCTCCCACCCCCCAAACCCTGATTGACGTATGGTATTAAATAGATGATGAAATGCAGAAACCGAACACCGCATCGTATATTCAAATAAATTACTACCTTCGTTAGTTTGCAGACGGGCATCGGGTTGTCGTCGATGATAAGGGAAAAACCTATTATTGGAGGTCGACGACTTTTTTATTTGGATTTCTCCTCAAAAACCCCTAAAATAGCACCTGCAAAGCCACTTTCGTAACGGCTTTTAATCGCACCATGTAGGAATTGAAACATTCCAAAATAGCTTTAAATGGCACCGCCACAATTCTTTTAATCGCACCATGTAGGAATTGAAACTTCAGTTGATGTATTTCTACTTGAAAACGACGGCAATCTTTTAATCGCACCATGTAGGAATTGAAACTATTTTTAAAATTTTTTTAGATTAATACTTTATTGAACTTTTAATCGCACCATGTAGGAATTGAAACAAATTAAAAGCCACCAAAACAATCAGTTTTTGACCTCTTTTAATCGCACCATGTAGGAATTGAAACATAACGCCCGTGAACTTGTCAGGCATTGAACGGAACTTTTAATCGCACCATGTAGGAATTGAAACATACGAACTATTCGGGGTTATTTCTACGGGCAATCCGGCTTTTAATCGCACCATGTAGAAATTGAAACATAAAATAAGAATCGTATTCTTGTGTCTGGAAGGTTTCTTTTAATCGCACCATGTAGGAATTGAAACTTACATTTTTTTTGCCGTTTTGTTCGTAATTGTTGACTTTTAATCGCACCATGTAGGAATTGAAACAAACAAATGATTATATTCTTGGAAAGTCTCTCTATCTTTTAATCGCACCATGTAGGAATTGAAACTAGCGTAGGTCTATCCCAACTCATTTGTACAAGTATACTTTTAATCGCACCATGTAGGAATTGAAACACCAGTGGCCTATGTTCTTTCTGTTTAGCTCTTCTTTCTTTTAATCGCACCATGTAGGAATTGAAACTTCACATCGCGCATCACTTCACCTAGTTTGCTTTCACTTTTAATCGCACCATGTAGGAATTGAAACTTTTTATCACTTAATGTTCCTGTTTCTGCATTATAACTTTTAATCGCACCATGTAGGAATTGAAACATCGCATCAGCTACGCAGAATCTCTTTAAAACAAGGCTTTTAATCGCACCATGTAGGAATTGAAACTCTACTTTTGAAATGACAACCATTTTCATAAGATACCTTTTAATCGCACCATGTAGGAATTGAAACCTAATCCAATACGCTAAACCATAAATTTTAAATTACTTTTAATCGCACCATGTAGGAATTGAAACTACTTCCGCTTCATTAGTATTATTAAATACTAAAGGGCTTTTAATCGCACCATGTAGGAATTGAAACCATATTTGCGCCTGCTGTTTCTAATTCTTCATGTGTTCTTTTAATCGCACCATGTAGGAATTGAAACAATAGGTTTGTCAGGAGACAACTTCATTAATAACACTTTTAATCGCACCATGTAGGAATTGAAACTTCTTAAAGCCGCATTTATTTCTTCCTCGCTTGCATTCTTTTAATCGCACCATGTAGGAATTGAAACCAAGCAATTAGGGTTCGAGCAAGAACAAAAGTATAACCTTTTAATCGCACCATGTAGGAATTGAAACACTATACCATGTTGTTTGTATGGTATCGTCTTCACCATTAATCGCACCATGTAGGAATTGAAATCAGTATTCTAATTCAGTTACCCAGCAATGCCTGCTGCAAGCAGTTCATCTATTGAACTGATAAAATACGACTGCATCAGACTAAAGAAAATATTCTGGGCGCACTATCAGTATAAGAAAGTGGGATTCTATATAAGTGAAATTATGCCAGAAGAAAATATAGTCCCTGACCTGTTCGATACAGTTGACAGAGAGAAGCATAAAAAGACTATGATGGTGTTGGATAGATTAAATATCAAGCACAGTAAAGAAAGCATCAATACAAAAGTAGCACATCAAGGCTTTGGCCGGGAGAGGAAACTAAGGCAGGAAAAGATTTCGCGCCCCTTTACTACTAATATGGATGAAGTAATTAATTGAAGTTTGGTGAATAAAAAAACCGATGTTATGGGCTTATGGTTTATTTAAGAAAGTTTTAAGCCTGGTTAAGTGACCCTTTGCTTGATTTGCGCTTGATAAAGAAGTATTATAGCGTTTATATCTAGCTGTCATACATGAATCATGTAGCCATTTATATAAAGGATATGCCCCTGCAATGTGTCTTCTGACTAACTTTATTGTAAGCTTATGTTTACTCTCCTTGCTCCGCGTTATAGTTTTATATTCATCTATGCTATTATAACTATTACCCCCTTCGCTTAGTGGGAATATTTCGTATTGCACAAAATGTAATGCAGAATAAAAAGCTGTAGTAACAACCCAATCGTAATAATCTGGGCTATTTAAAAGGTAATCACAAGCTTTTTCGTTATGTTCAGCGTGTTGCTTTCTCAATTCTACAAAACATTATGCTTAAAAATATAACCATCGGATGAAACACACCCTTCATCAAAAGTATCTGCAACGCCAATAATTGACACGCTCAATTTATAAAAATCCTCTTTAACCTTGTCTTCAAATTCTCCAATAAAATTGTACAAATCTAGCATTTTCTCAGACAAATAATCTTCTTCAGATACTACTATCAATATATCAAAGTCTTCCCAATCATTTACCCTTAAAAAACCACTTATAGTACGAATCTCATGTTCCTTAAATACACCAAAAATTGCATTAATATTCTCAGCACTCTTATTGATGTTTTGGGAGAGCTGTTTAATTATTAAGCGAGTCTTTTCTTCTAATCCATATTTTTTGCCCTGAATATACGCATCAATTACATGGTCGCTTGTGAAGAAATTTTCGGCAGAAGGCGTAAGTGACCAACCTTTTTGTTCGGTGAATATTTCTGTTAGAGCTGTCATTTTCGTAGATTATTTATATCTAAATTATTGCAATTTAAAAACTAAAGACTTAAAAAGCCTACACCACAATAGAGTAAACTATATGATATTTTATTACTATGCACAATAACTAGATTAAAAAGGAATAAAACAGTATATTGTGGAAATTTAAAGACAAAAATATTTTGATTTTACAGGTTATTTCATTTTTTACCATATTATAGAATTATCTAGCTAAATAATTGTATTACAAATTTTACTCTTGTAATATAACTAGTATAAATTTAAAACGAATTAATGTAGATGTTTAGTTCGTTGCCTAGTTGGATATCCTTATCTCCCCTGTTAGTATCAGTTTCAAGACGGGTTGTTATAAACCAAAAAAGGGGGCTGTTACACCTTTGTATTTAAGGCTAATTAAAACAAATAATGTATAAGCATTCTTCCTGCTTCTGTCCAGACTAAATATGGCTTAGTATGTAAAACGCCGGAACTATCAACCCATTGATGCGTTCTTGTAGAGGCATAGCCCTTTTCAGCAAATTTCTGATAAAGTACATAGTGTCCATCATGAAAGAATTGTCGTCTCTTTTAATTAGCTCAAGGTTGAGTTCTACTGCACATATTCATTTCTTTTGCAATGGTCGTAGAGGTCATACTATCAACCGATGCAAGAACCTTATCGACATACTCGGCCTTTGGTCTTAGATCTGCCTTTTCAAGAGATAATATTTCGATAGCTTCTATAGTTTCAGGATCCAACCTTAAAGCCAGTGAAAGAGTTTTGGGAACATTGTTCATTGGGTTCGTTAACTCAAGCCATTCTGAATTAATTTTGTGTCTCAGAGGAGCTGAATCAAAAGAAAGTACTTCATCTAATAGAATCTTAGAGATAAAGTCTCTTTCATCCTTAATTGCCTGATACTGAAGATTGCCCTAATTTGAAAAATCTCTTTCTAGTTTAGAAATCATATTATTGATATCTCTGATAACATTATCATGACGTTTACCTTTCAATTCTGCAATTCGCTTGCTCGACATCCTATCGGTCTTTTGAACATTATACTTGTTATATAGTTGTGTGATATAGATTTTTATAGTTGTGGATTAACACTATCATCAAATGTATCTGACGATACAAGAATACCATCCTGCATAAACGGTCTATGTCAAGACGTGAGGATTCTATTCCGCCATAGCTGAAATAAGGAAATTCCAAGATAAATCTTAATATCCTCAAGACTGCAGTTGTGGTTAAAAAATACGTTGATTTGTTGTTGCAGTTTTTAATCGCACCATGTAGAAATTGAAACCTAAATCCTTTTTCAGCTTAGCCGTTTCCGGGCTAACTTTTAATCGCACCATGTAGGAATTGAAACGAAAACA
The DNA here is from genome assembly GCF_024138715.1 of Emticicia sp. 21SJ11W-3. GTDB lineage: Bacteria > Bacteroidota > Bacteroidia > Cytophagales > Spirosomataceae > Emticicia > Emticicia fluvialis. The sequence continues at coordinate 3,244,986 of NZ_CP092074.1, forward strand.
GGCGATATGCCCGGCGGCGGGGGTTATTACACTTTTAATCGCACCATGTAGGAATTGAAACTAAGAGCAGATGGCAAGTACGTAATCGAGGGCGTATACCTTTAATCGCACCACGAAGAAATTGAAATCAATAGTTTTTCGTAGAAAAACACCCTAATTACCTTTAAAGAACCAAATTTATAACATTCAATGATAAAAAACCTTGCCAGAACCATTCCTTCTCTCCTGATTATCCTATGTATATTACTTTATAAAACTAAGGTTTTAGACTTAAACGGCGCATCCATCCTGTTAGTAGTTGCCGTTGTGGTAGGTGTTTACCTGAACCTGTCTGGGGCTGGCTCAAAAAAACGCAGAAGGTTCTGAGTCAGCCCGTTCATTCTTCCAGGTGTGCCAAAGCCTACGCCTTGCGCACAAACTCCGACTTCAGGCTCATGGCGCCGAAGCCGTCAATCTTGCAGTCAATGTTATGGTCGCCGTCGGTAAGGCGTATATTCTTTACTTTCGTGCCGGCTTTTAAGGCTTTAGGCGCTCCTTTTACGGGTAGGTCTTTTACTATTACTACGGTGTCGCCGTCTTTCAGCTCGTTGCCGTTGGCATCCAGTATTTTCGCTGCGCCCTCTTCAACTTCTGCCTCCTCAGGGTTCCACTCATAAAAACATTCAGGGCATATCAGCATACCATCGCTCGGATACACATACTCACATTTACATTTCGGACAAGGCGGAAACTCAGACATATTCTGTTCTTTTTACTGTTTATAGAAGAAAACTACTGCCGCAAAAGTACAGATATTTTACAGATAAACATATACTGTATTGAAACCGGCCTCATTTCTGCCGCCCGATACCCAAAAACACTAAACCGGTGGTATAGTTTTTTTGGCTCAAACTTTATTAAATCAACCCAATTATGAAAAGTCTACATTTTTTGGCACTGGCTCCGGCACTGATGTATCAATTCAGATTTCTTAATTTTTTTCTGAATCCCGGTCATGGTACAACTTATAACGGCGGAGCCATTGCAGATGAAGAACAACTGGCCGACGAAAACCTGGAAGACGAAGACCTGCCCGACGAAGCCCCCAAGCCCGCCGCTGACGGTTTTAACTATACGCAAACAGACCCCAATACCCCACACGAGCGCGAAGTGTCTGAAATAGAAACCAATGATATGGATGAGAAGTAGCCCCTTGCCCGGCACGGGCAGGCCTTATTTTTTTACCTCCTGCGGGCGCCCCTTCGGCTCGGTATCTACCTGTTTTATCGGATACACATAAATGAGGTACAAATAAAAAAACGCCAGCGATATTACCAGTATAATAGCCCCCAGTATAGAAGAACTTACCTTTACCCCGCTGAGCGAAATCTCAACATTGGTTGGGTCTTCCTTGTTAACCACTTTCATCGACTTATAAAACTGTATGGCAGCAAATGCCAGGCCGCAGAATACAATCAGCAGCACAAAGGTAAAGATAATTCTGGACGACAACGCCTGAAAATCATACACCTTCTGTGTATAAGCCAGTTGTTGGACATAATGGTCATGCGCGACCTTCACTGACTCAAATTGAAGGCTTTTGATAGCGGCAGTAATAGCAGAATCGAGCGAATCTAATGCCGCAGGCTCTACAGCAGAATCAGGCTTTGATGCCACATACTGCTTGTAAAGCGCCTCTAATGATTTAACTGTGGTATCCTGAGCAAAGCAGCTTTGCCACCCCACTACACACAAGAATGCAAAAAAGAAAAAGCTAGTTTTCATTGCCCATCTTTTAGTTTGGTCAGTAATCCAATCATGTTTGTTCTATATTTAAGCCTGTCTGCTTTGGTTATACACAACTGGTTTTCGAGATTCCGCCATTCAGATGGATTTCTGGTCGGGTAAACTATCTTCCATAAACTATCAATTCTGGTTTTCAGCTCATTTAATTTTGTATCAATCTGATTGGCATTATTAGCAGCCGGAGTTACAGGCGTGGGCACATAGTTCGGAGGCTTGATTATCGGCACGTCCTGATACACCGTCATGGTCTGAGCTTTAATTTCCTGCAATACCTTGTCGTAGCTTAGCTTCCCATCCTGCAAAATACTGCTTTTTTCAATCAGCGTAAACCCGAGTACATACTTGCCTTTATCCTGATTCTTTTTTAAAATTTCCTGAATGGCTTTCTTCGATACCACCGTATCCTGCCTTTGGATACTGACAATATCGTCTGCCTCATTTTTTACATACGCGAATGCTATGAATCTGGAAGTATCCAGCAAGGTCGGATATTTCTGCGAAAAAGACTTCCAATCTTTAATCTCCAGAATCTTTTTGGTATTAGCATTTACAGGTTGCTGACCAAATAGAGGAGCAGCCGACAACAAAAAGAAAAATGCAGATACGAGGCAGGCCGTTTGAGTTTTCATTGCAAAGCATGAGTTACATAGCGAAGAGAACATAATTACCTAAATATCTATACGCAACCCCAACCATACAAGTTATTTTTATTTTGCGGTTGCTGAATTTCAGGTTGAAATTAACTTTATCAATCTTTGGCCTGAAATTTTGCGCCTCAAAAGTAAAAATTGAATCTTTCTCTTTAGTTTCTTTAAAAACGAAAAACACATCGAACAAACTAAAACTGATTTAATTTTGTAGAATAACTACTTACAAAAAATGATGAAAAATGGACGTTTTAACTAAAGAACAAAGACGGAAAAACATGCAGGCTATAAAATGTAAAGATACAAAGGATGAAGTTCTTTTGGCAAAAACACTATGGCGGCTAGGTTATCGGTATAGAAAAAATGATAAAAGAATATTTGGTAAACCAGACCTTACTTTTACCAAACACAAACTCGCCGTTTTTGTGGATAGTGAATATTTCCATGGAAAAGATTGGGATACTGAAAAGTATAGAATAAATACAAACCGCGACTTTTGGTGGAAAAAAATTGAAGGTAATATTAAAAGAGATATGCAGGTAAATAATGAACTAACAGAGAAAGGCTGGAAAGTTTTAAGGTTCTGGAGCAAAGAAATAAAGAAAAATTTAGCAACTTGCGTTGAAAAAATTGAGCAATTCAAATTAAAAAAAAGCACAATGCATTAGACTAAGAAAGGGTTTACGATTATAAATTTCTCCCTTAATGCAGGACTATCTACTTCAACATTAAACTTGTAAAAAAAAGGCCCAATAATGGACAAATTAGAAATATTTTTAAACTCTGAACAACCAGCCACTTGCCCTAAATGTGGCAACAGAACTGAGATAGTCAGAGATATTAAAACCTCTCAGCACCACAAGTGTTATTCAGAAAAGTGTAATTTCGAATTCATTTTAGAGTTTGAAAATGAGGAGTAATCATGAAAGAAGGGCAAAAATTATGGACAAGAGATGAATTAGTATTAGCAATAAATTTATATTGCAAACTTCCTTTTGGAAGATTACATAGATTAAACCCAGATGTTATAAATCTCGCAAATCTTATTGGAAGAACTTCTAGCTCTGTTGCCTATAAACTAGTAAATTTTGCAAGTCTTGACCCCAGCTTGCAAGCAAGAGGAATAAAAGGTGCGGCTAACACTAGTAAACTGGATAAAGAAATTTGGAGTGAGTTTTATAATCATTGGGATATCCTACCTTATGAAAGCGAGAAATTACTGGCACAGTTAAAACACACTACGATTGAACGATTGAATAATATACCTGAAGATGAATTACCGAAAGAAGGTAAAATTAGAGAACAGGTTGTAAAGGTTAGGGTAAATCAATCATTCTTCCGTAGCTCGATTTTAGCGGCATATAATAACACTTGTTGTATCACCGGAATTAACCAATCTGAACTTTTAATTGCAGGCCATATTCGTCCATGGGGAGTTGATGAAAAGAACAGGTTAAATCCTAGGAATGGAATTGCTGTCAATGCACTTCACGACAAAGCATTTGAAACAGGGTTTATAACAATTACACCCGATTATACAATCAAAGTTTCACCAAGAATTTTAAAACAAAAAGACCATCATACGTTTGATTTCTTCGGAAAATATGAAAATCAAAAGATCATTCTCCCATCAAGATTTTTACCTGATAAAGATTTTTTAAAATATCACAATGATGAAAGGTTTAAAAAATAGTCTCTCAAAGAGGTATATAAGTATCTAATTTGGTTTTATACTAAATATGCCTTTACCAGCTCTTCCACCCCCCAAACCGCTACATTTCATCAACCGCCACCTGCAGTTCGTCAATTCTCAATAAATCCTGGGCAACAGTTTTCTAAACTTGAATAAAATTCAAGATATATGAAAACGCTATTGCTGACCCTATCAGGCCTTCTGTCTTATCCGCTGCTGGCACAAATCACGGGCAGGGTACTCACCGCCAAAGCCGAAGCCGTTCCGTTTGCCAACGTGGTATTGCTTTCGGTGCAGGATTCAACCATCATAAGCGGCACCACAACAGACGAAAACGGAGGCTTCCGCCTGAACCCCACCCAAAAGGGTACGTTCTTTCTGCGTATCAGCAGTATCGGCTATTATACCTATCAATCGCCCGGTTTCAGTTTCGCTGATACCCCACTGGCCATGCCTGTTATACAATTGATAGACGAAAACAACACCCTCAACGAAGTAACGGTATCGGCACGCAAAGAACTGATTCAGCATACGCCCATCGGCAAGATTATCAACATCCAAAGCAGCCTCATGACCAAAGGCAGCAATGCCATGCAGGTGTTAGAACGGCTACCCGGTGTGATATCCGACCGCCGCAATAACCAGTTCAGCCTGAACGGACAAGCCGGTGTAACCGTCTTATTCAACGGACGGCGTATCCAGATGGCCATGGACGAACTCATGGCGCTGCTGGAAAGCACCCCTGCCGACAACATCGAAAAAATAGAGCTGATAACCTCGCCAACGGCTCAATATGATGCAGACGGCGGCGCGGGAATCATCAACATTGTATTTAAAAAGAATGAAAACGAAGGCACACGCATCAACCTGTCGGCCACTGCCGGATACGGCTACCGCGAGAAAGCGCAGACGGCCATCAGCCTGTCGCGCGGATTCAAAAAAGCGAGCCTCAATGCCTCTTATGCGTTTGGGCATAACCATAGTTACTCGGGCTACCGCGGGCATGGCACAGCAGATTTTCCGTTTATGGGCGGCTTGAATAGTACTGAGTTCGGAGGCTTAACCGACCGCAGCCAGCAATCGCATAACCTGAATCTGGCTGCCGAATACCACCCTGTTACAAATACCACCATCGGTGCCGAACTCACCTTTTCGGCTTCCAAAAGCCATAACCGGGTGGCCATACTGGGCGACAGAATCATGCCCGACAGCAGTTTTCTGGGCTCAACAGGGCTATCAGACGGCACATCCGGGTTGCAGAATCTCATATCATCGGTCTACGTCAATCACAAGTTTTCATCACGCGCACAATTGAATGTAGATGCCAGTTATATCGCCTACCGGAACAACAGCCCCACGCTGGTTACGTACCGGTATTACGACGAATCCGGAACCGACATCCCCCCCACTAACCCTATTTTCAACTATGGCAACCGTGGCCAAAGCCACTCAACCATTCAGGTAGGGGTTTTTAAGGCTGATTATATCCTTGATGTTTCACCCAAAATAAGGCTTGAAACAGGGCTGAAAGCCAGTTATGCCCGCAACGCCAACGATAGCAACGTAGAACGCAAAGTGAGCGACGCCTGGGAAATTGACCCCCGCACCCAAAGCAATATTCACGGCAACGAGAATATTCTGGCCGCCTATGTTCAGTCGCGTTTTATACCTGACCCGAAGGTAAACTTGCAGGCAGGCATACGGTATGAATACTGGCAACGCGACATCAGCACCAGCCATGAGGCCTTTACTATTGCGCAGTTTTTCCCGTCGGTGCTATACACTTACGCGCCTAATGCCCATACCTACCTCAGCTTTAATTACAGCAGGCGCATCAGCCGCCCTGCCTATACCGATTTAATCTCTAACCTGTTTTATAACGATGCCACCTTTGTTTTTTCGGGGAATCCGCTGCTTAAACCAACCCTTACCGATGCGCTGAAGGCTGAATACAGCTACAAAGGCTTCAGCGCCGGACTAACTTTTCAGTACGATTTGCACCCGATACTGCGCTACCAGATTACAGCCAACCCACAGAACGACATCGGCGTGTCATCACCCCAAAATCTGGATTACCAGAAAAGCTTCACCCTAAACCTGAACGCTCCGATACAGTTAACAAACTGGTGGAAATTAAACCTCGGTAGCACCACCGCCCTACGCCGATACAAAATATCGTACACCCTGCGCCCCGCCACAGAAACGTATGTGTACCAGAACCTGAACTTCACCCAAACCATCAGCCTGCCCCGAAACTTTGAGGTTGAACTCTCGGGCTGGCAGAACTTTGCCTTTCTTGATGGAGCCAACAAGCTGAAAGGCTTCGGCGTGGTAAACCTGGGCATTGCCAAAAAACTGAAAGGCGACAAAGGCACATTCCAACTGTCACTACCAGACCTCTTCCAGACCTTTTCCATATACACCCACATCGGCAGCGTTGCGCCCATTGCTTTTAACATCAGAAGCGAATCCAACTACAAAGACGAAACCGCCTTTTACAGGGTCATCCGCCTCACCTACTCCCGCAGTTTCGGAAAGAATACGAAGAGTATTAGCAGGAATAATGAGAATGAAGAAAGGGAAAGAGTAAGATAAAAGTTATTGGTTCTTTGCTTAAAATTTCCCCCGTGCGACGGTCGCTCCTTTTAAAGGAGGGGTGGCAATTTTCCCAACAAAAGTTGGGAAAATTGACGGGTCGGACCGCCGATGCGGTGGTTGAGGCCTTTAAATGAGCTTTGAACCTATTCAGCTCCACCTACTTCCCAACTTTCCCTACCCCTTCCTCACTCTTAATCCGCTCCCACTCCAACCCGGCGTCCGCCACAAGGCCCGATTTCTCAATAGCCGTTTTCTGCGATAGAATAGCCTTGCCACCCACTGCGCTTTTCATGTTCCGCACCAGGCTGTCGAGGTCGTTAATCAGATACGGTGTAATTTCCTGGCGGATATCCATTGCCCCCAGCGTAGTTTTCAGTTCAGGTTTCAGCCAGGCAATATGTGCTTTTACCAGGCTCAGGCGGCGTTGCAGGTATTCATCAAAAATCTCGCGTTTTTCCTGCACTTTCAGGTGGGCATCCATAAACAGCATTTCAAGCGCCACGCCCGATATCCCCTGTTTTAAGTCTTTCAGGGTATCGAACGAAATATCCGGCGTTTGGGTGAACGAATAAATCACCTTAAAGAGCGTTTCAATTTCCAGTCTGATAGACTCAGGCGCGTGGTCCCAGCTCAGGTATGACGCCTTAGAACCCTTCTCGCCCTGTATAATCGCCCCCGATTCTCCTTTTTTTACAAAGCCCTCAATTTCGCCCTCAATAAAAATCTTGGGGTTACCGTGGTAGTCGTTGGTATCGGCAAAATTGCTGAGCAAATGCTCCAGCCGCTCAATAGCCGTTTGCACATCTGCCCAGTCGGCCTGTTCTTCCTGCGCAAAAATAACCGGAACCTTCCCGATGCTATTCACCGCCGACTCCCTTTCCAGCCAGCCGTCGCCGGTCTTTTCAAAGAGTTTATATTCTTCGTCGGTAAACACCTCAAAAAACGCCACTTCCCTGTTATCACGGTAAAGACTATACGCACGCGAAAACGCCACCAGATCGCCATAGCTATTAAAGCAAGGATACAGCTCGTCGCCGTCCCAGGGGCTTAGTTTCAGCACCTTTATCCGGTAAGGCGTTTCAAAGCCGTAGTCATTATGCTTGCGGTCGGTACTTTCGCCGCTTACAAACCAAACCTCGGCCACGGCCGTAGCCCTCAGTAAATCGCGGGCAATTTTGCGGTTAAAACTATCCATCTTATTGGCCTGCAGCACTTTTTTTACCAGACCAAGCGCCTGTGCCTCGGCCTCATTTTTAGTCTGACAAACCAGTTTTACCGGATTCCCGAACAGAAATGCCACCGATGCCCCCACAATTTTTTTCTGGATAGGCAGCCCGAGGCGATTCACAGAATCCCAGCGGTCAAAGCTGCCGTCTTCTTTCAGCACCTTGCGGTCGGGGCGTTTGTGCAAATCAAATACCGGGTGTTCAGCCACCTGATACTGCGCTTTCAGTTTCTCAATATCGGGTTGGCTCACAGCGCCTTTCAAGAACTTCACCAACGCCTCAATGTCGTCAGTCTCAGCAATTTCAAATACTTTCATTTAGTTGTGTTTTTTTAGTAAATATACTATTTTGTGCTTATATTATAAGCATATTTATTAGAATAAAATTGTGAGACAGGATAGCCACAAGGTACGCTAAGGATACACCATGTTTCACGATTTAAAATTGTGATACCTAGTGTCATTTGTGTTCATAGTGGCAATATTTCAAATCTTTCATCAGGCTATGCTTAAATGTCCATTTCTTACCACTAACCAATCGTTTCAACCAACCATCTTTGCTGGCATATTGAACCTAAAACAGCATCTGATATGCAACGCAGAAAATTCATTCAGGCCTCTCTGGCATCTATGCCCATCATGGTTGCCCCTTACACCGGCAAAGCCCGCGCTGCCAAAAGTTTTACAGTGCCGGCCGGTAAAGACCGCTTCAACCAGCCCACGCCATTTAAAGGCGTAAACCCCAACGATGTTAAAATATCTGCCAAAGACACCGACGGCGAGCTTTCGGTATTTGAATACACAGGCTACCAGAAAACCGGGCCATCGCTGCATGTACATTTGTATCAGGATGAAACCTTTTATGTGATAGAGGGTGAATACCTGTTCCAGGTGGGCGACGAACGCTCAACACTTAAAGCGGGTGACACCATTTTTCTGCCCCGAAATATACCTCACACCTGGCTGCAACTGACCGACAAAGGCAAAATGATTTACTTCCTGAACCCTGCCGGTAAACTGGAAGAGTTTTTTAAAAAAGTATCTGCCGCCCAGGGGCCACCCACCCGCGAGGCCATAGACAAATTGCACCACGAACACGGCATGAAAGTACTGGGCCCGCCCATTTCTTTATAAAAAATGCTTATCTTTGTTAACATACCCATGTTTGCAAGCCATGCCATTTTTTTATGACATACCGCCGGGGTTTGCGCTGAGGCAGCACGTAAGGGTGTATCGGTTTCTGAATTTTTCATTTACCGATACGGCTCCGGTAAAGGCTTACCCTCCGCGCCCCGAAATAACACTGGCGTTTTATCCGCGAGACCCCGAGCAGGTAAGCTATGCCAAAGGTAAGCCATTACGATCGGTAAAATCGGCGATTATAGGTCAGCAAAGCGTCGTGAGCCAAAGGCAGGTCGGACAAGAATTTCTGCTGATACAGGTGGTTTTTCAACCGGGTGGGTTTTACCGCCTCACGGGTATTCCAAGTTTCCATCTTACCAATCAATACCTGGACGCTGAAGCCGTTCTGGGCGCCGAATTGGGCAGACTGAACGAACAACTGGCCAATATCAGCCATTATCCTGCCATGATTCCGGCTGTTGAAAATTACCTCATGTCTTTGCTTTTCAAATCCACCTACCAGCTTCGCCCTATCGATAAGCTGGGTTTGGTGATGCTTGAAAACCCGGGCGGCTACACATTAGACCAACTGGCCAAAGAAGCCTGCCTCAGCGCCAAACAACTGGAACGCAACTTCAACGAACGAATGGGCATTAACCCCAAATACTTTGCCCGCATCATCCGGTTCGACAAAGCCTTCAGGATGAAAAACGCGTACCCCCATAAAGACTGGCTGAGTATTGCGCTCGACTGCGGTTATTACGACTACCAGCATCTGGTGCGCGACTACAAAGAATTTACAGGCGCAACTCCAACAGCCTTTTATCTCCAAGACACCCAATCGCCCGAACGTAAATTTGGCATTGTGGAAGTGTGATGGTCATTCTGGGTGCCGATACTTTGTTTTTCATTCCCCTTTAGGGCGGTCCGACGTTTCGGCTAGGGGCTGCATTAAAATAAATTCGCCAGATTCTTCACCCGCCTGCTCACCCTAACCGGATAAAACGTATTGGCCAGGGCATCAAAAGCATCGGTACTTCTGCCGAGGCGTTTCTTGATTTCTTCTTTCGGCTCTATGATAATCGCCCCATTGCTCTGAAACCTCCACCGTATCTCTGTTGCCTCCTCCGTCAGCCCGAAACCCGGCGGCAACATTGCCTGTTGGTTATTCTTTGGGTTCAGCCAATCCCTCACCGCCCAGAACAAATACGCCCGCATGTTGGCAAAAGTGTACTGGCCAGTCAGGTCGGTCAGCTTTTCTCCTCTGGTATCACTGGCGGCCTCGCTATACTTGCAAGACAAAGCCCTGGCTTTAAACCCCAGCTCTGCTATGCGGGCATACACCCCTGCCCCCTCGCCAATGGTATCTATCAGGCTCATGGCGTGGGCATCATGCTGCAATACCGACACAATTTTTCCGGCCACCTCCATGTGGTCGGCGGTGCCGCCGCTGTTGGCCATGGTAAATTGCTTTACAATAGGGCCGTAACGGTAGCAAAATACGGTGCTGTCGCGCCCCATGCCGGCTACATCAACGCCCAGTCGTAATTGCTCCGGGTAATTGCTCTCCAACCCATGCGACTGGTGATACTCCGCCCAACGCTTCTGTGCCAGTTCAATCCATATTTCCGGAATCAGGCTGTCTTCCGCTACTTTCGGAAACCGCCCCAGTACTTTCTTGCGGAAATTATCTTCCGGCCTGTACCATACCCCCTCAAACTGAAAATCATCAAGCGTTTCGTTAAAATCACTGGCCTGTATAATGCTGCACCAGTTTTCAATCTTGTCTTTTACCCAGGGATAATCTACCTGCCCGGGTATAATCACCTGCTTTTGCACCACATTGGGGGCAGTTAAAGAATTAAGCCTGAACTTCGCCCAACGTTCGCCTTTCTGGCTGCGGGCAGCGTAACCGATAGTGGTATTGGGGTTAAAGACAATCAGCATCCGTGAGTTTCCCTGCAAATTGCCCTCAATAGCCGCAAAAGTATCATCCAGAATCCCCGATGCCTCCGTAACCACAAACATGGTATTAACTGCATGAAAACCCGACCATGACTCATGCCGGTGCGGGTCAGCCCTGAAAGCCGTCAGAAACCACTCTTCGTGGTCTGTGCGTATATCAAAGGCCGTCAACTTGCCGGGCAACTCAATGCCCCGGCTGCGCGCACGGTTAAACAAGCGGGCAACCTCCGGCACACAGATGTTCTTCACCTGTCGTTCGGTTGGGGCTGTCATAGCCACCTTTGTGTTGGCAATCAGCTCACCTTTTTCGTTCCATTTGGGGGTCAGGTACATAAAGCAGACAGCCGCCACAGCCGCCACAAAGTCTTTACCCCGGGCTGTACCCGAAGCCACACTGGTGCGCGGATACACCTGCACCGACCGCAGAATGGCCTCCTGCTCGGCATCCAGATGCACACCCAGCGCTTCACGCGCAAACAAACACCAATCCTGTCGCCACTCTATGATTTTGGCCTTGGCGGCCAGTTCATAGTTTTCATTCATCTTCATCCCTCGCTGATGTTTCCTTCAGAAAATCAAAAAAACCTCTGTTTATACTTTCTCCGCCCGACGTATGGTCTTTTTTATCAACCAAGCCCAGTTTGCGGGCTATTATATTGGCATTGAGCAGCCCCGAAGCCACCCCCTCAAACTGCTGATTATCAATTATCTGCCGTATACGGGCGGTAGTAGAGGCAAATTCCTGGCGTGCTTCATAAGTTTTAAAAGTACCCAGGCTGATGTCGATAAAATTGCAGAGACCCTCAAGCGTAAACGGGCGCATACGCCTGATATCAGCAGAAACAGGCCGCCCCTGATGCTGAAAAACCTTCTCTTCCAGCAGCGGATTATCTGAGCACCATCTGAAATATTCATTGCAGGCTTCAATCAGGGCTTTCGGGGTTCTGAATACCCTGTCACGCCCGGTTGTCGACCGTAGTTGGTAGTATTCTTTCTCAGTCATGCAGATTTAATTTACACCAAATATAAACATTTATGCTTATATTATAAGCATGATTTTGGAAAAATATTCGGGCTTAAAAACATAAAGATATATAACGGTAGTGACGCACTGCGTGCGTCTTCAGAGGGCTGTCTAGTAAACGAAAATGTTTTCAGGTGCAGAACATACAAGAAACTATTCGGGCATAACCAAATTCGTCGATGAGCCGCATTGCAACTCGGCTCTACCCAATTCAATAAATTCTACACCACCACCACCAAAATCCCTTCTTCTCCACCCAAACACGCCACCAATTCACCATCAACATGGGCATACGGTATAGTTTAACAATTGTGGAGTTTTGTCGATGCCCTTCTGACATTTAACAACACTCGCCAGAAAACAATACAAAGACAAACCAAATAAAGTCCCGATAGGGACGGTATATCTGTAGAAACGACACAAAGACAAACCAAATAAAGTCCCGTCAGGGACGGTATATTAATTCTCCGTTACTAATATACTATCCCGAAGGGATACAAAAACATTATTCAAAGCTTTACTACAGATATAACATCCCTGACGGGATTTAGTTAATCACAAATTTTTTAACAATTCTTTAAATGGGCTAATGCACCATTACTTTATCTACACCCTTCACAGCGCGTACTTGTGCTAATGCAATTTTCATAATGCCGCCCCTAGCCCCTAAAGGGGAACCTTTTTAACTAAATCTAAATGATGTGTTTGATACGTTCTAGCAGTTCCCCCTCCTTTTTTCAAGGAGGGGTGGCATTTTTCAAGACAGGGTCTTGAAAAATGCCGGGGTGGTTGAAGGTGTTGTAAGCCCCTTAACCCAATATTTACCACAATTCTTCCTACACTTCCCTCACAATAGCCTATCATCTTTCAAATTAAGTATTTATTTTTGTAACCCATAGGCACAACCCGCATTTCATCACGCAAACAACTTATGAAGTTTTACAAACCTCTACTATTCTTACAACTATTAACGTCTACAACCGCCTTTGCCCATTTGGGTACTATTGTGGGCAAGGTAACAGACGCCCGCACCAGACAACCCGTTCGCGGAGCCAACATTGTTTTAACCGGCCTTAGTCGCGGTGCCATTACCGACGAAGCAGGGTATTTCCAGATTAACAATCTGTCACCGGCCACTTATACCGTCGAGGTGTCATTCATTGGCTACACCGCCCAGACCCACACCGCCGAGGTAAAAGCCGACGAAGCCACGGTAGTAAATTTTATACTAACCGATACCGAGGTATCGCTTAACGAAGTGCAGGTGTCAGCCACCAACCCACAGCATCAACAGGTTATTTCGGGGCTGGATATCCGGCTGCGTAACATCAATAATTCGCAGGAAGTGCTGCGCATTATTCCGGGCGTGGTTATCGGGCAGCATGCGGGAGGCGGCAAAGCCGAACAGATTTTCCTGCGGGGTTTTGACCTCGACCACGGTACCGATATCCGCCTGACAGTAGACGGAATGCCTATCAACATGGTTTCTCATGCCCACGGACAAGGCTATGCCGATGCGCATTTCATTATCCCCGAACTCATTGAGGGGGTTGATTTCAAAAAAGGTTTATATGATGCCGACAAAGGCAATTTCAGCACGGCTGGCTGGGCTAATTTCCGTACCAGGTCGGTTCTGGAACAGAACTTCGTGAAGGCCGAAGCCGGACAGTTCAATACTTACCGACTCGTAGGCGGTGCCAATGTGTTGAAAAAGAACGACCAGAACGCCTACCTGGCCGGAGAATACAATTATTCTGATGCCTATTTTGATGCGCCACAGCATTTCAAACGGCTTAACCTGCTGGGCAAATACCACGGGCATTTAAGCCCCAATACCAATCTCAGCTTGACGGCTTCTACTTTCTGGAGCAAATGGCTGGCATCAGGCCAGATACCCGACAGGGCGGTTGAAAGCGGACAAATCGGCTTTTTCGGTGCCATTGACCCCGACGAGGGCGGCCAGACCAGCCGTACCAATCTGAATGCCGAACTGGTTACACTTACGAGGCATAATCATGTCTGGAAAAACCAGTTCTTCTATTCAAACTATAATTTTGACCTGTATTCAAACTTTACTTTTTTCCTGGAAGACCCCACAAACGGCGACCAGATTAAGCAAAAAGAAGCCCGCAACCTATGGGGATACAACAGCCATTACTCTATTGCGCATGGCATTGGCCAGAAACAAGCTACGTTTAACGCCGGCCTTAATTACCGCCACGATATAACCCACGATTCTGAGCTTTCGCATACCTTAAACCGTACCCGGCTGCTGAAAGCCATCAAACTGGGCGATGTAAACGAAGCCAATTTGGGCATTTATGCCGACGAGAGCATCCAGCTGAGCAACCGCCTGTCGGCAACTGTCGGTATCCGCTTTGATTATTTCCATAATCAGTACCTCGACCACCTGCAAAACACCACCACCACCAAAGCCAGTGCCTCTATTGTATCGCCTAAACTGAATCTGTATTATACCCAGAATAAAAACCTGCAGTTTTATCTGAACATGGGCGAGGGTTTCCACTCGAACGACACCCGTGCCGTAGTAGCACAAAACGGACTCGAGATTTTACCCCCTGCCTACGGAGCAGACCTCGGCACTACCTGGAAGCCCTTCCCGAAACTGCTCATCAACGCTGCTTACTGGTATTTGTGGATGCAGCAGGAATTTGTGTACGTAGGCGATGCCGGAGTCGTGGAACCATCTGGACAGTCAGTCAGAACCGGCTTTGACGTATCGGCGCGCTACCAGCTAACCCGCAGTCTATTTGTTGATTTTGACGCCAACTGGGCAAAACCACGCGCAGTGGGCGAAGCCGAAGGACAAAGCTACCTGCCGCTGGCGGTAAAATTCACCAGCATAGGCGGTTTGACATTGAAGAACAAAAACGGTTTCAGCGGAAGCCTGCGCTACCGTTACCTGGCCGACCGCCCCGCCAATGAAGATGGCAGCATAGTAGCCAAAGGCTATTTTGTAACCGATGCCCTGGCCAGCTACACCAAAGGCAAATACACGTTGGGCGTTACGATACAAAACCTCTTCAACACCCGTTGGAAAGAAACCCAGTTTGCCACCGAAAGCCGCCTGAAAACCGAAGCCGAACCGGTAGAAGAAATCCACTTCACACCCGGCACACCCTTCAATGCAAGAGTGTTTTTGCAGGTGAGTTTCTAAACAACAAACCGTGAAACATCGTGTAATTCGTGTACATCGTGGCTATTTTTAATTTGCCACGATGTACACAAAGTGCGCACTAAGTTTCACAATCTTTAAAAAAACGCTGTAACCTTTCCCCAAACCCGGAGTTTCCCCATGAAAATCACTTTACATTTTCATGAAGAAGCTACTTACTTTATTACTTTTAATCAGCCAACTGGCCAACGCGCAATCGAAAGAAAAACAAACCGAGGCTTTTCTGCTCAGGCAGATGAAAGACCTGAAAATACCCGGCCTGCAAGCCGCCGTGGTGCAGAATGGCAAAATTGTGTTCAGTAAAGCTTATGGCATGGCCAATCTGCAAGATAATGTGGCCGTAGATAACCATACCATCTTTGCCATTAACTCCTGCACCAAGGCGTTTACAGGTGTAGCCATTATGCAACTGGTAGAAGAAGGCAAACTGAGCCTCTCTGCCCCTATCTCCCATTTTGTCGACAGCCTGCCTGCGCTCTGGCAGCCCATTACCATTAAGCAATTGCTGACACATATTTCCGGCCTTCCTGATATTCTGCGCATACAGGACCCCGCAGGTGCTGCCAACGAAGAAGCCTCATGGAAAAAAATACAAACCCTGCCGATGGACTCGCCCACCGGTACGCAGTTCAGTTACAACCAGACCAATTATGTGCTGCTGGGCAAGGTAATAGACAAACTACGCGGCCAGCCATTTGCCCGGGTGTTTCAGGAAATGCAGTTTAATGTAGTGGGCATGCCGCATACGCTATTTGGTGACTCGCGCGACATCATCCCTCATTTTGCCCCTACTTATAGCTTCAAAAAGGCAATGGATGGCATAACCTTACCTGAACCCCGACTGACCAACAATTATGCAGAATTTATGCCTGCTCGCCGGACAGGCTCAGGCCTGAACAGCACCGCCGAAGACATGGCCCAATGGATAATTGCCCTTCAAAAAGGCAAATTATTTAAAAATAAAGAAACACTGAACGCCCTCTGGACACCCGCTACCTTCAATAACGGCCAGCCTACCCAATGGGCTATGGGTTGGGGTGTTAACAAATGGCGGCCGCGCCACCGCGCCTTTGGCATGACAGGCGGTGCCCGTTCTGCCTTTCTGGTATATCCTGATGATAACCTGGCCGTTATTGTACTCACCAATCTGGGTGGTGCATCGCCCGAAAACTTTCTGGAAGAACTGGCAGGTATCTACAATCCTGATATTCCGGCGGCCGACCCGATTACTACCTTAAGAATTGAACTCAATAAACGTGGCTACAACAAAGCCATAGAAACAGTGGCCGACATCCGTAAGAAAGACCCCACCTTTAAACCCGACGAAAACGAGCTGAACGACTGGGCCTACCGTGTTATGTCATCTGACCGTACGGCTGATGCCCTCGCACTCTTTCAGCTAAACGCCCATCTGTATCCTGAAAGCTGGAATGTGTTTGACAGCCTGGGCGAAGCCCTGCTGAAACTGGGTCGTAAAGAAGAAGCAATCCTGATGTATCAGAAATCAATAGAACTCAACCCTAACAACAACGGCGGCAAGAAAGTATTGGAGCGGTTGGGGAGATAGAAAATGAAACCCCAACGAGGGGCAAGGGGGAGAATATGCCCCCCTCAAAAAATTCTCTACCGTTAAATCACTAATCCGCTCATATTCAAGCCTTTTCTATTGCTTTTTATTAAATTTGTTTAGCGCCATAAACGTATTCATACAAATTCGGTAAACACCATGAAAAAGCTTTTTGTCTTTTCTGTTATTTCACTAGCTCTCGGTTGCGCCAAACCCTCAACCGAACCAAATCCTGTAGCCGGAGAAAAAAAACTGGTAGCGCTTACAGCCAACAACAAACCCAACCAGAAATTTGAGTACAATAACCATTTACTGGTAAAAGAAAACCTGTTCATTGGCTGCGAAACCAACCCAACCGACGAATACACCTACGAATATAAAAATGGCAGGGTATCGCGGCTGCTCACCACACTCCGTAGCTTATATTCAAGTAGTACGGCTTTGTGTGACCCGGCGGCAGGCATGAAATCAGAAGAAACATTTGAATATAACAACGCCGGGCAACTGACAAAGATTATCAGAGCCAGCTCAACTACCGAATACACCTACAATGCCAAAGGGCAGGTTGAAAAACAGGCGGTTGTCAGTAGAGGCAGCGCTTACGTTACCACTTATGAGTATGACAACAAGGGGAATCTTATCAAACAAACCGACCCCGGCGGAGCATCGGCTTATTATACTTATGACGACAAAATCAATCCATATTATAAAATCAACCATCGCCAGCAATGGATAAGCGCTTTCAACAAAAGCCCTAACAATGTAATTAAAGCTACCGGTAAAGTAAGTTTTGAACGTACATTCAGATACAGCGCCGACGGCTACCCCATTGAAGTGTACGAAGACAACCTTGTTACTTACAAGTTTGTATATAAATGATACAGCACCCTACAAAGTGCAGAAGAAAAACTTCCGGCACTTAGTTGTTCGTCATAGTAGCCCGGCGGTGGTTCAGCCCCCACATCAGCATACTGTCAATCACGTCTGACAACTTACGGGCAGACTCCGTCAACTCATATTCTACCAGCACCGGGGTGGCATCGTACACCACCCGCTTCACCATGCCGTTCAGCTCCAGTTCTTTCAGTTCTTTAGAAAGCATACGGGGTGTTATCTTCGGTATATTCCGCTGAATCTCCGTAAATCGTTTAATTCCAAACAGCAAAGAACCCAGAATAGGCATCTTCCATTTTCCGGTCAATACATTCAGGGTGTCGTTTAGCGCCAGCACAAACTGCTCGGGGCAGGCTTTTACATCGGCAAAATCCATTATTGTTGTAGGTACCATTTTCTGATTTTTTTCTTTACTATACTTTAGTATAGCGCTATACAAAAGTATATCACTATATTTTATATAGCAAATATATATACTTTTGCAGCAACATAATTATTTTATAAAGAAAATTTTCAAGAACATGATTTTAGTAACAGGCGCAACCGGACAATTCGGTGCCACAACTATCGACTTCCTTTTAAAAAAAGGCACACCAGCCAACGAAATAGCCGCATTGGTAAGAGACGAAGCCAAAGCAGGCGACTTAAAAGCCAAAGGTGTGCGTATCGTAACCGGTGATTATGACAACTACAGTTCATTGGTTGAAGCCTTTAAAGGCGTAGACAAACTATTGTTTGTGTCAGGCAGCGACGTAGTGAACCGCATTAAACAACACGAAAACGTAGTAAAGGCGGCCAAAGAAGCAGGCGTAGGCCATGTGGTGTACACCAGTTTTATACGTAAAAATGAAACCGAAACGTCGCCCATTGCCTTGGTGGCGCAATCGCACTTGTTTACCGAAAATGCTTTGAAAGAGAGCGGTATCACCTATACTATTCTTCGCAATAATATTTATGCCGATATCCTGCCTATGTTCCTGGGGCCTAATGTTACTGAAACAGGCGTGTTTTTCCCTGCCGGCGATACCCCCGTGGCCTTTACATTGAGAAGGGATATGGCCGAAGCAGCCGCCAACATACTAACAGGCACCGGCCACGAAAACCAGGATTACCGGATTTCAAACACCGAAACCGTTACTTTTCATGACATTGCCCGTTTCATAGGCGAAGCAGCAGGCAAAGAAATAGGCTACGTAAGTCCGGAATCGGCCGTTTATAAACAAGTGCTAAGCGGCGTAGGTTTGCCTGAAGAGGTAGTGGCCATATCGGTAGGTTTTGCCGAAGCCTTTAAACAAGGAGAGTTTGATTCAACCGAAACCGATTTAGATACACTACTGGGCCGCAAACCAGGCACCGTAAAAGATTATCTGACAGCCGTGTACTCGGCGTAGAGACAGATTGCATCCGTCTTCAGGCTATGATATCACCCAATACATGATTATCAGCCCCAATGGTTTATTATCTGCTGAACAGACAACCCCGGAGCCACATGCAATGTGGCTCTACCCATTTCTATCACTAATTCAGACCCTACTTCACAAACATTTTATCCAGCCAGCTGACACACGCCTGCCATGCCTCAACCGGAATTTTGGCATGATACGTATCTTTCAGCACCACAAATGCTTTCTGGTTGCCGGGTATGGTATCATAAAACTCTCTGGCTTTTTCTACCGTAAACAGCTCGTCTTTATCGCCAATGCCTACCATTATCGGCAGGTGCAGGTCTTTCTCAATTTTTAGTTCTTTTACGGGTATCATGGTTACAAACCGCAGCGTGTAAGCATAATTATACAGCGGGTCTTGGGCAACCGTCATGCCCTCCCGGTAGTATTCCACCGCCTGGTGCGACGGCCGGAAAATAGAGCTGGCCACAATACGGGCCTTTTGCAGTAACGACGGCTGCACTACCTCGCCCTCTTTTTTGCGCTCATAAGCCGCCGAAAGCAATATTAAACCTGCCATTTCCTGAGATGCCGCATTGGCCGAAACAATAGCCGACACCACCCCCAGGCTATGCCCCATTACCACCACTTTAGCAAAACCAAGCCCTTTAATGTACCGGATAGCCTCTACCAGATCGGCAATAAAGCGATCTTTGCCGGGTGCATCGGCTCTGTTGCCGCCCGATAACCCATGCCCGCGGTAATCAAGCCCGAAAGTGGTATAGCCCCCGGCTGCCAGGGTTTTTCCGGCCATGTCGTACGCACCGCTATGCGCCGTAATGCCATGAAAAATAAGCACGGCCAGGTCTTTTTTGGCAGGCACAATGCTATCCGGGTTCCATCGCCTCATAAACAGCGTTTCACCGTCAGTGGTAGTCAGCAGCTCATGCGGGGCCTTATAACCCTTTCTTAAAGACGCTGCCTCGGCAGGCGAAATACCCTTATGATTGGTCTTAGATTCAGCAGGCAGATAAGCCAGCGCCACCCCGGCCAGCAGGATAACCACTATAAGCGCAAGAACTATATACACTATTTTTCTGGTAGTTTTTTTCATAGAATTCCAGGGGCAGGGTTTATATACAAAAATAAACCAGAAAAATGCAATTTTGGTGAAATGTTGGAGATTTTTTTGAGGGTGCTATTTTAATGCCCAGAATATACATTTATCAATTCTGGTAGAGACGCACTGCGTGCGTCTTCAGGGGCAGATGCGTGTTTAGTAGATTGTTTAACAGCATAATAGTGTTCCGCTAAATGTTTCATCTGCAACGGAGGTGTTAGTCGGTGCGTCAGGCGTTCTTGAATCTCAAATAATAAAAGTTATAAAAGCATAATGATATAAGGAGGATTAACCATTATAAAGTATTGGATAATAAAAAGAATTTGAATTACCCTTTTAATGTAACTTTAAGTGTATAACATATGAATAGAGAAAATACAATAGAAATCAAAATTTTGGTGGAAAATATGGCTTACAACAAACTTTTAGAACATCGATACAGTAGTTTGACAATCTAGGCTTTTTGTCGTTCTGTAACGGACAAAATAATTTTACTTTACAAAATGATGACACATGTACAATTGCACTATTTAAAGAATTCAAGAAAAACAGACGTAATTTAATTGGATTTTTCTTGTTTTATAATGGTTTTTACTATAAGTTTACATAACAAAAATACCCCAGCCTATCGACTGAGGTATTTTTTGTCAGCGGTCTAACGACCTTTACCCTTCAAGCAAATAGCAAAAACTTTTGCTTTTTTGGGATATACTTTTCGACCTTTCACGGTTATAAAGCGTCGAAAAATTAACTGACCTCCTTTCTCCTCGCATGAACACATGGTGAAATTGGGTTAAGTTAAAAAAACTGAGGATACCGAGTTTCCCTCCACTATTGCCCGTTGGTTGTTGGCGCAACCTTCGGGTAATTTTTTTTATATTTTTACCATTCTAATTTCTCCGTTTACACTTATTTTTCCTTTAACTTATATATAAGTTGATTATGTAAATTTACAAAAATCAGTATGCTCGTAAAAGACCATTTTCTATACTTATTTAGCAAAAGCAAAAAAGCTCAAAATTAGCAAAACCTTAAAGTCTAGTAATCAAGCAATTAGTTTTTGTAAAAAATAAAAAAATCTAAAATAAAAAGTTATCCACAAACTTATTGATAATTAATATCTTAATAAGAGATTTATTTCTAATCATTTACATTTGTTATTAATAAACCTATGCTATGCTACTAAACATTTCCTTATTCGGCTAAATTTCAATTTAGTCACTATCAAACATTCTTAGAACTTCATTTAGACAATCATTGAAAATTAAAGACTCAGTTCATTTAAAATCTTCTCCTGCTCACACAGGTTTTAAGCCGTATTTCAAAACGGCTCTACCTAAAATACCTCAAAAACCTAATCCCCATAGATGGCGTTTGCAGAACGCAAGCAAAAAACAATATTTAAAGAAAATCAGCTACACTGCCTATATCTATACTACTCAAAATACCTTTTCAATTTCAAAAACGGAGATTCCAGCACGTAAAAAGAAATGGAAGATACCATCACCGTAAGCACACAAATCAGCAGGAAATCAAATGCCATGTTCCCCGGGTTGAAATAATGGCTGTGCAGCAACATTACCAGCCGGTGCCAAACATAAATACCATAACTTATTTTGCCCAGGTATTGCATCAATCCGCTGTTTAGAAAGCGGTTAACTACGGTGGCAGACTGTTCTGCAATGCAATAGCCCGTCAGGCCCATGTACAAAAGCCCATAGGCATTGTGCTTAAACACATTCAGGTAAAAATAATCAAGCCTGCTGCACAGAGCAACAGCTATGGCGCCCAGGGCAGTAAGTGCCAGAAACCAGCTGCGGGCTTTGGCATTAAGGTAGCCTTTGCTTTCCAGAATGGCCAATATGCAGCCTAAAGACAGCTGGTCGAGGCGGGTAAAAGTAAAAACATTTATTTCATAATTATCTATCAGCATCAAATAACGCAGGGCTGTTGCCCCGGCAACCAACGCTAACGATAGCAGCAACAGGCGGTTTTTGCTTTTACTGATAACCCAATAAACCAGGGCTGGCCAGATGAGATAAAAATGCTCTTCAACCGCCAGCGACCAGAAATGCGACGGCCAGGATATGGGCCAATTGAAAGTCCGGGCAAAGTTCTGCAGATACACATAAAAATACCAATGGGTGCTGAACTTCGGAAAAACCGGATTAATACCTAGCAAATAAGGTAGAAAATGGTAGCAAAGCAGAGCAAAATAATAAAGCGGAAAAATGCGGAGCGTACGACGGCCATAAAAATTACGGAAGTAATGAGCCCCTTGAACCGATTTCAACAGAATGCGCGTTATTACAAAACCCGAAAGCACAAAAAACCACGACACCCCCGTATGCCCCTGCAACGACACCGCCTTTAAAAGCGGAAAGGCATTGAGTTTATCTTCAAAAAAATGCGCTACTACCACACCTAATGCGGCAACGGCGCGCAGGCCGTCGAGATTACGGAAATAGGTAAGTTTCATATATATTTTGTTGGCGTAGATATCAAATCCAGGCATCAGATATGCCAGTTTCTCTGAGGCCATAAAACTATCTACCGCAAAACAAATATGAGAAATTTTCCGGGTTTTATAAGAAAAAGAAGCAAATAAGCAGTTTTAAAAGGCAAATACTCACAAAAGCCTTTAATCGGGTTCTGCTTGATTACAATTTAGTCGGTGGGGATGGCGTTCGCAGAACGCATAAAAAAACATAGCCCATGCAGTCTGCAAGCCAAATGCGACAGATACAATACCTGATAATCAGTAAAAATTCACTTACCGGTTAAATGAAGTAACTAATCATAAAAAGCTACCCGGCAGCACATTCAGGCAAAAATAATTGCCCCTCGCCCATTTGCCGTCAGTGCACAAGGGGCAATGCCTTACTTGTCTCGGGTATAAACTCTTTTTCCGCCTTCTACTTTGCCCATGTTGGTATTCAGCACGCCGCCAACGGCAATGCCACCAATCTGGGTTTTGTCAATCTTCCAGAAAACAGAGTCATTCTTTACGTAGTAAGTACCTTGCTGGGTGTTAGTACCCGAGCCAAAACCTTTTGTTTTGCGGATATCGATTTGCTGGCATTTATCACCAGACATAAATTCGATAGTAGTAGTGCAGGTCGGGCCGTACAAAAATTCGGCGATGTCGTCTGTGGCTGTCCAACTCGTGCCAACATACGGGTTTTTGGGTTTTACATCTTTTTTACAAGCAAAAGTGAGTACAACCAGGATTAGAGGGAGTGATTTTTTCAGCATAAATGACAGTTGTTTTAATTTTTTACTTTTCTTTTGGGGTTACTCCATAGGATATGGCTTTCCCGCTACGGTCGTTTCACTCAAAATCAACCAACCACGAGACATAAAGGAGACACTATATGTTCCTGACACTCAAATAAATTGAAGCAGCTTAAAAATGCAGAGTTGGGTTTAATAAGAAAACAGCAGTGATACACCCAACACCTTTTTTTCACAGACAGTGTTACTATTCTACTGCAAAGGTATATTACTAATAAATTAATTCAAAGTAAATACCCCGACAGAATTTTGTACCGCCTTTTCGTATTTATGCCAAATGCCTCATCAACTGGCTTTTAGTTCAGCCTGTCAAGACAAATTCACCCAACCTGGATAGGTTTCTTTGCCAGCTTCATTGCAGAACAATAACCTGCGAAACCCGTCCTGAAACCACCTCTCAATCTTCCATTTATTCTGCCTGCCGCTGCAGGTTAGTTTTACCTGTTGCAAGGCTCACCTTATTTTGTCGTTTTTTGGCTTATCTCTTTTTATTAATTTGCATTTCCTTTGCAAATAAAAACCCACCTGATTGAATGGCACCCGAAAAAATAACATTTACTGCCGAGCTGCTGCTGGCGCAAAAAACAGCCACAGGCATTGAGGTACCACCACAAGTGGTAAACCAACTGGGCACAAGTAAGCGCCCACCCGTAAATTTACCATTAATGGCCACACTTACCGCAGTAAAGTAGCCGTAATGGGCGGCGCCTTTATGCTGCCAGTGAGCGCCGACGTTAGAGAAAAAGCGGGCATAAAAGCAGGAGACACCATAGAAATAACCCTTGAAGCAGACACCCGGCCAAGGGTGGTTGAGGTTCCGGCCCATTTCCGGGCTGCATTAGATGCCAACCCTACCACCGCACAGTTTTTTGAGGGACTTTCTAACAGCAACAAAAAGTTTTATATTGGCCCCATTGAACAGGCTAAAACTGCCGATACCCGCACCCGGCGGATTGAAAAAGCAGTAGCAGACCTGCAACTGCAAAAAAAAATATAGACGGCCCCCGGTTAACTTAAACAGAAACAAACCGGAAATTGCCATGCTAACTGAATAAAGTGTTGAATTACCTGCCGCTCCACCGGCATTTTGTGTTTGATTCTCTGATTTTTCTAATTTTCAATGCTGAAGCATGATCAAGATTTTAACAGAAGAAAACATCTTTAAAAACATAAATAAGAGTGTTTCTTTCAGGCCTAGTAACTATGCACTGTTTATTATTTATCAGGGAACTTTAGAAATAGAACTCTCTGGGGTGTTGAACATATACCAGGAAAACAGTATTCTGGTGGTTTCTCCGCTAAAAGTTTACCGGCTGAAAGAACACTCGCAAAACCTGAAAGTATATATACTGGTACTCGACAGGGAGGTACTTCGCGCCAGAATCAATTTTAATTTTAGTTTGTATGATGTTTACCGGTTAGCCAATTTTGAATGGAAAGGCGATGTAATAAAAGTCGAGAAAAGTGAATTTGATTCCCTTTTAAGCATTGCCAAACAAATCTACAACTACCTTTACGCAGATACTCACCGATTTTTTAAGGCAGAAATCATTACTGGCCTGGTTACGTCTGTCGTCTATATGATCACGGGTCTGTTAATTGAAAAAAAGGATTTTGATTTTAAAAACAGCTCCCGGAAAGAAGAAATTACAATTAAATTTTTCAACCTGGTTTCTCTCCATTTCAAAGAACAAAAAGAACTGCGGTTCTATGCCGACCACCTGTCGCTTTCTGTCAAATACCTATCCAATTGTGTGCGCGAAATAACCGGCGTACCGCCTACCACGTTTATTGCCGATATCCTGGTCAATGAAGCAAAAATAGCATTGCTCAACTCCAAAGCTACCATAAGTATGATTACTGACACGCTAGGATACTCTGACCAATATGCGTTCGGCAAGTTTTTCAAAAAACATACGGGTTTAAGCCCCAGAAACTTCAGAAAACAGAATCAGCTCAGCAATATAGTATAGCTGGTAGCCGCATTTCTATGCGTTTCAGCTCATTTGATACCATCCGGACTTCTTTTTGCGTTTTTACGACCTTTTTTAATCAAGCGTTTGATTGAATCTTTGCACTGTAAAAACAAGTGTAAATTAATGAAACGCAAACGATACAACATTTTATTACTGCTGGCCATTTCACTATCCTCATTACAGCCTGCCCATGCCCAACAGGTAGAAAGAAAATTTTCGATAGCCAGCCTGCTTGCCTTGGTTGAAGAAAACCACCCGAGCCTGGCTGTATCAAAAACCGATATTTATATCGCAAAACAGGGCATAGAGGTAGCAAAAAATGCCATGTTGCCCACCATCAGCACAGCTTTGCAGGGCTATTATCTGGGCGATGCTCAAATCATCACAAAAGATTTATCTGATAATACCCGCATTAATATGCCACACCTGGGTAATACTTTTTCGGTAGATGCCAGCCAGCTTATCTGGCGCGGAGGCATGGTACGCAATGGTATTGAGGTACAAAAACAACGAAAAGAACTAACCGAACTGAGCTACAAAGGCAACGAGCAAAACATCAAACTTCTGGTTTTAGGATACTATCTGGACTTGTATAAGCTCATCAATCAAAAAAAGATTTATGAACAGAACATCATACTTGCCGAACAAAGGCTGCTAAACATCAACAGGTTTTTCGGCGAAGGCATGGTTACGCGCAATGATGTTATCCGCGGGCAGTTGCAATTATCTAATCTCAGGCTTGCCCTGCAGGTATTAGAAAACAACCGGCAGATACTCAACAGGCAGCTAACCACCGCCTTGGGTTTAACAGACCAGACACAAATAATACCCGACGAAGCCCTGCTGACTGCAAGACCGCAAATTCTGGCGCCAGACAATTACCGGAAAGAGGCAGTGAATCATCCTATGGTGCTCATGACCCAAAAAGCCGTTGAAATGGTCAGAACCTCAGAAAATATCACCAGAGCAGAGCTGATGCCCGCACTGTCGGCCTTTGCCGGAAACCGCTTGGCGCGCCCGATTACCACTTCTCTGCCAGCCCGTGATATGTACTACAACGGTTGGAGCGCGGGCTTATCGCTCAACTTCAATATTGATGCTTTATACAAAACCCCAAAGAAAATAAAACAAATACAGTTTGAAAAAGACAAAGCCCTGGCACAGGCAAACGAAGCCCGGCTGATGATAGACGTTGCCATTAATGCCGCTTACATTAAGTACAATGAAGCCCTGACACAGAATAACACACTGGCAACCAACAAAAACCTGGCCGACGAAAACTACCGCATCATGGAGAGTAAATACAACAACCAACTGGCCATTTTACTGGACCTGATTGATGCCAGTAACCAGAAACTGGATGCCGGGCTGCAATATGTTAATTCTGAAATAAACATCATTTATGCCTATTATAAGCTACTGAAAGAAAGCGGCAAACTGTAAAATATTTAACAGCAAAAACAAAAGAAACAAAGAAGATGTCACAAAATAAAGCTAATACAACCACAGAAACTCAACAGCCCGCAGCCGTGCAACAGGCTGCTCCTGCACCCAAAGTAACCGCACATAAAGCAAAGCATAAAACTAAAAAAAGAGGCGCATTTATAGTAAATATGCTTGTGCTGGCGCTGGTACTGGCAGGCTTGTATTATGTTGCAAAGTCGTACGTTAGTGTTGGTGAAGACAACTACACCAATGCCGCACAGGTGGAGGCGTTCATAAACCCTGTCAATACCAGGGTGTCTGCCTACATAAAAGAAATCCGTTTTATTGAGCACCAGTACGTAAAAAAAGGCGATACACTGCTCATACTTGACGACCGCGAGATACAAACCCAGCTGGGGCAGGCAGAAGCCGCCTACATGGCTGCGCTGGCTTCACGCAATGCCACCTCTAACGCCATTAAAACGGTAGCTAACAACGTAAAAACAGTGGTGGCAAATGTCGACGCCGCCAAAGCCAACATTGAAGCATCTAAAGCCCGGTTGTGGAATACAGAACAGAACTTTAAACGTTACCAAAGGTTATTAAAAGACGAAGCCGTAACCCAACAGCAGTTCGACCAGATAAATAGCGAATATCAGGCACAGAAAGCACAACTGGAAGCACAGATATCGCAGTACCAGTCTGCAATCAACACCAGAACGTCCAGCGAATTATCGGTAAACGAGGTACAATCACGGCTTGGCATGAACGATGCCGAAATCAAACGGACAGCCAGTGCCTTGCAAATGGCAAAACTCAACCTTTCATACACAGTCATTACGGCTCCGCATGATGGAATAATGGGCAGAAGAACCGTCAATACCGGGCAGTTGCTCAACCCCAGCCAGCAGGTAGCTACCATCGTTGATATTGATCATATCTGGATTACAGCCAATTACCGCGAAAAACAAATGGGGAACGTTAAAATAGGTGGATTGGCCACGATAAAGGCCGACGCACTGGGAGGCAAAGTCTTTGAAGGAAAAATAGTGGCCATTTCCGGAGCAACCGGGGCAAAGTATGCAGCCGTGCCGCTGGATAATTCAACAGGTAATTTTGTAAAAGTTCAGCAGCGGATACCGGTAAGAATTGAATTTACGGCCAACAACCGTCCCGGCGACCTTAAACAGCTTCGGGCAGGTATGAATGTAGAAGTAACTTTAAATTAACCGGCAGGTAATTACTGCCAATGTCTTACAAGAAACAAACCATGTATAACAAAGGTCCGTTTGCAAGCTGGGTTCCCAAGCCGGTTATGCTGATACTTATTTTGGTCATTCTATTTCCGATGATGACCATTTCGGGGGTGTACCCAACCACGCTCACAGACGTAACAGGGGCCATGGCAACTTACACCGAATACATTTCTTTGGCCAACAATGCAGGCACAATAGGCATGGGAGTCATTTTTCCGATAGCCATGCGCTTAAAAATGCGTTTCAGAAGCAAAGAAATTATTACCACAAGCGCCATTCTGCTGGCAGTGTTATCTTATATGTGCGCCACCACCGACAACCCCCTGGTGTTAATCGGCTGCAGCTTCATGATTGGATTCATAAAATTTTTGCCCATTATTGAAATGATTCTGCCCGTGATGTTTATGATAGCGCCCACCGGAGACAGAGGCAAGTTTTACGCCATATTTTATCCTTTATCTATCGGTTTTGGTCAGCTTTCGGCCTATACCTTTGCTTCATTGGTATTCAATGGCAGTTGGCAGGCGCCTTATTTTCTTATGTCGGCCATAATGCTGTGCATTGCAGCCTTGTCGCTCATATTCCAGCATAACCAAAGGTTCAGTTTCAAAATGCCATTGTACCAGGTAGACTGGCTTTCATTGGCTTTAATGGCGGTTTCATTAATGTGTTTCAATTATTTCCTTGTCTTCATGAAACAACAGGGCTGGTTTATTTCTCCCGCCGTCGTGGGTACGTTAATAGCCGGTGTTTTACTTTTTGCCGCGCTTATTTACAGACAGCAATTCCTGAAAAGAAAACTCATTGATTTCAGTGCATTAATGAAGAAAAACGTAATCCATTCCATAATTCTATTACTTTTTCTGGGTGCGTATCTGGCAAGTTCAAGCATTTATTCTCAATATTCTGTGGCTGTTCTTGGATACAACAACCTTATCAACGCTCAGCTGAACCTCTGGATGATACCAGGCATTGTGCTGTCCGGAATAATGGCCTACTTTGGCTTCAAAAACAATTGGTATATCAAATACTACATAGCGGCAGGTTTTGTATCTTTTTTCCTGCATACCCTGCTCTTGTATCTTATTATTCAGCCCTATGCCGACATCCGTTATCTGGCATTCGCCATGTTTTTGAAAGGCCTGGGTATGGGCATACTTTTTATCGGAATATGGTTTTACACCTCATTGAACCTCTCTATGCAGCAATTATTAGGCATAATGGGCATATTAATTGTTATCAGAGCTTTTCTTGCCACCGCCATTGGTGGTGCCATTATAGGCTGGGCCGGTTATCAGGCACAATGGCAAAGCCTGAACGACATTTCGGCTTACCTTGATACGGGAGATTTCCCGAACGGAATGGCCATTTACCAGAACATAAGCCTGAATGCCCTGATGGCCTCCGGAAAAATCGTGCTGGGGTCTATGTGCTGGCTTATTATTCCGGTTCTGATAATCATTGCCACACATAGCTATGGTAAGTTTCATTTCAAGAGAATTGTTCTTTTAAGAAAAATCATAAGAGGAAATTCAATAAAAGGATACAGGCTTACCTGATGCTTTTAAAAATGGTTTTCATAGTCTGGCAAAGCATACCAAGCGCAAAGACATTATGTATCTGAATGCCGATGCAGGCAATAAGCCAAGGCATAACCAACCACAACAAAACCTTAACATGAATACCAAAGCACAAATACTGAAAGCGGCTGAAGATTTATTCTTCCGTAAAGGTTACCACGCCACCACCATCCGCAATATTGCGGCAGAGGCCTCGGTTAATAATGCAATGGTCAATTATTATTTTCAGAGCAAAGAAAACCTGTATCTGGCTGTGCTACAACAACTCCAGAAAAGTTTTGACACGGTTCATCCTCCGGTCGACAACGGCCGGGGGCTAACCGAAACACTAGAGTTATTTATCAGACAAACCATTGAAGTATGTCATAATCATGACAAGGTATTTCATCTCTTTATGCAAGAGCAACTGCAGGCCTCTACCCCACAGACAGCAGAAATAGTAAAAAACGTAGAGAAAAATCACTTTGAATGCTTTTGTTCTATCCTGAAAAGCCACCACAACTATAAGGCTTCTGTTCCCGACAGTTGCACAACCTTGAAATACCATGCCATTTTCGGAATGGTAAAAGAATTTATTCGAATTGAGAACAATAAAATAATGATGAAAGCAGCATCATAAACTGAATACCCGGCCGTTTTTTTTAAGCCCAAAACTGCCTATACTCGCACCCGCCATATTGCCGATACAATAACAGACCTGCCACAGCCAAAAAAAAACAAAATCGGCCTCAGAATATTACCTGAAGCAGTTTTTAATATGATAGCCGTCATATTTTTTTTTAAAAAACACTTACCGTTTAATAAATTTATCATAGATTTGCGGTTACCTTCTATTAACTTTGAATAACAATTTTAAAGGGCGTAGAAAAATCGTGTTTTCACTAATAATTACAAACAAAAAGTAAAAATAATCTGCTGTAGATTGTTTTAATTAACCTCCCTTTAGTAAATCTTATGAAAAGATTTTCACCAATGCTGTTGGTGCTATGCGTTGCATGCACTACTGTTGAAGAACCGTTGACCATCATGGACGACACAAACGTTCAATTAAAGTATGATGGCTCGCATCAATTTGTTGTGAAAAGAGGCAATTCAATTGTCTCAAGCAGTGAAATTACCTGGCAAAGTGCCGACGCCAAAGTTGGTAACATTAGCAAATCAGGTAAATTCGAAGGCCGTAAAATCGGCACTACAGAAGTTACCGCCGCTACTCAGAATGGCTCCTTTAAGGCAGAAGTTGACATTGAGCCTTATTACAACACTTATTCAGAACCCGTGCTGGACTTCTACTCGTCAAAGCAATCTATCAAAGCAAAAGAAAAGCGTGAGCTGGTAAGTGACGACGGAATCATGCTGGTTTACCACATCGGTAACACCAAAGCACAAAGGTTGATTTACTTTTTTGAAAAAGACCAACTGATTGGCTGTGGCGTGTTCTTTACCGACAAATCGTTCAGAAAAGAGGTAAACACTTTTCTGCGCGAACGCTACCCCGAAGCCATTACCCGTGGTGATTTATCCGGCTACATGGCAGACACCGAGCAATTTGCGGCCCTTATTAACGAACAGGCCGCCGCAGGTTTGGCTGTTACCTACCTTCCTGAAAGCGTCAATGGTCGCCGCATAGCCAATAGCAATGCACAGGCAGGTAAAGTATTAAGTCTGGTACAAAGCTATAACTGGCAAAAATAACATTAATACCACTGGTGGTATTAAAAACTGAAGGCGGGCAACAGGCAGAGTTGGTCGCCTTTCAGTGCTTATATTCTACATAAGGTACCGTTAAATTATTTTTTTTGCAACGCTGCACTAATCTTTTTATATTTACCACAGAAAGCCACACAATATAGCTTCAACCACCTGTCATTCGTTTATAAAATTTGTAGCTGTAGACTTTTAGGTTCAAAGCCCATACCTTTTCCCAGTGTACATCTGATGAAAAAGCTAACCATACTTTTCATATCATTTGCTGTTGTCTCCTGCATTGGCGAAGAAGAGCCGGTAACCACTTTGTCTGACACCAAAATTGAACTCAACCATGATGGCAAACATCAGTTTGTGCTAACGTATGGCACTATGCCCATTGATAACACACGGATTATCTGGAAATCGCGCGATGAAAAAGTGGGTACCATTGATGTTAGCGGCACATTCCATGCGCGCAAGCTGGGCAAAAGCGTTGTTTCGGCCTATACCAAAGACGCCATTTATCAGGCCGATGTAGAAGTGGTTACTTATGACAGGTCTATTCAAGACCCTGTTCTTGATTTTTATGCCACAAAAGCTGCTATAAAGGCCAAAGAGAAAAGAGTACTTCATAAAGAGAGCTCTGAAACGCTTCACTACTCCAATGGCATAAAGGGCCTGCCATGCAGCCTTATGTATTACTTTGAAAACGGGAAGATGATCAAGTGTATGGTTACCATCCCGTACAGTATTTTCAGGAATGATGTAGAACGATTCTTAAAAGAAAGATACCCGGTTATGGTAAAAAATGGTAACACCGAAGTTTACTACCCTGATGAACAACTGTTTACTGCATCATTAACGCAAACCCAAGACGAAGACTTAACAATAATTTACTCAGCCAAATAAAAAGAGAGCATTAATTTCTATTAAAATTCAAAGCGCCAAATTGTAGAAATATCTCTGAGAGATTAAATAACAACTAAAAATTAAAGTCCTCTAAACATCATTTTCTATTGAGGCGAACGGCTAGTTACCGATTAAAAATCGAGTAAAATATTTAGAAAAGATAAAAGTAATATCGGATTTTTAATTGGGCGAGTTTAAATGATGCTGGTTGCGGACGGCTAGTTTTGGTTACTTTTTGCGTAAAAAGTAACAACAGGGGAATATAAGTACAGTAGGTTTTATTAAAACAAATTCTTAAGAATCCTTAGAAGTAAAGTTTAAATCAGAATTAACAGTAAAACTCAGCAGAACTCGCTGTAAAATATCACCAACTGACAACAAGATTTTCTTAATCCAAACCATAATAATTTAAACCACGTATTACAAAAAAATCATTTGTCACATTTATGAAAAAACTCACTATCCTTTTCATAGGTTTATGCCTTGCTGCCTGCTCTAAAGAAGACCCCATGACTATCAACCAGCCGAATGGTCAGTTAAAATATGACGGCACCCACCAATTTACAGTAAAAAAAGGCGGCAATAGCGTTTCAGGCATTACCTGGAAAAGCAGCGACACCAATGTGGGCACGGTAGACAATACCGGTAAATTTAAAGCGCGCAAAATTGGCAAAACCGAAGTAAGTGCTGCCACTAAGGACGGCACAGTGAAAGCATCAGTAGAGATTTTGCCGTATAGCAAACTTTATACCGAACCCGTACTTGATTTCGGCCAGACCAAGGCCACTGTTAAAGCGAAAGAAAAACGCAAGGTTATATTAGATGACGGCGACCTGCTGGCTTACCAAGGCGAAAACAGCAGTATTGAACTCGTATTATATGTTTTTGTTAGTAACAAGTTGGAGGTTTGCGGTCCGGTTTTACAGGAAAGCTCTGCTGTAGTGAAAGAAGCCGGTACTTTTCTGAAAGAACGCTATCCTAATAACGGTGTTGTTAATGGAGAAATAGTGTTTCTTGACGATAGCAAAAAGTATGGTATAATACTTGGCTATGATGAACAATACGGCCCAACAGCTATTTATGCAGCAAATACCCCAGGTGGTAGAAAAGCCCTTACTCCTAAGCAAACAGAAAGTTTCAAAAAAGCATTGGCCGCCTTCAAAGCACGCCGATAAAAACCCGGATTAAGAAAATATTGTTTGCAGAACCGAAGTCATGTGATACCTTCACATGGCTTTTGTTTTTTTAGCGGCTTTAATTAAAGGCTTCAAACTGCCGCAGCAAAGGTATCAGCTGCTTGCCTTTGTCGGTCAGGCAATATTCAATATGCAGGGGTTTCAGTTGAATGGTGTTTTTCAGAATATAACCGTTTTGGGTTAAATCTTTCAGTGCAACAGACAACGTTTGTTTATTAGAGCCATGAATACGGCGCAGAAACTCGCTAAAGCGCGATTTCCCCGTTACATGCAAAATAAACAGCACCTGCAACGTCCATTTGCTGGTAAGCAATTTTAATACATCCTGTGTAGGGCACACAGGCACGCCTCCCTCCAGAGGGCAAACCAGATTAGTCTTGATTTCGGCAGTAGTAGTGGTCATGTTTTTCTGACTAATTGACTCTCAATTTCATTTATTGCAATTTTGCAACATAAATTTTAAACCATTAGGTTCATGTCTGAAACAATAAATTTATTTACTCCTTTTAAGGGTAAACTAAACCTGAAAAATAGAATTGTAATGGCGCCCATGACACGCTGCCGCGCCATAGGCAACCTGGCCAATCCGCTTATAGCTACCTATTACAGCCAGAGAAGCACAGCAGGGCTGATTATAACTGAGGGGGTAGCCCCCAGCCCTAACGGATTAGGCTATGCCCGCATACCGGGGATATTCAGCCCCGAACAAACCGAAAGCTGGAAAACCGTAACACAGGCCGTGCATGCAGCCGGAGGCCAGTTATTTATGCAGCTGATGCACACGGGTCGTGTGGGTCATTCGGCCAATTTACCTGCCGGTGCGCAGTTACTTGCGCCGTCGGCCATTAATGCCGACAGCCCCATGTGGACCGACACCCAGGGTATGCAAACGACCGAAACACCCAAAGCCATGACGGCTGACGAAATCAAAGCCACCATCGAAGAGTTTGCACAGGCCGCCGCCAATGCCATAGAAGCAGGTTTCGACGGCGTAGAACTGCACGGTGCCAACGGGTATCTGCTTGAGCAGTTTCTCAATGCAGGCACCAACCAACGAACCGACGAATACGGCGGCAGCATAGAAAACAGAGCCAGATTTGTGATTGAAACCGCCCGGGCAGTAGTAGAAAGAATCGGAGCCGACAAAACCGGAATCCGGTTGTCGCCCTATAACAGTTTTAACAATATGCCTGCTTATGATGATACCGCCGCGCTGTATGATTACCTGGCCATTGAGCTGAACAAACTTGACCTGGCATATCTGCACCTGATAGACTACGCATCACGTGCCACCGAAGAAGGCCGTGCATTGTTGCAAAGCATCAGAACCAGTTTTAAACCGGCCTTGATACTTAATGCGGGTTATACCAAAGAGAGAGGGAATCTGGCACTGGCCAATAATGAGGCTGACCTGATATCGTTCGGTACTCCGTTTATCGCCAACCCAGATTTACCGCATCGCCTGGCCAACGATATTGAGCTGGCACAACCAGAAACCAATACTTTTTATACAGCAGATGCCGTAGGCTTTACAGACTACCCCGCTGCCGTATAAAACCAACAGGTGAAAAACGCAAAAACGCCGTTGAATGCTCATTCAATGGCGTTTTTGCGTTTTATAGCAAGTATCCTTTATAATAAATTGATTTGGAGCCTTCCTGCATTTAACCTAATATTGCGGCAAAATAATACTCACACATAAAACTACCTTCATGAAAAAAATTTATTTGCTGTTAACAGTATTGCTCACACAATTTAACTCTTTTGCACAGTGCATTGAAAAGCGTATCAAAGACAAGACTACCGAAACGTTTTACCTTAATGCACATAAACAGCCAACGAAAGTTGAAATTATAGAAGAAAACAAGACAAAATCGATTGCGAATTTTAAATATGATACAAAAGGCAATTGCATTCTGGTAAATATTGCAGGAAAAATGCAAATTAAAGGAAAGTATAACACAGCAAACCAGTTAACTTCCACAGCAACTTCCATCGATAAGGATTTCACTATTATTAATGAATTAGAGTATAAAGATAATCTGGTTACCAAAATAAAAACATCAGTGGTGATGTTTGGTTCCTCACCTGATCTGGCAAATGAAACCAATTTAACCTATGAAAATGGCAATCTAACACAAATAGAAGTACGAGAAGTCATAAAAGATAGCGTTTTTACTGTAATTCAGAAAGTCACTTATGATGAGGCCATCAATAATGATACGAAAACTGAACGAATGCTTCATATAGCTACCTATACAGGTTATGACGGTTTCAACTCTTTATTGGCACTAAGTCGTAATAATCCTTTAAAACTGTCTTACTCCGGAAAAGAACCAAAAGAGGGATGTACATCGAAAATTGTACATGAGGAATATGATTATCAGTATGATTCCTCAAAACGGTTGATAAAGTCTATCACAAAGACAACTTGTGATGAAACAGTAGAAACCAAAACTACCAGAATAGAAACTACCTGCAAGTAAGAAAATACGAGCAATGCAATACATAACGAGCGTCTCATTAGCCAATGAGACGCTCGTTATGTATTTACCAGTAATACAACCAAAACCTTATGGGTTAGTAGTAGCAGCATCTACCGGCATAGATACCGTACAGGTCTGGCCACCAAAGTTAATCATAAATGAAGCCGTACCTGCCACAGATGGCGTACCGGTAACATTAAATGTTAAATGGCCGCCATTTACTGCCAGCGTGCCGGGTGTAAGCGTGGCCGACAACCCCGTAACACCAGTAGAGGCTATACCTGTGCTGGTGGTATAAGTTACTCCGTTGCCCTCTGCATACGGTATTTTAAATGTACTTGTGTAGCTTGTACCTGCCTTGGCTCTGCTGGCAAATTCAGCATCCTGGCATTTCAGTCCTGATATCGTCCCGATAATTATCTGGTTATCATCGTCTTTGTCACAGGCCTGTAAAGTAAAAAGCGCAATCAGCGTAAGTCCTAAAATTTTAACAATTTTCATAGCATTCTGTTTTTTTGATTTGTAAACCGAAAGCTAAAAACGCCATGCCATAGCCCCCGGAGGCACTGTTTCTACAACATCAGGCATAAAAACCTCTTTTATGACGCATTTCAGGGATATTATTCAGCAACAACCCTCAGGCATACCTCATTGCTGAAAGGCGGGCTAAGCAAATAAAAAAGCCCCTGCACGCAGAGGCTCCCAAATATATTTTTGCAGGGCACGCTATTGCCCCAGGGGTTGCGGTTCAACCGGCGACCCACCCACTGCCATAGACACCGTGCAGGTTTGTCCGCCAAAATTAATCACAAAAGATGCAATGCCTCCCGTATTGGGGGTTCCGGCAACTGAGTAGGTCAGCATACCCGAACCTTGGGCCAGCGTACCCGGCACCAATATGGCCGACAACCCCATTACACCCGTTGACGACACCCCGTTGTTAGAACCATACGTACTGCCGTCGCCGCCATTATAAGGCACCGTAAACACACCATTATAAGTAGTACCTGCCGTAGCCGAACCAGTAAATACAGCCCCGGGGCAGGTTAGTTCTGCAATGCTTACGGGTTCGTTAGTAAGCTCCTCTTCTTTTTCACAGGCCTGCAAGGCAAAAAAAGCCAGCACGCCTAAACCCAGTATTCTAATAGTTCTCATAGTATTTAATTTTAAATTGTGTGAATACCCCATACAATCAAAAATCTATGCCAGTTGGTGCGCAATTAAACAGGCATAGCTAATCAGGCATTTAAAAAGGCTCAATAATGTTTGTGCCTGGCTGTTGCACACCACATCTTGTTGGCCATAAAAACAGAAAATAAATAAGAAACCATATATTTGTGCAGGGAAAATGATTTTCTGGCTTCACATCAAATCAAAAGGATGCCTTACCAGCACCAAAATTTCTTACAAAAACACTAAAAACATGAGCGGAGATAAGTTTAACATTGCGGTTCTGATTGATGGCGACAACGCTCAGGCAAAATTAATCAAGGAAATTCTGGCTGAGGTATCCAAATACGGAAAGGCCACCATAAGACGTATCTACGGCGACTGGACCAACACCGGCATGAAAAGCTGGAAAGAGGTTCTGAACCAGTATTCTATCAACCCTATTCAGAAATTTGCCTATACTACCGGAAAAAACTCAACCGACAGCTCGCTGATTATTGATGCCATGGATATTCTGCACGGCAAGAGCATCAATGGTTTTTGCATTGTTTCCAGCGACAGCGACTACACCGGGCTGGCCAAAAGAATACGTGAAGAAGGCCTCTTTGTAATGGGTATAGGCAGAACCAATACGCCAACCGCCTTTGTTAATTCCTGCGACATCTTTACTTTTTCAGAAAACCTGATAGCCGAATCGGAAATGGCCGAGGCCATACAGGTAAGCAAGAAAAAAGACCGCCAAAGCAAGGTGGTACAAAAAGAAGCCCCGGCCGTTACCCACCTCAAAAAATTTCAGGAACTCGACGAGGCCATTATCGACAAAGCCTTTGAGATTTCAACCACCGACGACGAAACCTACGTATCAAACATCGGCCTTTCGTTAAGAAAAATCGACCCAAGTTTTGACTCCCGTACGTATGGTTACAAAACGCTATCGAAACTGCTGGAGAACCTGGACAAATACGAAGTAATCAGAAAAGAAATCAACGGCATCAACCACCCGTTGTTGAGGTTGAAGCAGGGGTAGTAAACAAGACCCTCCGGGTACTAATAACAATCTCAATACTTCCAGGCAAACATCTAAGAATAACAGAATAAACCATTTTTTAGTCCGTTTCTGCAATTCATTTACAAAAACAGACACAAAAAACTATTATCAATACTTTTTTGTTATATTTACAACGAAATAACTATAACAATGATTATTGATTTTAGCATAAAGAATTTTGGCCCGGTAAAGGAAGAACAAACGCTTTCTTTTGAAGCGGATAAATCAACTCATCTGGAAGACCATTATATCATTGATGCAGGCAATGGTTTACGGCTTTTGAAAATGGCCTTGATATACGGGGCAAATGCTTCCGGCAAAACTACTATACTCAAAGCCCTTGAGTTTTTGAGAAAGTTAGTACTTGACCCCGAAAAGAAAAAAACGGATGAATTAGAATACAATCCTTTTTTATTTGACCCTGAAACGCCGAAACAAAACTCGGTGCTTTCAATCAATTTCATCCAGAATCAGATAAAATACTTTTATGAGGTAGAGTTCACAAAAAAAGCAATTGTGAAGGAAGAACTCTATTTCTACAACCCGAATAAAGCGAAGGTATTTACCAGAACTACTGATGAAGTAAATCAATTTTCTAAAATTGATTTTGGTGGAAAAATTAAAATCGACACAACCTCTGAAAAAGTGCTGGAAGGCAATACGCTCTGGAACAACACTGTTTTAGGCGGCTTTTTAAAAACCAATATTGAAGTAAAAGAATTAAAAGAGGTAACTACGTGGTTTAGGGAATATCCAAAACCTCTGATAACAACAAGAACTAGTTTAAAACAATTTATTAATAATCAAATCAAGAACTCATTCATCTCGAAAAATGATGTAGTTAACATTCTTCAAAAAGCAGACTTTAATATCTCAAATGTAATTATTGAAGAAAGGGATATTACTGAAAAACTCCTCGAATTACTCGAAAAAGATGATAGATTTACTAAAGAAAAATTAATTGAATTAAAATCCAAAGGTTTAATTAAGTCTGATGAATTAATAATTGAACATTCTATTAAATCTGATAAATATCAGTTACCATTTGAACTTGAATCAGAAGGCACCAAAAGATATTATGAGTTTTCAGGCATACTGGCTATGCTCATAAAAGACTCGATGGCTTTTCCCATAGATGAGTTAGAGAGTTCATTGCATCCTGAGCTTTTTCAGCACTTTATTATTTCGTTTCTTATCAATGCTAAAAATTCTCAGATAATTGCTACCACGCATAATCGCGAGATTCTGGATAATCGCGATTTGTTCAGAGATGATGCCATCTGGATAGCAGATAAGGACGAAAACGCAGCTACTATTTTATATTCTCTGGCGGATTTCGACAGCTCTATAACAAGGAATAACAAAAACATATTAAATGCCTATAAAAGTGGCAAACTGGGTGGAACCCCAAATTTAGGTGACTATTATATTGAACTTAATCCATGAGAAAAACAAGAAAAATTTCTTCATCCAACCCAACTTATGCTGTTGTTGGAGATGGTGAATGCGAAGCTTGGTATGTAAATATGCTGAAAAGAAACGAGCGTTCAATAAGGGTATCTATCAAACCGGAACTGCAACAAAAGAAAAGCTTATCTCAACAATATGAAATGGTCTGTGACCTTTCCAAAAGTTACGATAAAGTTTTCTGGATTATTGATTTAGATGCCATTTTGCTTGAAACCAGACAACATACGAATCCTGTCAATAAAACCGCATTGCAGCAATTTGAAGCATATAAAAAGGAGTTTAAACCAGAACAAAGTAAAGTTAAAATAATAGTGAACAACCCATGCCTTGAGTTTTGGTTTTTACTTCATTTTGAAAGCACTAATAAATACTTCGATAATTGCGATAAAGCAGGAACGCAACTTAAAAAATATCTTGCTGATTATAAAAAGTCTCAGAAATACTTCACACAAAACAACAATGATATTTACCTTAAGTTAAAGCCAAACTTAGGCAATGCAATTACAAATGCAGAACGCTATGACCAAACCGGATTAGATTTATCAAGCACCAGTATATCTCAGATGTATCTTTTATTTCAGGAACTAGGCATTAGTTGATTTCGCCCCCCTCCCCCACAAAAACAAGCCCAAAGCCAGGCAGCCGTCTATGCAGTAGGCAATGGCCAGCGGGGTGGTTGAATTTACCAGAAGGCTGTCGATAACAGACCCCAGAAACGCCCCGATAACCAGATAAGACGTGCCGTAAATAGAGGCGGCCATGCCTGCTTTGTCGCCCATTGGCTCCAGCGCCAGCGAACTGCTGTTGGGTTCAATGGCTACGTTGACACTCTGCAACAAACCAATAATACCAAACAGCACAAACAGCGGCACTGGTGCCTGCCAACCAAGCGTAAGCGCCAACAGAACCAGGGCCCCGGCCACATATACCAGCAACAACATACGCAGGGTGCGCCTGGCGCCGAATTTTGCAACCAGCCTGGCATTCATAAACGTAAACAGGCTCATACAAAAACCAATACTGCCAAATATATACACAAACCATTGCGGCTGGCCATAAATAGTGCCGATAATGCGTTCAGAACTACCTACATAAGAGCTGAAAGCCGCAAATAATACCGTAGTAATGGCGGTGTAACGCACAAACTGCCGGTTGCTGAAAACAGCGCGGAACGATTTCACCAAAGCCAGCACATCGGTTGTTTGCCGCCCTTCTGCTGGTGCCGACTCAGGCAAACGCAACGACCACACAAAAAACACCACCGCAAAAGCAGCAGGCGTAAGAAACACCACCTGCCAGTTAGAAACCGACAGAATAGCTGCCCCCAGCAGCGGAGCCAGCACCGGGGCAATCAGAAAAATAGTCAGTATCAGCGACATCGTACGAGCCATTTCGTTGCCCGAAAACCGGTCGCGCACGCAGGCCAGCACGCTTACAAACATAGCCGAAGACCCCACGCCCATCACAAACCGCGCCGCCGACAGCCAGATAATATCAGGAGCCAGCGCGCCACCCACACAAGCGCTTATAAACAACACAAAACCTGTGCGCATAACGGGTATGCGGCCGTATTTATCAGCCATCGGCCCAAAAATCAACTGGCAGACCTGTCCCATAAAAAAGAAAGTAACCAGCCGCGCCGTAGCCGCCGACACACTGCTTAGGCCAAAATGCCTGCGTACATCGGCAAAAGTGGGTAGCATAATATCAATGGCCAAAGCCGTAAGCAACTCAATGCAGGCCATCATGGCAATAAATTCGGCGCGGCTTATGTTTTTCATGTAGGGTTTGGTCTTACTTATGGTTGGCGTGGTAAATTGGCCATCCGTTTACACCTGCAAAGATACCCCGGCTTATGTGCCCGGCAACGGTGCAAAAACGCCAAAATGAGGGGTAAACGAGACAATTATGCTCAAAACCGGCAAACAGTATAAAGTGTGGGGGCTGGCAGTATTATTTACGCACAAATTCATAAACCAGCAGGTCATCTTCCATGGGCGATACGTACTCATCATACTGATACACAAATCGCTTCATTACTCCGTTTGGCTTTTCAAAAACAGCCAGCATGGTCTCTTTTCTTTGTGGTTGAAATGCCTCCAGCCGCGCTTTGGCTGTAGCCATAGATTCTACCGGCAAACCCATCTCAATCCAGGCTTTTTCAAAACCGGCCGTTTTGAATTGCTTGAAAGCAGCAGGCGAAAGCGCAGTATTAAGGCTAACCTCATAGCCCGCTGCTGAGGTGCGCACCGCTCTGTTTATTGTTTTGGGTATCTCCATCCTACCAGCCAGCTCGTTTTCCATTACTGTAACGGTATCGCGGGTCAGGTGAGAGTCTGCTTTTAATAACATTAAAGACTTAAAAAACTGTTTAACCTCAGGTACATAACCAGACAAAAAATCTGACGAATCGCCCTGCGACTTACGTATAAAATCCTGCATATAAAAGCAGTCGTCGCTCCGTTTCTGATGGTTACTCAACCCTTGGGTGGCCAACAGTGCATTCCTGAGGCCGGGCAGGTCTGTCCATCCTTCAAACCCACCATCTTTACTGAAACTAAGCCGCAGGGGCGTATGCAATAAAAATTTCCTTACAAGGTTCAGGCAACTGTCATATTTGTTTTCGTCAGGCAGGGTATTAATAGACAAATACCGCCATTCAGCTTCGTAGCTCCCGGCCTTGCCGGGCTTGCGGCCTGTTATTTTCAGCTCAAAAACAATCAGGCTCTTTTCATCTCGTTCCTGCCATCTGGTAGCCTCACGCTTTTTTAATTCGTAAGTCCATACATCCCCAGCCTGCCAGTCAGTCGGTACGTCATTCGGCTGCCCAAAAACAACTGCCGAACCTAATAAAAAAATAAAGCACACCAAAATTGTTTTCATTTTAGCCACAAAGTTTTGTTTCAGGGCGCAAAATAAAAAAAAACCAAAACATTGACACGCCTAAACGCGCAAATAAAAAAGAGCCTGGCTAATCTGACCAACCGTACATTTACCCTGCCCTATCTCGGCGAATACGTTACGATATCAATGCCAATGCCGTTGGGGTCAACAATGGCAAAGTGGCGGTCGCCCCAGGGTTCATCTCTCAGGTCGACACTGATAGCCACCCCCTTTTTCTTCATCTCTTGGTACACGCGGTCAACGTCGGCCACCTCAAGGGTCAGGTACATGCCCTGCCCGTTAAAAGGCGTCTGAAAAAGCGGCTGCTGACTGGGGTGGTTAGGCAGCAGAAAACTGATTTCGGCCTCCTGCCCCGGTGTGTGCATCAGCAGATAAAATTCGTTTTCAAACGTAACCCCAAAGCCCAGATTCCGCGTATAAAAAGCCTTGGTTTCGGCCAGCTTCCGGGTAATAATGCCTGCATTCAGTTTCATGTGTTTGTTAGTTTGGTTTTGCGCAACGGCAGGGTTCAGCAATGCCTGCAGCCACACAAAAATAAAGATACGTTTCATGTTTAAGCTGATTGATTACCCCACAAAGTTCGGCAGACGGCAAAAGCCATCCTTGTAAAAAACGGACATCATCAGCGGCCGAAAGCCCGGCTGGGTGTAACCCCGTAGAAATTCCTGAATTCTTTTATGAAATGCGCCTGGTCGTAGTACCCCGTATCAAAAAACAACGGGTTTTTATGTAGGCTTTGAGAAGAAGGCCTGGCCCGCAGAATATGCTGAAAACGCACCACCCGGGCGAAGGTCTTGGGGGTGTCGCCCACATAAAATTCAAAAAGCCGCCGCAATTGCCTGACGCTTATACCCGTATCCAGGTCTTTTTCAACATTCAGCACACCGCAATTTTGCAGAATAAGCCCAATGGCGCCATACAGCCGGTTATCAAAATCAGGCACAATTTGCGCCAGATGCCGCAGCAGGTAAGCATCAAGCTGGTGGCGCAGGGTATCCATGCCAGCTATGCCAGGCGGTAAAGCAGCCATCAAACCAGCCATCTGCGGCAGCACATCAGCCAGCGGCAGGTAGCGGTTGCTTAGCCCGGCGGCATCCACCCCAAACAACTGCGGAAATTGCGCAGGCAAAAACCTGATACCCACATAATGAAACACATTACCCAGCGGAAACTCAGTAAACTGCCTGCAAAAACCCATTACGTAGGCATCGGCAGGGTTGTTTATTTCAAAGTAAATATCAATACAGCCATCGGCCACCACCCTATACACAAACGCATCTTGCAGCGGTTGCACCGTTTTCAGCTCCCAGTAGCAATACACAAAGGGCAGCAGCCGCTCATGCGGCGCCCACTCCTGATAAACCACATGATCCGCCGACTGCCGCACAGTAGGCTGCACAGGCATATAGAGGTTACGTATGTCGGGGAGCGAGG
This sequence comes from Emticicia sp. 21SJ11W-3, assembly GCF_024138715.1. GTDB lineage: Bacteria > Bacteroidota > Bacteroidia > Cytophagales > Spirosomataceae > Emticicia > Emticicia fluvialis. The sequence continues at coordinate 3,289,041 of NZ_CP092074.1, forward strand.
GCATGGAACTTATGAATGAATGCCAAACAGGCTTATTTTGTAAATACCAGGCTAAAAATCAGCATTTGTTGCTAAAAATTGCAAACTTATAACCTATTTTTTTTATCTTCATGGGCTATCTGAAGGCTGGTGCAAGCTGCTTTGGCCTTATGTGCCTTAAAATGAACATTAAATTTCATTAGCTCATCAGAAAAACTTAAATTTCCGGATTGAAAATATAAATCTGTAAAATGCCGGAAGAAAAAACTGAAAGAAAGATAGAAAAACAGGTAAAATCAAAAAAGAGAGTAACTGACCACGGCGAGGTATTTACTAACGAAAGGGAAGTAAACGCCATGCTGGATATGGTAAGCAACGAAACCGACAGAATAGAGTCGCGCTTTTTAGAACCTGCCTGCGGTAACGGAAATTTTCTGGCTGAGGTACTACGGCGCAAACTGAATGTGGTTGATGCACGCTATGGCAAAAGCCAGACAGAGTGGGAACGCTACGCCATTATTGCGGTGTCGAGCATCTATGGGGTGGATATTCTGGAAGACAACGCGCAGGAATGCCGCGAACGCCTGTATGGCATTTTCGACCAGCGCTATACAGCCCTATTCGGCGCCAAAGGCAAAGAAGAGTCCCGCCGCAGCATACGGTTCTTGTTACATAGAAACATACTCTGGGGCGACGCCCTCGATTTCACAAATCCGCTTACCAAAGAGCCCATTGTGTTTTCGGAATGGAGCCCTGTAAACGGCTCGTTGTTGAAACGCCGCGACTACGTTTTTCGTTTTCTGGTGCAAAAAACACATCAGTTTTCATTGTTTAATGATGAGGGGCAACCGGCTGCTATTGACGAACCGGTGAAAGACTACCCGCTCATACATTTTTTAAAGCTTGGTGAAGATGACAACCCCGATTAACTACAACCCGGACGTGCTCAGTTGCCTGGCCAACCTGAGTAACGACGAGGTATTTACCCCGCCTGCGCTGGTAAACAACATGCTGGACCTGCTACCTAACGACCTTTGGAAAAACCCCGAAGCGAAGTTTCTGGACCCTGTAAGCAAAAGTGGCGTTTTTTTGCGCGAAATTGCCAAACGCCTGATAGCCGGGCTGGCAGATACCATACCAGACAGGCAGGCGCGTATTAACCATGTTTTTAGTAAACAGCTGTATGGCATAGCCATTACCGAGCTGACGGCATTGCTGAGCCGCCGCAGCGTGTATTGCGCCAAGTTAGCCAATGGCAGATATGCCGTTTGCGACACCTTTACCAACGAGCAGGGCAATATTCTATACAACCGCATGCCACACACCTGGCAAAACGGCAAATGCACTTACTGTGGTGCAAGCCAGGAGGTATATGACCGCGAAGACGCCCTTGAAACCTACGCTTACCCTTTTATACATACCGAACAACCAGAAGAAATATTTAATATGAAATTTGATGTAATTGTAGGAAACCCGCCGTATCAAATGACAGATGGGGGTGCTCAAAAAAGCGCAGGGCCAATCTATCAATTATTTGTTGAACAAGCAAAAAAACTAAAGCCTCGATATTTAACTATGATTATACCAGCCAGATGGTATTCTGGTGGCAAAGGATTAGATGAGTTTAGAAAGGAAATGTTAGAAGATAAAAGAATGAAAGTTTTACATGACTTTCCAGAAACCTCTGATTGTTTTCCAGGTATTAATATAAGAGGTGGAGTTTGTTATTTCATGTGGGATAAAGAACATAATGGTGAGTGCACAATTATTACCCACAAAGGAGGAGAAGTAAGTGAACCTGTAACTAGACCTTTACTGGAAAAAAACGCAGATGTCTTCATTAGGTATAATAAAGCAATTGAAATATTAAAAAAAATCAGATTACACAATGAAAAGTCATTTTCTGAATTCGTTAGTAGCCACAAAGCATTTGGACTAAGAACCTATGTGAAAGGTTCAAAAGAAAAATTTGAAAACTCCATAAAGCTTTATCAGAACGGAGGTATTGGATACATTAATAAGAAAGATGTAGTGAAAAACACACATTGGATTAATGAATGGAAAGTAATAGTTCCCTATTCAAGTCCAGGTGATGACTCTTACCCTCATTTGATTTTAAGTAAACCTTTAATTTCCGAACCTGGTTCTTGTTCAACTGAGACATATTTAGTAGTCGGCCCATTTGCTAATGAGAAAATATGTAAAAATGTTGCAACTTACATGTGTACAAGTTTTGTAAGGTTTCTAATTTTATTGCTAAAACCATCACAACATGTTACTCAAAAAACTTACGCCTTAGTACCTCAGCAAGACTTCAATAAAAAATGGACTGATACAGAACTTTATAAAAGATATAACATTACAACTGAAGAGATAAATTTTATTAACACATTAATTAGACCAATTAATGTTCAATATGACTAAAAAAGACTTTTTCCCTCCCCGGCCTGTGGCCAACCCCACCATTTATGCCTACGAGCTAGAGGGGGTTGAAACCCACAAAAACTGGCTGAAAATTGGCTTTACCGACCGCAACGCCCAGACCCGCATCAGAGAGCAGCTCGGCACGGCCGCCATCAGGTATAAAATTGTTTTGGAGGAATCGGCTATGCGGCGCGACGGCAGCTCTTTTACCGACCGCGACGTGCACCGCCTGTTAAGAAAAAACAACATTGAAAACCCGGAGGGAGAATGGTTTAAATGCAGCATAAACGATTTACGCCGGGTAATACATGAAATAAAAACGGGCGAAAAAACAGAAGAAAACCGCGTGCTTGATTTCGGCATGCGCCCCGAGCAACAGGCCGCCGTTGATAAAGCCATCAACTATTTCAGCCAGTTTAAAGCAGAAAACCCGGATACGACCCCCCATTTTTTGTGGAACGCCAAAATGCGTTTTGGCAAAACCTTTGCCGCTTACCAGCTGGCCAGAAAAATGGGCTGGCAAAAACTACTGGTACTTACCTTTAAACCAGCCGTTGAAGACGCCTGGAAAGAAGACCTTGAAAACCACCTAGACTTTAAAGGCTGGCAGTTTATATCTAAAAACAGCCTCGATACAAACAACGCAGCCATCAACCCCCAGCAGCCAGTTGTTTGCTTCGGCTCGTTTCAGGACTACCTCGGCACCACCACCGACGGCCGCATAAAACCCAGAAACGAATGGGTGCACGCCACCAACTGGGACTGCGTGGTGTTTGACGAATACCACTTTGGCGCCTGGCGCGAAAACGCCCGCGACCTGTTCGGGAAAGACACCGAAGCCACCCGTGAGCTGGAGGATTTCAAAAAACTGGAAAAAGACGGTTTTCAGGAAGAAGATAAAATTGAGCATTTCGAAAAAATATTGCCTATCACCACCCATCATTATCTGTACCTGTCTGGCACGCCTTTCAGGGCCATTAATTCAGGCGAATTTATTGAAGAGCAGATTTTTAACTGGACGTATGCCGACGAACAACGCGCCAAAGAAAACTGGAATGACCCCGGGATGAATCCGTACGCAGCCCTGCCCCGCATGGTGATGCTTACCTACCAGCTGCCCGACTCGCTTCGGCAGATAGCCATGCAGGGAGAGTTTGACGGGTTCGACCTCAACGTTTTCTTTTCTGCCGAAGGCACAGGGCATAAAGCACACTTCAAATATGAAGACGAAGTGCAGAAATGGCTCGATCTGATCAGAGGTTCGTTTGCTGAAACCACTGTAGATAACCTGAAAATGGGCGCACAAAAGCCCCCTTTGCCATTCTCTCATGCACCATTGCTGAAAGTACTTAACCATACGTTTTGGTTCTTGCCGTCGGTAGCTGCCTGCCATGCTATGGACAACCTGCTGAAGCAACGGCAAAATAAATTTTATCAGGACTACAAAATTGTAGTAGCCGCTGGCACACAGGCAGGTATTGGGGTAAAAGCCCTTGAGCCGGTGCAACACGCCATGACAGATAACCCACTGGAATCAAAAACCATTACGCTTTCCTGCGGTAAACTCACCACAGGGGTTTCGGTAAAACCCTGGACAGGCATTTTCATGCTCCGTAACTCATCCAGCCCCGAAACCTATTTTCAGGCGGCGTTCAGGGTACAAACACCCTGGGTGATACACAACCCCGATGCCCTTACGCCCAATAAGCAGCAGATACTGAAAGAAGAATGCTACGTTTTTGACTTTGCCCCCGACAGGGCTTTAAGGCAGATTGCCGAATACAGTTGCAGGCTGAATATCAATGAGACTAATCCGGAAGCAAAAGTGGCCGAATTTATCAATTTTCTGCCTGTGTTGGCTTATGACGGTAGCTCAATGAAACAGATAGATGCAGCAGGCATACTGGATATGGCCATGAGCGGCACCACCGCCACCCTGCTGGCCCGCAGATGGGAAAGCGCCCTGCTGGTAAATGTAGACAACAGCACCCTTAGCCGCCTGATGGCCAATGAAGAGGCCATGAGAGCGCTGATGAACATAGAGGGTTTCAGGAATCTGAATCAGGATATTGAAACCATCATCAATAAGTCGGAAGCCGTAAAAAAAGCAAAGAAAGAATCGGCAGACAGAGAACTGTCACCACAGGAAAAAAAGGAGCTGACCGACGAAGAAAAAGAGTTTAAGAGCAAGCGGAAAAAGATTCAGGAGAAACTCATAAAATTTGCCACGCGGGTGCCGGTTTTTATGTACCTGACCGACTACCGCGAACGAAGCCTGAAAGACGTAATAACCCAACTGGAACCGGCGCTGTTTAAAAAAGTAACCGGCCTTACCGTACGCGACTTTGAGTTACTGGTGAGCCTGGGCGTTTTTAATTCTGCCCTCATGAACGACGCCGTCTATAAATTCAAACGTTATGAAGATGCCTCTCTTGAATACACCGGCATCAACAAACACGCCGGCGAAAATGTTGGCTTGTATGACACCGTTTTAAACGCCGACGATTACGCCAGAGCATTTGTAAACGAGCCGGATTGAAAACCCCCACCCCCACCTACAAAAAAGCCCCTAAACAAAGGGGGTTTTTGCTTTAATTACAATTTATTTTAACTTTTTATACAAATAAAAGCACATAAGGGTGAAGTACAATACATTTTTATAAAAAAAACAGGTTTTTAACCCATAATTAATAAAATAATTTAATAATATCTCAAAATAGCAAAAAACAGGGTTTATTCTCAACTTTCAGCATAGCTAAACCGCTAAACCTCCAATCAGGAATAAACCCTTTTCAAACACCCCACAAAAAACCCAAAGCCAACCAAAAATTGAACAAAACCCCAGCCAGCTAATCCAACGGAACGCCACTCACTAATTCACTCATTCACTAATTCACTCATTCACTAATTCACTCATTCAGCGGAACGCCGCCAGCTCATTCGTTCACTCGCTTTTCAAGCTCTTCACCGGATTCACCAAAGCTGCTTTCACAGCCTGAAAACCAACTGAAACAAGTACTAATATAATAGATGACACCAGCGTAACTATAAACACGCCTACACCTATGCCAATGCGATAACTAAAGCCCTGTAACCATTTTTCCATCGCAAACCAGCCTATGGGCGCGCCAATGGCAAAAGCAACCAGCAGCAAACGAATAAAATCTCTGGTTAGCAGTTGCACAATGCTGCTTACAGGTGCGCCAAGCGCCTTTCGTATGCCTACTTCTTTTGTACGTTGCTGTGCCGTATAAGCGGCCAGACCAAATAAGCCCAGGCAAGCAATTAATATAGTAAGCCCTGTAAACAAGCCCGTAAGTGCGCCGGTGCGTTGTTCATCGGCAAATTTTGCCTGATACGACTGGTCAGCAAAGCTGTATTCAAATGGATACGCCGGGTTATATCTGGCAAATATGCGTTCCAGTATTTCCAGATTCTCTTGCATAGAAAGCCGGTTGTTGAGCCTTATGCTCAGCCAATTTTTAGCCATTGCGCCGCCGGGGCCCTCTATCAATACCGGATTGATGGGGTCATAGGGCGAGGCAAAAATGAAGTCTTTCACCACCCCTACCACATGCCAGTCGGTCCGTTGCATACGGATAGTTGTACCCACCGGATTCCTGAGATTCATTTTTTTAACGGCAGCTTCATTCAACATAATGGCCGTAGAATCGGTGCTGTATTTATTAACATCAATCTCTCGCCCGGCCAGCAGCTGCGTACCGGTGGTTTTCAGAAAATTAGCGTCTGTTCCAAACTTGTCAAATTCAATATCCTTATCGGCCTGAGTGCTACCCGGCCATGCCACCCCCCATTGGCGCGTGTTTATTTCTGTAAGAGGCCCTAATGATTTGCTTATAGAAACAGCCACCCCGCTTTGCATCAGTTCTTGCCTCAAGGCCGTGTAATGCCCGGGCATATCGCCAGACAGATAGGTAAAAAGCAGGTTGTTCTGGTCATAACCCTGATTCCTCGATTGCGCGTGGTCAATCTGCCTGTTTATTATCAGCGTGGCTACAATAAGGACAATGGCAAATGTAAACTGCACTACAACCAGAATTTTTCTTGGTGTAAAAGCTGCTCTCTGAGATTTCAGCGCACCTTTTAACACCTTTGAGGGCTGGTAGCCTGCCAGCACAAATGCCGGATACGCCCCCGCCAGTATACCGGTAAACATTAAAACACCCAATGCACCCAGCCAGAAACTACCCGAGGCAAAGTTTAAGGCAAGTCTTTTGCCTGTCAGGTCATTAAAAAATGGCAACGCCAGCTGTACTACAAGCAATGCGATGATGCCCGCCAAAAAAGTTAGCAGCAACGATTCGCCGATAAACTGTAAAATCAATGCGCCCTTTTGTGCACCGGCAACTTTTCTTACCCCCACTTCTTTGGCTCTTTTCTCGCTACGGGCGGTACTCAGGTTAATGAAGTTAACAGCGGCTATCAGCAGAATAAAAAAAGCTATCAGCCCTAACAAACGCACGGTTACTATTCCTCCATCTACAAGCTGCCCGTTTTCCTGCTTCGAATACAGGTGCCACCTGTCAGCCGGATGCAAAAAAACTTCCCGATTATTCAGGTCTTTAATAATGCCCGTCAGATACCTCGCGGTCAACTTTTTAATCTTTCGGTTTATCGATGCCTCATCGGTGTTTTCTTTCAGCAATACATAAGTATAATCATTGTTCGACTCCCAGGCGTCAGAACCCCAGCCCAGTGCTACAAAGTAATTGTAAGGCAATAGGTAAGATACTTGGCTGAACTTACTGTTATGGGGTATGTCTTCCAACACACCTGTTACCGTAAAAAGGTCTTTATTCTGAATCTGCACCACCTTACCAATGGCCATGCTGGTACCAAACAATTTCTCTGCCAGTGTTTCGGTAATCACCATGCCATTGTTGCCATTAAGCATCGTTTGGGCATTGCCTGATTTCAGCTGGAAATCGAATAGTTTTATAAAAGCAGGGTCAACAAAAGCGCCGGAAGCGTTAAGTCGGGTGTTATATGCGCTTAACAGCAAATCCGTCGGTCTTACCCTTATGGCCTCCTCAACCTCTCCATAATTCTGTTTCAGGGCAGGGGCCAATGGTCTTGGTGTGGCATCCCAAACATTGGGTTCACCATTAAAAACATCTTTATTATAGACCTGATACAAACGGCTGGTTTTTCGATAAATACGATCATACTGCCACTCGCTTTGTATCCATAGAATAATAAGTGTACTGGCAGCTATACCCACAGCCAGACCAGTAATGTTAATAAACACATAACCTTTGGCACGCAACAGGTTACGAAAAGCGATTTTCAGGTAATTTTGTAGCATACCAGAATTGATTAAAAAGTAAAAGTCTTTCATAGATTCAGCCTTAGCAGATAATTTACGTTTCAGAAAATACGGCCTGCAAAACCGCAGCACCTCCCACACATACAGCCATCTGGCTTTAAAAAGACCCTTTTCTTCTACCATCAGCTCAAACTGCTCGTGCATATCGCCCTGAAGTTCTTCGGCCAGTTCATCCGGCAGCAGAACCCTCAGCAGCTTATCTGCCAGCTTGGGTGGTGATATGTTTACGGGTTCTTTCATTTAGATATTGAGTGAATGAGCGGCCGCCGTTGCGGTGAATTAGTGATTGAGCGAATGAGTGATTTAGTGAATGGTGAATGAGCGATTTAGTGAATGGTGAATGAGCGATTTAGTGAATTAGCGGCCGCCGTTGCGGTGAATGGTGTATTGAACTTTGCCGCGATGGCGTATCGATTTTAACTGATTTACCTGATTGTTATGTTTTTTAGTTTTATTCAATGCTCACGACTATTTGATTATTATGTACAATTAATCACTAAATCACTAATTCGCTCAATCACTCATTCGCCATTCCGCGGAACGCCGCCCGCTAATTCACTAAATCACTCATTCACTCATTCACCATTCGCTCATTCGCTCTTCAGGCTCCTCACCGGATTCATCAGGGCAGCTTTAATGGCCTGGTAGCTCACTGTCAGCAAAGCAACCCCAATGGTAAATGCCCCAGCCACTGCAAAAACCCACCACTCAATGTCTATGTGATAGGCAAAATCCTGCAGCCACCGGTGCATCAGATAATAGCCCGCCGGAAACGCCACCAGCATGGCCACCGCCACCAGTACCATAAACTCGCGGGTAAGCAGGGTGTACACACTTCTGATGCTTGCGCCCAGCACCTTTCTGATGCCTATCTCTTTGGTGCGCAATTCTACCGCATACAGCACCAGCCCCAGCAGACCCAGCGACGCAATCAGAATAGCCAGCAAAGCAAAGCTCGTTGCTATTTTACCTGTTTTTCTGTCTACGTCATATTGGCGGTTAAAGTCTTCGTCCATAAAGCTGTAGTTCATGGCCTGCTCTGGTACGCGCGCTTTCCACTTTGATTCTACCTGACTGATTACACCGGGTAGGTCTTGCGACGAAATCTTAAGTGAAAGGCTATTAGCCTGTTTGGAATAAATAAATGACAGTGGGGTTATTTCTTCGCGCAGATTGCTGAAATTAAAATTCTTTACGATTCCTATTACCGTATAAGACCCTACCTTTCCGGAATTAATATTACTAAGATAGAAAATCTGTTTATTAAGTATAGACTCCCCGCCAAACTTTTTGGCCGCTATTTCATTCAGAATGATGGCTGATGAGTCGGTACCAAACTCTTTCGAGAAATTTCGTCCTTTCAATAGCTTAATACCCAAAGTACTGAGGTAGTCTTCATCAACCCACCAGTTCTGCATAGTAACTGATCCACTAACATCAGCCGTCGCTGTTTTAAAGAATGTGTTGTTGGATCGATAATTATTAACCGGAAGGAAGTCGCTGAGAGCCACTTTCTCAACCCCGGCTATGGTCAGTAATTCTTTTTTAAAGCTCTCTGTTTTGTCGCCAAATGACCCCATATTATGTAATATCAACACCTGATTGCGGTTGAAACCGAGGTCTTTATGCTTGATGAAATCGAGCTGACGGTAAATCACAATCGTACCTATCAGCAAAATAATAGTGATACTGAACTGAAACACCACCAGCGAATTACGGAACCAGCCCGACCTGAACCCATTGGCAACTTTGCCTTTCAGTACCTGGCTCGGCACAAAAGAAGAAATATAAAAGGCCGGATAGGCACCCGAAAATAGAGACAAAGCAAACATCAAAGCCAACGACGATAGTAACAAACCGGGTTGAAGTATCTCTGCATAGGCCAAAGATTTACCCGCCAACTCGTTGAAAGACGGCAATAGCACAAACAACAAAGCATAAGAAATAAACAGGGCAATGAACGATAAAGCGAACGATTCTGTAAGGAACTGCATCACAATGCTCAGTTTGCCGCTTCCCATTACCTTGCGCATGCCCACCTCTTTGGCCCGGCTGGCAGCCACGGCTGTAGACAGGTTGGTATAATTGAAACTGGCCAGCAGCAAAATCAGAAAACCAATTACCGAGAAAATGTACACGTTTTCGGGGTTACCGTTGCCGTCCAGCTCAGCTACTTTATGCGATCTCAGATGTATATCTCTTACAGGCATCAGGCTGATATCGGCCAGCCCACCACCTTTCAAGAAATCAGCCAGGGTCTGGTTTATTACTGCCTTTAGCTCCAGCGACAGTCTTTCGTGGTTCATTTTATACAACTTACGTTCTAAGGCCATCACGTTGGCATCTTTCCTAAGCAATAGATACGTGTTGTAATTCTGACTCAGCCAGGTGTTTTTCCTGCTCCACTCATCGTTTTGCATAGGCACAAAGGCATCAAAATTATAATGCGTTTGTTTAGGAATATCATCAATAACAGCAGTTACCTTATAGATTTTATTGTCTGAAACAAAATTCTGCCCTACTATATTGGTGCTGTTATAGAGCTTCAGCGCAATTTTTTTTGTAAGTACAATGGCATTGGGTTCATTCAGAGCCGTGCTCAGATTACCGGCCAGCTGCTTGAAAGTAAAAATTTCAAAGAGTGTTGAATCGGCAAAAGCCACCCGGTTTACGTTCTGAATCTGACCATCTTTTTTAAATATCAGGTCACCCAACCAGCGCAGGCGTACGTAGTTTTCAATTTCGGGGAATGCCCCTTTAAAGACTTGCCCCATAGCCGGAGAACTCACCGCCATATCATAATGGTTGCCATTAAATTTCAATTCGTTATCAATTCTGTAAATTCTGTCGGCCTTTGTATGATACTGGTCAAAGCTCAGTTCGTCGCTCACATATAAAAATATGAGCAGGCAGGTGGTAAGGCCCGTAACCAGACCAAACAGATTGATAGACCCGAAGGTCATGTTCTTGCGTAGATTCCTCCACGCTATTTTAAAGTAATTGCTTATCATAATTGTTGAAAATATAGAAACTTGTTGATACTCATTTGTTTTCCGGATCAGCCGGCGTTTCAGAAAATACGGCCTGCAAAACCGCAGCACCTCCCACACATACAGCCATCTGGCTTTAAAAAGACCCTTTTCTTCTACCATCAGCTCAAATTGTTCGTGCATATCGCCCTGCAGTTCTTCTGCCAGTTCATCAGGCAGCAGAACCCTCAGCAGCTTATCTGCCAGCTTGGGTGGTGATATGTTTTCAGGTTCTTTCATTTAGATATTGAGTGAATGGTGAATGAGTGAATTAGTGAATGAGCGATTTAGTGAATGGTGAATTAGTGATTTAGTGAATGGTGAATGGTGAATTAGTGAATGGTGAATTAGTGATTAATTGCAATTAATAATCAAATAGTCATGAGCATTAAAAAAACTAAAAATCATAACAATCAGGTCAATCAGTTAAAACTATACGCCTTCGAGGCAAAGTTCAAGACACCATTCACCGCAACGCGGCCGCTAATTCACTAAATCAGTAAATCACTAATTCGCTAATTCACTAAATCGCTCATTCACCATTCACTAAATCAGCGGAACGCCGCCCGCTCAATCACTCATTCAATTAAACGACAGCTTCGGTATGGCGCTCCAGAGTTCGTTTCTCATGTCTCGCATTTCGTCGAGCGTACGTTTACCTAAGCCCGTAATGCTGAAATATCTTTTCCGGCGGCCACCTCTTTCGTTGGTAGCACCACCCAACTCCGACTGCACAAAACCCTTTTCTTCCAGCCTATACAAAGCCACATGAACCCCGCTCAGACTGATAACCCGGTCGGTGCGTTTTTTGAGTTCTGCTGCTATGGTTACACCGTAAGCGCTGCCTTCAAGCACCGCCACGGTAAGCAAAACCAGCTCTTCAAATTCTCCTAAATAGGGTCTTCCCATAATCTTACTATTTCATTAGTATTTGCTAAACAAATCAGGCCTACAAACCCACATTCCCTTCAACGCCACCCGACTTTTTATTTCATTATATTTTGTTAAACAAATGCAGTGCCAAACCAAAAGCAACTGCAAGTACTAAAGCGGGGATTCAGAATAATATTTGGTTTCAAAACACCCCTCACCCAAAACCCTCATCACACACAGCTCGCTACAACAATAGAAAGGCGCTTTCTAATTTCCTCCACACAGTTGAGGAAGGTTAAGTGGAGTTAAAACCAAATAATATTTCATATACATTTGTTGGATATTTTAAAATACCCATCCCCCACCTGTCCGAAATCGGACATCCGTCGTCCGTTTTTGGGCATATCAAACGGCGGCTTTACTGCCCTGCAAGTTTCACCCCAAACTAACAAGAATCAAATGCCCCGACATAGACCACCGTACGCACCAGCGCAAAGCCAGGCAAGGGGATGCTGTGGCCAGGGAGGCATCCAAACCCCAAAACAAAAAAAAGCCAGCACCAGGCTGGCTTTCAATATATAAAATGTCTCGACAAAGGCTGTCGTTCGCACCAGCCACTCATTCACAAGTAAGCCAGTCGCTAATTTACCAACCGCTCATTCAGCGGAACGCCGCCCGCTAATTCACTAATTCAGCGGAACGCCGCCCGCTAATTCACTAAATCACTAATTCGCTCATTAGCTCACTCCACCACCTTCACGCTTAAAGCGGTTTTTTGGTTGGGTTTGGCTACTTCGTGGGCTATCAGTAGCTTGCCGTTGGCTAATAATGTGGTGGCGTTCTGGCCGTAGTCAGAGCCTTGCAGTACTTGTTCGTCCTGTGCTTTGCCGCCTGCCACTTTGCTGTATAAAATCCGGCTGGCACCGCCTTCGGTGGTTTGTTCCCACACAAAAAAGGCCTGCTTGTCGTCGGCAGTTACGGTGCCGTTTTTGGCGTTGGCGTTCAGTACCTTCAGTAAATGGCCATCGGTGGTGGCCAGCCGCACGCCAGCCTGCACGGCGGCTCCTGAAAACCACGTTACCAATGCGCCATTTCCCGTTGCCACAGAAGTAGCCCCTGAATGCGGGCAACCTTTAATTTCCCATTTGTCGTCATGCAGAATCTCCGGTTTTGTCCATGTCAACCCATTGTTGGCCGAGGTCATGCGCGCAATATCGCGGATATCATCATTGTTATCTCTATAAAAAACATTCAGCACACCTTTGGTATCAACCAAAAGGCTGATGTTGCAACAGTCGCACACCACAGGGTCAATCACTTTTTCAGGCTGAAACACTCCGTTTTTGGTAATTACCATGCGCAGGTCGCGTTCTTCATGTTTGGTGCTGCCTTTTACATCTTTCAGGTAAGCCACGGCTATTTCATCATTAGCCAGCACAACGGCATCAAAAAAGCCACGCGTCAGACGCGACGTGTCCGAATCAACCGATGCCGGGGCTGTCCAGCTTTGGCCATTGTCTTTAGAAACCGTGAATCTGATCTGCAAATCGCGTTTGGGTTTGGGCGCCGGGGCAGCAGGTTTGTCATGATTGGCATGGCCGCCTTCTGCAACTGCCGGAGCCGCCACCTCGTTTCTGAACGAGAAAACCGCCGCCATGCTGCCATCTTTTTTAAACAGCAATTTTGGGCGCATCAGGCGGCTGCTGCCCATGAGTGGGCTGGCAAAAATCAGTTTTTTGTCGCCAAAGGTTTTGCCGCCGTCATTAGATACCGCAAAGAACAGGCTCAGTACATTGGCTGCATCTTTTTCGGTCCAGTACAAAACGGGTTCACCCTTATTATTTTTAGTAAAAGTAGGCAAAGTGTAGGCGCTGGCCGTGTTGCCGAACGGATTGCTCTGCGCAACGGCTACCCCAAATAGCCCGGCCACGAGCAGGGCCGTCATCAAAAAAACATTCTTTTTCATTGTTTCTATAATGGTTGAGTTTCCTGTAAAGGAATAATTTAGAAGAACCTTAAATACCAAAGCTAATAGAGTAACCATAGCAAAACAAGAAAAATCGGTTTAAAATCATTTTCATAGCGCAGGGGCATCAACTGCTGATATTCAAAAATGTAGTCGATGCAGACCTTGGCCTCTTATGCGCGGCTATATATCTGATCATCAGCCTGATGCCATATAATAAAAACCAAAGTAATCATTTGCACCTGGTCTGTTTTCAATCGTACATTAGTAAAAACCTTTGCTACCATGCCCGACAAAAAAGAACCCGAATTTGATGTGCAACGCCAGGCCATTATCGTAATACATGGCATTGGCGAACAAAGACCGATGGATACCCTCCGCGACTTTGTGCAGTCGATAGCCCCTCCGGTACCCCTTGCCGGCAATGCCGATGCCCATGAGCCACCCAAAAGGAAGTTTTTTAACAAGCCCGATGCCCTCTCTGAAACCTTTGAGCTGAGACGCCTCACGGCCAGCGAACACGCCAGAACTTTCAAGACCGACTACTTTGAGTATTACTGGGCCTATAAAATGAGCGGCACGAAGTTATCTGATATTGGCTGGTGGATGAAAGAGATTCTGTGGCGACCCAGGCGAAACATCCCGCCGCGCATCAGGTGGATATACTCTTTTTTCTGGTCGGGTATAGTGTTGGCATTACTGGCTACACTAACCTACTTTGCCGACAAAACCTTTGAGCTGAACTGGAAAAACAGCCTCTATGCCTGGCTGACTTCGGTTTCGCCACTGTTACCCAAGCTGCTCACCATCAGTAAAGTGCTGCTTCCGCTTTTGTGGGCGGTTATCAGCTTTTTTCTGATTTACTTTTTAGGCGATGCCGTCAGGTATATGACGCCCCGCACGGGCAATATTGAGCAAAGGCAGGACATCAGGCAAACAGGCATTGAACTACTTACCCGGCTGCATGAGGCAAAAATTGAAGTACCTGCACCCAAGAAAACAGGCGACAGCCCCGCCCACGAGAAACCCGCCAAACGCTATGTAAACAAATATGACCGCATCATTCTGGTTGGCCACAGCCTGGGTTCAGTTATTGCCTACGACCTAATCAAGTTTCTCTGGACCAGGCAAAACGAGTTACTTAAACTGACAAAAACCCAACTGGAAGCCATTGAAGACGCCGCAGATAAACTGAATACCGACCCGACAGAAACCAACCGGAACGCCTACCGCGAAAAGCAGTTTGAGCTTTGGGCCAGCCAGTATCAATCGCTTGGCTCATGGCGTATATCAGACTTCATTACGCTGGGCAGCCCGCTGGCACATGCCGAACTGCTGCTGGCCTCCAGCCCCGCCGACCTGCAACAAAAGCAGGAAGAACGCGAGTACCCCACTTGCCCGCCAACACCTGAAACAGGTAAAAAATTTACTTTCTTTAGCTACCAGACGCGTAAAACAGCCTTGCACCATGCCGCGCCTTTTGCACTTACCCGCTGGACAAACATAACCTTTGCCAAAGATTTTGTGGGTGGCAATATTGATACCTTCGGGCATGGGGTAGAAAACCATTATATAGCTGCTGAGGCAAAAGCTCTGAACAAAATACCGTTTTTGTCGCACGTGGCATACTGGAACAGCACCGAACCGAAAACCATAGATTTGATACGCAGCAAATTACAGCTGAGAATAAATAAAAAACCTGCAACAAACGTTGTCACAAACACGCAGATTGATAAAGATTGAATATTTTTAAGGATTAATACTATTCAGCTATGACCATTGACGAGATATTGACCGACCTGAAAGCCCGCGCGAACGAGAAGGTGTGGAAGATGAACAAGAAAAACGGTGCGCACGACAACCAGTTTGGGGTAATGATGGGCGACATCAGAAAGATAGCTAACAAGATAAAAACCAACCACACCCTGGCTTTGGAGCTATGGGCAACGGGGAATATTGAAGCCAGACTGTTGGCAACTTTGATAATGGTGCCAAAGAATTTATCGGCTGACGAGCTGGATAAAATCGCCCGTTCGGAGAAGTTTCCGCAACTGGCCGACTGGCTGTATTCATACATAATTAAACTACACCCCCACAAAGAAGAACTACGTATAATGTGGATGCAGGAAACCGAACCCACTGTGGCACGCCATGGCTGGAGCCTGACGAGTGGCAGAATAACCCGCGAGCCGGAAGGAATAGATATACCCGGGCTGCTCAATAGAATAGAAACCGAAATGCCCACCGCCGACCCATTTGTACAATGGACCATGAACTCGGCATTGGCACAGATAGGCATCAATCACCCTCAATACAGGCAACAGGCATTAGCTTTAGGTGAAAAACTGGGCATATACCGCGATTACCCCGTTTCCAAAGGCTGCACCAGCCCCTTCGCCCCCATCTGGATAAACGAAATGGTGAAACGGCAGGGGTGATAATATGATTGTATAACAAACTAATTACATTTTAATATAACATTCAGTAACGTAATTTTTAATAAAATTAATTTTTCACTACATATACTCAATTATAGTAGCTATAAAACTTATTCCACAAAATAAATTTGCTTTATATTAATTTCTTGATTTCCTTTAGAATTAAATATTTGGTGGAAATAAAATTCATCAAATTCTCTTAAAAAAATTCAAATTTCAAATACATGCAAATACAAAGCTTTAAAGTATTTCAATTACATGGGACAGCTAATTATAATATAGACTTTGTCGATAATTACTTAATTCTTGTAGCGGAAAATGGTTCTGGTAAAACCACTCTTGTGAATATATTTTATTATTTCTTATCAAGACAATGGAAAAAGCTAAATGAATTTAAGTTCGAGAAAATTGAGTTAAAAATTGATGATACTATTTACACCTATGAAATGAAATGGAAAAATATTGCTTTAAGAGAAGCAAAAATTTTCAAGAGATTTCCTGGACAATATCAAATTATTGCAGAAAAAATTCTTCGCGAATATAGTATTAGTGAAATTGCTGAACCACATGAGTTTATTGATTATATAATGTCAGAATATGATATTCCTCGTAGTATTGCTTATGAGATTGCTCGAATGCTGCGAAATGAAGAAATATCTATTGATAGTTCTAGTGACTTAAAAAAAATAGATGAGGCATTAAATGAAATTTTCAAAAACATACAAATTGTTTATTTGCCCACATACAGAAGAATTGAAAAAGATTTAAAAAATATATTTCCAGAGCTTGAAGGAAATATGAAAGAATACGAACTCCGTAGAAGACTTAGATCAAGAGGTGATAAAACACCTTCTTTTATTGAGCTTGTAGAATTTGGGATGGAAGATGTTAAGGAGAGGATTCAAAATAGGTGTCAGGAATTAAGACATCATTTTTACAATAATTTGAGTAGAAAAATAACTGGGTCTTATTTAGAAGATATACTAAATAAAAGGTATAAAAGTTTTGATTCAGAGAAAATTCAAATTTTTAATAGAGAAGCGCTTGATTATTTACTAAATCGACTTGATGATAGTATTATAAGCAAATCCGGAAAAGAAGCTCTTAATGGTTTCGTAGAAATGGTTCAAAAAAAGGGAGCAATTAGCGATGAAGATAAAATTAACGCTTATTTTGTATGGAAACTATTTCAAATTTACGAAGAGCAACAAAAAGCGGAACTAGACATAAATAAATTTGTAGATATATGCAACGATTATATTGGCTCATCAAAACGTTTTTTTTACGATAATGACAATTTTAAAGTTGATATTCAGTTATCGGATTCCTTTTCATCAATTGAATATAAAGATTTGTCATCAGGTGAAAAACAAATAGTATCACTTTTTAGCCATTTAATTTTATCAAAACAAAAATACTTTGTAATTATTGATGAACCAGAGCTTTCTCTTTCTGTACCATGGCAAGAAAGATTCCTTCAAGATATTGTTAATACAGAAGACTGCGCAGGTATTCTAGCTGTAACCCATTCTCCATTCATTTTTAGAAACTTTTTAAAATCATATTCTCATTCTTTAGAAGAGTTTAAGTTCAATTAATATGTCCTTTCTCAAAACCTTACTATTAGCTGCAGAAATACCAGAGGCTTCTTATATTAAATTTCTACAACAGTATAAACTCAAAAAAAACACGTTCCACGTATTTTTTGAAGGAGAAGAAGATAGGTCATTTTATGTAAATTATATTGAGACATTGATTCCAGAAAATTATGCAAAATTTTATTATGTATGTAATGGAAAAGATAACGTTTATCAAAACCACGATTCAATTAATTGGAAAATATATAATAAGAACCGAGCACTATTTTTTACAGATAAAGATTTTGATGACATTTTAAATGTTAAAAGGAAATCGGATGAGAATATATTCGTTACTGCATTCTACTCATTCGAAAACTACTTAGTTAATGGATCAATATTAGAAAGGTTTTTGCGAGAATTATGCCGCTTAGAAGTAGACAATCATGTTAAGGCCCTAAAAGACATTTTTGAAATTGAATTGAAGAAATTTTCAGACAATGTTTTAGTAATGTCAGCTTGGCTTATTTATGTTATAAAAAATGATTATCCAACAAATTTTAACGAAATTGATTTGGATAAAATATTTGTTATTGATAATGATTTAAAAATCAAAAGAAGACAACGAAAGGATTATAAATCTTTATATACTTATTTATGTAAATCAACTGGGACAAATCATAATTTATCATTTAGGGATGTATTACTAATAGCTAGACAACTGAAGCAATTAAGCGTTCCAAAGGTCTATATTAGAGGCAAATATGAGCTTTGGTTTCTTTTTATCTTTTGCAGAAAAGTAGGTAATAGTACTATTGAAGAGATTAAAGAAAACATTAAAGCTTTTAATAAAAATAACAATGTTAAAATTTCTAAACCTAATTTGAGTATAGAACTAAAACTACAAAATATTGTTCATATCATGGCACCTAGGATACCTATCCCTAGTGATGTAAAAAAGTTTTTAGATTTAAATATAGCAAAACTCCAAAATTGATAATTATTAAAATCCTACGTTGTAGTCGCTCCTATCGCTAATTAAATAGGCTAAACTTAACCGTGGCACGCCTATACTCTATTGGTGCTGGAAGGCGGGTGTGCCGCGTACCCAATTCGACAATCTGCAATTGAAAATCGACAATCCCCTAGTTCGCTATTCTATACTCACTAGGCGACTGCCCTACCCATTGCTTAAAGAAGCGCGTAAAATGTGGAGGATATTTAAAGCCCATTTCGTAAGATACCTCGCTGATAGACTTGCTGAAATCAACCACTTTTTCTTTAGCCAAATCAATCACTTTCCATTGAATATACTCCTGCGCCGATTTCCCTGTTTCTTTTTTTTTCCCAGCAGAGTCTCCCGCCTGCATAAGCCCAAAGCCCGGCAAGGGGACTCTGCCGCAGCAGCTTGAGTTACTCATTACATTAGAGTTCTAAGCGCAATCCCCCTGGCTCAAAACCTTGCCATTTGTATAGGTCTCTGCTTTTGTTATCCCGGCAGAGTCTCCCGCCTGCATAAGCTCAAAGCCCGGCAAGGGGACTCTGCCGCAGCAGCTTGAGTTACTCATTACATTAGAGTTCTAAGCGTAATCCCCCTGGCTCAAAACCTTGCCGCTTGTAGAGGTCACTGCTTTTGTTGTCCCGGCAGAGTCTCCCGCCTGCATAAGCCCATTGCCCGGCAAGGGGACTCTGCCGCATCGGCTTGAGTTACTCATTACATTAGGGTTCTAAGCGCAATCCTCCTGGCTCAAAATCTTGCCGTTTGTAGAGGTCTCTACTTTTGTTGTCCCGGCAGAGTCTCCCGTGTGCATAAGCCCATTGCCCAGCAAGGGGACTCTGCCGCAGCGGCTTGAGTCACTCATTACATTAGAGTTCTAAGCGCAATCCCCCTGGCTCAAAACCTTGCCGCTTGTAGAGGTCTCTGCTTTTGTTGTCCCGGCAGAGCCTCCCATGTGCATAAGCCCAAAGCCCGGCAAGGGGACTCTGCCGCATCGGCTTGAGTTACTCATTACATTAGGGTTCTAAGCGCAATCCTCCTGGCTCAAAATCTTGCCGTTTGTAGAGGTCTCTACTTTTGTTGTCCCGGCAGAGTCTCCCGTGTGCATAAGCCCATTGCCCAGCAAGGGGACTCTGCCGCAGCGGCTTGAGTTACTCATTACATTAGGGTTCTAAGCGCAATCCTCCTGGCTTAAAACCTTGCCGTTTGTAGAGGTCTCTGCTTTTGTTGTCCCGGCAGAGTCTCCCGCCTGCATAAGCTCAAAGCCCGGCAAGGGGACTCTGCCGCAGCGGCTTGAGTCACTCATTATATTAGAGCTTTAAGCAGAGTCTCCTGTGTGCATAAGCCCATTGCACGGCAAGGGGACTCTGCCGCAGCGTAAAATCACTTCTTTCTTGCTCTAATGGTAACAGCCTTGCCGTCATTATCAACAAAATAAAACTCCAGTATTTGCCCGGTTACCAGCCCGACTTCAAACTAGGTACACGGGTGCCACGGTCAAATTAGGGTAATAATTGGCGACATCAGAAAGTTAGCTAATAAAATAAAGACGAATCATGCCCTGGGTCTGGAGCTATGGAAAACTGGTAATATTGTAGCAATAAGTATAACTCGTAGTGCATTTATAAAGAATACACTAATAGACCTCAAATTAGCACTAATCAAAGATGGTTGAATTTAATCAGTTAACCTTCCATTCAAACGGAATCTCATAGGGATGGTATATCAGTAGACGTAGATT
Source organism: Emticicia sp. 21SJ11W-3 (assembly GCF_024138715.1). Classification (GTDB taxonomy): domain Bacteria; phylum Bacteroidota; class Bacteroidia; order Cytophagales; family Spirosomataceae; genus Emticicia; species Emticicia fluvialis. The sequence continues at coordinate 3,309,412 of NZ_CP092074.1, forward strand.
TGGCTTTTTGCTGCGTATCCCGTCAGGGATAATATATTTATTGTTGAGTATTTAATATATCGTCCCGATGGGACTTTATATGTGTATGAGCAATATTTACTACCGATATACCATCCCTACGGGATACCCAATCTTTCAAAAAGCGCAGAATCAATCTAAAAGCAATCCAAAGCAAGTGCAGATTCATTTCTGCATCAAATGACTTGAAGATGTTGAACTGAATGTTTCAATCAAACCCTTTAGAATAGTTATTGGCAGCTTATATTCTCCGATTCCAGATGCACTACGGGTTAACTACAAGAATTTGCCAGAATAAACTAAAAAAACACGGTAAAAAGAGATTAAGAAACAGAAACACAACAATAGTATTCTATTTTATCAGCTTAAGCTTAGTGCAAATATATGGATCGATTGTAATTGTATTCGACCATACCATACCACTCTGAGCATAAGCCCTATATCTATAGTCTCCTGCTTGCTTTATTACGGTTACAAAACCTGTTGTTCCACACGAAATAGATGAAACCTGGCTACTACGTGTTATTACACCCTCTTTAATATCATCCATATACACCGTGATGGTGCCCGAGTCGGTAATATTAGTCCAGAACATTAAGGTACCTTTAGGTTGGACAGTAACTATTTTTACAGTAGTGGTCTTTGAGTTTTGCCCGGCTTTTCCTCGGGCATGCAATGTCACAGAGAACTCTTTATTCTCATCAAATTGATAAGTGGGATTCCTTAAATTTGAAATATCACCGGTTCCAAAATCCCATTCAAAAGATTCTGCATTTAGTGATTTGTTCTGAAACGTAACTTTACCCAAGTCATTTTGTTTATAACTAAAATCTGATATTACTGGCGGGATTTCATCCTTTTTGCACCCAAAGAAGAACAATTGAAATAATAACAAAATAGCAAAAGAATACTTTTTAGTCATCGGAAAAGTTTATTTATCGATGCCAAAGTTAATAAATTCAGTCAAAAAAAACCAAATCTAAAGTTTGATTTAACACAAATAAGCTTGCGAAGGTAATGGAATAACAAGGCGGTTTCATTTATTGTCCCGGCAGAGTCTCCCGTGTGAATAAGCCCATTGCCCGGCAAGGGGACTCTGCCGCAGCGGCTTGAGTTACTCATTACATTAGGGTTCTAAGCGCAATCCTCCTGGCTCAAAACCTTGCCGTTTGTAGAGGTCTCTGCTTTTGTTGTCCCGGCAGAGTCTCCCGTGTGCATAAGCCCAAAGCCCGGCAAGGGGACTCAACCGCAGCAGCTTGAGTTACTCATTACATTAGAGTTCTAAGCGCAATCCCCCTGGCTCAAAACCTTGCCGCTTGTAGAGGTCTCTGCTTTTGTTGTCCCGGCAGAGTCTCCCGTGTGCATAAGCCCAAAGCCCGGCAAGGGGACTCTGCCGCAGCGGCTTGAGTTACTCATTACATTAGAGTTCTAAGCAGAGTCTCCCGTGCGCCAAGCCTTGCGGTTTGAAGGGGACTCTGCTTTGTATCATAGGTAAAACTACTTCTTTCTTGCTCTAATGGTAACAGCCTTGCCGTCATTATCAACAAAATAAAACTCCAGTATTTGCCCGGTTACCAGCCCGACTTTTTGTTTGTCTTTTTGCAGTTCGGTTGACTCCTCCTTCTTTACAAGACTGACTTCCATCTTGCCTGCTTCAGAAGCATTGGGTATCACTGACGAGGTTCTCAAAGTACATTTACTTTCAGACTGTGGAATTAACTCCAGCAAGAACTCTCCGCCGGCAAATGGGGCCGGATACTCCTTTGCATCAATAATAACATCAAAAGCCTGATAAGTTCCTTTTATTTCAGTCGACAAATCCGGCTCAGAAGATTGCTTGCCGCAAGCAAAAAACATAATCGCGAGCATAAGTAGTAAAAGTTGCTTCATTAGGTAGAATTTAAGATTAGTAAATAATACGTTTGCTTAAAACAAAACACTCATTACTTCCTACAATCATTGATAATTATATTCTTTTTGCTCTAACCATTCTGCTGCTGCCTGTAACTCCGCCGTCATATAGTTGTAATACCTGATTGTAGAAAAGTCCATAATCCCCACCGCTATCTAATAAATTAAATTCAATTGCAGTACCTTTCTTTCTTAAAAGAAATCTACTATAAAACGGTTCTGTATACATTTTGCCTTCTAAATTAGTTAATTTGAAAACAATTTTATTTTCTCCAATACTAATAATTTCAATTATTACTTCGGGTTGCCTAGGGTCAACTGCCTCGGTTTTCGTATCCACTACAGTTTCATAGACCCGATATTTACCCACCACCTGTACCGCCAAATCGGTTTGGGGCTCAGGTTCAGCAGTTGGTTTGCCACAGCCAAAAAATGCAAGCACCGGCAATAGCAGTAAAAAGTTTTTCATGCCACAGGTCTTAAGATTAGTGATATGTAAAAATAGATATATTGGCTACAATTTGCAAGGGTTGAAATTGCTGTGCATCCTTTTTTAGAAATACTTTTAATTAAAATAAGAATTAAATGAGAAAAAGTCATCAAAATTTCTGTACGCGAATCAGTAGGGGTTCAATATTTTGAACCCCTACTGAAATAGGCTATCAATTCAAAATCCAACAGCGTACTGAAAGTTCGCCCCACAATCCCCAACCATAATTTGCCATTCCCCTCAAAAGCCTTATCTTTGCCACGGCTTTAGGGGTATTCTGTATAGAATTGAGAGAGTCCCTTTGAACCTGATACGGTTGATACCGACGTAGGGAAAAGCGAATAATATATAGCTGCACAGCGCATATCTTATCCTCTTTTTTTTCAAAGCATTCTCGCCCGGGCCATTGTATCCTAAAATCCCGAACAATGGAAAAAACCCTCTGGAAACACATCCAGACTGTCCGCACACAGTCGCCACTGGTACACAACATTACCAATTTCGTTGTCATGAACAACACCGCCAACGCGTTGCTGGCTGTGGGGGCGTCGCCCATTATGGCACATGCCCACGCCGAAGTGCAGGATATAACCCGTATCTGCCAGGCATTGGTTATCAACATCGGCACGCTAGACCAATACTGGGTGCAATCAATGCTTCTGGGCGCTCAGCAGGCACAAAAACTCAACAAACCCTGGGCACTTGACCCCGTTGGCGCCGGAGCTACTCCCTACCGCGACAGCTCACTGAGCGAGTTATTGTCATATAAACCAACCGTTATCCGCGGCAATGCCTCTGAAATACTGGCACTGGCACGCGCCAACACCACCCCAACTAAAGGGGTAGACAGCACCGCCGAAAGCAACGAGGCCATTGATGCCGCCCAACAAATAGCCACCGAATATGATACCCTGGTGTGTATATCCGGCAAGACCGATATCATCGTCAGCAAAGACAAGCGCATTTACCTCAACAACGGCCATGCCCTCATGACCCGAGTTACGGGCCTGGGTTGCTCGGCCACTGCCGTTATCGGTGCGTTTATAGCTGTTATTGAAGACAAAACCGAGGCATTGACAGCCGCTATGGCTTTGTTCAGCATTTGTGGTGAACTGGCCGCCAAAAAAGCAAAAGGCCCCGGCACTTTGCAGGTATTGCTGCTTGACAAGCTCTTCAACATAACCGAAAAAGAGTTTTTGCAAACCATCAAACTTTCCTGACATGGCCGGGCATCCGCAGTTTCCGTACGCTTTATATCTGGTTATTTCAGAAGCCGCCTGCGCGGGTCGCAGCTTTCTGACAGTGGCAGAACAGGCCATTGCCGGAGGCGTGGAGATTATTCAGCTGAGAGAAAAAACGCTGCCCACGCCCGCTTTTATAGAAAAAGCCCTGCAACTGAAAGAAATAACCGAGCGCTACGGCATACCGCTCATCATTAACGACAACCTGGCTGTGGCCAACGCGGTTGGGGCTTTTGGGATACACGTAGGGCGGAGTGATACTCCGCCAACAGAAATCAGAAAAAAATGGGGTACGCAATTACAAATCGGCTATTCGATAGAATACCTGAGCCAGCTGGATACCGCAGAAGCCGAAACGGCCGACCATTACGGCATCAGCCCCATTTTTGCCACGCCTACCAAAACTGATACCGTTACAGAATGGGGGCTGGAAGGCCTGCGGCACATCAGAAGCCTGACCAACAAACCCCTCATAGCCATAGGCAGTATTAACCAAACCAATGCTGCCGCCATTTGGCAGGCCGGAGCCGACAGCCTGGCGGTGGTGTCGGCCATTTGCGCTGCGCCGCACCCCCAAAAAGCGGCTTACGAATTACGAAACCTGATTTTGAAATGAAGCAAAAATACACCTATTCATCTGCCCTCACCATTGCCGGGTTCGACGGCAGCGGTGGCGCAGGCATTCAGGCCGATATCAAAACCTTCTCGGCGCTGGGTTGTTACGCCACATCGGTACTTACCGCCCTGCCGGTGCAAAATACACAGGGCGTGCGCAGCATTTACCCTATACCCTATCAGGCAGTGGCCGGGCAGATAGAAGCCATCATGGACGACATCCCCCCGCGTGCCATCAAAATCGGCATGGTGCATACCGCAGAGCTGGTGCATACCATTGTTGCCACCTTGCAGCAATACCCTGCCGTTCCGTTGGTGTTTGACCCCGTAATGGTGGCCACCAGCGGCCACAAACTGATAGAAGACGCCACCATTCAGGCCATTATTGAAAAGCTGTTTCCGCTGGCTTCGGTTATTACACCCAACATGGACGAGGCCGCCATTCTGGCTAATATGCCCATTAAAACGCTGGACGATATGTACCTGGCCGGAGAAAAAATACTGGCTCTGGGCTGCAAATCGGTATTGCTGAAAGGCGGGCATCTTGATTTACCCGTCATTACTTCGCTGTTTTTCGACGGACAGGGCAACATCCTCCCGTTTGAGTTCGAGAAATTCGCTACCAATAATACGCATGGTTCGGGTTGTACGTTGTCGTCTGCCATTGCGGCTTATCTGGCGCAGGGCAATGGCCTGAATGAAGCCGTAAAACTCGGGCAGACTTACGTGCATAAGGCCATCAGGCATGGTGCAAATGTGGCCATCGGTAAAGGCAATGGCCCGCTGAATCACTTCTTCAATCCTCAAAAACTGATTAAAAATGAAATGGTCTGACAACGCCTGGCAAAACATAGCTCCGGTGTATGAATCTATTCTGCAAATGCCCTTTATTCAGGAACTGACCAACGGCACCCTGCCGCTTGAAAAATTTCAGTTTTATCTGATGCAGGATTCACTGTACCTCGAACATTTCGGCAGGGCGCTGGCCATTGTGGGTGCCAGAGCCAATGCCATACCCGATATGCTGGCCTTTTTCCGCTTTGCCGAAACCACCATTATTGTAGAAAACGCCCTGCACGAATCTTACTTTAAAGATTTTGGCGTTGATACCAAAGATGACATACAACCAGCCTGCCATCACTATGCGCATTTTCTGAAAAGCACCTGCGCGCTTGACGCCGTTGAAGTTGGCATGGCAGCCGTGCTACCCTGCTTCTGGATTTACAAAGCCGTTGGCGACTACATTTACGGGCATCCGCAAAAAGTAAATAACCCGTATCAGAAATGGATTGATACTTATGCCGGAGAAGAATTTGGCGTGGCCGTACAGGCAGCCATAGATATATGCGACAGAAATGCGGCGCAAACAACAGACGCCATCAGGGCTAAAATGACAGAAGCCTTCGCAGCATCATCCCGGCTGGAATATGATTTCTGGGAAGCAGCCTACCTTAACCGCCGGTGGAAATAGCCGCGGCACGCCTCAACCGTGCCAAACCAAATATGCTTATGCAAAAGAGTCTGGCACGGTTACAAACAGCTTAAAACCCTAGTAATTAGGTATAACGGTTACCACCTGCCGGGTAGGTTCTACTTTTGAAGCCTCATATCTGGTTTTCCATACCGGGTTTTTACCAATACCCTGCACGGTGGTGTTGTCTCTGATAAAATCGCCGGTGTCAACCACGTAGTAAGCCAGCATATTCAGCATACCCGCAATTTCATGTGCTTCGTACTTACGAAACGAACACTGAAAATCAGCAATGCCATAAGCATGAAGGCCAAGGGTATCCATCAGTATTTCTCCGTTGCTCAGCTCAAACAACCTGAAATTCATCGCGCCCTCCAGAAACTCCGGCTCCTGCGCATCGCAGGCCTCCATAAATTTCGTCGCATCCAGCAGTTTATTACTGTTTCTGTAATATACCACCTGTGCACCGGTAGCCTGCACCACGGCACAAACCAGGGTATTAAAAAACTCTAGCCTTGCCTGATGCGGCAAACCTTTAGACAGCAGCTCGGTAACACTTACCTGATACCTGCACTTTTTCATGGCGTCTTCAGCACCAGACCACTGTATCGAATCAGCAATGGCTTCTTTATACTTATCCAGGTCAATTTCAACGTCTGTATTTAAAATAAGGCCTTGTGCAGGTACGTTTACGCCGTTAAAATCTGTCATAAAATCAGGGAATGCAAATGCCGTTGTGCCGTCAATCTGCAAGGGCTCAACGTTGGCAAAACGTTGTTTCAGTTCAGCCAGAATAGCATCCGTATTTATTTCAGGTTTGTTTTCATAAAAGAGGCTTACAAACTGAATAGCCGGTTGGTTAGGTGCAATACTTTGCGGAGTAGTCTCAGCAGATTTCTTCTTAAAAATGTCGAATAGTCCCATTATTGTTGGTTGTTATGGTTAAGTTTCCGGTAAAACTAATCAGAAACGTTTATCCACACAATTCAGTAACAATAAATAAGAAATTCTTAACGAACCATCACAAATTGCAAGCCTGGCAGGGCGCATTCAATACAACTGCAACCGTAATCATCATCAGGCAGGTATCAGCTTAATTACCAGTCTGTCAGGCCCGTTTGATGCTTGTTCCATCCGGGTTTTCCAGCTTTCGTTTCTGCCCTGCGCTTTTAAGAGGTCGTTATCACTGATAACCCGGCCACTTTCCAGCATTTCATAAGCCAGGTCGGTCAGAGTGCCTGCCATGCCAGCCGGTTCAAGTACGCCGGGCAGGCATTCAAAGTCTGGCAGGCCCAGAGCATACAGCCCGAGGGTATCTGCCAACACCTTTCCATCTGCCGTCTGCATCAGGCGCACGCTCATGGCGCCGTATAAAAAAGCAGGTGGTTCATGGCTCAGGGCGTTCAGAAAATCACCGGCATCCACCAGTTTATGGCTATGCCTGAAATAAACCACCGCAGGCTTACAGGCACTGATAACCACCCCGGCAAACTTCTGAAAAAACTCCAGCCTTATGGCCGCAGGCAGGTTTTCCGGCATCAGTTCTTGCAGGCTTATTTCGTAACGGCAATTTTGTATTTCAGCGGCGGCGTCTGGCCAATGCCAGGCATGGTTTGCGGCGTTTATATATTTTTCTGTGGCTGCTTCGGTTACCTGGGGCATAATGGCTGCTGCGGCCTTCATTGGCCCGCGGTTGGTGCCTGTGGTGTATTCGGGCATAAAATCCACACTGAAGCTACCGTCGGGCGCCAATTCAACGTTTCCGAAAACCGTCTTCAGCTCTGCCAGTAGGTGCGGGGTATTAACATGGGGTTTATGCCTGAATAAAAGTTTAATGATTTGAAAGGATGGCGCATAAGCAGGTAGGTAGCCTGACCACTGGTGCGATAGACTGTCGGCCGATTTCGTATTAAAAAAATCAGAAAAACTCATACAAATAATAGGTGAAAAGCTAAAGGGTAAAGGTTTTTTCTTAAATAGTAGAAACAGCTTTGGGCAGGCTTTGTTTAAACTTAAAGCCGAAATTCAGAAAAAAACCAGCTAATTACCTGCAACCGCCAAAGCTCACAGGCAGCGCCCTGCCTGAACCGGGGCGTTAAATGGTGTTGTCAGGCGCTCTCGTTCATAAACTTCAGGTGTTCGCGGGCCAGTTCACGCATGGAATCAAACCGCCTGTACACCCACGACGATTTCGATTTCAGCCCCTTTTGCCTGGCACGGGCGTAGGTTTTAAGGCTCAGGTCGCTCAGGTCGGTTATTTTCCTGATAATCCCCCATAATTTGGTATCTACAATGGCACCTACCACGCAATCAACGGCTTCTATATTTTTATCAAGCTGGGTGTCGAGAATCTCAAACAGGTCGGCATCTTTATGAGGCTTGTGGTAAAGGTACACCAGAGCTGTAATGATTTCTTCTGCCGAATCAGACTCCAGATACTCATGTACCTGCCTGGGTTTAAGCTGAACCCCCAGATGAACAACCGTCTGGCCGTCTTCTCGCTGACCCGATGGCCTGATGAGGCTGTCCAGCCCGGTCTGGCTGGCCTGCCTTACTGCCTCTTTAGTGCTACCCAGGCCTTTAATTAACACTGGCAGCACCAGCGGCAGGCTTACTACCGGCGCATGGGCAAGCAATTTGCCCAGGCATACAAAGGCAATGGTTTCAAGCTCGGGGTCTTTTATCAGTTTCAGAAACAGGTTCATATTACCCAGGCTGTTTTCGTTGCTGAGCGCCCTGTTAAGCAATGCAAATTCTTTTTCCCTGACCGACCCCGACTTAAGGATAAGTTTTAATCCGGAATCGAAAAGCGGTTCGCCGGAGTCTGCTGTTGATAAATTATTATTCATTCTAAAATTGGTGTGTGTTGGCCTGACGGATATTAATATTTAAAACAGCATCTGTAAATCAGGCGCATATACCAAAAATTACAAGCAGATAATGCCCTGGTATAGTTGCATGAATTCAGATTGTTATAAATTATTGGTTTTCAGACCTTACAAAAGAAGTATCAATCAAATAGCTATTATAGGGTTTCAGCAATTGTAGTAAAAACGTAATTTGAACTGCCGTATTACACTACCTGACAAATCTGGTAACACGACATCAAAACTGAAAAACAAAGACAAGCATACGCAACTACTCACCGGGCCTTGTCTTCAAAAAATCACCCGGATTGGTGCAGAGAACAATTCAATCTCAAATAGTAATTATCAACGGTATTTGTATTCAAAGCCGAGCAGGTATTCACTCCTCTCTTTGGTTTACTTTGTTATTTGTAAAACAGGCCATCAGCCGGTTTAAAATCAAAATCACCAGCCACATTGCCGGTTCCGGGCGCTCATTGGCTATCGGCAGGATTCCCTGACACAACGCCGGATAGCATTATACTTTATATTCTTTCTAAATTAAAGAATTTTAACAATAATAAGCATATTTTTTTACTTCATGTTTGTTTTTTGAAAAAAATTCTTGCAACATTTGCAAACTTTTTTAGTCACAGCAAAAAAATCTTAAAAAATCAGGATTTTGTCCTGATTTTTTTTCTTTTCATCGTTATAAATCACAAAAGCATCGCAATTACCAGTTATTAACCAACAAACCTGCCGTGCATGAATTACGCTCCCGGCTTTCTTTTTTATTTCCTAACCCTGCTTGCTGAAATAATCGGAACCGTAGGCGGCTTTGGTTCTTCGGTATTTTTTGTACCTATCGCCAATCATTTTCTTAGTTTTCATCAGGTGCTGGGCATTTTATCTCTGCTGCATATTTTCAGTAATCTTTCAAAAATTGTGCTTTTCAGAAAAGGCTTCAATAAATCTATTTTTCTCAAAATCGGCATCCCCAGTATCATCTTTGTAATTATTGGCGCCTATTTTTCAAAGTATGTCAATACCAGCATAGCTAATCTGTTGCTGGGCTTGTTTTTGTCGCTTTTTGCAGGGTTGCTGATTTTAAAGCCCGACTTCGCTTTTAAACCCACATTGGTAAATGCCGTTATAGGCGGTGGGTTGTCTGGTGGGATGGCCGGCTGGCTTGGCACGGGCGGAGCCGTAAGAGGCCTGGCGCTGGCCTCATTTAATGTACAGAAAGATACTTTTCTGGCCACTTCGGCCCTTATTGATTTTATGGTAGACCTAAGCCGTTTCGGCGTATATAGTTTTCAGGGATATTTAACCCGAGATATGCTGTGGCAGGCGCCTGCATTGCTGGTTATCAGCTTTACAGGCTCATGGCTGGGTAAAAGGCTGCTGAACCACATTCCGCAGGAGCCATTCCGCAAGTTATCGTTATGGCTTATCCTGCTCATAGGCGTCTACAGCCTTATACAGTATTTTATAGATAGGCAATAAGTGCGTGTGCGCAAAACAGGTATTAAAGAGGTGTTGAGTAGCCTGCCTGCTTAGCTGGTGGCTGGCTCAATAAAAGGTAACGGCAGTTTTTCTGACTGCCAGCGACGACAAAAACCCTCTGAAATTACCCTTGAAAACCTCATATTTTTCAATCAGGTTGTTGATTTCTTCTTTCAGGCGGCAATAGTGGCTTTCGGGCAGGGTTTCTTCATTGGTTATCAGCTCAAGCCCTTCCTGCAGGTGTTTCGACTGATGAAAGAAATACTGAAAATGGTTGAAGAAAATACTGGTGCGGTCGTCATACTTATGGGTCAGAATCTGCTCTGCCTGTAACGATGCCAGCAGGCTAAGCATAAAGTCGTTGTCTTCGGCCATCAGCTCCAGTTCTTTCTGCCAGAGCTTCTGTTGCGGGTGTTGGCTTGCAGTGCTTTTCATAGCGGTATTGTTGTTTGGTGTTTGTGCGTATAGATGCCCACAAAGGTAATGGCCAGGCCTGTTTTAAAACATGAGCAAAGCTGAATGCCACCTATGATAAAACTCATAAAAAAGGCAGAGCAAACCCTGCCCTGCCTTTCAACGCTAACATTAAACCTCTATAACTATACAATTGCTACAGTCTTTTTCTTATCTGTTTTTTCTTCTGCCTGCCGGGGCAGGGTTACTTTCAGCACGCCGTCGGCGTAGCTGGCCGCAATTTTATCGGTGTCTAATCCTTCAGGCAAAATAAACTGCCTGCTGAACGACTCAAAACTATATTCTTTTCTGTAATACTTGCCGGTGTCGTTTTCTGTGCTGCTTTCTGCCAGCCCTGTCACCGTCAGTAAACCATTATCTACCTCTAGTTTAAAACCTTCTTTTTTTATACCCGGCGCAACAATATCCATTTCGTAGGCATTTTCTGTCTGTTTGATATTTATAGCCGGAACGTTGTCTTTGTGTAGCAAACCTGAAAAGAACGAATCATCCTTAAACAAATCTGCAAGCGGATTTTTCACTAACGATTTCATACATTTAAAGATTGAAAAATTAAAAAAATTACAGCTGCTGTTAATACTTATGCCACAAAAGCCACCTTATAACCCAGGGCTGCCAGTGTGGCGGTTATGCTCTCGGTATCGGTAAAGTCTTCATGCTCTACTTCTACCCAGTGTTCGGCGGGGTTTACCTGCACCTGCAATACGCCCACCAAAGCCATCAGCTTGTGCTTCAGGGCGGTTGCGGTTTCGGCATTGTTCAGGTTATTGCTTACCCATATTTTATCTGTTACTGCATTCATGGCTATCGGTTTGTTATCATGGCGGTTTGTTTTCAGGCTATGGCTATCAAGGGCAGCCCGGTTCTGAAAACCAGCTCTTCGGTATTAGATACCGTCAGCCAGCGTTTCAGCCAGTTGTGCTGTTTCGGAAACACCACCAGCAGGTCGGCTTTATTGGCATGTGCATGGCTCAGAAAAGTATCTGTAAAGTTATCACCCTGGCTAATGTCTATTACGTGCGGGTACTCATGCAGCATTTCGCGCAGCCTGGTAGTAACCTCTTTCACCGCCGGAGCCTCAGGGTCTTTAACCACCGTAAAAATGGTTATTACAGCCTTAAAGGCCTTCAGCCGGTCTATCATCTGTTGCAGTGCTACGGCATCTATCTTTTCGTTCACATCTATGCCCACATACACGTTTTCATAAGGCTTAAAACCTGCCTTGGGCGGCACAAACATGGTGGGTACCGTTACTTTGCCTATCATTTCGCTGGCTACATTCCCAATCACCTCAGAGCTCCTCGGCAATTGCCCTACGGTGCTCATCAGCAGCAGGTCTGGTTTAAACCTGGCGGTTGTTTCGGCAATTACATCTGCTGCCAGGCCTACCCTATTAACAGGCTCTATATAAACTGCGCCTTCGGTTAGTCTGGTTAATCTGGCTGCCAGGCGTTTCAGCCTTGCCTGATAATAAAGCTCAACAGATACGTCTTCTACAGGCATTACCTGAAGGTCGGGGTTGAATGTATAGGATGGATGCGAGGCGTGCAGCAAGTAAAGCTCTGCCCCTGTTTGTGCTGCCAGTTGTGCGGCATAGCGGCAAACCTTAGAGGCTGCTCTTGAAAAGTCGGTTGTGCAAATTATCTTTTTCATGTCGGGCTTTAAATTTACACCACAAAATTGCCACACAAATACCATTCATAACCTGACACCAGACAGCCGCATATATGATTCCGGTCAGGTCTGTGCCTGATATCCCGCACTTGTCGGGCATCATCCGGCTTCATGATTTTACTCATAATTTTTATACGCCGGCTTTCGTTGCTTTGCCCCGCGTTTATCATTCAATCTTATCAGCTTTATGAACAACATCATTCAGGATTTATTCGGACTACAAAATAAAACGGCCATTGTAACCGGTGGCGCTATGGGTATAGGTAAAGGTATTGCCACCAGGCTGGCATTAGCCGGGGCGTCGGTATTGATTGCCGACATCGTAAGTGAGCAGGACGCCGCCCCTACCGTAGATGGTATCAGGCAGCAGGGTGGTAAAGTGGCCTATATACAGGCCGACTTAAGCAATACTGCCCTTTTACCGGGTATAGTAAAGGCCGCGGTTGATACTTTTGGCGACATTGATATTCTGGTGAATAACGCTGGGATTTTTAAATACATGCCCATTACTGAACTGAACGAAGACCTATGGGACAAAACCCTGAACATAAACCTGAAAGCAGTGGCGTTTTTGTCGAAGGCGTTTATTAATACGCTCATTGAAAAAAAACATGGCGGCAAAATAATTAATATTTCGTCTATTGACAGCCTGAAACCAACCGGAAACCTGGCTCAATATGATGCCTCTAAAGGTGGTATAAGAATGCTGACCCGCTCTTTTGCCAAAGAAGCCGGCAAATATGGTATTACCGTAAATGACATTGCACCGGGCGGGGTAAATACCCCGGGTGTACAAAAAATAGCAGGCGACAACCTGCCCAAAGAGCAACTGGAGGCCATGCAGGCCCAGACAGCGCAGTTTATACAAACCCTGCCGCTGCAACGCATAGGCGAGCCTGACGATATTGGCAATGCGGCGCTGTTTCTGGCCGGAAAAGCATCTGACTACATAACCGGAAGCACCATTGTGGTAGACGGCGGCCTGCTTTTAATGTAAGCAATTAAAAAAAGCAAAGCCTCCTTCTCTGTTTTGGAAAAGGAGGCTTTTGCTTATGGCATAGTTATGCAAAAAGGCAGGTATTTTACCTGAACCGACTGAATTAGATTATACAGCACCGCCTGATAATTAATCAATAATAACTAGTAAAAAATAACTAGTTGTGTAATTAAGCAATAAAATAAAATACCTAATTTTAAGAAATAATTAGTAACAACGCCGGACAAACCTACCGGCTTCATAACAAGCGTATAAACTGTAAGTCAAAAACCTTATTCTTTTCGTAAGATAAACACCGTATATACCTGTGCAGGTATAGATCTTAGCAACCAATTATAGCCAATATAAATTTCCATATTTTTCATGTTATTTTAACTTTTAAACAATTAAAAAAATGAGCTTAGAACAGACCAAAACCGGTCATGAGTCACCAGCCATGAACCCCAAAAAGAAATGGGTAAAACCGCAAATGGAGGTACTCAAAGTTAACAGTGGAATTGTAATCCTTCCGATTGAAATAATGGGTATTCAGGGACCAAGTTAATTTAGCAGCAAGAAATAAATAAACTTAAACACTCGGCATACTTTATGGCATAAGTGTTTTTTTTTGCTGCCACCGTGCTAAAAAAAACTTTAGCAGGTAACTTAAACAACATTCGTTCAGGTTTAAACAATTATCTACCCCCACTTAATTTGCTTTTGCAGGCATATATTTGTTAACAAAGTAGTCTATGTAGTAATAATTAAGCCTCATTAACATATCCATCAGGTCGGCATCTGGCGCCAGCCGTTTATCGGGCAACATCATTTGCAGAGGGTCTGTAACCTGGTAAGTCTTCAGGTCTTCAATGTTTTTTTTCTTCCAGTATTCGGCAAATGCCAGTGTCATGGCTCCGCTAAACTTCGGTTGCAGCCTTACGGTATCGGGCAGCATATCTTTGCACATATTTCTGAAAAGCGCACGGTTATAAGTAGCAGGGGCAAACATTTCTACAGGCAGACTATACGCCAACCTGACTAAACGTATATCGGCCATCGGATACACCGTTTCCATGCCATGTGTAAGGGCATACGCACCTTCAGACTCTGTCCGGTGGCAGGTATGCGGGCGGGTTATCTGTTCTTTAAACCATTTTTTAAATGTAGGATAAAACAAAAAACTTTCGTCTTTCAGCTGCTGATGCCAGGGGCTGTCGGCCCGTAGCAGGTTTCTGCCCTGCTGTATTTTATCATAGCCCTTTACAAGAGAACCCCGCCATCTGGCCCGCAGGTAATCAAGCATTCTTTTGGGGCCACGTAGCGGATATTTCATAAAGAACCTGCATATAGCCGGAATATCAAAATTCCCGAAATACTCATAATAATAGTTACTTCCGGAGCATGATATCCCTTCGTCGCCCGGGAAACCGCTCATCATCACACCCACGTTATCGGCCGAGGCCGTCTTGAACAGCGAGTCCTGCCACAGGCAGTCAGAGTTGGCAAACCCACCCATTACCAAATCGGTGCGCTCCAGTTGCTCATATACATCTTTAAAATGAAAATCATCTATTTTATGATGATTCTGCGGCAGCAAGCCGGCATAATCAATAATGGCTTGTTGTGTTCCCTGTTCGTCAATACCCCTCTCTGAATACGGCCGTGTTTTGTCAGACAACACAAATGAGTACGTATGCAGGCGTTGTTTAGGGATGTTTCTGGAAAGCAAAACCGCAATGGCCGACGAATCTAACCCACCGCTTAGCTGGCAACCTACGTTTTTGTACGTGCGGGCGCGGCATACCACTGCTTCGGTAAAACGCCTGTTGAGCTCTGTATACAATTCGGCCTCGTTCCTGAACCCCGATATATCCTCGGCCTCCAGCTCCCAGTATCTGGCGGTTTCAAACATTCCCCTTGCCGTATCTGCCAGCGCATAGTGCGCAGGCAAAAACCGGTGTATATTCTCAAACAAGGTGGGCGCGTAATCCTGCACATAATTTTTAAGCTCAATGGCTATGTAGCGCTGGTTCAGCACAGGTGTAATAACTGCCTTGATGGCCTGCATGGTGGTTGAAAAAACCAGCTTTTGGGTATCCTGATAATAAAACAGCGGCCTGATACCCAGTTGGTCTTTAGCCATAAAAAGCGTGCGGGTGTGGGTATCCCATACCACAAAAGAGAAGTCGCCCACGAGATGCTTCACACAGTCTTTACCAAACTTAATATAGGCTTCCAGCAGATACGTATAATCGGTAAGGGTTTCGCTAAGGCCTAGCTTTTGTGCCAGTTCAGGGCGGTTATCCAGCCTGCAAGTAGCCACCAGCACATAACGTTCATTGCGGCAAAGCTGGGTTTGCCCAACCGATTCGGGCGTAATAAATACTATATCATTGGCTAAAACCGCCTCTGCCGATTGATAATCAACGTGGGCGTCGGCCTTGAAGAATTCCATGCTTTTCTGCATCTGATGGTAGATGCCGGTAGCGTCAAAATCAGATGAAAGGCTTATGCAGCCCCAGTAGTGACTCATTGTGTACGGGTTGTGTATGACAATTTGAAAAGTTGGCAAAATAACTAAAACAAAACCATTGTTAAAACTGCCAGCCAGCAAAATGACTAAGAGGTACCAAAATATACACAATTGCCTTTATCAATTGTTTGCCTGGCCTTATGGCAATATATTTCCCACCTCCACTGCACTTTGGTAATGGCGCCGTTCAATAATTTTTTAACCTTTTAGTAACTTATCACCCGGGAATATTTTTGAATTTTTAAAACCATTTCGCATTTTTACGCCCCGGTACGCTCAAGAAAACCGCTGTGAATGTTTAATCCACTCAATCACTCTTTCTTTCTACCGCCCATAATTAATTATTCGTCAATGGCTGATTGACGGATACATAAGTAAGCACAATTAATAATTAACAGAGAATCTACCCAAAAAAATGAAGACCGTTTTCTGTATTCATCCATCTCCATTTTTCAATTACCAGCTAATTCGTTACGTAAACCAACAACATTAACTTATAATCTACCAAAAAAAAATGAAGAAAGAACCAACCAAAAAACACAACAACATAGCTAATGCTAGAGGAAAGAAAACATGGATAGTACCCAAAATGAGGATTTTGGCTGTCAATAATGGAAGTATAAGAGATATTAATGAAAGTGGAATTTATAACAATGATCTTTCATAAACTTTAAAAATTTATTCTGGCATAATAAACCGGGGCTAACTCAAAAGTTTTTGGTCGGCCCCATGCTTGACTATGAATGTACTGGTCTGGTAAAGGTGTGGCTTACTGAACACTGTTTCTGTATTCATCCATCTGTATTTTTCAATTACCAGCTAATTCGTTACGTAAACCAACAACATTAACTTATACTCTACACAAAAAAATGAAAAAAGAACCAACCAAAAAACACAACAACATAGCTAAAGCTAAAGGAAAGAAAACATGGATAGTACCCAAAATGAGGATTTTGGCTGTCAATAATGGAAGTATAAGAGATATTAATGAAAGTGGAATTTATAACAATGATCTTTCATAAACTTTAAAAATTTATTCTGGCATAATAAACCGGGGCTAACTCAAAAGTTTTTGGTCGGCCCCATGCCTGACTATGAAAGTACTGGTCTGGTAAAGGTGTGGCTTGCTGAATCCAATTTCTGTATTCATCCATCTGTATTTTTCAATTACCAGCTAATTCGTTACGTAAACCAACAACATTAACTTATACTCTACCCAAAAAGAAATGAAAACCGTACACACCACTAAAACTCCTGCTAAGAAAAAATGGCAAACACCAGTAATACAGAAAATTACTTTGAGAAGTGGCCCTGGCTATAATTACAGGGAAGAGTCTGAATACCACGTTCAAATATCCTAGGAGAGTTGACAGGTTTGCAACAGACATCTTATATTCTAAAACTTAAGCGAAATTTAAAAAAAGAGACTGCGTCTCAAAACAATCTGCCAATTACATTTCAAAAATCCGGCAGGGCTTCTGCCGGATTTTTCATTTTGTCTTTACAACCATTGCGAAAAGTCTAATTTCTATCTGAAGCATCAAAACAGCATTTTCACTTTTGTTATACAAGCTGTACCGATTTATCCCACGGCCACTCTCTAAAATAAACACGCCCAATGGCCTTGAAAACCCCATGCTTTTCAGCATCTTTGCATAGGCGCTTCCGGCATTAAACAGAAGGTTGCAGGCTTGACTCATTCCTCATCCGGGGCTTTAACCAAAGGCTTTCAGAGAGAGCTAAACTGATAAAAATTAAAGCCATACTTACCTGCCTGTTTGCCTGATGGCTCAACGCCACCAAACCGTTTCTGAACACAAAACATAAACCTATTTATTTCTATGAAAGCAGTAGTAATTGGCGAGCCGTCTGGCGCAACAATGGAGACTATCATGGCGGCATATCCGCGCCATCTGGAAGTAGTACAAAAATACATTGAAACAGGCCAGGTAATTGGCATCGGGCCGTTTAGCGACTTTGGCAATATGGCTATTTTCAAGACCCGTGCCGCCGCCGAGCAATTTGTAACCGAAGACCCGTTTATACTGGAAGGGCTGGTGAAATCATTTACCATCCGCGACTGGAACGACAGCCTACTGCCTGAGTAAAACTTAAACACCAATCAAATGACTGAAAAAGTAAAACCTGCAAAAATGTGCTACCAACACATAGGTGGTAAACTGGGCATGCTGCTGGCTGAAACCTTTATAAACAAAGGCTGGATTGCCAGACAAACGCCAACCGACAAACATTTTTATATTACCGCCGAAGGAGAAAAAGCATTTACAAAACTGGGGGTTGACGTAACGCAGATAAAAGAAGAAACCATTTAGCCTTCTGTTTGGCGCATTGAATTAAAAACCGATAGCAGGTGTTTTCAAAAATCGTGTTCAGCCACTGCTTTTAAAATTAAAATCTGTGGCTGAACAAAATAGGCATGACTAAAAAATGGAATTGGAAGATTACGTAATCAGGCATTTACCTTCAGCGCTTGCTGCCGTTCAAAAACTTGATTTATCTGATGCCCGACTCACTAGCTTTGAAATTGCGCTGATATATCATTATTCGGAGGAAGGCTATGAAGCAACAAACGAATTATTGATTAAAAGTAATGGCAACCTAATGAGTGATTATGCCAGGTTTTTAAGTTTAACCTTACAAAAATTACCTGTTTATAACCAGTTGGTATTCAGGGGTTGCCAGCTAAATAAATTACAAAAACAAAGATACATTGAAGCATTTAATTCTCGAACCACTATCCAGGAGCCACTATTTTTGTCTACCAGCAAATCTTCTTTAATTGGTAATCTGTTTTCTAAAGGTGATACCTTGTTTACAATTTATGGCAAATCTGGCAGGGATATTGAAAATTTCTCTAAATTCGGAGTAAAATCAGGTCAAAACGAAAAAGAGGTTCTATTTTTACCTAATACAAGTTTTGAAGTGCTGGAGGTAACTAAATCAGGAACAAAAACGTTAATTACCTTAGAAGAAATTTTAATATTATGACAACTACTGATACAGATATTAAACAAAGAGAAATCTTTCATATCAAACGCGAAGACTTCAATCTGGTATCTGATGCCATCTACGATTCCATCAGTTCGTCTCCTGCATTGGCTGATGGCTTTGCCGAATGGCTCAAAGATGTTTTAGATAAAAATGTATTTACCCAAAGAGAACAAAGAGCTGCAATCATTGGTTTTTTGACCAAATTGCAGACATTAAAAGAAATTTCAGAAACTTTACAGGACAACTCTTTACTTGAAGAAAAAAAGCGTGCTGCTCGTTCTTTCTCAGTAAAGACCCGTATTAACCCATAATTTAGCCATTTTAATGGCCTTAAAGCTGCAATTCAGATTATTTTCAGTGCTTATTGCCTTTACTCTTCTGCGTTACCCCTTCCCGGCTCCCTGAAAATGCCTGAAAAACCAGACTTTCAGTATATCGGCCGTAATAATATAGGCCAGCACAATTAACAGCATGGTTCCCAGATAAACAGGTGGCAAAGGCACCAGCCCAATGCTTGCCGCAAACGGCAGATAGGGCAATGCGATGGTGAGCACCAACCCTGCTATACTCAACAGAAACAACGAGCCGCCCGGCTTGCTTTTGAAAAAATTCTTATGCGTGCGAATGATAAACAAGATGCACAACTCAGACAAAACAGACTCAATAAACCAGCCTGTCTGAAACGTGGCCTCCTTAGCCTTCAGCACAAACATCAGGGTTAGAAACGTAATGATATCAAACAAAGAGCTGTGGATCCCAAAAACTACCATGTAGTTTCTGATTACCTTAAGCCGCCACTTGCCCGGCTTGTCCAGTTGCTCTTCATCCACGTTGTCAGACGCCACCATCAGGTAAGGCAAATCGGTAAGAAAATTAGTAAGCAGCAATTGTTTGGGCAACATGGGCAAAAACGGCAGTATCAACGAGGCAAAAGCCACACTGCACATATTACCAAAGGTAGACCCCGTGCTTATATAAATGTACTTGAGCGTGTTGGCAAATGTTTTGCGGCCTTCGCGCATGCCATCTGCCAGCACCGATAAATCTTTTTCCATCAGCACAAAATCGGCTGTTTCTTTGGCGGCATCTACGGCATTATCTACCGATATCCCCACATCGGCAGCATTCAGGGCAGCCACATCATTAATGCCGTCGCCCATGTAAGCCACCGTGTACGACTTCCGCAATGCCTGAATAATGCTCTCTTTTTGTTGCGGCTCAACCTCGGCAAAAATATGCACACTTTTTACCTTTTGTGTCAACGCCTCGGTGCTGGTGCTCATCAGTTCTTTGCCTGTCATCACCAGCGGTTGCGCAATGCCTATGTTTTGTGCAATGGTGCGGGCTATGTTCTGGTTGTCGCCGGTAATGATTTTCAAATCTATGTGCAATTGTTTCAGCAGGGCAAGGGTGTCTGTTATGCCTGCCTTAATGGGGTCTTGCAGCAATACAAAGCCTGCAAAAATCATGTCGGTCTCTTCAGCTTTTCCGGGGTTGCCTATGGTTATGTTTTTATAGGCCACAGCAATTACCCTTAGCCCCTGGCTACCATACTGGGCATAACGGTCTTCTGTTTGGGCGCGGTAGGTATCAAAGGCCTCCAAAGTACCGTCAGATAACCGTATCCGGCTGCATATAGCCGTAATCTGCCCAAATGCACCTTTGCTTATCAGTAGCTTTTCGCCTCCGGTTTCAACCGCAATGCTCAGGCGTTTCCTGATAAAATCATAAGGTATTTCTCCGGTTTTGGTGGCTGGCTGTATATCGCCAACCGTCATTTGCCTGAGCGCATCATCAATCGGATTACTGTAGCCAGATTCAAACGTAGCATTCCAGAACGCCAGTTGTTTCACAAACGGGCTATCTTTACCCGTGCCGTCAAGCACCGCATTTACTACTATTACGCCTTCGGTTATGGTGCCGGTTTTGTCGGTGCAAAGCAGGTTTACCTCACCCAGATTCTGTATAGAAGCCAGCTTTTTTACAATTACTTTCTTTTTCAGCATGCGCCTGGCTCCGGCACTCATGGCAATGGTGGTAATGGCCGGCAGCAGTTCTGGAGCCATACCCACGGCCAGCGCCAGCGCAAAGAGTGTCGACTCTATCACACTTTCGTGTTCAAGCAAATTAACAACCAGTATAAAAATAGACAGGATGAGCGTAATGCGCATCAGAAAAAAACCAAAATCCCTGATGCCTTTTTCGAACGACGTTTCTGTGGTAACACCGCTGCTTTTAATAATGCTGCCAAATATGGTGTCGGCTCCGGTATGAACCACCAGCGCTTTGGCTGTGCCACTTACAATATTGGTGCCTTCCCACAGGCAATTGGTTCTTTTGGCAAGCGCAGTTTCTTTCTCTATCAGGCCGGGTTCTTTCCTGACCGGGAACGACTCGCCCGTCAGGCTTGCTTCGTTTACATATAATTCATTGGCCTCCATCAGCAGGCAGTCGCCGGGTAAAATGTCACCGGCTTTCAGCACGAGCAGGTCTCCGGCCACCACCCCTGCCGACGCCACCTTTTGCGGCTGGCCGTCTCTGATAACCATGGCTTTCAGGCTGATAAGCCCCTGCAACTGCTCTACAATGCGCCCTGCGTTGCGTTCTTGCAGAAAACTAAGCACGCTTGTACTTAAGATAATGAACAGAATAATGAAAACGTCTGAGCTGTCGCCCAGAAAAGCCGAGAGAATAACCGCGCCTATCAGCAAAAGCATAAGCGGATTTTTAAACTGCCCCAAAAACAAATCAAGGTCTTTTCTGAAACCAGACCTGTTTTTGCGGCCGGAAAGCGATGCCTTGTAACGCTGCTGTGCAGATGCCCCGGTTAAGCCAGTGTCTGAACTGCCAAGCCATTGAACCCAGTCTGAAACATTATATTGCCAGAAAAACTTAGAGTCGGGTGTTTGCATTATCAAGATTGTTTGAAGCCTGTCAGACCCTGAACATCAAGACATTAGCTTTAGTTTTAAGAAAGTATTAAATACCTGTTAAAAGAATTTTCAACCGGTATTTTACAGGCTGTACGTGTACCCTGAAAAAAGAATAGCTGACGGCTGAATGCCATAATCAGAAAAAAGACAGGCATGGCCTGTCTTCTTCTAACCTAACTGTTCTAATCCTAAGCTTTTATAAAAATCATTATACCAATGTCTATTGTGCGAACCGTTCACGCTTATTTACTACATACTAAAATGAAAAACCTGCAGCCACCGGGCAATTGTAGAAAAAAGGCAGGCAACGCCTGCCTTTTTAACCTCATCTAGAACCTAATTCTACAAACCCTTGACAAATACTTTTAAGCTCTTGTTGTGTAAATTTTTCGCGTTTCTAACTACATGAGCTAATCGAAAAAAAAAAGAATGTTTGCTAAACTACTACAGCACAACATTACCGTATTGTCTTTATTGCGGTTCAAAATTAGAATCAGGCCCCTACATAAATTATGATACCAACTAGGTAGAATTATGATTTTTATCATGAAATATGCCGCCGTGCCTACGGTGCCTGGCAAAGCCCACGCCCAATACCCAGGCCAAAAAAAAACCTGAAAATTATTGTTTTAAATATTTTCTTATTATTTTGCCACCGGTACCAAGGGTACTAAATACTTTTAACCTATTATTTATGACATTCTTTTCTTTTGCAAAGGCATTATTGCCTCTGCCTCTATTGCTTAAAATACCCTTACATAATGCATTTGAAAAATCTGTAAATTAATATTTACGGGCTATAATCGGCATGGCATTTGATTTGCCTGTTTATAAAAAAACGCTTCCCATACCACAACCAAAGGCATAACCGGGCAAGGCAAAGCCCGGCTTGCAGAAAAAAATTAAAAACATTTTAGGGTAAATAATTGATGTGTTTTAAAGATTGAAATCGAGAGGTTAAACTTTAAGTCGGAAAGGCAGGGTATTTTATACCTTGTCTTTTTTTTGGGTGAAAATACCCGCGCAATCTTTCAGATAGGTTATCAGGCCATGGTTTTGCCATCCATCTCAATCAGGCTCAGGTTCTGTTTTATTATAGTACAGCTTCGGTGTTATGATTCAATTTTTTTTACTTTTTTTGTTGATTTTTAAAGGTTTAACCGTGAGTCTTCAAAAATAAAAAACGAAAATCTTTTGTATTTAATCTTATTATCGTAATATTGCAATGTAATCGTAATATTACGATGTAAATAAATGTAGAAATGGGAGTTACAAAAACAGAAATATATAAAGACGAGCAAAATAAACTGGCATCGCTTCTTAAAGTTTTAGGGCATCCAGCCAGAATAGCAATCCTGCAGTATATTATCAACCAAAAAGCATGTATTTGTAATAATCTGGTTGAGGAATTAGGATTAGCGCAGGCAACTATCTCACAACATTTAAAAGAATTAAAAACCATAGGGATTATTCAAGGTTCAATTGAAGGAAAATCAGTTTGTTACTGTATTGACGAAAAGGTATGGAAACAATTTCAAGAAGAATTTAATGGCTTTTTCAATCAGAATGTTAACGTAAAGCAGTGCTGTTAAGGCATTTTTTTACATTTTAACATCGCCATATTGCTATATAACGTTTATCTATTTTATCATTTTAAATTTAGTATTATGAAGTTATCTGAAATCAAAGAAATTTTACCAGCATTAGAAAATGTTGAATTTCAATTAGAAAACGGAACATTTGTTCCTGAACACTTCCACGTTACCGAAATCGGACAAATCAACAAAAATTTTATTGATTGTGGCGGCGTAATCCGCAATGAAAAAGCAGTCAATTTTCAATTGTGGGATGCCAATGATTATGAGCACCGATTGAAACCAGGAAAGCTATTAAGTATAATCAGACTTTCGGAAGAAAAATTAGGAATTGAAGATGCTGAGATAGAAGTGGAATACCAAAGTAATACTATTGGTAAGTACGGTTTGGATTTCAATGGAAATACATTTGTATTGAAAAATAAAACGACGGCTTGCCTGGCTCAGGATGCTTGCGGAATTCCTTCAGGAAAACAAAAGAAAAGCCTTTCCGAATTAACTGCAAATCAATCAAATTCCTGCACTCCAAATTCAGGATGCTGTTAAACCCTTAATTTAGACTATTTATGTATCCAATGTTGTCAGAGACCATTCAACAGTTAGAATGGGAAAAATTTAATAACAATGAGCGCAAAAGAACCTTACAGCCATTGATTGATTTTATTCAGCTGAAAGTCAATAGCAGGCAGCAAATAAATATAAATTTCATTTGTACCCATAATTCGCGCAGGAGCCATTTATCACAGGTTTGGGCACAAGTAGCCGCCTCTCATTTCGATATTGAGAATGTGAATTGCTATTCAGGAGGCACAGAAGAAACAGCATTGTTTCCAAAAGTAGCAGAAACTTTATCCAATCAGGGATTTAATATTTTCAAAATACATGATGGCACTAATCCTGTTTATGCCATAAAATATAGTGATAATTCTCAACCGATAATTGGATTTTCTAAAAAGTATGACAGTCCTTTTAATCCTGTATCTACTTTTGCTGCTATCATGACCTGCTCACAGGCCGACGGCGGATGTCCTTTTATCGCTGGTGCTGAAAAAAGGATTCCCATCACTTTTGAAGATCCTAAAATTTCAGATAATTCCCCTGAACAGACAACAGTATATTCAGAAAGGAGCTTACAGATAGCATTGGAAATGTTTTATGTTTTTTCAAAAATCACAAAGTAGCCAATGCAACCAAAACTAAAATTTCTCGACCGTTACCTTACCTTGTGGATATTCCTTGCAATGGCACTTGGTTTAGGCATAGGATATTTCTTTCCGGGTTTTTCAAAAATTACAAATACGCTATCCTTTGGCACTACTAATATTCTGCTGGCCATAGGTTTGATATTGATGATGTACCCGCCACTGGCAAAGGTGGATTACTCATTGTTGCCTTTAGTATTGAAGGATAAAAAAGCTATCGGCATCTCGCTATTGTTAAACTGGATTATCGGACCAATTTTAATGTTCGGTTTAGCCATTCTTTTTTTAAGAAGTGAGCCGGATTATATGATAGGATTGATACTGATAGGTTTAGCAAGATGTATTGCAATGGTTATAGTATGGAATGACCTGGCAAAAGGTAACCGAGAATATGCAGCCTTATTAGTTGCATTAAACAGCATCTTTCAGGTATTTAGTTACAGTTTCTTAGTTTGGCTGTTTATTAATGTACTGCCAAACAAATTAGGCTTGGCAAGTTTCAATGTAAGCGTATCTATAAAAGACGTGACCGAAAGTGTTTTGATATATTTAGGCATCCCTTTCTTGACTGGTTTTCTAAGCCGTTATTTCCTTGTAAAATCAAAAGGCATAGAATGGTATAACCGTAAATTTGTGCCAAAAATTTCGCCGATTACATTGTATGCGTTACTGTTTACCATAATATTGATGTTCAGCCTGAAAGGTGATAAAATAATAGAGTTGCCTATGGATGTCGTGAAGGTTGCGATACCATTAGTCGTCTATTTTGTACTCATGTTTTTCTTAAGCTTCTTTATCAATAAATCTTTGGGTGTGCCGTACGACAAAAACGCAGCCATTGCATTTACCGCCACAGGAAACAATTTTGAACTAGCTATTGCGGTGGCAATAGCGGTATTCGGAATCCATTCACCTCAGGCATTTGTAGGCGTAATCGGGCCGTTGGTAGAAGTTCCCGTTCTGATTTTATTGGTAAAAATAAGCCAGTGGCTTAAAAAAAAGTACTATAATTAAATGCAAATGGAGTTCAGGTTTTGTAGCCAAACGCTAAATCTCTTACACAGATTACAAGGGAAGCGACTTAAGGCTTCCCTTGTATAATAAACAGAATAAGTTGAATATTTTTAAAATAGGCTGCCACACTTCCAAATGCTTTCCAAACCAAACTTCGCAATGGTTTGTGATGCGCTCCTGTCAGTAATGATCTTTATGTCAAGGGGTTTTCTATAATTACTGGTATTGCTTGAAAAAAGGATACTGACCTGTTTTAGACAACTGTAAATTTATTAGGCTAAGGATTCATGGTAATTATTGTACAAACTAAAAAGCTGCAAAAATCATGTAAATAATGTTTGCGCAATGAAATACTTTTTAACCGACTGCCCCATCAAAAAAAACAAGCCAACAGGCAAATCCGTTTTGCCGGTGGCTGCATCAAGAACAGAAAACGCCCCCTTACTCAGCCCCCGTACCGCCTGTTGGGCGCTTTGGGGTCAAAAGTTATAACATTAAACATATCATAAATGCGGCTGGCGGCGGCTTCGCCATACAGAGCGGCCAGTTTTTCGGGGGTTTCGGCATTAGATATCAAATGCACCCGCACGCCGGGGCGGTCGTAGAGTTCAAGCAAAACCTTTTCCATTACGTTCACGGGTGTGGTTTTGTAAGACTCGCCCCTAACATTTACCGATAGCTGCTCTCGCCCAACTTCCTCAATCAGCAGGTCATATCTGGTAAATCCATAGCAGTTTTCATCACCGCCAAGCGGTTTTTCGGCCAGAATTTCGTCGATGGTCTGCTCAGGGTTATTCACATAGCTTTCTACAATTTCCTGTGCTTTTATACCCCTGAAAGACGCCAGCGGGTTATCCTGAAAAGCCGCCATCAGGGTAGACTTGCCCGTGCCAACCTTGCCCAGCAAACATATCCCCTTGTTTCTGTTCATGGCCGAGGCACCCGCTGCATGAAAATAACCGAGGCATAATTCAAAGGCTTTAACACAATAATTATCAAGCCTGAATTTACGCCCCGGGTTGCGTGCTGCCACCAGTGCATCCAGATTTGCCAGTATCCTGCCCTTAAAGTCGGCGGCAGATATATTCCGCATGGCGGCTATACGGGCTTCTTTTTGTTCCTGCAGTTTTCTGGCGGTTTCGGCGGCTTCCTGTTTCTGTTGTTTTTTCAGGTAGTCAAAGGCTTTAGAGAAATACTCGCTCGTCAGCCTGTCGGCCAGCTCCTGCACAAAAGCCTGCTGCATGGCCGGGCTCAACCTGGCCGAATTGGCATGCCTGCCCAGCACCGGAAAAATAGCCTTGAACAGTTCATCCTGCAAAGGTCTGTACTCCCGTTCCCGAAATTCGGCGTAAGACCCCGTCAGCTCCCTGCTCAACAACTGAGTGGTCGTCGGCAGGTTGTTCAACAATCTGTCGGCCGGTGGTCTTGTGGGTATTACTTTTTCCATATTTATTGAGGTTGTTCTGTTTATAGTAGGGCAGCCAGTACAAAAAATTCTCACGTGCGCTGCTTATATCTTTCCATTGCTTTTGCTTGCCCAGGCCAAATTTCATTTCCACAAAACTGTTTACTGCGGTGGCATATTCTTCAGGCTTAATATCATTTTTACCTGCCGCCATTTTACATATTTCGCTATCCTGTAAATCGGCGCGCAGGTCGTCTTTCGTGAAAGGCTCACTTCTGTGTCCGGCGGCCTGCTTGCGGTGTTGCTCCACAAAGGGCAGCGCGTCTGGGTTTTCGTTTAGGGTTTTGTCTTGCTCCGTCGGTTCCGCCTGCAAATGGGCAGGCATGGCAGACGGCCCAGTGTCGTTCTGTTTCATAAACAAGGGCATTTCGGGTATATATTTACTGCGCGAGACCCCCTTGCTGCCCTCTGCCCCTGCTTCTGCTCTGGCTTTATGCCAGACCTCCGGCGGCAGAATCTGATACCTGGTTTTGTTGCCATGCCCCTTGCCCCCGGCTATAAAGTTTATCAACCCGGCCTGTTTCAGACGGTTACGCGAAGTCTTCAGCGTATTAATGCTCATTCCGACATTGGCAGACACCCGCCCGTCTGAATGCCAGAATTCATTTACCCAACCTAAACCATTAGCAGTTTTTAATAGATAAAAATACAGCTTGGTTTCCCAACCCGTAAATTGAGCACCGTCATCCAATCGCCAGAAATGATTTACCAAATCAATATAATTCATCACACGGTGTTATTTGTGGAGTCAATTCACTAATTCACTCACCCCTCATTGCTCCAACATCTCTACCTGGGCTACGTTGCTAAGATAAACCGTGCCAACGGCCAGCCGGCTTTCGCGCACTATCTTGCCTACCCTGCCCGAGCATATAAAATCTTGTTGAATAGCTATTTTGTGTAAGCCGCCGTTGGTTTCGTCCGGAATCACGTCGAGTATCTTTCCCCTGATAGAAACTTTGTTTCGTTGGGTTATTTTTACTCTCTGGTAAAGCATCTGTTCAAAATCGGCTGGTTGAAAAGTTCTGAATAAAGTCATTGTGGTATTGATTGAAGGTTTAAAAATGGGATTGTTACGTTTTCTCTGGCAGGAATAAAACCATAGCAGATATAATCACAGGCAAAAATTTTAACTAATTATGGGCCAAAAACCCGGTTTATTGGCCGTTTCATGCACAGATAGCATATCGGCAGCGCAGGCATTACCTGCTTTTATGGCCGGTGGTTGTCAGTAACCCGGCCTTGTATATATATTGTTGTTGGTTCAAATAATTAATTGCCGATGTCAGAAAAAACACCTCCTCTAAAGCAGAGGAGGGTTTTCGTTAATCGTTCCTAAAACTAATATAAAACCTAAACTCTTCTCTTGTTTAAAGCAACCAGCACCCTACCCTCGCTTCGCTCCTGACTGATTGTTGAAAAATGCCTCCCCCGAAACGGAGGAGGATTTGTTAGTTATATCTATTCTTACCCTAAAAAAAATGACTAAAAATTCTGGCGGCCGGAAAAAATGCCCCTCCGAGCCGGAGGGGATTTTCAGACCTCTATAAACCTAACTTAACTAAACCTCTAAAGAAATGCCTCCTCCAGCCGGAGGAGGATTTAAAACAAAGCATACGCGTCAAATCACACACTTTTTCTAGTCACAGCATTATCTTTAAGCCCAAAGGCTTTTTTCCGCTTCAATGGCACTCCATCTGTCGGCAGCCAACTCAACCGCCCGCTGAATATACCCGTAAACCTCAGCAGCAGTGGTACTGGCAGAAAAGGGCATTTCAATCGTGTTAAAAACGGTCGCTTCGCCGGGTGGTGTCAGGGCATCACCGCTGTCTCTGTCAAACCCGTCTACATAGCCGCACACCAGCCGGGCATCTTTTACAATAAACCCAAAACCCACAGGCATCGGCGCAAATTCATTGTTAATCAGTAGCGCCATTTCTGCCCAGTGGCTAATCTTCCGGCATAATACGCATCCCCTTGCCTCATGTGGTTTTATATCAGGCCGCAGGTTGTTATCGCTCGCACGCTCCATACCATTCACATCTGCGTCAGGCACTGCCCCCCGCAAGCGGCCAGCCGGGGCAGGCCGCTTTGAGGTGTTACAGCAACCGGTTATACCCGGTTATTGTTCATAAATTTGTTTTGTGTGGATCCAGAGCTAAAAAGGCTGAATCTTTTAAAATTTTTATTGCACATTTACGTATTTTCTGTATTTTTGTCGAATAATACTTACTTGTTCGTTAAATGATGTACAAAAATAGCGAACAAGTTCGCATTATGCAAGTAAATAACAAAAAAAAATTTAATTCTTTAACGGAACACACATCATGAATATGAGCGCAACTGCCATAAGCGGAACGGAAATCAGAAGTTTCCGGAAGAAAAATAAGCTCTCTCAAACCGAGTTCGCCGAACTTGTTGGTGTTTCTATGAGAGCAGTACAACTATGGGAAAGCGGCGACAGGAATGTATCAAGCCTGGCCGAACGTACTATAAAAGAAGTATTTCTGACCTATAAACCTAAAGAAGCTACTGGCAGCAAAAGCCGTAATATACATACCTTTGTAAACAATGAAAACGGCGACCTGATAGTGCAGGCACCTTTACTGGGCGCCGAAGCCTTTGCCCGCTACCTGGACGAACTGGGCGAAGCAGGCGCGCTGCAGTCGGACGAGATGGTGTCTTTTATTGTAGACAAAATAGACAGGGGTAATTTTGTAGCTTTCAGGGTTTCCGGCGATAGCATGAATGGCGGCCTGATAGACGACACCCCCGACAGAGCCATTGTGCTGGGCAAAGAACAACCAATGGATTTATGGATGAATGGCTTCGGGGAATCAAAATTCGGGTGGGTTATCCTCACCAAACGCAATGTACTGTTTAAAGACATTGTGGGCTTTGATAAAGAAACGGCCACCATTACCTGCCACAGCCGTAACGACAGCCCCGAATACGCCGATTTTAAATTATCTTTGAACGACGTACATAAAATATTTAAAGTAATTAAAAGGTCTTTTTGAAAAATTATAGCTAATTGTAAGATGGAAATCTTAATACTAATCTCAATTATTGTTGTAATTGCATTGATTGCATTTGGCATTGTAGCCTCTCTGCAAGACAAAACCAGAAAGAAAAATATTGCCTCACACCCGGCACTTGGTTCATTTACGTTTCATTATGGAACAAGTTTAAACACATCTCTAGGCCTTGATTTAATTAACAAGAAGATTTGCTTTGTTACAACTGATTATGAGCCAAAAATTTACAATTTCTCTCAAATTAAGAGTATTAAGTCGGTTGAAAGATCCATCATAAAGGATTACAGGAAACCCCGCAACATTGACTTTGACAATACAATTGCTAATAGCTATGATAGAAATTATTTTGGCGTAGATTTGGATATTGAAATAAGTGCCCCCGAAAAAATAATTTATTCTATCGCCTTTCTTAAAACCCGCACATCTTATGGTGAACTTTTGTACAAGGCAGCCGATAGAGAACGCCAAAAATGGAGAAGCATGATTGAAGAGCATATCGGTAAACGAGGAGATATTGAAATAACAGGCACTATTACCGGTGATATTCCGGTAACATCGGTAGCTGATGAAATTCAAAAACTTAAAAATCTTTTAGATGCAGGAGTATTAACCACAGATGAGTTTGACAGGCAAAAGGCAAAATTGTTAAATTCCTGAATCCGGCTCTTCACAAGGCTTTAACAAACCACATTTTTTTATTTTTTCATAACTGCCATTCATTAACTTTGCTGTTAGTAAACCAAATTTAACTAACATGCAATCTGATAAAAGTCAGGAGGTAACCCGGCGTTTCTTCGAAATTCTGGACGAACTCGTGCAAATGGGCCACATCCATTTCATGAACGATTTCTACACCGAAAACAACATCAACAGCCGCAATATCTATCAGCTTCGCAAAGACCACAGCCGCGATATTCTGCAACTGGAATGGCTGACCATTCTGATTGAAAAATACAAAGTATCAGGCGACTACCTGCTTACCGGTAAAGGCAAAAAATACAAAAAACCACTGGTGTATATTGAACGCCCCAAACGCCGCAAATATACCAAACATAAGTTACCAATGGCCGCAGGCTTATAGGCGCCTTCACGCCAAAAATTAAAACAACTTTAACCAATTAAACGGAGACGAAATGAGTAATCAACCCACAAAAATTACGGTAGCGGCCACTGTGAACGCACCAGTAGAAAAAGTCTGGAAATATTTTACCACGCCCGAAATGGTAATGCAGTGGAACAACGCATCGCCCGACTGGCACACGCCAAAGGCTGAAAACGATTTACGTATTGGCGGGCAGTTTGTATACACCATGGCTGCCAAAGACGGCAGCTTTAGCTTTGATTTCGGCGGCATTTATGACGACGTACAAGAAAACCAGCTGATTGCCTACACAATGGGCGACGGCCGACAGGTAAGTATTGTTTTTACAGACATAAACGGTACTGAAACACAGGTAGAAGAAACTTTCGACGCCGAAACCCAAAACCCCGTAGAAATGCAGCAAATGGGCTGGCAGGCCATATTAGATAATTTTAAGGCTTATACCGAAGCAAATTAAGTAATTGCTCGTGCCACGCCTATACTCATGAGTAAAAGGGCGTGGCACGGGTAAAGAATAATAGCTATGGTTTCATTGCCACAATGTTATCAATGAACGCAATGTCTCACAACTTGAAATAGTATTTACTACACCAATCAATGATTCACCAAATCATTTCTTCTCCGCCTTACGCGCAATAACCCTATAAGTTTGGTTGATATGAATGGTATCGCCCTCCAAATTTAGCTTATCCCCTACCTCCCAGCGTTTAAATTGATCAGGCCCCATATTCGGAATCGAAAACAGCGCTTCAAAACGCTTGCCGTTTTCGTCTTTCAGAGTAGCCACGTAGCCATCCTTCCCGGTCTCAATGCTTTCTATCACCCCCGAATAGCCATCAGAATCGGCACAGGTAGCAGCCGTAAAAAGCATCATAATCAGCAAAAAAGTAGTTATGGTTCTCATGGTAAAATGTTTTTTTATATCTGGTAAAACTATCTAAACGCCTGAAACATTTATTTTCTTATAACCCCCAAAATAACTATGCCAGAGCCAATAATTTAGCTACACAGTTACTCAACGCCTTCAGATACACACATCATAAATTAAGAAATCTTTAATTTCAACTTAAATTATGCCCAAATACTCCTATTTTTGTAAAGATTGGTTTTTGCAAAAATAGACACCAGGTTAATTATCATGTACGAAAGCGATAAAATAAGTTCTTTGTTGCAAGAATTAGCTGCCCTGCCGCCGATTTCTGAAGAAAATGCCAGAAAACTGGATGATAAATACAGGTTAGAATTTAATTATAACAGCAATCATATTGAAGGCAATACCCTTACCTATGGCGAAACAAAGTTATTGTTGATTTTCGATAAAACCGATGGCCAGCATGAAATGCGCGAATTTGAAGAAATGAAAGCACATGATGTTGCGTATCGCTGGATAAAAGAAATAGCTGAAGACCAATCGTATGTACTCATTGAAAGAGACATAAAGCAACTCAATGAAATTATTCTGGTAAGACCATTCTGGAAAGACGCTATTACAGCAGACGGACAATCGACCAGAAGAAAAATTCAGGTCGGAGAATACAAGCAGCATCCAAACTCTGTTCTTTTACAAAACGGAGAGATGTTTCATTATACCTCCCCAATGGATACCCCAATGGCTATGAACGATTTAATGGCTTGGTTTCATTCAGAAACAGAAAAACAAGAATTAAGCCCGGTTGAGTTAGCCGCTATATTCCATTACAAATTTGTCCGGATTCATCCTTTTGATGATGGTAACGGCAGAATCTCTCGACTGTTGATGAATTATGTTTTGCTGAAAAATGGCTTGCCTCCCATTATTATTAAATCGGCTGACAAAAAGAATTATCTGAACGCACTTAATCAGGTTGATTCTGATATTAAAAAACTTCCGGTCTTTGTAAATTACATTAGCGAACAGTTAATCTGGTCCTTACAAATCAAATTAAAAGCCACCAAAGGTGAAAGCATAGAAGAAGAGGATGATATTGATAAGCAAGTGGCATTGTTTAAGAGGGAGCAGTTAGGTAAAGATATATCGAACCCAACAAAAAGTTCTGAAAAAACATACTTTTTGTTTAAGGAGGTGATAAAACCTATTCTTATCGAATTAGATAAAAAATCAACCGATTTTGAGGAACTATTCAAAGTAAGAAATAAATTTTATGACATTTATTTCGTCGGAAAAGATGGCAAAAGATTTACATTTTTAGATGAATTAACCAGTGAAATTAATACATCTACAGACATAGATACGATTACCTGGGATAAGGAATTGCAGCACTCGATAAATGAACAAATTAACGACTCTCGTCTGCTATTAAGTTTCGTTTTTAGAAGTCGAAGTTTCCATATTAAGTTAGATAGAACACAAATTGACCTTCAGTTTAGCTACGCTCACGTTTTTAAGGAAACAGAAATTAAAAATCTGGTCAGAACTCTATTCAAAGGCATTTTTGAAATAATCCAATCAAACACAAAAAAATAATCTGAGCAAATCTCAAACGCTGCCATGCCAAGTCTATATTCAAAAGAACTGAGGCATGACACAGGTATTCACTCATTCCCCAGAACGCCACCCGCTCATCCACTAATTCACAATTAGCTCCCTACCCTAACACCCTGAAAACCAGATCTTCCAGATACGCCGCCACGTAGGCCGAGGCATCTTCGTCGGTTTTTACGTCTGTCAGCCTTTTCAGATGCGAACTGAAAAACTGTTGGTTATGCGAAGTCTCAATCAGTGTACTACTCAATGAATGCGGATACGGATAGCCGGGGTCCAGCTCCAGAATAATACCAGCAATCGTATTGCACAAATCTTTAAACTGCTTAAAAACCTTTGCCTCGTTTATTTCATTTATCTCTTTTACCAGATAAACTTTACTACTTTCTGTAATTACAATCTGGTTCAGATACGTTATATTGTACTCAATTTTACCGGTATTCTCCGGTAGTTCACGCGTTAGTAGCTGAATCACCGTCTTTAGCTTCAGGTGAGGGTCGCTTATGTTTTTTAACTGAAACATGAGCAGAAACTCAAGGTAGCTCCAGTACCAGTTCAATATATACACCAAAAGCAGGTGTTTATTCTTAAAATACCTGTATATACTGGCCTCGGTTGTACCAATATCAATGGCCAGTTTTTTGAAAGTAAAATGTTCATATCCCACTTCGTATATCAGATCAATGGCCTTACGAACAATCTGCCGGCCCAATTCGCTGCTCTCTGGGTCTCTGATATAGATGTTATGGTTTACGTTAAAATTTAATTGATACTCCATTTTGCGCTAGTTTTGAACAAAACTAAACAAATAATAGTTATTATACAATAAATGATATTACAACAATATTATATAATAGTAACACTATCATAACTTAAGTTTTTTATCTTTGCAAAAAATATTACCCAATGGCCGACAATCACACTATTCATCCTTTTATAAGAATCTTCAACTTACTAAGGCTTGACCAGAAAGACATAACCTCCCTCTACTTTTTTGCTATCCTTTCGGGTATTATACAGCTGGTTATGCCACTGGGCATTCAGTCAATCATCAACTTTGTCATGTACAACACCGCCTCTACTTCGCTGGTTGTACTGATAGGGCTGGTAATAGTAAGCGTTTTTCTGGCTGGCTTGCTGCAGATAAACCAGATGAAGTTAAGCGAGAAAATACAGCAGAAAATATTTGTAAGATATGCCTTTGAATATGCCGACACCCTGCCGAAAATAAGGCCGGAAGCCACCGAAGGCTATTATATGCCAGAGCAGACCAACCGGTTTTTTGATACCATCAATCTGCAAAAAGGCCTTTCTAAATTATTGCTGGGGGTACCCACCGCCATCGTGCAGATATTGTTCGGCATTCTGCTTTTGTCTTTTTATCATGCTATTTTTATTGCTTTTGGCGGTTTGCTTATACTCATTGTCTACCTGATATTCAGACTGAGCTCAGACCGCGGCCTTGAAACCAGCCTGAAAGAAAGCGACTACAAGTATAAAGTAGCTGCCTGGCTGCAGGAAATAAGCCGCAACCAGAATACATTTAAAAACTACGAATATACCCACCTGAATATACAACGGACCGACGAGTTCACGCAGGGGTATCTCCAAAACCGCACCCGTCACTTCGGAATCCTGAAAACCCAATACTGGAGCCTCGTGGCCTTTAAGGTTATTCTCACCGCGGCCATGCTGATAATCGGCTGTGCGCTTTTGCTCAATCAGCTCATTAATATCGGCCAGTTTATAGCCGCCGAAATCGTAATCATAGCCATTACGGCTTCGGTCGAAAAACTCATCACCAGTATTGATATCGTTTACGACGTGCTCACGGCCGTTGAAAAACTCAACAAAGTGCTGCAAAAACCCACCGAATCGAGCGGTAAACTAAAATTAAACAATGCCAACCCGCTAAAGGTTGAATTTAAAAATGTAAGTTTTGCTTACACCAGACACTCAACCATACTTAATGGCTTGTCGTTCGTGATTCAGCCCGGCGAAAAAGCCCTGCTCATGAAAACCCTCTCTGGCAGAGGCACCAGCACGGTTATGAAACTAATCAGCAATAATCTGACGCAGTATCAGGGTCATATTTATATCAATGATGTACCGATAGATAACTACGACATTCTGAGCATCAGAAAGCACCTGACCTACCTGAGCGGCCAGAACGAAATTTTTAACGGTTCGCTCTGGGACAACATCAGTATAGGTAATACCGACATCAAGCCCGAAACCGTAACGGCTTTAATAAAAATACTAGGTTTTGACGGTTTCATTGACGAGTTTGACAATGGCTATGACACTGAGCTTTTCACCAAAGGCGCCAAGTTGTCGTCGCATCTTATTCAGGAAATCCTGTTGCTGCGCACTTTTGTACAGCCCAGCTCGCTGATGGTGCTGGATGAGCCGTTCAAAAACCTGAGCGCCACCAAAGCACAAAAAGTGGCAGAGTACATCTGCAATTTGCCCATTACGGTAGT
This sequence comes from Emticicia sp. 21SJ11W-3, assembly GCF_024138715.1. Lineage (GTDB taxonomy): Bacteria > Bacteroidota > Bacteroidia > Cytophagales > Spirosomataceae > Emticicia > Emticicia fluvialis. Next base: position 3,345,493 of record NZ_CP092074.1, read on the forward strand.
GGTTGCCTCTGAGCAGCAGGAAATCAAACCCCATTTCAATAAAATACTAGAGTTAAAATAAATTCAGATGAAATACTTAGAAACCATTTTTGAAGACCAGGATCTGAACAAAAAACCGAAGTCGTTTCGCGATATTTATTTTATCAACAAACAAAGCAAAGTAAAATACTGGACCTACGGCCTGCTGGGCCTGATAGTAATGGCGGCTTTTCTGCCCTGGACCCAGAACATCAAAAGCCGGGGCAAGGTAACTACCCTCCGGCAGGAACAACGCCAGCAGGGTGTTTATAGCGCCATAACAGGCAAAGTAGTGCAATGGTATATAAAAGAAGGCGACATGATAAAAAAAGGCGACACTATTGCCCGCCTGCAAGAGGTGAAAGTTGAATACCTGGACCCCAGCCTGATTGAACGTACCCGCCAGCAGATAATAGCCAAAGAACAAGCCAACCAGAGCTATCAGGAAAAAGCCAACACGGCCACAGTACAGACCTCGGCCATTACAGAATCTCTGCGGCTTAAAATTGCACAGCTGCAAAACAAAATTGCTCAGACCAAAGCCAAAATACAAGCCGACAGCATGGATATGCTGGCCGCACGCAACGATTTCGCCATTGCCAGCGAACAGCTGAAACGCCAGAAACAAATGTATGACCAGGGGCTGGTATCGCTAACCCAATATGAGCAGCGTAACCAGGCGTATCAGAACGCCCTTGCCAAGCGCACCAGCAACGAAATCAAGTTTCTGAACTCAAAGCAAGACTTAATCAACCTCTCTATCGACCTCAACGCCGCCAATCAGGACTACCTCGAAAAAGTATCAAAAGTACGTGGCGAACGTTTCCAGTCGCTATCGCAGGTAGCCTCCGGACAGGCAGACATTGAAAAACTCAAAAACCAGTATGACAGCTATAAACTGCGTAACGAGTTGTATTATGTAATTGCCCCGCAAAGCGGACAGGTAACACGGGCCATTAAAGCCGGCTTAGGCGAGATTGTGAAAGAAGGCGAAGAACTGGCGCAGATAGTGCCAGACCACACCGAACTGGCCATTGAAATTTTTGTAAAACCGCTCGACATCACCCTGTTACAAACAGGCAGTAAAGTAAACGTAATTTTTGACGGTATACCTGCCATTGTTTTCAGCGGCTGGCCGCGGCAGTCGTACGGTACCTTCCGGGGTGTGGTAACGGCCATTTCAAACACCGTTGACGCCACCGGCAACTTCAGGGTTTTGGTAAAGCCAGACCCCACCGAACGCCCCTGGCCTAACACCCTGCGCCTGGGTACAGCCACCGACACCTTTATATTGCTGAAAGATGTGCCGCTGGGCTACGAAATCTGGCGTAATATTAACGGTTTCCCACCTGAATATTATGTTGACGACTCGGCCGGTAAAACAGCCAAGAAATAACACAAGCAGACAGAGCTAAACGGGAACCAAGCTCTTTACCACTCCATTACTTACAAGTAAAATGTATAAATTAAGGTTATATATAATGTTTTTTCTGGGTTTTGCGGTTCAATTGCAAGCCCAGGAAAAACTCACGTATGATGAGTTCATTAACATTGTCAGAAAATACCACCCCGTAGCGCAGCAAGCCACCCTGCAGACCGACATGGCTAAAGCTGAGCTGCAAAGCGCCCGCGGAGCCTTTGAGCCGTCTTTTTATATCAATAAAAATCAGAAAGAATTTGGCGGCAAAGATTATTACAACTACCTCACCACTGAACTGAAAGTACCCACCTGGTATGGGCTTGATTTGAAAGCCGGTACAGAAAACAATCAGGGGCAGTTTACAGCCACCGAGCTTACCAAGGGCCGCAGTAGTTTTGTAGGCGCATCTTTGCCCTTAGCCAAAGGCCTGTTGATAGACAAACGAAGGGCCGCAGTAAAACAGGCACGAGAAATGGTGGCTTTTTCTGACGAAGAACGACGGCTGATGCTCAACGACCTACTCTACGAAGCCACCAGTGTATATTATGAATGGCAAAGCGCCTACTACACCAAACGCCTGGCCGACAGCCTGCTGAGAGTGAATCAGGAACGCTACCAGTTTATCAGGAATGGTGTGACTTTGGGCGACAGACCAGCCATTGACACCGTTGAGACCCTCACCCAGTTGCAGAGCTTTGAGTTTATGCTGGCCGAGGCAGAACAGACCCTGAACAACGCCACATTTGAAATGAGCAATTTTTTGTGGAAAGAAAACCAGCAGGCCTACCAGCTACCCTCATTTGTTGAGCCGGCACTGATACTAGCCGAACGCTCATTGCAAGACATAAACCAGTACCAGAGCCTGGTAGCCACCCACCCCAAGCTGCAACAGGCGCAGATAAAAACCAATGTGTTGGGCATTGAAAAACAACTGAAGTTTCAGAGCCTGCTACCTTCTTTTAATGTGCAGTATAACCTGCTCAACAAAGATTATACCTTCTTTGCCGACCCCAACCTGTTTCAGAACAACTATAAGTGGGGGTTTACGGTGGGTATCCCGCTGTTTCTGCGTGAGGCCCGCGCCGAATACCGCAAAGCCAACCTGAAAATAACCCAGCAAACCTGGGAAAACCGCCTGCTTTTTACCGAGCAGCAAAACAAGGTAAACCAATATTATAACGATGCCGTGCAGCTACAACGCCAGACGGCCATCTACCAGCAGACGGTTATCAATTACCGACGTATGTACGATGCCGAACTGACCCGCTTCAACAACGGCGAAAGCAGCCTGTTTCTGGTAAACAGCCGCGAAAACAAGTTGTTTGAAGCCCAGCAAAAACTGATATCGCTACAAGCCAAAGCCGCCAAAGCCATCATCGCCGTTGATTACGCCACCGGTAGATTAGGCTTTTAAACACCGTGCGACGTTTATACTCGGTTAGATAAGGGCGTGGCACGGTTAATACATCTGCAAACTTGGTAGAGCCGCACTGCGTGCGGCTTCGGGGGCATATAAGCTCCATAAATTATGTTTGAGTTTTGATTTTAAATATTTGAATCAAACCTTTCATCCCAGCTCGGCTGAATCTTCATTCAGTCGCCGTGTCAGCCGTTCTTTGAACGGCATTCCGAAAATATGAGCACACCCTATCTTTATTTTCAGGCACATTCGCTATCTTCACAAAAAAACAAACACAAACCATGAAACCCCAACACATCATATACCAACCACCGGAAGACCTTATAACCAAATATCTGATTGCAGTCTTCAGGTTAGTAAAGAAACACATCCTGCAACTCTTCAAAAAGCCATAACGAAAGCCCAATTATGAAACTTTGGGCTTTGTTTTTCAGGCTGCTAAAGACCGCCGGCATGGCATGTCTAAAAAAGCGTTGATACCATTGCTACCGCCAGATAAATTCAACGCAAATAAAGGCAACGCCAGGTTGATTTCCTATCCGCTGCCAACGGGCTTTTGCCTTGGCTTTTTGTTAATCCTCTTCCAACTCCTTTCTGCTCAGCCATTTAAAGCAACGCCCGCATCTGGCTGCGTATATACACTCCGTTATGGTACCGAAAGATAATTTTAATAAAAAAAATACTTATTTACCGTAGCCAAAGCAATAGTGGCAGATTTATTTCTTGTATCAAATGAGTATATTTACTCAACATTGTACTTTAATCTGCCAGACCCAATGAAAAAAATGCTGTTTTTCATAACTGCTGTTATGATTCTGACTTCATGTGACGACGACGCCAAAGTAACCATTGACCTCGACGAATATGACACCAATCTGAAGAAAGCTTTCGAAAGTAAGTTTACGCTTCAAAACGAGAAAATTATTTTTCACTACACCAATAAACCCTACACCGGGAATATTGAGTTTATTTCCAAAATCAACACCAATAGTGTGGTTCGCGTAGAGGATGGCAATATTATCAGCCTGACCGACAAAACGCCAAAAGGTGATGTTTCGGGTCTTATTACGGTTCTGAACGGCCAGGCCAATATGAAAATCGACCTCGACACCCTGCTGCAATTGCATTGTACTTTTTATGCCGTAAAAAACAGCCTCATTATTGAGCAGAAATTCGGTAATTACAGCGAACACGACTGCGATTGCCTGGTGGAGTATCCGAACCAGAAAAAGATGGCCAGAATTAAAACCTCTACCGACAGCCGCAGTGGCATTATGTTCAGTGAGTCTAAAACTACCTCTACCACCACCGGGCAGATTGTGGAAAAAGTAAAGAATTACATTAAAAAACAACCTGACGGCACTACCCTGCGCGTTACCCTAACCGACAATTACGATGGTTCAGGCTCTAATATGCTGGTGTATGCCGAAGACCTGTCGGTACAAAAAGATGATAAAAAAGTTGGTTTTTCGTTCAGATACACGTATGACAAAAACGTGTTTCTGCACGGCGAAATAGAGAACTTTAATGAAAAACACTGCCAGGAAATAGACAGGCTGCGAATGGCCGAATCTTCTTTATTGGGGCAACCGGCACAAGACCGCTCCGGCTGCGTTTCTGAGGTATTGAATTTGGTGAGCCAGGCTTTCAAGCGGCCGTTTACCCGCGAAGAGCTGATGGCGCGCCTGCAGTCGAAAATCAACAACAACCAGTTTCTGGTTAGTGGGTCGTCAGACGTACAAACCTACTTCGAATAAATTCTGCACCCAGTGCACCTGTAACCGGTTACGTTCAGGTGCGCCGGGTTATAAAAAATAATGTTTGCCTACTGTTTCAGTATTTTGTACTCAAAACCTTTGTCGCCATCGCCCAGCACGCGCACCTGAATGGTTCTGCCGTCAACGGGCCGATACTGAATCTTCTTCGGGAAATCATGCGCCGGGTTTTCAAATGAAAAAACACCAGCCGTAGCCTTGTTGAGCTCAAATGCTATGGTCTGGTTATTGTTCTGGTCAGGTACGGTGGCCTCATAAGTGGCTATGCCGTTAATAATCCGTATCCTGAGGCGCTCGGTTACCACTTTGGCGCCATCTTTAATTTTATACCCCTGCCCTTCCAGCGTGCCATCGGGCATTTGCTTCCATGTCTCATAAACTTCCTTGTTTTCAGTTTTCCAGGTTCCTTCCAGAAAATACAGTTCACTCAGGCCGTCGGCTTTTATAAAAGACACAAGCATCAATATTAAACAGGTTTTTGCAAGGGTTTTCATTGGTTTTTGCATTTATGGTTTACAATTAATGTTTCATTACGCCCTCAAAACTATACCACTTTTAATGGCAATAATTGTATAAATGCGACAAACCCTACCCAACGCCGGAAAACAAGGCCGACAGCCTCAGATGCCCTCCGTAAAACTGCTTGGGGCTCATGCCCGTAAACGACCTGAAATCTCTAATAAAATGGGCCTGGTCATAATAATTACCCGCATGTGCCACGGCCGTAAGCGTACCCGGCTGCTGCCCGGCCAGCATCTTCAGCGTTGCCTGAAGCCGCACCATTCTCGACAGTTGTTTTACACTTAAACCAGTATTTTTCATAAACTTGCGCTCCAGTTGCCGCCGGTTCACGTGCAGGCTATCGGTCAGTTCACCAACAGAAACCTGCCCGTTCAGTTGCATAATCAGTTCAATACTTGAGCGTATCAGTGTACTTACTGACTCCTCAGTTATCAGTTTTTCAATCAGAAAATCTTCCACCAGCCTGATACGCGCTTCCGTTTGCCCGGCGTTTAAAACAGCAGTGGCCAGCAGGCTGCCGTCTGCGCCAAACAGCTCGTCAAGCGGCACGGCGCGGTTTTCCATATTACTTACAGGCATGGTGGCAAAAGCAGCAAACCCTTCCGGCTGAAACCTTACTGAAAAAATACCCGTTGCACCGGTAGGCTCAATGGCCAGCGGCCGGGTTACCTGCCCAAACACAAAGCACAAAGGCTGCACCAGACTGCTGCCATCTGGCATATACTGCCTGAAAGCATCGCCATAATGAAAAATCATTTCCATGCAGCCGTCTGGCACAATGTGCTGTTTTTCAGCACTCACCTGCGCAGGCGCCTCCAGTGTCCAGTAGCAATTAACCACCCCGGTTAGTTTCGGGGCAGGCGTGTAAGTCCGGTAATCCATAGGCATCTGTTTATAGATACTCAAATTATTAAATTACTGCATCATTTGGCAATTTGGGTATATTTTGTAAAGTTAAACCACAATTTAGCTTTATTTTAATAAGACTTTAAACAGATTTTAACCAAAGTATGCCATTTTTGCAAAGCAAAGGCAAAAACCTGTATCATGAAAACACTCGTATTAGTAAGCTTGCTGCTGCCACTGGCATTGTGCGCACAGCCGCCCAAAGGGCCAAATGCAAAGCTGAAAGCAAAACTACAGCCTTACTACACCCCAGATTACCTGTGGTTTAAGAACCAGATAATGGGCGAATTTCATAACGCCACACCGGGGCGCTTTGGCGTGGTTATTAAAGATGTTTTTGAAGATGTGGCCGACGCCAACAAGGTAATTGCCTTTACTTTTGATGCCTGTATAGGTAAAAGCAATGATTACAACGCGCCCCTGATAGCTTACCTAAAAAAAGAGCATATACCTGCTACCCTGTTTGTGAGCGGCCTCTGGATTGACGACAACCTGGCTACCTTCAGGCAGTTGGCGGCTGATTCTCTTTTTGAAATCGGTAATCATGGGCTGCTGCACCGGCTTTGCTCGGTTGACGGCGAAACAAAATATGGCATTGCTGCCACCCAAAATGTTGGGGAGGTGATAGACGAAATGGAGCTCAATTCGCGCAAAATAGAAAAACTCACTGGCAAAAGGCCCCGGTTTTTCAGGTCGGCTACGGCCTATACCGACGAAACCTGCGCCCGGATTGCCAATCAGCTGGGTATGCAGGTAGTTGCCTTTGATGTACTCAGCGGCGACGCCGTTCCGTTTGCGGCTCCGGAGCTTATCAGCCAGACCATCATCAGCCAGGCACGGCCGGGGGCCATTGTAATTATGCACTTCAACCACCCGCAATGGCACGAGTTACAGGCATTGCAGATGGCCATACCCGTACTACGCGCCAAAGGATATAAATTTGTAAAACTTACCAACGAAAAGCTGGTATCGCAACGCGGCCAATAGCAACGTTATTCAGTAACGCGGTCTTTCAGCACCAATTTCAGAAAGAAATAACCAATAGCCCCTGCCACCAGCGACGACAGCAGTATCACAAACTTGGCTTCGTTAATAATGGTGATATCATTAAAGGCAAGCAGGGTTATGAAGATAGACATCGTAAAACCTATGCCCCCCAGAAAACCCACGCCACCAATCGACTTCCAGCTGAGGTCGTCGGGCAGGCGGCAGATTTTCAGCTTGACAGATAAAAACACCAGCAGAAAAATCCCCAGCGGTTTACCAATAACAAGCCCTGCGGCTATGCCCAGGCTGTAAGCCTGGGTAAGCATTTCGCCCAGGTTGCCGCCCAGACTAATGGCTGTATTGGCCAGCGCAAACACCGGAAGAATAACAAATGCTACCGGTTTGTGTAGAAAATGTTGCAGCAAATAAGAGGTTGACTTCTCGTCGCCGTTGCCGAAAGGCAGCGCAAATGCTACCAGTACGCCAGTAATAGTGGCATGCACGCCCGAGTGCAGCATAAAATACCACATGGCTACGGCGCCAATCAGGTACGGTATCAGGTTTCTTACTTTCAGGCGGTTCATAATAAATAAAACAGCCAGTATGCCCAGGGCAATAAGCAGGTTACCCCACATCAGGGTTTTGGTATAGAAAATAGCAATAACCAGTATCGCGCCGAGGTCGTCAATAACAGCCAGGGCCGTCAGGAAAATCTTGAGTGATGCCGGTACACGATCATTCAATAAAGATAAAATACCCAGTGCAAAGGCAATGTCGGTAGCCATCGGGATACCCGCCCCGGCCTGCGCACTGCCACCGAAATTAAAAGCCAGGTACAAACCCGCCGGCACCAGCATACCGCCAATGGCGCCAAAAATAGGTAGCATGGCATTTTTTATGTCCGACAATTCGCCCAGATAAATTTCACGCTCAAGTTCAAGGCCTATCAGCAAAAAAAAGATGGTCATCAGCCCGTCGTTAATCCAGTATTCCAGCGGCTGCCCACCTATCTGGCTATGCCAAAGGTGCTGATAGCCCTCTGCCATACCCGAATTAGCCAGTATGAGCGAAACCACCGTACAGGCTATCAGCACAAGGCCGCCTGCTTTTTCGCTTTCAAAAAAATCCTTAAATAAAGCCGTTAATTTCATGCTTTCCCGTTTGTTGTGTGTACAAAGATACGCATTTATTGGGGAATGAGTGAATTAGTGATTGAGCGGCCGGCGTTCCGGTGATTTAGTGAATTTGTGATTGAGAGGATTTATTTACGAAAACCCCTTTTTTTTTATAAATGCGCTTGTAATCCAATAACCCACAAGGAAAATTCGCTAATTCACGATTATTCATTCACCGCAACGCCGCCCGCTCATTCGCTCAATCACCATTCACCGCAACGGCGGCCGCTAATTCACTAAATCACCGCAACGGCGCACGCTCATTCAGCGGAACGCCGCCCGCTCATTCACTAAATCACTAATTCACTAAATCACTAATTCACTAAATCACTCAATCGCTCATTCACTCAATCGCTCTTCCTTCTCCACATCAATACCCCTGCCAGCACCAGCCAGCTTATCAGTCCGAAAACAAATATGCTGAAACCCCAAACACTGGTAAAGTTGAATTTCAGCAATAAACCGGCAAGTCCTGCGGCCAGAATCAATAATCCATAATACCCAATCCATTTAGGCAAGGGGCTGGCTGTCAGAATAACCACCGACCATACCCCTACCGCAAAAGTGGTACCCCCAATAAACAGATAAGCCATAGCGGCATTGATATAAAAGCCATAATGCACTATCATGTCCAGGGTTTCCCGGCTGGCTTTGGTTCCGTAGTAGTGTTCTACAAAATTGGGCATAACAAAACCGTTAAATGCGGCTGCAATGATGCCCCCCATAAGCCCAATGCTGAAAACACAAAACCCCAGCATAGACAATCGGCCCGGCGTTTGCAGGTGCACCGATAGCCCCCATGCGCCAAAACCTATAAAAGGCATACAGGCAATAGCAAGGGCATGTGTAAACACAATAACTTTTTTTACATGTATGATATACTCCATGCTGCCACCGGTGGGGTGGTGAATCATGGTAGCGGCGGCCAGAAAGGCCCCCATAAATAACATGAAAGCAGATGTTTGTCTGAATTGGTTGTTCATAATGATTTTTTTGAAGATGCGCACAAAATTGCAGCGATGTCAGCAAAACATCACTTGATTCAAATCAAGAAAAACAATGGGCTAATAAATACTTCTCACCCTGCTGAGTGTTTCGGGTGTCATTTTCAGGTAAGAGGCTATCATTTTGAGCGGAAACTGCTGCAACAATTGAGGCCTTGTGCTGAGCAGATGATTATATTTTTGCAGCGGTGTAAGGGTGTTATCAAAATAATGATTGCGGGCCAGGGCCTGCTCAAGCACCTTACCGAGTTGGAAGAAAACCGGCGACATACCGATTAATTCATGCGCTGCGTGAATAGACATCTCAAGCACCTCGCAGTCGGTGTGAGCTTTTATACAAGTGGCTGATGGTTTCTGCCCTACAAAGCTGGTGTAGTTCATCACCCAGTCGTTTGCCATATACAGGTCAATGATGTTTTCGTCAATATCATTCAAAGTAAACTGATAAGCCGCCCCCGACACCACCAATGAAATACTTCGGCAAATGATACCCTCCGCCAAAAGCCACTGGTTTTTCTTATACTGACGGGCAACCATTTTTGAGGCAATAAATGCGGCCTCACTTTCAGTAAATCTGCCAATTTTGTTTAAAACCTCAAAAAGCATCAGTTTTGTTATTGGTTTTGAAAGGTTCACCCCTGATATGGTCAAATCAGAAAACTTCTTTTATGGCGTAGCCTATATTTCAGTACGAAACGAATAATTGCGCCTGCAAATAAACCTGAATTTTTATAAAGCCGTAATCTACCAAGCCAAAAACATTAAATCTAATTTACCAAAACAACGGCACACTCATTGACCGCAACGCCAGCCGCTAATTCACCCATTCACTAAATCACCATTCACTAAATCGTTCATTCACCGGAACGCCAGCCACTCAATCACTAATTCGCTCAATCACTCATTCACCATTCACTCATTCACTAATTCACCATTCACTAATTCAGCGGAACGCCGCCCGCTCATTCACTAATTCAGCGGAACGCCGCCCGCTCATTCACTCATTCACTAATCGTTCTCATTCATGCGGTTCTACGTGTATCAGAATCTGGTCAAGCTCCGGCATTTCGGCTTGCAGATAATCTTTCAGTCGGTGTGCCACGGCGTGTCCTTCTCGCACGGTCATGTGGGCATCTACAATAACGTGCAGGTCTACATGATACTTCATACCCGCCTTGCGAACATAACATTTTTCGGTTTCAATAACCCCGTCTACCTCCATCGATTTCAATCTGATAGCCGCAATTACATCATCATACAGGTTTTCGTCCATTATTTCACCCAGCGCAGGTCTTACAATCAGGTAGCAGTTATACAAAATGAATCCAGATGCAAAAAGTGCCGCCCAATCATCTGCCGACTCATAGCCCTTACCCATAATCAGTGCAACAGTAATACCAATAAAAGCCGCAATAGAAGTAATGGCGTCGCTTCGGTGGTGCCAGGCATCAGCCCTTAACGACGAGCTGTTGGTCTCGCGGCTTTTTTTCATCACAATCTGGTAAGATAACTCTTTCCATAAAATAATTACCCCAAGCACTATCAGTGTCCAGGCTTTAGGCAAATGATGAGGCGTTCTGATATTGTTGATACTCTCATGGGCTATCAACGTGGCCGACATAATCAGAAAACCCACCACCAGAAACGTAACCAGCGGTTCTATGCGCCCATGCCCGTACGGGTGATTATCGTCGGCAGGTCTGCTGGCATATTTTATACCCATCAGCACCAGAATAGACGCAAAAATATCGGTTGTCGACTCAATAGCATCTGCAATTAGGGCATAAGAATTGCCGAAAAATCCGGCCAGCCATTTAATAATTGCCAGGGCTATATTGCCAAAAATACTGAAATACGTGGCCCTGATGGCTTTTTCTTTCATGATATACTGCCTTCAAAAAAAATTAATAATAAAGCCCGAAACACACGCTGCAAGCAACTTTTTGCAAATGTAGAGCAAAACCCCGAATGTGGCGGTTATTTTTTACCCATTTGCTGATATTAATACATAAAAGGCAACAAAAACCGTTATAAATACAAATGCAGTGTCGCGGGGCAGGTGCAAGGTGCATCGCCAACACTATTTTACTCATAAACCGAAATTATTTAACAGATTTTTGTGCTTTCATTAAAACATTGTTAAAAAAAGCACATAAATGCTTGCTTTAATAAAATTTGATTCTAATTTGTAGCAGAATACTAAATCAGCAACACAAAGTCAATCTTAGTATAGTCAAACCGGCTGCCTGTTTTGCCTATTGTTATAATACCACAACAGACCTTCAAAAAAGAGATAGTGGCTAAATCACTAAAATTCAGTTTTATCTGAAATTACCCTTGGTTATTGGTTTAGAGTACCTCAGGCCGAGTTTTAAAAATTTCCCGTAAGTACCATTTTCATTACTTAATTAAAAAAAGGATGCACGTTTCATTAAATGTTATTCTGGCCGAAGACGATAAGGATTATCAGGATATTTTCAATAACGCACTGGAAGAAGTGAATATACCCACCACACTCACCGTGGTAAGTGACGGCTACGAATTAATGAAAACGTTGAGGTCGCCCGATGCCCCCAACTATAATATTGTGATTCTGGACATTAACATGCCCAAAAAGAACGGCATTGAGTGCCTGAAAGAAATCAGGAAAGACCAGACCCTCAGCAACACTTATTCGGTGATACTCACCAGCAGCCAGGACCCCATCATTAAAGAAAGCGCCTACCAGGCAGGGGCCAATCTGTTTCTTACCAAGCCCATTAACTTTCATGAATACGTAGAAACCGTAAGAACAATTCTGACCTCCGACTGGCGGATGAACCTGCCGATATTTTTTTGAAACCCATTACACCTCGTAAATCTGAGGCTGTATAGCTATGCCCAAAAACCACCTGATGGTATTACATTTCGCCCAATTCTAATTGCCACAATGTTCACAAAAAAGACACTATGTAACACAATTCTAACCCCTCGTCTTCTATTTGCTCAATAGTTTTCCATTTGACCATCCGAAATTGAAAATCGACAATTCTCTAAATCATCCCCATTCCTGACATTTCTCATATTCCTGCTAAACAATCATCCCTATTTTTGGTGTTATATAGGCAATAGTGCGTTGTTTTCTTCTCTTCAAGACAAGCAGATGCGTTGCGCTTGCCTTCTTAAACAGATTTACTCCCTTGACACATACTTACTTTATACAGGGCATGTCATGCGACGGCTGCCGCACAAAGGTAGAGAAAACCCTCAATAGCCTTGAAGGCGTACAGGCAACGGTGAGTCTTGACCCACCCCAGGCCGTAATCAGTATGCAAAAGCATATTGCTTTGCCAGTGCTTCAGGCGGCATTATCAAAAGCAGGTAAATACACCATCAGCACCGAAAACACCCCTCAAAACACGAAGGTGCATGGGGGGCATTCAGCCAATCATCAGCATGCTGCACATCATAGTCCGGCTAGCTCTACTCCTCTGACGCCTAGCAGCAAAGGCACTTATTACTGCCCTATGCACTGCGAGGGCGACAAAGCCTATAACGCACCCGGCAACTGCCCGGTTTGCGGCATGAATCTGGAAAAACTGCCCGAACTGGCCGTCCCCAGCCAATATACCTGCCCTATGCACCCGGAGGTGTTCAGCAACACCCCCGGTGCCTGCCCGAAGTGCGGCATGGACCTGGTGCCGCTAATGCCCTCAGAAACCAACGATAACGCGGTGTATCATGACCTGCGCAAAAAAATGATAGTGGCTACCGCCTTTACGCTGCCCATTTTTCTGATAGCCATGATTGAGATGATACCCCATAACCCACTGCTGCAACTGATGGACGCCCGGTACTGGAACTGGCTGCAAATGGGGCTGTCGCTTCCGGTTATTTTTTATGCCGGATGGCTGTTTTTTGAAAGAGGCTGGCGGTCTGTTACATCAGGCAACCTGAATATGTTTACGCTCATTGCGCTGGGCACGGCGGTTGCCTTTGTGTTTAGTGTTACCGGGGTAATATCGCCTGGCATCTTCCCACCTGAATTCAGAACTGAACACGGGTCGGTGCCGCTTTATTTTGAGGCTGCCACCGTTATTCTGACGCTTGCGCTGCTGGGGCAGCTGATGGAAGCCAAAGCCCATACTCAAACCAGCTCGGCCGTTAAAGAATTACTGAAACTAAGCCCAACCGATGCCACGCTGGTGCGCAACGGCAAAGACGAAAAAGTATCGATACACGCCATTCAGCCCGGCGACTTGCTAAGAATTAAACCCGGCGACAAAATACCGGTCGACGGAAAAATAACAGAAGGCGAAAGCAGCATTGATGAGTCTATGATTACCGGAGAGCCGATTCCGGCAGATAAAAAAGAGGGCGATGCCGTTACATCCGGCACCATTAACGGCAATAAATCTTTCATTATGGTAGCCGAAAAAGTGGGGTCTGAAACCCTGCTGGCACAAATAATTGCGATGGTAAACACGGCCAGCCGCTCTAAAGCCCCCATTCAGAAACTGGCCGATACCATATCCAGATACTTTGTACCAACGGTTATTCTGGCGGCGGTAATAACCTATTTTATGTGGCTCAAATGGGGCCCAGCGCCCGGGGCGGTTTATGGTTTTATTAATGCTGTGGCCGTGCTTATTATTGCCTGCCCCTGTGCATTAGGCCTGGCCACGCCCATGTCGGTTATGGTTGGTGTGGGCAAAGGCGCGCAGTCTGGTATATTAATTAAAAACGCCGAAGCCCTTGAGGCAATGGCGCGGGTAAATGTGCTGATTATAGATAAAACCGGCACCATAACCGAGGGCAAACCATCAGTAGAACGCGTCTTTACTAAACAATTTGACGAAACCCAGGCATTAGCCTACATTGCCGCTCTAAACCAGAACAGCGAGCATCCCTTGGCACAGGCTGTAGTTAACTTTGCCAGAAATAAAAACGTTTCATGGCCGCAGGCTAAAGACTTTGAGGCCATAACGGGCAAAGGCGTAACCGGAACCGTTGAGGGCAAAAAAATAGCATTAGGCAACAAAGCCTTGATGACGACCATAAGGGCGCAAATTCACCCTGACATAGAGCAGTCTATTATTGAAGAGCAAAAACAAGGCAAAACCGTTTCTTATATTGCTGTAGACGCTGTGGTAATAGGTTTTGTAAGCATTGCAGATGCCATAAAACCTGGTAGCAAAGCGGCTGTTGCCGAATTGATTGACGGTGGCATGGAAGTAATGATGCTTACCGGCGACAACGAAAACACCGCTGCTGCCGTAGCCCGAGAGTTGAACCTGACAAATTTCAGGGCATCGTGCCTGCCGCAAGATAAACTGAATGAAATAAAACGGCTGCAACAATCAGGCAAAATAGTAGCTATGGCCGGCGACGGCATTAACGATGCCCCCGCACTGGTACAAGCCAACATTGGTATTGCTATGGGCACAGGCACCGACGTAGCCATTGAAAGCGCCCGCATCACATTGGTAAAAGGGGATTTACAAGGGATAGTGAAAGCCAAAAAACTGAGCCATGCCGTGATGAAAAACATCCGCCAGAACCTGTTTTTTGCCTTCTTTTACAATGCACTGGGTATCCCCGTGGCCGCCGGTTTGCTGTATCCGTTCTTCGGGGTGCTGTTATCGCCCATGATAGCCGCCGCCGCCATGAGCTTCAGCTCAGTATCAGTGATTACCAATTCGCTACGGTTGAGGAGTAAGAAGATTTAGGGAAATGCAGAATGGCGAATAATTAACAGTTTTTTGGTAGAGCCGAAATGCTTGCGGCTTCCGGGGAATATGCGCACCAAGTAAAACTTCTCTGAATGATTTAATTTATATAACCAGTCTTCTTAGCCATTAGAATTGACAATAATTCAAACCGTAGTGCATTTGGAATCGGAGAATATAAGCTGCCAATAAATATTCTAAAGGTTTTGATTGAAACATTCAGTTCAACATCTTCAAGTCTTTTGATTCAGAAATGAATCTGCACTTGTTTGGGATTGCTTTTAGATTGGTTCTGCGTTTTTTGGAAGATTGGGTATCCCGTAGGGATGGTATATCGGTAGAAAATATTGCTCATACACGTATAAAGTCCCATCGGGACGATATATTATCTACTCAACAATAAATATATTATCCCTGACGGGATACGCAGCTATAAGCCAAATCTACCTCTACTGATATACCATCCCTACGGGATTCCGTTTGAATGGAAGGTTAACTGATTAAATTCAACAATCTTTGATTAGTGCTAATTTGAGGTCTATTTGTGTATGCTTATTAAATGCACTACGAGTAATAATTCAATGAATCAGATTTACCTCTGAAGAGGCACCGCAGTGCACCTCTACGAAATGACTGAGCTAAATTATTTCAGCAAAACTTCACTAATCCGCCATTCACTAATCCGCCATTCACTAATTCGCCATTCACTAATCCGCTATTCACTAATCCGCTATTCACTAATTCGCCATTTACTAATCCGCTATTCACTAATTCGCCATTCACTAATTCGCCATTCACTAATTCGCCATTCACTAATCCGCCATTCACTAATTCGCCATTCACTAATCCGCGATTTTTTCAAGACTTTTAAACCGATACAAATAAGGAGCCTTATTGGCTGCTCCGGTAAATTTCTTTTCCAGACGTTCCAGAATATCCAGGTCGAGAATCATTTTCTGGAAATTATTTCTCCGGAAAGGCCTGTCCAATATCGTTTCGTATAAATCCTGCACCTCTTTCATGGTAAACGTTTCAGGCAGCAGATTAAACCCTATCAGCTTGTAATTCAGCATCAGGCGCAGGCTTTCAAGGGCTTTCATTATAATATCGGCGTGGTCAAATGCCAGCCGGGGCAGGTCTTTCATATCATACCACTGGCAGGTTTCGTCAAGCCCAGAGCAAAGAGGCACTACCCGATGAATATCTACCAGCGCATAGTATCCAATAGATATAAACCGGCGTTGCAGCCATTCCAAGTCTTCAGACAGCACTTCACCTTCTCCCAGACCCCCTTTTATGAGTTCTATTACCTGCCGCATCAGTTCCGGAGACGACCGCTCCAGGCTGCCAAACACACCAAACTGCTCCAGATAAATATCTTTTATTCCGGTTCGCTCTGCCAGAATCCGTAACGCTGCGCTGTCCAGACTTTCATTTTGCCTAACAAAACCACCCGGCACCATCCATATATCCATATTTTTCAGCCGGGGCAACAATACCCTTAGCTGCCTGTCATAAAACCCAAAAATGACACAATCAACAGAAACCTGCTCTATAAATTCTCTCTTGTTAAATAATTCCATGATTGCTGTGGGGGTTTATCTGCCCGTTAAAACTTTGTGCTTAGTTTTAACCACTTTTCTAAAACGCGTACTATTTATTCTGTTTTGGGTACAATATTAGTCAAAATTTCATTATTGTCTAAAAATTAGACAATATTCTTGTTTTCTATTATTTAAGTACACACATTTGTATCCGGAAGAGTGCATTTACGCCGCAACAGGCGCCTTGCGCTTCTGCCTCAAAGCCATTACTTTACACCCGTAAACAATTTATTTTACTTTGATGAAATCTAACAAAACAATCAGCTTATTGTTAACCCTGCTGCTGTCGTATGGTCTGGTACAGGCACAGGTAAAAAAGCCGCAACTGCTGGTATTCAGCAAAACAGCCTCTTTCAGGCACGCGTCTATTGATGCAGGCAAAAAAGCACTGGCCAAAATGGCAGCCGAAAAAGGCTTTGCCGTAACTTTTACTGAAGACGCCGAGGCTTTTAATGAAACCGATATTAAAAAGTATAACGCCGTTTTGTTTCTGAACACCACCGGCGACGTACTGAACGACAAGCAACAAGCCACTTTTGAACGGTACATTCAGGCCGGTGGCGGTTATGTAGGTGTACACGCAGCTACCGACACCGAGTACGAATGGCCCTGGTATGGTAAACTGGCAGGCGCTTACTTTCTGGACCACCCCATGGTGCCCAGCAACGTACAAAAAGGTAAATATACCGTTGTACAAAAAAACCACTGGGCTACCCAGGGCATGCCCGACGAGTTTGAAAGAAGCGACGAGTTTTACAGCTTCAAAAATATTTCGCCCAAAATCAACGTATTGCTGACCATTGACGAAAAAACGTATCAGGGAGGCAAAAACCCCGACTACCACCCGATGAGCTGGTATCAGGAGTTTGACGGTGGCCGGTCGTTCTACACTGCCATGGGGCATACAGACGAAACCTACGCCGAGCCTCTGTTTCTTAATCACCTGTATGCAGGTATCAATTACGCTATGGGAGGGCCAAACCCCAAGCCTTTAAATTACGCCAATGCACGCCCTGAAGAAAACCGCTTTACCAAAGTAGTGCTTGAAGAAAAATTGAACGAACCAATGGAGCTGAGCGTATTGAACGACGGCCGTGTGCTGTTCATTGAGCGCAAGGGAGACGTGAAACTGTATAACACTAAAACCAAACAACTGAAAACCATTGCTTCTATACCTGTAAGCATCAAGTACAAAAGCAAAGAAGGCAAGGAATCAATGGGTGAAGACGGGCTGATGGGCCTTAACAAAGACCCCAACTTTGCGCAAAACCACTGGATTTACCTGTACTACTCAATACCGGAGGAATCGAAGAACATTCTGACCCGCTATGAGCTGAAAGGTGATGAGCTGGTGCTTTCGTCTAAAAAAGTATTGCTTGAAATACCCACCCAACGCGAAGAATGCTGCCACACCGGGGGTTCTATTGCCTGGGACAAAGCCGGAAACCTGTATCTTTCAACCGGCGACAACACCAACCCGCATGGCTCGAACGGCTACAGCCCGAGCGACGAAAGACCGGGCAGGGAATCATGGGATGCGCAGAAATCATCGGCCAACACCAACGACCTGAGAGGTAAAATCATCAGAATAAAACCTACGCCTGAGGGTGGCTACACCATTCCGGAAGGCAACCTTTTCCCGAAAGGCACAGCCGGTACGCGCCCTGAAATATATACCATGGGCCACCGTAACCCTTTCAGAATTTCGGTTGATAACAAAACCGGATTTGTTTACTGGGGCGAAGTAGGCCCCGATGCCGCTAAACCTGCCGACGACCGCGGCCCCGCAGGGCACGACGAAGTTGGCCAGGCACGCAAACCGGGTAACTTTGGCTGGCCACACTTTGTGGGCGACAACAAAGCTTACAATAAGTATGACTTTGAAAACAAAAAATCATTAGAGAAATGGGACGTAAACGCCCCTACCAATACTTCACCCAGCAACACGGGTCTGAAAGTACTGCCTCCGGCGCAAAAGGCTTTCATCTGGTATCCTTATGGGGCTTCGCCAGAGTTTCCGCTGGTGGGTAGCGGTGGTAGAAACGCCATGGCCGGGCCGGTGTTTTATTCAGACAATTTCAAAACCGCTCAACGCGCGTTTCCTAAATATTATGATGGCAAATTGTTTATTTATGAATGGATGCGCGGCTGGATAATGGCCGTAACGATGGACAAAGACGGCAATTATGTATCGATGGAGCGTTTTATGCCCAGCTATAAATTCAACAACCCGATGGACATGGAGTTTGCCGAAAACGGCGACTTATACATGCTTGAATACGGCTCGGGCTGGTTTACCGGTAATGATGACGCCCGCCTGATTCGCATTGAATACAACGGTGGCAACCGCAAACCGCAAATTGCCGTAGCTGCTAATCAGCTGGGTGGCGCGGTGCCTTTCAACCTGAAATTAAGCTCTAAAGGCTCAACCGATGCCGACGGCGACGCCCTGAAATACAGCTGGCAAATTACTTCAAAAAATGGTTTCAATAAGGTTATCAGCACGCCAGATGCCGCATTGACGCTCACCAAGCCGGGCATTTATAAAGCCACCCTTACTGTTAATGATGGCAAAGGCGGCACAAACGCGCAGTCGTTAGAAATCATAGCCGGTAACGAGCCTCCGGTATTGAGCTTCGATATGCAAAAAGGTAACAGGTCTTTCTATGTTGCCAATAAATCTTTCGACTACGACATCAAGGTAAAAGATAAAGAGGATGGCACGCTCGGCAAAGGCATTGATGCCGAAAACGTGGCCGTAAGCATTGACTACCTGCCTGAAGGATTTGATAAAGTTGCCATTGCACAAGGCCACCGTTCGGCTGATGCCAGCGCGGCATTTGTAGCTGGTAAAAGACTGATAGAAGCCAGCGACTGTAAAGCCTGCCACAGTGTAGAGAAAAAATCTATCGGGCCAGCTTATCGCGACGTAGCTGCCAAGTATAAAGGCGACAAAGATGCAGCCGACCGCCTGGCCAAGAAGATTATCAGCGGTGGTGGTGGCGTGTGGGGCGAAACCCCAATGAGTGGCCACCCGCAGCTTTCAGCAGCCGATGCCGGAGAAATGGTGAAGTACATCCTGAACCTGGCCAACGAAAAACCAAAAGCAAAATCGTTGCCGCTGCAAGGCACTTACACAGCCAAACTACCTGCTAACGACAAAGGCAAAGGCGTGTATATTGTAAGAGCAGCCTACGAAGACCAGGGTGCCAACGGCTTGCCATCGTTAAAATCAGAGCAGACTTTTACGCTTAGAAATGCCACTTTGGGTGCGCACGATTTTGATAAATATGAAGACGTAAACAAGATGTCGTTCAGTGGGCGTAACCTGGCTATGCCTGCCAAGTCTGGCGCATACATGGTGCTTAACAAAGTAGACCTGAGCGGCATTACCGAATTGCAGATTCAGGCAATGGCCCCTAAACCACAGGTTAACGCGTTGGGTGGCAAAGTTGAGTTACGTCTCGACAGCCCCAAAGGCAAGCTGGTGGGTGAGTCGGCCTTCCTTGAGCCATCTGATCAAATGAGCATGACCCCTAACATTCTGAAAGTACCGATAAGCAAGGTAGAAGGCCTGCACGACATCTACGTGGTGTACGTAAACCCGAAATCTGAAAACGGCACCCTGATGATTGTAACCGGACTGGAATTTAAACTCAGCGAGCAAAATTAATTAGTGAATGAGTGTATTAGTGAATTAGAGAATGAGCGGGCGGCGTTCCGCTAATTCACTGCAACGGCGCCCCATCAATCAAAAATTCATTCACTAATTCACTAATTCACTAAATCGCTCATTCACTCACTCAATCACTAATTCACTAATTCACTAATTCACTAATTCACTAAATCGCTCATTCACTCACTAATTCACTAATTCCCTATTTACCCTATGAAATCTATTCTAACATTTGTTTTATTAATAGCCGCGGTATCGCTGGCTAATGCGCAGGCACCTGCAACAACCAATTTCTTTACAGGCAACTGGGAAGTACTTGTAAAAGGCACCCCACAGGGCGACGTGAAACTGCCAATGAGTTTTGAGGTAGTAGACGGCAAAATTATTGGCAAAGTTACCAACCCTGAAACCAAAGAAGTAGCCAACATGACCTCAGTTGAAATAAAAGGTGAAGAGTTGTTTGCAGCCTTTTCGGCAGGTGGATATGACCTGACAATGGTTATCACCAAAAAAGACGACGATCACTTTGTAGGCAAACTGATGGATATGATAGAGGTTGAAGGTACAAGATTGAAGTAAACAGCGTTTCTGAACTTTGATTTAGCAATCAGCCGCGGCGGCTTACCGCTAAATCAAAGTTCAGAATTATTACTCCCCTACCGGAAAATACATATCAAACCGGGCGCCTTTACCCAACTCGCCGCTGGCGGTTATAAACCCGGAGTGGTTTTCTACAATTTTTTTAACTATCGCCAGTCCGATTCCCGTTCCGGGGTACTCATCTTTACCGTGCAGGCGTTTAAATACCTGAAAAATGGCCTCGTTATATTCAGGCTCAAAGCCAATGCCGTTGTCGGTTATTGAAAAATGATAATAGCTCTGTTGAGGGTCTATACCCGAAATACTGATTCCGCGGCCCGGTAGTACCTCACAGGTAATACTTATGCGGGGTTGTTCATCAGTTTTAGAAAACTTAAGGGCGTTGGTAAATAAATTGGTAAAAAGCTGCTCAAACTGATACCTCACCACGTTCATATTTGGCATATTTAGCACCTCTACTACCGCATTCTTTTGTTGAATGGTGTCTTTCAGCTGTTCAAGTATGCCATCAGTAAGTGAGGCCAGTTCAACAGGCTCATAATGCCTTGCAGCCGTATTGGCCCTTGAGTAAGCCAGCAGGTCGAGTATCAGTTGCTGCATACGTCTGGAGGCATTCTGCAGGCGCATAAAGTAATCCTTGCCTTTGTCAGACAGCCTGTCTTTTTCGATTTCCTGTATCCGCGCCGAAAACGTCTGTATTTTTCTGAGGGGCTCCTGCAAATCATGGCTGGCTACATAGGCAAACTGCGCCAGTTCGTTATTCAGCTTGCTTAGTTCTTCATTCGATTCCTGCAGCTCTTTTGTTCTTTGTTTTACCTGCTCTTCCAGTTGGTCGGTAAAAACCTTCCAGTCGTGCACGTCGGTACTGGTACCTACCCACATCACTATATTACCATCTTCGTCTTTCTGTGGCAGCGCGCGGCTCAGCTGCCAGCGGTACTGGCCGTCATGCCTTCTGAAACGGTGTTCCATTTTAAACAGCTCTCCTTCTTTTACGGCTTGCAGCCATAGCTGGCGGTTGGTTTCTTTTTCCTCAGCACACAAAAGCCCCAGCCAGCCTTGCAGGCCCAGTTGGTCTTTGGTCATACCCGAGAAGTCGTACATGGCCTGGTTAAAATAATTCATGTTGCCTTCGGGGTCGCTCGTCCAGATATGCTGTGGCATAGAGTCGGCCAGTAAACTAAACTTCTGCTCTCTGGTTTCCAGTTCGCGGCGGTAGTTCATTTCAGTGGTCATGTCTCTGATGGTCCCCAGCATTTTATAAGGTTCGTTCGCCTCATTATACAGCACCGTGCCGCGGGCCTCAAACCAACGGATGCTTTTATCGGTACGTATCAGCCTCGAAACATAATGCAACACACCAGTTTCAGTAGCTGTTTTAAAGGCCTTTTCTCTTACAGGCAAATCATCCGGGTAAAGGTGTTTGATAAAGTCTTCATGCATCAAATCGCCGGCAGACTCATACCCGAAAATCTGCAGGTATCTTTCAGAAGCCCAGATCTCACCCGTGTTCAGGTTCAGTTCCCAGGTGCCCAGTTCACTGGCTTTCAATACTATCTTTAAACGCTCTTCGTTTTCAGACACCAGCCTTTTGGTGCTCTTCTGGTTGGTTATGTCGCGGGCAATTTTAGAGGCCCCGATAATTTCTCCGCGTGTATTTTTTACGGGCGATATCGTAAGCGAAATATCTATTTTCCGGCCGTCTTTTCTGATACGCTCGGTTTCAAAATGTTCTATCCGCTCGCCTTTTTTCAATCGGCTGATAATCTCGTCTTCTTCCTGCAGGCGGTTGGCTGGTATCAGTTTCGACACATGCTGGCCTATCATTTCTTCAGCCTTATAACCCATAATGCGCTCACCGGCGGCATTCCAGCTCGTAACAATGCCATCAAGACCCTTGCTGAGAATCAAATCTTCCGACGACTCCACAATGGCTGCCAGGGTTGCCATTTTTTCTTCTGCCACCCGGCTTTCTGTAATGTCTTTCAGAGTACCCAGCATTCTTACAGGCTGGCCCCCGTCATTATAAAACACCTTGGCCGTTGTCTGTATCCACTTCTGCTCGCCGCTGTTCATTCTCATTCTGAACTGGTAGTCAAACTGGCCTGTTTCAAGCGCTTTGCCAAACATTTCTTTCAGCTTCAGCATATCGGCCTCGTCAATCATTTCGGCGTATCCCTTTGGGGGCATCCCCGGGTTAATACCAAATATTTTATTCATGATGTCAGACGACACCACCTCTTTTGTCAGTATATTATAATCATAAATACCAATATTGCTTATATCAACTGCCAGGCGCATGCGTTCTTCCAGTTCTTCCACTTTCAGGCGCGCCAATATCTGCTCTGTTACCTCATAACCGGAAATGATGATTCCTATCACTTCTTCATTCACGTTCTGAAGCGGCTGAAACGTTAAATTGGCAAAGGCCTCTTTTGGCTCACGGCCGGGCTGGCTGAATAGAAAGCGCATTGCAGCATCAGTATGCGTTACACCGGTTGAATACACTTTATTGAGAACGCTCTCAAAAACTTCTTTCGTTAATTCGGGCATTACCACGCCCAGCTTTTTGCCTATCACTTCGCGCTGACCAAAAAACCGTAAAAAAGAAGGATTTGCCAGTTCAAATACGTAATCTGTGCCTTTAAGCACACAAAAAATACCAGATGCCTGCATGAAAAAGTTGTTAACAGTCTGTTGGAAATCAAGCTGAACAGATAAATTTGAATCATCGGATGCGTTCGGAGATGACTTATTGCCCATAGCTATATTTCAGATTAGATGTCAGATTTGTATGAATAGTACAGAGAGATAATCATCCGGCAACAAATATATACAATATCTGTGCAATTATTCTTTTTCCATAATCTCATAATCGTTCACTACCCATTGGCCACCATCCTTTTTTATCAGGTTGATGGCCAGATCGGCATTTTCTTTTTGTCCATAAACCTTTAATTCAATAGTCAGTTCTGTCTGTCCGTTGCGTTTTCTGAAGTTAAAATCAGGTACTTTGCTTAGTTTAACCACCTCGCCTGTTTTTTGGCGGATGGCCTGATTACCATAAATAAAGGCTTCAGCCACGATGTACTCCTGCCTCTGGCGTATGTAATACCCAACCAGGTTCCGCAACTGCAAAAACACCAGCATTAAAACAATAAATACACCGGCCAGCAACTCTGTAAATTTGTTAAAGCTACTGGTTTCGTCGGCTACCACGTTGGTTTTAAATAGTACGTCGCCCAGGCGTTTACCGTATATCAGAAACGCCAGTGCTTCAATTGGTAAGGCAATCAGGGTAATGTTCCGGCAGACGCGCCTCAGTGCAGATGCGCCATTGCTGATTTCAAGCCCCAGAAAATACTTGCCGGGGCTGCGCCCAAAGGGCAGGTCTTTCAGAAAAAGCAGCAAGGCAGCCAACGCCAGCGAACCATAAAAGGCGGGCAGAAAATCTTGCCGGAGCATAAAAACGCTCAGCACCATCAACAGTGTTGATGGCACCGCAATAACCAGCAAATCAATCAGAAAAGCGTAGATTCTTTTTTGTTTCATTATTTATCAGACCGCAGAATCAGTAGGTTTTAGCCAAATATAAATCAAATCGTTTATTATAGAAAATACCTCAATTAATTATTTGAATCGGTTTCTTAAACATTTATACCCATTTGGTATGAAACCGCAATTCATCAGGCAAAACCATTTCCTGATATTTTACCAACATTTCTGCCAAAAAAATCATACTTTTGCGGTTCCGTAACCAGCGCACTGTCGCATGGCTGAACCATCCAAGTACAATTTATGAATATCGAATCATCATTAAAAACTGCTATTGCGCAGGCATTATCTGCATTGTTTCAGGTTGAAGAAGAAGTAACGCTGCAACCCACCAAGGCCGACTTTGAGGGCAATTACACTTACGTGGTTTTTCCGTTAGTGAAACAACTGCGCAAAAGCCCTGCTGATATTGCCAACGCCCTGGGAGAATACCTGAAAACAAGTACCAATTATATAAAAGCCTATAATGTTGTACAGGGATACCTGAATCTGGTATTGGCCGACGACGTATGGTTTGACACCCTGAACGCCATACTGGCCGACAGCACCTTTGGCGTGTTACCCCAAAACAATCAGTCGGTCATGGTTGAGTACTCGTCGCCCAATACCAACAAACCGCTGCATCTGGGGCATTTAAGAAACAATTTTCTGGGCTACTCGGTCTCTAAAATTCTGGAAGCCAACGGTTATAATGTAGTAAAAACCTGCCTGGTAAACGACCGCGGCGTGCATATATGCAAATCTATGTGGGCGTATCAGCAGTTTGGCAACGGCGAAACGCCGGAGTCGGCAGGATTAAAAGGCGACCACCTGGCGGGCAAGTATTATGTCATTTTCGACAAACACTACAAATCTGAAATTGAGACCCTTGTTCAACAGGGCATGACAGAGGAAGAAGCCAAGAAAAACGCACCGGCAATAAAAGCCGTGCAGGAGATGCTCATTAAATGGGAAGAAGGCGATGAAGAAACCCTGGCCCTGTGGCGAAAAATGAACGACTGGGTTTTTGCGGGCTTCAACGAAACGTATCAGAAAATTGGGGTGTCGTTTGACAAAACCTATTATGAGTCTAACACCTACCTGCTGGGTAAAGATATAGTAGAAGAAGGGCTGGCTAAGGGCATTTTCTTCAAAAAAGAAAACGGTAGCGTATGGATTGACCTGAAAGAAGAAGGGCTCGACGAAAAACTGGTGCTGCGTGCAGATGGTACTTCTGTGTACATTACGCAGGATTTAGGCACCACCGACCTGAAGTTTCAGGACTACAGCAACAATAAGTCGATATGGGTGGTGGGTAACGAGCAAGACTACCACTTTCAGGTGTTGTTTGCCATCATGAAAAAACTGGGCCGCAGCTATGCCGATGGCTGTTATCACCTGAGTTACGGCATGGTTGACCTGCCATCGGGCAAGATGAAGTCTCGTGAAGGAACGGTGGTAGATGCCGATGATCTGGTGGCTGAAATGATTGCCACCGCCGAGGTTACCACGCGCGAACGTGGCAAGATTGATGATTTCAGCAAAGAAGAGGCCGACAGCCTGTTCAGCATGATTGCCCTGGGCGCTTTGAAATACTTTTTGCTGAAAGTAGAGCCCAAGAAAAAAATGCTTTTTAACCCGGCCGAATCTATCGATTTTCAGGGTAACACAGGGCCGTTTATTCAGTACACCCACGCGCGTATCTGCTCTATTTTGCGCAAGGCGGCATCGCAGGGTATAACCGTGGGCAACAGCGTAAAAAATGTGGCCATAGAAAAGGCCGAAGCCGACCTGATTTTTGTACTGAACGAATACCCGGCAGCATTGCAAAAGGCTGGTAATGAGTATTCGCCGTCGGTTATAGCCAGCTATACCTACGACCTGGCCAAGACATTCAACCACTTTTATGCGGGTATATCTATCATGAACGAACCCGACACCGACAAACAGCTTTTCAGGCTGGCATTAATAAAAGCAGTTTCAGAAACAATTCGTAAGGCAACTGCGTTATTAGGCATAGAAGTACCCAACAGAATGTAATACCTGAAACTTTCAATCAAACCAATCAATTAAAATGAAAAAGACCCTCATTTTAGCCGCAGCAGCAGTGGTTACCCTTATAGGTGCCATGAGTTTTGTTGCTGTAAACAATGTTCTATCTGAAACAGAATTAAGCCGCCCTGCATCGGCAGTAGCCAAAGGTTCGTTCTATGATTACACGTTGAAATCGCTTGACGGCAAAAAAACTATTGATTTCAGCCGTTACAAAGGCAAAAAAGTAGTCGTGTTAAATGTGGCCTCTAAATGTGGTTTTACCCCACAGTATGCCGACTGGCAGGCGTTCCACAAAAAATATGGCGATAAAATCGTGGTATTGGGTATCCCGGCCAATAATTTCCGTTCGCAAGAGCCAGGCACAAGCGAAGAAATTGCCGAGTTCTGTCAGAAAAACTACGGCGTTACTTTCCAGATGTTAGAGAAAGTGAGCGTAGTAGGTGAAGACCAACACCCGCTTTACCAGTGGTTGAGCCACAAAGACCTGAACGGCTGGAACGACAGCGCGCCAACCTGGAATTTCTGCAAGTATGTAGTAAATGAAAAAGGCGAATTGACCAACTTCTTCAACTCAAAAGTTACTCCGGATAACGAAGAGTTCAAAAAAGCAGTTGGGATTTGATTCAGAGAATAATCTTCTGTTAATGTAAATCCCGTAGGGATGATATATTAGTAGAATAACATAGATATTTGCGTTGAAAGTCCCGTAGGGACGGTATATTAGTATATCGTCCCTACGGGACTTCTTTAATTTAACCGACAAACCTAATTCTACTGACAGATTATCGCTCTGGGATACCTGATTCTGTCGACTTGATTCACCATTCATGAATTTATACTAAATATTGCATAATTCTGAACTCGGATTATGTAATTTTGCAATTAATCGAACACATTACTCAATTGTTACTGAATATCGCCCGAATATGAAAAACTGGCTTTCGGCTGCCCGCCCCCGTACCTTACCGTTGTCGTTATCTAGTATCCTGATGGGCAGTTTTCTGGCCGTATCAGCCAGGCAATTCAACTGGCTTATTTTTGCCTTTTGCTGCCTTACCACCATTGCCCTGCAGGTGTTGTCTAACTTTGCCAACGACTACGGCGACACCCAGAACGGCGCCGACCTGGCCGGGCGTGTGGGGCCGCAAAGAGCGGTACAGTCGGGCGCCATTACACCACAGCAGATGTTCAGGGGTATTATATTGCTAGCCGTTATCTGCCTTGTTTTTGGCGTTTCATTACTTTATTTTGCTTTCAGAGATGCCGAGGCCAACGAGTTCTGGGGTTTTCTGGGGCTGGGTTTGTTGTGTATGCTGGCTGCTTATACCTACACAGCCGGTAAAAAACCTTATGGCTATGCCGGCCTGGGCGATGTATCGGTGCTGATATTCTTTGGCCTGGTGGGTGTGCTGGGCAGTAATTATTTATACACTAAAACATTCGACTGGCTCAATCTGCTCCCTGCCCTCAGCTGCGGTTTCTTTGCTACGGGGGTGTTGAACATCAACAACATCAGAGACATAGATTCTGACACCCGTGCGGGTAAGAAGACTATCCCCGCTCGCCTGGGGCGCGAAACCGCCATCAGATACCACTGGTTTTTGCTTTTAGCAGGAATGCTGAGCATACTGGCCTACAGCCTGCTGAAAGAACAATACATGATTATCTACGTGCTATGCTTCCCGTTGTTTTTCATCAACGGCATTAAGGTATCCAGACTCCCCAACCCCGACCCCATGCTGAAACAGATGTCGCTCTCAACACTGGCATTTGTGTTGCTGTTTGGTATCGGGCAGTTGTTGTTGTAGAACCGATTCTTGTAGAGATACTATTTTTATTTGCGTAGAGACAATGGCACTGCCTTGTCTCTTTTTTTATTACCTCAATGCACAAAAAAAGAGCAACACACCGCTGCTCTTTCTTTTATTGCCACAATGTACCCAAATGACACAATGTTTCACAAATGATAGTTTCCCAATCACTCATTCACTCATTCATCATTCGCTCATTCACCATTCACTCATTCACCATTCGCTCATTCACTCATTATTTCCCCGCCGCCACTGACGACTTGGCCTCCAGGAATTTCTTCTCATTGGCTCTGATTTTTACCACAACCCGGCGGTTTTTACGGCGGCCTTCCGGTGTGGCATTGCTTTCAACGGGTCTGGTAGCGCCATAACCTGCAATGGCCATTCTTTCGGCCAGCACCCCATTACCTTTCAGATACAAAGCCACGGCTTTGGCCCGGTTTTCAGACAATATCTTGTTTTTCATCTGGTTGCCACTGCTATCGGCATGGCCTTCTATAAATATTTCAGTGTAGGGGTATTCGTTCAGCACACCAGATATGCTTCCTAAAACTCCTTTGGCATTACTGGTAAGATTTTCTGAGCTTGACTCAAAGTAAAAATCAGGTTGAAACGCAATGTTAATGCCGTCGGCGGTACGCACAATGTCTGCACTGCCTTTGGTGGCGTTTATCAGGGCGGTTGCCAGTTTGTCAAGCATAATTCCGATTCTTACAGCAGCCTCGGCAGCTACAGGGTCTTTTTTCCGACCGGATTCCTGAGAAGATTTTTTTGATGATTTGCACGCTGCAACAAGCATTATACCCAATGCCGCCACCGCCAGAAGCCGATGTAGTTTCATGTTTTTTAAGTGTTAAAAGCTACGTAAGTAAGAGGACTTAGTTTTTAAAAAAGTATTTAAACCGGGCAAAGTTCCTAAAAAACATTTAAAGATTGCAAGTTTTTTGACGAATAATTATATAAGCCCCTCACTTATAGAAATTTAATAAAATCTTTTTCTGAAATAACTTGAGTAAATAGCCAATACTTTTATCTTTGCTAAAGTATAATTCCAAAGAAAATCACTTACTTTCTTACTTACACCTACCCAAAATTTTAGCATGAATAACCGTTTTATCCTGGTCTGTTTTCTGATTACAGCATTGGGGGTAATGCAATTATGTGCCCAACAAACTGCGTCTGATTACTTTGATATCGGTGTCTTGAAAAGCAAAGCCGGCGACTTTGTAGGGGCCTCACAAGCCTACAGCACTGCTATATCGATGAATCCGGACAACCCCAGCAGCTATTTCAACCGCGGCCTAGCCAAGCAACAACTGAAAGACCACCGCGGGGCCATTATGGACTTTGACAAAACCATTGACCTGGACCCCAAAAATGCGCTGGCGTATTTGTTCAGAGGTAAAAGCAAAAGCGAGCAGGACGATTACCGATCGGCCCTGCAAGACTACAACCGCACCATTGATTTAAGCGCCGACGACGCCCTGGCGTATTTGTACAGAGGCACAGCCCGCGCCAAGTTGTTTGATTACACCCGTGCCATACAAGACTTTACCAAAGTGCTGGAACTGAACACAGAAGAGGTGAACAAGTTTCAGGCTTATTTTTCGCGCGGTTTGTGTAAATCCCGACTTGAAGATTTTCAGGGTAGTATTGCCGATTTTACAAAAGCCATTGATTTGAACCCGAAACGCTCGCAGACTTTTGCCAGCAGGGGGTTCAGCAGGCTCAGAATAAACGATTTCACGGGCGCTATAAAAGACTTTGACGAGGCCATTAAGCTAAACCCGGAAGATGGCGAATCTTTATATAACAGGGGTTTCAGCAAAACCAAAATTGATGATTACCGGGGCGCCATCAGCGACTTCGACAAAGCCATTGCCTTAGACAACCAGCACATAAAGGCCTATTACGGCCGCGGTTTTTGTTACAGCAGGCTTAATAACCAGAAAAGCGCCTTAAATGACCTTACCAAAGCCATTGAAATCAATAACCCAAATATTGAATCGAAAGTGGTGTATAATGGGCGAATAACCCGGAATATTCTGGACGAACTCCGGAACCAGGTGCAGGAAAAAAGCAAAATCAACGAGTTTTCTGATGACCGCTCAGAAGGCTACTATAGCCGCAGCATTGTAAAATTCAAAAACGGAGATGCCAAAGATGCTATTATTGACCTGAACAAGGCCATTGAGCTAAACCCGATATCGGCAGAGGCCTATTTTTTCCGTGGTTTTGTACGCTCATCTATGAATGCCCAGAAAGAAGCCCTGCAAGACTGCAACAATGCCATTAAGCTGAACCCAAAATATGCCGAAGCCTACTACGTAAGAGGCATTATTAAACACGCCCTGGGCGACGAAAACGGTGGCTGCTACGACCTGAGCCACGCCGGAGAACTGGGCTACTCAGCCGCCTACAACGTAATACGCGAATATTGTAACTAAGCATTGCTACTTAATATATTACCCAAGCCCTGCCTGATGGCGGGGCTTTTGTATTGTTTAGACCATACTTTAAGTTTCTAATTATTCAAATGTCAATTAATTATTTGATATATATCCCAAATAAATCTGTATTAGGTTTATATCTTGGATTTTTATACTTTGTATATGCAAAGAATTAAAAGTACTGATGCAATTTCAGCAGTGAGTCGTGTATAAAGCTATTGACTAGGTTTATTCAATTTCATTGATATATTGTATTTCATATTTCCAAAAAATATATGACTGTGACAAAAAGAAAGGTTTCTCTTTTTATAATAATAGGATTCGCCCTCCTCTCAACTATTGATAGCTTCAGCCAACAGCAGATAACAGGTGTAATTATTGATAGTCTTTCTAAACAACCTATTTCAGGTGCGGGAGTATTAGAAGCCACTTCTAAAAATGGAACGATTACAAATGAAAATGGTGAATTTAAGATAACGGTTGAAAAATTGCCAGCGACACTGAAATTTAGCCATGTAAGCTATCAACAAAAACAAAAAGAGGTTAATAATACAGACTTTCTGGAGATTCAACTACCAGTTGCTATTATTCAATTGGCTGAAGTTAAAACGGGAAATCCGGCCATATCGATTATAAACAATACGATAAGGAAGGCCTTGGGTGATACTTTAAAAAGACACTATTTCAAAGCATTCTACCAAAAAGTTTCTACTTTTAATGGGAAGTACACCAAACTTCAGGAAATGTTCCTAAACGCCTCCTGGGGACAATTCGGAGTAGATAAATGGCAGCCCACTAATGTGAGATATGCTCAAATGGAAATTCAGAAAGTTATTGTTCCTAATATATCAGTGCTAAGTTTTTTACATTCAAGTACTATATTCAAAAAGCCATTTTTCCCTCTAAATGTAGTAGACATTACCGAAACCTATATATTTAAGCTTAAGCACTATATTAATCCTGGTAGTGAACATGAAATTGCAGTAATTCACTGTAAACCAAAAGTTAAAGAATCTGCATACCCTCAATTTGAAGGAGAAATATTCATCCGGACCTCAAAAGATAATTTATGCCGCATATTAGGAGAGTATAATTATCCAAAATCAAGAAATGTATATCGCACCATTGCATTAGATATTAATTACAAAGAAGACTGCAATGGATTTTCGTTGTTTGACAATCTTTATCTCTCGGAAAAGGTCGGAAAAAAGTTTTCAAGCGAACAGAATATTGAAAAAGTTTGGTTCTTTTTTTATGAAGAAATTGAAGGCTTAAGTAAAGAAACTATTTACCCTGCTTTTGTAGAAAATGATATGAAAATAATAAAAGAGTCACCGTACAATGCTACATTTTGGGAGAAAAATATACCTTTAAAACATACAAAGCATGAAGAGGAAATCATTAAATATTTTGAGAAAAAACAACAATTTACCAGTAACTTTTAATTGAACAAAGTTTAAGACTTTTTTAAATAGATTATTAAATAGTATGTTCATAATACAAAAAAACTCCCATTCATACAGAACAGAAGTTTATATAAACATTAAAAATAGTATTTCTTCCTACAACTCAACCAGCGTTTCAGCATCACACTGATAAATAAATTGAACAGTTTCGGCCAGTTCGGCTTCTGAGAGCTTTTTCATCTGGGTATCGAAACTTCCGGCATATTTGGCTGTAATATCTTTGGCCTTGTCAATGATTTCGGCAATGAAAGGATGTTTGGGCTTACCGATTGACTGCCCGAAGTCCATGATATCGGCCTTGAACATCAGGTTCATTGGTATCTTATACATCTGCCCGTTTTTGGCAGCACACACCGGCACGGGTTCATACACCGGCGAAGCCGAAAACTCCCCGATTTTCTTCTGCGCTCTTTTATACAGTTCGTCAGACTCCCCGAAAATCACAGCCACTTTTTTGCGGTGGCTGGCTCTGCGCTCGTCTATCATGCCATCCAGTTTGTCGAGCAACTGGCGCAAACTTACGGTATTCTTACCGCTTCTGATACGCTCACGGATCGACTGGCGGATAAAATAAGTAATTGACTGCGTAACGGTAAGCCCGATTTCAGCCATTTGCTTGAATATCAATGACGACGGCGACATACCCGGTATGGTGTTCGGGTCATGCAGCAGCACGCGCCCGTCTGGCGTTAAAAAGCCATCTATGCGGGTTACTACACAAAAACCCAGTGTGTTGAAGGTCTTCAACAGGCTCTCATGTATTTTATGCAGATTCTCCATGCTGGTTTCCACCGGAATCCGCTTCTTGGTTACATTCGATTTATATTTCGATTTAAAATCAAAAGTCTGTATTTCGCCGTAAATTTCTGTTGGTGGCAGGGCAATGGCTTTGCCGTCATCATTTTGTATTACGCCGCAGCTAAACTCCTGCCCGTGTACAAACTCTTCTATCATCACATAATCTTCGGCATGAACAGACACCACCGTGGCGGTATCGGCCGTAAACAAAACGGCATCCAGCTCTTCCATCAGGTCGGCAGGGTGCGCCAGTATTTTACCGTTTACCATTACCGGGAAACCAATGCCCTCGTCCAGGTTAGAGGTTTTCTCCATAATGTGGCGTTTCTGGCGTTCGGTCAGTTTCTCCCAGTCGCTCTTCTTGAAAATCGCCTCAAAGAAACACTGGTTAACGGCCTTGGTAAACTCTTCCAGACTTCTTTTTCTGACAATGGCCACCCCTATTGATGAGCCCTGATGCGGTGCTTTTACCACAAACGGAAAACCGATTGAGTTAATGAGGTCGGTGAAAAGTTTTGAGCGGTCGGCCGATGCCCATTCTTCGCGGGTAAAGGTAATGGTCTTTTTCTGCTGGCCGGTAACAAGCGATATCAGCTTGTTTTGCATGGGTTTGTCTATACCCACAGCAGAGCCCATGAGCCCCGGGCCCATATAAGGTATGCCATACCACTCAAGCAAACCCTGCAAACTACCGTCTTCAGCCTGTGGGCCGTGCATAATGGTAAAGGCAAAGTCCATTATTTCCGGAAAATCGGCCGGATGAATCTGTTTACCTACTTTATAAATTAGTTTGTATAGCTGTGTTTCGTTGAGTTCTCCTAACGATTCTATATATACCCTGAAACCGCGGTTGAGGTTTTTAGAAGGAAAAAAATCACGGATGGATTCTTCGTAGAGTAGTTCAGGGTTAATCTGAATAAAATGACCTAAGCTGTCAACAAATATCGGTATTGGCTCAAACAAGGCTTTGTCAATATGCTCAAAAGCTGTCTTACCGCCAAGGTACGATATTTCCCTTTCTCTGGCTTGTCCGCCAAAGAAAACCCCTACTCTGATTTTGGTTGCCATTTTATAACCTAAAGCTGATTATTTGATTAGCGCAGTGTCTGCAAATGAAAAGTGTTTGCAAGATAATAAAAAAGCCACTTGCAAACACAAGTGGCTGTATATTTTTAGCTTAACCAAGCCCTGAAACCGTATTAAAACGCCGGTGTCAGGTTTAGCGCTTCTACTTTTCGTATCTCTGGCACAGCTTTCAGAATTGCCTCTTCAAGCCCTGCTTTAAAAGTCATTGACGACATCGGACACGACCCGCAAGCCCCAATCAGTTCCAGTTTTACTGTGTAATCGTCAGTAATTTCAACCACTTTCACGTTTCCGCCATCGGTTTGTAAATAAGGTCTTACTGAGTTTAAGGCAGTTTCTACTCTTTCTATTAAATTTTCCATATACCTTTCAATCGGAGTATTTGTCTATTACAAAAGTAAAAAAATATTGAAAAAGTTCAAAATCGGAGCTAGAAAGATGACACCAACTAACCTTTAAGGCGTTTTCAATCTGGTTTATTCTTTTTACTGATGTTAGCAACTTCAGCAAAATCAATACCGGCCATCTTTAAGATACTTTTATAGGTACCCAATTTTAAATCTTTATTACTGTGTATCGGAACCGGCAGTGTTTGTCTGGTGTCTTCATTAAAAAAAATATGATGGCTCCCGTTTACTCTCACTAACACCCAACCTCTTTGAGTAAGTAATTTAACCAGAGACTTCGGTGATAAATCCATCAGGCTGATACAAGATTTGATAAACGATTTTTAGAAGAAGATTCAGAAATAGTAATGGATGCCTCAATAACATCATTATCGTCCGGTATAGGCAATCCTTTTTCTTCCATAACCATCAACACACCCTCTAAGGCCTCCCTTACGTGTTCAATTGCTTCTTCAATGGTTTCCCCAAACGAAAAACAATGCTGCAGCGAAGGTATATTAGCCATGTAGCCTCCATCCTCCTGCTTTGTAATATGCACTTTATAATTTCTGCTTTTCATTTCATGCATTCTTAAATTTTACCAAATATAATTAAACTCGGTATCAAAAGCAATTGTATAATTAATAATGCAACCAAAACTATTACATTCAAATCCAAACAATTATTCCTCTCTTTACTATCTTTACAACCTCCAATTCAATCAATATCCAAACTGTAAATTTTTATCAACCAACTATGCGAAGCTTTATCTTAGTGCTTATGTTTTTCTGCACTGTGGCGGTGTCTGCCCAAACGCCAGACCCCTCCTACGTACAGAATAATTACCTGAAACGTGAGGTCTATATTACCATGCGCGACGGCGTGCGCCTGTTTACCTCTATCTACCTGCCTAAAGACTCAACAAAAAAATACCCTGTCATGATGCAGCGCACCCCCTATTCGGTGGCTCCGTATGGTGAAGGGAAACTAAAAACTCAGGTAGGCCCAAGCGCCGAACTGATGCAGGACGGCTTCATTTTTGTGTATCAGGATGTACGCGGACGCTGGATGTCGGAGGGTGAATTTATTGAAATGCGCCCCCACCAGGACACCAAAAGCGGCAAAGCCTTTGATGAATCGACAGATACTTATGACACCATTGAATGGCTGATGAAAAACCTGAACTACCACAACGGCAAGGTGGGTATGTGGGGTATCAGCTATCCGGGTTTTTATGCTTCTGCCGGGCTTATGGCCAACCACCCTGCGCTGGTGGCGTCGTCGCCTCAGGCACCCATGGCCGACTTGTGGCGCGGCGACGACAGCTATCATAACGGTGCTTTTATGTTGCCCCATAACTTTGGGTTTTATCCGTCGTTCACCAACCGGACAGACGGCAAACCTACACAAACGCCCGGTAAACGTTTTGACTTCGGCACACCAGACGGCTACCAGTTTTATCTGAATCTGGGCCCGATAAAAAACTCTTTAAAATATGCCGAAACCCTGGGCAAAGACCCTTACTGGCGTGCGAATCTGGAACACCCGAATTATGATGAGTTCTGGAAAAGCCGCAATATTCTGAATCACCACAACGGTATCAGGCACGCCGTAATGGTAGTGGGTGGCTGGTATGACGCCGAAGACCTGTACGGTACTTTTAAAACCTACCAGTCTGTTGAACAAAAAAACCCCGGTATAGTTAATATTTTTGTGATTGGCCCCTGGGTACATGGCGGCTGGGCCAGAGGCGACGGCGACATATTGGGTAATGTGAATTTCGGACAAAAAACGGGTATTTATTACCGCCAGAATATAGAGCGTAAATTTTTTAATTATTACCTGAAAGGCATCGGCGACAATAATTTTAATGAAGCCACCATGTACGAAACCGGCAGCAACCAATGGAGAACTTTTACCGAATGGCCACCCAAAGCAGCTAAAGAACGTAATCTGTACTTTGGTGCCAACGGTAAACTTTCGTTTGATGCCCCGGCTGCAGCCCAAAGCGCAAGCCAGTACACCTCAGACCCCGCCAAACCGGTGCCGTCGTCAGACTATATCACCTCTGGTATGCCGCGCGAATACATGGTTGACGACCAACGCCACGCCAGCCGCCGCCCGGATGTGCTTACGTTCCAGACTGACGTGCTGGACAAAGACATTACCCTTGCCGGCAATATCTGGGCTGACCTGAAGGTATCAACCACAGGTACTGATGCCGACTTTGTTGTAAAAGTGATAGATGTGTATCCCGACGACGCCAAAGACAACCCCAACACAGCCAAACATATCCGAATGGCAGGTTATCAGCAAATGGTAAGAAGTGAGGCCATGCGCGGTAAATTCCGGAAGAGTTTTGATACCCCCGTGCCATTTAAGCCGGGTAAGGTAGAAGAGATAAATTTTGAGTTGCAGGATGTGCTGCACACATTTAAGAAAGGCCACCGCATTATGGTACAGGTGCAAAGCACGTTTTTCCCTATCATAGACCGCAACCCGCAGAAGTTTCTGCCCAATATTCATTATGCCGACGCGTCAGACTTCCAATCGGCCACGCATAAGGTGTATCACGACAAAACCAACGCCAGCCACCTGAAAGTGCGCGTGTTAGAATAAAACACAGGCTTGTATAAAACGGCCATAAAAAAGGCCTGCGGTGCGTTTACAGCTCGCCGTAGGTCTTTTTCTTTTTCAGAAAATAAGCCAGTACAATGCTTTTCGGATAGACATCTTTCAATACTTTGGGCGATTTCCGTTCCAGATTCCGCATCATGCCATAAAAAGCAAAATGCGCTTTAATAATAGCCCATACATCTTTAAAAGACCCACCCAGAAATAACTTTATACCAGACACCCCGTCGAGTATCAATCTTAAAAAAATAGTAGAAAATAACTGACCCGGCGGCAGATTCTTGTACATCATGGCCAGCCCGTTGCGGTAGTTAAGAAAAGTTTTGCGCGGGTTTGATTTATGCAGCGTACCGCCCCCCACATGATAAACCGTTGAGGCTGCTGAATAATAAACCTTATAGCCTGCGTTCTTCATGCGCCAGCAAAGGTCTATCTCTTCCATGTGGGCAAAGAATGAGGTATCAAAGCCACCCAGCTCATGAAAAACCGACGCCCGCACAAACATACAGGCACCCGTAGCCCAGAACACCTCTCGGGTATCGTCATACTGCCCGTTGTCGGCTTCGCAGGTATCAAAAATTCTTCCTCTGCAAAACGGATACCCCAGCCAGTCAATGTACCCTCCGGCTGCCCCGGCATATTCAAATTGTTGCCTATTGTTATAATCTTTTAGTTTGGGCTGGCAGGCGGCTATAGCGGGGTTGGCATCCATCAGTTCAACCAGCGGAGCCACCCAGTTGGGCGTAACCTCTACGTCTGAGTTCAGCAACACATAATATTCGGCCTCTATTTGCGCCAACGCCTCATTGTATCCGCCAGCAAATCCGGTATTGACAGGCAGGCTGATTAACCTGATTTGCGGATAATTATGCCGCATAAACACAAGAGAATTGTCGGTAGAGGCGTTGTCGGCCACTACAATTTCATATCCCTCAGCGTGTTTAATCACAGAAGGCAGAAATTCCCTGAGAAACCCCTGCCCATTATAATTAAGTATAACTATTGCTACTTTTGACATGCAGAATCAATTGGAACTTTGATTGTTTTGAACTTTGCCGCGGCGTACAGTTTTAACTGATTAAATGATTTTTATGATTAAATTTATTGAGCCATTTAATATGAAAATTGTGTAACTTAGTGTAATCATAGAGTACATTGTGGCAATAAAATATTTGTACTAAGTAATTGCCACAATGTGTACAAAGTACTCAAAGTTGCACAATTTCTCACTAATCAGTGAAATCACAAAAGTTAGCCGCTGCTGACCGCTAAATCAAAGTTTAAGACTTGAACATACTTCCCAAATCCATACCGGGTATGTTCGGTATCAGGCCTTCGGTACTTTTCTTCAATTCTTCTTTGGCTTTTTCTTCTACCTTCTCCAGCGCCTTGTTGGTGGCCGCCACAATCAGATCCTGCAATATTTCTTTATCATTGCCTTTCAGCAGTTCATCATCTATCTCAATTTTCAGAATCTGTTTTTTACCGTTTACGGTTGCCTGCACCATGCCGGCCCCTGCTTCACCGGTTTCGGTTATTTTGCCCAGGTTTTCCTGTGCTTCCTGCATACGGGCCTGCATTTCTTTCATTTTACCAGCCAGCCCGAAAATATCTCCCATGTTCATGATTATATCAGAATTTAATGTTTCTTTTTCCAACACAAAACTACAAAAAAAGGCCGTCGGTTCAGACAGCCCACCCAAATATGATTTGCATTACCCTAAACGCCGACTTCAACTTTCATTAAAAACAAAGCGCCATCATAAGAGGTAACGCTGCCCGTTTAAAGAGCCAAAGGTTTTAAGCGGTATAAAACGGGCAAACAATTCTTCCGAATACCAGCCTTCATCGCGGGTTTTTCTTACAACATCCGCATGTGTTCGCTGTTTGTAGGCAAACTGCTTCACGTCGTTCAGGCTCTCCCAGATAGAAAAAGTAGCCTGCCTTACAAACGGCATCTCGCCTACCCCTACCGAAGTAACAAAACCCGCGGCCTCTTTAATGCCTGCCGCAACCGGCGGTACATTGGCCCAGAAACCACGCAACTTGGACGGACGGATGCTGGCACGGGTAAGCACCGCTATTTTGCCCTGATAATCTTTACTGACCGCGCTTTTGCTGAACGGCTCCTTGCCGTCCCATTTACCGTGCGCCTCGCAAGGCTGGCACAATATGGTCCATTGCTCATGGCAAAGGGTTTTCCACCATCGCTGAAGAAACGAATGTTGTCTGAAGTTTTCAAAATCAGCCTCGGTTTCCCAAACGGCCAGCAGCCCCCATTGTTTCAGGTCGGGTTCTATATCAAAAGTACCGTTTTTACCACAACCCAGCAATTTCCAGAAGGTCAACCCTTTAGTAAACAAAAGCGGTAACCTGAACACCGCCATAGAAATAAAGGCCAGCGGAACCGCCCAGCCCGGATAACGCACAATAGTAAGCGACATGAACATAGACAGACGGTTGATTTTATTACGGCTTTTAAACACAGCCGAAGGCATAATTATGCAAAGTAATTTATTTTGATGATTAATAAGAAGCCTGTCTCAGAAACACACTTTTATTCTACAATGAAAACAATTGAGCGCATTCATTGTTTCAGATTCCATTCAAATAAACAATCTGGATATACCCACTTTGGGTTAATAATTGATTAAAACCCTAACCTTTCACGCCCAAAGCATCGCTTTACCACAAATACCCCTTACCTTTGCAAAAAAATGTGGATATGAGAAAACTGCAGATGGAAGAACTGAACCGGCTGACGGTTGAGGAGTTTCAGGAAGTGGAAAAGAAAAATTTTTGTCTGATTCTGGACGACGTCAGAAGCCTGAACAACGTTGGGTCGGCGTTCAGAACGGCTGATGCCTTTCTGGTTGAGAAAATATATCTGTGCGGCATTACCGGCACCCCGCCCCACCGCGAAATTGAAAAAACAGCTTTGGGGTCAACAGAATCGGTAGCCTGGGAACACCGCAGCAGCATTACAGACCTGATTGCCGAGCTGAAAGGCAATGGCTATACCGTGCTGGCCATTGAGCAGGTTGAAAACAGCATGAAACTACCGGATTTCAGACCCGAGGCCAGTCAAAAATATGCTTTTATATTTGGCAACGAGGTTTTCGGGGTTAATGATACGGCTATTGCCGCTGCCGATGGCTGCCTTGAAATACCCCAGTTTGGCACCAAGCACTCGCTCAATATCTCGGTTACTGTGGGTATTATCTGCTGGGACTACGTTTCAAAACTGATAGCCATTCATTGAACAACGCGCCATGCAATTTTTTTGGCGTTTGTTTCGTCTATATTCATAATTACCCCACTAAAAACCAGAAAATGCGTCTATCGGCATTCATTTCTTTTTTTCTACTGGCATTTTGCAACTTGTTTGCGCAGCAATCAATGCCTGCCGTGCCGGTTGTATGCCATTATATTGAAGAAAACAGTTTTACCGAGATTCTGCCTGAAAGATTGTTTTCTGCCAATGCCAGACCTGCCACTACTGCCACCATTGAAGTTACTTATGTAGATTTCCCTGAAACTGCCAAAGCGGCCTACGAAAAAGCCATGAGCATCTGGGCCGGGTATCTGTACTCAAGCCAGCCCATACGCATTAAAGCCACATGGACAGCCCTCAATACCGGTGTGCTGGCTGTAACGGGTTCAACCCG
Organism: Emticicia sp. 21SJ11W-3; assembly: GCF_024138715.1. GTDB lineage: Bacteria > Bacteroidota > Bacteroidia > Cytophagales > Spirosomataceae > Emticicia > Emticicia fluvialis. The sequence continues at coordinate 3,386,196 of NZ_CP092074.1, forward strand.
CATCTATAAAAATTTTACCGGCGCACCTTATACCAACCTATGGTATCCGGTGGCAATGGCAGAGGCTATATCAGGGCGAAATCTGAACGACGACGAATTTGAAATAGAAATGAAGCTGAATAATGGTGTAAACTGGTCGTTCAATACCGACGGAAGGGCATCAGCAGGGCGATTTGACTTTACCACCGTGGTGCTGCACGAAATTGCACATGGCCTTGGGTTTTCGTCTTCCATGAAAATTACCAACACCACTCAGGGGCAATACGGGCAGTCGGGCAGTAATTACATTTACGATACTTTTCTGCAGGATTCCGGCCGTATCAAACTGACAGATGCCACGGTTTATGGCAATCCGTCGACCGACTTAAAAACCGCGCTCACCAGCAATGCCTTGTATTTCGGACTAAAAAATACTGCTTTCGCTAACAGCCTGCCCAGAATTTATGCGCCTACTACATTTAGTGAGGGGTCGAGCATTTCTCATTTTGACGAAAACACCTATCCTGCCGGTAGCGATAATTCGCTGATGTCACCCAGTGTAAGAACCGCCGAGGTGAACCATAAACCCGGCGAACTGCTGCTACGGGCCCTACAGGAAATGGGCTGGTATATTATAGACCCGGACGGCTATATTATTAATTCTGTTGAGCCAGGTCAACAACTAAATGTATTGATTTTTCCGAATCCGGTGGCAGATGTAATTACCATAGCGTTTCCGCTCAGCAATTCAGCCCGCGACGTAAGCGCCGAACTGACAGATTCAAAAGGAGTATTGATTAATAAGATAGAAGGGAAATCGATTATTTCAGAGACCTACACACTAGACCTGACCAACCTGCCTGATGGCTTGTATCTATTAAAAATTAAAGACGCCAACCGGCTAATTACCAAAAAACTCATCAAACGCGGCACATAACCCCCAGAACACCCCGATATTTATTAAGCCATCGAAACAATAATGCCCCAAAACAGCAGCCGCTCAATCACTAATTCGCTCAATCCCCGCAACAGCAGCCGCTAAATCACTAATTCACTAATTCGCTCATTCACTCATCCCCCACAACAACAGCCACTTAATCACTAATTCGCCATTCCCCACAGCGGCGGCCACTCAATCACTAATTCGCCATTCCCCACAACGGAGGCCACTCAATCACTCATTCGCTCATTCACTAATTCACTAATTCACTAATTCGCTCAATCCCCGCAACAGCAGCCGCTCATTCACTAATTCGCTCAATCACTCATTCACTATTTCACTCATTCACTAATTCACTCATTCCCCGCAACGGCGGCCGCTCATTCACTAATTCACTCAATCACTAATTCGCTCATTCACTAATTCCCTCAATACCCAAACTTATCTTTCCATTGATTAATTGGTTTTTCGATCAGGAACCATGACACCGTAGCCGCAGCAACCGTAACAGCATACAGAAAAATGAACTTAAGCGGCAGATGATGCGCTATAAAAGGCAGTTTGTCAAGCACCCTGACAGTAGGATGCAAAGGCCCCGAGTGATAGTAGTTATATATAAAATTATGGTAAATATAAATGCCGTAGCTGATACGCCCCAGATACACCGCCACTTTGTTTTCGAGCACAAACCTGGCTATACCCCCAAAATTATAGGCCGCGTTACCCACCAGAAACAAAGCAAGCAGCGACTCGAACAGCCTTAAAAATACAATAGTTATGATGTTTTGCTCTTCAGATATCATTTTGCTGATACCCACTACCCCTGCATAAACCACAATGCTTAGCACCAGCCACAGTTTATTGGTTATAAAAGCCTTTACTTTTTCATTTTTATGATAGAAAAAATAAGCCAGCAGCCCACCCATACCAAAGGCATCAAGGCAGGTAGGCATCAGCACATAAGAGGCCATCCAGGCAACGTTGTTCAGGAAAAGCACAAACCTGAGCGCAACCGAAAGAATAATAAAACCATATAATACCCGCACCAGATAACGCGAAGGAATAAAAAACACCACAAAAGGGAAAAACAGGTAAAACTGCTCTTCAACTGCCAGCGACCACAGGTGGTCTATAACACCCAGCCACGATTGATGAATGGCAATATAAATATTGGTAGAGTACGTAAGGCACCAGATTATTTTCTCTCTCACAGGGGGCACGTTCAGCACATACAGCACCAATATAGAAAGGTAATAAACAGGAAAGATACGAATGGTACGGCGGATGTAAAACTGCTTGAGCGAGAATCCGTGAGAACGGCCAAGGGCCTCGTCTTTGTCTTTGGCATTGAGCAGAATACGCGTGATCAGAAAACCGCTCAGCACAAAAAAGATGCAAACACCCAGAAACCCGAACGGAATTTTAAGCCTGTCGTCAGACCAGTGGTCAATCAATACCAACGATACGGCTATGAAACGAATGCCATCGAGTTGCTTTAAATAAGAAGTGTTTTTTGCCGACATCAGAAATTGGATTCTTACAGAAAATTACCAGTTTTGTTTGATTTCTTGTTTCTTCAGTGCCTTAATGAGAATAAACCGGCTGGTCCATGTCACTTTCGCCGTACCATTCTCAACCCGCACCATACCCAGCTGATAATTACCCGACTGGATGTAAAATCTCAAAAACTCTGTTACAAAACTACTGGTCTTTAACTGATTTCCGAAAAGAAAACCAAAATTAAGATAATCTTTCACGGGCCGGGTGGCTGGCGTAGCTACTCTTGATGCAAACAGATAGACTGCCTTTGCCGACCGTAATACAAAATACTGGCCGGCGTCAGGCGCACTAACATTTAAGATACCCGCCGAGTTATCGGTAATAATATAGGTTGTTTCTGTTTCCAGCACCCCCGGTTTTATACTGGCAGAGTCTCCACCTGCCACCAGTTGCGGCAACAGAGCATCGTAGAATGCAGGTGCCGGGTGCTGAAGTTGGGCATAGATACCGCTTGTGGGCATCAGCTTGTCGCTATGCTGAATTTTAAACTGGTCGGCAATGCGTTCGCGGTGCAGGAAACTGATATTCTGGTATTCGGCCAGATAAGTATAAAAATGAAAAACAATGGTTCCGGCTATCATTAACCTTATAAACTGCGTTCGGGTGGCTTCGTTTACCGAGTTTAACAGAATAAGGTACGCAAGGCACAAAAGAAGTATCGAATTTATCTTGTATTTGCTGGTAAGCAGCACCTCAATACCATAAGACAACCGCCCGGCCACTATACCCGCACAGGTAATACCCAGAAATGCCACACAGGCCAGCAGAAATAAATCATTGTTCCGCTGATTGATATTATATTTCCTGAACAGCACCTGCAACGTAAAAAGCCCAATAATAACCAGCAGCAATACTCCGGTTGTCATGGGTACATCCAGACGTTTGCCGGGTGCAATAAAAGACACATCCAGCCCGCTGCCCAGCACCGCCATCAAACCTTTAAACAAGGTACCGGGCGCCGAAAAATCAATACCGGCGTTGTTACCAGGCGGCTTGGTATAATTAAAGAAATACATAAACAAAAACACAACCGCAGCCCCGGCCCAAATACCCAGCTCACGGTATCTTTTCTGAAACGCCAGCAGGCCAATACCAATAATGGGAATCAATATACCATTGCTGCTGGTAAAAACACCCAGAAAACACAGCACAATGGCCAATGTCAGATACCCCGGGTTTGATTTACCATAAGAAAACACCAGAAAATAAAAAGACAGAAACGCCAGCAGAATAACCCAGAAGTTTTGCACCGAGGCCATACCCCAGAAAACGTTTTCATATAAGCTGCTCAGAAACAACAGGAATGACACAGGCACCAAAGCCCACAAAGAAAGTTTATAGCGCACACTAACCTTATAGAAAACCAGCAGCAAGCCTGCCAATGCCAGATTCCCCAGCACCATCAACCATTTCAGCTGCAGTGTGCCCGTCAGCTGATACACCAGTAGCGCAAAAACACGGGTCAGAAAAATCCGGTGTTCGTTATGTTGTGCAAAAAGCACCTTGAATTTTTCGGCAAGGCTATCGGTGCTCAGGAAACTAACCAGCGAATTTCGCACGGCCAGGTCGTCCCAATGGGGTATATTAAGGGCATATTTCTGAAATATGAACCCAAAAATCAGCATAGGCAACAATACAAGACAAAGAGCAGCCGCCTTCTGTGCAGGTGTTTTTTTTACAGGCATAGATTACAGTTTCAAAATCGAAAATTCTACCCTACGGTTTTTCTTTCTGGTTTCTTCAATGGCATTACTGGCAATGGGTCTCGACGGCCCCCAGCCTTTAGTCTGAATACGCGCCGGGTTTATGCCACCTTTTTCAACCAGATACTTTTTTACTTCATTGGCCCTGTCTTGCGACAGCTTCACGTTCAGCATCAGGTTATCGTCGGCACCGTCGGTGTGGCCTTCAATCAGCACTTCCATAGTGGGGTATTCTTTCATCAGGTCAATAATCCGTGCCAGCTCAGGGAACGACGGCGCAAGAATATCAAACTTACTCTGATTGAAAAACAGGTTGTTCAACACAATTTTTTCGCCTTCCTTAATGGGTATCAGGCTGATGGTTCTTCTGATTTCGCGGTAACGGTTATCTTTGCTTAAATCTATGGTTTCACTTACCGAAAGAAAACCTTTTTTAGAGGCGCTCAGGCCGTAACTTTTCTTTAAAGGTACCACAAATTTGAACTCGCCTGTGGAGGGGTCAAATTCCGACAAAATTTTGTCTTTACTGTCATGCGATGTGGTGTCCATAATAACCTCCATTAATACATCTGCGGCCAGTGGCTTTTTATCATTCGCGTTTATTACCACGCCTGATATTATAGCTACAGGGTCTGGCTTAATAGAAGGAAACAACTTAAGCCGAAAGATATCCTCAGAGCCAAAAGATTTTTCTACTGAACTCAGATAGGCGTATTCGCCGGAAGCCGGAATAGTAAAGAATGCATCCCATTTGGGAGTATTAATTAAAGGGCCAATGTTTTCAGGCTCGCTCCAGTGGGTCCAGGTGCTGTCAAGCCTGCGGCTCATAAAAATATCATTATTGCCAAAGCCCGGTAATCCCTCGGTTGAAAAGTAAATCGTTCTGGAGTCGGCCGCTATAAAAGGGGCAATTTCATCTTCTACGGTGTTTAAATCAGCGCCTATATTCAATGGCTTTGACCAGCTATCATTATCATTCCTGAAAGAAACATATAAATCTTTTCCGCCTCTGGTATCTTTGCGCTTAGAGGCAATTACCAATACTCTATTATTGGGTGCAAGGGTAAACTCCGAAAATTCGCCAAGCGTATAATAATCATCTATTTTTACTTCTTTCGGAAACTCCCACCCAAGTTGTGTCTTTTTTGAGGTCGACAAGCCCTGGAACATTAAACCATCGGGCCTGTAAATATTAAGCAGGTAAAGGAGTTTTCCATCAGAAGACACCGAGGCAACCGCATTATGCTGCTCGTTGTTGATGGGGGCCCTTAAGTTTTCTGCCTCTCCCCAGGTGCCGTCAGGCTGTATTTTAGAAACCCACACATCCTGGCTTTTCATTTTACCTATGTTGGCATCATGGCCTTCACGGGTAAAATAGAGCGACTTCCCGTCAGGTGCAACTATGGGGGCTAGTTCTTTGTATCTGGTATTTACCCCACGCCCCAAATTCTCTTTTACAATTTCTTTTGGTATATTTTTGGCTACATTAATTTTGGGCTCATAAGGCGTACCTACCTCAGATACCCCCACGGCATCAATCTCATTATAGCCACGCACCAATGAGGGTGTCATAACCAGTTTGATAGCATACACCTTAAACGATGTCTGTGGAATAACCACGTTCCACATGCGCCCCGGTACTGTTGGGGCAGCTCCTATGTTTTCATGAATCAAGTGTTCTTTATTGGCAGAATCAGCAGCAAAAATGCGTATAATGGCTCCGGGATTATGGTTTTCGGCCACACAAACCAGCCTTATTTTCATGGGTCGTTCAAAACCTACTTTTATCCACTCGTCGCCGTTGGTATCTGCTCCGGCCGGAGACCAGGCCGCCCTTGAACTACCCGTTTGTGGTAATTTGCTGGGTTTACCCAATATCTGCACGGCCTTATATTGCGGACCGTCTTCGGTTGGGTCGCTGCGTTCAGACGACACCCCCAACACTTTACCTGCCCACTGCACCTGCTGGGCCGAAACCTGAAAAGACATTAAAAAAAACACCCCAAAGCAGCAAAAGCAGTTTAACAGATACAGCATTGCTCTACCTTTTTTCAGGGTAAGTAATACATTCATACAATTCATAAATTTGGGTAAGCCCGGGTAGCCGGCAATGCAACGAAAGTAAAGCAAAAACTGTAAACTATCAAGAAAATGCCTCTTTCTGACAGCTCCTGAATGGTTTTTACATTTCAGTTAACCTATTTAACGTTTCGTTAACAAATTAGTACATTAAAAATTCAACAAATTCTTTCTTCCTAACGTTTTGTTTACGTATTTAGCGGAAAAGTTTTCCGCTCCGACTTAAGTATTATTTAATTATCAGATTAACAATGAAAAAAACATTCCTGACCGTTGCCGTTGTGCTTGGCATAGCTTCTGTTTCAAAGGCTCAAACCAAAATACCACCGGATATTGAGAAATTATTACAAAAAAATACTTGTCTGGCTTGTCATAAAGTAGATACACGTTTAGTAGGCCCGGCCTATAAAGACGTAATGAAAAAGAAAAAATACAAGGCAGAACAAATTGTAGAATTAATCTACAAACCTAACCCTGCAAACTGGGAAGGTTACCCTCCGATGGCTCCGATGACTCAGGTTCCAAAAGATGAGGCATTGAAAATAGCCAAATGGATTACTACTTTAAAGTAATATCCTTTATATATCAGAAACCCCTCTGCCGGATTCACCAGCAGAGGGGTTTTTGTTTGTGGCAATGGTAGCCGGGATTACCTGATTTCTACTATCTTTGCAAACAACCAAACGTTTACAACTGTGCTTAAAATAGGCATTACAGGTGGCATTGGGTCGGGGAAATCCATTGTCTGCCGCATGTTCGAAATCCTGGGGGTGCCGGTATACTATGCCGACGAACGCGCCAAATGGCTCACTAATAATGACCTCCAACTGCGCAAGGAAATAAAAGAATTACTGGGCAGAAATGCCTTTGATGCCAACGGACAATACAACCGCCAATGGGTGGCTGCTCAGGTTTTTGATAACCCGGCGCTGCTGAAAATGCTGAACGGGCTGATTCACCCAAGGGTTTTTGCTGATACCGACCAATGGTTTTTGCAACACCGGCAGGAAGCCTACACCCTGCGAGAAGCCGCGTTGATGAACGCCGCCGGAGATAACAATGATTTTGATGCCGTAATAGTGGTAAGCGCTCCTATAGAATTAAGAATTGCGCGCACCCTGAAAAGAGACCCGCAAAGAACAACTGAAGATATAAAAACGATAATGGCCCGCCAGAAAACCGACGAGCAGTTTGCGGCCATAGCCAACTACACCATTATAAATGATGATAAACACCTGCTGATACCGCAGGTGCTGCAACTACACCAAAGCCTGAGCCGGGGCGTATTACTTACCGAATAGTTTTTTGAGTTTATTAACCGCCGAATTGATTTCCTTGTCGGTATCCATCAGGTCGTTCACAGTCTGAATGGCATGGATAACCGTGCTGTGGTCGCGCCCGCCGAAATGATACCCGATAGATTTTAACGAAAGGTTGGTCATTTCTTTTGCCAGATACATAGCAACCTGCCTTGGCAATACAATATCTCTCAGGCGGCTTTTGCCTTTCAGGTCTGGTATGCGCACTTTGTAGTGTTCAGTAACGGCTTCAATGATGGTATCAATCGTTACTTCTTTTTCAGTATCTTTTACCAGATGGCGTAAAGTGGCTTTTGCTAAATCTACATCAATTTCCCGGCGGGTTAATGATGCCTGCGCCAGTAAAGATATCATTACGCCTTCCAGTTCGCGTACGTTGGTATCAATGCTATGGGCCAGGTATTCAATCACCTCGTAGTCAAGAGAAATACCCTCGGCCTGCGCTTTTTTCTGAATAATGGCAATACGGGTTTCAAAGTCAGGCGTTTGCAGGTCTGCGGTAAGCCCCCATTTAAAACGAGACAACAGGCGGTCTTCTACCCCTTCCAACTCACGCGGTGGGCGGTCAGACGTCATCACTATCTGTTTGCCCGACTGGTGCAGGTGGTTAAATATATGGAAGAAAGTCTCCTGGGTTTTTTCTTTACCAGATAAAAACTGAACGTCGTCAATAATCAGAATATCCACCTGCATGTAGAAATTCATAAAGTCTTGCAGGCTGTTATTTTTAATGGCATTGATAAACTGGCTGGTAAATTTCTCTGACGAAACATACAGCACAAATTTATTCATGGCCTTGCTCTTCATAAAATTGCCAATGGCCTGCACCAGGTGCGTTTTACCCAGCCCTACCCCACCGTATATCATCAATGGGTTGAACGACGTAACGCCGGGCTTAGATGCCACCGCAAAACCTGCAGCACGCGCCAGCCGGTTACAGTCTCCCTCTACAAAGTTATCAAAAGTATAATTGGGGTTCAGGTAAGAGTCAACGTTCGGCAGGTCAAGATCTTTCATCATGAAAGGGCTTCGTACCATGTCGTTACCATGCACGGGGTCTTGCTGCCGATTGCTATGATGCTGATACCCCCCGCTGTTTTGTGGCATATTTACCGCAATGGGCGGTTCGTTCTTTTTCTGGTTGCCACTATCTACTATAATAGAATACTCAAGCATACCGTCTCTGCCAATGGCATAGTCAAGCGCTTTTCTCAGCAACTGCACATAGTTTTCCTCCAGCCATTCGTAAAAGAACTGGCTTGGCACCTGTATGATTAACTTCTTGCCGTCTAACTTACCGGGTACAATAGGCTCAAACCAGGTTTTATAACTCTGTTCAGAGATATTCTCACGGATGATTTTCAGGCAGTTATTCCATACTAAATCTACCTCTCGCTGTATCTTTGGTGTTTCTAAAATAGTCATAATGGCCACACATAGGGATTCTAAAGGGGTGCAAAGATACTAAAATTAGTTTTGCAACCAAGAAGTGAATTTTGAGATTTTAAATGTATTTTCAAAGTAAAACCAAAACATTATTTTGCCAAATTAGATTTGCCTCATAAAAATACAAAATGTACCTTTACATTTACTTTGAAAATCAGGTTTTTTCACCAAAAAATACAATTTGGTTATGACGAAAAAATTCTTTGATGAATTTCAGGCATCAACAAAAAAAGATTGGGAGGCGCAGGCAATAAAAGACCTGAAAGGAAAAAACTTTGAGCAAACCCTGGTCTGGAACACCCCCGAGGGTTTTCAGGTGCAGCCCTATTATGCAGCAGAAGACCTGGCCGCCGTACCCGTAAGCGCCATACAGCAGGCGCAGGCTTCAAAAAAAAACCCGGGCTGGCAAAACCGCTCTTCAATAAGCTTTGTAAACGAAAAACAGGCCAACAAAGCCATTATAGAGGCCTTGCAAAACGGAGTACATGCGGTAGCCATTGACCTGAGCCATGCAGAGGTATCCGGGGTTGATATTCCCCGGCTTCTCGACAAAATAAAACTGAGCGACACACCCGTATATTTTAAAACCAATAACCATACCGCCCTGCTGGCTGCCCTTAAGAAATACGTGGCGTATCAGCCCAAAGGTGGCTTAATCTTCGATTCGTTAGGTGATTTCTTCACAGGCAGAGCACCTGCCGACCCCGCAACTTGGAAAAGTGCAAAAAACCTGATTACTGATACAGCCACCAGCCCTGCGTTTTATGTGCTTGCGGTGCAGTCTGAAACTTTTCATAACGCCGGCGCCAATACAGTGCAGGAACTGGCCTTTACACTGGCCTCCGCCGTTACGTATCTTGACAAACTGACGGACGAAGGACTGACGGCCGCACAGGTGGCTTCAAAGATTGAGTTCTCGATGGCCATCGGTACCAATTATTTTATGGAAATAGCCAAGATACGCAGCCTGCGCTATTTATGGAGCCGTGTACTGAGTGCCTACGGGCTTACAGATACCAGCTGCCGTATTCATTGCCACACCTCTTATTTTTATGATGCCGTGCCAGACGCCCACACCAATATGCTGCGCGCTACCACCGAGGCCATGGCCGCCGTTATCGGTGGCTGCGACTCGCTCGGTATTCATGGGTATGATGACGTATTTACTACCGAACCCAATGAAACCAGCAACAGAATAGCCCGTAACATAGCTAATCTGCTGAGCGACGAAAGCTACATGGGCAAAAGCCGTGACGTTGCCGCCGGGTCTTATTACCTGGAAAGCCTGACGAACGATTTATCAACCGCTGCCTGGAACCTGTTTCTGGCAGTTGAGCAAAAAGGAGGCATTCTGGCTGCTTTTGAAGAAGAATTTGTGCAGACCGAAATTGAAAAGGCGTATCAGGAAAAAGTGGCGCAGCTACAAAACGGAAAAGTGATGGTGGGTGTCAATCGCTTCAAGTCTCCGTTTGATACGCCGCAGGCCCTACCCACACAGCCGGATGTAGACAAACATTTTTTACCTGTCAGAAGACTATCAACCAGTTTTGAATGAAAATACTCCTGGCCCCCGATAAATTCAGAGGTTCGCTTGATGCCCCGCAGGTGTGCGAGGCCATGACAGAAGGCATTCGCATGGTATCGGCCGATATTGAAACCGTAAGCCTGCCTATGGCTGATGGCGGCGAGGGCACGCTTGACCTGTTGCTCTGGTATGCAGGCGGACAAAAGAAAACAGCTCAGGTGCAAGACCCCCTGGGCAGAATCATCAATGCCGAGTATGGTATATCGGCCGACGGCAAAACAGCTTTTATTGAAATGGCCACAGCATCGGGCCTGAGTCTGCTGAAAACCGAAGAAAGAAATCCACTTCAAACCAGCACTTACGGCACAGGCGAACTGATAAAACTGGTAATGGAAGCCGGTGTAAAAGAAGTGATACTGGGCATTGGTGGCAGTGCCACTACTGATGCAGGCATTGGCATGGCCAAAGCATTAGGCTGGCGGTTTCTGGATACCGCCGGGCAGGAAGTAGAAGCCATTGGAGGCAATCTGTCGGCCATAAAAAAAATTATCCAGTCTCCGCTTGCCGCTCAACTGCCAAAGTTTCAGACAGCCTGCGATGTTACTGCGCCTCTCTATGGCCCCAGCGGAGCCGCTCATGTTTACGGCCCGCAAAAAGGAGCCGATGCCCACGCCGTTGAAATACTTGACAAAGGTTTGCAGGATTTTACTGCCATAACAGGCCTTTCTCGCGACACTTTCGATAGCCCCGGCTATGGCGCTGCGGGTGGACTGGGTTTCGGAACGGTCTTTTTTCTGAATGCTACTTTGAAAGAAGGCGTAAAACTGTTGATGGATTTCTGTGATTTCGACAAACATTTGTCTGGTGTTGATTTAATCATCACCGGCGAGGGTAAAATTGATAACCAGACCCTGCAAGGGAAACTAATAAAAGGTATCACCGGCAAAGCAGGCGCAATACCCGTAGCTGCCCTATGCGGTACCTTAGATGCCACCCCGCAACAAATGAAAGAAATGGGCATCAGCTACGCGGCTTCTGTGCTTAACCGCCCACAAACTTTAAACGAAGCCCTGCAATCTGGCTACGCCGGGGTAAGAGACGCCGCGTTTTATCTGGTGAATATGTTATATAAATAATGAAAGGGCAGGAAATAATCTTCCCACCCTTACAAGCATAAATTTTACAACTAAACAACTACTGCTTTGTAAATACGCCATTCTGATAAATCCATTTCATGTTAAAAAACTTGCTATCTACAATAATATCTTTGTCAACATCGCAAATTCGCAGCCAGCTAATCCAGAACCAACCATGCCCAGGTAGTTTAGTGTTTAAATGTCAGGCTCATAAATACATATTTGTTTTAATTTCTGTATCATAAGGGCATCAGCCTGAAAAAAAATTCTGTAACCGAAAACATTCTTGCCCATTGGCAGGTTTTATGCTTTGTCTGCAATTACATTTCATCAATTTTTATTAGTATTTATTAAGCCTGTTAGGCAGCCAGGGTACATCTGCTCAGTGCGCAGCAGTTGCCTTTTTGCATCTTAATTTGCACAACAAGTCTATATTTTATATAAAAAATATGTTCATTGGGGCATAAAGCCTAGTTTTGCAAAAAAATACGTAAACCAATGCAGGAAGACAACAACAGCAACAACAGCCGCACCTGGTTAAAGTTTACCCAGATTGGTCTTCAGATGATACTCACCATTGGCCTTGGCACCTGGTTTGGCTATTGGCTCGACAACCGCTCGGACAGCAAAACTCCTGTCTATACCCTCATTTTATCGCTTACCTCTATCGGCGTCTCGCTTTATAACGTTATCAGGCAGTTGCCTAAACAATAATCAGGTACCTATTGCAGCTTATTTCATTATTATATGGCAAAAACACTTATACTCACCGGCGTATTGATAATTGTATTTTTTTTAGCTGGAGCCATTGGCCTTGGCCATCTGCTGCATCCGCAAAAATGGATAATTCTGGGCTTTTTTGTGGCCTATTCATTTCTTTTTAACAGAGTAATGGAATTGGCTTTCCGCGAAAAAAATAAAAACTTTATCCAGTTTTATCTCGCAACAATTGCTTTACGTCTTATTCTTAGCCTCATTTTTATCGGCATAGAATTATACCTCGGCCTAAAGCAGCAGGAATTGTTCGTGGCCAACTTTTTTGTATTATATTTATTTTACACCATATTTGAAATTTGGAATTTAAATGCTAACTTGCGCCGAAATTCAGAAAAGTGAATTCCTGAAAAGTTGAATGACCGAATAAATTAAACAACATGTTGCGTTTACTTACAAATAGAATCTTATTAATAGCCTCATTATCAATCTTTTCTCTAACTTTTGCAATAGCCCAGGAGGCACATGACAGCCATCATGAAGCCAAAGAAAGCACTGCTCACGAGGACGAAAACTTTGATATTGGTAAAATGATTATGCACCACATTCAGGATTCTCACGAGTGGGAATTCTCTCATGGTGCCGTCATCCCGCTTCCTGTTATTCTTTATTCTGAAGACCGCGGCGTTGAGGTATTCTCATCGGCCCGCTTCAAAGAAGGTAACGGTATTTACAACGATTACAAAAATGAACACGAGCACATTCACAGAGTGAAGGCCGATGGCTCGGTTGATGAAAGCGTTCATGTATGGGATTTATCTATCACCAAAAATGTGGCATCGCTTATTCTGAGTGCCGTTATTCTGATCGTGGTGATGTCTTCAGTTGCCAAAAGTTTCAATACCAACAGAGGCAAAGCGCCAAAGGGTTTGCAGTCTTTTATGGAGCCGATTATCTTCTTCATCAGAGACGAAGTAGTTAAACCCAACATCGGGCCTAAGTACGCCAAATATCTGCCTTATTTGCTTACCCTGTTTTTCTTTGTGCTTATCAACAACCTGCTTGGTTTGTTGCCGGGTGGCGCTAATGTAACAGGCAATATAGCCATTACCATGATTCTGGCCGTTATTACGTTTTTCATTACGCACATCAACGCCAACAAACACTACTGGTTGCACCTGGTTAAGCCAGAGGGCGTACCTGTGGTTATGCTGCCTCTTATGTGGGTGGTTGAGATTGCCGGTGTGTTTATGAAACCGATGTCGCTAATGATACGTTTGTTTGCCAACATTACGGCTGGCCACATCATTATCCTTAGTTTGCTGGGTCTTATCTTTATTTTCAAAAACTTTGCCATTGGCGGTGTGGTAACCTTGTTTACCCTGTTCATGAACACCATTGAGCTGCTGGTAGCATTCTTGCAGGCGTTTATTTTCACGCTGCTTTCATCAATGTATATTGGTAGTGCCATTGAAGAGCATCATGATGCAGACCACGGCCACTGATAATTAATTAAGTATTTATTTTTTCATTAATATATAAATTGTTTAATCATGTCTTTATTACAAACTCTTTTACAAGCAGGTGCTGATTCAACTCGTGGTCTTGCAGTATTTGGCGCCGCTTTAGGTGCTGGTCTAGCCGCTATCGGTGCAGGTCTAGGTCTTGGTAAAATCGGTGGTAGCGCGCTTGAAGGTGTTGCACGTCAACCAGAAGCTGCTAACAAAATCCAGACTATGATGATCATCATCGCTGCCCTTGTAGAAGCCGTAGCTCTTTTTGCAGCTGTAATCTGTCTTTTGATCTCTTTCAAATTAGTTTAAGAATCAAAAGTAAACGATCTGATTCAGGCATCCTGTACTATTCGCATTAGGCGTTAGTGCAGGATTCCTATAAGTCTCGGTCATCGTTCAATGTAAAGTAGTTTATAATAAAATAGTTGTTGTAAACACCAGGTCTTTACCAATCAAATAATTAAATAAAAATTTTAAAACTGATATGGAATTACTAACCCCCAGCCCCGGATTGATTTTCTGGATGCTCTTGGTTTTTGGTATTTTAGTTTTTGTTCTTGCTAAATTTGCATGGAAGCCAATTTTGAGCGCCGTTAAAGAACGTGAAGATTCAATTGAGTCGGCACTCAGAATGGCAGAAGAAACCCGTGCAGAAATGGCCAAGTTAAAGGCCGATAACGACAGAATTATTGCTGAAGCACGTATTGAGCGCGACAAGATTATCCGTGAAGCAAAAATCGCCTCAGATAATATGCTGGCTGAAGCCAAAGACAAAGCAGTTGCTGAAGGTACCAAAATTATTGCTGATGCACGTGAGGCTATTCAGCAGGAAAAAGTTGCCCTGGTTGCCCAAATGAAAAAAGATGTGGCTGCGTTCTCTATCGAAATCGCTGAAAAAGTATTGCGTAAAGAGCTGGCCGACAAAAAAGCACAGGAATCGCTGGTTTCAGATTTGATTTCAGAAGCTAAGTTGAACTGATTCTGATACAAAATCAGGTTGGTACTAAAGTAAAAAACTTATTATTGCAAATTTATTGTTATGCTTTTGCAAAATAAGTCTTACAAAATTTGTTTTTTTGATAGAGTCGGTTGTATTTTTGTCTAAATATATGTTGCAACCGAGAATTTAGTTCTTTATAGAAAAAAATGGCAGATTCAATAGTTGCATACAGATACGCCAAGTCATTATTTGACCTGGCTACCGAAAAAAATGTTGTAGAAGAAGTGAGCAGTGACATGGTCCTGTTTCAGCAGATTTGCGACGAAAACAGACAGTTTTTGGTAGTGATGAATAATCCGATTGTTCGTCACGACAAAAAATTAGGAATATTGAAAAATATTTTCGAAAATCGCGTAAGCGATGTGACTTTTTCGATTTTCAATGTTTTAACCAAGAAACACAGAGAAAATTTGATATACTCAATTGCCGAAGAGTTTGAGAAACTCTACAACGCTAAAAAAGGTATTCAAAAAGCTACTGTAACTACCGTTACTCCTCTAACAGATGCCCAACGTCAGGAAATTACCGCGTTGGTTGCCAAATCTACCGGCAAAGAAGTATTGCTGGAGGAAAAAACAAACGAAGCACTGATTGGTGGTTATGTTTTAAAACTGGACGACAAACAGTTTGATACCTCTATCAGAAAGAAATTAAATGACTTGAAAATAACATTGGCATAATAAAAATGAAAATGTTATAAAAAATATTAGTTTTCATGGCTATAAAGTTGAGAAATACCCCCGAACTTCGGGGGTTTTTTCTTTATGGGCGGTCTGCTTATAATAACTCTGTTGAGGGGTTCCAGAAAAGAGCAGCATAATCAACCACTTTGTCATTTACCACCTTAATTCCTTCGGCTTCCAGTAGCTCTTGCATGCGGTTGCCGCCAAAATGCGCTTTGCCACTTAATACGCCATTCCGGTTTACTACCCGGTGGGCAGGTACGTCAGGCAGGCCGTGGCAGGCATTCATGGCCCAACCCACCAGCCGCGCCCCCGATTTTGAACCGATATACTGAGCTATGGCGCCATAACTGGTTACCCTACCCTTGGGTATGAGGCGCACTACCTGGTATATAACATCATAAATGTTGTCAGACTGTGCCATTTACCAAACTAGCGATTTTTTTTGTTGCTACGGCCACGATACAAAACAAGCAGCTGATTTAAGCTTTTAGCGTCAGTATCAAAATCTTCAATCTGTAAATGCTCGCTTCCGTTCGGATGGTCATAAACCAGATAGAAATGAGATTTTTTACCAGACCCCTCACTTACTACTTCTTCATTGCTGATTTGCTGCCAGCTGTAAAACTCTGTAGATACGGTTCTGATTCCTTCTTCATTCAAAATAATTTGTGGCTCGGTATTGGTTGCCTCCTTGTATTCTCTAAAACTGTAGTAGGCACCTCCCAGTAGCATAACAGAGCCAATGATATAACTATCTGTTTTAAGAAGTACATAAACACCACCTGCCGAGCAAAGTAGCATAAGTATCATTTGCAGGTAGTTTTTACTTTTCGAATAATAAATAATGGTCTCATTTGGAATTGTCAGGTCGTCAAGGAATAAATCATCATGCCTGAATTTCACCTGCAATTCAGCCCATTTAAGTTTGTCTGCCGCACTTCTGATTTCCGTCTTTTCAAATATGCTGTTATCAGGCCATATCAGTTTTTCTCTGATAGCACGTTTTTTTAGTTCATGTACGTTCCTTACGTTCTCAAATGCCCACAGCCGCCATTTAGTAACCATGAAGCTCCACCATAACCAAGATAAAACGAAGGTAGCGACAAACCCGGCTACCATACCCCACCCAGGTATAAGATTATGCGCAGACAGGTAAACGGTAATCCCAAAACCGGCCAGCATAAAAACCACTGCAGGTAAATTGAGTACCCGATGGCCTTTTGCTATTGCTTCATCTACTGATACATTTCCATTCATATCCATTTAACATTTTGAATTACTTTCAATGAATTTCAGTTCATCTGTATCCTTGAAGGTAGATGAAACTGTGAGAGGTAAATAATGATTTCAGTACCGAATATAAACAATTTTCAACAGCCCATATACATAAGTAAAGAAATAAATTAACCGCTTGGCAAAACCCGGTAATCTGGTGATACATGCTGCTTAAATTAAGGCAGTATCAACAAAAACTGATGCCAAAACCGGAAGATATTCAGGTAACAGCGAATAGAGAACTACCCGCATCCTTATGGTTCCAGATTCTTTATCTCTTTCTCTAATGTATTAAACCAGCTTTCGCCATATTGCCGTATCAGGGGTTCTTTTAAAAACTGATAAACAGGCACGCCCAGTTTATCGCCCAGCTCGCAGGCGTCGCTGCAGATAGACCAGCGGTCATAATTAACGGCGTGGAAACTCTCGTATTTAGTAATTCGTATCGGGTACAAATGGCAGGATATAGGCTTTTTCCAGGTTATCTTCCCGTCCAGGTAAGCCTGTTCAATACCGCATTTCAGAATGCCCTTATCGTCATATACGGCGTAGGCGCATTCGCGGTCTTCAATGGTTGGGGTAGAGAAGTCGCCCTCCCAGTCTTTTATGTATTTTCCCTGTTCTTCTATGGCTTTTATACCATCGGGTGTCAGATAAGGTTTTACGTGTTCGTATATCTCTTCCAGTACAGGCAGTTCCGACTCCTCCAGAGGTGCGCCCAGGTCGCCTTCCACGCAACAGGCTCCCTTACATTTATCGAGGTTACAAACAAAAAATTTGTCAGCTACATCATCGCTGACACAGGTATTCTCAATCAATATCATTGTATATAAAAATTACTGGGTAGTGTTCAATAAGGCTTGTTTTAGGTATCAGACATCTGCACTGCGTAAACCAAAGCATCTTTTTATTACAAAGCCCCTCTACCGTGTTTAAAAGGCAAAGGGGCTTTACTCTATACAACCCGTATGCATTGAAGCCTGAAGGCATACATGCGCCGGGCCACTATATTTTTCTGATAAGCAGCTTCTGCCCTATTTTAACATCACGGCTGGTCATATTGTTCCATTCCTGAATCTGCTTCATGGTAACATCATATTTCTTTGAAATACTGAAAAGCGTTTCGCCCCTTACTACCTTATGCGATTTAACCACCGATGCTCTGGCTGGCTCAGTTTTCTCTTTAGCCGGGTTTTCTTTTACCGTTGTTTCTCTTGTTTCGTAGGCGGGGCTGTCTTTGTAGCCCACTATCAGTTGTTGCCCTGATTTTACTCTCTCCTTCACCGAAAAATTATTCCACTCGGCCAGGTCTCGCACTGAAACATTATACTTGCGGGCTATACTGTATAAGTTCTGGCCCGGCGTTACTCTGTAATAAACCTTTTTAGGCGCTACGCTGGCTCTGGTGCTTTTGTCGGCCTCTGGTTCACGCATAATCACTGTTTTAGGTGTAACAGATGGCTTGCCGGTTGATGTTGACGCCGTATACACAGGTTTTTCGTCTTCTATTTTAATAATCGGCACGGTGTCTGCCTCATCATCTGTCGACTGGCCCGGCAATGGTGTTACTTTGGTTTCTGCTGCCGCAGACGGCTCCGGCTGTTTAGTGGCTGGCCTTTTACTGGCGCGCTCTATTACTACGGTTTCAGAGGCTTGTGGTTCTCTTACCACTTCGCGTTCCGGGGCTTTGGTATTTTTGGCCAGTACTTCTGGTTTGGTGTTTGTTTTCTGGTCAAACTTCTCCATTAGCGGTAGTGGTTGGGCAGGCACTACTTCCTGCGGCTTAGGCTTAGGTTCTATACCGGTTTGCAGCGGCTGGTGTTTCGGCCGTTTTCTTTGCAGATATACTACCTGGCCTTCGCGTATTTCTGCCGGTTCGTTTAAGCGGTTGTATTTCAGCAGGCTATGCAGTTTTACACCATAGGCCTGAGAAAGCTCCCAGGTCGACTCCCCCGTTTTTAAATCTGCCTCTGCCACAGGCCCCCTGCTGTATTTACGTTGCAGGTAATATACTTTACCCGGCACAACCACGTCGGCATCGGTCATGTCGTTATATAATAAAAAGTTCTTCACCGATACCCTGCCGGCTTTGGCCAGCGAGGCCACGTCGTCGCCGGTTTTGGCCAAAATACCTTTCTTCTCGTTTATTTCATAAAAAACAGGGCCGTCATCATTTTTAGCGGGTTTGCCAGCGCGTACCAGCACGGGGTATCCGGCATGATTGGCCGTAGGTCTGGCTATTACAGGTGCAGGCGTTACGGTTTCTTTTTCGGCTGGTTTGGTGTTATTGGGCATCAGTGACGATTGCCCGATGGCCTTAATCTGAACCAGGTCCAGCCTGTTGGCAGGCACAAAAAGTGCCACAGAGTAATCGTCAGGTATGGTAGATGTCTGCAACCATGAATTATGTTTTTTGAGCTCAATAAGGTCTATTTCAAAAACGGCGGCTATTTCGGCCAGGGTTTTGCCTTTGCCCTGGCGGTACTCAAAAAAGGCCCATTCGTTTTGCTTCATCTGGCTTACGCGGTGTTCAAAAGCCAGACGTGCAGCTATTGTTTTAATCAGGTAGCGGTCGGTACGGGCATTAAAAGTTACAGAAGAAGCATTGACCCACTCAGACGGTACAATTTTGCTGATACCGGCAGCACCCAGCAGGTAAGAATATAAAGAGGAAATCCAGTTTTTGTAAATCTGGTTGCTGCGCTTCAGATACCTGGCCGCAGCTTTGGTAGAGGCATAGATATTTTTTCGTTCATCAATGACATTATCGACCCGCAGGCCCAGTTCCTGAGCCGTAGGGGCTTTCATTTGCCAGAAACCAACGGCGTTTGAACTGGAAACGGCATCAGGCAGCAATGAGCTTTCAACAACGGCCAGGTACTTGAAATCGTCAGGCACTTTTTCATCTGCCAGAATACGTTCTATAACCGGAAAATACCACTGAATACGCTGCAATTTATCCTGAACATATCTGTTTTCAGGAATCAACAAGGCAGATACTTCTTTTTCAACAAGTGCCTGGGCGTCGGCATCCAACTGCACTGAAACACCTGCAAACACTACCTTTTTGGGTACCTGCGGTAACGACGACTGCTGCGCCAGCACTGCCTGAAAACCTACCACAAAAAACGAAAGCACAAAAATTCTTTTCATGAGCTAATGAGTTATTAGTAAAAGCACAAATTTTAGGAATGATGAGACGGTCTTTCAAAATCTGCCTGCAGGCAGCAAGAAATTGCATCTTTTTAAATACGGCTTAGCTTAATAAGCCGCATACTCAATTCTAAATTCAGCAAAAGAATATGGCAGCAGTTTGTTTCTCTTCAAATGAGAATATCTGGTAAGTTTATTAAGAGTTATTAATTATTTTTTTCTGAGTACCAGCAACCCATCACGAATGGGCAGCAGGATATTTTCTACGCGGTTATCGTTATGTATAGCATCATTAAACGCCCTGATGTTCAGGGTATCTTTATCTTTGGCAGCCGGGTTGCTTACTTTGCCGCTCCACAATACGTTGTCGGCTATGATATAGCCCCCCGGGCGCACCTTATCGAAAACAATATCATAATACCGCTGGTAATTCAGTTTATCGGCATCAATAAAAACAAGGTCAAACGGACCTTCCATTTCCGGAATAATCTCCAGTGCATTACCGATTCTGAAATCTATCTTGTGATGCAACGGCGATTGAGCAAAGAAATTTCTTACAAAATCTTCCAGCTCTTCGTTTACGTCAATTGTAATGATTTTTCCGTTTTGGGTAAGCCCTTCTGCCAGGCACAACGCCGAGTAACCGGTATAAGTACCGATTTCAAGAATCAGCCCGGGCTGAATCATCTGTGAAAGCATAGCCAGTAAACGCCCTTGCAAGTGGCCCGAAAGCATACGAGACTGCAAGACTTTTGCATGCGTTTCGCGGTTCAATTTGCTCAGCAGGTCATTTTCAGGCGTGGTATGATCCAGACAATATTGGTCAATATCAGCAGGAATAAACTCCATCAGGAAAGCATTTTTATACAAAAATAGAACATATTTCAAAAAAATGAACAAAAAAGGGGCTTTTTTTGCCCCTCAGATGTTTAAAAGTCATTTTGGTACCGTTTAATTAGCGCTTGTTGCTTCTGCTGCGCAGGCTGAAATCGGCCAGCACCAGGGCTGCCATTGCCTCAACAATTGGCACCGCACGCGGCAGCACACATGGGTCATGACGGCCCTTGCCCGACACCACAACGGTTTCGCCGGCTTCATTTACGCTCTCCTGGTCTTGCATGATTGTGGCCACCGGCTTAAAAGCCACTCTGAAATAGATATCTTCTCCGTTCGAAATTCCGCCTTGTATACCGCCCGAATGATTGGTGCGGGTATGTACCTTTCCGTCTTCGCCAACGTAAAACTCGTCATTGTGTTGCGAGCCGAATAATGCTACGCCATCAAAGCCGCTGCCATATTCAAAACCCTTTACGGCATTAATGCCCAGCATAGCCTTGCCTAACTCGGCATGAAGTTTATCAAACACGGGTTCGCCCCAGCCTACCGGCACACCTTTGATAACCCCTGTGATGATACCACCGATAGAATCGCCCTTTTTGCGGGTTTCGTCTATGAACTCAAACATTTTTTGCGCGGTGGCCTCGTCAGGGCAACGCACGGCGTTATCGTCGGTTTTGCTCAAATCCAGTTCGTAATATTCTTTATCCAGTTTAATATTCCCGACCTGCGACACATAGGCCTGCACCGTTATTTGCTGTTGCGCCAGCAGCATTTTGGCCAGTGCCCCGGCCGCTACGCGAGCGGCTGTCTCGCGGGCTGAGCTGCGCCCGCCTCCGCGGTAATCGCGAACACCATATTTGGCGGTATAGGTGTAGTCGGCATGCGATGGTCTGAACTGATGCGCTATGTGGCTGTAATCTTTAGAGCGTTGGTCTTCATTAAAAATAACCATAGCAATGGGTGTACCGGTTGTTTTGCCCTCAAAAATACCCGATAGTACCTGAAACTCGTCGGCCTCTTTGCGTTGGGTGGTAATGCGCGACTGACCCGGTTTGCGGCGGTCTAGTTCGTGCTGAATGTAGGCTTCATCAAAATCTATTCCTGAGGGGCATCCGTCTATTACTACGCCGATGGCTTTGCCGTGTGATTCACCAAATGTTGAAATCTTAAAAATTGTTCCGTAAGTACTACTCATAAGAGAAAACCGAGTTTTGCTATATTTTAAAACGGGTGTAAAATTAAGATAAAATGTTGGTGTGTGGATGATATATTTTGAGTTTTGACTTCAAACTGCTGAGGCAACGGGCCAAAGCGACGAAAATAACTACCGAAGCCTGAACCCCGCATTAAGCTGAAAATACAATTATTAAAAAAATGTTAATTTTTCTAATTCTGAAAAAAAAATCAGATTTCAGCCCGCCTTTGGGCAAAACTAAGGCAATCCGGCCGACTATGGCACAAAAAAAAACCGAGCTCAAAGCGGCCGGTTTTTATTCAATAAACTAAACTAAACTGTATAAAATCTTTTTCTTTGCTAACAGTACCCGGCATGTAGCCCCGGGCTTTTACCGGTTTTTATTCAATTGACAAAAACACACTATCGGCAAAGTTTATATTTTCATTTTCCTGAAACCAAAAACAGATGTTTACAATGTCAGCCAATTTCAATAGATAATTCTGAGGCTGTAAAACTTTTCATCAGGCATCAGGTACTGATTTATTCCTATTTCTTTATCTGCTTGTCTATACAAATACTGGTTTGCCTAACATGCAGTTTTTTGCCTCTGCTGCTGTTTCTTTTCATCCTCCGGGCATTTCATTCCGCAAATTAAATACCTAATTACTATACAAAGCAAACAGACCCAAACAACCCGTAGGGCTCATCAGCCCGAAATCGGCACTTTTTAAGTAAAAATACTTATCTGCACCACATACCTTACCCCCATTGCGGTTTAGAAAAAACTGCAACTGGCATAAACCCTGAAACCGGATTTTCGCTGGTTTGGGTATTACTAAGTATGGCGTTTGTTGGTAAAAGCACCGGAGCCACAGCCCACCCGGCAGGATAACCACCGGAAGCAGACGAAAGCGCTTTTGATGAAGGATACAGCTTTATGATGCTATACGTAACTAACAACGTTGCCTGCGCGGCGTATGTTGCAAGGCTGGCAAAAAAAATTTTTGCTACAGACCACGTATGTACTGCATCAGACCACACCCCCATATAAGTACCCTGATGACTAAACCCGCGATATGAAAAACGATTAAGATAAGATGCAGAACCCGCACCCATGCCCAATGCATAAGGCACACAGGCAACACCATGGCAGCCGTAGGTAAGTAGCTTTTTCATTAAAATGCTTTTCATAATTAATGTTACAAATATAGGCAAAATTGCTTAGAAGTTGTTACCCCAATTGTGGTGATTTTTATGAACGGAAAAAATTAATGATTAACGCACTTATCAAAAAAGTCTCATAGCAGCCCGACTGCCCTGGCACATTGCCTAAAAACACTCTGGCACACTTTTTTTGGGTATTGTTGAAAGATTTTTTTTAATAAGATTATGGAGAACCTTGACGCAAAGCGCACACAACTTGAAAAATTTGTAGGAAAATGGACCACAGTGGGGCAAATTTTACCCACTTCAAACAAGGCTGGCACTGATATCAGGGGGCATGAGAGCTATGAATGGTTGGAAGGTGAGTATTTTCTTCTACACAATTCTGAACTTGAAATGGGCGACCGCCATCAGAGAACACTGGAAGTATTTAGTTTTGAAGAACAGGAGAGCCATTTCATGACTCAGTTTTATGATAACATCGGTAATTCGGGGCAGTTTCAGGTAACGCTAATGGACGACCTGTGGATTTTCAGAGGTGAAACCCTGCTGTTTAAAGGTGGCTTCAGTGAAAATGATACCGTTTTCTCAGGCGTATGGGAGCAACTCAACCAGGAAAAAGTATGGGCGCCGTATATGCATATCAAATTGGTGAAGGAGGTATAGAGAAATAGCGTCCTAATTTGGTAGAGGCATAATGCATTGTGGCTTATCGACGAATTTGCTTACCAAAAATTAAATCTCCTGATTGCAAAAACCATTAGAGCCGTATTGCAATTCGGCTCTACGAAAATTGTCTGTTTTGGTAGAGCCACATTGCATGTGGCTAAAGGCCTGTGTGTTTAGCGGATGATGTGAGGTGTTGGAATTTGATTACTGAAAATTTTTGAACTGTTCTTTTTTGTGTACTAAGAACACAATACACACCGACTAAATATATATTTAGCCGAATAGGAAATCAGTATTTACCCGTACATTGACCAATTCAAAATATTTGGGAGCGCTACTGCCCCAGCCGCAAGCATTGCGGCTCTACGAAAATTGGGTGCTTTGGTAGAGCCACATTGCATGTGGCTCAAGGCCTGTGCGTTCGGTGAGTGATGCGAAGTGGTGGTGATTTGATTACTGAAAATTTTTGAACTGTTCTTTTATGCGTTCAAAGAACGCAATCCACAACGACTAAATTTATATTTAGTTGAACGGAGGATGTAGTTATAATAAATCACTTGCAGACTTTAAATTTTTCTCCCCCTCTTTCATTTTTTGATATTCTTCATCCCTCAGTCTAGCATTTACTTCCATATTGAAGATTTGCAACACTAAATTATATTTGTCTTTAAAATATGCAGAAAGTATTGTTACTCTCTTTTTCCCAACATTCCATCCGGCAATTAAATAGTGTCCTTCGGTTGTATAATCGTTTCTCACAGGAAAATCATATTCCGGCTTTCCATATTTCTTTGTTAATTCCTTTACCAGAGATTCTTTTTGACTTTTAGTTTCATAAACATATTCGTAACGATTGTAGTTATATCCATTTATTTCAACTGACCAAAGTGAGTCTTGATAAAATTCAGGTGTAACTACAATAAATTTAAAATCTCCAATTCTATTATTATACATTATTACCGTTCCATCCAAAGAAGCTGAATAAGGTGTTTTTGTACTTTCTTTAAATTCTTCAAGTTTTTTATCAAAAACTTTCGGTGAAATACCGAAGTATATATTGCCGATAGCTCTATCTTGGTCAGCAATGGCAACACTATCTTTCCAGGCTTGTGCTTTTTTTGTGCTATCCCTAACAGTTTCCATCCGAATTCTCTCCTTTTCCTTTTTGGATGTGCAACTTAAAATAGCAACAAAGCATATTGAAAGAAGTAGAACGTTTTTCATACAATAGATTTATTTTAGTATAAGTTTAAATCTTATTACATTAATAGGTTCGTAGATTTTTTGGTTTCTTATGATGATAATGTTTTTTGTATTGTAAAAAGCAGAATTTAATTTTATTCTTCTTTTTTAATGCTGTCTTCGATATACCATTTGCGATTAAAGTCGTTGAAATCCTCCATTTGCTTATTAAGAACGCCTATTAATCCACCTTCCCATTCGCCATATACGGCATTGCCCTCGGCATCAAGCAAATTCTCAGGCATGGTACGAAGCGTATACATTGGATTTTGGTCTCCAAACTCTTCTCCTAATTTTTGGAAGTAATCACCCTTGAGTATAAACTTTAAATTATTTCTGAATGATAATTCAACTTTATCAAAAGATTTATCTTTAAGTGCATTAGCAGTATGCAAAAGAACTCTGAATACATCAATAGGGGCTTTTTCATCTTTTACTTCTTCTAGGTTGAAGGTAAGTGTTTTTGATTGCGTATAATTTTTGTAGTGGACATCAATTTTTATGCCTTCATTACGAACATCACTATTCAATTTCTCTTTGACGGGTTTGATAATTGTGAAATAGTTGAAACAGTAGATCACTGCTGGAATAGTTATTACTACTAATACAGCAATAAGAAGAATTAGTTTTTTCATTGGTTTAGGTAAAGGTTTTATTAAAAATGACATTATTGACAATTTGTGTTGCCATCTCTTAATTGTGTTGAAGTATTTAATCAAACAGCATATTTAGTGACAGCCAAGCAATAAAAGAAATTATAGTTAATTCAAATAAAATATATTTGTATAACAAAGTAAAGATTTCGATAAATATATTTTCGGCTCTATTTAAAAGGAACTCAGATAGGCTTTAGTGCTTAATCCCTCAATGTCTATTATTATTAGAACAACAATACTTCCATGCGTTCCAAGAACGCAATAAACACCGAATAAATTTATATTTAGTTGAATATTGACCAATTCAAAATATTTGGGAGCGCTTCTGCCCCAGCCGCAAGCATTGCGGCTCTACGAAAATTGGGGGCTTTGGTAGAGCCAAATTGTAGGTGGCTCAAGGCCTGTCTGTTCGGCGGAAGATGCGAAGTGGTGGTGATTTGATTACTGAAAATTTTTGAACTGTTCTTTTTTGTGTTCAAAGAACGCAATCCACAACGACTAAATTTATATTTACCCGAACATTGACCAATTCAAAATATTTGGGAGCGCTTCTGCCCCAGCCGCAAGCATTGCGGCTCTACGAAAATTGGGGGCTTTGGTAGAGCCACATTGCATGTGGCTCAAGGCCTGTATGTTCGGCGGAAGATTTGAAGTGGTGGTCTTTTGATTACTAAAAATTTCTTAAACTGTTCTTTTTTGCGTACTAAGAACACAATACACAGCGGCTAAATAAATAATTAGTTGAATATTGACCAATTCAAAATATTTGGGAGCGCTTCTGCCCCAGCCGCAAGCATTGCGGCTCTACGAAAATTGGGGGCTTTGGTAGGCTGAAGGCCTGTCTGTTTTGTGGGTGATGTGAGATGCGTTTGAGTGATTTTGTATTTGATATTCTTTTTTCATTTATGAGTTTTAAAAACCTTACCCACAGAGGCTGTCTAAAAAGGTCTAAAAAATAGGAATCCCCGGTCAAAAAAGACGCGGGGATTTTTCTTTGTTCCTCTAAAAAGTGTTATCTTAGAGGTGCAACACAAAGAGAAGATGAAGATACATTTTAAATCGTTACCGGCCAATAAATTAAGTCTTTTTCCGGAAGATATATTTTCCAGAATACCACAGAATCACCCGGTTCGCCTCGTGAACGAAGTCGTTGACGGACTGGATATAAGCATGCTTGTTTCCCAATATAAAGGAGGGGGAACCAGCAGCTACCATCCCCGGATGCTACTGAAAGTATTATTCTACAGCTACCTTTCGAATATTTATTCCTGCCGTAAAATAGAGAAAGCCTTACAGGAGAACATTCACTTGATGTGGTTGTCGGGTAACAGCACTCCTGATTACCGGACCATTAACTACTTTCGGGGTAAACGCTTAAAAGGCCATATTCAAAGCCTGTTTGCAGCAGTAGTACGGATGCTTCATGAATTGCAATATGTGAGTTTGGATTTGCAGTATGTGGATGGTACGAAAATAGAGTCCGCCTCTGGCCGCTACAGTTTTGTATGGAAAGGGTCAGTAGAGAAGAACAAAGCTAAACTGGAAGGCAAAATCCAGTCTGTCTTATCAGAGATAGAATCACAGATTAAGCAAGACCAGGGCGAGCTAAATAGAATAGAGACCCCCAAACCCATAGACAGCACCGAACTTAAGAACAAGCTTGCAGAGTTGAATAGTAAACAAAAGGGTAGTACTAAACAGACGCAAAAGCAAATAAAGCAACTGCAAGATGAACACTTGCCCCGCTTAGAGAAGTATGAACAGCAGTTGGAAACGCTTGGCGAGCGGAATAGTTATAGCAAGACCGATGAAGAGGCCACATTCATGCGACTCAAAGATGACCATATGCAGAATGGTCAACTCAAACCAGCCTATAATAGTCAGATTAGTACCGAGAACCAGTTTATTACCCATTACAGCATCCATCAGACAGCAGGAGATACCACCACACTTACCCAACACCTGGAGGGTTTTCAGGAGCAATACGGCAAGCAAAGTACAGAGGTAGTGGCCGATGCAGGTTATGGTAGTGAACAGAACTATGAGTGGCTTGAAGAGAAAGCCATAAAAGCGTATGTGAAGTACAATTACTTTCATAAAGAGCAGAAACGTTCACAGAAGAACAATCCATTTTTGGTTCAGAATCTGTATTACAACAAAGCCTTAGACTTTTATGTATGTCCTATGGGTCAAAGAATGGTATGTGTCGGCCAAGGTAAAAGGACAAGCAGCAATGGCTATGAGTCCGGTGTCAGGTATTATCAGGCCAAGCGATGCGATGGATGCCCCTTAAGAGGGATGTGCCATAAAAGTAAAGTCAACCGAAGAATAGAGGTCAATCCCAGACTTAATGAACTGAAAGCAAAGGCAAGGGCTTGGTTACTCTCAGAAGAAGGGCTTAAACACCGAAGTAAAAGACCCATAGAGGTAGAAGCTGTCTTCGGACAGATGAAAAGTAATAACAAGTTCTCAAGATTTACTTTAAGGGGTCTTCAGAAGGTAGGTATTGAGTTTGGCCTGATGGCTATCGGGCATAATCTGAGAAAGTGGGCAGCAAAACGCCTGTCTGAACAAGAAAATCAACAAAATTCAGTATCTACCGCTCAAAATAGGACTATTTATGTACTTTTTGAATCTTACCAGATAAAATATCGCTACGCCGCTTAGTAAAACCCGAATCATTCCTATCTAAACCAAAAAAAGAAGCTGCCCCTTTTTGGACAGCCTCACGGGGAAGCATATCATAAGTTAAAAATTTGATGAACTTTTAAGCTTGCTTGGCCAAGAATTAAATCCGGCAATATATGAAGTACTTAAAGAGTATATTACTTTTGTGTACTCCATGAATATTTTACAAACAGGGATGATTGAAAATTTCTTAATTATTTTAGAATTGTAATTACTCTTTCGCCATCGGCTTGAGTCCACATTAATTTGTCATTGACCAAAATTTTTTCCGTGATGCTCATGGTCTTGTCGTTTTTTATGTGAAAGGTAATTACATCTACATCGTTGTCAGTCCAATAGATTTTTACTTTGTTTATATCTCCTGGGGATTCATGCATTGAAGCGAAAACTCTCATATAATACTTACCGTTTTGCTGAAATAGTAATGGTTTATTGTAAGGCATCAAGTTAATAGGCCATTTTTGATTATTTGCAGATGCATATTCGAGCGCGATATCTCCAAAAACATAGTGGCCAGGCTGATTTTGATTTAATAAATCTATGTTTGTGTCTTTTTTTAGAACGGATACCTCAATCGCTGTATCAACTATATCGCAACATATTTCCCTGTGCTTATCGCAGGAGGTTAGGAAAAGGGTTAGGAAGAAGAATGTGATTATCGTTTTCATGGTTTTACTGTTAAAATAAATTATAAATCATATAAGGATCAACATTATATGAATGGTAACGCGATGGATCTGGGTTGAAATTGTCATAAGCAAACCATCCATCTTCACCACCTCTCCGTCCCCAAGTCATATGGAGATATAGATATGTACCAGATTCACAAAAATTATACGAATCATAACCATCACATACCCAAGCGTGTCCACCATCAATATAATAAAATATCCACCAGTTGGCAAACCATCCTCCTGATAAATAAACCGAGTGCCCATTATTTAAATTTGATATAACCGTCGGAGCATAATAGTTGGCAAGTGTTGCATAAGTATAACCATAATCATTTACGAAAGCATCTCTCGCGTCGTCATCTCCTGCTCCTGATTTTCAATCTGGTGTTCAACACTGGCTAAAATCTGCTTACTAACCAAATTCTGAGCAGGAGCGAATGTTCGGTATTTTGAATAGCTTTTAGTTTTGGCTATTGGTTGTGAGTTGTTTTTTGATGGATCGTCCTTGTCATCATTGGCGAATGTTGGCAAGCAACTCATCATGATTATTAGCACAGCAATTACTATAGGTAAAATTCGCTTCATTTTAATATTGTATCTAAATGATTGGATTTTTTTTAGATATATTAATTTATTAGTACCAATTATATACTAATCCACAATTTTCTCTTTCTTTTACGGCTTTTAGTAACTCTATCCATAAAAACATAATTCTTCTTTCCATATGATTTTCCTTTCCAAAAACATCCATTTTTTCTTTAAAGTTATGTTCCTCCCATTTTTTTAGAACTGTATCAACCATATTCGGGCTTAAGGTTTTGTTAGCAAATATCTTGCTTGTATACTGTAAAAGTTCATAGTCATAATCTTTAAAAACGTTTTCAATATTAACCTCTAATGGCGCACCCCATCTACCGAATGTTAAATCTTGAATAAGTTCTAAAGCCTCTATGTCTTCTTCTGAAAGAATATGCTTGTTAGCATACACATTATTATCTAATTCAAGTATATAACGGTAATGAGTCAAGTCCATAGGTACTTGTACCAATTCAATCCAATCATATCCTTCCAGAGGAATAGGCTTAAAAAAATATTTTTTAGTATTTTCTGAATAATCTAAGCGAAGGGTATCATCTACAGTTAAATCCAAAACCTCCTTTAAATCGTCATAAGGATAAACCGCTTTATAAGCATTCGTTAAATTATTCAATAGATTATCCCACTTTAAATAAAAATATCTTGCATACATGAGTTTATTTTTTGTGGCACCATTTTGCCATTTCAACTTGCAATTGGTCTTTAGTAATATCTGCTTCAGTATACGTATTGAAAGGGAGAGGTGTAGTTGTAGGGGATGATTTCTGCTTCATTACTACTCCAACCATTTCGAGATTGTCAATATTGGTGTCAGATAAATAAATGTTGCGAAAAGTGCTGACTGGTATATCTGTACCTCTATTAATAGTTACTATATAATTACTACTTGATGGATCTGAATTTTATGTCTCGTCAGGGTCTTCCGTGCGTGTAAGACCACGGTAGGCAGGAGACCCTGTCGTAGTAGTATAGGTATCAATGCCCATATTTTTTATACTTCAACTGGTATTCAGACCGTTTCAAGGCGATATTTATAAATAGTGGGACTTGAATCCATCATGAAAAGGTAATCTTTATAGATCATTAATGGCCTTCTGAATGAATCCCAACCTTTGAAAGGAGGTACAAAACTATCTACGATGGTATTTTTCTCTTTGTCAATGATAAATATTTCAGCTTCATCTGAAAATGAGATGATATAATTTTTATAAAAACAGCCTATACTTGAGGCTAGCCCATAGGAATCTTTATAAAGATTGGTATCAAACCAATTTTCCTGATAGTGTAAAAGTTCTCCTGTGTCACAACTTATTATGCGAATAAATCCTCTATTAAATTGATAGGCCTTTCCCTCTGCCACATCTATTAAATCAGTATCATTTTCGCTTATCCAAGTAAGTTGTCCAGTTTGAATATGAATACATAAAGTGTGACTACCATTGATGCTAAAAATAAGATTGCCTTTGTATTCAGTTACTAAAGATGACATACTGCATCTTTCAATAAAATACTTACTTAAGTCAAAACTCCACAATAGTTTATTTTCATCCAGCTTAAAGCATTTCATTATAAAAGACTCATTCTCCTTAGCATAAAATATTATCCTTTCTTCATCTACATATAGTTCAGTTAACTTTTCCAGATTCTCTATTTCATAAATAACTTCCTTGGAAAGGAAATCATACATGATAATTTTAAGGAATCGTTTTTTTGACAATATCAGAATGGAGATATTCTTATTATTTAAGTAATGGTCATATAATCCATATCCCTCTTCATCAGGAGCATAATTTATTAAATTAAGTTCATTACCTTCCTTACTATTAATATAGAATAACTCCCCTTGAGTTGATACAAATTCAATACTGTTTCCTTTCATTCTAAGAAAACGGAGTTTTAAATTAGGTGGAATTACAATTTCTCTTCTATTATGATAGTCTTCAATATAGAGATTATTATGATGAGAAAATGCTGCCCCTTGAGAGGTAACTAATATATCCCCGGCATTTGAAAATCTACTTTCTTCTATAAATTTTAGCATATAATTATTGATAAATATTTCTGATTTATGTCTCGTCAGGGTCTTCCGTGCGTGTAAGCCACAGGTAGGCAGGAGACCCTGACGCAATTGTTAATGCCAACTTAACCTGTCGGCAACCAAATTCTACGATAAGCCGCAAGCATTGTGGCTTTACGAAAACTAAATATATCGGTAGTTAAATAGTGTCTTTGACGTATTTATATCCCGTCAGGGATAATATATTATTGGCGATATTTAATATACCGTCCCTACGGGACTTCGCTTAATTGATGGTACTTTTTTCTACCAATATATTATCCCGACGGGATTACCAATAAGTAAGAAAATATCAAATTTTCTTATCCAGACAGACGTTTTCCTGTGTGCCGGTTAAAAACAAAGCCGAAGCCCCTGACGTAGTTCGGCTTATACTCAAGTTATATTATTGATAGTTATGATTGTTCTCAGACCATTTCAAGGCGATATTTATAAATAGTGGGACTTGAGTCCATCATGAAAAGGTAATCGCTATACATCATTAATGGCCTTCTGAATGATTCCCTACCTTTGAAAGGAGGTACAAAACTATTTACGATGGTATTTTTCTCTTTGTCAATGATAAATATTTCAGCTTCATCTGAAAATGAGATGATATAATTTTTATAAAAACAGCCTATACTTGAGGCTAGCCCATAGGAATCTTTATAAAGATTCGTATCAAACCAGTTTTCCTGATAATGTAATAGCTCTCCTGAATCACAACTTATTATGCGAATAAATCCTCTATTAAACTGATAGCCTTTGCCCTCTGCCACATCTATTAAATCAGTGGCATTCTCACTTATCCATCTTAGTTGTCCGGTTTGAATATGAATACATATAGTATGAGAACTATTGATACTAAAAATTAGATTGCCTTTGTATTCGCTTACCAATGATGACTTGCTGCATCTTTCAGTAAAATACTTACTTAAATTAAAACTCCATAAGAGCTTGTTTTCGTCCAACTTAAAGCATTTCATTATAAAGGAGTCATTTTCCTTGGTATAAAATATTATCCTTTCTTCATCTACATATAGTACAGTTAACTTTTCCAGATTCTCTATTTCAAATATGACCTCCTTAGTAAGGTAGTTATACATGATAATTTTAAGGAATCGTTTTTTTGACAATATCAGAATGGAGATATTCTTATTATTTAAGTAATGGTCATATAATCCATATCCCTCTTCATCAGGAGCATAATTTATTAAATTAAGTTCATTACCTTCCTTACTATTAATATAGAATAACTCCCCTTGAGTTGATACAAATTCAATACTGTTTCCTTTCATTCTAAGAAAACGGAGTTTTAAATTAGGTGGAATTACAATTTCTCTTCTATTATGATAGTCTTCAATATAGAGATTATTATGATGAGAAAATGCTGC
Source organism: Emticicia sp. 21SJ11W-3 (assembly GCF_024138715.1). Classification (GTDB taxonomy): domain Bacteria; phylum Bacteroidota; class Bacteroidia; order Cytophagales; family Spirosomataceae; genus Emticicia; species Emticicia fluvialis. The sequence continues at coordinate 3,419,382 of NZ_CP092074.1, forward strand.
CCCTTGAGAGGTAACTAATATATCCCCAGCCTTTGAAAATCTGCTTTCCTCTAAAAACTTTAGCATAAATTTATTGATAAGTGTTTCTGATTTATGTCTCGTCAGGGGCTTCCGTGCGTGTAAGCCACAGGCAGGAAGGAGACCCTGACACAATTGATAATGCCAACTTAACCTATCGGCAGCCAAATTCTACGATGAGCCACAAGCATTGTGGCTCTACAAAAGTAAAAAAACAGAGTCAAGGCAATGCCTTGGCTCTGTGCAGTATTGGCTATTATCAATAATTATTTCTTCCCGTCTATCTGCTTCAGTAATTCATCTACTGCTGTTTTCAGTTGGTCGTCGGTGTCTTTTGCCAGCCAGTCAGGTTGGTTTTCAACAATAATGTCCGGTACGGCTGGTCCTAATTCCTGATTTTTGTCGGTGGCTTTGGTAAACCAGCCACGACCCGGCAGACGCACAAACGAGCCATCCATCAGACCCTTACCCCCAGTTGAAATCACCGAACCATTGGTAGGTACACCCACCAATTTACCGATGCCTAACGATTTATAAGCATGGGAGAAAATCTCGGCATTTGAGTAGCTACCCTCATTACAAAGCGCAATAGACGGTTTGGTCCAGGCAGCATAAACCAGACGTTCGCCGATAGGGTAGTAATCTTTAAATTTCAGCTTGTCTTTCTCCAAATCTTCACTGGCACCTCTTGGTATGGTGTAGGCGTGTTGTTTGTAGTTCAGAATCGTCATCAGGTAGTCGGTTGTTGAGCCTCCACCATTGTAGCGTACATCAATCACCAGACCTTCTTTTCCATACCCGGCAGCGGTAAACTCTCTTTCTACTACCTCAAAACTCGGGAAGTCCATCCCTTTAATATGGATATACCCCAGGCGACCTTTAGAGAATTTCTCCACCAGTTTTTTACGGTTCTCTACCCATTCGTCATACAAATTATTAAAGATGCTGGCTGTCAGGCGAATCACCACTTCTTTGCTCTTACCATCTGCACCGCGCACATTCAATAATACTTTCTCGTTCACAAGTCCATTCAGTAGGTCATAGAAATTATCGTTATCGCTTACGGCTTGTCCGTTCACGGCGGTAATCACATCACCGGCATTCAGCTTGCTTTTCTCTTTATCGGCAGGCGTACCCGGCACCACGTGTGCTACTTTTACACCACCGCTCACAGGTACTAATTCAGTACCCAACAATCCGGTTGCTTCTCGTTGCGTATCAATGCGGTCGGTTACGGTCATACCCATGTGGCTCGAGTTCAGTTCACCCAGCAAGAGGTTAAACATATCTCTGAAATCGTTGCTGGTGCTGGCGCTAATGCTGCGTTCTTTGTACTTGTCGTGCAGCTTAGACCAATCGTAACCATGAAACTGAGGGTCATAGAAACCATCGCGAATGGTACGCCAGGCCTCTTCATATACCTGCGTGCGTTCGGCAGTGTAATCAATTTTCATTTTTGCCGAATACGGCAGGGCCTCTATTGCGCCGGATTTTATATCAAGCCTGCTCAATGCGCCACCCATGCGTGCAAAATACAGGTATTTACCTTCGCGGTCCATGGTTACACCGGTCGGACTGGTACCACCCTTGGTAATTTCCTTCAAATCTTTGCCATCCCATTTGATGCTGTACAGGTCACGGCCGCGTGCGGTGTTAGAGGTGGTGGTGTAGTAAAAGGTCTCACCGTCTTTTGATATCACCAGCCCGCCTTCATCACCGGGAAAACTGGTTACTCTTACAATGCGTTCATGTATTTTGTCGAAATCAATTTTTACGGGCTTCGGCGCTTTTTTGTCATTCGGCTTGGCCGGTGCGGCAGGTGTTTCAGGTTTATCCTGTTCCTGCCAGTCCTGTGTTTCACGTTCCCAGTCTTCTTTTTTCAGCCATACAAACCACACGTCGTCACTACGGCTGGAACTTCTACCCGAAATGAATCCGAGTTTAGAGCCGTCAGCGCTCCAGAACGGGCTGTAGTCTGCCCGCGGGTGCATGGTTACATTGACAGGCTTAGTTGAGTTATCTGCTGCCTGAATGAATATCTCTTCATTAAAATATAAATCGCTGATGGCATACGCCAGCCATTTACTGTCCGGGCTCCAGGCTATGCCGCCGGGTGCATCCCAGCTATCGCCCAGAATTTTTTCGTTGGTCAGTTTACCGTCCGGGCTTATGTCGGCCACCACAAATGTACCCCTGCCACGTACGTAGGCAATCTTCTTGTTATCGGGTGATACCGTCAGGCTCTTCTCATCGCCGGTGGTTTTGGTGAGCTGCACCACACTGTGCTTCATTGATTTAAACAGGTTGCGCTGGGTGGTATCTGCCGAGCGCACCATGTAAATATCAAAATTACCGTTGGCTCTGTCGCTGGTAAACAACAGGGTAGAGTCGTTCAGCCAGGTTGGTTCCATGTCGCGGTAGGCATGGGTTGATACATTGATACTTCTGGTTTTTTCCTTATCGGCTTCTTTCAGGAAAATCTCACCACGTACCGAAAAAGCCAGCAACTTTCCGTTAGGCGACACCGCATATTCAGACGCGCCACTGGTAAAAGTCTTTTGTTCGGTGGCATCCAGGCGGTCATCGGTGCTGATAACCACATTTAGTTTTTGTGCCGAACCTTTATCGGTTTTAAGGGTGTACAGATTCATGTCTTTCTCGAAAACAATAGAACTGCCGTCAGCCGAAACGCTGAATGCCCGGATGGACTCATCTTTATAGCTGGTCAGTTTTTCAGGCTTGCCGGTGGGTTTGCCGTTGGCATCGAGCTTTAGCCTATAAATATTATACGCGCCTGCCTCACTGCTCAGAAAATAAAGCGTGCTGTTGTTGCCCCATTGCGGGAAAACATCGTTGGTTTCAAAACCCGGTAGCTGCTGATAAGTTTTGTTTTTGGTGTCGTAAATCCATAAGTCGCGGTCTGAGCTGCCCTTGTAGGCCTGACGGGCTACGGGGTTGATGTCGCCCCGGACGAAAGCCAGAAAACGGCCGTCTGGCGACAGCACAGGGTCGAAACCTACGGCATCAAGCACGCGTGATTCGGTGCCACCTTTCGGACTGATGGCGTAAACCTCGCTGGGGCGTTCAATCTGTCTGAACTCACGGTTGGTCGAAAACAGGATTTTATCCGGCTGTGTCCAGCTTGCAATATTGTCGGCACCCGAATGGTAGGTCAGTCGTTTGGGCATGCTTCCTTCGGCCGACATCACGAAGATATCGTTATTGCCGAAGCGTGAACCCGAAAAAGCAATCTGTTTGCCGTCAGGACTAAAAACGGGGTTTGATTCGTAGGCCTCATGGATGGTGAGACGAGTGGCTTTACCGCCCGAAGCAGGCACCGTCCAGATATCGCCCTGAAACGAAAAAGCCACCAGAGAACCGTCTTTGTTAATAGCCGGTTGGCGAAGCAGCAGGTTATTCTGCGCCTGCAGGCACAGCACCGTAAAAAAGGTAATTGTTGAGGTTAAAAGCGTTTTTCTCATGGGCAATAGTTTGCTGATTGATTGACAATCAAATTTAAAAGAAAAACGCTTTGAACCATCAAAAATCAGATGATTTCGGTTTAAGTGGAGATGAATTGGGGAGAGGTGACAGGAGGAGGATGCTCAATTGGCTGTATTTTGCGTTTTAGATGGCTTGGCAGAGTCTCCCGGTGTGCGTTTTGCCTAAGCCAAGCAAGGGGACTCTGCTTCTGAGACAGCAACTCCTGTTAACACGATAACGAATCATTCAAATACCAAAATAAATACACTCCTGTAAAAAACAACTAGCGCAAAAAAACAAGTCCCGTCAGGAAAAATATTCGCCGGACGGGACTAGTTTTTACAGGAAATCAGGCAATTCAACCCAAAACAAAAAATCTGTTAAAGGCAATCATTATTTTTCACGTTTCAGATTTATCAGCACGCTGCCATTTACTCTGAAATTGTACCTGGGGCTCAGGAAATCGGTGTCACGATAATGATAAATATACACTGGTGTGAGCTGAAAAACATATCGTTTGTGCCTGTATTGCAGACCTGTACCCAGCGACAGGTTATGAATGAGGCCTTTTTTCTGTTCTGTATTGAAAGATGAATACAGCTCGTCGCCATCTACATGGGCCTCAAACCTTACGTTCTGGTACAGGCGCAGGTCCAGATTAGTGCCTGCCATAAATTTCATATCCCACCGGCGATTAAGGGGCAGATAATAATTGAGGTTCAGCGGAATACTCAGCATAGATGCCCTGATATGTATATCTTCAATGCGCTCATACCTTTCGGGCAGGTAGTGCTTGTACATATCGGTGAAATTCTGGCGGGTATCCAAATTAAACTCCTTCGGGTTATAATACTCTGCCTCAGGGTTAGTAAGGAACGTTAAGCCTGTGGTAAAACTCAGACTTTTGCCAAAAAACACTTCAAAAACAGGCCCCAGGTCTAGGGTATGATTAAACCCAAGGCCTGTATTTAAGCCCAGGCGGGTATCAATACGCGGCCATCTGAACGAACGCCTTTGTTCGGCAGGCGTAATTACCGGGCGTTTATAGACCGAATCTGCACTTTTTTTAATAACTGAGGGTTCATCGGCCTTTTCAATGGTAGTTGCTCCTTCAGGCTTTGGCTCCTGCGCCTCAGTAACCGAAGTGGTGCCTGCATCAGCAACCGACTTATCGGTTATTGTAACCTGTACAGGGGCCTCATACACCACCGGACGCGGGCTGTTGGCATTGCCTGTTGAGGTAACCGGCGCTTTTTGCACCACATAAATGGTTTTGTTGATATACACGGTATCGCGGTGTACAATTTCCTGTACCTGCGTATTTGTTTTTATTTGTTCAATTGTAGAAATCTTATCATTCAGTATCCGGAATTGCTTTTCGTAATCATATTTGTCTATAAAATTCCATATCAGCAGCACAGTGGCCAGGCTGCCATAGAGCGGCCAGCCGAACCGCCGCCAGAAGTCCAGATACCAGGGCACAAGCATTCTGCCCCTGATGTTTTGCCAGACACCCTCGCTGACTGGCCTGCGGACGGACTCCAGTTTTTCCCTGATTTTTTTATCAAATAGCTCGTTTGCCATAAAGTTTATATTTTTGAAAGTCGCGTCAAATATTCATTTATCCATTCTTGCAATTTAGCTCTTGCTTTAGACAGATTGGCCCTTACGGCACTTTCTGTAACACCCAGCATACCGGCTATTTCGGTATGCGAATAGCCGTCTACCACCGCCAGCGAAAAGACCGTCCGGTAAACGGGGCTTAGTTTCTGCACAAACTCCATTATTTCATCCACCGTCAGCAGGTCCAGATGTTCTTCATCTGCCTGTGTGCGGCTGGCGTGGTCAAGGTCTGTCAATTCAATGCGGGCGTGGTGTTTTCTGAAATAGTCAATGGCGGCATTCACCATTACCGTTCTGAACCAGGCCTCAAACACCTGCCCGGTGTTATAGCGGCTTATGTTTCCGAAAACCTTGATGAATCCGTCGCTCACCATTTCTTCGGCCTCTTCATCATGGGCGGCATACCGCAGGCAGATACTCTTTGCAAAACCGGCGAAGTGGTCAAACAACTGCTTTTGTGCCAGGGGTTTCCCGGCCACACAGCCCTCTATGGTTTTTTGCAAATCAAATCGGTTATTTCTTTTTCTAAAAAACACATTATAACAGGTTAGCTTACTAATCAAAGGCGCCAATGGCATATACGCAATTTATACCAAATATGCTTCCAGAATTGTTTTTTCGAGATTAAAAAAAAAATTAATCTCCGCCAGGAAGCAAAGCCGGGTAATCTGCGTATGTAGTGCTAAATAACCAAACTTTAGTAACAATGAAATTACAGGAAAAAATCAATCGTAATCAGTTTCTGAAACAAGTGGGTTTTACAGGTACGGCACTTTTTGCTTTATACACTGCAAGCAGTTGCAAAAACGAAACCGGCGTAACGCCGATATCATCAAACGGAATAACCATTGACCTGACAGACGCCGCTTATGCCAACCTGAAAAAAGAAGGAGGCTATGTAATAAAAAGCGGAATTGTAATAGCACGCTATAACGGAAACTATGTAGCTGCCACTCTTACCTGCAGCCACGAGGGTCGCCAGCAGATTACTTTTCAGAATAAAGAATGGTACTGTACAGCGCACGGCGCACGCTTTGACACCAGCGGAAAGGGGCTTAACAGCGAAGGCAGAGCCGGGCTTACTGTTTATAAAACCGCAGTAAGCGGCAATACCCTAACCATAACCGCTTAAAATGAAAACCATGCTGAAAAGAACCCTTTTAATTGCCGCACTGCTGGGAGCCCGGCAGATGGCCGCTGCCCAGGATTTACTGAACGAGCTTGACAAAACCGTGCCGCTGGCTAAAACCTACACTACTGCCACGTTTAAATCTACCAGAGTAATTAACGGCCACTCGGTTGAGACTGTTGCCAAAAAACATCTGGACTTCCGTATTTCTCACCGTTTCGGCAGGCTCAACGAAGGTGCGTATAACCTTTACGGCCTCGATGCCGCCACCATGCGCATTGGCCTGGAATACGGACTTACCGACAGGCTAATGATTGGTGTGGGCCGCAGTACCAGCCAGAAAACCTACGACTTCTTTGCTAAATACAGAGCCGTCAGGCAGTCGCCGTCGGGGTCGCCGGTTAGTATTACCGCGCTGGCCGCTGCCGATGCCATTACGCTAAGCACCAGCCCCAACCTTACATTTTATAATAATCAGCAAAGGTTTACTTACGTTGGGCAGTTGCTGATAGCCCGTAAATTTAACGAGAAGCTCTCTTTACAGTTAAGCCCCACCTATCTGCACAGCAACCGCATTGAAGCCAGCTCTGAACCCAACGATATTTTGGCGATGGGCATTGGCGGCCGCATGAAAATAAGCAAGAGAACGTCTATCAACGCTGAGTATTTCTACCGGTTACCGCTTACCACGGGTACTTTTAACCTGCAAAACTCGGTTTATCATAACTCGCTTTCGGTGGGCTTTGATATCGAAACCGGCGGGCACGTGTTTCAGTTGCACTTTACCAATTCGCTGGGTATGATAGAACGCCAGTTTATAGCCCAGACAGATGGAATGTGGAACAAAGGCGATATACACTACGGATTTAATATTTCAAGAACTTTCAGCTTTGATAAAAAAAGATAGCCATGAAAACCCTAATTACAATACTGGCAGGTATGCTGATATCTGCCGGTTCTTATGCCCAGAACCAATGGATTTGCAGCAAAGGCGAAACCAGTTTTTTTTCGGAAACCCCGCTTGAAAACATAGCCGCTGTTAATAAAAATGTAGTATCTATTATTGATTTCAGTACAGGCCAGGTGGCCGTTAAGATGAATGTGGCTGCCTTTAAGTTTAAGAACCACCTGATGGAAGAGCATTTCAATGAAAACTACATGGAAACAGAGAAGTATCCGGTAGCTACGTTTTCGGGCAAAATGCAGGGAAATGCAGACCCCGCCAAAAACGGTACTTATGACATAACCGCAACCGGGCAGCTAACCATGCACGGCGTAAGCCGCGAACGCACCCTGAAAGGCCGCCTGATAATAAATGGCAATGTGATTACCCTGCTGGCAGACTTTGACGTGGCCCTGAAAGACCACAAGATTGACGTGCCAACCTTGGTTATTGCCAAAATTGCAGAAAATATAGCCGTGAAAAATAAGTTTGTTTTTAGCAGAAAGTAGGGGTTTCATACCAACTGCCGGCTCAGCAATGGGCCGGCAGGTATGGAATTTTACAATGAAAAATCTTAGTTAGGTGAATTTCAGGCGGGGCTCCCCGGTGTGGCAGGATGTGGTTTCAGGGGGGCTTTGCCCTTTTTTTGTGCCTGCCCTATTTTGCTGCCAGCAATTAATAACCTGCCAGCCCTGCACCCATTAACCCATGCCTGCCTAAGCAAATAATTCTCTGATGGTTTTCATTGGCAAAAACATTTTGCCCGACGTTGGCAAAAGAATAAATCCATACCTTAAGTAGAAGTTCCTGGCAATGTCATCAATGGGGTCAACCACAATGGCCAATGTTCCCACAGTTTCTGAAATATCAAAACACCTTTTCAAAGCATCAATTAGCAGAATTTCTCCATAACCTTTACCCTTTATAGAAATATCAACGGCTAAACGGCCTAACAGCACGGTGGGTATATCTTGATAATTCGGTGGCCACTTCTTCTGCAAATAATCCGGAAAGTCGCTCTTTTTAATAGCATTTGCCGAAAGTGTATAATATCCCTTTACAATTAAAGCATTGTCGACCAAAACAAAACAGGCAGACAAATCTCTGCCAACATCCTGTTTTGCCTGTCGTTTTAAATAATTATCTAAAAGTTCGTATCCACAGTTAAAGTTACTTTTGTCGCACTGTTTTTCGAGTATCTGTATTTTCAGCTCCATCTAGTTCAGCAAATTTTTCGTAGTTCATGCGTGCTTTTTGAAGGTTGTTGTTAGGCGAAGGATGGTTCATTAATGTTTCTAAAAACACCTTCTTATCTTCAATACTCTTCAGTACGTGGTTATTTTCGTCAATAATTTTAACTGCCTCTTTGTTTATACAAAAAATCACAAATTCTGTCAGACTTTTAAATCCGCTCAGCTCTGATGCATACTTTATCAGTTCCTTCTGTTCTTTACTTATCCGAACATCTAATCTGTCATTAACTGAAGTACCCATATTCAATTTATTTAGAATGTTGCAACCGACTTACCCAATTAAAAGGAGTTTTTAACTTGATATGGTCAGCTCAACAAATGTACGTATATTTTCCGTACAAATAAATTTTTTCCTGAATATAATTGCATTCAAAATAGCCTTATACTACTGGCTAATAGTATCATACCCACAAAGGCCGGAAACAACATTGGGTTGAATCCGGCCTTTGTGGTTTTCTTTGGTTTAAAATTTTATCAACCGCCTTTAATGCGGTTCAGCTCGTCTTCCGAACCGTTACGGCGGTTTCTGGCTGCTTTTATTTCATTGCTACCAAAACGATAGGTGAAATTAACCCTGAGCTGCTGCGACTCCCACTTGAACCGCAGATTGGTGTACACTCCGGCATAATCAGAGTGATACCCTCCCCTACCCGTATGGAAAACATCAGTAAAGCTAACTTTCAGCGTGGCATTGTCCTTCATAAATTTCTTCTGCACCCCGGCATCCACAGTACCCATGGCGCGGTTATAGTCAATCCGGCGGTAAGGCGAATTATACCAGCCCGATAACTCTATGGTCCAGTTTTTTTTCAGCTTAAATGTGCTTTGCGCATTGGCATTGGCGGCAAGGGTACGGTTGTTGAACGACAACCCGTTTTCCAGATCTCCGCGCCATACATTCGTATATCCGCTTACATTTACATAAACATTCCACCATTTGGTTATATCAGTGGCCAGGCTCATATCAAGGCTGAAACCCTGGGTGTAGTCCAGATTTCGCTCAATAAAGTAAGTGCGGCTGGCATCATAAGGCATACGTAAACCCACCGCCGGAAAGCGCGTACGCCAGTAACCCACCGAAGTTGTCAGCTTGCCCTTATACACGTGTGTCAGCTTAAAGTTGTTGGCATATTCAGGGCGCAGAAAAGGGTTACCTTTAGAATACACCAGTTCATCTACCCGGTATTCAAACGGGTTCAGGTTCTGGTAACTCGGGCGGTTAATACGGCGGCTGTAATTCAGATTCAGGTTGTGGTTATCTGACAGCTTGTAAGAAATGGCCCCACTCGGAAAAACGTTCAGGTACGTTGTATCCACCTTATCAAGGTCATTCTGTTTATAGCTGGTCAGTTTTCCTAATGATTTGGTGCGTTCGGCGCGCAAACCCAGCTGTAAATCCCATTTTTTGTTCAGCGAAACATTATAATTGGCATACGCTGCATAAACGCGCTCGGTATAAACAAAGTTGTTGCTTCGTTCTATGTCCCGCACTTCGGCATCATTCAGCACATTGAAGAAATCGAAGGTATTGTCTGACTTCACGTCTGACAGCTTCACGCCATACCCTAGTTTACCTTTTTTCAGGGGCTGCTCATAATCGGCCTTGATTGATTTAATTGTGATATCAACCGGCGTTTTAGTTACAAAATTGCGGCTGAAAGACGGCCTGTCAGAATTTGGGAACTCGTAGGTATTGGGCTGGTAGCTAATCCCCCGTGACGTAAAAATCCCGTAGTCGGCATCTATGTTCAGTTCGCGGCCTGTGGTATCGGCATAACGGTAGTTCAGATTTACGTTCAGGTTTTTGTTTTTCTCGGGGTTCGACGTCCGCGAATCCAGAATGGCCGAATCCGGCACGGCGCTGTATCTTTTACCGATCAGGGTCTGGCTTTCGCCACCGCCGTTGTGGTTGCTCACGCGTCCGTTCACATTAAAGCCAATGGTGTTTTTTGAATTAATGAAATAATCCAGGCCCACTTTGGCATTATGAGAGGTGTCGCGCCAGATACCGCGCCAGGTTTTGTTATAGGCAATGTTGTTCAGTATCTGGTCGTCGAGCGTGCGGTTATGCCATGCCCCTTGATTATAACCGTAATTACCAAAGATATTCACTTTTTTATCGCGGTGGTTCAGGTTAACCGAGCCGTTGTATTTAGGCGTAATACCAAACATACCCCCCAGGCTCAGATTACCGTTGGTACCAATCTTTTTGTTCTTTTTCAGGCGGATGTTGATAATACCCAGGTCTCCGGCGGCATCATATTTGGCCGACGGGTTGGTGATAACCTCAATGGCTTCAATGTCGGCCGAGTTCATGCTTTTCAGGGTTGATGCCAGGTCTTTGCCACTCATGGGCGACGGCCGCCCGTCAATAAAAATGCGTACCCCGGCTTTGCCCTTCACCAGTACGTTTTCGTCTTTGTCTACCTGCACACCGGGCGACTTCTGCAATAGCTCAAGTGCATTTAAACCCGTAGAATTAATGCTGGCTTCAACATTAAAAACAATTTTGTCGTTCTGCACCTCTATCAGTGGTTTGGCCGCTACCACCTTTACTTCGCTCAGCTGCCTGGTATCGGCCAATACCGTAAAGGGCTGAAACTCGATGTCGCGGTCTACGAGTTCAAAAACCGGCGACCGGAACGGATTGAATCCTACTGCACTTATTTTAATGAAATACCTGCCGGCTTTCAGATTACCTATTTTAAAGCCTCCGTTTTCGTCGGCTATGTCGGCCTTGGCCAGTGAAGAATCGCCTGCGGCGTGTACCGCAATGGTAGCAAAAGAAACCACTTCGTTCTGCTGATTTTTTACCTGACCTTTAATAGCATACAAGTTGTTTTGAGCACGCGCAAGCTGCGCCATACTCACAAGGAGTAATACGAGTAATAGATTTTTCATAATTTTTTTAAAGTGCTTTTCAATAATTTTGTAATTGCCAGCCTGCTTTCGCAAAATGGCTGAATTGCCCGTCGCGGTAAATCAACATAAAACTAACTGGTTAAACCAACAGTTAAAAGTTAAGGGGCAAAACTGTTACCAAAACCAACTAATCTGTTTTTAACAACAAGAAACTTAGTTTGGAAGTCTTTACCTACGAACAATTTCGTAGCAAATATATCTGATTTTTTTCACCTGCCAAAAAATATTACGAAATTTTTCGTAGTTGCCGGAATCACCCCTATTCCGGCAGGTAAACTTTTCAAAATCATAAAGGTTACAAAAAATATAATTTTTATTTGAGGCGCTGCCGGCGTTACAATCAGGCGTTTTTCAGAAGCATATACGTAGCATGGCAGACAGGCAAAACAGCAGGCCACATTGCAGATTAAGGCCACTTACCATAGGGCAGCGGGGTCAGGTGTCCTATTTTTTATTAATTAAATACAAAATATAACAAGTATTTTTAGCTACCTTCCCGAATTAATCAGGATTTTAATAATTTTGATTCTGCTTAGCTTAGGGCGGCAATCTCCGTAAAAGTTTTTATTGGCACAGAGCAGGTTTTAACATCGACAGGCAAGGAAAAAATGGACTCCCAGGTAATGAACGTTAACACCCCTAATGATTCTCAACTTTGGCAACAGCTAAAGAATGGCAACGAATCAGCGCTGGGCAAACTCATAAAAAAATATTTTAATCTGCTGCAAAACTACGGCTACAAGTTTATCAGAAACGAAGACTTTGTGAAAGACTGTGTGCAGGAAGTTTTTGTTGAGATCTGGACCCGCCGCAGCACCATTGCCCAGCCCGACAGCGTAAAAGCCTACCTGCTTACTTCGGTTCGTAAAAGAATACTCCGCGAGAGTGTCCGCCAGAAAATAGACCACGACAATAATCTGGAAAACGTTGAAAACGACATCAGCTTTGCTGAGTTTTCGCCCGAGTTGGCCATTATTGAAGAAGAGCGCACGCAGGAAAACGTAAAGAAAATATCGGCTATGCTCAACACCCTGCCCAAACGGCAGCGCGAAGTAATTTACCTGAAATATTACCAGAATCTGGAACGCGACGAAATAGCGCAGATAATGGGCATCAACTCGCAGTCGGTCTCTAACCTCTTGCAGGTGGCATTTAGCGCCATCAGAGAAAACTGGGGAGGCCTGTCAATCAGCTATCTGTTGCTAATGCGATTTATCTTATAAAAAAAACTCTATAAATACAGTATTTACTAACTGCCGTTGGCATCCTACTTTATATACCTTATTACTGATGAATTCAGACTATAAAAACTTTAACCCGGAAGACTTCTGCCATGATGAGTCGTTCCGAAACTGGGTATTGAACCCAGACCCCCCAACCGAGCTGTACTGGAACGAATGGATTTCGCAGAACCCGGCTTCGGCTGGTAAAATAGAAACCGCGCGCGCACTTTTACTGGCTTTGCAGGAAAAAGCCCCGGCCCTGACAGACCAGGAGCTGGACGCCATTACGCAACAGATTCTGAACCCGGCCAACAACAGCACAATCAGCTTCTGGCAAAAACCCTTTTTCAGAATTGCCGCCACCCTGGCCATTATAGCAGGGGCAGGTATGTTGGCATTTAAGCTGTATACCGAAAAAGAGAAACTGGCTTTTTTTGAGACCATATCGCCTAACCTTACGGCAGATTACATAGAAACTGAAAACACCGAAAACCAGACTCAGACCATCACCCTGCAAGACAGCAGCGTGATAACGCTGTATCCGAAAAGTAAAATCAGATACCCGATTCATTTCTCGCCGGAAACCCGCGAGGTGTATCTGGAGGGCCAGGCGTTTTTTAATATTGCCAAAAATCCTAAACGGCCATTCTGGGTGTACACCAATCATATATCTACCCAGGTGCTGGGTACCAGTTTTATGGTAAAAGCCTTTGAAAACGAAAAGAATGTAAAAGTAGAAGTACGTACAGGCAGGGTGTCGGTTTACCGCTATGAAGACCTGCAGAAAGCCAAACGCCTGCAGAATAACGAAATGGCCGGTATTATACTTACGCCCAACCAGTCTATAGAGTACACCGTTAACGAAGCGCGCCTGCTTAAATCAATCAGCAGGCAGCCTGAAATTCTGGTAGCCAAAACACCCGAGAACTTTATATTTGATGAGGCCCCGATATCAAAGGTTTTCAGCCAGATGGAGCGCGCCTATGGTATACAGATTATTTATGACGAAAAAAACATGAAGAACTGCTACCTTACCGCCACCTTCACAGAGGAGTCGTTGTACGAAAAATTAAATATCATTTGCAAGGTTACACACTCAAGCTACGAAATAGTTGATGCTCAGATAGTTATACATAGCAACGGATGCTAGCGTGAAATAATTTGCATTATTTCACAAAAAATTTTCATAATAACAAGTATCTGCATACAGGTTCTGCCATCCATAGATAAAACCACAATTACATTTATCTATGGATGGACTTTTACAATCTGCTTTCTACACTTTTGGGGTCTCTGAACCTACAACAACCCGCGTTTTATCAATGATACCGGCAGGCAACAGTTGCTAATGCTGCCTGATTTTGCTGTGGAAAATAATTATTCCAATTAATTCTTTGATAAAAAACATTTTAACCCTAAATTTTATCTCGTTCTGATGAAAGAATATTTCTCCCCCTTTTTTTTAAAGAAACTTATGAGGGTTTCATTTATACAAGTTTTGTTTAGCCTTATCGGACTGGGTATTTCATACGCACACACCGCTAATGGGCAGGAAGTGCTAGAGCAGCGTATCAGCATCAGGGCCAATAACGACAACCTGAAGGCCATGCTGAGTTTTATTGAACAAAGTGCCAGCGTAAAGTTTGTGTATAATCCGCGCGAAATTAACATTGGCCAGAAAGTCTCATTTGAAGCCCGCAACGAAACGCTTAAATCTGTACTGGCTAAAATCTGCAAGCCATTACAGATATCTTATGAAGTAAAAGGCAAGCAGATAATGCTCTACAAAGAAGTAGCAAGCCTGCTGAAAGAGCCCGAAGTAATAGTAGCCGGGCCAGTAGTTGAAGAAGAAAAACCACTCAGAATAGTAACGGGTAAAGTAACCGACGAAAAAGGCGAAGGTATACCCGGTGTAAGCGTAGTGGTTAAAGGCACCACCAAAGGTGTAACAACAGACGTAGAAGGCATTTATAAGCTGGATGTCCCAAACGAAACCACCATTCTGGTGTTCAGTTATGTGGGTTATGTAACGCAGGAAATTGTAACCGGTAACCGCTCAGCCATTGATGTAAAGCTGCTTCCTGACGATAAATCGCTCGACGAAGTAGTGGTTATCGGCTATGGCGAACAGAAAAAAAGCGACCTTACCGGCGCCGTAGCTTCTATGCAGACCAAAGACATTATCAGGGCTAATCCGGTGCTGGCTTCTAAAGCATTGCAAGGCCAGGTGGCCGGCGCTACCGTTACGAAATCAGACAACCGGCCGGGAAGTTCTTACAACATAACCATCAGAGGAGAAAACACTATTAATAACTCTACTGCACCCCTAATTGTAATAGATGGTTTAATGGGTGGCGATATCAATAACCTGAACCCGAACGACATTCAGTCGATGGACGTACTGAAAGATGCTTCCTCTACCGCCATTTATGGTGCCAGAGGAGCCAACGGGGTGGTTATTATCACTACCAAAAAAGGGTTATCGGGCAAGCCGCGTGTCAATTATGACAGCTACGTGGGTGTAAAAGTACCGGCGCACCTACCCAAACTCATGAACAGCGAGCAGTTTTATAAAGCTACCTACACCGACCGCATTCTGGAAGGAGTAGCTGAAGCCAAATTTACTTCTCTCGAGCTTGACAACATCAAAAACGGCCGCAGTACTGACTGGGTAGACCTGGTTACAGACCCCGGCGTACAAACCAACCACTCACTGAGCGTGTCGGGCGGTAATGAAAAAACTACCTACCGGTTTTCGGGCGGTTTCCTGAACGAAGACGGCAACGTGCTTAGCACCAATTTTAAAAGATACAACCTCAATGCAGGGCTTGACAGCAAACTTGGCGAGCGCTTCAAGGTTGGATTTACTTCTTACGCCACCTTTTCGGTACAGAACCTGGGCTCGCAGGAGTCACTCAGAGGCGCTTACCGCGTCAGACCTACCGGCGTACCTTATTACAGCGACCTAACTAACCCCTCAGAAAACCAGGACATCAACGTAAACGGACTGGCTATCTGGATGGGTATCAACGATAAACAGGTACCTAACCCTTTGAGCGACGTAGACCCTAACCAGTCTAAACTACGCACCAGGGTATCAAACATCATGGCTAATGCCTATGTTGAGTACACACCTGTAAAAGGCCTTAGCATTCGGTCGTCGTTATCATCTACTTACGGCACTACCCAGATTGGCGACTTCCGCGGTATGTGGTCAAAATCGCAGACGGGTAATAAACCAAGAGCCCAGCTCGACAACCGCGTTATCGGCAGCTATACCTTAGACAACATCATTAACTATAACCTTACCCTGGGCCAGCACAAAATAAACCTTACAGGTTTGCAGAGTGCGTTTTATCAGCGTAACGAAGCATCGAGCATTGCCGCCAAAGACCTGCCTTATGACTCAGACTGGTATGCCCTTAACACCGGTACCGTTACGGCATTCAGCAGTTCTCTGGTAGAGCGTTCGTTGTCATCGTACATGGGGCGTATCAACTACACCTTCCGCGACAAATACCTGTTTACAGCCACCGGCCGTTCAGACGGCGCCTCGCAGCTGGCAGCAGGTAACAAGTGGGCGTTTTTCCCATCTGTTGCATTGGCATGGCGAGTAATTGACGAGTCGTTCATGCAAAACATCAAGGCCTTGTCAAACCTGAAATTACGCCTTAGCTATGGCGAGGTAGGTAACTCAACCGTAGCGCCCTACAGCACACAAGCGGGGCTGATCAACACCGGCTACGATTTTGACGGCACTGCAGCCTATGGCTTTGCCCCTTCTAACCTGGGCAACAAAGACCTGCGCTGGGAACGCAGCAAAGAGCTGAACCTGGGCCTTGACTTCGGTTTGTTCGGTAACCGGATATCGGGTACGGTAGAATTATACGACAGAAAAACGCAGGATCTGATACTGAGCCAGAAAATACCAACCACGTCAGGCTTCTCGCAGGTGGTATCTAACGTAGGTAAAATCCAGAACAAAGGTATTGAGATACTCCTGAACACCGTAAACATTGCCACCACCGATTTCAGCTGGAACACCACCCTTACCTTTACCAAAAACAACAACAAACTGCTTGAACTTTACGGCAACGGGCAAATGGCCGACAAAGGTAATAACCTCTTTGTGGGCTACCCTATCAGAGCCAACTTTGACTACAAGTTTAACGGCATCTGGCAACTGGCTGATAAAGATCTTGCCCTCAAATACAATCAGGTGCCGGGTTCGGTACGTGTAGTTGACCAGAACAACGACGGCATCATATCGTCGACAGAAGGAAAAGACGACCGTGTGTATCTGGGCTCAGAGCTGCCTAACTTCCTGATGGGTATGACCAACCGCTTTAAATACAAAAACTTCGACTTCTCATTCTTTGCTTATTACAGAAACGGTACACTATACAACAACAAAACCCTTTCAGGTACATTTGGTGAGGTTAACGCACAACGATATAACAAGCTGGCAGGCCTTGATTACTGGACCAGCGAAAACCCTTCGAACACGTATTTCGGGGTTGCAGTAGCAAACCCATACCGCAGTGCAATCAACTATCAGGATGCCAGTTTCTTAAGAATCTCTGACATCACACTGGGCTATAATGTACCTCGTAATCTGATGGAAAAATGGAAACTCTACAATGCCCGGGTTTATACTCAGGTAACCAATCCGATTATTGTTACCAAGTTTATCGGTTTTGACCCTGAATTCAACTCAGCCATTTATCAGGACGACGTACCATCGGTTACTTTCAGCCTGGGTGTTAATCTTAGTTTCTAATTTATATTAATCGAAAGACAATGAAATCTATATATTCAAAATCAAAATTCTTAATCGCCGCAGGCTTATTGCTTGTATCAGCCGGTTGTAAGGATTCTTTTCTTGACGAAAACCCTAAAACTACCCTTACTACCGATGTTTACTATAAAACCGAAGCAGGGTTTGAAGACCTCGTAAGGGCTTGTTACCCACTGCTGAGAAACATCCATCAGAACCGCATACTGGTACTCAACGGCACAGATATTTTCTCGTCGCAGCCAGGCTGGAACCCCTCAGCAGTAAATGGCAAAGAAACCCCGCCTGTATTGCTTGATGTGTACGACAACCGTTTCAATGCCGCTATTCCGGAAGTACAAACGCTATGGCAGTTGCTTTATGCAGAAATTGCCCGTACCAATACGGCTATCTCACGTGCCGACGGTATCACCACTATGGCACAGGCTTTGAAAGATACCCGCGTGGCCGAGGTAAAATTCCTCCGCGCCTTGTGTTTCTTCTATGCCGTACAACATTGGGGAGACATACCCATGCCGCTGGCTGAAATCACGACGCCTCAGAAAAATTTCCCGCGGGTGGCCTCGGCTGAAGTGTACAAACAAATAATTGCCGACCTGCTTGACTGCGAAGCCAAACTACCGGCTACGGCCTCTAACTATGGCCGTATAACCAAAGGCGCCGCCCAGTTTTTACTGGCACGTGTTTACCTTACCCGCGGCTGGAACTTCAACAATGCGCTGGGTGGCACCAATGCCGACTTTGACATGGCGCTGCAATATGCCGACAAGATTATTGACACCTATCCGCTGGCTTCCAGTTATAAAGATCTTTTCCCAAAAAGATCCGATAACCCCCTTACTCAGTACACAGGTGCACAGAACGACAAAAACGCCGAGATAATTTTTGCCGTGCAGTATAACTCAGATATACTTACCAACAAAACCGACCCGGCCTTTACACAGGATGCCGCCGGTGGAAACGACCTGCACTCGCGCTTTGGCCCAAGTGGAGAGGGTTTCATTGGCAGCAAAGGCCGTACCACAGACTACAACCGCTCGGTAGGTATACACCAGGTAAATACTGCCGCTTACCGCATGTTTGACCCGGATATCGACACCCGCTACGCACATAATTTTGTAAGTGTGGGGTATTCGTTATCGGCGGTTAAAGATTACAAACCATTGCCCTTAAGTAACCCAAACCTGAAAGTGAGTTTCGCCGTTGGCGATACTGTACTGGTATGCCGCCCCTGGAACAACCCTACGAAGTCGACAGCTGAAAGAGGCGTTGACCTGGGCGGCACCAAAAACTACGCCGTAGTGAATACTTACGAATATGGTGGAGGTTACCCGATTGATAATTCAGGCTATAACATTCAGGCCCCTCTGATGTGGAAATTCTGGCAGCCGGGTATTCCTTACGGCGACGCCTACGGTACATTTAACGAAGCTGTTTTCAGAGCAGCTGAAGCCTATCTGATTGCCGCCGAAGCCATTGTAAAAGGTGCAAAAGGTGGCAAACTGGGTGGTGCAGAGGTTTACTACAACAAAGTACTTGACCGCGCCCTGGGTACCAAAAAAGGCACCGACCCTAAATGTGCCGCCGCACCTGAAGACCAGAAATCGCTGGCGGCTGTTTCGTACCGTGCCACAGCGGCCAACATCAGCGTTGACCTGATACTGGACGAAAGAGCGCGTGAACTAATGGGCGAATACAACCGCTGGTTTGACCTGAAAAGAACAGGTAAACTGGTAGAACGTGTGAAAAAATACAATCCCTGGGTGAAGGGACAGGCTATCAGCGATATACATTACCTTAGGCCAATACCACAGTCTGAAATAGACTTGTCATTCCCTAAAATGGCGCAAAATCCGGGCTATTGATTCAGTAATTCTTTGAGTGAGGCGGCCTCGGCTGCCTCGCTCACAATAGCCATCTATTTAACCCTGACACTATGAATAATTTAATAAAAACAGCATTTGTGGCAATGCTGCTGGCCAGCTTTACCACTCATGCACAATGGAAAGACCTCTTTAACGGCGCAGACCTGAAAGGCTGGATAAAACGCAACGGAAACGCCGAGTACAGAATTGAAAACAAGACCATTATCGGGGTTTCGAGGCTCAACACACCCAACACCTTTTTATGCACCGAAACACTATATGCCGATTTTGTGCTTGAAATGGATGTAAAAGTTGACATCGGCCTTAACTCGGGTATTCAGATACGCAGCATCAGCGACCCCGCAGTTATGAATGGCCGCGTGCATGGGTATCAGGTAGAGATAGACCCCGCCCCCCGTGCCTGGAGTGGCGGTATTTACGATGAAGCCCGCAACGGCTGGTTGTATCCGATGTCGGCCAACCCGCAGGGAAGAGTGGCTTTCAGAAACGGGCAATGGAACCGCTATCATATTGAGGCCATAGGGCCCAATATCAAGACCTGGATAAACGGCATACCCTGTGCCAACGTGCTTGACGCCCAAACCGCCCGCGGTTTAATAGCCCTGCAGGTACATCAGATAAAAAGACCCGAACAGGAAGGCCTGACAGTACAATGGAAGAACATCAGAATAGCAACAGATAACCTGAATGAAGTAGTTTTTAAAGGCGAAGAAGCACCCGAAGTAAGTTACCTGCCCAACAGGCTCACTGAAAATGAAATAAGAAAAGGCTGGCGTTTACTTTGGGACGGCAAAACTGCCAACGGCTGGCAAGTTGCCAATGGCAGTGGTTTCCCGGCGGCGGGCTGGGTTATGGAAGATGGTGTATTGAAAGTGCTGGGCTCTAAAAAAGACAGCGTACGTAAGGGCGGAGACATTGAAACCATTCAGGTTTTTTCAGATTTTGAGCTGGAGCTAGACTTCCGGCTTACCAAAGGAGCAAATAGTGGATTGAAATATTTTGTAGTAAATGACCCAAAAAGAAAAGCAGGTACAGGATTAGGGCCGGAGTTTCAGCTTCTGGACGATGATGTACACCCTGACGCCAAAGCAGGTGTAAACGGAAACAGAACTACGGCCTCCCTGTATGACCTCATTACTGCCGAAAACCTGTCGGAAGGCAGTAAAGAAAAACGTATCAATCCGCCGGGTAAGTGGAACAAGCTAAGGATAGTATCCAGAAACGGCCATGTTGAACACTGGCTCAATAACCTGAAAATGGTAGAATACGACCGCCATTCGCAGATTTTCCGTAATCTGGTAGCCAAAAGTAAATACAGCACTTACGAAAATTTTGCGCAGGCGTATGCAGGGCATATCCTGTTGCAGGACCACGGCGATGAAGTGCATTTCAGAAGTATCAAAATCAGAGAATTCTGATGCGGGCAGTTGCACTTCATTAACCCTATTCTTTTAGTATCATGAACAGAAGAACATTTGTCAATACCGGAATCCTCTCGGTTTGTTCAGTACCATTCCTGAACCTGAGCGCAGGCGCCTCTGTGCCTGACCAGAAACCCGCCTGGATTGTGGATTGGATAAAAATAAATGAGGCACAGCTACCCGGTTTCAGGGCGCTGAAAGTAACCGACCCCAACCATAGATACTTTGGTGGCTACACCGACCACGTAGAGATACCTAACCCACACACTACCAGCAGTTTTATTGCCAAAGCCTGTATGCTTATGGCCTGCCCTGAGTCAGTTTATTATCAGTCGGCAGATACCCTGAAAGAAGTAGAGGCCGCCGCCGCGGCCATGCTGAAGTTTCAGCATACCGACGGCACCATTGACCTGCTGGCCACTAATTTTCATTCAACGCCCGACACCGCCTTTATTCTGGAAAACATGATTCCGGCCTGGCAGTTTCTGAAAAAATCACAAACCAAAGGCGCCGGGCAGTCGCTGGCTTATATACAGACATTTCTAAAAAACGCCGGAGAAGGCCTCATCAGAGGCGGCATACATACGCCCAACCACCGATGGGTGGTATCGGCTGCCTTAGTAAGGCTGCATGCGCTTTTTCCGGACAAACGCTACCTGAACCGCATAGACCAATGGTTAGCTGAACACATAGATATTGACCCCGACGGCCAATATACTGAGAAAAGCACCAATAGTTATTCCCCAATCGTTGACCGCTCGTTGATTACCCTGGCCAGGGGCCTCAGTAAGCCGGAACTTTTAGAACCCGTTCTGAAAAATCTGGAAATGACCCTCTATTATGTACATCCTAACGGAGAAGTTGTAACTGAGGCCTCGAACCGCCAGGACAAAGGCACCATCGGTAATATGTTTAAATACTATTACTGTTACCGATACATGGCGCTAAATAAGAATAACGGCCGGATGGCCGCCATGTGCAGACTGATTGAACAAACCAGCACCCCCCAGGAACTGGCCGGGTATCTGGATTATTTTCTGGAAGACCCCACCCTCTGGCAGCCCTTGCCGCCAGACACCCCATTGCCGGTTAATTATGTAAAGGCTTTTCCGTACTCTGGTTTAGTAAGAATCCGCCACGGAAACTGGGACACCACCTTGCTGAGTAACAACCCCGGCTGGCTCACTTTTCATAAAGGCAATGCTGTGTTGCAGGCTATGCGTGTGGCTGCTTCGTTTTTCGGAAAAGGGCAGTTTCAGTCTGAAAAAATAGAGCAGAACGGCAACAAATGGGTACTGAAGCGGCATTTGGAAGGCCCCTACTACCAACCCCTAGATACAGATAAAATATCGCCCGATGGCGACCTCGATAAAATGCCACGCACGCTCAGAAAACAGAGCGAAATACAGGAATTAAACACAACTGTAACCATAACCCCGACTGACAATGGTGTTGATGTGGATTTAAACATAACCGGCACAGACGGTGTGCCGGTTTCACTCGAACTCATTTTCAGGCCGGGTGGTACTTTTACGGGGGTAACGCCTCATGCGTCACAGCCGCATGCTTATCTTTTCGGTGGGCAAAACGGCTCTTATACATCAGGTAAAGATACCATTCATTTTTCTTCAGGCCGGATCGAACACAAAGGTGTGCAGTTGCGCGGTGCATTACCCGCAATGGATGCGCCAACGGTTTATCTGACAGGCTTTACGCCTTTTAAGCATACCATCCGTTTATCCTGAGTCCATACATTCAACTCATTTGCTTATGAACAGAAAATTAGCTCTGCTAGTGTGGCTCGCTATGCTTGCCACTAGCACAATTGCGCAAAATACAAAGCCATTATGGCTCGACGACCTGCCCATTAAGTCGTATTCTGAGGGCATACCGGCAGTTTTACCTAAAACCAATGCCGCCGGCGACCAGATGAAAATAGCCGGTAAAACCTTCTCGCATGGTGTGGGGGTCAGCTCTACAAGTGTGCTGTCGTTTCAGCTGGCAGGGCATGCCGCTTCATTTTCGGCCATGGTTGGGGTTGACGACCTGGGCATAAAAAATCTGCCGCATCGTTTTTACGTAATTGGCGACAAACAGATACTTTTTGACAGCGGCGAAATGCGCTGGGGCGATGCCCCCAAGCCTGTAAATGTAAACCTTGCAGGCATACAACGCCTGGGTTTGCTGGTGCTGGTTGATATATATATAAACCGCACCTTTACCAACTGGGCCGATGCAGCTTTTGTGATGAAAGACAATTTTATACCCGCTACCATACCCAACCAGCAGCAGCGGTACATTCTTACGCCACAACCAGACAAAAAACCGCGCATCAATTCTGCAGGTGTGTTTGGTGCAAGGCCAGGTAATCCGTTTTTATATACCATTGCCGCCACCGGCCAAAGACCGGTAACGTACTCGGTTCAAAACCTGCCCAAAGGTTTGTCGGTAGATACCCAAACGGGCATTATCAGCGGTAAAGTAATGCAGAAAGGCACTTATACAGCTAACCTGAAAGTCCGCAATGCCTTCGGAGAAGCCCAAAAGAAATTAACCATTACCATTGGCGATACCATTGCGCTTACCCCGCCTATCGGCTGGAACGGCTGGAACTCGTGGGCAAAAAACATTGACCAGCAAAAAGTGAAGGCCTCTGCCGATGCAATGGTAAAAATGGGCCTGAACCAGCACGGCTGGACCTACATTAACATTGACGACGCCTGGCAGGGGCAGCGTGGTGGTGCATTAAACGCCATTCAGCCTAATGAGAAGTTTCCGGAGTTCAGAAAAATGGTTGATTACATTCATTCGCTGGGTCTGAAAGTGGGCGTCTATTCAACACCCATGATCACCAGTTATGCAGGGTACATTGGCGGCTCGTCAGATTACCCACACGGCCGCATAACCGATTCCATCAAAAACAACAAAAGGGCGTTCAGGTACATAGGCAAATATACTTTTGAAGAGAACGACGCCCGGCAAATGGCCGAATGGGGCATTGATTACCTGAAATATGACTGGCGGATTGACGTAAAAGCTGCTGAAAAAATGTCGGTGGCACTCAGAAACTCCGGCCGGGATATTGTGTACAGTATTTCAAACTCTGCCCCCTTTGCCTATGCCAAAGACTGGGCAAGGCTCACCAACAGTTTCAGAACAGGCCCCGACATCCGCGATAGCTGGCTTAGCCTGTATCATTCAGCCTTTACGCTCGACAAATGGGCTCCCTACGGCGGCCGTGGCCACTGGCTTGACCCCGACATGATGATACTGGGGAATGTAACCACGGGTTCGGCCCTGCACCCTACCCGTCTGACACCCGACGAGCAATACAGCCACGTGAGCCTTTTCAGTCTGCTTTCGGCGCCTTTACTGATTGGCTGCCCCATTGAACAGCTCGATGCCTTCACGCTGAATCTGTTAACTAATGATGAAGTAATAGAAATAAACCAGGACCCTGCCGGAAAACCCGCCCGGCTGGTTAAAGAAGAAAACGGCGTGCAAACCTGGGTGAAACCGCTGGCAGACGGCTCTTATGCCATCGGGCTGTTTAATATAGCCTACTATGGGCAAACACCGCAGTCTTATTTCAGATGGGACGATGAAAAAGCTATTCATTACAACCTTGATCTGAAGGCACTCGGGTTACAAGGCCGCTATCAGTTGAGAGACGTATGGCGGCAGAAAAACCTGGGTGTTTTCAGCGGGGTTTATCCATGCACTATTCAACATCATGGAGTGGTAATGCTCAGAATTTCGCCCGTAAAATAATCTAACGACCCCCTACTATGTTCAGAATAAATTTTTTCGCCTTAACCTTTACACTATTATGGTCCGTCGCCGGTTTTGCCCAGCAAATACAAACCATCTGGCTCGACGACCTGCCGATTCAATCATTCTCTGAAGGACTCAGACCTGCTGTTGGCAAAAAAAACTATCAGGGAGATACGCTGCGCATCAACGGCCGCAGATACAGCCGCGGTATTGGTGCGCAGTCGCCCTGTGTGTTAGCCTTTGCATTGAATGGGCACGCACGCAGTTTTACGGCCTTAATTGGAGCCGACGACATGGGCAATAAAGACCTGCCCCTGACTTTTTATGTACTGGGCGACGGCAAAGTACTGTTTGAAAGCAAACCCATACGCATTGGAGACACCCCACAGCCTGTTTCGGTAAATCTGCAGGGTATCAAACAACTGGGATTGCTGGTTACCGACCCCGTTGGTGGCATTAACAACAAAAGAACTTACTGCAACTGGATAGACGCCCGGCTGGAAATGGCAGCCGGACATGCGCCGGAACACGTAATAACCCAAGGCGAAAAATATATACTTACTCCCAGGCCGTCGGCTAAGCCGCGAATCAATTCAGCCAGATTATTTGGCGCAACACCCGGCAATCCGTTTTTATACACCATTGCCGCTACCGGCCAAAAACCACTCAGTTTTGCAGCCAGCCCATTGCCTGAGGGGCTGACCATTGACCGCCAGACAGGCATAATTACCGGAAAAGTAACCCAAAAAGGAACCTATCAGACAACCATTTCGGCACGTAATGCGCTGGGGGTATCTACCCGTAACTTAACCATTGTTATTGGCGATACCATTGCACTTACCCCACCCATTGGCTGGAATGGCTGGAACTCGTGGGAGGCTAACATTGACCGCGAAAAAGTGATTGCCTCTGCTGACGCGATGGTGAAATCGGGTCTGAAAGACCACGGCTGGACCTACATAAATATTGACGACGCCTGGCAGGGTGAACACAGCGGCCCGGAATCGGCCTTGCAACCGAACAGTAAGTTTCCGGACATGAAAGGCCTGTTTGACTACATCCATTCATTGGGGCTGAAAGCCGGGCTCTACTCAACCCCATATATATCAAGCTATGGCGGATACGCCGGGGCATCGTCTGACTTTGAGAAAGGTGGCGAGAACCATGAGTCTATCATCGTAAACCGCCGGTCATTTAACCGCATTGCCAAATACAGATTTGAAGAAGCCGATGCCCGGCAAATGGCAGCATGGGGGGTAGATTTTCTGAAATATGACTGGCGGATTGACGTAAACTCTGCCGAAAGAATGCGCAATGCCCTCAACAAGTCGGGGCGTGATGTGGTCTTCAGCCTTTCAAATAATGCCCCGTTCGACAAAGTAAAAGATTGGGTGCGTACCTCAAATATGTACCGCACCGGGCCAGATATTAAAGACAGCTGGACAAGCCTTTATATGACTTCTTTCTCGCTCGACAAGTGGTCGCCCTACAGCGGGCATGGCCATTGGGCAGACCCCGACATGATGATTGTAGGCAAGGTAGCCATTGGCTCTGAGATGCACGATACCCGCCTGACACCCGACGAACAATACAGCCACGTGAGCTTGTTCAGCCTGCTGGCTGCCCCGCTGCTGATTGGCTGCCCCATTGAACAGCTGGACGATTTCACGCTTAATCTGCTATCGAACGATGAAGTGATAGAAATTAATCAGGACCCACTGGGCAAAGCTGCCCGGCTGATAGCCAACAAAAACGGCGTTGAAATATGGAAAAAACCACTGGAAGACGGCTCTTTTGCCATTGGCCTTTTTTACACCGCCGACTTCGGCAAAAGTCCGCAGTCTTATTTTCACTGGGGTAACGAAAAACCCACCGTTTTCACCCTCAATCTGGCTGAAATAGGCCTGAGCGGCAACTATCAGCTTCGCGACGTCTGGCGGCAGAAAAACCTGGGGCGTTTCAGTAGTACTTTTAAAACCCCCATCAGGCATCATGGGGTGGTGCTGCTAAGGGCAACACCTGTCAAATAATTTTATATCTCTATTAATCGGCAGGCACAATGAGCAAAACTATTTTCATACTGGCTTTCGTGCTGGGTTTCATCAGCACACAGGCACAGCAAAGCAGCCCCTTATATAGCAAAAGCTTTACTTACAAAACTCTTTCTGCCTATCAGAAAAAACTATTTGATACTTTTCTGAACAGCGAAATACCCCCCGGTGTAAAGGCAGAAATTACGCTGACAGACCATGCCAGCCTGCGCTCAAAAACCAGAGTGGCACAGGCACTGCTGTTCAGAAACGCACCCGGCGACATTGAACAGGCAAAAGTTATTCTGAAATGGATTTTGCAAAACCAGTATCAGGACGAAACCTCTGAACTGTACGGCATCTGGAAAACCTCAGTGCTGAACGACAGATTCGATAAAAACTGGCGGGAGTTTATCGGCTGCGACCTCATCATCATCCGTCAGAAATACAGACACCTGCTGCCTGCCGACTTGCTGAAAGACATAGATACAGGGCTGCTGCACGCGGCAAAAGGTGCTTTTAAAAGAAACGTAGGCGCCGACTACACCAATATATCTATCATGAGCGCCTTTCTGATGGAATACACAGGCACTGCACTGGGTATTGATTACCTGCAAAAAGCAGGAGTGGCCAAGGCCCAAGCCATATTCAGGCTGTATCAGGCGCACAAAACTTTCAGCGAATACAATTCGCCTACTTATTATGGTGTAAACCTGATTGGCCTGGCCTTATGGCGCGAAATGTCATTTTCGAAAGAACTGCGCGAAATGGCGCATTCGCTTGAAAAAGATTTCTGGCAGGAAATTGTGCTGTTCTATAACCCTGTGCTAAAGAACATGGCCGGGCCGTATTTCAGAGGCTATGGCATGGAAATGACCCGCTACTTGTCCATCACCGGAATATGGATGGCGCTGGCAGTTGACAACGAAGCCCTGGCGCCCATACCTGCCGGAATAGGCCGCAAATATGGAGAAATGAGCAACCTCAGCACTATTTTTCATCTGGGGCTGTCAATCCCCGTTGCGGCGCTTCAATCCATGAAAGCCCAATCGTTTCCGGTATTTGTAAACAGAGACGTACCAAATAATTACACCGGAGACAGTATCAAAGCCGTAAGTGCTGCCATCTATAAGAACTGGATGATGGGCGCCATGTGGGGCAATAAGCGCGTATGGGAACAAATAAAGACCGGAACCATACACTGGAAAAATACCAGCGGCACAACCGGATGGCTGGCCATACAGGGCGACGGCCACACCAATTTAAAAACCACCCGCACCACCATGCAGATTTTCAGCAGCAGCCCGGAGGCGCATCAGCTTGAAGTGCTGGTTTACAGCCCGGCTACGCTGCCCGACCATTTTATGAAACAGAACTGGAACTTATCGGGTTTTGCAATGCAGGTAAAAACCAGCCTGAAGGTATTAAACATAGAAAAAACCGACCCCAAAACGGCCGAGAAAAAATATGCCATAGCAGACGACGTACCGTTTTTCTATAAAATAACGTATGAGGTGCCTGCCATGCAGAACCTGACACAACCCATCATTGAAATAACACCCGGAAAATAATTTATTCAACCCTACATTATATAAAAATGAGTTCTCGCAGAAATTTTATCAGAAACACTGCCGCAACACTAGGCGGATTAGGTTTAATGGAATTGTTGCCCCTTGAAGCGCTGGCATCTATCAGAAAAAAAGTTGCCCCCAGCGACAGAATCAACGTGGGCCTGATTGGGGTAAAAAACCAGGGCTTTAATAACATAAGGGCATTTCTGAAAATAAATGAAATTAACCTGACAGCCATTTGTGATGTAGACGACGAACAACTGGACAAACGCAAAGCCGACCTGAGCAAGGCGGGTTTCCCGAATCTGAAAGTGTATAAAGACTACCGCAAAATGCTGGAAGACAAAGAGCTGGATGCCGTGCTGGTAGCCACACCAGACCACTGGCATTGCCTGCAACTGGTTGACAGCCTGTCGGCCGGTAAGCACGTATATGTAGAAAAACCAGTGGCCAACTCTATTGCCGAAGCCAAAGCTATGGTACGCGCCGTTGAGGCATCTGGCAAGGTTGTGCAGGTAAACCAGTGGCAACGCAGCCAAAAACACTTTAAAGATGCCGTTGCGTTTGTAAAATCGGGCCAGTTGGGTACCATCATCAATACCAAAACCTGGATGTACCGCGGCACTACTCCCCTGCCCAATGTGGCCAACGGCCCCGTGCCTGCAGGTGTAGACTATGATATGTGGCTGGGCCCGGCACTTAAAAGGCCATTTAATTCCAACCGGTTTCATTACGAGTTCAGGTGGTTCTGGGACTACGCCGGTGGCCTGATGTGCGACTGGGGGGTGCACCTGATAGACATTGTTTTGTGGGGCATGGGCGCCAGCGAGCCGCTGTCGGTATCGTCGGTAGGTGGTAAAAGGCTTTTCCCGGACGACCCGCGCGAAACACCGGATTACATTCATGTAACGTATGACTTCGGCTCATTCTCTAACACCTGGGAACACTACATGGGCATTGGTGCCGGGCAATATGGCAAAGGCCACGGCATTGCGTTTATTGGCACCAAAGGAACCCTGGTAGTAACCCGCAACGGCTGGGAGGTAATACCTGAAAAAGACGGTAAGGGATTCAGGATGGAGGCCGTTCCGTTGATTGAGAAGTCTGACAACGGGCTGGAACTACACGCCAGAAACTTTGTGGACGTAATGAAAAACGGCAAACCTGAACAACTGGCCTGCCCTATACACGCCGGAGCCACCGTGGCCATTAATGCACACATGGGTAATGTATCTCTCAGAAGCGGCGACAGAATCCATTGGGATGCCGCCAAAGGAAAATTTGACAACAAAAAGGCCAACGCGCTTATAAAACCAACCTACCATAATGGTTTTGTATTCCCAAAAGTTTAAATTTCTGGTGATATAGATTTGTTCAGTTTTTTCAATCAATCCACCTTTAATTGCATGAGAAGCTTAGCGCCTGCCATTCTGTTATTATTATTATTTTTTGAAGCCCGCTGTCAGGAACCTTTTCGCTTGCGGACAGATAAGCTGCTGAATACCCATCAGGTTTACGAAAGGGGCTTTCTGGTCGACATACCGCTTGATTCGGCCCTAAAACAGCAAAGGTATTATCAGTTTGCCTATATAAGCAACCCAAAACCGGTATTAAGCTGGGAAACACCCCGGGAGGCCGGCGGCGTAACTGCCTGCCAGATTCTGGTAGCCACTGATGACCGGCTGCTGCAAAGCAACCGTGCCGACTTGTGGGATTCGCAAAAAATCAGTTCCCGTAAAAATCAGGTGGTTTATCAGGGCAAACCGCTTAGACCCGGCACTATTATTTACTGGAAAGTGCGCACCTGGAACCAAAAAGGCGTTGCCTCGGCCTATTCGGCAACAGCAGCCTTTTATCTGAGCGAACCTGACCCCGCCGAGCCGTTTGCCCACCAGCCGCTGTTGGCAGAAATGCAACAACCCCGGCAGATAATAAAAACCACGGCAAACAGCTATTTTTTTGACTTCGGGAAAGATGCACTGGCGCAGATATCTTTGCACCTGACAAGCCCTGTAACTGATTCAATCTGGATTGAAGTGGGCGAAGCATTGGAAAAACCCGGAGTAATAAACAAAAACGCCGGTAGAAACATCCGCTATCATCAACAAAGAATACGGGTGAAGGCCGGTAAGCACAGCTACGTGATAAACTGGCTACCCAACGAAAAACGGAATAGCCGGAATCCGGTTCAGATGCCCGCTTATATAGGCGAGGTGTATCCTTTCAGGTATTTGAGCCTGCATAACTTTCAGGGCAGCATCAACCCGCAATCTGTACAAAGAAAAATAGTTTTTTATCCGTTTGATGAAACCGCTTCTTCATTCAGCTCGGCAGATACGGTACTGAACCAGATATGGGACCTCTGCAAGTATTCAATGAAAGCCACCAGCTTTACCGGTTATTATGTAGACGGCGACCGCGAGCGGGTTCCTTACGAGGCCGATGCGCTGATTAATCAGTTGTCGCACTATGCGGTTGATGCCGAATACAGCATTGGCAGGCGGTCGATGAATTACCTTATTTATCACCCTACCTGGCCCACCGAATGGAGCCTGCAAAATGTATTGATAGCCTGGAACGATTATCAATACACAGGCGATGACCTGCTGCTCAGAAAATACTACACCGAACTGCAGCACAAAATACTGATGCCACTTGCCGGTCCGGACGGCCTGATAAGCACCCGAACCAATAAACAAACCGATGATTTTCTGAAGACCATTCATATAACCGCCACGTTTGATAACCGCCGCGGCCTGCATGACAATGTAGACTGGCCTCAAACCGGCGACTACATTGGTACCGAAAAAGAATATAAAGGAGAAACCGATGGCTTTGTGTACAATACCTATAACGCGGTTATTAACGCCTATTATTACCGTAATCTGGTATTGATGAGCCAGATAGCCGCCATACTGGGCAAAACAGCCGACGCACAATTGTATGCCACTAAAGCAGCAGCGGTTTCGGGCGCTTTTCTGAAAACGTTTCAGGATACCCGCACGGGCTTAATAAAAGACGGCGACAGCACCAGCCACACCTCTTTACATGCCAATATGTTTGCACTGGCCTTTGGGCTGGTGCCGCCAAAAGACAAGGCAAAGGTGGTGCAGTTTATTAAAACCCGAAAAATGGCTTGCAGCGTGTACGGCGCACAGTTTCTGATGGATGCCCTCTATGAAGCCGGAGAACCCGACTATGCCCTGCAATTGCTGACATCAACCGCACAGCGCAGCTGGTATAACATGATAAGGGTGGGCTCTACCATTACACTTGAAGCCTGGGACAAAGTCTATAAGCCGAATCTGGACTGGAACCACGCCTGGGGCGCAGCGCCCGGTAATATTATTGTGCGGAAGCTGATGGGTGTAGAACCCCTTGAACCGGGTTTTACTACTTTCAGTATAAAACCACAGCCGGGCAGCCTGGCATGGACATCGCTTAAAACCCCTACCATCAAGGGTCCTGTGCAGGTTTCTTTCAATAGAACCGCCACAGTATTTACCATGAAAGCAGAGGTACCCGGTGGCACGCGGGCCATGATTTACATACCTGCCGATACAACCAAAAAGCAACTGACCATTAACGGGCAAGCAAGCCGCATAAAACCCGGTAACGGTTATTATATAATACCCAATGCAGGCCCCGGCCACTATACATTTGAACTGAAGTAATGCAACAAGAATCATTTTTTCTGACCATGAATAAAAAAAACACCCTCTGCACCCTGCTATGCTTTTTTGTGCTGTCGGCAGGTTTTGCGCAGAAACCCAACATAGTTTACATACTGGCTGACGATCTGGGTATCGGAGACGTATCATCTTACAACCCTAATGGTAGAATTTATACCGAAAACATTGATAAACTGGCGCAATCGGGGGTTCGGTTTACTGATGCCCACACTACCTCGGCCGTTTGCACCCCTACCCGTTACAGTATTATGACAGGCCGTTACAACTGGCGCACCACCATGAAAAAAGGTGTGCTGCACGGTTATGACACCCCATTGATAGACCCAAAACGCGAAACTGTGGCATCTTACCTAAAAAAGCAGGGCTATAAAACGGGTATGGTGGGCAAATGGCACCTGGGCATGACCTGGGGCAACATTGAAGCAGGCGAAAAAAAGGTGGATTTCAGCAAGCAGGTGCGTAACAGCCCGAACAGCAATGGTTTCGACTACTCGTTCATTATTCCTGCGTCTTTAGATATGCCCCCTTATGCCTACGTAGAAAACGGCTTCTGTACAGCTATACCCAAAGATACCTGCGAAGGCCGCAAAGGCATTGAGCTGTTCAGAGCTGGCATAAGCGCCCCCGATTTTAAACCGGAAGATGTCATTGGCAGGTTTACAGAAAAGGCGCTGTCGTTCATCAACCAGAACGCCAATAAAGAAAAACCCTTCTTTTTGTATTTTCCGCTGGCGGCGCCGCATACGCCTGTGCTACCAATCGGCGATTTTGTGGGCAAAAGCAAGGTGTCTCCCTATGGCGATTTTGTACTGATGGTAGATGACGTAGTAAAACAGGTAGTGGCTACTCTGAAAAAGAACGGTATTTACGACAACACCCTTATTGTTTTTACGTCAGACAACGGCTTTGCCAATTCGGCCAACCTGCAGGCGCAACTATCAAAAGGGCATAATCCGTCTATAGATTACCGCGGGCTGAAAACCGACATTTACGAAGGTGGCCATCGTGTGCCTTTTATTGTTCATTGGGGCAAGGTAATAAAAACCGGAAAAGTGTCAGACCAGTTGCTTTGCAGCACCGATTTTTTCAGAACCGTAGCCGAGCTGAACAAAACCAGCCTGAAAGACAACGTGGCCGAAGACAGCTACAGTTTTTTAAGCGAATTAACAGGCCGTAAACCTACCCATGCCCCGCGTGCTTCGGTTATTCATCATTCGTCTAACGGATATTTTGCTATCAGAAAAGGTAAATGGAAACTGATTATGTGTTCGCACTCGGGCGGTAACGGCAAACCCAAAGAAGACAGCGAAGAAGCAAAATCGCTACCGCCGATTCAGCTCTATGACCTGTCGGCAGACATAGCCGAAACCCGGAATGTGTACGCCGCACACCCTGAAGTAGTAAAAGAACTGACCGCCCTGCTTACCAAAAATGTAAAAGATGGCCGAAGCACACAAGGTAAAATACGAACCAACGACGGCCCTGCCTACTGGAGCCAGCTTACCTGGCTGGGTAAATAATATAGATTGAAAAATGTTTCAGAGAATGAATATAAATAAATATACGCTTACTTTTTTTGTAACCCTGGCAGCGTTGAGCGCCGCTTTCGCCCAAAAAATAAGACCCGTTGACCGTGTGAATCCGTGGGTTGATGCCGCCAATTCGCGCTGGTTTTTTTTCAACTCTGCCACCAGACCTTTCGGCATGGTTAACCTGAGCCCGGATACTGGCGTTAATTCAGACTGGGGTTCAGGCTATCGTTATCATTCAGACAGCATCAGGTGTTTCAGCCATTTGCACGACTGGCAGTTGTCTGGCATACCGGTTATGCCAACCGTTGGCGCGTTTAACGGCCATAAAGGTAACCAGCAATATGGGTCGCGGTTTTCGCACCAGACAGAAGTAGTAAAGGCGGGGTATCATAAAGTATTGCTGGATGCCTACCAGATAACCGCCGAACTGACCTCAACCACCCGTGTGGGGTTTCACAGGTACACCTTTCCTGAGTCAGACCAGAGCCATATTCTGTTCGACTTCTCTACTTTTCTGGGGCCGTCAGATACCCAGAAAGGTTATGTAAAAAAAGTAAGTAGTCAGGAACTGGAAGGCTACGCCATTATGGCGCCCACTACCCGCCGACCCAAAACCCTGACCGTATTTTTTGTAGCCGTTTTTGATAAACCATTTGATACCCTGAAAGGATGGCGCAAAGGCCAGTTGGAAGAAGTAGATAAAGTAATAGAAGGAGAAAAAACCGGGGTTTACGTCAGCTTTAAAACCAGAAAAAATGAAGTAAGACGCATGAAAGTGGGCGTATCGCTGGTAAGTGAAGAACAGGCTCGCCTGAACCTGAAAACTGAATTGCCACACTGGGACTTTGACAAAACAGTGGCCGACAGCCAGAATGACTGGAACAGCTGGCTAAGCCGCATTGAAATTGAAGGTGGAACCGAAACAGAGAAAAGCCGCTTTTATACCGACCTGTGGCACGCACTGCTGGGCAGAAGAATTATATCTGACGTAAACGGAAAATATGCCGACATGACAGGCCCCGAACGCCTCATTAAACAAATACCACTGGGTGCCGACGGTAAACCTAAATTTAACCACCATAACTTTGATGCCCTGTGGGGTGCACAGTGGTCGCTTAATACGCTGTGGCATCTGGTGTACCCTGAAGTAACGGAATCGTTCGTTAACTCAATGCTGCTGATGTATGCCGACGGTGGGCTGATACCCCGTGGCCCGGCAGGTGGTAATTATACCTTTGTGATGTCTGGCGCGCCCTCAACCCCGTTTATTGTAAGTGCATACCTGAAAGGCATCAGGGGTTTTGATATTGCCAAAGCATACGAAGGTATGCGGAAAAACCATTTTCCGGGTGGATTGATGAGCAAGGCAGGCTATGAACATAATACCATGAAAGGCGGCGGCATTGAATATTATATTGAGCGCGGGTATGTGCCGCACCCGCTTACGAACATTAAATACGGGTATCATCAGGATGGGTCAACCCAAACGCTTGAGTATGCCTATCAGGATTACACCCTGGCACAAATGGCCAAAAGCCTGGGCAAAACAGATGACTACAACCTGTTTATGAAACGCGCCGGCAACTACCGCAATATATATAATGCTGAAATAGGCTGGATGTGGAACCGCACCCTTGATGGCAAATGGGGCGCGCCGGTTGATATTCTGCGTTATGATAACGGCTGGGAAGAAGGCAATGCCGCACAGTACACCTGGTTTGTACCACATGACGTGCAGGGGCTTATTAACCTGATGGGCGGCCGCGAGGCGTTTACCAACAAGCTGAATACCTCTTTTGAGAAAGCAAGCGAACACGATTTTGTGTCGGGCAAATCTCATGACAAAGAAACCCTTGAACACCTGCGCCGGGTATATATCAACTACGGCAACCAGCCCTGTATGCAAACGCCTTTTCTGTTCAATTTTGCCGGTGCACCATGGCGCACCCAGTACTGGACACGCCAGATTATTGATAAGGTGTATAGTGGCATATCGCCAGACTCAGGGTATAGCGGCGACGAAGACCAGGGGCTGATGGGAAGCCTGGCCGTATTGCTTAAAACGGGTATATTCTCTACCAGCGGCGGCACTACCCCCAAACCTTATTATGAAATCAGCAGCCCGGTTTTCAGTAAAATTACTTTTCACCTAAACCCTCAATATTATAAAGGCAGGCAATTTGTGATTGAAGCCCGTAATAACTCTGCCACCAATGTTTACATTCAGTCGGCACAGCTGAACGGTGCGGCGCTCAACAAACCCTGGGTATGGCACAGCACTGTTACCAATGGCGGCAGGCTGGTGCTGAACATGGGGAAAGACCCCAACAAAAGCTGGGGCAGCAAGCCTGAGGATGCACCGGAATCGATGTCATCCAATCCTTAAAATGCAAATAACCCGGGTTTTCGCCCGGGTTATTTTATTATTTACCTGCATTTATCTGCTTAAAAATCTGTATTGGGTTCTTTCAGGTCAAGGCGTTTTATCCAGATATTTCGGTAAAGCACCTCATGGCCTTCGGCTTGCAGTTTCAGGCCTCCGGGCGTATCAGTAATACCTTTTCCACCATCGTTTCCCCCATCAATACCCGAATTAGGGCCACCCCATACCTGACTAATTTTGTGGTTTACATGCACTTTTTTACCGTTAAAGTAAAGTGTAACCATCGGCTGCTCTACGCGTTTACCGTCTTTAAACCGGGCCGCCCTGAACACAATATCGTAGGCATTCCATTTGCCTACACCCTTGTATGCATAGTAAGGAGACGGGGTTTCGTTGATAACCGCCGCCATACCGTGCGACGTGGTGTCGCCATCAAGCACCTGAATTTCATAACGGTTTTGCAGATACACCCCGCTGTTGCCCCCCGGCTTGCTGATAAAAAACTCAATGTGCGCCCTGAAGTCGCGGAAAGTGTCTTTCGTAACTATATCTGCTGCTCCATACTTGCCACCGGCTCCGGCGGGGTCGTTGGTATTCAGTACAGTGCCTTTACCGGCAGGGTCATTTACAAGGTACCATTTAATGGGCAGCGTGGCCGACAGACGGGGGCCTTCCCAGTAAGTCCATTTGTCATCAAGCATTTTGCGGCTGCCGTCAAAATAAACTACGGCTCC
This sequence comes from Emticicia sp. 21SJ11W-3, assembly GCF_024138715.1. Taxonomy (GTDB): domain Bacteria; phylum Bacteroidota; class Bacteroidia; order Cytophagales; family Spirosomataceae; genus Emticicia; species Emticicia fluvialis. Next base: position 3,455,794 of record NZ_CP092074.1, read on the forward strand.
GGCCGGGGCTTTTACACCTACACCCTTTTGCTGCGCATGGGCAGCCCCCACCGCCACAGACAGCAGCGCCAGAGAATTAACTAAACCTTTGTAAATGTTACGTTTCATAGAGTACTGATATATTTTCGGTTGGTTGAATACGTAATTCACAGGTACCTGATTAGCCCGGCGCTCGGTATGAAACTGCTACAAAGCTTTTATTTCTGAGATGTTGATACCAATAAAGCAATCGTCCTGGCATCCGTCGTTTACAAATCCACAGCTTGAAATCATCCCGCTGTTTTTAGCTTCAAAATAAACCGACACCCCTTTTCTTTTTAGCAGCCATTGTGTTTCGGCTTTGGCATATACGTCGTCAAGGGTAATCAGGTCTGCTGCAGAAGTGTTTTTGTGTGCACCCAGGTTGCTGCCGGTTTCGCTCCAAGACAGTACCTCTGCCAGCGACACACCGTTTCTGGCTTTAAATTCTTCGGCCGTGGTTTTCATTAAAGCCAGTATTTTATTTACCTCTGCCTCATCCCATCCGTTTGCCGGCATCCTGATATCATGAAACACAGTATAAGTAAAATGCCGCTCTGTAACTTTACCTTTAGTTACAATCAGATTGGTTTTCCAGCCCGACCCTGCCCAGGTACCTGCGGTAACCGTGTACCTGTAAGAGTTACCCGAAGTTTGCTTAAATGTTTGCCAGGCATTAAGGCTTCTGTCAAAGTCGCGGTTATACGCAATGTTTTCTTTTTCGCAGGCCATTGCTGTCAAAAGTAAGATTATACTCAGAAATCTTTTCATTTTTAATAAGTTTTTTTTATTATCGACTCCCGCATTCAATAAAAGGTTGTAAAAAAATCAAAAAAAATAAACTGGTTTTTCAGGCACCGGCAAGCATATAGGCAAAACAAAAAATGCGTCAAAAAGACACATATTCGCGTTTATTTCATTGAAAAATACAATTTCCGGCCAAATCACTATTCATTCAGCCGCAATTATCAGCCTTTCATAAGTGTCTATCAGCGGTTTAAAACCCTGTTTTCAAAAAAATAATTATTATTTTTTTGATTAAAAGTATTTACTTTTAAAAAATCATACCGGTTAATCACCAAGCGGCAACCCATCAAACCTGTATCACTTCCTTAGGTTACCGCTGCAATGCCATTAAAGCTAATCAGTTTTCCTACAGCCCGGCAGCCGGATAATGATATAACAATTGTGCCAAACCAGAAAAACGTAAAACTGCATGAATGAGCTCTATTATCAGGCGTTTCTGATTGAAAACGCCAAACCTGAAGGTTGCCTGTACCATAAAACAGCCGTTCTGCCGCAGTATCAACCCATAGCCCGGGTGGCTGTAATAATACTTTAAGTATTCCGGTTTTTGCTTCATTGCGCAGCATAGTAGACTGCGGCCCAAAAAATAATTTTTTATAATATTAAAATTCTGAAGCATGTCTCTACTAAAAGACAAGTCAGACACCGAATATTCTGATTATCAGAACATTAACCCTGACGCGTTGAATTTTACATATTTACCTGCCTACGCCGGGTATTTGCTAAAAAACAAACTCCAGGATTTTAGCCGGGCAGTGCTGACCATTTCGCGCGAGGTAGAAGTACCTCTGCTGCGCTTTTTTGACAACATGCCGGAAGACGAACTGCTTAGATTGTCACAGGAAGGTACGCGCGAGTTTCTTACTTACTTTGCAGATAACCGTGTGGCCGAATTTATTGATGTAACCTTAAAGCGGTGGTTAGAAAACCAACTGCCACAGATACAACACCACGAAGTGGTAGCGAAGGATATATCAAGCGTTAACTTTGCACGCCGTAAAAGTCTGCGCCGTTTTCTGGCAGAATACACTCAGAATTTTGAACTCTACGATAACATCCTCAACGAAATAGACCAGTTTATACTGGCCATAGAAGACCGCTCCTATAACACGCTTTTCGACCTGAAACAGCATCGCATTAACGAGCACCTTTATTTTATTGACAAAATAAACAACACCTTGCCGGGTGTTATTTACCTGTATGACCTGGCCGAAAAAAAAGAGGTTTACTCAAACATTAAAGCACAGCATATACTGGGATTCAGCCCCGGCGAGCTGGGTAGTGCCATGTTTATCAATATGCTGCACCCGGACGACGCCCCGAAAAGACTGGAACAGCTGACGGGCTTTGCCGATGCACGCGACGGCGTAATAAAAAGCATTGAATTTAGAATACAACATAAAAACGGCCGGTATCACTGGTTTCGCTCTTATGAGAGTATATTTAAAAGAAACCCTGACGGCCAGCCTGCTCAGATAATCGGGCTGATGCTGGAGATTACAACCGAAAAGGAATCAATGCAAACCCTGCAACTGCGCGAACAGCAACTTCGGGAAGCATACGAAATTGCCGGAATTGGCAGTTTCGAGTGGGATTTGCAAGGCGGGGAGTCTGTGTTTTCTGACCAGATGTTGAAGGTACTTGACCAGGACAGCCCGACGGATTATCTGACGTTTCTGAATTATGTTCACCCGGCCGACCAGACCAAACTGACAGGGGCCATTAATGAAGCCATTGTAGGTGGTGGCCATTATGAATGCGAATACCGCTATAACCGGGGGAAAGATAAGATTATCTGGACGCGCGGGGTGGTTACGTTCTTAAACGACAAGCCATTTAAAATGCGCGGCACAGTAATGGACATAACCGAGCGGCACAAAATAATGCAGAAGCTGGAAGAAACCATAGAACTGCACAAACAGGCACAGGCGCTTACGCACATTGGCAACTGGGCCTGGGACATACCCAATAACATAATAGAGTGGAGCGACGAAATGTATCGCATTTACGGCCTTGAGCCGCAGTCGGAGAAAATTGACTTTGAACGTTTTATGGGTCTTGTGCACCCTGATGACCGCGAAAGACGCCTGAACGAGATTCAAAGCGCGCTGGCCAATCATATTGCCGAAGATTACGTGCTAAAGATTAAATGGGACGACGGCACCATCAGGATTCTGCAAGGCAGAGGAGAGATAATTCTGGACGATAGCAACAAACCGGTAAAACTAACCGGCACCTGCCAGGATGTAACCGAACAATACCACATAAACTGCGAACTTGAGCAAACCAATAAAGAACTGCAACGCCGCAACGAAGAGCTAACGGCCTTTAACTACATTGCCAGCCACGATTTGCAGGAACCGCTGCGAAAAATAAAGCTGTTCAGTAACCGGATATTTGAGAAAGATTATGAGCAGCTGCCAGCCACAGCCAAAGAGTTTCTGCCCAGAATACTGAACTCGGCCAACCAGATGCAGAAACTTCTGAATGACCTGCTGGCCTTTTCAAGAGCTACCCTGACCGACCACATATTTGAAAGTGTCAGCATTGAGCAGGTAATTGAAGAAATAAAGACGTCGCTCAAAGAAACCATTGAAGAAAAACAGGCGGGCATTGTTTATGGCGAATTACCATTGATGCGAGTTATACCTTACCAGTTCAGGCAATTGCTTGAAAACATCATTGTAAATGCCATTAAATACAGCAAACCTGACCTTCCACCGAAGATACAAATTGAATCGGAACAGGTGCAGGGCAAATACCATGTAAAAGAAGGCGCCAGCGCAGGCACTAATTATTACAGGCTGAGTATTAAAGACAATGGCATTGGCTTTGACCAACAGTATGCCGAGAAAATATTTGAGCTTTTTCAGCGCCTGCATAGCAAGAACGAATATTCCGGCACCGGTATAGGGCTGGCTATTTGCAAGAAAATCATTCAGAACCATCAGGGATTCATTACCGCCACCAGTGAGCCAGGCAAAGGCGCAACATTTAGTATTTTTATACCGGTGTAAGTCAGTTATTATCTAAAACCTGCCTTCAAGGGCTAATACCCGCGAAAAGCAGGTTTTAAAGTTACCCTTACCCCAGAATCGGCGTTGTCAGAATCACCTCGCGGCTTTCCAGCAATGGTACAATTTTACCCACTACTATTTCCTGAAAATGGGCTGAGCTGCGGTGTTCGGCAACGGCTTCATTGCTTGTGTATCCTTCAAACAATACAATAGTATTGGCATCAGTATTACTCTGGTGGATATCATAAAACAAATTTCCTTCTTCTTCTCTGCTTTTAACGGCAGCCTGGCTAAGCAGACACAGTACGGTATCTAAATGGCCTTCTTTTACCTCCCATGTGGCAAATACGTGCACTGGTATCTGGTTCATTTCTTATAATTTTTTAGTATCAAACAAAATTTTTATTGCTTTCATCACAAGCTTCTGTCAAATATACGCCAAGGCCCGTGTTTATGACTATCAGGCTTCAGGAACAGCAATCATTTTATCGGCTACGCCTTTTGCTGATGCCGGATTCTGCCCCGATACCGCCCGGTCTTCGGCAATATTATTGGCTGTTCAGATGGCTGTAGTAGTAAAAATGGCTTCTTCACTGGTAAAATCTCTGGCTATGGCCAGGCCTATACCAATAGTGGAACCGTATACCAAAACTTATTTGTTTTTTTTGCAAGTCCATGATTACTGGGTGTCGCCTGGCTGATACACAGACACTCCGCAATCCGTTTTTTGGGTACACATGGGTAAAGTCTTGAAAACGCCTCGTATCGCCGCTGTGGCGGGCCAGATAGCATCAACATAATGCGCTGCGGAAGCGCTACAAAACCATTGTTGAGCTAGACCCGAAAAAAAACGGAAAACAATTACTGAGTTATGCCAATAAAAAAGAGGCATGACCCCGCCATGCCTCAAGTGTTATACAGATACTATAAAGCCCATTGATTACCTATTAATCTTCATCCTCTTCTTCCTCTTCTTTCAATACCAAAAATGCACTTCTTTTGGGTGCAGGCATACGGCTGTTAAGCCCTCTTACCGATTGCCATACAATGCGGCTGAACTCAAGGTCGTTAATTAAATCTGGTCTGGATAAATCAAACTCCGCCGATTTAATGGCATTTCTGTTAACGGCCAGGTTTTTCTCGTTTAGGTCTATGTTATTCTTTAAGGCTGTAAATGGCTGTTTACTGGGGGTTTTACTGAAACAACGCCACATCGGTGTGGCGGCGGCATCATACTGGCTCATAGGGGGTATGCCCAGAATTAACTCCATCGTTCTCAGCATACTTGATGTTGAGTACATGGTATGGTCTACAAAGCCGCGCTTTACATATCCACCGGCTACGTAGGCGGTTGAGCGGTGCGCATCTACGTGGTCGGAGCCGTTCTGGGCGTCATCTTCCAGAATAAATATAACCGATTGCTGCCATATACCCGATTTTGAAAGATGCTCTACCAGTTTTCCTACGGCAAGGTCATTATCAGCCACCATGGCTGTGGTGGTTGGCATGCCAACTCTTGCCCCCGCGGTATGGTCGTTTCCGAGCCGGATAATATTCAATTGCGGCACTTTATTAATGGCCCGCAGCGAGTCAAAATCAGCTTTCCAGGCTTCAAAACGGGTTACATCTTTTATAGCCAGGTTGTAAGACGGGTATTTCAGGCTGCAATTGTTTTTTAGGTTGGCCAGTTTCAGGCGTTGCTCTGCAAACTCGCCATAAGACCTGAAACTTACCCCTGCCCGATGGGCGAAATCCCAGAGAAAACCATTTTTCGGATACGCAATTTCGCGGCTACCTTCGTAATCATAAGTACCACCGCGCCCGCCGTAGCTTGTTACCCAGGTTTTCTCTACGTAGTCATTGGCATAGGCCGCCATTGACCAGTTGTGCCCGTCGGCGCTTACTTCTGCATCAACATAAAAATTATCGAGCAAAACAAATTCTTTTACAAGGGCATGCTGATTAGGGGTGGTACGTTCCGGAAACAAACATAGGGTGGTATCGCCGTTGCCTGCTTTTACGTCGCCCAGAACCTGATCATACGTGCGGTTTTCTTTAATGACATAAAACACATATTTAATTGGCGATTTCTGACCGTATCCGGTAGGAATCGGGTTACCTTTCTGCCCTTCGGTTTCCAGTTCTTTTGCTTTGTTATAAGGCGTATTTTCATATACTATTTCTGAATAATCAGCCAGTGTACGTTCGTCGGGGTAATCAAAAATTGACAGGGTTCCTTTAAACAGCCCCCCGATATATTGTGTACCCCTCACAGCCTCGGGGTTGGCCCCTTTGAATTGCGGACTTCTGGAACTAACCGGATTGGGCCCCCTGGGGTTGGCAGAAGAAGACAGCCCCTTGCCATTGGTAACATATATTTTATTACCGATGGCCTTTACAGAAGTTGGATACCAGCCCGTAGGAATAAAACCCAACGAACGGCTTTTGCCTTTTTCTTCTACCTCAAAAACAGCCAGACAGTTGTTATCTGCATTGGCTATAAAAAGCTTTTCTTCGTCTTCACTTAAAGCAACGCCGTTGGGTGTTGACCCAACGGGTGCATCAGGATACAGCGCACACGAAAGCGTTTCGATACGCAGTTTTTGTCTGGTATCAATCACTGAAACCGTATTGTCGTTCCCATGAGACACATACAGATACTGCCCGTCTCTGGTTAGAGCCATGTCGTTCGGGTTTTTATCAACGGCAATTTCATGGGTAATTTTTGATGTGGCAATGTCATAAATCAGAACTTTTGCCCCACCCCACAACGAAACATACAACAATTGGTTATCAGGAGAAAGCAAACAGGTGTAGGCCTCGGCAGGCAATGGTATTTTTTTAAGGATACTTCTGGTAGCAATGTCCAGCTGATACAGCGTATTGTTATCTTTTGCCACCACAAAAATGTGTTTAGCGGTGGCACAAAGCCCGGCAGGCGATACCTTAACAGGCCAGGGTTTATCGAGTATTATTTCGGCATCTTTTTGCAGTTGCCTGTTTTCAATTTTGTAAATATTGATTTTATTATCATTGCCGGCCGACGCATAAATAAATTTTTCGTCGGGGCTAAAGGCCAGACCCAGCCAAGATTTCCCGATAGGCTCATCATCCAGAATCGTTTCTGTTTCGGCATCAATCAGCGTAATGCTCTGGGTACTTTGGCCGTTGTTGGTAACGGCAAGGTATTTTTTTGATGGCGACACCACCAGGTTCAGGGGTAAATCCTGCAGTTTCAGGCTTTTGCCAATGGGGGTTAACGACCAGCCATTGCTTAGTTTAATTCTTTTTAAACCAAGCCTTTCAATGGCAGGCTTCCTGTCGTTGTCGTCCGGTTTCTGACTTCTGCAAGCCGTTAAAAGGCTCATAAAAACAATAAAAATGGCCAGGTACTTCATTTTTTTAAACTGATTTTGAGTAAAGAAACGTATAGAAAGAAAGCCGGTGGACGGAAAAGGAATGTTATGTGCGTGACGGCAAAAGAAAGTTAAAACCCATCTGAGGCTGAATTTAAGAATATTTTCAGTGATATAATTGATGGGCCAGGCTGATTATTTATTTGGGAAAGCCGTAAAATTAATCTTCACTTTTAAAGTGAACATTAACTAATGATTGCCAATGTATTAACAACAGCAAAAAACGCTGGCATGGGCAACCAAAAAACGTAGATGGGCGAACAAACCGCCTCAGTTTTACTATAAGAATTTAAACGCCCAATATTACGGCATACGCCATGGCATATCGCCCAAAGCGGGTGTATATTGGCTTGGCAAGGTATTGTTCCGGCCGTATTAATGAGCCGTCCTGATTATCCATATACCCACCAGAACGGCAACAGACATAACCGAGCCTACTATTAATAAACGTTTTCTGGGTTCTTCAAAAACAGGTACGCGGCCCAGCATTAGATACAAAGTAACTGTACACCAGATGTAAATGATACTTACCACCATATAACCGGGCAGATAATGATAAGGACTGAAGGGTGTACCGCTTAAATCAATAAACCCCAAAGAATAAGCCATTATAAGCAAACAATTGAGATTCAGCAGGAAGTTTTTCATGGTAGTCAAAGCAATTTCTTTAATAACAGCAAAACGATGCCATAAACTTAGGATATCTGTTCAACTTTTCAAATTTTTGAAACTCTTTTTTTAATACCGTACCAACAAAAATCCATAAGTGGTCATTTATTTTGTGGTTGTTACAATTATCTATATCTTTATGCTCTAAGAAATACTTTTTTATTTTATCTTCGGGGCTAACATCATTTTCCATTTTTTAATTTTTGAGCTTTGTAAATTTGCAAGATGAATTTTAATACAATCCTGCTCATAGATGATGATGATGACGACCAGGAGATTTTTCTTACAGCTGTTAAGCAAATCTCTTCGTCGGTAAGGTACTTCTGCTTTAATAGTGGAAGAGAGGCTTTACATAAACTTTCGCTGGGAGAAATTCAACCTGAAGTAATTTTTCTCGACCTGAACATGCCGCTCATGAGTGGCCAGGAATTTCTTTATAAAATCAAACAAAAAGACACGCTGGCGCATATACCTGTGATTATCTTATCTACTTCAGCAGACCCCAATACCAGAGAACTGACCATAGACCTGGGCGCACACATGTTTATTACCAAGCCCGGCGATTTTGGACAACTGGTAGAAATCCTGACCCCTTTAATCAGCTAACTTTATTTTATGACAACATCAGACAAGGCCCTGAACGATTACCCCTTTTTAAACGGAGGCGGCGAAATGGGCGATTTGATGAGAAAAAAAGACTGGAGCCAGACTGCCATTGGTATCCCGGCAAACTGGCCGGTGCAGTTGAAACAAATGGTGGCCACCATGCTGAACGTGCAGTCGCCGATGCTTATCTGCTGGGGCGATTCTTTTACACAACTCTATAACGACGCCTTCATTACCTTACTGGGTGCCAGGCGGCACCCGAATGCGTTGGGTAGCAGCACCAGCGAAATCTATACTGAGGCATGGGAAAGTTTCATGGCTCCGCTATTTAGCAGAGTTCAGGGCGGCGAACCGGTTTCATTCAAGGATTTCAAGCGTGTAATTAACCGCAATGGCTTTGATGAGGAGGTATATCTTGATTTTTCGTACAGCGCAATAAAAGATGAAAACTGCCAGACACAGGGTATATTGGTAATATGTAACGAAACATCCGACAAGGTTGCGTCAATCAGGAAGCTATCCGAAAGCGAATCCCGTTTCAGAGCCCTGATAGAAGAAGCGCCAATTGCTACGTCGTTGTATGTAGGCCGTGAACTCATAATTGAAGTGGCCAACGAAAAAATGCTGAACCTGTGGGGCAAAGATGCATTTGTAATTGGCAAGCCATTGGCTTATGCCCTGCCTGAACTGGAAGGCCAGCCTTTTCTGGATATTCTTGATAACATATTTGATACCGGCCTGCCTTACGAAGCCAAAGCCATGACCGCCGACCTGGAGGTAAACGGGGTTTTGAGCAGCTATATTTTTGATTTTACCTATAAACCGCTCTTTAATGCCGACGGCCAGGTTTATGCCATTATTAACATGGCTATTGACGTAACGGCGCAGACACTGGCCCAGCAAAAAATAGCCGAAAGCCAGCGCGAGTTGCTGTCGTCGTTTGAAGAATCGCCGGTGGGTATTGCCATTATCAGCAAAGAGAACCTTACTTTCAGAAACGTTAATGCGTTTTATGCCACGCTTGTAGGCCGCGGTAAAACCGAACTAATAAACAAACCTTTGCTTGAGGCGCTACCTGAAATGAAAGGACAGGGTTTTGACCAGCTGCTCAATAATGTCATTGAAACCGGCCAATCTTATAATGCCAAAGAAGCAAGGGTGGAGATTTTCAGGAATGGAAAACTTGAAACCATCTATGTTGATTTAACGTATCAGCCACGAGCCGAAGGTGAAAACGAGATTGTTGGTGTGCTTGTGGTTGCCAATGATATAACCGAGCAGGTGGTTACCCGGAAAAGAATTGAAGAGAATGAAACCAAACTGAGCACCATCATATCGTCAGCGCCTGCCAGTATCGGTTTATATGTAGGCAAAGATCTGATTATTGAAAACCCTAATCAAACGTTTATTGAGCTAATGGGCAAAGGGCCTGCCATTGAAGGCAAACCCCTGAAAGAAGTAATGCCAGAGCTGATAACCGAAAACCAGCCGTTTTTACAAATTCTTGAAGAGGTAATGATAACCGGCAAGGCGTACCATTCTTTTGGCTCATTGGCCAAAATTGTAAAAAACGGGGTAATGACCAGCAGCTATTATAACATTACTTATACCCCCGTATTTAATGCCGACAAAGAAACCAGCGCCATACTTGAAATTGCAGTTGATGTAACTGAACAGATAAAAGCCCAACAGGCGCTGGAAGAAGCCGAAGCAGAATTGCGTGGGGCGGTTGAACTGGCAGGGCTGGCTACCTGGAAATTGGACATAAAAAATATGGAATACACCTTCTCGCCACTTTTTAAGGAGTGGACTGGTTTATCATTAAATTCGGGAGATATAGAAAAAGTTAATGAGTGTATTCCGGAGCCTTACCGCACACAAATGCAAAACCTGAACACCAAAGCTACAGAACCGGGCGGCACAGGTACTTATGAGTATGAACACCCGATTATTAACCTTCAAACAGGGCAGAAACGAATTATACGTGCACAGGGGCAGGTTTTTTATGATTCAGCAGGAGAAGCCGCTTTTATGAGTGGGTCGGCGCAGGATATAACCATGCAGCGGCAAATGCAACTGGCATTAGAGAATCAGGTAAAAGAACGTACCAAAGAACTGGACGAAGCCATTGAAAAACTGCAACTTATTGTGGAAGAACTGGCCGAATCAAACACGAAGCTGACACACTCAAATGCCGAGCTGGCTCAGTTTGCCTACATTGCCTCTCATGATTTACAGGAGCCGCTACGAAAAATTACGATTTTCTCTCAATTACTGGAAAAGTCGCTGGGCGAAAACCTGCCGGCAGAGTCTAGTAATTTTCTGACTAAAATAAAGAATTCTGCCAATCGGATGACAGCCCTTATCCGCGACGTTCTGATGTATTCGCAGCTTGCGAAAGAGAATCAGAATTTTGAACGGGTTGACCTGAATGTGATTCTTGAGCATATTCTGACAGACTATGACCTGCTGATTGAGCAAAAGCAGGCGGTTATACGTAAACAACCAATGCCGGTAATAAAGGCTATTCCGCTACAAATGACCCAACTGTTTGCCAATTTAACGGGTAATGCCCTGAAATTTGTAAAAGCCGGTGTTCAGCCAGTAATAGACATCAGCGCCAGTGTGCTTACCAAAGAAGAAATAATTGCCTGCGGGCTTTCTACAGATTATGGTTACTACAGCATAAGATTTGCAGACAACGGCATCGGGATTCCTGCCGAATATGCTGAAAAGGTTTTTCATATTTTCCAGAGACTACACCGGAAATCGGATTACGAAGGAACCGGTATAGGCCTGGCGATGTGCAAAAAAATTGCACAGAATCATAATGGGGACATCGTTGTGGAGAACAATAGTAATGGTGGTGCAACTTTTAACGTGATACTTCCGGCTTACGCTTAGGCAATCAACAGATACTGATTACTTTCTGAATCAAAAACCGGGTTTGGCCTAATTCCTGCTTCATAAACTTTACTCAGAAGGCATTTTCAGCCCACATTATGAATAACCAGCAAGCCCACAATTAATGCAAACGACATTAATGAGGCTATGGTGATGATTCTTACCTTGATACTTTCAAAGAACGGAACCCGTGCAAACAGAGTATTCAAGGTATAAACACCCCAAACAAAATAAAGGATAAAAAACATCTCGCCGGTAATAAAATTGTAGATACTGAGTTTCGTGCGAGACAACTCATCAACTACAACCGGACAAGCTAAAAATGCAACAAAATTGAGGTTATGAAGCAGATTTTTCATAAGTCACATCAGTTTGATGGTTAGCGTTTAGATTAATTAATTGATTATGGTACAATTCTGATATAAAATTATATTATCTCAAGTACATTTTCAAGTTTTTTGGATTTTTCTTTAAAATATTTTTTGGCAGCACCCCAGACCACGTAACCGGCAGGTTTTTAAGGTTATAAATTCCGGCTATTACCAGGGCCGTATTTTTATTACTGTTGGCAAAATCAACCAGCCCCAGTTTATTGATTTTGGGGCCTGTAACTGCCCAGGGTACCTGCATTTCGGTCATCGACACCCCCCCATGCCCTTCCGGCAGGCCACCGTGGTCGGTTATCAGCATAAAATGTGTATCGGCATACAAATCGGCAGCTTTAAGTTTGGCAAGCAGCTCGCCAATGGCTACATCTGCTTCTTCAATGGCGGTTATGTATTGGGGCGACATCCACTTGTGGTCGTGTCCGGCAAAATCGGTATGCACACTATATAGAAATAGTGTGGTGGGGTAATTCCGGTTTTTTAACAGGTAATCATAGGCTTTGTCGTAATTGGCGCGGTATTTAAACTCTTTCTCAAACGAAATTTCATCAAAGTACTTTTGGTTCATTGAGTTAATCAGCTTGCCCCAATTATAAAAATATCCGATTCTGATGCCCGGCACCTGCTCTTTCAACAGCTTGAATACGTTTGGGTAATAGCCCTCCTGGTCTTTTTCTAAGGCTTGCAGCTCATGGGCATCCAGTTTCCATTCATTATTTACGATGCCGTGTTCTTCAGGCCCTGCGCCAGACAAGTGGCTGGTCCAGTTCGGCAAGGTTATAGAGGGCATAACCGGGCGGGTAGTTAAAGACAGTATGCCTTCGGCCACCAGAGCATCTATATTCGGGTGCCTGGCGGTTTTGTAGCCCTCGGCGCTGAAGCCGTCAAGCCCGATAATTACCAGCCTTTGCGCCTGGCTTTTGACACTGACTAAGCCTGAGAGGCAAAGGATAACGAATAGGATTTTGATTCTTTTAATCATCATTTATTTAGTTTTAAAATACAAAAAAGCCGCAGTGCCAGATGCACCGCGGCAACTGTGGTACATACGGCAGAACAGGCCTGATGTACCACTGGCTGTATGTTAAATTATCTCATTATCAGAAACTTACTCGCCGGGATGATACATTTTTTCGGCGTGTTTCAACACATCTTCTTTATAAAAAAGAACATCTTTAAACTGGCCTTTGGTGTACATTTCGGCCTGGTCTTTAAAATGGGCCGACGCCGGGTCTCCGCTTTGTCCACCGGCCAGCAATGACCTGGCCTTAATTCTTGGCCCGAACTCAACTGCACAAATAAAGCTATTACCGCTGATACCGTATCTCTTTTGCGTACCCTGATACACCCGGCTGTTATAAGAAGGCAACATTCCCCACAGGGCAGAGGCATAACCCATTGGCAGGCTGGGTTGCGCATCATCATATTTCCCCTGAATATCGCCCGCCAGGCGTTGAAAACGGTTTATGTCTCCCCATGGTTTTTGCCAGGTACCAAATCTTTTCTGTAAATCGGCCAGGGTTTGGGCAAAAGGTATCACCAGCTGGTCGGCGGTGGCTACTTCGGCAAATTTTTTAGTGCGTGTAACCTGGTCGTCTTCGCCCTGGTCGATATAAATTTTCTGTATGGCCCCGTTTAATCGCTGCGCCCATTCAATAGCCCATGTGGTTGGTACAGAGCTGGTTGCTGTGCGGTAATCCCATTTTTTAAGCAAAGCAATGGGTTCTGCCAGTTGGCTATATAAAGAATCAACGGGCTTTACATTCGTTTCAAATGACTTAACCAGTGCTGGTACCAGCACTTCAAAAGCAGAAAGGTAGTTGTCGTACCCGGCTTCAATCATTTTATCAACCGTAAAATCCTTGCCCTTACTTAACACACGGGCGGCATTTACCCCTCTGAAATTCTCGCCGTCTGGCGCCATGTAAGGCGGGTAAGCGGCTTTATCGGGGCTATTTACACCAGCCACAGTAAAAGGCGTTGAGTTGCAGTTCTGCAACCAGCCATTTGCAGGGTTATACAAATGAACGGTTTCGCTTACAGCGTGCAGGCCTTTCCATTCTGTGGCGCTGGTGCTGCCGTCAACGGGTTTAGCCCAGTTAAGTCTGGGGTCTCTTACTGGCACGTAGTTGCCATGCCAATAGGCAATGTTGCCTTTGTTATCGGCAAATACGGTATTGTTTGAGGTATTGGCTTTTAAGTCCATCACCTTTTTGTAATCTTCCAGCCCTTTGGCTTTGGTGCGCTGCCAGCTTTGCACCAGGCTAAGCATAGAGCGGTTATAAGACCGCAGGCTCAGCCACTGGTCGTTGCGTTTGGCAATAACCGGCCCATGATGCGTGGCATAAGTGGTGAATGTGCGGCTTAATAACTGGCCGTCTTTCTGGTATTTGATGGTAATTTTCTTTTCTGAAACCGGCTTTAACCGGCCATTGTATTGATAAAAATACAGGTTCCCTTTTTGGGTGATTTTCTCGGCATATAAGTCTGACACATCTACTGCACTTGAAGTGTGCATCCACCCGCAATACGGATTAAAGCCCTGATACACAAAAAACTGCCCCCAGGTTACAGCGCCGTAAACGTTCAGGCCCTCTTCGCTTACCACGTGCACCTCCGGGCGGAAATAGAATGTTACGTGCGGGTTGATATACAAAATGGCATTGCCCGAAGCCGTTTTTGATGGCCCAACGGCAAAACCATTAGAGCCCGTCTGGTTCTCGGGGTCTTTGGGGGCATCCAGATAGGTAACTTTATCGCCCGAGTAAAAATTCTTTAGTTCGGCTATGGTGGCATCAGCCGTGCTAATGGCGCCAATGCTGCCGTCTGTCCAAAGTAGCGTATACCAGGGCTTAAAGCGAGTAAGCATGGCTGGTTTTACCTGCGGGTGTTTGTGCAGGTAATAATTAATGCCGTCGGCATAGGCATTCATCAGTTTTTTCAGCCAGGGCGCTGCCTTGTTGTAGTCGGCAATGGCTTCGGTGGTGTCTATCAGTAATTTTATCTGTAAGTCGTTGTATAATTCGCTTTCGCCTTTCAGTTCGGCCATTCTGCCCAGTTTTTCAATGTAGTTCATTTCAACCCTTTTGAAATCGTCTTCGCATTGGGCATATAGCAAACCAAACACCACGTCGGCATCGGTTTTGCCATAAATGTGCGGTATCCCCCAGTTATCGCGTATGATGGTAACTCTTTTGGCCTGCTGTTCAAAACGGTTGATTTCGGCAGACGAAAACCGCTGGGCAAATAATGAAACCGGCAAAAGAAGCAGGAGAAGAAGACGATTCATAAGGAATAGTTTGTTTAGATGATTCTACCTCCGAAAATAGATAAATTATCTAAGCAAGTCAATCGCACAGAAGGAATATAGACGAACGAGGGGGATTTTGAGAAAGATATAATTGAGCTAAGTTTTTTTATTGTAAGCCTTAAAGTTACCTCATTAAGAGTATAGGGAATACTAACAAATCATTTTCAGAAGTAAAATCAACTGAGTACCTTTTTCATTTCAGATGGATTTATGGGCTTAATCGAATTAAACAATGGTTTTGATAAACTGTATAATTCTTCGACAATTAAATTTTGCTTTATCAGTTTAGTAATACCGTCTAATATGTCTTCATCTTCAAATTCTAAAGCCTTGCGATCTGACCAAGCATTAAATTCTTTAAGAACCTCCTCCTTTGACAAATAATTGTGACTTTCGATAATGAATAAAATCGTTGTCAATAACTCTAACTCTCTATCTGATAAAATTTGATTTACTATATCCACAGCCAATTCTACAAAAGGCAAAAATTGTCTTTCTTTATTTATAGTTGTATCGCTTATTAATGCAGTTTTTGCATGCTCATAAGCCTTCACAGTATCAAATCCATAAAATTGTTGATATTCTTTTATATCTTTACTTAATATTTCTAATGAGTGCGCGTATGGGCCAAAGTGGTGTTTTTCAAATTTAAAATAATTCTCATTTGACAAGTAATTAATAAGAAATGAAGATTTCTGCAATCTAGTCTTGTTGAACTTAGCTAGTCTGTTCTTTAAATTCATTAATAATAAATGAGAGGTATTAAGCTTAGGCGCAGCTTTAGAATTAGCCTTAAAATTTAGATTATTAGAAGGTTCAAAAATAATAATTTCACATTTATCTGAGATATCATTTAAGCTATCCTGGATTAAGTCCTTGACTTGAAACCAATTTAATCCCCCATTCCCACAGCCTAATGGAGGAATTGAAATTGAATCTATTCCAAGATTAATAATCTCTTGTTTTAAATTATTAAGTCCACTTTCAATATATTCATATTTGGAATTTTCCCTCCACTTATTTTTAGTAGGGAAATTAATAATTATTTTACCTTTTTCTTTAACAGAAAGTACTTTACCGACAGTTAAAAAACCAGTATTACACGCTTTTACATACTTTTCATTATTCAGAGGATATTCTAATTTAAACTGATAAGCAATACCCTTACCCATAAATCCCTCACAATTAACTGTGTTAACAAGAGCTTCAGTATCAGAGAATAATATATTTCCAGTTTTAAAGTGTATCATTTTATAAAGAATTGACTAACGGGTGTAATTCTAAAATTAACTTTAACTTTTGACTTTTTGACAAGGCCTTCTATGATTTTTTTGTCATTATCATTTTTGACAAATATAATGTCAATCATACTTATAGGAACTATATTAGGAGTAATGCACTCTGCTAAACAAACTTCCTTGCAGCTATGATTTTTATAATCTCTAACTTTCATTAATTCCCAATCTATACTTTCAAAACCCTCTGAATATGGTAAAGGTTCATCATTATAATTTAAGGGATGAGTAGGAATAATACTAAAATTACCCTCTATTGCCTTTTCTCTATTAACAGCCAAATAAATAAATGACTCCGTTTTAAAAGTTTTTTGAATATTCCCTGCAAATGGCGTTGGAGCAAAAAAATGAAAAGGCACAAATTTATTGAGATTAAATTTAGCTCTATGTTCTAAAATTTCCGTATCTGCAACATCAATGAAACCATCAAGGCCATCTCTTGGTTTTAAACCATTGATTAAAATATTCTCAAAATTTCTAATTGCAGTTATATGATAGATGAGCTTCCCATCCTTTGGAGCTAATGGCATTGACTATTTTAATTTCTGTATCTTCCAATTCACTTGGAAGTAATCACATAACACAAAGTTGGTAATTCCGCTACTTTTTAAGAAGCATCACAATTTAGTCAGGTTTAATAAATATTCAAACTTTCTACACAAATCATTTTCAGGAGAATATTTTAATAGCGACCTATAAAATTTTATAAATATAAAAACAAAATCTCTCCAAATAAATTAAGGAGAGATTTATGTATAATTAAAGCATTTAACACCTTACACCACCCCACCCATTGCAGGGTCGGTAAAGCTGGCTTTTCCGTTTTCTACGTGGCCGGCATAGCGTTTTTCAAATGAGGTGTTACCTTTTATTTTCACGCTGAAATCGTACCAGTTATGATTTTTGGCCAGGTCAAGCACGATGGTAGCACCTGAACCCGCAGCCACAGTTTTGCTATGATTCCCTCTTTTATATGACTGGTCGACAACCTCAATTGTTACTGCCTGAGTGCTGTTGTTCCTGATTTTCAGTTCTACATTGCCTGTCAGTTTTTTAAGACTGCCTTTTACACGCTGGTACTCACAGTTTATCTGTACGTCCGGGTCCTGGGCGTTGCCTTTAAACTCGCGCATGTAGCCGTTTGGCCCGTAGGCTATGAGGTGATACTGCCCGTCTTCAAAGTCTTCTAATAACCACTGGTCGGCCAGTTTGTCGCCCGCTTTCAATGCGTAGTTCCAGGTTCTTACACTTTCAAAGCCTGTTATGCGGTTGCTGGCATCGCGCACGGCATATTTGCCCGGAGCGTAGACTATAAACGGAGCGCCGTCTGTCTTTTTACCAAATACTTCATCAGAGGCATGCAGGTCAATAGCAAATGCTTTTTTATCGGCATTCAGTTTGCCTTCGGCATATAACTGATACGGAATAGGCATGGCTTTTCTGATACCCGGCTCTTGCTTTGGCAAAATGCCCAGGTCTTTGCCTTCGTTCAATTGGGCTATTTCATCACTGTTCAGCTCCTTAAAGTTAGACGGCAGCTTTTTAAATTTAGCATTATAAACCGTTTTGATGAACGGTTCTTTCTGTACAAAGGCCGGTAACTGTATTTTTTCGCCGTTGTATGGCTCAAAAGACGAGGTCAGGTCGCCACAAACGGTTCTGCGCCATTGGCTTATGTTGGTTTCTGATATTTCTTTTCCGGTTTTATGTTTCAGAAATTTCTCCAGAAACTGTAGCACCGACGTGTGGTCAAACACTTCCGAACACACATTACCCCCGCGGCTCCAGGGCGAGGCTATCACCATTGGCACCCGGAAACCCAAACCAATCGGGCTGGCGCGCGAGTCGCGCTCGGGGTTGGCACGTTTGCGTTTCAGCTCCTGAGCCAGACTTACCTGTTCTACCCCGGCATCAATACCGGCTGAAACTTTACCGGTACCGGGTTTATGCGGATTCGGTGGTACAAACGGCGGCACGTGGTCAAAATACCCGTCGTTTTCGTCATACGTTAATATGAAAACGGTTTTCTTCCAGACCTCCGGATTTTTGGTAAGAATCTCCATCACCTCTGATAGATACCAGGCCCCAAACCAGGGTGCACCCGGGTGGTCTGAGAATTTCTCAGGCGCCACTATCCACGACACGGTAGGGAGTTTTCCGGTATTTACATCTTCTCTGAACTGATGCAATACATCTCCCTTGGGCACCTGCAGTTTGCGCTGCACGCCGTTGTCTTCATACTCAAGGGTGGTCAGTTTATGGTAATCAGGGTCTTTACGATTATTGGTAAAGGCTTTTTTATGGATATTTTTATGGAACTCTGACAGTTTTTCGAAATTCTCAGGCTTAAATTCTTCCAGGTCATTGAGAGCTATTGCCAGGTACGCTTCTTTCTGTGCCAGTTCTTTTTTAGCGGTGTTGTATTCATTGCCTCCGGCGCTTAGCCCTGCTATTTTGGTTTTCAGGGTCTCAATCATACCCGGTAATTCTTTCGCTACTTTTTGCAGATACTGGCGGTACTCGGGCGAGAATTTTACATGGTATTGCTCAAACCACTCAATAGGGTTATCGGTAAAATTGGCCAGCCATGAGTCTTCTTCACCCTCAAAACCGGTGTCAATGCTTAGTTCGTTCTGGTAAATTTTCCACGATACATTGTTTTCTTCCAGCCGCTCGGGGAAGGTTTTCCATTTTGCCCATCTGTCATAATCAACGTCTTCGTTTTTTACATTAGCCTTTGCGTTTTCGTTTTGCTCTTCTCTGATGGTTCCCGTCCATAAGTACAGCCGGTTTGGTGTAGTACCCGTGAGCGACGAGCAGAAGTTCTGGTCACAAACGGTAAAGGCATCGGCCAGGGCATAATAAAACGGGATATCCTCGCGGTTATAATACCCCATTGTAAGTGGCATTTTCTTGAAGTCTTTGTTGCCCGACTGCTTCACATCCAGCCATTTATCGTACTTACCTTCGTTGCGGGCATCAACCTGGTTTTCCCAGGAGTGCGGTAAAGAGCTCATCCAGGTAGCTTTGGTATCTTTCAGGTCTAGTCTGAACGGCGCAAAGGTCTGCCCTGCTGAATTGGGTTGCAACCATACTTTATTTTTATTGGGCAGGGTTATGGCGCGAGGGTCATTAAAGCCACGCACGCCCTGAAGTGTACCGTATGAGTGGTCGAAAGAGCGGTTTTCCTGCATCAGAATCACTACGTGTTCGGCATCTAAATAGGTGCTTCCTGTTTTGGGGTCAATGGCCAGGGCTTTTTGAATAACCGGGGGCAACATACCTGCCAGACCCGTACCGCTGGCCAGAACGGCTGCTTTCTGAATAAATTCTCTTCTGGTTTCCATATAGGCTTTAGAAGTGTTAGGGTGAGTTTAGTAAAAAATCCGGTTGTAAATATACGCCTAATAAGTGCTTTCCGGCCAGGCAGGGGGCAATTATTAACAATATCTTTACCTCAGTTACTATTACTTTATAATGCGGTAGATGGACTACTCCGCGTGCTGTAATCGGCGTTGGCTTTCATGGCTGTTTTCAGGCGATACCTTTCATTACCAGCTCAAAAATATAAAATTCGCCGGTTATGTTTTTGCGCAAAGCGGTGCTAATTACCTTTATCATGGTCTGAACCGAGGCAGTTGAAAACAGCACTTTTGAGGTCTGCAATAAATGTGTATTAAAGCGGCTCAGGTCTTTTTGCTCAAACATGGTTTCGTAAATACAATGGTAGGTAAGCAAATGATATCTGGCGTCGCGGTGGTCATAAACCACTATCGGGTTTGCAGTGCTGATACCAAAGCAGAACAAAAACACGGGGAAATCGAAAAGCCGAAGACCATTAAGGGTGTTGATTAAATCGGCATCAAAAAACTCATAATACTGAAATGCACTATTGACAGACTCTTGCGACAGCGCCATTTGGAGTTCGTGCAGTTTTTGCTTCATGATGTCCAGCGGTATGGCATCATAACTGAATTGCTCTATGGGCAGCCATTGTTCGGTGGCCTGATCCATGAATTCGAGATTGTCTTTTGATAAGCCCAGCTTGTAATCAAACAACGGATAACCGGGGGCAAAATAACCCAGATAAAAATATTGTAGCCCATGCCTTTTCGAAAATTCCATTTTCAGAAACATCAGGTATTTGCCCAGGCTATGCTTTTTGTATTCGGGGTCGTAAAAACATGAAATCCCCGCCGATGTTTTCTCGCCCAGGTCAAAAAAACCACAGGCTATCAGCTTTGAATCATCATAAATGCAAATCTCAAGGGTTTCATAGATGTCATTATCGCCGTAGCCGAAAAGTAACTGTTGCAGGTTGGGGGCGGTGTCAAAAGCTACGTGGCTCTGATACCGGGCAAAGAGGTCTTCTTTGGTTTCGTCAATAAAGGCCTCACGTATAATTACATTGAATCCGGAGTTAAGTTTCCTGAGTTTTTTTTGAGTAGATGATTCACTGAAAGAGCGAAGGTTGATTCTTAGCCAGATAGCACTATAAATAATATCTTTAAATTTCAGGAAACTGGTGGTAAAGATAGCCTGCCCCATTCTGAACCAACCGTCTTCCAGATGTGCATCCAGGTCTGCGGGTTCTAATGATGGCGGGTAATATAATTCTGCTAACATGGGCTGTAATACTTTCTGACCGAAAACTAAGCATAAAGCCAAAGATTTCAAACCCGGTAAACGTATTTTTAATGCTTGCTAAATGGTTTTTTGCTATTGCCAGGCGTAAATGGTTAAGAATCAGACACTCGGCTGTGCCGTGCAAAGTAGCCCGCCCACAACAGTTTGAAAATAAATATTTGTTACTTTTGCCTTTAACTATTAAAATCGGCAGCCGTATGGGTTTTACAGCAACAATAACCAGATTAAAAAAGGCAATAATATGATAAGAATACTACACGTAATAGGTGGAATGGACAGAGCTGGTGCAGAAACAATGGTAATGAATATTTACAGAAATATAGACCGAACCAGAATACAGTTTGATTTTATTTACTTTAAAGCAAAAGCCTGTGATTATGATGAAGAAATACTAAGCCTGGGTGGTAAAATTTTTAGGATTGTGGAGGGGAATAGTTTTAAGCGCATTTACAGCTTATACCGGTTTCTTAAGCACAATTCACAATATCAGGTAATTCATGCGCATACGCTGCTTAATATCGGATTTTGTTTTCTGGCAGCCAATCTTGCCGGTGTGCCAATCAGAATTGCTCATTCGCACAGTATTACTAATGCATCAGATAATTCTCTGGCCAACAGAATTTATCAGCAATTATCCATTTTTCTAATCAAAAAGTATTCAACAAACGCGATTGCTTGTAGTACTGAAGCCGCAGAATTTTTATTTCCTGAAAACAAAAAAGCTCTTGTTCTGTATAACTCTATCGATATAGACCAGTACTTTGAAACCGGTAAAACCCATAAAGATTTTTTGCGTGAAACATTTCTACCAGGTAGTAATAGTAGAATATATGTTCAAATTGGCAGACTTGAGAATGTTAAAAATCACGCGTTTTCTTTACAGATAATGTATGTTCTAAAAAACAAAAAAATCGATTTCCATTTCTTTATTATAGGCCAGGGTACCTTAGACTCTTTTATTAGAAACGAGGTTTCAAGGCTCGGGCTGTCTGGTAACGTAACTATGCTTGGGATAAGAGATGATGTACCACAACTAATGGCCGGTGCCGATGTAATGCTAATGCCCTCTTTGTATGAAGGATTGCCTATGGTGCTGATTGAAAGCCAGTGTATAGGTTTGCCAGCCCTTATTTCTGATAATGTACCAGCCGATGTAGACATGGGTGTCTCTCTGGTTAAAAAGCTAAGCTTGAGTGACACCCCTGAGGAATGGGCGGAAGTTCTTTTTAATATTAAAAGAGAAGCCCCGAAACAACAAAACATTGAAATACTGCGCAGCAAAGGCCTTGATATACAAGATGCCGCTAGAATTTATACTGATTTGTATCTTCAAAAAATAAACACTGCCAACTAGCCAATTCGGTTACGCCCCATTATAAGGTAATTTAAAAAAATTAAAAATAATTTGCGAAACCAATTAGTTGCACATAAATTTGCAACCGTTCGGTTTCGTACATAACTTTGAATCTGAAAAAGTGCTTAGAATCTGTCTTCTGTTTTTTTCTAGTATCCTGATAACGGTTATAGCGCATACGCAGCTAAAAAAGAGCTTAATTGAAATGGCCACAGAAAAGGCGGTGAGATTTGTAAAATTAGAATTACAGAAAAAAACGCAACAGATAAATGAAAAAACAACTTGAAAAGATATTTTTAACTATACAAAATTTGAAGAATAATGAGACAAAACCTGATATTTGATTTTACAGTAAACAAAGAAAACAATACAGTTGAAGTAAAACGCGAATTTGCCGCCGACCTGGACCTGGTGTGGGAGGCCTGGACCAACCCCGCAATACTAGACCAATGGTGGGCGCCCAAACCTTACAGGACAGAAACGAAGTCGATGAATTTCAGAGAAGGTGGGCGCTGGCATTATGCCATGATAAGCCCGAAAGGCGAAAAACACTGGGGCGTAAACGACTACCTGACCATTGAAACACAGAAAGGTTTTTCTTGCATGGATGCGTTCAGTGACGAAAACGGAACCATAGACCCTAACTTACCCAGAACGTACTGGAACAACGATTTTAAACAAACCGGCAGCACCACTTTTGTAACCATTAATGCCCGCTATAATAGCCTCTCAGACCTGGAAAAAGTGATAGAAATGGGCTTTAAGGAGGGTTTCAGTATGGCACTGGAAAACCTTGACCAATACCTGGAGGCACAGTTTATGCTACGCCGGCAAAACAAAACCAACAATAAGGCAAGGGTTTGCACGTACCTTAACTTTGCTGGTAATACAGAAGAAGCTTTTTTGTTTTATAAATCTGTTTTCAGAACTGATTTTGTCGGCAAAGGCATTCAGAGGTTTGGCGATATTCCGGCTGTGCCAGGTAACCCACCTGTAGCAGATGCCGTAAAAAATATGATTCTGCATGTAGAATTACCCATTACCGCCCATCATATACTAATGGCTACCGACGCACCCAAAGAAATGGGTTTTACTCTAACACTGGGCAACAATATGCACATCAGCATTGAACCAGACACCAGAGAAGAAGCCAAACGGATATTTGATGAACTATCGGCAGGTGGCGTAGTCTCCATGCCTTTAGAAGATATGTTCTTTGGGGCTTACTTTGGGTCATTTACAGATAAATTTGGCATTAACTGGATGATTAACTACCAGAATGATTAAGCACTTACCTGCCCCTCTGTTGTTCAGCAACTACTGTTGCCGCAGAGGGGCATTTAATTTTAACCACAGCACATAGCCGGGTCGCTTTCACCCCCTCAGATTGTCTATCCTCCCCCCTGTCAAAACGCGAAATCTCTGCTATATTTACCAATAAAAACCTATGCGAAAAATTATAGTTACTGAGTTTATAACGCTTGATGGCGTTGTGGAAGCCCCCGGAGGTGATGAAACCGCGCACCCGCATGGTGGCTGGCAGGCCCGCTACAGAAGCCCGGAAGGTGGAAAGTATAAAATGGACGAGCTAAAAAGTGTTGACTCACTTTTGCTTGGCAAAAATACTTACAGCGGGTTCAGGAACTACTGGCCTACCCAAACCGGCAACGATTTTGCCGACAGAATGAACCACTACCCCAAATATGTGGTATCTGCAACCTTGCCAAATGCCGATTGGAACAACAGCCACATCATTAGAGATATGGCAACTGAACTGGCAGCGCTCAAAAATACCCAGGGCGGCAATATACTGGTTTATGGTAGTGCCACGCTGGTAAAAAGTTTGCTACAACATAACCTGATAGATGAATTACACCTGATGCTGATACCCGTAGTAGTGGGCGGAGGGTTGAAGTTGTTTGATGACAACCTGCAATTAAGAAATTTTTCCCTTAGCCGCTCGCAGGCATTTGAAAACGGAGTAGTAGTATTAGAATATCAATTGCTTCCATAGCTTAGCAGGTTTCAAAAAACTTAATTATATGTGCAAAGCCTTACAAAATAGTCATTTCGTTTTCGTAAAGGCAGGGTCATTTTTATACCCATGGCAGCCGGGCTATAGATGCTTCTCTAAATTTTTCTAATCATAAAACTGCAGGCCTTTGGTTATGCCATGCCGGCCGTTTTACCAGATAAAACGCAAGCCCTTGTACCTACAAATTATTAAGAAATTATTAATAATTTTTCTTAGACAAATTCAATTCGGTGCATTAATTTTGTCTGGTATTATTACTAATTCTATTATTTAAACGTACAATGAAAAACCTAACCATCACCACATCTGCCTTAGCCATCAGGCACAGCCATTTTCTGCTTTTACCTCTAAACATCTGTATTAATCCTGCCTGAAAAACAGTTTTATCGGTTTGTTTACAAATTACTTATCAGCAATAATACCGGCTTAAAATTGCAGTTGTTTACAAACAACCCATGCTTATGCTCGCCTTATTGCCTCTGATAAGGGCTTTACTCTGTATCCGTATTTCAGTGTTTACGTGTCTGTCTTTTTTTTAAAGACAGGGCGGCTGTGTACCCCTTAAAAAATACGAGCTTATGTCCAATCCTAAATGTAATTGTAAAAATGCAGAAGAAAACCACTAAAATTCCTTTGTCTATTGTTACCCTGACCCTTAATAACCAGCGGACTCTGGATAGCGTATTAAAATCTGTTGCAGACTGGGCCGACGAACTGCTGGTGCTTGATTGCGGCAGCACCGATGAAACCGAATCGATTGCACGTAAATATGAGGCCAATTTCTTATATCGGAAATTTGACAACTTCGGAAAACAAAAAGCCTATGCGGTTTCGAAAGCTAAAAACGACTGGGTTTTTATTGTGGACTCTGACGAGGTAGTGAGTGACGAGCTGCGGGAAGAAATTCTTGATGTTTTTCAGAACGCCAGCTTTGAGGGCTACATGATACCCAATACGTTGATATTTCTGGGTAAACCCCTGCGTTATGGGCGCGAATACAAAATGCCGCACCTGAGATTATTTAACCGTAAACACGGCAACTATAACGATAAGGAGATACATGAAGATGTGATTCTGAACGGCAAAAGAGGCTCACTTAAAAACCATGTGTTGCATAACAGCTATGCCGATGTAACCGATTTCCTGAACAAAATAAACAACTACACCACCAAAGGAGCTGTTGAATTGCACCGGGCAGAGAAAAAAGTCTCGGTATTCAACATCATCATCAAGTTTCCGTTGAAATTTTTTATAGAATATCTGTTCAGATTAAACTTTCTGAACGGTTACCGTGGTTTTGTGTGGTCTTTCGGGCAGGCATTCGGGTCTACCATGAAGTACATCAAACTTCATGAAATTAATCAGAACAATTTTAAATCCAGATACTGATGTTATCTATTTTTATTGCCCTGCTGATAGCAGGCGCCCTCTGGCTTTACCTACTTGATGCCTCTGGCAGAGGTATTCCGGTATTAATGTATCACAAGGTATCGCCTGAACACGCCGACGAACTGACCGTAACTACAACCCAGCTGGAAGCGCACCTGCAATACCTGCAGGCCAATGGCTACCATATTTTGCCTATGCAACGCCTGCTTACCTATGTAACCACCGGCGAAGCCTTACCTGCCAAACCGGTTTTTATTACATTTGATGACGGATACCTTAATAATCTGCATTATGCATACCCTTTGCTTCAAAAATACAAAGCCCCGGCCACTATTTTTCTGCCTACCGCCTACATAGGCCAAACAAGCAGCTGGGACCATAAAGCTGATGATTTAATGAATCTCGACCAGCTAAAATCGCTTGACGAAGCACTTGTTTCCTTTGGCTTGCACTCGCATTTGCATCAGAGTTATCAGGCCTTGAGCTTAGACGAAATAACCACAGACCTGCAACAGAACATGGGCTTTTTTAAAGACAATGGCTTATCGTTTTTGCCGGTATTTGCTTATCCTTACGGAAAAAGGCCTAAAAACCGAACCGTACTGAAGCAAATGAAAGCCCGGATTCAAAATACGGGCGTTGTTGCCGCTTTCAGAATTGGCAACAGACTGAACAGATTTATGAAGGATGTATATGAATTACAGCGGTTGGATATAAGAGGAACAGACACCCCGGAGGCATTTCAGAAGAAATTGAAAGGAAGAGCAAAACTGCCTTTTTAATAATAAAACCCGAATGGTTTGGCTGGTTAATCAAAAAGCACGTGTTACTTCGTGCTTTTTGATTAATTTCTGACCCTGTTGATGTTAAACCGTTTGCAGATAAAGCTTTTCAAGCTCGTTGGCGGTTAT
Organism: Emticicia sp. 21SJ11W-3; assembly: GCF_024138715.1. Classification (GTDB taxonomy): domain Bacteria; phylum Bacteroidota; class Bacteroidia; order Cytophagales; family Spirosomataceae; genus Emticicia; species Emticicia fluvialis. The sequence continues at coordinate 3,482,558 of NZ_CP092074.1, forward strand.
GTCGGCGGCATTGATGACCGACACCAGGTTACCTTCTTTCATGATACCAATTCTGCTGGCTACTTCTTTGGCTCTGAAAATATCGTGCGTGGCCATCAGAATAGCCGTGCCGCTTTGCGAGAGTTCTTTTAGTATCTCTGAAAATTCGTTCGAGGCTTTGGGGTCCAGGCCACTGGTGGGCTCGTCTAACAATAAAACTTTGGCTTTTTTGGCAATAGCAATGGCTATACCTACTTTTTGGCGCATTCCTTTAGAATACCCCCCTACCCTTTGTTCATGAGCGGTTTGCTGCAAACCGGCTTTACTTAAAAAAGTACCGAGTTGCTCTTTTGAATAGCTGAACCCCGCCAGAGAAGAAAAAAAGCTCAGGTTTTCTATGCCCGTCAGGTTAGCATACAGCATTACGGTTTCGGGTATGTAGGCCAGGTCTTTTTTGGTTTCTGTTGCATGGCCCACAACCGACTTTCCGTTAATGAAGGCCTCGCCCGAGGTGGGTTCAATAAACCCTAAAAAACAATTAATGGTGGTGGTTTTACCAGCGCCATTCTGCCCCAGCAGAGCAAAAACCTCGCCAGGTAAAATAGTTAGATTGAGCTGATTGAGGGCTGTATGCTCACCATATTTTCTGGTTAAGTTGGTTGCAGTTAGCATGGATATCTTTGTTTACAGAGAATGATTATTTGAATACAATTTTTTAAAATTTCTTTGCGCCCACAGCAGGCAAAGCCCGGCGGCAATCAATAAAGGCAACAGCACATTTGCCCACTTTACATTTACCTGGTCATGAAAGTACTCTAACTTAAAAACCTGCCAGTTTTGCTTTAGCACTGGCTCGTTGTTGAAAATCTTCGGGTAGAAGTACAATTTTCTGCGTTCGTGAAATTGCTCCAGTTTGTCGGCGAAATTCATATAGTTTTTCATGTCAGACAAACTCAGTGAATTGAGCATCAACTGGGTATGAATAGTAGGCACAAACCAGCTTACAGCCAGACCTGCATTATTGCGTTTCTGTAGTTTTTCTTTCAAAGCTGCCACCTGTGTGGCCGACTCGTCGTCTCCCATTTGTTGCATGGCATAATACCAAAGCCAGCTGTAGTCGGCACCGGCCGGGTGGGTGTAGTTACTGAATTGCGGATAATGCCTGTGAAACTTTGCAATGGTAGGTTCTTTGGGTTTGTCCCATTGGGTATGGTAACCGTCGCGGCTTTCAAGAACGGTGCTGAAAGCCTCCGGCACCGGATAAAGGTTGGCAATAGCTGCATTGACAGATGCCGGGATAACGATGGTAAGTAATACCCATGAGATAAGCAGCATGAGCGCATTCTGACTAGAATTTTTTTGAAAAGATACCACCAGCCAGACCAGACAAAACCAGAAGCTGACATATAGCACCGCACTGACAATAAAAGCGCCAAAAGCGGCATCGGGCGGTATAGATAAATAGAACCACGCTACCAGAAACAGCAGCAATAGCACCAGCAGCACACTGGCATAGCGGATACCCAATTTGGCACGGAGTAGCTTTGCGGGTGAAGCCGTCTGGCTCAGCACCAGGCTCCAGGTGCCTTCTTCTTTTTCTTCCGATATCAGATTGAAACCAAATGCGATAATAATAAGCGGAAACAGATATATGAGTACAAAGCTGAAATCAAGATTACCAATCAGCTGGTACATGGGGTTCATCAGGTCGGTATTATACTTTTGTTCCTGAAGGCTTCTGATGGTTACGCTCATTACAGCCGGGTTGATGTCTCGCTGCCCCACAGATAGCCCCGACAACTGCGTGCCTGAGTTGGCCAGCCCGAAACGGACATAGTAAAGCAGCAAGCCCATTTCTTTGTTAACGTTCTGCACGTAACGGTCAATGTTTTCCTGCTGATAATGAGCGGTTTTCTCAATGATTTCGCGGTTTCGTTCCAGAAAATGCTTTCCTATATACAAACTAAGCAAACCTGAGGCAAATAATATAAAAAGACCGGTGATAAAGCCTCTGGACCGTAAAAAGTTCTTTATTAGTAGGGCTGTCATATCAAAAGGCTTTAAAGTGTTTTGAACTGATTTTTATGAGCAGAAATAAACCTGCCGCCCATAAAAGGATTGATAAAACTGAAATGATTTCGTTGCTGAAAACCCTGGCAAACGGAGGGAATCTATGCGCAAAATCCGGAAATTCTTCCCAATACTCATGGCTGATGATGGCTCTTTTATCGGCAGAACTCTTAACCTTGTTGCTAATGTGCTTTATCTGTAGCTCGTTAAGCGTTTGTGCCATTTTATACCGGTAGGCTTCAACCTGATTCTGGAAATCGTTATAAGTGGCATAGTCTGTACCTGCCAGCGCCATTGAAAGATTTTTAATAGCTATAAATGGGTTAAACAAGGCCGTTATACGCACCGCATTCTGTTGTTTTTCATAAATACCAACCAGTTGCGCCTGATGCCTGCCGTAGGTTTCGGCACTGAGGCGTTCGCCTTCACGCATGACGTATCCGCTGTAATTAAATGGCAGCTTATGAGTTGAGTCTACCCCATAGGATGTCAGCAACGAGTCTTTCAGCGCTTTATAATGAGGGTCGTTCGGATTATGGCTGTCTCCGTGTTTTATCAGCTCTGCTTCAACGGCCGTATCAAACGCTATCTTGGAAGGCGAAGGAAACAGATTCTGCCCGGCCACCTGCGACACCTTTGGCAGTATAAGTGTAAATAACAACCAGACACCTATCAGCTTTATCAGTGCCGACTTGGTATTTTTGCTTTTGGCAGACACATAAACTGCCAGTAAAGCAATAATAAAGCAATAAACGGCATAGCCAAAACCCAACACTACAAAACGCCACACCGCCTGCGGCGATTGCCACGTTTGCTCATTGCTAATCAACAGCAGCCCGCCAGCCACAAAAGCAGGCACAAGCACGCACAATGACAAGCCAAATAGCCCCAGCGCCTTACCTGTTACAAGCTCGGGCCAACTGATGCCCTGCGTTAATAAAATGCGTAATGTGCCGTTTTCACGTTCGCGGGCAATCAGGTCAAAGCCCCAGAAAAACAATAAAAGAGGCAGCAACATTTGCAGAATAAGACCGGCTGAAATTTCGCCGAACCTCAACAAACCATTTGAAAGGCTGGCTTCAGAGAAATTGACGGTGTTCTGGCGGTGCGCTTCTAAAAAAACGGCATTGCCCAGGTAACTGTCCATGCCGGGGTCGAAGAAACTCAAGGGAAATTTCTGTCTGAAAACCACGTAGCCGTAGTGGGCCATCCGGTGCGGGTGTTTGTCGGGGTTGTTTTCCCAGCGTTCGCGCACCTCGTGGCTAAAATCATTTACCTCTGTTTGCTGCTTGTGCATGTGGCTGTAGCCCGACAACAGGGCGGCCAGCAGCATACAGTTAAAAATAGCAATCAGAATAATCGTGCTCCGGTTTTTTATGGTGCTCTTCCAGACCTGCGCCGAGAGTATTTTTATAATGGGGTATCGCATAATTTATAGATTTTTCAGCAAGTCCGGATTCGGTGACATTGCATTTGCGCGTGTATCAAAAAGCATAAGTTGCCGTTAACATGAAGTTTCTGGGTGCCCCCGGAAACAAACGTGTGTAATTTTGGGCGCCTATCCAGTAGGTTTTATCAAAAACGTTGTTGAGGTTAAGGGCCACCTGAATATTACTTCTGGCTGGCTTATAATAAACGGCGGCATCAACGGTAGCAAAACCAGGCACTTCAAAAGCCCTGCTGAACCACGGGATACGGCTACTTTGTGCCTGCAACCCAAGGCCCACGCCCAGGTCTTTCAGCGCCGATGTACTGCCGAAATTGAAGCGGGTCCATAAGTTACCGCTATGGCGCGGAGTATTCTCTTTGCGCTGGCCGATAAGTTTTTCGTCTTTGTCCATTCTTATTACTGCATCTATAAAACTATAAGAAGCATTGATTTGCCATTGTGGAAGGATATACCCCGCCACATCGGTCTCAAAACCACGGCTGCGGTCGGCGCCACGTTGCACCAGCAGGTCGGGGTTGGCAGGGTCATTGGCATTCATCAGAATGTTTTTCTGGTTAATTTCATAAACAGCTGCACTTAAAGTAAACAGGCTCCCCCCTAGTGTAGATTTTACTCCGAGTTCTTTCAGGTCGCTTATCAGCGGTTTAAACTGAGCTGCCGACTTGTCGGTTCCGAAGTAATTACCGGTGCTGGGCATTAACGTAACCGTGTTAGACTGCGGCTGATACCCTTTAAGATACGTAGCGTATATGTTTACGCTGCTGCTTAGCTCATAAGTTAAACCCACACGCGGTATTAAAGCCGTGTTTTTAAATGAAGCTTCTTTGGGTGCATTGTAGTTGGTTATGTCTTGAAACCACTCGTTTCTGAGGCTAAGCAGGGCCGCAAACTTACCGGCCTTTATTTGTTCCTGCGCATAAAGGGCATTTGTGCTTGTAAGTGCCGCCGGAAACGCCGTACGAACGTTCATAACGTAATCGTTCAGGTTTCTGATGGTATAAACCGGATTGTTGAGGTCGAAATAATTAACGTTGGGTTTAGGCAGGGTTTTGCCGTCTATGGTAGTAGTCTGATAATTGGCTGCATTGGCTACCACAAAGCTATTGCTTGTGGTACCGTCTTTGAGCAGAAACCCTCGGGCCGAATTCTGGCCGCCGCCCTTCAGTTTATACCAGTTTTGCAGGTCATAGCCTAACACCAGTTTGTGCGTGGTTTTGCCGAGGTCAAAATTGAAATTAAAGTACGCATTCAGGTTATCGGTGTTCCAGTGCTGTTTGCGCTGCAGCAGTTGCATCATAACCAGACTGGTAACGGGTGCCCCGCTGATATCGGTAGCAAAAGCGTTGGTAGTGCGGTGTTCCTGGAGGTCTTCTGTCCAGGTTTGTTTCATATAAGCCGCATTAAAACTGATATGCTGACTAAATTTATGTGAAAGATTAGCGGTCAGAATCAGTTCTTTCGATTTAAAGAAGTCGTTAGGTGCACCCAGATTAAGGCTTATAGGCGTGCTATTGAGATTTGTTTTACCGGCTACGGCGCCAAAAATCGGCTGGCCTCTGTCCAGGTTGCCAATCATGTTGCTGAAAATCAGCTCCGTATTAATGGCGGTTCTGCTGTTGGGAATATAGCTGAAAGAAGGCGAAACAAGCACTGATTTATTGCCGATTAAATCGCGGAAGGAACCAGCCTCCTGATAGGCCGCATTCAGGCGGTAAAGCAAGGTTTTTGATTCATTGAGCGGGCCGGTGAAATCAAGCGTTCCGCGAAGCGTGCTGAAACTACCTGCACTCAGGCTTACCTCTCTTCTTTTCTCTGTCAGTGGCTTTTTGGTTATCATATTAATACTGCCACCGGGGTCAACACTCGAAAACGTAACCGACGCAGGGCCTTTCAGAACCTCTACCCGCTCTATATTGGTAGTTAGTGGTTGTAAAAAATAATATTGTCTGGTGCGCATACCGTTGATAATCTGGCCTTCTTCGTTCTGGCTTATACCTCTTATATTATACTGGTTATAATAACTGGACGGAATAACCCCGCTGGCAATTTTAACGGCATCAGCCAATTGAAAAGCCTGTCTGTCGGCTATCAGTTCTTTGGTAACCGTACTCATGGCCTGCGGCAGCTCTTTATTTTTTATGGCAATTTTTGTAGCCGAGAAGCTGTAATCGCTGGTATAGTCTTTTCTGGCGCGCCCTACAATTTCAACATCCTGTAACTGGTTGGCAGCCGGCAAAAGCAGCACGTTAAAGGTTTTGTTTGCATTGCTGAGGGTACCTTCCACTATTTGGGTATCGTACCCAATTGAACTGAACACCAGTTTAAATTTTCCGTTGGGCAGGTTTTCAAAAATAAACTCCCCCTTACTATTGGTGAGTGATCCCTTTTTAGCCGCCCCGACCTCCAGATTGACAGTAACACCGGCTGCGGAAGTCTGGTCTTCATATTTCACCAGCCCTTTTATCTGGCTTTGCGCCCGGCTGCTAAAAGTGGCTCCCAAAAAAAACAAGGTAAAAAAGAGTAAATGTTCAGGTTTCATTAATGATTAAGTTTTGTGTAAATTCAAAATTCTTGTTTTGCAATATTGTTGCAAATGTACACATGATTTTTGTTTTTGCAATAATGTTGCAAAAACAAAAGCCATAAAAATCTTAGTCGGCGCAATACCTGATGCCCATTTGTGGCATGGCATATAACCGGTTTACAAAAACCTAAAAGGTGTAACTGCCGGATATTTGAGAGATGCACTACAAAACCCGATGTAAAGTAGTTATCAGCAAGGGGTGGCCATGTTTGGGCAGCCAGCCTGAGGGGATGAAAACCTAAACCGCTATCTTTGTACTGAACGAAGGAGTGACTATTAGCAGAACCCGGATAATGAAATTGACTAAGTAGAATTGAGTTGCGTATATCTACTATCGGCAGTTTCGTTTAGAGCCGCGCATTTAGTCTGATTAGCCTGAATAATCAAAAAATCCAACACTTTAAAACCCGCTTTTGCAAATGACAATCAGAAAAACAAAACTTATCTCCTGTTCCGGTTCAGAAGGTTATAGAATCTTCTGACGTCTGGTCTTTTTTATGTTCCATAACCGTTAACGCTCTCCGGTTTCGAAGAATCCTATTCGATAATCCCCGATAATCATCGGGCAGGCATTGCCATGCCTTATTTGTTCATATTCTTTTTAACACTAAATCAAACACGCAGGAAATTCAATGAGAAAAACAATCTTTTTTGCTTTGTTTATTTGCCTCTCGCTTAGTGCAGCGGCTCAGCAAGGCTCATCACTTGTAGCACCTTTTGAGGGGCTATCAAGCAGGCTAAGGCTATTACCTCCCAATGCTGCCAAAACGCAGGAATTTGGCAATGTGCCGATCAATTTCAGCACCGGGCAACTCAATTACAACCTTCCTATTTATCAGATTCAGGTAGACGAAAATTTAACTATTCCTATTCAGTTAGCGTATAACAACACGGGGCTTAAACCTCAGGATGTACCCACATGGGTGGGCAATGGCTGGAACCTGGATGTTGGCGGAACCATTGTTCAGAATGTTAATGGTATTCCTGATTTTGGCACTAACGGATTACAACAGCCGGACATTCGTAGTGAAATGCTGAATTATCTGAACGGTACAGTCGTTGAACCAACCAGATATGAATATTTGAACGATGTAATGAATAGTGTTAAAGACTCTCAATATGATTTGTTCTCGTTCAATTTTCTGGGCAGAAGCGGTAAGTTTTACTTCCATGCCGACAGTATCATTCTAATGAACAAAATGCCTGTTAAAATTGCATACGCATCCAATTCATTCACTATTACTGACGAAAAAGGCTACCTGTTTGCTTTCACATTGCGTAAAGCCAATTTCGGAACATTTTATGAGGGAACCGCTTTAAATCCAAATGGTACTCCCACAAATATGAATAGTGCTACATGGTATCTTACGAAAATTACATCTCCTAATGGAGTTGAGGTAAATTTCAATTATATCGAAGACATTACCTATCAGACTTATGCTCCGAGTGTTTCTTTCTCCACAGGAGCTGTTGCAGACCCTGACTGTAGAAACAAAGGCTCATATGATAAGAGCGTAACCTATACTGATACAAATATCGGGCAGTACCTGCTGGATAATATTACATGGAAAGGTAAGACGGTAGATTTTCAATTCTTTAGCCGAAATGACCTGATAGACATTGTAGGAACCAAAGCCAAGGGTCTTTCAGCAATTTTGGTGTATGATGAAGCGAGCCTGGAAACTAACCGGATTGGGTTCAATTATGGCTATATAGGAATAAATGACCGTCTTCAACTGAATTCGGTGTCTTTCATTGAAAACAAAACGCCGTTTGCTGCAGTGCAGACTACCTCTTTTGAATACTTTGAAAAAGTAGGCGGAGATATTCCCATCCCCTCTCTAAAGACACCGAGTGGCTTTCGTGAGCCTAACAATTCTGTAGACCATTGGGGTTATTACAACGGGAAATACAACCCTAACAGTAAAGTTCCGGATGTAGATTATTCTCAGATTACCACTACTCCTTTGACCACAGAAACATTAGCCAACAGACGGGCTGATAATACTTATTCCAAGATAGGTTTGCTCAAAAGGATAAACTATCCTACAAAAGGATACACAGAAATATACTATGAACCAAACATGGTTAACTTCAAAACTTCGGCTATTCCCTTCTTTTTACAAACGCAAACACCTGAAGCAGTTGTAGATGATAGCAGCAGATTTCAGATAGGTGGCAACCGGGTCTCGCGTATTGTAGATTATACAGGTACTTTAAAATCGAACGAAAGAATTATTACTTATGAACAGGCTAAACTTTGGGCAGAGCCTTATTATATTTCAGAAATTGAGGTGGGAAAATTATCTAACTCCACGGGACCATGCACGTCCTGTGGAAAGAAATATATCGTTTCTGACAATATTTTATACAATTGGGATGGGTATCAGGTAGAGTACCGAAAAGTAACCGAGACGTATGGAGGCACAGGTGAGAACGGGAAAAAAGTTTATGAATATATTAGCAATTTTTATGCCGGAGATCCGATTGAAGTACCGCCCCACGCTGCTACTGTTAATTTAAACTGGCGAAGCGGAAATCTGAAAAAAGAACAGACTTATGAGAGAACCGGGTTAACATATACACTCGCTCAAGAGTCGACTAATACTTATAATACTACTCCCATTTATCCAATAACAAGATATGGATTTAAAGCAGGTAGAATAATGGCTTGTGACCAGCAAGCTCTTTCTTCATCAGAGGTTTATAACTATTTCACACATGTAAGAACTCCGGTATTCACCGATCAATACAAGTTGGAGTCAACTACTACTGCAGAATACTCCGGAGGTGTGGCTTTAAGCAATACTGTCAGTTACGCATACACGTCGGAGATGCTTCAGAGAGCCACCAGAACAACCAACAGCAAGAATAAGGTAGACTCAACGATTACTTACTACGCGAATGACTACAACAACATTGCAGGCACCAACATTGACCAGCTGAAAAGCAAGAATATCATTGGCTTGCCTTTGAAAGTTATCCGTAAGGTAGACAACTATGTAATTGACGGTGTAATGATTAAAAGTGATACCAAGGGGAATCCGATTGAAATTTACCGTTACGAAAACGCTTCTCTTGCTACGCACACGCATAACAAAGCGCAATACATTCTGCCTCAGTTTAAATTACTGGAAACCAGAAAATATAGCAGCAAGGGTAACCCGATAGAAATACAAAGGCTCAGCCAGCCGCCAACTACTTATGTTTGGGCATATAAGCACTCCTACCCCGTTGTGTCGGTTCAGAATGCCAGCGTGGCCAACGTTGAGGCTGTAATTGGCAGCCTTGAAACCGCAGCCGATACTTACAGTGCAGCCAATGTTGAAGCCCTTGGCACTAACCTGAGAAGCAATCTGCCTGCTGCTCTGGTAACATCAGGCGTTATGAAGTCGGGTGCAGGTTTTAGCCAGATTACGGCGCCCAACGGTTTAAAAACCAACTTTGAGTATGACGGCACCAACAGGTTAAGCTCTATAAAAGACCACAGAGACTACCTGACCGACCACTACCGCTATTTTTATGCTACGGCCTCTGAGGCTTGTACCGCACCGTCGGCACCCACTATTTCAACAACAGCCACCACGCTTTGTTCTGTCACGTTAACAGCTTCAGGTTGTTCAACAGGAACGGTACAATGGTCGAACGGAGCCACGGGTACTTCTATATCTGTTGGTACTACTACCACCACTTCTTACACTGCTAAATGTAAAGTGGCAACCTGCGAAAGCGCCGCTTCTAATACCATTACGGTACCGGGCTTGCCAGCTACCTGGAGCGCAATGGATGTGGGAACGCCTGCATCAGCCGGTTGTACGCAAAATAGTTCAGGAAACCTGACTATGCTTGGCAATGGCATTGTTGGCAGTACTTCTGATACCTTCCACTGGATATACAAAGCTTTTACCGGAAATGTAACCATCATTGCTAAAATCAATTCTATTCCTGGTGATGATGGCGACAGATCTGGAATCATGATAAGGAGTAACCTTAATGCCAATGCCAAATTTTACACCCTGATTCAGGATGGCAATGCAAATGTTGGCGAACTCAAACGTGATTCTGACGGTGCAACGGGTGGTCTTTACAGCTATGCCCCATCTGCCGTGAACCAGACCTGGATAAAGGTGGTAAAGACCGGAAGTACCATTAAGGGCTATTATAGCACCAACAGTAATCCTGAAGCCAACAATGCATGGAACGACTCGTTCAGCCTGACAGGTACGGCCGCCACTACGCTCGACTTCGGCACTAATTTCTATCTCGGTTTTGCCTTATGGGGTAATGCCAACAATACAACTTTTACCAACATTACCATTAACGGGGTAGCACTTTAAATCCACAGATACCAATGAAAAAAACCATTTTCTTATGGCTTTTGCTTCCGCTATGCGGCTGGGGGCAAACCATTACCAATCATAAAAATGCGGTGGCGCACAGCGCTTTCCGTATCAGTGGCGCAAGCACTGCTGATGCCGGCGACGCATCTAAGGCAGTTATTTCAATACAGTATATGGACGGCCTCGGCCGTCCTTTACAAACGGTGGGTTATAAACAGTCGCCGTTAGGGAAAGACATAGTATTTGAAGGGAAAGCCTACGACGGATTTGGCCGTGCCGTGAAAACGGCGTTGAATGCGCCCGCTACCGTACAAACCGGAGAGTATCAGAGCAACCCTTTTGGGCTTGCCACCACTTTTTACGGAGATAATTACGCTTACAGCGAGGCGACTGCTTTTGACAACTCGCCGATGAACCGCCTGAGAGAACAATATGGCCCCGGCCAGGCCTGGCGTACCAGTACCAAAAGAACCCAGACTTTTGATGAGTTAGCCGGTAGTGCGGTGCATCTGTACAATGCCGATGCCACCGGGAATATTACTCTTAACGGCACGTTCCCGAGTAATAGCCTTTTTAAAACCCGGGTGGTTGATGAACAGGGCAATACTACTGTTGAAATTAAAGATAAAGCAGGCAACCTGATACAAATAGAAAAGCCTGTGGGTGGCGCTACTTATATTACTTATTATGTGTATGACGAGTGGCAGCGGTTGCGGGCGGTGCTGCAACCGGAAGGCAAAAACCTGGTGGCAAGCATTGCCAAAAACTCTGATGCCTTTACCAAATGGGTGTTTGCCTATAACTATGACGCTGCCGGAAGGGTGATTGAAAAACACGTACCCGGCGCGGGCTGGTCGTCTATTGTCTATGACAAAAACGACATGCCGGTTCTGGCTCAGGACGCCAGCCAGGCGGCATTAAACAAATGGTCGTTTACAAAATATGACGCACTTGGCCGCGTGATTGTGATGGGTGAATTAACCAATGCTTCAAGCAGGGCCACCTTACAAACCGCGTTTGATGGGGCAAGTGCCACTTATGAAACCTGGGTGAGCGACTTTATAGGATACTCAAACGTCAGTTTTCCGATTAGTTATGTCTCTACTGACGAAAAAATCTACAATTTATATGACAACTATGGCTGGATAGCAGGCGAATGGGCATTCAATGCCAGCAGCGCCTTTAATTCGGGCGATTATTACAGTAATAGCAAAGGATTACAGACGGGTTACTTTGCCCGCAGTCAGGATGACCTCAACAAGGTTTATCATAACGTTTATTATTACGACTACAAAGGACGGAAAATACAAACCTACCGTGTACATGATAAGGGCGGAGCCACCCCCTGGGCCAAGGCTGTAGTTACCAACCTGGGCTATAATTTTGCAGGTGAGGTTATCAACGAAAAAGTGCTGTATCAGGCAGATGGTATGGCCAATACGGAATCGCTTACTACTTATGAATATGACAACACCGGCCGACAAACGAAAGTATCGCATGGTATCAACACGGCAGCATCCGAAATCAGAAGGTCGGAGTATGATGAGGCCGGACGTTTGAAACAGGCTAAAGTAAGAGCCACAGGGTCTTATACTGCCAATGGCACTGCTATCAGCGGTTTGCAGACTACCGATTATACCTACCACCTGCGGGGGCAACTACGGGGCATTAATCTGGATGGTTCGGGTAACCCTGTCCCCAATGCCAGCCAGGGTGATTTGTTCAGCTATAAGCTGGATTATGAAACAGCCGGGTATTATGATGGCAACATTGGCAAGCAATACTGGCAGGCCAGTAACAACAATGCTCCGTCGGGGCTGCGCACTTATACCTTCAGCTATGACAACATCTCGCGCCTCAAATCGGCCACTTATAGTGGCTTAGGCTCTGAAAGCTATGGGTTGGCGGCCATTAATTACGACAGAAACGGAAACATCACCAGCATGCAGCGGAATGGTAAGATAAGCAGCACCACCTATGGGCTGATGGACAACCTGACTTATACTTACGCTGGTAACCGTTTAACAAAGGTTGAAGACGCCGTAACAGGTAATTATGAGGTTGATTTTGTGAACCGCAACTCAGGAACAGACGACTACACCTATTATGCCAACGGCGCTTTGAAGGCTGATAAGAATGAAGATATAACCGATATTATTTACAACACTTTTGTTAATCAGCCAATTGAAATTCAGCTGACGGGTGGCCGATGGATAAAGAACTTCTATGATGGTGCCGGGCGATTGTACAAAACGAGTTATTCTACCGGTGAATACTGGGAGTATCTGGACGGGATGGTTTTCAAGAACGGCGCTTTTTATCAGCTTACCACACCTGAAGGCAGAGCGAATTATGAAAGCGGAGCCTGGTCTTATGAGTATTTTATAACTGATCACTTGGGTAACACCCGTGTAGCCTATAAAGCAAACGGCAGCGCATTGACTAAGACCTCTGAAACTTCTTTTGACCCTTGGGGGATTGTGTTAAAAGATGTAGGTTTAGTGAATGGTTTTCAAAATAAATTTGAATATCAAAATAAAGAAAAGGAAAGTACGTTTAATTTGCGAAGAATTAGCTTTGGCGCAAGGACTTATAATGCCAGTATAGGGCGGTTTGATGGGGTGGATGCATTAGCCCATAATTCATTATCTTTTAGTTCATATAGTCATGTATTCAATAATCCTATTCTTTTTGTTGACCCTGATGGTAATGAAGGTGATTATTACACGGAAAATGGCGGCTATTTAGGGAATGATGGCATAAATGATGACAAAGTTTATGTTGTAGAAGATGGTGGAGTTAAATCAACAAGAACAGAGAACGGTGTTACTACTAACACAATACTTAATAGTAAACGGCATGATCTTGGGATTTCTCATACTACTTTTCTTGCTTTCGCTGCCGTGATTCACGCTGAATCAAGCGGTAATCTAAATGAATCAATGGCAATTGGCAATGTAACTATGAATTTCCTTTCAAACGGAGGTTCGTCTCAATTAAAAACTTTAGAAGATGTGTCATTATTCGATAATACTTTTGCTCAGGGGGCAACTCAGTCAAATTATAATGAATTTATGGAATTAACACCTAGCAAAAGAAACTCTAAATTTGCTTTAAGGGCTGCCATTAATGCAATAGGATATAATAGTGGATTATCTGGAACTTTTGATTACTCCAATGGAGCTAACTCTTGGGATGGAATAGATTTGATTTCGACTGGTAATAAAAACAATCATCGAAATTATACTTGGAGTTCAGATTCAAAAGACTTATTAAAACAATACAAGAAAGCAAATAATGGAGGGGTAAATGTTGAAGGATTTACTTATAAAGACTCTGGATATCAAATATCAGCTACTTCAATAATTGGTAAAACATTATATACAAGTTTAAGAGGCGGTAGAGGAGAAAGAAAACAAAGTACTTCAAAATTCAAATGAGCAAGTATGAAAAAGAAAAGATTTATGTCTATTGCAGTTAGTCTTTTGTTTACTGTACACGGTTTCTTTACTGGTGGCTGCGAAACTTCAAATAAAGAAGACAGGAGTACAAAAGACTCTATACAAAATGAGAAACTCATAAAACCTGAGGATGCTATATTAACTCTCGATACTTTAATAGTTAATCAAGAACCATTAATTAAATTTTCAGAAGACAATGAGTTTAGATGTTTATTAAGGGCTGATGGTGATACTATTGTAAAATTTAACGATTACTATAATAGCATTAGATTTTTAGACATCAATCAAGATGGTTATAGTGATATTCGTGTGTTTGTGAATAGTAATAGCCCAAACCAATGTATTAACTACTTTTTTGATAATCAATCTAATGGCTATAAAGAGATTACGAATTCTTATCTGGATATTGAATTAATCAGAGACTCGAATCTTTTTTATTCTTACAATTCAACTGGCTGTGGAGATATGAATTGGGTAAGCCATATTAGTAAAATCGAAAATTTTGAAGAAACTAATATTGGTTCTATAGAAGTGAATGCATGTGGAAATAAGGATGAGAAAATAAACATCTATAAACTCAATAATTCAAATAAAGTGCGAATTGATTCAAATCCAATAACAGTTTTAGAAAAACAGAATAAATTCGATTTTATTCGAGAATATTGGCGAAGAAATTATGCTTTATTCCAATAAAGTTAATTGTTTTATCCTGAAAAATTGACTGATTTTAGTAAGAGCATTTAATTTAAGGCCATCCAATAGATTATTCATTGGGTGGCCTTTTCTTATTGTTTAGTTCATTTAAGAGGACAACGGCCGGATATTATGATGGCAACATCGGCAAGCAATACTGGCAGGCCAGTAACAACAATGCTCCGTCGGGGCTGCGCACTTATACCTTCAGCTATGACAACATCTCGCGCCTCAAATCGGCCACTTATAGTGGCTTAGGCTCTGAAAGCTATGGGTTGGCGGCCATTAATTACGACAGAAACGGAAACATCACCAGCATGCAGCGGAATGGTAAGCTAAGCAGCACCACCTATGGGCTGATGGACAACCTGACTTATACTTACGCTGGTAACCGTTTAACAAAGGTGGAAGACGCCGTAACAGGTAATTATGAGGTTGATTTTGTGAACCGCAACTCAGGAACAGACGACTACACCTATTATGCCAACGGCGCTTTGAAGGCTGATAAGAACGAAGACATCACCGATATTATTTACAGCACTTATGCCAATCAGCCCATTGAAATTCAGCTGACGGGTGGCCGATGGATAAAGAACTTCTATGACGGTGCCGGGCGGCTCTACAAAACCAGTTATTCTACCGGAGAATACTGGGAGTATCTGGACGGGATGGTTTTCAAGAACGGTGCTTTCTATCAACTGGCAACCCCTGAAGGCAGGGCGAATTACCAAAGTGGAGCCTGGTCTTATGAGTATTTTATAACAGACCACCTGGGCAACACCCGTGTAGCCTACAAAGCAAACGGTACAGCACTAACCAAGACATCAGAAACAGCATTTGACCCGTGGGGAGTTGTGTTAAAAGATGCTGGATTAGTGAATACTTTCCAAAATAAATTTGAATATCAAAATAAAGAAAAGGAAAGTACGTTTAACTTGCGAAGAATTAGCATTGGTGCCAGGACTTATAATCCGAGTATAGGGAGATTTGATGGGGTGGATGTGTTGGCGGATAAGATTAGAAGGTACAGTCCTTATAATTATTCGTTTAATAGTCCATTGAGGTTTATTGACCCTGATGGGAGGTACCCATATCCAATAAATATTCGAGCTTTTGCACCATTTAAAGAATTTGGTGGTAGGTTTGCGGGAGATAATAGAAGTTTTTCTACTTCTCAAAATGTAACATCACGACTTGCTCAATCTTTTACAATGAATACAGATAATCATACTTATAGTGGTTTACAAACTTCATCAAGCCCTTCTTCACACCCAATATTAGGGACGGCCACGGCAACGGATGATAAAGGAAGCATATCAAATTTTGTTTATTCAAATAACAAAGATGGAAGTACTACAACTTCGTGGACTTCAAAAATGTCTGGACATAATCCGTTAATCCCAGGTTCTTCAGACATAGATGTTACTACTAATTTTACTTTGTCGGAAAACAAACAAGCAGGGACTTTGGGTGTAAATGTAACTCAAACAGGAGATGCTTTCCCATCTGCCGAGACAATGATAGGAGACACCAAGGGAAACCAACTTATGATAGGTGTTAGCCCCGCTGTTGGCAATCCTTATACAAGTTTACCAGGAGACAATAACAGACCGATGATGAGTGCTAATTTTACCGTTACAATGGATAAAAAGGGAGTATTTACGGGCGTAGTTGTAGGAAGCGGGAAAAATGCAACTACATATAGTATTTCAGATTGGAATAAAATGATGCAATCTACCCCTGCAGTAAAAAATTAACCTTCAACAATATATACCTGAAGTTTCAGGCATATCTTTTTCTATAAAATAAAAAGTTCATGAAAATCATACTAACAAATTGGATAAACATAGTATGCGTGTTTGTAGCAGTATTTTTGTATTCTGTTATTTATGGCCTTACTAATGATGACGGCGTATCAAGAAACTTTCTTCAAGCCATTTTAGCTAGTATAATTTTAATTGCTTTATATGGAATAATACTTTGGATAGGTTTTATAGTTGTACTGGTTGCGCTGGATTTACTTTTAATTGTTTTAAATCAGAAACATTTAATGCTAAAATTAGTTATCGAATGGTTTATTATTAGTAGCCCATTTATTTATTGTGCAATTATCTACGAGCAACAGCGCTGGATTTACCTTGTTACTGTAGCTGCTTTTTTGATTAGTCAATTATTGCGACAAAACCTGATAATTAAAGTAATAGGGTAGTTAGATTTAACTAAGCCAACTGCAAAGCGTTGAGATGAGTCTCATTCTGAAATAATTTAACAAATTTAAGGATATATTTAGTTCAAGGCCATCCAATAGCTTATTCATTGGATGGCCTTTTTATTAATGAAATGATGATTAAAGGGCCCCCTTAATCGTACAAATTTGAATACCAAAATAAAGAAAAGCAAACCACGTTTAACTTGCGAAGAATTAGCTTTGGTGCAAGGACTTATAATGCGAGTATAGGGAGGTTTGATGGGGTGGATCCGTTGGCGGAGAAGATGAGAAGGTACAGCCCTTATACTTATTCGTTTAATAATCCTTTACGGTTTGTTGACCCTGATGGGATGGCTTCACAAGATTTTACTTATTCTGATGGCTATAGTAATATGAGCGTTAGGAATAGTACGGGGAGTATTAGCGTTAGTGGAGGTTTTGAACCTTTACAAGGTAGTCAACCAACTCCAAAAAATTCAATAAACCCTGTTACTCCGACCAATAAAGGAAATGTCAGTAAAGTATCTTGGGGAGAAACGAGTGGCATATACCCTACCAAAACACTAAATCCAACAGAAAAAGAATTAAACGACCCTACAAAGTGGGATATGAATAAAGTTCAACAATTAATGGAAGCAAGAGCAAGTATAGATTATATTTACAATAATGTCAATAAAGATGCTCATACCAATGATATTGACGCAGTAGGTAAAGATAAGTTGTTAGCTCCATATCATTTAAAGGACAATTTCCCGGAAGTACCTAAACAGATAAAAGATTTAGTAAAGGGGCGAGGCTTTTTTTATTTAGCATCAAAAGCTGATGTTAAAACGCCAAGTATCTCTGACAAATATTGGGATCAAACAATTGTGAAATCTTATGGCCCTTTTTACAATAGAGGGGGAGGGGATGCTGCAAAAGGTGAAATTTATATTATTTTTTATAGTGCTAATCCAAAAAAGAAATGAAAATAAATAGACACATTTTTACCATAGCTTTATTGTTAGCAATAATATTTAATTATTGCTGGGTATATTCCCAAAATAAAAATAATGCTTCAAATTATTTAGGCATTCCTTCAAAAGCTATCATTCGCAGTCAAAATGATTTTGTTACCTATAGTGATACGGTTAGTTTAAAAGAAGAAATTCCACCTGCTGTTAGAAGTAAGATGAAGTCCTTAATTAAGGGTAGTGATTATTCAGAGAATAACCTTGTTTTTAAAGTTACCTACTCTTCAAGCGTCTTCATTTATATTTTTAAGACCTATTCATTTAGCATCGTTAGGTTTTACCTCATAGCATACGATGCAAAAAACGACAGGGTATCAACCATATCGCCATCTATTAATGGTAAATGGATGGAGAATAATGAACAAGGGTTTTCAACGCGTCTTTTGTCTGAGCCACTTGTTGAGTTTCAAGACTTTGATAATGACAATAGAAATGAAATAATTATAAAAGAGAGAGTTCATAATGGCACTTTTTATAATGCGGTCATTAGTAATTACTTTAAATTTGATAAAGATCTAGAATTTAAAAAAGTGTTTGCTTTGGAATCATATTATAAAACACCAATAGATGATTGTATTATAAGACGTACTTTAAAAGGGAAAAAAGTAATTTCTGAATTAAAATGTGATTCCCATGATTTTAGTCCTGTTGGTGAAGCAGATTTGGAATTTTCAAGGAATGTTCGGATAAAATCTAAAAATAGTATTGATGAAAAATACAAAGGATTACTCATTACAGGTAGTGGACTGAATGAGACAGTTTTCATCAACAAAGGTTATAGTATAGCATATTAGCCTTTTTTAATACTGAACAAGTGTGAAGATTTAAGTATTTTAACTCTACGGTCTCACCCTGAAATAAGTTGACAAATTTAGGTACGAGTATTTAGTATAAGGCCATCCAATAAGTTATTCATTGGATGGCCTTTTTATTAATCAGTTAATGAAATGATGATTAAACTGAACCTGCCTCGAACCAATTTGAATATCAAAATAAAGAAAAGGAAAGTACGTTTAATTTGCGAAGAATTAGCTTTGGTGCTAGAACTTATAATGCGAATATCGGGAGGTTTGATAGGGTTGACCCGTTGGCGGATAATTACTATTCTTTATCTCCATATAACTATGTAGGGAATAATCCTGTTAAGAATACAGACCCAACAGGAATGTCTTGTAAGGGTTGTGGTAAAGATGGAGAAGATATAACCCCTCTTGAAATAAATGGTCATTATGCTTATATCGGGACTTGCCCTATTTGTCCTAATAGCAAAGAATATGATATTTTTAGGGATAGTAAAAGTTTATTTACTTACGATAGTCCAACAGGTATAGATTTTAATGGAGAAGGAAGTGCTATTGTTACTCTTAGTCGTCAAAATAATCCGGCAAGTTCTATACTAGCTGGCGGTATGATGATAGCAGGAGCTTTGGCTGCCGATGATGTTACAGGTATAGGTGTACTAGATGATCCAGCGATTCCTGTCGTTCTAGCAGGAACAGCTATTGTTGAGGGGATAACATATATTGGTTATGAAATTTATCAAAGTTACAACCCTGACAATTCTCCAGTCAATTATCATGTTCCACCCAAAACATTACCTGGTTTCCCTGATGCCAGAAGAGATAAGCCAAAAAGCGGCAGAGCCAGATGGGTATTACCAGACGGAAAAATATTAGAATGGGATTATCAACATGGGGATGTTGAAGTTTATAATAATAAGGGTAAACACCAAGGTTCAGCCGATCCTAACACCGGTGAAATGACAAAAGAACCTGTACCTGGAAGAACAACTCAAAAATAAAATCTAATGGAAAAAGTACAAAGAATTATTGCATATTATAATAAAGAAAGCGAAGAATTAGTAGGTGAATATCCAATAAATTTATCTTTAGATATTTTAAATACTATTTTTGTTCCCTCTCCGGAGGATGATATTTATCTTTATTTCGTTTATGAAATAAAAGAAAATCAAGCCACAGTCTTAAAAAAAAATACTAACATAGAATTTGATTTTTCAAATTACAGTTATTTTTTAGAATGCTATAATGTCTCGTCATAAATAAAGGTTTTATCATTTAAAAACTATCCTCTTAAGAAAGCCCATACGATAATTTTTATTGGATGGGCTTTCTTAGTATGGGGACTTAACTCGTAGAGTCTATAAAGCCAATCTTGGCTATAACTTTGCTGGCGAAGTGATTAACGAAAAAGGTTTGAGTTAACCCATTGAGATACAGCTCACCAACAACAGATGGATTAAAAACTTCTATGATGGCTCGGGGTGCTTATAAAAAACCACTTATTCGAAAGGAGAATACTGGGAATACCTTGAGGCTTGGTTTTTAAGAATGGTGCTTTCTATCAACTGGCTTCTCCAGAAGGCAGAGCGGTTTATCAAAGTGTAGCTTGGTCGTATGACTATTTCCACACCGACCATCTGGGCAATACCCGTTTAGCTTATAAAGCTAACGGCACAGCACTGGCTAAAACCTCTGAAACTTCTTTTGACCCTTGGGGGTTAATACAAATTTAGTCCTATTTACATTAAAAGTTTAGAATAGATTTTATAGTTTTCTTCATCAAAGCATACAAAGAAAACCTTTTCAATATTATCTGAAGTAGGCAAAAAGTCAGACACTGTTTGAATGGCAATTCCAGCAGCTTTTTCCTTAGGAAATTTATAAATACCCGTGCTAATATTGGGAAAAGAAATTGTCCTTACTCCGTTGTCTAATGCCAATTTAAGGCTATTTAAATAGGCCAATGACAACAAGTACTCTTCATTACTTTTGCCATTATTCCAAACTGGCCCTACAGTATGAATAACAAATTTAGCAGGCAGTGCTCCGGCATTTGTTATAACGGCTTCACCAACTTTACAGCCCCCTTGCTTGCTCCGTATTTTTTGACATTCTTCAAGTATAGCTTTACCACCAGCCCTATGAATTGCACCATCCACCCCTCCTCCTCCCAGCAAAGATGTATTGGCCGCATTTACAATAGCATCAACCTGAATTTTTGTAATATCACCTTTTAAGACCTCTATCATTAGATTATTTTGCATTATTTATGAAAAAGTAACAAAAACAATTATCAAATCCATTCAAACGCAGATAAAGTGAGTTTTATTACACTCGCAGCAATTACAATATAATGCTTTTAGATTTCACCTTTCTGCCATTGATAACAAAATATTACCGTCAATGAATTTAATATTGAAATTAAACATATTGTTGAATTAGATAAAAGTAAAATGGTTATAAATCCAACTGATTTAATTAGTAGATTTACAGTTAGTCCAGATGTAAGTCTGGTGAGTTCTATTTCAAATTATATTCCGTTGCTTCCAAAATATATATTATTTTAATAGTTTAAAAATTGTAACAGCAATTAAAAAATATAAGGTAAGGACAGGAAATTTATTTGATTCTTATTGGTTTCCCAGCAGTCTTTAAAAATATCTTTTCAATTTGAATAGAAGATGGATATTAACATATTTATTCACCAGTTGAATAATTTGAAGCTCACACAACCCCTGCTCCAACCTTTTCTGAATACCAAAATAAAGAAAAGGAAAGTACGTTTAATTTGCGAAGAATTAGCTTTGGCGCTAGAACTTATAATGCGAGTATAGGGCGGTTTGATGGGGTTAGGCTATGCTACGGCACCGATGCATTGACAGGAAAATCATGTTGAAAAAACATGGTATCAGTTGAAGATCCTAAATTGTTTGTTGCTGTTTTTAAAAGATTTTACTGAAACCTTTTGAAACAGCAACAAACATTCAATCTGATGTTTGCCAATGGTTGGTTTGTATTTTATGTTGCCTGGGTGGTATTTTCTTAACTCGGCGTTTAAATTATAAAATCAGAACGCCAACAATACAAATGCACCGCCAGATCTAAAACTCAACAATAAACCCAAGGCTTGGGGTTGGCCTGCCCGACAAGTTATCTAATATAACCGGAATGGCATTTAAGCCGTCGGGCCTGATCGATTGCCCGTCGCTCGACTCAAAGTCGGAATTATCGGCCTTGCGTTTAAAGGTAAAATAAGGCATAGACTCATTTTTAAAGGCAAGTACGTTCTGTACGTCCAGAAATAAATCCAGGGTCCAGCGCGGGTAATTCCATTTTTTATCCACGCGTATATCTACCTGATTAAAGGCTTTTAGTCGAACCGAATTTAAACGGGTGTAATCAAGAATCCCCTGCCCTAATGTCAGGTAATTCTGCTGCGATGCGGCCAGGTCATAAGGTGTATAGGGGCTACCGCCTGCAAACCTGTATTTCAGGCCTATCTCCCACTGTTTGTTTAGTTTTAGGCCATAAATAAAAGACACCAGATGCCGTACATCCCATGCCGATGGCCTTAGTGCGGTATTCTGCCCACCAAACTTGCTTCTCACAAAGGTGTAAGAGAGTGTCAGAAAATTACGTTTTACCAGTTTTTGCTGTACAAAAAATTCAACTCCGTATGTTTCACCTCTGCCCACAGACCTCACCGCTTCATTACCAATGGCGCCAAATTCGCCTCCCAGGTTAGCCAGCGAAATATTGTTAAGCGTAGTTACCGGATAATTTCTGTAATCTTTATAAAAACCTTCAACCGTGAACCTCAAATCGGGCTTGGGCAGATACTCCAACCCTAGTGCATAATGCAGGGTGTTAATGTATTTCTTGTTGCGGTTGGTATAGCTACCCTGCGCATCTTTAAAGCCCAGCACCGTATAAATAGGTATTTTGTAATAGCTTCCCCAGGCGGCATTAAGTCTGAAATTACTGCTTAAAGGTGCCGAAACCGAGATGCGGGGCGAAAGCGTTCTGAGTGGATTCTGCCCCTCATCAGTAAAGCTGTTCATATCGGTTCTTAGCCCGCCTGATACACTCACCTGATTGGCAAATGTCTTACCAACCTGTGCAAAAGCGCCATATTTCCAGAAGTTAAGGTCGGTCATAAACCGATACGCTACTTCCGGCTGTATTACATTCCCGTTTTGGTCGGTTACGCTATTTCTTATTTTCTGAAAGAAATCGTTCCGGTAATTCACATACTGTATTACGCCGCCAAAGCTGTAAGTAAAACCATTGCTCGATTTTTTAAGGTATGCCCTGAGCTTGGTTTCCACCTCTTTTGATTGTGAAAACAGGTTCTGCGACTGCGGCTCGGGGTTATTGTTGTCTTCGTAGCGCTCTAATGAGTTGTTCAGGTGATTCCGGCTGAGCGCCACATGAATGAAACCTTTGTTAATGAGGTGCTTGACAGACGCCCCGGCGGTATAGTTCCACTGATTAATCAATGAAGAATTTCTGAATATATAGATATTTTCGGGGCTGGGGTCTTTGGGTAACGCAAACTTAAAGTCGTCTATGGCGCCTATGCCTATCAGATTCAACGTGGTTTTTTCTCCGAGTTTATGTGTAATTTTTGTCTGGAAATCCCAGTAATTGGGTCTGATGGGCAGGTCTATCAACTTAAACAAAAGTTGCAGATAAGACCTACGCCCCGAAAGAAGAAAATTGGTTTTGTCGCTCAGTTTGCCATCAAAGGTTGCGGCCAGTTCGGTTGCGCTTAAGCGGATATTGCTTTGTAAGCGTTCTGAATTACCCACTTTCTGGTTAATTTCAAAAACACCCGAAAGGGCATTATCAAATTGCGCATTAAATGCCGAGGTACTCAGCTTAATATCGTCTACAAAAGCGGTATTAATTATACCTGCGGGTCCACCGGCGCTACCCTGCGTTGAAAAGTGGTTAAGCACCGGTATTTCTATGCCATCAAGGTAATAGATGTTCTCGTTGGGGCCGCCGCCTCTCAATATTATATCGTTTCTGAAACCCCCGCTTCCTGTGGTTCCGGCTACACCCGGCAGCGCCTGAATCACTTTTGAAACATCAAAGTTTCCACCCGGATTACTCCTGATTTCTTCAACTGTAAGGGTCTGCACCGACAGCGGTGTCATTACGTCTGAAGCAAGGGCTGATTTTGCCCGTTGATTTTTCACCGTTACCTCCCCCAGTGTAGCTGTTTCGGCCTGTAATTCAAAATTGACAGACTGCGCATTACCAGAGGTAAGGTTGATATTATATTTAACAAGTGTCTGATAACCAACATAAGTTACTTTCAGGTTGTAGCTGCCAACGGGTAACAATAAACGAAAGTTACCTTCCAGGTCTGTTGTGGTACCCTGCGATGATTGCTCTACACCCACGGTGGCTCCTATTAGTGGTTCCTGCGTGTTTTTATCAATTACTTTACCGTAAATGGTACCTATATTCTGTGCAAAACCCGAAAAACTAAAAAATAACGACAAAAAAAAGAAGTAGAGTTTAATGGTTTTCATACCAAATAAATTAGATTAGTTTTACATAAAACAATTTCAGGTTTTAAATGTTTTATGTAAAACAAAATATTTTTTAAATGAATGGTATAATACCATTTTGCGTTTCAAATATTGTTAACAATAGTATATGGACTACAGTATTTTAAAAGAAATTATAGCGTTGGCAGAGGCGTATCAGCAGCAAACAAACGCCCAGCGTTGGCAAAAAGAGCAATTTGTGTCCTGGATTATCAACGAAGCCAATAAAACACAGCCAAAGCCACAAAGCATGATACCGTCGCAAGACGGGCTTATTTCTATGTTTTTAGGAATTGCCTACAAGTATGCTCAATTTTATGCCAAACGGGTTTTCAGAAATACTGAAATCTACTCGCTTGATGACTTTGCCGTGCTGGTATCTCTTTTTCCTGACAAAGAGTTTAAGAAAATAGATGTGCTCAGGATGTGCATACAAGAAAAATCGTCGGGCAACGAGGTACTAAAAAGACTGCTCCGCGACGGGATGCTACAGGAAAGAGAAAATCCAGCCGATGCCCGGTCAAAACTATTATCACTGACAGACAAGGGGCGCACCCAATTTGGTCTGATTCAAAACGGAATCCAGAAGATGTCGGGCCACATTGTAGGCGATCTGAGCATTGAAGAAAAAAATCAGTTGTTGCAAGCCTTGATGAAGCTGCACCATTATCATCACCCCTATTTTGAAGAAAACAATGAAGACGTATTGAAGCAATTGCTTAACTAAGGGTTTGTGCAGACAAATCCGGTTAGAATTTAGTTTACTGCATACCCGCTCTGGCCGGGTTTTGTCTCAAATGTCGGCAGGCAGACAATTCATCCGGCACGCTTGCTTTAGGTTTGTTGCATACAAACCAATTATGTATGCCAGAGCCATTAGCCATTTTATTACTCACAGCCCTCATCAGTTTTTTGGGTTCTGTACAACCGGGGCCGGTAAACCTGGCAGTGGTACAGGCCACACTTTCGGGCAGTTTTAAAGATGGTGTTTACGTGGCTGTAAGCGGCTCACTGCCTGAGGTAATCTACACCATAGCTGCACTTAAAGGAAGGTTATTGTTGATGCAAAACCAGATACTGCTTGACGCCCTGCAACTGGCCGCCATTCCGTTTTTTTTAATAACGGGCCTGTTTAGCCTTTTTACAAAGGCTAAAACCACTACAGCAATAAAAACCACAAAAATACACAAAGAAACCCTTGGTGGCTTTGGTAAAGGGATGCTCAACCCGCAACTTTTGCCTTTCTGGCTGGTTGTGCTGGTTTATCTTCATTCGTTTTACAGTTTGCAATCGTTCAGCTCGCAACTATCATTTGTATTAGGGGCAGCCTTAGGCTCATTTGCCATTCTGCTGCTTTTTGCCTGGCTGGCCAAACGTTTTCAGGGTCAATTACACGGTTTATTTCTGAGGTTTTCGTTCAACAAAGCCATTGGTTTGCTATTTATTTCAATGGCAGTTGGCCAAACGCTCAGAATCTTTCTCTGAATTGTCATTGAGCCGACAATCCGTCAGTTACAATTCTGCCAATTTTGTAAAAAAAACTTCACGAAAATGAAAAACACCCGCATTCAAATCATCATCCTTTTTCTTCTTCTTTTTGCAGGAAGCGCCTTTGCGCAAGATAATGCCATTTACCAGAAAAATGGCATTGCCATTAACGGCTATGACCCCGTAGCTTATTTTACAGAAAACAAGGCCGTAAAGGGTTCAGAAACTTTTGGGTACCAATGGCATGAAGCCACGTGGCTTTTTAGTTCGCAGGCCAATTTAGATGCCTTCAAGGCAGACCCTGCCAGATACGCGCCTCAGTTCGGCGGTTTTTGTGCCTTTGGGGTGAGCGAGAATCACAAGTCGCCCACTGACCCTGATGCCTGGACAATAGTTGAAGATAAACTTTACCTGAACTACAGCCCCAAGGTAAAACAACTATGGTCGAAAGACATTCCGGGTCGCATCAAAAAAGCCAACGATTACTGGCCTGCGCTAAACAAGCCCAATAACTAACCTTAAACCACCGTACAGATGAAACGCAGTTATTTAATTATCATTATACTGGTTGGGTTAATTGGCCAGGCCTTGGCACAACCCAATGCCAGACCCAGGCAGTTTAATCTTGAAAACGGCCTTGCCATTCAGGGTTATGACCCCGTAGCCTATTTTAATGAGCACAAAGCCATTAAAGGCAACAAGCAATGGATCACCAATTATGAGGGCGCAAACTATTGGTTTGGCAGTGCCGCAAACAAAGAAATTTTTTTAAAAGACCCGAAAAAATATGAGCCGCAGTATGGTGGCTGGTGTGCCTACGCTATGGGAGCCACGGGCGAAAAAGTAGAAATTGACCCCGAAACTTTCAAAATTCTGAACGGGAAACTCTATCTTTTCTATCATTCGTGGGTAAATAATACCCTGCCCAAATGGAATAAAGATGAGGCGAATCTGAAGCAGAAAGCAGATAAAAACTGGATGAATTTTATACGCTAACCCACATTGCAAATCAGATGAAAACACAGAAAATCATTTCGTTGGGCTTACGTATCATAGCTGCCGTTATTTTTATTCAGACACTTTATTTTAAATTTACGGCACATCCTGAGTCTGTGGTGTTGTTTTCCAAACTGGGTGCCGAACCTTGGGGCCGCATAGGCACCGGCGTTTTAGAACTGGTAACTGCTGTGTTATTGCTGCTACCGGCCACTGCATTTGTTGGGGGGCTGCTGGCCATGGGCTTAATGCTGGGTGCAATTGCTGCTCATTTAATGGTTATAGGCATTGAGTCAATGGGCGATGGCGGACAACTGTTTATATTGGCCATAGTAGTTTTGTTTTGCTCGGTAGTGATTCAGGTTATACACCGGCAACAGGGCCTGGCATTGGCCAGAAAATTCTTTCCCAATGCTTTTAGATGATTTTACGCGCCTTATTATGAAACTCCCGCTTTTTGTTATTAAAATTTTCAATTATGAATACTGGCCCTGGTGGTTATTTTATTTACCAATGGCTCCGTACTGGCTGTATCTGGCTATCAGAACGCGCTCGTTTACCTTTTTTACGGCGGTTAACCCGGGTATAAAAGCAGGTGGTTTTTATGGCGAAAGCAAGATTGAAATTCTCAGGAAAATCAACCCCGATTTTCTACCTAAAACCATTTTCGTAGAAAAAGAAAAAGAACCGGGCAACCTTATCGATTTAATTGAAGCTGCAGAGATGGGCTTCCCTGTGATTGCCAAGCCGGATATAGGCGAGAGAGGCACCCATGTTGCCAAAATTGAAACAGCCGAACAGTTGCATAACTACCATGTGGCAACACAGGGAAATTACATAATTCAGGAATTTATCAGCTATCCTATTGAATTGGGCGTACTTTTTAGCCGCGTGCCTACGGAGCCAGCCGGAATTGTTTCTTCCATAACCATAAAAGAATTTCTGACGGTTACGGGTGACGGTAAATCTACCATACGGGAGTTGATTGGCAGGTCTACCCGTGCGCGGTTCCAGCTGGTGGCGCTGGAGTCAAAATTAGGTGAGCAGATAAACGAGCAGCTACCGCTAAACGAAAAACGCCTGCTTGAACCCATTGGGAATCATTGCCGGGGAACCAAATTTATAAATGCCAACCACTTGATTAACGAGAAAACACATGCCGTATTCAGCAGCATTGCCGATAGTTTTGATGGGTTTTATTATGGCAGATTTGACCTGAAAGTGCCCAGCATTGAAGATTTGTATAATGGCAAAAACATAAAAATAATGGAACTGAACGGGGTGAGCTCTGACCCCGGGCATATATACGACCCTGCCTACTCTTTACTGAATGCCTACAAAGATTTACGCTGGCACTGGAGCCGCAGCGCCGACATAAGCATTAATAACCAGAAAAGAGGTCATCTGCCTTTATCGCTTGCCGAAGTTTGGGTAATAATTAAGAAGCATTTTAGTTAAAAATTGCCTGCAATCTGTATATTAGCATAGAATTTTTCCGGAACCTGATGAATCTTGATACAAAATACTGGTATCTGCGAGACCATAAACTTTTTAGTGTACTATCGTCGTCTGAATTGAGGTCGATATGTATGATATCAAATTTCAAAACTGCGCGGAAAGGCGAAATCATTTTGTTTTCGCATGATGAAAACACCAGGGTTTACTTTCTTAAAAAAGGGACGCTAAAAATTGTAGAGACAGACGAAAACGGCAACGAAATTGTAAAAGATGTGATTCAAAAAGGCGATATTTTTGGCGAGTTTACCCTAACCGAAACACAGTCTGACGAATACGCGGTGGCGGTTTCTGACAACGTAATTTGTTGCAGCTTCAGAATGGACGACTTTGAACAACTGCTGGAGAAGAATCCGCAACTGGGTTTATCCTATACCAAATGGATGGGGTTCAGATTCAAACGGCTTCAGAGCAGATACGCCAATCTTATGTTTAAAGATGTGCGGACGCGCTTCATGATTTTCTTAAAAGATTGGGCTACTAAAGAAGGTACACCGGCTGACACAGACATTATTCTTAAAAACTACCTTACCCATCAGGACATAGCCAGCCTTATCTGCAGCACCCGGCAGACAGTTACCCAACTATTTAATGAGTATAAAGAAAAAGGCATTTTAGACTATAACCGAACGGAAATCATCTTGAAAAAAGATGCATAAACTACCTTCATTTTCTTAGTTAGGTCGTCTGGCCGACAAACCGGGTCAGGTCAAATCATCAAATTTGTAAGGTCAATAAAGCATGTAATAATGCCAATACAAGGCCAGACAGGCCCATTGGATTGTTACGCAATTTGAACAATTAAATGATTTGCATAGTCAGTTTAAGGCTCAGTTACTGCTACAGGCATATAAAACCTACAAAAGAAATGACAAGCCAGGCAACCACAGAAGTATTTAATCAACTGAAAGATTTACTCAATCAGCTAAACCCGCAAACCTACACAGAACATCTGCCGGTTTTAAACAATAGCAGTATAGGGCAGCATGTGCGGCACACATTAGAGTTTTTTCAGTGTTTAATTAAAGGAGCGTCAACAGGCATAGTAGATTACGATGGCCGCGAACGTAATCTTTTAATTGAAACCGAGTTAATATATACACATAAAAAACTGGCGGAGATTGAAACCGCCATTAAAACAGAAACGGATCTGAACAGGCCGCTTCTGGTAATGGTGAGGTACAGCGAAAAAAAACACGAACTTGTTGAATCTAATTTTATGCGCGAGCTGGTGTATATGATTGAGCATTCTATTCATCATTTTGCGCTTATTCGTATTGGTGTGCAGGAGCATTTCAGCCATATAACAATAGACCCGACCTTTGGTGTGGCCTACTCTACCATCAGATACAAACAGCAGCTGGAGGCCTTAGAAAATTGAACCGCCGACCTGATGATTATTTTCAATCGCGAAATGATTACGGGCCGATTAATGATGAAAAACTTTTGATACCATGTGCGTTCTGACATATATACCAACCGGCAACAAAGGATACATTCTTACATCGAACAGAGACGAAGCCGTAGCTCGTGAAACGGCCACTCCACCCAGAAAATATACCATTAACGGGCATCAGGTTTTTTATCCGAAAGACCCACTCAGCGATGGCACCTGGATAGCCGGCAGCAAAGCCTTAAGCCTATGTCTTTTAAATGGCGGGGTTAGCAGGCATATCCCCCACCCGCCTTACCGGCAAAGCCGGGGTAGAATTATCCCTGATTTCTTCGAGTTCGGCTCGGTAACCACATTTGTTGAAAGATATGATTTTGACGGAATTGAACCCTTCACGCTTGTAGTTATTGAAAACAGCCATGAACTTTTTGCCCATGAATTGAGATGGAACGGCAAACAAATCAGTACAGAAAAAATAGATGTGTCAAGGCCGCAGATATGGTCTTCAGTTACTTTATATACACCTCAGGTAATTGAGGCAAGAAAACAATGGTTTACAAATTTTTTACAACAGCCCGTAAGTGCAGACAGTGTACTTGACTTCCACCAGAATGGTGGTGTTGGAGACATCAGGAATGACTTAAGAATTAATCGTGATAATGTGCTTAAAACCCTTTCAACCACCCAGTATGTTATCAATGAATACTATTTTACCATCTACTATGAAGACCTGTTAAACCAAAGAAAATACAACTACAGGGTAATTGAGTAAGCTGCCACTGCCTTAAGTACTATTTGCAGCAGATTAATGATAGGCTAATCAAGAAAATGGAAGGCAGATAAGCAATTATTGAAACATAACCGCCGGTACATCATTTACCTATAATTTCTTTCCGGTGTTCTTTTCCCCATTCTGCTAAACTGCCGATGACAGACTTCAATTTCCGCCCGTGTTCGGTCAATTCATATTCAACGGTTATCGGCTGGGTGTCCAGTACGGTTCGTTTCACAAGATTATTAATCTCCATCTCTTTTAGTTCTTTGCTCAGCATTTTGTTCGATATCCCGCTTACATCTCTCAGAATATCCGAAAACCGCCGTTTATCATGATAGCAAAGCACGGCTATAATAGATATCTTCCATTTGCCGTTCAAAGCGTCCATAGCATCATAAACCGCCATCATATTGCTTTTGCAATGTCTGGTAAATTCGTCGTTTCTCATGGGTTACATGGTTACTTCAATGTTACTGTTACTTTTTGTTACCTTGTTACAAATATAAACAATAACATTTACATTTGCCACACAAAACCAAAAATCAATTATGACACTTATAGATAATTTGAAATGGCGCTATGCCACCAAAAAAATGAATGGGGCGGCTGTTCCGCAAGAAAAACTGGACTACATACTGGAAGCAGCAAGATATGCGCCCTCATCTTCTGGTTTACAACCTTACAGAATCTTTGTTATCAGCAATAAAGAAAAACTTGAGCAAATACGCGAATTTGCCTATAACCAGAGCCAGATTACTGATTGTTCGCATCTGTTGGTTTGGGCCGCATGGGATGAGTACACACCTGAAAGGATAAAGGAGGTATTGACCAAAACATCTGAAGCAAGAGGCCTGCCTGCTGACAGCTCGGAAGGGTACCAAAAAATGCTGTGGGGGTTATATGAGCCTTTGGGTAAAGAATGGCACAAGAATCATTCGGCCAAACAAGCCTATATTTCGTTCGGACTAGCCATTGCCGCCGCCGCCGAGCAAAAGGTAGATGCTACACCCATGGAAGGTTTTAACACAGAAAAAATGGATGAATTACTGGGGCTGGCAGAACAAGGCCTGAAAAGCGTGGTTATTTTACCCATTGGCTACCGCGAGCAAGAAGGCGACTGGCTGGTGAATCTAAAAAAAGTAAGAACCCCAAAAAATGCGTTTGTAACCGAACTGGTTTAACAGGCATCACAAGCAAAACAAAAGAACTGATTAGCCGGGCGGTGGTCAGTTCGGCTTTCTTAAGAAATTCCTTTGTTTAAGACTTCATAAAGACAAGACACTCGTATTTTTGGGTGTCTTGTTCATTTTCAAAAAAACAGGCAATCTGTAAAAAATCAGAGAATCAAAGTTTATTCAGCTATGTGTCCTCCGCTTTGGTGGTCTGCTGTATTTCAGTTATTTCGCAGGATTAAAACACCCAAAAACCCCCATAAAATCCCGAACATTTGCTTTTCGGGGGTTTGTTTATCAGCTAAAATATTGACAATAAACCCATTAAAGAAAAACTCAATCATCAATCTACAAACCCGGTAACCGATGTTTTTTTGTTTAACCCATCCAATAAGTAGTTGAATGGGACGTAAAAAAGAAAAATTCAAGATGGTATATCTTGAATCTGTCTCCCGGGCATTTAATACAACAGCTCATCGAATTGATTTTTAATCAATTACTTCTGCCTATTTAAGTTTCCGGCGCATTTAATTATACTCTAGCGTATTAAAACAATCTATACCCCAACGTTGCCTGCACCAGTGCATTTTTGTAACGTGGGTTGGTAGAGGTGCCGTCGCCATTATTATTTTGGAGGTCCCAGCTGGCTCTGGTGCCTAAAACAACGCGGTTAAAATTAAAATCAAGCCCCACTACGGCCCCTAATGTATTTTTACGGATGTTATCGTTGGCAAATTGGCTTTCCTGAACAACACTGCCTGCACCTGTGTTAAAATCAGTTTTTTGTTTCAACAGATACGAGAACTGTGGGCCAAGCTGCAAGGTAACAAAGTTGGCCGGCTTTATTGAAATCAAAAGCAGCACATCAATAAAGTGCATGGTGCGGGTAAGGTCATAGTTACTACCTAAAACTGAACCCGTTTGCTTGTACCCTTTCTGAGAATACATTACTTCAGGCTGAATACCCAGAAACCTGCCAATAGGAATACCCAGAAATACCCCACCGGCTGCGCCAAATCTGGCCTCGGCATCAAATGACTCGCCTTTGGTGTCGTAAATGTTTGAATAATTTGCGCCTGCCTTTAACCCGACCTGAATTTTTGTGCGGGCATTAGAGCGGCTATCTTGTGCGTGGGCATTCATGGCTAAAAAAGCCACGGCGGCGGTAATTAAAAATATTTTTTTCATGATTTTTTGTAAAGTTTGTGAATTTATAGTTTTCAAATGGGGCCAGATAACCCGGCCCCGGCAATAATATTGTTAATTGGTATTTTTTATGGCAATGCCTTTAAAGGCCTTTCCGAGTTCGTCCATATCATGGCTGAACTCCGTTTTAAATTTCTCCCAGTTCATTTTACCATCTTCTTTGTAATTATCCATTTTCTTCTTCATTTCTTTGTTTTTCAGATTCAATTCGGCAATTTTCTGCTCGTATTTCATCTCTGTGTCTTCATTTTTGTCGGCCATTTTGGCGTTAAACTCCAGAATGGTTTTTTCATTGGCGGCAATTTTTTCAGACGTTTCTTTTCTAAAGCTGGCCATGTCTGCTCTATAAGCTGCATTGGCTTTGTCTAAATCTTTTTGTGCTTCTGCCACTTCGGCTTTGGCGTTGTCAACTTTCTTTTTGTTAGAAATACAACCGGTAAACACAGTGGCCAATATCAAAGCTATACCCGAAACTACGATGATTCTCTTTTTCATTTTGATAAATTTATATACTTAAACTAATTTTTCGCGTCCGTATTCCCGGCGCTTTCAATTTTTACTTCCGGTGTTTCCACCATTTTGTCTTCTTTTGTGCTGTCTGTTTTTTGTGCAATGTGCTGGTAATTTTTATTGAACGCCTCAACAAAATCATCCAGTTTATCTTTCAGGTCTCCGGCCAATTCTTCGCCTTTCCTTAAAATTTTCTTTCTTGAATCTGAGCCCTTTTCAGGAGCAAACAAAACACCTATTAAGGCACCTACTGCAAAACCTGCCAGCATACCTGCCAATAATTTACCTGAATTCATATTTATTTATTTCTCCTTTTAATGATATTGATTGACTGTTTTCTTTAAATCAGGTTCTTACCTGCACTTTTAAAGCCCATACCTGATTGCTGCCGTAATTTTTTACGGCTTTTTAAATCAGAAGTTATTGGTGGTTAAAACCACCTGCCCGCCTGCATATTGGGTATTGGGGTCGTCTTCGGCTGTAATGAAAACCAGTACTGGTCTGAAAGAAGTGACGGTTTCGAAAGTAGCTTTCAATTGTTTAGACATCATATTGCCAGAACTTTTTATCTGCCCCATGTTTTTTGTTAACTCCTGGTCGGTTTTCATCCATACAATGTAGGTTTGTCTGGCGGGTTGCAACCGCTGTACTTCTGCCAAATTGGTTAGGTGTATCTGAATTACGTTGTTTTTGTTCTTGTCTGACTTAATCTCAACATAACCGCGAGCCGCCGGCACAACCGACGAATTAAGAAACGCTATTTTTTTGGTACATGAGCTCATTGAAACTGCAAGCACAATGCCTAGTGTTATCAATAGCGTTTTTTTCAGTTGTAATAAAATGTTTTGCATAGTTTTAATTATTTATGATTGATGTTTTGTTTAATTATCAGAGAAATGCAAGCATAATAAGCCTGCTATCTGATAGCCAGGCGTTAAAGATGTAGATACGTGATTAGCAACCGGGAAAAACAAACCCGTGTACTGGTTAGATAACTGAAGTTTTCTTTTTCTGGCTTGTAATGAACTGATACAAAAGTCGGCATTAAATGCCCGGTTATCATTACACAATTAGTAGTATTACTTGCATGATTCACACACTTGTAACAGAAGCCCTGAAGCGGATGAGTGAGACCGGCCATGCCGGATAAACTGCTGTTTGCACGGTAAATAAAAGCCCTTCAACCCGGCGGATTTGGCATTCAATTTTACCTGCAAAACGTTGGCCATTGCATTAAAAGCAACCCTGGCCGGAACAACAAAAAGGCTATTGCCATGCAACTCAGCCTAGGGGTATATTCCGGCCAACGGCTCTGTATTTTCTAAAGAACTACCTTTTGATTTTTAAATTTCGGAAGCACAGTAATGGCTGAAAACTTACTACTGTCTTCCATTTTATAGGCAGAAACAGATTTTACTTTATTAAGGGCAACCGGCTTTTTACTGTTTTGATTTTTCTTATTCTGGTTATTCATGATGCTGATAGTTAATGTTATATTATAAAACCTGATAAATAAATGAAGCAAACCAAGGGCCGCGAAGGCGGTGTTGCCGTTAGTTTTTTTTCTTAATCTCTTCAAAAAGTGAGTTCAGTTCATCTTTGTTTTTGACAAGTATCAGCTGAAGCCTTTCTAACATTTCGTCCTTACGGCCTTCTCTGAAAAACAAATCATCTTCGGTAAGTACCGAAAATCTCTTTAGCAGTTTTGCTTTTTGTTTATTCCATTCCTCCCTTATTTCTTCTCTGTTCATTTTTATTCATGTTTGTTTGCAAAAGAATCTTTGCATCATAAAGATGCGCTATTTTATGACTAACCCCGTTATACAATTATTCAGAATACTTATATAATTCACACATACGGTAATTCGGGTGTTTGCAGGCAAATGCGCAGGTTCAGATATTTTCAATGGGTATGCGTTTTTTGTCTCTCAGCGATTTAAAAAAAGAAGGAGTAAGGCCGGTTACCTTTTTAAACTGATTAGAAAGATGCGCCACACTGCTGTAATTAAGCTTGTAAGAAATCTCGGTAAGATTTAGTTCGTTATAGATGAGCAACTCTTTTACCCTTTCTATTTTATGAATAATAATAAACTGCTCAATAGTAATGCCGGTGGCTTCTGAAAACAAATTGGCCAGGTAGGTGTAGTCATAATGAAGTTTTTCGCTGATGTATTCTGAGTTTTTCATTTTGGGCAGCTCGTCGTCATAATGCACCATTTCTATAATTACATTCTTTATTTTTTGTATCAGTATTGCCTTTTTATCGTCCATCAATTCAAGGCCCGACCTCAACAAATTAGCTTTCAATAGTTTGTGCTGCTCTTCTGTAATATTTCCTTCTATTTCAATTTCGCCCAGATCAATAGACCTCCACCTGAGCCCCAGTTTATCGAGTTCGGCTTTTACAAGCATTTTACAGCGAATACTCACCATAAATTTTACATATAGTTTCATAAGGCCGAGTTAAAAGTTTTAACATGGTAATACATTAATAAAAGTTTTTGACCTGCCGCAAAACATTTTCGAGACAATAAACAACTACCCTGTTTTAAAGGCTTTCAAGGTAACCAGCCCGTGCCTGGCAGTTGCCACCAACATTATTAACATTATCAAAAGCTAACATTAAATATGGTGGTATCAAAGCATATCAACACTTTGTGTGGCTGGTTTATGAGCGCTACGCTTAAACGTGTTGCAGCAGTACAGCATTAACAGTTGCCAGGTTAGTAGTTTTATAGGCTGCTAAAGACAATAAAACAGTAATAAAAAATACCACCTAAATTAGATGGCATTTTATGTCCGATTAACCTTTAACAAAAAAATTTGGGTTACAAAAATTTAAGGCTTGTCACGCCAAAAGGTATTATTTGTGCTGCCAATGGCTTTACCTGTTTTTATGAGAAAAGCATTCAGTTGTTGCTGAATAGACTCCAGGTATTGCTCAAAATTGATGGTACTGATGCGCTTCTCTTCATACGATAGAAACAAAGGTGTTTCGCCAAGATGAGCATACAATTCCGGATACTGGTTCTGAATCTGCTCGGTTATCAGAAAGATACCGGCTATTAATTGCCTGTTGGTTTTAGGTTTCATAACCACTTTTTATAACTGTCAATATCATTTTGAATCTGCCGTTGGCTTTTATCAAATTCGGGGCATGAGCCGGTATGATAATAGACTGCCCCGTTTTTAACTCATGCGATTCGCCATTAATTACCATATTGGCCGTACCTTCTATGATTTGAGCGTAGGTGTCAAATGGAGTGGTTTTCTCTGTCAGCCCTTCGCCGGCATCAAAAGACATTACGCTGATATTCCCTGTCGATTTCTTAAGAATGGTTTTAATAACTACAGAATTGGGCACATATTCGATAATTTCCACAGTGATGTGTACTTTGGACTTTTCAATTTCCGGAGTTCCCATACAATATTATGAAGTTTTATTTTGCTAAAAACAAATGATTTTTTATACCTGCCATTGCTATTATGGCTGGTGAAGTATGCTATGCTGAAATGATAAATGGTGAGATTAACTGTTAAATACCGTAGGTACTGTTCGAATTTTTAGAAATTCAGGTGGATTAGTCAGATTTAGTTCAGCATACAAACAGATTGTTTAAAGTACCAAAGATGGAACTATTACTCCGGAAAAACATTACAAAAATCTGTGAAAGATTTACATGATTCACACATTGGCTTGGCCTGCAACTTTATCCAGCTTATTTTTTATTTCTTCCAGCAACACAAATTGTCGGGCCTGGGTATCAAACAAAGTTTTTATTTGCTTTTCGAGCAGTAAATCTACTTTCTGATTCAAGCTTCTGATTTGCATTTCGGCCTTCAGGTTAATCAGGTAATCGTTCTCTGCCCTTTTTCTGTCTTTTTCTTCCTGCCGGTTCTGGCTCATCATAATGATAGGCGCCTGAAGCGCCGCAATGCACGACAAAATGAGATTCATTAAAATAAACGGGTACGGGTCAAACCTGTGGGCCTTAAGCACTACCCCGTTTAAAATAATCCAGATTATCAGCACCAGCCCGAAAATGATTATGAACTTCCAGCTGCCGCCGAACCTGGCAACTTTATCAGAGAGCCTCTGCCCTCCGGTAAGTGTTTCAATCGGCGGGTTTAAAAGATTCTGAATA
Source organism: Emticicia sp. 21SJ11W-3 (assembly GCF_024138715.1). Classification (GTDB taxonomy): domain Bacteria; phylum Bacteroidota; class Bacteroidia; order Cytophagales; family Spirosomataceae; genus Emticicia; species Emticicia fluvialis. The sequence goes on from NZ_CP092074.1 coordinate 3,519,918, forward strand.
ATCAATTTTTCGGCTTTTATGGCTTCTTTTACAATCTGGTGCAGCTTGTCAAGATGCGCGTCTTCATCAGACAAAAGCTGGTTAATTTCGGTGTTTTCCATATTTAAAGGTTTTGTTGCCCGGGTAAGCAGTTACAGCTCGCTCATAACACCCACTTCTGGCGATGAGATATGTTTTATTGCTTCCGTCAGCTTGTTGCACAGGGTGTCAGAATCGTTTGGCTTTTGAATAAACCCCTTTGCCCCCAGCTGAAACAACAACGATTTTTGCGCGGCATCGGTTGAAAGAAATACAACGGGTATATTTTGGGTTTGCGGGTTCTTGACAATTTCTAAAAAGCATTCAATTCCGTTCATTAAAGGCATGTTGATGTCGGTAAAAATAATATCGGGCAGCACTTTAGTAGTACGCAGCATTTCTATGGCCTCTTTGCCGTTTCTGGCAATGTAAAACAACTTGGTATCTCTTATTCCGCGCAGTGCCTCAATAAAAAACTCCTGGTCGTCTTCATCATCTTCTATTAAAAGAATCATATTAGTTTTTTTCATTTCATCCAATTTTTAGAATATTGAAATAGGTTATCAGGCGAAAAATCAAACTTTTTGATGTTGAAAATGGCAAGCGGGTTGCCTTCAATAGGGGTTAGCAGTTAGCTGGCATGAGGGGGCAGTTTCTTATTAAATCAGTACTTTTTAACAGTTTTGCCGGGTTGCAGATACTTATATTTAGCTTAACAAAGATGATATATTTACCTGGGTAAGTTATTACACAATTGAGCAAATGTGTTACATTATTCTTACATATCGGTATTGAAAGGCTTTTAGTACTAATAAGACCCGGTAAAGAAATACCCAGTTAGTACAAACCAGCTGCGATCGTTGACGTTTTGAAAAAACTGAAAATGAACAAATAATGAAGTAGAATTAAAAGAACAAAATTGCGCCTTAGGCGGGCCCGAATGAAGCTGTTCAGCAATCAACAAGCCACCGTGTTTTATATCCATACGTCTTTGGGTAATACTTGAGCCAGCAAGACAACAATTACCCGTTGTCAGGGGGCAACAATGGTAAAAAGATAGATTATGAAAATAGCTATTAATACTAATCCCTGCATCAGATTGGTTTTGCCGGTTGTTAAAGAAATAGTTATAATAAACAAAGACAAACCCAACAGAATAGTTGATTTGATATCGATTCCTACGATCATTCTAATACCGGTAATGACAGACGTAATAGCTATGGCAGGAATACTAAGCCCGATGCTTGCAAGCGCCGAGCCAAATGCCAGATTTAACGAAGTTTGTATCTGGTTAGACCTGGCCGCACGGAAAGCCGCCATGCCTTCGGGCAATAAAATAATGGCAGCAATAATAACACCCACCAGCGACCTGGGCGCGCCTGCCCATGCCACTATGTGTTCTACATCTGCCGATAGTAATTTGGCCAGCAAAACCACTATGCCCAGACAAAGCACCAATAACGCAATGCTCACATACATTTCTTTTTTTGAGGGTTTTTCCGGAAGGTTTTCTTCTTCGTCATGGCCAATGAGCTTATTGGCCGGCGATATAAAATAACTACGGTGCCTGAAGGTTTGCACCATTGCAAAACCCACATACAAAACCAGACAAACGATGGCAATAAAAAGCAGCTGATAGGTGGTGTATTCGCCTTTGCCCTGGCTTATTGTATAATTGGGCAATATGAGTACAAAAATTATGATTGAAGTAAGCGTAATTAAGGCTGTGCTTACACCCTGAAGCGTAAAGCTCTGCTCTCTGTATTTAAGCGACCCTACAATGATGCACCCGCCTATAATACCGGTTAGAATAATCATAACGGCGGCAAAGATGGTGTCTCTGGCCAGCGTAATAGATTCGAGGCCTTTGGCGCCCAGTATAATAGAAATTATCAGGGCTACTTCAATTACGGTTATGGCAAAGGCCAGCAGTAATGTACCGAAAGGTTCACCCAGCCTGTAGGCAACCACTTCTGAGTGGTGCACTGCCGCTAAAACGCTACCCGTCAGTAACAAAGCCAGCAGGCCTGAATAATAATTATTGGCAAAATAGGTATGCCCGAAATATGCCAGCCATGCTAACGCCGGCACCAGGATTGTCCATAGCAAAAGGTAAATTTTTTTCTTCATTTTTTAATTGTGTGGTAAATCTAAGCGTGCTCAGGTTATAAATAAAAAAGTCTTTTACTTATAAACCAATCAGGCAAAGGCCATCCAGTCGCTGTTGCCGGCAATTTCATCAGCAGCCTGTATGTTTTTATGCCGGCTCATAGAGGCCAGCAGCACACCTATTTCATGTTTTACCAGTTCAATGCAATTATCTGTAAGGGCCTGGTTAAAACCTGTATCATTCAGTTTCAGCAAATCATTAACCGTAATAACCCTGGCCACAATTTTACCGAGGTCAACCATTTTGCGCTGTGGCAGCGTGCCGCTGATACTGAAATTCAGTTCTTCGGCATATATTTTTCCGGCATCTGCAGTCAGTTCGTTTTCGTACATATAGCTTCCTAAATGCTCAGTTTTTTTCTTTTTCATATCCTTCAGAATCGCTTCTGAAATCTGCGTATAAAGCATTTCGTTTGAACCCTCGAAAATCTGAAACGGCCGGCTATCCATAATTCCCCTGCCACCGATATGGCTTTTCCGGTAACCTTTGGCCCCAAACAACTGCACATTTATTTGTGCCGACTCTTGCATCATGTCAGTTACCAGTGCTTTCATGCTGTTGGCTTGCAAACCGCTGGCGGCTACATCGTTTTCAATTCCGCTTACCGAACAACTTTTTGCACACATGGCCGAACACAAAGTATAATACGACTGCATTTTTAAAAGCTGATACTGCACCTGGTCTAAAGACAACAGATTACCACTGCCTACTATTCTGTCATTACAATGCTGCATGGCATCGGCCATCATGCGTTTCAGAAAACCCATGCCCATGCCCGGAAACTGTAACCTGCTTCTATGAAGCGTATCGAGCATCATTTTCAGGCCGGTAGTTTCTGGTATCAGTTTATTTTGCAGCGGCAAATCAATATCTATTTTATTCAATCCGTAAGGAATCATATCTAAGCCGGCGTTATCGTAATATTCCAGCACTTTCACATTCTGTTCCTGATGGTGGGTATCGGCAATAAAAAAATCTACGTCTCTGTTCAAGCTACCGCTCGGCGATAAATTTCTTGATGTAATGAGCCAATAATCGGCCATTCCGGTAAGCCCCTGCCAATGCTTGGTACCGCTGATATGGTAAGAGTCGCCTTTCAGTTCGTTGCTGGTTTTCATATTCAGGGCATCACTACCAAAATCGGGCTCGGTTATCATTAAACCACCCATGGCGCCTTTGTTAAGAAAGTGCTCAAAAATTTCAGGTTTTATCAGCTCATTGCCATATTTGGCAACAGGCTCTAAAAACAAAGCTATATTGATACCGAATATTAAAGACAAGGATAGCGACTCATAAGATGCCGCTGATAAAATGCCCAGGCATTCTTTTACGCTTGTGCCTCTGCCGCCGAACATCTTCGGAATAGCAACCGACAAAGGTTTTAGATTCATGATTTCTTTCCAGACATGCGGAGGCAACCCTCTTGAAAGACTGAGTTGGTCAATATTTTCTCTTTTGAAAAGAGAAGAAAGCGAAGTTTTGAAACGGTTGAGAAAATCTGAGTACAATACTTCAGGCAGGGATACGGCAAATTGATTCATGCTGAGAACTTGGGGTAAAGTGCTGCATGCCGTATATACAACAATAAAAAAAGAGAGAGCAACTAGAGAATACTAATTAAGAATCTAAACCGGCAGATTTAATACTATAACGCAAAAATACTGGAAAAAGTTGTGTATTGAGGGGGGATAGTTTCATGCCTGGCGTACAGCCAGGTTTTCTAACAACCGAAACTCTACATTTTATAGATACCCATACGCCGCTAAAAACAAATAATTTCTGGTTTATGGTAATTGATTTATGAAATGATTTTAGCTGACTTTGCTCAATAAAGACGTACTTAAACTTACCAGTATTCAAGCGGCTGGCTTTAACCTTGAAGCCGGATTTCTGCATTTCAGTTCCGATTTTCCTCACTTCAGTCAGAATGACACAATGGCAAGGTTATAGATACGCTAATTTTGATAAAAGAATTAGTTAAAATCGAAGAAAAAATGAAGTTTTTGATGCCCCAAATCAAAAGATGCTTAGCGCTGTTTTTTGTGTTTATGATGCTTTTTCAAAGCTGTAAAAAAGACCAGAATGATACCCTCAGCGAATCGAAAAACATACAGGCTGAAATCATCGTGCTGCAACCAACCGAAGCCTTGGTCAATCAAACGTATCCAACCAGTTTACAGGGTAAGGAAAACGTACAACTCCGCCCGCAGATAAGCGGTTACATAGAAAAAATATATGTCGACGAAGGCGCTTTCGTAAAAGCAGGGCAGCCCCTGTTCAGGATTAATGCCAGCATTTACCGTGAACAGAAAAATACGGCATCGGCGGCGCTTTTAATTGCCAAAGCACAACTGGCGGCGGCTCAGCTAGAACTTGACAAATACAAAGTTTTGAGCGAAAACAAAGTGGTAGCAGATTTTCAATACGAAAAAGCAAGAATCAACTACGAAAACGCCAGGGCTGCCGTACAGCAACAACAAACATTGGTTGCGTCTGCTGATATAAATCTTGGCTTTGCTATTATAAAAGCACCCATCAGTGGCTACATTGGCAGAATCCTGAAACGTACAGGCGCGTTGGTAGGACCAAACGACTCTGAGGCATTAACCACTTTGTCGCAGGTAAATGAAATCTACGCCTACTTCTCGCTTCCTGAAAATGAAATACTGAAAATCAATGCTTCGCGCCCAGGAAAAACCCTGATTGAAAAACTGAAAAGCTATCCTGAATTAACCTTGTTGCTCGCCGATGGTAATAAGTACGGGCATTCCGGAAAAATTGATATGATGGACGGCCAGTTTGACCAGTCTACCGGCTCGGTTATAATCAGGGCTTCTTTCCCCAATCCTGAATCATTGCTCAGAACCGGTAACACAGGCAGAGTATTGTTAAGTTCAACCCTGCAAAACGTTTATAAAATTCCGTTACTGGCTACTTACGAGGTGCAAGACAAATTGTTTGTGGGCTTACTTGATAGTAAAAATAAAATGGAATGGGTGGCGCTAAAAGACTATGTTAAATCAGGAGATTATTTCATTGTGAAGTCAGGTTTCAAAGCTGGCGACAGAATTGTGGCCAATGAATTGGCGAGCATCCCTGAAAACTCTATTATAACACCTAAAGGGGTTAATTAAAATTTGAAAAAATGTTAAACAAGATTATAAAAAGGCCCGTACTGGCTACCGTTATTTCAATTATACTGGTTCTTTTAGGTATAGTGGGTTTATTGAGGATTCCGATGACACAGTTTCCTGAAATTGCGCCGCCAACTGTATTTGTATCGGGCGTTTATCCCGGAGCCAATGCTGAGAGTGTAATTCGTTCGGTGATTACACCATTAGAGCAGGCAATAAACGGGGTAGAGAATATGCAGTACATGACCTCCGGCTCATCTAACGACGGCAGCTTTTTTATTACCGTCATCTTTAAACAGGGCGTTAATCCGGATCAGGCTGCTGTAAATGTGCAAAACCGTGTGGCACAAGCTAACGCGCAACTACCGGCAGAGGTGATTCGCCTCGGGCTGAATACCACCAAGCAGCAGACCAGTAATCTGATGATTGTAAACATCAATAGCAATAAACCCGATAAATACAATGAGGCTTTTCTACAGAATTACGCCAATATTAATCTTATTCCTGAGCTGAAGCGAATACCCGGTGTAGGAAACGTGAATATGTTTGGGGCAAAAGACTATGCCGTAAGGGTTTGGATTAACCCGGCCAAGCTGGCATCTTATGGCCTTGTGCCTGCCGATGTTGAGACAGCCATACAAAACTATAGCTTTGAGGCATCGCCGGGAAGCCTGGGTCAGGAAACTGACGCATCTTTACAGTATGTTTTACGCTACAAAGGCAAGTTAAACAAACCGGAAGACTTTGAGCAGATTATTCTCCGTTCAAAAACCAATGGTTCAGTATTGAGGCTGAAAGACGTTGCCCGCATAGAGTTTGGTCTTTCCAATTATTCAAGCGATACCTTTACAGACGAAAAACCCTCGGTAGTTTTTGCAGTGATTCAGGCCAGTGGTTCTAATGCCAACAGCATTGCCATTGAGGTAGAAAAATCGCTTAAAAAGTTTCAGACAACAGCGCCTGACGGTATTTCGTTCGAGATAATTCAAAGTATGAAAGACCGGCTGGATGCTTCTATCTCTCAGATGAAATGGACATTAATAGAGGCCTTTATTCTGGTATTTATTGTGGTGCTGGTTTTTCTTCAGGATTTCCGCTCAACCATTATACCGGCCATAGCCGTGCCTGTCTCTATCATCGGCACATTCTTTTTTATTTATCTCATTGGGTTTTCTGTTAATGTATTAACCCTATTTGCGCTGGTGTTAGCTATTGGTATTGTGGTAGACGATGCCATTGTGGTTGTTGAGGCCGTTCATGCCAAAATGCAGCAAACCGGCGACACCGCCCGGGTAGCCACGGCCTCGGCCATGGGCGAAATCAGCGGTGCCATTATTTCTATTACACTGGTTATGTCGGCAGTTTTTCTTCCGGTAGGCTTTATGGAAGGCCCGGCGGGTGTATTCTATAAGCAGTTTTCGTACACACTTGCCATTGCCATTCTTATATCTGCAGTAAATGCACTTACATTAAGCCCGGCATTATGCGCCTTGTTATTGAAAAATACACATAATGATTCGGGCAAAGATAAACAGAATTTTACCCGGCGCTTTGCTGTTGCCTTCAATGTGGGTTTTGAGCAACTGACCCATAAATACATAAGGGCCGTAAAGTTTTTTGGTAAAAGAAAAATGATAACCGTGGTAGCGCTGGTAGCTATTTCTACCGGTGCATTTTTTCTGATGAATACAGCTCAGAAAGGCTTTGTACCGGAAGAAGATGACAACAACCTGACATTTGTGGTTAACCTTCAGGCTGGTGCCAATTTACAGTTTATTACAAAAGAAATGGAGAAAGCCACAAAAATTGTAATGGCACAGCCGGAGGTAAAAAGTATAAGCACAGTTACGGGCTTCAGCCTTTTCAGTTCGGGGTCTTCGCCAAATGCCGCTATGGGTTTTATTACTTTGAAAAACCCGAAAGACCGCGGAGAAACATCAGAAATTAACCAGGTGATGCACAAAATAGAAAGTGCAATGAAAGGAAAAATACGTGGCGAAATTCTTATATTCCGCAACCCTGCGGTAGAAGGTTTTGGTACGGCGGGCGGCGTAGAATTTGTGTTACAGGACCGGACTTCAGGAAACATTTCTGCCTTTGAATCCATCAGCCAAAAAGTTATAACGGCATTGAACGGACGGCCAGAGATTGGTACGGCATTTACTACATTCAGAAGTGATTACCCACAATATGAGGTGATACTAAACGAAGATAAGGCACAACAACTGGCATTAACCCCAAAAGAAGTAATGGATGCCCTTGAGCTTTATCTGACGGGGTCGCAAACAACAGACTTTGTGCGTTTTGGCAGGTTGTACAGGGTAAATGTACGCTCAGAGGCCGAGTTCCGGAAAGACGAATCTTCATTGAACAATATCATGATACGGAATAACCTAAACCAGATGGTACCCATTGCCACGCTTGTTACACTCAAAAAAGTATATGGCCCACAGGGTATCAGCCGGTATAATTTGTATAACAGTATCAGCGTAAATGTGAATGCTGCACCCGGTATAAGCAGTGGTAAAATTATGGATGTAATAGATGAGGTAATGAAAAAAGAACTGCCCAAAGGTATTAGTTACGAATATGCCGGGCTGAGCCTTCAGGAACGCAATTCAGGTTCGCAAATGGTGTTTATTTTTGGGCTAAGCATATTATTTGTGTACTTTCTGCTGGCTGCCCAGTACGAAAGCTACCTGCTGCCTTTGTCGGTTATGTTATCGCTGCCAACCGGTATTCTTGGGGTATTTCTGGCTACCAGGCTGGCAGGTATTGATAACAACATTTATGTGCAGATAGCCTTAATTATGCTTGTAGGGCTATTGGCCAAAAATGCTATTCTGATTGTTGAGTTTGCCATTCAGCAACGCAAAGCCGGGATGTCTGTTTATGATGCAGGTATTGCCGGTGCCCGATTACGCCTGCGGCCTATTCTGATGACATCTTTTGCTTTTATAGCCGGATTAATACCGTTGATTTTTGCCAAAGGCGGAACAGCCATCGGTAATAAGTCTATCAGTATCAGCGCTGCGGGTGGAATGTTAAGTGGGGTAATATTGGGTATAATAATAATCCCGGTTTTGTATATGATTTTCCAGAACCTGCAGGATAAAATAACCGGTAGCAGGCAAGCAAACTAAAATGAAAACACTCATCAAATATAGCATAGCCATTGTGTTGGTTGCTGGCGTCTTGCAATCGTGCAAGGTAACGAAAGACTATGCCCGCCCGGAGCTGCGCCTTCCGGCCTCATTCGGTAATTCAATATCAGTAGCCGACAGCGTGGCCGAATTACCCGCCTACCAGCAGTTTTTTTCAGATGTGTATCTGATAAGATTGCTTGACCAGGTGATGGAAAACAATCCTGATTTACTTGTGGCATCAGAACAGATGGTGGCCTCAGAAGCATCCTTAAAAAGTGTAAAACTCAATTATCTGCCTGATATTAACCTGCAGATTAATTCGGGTGCGCAAAGAATTTCAAAAAACAGTATGGTGGGGTCTTTTGCTGGCAACCTTTTGTTTGAAGAATATAATCTGGCCACGGCTGTATCGTGGGATATTGACTTCTGGGGCAGGCTTAAAAGACAACGTGAAGAGGCCCTGGCAAATTACCTGAGCCGTGCCGAAAACCGCCGGGCTTTACGGGTACAATTGGTGGCCCTTACTGCCCAGGCTTACTATAATCTGCTTGGTCTTGACGAACAACTACGGATTACGCAAGCGGTGGAGAAAACCATGACGGAAACACTTGGTTTACTAAAAACACAATGCTCTGTAGGAGACGCCACCTCGCTGGCAGTACAGCAATCAGCCGCACAATTGGCAGAAACCCGGGCATTAATTCCGGAAATAAAAGCCAGCATACAGGCGCAGGAAAATGCCCTGCGAACCTTAAGCGGCAATTACCCGGGTAACATTCAGCGCCCGGGGGCATTGCAAGGCAGGGCCTTCAGAATAGATATTGATGCCGGTATTCCTGCCGGATTGTTAGCCAACCGCCCTGATGTAAAACAGCAGGAATTACTTTTACAGGCCGCCAATGCAAGAATTGGCATAGCAAAAACAGCGTTTTACCCTGGTTTAATTGTTACGGGGCAAGGTGGGCTGAACGCAATTAAGGCAAGTACCTGGTTTTCAGTACCCGCTTCTCTGTTCGGAACCTTCTCGGCAGGTTTAACCCAGCCGGTTTTTAACAGGCGCAATATTAAATCTGCATACGAGCAGGCGGTGCATCAAAAAGGAGCAGCCGTGCATGAGTTCAGGAAGTCGGTGCTGGTAGCGGTTGAAGAAGTAAGTACTTCGCTGGCCCATATCGACCAGATAAAAGTGCAGTTGGCAGAAGTAAACAACCGCAAAATAGCTATGGAAAAGGCAATAGCTGATGCCCGGATGCTCTATGCGGCCGGAGAAGCCAACTATCTGGAAGTGCTGGATGTACAGCAACGCTACCTGCAAGCCAATTTGGCGTTTATAACTGTTACGCAAAAAGAAATAAATGCTTATATTGCCACATACAAAGCCTTAGGAGGAAATTAAATGGAGAACCAGGAAACAACCCGCAGCAGCCTTTTCTGGAAACGTGTTTTCCATTGGAGTGGCGTGCCGGTTTCTTTGGCATTAGCTAATTTTATCCAGTATCTTCTTAACCCAAAAAGTAGTTGTTGGTATTTTTATGTAGAAGCCAAATGGTTTGAAATCGGCCTTAACATTGCCGGTGGTATTTTGATGTACGGCATTCTGTTCTGGATGATCAGACTCATTTTCGGGTGGATTAATCAAAAAAATGTATTCAGAAATCACATGCTTCTGCATTTTCTCATCACTACCGGGGTGGTTATCTGTTGTATGTTCTTATTGCTATATCTTGAAAACGTGATTTATGATTGGAATTATCCGCAGACAGCGACAGACATCAAAGAGAGCGAACAAGGTCTGAGAAGTTATCTGGTGGTTAATATGCTAGTAGCTGCTTTTGTAAACAGCTTTTACCATTCTTATTACTTCTTTGAACAATGGAAAGCTAAAGTGATTGAAAGTAGTAAATTGGAGTTATTTTCTCATCAGTTGATAGAAAATGCCCTTCAGTCTGAATTGCAGATACTCAAGTTACAACTTGACCCGCATTTTCTGTTCAATAATTTTAGCATACTAACCCAACTGATTGAAACCGACAAAAAAGCCGCGCAGGAATTTTTGGCTAACTTATCAAAGGTTTATCGGTATATTCTGGCCACCGGAAAAACGGATGTAGTACCTCTGACAGAAGAACTGAAGTTTTTAGAAACCTATTTTCATCTTATTAAGATACGGCATGGTGAAACCATTCATTTAACGGCCAATATTTCAGATTCAGATAAAAGAAAGGGTATTCCACCCGTAACCTTACAACTATTGCTCGAAAACGCCATCAAACATAATATTTCAACCATTAAACAGCCCTTGAATTTAACTATTGAAAGCGCAGAAGATGGTAAAATTGTAGTAAAAAACAACCTGCAGCCCATCAATATTGATTATAAAAGTACAGGAATGGGCTTAAAAAATATTATGGAACGGTACCAGCTATTAGAAGGCAAAATACCGGAAATCACTAAAACGGCGTCTTCATTTGAAGTAAAACTGCCGCTGTTAAATGTATTGGTTGCACAATGAATTACCTGATTATAGAAGACGAACAGCACAATGCCGAACTACTGAAAAGCATGGTAGAAAAGGTAGCCAGAAATGCTCATTTACTGGCGGTTTTACCTACTGTTCAGGAGAGTATTGAATGGCTGAATGCCAACCCGGCTCCGGACCTGATTTTTATGGATATCCGCTTGGCCGACGGTTTGTCTTTCGAAATATACAAAGAAGTAAAGATTGAGTCGCCTGTTATTTTTACAACAGCTTATGATGAATACGCCTTGCGAGCCTTTAAGGTTTATGGTGCCGCTTACCTGTTGAAACCTGTGGCAAAAGAAGAGTTGGAAGAAGCCATAGAAAAAGTAAACGAATACCGTTCATTACTATCGGCGCAAGATGTGAATGGTATTTTTGATATTCTGCGAGCTCAGCAAAAAACATATAAAAGCCGGTTCCTGTTGCATTATCGCGAAACATACAAGGTAGTTTCGGTAAATGATATAGATTATATTTTTCTCGAACACAAGATAGTACATTTTAAGCTCCTTGATGGCTCAACCATTGCTGTCCCTTACACACTTGAGGAGCTGGAAGAACAACTAGACCCGGTTTTTTTCTTTCGGGTAAACAGGCAGTATATTATACATATTAACAGCATTGAAGGTATACACAAGTACTTTAGTGAGAAAGCCAAAATTGTATTGAAGAGTGATCGCAATGCAGAGGTAATTGTAAGCCGAAGCCGGATGCCGCAATTTAAACTGTGGCTTGGCGGATAAGTAGTTATAAAAACTAAACCCCGGATTCCGGAGCCTAAAACGCGGCTGTAAATTTAACTGAGTCAGGTGAAAATTTAGTTAAAATGACACAGTTCAGTTTACATAACCGTTAACAGGAATAAAAAAGGAAATGATAGATTTTAATTCCAGATTAATCGTTTCTTTTTTTGAAATGTCATCAGGCATACTTAAATTGCAGATATTTATTCATTGTGACTTTATGTTATTTATTGTTGGACAAAAATACTTCTGAAAATAAGTAATTTGCTAAATATCAATTCCTGAAACATTTCGCATCAAAGTTACTCTTTGGGTTTGCAAACTTTTTATTTCTGTTATCAATCATAATGAAAAAAAATCTACTAGCTTTTAGGTTTCTGCTTATTTGTATATTTCAAGAAGTTAAATCTCAGTCCATCAGTATGGGTTATTTATCTCCGGCACAATGTGCAGGCAACCGGATATAAGTACTTTTTTCAACCAGTGGTATTCGTCTATTCCTGAAAATAGTTGACTAAATCAAGGTAGAGTTACGGCAAACGTATATTTCTATGAAAGACCTATAAAACCACTAAATTAAAGAGTTCGTAACCAGCTTAAAAAAGGTAGAGCTAAAACACATAGCATAGAAGAAATTAGTAGCTATTGCAGATGAAACAGAAAGGATACCTATACTAAAAAAGGCAAAGCCAAACAATTGGCTAGCTGATACAAACCTATCCAATAAAAACAGGTATGCCTCATGAGTTACTTCGCCATAAACTTTACATTGACATGGTAATTTACGGTGCATAGAATAAAACCAGGCAGAGCATTTTTGCCTGGGATTTTAAGCAGTAAAGGTCTCTTCATAGAAGAGTAAAAGAGATTTAAACTCGCAACCAATTGTCCATTTCTAACTAATTGTATCGATTATTTAGACCTTGAAAATTGAATGGATTCCGTTGTTTCAGCACTGTAAATAATTAACAAAAAATTGTTTAATCAAAAACTTGAAAAATATTTATTAATTCATATTTTGCGATTCTTTTAAATCAATCATATAAGTTCTATTAATATTTCGAATGGCAATCACATTAACAAAAGGACAAAAAGTAGATATTGGTTTATCTAAAATTAGTGTTGGGCTTGGCTGGACACCCAACGAAGGTACTGGATTTAAGTTCGATTTAGATGTCTCTGCAATCTCGATTGATAAAAACAGACTCCTTCCTGAAGAAGAGTTTTTCGTGTTTTATGGTAATAATGATTCTCCGGATGGAGCAATTCATCATACAGGTGATGACCCTACCGGTGGAAATAGTGAAGAAGGAGACGATGAAACAATTGAAATTGATTTAAATAAGATTGACAATAGAATATTGGAAATACTATTTATTGTGACTATTGACGAAGCTTTTGCAAGAAAGCAAAATTTCGGACAAGTACGAAATTCCTATATTCGTATCGTTGATGACTCTACAGGTACTGAAATAGCCAAATACGAACTTGGAGAAGATTTTTCGATTGAAACCGGTATAGAATTTGGCAGACTTTATAAGCGTGAAGGTAAATGGAAGTTTGAGGCATCTGGTATTGGCTATAAAGAAGATTTGGCGTTTTTTCTTGCTAAGTACTTTAAAGGGCAAATTATTAAATAAAAAAACCTACTATAAATAAAAATGAACAATTCATTATTGCAATTTGCAATTTCTTTATACGCTGCTGACTTACCTCACGAAAGTATTATCAACTCATTGATTTCCAAAGGAGCAAGCCCTTCCGAAGCACAGCATATTTTAGACATCGCCACTATTACGTATTGTACTCAAAATGGACAAGTTTCGCAGCAGTCTGAGCCTGCCGAAGAAGAAGTTGGCTTTGGCGCAATAATAAAAGTCATATTTTCTATTATTGGTTTAGTCCTGGCGGTTGTTAAGTGTATGAATTAAAAAACTATTCAAAAGAGTACAAAAATCTTCAAAAAGTATGGCAATAAATCTTCAAAAAGGGCAAACTATCGACTTAAGAAAAAATGATAAAGGCGAAGTATATGATTTGACCAGAGTAATTATTGGTTTAGGTTGGGATATTCGTAAAAAGAACTTAAATTCGTCTAATTCGGATTACGACCTGGATGTTGTTGCTTTTGTTCTAGATTCAAATAAGAAAATTGCAAATCTGGGTAGAATGGTTGAATTTAATGGTAATAAATTTAACTTTATAGGCAGCGACATTATATTTTATAACAATCAAAAACACCCATCCGGACATATTAAATCAACAGGTGATAACCGGACAGGAGATGGTGATGGCGATGACGAACAAATCATTGTATCTTTAGATTCATTAAGTTCTGAGTATCAAAGTATCGTTATTTTAGTTACTATCTACCAGGGAAGATTAAATAATCAGCATTTTGGAATGGTTAATAATGCCTTCATAAGAGCGATAGATGCGAGGGGTAAAGAAATAGCTCGTTATAATCTTTCAAATGATGCTACTTATAATGGGATGTGTTCGATGACTTTTGCGGAGATTTATCGTAAAGATGGCACATGGAAATTTAGAGCAATTGGTGATCCTAGTCCCAATGATAATTTTACCGAATTGATAGGTAAATATCTAAATTAAAGCTTAGTTTAGTTTGAGAGTAGAAATAAATGTTTCTACGAGGTAAATTACTTATTGGTAATTGCGTATCAAATGCAAAATACCGCGGTTAAAAGTTTTAATTTATTAAGAATAAAGTCTACATACCGTTTGTAAACTTGGTGAGGTGTTTAATAAGTTTGATTTTACCTGAGCCGCTGTGCAAAATATTTATTATTTGAAAGACATAAGAATCAATATTGAGAGTTGTCAATCATTAGAAATAAAGCCTCTTTAAATTTTAATTCTCTGTTGTTAGATATAACCTATAGTAATAAAATTGATAAAGAAAATCTGTTCAGATGTAACCAAATCGATTATAAACCACAATATAAAACTTTTAAGAATGTAATAAAAAGTAATAAATAGAATAGAAATTCTCTTCTATCAACTTTGTGACTAATTGATGATTAGAAGAAACTGCCCAAAATCGTTTAATGGAAAAAAGACCAGCTTGTTGACTAAAATTACTACTTAACCGTAATACAGTTCTTAAAACATCTGGAAAACAGAAACTTAAGCAACATTAAAATTTCTATTATCAAATTGCTTTGCCGGTTATAAATAATTTAACTGAGCAAATCTTCCCAATTTTAAATTTTATAGTAAAGTAAATTAAAATTTGCAACGATAGAATATTTGACATTAACTAGGTTTAGCGTTAAAATATGAAAGTAATTGCCCACAATTGAACGCTAAACCAGTGTTTGTGATGACAGGTTTTAATGAAGACCAAAGCGATTCTTTCTTTGTTGCAATTCAATCAATGTTAAAAAAATTAAATTTTCAAGCAATTAGTATTGGTTAAACTCAGCGTAGCTAAACAGTAAAAAAAGAAATAGTTGAAGCTATTACAGGTTCTTCTTTAGAGGTTTCGGTTTTGGCAAGTGAGTGGCAGATTTTCATTATAAAGTTGGCTGTGGTATCAATGCCAATAAAGCAGTGGTATGACTTACCAAAAAAAACTGCCGTACACATTGATTTTGCGGTAAACAATACTTTAGATAATAAACATTTCACCAATCTATTTGAAATTTTGGCGAGCATATTGAAATCGATGGTCAAGAGTTAAGGATTTTCAAACAGTTAAAAAGAAATCCTTAGTACAAAATAGTTCATGAAAGATTTACTCGGCTTTTCATTATTTCAAAATAAATCGTGGTTTTAAACCTGGTAGAAGGTCAAATTATCGACTTATGAAAAAATGACATAGTAAAAAACATTCGTCTCAACTTTTATCATTAATGGTTTAGGCAGGGATGTAAAACCAAAAACCGATGATAAACTAATTGTACAAACTAGAGATAATTTGAATGGCAAATGAGATTGAATGACGAGCAAATAACTGTAAAACTGAATTCTGCTCCTGTTAGGTAAATTACATTCATGTTTATTTTCTGTATCTATCAAGGGTATCTAAAAAGCTGGCATTAGGGTAGTTTAGATAATGATTCTATTTAATCATCTGATACAAATAGTAAGAAAATTGTGCTTTACAGTATTTCAAATAGTTTTTAATGTAACGGAATGCGTTCAATGATTTTTAAAGAAACCTATCGTCAAAATAATAATTGGAAGCACTCTGCCATTGGTGAACCGCGTTCAGCAGACCATTTTGTAGGGATTTTAAAAGGACATATATATTTCTAGAAAGTAAATTTTTCTTTAATGCAACTTTATAAACATTACTCATTTGACCTGTGGCTAACACTTATCAAATCTAATCCTGATTTTAAGAAAGAAAGAGCCTTATTTTTTTACAGAAACTTTAATTTCAGCCCCAAAAAAAGTATTGAAGAAATAGAGAAAATATTTAGGCACGTAGATATTATATGCAACGCTATTAATGAAAAAACAGGTAAAAACATTGATGCTGATGAGATGTATTTAATGGTTATTTATCTGATAAATGATGGTTCAGCTGCTTTTTTAGACATTAATTTAGAAAAGTTATATCAGGAAATGGAGACTCTGGTTTTTAATTATCTGCCAATTCTATATAGCAACGAAACACCAGAAATACTAAAAAGAATAAAGGAATCAAATATAAGTACCATTGGAATTTTAAGCAACACAGCATTTATAAAAGGCCAAACGTTACGCAGAGTATTAGAAAAGCTTCAAATTGCTCAGTATTTTGATTTTCAACTTTATTCAGATGAAGTTGGTTTATCAAAACCTAATCGTTCTTTTTTTGATGTAATGATACAAACTGCTTTTGATAGTCACAACGAGTCACCAATAAAATTAAACGACATTATTCATATTGGCGATAACCCTAAGGCAGATATTGAAGGTGGTCTGTTAGCAGGGGTTAATGTTTTTCAAATAAATTCAAATGACAAAACTATTTTAAATTTGCTGAATTAAATGATTCATTCATTCTCTCTACACAAAATCTCCGATATTGACAGCTTTAGTTTTAATCCTGACGACTACAGCCGTTTCAAGTTTGGTGATAATCTTGCCGCTAAATTATTTGGCAAAAATTTAGCAATTGAATTCATCAATCAAGTGCTCATTTGTAAATATAATAAGGAACAGCTTGTTGTGATTTCGAGCCCCTACTCTTTTATACCTACTGCCACTTTTGCCATGAAAAACCAGTTCGTATTTACACTCAATCGTTGGTTATCAGAAAACGGTTTTCAGGTAGTGCAGGAAACCAAAGTCAGTCGCACAATAACATACAAGGAGGATTATGGCGAACTGAACGCAGAAGAAAGAATAAATTTAATTAAAAATGATTCTTTTCATATTGACAAAGAATTTATCAAAGGGAAAACACTTTTGTTCCTGGATGATATCCGAATTACTGGCAGCCATGAAATGATGATAACCCGAATGTTGACAGAATATAATCTAACCAATGAAACGTATCTGGTTTATTTTGCTGAGTTGGTAAATAAGAACATTCATCCAAACATTGAAAACTTTCTAAATTACCATTTTGTCAAATCAATCTTTCATTTGAATAGTATCATTAACAGTGAAGGCTTCAATTTTAATACACGGCTGGTAAAATACATACTTAACACCGAACCATCTGTTTTCAATTTATTTATACAAGAGCAAACTACAGAGTTTATTAATCTTTTGTACGATTTGGCACTGGGTAACGGCTACCATATAATTGAATCATACAAACCAAATTTGAATAATATTAAAAAGTTTTTACTTAATAATCATAAACTTTCATACAATGGCAATTAATCTTCAAAAAGGGCAAAGAGAAAACATTAACGCCCCAAAATTTACCATCGGTCTAGGATGGGATACCAACAACTCCTCAACAGGTTCAAATTTTGACTTAGATGCTTCTGTTTTTGTGTTAGGTGATAACAAAAAATTACTTTCTGATAATCATTTTGTTTTTTATAACAATTTAAAAACACCTTGTGGCGGTGTAGAACACACTGGCGATAATACTGATGGAGATGGAGACGGAGATGATGAACAAATTAAAGTTGATTTGTCAAAAATTGATCCCAATGCAAATGAAATTTGCCTCGTTGTAACTATACATGAAGCAGAGAGCAAAAGACAGAATTTTGGACAAATCCGTAACTCTTTTGTTAGAATTTTCAACTCCGATAATGTTGAAATTTTAAAATATGAGTTAGAAGAAGACTTTTCTGTAGAAACTGCTGTAGAATTTGGACGCATCTATAAACGCAACAACGATTGGAAGTTTGAAGCAGTAGGCACTGGTATGAAAGGAGGACTAGAAGACTTTTTAAATAAATATAACTAATAAAACAATGGCAATTAATTTAACCAAAGGTCAAAGAATTGACCTTAGAAAAGAAAATGGCTCAACACTTACTAATTTTTGTGTCGGCGTAAACTGGGGTGCAATTGAGACAATAAAGAAGGGCTTTTTTGGAGATAAAAAAACGATAGAAAAAGTAGATTTAGATTTGAGTTGTATATTGTTTGACAATCAGAATAACCTTTGCGACCACCTTTATTCACCATTATATCGTGTTGAAGTTTTGCAAAAATTTGGATTACCAAAAGGAAAATTACAAACCGTAGATAATGCGTTACGACATACCGGAGATGATTTGGCAGGAGATACCGGTGGGGATGATGGCTTGGATAACGAAATCATAACCGTTGATTTATCTAAAATTGCCGCAAATGTGAGCCAAATATTTTTCTTCTTAAATAATGCAGGTAAAGAGGACTTTTCGCAAATACCATACTCAAAAATTCGTATGTATGAAGGAACTCCAACATTTGTAAAAGAAGTTTTTGCTTCTTATAACGTAAGTGCTGAAAATCAATATTCGGGCAAAAAATCAATTATAATGGGGAAACTCTATAAGAAAGGTAGTGAATGGAAATTTAATGCTATTGGAGACCCTACCGAAGATATATTTTTAGGACAGACTATTCATCGCATTATAAAGAGTTATTTATAACAAATAGCATATCCTATGTGATGCTATTTGTTAAAGAAAAATTAAAGCCCTGTTTAGTATGTCAAGCCAAATAAATAATATCGAAGGTTTATCGGTTGGTCAAATTAAATCCTATTTCAACCATGGTAGAAAATTTGTGCTTTATCCATTTACAGTTTCCTTCTTTATAATGACACCTTGACGTAGTTCCGACATATATTTTATCTGGGCAGGTAAAAATCCGGCTAAATATTGATCAGGATTCATGAACATGAATTTGTTACCTGGCTGGCAGGATATGCTATGGGTACCCGCTTACACCATTGGTGCTTTAATAGAACACATAGGCGGCATAAGAGATATTACCTCAGAAGTGATGTCTTAACTTAATGCAAAATGATCTAAACGATGCAACGAACACGTAAAATAATGCTTTAGAAAATGATACGTCGTTGCAAACTGGAAGCTCAGTTTACAATAACTTAAATTTAAACAAAGGAAACTCTTCGAGTTGCCCTTACAATATCCAATAACAATGAGAAGACTACCCGTTTATTTATTATTAGACACTTCAGGGTCAATGAGTGGCGAGCCAATTGAAGCAGTAAAAAATGGTGTCCAGATAATGATAAGTTCATTGCGTCAAAATCCACAAGCAATAGAAACAGCCTTTCTTAGTATTATTACTTTTGATAGTTCTGCTAGGCAAATCATTCCACTCACTGATCTAGCATCTTTTCAAATGGTAGATATCAAAGCCTCCGGAACCACTGCTCTAGGTGAAGGACTAAAATTAGTGGCTGCTTGTATTGATAAGGAAGTTGCCAAAACCACAACCGAAAGTAAAGGTGATTGGAAGCCTCTAGTGTTTATTATGACAGATGGTGTACCTACTGATGATTGGAAAAGTGGACTAAATGAGTTCAGCAAAAGAAAAACCGCATACACTGTTGCTTGTGCCGCTGGTAGCGGGGTAGACACTTCGGTTTTAAGACAAATTACTGAAAATGTTGTAAGTTTAGATACTGCTGACGGGCAAAGTATTGCTAAATTTTTCCAATGGGTAACAGCATCAATTGGTGTTTCTTCTACAAAAGTGGAGGATTCAGGTAAAGAAGTTACCGGCTTAAATGAATTGCCCCCTCCGCCGCCAGAGCTGAACATTGTTGTTTAAATTTTATTTTACGAAAACAATTGTGCTGGAATAATATCACAAATTTATAATCACGAAATTTCCGGCACAATTTAGTTTTTCAGACATTTTTTAGATTGTGAAGAACGAAATTAATTTTTATTAACAATGCGACGACTCCCCGTTTATTTTTTGTTAGATACCTCAGGGTCAATGTATGGTGAGCCAATCCAGGCATTAAACAATGCACTTATCGGAATGTTAAATGCCTTAAGGTCAGATGCACAGGCATTAGATTCGCTTTGGCTATCAATGATAACATTTGATAGAGAAGTAAAAGAACTTATGCCGCTTACTGAGTTGGCTTTATTCCAGTTGCCAGAAATAACTTGCCCTCAAAGTGGGCCAACCCATACTGGGAAAGCACTTGAGATGCTCTATGAAAAAACGAAAAAAGAAGTAATTAAAGGCACTGAAACTCAAAAAGGAGATTGGAAACCTCTATTGTTTATCTTTACTGATGGTAAGCCTAATGACTTGATGTTGTATAGAGAAATGATTCCTAAAATAAAATCTTTAAACTTTGGAGCGATTGTCTGTTGTGCGGCTGGGTCAATGGCAGATGACAGCCTGTTGAAAGAATTAACACCCGATGTGGTTCATCTTGATAATGCAGATAGCACAACATTGAAACAGTTTTTCAAATGGGTTTCAGAAACTATTGAGCAGGGCAATAAAAGTCAAGGAACCGGCGAAAGCGTGGCCTTACCACCACCTCCGAGTGAAATAAATTTGGTGATTTGATTTATAATTTCCCTGAACATCTTTAATTCTCTATAAACCATTTAAGTAAAATAGCCTAACCCAACCTTCAGATGCTAATAAAACTATTTCTAAATGTATTAATAACAGGCTTATTTATTTTTTCAAAACTACTACCATTTAAGGACAAGTTAAGCAATAGTTATCTGGGTGTGTTTATTTTTTTTGAGAAGATTTTCAGTCCGATATTAAATGGTTTAAAATCATTCATAAGGCCATTCAAAGTGGGCAATGGTTTGTCGCTTGATATGACGCAAATAATTTTATTGATTATACTTTTGGTACTAAACAACTTTTTTTGACAACATGAGACGACTACCCATTTATTTTTTAATTGACATCTCTGAATCAATGGTAGGTGAGCAAATTCAGCAGGTAGAAGAGGGTATAGCTACTATTATTCAGACACTTAAGGCAGACCCCTATTCAATTGAAACGGTTTGGGTTTCGATAATAGTCTTTGCCGGGCAACCAAAAACAATTGTTCCATTACAAGAAATTGTAAATTTTTACCCTCCAAAGTTTCCAATTGGTAGCGGAACTTCATTGAGCAAAGGCTTGGGGCATTTAATGTTTGAACTCCGTACTAATATAGTAAAAACAACTTATGAACGTAAAGGAGATTGGAAACCAATAGTCTTTTTGTTTACCGATGGTGTGCCAACTGATGATACATCTGCTGCCATTGCTGAATGGAAGCAAAATTGGGCAAGAACGGCCAATATGGTTGCTATTTCGTTTGGAGATGAAAACAACACAAATCTTCTGGGAGAATTGACAGAGAATGTACTTTTATTTAAAAACACTGATGCTCAATCTTATAAACAGTTTTTCAAATGGGTAACTGACTCTATCAAGACAAGTAGCGAAAGGGTTGAACAAAATACATCTGGATTTGAGTTATCGAAACTAGACGAAGAAATAGTTACTAAAATCGATTTGTCTAAATCAAAACCATCTCGTACCTATGTAGATAATAATTTTGTGGTGCTGTCAGGCAAATGTCAGAACACAAAACGCCCTTACCTAATGAAGTATAAAAAAGTTATTAATAACTCTGGTTTTGCTGGACTAAATTATCAAACCGTAAGTTATCGATTGGTTGGTGCTTTTCAATTGGATAACACATATTATGAATTATCAGATGGAAATGATGCCAATCTAAAAATTAATACAAGCGAATTGATAGGTGCTCCTACTTGCCCTTGCTGTGGTAATCAATTTGCCTTTGCATTATGTGTGTGTGGCAAAATTCATTGTGTTGGATCTGAAGAAGTCAGCACTTGTCCTTGGTGCAATATGACTGGAACGTATGGATATGGTGGTGCAAACTTTGATGTAAACAGAACTCAAGGATAAACCAAAAGAAAGATGTCAGAAATTAAAGCATATATTAAAGCAATTTTAGAAAAACATAAACTCTCAATTTCTTCTAATAAAACCTTGCTTCTGGATGAATTTGTTAATGATGAAACTAACATTAATCTTTTTAATCAAATAAAAGAAACCCAACAATTGCTAATGGATAAATGGCTTTTAAAAAATAGAATTGACGATATTAAAAGTCAGGTTATTTCTATTCCGAACGGAACGGTAGGTAAAGCGTACTCTGCAAAAATAGAAATCGAAAAATGGCAATGGAGAGATATTGCATATTTAGAATTTGAAGGACTTGAAAACTTAAATCTACAATACAGCGACAAAACTGAATGGATTACTGGTATTCCCAGTCAAAGCGGCGAGCTAAAAATAAAAATGAAGTTCAGAATAAAAGGAGAAGCTGACGACTCTTTTCTTAACGAAAAGATTGTTTCTCTTGTTATCAACCCTGATCCAAAATCACTTTGGAAAAATATTGAAAGCGATAAGAATGCACTCTTTTGGAAAGAAGATAATATTAACGAATTAATTCCATTAGGTGATAGACATTTGGTTGTGGCATCAAAAAGAGGGCGCTCTCATGCAAATGTTGGTTCCTTCAGAGATGATGATTATGCGTTTAAGCATTTTGAGGAAAACGATTGGAGTATCGTAACCGTAGCTGATGGAGCGGGTTCTGCAAAGTATTCAAGGCAAGGCTCGAAGCTGGCGTGTCAGAAAACAATAGAGTTTTTTGAGACACAATTTTCAAAAGATTTGGTTTCAGAGATAAATGCTTTTTTTGAAAGTGAAAATACCCGAGGAGTTACAGAAGTACCCCAGGACTTAAAAAGAAAAATAATCCAAGAATTATATAAAATTACACTTTATGTTCATAACGAAATTGTAAGTTTTGCAAAGGCCACTGAAAATAATTTAAAGGACTTTCATACAACTCTTATTTTTAGCTTGTTCAGGAAGATACCAGAAGGATATATAATCCTGTCTTTTGGTGTGGGAGATTGCCCAATTGCATTACTTAACAGAGAAATCTCTGAAGTTTCATTACTTAATTGGCTTGATGTAGGAGAATACGGCGGTGGAACTCGTTTTATAACTATGCCAGAAATTTTTAGTTCTGAAAAAATGAGTTCAAGATTTAACGTAAAAATCATTAAAGATTTTTCATTTCTGATGCTAATGACAGATGGAATTTATGACCCAAAATTTGTGGTAGAAGCTAATCTCGAAAAAATTGATAAATGGAAAGAGTTTTTATTGGATTTAGATGGCAAAAACGATGAAAACTTAAAAGTTGATTTTCAAGCCGATAATAACAAGATTGCCGAGACATTAAACAGATGGTTAGATTTCTGGAGTCCTGGTAACCACGATGATAGAACTTTGGCAATAATATTTTAAAAGAAAAATATGAGTAATATTATTACAGTAAAATCAATAATTGATGCCACAAAAACATATCAGTATGTTGATGGCGAACCCAAAAGAGGTGGTGTAAAAGATGTTTACTTTAGCCCGGACAGAAAATATGTAGTGGCCATTTTTAGAGATAAACAGGATTTTAACCAACGAGAAAGACTCATACGGATTACAGACAAATATTATAAGCAGATTAAAGAAAAAGAGGCAGGTGATTATTATTTGGAAGAAATATATCGTTGGCCTACCGACGTAATTGAATTTGATGGCAAACTGGGGATTATTGTTCCGATTTATAAGCCAAAGTTCTTTTTCAAAAAAGGATATGTTTCAAGTGATTTGATAAAAGGAGAAGAGAAAAATGGAAAATGGTTTGCAGGTGCGAAGTTTAGAAATAAAAAATTTCCACTTAGCTTGGATGAGTCTGAGCTGGGAAACTGGATGAGTTATTTTCAGGTGAGCGTTAATATTGCCCGTGGTGTAAAAAAAATGCACTCAATGGGTTTATCTCATTCTGATCTATCTTATAATAATGTACTGGTAGACCCCGTATCAAAATCGGCGTGCATGATTGATTTGGATGGTTTAGTTGTGCCAGGTTTATTTCCGGCAGAAGTAATAGGTACTGCTGATTTTATTGCGCCTGAAGTACTGGCCACTAAGCATCTTAACAAATCTGACCCAAACCGGAAACTCCCTAAACGAGAAACAGATTTACACGCGCTCGCTTGTCTGATCTATATGTATTTATTACATCGCCATCCGCTAAAAGGTGGCAAAGTACATGATTTAGATACAGAAAAAGACGACTTGCTGTCAATGGGTGAGAAAGCACTATTTATTGAGCATCCCTCAGATAAGGCAAATCGGCCTAAATTAGACCAGGTATCTAAATGGGATTTGTTTTGGGCGGATGTTTCCCAATTACCTTACACTATCACCGGCCCATATTTGAAAACTCTGTTTGATAAAGCATTTATTGATGGTTTACATAATCCAATGCAAAGACCAACCGCCGATGAATGGGAACAGGCATTATTAAAAACAACCGATTTAATGCAACCATGCAGTAATACTGCCTGTGAGCAGAAATGGTACGTTTTTAATAATACTAACAAACCCAAATGCCCTTTCTGCGGAACTTACCACCAAGGTACCTTGCCTGTTCTGGATTTGTATTATCAGTTTAAGCCTGCAGTCTGGAAGCCTGAAAATCATCGCCTGATGGTTTATCATAACCAATATTTGTTTCAATGGCATGTAAATAGAAATATTATCCGTAACGAAAAACTCACTGATGCACAAAAAGTACCTCTTGGTTATTTTACTTTTCATAATGGCAAATGGGTATTGGTCAATCAAAAACTAACTTCCTTAAAAGACTTGACTGAAGATAAATTAATCCCGATCAATTCTATGGTTGAATTAACTGACGGTAAGAGACTTTTACTTTCAAATGAAGAGGGGGGGCGTGTAGTTCTTATTACTATGGCAAATAAATAATTCTATTTATTTTATGATTAGAAACACGCTACAATCTGGGTCACATTCAAATAATGCCTTAAAAAGTTATGTTGAAGATAATAAAATTTTGTTCAATGAACCGGTAATTCTCCAAAACAGCTCAAACATTATCGTTAAGCACTATTTATATTCCTGCCATTCTGAATAGTGGCTATAATTTACATTGCTTGGGTCTTCAGGCCTTGGCCATAAACTGTTAATCTGTAATACTTTTGATGTACAACTTAAAGCGGAATAATAACTATCAGAATAAATTAATAACTATAATACAAAAATAAGAATGAACGATTTTTTCCAAAACACCAGTCATTTATGGCAAGAAATTATTAATAACCCACTCCCATCATTGGCAATTATTGGAAATCTGATTATTATTGAAAGCTTACTTTCGGTCGACAATGCGGCAGTTTTGGCTACAATGGTGATGGATTTACCAGAAAAACAAAGAGACAAAGCACTAAAATATGGGATTTGGGGCGCTTACATTTTCAGAGGATTAGCAATGATTTTTGCAGCGATTTTAATTACCATTTGGTGGTTAAAACCTCTTGGTGGCGTATATTTACTTTACTTAGTGTGGGATTGGTGGAAAGGAAAACAAACCGAAACGAAAGAAGATGATATTATTGATAAAAAAGGCAATTGGCTATACCGCTCTACAGTTGGTTCTCTAGGTAACTTTTGGGCAACGGTCTGCATGGTTGAATTAATGGATATG
Organism: Emticicia sp. 21SJ11W-3; assembly: GCF_024138715.1. GTDB lineage: Bacteria > Bacteroidota > Bacteroidia > Cytophagales > Spirosomataceae > Emticicia > Emticicia fluvialis. The sequence goes on from NZ_CP092074.1 coordinate 3,545,682, forward strand.
GCTTTTTCTATTGATAACGTATTTGCAGCTGTAGCTTTCACACCGAACATTATTTTGGTTTGTACCGGTGTTTTTATCGGAATTTTGGCAATGCGATTCATAGCTCAGTGGTTTGTAAAATTGATGGAAAAATATGATTTTCTTGAAGGGGCTGCTTTTATTGTAATTGGTATCTTAGGTATTAAACTTGTTTTATCTCTATATGAGCATCTTTACCCCACAAGTGCAATCAGTAAATTTTTAGGCAGTCACGCCGCAGATATAGGCATTTCAGTTCTAACTGTTGCAATTTTCTTTGTGCCCATTCTCACCTCAACTTTATTTAATTTTCCAAAGAAAAACTAAAATGTACTGTTTAAACCTGACACCGATAAATTGTATTTCATAACGATTCGCTGCATCAAAGTATATAATAAATTTTAGTATAATTTGGCCACCCTTGGTAATTGTAAAAAGGGTAATCTTTATGGGGAATCCAGACTGCAAAAGCCTGGATTCTCTATTTAAGGAATCCGGGTCTTTGTTTTGTGCGATTTTCGGAAAAAGGATTATTGGATTTTAGGCCATCAGATTTATATTGAAAGTTTTCTTAAATGAAAACTATTTCGCATTATTTCGCTGATTTTTTCCGTTCTGAAGGCGTTGAGAGTGAAGGTTTCGATATATATAGAAACAGCGTTTAGTAAAAAAAGCAAGTTCACCAGATTAAAGCTGATTTAAAGAATGTGCGGCTATTTTATTACCACAAATACCCGCCAATTTTATAATTATATGCTCGTTGTTGGGTAATGGCTTGCAAACGCCACTGGGTGGTTTTAATATACAACTACACCATAATCTGCACTACTCACTACTCATCTGGTTTCTGATAACCCGGGCTTCACTGTTTTACATATCTAAAGTATAAAATTCACGTTTTTGAGCCTAAGCGTGCTTCCTTCTTGCTCTAATTCACATATAATTCTTATATTTAGCAGGTTTTGAAATAAACAACCACCGGAACAATAAACGATTACCATGTTATGAAAAAACTCCTGCTTTTTGTCTTTCTTCCCTGTTTCTCATTTGCGCAGATTGATAGTACTGATATCATCGTCAAAAAGATGATGGAGAAGCAAAAAATTGTTGGGCTTTCGTTGGCTGTTATAAAAAATGGTAAGGCCATTGTAAATAAAGGCTACGGGCTGGCTAATGTAGAGTTAAATGCACCGGTTACTTCTGAAACGGTAATCAGGCTGGGGTCGGTTAGTAAGCAGTTTTTTACAACCGCTGTCATGAAATTAGTGGAAGAAGGAAAACTAAGCATTGAGGATTCGGTGCATAAATTCTTTCCGGATGCGCCGGATACCTGGCGACCTATCCAAATTAAACACCTGATGTCGCACACATCGGGCCTGCAAAGAGAAGCGCCGGCCTACGACAATTTTAAAATCCAACCTGATTTAGATGTAATCAGGTCTGCCTATAACTTACCGTTGGTTTTTAAAACCGGTGAAAAATACCAATATTGTAATTTAGCATACTTTATGCTGGCTGAAATTATTAAACAGGTTAGTGGCAAGCCCTGGCAGGATTACATCCATGAAAAATTATTTGTACCTGCTGGCATGACCCATAGCTACCTGACAGATTTTTATCGGATTATCCCAAATCGCGCTGCCGGTTATATGCATAAACGCGACACCCTGATTAATGCAACAGCCATGCTTGGTATTAGGCCGAGTGGCGGATTTCTTTCTACTTCTTCTGATATGATTAAATGGGAGAAGGTATTAAGCAAAAAGGATATTATTCTTAAAAAAGCCAATTGGGAAAAGCTATGGGACCCATTCATTAAAACTACCGCCAGGGCTGAATCAAAAGAATACTATGGTTTTGGATGGTTAATAGATGAATACAAAGGGCATAAATTAATTATCCATGGTGGTTCAAATATTGGATTCAGGTCTGTGTTTGCACGCTTTGTAAATGACGGGCTTTCAATTATTATTTTAACCAATACAGACGAAGCAAATCCACGTGCAATTGCAAACGCGCTTGCAGATTATTATTTCAGAAAATAGTGATTTTATACGGTTTCATATTGAACTACAAATTTTAAGAGAAGGTACAGGCGCCAAATCAAGCTTTACCACAACCGTTTTTGGTGGCTTTCAGGTTCTGTACATCTCTGTTAACCCATAATGGTTGCGTCGGGGTCAACTTCTACCGAGGTTGGCTCATTGTTTACGATAAATTCTATCTTCATAGATACATTTTCCGGTTATTGAATAAGGAATTTGGCTTCACTAAATACAAACAAATACCATGAATATTTCTAACGGAGTGTTTCCGGTTTAAACAAAACACGTCCGTCTGGTTTAATTTGCCAGGCTGTAACCGGGTTCATGTGGTAGCCACCTTCGCTGCCTCTGGCCTCAAATAACTGCTTTAATGTGGGTTGTGTATAGCCTGTTTCATCAGTTACCCGGCTTAAAATCTCGGTTTCCTGCCCTTTCCAATGCCATAAATGCCTGAACTGCACGTGTGCTTTGTCTAAAACAGGTTCGTTGAGCTGTGCCGCCTGCCAGTTTTTACCGGCATCGGTGCTTACTTCAACTTTAATCACCTTCCCTCTGCCTGACCAGGCCAACCCCCGAATCTCTATCCAGCCTTTTTCAACTTTTTGCGGATACGACGGAAAAGTAATAATAGAGCGCGCATCTATATCGAAACTGAAAATCCTGTATTTCCCGTCTTTAATGGGCTCGGTATATTTGGAGGTTTCTTCTCTGGTATAGTATGGAGCATCTGATAATTCCAGTCTGCGGAGCCACTTGACACTGGTATTACCCTCCCAGCCGGGCAGGAAAAGCCTGACAGGAAAACCCTGCTCTGGTCTGATCGGCTCTCCATTCTGAGCATAAGCCACTATAGCATCGTCCCATCCTTTTTTTACAGGAATACTACGGGTCATTACGGCAGCATCGCCACCTTCAGCCAGAAACCACGTGGCATTGGGTTTCACCCCCACTTCTCTGAAAAGCGTTGAAAGTTTAACACCTGTCCACTCACTCTGGCTGGTTAGTCCACAAATATCCTGTGGAGTAAGATTCTCTTTTCCTCCTCTGAAATTTCCTGAACATTCTAAAAAAGCAATGCGCGAAACAGAAGGGAAACGCTTTAAGTCAGCAACGGTAAAAACCAATGGTTTTTCTACTAATCCATGAATGAGTAATTCATGTTTGGTGGGGTCAATGGCTGGCACGCCCGCATGATGACGTTCAAAATGTAGGTCTGATGGGGTAATCATTCCGTAAAAATCCTGCAGTGGCGACCTCGACGAAATATCAGAAAACTTTTTAACAGATTTCACAAAAGGCGAGCGCGTTCCGACTTCACCCGCAAGGACACCTAATTTTTTGGTGGGGTCATCAACAACATTTTCCGCAATACCCTTTTGTATGGTTTGCCCTTTGGCTGTCTGTATAATAGCCACCGCTGCCGTAGCTGCACCGCCCAGCAGTTTTCTTCTGGATATTTTCTTAGGAAACTCCTGCGTTATTTCAACAATCTTATCCATTTTCATCGGATTTCCGCCCCTCCTTTGCGGTCGTCAGGTATAAACAGTTTTCTGGCAGGCATCTCTATTTTTGAAAGGTTCTGGTCGTTAATTACAGTTTTTTCATCAATTATCTGGTTGGCATTTAATAAATAGGCTGTTAAATGATACACCTCTTCATTGCTTAGCGAGCCGGGCGCATTAAATGGCATTGCCCGGCGGATGTAATCAAAAACAGTGGTGGCATAAGGCCAGTAATTGCCAATCGTTTTTTCCTTACGGCCATTAGCAGGGGTTTTGCTGGTTACCAATGAGCCATTTGGGCCACCGACTCCCCCTGCCCCATGGCAAGCCGCACATTTGCTATCAAAAATTAGTTTACCTCTGGCTGCTATACCGGCCCCAGCCGGCAAGCCTTTTCCATCAGGGCGAATGTCAATATCCAGCCGGTCAATATCTGCTTGTGTTGCTTTTCTGCCAAAGCCAAATGTGTCCGGGGTGGTATCGCTAAACATCTGCGTATTAGTAAAAACAGCAGCGGGCTTCCCGCTTTTTACGGTTGAATCGCCGGTATGATAACCCACCTTCAGAATAATGCCCCCAATTAGTGGAAACACCAGTTTTATGATTGTTTTTTGTGTATAAATCACTTTTTCTGATTTTTAAAAAAATGCAAGTCGAACCGAATTTTAATCATACTTTCCGGCTTCAAGTGTACTACGGGAAAGCACATATTGTTTATTGAATCTGTCAAGCACTACCTTGATTGAATCTTTCTTTTCGTTAATACCAGACAAAACCACTCTGTTGCCACCGTTCAATACTGAATAATTCAATACCATCCGGTTACGTTTGGTAGGGCGACTTTCAGCCTGGATGCCTTTTGTGCGACGCGCTGAATAGGCAATTGGCTCAATTTTCTTATCTTCCGACCCTATAATTGCTTTTGCTTCATCCGGTATCCAATTATCAGCCTTTGTTTTTTCTGTTCTTTTTGTTGGCCGGGCGGCAGACCGGTTATCGCCTCCAAAGTCTGTCCTGTTACCTAAAAACTCGCGGCCTTCCTGCCTGTTACCACGGTTTTTATCCTGTAAATACAATACATGGTTTATGGTGTCTGCTTCATAGTAAAATACCCGCTGGCCACCGGCCACACCTGTCAATTCAAAAGTACGGTTAATGTCGCGCATCGGAGCACCTCCCCCATTCGACAAGTCCAGCTCTACAGGTTTGTTAGTTTTGAAAGTAAGCGTTGTCCATTTTTCAAAAGTTGCCTGTTGCCATCTGATAGAGTCTAAGGGTGAATATGGAATAACCTGATTATTGATTCTGAACTCAGTTACATTATAGTTGCCCCGTAATTCTTTTATGCCCTTCAGGGCCGGTTGTTTGTATGGGTCATATAAAAAATTGACTACTGCCAGATAAAGAAACACCGGCAGAAACAGCACAATGGTAGCTGTTTTCAAAGAAATACGGGTGATTTTCTGCCATGCCTTTGAAAATACCGGATAGTAAACCACCGGCACGGTATATTTCTCAAGAATCAGCAGGTTGTAGATTTGCGGAATATAACCAACCAGCAAAAAGGCAGAAAACAGAACGAAATATGAACTATATACATGCACCCCGCCATCATAAGCAAAATTGACATACACGATGTCTGCCAGCGCACCGAAAAGCAACACCGCCCCCCAGAATGTAGTGGCTCTGAAAAACAATAAAGCGCCTGCGGCTACCTCAACAACGCCTGTAAAAACCTCGTACCAGGGTACAATACCTATCGACAGCCAGTAAATCTTCTGAAGTGTCAAATCTCCGAAATTGGTGTTCAGTACACCCCATGACGGATACGGCAACTGAGTGGGTGTCAATTTTGTAAAACCAAATCCGATAATGCCAATACCAGCCCGATAACGCACTATTACATTGAGCCAATAATATAATCGATTATACTCGGCACGTTCAATTTTTCTGTATTTAGCAATGGCCGTCCAGACCAGACCCACTGCCACCGCAAAAATGAGCGTTATTACCCAAATGGCATAACCATTCAGAGTAGAACCAAAAATCCGGTTGCCAAAAATATTAAGACCCGAGCCAAAACGTGCAATATCATATAAATCGCGGTAGTGGAGGTGCAGCCAGTTGAAATTAAAAATTTCCTTATACCAGTCTGTGCTATTAGGCAAGCTCATGGCAATAAAAAACACGAACGCAATGCGAAATGCTATTTTCTGCCAGTTTTGCCATGGTTTATATGCGTTGTCTTTTGATTTTCTCTCAGGTAATTCTTCTCTCAAATCTCCCTGAACTATCTTTAGGTTTGAATCAGACATAATTGTGATGCTTTATGAGGTTGAGAATTATAATTTGAGCGCATTTCTGCGACCAGCTTTTTTGGCTTCAATTGTGAGATACTTTTTATTGATTTTATGTAGTACCGCATAAACAGAATCCTTGCCGGCACTTAAGCCAGTCAAAACAATTGTGGAGTCGTTCTTTTTTTGAAACGACAGCACCAATTGGTCTGAAGGATAATGTCTGTTCCGATTTTTCAGCCTTACTACTGATCGGGTCGAGTCAAAATCATAACTGTAATAGTGCCGCCCCTGAGTGCCCGCCAATTCATAAATACGGTCTTTGTCATCTGAATAGATTTCTTCAGTGTCCAGATTTTCTAACACAACCGCCTTGTTTGATTGAATACTAACGGTATTCCACTTTTCAAAAACCACGCTCTGCCAGCGGGTAGAGTCAGTTCTGGAGTATGGTATTAGCTGGCCATTCCATCTGAACTCACTTACGTTATAAAGGCCGCTTGTTTGTTCAATTCCTTTCTTTTCGGGAAAATGGTATCCGCCTTTTTTATACCCTGCATAGGTTTTGGCACCATACAACACCACAAAAAACAATATAAAGACCGATTTTAAACTCAGCCGGTATGGTTTCCATTTGTTATCAAAAACAGGCTGATAGTGGTTTGGCTGAACAGGCTTTTGAAGCGACAACAGATTAAACAGACGTACCGCATCAAAAGCGAACAGATAGAGCGCAAGGCTAACCAGATAAAAAGCATATACATATTCGCCGCCTTCATAAGCAATATTTGAAATGGCAATATTGCCCGTAAAAGGCAGAATAATAAAGGTGGCAATTATAGCAGTTTTACGATTGAGCAAAAGCAAGCCGCTGATAATTTCTACAAGCCCTAAAAACGACTGATAGTCTGGTACAACCCCTAAACCAAGAGAGAATAGTTTCCAGGCGGTAAAGTCGCCGTAATTGGTATTGAGATTACTGATAGAAGGAAAGGGAGCCTGAATAGGGAAAAACTTAAGGAAACCATAGGTTATTACACCCGCTGCCAGCCGGTAGCGCACCAATACTCTTAACCAATAATAGAGTTTGTCATAATTGATTGGTTTAGCATAGGCCTTGCCCCATAGCAATGTACCTGCAGAAGCCACTAGCGCAATAATTATCCAGTTAAGGAAGCTGTCTTGACCGGTAAAAGAAGGAGAATACCTGGAAAGGTAGAAGATATCGCGGTATTGCACATGCAACCAGTTGATTGAAAAAAGGTGTCTGAAAAACCGGATGTCTAGAGGCAATACCTGCAAAAAGAAATAAATGGCAAAAAACCTGAAAATGGTTTTTTCCTTGTTACTCCAATTCGTTTGCGAGTTTAGTTCAAGAATGTTAGACATAGAATATTTTGTTTTGGTAAGTGTCTTAAAAACCAAAGGTGTAATCCGGCCGGTAGCCAATACAGGTTTACAGGCCGGATTAAGTTTAAATCAATAGCCCGGGTTTTGGGAAAGCGCTTTATCAATCTGGATTTCTCCAACCGGAATGGGCAGCAAGAGTCGGTTTGGGTCGGTTACATTAAAAACCTGCGTTGCACGGCCAGTACGTACGATATCAAACCAACGATGTGGCTCCAGGGCAAACTCTACTCTTCTTTCATTTTCAACAGCAAGCAAAAGTGCGTCTTTTGTAGAGGCGGTGCTGGGTTCTATCGCTGCGCGGTCGCGTATGGCGTTCAGGTCTGCCAATCCATCTGTTATTTTGCCCAGATTGGCTCTTGCTTCTGAACGAATCAGATACAGCTCGGCAATGCGGAAAATATAGCTCGGGTCGGTGGCGGGTGTACGGTAATATAAGTTGCCATACCAGCGATTCTGATTATCTTTTGCTACCAATGCACTGCGGCCACCGCCAATTTTAGGGTCATTGAGCAAGGTTATCAGGGCATCATTCGGAGCCCATTGGCGAGTGCCTCCGTTGGTTTGGGGTTGCCATTGCCCCCGATGTGTGTTAGGCTCGTTGGCACTGTAGAAAATTTCAAAGACAGATTCCTGCGTACCTCGGGCATCATTGGCAAAAAAAGAACTGTATGGCTTTACTAATTTATAGTTCGTATCACTAATCAGTTTTGAAGCATATTCTTCTGCTTTAGCCCATTCTTTCAAATAAAGATGCAAACGCGCACGCAAGGCCCATACGGTTTTGCGCGTAGCCCGGTAACGGTCTGTTGTAGAGGGTAGCAGAGGCTCAGCCGTTTCAAGGTCTTTTAGTACCAGCGCATAGGTTTCTGCCTGGCTGCTTCTGGTCACACCTTTATTCTCAGTCGGTGCGGCAGTTGGTTTAGTAATCAAAGGAACACCTCCCCAGGTGCGTGCCAGATCAAAATAAGACAAAGCCCGTATAAAATAAGCCTCACCAACAATCTGATTTTTAAGCGTTTCTGTCAGAAGCGGGTCTGTTACCGCAGGTACCTTGGCAATTACATTATTCGCGCGATTGATGGTACGGTAGATGGCTGTCCAGGCTCCGGAGATGGTCGAGTTTTCAGGTTGCACTTTTTTATTGATAAATTCCTGCACCTGTGACTGCGAGCCTGTCCATTGAATATTATCACCGGATAAATAGCCTATTGACTGGAAAGTTGTACCATAATAGCTGCCGTTGCTTAATGCCGAGTACACGCCCCTTATAGCTGTTTCGGCAGAAGTTTTATCAAAAATGGTTTGGGTATCAGAAATTGACTCCAGAGGTTTTACATCCAGAAAATTACTGCAGGATGCACTCAGCGTAAGTATTCCTGCAGATAGAATATATTTTAATGATTTCATTTCCTTTAATTTTGGTTATCAGTTTTTAGAATGTGAGGCTCAAGCCGGCCTGAAAACTACGTGGCTGTGGAGGCGTACCCAAATCAATACCCTGTGCGTTCTGGTCACTGCTCGCGCTTGACTCCGGGTCTAAACCTGTGTATTTGGTTAAAAGGAATAGATTGGTGCCGTTCAGATACACTTTCAGGTTGTCTGCCTTTAGCCTGGCAGCCACTGCTTTAGGGAAATTGTAAGCCAGATTCAGGCTGCGGAGACGTAAGAAGGAGCCATCTTCCAGCCAGCGGCTTCCGCCGTCACGATAATTGTTTACATTCACGCCGTCTGGTCTGGGCACATCTGTAATATCGCCGGGTTTTTGCCATCTGGCATTGTTACTGGCAAAAATCACCCGGGCTGCATCTCTGGCACCGCCGCCTTCACCAAAAAACTTATTGTGGTTATATACCTTATTGCCATACTGGAAAGCCAGAAAGGCTGATAACTCAAAACCTTTATAACTGAAATTATTAGTAAAACCACCAAAGAATTTAGGCCAGATACTGCCTATAATCTGGCGGTCGGCAACGGTAATTTGGCCGTCTTTATTTACATCTTCATAGACTACGTTGCCTGTCTGAGAATCAACATACAATTGCTTGTAAACCCAGAAAGAATAAAGAGGAGTGCCTTGTTGTTGTAGAATTAATTCGCGGCTGCCATAGCGGAGCGGATTCTCAAGCTTTTCTATTTTATTGATATTCTGCGCTATGTTCAGGTTACTTGTCCATCTGAAACCCCCTTTCTCGTAGTTAATGGTGTTGATATTCAGCTCAAAGCCTTTGTTACTGATTTCGGCAGCATTGCTCCAGTAACTGCCAAAACCGGTAGTGCTTGGCAAAGCCAGTTGAAGCAGCCCATCGCGTGTGTATTTGGTGTAATAGTTAAGCTCAAAGCCGATTCTGCCATTCAGTATGGAGGCATCCAGGCCTACGTTAAACTGATTGGTTCGTTCCCATTTCAAATCGGGGTTGGCTAATTGCTGCGGAGCAATGCCGGGGCTACCCTGATAAGATGCTCCGCCTGTCCAGAGTCCCTGAGCAGCAAAGTTGCCTATACCGTTCTGGTTACCTACAATACCGTAACTGGTGCGGAGTTTCAGATCTGTCAGGAACGACAGGTCTTTGAGGAAGTCTTCCTGTTTGATACGCCAGGCAGCACCTACGGCGGGAAAGTACCCCCATTTGCGGTCATTGCCAAATCTTGAGGAGCCGTCGGCTCTTACACTAAAGTTAATGAGGTATTTACCATTAAAGCCATAATCTGCTTTGGCAAAGAAAGAGGCGAGCGTGCTTTTACTCCAGCTTTGTGAACTGGTAGTTGTAGCTGCCGAAGAAATGATTTTAAATGAATTATTGGCAAATCCACGGCCTTCTGCATAGGTTCTGGTGAGTACATCGCTTTGGAGAGTATTACCGACAACGACACCCAATGAATGTTTTTTACCTATTTTGTGGCGATACGTAAGTGTCTGTTCATTTAATAATGACGTGAACTGACTTATTGAAGAAGTGGCAAGGCCACCCTGAGCGCCCAGAAGAAGAAAAGTATTCCAATACTCAGACTCGTTGTAATTATTATAATCTACACCCCAACTGGAACGAAGCTTCAGATTTGGCAGTAGCTCGGCTTCTGCATATAAGTTGCCTATGTATCTGAGGCTGGTTGAGTGTACATCATAGTTTTGCAGCAGTAGTGTAAGGTTGTCAAACCCTGCCCTGCCAACCAGAACACCGTTTTCGGTTGGAGAAAGATATGTTGGTGTATGCAAAGCTGCCTGCAACAAGCCCCCTTGCGGGCCATCACCCGCCCGCGCCTGATTACGATAGGTACGGCTGAATGAATTGCTTACGCCTATCTGAACTCTGTCGTTTATTTTCTGATCGAGATTTACTTTAAAGCTTGCCCTGTTAAAAGCAATTGGCCTTAAGATAGACTCCTGAGCAGTGTACCCACCGCCTATATAGTACTTTGTTGATTTTGTGCCACCAACCAACGAGATATCATAGTTCTGCAAAGTTGCGGTGCGAAAAGCTTCGCTCAGTCGGTCGTAGGTTTGCTGTTCTTCCGGAAGGCCCCGCCCGCCTTCTGAAACCGGTCTGAATGGCCGATTGGCAAAAGTTCTGTTTAATGACGGCGTGTCTTTCCCTGTGTTTATCCACCATTCGTTTACAAGCTGGGCGTGTTCAGGCCCTGTAGTTAGCTCCCAGAGTTTAATTGCTTTGGCCTGCCCGTAGCTTACGTTGAAATTAACCTTGGGGGCCTGTTCAAAATTCCCTCTTTTGGTGGTAATCAAAATAACCCCGTTGGCTCCTCTTGACCCATACAATGCCGTAGCTTCGGCATCTTTTAAAACTTCAATACTCTGTATATCGACCGGATTAAGATCTGCAATGGGCGAAGTAGATTTGCCGCCGGTGCTGATGGTCTGTAAACTATTGCTGTTTACAAAAACGCCGTCAATCACATACAGAGGGTCGTTATCGGCATTAATTGAGGTGGCGCCGCGTACCCTTACGTTTACTGTTTCGCCGGGTACGCCGGTAGGCGAAGAAATCTGCACACCAGACACCTTTCCCTGAAGCTGGGCATCAATGCTGCCGACAGGTATCGCATTGACTTCGGCGGGGTCTACTTTGGTAATTGAGCCGATCAGGTTTTTGCGTTCCTGAGTACCATAACCAACCACAACAATTTCGTTCAATTGTTGTGCATTGGTCTTCAACGGCACAATAATGGTGCTTGTTGAAGCCAAAATTTCTAGTGTCTCATACCCAATAAAATTTACAACTAGTGTATAGGGGAATTTCTGGCCGGTTTTGAAGTAAAATTTGCCATCAACATCAGTAATGACTCCATGGGTGGTTCCCTTAATTTGCACAGATGCCCCAATGAGTGGTTCTTTGGTTTTTTCGTCAATTACCCTGCCGGAAAGCGTAGAATTAATGGTTGCATCTGATTGCTGGGCCAAAGCTACCGAAGGAATCAGCAGAATAGCCAGCAAAAACTGTACAAGTACGTTTTTTTTCATTTACTTTGTAATGGTTAAATTAAACAATTAGGTACCTGGCCGATTGCATCGCAATCGCCACAATCATGTCGCAATGAGCCTTTGTTTCGACCAGCCACTCTTGTTCCCGCAAGAGTGGCATTTTTAGGCTTTTTCTTGTCTTTTGCCTTTCAGCTTATCATCAATCAATACTTTACTTTTCCTGCCTTGAGTTACTACTTTTGTAAAAAAAAAGAAGGATTTATTTATTGAAATAGATACAACTTTAAGCAACAGAAACAAAACTAATATTATTATATATAATCTACCAAATAAGTAGACTATTATTTTTTACCATATTTGTTTTATTCTACTTTATCTACACATACTACAAAAACAAATGGTCGTTAATTAGTAGAAGCCTGTTGGTTATATACTGTTATTGATTTATAGTGATGGCACGACCCCGAATGGCCAGAATACGGATAAGCCTATCTTCATTGAAAATACAATTAAATATAAGACTAAAAAAGACAGGCTAAATGGCGTAAGAAAGGAAGCTACGACCCTTTGGTTATGGATTTTCAACTCGTTTATACGCAAAAGCGGTGAAGAAAGAAACAGCGAATTAATTAGGGTTGGCCTCCTTAAAAAATGTTTTTTCGTTGCCATAGGTAGTTATTCCATTTGCAACAACAAAAGCACGATAGATATATAAAGTACCTGCATTCAGGTTTGTGGCGTCAATAGAATATGTGGCCGGAAAAGCCGTTGGACTACCTTGAATGGAAGCTCCTGAAATACAAGTTATAGGTAAGGTATTTGAAAAGTCGTTGATATAAAACCAACAGACACCGTATTCAGTAATTGCATAATTACCTCTGGTGTTAATTGTGCCATATAATTTTTGGGATGTGGCCGAAATATACGTGGCATTTCCGGTAGTTAAAGTAGGAAAACCCTCTGTTTCCAGTTTATAAGTTTTTATGTCTCCATAGCTTACAACCCCATTAGATATAACATAAGCCCTGTAAAAAATCTCTGTATTGCTATTTAAACTATAAATGTTTACCGAAAATGTCTTTGGGAAAACCGTTATGCTATCGGGTATTTTTGCTTTAGAATGCTCAGTTGTTGGTGTTGAAAATCTTTGCGACCAACAAATGCCATATTCGGTGATGTCTGCAGAATTTCCGCCCGATTCAACTACTCCGTTAATTTTAACAGAAGTGGTAGAAGTTGTGGTGGCATCCAGGGTTTTTATAGTTGGCTGCGTTATGGCTAAAGTATTGAATTTCAGGGCGTCACCATAGGTAGTTACGCCATTGGAAACAACAAATGCGCGAAAATAATAAGCTGTATTTGGTGTCAAATTAGTTGCATCTACGGTATAAATCGTAGGAAAAACACTAATATTTGTTTTACCTGATTTCGAATCGGCTGTTGTTGGAAGGTTATTGGTCGACGACCAGCAAATGCCGTACTCGCTTACATCAAAAGAGCCTTTTGTTTCTACAATTCCTCTTAATTTTGCACTAGTTGTAAAAACCAGAATAACGGCATCAGTTTTTATAGCAGGTTGAATAACATCGGCAGTTTTGAAGGTCATGACAGGTCCAAAAATTGTTCCGGAAGCAATTACAGAATAAGACCTTGCAAAATAATTAGTGCTTGGTTTTAGGCCTTTCACAACATCTGAAAATTTGATGGGCGCAACATTCGGATCCGATACCGCTCCATGAGCTATTCTTGAATCTGCCAAAGTGGGGGTTGCGTTGGTTTCAGAATAAACAAAACCATAATCAGAAATAGATTGATTGCCAACATTGCTAATTGCGCATGACAGCAGCACCGAAGCAAAGGTTGTTTCAGAAACCGTAATGGTGTCTAAAGTTGGAGGGACAGGCACAATTTCTTTGGTTTTGCAAGAGCTAATTACAGTCAGGCTTAAGACAGTAACTAATATTGGGAAAGTCTTTTTCATGAGTACCGAATAATATTGGTTAAATACAAGTGAGTGGCTTATGCCTAAACAATTACAGCATCAGGTATGATTTTGGGAGTTCACCGGTATAATATTATTTTACGTTACGCAGCAGCAAGCCGTAGTTTTGGATTATTTGTTATGTACCATCTCACCCTTCGATGCCCCCTTTCATTAGTACTTCTTTTTTCTGCCTGATTTTATACATATTAACTTTTCAGTGGTAAGCCTTGCCAAAAAAATAGCAGAAAAAACGCATTGCTGCCATATTAAACCTTGCATTGTTTTCTTCCAGCCCGGCCTAACATCCAACCTTGCAAGTATCATGCAATTGATTATTTCCGATGAACCAGCTAAAAGCTATTTCAATTTTGTGCTGGAATTACTCGTGTCTGAATGCCTCATAAAACTCCATACTTTACAACGATAGCCAACTGACCTGCATGATAGGATGTATGTGAGATAATGCGACCCAATGCCTCAATTTTTGTTTTTGTTCCGAACTCTTTGGTGGTGATGAGTTCATCCCAATCTGAATCCTGCTGTGCTAAGATGGCCTCTTCTAACATCTGACATGCATATTGCTGGTATTGCAGCAATTCTGCTAAATCTGTCCATTCGCCGGTATCTTTCTGGTCAATGACTGTCTTTGCAATAACCTTTACTTCGCTGTATTTAAATACATTTTTAGCGAAGAGTAGTTCAACGTCTGCAATATGGCGAATCAGAAAGCCAGCAGAATTGGGTGAATCCCCTAGTTTTTTCAGAAGGTCTGTTCCGGTTATTTGTTTGAATTGATTCGAAAGCCTGGTTCGGGCTTCAAGCCATTGCGTGTACAATTGTTGCGTCAACATTTCAGTAGCCAGTTAAATTACGGTACAATAGTAACTTATCGTAAGCTCTAAAACTATGATGGTTAGCATAATTGGTGTGTTTCGGGCAAAAAAACTCACAGTTTGGGAATGCTGCAAATCGCGGCAGGTAGCCCGCAATAATCGCATACGGTCGCGCAGATTAATTTTTCAATTCTCCACAGCAATTTCCATTAACCCTCCTTCAGGAATCAAACCAACAAAAAAAGGAAACAATACACACATGCTCTATTCATCCCCCACCTCCTTTCTGATAACCCCCGAGTATCACTGCCGAGCATATCCAGTGCCCGATTCAGCTTGTCGAGCCTGAGGGTAGTTTTCCTTTCTTCCAACTTGCGCAATAAATGCAGACCAGCCCCTGCTTTCTGAGCCAGTTCTTCCTGCGTTAATTTTGCGTTTTTGCTTCACAAATACATTGATTGGGTTCATCATTGTTATGCCTTTTAGGTCTTAAGTTTTTTTCTAAGAACCAAAAAAAGCACCCATTTCTGAGCGCTTTTACGGGCTGAATGGGTCTATAATTCAACCCTTGGTACCCTTATTGGCTTTTTTGAATAGCCATGAATTTATTTAAGTTCAATATACCTAAATTATAATTCTTTGTCTTGCATTTTATTAGACACGACAGCCGCATCTCTTCAACTCTCTGAAAACTTTCTTTTGCAATATCTACTTCAAAAGCCACCAATAAACTCATAATGCAGCTACCCTGTTATTTTCTTATTCGGGTTATTAATTAATTCTGAATCCCATTTCTGAAAGAGCGGCTCTGGCTTTGCTGTCTATTGTATTTTTGTACTCATGATTTTTATATGAGATAGCTTTTTCAAAATAAATTTTTGCTTGATTTTTCTGGGCTTTTTCCAGAAAAATATAGCCTAATTGCAGAGCCGCACCAGCACCAAAATACCAGGGTTGCTTTTCATTGAGTACAATGGCCTTTTCGAAATTACCAATCGCTTTGTCGGCTTGGTTGTTCTTCTGGAAGGCTTTCCCTGCCAGATAGAAATATTCTGTTTTCTCCTTTTGTGTAATTAACTTCTGTTCGGTTATAGCCGCTATTAAATCAAGAGCATCAGTATAATACCCCCCGTCTAATGCAAGTTTTGCCTGCAATAATTCTTTATTGGGTAAAACATGAACTTTGGCATAACTTTCATAAAATTTTTCAGCCGCCTTATCCCCTTCACTAATTGTGCTGCCTACAGCCGGAATTTTAGAAAGGTATGCTAGTGCCAGTTTATCATTATTCATGAGATAATTACTTAAAAACAATTTGAAATAAGTATCCTTCACAAAAGTTTTGATTTTTACATTTTTCAGATAAAGGCCATAAAAGCCATTGGCTTGCTGGTACTGACGCTTCATTAATGCTACATCGGCTCTATAAAGGTCAAGAATTGGACATACGATGTATTCATTTCCCGTTGGCAGCTTTTTAAGAATTTTATGGGTCAGTTCTGCATTATTAGCTCGCATTGATACAGCTAAGCCTATGAAATGTACATTTAAATTATCAGGTTGACTTTCTATAAACTTCATTAATTCGGCTTGCTCTTTTTCATCTATTTTTCCTACAAATGCCTGTATATAATAAGAACAATATCTTGCTTCATTGCCCCATACAGAATCTTTTGCCGCCTTATCTAATTCAAGCAAACCTTGACTAACATTTCCTTTAAGCCCAAGTATTTTAAGTGCCCACTTGAAATTGTCTGGTACTGACCCTACAATAATATGAAGACATCCGAGCGATTTGTAATTGGGCAGAAAGCCCGGAAACAACCTCTGATTTTCTTCAAGCAATTTAGCTGCCTCTATGATATTAAAGGCGGCCTTAAGTTCATGCCCGAACCGAAGTTTATTTAATGCCCAGTGCATTTTTATTTCAGCTCTGAGAAAACGGTTATATGGAGATTTTTCATCCAGGTCCTCAATTAAATCCAGTCGCTCACCCTCTTTGTGCTTTATTCTTTCATAGTATTCCTCGTCGTCTGAATTCAACAATTCTACCATGTCAATATAATTTTCAAGATAAGCTCTGAAAGGGCTGTCTTTCTTTTCATTTACCAGAAGATTTCTACCTGCACGAATTTTATATTTAAAAACCTCGGTATATGCCTTTTGAAACCCGGGTGTAAGCTCAAAATCGGCGGCCCCGGAATAAGAAGAAAAAACAAGTAAAATAATAATAGGCCTAATGATAAAATTCATTGAATTGTCTTTATAAAAATGATTCGTAGGTCGCTAAATTCTTTTTAAAGTGTATTAAGATGCAAGCTTATATAAAATATTTCTATTATCCTACTTATATTATATACTAAATAGATTATTGTATTAAATTGAGGTGTACCTATAAGCTATTGCCGGCATAAATCAGCGTAATATCGATTCACTAACCTTAGCAAACGTTAAAACACCGCATTACGCATCATTAATTAAATTATAAATTGTACTTTAATAAGATACATGCATTTAGTTTAAAATTATCTTGCAGGCTAAGAAACTATTAATTTATTTTGTCGATAGATTTAGTAGAGTATTATTTTACTCATACTTTCTCCCTATCTACCTACTGCTGACAACCCTTGAAACATTAATTAATTTAAACCCAAAGAAGCATATATGAATTAAAAAATACCACTCCTGCTGGAACAAGAGTGGTAGGTCAAAAAAAAGGCTCATTGCGAATGATTCAGAAGGTTAAAATAACCTTCAGGTACCTTATTTTTTTATTTAACCATTACAAAGTAAATGAAAAAGAATGTAAAAGTACATTTCTACAGCCCGATTTTATCAAGTAGGCTCAATACGTTTATTACCCGATTTGTTTCAGGAATAAATGCTTTAATCTCCTCTCGTAAAGTCATTAACTATATTCAAAGAGCAAGGCTAAAGCCCTTTTCAACGTCTTTATTTACTTACCTGAAAGGTGATAAAATATAATGGGTAGTGCTATTGCAAAAAAGTGTCGCGTCAGGATTTTAGTCTCTTCTTTAATATACAATTGAAAAGACTAATGCAATGCTGAAATAATTCAATGCCGACCCAGAACTGCCATTGTTAAGAAGCATTTTCCAGATAGCTGAACGCTACCAACTACATCATTTACCATTATATCTCAGAATTTTCGGTCAATTAATCAAACAGCACATCATGAAATTTAACAGGTTTACATTTACTTTATTGATTTTAGTTCATTTATCTGCTCATGTTTTTGCGCAGTCAAAAACTATAACCGGCACAGTAAAGGACAAAGACAACGGCGAAGCGCTGCCGGGTGTTTCGGTAACAGTAAAAGGCACCAACACCGGTGTCGTTACTGATTTAACAGGTAGCTATAAGATTCAGGCTGCAGAAAGCAGCACACTGGTCTTCTCATTTATAGGCTATTCTACCATTGAAAAAGTGGTGGGCAATAGCGCCTCAATTTCTGTTGATTTGGTATCAGAAGCAAAATTACTCAGCGAAGTAAGGGTAGTTGGCTATGGCACCCAAACCAAAGCAGAATTTACAGGTTCGGCAGCAAGGGTTAGCGGAGACGTGGTAAAAGAACAACCTATTCAGAGTTTTGACCAGGCGCTGTCTGGCCGTGCCGCCGGGGTTAACATAGCACAGCCCAATGGTGTGTTAAACAACCCGCCGGTTATCCGTATACGTGGAGTTAACTCCATCTCTTTAAGTTCGTATCCTTTAGTGGTGGTAGATGGTATACCTATCAACACCGGTAATATATCTACCAGCACAGCCGTACCCAACAATCCGTTAGGAGACATCAACCCGGCTGACATAGAGTCGATAGACGTACTGAAAGATGCTGCCTCAACCGCAATCTATGGCTCACGTGCAGCCGGAGGTGTCATTCTGGTTACTACCAAGAGGGGTAAAACAGGTAAACCACGTATCACCTACGAAGCATGGGCAGGGGTATCTAATGTTACCCGTTTGCCTGAACTTTTAAATGCAGAACAGTTTATAGCCATTAAAAATGAGGCAGTTTTAAATGCTAAAGTACTAGGTGGCAATGCCAATAACGACAACGTGGCATCTGCCCTGTTTTTTCCGAATACCGATGCCAGCAACAAACCAGTAGATACCCGTTGGTACGATTACATCTACCGTCAGGGGGTTTCACAAAGTCATAATCTAAGCGTGTCGGGTGGCACTGCATCAACAAACTATTACTTTTCAGCAAACTTTACCAAACAGAATGGTTTTCTGGTAGGCAATGAATTCAACAGAAAGGCGGTTCGTTTCAATATCGACCAGGAGCTTACCTCATGGTTGAAATTCAAAGGCGGCTTATCTTACAATACCAGCTTTAATGAATCACCTTATGCCGGTTCATTGCCAAATTCCAATTTCTTTCTGGTTGGGGTAGCACGTTTAGCCATTGCCCTTCCACCCAATGTAGGGCCGTTTAATGCCGACGGAAGCTACAATGTAAACCCGGCAAGCCCAAATACCATTGGCGTGGGCAACAATAAGTTTATCAGTAACTGGGGTAACCCGGTGGCCTTGCTCAACGAAAACAGGTATACCTCTGCCAACGACCGGGTGATTGCCAACTTTACGCTTGATGCCGAAATCATTAAAAACCTGAAGTTTACGACTACCTATGCGGTAGACCGGCTTAAAACAGAAACAGTAAGTTTCGACAGCGCGATTCAGGGAAATGGGTTTTCTAGCAGAGGGAATGCTACGAATACCTCAGGTCTGAGAGACAACTGGAACTGGACAAACACCTTAGGTTATAACTTCGCCATTGGCGCAAAAAACAGCGTAGCTGCCTTGATAGGCTACGACATCCAGAAATTTGATGTGTCGTCATGGGGTGCTTCAAGAACGCAGACTTCTGACCCTTTCTTCGAGAATTATCAGGGTAACTGGGGCGCAATTGCCGCTTCCAACAACGAAATCGGCCAACGTGTATTTCTTTCTTCCTTTGCCCGCCTGAACTACGACTTCAGTAAAAAATACTTTGTTACTTTCAACTTCCGCCGCGACGGTAACTCTGCGCTGGGTACCGGCCGTAAATGGGGCAACTTTGGTGGTGTATCTGGTGGCTGGCAGCTTTCTGACGAAGAATTTTACAAAAACTCTTCTCTGGCAAGAGTACTTAACAGTGTGAAACTGAGAGCCAGCTGGGGCAGAGTCGGGAACGGCAATTTAAGCAACGAATACAGTTCTCTTGAACTATACAGCGGTTCATTGTACGGCAATGCGGCTACCTGGGCTATTGCACAGGCTGGAAACTCAAACTTAGGGTGGGAAACCAGCAAGCAAACCAACATAGGTGCAGAGCTGGGTTTTCTGAACGACCGCATACAACTGGAGGCAACTTATTTTAACAACGATGTTGATGGTTTGATATTAAGCGCGCCGCAGGCGGTATCAAAGGGGATTCCGGGCAATGCCATTCTGGGCAATGTGGGCTCTATGTATAACAGAGGCCTTGAGTTAGGCATTAATGCCAGCATTTTGCGCAAGGGAGATTTTTCGTGGAATGCCTCATTCAATATTACGACCTTGAAAAACAGAGTTACGGCACTTGCAGACGGCAATACCGATATAATAGGTACTACACACGTAGCCTATGAAACCACCAACATTACACGTGTAGGGCATTCGGTAGGTAGCTTGTACGGTGCCAGAACCGCAGGTGTGAATCCGGCTAACGGGCAGCGCATTTTTATCAATGCCAAGGGCGAACAAGTGCAGTTCAGTCAGGTAGTGTTACCGGGCCAAAGCCAATGGACTTACCTTGACGGCACAAAAGCACCTGCCATTACCGGTGCCGATTATTACCTGATAGGCAATGCCTTGCCTACCTTTTACGGAGGGTTGGCTAATAATTTCAAATATAAAAACTTCGACCTGGGTATTAATCTCTCGTATTCAGGCGGTAACTATATCATGAACGGTACCCGTGCTACTTTGCTAGACCAGAGAGCATATAACAATTCAACCGAGATACTGAACCGCTGGCAAAAACCGGGCGATATTACTGATATACCCAGATTGGTTTATAACGACCAGACCTCGAGCGGTTCTTCGTTCCCTGTTTCTGCCAATGCAGAGAAAGCAGACTTTATACGCCTGCAAAATGCTTCTCTGGGCTATCGCCTACCTAATTCGCAGGCTTTGTCTTCAATCGGCTTGTCGGCAGTGCGCGTGTACGTTCAGGGAGCTAACCTATTTCTAATTACCAGATATACGGGAACAGACCCTGAGTCTTCTGTGAATGGTAATTCCAATACAACGCCGGGTGTAGAGAAAAACTCGGTTGGGCAGGCGCGCACTTTCACATTTGGTATCAATGTAAGTTTCTGACCTGTAAAACCATAGTCAGAGCATATATACAATTAAAATCGTAAGAACAATGAAACTTATATCCAGAAATATATCATTAGCAAGCCTGCTGGCAGGTTCACTTTTTATACTCTCAGGCTGCGACCAGGAGAAAGAACTTAATCCGGCACCCATTACAGCCATTAGCGGCGTAAACGCATTCGATACCCCCGACCGTATTCTGGGCCTTGTGAATGGTATTTACAAAGCTGCCAAATCATCTAACTTTTATGGTGGCAACTATTACATCTATACTGAGGCTCGCGGAGAGGAGTTCATCAACAGAACCAGTAATACTTTTACGGCATTTGAAGCCTGGAGCCAGACCTTAAATTCGGGTTCAAACTTTGTGGCCGGTTTTTGGGAAGCAGGCTACAGAACCATTAATAATGCCAATATTCTGATTCAGGGCTTGAAGGATAATCCGAAGGTAGTTAGCGAAACCCTCAATAAACAGTATACAGCAGAGGCTAAGTTCCTAAGAGCTTTGAGCTATTATGCTTTGGTAACGCTGTATGCCCGCCCCTATAATGAAAACAAGGGCGCTTCGCCAGGATTACCCCTGCGCCTGAATGCTGAAAAATCAACTGCGAATAATGACTTAAAGCGTAGCTCGGTAGCAGAAGTATATGCACAGATTATCAAGGACCTCAATGAAGCTGAAGCAGATTTGCCCCTCACCTACGCAACAGCCTTGCTGAATACCACCCGCGCGCACCGCAACACGGCCATAGCGTTAAAAACGCGCGTGTATCTAAACAGCAGTAATTATGAGAAGGTAATTGAAGAAGCGAAGAAGATTGTTTCAACCGCTGCACCGTTTACTGCCTCATCTGGTGTGGTGCATAAGTTGCAAAACATTGTCGAGATTTTCACTACCAATTATACCAGTACAGAGTCTATCCTTTCTATTCCGATGACCGAACTGGATAACGTTACAGGTCAGCCGTCGTTCCCGTATGTATTTAATGCTAACGCAGAATATAACCTTAACCCAACGGGTATATGGGGTGATAAAGAATGGAAATCTACCGATTTGAGAAGGACATTTGCCCGTACGGCATCAGGCGTGCAGTTTCTGACCAAATATAATAAACCGTCTCCTTTTCTGGACTACATGCCGGTTATCAGGTACTCAGAGGTATTACTGAACTATGCCGAAGCTGCAGCACAAACCGGAGACCTGAAGAAAGCAACAGAACTTTTAAAGGCTGTTCGTAATCGTTCTGATGCTACTTATGAGTTCCCGACCTCGGCCATATCAACAGCGCCGGTATTGGTAAATACCATTCTTACCGAGCGCAGAATTGAGCTACTGGGTGAAGGCTTCCGGTCGAACGATTTGCTTAGAAATCTACTGCCGCTTCCTGCCAAGTCAAGCAGTTCTCTGACAGCCCCCGAAGTAAAACCGTCGCAAGATAATTACATATTCCCACTGCCTAATGTAGAAATAGTAACAAACAGGCTATTGCTTCAATAAGCCTCTTTTACTCTTGTTGAACCTTATTTACTCAAAAACTAAAAGAGCTATGTTACGTTTTCTTTTCTTTCTATTAATTCCATTCGGAATATATGCCCAGCGGGTTCGTGTAGGTGAAAACCAGCATGAGAACCACACAAGCAGCCAGGCTGAAGCACATGACGGAGGCGTAACCCATGACAACCATAGTCATCTGGAGCATATTTTAGGATACCGTAAAGAAACCGTCTATGTACCTAATTTACCTCCTCCAGTATTCTTTAAGGGTATTGGAGAGGTAAATTTTAAAATCAGCACTAAATCGGCTAAGACCCAGCAGTATTTTAATCAGGGCATAGCATTACTTCACTGCTTCTGGGACTTTGAGGCCTATCGGGCTTTTAAGGAAGCTATTAAGCACGATTCCTTAGCTATCATGCCTTATTATGGTTTGTATAGTGCCATTGGTGCGATAGAAGGAGATGAGTTTAAACCCGACCAGAAACTGGCATTAGCTAAAATCAAACAATTAAAGGAAAAAGCGAGTGACAGAGAAAAACTGTACGCTGAAGCCATTATACTAAGAGATGATGAGAAAACAGGTGGTAAAGCTGCTTATCAATCTAAGTTAGAATTGATTATTCACAAATATCCTGAAGATGTAGATGCAAAATTGTTTCTGGCTCTAAGTAAAATGGCTGGTTATGACACAAAGCTGAATCCTCGCGAAGGACAGCTTTATTCAGAGTATTTGCTGAAAGATATTCTCCGGAATCAACCTGACAATGCCGCAGCCCATCATTACTGGATTCATCTGAAAGAAAATTGCTGTCCGGAAGACGCCTTTCAAAGTGCTGAAACGCTATCAAGACTTGCGCCTAATTCAGGACACATGGTGCACATGCCAGGACACGTGTATTACAAAGCAGGCCTGTACCAGAAAGCCTATGAATCTTTTATTGCGGCTGTAAAAGTAGATTCGGCCTATATGAAAGATCAGAAAATACCAGAGGTTGATGCCTGGAATTACATACATAACATTAACTATCTGCTTTCTAACTGCGCCGAAGACGGTAGGTATAACACTGCGCTATACTATGCCGAAAAGCTGAAAAATATGCCTGCCACGAAGGAGCGAAAAAGAAAATTTGAAGGCAGATTTTTCTATCAGGGGGTGATTGCGCCTGCCAAGATGGAACTATGCTTTGGTTTCTATCAAAGAGCGGCGGATAAATTGGCGGCCATTAGACTAGACAAAGATAGTCTATTTACCAATAAAGCCATTGCTTACAAAAACGCGCTTTTCCATTTTGCCTCCGGAATGGCTGCCATAAAAGCAAACAACATTGCTCTTGCCAGCCAGCATTCAGAAGCATTAGATGCTCACCTATGGAGAAACCTAAATCAATCTGCAACCCAAGACCAGATGAATGCCAGGAGAGTAAGCGACTTGAATGTGGCATCTTTGGAATTGCAAGGAGTCATACAAAGTGCTGAAGGCAACTATGATGCTGCTATAGAAACACTTGAGTTAGCTACACAAAAAGAAGAGGATCTAGGCTATAGCGAGCCACCTACCTATGCCCGGCCTGTGCTGATTAGCCTGGCTGAAGCCCATCTGAAAGCTGGCAAATTTGAAAAAGCTGAAAAAACATATCAGCAACTTCTTAATAAACACCCTAACAGTGCTAATGGCATCTGGGGGCTGTGCAAGGTCTATAAGCAAAAAAATGACCACCACAAACTTCACGAGTACCAGGAAAAACTCAATGAAGTACTAAAGTATGGCGATAAAAGCCTGTTCCCGTTGTAATCAATCTGTTGTTTTATCATACACATTTATTCACATCAAAATTTAATTCTTATGAACAAGTACATAAAATGTCTGGCGCTACTACTACCATTGGCAGCGTTCTCGTTTGTGGTAGAAACTCCTTACGAAACATCTATTAAAAGCTGGCAACAGAAAAGAATAGAAAACCTGAAAAGTGAAGAAGGTTGGCTGAATCTGGCCGGATTATTCTGGCTGGAAGAAGGGGAAAATACGATTGGAGGGGATAAAAAGAACTCTATCGTATTCCCAGCCGACCATTCAGCACCTTTTATCGGGAAAATAATTTTAAAGAAAGGTCAAATTACTTTTGAAGCCGCACCAAATGCGGTAGTCTTACAAGGCAATGACCCTATATTGGAAACAACGCTTTTTCCGTATAACGGCTTTAAACCCACGGTTTTAAAACATAAAACCTTGCGTTGGTTTATTATTCAGAGAGGTGATAAATATGCTATCCGGCTGAGAGATCTAGAAGGAGAATACCTGTTGGGTTTTAAAGGCATTGAGACTTTCCCGATTAACGAAGCATGGAAAGTAAAAACCCGGTTTGTACCAACTGAAGGCAAAAAACTGAGCATTACCGATATTACCGGAAGAACTTACGAACAGGATTCGCCAGGGAAACTGGTATTTACTCTTGATGGTAAAGAGTATAGTTTAGCTGCAACAGGCAAGAAAGAACGCTTGCATGTTGTATTCAGCGATGCCACCAGCAAACACGAAACGTATGGAGCAGGCAGATTTCTGGATGCCGAAGCCCCGGATGCAGAGGGTAACATCTATTTAGATTTCAATAAGGCATATAACCCGCCATGTGCTTTTACACCGTATGCCACCTGCCCGCTTCCGGTTAAAGAGAATCAACTGACGGTAGCGATTAAAGCGGGTGAGAAATACAGCGGAAATCATTAAACTAACCTATTCAAGCAGTTGTTTTCAATCCTTATGGGTAACCCCTATAAGGGTTGAAAATAGCCAGTTTGTTCAATTATACCTATTTTTTTTGAAAACTGCTGATAAATTATCAATAGTCAGGATACCCCATAGAAAATTATAATAATCTATTTCTTTGCCTGAAATACGAGACTGAATCCCCCAAACATAGCCCAAACTTCCCTTAAGGTATTTGTTAAACGGATAATTTAATCCTGCATATAATCGGTTCTGGTCAAAAATATTTGGGTTACCTTTTACTGCTTTACCAAACTGAATAAATATTTCGTCATTTACAACAGTAGTGAGGGGCTTCTTCAAAAATGAAAATGTGATTGGCTTCTCAAATCTTAACATATAGCGCACCCGAAAATTAGGTCTGAATATCCCGTTATTTAGTAAGTCTCGCTGCCGGTATTCTAATCCATACCGATTATAGGTATTAAAGAATTTACCTTTTACCTCTTGCTCAATCCTTCCTGAAACACGCCATTCATTTACTGGCTCTTTCTCAAGGTCTGAAGGCTGATTAATGAGTACCCAGCTTTTAAAATAGCCGATCGGAGATAAAGAAAGCCTGACGTTAGGTGTCAGGTTATAATGTAGCCATAGCCAATAACTGGTAAACTGGCTTTGAGCCAATACATCCCAGTTTGTTTGTTGGGTATTCTGCCTTCTGTGTTGAAGGTAAACCTCCCAGCGTAATTTTTTACTTATTGTATCAGTCAAGACCAGCCGCCCCCAGACTATATTATGCTGATATTCCTTTTGTGAGTAGGTTTGAGTGAAAACTAATGAAATAATCAAAATCAGCGGTAATTTTTTCATCAAATGGGTACTATTTGGTTTTTATGATTTTTCGTTCTTTCAAATCAAACTTCTGACCTTTACTTAAAAAGAAAAATGGCCCGTTATTACCTGATTCCCCAGAGGGGTTTTCTTTTTTCCCATCAAAATTAGCTACATCATAAATAGCCACCACTGAATTACCTATTACTTCAAACAGATTCTGTTTGACTACTATAGCAGTGCTTTCATCAATACCTATTCCTAGCAAAGAAGGATACTTTCTGATCATGGGAATTAAATCAAACTGCCGGTTTCGTGGTAATATATGTTGGTCGATAGCTACATTATGAATAAAATCAAGCCCCTGAACATGGTTACCTTCAAGAACTGTATTGGCTTTTGTATCACCCCTTAGCAAAAAAGAACCTTGGATAGTGGCTCCGGCTGAAGTACCTCCTATTACCCCATTTCTGCCTAATAAATCTTTGAGCGCCTTGTGTGTAAGCGTATTCAGATAAGAATCTGCCAGGCGCCATTGTCTACCCCCAACAAACCACACGCCTGTAGCTTTTCTCAGGGGTAATACAAAGGTTTCAGAATTAGCTTCATTCGGATTGGTTGTGTGCAAAACCGTAACTGAAGCAACACCAAACTTCTCTAACAATTCTTTTTCAGGTGAAAACCCTTTGCTGGCTATTATACTTGAATCTCCTTGTGCTGTCGGGATAACTACAATATTTGCGCCTTAACCCCCTGCCAGTTCAATAAATTTTGCCCATATTTCAGCAGGCACTTTTCCTCCACCTACTATCACCAGAGAACCCCTTTCAGGGCCAATAAAAGAGCTTGCCGATTGCTGAGAAAATGCAAAACGACAAACAAGGAATAATGCAAGTGTGGTTAGTATATATCTTTTCATTGTGTACACAAGTTTTGTTTTAAACAGTAAAGGCCCTGATTTACTTATCTAGGCTTTCTGTACCCACTGATACATCCCAATGGGCATCCAATATCTCAAAGCGTCGGGATTCTTCTTTTTTAAACTTTGGCTGGTCAGGGTATAAAGTTTTCTTGTATGGCTCAGTCAGGTTTGGGTCAAAGGCTGCCTGCACATTTTTAAATACCAAGGTGATTCGATAGTCCCAGCGGCTTTCTTCAGTAGCATGATGTAAAGGCTTTTCTAATTTTATACTTAACAAATCTCCTTTTTCTATAGCTTTCTTAAGTAAAGGATAATGGTTCTTTTTATAGAGTTCCAGAAATTCAGACTGATAACCCCACTTTACCCTATAATAACCCTCAATCGTAAAAGTCTCTTCTTTGGGTGTCTGTGCAAATGCAGATAGGCTAAGCAATGTAATTGCTATGAGCAGAACGGTAAATGTTGGTTTCATATTACTATGGGTTAAAATGGTCCTTTATCTGAATAAAAAATAAGCAATGGCTGTCAATAAACAGGCTATTGCATCAAAATCTGTTTTTGCTTTTTGTCAGGTTCCCAAGTTCATTAGGGTTTGTACCATAAAAACAGCCGTCTGATTCAAACAGCTGTTTATGCGCTAAAAAAACCTGCTTATTTAGACATTTCACTCTTTTCGTTTGTTGATTTGAATATAGGGTAGCCCAGTTGGACATACCAGGGTTCTTCGTGGTAGTCGTCAAGACCTATTTTTTCAGGGAATTGTCTGGTTATTTTACCAGTCCCAAAAATTACATCCCATATAAAAAACATATTACCATAGTTGCCATTTACAACGCCGATACCATCATGGTCGTTGGCGGCATGGTGAGCATGGTGCGTAGCAGGGGTCGAAATCACTCGCTCTATCACCCACATCAGCGGATGTAACCATTTGATTTTATAGAGAGGCTTGTCCCACGGAATACTTGAATGAGAGGCAATGCCAATCAGTATTTTCAGAAAATAACCTACAATGAAGGCTTCGCCAAAACCCAGAAAAACCAAAGTTGCCGAAACGATTCTGGACGGAAACAGCAATAAATACAACCACGAATTTCGGCCGGAAAGCAACACGCTCATTTCAGGTGCGCTGTGATGCACTCTATGCCCTTTCCAGAGCCAGGGATAAGTATGTGCCGCTCTATGCCACCAGTATTGCGTAAAATCTTCAAGCAGACAGGTAATCAATAAACCTACCCAGAAAGGCACATTGGCATAGTAATTTGCGTAATCAGAGAAAAAATAGGTTAGCACGTAAGTGGTAAAAAGGAAACTAAGTGGACGAGTAATTACACTTGACAACGCAAGACCAGCCACTGTAATATGCCACTCATTCTTGTTCCATTTTCCACTTTTAAAAGCGCCTGTAAAAAACTCAGCTAAGCTGAAAAATATGAGAAGCGCTAAAATCTCATAATAAATTGTGCTTTCTGTAAATTTCATATTACAAAAATTTTAATGGTAAAAAATTCAGGGTTCCAGGTGAAATTCATCTGTGATAAGGCCGTGTTGAAGACACCACCCTATGCACTTTTCATTGTTTATACAATTAAGTTGAAGTGACTGACACCTGCGAAGGCATAATCTAAGACCTTCTATTAGTCTACTTAATCGATAGGCAAAGTAAATTATATGACATTGGTTTTCCAAGAAATTTTACATCTTTTTTCATAAAATTTCCAGGCGCTTTTGGCTAGAGCATTTCAGACCTTATTTTTTGGTACAATAAAAGTAGATACGGTTATATCATTCCGTTAGTAAGTACGCCGATTTGCATGATTAAAAAATGCTTTGTTAATCACAGAACACATGAAAAATACTGATTGTTTTAAGGGGCTACCTCAACCCTTACACCCGCTGGTAAATGTGCTTGATTTTGCAATACGGACAACAAACAGGTGATTTTGATGAAGATATGATGGTTTTTATGGCCTCTGGTCAGCGTTTTTAAATAAATGCCGAAGAAAAAGTACTATCTGCCACTCAGGATGGATAGTACTCATAGCCCCGCAGTTGCTTTTTTACGCCAGGCTGGCTAAGGATATTAAACAGAATGCTTAGTTCCGCTATTCAATTAATGAGGCTATGTTTATTTCTGATAAAGAAGAAAAAATAACCAGGAGGAAATTATCAGACATTGCCAACGAATGCCGGCCAGACATTGGTAATTCAGTGAGCCTGAGATAATAGTTCAGCTATCGCTACGGCATACGTAGGCAGATAGCTATTCCTACAGCAATACTGTGTATGATTTAGGTTTTGAACACCCTCCATCGTTCAGCAGGTTATACAAAACAACAACCAAACTATATCTTTTGAAATTCAGAGAAAGTTTTAGTGAATGCATCGCCCAATTTACCTACGATAACATACATACGCGTACCCTGCATTAGTCATCTAACCTAATTTCAAAGGCAAGCTTCTGAGTCTTTTGCCGGTAATATCAAATACTGCCGCGGCAATAGCAGGCGCTACTGGCGACAGTGGGGGTTCTCCTACCCCCAGCGGAACGGCTTCTCCTTCAATGATTATTACCTCAATTTCCGGGGTATCGGCCAAGGTAACCATCGGGTACTTATCAAAGTTGCTATTAGTAATTGCACCATCTTTTATTTCTATCTGCTCATACAAGGCTGCTGTTATGCCCATCATTGTGGCTCCTTCTACCTGCATCCGTATGCCGTCGGGGTTAATGGCAAGCCCTGCATCTATTACCTGGGTAATTCGTTTAACAAGTATCTTGTCTCCGTCTATGCTAACCTCAGCCACTACTGCCGAAATGGTTTTACGGTCGTTGCAGATTGCCACTCCTCTCCCCTGTCCTGGTTTTTTTGGCTGAATCCAGCCGCTTTTTGCTTTTAAGGTTTTTAATACTTTTACACACCGGGTATTTATCTTTTCATCTCCCTTCAACAGTTCTATGCGCATATCAATAGGGTCTTTGCGGGTTTCATGTGCCAATTCGTTAAAGAAGCACTCTATGGCAAAGGTATTGGCAAACATACCTACACCCCGCCAGATACCTACATCTATCGGCAATTTATTATGCCACATAGTAGCCGACTTATTTTCTAAGTTGTACATGATACTTGCCCCATGACCCGCAGATATAAAATCGGCCCCAAGAATAGTTGGCCCCAAATTGGCCGGTATCTGCGCAAATATCTGGTCAGGCGTGGCCTGGTTATGGCTAACGGCTTCAATTCTGCCGTCACTATTGATTTTTGCTGCCAGTACATGATGTGTCTGCGGGCGATAAATGCCACTCTGAAACTCCTGCTCTCTGGTATTAAACAGGTGCACCGGCTTACCCATTATGCGGGATATTCTGGCAGCCGCAATAGCTAGTTTGGCATCCATTCTTCGGCCAAAGCCACCACCTGCATAAGTTAAATGTACTTTAACATGTTTAGACCGGAGGTCTAGCGCAGTGGCTACTGCTTTTCTGAGCAGGTCTGGGGCTTGTGTTCCGACAATGAGTTGTAATTGGCCTTTACTGAAAGCGGCAATGGCACCGTTAGGCTCCATGTGCGCATGGGCACCTATAGAGGTTCGGTATTGGCGGGTAAAAGCTGCTTTTCCGGTTTCTTTCAGTAGCCTCCCGGTTACCCCCTCTTTCTGAACATTTACCTCATTGCCCTTACCCACTTGTGTGAATTGCTCAATGTCTTGCTGCTGCCACTTTTTTGGGATATCCCATTCAACTTTTATTTTTCCAAGACCTTTTTCGGCTGCATACCGGTTGCTCGCCACAACGGCTATTAAATTATCTTCTTCAATTACTCTCAAAACGCCGGTCTGCTTTAAGGCTTCTGCCGTTTGTATGGCCTTTACGCCTGCACCTATATATGGCGACTGCAGCAATGTAGCGTAAACCATTTCGGGCATGCTGTGGTCAATGGCATATACGGGCTCACCCAATACCTTTGGTTTCAGGTCTATGCGTTTTACTTCTTTTCCTATATATCTGTACTGGTCTCTGGTTCTTAATTCGGGTTGAGAAGGCATTTCCCATTCCTTCACTGACTTCGTAAGTTCGCCGTATGTAATTCTCCGGGTTCCAGCGGTTAATACGCCATCTTTGGTGCTTATAGCGGCTACGTTTACATCCCATTTTTTAGCGGCTGTTGCTTTCAGCATCTCTCGTATATAGGCTGCCATTTCTCTGATGGTTTCATAGAGCGACGACGTAGAACTGCTGCCCCCGGTACTGATTTTATCAATGGGGCCGTCAGCTGTATTGGCATGTACTACTTGTATCATTTCAGGCAGCACGTCCAGTTCTTCGGCTGCCAACATGGCAAAACCTGTAAAAATGCCTTGACCCATCTCTATTTTGGGCGATTTTAGGAGAACCGTATTATTGCCCAGAATCTCAAACCATACCAGGGGTTCATTTTTGTCTATCAATGCCGGTGCATCCAGGGTTTCAGCCATTTGTGCAGCGAATCTTCTGATAACACCACGACAGAAATATCCGGCCACCACCACTCCGCCCAGAACAATAGCCCCCCTCTGGAAAAACTTACGACGAGAAAACTCTTTGGTATCATTGTCTGTCATGATTTCTGCTCTGTTTGAGTATTTTGTTTGATTTCGGCGGCTCGTTTGATGGCTTTTAAAATGCGGGGATGGGTGCCACACCGACATATATTGGTGATACCGGATTTTATTTCATCGTCTGTTGGATTACCGTTCTGCTCAAGCAGTTGCGCGGCAGCCATCATGAACCCGGGCTGACAGTACCCGCATTGAGGTACGTTTTCGTCTATCCAGGCCTGCTGAACAGGGTGCAGCTTTTCTGCATTTACAGACAGGCCCTCTAAGGTTGTTACTTTTTTATTGGCGGCGTATTGTACCGGAAAAGAACACGAACGGACAGCGCTGCCATCCACATGCAATGTACAGGCGCCACACAGGGCTTTGCCACAACCATATTTGGTGGCCTTCAGGTTCAGTTCATCTCTGACAACCCATAAAAGTGGCATATCAGGGTCAACGTCCACCGAAGTTGGCACATTGTTTACAATAAATTCTATCTTCATGGATATTTAATCAGTTTCCGGTTATTGAAATGGGCATTTGCCCTCTCTAAAATCAAACTAATGAGTTAAAAATCCAAACAAATGCCATGAATCTTTCTACCGGAGCGTTTCCGGTGTAAACAAAATACATCCGTCTTGTACAATTTGCATGGCTGTAACCCGGTTCGTGTAGTAGCCACCATCGCTGCCTTTGGCGCCAAATAACTGTTTTAGTGTGGGCTGGGTGTAGTAGGTTTTATTAATTACAGGGTTTAAACATTTATGATTTCACCTTTCATGCTTTTGCACATGCAAAAAGCACCTAAGGTTATGGTTTTCTCATTTTATATGCCTTAAACTTCATTATATCTTTAGTCAGGGATTTGTCCTTCGGATTAAAGTTTAAAAGCTCGGATGCAATTCGTGGCTGAGCTTCAATGCAGTCAGCAACAATTTCATAAGCAATGTCCCTCAAAGGCACCTGAATCGATGGGTGTTTATGAAATTCAATCTTGATAACCTGTAAAAAGGTTTCTTGCTTGCTTTTTTCAAGTTCATTGGCATAAAAACGTCTTATTTCATTTAACAGCAGTTCAGTATTTTCAATGTTTACGAAGTAATTATTAAGGCAGTTAAAAGCGTCCTGGTTCTGGTGCCAACCTTGCAGAAGAAGCGCTTGCCCTTTTAAAGGCTGTTTCATCTTTTTACGATAGATAATTGAGGCTCTTACATACTGTTTGTTTTTTATGTAATCTTCAACAACCATTTCATAATAGCGGTTGGCTTCTTTCGAATTCTTTAGCAGTGTATACAAGTCGGCTACTTTTTCAGGCTGTTGCAATTCTTTATAAATTTCTATGGCTTTCATATATAGGCGGCCTTTCTCAAAACACGTTGCCGCCCGGTCTCTATCTTTGCAATGCTTCAGGTAAATAGCTCCTGCTTCGCCATAGTAGCCTCCTTCTTCTAAAACCTGACCTGCCATGAACGGGTTATTCAGCAATTTTAGATAGACCGCTGCCGCCTTATGGTATTCCTTCTGAGCAACAAAATCTTTGGCAAGCTTTTCATATTGGTTTTGTAATGTTTCAAATTTGGACATATCTATTCTGGCAGCCCTGGAAGAACGCCTGTTTCCATCCGGTGATGCCTTAAAGGCTTTATAAATTAACCAGATGGCTATCAAAATTACAGGGATTGAAGAAGCATCCTTTTTATTGGTAAAAAATACTGCTATAAAAACTATGGCAGCAATCAATACCCATATTCTGGCTGCCAGACCAATTTTTGACCCTTCTCTTGATTCTCCGCCTATCGTTTTACCAAACTTAAACTTTCCGTCTCCTCCACCGCGATAACTACCCATAACATCAAGCGGAATACCCAATAGTAGAGCCTTTTCAGGATGTTTCTTCAGAAGTTCCAATAGTTTATCAACCTCCCTGTGATTGCCCTTCATTAATTTATCAATATTTAAAGACAGGTCATAAGCCGCATCGGTTTTTACCTGTTCTTCTATACTTTTGGCAAGGCTGTTTTCATCAGCCTGTATACTGATCGAGTGAAGCTTATCAGGAATATAAATTCCTTCAGAAGGGCGCGTTATTTCTGCCTCTGCTACATCTGGTAATTTTATTAGCTGGCTCCAGTCAATTTCTTCTGTTAGTTCTACCATACCTATATGCGGATGCATTACATAAGCATGGCCTGAAAATTGCCGTGACCATTCTGCCTGACTGATTTCAGGAAAAGTGATAGTGTTTTCAGGAATAAAAAGCTTGTTATTGATACACTGCATATAGTTGTTACTGCCAATATCGATAGGTTCTATCCCCTTTTCGGGTACAACAAGGCAACCGAATATTTTATTGGCTGTATTATCAGGCAGTGCATATATCCGGGCCTTTTCAGGGTCAATGCCCATTTTATATATGCCTTGCAGCCATTCCCGGGCATCAGAGCCTTTTATGAGTATTCCCTTTCGGGGAAAACTATTTTTATGAAAGGGCTTAATCTCAAACACCATGGCTTAGAATAGTATTTATAAATGGCTGTAAAAATCTCTTTTCAAATTCTTCTACTGATATTATCTCCATATGCGCAGGTTCTTCTTTAAAATAGTCTTTACTGCCTGCAAAACAAGAGTCTGTGGCCATTGCCAGCTCAGTATTCAGTGTAGTAGGCAAGTAGAAAGTTGGTATACTCCTATCACTACTTATAAATATCAGCATCCCCAACTTGTCTCGTTGTATGATACTGCCATCAGGAAAAAGAAACCTGTTTTCTTTTTTTTCATAGACACTTTCTATTGCGGGCACAAAATCTCTGCTTGTTACTAAACTGATTCGGGTGTAATTAGAAGATCTTTTATCAAAAGCGAGACAATGTTTACCAAGCTGTAATTGTTTTTTTTTCGTGACGAATAAAGGATTGAAGTTCTGCAATATATCATTCCCAACATTGCCTTTCTCAAATATATCAATCCTCTCTTTAACCTCCATAAAAAAACCATTTAAGTGTTCTAATGATTCAACATGCTTGATATGCAGTGCTTCGTTCTGAACAATTAATTTGAAGTTTTCTTTTATAGTTTTGTTAAAAAGGTAGAAGCCATTATTATAAAAAATTGAATAGTCGTAAGCTTGACCTTTTAATTGGATTTTTTGCTTATGAAATTCTCCGGTATTAAGATTGAGAACACTCACATACATTTTATTTGGATAAAAAGCGGCAAGTATGTAATTGCCATCTTCATTTACATCTAAAGCATACTTACCGTTTTGACTGACTGAAAGGTTTTGGAGCATTAGTTCTGCACCTTTGAGATGTCTAAAGTAATGATGGGCATCAGAAGGTATTTCTACCTGAGTTTTAAACAAATGTCCGGAATTTGTAAGCTGGTAAAACACGTCTTTATTAAGTGAGAAAACGGCAATACTCTTTTTAGGTGGTGGCAATAGTATCGGGTAATTCAAATCAGGTGTTGTATTGCCCCTCACTTTAGTGGCGTGTGGCTGCTGTGTTTTACCTGAAGGTGAGGGCTTTTGGCTCCATAGTTCTTCCAGCGGCAAATAAATATGCTGTATCAGTTTCCTTCCACGGTTTTGTACTTTAAAAAAGTTAATATTCCCATCTGCCTCAACTGTAATTATATATTTTATCTTATCATAGTTTTCGCTTAATGCTCGTTGCATATCAGTAGATGAAAGAGCATCTTCTGATGTTATTAAAAAGAACTCCGAGTGTTTCAGGTCAGTATTGATTGTCAGTATCTCATTAAGTAAAGCAGCTGTATCCAGTTTTGTACCTAAACTGTTAAGGCCATCTATCACATCAATAACAGTCTCTGCAACTACTTCCTTATATCCATTTCCTAAAGTGAATATCCTGCATTCAATATCTGTTTTTGGATGGGTTGCAATTGCCAAAGCCGATGCGAACGCAAGTATTTTGGGAGTACCCCAGTTTTTAAGTGAACAGTCTATCAACAGCAGGCGTACTAATTTGTCAGTCTCAGGAGGTACCTCTCTTTTTAAGTACAGTGCTTCGTTATTAGCAATACGCGTCATAAAAACCTCATCATCATTGGCGAACTCAGATATAAGCAATTTATCAAAATCACCTTTATTGGCAAGGTCGGATACACCACCCAAAGGCTGGTGGCTTGGTGCAGAATGATGCAGTGGTATGTTCAACCCTCCCCAGATACGATGAATAAGACTGCCAATCTGGAATGTCCTGCGCTCATGGATAAGCTCATCTACAAAACTTCGCGATGGCCCGGGGGTGGGTTCCTGCTCCATGATTTTTTCATTAAGCGCAGGCAGTGGCTCAGGTAAACCTGTTATAGCAGCTAAAACAGACTCAGTTGTAGGATATTTTACATGCAAATACGCCAGTGTATGAAGGTCTCTTTTAATATTAGTTTCTGGAAAAAGCTTTTTTTCGGCGCACTCTATAAGCAAACGCTTATTAGTCTTATAAGTGCGCATTATAATTTGTGCCTTATAATCTGCAACCCGATTATGGCAGCCTTTAAAAATTGCCTGCAATACTTGCTTTCTCTTATCGCCTGTTTTTAATTCAGGAGGCAGTTCAGTAAGGGTTTTCAGAAAGTTATGGGCATTTGTAAAACTTTTGGGATATTCTTGTGCTTTCTGTACAGTCTGACTCCTGTCTATTATCTCAAAGACTTTAATGAGTGAGTCCTCAGCTGTAGGGTTTGTGGCTATCAGTGCCAGCAGCAATGAGCCAAACGGTGGGAAGCCATCTAAAGAAAGCAGTTCCAGGGTTTCCATCACAAAGCTTTCGTAGGCTATGGTATTGCCTTCAGGTATTGAAAGGGTCTCAAAAACGCTGTCAGCAGCATGTATTTCGTTTTCCCACTCCCAAAAATAATTGTCATACGACTGGAAATAATTCTGAAAATCCATATTAGTTACCCTGCGGATAGGTTAAACGAAATGAACTTATAGAGAGCTGCACAAAAGCCACTTTTTCTATAGGTATGTAAGTGTTGTCATCCTGCCATAAAATAACCATGTTGTTCATCGGGTCTATCTGCTGTTTTAGCTTTTTGGCAAGCAGAGGTAATTCAAATTCAAAACCTGATGGCAGTAAAAAATCATTATTTAGCCAGTAGGTGCGCCCGGGCAAAGGCAGTAATGGTGTACCTGCAATGAGCAGATTATCGTCGATGCCCACCCATTTTAGCTTGTTGAGCCTTACTTTTGGCGCAGTCTGTATATATTCCCCAGCGTTTTTTTTGTCTGCAAGCAGGGCAAAAACGGGCTGCTCTTTATCAGCAGCCACTATTCTGATAGCAATTTTTTGTCTTATACCAAAATAATTATGGTTAAACGATGGTAACGTTAAAGGTAAAGTATAAGCCAATGGCGACCACAGATTGCCCTGAGGTAATTTCTTTACCGGCAAAAGGCTATCTTTTAAAAAAAGAAGCCCGTTTTTCAAATAATATACTTTACTATATGGCAGCCCTTTAATTAAAACGCTGTCAGCCTGCTCAGAGTTAATATCCTTTAGCCATAGAGTGTCTCCTTCAAAAGCTGCCCTTAGATTGTCCCAGTGCCTGATGGAGCCCAATGTTTCTTTATGGGCAGCAGGTATCTCCAGCAGGTAATCTTTTATAGCGTTTGCAGTATTTTCTGCCATAAGGCTTCAATTTCTTGTTGTATATATTGTTTTTGTTCGTTGTTCTTAATCCAGTCGCAACGGGTCTGCAAGTAACGGAGTTTATCTTTTATAACATTTTTCTCTTCAAAAGAGAGTGAGCTATCCTCCCATCTTTCGGCAAGCTGTCGCACATCTTTAATTACCTCCTCAGGATTCGGAGCCTTATTAAATGCGGCCTGCGGATGTGCCGCTGCATTTGTGTCTTTTTCTATAACCTTATTTATAATGCTTTCAAGCACTTCTATCTGTTCTTCGGTATCCCAAATGTATTTGAGTACCCATAAATCAGAAAGAGTTGCCTCTTTGCGGCCGCACATCAATGCACTTGCGGCAATAAGACTCTGAAGTTTCACAGCCCTTCTGTCAGATACTTTTATACCTGTGTTTCTAAGGGTGTGCACGAGGTCTGCATATTGCTGGCGGATGCCTTTCAGTTCTACATTCTTGCAGAATGCCTGTAATTGTATTATCTCTTCTGCATCTATGGTAGCAAGCTCGCTGGCAATAGAATTCTCTAGTTTCCACCCAGCTACGAGCACTTCATTCAACTGGTCGGGGTCAACATAATCACATTTAATACGAATAAGGAAACGATCAAGTAACGCATTGAGGGCTTCATCCTCAGGCAGTACGTTACTGGCCCCTACAAACATAAGTGCCGGTAGTTTTCTGGTTTCTTTGCCTCTTCTGAAAATCTTTTCGTTAAGTGCCATCAGCAAGCTATTTAAAATGGCAGAGTTGGCATTGAAAATCTCATCAAGAAAAACCATTGATGCCTCAGGCAACATGCCTTCTGTATTGGTGACAAGTTCGCCTTCCTTTAGCTTTTTAATATCAAAAGGGCCAAATATCTCATTAGGCTCCGTAAAACGGGTAAGTAAATATTCAAAATTTTTGCCCTGTGCTATTCTTTCTGACAAGGCTCTTACAATGGCACTTTTTGCTGTTCCCGGAGGCCCCAGTAAAAAGGCATTTTCTCTGGCTACAAGGCCAATTCCTAATAAATCTATTATTTCGTTCTTGCCTACAAAAATGCTTTTAAGCTCAGTTAATGCCTTGTTTAATTTTTCTACAGTAGCCATATATACTTTAGATGATTGCCCTAGGGCGTTGATATTTGGTTAGTGAATTCGCGCCATAAACTACTTTGATAATTGCCCAAATTAGCAAGTAATGCGCTGTTCATGTCGGGTTGTTCTGCCCATTCTGCTGCCTTTCTTTCTGTAATTCTGTCTAGATAAAGCTGCTTAAGGCAATTATTTTCAATAATGGTTTCTATATTCGTGTCAAAAAATTCTTCGTAAATGTCTATAGCTGAATAAGGAAATTGTTTAAGGTGTTGTTCTACTAAGGGTATCAGTGGGTCATTTACATCTATTTCTTCGAGCGCATTTTTCAACTTTGGCAAAAAGCGCAGGCATAAGTCAGCCGATAGCATAACGGATGCATCTATACTGCCTATGTACGGTGGAACAAGTAAGTGTAGCTCAGCCGGTTTTTTTTCACGATAAACAAATAGCTGTGCTACTGCATATATCGTTTTAGCTGCCCATAGTGCCGCCGACGATGAAAAGGCAGGAGGCGTAAAAGGATAATCAACACTTTCCTTCTCGTATTCACTTTTCAAAAAAACTATAACCTCTTGCTTCTCTTCATTAGGAATATCCTTCAATTTTTCATAGAGGGTAATGTGCTCATTAGCACGCAAATGATAGATTGTTTCAAGAAAAGGCTTGAGTGGGTAATTCATACAAAATTCTACCTGTTTAAAGAAAACAACTGATTTAGTCTATTAAAAATTTGAGGATTAAGTAATTTTACGATAAAGGATTTACAGAAATCTACCTATCAACAATTAGTAGTTAAGACTTGGCACCCACACTTAGCAATTATACTCAAAAAAAAGGCAAATCGATACCATTCAGCCTGATATCGATTTGAAGCCTATTTAGCTTGTAACTATCAATTTCACCTTGCCAGCTTAAATTGCCAGGCTGGCATAATGAAACTCAATAAAATTAAATATGTCATTTCTAAGGTTACTGAGGGTATAAATAAATAGTGTTAACGATTTGTTTACTTAATCCCTTATCATTCGACCATCGAAGTCTGGCTGCGCCAGTATAACCGCCATCCCAGATTTCAAATTTTATTGAATACTTTTGTCCGGCTTGTAAATACACAGTTTTGGTAGCTGTAAACTCGGTTTCCGGATGCGAAGTATTATCATCTATTAATTGTTCAGAGTTTATCCATAACCTGACACCATCATCTCCGGCACCGTAGAAGGTATAATTTCCGCTTACTGGTGGTTCTATATACCCTTCCCATCTCACAGAAAAATCATTATTTACACCTGCCACGGGCGATAAGGCCCATTCGAAGTCAATCTTAGGGTCAATTTTGGTTACAGCCGGGGTTGTCTGGTTCATACCACTAAAAGATGTAGTATTAAAATACCTGGCTGTCAGGCCGGTTCCGTTAGGTGGTGGTGTCTGTCTAACTGAAACGGTTAGAGAAGCAGCCTCTCCTTTAATAGATACAATACCAAACTTTGTTACTCTGTTTGAAATTTCTGTTGCTGTATAGGCCGGAACGGTTACACTAATCTGTTTGTCTCCATAAGCATTATACGGATTTGTGTTTATCCAGTTTTCGTTAACCGTGGCCGACCAAAATTTGCTTGATGTTACATTAACAAGTTCTGTTCCGCCCGCAGAGCCGAAAACAAGCGAACTTTTATCAACTATTAAAGTATTTGAGTTAGTCGGGCAACCTATAGGCTGAAATTTAAACTCCCGGTAAGAGCCTGTAAATGTAATGGCTTTTGTAAATCCACCTTCATCTGTCCAGTCGATTCCATAATTCTGGTTATATTGTCTGAAGTTGAAACGCTCATTTTCTGAAGGTGTTATGGTCCATTTTTGTGAGATTTTGTCACTAAAAAAACCTGTGCTTACTATTTTGGCCGGATGCTCGCCAAAAGGTATAAATGCCTCCAGGATTTTCCCCTGGAAATCTGACATTGAAATAACTTTGTAATAATCACCAACCTTCTCTAATTTCCATACCTGGTCTTTGTTTCCGGTATAACCTTTAAATTGGGTTGTATAATTTTCCATCATTTGTAGCACTTTATCGTTGGCCACACCTCTGATAACAAAGCATTTGTTATGTAGCAAATCTGATTCATTTGCCGTTGGTGTATACTTCGGATACAGGTATTGTTGAGGGATTATTTGTTTAGAAATACCAGCATTGCTAGACCATTTCAACTTGAATGCCCCAACTCCTCCCATATCCCATGCAAAAATTCTGATAGGGTATTTATATCCGGCCTTCAATTCTAAAGTTTTAAGGCCTTGCACTTCAATATCAAAATTATTTATTTCAGAATCAACTATCTTTTCGTTATTGATAAATGCCCTCATTCCATCATCCATATTTGCATAAAAGGTGTAGATACCGTTATCTGGCACTTCCAGGTAGCCTTCCCAGATAATCATGAAATCGAGTAGCATACCAGGAACCGGATTGCCACCATAGTTTACATTTACTGTTGGCTCAACCCTAATTAAATCAGGTGATATGGTTTTGATGGCTAGTGAATCCTGACCAACTATACCAGAAATTCGGTTATAATATTGAGCCAGTAAACCAGTGCCATTTGACACACCGGCCTGTCTTACATCTATTTCTCTTACTATTCCATCAATAGAGATTCTGATGGTTCCCTTTCTTTCCTCGCCGGCATTGGCAGTTACACTAAGCGTAAAAGTACCATTATTAACCCCCGAAACAATCGACCGGTTAAGCCAGGTGGAGTCGGTTGTTGATATCTGCCAGCTGGTATTTGATGTTACAGCAATACTTACTGACTGAGCCTTGTTTGAAAAAACCAGGTCATACTTGTCCAGCTCCAACTTTAAATCTTTAAGAACTTCACTCTGAACTTCTTTCCAGTTTGAAACATTGCCATTTTCGGTAACAGACCTTATCTGGTATTTATAGGCTTTCGTAAACTCTACTTTTTCATCTACAAAGCTATATGCAGTGGTATCGCCTGCTGAAACCACCGTTAGAAGTGACGGTTTTTCTTCAGGCGTTTTCACTTCAGCTCTGTAAATTTCAAATTCTTTGGCAGCATTCGGTGTATAACCCCAGTTTAGCTGAACGCTTTTGATTGAGTGCATGGCAACAGCTGTAAAAGGGGTTGGCATTGGTCTTTTCAGGGTGTCGGGCAATGACACCACATACAATTGCATACAATTACACTCTACACTGTTATTAAGCGCGGTATCGGCAGGCATGGCAGGTGCCAGATTAGGAGTGTTAAAGCACGACCGGTTGTTGGTGCCATCGTAAGCAATAATACTATAGACATACGATTTACCAGCCAAAGCAGTTGGGTCTTCCCATTCTATCGTATTATCGGTGGCGGTAAAGTATTTAACCCTCTGAAAATTACAATCTGAATTTGTCAGTTCTTTTCTGACAATCTCATGGCGTATTACCTTTCCTGCTATCTGTTTTTCAGGGCTCTGGTCAAAATAGATTTTCAATTTGCCATTACTGTTATACCCGTGCTTTTTTATGATGGGAGGCATAGGCCGACGGGTATCAGGCTTCTGATGCGTAATATAGGTGGGCAAAGATTCATTATAATTTGAATCATAGGCCATTACGGCATACTTAAACTGCGGAAACTCCATATTCAGCGATAGGGTATCAACCACATTCAACACCTTTCGTATACCTCTGCCCAGAAAAATCTTTTCAGTTTCGGCACCAACTTGCCTGTAAACCTGATAACCCAGCAGGTCTGGGTCTGTATTGGCGTTCCAGGAAAGAGTAATCCGGTAATCGCCATCTGTTTTTAATGTATTAATGGCAAGGCCTGTGGGTGCGGCAGGTGGGGTTCTGTCTATACGGGTAACAATATACGCCAGCGAGAAAGTGGTGTCTCCACCAATGCCCAGCGCCCCTATTCTGAAATAAACAGAGCTTGTGGTATCGCTTAGTTTATTAAATATGGTAGAAGCAGGTATGTTAAGGGTGGTTAAGGTTTTAGTGATAGCCGTAGTGCCTGAAACAACCGAATTGGCCGCAAACAAAGTGTCAGTTTTTGATGCCTGAATTACATACCCGTTAATATTATTGAGATGCTCGGTAGTCTGGGTAGTGGCTATCGGAAATTGCCATGTAAATTTATAGTTTGCACCTATTCTTTCAATATCTGTAAAACCCGGAATCTCTTTCAGTTCCCGATAAATTGTTGTGTCTTTGGTTGTACTGGCAACCTCGTCGCCAAAGTAAGAAATACCCGTTACTTTATACCGGTACATCTTGGTTGTGTTCAGTATTGAGTCTGAATAGTAGTTGGCATTCAGCTCAGTAAAGTTTATAAATGGCAAGGAGTTATTGGCCGAATCTACAGTTAAACGTTTAAAGGCTCCCCAGTTAGCGTCGCTTGTCAACTTTTCGGCTCTGTCAATGTAATAGCCTGCATATATTTTCCGCTCGCTGTCATCCTCCTCATTGGTGGTTACGCCCCACTTCAGAATTACCCGCCCTTTCGAGTCTTTGTTTTTTACAGTTTTAAGACCTTTCGGCTGTGGCAAAACCGTGTTCTGTACCTGAATAGGTGGCGAAGTATATCTGGCCTGAACAACGCTTGAACTGTTGAGCAACTCTACCCTGTAAGTATAAAAAACGCCTGTACTTACATTGGTATCAGTATATCCTAACCCGGCCAGCTTTGCTGCACCGTATCTTAAATCTGCTGCAAGCGAAGCCATAAAGTGCCTTTCTGAAAGCGCTCCGCTGATGAGGTTGTCCTTACTTGGGTTGGGGTTAGTACTGAACGGATAATATGCATTAAACAGAAGTTTATAGAACAGGTCATTCCAATTGGCCTGCCAGGCTGTGGTTGATGAGTCTGTTGATATCAGTTTCAGATTTGAGGTAGTAATTGTTTCCAGCGGGGTTCCCGTTGTATCACTGGTGCTATATTTCCTCCTGATCAGCCTGAAACTCCCGCCTTGTGTGGCAATATTCCACTTGGCAGAGTCTTCGGGCATCCAACGCATTAAAATCTGATTCGACGGGCTGGTTTTGGTCAGATACTTAAAATCAAAGGCATTTTGGCCAAAGGCTGTATCTGCGAAGAACAATAAAAAGCAAAGGGTAAATATATGTTTGTAAACTTTCATGTTTTTAAATCTTTGTGGCATAAGCATTAAATACCGTAGCAGTCTTTACCCAGGGTAACGCCAAAGTTGAGTGTCTTCCGTTTGGTAAGTCTAAGGCCAATCTGCCCGTTAAACTTCGATGGAGCAAAGCCCTGGGCCTCCAGCAAAACGCCCAGACCCGCACTAAATAACTGCACTTTTTTTCTAAAGATGTAAATACCTGCTCTGGCATTAACGATACCATACAACCTGCCGTTGGCTCTGAACTTGTTATTACAGGCAGGGTTACTGGCCAGTATCACATCAAGGCCTGCGGTGGCATCACCAATTATGTACCCAATACCACCATCCAGGTTATATTGCATCTTTATTTTCGCACCAAATGCAAATCCGTTTCCGTTAGCAACTGTGCTTATATCGGAGTAATTCCGGCTGGTACTTGGCGCATCGCTGCCCGAATAGCCAAAAAATGCCTGTACGTCAGGGTCAACCGGTATGTAGCTTGGAACGCCTCTTCCTATCATTAAATAAGCCGATGCCTCAGCAAAATTGCCAAGTCTGATACCAATGCGATTGTAGTATGAACCCAGATGGACATAAAAGCCTCCGTTAAGTTTTCCGCCAATATGAATTACCCCTCTTCCTGCCAACCCGTTGTTAATACCCACCAGTTGCATGCCCCCTGCCGAGGTATTGATATAAACCTCAGCCTCTGCGTGCAAAAATTTCTTTTCAAAATCAAGCATAAAACCCAGTGCAACCGCTATATCGCCTTTCGACTCTATGTCTGCCTGTGTCTGTCTGGTTCTGGCTTTGGTAGAGACACTATTCTGTGTATGAGGAGGAACCTTGTTAGTGGCCTCTTCAGTTGATAAACCTGTTGATGAATTGCCGGTGGCCATTTTAACATAGTCAGTCTTTAAATCCGGCGCTCTGTACTCACTGGTAAAGACACCATTACCCCACAAGGCAATGTTGTTTATACCACCATTATTGTTCATTGAAAAATCAATGCTGACCCTACCCAGAAACGTAGGCTTTAATGAAGTTCCTGCCTTATTCTGAATGCCTACCATGGCTTTAAAGCCAAATGCAATATTTTTGTCTTTGATGTATTCAATATCCGTACCGTTCAGCACAGGTTTCATGTTAAAATACACACCCAAACCTACACCGTTGATACCGAGGTCAAGAAATCCGGTTGGAATAGACCCGGAAGAAGTGGTGCCTGGTGTTATTATGGGGTCTCCGGAAGTATTATAAGTAACAACTGAAGGGGCGCTAGAGGCATAAAAACTGGCGTAACCGTATCTGTAATTATTCGCCTTGTCGTATCCGAACTTTACCTGCGCATCTACACCAAATGGAAATGGCTT
Organism: Emticicia sp. 21SJ11W-3; assembly: GCF_024138715.1. Lineage (GTDB taxonomy): Bacteria > Bacteroidota > Bacteroidia > Cytophagales > Spirosomataceae > Emticicia > Emticicia fluvialis. The sequence continues at coordinate 3,590,356 of NZ_CP092074.1, forward strand.
TTTCATAGCCACTATCAGGGTTCCATCAAAGCCTTTATCGGTAGCGTTGTCAAAAATGTTTACATAGCCCAGAAAATCCATAGCCGTGGTTGAGCCATTGATTCTGATACTTTTCAGTTGAAACCCTTTAAATTTGAGTTTCCCGGTAGAAGGAATGTACTCCGACTTAAGTGTAAAGGTACTGGTACCGGAGAATCTGTTTTGTGCCAGTGATATTTTCAACCCCATACCAATGTTAATGATATTCGAATTGGCATTGGCTTCTTTGCTTAATTTTGTAACCACTACAGGAAAGTTAGCAATTCGGGAATTATCGCTACTTACATACTCAATGCCCTCAAGGCCTACCTCCATATTCCCGGTAGTTACATTCCTTTTGGCACTCAGCCCAGTAAACTGTATACCTTTAAAATTAATGGTCTCGCTGTCGGTGTAGGTTGGGCTGTCAGATTCTGACGCCGTGTATTTGCCTCCAATCTTCACCTCACCACTCAGGTATGCCGATGGGTAGAACTGCCCGTTTTGTACCAGCAGCTCAACCTTAGACCCTGCATATATTTTTCCTTTAGCAGGCCAGCATTTAAAGTTAATTTCTGTGTTTGTTACTGTATTGACAGAGAACAGAAAACTACCATCCTGATTGACACTGGCATCATACTGAAACAAGTCCGAATCGCCATCGCCCGTCATAGGGGTGCTTATACCCCCGCCAAAGCCTCCGTTGGTGAGTCTGTTCTGTACAAAACCCAGATTCAAAGAGTTGAGGGTTAACCGCCATTTAGAGGCGTCGCAGTCTGCCAGATTTCCTGTGGCACTTATCTGCCCCGTAAAACCTGAGCGGTCTATAATGGTATTACTTACATTCAAGCTAAAAGGCGTAACATTACCCCCGCTACTGCGACTTTTGAATTCTTTGGATAATAACACACTCAGGCTACCGATATACAAGCCCCTCCACTTTTCATCTTTATCACCCGAGTAGGCAGCCGGAAATGCTGTGCCGGGCATACCCATCTGTTTATCGCTTAAGTCAATAATAGCATTCTGTAACTTAAAGCCGAATTTTTCAAAACCGGCCACAGCAAAGGCTTTGTTTGTGTTGATAGGTATAACCAGGTCTCTTAAACCTGTTGGCCCGACCCAGATTCCGGAGCTACTATTATAGGTTTGAAGCGTTACTCTTTCATTACCTGCTATTACCTCACGTGTGGTTTCATTGAAAGGGACAATCACATTTCTTGGGAACACCACATCGGCGGCTATGCTCAGACCTGCAAACTTACCGCAATCGTATTGTATAAAGGTCTTGCTTAAATCGGTACTGGCAGCACTGGCTGCCCCTTTCAGGGTCATGGTCCAGCTTTTCATCGGTATCGGAAAATCTCCCAGTAATACCAGTTTGATAGGTGAGCCTGATGTGCCTTTCATACCGCCACTCCGGCTGATTCTGACACCCGATACCCCAAAGAACAAATCTCTCTCTTTTTGCTCTACATCGGGGTTATCAAGCATAAACTTGTACCTCACAAATATGGTGGCCTCGGCGTGGTCGCTGAAAAAGTTGACCTCGCTGATGCCCAGCATTATTTCTGAGTTGTCTGAGATAACCTCTTTAATACCCACAGGTACCTTAAACAGATCATCATAATTGATGTCTGCCAGCACCTTGTCTGGGTTGTTGTCAAGATGATTGAAAACCTTGGCTGCGGCGCTTCTGTCGTTTGTGGCAGAGGGGGGTACAAAGAGCTTCAGGTCCTCCATCTTGTCTACATAGCCCTGCGCACTCAGCTGGGTTTGTAGCTTGGCAAATGCCTTGTGCAGCTCTGCATTTACTGCCGCTTTAGGTACCGCAGCTTCATCCACTGCCACAGCAGCGGGTAGTGGTTTATCTGACTCCTTTTTCTTAGTACCCGGCCCGTCATCGCTGGCATGAGCCGCCAACGTAAAGCCGCATACTAATAACAGCAAAGCCCAGATTTTACATATAGGTTTGTAGAATTGCTTCATTTTATAGGTTTTTCTCTTTAAATATCACAGTGAGGATGGTGTTTGGTAATTTTATGCTCTTTTTACTTTTGGTTAAAAACATATTTCTAAATACTGTATTTCAAACTTTCTTGCGTTTTTCGAGACTATTTGAATAATCTTTATCGCTGTTAACATCTCCTTCTAATTGCTTCATCTTTTCCTCATTTAATTAAGAAGTTAAATACTCTTTGTCAATTTCTTTCAAGTCGCAACAGTAAGAAATTATATTTTTGCTCTTCTCTGCTTACTTAGTGGCAACATTAGATAGAATATATCAAACCCTCTATCGTCATAAATGTCTAATACTGTTATAAACTCTTCTTGATTTATACATACTTGAATCCTTAAGTTAAGTGCTGGCTCTTTAGCCATTTCATAATTAAAATGATTCTCCAATAATAATTTTAAAAAGAATTCATCTATATCTGTATCTTCTACGAAAATAACACCAGGAATTTTACCATAATTGTATGAAATACTAATATTGAAGTTATTATTGCTAGAATTATTGAAGAACTCTTTCAAAACCTCATCATTTTCCCAGTAAAGAATTTTATAGGTTACAGTTTTAATACATTTAATAGATAAGATGAATTTAATGATGAAGCCAGCCTTCTTTTTTAATTCAATATTTTCTATATCAAACCTACCTGTTATTATATTTTTACCCTTCTTACTTTTCAATAATTTAAGAAGCAGTATATCAAAATTTTCAGAATTGATAAAATTTTTACTCATCATTCTTATCTTTTAAAAATATTAAGGTTTTCGTCTGCTGTTCCTATCCTTTTTAACTTACCACCCACTTCTTCGAATACTTTCCAAGCACCACCATTATGAGAATCTACATCCTTTGAATAATACTTCCCTTTATATTCATAAACTTTTTGACCATGCTGATAGCCAAATTTCTTTGTTTGTGTAAATCCTTTAGGAATAACACTCTTTGCATTCTTAGCGAGTTCAACTCCAACTTCACTAACATTATCGCAATTTTTACCCTTCGGGGGATTAGCATTTACACGCAAATTACTACCAATTGCGCATATCCCCCAAAGGTCATAAGTTCCTTTTCCTTTAGTACCATCGGCAAATTCCACCTCACCCTCTATAGTACCCAGATACTGGTTATGTGCAGAAGTTTTCTTTTTAACTTTTTTATAAACTCCGTTTACATACTCCATCGCCTCGCCAGCAATACCACCCGTTGCATTACGAATTATAAACTTACCTGTTTTACCAGCTCCTTTCTTAAAAGCAACGCCGGCCTTACTCATTATTTTTGAGGTAACGTCAAGTTTGTTAGATATTTCAGATACCTTTTGTACCACTTCGGCGAGCTTAGCCGCTTTCATGGCTTTCAGACCAACTGTTATTGTTCCGGCTCCAATAAACATAGACGCTATCTCAAAAGCTGTGCGCCCGTTGTAATATCTGTTCATTGGCGCCATACCCACATTGTTTTCTATAAACTTCCCAACTTGCGTTACAACGCCACCCCATACTTTTTCAAATGCATCTTTATTAAAAAGACCCACCAGGCCTTGAACAGCCTCCCAGGAATCTGTAACCATTTTTTTGCAATCATCCCTAAAAAAAGCGGTGGCGTTCAGGCAGCTAACAACCTTTGCTAATTGCCATACAGAAGTACCTGTTTCCTTAAGTGCAATATAACCCCCATCAAGAAGTCCACTATAAAAGGCGAGTGTACCGTCGTTTTCATATAAAGATTTAGGAATAAATCCGCCATCTACAGGACTTGAGCTAAGTGCCTGACTTATCTTTGTAAAGTATTTCCCTAAATATTTATCGTAAATGGACGTTACCAAATCACGTCCCCACGGAAAGTCAAAGGAGGTGCTAGCCACACGTGTATTAGATGAACTGTATGCACTTAAACTGCTCAACAATTCGTCCAATTCCGCAAGTGCTGGTGCTTTTTCAGCATCAGTAAGTGCATAATCGTCCTGAATGGAGTCTCTGAGTTTTTGTCCGGATTCAAGAAGCATTGCCGCAGCTTCTTTACTTTCTATTGAACTTGACGAAGCTCCGTAAGTCTGTGCGGCTTTTTCAAAATCTTCATAGAAATCACCCAACAACTCAATAAACTTACTAGGCTCAATGAAATTACCCCACGTTGGGTCATACTGTACTGATACTTTGTTGGTAATGCCTGATTTCAGCTGGTAACACTGGTCTATCTGTATACCAGTAAACTCAACGGCTACATCGGTCTGTGCGTCTCCTTTTATGGTTAGAGTGGTATAGCCTTTACCTGTCCAACCGTTTACTTCGTTACCGGTTACTTCGGTTACTTTTACTTCGTAGTCTCCGGCATTGAAATAATCCCCTACCGACAATGCTTTTAGTTTGTTATTATCTATTGTGCCTACGGCTCCTGTATCACCGCAGTTTTTAAAGGAGTCATCCAGCAGTGTACAAGGCTGAGAAGAAATATCCAGCACCACTTCGCATCCGGCGGCAATGGTTGCCTTGTAAGTACCCATCACCGGGGCTTCCACTGTCAAGGCATCCGCGCCTTGTTGCGGAGAGCCATTAGGCCCTGTCCAAACCGGTTTCAGGTATAGTGGTCTAACGCCGTCGTAGGTTTCAAGGGTTATTACCAGTTTATCAAACTGGTCGCGGGTGTTAGGTTTACGCGGCATCCGGCTGGTGTATTCACCGGTTATAGGGTTCTGGGCGCGTAGTACAAAATCATCACACAAAGACACCATCAAATCGGTAGTGCCAGTGGTTTCGCAAAAGGCATCAGGGTTTGCGCCGCTTACCTTTGCTTTTACGGTATATACTCCGCTGTAAGTAACCTCGGGGTTAGTAATGGTTACGGTTCTTCCACCAGCGCCAAAGGTAATTTTGTTGGCAATGGCTACCACCTCGGTGCCGTCGGGGTAATACCATTTATAGGTAGCCCCTTCAATAGCCGTGGCCGTCAGCGTTACACTGCCGTTGGTAGTTACAGGGCCGTTATTAGATGCCTTGAAACTCTCTGAAAACGGCGACTCTATGGATATTTCTTTGGGGTCGCTGTAATAACTATTGTCGGGCTTGTTACACCTTACGGCTACTGTCTGCGGCAAATACACCGTTATACTCTGGCTGAAGTTGTTCCAGCCTCTTTCGGCAGTGTACCATTGGTAATACCAGGCCTGGCCGTTAGATTCAACCGGGCAGCCGGTGGCAGTTAACGTTACAGGGTTGTTTGGGCAAACCCTGGCAGCGCCTGTTACAATGGCGCCTATGTCTCCGGCAGGCGCAAGGTATATCATAGACCAGTCTGGCGCTACGCCGGGGTCGTTTACACAACGGGCAGAATAGTAGCCCGGCCCTGATACTGTTAGTGGGTTAACGTTACCAGCGGTGCCGCTGCTACCCCATTTCCATTGCAGCTGGCCGTAGTCACAGCCGTAGGCGGTAAGTGTGGCGGTTTCAGATACAGCTACCTGCTTTTTATTAGATACTATTCTTAGGGCGTCACCGGGTGCCAGTAATACTTCGGCAGTGCGCAATGGCCCTATGCCCCCGCCGGGCAGCGTACAGGCTGCTTCAATTTTTACAGGACCCTGTACAGAAAAAGCTTTTTCGAATTTAACGGTATGAGACCCATCAGCAAAAATAACCTTGGCATAATAAGTTGCCGGATTACAACCACTCAGGCTTACATTGACCAGGTCTGATGGGCGCGCCAACAGTTTGTCGGTGGCAATATTGGCGGCATCGGGCTGGCAAGCCGTAACATTAATAGATGTTTCAGGGCCGCTTACTCCAAAGCGGTTACAGAATACCTTGTAAGTGCCGGGCCCAACAGAGCTGAGTGTACGGCCTATTTCGGTGGCGCCTGATGGCAATACCCAGTTGACGGTTCCGTCTGAACAGCCATTGGTTGTGAGCAGAAATGCCTCATTAGTAAACACGCAAGACTTGCTGGTAATCATGTTTACTGCACCAGGCGGAGCAGTTTCAATGTTTATTTCGCTCCAGGGGCCTGCACTTCTGTCTGTTACCACGCATCGTGCTCTGTAACGGCCCGGCCCTGTAAATGTAACCGGTGAACCTGACACAAAGCCCGCTTTGGTTTCCCACTGAACCGAGCCCATAGTACAGCCCGTTGCGGTGGCAATAAACTGCTCGAACGGACCCACCTTTATAACAGGGTTGCCAGGTGCGTCTTTATTGGTGGTTATCTGCACACCCGGTACCTTAAGCATGTATAAGATTACCTCTGCCCATGGCCCCACCTGATTACCCACAACGCAGCGGGCGCGGTAAGTTCCGGCGCCGATTACATTTGTAGTGTTTCCTGTTCTTATATCGCCGAAGATATCCCATTGCACACCGGCCAGACTGCTTGTACAGCCCGAGGCAGTAAGGGTTATGTTTTCGTTATCATAAACATTATATTTTGATGCCGAAATAGCGATGGCATCCACTGTATTCGGATGGATGGTAATATAGACCCACTCGCTAGTCTGGTTACCCATTACGCAGCGCGCCTGATAGGTACCGGGTCCTGTTACGGTCTGGTTTCTGCCGGAAACATAGGTTTCACCAAATTTCCACTGGATACCTGCTCTGGAATCATTACAGCCAAGTGCATTAAGACTCACCGATTCTACCTCAAATGCTTTTACCTTGTCTGAAGTAAGCTGAATGTTATCGAGATTTTTGGCATTAATGATGGTTCTTTCCCAAGGGCCTGTAACAGGCCCCGAATAAAGGCATGCAGCCAGATAAGCACCCGAGCCAGTAACATTGACAGTCGATACATTATTAATTATTGTTCCATTGATATTCCATGAATAATTGCCGGGGCAACCTGAAGCTGTAAGTGTAACAACGTCAATATCGTAAGCATCAGTTTGATTTGCTGTTATTTTCGGCTTATCATACTGTTTGAGTGTTATAGTAATTGTAGTAAATTGAAATTCTGTCTCCAGAGCATTAGCCGCAATGTGGGTAGGAACACAACGCGCCGCATAAGTACCCGGCCCACTTACAGATAACGGGTTCTTGTTTTCAGAATCCGTAATATAGGCACCATCTTTTTTCCATTGTATTTTTGAATTTTGTGCAGGGCAGCCCATTGCCTTAATTGCAAATGTCTGGCCTGCCACAGCCTCATAACCTGGCAAATCAGGTTTCAGGGTTAAACCTGCCGTTACTTTTATTTCGTTAGATTTTGGACTTTCGCCGCAATTTGAATTAAAGCAGCTGGCGAAGTAAACACCAATATCAGCGATTTTAACTGGCGTTCCAGTTATAGGCAGCAATGAATACCCGTTTTCTTCAACTCTATACCATTTTATAGTTTCGTTTACACCTTTACAGCCATCAGTACTTAAAGTAGCAACCTCTGGCAGGCTTATATTCGTCGGGTTACCTGTAATCGTTGGCGCCGATGGAGTTTGGCTGTTAATGATAATTTGATTTGATGTGGCCGTTGTAACTACACCAACAATTGTGACGGAGCAGGTAGCATAATAAACACCCTGCTCTTTTACTGAAAGCGTTAAAGACGCTTTGGGCTCGCTAAAGTCTTTTCCTTGGCTATGCCATCTAACAGTATTTGCCTGACATACTTTAGGCTCAGCCACCAGATTAATTGCTGGCACAGCGCATAGTGAAGTACCGTTTGTTTCTTTAATACTTATGGCCGGGGTAATGGTACATTTGGTAATGGTAATGGGCAACTGGTATGTTACTGTTGAACTTACCTTACACCGGGCAGTGTACGTTTTGTCTGCAGTAACTACAAATGGACGATTAATGTCGCTTAATCTCGTAGTACCATCAAACCATCCACTTTCAGCACTATTATCAGGACAGTTCAAGGCTGTCAGGGAGATAGATTTTACCTTATCACAAAGTTCTGTTGAACCTGATGTATTCTGTATTGTGAAATTTTTAACGGTAAATGTATTTGATTCCAACGAAGACCAGGACGGCGAATTACCGGAACAACCAACGTTATAAATTCCTTCATACACAGTTATTGTCGGATGACCAATGAAGCGCGGCACAGTTCCATACATCTCCTCATCCGAGTCCCAAATAAATTGAGATCCGGCAGGACAATTGGTTGATAGTGTAACTGGCTGAGGAGTAGGACACTGAGGACATGAAACCGATAAGCCAGTAATTGTGGGTTTAAAAGATGAAATACCAATTGATTTGGTTACATTCGCACATCCAGTTCTTTTTGCAGTTACTGTATAGGTTGTAGCAACATATTTTGAAACGTAGATTTCCTTAGTCGTTGCTCCATTTGACCATTCATAATTTACGTTTGATTGAGAAGAATGTGCAATTAATTTAATTTGTTCTCCAACTTCCTGAGCCGTTATTGAGAGATCAAGGTTATCGCACAAAAATTCACAAGAAAGTTTGTCTGCACCAGTTGTAACATTTAAATCCAAAAAAGTCTGATAGTCAGGACCATTACCAGGACCCCAATAATTGGAAACAAGGAGGACATAAAACTTATCTTTTTGTAAATTTAAATCTATTTTTTCTTCATGGTTCCTGCTGTAGCTACACCAGCCTGAAGCTACTCTATCTCCTGCACACACAAATGGAGTTGATTGCGTTTTAGAAAGAGAGTCAGTAAGAACAGGCTTGTTGTCAAATGGACCCCAAACAATAAAGTCTAAGTCATTATCACCATTCTTCTCATCTTTATTCTCTTGCTTTAAACGTGTTTTAATATTAGCCTTAAATGCACCATTGTTTGATGCTTTAAAATACATCCATGTTACTCTGGAAGGTGGAGAACAATTCCCTGCAAGACACCCCCAGTTGGGAACATTTGTGGGTGCAGAACCATCCTGAATAATAACTTTACTTGTCTGATTACAAATTGGAATAGCATCTGAAAGAGATGCGCCTTTTGTTTCTATTGCTGCCTCCCTCGCCTTTACCTTATCAATATACAAGTCTTCTGATATTGATTGCGGGCAGCCAAGGTTTCTCTCAGATACCACATAACCGTTAAACCGATTGCCTTTAATTTCAAATTCGCTGTTTGTACTAAAATTTACACCATCATCAGAAAACAGATATTTGTCATTGCCCTTTACTCTTAAACTAATATAGTTTTTACCCTCTTTTATAAACTGATGGCTGCCTAAATGATACGCTTCATACTTGCACTTTTGGGCATCATACACAGTTACGATCAGTTCGGCTTTTTTTACAAATGTATTTTTATCATTAAAATCGCCATTGGTTCTGATTAACGTAAAACCCGTGGTGTTATCAATAGGAAGCGAAGTAAAGTATCCTCTTAAAGTATATACTCGCTTCCGGGTGTTGGCATTCAACTGGGCTCTCAGGTAATCATAATAATCTCCGCCCGTCTGTACAAAGCCATTAGGTAAAACTACCTTTATGGTATAGTCTTTGAGTTCTTCAAAAGTATAGAGTTGCTGCGGTGATACAGGCAGTAGCTCAGCAGTGATGGTCAGTTCCAGTTCTTCACCTATGGCAATAGAATCTTTGCTTGCTTTTAGCCTGAATACAATAGGGTCATTACCATTTGCTTTTTCATCGGTTGAATGAATAGTGGCAAATGCCGGGGCTTTGGCAACAGAATCGCGTTCAGAAACAATAGTAGATTCATTATTGGAAAAGGTACCTGAAGAATCAGTTGCTAAAGTAGCAGACTCAATTAAAGGCTGAACCTCTGCTATAGGCTGGGGGACTGAATTTGGCACATACCATTTCTGAGGCTGATACTGACTTTGTACTACCGGAATTGACGGTTCACTGAAAACACTTGTGCTTCCATCAGAAATGCCGGATAATGTATAATTGGCTTGTTCAGGTTCATTTTGAAAATTAACTGCATTGAGCAGAGAAACAGTGGGTATGTTTTCTGCGGCAGGTAAAAGAATTTTGTAATAATTTAACCTACCTGCTACCAGGAGCGGTATTAAAACAGTTAATAAAAGAAACCTAATGTAGAAGTTTTTCATATTAATTTTTGTAAGTCCTTAGCGGTTGTTGTCTGGTTGACACTGATATTTTATTAGGCCTTGCTTTAAGATTAATTTTTGTAAGTATTTCTTGCTCTGGTCGTTTCAGTCCATAGCGCTATTGCCTGACAAATTGAAATGCCAGGGCAAGAAACGGAGTGCCAATATCTTTGTTTAGTGACATGAACACATGATAAAACAATGGATTAGCCAATCAAGAAGTGAAAAAATCTTGAAATTGATTGGTTAACTATTGGCTTAAGTTTCCAGAAATAGTAATTGAATGAAGATGCTGTAAATAAAAAACAGCGGGGGGTGTGGTGGATAAAAGTCTATTCATAAATTTTAAGGATAGTGGAAGTTTCGTTTAAATATGTGGTTAATAAGAAAATCAATAGCCTAATCGGCATATCACTCAAATAGTGATTACCGAGATGAACCTAAGTTTTTTATGATTGATTTAAAAAGACAATCTCTTGCACAGCACATCTAAATATCTCTTAAATCAGACTGATTAACAATTGAAGAAAAAATAACTTTTGGAATGGAATTTTAGTCACAAATTTTATCCAAATCAAGTTGTAATATCAGTTTCAAGAAAACACCTAAAAAAAGTATTTTTCAATAGTACAAAGTAAATTTTTTGAAAATTAAAAAACAATAGTTCGTTCTTTTTTTTGTTCTTGCAAAGATTGTACTATTATTCGGGCACAACAAAATGACCTAAATATTTATAGAATGAATAAAATTTAGGTTAACTCAAAATTCGGTTTTACATTAACTACCGCCAGTCCGCAAACTTTAACAACATCTGCCACTAAATTCCAAATAAACTGTTTTTATAAGGTTATGGCTATACCATTATTAGCATTTGACAAGCCGAAAAACTTTATGGTTCCATGTTGAAAAGCCCTGAGCATTAATTTTTTTACAGAACCCAGGAAGGCGCACAGTAAAGGCAAAAGTTTGAATATCTCAGGCAAGTGATGCTCTCAATTATTGCATCACCCCACAACTTTTAGGGTTTGAACCTATATTATACCAAAAAGCTCGAAATAGGCCAAATTTGAGCATATCCCAGGCTTATCTATGCTCTAATATATTAATAATCAAAAAAAATGTCGCTACAAAGGGAAGCCTTCGTGTGCGGAAAATTGGATTACCTCTCAGGAACAACTATTGTTAGACCCAGATATTATCTGGTATGGTGGTCAGCAATATCATAACGGTAAAGAAAATTTCAGTGGTAAATCTTTTGGATTCATACCTTAAACTTAATTGTGATTATAGTTCCGCCATTTTTTGAGGATTCAATTAATATGTCACCATGTCAGTGTTCTTTCACTCTGAAAATGATATTTTCTAAACCCTTACCGTTCAAGGGAGAATTTTGCACCTCAAATCCGTTTCCGTCGTCTTCAATCATTACTGTGAGTTTTTCATGACTTTGTTTAAAAATTACCGCAATCTCACTGGCCTCAGCATTTTTGAGGGCATTATTGATGCTCTCCTGTATAATTGCATACAAAGCCATTTCTTTTTTTGAACTTAAACGAGTAGTAAAATTATTGTTCTGAATGATAACTTTAGGATTATCGGAATCTCGGTACATTTCTAATAACATAGGCACCAGTCCAAGCTTTATTAATGTACTTGAAGCCAGGCTATGTGAAATATTTCTTACCTCTTCTGAGGTTAAATCAAGCATTTTAAGTATTGTACCTAAAGACTCTGTATCTTGGCTTTGTAATTGCTTGTTACCCAACAAAAGTGTAAGGTTTATTTTTAACGCTCCCAGCAATCCCCCCAGCTTGTCGTGTAAGTCTTGTGCAATTCTTTTACTTTCGGTTTCCTGTACTTGTGTTTCTATTACAAAAACTTCTTACTGCAATTTTTTCTTTTCATCCTGTGCTATCTTATACCGAAGAGCCAGCCCAAGTGTAAGTACAAACATTTCAAACACTGTTGCAGAATAACAGATGGTATGCATAAGCTGTACCGGAATATGATGCAGGTCTGAGAAAGTCTCTAAAACACCTAAACACAGTACCGGCACAGTAGCAAATAGGAATAGCCAGGCAGGCTTGTATTTTCTTTTGATGCTACGGAACACCAGCACAAAAGTAAGGGAACAAAGACAGAAAATAAGCAGGTATGTAAAATAACGATACTGATAGAAACTCAAGTGCAAAATAAGAAATAGCAAAATGACCACAACTGTAATGCTAGACAACCAAATGGTGAACCGTTTTAAGACACCATCTTTATCATAGCCGTACATTAGAAACTCTTTGGCAAAAAACAAATAAAACATGGGTACAAAAGTGGTAGGAATACCAAAGAAGTTTTTATTGCGGATAAATTCAGGGGCTGTATCAAAAATAAGATAGTAGTACCCGTTATACACCAGCATCATAATCATTGAAAAAAGCACACAGAGCAGGTAGTAGAAATATATCCATTCTTTAAAAAAAATCAGCAAAGCAAGACTAAACAACAAAAGGAAAACCATAATGCCAATATACAGGCTCTGAAAGAGATCTCTTGTTTTAAGAAAGGAAATGGCCTTGTACTTGCTCAATAATTTAAGATAGATATATGCTTAACGGATAACTAACGTTTTTTACGCGGAGATATATTGTGGTCTGTTGATGGGGCAATAATACAAAGTTAGATGTAAGATGCGAACTGGAAATTTCTCTTTTCTGAATCGAGATGTGGTCGCCGGTAAAGCTGTTTCTGATTATCACTCCATTGGCATCGTCTATTTGGTAAGTCCATTAGCTGTCGACACCTTTGGTGAATAGAATGAAGTCTCCGGATGCGGCAGATTGATTTGCAATTGTAACCTTCAGCCATAGGTAAGAAGGGTTACTGCCAAAATTAATCATCCATCCTTTCAGCTTTTTGAAACCGGGGTTTAGCATAGCTTCCTGAATGGACATACTCCCCGAAGAATCTATCAGAAACCCGGTTTCAGGTATTAAATCTATTTTAGCGGGCAATGAGGTAATCTTTACAGAATTCGTCTGCGCAAATCCGGTTATTGAAATAGCCACAAACGAAAAAAAAAACAATAATTTTTCTAATCATAAAAGCCCAGCTTGAAATGCATTTCGTATCAATTCGGCGGTATTTTTGGCATTCATTTTCTTAATCAGTTTATCTCTGTATTCATTCACCTTATCCTTCTTCAATTTGAGCGCATTCGCAATGTCTTCACTTCTGTATCCTCTTGAAATATACTCCAGCACTTCTTTTTCGCGCTTGGTGAGAGAGACCGCATTCACAAATTCATCGCTTTCATCAAAATATTTCTGTTTTAATTTCAAAGCCTTTTCTATCTCATCAGGAACAAATACTTTATTATGATATACAGCCCTTATGGCTTCAACAATATCACTGACAGAAGTATTTTTAAGCAAGTATCCCGAAGCACCTAAATTGAAAGACTGTCTAATAAGCCCGTAATCGTTATAGCTGGAGATAATAATTACTTTCGTTTTGCTATTTTTTTTTTGTCTTCCAAAACTTCAAATCCCGATGCTCTAGGTAGATCACTGCCCACTATTGGCATATTTAAATCAAGCAATAACACATCCGGATGATGGATTTCAATATTCCAAAGTGTATCTTTACAGGTGTGGCAAACACTCACTACTTCAAACTCTTCGTGAGTGTTTAGTGTGTTTTCAAGAGATTGTGCAAGTAATCGATGGTCATCAGCAATCGCAATTCTTATTTTCATCATTTCAGATTGATTCTTAAAGGTATTAAAAGGTTTTTAAATCAAAAATTACAATAGCTAATTTATTTGTTCCGATACACAAACGATAAGAATTGCCTCTCTAATTAGATTGGCTATCAGGTTTTACGCATTCATCAACACTTTTCAGGCTTATATTAAACTTGAATAATACAATTGTTACTTAGCAGGCAACCTTTGCCCATAAAGAGCAAAGCACCAATAATAGCATCCCAAAAATATTAACTGTCTGCCGCCCCATGAACTCATTATTCCGCTGAATATTAAGCATATACCAACTAAAGTGGTAACATCGACCAGAAAAAAAATGTTATAATAGTTGGTGTGTACATCTTTTCAATCTTGACTCAGATAAGGTTTAAAGGATAAAAAATTATAGAAAAAAATAAGATTATGCTTTCGCTGGTAAGGCTATTTCGATTCCGGAGCCGGATAGTCAGCATTGATGACCCTTTTTTTGGTCAGCGCTTTAACACTTGCATTCTTTTTTAGAAATTTTTTAAAGGCACTCGTTTTCCGTCTGGAAATAGTAAGAATTGAATTGTCTGTCATTTCAATTAAATACCTGGTCTTTCTGTCAGACATATAGTTTACATTGACCAGATATGACTTATGAATACGACAAAAAGGATAAGACTGAAGCTTTTCTTCAATCTTTTTCAAAGGCACGCAAATTATTTCTGTCCGGTTTTTATAATAAATAATTGTATAATTTATGCCTGCTACAAAATACATCATCTCATTAGGCAGAATGCTTGTCTTAAAATTGAGATTTATCTGGGTCATAGCTACAGTAGTTTTGGGTAATAAATAAGTTGAAACAAAGTACCTCTATAGCCAAAAAAGAACCAACCCCCATTAATAAGGGGTATTGGTTCTTTTTTTAATAATAATTCAAAAAATGTAAGGTATAAGTGCCCATGTTCTTTTCATATAAGCGCGGTATTCATCCCCGAAATGAGCTATGAGTAATTTTTCTTCCAGCTTAATTCTGTATAGATATACAGCCAATAAGAGAAACACGCTAACGGTGAGGCTCAACCATGATTCGAACAAGACAGACGTACCAAGCATGGTAATAATGGCGCCTGTATAAGATGGATGCCGAACATACTGATACAACCCTGTCTGGATTAGTTTCCAGTCCTTATCCACCCTGACTTCGTTTGTAAAAAATTTCTTTAGCTGGTGCATGGCCTTGAGGCGTAAATACAAACCACAAAAAAGCATAAACGAGCCCAGGTAAGTCCATATAGTAGTTGGTAAGCACAACCATGTCTGTCCTTGCGTTTTCCACTCAAGCAACGGCATTGCCTGAGTTATCATTCCGACAAACACAATCAGGATGGTAGAATATCCATCAGTAGCAGAGTGCTTGCTGATATTTTTCAGATTTAACTCTTTTTGCTCAATCAATAACCAAAGACTACATATTGTTGGAATAATCAACTTTATATCCAACATAAAAGATGGTTTATCAAGCAAAGGGCAATAGAGCATAAGCCCTGCAATCAATACAGAGGTAAGAATTTTTTTCATTTTTTGTATTTAAGAAAAGTTTTAGGAGAAGCCCGCTCTGTTAAAGAGCAGGCTTATTGATTTCTATTGTGATTTTACCATCATCAATCAGGTACTGGAATTTTTCAAGCGCTTTGAACGAATCGGCCATAGTAGCTGTAATGAAGTTTACATTGTTAGGGTAATTACCCATACCTTCTCTGATTGACGATTCCATACGGAGAGGCTCGGTAGCAATAATCTCAACCGGAATGCCCAAGTTCAGAATATTCTGCAGTAGATTGTTATGAACAGAAGCCACCCATCTTGTAATACCCTTCAACTGACTATACGCCTTCACTGCCAGCAAAAGAGAGATGTAGATGTAAGCATCATTGTTTTTGTGCTCGGGTTTATCACTCTTTACCAGTCGCCCCATTTCTAATGTGGTTGCCAAATCAACGTATGAAGGAGTTTTGAAACCAAAGTAAAAATTAGACGGAAATATCTTCTTCTCATCAGGGCGCGTAAGCGTAATCGTACCAATTATTTCATCTGTTTCATCACAATAGGCATTGAAAACAATCTTCTCAAATGGAGGTGACAGTCGGCTAACTGCCTTGTAATCAAACTTATGATACTTCTTGAAAATATATTCAACCAGTTTGTTGGATGATACGTAATCTAACTGTTCTATGATTTGCCTGGTAAGTACACTCATGATATTTTTCGTTTTGTTCAAGCAATAGTTCCCCTATCCCATGAAAAAGGGCTCTATCGCATTATTGAGTAAATGAACCCGTAGTGCATTTAGGTAATTGAAATTTTAATTTTGTTCAATTTTCTGTTAGCAAGATGATTTAGATACTGAATTACTGTTAAAGCAGTGATTTTAGTCAACAATCTGGTTTTATATCCTTGAAACGATTTTGAGTAATTTCTTCTAATCATAAACTGGTCACAAAGTTGAGAGAACAAGGTTTCTATTCTTTTGCGTGCTTTCTTAAAAGGATAATACTGAGGTTTGTAATCTTTCTGGTTATTTCTCATTGGGACCTGCAATCGAATATTGTTACTGTTGAATAAATCTAACTGATAATCAACACTTAAGTAGGCTTTATCTCCGATTATAGTACAATTTTCATGATTGTTTTTGATGTCTTTCAAAAAATGGATGTCATGCACAGAAGCTTTGGTTAAATCAAAACTTTTAAAAACACCGCCAATACTACAAACAGCATGCAACTTATAGCCATAGTAACATAAACCTGGAGAGGCACAGTAGCCTTTATCCGGAGCGCTCTCAAAGGTTTCTTTGCAAATGGCTGACCTGGCGCTTCTGCTTAGCTTACACACCTCTAATGGCATGGAATCTACTATTAAATACTCTTCATAGGGAACCAGTATAGAAGCAAGTTTACTTCTGAGTATTTCTATAAAACCAAAAAGCCTTCTCTTTCTACGATTATAAACTGTCCTCTCTATTTTGTCTGACAAATTATCAGGAAGTATCCTAAACAGCTAATGCTCAGAGTCAATGCAGCCGTTAATGCTAAAGAAATTAACTCGATATCTGACAATTTGGAAACTCCAATCTGATTTAAAAAATTACTTTTACTAGCTATAACTCTTAAAACATTCAAAATTTGTTCATAACTTTCACCGAAGTTGTTCATAGTATTTAATCGACTGGTAGTCAATTAAATATACGACATTTATGTCAATATGAACAGCTTTTTTTTATCCCTCTCCAAATGCACTACGGGTTTAATTATTCTTTTTATACAACTGTTTTTTTGATAATTCTAAGTTCTAGAAAATGGAAATTGAAAGCAAAGAAAAGTTATTTATCGGCATCTTTATATTTAAGGCATTATTACTTCGTACAATTTAATTTGCCTTTGTTTTAATTCTTTCCAGCGCTTTTCTCCTATTCTCAAGTACTCCTTCTTCGGTTCTACTCTAAGAAATTTTCAATTTAATAAACTAGCCGCAATGCCAGTTGTGCCGGAGAAGGGACTTGAGTTGATAGGGTAAGTAGTTATTTTAGATTCTTTTTTTTAGAGGGAGCTAGGTTATTGAAGATTCATTGCTTGGGCTACTTGTGAGTGTAATAATAGAAGGAGGCGTCTGGCTTATAATTCTCTGTATTCTCCCGTAATCGATTGCGCCGGTTTTCTGCCCATTCTGGCGTGCAGCCCCACTTTGGCAGGCATCAATTAAAATAATGCGCTTGCAGTCCAGGTCTTTAATATTATCAATCACATCGTTCTGATAGCTAATAAGGGAATACCGGCTTATGGAAGCATTGGCATCACTTGTTTCCAGATAAAAATCATCAGAATCATTGAGGCTATTAATTCCATGCCCAGAAAAGAAGAGAATCAAAACGTCGTTTCGCCGCAAGCCCTGAAATTTGATTTTCTCAATAGTAGTAGCAATTTTTGCTTTCGTAGTGTTTTCCGGACAAACCAGAAGCTCACCTCTAACGGTCTGGAATAAACTGGCAAACTGTCCGTTGAAAATATTATAAATGCTTTCGGCATCTTTTTGGGTAAAGTTCAGATCAGAACTTACACCTACACTCACTATGTAGAGAGGTGGTTTTTCTTCACTAAGAAGATTAACTTCCAGTTTTTCACTAATCTTCCTGACTTGGCCAGGTATTGCCAACTCTATTTCAATGAAATTTTTGTCCTCGGGTAAATAAATCTGTTGAGAAACGAGGCAGTCGCGCTCTTTTTTCTGATTTCTCTTACACCTAAGTTTTTTTTACCTTCTTTCGTATCCACACCATTAACCAGAATCCTGAGGTGGTTTTTGACATCCTCCTCTTTCTGCGTTGTTTTATAATAAACTCAAGTTTCAACGATTCATTGTTAGTAAAAATAACACCATCGTTATACTTAATAGGGTTAGGATTTAACCATGTGACCTCGAGCTGATTAACGTTCTGAGAAAAGACAAAACAGGAATTGAATACTAATAAGAATGAGAAAAGAGTTCGCATAGTCGGATTTAGGCTTTTAGTCGCATTTCACGAACTAAATTATGCCTTAATCAGACGATACGAAACCCCTACAAATAGGGGTTAACATGAAAATGGAGTACTCTCCTTAAACTGGCTAGCTATTGAAATTTGTACGTTAGTATTAATTAACTCAAGTTGTCAGCCATAAAAATAGTGTTATCCTTAGCAAGGCGGTACTTTAAAAATCACGACAAATCAAGAGATACAATGCAAAAATACGACACTGTGGTCATATACATTATTATAGATAACATTTGCAATGGCCAGCTTACCAAGAAGATGGTCAACATCTAGTAAATGATGCGATGCTTCCGACAACCGCACTAATTAGTGGATGGTATTCTGGTGCTAACTGGGTGGATAGGGCTTTCTAAAAAGCCAAGCACTGTCAAAGATTATTTGGCGGCACTTGGCTTTTTAGACACCCCTATTTCAGTATTGACGGCAGAAAAAAAAGGTAATGGACACCATTTAATTAATACTGGTAATTGTGTATATTTGGGCTATACCGGAAGTACCCATGAGCTCAATATTTGGCATTATAAGTAAACATAGATTCGTCGAGCAACAGAAGTTACAAAATATGCAGGCCAGGCTGGATCATTGGGCGGCCGATGCGTCAGGGCTCTGGCAAAGTAACCGGGTTGGTCTCGGACATCTGATGCTTCACAACACGCCGGAATCACTTCATGAACATCTTCCGCTTTACAGCAAGGATACAGGATTGGCTATAACTGCAGATGGTCGCATAGATAACCGCGAAGAACTGATAATAAAGCTTAACCTACCCCAGCATCCAAAGGATCAACCTGCGCCGGATAGTACACTCATACTGGCAGCTTATGAAAAATATGGCGAAAACTGTGTAGACCATCTGATTGGCGATTTTGCATTTGCTATCTGGGATGAAAAAGCAGAAAAGTTATTCGTGGCGCGGGATCATATGGGTATCCGACCGCTTTATTATTATGAAGATGATGATTTATTTGCCTTTTCCTCTGAAATTAAAGGATTACTCGCAATTGGTATTAACGAAGAAATCAACGAACTCTACCTTAAATATTTACTAGCTGGTCTTCACACCCGGGAAAAAACCTGCTATACATTTGTACAGAGGCTATGTGCAGCTCATTGCCTGAGCCTGGAAAAAGGCAAAATAACTACCAGAAAATATTGGGAACTTGATACAACTAAAGAAACCATATTTAAAGACCCTGAACAATATGCAAAAAGGTTTTACGAATTGCTTGAGCAAGCTGTAAAATGCAGGACCAGATCGGCATTTCCGGTTGGTTTTGAGGTGAGTGGTGGTATGGACTCAACATCAATTGCCTGTATCGCGGCTAAACAACTCCATCTTGCCGGAAAAAGTACAATAGGAGTATCATTCCAAAGGCCGCCCGATCTTGAGTTTCCGGAATTAACTAACAAGGAGTCTTTCTATGTTGAGGAAGTAAGAAAATATGCGCCCCTTGATTATCTTGAAGTGTATATTGACGGAGATTATACGAGAGATTCGATTAATGAAATCAAGGTCAATTTGGAAAGGAATGACGGCCCCTGCTCTCATCTTGATATCGGATTCCTCCATATGAAGCAGTTAAGTCAGAAACACGGGGTACGCAGTATATTATCAGGTTATTTGGGTGATCATATGGCTACCTGGTGGACTAAGCATCCCTTTTACCTGGAATATTTGTCTAAGTATAAGTTAATCCGTTATTTCAGGGAAGCCTGGAAAATGAAGCAGGTAAATTTTGCTACAAAACTCCTGTTGCGCGTAATACTTCAGAAGCTTTTTCCGGCATTTGTTTTATCGCTAGTGAGAAAAAAAAGAAATAACGACATTAAAAACTCCCCAACGAACCTGTTGCTGCCCCAATATTTCGATGAACTTGCCGCTGATATTGAGGATGATTTTTATAGATTGCCTAGCACTTTCAGAGAAATTCAGGTAAATGAAGCTACGAATGACTATTCATCGCAAAGAATGGAGGGAGAGATCCGATCTACAAAAGAGATGAAAATGGAAATTGCGTATCCAATGGCCGATATAAGGCTTATAGAGTACGTACTAAGTGTCCCGGTTGAATATAAAGTGACCGCAGCAAATCGCCGAAAACTCTTTAGAGAGGCCATGGCTTACAAAATACCGGCATCTATTCTTAATAATCATCTTAAAATGGCGATTCCGGTAGGGAATACGACACGAAAATGGATGAAGCGGGCAGAAAGTATGCGAAGCTGGCTGAACGAATTGCCTGACCTAAATAATATCCTTCCCTACCTTAACAAAGACCTTTTTCTGGATGCCTATAAAGAAACCAGCATTGATGAACTGGAAAAAAGAATTTTATCTATGAAACTTCCGACTAAGCGAGTGGCGGAAAGCATAATTATTTGGAAATTAAAAAAAACTATGTAAATTTATTAAAAAATTAGTACTAAATAAATATACATAATATGCAAGTAGATCCTAAAGAAAATCCTGATTCAGAAAAACCTGATTCAAAAAAGCTGTGGGTAGATCCCTCACTAACGATTATTCCAAGACAGGCTGTTCAAAGTGGCCCTACCCGTGGATCAGAAGATACTGATATATCACCATCCTGATTTTGGTGTTTAGTTTCTTCACTGTATGATACCATACCACATTTCATTTAATACTATCGAAGGTGAAGTATTTTGGGTCGACATTGGCTTATCAAAATTTGATAAGCCATTTTTTGACCATGTGATTGAGGATCATATCAGCATTTTAGAGGCAGGTCATAAGACCTTAACTACCTCTACTGAGACGCTTTTAAATTCAGCCTTACTTCTCCCTGCTGTTCCGCCATCTGGATTTGTTTTTCATGTATCACGCTGCGGCTCCACGCTTCTTTCAAATGCTTTGCAGCAAATTAAAGGAGCCACTGTTATATCCGAAGCCGGAATTTTAAACACATTATTTCAATCGTACTTACTTTCCAATTCTTTGGCAGATACACAGTTTTCCAAGGACAAGGTTAAGCAGTTTATACAATCGGTAGTCACCCTTCTGGGGCATTCACAAAGTGAATGCGATCGATTATTCATCAAATTCAGCAGTTGGAATATACTGTTCTTACCACTTATCCGGGAAATATGGCCGGATGTTCCCATAGCTTTTGCTTTTCGTGACCCTTTCCAGGTAGTGGAGTCGTTAATCCGTGCCAAACCGGGTTGGTCCAATTTGTTCCTAAATCCAGAACTTGTTTCGGCTATGCTTCGCATCAACAAAAAAGAGGTAGCCACCTGGGCCTACATAGATTTTATTGTCAACATACTATCAGGAATTTACAATGCCGGACAGGCTTTGGAACATAATGCGCTATTCATCCACTACAGCGAAGACAAAGTGCTACATATTAAGCAACTATTTGATCATTTCAATGTTAGCGCTGAAGAAAACGAATGGGCCGCTATACGTTCCGGATGTAATATTTATTCAAAAGACCCAAATCGGTCTTCTCATTACTTACAAAACGTAATGGTGAGCAGTTTTGTGCTCAATGAACGTGTAATGTCACTTATAAAAACCAAACTTTGGGAAGATTACATGAAGCTGAAGTCATTCGTTTCTGTCTAACCTTAAACATGCTCAAATGTTCAGGCTATTGACACAATTTCTAATATTCCGTGCTTAATCAGCAACCTGATGCCTTGTACTAATGCCGGATCGTTAAACTTGCCAGGCAGTTCGCGTATCATAATTTCCTCTGTTGTTAAAAGTTTGAGCAATAAGTCCTTTTGAGACAATGGGAAAGTTAATTTTGTGTCATAAAATTCTATTGTCACAAAGTCTTTGTGTTCAGTCAATGTAGGAGGTGGCTTCATACTACACCGCAGGCGGCTGTCTGGCGTAAGTTGCCTGTGATGTAATACATCGAAGAGGCGTCCCCTTGGTTCCACAAAGTTCTTGTTCTGTAATTCGGCATCATGCAGTGAAAGTCCGATGCTGAGATGCAGCGAAGGTTCATCAACCGAGATCGCCTCGTGAATGAATCCACAGGGGAGGTAAAGCGTGTCACCCTGCTTTAAAGTAAATTCATGGCTCGGGGCGGTAGGTGTCCATTTGGCTCTATCAAACGGCTCATGAGGGCTGGCAACGGGCATATCATATAATTTCCAGACTTTTGAACCATATACCTGTATCACAATTATTTCGTGCATGTCGTAATGCGGCCTGAATGCCTTAGATGCTGATGGCGTTAAATAACCGTTGATATTCAACTTTGCCTGGAACTGTTGGGCCAAATTTTGAGACAGCGCATACAGGGATGGAAAAGCCAGGTTCATTTGTTGTCCTACTACGGTGGAGCCATCGGCTAATAAACCAAATACTTTCCTGATATTAATTTTCTCAAGCGTCCTGTTACCAAAAGTACTTTGATTTACATAAAAGCTTGTGGGCAATTCCATGCCATCTTTCACAACTCTTATACTTGGATAAATCAGATCCTTTCGCTCCAGATAATCAGCCATGCTTTCAATGGACAGCAATTCTTTAAAAAAATCCGGTTGGTCGCGCTGAATAAGAAGCGGTTGGCGTTTAAAGAAATCGACATAGAAAGCTTTGGTTGTGACAGGAGCAATAAGCTGCTCGAAATTTTGCTGCATATAGTTCATTTACTGTTCAACCTAGGTAAATAATGCATAACCTTTTCAACGAGCTGGGCAACAGTATTATCTGAACTTTTTCTAGATATCTCGTATACCGGAACCTTGGCAATAAGTGCCGAAATAGTTAAAAAATGCTGGCCGCGCATACCCATTGCATTGATCTGACCGGTCCGATAGGTTTGTGATTGAATTTTCATAAAGCTTGTCATTGGAGGCAGTGATTGAATGCTAACTTCTTCATTCCCGTTTTCAGCGGGGTTTAGCAGAAAAATTTTCAACACGGGCATTGAATCTGTCTGATAATTGGTGTGAATAAATTTTGAATACTTATTTACACCAGGTCTAATTTCCATGTCGGAGTCTGGCTTTCTAAGACCAAGCTTTTCAAAACTATCTTCCCAAAGCTTCATCATTGGGTATGTCGGTGATACTTTTACTTCATCAATTGCATTTTCGCACTTTAGTATACATACATCATCCGAAAAGATTTGGTATCCTCTTGCCTGGAGTGAGGCAGCTATTGTTGACTTACCCGCGCCAGAATGTCCGCAAAACAAAACAACACCACCTTTGACACACACAGCTGATGCATGCAGCATTATTTCATTCCGTTGGTGAAGTATCGCGGCCATAGCATTACTAAGCAAAAACAGTCGTACACTCTTTTCGTCAGATTCTTTGGAGGGGCTTACCACAATTGATTTTCCCGACGACACATAATAACGAGCCACGGGAAGCCAAAGCAAGTATTGATCAGGTGATATTGAGCAATTGCTTTTATGTACCACTTTGTCACCTGCGATAGCCGATGGAGTTTCACCATAACTGATCTTTAAATCAGGTTCATCCACGAATTCGCGCGGAAGCAATTCGGGAAATTCCAACTCCGATTCAATATGAAGGCCGTAGCCCCAATAACGATACATATTAATTCTAACTTCGTCTAAAGTAAGTATTCGTTTTCTATTTAACAACTTCCATAAATGGGAATTGACCCATCCAATTATCCAATCAAGAACAGAACTGTTTTTCTGCGAAGGCTGGAATTAAATAACAAATAAACGGTGTCACGATTGAATATGGCAGAAACTCAATAAGGCTCTTCTTTACAGCAGAGAGCCTTAAATTGTTGGTTATCAAACTCATAGTTTATATTTATTGTCAGTTCTAATCGATAATCTGTTAGATTTGATATTGGGTCAATTACCCGCTTATACTATGAGTAAATATAAGTACTTTCTCGTAAGTAACCAATAGTAAAATAAAGTAAACTTACTTATCTATACGACATTGAATAGCCTGTATGAAAATGGCATATAAATTTTGGGGGCAATAATTTTGTGAGTGCTTCCAATAATCCTCATCGGGAGCGTCGAATGCAACGCTTAGCGTTTTTTTCTGAACGCCCGATAACATAAGTTACTTCCGCAACTTTTTTGTTATGGCGCCCAAAAAGTGGTCGTGGGCGGCACTTACGGTTCTTTTCGAATGCAAGTGGCTCGTAACGCTCATAAAGGCTACTGTACATAAAATCAAAATTGCTGTTATCGATAAATAACAATCCGGACACATTTAATTTAGCATCTAGGAATATGAGCCTTCCAATTACCTTTTCGAAGGTCACGCTTACCGCCATTGGCGATACCAATATCAAACCTTTATTGACCCGAATGTCTGACCTGAATATACCACTTAAAAGAAGTGTAAGGTCGTTCATTATAGAGACAAATAAATTAAACGCTTTACTATTCCTTTTTCCTAAACGAAAATATGCAAGATTATGATATTACACCCTCGGCAAAAGCATTCTTATCTAAGACCAGAGATATAATTCAAAAAATTATTTATTGCAAGTAATTATACTATCTTTTGATTATACTATCTTTAAAGATTAAAATTAAGGAATAATGATCACTCCTCAATCTCTGATCATACGGAATGACCAGCAGTTCCTGACAAGCGAACTTAGTAATGAACTCCTTATGATGAACCTGGATACTGGCAATTATATACTTCTAAATGAAGTAAGTGCCGATGTCTGGAAATTGCTCGAACAACCCCTACGTGCTGAAAGCATTGTTGATAAACTGGTAGATATTTACACCATTTCAAAAGAGGATTGCTTGCAGAAAACATTTCTTTTCTTGAAGGAAATGGCAGATAATGAACTGGTGTCTGTCCGGTAATATGCTTAAAAATACCTTTAGGAAAACCGTAGGTTTTCTTGAATCCCTTTTTCATTAAAGCTGCTATTTATTGAAGCATTCCTGACCTCCGGGTGGGTGAAACTTACGCTTATATTTTTCGAGCCAGGCAGGTTGGCAGGGGGGCGCGAACTTTGGAACTCCTGCAGATACTGACCCAGCAACTTTGGAACTCAGAAAGCAGGCGGATCTCGTACTTGGTCTTGGTAATAGTTATGCCCCCTGGCCTGCTGAATGTTATACCCGTGCGCTTACAGGTAAACTGCTTCTTAAAAGAAGAACGATTGATTCTACTCTATAGATTGGGTTAAAAAAGATGATAGCGGTAATTACAAGGGACATGCCTGGTTGCGCTCCCGAGATACTTATACTACCGGATAATACCAGGCCCAGGAATTGAGCATAAATTATATATTCAGTTAATGTTTACTTAATCTGAAGTAGCTTACCAGATTGTGGAAAATCACACAAGGGTTGGGCCTCAAATTATCTTTGAAATGGTCAACAGAAAGCGGGATTAGGGGCTGAATCGAAAGGTAATGTCCAACAGAGTATTAATAAATTACACAATTACGGGCACTAACCAGCTGTTAAGATTGATCTATATCTACCCCCGAAATTGCAGAAAACAAAAAAAGCACTCATTTCTGAGTGCTTTTGCGGACTGAATGGACTTGCAATCGAACCCTTGGTCCCATTTTTAACTTTTTTGGAAGATTTAAAAATCGGTTGAATATAATCGTTTGCTTATGGATTCCAATTCTGGGATTTGACATGCTAAATAGATAACTTAAATATGCGAGACTGTAAATTAAACTGTGTCAAGGTAAAATTTAGCTAAAATGTTAATTTTACTTTAAACACAGTTTTTTTATGGAACAGAATGAAGAATTCGAGCGGGTCGCCGCTGCGATTTGAAGAGTTTAAAAGGCAAGCAATTGCAGGGATGTATGCTGGGAAACCTTTTAGTGGAGAGAAAGGGATTTTTGCACCTTTAATGAAACATTTCTTGGAGGCCGCCTTAGCTGGGGAATTAGAAAATCATCTGTCAGAATCAAAAGCAAAAGGGGTAGCTAATCGTAAAAATGGAAAGACACAAAAGCAGGTAAAGAGTTTATCAGGAGAATTTGAACTGGAGAGTAACAGAGACCGTTCAGGGACTTTTGAGCCTATGATTTTACCTAAGAGACAGGTAATCATTACAGAAGAACTTGAAGCTAAAGTTATAGGATTGTATGGTTTAGGCATGTCTACCAGAGATATATCTTCACATATCAAGGAGTTATATCAAATGGATATTTCAGCTACCCAGTTATCAACGATTACAGACAAAGTAATTCCAGCCATGCAGGAATGGCGTAGCAGACCTTTAGAGAGCATCTACCCTATTGTTTTTATGGATTGCATACATTATAAAGTTAAGGAAGATGGGAGAGTGGTTTCGCGAGATATATACAACATCTTAGGAGTAGATTTAGAGGGGAAAAAAGATTTAATAGGTATGTACGTGGCTGAAACCGAAGGTGCCAAGTTCTGGCTTTCTGTTTTAACAGACTTAAAACGAAGAGGTGTAGATGATATCTTAATTGCATGCATTGATGGACTAAAAGGCTTTCCTGAAGCTATAGCTACTATATATCCCCAAACTCAAATACAACTTTGTATTGTCCATCAGATAAGGAATAGTTTAAAATACGTTCCTGAAAAGGATAAAAAGGCTTTTATAGCTGACCTTAAACTTGTGTATACTGCTCTAAACAAAGAAGAGGGTTTTAGACAATTAGAGGCTTTAGAAGCTAAATGGGGCAAGAAATACATCATTGCTGTTCAATCCTGGTTTACTAACTGGGAAAACCTATCAAGCTTCTATGAGTATGCAGAAGACATTAGAAGATTGATTTATACGACAAACCCTATTGAGGGTTTTCATAGGCAAGTCAGAAAAGTCACTAAAACTAAAGGCTCATTTACATCAGATACAGCACTTTTGAAACTGATTTATCTGGTCGTACAAAGAATCTCCCAAAAGTGGACGGGGTCGCCCAGACTATGCCTGTCCGAAATTGGAGTGTCACCTTATCGCAGTTATACATTATTTTTGGAGATAGAATGAAATTCCATAATTTTGAAAAAACTCACTTGAAGCCAACTCCAAGTGAGTAGTAAAAATCCTTGACACAGTTCAGTTTACGCTCCCTAGTCATTAAATTTTATCACCCACAACACCTTCTTTTCTAACTAGTGCAATTTTTGCACTAGTTCCAATTTCAACAACTAACATTTCTATCTCTACCAAAAACTCAGCTATTGGTAGTTCACTACTATAAACTGTAACTTTATCTTTTTAAGAATCGCTTTAAAGTTTCTCCCATAGTTTCTGTTTTGGAATATGTGACAACCCTTAAACCATGTTGGAAATTTTTAAAAGCCGGTGGCATCAGCCCATAAACGGAAATGGCTTTACGAACCCTTTTAGTATCGAAACATATTTCTTTATAAACCTTGCGCAGTCGGATATTAAAATAAAACAGACACATTATGTCGGCAACCCAATAATTTAGTTGGGACTATCTAGCCAAACTTCTAATTTTGGAAAAATTACCGAAGAAGAAATTATGATGATTTATCTTTTCTTTACAGTTTTCCTGGATAAAATCCATTGAACTTCCCCTTTTTACTATTTCTTCCTAA
This sequence comes from Emticicia sp. 21SJ11W-3, assembly GCF_024138715.1. Taxonomy (GTDB): domain Bacteria; phylum Bacteroidota; class Bacteroidia; order Cytophagales; family Spirosomataceae; genus Emticicia; species Emticicia fluvialis. Next base: position 3,618,208 of record NZ_CP092074.1, read on the forward strand.
TGCCTTGTAACGAGCTCTACAATAGTCAAAATTTTAGTTTTCGTTTACATTTCCTGTATTTTCAATCTTTTGCCTGATGATTTGTTTTTCCCGCTCTATTTCAGCAATCAATTCATCCTCTGTAGGTAAGTATAACATGTACTTTGCAGCAAATATTGAAGAGTTATCATTCATTACGGAGTATTTTACAACTGTCTCACTTTTTTCGGTACATAATATTATTCCAACAGTAGGGTTATCACCTTCCGGCTTTTTGAGATCGTCAAACAGCCTTCGGTACATGTCCATTTGGCCAATGTCCTGATGGCTTAGTTTGCCTACTTTGAGATCAATAAGTACAAAACTTTTAAGCAGATAGTTATAAAATACGAGATCTATATAAAAGTGTTCCAGTTCAGTACTTATACGGTACTGTCTCCCTACAAAGGAAAACCCTTTGCCTAGCTCTAGCAAAAACTTCTGCAAATTATTTATCAGAGCAGTTTCGATCTCTTTTTCAGAGGCTGTGACTGGTTGTTCAATATTTAGAAATTCGAAAATATAAGGATCTTTGATAAAATCACCGGGAGTATGTTTTTCCAGTTTCTCACTATGGTGTAAAGCTTGTTTTTTATTGCCCGTTGTGAGCAGCCTTTCATAATAGAAACTGGTAATATTTCGCTCTAAAGTCCTTACACTCCAATTCTGTTCTGCTGCTTCTTTTAGATAGTATTCGCGGGCTTTCATATTTTCAACCCGCATAATCAATCTATTATGACTCCATGTCAATTTTCTACACACTGTGTAGAAAATCTCATAATCAGAGAAAGTTAAATAAAACTGTCTAAAATTATACAGGTTAGTAAACGAATACCCCCTGCCATATTTAGCATTTAATTCCTTTGATAGTTCTTTCAGTATGGCCTCTCCATAAGTAGCACGTTCTTTTCCCTGCTGTTCTTCTTCTACAATACGTTTGCCTGTCAGCCAATAGGCCTCTACCATAGCCGAATTAATAGCACTATATGCTTTCTTTCGGCCATCTTCTATTATGGCAACAATATCGGCAACTACATTTTTTATCATTAGCTATTTCTCCAATAAGTTTAATTACTCACTTCACAAGTTTATCGACTCCGGTTTTATTGTTCATTTTCATATCCGATATTATATTGAAGAAAATAGATATCGGCTTATTCTTTACTGTACTCATACTTCCTCTAATAACACCAATTCGGCTTATTTGCTGAAAAAACACTAACACAAAAGTAGAAAAATATTAGGTAACCTTATGCGTAATGGATTCCGGAAATCTTAATTAATAGGTCTTCATTAGTTGAAAGAATTACCGAATAGGCAAGTAAGAGAAAATATTTTTGTGAAAGCCTTAGATTATACCGAAAATAGAGACTGTAAATTAAACTGTGTCAAGGTAAAATTTAGCTAAAATGTTAATTTTACTTTAAACACAGTTTTTTTATGGAACAGAATGAAGAATTCGAGCGGGTCGCCGCTGCGATTTGAAGAGTTTAAAAGGCAAGCAATTGCAGGGATGTATGCTGGGAAACCTTTTAGTGGAGAGAAAGGGATTTTTGCACCTTTAATGAAACATTTCTTGGAGGCCGCCTTAGCTGGGGAATTAGAAAATCATCTGTCAGAATCAAAAGCAAAAGGGGTATCTAATCGTAAAAATGGAAAGACACAAAAGCAGGTAAAGAGCTTATCAGGAGAATTTGAACTGGAGAGTAACAGAGACCGTTCAGGGACTTTTGAGCCTATGATTTTACCTAAGAGACAGGTAATCATTACAGAAGAACTTGAAGCTAAAGTTATAGGATTGTATGGTTTAGGCATGTCTACCAGAGATATATCTTCACATATCAAGGAGTTATATCAAATGGATATTTCAGCTACCCAGTTATCAACGATTACAGACAAAGTAATTCCAGCCATGCAGGAATGGCGTAGCAGACCTTTAGAGAGCATCTACCCTATTGTTTTTATGGATTGCATACATTATAAAGTTAAGGAAGATGGGAGAGTGGTTTCGCGAGCAATATACAACATCTTAGGAGTAGATTTAGAGGGGAAAAAAGATTTAATAGGTATGTACGTGGCTGAAACCGAAGGTGCCAAGTTCTGGCTTTCTGTTTTAACAGACTTAAAACGAAGAGGTGTAGATGATATCTTAATTGCATGCATTGATGGACTAAAAGGCTTTCCTGAAGCTATAGCTACTATATATCCCCAAACTCAAATGCAACTTTGTATTGTCCATCAGATAAGGAATAGTTTAAAATACGTTCCTGAAAAGGATAAAAAGGCTTTTATAGCTGACCTTAAACTTGTGTATACTGCTCTAAACAAAGAAGAGGGTTTTAGACAATTAGAGGCTTTAGAAGCTAAATGGGGCAAGAAATACATCATTGCTGTTCAATCCTGGTTTACTAACTGGGAAAACCTATCAAGCTTCTATGAGTATGCAGAAGACATTAGAAGATTGATTTATACGACAAACCCTATTGAGGGTTTTCATAGGCAAGTCAGAAAAGTCACTAAAACTAAAGGCTCATTTACATCAGATACAGCACTTTTGAAACTGATTTATCTGGTCGTACAAAGAATCTCCCAAAAGTGGACGGGGTCGCCCAGACTATGCCTGTCCGAAATTGGGGTGTTACACTATCACAGTTGTACATCATTTTTGGCGATAGATTGAAATTTCATAATTTTGAAAAAACTCACTTGAAGCCAACTCCAAGTGAGTAGTAAAAATCCTTGACACAGTTCAGTTTACGCTCCCTGATAAGTTGAACTTTTTTATATTACCTTTTATGAAAACAGTTCTGATTTAAAATAAGATATAATCTCCAAATAATTCTTAATATTCATTTTCCTATTTAAATGCATCTATTGAATGTTGTTTTCAATTTTATTATACTCTATATGGGATAGGCAAATTTTAATTTTCTAGTTCTGAAAGGAGTGGATTTTTGGCGAATAATTATTAACCGTATTGAATAAATATTATATTGAAAGGGGCCGGTAAATAAAAATTCCAGTAATGATGACTAAACTTTAAGGAATTTTAAAGAAATTAGCATTATATGGTCTTAAAAATATTATATATTCTTTTACTATGATTTTAAAAGTAATATTTATAGCCCTCCATTTGTAATCTAATAAGCGAAAAATCTTTCTTTATAATTACTAAATTAAACTATTGTATATTATGATTATAGATATTAATGAGAGAAAAAAGAAAATTTCTAATTATCGGAATGAATTATTCAAACTTAGGCAAGAAAAAGGGATTAAGTTACAGCCCAGCATAGTACACCAATTGCTAGAGTTAGCTAATGCCATAAAACCATCAACAAATTCTTTTGAAAGAAGTCAGGACTTACTTACAAATTTGGCTAAAAGATGCACGTTTTATCATAGTTGTTCAAAATGGTTGTCAGCAGCAATCCATACTGATAGCAAGTACTTATATAGGATACAATCGTTTGAATCAACAGTTAAATACAATGAAATAAGAAAGAGAAATATATACAGAATAAATAAAGACGATATAGAACTTGAAGGTTTTTATAAAGAATCATATGAAAAAATAGTTAATAATTTTCATAGAAATAATAACAATTGGCAACATTTTGGAAATTTAATCACACAGTGGACTCCAAATAGAAGCTTTTCTTGGTGGACAGATTCTTTACCAAAAACAGATTTCATTCTTGAAAACGATAATTTTTTTTCTCCAGATCAGATAATTAATGAATGGGTGGTTGAATTGGCGCATAATATTGGTTTTCCAAATGATTGGCTATCCGAGAAAAGTCTTATTTTGAGAATTGAAGTTGATAAAGTAAAAGACCTATTATTTGTGCCAAGTGCTATAGACGCTTTTACTCAAGAGGTTTTTTCTCCAGTTGACGAAGTTACAAAACCTTCAGCAGGTAAAGCAATTAAAATCGACAAGACTTTGAGTACTGGATTTAATGAGTACTTAATACCGTTATTTGATATAAGCTTAATTGAATTTTTACCTGTTAGATTAAATATTAAAGCTGTTATTAATACTTTACCTTTTGCAAGCTTAGTGCCCCCAACAATTAATTTTCAACTTTATGAAGAGTTATTAGCATACCATAATTAACTTGAATGTCAATGGATTATAATAGATTAAATGTGGTTTTGACCAAAGAATTTTGGTTAAGTGAATGTATTAGTTTAATAGACGGTAATATTTCTGACCGATCTTTGGAAGAATTAGGCATAAGTGAGTATTTAAGGAGATATATTGAAAATTATGGCGATTTATTCGAAAGTAAAAGAAATCTTCAAATTGTAGTTAATGAAATTTCTAAGAGCTTCAATTATTTTGAGCCAGAGAAAATACTGATAAATTATGAAAAAATAGACCGTTTTTTAAATTTAATCTCTTCATTTGGTGAAGGGCAATATTGGTGCATTAATAGATTGATGAAAATTATTAATGATATATATAGTTATACTTTCAATAATCAAGATGCCAATAATAAAATTCTAAGTAAAGTATTGAAAAAGTGTATATTAATCTTAAACCACAACTTCAGAATATTACGTCTAAACAACCCAAAATATCTTAAGATTACATCATTTGAAACTATACCTTCCGAGATACTCCTATTTGAAGATTATTTAAATATTATCTATGATTTCTCGAAACTGCAAAAAATCGGTTTAGATGTTTTAGCACAAATACTAAATACTCTAATACAATTTGAATATGATAGAATTTCTTTCATCGAAGATAATACTTTTCTTGAACCATTTTTTATTGATAAAATATTTTCTGATGATGAGCTATACTCAGTAGTAATTGAATCATTTCTTAATTCAGAGAATATAGAGGCATATAATAATTTCGTTTTTTCTCTAGCATTAAATAAGAACTACAAGGATAAGTTTTTAGAATTTGTCAATAGCGCAGGAGTTAGTGAGAAGCCTTTGATTGAGACGAAACATGAAACAATTCAAATTAAGATAACAAACTATAAAGGGAAATCAATAAATACTATGCGGTTTGTTAAGGATTTGGTAAGAATAACCTATCTTTTTATGCAAGTTTCATATAATGTTCAGGGTTCCCATAAATAAATGTGTATGTAAATGAAAAGACATTTTTTATATTTAGACAGTTTCAATACTTGTATTGCTGAATCCGATTATGAGCATCAATTCTATTTTGATGCATTTGATTTAATAGATATAATGCAAGGCTTTGGAGCATTTTATAAGAATAAAATTTTACTTTCTGATTTTGAAAATGAAAAGTTTGAATCTGACCAAACCCTCATTCAGAGTCTTGCTTCAGGAGGCTTTTTAGGTTTAAATATTAAAATATTACCATGGCATCAGTCTGAATTTTATCATCATCTATCTGATAATTTTGGAATGCCCAATAGGTTACCTAATTATAGAGAAGTTTTTAAAAAATTTCTGGGCGACGTTTATGGACAGAATAATGCTTCTTTAAATTCAAGAATAACCGAATTTAAAAATAATATAGAGAATCATATATTTGAAGAGCATTCAGAAGAAAAAAGAAGAACGTTTAATGTATTGAGAACAATAAACGATTTTACATGGCAAGAGAGATTTTATAATCTTTTTGAGGAAAAGAAAATTTTCGTTCTTGAGAAAGAGGATGTTTACAGTTCAAATCCGGATTTTTTTGATTCAATTTTGTTCGCATTTAATATTAAGAGGCCATCAAAGAAGCAAGAAAATTTTAATGATGCGCAGGCGTTAAATTTTATCAGAGAAAGGGTAATGGAATTTAACGAAGGTAAGATAAAGGTAATTCCAATATTTTATGACTCTCTAGGAACCATAACTGAGGCATTAAGGGATAGAAACTTATTAAGTCTGTTTGAAATAAACCTGAACGGAATTACTGTCTCAGCAATAAGAAGTGCAGATTACTTCCTTTGCTATTCTCTTGGATATACGATTAATAATAAAGAATTGGAAGAGGTTAGTAATTATCAGAAGATAGTAAGAAGACAAGAAGAATTTTCCGTTTTTGTGGATAAAGTAATAGACTCAAGAAATAAGCGCTTTAGAGAAAAAGAATCAGAATTTATTAATAAAGAGCTTCAGAATTTAGAGAATGAAATCTCAGATTTCATTAGATATGATTTCTTTAAGAATGTTGTTTTACCAAGCTTTTCAAACGAGGATTATCAGAAAGTAATTGAAAATGTGACACATAACCTCGTAGATAATCAGCAGTATCAAAAGCTTCTTGAGAGAAAAATTGAAAAAGTTATTACTCAATTAGAGAAGTCATATAAATCATTACAGGGTACTTTTAATTTGTATAATGAAATAACAACAAACATTGATTTATTAGTTTCTAAAGTAGCAATTCCAAATAGTTTTGATGTATTTAAAGACTTTAGTTTAATTCGTTTTTTTATTCCTGAAGAGATTCATCCGGTAATTCGCGATATGTTTAATTCAGAAAAAGGATGTTTATCTACAGACTCAAAAGATAGAAATCGTGTTGCAGTGGGAGTTTTAAATTTAATTACTCGAATTAGAAATAATGAAAGTATAAATGACAATGACATCTTTAAAGTTTTAACAGCTTTTTGGGTTTTGGAACTATATAATAATGTTAAATTACTCTCAATTGAAAAAGACTTCTGGAATAGATTTAAATTTTCTCAATTAATGTTGGCAGGTGCATGTTGGATAAAGTCAAAAAACTCATTTGAAGATGTTAAAAATACTCTTTTTACAATTATTAAGCTGCTCAAAAATATGATTAACAATAAAGAAGGGGTCCCCTACACTTTGCAAGAGGCCCAAATATGTGCTGCCCTAGGATATTTAAATTTTCATTTGTGGTGTAAAAAAACAGATAATTCGTTATGTACAATTAAGAGAAGGATTCCAGAATGTGAGCCAGGAAACTTAAATTATGAAGCGATTTATTATATTGAAAAGGCATATAATTATTTCAGCGAAAGAAATGAAGTCGATAGCGTTCAAAAAATGTATGTTACTAATATTTTTTTATTTTATTCAACAGAAGCTGGTGGAAAAGAAGAATTTGGAAAATTGAATCAAGTTCATGCATACTTAACACAAATTGTTAAGACTGCTAATGCAGAATGGCACTATCGATATGATGACTCAATTGCTAGATTCTTCATTCGGCAATCTATAAGTATTGATATTGAAAATGAAAAAAATTTAAATCTAAAGATAGAGAAAATTAATCATAAGGTTTTTTTAATAAATCAGGCACAGAAGATTTTAGAACAAGCGAAAGTACAATTGAAAGGTAAAGAAAATCTGAGAGATGTTCATGACTTATTTCTCTATGCGGATGTAATTACAACATATAAAACTGAAATATTGACTTCATATTGATTTGTTTACTTAGTTAATTTCAAGAAATAAATTCAAGATAGTTATTATGTGTTGACTCAAATAATAATACTCTTCACTAATCTATAACACAAAACACATGGTTCAGGAAATACAGGTTTAGTAAGGGAGCGTAAACTGAACTGTGTCAAGGATTTTTACTACTCACTTGGAGTTGGCTTCAAGTGAGTTTTTTCAAAATTATGGAATTTCATTCTATCTCCAAAAATAATGTATAACTGCGATAAGGTGACACTCCAATTTCGGACAGGCATAGTCTGGGCGACCCCGTCCACTTTTGGGAGATTCTTTGTACGACCAGATAAATCAGTTTCAAAAGTGCTGTATCTGATGTAAATGAGCCTTTAGTTTTAGTGACTTTTCTGACTTGCCTATGAAAACCCTCAATAGGGTTTGTCGTATAAATCAATCTTCTAATGTCTTCTGCATACTCATAGAAGCTTGATAGGTTTTCCCAGTTAGTAAACCAGGATTGAACAGCAATGATGTATTTCTTGCCCCATTTAGCTTCTAAAGCCTCTAATTGTCTAAAACCCTCTTCTTTGTTTAGAGCAGTATACACAAGTTTAAGGTCAGCTATAAAAGCCTTTTTGTCTTTTTCAGGAACATATTTCAGGCTATTCCGTATTTGATGAACAATACAGAGCTGTATTTGAGCTTGGGGATATAGGGTAGCAATAGCATCAGGAAAACCTTTCAGTCCATCAATACAGGCAATTAAAATGTCCTCTACACCTCTTCTTTTTAAATCTGTTAAGACAGAAAGCCAGAATTTAGCACCCTCTGTTTCTGCCACATACATACCTATTAAGTCTTTTTTCCCCTCTAAGTCTACTCCTAAGATGTTGTAAATAGCTCGTGAAACCACTCTGCCATCCTCTTTGACTTTATAATGTATGCAATCCATAAAAACAATGGGATAGATGCTCTCCAAGGGTCTGCTACGCCATTCTTGCATGGCAGGGATTACCTTATCTGTAATAGTAGATAACTGCGTAGCTGAAATATCCATTTGATATAGCTCCTTGATATGAGAAGATATATCTCTGGTAGACATTCCTAAACCATATAAACCTATAACTTTAGTTTCAAGTTCTTCTGTAATTATTACCTGTCTCTTAGGTAAAATCATAGGCTCAAAAGTCCCTGAACGATCTCTGCCACTCTCCAGTTCAAATTCTCCTGATAAGCTCTTTACCTGCTTTTGTGTCTTTCCATTTTTACGATTAGATACTCCTTTTGCTTTTGATTCTGCCAGATGATTTTCTAACTCACCAGACAAAGCAGCTTCCAAAAAATGTTTCATTAATGGCGCAAAAATGCCTTTCTCTCCACTAAAAGGCTTACCAGCATACATTCCAGCAATTGCTTGCTTTTTGAACTCTTCGAAATCAAATTCTTGCTTCTCTTCCATAAAAAAACTGTGTTTAAAGTAAAATTAACATTTTAGCTAAATTTTACCTTGACACAGTTTAATTTACAGTCTCGGGGACTACGCATAAATCTTGGCGAGTCTAAAGAGGAAGAAAGTAATATTTCTTACACCTCTAAACTGGTTTCTTAGTGCTTTAACTTTCGCGTTGAACGATTCTGCTGATGCATTGGTGCTTCTTCTATCGAAGAAGTTCAGGATTTTCTCATAATGATTCTGAATCGTTCTGGCAATTGTATTGAATGAATCGAAACTTGCCTTTTCAATCTGATTATACCATAGTGCCAGCTTTTTGAATGCTACAATTCTTTCTTTGGAATGGGTAAAAATGTCAGATAATCCTCTACTCAATCCATAAGCTTCTGCAATGTCTGGATATAATCTGAATAAGATTTGAGCTCTGTGTGTTTGTGATTCAGACCAGTTATGTGGCTTCTTATAAAGTAAATACCGACTTCGGGCTAAAAGTTGTTTGAGTGTATCTCCGTTCTCTAGTATTTGAGGGGTAAAAGATACTTTTTGTTCTTTAGCTGATTGCATTTGCCCGTTTTCTTCTTCCATTGCCTGCCACCTGTGTTGGATTCTAATCTCTTGTACTGCATCACAGGCTAGCTGTTGAACATGAAACCTATCCGCTACAAGTTTGGCTTTAGGGAATGTTCTTCTGGCTATTTTCTCCATTGTAGGAGCTAAATCTAAAGTCACTTCTTTTACCCTCTTCCTTAAAGATTCAGGTATCTGACGTAATACTTCTATGATTTTCTCACTTTCAGTGCCTTTTATCATGGCTACCAAAGTTCCTTTACGGCCTTTAGCCGCTTTATTAGTTAGAATAGTATAAAGCTCTCCCTGCGATAAGCTCGTCTCATCAATAGATAGATATTCACCAATATTCTCAGTGAACAACAACCAATCTTCAGCATATGAGGCCTGTGGCCAACTCTTAAAGTCACTTAAATGACTCACGTACTGCTCCTGGAATCGCTTGCCATCTAAGCCATAAAGTTCTCCCAGTGTTTTACAACTAATGGGGGTATTATCTACCAAGTCCTTTCGGTCGGCGTTCCGATAAAAAAAATGCGAATTCCTTTGTCATTCGAGTGCCATCTGCTACCATTTCCCAATTTCTATAGACTGTTTTACCAGTAGTGAGATTCAGCCATTTCCTGCGCTTGATTTTTAGATAGCACGCTTTACCTCGTAAAGGAAAATCTCTTACAGTTTCTTCATCAAAGAATCCCTTAGATTGTAGTTGGTCGGATTGATATTCTTGTGGTGGTAGATTCTTCTCTGATAAAAACAGATAGTAAGATTACTCTTTCTTTATCACATTAGTTAATTCAAAGTATTCTAAAATGCCTTCAGGAAGTAGTAATGATAGTAGCGTCGTATCCAAGTCCGTATTCTTTTTCGCAAAGTAACTCCTTTTTTACCTACTCCCCAACTTTTCAGATTGGTCCACAATAGGCTCTCCTTGAAGGCATCCATTGAACACTTAAGCAGTGACCAAAGCAAGAAATTCAGAATTTTAGAAAACAATTTAGAGAAGCTAACTGACCTGGAATTTGTTTTTAACAAGACCAATGCGTTGGAAAAACAGGAGCAGATAAATATGGTGTTCGATCAAAAACTCTACTATCAAGAGGGTATGTATCGAACCCCGACAATGATTGATTTACTATCGCAAACTGCTTGATAATGAGCAAGAAAGGCTTACTGGATTATCAAAAAAAACGGGGGAATTTTTCAATTCCCCCGCTCAGCGGTCCGGACGGGACTCGAACCCGCGACCCCCTGCGTGACAGGCAGGTATTCTAACCAACTGAACTACCGGACCTTTTTCTCCTTAACGCTTCGTGATTTTTATTTTCTCTCATCGTTTGGGACTGCAAAGGTAGGAACATTATATTTGCGTGTCAAGACCTGAATCAAAAAAAATATGAAAATTTTTAAACCTACTCCGCAAGAGTATAACGCCCTTTCGTATCAACACAGTTATATTCAGCAAGTTATCTCTGACGACGCCCTCAAACAAATGTCAGAAAATATTTCAATTGTGGATAACTTCTATCAATCATTACCTGCAGAAAAACACTTTTACCGATACGACACCGGTAAATGGACACCCATTGAGATACTCGGCCATCTGATTGATACAGAAAGAATACTGGCCTACCGTGCCTTGTGCATTGCCAGAGGCGAAAAACAGTCGCTGCCGGGTTTTAATGAGGCTCAATATATGGCAGGCACCAACTTTAACAAAAAAAGTCTCAGAAGTTTACGCTTACAATATAAAGCGCAGCGAAAATCTACTATATTGCTTTTCAAATCGTTCAGCAATGATGAGTTGCATCGGGTTGGTTTGGCCAATAACCAGCCTACTTCTACAAGAGCGCTGGCCTGGTTGATTCCGGGGCATGAGTTGCACCATCTAAAAATCCTGAACGAACGCTATCTGTAATTTTATTAAGATGAATAAAGCTTTAATCTTTCTGCTTCTATTACCGGGTTTTAATGGGCTGGCGCAAAAAATCAGTCCGGTCGAAAAAAAAGTGGCAGAACATATAACCGCCCACATTGCCCAAACCGAGCAATTGCTTGAAAAAGTGGTGAATATCAATAGTGGCACCCTGAACCTCGAAGGTGTAAAACAGGTCGGACAGCTATTCCGTCAGGAATTTGAGGCTATGGGCTTCACAACAGAGTGGGTTGCCCTGCCAGATTCCCTCAATCGTGCCGGTCATCTGGTGGCGTACCGGAAAGGCAAAAAAGGTAAAAAATTATTCCTGATTGGCCATCTAGACACCGTTTTTGAGAAATCAATGCCTTTTACACCCTTTACCCGGCTGAACGAAACTTTTGCTACCGGGCAGGGGGTAAATGATATGAAAGGAGGCGATGTAATGATTATTGCCGCTCTGAAAGCCCTGCATGCTCAGAACTTACTCGACGACACCAGCATAACTATTTACTTTACCGGCGACGAAGAGAGTTCGGGCAAACCCACCAGCATCAGCCGCAAAGATTTTATTGAGCGTGCCCGCCAGTCAGACATTGCTCTGGCTTACGAAACCGCTCAGAGTTTCAGCATTGCTGCCACTGCACGCCGGGGTGCAAGTGGTTGGGAATTAACTACCACGGGTAAAACTGGTCATTCGTCAGGTATATTCAATGCCGGTATGGGTTACGGAGCCATTTATGAAGCTGCCCGTATTTTAGACCGCTTCAGAGAAACCCTGAGCGCCGAAAAATACCTGACCTTTAATCCGGGCGTAATTTCAGGTGGAACCGAGGTAAGTTATAACCCGGCTACTGCCAAAGGTGAGGCCGTGGGCAAAACAAACATCATTGCCCAAAAGGTAATAGTAACCGGCGATTTACGCTTTATCAGCGAAGCACAGAAAGAAAAAGCCCGTAATAAAATGCGTGAGATTGTGGCTCAAAACCTGAACGGAACAACTGCAGAAATAAAGTTTTCAGACGGTATTCCGGCCATGGAACCAACACAGGCCAATGCTGATTTGCTGAAAGTGCTGAATCAGGTGAGCCTTGATTTGGGTGTGGGCGAAGTAAAAGCCGGAGACCCGGGTTCTCGCGGTGCCGGAGATATTTCTTATATTGCGCAGTATGTACCTTGTCTCGACGGCCTTGGCGCATCCGGACAGGGAGCGCACGCGCCCGGAGAAACCATTAATCTGAAGGAGTTTCCGGCACTTACGCAACGCGCGGCTTTATTAATTTACCGACTTACCCGATGAGAATAAAAGACATAACTAACTATATTGAAAGACTTGCTCCCCTGCCCTATCAGGAGTCTTATGACAACGCAGGGCTTATTGTGGGTAGTCCTGACGAAAATGTAACAGGTATACTGGTAACGCTCGATTCTACCGAAGATGTGGTGGAAGAGGCCATTCAGCGCGGTTGTAACCTTATTGTGGCGCACCACCCCATTGTTTTTAAGGGTATCAAGCGGCTGAACGGCAAAAATTACATAGAACGCACCGTTATAAAAGCCATCAAGAACGACATCGCCATTTATGCCACCCATACCAACCTTGACAACGTGGTTGATGGCGTCAGTTTTAAAATTGCCCAGAAACTGGGCTTGCTAAGGGTGAAAATTCTGGCGCCCAAAACCGATTTACTAATGAAGCTGGTGGTTTTTACACCAGTAGAACACACAGGAGAGCTGCTGGATGCGCTTTATGCCGCCGGGGCGGGCGAAATAGGCAATTACAGCCAATGCAGTTTCAGGGTTGAAGGCAAAGGCACATTTAAACCCGGGGCAGCGGCTGATCCGGTAATCGGGCAGTCGGGCGGGCCAATGGAAGAAGTTGAAGAAAACCGGGTAGAAGTTATTTTTCCGGCATACCTGAAAAACCAGATACTAGCCGCCATGCGTAAAGGGCATGTGTACGAAGAGATCGCCTACTACCTTACCCAGCTGGATAACCGCCATCAGGAAGTGGGCTCGGGTGCAGTTGGTTACCTGCCTGCGCCGATGGCGCCAACAGATTTTCTGGCCTATCTGAAACAAAATATGCAGGTTTCAGTTATCAGACATACAGGTTTACTGAATAAACCTATAAGCAAAGTTGCCTTGTGCGGCGGTGCGGGTAGCTTTTTGTTGGGCGACGCCATCGGAGCCGGTGCCGACATATTCATAACTGCTGATTATAAGTATCATGAGTTTTTTGATGCCGAAAATCGCATCATCATTGCAGATATTGGCCATTATGAAAGCGAGCAATTTACAAAAGAATTGTTGAAAGATTATATTTGCAAAAAATTCACTAACTTTGCAGTCCATTTGTCGGAAACACCTACAAATCCTGTTCAATATTATTATTAATCAGATGATTGCAGGGGTAGTCTCCGCAGCAAACAACAACGCTTTAAATTCAAGACGGTCCGCCGTAGCGGTTCATATATTATGGAATTAACAGTTGCACAAAAATTAGATGCTCTTCTAAATCTTCAATCTATTGATTCAGAGCTGGACGAAATAAAAAAGCTACGTGGTGATTTACCAGACGAAGTACGCGATCTGGAAGATGAGGTGATTGGTTTTGAAACACGTATTTCTAAGTTTAAAAAAGAAGTAGATGCTTTAGAAGCCGAAATCAACGGGTATCGTCTGAATAAAAAAGATGCCGAGAAGCTGATTCAGAAGTATAAAGACCAACAAATGAATGTTCGCAATAACCGCGAATATGATGCCATATCTAAAGAATTAGAGTTACAGGAACTTGAAATTCAGCTGGCCGACAAACGCATCAAAGAAGCTGACTTCAAAATCAGAAATAAAAGCCTTGAGATTGCTGATGTAGAAGCAGCCATGAATGGCCGTAAAAAAGACCTTGAGGTAAAACGCAAAGAGCTGGATGTTTTGGTTGCCGAAAGCCAGGAAGAAGAAAAAGCGCTGGTTGGCCAACGCGACAAAGCCGCACTTGACGTAGAAGAACGTTTAGTGAACGCCTATAACCGTATCCGTTCTAATGCTCTCAATGGCTTAGCCGTTGTAATGGTGCGTCGTGGTGCATGTGGTGGTTGTTTCAACATTGTGCCTCCGCAACGCCAGGCAGATATCAAAGACAAAAAGAAGATTATCGTTTGCGAACACTGCGGCCGTATTCTGGCTGACGTTGACGCCATTGAAATCAGCAGAAAATAATATCATTTTCATTAAGAGAAAGCCAAATTTTCATTTTCTGGAAGATTTGGCTTTTTTGTTTTCAGAATAGCCATGCACATCAGACACCAACACTTTGCAACTATCAACAGGTTCTTTTCAGGCCTGTTGTGGCTTTTGGTGTTTGCTATCCCTGCCTACGCCACCACGGCTGACTTCACCCCCAATCTTCAAAAAGCTTACGCCGAAATTTTTAAACTGCGATTGCAAAGCGGAAGAAATCTGCTTGCTACTGAAAGCCCGGCTAACCCTTTCAGGGTTTATGTAGAAAACTACGCCGATATGGTAGAATTGCTTAATTCGGAGGATGCGGCTGCTTTTGAAAAATTAACCGGCAAAGAAGAACAAAGACTTGCGCTGATTGAGCAAACCGACAGGCGGTCGCCCTATAACCGCTTTCTGAGGGCAGAGCTCAAAATCCATTGGGCATTGCTTAAAATCAGGTTCGGGCATGAAATAAAAGCGGCCTGGAATATCATTCAGGCCAATAAGCTGCTGGAAGAAAACAGAAAACTGTTTCCGGAGTTTCTGCCGAATCTGAAGTCTATTGGCTGTTTGCACGTGTTAGTGGGTTCAATACCTGAAAACCAGCAATGGGTTACCAATTTTCTGGGTTTGAAAGGCAACATTCAACAAGGTATAAAAGAACTGGAGGCCGCATCTAAAGACAAAATATGGGGCGGCGAGGCCGATTTCTGCCGCTTCTTTATCCAGGCGTACATACTACCTTATACCGACGAGGCCAAAGAAGAATTATTACAGGCAGTTAACCGGCATAAAGACAACCTCAACCTTTGTTATCTGGCCACAGCCATATCATTAAAAACAGGGGAAACCGACCAGGCCGCCGAAATACTCAGGCTGAATCCGTACAATGCTTCTTATTTATACTTCCCGATTGCCGAGCTATACAAGGCCGAAATAAACCTATTTAAAGGAAATTATGCACAGGCCAACGCGGCGTATCTGGCCTATATCCGTAATTTTAAAGGGAAAACTTTTTTAAAAGACACCTATTATAAATTATTTTTGAGCAACTGGCTGGCTGGCGATGAAAAAAAGAGCCTGGCGTATCTGAGGCGTATTCCGGATGTTGGCAATACGGTGGCGGAGTCTGACAAGGCCGCACAGAAATTCTACGAAAGCTATAACAAAACGCAAACTTTTCCGGATAAACGGCTGATGAGAATCAGACTGGCTTTTGATGCCGGATATTATGACGAAGCGCTGCACGAAGCCGCCAATCTTTCTGAAACCAGCTTTGGTTCGGCTAAAGACAAGGCCGACTTCAACTATAGAATAGCTCGTATTTTTCATAAAACTGCCCAACCCGACAAGGCGCTGGCTTATTATGAGAGGGCCATAAAACTAACCGACCAGAACAAAGATTCGCAATGGCATTTCGGGGCGAGTGCTGCCTTGCAGGCAGGCTATATTTTTCAGGAGAGAAATCAGCCACAAAAGGCTAAAGCATATTTTGAAAAAGCGCTGGCTTACAAACGCCACGAATACAAAACCTCAATAGACAATAAAGCCCGCGCTGCGCTTACGGCTTTGGGCGTTTAGCGGTATTAAAACAGCTGTTTGAAATCATCTCTCAGAGCCTCAATGCTTGCGGGTTTACCAGATTCATTTCTATCCTCACATCAAAAAACCAGCTCCATGCCCAGTTTATCCTTTAACTCCCAAAGAGCCGGGTTTTTATTGGCCAGAAATTCAAATTTTTCCTGAGCCGTGTAGGGGCGCCTTTCAATCTGAGACTCCACAATCTCAGCATAAATTTGAATCGTATAATTTTGCAGTTGTTTTCTTAAGTATTCAGCCAAATCCTGCTTTATACCTGTCAGCAGATCCATCTGCACCTGGTTATCCAGCCTTAGCTTTAACATGGTTCCCTGTAAGTCAAAATCACGTTTCAGCATAACTTCAAGCGTTGATTTATCCTGCGAATCTGCAAATCTGTGTAATTCCTGCCGTAATTGTTCTGCCGTAAACTCCTTGTTGTGCCTCACAGGGTTTAACGCGGGTTCATTCGCCTGGTTGCCCTTGTCAGCAGAAGATGGCAAAGAAATATCAATATTGGTTGATTTTAACGAAGACGGCACAAATGCAGGTCTGGCCGGCACTGTTTGTCCCTGTTGCCTTACAACGGGCTTGGCTTCGGGTACAGCAGGTGCGGTATAAACCGGCTGTGGAGCAGCAGTTTTAGCAGGTTCAGTCGCTACGGGTGGAGCAGCAGCAGGCACCGCGGGCTGGGTTGCTGCGGGTTCGCTTACGCTAGGCTTTTTTTTTTCGTCTGCCGTGCCGGTGGGCAGGTCACTCAGGTTCAACACCTGTTGTATCTGTGAGAGCTTCATTAGCCCTATCTCAACATGCAGGCGTTGATTTTTGGCCGATTTATAGTTAATATCCAGATGACTACCCACACTCAGGCTCGACATGATGTAGCCCATCGGTAATTTTTCGGCCTGTTCCTGATATCTTCTCTGGGTAGACTCTGCTACCTGCAACAGTTTCACAGTCTGGGCATCTTTACTTACCATCAGGTTTCTGAAATGCTCATTAAGACCCACCACAAACTGGTGGCCGTCAAAGCCTTTTTCCAACACCTCATTATAAAGCAGTAAAGCTGCCGATATATTGCCACTGAACAGGCTATCTGTCATTCTGAAATAATAGTCATAGTCCAGAATATGCAGGTTGTCAAGCACAGCCCTGTAGGTAAGCTCATTGCCTGCGGCAAAGGTTACGTTCAGGTCAAACATAGACAGGGCATCGCGCAAACCACCGTCGGCCTTTTGGGCAATTAACTCAAGCGCCTGGTAATCGGCATTGATACCCTCTTTACTGGCTACATTGGCCAGGTGGTCGGCCATGTCTTTTATCTGAATCCGGTTGAAGTCAAAAATCTGACAGCGGCTCAGGATAGTAGGCAGAATCTTATGCTTCTCGGTAGTTGCCAGAATAAAAATGGCATAGGCAGGGGGTTCTTCCAGCGTTTTCAGGAAAGCATTGAAAGCCGCCTGCGACAGCATGTGCACCTCATCTATGATATATACTTTGTATTTACCCGATTGCGGAGGAAAACGCACCTGGTCGGTCAGGTTTCTGATGTCCTCCACCGAGTTGTTAGAAGCCGCATCCAATTCATGTATATTGAAAGATGCGTTGTTGTTGAAACTGCGGCATGATTCGCACTCGTTACAAGGCGAAATGTCTTCCCGTAGATTCTGACAGTTGATAGTTTTAGCTAAAATACGCGCACAGGTAGTTTTGCCCACACCACGCGGCCCACAAAACAGAAAAGCCTGCGCCAGATGATTGGTTCTGATGGCATTCTGAAGAGTAGTGGTGATATGAGACTGCCCCACTACGGCATCAAACGTAATCGGGCGGTACTTACGAGCTGAAACTACGAACTTTTCCATGCCGCAAGTTACTAAAAAAACAAATGAACAGCTAAACTGCCGGGGCGATTCGGATGATTTATTTAGTTTTGCAAAGCCAATTGAGTTAAAAAAAGTTATATATAACCAACAACACCTATGCTTAACAAGCTGACCATCAGCACCTTTAGCCATGTTGCGTTACAGGTAACAGGCGTAGAACGCAGCGCCCACTTTTATGCAAATGCCCTTGACCTGCACGAAATACCCACCCCTGCCTTTGACTACCCCGTGCGATGGTTCAGCCTGGGTGGTAACCGCGAACTGCACCTCATAGGGCGTGAAGAAACCGGTACATCAACCGGGATAAGGGGCAATCATTTCGCATTGGAGGTTACCGACATACAGCAAGCCGAAAAGCACCTGCAAACAATGGGTGTAGACTATATGCCCATTAAACTACGCCCTGACGGCGCCAGGCAGCTATTCTTAACCGACCCCGACGGCCATTATATTGAATTGTGTGAGTTTTGAGATACCAAACAATACGCAAAAAAAACCGGCAGCACTTATTGGTCAGATAAGTTTAACTGCCGGTTTTTAACTTTGGTTTAAATGGTGCCTGTTAAAAGCGTTTTTGGGTTACGATTGTCAGGCAATATATTGGCCGGGACATACTCATTCACTCAATTATAAAAGCCGTGCTATCAACTGACTGTAGTTGATACTAGAAAAAATATCTTTGATTAGGTAATGATATATAGTATAGCATTTTCAGAAATTCGTAAGGGATGGCCACAGCAAAAGCTTGTTTTAATTCTTAACAAACTAAATATTTGACTGTACGAAGCAACAAAAAACGGCCTTAACTTAAAAGTAAAACTTATTTAGCGGTTTTAATTGGCTATTTAGTACAAAATATTCTTAATACTGTACAAAAAAAGACTACCGACCATTTTGTATCGGTAGCCAGCAGCCATAAAACCTGATAAAATAATGCTGTATTAACTCAATATGGGCTTTATTACCTTACCTGCCACGTCGGTTAGCCTGAACGGCCGCCCCTGAAAAGTATAGGTAAGTTTTTCGTGGTCAAAGCCCAGTAAATGCAGTATAGTAGCCTGTAAATCATGCACATGGGTGCGGTCTTTTACCCCATAATAACCAAGGGGGTCGGTTTCGCCTAAAGACATCCCCTTTTTCAAACCTCCGCCTGCCATAAAAACAGTAAAGGCATCCAGGTGGTGGTCGCGGCCTTTAAACGGCAGGGTTTGCCCGTCGCGGTTTTCCTGCATAGGGGTTCTGCCAAATTCTCCGCCCCATACAATCAGGGTTTCGTCTAGCAGGCCACGCATTTTCAGGTCTTTTATTAACCCCGTTACTGCTCTGTCGGTTATCTGGCATAATTCCTTGAAACCTCCGTCTAATGACAACCGCTGGTCGGTGCCGTGCGCATCCCATCCCCAATGGAAAAGCTGCACAAAACGCACACCGTTTTCAACCAGCCTGCGGGCCAAAAGGCAGTTATTGGCAAAAGAGGCTTCGCCTACCTCTGCCCCATACATATTGCGTATCCATTCGGGTTCTTTGCTGATATCCATCACCTCCGGTACCGACATCTGCATTCTGAAAGCCATTTCATATTGCGATATCCGGGTCAATATCTCGGGGTCCTGTACTTCTTCATATTGCTGGCGGTTAATTTCATTGATAGCCTCAATGGTTTGCTTGCGTATGTCGCGGCTCATGCCGTGCGGATCCGACACATACAACACCGGGTCGGCGCCTGTGCGGCACTGTACACCCTGGTATATAGAGGGCAAAAATCCATTACCCCACACACTTTTCCCGGCATCGGGGCTACGCCCGCCAGATGCCAGCACTATAAAACCGGGCAGATTCTGATTCTCGGTACCCAGGCCATACATTGCCCACGAACCCAGGCTCGGCCTGCCCAAACGTGGGCTACCCGTGTGCATCAGTAATTGAGCCGGCGCATGGTTAAACTGGTCGGTGTACATGGCCTTCAGGAAAGTCAGCTCGTCGGCAACATCCGGCAGATACGGCATAAAGTCTGAAATATATGCCCCCGACTGCCCATGCTGGCTGAAGTTTCCGATAGAACCCAGCATTTTGGGTACACCCCTGATGAAAGCAAATTTTTTCCCTTCCAGAAACTCCTGCGGACAATCCTTGCCGTCGTACTTCATCAGTTCAGGTTTGTAGTCGAACAATTCCAGTTGAGACGGCGCTCCGGCCATGTGAATATAAATAACCTGTTTGGCTTTGGGTGCAAAATGCGGGGTTTTAGGTAGAGTGGGGTCTGTTATTATGCCATTGCCTGACGAACCGCCAGAAAAACAGCCGCCCATCATTGAGCCTAAAGCAGCAGCCCCCAAACCAGTTGTGCAGGTTTTAAAAAAATGCCTGCGGGTTTGGTGAAGGTTTTCGGCATGCAGAAACTCCTTAAATAATTTTTCCATGAGGATTTGAATAGAATCTCTACAAATATAACTCGCAATTGGCAATTCTATTTCAAAAACCTGTTAATTTCTATCTGAATGCCAATAACGCGATAAAGGCATTTGATAAGCGATTAATGTGAATCTTTCGTATTTTTGCAGTATGAAATATGAATTACAAAAGACAGACAGCGGCTCAAAAGCCAGAGCCGGAAAAATAACAACCGACCACGGCGAGATTCTGACACCGATTTTTATGCCGGTGGGTACAGCCGGAACCGTGAAAGCGGTGCATCAGAGAGAGCTTGAAAACGATATAAAAGCGCAGATAATACTGGGCAACACCTACCATTTATACCTGCGGCCGGGCTTAGATATTCTGCAACGTGCCGGAGGCCTGCATAAATTTAACGGCTGGAACCACCCGATACTGACTGACTCGGGCGGGTATCAGGTGTTTTCATTAAAAGATATACGGAAAATAACCGAGGAGGGCGTACGGTTTCAGTCGCATATTGATGGCTCTAAACACTTATTTACGCCTGAAAGCGTAATGGATATTCAGCGGGTAATAGGCGCCGACATCATCATGGCTTTTGATGAATGCGCCCCCTACCCTTGCGACTATGATTATGCCAAAAAATCGATGGAAATGACACATCGCTGGCTGAAACGCTGCTGCGACAGGTTTGATGCCACCGAAGGCCTGTATGGCTACTCGCAAACGCTTTTCCCGATTGTGCAGGGCAGTGTGTATAAAGATTTACGTATCCAATCGGCTGAATTTATTGCTAACCAGAACCGAGAGGGCAATGCCATAGGCGGGCTGGCCGTAGGCGAACCGGCCGAGAAAATGTATGAAACCATTGACTACGTAAATGACATTCTGCCTAAAGATAAACCACGCTACCTGATGGGCGTGGGTACGCCTGAAAACATACTGGAAAGCATTGCGCTGGGCATTGATATGTTCGACTGCGTAATGCCCACCCGCAATGCGCGCAACGGCATGCTGTTTACTACGCAGGGTATCATCAACATCAAAAACGAAAAGTGGAAAGACGACTACAGCCCGATTGATGAAAATCTGGGCGGCCATGTAAGCACATTTTATAGCAAGGCATATCTACGCCACCTGGTGAAGTGTGACGAAATTCTGGCCGCGCAAATAGCCAGCGTACATAATCTTACTTTTTACCTCTGGCTGGTTGGCCAGGCCCGTGAACACATTCTGGCCGGAGATTTTACGGAGTGGAAAAACGCGATGGTAAAACAGGTAATGCAACGATTATGATACCAGCACATTGTATAAAATACGACAGGGCTTTGCCCTGTTTTTTTTTGCCCCGTTCTCAAAAAAAACTTTTCATTTTTTATGGAATCTTATGCCGTTTTGCATCCATCATAAAAAAACAAATATTATGAAGAAAATCATCCTGCTTTGCCTGCTTGGCCAATGGCTATGGGCACAACCCCACACTATCCCTTCAAAAGTTGAAAACGTGACGGTTTTTCTCAATGGTGCTCAGATAACCCGTTCTGCAAAAGTATCGCTGCCTGTGGGCAGAACCGAGCTGCTGTTCAAAGGTATATCGCCGCAAATCAACGCCAATAGCATTCAGGTGAAGAGCGAGGGCAGGTTTACTATCCTGTCGGTATCGCATAAAATAGGCAATATGCTTGACAAACCCCTGCAGGAAGAAATCAATGCAATTGATGCCCAGAAAAAACAGATTGCATTGAAGATGACGGTTGAAAAAAACAACCTGCTGGTTTACCAGCGCGAAGAAGAAATACTGCTCAAAAATCAGGTGGTGGGTGGCACACAGGCAGGTATGAAAACCGCCGACTTAAAAGAAAGTATCGACTTCCAGCGACAACGGATGGCGGAGGTGCTGACTAAAAAACTGGAGTTTCAGAACAAAATAGAGAAACTGGAAGAAGAAACGAAAAAACTTAACCAGCAACTTACAGAAATCAATGCCAGAAAAGACGCGCTAATTTCAGAAATTTCGGTTACCGTCAGCGCAAAAGAACCTGTAACCAACGCCCCTGTTTCAATAAATTATTTCGTAAAAAATGCTGGCTGGGCACCTACGTATGATTTCAGAATTGAGAAGCTCAGCCAACCCCTGCGCATGGCATATAAGGCCAATGTGTACCAGTTTTCAGGCGAAGACTGGAAAGACATAAAGCTGAGCCTTTCAACGGCTAATCCGTTCAAAAGTGGGCAGGCACCCATACTTCAAAAATGGACAGTAGGCCAAAGAAATGATTACAGCGACTATTATAATCAGGTGGAGGAGGCTGATAATCAGGGCATCAATTCTAATCAGGCAGAGGTGTTCGGTAAAGTAACCGGAAAAAGCGACAAACAACCTTTGCCCGGTGTGCAAATTAGCCTGAAAGGTACCAGCCTTAGTACATCAACTGATGCAAACGGTTATTACAGGTTAACAATTCCGCCCCAGCTTTATGGCAAATCGGTAACATTAATTTTCGATTATATTGGCTACTATAGGCTTGAAAGACCTGTAATTTCTAACAGATTAGATGTAATGATGGATGAGTCTGTTCAGGCTTTAAACGAGGTTGTTGTGACAGGCTATGCTCTAGCAGGCCGGGCCGCCGGGGTGGAAATTGCCGGCAATAATGACTACAAAAAAAAGACCGTTCCGCTGGATATTACTGAACGAGATGCCCCTACCAGCCAATCTTTTGATATTCTGGTGCCATACAGTGTTCCATCAGACGGCAAGGTAATTACTGTGGAAATTAAGGAAGAGAGTATTCCGGCGGTTTTTCAGCATTTTACCATCCCGAAAATAGACACTGATGTGTTTCTGAACGCACAGATTATTAACTGGGAGAAATACAAGCTGTTACCCGGCGAGGCCAGTCTGTTTATTGAAAACACGTATGTGGGGAAATCGAACCTGAACTTATTCAATAAAGATACCCTGAGCCTTTCGTTCGGGCGAGATAAAAATGTAATCATAAGCCGCACACAAATAAAAAGCTATCAGAAAAAACAGTTCATCGGCAGCAATAAAACTGAGCAGTTTGCCTATGAAATTGTAGCGCGCAACACCAAAAACGAAACCATAAATCTGGTGATTGAAGACCAGTTTCCTGTCTCAAACACCCGCGATGTAAGCATTGACGACAAAGAAGCACCCGAAGCGGAAGTTAATACAGAAACCGGAAAAATTAAATGGACACTCACAATGGCACCTGCCAAAGAATACAAGGTGGGCTTTAAATATACCATTAAATCGCCGAAATCAGGAATGGTTTTGGCAGAGTAAAGGTGCAACCCCACCCCATTAAACGCCAACAGGCCACCCGATGGGTGGCCTGTTGCATCTATAATAGTTCTATTTACTTATTCAGTTCGGTAGCCAGAACCATGCGTATTTTCAGCTTGGCACCCAGCGACATGGCATCTACCAGGTCTTGCACGGTAAGTGAGCTTTCGGCTCTTAAAACCACCGTTGGTTCTTCCATATTGGCGGTGGCGGCTATCAGGCGTTCTTCCAGTTGCGGAAAAGGCACCGGTGTGCTGTTAATATAATACACCTTATCTTTGGTAATAGAAAGCGAAACCGGTTGCTTGCTGACATCGTGCGAAGATTTCGACGATTTAGGCAAAAGCAGTTTAATTACGTTAGGATTCCCCAGCGTAGATATAATGAGGAAGAACAACAGCAGGAAGAACATAATATCGTTCAGCGATGCGGTTGAAACTTCGGCTTCAAATCTTCTTTGGCGTTTTAATTTCATGTTGGTAAACTGATGGTTGCTGAAAAATTATCTCACAGGCTCGTTCAATGTGTCGAGCAGATCCATTACAGTTGCCTGCAGGTGGATACTGAATTTATCAATCATCATGTTGATACCATGATACCCGGCGTAGGCTATCACCCCTACCACCAGCCCGGTGAAAGACGAAATCATTTTTTCGTACAAACCGTTGGCAATAATCTCGATGGTGAAGTTTCCGGTAGCGGCAATGTCATAAAATATACGGATGATACCCGAAATGGTACCAATAAAACCCAGAATAGGCGCTACACCGGCAATAAGGCCCAGAAAGCCCATATTTTTTTCCATTTTAGATATTTCCAGATTCCCCTGTATCTCCATTGCGCTCTCAATATCTTTCACAGGGCGGCCTATACGTGTAATACCCTTTTCTAATATACGTGAAATAGGCAGATTAGTACTTTTGCAAAGGGTGGTAGCGGTGCGTAGGTCGCCGCGTAATACGTTATCTTTTAAGGTGCGTAGAAAGCCAAAATCAATATTAGAGGCAGCTCTGATAAACAGGTAACGCTCAATAATGAAGAATATGGCCAGAAAAAGCAAAAACAATAGCGGGTAAACAACAACTCCCCCTTTCAATAAGAGGCTTAAATAATTAATTGATTCGGCACTTGCAGCAGTTGAGGTTGAGTCTGGAACTTGAAGCAAAACTGTTTGTAGCATGGGGAAAAGATTATAGGTTTTCGTTATAAACTTTAAGAAAGCTGGATTTAGTATGCAAGTTAAGGCTTTTTTTAAACTTGCGCCGAAGATTCTTCCGATATTGGCATTAACAGTCTGTAAATATCTGGTTTATAACCCAATACCAAACAATAATTTTACAATTATTTATCGAACGGTTGGGAAAAAAAAATTAAATTTGTTAATTACCCTAATCGTGCGGGATACCCCCGTAAACCAATAAACAAACCAAACCTACACTATGCATTTCAGCAAGCTGGTACCCAATATTTTTTATGTTGATATTAAAGACGGCCTCGTTACGTTTGTCGACTGCCTGCAGTTCAGCATTGTGCATGATGAACTGAAAACCGCAAGGCCTTTTTGTGTGCTTGCCAAAGGAGATATAACGATTAATCTTTTTCAGGATGCCCCTTTGGCCCGTGAACACAACCCGGAGTTCAGACTGGTAACCGATAACATAGAAGAAGTGTATGCCCGGGTTTCGGCCTCGCATCCGCACTTGTTGCACCCTAACCTGAGCCGGATAACCCTGCGCCCCTGGGGAGCCAGAGAATTTGCAATTACCGACAAACAATTGGGCATTGTTGTGCAGCAGTGGACTTAGTACTTGCTCTGTTTACTTAGCAGGCGCATATTTCTCGGCGCTATCCCAGTGTTCGGCTATTTTGCCGTTTTCAATTCTGAACATATCAAACCAGGTTGTAGTATATTTTTTGGATTTGTCGGTTGGGTCAGGCAACTCTCTTACAAAACTGATTACCACCAAATCTCCTTCAGCCACGATTGACACCACCTGCGCCTTAATGGCATCTGCAATGGGTTCAGGCTTTTTGAATTTTGAGAAAAACTCTACCACCGCCTTTCTGCCCGTAGCGGCGTTCGGGTTGTGCTGCATGTAGTCTTCGGCAAAATATTTTTCAGCTACTTCCATGTGCCCACCTTCCAGAAACTCCCGCCACATATCATACACCAATTTCTTATTTGCCGCCAGCTTTTTATCCTTGCTTTTCAGTAACTCGCTTTGTGGAGCTAGGGGTTTTACGGGTAGTTGGGCTAGTAGTTGGTTTGAGATTAGTAATAGGGCTAGTATTGATATTTTTTTCATGGGGGTGATTTTTTGGGTTGGACATTTTGGGGGAAGATAGGGGTTGTTTGGTATGAATAGATTGGGATTAAAAGTTTGTTAATTGAATACCTATATTAGCTATGTGATTTTTTTATACCAAATTGACGATGTATTCTAAGAATGATTGCCACAATAAGTATATAAATTTAGTCTAGGATGTCTATATTACTCAATGGATATTGAGTGCGTTTTAATTTTTAGTAATAAGTCTCCTATGTTCTTCCTTTAAAATACTCGGCCTTTTCTTAAACACTTTATAAAATAATTCAATCTTTTCTTTTAACGTTAAATTAACGATATCTTGATTTAAACTCCACCATTTATAAAACTCGATTGGTTGTGTAGCGTAAGGAACAGCAGCCTGTACAGGTTTATCATAGCCACTAAACTCGATTCTTGTTTTTAAACCTAGTGCATGTCTAAAGTATTCTTGATGATATACTCGCAATTTCGAAATTAGTAAATTAAAAACCTCTTTATTGACTTTTAAAGGAGTGCCCTTACGTACTCTATCAAATAAAACCGGATCTTTTATAAGCCACTCTGAAACACGCAAGGTATTTAATTTAATTCCATTATCAATCGTTAATAAATCATTGAAAAAATAAGTTCTATTAATAGATGGAAAAAAAATGTGAGCATTCGATTCGCTATGTTGATTAATTTGAAGTTCCCCTCTTGTTAATTCGTTTTTTTTTTTAAATCTTCGATTATATCAATATTATTTGGTTCACCTCCTTTGTATTTTTCTAATATAAAATCAACATCTGCTCCTAAAAAGAAATCTTCAATTAGATCCCATCGTTCTGAATTGCTAAAGCTACGTAAAAAAAAATGATCGAATATTTGGTTACTTAAATTATGACGATCAAGAGTTTTGTTCAATAGGCTGTTTGAGTAACCAGAGTGATTTGAGTCTCTTTCAATTCTACTTGGGTCATTTATACGAATAAAAACCATTGGATTTTCACCACCTTTAATTTCAAATGTTCCTAGTTCAAGTATTTCCAAAAAATAACCTAAACGCACATAAGTAATTGCATTAGATTCCTTATTTGTTACATATCTTTCAACTACAACATTATCATTATTTCCAAATATACCGTTTAAACGATTTAGAAGCGTTATGAAATTCCCCAAATACTGATTATTAAACACCCTGTATTCTACTCCATCTATACTTTTTCGCTGTTGCAAAAATGCATTAGGCTCAATTACTCCAGGTTGCAGTAAACGACCCGAATATGAAGACAATATAAATTTACTCAATTTTTCTGCTTTTTTATCGTCTTGAAGATAATTATTAAGTTGATTCTGAAATTCACTTTGTTTAAAGAAGCCATTGCTATTTGCAAATATTCTTTGAACTGAATCAAGTATTGATTGGAGTTTACTAAATGTAGAATTGAAGCTATCTAGTCTTTCAAATGAAATTTTCAATTGGGGTATCAATTCTATTTTCTCATCTTTGAACAAATTCCCTTTATAGAACTCTTTCTTTAAAATAGGAAAACTTTTATCTACAAAATGATCGTACCAAAGTCTATCTAGATCTATTTCAATTATTGCATTACCATTTTCAGTATTCAATAGAATCCTAAATATACTATTGTATTTCAATTTTAAGATTTTTAAATGAGAATCTGATATTCTAGCAAAAACCTTAACAAACAACTTTTTAGGCCTTGCAATAATAACATTAAACCTATTTTTAGCTAAATAATCCTTTTCGATCATCATTAAGGCAGTTAATACTTTCTGATCTAGATCAATTGCATTTTCGAAAATGTGTCCGAAGTCATCAACAGATAATAATAAGTTTCTATTATTGTTATTCTTTAAATAGGATTTATAAATTTTCTTAAGAACTTCTCTTATTTGGTATGGTTTAATTGCTGACATACCGTGAAGTGCTTTAGTATACCTTTGATCTTGAGATGAATAGTTTAATGAGGCAAATCCATTTAGTTTAGGATTTCTTGCAACTCTACCAATTTCTTGAACATAGTCAGGAAGTAAACCAGAGGGAGCATGATGATAAACAACTTGTATATCTGATATATCTATTCCCATTCCAAAGGCTTTTGTAGAAATCATAATTTTTCTTTCACTGCTTTTGAATTGTTTATAAGCAAACTCTTTGCTCTGAGCGTCCAATGACCCATAATAACCTATTGCAATTTCTGGTTGATTGGAATTTAATTGATTGAGAATCTGCCGAATATGTCTTGAATATGGGGTATAAACTAATGTTTTTAAACCAAGTTCATTGAGCTTTCTAATAAATTCAACAGTTTGAGAAATTTTATGTGCATCATAATTAGATGAAAATTTTTCATAATTATTTACTATAAATTCAATATCATTTCGTTTTATCTGCCCAATAAAAATATGAGGGTTAAGCATAACTAAGCTGTCAATACTATCAAATACCATGTCATTTGTACCTCCATAGATCGCAGTTGCTGTAACTGCAACCATTGGGAAACTCAAGTTATGATATTTGCGCATTTTCCTAATATGATTTCCTAGAAACCAATAATCTACGCGAAAATCTCTTCCCCAAGTAGTAATAAGATGAGCTTCATCAATTACTAACAAGCCAAGTCTTCTATAACCTATGAAGTGCGTGATGTCATAAGATAATAATAATTCAGGGGACATATACAAAATATCTATTTCGCTGCTTTTGCAACTTTCAATTACTCTTTCCCTATCTATTAAACTTAATTCGCTATTTAAATATGCTACTTTATCAAAATTTCTGTCATTTAGAATTGTATTAACTTGGTCTTTCATTAATGCAATAAGTGGAGATACAACAATAGTGACATCACCTTTTTCGGAAACATAAAAAGCCGGCAATTGAAAAAGCATAGATTTTCCTGCTCCTGTTGGAGCAGTCAAGAATAAATCTCTGGTAGGCTTACTTAACACTGAATTTTCATATTCATTAATAATTGTATCAACAATCAATCCTTGAGAAATATCAAATACTTCACTATTTAAGTTTGGATTTTTGTAAACTGAAATATTTCTAAAAGAAACAGATTTGCCCCAATATTTATATAAAAGTTCTAGAGTTTTATCCTTTATTTGAAAGGCTGAATTAATTGAAGTCTCTTTAAGGATAAAAAGTATACCACCGAATTCGCATAAAAAAGCATTTAGTTTCTTTAGTTGGTTTAAAACAGAATCATTTAGGGGTTGTTTTGGATAAAACTTCACAACCGCTTGCTTTTTGAAATTATCTTCCTGAAAGCATTTATTTACAAAAAAATCTATAGAGTATGGATCAGAACTAACATCGATACACTCTATAGTTTGATCTTTTGAAAACTCAAGTTCTTTGGTATCTTCAAAAATATCATTAAATATAAATGGGTTTATAGGATATTTTATTGAGTAATAATAATTACCGTTAATTGCTACTTGTTCTGCCTGATATATTGGTAAGTTATCAGGTCGTAACTCAATACTTTCTTTTTCTTCCTTTTCAAAATAATTTTCTTTACTTACAGGAAAAAGTTGTCTAAGGTTATCTTTAATTATTACTACTCTTTCAATAAAAAAGGATGGATCAATATAAAAGATAAGATAGCTAAATTGAGCAAATGAAAGCAAATGATACTCTTTAGTTTGATTAAGTATAGTGAAGATTTTTGTAAACCAAATTTTATTGAAGGTCTTTTCATCTGCCTCTATCTCAAATGTTTCAATATCTGCAATAAAATTTTGTCGATCATTATAATCCAAAAGCGTTATTTGACCAAGAATCACAAAAATTTGATTATTATTTATTTTACTTAAATAGTCAACTTTATTGAAAATTTTCCTAGAATAAATTTCTCTTTGAGTCATAAATCAATAGGTTATTAGGTTTTAATCTTTGAAAATTTAATTAGTACAATAAACTAGATTTTTAGAGATTTTAAAATACTCTTGACAAAATTGGAATTAATCGAATGTCAAAAAAATATTTAGAAATATACAAACTAAGCAATACAACTCCAATAAACATTTTTTTAACGGTACCTACAAACCAAAAAAAAAGCCGCATCTCGCGGCTGTTCCAAAATCTTTATTACATTATAATCACCCCTCCATCGCCCTCAGGGCAGCTTTCATGTTCTGTATCTGGCGTTTTTTTTGTAGTATCACTGGGGCGGCTACGCGTTCTTTGCAGTCGAAAAGGCTGCAGCGTTCGCAGGTCTGGTTTACGTCGCGGGTTATGATGTTCGGGTCGTCCAGAAACTTCATTTTGGCGCGCAGGTTGTCGTTTATCTCAAAACCCACCGACACGCTGATGTTGGTATGCTTAATGATGTTCAGCGGGCGCGCCATGGCCATCACCAGATATTTACTGCCAGAGTCAACATAGTTAGATATCTGCACCCCTACCAGTGGCTCTTTCACCTCGCCTTTTTGTTGAAGGTCTGACACGTCGTCGAGAATATTCAATGACACCCACCGGCGGCAGTAATGCTCTTCCTGCGACTCGTGCGGGGTATGCCTGCGCGCCAGGTGCATTTCTTTGGTAAGATGATACTCCTTTTTGCCCGTAGGGGCCTCAAACCGCAGAAAGAAAATCTCGTCAATGCCAAAGTATCGGGGCAGCACATTGCTGATGCGGTGGTAGAGTGTCTCTGGTGTAGCCTGAAACTGCTCGGCCATTTCTACCAGTGCGGCGTTGCTCCAGGTTGGCTGGTTAAACAGCTGCTCCAGTTTTTCTATCAGTTTCTCACGGCGTATCAGTATGGCTCCGGCAAAATAAGAGGCCTTGAAGTTGTTGAGAATCTCTTCAAACGACTTCACCTCTACCCAAGACGAGGTATAGGGGCGGTCTTTGAGCTTCATATAAATAAAGCCCAGCTCGCGGCCCAGGGTAAAGGCGCGTTGGTCAGACGTGATACGTTTATTGATGAGCAGGGTATTGGTTTTGGGCAAAAATACCGAGCGGATGTTAATGATATGGGGGTAGTCGTCTTCGTCGAAGTACTTAATAGCAATGCCGTATTTATCAGTTAGCAGGTTAGAGAGGTAAAACTCATCAATCTGGGTGTCGGCGCTGATGCGGTTTTCGGCCAGAAAACGGTCAATTACCTCTTCCAGTTCGGGGAAGTAGTTGTCGTGCATTTCCTGATACGAGCGCATAACGGCAAAATAAAACTGCTCTACCGTCATGTTATAATTGCGGCCTATTTCAATAATAGTGCTGATAAAGGCGCTCAGCTTGGTTGGCGCCCCTGAGAGGAGTTCAAGCAGGTCGGCCGGCGAAATACCAAAAATTTCAAAGGGCAGCTCGGTCAGAAAATTAGAGTGGAGCAGCTCTGAAATAGGCTCAAGTTTTTTGTTGAGTTTGAGCGACACCAGGCTGTCGTAATCAACGCCCATGGCATCGGCCAAAGCCACTATTTTATCAGACTTCGGATATTTCTTTCCTTTTTCTATTTCATTGATATAGGACATCGACAGGCCTGACTTCTGGGCGAGGTCAGTGAGCGACATACCTTTGTCAATTCGCAGTTGTTTTAGCTTTAGTCCGAAAACCAGTCGGATATTATCAGTATTAAGGCTCATTTATTAATGTAAGCACCTGGCCACTAGGCATAAGTACTTATAGTTTGTCTTAAGTGATTGTTTCTGATGCTAAAGATAAGAAAAAAGTAATCACGCGCCTAAAGAATTGGATAAATTAAAGACGATTTTATTAATTTACTAAGAAGAAATGAGTGATTAAGTGAATGAGTGAGTTAGTGAGTAATGAATAAACGATTAAAAATATTTGTGCAACTTTGGGTACTTGGTGTACATTGTGGCAATTTGGTTTTAAGTCTTGGTAATTGCCACCATGTACTCTAGGATTACACTATGTTACACAATTTATTCACTCAATCACTCATTCACCGCACAGGCGGCCGCTAATTCACTAAATCACTCAATCACTCATTCACTAATTCACCATTAAAAAAGCCCCTGCCATTAATTAAATGACAGAGGCCGATTTTAATAAGACGCATTACACCAGATGATTCTGATTATCTCTCATTTTAAAGCCCTTCAATACTTGCTCTTTATTAAAAGACCCTTCTTTTTCTAGTACTTCAATGTACTCGGCCAGCAGGTCAAGCAGGTTTGTAACGTCTTCCACTGTCTGGTAAAGGCTCAGTGAAATACGGAAACCTGAGTGTTTTACAGGCACCGCCGGAACAGTTGACGGGCTAAGAAGGAATTCTTTGCTCATTAAAAACTGCGAGAACCGTATCAGTAATTCTACACTACCCAGGCCTAAAAAGAACTGTGGTGTGTGCGAATAATTAACAATTGGCAGGTTCAGGGCCTGGGCCTTTTGTTTAAATACGGTAATGAGTTCGTTAAGGCGCATTTGTCGTTCGTATATCTCGTCAGACAAATGAATATCTGCAATGCACGATGCCGCCGTTATACCGGCATGCAAAGTAGGTGCCGAGAAACGCAATGCACCGCCACAATTATAAACGGTTTGTTTGGTTAGCTGATTCGGGAATATCAGTGCCGAGCTGAAGGCGCCAAAGCCTTTGTTGAGCGACGTAATGACATACATTTTCTCATGCCGTGGTATGTTATGCAGGGCATAGCCTTTGCCGTTCTGACCAATCCAGCTCATGCCGTGGGCATCATCAATGTACACCTTAAATTTATCATACGCGTTCAGAAGTGTTTCCACGTCTTTCAATGGTGCCAGGTCGCCGTGCATAGAGTACACGCTGTCGGCCAGGTACCAGACATTATCAAACTTTTCGCTCAGCATTTTAATTCTTCTTTCAAGCATATCCATCTGGCTGTGCTTGATCATTTCTACATGGTAGCCGTCGGCTTTTAAAGTGTTGGCAGCCAACTGAACACTCTCATGTACGAACTGGTCGAGAATTACGGCATCATTTTTGCCTATGATTACAGGCAGGTAGGCGAAGTGCCCTAAAGTAGTGCAAGACGAAAGAAATGTAGGTAAGCCAAAAATCTTTTCCAGCTTTTCTTCCAGCTCCAGGTAGTGGTCAAAAGACATATACATTCTGGAAATAGAAGTTTGCATGCCGTACTTTCTGATGCCCTCAATGGCCGCTTCCTTTACCCGCTCATCGTTTTCAAAGGCAAGATAATTGTTAGACATGAAACTGGTGTAAGATTTTCCGTTCAGCGAAATAGAACGGCCGGGCTGATCGCCCTGCTGAGCTCTTACCTGGATAAGACCAAGGTCGCGTGCTGAACTGAATACATCATTAACATACGACATTTGTTTTGGCAATTCTTTCATAATTGATTTTGTTTTAGAATGGCTAATAGTTAAAAAAGAGGGTTAAACATAAATGATATAAATTATCAAAGAACGAAGCATTTTTGTGTAAATACTGACTTTACCGACAAATGGTAAGAATTTAAAGATAAACGGTAAGAAATCGGATATTATCAGTAATTTGCCATGCCCGAAATCTTCTGAAATATCAGCATTCAAGGGTTTTTTGGCAGCCTTACCCCCCTGAAAGCACCCGAATGCTCAAAAAATAAAAAATTAAAATTATTGAGATACCCGACCCGAATCAGGGAAATTTCAAGAACTTTTTAATAGCTTTGTTCTCAATTTAGTTAAGTCCAAACCGAACTTCGATTAATTAACTCATGCAGAGAGTTATTACTGTATTACTGGCGATACTGGTAATATTCAATATTTACGTCTTTCTGAATGATAGCCGTACCGCACTGCTGATAGGGGCAACAATGTTAATGCCACTGCTGGGAGTGTACTATGGATTTGCCAGAAAATGGGCGTTTGCCAGTATAGACAAACTCATGTACTTTGCCTGTTTTATAGGCGCCTTCAGCGACCTCTCCATTTACCTCAACTACCACGGCAATGGCGAACTAATCCAGATTTCACTCGCCTGCATTGTGCACTTGGTTTATATAATAATTTTTCAGAAAGAAGGCACCCGTGTTTACAACCTTCAATGGAAAAACAGTTTAAAGCTGGCTTTCCCTGCCAGTTTTGTTTTCTTTTTTTTCGGTTTCGTTCTACTGAAAGTAATACCAGACACCGTTTTTCTTGTAACTGTTTTATATGCTTTTGAATTGTTTGTTTTATTGGTATTGGGTTATTTCAGGCCTGTAAACAAAAAAAGTTACTGGGTTGGGGTAACTGGTGTTACCATTATTCTGGTGAAAGATATTCTCTACAGCGAGTTTTATTTTATTAATCAAGACAAGACCATTCATGCCCTGATGGATGTAACCAATGCGCTGGCCTATTATTCAATCACGCTGGCGGTGGCCCTTAACCAGAACGATAAAACCACAACACCCAATTATCCGGGTTTTATTTCAAAATTTATAAAATTCATTTCC
This sequence comes from Emticicia sp. 21SJ11W-3, assembly GCF_024138715.1. GTDB lineage: Bacteria > Bacteroidota > Bacteroidia > Cytophagales > Spirosomataceae > Emticicia > Emticicia fluvialis. Next base: position 3,652,622 of record NZ_CP092074.1, read on the forward strand.
CGGTCTCACATGGCACGTATGGTGTCGCTCAAATTCATTAATCTGCGGTATCAAATCAGCCTCCTTTATCGTAGTAACCGGCATTAAAGCCTGCTGTTTTCTCTGTTGCTGCCGAAACTTTTAAGTTTAGCTTTTGGTTTTAAGCATAAATAAACAAAGTAAACGCGCATGAACTGGCAGACCATCAATAACGAATTGCAGATTGAGGAAATCAGACAAAAATCTTTTCAGCATCCAGTATTAGTATTCAAACATAGCACTACGTGTTCAATAAGTGCGGCATCGCTTGGCAGAATGGAACGCGCCTGGGACACTACCAAAGCCCGGGGCATAGAACCTTATTATCTTGACCTGCTGCAGTTCAGGGGAATCTCTAACAAAATAGCGCAGGATTTTGCCGTTGAGCATCAGTCGCCACAGGTATTATTGATTAAAAACGGAGCGTGCGTTTATGATGCTTCTCATTTCGACATCCGGTTTGATGAGCTTGTAAACCAGGTATCTTAAATACATACAACCCGGGGGACACACAGCGTATCCCCCGGGAATATCATTTAAACGGTTTCGGCAACGTGCCAGTTAAAGTTAAATACCTGCGCAATATCAGGGTGCAGGCTCAGAGCCACAGGGCAGGTATGCGCCACACGGATATACTTCTGCTTTACTTCTTCGCTTAGTTCTTCAGGTGTTTGCATGTTAAAATTCACCTCTATTTTTACTATTCTGCGAGGCAAATCTGCCGACATAATTTTCGTCACTTCAATAGTTGAACCCGTGAAATCAATTTCATCGCGGCGGGCCGTTATGCCCATGATGGTCATGGCACAACTGCCTAATGAGGTTGCGGTGAGATCGGTAGGCGAAAAAGCTTCTCCTTTTCCATGATTATCAACCGGGGCGTCTGTTACTATTTGTGTGCCCGATTGCAGGTGTACGGCTTCCGTACGAAGCTCGCCAAGGTAAGTAATTTTTGAAGTCGGCATTTTTTAAAAAGAAATTTTTAGAATTTGTGGCATTTTCTTGAATAATGCTAACCAAATTTACGTTTAAAATAAGTATTTTGCAAAAAAACAGTTTCGGTAAACAATTTAAAATAATTTAATGTTGCTATCAGTAGAAAAAAATCTACATTTAGATATTGTCATTGGTAGTAACAGAATCATAAATTTTTCGCCCGTGAAAATAGGTGTACTAAGTTTGGCGCTTTTGCTTGTTTTTTCAGGCGGTTTTGCGCAAAGAAGGTCTTCTACCCCACCGCCTGTTGTAAATAAACCTGATTCTAAAAAAACAGAGCGTAAAAAAGAAGACTATAAAATGCTGGCTTATGGTTTAACTACCAACACCAACTCCGGCCTGCTGGGGGGCTTTGTTGTGCGGCACTCTAAATCTATAGGTACTTATAAATGGAACCCGGTTCATCAGTACATTGCCTTTGAGGCGGTCAATATCAAAAACAACAAAGAGCGGTCTGAACCCACCATCATTGCCAACCGTATTATTTATGGCAAAACCAACTATTTATTCTCGCTTCGCCCGCAATATGGCCGGGAAATAGTTTACTTCAGAAAAAACGGTGAAGACGGCATTGGCATAAGCGTTATTGCAGCGGTTGGCCCATCGTTGGGCTTACAAAAACCCTATTATATTAAATATGACCGAGACGGCAAAGGCGCTGTAGATGTGGTTCAGTTTGACCCCAACATTCATACAGACTTTAACCGTATTCAGGGGTCAGCGGGTATCTGGCAGGGCTTGTTTACCAGTATGAAAGTTATACCGGGTGCCCATGCCAAGCTGGCTGCCAATATAGATATCAATACTTTTGGCAACAACATGACAGGCTTTGAAGTTGGTCTTACGGCAGAGTATTTCAGTAAAACTCCCGAAATTATGTCGAACCAATTGACCACCAATTCGCGTTTCTATACTGCAGGCTACCTGACCATTTATTTTGGCAGCAAAAAACAGAGTAAAACCAAGTAATCTGCATTAAAATGTTTTACAGAAGTATGAAAACTTATACTTTTGTACCTTGTAGGGCCGTTGCCTCAAACTATTAGCAGAAAAGATTATGACAGATACACCCGTTGTACTAACCGAACAACGAACACGCCGCCCCGATTGGTTGAGGGTAAAGCTACCTATAGGCGACAATTTTAAAAAAGTACGTAGTTTAGTTGATGAGCATAAGCTGCACACCATCTGCCAGTCGGGCAATTGCCCCAATATGGGCGAATGCTGGGGAGAAGGTACAGCCACTTTTATGATTCTGGGCAATGTTTGTACGCGTAGCTGTACGTTTTGTGCCGTAGCCACCGGCAGGCCTAACGAATACGATACCGACGAACCCCGCCGCGTTGCCGAAGCCATTAAGCTGATGCAGGTAAAACATGCTGTGCTTACATCGGTCAACCGTGATGAGTTAAAGGATAAAGGTGCCGAAATCTGGTATCAGACCGTAAGAGCAGTGAAAGAAACCTCACCGCAAACCACCATTGAAACGCTGATACCTGATACCAAAAGTAACTGGGAGGCATTGTATAGGATGATATCAGCCGGGCAGGAGGTTGTTTCGCATAACATGGAAACCGTTGAACGCCTGTATCGTAATGTACGCCCGCAGGCCAAATATGCACGTAGCCTTGAACAGACACGCAGAACCAAAGAGTATGGCAAACGCACCAAGTCTGGCATTATGCTGGGGCTGGGCGAAACCAGAGACGAAGTCTTTCAAGCAATGGACGACCTGGCAGAAAACGGGCTGGATATTCTGACTCTGGGCCAATACCTGCAACCTACCAAGATGCACCATGAAGTAATTGAGTTTATACACCCGGATACCTTTGCCATGTATAAAGAAGAAGGCCTGAAACGGGGTATAAAATACGTTGAATCGGGGCCGCTGGTGCGTTCAAGTTACCATGCCGAGCGCCACGTACATGTGTAGTATTGATAAATTAGATATTTCAGAAAAGCCCCAATTCATATAAAATCGGGGCTTTTTTGTAGGTTTACATATATATTTCATCAAAACAATCTCTCTTCCTTTTCAAGGAGGAGTACCCTAAACTAGGCGATGATAATCGCTTATTTTAGAGGGAGGTGGTTAATGACGCCTGTAAAGTTCTCATTAACTTTACTATCCTTTTTAGCAGGCATTCATCCCATGAAACACTACGACTACATTATCTGTGGTGGCGGCATGGCCGGGCTTTCGCTGGCTTACTATCTAAAAAACAGTAAGCTGGCCGATAAATCTGTGCTGATAATTGAGCCACAGGAGAAAAACACGAACGACCGCACCTGGGCATTCTGGGAACGAGGCATAAACACGTTTGAATCTGTTTTGATAAAAAAATGGGAGAATGTACAGCTGATTGATGCCTACGGCAACAATCAGATGTTAGATATGGGCGGCTATCAGTATAAGTTGCTGCGCGGAAAAGATTTTTATGATTTTGTAAAAGCCGAACTTCAAAGGCATCAACCAATTGAATGGCTGAAAGATAGCGTAAACAGCATAAAAGATAATGCAAATAGTGTGGTGGTAGAAACCACCGACGGACAGGCCTATGAAGCTGCTCTGGTATTTGACAGCACCTATCAACTTAACCTTACCCAGCCACTTAACCACAATCTGCTGCAGCATTTTAAAGGATACGTAGTTAAAACAGCCCAAGCTGCCTTCAACCCGGATGTGCCAGTACTGATGAATTTCAATATTGATCAGAAGCAAGATTGCCGGTTTATGTATTTGCTGCCATTAGATGCCCATACTGCTTTGGTTGAATACACCATTTTCAGTGAAACACTTCTGCCATCTGACGATTATGATGCAGCCTTAAGAGATTATCTGAATAACGATTTGCAATTGCAGGATTATCAGATTCTGGAAGAAGAGTTTGGTGTGATACCCATGAGCGACGTACCCACTACCGAACGCCCAAGCCCACGTGTGGTAAGAATTGGCACCGCAGGCGGATACACCAACCCTGCCACCGGATACACCTTTGCCAATACGCAAAGAAAACTAAAGAAGCTGGTTGAAAACCTTGAGCAGACGGGTTCACCGAAAATAGAAGCAAGTATTTTCGACAACCGCTTCCGGTTCTATGCCTCGGTACTTCTGAATGTGCTGGAACAAAAACGGCATAGCGCTGCCGACATTTTTGCCATGCTTTACCGCAAAAACCCTCCGGCCCGCGTTTTTAGCTTTTTAGATGGCCACACCACTTTGGCAGAAGAGTTACAGATAATGAACTCAGTACCCCGGGGCAAGTTTCTGGCCGCGGTGGGTGCCGTAATTATTCGTAAAACCAAAGCCTGGCTTAACGGTCAACTTCACCCATAACAATATCAATAGAGCCGATAGCGGCTATCAGGTCGGCAATCATGCCCCCGCGCGAAATCTCGGGCAGTACAGAAAGGTTGTTAAACGAACAGGCGCGCGCCTTTACCCGCAAAGGAACATCAGACCGGCCATCAGTTCTGAAATAGAAACCCAGCTCGCCTTTGGTACTTTCGGCGCGGGCGTAAAAATCCATTTTCTGTGGGCGAATCTTCTTTGGCACCACAGCCTGAGGGTCAAACTCCGGCGTGCGGTTATATTCTTTGGTGAGTTTCTCCAGACATTGCTCAATGATTCTGATAGACTCGTGGCACTCCAACACCCGAACATAGTTTCTGTCCCAGCAGTCGCCTACTTTACCAACCAGCCCTTTGCCAATGGGTACATCAAAATCAATTTCCGGATACACAGAGTAGCCATCCACCTTGCGTAAATCCCATCTCAGACCAGAGCCCCGCAGCACCGGCCCTGTGCAGCCGTAATTAATAGCCACAGGCAGCGGCAAAACTGCTACATTAGCAGTACGGTTAATAAAAATGTGGTTGTCAATTACCAGTTGCTGCAACTCAACCAGTTTGGGTTTCAGGTATTTTATCAAAGACAGGCAACGGTCTTCAAAACCAACGGGCAGGTCATAAAACAAGCCTCCTACCCATATATAATTATATAACATACGTGCGCCGCAGGTCCATTCAAGCATACGCAAGATGTGTTCACGGTCACGGAACAACCATAAGAAAGGAGTATAAGCGCCTATATCGAGCGCATAAGTACCAATAGCAATAAAGTGCGAGGCTATGCGGTTCAGTTCAGCCACCAGCACCCTGATGTACTCTACCCGTTTGGGAATGTCTTTATCTATGCCCAGCATTTTTTCAACACCCATTACATAGGCGTGTTCGCTGTTCATTGCGCCCAGGTAATCAAGGCGGTCTACAAATGGAATAGTCTGATTAAACGGTAAGCTCTGCGCGTGTTTTTCAAAACAACGGTGCAGATACCCCAGGTGAGGTATTACGTCAACCACAATCTCGCCATCAGTAACCACCTCCAGCCTTAGCACTCCGTGCGTTGACGGGTGCTGAGGCCCCAGATTCAGAATCATCTCTTCCGACTTCAGGTTTTCAGGCTTATACTTATTGGGCTCTGACTCCGTCAGGTTATCGGGGCGGTATTTATATTGTATATTGTTCAAAATGCAATTATGAAAATGTAAATTGTCAAACGTTGTAGGTTCAAAATTCTGAACTGCTACGGCAAATTCGGTAATTCCGGGTTCAACCATGAGCCACATGCCATGCGGCTCTACCTGATTCAGCGGTTTTTAATGCCGCCTCACTTCTTCAAAATTACGAAAATATTGCTTACAGACCGTTCTCCGGCATGGTCAAATATTTTATTGTCAGACGGGTAATTAACCACACCGTTTTCAGGTTGCCCCTCAATATACATGGTAGTAGAACCTCCCCCGTCAAAATTAACAGCATCCTTGCATTTTAATGCTTTGGTAAGAGCCGTTAATTCGTGGAGCGTCATACCATGCGACTCCTTGCTGCGGCCATCAACGGTTATTAAAAGTAACTTTTTATCGGTGGTTATACAGGCGCAGGTTCTGGGATGGCGATTGTCGTTAAAAGATGTTTTCTCCAGTTTTACGGCTTCGCCATCAGCTAATAATAAAGGCCCGGTTAGCAGCACATTTTCAGCAGGCAGGCTTTTCTCCCAACCCGGTGTAAGCCCACCTTTCAAAATTTTCACACGGTTACGATGAATAACAACCGCCGCAATCACATTTCTGGGCAAGCGTGCCACATTGGCCACCCGGGTAGTGTCTATTACACGGCCATCAATTTTCAGGTAATCAACTGCGCCACCGTTTTTCATATCAAAGAATCCGGCGTTTACTGCTGCCAATGCTCCGCTTTTTGCTGCCAGCTGGCTGGTAGGTAAAAGCAATCGTCTGGCGGTGGTATCCGTCTTTTTTTCATCTGCGGCCACAAAACCAAACCTGACCTTCTTATTTTTCTGTTTACTTTCCAGCACGTTTATCATCTGGCTGGTACCCATCAGGTTTTTATCATTAAAATGGTAGTTTTTCCAGACAACGCCATGGCCTAAATTCAGGGTTTTCCAGGGGGTTGCATTTAGGTTAAGAGAGTCTTTCTGTGCGTAGCAAATCTGTGTAAACAGTAAAAGGCCAAGGATTTTTTTATACATTTGAAGGTATTATTTTGCCAAAAGTACTGATGCAGGACATTCTTCCCAAAGAATTTTTCGAAAAATATGACACCCTCTCGCTGGCTCGTCATCTGCTTGGCTGCACATTGGTGCACAACAGCCCTGAAGGCCTCACAGCGGGCATCATTGTAGAGACAGAGGCGTATCTGCAAAACGACCCCGCCTGCCACGCCTACCGGAAGAAAACCCCCAGAAATGCGGCCATGTTTGAAAAACCGGGTATATCCTACGTCTATTTTATTTATGGTGTTTACCATTGTTTTAACATTGTAAGTGGCCAAAAAGACACCGGCGAAGCGGTGTTAATCAGAGCGCTTGAGCCTGTGGATGGAATAGAACTGATGCAGCAAAGAAGAGGAACCACCCAACTGAAAAACCTTTGCAGCGGCCCGGGCAAGCTGGTAACGGCTATGGGTATTAACCGCGACTTTAATTTTTTACCCGTTTACAGCCACCATTTTTATTGTCTGCCGCCCAAAGATGAAAACCCTGAAATTGTAACCACCACACGCATTGGTATTACCCGGGGAGCCGATTTGCTCTACCGATTCTACCTGAAAGGCAACCAGTTTGTGAGCAAAATAGTAAAGGAGAAGCCCGCTGCCCCATAGTGCATTGCTCAAATTATGTCAGTTTTTCGGTGTCCATTTAAAATTTCTTCGATAAATTGCCGTCCTGATTAATTTTCGGCGTTTATTGCCCGGAAAGACATAATGAATATGAATTTTAAAGAGCATATATCAAACGAACCCATTTTTGAAACCATTGCACAGGCGGCCACCGAGTTAGGGCTGGATGCATACGTGATTGGCGGATACGTGCGCGATTTGATATTGAACCGCCCCAATAAAGATATAGATGTGGTTTGCCTGGGTAGCGGAATAGGTCTGGCAGAAAGAGTGGCCTCTAAATTAGGAGATAATATCCACGTTAATTATTTCAAGCATTTCGGCACGGCACAAATCAGATTAAACGACCTTGAAATTGAGTTTGTTGGCGCCAGAAAAGAATCTTACAGTGCCGACTCACGCAAGCCTGCCGTAGAAGACGGAACGCTGGAAGACGACCAGAACCGCCGCGACTTTACCATCAACTCACTGGGCATATCATTAAACAGGAAGGACTTCGGGCAACTGATAGACCCTTTTGGTGGTGTAGAAGACATCAGAAAGAAAAATATCCGTACGCCCCTTAACCCCGAAGTAACTTTCTCTGACGACCCCCTGCGCATGATGCGTGCCATCCGCTTTGCTTCTCAACTGGGTTTTGACATTGAAGGCAGCACCTTTGATGCCATTGCGGCCATGAAAGACCGCATCAGTATTGTTTCGCAGGAGCGTATCACCGACGAACTCAACAAGATTGTACTGTCTAAAACGCCGTCTTACGGCTTTAAGCTGCTATTTTATGCAGGCCTTTTGCAGATAATATTCCCCGAATTCTGCGAGTTGCAAGGGGTAGAAACACAAGACGGCAAAGGGCATAAAGATAACTTTTACCACACGTTGCAGGTGTTGGATAACGTGGCCGTAAAATCGAATGATTTGTGGTTGCGCTGGGCTGCTATTCTGCACGATATTGCCAAACCGGCTACCAAACGCTTTCACCCCAAGGTGGGCTGGACCTTCCACGGGCATGAAGAGCTGGGTTCAAAAATGACCCCGGGTATTTTCCGTAAGCTGAAACTGCCGCTGGATGCCAAAATGAAAATGGTAAAAAAGCTGGTACGGCTACACCTGCGCCCTATTGCGCTGGCCAAAGATGGCGTTACAGACTCTGCCTTAAGGCGACTTTTATTTGAAGCAGGCGACGACATAGAAGCCTTGATGATTTTGTGCCGGGCAGATATTACTTCTAAAGACCCCAACCGCGTACGCCGGTATCTGGGCAATTTCGACAAGGTGGAGGAATCGTTAATCGAACTGGAAGCCAAAGACAAACTTCGTAATTTTCAGCCGGTTATTACCGGTGAAATAATTATGGAAGTGTTTGATCTGAAGCCCTCACGCGAAGTGGGTCTTATAAAAGTGGCTATCAGAGAGGCCATTCTGGAAGGAACCGTCATAAATGAATTTGACACGGCTTATGATTTTATGCTGGCCGAAGGAGAACGGTTAAACCTGCGCCCTGTAAAAAATAAAGAGGAAATGAGAGCAGCTTTGCAAACAGAATACACCCCGTAAGCTTGTTAGCGCTTTAGTATTTCTATACCCACATGGCATTGCAGGCATCTCTTTTGGGTACAGAAATGATTATAAAGTTCAATACCCGCCTGGGCATCAAAAGCAGTGGTAATGCTTTGGCCCAGTTGTTTCCACATATCAATAATGTGATTACTTTCAGCCGGAAACGACTCCAGAAAAGCCACGGCCCTATCCATATATGCCTGATTATCGGTTTTCTGCGCATAACACGCCAGCAGGGGTATAACCGTATTGATGAGCAGTATATCTACCGAGCCCTTGCCTAAGCCATTGTTACGGCGTGCGGCTTTTTTACTGAAATGATAGTGATCTTGCCAGTAGGCCGACTGCTCTACCTGTAAAGCCTTTCTCAGTTCATCTACTGACCCGGTTTGAGTAAACAAAGAGAAAAAACTTTGCTGGCTGGTAATGAGCTTTGCAAGTTGAGCGATTCTGATGGTGGGGAAATTGGCAGGTCTGGTTCGCAGCAATTTCCATTCATGCGCCTGCAACTGTTGTTCTTTTAAAGAAAACTTGGCGGCAAAGAAATCAAACTCGCGGGTAAGTTTTTCAGAGTATTCGTCTACCTCTACCAAAAACCCGGCCTGCCCAAAAAGCATGGCTTCAATCTGTAGCAAGTTATCGCGGTGTTTCCGGAGCACCTTCAGGGGCAGGTTTTGTGCCAGCCTCAGAAAAGCCTCTGAGTTTAGCTTGAAACCAAAGTTTTTAGCCAGTAGCTGGTAGGTAGTTTCTTCCCAGTCGCCGTGGTTCTGGTCAAGCAATTCCTCAATACCTTTGGCTTTTTGCATCAGCCGTCTGGTAAGGGCTTTGTCGAAAGTGGTAATTTTAGCCAGGTCAGAAACCCCTGCAAACTGCCCCGCGCAGGGTATTACACTTTTGTTACTCAGTAGCAACTGGTACCTGTCTAACAATGCGCTATCGGTAATAGTTTTCAGTTCCAGCGTGGGTATTTCGCTGCCGTCGGCTCTTAAAATGGGCTTGTCGCTTTCCCAAACCACATGCAGAATTACGTTATTATAGGCCTTGTCTGACTGATGCTGATGTATGTTCCAGTCAGATGCCCGCAGATGCATTTCTACATTGCCAGCCCATTCAATTTCACCAATCAGCACCCGTGCCTGCAGAAAATCCGGCCCGGCATCTGTATTCAGCATGCCGGTTTTTAGCACCTTCAGAGGTTCATCTTTGGTTGTCAGCAGCAAAGAAGTCTTAAATTGTTGAAATTGCCACAGGTAGTGAATAAACGATTCTGTCATGGTTTTTTTGAAAAACAAGACCCAATATATCAGATTAATTCATTTAGATACTGCTCCATTTCCTGTTGTACTTTTCTGGCCTCAAGTGCCGCAACATCGGCAAAATCAGTTCCGTCTGAGGCATAAATAATGGCCCTGGCCGAATTGACCAATAGCCCGCACTGGCTATTCATACCATAGCGCGACACTTCTTCCAGGCTACCGCCCTGCGCACCTACACCCGGCACCAGCAGAAAATGTTCTGGCACAATTTTACGTATTTCGGCCAGTTTATCAGCCTGGGTTGCCCCTACTACATACATCATGGCGTCACTATTGCCCCACTCCTGCGACTTCTCCAATACACGTTCAAACAAAGCCTTGCGCGTGCCGCCTGCTTCTACTGTCAGGTGCTGAAAATCATTGCTACCTACATTAGACGTTAATGCCAGCAGAATAACCCACTTACCCGGAAACGCCAGAAATGGCTGCACGGAGTCGCGCCCCATGTAAGGCGCTACGGTTACCGAGTCAAAATCAAAACCAGACGAACTTTTATCAAAAAAAGTGCGGGCATACAACTCAGATGTATTACCAATATCGCCCCGTTTGGCGTCTGCAATGGTAAAACATTCCTTCGGTATATACTCCATCGTTTTTTGCAGACTCTCCCATCCTTTCACGCCCATAGCCTCGTAAAAAGCAATATTGGGTTTATATGCTACGGCGTAGCGGGCAGTTGCGTCTATTATCTGGCGGTTAAATTCAAAAACAGGGTCATTGGTTTTTAACAAATGCGCCGGAATCTTCTTCAAGTCGGTATCAAGCCCCACACATAAATAGGATTTCTTCTGAAGAATCTGGTCGAAAAGCTCTTTTTTTGTCATATTGAAAAAATTTTCTCAAATTTCTGTAATTCTGCTGATTTAATACAAAACAGAATAGAATTTATTCAGGAAATATTATTTTTGCATAAATTATTCAGTTTACGGCTTTGTAACTACCTGCAACAACCGCGCGAACCTAATTAAAACACGAACATAATTTATAATGGAGTTCAAACATACTTTTATTGAAGGTTTAATAGAAATTTATCCCCGTATTTTTGGCGACGAAAGGGGCTACTTTTTAGAGTCGTATCATAAAAAAAACTTTGCCGATAACGGCATTCCATTTGATTTCGTGCAAGACAATCAGTCATCTTCAACGGCCGGTGTTTTAAGAGGATTGCATTTTCAGAAAGAACCCTACGCGCAAGGCAAGCTGGTAAGAGTAATTACAGGCAAAGCGCTTGATGTGGCAGTTGATTTACGCCCCGGCTCCCCTACCTTTGGCAAGCATCAGAAATTTCTTCTCGATTCTGCCTTGCAAAACATGGTGTATATTCCAGCCGGATTTGCGCATGGTTTTCTGGCGCTTGAACCCTGCCTTTTTACCTATAAATGTACAAATTTCTATAATAAAGCCTCTGAAGGAGGGATTATCTGGAACGACCCTGACCTGGGCATTGACTGGGGCATTGAAAACCCGAATATATCTCAGAAAGACCTTGAGTTGCCTCGTTTGAAAGACATTTTCTAAACCGAAGGCTGAAAAACACTAAAAAGCAAATCCCCGAAGAATGCCTTGCTATCTTTCGGGGATTTGCTTTTTATCTTTCGCTTGTATTCAATCCTTTGGCTTAAACTGTGTCAGTGTTACATCATTGCCATCAAATACGGCGTAGCTGTTATACCATATCCAGTCACCCAGATTTATGTATCTGGCAGTTGGGGTCAGTTGTATGTCTGCCATGGTATGCCTGTGCCCATAAATATAAAAATCATGATGCTCTTTTGCTTCTACTGCTTTTGAGTACCCCACCAGATGTTCTCTGTCGTCGCCCAGGTATTGCTCCGGCTTTCTTTTTTTGCGCCAGCTGAACTTGGTCCAGATATACCCCAGATACATGCCCAGATTAGCCGGCATTATGTAATTAAATAAAAAGCGTGGCAGTTTTCCTTCAAAAATAACCTGTAGCACCTTATAGCCGTAGTCGCCTTTGCCCAGGCCGTCGCCATGCGCAATCAGAAACTTCTTATCGTTAAAAACAAAAGTGCGGGGTCTTCTGATGGTCTGAATGTTTAGTTCGGTTTCAAAATAATCGGTCATCCACATATCGCGGTTGCCCAGAAAAACAATAATTTCAATACCGGCATCAGAAAGTTCGGCCAGCTTGCCCAGAAAACGCACATACCCTTTGGGTACCACGCGTTTGTACTCAAACCAGAAATCGAACAAATCGCCTACCAGAAAAATAACTCCGGCGTCATGCCTGATACGCTCCAGCCAGGCAAGCAGAAGTTTTTCCCGGGTAAGGCTATCCTGATGAGAGGGAGCTCCGAGATGAAAATCAGAAGCAAAGTATATCTTCTTTCCGGGTTGTAAGATTCTATTCAAGCCTGTATGGTCGGGGTTCAGAATGAAATACAAAAACTATATTTTTGCAAAAATACATATTTTATCAGGCTTTAATAAAATTTGGTTTTGTTAAAAATCTTCTTTCCTTATCTTTACACCAAAATAGCAGAGACCAAACTAAGAAATTCCTATGCCATCTACAAAACGAGTGCTAATAGCCGAAGACAGTTCAGTTATTTTGAACCTGGCCAAAAAAATTCTTGAGTTTCAGAATTTTGAAATAACCTCAGTAAAAAACGGTGAACAAGTGATGCAATTGCTTGATAAAGAAGACTTTGACATACTTCTTCTTGATATCAACATGCCAATAATGGACGGAATGGAGTGTATCAAGGCTATTCGTGAATTGAGTGACAAGAAAAAGGCGGATATTCCGGCCGTAGCTATTACCGGAAACGCTAAAAACTATACCGAAGAGGATTTCAAAAATGCCGGTTTCAACGACGCGCTCATGAAGCCGTTGAATTTTGACAAACTGGTAACGGTTGTAAAAGGTCTGACTGAATAATTCTAACGAGTTTATAATATTCCGGTAGCAATCTTTACGGGTTGCTACCGTATCACAGGCATGCAGGTAACTTTTCTAGGAACAGGTACTTCAGCGGGTGTTCCCGTACTGACGTGTGGATGCGAGGTCTGTAATTCTTTAGATTTCAGAGACAAGCGTTTGCGGGTATCTGTCTGGATTGAAGTAAACGGCAAAAATTTTGTAATAGACACCGGCCCTGACTTCCGTCAACAAGCCCTGCGCGAGCGTATCCCCCGGCTCGATGCCATCATTTATACGCACGAACATAAAGACCATACAGCCGGGCTTGACGACGTGCGCCCCTATAACTACCTGCATGGCATTCGCCACCTGAATATTTACGGCCACCCCAGGGTGCTTAACCAACTGAAACGTGAGTATGCTTACGCTTTCGACGACATCAAGTATCCGGGCGTTCCGCTTATTAATCTTAACGAAATCAGCCTGCAACCTTTTCAGATTGAGGGCATCTTCTTTACGCCGATAGAGGTGCTGCATCACCGCCTGCCCGTACTTGGTTTCCGTATAGGTGGCTTTACGTATATTACTGATGTAAACTACATTTCTGAACAGGAAATGGAGAAAATCTATGGGTCTGATGTGCTGGTGCTGGGCGCTTTGCAGCGTGAGCCTCACATTTCTCACTTTACACTGGGGCAGGCCATAGAGGTAGCCCGGAAAATAAATGCCGGCACCACCTACCTTACGCACATAAGCCATAAAATGGGTCTGTATGCTGATGTAGAAGCAGAGCTGCCTCCCAATATCCATCTGGCCTATGACGGCCTCAAGCTGAAACTGCCGAACCCTTGATACCTGAATTTTGTTTCTATCATTATGGCAGAACAAAACGAGCTTCCTCCTAAATATTATCTCGATTATTTCAACTACCTGTTAGACTTTGTACAGGAGAAGTACCGCCATATCCTGAACGAAAACGAGTGGCGCTTCCTGAGAAAATACTACTGCCTGAGCGAAGATGCTCAATGCCTTTTTATTCGTTTCAGTAACCGCAAAGGCTTGTTCTTTAAAATTAACAGGCTCTCTTACGATGAGTTAACGGATATACCCGCCCTGCTGAACGAGCTACTGGACAGAGAATTTATAGAACATATTAATGCTAATAAACACGACACCTTCGGCAAAGAACTGCTGGGGGTGTTTGGTAAAGACGAACTCTGCACACGGTTTGCGCCGATTATGGCGCTCAGCCAGGAACATCTGCCCAAATCGGAGCGAAAATCTTATAAGAAATTAAAGAAAGATGAACTGGTAGAGGCTATTCTGAGCGATTTCAGCTTTGAAGAAATAGCTGATGCCGTGCGAGACATGGAGCCTGTGGTAAAGGTTTGTTTTGAGTTTGAGGTTACCTTTATGAAGTTTCTGTTTTTTGGTAACCGCTACCTTGACATGACCGAGTTTGTGGTCAGAGACCTTGGACTGGTGCAATATGAAAGCCACGACGACGACAAACTGGTGGCGCGTTTTAACACCCGCAAAGACGCCGAAGACAAATGGCTGATAACTGACCAGAACGATTTGTTTTCGCAACTGAAACAATCGGCGCTGCCACTTGAGGTTTACGACTGGTTTATGAACTTTACCGACACCGTAGGCGACCTGAGCGAAGTAGCTAAACCGGCCTATGAAAGGTTGATTATTAAAGTGGCCACGTTTCTTGAAAAAAGCAAACTGTATGACGAAGCGCTGAACACCTACCGCCTTACCGAACAGGTACCATCAAGAGAACGCCAGGTGCGTACGCTCCAAAAACTGGGCTATGTTGAAGAGGCGCTTTCGCTTTGCCAGTTGATGATTGAGTTTCCGAAAAATGCAGATGAAAAGTTCTTTGCGTTTGATTTTATCAACTACGTAAACAGTAAAAAACGGGTATATAAAAAGAGTACTACTTCATGGCTGCACCGTTCTGAAAGCATTACTATTTCAGAGGGCTTCAGGCATCAGGTAGAAATGGGGGTAGTAGATTATTACCAGAGCAACGGTAAGCAGGCTGTGTTTTCAGAAAACTACGTTTGGCGGGCTATTTTTGGCCTTATCTTCTGGGATATCGTTTTCGACCCCAGTCTGGTTGCCTTCCATCATCCGTTTCAACGCCGCCCGTCTGATTTATACCTGCCCGATTTCTACGAAAAACGTAAAGACATCATCATTAATCATCTTGATAGCTTTGATAACATCCAGTTGCTGCTGGTATATATGGGCGAGCATTATGAATCAAAATTCGGTATTGCCAACCCCTTTGTACCGTGGGTGGAAGATATGTGGCTGGTGGTGCGCAAGGCAGTTGAGGTTATTGACTTTGAGGCGCTGAAGAAAATCCTGCACGAGATGTCGAAAAACCTGGTAGAAAACCTGCGTGGTTTCCCTGACCTCTTTATGTGGGACGACAACGATTATTGCTTCGTAGAAGTAAAATCACCAACAGACAACCTATCGAACCAGCAGCTTTTCTGGCTCCATTTCTTTAAAGAAGTAGGTGTTAACTCAAAGGTGTTGCGGGTATTTTGGGAGAAAGAAATAAAAGATTTAGTGAATGAGTGAATGAGTGATTTAGTGATTGAGTGAATGAGTGATTGAGTGAGTTAGTGAATTAGTGATTGATAGATTTAGTGATTGAGTGATTATAATTGTGAATGATGAATGAGCGAATGGCGAATGGTCTTGAACTTTGCCGGGATGGCATATAATTTGAACTGAATTGTGTTATTTTGAGTACTTTGTGTACATAGTGGCAAACATTGAGGCTAACTTTTACAGCCACGATGTACAGAATGCGGCACAATGGTTCACGATTATCAAAGAATAAAATCATAAAATTCACTAATTCACTAATTCACTCATTCACTCAATCACTCATTCACTCAATCACTAACTCACTCATTCACCCATCTCAATACCTGCTCCCACTACCGCCACCACCAAACTCTCCACCGCCGAATTTCATTTTATTGCCTTGTTGTGTCTGATGCGGCAGTACCTGACTCAACAGAAAAACCTCAAAGTCGCGGTCTTTGGCCGAAAGGGTCTGCTTGCTGGTTAAACCCCATTTGGGAGTTTTGAAAAACCATATACCCCAAACTGCAAACGAAGCCAGAAATGCCCCGCCGATGGTCATGGCCCATTCGATGGGTATTTCTGAAAAGTAAAACCTGAACGTAAAAACATCAAACCACGCAGCAGCAATGCCTACCAGCACCATTTTTCTGTTTTGCTTCTTAAGGCCCCACACCAGATATACCGCAGGAACAGCAACCGTAAGCACATAAAACAAAAGAGCGAATTTTATCTGAACCGAGGTAGCCAGGTTATACAGGAAAGCATTTCCTTCACGCACAAACCAGTAATTTCCGGCCACATAAAAGGTTATCAACGCGCCAGCCTCTATGCAAATCTGTGCATCGGCATAGTAAGCAGAGGCATTTTTATTTTGCCACCATCTGGTAATAAAATAACCAACGGCAGACACCCCCATGATAATAAATGGCAGCAAATCTTTACCGGCCGGGTATCTGATAACCAATGAAAACCAGAAGGCGATCCAGGCTACATAAATGCCTACTGCCACGAAAGGGTCGCCGTACCGAATCAGGAAAGGAATAAATACCAGCAACGAAACCAGAAAATAAGCAGAGATATGCCACTTAAAATCGGTAAAGCTAAAAATAGCTGTTAAAAGCGAGCCTATAGCTACATACAAAAGGGCGTTGTCGGTACCAGAACGATAGAGCTTTCTTTTCCTGATGAGGTATTCAAGAAATACAATCAGTAATACACAATAGATTAAACTTATTATTGCCAGCCCTGTGCTTGTGTTAAGTATGTCTTGAAAGATGGTAATAGACAAAAAACCAAATGCAGCCGATAAGGCCAGATTAGTAAATATGAACAAACCGAACTCAATAAACATATTGGGCTGGTAGAAATTTACCGGAAATAAATCAATTGCTTTGTCGTACTGTTGCTTGCTCAATACTTTTTCATCATACCAGTCTTTAATGGTATTGCGGTTTTCTATGTTATCAACCCAGGTTTCGTTATACGCTTTTTTCATTTTTTAATACCAATTATTTGTTTGATGTTGATGAGAAACAACACTATACCAACCGCCGAGGCCATATAATACAAAGTATAAATGGTAAAACTAAGCCCCTGTGCCCAGTCTCTGTAAAAAATAAAGTAGGTAGAAGCAACGTACCCATACAGTACGCCCATCAACAAAAACACAAAAGACTGCATTTTGCGGCCATACCATATACTACCGGCACTTAAAAGGGTTATCAGCAGTATATACAAAAATTTGGTATCAAACTGAATAAGACCTGCCAGCCCCGCTACAAATGCGATGTTTGAGCCAAAAATAAGATAAGTAAAAGCAAAATGAGCCTTTAACTTTTTGTATCCGGCTATAAAACCAGCGGCTATAAGCACCACCCCAAGAAGTATAGATATATTGGTTAAATCAACCGTTGAAAAGTTCTTTTGTTGCCACAGTTTAATGGGCGCAATATTAACCCCCACCCAGGAAGAAAAAGCCGTGATGGCCATAGAAAGCACGCCCCGGTGGTCGAACCGGTAGGCCAGAAAGAAAAACAATACAGCGGGCAGAAAAGTAACCAACCCGTAACGGGTGCCAAAAATATTATACTGGTATTGCAGGTAACCTTCCAGCGTTAGAAACAGCACGCAGGCCGCCAGCAGGGCGAAATCGTCCAGTTTATCGCCGGTTGATACTTCATTCCAGCTAAAGGGCTTGCGATACCTGAATGCATACCACAGGCAGCCCAGAAAAGCCGCCACAATAAGGCTGATAAGAACCGTATGGCCAATAGAATCAATGTTGAAATAAATAACGGTGCCCAGGCCAGTGCCTAACAGTACAATGCCTGCGTAAAGGAAAGTCCGTAATTCCCAATGAATAGAGAAAGGCTTATTTTTTTCATAAACCTGTATTTTGCCAGACTGGTCTTCCGGAATAATTCCGGTTTCAGTCAGCAATTTTAAAAGTGCCGGATACTTCATAATACTTTTTAAATCTTTTCTAGTTGAGCAATGTCTGAAGGTTGTTGGTGGTAATACTTATTCTTTTATAACACTAAAAAACCGCGCCAGCTGAAAGGCAAGATTAAATAATTTTACCCACAATTCATTTTTTTTCTCTGAAAAAATCAAAACCGATGCAACAAAAAACCCTTGCTTGTTTAAAGCAACAGCTTTTAGGTGTTGCAAAGACAAAAAAAACTCCACCCTTCCGGGCGGAGTTTCTCTTATCTACTATCTGCATCAGGCACCTTCAAATTGTCTCAGAAAGCGCACGTCGTTCTCAAAGAACAAGCGTAAATCATTAATTCCGTAGCGAAGCATGGTAATACGTTCTACGCCCATGCCAAATGCAAAACCTGTGTATTCTTCAGGGTCAATTCCGCTGTTTTGCAATACATTGGGGTCTACCATACCAGAGCCGGCAATTTCTACCCAGCCACTGTGCTTACAAATGTTACAGCCTTTACCCCCACATATAAAACAAGATACGTCAATTTCGGCGCTTGGCTCAGTAAACGGAAAGTAACTGGGGCGCAGACGAATTTTGGTATCTTTACCAAACATCTCTTTGGCAAAGTGATAAAGCGTATCTTTCAGGTCTTTAAAACTTACGTTTTTATCTACATACAGACCCTCTATCTGATGAAACTGGCAGTGCGCCCGGGCCGATATAGCCTCGTTACGATACACACGGCCAATCATTATAGACCTGATGGGTGGCTTCTTTCTTTCCATTAAACGCACCTGCACGTTTGAAGTATGCGTGCGCAGCAGCACGTCATCTTTCTGGGCAGCTTTTTTCTCAACAAAGAAAGTGTCCTGCATTTCGCGGGCAGGGTGGTTTTCGGCAAAATTCAGGGCGGTAAAGTTATACCAGTCTGTTTCTACCTCGGGGCCATCTTCATGGCTGAAACCCATGCGGGCAAAAACCTCCAGCACACGCTGGCGGGTTAATGTAAGCGGGTGAACAGAACCTGCAAAGTTAGGTGCAACAGGTAAAGTAAGATCCAGCTTACTACCGGCTGAATAGTCGGTTGCATTTTCAAGCTCCTCAGAGAAATCCTTAAACCGTTGTTCTGTAAAGGTTTTCAGCTTGTTCAGCTCTTGCCCTACTGCCCGCTTCTGGTCGTTTGCTACAGTCTTGAACTGCTCAAACAAGTCGTTCAGAATACCTTTGCGACTAATGTACCTGAGGCGAAAATTCTCGAGGTCATCCTTGCTACCAACCGTAGCAACGGTTACTTCATCTATTACTTCCTTGATTCTGTCTAACACGTGTCTGCCGTTTAATAAAATTTTTTGCAAATATATGCATATTGTAATTATAAAGCATATTTTTACAGAGAAGTCAGTCATAAAAACTGATAAAACAGCCATGAAAGCATCTACGTAGTTTTACGTAATTTCTTAGGGGAAATTACCTGATTTAACGGTCTGTTTTCATTATAAAACTCTCATAATCAATACTTTACAAAAGTTAAGCCTTTTGGTTGGGTTGCATAATTTTCGTTTACAAATTATGTTTGAAGTGAAATAACCCAGCTTAATTATGAACAGTATTGATTTTGAACTTCAAAAAGTAAAAGCTACTTTCAGTCATTCTGATTATGCAGAAGACCATCTGCAGATAAAAGTTTTTTATCTGGACCGTTGGATAAAGATACCAATGGAAAAAATTGTAAGACTGGAGGGCGACTGCAACTATACTTACATTTATACCCAAAACCGTGAGTATCTGGCAGCCAGAACGCTCAAAGATTTTGAAAAGATGTTCGGAGAGGAGCTTTTCCTCAGAATCCACAAGTCGCACCTGGTTAATATGATGTTTGTAAAAGGTGTTGAAGTTGCCAAAAATGCAGGAGAAATTAAGATAGAAGGCGGCAGGCATATTGGCGTATCAAGAAGAAGACTTAAAGAAGTTATTAATAAGCTGGCCTATTTTCATAGTGCTTGACAGCCCCCCCGGCTTGTTCAGAACCAGCTGCAAGAATAAGATAAACGGTATTATTTATAATACTTTTTAGTGGTTAGGTGATGAATAAAGCAACGGCTCTTTGGGCGGTTGCTTTTTAATTGGGGGCTGTTAGAGCAAAAACCGGCAAAACATCACCATTAATGCCAGCTAAGGACCCGGCTTACCTACTCAGTGCCTTAACCACTAAATAAATATCTGCGAAAATCAGTGGGTATATTTCGCGAATATTCGCTCTCCGGGTTACCTTTGTTATGTAATTTGTCAACAATAAAAAACTATAAAAAACGGTGATGGATACCACAACAACTATTTCTCAGAATGGAGTGATTCCTATTCAGGAAGTAATCGATTTGCGTGACGTGCTGCGTTTGATTGGCCTGAAAGAGGTGGCCAATAATGTGTTTAGTTTGCCCGACAAAAAGAAGAAAAAGGGCAATTTATCTGCCTGACAAAGCAGATTTGTGTTTGGTTCGTTAAATTTCTATAAACACTAAGGGAGCCGGCCGATTGGTCTGCTCCCTTTTATTATAAGATACCCTTTATGCTAAAATCAATTAATATGCTCTTACCAGTTTGCCTTCCATGAAGTTTACAAAGGCCTGATTTACCACACGGTTACCCCCGCGAGTAGGATAATTACCTGTAAAATACCAGTCGCCCAAATGGTTGGGGCAAGCCCTATGCAGGTTTTCGACGGTCTGGTAAACCATAGAAACCTCGGCATTCATGCCTTCGGGGGTTACAATTTCAGCAATTTTATCTGATATCTCCTCGTCAGTAAATTTGTTATACAACTGTTTCACAAAGTTGGTATCATAAGCATTGTTGGTTTGTAAGGCGCCCACACTTTGTGCGTAAACCTCTTGCTTCATGTAATCGATACCATTTTTCTTCAACAAATCGAGCATCGCTCTAAACGCCACAAACTCTTTCATTTTAGACATATCAATACCATAACAATCAGGGTAGCGAATCTGCGGTGCCGATGACACAATAATTATCTTCTTAGGGCCCAGCCGGTCAAGCATTTTCAGGATACTCTTCTCAAGCGTGGTTCCACGTACAATAGAGTCATCTATCACCACTACCGTATCAATGCCCTTCCTGATAACCTCGTAGGTCATTTCATACACATGAGATACCATCTCGTCGCGCTCATCGTCGTTGGTAATAAAGGTGCGCAGTTTCACATCCTTAGATACCAGCTTCTCTATCCTCGGCCTGAAAGACAATACCTTTTTGATTTCCTCGGCCGACAAATTACCATCAGTTATGCGCTTCAACCGCCAGTCGGCAAGGTATTCTTCCAACCCCTCAACCATTCCGAAAAATGCCATTTCGGCAGTATTAGGAATGTACGAAAACACTGTATTTTCAAGGTCATAATCAATCTTCTCCAATATCTGCGGTATCAGCAGTTGCCCCAGCCTTTTGCGTTCATTGTAGATTTGCGGGTCTGAGCCACGCGAGAAATAAATGCGCTCAAAGCTGCAAGATTTCTTCTCTAATGGTTTCATAATCTGAAACTCATTATACTCGCCATGTTTATCTATAATCAGGGCATTGCCTGGCTGAATCTCTGCAATTTCATCATAATTGGCATTGAAAGCCGCCTTAATAGCCGGTTTTTCTGAAGCCACAACCACTACTTCGTCGTTTGCCCAGTAATACGCCGGGCGTATACCCGCGGGGTCTCGTACTACAAACGATGCGCCAAAACCCGTAATACCAGCCATAGCATAGCCACCGTCAAAATCACGGCAGGCACGGTAAAGAACCCTTGGGAGGTCCATATTGTCTTCTATGATATCCGATAATGCCGGATTCTCGTAAATTCCTTTAAAGCGGTCAAATACTCTCTGATTTTCTTCGTCAAGAAAATGACCGATTTTCTCCATCACGGTTACCGTATCTCCTTTATCTTTTGGATGCTGGCCCAGTTTCACCAGTTTCCTGAACAGCTCTTCGGCGTTGGTCATATTAAAGTTACCAGCCATGAGCATGTTACGGCTGCGCCAGTTACTCTGGCGAAGCATCGGGTGGCAATTTTCAATTTCGTTTTTGCCGTGTGTTCCGTAACGCAAATGACCCAACCATACTTCGCCTGAATACGCCAAATTCTCTTGCAACCACTTGGCATCTTTAAACTTATCCGGGTTGTTTCGTAGCACCTCGCGATATTTTTCATTGATTTTATTGAAAATGTCAGTAACCGGGCGGTTTTCTACCGAACGATAGCGACTGATGTATCTGCTACCCGGTGGTACTTCCAGCTTCACATTACCCACACCGGCTCCGTCCTGACCACGATTTGATTGTTTTTCCATCAAAACATACAGACGCTTTATACCATAAAGGGGTGTGCCGTACTTATCAATATAATATTGGAGGGGTTTACGAAGACGAACCAGGGCAATGCCACATTCGTGTTTAATTTCGTCGCTCATTATGAAGTTTTGAAGATTGTGTCATACAAATTTCTTAAGAATATGCATTACCTACAAAGAATTTCTTACAAATTTCAGAAAATAGTTATGCTTATGCGGGGTTATCAAATTCTTAAAAAACCTATGCCGTTCTTAATAAACAATTAACGTAAAAAACTGTAAATATTTGTATTTCTATTTCAAATTGACAACACAATTTTAAGTTAATTAATTCAGCTTTCAAAGGCACTACCATAAAGCAATTTGCTAATACCACACATTTAATTTCTGGGTTCAGAAAAATAGCAGGCAAATAATACGTGTAGATACACCTATTTGATAGATAATTTGGTAATTGTTTAATAATCCAATTTTAAAATAATTTAATAAATGACTTAAAAATCTATAGAAATCACTTTCAATAAACTTATTGCCTGCCAGATAATTGTAAATCATTTTATTTATTGGTTTCTATTCTCGTTTATTTCCCGTATTTTTACTATTAGAAAACCACTAATAAATGAGAAAAAAAAAACAGACATTAAGTCCGGAAAGAACAGAACTTTATAATTCTATTCTTAACTCAACAATTGCATCTGGTAACTTAGAAGGAATTAACATAACCAAGGAAGATGCGCAAAAGATGCTGCAAAGGGTACTTATCAAAATTGAGAAATCGCTCTAAAAATCTGCTGCATTAAAGTATAATCTTGATTGGCAGCTTGTTGTACTGCTTTTACATATAATTCAAAGTTTAAGGGTTGGGTTTCATCTTTACTTATTAGTTCCCAATCAGGTGGTTTAAAGTTATACTTTCTAAACATTAAGTCTGCCAGCAATCGAGCCGTTCTTCCATTTACTTCCCGAAATGGGTGAATAAAAAGGAATTCAGCATGAATTTTAGCTGCAACATCTATAAAATCTTCCTTAGATGTATATTCATTCGGCAAATTTTTTAGCATTTCAACTTCAAAGTTCAACATGGTTTGGTCTAAAAACTTGGCCGCAGCAAAGGGAAACCCTTTTTTCGATAAATTTACAGTTCTCCATTTTCCTGCAAAATCATATAATTCGTCAAGTGCGATGAAATGCATATTTTTTATATAGTCTAAATCAAAAATAGTTTGAGCGTCCAATTTAGTTACAAGCAAGATACCAGCTTGTAATATCCCTTCCATCTCAACCCTTTCAATTTCAGCTTTGTCAATAAGCCCCATTTTATTAGGCAAATTTTCATTCTGATCGTAAGAAGTTTGATATTTCATAACTGATAAAAAACTTTTAGTCTTGCTGAAATACTGTAATTATACCTTTAATGTAAAACCAATAAAAGAAACGTGTTGCTATAACTTCAAAAAAAAAGCTATCTCAAAACTTCAAGATAGCCTTTAAAAAATTATAAGATACTTTTATTACCCCCCTTACAAACTCATCAAATCCTTAAACTTAATGGCTTGCCGGCGTGAAATCTCAATTTTCTCGGGGTTGGCTGTTTTTTCGGCGTGTTTAAGTGTTACTAATAAACCACCCGAAAACCAGGGTTCAATTTTATCAATCCAGGCAAGGTTTATAATGTGCTTGCGGTTTGCTCTGAAATATATTTTGGGGTCCAGCCGCTCTTCAAGGCTATTCAACGACTTAAGAATCATCGGCTTCTGGTCATCAAAATGCAGGCGAACATAATTGCCCATCGACTCAAACAATCGCACGCGGCCCAACTTCACAAACCAGCATTTTTCACCGTCTTTTACAAATACCTGGTCGCTCTCGCCCAGCAATTTCATACCTTCTTTGCGTTCTACCTCATGCATTTGCTCTTCTTCAACTCGCTGAATGGCCTCCGCCAGCCGTTGAATATCTATGGGCTTCAACAGGTAATCAAGGGCATTAAATTCAAAGGCCTTCAGGGCATATTCATCATAAGCCGTTGTAAAAATTACCTCTGGCACTTTGCCTTCAATGGCTTCAAGCAACTCAAAACCGTTTTTACCGGGCATCTGAATATCCAGAAACAACAAATCCGGTTGTAGTTCGTCAATCAGGTTAAGGGCTTCCTCTGCATTGGCGGCCTCCCCTATTATATTAATTTTAGGAAAATTCTCTAACAGTCTGCGCAATTCATTACGTGCCAAACGTTCATCGTCTATTATCAGTGCTTTCATCGTAAGTTATGACCGGGTCGCCGGCGCTACGAGTTATTAATTGGTGAATATCTATTGTGGTTTCAACTAGGCTGTGGCTGTGCTTTTTGCTTCATGGCCTATCACTTTTACATCTGAGCCACTCAGCGGAATCATGATCTCGGCACATACGGTCAGGTTATCTTCCTGAAAAATCCTGAACGAGGCCTCGCTTCCATAGAGCAGCTCCAGGCGTTGAGACGTATTCTTCAAACCGAAACCACCTGCTTCAGAATTAGATTCGGTGCTTTGCAACTGCCCGGTATTACGTATCTTGATATACAGTTTGTTGTCTGACAAACTGGTATTTATTTCAACAAAGCCCCAGTTGATAGCCTTTTGCACGCCATGCTTAATGGCGTTTTCTACCAGTGTCTGCAGCATCATGGGTGGTACCTGCACGTTCTGAGTTTCAGGGTCAATATCCCATTTCATTTGCAGGCGCTCTTCGTAACGCACTTTCTCTAGCGCCAGATAATCTTCAATGGTACGCAGCTCTTCTTTTAACGACACCGTTTTGCGCCTGTCGGCCAGCAGCGAGCTGCGCAGGATATTAGATAATTGCGTGATACCCTGCTGCGCACGTGTGGGGTCTTCCAACACTAATGCCCTGATGCTATTAAGCGCATTGAACATAAAGTGGGGGTTCATTTGTGCGCGCAATACCTTTGCTTCGGTTTCTTTGATTGACGACTTCAGCTTTATTTCTTCTACTTCGCGCTGGCGTCTTTCTTCCGAGTGCCTGTAAAACATATATATAAGCGCCCAAACAAGAAAAGGCTTGGCCAGATTAATAGGGTACTCAATGGTAAGAATCGGATTTGCCTTCAGCAATTCGCCTACGTACTTGGAATCGAGAGGGAGGTTTACAGCCACCATTATGGTTGTCATTAACAAAACCCCCAGCCCTACTCTGGCAGCCAGTTGCGGTAAATGCAGCGCACCCCAGTTAAACTTTCGGGCTACTACCCTGAAAAGGTGTGTAAGCAGTATAGACAAGATAATATTGGCCAGCGCATTAAAGATCATGTCGTGGTCATAGTCATACTGTATGCTGTATTGAAAAACCTCATTCAGGTTATACAACGACCACCCGGTAATCTGGAAAACCCAATATAATTTATTTTTATTCATTAAAAATAAGTCTATACACTAACACAAAACCATTTTAATATGCCACTTTGAATCAGAACAGCACCTAAATATCATAAAAATAAAGCACAAAACCACAGAAAATGTTTTTTATACATCAATGGATTTATGCTTTTACAAACGGAGATATGGTTATTCAGCCAAAACCATTAGGTGAGATACGTCATTGCTTAACTCCAGCGCAAATGCGTTGTCGGTATAAGAATACACCAGCTTATACAGGCAAAGGTTGGTATGCTCAAAATCATCCATTTTAGACAGGGGCAAATTAAGCAAATGGGTAAGCAATATTCTAATGGCCCTACCGTGCATGGCAACCAGTACCACCTCTTCTTCCGGGCGTGCTAAAATATGCTTAAAAGCAATTTTCTGCCGTGCGGCTACTTCATCCGGCGATTCTCCGCCATTAGCAGCGGGAATATGCGTTTCGCCCAGTTTCCAGCGGCGCAGCACATCCAGATAAAATTCGTCTTCCTGATAATTGGGGGCTTTGCCCTCTTTTTCTCCCCAGCAAATCTCATTTAAGCCTTCCAGTTGCTCATAGGCAATGCCGTTGTTGATGAAATGCTGCACACTTTGCACCGTGCGACGCAGGTTTGAGGTATAAATTTTGTGGAAATTTACATGCTGGTAAGCATCAAAAAAAGCTCTGGCCTGTGCAAATCCTAACTCGTTGAGATCAGAATCTACGCCACTTCCCTGAACGATTCCCATGCGGTTATATTCAGTCTCCCCGTGGCGAATCAGATAAATTGTTTTTACTGACAAAATGGTAGGTTTTAGATTAATCAAATAAAGTATTGAATTTTATTAAACTAAACTTAGATTTAGGCTTCAATACATAATATATACTCAAAATTACGAAAATTCTGGCCTTTTTGCTGTACGTTTTTTGTATTTTTTAAAGAAAACAACATTAACTTCATATACCATGTTTAAAAAACATCTTGATTTTGAAGCGCTCAGAAACCTGAACAGTAACTCAATGGGCGACCACCTGGGAATAGAATTTGTAGAACTGGGAGAAGACTATGTAATTGCCCGTATGCCGGTAGACCACCGCACCACGCAGCCGTTCGGGATTCTGCACGGTGGGGCGTCGGTAGCGCTGGCCGAAACCCTGGGCAGTATTGCCTCGGTGCTTACCTTAGACGACCCAACCACTCAACGTGCCGTTGGCCTTGAAATAAACGCCAACCATGTGCGCCCTGTAAGTGCGGGTAACTGGGTTTTTGCCAAAGCTACCCCTTTGCATATTGGCCGCACCACTCACCTTTGGGATATTAAAATAACAACAGAAGAGCAAAAACTGGTTTGCGTGGTAAGATTTACTGTGGCAATTATTAACGCCAGATAATTGTACTGCAGAGAACCAAAGCAAAAGGCTGCCCTGAAATTTCAGAGCAGCCTTTTTTGCCGGTAATAATATAGCAAGAGAGGTTTTAAACTTTTTCCTCTACTTTTACATCAGTTTTATCATTGTTCTGATCCTTTTCTTTGGTGCTGGTATCGCTATCCATAAACTCCTGATAATTGGTCAGTTTTTCAAAAGGACGTTTACCTATCAAATCTACAAGGTCAGACTGATAAATGATTTCTTTCTTCAATAGTTCCTGTGCAATCACTTCCAGTTGGTCGCGTTTTTCAATTAACAGATTCCTGGTTCTTTCATAGGCTTCAGAAATCAGTTTCTTTACTTCTTCATCAATAATTCTGGCTGTTTCTTCAGAATAAGGCTTGGTAAATGAATATTCGCCCTGGGCTTTAGAATCATAGAACGAAACGTTTCCGATGCGGGCATTCATACCATAAACGGTGGTCATACCGTAAGCACTTTTGGTTACGCGTTCCAGGTCACTCAAAGCGCCGGTTGAAATCTTGCCAAATACAACATCTTCTGCCGCACGGCCACCGAGTGTCATACACATTTCATCAAAAAGTTGCTCGGTACGATACAGGTATTGCTCTTTAGGCAGGTATTGTGCATAACCCAAAGCGGCAATTCCACGTGGTACGATACTTACTTTTACCAGAGGATTGGCGTGCTCCAGGAACCACCCAGCCACTGCGTGGCCTGCTTCATGGTAAGCAACAATTTCTTTTTCCTCAGGCGAAATCAATTTATTTTTCTTTTCCAGACCACCGATTTCACGGTCAATGGCATCGTGGAAATCCTGCATATCAATAAACTTCTTGCCGCGTCTGGCAGCCAGAAGTGCTGCTTCATTACAAACGTTGGCAATCTCGGCTCCGGCAAAACCCGGTGTTTGTGCTGCCAGTTTTTTAATGTCGATGGTATCAGAGAGCTTCAAAGGTCTCATATGTACCTTGAAGATAGCCTCACGACCGATAAGGTCTGGCGTATCTACGCTAATCTGGCGGTCGAAACGACCCGGACGCATCAAGGCAGAATCTAATACATCAGGGCGGTTGGTAGCTGCCAGAATAATGATACCGGCATCAGAGCCGAAACCGTCCATTTCAACCAGTAGCGAGTTCAATGTATTTTCGCGTTCGTCGTTAGCGCCCGGCATAGCGCCACGGCCACGAGAACGACCCACGGCGTCTATCTCATCAATAAAAATAATACATGGCGCTTTTTCTTTGGCTTGTTTGAAGAGGTCACGCACACGGGCGGCACCCACACCTACAAACATCTCAACGAAGTCTGAACCAGACAATGAGAAGAAAGGAACGCTGGCTTCACCCGCTACGGCTTTAGCCAAAAGGGTTTTACCCGTACCCGGAGGGCCCACAAGTAAGGCACCTTTCGGAATTTTACCCCCTAGTTCGGTATATTTTTTAGGCGTTTTCAAGAAATCTACAATCTCCTGTAATTCTTCTTTGGCTTCTACAAGACCGGCCACATCAGCAAATGTGATTTTAACTTTGCTGTCGGCATCAAATAATGCAGCCCGCGACTTACCGATGTTGAAAATAGCGCCACCGGGGCCACCACCACCAGCCATACGGCTCATGAGGAAGTACATCAAGCCCAGCACTACAATAAATGGCAGCAATTGCCAAACCATTGTCATGATGTCTTGTCTTTCTACGCTTTCCGGATATAGTGTTTTTTTGTAATTTTCATCAACCTGTGCAGTCTTCAAAAACTCGGTGTAGTCTCTCATAAAAGATTCTACCGAAACTACATCCATTTTCAAATGGGGGCCATTCAGGGTAAATCTATTATTACCCAGTTCTTTCCGGTAATCTGGTTTCTGAAGGGCTTCAGGAGTAAGCGTAATTTCAACAGTTTTGTTTCCGTCAACTACTGCTATACTTCTTACATCCTTCTGTAAAATCATTTGTTCAAGTTCGGTATATTTTACTGGCGCAAGAGTTGCCTGACGTGAATAAAGCAAAAAGCCAACAATACCTATAATAATAACCGCTACAATCCAACCCTGCAACCCGCCTCCGCCACTAGTTTGAGGTTTTCTTCTTGGGGAGTCATTACTGTTTTCTGACATGTTTTTATTTTTTCAAAGTTTAATGCAATTATTAATAATACCGAAAACCTTTACATAAAATTGCCTAAACTGCAAAGGTTTTCACTGTTGAAGGTCAATCTATTAATATTTGTTTAGGGAGTTCAGGTTCCATGCTTTCGGCAATCTCGGTCAGTTCAGCATCACCCCAGAGCGCCTCCAGGTCATAGAATTTCCGTCGGTCTTTTCTGAAAACATGGGCAACTACGTCAACGTAGTCAAGCAATATCCATTCTTTGTTTTGCTTTCCCTCCTGATGCCAAGGGCGAATTCCTGAAGCTTTGATAATCTCTTCTTCTATTGAAGTGGCAATTGCATCAATTTGCGTGTCGGTATTTCCCGAACATATAACAAAAAAATCAGTAATTGCATTTTTTACGTTTCTCAAATCCATCACCACTATGTTGGCCGCTTTTTTCTCTAACATGCCATGCACTACCAAGCGGCTTAACTCTTCACCTGAAAGTTCTTTATTTTTTTTCGCCATCTTTTAATTTTGCATGAAATATGCCGTCCTTTGGTTACCGAAGAACATTGCCCGGCATAATTCAGAATTATTATTATTATTAATTCTAAATATAGACATTAATTGTATATATCAACAAATATTTATACACAAAACGCTAAATTACTAAAATTTGAACAATTTTCAGCCCAAAACTCTTTTTATTGGCAAAAATACCATTTACCTGCCAAGTTGTCATTCTACTAACGACGTAGCGGCCGAAAAAATTCAAAATGAGAAAATTTTTGATGGCACTCTTGTCATAACATCTGACCAGACCGCCGGCCGTGGCCAGAGAGGTAATACATGGGAAACCATGCCGGGGCAGAACATCACGATGTCGGTCATTTTAAAGCCTGATTTTCTGAGCGCCGCCGACCAGTTTAACCTTAACATAGCGGTCTCGCTCGGAGTTCATTTATTTCTGAGCAAATATATACAAGCGGGCTTAACTGTTAAATGGCCCAATGATATTTATGTAGGCAACCGCAAAATGGGTGGCATTCTGATTGAAAACAGTTTGGCAGGTAGCAGGCTGAGCCACGCTATTGTAGGTATTGGCGTGAACATTAACCAGTTGAGCTTTAGCAACAGTAAGGTGATATCGCTAAGGCTGGCTACTCAACAAGACGAATTTGACCTTGAAGCACTGGTGGGCGAACTATGCGTTTGCCTTGAAAAATATTATTTGCAGCTAAGAAACGGCCATATTGCCGAACAGAAAAAAGAGTACCTGCAGCACTTGTTCCGCTTTGATGAAACCCATTATTATACCAGTGGGCAGGAGCGCTTTGCAGGTAAAATTGTGGATGTGGCCCCTAATGGCGCTCTGATGATTGAAGTGAACGGCGCAGTACGGACTTTTGATTTTAAAGAAGTAGCTTTTGAGATATAGCTGGAGTAAATCTTTAGATTTAGCTGACTTTATAATTTATATGGTGTCAATGAAGATAAAATCTTTACTGAATAAGAGAATTGACCGGCCTTGAATACATGGTGTACATTGCGGCACTAAATTAAATATGCCACAATGTACACAACCTGAACACTATGTTTCACAATTTGATAACTGTTGCAACAACTGAACTTTAGCCTGATATTGATTCATTATATCATCAAATTAGCTATTTCAACGTTCAGAAACAATCAGGAAAAATACGGCTTCAGCCTGTTAAGAATTTCAGGTGGGCAAACAGATACCTTGTTGGTAGCCATTTTAACAAATACCAGTGTGGTTTCGCCCACGTTTAGTAATACGTTTTCTTCATTGTAAATTTCATAATGAAATACTATGCGCACCTTTGGGATTTCTTTGATAATAACGCGTATAGTAACGAGGTCGTCATACCTGGCGGGTTGCAGATATTTACAATGACACTCATAGACCGGCATCATAATGCCCATTTCTTCAAGGCTGCGGTAGCGTAAACCCAGCGATCGCAAGGCCTCTACCCTGCCGATTTCGTACAGGCGAGGATAGTGTCCGTAATACATATACCCCATCTGGTCTACATCTGCATAGCGGATACGGTACTCATAATCAAATTGATACATCAGCGAATCATGGCTTTGTTGAGTGCCTCCTGATAAATATGTGCGTTTTTCAGGTGGTCGGTGTAATTCTCGGCAAAATTATGATAGCCTGAGAAGTCTTCACGGGCACAGAAATAAATATACTTGTGGCGCTCGTAGTTAAGCACGGCATCCAGCGCAACGGGCTCCGGAAGGGCAATCGGGCCCGGAGGCAAACCCGAAATACGATAAGTATTGTAGGGCGAATTAGTGCGCAGGTGTTTTTCCATTACTCGCTTGATACTGAAATCTCGCAGGGCAAATCTCACGGTCGGGTCGGCCTGCAATGGCATATTAATAGCCAGACGGTTTATATACGACCCGGCCACACGTGGCATTTCGTCTTTTTTGTTGGTTTCAGATTGAACAATAGAAGCAAGAATGCCTACCTGAACGGGTGTCATGTTTATTGATTTTGCCTTGGCCAGTTTGGCGTCGGTCCAGTACTTTTTGTATTCGCTGTGCATTCTGTCCAGAAACTTATCGGTGGTGGTGGTCCAGCGCACAAAATAAGTATTTGGCAAAAACATACACATAATAGTGGTGGTGTCAAAACCATATTTCGCACAAACCTCTTTGTTACTCAGTTTAGCCTGCAACTCTTCGGTACTGAACTCAAAGCGGCTGCCGATTTTTTTAATGAGGTCAGACTTGAGGCGGATATTGTTAAAAGTAAGGCGTACATCATCCTGTTGGCCTCTTTTCAGTTTCGATATCAATGTTTTGTTACCCGTGTTCGGTTTTATTTCATATCTGCCCGGTTTTATATTCTCGGGGTATTTCATCCATTTAGATAGAAACTGAAACGAAATTTCGTCGTGTATCATGCCATGCTTATGCAAAGAGTCTACCACGTTCTTATAGGTAGCACCTGTGGGTATGTAAAGCACAAAGGTTTTTTCGCCCTTTACGTTCAGGTTAGCGCTGCTGGCCACCTGCCAGAAATAAAACGAAAGCGTAGCAACCACCGTTGTTACGATTACCAGCGTGTAAGCAATAAATTTTCTGTTTTTAAGCATTGTTAAAGGTTGAGGTTGCTATTTCAAATTCTGTATAATGTTCTCTAAAGTTAATTTGGTTTGTTCGCCGCTTTCCATGTCTTTCAGGGTTAATTCTCCGCTGGCCATTTCTTCTGAACCCACCACACACACATACGGAATCTGCTTCTTATTGGCATATTCAAATTGTTTTTTCAGCTTGGCGTGGTCGGGGTATATTTCGGCATTAATGCCCGCGTCGCGCAGTTTTTTCAATAACGGTAATGAGTAGCTTTCAGCTGCTGCATCAAAGTTGGTCAGCAATACTCTGGTGGTTACACCCTGTTTGTCGCCAAAGAGGCCCAGCTCTTCCATTACGTCATAGATGCGGTCAACACCTAAAGATATACCCACGCCAGAAAGACCGGGCAAACCAAAAGTACCTGTCAGGTTGTCATAACGGCCACCGCCTGAGATGCTCCCCATCTGCACGCCATTGGCTTTAACCTCAAAAATAGCGCCTGTATAATAACTTAATCCACGTGCCAGCGTAATATCAAGTTGTATTTTAGGATTCTGCAATCCGAACGATTCAACCAGATTCCATACTTTCTCCAGCTCTTCTATACCTTTCAAACCGGTTTCAGAATCTTTCAACCAGGTTTTCAGCCCACTTAAAACCTCCGCACTACTGCCTTGCAAGTTAAAAACAGGCTGCAGTTTTGCTATCACTTCATCAGAGAAACCTCTTTCTCGCAATTCATCCTCAACTTTTTCTTTCCCTATTTTGTCCAGCTTATCAATGGCTACTGTCAAGGGTACTTCACTGCCTTTCATGCCAATGGTTTCGGCAATGCCAGATAATATCTTGCGGTTATTGATTTTAACCGTAAAGTCTGCAATGCCCAGGTTCTGGAAAATCTCATGCAGCATTAACACTATTTCGGCCTCACAAATAAGAGAATCCGTACCTACCACGTCTGCATCGCACTGATAAAACTCACGGTAACGCCCCCTTTGCGGTCGGTCGGCGCGCCATACCGGCTGAATCTGATACCTTTTAAACGGTATGGCCAGTTCGTTGCGGTTCATTACCACATAACGGGCAAAAGGCACGGTAAGGTCATAACGCAAACCTTTCTCTGAAATTTTATGGGTTAGCTTTTTAAAACCTTCGTCCAGGTCTTTCTGAGCCAGATCTTTCGAAAAATCGCCTGAGTTCAGAACCTTAAACAAAAGCTGGTCTCCTTCATCACCGTATTTACCCATCAGCACCGACAGGTTTTCAAGGCTGGGGGTTTCCAGTGGCTGAAAGCCGAATTTCTGAAAAGTATGTTTAATTGTATCGAAAATATAATTCCGTTTTACCATCACCGATGGCCCAAAATCGCGCGTACCTCTTACTAAGCCGGGTTTACTCATGTTGTTGTATCAGATATATAAATGTCGGATGAAATTTTCCGGCTGCAAAATTAGCGTAAAAAACTTATTGTTAATTGTTAATTGTTCATTGATTTTCTTAACTTTGCACCCTGATTTCGAATCATTGTCTTTCCGGACGATTTTAAAATATAATCATTCAATACCTCTAAGCCCTTTTTTTAGGGTTCTGGAGCCCAAAATATCTAAAAAAATGGCAGTAACACAGTTAAAACGTAAAGCAAAAAGAAACCAGGCAATTGCAAAAAACAGAATTGCTGAAATCAAACGTTTGTCGTTGAAAGTTGATGTTCAACGTGTTGACGTTGAGGCTTTGAAAGCGGAATTCGCGAAATAATCAGAAAATATTTTGCCCATCATAAAAAAGAGACGCTTCCGGGCGTCTCTTTTTTTTATTCGGTTATTTCGTCAGCAAAAAACAAATGTTCGGGGATTCCCTTCAGCTCGCTGCGGTTCAGGTATAAAATCGGTTTCAACGGATTACAGAATACCCTGCCTGTGTCACGCGCCAGCTTGTAGGCGGTAGTGCCTTCGTCCCAGGCAATTACGGTGCCGTCGCAGCCCAGCTCATCGGCATACTTAAGAAAATTCAGCACGGTTTGTTCTTCTTCCAGAATAAAACTGAACGTGATGGTATCACTGAAAAAATCTTTAAAACCCTCAATAAGGGCGCGCTCCTCTTCCAGCTTTTGTTTGTCTTTGGCAAATACTACAAAACTCAGAAAAAGATTATAGTAAGCCACAAACTGCATAAATATATCAAAAACACCACTGTACGACTCCTCGATGGTTTCAACCAAAACACCCAGACTTCCCGGAAAAACCATCTCTGCCTGCGGTGGCACCGCAATTATCCGTACAGGTATGCTCATCACTATCTTTCTGGTTGTTTCGCCCATTTCCCAGTCTTCCGCCTTATTGCCGGTACCAATGGCCAAAGTGTTAAACTTCTCCTGCTCCTCCAGCCTGGTTAGTTCTTCAATAAAATTGCCTTTAACAACATGTATTTTAATAGTTGTTTGGGGTAGTTGCGGAACACGCTCCAGCACGGTAACTAACATTTCTTTCAGAAGCTCACCTGCCTCCTCTTTGGTGGTGTCGTCTTCCAGGCAATGAAAAATAGTGTGGTTACACAAAATATCTTTTGATATTATAAAAGCATAAGAAATAATTTTCAGCGCTTTGTCATTCAAATCAACAGGAATAATTGTCTTCTGTATTTCCGGTTCTCTCATAATATTGGTGTTAATTCCTGCTTTGACACAGAAGCATAAAGCTGACCTGTTTAAAGCACCTGCCTGATAACCAGGGCAGTATTTTTATAAAATTCTAAAGAAACACCAAAGTGGACTGAGTTTTAACTGGCCCATCAGTTGCTTCTATGCTTAATCTGCTTTTGGCGGCTCCAGTCTGGTTATGGTAAGGGTTCTTTTCTGTTTCTTGTCGCGGTCTTTCAGAATATTCTTAATCAGCTTGCGGTTTTCTATTCGCATTCTGAAAATAACCGCCTGCCCGAACAAGGCCAGCCCAGAGTTAACCATAATAAGGCTATAGGTACCCAACAAAAACCATCGCAGAAAAGGGGCATTGGTAT
The DNA here is from genome assembly GCF_024138715.1 of Emticicia sp. 21SJ11W-3. GTDB lineage: Bacteria > Bacteroidota > Bacteroidia > Cytophagales > Spirosomataceae > Emticicia > Emticicia fluvialis. Next base: position 3,688,009 of record NZ_CP092074.1, read on the forward strand.
GCTTCAGATGCCCTGCTTCGCTAAAAACCGACAAGCCATAGCCCACCAGCATCATGCCAACCGAGGCCGAAAAGAACCACTTCACGCGCAGCGGCATATTTTTAATCATCCTTTTTCCGGGAGGTTTTCGTTTTTTTATTTCCATAAATTTATCGAATCTTTAAATATTGGTGTAAAAACAAAGACAAAAATAACTATTTTTGGGCTTAAATTACAACGATATACTGTCATAACTTTAGCGCATGGGCAAAATTATTAGTTTCTTATTACGTTTCATTCCAAGAAAATACCTCCAGTTATTCAGCCATATACCCCTCAAAGTTTACACCATTATTTTGAAAGGAAACACCGTAGAGTGCCCGGTTTGTGATGTAAAACTGAATAAATTTTTACCCTACGGCCGTATGGCAACCCGCAAAAATGCGCTTTGCCCCAACTGCCTGGCCCTTGAAAGACACCGCCTGATGGCCTTATACATGAAAGAAAAAACCAATTTCTTTCGTGCCGGGCATCTGAAAGTGTTGCACGTAGCACCTGAATATTGTTTCATTGACCGTTTTGAGGCCATGAAAAATCTGGACTACATAACGGCTGATATAGAGTCTCCGCTGGCAAAGGTAAAAATGGATATTCATGAGATTCCGTTTGAGGCCAATACATTTGATGTGGTAATTTGCAACCACGTAATGGAACACGTAGAAGACTACCACAAGGCCATGTCTGAGTTGTATCGTGTGCTGAAACCCGGAGGATGGGGCATTATACAATCGCCGCAGGACTGGACCAAAGAACATACTTTTGAAGACCCAACCATTACCGACCCTCGCGAACGTGAACGGGTTTTCTGGCAGAACGACCACCTCCGCCTTTTTGGCCGTGATTATGGCCGTGAACTGGAAAAAGCAGGCTTTAAAGTAACTGAGGATGACTTTGTATTGAAAATGCCAAAAGACCTGGTAGAAAGATACGCCCTGCCAGCAGGAGAAATTATTTATTTTTGTGAGAAGCAGGTTTAATTTAGTAGTTGAATGAGTGAGTGGCTTAGTGATTATTCCTGAATCTTGTAAGAATAGAAAATCAATTCATTTGGTTAAATAAAAAAAGATTTAAGCAGACAATACAATTGTGAAACTTAGAGTACCTGGGTTATATAGTGGCAAGCATTGCTTACCATCAATAGTAGCACCAATGTTCACAACTGATGGCACAACGTTTCTCAATTTCTGAGGGCAAAATCATTTAAAATCGGCCAAGGTTGCAAAACACTAAATTATAGTTCAAAGATAATAATCACTCATTTACTAACTCGCTCATTCACTCAATAACAGTATGCGATTCAAAGACAAAACAGTTATTATTACCGGCGGTAACTCGGGCATCGGCAAAGCAGCGGCTATATTATTTGCCAGAGAAGGCGCAAGAGTAATGGTAGCCGATTTGTCTGATACCATAGATGGCGAGTTGGCGAATGCCATTGTAGATACAGGCAGCGAGGCCGGCTACATAAAAGTAGATGTTACCCGCGCTGCCGATATTGAGCAGATGTTTGAACAGACCATTGCACTTTGGGGCAGGTTTGATGTATTGGTCAATTCAGCCGGTGTACTTGGCCCACGTGTACGTACTGACAAGTATCCGGAAGCCGATTTCGACAAAATCATTGATATTAACGTAAAAGGTCTCTGGCAATGTATGAAAACCGCGTTGCATTATTTTGCAGAACAACGCAGCGGTAATATTGTTAATATAGCCTCGGTTGCGGGGCATCTGGGTATGGTAGGCCATATTGCCTATTCGGCCAGTAAGCACGCAGTTGTAGGCATGACCAAAACCGCAGCCACAGAATTTGCCAAATATGGCATCAGAATCAATGCCGTATGCCCGGGCTTTACACAAACGCCCATGCTGGAAGGCACAGATACCGATACCGCGTATCTGGAAGCCCTGCAACATGCCACACCCATGAAACGCTTTGGCAAACCGGAAGAAATTGCCAGCGCCATTTTGTATCTGGCAGCCGACGAATCATCGTTTATTACTGGCCAGAGCCTGATAGCTGATGGCGGATTGATTTTACAGTAAGATAATTTTCTACCCTATACGATTGATGAAAAACGTTTTTGATTTAACTGGTAAAGTGGCTGTTATTACCGGTGCCAGCAAAGGCATTGGCGAAGCCATAGCCCGTATTTTTGCCGAATACGGAGCCAAAGTTATAATAAGCAGCAGAAAACAGGCCGATTTGGATGAACTGGCTAACGAAATAAAACAAGCCGGAGGCGAATGCACCGGTATAGCCGCCCATGCCGGTGAAATGGCTCAACTGCAATTGCTGGTTGATAAAACCATTGAAATATACGGTGGAATTGACATTCTGGTAAACAATGCAGCCACCAACCCTGTTTACGGGCCGTCGCTGGATTGTTCTGAAAGCGCTTTCGACAAAATTATGCAGGTGAACGTGAAAGCCCCGTTTGAGCTTTCTAAAATGGTTCATGGTATCATGAAAGCTCGCGGGGGTGGCAGTATCATTAACATCAGCAGCATTGCCGGGCACACGCCCGACCCCGGCCTTGGGATATACAGCGTAAGCAAGGCATCGTTAAATATGCTTACCAAAGTGCTTGCCAAAGAATGGGGCCAGGATGGTATACGGGTAAACGCCATTTGCCCGGGGCTTATTAAAACAAAATTCAGTCAGGCATTGTGGGACAACGAGAAGACACTGGCGCACTTTACTAAACGCCTGCCGATAGCGCGTATGGGCTCAGTAGAAGAAATATCGCCTATGGCCTTGTATCTGGCTTCGGCGGCTTCCGGTTATACTACCGGCGGACTGTTTTCTATAGATGGCGGCACGATTATCTGACAAAACCTATTTTTCTTGATAAAAGCCTTATAGTTTGAAAAATACCAGCGTTTGCGTACTTATTCCGGTCTATCAGCAGCAACTGACTGCCTTTGAAGCCATCTCGCTTGAGCAGGGTGTCAGGGTTCTGGGTAACTATCCTATTATTCTGGTTAAACCTTCTTCGCTTAATGTCGGTTATCTGCTGGAAAAGTACCCACAATTGCAGACCCAAAATTTTGACGATGGTTATTTTAAAAGCACGCTAACTTACAACCGGCTTTTGTTATCAGAAGAATTTTATGCACGTTTTACGGCCTACGAATATATGCTGATTTACCAGCTGGATGCCTTTGTTTTCAGAGATGAACTGGCTTACTGGTGCAATCAGGGCTACGACTACATTGGGGCTCCCTGGCGTATTGAAATTGAGTTTGACAACCAATGGAAAGAATGGGTCTGGCAGTTTAAAAAACAGCTGGCCATCTGGTTCAATCTGAAAGAAGACCTGCATGGCAAATATGGCCCCAAAGAAATAATCATGAAACGAAGTGTAGGCAATGGCGGGTTCTCTTTAAGAAAAACCCAAAAGCTACTAAGCCTGATACCACGCAACCACAAAAAAATAGAGGAGTATCTGGCAATGGCGGCCACCCACCCTGCTTACAATGAAGATATGTTCTGGTGTATTGAGCTGAACCGCTATTTTAAACAGGTGCGTACTCCGGGCTGGAGGCAGGCATTGAAATTTGCTGTTGAACACATGCCCCAAAAAGCCTACGAACTCAACAAAGGCTTACCTTTTGGCTGCCATGCCTGGGATATTTACGAAACAGAATTCTGGAAGGTGCATATTGGCGAGCAGGGCTATAAACTATAAGAAAAGATTTAACCTATGAGGAAATACTGTGGTACCCCGCGTGAAACCATTCCGCTAAAAGTGATGGATTTCTTCGTGGATGTATATGCCAGCCTGTTTTTTAAAAAACGCCCCCGTAACTACTCTGTTACGTCGCCCAAACGAGTGCTGATAGCCTCTCTTGGGCATTTGGGCGATGCCCTTACGGTTACGTATCTGTTTCCGATAATAAAGAAAAAGTATCCGGATATCATTATAGATTTGCTTGCGCCAAGCTGGTGTGCGCCCGTTAATGAGCATAATCCTTACATAGACCGCACCATTTATATAGACCACTACCAGACCAACCGCAGGAAGATAAATGGCAGAGAAAAGCTTGCACAATTTTACAGTACCTTCCGTGCTGCTATACCATTGCTACAACAGCATTCTTATGATTACTATATAGATGTCAGATACAGCGATGCCGTAGCACATTTTGTGTTGCCGTTTATAAAAACAGGCCGTACCCTGGGTTTTGCCCGGCGCGGACTGGGAGGCCTGCTGGATATTGAATTTGATGTACCCGACGGTGAGTTTCATCATTTCGATATGTATTTTATGCTTCTGCGCGAAATGGGTATTACCGGCACGCTGGCAGACGTGGAACCTTATTTCCCGATTGCCCCCGGCGTAAACACCGGGCGCATAGCAGAAAAAACAACCCTGCCCATGGCGCCATATCTTATGGTTTTTCCGGAGTCTGGTGGAGAACAGAAACAGTTATCGGCTGCCTTTTGGGCGGCGGTGCTGAACGACCTGCTCGCTAAAACCGGATATAACGTATTGCTTTGCGGGCAAACAACGCTTTCGCAACAGATACTGGTTCAGGTTGAGGCACCGTTAAGAAACAGAATTACTGATACATCGGGCAAAATAAATATTCATGAGCTAGCTCTTTTATCGCAACAGGCCACTTATGCACTTACGCTTGATTCGTTCCCCGAGCATCTGTGCAGCATCTTTTGCAAAACCATTACCGTCTACAAAAGTGTAGGCTATCCGTTTTTTCCGCTGGCAAATCTGCCGGTTTACCTTATTCATAATCATAAGGCAAGCATTGGCTTACCCTTTGAGCGTAATAATGTTGAAACCGTTTATGTAGCACACCCTGAAAGTGCCGAAGTAAAAGAGCTGATTGTTAATAGAATAATTAATCATTAAAAAATGAGCAGAGTAGTTTTAGATGGCGCCGTTTTAGGTCTGGGTTTTTTTAATGAACAATCGCGAACGGGTATTTACCGTGTGGCAGAAAATCTGATTTACGGTCTGCATCGCAGCCCCGACATTGAACTTGCCATTACAGGCACCCAACATTTACCCGAAATTCTGGGGTTTCTAGAAAAAAACTACCCAAATGCAGGCTATCCGGTTCTGAATACACCCAAAGACCTGAGATATGCCCACTTTGAAAACAGCCTGGTTTCGGCCTTTGCTTACAAGTCGTTGCCTCAAAAACTGATAAGAGAAGTATTTACCAGGCTTAGGGCGCGCCTGAAACCCGGGTATAATCCGGTTATCAGCGCTTTAGAGCAATATGACGTTTATCATTCGCCTTTTTTACCAACCCCGGCGGGTCTGGAAGCCTTAACCAAACCTGCCAGAGTTATTACGGTTCATGATATAATCCCTTATCTGTTTCCTCAATATTTTGGCGAATGGAACGTGAGCATAACCAAACAGATTTTAGATTGTATCAAAAAGGGTACTTATCCGGTTTGTATTTCAGAATCAACCAAAAACGACCTCTGTGAAGCAACGGGGGTATCGCCTGACAGAGTATTTGTGGTACCGCTGGCTGCATCGGCAGAGAAATTTTATCAGGTAAGAGATAACGAAGAAATTGAGTACGTTCTTAAAAAATATGGTATCAGTGTGCATAAGCGATACTTGTTGTCGCTGTCTACTTTAGAACCACGAAAAAACATTGAGCGAACCATCAGAAGCTTTATTAAGCTGGTTGAGCAAGAAAAAATTGAAGACCTTAACCTGGTTTTGGTTGGCACCAAAGGCTGGGACTTTGAAGCAATTTTTGATGAGATAAAGGCTAATCCTTCCTTAAGAGACAAAATAATTATAACAGGTTATGTAGAAGACAAAGACCTGGCAGCCATTTATTCAGCTGCATTGGGTTTTGTGTATCCCTCTTTGTATGAAGGTTTTGGCTTGCCACCACTTGAAGCCATGCAATGCGGCACACCGGTTATTTCATCAACCAAAAGCTCGTTGCCCGAGGTAGTTGAAGACGCCGGCATACTGGTTGACCCCACCGATGAAGAAGCCATAGCCGGTGCCATGCTACAATTATATACCGACAAAAACCTGCATCTGGCACTTAGTAAAAAATCTCTGGCGCAGGCTCAGAAGTTCTCGTGGGATAAATTCACCGAACAACACCTGCAGATTTACCGCCAGATATGCTGACAGGCAAAACTGAATAACAAACACCAAAAAAAGCTATCACTTTTGCAGCAGGTGCTTGGCCTGCGGCGCAGTAATAGCTTTCTACTATCGCATTTATGAGGCATTAAGCCAATGTAGCATCTACCGATATTTTAGTGTTCAATAGCTTTGATATCGGGCAGTTAGCCTCTGCATCTGCTACCAGCTCATCAAACTTTTCTTTTGTAATTTCAGGCACGCTGGCGTTCAGTATCAAATGAGAAAGGGTAATTTCACCGTTTTCAAAAGTAATCTCACATTTGGTCTCTAGTTTTTCAGGCACAAAACCAGCCCCCGAAAGGTTGAAACTTAGTTTCATGGTAAAACATCCGGCATGAGCGGCTGCAATCAGTTCTTCAGGATTTGTACCTACTCCTTCTGCAAAACGAGAATTAAATGAATACTGTGTTTCGTTCAGTACTGTGCTTTGTGTTGTCAGGTGGCCATTGCCTTCTTTACCTGTTCCTTGCCAAACGGCAGTTGCATTTCTTTTCATTTCTCTTTTTTATTTTAGATGTAGTTAAAATTGCCTTGCAAAATTACAAGGCACAATTGTATGATGATATTAAAAAATTAATACCTTTATTGAAAGCGTTAGTAGCCATGAAGCAATGAGAGACAGTGCTAAATTTTCAAAATCAAGAAAATTCAGTACTTTTGTCATACAATTGCTATTTTAAACTTCAAAAATGCCTTTAAGGTTAAAACTATTTTACCTGCTCAGTTGTTTGATCGACACTGGTGCATATACCCTCAATCCGGGTTCTCCAAACTATTTCTGCGTCTTACCAGTACTTTGCCTTCTGGCGTTTTATTACTCGGCAAGAAGGAAAGATTTGAAACTGAAAGACTATACCTATGGCCTGGGTTTGCTTTTTGCGGCCATAGCAGATATCTTCTTTGAATTTGAGAACGAGTACATCAAGTCAACTGCTTTGCTGTTTTATTCACTCTCTTACTCATTTTACATTTCTACCGTAAGGCATGAAGCAGTTTTTGGTACAACCTGGAAAGACCTGCAAAAAATTGCCCTGAGTATTGCACTTATCAGCGCACCAGTTCTAATTGTATCGCCGGTGCTTGGCTCAGCCTTTTTCTTTTCTTCAATATTGTACATGACATTTTTAGCCTTGCTTATTATTACAGCACTAATGCGCAAAGCCAGCAACAGCAGCTATTACTGGTTTTTGGCAGGCTCAGTATTTTTTTCAATCCTGACAATCTCCGAAATATATTTTTTATTTGTTTCACCAGCCAGCGTACACGTCTACTTTCAGATACTGTTTTACGTAATGGCACAGTTTTCGATTTTTCAGGGTGTAACCAAAACCTTCAGGAATTTTTACGAACCCGAGCTGAAATGAGGGTTAAAAATAACACCCACCACATTGCCCCAGGGGTCTTTTGCAGCGGCAACTTTTATGCCGTCACCAACGTCGGTGGGGTCTTCGTATAGCGTAGCGCCATTGGCCAGCAGGGTAGCCAGCACGGCCTCAACATCTGCTACACCCCAATAGGTTACTACGCCATCGGTTTTGCCATCATTTTTTTCGTCTGGCACCAGGCCAAGTTCAAACCCACCAATATTATAACCTACATAAAAAGGCTGGTCGAAATAAGGCTCTGTTTCAAATACACGGCTATACCAGGCTTTTGCCTCATCTAAATTGGCTACTTTATAAGTGGTGGTGCGTAAACCCAAAAACGGTGAACTCATAGTTTTTAATAATAATAAAGGTGATTAATGTGCGGCAAATCCATCTGATTGGCTGGCCATAAAACGTCGAAAGATAAGCGAATAAAAACGAATTATCATCAGCAGCGGTCAACACTTTTTTGAGCCTAAAAAAAACCTAATGCTTCCGGCTGGCAACACCCTTCCATGTGGCTTCAGGCCTTAAGTGCGCGCAGATGCTGTGTATAAATTAAAGACAAAAATGTGCATCATCTTTGCTTTATAACTCATTAGGTAAGATATTTGCAAAAAAGCGTTTAATCTGAATGTCTGCCGAGCAAGTAATATTAATCAACCTTTTGTTATACTTTATTGGGTTTTCGTTGCTGCTGTTTAAACGAAACACCTTAAGTGAACAATCGGTGGGTCTTCTTTCCATTTCGCTCAATGTGGTGGGGGTGCTTTTTTCTATGGGTATCAGCATCAATAATGGCTCCGGGTATGTAATCCACCTCGACTGGTTCCATTTTGGTTCAACCACATTTGCAATTGATATTCTGCTGAACGAACTCACCTACATGATGTTTTTTCTGGTTCAGTTTATTGCTTTATGGGTACAGGTGTTTTCTATGCGCTATATGTCTGGCGACACCGACTTTGGCCGTTACTATGCCTATATTAACCTATTTGTGCTGGCTATGCTGGGCATTGTCATTTCAGGCAATCTGCTCATGATTTATATTTTCTGGGAGCTCGTCGGGCTGTGTTCATATCTGCTCATTGGTTTCTGGTATGAAAAACAATCGGCCACAAATGCGGCCAAAAAGGCGTTTCTGGTCAATCGCGTTGGTGATGTGGGCTTTCTGATAGGTATTTTTCTGGTTTACCGCTATTTTGGCACATTTGATATTTCGCTGATAGCAGAAAAAGCCAAACTGTTGTCGGCCGAAGCTTTTGGCAGCCCGGTTATTACCACAATGGGTTTGCTTATTTTTTGCGGTTGCGTGGCCAAGTCGGCGCAATTACCCTTACAGGCCTGGCTGCCTGACGCCATGGAAGGCCCCACGCCGGTTTCGGCGCTTATACATGCAGCTACTATGGTTGCCGCCGGTATCTTTCTGATGGCAAGGGTGTATCCGCTTCTTAACCCGGACGCACTACTTGTAATGGCGTTGGTTGGTATATTTACAGCCTTGCTCGGAGCCTTATCGGCGCTTAACCAATATGATATTAAAAAATTACTGGCCTACTCTACCATCTCTCAGCTTGGGCTTATGGTAGTAGCTTTAGGCACAGGCGCTGTTAATGCCGCATTGTTTCATTTACTTACTCACGCTTTTTTTAAGGCAGGCCTGTTTTTGTCGGCCGGGGCTGTTATTCACTATACACATCATCAACAGGATATGCGCCAGATGGGCAACCTGCGCAGGCAGATGCCGGTTATATTTTACTGCTACACTATATGTGCCGCAGCTCTGGCGGGTATTCCGTTTTTTTCTGGCTTTTTGTCTAAAGATGCCATTATTGTAGCAGCTTTCGACTGGGCCAGTCATCAGTCGTCTACTGCCGCCTATATCCTTCCTGTATGCACACTTGTGGTTTCAGGGCTGAGCGCTTTTTATATGATGCGCCAGGTGTATCTGGTTTTTCTGGATTATGAAGATAACCCCGTTGAATTGATATCTTCCGGAGCCATTAGTTTATATAAGAGACTCACCCGCCGCATTGAAGGAATAGTAAACGTGGATGATAAACCGGACGAAGACGATAAACTGATTATTGAACACTTTTATGAAACCATGCAGGAAATGGGTCCCATGGAATGGTCGGTTCTGGTAATGGCTGTGGCTTCAATAGGCTTTGTTTTTTCATTAAACCCATTTTATGCCGAAAGCAGCTGGTTCTTTGAGTCGTTCCCTCATCATTCCGGTGGTTTCCATTGGATGGCCCTCATTGCCATGCTGGTTTCAGCTGCCGGGCTATGGCTCGGTTACAGATACACCAGAGAAGAAAGAGCCACCATTGATCAATTTAAAACCCAGCCTGATGGAATGTTTAACAGGCTTATATTTCATAATTTTTACCTGAGCGAAATTTACCAGATAGTTTTTGTGAATCCGGTTTTGAGTATCAGCCCTTATATTCATAAGTTTGACGTAGTGGTCATTGACGGAATCGTTAATCTGTCTGCCAGACTAATGTTGCTGATTTCAGAATTAGTGAGCTGGATAGAACAGAACATCATTGATGGCTTTGTTAACTTTGTAGCTAATTCGACGGCAAAAATGGGTAGTTATACCCGTCAGATTCAGAACGGAAAAGCCCAGACATACATTATCACCATTTTTGTTTGTCTGGTTTTATTAATAGTTTATTTAATAGTATAACCTTATTAAAATTCTCGGACCGGGAAAAACGGCATGAATAATATTCTACTTTCAACACTTATTTTTCTTCCGATAATAGCGGCGGTGCTGGTGTTGTTATTGCCCGATACCTACAAAGATTCTTTCAAGTGGATATCGGTGCTGGTAAGTTTTATTAACCTACTCAATATCATTACCCTCTACAGCACCTATGATACGCAGCTGACGGGCTTTCAGTTTCTGGAGCATTATGAGTGGATACGCCTGGGGCTGGGTAATCTGGGCAGCTTGTCTATTGACTACATACTGGGCGTAGATGGTATCAATCTACCTATGGTGCTGCTGTCAGGTATTGTGTTTGTGGTAGGCGCGGTGGCGTCATTCAACATTTCCCACCGGCAAAAAGCCTATCATTCATTGTATCTGTTACTTTCAGGAACGGTTCTGGGTTGCTTTGTTGCACTAGACTTCTTTCTGTTCTTTATTTTCTTTGAGTTTATGTTGCTGCCCATGTATTTTCTGATTGGAATATGGGGTGGAGAACGAAGAGAGTATGCCGCCATCAAGTTTTTCATTTACACCTTCGTTGGGTCTGTTTTTATACTGATAGTAATGATTGGCCTGGGGATGTCGGTACAGGATACCCTGCTGACACAGGAACTGAACACCACTGTACATACTTTTGATTTCCGGCTGCTGAACGACACCCGCAATTTTATTCCTTTTTCGTTATTGTCGCCAGACAGCCCCCATCAGATATTCGGTATGGCTCCGCGAGCCTTTGCTTTTATATTACTGCTGATTGGCTTTGGCATTAAACTTCCGGCTGTGCCATTACACACCTGGCTGCCCGATGCCCACGTAGAAGCGCCAACGCCGGTTTCGGTTATTCTGGCTGGTGTATTGCTGAAAATAGGCGCCTACGGGTTTATTCGTATTGCCTATGGGTTTTTCCCTGATGCCGCCCAGCAATTTGCAATGGTGGTGGCCGGGGCAGGCGTTTTATCTATTATTTACGGAGCCTTTAATGCACTGGCACAAAAAGACCTTAAAAAGATGATTGCCTACTCGTCGGTATCGCACATGGGTTTTGTGTTGCTGGGTATTGCGTCTCTTACTGCCGAAGGCATAAACGGCGCCATATACCAGATGTTTGGCCACGGTATTTTGTCTGCCATGCTCTTCCTAATTGCCGGCGTAATATACGACCGCACCCATAACCGCATTATTGATAATTTCAGAGGTTTGTCTACCCGTATGCCTTTGTTTACACTGGCTGTAACCATTGGTTTTTTTGGTGGCCTGGGCCTGCCTGCCTTACCGGGTTTTATAGGAGAGTTTTTTACGCTGATGGGTGGTTTTAAATCGCAGCTATTGCCCGACTGGATTCCGATGCTGGCCACTTTAGGCCTTGTGCTTTCGGCAGCCTATTTTTTATGGACATTGCAGAAAATGTTTTTCGGAAAATTCTGGGTTAACCGTAATCAGGAATCCCACATGAAAGACCTGGACATCCGCGAGATGGTAATGCTTTATGGCCTGGCTGCCCTGGCTTTTGCTTTTGGCGTTTTCCCTAATCTGATTTTTGACGTAAGCAGCGAGAGCGTAAGAATTTTTATAACCAAATTTTAGAAGAATCTACCCACAGCCAGGCACCCAACAGCCGGTTTATAACACAGGTAATGCTAGAGAAAATTTCACATATATTATCAAGCAGCAGACTGATACTACCCGAGCTGATTTTTGCAGGGATTTTTCTTGTAGTAGTAGGTATTGTAGCTTTTTCGAAGCAGTATCGGCCGTTATTATACAACATACTAACGCTGGCGGTGCTGGTAACCATTGGTTTTATATTTTTTGCTTCTTATCATTTTCTTGAAAACAATTTTAACTCGGGCGTATCATTATTTCATGGACTGATATTTCTCGACAGCCTCAGCATATTTTTTAAAGTTACCATTGCAGTAGCCGCAGCGGCGGTTATTCTGCATCTCTGGATTGTCGGGTACCAGGTAGTTGGTGAGTTTTATGTTTTGTTTCTGGCGCTTATTCTGGGGCTTTTCATTATGAGCATGACGTCTCACCTGCTTACACTTTATGTGGCAATTGAGACTGTTTCTATTTGTTCATACTTACTGGTAGTAATTAACAAGTCCAAACCCAACGCCGAGGCAGGCATTAAGTACCTGCTAACCGGAGCAACCAGCTCAGCGGTCATGCTGTATGGTGTGTCTATACTTTATGGAATGACAGGCACACTCAACTTTGGCAGCCATGAGTTTATGACTTTTCTGGGGCAGAACCCACCTTGGGTAGCCAATCTGGCAGTTTTTATGACCATCGGCGGTTTGCTTTTCAAACTCTCGGCAGTGCCTTTTCATAGCTGGACACCCGACGTATATGAGGCCTCTCCTACCCCTATTGTGGCGTTTTTATCTATTGCCCCCAAGCTGGGTGTAGTAGTTGTATTGATCCGGTTTCTGAACGGCCTGAGTATAGATTTCAGAATGACACTGGCCATTATAATTACCGGCTCTTTGCTGATTGGCAATTTGTCGGCACTGTGGCAGAACAATACCAAGCGTATGCTGGGGTACTCAACCATTGCCCATGCAGGGTTTATGCTGGTGGGCTTGCTGGCGCTTAATCAGTTTGGTGTTCAATCGGCCACTTTTTATGTAGCCACCTATCTGTTTATAACACTAGCCGCGTTTTTATTGGTAGATTTGCTGGCATTGAAAACCGAAAGCTATGAACTGGAAAGCCTGAAAGGTTTGGGACAGGAGAACGTCTTTCTGGGGCTGGCAGCAGTAATTATAATGATAGCCCTGGTGGGGTTTCCGCCTACTGTGGGTTTTACCGGCAAGCTGTTGATTTTTACGGCTCTCTGGAATGCCTATAACGACACCGGCAATAATGTGGTGCTGGTGGTGCTTATCATCAGCCTGCTCAATACTGCTATATCGGTTTTTTATTATCTTAGGATTCCCTACTTCATGATTTTTAAAGACCCTAAAGGCGGAGCCAAAAGAATTGCGCTGGATTTAGAAAAACGTGTGCTGCTGTTTATTTATATATTTCTGCTGGTGTATCTGTTCCTGAATCCGGGACCGATTATGAAAATCATTGAAAGCCTGTAAGCCTATTTTAATCTGCTGAGTTTCATTACCAGGGGAGCTCGCTGATAAACACCCGACAACGTAAGATTATTGCCCGACACCTGATAACTGAGTTTCAGGGAGTCTGCCTGATTGTTTCTTCTGAAAACAATAGTTGCCCTGCGTTGCTTCGGTTCAGTTTCATAATGTCCATGCCAGTCTTTGCTGTCATTAAATTTTTCAGAATCAAACTTAAACAGGCAGCTATTATTCTGTTCAAAATAAATCCTCGACCATGCGTTTCCTTCAGTGCCGTTTTCAGGTATTACCGAACGATTCTGCATTGTTATAGCATCAACCTGCCATACGCCTATTAATTCTTTGGCCTGCCGGTCATTCTTATTAAGCCAGAAAATATGCCAGAAGGCTCCGCCAATTACAATTAGGCGAGCCAAACTTAGCAAAAGGGTTTTCTTATCAAAGTAGAAATACTCTTTATATGAAAAAAGCAGGTGCAAGAGCCCCTCATAGTATTGCAGCAAAATAAAAAACAGAACCGCAGTATAATGCAGTGCATTAAAATAAGCCAGCGGAGAAATCTGATAGAAATGCTCCATAAAGCATACGTTTATCATCATTGGCAGCAAAATAAACGTGGCCAGCAGGCGTGTTTTTTTAAACAATAACAGCACCGAACCTACTATCTGCAAAGACCCAAGAATAATGGTAAAAGTAGGCGAATAGCCAAAGTAGGTCCAGGTCATCCAGTAACCGTTCAGCTCGCCAACTGGGCGTTCAAGTACCGATTGCGGTAACTGAAACTGGATTTGCATGATTTTTGAAACCCCGAAATTGGCTATCTGATGGGCCACAAAAAATATAATGATGGTCTGAAACCACTCATGTAGATTGACCTTCTTATCAAAATACTGCCATATTGCCGACAATAAGATACTTAATAGCAGGATGCCCCCTGCCGAAAACCACAGCAGGCGGCTGTTGGTAAGCACGGCGGTTTGCCATTGCGCTACCACATCTACATACTGCAGCAGGCCTGTAACAACCAGCAACAAAAAGATAACTTCTATGAGTTTTACCCGGTAAGCTTTATTGTAAGTCATGCAAAATGAAAGTATGATTGCTAAGTTAAACCAAATCTGAGTTAATATGTTTTAATTGCCCATGTGCCGCTTACCCGGAGGCCTGCGATTAGCAAAACACTTGTGCAGCCATATAACAGATAATGAGCAGATAAGTTGCCGGATATCTGTTATCTAAAGAATCTTACAGTTTGTGTTTTTGCACATCAATTTTGGCTATATTGCATTAGCTTCCTTTGACAAGGAAACGAGTTTCCACCCCAATTTATGCATCTATAACTATGAAAAACCTGCTAATATTATGGCTCGCTGTCTTTTCTTTGCGTACAGCGGCACAACAAACTACAGATTCGCGCCAGCGGGAAATTGTATTTATCAACGTCTCGGTAATACCCATGACGCATGAAACAGTACTTGCTAACCAGACTGTACTGATAAAAAACGGATTGATTACCGCCATAGGCGCGAAACTGAAATATGACAAGAACGCTTTGGTGATTGATGCCAGAGGAAAATACCTGATGCCCGGCCTTGCAGAAATGCACGCCCATGTGCCACCGGTTGATGACGTGCAACCTATGAAAGACGTATTGCAACTGTTTGCAGCCAACGGCGTAACCACCATCAGAAGTATGTTGGGCCACCCTTTGCATTTGCAATTACGGAGCCAGGTGCAATCGGGCGAATTACTTGGGCCACGTATTTATACTTCCGGGCCGTCGTTCAGCGGAGCCAGTATCAAAACCCCCGAAGAAGCCGAAGCAAAAGTAAGAAGCCAGAAAAAGGCAGGCTACGACTTCATGAAAATGCACCCGGGCATAACCAAAACCAATTTTGAGGCCATTGTAAAAACTGCAAAAGAAGAAAAAATGCCTTTTGCCGGGCACGTATCTTTTGGGGTTGGCGTATGGCGGTCGGCGGAGGCCGGTTATGCCACCATTGACCACCTCGATGGCATTGTAGAAGCCATGATGACCCGGCTGGACACGCTGACAGAAGAAGAAGCCGGACTATTCGGCCTGTTTGTAGGGCACAATGCCGATATAGCAAGGCTTGATAAAATACTAAAAACCATCAAAGACAACGGTGTCTGGATAGTACCCACCCAGACACTGGCCGAACACTGGCAGTCGCCCAACAGAACGGCTAAAGAATTGCTTGCCTGGCCGGAAATGAAGTATATGGACAAAAAGACTCTGGATGGCTGGGCAAGGTCTAAAGATAACACCATGAAAAACCCGGCTTATCAACCGGCATCAGTTCTCAAATTTATTGAGGTGCGGCGCACAATTATCCGCGAGTGCCAGCGGCAGGGTGTTGGATTGCTGCTGGGTTCAGACGCCCCGCAGGTTTTTAGTGTACCGGGTTTCTCTCTCAAACATGAGCTTAATTATCTGGTTCAGGCGGGGCTTACGCCTTATCAGGCATTGCAGACGGGTACGGTAAATATCGGTAAGTTTTTCAGGCAAGATAATCTGGGTGTTATTAAACCCGGCGCGGTCGCAGACCTTGTTTTGCTGAACGAAAACCCGCTGATAGATGTAAACGCCGTAGGCACAGTACAGGGCGTGATGCTGAATGGACGCTGGTTGCCCAAAACAGAAATTGATGCCATGCTGACCAAGTTGGTAAAAAATTGATGAGGGTATAAGTCAATATTTAAGTAATTCAGCCTACGAATTTGCGGGCTACCCAAACAAAAGGTTTTTTATTATAGGTCAACGTAAGCAGACGCCGCCCAGTGGGCATTCCATAGAATTAATCCTTTGTTCTGATAGCCACCCAATTTTTTGGGTGGGCCTCCGGCACAAATGCGGCTTACAAATAAAAAATATTAAAACCGAGCCATGTTTGTTTCAGTTTTCTTAGATTTGCTCAAATCATAAGTTACTCGACCCCGTATGTCTTTAAAATCGAATATAGAAAAACTACAGATACTTGACCTTAAAAATGCTGAGGCGCTACAAGGCGGCGGAACCAAAAGAATTGACAGCCAGCATGCGAAAGGAAAACTAACTGCCCGCGAAAGAATAGAATTGCTATTAGATGAAGGCAGTTTTGAAGAAATTGGCAAGTTTGTGATGCACCGGAGTAAAGATTTTGGCCTGGACAAAGAATATTATCTGGGCGATGGTGTGGTAACAGGCTATGGCTCGGTAAGTGGCAGGCTGATTTACATTTTTGCACAGGATTTCACCGTTTTCGGAGGTTCGCTCTCTGAAACTTATGCCGAAAAAATATGTAAACTAATGGACATGGCCATGAAAAACGGCGCTCCGCTCATTGGCCTGAACGATTCAGGCGGCGCACGTATTCAGGAGGGTGTAAACTCTCTCGCCGGCTATGCCGATATTTTCTACCGCAATACGCGTGCCTCAGGAGTTATTCCGCAGATATCAGCCATTATGGGGCCATGTGCGGGGGGTGCAGTGTATTCACCAGCCCTAACTGATTACATCTTCATGGTTGAAAACACATCTTACATGTTTGTAACAGGCCCTAATGTGGTTAAAACCGTTACCCATGAAGACGTAACCTCTGAAGAACTCGGCGGTGCCATTACCCACGCTACCAAGTCGGGCGTTACGCATTTTGTGGCAGCTAATGAGGTGCAGTGCATCAACGACATCAAGAAGCTGCTTAGCTACGTGCCGTCAAACTGTGAAGAACAGCCCCCTTTTGCGGTTTATGAAACAGACGGAAACGAAAAGCGACCAAAACTAACAGACCTGATACCGGAAAACCCCAACCAGCCTTATGATGTACGCGAACTGATTGACGAACTGGTTGACACAGATAGTTTTTTTGAAGTTCATAAAAGCTATGCCGAAAACATAGTAATTGGCTTTGCCCGTATAGGTGGGCGCAGTATTGGTATTGTAGGCAACCAGCCTGCTGTGCTGGCCGGGGTGCTGGATATTGACGCCAGTATTAAAGGCGCCAGGTTTGTACGCTTCTGCGACTGCTTTAATATACCCCTGCTGGTACTGGAAGACGTACCGGGATTTCTGCCCGGCACAGATCAGGAATGGAACGGCATTATTATGCATGGCGCCAAGTTATTGTATGCGTTCAGCGAGGCAACGGTGCCGCGGGTTACTGTAATTACCCGTAAGGCGTATGGAGGCGCGTATTGCGTAATGAACTCCAAGCACATAGGCGCCGACCTGAACTACGCCTGGACATCGGCCGAAATTGCTGTAATGGGAGCCGCCGGAGCGGCTGAGATTATTTTCCGTAAGGAAATAGGTGAAGCTGCCGACCCACAGGCAGAATTGCAGCACAAAATTGATGAATACACAGATAAATTTGCCAACCCATATAAGGCGGCACACAGAGGTTATGTTGATGAGGTAATAAAGCCCGAAGACACTCGCGAAAAACTGCTGAAAGCGTTTAAAATGCTCGAAAACAAGGTAGACACCATGCCGCGCAAGAAACACGGGAATATTCCGCTATAACGGAAACATTTTAATGCTTATTACAGTTAGCATTATTAATAGTAACCTTACACTTAAATATAATACTCTGCTGAAAAGAGCTGACTCTTTTCTATAATTGTTATCTGTATATGCTTGAAAAAACCGGTGTATTAATTGTTAATCTAGGCACACCCGATTCGCCCGCAGTACCCGATGTCAGAAAATACCTCCGTGAGTTTTTAATGGATGGTCGCGTGATTGATATCCCTTTTATTCCCAGATGGATGCTGGTTAACCTGATTATCGCGCCGTTCCGTTCTCCAAAGTCTGCCAAGGTGTATCGTGAATTGTGGACCGACCAGGGTTCTCCTCTTAAAATCTATGGCGAAAAAAACGAGATTCAATTGCAGCAGGCTCTGGGTGACACCTACGTGGTAAAACTGGCCATGCGCTACCAGAATCCCTCTATTGAAAAGAGCCTGAAAGCGTTTCAGAGCATGGGTCTGAGCAAAATTATTGTCATACCGTTTTTTCCGCAATACGCTTCGGCAACCACCGGGTCCGTTTATGAAGAAGTCATGAGAATAATAGGCCAGTGGCAGATAATACCTGAAATTGAGTTTATTAATTACTTTTATAATCACCCTAAATTCATTAAGGCATTTGCTGATAACGGTCGTAAATATCTTGAAAAAGAACATTTCGACTTTGTGTTGTTCAGCTACCACGGACTGCCCGAGCGACAAATCAGGAAAGGCGATTGTATAGGCAATGTTTGCCAGCTTGGCTCATGCTGCGACACCATTCATGAACTGAACCAGCATTGTTACCGCGCTGCCTGCTTTGAAACCACCCGGCTGCTGGCAAAAGAACTGGGCCTTAAAGAAGGCACCTATTCTACCTGTTTTCAGTCCAGATTAGGTAAAGACCCCTGGATACAGCCCTATACCGAAAGCGTAATAAAAGAGTTGGCCGGTAAAAATATTAAAAAAGTGCTGGCGTTTTCGCCCGCTTTTGTGTCAGATTGCCTGGAAACCACCATTGAAGTAGGTGAAGAATACAAAGAACTTTTTGAAGAACATGGCGGTGAACACTGGCAATTGGTTGAGAGCCTTAACGACTCGGAAGCCTGGATTGACCTGCTGACCGAATTAATAAAAAAAACACCCGCAGAATAATAAAAAAGGGTCATGGCTTCTAAGGCTATGACCCTTTTAGTTATATTGGTCTTTCAACTTTTTCTAACTGATATGAAAGCCATCTCTATATGGGCCAGCCAGAACCAGAAAACGGCTATACTACTCATTATTATTTTTGAAGTACTGAAATGCAGCATCGGGTTTGATATCGGCCATCATTTTCTTCCGGTTTTCTCATCGGGGGCTATAGAGCTTTCTGTGCTTGGCCTGGTGTTTCTAACAACATTCGTTCAGACCAACTATCAGCATCAGACCGGTACACTCAATAAAGAAGCGCATCGTAAATTCAGGCTTATGAGTACAGGCATTATTATGGCCAGTAGTTTGTTTCTTTCTATTTTACTGGGCAATCATCTGAAAGGTCTGGGGTATCAGGTGCACAGTATATATGTCGCCAACGCGGCAGAGAGGGTTACGACCACAGCTACCGAAAACAATAAAAAAAATGGCGCACCTATTAAAGTAACTGAAAAGAAAACCAGAAAAGGGTTCGTATCGCGCCTGTTAAGTAAAAAAACAGTTTCTGAAGACCCGAAAAGTATTTCCAGAATCACTTACGCATTATTATTTTTTTTAAGTCTTTTG
This sequence comes from Emticicia sp. 21SJ11W-3, assembly GCF_024138715.1. Taxonomy (GTDB): domain Bacteria; phylum Bacteroidota; class Bacteroidia; order Cytophagales; family Spirosomataceae; genus Emticicia; species Emticicia fluvialis. The sequence goes on from NZ_CP092074.1 coordinate 3,707,642, forward strand.
CTCACTTTCGCCGGATTAATTCTCACCTGTCAACTGGCCTGCGGAGGCTTTAGCTTACTAGCCATTCTTGCGTTTTTGGTTTCGCTTGGCGTTTTATCCGGCGGATTATACTTCCTGATCAGAGCTTTCAAAAAAGACCTAAAGCCTTTTCAATCACTGACACAAAAAGAGAAGAAAAAAGAGCAATTAAAATTCTTTGTTATCTGGATACTATTAGGAGCAGCAATAGCCCTTATCGCATTATTGAGCTAAGAGTAAATGAAAAAGTCCCTCTTTTCAGAGGAACCCATCAAAATTCTTAATCTTATCTCGTTAAAATCCTGCCGCATGCCCATCTTTGCGGGGGTCTGATGCCCCTGTGTAGGTCTTGCGCAAGGGGTCATATCTGATGGCCTGATACCCGCCATACATACCCAGTATATAGCCAACCTTATGGCCTTTTTCCATCAGCCCTCTGATGGTTGCATAAGGTATGCCAGATTCCATCGTTATCATGCCGCCATCCAGCATTCTTTCGCCGGTAGGCTCTGATGATCCTTCGTGATTCAGACGTGGGGCATCACCTGCTTCCTGCAGATTCATACCAAAGTCTACCAGATTCATCACTATCTGCACATGGCCCTGCGGCTGAAAAGACCCACCCATAACACCAAAACTCATGTAAGGTTTGCCATCTTTGGTTATAAACGCAGGAATAATGGTATGAAACGGCCTCTTGTGGGGCGCATAGGTATTGTTTTCACCCTCGGTAAGGCTGAACATCTCCCCTCTGTCCTGAAACATAAAGCCCAGGCCGTCGGCCATCATGCCTGAGCCAAAACCCCTGTAATTGCTTTGTATCAGGGCAACCATATTACCTTCCTTATCGGCTACCGTCAAAAAAATCGTGTCACCGTCTTTCAAAGCCGGATTACCGGCATCAAAGGTTTTAGCTGCCTTGTTTATATCAATCAGTTTGCGTCTTTCAGCCGCATATTCTTTAGAAATGAGTTGTTTTACGGGTATTCTGGCAAACTCAGGGTCGGCATAATATTTGGCGCGGTCTTCAAAAGCCAGCTTCTTGGCTTCAGTAAACAAATGCACGTGCTCAGTACTGCCAAATGGTATTTTAGAGAAATCGTATCCCTCCAGAATATTCAGCATTTGCAGCACAGTTATGCCTTGCCCGTTTGGGGGCAGCTCCCATACATCATACCCTCTGTAATTGGTAGATACAGGGTCAACCCAGGTTGAAGTATGGTCGGCAAAGTCTCTGGCTGTTAGAAATCCCCCCTGCTTTTTCATAAATTCCTCTATTATTTTCGGAATCTCACCTTTATAAAAAGCATCACGGCCACCCCTGGCAATTTTCTCAAGGGTATTGGCCAGGTTAGGATTTTTAAAGATATCGCCCTTTTGTGGCACCGTGCCGTTTGGATAATAATGCTCTTTTACATTCGGAAATTTACCATAAAGCCTTGGCACTGCGGCCAACGAGCTGGCCAGTTCACCATGTACTGGAAAACCATTGCGACCATAATTAATGGCATGCGAGAGTATTTTCTCCATCGGCAGTTTACCAAATTTCTTGTGCAGCTCAAACCAGCCGTCAACAGCACCGGGTACATTGACAGGCAATGGCCCTGTTGAGGGTAGATGCGCTAAGCCACGTTTTTTCAGTTCAGCCAGTGTAAGTGCATAAGGCGAACGGCCAGAGGCATTTAGCCCGTACAGTTTTTGGGTTTTGGCATCCCAAACAATAGCAAACAGGTCGCCGCCTATGCCATTCATGTGGGGTTCTACCACACCTTCCATCGCATTGGCGGCTATGGCGGCATCAATGGCGTTGCCGCCTGCCCGCAGAATTTCAATGGCCGCCTGCGTGCTTAATGGGTGCGAGGTACAAGCCATGCCGTTCTGAGCTATTACCTCAGACCGCGTGGCATCAACCTTACCAAAAACCCGGTCTTGCGCTTGTACAGTCTGGAAAAGCGTTAATAGAATGAGGCTGAAGAAAATGTTTTTCATAGATATAGAGGTTGATTTCAATAATTAGGTCCCATTTCAAGATTTGCTACTGTATTGATGTTTGGAAGGATGTCAGTTTTTTCAAACTGTACAATAACCCGGTCTGATAGTTGCTTTTAACCAGGCCTGATTTAAACTTCTATAATCAAAGATTAGAGGTACCTCTGTTGTTACTTTTTGGGCTGCAAAAAGTAACGCAAGACTTGCCGTCCGCAAAGCGGCCCATCATTCCAACTCGTACAATTAAAAATCCGATAGCCATTATATATTTTCATAGTCATTCATAAGATTTTTAATCGTAGACTAGCCGTCCGCCTCAACAGGAATGACGTAATAAGGTTGTTAATTTTAGTTGATATCTTTCAATTGCTCAGCGAAACTCAGCGCGGCACCTCGTAACACTCCGTGGCAATAAAGAAATATAACTATTATTGAATGTGTTCAAAACAAAGATAGAATTTTTCCTGATTCTTTATTAGTACCCCAATTGGTCATTCCCTCAAATTTCGTCTATAACAGCATTTTATGCAACAAGTGCTTATTTCTTTTCTTTGGTGCATTTTAACAAATATTCACTAAAATATGCTTGACGGCAATGCCGATAATCTATTTTTTTACGTTTTAGAAATATACCGCAAAACAGATTAACGGTTTATGAGATTCTGGTTGATTGCATTGCTATATTGCTGCCCCCTGAATGCCATTGCCCAGCAGGCAAAAATGCCTGACCGTGGCGATGTAAAAGTAATCTGGAACAACAACATCAATGATGCGGTTTTCAGAGATTTTCAGGAGGGTATTAAACACACCAAAATACTGGATGCCATAGCGGCCGATATTAACGGGTATCTGGCATTACCGGAAGACATCTACATTACTTTTGACGAATGCCGCACCAGCAATGCCTTTTATGACCAAAATACCAGAAAAGTAACCATCTGCTACGAGATGGTATCTTACCTCTACGAATTGTTTAAGGCCAAAACCAGCAACCAGACCGAGTTACGTGAGATGGTGATGAACGCCATCATTTTTATTTTTTATCATGAAATGGGTCATGCCCTGATAGATCTGATGGACTTACCCGTAACAGGTAAAGAAGAAGATACGGTAGATAACTTTTCAATTTTTCTGCTGGCTGACGGCAGCAGAAAGGGGTCGAGAGCGGTGCTGGACGGCGCCATTGCCTTCTACCTGATGGGGGAGTCAACGCAGAATGTACCGCTTAAAAACATGGAGCTGTGGGACGAACACTCTTTAGACCACCAGCGGTTTTACCATATTCTTTGTATGCTGTATGGGTCAAATCCTGAGCAGAATGGAGCGGTTATCAGAAAAAAGATGCTGCCGGCCGTAATGACCACCCGTTGCGAAGAAGATTACCAGAAAATAAAAAAGGGCTGGCTGAAAGTTCTGGATGCCTGGATAAAGCATTAATACCAAAAAAAATGCCTCTCTTCCTGATGGAAGAAAGACATTTTCTGAGCGTAAAACCTAAAAAAATCAATAGTTAATCTTTATCACTTCATACCATATTTCTCCATCGTGTATAACGGCTCTGTATTGCACCCCATCAACAATGTAATAGGTTTCGCCATCAATTACCAGCTGTTCGTAGCCATCAGGTATGCTTTCTACCAATGCCCCAACCGGAGGCGGCACTACCTCGTACTCATAACCAACCGGCCGATAATAAGAACCATTATAGTAATGATAACGCACACCAAAGAAAGTATATATCTGCACATCAACCGGCAATATTCTGATTCTTAAACCAACCGGTGGAAATGCCACAACGTAGGTATCCCGGTACGGACGATAATAAATGCCGTTGTTGTAGCGGTAATTGATACCCCCATAATAAACCGGCAGGCAAGAAGTAGGCAATACCCTTACCACCGAGTTACGGCGTGGCAGGTTATAGTATCGCCAGCTTGGGCTGCCCACGCGGCCATCAAAACGGCGGTAGTCATAGCCGCGGCGGTCGTATCGGTCATAATCGCGACGGCCGCGGTCTTCCCATCTGCCCCTGCCATCATAACTTCTATTGTTTCTGTCGGCATAAACGCGGTTTCGTTCATCATTACCACGGCTCCATTGGTGGTCATTGCCTCTGTTTCGGTCTCTGTCGTCATTACCGCGTCCACCCCGGTCTATATCCGGTCTTGGGCCTTCTGTTCTTCTGCTTTCAGGCCGGTACTCGGGTTGTGGTCTTTCGCCCCGGGGTTCAACCCTAACTGCTTCCGGCCCACGGCGTTCGCCATCATTCATTCTGCCGCCCCTGTCTTCGCCAATAGAGGTGGGGCGGTCGTTGTTTCTTCTTTCGGCAGGGCCGCCTTCACTTCTTCCGCCATAGCCCCGGCTTTCGCCTCTGCTCATAGAGCCACGGTCATTTCCACGGCTTTCAGCCACCCCCCTTTCTCCCCTACTTCCTCCGTCTGCCTCTCCGCGTCGTCTGCCTTCCTGACCATTGGTTTTTGTAACACTCAGTGTTAATCCTGCCGCCAGAATCAGCGATGCAGCTATACCTCTTTTCCAATTAAAAGCAGGTATAATATTTATGGCTGTTGTTTGCATTGTATTATTCGTTTTCGTTTAATAGCTATTAGATGCAAAAAGTAATTAAATAGTTGGTTGGGGTGGTAATCATTAACAATCATTAACAAGCGCCAGAGCTGCGGCCGGCAAGACTTGGTGATTTTACCCTCAAGCTACTGACTATTAACGCCGTGCCATGAATTTTTATTCTGTTGATGGTAATATTCTGTGCCAGAAACGTCAATAAGAAATGAAACAAAAAAGCCGACTCAAATGAGTCGGCTTTTGCGTGAACCCTAACCACTATGATAAAAAAATCTACTTAATTAACCTATTTATCTTCAACTACCGGTTTCTGCTTGCAGAATGGTAGCACATATACAAGCCCAATATTAATAAAAACATGATGAGCAAAATCTGCCATAAGAATAACGAAAGAACTGGCATCAGGCTGGTACCCTGCTTCAACACTGTAAACATATTTTTAAGGTGTGTGTGATTGAACGATACAAATGTCTGTGTTTCAAACGGAAAATTTTAGAGTAAAAACCCGTAATCTTCATACGTACTGACTGGTATTTTAAGCCTGATGACAGGCGCTGCCGTTTAATCTGATAATTATTCAAAAAAAATGCAGGTATATATAGGCACCTAAATGCGTGCTGGCGTTGTAAACCGGCTTAACAGGCAAATTAACCAAACAGGTAGCCATTTTTTGAAAATTAGCTACCCAAACGCTGTTTTTAAAGAAGAAAATTGAAAATTTGGCAGAAAAACATTAACTAAATTAATATTAGACCCCTGCGAATTTTGAGTACTTATATTTTTTAGCCATTATTGTATAAAATTGACCCGGATACCCCTCAAATCCCTATTGAGTATTTTATTCGGACCACAACCTAAACAATGCTTCCCTTCAGGGAAAGGGATACAACTTCATTATGAAACTAAATATTACCTGGAAAATCTTCATCGGCATGGCATTCGGTATTCTTGTAGGGTACCTGATGAATGTGTACCTAACCTCTGACCCCGCAGCACTGGACGATTGGAGCAAGTATCTGAATATTCTGAGCAAGGTGTTTCTGCGCATGATAAAGATGATTATCGGGCCTTTGATTTTTTCTATTCTTACGGTGGGTATTGCCAAGCTAGGCGATTTTAAAACCGTTGGCAGAATAGGTGCTAAAACACTGGGCTACTTTTACTTTGCCACAATATTATCTCTTGTTACCGGTTTGGTAGCCGTTAATGTACTGCAACCGGGTAAGCTGATGGATATTTCTTTGCCGCAGACCGGAACTGACACCGGCATTGAAACCAAAAAAATGACGCTTGAAAACTTTGTAACGCATCTTTTTCCGCAAAGTTTTTTTGAAGCCCTGGCCACCAACGAGATACTCCAGATTGTGGTGTTTTCTATCTTTTTTGGAATTGCCACCGCTGCTATCGGCGACCACGGCAAGATTATCATCAAAGGTCTTGATGCCGTGTCGGAGGTGATGTTTAAAATTGTTGGCTATGTGATGGGGTTTGCCCCTTATGCCGTTTTTGGAGCCGTAGCCGCTGTTATTGCCCAAAAAGGATTGGGCATACTAGGCGGATACCTTTACCTTATTATCTGTTTCTTTGCCACACTGGCATTTTTTATACTGGTAGTGCTACCCATCATTTGTATGTTTGCCAAAGTGCAATACTGGAAATTACTTACCTACGTAAAAGACGCCCTGTTTTTATCTTTCAGCACGGCCAGTTCAGAGGCATCAATGCCTTTGCAGATTGAGCAATTGAAAAAATTTGGCGTATCTGAACGCATCGTAAGTTTTGTATTGCCGTTGGGGTATTCGTTCAATCTGGACGGCTCAATGATGTACATGACCTTTGCAACCGGATTTATTGCTCAGGCGTATGGTGTAGATTTATCAATCGGCCAGCAGGTAACCATGTTGCTTACCCTACTAATAACCAGCAAAGGTATTGCAGGTGTGCCAAGGGCATCTCTTGTAGTAATTGCCGGAACCATGTCATTATTTAATCTCCCGGCCGAAGGCCTTATTCTGCTTTTTGCCGTTGACTGGCTACTGGATATGGGCCGCTCTGCCACCTCGGTAGCAGGCAACGCCGTAGCAACCGCCATAGTGGCTAAGTGGGAAGGCGAACTTGCCCCTAACCCCTAAAGGGGGATTTGCCCCTAGCCCCTAAAGGGGAACTAATTACAACAAAAAAGAACTTCTTTCAGAAGTTCTTTTTTGTTGTTTTATGCCTAATCAGGTTTTAAAGTTCCCCTTCAGGGGCTAGGGGTTTAAGCACTCCACCAGCGCCCACATATCGTCTTCAGTATTATAGACATTCGGCGAAACCCGGACGGCTACTCCTCTGTTAGAAATGATGATTTTGTTTTGAAGTAATTTTTCAGTAAAACTGGCATTATCTACACCCGCTGGCAGGCTTAACCCTAATAAATGATGCCCCCGGTAGCCTTCGGCTTCCATACTACAGCCCATACCAATCAATGCCTCGAGGGGTTTTTGGGTAATGCTTTTACAATATTGCTGAATATTGTCTACTCCCCACGCCAGAATCTGATTGAGGGATTCTTCCAGCATCGGTAATTGAATAAACTGCGAGTATTCGCCAGCGTTATATCTTTGCGCAAACGGCCTGTAGGCCTTCTGGTAATTAATCAGTTGGGCAAATTTATCGCTATCGGCACGGTTTAGCCATGACTCCTCCACCGGCACGCCATCATCAAAAAACTCACCAAAATAAGCCAGTCCTACACTATATGGGCCAAGCAACCATTTGTATCCGGCACAAATAACGGCATCGGGTTGTATGGTCTTTACATCAAATGCCATTGCCCCTACCGACTGCGTGGCATCTACTATTAACAAAGCGCCAACCTCCTTACAACGTTCTGCAACCGCGGCCAGATCAAACCTGACGCCGTAAATCCAGTGTATGTGGGGTATAACAATCATGGCGGTCTCATGATTGATGCTGTTCAGTATGTTTTCGTTCCATAGCTGCCCTCGGTTAGCGGCCTCATCTGGTCTGGCTACAGTTTTATACTGCAACGATAACTCCTGGCTAGCCCTTTCAAAGGCGTAAACATTGTTAGGGAACTCGTCTTGTATGAGCAGAATGTGTTTTTTGGTTGATATACCGGGCAAACGATGCAGATTACGCGCTACCACAGCCATGCCATAAGACGCCGCCGTAATGATTGCCACTCTTTGAGGGTTATCGATATTCAGTAACCGGGCAAATTGTTTCTGTACTCTTTCGGCAGGCTCAAAATGGACTTGCGGATTAATAGTGAAAGGTCTTGCGGCCTTCATCATCATACCATCCATGCCTTTGGCAACCGCGCTTTTCAGCATGGGTGCATAGGCGGCGCCGTTCAGGTATGTAACGCCTGCCTCCAGTTCAAACAAGTGTGCCTGGTTAGTCATATCTTTCCGGCTTATATAACGATATATCTATGCTTGTTTTTTCATTATCTACAATTTCCTGAACCAGTTTTCCGGTACCCGGCGCCAGGCTGAGGCCCATCATGGCATGGCCACTGGCAATAATCAGGTTTTTATATTTGTTGGTGCGGCCAATGTAGGGCAGGCCGTCTGGCGAACACGGGCGCAAGCCAGACCACACCTTGCTTTGTGGTGGTACTGCTATGGGGTAATCAGGGAAAAACTCCGGAACAGCCTTAATTATACCTCTGACACGGTTCATGTTAATATCCTGATTGATACCGCCAATCTCCATTGTGCCACCGAAGCGAATCTGGTTTTCGCCCATTGGTGTAATGGCCACGCGGGCTTCCAGCAGAATAGATGGTATATTCAGTTTCTTGCCCTTTGGTTGGTCAAGGGTAGTACTATACCCCTTACCTGCCTGCATGGGCAGATTGATATTCAATTGCTTAGCCAACAAAGGCGACCACGACCCGGTTGCAATAATCAGTTCATCAGTTGCCAGGGTTGCGCCATTGTCAGTCTTTAAGCTCTTAATTTTACCGTTTTCAGTTTCAAAGCTTGTTACTTCTGTATTATATATAAAAGTAACGCCCTTTTGAGCCAGCAGGTCTTTCAGTTTTTTTACCAGTAAGTTGGGGTACAAATGCGCATCGCCAGGGTAGTAAACTGCACCGGCAACGTCAGGCTTTACCTCCGGCTCCATTTCGTGCAGGGTTTTCACATCAAGCACCCGGGCTTCAATACCAATTTTGTTGGCGGTTTGGGCCACTTCGGCTTCTTCTTCAAAGGTATGGGCAGTTTTGCAGAGCATCATCAAGCCTTTTTCTTCAAAGCTGAAATCGTTGTTTTCTTCTTTGGCGAAGTCCTGATACAATTTTTTGGCAAACAGGCTGATATCACGCAAGGCAGGTATGGCCTTGTCTACCTGTTTCTGATTAGCTGCCTTCTGAAATTTAAGGCCCCAGGAAATCAAATCCCAGTTCAGACGTGGTTTTACATAAAACGGACTTTCAGAATTGAACATCCAGCGGATGCCTTTTTCTATCATACCTGGCACAGCCAGTGGTATAAAATGGCTGGGTACTATCATACCTGCATTGCCGAAAGAACAGCCATCGGCGCCGCCGGTGCGCTCAATAATGGTTACTTTATGCCCTTTTTGTTGCAGATAGTAGGCCGAATATAACCCTATTATACCACCACCAATGATAACAACCTGCGGTGCGTTTATTTTTGATGCCATTTTGGATAATTTTTCAATTGAATGCGGCAGGCTTGGCTTTTTGATCGAATAACCCGCCTTACTTAAATTTCAAAAAGAGAAAAAAACTGAATACAAACCGGATACCCCGATGGGGTATCCTTAAATATCGTAATTTTTTCTCTGTTTATGTGTGTGTTGTGTGGATCTAGAAAATCTTGTATGGATTTAGTATTGGTATTAAATTACCTGAAAACCAAAAGCGTAAGGATCGTCCTGGTCGTCAATGGTAATGGTATTGTTGCCATAAATTCTGGCCCAGCCTTCAATGCTTGGGTAAATGGCGTCAAAATCTCCTACTTTGGTGGTGCCTTCAATGCGGCCAATAAACTTGCTGCCAATAATGCTTTCATGTACAAACTCGTCTCCGGCTTTTAGTTTACCTTTGGCGGCCCATTGTGCCATCCGGGCTGATGTGCCTGTACCACACGGCGAGCGGTCAATGGCTTTGTCGCCATAAAAAACAGCATTGCGCGCGGTTGAGGTCGGGTCTATTACTGCGCCTGTCCACTCAATGTGGCTCAGGCCATTGATAGTCGGGTTTTCAGGATGCACAAAGCTATGGCTGGCATTGATGCGCTCTCTCAGCACTCTGGCCCAGGCAATCAGCTGGTCGGCCTTGAAATGCTCCAGACCCGGAAAATTCTTCTGCACATCAACAATGGCGTAGTAGTTGCCACCGTAGGCTACATCTACTTTCAGGGTGCCTAGCTCGGGGCATTCAACTTCAATGCCCTCAGCAGCCAGAAACGACGCCACGTTGGTCAGCTTTACATATTTCACCTTGTTTCCTTCCTGCTTGTATTCAATCTGAACCAGACCCGCCGGGGCTTCCATTCTTATAAAACCAGGCTTTTTAGGCTGAATAAGCCCATGTTCAACGGCTATGGTAATGGTACCAATGGTGCCATGCCCACACATGGGCAGGCAACCGCTGGTTTCAATAAAAAGCACAGCAACATCGTTGGCGGGGTCATGTGGCGGATACAGAATACTGCCCGACATCATGTCGTGTCCGCGAGGCTCAAACATCAATCCTTTGCGAATCCAATCGTATTCGCGTAGGAAATGCTGGCGTTTTTCTGACATATTCGCACCTTCTAACACCGGCCCGCCACCAGCCACTAACCGCACAGGGTTGCCGCAGGTGTGGGCATCTATACAAAAAAATGTCTTGGTCATAGCTTCAATCAGAATTGTGGTAAAACAGGTCTGTTAGCCAGTGAATCATTAATAACTTTCAGTACACGTTCGCGCTCTTCACCTACCAATGGCAGGCGTGGTTCGCGCACCCATTCAGTACCCAGGCCTGTGGCTACTTCGGCTAGTTTGATATTCTGTACAAACTTGGTTGATACATCCAGGTGCATCAACGGGAAGTGCCAGCGGTAAATAGCTCTGGCCTCTTCAATGCGGCCTTGTTTTACCAGTTCATAAATAGCTACGGTTTCACGCGGGAACGCATCTACCAGACCGGCCACCCAGCCATCAGCGCCCATCACAAGGCTCTCAAAAGCCAGGTCATCAACACCTGAAAGTATTTTGAAACGGTTACCAAATTCGTTGATGATATCGGTCATGTATCTGATATCACCTGTCGACTCCTTCATGGCTTCAAAATGCGGATTAGCCGCCAGCTCATGAAACATCGGTATAGAAATAAAGGTCTTGTAGGCAAGTGGGTTATTATACGCCATTACCGGTAAATCTGTTGAATCAGCTACACGGTGCAGGTAATGCAAAGTTTCGCGGTCATCAGACGGGTAACGCATCGGCGGCAACAGCATGAAACCTTCTGCACCTGCGCGCTCACATTCTTTGGCGAAGGCAATGGCCTCGCGGGTGATACACTCTGCAATACAAATTACCAACGGCACACGGCCGGCAATTGTATTTTTGGCAGTATCAAGCAGGGTCAGCTTTTCATCTTTGGTCAGGGTACCGTTTTCGCCTAACGAACCGCAAATAATAATGCCATGCACACCGGCCTTTATCTGTTCTTCAATATTAAATGCAAAGGTTTTCAGGTCCAGACTTTCGTCCTGAAAAAAATTAGTGGTAACGGCCGGATATACGCCTGTCCAGTTTGGTTTCATAACTTACGAGTATATAAAATGAATAATTCTGTTTTCAGGATACAAAGCTAGTATTTCAATTGCATAAAAACCTATCCTCATTTTGCTATTACTTATACTTTTTTACCCCATATATTTGCCAGTTACAACAAATACAGATAAATTAGTATTTATTATCAGTATCGGTAGTTATCAGATTATTTAACAAACACGATTCCGTATTTAGCCACGAACCGGATGTTCGGGCCAAAAAGCCAATCCGGCACTACTGAATCGACATTCAGCAATTTCTATGAAGCCCCTGTTATTCCGAATCCCCAAAACAGAAACGGAGTCGTTTCGTGTACAGGTAGACGACATACCGCATTTTTATGACACCCTGCATTTTCATCCCGAATGGCAGATAACCCTGATGCTTGAAAGCACAGGCACCCAGTTTGTGGGCGACAACGTAGACCGTTTCCAACCTTTTGACCTCTATTTTCTGGGTAGTAACCTGCCGCATGTTTTTCGTAATGATGCCGAGTATTATTCAGAAAAATTACGGGCACACTCGGTGTCGGTATATTTCAGAGGAGATATTCTGGGCGAAACCTTCTTTGATATACCAGAAACCCAGCACCTGAAAACTTTACTGACAGAAGCCTCAAGAGGCTTTAGAATCAGAAACCAGCAGGCCAATGCACTCACCGGCCTGGTTCAGTCAATTGCACATAAAAAAGGATTCGAAAAACTGCTTACCTTTCTTGAAATACTCAATGCTATCTGGGCATCAACGGCCAAAGAGTATTTGTCTAGCATTGCTTACCAAGGCACATTAAAAGAAACCGATAACCAACGTATAAACGATGTGTTTGAGTTTCTGATGCGCAATTATGAACGGGACGTGAGCCTTGACGAAGTAGCAAACATAGCAAACATGACAACCAATGCTTTCTGCCGGTTTTTTAAGCTGCGTACCCGCCGGACCTTCTCGGAATTTCTGAACGACATCCGTATCGGCCATGCCTGCCGGATGCTCCAGAGTGGTAACATGAGCGTGCTTGAAGTTTGCTTTGCCAATGGTTTCAATAACGTTTCCAACTTTAACAGGCAATTTAAAAACCGCACCCAGCTTACCCCCTCTGCATATCTTCGTAAATATCATGCAGGTTCTTTACGTTAAATTTAATACATTTGTATCTAATCATGAAAACACCGCTCATTCACTTGTTTTTGCTGTAAAAACTATAAGTTTTTGCGTTCATTCATTCAATTTTATAACTTTTAATGGCATTATCCGTCCCAAATAATCCATATGTTAGAAGCACATCAGTTTAACCCGGTTCTGGACAAAGAATTTTTATTAGAGAACTACGATACAGCAGAATATCTGTCTGAAGTAATGGGCGATTTTCTAGCCCTGATGCCCGAAGAAATGGCAGAAATACAAGAGGCGCTTAATGATGGAGATAAAGACAGGCTCGTAAAAAAAATACATGCCATCAGCTCGGCTGTGGGTTTTGTTGGCGGTATTCATTTGTCAGACAAAATGAAGGCCTTTGAGTATAAGGCAAAAAATGACGCCGCCTTTAATATTGCCAACGATGAAACCCGGGCTCTGGTTACGGAGATAACCGATTTCATCAGCATCATCAAAGAAGAATATACCAGTTTAAATTAATAGTCTTTTGCTGTAGGCTTGCCACCAAATATGGCCCTCAGGTGGCAGGTATCTTCAGGCCGTTTCGCTTTATAAGTTACTTATAGTAACTGTTTTATTGATTCAGTTGGCAAATACCACTCCTTGCGTTTAATGTCAGAAGGTTTATGCATTTTTAAGATATTACTTGGCTTGGTTTTTGTTATCTTTGTTGCAGCACGATGTCATATATCTCAGGCAATTCGCTATTATGAGCCTACAAAACAATTCTCAGGTTATTGAGCCGGATGAACAAATCATCTGGGCAAATAAATATGTCAGGTTTTTTAAAAGCACGATAGGTATTCAGAATACCTTCGACAAAATGATGAACGTTTTGTTTCAGTCATTAAAAAAACTCGATATTGCCGATAAATTCTACTACGTTAATTTCCCTCAGCCCAATAAAGCTGTTATAACGCATTCATCAGACCTTCAGCTGGTCGGGCGCAATATTCCCTTCCTCCAGGTTCAGGATATGCTCGATTGCAACTTTAAAGTAATTGAAGATACCGAAGGCCTTTTCAGTTTTGAAGAAACTGAAAAGAAAGTGATTGTACAGACCATTAAAACCGATCATACCTCTGGTTTGCTGGTAAAAGTCTGCCAGCCAGATACGCCAATCAATAACGGATACCGTTATTTTTCTTTGCTGAGCAAGATACGGTTTGAAGAAATTGTATCTACCTACCAGACCACCACCGAACTCACTGAACTGAACATACGTTTTGAGTCTATTCTGAGTAAAAGCCCCATACCCATTGTATTTGTTGATGAAAGCGCCAATGGCGTATTTATGAACACCAAAGCCTATGATTTGTTCGGGTTGTCTTCTGATGTGCCAATTACCTCGCAAACCATAGCAGAGGGATTCAGCAACCTGCTTAACAAACTGCAGAACAAAGAGGAAGTTCAAAACCGGATGCAGGAACTGATGTTCTCTAACTCAATAGACCGCTGGCGTTGGAAATTTGCCGCCCCTATAAACCGCACCTACAATGTAATTACGCAGCTGATACACGTAAACAGGTATTCGGGCCGGATATGGATTTTTGAAGATGTAACCATTGAAGAGCAGGTAGAAGAACGCCTGCAGGATATTAACCATCAGCTGATTCATCTGGCTGAAAAAGAACGCCGCGACAACCTGATGAAGACCACTTTTCTGGCTAACATGAGCCACGAAATACGCACCCCCATGAACGGCGTTATCGGGGCTGTGAGTCTGCTTGAGAACACGGCGCTTTCTAACGAACAGTTTGAACTGGTAAATATAATTAAGAAAAGCGGCGAAAGCCTCATTTCGCTGATTAACGATATCCTTGATTATTCAAAGATTGAGGCCGGAGAACTGGTAATTCAGCCCGAGGTTTTCTCGACAGTTGAGTTATTTGACGACTGCGTAGATGTTTTCTATGCCACTGCCCTTGAAAAAGGCATACAGTTAAGGGTTATGCTTAACCCTAATCTGCCGGTGTATGTTAAAGGCGACCGCAACCGGCTGCGGCAGATAGTGCTTAACTTTATTTCTAACGCCGTTAAATTTTCGCCGGTTGGCGCCTGGGTTACTATCAAGGTATCTGCAATTATTAAAGACGGCAAACCCACGTTATCTTGTAAGGTAATAGATCAGGGCAAAGGTATTGAAGCCGGCGAACAAGAGCTTATCTTTGACCGCTTCAAGCAACTAACCAACAAGCATTCGGGCGGTACAGGCCTTGGGCTGGCTATCTGTAAACGCCTGACCGAAATGATGGGCGGTGAAATTGGCGTAAAAAGCAAAGCCGGCCATGGTGCCGAATTTTTCTTTGAAATTCCATACGAAAACACCGACTCCCGGCCTATTCTGATGGGCGACTTGTTTAACAAGTACGCCAATGCCGATACCTGTATCTGGTCGTTAAATGCAGAGCAAGCCGTTGAAACCTTCAACCAGTATTTTAAAGATAAAAAGCTGGAGCTGATATCGTCAAGCACGGTAGAGGGTTTCTTTAAGATTCCGATAAAACTGCCTTCAATGATACTTATTGATTCTATGCAGGTAAATGGCAAGATGGAAGAAACCATCCGTTATTTGCATGAAATGGGTATCCCTGAAAGTGTGCCGGTTCTGGCTATGTCGTACAGCCATGAGAAAGAGGCTAAATCGTGCGAGAAATGGGGATACAAAGAAGTGCTAATAAAACCATTAAAGTTGAAAAACTTAATGAAAATGGTTGAGAAATGGATATTTAAAAACGATATCGGCATTAAGCAGGTACAAAAGCAGGAAACTAAGCCAACTAAAATTCTGGCTAACCATAGCGTACTGGTAGTTGAAGACAACGAGTTTAACCAGAAGATTCTGAAACGGATACTGGAAGGGGTAATGGATAACTTTGATATTGTTGAAACAGGAGAAAAAGCCGTTGAAGAAGCCAGAAAAAACAAGTATGACCTGATTTTTATGGATATTCAGTTGCCGGGTATAAATGGTATCATGACCTCTAAACTTATCAGGGAAATTTATCAGGAAACCGACCAGCCGTTTATTATTGCCCTGACGGCCGATGTGTTTCTGAAAGACTCTTCTTCCCTGGAAGAAGCAGGCTTTGATGATTACCTGCCGAAACCGTACCGGCAGAAAGAAATTCTTACCAAGATTGAGAATTACCTGCAACGTTAGGTAAAGATTTTACAGGGGCTCTGATACACACCAAACCCCTGCCCACAAAAATACCCGGGGCTTAGGTGCACCGGGTATTTTTTATATAAAAAGCTGTATCTTACTTGCTTAATACACCGAGTTTTTCGGTAATCAGACCTTCCAGATATTCTTTGATTGAATCTATCTTGATTTGAGATACCACATCTTCGGCAAAGGCCAGTAACTGCAAACGTATCGCTTCGTTTTTGGGAATCCCGCGCGACTGCATGTAGAAAATGGCTTCGTCATTCAGTTTACCGGTGGTAGTACCGTGCGAACACTTCACGTCATCGGCCCATATTTCCAGCTGTGGTTTGGTATTCATAGTGGCCTCGTCAGACGTAACCACGTTGCGGCAGTTCTGATACGCATTTGTTTTTTGCGCATCTTCACGCACAAATATTTTACCATTAAACACCCCGGTTGACTTCTCCATCAATATACCCTTATACAGCTCGTTACTCTGGCAGTTAGGTTTCCGGTGGTCTACCAGTGTATGGTTATCTATGTGTTGCTTACCGCTGGGTACATACAAACCAAAAAGATGGCTTTCAATGTGTTCGCCATCTAACACAATATTCAGGTTATTTCTTACAAAGCCACCGTTAACGGTAACCGTAGCGCCATAGAAATAGCTTTTATCTTTCTGATACACCTGTGTAGTACCAATATGATGCGCTTTGTCGCTTTCGTTCTGTACTTTGTAGTAGTCGGCGCGGGCATCTTCGAAAAGCACAAACTCGGTAACAGTATTTATAAAGTATCTGTTATCACCAATTGTGCGGTAGGCTTCTGCAATTTTTACCTCTGCATTTTTACCTACTACAATCAGGTTCCGTACGTGCGCTCCTACGTCTTCTTTGCGGGTATCACCAATAAACCGTAGAATAACCGGTTCTTCAAGCGTTTTATTGTCTGCTATATATACCACAACGCCATCTTTTGCCAAGGCAGTGTTCAGGGCTGTAAAAGCATCATTCTTGTAGTCGGCATACTGCCCGAAATACTGATTAACTATTTCAGGCATTTTTTGCTGAGCTTCGGCAAAAGGTACCACTTGCAGGTGTTCGCCAGGGCTTTCTATTTTAGACAGTTCGGCATGAAAAACACCATTTATAAAATACAGAACGTTACCTTTCAGATTAGGCAGGTGAATATCCTGTAAGTCTTTATCGCTGAAATCAGAACCCGCATCAAAATTATAATTTTGTTTGGTAAGCGCTGAAACATTGCTGTATTTCCACTCTTCATGCTTGATAGTGGGAAAACCCAGCCTGTCAAAGTTTTTCATGGCCTCAATACGTAACTGGTTTACAGGCAAAACACTCTTGCCGTTCAGTTGCGCCTCAAGGGTCTGAAAATCAGCCATTAACTGATTTTTTAAATCTTTATTTTCTATAGAACTCATCTTATAATTCTGCTACTGCTTCTAATTCTATTTGATAACCAAAATGCAATTCTTTAACAGGAATGATAGACCGGCCAGGTTTGTGGTTTCCGAAAAAAGTGGCATAAAGCTGATTAACAACTCCCCAGTGGTCTCCGTCTGTAATGTACACCGTTGTTTTCACAACCTTGGTGGCATCGCTTCCGGCTTCTGCCAGTATTTGTTTCAGATTATCAAAAACCACGGCGGCCTGTTCTTCAATTCCGGATTCAACAGGCAGCTTTTCAGAAGTTTTAATTTTAATGGGTAATATGCCCGATGTAAAAACAAGACCGTTGCTCACAACGGCGTGTGCATAATGACCTGCGGGTTGCAGACTGCCGGATACCTGAACGGTTATCATAACTGATACTTACGCTACTTCAAGCGAATCAACCTCGGCTTTAATCCAGTCGTAGCCTTTTTCTTCCAGCTCAAGGGCCAGTTCTTTGGTGCCACTTTTAACAATTCTTCCTTTGTATAGAACGTGTACAAAGTCTGGTACGATGTAATCAAGCAGACGCTGATAGTGCGTAACTACAATAAAAGAGCGGTTTTCGTCTCTTAGTTTATTAACACCTTCGGCTACAATTCTGAGTGCGTCAATATCAAGGCCAGAGTCGGTTTCGTCAAGAATACAAAGCTGCGGCTCAAGCATGGCCATCTGGAAAATCTCGTTACGTTTTTTCTCACCGCCAGAGAACCCTTCGTTCAATGAGCGTTTCAGCAGGGTGTCGTCAATTTTTACCAGCTTCGCTTTTTCTTTCATTCTTTTCAGAAACTGCGCGGCATCAAGCGACTCCTGCCCGTTATATTTACGGATTTCGTTCAGAGCAGTTTTCAGGAAATTAATGGTGGTTACGCCGGGTATTTCAACCGGGTACTGAAATGCAAGAAAGATGCCTTCTGCGGCTCTTTCTTCAGGAGACATATCTAGTAAATCTTTACCGTTAAATTCAACGGTACCGCTGGTTATTTCATAGTCTTCTCTACCTGCCAGAACAGAAGCAAGCGTACTTTTACCCGAGCCGTTTGGCCCCATAATGGCATGAACTTCGCCGGGTTTTACTTCAAAATTTATTCCACGTAATATTTCCTTCTCCTCAATTCTCGCGTGTAAATTACTGATAGTGAGCATTTTTTAAGCTTTATTTTAAATGATACTTGACTACAGACGGTTTGTGTACTCTTTTAGATTCTAAAAATTAAACTGCAAAGATACAACCAAAATAACCAAGATGCTATTCTTATTTTTTTAATTAATAACCCCAAATAAGGGCTGCTCGTTCCGTATGTTCTTTAAAATTTAACTGATTATCAACAAAATCTGCAAGAAACAACCCATTTGCCGCTAAACATCTGGCAATAAAACAAATAAGCAAAAGCAGATATAGGCAACCTTATGCAACTACCTCATACAATTTAACCGCCTGGGCTTTGTTTTTAAGGCTGGTTTCGCCTACCTCCTGGCAATTGAAAGACTCCTTCACTTTTTCGTAGGTAGCCTGGCTGATGATAATCTGGCTTGGTTTGGCTGCTGCCTGCAGGCGCTGGGCAGTGTTTACGGTGTCGCCAATTACTGTGTAATCAAGGCGGCGCAAAGAAGCCGACCCGATGTTGCCTGATATCATCTCGCCGGTGTTTACACCAATTGAAACCTTAGGCGTATAAGTAGCATGATTAGGCAATACCTCTTCAATTTTGGCAATGGCCGACCGCACCGCCAGAGATGCTTCAATGGCGCGGTCTAGGTGGTAATCTCCCTTAAAAACAGCCATTACGGCATCGCCCATAAATTTATCAACGTAGCCACCCTGCTCTATGATACCCTTCACCATTACATCAAAATATTTGTTGATGAGGTTCACCACAGTATCGGGCGTTTCTTTCTCTGAAATAGATGTAAACCCGCATATATCAATAAAAACTACGGTAGCCTCTATGGTTTCGTTGGCCGTGAGCGAGGTCTCAAACTCGTGGCTGTTCATGAATTTCAGCACGGTTTCATCTACATACATTTTAAGAATGTTGTTTTCTTTGATGGCCTGTAGTGTCTGCCGTAACTGAATCACGTGCTTGATGGTTTTCTCAACGGTAAGCTCCAGGTCTTCAAAGTTAATGGGCTTGGTCAGGAAATCAAAAGCGCCCCGGTTCATTGCCACCCTGATGTTGTCCATGTCGCCGTAGGCAGATACAATAACAGCTTTCAAAAGCGGGTTTACGTCTGAAATCTTACTCAACAGCGTGAGGCCGTCCATTTCCGGCATATTGATATCGCTCAGTATCATATCAATATCCGGTGCTTCCTGCAATATCTTCAGAGCTTCCACACCATTTTGTGCAAAGCTGAACTCATAGGTTTTCTCTCGAATCTGTCTACGGAATTTCTGTTTGATGAGCGTTTCCAAATCTGCCTCATCGTCCACTACCATTATTTTGGCGTTCATATCGAGCTTTTAAGTTTTTGTTTTAATTCTGCAAAATCCAAAGGCTTGGTCAGGAAATCGTTCGCCCCAAGGCTCATGGCCTGGGCATGACTTTGCTCGTCTCCATAAGCAGTAATCATCATCACAGTTGGCGGTGCTTTGGGCGATTCAGACCGTATTTGCCTGAGTAGCTCAAGCCCGCTCATGCCCGGCATGTTGATGTCTGACAAAATAAGAATAGCCTCTAAATCCTGCCCTTCCAGATACGTAAGCGCTTCTTCTCCTGAGCCGCTGAAAGCAAACTCAAACTCACCAGAACGTATCTCTCTTCGAAAGCGCTGCTGAAATAATGTTCTTACGTCTTCTTCGTCGTCAACAACTAAAATTTTCATTTTTACCGGGTTATTCTATTAATTATTATGTCAAAGATAAGGCAATTTGATAACAAACGTTGTTCCCTCTCCTTCTTTTGTTTCTACATTGAGGGTTCCGCCGTGGCCTTTGGTAATGATGTCATACGCCAGCGACAGCCCCAGACCCGTACCCTGCCCTGTAGGTTTGGTAGTAAAAAACGGCTGAAAAATCTTGCTTTTTAAGGCGTCTGGTATGCCCACCCCATTATCTGTTACTTTTATTTCAATCTGGTTGCCTATTTGCCGGGTCTGTACAATTACCTGCCCCTTACCCTCCA
This sequence comes from Emticicia sp. 21SJ11W-3, assembly GCF_024138715.1. Classification (GTDB taxonomy): domain Bacteria; phylum Bacteroidota; class Bacteroidia; order Cytophagales; family Spirosomataceae; genus Emticicia; species Emticicia fluvialis. The sequence goes on from NZ_CP092074.1 coordinate 3,727,912, forward strand.
TATCTTTAATGGCATAAAAGGCATTGTTGATAAGATTAAGCAATACCCGGCCAAAATCCTGTGCAATAACCGGCACTTTGGGCAGGTTGGCATCCAGGTCTGTTTTAAAATCGGCGTTAAAGCTCTTGTCTTTAGCCCTTATCCCATGATACGCCAGCCGAAGGTATTCTTCGGCCATGGCGTTTAAGTCTGTCGGTTCTTTTTTGCCTGCACTTGAGCGCGAATGCTCAAGCATACCCCGCACAATGCTGCTGGCTCTTTTGCCATGATGGTTAATTTTCTCGAGGTTCTGGGCAATGTCGCCTAACAATTCTTCTTCCAGCGCTTCGTCTCGTTCAGGTCTGGCGCGTTCTTCCTGGAGCTCATCAATCAGTTCTTTGCTCAGTTCAGAGAAATTATTGACAAAATTAAGCGGATTCTGAATCTCATGGGCTATTCCGGCGGTGAGTTCTCCCAAGGATGCCAGCTTTTCGCTTTGTATCAGCTGGGTCTGTGTTTTTTTCAAATCATCCAGCGACCTGGCCAGTTCGGCTGTGCGTTCTGCTACCTGCTTTTCCAGCATTTCGTTCTGGGCGGTCAGTATCTGTTGTTTCTCCTGCTCATGAGCCAGGTTTTCTGCCGATAGTTCTTCAATTTCGATGAGTTTTCTGGTCAGAGACTTATGCGTTCTTGAATACTCTCTTACCAGCGACAGCGAAAGCCCGATGGGTATGCTGAAAAACATAATCACAATGATAAACAGGCCTATGGTTAACACAACGCTATCTGATCCGGCACCCGAAAAACCACCTATCATTAACGTAATAACACCGGCTGCCGCACTAAAGGCTACCACCACAAGCGAGTAAATGGGTACTTTAGCGTTAGAGTCTCCTCTTTTTTCTGCCAGAATACTAACTCTGATGAAATCAACAAACAACAGCAGAAAAGGCAACCATACCTCAACATACAAAGGCAATTCTATGGCAAAAATATTGCACAATAGGCCGCCTGTAACCAATAAAGCCACAGCATAAAAAATTGGGCCGTATTTCTGATTGAGATACTGATACAACGAAACGTTAATCAGCAAAATGCCCAGGTAGGTGGCCGTCAGGGTAATAAGGCTCAGTATCTCTCTATTAGAAATATCGGTTTGAATCTGCTCAAAACCGCGAAGAAAAAAGCCTATGGTAAGAAACAACATGGTAAGACCTAGGCTGAGGCTAACTTTCTTGACAGGGTTTGAGACGAAAAACAGGAAATGCAAAAGGGCAAAAACAAGAAACACCCCGGCAAACAGGTAATTAAACCCAAGAGACCGATGCGATTTTCTCTCTATAAAATTGCCGATGTCTTGTGTTTTAAAAATCTTCAAACCAAATATCTGCGAGCTGGTGCCCGGATAAAAGAAATTATTGCCAGAAAACGAGTACCTAACTGCCAGCACATGTATATTGGTATCGGCCATGTTAATAGGCAGTGCAGTGGCATAGGCTTGTGTTTTTTCTTTAGAAGGGTCGGTACTAACTACCCCCAGTTTATGAAGCAATACGCCATCAAGATAAATTTCAGATGCGCCCATCTGGTTTACAATGAGCGTCAATGGCTTATTTACAAATTCTTTGGTTACCTGCATCGGGCGTCTCAACCAAGCAATTTTCGCCTTAGCCAGATCCGGATGGTCATTCATCGACTCAAGAACCGTTATTTTGTTCCATAAGCTGTCGTTAAAATCAGGCTTTGCCCATAACTTGTTATCGCCGGCGTGCCACTTCCAGTGATTCGCCAGGCCAACACCAATTTCAGGAATATCGTCTACAGGGCTAAAAACTATTTTTTTCTGAGCCTGACTCTGAAAAACTACAAAAACTATAAACAACAGGTATATATGCTTCATGCAGGGTAAAAAACTATCTCTTTAAAATTGAGTATTGGATTAATTTTGATTTAACGATTGGTGAGTTGACTATACCCGGATATTTTTTTACCCAACCGGTATTGTAATCAGAAATTCGGTTCCTTCTCCTTCAACAGACGTTACGTCCAGTGTTCCGCCATGCCCTTTGCTGATAATATCAAAAGCCAGCGATAAGCCCAGCCCTGTGCCCTGCCCCGTAGGTTTGGTTGTAAAAAACGGCTGAAAAATCTTGTTCCTTACGCTCTCGGGTATTCCGGTTCCGTTGTCTTTTACACGAATAATTATTTCATTGTCTTTTTTATTCATCTGGGTTATTACCTCAAGGGTGGGCTTGTAACCGTTCAGGTTTTGCCTGGCTTTTTCCTGCACGGCATAAAAACCGTTGTTGAAAAGGTTAAGCAACACCCGGCCAAAATCTTGCGGAATAATATTTACCTTAGGCACATCGGGGTCCAGGTGAGTTTTAAAATCGGCATTGAAGGTTTTGTCTTTGGCACGCAACCCATGGTAAGACAACCGCAGGTATTCATCGGCCAGGTCGTTTATATCGGTTTCTTCTTTTTGGCCTGTGCTTGCCCGGCTGTGTTGCAGCATACCGCGCACTATGCTGGCCGCGCGCTTGCCATGATGGTTAATTTTCTCCTGATTCTGCACCAGGTCGCTCACCAAATCGGCAATCAGGTCTTTGTCCTGCTCGTCTCTTTCCAGTTCCTCTTGCAGTTCTTTGGCCAATTCAACACTTAGTTCAGAGAAGTTATTCACAAAATTCAACGGATTCTGTATCTCATGCGCAATTCCGGCCGTCAGTTCACCGAGCGATGCCATTTTTTCTGCCTGCACCAGTTGTTTCTGGGTAGATATCAGCTCTTCAACGGTTTCTTCCAGCGCTTCTTTCTGTTTTAGCAACTCGGCTGTTCTTTGGGCAACCTGATATTCCAGCTCTAGCTTTTTGGCTTCGTTGCGCAGGCGTTCTTCTTCTGCTTTCTGCCTTTGCTGCAACTCAACTTTGTTTTGCTTGTGGGCATAAAAACCAAAGCCAATCATCCAGCAAACGGCAAAACCCTGAGCAATGTCAAACAGTTCAGAGTATTCATTAAAAAAGGACCGTGCTACCAGCCTCAGCAAACCATTGGCAATAAAAACAGTTGCCAGCGGAAAAACCGCTGTCCATAAAACATTGGTGCTACGGTTGTATCTGGCCTTATATATAAAGAAAGACCCTATCAGTACGAAGATTTCGTAGAAATGGTATTTGAAAAATCTGAACCAGGGAAGCTGCGAAATAACAATAACCGGAATTACATACAGCCAGCCCCGCTTCAGCAGCATATCCTTCTCAGGAAACCTTTTTGCTGTATCATAATAGGTTCTAAGAAACCTGAATACTAAAAAGGTAAAAAGGGTTTTCTGCGCTAAGTCACTAAAATCAAATTTCATAAAACGGGCAGAATTAGTCAGTCATTTGGTTAATAAATTAAATTGGCGGTGTAATAATAACCTTAGTTTGCCTGGCCTCCAAACATGGCAGGCGTTTCCGGTTGTGGCGGGCACTGCTTACCTGCACTTCTGAATTTAATCAAAAATAACGAAAATCCTTCAAAATCCAATTTTAGAGCCGGTTTAGCACAAAATTTGTACTGATTGTAGTAAAAAAGAAACAGCTTTGGATTATTTGAATAAAATTTGTGACAATATTTGCACCATAAATACACGAAAGGCAATAGGGCAAAAAAACTGGCAGTAAATGGATATTCAGAAAGCAGAAAACTATGTTTTTGATAAACTTGACGAGAATTTATCAGATTCGCTCTATTATCATGGTGTGCATCATACAATTGACGTAACCAATGCTGCACTGCAACTGGCCGTTGCAGAGGGCATAAATGATAGTGAAACGCTGATATTGATACAAACGGCTGCGCTTTACCATGACATAGGCTTTATAATCACTTACAACGAACATGAAGCAGAAAGTTGCCGACTTGCCCGGGTATCGTTGCCGAATTTTGGTTACAATCATAGCCAAATTGAGGTTATCTGTGGCATGATAAAGGCCACCAGAATACCGCAAAGCCCGACCACCCATCTGGAAAGAATTATTGCTGATGCCGATTTGGATTATCTGGGCCGGGACGATTTCGAGGCGGTTGCCCAAACACTTTTTGATGAATTACAAGAACGCGAACTGGTTACCGACCACGACAGCTGGAACAAAATACAGATTAATTTTCTGGAAAATCACCAGTACTGGACAGAAACCGCCCGCCAATGGCGAAACGAAGCGAAGCAAAAACGTCTGAGTGAGTTGAAGGCTATGTATGCCTAAGAACATATTTAAAATTACATTGAGTAAATTCTATTATCAATTTACGTTACACGGCCTACGGCATCTCTAAAATTTAAAGATACTCTAAGTAAGTAATCAAACGCAATTATAAAATTCCAGTTGCTGCCTAAAAAAATTACTAAATCTTATGTTTACATTACAAGAACGAATAGAATACGCCCATCAAAGTCTTAGAGTTACCCTCTCTCATCCATTAACAATTAAAGTTGCTGATGAACTATTAAAATTAGATTTAATTGCTCTTGTTGACCATTTTAAAAAAGAAATGCATGAGAACTTTGAACATTGGTATGAAAAACACGAGCCAAGATTAAAAGAAAGAAATGAAAAGATAGGCTGTGTTTTTTTTGAACATTCTTACCCTTATTATGCTGAAGATACTCGTGCCGACGCATTTGGTATATCTTCAGATAGTCCGAGAGATGAATATGGATTATATTCTCATTATGACGTAATGGAAGATTTTGAAGGAAGTGGTGAAATAACGCTAAAAACATTCAAACCACTTGCACTATTTGAAGAAATGCCCGAAGAACGCAAAGATGATAATGATTTTTATTCAGAAAAAGGATATGTATTAGATACCTATTACTTTGTCAATAGCTTGATAATCGGTACGGCCATAAAAGAGATTTTTTACACATCTAAATTTGCAACCATATGTGAAAGACCTTTTTTCCTAGAGATTCAAGAGCACGATATGTCAACTAGTCATCATGTATTAGCTTATCTTTTTTCAGACCGGGACGAGAGAGAAGACCTAAAAAGTTTTAATTATGATTTACTCAACTATGAGATAGAAACTCTATTTGAAAATGCAATTACTCATATAAAAGTACTTGCAGACCCACCTCCAATATATAATATCAAATTTTTAATTTCTAATTATGAATGTTCACTTTTGTTTGAAGACAAACAATCATCAGATGAAGAGGTGAAAAGGTTAACACCACTAAGTGAAGGTTGGATAAAATTTTATCAGAGTGAAGGTAACTCATATTGGGAAAATCGTTCAAGAGAGGAGTTAGCCAGATTGGATAGAAATTACAACTCTTACAATACCAAAAATTCTATTTTTATAGAAAATTTTTCAATTTTTTCAATCCCTAAAGAACATGATAGTCGATTTAACCAAAATTATTTTTTAAACGATAAAGAAAAGTTAGAAATAATAGGCAGAATGATTGATGAAGCTTTTAAGAAAAATCAATCAAGATTGAAAGGCCTGAATTTAGATAATGATTGCATACTTATCGCTTTTGGAGATGACTATTTGAATAGAAAAACATGGAAAATTTAAACATCTGAATAAAGGTTTGTTTAGCGTATATTTAAATTTTGCTTTCTTAAAAAAAAGTACATAACATTTATCAGAATAGGTGTATTCTGTATATATAGTCATCGAACCGGCGAAACGGCGGTTACATCGCAAAAATAAAACACAGTCTCATAAAAAATCACTTTGACGGTCGATTAATACGCCTAAGCTCAGACCACCGTCAATCGTTTCAGTTTATCATTCTGCCTGCGTATACGCTGGCAGAGTATTCGTAGCACACTACGCAATAACTCATCGCGCTCTTCCATCAGGTCATAGAAATCGTCCTGATCAATTCTGAAAAGCAGCACATCACTTTTTGCAACAGCGGTAGCCGAACGAGGTTCGGAGTCGAGCAGGGCCAGTTCGCCAAAAATATCTCCTTTGCCCATGGTGGCAAAAAGTACATCATGGTCTACAATGCCAATCTCGCCCGAATAAATAACGTACATGCAATTACCGATGGCTCCTTTCTGAAAAACCTCTTCTCCTTCGTGGTACGTTACCTCATTCATAATTGGCACAATAGAGGTAAGCACGTTTTCTGGTGTTTCGGCAAACAACTGTGTGTTTTTTAATACAATTACACGCTCTAGTTCAGATATTTCGTTTTCATCATGTCCGTGTTGCATAGCTATTATTTCTTTATATTTTTCTTTCAGATAAAGGTCTTTTTTAACAATGGCCGCGGTTGCTTCCTGAAACAGTTTTTTCTGATTCAACAGGTATTTTTCAAAGAGCTGGTTATACTGCCCCCTCAGATTCCACGATTTCAGCGCCACCACTATTGTCCAGTCTCCAAAGGCATTGCTGCCTTTTTCAAGTATATACTCGATGATTGGCACAGGCACGGGTTTTTCAGTAAAATAGGCCACAAAAACCTGAATTTTCTTGTCAATCTCAGAATCGTCAAGTATTGCGTGCAAACATTTGTAAATAGCCCTCGGAATAATGTTATCCAGAATCTCGAGCGCGTTGGCTCTCTTTTCTTTTGATGAATGCTCAACACCCATCATGGCATCCTGCACCATTTCTTTTTCATACAGCAGCATCAACAAATAAAAAATCCGGTTTGAAGACTGCCCCAGCTCATAATTGAGTATGTCTTCATCCAGCACACCAAAACCATTCAGCAACTGATAGGCATGAGCCAGTTCTTCCTGTAGCAGATTCTCAAACAAAGCTTCATAGTTGTCGCTATTGGTGCGTCTGCCCAGCACTTTAAGCGCCATTTGCCGCACGTTCAGCGACTCATTCTGTGCCAGCCTGACCAACAGTCGTTCGCTGGCAAGGCTCTGGTATTTTTCGCTGAACAATACCACTTTTTGCAACAGTGCGGTATCTCCGCCTTTTGATAAGGCCTCTACTTCGGCAAATCCTCTGCCTCCGGATCTGATAAGGCTGTTAATAACTTTTTTACCCCACTGGCGGTCTTCCAGCAAATGCACCAGACCTTTTATCAGCAAAGCCGAATCAATAGCCCCCGCTACCTCAATGGCTTTTTCTTTAATAGCGCCAGTACCTGTTTCAAGGCATATCCTTACTATAGTTTCGTATTCTTTCAGGCGTAGCAGTTCAATTATCTCAAGCGCTACAATCAGTTGCTCAGGTTTGGTTTCGTCGCACAAGCGGTCAAGTTTTTCTTTGGCTTCATCATGTTGTACTCGCCAGCAGGCAATTATGGCGCCCTGTACGGTATATATGTTGTCAGAGTTAAGATAAACCGACCGCTGCCCGGGGCTTGTTGCCTGCGCACAGGCAATTTCTGCCGATATCCGCCTTACCTGCGGGTTAAGCTCGTGTTCATTAAAACCCTGCAAAAACTGTGAGTCAATAACCAGATGCTGGCTTTTAATAACGGTTAAAATATGCAGCCTTACTTTCTCAGAATTGTTCTTCAACAGAAAAGAAACCTGATTCTGAATTACCTTTGGTTCAAATTTTACAATCCAGTCTATGGCGCTTATTACTTCTTCGGGTTTATCGCTGGTCAGATTTTTCAGAATAATACTCAGTGCGTCGCCCTGTACCACCAGCTCATTACTTTTCAGGAAGCGTTTGCTGAGTGCATTTTTCAACTCTATTATATAGCGTTTGTAGGCTTTGTTGAGAAAATACAAGGCCAGCCAAGACAATATTACGGTGAGGGCGAAAGCTATCCAGATTTGAGATGAATGCACAAAATAGGCAATCAGCAACAGGATACCGGCAATACCCATACCCAGTGGCTCATAAAAACCTTTTGCCAGGGTATGGCCTTTTAAACGCTGCTGGGTTGATAAGGGCTGAAACATAACCAGAAAAACCGGGTCGAAGGCCGTTCGGCGGAGTACCTCAAAGCACAGGTATGCAGCGCTGAAATCAAACAGAAGCGAGCTTTCGTCCTGCTTATAAGAAGACATCCCCACCAGAAACACCGACATCAGCAAAGTGCCGATAGGTAACAGCAGCAACGCGTTTTTGAGCCCGAATTTATCAATTACCTTGCTAGAAAACAGCAACTTCACTACGGTTGAGATGGCATAGGTAATAGCCAGCAAATAGCCAACGAACGTGATAACATCGTGCTGTGAATGGAACTTGTACTTTACGTTTACAAAGAAATTGTACTCAATCCAAGTGGCCGAAGCCGCAATGGCTACCAGCCCGATACACATTTCAAAAACCAGCTGGCTACCGCCAAAAAGGGTTTCTACCATTCTGGACTCTGTATGCCTGCGTACTTTATTTTGATGATGACTAGGGATATCTGTAATTTCAAAAGTCTTTTTCTGTGTTAAAAAAGCCAGCAAAAAGGTTACAAATGCAACCAGTACCAATATGGCCAGCACCGAGGTAGAATGGATAAGCGCCGCCAGAATGGCGCCTATGGCCTTGGCTGGTACATCTCCTGAACCTATGACACTAAACAAACGTTTGCTCTGGCGTACATCAAAAACCAGGGCCGACACCCCCCAGAACTCAAGATTAACCAACAGATAGATAACCCTGAAGCCAACCATAATACCAATGGCCACCGCTGTTGAATGGTTAAAAAACAGAATAACGCCCATAATAATGGCCAGCACCAGCACCGCCAGCAACACACGTACGCTCAGTTTTTTCAGTACCAGATGATGCTCATAATACTCGTAGATTTTCCCTACGCCCATCATGGCAAAAGTAGAAACAATATAAGCAATGGGCAGCGATACTTCGGGGTGGTGTTCCAGTAAAATCAGGTTCGCCGAAACATATACTAAAACGGTTCCTATACTAATAAAGAAATTGTGTAGGAAAAATAACAAAAGTAGTCTTGATTCTTTCGGGCGCTCATCAGTGCGGGTAGTCGCACTCATAATTTTAGATTCAACCATTTGCATTTTTAAAATGGACAACGCAATTTAGGAATGTTTTTTCAAAAGTTTGGTTCAATCTTAGAAATTGTGAGTAAGAAAACACCAAGAAAAACACTCTGTTTTGTTATCAATGAGTTATCTTGTATTTTTGCTAAATAAAATGGCATTTTTCAACGAGCATATCAATTCACTACCAAAGAACGCTTATCAGGTTTCTGATAGGGGCACTTCGGCTAAGCCATTATTATACCTACCCCTACTTATTCCTGTTACATTCTTTGCCATTCTGTTTTTTATGGCGCAATTTGGGTTTTACTAATGTGAATGTTAATTTATCTATCCCGAAGATTTAATCTTATGCTGCAGGTTAAATCAATCAACAATTCATTCATAAAAACTCCCTTTAAAAGATACCTTGTTATGTCAAATATATTTGTTTCTTCTGAAGTAGGCACTTTACGCCGCCTGATTATTCATAGCCCTGATAGTGGTCTGGGCAAGGTTGTACCTTCAAAAGCGCAGGACTGGCTTTTTGAAGACATTGTGCATCTGCAAACCATGCGCCGCGACGAGTACGACTATTACGTTAAAATTCTGTTGTATTTTCTGGACCCTGAAAAGGTAAAAGGCAAGCTGAAAGAAATTGATGCCGATACCAGTCGTGATTTTTATAAACCTGAAAAAGAAAAGTATTTTCATTCAGACAAGGTAATTGAATTTGAAAAACTACTGAAAGACATTCTGGACCTGCCCGAAGTACGCACTCAGCTGGTAGCGGCCGTTTGTGCCGTGGAAGAGTGTTCGTTTCAGTTTCAGAACCAGCTGGCTCATTTATCAGTAAATGAACTGGCAAAAGTGCTGATAACCGGCACCATGCCCAACAATAAAATGTTGTTTCCGCCAATACCGAATCTGATTTTTACACGAGACATAGGCATCGTAGTAAACGACCACCTGTTGCTTAACAAACCTGCCAAATATGCCCGCACGCGTGAGTCGCTGCTGGCCAGGTACATCTTTTTTAACCATGCCCTTTTTGCTGATTTAAGAGGAAAAATAATTGAGATTACCGAAGATGAAAACCACTTTTTGCTGCCTGAAGATGAACAGGAAGACCGCCTGAACACCCTTGAAGGCGGAGACGTAATGATGGTAGCCCCTAACCACCTGCTGATTGGCGTTAGCGAACGCACCACAGTAGAGGCAGCCCGGCAGGCCATTGATTTGCTTTTTACCCGTAAGGTTGTGAAGAAGGTAACCATTGTGAAGATTCCGCAAAAAAGAGATTACATGCACATTGATACCATATTTACACAAATAAAGTGTAATGTGTGGGTGCTGCTAGGGTCATTAGGCAGGGTACATGAAGAAGCCGAAAGGCAGATAATATGGGAAAAACTGGGACAGAAACCCGGCTATGAATCGCTTACCATTAAGCAGTTTATCAATAAGGATGATGGTGTAAAAATACGCGACTTTGCTAATCTGGAAGACCTTCTTACCTCGGTTACCAAAGACGACCTGAATTGCTATGACGACATCAAGTTTATATACTCCGGCAATAACCAGTTTCCGTATGGCGCCCGTGAGCAATGGACAGACTCATGCAACCTGCTGGCATTGAAAGCCGGAGTGGCAATTGGCTACGACCGCAACGACCACACGGCACAGGCGTTCAGAAATGCAGGTTTTAAAACTATTCATGCCGCCGAATTGCTTGAAAAATTTGAAAATAACGAGTTAAACCCGGAAACATTGACCGATACCATTATTATGCTTCCGTCAGCCGAGCTCTCAAGAGCACGCGGCGGTTCTCATTGCATGAGCCTGCCCATTTTGCGCGAGAGCGCCATTTGATAGCTTCCTTTTCTATGAATAAACTTGGTCGCTAAAAAAACAAAGGATTTCTTTAATTTATATAAGCCGACTGATTTAAGGCTACGTGAATAATCTCTTCTAGAGATAGAGGATAGGTATTCATTCGTTCTCAGGGTTTTGTATCCCGTCAGGGAAGTTATATCGGTAGAATATATTATGACCAAACAAACTGAGTCCCTTCGGGACGGTATATTTAATTCTCAGCCAATGAATATACTATCCCTGACGGGATACAAAAGCATAACTTAAATCTTAATCTACTGATATTTCATCCCTACGGGACCTAGTCTGTTAGAATTTCTTTTGATACTTAAAAGAATGCCTAATAAGTACGCTTCTAAAATAAAAACCTATGTTTAATTAGGGGGTAAATTTATTCACTGTCAAGTTAATATTTCCTTTAATTTTGAAAAATAAATTCAGGCTCATAACCCGTTCGGGGCGTTCCAAGAGTTTTATCCTAACACACTCAAATAAAAAATGAAACACAAACTACTGTTCCTTTTTCTGATTTGCTCTGCTGCTGTTTTCGCACAAAAGAAATCTTATTATGTATTTACATCTTTCCGCGATAACGGGCAAGACGGCCTGCATCTGGCATTAAGTAAAAATGGCCATGACTGGTGGGCGCTAAAGGGCGACCAGTCTTTTTTGAAGCCACAGATTAATCACCCAGATAATCTGATGCGTGACCCCGACATTAAGCAAGGCCCTGATGGTACTTTTCACATGGTCTGGACGATCTCCTGGAATGGCAAGAATGGCCGGGTGATAGGCTACGCCAACTCAAAAGACCTGATAAACTGGTCGGCGCAAAAGGCAATACCTGTGCTAAAAAATGAAACAGGACTGGTTAGAAATGTATGGGCGCCTGAATTGTTTTATGATAAGGCACAGAAAGACTGGCTTATTATCTGGTCATCAACTATTAAAGGAAACGAAACCGTAGATAGCAGCAATCTGAGTGAAGACAAATATCACCACCGGTTTTATTATGTACGTACCAAAGATTTTGAGACGTTCAGCGAAACAAGTGTGTTTTATGACCCTGGCTTTAACTCAATTGATGCCACTTTGCTGGAAGATAAAGGCAAGTTTTATCTGTTTTTTAAGGACGAACGTTTGAAACCCGTCAGGAAAAACCTGCGTTTTGCGGTAGGCGATACCCCCGCCGGGCCATTCAGAAACCTGAGTGAGTCTTTTTCAGGCAGCTGGGTGGAGGGTCCGTCAGCTATCAAAATCGGCGATTATTATTATGTGTATTTCGACCACTACACCAAACCTCATTACTATGGCGCCTACCGTTCAACAGACCTGGTTAACTGGCAGGAGGTTTCGCCCACCATCCATTTCCCGCAAGGCATGAGGCACGGCAGCATTATAAAAATCACAAAAAAACAAGCTAAAAAATTAGAGAATCTGGTTAATTAGTAATCACTCAATAATCATTCGGGGCGATATAAGCGGCTTACATCTCCCCGAATGAATTTTAACAAAGCCTTACCCAAAATTAAGCAAACCCCAGTTTTTGCCTTACTGCTTTGGCGCCGGCACACATGGCTTTCAGTTTCTGGCGCGATGCCCAGCGGGCCGTCTGGCTTAAGCCACAATCTGGTGCAACAGCCAGTTTTTCTGCCGGCACATATTTCAGGCATAATTCAATCCGTTCAATTACATCCTGTATGGTTTCGCAGTAGTAGTTTTTCACATCTATGATACCAACGGCTACATCCATTTTTTGGGCAAATTCTGCCAAAAGCGCCACTTCGTCAAACTCGCGGTTAGCCATTTCAATATGAATCTCGTCTACGTTCATATCCAGAAAATCAGGTAGCATCGGATATAGTTTTCTGTATCCAACCGGACGGCCTTTAAAATTGCCAAAACACAGGTGGGTTGAAACTCGGGCTTTACCCACCACCCCTTCAATAGTGCGGTTAAATATATCTACAAAGCGTTTGGTATCTTCTTTGTAAGCATAGCACGACATTGAGGGTTCATCAACGGTTATCTCGGTGCAACCGGCAGCCACAAGGTCTTCCAGTTCTTTTTTTACAAAAGGCAACAGCCCCTCAGTTACCTCAAAGCGGTCTTTATAGATTTTGCCATCAGGCAGCATACGGCCCGAGAGCGTGTATGGCCCGGGCACTGAGGCTTTCAGGGTATGCCCTTCTGGTGCCAGCCTGGCCAGACGCTGGTATTCTTTAACAGCACCCAAACCCCGCGGAGCAGTTAAAGGCTCTACTATTGAATGCTTGCCGCGTTGGTCGTGCGCGGGTGGCCCAAATTTGCGGGTTTCGGAATGATTCGGCTCCAGCCCTTTGATGAACCCGTAAAAAGAAAGGTTAAAGTCCAGCCGGGTTTGTTCTCCGTCGGTAATCACATCCAATCCGGCTGTGGTCTGGTCATGAATGGCCGCCACAACGGCATCTTCAATCATTTCTTCAATATCTGCTGCCCCGAACTTTTCGAGGTTCATGGAAGAAAATTCAAGCCAACCCGGAAAAGGATAACTTCCCACAACGGTTGTTTTGATAGGTATAGGTTGCATAGTTTAATGAGTGAATGGGTGAGTTAGTGAGTGATTTGGTGAATGAGGGATTTTTGACCTGGAATGGGCGCGGCTGATTTCAGGATTTGGCTCATTATGCCACCCGAAATGATTTACCTGAAAGTTTAGATTCACCATTCAGATAAAAATAGCTCATTCGCTAAATTATTCAATCACTAATTAGCTGTTAATCGTCTATGATAATTGATTTGCCCTAAATGATAATTAAAATGCCCGTAAGTATGTATCAGAAAATACTCGTTGGTGTCTTGGCCATTGTTGTACTCTTCAGTATGGTTACTGGCCAGGTGGTCTGGCGTCAGGGTGTTTAATACAGTGGGCAGCATTAATCGGGTGGCTTCAATTTTTTCAATCAGTTCTGCTCTTGGAACGTTTTTATCAGAGAATTCAACAGGTCTATTTCTCTCATAACCCGTATTGCCGAGTTGCGCACCAATATAATGGTTCAGGTTTCCCATCAGATGCAGGCACAGATTCCCTGCCGAATTGCTTATTTCGCCTGGTGTTACCCAAAGTAAATCTTCAGTTTTATAGGCCTCTATCTCTCTTTTCAGCCTCAGCAAATCGCGGTCTAGTAGTTTAATTAAAGAAATAATCATATTGTTTTTGTCATTTATTAGCTGTTAAATCCAAACCCATGCGCACATAATCTATACCGTTTTTCTGAAACACCGCCGAATCGGCCTTCATTCCGAACCGCTCATAAAACCCGATGGCCGTAAGGCGGGCATCGCACCAAAGTTCATTTATACCCATTGCCAGCGCCTGTTCAATCATATATTGCAGCAATTGTGTGCCGTATCCCCTGCCCTGCACGGCCGTATCGGTGGCAAATTTTCTGAATTGCGCCTGATGACCATCGCGGAAAAGCGAAACAACCGACACCAGTTTACCATCTTCCAACAACCCGTAATGCAAACCTTCGGCATCATTAGGTAAAACCACAAAGTCGGGGTGCTGGTCGGGCCACATCACTTTGTGCCGCAATTGGCGTGTACCTTCTGCCTCTATTTGTTTCAGTTCAATCAATTTATTAGGTAGCGAGGTGGCCTCCGTTTGTGATTGCCTTATCTATTGACTGGTTTTATAAGCCAGAATTTTTGTTGGTGTCTGACACATAACTGGGCACACCCAGTTTTGCATACATACGGGCAATGCGGTGAGCATGCTCGTCGTAAGCGGCTTCAAATAATTCGGTAGCCCTTGTGGCTCCTACCAAAGCGCCAGCCGTAAGTACTTTTGGCGGATGCCCCGCCTGTGTTAAATAATCGGCCACCTGTGCTTTAATGCTGTTGATAATCATGGCGCCACCAACCGTTGAACCCGGCGAAACCGGAGTATCCAGGTTAGGCACATATACCATAGAATCGCCTGCGGGGGCGCCGGTATCCAGTACTAAATCGGCAAAATCATCCAGTTTTTTATGGTCGGGTCGTTTGGTAGTACTGGCTTTCAGGTGGTCTTGGGTTACCAGTGCCACCACTTTAATACCCCTCTGCCTGAAAATCTCCGCCATCTCAACCGGCACTACATTGGTACCTGATGATGAAATAACCAGGGCGGTATCTAATGTAGATAAATCGAAATTACGCAGAATTTTATCTGCCAGGCCGCTCACGTTCTCCAGAAACATGGCCTGCCGTTGCCCGTTAGCGCCTACTACCAGATTATGGAACGTCAAAGAAAGCTCAACTATCGGATTAAACCCCGGGAACGAGCCGTAGCGCGGCCACATTTCTTCTACCATAATGCGACTATGGCCAGAGCCAAACACGTGCACCATTCGTCCGGCCAGAATCGAATCGGCAAACCAGCGGGCAGCCGTTTGTATTTCTGTTTCCTGTTTTTTTACGGTTTCCACAATTCCGGCACACTTGTTCAGATAATCCTGTATCACACTCATGTTTATGTTCTTTTTTTTTATGTTGGTGAATATCTATTTGGTAAGTACAAAACTGGCTGCACCAATGGCGCCGGCCATGTCGCCGAAGTAAGCCTGTGCAATGCTTGTTTTTTTATTGCCGGGGCGCCATTCGTACAAATCCATGAAAGTGGCCAGCGGCTCAAAAAGCGCTTCTTCAGCCAATGTGATTCCCCCCGCCAGCACCACCATTTCGGGCGATAATAAATTAGCAATTGAACTGATAGCCAAAGCGAGTTTTCTGACCGACGAAAGCCACAAATAAGTAGCAAAGTGGTCGCCTTTACGGTAGGCCTCTACGAGTTCCCAGGTAGAACTGTATTTTCCGTGACTTCTTTTTTCTATGGAATAATTACCAATGGCGTACTCAAGGCTACCAACCATACCTACTATGCTTTGGGTTTCTTCCTGGCTGTTAATAGATATATGCCCCAGATGCCCCGCCATTTGCCCAAGCCCCTGGTACAAATGCCCGTTTATTAAAATACCCCCGCCTACACCTGTACCCAGTGTAAGCAAAACCACGTTACGCTTGTCTTTGGCTACCCCGAATCTGGCTTCGGCCATCAAAGCTGCATGGGCGTCGTTCAGAACATAGGTAGCATCGCCCAGGTACTCACCCCACATAAAATTCTCCAGGCCTTTCAGCCTGTTGGGTAAATAGGCAATACACTGGTTTTGCTCGTTGGGTAGCCCCGGCGCAGAAAGGCCAATGCCCAGAATGGGCTGCTGCAGATAATTTTTCAGGTACTCTACCATTTCTTTTACATTTTCCCGCCACGAGCCGTCGTCCGTTTCTTTGGTCGGAATATAATGCTGCTTCAACACCTCACCATTGCGGTTAATGATTAAGCCTTTAATGTTGGTACCCCCTAAATCAACACCTATTACGTAAGACATTTTCTATTGTCGGTTACAGCTTATAGAACTATATTTTTGCCACAATGTATGCAATGTGGCCACTATGTTGCACAATTATAATGGATGATAAATAAAGACTACCGGTTATAACTATCAATTGACTATGGTGAAACATGGTGTTCTTAATGAACATAGTGGTAAATTTATATGCTTCTGCTTTCAAATTCCGGCCGAACTGCAAGTTCGCCCCACAAATCTGAAAATTTACACCCCCTTAGTATTGTCCTTCACTTACGCTCCAACCTCCATCCACAAACAGCGCTTGTCCGGTTGTAAAGCCCGAGGCATCAGACATAAAGTATAACGCGGCGCCGTCCAGGTCTGCTGCTTGTCCGTTACGGCCGCCGTCTAAAGGTTGTTTGGTTTTAACAAAACCCATAATAACCTCATCTTTTGAGGCGCGCTGAGACATGGGCGTTTCTACCAAAGCCGGGGCAAGTACATTTACTCTTATATTATAAGGTGCGTAGTAAGCCGCAATAGATTTAGAAAAACCTATAATGGCAGATTTAGTAGCGGCATAGGCATGCGTTGAAAAATATCTGGGCGAAGGCGAAACCCCCAGCACCGAACCCATGTTCAGAATGCTGCCTCCGGTACCCAGTTCTATAAACTTCCGTACGGCGGCCTGATTAGAAAGCATCAGGCTTGTAAGGTTTAATTCAAATGTCTTGTTCCAGCCGTCCAGGCTGATTTCATGTAAGGGGCCATCGCCATATTTGCGCCCGCTGCCTCCGGCTACATGATACAACCCATCAAAACCACCCAGGTCGGCAATTGCCATTTCAATGGCTCTGTCGGCTGTTCCGGGGTTGGCGGCATCACCGCTCATGGCAATGGCGTTGTCTCCTAATTCAATTTCAGCGGCCACACAACTTTCAGGATTTCTGCCCACTACTACCACTTTTGCCCCATTTTTTACGAAGGCCTTAGAGGCCGACAGCCCGAGGCCGGTTGTTCCTCCTATAACCACTATTTTCTTATCTTTCAGCATGGCAGGTGTTTCAAAAATAGCCTAACAATTCCACAACTTGTCTATACAAGCAAAAGTAGTGAAAGAAAAAAACTTTGCAAATTTTTGTCGTCTTTTTTCAGATTGCCGTTGGGCGGCAGTTTAGAAACACATAAAAAAAGGCACCGTTTTAGCTAACGGCGCCTTTTGAATCCAGAATTTGGCAGATTCTATTTTTTGGTTGCGTAAGTAGTATAGTATTTTTGCGCCTGCGGCATTTGCTTTTGCAGGTCTGCAATACGGTCTTCGTCAGCAGGGTGGGTTGATAACAATTTCGGTGGTTTCTGAGAATTCTTACCGGCATCGGCCATGCGCTGCCAGAAAGCCACCGCATTTTGTGGGTCATAGCCCGCCATAGCCATAAAAATCAGCCCCAGCTTATCAGCTTCCGACTCCTGCTTGCGGCTGTTAGGCAATACATAACCCACCGAAGCACCCACACCTAAAACCTGACCCACCATTTCCATGGTTTGCTGATTACCGGTATAAACACCTGCGCCAATGGCCCCAAGGCTGGTTATACCCTGTGCAGCCATTGCCTGGCTCATACGCTCACGGCCGTGGCTGGCAATAGCATGGGCAATCTCATGCCCCATTACAACGGCCACGCCGGCTTCGTCTTTACAAATAGGCAAAATGCCAGTGTAAAAACATACTTTTCCACCGGGCATACACCAGGCGTTTACTTCTTTACTTTGTACCAGTTTAAACTCCCACTGGTACCCGTTTATTACCTGGCTGTAGTTGTTCTGTATCAGATAATTTTCTACGGCAGTTTTAATTCTACCCCCTACTCTGGCAATCATTTCGGCGTCACGCGTATTGGCCGACACCACCTTTGAGGTGTCCATAAACCCTTTGTACTCGGCGAAACTCATCTGTATCATTTGCTCGTTTGATACCAGCCCGACGAACTGATTACGGCCCGTAAGAGGAACTTTCTGGCAAGACCAAATCAGCACAAATAATGCACTTGCTACTAAAGTAGATTTGAAAAAGGTTTTCATTGTATAATACTGTTATAATTAATGTTTATCTGTTGGATTTCAATTCAGAAATTCTCAAAATACTCCCGGTTCTCACAAAAGAAGAATTTCAGATAAAGACTAAAAAATCAGACCATTATCTGCTGCTGAACTATGAAAATTCCCTATTTTTGCGAAATTTCTAAACTTTTATCCGCCTCAAAAGTACAGAAAAAATCATTACGCTCAATCAATACTTAATCTTTGAGGCCAGTCTTTAACGTATGAAAATCATCGCTATCGGTCGTAATTACGCTGAACATATCAAGGAACTAAATAACGAACGCCCCGACGAACCTGTTATATTTACCAAGCCGGAAACTGCTATTTTAAAAAACGGAGAGTCTTTTTATTACCCTGATTTTTCTCAGGATATTCATCATGAAGTGGAAATCGTGTTAAAAATCAACAAAATGGGAAAAAATATTGAGGAAAAATTTGCCCATAAATACTATGACGAGATAGGCATAGGAATTGATTTCACTGCCAGAGACATACAGGCAAAGCTCAAGGCAAAAGGTTTACCCTGGGACCTGGCGAAGGGATTCAACGGATCGGCTCCGGTTTCTGAGTTTGTATCTAAATCTAAATATGCAGATTTACAGAACCTTAATTTCAGTTTAGACCTCACAGACGCTAACGGAGAAACACAAACGCGCCAGCAGGGCAATACGTCTATGATGCTGTTCTCTTTTGATCACCTCATAGCCTTTGTATCAAGATATTTTACGCTAAAAACGGGCGATATTATTTTTACCGGCACGCCGGCAGGTGTAGGACCCGTTAAAGTAGGCGACAAGTTAAGCGCCTTTATTGAAGGAGAAAAAATGCTCGAATTTGATGTAAAGTAATGCCGCCTGAGACGCAGTGCATTTTTATCTGATGCGTTAATGCCATTGAATACAAACGCATTACACCTCTGAAATATACAGTAATAATCTATTTATGTGAATTTACATTTATAGCCGTAAAACAATTGCTAGTTGCCAGTATTCCGGTCAGGGGAACACACCGGCAGCTGATTTGTTTATTCTTTCTATCTAAGGCCCAATGGTGCCTGTATCCACTCAAATCCTTACATGAAGATGCATCTACATTCTATCATATTAAAGAGAATTCTGAGTACTTTGTTACTGATTGTGGTGTTGGTGTCAGACACCTGCCTGAGCTATGCGCAGAAAGATAACAGTAACAACCGCGACATTTACCCGAAGGGCTACTTTATGTTTCCGATTGAGCCGGGTAAACAGGCCTCGCTTTCAGGAGGTTTTGCCGACCTGCGTACCAACCACTTTCATGCCGGGCTCGACATCCGCACCGGTGCTGTAGAAGGCTACAATGTTTACGCCGCCGCCGATGGCTACGTGTCGCGTGTCAGGGTCATGAAGGGTGGCTACGGCAATGTATTGTACATAACGCATCCCAATGGGTTTACTACCGTTTATGGCCACTTAAAAAATTATAATCCTGCCATAGAAGCGTATCTTCGCGGTCGTGAATACGCCCAGAAAGTATGGGAAATTGAGCTAACACCCGGGCCTAATGAGCTAAAAGTAAAAAAAGGCGAGGTAATTGGTATTTCAGGTAACACCGGGGCATCTGGTGGGCCACACCTGCATTTTGAGATACGCGACGCACTTGAAAACGCCATCAATCCACTTTTATTCGGTTTTGCAGAGGTAGAAGATTCTCAGCCGCCGGTAATTGAAAAAGTTATTCTGAAAACACTGAACGCCTACTCACGCGTGAATGGAGAATTCGGCCGGGTTTCTATGACACCCAAAAGAACCAGCTCAGGCGATTATGTGCTGTCTACTACCGTGAAAGCTCAAGGAACCATCGGGCTGGAACTAAACACCTACGACCGCAGCCAGACATCACCTTTCCGGATGGGAATCACCGAACTGGAAGTGGAGGTAGACGGTAAAAGCACCTATAAGCTGAATCTTGAAAAAATGCCTTTTGATGTATCTAAAGACATTAACGTGCATATTGATTATGATTTATCTCAAACCAACGGCGTGCGCATTCAGAAATGCTATGTGGGTGATGGCAACCGAATAACGGTGTATCAAACCGATAAAAACAAGGGCAGAATTGTTATTAACGACAATCAGTTGCACAGTGTTTATGTTAAAGTAAAAGACAGCTACGGCAATACTACCGTTCTTACGTTTGCTATTCAGGGCGAAGCGCCTGTGCTGCAGGAAACCCCCGAAGGAGCCTCGGAGTCGGAAGAAGGCAATTTTTCTGGTAATATTTCTACCTCTATTACCGAAAACACGCTGATGGTGAGGGCAAAAAATACCACGGCACCGTTTGCGGTGCTGCAAAACAAAGGCGTACCTACCAAGCTGCCGTTATCTTACAAGGCCAATAAAGATGCCGTTTATTTACATGACCTGAACCGCGGCATTGCCGACTTCGTGCAGGTAGATAACAGTTCGGCATTCCTGGGCATCAAGAAAGAAATCCTACCTCAGTTCGGACAGTTTTATGCCGAGCCAAACCTGAAACTCGATTTCACGAATGCGCTGTATGACACACTTTACCTGACCACTTCGGTAATGGGTACACGCCTGACAATTAACACCGAGAAAATTCCGCTGAAAGATATGCTGACGGTGCTCTGGACACCCTCGGGCATGTCGATGTCTCCTAAAACAGGCGTTTACGATATTAACAACGGGCGCTCGTATCTGGGGGGTGTATGGATAGGCAATGCCATCCAATTTAAAACCAGGCGCCTGGGCGATTTCCAGTTATTAGCAGACAACCAGGCACCTTCCATCAGGCCGTCGCAGATAGACTCCACCTATCTCAGCTTTGTTATATCAGATAACCTTTCAGGTATAAAATCATTCAATTGCTATGTAAATGGCCAGTGGGTGCTGATGGACTATGAATATAAAAATGGCCGTATATGGTCGATAAGGCAAAATGAAACCCAGACATTCAGTGGCGATTTAAGACTGGAAGTAACAGATAACGTGGGCAATGTAGCTTCGTATGAAACCAACATTGAAGAGTACGTAAAACAGAAAAAACAACAATTAAAAAAATCGAGAAAGAGACATGCACCTGCAAAAAGGAAGTCCGGCACCGGAGCTAAGCGCAAAAAATCAAAACGGCGTTGAAGTTAGCCTGAGCCATTATATTGGTAGAAAAGTGGTTTTATATTTTTACCCGAAAGACAATACACCCACCTGCACCGCTGAGGCATGTAATTTAAGAGATAATTACCAGGCTTTGCTGGCGCAGGGTTATGTGGTGTTGGGTATTAGCGCAGACAAACAGAAAACGCATCAGAATTTTATAAAAAAATATGACCTGCCATTTGACCTGCTCACCGATACAGACAATGAAATAGCTAAAGCATTTGGCGTATGGGGCGAAAAGCAACTGTATGGCAGAAAGTACATGGGGGTGTTTCGTACTACTTTTATCATTGATTCCAACGGCATTATTGAAGAGATTATAGAAAAGGTAGAATCAAAAAACCACGCACAGCAGATACTTAAATAAACCAAAGAAATTATGAAACGTATTGTTTTGCTATTGGCTGCCATAATTATGGCCGTTATGCTCATGCTCCAAAATTACCCTTTCTGGCAAAGTCTGGTTGCTGTTATTCCGTTTTTTACGGTTCTTTGGGTACTAAGTCTGGTTTTAAAAAACACTGCTATTGTAGATATTTTCTGGGGATTCAGTTTTATGGCCATGGCGTGGTTCTACCGGGCATACATGGGTCTTCACGACCACCGCTCAATGGTGTTCTGTATTATGGTTACTGTGTGGGGTGTAAGACTGACGCTTTATCTGGCTTCCAGAAACATTGGAAAAGATGAAGACTACCGGTACAAAGAATGGAGGAAAGAAAAAGGCAGTAAATGGCCACTGGTATCGTTCTTTCAGGTTTTTATGCTGCAGGGCTTTTTGCTCTGGGTTATGTCTACGCTGTTTGCACCGGCCATGTCATCTAATTTTACATCATTAAAGCTGGCCGATTATCTGGGGCTTGCCGCGTGGTCGGTTGGTTTCTTGTTTGAGTCTATCGGCGACTGGCAACTGGCCACTTTCAAAAAAAATCCCGAAAACAAAGGCAAAGTACTACAAACCGGCCTTTGGGGACTTACCCGGCACCCTAATTATTTTGGAGACGCCCTGCAATGGTGGGGTTATTATCTGTTTGCCTGCACCACCGGGCAGTATCTGTATGTTTTCAGCCCTTTATTGATGACATTCCTGCTCGTGAGGGTTTCTGGTGTGGCACTGCTTGAGAAACGGCTGGCCGAAACCAAGCCCGAATATGCCAGATATATGAAACGGGTGTCATCATTCATACCCGGCGTTTTTTAGTATCAGCTATAAATACCTAAGTATTGCGCCTTGCATCTATTTAAAAACCAAGATGTATTATGTACTTTTGTAAAAATTAATACAAAACCATTTTTTTTTAAATTTCTCAGCTATATTTGTATTAATTGTTTTTTTGACACTTAATAAATCTTTTAAATGCAGAACCAAGAATTACGAGCAATTGCGGTACAAGTACGCCGGGATATTGTTAGAATGGTGCATGCCTGCCAGTCCGGCCATCCGGGCGGTTCGCTAGGCTGCGCTGATTTATTTGTTGCGCTATATTTCCAGCAAATGAAAATCAATAACAGAAAAGGTAAAGGCGGCTATCTTTCATTTAATATGGACGGTACCGGAGAAGACCTCTTCTTTCTTTCTAACGGGCACATTTCGCCGGTGTTTTATTCCACCCTGGCCCGCAGAGGGTATTTCGACGTAAAAGAACTGGCAACTTTCCGTAAAATTGATTCAAGGCTGCAAGGGCACCCTACCACGCACGAGCACCTTCCGGGTATACGTGTGGCCTCTGGTTCGTTAGGCCAGGGCTTGTCTGTAGCTATTGGCGCTGCACTGGCCAAACGCCTGAACGGCGACAAAAATCTGGTTTATTGCCTGATGGGTGACGGCGAGCAACAGGAAGGCCAGGTTTGGGAAGCAGCACAGGCCGCTCCACACCACAAGCTGGACAACCTGATTGCCGTGATAGACCTGAACGGCCAGCAGATAGACGGCCCTACTGAAAAAGTAATGAGCAACCGCGACCTGAAAGCCAAATACAAGGCTTTTGGCTGGAACGTAATAGATATAAAAGACGGTAATGATATGGATCAGGTAGTGGCGGGGCTTCGTAAAGCCAAACGCCTGACAGGCAAAGGGCAACCAATTATGATTTTGCTCAAAACAGAAATGGGTGCCGGAGTAGATTACATGATGGGTAGCCACAAATGGCATGGTGTAGCGCCAAACGACGAGCAACTGAAAGTAGCGCTTGACCAGCTGGTAAACACCGGAACCATTGGGGATTATTGATAAATCATATTGCTTTGAAAATAAAGTCTCTGAATATTAAGAACTTCAAATCGATTGTTGATATAACCATCAACGAGCCGAATCCTTTTACCGTTTTCGTTGGACCCAATGGAAGCGGTAAATCTAATATTTTTGAGGCTTTGGAGTTTGGAGCAGAATGCTTTAAATACCCTCAATCAATATTAAATTTTGGTGGTAAGAATTCTATATTTCATGGCAACCCCGACCTTTGGAAAGTATTGTCTCTGTTTGGTGATTATCAAGATATAAAAAATAAAAACACAGAAGAATACGATACAATTAGGATAAGAATGGATCTTTTTAATTCAGAAGAAAAAGCGAAACTTTCTTTAGAATTTCAACCACCTAATAGTCCTATGTCTCCATCTGTAAACTACGAAAATGAAGAGAGATTTAAAATAATTAAAAACTTTTCAAGAATATTACAGAACAAAAATAGACATAATTATACTGATGGAACAAAGTTAAACCCGTCGGGCGATAATCTTGAAAAAGTTTTAAAACGTTTGTTAAATTTCCCTTTAATTAAAGAGGAAATTGTTGAATGGCTAGATTTATTTATCCCCGAATTTGAGGATATTGAAATTAAAAAAAGTGAATTCAGCAGTAATGAAGATCTTCTAATTTATCAGAAGCATTATAAAAAGCCCTTTGGCAAAGAATTAATCTCTAATGGTACCTTCAATATTCTTTGCTTGCTTACGGCTGTTTTTCAATCTGACGAACCTCAATTTCTTTGTATTGAAGAACCAGAAAATGGTCTTCATCCGAAAGTTGTGAAACAATTGGTTAATTTCTTCAGAGATGCTTGTGAAGAAAAGGGACATTATATTTGGTTAAATACACATTCTCAATCTTTAGCTTCAGTTCTAGAGCCTAAAGAGATTATTCTGGTAAATAAAATTGAAGGACAAACCCAAATCAAGCAATTTGGTAAAGACTTTAACCTATATGGATTACCAATGGACGAAGCCTGGTTATCGAACGCATTAGGAGGAGGTTTACCATGGTAAAGCTTGGAATTATATGCGAAGGTGAATCTGAGACAATTATCTTTAATTCTGATATTTTCAAAAATTGGCTAAGTTCATTCAATATTGAACTAGCGAGTGTTCAGGAAACTGGCTCTATCAATCAATTTTTTGATGGAAGATTCGAATCTCACAGAGCATTGATGCTCAAGAAAGGCGTTGACTTCATAGTGGCTTTAATAGATTTGGATAAAGAGCCATGTCTAGTACAACATAAGAACAAAGTTAATGCGAAAGAAACCGACATTGTTGCGGTTGCTGTAAAAGAATTTGAATCATGGTATTTGGCAGATAGTGATGCGCTCAGCAAAGTTTTAAATATTGAAATTTGCATAACGCATCCTGAAAATATTCAGGAACCATTTAAGGAAATGGTCTCTATCAATAAAGGTACAGCCCTAGGTAAAAGCAAGCCGCTTTTAGCCAGAAAAATGCTGAGAGCAAATTTCTCAATAGAAAACGCCGCTAACCACCCCAATTGCCCGAGTGCAAAGTATTTTATTAATAAGTTACAATCATTAAGTAGAACTCATAGTTAAAGAATAACATCGTTATGACAAAATACACTTTTACCGAGAAAAAAGACACACGTTCGGGCTTTGGTGCCGGTATGACCGAGTTAGGCCGAACCAACCCCAATGTAGTAACGCTCTGTGCCGACCTGGTTGGCTCTCTTAAAATAGATACTTTCATTAAAGAAAACCCTGAGCGTTTCATTCAGTGCGGTATTGCCGAAGCCAACATGATAGGCGTTGCCGCAGGGCTTACTATTGGCGGCAAAATACCTTTTGCCACAACTTTTGCCAATTTTGGCTCAAGCCGGGTATATGACCAGATTCGCCAGTCGGTTGCTTATTCAGATAAAAACGTAAAAATTGCGGTGTCGCACGCGGGTCTTACATTGGGTGAAGACGGCGCCACGCACCAGATTCTGGAAGACCTGGCCATGATGCGTTCATTGCCTAACATGACCGTACTAAACCCTTGCGATTTTAACCAGACTAAAGCTGCTACCATAGCAGCCGCTAACTGGAAGGGTCCGGTTTATTTGCGATTCGGCCGTCCGGTTATGCCTGTTTTCACAGCGCCCGACCAGGTTTTTGAAATTGGTAAAGCATGGATGGTAAGTGAGGGTAAAGATGTAACCATAATTGCTACCGGCCACCTGGTTTGGGAAGCCATTCAGGCAGCAGAGCAACTGGAAGCACAGGGTATCAGCGCCGAAATCCTGAACATACATACCATTAAACCTTTAGACGAAAAAGCCATCATAAAGAGTGTGCGCAAAACCAGATGTGTGGTTACCTGCGAAGAACACCAGGCTAACGGCGGTTTAGGCGATGCTGTTGCTCAAACACTGGTTAGAAACTTCCTGGCTCCGCAAGAGTACGTGGCCGTTAATAACTCATTCGGTGAATCAGGCACGCCAGCTCAGTTGATGGAGAAATATGGTCTTTCTGCTAAAAATATTATAGAGAAAGCATTAAAAGTAATTCAACGAAAACAATAAAACCACCAGGTTGTTTGTTAGAATAGGAAGTTAAACCCACCACAACCCGCATAACACGGGTAGTGGTGGGTTTACTGAAAACAACAAATAAACCAATAATCCGTAAAAATGCAGATTTCCGATCAAGAGTTAGTCGGTTTAATACAAGATCCGGAGCAGCGTAATCATGCGTTTGAAATGCTGATAAAAAAATATCAGCAAAAAATTTACTGGCATATCCGTAAAATGGTGATTGACCACGACGACGCCGACGATGTGCTTCAGGAAACCTTCATAAAAATCTGGCAGGGCTTGCTGAATTTCAGAGGCGACGCCCAACTCTACACCTGGATATACAGGATAGCCACCAACGAATCATTAAACTTCTTACAGAAAAAACGTAGACAGAATCATGTGCCGCTTGAAAACGAAGACAGCACTGACCTGCTGAACACGCTTGAAAGCGCGGTGTCGCAAGATTATATTTCGGGCGATGAAATTCAATTAAAACTGCAAAAAGCCCTGCTTCAATTGCCCGACAAGCAAAGGCTGGTGTTTAATATGAAATATTACGACGACCTGAAATATGAAGATATTGCTGAAATAACAGGCACATCTGTAGGGGCTTTGAAGGCGTCATATCACCTGGCAGTGAAAAAAATTGAAGAATTTTTAAATAAAGAGTCCTGATTATTTAAACCTTTTAAAAATTGACTTGTCAAAAACACAATTCTAAAATCTTAAAAAGGTTATAAAGAACAGTTTAACTCACCGACTTATGAAAATGTGATGAAAAATTCTATCAAAATAGCAGACATACCCAAAACCAATGTTTTTAAAGTGCCCGAAGGATACTTTAACGCCTTACCTGGGGTTATTCAGCATAGGGTGAGCCTGGAAGAAGAAGAAGAGCCGGCTGTAAGTTTTGGCAAACGGCAGCAGATGGCTGTACCCGCCAACTATTTTGATACGCTTTCGTCAAGAATCATGGGTCGCATTGCCAATCTTGAAACACAGGCTATTAAACTGGAAAGCCTGCCGAAAGTAAACATATTTAAAGTACCTGAAGGCTACTTTGAAAATGCAGCCGGAACCATAACCGCCGATGCGCGACTGCAAAGCATTGAGAAGAAGAATATTTTTGAAGTACCAGCCAATTACTTTGATGCGCTTCCGGCACGCATAATGCGCCAGACAGCCAAAGAAACCAAAACCATACAGGTAAACTGGTGGCAAAAAAGCCGTACGGTCTGGACAGCCGCCGCCAGCCTGGTACTAATGGTTGGCTTGGGGTTTGCAGTGCCTCAGTTCTCAGAGTCAGAATCTGAAGCGGCTTTTAACAAACTAAGCAAAGAAGACATTAACAATTATCTGGCTTCGCAAGACCTGAGCTATCTGGAATACGAAGTGGCGTCGTCTACCGAAAAGGCTTTGCCCAAAGAAATAGAAACCGGAATTATTGATAATCTCGGAGTTAACAAAGCTGATATCCGCGAGCATCTTGAAAGCCAGGACATCGAAGATATCTGATAGTTATCTGCGCTCTGCCATTCCTAATGAACAAACAAACTTTATGAAACATATCCTTATAATTATTCTGGCATTACCTATGCTTTCTTTTTCGCAAAACCGCCATGGTGTGGTCGGCGACAGGTTTGAGAAAATCCAAAGTGCCAAAATAGGTTTAATTACAGAAAAACTCAATCTTACTACAGAGCAGGCTCCGCAGTTCTGGTCGGTCTATAACGAATACCAGAGCAAGAAGTTTGAGCTGCGCCGAAGCATAAAAAAAACGCTTGATGAGGCCAATTCGCTGACCGCCTCCGACGATAAAATTACCGCTTCTCAAAGGCAGGCAATTGCCTACAAAAAGAAAGAAATAGAGTTGGAAGAAGAATACATGGGTAAATTATTAAAAACCATTACCCCCAAGCAATATGCTGAACTGAAACGTACAGAGCAGAATTTCAACAAAAAATTAATGGAAAAACTGCACGAATAAGCATTAAAAAAACAAAAAAAGGTCGGTGAGCGCATACTCACCGACCTTTTTTATTACAATTAACTTCCATACGCACAAATTTTCTATATTTTTGTGTAGTATTTATCGCCCGCAAGTATGTCGCAACAAATCAATAAAAGTAACCGTCTTAATAACCTGAGTTATGCCATCCGTGGCCCTGTGTTTGATAAAGCACAGCAACTGGAAGCCTTGGGGCAAAAAATCATTAATCTGAACATCGGTAACCCGGCGCCTTTCGGCTTTGATGTACCCGACGAAATTGTGCACGATATGATCATGAATATCCGCAATGCACAGGGGTATTCGCATCATCTGGGTATTTTTCCGGCACGTAAGGCCATTATGCACTACACACAGCAGATTGGTATACATGGTGTAACCATTGACGACATCTTTATTGGCAACGGCGTTAGCGAGCTGATTGTGATGACCATGCAGGCTTTGCTTAACGAGGGAGACGAAATCCTTATCCCATCGCCTGACTATCCGTTGTGGACCACCTCAGTGGCGCTATCAGGCGGCAAGCCGGTGCACTATGTTTGTGACGAAGAGTCTGACTGGAACCCGGATCTGGAAGATATGAGGCGTAAAATAACCCGCAAAACCAAAGGTATTGTTATTATAAACCCGAACAACCCTACTGGTGCCGTATATAGCCGCGAAGTGCTGGAAGGCATTGTAAAACTGGCTGCTGAGCATAACCTGATTATCTTCTCAGACGAGATTTATGATAAAATACTCTACGACGGCAACAAGCATATACCAATTGCTACCCTGACCGACGACGTATTTATTATGACTTACGGAGGCTTGTCTAAAAACTATCGTGCGGCGGGTTTCCGTGGTGGCTGGGTAATACTGAGCGGTGCTGTACAAAAGGCAAAATCTTTTGTAGAGGGCTTTAATCTGCTGGCCAGTATGCGTTTGTGCGCCAATGTGCCTACACAATATGCCATACAAACTGCACTGGGTGGTTACCAGAGTATCAACGACCTCGTTGCGCCTGAAGGCCGCCTGTGTAAACAACGCGATTTGATTCATTACCGCATTACTGATATTCCGGGCATTACTTGTGTAAAACCCAAAGGGGCTTTGTATCTGTTCCCGAAAATTGACCTGAAGAAATTTACACTGAAAGACGACGAACAGTTTGTTTTCGACCTGCTGTCAGAACAAAAAGTGCTGGTGGTGTCTGGTACCGGATTCAATTATAGCAAAGGCGACCACTTCCGGATTGTGTTTCTGCCCTCAGCAGAAGAACTGGAAACAGCCTCTAACCGAATCAGACTTTTTCTGGAAGGCCACCGAGTAAAACTGGAAGAACTGGAACTGGCGTGAAAACCTATTGATTGATTTAGTGAATGAGTGATTGCCGCTGCGGTGATGGTAATCGCGAATAATGAATGAGCGAATGGTGAATGATTATGAACTTTATCCTGAGCTTGCACCATTTGAATTGATTCAATATTTGTGCCGAAGGGCAAAAGAAATTCTGATGCACGTAATTGGTCGCTATGCTTCACTATTCACTAATTCGCAATTCACCATTCGTAATTAATTAATCACTCATTTACCAATTCACTCAATAAACTTACTATGCAAGCGCAAGCAACTTCAAACATATTGATGATTCGCCCTGTCAACTTTGCTTTTAATCTGCAAACTGCCGAAAGTAATGCTTTTCAGGATACCGACACACAGGCGTTAGATTTGGCGTTAACACAAGAAAACGCACTGAAAGAATTTGATGCAATGGTAAGCCGTTTGCGTGCCATTGGCGTGAATGTGATAGTTTACGAGGATACCCCCCAGCCTTTTACCCCCGATAGTATTTTCCCGAATAACTGGGTGTCGTTTCATCATAGTGGCAAGGTGTGCCTGTACCCCATGCAGGCCGAAAACCGTCGTCTGGAACGACGAACTGATATTATTGATGATTTGAGTGCCAAATACCATGTTGAGACAATTATAGATTTAACCCACTTTGAGCAGGAGGAAAAGTTTCTGGAAGGAACCGGCAGCCTGGTACTAGACCGCATGCACCGCATTGCTTATGCCTGTATTTCACCGCGTACCAACGAAGAGGTCTTGGCAGCCTGGGAAAAACAAATGAATGGTTATAAGATTGTAAAATTTGGTGCCGTAGATGCAAACGATAAAGAGATTTACCATACTAATGTAATGATGTGCATCGGTGATAACTTTGCCGTGATTTGCCTGCAAGCCATTAAAGACCTTGACGAGCGACTGATGGTAAAAGAAAGCCTTGAAAGCACAGGCAAAAATGTAATTGAGATTACGCTTGAGCAGATGAATGCCTTTGCTGGCAATATGTTGTTTGTGCTAAATCAGAAAGAGCATCGTTTCCTAGTGATGTCCACTAAAGCCTGTGAGTCTCTCACGCAAGCACAGAAAAACCAATTAAGCGAATACGCCGATATACTAGATTTTGACTTAAATACTATAGAAACCTGCGGTGGAGGCTCGGCCCGTTGCATGATGGCAGAAGTACATTTGCCTGAGAGGTGAGATTTAAGATTTAATTCTATCTACTTCTTCTTTCTGTATTTATATTTCAGATATATTCCTTGCGCCAAAGCCACCACACTGATAATGCCTACCATTATCCATCTAATAGGCTTTAATTGCTCATAAAATAGGACATATAATCCAGTGAAAATGACGACTGCAATGGCATAGAGAATAAATCTGTTAGCCTTGCCCCGATTATATTCTTTAAAAGCCTGCGTAACAATCAGCACCGTATCAGTGTCAGTATATTCTTCTTTCAGTTCAGCTTTCACTTCGCTATAAGTAGCACCACGTTTAAATTTTTTAATCTGGGCTATAACTTCCTGTTCGAACATATACCAATCAGATAAGAGTCAGCACTATTTGCTTTCACTAAAATACTACATTTCTGAAATTGATGATGTACGAAGGCTAAAAATTTATTTTCCGGTTCCAGACGCATTCATTCTTCAATATCCTCCCACACCCTCCAATCCTTTCAAAATAGCAACGCCTGCTGAAGTACCTAATCTAGCCGCTCCGGCTTCTATAAAACCTATGGCTTGTTCGTACGTTTGTATACCGCCTGATGCCTTTATTTTCACGTTTTCGGGCAATATCTGTCTCAAGATTTTTACCTGCTCCAAATCTGCGCCTTTGGGGGCAAACCCTGTGGAGGTCTTTACGAAATCAGCCCCGGCTTCTTCACAAATCTCACAGGCAATGCTCAAATCAAAATTATCCAGATAAGCTGTTTCTATAATCACTTTCAACACAGCGTCGCGGCTATGCGCCTGCTCTGCCAATGCCTTTATCTCTTCTTTTACCGTGATATAGGCCATCGACTTAAAGGCATTGATATTCATGACCATATCCAGTTCGTCGGCTCCGTCAGCCAGCGCTTTTTCTGCTTCAGCCAACTTGGTAGCTGTTGTGTTATAGCCTAACGGGAAACCTATTACCGTACAAACTTTAGCCTCACTGTAAACCAAAATATCTTTTACAAAAGACACATAATGCGGAGGCACGCAGGCAGCATAAAACCGGTGCTGATAAATTTCTTCACACAGCTTCCTGAAATCCATTTCGGTAGCTGTAGGTTTCAATAAGGTATGGTCTATGTACTGGGCAAGGTTATTCATTATATGCGTATCCCGGACTGGTAGTCCGGGGTTTTAATTGCCAGAGGATAAATGAAATTATAGTAAATGTAAGCTAAAAAAACAGTTTTTCAGCCAGCCTAAAAGTATTACAGTGTGCCTCTACAATATCGGCAATGCGTGGCGAATACCCTCCGCCCATCGAAACCACAACCGGAATATTATGTTGCCTGGCCTGCTCAAAAACAAAGGCATCACGGCGGGCGCAACCTTCCATAGAAACCTTCAATTTGCCCAGTTTGTCAGAAGCCAGAATATCAACACCAGAAATGTAAAAGATAAACTGTGGTTTTACCTTCTCTATCAATCGGGGCAGGGTATCGAAAAGAAGATTCAGGTAATGGGTGTCTTCACAATAAGTAGGCAGTTCAATATCAAGGTCTGAGCGTTCTTTTTTCAGCGGATAATTCTCTTTGCCGTGCATAGAGAAAGTAAAAACCCGTGGCTCATTCTCAAATATAACAGCCGTTCCATTGCCCTGATGCACATCGAGGTCTACCACCAGAATCTGCTTCGCCAGTTGCCTGGCAAGTAGATAATGTGCTGCTACAGCCACATCGTTCAGCAGGCAAAAACCTTCTCCCCTGTCGGCATACGCATGGTGCGTACCTCCGGCAATGTTCATTGAAACGCCATATTCAAACGCATACTTACAGCAATCAATTGTTCCCTGGGTAATTATCAGTTCACGCTGAACGAGCCTTTCAGTAACCGGAAAACCAATGCGGCGTTCCATGCGCGCATCAATCCTGAGGTTAAGCAGGTCATCAAAATACTGTTTGTTATGCACGCCCAGCACCCATCCAGGGTCAACAGAAGCAGGAGAAAAGAAATTTTCAGCCGTGCAGGTTCCTTCATATAGCAACTGCTCGTGTATCAGCTCATATTTCATCATCGGAAAACGATGGCCTTCCGGTAGCGGGTGTGTATAAATAGAATCGTAGGCAATTTTAAGCACAGCTATTATTTGAACAAGCGGGAGTCTACTGAATATCTGCCGGGGCCAGTCAATAAAATTACCAGAAACCCAACCAGAAACAAAATACCATGTTCTTTATCGCCGATGGGGTCTGGGCCGTGAACCACAAACGCAATAACTGCCATACAAACTACCAGAATAACTGCAGCCGGGCGCGTAAGCAAGCCCAGAAGAATGAGTATAGAACAGAAAAACTCGGCAAATATAGTAAGCGCCTGCGACACAACCGGAGAAACGTGCAGTGGATCAGGGAAGTCGTGGTCGCCATTAATGAAACTCTGTAATTTACCATAACCGTGCGTAAGCAGAAAACCGGCAAATACAACTCTTAATAATAGGATAGCAAAACTAACCTGGCGGTTCAGGTCTAAAGGGGTAACAAAATTTCTAAGCATATTTAACTATTTAATTTCTTCATAATCTACATACTGGCCACCTTCATAGCCACCCTTTTTAGCGGCTGGCGGCGTTTGTTTTACTTTTACGTCCCCTTCTTTTCCGCGTTGTTTCTCCATAATATCATTATAGCGTTTTTGCTCCTTGGCAATTTGTTTGCCCACCAGTAATTCAAAAAGAAAGTTTCTGAATACAGGTACAAAAACTATCAGAAGAATAAAAATCAGAATGTATTTAAACATGACCTTGGTTTCCGGACAGGAAATTTTAATAATTAAACTGAATACAATACAAATGTAATTTGTTTTTACAGATGTGGTACAATCACCCACCAAAATTAATTCCGATTTAAGACCCCGGCAAACTACGAGCCACACCGGCATGTACTGCTGCCATTTAATAACGCAAAACAAGCTGTATTTGTTACCTGTTATTTTTCAATTATCCTATTGCCCGCAGGCAGTATGCTTAT
Organism: Emticicia sp. 21SJ11W-3; assembly: GCF_024138715.1. Taxonomy (GTDB): domain Bacteria; phylum Bacteroidota; class Bacteroidia; order Cytophagales; family Spirosomataceae; genus Emticicia; species Emticicia fluvialis. The sequence goes on from NZ_CP092074.1 coordinate 3,761,614, forward strand.
TAAAGTTTAATAGCAACAAGACAGGCCTTCAATTAACTGATAATCAGCGAAATGCAACTCTCCACACTTTCCCTGTAAGGTCGGTAATAAACAATTCATTTCCTACTTTTTCTGCGTCTGTCAGCTTAAAAAAACCGCTTACCAGCCGGGTGGTCTTTACCAGGTAATTATTGTCTGCGGTGTTAAAAATTAATTGTAACCAACACAAATCGCCGCCTCTGTCCTGTTCTGGGCTATATCCACCAATTGCCTCCTCGGGTGAATACGCCAATACAAAACCGGCACCCTTAAAAGGCGCTTTAAAAGAGCTATCAACATCAAAAACCAAACCCACCGGAGACCGATGACCCGTAAAAGTAGTGATTGAGGCACACTGGTACATTTTTCCGCTGGTCGGGTCCCGTAACCATTTAGCATCCGGGCCCAGATTTTTTACAGGCTCTGTAAAAACAACATTACCGGGTCTTTGCGGATACGCCGCGTCATTATAAAAAATATTTCTTTTTAGCGCATCTGCGGGTAACAGCTTATCTTTTTCAGGCCTGAAACCAGCAAACTGCATTGGGGTATCATTTCCACCCATCCTCCACGGAAACCCATAATGATGATGGTGCCGAAGCCAGTTCAGTTCTTCGGGGTCATCTCTATCGCCAGAGTTCTCTACCCCAAACAAATGCCCGTTACCAGCAAAGGCCATGTCGAATTCATTTCTTACGCCGCTGGCAAAAACATACCCACTGGCATATAAGGCCTCGTCATTATTGGGTAGATATACATTAACAGCATTGACCGGGATTCTGAAAATTTTGGCAGTAAGCGGCACCTCCCTCAGTCCGGTATATATGCCTGCGTCTTTTATTTCTCCGTGGTCGGTTCTTGAGCCGCTGGCAATATACAATGAGTCTTTAGCTGGTGACAAACACACCCCGGCAAAGGCGTGGTCATACAAAGTACCGGAAGACGGGTAAGCCTCTGTTACCAGCATGGTAATCCAATCTTTTGAGCCATCCGGCCTGATAGTACATTTTTCTACCAGGCCATAACCCACCGAGCTTTCTGAATCGTTATTATTGCCTACCAGAATTAATGTATTTTCAAAAAACACCATTCCCTGAAGGTAATTAATCTTGTGTTCGTCTGTATTAATAAAGACCGTTTCGTCGCCTGAGGTACCATTAATAATCGGAATCCTGAACACGTTGCCGTCTGTGTTGCAGGTATATAAAACGGCATTGAGGCTATCGTACACAATACGAACAGGTAAATGACTGAGCGTTTTAAACAAACGCACGCTGATGTTTTCAGCAAATGCCTTTGCTACTACAGGCTTGCTGTTTATACTGTCTTTTACCTCTGCCGGCTGTATCTGCGCCCTGGTTGAGCCTTGGGCGGCTATGAGCACTATCATAAAAATCAGTCTTATCATTTTTATCAGTTCAAAGTCGGCATTAATAGATTTTTATATAACGCTAACTACAACTGGTGTGTTTCGACTTAATTTTTTATTAATCAGGTGCCATTCCAATCCATTTCTATTAAGAAGTTTAACTTTTTTGGAAATAATAGATAAAAACTAAACTCAATTTGTGAATTAACATCTGAAAAAACTTTTTTTTGCATTAGTTTTATGGTGAATCTCAAAAAGTAATAAATTATTAAAATGTCTACACTGGAGCGACAGGTAACAAAGCGTCTGACAAAATTTTATATACTTGCTCTGACAGCCGTAGCCGTTCTATCAATTACAGGGCAAATGCTGATTCAGCATTCATTAAAAGAAACCCTTGACGACGCCCACGTAGTAAACATTGCAGGACGCCAGCGAATGCTCAGCCAGCGTTTATCTAAAATGGCTATTCTGCTTACCAGTACCGACCGTTTTTCGGACGAAGCCAATTACTACGAAAAAGACTTTGCTGAAACCCTGACACTCTGGACTAAATGCCACGAAGGCTTTATGAAAGGCAGCGTGCAGTTTTCGCAGGAAGTAGCTGTAAAGAACTCAGCAAGTACGGTTGCCATGCTGCAGGAACTTGACCCGGTTTTCAGGTTGATAAAAAACAGAATGGAACTGATTGGCAACGAAAAAACAGCCAACAAACATAAAATACTGGATGAGGTACTTCTGAACGAACGACTGTACCTGAACCAGATGGATAAAATTGTGTTTCAATATGACCAGGAGGCAGAAGCAAGAGTAAAACGGGTACAAAATATTGAATTACTGCTTTTTGTTGTAACAATCAGCATACTGGTTTTAGAAGGCCTGCTTATTTTCAGACCCCTTACACATTATATAAAACAGGTTATAAAGAAACTTCTTGATTCAGAAGAAGCCCTGCAACAAAAAAACCTTGAGCTGAGTATGGCCAATCAGAAACTACTGGAAGCACAAGAGAATATTATAAAGATAACGGCCGAAAAATATGAACTGATAAGAAAAGAAGACAACGTGCGCTCTGGCGCGCTGCTTGAAGGACAGGAAGAAGAACGCCGGAGGCTATCAAGAGAGCTGCATGATGGCATCGGGCAAATGTTAACCGGCCTGAAACTGAATAGCGAAAGGCTGAAAGATGTATTGCCCACAAACGAAAAACAGAAGCGTATACTTGAAGAGCATAATAAATTGATAGACGAAACCATTGGCGCAACCCGCGAGGTGTCGTTCAATCTTATGCCGCCCATACTGACTGATTTCGGATTGGGTGCTGCTATCAGGTTACTGGCTGAAAATACCACAAGAAGTACCGGAATAAAACTGACCTTTGAAAGCAATCTGGACAACCTTAGGCTCAACAGCAATTTAGAAGTAAATCTGTACAGAATAGTACAGGAGGCTCTCAATAATATAATGAAGCATGCCAAAGCCACCGAAGTGTTCATATCGCTCAACAAAACCAAGACCGAAGTTGAGCTGTTAATTACAGATAACGGAATTGGATTTGACCCAAAAAGTATAAAAAATGAATCTGCCATTAACAATGGGCTGTCTAATATGCAAACACGCGTACATTTGTCGGGCGGACAGCTGAAAATCCATTCAATACCAACCAAAGGAACCCAAATAATAGTAAAAATACCCAAACAATATGCTAAACAAAATTAAACTGTTGGTTGTTGATGACCACGCGATTGTACGCAGGGGCATTATCAATTTACTTGAAGAGGAAGAAAACATTGAAATTGCAGGAGAAGCCTCTGACGGCACCGAAGCCCTGGAGGGAATAAAAGAACTGAAACCGGATGTAGTACTGCTTGATTTGTCTATGCCCAAAATGACAGGCCTGGAAGTGACCCGGATTATATCGCAGAAATACCCCACAGTAAAGCCACTCATTTTTTCTATGCATAATAATCAGGAGTACATGGTATCAGCAGTTGAAAACGGCGCAATGGGTTATTTGCTGAAAGACACCAGCAAGGAAGAAATCTTAAAAGCCATTAGTACAGTGGCAGCTGGGCAAAAGTACTTCCCCCCTACTGTATCGGCCATGATTATCGACGGACTGATGAACGAGCGAAAAAACAGTGCATCAGCCATAAGGAAAGAGGCCTCAGCGATAGTAGATTCGTTGTCGAAACAGGAAAAAGTAATTCTTAGCTATATAGTAGAAGGGTTGAGCAGCCAGGAAATATCAGAAAAACTGAACCTGAGCGTAAGAACGGTCTCTAACCACCGGGCAAATATTTTGCGTAAAACCCACGTTAGAAACACTGCAGAGCTGGTTCGGCTGGCTGTAGAATAGCAGCAACGCTGCCAAAGCACTTATTTGCCGTAGAAAACACAAAAAGGCGGCAAAACTTATCAACACCCTAAAACATTGACCATAAGAAGTTTCAGTCCATAAAAAACCTATTGTTCAGCAATTATTTAAAATATTTTTCAGATTTTATTTGACACATATACCTGAAACGCCTAATTTTGCACCACGATTTCAGAAAAGGGAATCGCGGCAAAGATTCCCGAATAGCTCAGTCGGTTAGAGCATCTGACTGTTAATCAGAGGGTCGCTGGTTCGAGCCCAGCTTCGGGAGCATCAAGTAAAGCACTTAGCAGCAATGTTAGGTGCTTTTTTTCTACCCAAAATTTGTAAAGATATTCTAATTAAACCGGGGCAATCACGGCTTTATTTTATTTCTTACCTCGTTACAATTTTGTTCAATTGTTTGGCAGATTTCGTTAATTGTTACAGAGGTTTTATTTTCAGAGAAGGGTTCTCCAAACAAGTTGGCCAGTTTATTGATAGTCAGAAAAGCTGAACTGATAATAACCATAATCGGAATGGCCAGCAACTCAAATCCACTATTTTCTCCACCCAGGTCAATGTCTCCTATAAATACCGGAATCAGTACCACATAAAAGCTGACAATAATCCTTGTAAAAGCACTATAAATCATTAAAAATGGCGTATTCCTGATTCTCTCAGCTTTCCCCTGAATCTCATAAAACCGGTTAATGTGTTGCATTAAATCGCCTTTTTCTACGTTTGCTTTTTCAGAAAAACCGGCTTCAATACTTACTGCCAGTGCAACCAGTATTTCATTTGAAATTTTATTTCCTGTATCAACCTTAAACTCATCAAGTATTTGTTTTGATTCCGCGCTAAAGACTGGCTTGAAATTATGATGCATTTCATTCTTTAACTGCCGGATATACAAGACCGCCATGTCAATCAATTTCGCTGCCTGAAGAGTACCGTCAGTTCTGGCGGTTTCGCGCATATTCTCAGGATTCCCAAAATAAACGTATATTTTTGTAACAAAACTTCGGGTGTTGTTGGTCAACTCACCAAAAATCTTTCTCGCTTCCCACCACCTGTCATAGGCAGAATTCATTCTGAATCCCAGGAAAAACGCCACGGCCAGTCCAAATACAGAACCGATTTGCCCCGAAACTTTGTAAATATGGTCTCCAAAATACTCTTCAATAACAAGCACCAAAATTGCATACACCGTTGTAAGCACAATAAATGGCGAAGCGATTTTCAACAATTGAAGTAGGCCTTCCTTTTCAGTTTTTATCATTTTACCTGCCCGGCTTGTTTACTTTTCTGTTATTTATCGTCAGCTGGTTGTTGGTAACCTTTTCTTATTTCAGTATGACGTATTTCTCCGCCTGTTGTTCCGGTTTGTCTGCCAAAGTATATTACTATTAAAGCCAGCACCAAAGCGCCATTTGACACCATTGAAGCAAAGCTCTTACCCTTAAAGCTAGCCCATAGACCCAAAGCAGACAAGCCACCCAAAACATAGACAACCAGGGCAAAGGATTCTGCTATTTCCTCATGATTTTTAATGTCATTTTCTGTCACCCCGCTAATTTTCTCTGCCACTTCTTCTGCGCCTTCACCAGTTGCCATTGCCGCCATGGCAGCAAATGCGCCCAGAACAAAAATCATCAGACCTGTACGTTTAACAGCCTCAGATTTAGAAATAATGCCCGTTATCAATACTATTACACCAACAATAGGGAAAACTATTGGTAAATGATTGACTACTAAATGCCAGTGTGCTCCGTTCATAATACAAATGTTTAAGTGTTACACATTAACGCCAAAAAGATATCCAACAAAAGCAGAGAGTGCCATAGCTATGGTACCCCACACCGTAATGCGCAAAATAGCCTTGGCAATACCAGACCCGCCCGTTTTTGCTGCGGTTGCCCCAAGTAAAACCAGAAAAACAATAGTAAATCCGTAAAGCCAGTATTCCATGCCCTTTACAGGCGCAAATAGGATAACCAGCAATGGTAATACGCCACCAACACAAAAAGAAGCGCCAGAAGCCAATGCAGCCTGTATAGGATTAGCCTGACTGATTTCGTTAATGCCTAACTCATCTCTCATGTGTGTACCCAAAGCATCTTTTTCGGTTAGTTCAATAGCAACCTGCATGGCTGTTTCTTTTTTCAGGCCTCGTCTTTCATAAATCTGAGCCAGAATTTTCAATTCCTCTTCTGGCATTTCGGCCAGTTCCTGCTTTTCTCTTTCTATATCAGCTTTTTCTGTGTCTGTCTGAGAACTAACCGATACATACTCGCCTGCTGCCATAGACAATGCACCGGCAACTAACCCTGCAACAGTAGCCAATACGATGGGCTCTCTGGTTATACTTGCGGCTGAAACACCAATAGCAAGGCTCGAAATAGATATAATGCCATCATTAGCACCCAAAACCGCTGCTCTTAACCAGTTACTACGGTGTATGTAATGGCTGTCTAAGTAATTGTCAATTGTTACCATAATTGTCTTAAATTTAGGCGGCAGAGGAATAAACACCCTAATGAATAAAGAACAAAGCTAGTTTATTCTTTATATGAAAAAACACAAGAGCAAAGAAAATCAACGAAAGATACCACAAACCTGATTTAAGGTACTGAAAAACGTCAGAACCTGTTAATAGTAAACCTATAGAAGAAGCGTTTATAACATTATACGGATATCTGGTTTGAAAGATACTGGCTGTAACTTTCAATTATTTTTAGCAGATTGCCCTTGGTGAGCGGTTTATTTACATACAGTCTGACGTCTTTGTTTTGTTCTGCCCGCCCCTTGTCTGCAGGGTCTATTGACGACGTAAGCATAACAATAAAAACACCTTCTCTCAACTTTTCATCAATTGTACAGTAATTTTCAAGAAAGGCCCACCCATCCATAACAGGCATATTGATATCAAGCAAAACCAACCCGGGCAACAATCTGTTTTCTATTCCTTCAAATGCGCCTTTGCCTGTCAGGTAGTCAAGTGCCTCTTGCCCAGACATTACCACTTCAACCGGGTATGCCAGTTCGCAGTTTTTTATTAACTTCTGATGCATAAAGTTGATAATCTTGTCATCATCAACCAGCAAAACACATCGTTTTTGTTCATTTTTTTCTATATTGTTCATCATGGCTATAACTTAATAAAGTTTTCAACTTACTATTTCAAACTGAAATAATCACTCTGTTTTATCTTCCGTCTACTTTAAAAAGTCAAAAAAAATTAAGCAGTTTACTATATCTGTCTTCTGTTGTGTTATTTAATTTCAATTGTCAGCAACAGCTGTTTTCATATCAGTCAGGTCTCTTGTTACCTTTGTAAACCCAATTACTTCATGTTTATCATCATGTATGGCTGTAATAACCACGCTTCCCCAAAACCGTGACCCATCTTTACGTACGCGCCAGCCTTCATCTTTCACAAACCCTTTATCTATGGCCTGGTTTAATAAATATTGCGGACGTTCCGCCTGCCGGTCTTCGGGGGTGTAAAACGTTGAGAAATGCCTACCAATTATATCAATGGCTTTATAGCCCTTTATTTTTGCAGCCCCGGTGTTCCAGTTTTCTATCTTTCCGTCTCTGTCGAGCAAAATTATGGCATAGTCTTCAATCTCTTCTACCATTTTATTAAACCTTACCATTCTCAGGTCTTTTTCAGGAATGGTTTCATTCACAATTGCCGAAATTTTTTTATCCAGAATGCTCGTTGCTTCCTGAATCATTTCTATCCATTCCTTGTCAACTGTCTGGTAACCCTCTTTAATCAGATTCACCAAACCCATAATAGTAGTGAGAGGATGCCTTACCTCGTGCGACTGAATCTGGGCAATTTTAAGCAGTGATTTATTCCTTTCCTCAATTTCAGCAATTTTATAATTTAGAATCCTGTTGCTCAATTCAAGCTCCATCAGGTTCGTTATCTGTTTGGCCAATAAAGCCAAAGTCTTTTGCTGGGTTGCATTTAAAGAGTTGGGCTTCAGGTCGTACAAACAGAGAGAACCCACCACCAGATTATTACTTAATATAAGCGGTGCGCCTGCGTAGAATCTCACAAATGGTTCAGAATAAACCAAAGGATTATTGTTTAAACGGCTATCATTGGTGGTGTCTTGTACAATCTGCATCTGGCTTGAATCAACAACCAAATTACAGAATGCAGTTTCACGGGGCATTACTTCAGCGTTATAACCAGACCTAACCTTTAGCCAGTTAGACTTCTCATCCAATAAGGATATCATAGAAACGGGAACCTCACATAATTCAGCAACCAAATCAACTATTTCCTGATAATCTTTTTGTTTGTCAAACTCAATTTCTAGCAATTGATGTACGGCTTCAACCCTTCTTTTTTCCAGTAAACTTTTATCAATCATTGTCAAATAAATTGAAATCAGAAACTCACGATATTTTCAATACATCTGAGCGGATTTTAGACTTTAACAATAAGTTAATTATAAGAAGTCACATGATGTTTTAAGGATCAAAGCAAAAATTGCACCATACAATAAATATTATGCTATTTTTTTAGAATATCAGCTGAGTTTATTAATCCACTAAATACCCGGATTAAGAACATGATTAATTGCAATTATATAAAATTTTAGAAATACTTACAAACGAATAGTAAAATCAAATTCGGTACTATAAATTTTACCTTTAGTAGCTCAATGCCCGTGTTAATCTTTTAATTCTCCACAACCCTGCTGCTTTTTTTAAAGCAAAAACCTCATTTTAAATATTTAACATACCGTTAAATGCACTCGGTAAAACCCCAGGGCATTTGAACAGGCAAAGTACACTATCCTTGATTTTTTATAACGCCTGCCCGTTTTAACGGCTGGTCTTAAAATGAATTAAGTTAAAATAATCTATATTTCAAATGCAACATTGTTGCATTTGAAATATAGATTATTTACATTTGCAACAATATTGCAAAAACAGATTTACGATGAAGAAATTACCCGTTACTGTTTTATCTGGCTTTTTAGGCGCCGGTAAAACTACCCTGCTTAACCATATATTGCACAATAAAGAAGGGCTAAAAGTAGCCGTTATTGTGAACGACATGAGCGAAGTAAACATTGATGCACAACTGGTTGAAAAAGAAAACACGTTGTCGCGCACTGAAGAAAGACTGGTGGAGATGTCGAACGGATGTATCTGTTGTACCCTGCGTGAAGATTTAATGATAGAAGTTGAAAAACTGGCCAAAGAAAAACGTTTTGATTACCTGCTCATAGAATCGACGGGTATTTCAGAGCCGGTTCCGGTAGCGCAGACCTTCAGTTTTGTTGACGAACAGAACGGCATTAATTTGTCTGACTGGGCTTATATTGATTGCATGGTAACAGTAGTTGATGCCTTCAATTTTGGTAAAGATTTCGGGTCGGCCGATACCGTAACCACCAGGAATATGAATGAAAATGAACCTGACCACCGAACCATTGTTAACCTGTTGACAGACCAGATAGAATTTGCGGATGTAATTATTCTGAACAAGACAGACCTCATTACGCCTTATCAGCTGGGCGAGCTAAAAGCAGTTATACATTCGCTCAATCCGGGGGCAAAAATCATTCAATCGGCGTTTAGCAAAGTAAATCCCGGCGAAATCATCAATACCGGTTTGTTTGATTATGACAAAGCGGAGGCATCTGCCGGATGGATTCAGGAGCTTGAAAACCGGAAAAACGGCAAGGACCACGTGCCCGAAACTGAAGAGTACGGTATCAGCAGTTTTGTTTTCAGAGATAAGCGCCCATTTCACCCTGAACGATTCTGGAACTACCTTTCAGACAACTGGCACGCGGGTATTATCCGTTCGAAGGGTTTATTCTGGATTGCATCACGCCCCGACGAAGCTCTTAACTGGAGCCAGGCCGGTGGCTCGCTCCGTGCCGAAGGCGCGGGGGTTTGGTGGGCAAGTATGCCCTTTAAACAGCGGATACGCTATGCCTCTTTTGTACATAACCAGTCTGTAATTGAAAGCCGCTGGGATAAGCGTTTCGGCGACAGACAAAACGAACTGGTTTTTATAGGGCAGGATTTGAACAGAGGCCTGATTGAGGCCGAGCTGGAATTTTGCCTTTGCACTGAAGAAGAAATACAGCAGATGGAAAAGGGTAGCAGATTCAAAGACCCATTTCCGTTATTTAACTAATACTGAATTAATTGATGCAACAGCCCGGGCCTATGGTTCGGGTTGTTTTTTTTGCCTTTACTGCTTGGTAGTTGCCAATCTAGGCCGTTTATTGTTCATTCAATTGGCAAAATAAAAAAATTTGCTGGTGGCTACTCAACTTCTATTCATTTTGTGTAATATTGCCTATACATTTTGTGTAGCAACAAAGTAACGGCATAAACAGGCCTTTTTTAAAAAAACATGAAACCCATTCAGTTTGAATTGTTTGAACCTGCAGATACAAAAGAAAAGCGCAGCAAACTGGGCCATGCGCACATTGCTTATCAGCAGGCATCGTCAATACTTACCGAAGGCAAAGGCGCTTTAAAGAGCTTCGACTACACCCTTAACCCCTACTCGGGCTGCTCTTTTGCCTGCAGCTACTGCTATGCCGCATTCTTTACGCGGTCGGAGGAAGAACAAAATAACTGGGGATATTGGGTTAGAGTAAAAGAAAATGCGTTGCAGTTACTTATGAAACACAGAAAAGCGCCCATGATAAACAAATCAATTTACATGAGCAGCGCAACAGACCCCTACCAACCGCTTGAAAGAGAACTGGAGCTTACCCGAAGCCTGGTGCAGGAGCTTGTAAAGTATCATAAAGTGCGGTTGGTGGTGCAAACCCGCAGCCCCCTGGTAACGCGCGATATAGACCTTTTTAAGCAATTTGAGTCAATTCAGGTGAATATGAGCATTACAACCGACAGCGAAGAGGTCCGCAAGACCTTTGAGCCGGTGTGTTCGTCAATCAATGCTCGTTTAAAAGCTATCAAAGAGGTGCAAGAGGCAGGCATCAATACCTGTATTTCGTTATCGCCCCTGCTTCCAGTTGAAAACGCAACAACATTTGCGCAAAGGTTACTTGAAACCGGCGCAAAGAAATACTATATCCAGGGGTTTCATTTCAGCAAAACCAAATTTGTATCAGGCACAAGAGAAGAAGCGCTTAAACTGATACAGAAAACTGATTGGAACGACCGCAAATTCAACGAGACACTAGAAACGTTAAGAGCGCACCTGCCCAATCTTAAACAACTGGTATAAACAGTAGAACCCATACTTTTTTCATAACAGCAAACGAAGGAGGTTTATTTTTTATACGATACGCAATCAGGCAAAAATAATGCATTACAACAAATAAAAGTAAAAACACCCGTAGTGCATTTTGAATCGGAGAATCTAAGCTGCCAATATATATTCTAAAGGGTTTGATTGAACCATTCAGTTCAACATCTTCAAGTCATTTGATGCAGCAATGAATCTGCACTTGTTTGGGATTGCTTTTAGATTGATTCTGCGCTTTTTGAAAGATTGGGTATCTCGTAGGGATATTATATCGGTAGAAAATATGGCTGATACACGTCTAAAGTCCCATCGGGACGATATATTAAGTACTCAACAATAAATATATTATCCCTGACGGGATACGCAGCAATAAGTCAAATCTACGTCTACTGATATACCATCCCTACGGGATTCCGTTTGAATGGAAGGTTAACTGATTAAATTCAACAATCTTTGATTAGTGCTAATTTGAGGTCTATTAGTGTATTCATCTTAAATTCACCACGAATTAAAAACTTAAGATATTATTTTTTTAATCGGCCAAAGGTCTGCTTTTATTCAGTATTACCGCTTTACTTTTCAGTTTTTAATAATCCTTATTATTTCTACTTTTGCAATTAGCCACTTATATAAACTATTGAGTCCTCTTTAACCTATTCCGAGCCAAATATCATGCAAAGTCTTGTTTCGTTTTGGAAGCATCATCCGGTTGCCGACCAGAAGGCCGAAACTCTGGCGCAAAGCACGCTTGAGTTTCAACAAAAATTTAATTCCGATTTTATAAAAATTACCCCGGCCGGTAGCTGGCAGGCTGTATGCCACGGTGTAGAAGACATCTGGAATGGCGACTACCTGGGTAGACGCATTATTACCAAAACCATAATTAACAACCCTCAGGACTGGCTCCGGCTTCCTGATTTCACCCAAACAAAACCCCAGTTGCTGCAAGAAATAGCAGGCGCCTGCCGCCAGGTTTACAATAAAACCACCAATGGCACACCAGTTGTTTCTACGGTTTTCTGTCCAGTTTCGCAGGCAGTTCAAATGGCCGGGCTGCCTGTCTTTCTGCAGCATGTAGCAACAAACCCGGATGAGGTTCAGGCAGGTCTGGAAAGAATTACCCAAAACACCCTCTATGTAATTAATGAACTGATTGCGGCGGGTTCTAAAGGAATTTATTTTGTTACCCAGCACATGCGCAATGGCGCTTTGCCGCCAGAAACCTATAAACTATTCGGTGAGCCGTACGATACCCAATGCCTCAATGCCTGTAAAGACCTTCAGTTCAGTTTTTTTCATATTCATGGCGAAGATGTTTACTTTTCACTGAGCAATATACCTGCCAATTGTTACATTCATTACGAATACAGTACCCAGACCCACATTGATGAAACATGGAAGCAACCATTAGCAAACCGCTTACTATGTGGGCTGCCTGCATCAGAAATGGCACTATGCCAAACAGAAAGCGAAATGCTGCAACTCATTAATGAAAAAAGTACTGGCGATATAGTTACCTGCGGCTGCGTATTGCCGCTTGATTTCGCCGATGAAAGCATCCGGCAATGGATGGCCGTTGCCAAAACAATAAAAAGTTTATGAGCTTAGATTTCCAGGGCCCGGAAGATGTACAGTTCAGGAAATTTGAACAAACCTGGCTAGACTTACCAGTTTTCAAAATCTTTGAAGAAGTTGTAAGAAGGAATCCTGATAAAATTGCTCTTCAATCAGATGCTGCTCAGTTAAGCTATCAGGCAACCTTCCAGCTGGCTTGTACGCTTGCAGGGGTTATCAACGCCCAAAGCACCCAAAAAGAGCCCATTGGCATCGCCTTGCCTAATGATATGTTTTTTCCGGTGGCCATGCTGGCCGCACTGGCATCCGGCTGTGGGTATGTACCACTGGATATAGACCTGCCTGAAGCCCGCAACCGTCTGATTATAGAACAATCAGGGGTAAAATCTGTCATTACTTTAGCTGAACTGGCAGATTCTTATCGGGCATTCCATCCAATCTGTATTGATGCGCTTACCTCAAATACCGAAGAAACGTTTGTATGCTCGGCCCATGCAGAAGACCTGGCATATATTATTTACACTTCCGGTTCTACAGGTGTACCCAAAGGGGTGTATCAGAACCAGCGAAATCTGCTGCATGATGTAATGCAATATACCAACTCTGTGCATCTGAACGAAAACGACCGCCTGACGCTGCTGTATTCGCCAAGTGTAAACGGAGCCATCAGAGACATTTACGGCGCTTTACTGAACGGTGCCACCCTGATTATCAAAAACCTGAAAAAAGGTGGCTTGTATGATTTGAGCCAATTCATCCGTCAGGAAGGCATCACGGTTTACCACTCCATCCCCAATATTTTCAGAACTTTTCTAAAACTGAATCCGGCAAAAACAGACCTCTCAAAGGTGAGGCTGATTTATCTGGCAGGAGACCGTATTTATAATGCCGATGTAGCATTGTACAAATCATTTTTTGGTGCTGACTGCCTGCTTTACGTAGGCATTGGCGCTACCGAAATTGCTACCATTTACAGGCAGTGGTTTATTAATCATAAGACTGTTATCAATCAGGAACTTATACCACTTGGGTATTCTGTTGAGGACAGAAAAATGCTGTTGGTTGGCGAAGACAATACGCCCGTACCAGATGGAGAACCCGGAGAAATAACCGTTAGCAGCCCTTACATTTCGTTGGGATACTGGAAAAATGCTGATCAAACCAGAACATCATTCAGCACAGACCCCACCCATCCGGAAATAAGAACTTACAGAACCGGAGACCTGGGAAGAATTAATCAGGACGGATTGCTTGAATTTATTGGTCGCAAGGATAATCAGGTTAAAATAAACGGATACCGAGTTGAATTGAGCGAAATTGAAGGGGCATTAATGAAACACCCCGCCATTGACCGATGCGGAGTGATAGTACACACACAAAGCCAGCATAATGCGCTGTTTGCTTTTTTTATCAGCAAAACTGTTCTCGCCGAACCGATACTGAAAGAATGGCTGGCAGAGCAATTACCCGCATATATGATTCCTCAAAGGTGTATTCAGGTTAATGATATACCCACTTTGCATAATTTTAAAAACGACAGCAAAGCGCTGAAAGCATTGGCCGAAAAATATGCAACACAACCTAGTGAAACGGATGCCTCCAGTACCGATGAAGATTTTCTATACCAAACGCTTAAACAAACCTGGTGTAAGTTTCTGGACAAAAAATCGTTCGATAACGATGTTTCGTGGAAGAATGCAGGTGGTGATTCGGTAAATGCCGTTAACTTTCTGGTGCAACTTGAATCTGATTTGTGTACCACCCTACCCACCGACTGGATTCACGGGGCTATGACACCCCGCGAGATTTATGGTATTTTAAAGGCGATGGATATTCAGATAAAAGACAAATCTGGTTATAGTATTTATGTTTTTCCGGCGGTTATCGGAATAACGGAAAGCACAAGGGTATTTCTCAATAATTTGTCTGAACACGTAAGCATCAATATCATAAGCTATCCTGATTTTTCATTGTTAGCTGCCAGAAACCGCAACTGGGACTACGCCATTAAGAAAATATTTGAGCAGATGCCTGACTACAACCAACCTAACGTGGGGTATCTGGGTATTTGTACGGGGGGCTTGATAATGAATAAAATCATTACCGCCCGTCATCTGCGAAACTATCTTTACCTGGGAATCGTGGAAGGCTTGCCAAAAATGAATACGGTGTTCCCTAAAGACAGTTTCTTTAAAAGAACAAAAGATTATCTGGAAAGGGGCGATTTTATTCAGTATGGTTTAAGAATGGTGTATGTTCGCTCAGCACTGGCAAGAAAACTGGTTTATGGGCTGGAAGAGCGCCTGAATATCAAAATCTTTATTCCATCGCTTTTATGGTACCATTATTACCAACTGGAGGCAAGCCCGATAGATGCTCCTTTATGGTATTATGGCTGTGATGGCTCTTACTACGACCCGAGTGGCTCGCCCTGGAAACCCTATTTTAGCGAAATACATACCATCAGCCTGAATGGCGGGCATTTAGATATGCTGGATGAACATAATGCCCCCGTTGTTATCAAACATCTGGTAGAAACCGTTTTAAAACCAACCTAAAAATTGAGTAAGTGCATTGAGGCCCCCTTTTTACCCGCCCGACTACAAGGTTTCGTAACGTTCTTTTATAATATTCAGATGCCAGCGCTGGTGCCCAACCATAATAAACCCAATGCCCAGCACAGAGTATGTACCTCTGAATGATAACCCAGAACGGAGCAGCATCTCGTCGGTAAATGATTTGAAAAGCATAATAGAAGTTTCTCTCACCAACTTAAACTCGGTTAGCAGGTCATCAAAGCTGCGCTCATTGGCTATCGTATTTCTTGCATATTCTTCTTCGTCAAAAGACGGCATCCGGGCGGTTTCTCCACGTGCAAAGCATAAGGCACGGCAGGCAAAAATCCTTTCAGTGTCTATCATGTGTTGCAGAATATCTCTGATAGTCCATTTGCCGGGCGCATACACCTTGTCGCCAATGCTTTTCCATAAGTCTATGGGAAGATTATCGAATTCATCCCGGCTTGTCTCCAGGGCTTCGTTCAATTCCACATCATCGGCCAGATGAATGTATCTGTCAAAAAACTCGGGCATTGGGTAAATTTCAGCTTTTGTCATTTTTTGTATGTGATTGATTCCTTTAAAATACTATGATAGCTTTCGGGTATAATCAGAAAAACAATTTTTGTAGCAGCCATAAAACCTTCATTTCAGCAGCAAAATTATGCCAAAGAATTGGAATGAAACAGACAAGTAGCTGATATTTTGAGCCAGAAGTAAGTTCAATTATAAAGTAATTTAGTTTTTAATTATCATTTGAAGAATAATATAGCATCCCTACGGGATATTGATTGTTATTTGGATGTACATATTCTACAAATATACCGTCCCTAACAGGAATACAAAATTTGTTCACTTTTCAATGAATATGAAATTTCATCAGTTCCCAAGTCCCAGAGGGACGATATATCAGTAGAAATCTATGTTTGAGCTATTCCAATATCCCAATTACGAGATATCGCATTTATCCACGACATTCTAATGCTATTACAATACCGTCTCTAACAGGAATACAAAATTTGTTCGCTTTTCAATGAATATGATATTTCATCAGTTCCCAAGTCCCAGAGGGACAATATATCTGTAGAAATTTCTATTTGAGCCATTCCAATATCCCGTAGGGATAATATATTAAGAATCCATGTTTTAAATATATTATCTTTCCGGGATATTGCTTATTATTGAATGAACATTCTCGACAGATATTTCGTCCCTCCGGGACTTGCAAAATGACTATCACCTAACTCCTACTTTATAGACTGATGAATAAGCTCATAAAAACCCTGGCGATAACTATCCGAAATCGGAATAAGGGTGTTTTGTATCCTGATTCGGTCTTTTTCAATTGAATCTATTTTGTCAATAGCAACCATATAAGACTTATGCACGCGACAGACAATGGCAGGCGGTATGTCCTGTTCAAAATCAGTAAAAGTCTGTAAGGTCATAATCTTTCTGGTTTTGGTATGAATCTGCCTGTAATCGCCCTTACCTTCAATAAACAGCAGCTCATCGAACATAATTTTTTCAAGCCTGTATTCAGTTTTAACAAAGATAAACTTTATGGGTTGAGGCGGCTCCTGCTTTGTAAAATATTCCTGCACACGTTCAACGGCCTGCACAAAGCGCTCAAAAGTAAAAGGTTTCAACAGGTAGTCAGACACTTTCAGATCGAAGCCCTTAATGGCGTATTCATGGTAGGCTGTGGTCAAAATTACACGGCTCTTTAGATTAGCGGTTTCCAGTAGACGTATCCCCGAAAAATCGCCCAGATTAATATCCAGAAACAAGAGGTCAACCGATTGCGATTTCAGAAAAACCAGTGCATCAAGGGCATTGTCAAATGTACCCGACAAATGCAAAAATGGCAGTTTTTTCACATAATTTTGCAACCGCTCTGCGGCCAGAGGCTCGTCTTCAACTATTATACAGCTAATCTTCATAAATACACAATTCCAATTTTACAGAATAAATATCGGTGGTTTTATTGATTACCAGCGTATGCCTGCCGGGATACAGCAATTCCAGCCTTTTACTGATTAACTCATTACCCAAGCCCCCGTACTCCTGCTTCAGCCCGGAAACTGAGTACCTGTTTTCGCAATCAAAAATCAGTGCCTGTTCCTTTACCTCAATACTGATTCTGATTACATTTTCATTTTTCTTATTGTCGGCATGTTTAAATGCATTCTCAATAAAAGGCAGCAGAATCATCGGTGATATTTCAACCTGGTCTGCCCTACCCACAACCCTGAAAATGACATAATTCGGGTTGGCAGTTCTTATCCTCTGCAAGTCAATATACTGCTCAATGTTAATCAGTTCTCTGCTCAGCAAAATCCTTTCGGTCTTGGTTTCGTAAAGCATAAAGCGCATAATGCCCGACAATTTATTGAGGTATAATGAGGCCTGGCCGGCATTTTTGGTTATGAGTACGTCTATATTATTAAGGGTATTGAACAAAAAATGCGGGCTTATCTGAGACTTTATCAGGGCAAGCTCCATCTCAAAGTGCTTGCGTGTCAGTTCTTCTTTCCATTTCAGTTCGGCATACCACCTGATAAACCCTCTGGTCAGCAGCCCCATTCCGCCATTGAGAATAGCAATTATGGTGATCACGGTTAGTATCGTAACTATGGCCACGTAGTTTTCGCTAAAAACCCCGGGTCCTATTTTATAGTTGTGCAAAACAGACATAACCGCAGCACTAAAAAAGCTGATACCAATGGCCGCCAGAATACCCGTTACAAAGAGAAGCAGGATATTCCGGCGTATCAGAAATTTATCAAACAACAGGTGATAAAAGACATAAAAACCCAAAATGGCAGGCAATAAGGTAAAAGATGCCATAAAAACAGTAAAAGAGAAATCGGTAAAAAGTGGTATGGTTTTCATTTTTGCGCCCACCTGCAAGCACAAAATAATGATAAACAACAGGAAAAGATACAATATCCAATAGCCTGCGTGTAAAGCCATTACCACTATTTTTTTCATTGGCTCAGCCTTTTTCTTTTTTTGAAATATACAGTAAATATCCCAACAAAGTAAACCCAATAAAATATCCTAATGCCCAGTAATGAAAATTTACCTGTGGAGGCCTGGGGCTGCCCTGGTTACCGCCTGAAAACAGGTAATATTGCGTGTAAGTATATGGTATGGTATAACCGTATTTCCATTGCAGACCAATTAAGGCTGTCAGCAATAGACCTATACCCACACTAAAAGGCACCAGAAAATTTTTAAACTGCAAACTTACAAGATACTGAATGGCCACAATAGGCAGGCAGTCAAGAAAATAAAAGGAGGTGTTCTCAAGCATGGTAAGCAATGGAAAGTCATGCTTGAAAAAATCGGTATTGCCACGAACTAAAGAAGGAATAAGCGCCGACAGATAAATACCAATATTGAAGAGCATAAAAAACTGCAAGAGCATTACAATTATAACTGCAAACTTGCTGAAGAAAACGGTTGTGTAGCTCTGCGGAGTGGTGTGTAGTTGTTTCCAGGTATTGTTTCTGAACTCCAGCTGGGTTATCAGGCTTGTAGAAAGAATAACACCCATAGGCAGCAAAAATATAGCCATAAACTGCCAGCTGCGTCTTTGCAGCAAATCCCAGAAAACCGGCATTTTGGCCTCTGCCAGAAAATCTGCAGGATAAAACAACCCTCTGCACGTAAAAATGAGCGGAATAAAGAATGCCCCCACAAATACCAGCCAAAACGCCAGTGTACCTTTCTTTTTGAGCCATTCGCTCTGAAAACTATGTATAAATATTTGCATTATCAGTTACTGGTTAGGTTCATAAAAATACTTTCAAGGTCATTGGCATAGGTCTGTATACCATAAACCTCTATGCTGTTTTCAACCAATGACCGGTTGATTTGCGCAATACCCGGTTTTGCCAGGTTATCTACCTCCAGGCGGTCTTTTACAATACGGGCGGCAAAGTTGCGCTCTTGTAACAGTTGCAAAGCGCCGGTGTTATTGTCGGTATCAAAATAAATGACGGATGCCTGTTGCTGGCGTTTCATGAGGTCGGCCAGTGAGCTTTCAAACAGCATTTTGCCTTTATGAATAATACCTACATCTGTTACCAGTTTTTCAATTTCTGCCAGCAAGTGGCTTGAAATAATAATGGTAATACCCTGATTCTGGTTCAGTGTGCGCAAAAGCTCACGCATTTCAACAATACCGCTGGGGTCCAGGCCGTTGGTGGGTTCGTCGAGAATCAATAAAGACGGGCTGTGCAACAAGGCAACGGCAATGCCCAGCCGTTGTTTCATACCCAACGAGAACTGACCGGCTTTCTTACTGCCGGTATGCCCCAGCCCTACCAGTTGCAGCACTTCGGGAATACGGTTTTCAGGCGACTGATACACCCTCTGCCATACCTTCAGGTTTTCGGTAGCGGAAAGATGCCCGTACAAAGACGGACTCTCAATGAGCGAACCCAGCCTGGCCAGTATATCCAGCCGGTTGGCTTCAAAGGGTTTTCCGAAAATTTCAATTTCTCCCTTCTGTTTTTTCAACAGCCCGAGAATAAGCCTGAGGGTGGTGGTCTTTCCGGCTCCGTTTGGCCCCAGAAAACCATAGATACTACCCTCTTTTACGCTCAGGCTGATGTCGTTCAGCACATATTCGCGATTGGCAAACTGATGCGACACATTAGATACTTGAATAGTGGTCATAATAGCTTCTTTTGTTTACTCAAAACTAAGATTACAGATTTCAGGATGAAACAATTTTAGGTCAACAGGCAATAATCATCTGTTAAATGGCGTAATCATCAGGTATAATTCAATGTATAGGTTAAATCCTGAAAATTGCGTTAACTTTGATGAATTACCTGATACCTTCTGAACGCAATTTCAGGCTTCACTTTCTGCATAACTCACTTTCACAATCATTTATGAAAAAGCAAAAAATTCTTTTACTAATCAGCCTGTTTTTACTGGCAGGTTTCAGTTACTCATTTGATGCCCGGGCGCAGAAAAAACTCAGTTACGGTGTCAAAGCAGGGCTTAACCTTTCAACATCTACTTTTACACCTTATGCTTACAATGAGAATAATCCAAAGGCCGGGTTTCAGGCAGGTATAACCGGCGAATACCAACTTCAAGGAGGCATTTATGTTCAGTCTGAGTTGATGTTTACCACCAAAGGTGTGGTTTACAAAGGGGAAGAGATATGGATTGGGTCTGCAAACCCGCCCACAACCCAATATAAAAACACAATTGACCAGCTCTACGTACAAGTGCCGATAAAGCTGGCTTATAAATTAAGCCTGAAACCTGGTATGCGCTTGTTTGTTAATGGCGGCTACTATGCTGCTTACGGAGCTGGCGGAAACGATAAACTGAAAAGCCAATATATAGGAATTGACAAACCCGAGGAGACGCAAACCCGTAAAACTTTTGAGTATTCAGTCATCAATAGATTTGATCATGGCATAAGCACCGGATTCGGTATCGAATACTGGGATTGGACTGTTGGAGTAAATTACGAATCAGGATTGAGAGACCTGCAATATAAGTACATGGCAGGCCCGGATGTATATAGCTATAAGAACCGTAATGTTTCTTTTACGATTGGGTATCGATTATAGGAAATGTTAAATTTTATTAATTTCATAAATACCTTACAACCATTTTGCAATTTGAAGCATCATTGGTATAAAGGTTCTCTAACTCTTTTACAAAATTTCTCATACAAATCATGAAAAAAACGCTCATTGGTTTTGGCATTCTTTCGCTGCTTTATTTAAGCTCATGTAAGACCTCGGCCGATGAGGTACCGGCTTTGAACCGCGTTAAGGCAGAATCAATTCTCGATTTTGACTGCGTCCGCAACTCAGCCGATGTGCCATTAACCATTGCAGATGCTAAAAAAGGAATTTATGGCGAATGGCAGCTGAAAGGTACCATTTTATATGCTCCGCTGCCAGAAGACCTACCTGATATAAGACTAAAAATATCAGAAAAAAGTACCGGCAAACAACTGGTTGAGATATTTGAAAATGGCAAACTGGCCAAAACCATGACCTTCGACTTTACACAAGGGCAAGTAGATAAGCTATATTGGGTAACCCTTAAACCAGACTTTGAAACCTTTGCCGATGGTAGCTATAACTACATCAGAGGTACTATCAGACTTTGCCCAACAGAACTGATGATTGATAACGGCATGGCCTTTGATGCGCCTGCGTATCTTTACAGAAAAATAAAATAAGTAAAAAATATTGTACTAATCTATTATAAATCGGGGGATGTTTCTGTTACAGAAACTCCCTTTTGGTATTTATTCGTAACCATTTCTTACCACTATTTCTCCGCCTTTTGCAAAGTTCAGTTCCATCATATTACCTGGCAGTGTTTTAACCGCCACACCCTTGCGGGTCTGAAAATAATGGGTTTTAAAAGGTAACTTTAATAGGGCTTTACCACCTTTTTCAGCTACTATTTTAATGGCATCTACCTGCCCGGCTTCCTTACTTGCACTCACCAGAAATGCCCCTTCTGCCCTTAGCTGTTCAAAACTTACTTGCTGCCAGCCATTGGGTATGGCCGGAAAAACCTCAATAAAACCTGCGTAGCTATGTAGCAGCATTTCCTGCACACCGGCTGCAAATGCAAAGTTACCTTCTAAGGTAAACGGCCTGTAAGTAAAGGTAGACTTACCTGTCTTGGTCTGGTCGCCGTTGAGATGAAAAGAATTGATAGAACAAAAAGCAGTAGCAAAGTCTTTTAAAGCCCTGGCGGCTCCTTCTCCGTCTTTGGCTCTGGTTTTAAGACTGCCCAGCCATGCGTAAGAATAACCACACCACAAACCGGGGCCTGTCTTTTCAAGCAGTTGTATGGTGTTTTTGATTATGGTTTGCTCTTTTACACCATTTTCCCAGCGGATTTCGCTCAATGGATGAATGGCCATCAAATGAGAAAAATGCCTGTGCGACTGATTATAGGGCAAATTTCGGGCAAACTTCAACTCATTATTTTCGCTCAGATAATAATCAGAAAACTCCGCGTGAATCTGTTCATAATGCCTGGCCTCGGCAGTTAGTTTCAATTCTTTGGCCAGCTCTGCCGCTTTGGCAAAAACATATTTCATCAGGGCAAGGTCATAATTGGTATTTTCGCTGAACCAGGACCCTCTGCTATTTTCATTAATCTCCGGGCTGGTGCTTAGTGGTAATTGCCTTTTACCGGCTGCATCTTTATAGGTGATTTGTTCCAGATGCCGCGCTACCTCTTTAAACCACGGATACGCCCGCTTTTCAAGAAAAGCCCTGTCCATGCTGTACCGCCATTGCAGATAGTAATGCTGTGCCAGCCATGAAGAAACCGTAGGCGATAGAGAATACTGAATCCAGCCGCCCATTTCTTCACCGGTTAGAGTGGTTACACCCGGCACATTGAGGCCATCTGTACCAAAAAACCATTGCGTGTACTTTTTATATTGCGCTCTGTTCTGGTCAAGGTGATTCAGATACCCCATTGCTTCATCGAGGTGGTTGCCGCTATAGGCAGGCCAGTAACTTAGCTGGGTGTTGAGGTCATGATGAAAATCACCCTTCCAGGGTGGTAAACGGCCATTGTCGGCTGTCCATGCCGCTTGTAAAGAAACAGGCGGCGTGTTGGCGCGCGCCACGCTCCCGAACTTGTATTGTTCAAGGTACCATTGTTTTTCAAGAACTGAGTCAGGCAGGCTGATAGACGACCTGCCCCAGAAGTTCTTCCACCAGGCCTGATGACTGGCAAACGATGCCTTATAGGGTTGCACAACAGACAACAGCCTTACTGCTTTTACCTTGGGCTTCTGCGGATAATGCGCCGAAATGGCCCACCGGCCTTCTACCACACTTGCTGAAACCTTTTGCCATTGTACACATACCTGATAACTGAACCCGCCCCAACCTTCTTGCTCATATACAAATGACTGGCGGTGTGCCAATACTTTTCCCTGTTTATAGCCCAGCCGCGCCAGGTCATCACCTGCCACTGAGCCACCGGCATTTTTATCTATTTCGCCTTCATATTCAGGCGCCAGAAGCTGCATACTGAAACCTTTCAGGTTCTCAAATCTGAAATACCCTACGGGTTTAGAGGCATGTACAAAAGAGGTAAGCCTTGTGCCGCTTTCCCATTCAATTTCTGCTTCGGCTTTTTCAATGTTCAGGGCAGCGCGCTTTACATCTCCCCAGCCGGTCATGTCAAATTCAAGGGCTGCACCGGGCAGTTTGCTTGGGGCGGGTTCGCTCTCGTAGGGTTCATCACCAATTTTTTGTATGGCCTTCAGGTTGTCTTTCAACACCTGTTCTTTTACCCAGGCGTAATTAAAACCGGGTGTATGCAGGTCTTTCATGGGGCGTAAATCCCATAATTCGGCATGGTCGAGCGAAAACCGTAACCTATTCCCTTTCTGCCAGATTAATTCTCCTATCAAGCCATTGCCTAGCGGCAGCCCCTCATCCCACCGCTTTGGTAATTGAGTAAACTGCAAGCCAATGGCGTTTTCAGAAATCTGCGCCAGGGTGCTGATTGAAATACATAACAGGGCAATAAACAGAGATAACCGCATTGGATTTATGTTTAATTGAAGAGCAACCAATTGAATAAATACAACTACTAATTAAATTGAGCAACTAACTTGCATTTAACTACCTACATAAGTCGGTAAGACTTGTAAAAAAACCTTCGTTTTGCTAACTGATGAACTCTACGGCGAACCGTTTCAAGCATTGAATTGCAGATAATTTCTTTTCTAATACCATATAGAATATCAGGGCAACGCAAAAGCCACATACTTATCGCCCGATTTACTTTTCAGTTTGCCGCCGCCACAAGCTATTACTACGTATTGTTTGCCATTAACTGCATAAACACTGGGCGATGCGTATCCGGCAGCAGGTAGTTTGGTTTGCCACAATACTTTGCCTGTCTGGCGGTCAAATGCCCTGAACTGCTCATCTTTTGAAGCCGCAATGAACAGCAATCCTCCGGCAGTTACTGCTGCACCACCGTAGTTATCAGTACCGGTAGGCGGTATGCCTTTAGCGGTTAGTTCGGGGTATTCGCCCAAAGGCACCTGCCAAAGGCGTTTGCCAGTGTTCATGTTTATGGCTGTCAGTGTTCCCCACGGAGGTGTACTTACAGGATATCCGTTGGTATCATACCAGCGATTATACCCTGTATGGGTATAGGCCACGGTTGACAGCCCCGATTTTGCGGAACTTTGAGAACTGGAATTTTTACCGCTCAGATAATCTATAATGGCTTTTTTGTCGGTCTCTTTTATCTGGGTAAAGGCAGGCATCATTCCTCTGCCCTTGGCCAGAATCTGCAGAATACCCTCATTCGTGTACCTGGTTGTTACACCCAGTAAACCCGGTATGGTTCCGTCATGATTCCCTTCGCGGTCGGTGCCGTGGCAGGCAGCGCAATAGGTCTGGTATAATTGTTTTCCTGACACCGCGGCCTTACCGCTTGCAGAATGAGGGGAGTCTATCAATGAGCTGAAAACCGGATTTTCTTTGGCCGGCACATACAGAATACTGTTTTCGTCTACCGATGCCCCACCCCATTGCGCCCCACCATCACTGCCCGGAAAAAAGAGTGTTCTCTCTCTGCCCAAAGGAATAAAGGGGCTGCCGGTTTTAGATTTTTTCAAGGTTTCAATAATTTCTTCTTTGTTTGATGCAAAGCTGTTTACATCATCAACAGTAAACTGCTGCCTGGTAAAAGGTTCGGGTAACAAAGGTATGGGTTGTGTTTTGGAGGCCAACTCGCCCGGGATATCAGAGGCCGGAAAAGGCTTCTCTTCAATCGGGAAAACAGGCTTACCTGTTACGCGGTCAAATACAAACGTAAAACCCTGCTTACTTACTACCGACACCACATCTGTCTTTTTGCCATTCAGGGTAATAGTAAACAAATTAGGCGGAGCTGGAATATCTCTGTCCCAGATATCATGATGCACCGTTTGAAAATGCCATAGCCGTTTTCCGGTACTGGCGTTCACGGCAATCAGGCAATTGGCAAACAGGTTATCACCTTTTCGGTTTCCACCGTAAAAATCAAAAGCTGCCGAACCCGTCGGTATATATACTATCCCGCGTTTCTGGTCAACAGCCATGCCCATCCAGCTATTGGCGCCGCCTACGTTTTTGTAATTCTCTTTTTCCCAGGTATTATATCCGTATTCACCCGGACGGGGTATGGTTCTGAATGTCCAGATTAATCGCCCGGATATCACATCATAAGCTCTTACATCGCCCAGCAGAGCCGTGGCACTTTCAGAGACCCTTGTGCCCACTATCAGCACGTTTTTATAAACCGAGGGCGGTGTGTTGGCCACCACGTAATCATCAGCGCCGGGTCGTTCAATCCCTTCTTTCAGATTGATTTTCCCGCCCGTGCCAAAAGTTGATACAGGCTTGCCGTCGGCGGCATTCAAAGCATACATCAAAGCGCCGTAGGCAAAGAAAATACGGGCTTCTTTGCCGTCTGACCAATAAGTTACCCCACGGCTGGTCATGTTAAAGGTATCATCATTCAGGCGTGTCTTCCAGATTTCTCTTCCGGTGGCGGCATCAACCGCAAAAGCCTGCGCCCCCGCCGAAACCCCATACAATATCCCTTTAATAACAATCGGGTTACACTGCATCTGGGTGGTATTTTTCAGGGTGTCTGCCCCGCCTGAGGCATACGCCCAGGCTACTTTTAGTTTTTTTACGTTTTCGGTGTTAATCTGGGTAAGAGAAGAAAAATGATTTTTGTCGGGCCCGCCGTTGTACTCCGTCCAGTCGGTATCAGGCACAGCATCCGGAGTTGCATGAAGCATCAGGGCTACTATGCCCGGTAGAACCATAAGCAGGCGGACAGGCACCAAAAGCCTTTTGTAAAGGTGAGGATTTCGTTTCATTGTTTATAGGGTAAAACCATCGGGCATATTGTTTTATACTTTTGCCTTGGTACTGGCAAGAGATTGGCCATAGCGCGATTTTTTTTGAATTGAATAGAGTTCTCAAAAATAATAAAATTTGAATGAGTTATTACGGCAGATTTAATTTATACTTAACATTCAAAAAAAAGATTCCGAGCAACAAACCAACCCCAACCGCCTGTATTTATGCACTTTACAAAAAAGACAGGTTATTTTACAGGCAAACCTCTCAACAAAAAAATAAAATTCCCCCGTTTTACAATGGTATCTTTTTTAAGGTATAAAGTATTGTAACTGTATGTAAATTCTACAAGCACACGCCATAAAAAAACTATAAGCCATTGGAGAAACTTACATTAAACCACAGAAAATTAAACCAATGGAAATTAAAATCTAAAGACTATGAATATAGGGGTTGACTTGGGAGGAACAAAAATTAAAGCCGGTGTCGAAATGAATGGCGCGGTTATTAAGCAGGAAACAATTTTGCTGCAAGACAAAGATTCTCTTTCTTCCACACTACAACAATTAATTGACCTGATTAAGCCGCTGATGGCTTATTCCGTAAACAGTATCGGCATCGGAGTGCCCTCTGTAGTAGACACAGAAAAAGGAATAGTTTATGACGTAACCAATATTCCGTCATGGAAAAAGGTAGACTTAAAAGATATTCTTCAGCAAGAATTTAACGTTCCGGTTTTTGTTAACAATGACGTAAACTGCTTTACGCTGGGCGAAAGCCGCTTCGGGTTGGCTCAGGGTTTTAGCTCAGTAGTTGGCGTTACAACAGGTACGGGTCTGGGTTCGGGTATTATTATCAATAACCAGTTGTATGTGGGTAATAACTGCGGTGCCGGAGAAATAGGCCTGCTGCCTTATCTGGACCAGAATCTGGAATATTACACCAGTAACAATTTCTTTGAGGCCATTCATGGCATAACTGCCCTTGAAGCCAACCATGCTGCAATGGCAGGCAATAAAATAGCCATAGACCTCTGGGACCAGTTCGGCAAACACTTGGGTACGGCCATTAAAACCATTATGTATGCCTACGACCCCCAGGCTATTGTGCTGGGTGGCTCGCTGTCAAAGGCTTATCCATTCTTTGAAAAGGGCATGTACCATGCATTGGGCGACTTCTCTTTTCCGGAATCACTCAAACGCCTGAAAATATTTGTTTCACAAGATGAAAACATCTCATTACTGGGCGCAGCAGCTTTGATTCCGAACAACTACGACAACGTTTTACTGAAAGACAGATAACAGAAAAGCGGGCATTGGTTAGCTTATCTGCTCATAGGTACAGGCATTTGATTTTTGTTTTCAAAGGCAAATGCTTAC
Source organism: Emticicia sp. 21SJ11W-3 (assembly GCF_024138715.1). Lineage (GTDB taxonomy): Bacteria > Bacteroidota > Bacteroidia > Cytophagales > Spirosomataceae > Emticicia > Emticicia fluvialis. The sequence continues at coordinate 3,789,043 of NZ_CP092074.1, forward strand.
CTTTAAAAACCACAATTTGACAAACACAAGGCACCCGTATGAAAAGTAAAACATTTATTGTAGTTCTGATTCTATTTATATTCTTTGTTATCTCTTTTCTGAGTAATATTCTTGGGGCTATCATACCAGACATCGCCAAGAGTTTCAGCCTCAGCCTCGGCTGGTCGGGTTTTTTGCCGTTTGCTTTTTTTGTTTCTTATGCCGTTGCTTCTATTCCGTCCGGAATCCTCGTTGAAAAATATCGCGAAAAACGCATTCTGCTACTGGCGTTTTTTCTGGCCTTTGCAGGTGCTCTTTTGTTTGCCATAAACCCCACTTTTTCGGTAGCGCTTGTTTCTTTGTTTATTATTGGCCTTGGCATGGCTATGCTACAGGTGGTAATTAACCCGCTTCTAAGAGTTTCGGGCGGTGAAGAAAACTTTGCTTTCAACTCGGTAATGGGCCAGTTGTTTTTTGGTGGTGCGTCATTCCTGAGCCCTATGCTTTACAGCTATTATGTGCAGAATGTGCACACCAACCCAAATCCTAACTTTATTGTATCAACACTTAATGGCCTTGTAAGCCCCGATTTAAAGTGGGTATCTGTTTACTGGACCTTCTCCATCATTGCACTTCTGATGGTTATCATTGTCTGGTTTGTTAAATTTCCGGAAGTAGAACTGAAAGACGACGAGAGAATAGACACCGGTAAGGCATTTAAAGAGCTGCTGAGTAATAAATATGTGTGGCTGTTTTTTCTGGGCATATTCAGTTATGTAGGCACCGAGCAGGGAATTGCCAACTGGACATCCAAGTTCTTGCAGATATACCATAATGTAGACCCTACAACGCTTGGGGCGTCAGTTATTTCTTACTTCTGGGGTCTGCTTACCATCGGTTGCTTTTTAGGGTTGGTTCTTCTGAAATTTATCGACAGCCGCAAGGTTCTTATATTTTTTACGCTTGGTGCCATTATCTCATTACTTGCAGGCTTATTCGGCCCACTTGAAGTTGCCCTGTATGCATTCCCGGCAGCCGGATTCTTTGCCTCTGTTATGTGGTCAATTGTGGTCTCTCTTGCGCTTAATTCGGTGCCGTATCATCATGGCACGTTATCGGGCATTTTATGTACAGGTATTGCCGGTGGAGCCGTTGTACCGGTGATTATCGGTGGCCTGGGCGAAATATTCGGGCTGCGCTTCGGAATGCTGTTTCTATTGATAACCCTGGGCTATATATTAAGCATTGGTTTCTGGGCCAAACCGCTGGTTACTAATGCCACAATTAAAAGCTGGAAAGATTTACTTAAATAGTAAGGGCATTTAACTTTGAAATTATGATTGGTGGATATATTTTTACTATGCCAGAGACGCATTTCTTGCGTCTCTTTAGTTTTTAGTAGAGATTGTGCTGATTACCGGAGCAGATACATTAGATTTGTGGATTAGGGAAATTTATTACTATGTATAAAATCATACTTTTAATTGACTTTGCTGAAGAGTATAGCAAGGCTCTTTTGAAAGGCATTGCCAAATACTCTAAAGACCACGGCCCCTGGATTTTCTGCCGGATGCCGCTCTTTCAGCGTGAAACCATCGGGATGGAAGGGATATTGGAATGGGCCCTTGAATGGGGCGCCGATGGTATTATCGGGCAGCTCTACAATGACCCCGCCGTTGAAAAATTCATTGAGGCGGGTATTCCGGTTATTGCACAGGACTTCAAGGAACGCTTCCCCGATATACCCAATATAACCGGGGCGCACAAGGAAGCCGGCGAAATGGGTGCCGAGTATTTTTTGCGGAAGGGTTTCAAGAACTTTGCTTTTTATGGATTTAAAGACATTGTATGGTCGCGCGAGCGCGCTGAAGGCTATGAAGAGCGCATCAGCAGAGCTGGTTACAAGGTTCATTATTTTGAACACGCCATGGCTCGTTCTACCGAAATCTGGTACTACAAGCCCAGCTCGCTGAGCCAGTGGCTTAAATCTTTGCCCAAACCCATTGCCCTGATGGCCTGCGACGATAACCAGGGGCAGCACATTACTGAAGCATGCAGGCACTCGCAAATACGTATTCCGGAAGAAGTGGCTGTGTTAGGAGTAGATAACGATGAAATGATTTGTGAGTTCTCTGACCCCCCGCTATCAAGCATTGGCCAGGATGCCGAAAAAGGAGGTTACGACGCCGCCCGGCTGCTGGAACACATGATAAAAAACGGCACGGCTAACTACTACGATATTGTTGTGAAGCCTACACAGGTAGTTACTCGCCAGTCGACAGACATTTACGCTACCAATGATGACTACATAGCGGCATCGCTCAAATTTATTCACCAGAATATAGATAAAAACCTGCAGGTAGACGATGTTGTAAAACAGGTACCGTTGTCAAGGCGTGCATTAGAGAAACGCTTTCAGTACATAACCGGATTACCCATCTACAAGTATATTTTCAATTTGCGAATTGAGAAGCTAACCCAGAAACTACGCGAAACAGACATGACTGTGTTTGAAATTGCGCTGGATATGGGCCTTACAGACAGCAAAAATATTGCCCGGCAGTTCAGGCAAGTGAAAGGTTGCACACCCATTGAGTACCGTAACCGGTATCTGGCCGGTAAGTAGAAGTAGCTGGTTTTACCTTATTAGATATCAATCTATTCCTGTTTTTTAAAATAGCTCATTAGTATCTGAATAAAAACAATATCCCGCCGGGATTGTATATTTAAAATTCGTTTTCTTAATATACAATCCCGGCGGGATTCTCATCATTATAAGCGCGCCTCTTAAGGCTTTTGTGCGTTTATTGTTTCAGCAACCAGATGTCTGAAATCTTCGAGTGTTTACGCCAGTTGAGGTGCGACTCTTCCGGAACATCAAAAGAAACATTAATAATTCCGTCCTGGCTCAGATTCAACGGCACAATCCATTCTTTAAATGTCTCATTTTCACGGTTATAAAGTACTGGGTCCAGCCTTTTTCCGTCTACCCTCAGAAGGGCTTCGCCTGAACCTGCAATTCTGATAATGTAACGCGCATCCGGCGATAGGTTATCATAAGTCAGTTCTGGTGCTTTCTGGAAAGTTTGCGAAGAAAGACGTGTGCGGCTGAAGCCGTTATCCCACCAGGCAACATCGGTGGCGTCGTCAATAATTGTTTTAACGCGGGGGCCTTTGCTGATGCTCGACACATCGTCATAGAAACTACCTGCACCCGGGTTCTCCCATTTACTGATAACGTAAAGCCTGGCCAATACCTTGGCACTGCTGTCGGCAAGCTGTGGTTTCAGTTTTTTAAACTCGTCTTCCACCCACCAGCGGTTGTTAAGCGGGTAGTCTACAAAATCAAGCAAACACCCACGCTCATAGCCTTTGGCTTTGTGTTTGGGTACGCTGGTCTGCAAGCCAATAGAAGCATACAAAGTTTCGCACAATTGCTCAATTTTTTTGCGCAAATCAGTATTCTGCGGAGCATTGTCAGCCTTTGCAAGCACCTCCAGGGCGGTGGTCATGGCTTTATCTGCTCCGGTTTTAGGTGCATCGGCCAGCAAAGAGTTGGCCTGTTTTTCAAGCCCTTGTTCGTAAATTAATCTGCGACGCGTGTAGGTGTCATAGTAAGCACGTAGCAGTAACATCTGCCAGCGCCAGTTTTCAGAAAGTTGAGGTGTGGCCGAAGCCTCCATGCTTTTCCAGAATGAAAATGTGGCTTCTACACCACCATTCTGCGCCAGTGGGCCTTTCCAGTTATTTTCAAGGGCGGCAATGCCATCGGCCATGTTATCTGCCAGGTTATTACCAAAGAAAAAGTTACTGTAATCAACCAGAATATCTCTTACATCTGCCTGTGCGTCCCAGGCTTTCATGCTCCACACCATTTTGTTGATGTCGTCATGGCAACCGTCAGAATATGACACAAAGCCATCTGTAAAAGGTGCATAAGTAGACTGAATAGCCGCAAATTCATAAGGGCGCGGGTTGCAGGCTTCTCTGCCCAGGGTAAGGGCATAGGCCTGGTCCCATTGTCTTACCGGAAACTCACTTCTTACGTTATGGGTAAGGTCGGGGTATTCGCGGTGTTGGTAATTTTTGGGCAGGCGGTAGCGGGTTTCTGCCATAGACGGGCTGCCCGGGCCAGATACCACGCCCTGCAACCAGGTTGGTTTCTTGTCTTTCAGATACTGATAAAAATAATCTACCTGCTCTACACTAAAGCCCTGCAACGAAAGCCATATTTTAGCTTTGGGATGGTATTTTACCAGGCGTTCGTGCAGTTCTTTCAGAAAAGGCAAAACTTCTCTCGGGTGGTTATCGCCGGGGTCTCCGCCCGGTACAAAAATATGATCAAGCCTTGGGCATTCTTTATAGAATGTCTCGTGCATTTTCAGTTCGGCTGTGCGTTTCTGGGTATCATGCAAATCAAAGGTAACGGGTGTCCATACCCAGTAATCCTGGTCATAGGCTTTGCAAATCTCACTTATTCTGACGCGCATTTCGGCGGCAGATATCTTGAAGTGCGGACTTGGGTTTTCGTCTTCATGAAACGGAATGCCCTCAACGGCATTAGAACCAAAAATGGCCAGTTCTCTGATATACTGCTCAAACTGTACCACTGTCCAGGCATCGTAAGAATTGGCAGTGTGTCTGTACCCCAGCTGATGCCCTCTGATTGGGTAGGACGGTGAAGACGCCACATTAATTTTTTGTTTCAACTGAATGCTTTTAGGGGCAAATATGCCCTTGCGCAACACCCAGCCAGACCCAAACAATACACCACGGGCGTCGGCGCCTATTACCCACAAGATACCTCCTTTGTCGGTCAGTTCAGATACAACCCTGAAACCTTCAGGCTTAAACTCCGGTCCGTTTTTGTCTGCCCCAACCGGAATGGCTCTGCCTTGCCAGGTTTTATCGCCCGACAAGACCAATGCAATGGCATATTCGTTGTTTTTAGGTAACGCTGCTATCGGCTTTAAAGCAATAGATGTGCGCTTCTGAATTTCTTCGGTAAGCATTCGCAGGGTGGTTTCGCGTACCGGCGACGGGATAGAACCCGAAGCGGCAATACCTGCATTCTTAATGGTGATGGTCTGGGCTGTGGCTGCCACACAAAGCAGCCACAAAAAAGTAAAAAGGCGAATAGATGGACGATTCATAAGTTTTAAAGGGTGATAGATTTAGACAGGTTGTAACCTTGTATTTTTATAACCGGGTTACCGCCTTTCAGGTCTTTTTTATTGTATTTCACAGTAATAGTTTTGCTCTCTTTTGGTGGAACAGACACGTAATTGTCTGACCAGAAAACGGGTGTAACCGCCTCTTTGCCATCGGTCAGTTCTGCTTCTGTAAAGAAAGCCAGCTTATCTGTGGTATTAGTCAATTTAAGCGTTACTTCAAATTCTCCGTCTTTCAGTTCTTTTACAGTCTTCTCGGCTGTCAGCTGAACTTTCGGCAAGGTATTTAATGGATTAAAGTCAGCATATTGTTTCTGAGGCGTATAGAACCAGAAGTACTTCGACCAGTCTAACTGGTCTTTCTGTGAGGCAAGCCAGTAGAAATTATCTGCAATTACCTCTCCCTTACTGTTTTTCAATTTCAGGTCAAGGAAAAACACTTCGTTCTTTCCGGTCAGTTCTGGTACATTCAGCCATTTTCTGGTCGAGTTTTCGCCCATTGCTACCTTTTCTGTCTTAGCAAATACCTGTTTTGAATCTTTATTGAACAATCTGATTTCGGCAGATACGCCATCTAAAGCTGTGCGGGTATCATTACTCAGATGCACCGTATGATTATGGTAATCGTAAATGATATTAACCGGTTGAGAGGCCTTTTTGGTACCATAATAAGCGCCGGTTGGCATCAGGTAGTAGTCGTACAACTGCCAGTAAAACTCTGGCCAGGGCGAGTTAAGCATCCACTGCACCACACCCGTTGCCACAGGGCGGTTAATTACAAAGGCTTCAAACATAGGCCTTATGGCTTCATAATTCATTACCTGCGCTTTCAGAGCCAGTTCGTCCAGATTAGCAGGTGCGCCATATCGTTTGTTCATGGCGTTTAGGTAAACACCAATTGTATTAAAATCTTTACGACCAGAGTGGTAGTTCCACATCTTGTTATCCGGTGGCCATAAATCAGCCGTTGGTATCATCTTTTTAATACTGCTTACTGGCGGCACCTGTGGCCCCGGGCCTGTTTCGCTATTAAACCCGAATGCCCCACCCAGCTTTTTATCTTCAAACCAGTAAACCGGTGGCACGTATTCGTAAGGGCCATTCATTTTCATACCCGATTTGCCGGTAATGGTACTGGTAAACTCGCCCGACGAAATCAAGAACGGACGTGTAGGGTCATATTGTTTCAGGGTTTCATGGTAACGTTTTTCAAGCGAAGGCTTCGGCATGGCGTCGCTGCCGCCTGCCCATGTAAAAATACTTGGGTGATTACGCAGCCACTTCACCTGGTCGCGCAGGTAGTTTGACAACAACGTTTCTTCATCAGGTGTAAGTTTTACCGAATACAAATCTACTCCTTCGTTAATCGGCAGGTTTTCATCGCCGGGTTTTATTTTCAATTCCAGCCCCAGGTAATCAGGCCATTCCCACTGGCAGCTCCAGCCCACCATCAACAAAATACCGTTTTCGTCACACAAATCATAAATATGATGGTTATTCCCCCATACGCCCTCAAATCTGAGCGAGTTCAGGTTCATTTCTTTCACGTATCGTATCTGCGCTGCATCCTTTTCAGGCATGTAACGCAAAAACAAGTCGTCTACCCATCCGGCACTTTTAATCAATACTTCACGGCCGTTCACTTTATAGCCCCGCACGTTTTTATCGTTCAGGTAGGTTTCTATCTTTCTGATACCAAATCTGGTCGATTGCTTGTCAGATAATTTGCCCTGCTCTTTCACTTCCATATTCAGTGTATACAAATCAGGGTTACCCAGCCCGTTTGGCCACCAGAGTTTAGGGTTTTTAATGAGCAGTTCTTTGGTATCAGCCGGGCTGAACCTCACTTCTTTGCGCTCTTTAGGGGCCAGCTTTACACTTTTGCTGAAACTGATGTTCTCAATCGTACCGGTTACTTCTACCGTTTTAGCGTCGTTGGTATGGTTGGTTAACTCTGTGCTTACCGTAAGGCTGGCCTTGCTTAAATCTTTAGGGTCAAGGTCTGGAGCCACAAATGTGGCGTTCATAGATACCTTGCCTGAGCGTCTCAGCCTTATATCGCGGTAAATACCCATGTAATGGTCGGGTGGTGTAGGCGCCCAGTCAACAAAACCCATGTAGAAATTTCTTACTTTCGGCGGAAACACCTCTACCAGAAGGGTATTCTCGCCATCTTTGGCTGCTTTGGTGATGTCAATTTCAAACTGACGAAAAGCGCCGAAAAGGGTATCCTGCGATGCTATCTTCACCCCATTCAGCCAGAAATTGGCACGATAGTTTACACCATCTACATGCAAGGCCAGTTGTTCTTCTGCGGTGTCCAGGTCGTCAATAGTAAATGTATTTCTAAACCACCAGGGGTTTTCGAAAGGTGCACGGGGTATGTTTTCCAGGTTTTTGCCCATAAAAGGGTCTTTATAAACGCCGGCTTCTACCAATGCGCCTAAAACCGTGGTGGGCACGGTGGCTTTCACCCACTTATCGGGGTTTATTAATTGCTCCGACACACTTTTGGCATCTGCAGCAGTCTCTTTGGTTGAGGCAATAGACCAGTTGTCGGTCAGGGTTCTTTCTTCCACTTTTACTTTAGGGCTGCAACCGGCCAACCAGACGCTGCCCAGCATACCCAAAAGCAAACTCCATCTTGTATTCATATTGTTTGTGCTTGATTTACTTTCTGATTTATACTTGTAAAATTAGGTTTCGGACTATTGCCATGCAAAATATATGGCCTGTAATAGTCTTTTCAATGGCTTGTATCGTATAGTAAAAGAATTCTGTACAACCTTCAATATTAACCTAAACAAATGAAAGACAGACAATTATATTTCAGCATGCTGGTTGTGGCCCTATCGCTCGGAACAGCCTGGGCTATCCGTGGGCAGTTCGGGCATGAGCATGGCGCCGCCTGGGCCGGAGGTATCGGATGCCTGAGCCTGATAATGGTAGCCAAAAGAGGCGACTGGTACAGCAAAGTATTTAGTGCCACCCTGGCAGGTGCCCTCGGTTGGGGTATTGGTGGTATTATGAGCTACGGCATAGTAGTAGGTTATGGCAGAGCTTCTGATTTTATAAACACCTATTACGGCCTCATGATGCTTTTTGTTATAGGTGGCCTTTATGGATACATCGGTGGCGGGCTGTTCGGGCTGTCGTTATCGAGTACCGCCAAAAACCCGGTTAAATGGGTAAACCTGACTATTGAAATGGTGGTAGGCGGAATTATGTTTTACTACTTCATGATTTATGAGTTTGAGTGGTTTATGACTCCACCGCGCTCTGAAATGTGGGCGGTGTGCTTTGGTATGGCTGTTGCGCTTACCTGGTTTATGATTCGCCACCAGCAGACCTCGGCCATCAGAGTGGCTGTTTTTTCTGGTTTAGGCGGTGGGTTTGGGTTTGCGCTCGGTAATTTCTTTCAGGTTTTAGGCGGGGTTTCTGGCATTAAATTTAATTTCTGGAATGTGATGGAATACACCCTGGGTTTCTTCGGCGGGCTAGGCATGGCATACGGAACACTTACTTCTAAATGGGAGACATCAGAACCACAACAAAAGAAAGCCAATCAGTTTTTTCCGATACTGATGCTCTCACTCATTATTCCATTTACTGTCTGGCAACAGAATTTTGACACCAAACGCATTTATGCAACCCTGATTGAGATTGGTATAATAGATGGCAGCCCGCTATTTGCCGCTACCGAATGGAGTGGCCTTGTATTGGTGTTGATTCTGGCGGCGTTCAGCTTTTATCAGTACTATAACCACAGGCCGGCTTCGGTTACCTATACCTACAAAGAAATTCAAACCTTTTTTGTGGTTTATCTGGGCATTTATATTGTGTTCAGCTATATAATTACAGGTGCGTTTTTTAGTACTTACCGCGTTGAGCAATATTTATACACCCTTAACCTGATAGCCATTATACTGCTGATAGGCAAAACACAGCCGACGTTCAGCAACAGAAACATTGACGGCAGTAAATGGGCTGTTAAAATGGTATGGGTGGCCTTATTTATTGCCGTGCTGGCATTTATTGCCAAAAGCTCGCATGATGAACTGAAAGGAGCCCACAAAAGATTTGGAGAAGAAGTAGTTGAAGAAACTGCCAAATAAAAATGAAAAATTATATTCAGCATATTCGTTCAGGGTTTATTATTACGGGCATTTTGTTCGCGCTGTTTTTGTATTTCAACAAAGACCAACCCCTGAACGAATTGCTGATGGCAAGCGTGTGTTTTGTGCTGCTGCACCTGCTGCTGTTTACTTTGGGAAACCAGGGCGTAGCTGCACAACTTACCACCGATTTGAAGGCTGGCACCGAAAAAACCCTGCTGTTTCCGAACTGTCTGATTGCCCTGCTATACATTTACATCATTTATCATGGCGGTTCACCGCTTGAGGGTTCAGCAGCGCTGTTTCCTTTTTTTGCGTTATTTCCTGTTCTTGGTTTTCTGGCATTTAAAAAGACTTATATCGTCTGGTCTGATTTTGTATTTCTGCTTCTGTTGCTTATACCGTCGGTTTCTATATCTTTTAAAAGCAATACCAGCCTGCCAGTGCATGGCAATGGTTTCAGCTCTGTTTATAAGCTGGTAATTATGTTGCTGGCGTTTTATGCATTTGGCATTGTAAGGGGCATAAAAGACATTGGCTTTTATCCGGTTTTTCAATGGCGCGCACTGGGCATATCCCTGGCATGCTGGCTGGTGTTTCTGGGTTTGGTATGGCTCATTGCCTATGCTTCGGGTTTCCTGAATTTATCAGGTGCAGAGGCGTTCGCAGAAGAAGGTTTTGCCCAAGGGCTCAGAAACATGATACGCGTTTTTTTAGGCACGGCTTTGTTTGAAGAATTGTTTTTCAGAGGATTGATACAGAATATGCTGGCAAAGAAAATAGGGCAGTATAAAAACTGGAGACCATTCTGGCAATGGAGTCTGGTGCTTTTTGCCGCGCTGGCATTTTTAACGGGGTATCTGATGGACAAAAGCCTGTTCTGGCTACCCTTGTTGATTACCGGCTTACTGTTTGCAGCGGCTTATCTGATTGAGAAATCGGGTAAAACATCACAAGGCACTTATACTGCGCTGGCTATAACCAGCATTTTTTTCGGGCTGGTGCATTTTCACGCCGGTTCAATTATTTTTGTAGGGTTGGCAAGTATTGCGGGCTGGTTTTATGGATATACTTATCTGAAAACCCGAAATGTTTTTTATGCAGCGCTGGTGCATACACTGGTTAACTCTTCAGAATTTTTATTTGCCCTTGACGGCCTACGATAGATTCTTAAATTCTACTTATTATCAGGTACAGGTCTGAGCTTACTCATAACGTTTTCAGATGCCTTCATGCATATTTGAAAAAAGAAGTTATGAAAGCTTTTCAGAGTACTATAGCCTCGATACTATTATTGCTTAACGGCCTTGGCGCAACCTATGGTGGGTGGAAATTAATTACCCGCCCGGACGGAAGCAGTATGCGGATGTCGGTTAGCCTTTTAGAGCAAAGCCCCTTTCAGGACTTTCTGATACCCGGTTTAGGCCTGCTTGTTTTTAACGGGCTGCCTAGTTTAATTGCTTTTGTGGGTATGTTAGCCAACCCCCGGAAATTCGCCTGGGCAGTTTGGGTTCAGGGAATTATTCTTTGCACCTGGATTACCATTCAGGTAATTATGATTGAAATGCTCCACCCTTTGCATCTGGTATGCGTGGCAGCCGGCCTGGTACTAATTTTAATTGGAAGAAACCAGAGCCGGCCGAAATTTAATTAATTGTTTTCTAACAGGGTTTTGTAAACCTTACGGACGTAGTCAGTCTGAATCAGGTCTACTTTCATAGCTGTGGCTTTCTTGTAGTTGGCAGGGGTATCTAACAAACCCAGCACATCAGAGAAGACCTTTACACCATGCTTGTGTATTTCTGCTACCAAGGTTTCGTTCAGGGTTGTCCAGCGAACATCAAAGGCATAGGGTTTCAGTTTTGCAACTTTATCTGCAATCTCCTCCGGTTTATCAAGAGAGGGCATCAGTTTAGCTTTCGGATACACCGTCTTTAGTGCCAGCAGGAAATCGTCTGACCCATAAAATACCGCATCTTTTAATAAATTATAGGCTTTTAGTTCTTTTACCAAAGGCTCAGGTGCTACGTCTTTGCAATCAACGTACAAATGGGTTTTGTGCTTATGTGCCTTGTTCCACTGCGCCACTAAAGCAGCGGTTTCGGTAAGTGTTGGTATACGCTCATCTTTAAACGCTTCTTTCCAGCCTTTACCTGCCGAAAGTTGCTTTAATTCGTCGAGTGTATAATTCTTCATGGGTCCGGTACCATTGGTGGTGCGGTTCAGTGTTCCGTCATGCAGAATAGCCAGTTGGCCGTCTTTGGTGGTTCTTACATCAATTTCTATGTAATCTACTCCCATTTCCATTACGGCTTTAAAACTTGCCAGGGTGTTTTCTGGTGCCAGAGCCGAGTTACCCCTGTGTGCCGAAAGGTGCAACTGGTATTTTTCTTTCAGAATTTTTGATGAGTCAGACTGCGCATTGCCTGTCTTGTGAGTTAATGAAAAATCTTTGGCGCTAACTGACAGGCTAAGCGACAAAGACAGAATTAATAACGATGATTTCATGAAGAAATTTCTGTGTCTTTTTCAGAATTAATGATTTGAAGCGTGTGGGAATCTTTCAGAAGTTGATTAAAAAACCGCTCAAGAATAACAGAATACTCGGGCGACATCTCGTGTTCACCAATACCCGCCAGTAGTTCTTCCAACTCCGGTTGTGTGAGTTTACTGTTTAGTAATCTATCCATTAAGTATTCCGGACGTGAACGCTCCATACCTACATCTGACGGTTGAAAATGATTTTGCGATTATTTAAGGTACTTCAATTTTGTTTACCTGCGTTCCCTCCGGCAGTTAATGACCGGTGAAATGGCCCCTTCCTAATTAAGGAAGGGGCTTTATACTATGTACCCATTTAATCTTCGTGCTTATTATAACACTTTGCTGCCATCTACCAGAAACACTCTGGTACTAACCGTATAAGTGCCCCCGTTGGGGTCTTTGTACTTTAAGTCTACATAATAAGCAGCATAACCTTTTTTGGCATAAGGAAGGGTTGCTTTAATAACCGGTTCTTTGGCCAGTTTCAGGTTGTGGCTTTGCCACAGATTATTACGAAAATCAAGGTCTGACGACGTTGTGTACCATACCGTTGCACCAACCAGGTCTGTTTGCAAAGCGTTAATTGAAAGTTCTACGCCCTCTTTACCGTTGGTGGTGGTCCAGGTGCTTGCCGGATACTCCTTGTTCATTAATGTAAGACCAAAAAAGGCAGTAAGTGATTCAAAAGCCTGTTTGCCACCGGCCAGGTCATGCCCTGCATTTGGCGTATAATGAATCATGTTCTTACCCGGAATCTGGTCATAATAATGTTTGATAGCGTCTACCGTCCAGTATTCATCGTTCGTACCAATAAATATAATTTTTGGTATGGTCAGTTTCTTACGATACGAGTAAGGGTCTATCATGGTTGTAAGCGCTCTGCCTTCTTTTGAGTCTGTACTTTGCGGAATACCCAGCTTGGTATAATCTTCAATCTGGATACTGTATTCGCCATAAGATTTAAACTGGTAGTCGAGTGTGGCAGGCATATTCAGCATATCAATTACCATTGGGCCTATACCTACAACGCGTTTGTCTTCAATAGCGCTAGACAACCAGGTGGTCCATCCGCGTTTCGAAGCCCCTGAAATTACAAAGCGATTTACTGCAAAGTTATTGTTTTTCCTGGCAAATTCCTGAACGGCGTCCATTGCCTTAACCGCCGACTTCACCATCGGAAACAACAATGGCCAGGTGTAATCGTTGTCTTTTTTGAAATTATGCAGGGTATAAGATATCAGTGCGTCTTCGGTCAGGTCGCCATACAAAGGTTGGTTAGGCACCTGCTTTATCAAAGCCACAATGGCCTTGGTTTTTTCGGCAGTTGCTGATAACGACGGCCACAATCTGTCGTCTTTCGACCAGTTAGGTTGCTCGTCTTTATTTGATCCACCCGTAATAAACAACAGGGCGCCATCATATTGCTTTACTTTTGGTACAAAAATAGTCAACTGGTGTCTCCAGGTAATTTTTCTCCAGGTCTGTGACGTCAACACCAGATTATACATAGTAACGTTGTCTTTGGTAAGTGAGTCTTTTACTTCCCACTTATAGGTTTTGTCGCCATTATTCACATAGCTTTTCAAGGCAGTTTCGGGGGTAACAGAACCCTGAGCGAACACACCTGCAGTAGTTATAACAGCAAGAGTAAAAAGAGTAACAAATTTCAGAAAGGTGCTTTTCATATTTTAGGTTTTTAGTGCTTGTTTAAATTCCTGTTAATATATTTATTGAGGTTTTGGACTTTCTTTTACTAATTTAATGGCCTGCTCCATATAAATTTCGGCGGTCATTTCGCCCAGGCTGGTGCGGCTTACGTATTCATATCTTTTAAAGCTGTTGAAATCAACCTTGGTAAGCATATAACCGAAGGCGTCGTTGGTAAGCCCGAACAAAAACGGAAGCCGGGTATTCATATTACGTTTTACATAATAACCAATATTAGGCAGGGCCTCGCCGGGTATAGTCAGTATCTGCGCAGGGCCAATATTGAGCAGGTTCAACTGGGTACTTACAATGTTATCTTTTTCAAATGTAAACTTCAATGGAGAGTTTTTCAAAATAAACCTCATCATCTGAGAATCGACAGGAAACTCAATTTTCCTGGCCGCGCAGTAAATATCAGGGTTAGGCAATACAGCCGCCTTATCAACAATGCGTAGTGCTTCATCTGCCAGCAACTCTCCTATTCTTATGCATTCGTCCCAGGTGTTGGCTTCCTTCTGGCCCTCTCCTTCCTTGCCATATTCCAGGCGGGTATCTGCAGTTACCATTCCCCCCTGTGCGCCATTCATAAACAAAGCAATGCCCCCGGCTTTGGCCTCAATACGGTCATAAAGAGGGCCACAAAGGTCAGGGCTCAGGATACCCCTACCTGAGCCTATCACTTCGGGGTGAACTGCATAATTCACCAAGGTCGCTATGGCTTTGCCTTGCCGGCTGCCGGTGGTGGCAATGGCCTGTATTACGCCACATCGTGGGTCATATAAAGCCGGTGCATAATAATTATAAGCAATTTTACCTTTGGCCTCGTCAACCGCTATTTTTAATGAGGCGGGTTCCAGCTTGCTGATGGCCTCATTTACAGCATCTGCTATCTGCTGCACACACCAGTCCAGGTATTTCAAATCAGCATAAGATTTTCCGGATGCATCCGGAAAAGCATAGGCATCAGGCGCACTATGGGTGTGAGTTGCGCCAATGAGAATGTTTTCAGCAGGTATGCCCTTAATTAAATCGCGTGATTTATTACCCAGAATAGAGCTCCAGCCCAGGTTGTCAACGTTTACAATGGCAATGCGGGTTGTTCCTTTTTCAAACACCATGGCACGCGCATATAAATCACCTTTATTCTGGGTACTGGGTTTTGGTGTACCAATACCACCCGACACCGGCAACAAGGGGTTGGGGGTAATTACCCGCAGCGCAGCGCCCACTTTCAGGGTCTGCCCGATGGCTGCAGATATACTTAAAAAACAAATTATTAAAAGGGTTGAACAGATGGCAATTTTTTTCATGTTAATCATAGGCATTAAGTTCTTTCGGATGGCAATTATCAGGCTGATTTACAATATTTTCCGCGTCTGATAACAAACCATTCAATATACTACCCTGCTATTTAAAAAGGCTATTAACCGGCATATATTTTTTGACAAAACGCTTACTTTTCTGAAATAAAAAAAGGATAAGCCAATGGCCTATCCCCTGTTTTTAACATCACTTCTTGGGTTAGTTCTTCTCTGGTGTTTTCGGAATTTTATTAACCAGTACATTGGGTTTGCCGGGTTGTTTTTTCAATTCAAAAGAATCGTAAAGCTCTCCGGTTGCGGTAAAGGCTTTATATAAAAGCGAGTTACCCTCAACTGTTAATATCTGAAACAACTGTGTATTGCTGGCTTTGCGGTTCATCCAGGGGTCGTTAGATATATCATACATCTTTGGCCCTGAAACCGAAACCACATACACCGTTCCTGATGCCTGATTTTTATTGCCCTGTCCGTTTACCGAATTACTTATTACGCCGCGTCCGTAGGCGTGGTCGTGGCCTTGCAATACAATATCAACTTTATGTTTGTCAATAATGGGTTTGAAACGCTTGCGCAGCTCAATGTTATCGCGGTTAGGCTTGGTTGAATAGAACGGATAGTGCAAAGTAATGGCGGTCCATTTGCGAGGATTATTGGTAAGTACCGAATCAAGCCATTTGGCCTGTGCATTAGCAAAGTGTTCCGACTCATCAATTTCTTCGGCGTTCAGCGAAATCACCTTCAGGTCAGAATAATTTACTTCATAGCAGGTTTCTTCCAGGCCTTTCGGGCCATTAACAGGCAGGTTAAACTGGGGTCTCCATTGCGGCGACAGTTTCCCTTTGCCATATTCATGGTTACCGGGTGTCATTACACTAGGTACGGTAGCATGAATATAAGAACCCGCATAGAACCATTCGCCCCACTCAACATCGTGGTCGTGGCGGTTTATCAGGTCTCCGGCATGCAACATAAACGATACCTCAGGCATGGTTTTGTAGGCTTCTCTGATAACACGAGACCATTGCGACTTTACGTCATTCTGGGCATCGCCAAAATAAAGAAACGAGAGCGGCCTGCCGGGTTTATTACCAGGCAAACGCATCTGAAACCACTCTGACCAGTGCTTGTCATAACCAACCCGGTAAACATACAAGGCACCCGGTTGAAGGTTTTCAATAACGCCCGAGTGGTAATATGCATTTATTTCGGGTTCGTTCGGGTATTTAACTTTCAGATTTTCTGAAATGGCATTAATGGTGCGGATGTTTTTCTGAAACTGTGTACCATCTGTAGCCTGGGCAAACTGTATTTCGCCTTTGTTAATGGTTGAATCTGTGCGCCAGTTTACTGCTACCGAGGTTTCAGGTGTGGCTGTCAGATTCAGGATAATTCTGTCTGGCGTGGCAGAAGGAAAAAGGACTTTTACGTCCATATTCAACGACCTCGCGTGGTCGTGCGGATGCTTGTGTGTCTGTGAAAAAGCCGTATGGAAAGTATTACTGCAAATAAAAAAACAAAGAGCCTTTACCACATTTTTTCTGATACTATGCATATCTGAGAGGTTTGTGTTAAATAATTAAAAATTAGAGGCGGTTATAAAAAACCACCCCTAATCCACTTCTTTTCAAAACAATCTATAATTACCAGGGTTTACCTGTTCCCTGAACAACCCATGGTTTTGACCACGCACTGTTTTTACCGTCTGCCTGAGAAAAACTTGTAGTTTCAAGTCTGTCAAGTGCAGCATTGGCATTGGCTTTATTAATATTCAATTCGTCCTGCATGTAGTAGAATCTTAAAGGCATTGCCTGGCGTTTAGCTGCCGGGCCTGGTTTAAGAGCCGGGAAGCCTGTTCTTCTGAAATCAAACCATGCTTCTGTAGCAGCTGTCCAGCTGGCAATCCATTTTTGTTCTAATACTTGTTTCAAAGTACCGTCGTAGGCAACACCTGCATTGGTAAGGTAAGTAGTGGCAGCACCACTTACACCCCAGGTAGCTAATGAAGCTTTTACACCTGCTTCGTAACGTGACTTGGCATCTCCGGCCGACCAGCCTTTCAATGCGGCCTCAGCCAATATAAAGTTTACTTCCGCTGCAGAAATCAAACGTGCTTTCAACAAAGAGCCTGTTGCTGCTTTATAGATATCGTTCAGGAACGAAACATGTGGGTTGAACGATGTCTGGCCCGGTGTCGGGTTCAGGTTATAAGCAGACGGCAATGCTGAGAAACTGGTAGGTATACCTACATAATCAGGATCGGTGTCAATAAGCGTATTACCAACTTTATCCGGTGACAAATATCTTTTACCACCTTCAATTTTATCGGTTCCTGCAGGTAAGCTTGCATCAACCACCAACGGAATCTCAACTTTATTAGCCCAGATAGCCAGACGAGGATCTTTCTTTGCCTGCAATGACTCTACCAATGTAGCAGCCATTTTAATACGGCGGTAGTTACTTCCGCTCACGTCATAAACGGTGTTGGCAGGCCAAGAGGTTGCATCACTGGTACCAGGGAAGCCCATAGTGGCATCGTCAGAGTTAGATGTAATGATTGGGTACTGGCTTGCATTACCTGCAATTTTCTCGATACCAGCTTTAGCAACATCTGGTTTTTTTGATGAGATACGCATATAATAACGTAGAGCAAGCGAGTTGGCAAATTTTCTCCATTTGGTTGGGTCTCCGCCATAATAAACGTCAACGTTATCAACTATGCTTGAGTACTCAGCTTTGGTTTTCGACAACAAGGTATTGGCTTTTTCCAAATCGGCCAGAATACCTGTGTAAATAGCCTCCTGGCTATCATACGAAGGCAGAATATCTTCTGTTTTACCTAACTCACCTTTTAGGGCAGAGGTATAAGGTGCATCACCCCACAAGTCGGTAATTAAGCCAAACATGAACGACTTCATTACCAGTGCCACACCCTGATGATACTCCAGGTTAAGCGCTACGGCGCGGTCATACACCAACTGGTTGTTACGTAGTATGTCGTAGTAGGCGCTCCAGCTTTGGTTACCACCCCAGTCATAATCATTATGACCAGACGACCAGGCATCTTTTTGCGTGTGTTGAACCACACCGGCGATATCCTGATACCCAAGGTTAACATAAATTTTTGCGGCTTCTGTAAGCACCGTTGGCAATACCAGGTTAGGGTTTACCAAATCAGGCTGCACCCCGTTGGGGTTTTTGTTTACTTCTGTCAAATCTTCGCACGAAAAGAAGCCCGTAAAAAGAAAGACTAATGCTATTATTTTTTTGTAACTGGTTTTCATTGATTTCAGAGTTTAAGTTTTTTAGAAAGTCAACCCTAACTTAAAGCCTACCGGCATAACCCAAGGCATTACGTTATATCTTTCTATACCTTGTTTGAATTGAGTACCTGCCTGTGCACTAGCTTGTGGCTGGTACGCCATCTCTGGGTCTACACCGATTTTCGCGGCTGTCCAAAGCATGATGTTACGGCTGTAAACTGATACATTGGCACTTTGCAGACCTAATCTTTTTACAAAGCCAGATGGAAGCTCATAGCCCAAAGACACTTCTCTTAATTTGATAAACGATGCATCAAACATGGCAGCTCTTGTGAAATCCCAAGGGTAGTTGTCGCCGTAAGGAATAATTTTGGTACCAGGGCCACCCAGGTTTTCTGTGTAACCTACTACTTTGCCAGACTCGTCATACTGTGCAATTACACCAGGGTTAAACACACCATAAGGGTAGGTATTGCCACCGTATGTGAAAGGAAAACCACCATACTCGGCAGTAGGACCACCCACAATGTTGAATTTATTACCTACTACACGCACAAGGTCGTTGTTAACCAGGTAGTCGCGAAGCGCCTGACCAGATAAACCGTTAGGGTTAATCAGGTTATCAAGGAAACGTTGTGATTTAAGGTCAGATTCAGCATAACGATACGTTTGCGAAACAAAGTCGCCACCTTGTCTCCAGTCGAACGTCATGTTCAGGCTAAAGTTTTTGTAGCTCAATGAAGTTTGAAGACCAAGGATGAAATCAGGGTTGAAGTTACCGATTTTGTTACGGCTGTTGCTGGCGCTTACTGCCTGCCATGAACCGTCAGAATCAAGAATCGGATATCCGTAGTATGGAGACGATTTGTCTTTTACTGTAACAAGTTCTGAGTCATAAATATCACCAACGGTTTCACCTACGTATGTCCAGGCACCACCTTTAGCATCTGTCCACAAGGTATAGAAGTCAATACCCGGCGACAATTCTTTAATAACTGTTCTGTTTCTGTAGAAGTTAGCTGTCAGATCCAATCTCCAGCCGTTTCTTTCAAGTGGCGTGCCACCCACAGTAATTTCGGTACCTCTACTAACTAACAAACCAGCGTTGATGTTTTTAGACGTATAACCAGACGACGGAGGCAATTTGGTTGGTATAATCTGGTTTCTGTTCTCAACCATGTAGTAAGTACCCGAAACACGCAATTTGTTTTTAAACATGGTCAGGTCAACACCCAGGTCATAAGAAGTAGCAATCTCTGGTTTCAGGTCTGGTAACAGGATAGTACCTGATTTAGACAAACGGGTGATACCATTCCATGCTTCGTTACTACCCAAAGTGTTTAGCAAGGCATAAGGGTTGGTGTCATTACCTACCTGTGCTACACCGGCTCTCAGTTTCAACATATTCAGGTTTGGCGACGAGTTGGCAAACAATTCGTTGGCCAATAAGCTCACCGAAGCAGCAGGGTAGAAATAAGAACGGTTTGCAGAAGGCAAGGTACTTGACCAGTCATTTCTACCTGTCAGGTCAACAAATACAAGGTCTTTGAAACCAACAGTTGCAGTACCGTAAAGGCTATACACCATCTTTTTTGAATAATAGCTGGTGTACAATAAGTTTGCAGGAGTAATATTCTGAAGCGTAAACAAGCCCGGAATAATAAGGCCGGTACCGTTGCGGCTTTGGTTGACTACGTCTGAGTACTTGGTGTTACGAACGTTACCACCGGCAGAGAATGTTAACGAAAGGTCGTTTACATTTTTGTTATACGTAGCCAGGAAGTCAGCATTACTTTCAAAACGTCTAAGGTTGATGATACCATAAGCACCGCGAGGCTCAGCTGTGTAGCTGTTAGCAATTTTGGTTTCACGGTTTTCGCCATAGCTGTCTAATGAATATCTGGCCATCAAACTCAACTCTGGAGTAATCTGGTAATCAGCTTTCATGTTTCCGAACAAACGATTTCTTTCAAAAGCGTTTTTCACTTCATGAGCTAGGAACCACGGGTTATTGAAGTTTTTGGCCGACTGCGATTTTTGTTGCAGACCTTCCTGACCCGGCACCCAGTAGTCTTTCAGCTCGTTGATATCAATATGAGGAGATAACGCATACGCCCATTGCAATGGGTTGGCGCCTCTTTCACCGGCAGGGCGGTTGTTAGAGTTGTTACGGCTCAAATCGATGTTAGTGCTTAATCTTAATTTATTGCTTAACTTCATTGAAGTAGCAACCGCCAATGAGTTTTTAAATAAGTCTGAACCAGGAATGATACCACGGTTGGTCATATTTGAATACGCCACACGGTAGTTAATAAAATCATTACTGTTAGAGATTGAAATACCATTGGTAGTTGTAATACCTGTTTGAACGAAATCTCTTACGTTGTTAGGGTGAGAAACCAGTTCGGTCGGAATAGACTTGCCATTGGCATCTTTAGGGCTGTTCCATTGAATAGCCTTGTAACCTTTGTCAAGCTCTGGGCCTACACCGCCTGCGCCACCTTCCTCAATCTGAAGGATACCACCCGGATACGGGTTTTTGTCTGGTGTGAAAGGAAGGATACCCGTAGCAAATTTGTGGTGGAAATCAAGGAAACGGTACGGTTGGTCAAAAACGGTATTGGTAGTAAGGTTAACTGTCAGTTTCTTAGCTTTTGAACCGTTCTTGGTTGTAATAAGCACCACACCATTACCCGCTCTTGAACCATACAGCGCAGCTGCACTTGGCCCTTTCAGGATAGACACGCTCTCTACGTTGTCCGGGTTTAAGTCAGATATTGCGTTACCGTAGTCAACACGGTTGTCGCCACCAATCTGGCTTACGTTGTTAAGGGTGTTAATGATAGGTACACCGTCAATTACAAATAGTGGCTGGTTGTCGTTGCTCAAAGACTTGGCACCTCTGATAACCATACTCACAGACGAACCCGTACCACCAGTGGCATTAATAGCCACACCGGCCACTTTACCGGCCATGGCGTTCAAAACGTTTTCGTTTGAGATACGGCCCAGGTCTTTGCCATCTACCTTACCTATTGAGTAACCAAGCGATTTCTCTTCGCGTTTGATACCAAGGGCGGTAACTACCACCTCTTTCAGGCTTTCAGAGCTAAGTTCAAGCGCTACATCTACTGTACTTCTGTTGCCCACAGGCACATCAATGGCCTGATAACCCACGAACGAGAAAACCAGA
Source organism: Emticicia sp. 21SJ11W-3 (assembly GCF_024138715.1). Taxonomy (GTDB): domain Bacteria; phylum Bacteroidota; class Bacteroidia; order Cytophagales; family Spirosomataceae; genus Emticicia; species Emticicia fluvialis. The sequence continues at coordinate 3,810,334 of NZ_CP092074.1, forward strand.
ACTGCATTGCTACCGCTTACTTCAATAGAGTAAGTACCATTGGCATTAGAGCTTGTTCCGCGCTGGGTTCCTTTTAATGCAATGTTAACACCGGGCATGGCCGTACCGTCTTCTTTGGCGGTTACCTTACCTGTTACGACCCGGGTTTGTGCCCAAACCGCCGGAGCACATACCCCCAACAGGAATCCATAAAGAACCAAACCCCTAAGCATGCTTCGGAGAGTAAAGTTTAACTTCATAATATGTGTTTTTTAAGTGAAGATTGAATTGTAACTCAAGTTTTAATTAGTTTTTACTGAATTACTCATCAAGTGGTGAAATGTACTATTCTGTTTAAATTATTAAATTTTTAATTATGAAGAAGGTGGATATACTAAAGTGCCAATGTCATATCAATGCTACCGCGCAAAAACTGTTTGGCTTTCACAAGCTGATTTTTAACTGTGTTTTTTGATATACGCATCATTTCAGCAATCTCCTGATAAGATTTACCGTCTTCTACGTTCAGCTTCAGAATCATCTTTCGTTTAGCGGGAAGGCTGTTCATTGCATTGCGGAGCAAAACTATCTTGGCCTCTTCGGCGTCAGTATCGCTCCCGTGGTCATCGGCCATCATTTGCATATACTGATGCTGAAGCAACTGGTTGCGCTCCATTTTTTTAAGGTAGTCAAAAGCCATGTTTCGCAGGCAGGTGAAAATGTAAGAGTTGAAGTTCAGCTCCGGATTAATCTGCTCACGGCGGTTCCAAATCTTGATAAAAACTTCGTGTAACATATTTTCTGCCTCTTCCTCATCTTTTATAATGGCCATAGAAAACCGGATACCCGGCTCTTTATAGTGATTATATAATTTAGTAAAAGCCTTGCTGTCTCCGGCCGCGACTTTCATAATTATGTGATCGAGTGCTTCCATAATGTTAGCTAAAGTTAGGATAGATTGTAATTTCAGGTAAAAAAAGAAACATTAATAAATGCAAATTATTCGTCCAATAATACCAATCAGAAAAAGCCGTATTTTTGCTGCTCCGTGCTAACGCAAAATTTTAAAATACAAGCAAAAAAATTGTTGATTAATTCTTATTCTGACTCCTGAACCGGCAGTTCAAAAGCTGCTGAGACATTCTGAAATTGTATGGCTGAATAATTATGAAATAAATGTACAAGGATTTTGTAACATTATATTCGCATATTACGTAAAATAATCCTCAAAAAGCGCAAGGCCTCTATTTATTAACTTTACGCTAAAATTGGGGTATATTTTATTAACAGTTTTATAAAATTGCGTCGTCGCACATCCTCAATTTGCGTTTTTTTTCAGAGCCTCAACATTTCTGCTATCTTTATTGCCGCTAAACATTAACCCCGATGAGTAAACTACTTTTTGCCTTTATTTTATTAAGCCTGCCCATTGCAGCACAGAAACCCCGTGCCCGCCAGTTAGGCATACCATTTAATGGTAACCCGGGTGCCTTTAATGCCATTACCGACGTACCAGGCGTAGAAGTAGGCTACAAAACACTTATAACCGGAAAAGGCGAACTGCAAACAGGGAAAGGGCCTGTTCGTACCGGAGTAACCGTAATACTACCCAAAGGTAAAACAGATGCGGGTTATCCTGCTGCATGGTTTTCTTTGAATGGCGATGGCGAACTTACCGGCCTGCCCTCTATTGACGACTTCGGCCTGGGTTATGGCCCTATCGGCATTACCAACACCAACAGTGTGGGTATTGTGAAAGACGCCATAGGCGAATGGTGCTTTAAAAGATTTTCGAAAGGAGATTTTGTTGACTATTCTTTTGGGCTACCCGTAGTGGGTGAAACGTATGATGGTATACTGAACGACATCAACGGCCTGCACGTAAAAAAAGAACACGTCTGGGAGGCCCTCGACAACGCCAAAACAGGCAGCCTGGCAGAAGGCAACGTGGGTGGCGGCACCGGCATGGCGCTTTACAGTTTTAAAGGGGGCAGCGGAACGGCATCAAGGGTTTTTACGATTGCATCCAGACAATACACCCTGGGAGTTTTTGTACAGGCCAACTTTGGTAGAAGAGACGAACTGACCGTGGCGGGTGTACCTGTAGGTAAAGAAATACAGGATTTTATGCCCATACTCAACCGCGACAAAAGAAAGGATGGTTCTATTATTGCCATAGTGGCCACTGATGCGCCTTTGCTGGCCGGCCAGCTTAAATTACTGGCCAAACGGGTAACACACGGCATAGCCCGTACAGGCACTTACTCGCACCACGGTTCAGGTGAAATTTTCCTTGCTTTTTCAACGGCTTCGCCTATATATAATAAGGATAATACGGAAGAACAATGGAGGGTGATTCCGAAAGGACATCTGGACCCACTTTTTAAAGCTACCGTTGAGGCCACAGAAGAGGCCATCATCAATGCCCTGATAGCAGCCGAAGACATGGAGGGAATCAACGGAAACAAATACTTCGCCATTCCGCATGACAAGCTAAAGGCAGCGATGAAAAAATATAATCGGTTAAAAGAGTAATTCAACTTAGTCACCCGGTGAAACTCCGTGCAAAACTCAGTGATTCTCCGGGAAAAGGTTCTAATCAAGTTTTTTACCACTGAGTTGCTCAGCGTTAAAACTCGGAGTTTCATTGTTAATAATATAGTTTACCCGGCAGGAAAAACACGCTGCAGCCAAACAGTCAGCTTCGTATAAACATCAAAAAGGCTTTTCCGCATTTCATGCGTTTCATTCGGATATAGTTCCAACTGCGAACGCAATCCTAAATCCTGGTATTTTTTGTGCAAAGCTTTTGCCTGTTGCACCGGCACCAGTTCATCGCTTTCGCCATGAAAAATAATTAAAGGCACAGCATTATCTTTATTTATTTGAAGAATCGGACTTGCCTCAACGGCCACAGGAGCATCGGGGTTGGCATTACCTAAAAACTGGGTTATTATATCTCCGCTGTTCTTGCCCTTCCTTAAATCCGCATCCGTCAGGTCGGTCGGGCCAACTATATCAATAACGGTTTTAATCTGCCTGTCTTTGTCGTGCTTATAGGTATATAATAATGATAAATGCGCCCCTGCGCTTACACCCAGCAAAGCAAACTCACGGCCATTAAACCCATATTGGCCAGCTTTAGCGGTAAGAAAAGCAAATGCGTTAGTTAAATCTTCCATTTGCGCAGGGAAACGGTTACTCCCCTCTTTTAACAATCTGTAATTTAAAGCCACTACTCCATAGCCTTTGGCGGTAAGTGTGCCGACAAGCAACTTCGGGAAATCGTTTTTACTGCCCCATTTCCAGGAGCCACCGTGCACATAAACAATCAGTTTTGTGGTTATTGAATTATTTTTGGGCAGATACAGATCCAACAGGTTTGCGGTTCCTTCTGCTGGGCCGTAACGCAGATCCACATATTGCTTATAGGTGGAATCCTGTGCTGAATGGCTTTTGCTTCCGGCTTGCACCGGAGCCACACTTACCAGACACAAAAAAGCTAATAACAAAGGCATGGTTTTCATTTCTTTACAGTTCTGATTATTAATACGCTATAAGGTATGTTTTGTACCAACTCAAAAAAGCCCTGATTATTGTTTTTTTTCTTCAGGCAATAGTCTTGAAACACAGTATTGAAGTACTTACACTGTACATCATAACCAATCTGAGCCCTGCTGAAAGTATGAACAAGTGTCTATATAAATATTCAACCCCAAACCGCCAATTCCGATTTAACCTTTTTGCATTAGGCCTGATTTTGATTTGGGTTACCCAATCATGTGCGCGCAAAGAAGAACCCGCCGACATGGTTGACCCGTTCATTGGCACCGATTATTTCGGGCATACTTTCCCCGGTGCAGTTGTGCCTTACGGAATGGTACAGCTAAGCCCCGACCACGATACCCAGGGCTGGACCTACAGCAGCGGATTCAGTTATTCTGACAGCTCTATTGTTGGTTTCAGCCATACGCATTTCAGCGGTGTGGGCATGAACTCCGGCGGAGATATCCTGCTGATGCCCACCGTTAAAGACAAAATACAAACCAGCCCCGGAACCAAAGAAAACCCCGATGCAGGCTACAGGTCAAGATATAATAAGGATGACGAAAAAGCCGTGCCGGGCTATTATAGCGTGGTGCTGAAAGATGAGAACATCAAAGCAGAACTAACTACCACCAAGCATGTAGGCATGCACCGTTATACTTTCCCGAAAGCCAGGCGCTCCAACATATTGCTGGACCTGGGCCATGAAATAGGCAACGATGATAAAAGTGGTTTATCTGCCCTAAAAATAGTAAGCGACAGCACCATTGAAGGTTATAAAGATGCCAACGGTACAATGGTCTATTTTGTGGCTCAATTCAGCCGGCCTTTTGATTATTACGGCACCTGGGATGCTGACTACAACACGCCTGAGTCGTCAGAGGGTTTCTGGCCATACAAAAATGAAGAAAAAGGCCGCAATGTTGGGGTTTTTGTGAGCTATGCTACCAAAGAAGCTGAGCAGATACTGGTAAAAGTGGGTATTTCATTTGTGAGCCTTGAAGGCGCGCGCAATAACCTGCAAACCGAATTGCCTCACTGGGATTTCAACCAGGTGAAAGAAAATGCGTACCAGGCCTGGAACAACGAACTGAAAAAGGTATCGGTAACAACTACTGACGCCGCCAAAAAACAGGTATTTTATACAGCAGTTTACCGTAGCTTGCTGGCGCAATATACCGGGCAGGATGCCGACGGACAATATATGGGAATGGACAAAAAGGTGCATACTGCCAAAGGTTACGACTTCTACCCGAATTTCTCGTGCTGGGACACTTACCGCAGCCAGCATCCTTTACTTACCATTATTGCGCCTGACCACGTAAACGACCTCGTGAAATCAATAGCAGCCAAAACAACTGAATATGGCTGGTTACCGGCCCAGCATTTCAGAAACGTTTTCGGGCAAGGCATGGTAGGCGACCACCTGGTACCGGTTATTGTTGATGCTTATAAAAAAGGATACCGCGACTGGGATATTGAAGGGCTTTACAATGCCATGCGTAAAAAGGCGCTTGAAGCCCCACCGGCTCCATTGCCTGCCTCTAATGGCCGCTCAGGTCTGGCACAATACATGAGTTTGGGCTATGCTCCATGCGACGTAGTAACAGAATCAGTACCGAATACGCTTGAACTGGCCTACAACGATTGGTGTATTGCCCAACTGGCTGATGCCCTGGGTAAAAAAGAAGATGCAGCCTTGTTTTACAAACGTGCCCAGAACTACCGCAATGTATATGATACCACCACGCTATTCATGCGCCCGCGTCTGAAAAACGGCTCTTGGCTGCCAGAAAAAGGCACTAATGAACAAGAAATAGTAACCGTAGGAGAACACAGTTATTATAAATATTTTGACCCACTACTGGTAGGCCGCCGCCCCAACCGCCATTATACTGAATCTAATGCCTGGCAGTACCTCTGGTCGGTACAACATGATGTAAAAGGGCTGATTAACCTGATGGGCGGCAATGAAGCCTTTAATAAACGATTGGATACCTTTTTTGAAATGGATGCATCCATCAGCGAACCAAAATATGTGGGTGTAGTGGGTACCATCGGCCAGTATGTGCATGGCAATCAGCCGTCGCACCATGTGGCTTACTTATATAATTACGCCTCTGCACCCTGGAAAACACAGGCCAGAACGCGTGAAATCATGCAGAAATTTTATCGCACCGGCCCGGGTGGTTTAAGTGGTAATGAAGACATGGGCTCGTTGTCGTCCTGGTATGTACTCAGCAGTATGGGTATTTATCCGGTTACACCGGGCAGCAGCCAGTATGCCATTGGTAGCCCCTTGTTTGATGCCGTTGAAATCAATGTAAAAGATAACAAGAAGTTTACCATTAAGGCCAATAACAATAGCACTAACAATAAATACATACAATCGGCCACACTAAATGGCAAACCTTTCAACCGTTGCTTTATTGACCAGTCTGAAATTACAGCAGGCGGAGAACTGGTTTTTGAAATGGGCGCAACACCTAACAAAAGCTGGGGAGTTGGGAAAGACGCCGTGCCATATTCGTTGACGAAATAATGAATGGCGAATGAGTGAATGATGAATTAGTGAATAAAAATTGAAAGTATTTACATTACTTATAAAGTAGACAAGCACATGACAACCAGAGGATTGTTCAGCACATACAAAAAACTATGGTTTTTCTCTTTTTTGGGATTAACCATCACCTTTTTTATGTATGCCTGCAAATCTACTGAACAGCACGAATCTGCCGCTACTTATAAAGACGCTCCTTTCTGGCAAGAATACCACGAGGCATATCCTATCAGTGAAAATACCGAAGAAAATAACGTAAGAAGCATAGTTATCGACAAAGCAAATAATGTTTGGGTAGCCACAGCCTCAGGCATTTTTATGAAAAAAGCCAATGAATCGAACTGGGCATCCATTCAAAACGCAACTGACAAAGGCCCTGCTTTTGCGGTGGAAGTAGATGACGAAGGCACAGTATGGATAGGCACCTGGAATGGCATATATCGCTTTAAAAATAACCAACTCGAAAAACTGCAAGGAGTAAACGCTCCCGTTTCTGCTATTTGTATAGCCAAAGAAGGCGTTTATGCCTTAGGGCCACATGGCATCTGGCTATTTGACGGACAGGCATTTAAAAAACCACAATCCGATAAAGAAGGCTATCAGCTTCCGCGTTCTGTAAGAGACGTTATTTCAGACAATAAAGGCGGTTTGTGGATTGCCAGCGATGTGGGCTTATACCATACTAACAACCACGAAACAAGGGTCTTCCGCAATAAAGAAGATGTCATCAGTGGCTACATCAAAGGTATAGCCATTGATAGCAATCAGCACCTATGGGCAGGAGGTTTAGGCGGAGTGAGTATTATTCAGGCTGATAAAAAAATCAGAGAAATAACTCCGAAACAAGGCTTACCTACCGTATTTGTTACCTGTGTAGATACAGCGCCTAATGGCACTTTGTGGGTGGGTACAGAACAAGGCCTGGTTCGTTATCAGCCACATACCTCAACGCCCGACAGTTCATATTCAATGCTTTTCAGTCGCAGATGGTTGCTGGATGACCATGTGAATGACATTGCTTTTGATGCCCAAGGCAACGCCTGGGTAGCTACTGCAAAAGGGGTAAGCGCCATTAAACGCCGACAAATGACATTGGCGCAGAAAAACGATTACTTTATGGATGTGCTTATGAAACGCCACATCCGTGTCCCCTGGATAGCCGGGCAGGCGCATCTGCGCATACCCGGAGACACCACCTCATGGCAACCGGAAGATGATGACAATGATGGCGAATACACAGGCAATTATTTAGCCATGGAATCTTTCAGGTATGCCGTTACCAAAAGTCTGGAAGCAAAAGAAAACGCCCGCAAGGCCTTTGGTTTCCTGAAACTGCTACAGGAAGTAACAGATACCGAAGGTTTTTTTGCACGTACCGTTGTTCCGGCCAGCTGGAGTACATTGCATGACGGCAACCGTACTTTTACACCGCGCCAACTGGCAGACGAACTGGTAAAAGAACCTCGCTTTAAACCCGTTCAAGTGCGCTGGCGCAAATCAAAAGATGGGAAATGGCTCTGGAAAGGCGACACCAGCAGCGACGAAATGTGCGGGCACATGTTTGGTTACTTTTTCTACTATGAATTAGTGGCCGACGAGGTCGAAAAAGCCATCGTCCGGCAGCACGTATCACGCATTGTAGACTATCTTATCAAGCATAATTTTAACTTTATTGACATAGATGGCAAACCAACCCGCTGGTCGGTCTGGTCGCCGGATCAACTAAACCGTGACCCTGAATGGGCACCCGACAGAAACCAGAATTCGATGGAGATGCTGGCTTTTCTTAAATTTGCGCATCATATTACCAACAATGAAAAGTATCAGCAACAATACCTGAGGCTGATTAATGAAGAGCATTACCTCGACAACATGGCGCAGGTACCCAACCAGAACAGAGCATGGTTTATCTATTTTGACGCCATCCTTCAGGCATATCTTTACCCCATACTTTTAAAATGCGAAACCGACCCTGAGCGGCTGGCTTTTTATGAAAAACATATTGACCATTGGTTTGAGACCCGTAAGGTAGACCATAATCCGCTTATTAACTTTATTTACTGTTATTCAAGAGGCAAAAAACAAGAAGTAACCAATTCGGTTGATTTCCTGAAAGATACTCCGCTTGATTTGGTAGACTGGCACATTGACCACACCAAACGGGAAGACATACAACTGGTAAGAAACATAGTGCTTGATGAACTGCAGGTTTCTGAATTACCCCCTGCCAGTATCAGAAAAACCGTCCGGTGGGACAAAAACCCTTTTGATGCCCGTGGCGGAGACCCTCAAGTGGAAAGAGAACCCGTTTTCTGGCTACTACCCTACTGGATGGGCCGGTACACTAACATGATTCAATAAATAAATTACCATATAAATGATAAAGCTCAAATCAACCCTCCTGACAGGCCTGTTTTTAGCCTCTGCAGCTTTTGCACAGGCACAGGAAACATACGCCGAAAAACTGGGTTTCCCGAAAGGTAAAAAAGTTGTGATTTTCCATGTGGACGACTGCGGTATGTCGTACTCATCTAACCAGGGCGCTATTAAATCAATTGAACAGGGCGTGGCAACTTCATGCAGCATTATGATGCCCTGCCCCTGGGCGCCCAGCTTCATTAAAAACTATATTCAGAAGAAAAACCCGAACCTCGATGCAGGCTTGCACCTAACCCTTACCTCTGAATGGAAAGACTACCGCTGGGCTCCGGTTGCCGGTTTCGAACACGCACCCGGCCTTGTAGACGAAGAAGCCTGCATGTGGCATACAGTTGAGCAGGTGGTAAAAAATGCTTCGGCCGATGAGGTAGAAAAAGAAATCAGAGCGCAGCTGGCGCGTGCCCACAAAATAGGCTTAAAGCCAACACACCTAGACTCGCACATGGGTACTCTCTTTGCGCATCAGCCGTTTCTGGAAAGATACATTAAAGTAGGTATTGAAAACGGCATTCCGGTTATGTTCCCGGGTGGCAATAACAAACTACTCATTGAATGCCTCAACGCCCCGGTCATAAAAAACCTGAAAGCCAAAGGGCAATGGAAAGAAGGCATGCAGTTACCAGTACCGGCGCTTGTAAAACAAACCAAAGCCGTTGGTGAAATGATATGGAAAGCCGGTTTACCTGTACTTGACGACCTGCACACCATTAGTGGGGACTGGAAACCGGAAGGCAGCAACATAACTGCCGAAGCATGGGGCAAATATAAAGCTCAGAAATTTATAGAAACCCTGAAAAACATGCAGCCCGGCGTAGCCATGCTGATTGTACATAGCAGCGATATAACAGACGCATTTCAGTACATCAGCGGTTCAGGCGGCTCACGATATGCCGATATGCTATCAATGATGAACCCGGAACTAAAAGCCTACATTGAAAAAGAAGGCATTATTCTGACTACCTTCCGCGAGTTGGCTGAGAGACGTAAGAAGGTAAAATAACACAGCAAACACGTAGAGCCGCATTGCATGCGGCTTCAGGGGCAGATGCGAACAATAAAATCATTATTCAGCCATTTGAATTGCAAATCACATTAGTTGATACCCCAATTCTACGATAAGACGCATTGCAATGCGTCTCTACCAATAAAAAAACTGATAACGCCTTAATGAAAAAAACACTAACATTACTTTTATTATTATCTATCAGCAGCTGGCAGGCTATCGCACAGCATCCAGCCATATTGCATGCGGGTATTATATTTCCTGTACAACCACAGCACGTGCATGGCAGCAGCATTGTAAGCCTGCCTAACGGCGACTTTCTGGCAGTTTGGTTTCAGGGAAGTGGAGAACGCACAGCCGACGACGTAAAAATTATGGGAGCCAGATTACGCAAAGGTGAAAAAACCTGGAGCGAACCTTTTCTGATGGCCGATACCCCCAACATACCCGACTGCAACCCGGTTGTTTTTCTTAATCAGGAAAACAAACTTTTTCTGGTATGGATAGCCGTGCAGGCCAATCAGTGGGAACAATCCATTCTGAGAGTCAGAACCTCTACCGATTACAGCAAACCCGGTGCTCCGGTCTGGAACTGGCAGGATAACATTCTGCTGAAACCCGGCGACGACTTTGCCAAAGAAGTGGCCAGCCGTTTCAAAAACATGCCTGAAACCCACGCAGGCTGGGCCGGTTATGCCCCAAAATATGACGACATGATCATTAAAGCCGCTACTGATGCCACCAAACGCAGCATAGGCTGGATGACCCGCATTAAACCATTGTTAATGCCCGGCGGACGCATTGTACTGCCTTTGTATTCAGACGGTTACAATATGTCAATGATGGCAATCTCTAACGACAACGGCACAACCTGGCACCCGGGCTTACCACTGGTTGGCCGTGGCCCTATACAACCTGCCGTTGTTCAAAAGAAAAACGGGAATCTGGTTGCCTATATGCGCGACAGCGGCGACGGCCCCACACGTGTGCACATCAGCGAGTCGACCGATAAAGGCGAAAGCTGGTCGGCCTCTGTTAAAACAGATATACCCAACACAGCCAGCGTAGAACTACTGGTTCTGAACGACGGCCGCTGGGCATTTTTAGGAAACGATATTGATGATGGCCGATACAAGCTAAGCCTGTATCTGTCAGACGATGAAGGCAAAACCTGGAAATGGAAAATAAAAATGGAAGACCACGACCCAAAGAATGACGGTGGATACTCTTACCCTTCTATGATACAAACCAAAGACGGGCTACTGCACCTCACTTATTCGTATCATCCGGAAAGCAAACAAAAATCAATTAAATATGCCGTGGTAGACCCACAGAAAATCAAGTAAATTTCCGTTTCACACAAAATACTAATCAATTACCTTACATTCTTATGAGATTATCATCTTACGTTTTCATTGGTTTGGCTTTGGCGGGGTTTGCATCCTTTGCACAAAAAACCACAGCCAAAACACAGCCCGTGTACGCCGACAAGCCTTTTATGCAAGACTATGCCATTAAGTTTTATGCAAAATCTGCCAATACAAAACTGATGGATGTAGCCGCCGACAGAAACGGAGCTATCAAAATTTTTTCGTCTGAAGGCCTCCTTATCCCGCACGATGGTCAATTCCTGTATCCTGGCTCATTAGAAGCTGATAAAACTTACCGCACTATCGGCCACAAAAACCTGAAAGGTTTGGGCAGTTATGAGAATCAGTTTGTGTTGCTGGACGACAAATCTGTACTAAGCAATGCCTGGGCAGGTAAATTGTTCAACAAACATGAGCTAAGCGGTGCCAGATTGTTTGTAGGTGGCAAAGACTTTGCATTTCTGGTTTCAGACGGCAAGTCGCTGCAACTTGTAAAAGATTCTAAAAGTATCTGGAAAGGCAACCTGGCCGGAGACGACGTAGTTGCACTACGCTATCAGGCAGGTACCGATACCTACTGGATTCTGGGTAAAAAATCTTTATCAACCCTATCGGGCACCAAGCTAACCAAAGTATTTGATGGCGCAGGCTTTACGGCTTTCGATACCGACGGCAAAAAAGTAATCATTGGTACTACCGACGGCATTATTACCTTAGATGCTGCCACCAAAAAACAAACAGGCGCTAAAAATCAGAAACTGCCGGTTACCGAAATTACAGCAGTGAAGGCTATCGGCGACAAATTCTGGTTTGGTACAGTTAATGGTGCGTTTGCTTCTCGTGCCGATGGCAAATTTGATTACTACAACGGCGAACGCTGGTTGCCGGGCAACGAAGTTACCAACATTGCTGAAGGCCCAGAAAACTCGGCTCTTATTCTTACTACTGCCGGTTTAGGCCAGATTTGTTTCAAGAAAATGACCTTGCAAGATAAAGCCGTTTATTTCGACAAACAAGTGCGCAGCCGCCATATCCGCAATGGTTTCAATGCCTCTCTCAGCAATATGCAAAAAGGCAACTTAAGTACCGGTTATCTGTCTGACTCAGACAACGACGGCTTGTGGACATCCATGTATCTGGGCGGCGAAGTTTTCAGATATGCGGTAACCAAAGACCCTGAAGCACTGCAAAACTGCGTGGAGTCGTTAGATGCCATGGAGCGTTTATTTACCGTTAACGGCATTCCGGGTTTCCCGTCACGTTCTTTTGAAAGAAGAGGGTATATCGAACAATTATCAGACCCTGAGCGCTGGCAGCATTCGGCTGACCCTGAGTGGGACTGGAAAGCAACTACCAGTAGTGATGAGGCCATCGGTCATATATTTGCTTATGGTGCAATGGCAGAGCTGATTCAAGAGCCGACTCTTAAAAAACGTGCCATTACCCTGATAGATACCATGATGAGCCATATCATCAAAAATAATATGTATATGATTGACTACAACGGTAAACCAACACAATGGGGCCGCTGGAATCCTGAATATGTGAATGCTTTCCCGATAAATGTGGGCGACAGAAAACTGAATTCATCTAACATCGTAGCTATGTTGCAAACGGCGTATCACTTCACTAAAAAGGAGAAATATAAACAAAAGGCTTTTGAGCTGATGAATAAATACGGGTACTACGAAAACCTGATGCGCCCCATGAGCATCATCGGTAAAGCGCCCGCAGATGCCGATGAACATAGCAAGCACATGTCAGACGGCTGGAATCACTCAGACGATGAAATGTATTTTGTTGGCTACTGGGGTTTATACCGCTATGCATTAAATGACACCCTGAAAGCCGCCTACAAAAAAGCAATTCTTGACCACTGGCAGGCAGAACGTCCTGAAAAAGAAGGTGCATGGAATATTTTTACGGCGTTAACAGGCGTTAAGAATTTTGACCTGAACGAAGCAGCCTGGTATTTAAGAGAGTATCCGCTTGATATGATAGACTGGGTAATTATGAACAGCCACCGTAAGGATATTGAGAAAGTAGCGCCTAATTTCCGTAACCAGACCATTAAAGAAGTGCTACCACCTGACGAAGGCCCGATTCAACGCCACAATGGTAATACTTTCAACCTTGACCGCCGTGGTGGCAACGGTACCTCAGAGCATAGTGCCGGAGACATCTGGTTACTACCTTACTGGATGGGCAGATACCTTGGCGTAATAAGCGCACCGGCTACGACGAAGTAATTCGGACCAAAAATTAACAGCAAACCCAATGAAATATTTACTTTTGACCTTTATTGTATCATTATTATCAGCTTGCACAACTATGGAGTATCTGGAAGAGAAACAAATTACGAATGACCTGACGTATCATCACGATTTAGACAACAACGATAATTTCTCACCGGATAACGAATGGCTGGTGTACGATACCCGAACCGATGAAGGCGGCATTGCGGCTTCCGGCCGCATTGAAAAAGTAAATATTTCAACGGGTGAAAAAAAGATTGTTTACCAATTGCCCAACAATCAGGCATGGGGCCCGGGTGCAGGGGCGGTAAGCTACTCGCCTGTAGAAAACGCCGTGGTTTTTATTCATGGCCTGATGAGCGTAACTGAAGCCAATCCTTATCAGCAATGGCGGCGCACCGGAGTAATTATCAATACAGACCAACCCGGAAAACCCATTTTTATGGACGCGCGCGACATTACAGCCCCTTACACCAAAGGGGCCCTGCGTGGCGGTACCCATCGCCACGAATGGAGCGGCGACGGCCAGTGGATTGGCTACACTTACAACGATGCCGTACTGAAAGCGCTGGAAGATTCAACCGGCCAAAAGCATAACCTGCGTACCATTGGTGTTTCTAAACGAATTGGTGCGGTAAAGGTTGAAAAAGATAGTAAAGGTGATAATGTATCTGGCGAATGGTTCAGTGCGCTGGTAGTTAAAGTAACACCGGAACCCAAACCCGGCACTGATGAAATAAGCCATGCGGCAGGTGATAGCTGGGTAGGCACAAACGGCTATAAAAAACCCGACGGCAGCCCACAAATAGCACGTGCTTTTATTGGCTCGGTGATTGATAAAAACGGCAAAAAAGTAGATGAAGTTTTTATTGTGGACATACCGGACGATATTACGAAAGAAGGGAACTCAGGCCAGCTGGCAGGTACAGAAACAGCCATGCCTGCACCGCCTGAAGGCACCGTGCAGAGAAGACTGACATTTACCGCCAATACTGCACAACCCGGTTGCGTAGGTATTGTGCGCAGCGCACCAGATGGCCAGTCGCTGGCTTTTCTTGCTAAAGACACCAGGGGTATTCTACAAATATTTACCATTGACCCCTACGGTAAAAACCTGACACAGGTTACGCATCATGACAGCCCCGTTGAGGGCTATGTGCGTTGGCATCCGTCTGGCAAGAGTCTTTTTTACGTCTGGAACGGCAGCATTGTTAAATGTAACACCGGCAGCGAATCATTTGAAAAACGATTCCAACTGCTTACCAAACCATCGGTACCCTCGCCAACCAATCTGGTTATTTCGCACGACGGCAAAACCATTGCCTTTAACAGATTAATCGGTAACGCAAAACAGATATTTACCGGAAAGCTCTAAAAGGCAGCTTTCTTGGTCTTTTAAACATTAGTTTGAGATTCACCTTACCATTTTCGTCAATAGCTTTCAGGTAGATGTTTGAACCTACGTTGGGGTCATATTCACGAAACTGGTAGGTGCTGTCTCGCTTCCGCAGATTACTGAACGGTATCTGTATATTAAGGTCGGTCTTATTACCCAGGCTATAAACGCCGTCCATAAAGAAAGTAATTACATTGCTTTCTATCTGCATTTTTTTCACTTCCACTTCCTGCCCGTTTATGGTAAACTCATGCACAATAGGTGCAAACTGTACATGTTCAAGCTGACGATTTCTGAAAATCAAGCGTTTCATTTTCAGAAAAGGGTCAAAATCAATAATTTCGGCATCACGTAAATCAACAGACAAAACACCTCGTACCGAATTAGACACCAGCGACGCGTCGTTTTTCAGCAATGCGCTGAATTTAAACCTGCTGGTTAGTTTACCCTGAAGGTTTCTGTCTGTTATGGTGTATTGCCCAAAATTATTGAAAGAAGAAAACACCGACTTCACGTCTGTATTATCTACACTTGCGTTTACATTCAATTGCATAGGCCTGCCATTGGCACGTAAATTATTGATA
This sequence comes from Emticicia sp. 21SJ11W-3, assembly GCF_024138715.1. Lineage (GTDB taxonomy): Bacteria > Bacteroidota > Bacteroidia > Cytophagales > Spirosomataceae > Emticicia > Emticicia fluvialis. The sequence continues at coordinate 3,825,466 of NZ_CP092074.1, forward strand.
TCGCCTGATATCTGAAACGTTCCGCCAAAGGCATTCATAGAAAAGCTGTTCAGGTTTATTTTATTAGAACTGAGCGTTACTTTCCCTTTCAGATTTTGGGCCGTGAGGCGGTTGTATTTAAAGCGGCCGGCCTGAAGCGTGGCATCAACCTCTATGTTATCAATGGCATTGTCAAGAAAACCAGACAATGTAAATTTACTATCACTGCTGCGTTTGGGTTTGTTGTTATCCAGGTTTAATAGCACCTTCAGCCAGTTAAGCTCCCAGTCGGGTATATTTATATTTACCCGTGCTTTTAACGGGTAATTATCCAGATAAAGATAAGGAACCAACCCCACGATATCGCCATTAATAAACAGTTTGTTGCGGCCGTCAAACACTTGTATGTTGGGTATCCGAACTTCTTCGCCGGTAAAGGCCACATCTCCTCTTATTTGCTGTATACTGATTTTCTTGGGAAGATACGTAATTGCCAGATTCTGTAATGATACATTACCAAACAACAGCCCGTTAATTTTACGTTTTTTTTCGTCAAATAGCGTCTTTATATTCCCTTTATAATTCATTTTCATAACAGCCAGCCCATCCTTTACTTTGTAGCGGTCTGGGTCCAGCAGGCCATTCAGCGCATCCGGGTCAGCCTTCAATGTACACTCAATTTCGGCAAGAGCCTGATCCAGATTCGTAATTACCAGTTTTGCTTCCAGAGGTACGGTTTCAAACATACCTCTGATATTGTTGCCCGTAATGCGGGTGTTATCATCATTTGCAGGCAGTTTTTCGTCGTAATGGTTGGTAAAAATACCCTGCGTGCTTAAGTCTCTGAGCAAACCTACACGCAGCTGATACTGAAACGAGCGCGCATCAAAATTAATATCAACTTTAGGTATCCGTTCGCCCAGTTTGCCTTTCAGGTGAACATCGGCAGTTACGATGGGGTCAATTTTTATTTTTTCAAGAACATTCGACAAATGCTTTGTCAGCAATTTTCTGGCATTGGTAAGCCGGAGTTTATTGGTTGAAAAATCAAGCTGAATAGTACGGGCGCTCTCGCTGAAATCAAACATACCCGATAGCTGAATCTTGTCTCTGGTTGCCGTTTCAATCTCCGACGGATTAATAACCAGTTGTTTCTCCTGCTGCATGTAAGCAACATCCAATTTCAGTTCCACTTCCTGGTCTGTCAGAAAACCTCCCCTTTCTTTGTTAAAAACCAATCCTTTGAAGTAAGTATTCCCACGCGATTTCACATTCCAGATTCCCTTATCAAAATCAATTTTGTTTACAAAATCATGAAAATCAACATTAAAAGATTTATCCTGAAGAGAATCAATGTACTGCACGTGGAAATCGCGGAACACGATTTCATCCAACTGCTCCAGCATCCGGTTATCTTCTTTCTTATCCTGATTGGGTTTGTTTCCGGATTGATTTGCAAAAACAGCAAGATTGGTTGTGCCGTCTTTTCGTCTGAAAATATTGAGGCTGCCATTGGTAAACTTAAGGGCATGTATTTCTGCCTTCCCTTGTAAAAGTGCTGTGGTTTTTAAAGTTATGCTGATAGTACCGGCATCAATCAGAGGTGTATTATGCTTTGCGAAATCTTTGTCGCTCAGTTTTACACCCATTAACGAGAAAGTGAACCCTACACCATTATTGAACGGAGTAAATTTAAAACTCCGTATCTCAAGGGTGCCGTCTATTTTTTCATTGGCAGCAGACTTAAGGCGGTCAAAAATTTTATCCTGATTTAAATAGGCCAGCAGGCCTACTCCAGCCAGAAGCAATACAAGCACACCAATAATGATAAACGCTACCCGAAAAAATTTAGAGGACATAATAGGTAATTTTTGTACGTACGACATTCGATTTCAGGCAGGTAGTAGCAAAATGTTATCAGGCACAATTTAATCAGTAAACTTTAGTTAACCGCAATCAGATTCCAATTTTAATGAAATACTAATAAAACCGCACCTTTGTAAACCTTAATGCTACTACCGCGCCATTGTTAATCATACGACAACCGTGCCAGGGGTGTCCCCCACTGGCACGGTTACAATTATTCGCCGGGTTTCAGGTCAAAAGCCTCGGCCAGCAATTCAAAAGAGCGGCGTCTGCTGCTTGTATTGTTGGCCATTGTAGAAACAATTACCTCATCTACCCCAAAGTCGCTGGCAAGTGCCAGAAGTTTTTCTTTTACCTCATCTTTAGTACCAGAAATAACCCTGCCACGGTTACGATGGATACGCTCCTGCTCTGCCAGTGTAAACTGGTACTTTCTGATATAGTTTTCGTCGCCAAAGTTATCAAACCTGCCCTGTTCAAATTGTACCAGCACATAATCAATAAACTTGCGCATATCGTGTGCCTGCTCTTCGGTTTCGCCACAAAGCACCGAAATAGAAAGCAAGGCTTGCGGCTTTGCCATCTGCGACGACGCCTCAAAGTTCTTTTTATACACCTCAACTATATCTGGCTGAGCAAAACCGTTGATGAATCGGGCTACGGCCAGGCCCATACCAAACCGGGCTGCTATTTTACTACTGCCCCCGCTTGAGCTAAGCACCCATTGGGCCGGAATGGTTGGCGCCTGCGGAACAGCCAGCAGAGGGCCATATTTGGTGGCGGCGGTATCAGTAAAAAACCTTTGCAGGTATTCCAGCTGTTTTAAATAGCTCTCTTCACTGAAATCATTAGACGGATTCAACAAGGCAGCTGTTATTCTGTCGCCGCCGGGTGCACGGCCAATACCCAGGTCAATTCGCCCCGGGAAAAGAGTTTCAAGCATTCTGAAATTCTCGGCTACCTTTAGTGCGCTGTGGTTGGGCAGCATTACACCCCCCGACCCTATTCTGATATGTTGTGTTACATCGGCCAGTTTTACCATCAGTATCTCTGGCGTAGAGCCGGCAATAAAAGTTGAATTATGGTGTTCTGACACCCAAAAGCGGCTATACCCCAGCTTTTCGGCAAGTTTTACTGTGGCTATGGTTTCTTCAATAGCATCAACAGCGGTTTTGCCAGTGGGTACTATAGACTGATCAAGTATTCCTAATTTTAGCATTATTGTATTCTGTTTTCTAATAGGCTTAACACAATAAACCCGGCTTTCGTTACCAATAGAAGGCATATAGTTGCTATACCGGAAGATAGTAACAAAAAAATCTCCGACAGATATTTGCCGGAGATTCTGCGTATGAAACAATTACTAAAGAAAAAAAAATTCTAAGCTAAAGCCACTGCATTTAGGTAGGCGGGGGTTATCCCTAGTTCTTTCTGCAGGTTATCAATGGTAACCAGCAGGTCGTCCATACCAGCTTTCAGGGTGTCTGTCAGCACACCAACATCGCGGCGGGTATAGGTTGATATCGGAAAGCCTCTTTTTACCAGGCTGTATTTGGCAATTGTAGGATAAGCCGAATGCACTATATCCATAGAGTCATTAAAAAACTGCTGTACTTTTTCTACCTCTGCAACGCGGGTTTCGTCGTTAAAATGTTTGCAGAACCAAACTATCAATTCGGGGAAAATATTACCCTGTATGCACGACAGTCCGGCCGCACCAGCCTGCAAAGAAGACCTGGCATTTACCATGTAGGCATCATACAAACCAAAATTATAGCCCTGGCCCGCATCAATTCTGCGTTTTACCTCTACAGCATCAAGGCAGGTATCTTTATGATAAATCAAACGCCCGGTTGGCAGCAATCTGGCCAGTATTTCGGCGCTTATCAGGCGTTTGTAGGGTACAGGGCATTCATAAAAGCCCAACGGAATACCAGGGGTAAGACTCATCAGCTCTTCCATGCGCTCCAAAAATACTTCGTCAGATTCGTCTGCCTCTGCTATCAGGCTTGTAATAACAATAACAGCCTGCACGCCTGTGGCATAAATTTTCTTAACAAATTCGGCCTGCTCGGCAATAGTACCGCCCAGCGTGCCGGTAGCTACAACCGGAATAACACCCGCGGCTTGTTTTACAACCTGGCTTGTAACAGCCAGCCGTTCTTCTTCTGTCAACTCATACATCTCGCTCGACAAACAGTTGGCAAACAAACCGGCCGAACCGGCATTGATGTAATATTCTGTCAGGACTTTCAGCCCATCATAGTCAACAGCTCCTGAATCTGTAAACGGCGTTAGCATTACAGGTATAAAACCCTGTGGCAAAGTATTGGTGGAAGACAACATAATGTTATAAATTATTCAAAATTGAGAGGTTAATCATTTGCTTTTTTTAGCCTGCTTAAAAGCAGGCCAGTCAGGAAGATACTTAGTGTACCCACAATCATAATCATATTCTGATGAAACGGACTCCGTAAGGCGGCGTATTGGTCTGGTATCTGCTTAGAGAAGGTCATCCAGCATATTACCAGAATACCAACAATGGTTGCAATTACTGCTTCTGCATTTTTAGCTTTGCGGGCTATCATACCCAGCAGGAAAAGCCCCAGCATACCTCCGGCAAAAATACCCGATAGCATCCACCAGATGTCAAGCACGCTTTTGACGCCTATCATGGCCACACCCGTAAACATACCTAAAAGGCCAAAAACTGTAGTGGCAATGTATAACAGCCTGAGCGACTGCTTAGAGGTTAAGTCTGACTTGATGTAACGCTGATAAATATCAACTGAAAAAACGGTGGCTGAGGCATTCATACCCGAACTGATGGTACTCATAGCTGCCGACATAATGGCCGCCACAATAAGACCTACCAGACCAGCCGGTATTTTGTTGACCATAAAATGTGGCATAACCTTGTCGCCGAAATCGGCTGGTGACAATGAAGCCGCTAACTGTTTGATGGCCTCGGCACTGCCACCCGGCAGGCGTTCGGTTGCTACTTGCATACGCACCTGATTAAGCATATCGGGGTTGGCCTGATAATATGCATACAAACAAGAGCCAATTACAAAAAATATAAGCGAAACAGGGAGGTACAGATACACACACAACCAGATAGAACGCGTAGCCTCTTTGATAGATGACGTTGTATGATAACGTTGCACATAGTTTTGGTCCATCCCGAAGTTGTTAAGGTTCATGAAAAATCCATATAACAATACAACCCAGAAAGTAGACTGCGTAAAATCAGGTGCAAAACTACCCAGGCTGAACTTGCCGTCTGCCTGGCCAATTTCAATTATCTTACTTACACCACCCGGCATACCTTTAATTATCAGCGCCAGAATAATAAGCGCTCCGATGGTCTTTATAATGCCCTGCACCACTTCTGTCCAGATAACGGCCTCCATACCCCCCATTACGGTATAAATAATGATACAGATACCCACCACTACCATGACGCTTTCCATTGAATAACCGGTAAGTGCCTGCAAGCTAAGCGCAATGCCAAAGAAAATAGAACCCATACGAGCCAGCTGCGTAAGCAGGAAACAGACAACGGCGTAGGTTCTGGCCCAGGCTCCAAACCGATTTTCAAGATGGGTGTAGGCTGATACCTCTCCGGTGTTTCTGTAAAAAGGCACAAAGAAACGAGCTGCCACCCAGGCAGCTACGGGCATAGAAAGACTAAAAACGAACGAGTTCCAGTTACTGCCAAATGCCTTGCCCGGCACACCCAGAAAAGTATTACTGCTCAGGAATGTGGCATAGATAGAAAGACCAATGGCCCAGCCCGGTATTTTGCCCGAGGCCGTGGTAAACTGGTCGGCGTCTTTGTTTTTTCGTGAGAAATAAATACCTATCACTACCATTCCGACCAGATAGCCAAAAATGATAAGCAGGTCAATTACAGGAAGCTTGGAAATATTCATGAGTTAGGGTTGAAAGATGCAATAGGCTAATTTGTACACTTTTCAGTATTATGATAAAAACATACATTGATTTTTAAGCCAATGGCTGTTTTTTATAATCTGACAAATATTTTATTTAACTTTACAAAGATAGAAGATAAAAATACAGGTTTTTTATATACTCTTTCCCAATCATTGTACAATATTAGCATTTAGTTTTTTAGTCGATGAAACCACATTTTCATAAAGTACCCACCAATACGGGGCATTCGTTCAGTATCAGACACGACATAAAACCTAACTTCGGTTCTATATGGCATTATCATCCCGAACTTGAGCTTCATTATGTAATAAAGGGTGAAGGGGTTCGGTTTATTGGCGACAACGTAAGTAATTTTTCATCGGGCGAGGTATTGCTACTGGGAGAGAATCTGCCCCATACCTGGCGCTGCAATAAAGAGTATTTTCAGGGTAATGCAGATTTGCAGGTAGAGGCCATAGTAATGCAGTTTATGCCCGATTGCCTGGGGGGCGACTTCCTGAACTTAAATGAAGCTTATGCCATCAGGAAACTGTACGAAAAAGCCAAGCAAGGCCTGCTTATTAAAGGTAATACAGCACAGCGCCTGAAAACCCTGATGGAAGGTGCCGTTAATGCCGGCCCTTTGCAAAGGCTGGTGATTCTGTTATCTGTTCTTGAATTGCTGACTGAGTCTGACGAGTTGGAGATGATAACCGCCGCCAATGCCTTTTACCAGTCGAACGAAATGGAAACCGTCAGGCTTAATAATGTATGCAGTTATACACTGGCCAATTATGCCAAAGACATCAGCCTGGAAGACATAGCCGCTATAGCCAACCTGAGCACCACCTCGTTTTGCAGATACTTTAAATTAATGACCCACAAAACTTATAACGATTTTCTGACGGAAGTAAGAGTAAGCCATGCCTGCCGGGCATTAATAGAAAATAAGCTGAGCATTGAGATAATATGCTTTGACAGCGGCTTTAATAACCTTTCTAATTTCTACAGGCATTTCAGAAAAGTGAAAGGCACTACACCACTGGAATATAAAAAGCAGTATCTGAAGAGCGAGGTAGCCGGGTAATTTCCTTATTTACCTCTGCAAACCGAAATGCCGTGTGCGTCATGCCCGGTTAAGTGATTTGAAGATAAATTAACACCTTTGAAGATGAGCCAAACGGCCAGTGCAATATAAGAGAATCTATAAACAGCCTTAGGCTGAAAACTGACATATTTACGGATACCATTACCCAAAAAAGCAAAGCCGAGCATCATGGGTAGAGTACCCAACCCGAACAATGCCATAAACAGCACACTCTCCCAGGCCTCACTCATCAGAAAAGCCCCACTCAGTGCGGCATAAACCAGCCCGCAAGGTAACAGGCCATTGAGAACCCCGAAAATAAACTGCGAAAACAAAGAATGTCTTTTGTAGAAAGCAGACAGTGAAGACTTGATAAAGTTATTGAAACGGCTTACATAAGGTAATACGTCTATTGATTTGGTCCAGCGGGCAGGCAGAATAAACGCCAGCAATATCAGGCATCCTACTACCACAAATAATGTTTTTTGTGAGGCCAGCAATGCCACCTGTTCTCCGGCAAAGCCAACCAGCAGCCCCAGCAGGCTGTAGGTTAAAATGCGTCCGGCATTGTAAATGAGCCTGCCCAGAATATACCTTCCGCGTCTGGATTTATCGCCGGGCAAAAGCATGGAAATAGGGCCGCACATACCCATGCAGTGCAAACTTCCGGCAAACCCTATCATCAATGCTGAATACAACATCTTATAAAACTATTTTCTCTTCTTTCAGATAAGCCTTTCCGGCTTTTTGCCATTCCAGCTTTACAACCCAAAGTCCTTTAGCCAGCTGATTCACCGGAATGCTCTGTACCGTATTTTCATTGATGCTCAGGGCAAGCGAATAATCTTTTTTGGCATCAGACGGACGATAGAACTGTACCGTACCTGTTGCCCCTTTCAACTCTTCAGGAAAACTGATACTCACCTGTTGTTTTTCGCCAGTGTAACTTATCACTACAGGGGCCGCCAGCTGCGCCACATTCCGTTGCTTGATAATCTCATCCTGATACGCAATTTCTTTTTTGTAGTAGTCGTTGCTCACCAGCGAAATATCTTTCTGCTGCACACAAAGCACCACCATTGTAATCATAAAGACTACAAACAACCCGTAGAATATTCCGATTTTATGTCCAAAATTCATGGTATATTATTTTATGAACTAATGTATTAAAGCAATTGAGCGATTATAGCTCCTATTTCTTAAATTTTGAACTGTCGATTTAACTGACTCAATGTTTTTTTGATTCCCTTCATGATTATTTACCAATAACATTGGCAAAACTCTTCCGGATACCTTAAATCACTCAATCACTCATTCGCCCAATCACTCAATTATCTTTGAATCCCAAAAAATTAGTCTTGATGGTCTCCAGTTTTTCTTCTCCTTCCCAAACTTCAATTTCAAGACTGGTTTTTATTTTTTTAATATCGGCTTTGTTCATATCCAGAAAGAAAACCACATCAGCCTTGCCTTCTTTTTTTATTCTGATACTTTTTTTGCCGTCTATCAATCTGATGTTCCCTGCGTTGTCGCCCACTTTTAAGGTTACTACCAGGTCTTCATTACTTTTATTCACAATCTGGGCGTTATACAGGTTACTGATTTTGTTATTGGCCTGTTCCTGATACATTTGCCCCGGCACACGCATAATGGTGGTTTCAATAACCGAGCGGCTCATCAGCAGAAACACCTCTACCCCAACCAGCAACAATAAAACTACCGAATAAGCATAAGCCCGTGGCGACATCTTATATGGAATGCGTTTTTCGACACTTTCTGCCGACCCGTATTTTATCAAACCTGTGGGTTTGTTTATCTTGGTCATTACGTCATCGCAAACGTCAATACAGGCGGTGCAATTAATACACTCCAATTGAGACCCGTTTCTGATATCAATTCCTGTTGGGCATACCTGAACACATAATTTGCAATCTATGCAGTCTCCTTTAGGCGCTGCTACCTGGTTGGCTGGCTCGTGCTTATTCAGTTTGCCACGGGGTTCGCCGCGCACCCAGTCATAAATAATATTAATGGTATTGCGCCCCATTAACACCCCCTGCAAACGGCCGTAAGGGCAAATAGCCACACAAACCTGCTCTCTTAATTTGGCAAAAACATAATAAAACACCGCTGTAAAAGCTACCAGACCGATAAATCCGGGTAAATGATTTGCCGGCGACTGCGAAATGATGCCAACCGTTGCATCTATACCTATCAGATACGCCATAGTGGTATGGGCTATCAGAATAGATATAAGCAGATATATTAACCTTTTGGCGCCCTTTTTCAGAATCTTTTCGGTTGTCCAGGGCGCTTTGCTCAGTGCCAGCTGCTGTTTGCGGTCTCCTTCAATCCAGTATTCAATTTTACGGAAAACCATTTCCATAAAAACTGTCTGAGGGCAGGCCCAGCCACACCAGAACCGGCCATAAACTACCGTAAACAAGGTAATAAAAATAAAGAACGTAATCAGACCCACGCTAAAAATAACAGAGTCTTGTGGCAGAAACAACTGGCCGAACAACACAAATTTCCGCTCAAACACATTAATCATCAATAGGGGCTGTCCGTTGATTTTCACAAATGGGCCCGCAAAAAACAGCGTCAGAAAAACAATGGTTGTCAGTATCCGGTAATTATGATACTTACCACTCGGTTTTTTCGGAAACACCCAAATTCTCTTCCCCTCACTGTCTACGGTGGCAATGCTGTCACGGTAGGCCTCATCTATAAAATCTAAATTGCTCACTGTTCCGGATATTTATTTCTTTCTGATGGCGGCCGGAATTTTACTGCCAGCCACCATCCGAAATGTTTGTTACTTAGTTGCGGTTGAATCAGCCCCGGCTGAGGCTTTTTCTCCCTGAGGTGCCTTTGCATTAGGCGGATTAGTACCTTGTATAGACAAAATGTAGTTACTTACCTCTTGTATCTCTGCGGGTTTCATGGTTGCCTGCCAGGCAATCATACCCTTTTCAGGTACACCGTATTTAACGGTTTTAAAAACATCATTAATAGTACCACCATGCAGCCAGTATTCGTCAGTAAGGTTTGGCCCAACCCCGCCTTCACCTGCCTGCCCGTGGCAAGCGGCGCATTTTGAGGTAAAAATCTGTTTACCCTGGCTAAGGGTTTTGTCGTCTTTCATCAGCTTAACCGATTTCTCGTCAATGGTATTAGCCATTTTAGACTGATACAGTTCTACCTCTTTCTTGGCCTCATCCATTGCTATCTGATACTCTTCTTCCTGCAAAGGTGTGATGTTCCAGATATGATACAAACCTAAATACACAACGGCAAACACAATGGTAATATAGAATAACTTAACCCACCACGGTGGCAGGTGGTTGTCGAGCTCCTGAATGCCGTCATAGTTATGACCAAGCATAATAGACTCTTCTTTTTCTAACGGAATGGCCGTGCCAGCCTCTCTTTGCCACCATTTCTGAAAACTGAAAGTTTCAATAGTACGGCCTTCTTTTTCGGCGATAATCCTGCTGATAACCCGATACATATTTAAAACCACAACCAGCAGAACGATAGCTGTAAGAATCAGTATAATAAGCACCAGGAGTTGAATGAGTTCATCGCCTGATTTAATGAATGTTCCCATAAATGAGTATATTTTAATTTTCTTTAAACCTGGATATTTGGCTCTGAGCCGGTTAATCTAATGGCAGCTTCTCTATGTAGCTTTGTTTCTTTTTATCAAGTTTTATGACATACCAGCCAAGACCCAGAAAAAAGAAAAAGAAAACAAGCAGAGAAAAAACCGGGTAGATGCTCACGCCGTCTATTTGTTCGAAATAATGTTTAAACATGGTCGTAAATAATTATTGTTTAATATCAGTACCTAGTCTCTGCAGATAAGCAATCAGTGCTACTATTTCCTTATCGCCGCTTGTTTTAATTTTGGCATCAGCCAGACGCTTCGCAATTTCTGCAGCTTGTTTTTCTGCATCAGCAACCGCAATGTTTTCATAACCTTCCGGATACGGCACACCCAGGGTACGCATGGCTTTAATTTTTGACGGAATCATCTCTTTATCGTAATCGTTTTCAAGCAACCACGGGTAAGGAGGCATAATTGAACCGGGCGACATAGTGGTAGGGTCCATCATGTGGTTATAGTGCCAGCTGTCGGGGTATTTTTTACCAACACGGTGCAAGTCCGGCCCGGTACGTTTAGAACCCCACAGGAACGGGTGGTCATACACAAACTCACCGGCTTTAGAGTACTCGCCGTAGCGTTCGGTTTCTGAACGGAACGGACGAACCATCTGCGAGTGACAGCCCACACAACCTTCTTTGATGTAGATATCGCGGCCTTCCAGTTCAAGCGGTGTGTAAGGTTTCACTGCCGCAATAGTAGGTACGTTAGAGTCTATCAGCGCAGTAGGCACAAACTCTACCACCCCGCCAATAGCCACGGCTATAATTGCCAAAGCTGTAAAAACAACCGGTTTACGCTCTAAAACTGAGTGCCAGCCGCCACCTACAACTTTTACGTGTTTTTCAAGCGCTGGTGCCTCGCCGTATTCTACCGCAACAAAAGTTCCTTGTTTGGCTGTCTGAATCAGGTTATATATCATTACCAGCGTACCAATCAGATACATGGTACCACCCACGGCTCTGATCATATACAGAGGTACAATCTGTGTAACGGTTTCAAGGAAGTTAGGGTAAGCAAGGAACCCATCTTGTGTAAACTCTTTCCACATTAAACTTTGTGTGAAACCCGCCCAGTACATAGGCAACGCATAAAATATAATACCTAATGTACCTAACCAGAAGTGCGTATTGGTTAATCCTTTAGAGTAAAGCTGGGTTTTATACATACGTGGTATCAGATAATAAAGGATACCGAATATCATGAAACCGTTCCAGCCAAGGGCACCAACGTGCACGTGGGCGATGGTCCAGTCTGTAAAGTGCGAAATAGCATTCACGTTTTTCAAAGACAACATCGGGCCTTCAAAAGTAGCCATACCATAGGCAGTTACTGCTACCACAAAGAATTTAAGAACCGGGTCTTCACGAACTTTGTCCCAGGCGCCGCGCAAGGTAAGCAAACCATTAAGCATACCACCCCATGATGGCGCAATAAGCATAATTGAGAACACCGTACCAAGGCTTTGTGCCCAGTCTGGTAATGAAGAGTACAACAAGTGGTGAGGCCCCGCCCAGATATAAATAAATATGAGCGACCAGAAGTGGATAATTGATAACTTATATGAATATACGGGTCTGTTGGCTGCCTTAGGCAGGAAGTAGTACATTAAACCCAGATAAGGCGTGGTGAGGAAGAACGCAACCGCGTTGTGGCCGTACCACCATTGTACCAGGGCATCTTGCACCCCGGCGTATAGCGAATAGCTTTTGGTTAATGAAATTGGCAACTCAAAAGAGTTTACAATGTGTAGCAAAGCAACCGTAACCACAGTGGCTATGTAAAACCAAACAGCTACATACATGTGGCGCTCGCGGCGGCGTATAATAGTGCCAAACATATTAATGGCAAATACTACCCATATTAAAGCAATGGCAATGTCTATTGGCCATTCCAGCTCGGCGTATTCTTTACTGGTTGTTATACCAAGAGGAAGCGTAATAGCCGCTGCCAGAATAATAAGCTGCCAGCCCCAGAAGTGTATCCACGATAGCGCCTTGCTGAACATGGCGGTTTTAAGCAGCCTGGGCATAGAGTAGTAAATACCTGCAAACATGGCATTACCTACAAAGGCAAAAATAATGGCATTGGTGTGTAAAGGTCTTAACCGCCCAAAGGTAACGTGGGGGGTTTCAAAATTGGCTCCAGGCCAAAAGAGTTGTACAGCCAGGGTTAAGCCGGCTAACATGCCAACCAAACCAAAAATGACCGTTACAACAAGAAAGGCTTTGACGATTTTATTATCATATTCAAATCGTTCTAATGTCCCAACTGACTCGGGCTGCGTAATATGCTGCATAGTAAAATTAAGTTTAGAAACTTTGATGGCGTAAAATTACTTTCGGCACTATGCTGAAAACATGACATAGGCTTTAAGAAAACATGACATTAATCATAATTCAGGCGGGGTAGTATTTCCCGGCCTAATCAATGCCTTCGGTATCTGAATTAGCAATAAAAGCCCTGAATCTGGCTTTCACGCTGCGGTAGTCCTGCTCAAAATAATCCATCCTTTCTCTGAAATAGCTCTGGTCCAGCCTTTGCTCTTTATCAAGAATGTTATCTTCCTGTACGCCCACAGCCAACCCCTTTTCAATGTCAGTCAGTTCGGTCGATAACTGTTTAATAAGCCTTTCGAAATGATGAAACTGGTTTATGAACCACTCCTGCCTGTTATTGAGCTCTTTGTTGTCAAGGGTGTCAATTTCCTGTACTACGGTCAGAAAAAAATCTGTTTCCTTTTGCATCATTTCCAGTTCATTGCGCCATATCCTGTTCTGAAAATGACTATGGCTTAGTTCTGAGTACTTTTTCATTGTCTGGTGTGTTTAAATATTTGAATGATTCAGGTAGATTTTCAGACCTGAAAATGGTCTGTTTTATTTATAGAATATCTTTTTTTGAAAGGGCTTCTCCGCTGGCAGGTTTTTAGTAAAAGCCCCTTTGCCTTTAGCAGACAAAGGGGCCTTTTCTGGCTGATATCAAGGCTAAGCCGGGCTTTATTTTACCAGAATGGCCGGCCTGATTGTGCTGACCCTGCCATATTTTAAAAAGTAACTACTTCATGTTCTGGCACTGTAACGTTCGCTTCGTCATAAATACTAAACAATGGTATGGTTGGGTTATAGGCAAACCGGCGGGTAACTGAACGGTTAAACAGCACATCAAAAAATGTATGGCGGCGTGTAACCATTACCAGCATATCTACCTCGTGGTTATTCAGATACTCAATTATTCCTTCCTCAGCCGTATCACCTATTATCTGATAATCCACCAGATTCACGCCTTTAAAATAATCATGGTATTCGTATCTGGTAAGACTGTTTATATCTGTCGGAACCTGGTTTTCTTTCAATACATTCAATAAAGTAAGCGTAGCGTTATTGTTAATCAGCAACGCTTTCAGTTCGTCCAGCTCATGAAAAGACTGCACAGGTTTGTAGTCAACCGCAAGCACCACATTTCTTACTGGTCTTATTTCAGATTTAACGGGTACTACAATAGAATTGGTCATTACGTTTCTTACCACATCGGTAGCAGTACTGCCAAATAGAATGTCATTACCCTTGCCTGTAGCGCCTACCACTACAAAATCATACTGATTTTTCTGGTTAAGCACCTGAATGGCACTACCCGGCGATGTTGGCATCAAATCTGTTTTAAATGTATGTATCTTGCGGGTATCCCATTGTTTTACTTCTTCCAGATGCTCCAGGATTTCTTCTTTGGCACGGGAGAACAACTCTTCTATCATTGAATACGCAATTTCAGGAGACCCTCCTGTCGGAAAAGTATCGTAAGCATGCATCAGCGTAAACTCGCAGGGAGTATCGCCAAACAATTGAATGGCGTATCGTATGGCCTTTTCTGAAGCTTTCGAGAAATCGGTCGGAAGAAGTACTTTTTTCATGATGGTTGAAATTTATTTTAACGAAACAAAGCTATATCAGCCATCATCATTTTTTTATGAGCGTATATAGGTACAAACATGATTGATGTCAGAAAAAAAAGACAGGCAAAACCTGTCTTTTTTCAGCATTTGAACCTAAATACTTTACCCTAGCAAATTAAAAAACTGCCTTATACCTTAACAAAACTGACAGTTTTTTAATTTTTTATAAATTGTTGCGTAATGCCCGGGGCTTCTGCTATTTTTTCGCATCCGCGGTTATTAAGGCGGTTTGCAAAGCAAGGCACTAATACTTTTTCAATTTCTTCTATTCTGAATTTCAGTAGCACACCTCTGGTGTTATTCATCATGTCGTTGTTCAGATACACCACCAGCATATTTTTATCAAGACCTATCTGTCTGGTATAGGCTTTCCAGTCGCTCACCAGATTCTGCTTTAGTTTTTTTACCCGGTTTTCAATCAGGCTATAAAATATCTTCTGCGATTTTTCATCCTGATTAATGATATCGCTTTCCTGCAAAAAACGCTTGCCTCTCAGGTCATATATCTCCCAGTCCTGATTTTCAAGACAATAGCTTCTTTCAGTTTTGCAGTTACCCTCATGCAGATAAAAACCCAGAAAATCGTTCTTCAGGTAGCTCACCCGGGTTGATTTATAGAAATAATGATACAGCTCAAAATCATAGCATTCTTTGTCTCCTTCACAATTTCCGAAGGCGGTCATACCAGACAACCAATCGTTCAGAAAATCCTGAGTCCGAATGTCAAGCATTCCGTCCAGCACTGCGTGAGACGTTTTCCAGGTGCAGTCAATGTCATCTTCCCGTTGCACATACTTTACGTTTTTTACGGTTATCTGTGCTTTATTGTTTATGAATTTCTCTGTTTCCGGAATCCCCGCAAAATCAACCTGCGCCTCACAATTACGTGCAACAAAGAATAGAATCACCAACAATATAACACCGGCTAACGCCCCGGACTCAAGGACAAACACAATAGATTTACGAACGTATGCAATCAGGTTTCTATGTACTTTTGTTTTCATAGACAGGTTAAATTGATAAGCAAAACTAGGTAAGCGCTGCCAACCAAAATCTATTGTGCCTCATGAAACTTTATGATTTTCGGCAGGTTTTTCTTCATCAAACAAAATCCTTACCGAGGGCGTATAGGTGTCGTCAAACTGGCCATCGTTAGTAGCCCAGATAAACGAGAACAAGAAGCCGCCCGCTACCAGCAGGGCCGCCACAACCAGAAATATAATAACAGCCATTTTAAATCAGTTTTTTGATGCGTGCAAAGAGGTAGGTCATGCCTACGGCAAACAATACTACAGAAAGCGAGCTTAAGGGCATAAATATAGCTGCCATTACTGGTGATAACTGCCCCGAAACCGCCCAGCCAATACCTATAAAATTATAGACCAGCGACAACACAAAGCTGGCTTTTACAATATTAAGCGCCGTTTTACTAAAACGGAGAAAGTCGGTCAGCCTGTCAAACTTTGTGGCATCCAGAATGGCATCACAAGCCGGCGAAAACGCCTGCACGTCTTCGCTCAGGGCAATGCCCACATTACTTTGGCGCAAGGCTCCGGCGTCGTTCAGGCCGTCGCCAATCATTAGCACGTGGCGGCCAGTCTCCTGCTCTATTCTTATAAAATCAAGTTTATCCTGTGGTTTCTGATTAAACAGCAAGCGGTTTTTATCAAAATAAGGGCTCAGGTTTTCTTTCTCTTCATCGTTATCGCCCGATAATAAAGCGAGCTTAAAGCCAGATTTCAACCGGGTCAACACTTCGCGCCAGTTTTTTCTATAATTGGCTTTGATGGTAAAATACCCCCGGTACTCCTTATTAATCTCTACATTTACCTGCCCGGTGCGCAGGGTATGGGTATGCAAACCTAAAAACTCTGCATTACCCAGCCTTATAAAATTACCGGCTACTGCCCCTTCAATACCCATGCCTTTTATTTCATTAAAATAGCTGATTTCGCCGCTTCCGGCACCAAGGTGGCGGCTTATCATTTTGCTCAGCGGGTGCACCGACTGTGCCGTTAGCTGGCTAACCCACCCTTTTTCTTCTTCGGTAAGTTGGCCGTCTTCAAAGTGCAGCTGGCCGTTTTTGTTTTCGGTAAGGGTTCCTGTTTTGTCAAACACCACCTCATTAATCTCTGTAAGCAGTTGAATTACATTCTGATTTTTAACAAAAAACTTATTGCGCCCAAAAATACCCATGGTGGTGTTCATGGTAAATGGCATTGATAGTGTCAGGGCACATGGGCAGGCCACCATCAGCACAGCGGTTACGCTTTTCCAAACAATATCAGGCTGTACATTGTACCAGTAAATGCCTGTTACAAGTGCAATCAGTAAAGTGGTATAGGTAAAATATTTACTAAAGGCATTGGCCAGATCTGTAGCAGGCGTCTTTTTTTCTTTTTTAAAGGCCTCGTTGTTCCATAATTCGGTCAGGTAGCTTTGCGACACCTTCTTTTGCACGGCCAGTGTTACCTTTTCGCCAATCAGCCGGCCACCTGCATATATCAATTCGCCTTTCTCTTTTTTTATCGGTTCCGATTCCCCCGTTACAAAACTGTAATCAACGTAGGCTCGCTCCGACAGCAACAGCGTATCGGCCGGAATCAGCTCCTGATGGTGAATCTCCAGTACATCGCCTTTCTGAACCTCAGTTACGTTTTTATAACCTCCGTTTACTTTTACTGCCAGCGGGAAATAAGATTTGTAGTTTCGTTCAAAAGACAGGTAGTTATAAGTTACCTGTTGTACCCATTTGCCGGTAAGCAGAAAAAAAACCAGCCCGGCTAGGCTATCCCAATACCCGGCTGAATGGTTAACGAAGGTCTCGAAACTACTGCGTACAAACAAGGCTGTAATACCCAGCGCAATAGGAATATCTACGCTTAACACATGGGTTTTGTTCCGGATATTCTCTTTGATAGACACAATGGCGCCTTTCAGGTAATCTGAAGCCCCAAAGAAAAACACCGGCAACGATAACAGAAAGTTGAGATACAGGAAAAACCTCTGATACGTGGCATCCACCAGGTTGTTTAAATCAAGCCGGAAATACTCCGGAAAACTCAACAGCATGATATTACCCATGCAAAAGCCCACCACCCCTATCTGCATAATCAGGCGGCGTTGCACACGGTTTTGCCCGGGCTGATGCTCAGCACTTTGCAGGTTTATCAGTGGCTCATAGCCCAGTGTTGCCAGTAGTTCCACTATGGTTTTCAGGCTTACTTTGGCTGGGTCATAGCTCAGCGACAGCTCCTTTTTCAGAAAATTGAGCCGGGCTGTAAATACCCCGTCCTGAATTTTGTTGAAGTTTTCTAACAACCATACGCAAGAACTACAATGAATGGCCGGAACAAAAAGCGTAACCTTATGAATGGTCTCGCTGCTGAAATCAAGCAATTGCGCCTGAATTTTGTCGTCGGCCAGATAATCAAACCTGCCCTTAAAGTTAGCCGCTTTCAGGCTAACCCCGGCATGCTGGTTAAGGTCATAATAAGAACAAAGATTATTGTCTTGCAGTATCTCATAAACTGTTTTACAGCCATGACAACAAAAGTGTTTGTCTTCCAACACAATCGGGCTGTCGGCACAATCTTCACCACAATGGTAGCACGTTGTTTTTGTTTCGTTCAGTGTCATAGCTGTATCGTTTATCAGACTACATATAGTTCAGGTCGTTGTTCAGTTTCAGCTTCACAATTTTAAGTTTGTTCAGCAGCAGAATAATTGGGTACGTAGGGTCAAACTCATGCCATTTTACGCCGAAGTTCGCCCTACCGCCCAATTTATGATGGTTGTTGTGGTAAGATTCGCCCATCATCAGAAAATCAAAGGGCAACAGATTTCTTGCGGTGTCGTTCACCTTAAAGTTGGTGTAGCCATATTTATGTGCAAACCAGTTAATAATAACCCCGTGCACCGGGCCCATCAGGTAATGGATCGGCAACAACAGATACTCCCAGGCACTGGTTGCAAAATACATATAAAACAAGGTATACAATACCCCCCAGCCTATTCTCGACACCCAGGCGTCACCCAGGCGCTCCATAAACATCCAGTTAGGTACACCTTTCTTAAACTTGGGCTCAATGTTGGCTTTGTCGTTCAGAATATCGTTATAGTAATTTTTGGTTTTCCACATCATGTGAAACAAGTTATCTGAGTAGCTCGGCGAATGCGGGTCTTGCTCGGTGTCGGCATAAGCATGGTGCAGGCGGTGCATAATACCGTAAGCTTTAGGGCTGAGAAACGACGACCCCTGTGTTACATACGTAACCACGTAGAAAAACCTCTCCCAACCCTTCGTCATCGTAAACATCTGGTGGGCAGCATAGCGGTGTAAAAAGAAAGTTTGTGAAAACAATGATAGGTACCAGTGGGCCAGGAAAAAAATTAAGATTGCCATTAAGAATTGTGGTTATTTTAAAGCCCAAAATTAGGTATCGTTCCAAACCACAATTATGACCAAACGCCAATAAAAAAACTGATAGATATCATTTTTTTTAGAAGCCGATTCAAAATCTGAATCCAGAAATTTTGCTAAACGGTAGAAAACATTATTTTTGTAGTACCAATGTTCAATTAAACTTATTGCTGGTTTTTAAACCATTCAACACATGAAAAACCTTAAACTTTTTTCTGGCTGCTTTACCGGCTTTGGTCGCAGCCTTTGCCTGCCTGCATTTATACTGCACAAACATTTTATGATGGCTTAGCCAAAGTAATAATTGACTGAAAGGCCCGTTGACGCTCTTAAACTTATTCATTTTAAGGCTTTATTAGTCTTCCGGCTATTGTACGCCTATTCGGCAGAGTAGGTTAGTTCAACTTACTATACCATTCCATAAACTAACAATGTTCAAAACTAACTTTTATGAAAACTCACTTCCGGTTTCTTTCATTTTTTATGGCTTTATGCGCAACTGTTTACGCCAAACAAGACTCAACCATTATTATCGTCGACAAAAAGAAAGCACATACGCCCATTTTTGTGCAATACAACGGTAATTTTAGTGGCTATAAGGTTTTAGAACTCAATGAAAACAAAACCGAAACTCTGGTTATTAAAGAACCTTACCCAATTAGATTGATATCAAACGACACCGACAAAAAGTACCGGTTCGGGCGTCAGCTATCTTTTGTAATATACCCCGGCGAAAAACTCTATCTATCTAAAAACAAAGACAATGTAACTTACATCAGAAGCCTTTCTGACAGCACCAGAAACAACGAACTTGATTTTTTCAACGAGTTCGAAAAAATATGTGGCCAGTTTGAAGGATTCGCCGTTATGCAAATACCTGTCAAAATTTCAGGAATACCCAGATACAAACAGCTTGAAGCCAATTACAACAAAAGAATAGCTTTTTTAAATGAATACAAAAGCCGAAAACCAATACGAGAAACCTATTATCAATACCTGAAAGCCCTTTTTCTGAACGATTACCTCGTTACCCTTGCTGCACCTTACTTTTCGCCATACGAACAAAAGCGATTACCGCAAAACAAGGAAATAACAGCCGCGTTCGAGAATAACTTCATTAGCAGCGACCAGTTCTTCTATGAATCCAACTATCGGGCCACTGTGCTGAGTTACGTATTGCTTAAGTCTGGCCAAGACCTTGAAAAAACCGGAACTGATTATAAGAAAATGGCAGAAATAGCCCTGAACAGCTTTTCTGGTGCTACGCTTGAGGCTGTTCTGCTAGACATCATCAACCTTAATAAACAGAACATCGATAAATCAATTAATCTTCATATTGCAGAAAAACTGGCATCAATTTCCCAAAATCTATTCATTCGTTCTTTTGCAACTGATAACCTCCTGCCTTTTTATAAAACCACTCAACAAATAGGAAACAACCTGCCCTTGCTAAACGGCAAGTATGAAGCGGGGGAACTGAACGACATTTTCAAAAAATCGGATAAGCGCTTTTACTATGTAGATTTCTGGGCCAGCTGGTGTGAGCCATGCCGGGCAGAAATGCCGGCATCACATAAACTGAAAGCAGAATATGAGGAGAAAGGCATCGGTTTTGTTTATATCTCAACCGATGAAGACCCTAACGCCTGGAGCAAAGCCATGCAACAATTGGGCATTGCACCCGGCGAATCTTATCTATTGCCAAGCGGCAATGCTTCGGCAATTGCCAAAAAATTCAATATCAGCTCTATTCCCCGATATCTTATTGTTGATGCCCATGCACAGATAATGTCTGACAATGCCCCGAGGCCATCTGACCCAGAAGTGAAGCGAATGTTTGATAAGCTCCTGAACAATTAATTTTTTGTCTGAAATCTATTCACTCATAAATATAAAGCAATCATGAAAAACTTCATTTATCTTTTTGCTATTCTTTTTTACAGCCAGGCTTTGGCTCAAACTACTGCCGACAATACACTTAGCAAAGCCAAAGCACTTACGAATGATTACCGTTTTGGCGAGGCCATTCAGATGCTGGCTGGCTGTAATACCCAACCCTGCCTGCTTGAAAAAGGCTTTTGCTATGCAAAAACCGGCGATTACAAACAAAGCGATACCTTCTACGGAAAAGTGCTGGTTGCCGATTCCAGCAATCGTACAGCCTTATTTCAGATTGCTAATAATGCCGAAAGCGCTGGCAATTACAAGAAAGCAAAAACCTATTACAGTAAGCTGTTAAAGGTAGATTCAACCAATGCTACGTACCTCAAACTACTGGGGGTGGTTTACACTAAACTAGGGAACGATTCGCTGGCCATGGTTTTACTTCGCAAAGCCATTTCGTTGAACGACCTTGATTGCGCAAACGAACTGGGCAAAGTGTATCTGCGCAGAAACATGACCAAAAATTGTCTTAATCTGGTAGAAAGACACCTGAAGTATGATTCTGCCTACCTGCCTTTGCATCAGCTGAAAGTTAAAGCGCTATATAAAGAGATGAAGTTTCAGGAGGTGATTCCGGCCATTCGAACCCTGATGGCTCTGGGAGACTCAAGCCTTGCTTATCAACGCATGCTGGGCTTTGCCTATTACCGAACCGACAGCACCAGACAATGCATAGAAGTATTAGAAAAATACACGCAAAAAGGCGAGCCGGAAGAAGGGATAGACTATTTTCTGGGGCTGGCTTATATGAAAGAAAACAATATGGCCAAAGCCAAAATACATTTCGAAAAAGCCATTGCCATGGGTGTATCAGAAAACATAGCCGATTATTATTATACCCTGGGCTATATAAACGAGAAAGAGAAAAACTATAGTGAAGCCATTGATGCCTATAATAACGCTTATCTGTTCGATGACCGCTCCTACCTGCTCTTTTTAATGGCCCGAACTTACGACTGGAAAAACGACAAAAACCACGCTGTTGAGTTCTATAATAAATACCTGTTGTCGTCAGACACCGTAAAGCAGTACAGGTCTGATGCCACCAAAAGGCTGGAGTATCTGAAAGCCAGATAGAATAAACACCTAAAACTTATTGATTCTGCTAATCGTATTAAAAACTACGCGGCAACGGAAGTTTAAAAGAAAAAACCCCGAAAAATCACACTTTTCGGGTAAATTCTTTATTACTTTAAAGAGAAAAGTAAAATAGTGGCAGATAAATCTTTAAGGCAGTACATAAACAATTGCACATGTATAAAATACCATTGCTGGCAGTTCTATTGGCAGGTAAAAGTGTTTACCTACACAATAGAACTGTAGATATTGCGTCCAATATCATTCTGGCGTTCAAGTGTCCATTTGTTAGTAAATGCGGTATGTATCCAGGAGTTTCCCACTTTCCTGAAAACACTAATCTGTAACCCTAGTTTTTCCCAGAAATACTCTTCAATCTGCTCAATTGTCATATTCGGTGATATAATAAACACCGAAGGATTCTTCAGGCTTGAGATATCGTTCAGAGTATGGAAGGCGTCAGTGCTCATTTCATTTCCTCTATGATACACCTCTATCTTCAGAAAAGGGTAAATCTCGTTAAATGCCCTTGCTAACTGATTAACTGACATTTCCTTATCAACAACAATCTTCATGTATAGTATTTTTCAGCGTTAAATTTACTGTATTGCCAAAACCGGAACCTCGGCATCAAAAACCAGTCGACGGGTATTACCTGCAAAGAAAATCTTCTCCAGAAACCCATGATGCTTCGGAAACGTAATCAAAAGTTGAGCTTTTCTGCTTTTAACAAAACTGTTAATGGTCTCAACCTGATTTTTACCAGTCACTGTCTGAAACGTATGCGGCACATTCTTCAGTAACTCACGCAAGCTTAATTCTGCTTTTTTAATATCTTCTATTGGTAATGCCGGTGTATTGGGGGCTACATATATTACATCAACCACGGTGTCAAGGTCTCTTAAAAAATAAATAGCTTTTCCTAATACGGCGGCATCTATGGGTTTGCTCAGGTCAACCCCCATCACGGCATTTTCAAAATGCTTAATTGTGTAGTTGGGCGGTAAAACCAGCATTGGTATTTTCAATGAATCAATCATTTCGGTGGCCGCACTACCAAAAAAACCAGCGCCAAGCGGAGAGTCCCCCACGCTACTCATCACAATCAGGTCAACTTCAAATTCTTTAGTTGCGGTTTTTATGGTATCAATTACAGAACCGTGCCTGTAACAAACCTCTATTTCTAGTGGCTGATTAACCCTGGCCATCACTCTTTTTTTTAAATCACTCAGTTTTTTGGCACTAATTCTTTTCACTTCATCAATAGGCAGCCCGTAATTATCATCATAGGTATTCAAAAAACGGTATGCATGAAACATTACCAGGCGCGCCTGCTGCTTTATTGCTATATTTGCAGCCAGATGTGCAGCCTTATTGCCTGCCCTTGAAAAATCGGTAGCCAGTAGTATAGTTTTCATAATGCGGAATCTGGATAGTTTCATTGCAACAAAATTCTATATTTTTCGGGCCATTGAATATGAGTTTCATCATAAGTAGCTATGATAAACTCAAAAAAAAAACATTTGGGCGGTTTCAGAAAACTGATATTTGTCATATTTTTAGCTTACAAAACTTCTCTTCTTTGCTGATGAAAAACAACCCAGGTACGAGGTCAACAGTTGCGGAAATGGATATATTACACCAGTCGGAGGCTATTTTCTTGTTTGCCACTGAAGGAATTTTAATAGCGGATAAGCAAGGGAAAATTGTAAGAGTAAACCCAAGCGGTGCGGCAATGTTTGGGTACGAGCCTGAAGAACTGGAGAACCTGTCTATTGAAGATCTGATTCCCGGCAGATTCCGCCATACCCATACCGAACACCGCAGAGCATTTAACGAGCATCCACATGCGCGCTCGATGGGCAGCGGCATGGATTTGTACGCCCGCCGTAAAGATGGCAGTGAGTTTGCGGTTGAAATCAGCCTCAGCCCTTATCACAACAGCAAAGGTGCGTATGTGATAGCCTTTGTTATTGACATTACCATTCGTAAAAAAGCCGAAAACAGATTGGTTTCTTATAAAAACGAACTGGAAGTGGAGGTGGAAGAACGCACGCTTGTATTAAAAGAGGCCATTCAGAAACTGGAAAAAACCAAAGATGAACTTGATAAAGCACTAAAGCGCGAGCAAGAACTGAACCTGATGAAATCCAGGTTTATTACCCTTGCTTCGCATGAATTCCGCACACCATTGGCTACAGTTTTGTCGTCATTATCACTGGTTGAAAAATACGCCGACCTTGACGAGAACGAAAAACGCGACAAGCACATTAGTCGCATCAAATCGTCGGTACGAATGCTGACCGAAATTCTGAATGATTTTCTATCGCTCAATAAACTGGAAGAAGGCAAAGTAATTGTATCGCCTGAAACATTTGACATCAGCGAGCTAATTGACGAAATTTGCCAGCAGATGCAGGGCATTGCAAAAAAAGGGCAAAAGATCTTGTACAACTGCATTTCAGGAGACGACTCGCACCAGGTAAGAATCGACCCCAAGATCATCAAAAACATTTTAATAAACCTTGTTTCTAACGCCATCAAGTTTTCGCCTGAGGGCGCACAAGTGTTTGTAAGCGTACGCCTGGACGAAAACAGCGTAACGCTTCGGGTACAAGATGAAGGCATTGGTATACCGGAGGCTGAGAAAAAACACCTGTTTGAGCGGTTTTACAGAATGAGCAACGCCGGCGAAATACAGGGTACTGGCTTAGGCCTCAGCATCGTGAATCAGTACGTAAATCTGTTAAAAGGAAAAATTGATTACTCAAGCCAGGAAAACAAAGGCACTGAATTTGTTATTACCCTACCAAGACAATTATAAGCGAAAAGCTATGAAAAAAATATTATTAATTGAAGACAACGCTGAAATAAGAGAAAACACATCTGAAATACTTGAACTGGACGGATATGAAGTTCTGACAGCCGAGAATGGAAAAGTTGGGGTTGACATTGCCATAAAAGAACAACCAGACCTGATTATTTGCGATATCATGATGCCTGTGCTTGATGGCTACGGTGTTTTACATTTACTATCAAAGCAAGAAAAAACAGCCTCAATACCGTTTATTTTTCTTACTGCCAAAGCAGAACGCTCTGATTTACGAAAAGGAATGGATATGGGCGCCGATGACTACATCACTAAACCTTTTGACGATGTAGAACTGCTTAGCGCCATTGAAAGCCGCCTCAGAAAAAAAGAATTATCTAAAAAGCAATACGCGCAGGATATAACCGGCCTTGACCAGCTCATTGCCGACGCCAACGGGGAACAGGAGTTAAAGAAACTGACAGAAAACCGCGAAATAAGATACTTTAAGAAAAAAACTGAAATTTACAGAGAGGGAGACTTCCCCCTTTATCTGTATTATGTACTGAAAGGCAAGCTGAAAGCCTTTAAAACTAATGATGATGGCAAAGAGTTTATTGTAAACCTCTACCATCCCGGCGACTTTGTTGGTTACGTTGACCTGATTCAGGAAACCAATTTTACCGATACCATTGAAACCCTGGAAGACTCAGAAATTTGCCTGATACCCAAAAAAGACTTTAACAACCTTTTATTACAAAACCCGCAGGTGGCACAGAAGTTTATTCAGCTGCTCTCAAAAAACATCAAAGACAACGAAAGCAGCTTGTTAAAACTGGCCTATAATTCGGTGCGTAAACGTGTTTCTGAGGCATTGCTCAAGTTTTTTCCAGACAACCAGGCGTCTATGAAAATCAGCCGTGAAGACCTGGCCAGCGCCGCAGGAACCTCTCTGGAAACGGCCATTCGCACTTTATCTGACTTTAAAGACGAGAAACTGGTAGAAATTGAATCAGGCAAAATAACGATTGTTAATCCCGAAAAACTAAAAAAACTCAGAAACTAGCAAATATGACCGCTATCATATTTCTTTTTTTGTAAGGCATCTACCTTTGTTTACAAAAAAAAGATGAGATGATACAGTCAGCACTTATTGAAAAATACAACACTTCTGCACCGCGATATACCAGTTATCCGACAGTTCCTTATTGGGACAACAGCAATTTTACCGAAGCCCAATGGAAAGAAAGCTTCATAAAAAGCTATAAAAATCAGAAGAAACTAAGTCTATATATTCATCTTCCATTTTGCGAAAGCCTATGCACTTTTTGTGCCTGCCATAAACGCATTACGCTCAATCATCAGTTTGAGGTTCCTTATATTGAGGCTGTTCTGAAAGAATGGAACCTGTACCGCAATCTGCTGAGAGAAGCACCTCTCATTGAAGAAATTCACCTGGGCGGTGGTACACCCAGCTTTTTCTCTGCCGAAAACCTGAAAGAACTCATTGAAGGCATCTTATCGGGTTCTAAAGTAAGCCCAACGGCAGAATTCAGTTTTGAAGGCCACCCCAACAATACCAGCGAAACCCACCTGCAAACCTTGTATGATTTAGGTTTCCGGAGGGTTAGTTTCGGTGTGCAAGACTACGACCACACCGTACAGGTAGCTATTAACCGCCTGCAACCATTCGAAAACGTAAAGAAAGTAACCGAACTGGCACGCAAGATAGGCTATACCTCTATCAGCCATGACCTCGTTTTTGGCCTTCCTTTTCAAAATGTAGAGCAGTTTGAAAAAACCATCAGAAAAACCCTGGAGCTCGCCCCAGACCGCCTTTCTTTATACTCATACGCCCATGTGCCCTGGTTAAAAGGTAACGGCCAGAGAGGTTTTGATGAAAACAACCTGCCCAGCGCTACAACTAAACGCCAGCTCTATGAACTGGGCCGCGCCATCTTTGAAGAAAACGGCTACCACGAAATAGGCATGGATCACTTTGCCCTGCCAAGCGACTCGCTTTTTAAAGCCGGAGAAGAAGGTTTGCTTAACCGCAACTTTATGGGTTATACGACCACACAGTCTAAATGCATGTTGGGCCTGGGCGTATCAGCCATCAGTGATAGCTGGACAGCCCTTTCGCAAAACACCAAAAGTCTTGATGAGTACATTCATCTGACAAAAAACAACATTTTTCCATTGCTCAGAGGCCACATTCAGACAGATGAAGATATGCTCTGGAGAAACTACATACAAAACCTGATGTGCCGCTTTGAAACTGAGTTTTCGTTCGATGATTTAGACCAACACCAGATAGAACAATTGCTGGCATTGAAAAACGATGGCATTATACTTTTAGAAGATAATAAAGTTAAAGTAACTGCAGAAGGCAAAACGTTTATCAGAAACGTATGCACCGTTTTTGATAAGTACATCAGCAGTGCGGGCCAGCCACTAAGCAAAACATTCTCAAAGGCCATCTGATGATTTAATTCACAGACATTTATTAATGAATCAGGAATCTGAAACATAAATATAAAATTAAAGCCGGACTTCTCAGAAGCCCGGCTTTAATTTTATATTCCCATTTAATATTCTCAGTACTTATAAACACGTTTCGTAACCTGTTTATCGGCAGTACGGATACTGATTGTATAAGTACCCTCTACAAAGTTACTCAAATCAAGGATATGCTCTTTCTGACGGGCATCAATCTTGGTTTTAATAACTTCTCTGTTCATTTTATCAATTACCGTTATCACAACAGCGTTATTCTGCATAGCTTCAGGTATAACCAATTTAACCGCGTCATTAGTTGGGTTAGGATAAACCACCCAGTTGTCAGCAGTACTTGTTGACACCGCCGCCACGGCTACTACAGCAGCAGAAGCTGCCGGTGTTGTTACAGAGGCAACATCTGAATAGTCTGAGTTACCTTTATTGTTAACGGCTTTCACACGGTACCAGAATTTCTTATTGGCAGTTACTGTTGAGTCAGTAAAGGTAGTAGTATTACGACCCAGTGTAACTAAACCAGTAAACGCAGTACCATCTACCGAACGCTCCACAACAAAATTCTCTTCTTTGTTTGAGTCATCACCCCATTTCAAAGCTACTTTAGTAGCAGAGCTGGCAGTTGCTTTCAAAGCGTAAGGTTTGTTTGGTGCCATGGTATAAACCGTTTCTACAGAAGAAACACTTGAATAACTTGATTCACCATATTGGTTGGTAGACTTTACTCTGAAATAATAAGTTACACCTTCTTCAATCGGTATACTCAGTACATCAGTTTTATTGGCAAGTACCTTCATAATGGTAAGGTCAATAGTAAAGGTGTTATCTTGAGCTCTTTCAAGAACGAAGAATTCTTCATCGTTTGAATTATCAACCCATTTAACTTTTATATTATTGTAACCAAGATTATCAACGCTCTTTTCAGACTCTAAACCTGATGGCGCCGTTGGAGGTCCTAAGGTTAATAGAGATACTATATTTGAATAAGGTGATGGGCCCTGATCATTAGATGCCATTACTTTATACCAGTAAGTTACTTTAGGTAAAGTAGTGTTATCTGTATATGAAGTATCTGATGGCGCAAGAGTAGCTAATTGAGTATAACCTTCACCAGCACCTGTTGCCGAACGATACACCATAATTTGTTTTGGTATTTCATAAGGACCAAACGTTGGGTTTTTCCAGGTTAAATCTACTCTGTTAGGCGTAATGCTTTTACCTTTCAGACCTAGCGGCGCAGGAGGACCCACTCTCGCCGGGGTAGTAACTTTCAATGGAATTGAAGCCTCACCTAATCCGCCTCTGTTTCTGCCTCTTACACGGTAGTAATAAGTGGTACCTTCCCATGCATCAAGGTCATTATAGAAAGGTGCGTAAAAGGGCACACCGGTGGCAATAATAGACCAATCTGTATTATTTACTGAACGTTCAACCTGGAAATCCCAAACGATTGGATCGCGGTTTGTCCATTCAAGACGAACCTCATTCAAAGTCTGATAGGGCGAAATCAACAGAATTGGAGCTTGCGGAGGATAAGGCAATGTAAAGAAAACCGGTCCGAAAGTTGCAGTAGGTGAAAACCCTGTTCTATTCCATGATGCTACCTGATACTGGACTTTGGAATTTTGCATTAAGGTATTATCAACATAGGTAACATTATATTCTTTACCTGTACTATCAGGGGTATTTATAAAGGCCACGTCAGTCCATGGGCCGTCATTCATACTACGTTTAATGATAAACTTGTTTTCGTTATCAGAAACATCCTTGAAAACAATGGTTGCAGTAGTTTGTGTCCAGCCATCGGCTACACCTACTATGCTCGGCGCTACTGGTAATTCCTGCATGGTGGTTACTGCAAAAAGCGGCGACCAGCAAGAATATCTGTGAAGGCTGTCGTTCGGTACACCCGTACGGATAGAATCTGTTGCACAGGTAGCAAAGCGTGTGTGCGCATACAGTGTATCTTTGGCTGCACGTACTGAAAACCAGTATTTCTTATTGGGGATAAGACCATTAAAATGGTAGGCACCATACGTTGTGAAAGCCTCAGTTGTGAAATAGTTAAAGTTCACGCCGTCGGTTGAGAAAGCAATCTGATACTTAACGGATTCAGTATTATTTGTTTTCCAACCCACATCCAGTTGAGACCCCGAACCAGGTACAAATGTCTTAACCAAATTAGTTGAAGTATTCAAAGGATTTACTGAATCGGCAACCGCAGGAGCACTTCCTGAAAATTCTCTACCTTTTGCCTCAACGTTCCAAAAAGCAAACATCAACAATAATAGAGATAGAAAGTAATTTTTTCTCATAGCCAAACTATTTTAGTTTTAGTATAAATGGGAGGATTTTCTTTGACGTAAATATATAATAATTTATTGATTTAAGTCTAATTGTTACCGGCGAAAATTATTTTACGGTTGGGAATTGTTTCAAGCCTTTGAAACAAACCATACCGTTATCACCCGAATGCCTGCCAATATAATAGCAGTTACCCTCAGATGAAAAAATTATTAAATTTTACCTGACTGCAATAACTGATATTTCAACGTTTACATCTTTAGGTAAACGGGCAACCTGCACCGTTTCTCTGGCTGGCGGATCTGCCTTAAAGTAGCTGCCGTAGACTTCATTGATAACGGCGAAATCGTCCATATTCTTAAGAAAAATGCTTGATTTTACTATATTCGTGTAGTCCATTCCGGCTTCTGCTAAAATATGCCCGATGTTCTCCATAATCTTTGCAGCTTCTGCACGCACGTCTCCTGCTGCTGCCAGCTCAAGGGCTATCTGCCCCGACATATACAAGGTGTCTCCTGCCAGCACTGCCTGGCTGTATGGCCCTATGGCAGCGGGCGCTTTCTCAGTAAAAATAATCTGTTTCATATAGTCAATTTTAATTTCAGACCAGATAAATACCGTCTTCTTCTATTCTAATTAATCGTTGTTTATACAGGCTTCCTATTGCTTTTTTAAAGGTTTTCTTGCTCATCTCAAGCTGATACATCACATAGTTGGCATCGCTCTTGTCTGTCAGGTCCAGAAACCCGTCGCTGGCTTTCAACTTTTCCAGAATCCGCTCTGCATTGGGTTCTACGTTGGCATACCCTTGTTTTTGCAGGCTTACATCAATACGGCTGTCTTCTCTTAACTGCTTAATAAAGCCTTTCACCTTACTACCCAGTTTTATACGCTGAAAAACCTCATTTTCATAAATAAGGCCTTTGTATTTCTGGTCAATAACCACATTCAGGCCCAGGTTGGTTTCTTCAAAAACCAGCAGGTCTACTTCCTGCCCTTCTTCCAGTTCAATGTTTTCTTTTTCAAAAAACCGGTTTACCTTACAAGAACCCACCAGTCTTTCGGTGTCTTCATCCAGATAAACATAAACGGCGCTCCAGTCGCCTACCTCCAGCTTTCTATTCTGCTCTTTAAAGGGCACAAACAGGTCTTTTTCAAGACCCCAGTCCAGAAATGCCCCGATGCCTGTAACAGCCATTACCTGTAAATAGGCAAATTCGTTGAGTTTTACTTTGGGCTCAAGTGTAGTGGCAATAATACGATCTTCAGAATCCTTATAAATAAACACCTCAATGTCATCGCCCACAATCACATCATCCGGAATATATTTTTTCGGAAGCAAAACATCGTTGCCGTCCTTATCTCCCAGATACATTCCTACACTTGTACCTCTCAGAATCCTTAAAGTATTTTTAACACCTAAATTGAGCATGTATATGTTGCTTAGTTAAATGCGCGCGCCACAATCAGTTCTTTAATGGTGCGGGCATCATCTTTTGTAAAGTTCTCTACAATAATTTCCTGCTCTCTGGCACGGGCTTTAATTCTGATAGTTGCAAAAAACACGCCTGAGTCAATCTCAACACCGGCTATGTCGTTATAAAAAACAAAACTCTCGCTACTGCTAAGAACCTTTTTCTCCTTAAAAGTAACCCCCTTTTCGCTGAAAATAACTTCGTCAGGCAACAAAGGGTTTCTAAAACTACTGGCCGTAAAGCGTTCATTCATGGTATTGGTTCGTTTAAATAGTAGCCCGACACCCGGTTTAAAACGGCACGTAAACTACTTTTTTGGTTTCAAAAAACTCTTCCTCAAAATAATCAGACAAGTTATAGAGCATATATTTACCACCAAACTCTGCCAGCTCTTCATCCAGGTCTCCCCCTTTCAGGTACAGAATCCCGTTTCTTAATTCATTAAACTGGTTTCGGGTTACTTTGTTCTGCACCCAGCCATAAAAGGGTTTAAGCCTTGTAACAGCTCTGCTTACAATAAAATCAAAATCGCTGGCCACGTTTTCGGCTCTTTCGTGCTGGGCTGTCAGATTTTTCAGGCCCAGTGCCGCGGCTACCTCGGTAACCACTTTTATTTTTTTCCCGATTGAATCTACCAGATGAAACTGGCTGTCGGGGAATAAAATAGCCAAAGGAATACCCGGAAAGCCTCCTCCTGTACCAACATCCAGAATTTCGGTACCGGGCTTAAACTGAATCACTTTGGCAATGCCCAGCGAATGCAGAATGTGTTTTTCGTACAGATTTTCAATGTCTTGTCTCGATATTACATTTATCTGGCTGTTCCAGAAAGTGTATAGATCCTGTAATTGTTCAAACTGAGCCCTTTGAGAGTCAGTGATTTTAGGAAAATATCTGGTTATTAAAGTTATGTCTGAGGGCATGGCAAAAGGCAATTAGAAAAAGTTTTCTTATCTCCACTTAATTTTTTTAGGGTTCGAGAAAACAGTAACAACACCGAAGATTAAATAATATACCGCGTATAGCAAGTCATAATAAGGTATCTTAAATGAGCGGATGGTGTAACTGAGCTTTTTATTTATTCTGGCCAGCACAATCCATCTAACCAATAACCAGTAAAAAAACACTCCGGCTATCAGGCGCATCCAGTCAGAAAAAAGGTAAAAGTCCTGATAATTATATTTTTCAAGCCATTCTGCGGGTATTCTAGACCACTCAGGCGCTACAAACCAATCAGGCTTAAGCAATATTACAGGCACAAGCATAAACCAGCAAAGCATGTGGCTCATAGCTATGAGGCCAAGTAATAGTTTATCTCTGAGCTTATAGCGTTTGCCAACTGATAAGTGCCTGCGCTTTTGTTGAATCCACGAACTCCAAGTCTTTTTAGGCTCCGAAACCATCTGGGCTTCTTCACTTACACAAACGGCAACATTCCGTTTGTCAGACACCTCATTTACAAACAAATCGTCATCGCCGCTTAATAAGCCATGATGGCTCGCAAAACCGTTACTTGCCCAGAATAAATCTTTTCTGTACATCAGGTTTCTGCCAACACCCATGTAGGGTATTCCGGCAAGGGCAAAAGAAAGGTATTGAAGGGCGGTCTGAAAAGTCTCGTAACGAATAAGCGAATTAAGTCCTGAGCTGTCGTAACTGTAAGGAGAAAACCCAAGTACAATTTTTTTATCACCTGTCATTTGTGCCACCATCAGATCAATCCAGCGGTTGCTGGTTGGGCGGCAGTCGGCATCTGTCAGCAGAATTATTTCTTTTGATGCCTTCTTGATACCCATCGTTACAGCAAATTTCTTGGCTGTAAAGTGCGAAGGCAAAGACTCAATTCTTACAAAATTAACTTTTGAATACACCCCCTCATTGAAAAGCAGATAGTCGTAAGTACCGTCATGAGAGCGGTCATCGGCCACAATCACCTCAAAGTCCGGATACTCCTGTGCTTCAAGCAATGGCAGTAATTCTTTCAGATTCTCCAGTTCGTTCCAGGCAGCTACAACAATTGACACACCGGGTTTGCCGATTTCATTAGTTTCGGGTTCTGTATCAACGTGTGAAGCCAGACGTGTAAACACCCCAAGAATGAAAACGAGTTGGACAACAACAGCCGAGAAAAAGAGAATCGGTAGTAAATACTGCCAAAACACCATGAATCAAGAGTTTAGGTTTTAAAGTATGCAAAGATACAAATTCTTTAATTGAACAGTTTCTTAGCTAAAAATAAATAAATCAAATACGATTTCACTCTTAAGCTCCTAATAAACAGGGTAAATAGCAGTTTTTAGTCGAACAAAGGCCAGTTGGCGCCTAAAAAGAAAGTGCGTCTCATACCAGGATACACCGACCCCACAAAATATCCCTGTGCCGGGAAACCCTGATTGGCATGAGCAAACTTAAGAAAAACGCGAACCTTACTTATTTTAAGATTGGCGAACAAGTCTACTACCGGATACCCCCAGGCTTTTCGTCCGGTGGCGGCATCCTGCAGGTAAAACTGACGGTTAAGAGGCATGTAGTTGTCTGCCAGATACGCCGAACGATAATAAATATCCGCACCCAGATTGATATGCAGTTTTTTGGCATAAACAAAGTCGTGCGTAATGGTGGTATTGTTGGCAATAACAGGCATACGCACATAATCTTTTTTATCGGTAGCAGCCAGGTAAATCTGGTTGGCAATGGTTAACCGTTTCCAGCGGTACTCCAGTCCAAGGCCTGCTCTGGCTATATATACAGGCGCCGACAGTTGCTGCACCTGCGCGTTTTTGTCATAATACAGGTAGTTATCTACCAAAGATAAATAGGCCGCCGGCGACACCGTTAATCTTTTAGACCCGATGGCAGTGGAAGCATAGAAGTTGGAGGAATTCTGATTTAAAAGCCGGGTTGAACCGGTGCTTAAGGCAGTGCTGCTGGCCCTGTACCAGTTTCCGTCGTTATTAATGAGATATTCATCCAGAATGGTAGCAGGTATAGAAAGAATAGTTACGCCGGCCTTCAAACGAGGGCCGATATATTCTGACTTGATACGTACATTCAGGTTGCTTTGCACATTACCAAACTCAATTTCAGCATAGGCACGTTTCAGGCTGTCAGGAAAAAAGTAATTCGCCCACGCACCTGTAATTATCTCATGGTTGTATTTGTGCCTGAAAGTGGCATACCCATTCAGATTATCGTTAAAATCAGACGTCAGATTGTATAGCCGGTGCCTCAAATGCAGCCGGTATGAAAACCCACGATAAATGCCCTTGATGCCGACCTTGTTTTCTATCAGCCTGTATCTTAATGCTAAAGCCAGGGTGTCTTTAATAGCACTGAGGGCATCTGCATTGGTTGGCAGTAATTGTCGGTAATAGGTACGTTTATTAATGGTATCAGCTTTGAAACTGTAATCATGATAATAATCGGTTCGATGCTGGTAATCAATGGTATGATACACCTGAAACCCATTTGAAAGCTGGTATTGCTGATAAATATGAAATTCGTTTCGCCAGTCGCGGGCTACGCCGCTGGTTATTCTGGGCAGGTAACTCCGGTAATTACCCAGGTCTCCAACCTCTACATAGCCTATGCTGTCTACAAGCGGCTTTATGCCTCCCTGCTCAACTGGTGTATGATTAAAATGGTTGTAAGAGCCTAAAACGGTGTACCTGCCATCTTTTGACTCATAATTAACACTTACCAGGGCAGCCCAGCTATCTACCAGCCGGTCTTCCCGGGTGGTAGGGGCTCCGTATTGTTTAGAGGTTGTAAGGCGTTTAACATCAAAAGTAGCATTTAGCCTTGGCTTAATATTCTGCGAATGCGTGAAATCAAGGTAGAGCATCCCCCCTCCCGACTGCGCGTAGTGCATGTTAGTATAAGGCGACTTAGTATTGTAATATTTGGCCTTGCGGGCATCAAAGGCATAAAAGCCGTAGGTATTAAAACCCAGTTGCTTGCCAATTTCTTCTGCCGGCTGAAAATACAAGGGTTTAATGGCGGAGCCAATCAGGCCCAGGTCCTGATACAGCCAGCCGCTACGCAGATTCCTGTCGAAAGACAAATGGAAACCCTCAACCGTTGAATCAGGATTATAATATGTCTTACGGTTATTAAGGATATCTTCTTCCAGTACAAAGCGGGTGGTTTTCAGGCCGTAAATCTGCCTGGTTGAATCATCCAGGATTTGAGCATGGCAAAGGCCGTAGAAAAAAGTCAATAAAACAGTGGAGTATATCTTTTTTAAGCTCATGTGCCGCCAATTACTATAAAATCGATGCAATTTACGGCAAATCTTCGGATTTTAGACAAGCCCACTCTTAATAGTTCTTAAAATTGATGATTGTTTGTTCTGCCAAACTTTCAGCAGGTAAAAAACGTTATTACCAATAGAGTATCTTAACCCATTCAGATTGCCATGCCCGGTTTCCGTTTTTCAGAATTTAAGCCCGATATGAAGGGCAATACCAAATTTGAGCAACTGCTCAATATTTTTCAGCAATTGCTGCTAATAACCGCAGGAGACGTTAGCCAGGCGCTAAGTTATATGAGCGACCTGGACCGCCAGTATCAACTAACTGACGATACCTACGGTATGGCTGATTTTATTGAAGACCTGAAACAAAAAGGTTACATAACAGAAGAGAATCAGGAAGGGCAGCAATACCGCATGACAGCTAAAAGCGAGCAGGGAATAAGAAAGCAGTCTTTAGAAGAGATTTTTGGCAAACTGAAAAGAACAAAGTCGAGCGGCAGCCATCATACCCCCTACACCGGCACAGGCGACGAGATGAGCAGCGATGTAAGAGCATTTCAGTTCGGCGATTCGCTTGAGCAAATCAGCATGACAGAATCTCTTAAAAACGCGCAGATAAACAGCGGCATTGATGATTTTATGTTGCTGGAAAGCGACCTGGAAGTGGTAGACAGGGAGTCGAAAATACAGACCTCAACCGTTTTGATGATAGATATTTCTCACTCTATGATTCTTTATGGTGAAGACCGCATTACCCCTGCCAAAAAAGTAGCGCTGGCATTGGCGGAGTTAATCAGAACCAAATATCCGAAAGATACCCTTGATATTTTAGTATTTGGCAACGATGCCTGGCAGATACAGCTGAAAGATATACCGTACCTGGAAGTTGGCCCTTATCATACCAACACCGTTGCAGGCCTTGAACTAGCCATGGATTTGCTGCGCCGCAGAAAAACCAAAAACAAGCAGGTGTTTATGATTACCGACGGCAAACCTACCTGCCTGAAAGAGGGAATTAAATACTACAAAAACAGCTTTGGCCTTGACCGAAAAATTGTAAACAAAACCCTTACCCTGGCCGCACAGGCTCGCCGGATGGATATTCCGGTTACTACTTTTATGATCGCCTCAGACCCCTACCTTAAACAGTTTGTGCAACAATTTACCGAGGTAAATAATGGCAGGGCTTATTACAGTAACCTGAACGGGTTGGGTGGTTTTGTACTGGAGGATTTCCAGAGAAACCGCCGCAAAAAACTAAAATAGAGGATTTTTGCCTTTTCTTATCTATTTTAGGCCATTGTTTAAAAATTGAATTGATAGAATGAGAACAAAAGAACGCTATAAAGCGCTGGTTTCTTACTTTACAGAACATTATCCGACGGCCGAAACCGAACTGCATTACAGCAACCCTTATGAATTACTGGTAGCCGTTATACTATCTGCCCAATGTACCGACAAACGTATTAATATGATAACCCCCAGGTTGTTTGAGCGATACCCTACACCTGAGAGCCTTGCCGCTTCAACAGCAGATGAAGTGTTTGAGTACATCAGAACCGTAAGCTACCCTAACAACAAAAGTAAGCATCTGGTAGGTATGGCGCGTATATTGGTAAACGAGTTTAACTCTGAAGTACCCAACACCATTGAAGCCCTGCAAAAAATGCCGGGCGTGGGACGCAAAACAGCCAATGTAATTGTGTCGGTTATTTATAACCAACCTGCAATAGCGGTTGACACGCACGTGTTCAGGGTGTCGCACCGGTTAGGGCTGGTACCTAAAACCTCCAAAACGCCTTTAATGGTTGAAAAAGAACTGGTCAGGTATCTGCCGGAAGAAAAAATTGCCGTTGCCCACCACTGGCTTATTCTGCATGGCCGGTACATTTGCATTGCAAGAACACCCAAATGCGGTGAGTGCGACCTGAAGAGTTTTTGCAGGGCATACGAAACCGGAGATTTCAAGACCCCATCGCTTTAAGAAAGAAATACCTGATATTAGCCAATGGAAATTAAAAAACTGATGCAGACCTTTGCCCATCATGGCAAAGTTGAATGGATTAGCTATCGTCCCGGGCCTACTTCCAGAAAACCACTGGTAGTTGCAGACAGCATTGAAGTAACGGAAAAACAGGGCATTGTGGGCGACAGATACAGGGGGACGTCGCGCAAGAGACAGGTAACACTGATACAGGCTGAACACATAGACGCCGTAGCCGGATTGCTACAAAAAGAGCGCATTGACCCGGCTCTGCTGCGCCGAAACATTGTGGTATCGGGCATTAATCTGCTGGCCTTTAACGATGCCGCTTTTCAGATTGGCGAAGCAATTCTGCAAATGACAGGCTATTGCCATCCCTGCAGCCAGATGGAAGAAGCCCTGGGAACCGGCGGGTACAATGCCATGAGAGGCCACGGCGGAATTACCTGTATGGTAGTAAAAGGCGGAAGAATAAAAACAGGCGACCAAGTAAAACCATTGCCTGGGTTCAGCCCCCTGCTTTTTTAGCTTTATAACCCTCTTTCAACAAAAAGGCCAGAATTTTATCCCGGTGGTCTCCCTGAATCAGAATTTCTCCGTCTTTGGCCGTACCACCGCTGCCACAAAGATTCTGTAGCTTCTTTTTTAAGGCTTGCAGGTCATCATCTTTGGCTATCACGCCATCTATACGGCTTACTACTTTATTACCGCCTTTTCTGTCAAGCCAGATTTTCAGATTCTGCTGTTGCGGTGCCAGCGTCTCCGGCTCTTCATCTTCGCCAAAGTTAAAGGTAAAGTCAGGGTCTGTCGAGTACACCACCCCTTCTCTTTGTTTCTTGTTTTTCATGTCATTACCAGCAGACTTTTCTGCTTAATAGATATCGTTAATTCGTCTGTTCCCAGTTGGCGGGGTTCTCCGTCAAAATGAATCAGCAATCGGTCTTTACCTTTTAACCTGAACAAGGTGCTACGGTAGCTTTCAGTATAGGCCGACTCATGTATGGTTTGATTGAACAAGCTGTTTACCATGCCCGGCACCCCCCACAAAGGCATAGGGCTAATGAGGGTGCAGTCAATAAAACCGTCGTCTATCTGCGCAATGGGCGCTATATATGCGTTATTGCCAAATTGCCTGGCATTACCGAAAGTGATACTGAACACCTCATATTCATTTCCTCCAAAAAGGCAGGCCACTGGC
This sequence comes from Emticicia sp. 21SJ11W-3, assembly GCF_024138715.1. Taxonomy (GTDB): domain Bacteria; phylum Bacteroidota; class Bacteroidia; order Cytophagales; family Spirosomataceae; genus Emticicia; species Emticicia fluvialis. Next base: position 3,863,939 of record NZ_CP092074.1, read on the forward strand.
TTATAAGACCAGAACTCGCTAAACCCCGCTTTTACATAATTCATCAACCCCCTGCCTTTCATTCCGGCAAATACATAAGCGCATTGGGCATCAAAGCCCAGCCCGGCCGTGCAAAAAAATGGCATTTCGTTGGCATAGCAGGTGTCAATGGCTCTTAAAGAAGCATTATTCAATTGCTGAATAGCATTTACGGCATTCATTGAAATGCCCAACTCCCGAGCCAGCCCATTACCAGAACCCATAGGCAAAATACCCAGGGCTGACGCGCTGCCAACCAATGCCTTTGCGGTTTCGTTCACGGTGCCGTCGCCTCCCATAGCCACTATATAGGGCACCTCCTTAGCAGCAGCTTCGGCAGCTATATCGGTAGCATGACCAGCCGCACGGGTCTCAATAATACGGTGCTTATATCTTTGTTTATCTAAAAGGCTTTCAATCAGATTCACCACCTTCTGATGGTTCTTCACCCTACCCGAAAACGGGTTAACCACAAACCAGATTTCCTGCCTGTTCACAATTATTAAAATAAATTTATATTTTAGTGCAAATATAGTAACAAGGGCAGCAAAATGTCTGCCAAGTATCTAACATTATAAAAACTACTCGACCAAAGGTATGAAAACAATTATTGCAGCTCTGTTTTGCCTTCTACTGTCTTTACAGGTATCGGCACAAAATCAAAAAAATCGGCAGGAAGTTTTAAAGGTGCTGAGCCGCCAGAATGAAAACTGGAACAAAGGAGACATCAGGGCTTTTATGGAAGATTACTGGAAGTCTGACTCGCTGATGTTTATCGGAAAAAACGGGGTAATATATGGCTGGAAAGCAACGCTGGAGCGCTATAACAAAACATACCCCGACCTGGCCACTATGGGTAAGCTAAAGTTTGATATTAAGAAAACTGAGTTTTACTCACCCACAACCTGCTGGGTATTGGGCAAATTTCATCTTACACGCCCTGAGAAAGGAGATGCAGAAGGTTATTTTACGCTGATAATGAAAAAAATCAAAGGAAAATGGCTTATTGTATCAGACCACACCAGTTAATCAGCCGGCTTTCATAAATTTGGAAACTGTATCCAGAAAAATTTCTTTTCTGCGGCGCGAAAGGCTCACCTGGTGGTCTTCCTGTAGTTTCACCAGCAGCCCTTCGTGTATCTGGTAACCCGTTACAAAGTTTAAATTAACCATGTACGATTTATGCGTGCGGAAAAAATCATAGCAACTGAAACGCTTTTCCAGTTCTTTCAGCGTTTTTGACACCAGCAGTTTTTCGCCGTCCTGCAAAAACACTTCTGTATAGTTTACATCTGCTTTCAGGTAAAGAACATGTGCCGGATTTACCTTCTTTTTTCCTGCCAGTTTTATTGAGGCATTTTTGTGTAGATTTGTTTCCATAGTTATTGAGATTTTTAGCTTTTTATCTTAAAGACTCCTAATTTCTCTCAATAGTTGTAACAAAACCAATAAAATTATTAAAATAATCAAGATACCACCGCTTAATTATTTTTGGTGGTATCTTTAGGCGGAAACGTAATCACATCCTGCTGAATGGTGTTGGTTGTGTCGGGGTTGATATCTAAAGAATCAGACTCCAGAATACCGCCAATATCACCTCCGCAATTCTGATATTTCTTGTTGATTGTTACTCTTGGTTTTGGAAATGGCCCCGGCACATACCCCAGTTTTCTGTCGGTATAAACGCTTTGCATAAACTTACCGAAAATAGGAAGCGCAGAACGAGAGCCCTCACCCATACGCGAACGGAAATGGATACTTCGGTCGTCGCCTCCCACCCACACGCCGCAAACCAGGTCTTTGGTAAAGCCCATATACCAGGCGTCTGAATAGTTAGAGGTTGTTCCGGTTTTTCCGCCTGCCTGCCCGCCGTTGGCAAACAAGGCACTGCTGTATTCCCACAAGCCCTGCGATGTTCCCCCCGGCTCTTCTATACCACCGCGTAGCATATATTGCATCAGAAATCCTGACTCCGGGCTTATTACCTCACGTTTCTTTATTTCGGTTTCAAAGATAACCTTGCCTTTTGCATCTTCTATTTTAGCTACCAGGGTAGGCTCAACGTATTCGCCGCCGTTGGCAAAAACACCATAGGCAGCAACCAGTTCATATAATGACACGTCTGACGACCCAAGCCCGATAGAGGCCACAGGGTCTAGCGGGGTGGTAATACCCAGCTTGCGGGCGTACGAAACCACCGTTGATGGTTTTACCTCGTCGGTAAGTTTGGCGGCTATTGAGTTAATTGACTTGGCCATCGCTCGTCGCAGAGTCATACTGGCATAAGTAAACACGCCGTCGGCATTTCTGGGAGCCCAGGTTTTGGGTTCGCCTTTTTCAATCCATTCTTTTTTAAACGGTTCGTCAACGCGTCTGTCGCAAGGCGACAGATTCAGCGGGCCATCAATGGCCGATACATACACAAATGGCTTAAAGGTTGACCCCGGCTGGCGACGCCCCTGCCGAACGTGGTCATATTTAAAATAATTATAGTCTATGCCGCCAACCCAGGCTTTAATATAACCATTGTAAGGGTCCATGGCCATCATGCCAGTCTGTAAAAAACGTTTATAGTGCACAATTGAGTCAATAGGGCTCATGAGCATATCTTCTTCTGACGCACCCTCTTTACCCCACACAAAAACCTTGGTCATTTTTTTCTTTTCATACATATAGTAATGTATCGAGTCGGCATTATTACCGAATTTCTGAACCAGACGTTTGTAAATTGGTGTTCGTTTGGCTACCGTATCTATATAACCCGGAATCTCCTGCCCGTTCTCATATATCCAGGGGTTTTTACCTTTCCACTCAGTATCAAAAATCTTTTGTAAACGGCGCATGTGGCTAGACACCGCATTTTCGGCGTAGTCTTGCATGCGTGAGTCAATAGTGGTATATATCTTCAGGCCATCTTTGTACAAATCAAGGTCTATTTCATTATTTTTGGCCCAGTTTTCAATATATCTGGCAAGCGCGGTTTTAAAATAATTCCCACGGCTGTCGGCATCAATTTCTGTATCTACCACCAGCTTAATATCTGTTTTGCTAAGTTCGTCGGCTTCTTTCTTGCTTAATGCTCCGTTATTGGCCATTAACTGCAAAACCGTATTGCGGCGTTTTAAAGCATTTTTAGGATTTCTGATCGGGTTATACAAAGTAGTACCTTTTTGCAGCCCCACCAGCACGGCTGCTTCTTCGGCTGTAAGCTTATCCGGCTCTTTACTGAAATACGTACGGGCGGCAGTTCTGATACCATAAGCATTATTTCCGTAGTCGACAGTATTCAGATACATCGTCAGAATTTCTCCTTTCGTAAATCGTCTTTCAAGCCTTATGGCCGTAAACCACTCTTTGGTTTTGTACACAATGGTGCGCAACACAGGCACATAATACAGCAAACCGCGCATTTCGCTGCGGCGTGTATTATATAGGTTTTTGGCCAATTGCTGAGATACCGTACTACCACCCCCACGCTCGCCACCGCTAAAGATACCAACGGCTACACCGCCCATCGACCGTAAGTCGATACCTGAGTGTTCAAAAAAACGTTTGTCTTCGGTGGCAATAAGGGCTTTAAATAACCAAGGCGACATCTGTGCGCTATCAACTGTCTGCCGGTTTTCGGTGTAGAATTTGCCGAGTTCAACGCCATCGCTTGAATAAATAGTAGAAGACTGCGCAATTTTGGGGTTAGTCAGTTGCTCTATACTGGGCATACCGCCACACAACCACAAAAAATTGGTTTCAATACAAAACCAGTAAAACAGCACAAACAGAACAACTCGGGCCGTAATTTTATAAATACGCTTGATAACCAAAAAGTACTGACCCTCCTGGTCAAATTTTGACTGAAACGCGCTTTTCAGGTCATCAATTACTTTATAAAAAGTAGCTACAACCCATTCAATTCGTTTTTCACCAAATATTTTGCTCAATAAACGATAAACCTGATCTAACAACCATCCCCAGGAATCGCTGATTTTTGCTGCTGCGTCTGTCAAAAATTGCCTGTCAAGGCGTTTTCTATTTTTTTCTTCCATATTTAAATATTTCGCCGAAAACCCAACAAATAACTAAATTCTGATGCAAATAATCAAACAAACCGAAAAGGTTTTTTAGATACTTAACCATTTAGTAAAAAAGCATGGTTATTTATGCATTTAAGCCGAAGCAATTACAACAAAGCCAGGCGCATGCTTGTTAAAGATGAGTATATCCACATAAAACTTATCAATTATTATGAATCTGATACCTGCCGACAAACCGCTTGAAAAAGAATTGCTGCCGCTGTTTACACAATCTATCTCATTTCAGATACCAGCTACCTGGAAAGACTTTCTGGTAAAGGTTATTCCGTGGCTGCTTGTGCTTATGATACCCATCTATATTATCAGTATAGGCCTTAATTCTATTGGCAGCCTTTTCAGTGCCTTCTCTGCTCATTTACTGGCCTCATTAGCCATGCTGTTTGTTTGCCTTGGCCTTATTTGCAATTTGTTATCACTTAGCGGTATGTTTAAACGCCAGCGTCAGGGCTGGGTTTACAACTATTATGCTTTTCTGTTTTCTCTGGCCGCAGACTTATTCTATCTGCAATTTATTGAGGCCATTCTCAGTTTTTTGTTTTTCGGGTATCTGCTTTTTCAGATACGCAGTTATTATAAATAAGTTCAGAAGGATTTTTAATTATGCCTTACGTCTGAATCCATTAAGAATTCTTAATGGATTCTTTATTTTTTGTGCCTTTCATGAATGAATAAGTCCATTTATATATATTTCTTTATTACTTTTGAATTGACCATTATTTTTGAGCCACTAAACCAAATAAACCAACCGTGAATAACATTTTAGAAGTACACAATGTTGTGAAACGCTATGCCCAGCACACGGCTCTCAACGATGTAAGCATTAATGTTCCGAAAGGCGTAATCTTTGGCTTGCTAGGGCCCAACGGAGCCGGAAAGACCTCACTGATACGTATTATTAATCAGATTACTGCTCCCGACGAAGGGTATGTGTTGTTTGACGGACAGAAACTCCATCCTGAACACATCAAGCAAATCGGGTACCTGCCGGAAGAACGCGGGCTTTACAAAAAAATGAAAGTCGGCGAGCAACTCCTATATCTGGCGCAGCTAAAGGGTTTGTCTGAAAAGCACGCCATGGAAAAGCTGAAAGAGTGGTTCATTAAGTTTGACATCAAGACCTGGTGGACAAAAAACGTAGAAGACCTCTCAAAAGGTATGCAGCAGAAAATTCAGTTTGTGGCTACCGTGCTGCACGAACCACAGTTGATTATTCTCGACGAACCCTTCTCCGGTTTTGACCCCATCAATGCCAATCTCATAAAAGACGAGATTCTTGAACTGAAAAAGAAAGGCACTACCATTATATTTTCAACTCACCGTATGGAATCGGTTGAAGAACTCTGCGACAACGTAGCACTTATCAATAAATCGCACAAGGTTTTAGACGGGCCCAAGAAAGAAATCAAAGAACAGTTTAAAACCCATACGTATAATGTTGAGTATATGGGCGACCTTAACAATCTGTTTGAAGACTTTGAAGTTTTAGAGACACATACCATTGAAGACAACTACAAGAAGTCTACGTTAAAACTAAAACCTGAAGTACCTGTTAACAAGCTGGTAAGACAACTGATAGACAACGTAGAACTGCGCACCTTTGGCGAGAACATACCAAGCATGAACGATATCTTCATTGCTGCCGTGAACGAGATTCCGCAATAAACCATCTGGCCGATTTTGTTTTAAATCAAAAAGCACAAACAACTATGAAGAATATTTTCCTGGTTCTGAAAAGAGAATACCTGACGAGAGTCCGTAAGAAGTCATTCATTGTTATGACCATCCTTGGCCCGCTGTTGATAGCCGCCTTCTACGGCATTATCGGCTGGACGGCCATGTCGTCAATCAGCCTTAAAAAAATTGAGGTAATTGACCAGAGCAATCTGTTCAAAGAAAAATTTAAGAATTCAGAAGAACTGAATTATACCTTTTCGGCAGAGGCGCTGGAAAACGCCAAAAAAAGCTTTGCCAAAAGTGGCTATGATGCCCTTGTTTTTATACCCAACGACATCATGACTAACCCCAGGGGCGTAAAGATTTTTTCAGAAAAGAGTCTTTCAATTGAGCTGCAAAGGGGTATTGAAAAGAATATTGAGCGTGAAATAGAAACGATTAAACTAACCGAAGCCGGAATTACGCAAAAAGTGCTGGAAGATGCCAAAATGAACGTAAGCAGCGAGACCATCAGCCTGAGTGCCGAGGGAGAAAAAAGCAACAGCTCGGTGGCTGCAACTGTAATTGGCTATGTTTGTGCCTTTTTGATATACATTACCGTTTTTATTTTTGGAGTGCAGGTAATGCGTAGCGTAATGGAAGAAAAAACCAGCCGTATTGTTGAGGTGATAATCTCTTCTATTAAACCATTTGAATTGATGATGGGTAAAATTATAGGTGTGGCGCTGGTGGGTCTTACTCAGTTTGCACTCTGGATTCTGCTCACGTTTGCCATCACAACCGCTGTAACTTCATTGTTCGGCGAGAAGTTTTCAGCCTCGCCCGAAAAACGTCTGGAGCAGGTTAAAAAGATGCCACAGGCACAAGAAATAGAAAAACAGGTTGTAAAAGAAACAAACGGTGGCAGCCCTTATGTAAAAATAATGAATGCCATTCAAACGCTTCCCTGGGTTACAATTCTGGTTTGTTTTATTTTCTACTTCCTGGGCGGATACCTCATGTACAGTGCTTTGTTTGGGGCTATCGGCTCGGCAGTAGATAGCGAGACGGACGTCCAGCAGTTTATGTTCCCTATTACCATGCCTATTATATTCTCTATTGCCATAGCCCAGTTTGTAATACGTGAACCGGATGGAGCCCTGGCATTCTGGACCTCCATGATTCCGTTTACCTCACCAATTATTATGATGGTGCGTATACCATTCGGCGTACCAACCTGGCAGATCATCCTGTCAATGGTTATTCTGAGCGCGGGCTTTATTGGCACCACCTGGCTGGCTGGCCGTATTTACCGTGTAGGTATTCTTATGTTTGGCAAAAAACCAACATTTAAAGAAATTGGTAAATGGATATTTTATAAAGGTTAAAACAGATTCATTATCAGGCTTGAATTTGCCACTGCTATTCAAAGCAGGTAGCGTAATTCAATTAATATAAAATCGATTTCCCGTAGGGCGGATAGCAATAGCTTACCTACGGGAAATTTTTTGTACAAGCGGCTATTAAAACCCAAGCAAAAAATCAGGGTTCAGGCATATAGCAGCATATTTTGCTTTGTCTTCTTCGGCACACACCCCGGGGAAATCTCCACTATGCCCCAGCATATCTGTCATTACCTGAAAATGCAAATGTGGCGGCCAATCGCCATTATCAGGGTAATTACCTATTTCGCCAATCTTTTCATCAGCGGTTATGGGCTTACCTTCATAAAGATTTTCTAAAGATCTTAAAGAAAGATGCCCATAGAGTGTAAACAATGGCTTACCCTCATATTCATGTTCCAGAATAATCGTCGGCCCGTAGTCGCCAAACCCGGCATTATTTTTAAAGCTGTGCACCCGGCCACTTAATGGCGCATAAACCGGGGTACCTGCTTTAGCCCAAAGGTCTACCCCCAGATGTATATTTCTTGGCACCTCACCAGCCTTCATAAAATGGCTGCTGCGCCAGTAAATAACCCGGTTTTCCATATAACCGCCTATTCCCATTTGTGCTCCGGCAGCATAAATACGGTTGAAAACATACTCAGAAAAACCGGCTGTATTTACGAGGTCAAGGGTGGCTAAGTCGGTATTGGCGGCTGTGAAATCAAGCCTGACGAACGAGTCGATACGTAATACTTTAGACATGGGCGTTTCAATCAGAATAGAATTGCAATGATAAGGCTTAAAAATAAAAAAATGCTTTATTAAGCACGTTTTACTCAATAAAAAGCGCTTTTGAAATAAAAATATCTAAAAAATAGCGTCATTTGCAGTTGTTTAGAATTACCCCATGAACAATCCCTATATATCACTTCTGCGCACCGCCTGGAAGTACGCCCGTCAGGAAAAGAAAAAGTACGTTTTCATCTACAGCCTTTTTGTAATGGCCAATGTAATGAATGCGCTTAACCCACTGCTATACGGTTGGTTTATTGACAGTATTCAGAAAGACAGCTCTAAAATATGGAACAACGTTTTGTTGTATGCCGGGTTGTTTTTGTTTTTGAAACTGTTGGAGTGGAGTTTTCATGGCCCCGCCCGCATTATGGAGCGAGACCTGGCCTTTAGCCTGAGCCGTAATTTTCTGGAAGAACTCTACCACCAGACCCTGCATTTACCTATCCGCTGGCACCAGGACAACCACAGTGGCTCTACCATTAACCGAATCAGAAAAGCATACGATGCCCTGAAACACTTCTTTCAGGATGGATTCATGTTTCTGCATGCCATATTCAAGTTTGTGTTTTCTTTTGGCGCCATGCTTTACTTTTCTCCGCTTTTTGGGGGTGTCGGGGTTCTGTTGGGTATTCTCACTATCTGGGTAATTTTTAAATTTGACAAACCATTCATTAAAGCGCTTGACGAAACCAATGAGAAAGAACACGTGGTATCGTCGACACTTTTTGATAGTCTTTCCAATATTATTACCGTTATTACCCTGCGCCTTGAAAAACGAATGGAAAACAGCCTGATGAAAAAGGTTTTTGAAGTACTGCCTCCGTTCAGGCGTAATGTACGTATCAACGAGTGGAAATGGTTTGTGGCCGACACACTGGTAACGCTCATATACTGCGTTATTGCAGTGGGGTACGTTTACCAGCACTATACACCCGGCCAGCCTTTTTATATTGGCGGTTTGGTAACTTTATTAGGCTATGTTATTCAGTTTACCAGCGTTTTTCATGATGTAGCCTGGCAATACACCAACATTGTGCAGTATAACACCGATGTACAGACCGCCCGAACCATAGGTGCGGCCTATACAACACACCATAGGCCGGATGACGAAAACTCATTACCAGCCGACTGGAAAAAAATAACAATTGAAGGCCTTAATTTCTCTCATAATGAAGTTTACGAAGCCAACAAAGTTGCTCACAGCCTGCATAATCTGAATATCAGCATTGAGCGAGGCAAAAAGATAGCTTTTATTGGTGAAAGCGGCAGCGGTAAAAGTACCTTGCTGAAATTGCTGAGAGGATTGTATGACTCAGAACCCGATGTAAAGGTTTCTGTTGACGGGGTGGAAACTGATTCGCTGGCTATAATTTCTGATACCATTACGCTGTTTCCGCAAGAACCGGAAATTTTTGAGAATACCATTGCCTATAACATTACGCTGGGGCTGCCGTTTGAAACCGAAGAAATAATGAAGGTAAGTGAAACGGCCCACTTTAAGGAAGTAATTCAGCAACTGCCCCGGGGGCTGGAATCTAGCATACAGGAAAAAGGTGTGAACCTGTCTGGAGGACAAAAACAGCGGCTGGCACTGGCTCGGGGTGTGCTGGCGGCGCGTCTGAGCGAAATAGTGCTGCTAGACGAGCCAACCAGTAGCGTTGACCCCAAAACAGAAGTGCAGATTTATAACAAACTATTTAAGGAATTCAAAGACAAGGCCGTTTTGTCGTCATTACACCGCCTTCACCTGCTTACCAGGTTTGACTACGTATATATTTTACAGAATGGCCGCATTGCAGACGAAGGAACTTTTACCAACCTGAAAGAGCACAGCACAATTTTTCAGGAACTTTGGAAACACCAGGAACACCTGCAAACCAGAGATGATAATCAATAAGCCATTACTTTTTCAGTTCGGCATAACCTATGGTGTGTATAATTACGGCACCATCTTTGGCGCGCTTACCGTAACTGTTTATGGCCAGCTGGTCTTTTAAAACACTTATTTCGCTTATATCATTGTGGTTTATTCTGGCCAGTTCGTCTTTATTTGTTACTTTGCCATCCAGAACAAACAAAACATCTTTGTCTGATTCCAGTCCGCTTAACTTCAGTTGGCCTGAATTGTCTCTGGCTGGCAAACTAATCACCATTTTCATATCCGGCTTTGCCTCAGTTACAAAACTAATTGGCATGGTAAATATTACATTAACCGGTTTGCCATTTACTTTGCCGGGTTTCCAGCGGGGCATTTGCGATATCACCCTGATTGCCTCTTCTTCACAACCATAGCCAATGCCTTTCAGCACTTTAAAGTCGCTGATGGTGCCATCAGTATGCACCACAAATTTAATAAACACTTTACCGGAAACATTCTTGCGCTGGGCTTCAATAGGATAGCGGAGATTACCAGATATAAACTCATACATGGCTTTTAAACCACCGGGATATTCAGGATGCTCATCTACAACATCAAAAATCTGGTCATCGGTTAAAACTGTGGTTGTTTGGGGCTTACTTATTTCTACTTCTGCAAGGGCAATATTGGCAAGAGCTTTTTCTTTCAATACAACATCAATTACATTTTTAGCTGCTACAGGCACAACCAATGTTTCAAAACCTGCCATGCTAAACTGTAGTGTATCGTTTTCAGCCACGTTGATTCTGTATTTCCCCTCTGCATCGGTAATGGTTCCGTGGTTGGCGTTAACAACCAAAACACTTACTCCGGGTAACCCCATGCCGCCAGACTTTGAAATTACCTTGCCGCTTACTTCTAAATTTTTAGTTTCTGTAATACCAATTTGAGGCGTTGCCAGTGGGTTTAAACTTACGCTGCTATTTTTAAGACCCGAGAAATTTACCTCTACAATTTCAAGCATTTCATTTTTGGCAATAGTAGCCGAAGACAGCACAAGCATAAGAATAAACAAAGGCACAGACATACCGTATTTCAACAACATAATCTTGCGAGAGCGTGGCTTACTAAGCATCTGTATCCGGCGCTTTAGGGTTGAGTGCGTAAAAAAACGATTGGTGAGGTAATCGGGCTGCAAGCCGAACTCCTGCGTAAAAAGAAGCAGGGCGTAGTCGGCCTTTGAAGATTCGCTTTGTGAAGCAACCTCATCAGCAATAAACTCGTGTATGTGCTTAATATCTCTTTTATATAAGTACACCACCGGGTTGAACCAGTTCAGAATGGCGATAATCTCAAAAAGCATTACATCGGCCGAATGAAGCTGCTGCATGTGTACGTGCTCATGAGCCAGAATAGTATCTCGTTTTTTCAGGGTTTCGTCAACAAAGCTGTAGCCAAAAAACGAAAACGCCGTAAATTTCTCAAAATCCTTGTTACGAAGCACAACTATCAGCTGCATGAGTGTTACCAATAGCCGCACCGTAAAAAGACTGATACCGGCAATATAGAGTAACTTTAGTACATCGCCCCATGTAAAATTTATTCCGTCAGCCGGATGAATACCAATCACTGAGGGGTTGTACAAGTTATAAAAAACCAAATTGATTTCTCTGGTTATAAACCACGACTGCACATATTCGGAGTACCAAAGCGGAATGCCGAATGATAACAGCGCTGATAAAACCAGATAGAACCGGTTCAGGTTATGGAATGTTTCGCCAAAAAGTATTAGGCGATAAAAACCGTAAAAGAGAATAAAGTACAAATTAACCTGAACCAGATAAAATAAAAAATCCATTATTTTGATGTTTTTTCTCCTAATGCAAACATAATTGGCAAAACAAGAGAAGAACGGACGGTCGTATTACCGTTGCGGCCGGGTGTCCACCGGGGCATGGCCTTCACCACGCGGGTAACTTCTTCGTCGCAACCATAACCCAGACTTTTAACAATCTCGGTTTCGCTGATTCTTCCGTCTTCTTCCACAATTAATTTAATAAACACTTTCCCCTGAATATTCTTGTCGCGAGCGGCTTTAGGATATTTAAGATGGGTGCCCACAAACGCTAACAGACCTTTCATTCCTCCGGGGTATTCGGCAACTTGTTCTACCTGCGCAAGGGGTTCATTCTTTTGGGTTTGAGCAGAAAGACCTGTGGCAGAAAATACGCCAAGAGTTAAAATAAAAAATAGCTTTTTCATAAAATTTGTATAGTTGAACATTTGTTAATATTTGAATACTGTTATTGACTTTCACCAGGCACCCCTCATTCAGCCGTTAAAGCCTGACTTTTCCGTGTTGCGTTTTCGTTGGTCTGGGTTACCACAATTTTATTATGCTTACCAAGGGTTAACCTCATAAAAACTCTCGATTCTACCACCTGTTTTCTTTTTACGGCCGGAATCCAGTATGGCATGCCTTTCAGTATGCTGCCAACCCTGCCGTTGTAATCTGCCCTGATGCCTTTATCAACCACTACATTGGTTATCTCGCCATCGGTGCCTACCGTAAAAGACGCATAAATGTCACCTTCCTTAGACGGTCCTTCCGGATATTTAAACTCAGCAGCAATGTATTTTTCAAAGGCTTTGTTACCACCTTTGAACTCTGCCGGGGTCAGGTCAGAATCTTTTACTCTTCTTACATCTTGTGCCACCACAAAATAACCCATGCACACAATCAGCGGAATTAAAAAAATATACTTACCGGCTAACCAAATGGGGCTACGCTCCTTCATCATCATCTGAATCCGCTCTTTTAGCAGCGAATCCCTGAAAAAATCATTGCCCAGGTTACTGGCATTCACTCTGAAATTATACTCGAACAGAAACTGGGCATAAGGTACTTTTTCTTCTCCTTCCACTATGCTGTCGGCCAGAAACTCATGCAGTTTACGAAGCGAATTTTTATAAAGTATCAGAATAGGATTAAACCAGCAGAAAATCTGGGCGATTTCGATAAAGAAGATGTCCCAGCTATGGCCCTGGCTAATATGTACCTCTTCGTGGTCTGTAATAATGCCACGGTTATAAAAAACGTCGTCACGGTTGAGAATCAGAAAATTAAAAAACGAGTATGACGAATAAGATTTATTGGTACGCAAAAGCCAGTAATTTTGTCCGCTGCGGGTTTCAGGCTTGCCTATTGGCTCGCTTTCGCGTAGAAGTATATAAACACTCACCAGCGCCACAATAAACCTGAGACAAAAATAGGCTGCCCCAACCAGATAAAACACAGTAACCAGGTCCATCCAGTTAAAAGTAAAGGTTCGGGCTGTCTGAAAAACCGGCTGATATACCACCGCCTTTAGTGATTCGGTCGGTATTTCGTTAAGCGTATGTGGTAAAGGGGCATCAAAATTATAGGTATGCCTTACCTTCAGAACGGGCATCATGAAAGACGCCAGCACTGATAATAACAGATAAAATCTATTAGCCTGAAAAAAGGTATTTCTACGAAGAAAAACCCAATAAAAAGCAAAAAAAGCTGCCAATACCAGATTGACTTTCAGAAGGTAGATAAGTACGCTCATATAATGCCACGTTAAAAGTTTTACATAAACACTTTTTTTTACCGTTTTTTATATTGTTTCGGGTTGAGGAGGTTTAATGCTTTTTCATTTTCTCAATCAGTTTCAGTATCTCGTCTGCTTCTTTCACATCAATCTTTTTTTCTCTCACAAAAAACGAGAACATTTCTTCTACCGAATTTTCAAAATATCCCTCCATCAGTTTTCCGGTGGCAAAAGATTTATATTCTTCTTTGCTTACCAATGAGTAATACTCGTGGGTTTTACCATAGGCCTTGTGGCCAATAAAACCCTTCTGCTCCAGAATACGCACAATGGTTGACACCGTGTTGTATGCCGGGCGAGGCTCAGGAAATTCTTCCAGAATATCTTTTACAAAGGCGGGTTCGCGATTCCATAATATTTGCATTACTTCCTCTTCCGCACGAGTCAATTCTCTGAGTTCCATCGTATTTTCTAATTGATTATGTTTTTTCGGCTTTCTCTGAAACAAATGTATAACTAATAATTTAGTTTCAAAACTATTTCGATAGTTTTTTTCAAATAAACAAAAAAAATCCTGTGCCTGCCTAAGCAAACACAGGGTAATATAACTTAAAGGCTCAGGAAAATCAGTTACCCGGCCGTGGTCTTGCACCATTACCTTGTACTTTCGGGCCATCGTGCGGGGGTTCTTTCATCTCGTTGTGGCAAGATATACAACCCATTACCACCGGCTGGCGGAAGGTCTTCAGGCTGGCCAGTATCTCACGGTTCAGGCGGTTGGTCATGTCAAACATTTCGCGGGTCTGATTAAAATGGCGTGGTTTTTCAGAGGCAAAGTCGTTCAGGTCATGGCAAAACTTGCAGGTAACACCCAAAGCATGGCCCCAGCTGTTCATGATACTTAGTACCTGCTCGGCCGATTTCCCTTTCAGCACCTTGATATTTTTAAAAACCGAGTCTGCCGCAACATTTTCTTTGCCACGGATAGAATCTTTGTAGGCTTTCAGGTATTTCTCGCGATCGGCCATCAATGTATCTTTCCATACAATGGCTTCGCTGTCTTTTTTTGAGGTGGTACCAATGGTAACAAAAGACGAAATGCCGATAATGATAAACAAGACAGGAACAAGCAACTTCATAGGCTTATAAGAGTTTAGAGTCGTAAAGATTAAAAAACGGCGGAATTTAAATAAAAACGGGAACTTATCAGGTGCCCGCCAGATTAAAATTTCTTTTTAAGGTAAGCTAAAGACATGCCATAGGCTTCTTTGGCAAGGGCCTCGTCATACTTGGGGTTACTTGGGTTGGCAAATCCGTGCACGCCGTTAAAGATTTTGTAAGTAAGGGTTTTACCGGCGGTTTTCATGTTGGCAGCAAACTCTTCAATTACTTCTTTAGAGATACGGGTTTCGGTAGCAAACAAACCCATTACATCGCTGTTCAGGGTTTTCAGTTTTTCTACGTCTCTTACAGGCATGCCGTAATACATTACAGAGCCCACCGTTTGCTTACCGCCCAAAAGTGCCGACTGCAACGACAAACTACCTCCAAAACACCAGCCAACATTGGCAATTTTTGCATTTTTGCCAGCAAACGCTATCCCACCTTTCATGATGGCTTCCAGACGTGCCTCGTTGGTTTCAGACATAAACTTGCCCGCCTCTTGTGGGTTGGCAGTAACTTTGCCATCGTACATATCCAATGCCAATACGTTTACGTCTTCGCCCAGGTCTTTGTAGTAGGTGTCTGACTGGCGCTTGATGTAGTCGTTCAGGCCCCACCACTCCTGATACACCAGCAACCATTTGTTGCTTTTGCCTTTAGCTTTAATTAAATAGCCACGGGCTTCTTTGCCATCAGGTGTCTGGAAGGTAATATCAGTACCGGTTGCCTGATAATTAATAGCCAGTGGTGCAGGATGCAAAGCCTGAAAGGCGGGGTCGAGCGCAAATTGTTTCATGCCATTTTCCGGGGCGGTATGGCATATTGTAATTTCTGAAGCAGGTGTGGTTTTTTCGGTATTTCCGAAAAAGAACAAACCCCACACACCCAATAGAAACGCGTGCAATACAATGAAAGATTTAATCATGGTCAGAATAAAGTTTAGATTGATTTGATAACAGAACAGTTATTGAGCTTTTTTGTTAATTGTTTTTTGTCGTTGCCGGCAAATACAATTGCCAATATACATAATCGGCGATGTAAAACTAAAATGTGTAGATTAATTATGTGTTATTACATATAAATTGGCTAAAAAAATAGCCCCGCCATTGGCAGGGCCTTTCTTATTCTTTTATTCTAAGCAAAATTAAACCTTAAACATCTGCCGATACCTCGTTATCATCCTCTCATTTTGGCGTTCAAACCCACAAATAGAAGTACCAGCACACAAAAATAAAAAATTACTTAATGCGAAACAAGTAAAAGTAGCGAAATTTCGCTATAATACATTTCACTTAATACCCGGTCTGTTTCGCTAATCCGCCAGGCACATAAGCAACCGCCCCGCATCATTACAATTGTCTAAAAAATGAAGCCTCTTACCCCTTTAGCAGAAGATTTTTGAACCGGTATAGATAAAATTTTCTAAATTGTGCGTTACTTACCATAAATTTGCGGATTAATTAAACTTGATTCATCAACTGACAACACATCTAAACTCTAAACTTAATGAACGATAAAACTTTATTCGGGCACCCCCGCGGTTTGTTTGTATTATTCTTTACCGAAATGTGGGAGCGTTTTTCTTATTACGGGATGCGCGCCATTCTTCTACTTTTTTTATTAGACAAAACCAGCGGCGGCCTGGGCCTGAACGAGGGCGAAGGCGGCGCCACTTATGGCTTATACACTTTTTCGGTTTATTTACTTTCATTACCCGGCGGGTGGCTGGCAGATAACGTGCTGGGCCAGCGCAAAGCAATATGGTATGGTGGCATAACCATTATGCTGGGGCATATTGTATTGGCGTTCCCGTCTTCACAAGCCGTGTTTTTTTTAGGTCTGGCTCTGGTTGCCATTGGCACCGGGCTTTTAAAACCCAATATCAGTTCTATTGTTAGTGAACTTTACCCCGAAGGTGGCGCCGTGAGAGATGCCGCCTTTTCTATTTTCTATATGGGTATTAACCTGGGGTCTTTTCTGGGCATTACCATCGTTGGGTATCTCGGACAAAAAGTTGGCTGGCATTATGGTTTTGGAGCAGCAGCGGTAGCCATGTTTCTGGGCTTGATTAACTACCGCGTTTTTGCTACCAGATACCTGCAAGACAAAGGGTTGTATCCGAAAGTTGCCAAAACCACTACCGAAACCGGAGCCCCGGTTAAACTACAACCCCTTAGCTGGATTCTACTGGCAGCTCTGGTAATATTTATTATAGCCATGCAGCTAAACGGTACCTTTGCCTGGGATAGCAAAAAGGGCGTTGCCACCTCAATGGGTGTAATATGCGTGGCTGTTGTACTGGTTTACTTTGCAAATCTGCTGTTTGCGTCAGGCCTCTCAAAAATAGAAATGAAAAGAGTGGTTATTCTGTTTATTCTTTTCTGGGGAGCAGTTTTATTCTGGGCAGGTTTTGAGCAACAAGGCTCATCATTACAGATTTTTGCCGACCGTTACTCCGAATTACCATTCGGTATGCCATCCAGTTGGTTTCAGAACTTCAACGCTTTCTTTATACTGCTTTTTGCACCAATGGTAGGCGGTATCTGGGTTTTTCTTGAAAAACGCAAAGCCAACCCGCCGTTGCTGGTTAAATTTGCCATTGCGCTATTTCTGGTGGCAGTAGGTTACTATGTAATGGTTATAGGCGCCAAAGTTGCCGTTCAGGGCCTGAAAGCCTCTGCCTTTGTGCTTACTTTTACCTATGTGTTTCACACCATTGGCGAGCTTTGCCTCAGCCCCGTTGGCTTAAGTGCATACACCAAGCTGGCTCCAAAACAGTATTTAAGCCAGCTGATGGGCATCTGGTTTGTAGCCACTGCCTTAGGAAATTTATTTGCAGGCTTGTTTGCAGGTGGCTTTGACGAAGAAAACGTACAGCAAATGCCGCAGATGTTCATGAGCATCGTGTGGTTCTGTTTGATTGTTGGCGGTATCATTCTGGTATTACAAAAGCCATTGAAAAACTGGACAGGCGGCATAAAATAAAAAGTCTTTGCATTTTCCAATAAATCCCTTTTTTTTGCATTGATTCTATAAGAACGACAATCGTTTCCGGAGTAGAATCCTGAATGCAAACCTATACAAATGGCAAAATTTAGTACAAGTTCACGTGCAGATATTTTCACGCATATTGGTATCATCATTGCAATTTGTCTGATACTTTTCTTTAGTTTTTTCTTTCTGTATCTGCCCTGGAGCACCAACCACGGGCAGTCTATTACCGTACCAGAACTGAAAGGAATGAGCCTGGAAGAAATGGAGAAATCGCTTGATGACCGTGACCTGGAATACGAAGTAAGCGACTGTACTTTTGTGGCAGGAGCCAAACCGCTGACTATTTTGACGCAGTTTCCAAAGGCGGGTTCAAGCGTAAAAGAAGGCCGTAAAATATACCTTACCATTGTGTCAGAAACGGCGCCAATGGTTAAAATACCAGATATCATCAACAGGTCTTTATCAAGTGCTAAAAACCAGTTGCTGAGCAATGGGCTGATAGCCGGAAACCCTGAATACATACCCGCGCTGGAAGGCAATTCGGTACTGAAAATAAAAGTAAACGGCAGAGAAGTAAAACCTGGCGATGCCGTACCTAAAGGCTCTAAGGTAGTACTGGTGGTAGGCGATGGCCTGGGCGACCAGATGGTTGAAGTACCCAATCTGATAGGTATGCTGGCAGACGAAGCTGAAATTTTGGTTTCGGGCCAGAATCTGAACATAACCATTCATTATGTTGGCCCGGTTGATGGCACGCCAGATGGCACCATTGTGAAACAGCGGCCCGCCTCTGAAGGAAATAAAATCCGTATAGGTGATGTAATAGACGTAGAAGTAGCCGGAATGGACCCTAATTCGGTAATACCAAATTAAGCGAACCATTCTTGCCCGTAAATACAAAGCAGATCTGTACGCATTGCAGGTCTGCTTTTTTATTCGTAAAAGGCTAAACTACCTTATTTATAACTGCATTAAGCCTGTTTTTTTTCAAATTTCTTACCAGATAGAATTTAATTGTAGCAATTGTAGTTTTGCATTTAGCAACAATCCTTATTTTTGTAAAATCCGAAATAAAGAAATACCAATGGACAAGAATTATGACATTACCGCCGGGCAACTGAAAGAGCTGCTTGAAGGTGGCCAAGCCATCAACCTGATTGATGTTCGTGAAGATTATGAATACGAAGACGATAACCTGGGTGGCCAACTGATTCCGCTGGGTGAAATACCCGATAGAATTGCAGAACTGGAAGCCCTGAAAGGCCAGCCGATTTATCTGCAATGCCGCAGCGGCGCCCGCAGTGGCAAGGCTAAAGCGTTTCTGATTGCGCAAGGCTTTGAAGACGTTCACAATGTTATTGGTGGCATTATGGCCTACCGCCAGCTAGAGAACTAAGCTTATGCTATCTGATTTCGGCATAATTCTACTGGCATTTATATTTGCGGCACTGGCAGTAATGCTGGTTTTTGGCATTTCAAGGTTGCTTCGACCCAAAAGACCAACTGTTGAGAAACTGATGACCTACGAGTCAGGCGAAGACCCTATTGGCAATGCCAATATCCGCTTCAATGTTAGATACTACGTAGTGGCTTTGATTTTCATTTTGTTCGATGTTGAATTGGTTTTCCTGTTTCCATGGGCTACAGTTTTTGGTAATAAAGAACTGATTGAACAGACAAACGGACAGTGGGGATGGTTTACTTTAGCTGAAATGGTTATTTTCATTGCAGTACTTGCTTTGGGGCTTGCTTATGTTTGGGCAAAAGGCCATCTGGAATGGGTACGCCCTGAGATGAAAGAACCCAGAATAGACAGCAAGGTACCAATGAGCATGTACGAAAACGTGAATAAAAAGTACGAAGAAAAATGAATTTCGAATCGCTTGAAAAAGACGTGCATATTAAAACCGGCGAGAGTGAAGTAATACTTACGTCGATTGATGAACTGGCCAACTGGGCAAGGGCCAATTCAATATGGCCTATGGGTTTTGGCCTGGCCTGTTGTGCCATTGAAATGATGGCCACCTATGCCTCAAGCTATGATCTGGAGCGATTCGGGGTTTTTCCCCGTAACTCTCCCCGTCAGTCAGACCTCATGATTATTTCAGGAACGGTAACCTTCAAAATGGCCGACCGCATCAGCCGTTTGTATGAACAAATGCCCGACCCTAAATATGTAATATCAATGGGTAGCTGCTCTAATTGCGGTGGTCCGTATTGGGAACACGGGTATCATGTAGTGAAGGGCGTTGACAGAGTTATACCGGTAGATGTGTACGTACCCGGCTGCCCACCCAGGCCAGAAGCCCTGATTGGTGGAATACTGAAACTGCAGGAGAAAATAAAGGGGCAGTCGCTGGCAGAATTGAAAAACTAAAAACAAAACACAATAGAGACCAGACGTGATGCGTGATTTTCATGCATCCCGTTTTTTTTGTTTTAGGGCGCACCTAAAACTTTAAGTAAAGAAAAAGTGTATATTGCACACGTATTATAAATACCTTTGAATCAACCGATTTTTAATGA
Source organism: Emticicia sp. 21SJ11W-3 (assembly GCF_024138715.1). Lineage (GTDB taxonomy): Bacteria > Bacteroidota > Bacteroidia > Cytophagales > Spirosomataceae > Emticicia > Emticicia fluvialis. Next base: position 3,884,001 of record NZ_CP092074.1, read on the forward strand.
GAACTATTATTTATTTCATTACATCTATTTCTTTTTTAGTACTGACCGCATGTACCAGAAGTGGCACCAAAGCATTAGAGCAGGGCAATTATTATGAGGCTGTGTTTCAGGCAACAGAAAAATTATCAAAAGATACAGATAACAAAAAAGCTTCTGCTGTATTGCCGGAAGCCTACAAGCATGCGCAACAAGAATTTTTAAGAGATATAGAACGCACCAAAGCTGCCAACCAGCAGTTCAGGTGGGAAGTGGTGCTCAATTACTACATCAGGCTTAATGACATGCAACGCGCCATAGACCGCTGCACCGCATGCCGCAGACTGGTGAATCCGCAAAGTTATTTCAGCGAGGAACAAAGCGCCCGTGAAAAAGCCGCAGCAGAACGCTATGCCCTTGCAACAGATTTATTAAACAGCCGCCCAATGAGCCGCGAAGCAGCCAGAGCTGCTTACAATCATCTGGAACGCATTACCACTTATGCGCCCAACTATAAAGATGCAGGGCAACGCATGGACGACGCCCTGAATGCCGCCTCTTACCATATAGTGCTGGAGCAACCGAAAATCAACTCACGCCTGTTTCAGTACAGCAATGAGTATTTTCAGGACAAAATTGAGGAATTTGTAAGAACCAACAGACGCATGAACCGCTTTGTGCAGTTTTACTCGCCTGATGAAGCCACCAAAATGCAACTCAAACCAGACCAGGTAGTTAGGCTTGAAATTGTAGATTTTGTAGTTGGCGAAACCAACCTGACCAACGACCGTGCCACCGTTACCAGCAAAGACAGCGTAAAAACCGGTGAAGCTACCATTAACGGCAAGAAAGTACCGGTTTACGGCAAAGTAACGGCACAACTTACGCGCTCTCGAAAGGTGGTGCGCTCAAGAGGTTTACTGGCTTTAGAAATTTTCGATTTTCAGACCAACAAAGTATTGTTACGAGAGGAGATTCCGGGAGAATATAACTGGGTAAATGAATGGGCGACCTTTAATGGAGATGAGCGCGCCCTGACACCCGCCGAAAGGGCGTTGGCTGAACGCCGCGAGTTGATGCCGCCGCCACCCCAACAATTGTTTATTGAGTTTACCAAACCCATTTATGACCAGGTAACCGGTAGAATCAGAAGATTTTATGATAGATATTAATACACAGCAGGTGCATAACTGTGGTGTATTCCATTAAAATTTCAGTATTCATCTTAACGCTCAAAAACTATGTTTACCCGTCGAGACGCAATCAAATCTTTAGCTGTAGGTGGAGCGGCCACCTTGTTTTCGCCGCATACTTTGCTGGCCGGTACGGCTCCTAAAAAAGACAAACTGGGCATTGCCCTGGTGGGGCTGGGTTATTATAGCACCGACCTGCTGGCACCGGCTTTACAGATAACCGAAAAATGTTATCTGGCCGGAATCGTAACCGGAACCCCTGCCAAAGCAGAACAATGGAAAAAGAAATATAACATACCTGATAAAAACATTTATAATTATCAGAACTTCGATTCAATAGCCAATAACCCGGATATTGACGTGGTTTATGTGGTACTGCCCCCTAGTATGCACCGCGAATACGTAGTACGGGCGGCCAAAGCGGGTAAACACGTGTTTTGCGAAAAACCCATGGCAACCAGTGTTGCCGACTGCAAAGCAATGATAAAAGCCTGCCAGGATAATAAAGTGAGCCTGGCTATAGGTTACCGCTGCCAGCATGACCCCAACACCCAGGAGTTTATGCGCATTGGCCGTGAAAAAATATATGGTAAGCCACGCATGATTGCCTGCGGCGCAGGCTATGTAGACGGCCGTACTACCCATTGGAAACAACAGAAAGCCCTGGGTGGCGGCTGTATGCCTGATATGGGCGTTTATGCCTTGCAAGGTGCCAGACTTGCAACCGGCGAAGAACCCATCAGTGTTTCGGCGCAGGCTATTGTGCATAGGCCTGAAATCTACAAAGAGGTTGAAGAAACCATGCTGTTTCAATTGCAGTTTCCGAGTGGAGCCGTTGCAGCCTGCCATACCAGCTTTGGTATTCAGATGAACTACCTGCAGGTAAATTATGACAAGGGCTGGTTGAAAATGGAGCCTTTCTCTGCCTATAATGGTAATAAAGGCAGCCATTCGGGCGGAGTAATAGATTACCCCATCAAAAGCCAGCAGGCCAAACAGTTAGATGAAGATTGCCTTGCCTTAATGAATGGTACAAAACTGATTGCCCCCGGCGAAGAAGGGTTGAGAGATATAATTGTAGTTGAAGCAATTTATAAAGCAGCGCAATCTGGCGGAACAGTCAAGATTACAGACTGACAATAAATATTTTATTTTTTAAAGCCACCTCTGCCGGGGTGGCTTTTTTGTTGGTCAAAAAATTCAATTTTCAATTTTTGCAACATTGTTACATATTTAGCTTAATCTAAATATATATTTAGCAATATTTTGAAATTTAATTTTATAGTTCTAATTTTGAATTGTGGAATTTTAAAATTTTTGATTAGAACAATATGAGGATTTTATATATACTTATTTTTTATTCACTTTTTTGCTGGATTACACCTGTTATGGCAGGCGAAATAAGAGGTACTGTGGTATCTAAAGACAAGCCTGTGAGTTTTGCCAGCATAACCATAGCCCGTACAACCGTAGGCGCCCAGGCCAATGAAGATGGCAAATTTGTAATATTGAATGCCCCAATGGGCAAACAAACGCTGCTGGTATCAAGTGTTGGATATAAAACAAAGACACTGACCGTTAATGTACCTGCCGATAAAGCCGTGAATCTGCTAATTGAAATTGAAGAAGAAAACGCACAACTGAATGAAGTAGTAGTAACCGGAACCATGAAAGAAACCGGCATAAATGATTCTCCGGCACCGATACAGATACTGAATCCTACGTTTTTCAGAAAAAACCCTACACCTAGTCTATTTGAATCACTTTCGATGGTCAATGGGGTTCGTCCGCAACTGAATTGTAATGTTTGCAACACCGGCGACATCCATATCAATGGCATGGAAGGCCCCTATACAATGGTGCTGATAGATGGCATGCCCATTGTTTCGGCCTTGTCAACAGTTTATGGGCTCAGTGGTATCCCCAATTCCATTGTTGAGCGCATTGAGGTAATGAAAGGCCCCGCCTCTACCATTTATGGTTCTGAGGCAGTCGGCGGGTTGATTAATGTTATAACCAAAAATCCGACAAAGGCACCTAAACTGAGTTTCGACTGGAACACGACCAGTTACCTGGAAAACAATTTCGATGCCGGAATCAAGGCAAAAGTCGGCAATGCCACAACGCTGTTTTCCGGCAACTATTTTGTATTTGGCAACAGAGTAGATATCAATCAGGATAATTTTACCGATGTTACGCTCCAGAACAGAGTATCGTTATTCAACAAGTGGTCATTTCAAAGACCGCAAAACAGGGCTTTTAATCTGGCTGCCCGCTATGTGTATGAAGACCGATTTGGAGGAGAAATGCAGTGGCAGAGAATAAACAGAGGCGGCAGTGAAGTTTACGGCGAGTCTATCTTTACTAAACGCTGGGAGCTGCTGGGTAATTATCAGCTGCCGTTCGACAAAGAAAAAGTTACGCTTAATTTCTCCATCAATCAGCACGACCAGAACTCGGTATATGGAACAACCGCCTATGTAGCCGTGCAAAAAATAGCTTTCGGGCAATTGCTTTGGGACAAAAAACTGCACAAAAACCATGACGCACTGTTCGGAGCAACGCTCCGAAATACGTTTTATGATGACAACACCGTAATTACCCAGACACCCGGCATTGGCAATGCGCCAGATAAAATATGGCTGCCGGGTATATTTGTGCAAGACGAAATTACGGCTGGCGCCAAAAACAAAATGCTGGTTGGCCTGCGCTACGACTATAACTCAAAACATGGCGGTATTTTCTCACCCCGTTTCAACTGGAAGTTCACGCCCGACAAAGACAATATTTTCAGATTAAGCCTTGGTAATGGCTACCGCGTGGTAAATCTCTTTTCAGAAGACCACGCCGCTCTGACAGGCTCGCGTAAAGTAGTGATAAAAAATGAACTGAAACCTGAACGCTCTTTCAATGCTAACCTCGACTACCATAAATTCTTTGCCTTAAGTAACGGCTATGGCAACATTCAGTTCAATACCTTCTATACCTATTTTGCCAATAAAATCATTGCCGATTACGACCAGGACCCGGAGTTGGTAGTGTACGACAACCTGAAAGGGCATGGTATTTCTAAAGGAATAGCACTGAATGGCGAATTAGCCTTTACCTCAGGCATTAAAGCATTTATTGGCGCAACGCTGATGGATGTGTACCGGATTGAAAAAGACGGCACTAAAATCAATCAGATTCAGACGCCCAACTTTACCGGCAATTATTCATTAAGCTATGCCTTTGAAAAAGCACAGCTAACAATAGATTTAACCGGCAATCTTTACAGCCCTATGCGTCTGCCGGTGGTTCGGGAATACGGCGACACCCGCCCGGAATACTCCCCCTGGTTCGGGCTGCATAACATACAACTGACCAAACGCCTGAAAAAAGGTTTACAACTTTACGGGGGTTTAAAAAACTTCACCAATTTTATACCTCAGCACCCGATTTTCAGAGCTGATGCTCCTTTCAGCGAACAGTTTGACCCCAGCTATAACTATGCCCCGATGCAACGTATCAGAGGGTTTATAGGTGCCAGGCTCAACGTCTTCTAAACCCACCGGAACAGAAATATTATTTTAATGGCGCTTACTGATTTTCTGAATAAAAGATGAGAACTTTGCCCAAAATTCACTCATCAGTATCTATGAAAAAATCATTGGTTATGGCAGGCATTGTCTTGTCGCAATTTGGTGTAAATGCACAAAGTATTTCAGCTTACAAGCCAGACCACACCAAACCCAAAACAATAGCAGGTATGAAACTCATCTGGCATGATGAGTTCAACAGCAATGGCAAGCCAGACCCCAATTACTGGCAATACGAAAAAGGGTTTGTGAGGAATCAGGAAACACAATGGTACCAGCCAGACAACGCCACAATAAAAAATGGGGTGCTGCTAATTGAAGGCCGCAAAGAGGCTGTCAAAAACCCGAACTATGAGTCAGGCAGCACTGATTGGCGAAAAAACAGAGCCTACTCTGAATATACCTCTGCCAGTATCCAGACCCGTGGCTTGAAACAATGGCAATTTGGAAGAGTTGAAGTGAGAGCACGTATAGACTCCGCTTTGGGTTCATGGCCTGCCATCTGGACCCTGGGCATCAGCAAACCCTGGCCATCAAACGGTGAAGTTGACCTGATGGAGTTTTATAGGGTAAAAGGAATACCAACCATACTGGCCAATGTAGCCTGGGGAACCGACAAACCTTATGTGGCCAAATGGGATGAAGAGAAAATACCGCTGGCGAAATTCACCGCCAGAGATAAAGACTGGGTGAAGAAATTTCATATCTGGCGCATGGATTGGGACAAAGACGCCATCCGCCTGTATCTGGATGACGAGCTGCTCAACACCACACTGCTTACCGAAACAATTAATGCCGACGGCAGCAACGGCTTTTTGCAAGAACATTACCTGTTGCTTAACCTGGCACTGGGCGGCAATGGCGGCAAACCCCAAAAAGACCTGATTACCTACGAAGTAGACTACGTAAGGATATACCAAAAGGGCGACTAACTCGCCCTTTTGCTTTTATACTCTGTAGCTCCGGTGGGCGTCCAGCTTTAAGAAGATAAATAAAAGAATGGTAAACGACCAAAGCGACGACCCCCCATAGCTTAAGAAAGGCAACGGAATACCAATAACGGGCATCAGGCCGATGGTCATACCGATATTAACCAGCAAGTGAAAAAACAGAATTGAGGCCACGCAGTAGCCGTAAATCCTGGCAAATTTGCTTCGTTGCTTTTCAGCCAGATTAATAATACGGTTAAGCAATGCTGCAAAAATCAGTATTACAATTAAACTACCCAGAAAGCCCCACTCCTCGCCTACGGTACAGAAAATAAAGTCAGTTGACTGCTCAGGTACAAAATCAAACTTGGTTTGAGTACCCTGTAAATACCCTTTGCCAATTAACCCACCAGAACTGATGGCAATTCTTGATTGTGTAACGTTCCAGCCATCACCCAACGGATCCGAGTCCGGGTTCACCAATATCTGAATACGCTTTTGCTGATGTGGTTTCAACACCTTGGTTATAAAGAAATCGGTACTGAATACAAATATTGAGCCTATGGCAAACACGGCCACAAGCCTGAAGATATTCTGGGTGGTGCGTTCGTAGCGTTTCAGGAAAAAATACCAGAATAACCCACAAAGCACCGCAATACCCAGTATGATGTATAATTTAGAGAAAAACAGTGTAAGCACAAACAAAATTGCCAGCGATATACCCAATGCCGGATAGATACCCGGTAGGCCTTCGCGATAAAAAACAGCTATAAAAGCAGCAAAAGTAAGCGCCGAGCCGGTTTCCTTTTGTAAAATAATAATTACAGGCGGCAGCAGCACTATTACGGCAGCCACCAGGGCATCTTTAAAACGGGTGATGTTCACGTTCTGGGTACTCAGAAACCGAGATAAAGCCAAGGCCGTAATAACTTTGGATATTTCGGCGGGTTGAAGCGAAAAGGTGCCTATTTTAATCCAGGATTTAGAACCCTTAATTTCAGTGGCCAGAAATATGGTGGCAATGAGTACAAGAATAATAAACCCATAAAATATGTAGGCGAAGGAGTCATAGAATTTATAATCTATAAACAATACAATAAGAATCAGAAAAAATGATGTACCAATAAATATCAGCTGCCTGCCAGCATTGTGTGATAAAGAAATAATTTCAATAGGGTTTTCAGGGTTATATACCGCTGCGTAGATGTTCAGCCAGCCAAAAAAAACCAGGGCTATATAAAGCCAGATGGTTGTCCAGTCAATTCCTTCTCTGATGTCAATGTCACGTGCCATGTTTTCTAATTATGCTTAGCTGATTATTTATTAGGTGCTGTAAAATTTCTTAGTAATTATTTTAATGCTTGGGCTGCGCTGCCAATGCCAACGCATGGCTATTTGTTTTTGTCGGTACACCGGCCTGCTTCCTGGCAGCCATGGCCTCAACTGTTTTTATTGACAGGTTAACCATCCTTTCTTTTAGTTCCTGACGTTCCACTTTCCTTTTCAGGTATTTCTCAATCAGCAACGTGGCAATCGGCGCAGCAACAGAGCCTCCGGCACCGGCATTCTGCACCATTACCGCAATGGCAATTTTAGGATTCTCTCTTGGTGCAAACGCTATAAAAACCGAATTATCCTTCCCTTTCTTATTCTGAGAAGTACCTGTTTTGCCGCAAATAGCTATGCCCTGCACAATTCCTGCTCCACCAGATACCGTTCCGCGCTCTACAGCATCCTGCATACCCCCAATAATGGCTTCAAAGTGCTTCGGGTCAATATCTGTTTTATGCACCTCTTTCAGTGCCGTATTCACCCCTTTAGCCTGCTGCCCTACTCCATTTACAAGGTGTGGGGTTATCCAATAGCCCCGGTTCGCAATTGTGGCTGCTAAGTTAGCCATTTTCAGCATATTTACAGATACTTCTCCTTCACCTATGCTTAAAGAGTAAATATTTGAGAATTTCCACTGATGCGCACCATAGCGTTTGTCATAATATTTTATACCCGGCAGCAAACCGCTTGATTCGGTTGGCAGGTCTATGCCCAGTTTGCTTCCGTAACCGAATCTGGCCACCATTTGTTGCCATTTACTAAGCATTACCGGCGCTTCTCTGAAAGGGTTGGTCTCGGTACCCATGGCCATGGTCTTGCGGAATACATGATAAAAGTAAGGATTACATGAAAACCGGACAGCATTGTGCAAGTCGTTGGGTGAACCGGCATGCGGATGGCATTTTACCGGCGCGCCACCTAGCGGAAAGGCGGTTGACGGACTGATGGCTCCCATTTGCAGGGCTACCAGTGCCTGCACAAGCTTAAACGTAGAGCCGGGTCTGAAAAAACCGGTTGCCACACGGTCGTTCAGTGGTTTGTCCGGATTCCTGTATAATTCTTTAAAATTTCTGGCAAACTGTTTTCCAGACAGTATGTTGGGGTCGTAGTAAGGGTAAGAACCCATAGCCAGAATCTCGCCTGTTGATGGCTCAATGGCAACGGCGCAGCCGGTTTTACCATTAAAAAGGCTATCGGCCAGTTGCTGTACCTCTATATCAATAGACGTGTATAAATTTTTACCAATTACAGCCAGTGTATCATACTTGCCATCAGCATAAGAGCCTTTAAATTCTCCTTTTACGTTCATCATCGTAAATTTTACACCTCGCCTTCCTCTCAATTCCATTTCATATTGTTTTTCAAGGCCGGTTATGCCCACATAGTCTCCACGCCTGTAATACTCCACTTCCTGATTCTCATAAGCCTTTTTACTTATTTCGCCAATATACCCTAAGGCATTGGCCATCGTATGCGCCGGATAGGTTCGAAAAAAAGACAACTCAAACGAAAACCCCGGAAAATTAAGCATGGCATCAGACACCCTCGCGTAATCTTCTTTAGACAATTGCCGTAGAAACAACGACGCCCTGTTGCGCGAATATGACCGGGCCGCTGCCATGGTGCTGTCTATGTAGTTTTTGGTTATACCCAGCAAAGCACAAAACATAGAAGTATCCAGTTTTTTTACTTTGCCCGGCACCACATACATATCGTAGACGTCTTCATTAGCCACCAGCAAATTACCGTTACGGTCATAGATCTGTCCGCGAACAGGCACCTGCCATTCTTTTCTGATGGCATTTGTTGACCCTACCGAATGGTAGGTTTTGTCTATCACCTGCAGATATAACAACCTTGACAGGTAAACAGCACAAATAGCAAAGAAAACGCCTAGGATTACCTGCTTGCGGTCCTGAAACATAAAAAAAACTTACAAAAAAAGGAATTGGGAAAAAGTGAAAGGATAACCACACGGGGGCGTAGTTTTCGTTTAACAAAGTTCATGAAAAAACAACATAAAAACATATTTTGAAGCCAGAAAAAGTAAATTTTCTTTCAGAAATTTATTAAATACCAACCGATTGGAATATTTCATGGATTTATGCGATTTTTGTATTGATTACTTAACGGGTATTAAATTTATGACATATACCATTCATGATCTGGACAGCACTGCCGACACTATTATTGGCAAGGCAAACGGAAGGACTATCTGGATATTTGAAGGCGAAATGGGCGCCGGTAAAACCACACTCATTAAGGCTATAGGAGGCAGAATGGGCATTACAGGGGCTGTACAAAGCCCTACTTTCTCCATTGTAAATGAATACCTCACTGCCACAGGTAACACCGTTTACCACTTTGATTTCTACCGACTTAAGCGGGAATCGGAAGCGCTTGATTTCGGGGTGGAAGAATATTTCGATTCGGGCAATATATGCCTGCTTGAATGGGCCGAAAAAGTAGAATCTCTTCTGCCTGAAAATTGTTATACAATACGGCTATCGGTTATTGATGAAAAAAGCCGAAATTTGTGGTTGAATTAATACAACGTAGCAAACTAAATAATAACTAACCTATGACAGGCCAATCTGTTTCTGAACTAGCAAGGCAATCGGTGCTTTACACGCAGGAGTCGCCCGAGATGATAAAAAAGGGAGATAAAAGCCTATTTATTGGCCTGCCAAGGGAGACATCGCTGCAGGAAAGCCGCATTGCCCTTACCCCTGATGCCGTAAGCCTGCTTGTAAGAAATGGCCATGAGGTAATTCTGGAAAGTGGCGCTGGCGATGCCGCCAAGTTTACCGACAACGAGTACAGCGAAGCCGGAGCCAGAATTGTCTACTCGCAGGCGGAAGTTTTTGAGGCCAATATTATACTTAAAATAGAGCCGCTTACCGAAAAAGAAACCGAGTATCTGAAAACAGACCAGACGGTGATATCGGCATTGAATGTACCCAATCTTGACAGGAAATATTTTGAACGACTGAATGAGAAAAAAATAACCGGTATTGCTTTTGAGCTAATTCAGGACAAAGTTGGCGGCTTGCCCATTATAAGGGCCATGAGCGAAATTGCCGGAAACACAGTAATGTTGGTTGCGGCAGAATTGTTAAGCAGCGTACACAACGGAAGAGGGATTATTCTGGGTGGTATTACCGGCGTGCCGCCTACCAAGGTGGTTATACTCGGGGCAGGCACCGTTGGCGAATATGCCGCACGTGCCGCTTATGCACTTGGGGCAGAAATAAAGGTTTTCGACCAGCACATTTACAGGCTGCAAAGAATAAAATATACCATTGGGCAACAGATTTACACTTCTATTATTGATTCTGAAACACTGGGTGCCGAATTGTCGGGCGCTGACGTGGTAATTGGCGCCATGCGCGCCGAAGACGGCATAGCTCCGGTAGTTGTAACAGAAGAAATGGTTTCGGCCATGAAGAAAAACTCTATTATTATTGATGTATCTATTGACCAGGGCGGTTGTTTTGAAACCTCAGAAATGACAACTCACAAGCAGCCTACATTCCAGAAATACGGTGTAACCCATTATTGTGTACCCAACATTGCATCTCGTGTGGCGCATACGGCCAGCATTGCCCTGAGCAATGTTTTTACACCTTTTTTACTTAAAACAGGCAAAGTAGGCGGCATTGAAGAAATGATTTTTGCCAAACAATGGTTTACCAAAGGGGTATATAGCTACAAAGGCAGCCTTACCAACCTTCCGCTGGCGCAAAGGTTTAACCTGCGCTATAAAGACCTTGGCCTGCTAATTGCGGCCAGAATGTAAAAGATTGTCGGTAAAGGCAATTTTATTTATCAGTGCAATCGTTCAATCAATCAGTAAAAAAAAGACATGATTAACCATTCAAACGAAAATACAATACTTGACGACGCTAATTCGCCCGAATTAGACAAAAAAATAATGGGTAAGATTTCAGAAGATTTTATCATTGTGGCCGATCACCTGAAAGAAGCATCTTATCAGATTCGTAAACGTGGGTTTTCTGAACACCCAGTTTTTGTAGTAACCCGCACACCTGTTGAAGTAGGTCAGTTACTTTTCGGCCGGGGAGACTTCAAGACCAAGTTTGATTACAAAGCCTCATTTCTTGATGAATTTGTGCAACGCAATCTAATTGGTGAAGAGTCGGTAGAGTTGTTTAAAGAAAACTATAAAAACCCTGAGGAATACTGTTGCCTTTTTGTGATTGAAAACGAATTTGCCGGTTTTGTTTTTGTGCCATTTCCGGAAGACTGATTGTCTTTGGAATCAGAACACGATATTGTCAATCAGCCTTACTCCATCCAGAAAAGCCGCCACGCAAATGGCAGTTTTTCCTGGTTCACCGGCCTGGCTTATTGGTTCAAGTGTATCAAAATCAGCAATTTCAAAATACTCAGGCTCAATGGCCGGTATAGTTTTAAAAAAAGTGTCAATGGTGCACTGAGTTTCTGACGAAGATGCGCCTTCTTGAAGTTTTTCTTTAGCTAACTGCAAGGCCTTGTAAATGTTGGGTGCTAATTGACGGCCTTCGGCTGACAGCCGTCTGTTTCTGGATGACATAGCCAGACCGTCTGCCTCACGAAGTGTTGCACAGGGAACAATCTCGAGGTCGAAACTCAAATCTGCTACCATTCTTCTGATAACCGCTACTTGTTGCAGGTCTTTCAGCCCGAAATAGGCTTTATCTGGCTTTACGATATTAAAAAGTTTGGAAACCACTATTCCTACGCCATTAAAATGACCGGGACGGAATTTGCCTTCCATTACTGTTTCCAGAATACCAAAGTCAAACTTCATCAGAGGTAAGGCCGGATACATTTCATCGGCCGATGGGGCAAATACAACATCGCATTCTGCTGCCTCAAGCATCTCATTATCTGCCTCAAGTGTGCGCGGATATTTCTTAAGGTCGTCGGCATTATTAAATTGTGTGGGGTTCACAAAAATACTACAGACCGTCAGGTTGTTTTCTTGTTTCGAAGCCTCAATCAAAGAGATATGACCTGCATGAAGCGCCCCCATGGTAGGCACAAAGCCAATTGTTTTACCAGCTTTTTGCTGATTTTTTAAGAAAGACTGTATGGCTGATATAGAAGAAAAGACAATCATTTGCTGAATAAATTTGGTGGTTGCCCATACCCGGCAGATATTAACACCGCAAATTTAACAAATAATGCTTATTTCTTAACCAGTTTTCTGAGGAGGTCGGTGGTGATAGGCTTAGATATATAACCAATAATGATTGGATATTGCTTGGCTTTTTCTTTATCGAAAGGATTAGTAGACGACGACAAAATAACTACTTTCGTATCCGGGAACCTGGGGTATAGCTCCGCCACAAATTCATCAAGATACTCCCAACCGCTCATAACAGGCATATTTACATCAAGAAAGACCAGGCTCGGGTAGTCTGATGTGTCTTCTTCGGGCTTATCAAGCAGCGTTTTATAGTAGTCAAGAGCTTCTTTACCACTTAATGCTGTAATCACCTCTTTCGTAAAAGCTGATTTTTCAGTCACCATTTTAATGAGCATCAATGTGGTCATGTCATCATCAATGCAAAGTAGCTTGTTTATCATACCTAACTTTAAATTTTAAAATAAACATGGTACCGCAATCAATTTTGCTTTCAACATCAATAGCGCCACCCAATGCTTCAAGTTGTGATTTAACCAGGTACAAACCCATGCCTTTACTATCGGGCCGGTCATGAAACCGCTGGTACAAACCAAACATTTTTTCACGGTGTCGCTTCATGTCAATACCAATTCCATTGTCTTCGAAAGTCAAAATAACAAAATCTCCTTCATATTTTGTCTTAATGTTTATTTTTACTTTTCGGGAGTATGACCGATATCTGATTGCATTGGTGGTCAGATTCATCAAAATGCTTTCAAGGTAAGTATCGTTGAACACCACTGCGGGTGCCATGCTGAAGTCAGTAGTAATTTCTGCTTCTGATTCTTCCACCTGATAATTCAGTTGTGTTAATACCTTTTTCATAATCTTATCGAACCGCACATGGCCAATCTCGATTGAACCGTTGTCTCTGATAACCAGAATATCAATAAGATCGCTGATGGTATCATTCAGCAAATGTGTTGAAACCCTGAAACCCTGAATAATCTGTAACAATACAGGGTTATCGATAGACATTTCGTCAACAATATTAAGAAATCCGATAAGATTTGACAAAGGTGCCTTAAAATTATGAGAAGTTATATATGAAAAGTGTTTTAAATCTTCATTGCTTTGGTTCAATTCCTTTATTAACTGCTCTTTTTCAAGCTCCCGCTGTTTTCTATCGGTTATGTCTCGCTGTATAGAAATCCAGTGGGTAAACCTTCCGCCGGGGTCTGCCACCGGTGCCACAGATACATTCATCCAGAAATCTTCACCGTTTTTTCTTTGGTTTTTCAGCTCAACCTCACAGTGTTCACATTTAATAAATGCCTCTTCCAATTTGCTTAACTCTGCTACGCTTGGGCTCTGCCTCAAAAAAGCCAGCAGGGGTTGACCAATCAGTTCGCCGGGTGTGTGGCCTGTCATCAGAGCGCAGGCATCGTTTACATATATTATAATTGGGTTGGCGCTGTCGTTACCAATTGTATTGGCAATGAGAACCGCATCTTTTGTGTTTGTAATAACAGACTCCAATTGCCTCAACCGGTTTTCTTCTTCTTTCTGGCGGGTTATATCCTGCATAGCGCCAATGATTCTTACAGGGTTCTTCTCTTCGTCTAACATAATAAAACCGCGGTCATATACATATTTATATGAGCCGTCGGCACAGCGGAAACGGTACTCTAACTTTATGTTTGATTGTTTTTTTTCAAATACATTATTAAGAAAATCATATACTTTCTTCTTGTCTTCCTGGTGTACGGTTTGTTCCCACCACAGGCGGGCATCATTTACCTGAACATATTCTGGCGGGTATCCAAAAACCTTGTTAATCCCTTTGTTATAGGTGATGCGGTTTCTGGTAAGGTCCATATCCCAGATGGTATCGCTGGTGGCTTTCATCACAATATCATATCTCTCTTTAGACCTCCTCAGCTTTTCACCGGCCTCGCGGTTGTCGAGCAAAATACCTACAAGGTTGGCTGCTCTCTCAATGAATTTAACTTCGTGGTCTTTCGGAGACTTTGGGGTAGTATAGTAAGTAGCAAAACTGCCTGACACCACCCCATTGCTTTTTTTACATGGCACCGACCAGCACGCTTTAAAGTTAAATGCAGCAGCCAGCACCCGAAAATCTTCCCAAAGTACATCGGTTTCAATATCTGTAACAATTACTTTTTCGCCGCGCCACATGGCAGTACCGCACGAGCCTGTACGTGGCCCGATGGCCAGCCCGTCTATCGCCTTTGAGAATTCTGCAGGAACAGAGCTACCCGCAACTTTGTTGATTCTGTTTTCTTCGTCCAGCATTACTACAGAGCAAATGGCACCGGTAATAAGACGCTCAATCTCAACAGTCAGTTTTTCAAGAATGCGCTCAAATGGCACGTCTCCGGTGGCATTAATCTCAAAAATTTCCCGCTCTATTTCCAGCATGGTTTCGTGGTACTTTCTGCTGGTTATATCTTGTTTGGCACCGTATATACGTATGGGTTGGTCTTGCTCGTAAATAACAAATGCCCTCTCTAATACATACACGTAGTCGCCGTCGGCACGTTGAAAACGATACTCAACAGCAAACTGCTCATTTTTTCCGGTTAAAGCCACCTCAATTTCCTTCTTCACTCGGCAGGCATCATCAGGATGTATGTGGTCTTCCCAGAAATTGGCTTCCAGGTAATCATTTACTACCGGATACCCGAATAACTTCAGGTAGCCGTCGCCCGAAACAAAAGTACGTTTCACCCGTAAATCATAATCCCAGATGGCATCGCTTGTTGCCTGAGCCACAGCCGCATAACGCTCGTTAGACTCGCGAAGCATTCGCTCATATTCCAGTCTTTTTCCTACGTCTCTCGAATTGGAAACAATTCCTCGCACCGTGTGGTCTTTCAGCAGATTAGTAATGGTGGTTTCCATCCAGACCCAGCTACCATTGGTATGCATAACCCGGTAAGGCGCAATTGTAATGCTGCCTTGCAGCCTAAGCCCCTTAGCTGCGGCTGAAACCCTGGGGGCATCATCAGGATGTATAAAGCTGAAGGCATTCTGGTGTATTAAGGTATCAGGTGAATAGCCCAGTATAGATTCATGATTAGGGCTTACGTACTGAAAAGTAAAGTCGTTGTCAATAATTGTCATCAGGTCGGCACCTTCCTGTACCAATGCCCTGAAACGTTGTTCGCTGATACGCAGTGCGTTTTCGGCTTTCAGCTTTTCTGTTATGTCTGTCGACAACACTAATCTTGCTTTTCTGCCCGAGAAATCAATCATGTTACCTGCAATTTCAACATGAATAATCTCTCCGTTCTTTTTCAGGTGTCGGGTAATCCGCTTAAGCCGCTTCCCTTCATTCTTAAAGTCGTTTATGAGCGCAATTACTTCTGGTATGTTTACTTTAGGGCGGATGTCAAGAATATTCATTTTCAGAAACTCTTCTTTAGAATACCCGTAATAATCAATGGCCGCCTGGTTTACATCCAGAAACTGAAATGAATTAATTTCATATACCCACATAGGTACCGGGTTCAGATGAAACAATTCTTTGTAACGTTTTTCTGACTCCCTGAGTGAGATGAGATTTTTTTTGCGTTCAAGGCTGTAAAGAATGCTTTTGTAAAGAAGCGAAGCGCTCAGTTCGGGTCTGAATAGAAAATCGGCGGCACCCATAGAAAGGCTTCTGATACTAAAGTTTTTATCGACCGAATCGCTGATAATGATAACGGGCAGGTCCATAGACGAGCTCAGGGCCTCTTGCAGCCTTTCTTCAGCATTATAGCAATTGGCATCTACAACAAACAGAATAATATCAAAGGGTTTGCTTGCCAGCAGCTGAACTTTCATTTCAGCCAGGCTTCTGACATAAAAGACCTGATTATTAAGTACGCCGTCAGAAAGATATTTTTCTACACGGAAAACGTCATCCGGGTTATCCTCAACAACCAGAATGTTAAACTGTTTGGTAAAAACGGACATTAGTAATCATTTTGGGCTGAGATAGGGCAACATGTAACCGATCAAATTCTGGGTAGAATTCGGTTAAGCATGATGTCTTTACCTGTAGTTTAAATATTCTTAACTCAAGTTTAGCAATTAATAATCTTTAACAGTTTATAGTTTTATCGCTTAAGAATAAGCAAGCAGAAACGGAAGAAGTTGAAAAACTCTCCGGTTGAACCCTTATTCACTCAAAGCCAGCAATCAGGCTAAACTAAAAAACCGGGCAGCTTACCAGCGCCTGGTGTTTCAGCATACAAAAGTAATGAAATAAAATCTTATTTTAATACAAAATTATTCAGTAACTGCAAATCATCAGTACCGATAAAGTCAACACCTAGTTTTTTTAATGTCTCAAACGTCAGCAATGTATTGGCAGTACCCCATAACCTTACCCTTTTTCCTCTCGCATGGTTAAACATCACAAACTCACTTATTTTCTGGTAGGTTTCTTCGGGCATCTCCTGCTTACCGGGCCAGTACTTGCCAAAATCTGTAAAGCTGGCGCTCACCATGTCTACACGTTTGTAGGCTTTATCAGAATAAACCGTTGTTTTCCGGCCGTCAAAGTAAAAAAGTTTGTCGTACTGCTCAAATTCTTCCGGCTTGGGCATGTCGCCACTTATGGTAATCTGTACGTGTTTCAGTTCTTTTCTATGTGGTTTCAGCAGTTTTTCCAGTTCTGCCATTATCAACCTGCCATCTTTTTTCAGATCCAGCAGCAGATAAAGCTTTTTCTTATCCGGGTAGGCATAGCCTTTGTTGGCTTTTATCCGTGCTAGAAGGGGCTCCAGATACAAAGCTTTGAAAGTGCGGTCTTCTGCAATGTTTTTCCAGTCATGGGCCACATACAGGTCTCCGTCTTTCAGATACAAATCGGCCTCAATTGAGTCAAACCCCAGGTCATAGGCATCATAAAACGGTCTTGCATGTTCGTAATCGTTATGCGAGTGCATGAGCTGTCCGAAAGCCTGATTAGCCATAAGCAACATACTAATGATGGCGAGTCTGATATTTTTTTTCATAAGTTACTAACCAGTTATATAATTTATTTGCGTCTTCTTTTTTAAACAGTTGGGTGCCATCGTTCATAGTAGCCGCCGACCCACAGGCTACACCCCAGAGCAGCATTTCTATCACACTTTTACCCTCAGACAAAGCCCATACCATACCCCCAACCATGCTGTCGCCGGCACCTACGGTACTTCTTTTCTGAACAGACGGCGCAGGCACGTGCCTGCAGGTATCAGCAGTAACCAGAATAGCACCCTGCGGCCCCAGCGACACCACCACAATTTCACATTTCCCTTTGGCTATAATTTCGGTAGCTGCGTCATCTACTTCATTAATTTCCAGTTTATCAGTTTTTACAAGCCTGGCAAGCTCGCTCAGGTTCGGTTTTAACAGATAAACGCCTTCTTCAATGGCTTTTTCTAAAGGTATGCCAGACGTATCTGCTACCAGCCTTGAGTTGGTTTTTTTAGCAATAGCTGCTACTTTTTCGTAGAAATCGTTATCAACCCCTGCCGGAAGGCTGCCGCTGGCCACCAGATAATCGGGTTTCAGTGCCTCAATGGCTTTTAATAAAGCCGCCGTTTCGGCTTCTGTAACCATTGGAGCAGGCATACCAAATCTATATTGGGCATTGGTGTTGGTATCTACTGCAATAAAATTTTCACGGGTTTCGCTGGCGGTTTTTACAATATGGCAATCAATACCTTCGTGCTTTATCAATTCCTGCAGCATATCGCCTGAGGCCCCGCCCGCCGTAAAAACGGCCAGGCTATTGCCCCCCAGCCGGTTAATGGCCTTTGACACATTAATACCTCCGCCGCCTGCGTCATACTGTGGCGCGTCACATCTTATTTTTTGCTCGGCCACCAGGCCGGCAAATTTGGTGCTTTTGTCAACAGCAGGGCTGGCTGTAAGGGTAACAATTTTGTGTTGGTTCATATTCATCTGTTTTACGGATTTAATCATTTCTTATTGTTTGGGGTGCGAATCCTCCCGGGGGTGATAACTCCGGAGGGTTTCCTGCAAAAACGCTCTGTCGAGGTGTGTATATATCTCGGTGGTAGTAATTGACTCATGCCCCAGCATTTCCTGCACGGCGCGGAGGTCTGCCCCGCCCTCAATGAGATGCGTAGCAAAAGAATGCCTGAAAGTATGTGGCGAAATACTTTTATGAATACCTGCACGTTCGGCCAGTTCTTTTATTATCAGAAAAATCATTACCCGAGTTAAAGGCCGTCCCCGCCGATTTAGAAAAACCACATCCTGTGCGTCAGGCTTGATATCCAGATGATTCCTTACCGTTTCAAGATAAATATTGGTAAACTTAACGGCGTCTCGCCCAATGGGTACCAGTCTCATTTTATTGCCCTTACCAATTACACGCACAAAACCAATATCAAAGTAACAATTGGTTAGTTTCAAATCAACCAGTTCAGACACCCTCACGCCGCAACTATATAGCACTTCCAGAATTGCCCTGTTTCGGGTGCCTTCATTCGTAGACATATCAATTATGCCCAGCATTTGCTCAATTTCAGGAAACGACAGCGTGTCTGGAAGTTTCCTGCCGGTTTTAGGGCCTTCAATTAACTGGGTGGGGTCTGTTTTGATGAGGTTTTCAAGCGCCAGATATTTGTAGAAAGATTTGATACCAGATAAAATGCGCGCCTGAGAAGTGGCCGTAAGCCCGAATTGATTGATGTAGGCCAGAAAATCAGAAATATCCTGATCGTTGATTTGCTCCGGACCCGGATTATGGTCGGTCATGGCGGCAAACTGGCTTAGTTTTTCAACATCTCTTAAGTAGGCTTCAATGGAGTTTTCGGACATAGACCGCTCCAGCCGAAGGTAATTCTTAAAATGTTGAATATAGATGGGCCAATTCAAAACCGTAATTTTTATACAGTAAACACGAATGGTTTTCGTAACTTGCCATAAAAATACTCAATCATCTATTCAATTGTTTTTCTGATGAAGAAAATAATTATAATTAACGGACCCAACCTGAATCTGCTTGGTAAAAGAGAGCCACATATTTATGGAAGCCAGACTTTTGAGGATTATCTAGCCGAACTAAAGCAGTTATTTCCTGATATTGAACTTCATTATTATCAGTCTAACCACGAAGGCAGCATTATTGACAAAATTCATGAAGCCGGCTATGGTCAGGTAGCATTTGATGGCCTCATTATCAATGCAGGCGCTTACACGCATACATCAGTTGCCATTGCCGACGCCCTATCGGCCATTAAAACCCCGGCAGTAGAGGTGCACATCTCTAATATACATGCCCGCGAGGCATTTAGGCATCATTCTTACCTTACCAGCCGATGCAAAGGCATGATTTGCGGCCTGGGCTTGAAAGGTTACGAAATGGCCATACGGTATTTTATAGTGTAGCCTGCCAAAAACCACATAAAGGGGCTTACAGGCCAATAAATCTGCCGGTTGAAAAAAGCTATTCAAAAGCCACCTTTCAGTTTTAAATTTAAGCATTTATTTATGTTCTCTTAATACTGATTTTATGCTTAAAACCGGGCATTTATGCTTATGATACGTTTTTCAATGAATAGTCGTCAAATTAGACTAATTTGTCGTTTATTTAATCAGACAATGACATTTATCATTTAACTTCGTGAATTATAGCGTTGAAATTCAGTTGGGCATATTAATATAATCCATAACCTTTTACATACGCTAGCCGTTTATTAAATACTTATACCTTTTATTTACTAACTCTCTCTAAAAAGAAAAATCTTAAAATGCGTTCTATGCGTACCATACTTACCATTGTTGCAATTATTGTAGTTTTAGTGCTAGGCAAAATTTTCTTATTCAGCAAACCTGATGATAAAATGGCCGGGGGGCCCGGTGGTGGCGGTGGCGCCGGCAAAGGGGGTGACAAAGGAGGTGCCAAAGGCCCCGGTGGTGGTGGCCCTGCAACAGCCGTAAATATTTTTGTAACAGGTTTTGCACAGCTTGACAACGCCGTTACGTCGCCGGGTACGGTGTTTCCAAACGAAGAAGTACAGCTAATGCCCGAGGCATCTGGCAGAATCGTTTCTCTTACCATTAAAGAAGGTGGCCGCGTTGCCGCAGGGCAAACAATTGCCAAAATAAGAGATAACGACTTACAGGCACAGTTGAAGAAACTAAACTACCAGATTGAGCTGGCTAAACAAACCGATGCCCGCCAGAAAAAATTACTTGAAATTAATGCGATCAGCCGCGAGGAGTATGAAATTACTTCTAACACCTTGAATACCCTTGCTGCCGATAAGGAATTTATAGAAACCAGCCTGGACAAAACAGTTCTTAAAGCCCCGTTTGCAGGTAAAATAAGTTTCAAAAATGTCAGCCTTGGTGCTTATGTAACGCCAAGTATCAGCCTTGCCACACTGGTACAGACCAATCCGGTAAAAATTGATTTTGCTGTTCCTGAAAAATACTCAACTCAGTTAAGGCTAGGCTCAGCGGTTAAGTTTGAAGTAGAAGGGCAAAGCCAGATTTACACTGCCACTATTAATGCCATTGACCCTAAAATTGACCCGAACCTGCGCACGCTGAAAGTTAGAGCCATTGCTCAGAACCCTAATGACAGACTTATACCCGGTATGTTTGTAAAAGTAACCGTAGACCTTGATATATCGCAAGCAATTATGGTTCCAACAGAAGCCATCATTCCTATTCTGAAAGGTAAAAAGGTATATGTAATGCAAGATGGGAAAGTGACCGAAAAAATGGTTGAAACAGGCTTGCGTACCGACAAAAGTATTCAGATTACGAGCGGACTGGTACCCGGAGACTCGCTGATTGTGAGTGGTATAATGGCATTGAAAAAAGATGCTCCTGTAAAAGTAAAACAGGTTGTAAAATAAGGTTTTTAGCATTGAATTGAAATTCGTAAAAATATGTCTATATCAACCATATCCATTAAACGCCCGGTTTTAGCCATAGTGATGAACCTCATCATTATCTTATTTGGTGTTATTGGTTATACTTATCTGGGTGTACGTGAGTACCCGTCTATTGACCCGCCGGTGGTGTCGGTCAGAACTGCCTATGCCGGAGCCAATGCAGATATCATTGAGTCTCAGATTACCGAACCCCTTGAAAAAGCGCTGAACAGCGTTGAGGGTATCAAATCTATCAGCTCTTCTTCAAACGTCGGCTCAAGCCAGATTACGGTTGAGTTTGAGCTTGGCGTAGACATGGAACGTGCTGCCAACGACGTACGCGACAAGGTATCGGGTGCTGTGCGCCAGTTACCACAAGATATTGATGCCCCTCCGGTTGTATCTAAAGCCGATGCCAACTCAGACCCTATCATGAGTATGTTGCTTCAGAGTGAAGCCCGTACCCACCTGGAGGTGAGTGACATGGCCGAAAACGTGGTAGCTCAACGTCTGCAAACTATTCAAGGTGTTAGCTCGGTAATGATATGGGGGCAGAAAAAATATGCCATGCGCCTTTGGATGGACCCAACCCGTATGGCGTCGCAGGGTGTAACCACCCAGGATGTAAAGCAGGCGCTTGACCGCGAAAACGTAGAGCTGCCTAGCGGTAAGCTGGCAGGTGACAACACCGAACTAACCGTAAAAACAGTTGGACGTTTTAAAAACGAAACTGACTTTGAAAATCTGATTGTAAAAACAATTGGCGATAAAATCATCCGCTTTAAAGATATTGGCACCATTCAGCTTGGGCCGGAGAACGAAGAAACGATTCTTCGCCTCAACGGAATCCCGATGATTGGTCTGGCTATTGTCCCTCAGCCGGGTTCTAACTACCTGGAGATTTCAAAAGAAATCAAGAAAAGAGTAGAGGAAATTAAGCGCGACCTGCCCAAAGATTATAAAATGGACGTATTGCTTGACAATACCGTTTTCATAGAAAACTCGGTGGAAGAGGTAGGCGAAACCCTGATTATTGCCATTGTGCTGGTTGTGATTATCATTTTCCTTTTCTTCCGCGACTGGATTATTGCCGTAAGACCATTGATAGACATACCTGTTTCATTGATAGGTACATTCTTCGTGATGTATCTGCTGGGTTACTCGGTTAATGTGCTAACGCTACTGGCTATCGTACTGGCAACCGGTCTTGTGGTTGACGACGGTATAGTTGTAACTGAAAACATCTATAAGAAGATTGAAGAAGGCATGAAACCCATTGAGGCCGCCATTAAGGGGTCTAATGAAATCATATTTGCCGTTATCTCTACTTCCATTACGCTTGCGTCGGTATTCTTACCGGTTATTTTCATGCAGGGTTTTGTAGGTAAGCTGTTCCGTGAATTTGGTATTGTGCTTGCCTCGGCGGTTCTGATATCCGCCTTTGTGTCTTTGACACTTACCCCGATGCTTAATGCTTATCTGGTAAGAAAAGACCACAAACGCTCGTGGTTTTATGAAAAAACAGAGCCGTTTTTTGAGAACATGATTAACAGTTATCGTGAACGCCTGAAAGGCTTTATGAAAATGCGTTGGCTGGCTGTGCCTATTCTGTTCGCAACGATGGGGATTATCTGGTTCTTCGGCAAAGACATTCAGCAGGAGTTGGCGCCACTTGACGACCGCAACTGGTTCCGTATTTCTGCCACAGCCCCCGAAGGCTCTTCTTTTGAATACATGGACAACTACATGTTGAAAATGGGTAAAATGTTGCAGGATTCTATTCCGGAAGCCAAAGGTATCATGACCATCACAGCACCCGGCTTTTCGGGTTCGGGTTCACCTAATACAGGTATGGTACGCGTGGCATTGAAAGACAAAAAAGACAGGAAACGCTCGCAGCAGGAAATAGTAGATTTTGTAACCAAAAAGCTGAAAGGTATGCCTGATGCCCGGTCTTTTGCTATTCAGCAACAAACCATTTCGGTTGATGCCCGCGGAGGGTTGCCGGTGCAATATGTAATTCAGGCGCCTGATTTTGGGAAACTGCGCGAATACATGCCTAAGTTTATGGATGAGGTATCTAAAGACCCTACGTTTGTGGTGTCTGACATGAACCTGAAATTTAATAAACCAGAGCTGGAAGTAACCATTGACCGCGAGAAAGCCAAAAGCATGGGTATTTCGGTATCTGATGTGGCGCAAAATATGCAATTGTCTTTTGCAGGGCAGCGTTTCGGGTACTTTACCATGAACGGCCGCCAGTATCAGGTTATTGGTCAGTTTGACCGCGCCAATCGTGACGAACCTCTTGATTTGAAGAGTACTTTCGTAAAGAATAATCTGGGTGAAATGATTCAGCTGGATAACATCATAAAAACTGAAGAGCAAAGCAGCCCGCCACAATTATACCACTTTAACCGGTATATGAGCGCCACGGTTTCTGCGGGTCTTGCGCCTGGTAAAACCATCGGTGACGGTATTAAAGCAATGGATGCCATCAGAGACCGTCTGAATGATGAGTCAATCAGAACGGCGCTTTCAGGTTCATCGCGCGACTTCGCCGAAAGTTCATCCAATACATTATATACTTTCATTCTTGCGCTTGTTTTGGTTTATCTGATTCTGGCTGCCCAGTTTGAAAGTTTCGTTGACCCTTTCATTATTATGCTTACCGTACCACTTGCCGTGGCCGGTGCAATGTTCTCTTTATGGTATTTTAACCAGACATTGAATATTTTCAGCCAGATTGGTATGATTATGCTCATAGGTCTTGTAACCAAGAACGGTATCCTGATTGTAGAATTTGCCAATCAGCTACGCGAAAAGGGCATGGGCATAAAAGAAGCAGTTATTGAAGCAGCGGCCATGCGTTTCCGCCCTATTCTGATGACCACCTTCGCCACCGTGCTGGGCGCTGCACCAATTGCATTTGCATTGGGCGCAGCCGGTAGAAGCCGGATGTCGATGGGTATTGTTATTATGGGTGGTTTGTTGTTCTCGCTGGTTCTTACTTTATATGTAATTCCGGCCATCTATTCATTCTTGTCGCGTTCTAAAAACTACGAACGCATGAAACAGATTGAAAAAATCGCCTACGATTCTGAACATGAAGTAGCCTGATATTAGCCGGGGGTAAGCCCCCCGGCTAAGTATTTTCAACTATAAAGATTCAATTGCCTAATTTATTAATGAATGGCTAAAGCCAGCATTAAATTTCAGAAGCATCATTACTATAGTTTCATTAGCCAATACTTAACCTGAACCAATGAAACTCAGATAAAATATAACAACGTGAAAAATTTTATTATTCTTCTATTATTCGTTGCCCAATCATCAATTGCACAGGAAGTACTGACACTGGAAAACGCCGTAAGCCTGGCGCTGGAAAAAAACTTTGATGTTAAAATTGCAGCTTTACAACAAAAAGCAGCAGAAACACAGGTTTTTAAAGGCAATGCAGGTATGCTACCCAGAGTAGACCTAAACACCAATGCAGGTACTGCCTTTAACGAAGTTAAACAGAAACTGGCCAACGGTAGTGAAACCAACCGTTTTGGTACCAACCTTACGCCTTCTGCCAACGTGGCCTTTACATGGACACTTTATGACGGCAAACGCATGTATGCCATCTATGACCGGCTGAAGAACCAGAACCAGTTAAGCCAGATTCAGACGCGCATTGCCATGGAAAACACAATGGCTAATGTAATGGCAGCTTATTATGAAATAATGCGCCAGAAACAAACGGTGCGTTTTCTTGAAACTATTATTAAGTATTATGAAGAGCGCCTGAACATTACACAGCAACGCTGGGAATTCGGTAAGGGTTCTAAACTGGATTATCTGCAGTCTAAAACTGATATA
This sequence comes from Emticicia sp. 21SJ11W-3, assembly GCF_024138715.1. GTDB lineage: Bacteria > Bacteroidota > Bacteroidia > Cytophagales > Spirosomataceae > Emticicia > Emticicia fluvialis. The sequence goes on from NZ_CP092074.1 coordinate 3,908,919, forward strand.
GGCACACAGACCAGCTTGTTAATACAGGCTAAAACAGACATGAGAAATGCGAAGGTTGCTCTGAACAACCTGCTGGCCAGAGACCCAAACCTGAACTTTGACGTGCAGGAGGTTGTAGAACTTACTTTTGACCCTTCGCAGGAAGAACTCAGAAGCAGAGCCCGTACTGCCAATAAAAACTTGCAGGCTTTGAGAAAATCAACAGATATTACTATCATCCAGCAAAGAGAGGCAGAATCGTTCAAGTTACCCCGCGTAACGCTTAACTCGTCTCTGGGATACTCACTGAGCAAAACCAATGCAGGTTTATTTTTGTATAACCAGAACTACGGTTTAAATACCGGTATAGGCTTAACCTGGAATATTTTCAACGGTCAGATTGTCCGCCGGCAGATACAGACAGCCAAGATTAATACAGAAATTGCCAAAACACAGGAACAGGATTGGATAGTGCAAATGGAAAACGATTTAATAAGAGCCTATAATCAATACCAGACTGACAAGGAGATTCTGAAACTGGAAGAAGAGTATAATCAGGTGGCTGATGAAAACATGAAAATATCGTTGGAGAAATTTAAATTGGGGGGCTCAACCATTCTTGAAATAAACGAAGCTCAACGCAGCCTGAATACCTCTTTAAACCGCCTTACCAATGCCCGGTTTAACATCAAGATTTCTGAACTGCAACTGTTGCGCCTGAGTGGTGAACTGGTAAAGTAAACCAGAAACAGAACGTAATACCCTGAAACAATAAAACCTGCAATCTTACGATTCGCAGGTTTTATTGTTTTATAAGGTCTGATTGTTTCTAATTCAGATACCTGGTCTCCTGAGGCCTGAAGAACGGAATATCATTCCGTTCTACGTTAAACCGCCTTAGTTTTACCCGGCATCGGAATCGGATACCAACCATCTTTGTCTGGCAAAACTTTAGGTAGCGTATCCCAGGTATATTTATCAGGCATCAGATTAATTTCAGAGTTAAGGGCTTCTTCCCATTTCACTCGTTTACCTGAATAACTGGCCATGCGACCCATAATAGCTGTCATTGTACTTTTTGCACCGTTTTCGGCGTCGTTCAAAGGCTTGTTGTTCACAATGGCATCAAATAAAACATCGTGTTCTACCTGGTACGGGTTTTTATCACCATCGCCTTTGTGTCTCCAGATACTGTTACCTTTCAGGTCATAAATTCTACCCTCAGTAGCACGGCCTTTGGTACCAATCAGGTGCTCCGAAACGTCAGAAACCGTACCCGGCTGGTGGCGGCAATAGCTGTTCAGTATCATGCCGTCGGCATATTTAAATTCTATTGCGTGGTGGTCATATATTTCACCGAATTTTTTATCGGTTCTTACCTGGCGTCCGCCCATACCTAATGCTTCGGTAGGGTACCCACCTTTAAACCAGTTGATAACGTCAATGTTATGGATGTGCTGCTCATTGATGTGGTCGCCGCAAAGCCATACAAAATAGTACCAGTTACGCATCTGGTATTCCATCTCTGTCTGGCCGGGTTGGCGCTCATTTACCCACACGCCATCGTTATTCCAGTAACAACGGGCAGAAACGATATCGCCTATGGCACCTTCTGTGATAACTTTGTTGTAAGTCTCAAGATATGATTTCTGATAGTGACGTTGCAAACCAACCACTACTTTCAGGTTCTTCTTTTTCGACTCTTCGGCCGCTGCCAACACACGGCGGATACCAGGGGCATCAGTTGCCACAGGTTTTTCCATAAAAACGTGCTTGCCCTGGCGCACCGCCTCTTCAAAATGAATTGGACGGAAACCCGGAGGGGTTGTCAACAATACTACGTCTGCCAATGCAATGGCTTGTTTGTAACCATCAAAACCTGTAAACTTACGGTCTTCAGGTACATCAATCTTACTTTTTACACCTTTTCCGGGTTCTTTTTCGGTTGTAAGGTTTTTATAGCATGAGTCTATTCTATCACGGAAGGCATCGGCCATTGCTACCAGTTTCACATTTTGCTTAACAGAGAGTGCCTGCATGGCCGCACCTGTTCCACGTCCGCCACAACCAATCAAAGCAATTTTGATGGTATCATCAACAGAAGAGTTGGCTGCTGACTCAAATGGAAGACTGGTAACAGACAATCCACCTGCTACTACAGCAGACGCCTTTACAAAATCCCGGCGAGAAAAGTTTGTGTTCATTTGTTTGAGAGGTTATACGAGTTGATATTTTTCAGAAAACAAATTTATCTTATTTCCTGAAATTTTCATGTTTTTTTTTGGAAAATGTCAAGCCGCTGATTCTTAATTACTTGAAAATCAATTTAATTATCGATAATTTTGATTATAACTTACAACAGCATAGGTCATTATAAATGAAGCATTTCAGCATAATGAAACCTTTATTTACTAACGGTTTAACCAATGACCGGCAAAAATAAGGGACAAAACCGCCGGATTTCGGAATACAAGCCATGGAAAGCATGGCATGACCATCAATAAAAAACTAATTGCTGAATACCCGGCAGCCGGGCAATATACCTGAACATACTGATGATGATTCGTGAATTTCTGATAAGAAATAAACAAACGGTAATGTATGGCGTAAGCCTGGCCATACTACTGTTTCTGCTGAAATGGCTAGAGCTGCGGTTCATACTTTTTAGTCACTCAATGGAAATTTACATTGGCTCCATTGCCCTTTTATTTACCGGCCTGGGCATTTGGCTGGCATTAAAACTGATGTCTCCTAAAGTAGAAGTTAAGATTGTAGAGCAATTGATTGAAAAGCCGGTAACAAAACAAAACAACGATGAATTTGAGTTGAATGAAGCATTGCTACTTGATTTAGGCTTGAGTAAAAGGGAACTGGAAGTATTGGAATTGATGGCCAGCGGGCTAAGCAATCAGGAAATTGCCGGCAAACTGTTTGTTTCGCTCAATACGGTAAAAACGCATACATCAAACGTCTTTGAAAAACTGGATGTAAAAAGGCGCACCCAAGCCATAGAAAAAGCCAGGCGACTGAGCCTTATTGCCTGATTATGCTCATACTTTGGTATGAAAAATCAGGTCGAGAGTCAAAATCACCCAAAAGTATGAGCCCAAATTGATTTTTTGATGCCAGTTTTACGACCTAAATAAAACAAAATACTATGAAAAGAATTGTACTTGTAAGTGGACTCATAGCAGGGCTAATTGTGTCTACATTTATGGTTTGTTCAACTGCATATTGCTATGCCACACAACAGTTTGAGGGCAGTATCTGGGTGGGGTATGCCTCTATGTTATTGGCTTTCTCGCTGGTTTTTGTGGGCATAAAAAACTACCGCGACAAACACAAAAACGGTGTTATCAGTTTTGGGCAGGCCTTTAAAGTGGGTTTGTTGATTAGCCTGGTTGCTTCTACGGTTTACGTGGTAGTCTGGACGATTGACTACTATGTGTTTGTACCTGATTTTATGGAGGTTTATTCTACCCGCATGATAGAAAAGGCAAAGGCCAGCGGAGAAACAGCAGCTAATATACAGGAAGAAATAGCCATGATACAGCAATCGGCAGGCATTTATAAATCGCCCCTGGGGGTTATTGCTTTTACTTATTTTGAGATACTACCTGTGGGCTTGTTGGTAACACTCATTAGCGCATTGATACTAAAAAGAAAACAAGCAGTGGCGGGGTGATAATTGAGTGATTGAGCGGGTGGTGTTCTGCTGAATGAGTGATTGAGTGATTGAGTGATTGAGTGATTGAGTGATTGAGTGATTGAGTGATTGAGTGATTGAGTGATAAATTTAACTCAATCAGTTGATTTCATACCTGATTAGCATAAAAAAATGGTGAATGCCGATAATTTTTATCAAGGCATTCACCATTTAATTTTATAGCAATTCGTATGTGCTAACTCGCCAACTGTTAATTTGCAACTCAGCCAATCACTCATTCACTAATTCAGCGGAACACCGCCCGCTCATTCACCTGTTTTCCTCGGTTTTTCAAAAAGTGCTTGGATTTTTGCAGGAAATATTTTTAATTAACTGACTAGCAAGCATTTATGATTAGTTGTATTTTTTATTTGGGTGACCCAGCGAGGAAAACAGGAAAAATGGTGAATGCCGATAATTTTTATCAAGGCATTCACCATTTAATTTTATAGCTATTCGTATGTGCTAACTCGCCATCTGTTAATTTGCAACTCAGCCAATCACTCATTCACTAATTCAGCGGAACACCGCCCGCTCATTCAATAATTCACTCATTCACTAATTCACTCATTCACTAATTCACTCATTCACTAATTCACTCATTCACTAATTCACTCATTCACTAATTCACTAATTCACTAAATGCCCCATTCCCAAATCAAGGTATATCCTTAGGAGGGCGGGCAAAGTATGCTTCTATTTCTTCTTTAGATGGTTGTTTTACGGGTCTTACTACCCTGAAACCCAGAAAAGGTGCATCGGTCAACCACCAGTCAGACTTAGGAATCTGAGGGTCACGTTGTTTCAGTTCAGGAGTTGACGTTTTGCGAGCAGCGCTACGGAGTTTGTCGGCGTCGTCGTCCCAGTGTCCGCCACGAATCACGTGCGGATAATGCTTCGTTGGTTTTACATAAGGGTTATTAGCAGCCTCAGGTTTACCGTAGAAGTCGGCCACATACAAGTCAGATGTCCACTCGGCCACGTTGCCATACATATCATACAAGCCCCAGGCATTTGGTTTTTTCTGACCAGATTTTTTATAAGCGCCATCTGAGTTATCAAAAAACCAGCCATAGTCTTTCAGCTGAGAGGCGTCATCGCCAAAATAATAAGCAGTCTTGCTACCGGCACGGGCGGCGTACTCCCACTCTGCTTCTGTCGGAAGGCGATAAAAATGCCCGGTTTTGGCGTATAGCCACTTACAGAAAGCTCTGGCAGCAAACTGTGTAACATTACAAACCGGAAAACCACTTTCTTTTCCTTGACCGAACGACATCTCTACATAAGGTTGTGTCGGGCGGGCAACTACCCCTACTCTGCTTTGCACTTCGGGTGTGTTTTTAGTATCGGCCACCTCCAGTTCTTTGTTAAAGAAGGTTTCGTACATTTCCCAACTGGTTTCAAATTTAGCCATCCAGAAGGCATCAATCTTTACAGTGTGTTGAGGGCCTTCATCTGGTTTGCGGTCTTTTTCGGTAGCAGGGCTGCCCATTGTAAATTCGCCTGCCGGAACGGGTACCATGTCGAGCCCATGAGAAAGCCCCGGAATATGCTCAGTGTAAGGTTTGAAATCATCACTGCGGAAACCGGAAAAAGCCAGTAAAGTTGCGCTGAGAATTATGGATATTTTTTTCACTTAGGTTGAATTTTTAATTTCACAAATATACTTACAGCATCTGTTCTATTGCAAAAATCACGATTTCAGAATACTTATTCTTTATAAAATACACGTTTTACGCGTTCGCTCACACCAGTCAGAATCTCATAGGGTATCGTTCCTATTGAGGCCGCCAGCTCATGTATCGGCAGGTCTTTACCAAATATTATCACCTCGTCTCCCTCTTCACAACTGGCTTCTGTTACGTCTACCATGGTCATGTCCATACAAACATTACCAATTACGGGGCATCGTGTGCCATTAACCAGTACATAGCCTACACCCTTACTGAAACCGCGGTCGAACCCATCGGCATAGCCAATGGCAATAGTAGCAATGCGGGAGTCTTTATCAAGTACACCTTTACGGCTATAACCAATGGTTTCTCCTTTTTTGAGGTGTTTAATCTGCGATATAATGGTTTTAAGTGTTCCAACGGTCTGCAAAGATTTTTGCTCGGTTCCGGTAGCTTCTACACCGTAAAGACCTATACCCAGGCGTACCATATCAAAACGGGCCTCCGGAAAACGGATAATACCCGCCGAATTGCAGATGTGTCGTAATGGTGGTGTTTCACCCGCAGGCAGGGCCTGTATTATTTTATCAGACATCCGTTGAAAGCGGTCTATCTGAGACTTTGAAAAATCATTATGTTCGGCTTCGTCGGCCCCCACCAGATGGCTGAATATAGATGCAATCTTAACAGAAGGATTCGATTTGAGCTGCTCAATCAGGGTATCGATATCCTGTTCCTCAAACCCAAGCCGATGCATTCCGGTGTCTAGTTTAATATGAATTCTGAATGTGGTATCAGGATATGAACGGGCAAAATCAATAAACCGTCGGAAGATTGAAAAACTGTAAATCTCAGGCTCCAGATTATATTCTTTCAACTTACTGAAAGTTTCGGGCTGAGAATTAAGCACCATTACAGGCAGTTTTATGCCATTCTGCCGCAAAACCACTCCCTCGTCAGGATACGCCACCCCCAGGTAATCTACCCGGTGGTATTCAAGCAGGCTGGCTACTTCGGCGCTACCGCTTCCATAGGCATAGGCTTTTACCATTACCATTATTCTGGTGTTGTTTCCGGCTTTGCTTCGGTAAAAATTAAGATTATTGGTAAGGGCATCCAGATTAATTTCAAATACTGTACCATGCACTTTTTGTATGAGCCTGTCAACGATTTTCTCAAATGCAAACTTTCTGGCACCTTTTACCAGAATAAGGCTGTCTTGCAGTTGGTTAATCGGGTATTGTTTCAGAAACGCTTCGGTTGACGGGTAGAAAACCCCGTCATCAAAAAAATGCTGGTTTCTTGAAATGTCTTCTCCTATACCCACCAGGTGGTCAATGCCTTTGCCTTTTACCAAATCGGCAATACTCTTATACAATTCGGTTTCTTTAAGGCCAGACTGCAGTAAATCGCTGATTATTAACACCTTGTTTCTTTTGGTGTGGTGTTGGCTCATAAAATTGAGCGCCATGTTCAGGCCTGCGTAGTCGTTATTATAGGTATCGTCTATCAGGTAGCAGTCATTAATGCCCTGTTTCAGTTCCAGACGCATGGCTACCTGCTTCAGATTCATCAGGGCGTCGGCCATCACGCCTGAATCCTGCCCTTTGGGGGTCAGCAGCAGGCGCGCAAAAACACAATGGGTAGCATTTTCTATTGAGGCATCATCGGTAAACGGAATCCTGAATTCATATTCTTCGGCATTCCAGTTGATACACAGTGTTGTATAATGTGAGGCCTTGCTGTAAGTAACATTTATGGGGTTCTCCTGGCTCTTAGACCAGCCAATCAGCTGTATACCCGGATTAACCGCTTTCAGCAATAGTTTTATTTCTTCATCTATTTCTTCGTAGTCTTTACAATAGATAAGCGTTTGGCTCTTTTTAAACAAACGCAGCTTTTCGGTAACTTTTTGCTTGCGGCTTCTGAATCCCTCATCGTGTGCCGAGCCAATATTGGTAAAAATGCCAATGGTTGGGCTAATGATTGGCTCAAGGTTTTCCATTTCTCCTGATTTGGAAATCCCTGCTTCAAAAATCCCCAGTGTGTGGCTTTCATTCATTTGCCACACAGATAAACCAACGCCTATCTGCGAATTATAGCTTCGCGGACTTTTGATGATGGCGTAATCGCGGGCCAGCAGGTTACTCAGCCATTCTTTTACAATGGTTTTGCCATTACTGCCCGTAATGCCAATAACCGGAATGCTGAATTTCTTTCGGTGCGCGGCAGCAAGGTTTTGCAAAGCTTTTATGCCGTTTTCAACCATCCAGAATTTCCCGTCCGGAAAGCGGACAAGTAAATCAGCAGGCGCTGCTTTTTTTTCAACTACAAACTCCCGGACACCCTTCCGGTACAGTTCTTCAATAAAAGCGTGGCCGTCATGCCTTTCTCCTTTAATAGCAAAAAAAATACTTTGCTGTGGTTGAGAAACAAAACGGCTATCGGTAAGCAAAACAGTAGCCCCTGTCAATATGGGTTCAGAAAAGAAGTTCACGGGTATAAACAAAAAAAATGCTGAAGAAAAACAGATACTCTATAAAGACGGCACCAGTTCAAGATTAACCGTACTGTTAGAGGATATTAACTGATTATTAGTGGCTTGCAGTATCAGTTTGGTATTGGCAAGCTGTATTACTTTAAAATCGCCACCGAAACCGGTAATCTGAATCTCCATTATCGTATTATTGCTTTTAAGATACCAGGTGCCTGCATTTTTTATTTGCTTTGATACTCTGTCGCGTCCGCGGGTTACGTTGTCTTCCCGGAACTCAAATTCAAGATCAAAAATGGCCTGTGCCTGAGAATTCAGCTCGTTGTTACCCAAGGTTTTTCCGTTTACGTCGGTGTAACGGTCAAGTTTCCAGTAATTGGCCGACAGTATCTTTACCGAAGCAGTGGCAGGATTATTGCCGTCGCTTTTGCAGGCTACCGCAAAAACTGACAACATTAGTATAAAAAGTAGTTTTTTCATGTGAGTTTACCGTGAGGAAAATAAATTATGGCTGCAAAATTAGTATTTCAGCCTAGAGTAAACGTAGAACGGCGTGTTTTTATTCAAGGTTATACGGTAAAAAATCATTTACCTTGGCCCCGTACTTATGTAGCTCTCTTACAATGGTTGAACTGATAGGTGCCAGTTCTGGCGATGTAATGAGAAATACGGTTTCCAAATCATCTATCAGATGGCGGTTTACCTGCGATATCGTGTTTTCGTATTCAAAATCGGTGGTGTTTCTAAGCCCCCTCAAAAGAAAATTAGCACCCAGGTTACGGGCTACATTGGCGGTCAGGTCATCATAAGTAATTATTCTTACTCCGTCGGTTCCTTTAAATGCCTCTCTGATTTTCTGCACCATTAATTCTAAAGGGAAATAGCGATTTTTCTGGGTATTGGTGCCTATACCTATTATTACCTCATCAAACAGTTTAAGCCCTCTTAAAACAATATCAGCATGGCCTTTGGTGAAGGGGTCAAATGAACCGGGGAATAACGCTATTTTTTTCATGTATAACCAGGGTTAATTAGAATGGGTGAGAAAGCCAGCCAGAATTACTGTTTGCCTTTTTAAACAATAAAGTTAAACCTCAAAAATTTAAGGAAAGGCAAAGTTGACTGAATATTTTAAAACTTTTAATATTTCAGCCGTAAATCTGCAAAACTAAAGGCTTTTCTGATGCCTATTATTTACCTGTTATATCTATTTGCGCTTACATTTTCTCAACTCTCACAACAATAGACCTGCTGAAATCGGGCAGAATTGTTGCATTGTTTTTTATTTCGCCTTTGGTCCATTGTTGTTTCCAGGGGTCATAAAACTCTACTCTTACCACTCCGGATTCAAGTTTAAACTTCTGGCTTTTAACTACCCGCGGAGCCTTACCATTTACAAGCTCGGTCTGCCAGTTGTTTTCGCCATCTCTTATCCATACCAGGTCTTTGCCGGTACCCAGTAAACTATAAATCTTAAGTTGGTTTTCGCCATTGCTAAAGTAGGGTTTGGCATTTTCTTTTACGGGGTCAAATCCTTTTATGGCCTGGCTAAAACGGCCCAGATGATACCACAAGTTATTCTTGTCAACATAAAAATCCCAGTACCAGCTTTGCCCCGGAGCTGCCGAGCCCGAAAAGAACGGAGCAAAGAGTAAATCGTGGAACAAAATACCGTTTACGTCTTTATCAAACAATTTAGATGGCCCCGAATGGTTAGGCTCCACGGCACTTGTTTCGGCCAGAACAATTGGTTTATCAAGATTAAACGACCTTAAATCGTTAATGGCATCTGCAGCCAATTCATCCATTGGCCCTCTGCAAACCGCCAGTTCGGCCCCCAGGTCAAGGTACCGATGCACCTGAGCAATTGAATTATCCGGAATGGCCGAAAATGTTTTATAAATAGACCTTGCCCAAGAGGTACTCATGCTACCCATGCTTTGCATAACCAGATGGTTAGGTGCCAGTTTTTTAACACCCGGAAAAATCTCTTTCATCCAGGCCTCTACAGCCGGTGTAGGCACCCTGGTATGCTCCATTTCGTTCCACAGTTCCCAACCAAATATTATGGGTTTGTTGGCATACCGGTTTAGCCAGAATGCTGCCCGGTTGAGATACACCGCTCTGCCTTCTTTGCTATTAATGTAGTCGGGCATATCTTTAAATTTGCCACCGTTTTTAACAGCATAAAAGGGTTTGTCGAATGCAAGCGAGTAAACAAAGGGCGCCGGATACCCGGTTAAATCTCTGAAATGCTCAAAGCAAAGTTTTAATCTTATCTGGTATTTTTCGGCCAATGCTATAAGTTTATCAACCCGCTGGGCAATAACCGAATCGTAAACACCTATTTTTTTATTTTCAATTTCAAAAGCAGGCGCGCTAAGCCAGATTCTGGCAAAATTACCACCATACTTTGCTGTTTCCTGAAAATAGTGTTCGTATCTCTGCAAGATAACTTCTTCTTTGTCTTCCTGCCTGATAAATGAAGTATTGATACCGATAGGTATAAAGGTATCGCCATTGGTAAGCTGTAGGTATGCCTTGTTCTGAGGGCTTATACGTACATAACTTTCTGCTGCGGGTTTTACAACAGTGGTGTCTACAGGCGGTTTGGTTGTGACTACTTCAGGAGCACAACTCATCACAGACATAGAAAAGAATAATAAAACGGACGTAATCATGCGTTTGGGACTTCTGTTCTTCATTTAATAATAGGGCGTAAAGTACTATAAATAATAGTCAGATTGTAATTAAAAAACGATTTAAACGGTCAAAAGCATGGCTACATATTTATTATTCCAACTCCAGCCTGAACACCCATACCGATTTCGGTACTGAATGTTTGAAAAAGGAAATTTGAAATAACAGATTGGTGGATTATTTGCCGATAAAACAAATAAACAAAGGAGAAGCCTCTACAACTCAGGGTACCTGACTTACCCGGTTATAAAAACTATCCAGATGTTAATCTGGTGTTTATCAATCATATGAGAGTACACCCAATTTAACTTAGCGATTGTTGTGAATTAAATCAAAATCTTTTTTGAAGTGTTTTAAATAATTCGATTCGAAATTAACACACAGGCAGGTAATATAAAAATAATGAAGTAAATATCAACAAAAATTTAATCTGTCAGCGATTAACAAAACTACAGCTTTGGTTAGTAGAGATAATAAGAGCAAAAGAGGGTGTAATACCGGTGCTCGGGCATTTCTTCAAAATACTGGCTGAATTTTATTCTGGACGGGTTGGCAGCAAATTCAATATTTTTGAAAGTCTTGTTCAGAAGCACAAACCCCTCTGAAAAAGTGGTTATCTCGCCATAAAATCTAACGGGTACGTCGGCATCCAGTGTAAGCTCGTTCATAATAAACATAACGTAATAAACCATGTCCTGGGCAGTACGGTATTGAAGCCTGTTGCAGAAATGCAGTCGGGCATCTTGAAAATAAACCACCGATACGTAGTTTTCTTCAAAATACAAATGCAACCCTGTGTTGGTTTTATCTTTGATGCTCCCCTCTATCAGCGTACTCAGCAAAGGTTGTGGCGTTATTTTCTTGGCCGGATACATTTCTTTCAGCCAGTTAACCAACTCTTTTTCTACACTGAAAACATTAACAATACCCGAGTGGCCATGTTTAAATTCAAAAGCCTGCTCGAGTTCTGACAGATTTTTACCGGCAGCAAAATTAAGATATTTGGCCATGTCGTCTGGCTGATAAAGCTCATCCGGTATCAGGGTAAAGTGGTTAGTACTCACGGTAAGCCTGATGCTCTTCCAGTAATTGGCCGATAAAAACGGGTGGTTCTTGTAGATCTGCTTTACGGTAGCCAAAAGCTGGCTGTGCTTAAATAAAGAAAAAACGTGGTAGTCTTCCAGCCACATAACCACCTCATGAATTGTGTTATAAACTGCAAAACGGAAACGGTCATGCCCCGCCTCAATCAGCAAATGGCAGTCTGCTATCTGACTCACATCAAAGCGGTCGTCCTTAACCTCAAAGCTAGGCGAAATATTAGTTACAGTGGCCTCCAAATTATCTACCCTATTTTTATTATTCAAAACGGAATATCGCAATATTTTACCAGATAGGCAAAAACATCAGACACCCTGGTTATTTATCTTCCTGTAAAGCTCCTCCGAAACAAATTCTCTGTTTTTAACAGGCACCCACTTTACCTCTTTTATTACTTGTATGTGGTGGTCAGCCTCGGGGTCATGCCCTGTTTTTAAAGCTCCAGATACAACCTTTACTTCAAAATACAACTCAACACCATGCAAAGGGTAGTGGATAAACTCCGACACAAACAAAAATCGGCCTACACTTATTTCCAGTCCGGTTTCTTCCAAAAACTCACGCGCCAAAGCAATTGGCAGTTGCTCGCCGTCCTCAACCCCTCCACCGGGGGGCAGCCAAACGTCATTGTCGTTCACAATGCCTTTATGGCACACCAGCAATATCTGCTCATTTTCTATACATACCCCACAAACCCTGACACGAATCTGATGCCCGTAAAATTTTAAGGCTGCTTCCTGCGTTTTAATTGGCATTAGTAATTAGAAAGATTCTGCAAAGATATAGATTACTATCTTAGCGGACTTCAGAAAATATGAATGTTTTTTGAGGTATTTTCTAATAGATTCATAGCTACCTTTTTATGCACGGCATATATCTGCTTACTTTGCATAAAATAATGTGCTTCCGTAGATGAACCTTGCCCCAGATATTAAACCTTCAGAAAGGTTATTTAAAAAATTTCCTTTTACGCCAACACCCGGACAAGCCCGCTTGTTTGAGTTGATGGATGAGTTTATTCTGAGTGAGGATAAATACAGAGATGTATTTTTACTGAAAGGCTACGCCGGTACCGGTAAAACTACCTTTATTAACACACTTTTAAAAGTGTTGAAAGAGTTTGGCTATAAATCGGTACTGATGGCACCTACCGGCCGTGCCGCTAAAGTAATGGCAGGCTATGCTAAAAAAAGCGCTTTTACGATACACAAGAAAATATACCGGATGGTAGAGAACACCTATACTGGTGCACTGGTATTTGAGCGGGTAAAAAACAATAATGAAGGCACCGTTTATATTGTAGATGAGGCCTCTATGATATCAGACGAACGCGATTTTGGCACTAAAAGCCTGCTGCACGACCTGCTGGACTTTGTTTTTGAACAGGAAACCAACAAATTAATACTGATTGGTGATGAAGCCCAGCTGCCCCCCGTGAAAATGAACGTAAGCCCTGCCCTGAATGCCGACCACCTGAGGAACCACTACCACACAGAACTGACCGAACATTGCCTGACAGAAGTAATGCGGCAGGAGCAGCAGTCGGGCATATTGGCCAATGCGACGGCACTAAGAGATTTGCTTGATACTGAAAAACCGGCCATCAAATTAATAACCAGCAGGTTTAAAGATATATACAAAATGGGTAGCGACCGCCTGGAAGACGGCCTGCGATATGCCTATGGGAAGTATGGCCGAGAAAATACGACTATTATTACGAGGTCTAACAAAACAGCGGTGCAGTATAACCGATACATCAGAAACGCCATTAACTATGCCGATAGTGAAATTGAAAGCGGTGATATGCTGATGGTTGTACGCAATAATTATTCGGTTCTGAATGAAGATTCTAAAGCTGGTTTTATTGCCAACGGCGACTTTGTGGAAATAGTAAAGCTGCGTAAAGAGGAAGAAATACACGGTTTCAGGTTTATAAACGCTTCTCTAAGGTTGGTTGATTACCCCGATGAGCCCGAGTTTGATGCCAAACTGATACTGAACACGCTTTATTCTAACGCCCCTACCTTAACGCAGGAAGAAAACAAGGCCTTGTATGAAAGCGTGATGAAAGACTATTTCTGGGCGAAGTCGAAAAAAGAGCGACAGGAATTATTAAAAGCAGACCCTTACCTGAACGCCTTGCAGGTAAAATTTGCCTATGCCCTTACCTGTCATAAGTCGCAGGGTGGGCAATGGGATGCCGTTTTTATAGATCAGGGATACCTGCCCCCTGACACCGAAATCGACAATGACTATATCCGGTGGCTTTATACGGCAGTTACCCGCGGCGTAAAAGAGGTTTTTCTAATCAATTTCAATAAAGATTTTTTTGAGTAATCGTTCCAGGCTATGTCTAAGCATCATAAAAAACTCAACACTTATATTAACAAAAAAGCTTTTACTTCGCCCGGCACATTGGTTTACGTGGGCAAAGAAGTAGCCGAAAGCACCACTATTAAACTTGTAGAGTTTAATCAGGAGGTTTATAACGAAAAAACCACTAGAGTTTTAAATGATTGCCGCCCGTCTAAAAAAGAGAATCAGGTGGTTTGGCTGGATGTTGACGGTATACATGAAGTGCAGGTCATTGAGGCCATCGGCAAGCTTTATCATTTACATCCGCTTTTACTGGAAGACATCCTGAACACAGGCCAAAAACCAAAAATGGAGCATTTTGGCGACAACCACCTTTTTACTGTACTTAAAATGTTTCAGTTTAACACAGAGCTAAACATGATTGAGTCAGAACACGTGGCTCTGGTATTGGGAGAAAATTACGTAATCAGTTTTCAGGAGATCCATAAAGCTGATGTGTTTGCACCTATTTTCAGCCGCTTAAAAGCATCGATAGGCAAAACCCGCCGGGGAAAAGCCGACTACCTGTATTATTCGTGCTGCGACCTGGTAGTTGATAATTACTTTGTGGTGCTTGAAAAACTGGGCGAAAAACTGGAAGAACTTGAAATAAAAATTATTGATAAACCCCAAACCGACGACCAGAAACAATTGTACCTGCTGAAACAAGAGCTGATGACTGTCAGAAAGGCGGTTTTGCCCCTACGCGATATGTTCGGTACGCTTGTAAGAGAAGAGTCGCCTCTTATTCAGTCTGCTACCCATATTTATATAAGAGACCTCTACGATCATGTATTGCAGATACTGGATACGATTGAAACCTACCGCGAAATAGTTGAGAATATACAGAATATTTACCTGACCAGCCTGAGCAACAAAATGAATTCGGTTATGAAAACCCTTACGGTTTTCACGGCAATTTTTATGCCTTTGTCGTTTATAGCAGGTATTTACGGCATGAATTTCGACAACATGCCTGAGCTTAGGCACCCGTATGGTTATTTTTATACACTTGGGGGCATGGTTCTGATAACAGCTACGCTCTGGATTTATTTTAAGTGGAAAAAATATGTTTAATGCAACCCCAAAAGGTTAATCAATAGTAATTACAGTAGTATTCCTGTTATCTTATGAAAGGAATACCTTAACCAACGCCGACCTTCATAAGTTGGCAATTAATTGCTTTTATAGGTTAATACTGCCGTCCTTTCCAGACCAGCCTGGTAGGCAATAAATAACTTACCAACTGCAAAAACCAGAAAACATACATATACACGGTGTAGGCAGGAATGTAACGAAACAACCGTAACTGATGCAGACGGGTTAAAATACCGTAACCCACAATCATATTAATGAGTAGGTTAAGACCAAAAACAAAAACAGGAATCTGCCAGTAGAAAAAACCGAGAATGACCAAAACCGGTAAAGCAACCCCCTGCAACAATGCCGGAAAAATAAGCGCCGTACCCGTAGAAAGCCCTCCGGCCACCCATCTTTTACGCTGCTCAAAATAATGAGGGGGTGGCTTGGTAATGGTCATAACCGAGGCATCAAACCCTTGTTTGTAGGCATACCCTTTGTCTATTATAGCTTTATAAAGCGCGTAGTCTTCTACTATTGAAAATTCAAATCCCTCATAACCGCCTGTGGCCAGATACGCTTCTTTCAGCACCATCATGTTATTACCCATAGCCGTTGAAGGTATCTTCATATCGGTCAGGGTTTTCATTATCTTCAATGCAAAAAACCATTCAAGAGCCTGGCAGGCTTCAAACCAGTTGGTGTTCTTCACTAAAGTAATGCCGGTAACCACACCTGCCCTATTTTCGCCGGGCTTTTTATTCATTAGTGCCATCATTTGTTCAATCCAATGGGCCGGCACTTCTACATCTGCATCGGTAATGAAAAGATATTCGCCTGTGGCATGTGCAGCCAATTGAGCCAGCACATTAGCCTTGCCCTTCAGGTGAGCCACCTGCTTGTCAATGGTCAATACATTGAATGCTTTTCTGTCGGCATCTGTTAAACCTTGGAGATATTCATTTATTACACCCGCCGTATTGTCTGTTGAGCTATCATTACCAATCAGAATTTGTGTTAATTCTTTTGGATAACTCAGTTTCCTGAGCGATTCCAGCAGGTCGGTTATATTGTTTTCCTCATTGCGGGCAGCAATCAGGATACTCACCATCGGTAAACTCATGGGTTTAATCCTTAATACTGGTCGCTATTTTTTTAAAATCGGGCAATAGTTTATCAAACTCCGAACTCAACGACCAGCATAGTATCTGATAATAATATTTTTTCGTTTCAACGTAGGTAATCAGATAGGTAATCTTTACCTCTTCTTCATTTGTTTCCTTAAAATCTACCTCAAGCTCAGACTGAAAAAACCGGTTGCCTTTCCATTCAAATTCACGCGGATCCGTCTCCGCCCATTTGTTTTTTTCGCCTTTCAGATTGATGATGTTTTCATCGTGAAACTCGCGTAACGACCCGAATTTTATACCCTTCATTTCCAATTCTTCTTTCGAATCATCAATAACTACCATAAAAGCGTTTTTAACGGTATTAACATACTGCATAGATGCCACCTCGTTCAGCTTTACGGTTCTGGTCATGTAATTAGGTACTGACACATAATAAATATGCCCTGCTTTCTGCTCGGCAAATGTACTCTGGCTATACAATGCCTTGGCCGCAATTACCAGCAGCCAGGCAAACAGCACTCGTTTAATTTTCATGGTTTGAAAGGTTATACTGAGTTTAATTACGATGAATTAAGCCCAACTTGTCACAACATTTTTTTTCAGATACATTCAAAACAAAATCCCTTCTCTGAAAAATACGCAAGGAATCTCGGTAAAGCAAAACTCATATTCTTGTTGGCTTTAATGCTATCATGAAAAAGCACTATAGACCCTGCCTCTGTGTATTGCAGTGTTTTGGCCAGTACTTTTTCAGGCGCTATATCTGCAGCATAATCTGCTGTCAGCACATCCCACATTACAATATCATATTCAGGCAGCAAAGCCCTTGCCTGGCTACGCCTGATTCGCCCATGCGGAGGCCTGAATAGTTTCTTACCAGGCAGCATCAACCTGGCCTGACTGCTAATCAGGGCGTCACATTGCTTTACGTTGTCCAGATATGCTTCAGTGGCAGTATCCCAGCCTCTTAAATGATTAAAAGTATGGTTGCCAACAGAATGCCCGCCTGCTATTACTTTATCAAAAACAAGCGAGTGTTTCCTGATGTTATCACCGATACAAAAAAAAGTTGCCCTGGCATTATATGCGGCCAGGGTTTCCAGCACAAACTCGGTTATTTCTGGTATGGGGCCGTCATCAAATGTGAGGTATATTTTCTTTTCCTGTGTTTTTTTTCGCCAGATAAAGTCCGAATACATGGCTCTCATCAGGAAGTTCGTCTTATGAATAAACATAGCCACAGTTTCTTCAAATGTTATAAAATTGTTCTAATAACTAACTAATTTATCTAAATTGCAAAAGAAAATATCAGATTGCCAGTGCTACACAATTATCTTTTCCGGTTCTGAAATAAACTATTTGTATGAACAAGTTTTTGAGTATCTGCCTTTTTTTATGCCTTTTTTTTAATGCCGGGGCACAAAATAAACCTTTAAGCAACCGCATTGCCAACTACAACATTGATGTAACGCTGTTTGCCGAAAAGAAAATTCTGCTAGGAAAAGAAACACTGGTCTGGAAAAACACATCAACCGATAACATTACCGAATTACAGTTTCATTTGTATCTGAACGCATTCCGCGATAAAAACTCGACCTTCATGAAGGAATCAGGCGGACAACTACGTGGCGACAAGTTAGATGCTACCGATAAAGCCAATCTGGGTTACATTGATGTGGTTTCAATGCAAGTGCGCAATGGAGAAACCCTGACACAGAAGCTAAAGTTTATTCAGCCTGATGACCTGAACGATAAAGACCGAACCGTAATCAGTGTGCCGCTCAGCAAACCTCTGAAACCAAATGAAACCATTACGCTGGATATTGATTTCAGAGCCAAATTACCTAAAATTTTTGCCCGTACCGGCTTTGCTGATAACTACTTTCTGGTTGGGCAGTGGTTTCCTAAAATTGGAGTTTATGAACCTGCCGGTATGCGATACGCCACCAAAGGCCAATGGAACTGCCACCAGTTTCATGCCCATACCGAATTCTACGCCGACTTTGGCAGCTATCTGGTAAACATGACCATACCTAAAGATTATAAACTGGCCGCAACGGGTATTTTTCAGAAAGAAACACTTAATAAAAATAATACAAAAACCATAAGCTATAAAGCAGATGACGTACACGATTTTGCCTGGACAGCCTCCCCTCGTTTTGAAATCAGCGAGCGGCAATGGAAACACGTAAAGATAAAAGCCGTAATGCAACCGGAACATTCGGGTTCAACTGAACGCTATTTTCAATCAGCCATTACAGCCTTAAACTATTTTGAGAAGCACGTTGGCCGATATCCGCATACGGTTCTGAGCCTGATTGACCCTCCGGCCAATGCCAGTGGGTCAGGCGGTATGGAATACCCGACCTTTATTACCTGCGGAACCTTGTGGGGATTACCCAAAGGCCTGAAATTTCCTGAATTGGTAACCATACATGAGTTTGGGCATCAGTATTTTCAGGGTATGCTGGCCAGTAACGAATTTGAAGAATCTTTTCTGGACGAAGGCTTTAACCAGTATTTCGAAGGCCGCATCATGGACGAAAACTATTCGCCCGGCTCGCAGGTCAACCTTTTCGGTTTTACTATCAACGACATGGAGACGTCGCGAAGGAGTTATGTAAAAATGAAAAACCCGAAAATAACCGAGGTTTTCAGAAAAGCCTGGGAATATCCGCAAGGTACTTATACCATTATGACCTACACCAAAACCGCCGTCTGGATGAAAACCCTCGAAAACCTGATAGGCCGTAAAGTGATGGACGAAGTAATGCAGACCTACTTTGCCCGCTGGCGTTTCAGACATCCTTGCGTTCGGGATTTCATTAGTATTGTGAATGAGATTGTGCATAAACGATTGGGAAACATATTCGGGCCAGACATGAACTGGTACTTTGAGCAGGTTTTATACAAGGCTCCGGTGCTTGATTATGCCATCAGCTCATTAAACAACACCACAAACGGACAAACCACCGAAGGCACATTTACGGCAGAGCGTTTGGGTGATATGATATTGCCCACTGAAATTCTGGTGAAATTTATGGATGGAAGCCAGCAACTACTCAGCTGGAGCGGGAAAGAAAAAACCAAGGTTTTTAAGTTTAAAAAGCCTGTTGCATCTGCTAAAGTAGACCCACTGAATAAGCTATTGCTAGATTTAAATTTTAACAATAACAGCAAAGCCACTGAGCCATCAACGTTGGCGCTAAAAAAATACAGCATTAAAATTATGTTCTGGGTTCAGAACCTGATGCAATGGGCGGCTATGTTGTCTTAAATTTCAGGTGCATTAATGATTTGTACTGCAGTGATTATAACATTTAATTTACGTTATGTTGAAACCAATAGCCGTAAGTAATACACCCACTATACATTTCATTCATTAAATCACTAATTCGCTAATTCACTCATTCGCTCAATCACTCATTCACTCAATAAAAAATGTCCAATATCAGCCTGATAATTGAAGAAAGGCCCACACACTTAGGTAGTTTTATGGTGGGGCGGTTGCTGCCATTTAGAGGTAAGCGCATGGTAGGACCATTTATATTTCTTGACCACATGGGTCCGGTTTGCATGAGTGACAGAGAAAATGCAGATATTGGCCCGCACCCGCATATCGGTTTATCTACACTTACCTATCTGTTTGAAGGTAACATTATGCATCGCGACAGCCTTGGCACTGTTATGGAAATAAAACCGGGCGAAGTAAACTGGATGACCGCCGGTAAAGGCATAGTGCATTCGGAACGAACACCCGACTACCTGCGAGATACCGATAAAATGTTGCATGGCCTTCAAATCTGGATTGCCCTGCCCAAAGAGCTGGAAACCATGGAACCCACTTTTTACCATGTCCCTGCCGATGAAATACCAACCTGGCAGCAAGATGGTATTACTTACAAACTAGTGGCAGGCGAAGCTTTGGGGTATCAGTCGCCGGTGCCGGTTTATAGCAAGTTGTTTTTGATTGAACTTAAAAATACGGAAGAAAAAACCCTGACCATCGGCCGCGATTTATACGGCGAAGTAGCCATATATATTTTAGAAGGCGGCATTGAAACCGAAGGCAATAGCTACGAGCCCAAGCGTATTCTGGTGGCCAAAGACAATAAACTTTGTGAATTTACCCTGAAACCCAACAGTACCATCTATATTTTTGGCGGAGAACCCTTTGCAGAAGAACGATTCATTTATTGGAATTTTGTAGCAACCAGCAAAGAAACTATTGACGATGCCAAAACCAGATGGAAAGAGCAGTCTTTCCCAAAAATTGAAGGAGAAACCGGATATATACCCTTACCAGCCTGATTATGAACAACCTGAGAATATCAACGGCGCAATTTGAAAACAAAAGCGGCAATAAACCCTATAATCTATCTGTCATAGACCAACTGGCCGGTAAAGCCGCGCAGGCTGGCTCGCAGGTAATAGCGTTTCATGAATGTTCAGTAACCGGTTATACTTTTGCACGCTCACTTTCTAAAGAACAGATGCTGGCCATAGCCGAGGAAATTCCTGACGGAGAAAGCATTCAACAACTGACAGCCATTGCCCGCAAGCATGGCATTGTAGTGCTTGCCGGGCTGTTTGAAAAAGACAAGGAAGACAACCTCTTTAAAGCCTATGTATGCGTAGATAAAAACGGACTGGTGGCCAAATACCGCAAACTGCATCCTTTTATCAACCCTCACCTTACTCCCGGCAACGAATATTGCCTATTTGAAATCCACGGCTGGAAATGCAGCATTCTGATTTGTTACGATAATAATATTATAGAAAACGTGCGTGCTACCACCCTACTGGGCGCTGATATTATTTTTATGCCCCATGTAACCATGTGCACGCCATCTACAAGGCCGGGCGCCGGTTTTGTAGACCCCCAACTCTGGCAGAACAGGGAAGCCGACCCAACCTCGTTGCGACTGGAGTTTGATGGCATGAAAGGCCGGGGTTGGCTAATGAAATGGCTGCCAGCCAGGGCTTATGATAACGCCATTTATGCTATTTTCTCGAACCCGATTGGTATGGATGCTGACCAGCTGAAAAACGGTTGCTCTATGATTGTTGACCCATTTGGTGATATAATTGCTGAGTGCCGCACACTGGGCGATGATTTTGTAACAGCTACCCTAACGCCTGAAAAACTGACACAGGCAGGCGGCTACCGGTACAAAAAAGCCAGAAGGCCGGATTTGTACCGAGACATCATCGGGCTGGAGCATACACCTGAACAAAAAGTAGTCTGGCTGAATACAGATAAATAGTATGTCATCAAAACCCGGGCAAATACTTGATAAGACCCTGGTCTTTGTAACGGCTCCATCTAATCTGGGTCTGAAACGGATGCCCTATGCCGATAAAGATGGCCCGGGTACAAGAAAAATGCCGGGGGTATTCAAGCAGTTTTTATTTGCAGAAAGGCTGAAGATAGCAGCGCATATACACATAGAACCGCCTGCCTACAGCGGTAAGGTTGACGCTGAAACAGGCATCAGAAACCTGCCTGAAATACTTAGTTACAGTAAGCAATATGCGGCTGTCATTAAAAGTATTGTAGAAAAAGACCAGCTGCCAATTGTAATTGGTGGCGATTGCAGCATTTTAGTAGGCAGTATGCTGGCACTTAAACAGTCAGGCACTTATGGTTTGGCCCATATTGATGGCCATTCAGACTATGCCATAGCCAAAATAAGTTCGTCAACAGGTGGGGTAGCAGGTATGGATTTAGCCATTGTAACCGGCATAGGCCCAGACGCTATTACCAATATTGACAACCTGAAGCCGTATGTGGCCGAAGCCAATACGGCTCAATTTGCCAACCGATGCTATGACGAAACTTTCAACGGCAACTTCTATAATACCAATATTTTTAGTGCCGACTTACCCGAATTAAGAGCGAATGGAATTGAAGAAACAGCCAATGCATTTATAGCAAAACTACGAAAAAATAAAGTAGACGGCCTATGGCTGCATGTAGATGCTGATGTACTTAATGAAGAGCTTATGCCCGCCGTCGATTCGCCGCAGGAAGATGGTTTATCTTATGCAGAGCTTAAGACATTGCTAAAGGCATTGTTAAGGTCGGGGTTGGTATGCGGGTTTCAACTGACTATATACGACCCCGACCTTGACCCTGGCAAAGTCTATGGCAAAAAACTGGTTGATGAGCTGGTAGATTTGTTTCAGCAAGCCTGAAATCAGACAGCCAGCATATCCATAAATTCAGTTTCTGATATCATTTTTACATTCAGTTTCTTAGCCTTTTCTAATTTTGAGGAGCCGGGTTTTTCGCCAACAATGAGGTAATCGAGCTTGCCAGATACCCCGCTAACAACCTTACCCCCATTGGCCTCAATTTTCTGCTCCAGCGCCTCACGCTCAAAGTTCTCAAATGTACCTGTATACAAAAATGTTTTTCCGGCTAAGGCTTCTCCTTCTATTTCTTTTACTTCGTTGCCCGCGGTAAACTGTAAACCTGCAGCCCGAAGCCGCTCAATAAACTGGTTATTATCTTCGTTTTGAAAATAATCAAGAATACTCAGCGCAATTTTGTCTCCAATTTCAGGTGCGGTTCTTAATTCATCATAAGAAGCGTTTTTAATTGCATCTATATTTTTGAAAAAACCAGCCAGTTTTTCGGCTACTGTTGCCCCCACGAATCGGATACCAATAGCAAACAGCACCTGTTTAAACGACATTTGCTTCGATTTCTCAATACCATCCAGAATATTCTGTACCGTTTTTTCTTTGAAACCAATCTTCTTTATTTTACCAGTCTCTTTGTCTTCTATTACTTTTTCAAGGCCAAAGAGTTTTTCATACGTAAGGTCATACAAATCGGCGGCATCATTGACCAGCCCTTTTTCATAAAGCAGTTCAATTTTTCCTTCACCCAGGCTATCAATATTCATAGCCTTGCGATGAATAAAATGCTCTATCCTGCCACGTATCTGTGGTGGACATCCTTTTTCGTTGGGGCAATAGTGGTTGGCTTCGCCTTCCTTTCTGTACAGTTCAGCACCGCATTCAGGGCAATGAGTCGGGTATTCAATCTTTTGCGAAATAAAAAGATTTCGTCTCGTCAAATCAACGCCCGTTACTTTGGGTATAATCTCTCCGCCCTTTTCAACAAAAACCGTATCACCTATTCTTAAATCCAGCCTTTCTATTTCATTGGCATTATGCAGCGACGCCCGCTTTACCGTTGTGCCTGAAAGATGGATACCCTTGTTGTTCAGCTTCTCGTTGTCTAGTTCCGCCACCGGAGTAATAGCCCCCGTTCGCCCTACCTGATAAGTAACGCCTCTCAGAATGGCAGGTTTAGATTCCGCCTTGTATTTATAAGCAATGGCCCAGCGGGGGCTTTTGGCAGTATAGCCCAGCTCTTCTCTTTGCGCAAACGAGTTAAGTTTAATTACGATACCGTCTGTGGCCAGGGGTAGCTTATACCGCTCTTGTTCCCATTCATTAATGTAAGCCATTACCTCTGCCATGTTGGTACACTTGCGCCAGGTCTGAGATACCTTAAAGCCCAGTTTTTTTAGTGCAATCAGGCTTTCTTCATGGGTACTGAAAATCTCGTCGTCAGACAAAAACTGATAAACGTAGGCATCCAAACCACGGCGTGCCACTTCTTTTGAATCCTGCAGTTTAAAAGTGCCAGAAGCCGCATTTCTTGGGTTGGCATAACTCTCTTCGCCAGCTTCTTCGGCCTCGCGGTTCATGCGTTCAAAAGATTCAAAAGGCAAAAAGCCTTCACCGCGTACCTCAAAAACATCGGGCAGTATAATATCCTCTTTATTATTAACTTTTAATGGCAGGCTTTTTAGTGTTTTTATATTGGTGGTTATGTCATCTCCTTTCACCCCATCGCCTCTGGTTACACCCCTTACAAATAACCTGTTCTGGTAGGTCATTGATAACGAAATACCATCAAATTTCTGCTCGCATATATACTCATAGCTTTCCCCGTTCAGCCCTTTTCTTACACGTTCGTCAAAATCAAGCAGTTCCTGCTCGCTGTAAGTATTGGCCAGCGAAAGCATAGGATACCGGTGCGCCACACTGGCAAAATTTTTGGTGATACCCCCACCTACCCTGTGCGTTGGTGAATCAGGCTGTTTCAGTTCCGGATACTCCGCTTCAAGGCTTTCCAGTTCTTTTAGCATCAGGTCAAATTCCTGATCCGAAATCTCCGAAACGCTATCCTGATAATAGCGGTCATTATAGTAATTCAGTTGTTCTGTCAGTTCAATAATTCTATCGGCCGGGTTCATTTCTGTCAAGTTCTTAGGTATAGACACTGATTTTGTTCTTTTATGTCAAAATTAGAAGAAATATTCTAATTTCCGATTGAGGGTTTAGTTTGAAAAAATTCAAGGAAATTAACGTATAACAAAAATGCCCGCTCAAAGCAGGCATTTGTACGAAATCAAAATTCTATTGTGTCTAAACACTCATGATATCTTTCTCTTTGTCAGCCAGCATCTGTTCTGCTTTCTGAATATAAGCATCAGTCAGTTTCTGCACTCTGTCTTCAGCTTTTTTCACTTCGTCTTCAGAGCCACCGTCTTTCTGAATCTTTTTTAACTCATCGTTTGCTTCCTGACGAACCTTACGGATATTCACGCGGGCCACCTCAATTTCGCCTTTTACTCTTTTTACCAGATCACGACGGCGTTCTTCTGTCAATGGTGGAATATTCAAACGGATAACTTCACCATCATTGGCAGGCGAAAGGCCCAGATTTGAATTGATAATGGCGCGTTCTAAATCGTTGATTAATTTTCTCTCAAAAGGCTTAATGGCAATGGTGCGGGCATCTGGTGTGCTCACTGACGATACCTGGTTTAATGGCGTGGGTACACCATAGTATTCAACCATGATGCCGTCAAGCATATTTACGCTGGCTCTTCCTGCTCTTATTTTCGAAAGTTCAATTTGAGTATGTTTCAAGGCACGCTCCATCGAGTCCTTCGACATATCAATTACGAGATCAATTTCTTCCATTGTCTAATATATTTTTCAGTCTCTGTTACTATTTAGTGATTTAGTGGTTGAGTATTTGAGTGAATATTTTTCTTGAATAATGATTTTGCAATCAGCCATTTCAGCCTATTCACTCAGTCATTAATTCACTCAATCACACAATTATTACTACTCGCTTACCAACGTTCCAATATCTTCGCCGGTCACCACTTTCATCAGGTTCCCTTCCTGATTCATATCAAACACCACAATCGGCATTCTGTTTTCTTTACAAAGCGCAAATGCGGTTAGGTCCATTATTTTAAGGTTTTTGTTAATGGCCTCATCATAACTTATCTGGGTGTAACGGGTGGCAGTCGGGTCTTTACGTGGGTCGGCGGTATAAACACCGTCTACACTGGTGCCTTTCAAAAGCAGGTCAACACCTAATTCATTGGCTCTTAATGCCCCGCCAGAGTCGGTCGAAAAATAAGGATTACCGGTTCCGGCTCCGAGTATTACCACTCTTCCTTTTTCAAGATGACGTATCGCTCTTCTGCGTATAAACGGCTCGGCCACCTGTTCCATTTTAATTGCCGACAGCAGCCGGGTAACTAAACCAACTTTTTCAAGGGCGCTCTGAATAGCCATACCATTAATAACGGTGGCTATCATGCCCATGTAATCACCCTGTTCGCGCTCAATACCAGAGTTAGTACTTGCCCCGCGGAAAATGTTTCCGCCACCGATAACGATAGCCACTTCGCAGCCCGCATCTACCACCGATTTGATTTCCAGTGCGTATTGCGAAAGGATATCTGAATTAATAATCTGGCTTTTATCTCCGCCATTTAAGGCTTCGCCACTTAGCTTTAAAAGGATTCTTTTGTATTTAAGTTGGTTCATAGTGTATGATTTGCGCGTAAAATTAAATATTTGTCTCAATCAATCAAAAAAATACCCTCTTTGTTGAAAGAGGGCAGCGAATAAATTTTATTCAAATTCCATTATTACCTGGTTCTTCTCTACGGTCTCACCCGTCTTTACCTTTATTGTCTTCACCTTACCGTCGCCGGCGGCTTTAATAGCATTTTCCATCTTCATCGCTACCAGAATCAACAAAACGTCACCTTTCTTAACCTCATCACCCACCTGCACTTTCATTTCATAGATAAGCCCGGGCATGGGTGCTTTCAGGTTGTTCAACCGGGTTGATTTATTGCTGCTCATGCCCATTTTTTCAAGAAGCAAATCTGTTCTGTCTTTCAGATTTACTGTATGAATGGTGCCGCCGATTTTTAATTTAAAAGTCTTTTCGGCATAGTTGGCTTCTACTACCTCAACATTATATGATCTATTGTCTTTCAGAATATGGAAGTCTTTTTCAGAAATCTTTGACAGGTTCCAATCAAAAGGCTCGTTATTCACAAGTATATGCCCTTTGTCTTCAGATACCTCCAGGGTTTCGGTGTCGTTTACAATCGCTTTCAGCATAAAGCACAACTTATTTTTTGTTGATCAGATATACACCCACTAATATAATACTCATTCCTGAATAATGCAGCAAAGAAATTGGTTCTCCGTCTAAAAAGCCCATAATAGTTGCTACAATTGGTATAAGGTAGGTAACCGACGAAGCAAAAACCGGTGAAGCCGCCTGCAATATATAATTAAAAATAATAGTAGCAATGCCCGAATTTACTACACCCAGCAAAATAATTAATAACAAGGGTACGATATTGGCCTTATTGATTTTTTGGATGAAATCTGTAGAAAAAAGAACAACACCGGCCATAAGGGCAACACCAATGAGTGTCCAGCCGGTTAGCAATACCGGATTAATAGTGTTAAGATGTTTACCCGTAATGTTAACATTGAAGCCATACATGAGCGATGCCGCAATAACCAGCAAGGCATAAGGATTATTGAAAGAGAGCCCGTCTTTACCTGCCGAGAGTATAAGCATTAGACTACCCCCAAAACCAAGCACCAGCCCTGCCAATTGTGAAACCCTGATTGCCTGCTGAAAAAACAAGGCACCCACCACCAGCACAAAAAGAGGAGTGGCAGAATTGAGCGCCCCTACCAGCGAGCTGTTAACCCTTGTGCCAGCCAATGCAAACAAAAAGGCAGGGAAAAAATAGCCTAATAAACCGGTAAGTACAAAGTATTTTGTTTTTGCGGCAGGATAATCTTTCCGGTGCTTAATAAGCAAGGGCAGGAAAACCAAACCCGCCGACATGATTCTGAGGGCACCTATCTGCACAGGTGTAAAAGCGGGCAGACTTTTTTTCATGATTAAAAAAGAAGAACCCCACATGGTGGCCAACAGGCATAGCAACAGCCATACAACTATGCTTTTACGACGGGTAGCAGAAACGGCAGTATTCAATTGTTATATAGTAGGTTAGTTTAATCTACACCGGCGTACTCAACCTTTATGGCTTGTTTTTCAAGTACGTATCCATCATACACAACCGGAATTTCGTTCAGGATATCCATAATTTCGTTAATATCCAACGATTGCACCATCCGCATGCGATACTCTTTAAAATTGGGAAGGCCTTTAAAATAATTGCTGTAATGCCGGCGCATTTCCAGAATACCCAGGCGGTCGCCTTTCCATTTTATAGAAAACGTAAGGTGCTTACGTGCGGCTTCTACCCTTTGGTCAATACTTGGGGCGGGTAGTTGCTGGCCGGTTTTAAAATAGTGCTTAATTTCATTAAATATCCACGGGTAGCCAATGGCCGCGCGGCCAATCATGATGCCGTCTACACCAAAGCGGTTTTTATACTCAAGCGCCTTTTCAGGTGAGTCGATGTCTCCGTTTCCAAAAATCGGTATTTTAATACGCGGATTCTCTTTTATTTTGGCTATCAGCGTCCAGTCGGCTTCACCTTTATACATCTGGGCCCGTGTGCGCCCGTGAATGGTCAGCGCCTGTATGCCTACATCCTGCAATCGCTCGGCCACTTCTTCCACATTTTTAGTTTCCTCATTCCAGCCCAGGCGTGTTTTTACAGTTACAGGCAGGTGTGTGGCTTTCACAACGGCGGCGGTCATCTCTGTCATTTTCGGAACATCCTGCAACAAAGCAGCTCCTGCGCCACGGCAGGCCACGTTTTTAACAGGGCAACCGTAATTGATATCTACCAGGTCCGGACTGGCATTCGTAGCAATTCTGGCACATTCGCCCATGGTTTCAACATCACTGCCAAACAACTGAATGCCAATGGGGCGCTCATACTCAAATATATCCAGTTTCTGCACACTTTTTGCTGCATGCCTTATGAGGCCTTCAGACGAAATAAACTCAGTGTACATCAGATCTGCTCCGTTTTCTTTACACACCAGCCTGAACGGCGGGTCGCTGACATCCTCCATAGGTGCCAGCAAAAGCGGAAAATCTCCTAATGATATGTTACCTATTTTTACCAAAATGAAAATTGAATTAGTGAATTCACAAATAAGTGAATATTTTTACTGCAAATTTACCGAATTCCGTGCAAATTCTGTTATACTAATTTTAAACAGTAATTATGGAAAATAATTCCCGAATGTACATCAAAACCAACGAAAACCCTGCTGCTTCTTCCGTTCTCATTATTCTCGGCCTTTTTCTGGTTAACTTTCTGGTGCTTGGTGGTCTGATACAACTGGTAACAGTACTCGCCGCAGGTGTCTCACTGGATGTCATGATGAAAGGTGGTGAAGACCTGAGAAAAATACCCAATGCCTGGTTAGGCATGATTATAGGCCAGGGATTAGGGTCTTTTGCAGGTTTTGTTGGCACAGCGTGGTTGTACTGGCGGGTTATTGAGAAAAAACAATGGAGCGACCTCAATTTTCAATCCTTACCGCCCATCAGAATATTCTTCATGGTTTTACTTATTGAGGTAAGCTTTATGGGTTTCAATGGCTGGCTGCAGGAACTAAACCAGAATTTCGTTTTCCCGGAGTCAATGAAAGGCCTTGAAACCATACTCAAAAACATGGAAGATAAACTGGCCGAAACCACCAGGTTTTTTACATCTTTTACCTCATTGTGGCAGTTTTTATTGGCTTTTGTGGTGATAGCCGTTATTGCAGGTGTAGGAGAAGAACTGGTGTTCAGAGGTTTGCTGATGCGTAAATTGTTTCTGGGCACAAAAAATATTCATGTAGCTATCTGGCTATCGGGTTTTATTTTTGCGGTTATACACTTCCAGTTTTATGGAATTTTGCCGCGCATGATGCTTGGCGTGTTGTTTGGTTACCTGTATTACTGGACGGGCAACATCTGGGTGCCTATTGCAGCTCATATTTTTAACAATGGCTTGGCTATTATCATTATGTATCTTTACAACCTTAAAATTGTAAAAACAGACCTTGAAAACCTTGACCACATGCCTACTCCTATTGTTATTTTTTCACTGATTGCAACCGCTGGCCTGTTATTTTTGTTTAAGAATTATCTTGACAAACAGTCGGCAGAATCATAACATTATGGAAAAACAGAATAAATTTAAGCTCTGGTTTAAACGCCTGGGTTGGGCAGGTTTTTTTTTCTTTCTTATTAAAGGCTTGTTATGGCTAATCATACCTTACCTGATTACCAAGGGAATTTTGAGCAAATAATTGAATCTTTTCATTGATAAGTTTGCACCTGTAAACCCAATTTAAGGACATTTTTTAACTTTTAAAGCCGGACCTTCTGATGTCAGATTGCGTTTATGAGCCTTGGGGCGGTCCGGAATCAAATACCTGAACACCTGATGAATTATTATTTTGCTTATGGTCTTTCTCTAGTAACTGATATTGTTTTTCCTGAACTTCATATAATTGCCCCAACTGAAAACCCGGATATAAGCGTAGTTATCGGAACAATCCCCTCAGCATATACAGACACGAAAAAAGACAGTGAATCAACCATTAGTTTTGATTCAGACAACTATTTTCTCAATATTATAAACGTGGGTGGCTATTATGTTACTTCTGGCAACCACGTGATTATTGAACCCGCCGCCAATGCCGATATGAAAGAAGTGCGGCTGTTTTTTTTGTCAAATGCAATGGCGGCCATTTTGTATCAACGCCAGATGATACCTATGCACGCTTCTGCCATTTATGATAACGAAGGCATAGTATTGTTTCTGGGAGACTCCGGAGCGGGGAAGTCAACCACGGTAGCTTCGCTTCAGGCAAAAGGCTACAGAATATTTTCTGACGATGTATGCGTACCAGTGCCAACTCCTGACGGCATAAGCGCCTATGCTGCCTACCCGATGATGAAACTCTGGAAAGACAGCTTTGACCGGGCCAATATTGGTGATTATGAGGAAGAACTCAGGATAAGACCAACCATGGATAAATACGGCAAATTGTTTAACGAATCATTTGATACCAGGCCGATGAGAATCAAGCGGATTTTTGTTCTGGAAAAAGAAGATACCGGCCATCTGGAAACCAGGCAGGTTATGGGTATTCAGGCATTTAAATATCTGCAAAATTATGCCTACCGGCTTCAGTACATTGAAGGCATGGGGGTATTAAAAGACTATTTTCAGGTAATTAGTTTGCTTTCAAATCAGATACCTACAACCGTAATAACTCGCCCGAACGAAGTTGACACACTGGATACCATACTTGCATATATTGAAAACCTGCTTGAAGAAAAACATTAAAGCCTGACAATAAAATGATTAACGTGTTGTGATAGATGCTTAAATTAATTATAATACTTTTATATACCGTATTTGTAACTCATTTTAAGACCCGGATACTTTTTTTTAAAATTAACATTTCACCCCTATGGCACCCTATTCAGTAAGCACCAGGAAAGTAAAAAAAAGCTGGCAAACGCCTTCTTTTGAAAAAATTGAGCTACAGACCAAGTCAGGTATCAAATCATTGGCAGGTCTGAAATTGCTAGACCCCGATGCCATCAATTATTAAAAACCGGCAGGTGGTTTACGTTTCTCTTAATATCGGGGGCTGGGTTCTGCCCCCCGGCACAAACCTGATCATCCATAGGTTAGCTTTCAATAAGCCCGTTTGTTAATTCTGCCTTAGACCTGCAACTCCTTAGCCCTGCCCTCTGTGGGCAGTCATTTTCTGGCTAATCCAACTATCCTTAAATTTTACCGTTAGTTGATATTTTCAGACGTATCAGCCTATTTCATTTTTTTAATACTTGAAAGAAATCTATTTTCGTTTGTCAGAATCCACCTGCGCACTCAATCACTCAAACAAAGATTTATGATCAAGTTTTTCTTTCTAGTATTTGAGAGTTTCCGTTTTGCCGCTCAGGCATTGCGGGCCAATCTGTTTCGTACCATGCTCTCGTTAATGGGAGTAACCGTAGGTATTTTTTCAATTATAGGGGTACTGACAATGGTGGATTCGTTGGAAGCCAACATCAAAAGCAGCCTTAATTCAATAGGTACCAATGTAATATATGTTCAGAAATGGCCCTGGCTTTTTTCTAACGGAGACTACCCCTGGTGGAAGTACTTTATGCGACCCGAACCCAAATATAACGAGTATAAATACCTGAAGGAAAATCTGGAACATGCCCAGGCAGGCGCCATGATGGATTTTGCAGGTAATGTTACATGCCGCAGAGCAAACAATAGTATTGATGCCCTTTGCCAGGGTATTACCTACGAATTTAACGAGATAACCGAGGTACCAATTAATAATGGCCGCTACTTTGCTCCACAAGAGATTGAGTCTGGCAAAAATGTTGCTGTGCTGGGCGCTGAAATTGCCGAAACTTTATTCCCTGACACCGACCCGATTGGTAAAACCTTTAAAATGAAAGGTCAGAACATTGTTGTGATTGGTGTGCAGGAGAAAAAAGGAAAACAGATTGCCGATTTTGGTGGTGAGCCAGACCAGAAAGTGCTGATACCTTTTCTGGCGCACAAAAGGATTTTCTCGTCTGGTGAACTGACAGGCGACATTGTTTTTAAAGGATATGACTCCGACGAAGGGCTTTATGAACTGGAAGGAGAAATAACCGGATTGTTGCGTACCAAACGCGGCCTGAGACCATCGCAGGAAGACAGCTTTGCGCTGAACCGCCCGGAAGCAGCAGCAGCCATGCTAGGGCAACTATTCGGAACGATACGTGTTAGTGGCATAGCCATCGGTTTTTTTGCGCTTCTCATAGGCGGCTTCGGTATAGCCAATATCATGTTTGTAACCGTAAAAGAACGAACCAATATTATAGGCATACAAAAATCGCTTGGTGCAAAAAACTACTTTATACTTTTCCAGTTCCTGTTCGAATCCATATTTCTTTGTGTAGTGGGCGGGTTGTTCGGTCTCTTACTGGTGTATCTCATCAGTTTCTTGCCATTAGGCTCACTTGATATTATTCTGAGTTACCGCAACATTGTTTTGGGGCTGGTGGTTTCCAGTTCTATCGGTATACTTTTCGGTATTATACCTGCCTGGCAGGCAGCCCGACTAGACCCCGTTATTGCCATTAGAAGCAAATAAAAGGTAAAATCTTGATGCCTTGTCAGACGAATGAGTAATTTTGTGAATTCAAAATTACTCATTTTTGTAATGGCCATCATTCTAAGTATTGAAACTTCTACCAAAGGCTGCTCAACAGCTATCCATCAGGACACCCGTTTATTAGCGCTCAGCGAGTTGTTTCATGAGAAATCGTCGTCCGGTATGCTCACCACACTGGTGCAGCAGGTAGTAAAAGTTTCTTCTTTGAGCTTTGACGATATTGATGCCATTGCAGTTGCCAAAGGCCCGGGTTCTTACACAGGCCTGCGCATAGGTGTTTCTACTGCCAAAGGCTTATGTTTTACGCTAGACAAACCCCTTTTAGCTATTAACACCCTTCAGGCAATGGCCTGGCAGGTGCATCATGTGGCAAAATCAGTTGGCAATGATAACCCACCACTACTTTGCCCTATGCTTGACGCCCGGCGCATGGAAGTGTACTGCGCTTTGTACGAAGCAAAGAGCCTGGAGCAGGTAACTGCTACCGAAGCAAAAATAATAGATGAGACATCTTTTGAAGAGATATTAAAAACGCGCAGAATTGTTTTCTTTGGCGATGGCGCTGCTAAATGCCAAGCAGTGCTGGGTAAATTTCAGAATGCCATTTTTCTTAACGAAACAATTAACCCATCTGCAAAAGCCATTGGCGAGCTCGCTAATGATGCATTTCTTAAGCAGGAATTTGAAAACGTGGCCGACTTTGAACCGTATTACCTGAAAGAGTTTATGGCTACCACGCCTAAAAAAGCCTTATAAACCCAAAGTGCCACAGCTATACTTTTGCATAACTGTGGCACCCTGTAAATACCTGCAATAACTTTTATTTTCCGCCTTTCAGAATAGACTGGTATCTGGGCATATCTTTAAATAATTTAATTGCTTCCTGCACTTCTTTGTCTCTGTCAAACGAAACAAACTTCATGGCTTTCTGATAATAATAGCGGCTTAGAATCTCGGCCTCCAGCTGTTCTTTAATATCAGCTTTATACTTTATTAAATCTTGCTGCTTGGTCTGGTTTATTTTTTCTCTCAACAATTTCAGGCTCTCCTGCACTGCATCAAGGCTGTTTTCTTTTCTGGCAGATGCCTCCAGGTTATCCAGGCTCTTTTCCATTGAGGTGGCATAGGTAAAGTTTCTGGTTTTCAGCCAGTTTGTGAAATCCTGATATTCAGCATCTTTCAAAGAAAACTTCTCTTGCGGTTTAGCAGCCACATGCTCAAAGTAGTATTTGGTGGCGTAGTCAAAAATCATGTTCTTCAACAACAGATTAGTTGTTATTGACGCCATCTGAGGTACTTCGGTTTTAATATCAGGGTCAACACCGCCACCATCATAAACCGTGCGGCCATTTTTTGTTTTAAACGCAGTTTTTAAAGAATCGGGCACCCTGCCCACACTACCATCAGGGTTTCTGTGGCTGTAGTCAAGCGCCTGAATACAACGTCCGCTCGGAATATAATATTTGGCCGTTGTAATTTTCATTTTGGTGTTGTAGGTCAGGTCACGGGTGGTTTGCACCAGCCCCTTTCCAAACGAGCGTTGCCCCAGAATTACGGCACGGTCGTAGTCCTGTAAAGTACCACTCACAATCTCAGAAGCAGACGCACTAGAACTATTAATAAGTACCACCACAGGTATTTCAGTATCCATTGGGTTTTCCATTGAATTAAACTTTTTGTTCCATTCAGCCACTTTTCCTCTGGTTTCTACAATGAGCTGGTCCTTAGGAAGAAAAATGTTACAGATTTCAACAGACATATTCAGCAAACCTCCGGGATTACCCCGCAGGTCGAAGATTAATTTTTTCATACCCTGCGCTTTCAGGTCGGTAAAAGCGGCCTTTACTTCTTTTGCTGCTGTGGCAGTAAAATCAGTTAGTTGTATGTAACCCACCTCATCGCTGATCATACCCGAGTGCGGCACGTTCAGGGTTTTTACGATATCCCGCCCCACTGTCAGGTCAACAGGGGCATTTTGTCCATAGCGTTTAATTTGTATTTTTACAGTTGTGCCGGTTTGCCCTTTCATCAGGCGGCCCATATCTACATCTTTGCGCGTAACCACATCAACCCCGTCTATTTTCAAAATCTCATCACCTATTTTCATACCGGCTTTATCAGCTGGCGAGCCTTCGTAAATCATAACCACCAGGTGCTTGTTGTTCTGATGCGACACCGTTGCGCCAATACCGTTATACTTACCGGTGGCCAGGGTCATATAGTCTTCAATGTCATCTTCCGGATAAAAGTTGGTGTAAGGGTCAAGCTGTTTCAGCATTGACTCAATACTCACTCTCATGGCCTTATTTGGGTTGATTTCGTCTACATAGTAGGCATTCAGCTCTTTAAACATGGTGGCGAATATGTCCAGATTCTTGGCTATCTCAAAATACCGGTCGTCAATCTTAAATGCCACAAAAGGTATGGCCAGCAAAAGGATAATCACAACCGATAACTTACGTAAACGTTTCATTGCTTAATAATTTTTAAATTTTTTATTCATCTCCTTCCATTCACAATATTACCGATAGGCTAACGAAAAAATCAGAAAAAAGGTATTCGCCAACCCTTAAATCGCTGAATCAGGGTGTGGGTTTACCATAGGTTTTTGCCGTAAAACTAAGTTTCTTTTGGGGGGCAGTCTGTCTTTTTACAATATACAGGTTGTCGAAATCGGTTTCTTCCAGGTCTTTTTTCAAGGTATCCTGCTCAAACAGGCCATTGGCAATATGCCTTACCGTATTGCTGTGCCCAACTATAAGCACGTTTTTGCCTTCAATATTTTTCAAATCTTCAATAAAAGGTTTCTGTTTGCGGGGGTCATACTTTTGTATGCTCAGTTGCATGGCATCTGCCAAAGGTTGAGCAGTTAAAGATGTACGCTGATAACTGGTAGCATAAACCGCCGAAATATTTTTATCGGCCAGAAGTTTTTTTAACGTTTCGGCTCTTTCCTGCCCGGCTGCACTCAGCACAGGGTCTGCAGTATCATCGGCTTTTTCGCCATGCCGTACAATGTAGTAAGTTGACTGAACAGAACGCTGGCAGGCCGATAAAAACAGCACAATAAAAAGCAGGTAAAAATAGTTTTTCATAATGTGTATCAACAGGTCAATGGGCTGAAAAACACCCGGTTTTAATTAAAAAATCAGGCTCTGATTAATTGTATTCTGCTAATAATCATTAGCTTATAAATTTCGATTTGTAGATAAAAAAGTGTAACTTTACAACTAATTTATGTTAATTATTAGTGAATATCAAGCATCTATTTTAAGATATAACTAATTTATTGATAGTCAATTGTTTACTAAAACTAATTATGACAGAAAATCAAGAAAACACAGAGCCACAAAACTCAAAAGCAAATTATGGCGCGGAGAACATCCAGGTACTGGAGGGGTTAGAAGCAGTAAGGAAACGTCCGGCCATGTACATCGGTGATATTGGTATAAAAGGACTTCATCATTTGATATGGGAGGTAGTTGATAACTCGATAGATGAAGCGCTCGCCGGCCATTGCGATACAATAAAGGTAACAATAAACGAAGATAACTCAGTAACCGTAAAAGATAACGGCCGGGGGATACCTACCGGTATGCACCCCAAAGAGAAGAAGTCGGCGCTTGAGGTGGTTATGACCGTACTACATGCCGGTGGTAAATTTGACAAAGATACCTACAAAGTTTCTGGTGGTTTGCATGGTGTGGGGGTATCGTGCGTAAATGCCCTTTCTACGCACCTGAAAGTTGAAGTACACCGCGAAGGCAAAATATTCGAGCAGGAATATTCAATTGGCAAGCCTTTGTATCCGGTGCGTGAGGTAGGCGAGGCAAGCGACAGAGGAACGACCGTTACTTTCAAGCCTGACGCAAGCATTTTTACCATTACTGAATATAAGTATGAAACAGTAGCGAACAGGCTGCGTGAGTTGTGTTTCCTGAATAAAGGAATCACAATTATTCTGACTGACCTGCGCGAAAAAGACGAAAGCGGCAATTTTAAAGCAGACACTTTTTATTCTGAGGGTGGTCTGGCAGAATTTGTAGCTTATATAGACTCAGGCCGTGAGCGTCTGATTCCCGAACCTATATTTATGGAAGGGAGTAAAGACGGTATCCCGGTTGATGTTGCCATGCTTTATAACACCAGTTACAGCGAAAACGTATCTTCTTTTGTAAACAACATTAATACCCATGAAGGGGGTACTCACGTTTCGGGCTTCCGTATGGCGCTTACCCGTACGCTGAAAGGCTATGCCGAGAAATCGGGCATATTGGCAAAAGAAAAAATCGAAATTAGTGGTGATGACTTCCGTGAAGGCTTAACTGCCATTATTTCAGTAAAAGTTCAAGAACCACAGTTTGAGGGGCAAACCAAAACCAAACTGGGTAATAGCGAGGTAACATCGGCCGTTAGCTCTTGTGTTGCTGAAATGCTTGAAAACTATCTGGAAGAACACCCGAAAGAGGCTCGCATGATAGTAGACAAGGTATTACTTGCTGCCAAAGCACGTATTGCAGCCCGTAAAGCACGCGAAATGGTACAGCGCAAAAACGTATTGGTTGGAACCGGATTACCGGGTAAACTGGCCGATTGCTCGGAGTCTGACCCATCTCTTTGCGAAGTATATCTGGTTGAGGGCGATAGTGCCGGTGGTAGTGCCAAACAAGGCCGTAACCGGGCGTTTCAGGCGATTCTGCCTTTGAGAGGTAAAATTCTTAACGTTGAAAAAGCACAGGAATACCGTATTTACGAAAACGAAGAAATTAAAAACATTTTTACGGCGCTGGGTGTACAGATTGGTAAAGATGGCGACGAAAGGGCTTTAAATACAGATAGGTTGCGTTACCACAAAATCATTATCATGACCGATGCCGATATTGATGGCAGCCACATTCGTACCCTGATTCTAACGTTCTTTTACCGCTACATGCGCGCATTGATTGAGAGCGGATATATTTATATTGCACAACCACCGTTGTATCTGGTTAAGAAAGGGAAAGAAGAGGTTTATTGCTGGACAGAAGAGCAGCGCGAACGTGAGGTGAAGCGTCTGGCTGGTGCAGGCCGAGAAGACAGCGTGGGTATTCAGCGCTACAAAGGTCTGGGAGAGATGAACCCCGAGCAGCTATGGGAAACAACCATGCGCCCTGACAAACGTACTTTGAAACAGGTATCTATTGAATCGGCAGCAGAGGCAGACCATCTCTTCTCAATGCTGATGGGCGATGAAGTAGCCCCTCGCCGCGATTTCATTGAACGCAACGCCAAGTATGCAAGAGTTGATATTTGATGTTTATTACCATAACAGGAAAAGGCCGGATTCCCGGCCTTTTCCTGTTATATAGAATATCATTATTTTAATTACACCTCCCCTACACCATCAGTAATTGCCATCCGGTAAGAAACGAGTTTCTGCCCAAACTCAGCTTCATAGGCCTGCTCCATATCGGCGAGAAATGTATCAACCGCCTCTTTTTTAATCAGGTTAATGGTACAGCCTCCAAAGCCTCCGCCCATCATTCTTGAACCCACAACAGCTTCGTTTTCCAGGGTTTTTTCTACCAGAAAATCCAGCTCCGGACAGCTTACTTCATACAACTCACTTAGCCCCCTGTGGGTCTCATACATTTTCTGTCCGAAAGATATAAAATCGTTATTCAGCAAATCTTTGCAGGCCTGCTCAACCCTGTTTATTTCTTCAATTACAT
The DNA here is from genome assembly GCF_024138715.1 of Emticicia sp. 21SJ11W-3. Lineage (GTDB taxonomy): Bacteria > Bacteroidota > Bacteroidia > Cytophagales > Spirosomataceae > Emticicia > Emticicia fluvialis. Next base: position 3,947,327 of record NZ_CP092074.1, read on the forward strand.
ATCGGCATCTGTTATAGACAATCCCGGGCAATTTATCGGCCTGGCTTCTGAGCATAGCAATGCTTGCATCCCGCAAACTATTTACCTGAGGGAAAGCCTGCTGTAAAATACTGATACCCGCTTCGCATTCTGCCCTGCGTTTATTATATTCGGTGTCACCCAAGTTATGCTTTACGCCCGTGTTACATAAAACTATGGCGTACTCAGTGGTTTCAAACGGAAAATACTCGTAGCTTAAATCGCGGCAGTCTAGTTTGATAACGGCTTTATCTTTACCATGAATAGACGCAAACATATCCATAATACCGCAATTAACCCCGGCAAAATTATGCTCGGCCTGTTGTGCTGCCAAAGCCAGGTCAATTCTGGCAAACCCAAGGTTATACAATTGGTTCAGTGCATAGCCAATGCCACTTTCAATAGCCGCAGAAGAAGATAAACCACCTCCAAACGGCACATCACCCCCAAATACAACATTTACTCCGAAGGGTATCTCAGCTCCTTTTTTACCCATTTCGGCCATCATCCCAATCAAGAAATTCGCCCATCCCTTCTCAGATTTATCCAATGCATCTAACGAACACTCGTAGGTATCATCTAAATCGTATGAAAAAAGCCTCACCTGCCGGTCTTCTCTTTTAGAAACTGCGTAGTAAATGGCCTTATCTATAGCCGCCGGTAGCACAAAACCATCGTTATAGTCGGTATGTTCACCTATCAGATTAATGCGCCCCGGGGCGCGTACAAGTATGTCTGGAGATTGGTTATATAAGTCTGAAAACTTTTGTCTGATATTTTCTGAATACATTTACTGATTGGTTTCTGTCTCTATTGGTGTTTCTTCTGATACAATTTCTGTGGGTGCGTTCTGCTGTGCAAACAAATTTGCTTCTTCAGACCCATTCTCTTCAATTTCAAAAAACATTTTATGAATGTTGATCGGTTGGTCATCTGGTGTGAGCGAGCATTTTACTTTTGAATACGAACCATCTTCCTGCAATTCGTAAGCGTTTACGTTGTCGCGCAGGTTATAATACAATATTTCAATGGCATGTTTTTTAACTTCATCGTCTACGAGCTCAAACATGGACTCTATCCGCTTATCAAAACTACGCACCATGATATCGGCACTACTTCCATATACCCTTGGCTCGCCGTTGTTATGGAAATAAAATATACGGGCGTGCTCAAGGTATAAACCTACCACCGAGCGCACCGTAATGTTTTCGCTGAGATGCTGACGCCCCGGGCGCAAGCAGCATATACCTCTGATGATAAGCTTGATTCTGACACCCGCCTGCGACGCTTTGTATAGTTCATCTATAATATACCGATCTTCAAGCGAATTAAGTTTGATACAAATACCGCTTGGCAAGCCCTGCTGCGCATTTGATGCCTCGTTTCTGATTAGCTCAATCAGGCGGCGGCGCATATCTCTTGGCGAGGTAATCAGATACCGGTAATCAACGGGCTGTGAATGCCCCGTAATAACATTAAAAAACTCTGAAATATCTTTGGTGTAAGCCGGATTAGTGGTTAACAGGCCAATATCAGTATATAACCTGGCCGTATCTTCATTGTAGTTGCCACTGGCCAAATGCGCATACTGCACAACACGGTTGCCTTCTTTGCGCACAATCAACATCAGCTTGGTATGTGTCTTATACCAGCCAATACCATAGATAACGAAACACCCGGCTCTTTGCAGGCGTTCGGCCTCTCTGATGTTGTTTTCCTCGTCAAAGCGGGCTTTTATTTCAAACAGCGCCGACACGTGCTTGCCGTTCTCGGCGGCCTTTAACAATGCCTGCGTAACGCGCGACTTTTTGGCCAGGCGGTAAATTGTCAGCTTTATAGCCAGTACATCGGGGTCTTCGGCAGCTCTTTCCAGCAATTGCAATACGGGCTCAAAATTATTGTAAGGGTGGTGTAACAGTAAATCCTTTTCACGTACCACCTCAAAAATATCGTTATTCTTTTCTTTTAGTCTTTTAGGGGATACAGGCGGATGGATAGGTTCCAGTTCTTCCTGAAACTCCGGATGGCGGATAATCTGCCAAAGACAGGTGTAGTCAATCAGACACTCGTCAACAAAAATATTATACTTGTCAATTTCCCACCGTTTCTGCAAAATATTTACCAGCCATTCGTTGGCATTGGCTTCTATCTCCATATACACCACACGGCCCAGCCGACGGCTTTTAATTTTCTGTTTTATTTCGTCTACAAAGTCTGACTCAATGTCATCAGACTCCTCCAGTGTAAAGTCGCCATTACGCACAATTCTGAAAAGGCTTACCGACTGAATCTCTACGTTTCGGTACAGTTTCTTTATCTCATGGCGAACAATCTCTTCAATTGGCAAAAAAAGCAATTCATCGTTTCTCTCAATGGTGTAGAAACGGGGCAGATTACCTGGAATCTGTACAAAAGATATCTTTTTGGTTTCGCTGTCTTCTGAAAACAGTGTAGAACGGCTTGAATCAGTTACCACGCCAAATATAAGCGTTTTGGCAATTAGCACCGGAAACGCATGGGTGTGGTCAAAGAGCATCGGTGTAAGCATCGGATAGATGGTGTAATCAAAGTAATCCACCACCTCTGTCAACTCATTGCTGGTAAGGTCGCTAATTTTTACTACCTGAAACTTGTGGCTCTTGAACAAGGGTTTCAGTTCTTCATCAAAGATTCTGTCTTGTTCCTGACAAAACTGCCTTACTGCAGATAACAACGCCTTACGAAAAGGGATTTCTCTTAACCCCGAATAATCTATACGTTCTTTATGGTAATCAAGGTAATTATACAAACTACCCAATCTGATGGTAAAGAACTCATCAAGATTGGAAGAAGTAATGGCCAGAAACTTCAGCCGCTCAAAAAGATTCAGGTTGCTGTCGCGGGTCTGGTCAAGCACACGTTCGTTGAATTTAAGCCAGCTCAGGTCACGGCTTATATAGTTAGACTGCTCAATGCTGTCGGCATACCGACTGATTTTTGATTCAGGAATAGCACTGCTTTTGTCGTCGCTTTTATTTGAAGTTGACCCCACTAATCCATTTAAAAATGAAAAAAGGCTACCCTTTGAGCCCCGTTCATTTGCTTTGCCTTTATTCATATCGTCCATTGCTTCAATAACAGAATGTGTCTTGCGAAGTACGTCAATTATAGCAAAAAATTCAAGTATTTAACAATAATTTAATAGTTTTATACCATTTTTTTACCCGCATCTGCACATTTTATTTGAGCGGTCAGGCATTCAGTTTCTTCCAGAGCATATCCTTTATTCCGCTTGCCCGGCGTCTTGAGATAGGCAGCATTGTGCCGTCGGCCAGGCGCACTTCTTTGGTGTCTCTTTTCCAGTTCAGTGCTTCCAGATAATTCAGGTTTAGTATATAAGATTTATTGATTCTTACAAAGTAAGTGTGTTCTTTGAGCACCTCATCAAAAAACTTCAGATGGAAGGCAGACGTAAACTTGTTGTTTCGTGTATGAAAGGTGGTATAATTTATGCTGGCTTCCAGATAAATGATTTCTTCGGGTGATATACTTATCCGTATACCATTGATCATGATGTAGAGGTTCTGGGCAACATGCTGGGTTTTAGACAGAGCGGGTTTAAAGTGTTTCATAATTGTTGGTTTTATATGCCAAATTTCAGCAGATGTACAAAAACAAAAAATCCCCAATTCTGGGGATTTTTTGCTACATGGCTACAAAACAACTAAACTAAAAAAATTAAAACCCCGAAAAACAAGCTACTTAATTAACATTATTCCTTTTATATAAAATATAAGGAAAAAGCTCTTAATAAAATTCTGTACGATTAAAACTGCATACAGTATGGTATCGTTTTTATAGGGTACAGAAAGGGCATAAATATAATCAAAAATAATAATGCTTGAGTATATCAGAAAAACACCTAATACAAGCCAGCTTTCAGTAAGGCTGAAAAGCCTTTTGTTGATATACCTTTTGGCAAGCATAAAAAGGCCTAGCCCTGACAAAAAGGTAAGGTAAAGACTGTTTATGAGTGTGCCATAGCTATTATAGTTATTAAAACCCTGCCCCAGAAAAGAATTATAAACAGAAAACCCCACAAAGGCCAGACATAAAATGTAAACAGTTACGTTTATCCATTTCAGCTTTATAACGCCTCTCAGATAAAAACTCAAAACCACAAACTCAAGGGCTATAAACCAATAATCCAGAAAAAGGTTGTTGCTCAGGGTAATGGCTGTTATAGCATAAACTATTTCGAAAAAGGCAGTAGACAGGGCATAAAGCAAAAAGAACATCTTATGCCCTGTCCAATAACCACCTTTTTTTAGCATCATCCAGCATATTAACAGCCAAATCACATCCTGTGACCATCCGGAAAACCGATATAATCCTAGTGTAAAATCCATGCTTTAATCAGGGAGTCCTTACTGATGGTGGTGGAACTTTCTGGTTGCCGCCGCCGCCGCCGCCCATTTCATTATCAAAAGGCTGCCCCGGAATAGTAAGAAAACCTACAACGTTATCAACCGTTAAAAACTCAGAATTACCATCTTTTTTAAACTGGAATGGCAAAATCTCAACTGTATATTCTTCTTCATTAACTCTTGGCTTAGCTCTTTCTTGCAACGAGCGCCCCTCTTTTGAGCTTAGTTTGCCAATCATAAAACTTACGTGATCAATATTCGGGTGGTTCTTCCTAAGATAGCTTATCAAGATCTCCATCTGGTCAAGGCTAAGGTATAGACCCTCCTGTCTTGTTTTTTCTGTACCATTTGGCCCTTCATCCAAATCAACGTAGGTGTGTCTTTTCACTCTTTTTAATGCGGCGGAATCTCTTTTTGCAGGATCTCCATTTTGTTCGGATAGGTCTTCTTTAGTGGTTAAATCTCCCATTTTAATTGATGTTTTAGGAATTGAATAAAATATTGCTTCTCAAAATTTGTAAGGTTTTTCAGGCTGTTTTCAAAATCACCCGGTTGCCAGGGTAAACGCACTACCAATTCATTTCATTACTGATTCTCTCAAGTATCGGGGCCATTGATTCAAACCTGTCGGCTCTTTCAATATGGTTGATGATCCAGTTATCGTTAAAACCAAATTGGTTGTGTGGATTCCTTACTTTTGCGGTCGTAATAATGGTGGTAATCTTGTTATTCTGGCCAAGAAAATATATATAGGTATCGGCATCCATACCCAAAAGGGTTTCAATTTTCACACCCGAGTCCGCAAAAGTCCCTCGGGTACCTACATTCAGAACTCTGTAACCTTTAGAAACCCTGGTTGCTGCCGCCAAAGATTTATTAAAGTTTATTTCATTATAAAACGAATCGCCTTGTGCATCAGGCAAGGCTTCCACATGTTTTAGGAAAGCACGTATCAAATCATCAGAGGTCTCGTTAAAAAAGACATTTGACAAATATATTTTATCGTCATTATTTAGGTTTGGCCTATTGTTCGTCAGTAATGTTATAGTGTATTTTCGTCTTGGTCCTGAATCCGAATCATCAATTTTACCTTGCCCGTAATATCTTTCATAGGTTATATAAAAACCATTTCCCTGATTAATTGGCCAAGGGTCGTTGATGTGAATCCAGGATATGTTACAATTATCTGGCAATAGTGCCGTTTTCTCTACTTTGTCCATCACCACCAGATGAGACTGCGTATTGCTGTTCAGCTTATAATCATAAATAACTGGTTTTGAGTCTTCAAGCAATTGCTTTATCTGATGCAAACCCAACGAACCCTCTGTAAAACTTGTGTAACCAGAAAGATGTTCTGCCGTGAAATAGGCCATATCGGCATCAGGTATGGTGGTTGCCCGATACGGATATTCATTCAGCCCGATAGCATTGTTTCTAAGTTTTATAAATTCCTCCTGGCTTTTGGGTTCATCATCAAGGGCTAAAGATACCATAGCCAAAGATGCCGCCCAGCAAGAATTCATATCAGTTTGTGGTATAAGTTTCACTTGTTTTCAATCAATAATCGTTAGTCAATAATAAGCCGGGGGCATCAGGCACCTTTTAAACCAGCCGCATTGAGAGCGCTTTTACAACTGCTTCAGGCGCCGAATTGACGTGCAATTTCTCATAAATGTTTTTTATATGGGTATGTATGGTGTTAAAACTTACATTACAGGCATCGGCTATCATTTTATAACTCATGCCTTTCACCATCAGCTGCAAAACTTCTTTCTCGCGCGGTGTCAGCGAAACGTAGGTTTGCTCTTTCATCACAAACTGATTCTGAAACATGGCCAGCACCTTGGCAGCAATGCTGGGGGTTAAATGAGACCCACCGTTGTAAACGTCAAAAATAGCTTTTACATAATTTTCTGGCTTGGGAGTCTTTAAAATATATCCGTTGGCGCCTGCGCAAATAGCAGCAAACACTTTGTCGTCATTTTCAAATACCGTCTGAATCAAAACTTTTACATCACTATTCACTTTTTTGATGGCTATCATCGCTTCTATGCCCGACACCTGCGGCATCTGAATATCCATCAGCACCACATCAGGCTGGTGCCGGCTCACTAATTTTACAGCATCAGTTGCTTCGGGGTAGGCACCTGCCAACCTTAGTCCGTCTGTACCCGAAAGGTACAGCGAAAGACTTTCTCTGAGGTTTTTATTGTCTTCAAAAAGTAGTACACTAATCATTATTAAAACACTTTAACCCCATAATTTTATAAATCAATTGATTTTATGGCTATAAATATTTCTGTAAAATTACGGGGTATTTTGTTTCGCGTAAATCCCCAATTATGGTGATACCACCCCTAAATTGTTATTTCAATCAGAACTTCTGTACCCGTTTGCGCACTTGATTGCACAGATACATTCAAGTCATACTCCTGGCTGCGGTGTTTAAAGTTTTTGAGTCCGTTACCTTCAAAAATCTCATTTACATTAAAGCCTTTGCCGTTGTCGCTTACTTGTATTTTTACCATCCCCTGGCCTCTGGTTACCTGGCACGACGCATGCGTGGCCTGCGAATGCTTTGAAATATTATTAATAGCCTCTTTATAAATCAGGTAAATATTACGCCGTTGTTCCATCGGGAATATATCCCTTTTCCCGTCAATCAGCAACTCAAAGTTAAACGTTATACCGCGGGCTGTCAGCATCTCAACACCAAAAGAACGCATTCTTTCAAATAGTTTTTCGGTAGAATCATTTTCAGGATTTATGGCCCATACGGTATCTCGCATTAACAAAACTGTCTCTTCTGAATTATCAGTAATCTTATCCAGAATGGGCAGCAAGTCCGGATTCTGCTTGATAACCTTCTTGCGAAGCAACTCAATGAATATGGCAATTGAGTTAAGGTTAGAGCCGACCTCATCATGGAGGTCGGAGGCTATCTGGTTACGGATATGCTGTAGCTTGAGTTTCTGGCGAAGGTCATAGATAAAAAACAAATAGAAGCCCGCGCCGAAAATCAATAAAATGTAAATAACAATAGATGGCCAGAACCACCATTTTTGCCAGAAAGCCTGGTTTTTATTAATACTTACCTGCGCCGCCGCCACCACCCTCTGTTTGTTATCTACCGCCTTTATCTGCAAGTGATAATTACCGCCCGGCAGGTTCTGATAATGAACCGACGGGTAGTTGCTCCAGAACCAACTTTCAGACATGGGCCTGATACGGTAGAAATACCTGATTGAATTGCCTTTTACCGGATTTAACTCAATGACCAGGTTTTCGTCAGGCGCAGAAATAGAAATACCAGAGCCCGGTTTATATGGATATACCTGCCCGTTTATCAGCACTTGTCTGATAGAAATCTGAGCATGAGTAGATATACTAAGTAGCAGTATAAAAAATGCTGAATATGTATATTTTTTAAACAAAACCGGATTAATAGGTAACCGAAATACCTAAAAAAAGACAATTAATCCAAATCATCCACAGAATTTCTTTAATAATTACAGAAACAAAAACGGCCATCGGGGAAAATCCTCAATGGCCGCTCTGGTATATAGGTAACAAGTGTTATACGCCTAACAAAATTCTGGTTGGGTCTTCTAACAATTGTTTTACTCTCACTAAGAAACTTACTGAATCTTTACCATCAATGGTGCGGTGGTCATAACTTAATGCCACGTACATAATTGGACGAACCACGATTTCGCCATTCACAACTACTGGTCTTTCAACAATATTGTGCATACCCAGAATAGCCGATTGCGGCGCGTTAATGATAGGCGTAGACAACATTGAGCCAAAAATACCACCATTGGTGATAGTAAAGGTACCACCTGTCATTTCTTCAATAGTCAGCTTGTTGTCTCTTGCTTTTACAGCCAGACGAACAACCTCTGATTCAACACCTGCAAAACTAAGTTGTTCGGCATTTCTGATTACCGGCACTACCAGGCCGCGTGGTGCTGAAACCGCAATGGCGATATCGGCGTAGTCGTTATACACAATTTCATCGCCGTCTATGTAGGCATTCACTACCGGAAACTCTTTCAAGGCAATGGCACACGCTTTGGTAAAGAACGACATAAAGCCAAGACCAACACCGTGAATCTCTTTAAATTTATCTTTGTACTTGGCTCTCAGATCCATAATAGGTTTCATATCCACCTCATTGAAAGTCGTAAGCATGGCTGTTTCCTGTTTTACGGCCACCAGACGTTTCGCAATGGTTTTACGCAGGCTTGTCATTTTTTCTCTGCGCGATATTCTCCCTTCAATACCAGACGCCACCGGAGCAGGTGCAGCAGGCGCTTTAGCAGCCGGTGTGGCAGGAGCTGAACTTGGTTGTGGTGCAGGTGTTGCTTTCAATGCATCTTCTTTGGTAATGCGGCCACCAACACCGGTACCTTGTACATTGGCGGGATCAATACCCTTTTCGGCCAATACTTTGGCAGCGACCGGCGACGGATGCCCGGCCGCATAGCTATTACCGGCCTCAACAGGTGCTTGCGCTGCGGCAGCAGGTTGCTGAGCAGCAGCTGGTGCCGGTGCTGAGCTTGCCGTCGCGCCTACGGCTATTCTGGCAACTACGCCACCGATAGGCACTACGTCACCAGCTTGGGCAACTATGGTTAACACTCCGCTCTCTGGCGATGGCAGTTCAAAAGTGGCTTTGTCTGATTCCAGTTCGCAAATCACCTCGTCCATTTTCACACTGTCGCCGTCTTTTTTGCTCCAGGAGGCTATGGTAACTTCAGAAATTGATTCACCTACTGCCGGTACTACCACATCAATGGTTTTTGATGCCGCAGCGGGTGCAGGTTCAGCAGCCGGTGCAGGAGCTTTCGCTTCTTCTTTTGGTGCTTCTGCCGGGGCAGGAGCCGCCGCAGCCGCAGGGGCGCTGTCTTTAGTATTGTTATTAGAATCTTCAATTTTGCAAATCAAAGCTCCGATTGGCAACGTTGTACCTTCGGCTGCTATAATTCTTAAAATACCGTCGGCTTCTGCGGGGAGTTCAAAAGTGGCTTTGTCAGACTCCAGCTCACAGATTACCTCGTCCATTTTTACAAAGTCACCATCTTTTTTTGTCCAAGAAGCGATAGTTACCTCGCTTACTGATTCGCCCACCGAAGGGACTTTCATTTCTATTGCCATAACTTGTTTATTGCTAAGTTATTGATATCGATATATTTATTTTTCTTACGGTTACTTACTTGTTAAACGCTTTCTCAACAATTTCGGCCTGCTCTTTTGCATGTATTTTGGTATATCCTGTGGCAGGTGATGCGCTCGACTTGCGGGCAATTACATTACCTACACCAATTTGAGGAAACTCCCGCAACACAAAAGACCAGTAGCCCATGTTTTCAGGTTCTTCCTGTACCCATATTACCTCTGGCTTTTTGTATCTGGCCAGATGTGCTTCTATCTGTTTGGCAGGGAACGGGTGCAGTTGCTCAACACGGATAATGGCTACGTCGGTACGTTGTTCTTTTTGTTGCTTATCTAACAAATCGTAATAAACTTTACCGCTGCACAATAATACGCGTTTTACCTTTTTAGGGTCGGCAAAATCGTCACCGATAGTCTCCTGGAAGCGCGTACCCTCGCCAAAGTCTTCTATTTTAGAAATAGCCATTGGATGGCGTAACATAGACTTGGGCGACATGTGGATACATGGCTTACGGAATGGTAATGCTACCTGACGGCGCAACATGTGGAAGATATTGGCAGGCGTTGTACAGGCACATACATACATGTTGTACTCGGCAGCCAATTGCAGATAACGCTCAGGGCGGGCATTTGAGTGCTCAGGCCCCTGGCCTTCATAACCATGTGGCAGCAACAAAACAAGGCCGTTCATGCTGTTCCATTTTGATTCTGAAGCGGCAATAAACTGGTCAATCATAATCTGCGCACCATTCGAGAAATCACCAAACTGTGCTTCCCAGATAACAAGCGCATTCGGGTTAGCCATTGAGTAGCCATACTCAAAGCCCATTACACCGTATTCAGCCAGAAGCGAATTGTATATTTCAAATTTACCCTGATTTTCGTCTATATGGGCCAGATTGGTATATAGCTGGTTGGTATCGGCATCATGCAACACTGCGTGGCGGTGCGTAAACGTACCACGTTGTACATCCTGGCCTGTAATACGCACTATTCTGCCTTCGTCAAGGATGGCGCCATAGGCCATTAACTCACCAACCGACCAGTTAAAGGGCTTCTCCTGCGCAAAAATGGCACGTCTTTCATCCAGTACTTTTTCAATCTGCTTCAAAGGTTTGAAACCATTCGGCACATTTGATAAAGCCTTCCCGATTTTCTCAATAGTAGCCGTTGAAATACCTGTAACCGGCGATTGCTCAAAATCTTCAGGCACTGAGCGACGCAGTTTTTCCCAGTCTTCTTCCAGTTTTGGTTTCTGATAAGGCAGTTGCTTTTGTTTTACTTTGGCAAGCAGGTCCTGCAATTCGCCTTCAAATTGTTTTTTCAGTTCTTCAGAGAATTTTGCATCTGCCTCTCCACGTTCCATCAATTCCTGCAGATAAATCTCTCTGGTGTTCGGGTGGGTATCAATCACCTTATACATGGTTGGCTGGGTCATACGCGGTTCATCAGATTCGTTATGGCCGTATTTACGGTAACAAATCATGTTCACGAACACATCGCGGTTAAATTCCTGACGGAATTCGGTAGCCAGTTTCATGGTATAAACCACTGCCTCGGGGTCATCTCCGTTTACATGGAAGATAGGCGCATCGATAATTTTGGCGATGTCGGTACAGTAGATAGACGAACGGGCGTCTTCAAAGTCGGTTGTAAAACCAACCTGGTTATTAATTACAAAATGAAGCGTACCCCCGGTATAATAACCCGGCAGGTTAGACATCTGCGTTACTTCATATACAATGCCCTGACCGGCAACGGCCGCATCACCATGAATGATGATAGGCAGAATTTTGTCATAAATATCGTCACGGTCGTTTGGTTTCACGGCCGCTTTCTCGTAGTGTGCATCGGCTCTGGCACGTGCATAACCTGTTACCACCGGATTAACGGCCTCCAGGTGAGAAGGGTTAGCCATCAATTTAAGGCTCACTCTTTTTCCTTCCGGGGTTTCTACCTGGCTTGAATACCCCATGTGGTATTTCACGTCGCCGTCTGTATAGGCATCCAGCTGAATGTTTTCTTCAAACTCATTGAAAACCTGCTCGTAAGGCTTTTGCAGAATATTGGTCAGTATATTCAAACGGCCACGGTGCGCCATACCAATTACCACTTCTTCTACTCCCAGTTCGGCGCCACGGTTAATGGCAATGTCTAGTGCAGGAATGGTAGATTCGCCGCCTTCAAGCGAGAAACGTTTTTTACCCAGGAATTTGGTGTGAAGGAAATTCTCAAAATTTACGGCCTCGTTCAGTTTTTCAAAAATCCGGAGTTTCTGCTCACGGGTTGGCGTAAAGTTCAGGTACTCCTGTTCAATTTTCTTACGCAACCAGTTTTTAGCCTGGCGGTCGCGGATATATAAATATTCAAAACCAATTTTGCCCAGATATACTTTTTTAAGTGCATCAACAATTTTGCGCAAAGAGGCGGCTTCACCAAAAAGCTCTACTCCGGCCTCAAAAACTGTATCCAGATCTGCATCAGACAAATTAAAATCGGCCAGGTCAAGCATTGGCTTGCGGTCTTTCCGCGGCCCGATAGGGTTTATTTTAGATAGCAGGTGCCCGCGAGAACGGTACCCTCTGATGAGGTGCACCACTTCCATTTCTTTGCGTGTGTGCTCTGCACTGGCAGATGTTATACCGGCAGGTTTGGCAGCTACTCCGTTAGTGCCGTTCGATTGTCCGTTTCCACTATAAGCCTGATGAAACTCAAAACCTTTGAAGAAATTCTGCCAGCTTTCGTCAACAGAAGTAGGATCTTGTTTGTATTGTTGGTAAATAGCGTCCAATGCGGCTACGTCAGCATTGGCGATGTACGAGAATTGGTCCATTGAGAATTTTAAAATTATTAAATGCTCGTTTCGGAGAACGATAATATTTAGTCGTAAAACCGCATAAAACCTGCTCTGGTGAGGGGAAAATCTTAAACTAACCGTGTCTTCAAACCCCCACTTGCCAAAACGCTACAAAGTTACAGTAAGGTATTCAATAAAATAACAATTTTTTTACTAAAATCATTGTCTTTCGGATGAAAGAAAACAGAATAGTTACATTTGATATGAAAACAATTTTCAGTTCCTGACTTTCAGTGTTTCAATGCGCCAACAAAGCCCATGAAATAAATAAAAATCCCTCCGGAAAGAGGGATTTCATATTAATAGTATTTCATGCGACTGCAGCTGCCGTATTCGCCCAAAAACTCATAACGGATATACAGCTGAAAAATACCTCTCTGCTGGAAAATCTCCTGCGATGCCGAACCTGAATAAGCCAGCGGTCTAAAATCATAAGACCCGCCCAGACGGAAACTCTCACCCAGTTGAAATTCTGCCATTGGTACTATTTTATTTACCTTTCTACCCATGTGTGTTTCTGCTCTGTATAATAGGCCCAGGCCTATCTGCTCGTTCATCCATACCTTCGCTGTCAGAAAAACACCTGGTTTTTCACCTTTGCTGGTTTCCAGCGTACCGCTAATGTTGAGCATTACGTTTTCTGGTTCTCCTACCGACGCCCCAATCATGGTATAAACCGGTTGTTTGCTGTTATACAGGCCATCGTTTATCAGTAAAACAGGTTTAGAAAGGCCTACAAAAAACTGTTTGGTAGCAAGCATACCTCCTAAACCCAGATACGGGAACATTTGTTTGACACCAGTGCCGGATAATATAACGGGCTGATAGATGAATCCGGCGTTGGCGCCTACAGAAACCGTAAGCCCGTTTCTGAACTGCTCGCGATAGGCATAAGACAACTTGGCGCCGGCGTTATCAAAACCACTTACATTACTGTTATACGCCTGCAAACCAAGGCCCCCTTTGCCTTGCTGTATAACGCCATCCATAGAAAAAAGCTGATAAACCTGCTGAGGGCGCAACGTACCATTAAACTGGTTACCAAACATACCATTGAGGCTGAAAGTCTCCCGGGCTCCAGTCATGGCAGGGTTTAAAGCAAGAAAATTAAATTGAAACTGCTCTTCAAGTATAGATTGCGCCCTAACCATAGTAGCCATGGGTAAGAGCATTAAAAAGAGGTATTTTCTCATGAATTGCCTTTTGGTCAATTAATTGTCAAAACAACAAAAATAAACGCAATTTAGAAATAGAAATTAGAAGAAGATGAAATTTCGTTCAGATAGGGCGCCGAAGCCTGCGCGCCCATGCGCGTTACTGAAAGCGAAGCGGCCTTGCAGGCCAGCTCAACGGCAGACCGCCAGTCTTTTTTATAAGCCAGTGCAACAGCCAGTGTGCCATTAAACACATCACCTGCGGCGGTGGTGTCTATGGCTTCAACCATTGGCGCGTCCATAAAAAACGAAAGGTATTCGTTTCTGAAATACGCCCCCCTATCACCCAACGTAATAATTACATTTCGTACGCCCTTATCAAGCAATACCTGTGCGGCTTCTTCAACAGCGGCATCATCAGTTACCTCAATGCCGGTCAGTATGCCTGCCTCTGTTTCATTGGGGGTTATCAGATATAATAACGGATAAAGCTCTTGCGGCAGTTGCTGTGCCGGAGCAGGGTTAAGAATTACCTTACTTTCGGTTTTAACCCCCAGTTGAGCAGCAAAAAATACAGTTGCCAGTGGTGTCTCCAGTTGCATCAGTACCACTTCGGCTCCTTCAATTTCTGATTCTGCCTTCAGAATATCTTCTGCCGACAACGTATCATTAGAGCCGGGCGCCACCACAATATTGTTTTCTCCGGCTTCATTCACAATAATTAAAGCTGTACCCGAGGCTTTTTCGGCATCAGTAATGATATAGTCTGTATTGATTTTTTCATTCCGGAAACCCTCAACGGCCTGCTTGCCGAAAATGTCGTCTCCTACTTTGGCAATAAACACCACGTCTCCTCCCATGCGGGCAGCCGATACAGCCTGGTTCGCTCCTTTCCCACCGGCAAACATAAAAAATGTGCCTCCCAATATAGTTTCCCCGGGTTTGGGGAAACGGCTCGTTTTCACCACCATATCGGTGTTCGAACTGCCTATCACTACTATTTTTGACATATCTAAAAATTTTGTGGATTTTACCTTGCTGCTATTATCAAGCCCAAGCCCGTTAAGTAAAGCAGCAGCATTACATTAAGTATAGTTGATGTACCCCGGGGTGCATTTCTGAACTCTTTCCATATAAAAATACCCCAGATGGCTGCTACCACAGTAGCCCCCTGCCCTAATCCGTATGAAATGGCTGTTCCGGCTTTATCAGATGCGATAATGCTAAAGGCCATACCCATACACCAGATTACCCCACCTAACACACCCGTCAGGTGATTTTTCATGCTCCCTCTAAAATAACTGCCGTAGCTAACGGGTGTTCCCACAAAAGGCTTCCACATCAGCAATGAATTAAACAAAATATTGCTTAAGAAGATGCCTGTAGAAAAAAAGAACACAGCAGTGTAAGGGCTTAGCTTTCCGGCTTCTGGTACTTCAAAGTTCTGGAACATGGCCTGCGCCACATATTTGTAGAAATAGCCCATCAGCACCCCGGCCACTACCGAGAGAATCAATCCTTTTGAAGAAACACCCTTTGCCTGTGCAACTGCGCGCCTGTAAGCATAGGCATTAATCAATATGGCAGCAGCAATAAGCCCTACACCAAGAAATATAAGTGATGAATTACCAACCGGGTTATCCAGGTAGTTCACAATCACGCCAATCACCAGCGCCAGACCAATACCAACCGGAAAAGCCACTGCCATACCTGCAATAGATATAGCCGCACCCAAAAGAATATTAGCTGCGTTGAAAACCACCCCGCCCAGCATGGCCGAGCTTACATTGCTGGCATCAGCCTGTTGAACATCAGCAATAAAGCTTCGCCCTTCGGTGCCGTTGCTGCCCAGTGTAAATGCCAGAAAAGTAGCCAGCAGTACGATACCGGTTACGTAGTCCCAATAAAATAATTCAAAACGCCAGGTAGCTGCCGCCAGTTTTTGGGTATTGGCCCATGAACCCCAGCACAACATGGTAATAATACAGAACAGTACGGCAAGCGGATATGTTTCTATGATAAACATTTGGCCGGATGATTAGAGGTGAAATGATTGACTATTTCTTTTTAGGCTGGTGCATCATGTAATCTTCAATGATGGTTGCTACTTCTGCAGGGGGCATTTTCTCTGTCAGATACATTAGTTTCTCACCGGGTATCAGCACATTTGTGCCATCCTCCTTAATCTCCAGATTCAACTTTCTGTAAGAGAAATAGGGTTCAATACCTTTAATAGCTACCAGAACGGCGGTCTGGTCCCAGCTGTTACGCCCCTGGGTGTTCTTATCTTTTGCCAAAGCTACCTGATACGCATCTTTCACGGGGCTGCTCTGAATATCCTCATTGTTTATCAGGCGAATACCTGTTCTTATTTTCTCGCCAATCTCAAAACCACTGAGCAACATTGGTGTATTCCATTCAGTAAATACCTTTTGCGATGCTCTGGCATCAATATGCACATTAAATTCACGGAAACGCTGGTTTTTATCCAGCCCGGCAGCCATAGACACCAGCCATTTTACTTTTTTTCTGATGAGGTCTTTTCCTGAAAGTTTTGAAAACTCATCGGGCCGGGAATCAAGTAAATCGGCCAGATTGGTAAAAAAGCCAACCGTTATAATAGTTACAGACTGGTCTGGCTGTTTTGCCAGAATCCTGCGGTAAAGTTTCACGGCCTCAGTGGCTTCGGCATTTTCTTTTAAGTTATGAGGATATTTATCTATTATAAACTCTGCCCACTTTTGCGAACAGTTCATGTTGGGTTTTTCTCTTTTGGTAATACCAACCGGGATATCCGGACGACCGAAATAGGTATTCAGTACGCTGATGGTAGGTGCGGTGGTTTCAAAGGCATTGCATGAAATAGTGGCCAGAATCTTCGCTTCGCCTGCATCGGCCAGGGCATGCAGCAGGGCCATTGCGCCTACGTCGTCATAATCAGGTGCAATATCGGTATCAAAAATAACTGAAACTGGCTTACTTTTCTGAGCAGAAAGACACAGGCTTAGCATGCAAAGTACGATGGCAAGAAACTTTGGCATTGATATAAAGAGGTTAAAGGCTGAACTTGTTCTCAAAAATAAAAAATAAAAGTAGAAACTGAAACAGAAACGGCTGATATTAAATGCTCACAGGGTCATTTAAAAATTGAATCTAATCAAGTAAACAATGGGTTTATTTTATATTTCTATCTAACTTGCCTGCCGAAAACCTCATTCCCAATCTATGAAATACCTTCTTTTACCAGCTTTTATTTTTGCGGTTTCATTTACTTATGCACAACGGGTTGATGTATGGCTTACCAATGCCGATAAATCTGCCCTGTTTCAAAAACAAGCCCAGGCCTTACAGTTTGTGGATGATAAAACTGACGGCCCCACCATTTTTGTAGATGATACAAAGAAATTCCAGACCATGGATGGCTTTGGCTTTACGCTTACAGGGGGTAGTGCCACATTGATTAATAAACTGGGCGAAACCGAAAAGGCCAATTTACTGAAAGAACTTTTTGCTACCAATGGTAACAATATAGGCATCAGTTACCTGCGTATCAGCATCGGCGCATCTGATTTAAGCGACCATGTGTTTACTTATAACGACCTGCCTGCCGGAGAAACCGATGTGACTATGAATAAATTCAGTCTGGCTGAAGAGCAAAAAGACCTTATTCCTGTTTTGAAGCAAATACTGAAAATTAATCCGACAATTAAGATACTGGGTTCGCCCTGGACGCCCCCGGTTTGGATGAAAACCAACGGCAACTCAAAAGGAGGCAGCCTGAAACCCGAATACTACCAGGCTTATGCCAGATACCTTACCCGCTACATACAGGCCATGCAAAAAGAAGGCATCAGAATTGATGCTATAACCATTCAAAACGAACCTTTGCACCCCGGCAACAACCCAAGTTTATTGATGCTGCCAGATGAACAGGCCACTTTTATCAAAAAAAACCTGGGTCCGATGTTTAAAACCAGTGGTATTAAAACCAAAATTGTACTGTATGACCACAATGCCGACCGCCCGGATTACCCCATCAGTATTCTGAACGACCCCGAAGCACGTAAATATATTGATGGCTCGGCTTTCCACCTGTACGGCGGCGCAATTGAAACCCTGAAAGATGTTCATGAAGCACATCCTGACAAAAACCTGTACTTTACCGAACAATGGATTGGTGCCCCGGGCAATTTTGCGGGAGACCTGAAATGGCATATAAAAAACCTCATTATTGGCGCACCCAGAAACTGGTGCAGAAATGTACTGGAATGGAATCTGGCTGCCGACCCGAAACAAAACCCGCACACAGATGGCGGATGCACCGAGTGCCTGGGTGCCTTAACTATTGGCAAGTCTATCATCAGAAACCCGGCTTATTATATTGTGGCACATGCCTCTAAATTTGTACGCCCGGGTTCAGTGCGGGTAGCTTCAAACATTACCTTGTCTCTGGCCAATGTGGCCTTTAAAACCTCAGGTGGCAAAACAGTACTGATAGTACTGAATGAATCTGACAAACCGCAATCTTTCACAATTTCTTTTAAACGCAAAACGCTGAGCCAGGCTCTTAATGGTGGGTCTGTGGCTACTTATGTTTGGTAAAGAGGAATGAAACCCCATCCTTACCCTTCCCTACGTGGGTCGCCCCAACATGGGGAAGGGTTTAATTTCTGCAAGCCCCATCATCTCCTCAGTAAGATTCACCAGGCTATCCATCCCATTCAGCCAGTGAATAGCTAATCCTTTTTTTTCCATGCTCCTGAAGAACGTCATCTGTCGCTTGGCAAACTGGTGTATGGCAACTTCCAGTTTTTTTACCATATCATCATAGGCCGTATGCCCAAGCAAATATTCCGTAATGAATTTATATTCAAGCCCATAAAATACCAGTTTCTCAGGGCTTACACCCGCATTCAGTAAGCCTTGCACTTCTTCTATCATGCCACTGGCCAGTCTGCTATATAATCGCGCGGTTATTCTTTCCCGGCGTATCTCGGTCGGTATCTGTATCCCGAAAATAATTGCATCAGATATACTTTCATTATCTTTCTTTACGGCATTATTGCTACTGTTGAATTTTGCCACCTCAAAAGCCCTGATTAGCCTTTTTTTAGTAGAGACATCGGCATCAGGGTAAAACACCTGGTAATCTTGCCTAAAAAGGCACAATAAATCTTCATAGGTTCGGGTGTCCAGTTCATTTCTCCATTCTTCATTAACAGGTACCTGTGTGTGCTGATAGCTTTTCAAAACTGCCTCTATATACATACCTGTTCCACCGCAAAGAATGGGTACTTTGCCCCTTGCAGTAATATCCTGATATGCCTGTATACAATCTTTTTGGAATCTTGCTACATGGTAATCGTTACCGGCCTCAACTATATCAATCAGATGATACGGAATTACTTTTCCGGAGCTATGCGTATAATCTTCATAGTCTTTGCCAGTACCTATGTTCATTCCTTTGTACACTTGTCGGCTATCGGCACTGATAATTTCGCCGTCAATCCTTACAGCAAGCTCAACAGCAAGCCGGGTTTTGCCCGATGCCGTCGGCCCTAAAAGCACTATCAGTCTCGGTTTATTGCTCATTTACCGGTTCTTTTAATTTTAGTAAATACTTCCAGCTTCCGGCGTTCCAGACTTTCCGGCTATTGTTTCCAACCTTTGGGTTCCATAGTCTGTTCAGGTTTTCATCCAACTCAAAGGCTTTGGGCGGTAATAATTGCAACCTTTCAAAACCCAGTTTTTCATAACTAGCCCCGTCTGACCAATCAGCATCTGCGTATGTCATAATATCATCAGGCTTTTGTTCTTTAATAAACGCCTGCAGTAGTTTATCAAAACCACCTACTACCGTAAACCCTTTCAGATTGGCAAAGCGTATCAGCTCAAAACTACGGTAAGAAACGCCCTCTCTCACAAAAGTTCTGGCTGTGCTGAACGAGGCAACCGCAACCAGGATTTCTTCAGTTATATCAGAATTTTTTAGCAGTATCCGGCTAAAAATATTCTTCTCGGTATCAATTACCCTAAAGTAACGTTTGGGTAAATACAGGCCATATTTAAACTTGGCTGAGGTAGAAATCTGCAGGTGGTGTTCGTTCAGGAAACCGTCAAGCGTTGCTTTATCAATGCGCCTACTCAGGCACAACCGCGCCGGAATAGTAGCCGATTGACCCAGAATAGACAACAACCTTGATTGTATGACCAATTTGCGGTTAAGCCAGAGGTCTTCCCAAAGATGCACAATTTTAATGCCCGATTCAGCAAATTGCAAGGTCAGGCTTTTAAAGAAATCCCCATCCTTTGCCTGCGGTTCTAAATTAACACAATGAATAACGGTTTGTTTGTCTGAAAGATACAAAAACGTATATGGCGAAAAAGGGAATGCATCAGGATTAATCAGCAACGGTGCAGAACTGTTTTGTTGAATAAAGGCGGCTATTTCGGTACTGAATGATTCCAAATTTATTTAATTTTTAAGTGCTGCTTCAATTTTTAATATCTGTTATACGTTTAAATAACAAAATAGCTAAAAAACTTCCGGAAATAATAAATCTGTTTTCTAATGAAGACCCTGCGTTTTTTTGCCTTGATGCTGGCAATTGCAACTATATCCTTTACGGCTTTCGGGCAATCAACACGTACCTATCTATTACAGGAGGCTGATGATTACTTTAAAGCAGGCCGTTATTGGGACGCCTTTTTTCTGTACCGCGAGTGCGCCAAATTACCTGAATTTCAGTCGGAAAGCAAAGTATCAGACCAGATTAGCTATTCGTCGCGGGCGCTTTTTCTTACCAGGAAATTTCAGGACTTTGCAGCGATACGGAGGTATGAACCTGCCAAAAGTAATCTGATTGAACTCATTAACATAAACCCCAATGACCCGAACCGCGGGCAGTTACCCAGAATTACACTGGCACAAGGCGCTGAGTTGCACCGCCTGGCTTGGCGGCAGCCCACACCACAGGCCACGGCAGATATGCTGAAAAGAGCCATAGCCTATTATCACCAGGCCATCAGAGAGGGATTAATTGACGCGTCAATAGCCACGTCTATCAAACAAGCCGAAGCGTCAATTAAAGATACTGGTGTAAAAGATGCTGAACCGGCAATTAATGCAGACCCTGTACTTAAAACAAATACAACGCCCGCACAGAATACGGCTCCGGTTGCCAGCCCCAGAAAAGCCGGAAATGCCCCTCCGGAAGTAATTATTTTGCCAGGCACACAAAGTACCTCTCAACCCAAAAAGAACTAAAAGTTTATTTAATAGCAAAAACAGGGAGGCAAATAATAGGTATTGCCTGCCTCGTTTTAGTTTTGCAGGCATTAAATATGCGTTTGGTTTTAATCTGCTCATTGTCTTTGGTTAATTTTTGATGGCCATCAGCAAGTAATTGATATATTTGTGCTTTTAATTTCTTACAAAAAAATCAGTATTATGCCATTAGAAATCGGAGATACCTACAAACACGAATTTCGTTTTTCGCAGGATGACGTCATTAAATTTGCAGAAGTAACCGGCGATAAAAACCCCTTGCACCTGGACGCCGATTATGCAGCCCAAACACGCTTCAAACGCCCCATTATTCATGGCCATTTAAGCAGTAGTGTTTTTACAAGGGTATTGGGTATGGAGTTTCCGGGCAAAGGTTCAGTGTATATGAAACAGGAAACGGAGTATTTGTTTCCGATGTTTGTAGATACAGACTACGAAGTAATTTTTACGGTAATGACTGTTGACAAAGAAAAGCATATTGCTGAAATAGCCGGAGAGGTTTTTATTAAAGGAACATCTCGCCGAACCATCAGAGGGCTGGCTACGCTAATGCATACCGAAAAAATATAAAAAGGTAAGCTCATGACTGAGCTCACCTTCTTCTTTAATCTCTTTCACAATAAATGTGGTTTTCATTGGGCATTTTTTATTGATTGTACTTCGGCCCTTGTGGCTTTCGCCCAGGCAGCCAATTGCGCCATACCGGCTCTTACTCTTGTGCCGGCAGCTTTATTGCCTTTGTCGTAAAATTTGTCAAAATCCCCTTGCAGAGAAGCAACTAGGTCACTAAGTTCTTTGTACTTATTCATGGTAATTGTAACAGATTTGGTTAAAAAATAGAATTACTTACTCAAACTATGAATTATTAGCACTTGCAAGTTAGAGATATTGATAAATATTACAAATTTTTCTAAAGAAAATACTATAAAAAACAGCATATTTTTGTACCACAAAGTAAAAAAGTCAGGTTGTAGCCTGACTTTTTTACTTTCTATATTAAAATAGCCTACAAAAACCGTTCTTAAAGACCCTTTCTGCCTGTTTATCAGGCCACTGTAAGTGATGCATATTCACCGGCTTTAAGCTTGGCCTGAACTTTTTCAAAGCACTCCATGGTATATTCAACGTCCTCAAGTGTATGAGATGAAGTAGGAATAATACGAAGCATAATTACCCCTTTAGGAACTACCGGATAAATGATAACAGAACAGAAAATACCCATATTTTCTCTCAGGTCACGTATCAGATTGGTAACGGTAGGTAAATCATAATTACCATGCAGGAAAACCGGGGTAACCGGCGACGAGGTATCACCAATATCAAAACCACGTTTACGGAAACCATCCTGAAGTGCATTAACAATTGTCCAGAGGTTTTCTTTGTATTCAGGGTGTTTCTTTATAAGTTCAAGCCGTTTCATACCACCCAGAACATAAGGCATAGGTAATGCCTTGGCATAAGTTTGAGAGCGCATATTGTATTTCAGAAACATCACCACATCCGGGTCGGCAGCAATAAACGCTCCTATAGCCGCCATTGACTTGGCAAACGTACAGAAGTGCAGGTCTACTTCATCCTGAACCCCAAAATGCTCGGGTACTCCCGCTCCGGTGGCACCCATTGTTCCGAAACCATGCGCGTCGTCAACCAATAAACGGAAGCTGTATTTTTTCTTCAGTTCAACAATTTTATCAAGACTGCCCACTTTACCCGACATCCCGAAAACCCCTTCAGTTATCACCAGAACGCCACCGCCTCTTTCATCAGCCAATTTGGTAGCCCTTATCAGGTTTTTTTCAAGGCTCTCCATATCATTGTGCACATATTTGTAATATTCGCCACCTTTGGCTTTGTGCAGGCGTATACCGTCTATCAGGCAGGCGTGGCTTTCGGCATCATACACAATCACGTCCCGGCGGTCTACAATACACTCAATAACCGACATAACCCCCTGATAACCATAGTTAAGCAAAAATGAGTCTTTTTTACCTACAAAGGCCGCCAGCTCTTTTTCAAACGCCTCGTGCAGTTCGGTGTTTCCGGTCATCATACGCGCTCCCATCGGGTACGCCAGACCATATTTTTCTGCTGCCTCTGTATCGGCTTTACGTACTTCCGGATGATTGGCCAAACCCAGATAATTGTTTAGCGACCAGTTCAGAACGCGTTTGCCGTTAAACTCCATATAGGGTCCCAGTTCGCCGGTTAGCCTTGGAAATGAATAATAGTGGTGAGAATTAAGCAGTTTTGCCTGTGTGCCGATATGACCTAAATCGCTAATTGTTTTGTCAAAAATATCTTTTGCCATTATGTTAAGTATGTATGAAGGAACGTAACATTGCGTTGCCTGATTGAATTAACAATAAAATGATGAAGAAGTCTCCATTTTTTAACAAAAGTATCATTTTTTAGAATTGATAACAAACCCATTACAGAGGCTCCGGTTTTTTTTATGGAAATATCCAAGATTTTTGCTCTAAATTTCAAAAACAAACAGAATTTTACTGTTAATTAGTAGCAAAAAACAGGCTGCCCAGCAACAAATGCTGGCAAAGCTGCCATTAAATTGACTATGCCAGACATCAGAAAAATTCTTGTAGCCAACAGAGGTGAAATAGCGCTACGTGTTATGCGTACCGCACGGGAAATGGGTATCAGAACGGTTGCCGTTTTTTCAGAAGCAGACAGAAACGCCCCTCATGTTAAATATGCCGACGAGGCCGTATGTATCGGTCCTCCGCCCTCTAAAGAATCATATCTGCTCGGTGATAAAATCATTGCAGTAGCCCGGGAGACCGGCGCCGATGCCATTCATCCGGGATACGGTTTCTTATCAGAAAACGCCGGGTTTTCAAAAGCAGTAAAAGAGGTGGGCTTAATTTTTATCGGCCCATCGGCAGAGTCTATTGAAATCATGGGCGATAAGCTCTCCTCCAAACATGCCGTTGCCAGCTATAACATACCCATGGTGCCAGGCACCCCTGATGCCATTACAGACCGCGATGCCGCCAAAGCCAAAGCCGCCGAAATTGGGTATCCGGTTCTGATAAAGGCCAGTGCCGGTGGCGGTGGCAAGGGCATGCGTGTAGTAGAAAGCGAAGCAGATTTTGATGAACAGATGGACCGCGCCGTTGGAGAAGCCATATCGGCTTTTGGTAATGGCTCATGCTTTATTGAAAAATACATAACCAAGCCCAAGCACATTGAAATACAGATAATTGGCGACCAACATGGTAACGTTGTCTATTTGTTTGAGCGTGAATGCTCCATTCAGCGCCGCCATCAGAAAGTGATAGAAGAGGCGCCATCGGCAGTGCTTACACCGGCCATCAGAGAAGCAATGGGTATATGCGCCGTTAACGTAGCTAAAGCCTGTAATTATTATGGAGCAGGTACGGTAGAATTTATTGTAGATGAAAATCTGGATTTCTATTTTCTGGAAATGAATACCCGCCTGCAGGTTGAGCACCCGGTTACAGAGCTGATTACAGGTATAGACCTGGTAAAAGAAATGATTCATGTGGCAGAAGGCAAACCGCTTAGTTTCCGCCAGGAAGATTTACAGATAAAAGGTCATTCGATAGAGGTGCGGGTCTGCGCTGAAGACCCTGCCAACAATTTTCTGCCTAACGTGGGTACCTTACAGACCTACGTTCGTCCGCAAGGGAACGGTGTACGGGTAGATGACGGCATAGAAGAAGGCATGGAAATTCCTATCTATTATGACCCCATGATAGCCAAACTTATTACCTATGGCAACGACCGCACCGAGGCTATTGAAAAAATGATACGAGCCATAGACGAATACAAAATTACAGGAGTTGCCACTACCCTGCCATTCTGCAAATTTGCTTTACAGCACGAAGCATTTGTGAGTGGTCAATTCGATACCCGATTTGTCAGCCTCTACTTCACGCCTGAGGTGCTTCAACAACCAGCCGACAAAACAGAACTGGAAATTGTTGCAGCCCTGGCTGCCGAATTACTAACGAACAAAGGCAAACTTAAATCGCAGAATAACCCGGCGGTGTCTGTTGACAATATAAGCCCATGGCGCCAGAACCGGGCAAAATTAAGGTAAACAATAAATAAAACATGAAAACGCTCACTTTACTTTTGCTGTCTTTAACTATACTGACCACCGCTGCCCAGGAGCTGAAACTGGTAAGCAAAAGCTCGCAGCCGAATCCGTTTACTAATTATAAGGAAGAATACTATGTACTGAAAAACGACAAAAAAAACAGGCAAGGCTCGTATAAAAAATGGGTAAATGGAAAGATTTCGCTGGAAGGCTTTTACAAGAACGATAAAATGGATAGTACCTGGACAACCTTTAGCTCACTGGGCTATATCATTTCTTCCGGTAATTATGCTAAAGATACTAAGGTTGGTATATGGAAATTTAATGATAAAGATGGGTTGGAACAGGAGTATAATTACAGCACCAATATGCTGGTTTATTTCAGGCCTGAAAAAACACCAACCAATTATGCCATTATAAAAGGTACCGACACCACCTATAGCGTGGTAAGCCGTCCACCGTTGACAATTGGTGGCAGCTATGCCCTTTATGAAACTATTGCCAAAAATTTGAGGTACCCTGTAGCAGCCCACAAAAAGAACGCAACCGGCAAGGTATATGTTAGCTTTACCATTGACGAAACCGGAAACGCAGCTGGCCATAAAGTACTTAAGAACGGCAATAAAGACCTGGACAATGAGGCATTAAGAGTAGTAAAATTACTCGACAAATGGATACCTGCGCTGAAAGACGGCATACCTGTAAAAGTAGTTCATGTTATTCCTGTAACCTTTCAAAATGCAGGTATAATAAACCCCTGAATATTTTAAGAAAAAAAATACAAAAAATGGCGTTGCGTTTTGTTAAAACAAAATGACCCTGTATATTTGCAATCCCAAACGGGAAAGGAGAGGTGCCTGAGTGGCCGAAAGGAGCAGTTTGCTAAACTGTCGTACGTCTAAAGCGTACCGCGGGTTCGAATCCCGCCCTCTCCGCGAGAATGTGTAGAAATATTTTAAAATTAATTTTTGATTTATTAATAAAGTTTTCTACCTTTGCACTCTCAATTTTTAGATACCGCCCTCGGGGTGTAGCGTAGCCCGGTATCGCGTCTGCTTTGGGAGCAGAAGGTCGTCAGTTCGAATCTGGCCACCCCGACTTTACAGGACAAGTCAAATTTATTTTTGACTTGTCCTTTTTTGTTTCCACCTAAATCGCTGTCTATCAGGTAAATAAGACTGACAGCTTCATTTATTCTGCCAGTTCGAAGTGCATTATTTTCAAAATGCAATTTTTCAGGAAACATCGAACTAATCACTTCCCGTTTCTTGTCTATATCTGCGGTTTCATAAATATAATCCAGCTTTAAAAGATTGTCAATCCCTTTATCAAGCAGGTCTTTAATACTTATGCCATTTTCAGAAAGTCCACTGAGTTTAGCTTCCAACTTTTCAACCTTACTGCTGTAATCCGCTTTCATTTTCCTGAAATCTTCCGGCTCAATCTGTTTAGAGGATAATAAGTCACGGGTGTATGATAACTTATCTTCCAGATCCTTAATCTGTTTCAGCAGTTGCCCCTTATCATCTAATAAATGGGCAGTTTGGTTATGCCAGGCTTCCTGCAATACAATCTTGTATAATTCGGCCATTTCAGGAAGTGGGATATACTTTTTCAGTTCGTAAACAAACTGTTGGTTAATTGCATCAGCCCTGTGTCTGAATTTGCAGCCTGCAAAGCAGTGGTAATACGAATAACGCTTGGTAAGACCCTTCGATGCACTTCCGGTCAGTACTTTACCACATTTTGGGCAAATCAAAAATCCTCTGAGGGGCAAAGTCGAGTTTGAAACTACCTTCAGCCTGTATTGGTTTCGTTTCCTGCCATCCAGTACGTCCTGCACCTGATAAAATAAATCTTCCTGTATTAATGGCTGATGCAAGCCTTTGACGAAGCGGCTTTCATCATCCTTGTATTTGGGAATGAATATCTTTCCGCAATAAACCGGGTTTCGAATAGCAAACCAGAAAAGACTCTTAGTTCCTCTAAATCCCTTTGCTTTTGCCATTTTGAAAATCTGCTCAGTATTATATACTCCTTTAGCTACTTCCTCAAAAGACCACCGCAAAATACCTGCTTGTGGTTCATGGATGGCAATGTACTTCCTTCCTGCTTCATCAGTCTTGTTGACATAACCAATCGGAGCCAGCCCCATATAACGACCTTCTTTTCTCGCCCTTCGCATTCCGTGAATAACATTTAATGCCCTTCGATCATTCTCTACCTCCGGTGCGGCCAGATAAAAGGCCAGCATCATCTTGTTCTCAGGAATAGATAAATCCAACGGCTGTTCTATTGCCTGAGGTTCTACACCCAATTTGCGCAGGGTGTTAATCATCTGATAGGCATCTCCGGCATTGCGGCTGAACCTGTCCCATTTAAGAAATAAGACCACATCGGCCTTTCCTTTGTGCTTTTTCAGCTCTAACAAATACGCCTTCCATTCCAGGCGGGCAAAGGTCTTTGCAGAATGGTCTTCAAACATTACTCTACGGATGGTAATGTTGTTAATATCGCAATACTTGCGCAACAGTTCTTCCTGGCTACGCTGTGAGTAGCCTTTATCAGCTTGTTCGTCCGTACTTACGCGTATGTACAAATCAGCTACTTTCATACTCAGATCGGATTAAAATCATTAATAGGCTAATTAGAGGATATAACCTTAATGCTTTTTCAGATATTGTGCGATCAGGATATTCGCCAATAAATGCAAGAATTCAAGAATAGCTACAGCCTGTTCTAAAGATATTTCAATTCCTTTTTTGCGCAGCAGTTCCACTGCCTGTTCTGGTTTTAGTTTTTCCATTTTGCACCTCCTCATTAAATCATTCACACAAACCTTCGTGCAGAAGGACACCTTTCAGAAAGCTAATATAGTAATATGTTTTGACATTCCAAATTTTATCATAACCTTTTTACTATCTTTGTGAAGTCTCTGGAGGAAATCTAAAGTACTGCCATCTTTTTTGGGGAAATCTGACGTCCTTTGTTATATAGAAATATGCTGTAGTGTAAGTAAGCTAAAAACGAGTAAATAACGACAAAATGAGTAAAGTATACAAAGTTAGTTACAAAACTTACCTGAACGACCGATTAAAGCAGGTTTATCTACATGGCAAGCTAACCTATCCTTTGTATGTTCAGGTGACCTTTGAGCGCAAGACCCTCTTCTTTAAGAGTTACTATTTTGAACTCTTTTCAAAACCAAGGTATTTCCTCTCTGCAGCTGGATTAAGCCGCGGCCTCTCTATTGAAGAAATTGCAGCTAGAGAAAATGAGGTTATTGATTTTGTCATTAATAAGCACCCAAACGATTTCTCACTAGACCTCTTCAAACGGGAATATGCTTTTTATAGCAAGGACGTCTGTGACATTATGGAAGAAAGCTTTATCGATTATATGTACACCTTCTTTCAGGACAAGGGTATGCCTGCATTTGCTGTAATGGTTAGAGAAGGTTGCAGGTATCGTATAGCCTTTGATGTGGTGCAGGATATGAAACTAGCATTTACTAAGCCTTTTTTCGATGAGCTAGTTGAAAGCTCTTTGTATTATGCCCCACCATATTTACCTTTATATGGTTTTATGCAGGAGACAAAGAAATGGTCTATGTTTAGCCTCACGGTTATGGAATGGGAAACCAGCAATACGCAAACAGAGTTTTTAGCTTATTTGCAAAAACACTATCGTAACAATGATGCTGGTGAAATAAAAAAGATGGTTGAGAAGTGGTTGAATTCTTTAAGAAAGATTGGTAAATAAATGCCTCTTCATACACACTTTCATAAATTATTAGTATTATAATTCATCAATTCTTTATTTTAAAGTTTTCAGGGAAAAGCTGTATCGGCTGAATACTGAGTTTTTTTAAAGATAAAAGCATTGGGCTGTGTTGTTTTTGTGGAACTAATATCAATTATTTTTCGAATTTGTAGGTTACAATGTCCTTTCCGTAAATTCTATATCTTTTTCGCATTTAAGACCAATTGTCCAAGGACTTTTATATTGTTTTCAATCCCAATTCTTTCAAATATTCATTGTGTTTGTTGGTACTGCTACTGATTTTTCGTTCAATTTTTTCCAATTCCCAATGCACCTCTTTTAAGTCAATAATCACATTATCTGCTGCTGTACTTACATAACGGGAAATATTCAAATTATACCCGTTTTTTTCAATTTCGCCCATTGAAACTTTGCGTGAATACCGCTCTCTTTCACTTCGAAATTGGTAAGTTTCTACAATATTTTTAATATGTTTCTCACTAAGTGAATTTTGTCGCTTTTCTTTTTCGTAATGTTCAGCTGCATTGATGAATAATACATCCTCTTGCTTTTTACATTTTTTCAATACCAAAATACAAACAGGAATACCCGTAGAATAGAACAAATTAGGAGGCAAGCCAATAACCGTATCAATATGGTTGTCCTTCAATAACTTCGTTCTTATTCGTTCTTCTGCACCACCGCGGAACAGCACTCCGTGTGGCAAAATAATTGCCATCGTCCCTTCTTTACCAAGAAAGTGAAAGCCGTGCAATAGAAATGCAAAGTCAGCTGCCGATTTGGGAGCTAAGCCATAGCTTTTGAAACGAAAATCTTCTCCCATTGCTTCGTTGGGTTCCCAACGCAAACTAAATGGCGGGTTGGCAACTATGGCATCAAACTCTGTTTTTTTGCTTGGGTTCATTTCATTGAGTAAATCCCATTGATTGAGCAATGTATCACCGTGGAATATCTCAAACTCGGTATCTTTCATTCCGTGCAATAACATATTCATTCGGGCAAGGTTGTAAGTGGTAATATTCTTTTCCTGACCGTAAATTTTACCAATACTTCCCTTAGCGTTCTTTAATTGATTACGAACATTCAAAAGCAAAGATCCCGAACCGCAAGCCATATCCAGCACTTTATCCAATTTCGGTTTCAGGCCTGTTGTAGGATCCTGACTGTCTAAAGTAACTATTTCGGAAAGAATGGTCGAAACTTCTTGCGGTGTATAAAATTCTCCTGCTTTTTTCCCTGAACCTGCAGCAAATTTTCCAATCAAATATTCATAAGCATCTCCAAGTGTATCGGTATCCGTTGAAAAATCGGCAATCCCTTCGGCAATCTTTCCAATTACTTTACAAAGTTTATCATTCCTTTCTTTGGGTGTTTTCCCTAACTTCTCCGAGTTGAGATTAATTTCAGAAAAAAGACCTTTAAAGGTAGTACCAAACGATTTGTTTTCGATAAATCTAAAAGCATCCTCTAAAATTACTAATAATTCTCCATTTTGAGTACGAGCCAATTCGGTAATGTTGCTCCACAGATATTTAGGCTCTATAACATAATGCACTTTTCTACGCATCTGTTCTTCAAACTCTTCTACGTCTTCCTCATTATTTTTGTACCATTCTTCTAACGGTGGCGGAATTACAAAATCGGGTCTTAAATCTTTTGATTTAATTTCAGGATAATCCTTTCCCAGTTCTTTTTTAGCTGCTTCCTCGTAATTAAACGATAAATATCGAAGAAAGAGAAATGAAAGCATATAATCACGGAAATCATCTGCATTCATTGCTCCCCGTAAGTCATTCGCAATGTTCCAAAGTGTATCGCCTAATTTTTTATGTTGTTGTTTTGTTGTCATACTGATTAAAATCTAAAATTGTATCTAGCTATTAACTTCTCAAAAACCTCATTAAAGACTTCTGTCTCTTTTTCATTCATTTCATTGAACTGTGGAACGAATACTCTTTTATGAGATAATGAATTGAGCATATTTATGGTTTCTTCGGGATTCTTTATTATAATTTGTTCCAAGACAAATTTTATTTGACTTTTGCCTAAAAACGAAACGATATTTTCCAGCAACTGTCTTAGCAATACAAAATGGTATGTGAATAATTGTGTCTTTCTTGCTTCATCTAAAACCTGCAAAAGATGAAGATGAAAAAGGAAAACCTCATTTTTGAATTCCTTCAACTCTAATTCTTTCCCTTGTCTTTTCAGCATAAAGGATTTTGCATTTTGTTTATATCTCCCGCTTTTTTCTCCGTGATTTAGGCGGTCAAACAAAACTGAAAATAATCCGATGTGGTGTGTTGTAAGGATAATTTTTCGATTGCTTTCAAAATTATCTTCTATTAACCGCATAATGGTGTCGGCTGTGAGAAAGATATTGTTGTCGTCTAAACTGGAAACAGGATCATCTATAAAGAAATGGGCATCTTGCACATCTGCCCAACCTTCTATTTTGAACATCGCCAGGAAAAAACACCAAATAAAAATTCGTTCTTCGCCTCTTGATATTTTAATGGCAGTATTTTCATCTTCTTCCAAAAAGAATGTTATTGAATCAATGCCAATCTCAGGGTCTGGATTGAGGTTAAACCGAAACTTGTAACCCATATTATAAGCAACCAATTCTGCTTGGATACTTTCTTCCGTAAGCAGGTTGTATAGCTTGTTTAAACTACTTTTTTTAATGTCCAATTTGAGATTACTGTTATTGTTCTCCTCATCATTATCCCAAATAAACAGGTCTTCGCTGTATGCGTTATAATAAACTCCCGAATGGTTGCCATCATTTTCGGCTTTTGTAAAGTCTTTGTAAGCAACAGACAATCTGGTTTTTCCTGTAGCATTAAAAGCATAAATACAGACAATGTATTCGCCTACATCTCTAACTTGTTGTGCTATTTCAGTTACTGTACTCATTATTAATCATTCATTTTAGGAAACAAACCCTGCATCAATCCTTTTTTGTGTTGTTTCAATTGTTCTATTTTCTCGGCTTGTGCCGTTATTAATTCATCTAATGCTGAAAAACAAGAAGCGATTTTTTGTTGTTCTTCGGTGTTCTTAGGTTGAAAAAATTTATATTTGAACAAATCTTCTAAAGCAATGGAACCTTGATTAGCGTTGCCACGAATAATAGACTCAATAAAAGCTACATACTCGTTTTTTTTAAATAGAGTATTTAAGAACTCTTGGGAAATTTTTGAATTTGCCCTTAAGCAAACAGCATTTTGATTTAGTAAAGCATTTTCATCTTTTGATTCAACTATAATTGTTCTTCCTACCAATGAATCATACATAGGTGGTTTAGACCCAACTGTTGTGATTATTCCCGACTTGTCCACCTCTTAAATTTAAAATCATAAGTTGCTGAAATAGAGTATATTAACTCTAGTAATTTTGTAATTTGCTGACCTAATGGGTCAAAATGTATAAAATCAGGCAAATAAAATATTCAGAAAGTTCGGTTTCTATCCAGGTTTATAAGATTGAAAACAGGAAGCGAGTCATTGTTCGCCACATCGGCACTGCTCGTAACGAGCAGGAGAAATCTGACCTACTTGTTCTTGCTAATGATTTTATTGAAAAAATCTCTAAACAACTTTTTCTCTTTGAAGACCAGCAATCAGGCAATGTATTTTATATCAGACAAACCGAATTTATCGGGGTTCATTATACTTTTCTTTATGATGTACTATCCAAAATTATCCTTGCCATCGGTTTTGACAAGCTAAACAATACTCTGCTTCTGGATTTGGTCATTATGCGGATAATGGAACCGGCCTCTAAACTTCGTTCTATTGCGCTTCTGGAGGAATATTTTGGTATCAAACATCGCAGACAAAATTATTATAAGACTGCTCCTGAGTGGCTTAAACTAAAGTCGAAAGCCGAGGGCATTGCTCTCGCATTTGCCAGGAAGCATTATGCCTTTAATTATGACTTATTGTTTTATGATGTCACTACCTTGTACTTTGAGACTTTTGAAGAAGATGAATTGCGTAAGAATGGATTTTCTAAAGATAATAAATTCCAACAACCACAAATTTTAGTGGCACTAATGGTCAGTAAAGAGGGATTTCCGATAGCTTACGAAGTCTTTGCTGGCAATACTTTCGAGGGGCATACCATCATTCCCGCTGTAAAAAGTTTCATCCTTAAAAATAAGGTAAAAAACTTTACAGTAGTGGCTGATGCGGCAATGATTAGTACCGAAAACATTGAGGCGCTAAGAGAAAATGACATCAGCTACATTGTAGGAGCCAGATTAGGTAATCTTTCCCATGAGTTGATAGAGGCAATAGACAAAAGTATTTTGCGTGAAGATGGCAAAAGCATCCGCATCAAAACAGACAAAGGATATTTGGTTTGCAGCTACTCCACAGTCAGGTATCGTAAGGATAAGTATGAAATGGAAAAGCAAATAGAAAATGCTAAATACATCATCGAAAACCCCTCCAAAAACAAAAAGCTAAAGTTCACCACCACGAAAGAAGAAATTATAGCACTCAACCAGAAACTAATCGATAAAACACAAAAGATTCTGGGAATCAAAGGCTATTATACCAATATAGAAGAAAGCCTTCTCAGCAATGATACCATCATAGAACGTTATCACGAATTGTTCAGAATAGAACAGGCTTTCCGAATAGCTAAAAGCGATTTACAGACAAGACCCATATTTCACTACAAAGAAGAACCTATCAAGCTACATCTGTTAATTTGCTTTACAGCACTGGTTATATCCAAGCACATAGAACTTCAAACAAACAAATCCATCCGCAAATGTATCCATGAATGTAAAAGGATAACAACGGCAAGGCTAAAAAACAAGATTACAGGAAAAGAAATAAAAATAAAGGCAAATCTAAACCCAGTAATCATGGAAATCCTAAGAAAAATTAACTTGCTGACCTAATTTGAACAAGTCAGGAGCATTTTGATTTAGTAAAGCATTTTCATCTTTTGATTCAACTATAATTGTTCTTCCTACCAATGAATCATACATAGGTGGTTTAGACCCAACTGTTGTGATTATTAAATCATTTTTTTTCAATTTCCACTTTTCATATTGAACGGCATCACCTTCATTTATGTAAATAGCGTTATCTTCATTCTTGATGTAATTAAAACCCATATCAGAAACCCTTATTATTCTTCTTCCCTTAGAAGTATAATCTTTAGACTGAAAGGCAAAACCTTTAAAGTATTTAACTACATCTCCCAGCGTTTTCTCCACCCACTCCCCATCTTTCTCAAACACTTTAAACCTCAATTTCGGAACTTTCTCTCCCTCTTGCGGAAAAAGGTTTTGCATCAAGCCTTTTTTGTGGTCTTTAAGTAAATCTAACTTTTGGCTGTGTGCTACAATTACTTCATCTAATGCAGAAAGACAAGAAGCGATTTTTTGTTGTTCTGGTAGAGAATTACAAATTACGAATTCAAAATTACGAATTGCATTTAGTTGAATATTTGGAAGTCCCGAACCAACTCTCAATCTCATTATTTTTTCTTCATTGTGTTTTAGGGCTTGAAAGAGAAAGAGTGTATCAACTTTTTTATTTGTTTTTAATTTATAACAATGACCACCAAGCCAAAACTTTGAAGTTATAAAGTTGACATAACCACAAGAGTTTCCTCCTTCACTTATTGTAATTGTGTTTTCTTCTGAATTAAATTTATCCGTGAAACCAGATGGATTAACTCCACCATTTTGACAAGGATATTTTCCTTTTTCAGTTAATTCAATTCTGTTTAATTGTTCTCCCTTTATTATATCACAAACTTTCCCTAATGTTTTCACCTCCCATTCCGCACTTTTGGCAAACTCAGGAAAACACAATTCGGGTATCAATTTTTTATTCTTGCTCATTATCTCCTTCTGTTGCGTTTATTTCGTTCAATACTAGCGCTTGCAGTTCGTCTATAGGTAATAGCAATTGGTATTCGGCTACACCAATAGGTTTGTTGATGTCCTGCAAAGTTATTTCCACATCCAAATGATCTTTATCGGCACAGAGAATAATGCCAATAGATGGATTCTCGTTTTCGCCTTTCTCCAATTTATCCAATAGGGAAAGATACAAGTTCATTTAGCCTACGTATTCGGCTTTAAAACTGCCAATCTTTAATTCAATAGCCACCAAAGACTGTAATCCTCTGTGGAAGAAAAGCATATCTACAAAGTACTCTTTGTTGTTGTATTCCAATCGGTATTGGTTACCTATAAATGAAAACCCTTTGCCTAATTCCAATACAAAAGCTCTGATTTTGGTTATCAACCTGTTTTCTAATTCCAGCTCTTTTACGGGTTCTGTAATACCCAAAAACCCAAGATTGTACGAGCTTTTAAATACTTCGTTGGCATATTCGGCACTTATTTCCGGTAATGTATTGCGGAAATTGTTAGTCTTTAGTTGATTTTCGGCACGGCTATAGCTGTCCATTTTGATGGCGTTGAGTAATAAATCTCTTGACCATCCTTTTACAGCTACTTCATTGGCATAAAACGCAACAGCAGAAAGAGATTGGACTTTGTCTAATAACAACAAATTATGTCCCCAAGGTAAAACTGCTGCGCCCTGTAGCAGTTTTGCATCTGCTTGATAATAACGCTCATAAAAGCGTTTCATATTCCACAAGTTGCGTGGCTATAAACCCATATCGGGAAATTCATTTTTGAGGTCAATAGATAATTGTTTTACAATACCACTACCGTAACCTTCTTCTAACTGTTTTTCAAAGAGTAGTTTTCCCAAATTCCAATATACGGAATTTGCAGTACTGTTTACCTGCTTTGCAATTAGCGTTCGGGCGGTGTTAATTTGGCTTATCGCTTGATGTAAAATCTTCCGATAATCCGAAGTATTTATATTTATTTGAGGTTGATTACTCATTTTTTTTATTTATTATCATAAGCAGCCAAACCGCTTATTTCTCTACCTTGAGCTAGTTTTTTTAATTGAGGCACAAGGTCTTCCATTAATGACAATTCTTTTGCTCTGCGTTCTTTCCAGCTTAAATCTAAAGGCTCCAACAAATCCGTTAATTTTTCTCCGTCAAAAATCATACGGCTCAAAATCGTATCTACAAAGCTTTGTAATACTGTGGTTTGTAAGCCGTACTTGTTGGCAAGGGTTGCAATTTCTTTATTATATTTTTCGTCTTTAAATATATCATAACCTTTTCGAAGCTCCTCTTCACTTAATCCTTTATTCCAATCTAAACTATCAATATACTCCGATAAGTCTTCTTCCTCATCCATTAAATTGGAATTGGATTTCAATAAACTTTTTACTTGTTCTTTGGTCATCTTCTGCTTACCTGGTTTCATTCCAAGGGTTTCCGCAGTTAATCTCATTATGTAGTCATAATCAATTACAGCAGAAGCAAACAACACAAATTCAAAATCCAATTGCTGAATATCATCGGAAGCATTATTACCTTCTTTTTGCTGTATTTCCCGCAATTGTTTTGCCGTTTCTATGTATGAACTACGGAACTCCTGTAAAGTTTCTTTAGATAATATGGCTTCAATTTTTTCCTTTTGTCTGTCGTCTAAATCTGTATATTGGTCAAGCTGTGTTTTAAGTCGCTGTACTTCTTTAAAATTTTTAACAAAGGCAATCCGAGCTGCATCACCTTTTAGGTTGTATACTTCTTCTGGTTCTCTGAGTAAATTGTTTTCATGCATAAATACACCTAATTTTTCAACAGCTTCTTTATACTTGTCAATCATCACAGGTGCAGGTTCAACCAACCAAATTTCTCTTGATTTTTCTTTATTATCTTCTCCCGAGAATAAAGCAATAGCTTGGTTTACGGCTTCTTGTTGTGAACGAAAATCGAGAATATTTCCATACGGTTTAGTGTCGTTCAACACACGGTTGGTTCTGGAAAATGCTTGAATCAATCCGTGATATTTCAGGTTTTTGTCCACATACAAAGTATTCAAGAATTTACTATCAAACCCCGTGAGTAACATATCTACCACAATAGTTATATCTATTTTTTCTTTGTGAGGTACGTCTTTGTTGCTGTATTTTTGGTCTTTGATACGTCTTTGTACATCTTGATAATACAAGTCAAATTCGTTGACATTATGATTGGTTTTATATTGTGTATTGTAATCGGCAATAATTTGCATTAATGCCTTTTTCTTTTCTTCGGGATTTTGCTGATTATCCTCTCTTTCTTGTGTTAAATCTTCTTGAAGTTGCTTGATGTCAGCTGCATTCTTTTGACTTCTTTGATCTCCATCTTTTGTCATTAATTGAGGAGGTGGAGAAAATACGCAAGCGATATTTAGCGGAACAAAGTTTGGATTATCATTTTGCTTTATCTTTTGTAATTCCTTGAAAATTTGATAATATTCAATAGCGTTATTGATAGAGGCCGTTGCCAATACCGCATTAAATTTACGCTCGTTAGTTGCTGCATCGTGTTTTTCCAGAATAGCCTCCACTACGGCTTGTTGGGCAATCGCTTCGCCAGGTTTGGCACTCTTCGAGCCTTCGCCTTTGAAATAATCAATATGGAACTTCAATACATTTCTATCGTCTATGGCGTGTGTTATAGTGTAAGCGTGTAATTCTTTTTCAAAAATATCTTGTGTGGTTTTATAAGACTCATATTCTCCTTCACGTATTTTATAAGTAGCATTATCAGGAAAAATAGGTGTTCCCGTAAAACCAAATAATTGTGCATTAGGAAAAAATTCTTTGATAGCTTTATGATTTTCACCAAACTGCGAACGGTGACACTCGTCAAAAATAAAAACAATACGTTGTTTGCTCAACGGCTCTAAACGTTCTTTGTAGTTTTTCTTTTGGTTACCATCTAAAGCCAAACCTAATTTTTGAATGGTGGTAACAATTACTTTATCCGCATAGTCAGTAGAGAGTAAACGCCTTACCAAGGTTTCAGTATTGGTGTTTTCCTCCACACTGCCTTCATGAAATTTATTAAACTCCTCACGAGTTTGTCTGTCCAAATCTTTCCGATCTACTACAAACAAGCATTTTTCAATTTCGGGATTATCCTTTAAAAGTGTAGATGCTTTAAAAGAAGTCAGTGTTTTACCGCTTCCCGTAGTGTGCCAGATATAGCCATTTCCACGATTTTGATTGACACATTCTTCAATAGCTTTTACAGCATAAATTTGATAAGGTCGCATCACGAGCATTTTCTGCTCACTTTGCACCAATACCATATATTTGCTAATCATCTCGCCCAATGTGCATTTCTTAAGGAATTTATCCGTAAAGTCTTCAAGATGTTTAATTATTCTATTTTTTTCATCTGCCAAATGGTAAGCAGGTAAAAATTGCTCATCGGCATTAAATTGGAAATGTTGTTTTATATTGTTCGCAAAATAAAAGGTGTTTGTTCTATTACTTACAATAAACAACTGCATAAAGCAAAGCAGTGAATTTCCGAAACCATTGCCTGCTTCGTTTTTATAATCCACAATTTGCTGCATTGCTTTTCGTGGCGAAATGTCCAATTTTTTCAATTCAATTTGCACCATAGGCAAACCGTTGATAAGCAAAATCACATCGAATCGTTGATGGCTGTTTTCCGTATTAATACGTAATTGGCTAACTACTTCATATTCATTTTTGCACCAGTCTTTGATATTGACCAATGTATAATGTAAAGGTGTTCCATCTTCACGTTGAAAATACTGTCTTTCACGCAAAACTTTAGAAGCAGCAAATACATCAGGATTAATGATTTGTTCCCGAAGTCTTAAAAATTCACTGTCAGAAAGCCGAACACGGTTCAATTCTTCAAATTTAGTCTTGAAGTTTTGCTCCAGTGTTTTTCTGTCAAATATATCTGAACGATGAATATATTTCAGCCCTTTTAGTTGCTCAATTAGTTGTTCTTCTATTTGGTTTTCTTTACTCATTCTTCTATCAATAAATCTTTTGCATTAACGCCTAAAACTTTAGCAATTCGATACAAATCTTCAATGCTCGGTTGCCTCACGTTTCGAGCGTACTCGTTAACGGTGTTGTAACTTTTGTCCAACTTCTTAGCAAGCCAAGCTTGTGAGATTCCTTTCTCTTTTAAAACGTCTTTAATTCGGTTCATTGAAGCCTAATTAATTTTTAACTGTTCAAAGATAGTCAAATTACACTGTCCAATAGTGTAAAATGTCACAATATTATAGTGAAAGGTAAAGCTGTTTTTTAGCATTGAGTATGAAAAACAAATGTGCTTGATCGTGCAGTTATAGCCTTATTACTCATTCACTTCATTTCGTTTGTCAGTTGGATTTTGGGACGGTCGTTCATAACATTTACGTCCAACTCAAAAAATTAGCGGATGCTATCTATTTTTAATCGTATTATTAGTTTCAAAGTTGCAAAACAAAAGAATGTTCCAATCCTTTAAATTTATGCGATACCTTTTGCATATCCCTTCCGACTTTCTCATTGAGTATCTTGGCATAAATCTGTGTGGTAGCAATGTTTTTATGCCCCAACATTTTGCTCAAACTCTCCAACGGAACACCCTCGCTTAAAAACAACGTAGCAAACGTATGGCGTGCTAAATGAAAGGTTACTTTCTTTTCTTTAAGGCAGTCAATCTGTTCGGATATTCGTTTCAAACTATCATTGCAGACGGTGTTTGAGGGAACAGGAAAAAACCTTGCCGTCCTTTAACAATCCAGCATATTTTTCGATAATCATTTTGGGAATATCCAACAGCATCACGTTTGACGATGTGGCTGTTTTTTTCCTACGTATGATAATCCATTGGTTGCCGTCAAAGAAATCTTGGATATTACTGTTTTTAAGCCCTTTCATATCTGAATAGGAAAGACCTGTAAAGCAACTGAAAACAAATAGGTCTTTAACCAACTCATCTTTTTTTTTCTCGCAGTTGAATGTTACGAGCTGTTCCAACTCGTTCCGCAACAGATAACCTCTGTCTTTGTCCTTTTTGGTATTCTTATACTCGCTGAACGGATTAAAAGCAAGATACTTTCTGCTCATTGCCAATCGGCAAAGCGTAGTAAATCCAATCATATACAGCCAAATGGTGTTGTGTGTTAAACTTTGGTCGTCACGCAGGTAGTAATCAAAGTCCTGCACAAAATCAGGTGTAAGGTCGTTAAAGGACACATCGGAATAGCCGTATTTTGTAAGTGCAAAATTTCGAAGATGTTTCAAAAGTATTTTGTATTTACTGCGTGTGCCATTTACCCGAAGTCCACTATTAACCTTTTTCTCATAGTCGGATAGGAACTGTTCATAGAATTTGAAAAAGGTCAGTTCTCCGCTCTCCATCCCAAGAACGGCATTTTTAAGTTTAGCACTGTTTACAGCCCTCTCGTTCTTCAGGATTTTGGAATAGCATTCCTCAATACCTGAACGAATTTTGTCAAGTTTGCTGTTTGTGTCTTGGGCTTCTCGGCTTTTACCTAAAACCCTGCTGTACTTCAAATCCCAGTTCGATACGGTAATTTCCAGCTTGGTACTGAATGCAGACTGTTTGCCGTTTACGGTAACCCTGCACGTTACCGTAACTTTTCCGTTCTTCTTCGAGGCATTCTTTTTAAGTTAGAACAATACCTTAAACGTTGATTTTTTTGTCGTTTCCATACTAACAATTTTTTAATGATAAAATTAAACTTATGTGAGCCAAAGAACAATATGAAAAGCTATGCAAAATACAGAAATACAATATTTTCAAACGATTGTTTCTAATATTTATAAAGTAACGTTTTAGGGAACACTTATGAATCATAAGTGTTCCCTAATAAACTGATAATACAATATAAAAAACTCATCCTGAATTTGGTCTTCCGAAAGGTTTAGAGGTTTATTTGAATTTTGAGTAAACATTACTCTCATCTTAATCTTACCCTCTTCCATTAAGTCAAAAAAAGCATCCATTACAGTCTTATACTTTTCTAAGTACTGCTCCGTTACTTTTTGCCATTTAATTTCATTTCTGAAACCAACATCTTCGCAAACTTTTGTGAGTTTTCTTTGCACATAAGATAAATCTTTGGACTTGACTAAAACACCCCCATAAAAGTTAGAAAAGTAGCGGCCCTTTTTTACAGATTCGTCACACCAGATAAAATACTCCATCGCTCTACATCCATTATTGTTTCTACAAAAATACAAATTTTTATAGTAGAAGCTTATTGAGTTTTTCAGTGTATGAAACTATATACCAGTAAAGTGAAAGTATTTTACAGTAAATTGGAAGTATTTCGCAGTAAAAGGCACCTATTTTACTCAAGTGTCATATTATCTTGGAAACAAGGCTGTCTTCTATTAAGCATCTAAAATCTCATTTTTTACGTGGTATTCTTAAAAGCTCCTTAATGAATAGACATCTTAATTAACCGTTCATCAAAGGTGGGAAAACCGATATATCACTGCGCATAAACGATGGCAAAAGGATAGAAGTTTAAAGCTGTACCGAAAAATATAAAAAGTTTTGCGAACTTCCGTATATTTGATAACGAACAGTAATTAGTAAATTATAGAAGTAGAAAATATTACGCTAAAGAGATTCTCTAACTATCAGCAAGTTTTTTATTTGATTTTCGCTTAAATAATTGGAATCTAAAGATTTGTTAATAAAGTTCATACTTTTTTGTCTGGTTTTAACAGGCAAATAATTTTCATGTGTTAAATATCTTGTAAGGGAATATAATAAATTTGTTTTAAGCTGATCTAGTTTTTTGCCTTTGCAATACTCTTCAATTTCATTAATTATCGTCTTACTAAAATAGCCATTTCTATGATATAGTAGTAAGGCTATATCTTTAAAGGTAAGAAATTTCCTAAGTTTCAAAAATCTAGAATTATTCAGCATTAAATCCTTAATATGTATTTCGAGAACATTAGAAGTCAGAAAACTATATTTTAACTTGAAAAAACACTGAATTCTATAAATACCTGGATTTGAAAATGTATAGCCACCTGATTGTCCAAAAATACTAATATCTCTTAAATAACTATTTGTAGTTATATCCATATTCTCTTCATTTTGGCAATATATTCTAGGAGAACGATATTTAAAAATACTACCATCTGGTCGGGTAATAAATATGATAAAGTCTTCATAGCCGGGATCAATTTTATCTGGAATAGTAACATTTTTTTTAGAATTAGTATTTTCTAACTTAATGCTTAATTCAACTGGCTCAAAATACCAGAATTCTTTATCTTTTTGATTAATACTTATTTCCATCTTAATATCCTTGGATACATGAGGTTTGTTGAATGGATTTATCTCTGATGGTCCTAAACTACCTCTATCTCCAAATTTTGTTCCGCCTGGCCAGACGTGATTGTCAATAGGTGCTTCATGAAGAAACGCTCTGTGTCGAAAATTAAAAAGATAGGCAGATGATGGGAAAGTATTAGTAGTATCACTGGTAGCCATAAAAGTTTTTGGATTCTCAATGTGCCATAAGTTAAAAACATGTCCTAGTTCATGTATTGCAGTAAATAATACCTCTCTCCGAAAATCATCTATATTAGGGCGAATAGATTCTATGGCATCCAAAAAAATAGCACATCCTTCACGAGGAACACTAGTGAAAAATTCACTCACCGGAGTCAGACCCGAAGGATTAAATCCGAAATCGAACATCATTCCAAGTAAACCTGGTCTAGCCTTAAAACTATCGGCTAAAATTAGACCAATATTATTTGCTTGTTTTAGATTTGGAGTATTTTGCGTAAGATGAGCTAATGATTGTTGTAGATAAAAGGCCGTTGTAGGTCTATCATCAGGAATTATAGAGCTGGTAAAACGTGTTCTATCATCTACTGATAATTTGATTGCAGGATTACCATCAGTATCCATTGACCCATTTAGAAAATATTCCTCTATGCCTCTGTTATCTAATAAGAGAGGGAAATTAAGATTTAAAGATGGTCTTAATTTCCCGACAAAACATGTTATATTTAGCATATAAAGATTAGCTAAAAGTTGCTATTCTATTGTTACATTAACAGTTTCACTTTTTTCATCTGCTGTATGTTTAAATGTTACATCAATTTTATATTTCCCTTCCTTAGCTTTGGGTTTATTAAAAGTAATTGTAACAGTTTTCTTGTCGTCAAGTAACTTAAGTTCAACATCTGTATTAAGTAGATTTGTATTATCATCTACATTAGAAATTTTTAATTGACTTTTAACGACATCCTTTATTTCTTTATCAAATAAAATTTTCAAAACAGCCTTGCCTTGACTATCAAATTTTATTTTCTGTGACTTTGACTCAGCAGTTATCTTTGGAGTATTAGCATCAGGGGTAGTAGTAGTTTCAGGTTCTCCTATTGTATCAAATTGTAATTGAGTGGAATTAGCATTTGTTGCATCGAATTTTTGGGCTACAAGCTTAACGCCACCCTTATTTGCACTTGTTGCATATGGATCATATGTGTCTTCGATAGCAAAAAAAACTGGTCCCCAAGCTTTATTAAATGTCGGATCATTAGCTGCTGACCCAAGCGATACTACCACAGACTTTGCTGCAGCTTCTCGTATTTTTAAAGAATAAATCTCTTCTCGTAACTTAAAAATTAAAACTTCAACTT
This sequence comes from Emticicia sp. 21SJ11W-3, assembly GCF_024138715.1. Classification (GTDB taxonomy): domain Bacteria; phylum Bacteroidota; class Bacteroidia; order Cytophagales; family Spirosomataceae; genus Emticicia; species Emticicia fluvialis. Next base: position 3,990,674 of record NZ_CP092074.1, read on the forward strand.
GACGTATTTTTTCTTTTATTTCTGGTGTAGGATTGGCAATTGCATCTAAAGTAGATTTATCCTTATCAGCAATCTTTAATTCCAGCTCTTTTGCTTTTATACTACTATCTATCTTATCCAGACTTTCTTTTGCTTTAGCTTTTTTATCATTTAATTCCTTTTCTTTTTTTTCATTATCAGTATTCTGACGCTCAAGTTCAGCTTTTAAAATCTCACCTGAGGATTTTATAGTTTCAGAAACCAGATTATCTGTTGCATCTGTCCGATCAATTTTTTTTAAAATTCCATTGGCATCAACACTAATTTCCATAGTACTTTTAGCAAGAAAAGTTTTAACTTCCACAGCATATTGTTCATCTTGATTAGGAAGATAAACGACTGCAACACTATAGGTGCCATCTCCATTAGCGCTTGGTGTAACCTGGATAAATGGCTTCCCGAGATAATACCTGACTCCTTTTTCTGAATTGTTCGTTACTCTGTGCACTCTAACATTTGTACAACCCACAAAAAAAAGTATACTAAACAAGGAAAACATGGTTGATTTTATTAGATTTTTCATTTAGTTTCAAGTGCTTTTTGTTTAAGAATATTTACATTAATTGTTTTATCACCCTTGTCACCGATAAAAGTGATATTAAATCCGTTTACAATAATCTTATAAATAGATGGAGCAGGAACCACTCTAGTGTCATTTGTAGGACTATTTAAACCTGCTAAAAATGCCGGTGCTGCAGTTTCTATAGCTTTTATAATAGCTGATGGTACAACTGTTGCATCAAATGTACTTTTTGAGGTCTGAAAAATTCCATTTTCAAATTCCATAGTTATTTGGAAATTTGCTAAGAAACTTTTTGGCTTTACATCCATTTTTTTAAATGGATCTGGTAAATATACTATTTGAGTAATCAATCCACCTTTCCCGTTTGAATGTACCAATAGGTATGGAGAACTATTATAATATCTGAATCCATTGCTAGTATCCTTGTCCTTTCCTTCATTTTTGACTGGTTTATAAACAAGTTCAGCGCAACCTGATAAAATAAGCATTATACTTAATGCTATAAATTTTATCAATAATCTTAAGGGTATAATTTTCGGTATTCTCATTTTTTTTAAATTTATATATATGAATATTAACTTTTCCTTTGTTTTAGAATTTGCTATGAGATTAAAACTATCTTTAAAAGAGTAATTATTCTAATCGAGAAAATTTAATGAGATATAGGTAAGAAAAGTAAAATTTTAAGATTAACTAATACCCATATACGCGGCATTGCGTAGTTTATAAATGTAGTAAAGTTTTTGTGTGAGAATCAAGAAATTTCCAGCTATTTTATTTAAAGGTACCCACTAAGGGGGGGGGGGTGAATTTAGCTATAAAAATTAATATGTTAGATAGTTCGAAGAAGTACCTCTTACCTAAGAATAAATGGTTTTTTTGTTATAGATAATTTTATTGTTTATTCATCAATCAACGAATAATCAGTTATAACGCATGTGGCGAATTATTTACTGTATGGATTTGTTTATGAGCGAATAAGCCCCGAAATATTTAATTATCAGTAAAAGTGTAGCTAGTAAAAATTAACAACTTGTGAACTAAAAATAACGATGTATAAAAATTTTGATATTGTTTTAAGGCTAGATTATATTGATATTTTTGATGATGGATCGGTAAATATTTATGATTTTCTTAAAGGGATTAGTCAAAAAGATTTATTTGAAGCTGCTATTAGTGCTATTGCTATAGCGAATAATGAAAATTCTGATTGGCACAATATTGAAAAGTTTATTTTTGAGAAATTCTTCTCCTCAGAGAATAAGGAGTTCGCAAATTTTGTGTGGAAAAAGTTTGATGCTAAAAATAAAAATCAAACAAAAAAAGATGGTTACACTCATAATTTCAGAATATTTGACCAAATAAGTGGCTTGTTATTATTTAAATGTATTCTTGAAAATCCCAATAAAGAAACATCAACAAGTCTTTCGAAAATAGAGGTAGAACAAAAATTATTCAAAGCATTTTTGGTAGTTAACCAAGAGTTGAATAAAAAGGATGATATAGCTATAAAATCTTTGGAGCCTATATTATCTAATGAGAACATATCAGGTGCACTGTTAACATGGAGTATAGGATATGGAGAAGTTTATAATCAAACTTTTTTTTGGAGAGGAGCTTTTGCATTGATTCAGTTAGTTAAAGCTAAATATTTATTTGAATTTCTGAATGAAAAATATCCTATACTTTTAAATGAGTTTTTACTGAATTTTAAAGTAGGATCTTATAAAGAATACCTTAAATTCTTATTGCCAATTGCTTTACATAACAAACCTCATCAGGATGGCTCAATTAAATTGTTTGTCAGTGAAGGTGCTAATTTTTCCAGAAAAATATTTTTTCTGGAAAAATTTACATTTAATACTGATAGCTTAATTAGTGATGATGATTTTCGAGAAGTTAGAAGTTCACCGCTTCTTAAAATAGATGAAAATGAGTTTATGGTGATAATTGAAAATTTTGCTATTGATAAAATATTTTATGGATTATATTTTGACTTAAATAGTGTAAATAATTCACTTTCAAATGGAGTTAAAATACCAAATTTTCGATCGGAATATTGTAATGAATTTTCAGAAAAAACACTTTTATATAAAACTCTAAAAGTTTACCAAAATAAACGAAGAATTATTTCCTTTTCGGGAGAACAAATTCTAAAGCAGTTTCATTTTAGTGGGGAACCAGATTTTTATATACGGCATGGAAACAAAATCCTTATATTTGAAAATAAAGATATATTGATTGATTCTCTTACTAAAATTTCTTATGATTACGAAGAAATAAAAAAGAAACTAGAAAGCAGATTAAATGATAAAGCGGGAATTAATCAAATCATTAATAACATAAGATTCATTTTAAATCAATCATATCCTTTTGATAAAAATTATAATCCTGAACGTGCAATTATTTATCCATTACTGGTTGTTCATAGAAATGAATTTGATGCTCCTGGATTAAATACTATAATAAATGATTTATTTAAAATTGAGCTGACAAAAATAAAAAACGAGGGTTTGGATGTAAGCAGAGTTAAAGATTTAGTAATAATAAATATTGATACACTTATTATTTTAAAAGATAGTATTAGAAAAAGTGAAATTTTACTGACTGGGGAGTGTAAACTGAACTGTGTCAAGGATTTTTACAACTCACTTGTTGTTAACTCCAAGTGAGTTTTTTTCAAAATTATGAAAATTCAATCTATCGCCAAAAATGATGTACAACTGTGATAGTGTAACACCCCAATTTCGGACAGGCATAGTCCACTTTTGAGAGATTCTCTGTACGACCAGATAAATCAGTTTTAAGAGTGCCGTATCAGAAGTGAATGAGCCTTTGGTCTTGGTAACTTTTCTAACTTGTCGATGAAACCCCTCTATAGGATTTGTTGCGGCCGCCGCTGCGGTATAAATCAATCTTCTAATGTCTTCTGCATACTCATAGAAGCTTGATAGGTTTTCCCAGTTAGTAAACCAGGATTGGACAGCAATGATGTATTTCTTGCCCCACTTAACCTCTAAAGACTCTAATTGCCTAAAACCTTCTTCTTTGTTTACAGCAGTATAAACAAGTTTCAAGTCAGCTATAAAAGCCTTTTTGTCTTTTTCAGGAACATATTTCAGGCTATTCCGTATTTGATGAACAATACAGAGCTGTATTTGAGCTTGGGGATATAGGGTAGCAATAGCATCAGGAAAACCTTTCAGTCCATCAATACAGGCAATTAAAATGTCCTCTACACCTCTTCTTTTTAAATCTGTTAAGACAGAAAGCCAGAATTTAGCACCCTCTGTTTCTGCCACATACATACCTATTAAGTCTTTTTTCCCCTCTAAGTCTACTCCTAAGATGTTGTAAATAGCTCGTGAAACCACTCTGCCATCCTCTTTGACTTTATAATGTATGCAATCCATAAAAACAATGGGATAGATGCTCTCCAAGGGTCTGCTACGCCATTCTTGCATGGCAGGGATTACCTTATCTGTAATAGTAGATAACTGCGTAGCTGAAATATCCATTTGATATAGCTCCTTGATATGAGAAGATATATCTCTGGTAGACATTCCTAAACCATATAAACCTATAACTTTAGTTTCAAGTTCTTCTGTAATTATTACCTGTCTCTTAGGTAAAATCATAGGCTCAAAAGTCCCTGAACGATCTCTGCCACTCTCCAGTTCAAATTCTCCTGATAAGCTCTTTACCTGCTTTTGTGTCTTTCCATTTTTACGATTAGATACTCCTTTTGCTTTTGATTCTGCCAGATGATTTTCTAACTCACCAGACAAAGCAGCTTCCAAAAAATGTTTCATTAATGGCGCAAAAATGCCTTTCTCTCCACTAAAAGGCTTACCAGCATACATTCCAGCAATTGCTTGCTTTTTGAACTCTTCGAAATCAAATTCTTGTTTCTCTTCCATAAAAAAACTGTGTTTAAAGTAAAATTAACATTTTAGCTAAATTTTACCTTGACACAGTTTAATTTACAGTCTCACTGACTGCTATAATTGATGAATATCTAAGTTCTTCGAACGTAAATAGAATTGAACAACCTTTCTCTTTTTTTATACAAAAGTATTTTAAACGTAAGATTGATTTAAAATCAACCCTTAGAACAATAATCAATAAAAAAATAAAACCCTTATTTAAAAGCCAATAACTAATGTTATTATCTAAAATACACATCCACCTTTCTACTCCCTAAACTTCCATCGTTTAATAATATCGGTCTCTTCATTGATTTTAGAACACCTTTGAAAACTGCATATCTTAGACCTTTAGAGAGTTCATCTTTTCGAAATTCCCTACTCAATTCTTCTTGACAATAAGTAGTAATTTCTTTTAAGTATTTGTAGCGATTATCAAAAAAACCTGACTTAATTAAAACTTCATTGATAAATGAGTCAATGCTTCGTTTAGATTTAGAACTTAAAAAATATTCTACGTTCTTTTTGTTATCGTTTTTGAATCTCAGTAGGGGTTCAGACCTATTAATATAATTGGGAATATTAGAATTCAGGTTGAATATTTTTATTCCGTCGAACCCTAATTTATCACCTATTTCTCTTGCTAAGGACTCACTTAAAGGTCTTGATCCATTCAAAATACCATATAGATGTGGAGTTGATTTATCTAGAAAATCCGCAAAGCCAGGAACATCCAAATCTATGATTTCCATAATTCTACGTAATCTATAAGCTATTTTTTCAGCGTATGCAATATTTTCTTCTTTCATCCTGTAAAAGGATGAAAACATTTACGCTATAAATTATCATATATTTGCTTTTTCTAAAAAAATATTTTATATTTGAATAAGTTATAGCTAATAGCTTTAGCGTTTGATTTTTTTTGGTATTAAACTAAAGAGTCTCGACAGCAAATTCCGACAATTTGACCAAGACGAGATGGTAGCTTAATGCCCATGTTAATATTTTGCCTACATTTGGCATTATAGTACATGGGCTCTACCATTACACCGTTCTTGGGAGCCGTCGGAAGCTTGCTGTACGGTGGGTAGTAGCCCTGTGCTATATTGCTTTTTATACCTACCATAATAGACTCGTTAAATAAGGACGAGTTGTGAAACAGTTTTCATTCAATCCCAACCTTTGCAGGGCTTTGTTCGACCTCAGGATAGGCGTATGCCCTAAGCAGCTCTTCAAGAACATCATCAAGTCTCCGGTGTAAGGGAGGGTAGTGCCAAGTCCCTTCTTTTACTCATCAATCTAAGCAATTAAAACTATGAACGTAAAAAAATACGTAGGGGCATTGCTATGCCTTTACTTTTGCCTATCTATACATTATCACCTACCCGCCCAGGCGCTCAAGGTGGGAGACGCTCTCCTACCGGCGCTCTGGCGCGTGCCACTTCAGGCAGCTAACCACCCCGAAGGTAAAGCAACCCTCACCCTGCAAGAGTATAAAGACCAACTCATCATCCTGGATTTCTGGGCTACCTGGTGCAGTCCGTGTATTGCCATGATGCCCCGCCTGGATAGCCTGCAAAAGCAATTTGATGGCCGTGTCCGGATCATCCCCGTTACCTATCAGTCCCGACAGGAAGTCACTTCCTTTATGGAGAAGTTAAGCAGACGGACCGGCAGACCTGTCAACCGGCCTGAAGTAGTAGAAGATGAGGTGCTGCAAAAAGCATTCCCCCGCGATGCCATCCCTTATTATGTATGGATAGGCCCCGATCAGCTTGTCAAAGCCATCACTACCAGCGAGCAGATGACGGCTAAGCATATTTCAGATTTCTTACAGAACCATACCACTCCCCAAACCAGAGAAAGGCCGCCGACAATACATTATGATGCACGCTACCCGCTTCTGGTAAAAGCGTCTGTCGACCAGCATCCGGTCACTCCGTATTACCAGTCAGTACTCGCCGCTTATATGCCGGGTTTGGGTGGCGGATACCAGCGCCAACCGGCAGGTAAGGGATTTACCCGCATCACCATGATGAACCAGACCATCCCCAAACTGGCTGCTCAGGCCTATGAAGAAGCACGCATCTGGTTCGGGAAAAATCGCATCCTGATAGAAACCCCCGATACACTGCAACTTATACCTCAGGGTGACCGGCAGGAATGGCTGCAAAAGAATGCCTTCTGTTATGAAATCATCGTTCCCACTGCTGATACCTCAAGAATTTTCCAATTTATGCAATCAGATTTAGGACGGTATTTTCCTCAATACCAGTTTTCCATTCAGGAACGAGACACCCGGTGCTACGCCTTGACCGTGACCGACCGAACCGCACTTCCTTTCAACCAATCAGGACAAGCCCCTCTTTTTGAAGCGCAGATGCTGGGTCTGAAAATGATTAATTGCCATCCGACCGTACTAGTCAACCGTTTGAATTTTCTCTACCAGCAAAACTCACCTTTCCCGCTGGTGGACGAAACCGGCATTACGAAGGGAATAGACCTGCCCATCGAGGCGGCTTTATCAGACCTGAACGCATTGAACAAGGCTTTAGAAAAATATGGTCTGGCCTTCAGGGAAAAAACTGTCCCGTTGAAACTACTGATTATCAATAGTGCCTCAGACCGATTATCTCCTCACCCCTAAATTCCTGACCCATGAACATAAAACCATACATTCTGTGGCTCCTGCTCTTCCTGTTTCATAGTAACCTGTGGGCACAAATCCAGGTAAGAGGGAAAATAGTATCTGCGGGCGAAAAGCAGCCCCTGGTGGGGGCTTCCATACAAATCCCTGGTAGCATTCGTGGTACGATTGCTGATGCAGAAGGCAATTTTTCCATCCAATCATCCGCCCCTGCGGAGAGTCTGGTGGTCAGCTTTATCGGATACAAGCGTCAGCTGGTGTCGCTGAAAACCTATACAGGCGAACTGCTTACTATTTATCTGGAACCTGAGTCTTCCCAGTTTGATGAAGTGGTGGTGGTTTCTACCGGTTACGAGCAGATACCCCGCGAGCGGGCAACCGGTTCCTTCGCCTTTGTGAATGCGGAGTTGATTAACCGGAGTCCCGGCACCAATATCCTCAACCGCCTGGAAGACCTGGCCAGCGGACTGACTTTTAACCGGGATGGTTCCACGCAGGGCAACAACATCAGTATCCGAAGTCTGGGTACGATTTATGCCAATGACCAGCCTTTGATTGTGATTGATAATTTCCCTTATGAAGGGGACATCCGTAACCTCAATCCTTCCGATGTAGCCTCCATTACTCTACTCAAGGATGCGGCTGCGGCTTCCATCTGGGGAGCCCGGGCAGGTAATGGGGTGATTGTCATCACTACTAAAAAAGGAAAGGCAGGCAAGCAGCAGATTACTGTGAAAAGTGATGTGGTTTGGGGAAGCAGACCCAACCTGTTTTACAAACCCCGGATGTCTACGGCGGAGTACATGGGTATGGAAAAGCTGCTTTTCGAACGGGGATACTACACGGCAGCAGAAACTTCTTTGGGGAATACACCCCTGACACCGGTTGTGGAGCTGCTCATTGCCCGGCGAGACGGAACAATCAGCGCTGAGGCAGCGCAGGCTGAAATCAGCCGACTGGAATCGCTTGACCTTAGAAATGATTATAGCAGGTATCTCTACCGGAACAGCCTGTTACAGCAATATGCTATGAATCTCAGTGGCGGAACCACCGCTCACCGGTATTATTGGTCTGCGGGGTATGACCGCAACCTGTCTGCCTCTGTGGGCGACCAGTTCAACAGACTGACGCTGAACCTGGCCAATCATTTCAGCTTTCTCCAGCAAAAGCTGGAACTAGGAACAGGTATCTACTTTACCCGGACGACGGATCAGCAGAACAGTTTGGGGACACTTAATCTGGAGACCTTACGACCGCTATATCCATACGCCCGGTTGGCCGACGAATCAGGGAATGCTTTGGCGATTGTAAAGGATTACCGGACTTCTTTCGTTCAGAATGCAGCCTTGCGGGGCTTGTACGACTGGACTTACCGGCCATTGGAGGAATTAAACCGCAATGACAACACCACTCTTGCCAACGATTTGCGTCTGAACCTGAATATGAAATACCTGCTTATCCGCGGCTTGCAGGCCGAAGTACAGTACCAGGCAGGTTTGGGCAATGCCTTGCAAAAGCAATATTACAGCCCTGAAAGCTATTTTACCCGTGATTTGATCAATAACTATACCCAGGTAGGTACTAACGGAACCTTGACTTACCCTATCCCCAAAGGTGGCATCCTGGATCAGTCGCAGGGATACACTGTCACGCATCATCTGAGAGGCCAGTTGTCCTATAAAAACATCAGCAATGACGCTGAACCTAATCCTAACAGAATTTCGCTGCTGGCCGGGGCGGAGGTGTATGACCGCAGCAGATGGAGTAGCCGGAACCGGTTTTATGGATACGATGACCGGCATGCCACCCTGCAACCAGTTGATTACATAGGTATATTCACTCAATACAGTTACCCGACTACCAGTAAGACGATTCCCTTCCGGGATGGGCGTACCGAGCAATCCGACCGCGGCATCTCGTATTACCTGAATGGGGCTTACACCTATTTGGGACGTTATACCTTCTCGGCAAGTGCCCGGCTGGATCAATCCAATCTGTTTGGGGTAAAAACCAATCAGCGGGGCGTACCGCTTTATTCTACAGGTCTCAGCTGGGATATAGCTCAGGAGCAGTTTTATCATTGGCCAGCACTTCCTTATCTCCGGCTGCGGGCCACCTATGGCTATAACGGTAACATCGACAAAACAACCAGTGCGTATACGACCGCCTATTATTTTTCTTCTGCCGCACAAACCAGGCTACCCTATGCACAGATTATTAATCCGCCCAATCCCCAACTCAGATGGGAACGGGTGGGCATCTTTAATGGGGGGTTAGACTGGGAAACACGAAACTCCCGCTGGAAAGGAAGCCTTGAATTCTATGCCAAAAAAAGTACGGATTTAATCGGAGACACACCTTATGCCCCCTCTTCCGGTATTACCAGTTTTAGAGGGAATATCGCCAATATGACCGGTAAGGGTATGGATCTGGAGGTTTCCCGCCAGCATACCACCCGGGGTGTCCGCTGGCAGTCGGTACTCTTATTGAGTTATGCGGCAGATAAAATTACTAATTATCAGGTGCAGTCCTCCACTATCAACTATCTGCAATCCATCCGCTTACCCATGAACAACCAGTCCTTGTATACCTTGTATGCTTTGGAATGGGGTGGATTGAATCCCTTGGATGGCTCTCCCACCGGCTTGCTTGAGGGAAAGTCCAGCACGGATTATACCCGGATCATCCAGACCACTCCGACGACCGGTTTACTTTCCTATGCGGCAAGACCCCGGCTGTTTGGAAGTATCCGCAATAACCTGGTCTACAAAAAACTAAGCCTGTCCTTTAACATTGCCTACCGGCTGGGCTATTTCTTCAGAAGGGAATCGGTGGTCTATTCCGATGTCCTGGCAGGCAATGGGGGACATGGCGATTTTTCCAAAAGGTGGATGCAGCCGGGTGACGAATTAAAAACCCAGGTGCCCTCGCTTCCCCTAACCGCATCGGCCAACCGGGATAACATGTACCGTTATTCAACACAGCTCATAGAAAATGGTAATCATATCCGCTTGAGAGATGTTCGTTTGCAATATGATTTGTCTGCTAAGCACATAGCGCTGTTCAAATCTGCTCAGCTATACTTTTATGCCAATAACCTTGGATTGCTCTACCGGGCTAACAAGCAGGGCATAGACCCGGATTACCCGGATATGCCCTCTGCACCTTCTGTCAGTTTTGGATTCAATCTCCAGTTTTAAACTCCTCATGCAATGAAACCTCATCAATTATTCTGTCTGCTATCCTTATGTCTTTTGTCTGGCTGTGATTCGGAATTCCTCAGCAAAAAGCCTGACAAAGCATTGTTGATACCCCAAACCCTTGCGGATTTCCAGGCACTGCTGGACAATAACAGCTACATGAACCTGGCACCCTATTTACCTTTGATCAGCAGTGATGATCTCTCTATTACTGATCAGGGACTCCCCAGCCGCTCCCTTCTGGAAATCAACAGTTATGTATGGAAAAAGGATTTGTACGAAAACTCCAATGTCGGAGATTGGAATAACCAGTATCGCATTATCCTGTATGCCAACATTGTCCTGGAAGGACTTGAAAAAACAGAACCTTCTGAACAGAAAAAGCATCTGCAGGGTACGGCGTTGTTTTTCAGGGCATGGGCGCATTTGCATTTGGCACAACAGTTTTCCCAACCCTATGATCCGGCCAAAGCCGGTCAGACACCGGGCATCCCTCTTCGATTGGAATCTGATGTCAATGCTTTAAGTGGCAGAGGCACCCTCTCAGGAACGTTTCAGCAAATCATGACTGACCTCAAAGAATCGCTTGAATTATTGCCTGACCTGGTGCCGGTTCTCACCCGGCCCAGTAAAAATGCAGCCCGGGCATTGCTGGCCCGGGCCTGTCTATTGATGCAGGAATATGCCCTGGCCGAACACTTTGCCGCGGAAGCACTGAAACGAAATAATCTATTGCTGGATTATAATCAATTGACAGGTGACCTCAGTTCGGCTACCCGCCCTTTCCCTGCCTTGTTAACGGAAGGAAACCCTGAGGTGATTTTCTATGCGCCGCTGGCTTCATCAGGTTATCAAAGCGCGACTACAACGATGGTTGATTCAAGCCTTTTCAATGCCTACGACTCACGAGATCTGAGAAGAAATCTGTTCTATGTCAGGCGGGCAGACAGGGCGGTTAATTTTAAAGGATCGTATAGCGGCCGGTCTCCGGTGACCCATTTTGCCGGACTGGCCAATGATGAACTCTATCTGATTCTGGCAGAATGTCAGGCGCGCCGGAATGCCTTGGAAGAAGCGGCACAAACCATCAACACCTTGCTGAGTAAACGATGGAGAACGGGAACTTTCCCGGGAGTGTCTTTCCCGAATGCCATAACAGCGCTTCGCTTCATCTTAGAGGAAAGAAGAAAAGAGTTGGCCTTTAGAGGATTGCGGTGGTCAGACCTGCGCAGATTGAATCTGGAACCGGGCTTGAGCAAAGATTTGTCCCGGAAAGTGAATGGAGAACTTATCCAACTACAAGCAAATGACCCCAGATATACTTTCCCTATTCCTGAACTGGAGGTAAGGCTGAATCAAATTGAACAGAATCCCAGGTAAAAAAACACCCCTGATGGTAGATCAATTCACCATCAGGGGTAGACTACAATAAGTTTATTGGATGTAAGAACATATTGATATCGAATAAAAGCAATTGACCTTAACATTCTTTAGTTAATCAGACTTTATGGACTTGAAGTTTGCATAATATCCGTCTATGTTAGAAGTCTCCAGATAATCAACCAATAAAAAACCAAAAAAATTGACAGATAAAGTCATCTTACCACTGAATTCCCCATTTTCGAAGTCAATACTAATTATTCCATTATTAAAAATTTTTCCAAGTATTAACACTTGCACAAGTATTAACACTTGAAATAGACAAACCACACTAACAAATAACCCCTAAAAGGATTTCTTCTTTGGCAAAACTTGAAACCAAACGTGTAGCTGCATTTCAGATGCCCTATACCTTACTGAAAAAGATTTAGGGCAAGTTACCTACTCTGCGGCACAATTTTTTGGATGCTTGGATCCCACTCTTGGAGTTAACAAGTTTCTTATTGATGCAGACTGTCTTAAGATGGTGACTGATGGGTGGGAAACTATCAAACTAATCTATGGTATGGCCAAAGGTATTACTTTAGATGGGACATTCAAAAAACTTAAATCAACAGCCTTACAATTTGTTGAGGATTATGTTGGATATACTCCCATCAACAAGTATCATCATGGGCGGTTAGTATTCGATGTTGGTTCTATGTTTGTTGGAGTTGGCGAGGCATCAGCTTTGCTGAAAGGCATGAGTCTTGTAAAAGCTGCTGTGTTTTTAGAAAGAGCAGCAGCATTAGCAGAGCGATTCAATGTTTTAAGTAAAATGCTGAGTAAAGTTGGTGTAACTGCCTCAAAATTGGGCAGTAAAGGTTTTCAGTTTGTTATAAAAAAAGCGGATGGAAGCATTGCTAAAGTTATAGGAAGTTATGTAGATAATGTACTTAAAGGTGTAAAGCAAAAGACAGCAGCTTATACCAAATATTTAGGTATTCATACAGGTGATATTGAATTTGCAGATGGTACTAAACGAAAAGGCACTTATAAAATTTGGGGTAAATGCGGAAGTGTCAGTACTTTGCGTGTAAATACTGATGGAGCCAATGGATGTGGTAATCTTAGCGAAGCTGCGGCTGAAGCCGCTAAGGGGGGGCGAATGTTTACAAGCATAGTTATAAATATGATGAGAGGGTTAGGATGAGAGGGGTTGAAGACCATGTTAGTCACAATTTTCCGTACTCATTTGATGATGCCATATTAGCTACTAAGCCAATTATTAAAAATAATGGATATAGAATCTTCCAGCTACAGGGTAAAATGAATGGAAAGAATGGCGTTTTTGAAATTGGAGTCAATAAAGATGGTATAATTGATCACAGGTTTTTTAGACCAAAATAAACTGATAATAATGAAGTATTTAGTTATAGATGCTGCCTTAGGTGGTACAGGAATTAGAGATAAGTATCAAGGAGGATATATAGATCCCGATGACTTAGATTTAAGCATAATAATTAAACAAAGATTAAAAGAGTGGTTATTAAAATATGAGAATGAACACTATAATGGCTTTGCTGATGGCACACTTATAGAAGACCTTGACCAAGAAGGTAGAGAAATAGCCTTAATTATTAAAAATGAATTAAAGGAAGTAAAGATAGAATACTTTTCTGATGCACGAATGACAAATGATTAGCGAATTATGGCCGAAAGATGCAAATTGCTCTGAGTGTGATGCTGTAAATCAGGCATTGTATGACGGTGCAATATGGGATGATATACAAATCCATACCATTAAAATCGACTTTAAAGGTAATAAAATGATAAATTTTACAAGATGTAATGAGTGCAGAGATATTTTTAAAGATTTGCATGTCACTAGTGATAAATAAATTATATGAAAGCGATGGATTTTAAACGGATATCAATTCGGGGAAGAGTTGCATTTTCAATAGTATGTCTTGAAAACTCAATCAAACACTTTCAACTTTCAGAATTGGAATGGGATTTTTTATTGAAGCTATTATGGAATTATACTAGTATTAATATGGGGACTTGGCACTATCAGGTGGCAGAATGTATTCCAAGAGGGGCATTAAATGATACTGATGATTTGAGTGATTTAGATTTTTTGAGCGAAACCCAATTCTGGTCTTTAAATCAATTATATAAAAAGTGTAATAATGAATTATTGGAAATTATAGACCTTATTTTTTTCATAGGAATATCAGATCTTTATTCTTCTATTGAAAATTACTCTCCTCAGACTATTGAATATTTGCAAGAAATTTTACTTATTATGAATAAGCATAAAATTCCGTTACCACCTGTTAATATGTTTTATCAATTCTCCATAACTGAGTATAATGGTTGGGGAAGGGAGTTTACAAGAGAAGATGTTTTTAGAAATATTTCAAATTAGTGCTATAGTAAAGAAGCAATTTAGAATTGTAAAGCTTAAAGTGCCCCAACCAATAAATACTAAACACATACCCATTACCAATCATACCACCCATTATAATTTATAAAGAGAAAAACCTATAAAATGAAGCAATTCTACAAACCTTTACGTAAAATCTGGGCTTTGCTGTTGTTAGTATGCGGCTTTACGTTGGCGGCTCATGCCAGCGATGACGTGCCGGGTACAAAGAAAAAGGAATATAAAGTAAAGATAGTTTAAAATAAAAATTGAGTACTTCTGCTGATATAGGCAATCAGAGAAGCCGGGGTTTCCATAACCCATATAGTTCATTGATTTATAGGTTAATTTCTCAATTTCGTTGGCATAACCGATATGTTACCGGCCAACGGCTGGGCGGCTATATTGAAAGACCAATATTACCAGCTTGAATCAGGTACACTTCAATAAACGGATACTACAACGGGCGCACTGCATTTGAAATAGCATCTATGTTTGTGGGTGTGGGGGCTATAACGGGTAGCCTGAAAGCCATGAAAGCTGCGAAACTGGCCAATGCCATACAGAAAGTTGCTGAGATATCTGACAGGCTTGATGTTACCTCTAAGATTATGAGCAAGGTAGGCATGGGCTTTAAAAAAGGAGCTGGTAAAGTAGGTAAGTTTGTAATTCGTAATGCAGCCGGCGGTATTATAGGAACAGCATTTGATGTAGTAGATGGGGTTTACAAGAATGTAAAGAAAAAGACATCAAGTGCATATAATGTCTTTTTAGGTACCATTGAGGGACAAGTGCAATTTATAGGCGAAAAAACTCAAAAGGTTAGATGCAATATTTGGGGTAAATGTAGTTCAGGAGCAGGTGGAAGAGTTGATGCAACAAATCCTCCTAATCTTTTGAGTTGTGTAGATGACGCTGCTATGGAGACAATTGATGTATTCAAAAGAGCATTGCATAAAAATGAACTTAATAATATGACCTATAAAAAGTATAAAAGTGACAGAGATAAGGGTATTATTACTAATTTAACAGGGCATCATGCGCCATCTGTATCTTATTTTGAACAGTATTGTGAAAAAATGGGACTTGACAAGAAAATGATTATGGGCGGAGGTCATGGGGACGATTTAATGACTATACTTTTGGAAAGCGGGAAAGCTCCTGGCCGTCATTCGCGAACAAAAACTTTTAAAAACAACCTTGGTAGTAAGAGACCCGATTATTATGACTTAATTCCATCAGAAGCACTAAAATATGAAATTGAAGATATGGCGTGAATACTTAAAGAAGATGGTTTTGGGATGCAGTGGCTAAGAAAAAATTACAAAACTATATAGAGGCTCAAAAACAAAAATTACAAAATATTTTTACTACTTATCCCAGTATTTCTTGGCCAACATTTAATTAATAAATATATGAGAAACGATATGCTTAAATTTATTGAAGCAATAAACTCTTCAAAATTTCTGAATACAGAAGAAGAATATTCCATTTTTTGGGATTCATTAGAGAATTTGAAAGAGGCTAGTAAAGAAGAAATTTCTAATCCTATTGAATATGTGGAAAAATTATTTAAGATATTGAATAATGAAACTGAAGATTTTGAAACATTAATGGAAGTAGTATTTTTCATATTCGAATTCGCACGAAACAAAAACATTGATATTGATGAATTTATTAAAACAATCTTCATTGAATTTGATGAAATGAAGGAAGATAAGATAATATGGGTAGAAGAAATTATTTCATTAATGATTAAAAAGGAGTATATAGATGCAATAAAATTTCATCTCAATAATTCCGATAAAAAAATTATTGAGGCCTTTAAATTTATTTCTTCTGGCTTTATTAATGATCTTAGTTTAGATAAACCCACCATTTCATATGCGAAGGAGATTTTTAGTTTTATTGAGAATTTAAACTCAAACTAATAGCGTATTTCGTGATTGTTTAAGGTTTGCCTTTAAGAAATTTAAGAGTGAAAAAGTATTCGAACTCATGAAATTATGCTTTAACACTTGATTTATAGCTAAACATTACTAGCTATAAATCACTCTGAATGAATCTCTTAGAATAAGCCACCAACCTCAAACCATTAAATTCTAAACACATTACCAAACACCACCCCCACTGTGATATTTAAAAGAGAAAAACCTATAAAATGAGGCATAACTACAAACCTATTTTTAAAATCTGGGCTTTGCTGTTGTTAGTATCCGGCTTTCCGTTGGCGGCTTATGCCAGCGATGATGGTCCGGGTACCAAGAAAAAGGAATATAAAGTAAAGATAGTTTAAAATAAAAATTGAGTACTTCTGCTGATATAGGCAATCAGAGAAGCCGGGGTTTCCATAACCCATATAGTTCATTGATTTATAGGTTAATTTCTCGACGTCGTTGGTATAACCGATGTGTTACCGGCCAACGGCTGGACGGCTATATTGATAGTCCTGTGTTACCAGCTGGTAAATCAGGTAAGTTTGTAATTCGTAATGCAGCCGGCGGTATCGTTGGCGAGGCAATGGAGTATGTAAACGGAGTTTATAAAAAAGTTAAAAAGAAGACTTCTGCTCATAACAAGTATCTGGGTACTTTTGAAGGTGAGGTTGAATTTGCAGATGGTACTAAAGGAAAAGGAACATATGAACTTTGGGGTAAATGTGGAAGTGTTAGTAATTTGCGTGTAATTGCTAATCCCCCGAAGGGTAAAAAATGTGATAATGTTAGTGAAGTTGGAGCAATAGCCGGTAAGGAGGGGAAAGAATTATATAATTTTGGCGGAAGTGCGGGCAGGCATATGGAAAATCCGGGTAGAGCAGTACCAATTCAAATATTAGATCAAGCAATCAAAGGATCTATAGGAGTGCCAGACCCCAAAGGCTCACGAGCTAAAGTGCACAGTATCGAAATGATTAAAGACGGAAAGACTTACAAATTAGATGTTCTTTACGATAAGGCAACAAATACTATTTGGCATTTTCAATATAAACCTGTAAAACCATAAGCAATATGTATAAAAAGAATGATAAGAGAAGACTGTATTGGCTTATTGACCAATTTTTATCAGGCAAAATAAATGAAATAACATTTTGTGATGATTTCCACGATACCTTTGTTAACGAAATGAATTATAAAGGTCTAACAGATATTGAATATAAGGCTTTTGTTGATTTAAGTGATGTATCACAACGGTATTCAGAATATGAAGAGGACTTTAAATTTTGGGCAGGATTTGTTACTGCAGAAGAGTTAAAGCAAAAAATAATAGAGACAAAAGAGGAATTATCAGAGGAAAGCCCGCATTAGTATATTTTGATATTATTTGAGAATATGTTTTAGAAGTTGAATCACTACTTTGCTGATAATATTTTCACAACTACTTTTCAAATTTATTGTAAATGGAATTAAGAAAATTTTTAATTGTGAATTCCTTTGGAGAACTATTGAATAAAATTCAATCAAAGTAATAGTGAAACTTTAGAGTTTCATTAACGAATAAGAGGAGTAATTATTAGTTAAATAAAATCAAACTTCTAATAATAGAATTGGGATACTGTTGAAGAGCATCTGTTTTAGAATATTAAGCACCTGATTAAGAAAACACTAAACACATACCCATTACCAAACACCACCCCCACTGTGATATTTAAAGAGAAAAACCTATAAAATGAAGCATAACTACAAACCTTTACGTAAAATCTGGGCTTTGCTGTTGTTAGTATGCGGCTTTACGTTGGCAGCTTATGCCAGCGATGACGGGCCGGGTACTAAGAAAAAGGAATATAAAGTAAAGAAAGTTTAAAATAAAAATTGAGTACTTCTGCTGATATAGGCAATCAGAGAAGCCGGGGTTTCCATAACCCATTAAGTTCATTGATTTATAGGTTAATTTCTCAATGCCGTTGGCATAACCGATGTGTTATAGGCCAACGGCTGGGCGGCTATATTGAAAGACCAATATTACCAGCTTGAATCAGGTACACTCCAATAAACAGATACTATAACGGGCGCACTGCATTTGAAATAGCATCTATGTTTGTGGGTGTGGGGGCTATAACGGGCAGCCTGAAAGCCATGAAAGCTGCGAAACTGGCCAATGCCATAAAGAAAGTTGCTGAAATATCTGACAGGCTTGATGTTACCTCTAAGATTATGAGCAGGGTAGGCATGGGCTTTAAGAAAGGAGCAGGTAAAACAGGTAAGTTTATCATTCGTAATGCTGCAGGTGGTATTGTTGGCGAGGCGATGGAGTATGTAAACGGAGTTTACAAAAAAGTTAAAAAGAAGACTTCTGCACATAACCAGTTTCTGGGTACAATAGAGGGTGATGTAGAATTTGCAGACGGTACCAAAGGAAAGGGAGCTTATGACCTTTGGGGAAAATGTGGAAGTGTTAGTAATTTCCGTACTAGTGCTAATCAATGTAATACTGTTAGCGAAGTTGGAGCTGAAGTCGCTAAAGAGGGGGGGAGTATACTTTCTGCTGCTTCAAAAGCTGCATTTAAAGCGGCTGATAATGTAGGTTCAATTTTTGTCAAGAATAAACATTTAAGTAGTCATACAACGGGTACTTATGCAAAGTTTGCAACAGCAGATATTAGTACAGCTCAAGGATGGGTACAAGAGGGATTCCGTTCACCTAAAGCTAGATTTTTGCCCAATCCTCAAATCCCAAATTCATTTCAGGTAGTAACAGACCTCGGAAAAAAAATAGGAACTAAAGGGCAAACATCAATTCGAACCATCGTTAGTTTTGATGGTAGAGTAATTAATACTTTCCCTGTAAATTTAAATTAATATAAATTGAAATTGAAATGAGAATTAAATTTGAGATAACTGATATTCCAATTGCTGAACAAAAAAATTATCCTACAGCTTATTTAGAAGGAATACTTAAAATCTATGTTAAAGAAGTGGTATTCTTTAATCAATCAGGAATATTACTTATTGAGTTTGCAATATTTATTAGCAGATGGCTGAATAACGTTAAAACTACTGAATTTGTTGATTTTAGCTTCGAAACAATGGATAATGATGAATCTATTCTGTCTTTGAATTATGTGAACAAGAATCTTTTTAGAATATATTCCATTTGGCAAGAATTAGAAGTTAAAGAATTATTAACTAAGGAAGAAATAGTTGCTGAGTTTGAAAAATATTTAGAAAGTCTAGAAAATGAGTTGAAACTGAAAACTGAAATTGACTTAAGTAGTGTTCTAAAGGATATCCAGTGGTAGTTACTGCTAAGTGAGTAAGAAATAATTTTAAGTTTGATGAAAACGAAGCGAAAGTGTATTTTGGTAAACATGCAATCGAAATAATGAAGATTAAAGAGAAATCCATTTTACAATCTTTAAAACTATGTTAATCATGCGAATTGGATAATTCAAAATTGAACATAGCTCCAAATATAATGCCATTAGAGAATAACAGGTGGTATTATTAATGTTGTGACAAATTAATAAGTATTCACAATGTTATAATTGATTGCAGTGATATCATCTTTTTTTCTGAGACTGGATAAATGATGAGAGAGCGATTGAGAATTATGTGTACTTTGTATTATCACGACTTGATTTATTAAGAATTAAAAGCAAACATGAGTCATCTTGAATTTTGAAAATTTAAATAAAAAGAACCTAAAATTACCGACACACCCCTCCACTGTGATATTTAAAGAGAAAAACCTATAAAATGAAGCAATTCTAAATTACCTATTGTAAAATCTGGGCTTTGCTGTTGTTAGTATGCGGCTTTACGTTGGCAGCTTAGGCCAGCGATGATGGGCCGGGTACCAAGAAAAAGGAATATAAAGTAAAGATAGTTTAAAATAAAAATTGAATACTTCTGCTGATATAGGCAATCAGAGAAGCCGGGGTTTCCATAACATGTAATAGACAAGACTTAATCTGACAGAAAGGTATTAAAATTAACTGTCAGATAACATATTAATATCGTTCCAGTTAAATTCTGAATTAGATGACTGAATTGACACATCAGTCATTGGGAGTTTTGAGCCAATCATTTTACCTAAACGTCAGGTAATTATTACCGAAGAACTGGAAGATAAAGTCACTGCCTTGTACGGTCGTGGGGTGAGTACAAAAGATATTTCCACCCATATTAAGGAGCCTTATCAGATTGAAATTTTGGCTTCTCAGTTGTCTGCCATTACTGATAAGGACTAGGCGTCCCCGTAATTCCGGCTATGAATGAGTGGAAAACCCGCTCTCTTCAATCAGTCTATGCTTTTGTTTATCTGGATTATATGCACCGCAGCGGCGGACCGCTACAAGGTACGAGAAAGTGGACGAGTTACTACACGAGCAGTTTATAACATTTTAAGAATAGACTTGACAGGTAAGAAAGATTTAATTGGCATGTATGTCTCTGAAACAGAGGGAGCCAAATTCTGGATATCAGTTATTACTGATTAAAGAATCGAAGTGTTGAGGATATTCTGATTGCCTGTGTCGATGGGCTAAACGGGTTCCCCGTTGCTATTGAACTGTTTTTCCTCAAACTTAGGTACAAACCATGTGTAGTTCATCAAATTCGTGCTTCTCTTCGGTATGTGGCTGAAAAAGACAAAAAAGAGTTTATTAATGACTTGAAGCCTGTCTATCAATCCCTTACAAAAGATGAAGGCTTTGAGAATCTGATTGCTTTAGATAATAAATGGGCTAAAAAATATCCAGGTCCTATTCAATCCTGGTACAACAATTGGGAGAATCTTTCAACTTTTTTTCAATACCTAATGCCATTAGAAAGGTCATTTATACCGCAGCGGCGGCCGCAACTAACACCATCGAGGGTTTCCACAGACAAGTTAGAAAAATTACGAAAACAAAACGGGCTTTTACTTCTGACAATGCCTTTTTAAAATTAGTCTATTTAGTAGTACAAAATATTACTGACAAGTGGACAATGCCGCTCCATAACTAGAGCTTGGCACTATCACAACTTTATGTTTTTTTTGGGGATAGGTTGAAACTTCATTTAATGACCTGAAAAATCAAACCTGACACAGTTCAGTTTACACTCCCTTCTACGCTAACTACTAACTTGTCAATTTCTGTTACAAATTTATAATACTGGGGAGTGATTGCCTCTTGTGTAGTTAAACTCTGGTGTCATTTTCTCTTTTTTCAATCTCTTTTTTGATTTCTTCGATCAGTTGCTGTTCTGTTGGTAAGTACAATTTGTATTCGCTTGCAAATATCGTTTTATTGTCTTCTGGCAACGATATTTTAACCACTGCATTATTTTTCTCGGCACAAAGTAAGATACCTATGGTGGGGTTTTCAAACTCTCTCTTTTCATAACGGTCGTAATAATTGACGTACATCTGCAATTGCCCAATGTCCTGGTGTGTAAACTTGGTAGTCTTTATCTCAATGATTACAAAGCATTGTAGAAGCCGGTTGTAAAATACAAGATCTATAAAGAACTCATCCCCTTCAATGTGTAGCCGTTTTTGCCTGGCTACGAATGCAAATCCATTACCTAATTCCAGCAAAAAGTCGTGCAAGTGTGTAATAATCGCTTGTTCTAAGTCTTTTTCGTAGTAGGAGGCTTCGCGATGTAATCCTAAAAATTCAAGATACATGGGGTCTTTGATGATTTCCTTCGCATCTGAGGGTTGTTTTTCATTTCTTGCCACGGCTAGTACACTTTCCCTGTCATTGCTCATTAACAGACGCTCCCATAAACTACTATGAATTTGCCGCTCTAACTGTCGTACAGTCCAGTTGTTTTTAATAGTTTCTGCAATATAAAAAGCTATTTTATCTTGATTATCAAGCCTTATAAGTAATTTATATTGGCTCCAACTCAATTGCGAATACAGTGTATTCGCAATTGGAAATGTGCGATAAAACTGCCGAAAAAGCTCTATCTGACGCTTAGAAAAACCGCTTCCATATTCCGGTTCCAATTGTTCGGCTACAAATTTGGTCAGATAGTTGCCGTAATCTGCCCGGTCTTTCCCTTGCTGTTCTTCTTCAAAAATACGCTGTCCAATCAACCAATACATCATAGTACGTTCGTGATCTACTGAACGGATGGCTTTTTCTTGCGAATTAAGAATAATAGCCTTGATGTCTGTTATGACAGATTGACTTATAATCATGTGTCCTACGTTTAATTTTCCAAAATTACAAAAAGTTATAGGGTCTCCCTTTAATAAGAATATCAATATTCCACTTGCTCGTGAATACTGCTTGTCCCATTCATTACTTCTAATAGCTGATTAGTCAGCTTAAACCTGACTAACCAGATACAAAATATAAGTTGTAAATGGGTCGATTATTCTCCTTCAGACCTCTCTGAATTGATATAAGCCTTCTCCATCAGCTTTTTTACTCCTATGCCGTTATTGTTATATAGATAGTTCCAAGATTTCCTTAACCTGTCATTTTCAATTTGCCTCATTTTAATAGCCTTTTGATTGTCACTGTAATGGAGACTCCATTTGTAAAGATTGTTCACAAATAGCATTATAACCAGCCACAAAAACCAGCGGCCAAAATAACCCTGTAGAATAGTTTGGCATCCTGCTCGGGAAATAGCAGTATTTGAAATTTTCTGACAATACTTTTGGGCTGTGTGCCGATCATTAGTTTTACATCGGCTAAACCCTTATATATGATTTGCAGGATAGGCTCAGTGTTGACTGTTACCGAAACGGATTTTGGATTGTCCTGCTCTTTCTTAAAATCATCAAGCATGCTGCCGATGGTGTTGACAGCAGCAATCAGATCGTTCATGGTTTGATTGGTAGTTTTCTGTTCCTGAGTGAATTCTTCCAGTACCAATCCCAATGTTTCTTTTTCGATCCCTCCGTTATTGATTGTAGTATCCATAATCATGCGTTTTAATAATTACTTATTTGTACCCTTCTCCTTTTACGTTTTTTCCTGGCTTCTTTGATAAGTTCAGGATTGATATAATCCACTCCTTTCTCTGGTTTCAGCAATTGATACAACATACTGGAAAGCTGTTTTTCAATGATTTCAAAAGATTCATGTGTCTCCCATTTATAATCTTGTGCTGTTGCCTTCGCGTAGGTGATGGATGATCTATTACCTTCCGGCTGTCTATGCTGCTTGGCTTTGTTCATTTCCAATTGTTGCCTAATTCCTAAAATCCTGTCGATTTTCGCTAGCGAAAAACCCACCTCGCTACCTTTTATTTTCACCTTTTTATCATCTATAAAGGAAATGCCCCTGCCTTTGATAACCTTATAGCCCAATGCCTGCATCTGCTTTTCAAATGCGTAATAGTGAATTACTTTCTCTAAGGTCTGTCGGATGTCTGCCTTTAATCGTTCTTTGCGATGATCATTGCGTGGTAATAGTCTGTTCTTAGTTGATAGGAAAGCCCGGGGGCTTAGTACTGCTTGCAGGTTATACTGCTTCTCCAAACTCCGGCAGAGACTGGCCATGCGTTTATAGCTGTTGCTATCGCTGGCAACCTTACCATTCAATCCTACACGGTTAGCTGCGATATGAATATGCTGCTCTTTGGTATCCTTATGTAACACGCAGATATACTGATTCTCTGCCACGCCAAATGCTGCGGCGCAAGCTCTGCCCATTTCAATAAGCTCAGCGTTTCTCCGGGTGCCAGCCGCAGGGATAAATGCAGTACCGGTTTTTCAACCCGATTGTTTAGCTTCTGAACGTCCTTAAACTGTTGGGTCAGTTCATGTTTGTCGCCAAAACATTTATTGTATTCCAGTACCTCTGCACGTTCTCTGTGCTGCAAATGATCCTGCACGGAAAGCTCCTGTTTCTGCTGCTCGGACAGTTCCTTTTTATCTTCCAGACAATAGCTGATACAGTGATAAAAAGATGAGCCAATTGATACATGCCCTATCATTGTAAATAGCTTTTAATCTGTACTGCAATTTCGTTTAACTGCCCTGACTGCACTTTTAATTCTGCACGTTCTAACGGGCTTAACTCTTCAATACCATTTCGCTTTTTAGCGATCTGGTTCAGGTTGGCACTCATGTGATTGAGCGCAGCAGTAAGGCTCAAAACTTCTTTTGGCAACGCCTTATTTCGCTTGTCAATTTTTCCGGTCAGCCCGATTTCCCGGAGGTATTCAGAAACGGAAAGATTGGCACTCTTTGCCTTGGCTTCAATTACCTTACGTTCGTACTGCGTGCATTTGATTGCCATAAGCTGGTCTCTTTTGATGGCTTTTTTAGGTCTGCCGCCTTTGTTCTTTGTAATTACATTCTGCTCCTCCATCATCTTCCTCCTCTTTCTTTTTGAATGCAATAGCATGAAAAATATCTCTCACCGAATACGGTAGCATGAGGTGAGCCAGCGTTTTGGTTTTACCAAAACATAGCTGGCTATATCGCTCCAGACATAATACATCTCTTCAGACACAAAAATTTCATAAAGCCTTTCCATGTTTATAAGATTGCCTTATCTCGGGCTGACTGCTTTTAAGCCAATCGTTCAAGTCCTGAAAGCCACTATAAAAATTACTGCAGTCGATAAATTTATCCCGTCTTCCATTTTCCCATTCCAGCACTTTTAGTGTCGCCTCTACCCCAGCCTTGTCACTATCCCAAAACAAGTCAATGTGTTCATGGTTGATAGTAGATAAATTTCAAGCAGTTCACTAATTGTACATCTGAAATAAGCCTTACCTAAATCAATCAGGTCACCTCCTTTTCCGGTTCCATGGTCATAGTAAACATTTAATTTCCTGTTAACTTTAAAGGAAGCTGTATGCTCTTCCCGAAGGGGTGAGCGATACCAATAATCGCTTCCATTGGTTACCTGCTGGGGCAGGTGTCCAATGGAAGCTAAGTAGTCTACCAAATCAATTTTTTTAGCTGTCGCACAGGTTAGCTTTCCCATTTAATTATTCTATATGAAGTTTAAGAGAAAAGCGGTGACAAGCTTAGGGTTTTAAACCGCTATGCTTGCCAACCGCTTTAAATCATCTATAAATAAGTTCGAAAATTGTACAGGTAGGACGACTTTACAGGACAAGTCAAATTTATTTTTGATTTGTCCTTTTTTGTTTCCACCTAAATCGCTGTTTATCAGGTAAATAAGCCTGACCGCTTCATTTATTCTACTAGTTCGAAGTGAATTATTAGGATCAAGTCTAAAACCTGTGGGGTAGTTATATCTAAGCATAGATTTGGGTAAGTCTACATAACCGGATTAGAATCGATTGAGCTCTTTTAAAAAAGAAGCGAATTCCTTAGTTATCCGCGTACCATCTGCCATTAAATCACAGTTCCTGTAAACTACTATTTCTATTGTATAGCTACACCACCTGCGGGCGTTTGATATGTAGAAAAACTTTATGCCCTCTAATTGGAAAGCCCTGAACCGTAATCTCATCGAAGAAACCCCTTGGACTCCAACTTCTGATTCTCAAATTCTTTGGGCATCTGATTAATCTCTTGTAGATATAAATGCTTTACTTCTGCCGTAGTCTTGTAATAAGTAAGCTCAAAATTTTCAACTAAAAAGGCTGGTAGTAATAACTTCAAAATGTCATTATGACTTTCTTACATCTATCTTTTCTTAAAATGCAAAGAACGAAATTACACTACCGACCCAAAACTTTTAGGTTTGACCCTGACTAAACTTGATTTAAACAAAAAGCTCTTCCCTATCAGTTAGAGAAGAGCTTTTCTTATATAAGCATTTACTTAAACTCTTAGCGAGACAAATACCAGTCTGTATTTTTTAATCCTCCGCTAAGTGCCCAGTCCTGAAACTTAGGATATACATCTTTGATGTTTTTTGATTCCGGAGGGCTCACAAACGATACCGGTAAGGCTAATCCCCATGGTTCGTTGTTGATAGATTTATATGGGTCTGTCAATGATAGTAATTTGCCTTTTGCACCCTCATAGATAGATTTACTTATCTTATCGGTTGCCTTAAAGCCTACCAGGTGAACTTCACTTCTGCCACTGGCGCTGGTTTCGCTTGTAAGAACCACAAAGACGTTAAGCGCATTGTAGGTGAAGTTTTCTACCGGTGTGTTAAATTCTATTGTAATGGTTAAATCTAATGGGTTGTAGTTACCGTTTTGGGTAGATATCAATCGGGTGTCTGCTACGCCAAAGGCTTTGTGAGCGTCATCAACTATTGTTACTACCGCGTTCGTCTGACCAGATTCTACTCCGTTCGATCCAAGTTTCAGATTATTACCTACTAAATCCTGACGTGAATAGGTTACTGATTTCACATTCCCTGATGCTATGCCGTCTAACTGAATGGCACCTGACATACGTTTGGTGGCACCTACTGAACGTAATTTCGCTTTCAATGCTACTTTAACCGTTTTGTTTGACGAATTCTGGAATTTTGAGACATTCATATCTACCACAAAGTCGTTCAAATCGTAGTCTCCTGTTTCAGGCCAGTTATCTTCAAAAGAATAGGAGTAAGTTCCCAGATTAACTTCTGTAATGGTCTGGTCTGTTGGCGTAGTACCCGAGCCGCTATCATTATTGCCACCAGCATTACAGTTAGTTGAGGCAATTTTAACAGTTGATTTTTCATAGGCCACCAAAGCTGCTGGTCTTGAAACTATATAATAAGTACTCCATTGACCGTTAGGGGTATGATCAGAACATGCAATCTCAAGGTTACCTGAATACGTTATGGCTTCCCACTGATTATTTACATCAACCTTTTTCAATCTGGCCACTGCACTTTCAGTTCCGGTTCCAGTCATGTAATTTTTGTTACTTGTAAAGTTAGCCGATACCCACACATCAAGAATTGCAGATGAAGCAAGGTTGATTTTAGTACCGCCTGCAACCAGTTTCTTGATGCCAAGCAATGATTTTTCTGCTACATTAATTGTTGCGTTAGTAGTTGTCAGGTTGTCAATTGTTGTATGACAAACAGTTTCTAAAGTTGCATTAGTAAGCGAAGCATCTTTCACCTGTAATGTTCCTTCATTTCGTATCTTGGTAGAACCCGTTGTGCTTGTCAGATTATCAATAGAGGCTGTTCCGTAGTTAGTAAAACTTCCGTTGGCAAATGTAGCGCTCTTGGCATTTAATGTACCATAATTGGTGTAAAGCGTCTCATTTGAGGTATTCAGGGTTTCAAAAATCGCTGTTCCGTAGTTAGCAAAAGCGCCACCGGTGTTCTGAATAACATTCACTAAATCAAGTGTACCACCAGAAGTTACAATAATTGCATTATTGCCACCCAGGTTTAATGTGAAGTTACGGTTCTTCCAGGTACCCTGTATATATATTTTCACGCCGCTTGTACCATTATTTGCGTTAATTTCACCTATAAAGTTGTCAGAGGCCTTTACAACATACGCTTTATTTGACTCAACCGTAATATTTGAGTTACCACTTATGGCAATAGCTGTATTAGGCACAACCACAGGCGCGTTATCTGCAATACTGTAAGCAGCAGCAACACCAGCCATTGAGTTGGCAGATTCGCCACGAAGAGCGCTGGCTCTAAAACTACCCGTATCACCTGACTTTGAAACTGTTACAGAATTAACATCTTTAATAGCTACCATTGAAACTGAAGCTATACCCACAGGCGAGGTCTCTCTAAGGTACACATATTGCAAGCCAACCGGAACAGTAACTTTATCAACAAAGTCCTGGCCTTTTTTTGCTTGCCCGGCCCCTAATAAATTGGCAGCAGTTCCAAGTTTTGGGTCATTATCAAATAATTCAACTTTGTAAAAGTATTTACCATTGTATTTGTCGTTAACAACGACACGAATATCAAGGGTTCTAACCGATGACCATTTAAAATCAGAAGGAATAACACCACCAGATGTAAACAACTTTGAAGCAGCAGGCGTTGTGTCAGTTGGAGTAAACTCAGGTGTTGAGCAGCTGGTTGCTCCCAGAATAATTCCTGTTAATCCTAACAGAAAAAAACGAAAATTTTTGCGCTTGTACATATTAGCTAAGGTTCAAAAATAAAGTCAGAGACAATATAATTTAATTAAATAAAAAATTCCTAATTAAGGGGCAAATATTTACAAATAACTTCAAGCAGAAAAATGATTGAGGAAAAAGTCCATCAGCATCTTTTTAACAGTTTATCTATTCATAAATAACAATACAAAATTGTTAAAAATATTAGTGAAGAATTGTCAATTTTCGACGATTGGAAGAAAAAAAGGGGATATTGGTTGATTTCAGCCAGCCAATTATGCAGAGGTCTGAATCCTAATCAAAGCAAGACAAAAAATAGCCGATATCAAACAAGAATAATAATCATCAATAAGCTGGATTATTACACTTACAATTCAGACAATTCTATGGATTTGAGTGCTGTCACTCATCTCGATTCTGACGAGAGCGCGAAAGTCTGATCATGCTCAAAGCGGGAACTAACACAAAAAAACTTACAACTGCATCTAAAAACTTCAGAATAAAAACAGGGTGGACGCTTATACTCCCAAGTATGAAAACAGTACCAACACGGGACACGTAGCCCCGGAGCAAACTGGGTGTCTTCGTTTGGCAAAGAATATCCATTTTTACCTACTCCCCAACTTTTTCGCTTGAGCCCCAACTTTTTCGATTGAGCCGAAATTATTTTACCGCCCCACAACTTTTAGGTTTGATCCCCCTTAACTGCTCTGTTCGGGATGGGAACGGGACGCGCAGTCGAGGTGTTCACCCACCCTATAGACGCCATGAAAATCTTTTGTGATTTGCGTTGGGCAAAATGCAAAAAAAAAGACCTTAGAATTGCTTCTAAGGTCTTTGGAATAAAAAACTGGCGTCTACTTACTCTCCCAAGTATGAACTCAGTACCATCAGCGGTGCGGACTGGGCGTCCCCGGACTTAACTGCTCTGTTCGGGATGGGAACGGGACGCGCAGTCGAGGTGTTCACCCACCCTATGGACGCCATGAAAATCTTTTGTGATTTGCGTTGGGCAAAATGCAAAAAAAAGACCGCTACTTTTCGTAACGGTCTTTGGAATAAAAAACTGGCGTCTACTTACTCTCCCAAGTATGAACTCAGTACCATCAGCGGTGCGGGGCTTAACTGCTCTGTTCGGGATGGGAAGAGGTGTTCACCCGCCCTATTGACACCATGAAGATCTTAATGATTCTTTCGCTAGTTAACTAACACCGAATCCTGAATATCTTATTGGCCATTAGGCTTTCATTATATGACTTTAATGGAGAGAGAAAAAAACAGATAAAAAAATTAGGAGCCCTCGATTCATTAGTACTACTCGGCTGGGTGTTACCACTTTTAGACCTGTAGCCTATCAACGTCATCGTCTATGACGAATCTCAATGGAAGACTCATCTTGAGGAGGGTTTCACACTTAGATGCTTTCAGCGTTTATCCCGTCCGTACTTGGCTACTCTGCCGTGCCCTTGGCAGGACAACAGATGCACCAGCGGTACGTCCAACTCGGTCCTCTCGTACTAAAGTCAGACCCTCTCAATCTTCCAACGCCCACCACAGATAGGGACCGAACTGTCTCACGACGTTCTGAACCCAGCTCGCGTGCCACTTTAATCGGCGAACAGCCGAACCCTTGGGACCTTCTCCAGCCCCAGGATGTGACGAGCCGACATCGAGGTGCCAAACCTCCCCGTCGATGTGAGCTCTTGGGGGAGATCAGCCTGTTATCCCCGGAGTACCTTTTATCCTTTGAGCGATGGCCCTTCCATACAGAACCACCGGATCACTATACCCCTGTTTCCAGCCAGCTCGACTTGTAGGTCTCACTGTCAAGCAGTCTTTTGCTATTGCACTCAACGCACGGTTACCAAGCGTGCTGAGACTACCTTTGGAAGCCTCCGTTACTCTTTTGGAGGCGACCACCCCAGTCAAACTACCCACCAAACGGTGTCCTCGCAGCGCGAGTTAGAATCCAAATAACCAAAGGGTGGTATTTCAACGTTGGCTCCCCGATGCCTGGCGACACCGGTTCACAGCCTCCCACCTATCCTACACATCAGTTACCCGAATTCAACGTTAAGCTATAGTAAAGGTTCACGGGGTCTTTCCGTCCCGTGGCGGGTAAGCGGCATCTTCACCGCTACTACAATTTCGCCGAGCTCACAGCTGAGACAGTGCCCAGATCGTTACACCATTCGTGCAGGTCGGAACTTACCCGACAAGGAATTTCGCTACCTTAGGACCGTTATAGTTACGGCCGCCGTTTACTGGGGCTTCGATTCAATGCTTCTCTTGCGATGACATCCCCTCTTAACCTTCCAGCACCGGGCAGGTGTCAGGCCTTATACTTTGTCATTAAACTTAGCAAAGCCATGTGTTTTTGTTAAACAGTCGCCTGGGCCATTTCTCTGCGGCCTCATTGCTGAGGCTCCCCTTCTCCCGAAGTTACAGGGTTAATTTGCCGAGTTCCTTAGCTGTGACTCACTCGAGCACCTTAGGCTTCTCGCCTCGACTACCTGTGTCGGTTTACGGTACGGGTGGTAAATGGCTGAAGCTTAGCGGCTTTTCTTGGAAGCGTCTTCACGAGTTCGATTCAGCCTAAGCCTCCTCTCAACGCCCTATTCCGTCAGGACGTACCCACTCCAACTCTCCGTCCCCGCATCGCACCATCACCAGTACAGGAATATTAACCTGTTTGCCATCGGCTTCTGCTTTCGCATTATCCTTAGGACCCGACTAACCCTCAGTTGATTGACGTAGCTGAGGAATCCTTAGTCTTTCGGTGTGTATGGTTCTCACATACATTATCGCTACTTATCCCTACATTTGCTTTTCTATCCGCTCCAGCATACCTCACAGTACGCATTCGCCGCAAATAGAATGCTCTCCTACCCAAGATTTAAATCTTGACTAAACTTCGGTACTATACTTGATGCCCGTTTATTATCGATGCCCGCCTCGCTCGACCAGTGAGCTGTTACGCACTCTTTAAATGATTGCTGCTTCCAAGCAAACATCCTGGCTGTCTCTGCAATCAGACTTCCTTAGTTCAACTTAGTATAGATTTAGAGACCTTAGTTGTAGTTCTGGGTTCTTTCCCTTTTGGACTCGGACCTTAGCACCCAAGCCCTCACTGCCGAGTATATTATATCGCATTCGGAGTTTATCAGAATTTGGTAGGATTTGACTCCCCCGCATCCTATTGGTAGCTCTACCTCGATATAACTCAACCTCGACGCTGTACCTAAATACATTTCGGAGAGTACGAGCTATTTCCCAGTTTGATTAGCCTTTCACCCCTACCCACAGTTCATCCAAAAACTTTTCAACGTTAACTGGTTCGGTCCTCCAGTTGGTTTTACCCAACCTTCAACCTGACCATGGGTAGATCACAAGGTTTCGCGTCTACAGCCACCGACTATTCGCCCTATTCAGACTTGCTTTCGCTTCGACTACGTATCTGAAATACTTAATCTTGCCGGTGACCGTAACTCGTAGGGTCATTATGCAAAAGGCACGCCGTCACTGGACTTGGCCAGTCTCGCGACCGCTTGTAAGCGTCGGTTTCACCGGTTTCAGGTTCTATTTTCCACCGGGTTAATCCCCGGCTTTCACCTTTCCTTTCACAGTACTAGTTCACTAATCGTGTGTATCAGGAGTATTAGCCTTGGAGATGGTGCGCCGAATTCAGAGGGGATTCCACCGGTCCCCACCTACTCAGGATTCTGCTCGTTGTTATTATCGGTACGTTTACGTGTCTCTCACACTCTATGGATGACTTTCCCAAATCATTCAACTTAAATAATACTCCTAATGCAGTCCTATAACCCCACTCTTGCCGTAACAAAAATGGTTTGGGCTTCTCCGCGTTCGCTCGCCACTACTTGCGGAATCACTGTTGTTTTATTTCCTTCGGTTACTTAGATGTTTCAGTTCACCGAGTTAGCTCCATACTCAGTATGGTAATAGTTCTTCAAACTATTGGGTTGCCCCATTCGGAAATCTACGGATTACAGAAAATGTGCTTCTCCCCGTAGCTTATCGCAGCTTATCACGTCCTTCTTCGCCTCTGAGACCCTAGGCATCCTCCGTACGCCCTTATGTAGCTCCTACATTATCTCTTTTCTTCTCTCTTCCATCATGTCAAATAACTTCATCCAATCTTAACTGAACTCTTACCACCTACCAAGCTGTGCTAGATATGATAAGAATGTCGTCCAGTCTTAACTGACTTGTGGTATTTCTACCTTGTTTCTTCGTAAAGAACTGTATCCGATTTTTAAAAGTATCAGTTAACTTATTTACTCTTCATCTATTCACTAATTCACTCATTCTTCATTCGTGATTAGTTTGGTGGAGGATAACGGATTCGAACCGTTGACCCCCTGCTTGCAAAGCAGGTGCTCTAGCCAGCTGAGCTAAACCCCCTTTATTTTAATCGTGAATTAGTTAATCTTGAATCATGAATATTTTATTCGCTAATTCGCCATTCTCTCATTCGCCATTCAACTTGGTGGGCCTGCGTGGACTCGAACCACGGACCTTTACATTATCAGTGTAACGCTCTAACCACCTGAGCTACAAGCCCCTTGCAGAGTTTGCAGTTTAATGGCTTGTAGTTTTGCTTTCCCTACAATCACTACACCTGTAAACTTCCGTTCCTTCACTCTAATACATAACTTGTTGATGAGAATACAAATGCTTGATCTTTCGTGTCAGTCGTTTTTATTTCTTTCTGTGAAGAAATCTCTAAAAAGGAGGTGTTCCAGCCGCACCTTCCGGTACGGCTACCTTGTTACGACTTAGCCCCAGTTACTGGTTCTACCCTAACGAAATCTTTTACCTTCCGCTTCAGGTCTACCCAACTTCCATGGCTTGACGGGCGGTGTGTACAAGGTCCGGGAACGTATTCACCGGATCATAGCTGATATCCGATTACTAGCGATTCCAGCTTCATAGGGTCGAGTTGCAGACCCCAATCCGAACTGTGAACGACTTTTTGTGATTGGCTTGCCATTGCTGGCTCGCAACACTCTGTATCGCCCATTGTAGCACGTGTGTTGCCCTGGACGTAAGGGCCATGATGACTTGACGTCGTCCCCTCCTTCCTCTCTACTTGCGTAGGCAGTCTTGTCTGAGTCCCCAACTTTACTTGATGGCAACAGACAACAGGGGTTGCGTTCGTTGCGGGACTTAACCCAACACCTCACGGCACGAACTGACGACAGCCATGCAGCACCTTGTTTTGGGCCATTGCTGGCTTATCCATTTCTGAATAATTCCCTCACATTCTAGTCCAGGTAAGGTTCCTCGCGTATCATCGAATTAAACCACATGCTCCACCGCTTGTGCGGACCCCCGTCAATTCCTTTGAGTTTCACCGTTGCCGGCGTACTCCCCAGGTGGATTACTTATCGGTTTCCCTTGGTCACTGACTCTCGCCAACAACTAGTAATCATCGTTTACTGTGCGGACTACCAGGGTATCTAATCCTGTTTGATCCCCGCACTTTCGTGCCTCAGCGTCAGTGTAACTGCAGCAGACTGCCTTCGCAATCGGTATTCCTTCTGGTATCTAAGCATTTCACCGCTACACCAGAAATTCTATCTGCCTTCTGTTAACTCAAGCTAACCAGTATCAACGGCATGTAAAACAGTTAAGCTGCTACCTTTCACCGCTGACTTAATCAGCCGCCTACGCACCCTTTAAACCCAATAAATCCGGATAACGCTCGCCACCTACGTATTACCGCGGCTGCTGGCACGTAGTTAGCCGTGGCTTATTCTGCCGGTACCGTCAACTCCCTTCGCAAAGGTTCTTTTCTTCCCGGTCAAAAGCAGTTTACAACCCAGAGGGCCTTCTTCCTGCACGCGGCGTGGCTGGGTCAGGCTTGCGCCCATTGCCCAATATTCCCTACTGCTGCCTCCCGTAGGAGTCTGGCCCGTATCTCAGTGCCAGTGTGGGGGATTCTCCTCTCAGAGCCCCTAAAGATCGTAGACTTGGTGAGCCGTTACCTCGCCAACTATCTAATCTTACGCATGCTCATCTCTATCCGATAAATCTTTTAAAATCTCTTGATGCCAAGAAATTTGTTATGCGGTATTAATCCGGGTTTCCCCGGGCTATCCCCCAGATAAAGGTAGATTGCATACGCGTTACGCACCCGTGCGCCGGTGTAGTATTGCTACCACCCCTCGACTTGCATGTATTAAGCCCGCCGCTAGCGTTCATCCTGAGCCAGGATCAAACTCTCCATTGTAAATGTCAAAGTTTGCCTGACTACTTAAGGTCTCGCATTTGCATTCTCAACAAGTTAATGAACTTTATTCATCCAGTCTCGCAACCTTCCGACTTGTTAAATCTAATTAAGCTCTCTCTCTTCAACCTCCCCCTCAACCGCTTAATCAATTCTTATTTTAACTCTGAACTTTTCTTTTCGTTTTTCCGTTTTCTTATTTTAGTAAGCGAAACGGACTGCAAAGTTACTACTCTTTTTTGAATTAAAAAAATATTTTTTCATATTTTTTTTCACTCTCCTTATCGCCTCTTCCTTTTCTCTCTTTCCTTTTCCAATCAATCGGGGTGCAAAATTCTGAATTTATTTTTACATTCCCAAATTATTTTTGAAGTTTTTTTTCGCCTCGCTCTCACCTCCCGTTTTCCTCTCCTTTTCTCCTTTCTCTTTCGACTAACCGGGGTGCAAAGGTCTGACTTTATTTTTACAACTCCAAATTAATTTTACTCTTTTTTTTACCCATCCCCCAATTCCCTGATTCCCACCTTTTTACTATGCTCCTGCTATGTAACGCTCAGTGTTTCTTCCATTTTTGGGACTGCAAAGGTACGCCACTTTTTAGCCTTTGTCAAGGCCTTCCCCCAAAGTTTTTTATACCTTAAACCCTACTCCCCTTATGTTCAGTTACTTATAATTTAACCCATCCATAAAGTTTATATTAGTTCTTCGTTTTGTGCAATAATTATAACTCCTTTTAAAGTTACAGGTAAGATTATAAGCACTTTTTACTAACCAAAGGGTGGTACAGTTTTTTTAATTATTCCTTATTTCCATTCAAAAATCTACAATTAACTATTTAAAACACATGGACAACAACAATAACGGAGTAATGAGCCTGTTTGGCCAATTCTCAAAAAAGGTAACCAAGGCAACCGGAAGCCCCTATGCTTTTTTACTGGCATTGCTAATTATAATTGTCTGGGCGGTATCGGGCCCGCTGTTCAATTTCTCTGATACCTGGCAATTGGTTATTAACACCGGCACCACCATCATCACTTTTCTGATGGTTTTTATTATTCAGCAGTCGCAGAACAAAGACACTATTGCATTGCAGATTAAACTTAACGAATTGATAGCGTCTAGCGAGAAGGCCAGCAACCGGCTGGTCGACATTGAGGATTTAACAGAAGACGAGCTTGAGAAAGCCAAAGGATTTTACAGAAAGCTGGCTGACCTGGCTCAGATGGAAGATGACGCATTTATATCTCACTCAATAGAAGAAGCCGCCGAAACCCACGAAGAGAAAAAGAACCTGCAGAAAAAGCGAAACTAAAACCTATATATATATAGACAAGAAAAGCCCGCCGATAGATTCAGCAGGCTTTTCTTGTTCTGGTGCTTACCGTTAACGGGCAAATGCCGAAGCAGAGATGTTGTCGTTGAAAACAATATTGGTTGTCAGCTTAACCGAGCGTTTTTCGGCTGTGTTGCTGTAGGTTCCCTCAGACGGATATTTGATACCGTAGGGCGACGTTGCATAATTGGTATAATCTTCTGTAATTACTTCAGCTGGCGAAAGCGTCAGTTTTTTTCTTACCAGCAACCCATTGGCCTGGTCAAAATAAAGGTTATACTTTACACCCTTGCCATTTAGCTCTACATGGTTAACCTTCTTACCATTGACTGTTTCAGTACCAACAAGCGTAGCTACATAGCCTTTTTTCTGATAATTCCAGAAAGGTAGTATCAGTTCTGTAATTTCACGCTTCATATTATCCTGCTCTTTCTGATTCAGGTCTTTGGTTTCATACTGGGTGGCTTTATCGCCAGTTCCCAAAGGCACTTTAAACCAACCACTGTTGCCCTTTATACCATATATAAATGTGCGTCTCAAAATTGTTTTCGATTTTGACATTGAACCATCGGCCAGCGAGGCTTTCACATCCATGTCATAATCGGCAGCAGTGCCACTTTTAAAGCTTTGCTTAAGTGTATATGTATTTACGCCGTCCCAGAGCGACTTGCCCCCTGTGGCTTCAACGTACTTATCTAAAACATCTTGGGCGGTTTGCGCCAGAGCTATGCTGGTAGAAACGGCAAATGCGATGATACTGATTACTGCTTTCTTCATTTGTTGTCTGATTAATTAATTTACTATAGAACGTCTCACTTATGGCAATCTATATATATAGACCTGTTTTACTGATTAAGGTTTAAATTTTTTGGGTTGGCCGAACCGGTAAATTTTCTGGTTCGCCTCAGTGCCCGGCGTATCATTATATACAATGATGTCATTTACCCGTAAATCATGCTGAACAGAGGGGTTCAGCAATTTTACAACCACTTTATGTTTACCTTTAGGCAACTCGTAATTCCAGAAAAGCTCATGCCTGCGGGTTCTGAATTCCGTCGGCATCTCAACCGTTTCCATCAGTTTGCCATCAATATAAACTTCTGTGTTTAATACTATGTCTTTTGTTGTCTGGTCTTTCTTCTCGGCAACACCTTTTATTACTACACCCGTACCTTCAAAATCAAAACTGTATTCATCTTTCAGGCTTTTATATACAAATATTTTATCGACCGGATACGTATTTTCAAAACTCTGTTCAAACCTTACTACCTCAGGCTTTTGCAAAAGAATACTTACCTGCGTACCAGTTACCTTTCCGCCGTTGCGTTCTATATTCTGCAGGGCATGCTTCATGCCAATTCCGTAAACGTCGTTCAACGATATGGTGGTATATTTAAAATCTATGTCTTCTGCATCTTTCAGACCCAACTTCCAGTAAGCCGGTATTTTAGAATACCCCAGCATGGTTCCCAGTATTCCACAGGCTGACGATGGATTACAGTCGGCATCTTGCCCGCAACGGGTGGTTATTTCTATGGTTTTGGTAAAATCACCTTTACCATAAAGTAAGCCCAGCACTACATAGGCCGAATTCAACTTGGCATCAATATTAAAAGGTGTATAAACGCCATCAGGACACCCCACATCGTCAGACCACCGCTCCTGCAAAGCATACCAGGTTTTTTTCCAGTCGTTCGGATACAACTTGTAGTATTTTATTACATCAGCTATACATTTATAATACTCGCTTTGCTTCGGAATTGTTTTCAATGCCTCATTAATAATATACTCAATGTTATTAGACGTAAAAGCCAGTGTATAGCAGGCACCCAGAAAAACGCCCCCATACCAGCCGTCACCATAATTCATGATATGGCCTATCCTGTCTGAGATTTTCGAAGCCGTATTGGGCATGCCGGGCGACATCAACCCCGCGAAATCGCATTCAATCTGATAATCGATACAATCGGCATGCGGATTGTGTAACCAATGACCAGACTGAGGAGGCATAATCTGATGTAATATATTGTAGCGCCCGGCCTGATTGGCATGCCATAAAGCATAACCTGCATTGGCATAGGCTTTGGCATGAGATTCAACCGGAGCATCCAGCCCTTCTTTTTCAAGCACATCCACAAAGGTTAAATCCATGTACAAGTCATCATAAAGCCCCGGGTTTTCAATCATGGTTTTTCTCAGGTAGCCATCATACCAGGGTATGGGCTGATACTCATTAATAATAGTACCATTGTACCTGAACTCCATGGGGCCTCCAAAGGTAACGCCGATGGTCTGGCCTGCCCAGCCACCTTTAATTTTGTCTTGCAGTAGCTCTTTGCTGATTGTAAAAAACTTTTGCTGCGCCTGAGCCGATAAACTGAGGCATAGCACCAGGTAGAAGATTGTTTTTTTCATAGGTCTTAATCGATTTTGAATAGATTCTTTTTCAGATGTTTCAATAGACGGGTTACTTTACCCCTGCCAGTATTCTAAAGCGCAGCAGGGTTTAATGGTATGCAGGCATACAGAAAATGCCACTACCAAACTTTTAAGCATTGTTTTTCGTTAATGATATAAAAGTTTTGAAAATTCAATTTTAAAGCACTAATTTGTTGTTAGAAAGCACAAATATAGAAGTATTTCAGTAATTAAGGCTTTGTTACATCTCACTAAAGAATTATTAACGATTAAGATGAATTATCAGGTACAACAAGAGGGAGAGTTTAAATATATTGACGAAGGTAGTGGAGATACCCTGCTTATTTTACATGGCTTGTTTGGCGCATTGAGTAACTTTGACGATGTTATTGAGGGTTTCAGACATCGTTGCAGAATAGTAATACCAGTTATGCCTATCTATGATATGCCCATGCGTGAGGCAAGTCTGGAAGGGCTGCAGGCATTTATTGAAAGGTTTATCGCATTCAAGCAACTGAATAATATCATTTTATTGGGTAATTCGTTAGGCGGCCATGTGGGTCTGTTATATACCCTTGCACATCAGGAAACCGTAAAAGCGCTGGTATTGACCGGAAGCTCGGGTCTTTTTGAAAACACCATGGGTGGGTCTTTCCCGAAGAGAGGTAGCTATGACTACATTCGTGAACGCGTAGCCTATACATTCTATGACCCTAAAACTGCAACTAAAGAACTGATTGACGAGTGCTTTGAGATTACATCAAGTATTCCGAAATGTATGAATATTGTGCAGATTGCCAAGTCAGCACAGCGCCATAACATGGCTAAAGAAATACCAAACATTAAAGTACAAACCTGCCTGATATGGGGATTGAACGATACCATAACCCCACCCCATGTAGGTTTTGAATTTAACCAGTTACTAGAAAACTCGGAGTTATATTTTATTGACAAATGTTGTCATGCCCCGATGATGGAACGCCCGCAGGAATTTAATCATTACCTGGGCCTTTTCCTCGACAAAATTCAGGAACCCGTGCTGGCATAGTAGTTTAAGATGTTACCTTACCGCCCGCGGGATTATACTAAAAACTAAAAAGAATGACGGCTGCTCAAATTATCAACCACGAATTACCCATCTTAAAACTTACCGACACGGTGGGTGATGCTTTGAGCTGGATGGAGGAGAATCGTATAAGCCAACTGGTGGTTGTTGATAATGAACAATATCAGGGCATTTTAAGCGAAGACATATTACTGAACTACGATGAAGAACTGGCGATATCGGAAGTAATGCCCCAATATACCGAAGCGTACATTTTTGATGACCAACACCTTTATGAGGCACTGGGTTTAATTTCAAAATTTCAGTTGCAGATATTAGGCGTGGTAGATGAAGACAAAGTATTTACCGGCGCAATTACCGCAACTGAAATATATAACCGCTTCGGCGAATTACTTGGCGTTCAGGAACCCGGAGCGGTGCTGGTGATTGCCATAAAAAACAGAGACTATTCTCTGGCAGAAATCAGCCGGCTGGTGGAGTCAGACAATGCCAAAATCCTGAGCAGTTATTTTAACGGCAGCGAATTCGGCGAAGAAAACGCGTCAAAACTTACCCTGAAAATAAACAGAAAGAATATTTCTTCAATTGTTGCTACACTTGAGCGTTTTGGCTACATGGTTGAAGGAGCCTACGCGCACGAACCCATAGACAGCATTGAACAGGAACGTTACGATATGCTGATGAAATACCTTAGTGTTTAATTGACTCTGCCTGTTCTACTTTTGTAGTATGCTTTCTTAGCGTTTTTATAATCAATATCAGACTGATGGTGGTCAGAATTGCCGCGGCAAGAAACGGAACTCCCGGAAAATACACCGGTGCGCCCTTTTCAGTAAACCTGTAGAACAGACCCGTCATTAAAACAGGGCCAATAATAGAAGCCACACTGTTGAGGCTGGTGAGTGAACCCTGCAATTCACCTTGTTCATTTGGAGGCACCTGGCCTGAAATAATTCCCTGCATGGCAGGCCCGGCCAGCCCCCCGAGTGCAAAAGGCACCATAATAGCATAAACCATCCAACCCTCATTGGCAAAACAATACGCTACCGAACCAAATATTGAAAAGGCAAAACCTACATAGATAGCATTTCTGGTACCCAGTTTAGGAATTACCAGGCGGGTAAGAAAACCTTGTACAAAAGCTATCATTACCCCTATAAATGTAAGAGAAAACCCTACTTCCTGCTCTGTCCAGTTAAATTTTTCTTTAGTAAAATAAGTCCAGGTTCCCTGGGTTGAAAAATTAGATATATAAACAAGGAATAAAGCGCCTACCAATCCGGTAATCATCGGAAACCGACGAATACTCATTAAAGCGCCAATAGGGTTAGCCCGTTTCCAGTTAAATTTCCTGCGGTTTTCAATACTGAGCGACTCCGGCAATACAAAATATCCATACAGCCAGTTCAGAATAGTAAGCCCACCTGCAACCATAAACGGTGCGCGTGTACCCAGATGACTTACAAAACCGCCGATAGACGGCCCTATAATAAACCCTAACCCAAATGCGGCACCAATCATTCCAAAATTCTGCGCACGTTTGTCAGGCGTACTGATGTCGGCCATGTAGGCAGCTGCGGTTGTAAAACTTGCTCCCATTACGCCTGCAATGATTCTGCCTACAAACAACCACCCTATATTTGGGGCAAATACCAGCAACAGGTAGTCAAGCCCAAAGCCAAATAAAGAGGCAAGCAACACAGGCCGACGCCCGTATTGATCGCTTAAGCCCCCCATTACCGGCGAAAACAGAAACTGCATAACCGAATAAGCCGCAAAAAGCCAGCCGCCGTATCGGGCAGCGCCGCTGATATCCACATGTGCCAGTTCTGAAATCAACCTTGGCAAAACAGGGATAATTACACCAAATCCGATGGAATCAATTAAAACAGTAATGAGCACAAACGAGGTGGCAGCACTTCTTTTGACAGACATAGTTCAGTTTGGTAAGTTTTGTACAAAATAATTGATTTCCAGGGATAAAACCGCTCTGCCTCCTGAAAATTATATCAATATTAAGGCAATTTAATATGTTTCTAAACTGCCGGGGTATGGCCAGTACGGCTTAGTGGTTTTATAAAAAACAAAGAGCGCTCCCTTGCGGAAGCGCTCTTCTATATTTCTGCTCAATTAAAATCAAGAAATGATTTCAGTTACCTGACCAGCACCTACTGTACGACCACCTTCACGAATCGCGAAACGAAGACCTTTATCCATGGCAATGGCATTGATCAATTTCACTTCGATAGTGATGTTATCGCCAGGCATAACCATTTCAACACCTGCAGGTAGAGTAATTTCACCTGTTACGTCAGTTGTACGGAAATAGAACTGTGGACGGTATTTGTTAAAGAATGGCGTGTGACGACCACCTTCTTCTTTGCTCAATACATAAACCTCAGCTTTGAAGTGAGCATGTGGTTTAACTGAACCTGGTTTACAGATAACCATACCACGTTTGATATCGGTTTTCTCAATACCGCGAAGCAATAGACCAACGTTATCACCGGCTTCACCACGGTCAAGGATTTTACGGAACATCTCTACACCAGTTACAACTGATTTCAAGCCTTCAGCACCCATACCCAGGATTTCAACAGGCTCACCAGAGTTGATTACACCAGTTTCAATACGACCAGTTGCAACAGTACCACGACCTGTGATTGAGAACACGTCTTCAACCGGCATCAAGAATGGTTTGTCAGTTGCACGAGCTGGAAGTGGAATGAATGTATCAACTGCTTCCATCAATTGTTCGATAGTAGCAACCCATTTAGGCTCTCCGTTCAAACCACCAAGAGCTGAACCTTGAATTACTGGGATATTATCACCATCGTATTTATAGAATGACAACAAGTCACGGATCTCCATTTCAACAAGTTCCAATAACTCAGGATCATCTACCATGTCAACTTTGTTCATGAACACAACCAATTGAGGTACACCTACCTGACGGGCAAGAAGGATGTGCTCACGGGTTTGTGGCATAGGACCATCAGTTGCAGCTACTACAAGAATAGCACCATCCATCTGAGCAGCACCAGTTACCATGTTTTTCACGTAGTCAGCGTGACCAGGACAGTCAACGTGAGCATAGTGACGATTAACTGTTTGATATTCTACGTGCGCTGTATTGATAGTGATACCACGCTCTTTTTCTTCCGGGGCGTTGTCGATAGATGAGAAATCTCTTTTATCTGCCAATCCTTTCTCAGAAAGCACCTTTGTGATGGCAGCTGTCAATGTTGTTTTACCGTGGTCAACGTGACCAATAGTACCAATGTTTACGTGAGGCTTGCTACGGTCAAAATTCTCTTTTGCCATGATTATTGAAGTCTAAATATTAGATTTATTACAAATTTATTAATTTTCACTTTGATGAGCCTTCTTGCAGAACAGTTTTTGTACTTGCCAAGTTTCCCGCGTATGGAAGAAAACTCTTATTTTAAATTGTAAACCAGATTTCCGCAACTCATATCCTGATATTACTGATTTACTTTTCTTGAGGAAAGAACTATCTTTTGGAATTCGAGCATTCAATATAAGACAGTCTGGAATTTACTCGTGTAAACTTTTCCTAAACAAAAAATGCTCTTTTCAAAGTTAGAGCCTTCAAGCAGGATTGAACAGTAACGACTGCCGCTGCCAACCCCTTCCTTACCAAGAACCACTCATTTCAAAGTTAGAGCCTTCAAGCAGGATTGAACTGCCGACCTCTTCCTTACCAAGGAAGTGCTCTACCACTGAGCTACGAAGGCTTTTATTATCGAGCGGGAGACGGGTCTCGAATCGGTAACGACCGAACCGCCACCACCTAAAGATTGAATCGTCTATCGCTTTCGAGCGGGAGACGGGTCTCGAACCCGCCACCTATAGCTTGGAAGGCTATCGCTCTACCAAATGAGCTACTCCCGCTTAATTTCAATAATTCGTGATTCGGAATTCACGATTAATTATGGTGGGGGCGGATGGATTCGAACCACCGTAAGCGTAAGCTAGCAGATTTACAGTCTGCCCCATTTGGCCACTCTGGTACACCCCCTTAATTTTTATTGCCATCCGGAACCCTTAACAAAGAACATTCTGTCCGAATGGGAGTGCAAAATTATATTCTTTTTTTTAATTGTCAAATATTCACCCCCAAAAAAAATCAATTCTTTTTTATTTTTTTTTCGACCTATGACTTAAAACCAAAAAAAGGGCGAAAACTC
Organism: Emticicia sp. 21SJ11W-3; assembly: GCF_024138715.1. GTDB lineage: Bacteria > Bacteroidota > Bacteroidia > Cytophagales > Spirosomataceae > Emticicia > Emticicia fluvialis. The sequence goes on from NZ_CP092074.1 coordinate 4,033,994, forward strand.
ACACGTTTTCACCCTTTTTTTATTGAAAAAATTACAGTCTGATACCGATTGTCCAGGCCTGCAGGCCTGCCGCATTTTCCTGGCTGCTCTTAAACAACTCACCCATATCGTATCGGCCAAAGAAGGTAATGCCCCTGCGCTTGCCAATCTCTGCCACCAGACCATACCTAAAATCGTTCAGGCCATAGTTATCTTTATTAATTTCTTTCTTGCTGCTGTCGCTGTACTTCAACTTACGGTAACTACCTACTCTATACCCTACATAGCCACCCAAACCTATTTTAAATTTAGCCTCTTCAAACCCGAAATTGAACATAATGGGCAAATTAAGGCTGGTTACCACCAATTTACTTTTATTGAGGTCTTTGGCCGATTTGAAAAATTCTATCTTCCCGGTACTATTATCAATGTAGTTGTTACCTTCAAACATAAAATTGTTCCAGGCAATCTCGGGGCCATAGCTGATGGCAAAATCTACCTGCTTGCCATTAATAAGCGTGGCATTTCTCTGGAAGGATAATGCTACAAAGCGCGACCCCCAGGTTTGCAAATCAGGCACCGTTGAAGGCCCATTAGCCCAGTTATTCAAGCCCAGATATATTCCAAAGTCTGACTTAGAAAAAAACCTGCTATTGCTGCTTTTCTTTTCAGGCTTTGAAGACCAGGTTCTGGTCTCGCTACTTTTTTCTTCTTCATTATCTCTAGTATCAGACCTGCTCCAGTGGTCATTGTCTTCTTTGTCTTTTCTGCTCAAGTCGCCGGCATCGCTGGTTATAATTTTCAAGCTTCTGCCGTCTGCTGCCGCAATTACCAAAGTATCTTGTTTAGCGTTGTTCTGTTCAAGCAAAGCTATTGTTCTTCTTCTTTCCGCTGAATCTACCCCCAGGGTTTTCAATACATTTTCCAGATTAAGGTTGCGTGGTAATTCAAAATCTTTATTGCCCGATGTATAAACCGTTACCCGTTTCTTTACACCCTTATCTGTAAACTCTACTATGGTGGTGTCTTGCTTAACAGCTGCCTTTACCGAAATGCATCCTAATAGTATTAAGAGGATTAGTCCAATTCTTTTCATTATTTTGTTGCTAATTAAATTTTTCTGCTCAAACGGGTTTTTATTAATTATCTGAAATCTTCTTCTCTTTTCTGCATTCTTACTATACGGCGTTGCACAAAATCTCTTACATCTTCCCGCTCTTCTTTAAACAAACCTTCGTCTACACGAGCTACCGCATCTTTTACACCTATTCTTTTTAAGTCTACTTTTTCACCGTATTTAAAGTTTTTGTATTCGCCATACAATTTGGCAAGGAAAGATTTATCTTTCTCGGCCTTTTCTTCTGCCTGTGCATTGTTGCTTTCGTTCAGTGCGGCAAGCGAGTTGTCTTCAATAGGTGTAACAATGAGTGTTACAGATTCGCCCAGATGATACTTTGAAGCAGCCGATGCAGGTTTCTCTTTAAGAGCAATCGTATTTTTACCGGCAAGTGTTTCTAAAGGCAATGGTTTCAATTCGTCTTTAGCATTACTAGCCAGTGCATTCGCTGCCTGCGGTGTATCTATAATCACTTTGTCTTCTGGGGCTGGCAGTTTTACCGTTTCTTTATTAGTTATGGCGGCTTTGTTCTGAGCAACGGTAATTTTGCCGGCCGTTGCCTGGCTGCCAAGCTCAGGGGTGTTGTTTTCAGCACGGGCAATTAATGCCTTGTTCTCTTTCCCTTCCGGCGCCAAAGGCTGCTTAACAGCCTCAACTTTTTTAGAACTGGTATTATTGGCCGCCAGGTTGTTACCCCCGGTATTGTTTTGTGATAGAACACCTATGGTAAGTACTGCCACCACACCAGCTGCTGCGGCATAGTATGCCCAGTTGCGGTTGATAGCAAAAACTCCACCGCGACGTTTGGTTTGTTTTTCCTGCAAACGCGCCTGAAATTTCTCAAATGCTTTCTGAGAGGGTTCCTGGCGATGCTCGGCCAGTTTTCTGGCAAAAAGTTCGTCAATTGGATGTTTCTTCATTTTTATAACTGATATTTTCATATCCCCGGCCGATTCGTCGGCACGCCCTTAAAGGGGAAATATTAAACAACACTTTTTTCTACTTTCAATAATTTACTCTGCAAAATGGCTCTCGCCCTGCTTAGCTGAGACTTGGAGGTACCTTCTGAAATACCCAGCAGCTCGCCAATTTCCTGATGATTATAGCCCTCAATGGCATACAGGTTAAAAACCATTTTGTAGCCATCGGGTAATTGGTCAATCAGCCGCATTAAATCTTCAGCCTCCAGGTTTGTGCTAAACGCCGACGCGCTGGGTTCTTCTATGGCATACTCAAGGTCAACCGAAATCATTTTTTTGCTACGCACATACATCAGCGCCTCGTTAATCATGATTCTTCTCACCCAGCCTTCAAAACTTCCCTGAAACGTAAATTGGTCTATCTTATCAAAAATCTTCATAAACCCTTCAATCATTACGTCTTCAGCCTCCATTTTATCTCCCACATACCGATTACAAACTGCCAGCATCTTAGAAGCAAATTTCTCGTATAGCCGAGTCTGTGCTTTCGGATCCTGCCGCTGTACCGCCTTTGCGAGGTCGTATTCGTTAGTGAATAAAGATAAAATTCTGGTCATAAAATCATACGTTCATAAGCAAGATGCAAAAAACTATTGAAAGGGTTGCGTGCAGAACAAAAAAATATTGCAAAGCCTAAAATATTTTTTTTTGCTGTGTATTTGCAAAACAACAGACTTGGCAAAAGCATTCCAAACTGATTTATGGACGAATGAACCGCCTGCTGATTAGTAATGAATGCAGCCGGTTTGATTAAATAAAGTTTTTTTTCAGATTTCTTTGGGAGTTTAGTTCAATGCTTGTACTTTTGCACTCCCAAAAGGTCCTGTGGCCGAGTGGCTAGGCAGAGCTCTGCAAAAGCTTCTACAGCGGTTCGAATCCGCTCGGGACCTCAAAAATTCAAAAAAGCACCTCAAAAGGGTGCTTTTTTTGTGGCATAAAAAAAAGTGTTGCCAAAATCAGGCAACACTTTCCGACATATTTAAACGTATTACTAACCTTTTTTTCTCTTCGCTGGTTTTGTTCTCTCTTTCTCCTCTGTCACTCCGTTAACGGTTACTGTATATTTCAGGTCGCAGGTGCCGTCTCCGTAATCAACGGTTTTAGTATCACCCGAGAACGGCTTAATTTCGATGGTTCCACTAACCGGGAATCCCTTGGCATTATTGCACGAATGTTTCACAACCAGTGCTTTGGTTATGGTAGACGTAAACTGGGTACCATCGCTGGCTTTGGCTGTGGTTGAACCCGTTGTCTGAAACTCGTCATCTTCTTTGCTGGCGGTTCCTTTGTTATCAACCACACGTTTTTTAGTGCTTGTATAAGTAATTACCTTGCTTGTATTGGTATTGGTGATAGACACATTGGCCATTTTCTCGTCGGCAGTGGCTTTTCCACTGGCCAATGTAGTAGTTATGGTATGTGTGCCATTCAATACCAGTGTATCACGTTTCAGGTTTTCATAAGTTACGGTTCTGGTTAGGGTACCCGTAAAGCCGGAGTCTGGTTTTACCGGCATGGTAATTGTTAACTTACCTCCTACCTCTTTATCTTTGCATACGCCACCGGCCACAGCTGTGTAGTCAAACACAATGGTAATTTTATTGTCGGCCACGGTTTTGGTTACTTCAGCGCAATTATCAAATTTGCCTTTCCAGGGTTTATCCCAGCCCATGCCCAATATCGGGAAATGCCCTCCACCCGGCTTAGGGCCGTCGGGGCCTCCGGCTTCACGCAAATTACGCCCGCCAAATGGTAGAAAAGTGATGTCGTCAATCAGGTCATAAGCATCTTCCGACTCGTCCTGAATTGTCTGATTATCGGCTATCACCGCCGACTGGGCATCCGGTGTAAGTGAATTGGTGTCAGACTCTTTGGTACAACTAACTACCATGCCCATTGCCAAAGCAATTGCGCCCAATTTTAAAGAGTAATTTTTCATCGGTTTTTTGTGAAAATTAAATAGTGAACAAATGCAGATAAGTGTACACTTTTTACCATAAACAGTGATTCAGCCAGGTTAAAGATTTCGTCTCTGAAGCAATGACGAACACCCCGATTAAAATGGTTGCACGAGCCATATTAAAATTCGTGAGTGCCTGACCATCAACCATTTCGGGACTGATTGCAAAAAATTGCACTTTATTACTGAATGATATTTAGAAACAAAGTTTAGTTTGCAAATGCCCGAAACGATACTTTACTTTTGTAGAATGGAACAACAATCTGAATCTGAAAGTATCTTCTCTTTTCAATACTGGCTTTTGTGTATCAGTTCACTGGTCTTCTTTGCGAGCTTCAATATGCTTATTCCCGAGCTGCCCGATTACCTCTCAAAACTGGGTGGTGCAGAGTACAAAGGTCTTATCATTAGTCTTTTTACCTTAACTGCCGGGTTTTCAAGGCCTTTCAGCGGCCGGCTTACCGACCGCATCGGCCGGGTACCTGTTATGGCCTTTGGCTCGCTGGTTTGTTTCGTATGCGGATTCTTTTATCCGTTAGTTACATCTGTTATGCCTTTTTTGTTTTTACGATTAGCGCACGGGTTCTCTACCGGCTTTAAGCCAACAGGCACTGCTGCCTATATTGCAGATATTGTACCGGCATCAAGAAGAGGAGAAGCAATGGGAATGCACGGGTTGATGAGTAGTTTCGGGATGGCCTTTGGCCCAGCACTTGGCAGCTGGATTGCCGATACCTTCTCTATGAATGTTTTGTTTTATGTATCGTCTATGTTTGCGCTTATATCCATTGCTATTTTATACAACATGAAAGAAACCCTGCCTGTAAACCAGCAGGAAAAACTCAGTTTAAAAACATTGAAGATTACGCAGAGCGATATTTTTGATGAGATGGTGCTTCCGGCGGCTGTTGTTATATTTCTGACTTCTTTCAGCTTCGGAGCCATTGCCACGCTATCGCCCGACCTCAGTAAAAGTATCGGGCTGCACAATAAAGGGCTGTATTTTCTGGTATATACCCTGGCCTCTTTATTTATACGTTTTATGGCCGGTAGAATATCTGATAAAAACGGCCGTGTGCCAGTGCTGCGCTGGGGCTGTTTTGCGCTCATAATTGCCATGGGGTTCACGGCATTTGCCCATAATATTTATCTGTTTGTAATTGCGGCTGTTTTCTTTGGTATGGCACAGGGGGTGCTGTCTCCTATTTTGCAGGCATGGACAATCGACTTGTGCGATGAACACAACCGCGGACGCGCCCTTGCTACCATGTATATATGTATGGAAGCCGGCATTGGTCTGGGCGCTTTTCTTTCTGCCGAGATTTACCAGAATCAGCTTTATCGTATGCCCTATGCTTTTCTTATCATGGGCGGGCTCGCCATTCTGGCTTTCGTATATTTGTTTACAGGCAAGGTACGCCGTATTAAGGAGGCATTTTAAAACCAGGCTTGTTCAAGCTTACCAACGTATTTATCGGCAAGTTTGCCTGCCAAATGCGCTTGAAGGCTGATGCTGACGTTAGGATACAGATGCAGGGTGTCCAGGTCTGCAATATCAACCCACCTGATGTCAATGGCCGAGGTATGCTCGGGGTTCAATGCTGGTGTGCCTGCAGTAATTTTTCCCTCAAAAATAAAATGGATACATTGCTTCTGTTGCTCTGAGAAATGCACCTCTCCTACCATTAGCAGCTCGCCTATCTGTGCTTTAATGCCCAGCTCTTCTTCCAGCTCGCGCTCAAGTGCGGCGGTGAGCATTTCGCCATACTCAAGGTTACCACCCGGTAAATTAAATACGTCCTGTCCTCCATACTGGTAATGCATGGTTAATAACTTATCATCTTCTAGAATGACAACAGCCGGTCTGATTTTCATAGCTATTCAACTCAAAGTGGATTTTTCTACAATAATGAATTAGTGAAGGGTGAATTAGCGAATAACAGGTAATCAATTCACCATTCTTAATATCATCATTACGAATCTAATAGGTTACTATTTATTTCAATGCAGTGTCGTAAAACTTGTCTGCGTCTTTTTTTAGTTTTATTAACGATTCTTTATGGATATACATCATGTGTCCGGCCTCAAAATACGTAAAATTTACATTTTTCTTTTGTTCGGGGCGTAGCATCATGTGGTTAGATGTTTATATATGAGCAAAAGGGTTAAAAGTAAAGCCCCAAAGGGTAGGGGCTGGTAAAAAAATCTTACACTTAAAATATTTTATCAAGTTGTTAAAATGGGTTGCTTATTTTTCGGTTTCTAAGATTAAACTGCCTTTTCCTTATCCCTCGGTACTGACACGATAGTATGCAATAGCTTTTTTTCTATCTTTTTGTGATATATTTTGTATTCGTTTATTTTTAATTAATATCCTAAAATATGGGCATTTCCCATCTATTGATAAGTCTTTGTCATCGTTTCCTTTTCTGAATTTAATTAGCTCAAATTGGTCAGGATTAAATTTATGTAAAAATGTAATAGGTACCCCTATATGCCCATCATAGTCCAATGGTATGACTTCTGTTTTATCAACGTTTATACCTTCATAGTTGTCATATTTTGGATATTTATCTTCATTTCCAAAGTATTTTTTTGTTAGTTGAATGTCTTCGTGTCGCTTAAAGTTGTCCAAGTTGGTTAGCCATAAGCAATTATTTGGTGATACTATTCTGTTTCCAAGATTATCTATTCTTGCTTCTGTGCCATAAAGTTCGTAGTGGTCAGGCACAATAAAGCCTGAAATACCTCTGCCAAGATTTATCCCTAACCAAGCTTTATTATCTTTGATAAGCTTAAAAATTTCTTTGTATGTAATTGCGTTTATATTGCCAATTATTAAAAATTTCTTATCATACTTTACCAATTGTGCTACATATTCTCTGAATAACGAGAATGGGGGGTTTGTAACAACAATATCTGATTGCTTTAATAGTTTAATGCTTTCAGGACTGCGGAAATCGCCATCACCTTTAAAGTGAACAATATCATTAGAATTTGGCTTGTCCGTTTCTCCCTCTTTACCAGTATATTCAAAGAAAAAACCATTTTCAGTTTCTTCTGTATTAAATAAATCATTCTTTTTTTCTTGATAGCAAGCAGCAATCAATTTTTTTAGTCCTAATTCTTTGAAATTGGATGAAAAATATTTAAAAAAGTTACTGATACGAGCATCATCACAATTACAAAAAACTACCTTGTCTTTAAAATGGTTTTTATAATATTTTAATTCACTTTCTATATCGGAAAGCTGTGTATAGAATTCATCGCTTTTCGATTTCTTAGCTTTTTGCAATAATTTATTATTTGCGTTTCTTGCCATAATTGCTCTTTATTTACTTTTAGTAATCTGATTGAACAAATCACTTCCTAACACTTTAAGGGAGGTTTTTGCAATTTCAAACATAATTTCAAACATTTCTGTTCTGTCCCACCTTTCTCCTTTCCCTTGTGTGTAGATAGACGCTGCTTGAAGCATAATCGTCTTGTCTTTATGCTGAACAAATTTATTTTCACACAAATTGGTGTTAATGGGCATTCCAAAATTTGCTGAGGTCAGTCTATCTAATCTATTTAACATCCCTGAGTTATATTCAAGCGTTACAATCCTACCATCATGTCCTATAATCGAAATTGTTTCTGTCAAAAAGTTTGAACCTTCTAAAAATAGTACATAAGGAAAATGGGATTCAGAAAGCATATAGTTAGCAATTTCTGATATGTTTTTATGTGACCTTTCTATCGCATTTCCCGCAGCCATTAAGTCTTGATTATTAGCCGTACCGACTAAAATTCCCTTTCTAATGTTTTCTATGTCTTTTCCTTGATGTTTAGCTTCTGTCACCAAAACTATTCTCCATTCATCGTTATCATCTTTTACTTTGATTATTCCGCCATCAGGAATAATTCTTGAATTTGGAACAAAAAGCGTTTGACCTAATTCTGGGTCAATTTTCTTTAACGCTGCATTTATTTCTTCTTTTCGTATGTATTTTTTATATTGAAACGTCAACTGAGGATAATCCATTTCAAGTTTTTCAATAACAAGTTTTGATATTTGTCCAACAGTTAAATCGTGTGACTTTGCCCCATCCCCGAAGATGCTTACAACGCCTTGCGATTTTTTATGCTGGGTTGTCAACCTTGTTGATTGGTTCTTTTCAGCCATAAAATTATTTTCTATTTGGTTAAGATCTTGAAATTTCAATTTTGAACCGTGTTTTAGCTTCTTGTTTCAGGGTTACGGTGTGTGATGTATGACCACTTGTAAAACTTTTTAGCCTGCTTAACAAGTACACACTGTAACCAATGCTATTATCGCCCCAGACCTCAATTTTGGGGTCTGTTGTGCTATGGCTGCAACTTAGTTAGTAATATAAAACTGCAAAATACGGCAATTTTTTAAGATTTGCATTGCCAATAGATAATATGGTATTCAACCTTTAAATTAAAGTATATTCAGCAGCAAAATAGGGCGTGGCCAGATCATAATACCCGGCGGCTACCCATACCTTCAGGTAAGGATTCTTGGCCATAGCCTGGCGTAGCGTTTCACTTACGTTCAGATATTTGTTCTGCACGTTGTTGTAGTTCCAGGGTTGAACACGGCCCGTCAGAATCAGGTAGGGCAAATCGTTTTCGTATTTCAGTTCCTGCCGTAAATACTGATTTATGGTACCCGAATAAGGGCCAGAAATTGTTGCATCAAGGCTGGGGTCAAACTCATATCTTTCTCCGGCGTTATCATAATCAATTCCGGTAAAGCGGCCGTCCAGTCGCCCGGCTGTTTTACCTTCGTCACGCAGCAACTCTTTTACAAAACGAAAGATTTCAATCCTGTTATTGGCATTTTTTATAAATTCTTTAGATAACCCCGTAAACCTGCTCAGTTTTTCAGTTACCATATTTTTTTCGGCATCACTGGCTAAATCGCCCTTCATTAATACAGTTGCGTAATCGTTAAGCACAAACTTCTCAACCTCGCGTAAGGTCTTCTGTAAGTCGGCCTGATACTCCGGTGCTATCTTCTTATGATACCATGCCATGGCGGTGTAAGTTGGTAAGAAAAGCTCGAACGGCAAATCGTTTCCCTTATCAAAAAGTGCAGTCTGAAAATTGAGGATGGACGATATCAAAGCTACGCCGTTAATATACATATTGTATTTGTCTTGCAGATACCCCGATAGACCGGCTGCACGAGTAGTGCCGTAGCTCTCGCCGGCCAGAAACTTGGGCGATACCCAGCGGCCATATTTAGTAGCATGCAGCCGGATAAACTCCCCTACCGATTCTATGTCTTCTACATAACCCAGAAACTGGCGTTCGCTTTCGCCCTGAGCGGCGCGGCTATAGCCTGTGTTTACAGGGTCAATAAACACCAGGTCTGTTTTATCTAACCAGCTGTACTCATTATTAACATACGAATATGGCGGAGCCAGAGACTCTCCTTTGTCGCTCATGGGTATTCTTTTAGGGCCAATGCAGCCCATGTGCAACCAAACCGAAGCTGAACCGGGGCCTCCGTTAAAAGTATAAGTAACCGGGCGTTTAGACAAGTCCGTTACCCCATCTTTAGTATAAGCAACAAAGAACACATTAGCTTTTGGCTTTCCGTTTTCATCTTTTACAACCATGTAGCCGGTGCGCGTAGTATAATTAATGGTTTGCCCGCCAATAACTACCTGGCCTTTGGTTTCAACCGGTGGTGGCACAACCTGAGCAGTAGCCGGCTTTTCATCAGCTTTTTTCTCCGGTGTCTGGCCCAGGGCGGCCAGGCCAAGCCCTACTAATAGAATAGTATATCTTAGTTTGTTCATGTATGTCAGGGTAATTGTCTGAAAGCAAAAATATAAAAATTACTAAATCAGGCTAAAAAGTAGATACAAAAAAGAAAACAATTGCCATCTGGTAACAAATCAAAGCCACTTAAAGCCTGAAACCTCTCAGAAAGTCTTCTACGTTCATTCTTTTTTTACCTTCCATTTGTAGTTCTTTAATACGCAACAGTTTATCGGCACATTTAAAAGCCAGAAAAGTCTTGTTATCGGTCTGCATACCTCCGGCCTCCAAATCAGGCGCGTCGGTATCTGTCATTTCAGAAAGATATACCTTGCAGGTTTTGCCCGCGAGGGTTGTCCATGCCCCCGGATACGGCGATAACCCACGAATAAAATTCTGTACTTTCTCTGCTGGCTGGCTCCAGTTAATCTCACAGGTTTCTTTAAATATTTTGGGTGCGGGGCGTAGTTCATCATCTGAATGCTGCGGCAATTGCGGATAATCTCCAATCTCAATTGCTTTAACTGTTTTTAAAACCAGGTCGGCGCCTCGTTCCATCAGCCTGTCATGAACTGTTCCGGCGTTATCGTGCGGATAAATCGGTTCCTTGTCTACAAAAATAATATTGCCCGTGTCAATTTCCTGTTTTATAAAGAAAGTGGTTACACCTGTTACGGTATCGCCGTTAATAACCGCCCAGTTAATAGGCGCAGCGCCTCTGTACTGCGGCAGTATAGAACCATGCAGATTAAAAGTACCCTTGGGTGGCATATTCCAAACCACTTCTGGCAGCATTCTGAAAGCCACCACCACCTGCAAATCTGCATTGAAACTTTTTAGCTGCTCCAGAAACTCAGGATTCTTGAGCTTTTCAGGTTGCAAAACAGGTATATTCTGAGACACCGCATATTTTTTCACAGGTGTTTCGTTCATTTGCAGGCCCCTGCCCGACGGCTTGTCGGGGGCTGTTACCACCGCTACTACTTCGCATCCGTTCTCTACCAGCTTCCTTAAACTCGCCACTGCAAAATCTGGCGTACCCATAAAAACTATTCTCATATTTTATCTGTTGTATAGTTACATGGTATCAAATATGTAGTATCAAAAATACATCAATTAAAAAAATCTTTGTACCTTTGTTATCTAAATTACACAAATGAACCAAAGTCGAGCAAATAAAGTATTTTTTCGAGTAAAATTCAGGTAGTTTCTTTGATAAAATTCAAAAATTTATCAGGAACGGTCGAATTTTCGCCGTTCTTTTTTTGTCCACCCCTCAGAACAAAGGGGTTTTTAAATTTATAAGCGATATGTCAAAATTCCAGTATTACACAGAAGAAGGGTACAATAACCTTAAAAATAAACTTCAGGAACTTAAAACCAAAGGCAGAGCGGATATTGCACGCCAGATTGCCGAGGCTCGTGATAAAGGCGACTTATCTGAAAATGCGGAGTATGATGCCGCAAAAGACGCTCAGGGCCTGATGGAGATGGAGATTTCGAAGCTGGAAGAATTGATGGCCAATGCACGTATCCTTGATGAGTCAACTATCGACACCTCTAAAGTTTCGTTGTTGTCTAAAGTAAAAATAAAAAATAAGAAAAATGGCGCTTTGATGACCTACACGCTGGTGTCGGAAGAAGAAGCAGATTTGAAACAAGGTAAGATTTCAGTAAACTCACCTTTCGGAAAAGGTTTGTTCGGTAAAAAAGTAGGTGAAATGGCGCAGATTCAGGCGCCTGCCGGATTGGTTGAGGTTGAAGTACTGGAAATCAGCAGACAATAGAACAAAAATCTTTACTTTATAGCTTACTAGTGAAAGGCCATTCTTATAGATGGCCTTCGCTATTTTAAGGCATCATCAAGAGTTTTTCTCAAGCTTCACTGCAAAAAGCCCTTTTGAGCGCGTAAGTAAAGTACCCACTACAACCAGCGTCATTACTCCTCCAAAAATAACAGTAGGCACTGCCCCGATAAGTTTGGTCAATAGCCCCGACTCAAAAGCCCCGAGTTCATTAGAACAACTGACAAATATACCACTTACCGAATTAACACGCCCACGCATGTGGTCTGGAGGTAAAACCTGCAGAATTGTCTGCCTTATAACCACACTAACGCTGTCAAAAGCACCTGTAAGAAATAACGCCCCTACCGATAACCAGAAACTGGTTGACACCGCAAATACCAATGTGGCAAGCCCGAAACCGGTTACAGCGATTAGCATATTGCGCCATGCTTTGCGCGTGGGCGGAAAATACGCCGTACCCAACATAGTAAGCACCGCACCTAAACCGGGAGCGGCACGCATAATGCCCAAACCCTGTGCACCAACGTGCAGAATATCCTTGGCAAATACTGGTAGAATAGCCACAACACCCCCAAACAGCACCGAAAACATATCCAACATAATGGCGTAAAAGAGTATCCTGTTCCGGGTTACAAAACTGATGCCTTCTTTCAGGCTTTTGAAAACATCAGCCTGCTTCTCTATATTCTGAATACCCTTTTTTGAGATGCGCGAAACAAAAATGAAAGCAGTCAGAAAAAGAAGAATTACCAGTACCAAAACATTAGTCAGCCCAAGCCAGCTATACAAAAACCCGGCAGAAGCCGGCCCCAGAATAGAGCCTGTCTGCCAGAACTGGCTGCTCCAAGAGGCCGAGTTTGAGTAGTGTTCGGCCGGAACCAGAAACGGCTTCAATGAAGACCACGCCGGGCCATAAAACCCTCGGGCTACACCCAGAAAGAAAACCGTAAGATAAATAAAGTTTTTTTGCTGTGCCAGGCTGAATCCGTGGTCGGTAGAAGGATGAGTTACCCATAGCAAAAGCAATGAGCACATCATAATAATGGTATAACAAACCTGAATGATGGTTCGCTTATCTTTGCGGTCGGCAAAGTAACCCCCAAACAAAGCCAGCGATATATACGGAATCGCCTCAAAAAGGCCAATCAACCCAAGCGAAAGGGGGTCGTGTGTTATTTCATACAGGTAATAACTTACAACCACCTCCTGCACCAGAATGGCAACTGTAAATATAAACTGAGCAGTAATAAAGTATCTGAACTCCGGGTACCGGAGGGCGGCATAAGGGTCCTTTGCTTGTTTCATGTTTATTTAAAATGAGGCATAACACCCATTGGTGTATCCGACCTTTTAAATTGCTGATTGTTTACGCTTATTTTATTACAATTTTTAGCCCGAAACAGTTTTGATATCAGCCAATACTTTTTTGATTTTAAGCCGAAAGGAGCTCAATTGTTGATTTTATGAACTCGTTTTATTCAAAGTAAATATTTTAGACTAACTTTGGCTAATCGAAATTTATGAATATGAAATTGTTAAAAACAACACTTCTCTCTATCAACTTACTATTATTTATTGCTGCCAAAGGGCAATTTCAGAAAAAAGAGTTCAGCCGTGAAGACACCCTCCGTGGAAGCATTACGCCTGAGCGCAGCTGGTGGGATTTAAAATACTATGAACTGCGAATCAGGGTGAACCCCGCCGAAAAATACTTGTCGGGCAGTACTACTGTTATGTATGAAGTACTAAAACCGCACAAGGTAATACAGATTGACCTGCAACCTCCGCTAAAGGTTGATAAAGTAACACAAGACGGCAAAGAGCTAACTTTTAAGGTAGATGGCCATAATGCCTACATGATTAACCTGACCAAAAAGCAGGTAAAAGGCAAAAATGAATCTATTGTAGTACATTATTCTGGCAAACCTATTGTAGCAAAACGCCCACCTTGGGATGGCGGCGTGCAATGGGTAAAAGACGCTGATGGCAACGATTACGTGGCTACGTCTTGCCAGGGTCTGGGTGCCAGTGCATGGTGGCCAAACAAAGACCACATGTATGACGAATGCGACAGCATGCTGATTGCCATAACCGTACCTGAAAAACTGAAAGATATCTCTAACGGCCGCCTGCGCAGGGTAGTTGACAATACCGATGGCACCAAAACGTTTGAGTGGTTTGTTAAAAACCCTATCAACAACTACGGTATCAACATGAATATCGGTAACTATACTCATTTTAATGATACATTTAAGGGTGAAAAGGGTGTACTGACCCTTGACTATTACGTATTGCCCGAAAACCTTGAGAAAGCAAAGGAACATTTTAAACAGGTGCCCATGATGCTGAAGGCATTTGAGCACTGGTTTGGGCCTTACCCTTTCTATGAAGACGGCTATAAACTGGTTGAAGTACCTTATCTGGGTATGGAGCACCAAAGCTCGGTTACGTATGGTAATAAATATAAAAACGGGTATCTGGGCAGAGACTTATCTGGCACAGGCTGGGGGTTAAAATGGGATTTTATTATAGTGCATGAGTCGGGCCATGAATGGTTTGCCAATAATATTACTTACAAAGACATTGCCGATATGTGGATTCATGAGAGTTTTACCAACTACTCAGAAAATCTGTTTACCGAATACTACTTTGGCAAAGAAGCCGGCGCGGCTTATGTGATTGGCTGCCGTAAAAACATCGAAAACAAATCGCCCATTATAGGCACTTATGGCGTAAATAATGGTGGCTCGGGTGATATGTACTACAAAGGCGGAAACATGCTGCATACTTTGCGCCAGATAGTAAACGATGATGAAAAATGGAGACAGGTGTTGCGTGGATTAAACAAGACGTTCTATCACCAGACCGTAACTACCAAACAGATTGAAGATTTTGTAAGCCAAAGCAGCGGTAAAAACTTCAGTAAAGTTTTTGACCAATACCTGCGAGACATCCGGGTTCCGGTGCTTGAATATAAAATTGAAAACGGCAGGTTATCTTACAGATGGGGGAATTGTATTGAAGGATTTGATATGCCCGTGAAAGTGTCTGTTGATAACGGGCCAATGGATTTTATTTATCCTGCCACCAGTTGGAAGACCTTAGATAAAAGCAATGTAAGCGACATTGCGCTGGACAATAACTTTTATGTTGCCATTAACAAGGTAAATTAACGCACCACGGCCAGTTTACCTACATAACTTTCAGAACCATCGGCAGCGATGCTGAAAACCATATATACACCGGATACAGTACGGCTGATTGACGAATCTGTCAGATTCCATGAGGCCGTACCTCCATTTGATTTCGTTTCGTAAATCAAACGACCAGCCGCATCAGTAATTTTCACCACGCTGTTTTCTTTAAGACCTGAAATGGTTAATACGCCTTGAAAATCAGGCCGGATAGGATTAGGGTAGATGCTCACAGAACTAAAATTTTCTTCAGGTTCTGTGGCATCAGTCTGATACGAAAGCAAACCCTTTGTGGTTAAAACAAAAATCTCTCCCGTTTTGGTGTCGATACTTAAACCGGTTATTTCGTAGTCCGGTAAAGGGCTGTTTTCTTCAGTAAAATGCTGAATCAACTCATCAACCGAGGGGTTAAATAAATTGAGCCCGTTATTAGTACCAATCCATTTTCTGTTGCCCCCATCCACTACTATTTTGTTTATGGTTTCCTGCAGTAAAATTCTTCTACCTGCACTATTAAAAGGAGTATAAGCATCTACCGGTCTTGAAAAAACATCTCTTGCTGTTATTACCGCTGCAACTCCGTCGTTCGTACCAATCCAGACCACACCATCCCTGTCAATAGCAAGCGTATTAACTCTGCTACTGGGCAGGTTCCCCGCGTTTCTACCCACTGTATATAAGCGTGTTTGTTGGGTGGCATTATCTGCTACCCTTACACCGTTTGACACGATGTACCACCTAAACCCGTAAGCATCTGTTATATCTTCGGTATAAGCCGGTAACTGATTCAGGGGCAGTGTAGTCCAGGTTTGGTTTTCAAATACATTTCCTATCGTGGCAGCAGAGGCAAATATCTTTGCGCCTGAATAAAAAACGCCCGTGAGTTGCCCGGTAATACCGTTGGGCGAATAACGCCTGAAATCACCCTCCCAATTACTCACCAGCCCGTTTTCAGCGTCAGCAATCCAGAGCTTGCCCTCTGCGTCTGTTTCCATTTCAACAGGATTAACAAGCAGAGGGTCAGCAGGGTAGTCCTTTGGCACAAACAGCTGTTTATTTGTTACGGGTCTCCAGTTACCATAAAATTGCAGATTCACATCGGCAGCATATCTGGCTCCCAGAATACCGTCAGAAGTAAGTACAAAAATGCTGTCGCGGGCAAACAATATTTGTTCCATGCCCAGTTCTTTTCCTCCGCTACCCAGGTTCTGGTAAGTTTCTTTTATTTCGGCCTTTCCGGCATCCAGAACCACCAGGCCAAAGTCAGTGGCCAGATACGCAAAGTCGCCCTTAAACTCAATTGCATTAATACGTTTGGCGGTCTGAATAGTACTGGTGTTTTTAATGAAGTTTACGTTTTCAATTTCAGCAGGTACGCCGTCGGCATCCATTTTTATTAAGTCAAGGTTGCCGTTTTCATACGCCACCAATAGCTTTTTAAGGGTAGGGCTATATCTTATCTGTGTAGGATTTGCTTCTGCCAGACCATCTGCTTTAGATAATTTAGTGGCCTTCCTGTTAAGTTTATCGTAATAAAAGAAGCCATTACCCGAAAAAGCAAACACCTTCTTTTCTACCACCTCTACCCCTTTCAGATTCACATAGTTATTGTGTGTCCGCCAGCTTTTGGTCGGAATCTGCGCCCAGGTCTGAAAGGCCCATAAACAAAACAAAAATCTAAGCATATTTAACTTTGCAAGTGTTATTAAACATAACCGAAGGTATAAAAAAATAATGACTACCTATAGCAATTTACAGGTAGTCATACACAAATATTCAGTAGCCCTATTCCGTACTTTCAGGCCATAGGTTTAATTCAAATTTCAGATGCCACATCGGCGCCCTTGAGCCTGAATCGCCTGATTGCCGAAAGAACAACCCCTGCAATAACCAGCAGGAAGCCAAACCACAACAAGTTGATATGAGGTTTCTCCAGGGCTTTCAAGACAATAAACTCACGCTGCCCCCTGCTTACCGAAAAGCTAAACTGCCCGGTTGCCGGGTCAATTTTGGTTAGTTGCATGCGCAAACCCATTTCGGTATTTACTTCAGGCTTGCTCCATATCTCACGGTTTCGGATAGCAAAAACCGGGCGCATAGTTATAGCAACGTTTCTGTCAAGCACTTTTACAATGGCTCTGGCGGCGGCATCGCCCTGGCTCAGTTTCATGCCGTCTACCTCATTTACACCCTCTACATTTTCAAGAATGGCCACGTAGTCATTCACAAAAAAAGTATCGCCCACTGCTACGGTAAACTCCTCAGGTACGCTCCACTCTCTGTCTTCGTCTAAAGTTACAAAGCGTACGTGCGTGTAGATATCTTTGTTCCAGAATTTTTTAATATCCGGAGACGCAACATTACCCATTTTTTCATTAATCTGAAAACGAGGATACAGGTTAAAGGTTTTGCCGTCTTTGTTTTTATATTCTACCTGATAATACGTATTCTCGGCTTCATATTCAAGTGTGTCTCCACGATGATAGAAAGTCTTGTCGCCATCTACCACGTCGGCACGGGCAATCCCTTTAAAATTACTGCCCGGCACAGGTAAGATATACTTCTTCTCAATATAACCAGGCACTTTTCTTACATCAACAAACTGGCCTTTATAGGTAAACGAGAAATCGCTAAACTCTGTAGGTCTATTCAGCCAAAGCAGAGCATTTTCTTTGTTTTCTTTATCGTTGCCCTGAAAAATCTCGGCACCTGAAAAGTTTAATGAAATAATTTTAGAATAGGCCGACGAAAACAGGATACCTATCAGCATCAGGGCAATACCTATGTGTGCTATGGCGCCACCGGCTACATTAAACTTGCCTTTCAGAATATCGGTAAGGATACTCATATTAGCTACCACACTAAAAAGTGCAGCCGTTAGCACAATGATATACTGCCAGTTATTAACCTTGGCAAAGGTAATAATCAGTGCCGACAGCAGCAGCGTAATAATAAGCGGGTTAAGCAGCTTTGACAGGCTATCTTTTTTCACACGTTTCCACCAGAAAAACTGCGCTATACCTGTAAGAATGGTTATTACCACAAAAAACCACATCTGGAAACGCGTGTAATGCTCTACCTGATTGGTTGGTAGCGCCATATTGAGCTTTACACCAAATGCCTCGCCGATTTTATTATAAACAGGGATAGAAGTTGTAACAATTACCTGAAACGCCGACAAGGCTATCATTAATACCCCCATGAAAATCCAGAATTCACGCGAGAACGTAGAAATCTCTTTTTCATCTTTCGGCAGGTGTTTCCAACGGATAGCCGATAAAACAACGGCCGCAATAATGAAAGTAAACAGATATAACAGTAATTGGCCAGATAAGCCCAGGTCAGTAAAAGAGTGTACGGATGCATTACCCAACACCCCGCTTCTGGCCAGAAACGTTGAATACAGTATCAAAACATATTGAGCTATAACCAGTATAATGGTGTATTTCAATGCAGAACTGTTGCGGCGGGCCAACATCATGGTATGAAAACTAGCCACTAATATCAGCCAGGGAACATAAACCGCATTTTCTACGGGGTCCCAGTTCCAGTAACCTTCAAAGTTAAGGGTTTCGTAGGCCCATATACCCCCCATCATTATACCAGTGCCAAGTACAACCGTAGCCACGAGTGTCCAGGGTAATGCAGGCTTGGCCCACTCTGTAAATTGCTTGCGCCACAAGCCTGCCATACAAAAAGCAAAAGGTACAAGTGCCAGCGCAAACCCCAGGAAAGTAGTGGGTGGGTGTATAACCATCCAGTAGTTTTGAAGAAGCGGATTCAAACCGCTACCGTCTTTCGGAACAAAATCCGGGTTGGTTTTCCAGATTGGAATATTAGGCATAGACTCTTTCAGTGTAAGAAAAGGAGAACTTCCTACCTTAAAATCACCAAAAATAACTACCCCAAGAATCATTGATGCCAGAAAAGCCTCTACCAGAGTAAAGATAGTCATGGTCGGGGCCTCCAGTCCTTTGCTTTTTCTAAGGGTTGTGTTAATAAGCACTACCCCTACCAGTACATTCCAGAACATCCACAACAGGAAACTTCCCTCCTGATCTTGCCAGAAACAAGAAATGGCGTAGTCAACAGGTAGGCTCAGCGAGGCGTTGTCCCAGGCGTAATGGTATTCAAAATAATGGTTCAGAATAATACCCAGCAAAGTGGCGCAAACCGTTATTACTGCCACCGTATGCACATAAAATGCCCTGCGGGCAAATTTCAGCCAGTCGTCAATAACAGTTTTAGTACCCCGGGTAGTCTGGCGGCTTGCCTGCCAATATGCATATGTAGAAACTAAGGCAGCAACAAACGCGACAATAATGGACAAATGCCCTATACTTCCTAAATATGATCTTAACATAAAATTGATAAACTAAATTTGAAAATTGATTTCCGGTAACCGCCGTAAACGGCATTATTACCTGAATCAATCAAACCATGCAAACCACGGAATTCTGCTTAGAATCAATACCAGTGCCAATCCGAAGAAAATCATGGTTTGTTTGAATTTTTTACCGTTACCCACGGCACGTTTTACACGGGCATTGCCTACTGTTACCAGAATAACCGCAATCAGGTTAATGGTAGGGTGCTCTACCGCATACAGGCGCAGGGTTTTATCTTTCATGGCTGCTTTCATATCAGCAAAAGCCGACTGAGCTATGGGCGACGTAAACAACAAAAGAATACCCAATAAAAACATGGTATGGGTTGCAATGAGAGCAAATTTATTTACTTTCAGGTGTTTTTCTTCAAATGCTTTCTCATTACTAACACCAGAAATACCATTAATGGTGGCATAGGCCAGCAAAATGAGAGTCAGATAGGCAAGGTATGAGTGAATCGGTTGGATGATCTGATACATATAGTTTTTAATTAAGCCGTTTAATAAATTTTTTTGTCAAAATTACGTCATAATCTTTTAATAACATAAATGTTCTGAAGCGAACTTTCGTCGAATAGTCTAATGTTACCATTTTAATGAAATTTATCAAACCCATACTTTTCTTTCTTTTAGTTGTTTTTGTACTCTTTATGGCGGTTTTTCCGCAGGTATTACGCTGTTCGGTTGTGGCTTATGATGATTTCCAATCATTGCAGCCCCGGGTGTATGTTTCAGGCAGCTCTACATTAAAACAGTGCGACGCTCTCCTAAAGTATATAGGCATTGCAAAAAAAAGAGTAAATGATTTCTGGGGTAACAGGCTGGGGCATGCAACCATTATCTTTTGTAATGACCCACAGCAGTATATGAAGTATTGCCGCACTGCCGAGGGTGCAGGCTGCACGATAGGCACACCGGTGGGCTCATGGATTGTATTGAATAAAGACGGGCTGAATGCCGATGTTATTGCGCATGAGATGTCGCACGATGAACTGATGACTCGCCTGGGCTGGTGGAAAACCAGAACCACCATACCTACCTGGTTTGACGAAGGTGTGGCGCTAATGCTCGACAACCGGTTTGTAAACACCACCGACAGCGCCCTGCGCTACAAAGCTTATAGGGCAGAACTCGGTTTTTTGTCGCCGGTACCTCTTGCACTCAACAACCTCAGTACAGAAAAAGAGTTTTTTGGCCAAGGCGAACTGCATACCAAACTGGCTTATCTGACAGCCGCCAGAGCGGTATCAGGCAAGATTGCTTACGGTGGCCGAATAGCCATCATGCACACCGTAGAAAAAGTAAAACAGCATAACCAATTTGAATTTTAGCGCTTCAAACCGTCAATTTTAATTTCCGTTTTTTTCTTTTCCGAAAAACTTCCGACCTTTGCCCCTTTGAAACTTATAATTTTAGATTAAATGAACATTTTGATTATTGGCTCTGGTGGTCGCGAGCATGCATTTGCCTGGAAGATTTCTCAATCTAAAAACTGTTCGCAACTATTTGTTGCACCAGGTAATGCAGGTACGGCACAAGTGGCTACCAACTTACCTCTGGCAGTGAGCGATTTTACCGGTATTGCTGCAGCAGTAAAAGAGCATAATATAGAAATGGTAATAGTTGGACCCGAAGAACCACTGGTTAAAGGCATTGTTGATTTCTTTAAGAAAGACAAAGCCCTTAAAAAAATAAAAATTGTTGGCCCCGATGCCACTGGCGCGCAGTTGGAAGGAAGTAAAGATTTCTCTAAAGCCTTTATGCAGAAATATGGCGTACCGGCGGCAGCTTCTAAAACTTTTACTAAAGACACCCTAGCAGAAGGTTTAGCATACCTTGAAACACAATCGTTACCAATTGTATTAAAGGCCGACGGCCTGGCAGCAGGCAAAGGAGTAATTATTGCCGAGAGCATGAAAGAAGCCAAACAGGCTTTGCATGAAATGCTGGCCGAGGCAAAGTTTGGCGATGCCAGCAGCAAAGTACTGGTAGAACAGTTTCTGAGTGGCATTGAGCTGTCGGTATTTGTGCTTACTGATGGCAAAAACTACAAAATACTACCCGAAGCCAAAGACTATAAACGCATTGGCGAAGGCGACAAAGGCTTGAATACCGGTGGCATGGGCGCTGTTTCGCCGGTGCCGTTTGCTGATAAAGCCTTTTTGCAAAAAGTAGAAGAAAAGGTAGTAAAACCTACCTTGATTGGCTTGCAGGCTGAGGGAATCAAATATGTAGGGTTTATTTTCGTTGGATTGATGAATGTAAACGGCGAACCTTATGTAATAGAATATAACGCCCGCATGGGCGACCCTGAAACGGAGGTAGTTTTACCAAGAATAAAAACCGATATGGTAAAACTGATGAAAGCTACTGCTGACGGTAAACTGGATAAAATAAAACTGACCATTAATCCGAAAGCGGCAATTGCTACCGTGGTTGTGGCCGGAGGATACCCGGAAGACTACCGCAAAGGTGATTTGATGCAGATACCGGAGGCCGAAAAAGACACCATTATTTTTCATGCAGGCACAAAACTGGCAGAGAACAACAGTGTTTTAACCAACGGTGGCCGGGTGATTGTTTCGGTTGGTATGGCACGTACTTTAAATTCTGCCCGCCAGAAATCGCAAAGATTAGCAAAAAACATTATATTTGACAGAAAATACTATAGAAAAGACATAGGCAAAGACCTTTTGGAGTATCTGAAAACAGATAATTAAGGTACTCCGAATCGTTTCAGACGCAAACAACATTTAAGATTAGTGGAATTTTATTCACCATAACTATACACTTATTGTTTATAAAACAGCGTAAACTGACCTCTGCCTATATCAAAACAATGGCTGCAGAAAATGAGTATGACTGAGCTTTATTTTAATCACTAATTAGCTCAATCACTAGTACACTCAATATACTTCAGCTATTGATTAATCAAATAATTCACTCATTTACAATAAAGAGGATATGGGCTGTGGACAATGTTCATCAGGTGGCTGCGGAGCAGTAAAGGCCTTAGACAGAACCGAAAAATCGAATCATAAAACCGTTGCAGGCTGCTCATCAGGCGGCTGCTCAACAGGTGGATGTAATAAAATGAATGCATACGACTGGCTTTCAAACATGGAAGTACCAACCAGTATGCGCTATAATGTTGTTGAGATAAAATTTAAAGGCGGCCGTAAGGAGTATTTCAGAAATACAAACAACCTTGAGTTATATACCGGCGACTTTGTGATTTGTGAAATGCCTACCGGCTACCACATTGGTAGCGTGTCGTTGCAAGGCGAGTTGGTACGCCTGCAAATGATAAAAAAGGGTATTCAGGACGACGAAAACATCAGAAAAATATTAAGAATTGCGCAGGATAAAGACATAGAAAAGCACCAGCAGGCCATTGCCCGCGACCTGCCCACTATGTACCGCGTACGCGAAATTGCCAAAGACCTGAAACTGGGCATGAAGGTGTCTGACGTTGAGTTTCAGTCAGACAACACCAAGGCGACGTTCTATTATTCTGCCGACGACCGTGTCGATTTCCGCGAGTTAATCAAATTACTGGCTGCCGAATTCAAAATCCGGGTTGAAATGAAGCAAATCAGCCTGCGTCAGGAGGCCGCCCGTGTCGGCGGAATTGGTTCCTGCGGTCGCGAATTGTGCTGTTCAACCTGGCTGACTGACTTCAGGGCTATTCCTACTTCAGCGGCACGTTATCAGAATCTTTCCTTGAATCCGGCCAAACTTAGCGGCCAGTGCGGGCGTTTGAAATGCTGCCTTAACTACGAGTTGGAGACTTATCTGGATGCGTTGAGCGACATACCTACTGTAGAAAAACCACTGAAAACCGAGAAAGGTATCGCTGTTCTTCAAAAGACGGATATCTTCCGCCGTATTATGTGGTTCAGTTATAATAACGATATCAACTGGCACTCGCTTCCTATCCATAAGGTAGTTGAAATCATGAAAATGAATGAACAAGGCCTGGTACCTTCGTCATTGGAAGATTTGAACCTGCTCGATACCACTGTATCTGACAGAAACGCACCGAGGAATTCAGATCTTGACCGTCTGGATAGAAAATATACCGATAAGGGTAAGAAGCCTCATCATTCTTCATCTAAAGAGCAAAAAAATGAGGTAAGGCCACAAGGTAATAACCAGAAAACCGGTAACCAGCCACCAGCACAAAAACAAGGCAACCAGCCGCAACAACCCAAACAAGGCGGGCAGCCGGGAAACCAGAATAAACCGCAGAATAATCAGGGGAATAAAGGGGCGCAGCAACCAAATCAGAAGGGTAATCAGCCAAACCAGGGTGGTAATCCCAATAAACAACAGCAGCCCGGCAATCAGGGCGCTAACCAGACCAAGCCTCAGAACAACCAGGGCAATCAGGTAGCTAACCAGCCTAAGCAACAAAACCAACCCAATAAACAGCAGCCGGCCACGCCAAACGCCGGTGGCAACCCGAGCAAACAGGGTGGCAACCCGCCAAAACAGCCGAACCAACCCAATAATCAGGGTGCAAATGCAAATAGCCCGGCTAAACAGCAGAACAACCAGGGCGGGAACAAAAATCAGCAGAGAAATCAGCCGAAAAACAATTCCCAGCCAAATGGCAATAAAAACAATAATAATCCGAATCAGCCCGGCTGAGAATTACGGAACTGAAAATCAATTGATCGGATGAAAAACCTTTTTTTAGGCTTTATACTATGTATGGCGGTGTTATCCTGCGACAGCAACGCCATCTATAAGTCTTTTACGGATTTTAAGGATATGAAGTGGTATATCAAAGATGTGCCGTCTTTTACCTTTGAGGTAACTGACGAAACCATCGATTATGATATCTTTCTTTTAATTAGAAATGCCTCTCAGTACCCATATAATAACCTGTACCTCACCCGCTACATTTACGGGCCGGATGCCAAGCTGATAAGCAACAGGCTAGAGCAGGTTATTTTGTTTGACCCTAAAACGGGCAAGCCGCTTGGTAAAGGCCTGGGTGATATTTTCGACAGCAAGATTATCTCCAGCCGGGGTTTCAGATTTCCAAAAAAAGGCAAATACACTATCAAGCTGAAACAATACATGCGCCAGGATCCCCTGCCTTATATTATGTCGGTTGGTGTGAGTATCGAAAAACCGCTGCCACCGAAACCATAACGGCAGGCATGGTGTTATCATTCAAAGCTGATGTTCCACAAATTAGGCTGCTATGAGTTTCTTACCGCTTTTTCCGCTAAATCTGGTAGTCTTTCCTCATGAAGATTTAAACCTGCATATTTTTGAGCCCCGTTATAAAGAACTGATTAACGAGTGCCTTGAGAATCAGGTAACGTTCGGAATACCCACATTTATTAACAATAAAGTTGCAGGTTATGGCACCGAAGTGCATATAACTCAGCTTTCGAAACGCTATGACGACGGCCAGTTGGATATTAAAACCAAAGGGCTGAGGGTTTTCAGAATTGTTGATTTCCAGAATCCGGTTGAAGGAAAACTCTATTCAGGTGGTGAAGTGGCGTTTGACCAAAATCAGGATTTAAGCGAAGAAATAAATCCGTTTTTATTGAGCCTTGTAGACCGGCTATATAAACTGCTGAAAATAAATATTGACTATTACAAGCCAGACTACCAGCCCTTCAGCTACCGCATTGCCCATAAGATAGGTCTTTCTGTTAATGAAGAATATCAGTTGCTAACGATTCCGACCGAGGCCGAAAGGCAGAAAATACTCATCTCTCACCTGGAACGGATTATACCCGTTGTAAAAGAAATAGAGCGGGCCAAAGAACGCATTGCCATGAATGGCCATTTCAAGGAACTGGACACCCTTAATTTTTAAGTATTCAAACAATACCAGATATACACATGCTTATTCATAGACCCAGAAGAAACCGTAAAAGTGCTGCTATCAGAGACCTGGTGCAGGAGACCACGCTTACTGTCAACGACTTTATATTTCCGATGTTTGTGATGGAAGGCGCAGACATCAGAAGCGAAATTAAATCCATGCCGGGTATCTATCGCTTTTCATTAGATACACTGCTGGAAGAATTGAAAGAAGTAACCGATTTGGGTATTAAATCTATCTGTCTTTTTCCCAATTACCCTGAGGCCAAGAAAGATAAATATGCTACCGAAAGTTATAACCCGGATACGCTCTACCTACGCGCATTGAGCGAGATAAAATCTCAATTCCCTGATTTGGCATTAATGACCGATATTGCGCTTGACCCTTATAGCAGCGACGGCCACGATGGTATTGTTGAAAACGGACGGATTCTGAACGATGAAACCCTTGATGTGCTGGGCAAAATGGCAGTGGCACAGGCGAGAGCGGGAGCCGATATACTGGGGCCATCAGACATGATGGATGGCCGCGTGGGTTATATCCGTGAGTTGCTGGAAGATGAAGGTTTTTCAGATGTCAGCATTATGTCATACTCCGCCAAATATGCCAGTGCCTTTTACGGACCATTCCGTGATGCGCTTGATTCTGCACCGAAATTCGGTGATAAAAAGACTTATCAGATGAACCCTGCTAATGTGCGTGAGGCTTTGATAGAAGGCCAATTGGACATGGAAGAGGGCGCGGACTTCCTGATGGTGAAACCGGCTTTCTCGTATCTGGATGTGATCAAAACCTTATCAGATAATTTCCCATTGCCGATAGCAGCCTACAACGTATCCGGCGAATATGCCATGATAAAAGCCACCTCACAAAACGGCTGGATAGACGGACAAAAAGCCATGTATGAAATGCTGTTGAGCATAAAACGTGCCGGGGCAAATATTATATTGAGCTACTTTGCAAAAGAATTTGCGCAGTTGAAAGCATAATAAGCAGGAAGCCCGGTTTTGCCGGGCTTTTTTGTTTTATTCAACTTTAAGGCATTAAATCTTTCCCTCTCTCTCTGCATTCTGCTTTATATGAATCAGAACTCTCTCATGAATTTTGTGAACTATGTATTCGCTCCAAATCTCCCAGTAAAACGCAGGTTTAATATTATGATAATACCATGTGGTACCTTCCAAAAGAGTATTTCCGTTAGGCAGAGCCGTCAATTTGAATTGCCCTTGTTTTGAAACAAAATAATCGTGAAGGTGTGGTGCATCAATGTCCCAGAAACTTATTTCTTTCATAGGTACGGGTTGTTCTGCCACATCAAACTTCAAAAGTCGCGGTTCATCCCACACTGTAATTGGCTCTACAAAACTACCAGTTGTGAAGTTACAATGTCTTATAGCCCCAACTCCAGTTCCTTTAATTTTTGCATTAATTGGATACGCAATTCCTGTCTTAAAGATAAATTCAGTAGGCTCTGCCAATTTAGGAAACTCTACAACGTTTCTCCAAACAGTTTTTGGGTCAGCTTTTATTTCAATTGAAGTAACGACATGGGTTAAATCCGGCTCCTGTTTGCTTTCTACAAACGCTGTAAGAGGAATAATTCCTATCAACAATATAATTGTTGCTGTTGCATGGCCTGAATTCTTTTTGGTCATAGTATAAGCAATCAGGCTACCAGCCATTGTCATTACAATTGCAATGGGAGCAACCATTATAATACAAACTACTCCCTCCATTGCAAAAATCAATAGACCGAGAACAAAAGCACTGAGCGTGTTGAGTCCGATACGAATAGCAGCACTTTTAGTGATTTCCTTATTAATGCCATACAAAAGAGATGAACAGAACCCAATAAACAGAGGGGTAAGAATAAATAAGGCTATTCCATACTGTTTCATACCGTAAATACCCCAGAGTGTCAACAACCCGGCAATGAGTACAGTAATAACTATTGCAATCCATTTACGTTTTCTGTTGTCTTCAGGCAAAAGTTTTTCTAACATATTCTCATCACAGTTAAGTTGTTAAAAGTATTACTTCCTCACCAATTCCACAATATCAAAATCATACTCATTCTTCTCATCTTTCTGATGCGCTACTCTTGAAACCTCCTGCCATTCATCAGCAGTCAATTCAGGGAAGAAAGTATCCCCCTCAATGTTAACCTTTACTTCGGTGAGATAAATTTTATCGGTAATACTTAGCGCCTGTTCATAGATATTTCCTCCTCCTACTATAAAAATTTCATCGGCCCCTTGCGCTTGTTTTGCCAGTTCAATGGCTTTATCAATAGAATCGGCTATCAGAACCGAAGCATCATCTGAAACCTTATCCGAACGGGTAATAACAATATTGGTGCGGTTGGGCAGCGGCTTACCGATTGACTCAAACGTTTTGCGGCCCATAATGATGGCATGGCCGCTTGTGAGCGTCTTGAAATGCTTCAAATCGGTTGAGAGTCGCCAAAGCAACTGGTTGTTTTTTCCTATGGCTCTGTTTTCAGCAATGGCTACTATTATCGAAATCATCTGTTCAATTTTTGTGCTTGCAATTTAGCGTTTTTAATAGGCTTTTACAGCATTTTTTGGCATATTTGCTGAAATTTTAGTCACTAAAACCGATTCAGATAGCCAGCCTGTTGTCTGAGTTTTTTTATTATCACTGAATGAAAAATATTGACGTTTGCCTCACGCCGGATTTACTACACCTGCATAATATCGACAACTCCATTGTAATTATAGCAGATATCTTTCGTGCTACTTCCTGCATGGTTACTGCATTTGCTTATGGCGTTAAGAGCATTATTCCGGTAGAAACCGTAGAGGAGTGCAAAAACCTGCAGGAGAAAGGTTATATTGCCGCTGCCGAGCGCAATGCCCGTAAAGTAGAAGGCTTTGAGCTTGACAATTCGCCGTTCAGCTACATGAACGAAAAACTGATTGGTGAAAAAATAGCCATGACCACCACCAACGGCACCTACTCTATCACCAAAGCCAAGGCATCGGCAGTAAAAGTGCTGGCCGGGTCTTTTCTGAACCTGAATGCCATAGTTACTTACCTGAAAACGCAGCCTTATGATGTACTGGTGCTATGTGCCGGTTGGAAAGGCCGTGTAAACATAGAAGATACGCTATTTGCCGGGGCATTAATCGCCGCGCTGGAAGACGAGTATTTTGTACCTGAAGACAGCGCCATTATGGCGCTTCGCTTGTACAATCAGGCCAAAGACGATTTAATCGGTTATCTGGCTAATTCATCACATATCCGTCGCCTGCAAAACCTGGGTATTCATAAAGACATTGCCTATTGCCTTCAAAAAGACCTGTACGACGTAGTACCTATCTTAAGAGGCAATGAGCTGGTAAATCTATAAATTTGATGAATGCGAACAATTAATCACTCATTCGCTCAATCACTAATTCGCTCAATGGTTCTCCCATGAAATTGAAATTCCATATTCTAAAGCTGCAAATGCGGCATACTTTTACCATTGCACATGGCTCGAGAGATGATATCGATGCGTTTATTGTTGAGCTGCAAGATGGCGAACACAGCGGCTATGGTGAAGCCACCCCTATACCCTACTATGGTGTAACCGCCGAGGGTATGAGAGATACGCTGGCCGAATACCAGTCGTTAATTGAGAACTACGATTTGCAGAATCCGGAAGATTTCTGGGCAACCATGTACCCTTACCTGAAAGATAATCCTTTTGCGCACTGTGCCTTAGACATGGCTGCGTGGGACTTGTTTGGTAAAAAACTGGGGCAGCCGCTATATAAACTCTGGGGATTATCGATAGATAAGGTTCCGTATTCAAA
Source organism: Emticicia sp. 21SJ11W-3 (assembly GCF_024138715.1). Classification (GTDB taxonomy): domain Bacteria; phylum Bacteroidota; class Bacteroidia; order Cytophagales; family Spirosomataceae; genus Emticicia; species Emticicia fluvialis. Next base: position 4,062,872 of record NZ_CP092074.1, read on the forward strand.
CTATACAATCGGTATTGATACCATTGAAAAGATGGTATCAAAAATGCAGGAGTTCGATTTCCCGATTTACAAAATCAAGCTGGGTACTGACCACGACGTGGAGATTGTAAAAGAACTCCGCAAGCATACCGATGCTGTTTTCAGGGTAGATGCCAACTGCGCCTGGGGCGTGGAAGAAACCATCAAAAATTCTATTGAATTCAGCAAACTGAACGTAGAGTTCATTGAGCAGCCGATGGCAAAAGGTGAGTACGCATCTATGGAAGAAGTAATGAAGCACTCTGTTTTACCACTGATTGCCGACGAAAGCTGCATCGTGGAAGAAGATGTAAAAAAATGCTTCGGGCGTTTCCACGGCGTAAATGTAAAACTGGCTAAGTGCGGTGGTTTAACACCCGCAAGAAGAATGATAGCCGAAGCCCGTGAGTTAGGCATGAAAGTAATGTGCGGCTGCATGACCGAAACCAGCATTGGTATTTCGGCCATCGGGCAGTTATTGCCGTTATTAGACTACGTAGATATGGATGGCTCTATCCTGATTGCCAACGACCCTGCTACGGGTGTATATCTTGATAAAGGCAAGCCCATCTTCCCGAATGTGAATGGTACGGGGGCGTTGTTGTAAGAATTATTTTTTAAATGATAATGGGTTAAAAAGTCCCGTCAGGGACTACATATCAGTAGAAAATTAATACGTAAAACCCATTCGAAATCCCGTAGGTAGGATATGTTAATATATCATCCCTACGGGATTTCGAGCTTATTAAGAGACCTCTTTTCCTACAGATATACTATCACTACGTGATACTTTTCCTGCTAACTTTTCGCGTCAACTAGTCATAAATTATTATGCCAACAGTAGGTTAAAAAGTCCCGTTAGGGACGAAATATCAGTAGAAAATTAAGACGTAAAACCCATTCAAAGTCCCGTAGGGACGGTATATTAATAAATCGTCCCTACGGGACTACATAACTTTGTTAGAGGGCTTATAACTACAGATATATTATCACTACGTGATACTTTTATCGAACTTATAAATATTTACTAATGGAATTATCTGAAACAAGAAAGGGTGTCTCGAATAATCGTGACACCCTTTCCTGCTATTTAATCTATCTCTTACTTGCCAAAATCTGTTTCCAGTTTATTTAAGTCAGCATCAGACACCTCGCCAGATGTTACTACCACTCTGTAACGGAAGGTAGTAGATTGTTTCGGTGCCAAAGTCAGATTCAATGTCTCTTTACCGTTTGAGAATACTTTTTGTCCCAATGGATTCACCGAGAAAAGACCGTATCCGCGTGAATGCCAGTAAGCCGGGTACCCCGGATTTTTAGGGTGGTCAATAATGGCTACCGATATTTTCTCGTCACCAATCTGGCCTCTCAGGTTTACCCACTCCGAGCGTTTTGCCCAGGTCGCTTCTCCTTCGATACCTTCTTTGTTCCGATAGCTTCCTACAATACCCTTGTTGTCTAGCACAGGCACTTTAGTAGCCACACCACTGGCATCAGTAAATACTTCTGGCTTGTTTGATGGGTGTTCCAGTTCTCTGGCTACGCGAATCGCAAATAAGCCGTCTTTCACATCTTTAAACACCACCTCTTTATCAGCTGCTGTAAGTGTGGTAGCTCTGTCTATAATCCGTTGGTTACCTGTACCCTGAAAAGTATAAGTAGTTTCTTCTGTCAGCATTACTTTGCCCTCTTTATCCAGCCAGTTGGCAGTTACTACCAATATACCTTTTTTACCTGATTTTACTGATTTGATACCCGTATGCACAATAGTACCATAAGTACCCTTGGCGCTGGGTGGTGTGTTAGAGTTATTCCAGAAATCATGGCCGTTTACGTCTTCGTAGTTCAACCAGATACCTACATGGTGTGGATGGTCAACTCTTTCGCCCGGACGAGGGTCCAGCGGCCAGCCACGGGTAATCAATGTTCCTTTTGACGTATAAACCGGATACAAAACAGCCTTTTTGAGTACATCCGGACCCGGATAAAAGTAAGAAGTAAAAGGTTTACCGTCTATTAATACATTTACTTTCTTGCCCGTATCGTCTCTTACCAGCTTCACTTCTTTGGTTTGAGCAAAAAGCATTGCCGGACTCAACAGTAATAACAACAATAATTTTTTCATGAGTATATCGGATTGAAATAATGATAGAGCAAATTAAGCAAGCATTTGCTAATGTCTCTACCCATATATTAGCTTTTTATTATATTTTTTTGACTTTAAATAAGCCATTTGCTCAATGCGGTAGTTTTTCTCTGATTAAACCGTAAAACCAGGTTCCGGCCAGTGCGCTTAATAAAGTAACAATAAACACGGTAACTCCAGTACCTATCTGCGCATAAATAGGCCCCGGGCAAGCCCCTGTTAACGCCCAGCCAAAGCCAAAGAGCAAACCGCCATATATCTGCCCTTTGCTGAAAGGCTTCGGGTCTAGCTTAATGGTTTCGCCGTTAAGGCTTTTTATATTTAATCTTTTGATAATCTGTACTGATATGGCACCCACCACTACAGCTGTGCCTATTACGCCGTACATGTGAAAAGATTCAAGCCGGAACATCTCCTGAATGCGGAACCACGAAATAACCTCGGCCTTAACCAGCACAATACCAAAGCCCATACCAAACACAAGGTATTTCAGCAAACTGGCAGGGGTAATTTTCCTGGGAGCCTCTTCTGCCAGATTCTGTGTTTCAAAATCTAACTGGTCTATATCTTTAATATCTTTCATGTTGCTCATTTTAAATAGGGTATTACAAACCAGGTAACTATAAAACCACCTGCCATAAAACAGATAGTGGCTATAAGCGAGGGTAATTGCAGATTAGACAAACCCATAATAGAATGCCCCGAAGTACAACCACCTGCATAGCGGGTGCCAAAACCTACCAGAAAGCCCCCTACTACCATAAATATGAATCCGCGAATGGTCAGTAGGTTTTCCCAGCTGAACAAATCGGTGGGTACCAGAGCGCCGTACTCCTGAATACCAATAGATTGCAGATAAGCACGGGTGCTGTCGGCTATTTTTACAGGTTCAGGGTTAGTAAGCAGATGCGCCGCTATCCAGCCACCGATAACTACACCGGCTACAAAAACCAGATTCCAGCTTTCTTTCTTCCAGTCATAATTAAAGTAAGGAATTTTAGCGGGCAGAATAGCTGCACAGATATGCCGCATAGACGACGAGATTCCGAAAGCCTTATTGCCGGCTACTAAGAGCAAAGGGACAAAAAGACCTATAATGACACCGGCTACTGACCAATGCCAGGGCTGTTTGAGAAGTTCGAGCATATTACAATAGTTTTATGCACAAACCTACAAAATAATCTACTACAATTATAGACTACTTATTGATTAGTTTATGCTAATAAACTACCGGCATGATAATACAATGAGTTTAAAGCCTTAGGTTTTCTCTCTGATACCCAGAAAAGGAACCCAGTTCTCCTCTATGGAGCCTGCGAAATCGCGGAGGAACATAATAAATGAGGGCTTGTAGGGTCTTCGGGAGAGAGAGAGGTTTGCTTCTTCAGGGGAAAGGTCGCCTTTTCGGGAGTTGCAACGGCGACAGGCGGTTACCAGGTTATCCCAGTTTGTTTTTCCGCCTTTTGATTTAGGTGTCAGGTGGTCGAGGGTGAGGTCTTCGTGGCTTCCGCAGTACACACATTTGTTACCGTCCCGCCTGAATACATTCTGCCTGCTGAGCATCACACCTTTGAACGGTAAACTTACGTAACGGTGAAGCCTGATAACTGAGGGGAGCGGATAAGTGCTACTGACGGTCCGGAGGTAGCCCCGCTGGGAGTCTGATACCAGTTCAGCTTTGTTGAGGTACACTAACGAAAAAGCTTTGGGAACGGTACAGATACTTAATGCACTATAGTCGGCATTCAAAACTAAAACTTTCCTGCCCATATAACTATTAAGATTAAAAGTTCAATTCGCAAGGCAATATAGTTCATAAATTTTAAATTTACAATAGCAAGATTTTCAGGAAATTGTTTTTTCGTTAGTCTGAAAACCTCTATTTTGGAGAATGTTTTCAGAGCGGTTGCTAAAGCGGTGTTTTGCTAACCCGCCCGAATACAAAAATATTTTTTTACACATAAGCCAAGGAATATGCCGGTAGGTAAAGGGAAATTATTAATTGCTGAACCGTTTTTAGGTGACCCCAATTTTGAACGGAGCGTTGTGCTATTGTGTGAACATAACGCGCAGGGGTCTTTCGGGCTGGTACTGAACCAGACCACTAACCTGAAACTGGACGACGTATTGGAGAATATTTACGGAGACCTGCCTTTATTTCTGGGTGGCCCCGTTGAACAGAACACTTTGCACTTTATTCATCGCCTTGGTGATGAAATTGAAGGGGCTGTTTCGCTGGGTGGAGGTATCTACTGGTCAGGAGATTTTGAAAGCGTGAAAACACTGATTAACATCGGTAAAATTACAGAAAAAGACATTCGCCTTTTTGTAGGATATTCGGGGTGGTCGGCCGGGCAACTGGATGACGAAATGAAGCGCGATTCATGGATTGTTACAGAAACCAATGCCCATTTTATTTTTGATACCCCGGCAGACCAGTTCTGGCGTTCGGTGCTTAAAAACATGGGTGGCGAATACAAGGTGTTATCTAACTATCCAACCGACCCAAGGCTGAATTAATGGCAGATATACTTTTCTAAATATGATATCTGATTCAGTTAAAATCTATGTTAAGAAAATAACTCCGGAAAAAACATCCGGAGTTATCTCAACATTTAACCATCTAAACCTCGGTCAGTTAGGGAGCTTATCTTTCAAAAAACCATACACCCAGGTGCCTGCCACTGCACTGGCCAATGTAACAAGTACCACAACAAAGCCACTCCCGATCTGAGCAAAAAGCGGGCCCGGACAGGCGCCCGTTAGTGCCCAACCCAACCCGAAAATCAAACCGCCGTAAATCTGACCTTTCTGGAATTTCTTGGGGTGGAAAATCACCTCTTCTCCATTCATAGTTTTAATGTTGTATTTTTTTATCAGATAGACAGATACCATACCTACCAGAATGGCGCTTCCTATTACGCCATACATGTGGAAGCTCTGAAACCTGAACATCTCCTGAATACGAAACCAGGAAATGATTTCGGCCTTCACAAAAACAATACCGAAGGCTATGCCTACCACCAGATATTTCAGGTTTTCCAAAGGGCCTTCGGCTCTTTTCATATCGTTAGGGGCTTCACATATAAAGGGTTCCCCGCTTATTTCAATCTGCTCTTTAGTGGTTTTCATTGAAGTACAAAGTGGTTTTAATGCTTAAACAAGTTTTAAAATATGTGGAAGAACGAGGTGCGTCATAAAAATGCCCCCAGCCATAAAACAGCAGGTAGCCACCAGACTGGGCCATTGCAGATTAGACAACCCCATAATGGCATGGCCGGAAGTACAGCCGCCTGCATAGCGCGTACCAAAACCAACCATAAAACCACCCACCACAAAAAACACAAAGCCTTTTAGGGTAAACAACTCTGCTACTGCAAACAAATCGGCGGGCATTAAGCCGCCGAAATCTTTTATGCCGAGCGCTTTAAGGTCTGCTATGGTATTTTCAGACAACACAAAGGCATTCGGATTCTCAAGAAAATGGGTGGCTATCATTCCTCCAAAAAATACCCCCAATACAAAAACCAGATTCCATATTTCGTTTTTCCAGTTGTATTTAAAAAAAGGAATATCTGCCGGAAAACAAGCAGCGCATATATGCCGCAAAGAAGAAGAGATACCAAAAGATTTGTTGCCAATTAATAGCAGTGTGGGTACTGTAAGACCAATAAGCGGCCCGGCAACATACCAGGGCCAGGGTTGGGTAATCAGTTCGAGGATTTCTTTCATAAGGATTTTTTTTAGAATTGGTAATTTGTAATTAAGTTCAGGTGTGTCATATTCACTTTGTTGAATATAAATTTCATGTTCTGGTAGGTTTCACCCGTGGCGTCTTTCCTCACCAATAACAGGCGGGTGCTAAGGCCACGCAGGTATTGGCCGAACTTATGGGTAACTGAAAGATTCAACTGGGTGTACGATGGCATTCCGTATTTATTAAGGTTGTAGTTCTTTACATCAGGCAATTGATAATACCCTCCGCTTATTTCCAGACTCAAATCAGACCTTAACTGCAGGGCACTGTTAATTGAAATGGCAGATAAATCGCCGAAACCATCGTTTCTCTCGCGGGGCATAAAAGTATAGAAGGGTTCTTTGCCCCATTCTCTGGGCATCAGGTATCTGCCCTTGTCAGTAATTCTGGTTACGTTTACGAACCAGCTGAAATTTTTCGCCTGCCGGCCGAACCGACCTGAAAACACCTGCGCACCACCACTGGGCAAGGCATAAGTTTTGGCCGGGTCTGCATTACCGCCATCGGCCAGCGTATGCTGAAAAACAGCCTGCGCTCCTGCAAACCAGTTAAATCCTGCCTGGGGTACCGACCTCCATTCAACCTGAGCAAAGGCAGTATTCAGTACCTGGTCCAGATAAGTATCCCAAAGTTGTAATTGCCAGTTTTTTCTGGTAAATGTTAAACCCAGTACACCAATGCCGCGGGTTGTGATGTTATTTTTATAAGCAGAGACCGAGCCGTCAGGGTTTACACCCATCGAATAAACCCCCATACTTTTGCCTACTGAAAACCATTTAATAGTTGAACGAGGTGAAATTTTACCGATGTATTCGGCATGAATGGCCAGATTTTGGTTGGGCTTCCAGTCTGTCACCACAGCTTCTATCAGCGTAGGTTGCATTCTGCCATCCTGCACGTTTAAAAATGGGCTTGACGGGTACTGCCTGCCTGCCGTGATATTCAGTTTCCTGCCTGCTCTGAATCTAAAGTAAAGTTCTTCCAGGCGAGTCTGGTCCTTGCCGGAGTTCGGGTCTTCTAAATTAAAAAGCCCTACTTCATAGCGGTTTACCTGCCTGGTTGTGGGGTCTGGTTTCAGCATGTCTGATGCCCACAGGTTAAACTGCGTAAAACCGCTGATGCCCATACTGAAATGTTTGAAAAAAACGGGCGACTCATAACCGATACCTGCACCGGCTGCCCAGGCGAAATAATCGGTCAGCGCCCCCTGATTAACGGTGGCAGAAAAATAATTCCGCACTCTGCCATAAAGCCTGCCATTTTTAATCAGCTTGTAAGCTATTATTGAAGTATCCGTTTTAATCACAGCCTTCTGCTCCTGCCCTTTTAGCATTTGTACTGGTATAAAAAACAGGCACAGCAGGTAAACCACACTTATTTGCCTCATGTATCAGTAATTAGTATTACAAAACTACGTGGCCTGGTTGGGCTGTACCGTGACAAATGTTACATTCTGAAAGGAAAAGTAAATAAAAACAGTACCCCGGCTGCGAGATACTGTTCATTAATTATCCAATATATTAAAATTGTCTTGTTAGTGATGAGATGCCTTCCAGTCTTTAATAGGCTTGAAAGGCCCGTATTTATGCTGAACCTCTGAGAACGGGTCGGCATAAGGCCCAAAAGGATGGTCAAAAGGCTTTGCGGCAACTTTGGGCCAGTCATGACTTAAATCTTTGGTTGGTCTGGGCATAGTGTTCACAAAAGCGGCTACATCCCATGCTTCCTCGTCGGTTAGTTGCGGCTTATCAAAAGAAGCCCCCAAAGGCATATTTAACTTTACATAACCGGCAAAGTTTGATATCCGGAATAACCCAGCCCCAACATTATAACTATGTGGCCCCCACAACGGCGGAAAACTATACTCTCTACCGCTTTCGGCCAGCATACCCTCTCCGTTTTTCTGGTGGCAGCTGGCGCATTTTTGCTCATACACAGCCTTACCTTTAATGGGGTCTGCTGCGCGGTCAAGCAATTTAAGTTTAAAAATGCCTGTACCTTTGGGTGTGGTTTTATGCGGCACATCAGCGCCTAACCATTTAATATAAGCCAGAATTGCCTTCATCTCTTTACTGGTGGAATCAAGCGGATGTCCGTTCAGGCTGCGTTCAAAACAATCGTTAACCCGCTTTACCTGGTTCTCTTTAGTACCCGAACGTTCTCTGAATCTTGGATAATTGGCTTGTACTCCAAAATAATTATTTCCCCAGGGTTTGGTTCCGGCCTCCAGATGGCAGTTCTGGCAGTTCATCCCGTTTGATATAGCCGCCACGCTGCCCTTTGGCCCCAGATAGGCCGAAGTATGGGCTATCAGTTCACGGCCATACTTAATGCTTTCCTGTTCGTCAACGGCAAGGCGGCTTAATCGCCAGTCGGACGGCGCACTCCACACATTTATAAAATTAGAATCTGCCGCAACGTTGGCAAGCTGTTTTGTTTTTGTGAAAACTCTTTTTGAATGAGGAAAATAAAGCGTATAAATTAATGCGGCAATAGAAACAAAAACAAGCAGAACCGATAAGCGCAGAACCAGCGAAACCCTTCTGATTTGTTTTTGTAAAAGCCTGATATCCATGATGGGTGTTTTTTGCTGCAAAATAATGATATAAATCTGTACTTAATATGGCTTAGAAAACTTTTCTACAACCCCACAAACTTTACAATAAAAATAAACGTCTGCGGGGTTGGGTTCTGTTCACTCCCTTTAAAGATCCTGCCGTAGAAAACACCGAATTAAACCAGGTTAACAATAGTTTCTTCTATTGCCACTGTATTACCTGTTTTTACCCACTCGTTCATACCACCCGAGTAATTGCTAATGCGCTCAAATTCGTTTTTTTTCAGTATAGAATATCCAATGGCGGCTCTGTCGCCTCCCTGGCAGTAAATCACAACCTCTTTGTCTTTATTCAGCTTATCAAGATTTTGCGGAAGTGTGCCAATAAATACATTTTCGGCGCCAGGTATGTGTCCGGTTTTATATTCAGATGCACCTCTTAAATCAATGAGTTGAATGTCATCAGTGCTGGCCATATTCCTGAATTCATCAATAGTCAGCACATGGCTTACTTCAAGTTCAATACCCAGGTTATTTACATCATTAATATACCCCAGCACGTTATCAAGGCCTATGCGCATTAGTTTGCGGGTAAGGTCTTCAATCTGCTTATCTTCAGCCACCAGCATAAATGGCTCCTGATAATTCAAAAACCAGCCCATCCAGGTAGCAAAAGAGTTATTACCCTGAACATTCAGGCTCCCGGGTACGTACCCGGCTGCAAAATCAGCCTTATTGCGGGTATCAATCAGCTTTATTCCTGCAGCCAACCCTTCCAGCACCTGCTCGGCGGTTAACTTTGTCTGTTCGGGTACCGTTGTTAACAAGGGTCTGTCTGTCTTGTTAAGCATTTTCATCATGGCAAAGTACTTAGGAGGTTCAGGCTGGTCAGCCAACAGATTCTCCGAAAAACCTTCGGGGTCTTCCGGGTATTGAAAAGCCCAGTTTCTTATCTTCTCATAGCCTACTGTGGTGCTGGCTACAGCGCCCAAAGCCTTACCACAGGCCGAACCAGCCCCATGCCCTGGCCAAACCTGCACGTAATCAGGCAGTTGCTCAAACTTCTGCAAAGACTGATACATTTGTCTGGCACCTGCATCCATAGTACCTTTTAATCCAGCGGCTTTTTCCAGTAAGTCTGGTCTGCCAATATCGCCGACAAAAACAAAATCTCCGGTAAACAGCATAACGGGCGCACTGGAGGCTGGCGTATCTGTCAGAAGAAAACTGATGCTTTCTGGCGTGTGCCCCGGTGTATGCAGCACCTCAAATTTCAGATTTCCTACCTTAATAAGACTACCGTCTTTCAGCGCTATGTGGTCAAAAGCATATTGCCAGTCGGGGCCGCCTTCATCTGACAGGTACATACCGGCACCGGTAATGGCAGCCAGTTCTCTGGCACCTGAAAGGAAATCGGCATGAATATGCGTTTCAGCAATATGTGTAATTTGCATATTGTTCTGCCGGGCTATTTCAAGGTAGGTATCTACATCTCTTTTGGGGTCAATAACCATTGCCACACCGGCTTTCTGGCAGCCAATAAAATAACTTCCCTGCGCCAGCGATTTGTCGTATATATGTTGAAAAAACATCTTTAGATTAGTTTAATTTTGTTACAAATTTATTATTCATACCTTTTCATGTCTGTGACTTATATTACGCAAGGCTGTTATTTTAACACCAGCTCTTTTAATAGTATGTAGGTACCCATCAGAAGCACAAACCAGCCAAAGCCTTTCTTTAGTTTTTCGCCTGCAATAAACTTTGAAAGATACGTGCCTGCAAAAATGCCTACTACAGACAAGGCCGTAAATTCGAGCAGAAATGGCCAGTCTACATCCAGATTAGACAGGTCGCCCAGAAAACCAATCAATGATTTCGCCGCGATGATAAGCAATGAAGTACCTACCGCCGACTTCATGGGCAGGTGGGCAAACAATACCAGTGCCGGAATAATCAAAAAACCACCTCCGGCGCCCACCACACCTGTCAGGGTTCCTACTACTGCGCCTTCCAACGCAATCATAAAATAATTAAATCTGATTGCCCCGTCTTCCGCATCTGCCTGCTGTTTTTTATTTTTGATCATAGAATAAGCAGCCGCCAGCATAATAATGGCGAAAAACAGCATTACCCCTAAATTTTTTGAGAGTTCAAAACCACCAACTGCCAGAATAGGGTCTGGTATGGCAGGCACCAGATATTTGCGGGTAAGAAAAACAGTAATGAATGAAGGCACAGCAAAAACCAAAGCGGCCTGATAATTAACCAACTTTTGCTTCATGTAATTGGCCGACCCGACTAATGACGTAGTACCCACTACAAAAAGAGAATACGCCGTTGACAACACAGGGTTTACATGCAGCAGATAAACCAGAACCGGCAGGGTAAGAATGCTCCCGCCACCACCTATCAGGCCCAGGCTTATGCCAATTAACACTGAAGAAGCAAATCCTAAGATTTCTGTAATATTCATTTTGCAATACATTTTAATAACGATTGCAAAACTAGATTTTACCCGGCCGCCAATTGGTGATAATTGTTACATACCCCTGCATATCTGGTTAAATAATTGTTATATTGCCTTATGTGCCTGCAAAAGTCTGTGCAGGGCTATTGTAACCCCACAAATTACCTGCATACAGAAATATTTGTTTGCCCTGCCTTTTTTTGATTACTTTGGGGCCTGTTTCGACTCAAAACCTAAATTTTCTTATGAAAAGAAATATTGTTCTGCTTCTGCTAAGCATACTTACCTGTAATGCTTTTGCACAAAATATTATTCCTAAGCCTGTTGAAATTGAAAGTCTAGCCGGGGTATTTAAAATTAAAGCGGCCACAACCATAGGCGCCAGCGATGAAGAAAGCCGTAAAATTGCTGCCATGCTGGCTGCCAAACTAAAAAATGCGGCAGGTTTTGCGCCCGTCATAAAAAAGACCGGGGCCATTCAGTTTAGTATTAACACTACCCCAAATAACAAAATCGGTGACGAAGGCTATACACTACATGCCAGTAGCGCAGGTGTAAAAATTGCGGCCAACAAGCCTGCCGGTTTGTTTTACGGCCTGCAGTCTTTATTACAATTGCTACCTAAAGAGATTGAAAGTAAAACAGTGGTTAAAAACGTAAGCTGGACAGTACCGGGCGTAAAAATCACCGATTATCCGCGTTTCGGATGGCGCGGGTTAATGCTTGACGTAAGCCGTCACTTCTTTCCGAAAGAAGATGTAAAACGCTATATTGATGATATGGTTCGTTACAAATTCAATACCCTGCACTGGCACCTGACCGATGATAACGGCTGGAGAATTGAGATAAAATCTTTACCAAAACTAACTGAAGTAGGCGCATGGCGCGTGGAAAGAGCCGGAAGATTTGGCGACAGAAAAGACCCGCAAGACGGCGAACCTGCCACTTATGGGGGCTTTTATACACAGGATGACATCCGAGAGATTATTAAATATGCGGCAGACCGTGGCGTAACCATTTTGCCCGAGGTAGACGTACCCGGCCATAGCATGGCTGCATTAGCGGCTTATCCTGAGCTTTCGTGTTCTAAAGACCCTAAAACAAAGGTAAACCCGGGCACCAACTTTGCCGAATGGTATGGCGATGGCAAGTTCAGAATGTTTATAGACAACACATTGAACCCTTCAGACGAAAAAGTATATGATTTTCTGGATAAAGTGTTTACCGAAATGGCCGCCTTGTTTCCTAACAAATACATTCATGTAGGTGGCGACGAATGTTACAAGGGTTTCTGGGAAAAAGACCCCGGTTGCCAGGCGCTTATGAAAAAAATGGGTATGACCCACGTAGAAGAATTACAAGGCTACTTTATGAAACGGGTAGAAAAAATACTGAACGCCCGAGGCAAACAGCTATTGGGTTGGGATGAAATTCTGGAAGGTGGTATATCGCCAACGGCTACCGTTATGAGCTGGCGTGGTGTAAAAGGTGGTATTGAGGCCGCCAAAATGAAACATAATGTGGTTATGACCCCCACTACCTTTGCATACCTTGATTACATCCAGGGCGATGCCAGCATTGACCCTCCCATCTACGCTTCGTTACGCCTGAGCAAAACCTATAGTTTTGAGCCTGTGCCAGACGAAGTTGATGCCAAATACATTTTAGGCGGGCAAGGTAATTTATGGACAGAGCAGATTCCGACGATCCGTTATGCTGAATATATGACCTACCCGAGAGCCTGGGCGTTGTCTGATATCTACTGGTCGGCAAAAGGAAGTAAAGACTGGGCCAACTTTACAAAACGCATGGAAGCCCATTTTGACAGAGCGGATGTGGCAGAAATGGGGTATTCGAAAGCCGTTTATGATGCTATTATAAATACAAGCATTAAAGATGGCAAGTTAATGGTTGAGCTGGCCTCTGAAATGCCGGAAATTGATATCTATTACACTACTGACGACACCATGCCGGATAATTTCTCTAAAAAATACACTCAGCCGATTGAAATCGCTGATGCACAGGTAACCTTAAGAATTGTTACTTACAAGAATAAATCAGCAGTTGGACACCTGATTACATTAAAACGAGAAGATTTGTTGAAAAGAGCAGGGAAATAGTTTACAACTGAAATAAAAAAGCGAGGCTTACAATGGATGTATGTCTCGCTTTTTTATTTGCAAACAAATTTAAGGCAAGGTATACCGTAAAGTCTTCCAGCTTGTTTCTCCTGCCTGCTTGGTGGTATTGACAAAAAACTCTTTGTCAGACAACCACCCGAAATTAGCTACGTCAGATATCTGCCATGTTTTATGTGTGTTGAGGTTATATACCCATAAATCCGGATTATTGGCGGCATCACTCGCAAATAGCATGTATTCGTCTTTAGGCGAAAATATTACCCATTCAAGGTTATAAGCCCATTCAAAAATCTGTTTTGCTTGTATTTGCCCTTCCTTACTGACAGAAAGCTTCACTAATTCTTTCAATGCACCGCCTGAGTTCAGTTTGTTTCTTAACTGAATAATGCTACTTCCATCGTTAGACCACTTGAAAGAATAAAAACTATCTGCAGAAAACTGCTTGTTTTCTTTGGTAACCAGATTATAAATATACAATCCGGTTTTATCATAGTCGGTATATGCCAGCTGCGTGCCATCCGGCGAAAAGTCATAGTTCCAAATTCTTGCCCCAGTGGGTAAATTTATTTCTACAAACTTCTTTGCTGCTATATCATAGAAATCAAAAGCGCGCTCTTTATTTCGGGTGGTTTCCAGAAACAATTGAGTCCCCCGCCCATTAAAACCTTTTACCAGATAAATCTTGGCAGACGTATTCTTAAAAATCACCTGCTTCTGTTTATCTACCCAATTCTGTAAAACAGTCTCTCCTGTATTTATATCTGTATAGGCAAGATACGGGCTGGTGGCAGAACTATTCATATACAAACTTTTGGGCAACTCCAATATTGTATCCTTAGGCTTCAGTGTATTGGTGGTAAACATTATCTGCCTTGCAAAATCAGTTTTCACACCTTTTTTTATACCTTTTACTGAAACATAATAGGTCTGGTCTGGCTTTAAGTTTTCCAGTTTTAGTGTCTCCTCGCTGGTGGTTTTCAGCAATTGCATATTGCTAAGCCCCGAAGAGCCTTCTGAAAGCCAGACCTCGGCGGCATCAAAGCTAGTAGGTACCGGGCCACTCAGGCTTTTAAATGTATAAGCAGTTATGGTAAGTAAAACATCATCGTTTACGTTTCTGGCCAAAACTGCCATATTAGAAATCTTGTCGTCAGGCGAAGGTTCATTTTTCTCCCCGCAAGCGTTGGCAATAAAAGCCAGCAGAAATATTAAAGCTATGGTTACTTTTTGCATAAATAAATGGTATTTAAAAACCCTGACTTGCATTTCGGTAAAAGGTTGGAAAACAGTATTAATTAGTCTAAGATTTTTTTATTATGTACTTTTGCAGTTAATAATCAGGAGTTAAGCCTTAAATTTTGGCTTGATTGAACAGAAATACATGGAAAATTCTTTTGAAAAATTTGAGCTGAACCGTCAGTTGCTGAATGCCATTGAAGACAGCGGATATACCACGCCCACACCTATACAGGAAAAGGCCATACCGCTGATAATGAAAGGGCATGATGTACTGGGTATTGCTCAGACGGGCACCGGCAAAACAGCTGCTTATCTTTTGCCAGTGCTAATGAAAATAAAATACGCTCAGGGCCACATGCCCCGCTGCATTATTTTTGCACCCACCCGCGAACTGGTAATACAGATAGATAAGGCAGTGGCAGAACTGGCCAAATATACCGATTTACGCCACACCGCCATTTATGGTGGGCTAGGCCCCAAAACACAGATTGAGACCATCAAGAAAGGCATAGATATAATTGTAGCCACACCGGGCAGATTCATGGATTTGTACCTTCGCGAAGAAATAGGCGTAAAAGAAATAAAAGTAATGGTGCTTGACGAAGCCGATAAGATGATGGACATGGGATTTATGCCACAGATACGCAAAATTCTGGAGGTGATTCCGCGAAAAAGACAGAATCTTTTGTTTTCGGCCACTTTTGCTGATAAAGTTGAGAAACTTTCAGAAGAATTTCTTGAGTTTCCGCTACGGGTAGAGGTTACCCCGCAGGCCACTACAGCAGAAACAGTAAAACAGCGTATGTATGAGGTACCCAATGCACAAACCAAGCTGAATCTGCTTAAATATATCTTTGAAACAGAAGAAGTACAAAAAGCTATCATTTTTACGCGTTCAAAAGAAGTGGCCGACCACGTTTATAATTCAATGGTGCAAAAGATTGTGCCATTCAATAAAATACGTGTCATACATGCCAATAAGGGCCAAAACACCCGTATTAACTCTATGGATGCGTTCCGTGAGGGCAGTGTAAGTGTTTTGGTGGCCACAGACGTGGCAGCAAGAGGAATCGACATTCTGCAGGTATCACATGTTATTAATTTCGATGTACCCATTATTTATGAAGACTACGTACATCGTATCGGCAGAACCGGGCGTGCCAATCATGTTGGTGAAGCTATAACCTTCCTGACATCTCCGGAAGATTATCACATCAAAAAAATTGAGAAGATAATCCGCATGGAGATTCCGCGCATGCAGATACCTGAAGAGGTAGAAACTCCTGCCACGCCTTTTGATGAACGCCAGAATTATCTCAGAGAAATTGACGACCAACGCAAGAAAGAAGACCCGACGTTTCAGGGGGCTTTCCATGAAAAGAAAGTCAGATTCCCAGTCATGAAAAAAAGCAAACCGGCTACATCGGCAAGAAAAAAACACTCACCGGATAAAAGAAAAAGCACGACAAAAAAATCTGCAAAACGCAGATAATAAAATATTTATATTAACTTGAGTCGCAAAAGTACTGATATATTCAACCTCCTATCATGAATCATTACCTGAACCGACGCGATTTTTTCAAGCTTGGCGGACTGGCAACTGCTGCAACTTTATTACCGGGCCTTACTTACGGCAAAAATGATGAAATTATCATTGGCCATAATACCCATAAATACCGTATCCGGAAAGGTTGGGGTGTGCTGGATGCAGCGCAGAATCCGGTTAACGACTGCCACGAAATGGTGGAAGACGCCAAAGGGCGTCTTATACTTTTAACCAATGAAACCAGAAACAACGTATTGATTTACGACAAATCGGGTAAGTTGCTGGACACCTGGGGAAACTCCTATCCGGGTGGGCATGGGCTGACCATAGGCGGCCAAGGCACCGACCAGTTTTTGCTCATTTGCGATACTGACCGCCACCAGGTAATAAAAACCGACCTGAGCGGTAAAGTACTATTTAAAATAGATTATCCGAAAGAAACCGGCGTCTATGAATACCCCACACAGTTTAAACCAACTGAAACAGCGGTAAATCATGCCAACGGAGATATTTACGTTGTTGACGGCTACGGCCTCAATTACGTAATGCAATATGACGCCAAAGGGAAACTGATACGCCATTGGGGCGGTAAAGATGAGTTTAAATGTAACCACGGGGTGATTGTTGACACCCGCAACAAACAGAAACCCACCTTACTGGTAACATCACGGGTAGAAAACTGCTGGAAACGCTATACCCTTGATGGCAAATATATATCAACCATTGCCCTACCGGGCACATTCATTTGCCGGCCGGTGATTAAAGGAGATACCCTTTTCGGTGCTGCTTTCCGGTCAACCACAGAGGGCAACGTTAACTCCGGATACATAACAATTTTAGATAAAAACGACAAAGTGGTTTCAACGCCGGGTGGTAGTGAACCTATCTATACCAACGGTAAGCTGGAACCCCAGTTTAAACAAGACCCGTTTAATGTTTTTATGCACCCGCATGATGCTTACATGGACTCTGACGACAACATTTACGTACCGCAGTGGAGTTCTAAAAAAACGTATCCTGTTAAACTGGAGAGGGTGTAAGTTTACGACCATTGTATCTGAAAGCGGTTGTCTGGTGTATCAGACAGCCGCTTTTTGCTTTTCTTGGGGTCTTTTTGTCCGGATTACGGCCTGCAAACAGTAGATAACCCAAAACCGCATTTTTAGTGCTACCTTTGCTGCATGAATTATTTCAGAAAACTACTGGACTTACTCCGGATTGAGCGGGAAGAAGACCACAATCAATACATAAAACAAACCGAACAAAGCTCTGCTGCCGACCGTAGAGCTAAAGGGCTATGCTGGTATCCAATTGCTATCAGAGGCATGGAAATGAGCCGGGGAGATTACCTGACCGTTGAAGTTGAGCGAACCACCCATCAGGACATTGCCCACCAACTAAGAACCGGCATGCCGGCCGTGCTTTTCAGTAACTACGATGCCAAAAATGACAAGGTTGAAGGTACAATTGCTTTTCAGCACAATAACAGGCTTAAGATAACGCTCCGAACTGATGAACTGCCCGACTGGAGCCGGGATGGTAAGTTGGGCATTGATGTGCTGTTTGATGACAACAGTTATGACGAAATGCAGGAGGCACTGAAACAGGCATCTGCCATCAGCGAAAAACAAGAGGGCAAGCTGATAGATATACTGATTGGAGAAAAACCGCCTACTTTTCAGACTGAAAAACCTGTTTTTTTGGGTGGAAATCTGAATGAATCGCAACAATCGGCAGTTGAAAAAATATGGCAAGCCAACGAACTGGCCATTGTGCATGGTCCACCCGGCACAGGTAAAACTACTACCCTGGTGCAGGCCATTAAGGCCTTATGGCAAAAAGACCATAAGCCCATTCTGGTAGTAGCACCCAGCAACACTGCAGTAGATTTACTAAGCGAGAAACTGCACCTGGAAGGCCTGAATGTGCTGCGTGTGGGTAACCCGGCCCGGGTAACCGAGAGACTGATGGCCTTGACGCTCGACAGCAAAATGGCAGAACACAGCCTGATGAAAGAGGCAAAAAAGCTAAAAAAACAAGCGCAGGAATACAAAAACATGGCGCATAAGTATAAACGTAATTTCGGAAAAGCCGAGCGTGACCAGCGTAAACTACTGTTTGACGAAGCCCATAAGATAATGAAAGAAGTGGGTAATTCAGAGCAGTACATGATTGACGACATTGTTGCCAGGGCTCAGGTAATTACGGCCACCTTAGTAGGGGCAAACAATTACACGGTTAAAAATCTGAAGTACCATACCGTGGTGATTGACGAAGCCGGACAAGCCCTTGAACCTGCCTGCTGGATACCCATTCTTAAAGCACAAAAAGTAATTCTGGCCGGCGACCATCTTCAGCTTCCACCGACTATCAAATCAAATGAGGCAGCCAGAGGCGGGTTGGCCACTACCCTGCTCGAAAAACTCGTCAGCCTGCATCCGGAGGCTGTGGTGCTGCTGGAAGAACAATACCGTATGAATGAACAGATTATGGGTTTTTCGTCGAAAGTATTTTATGAAAACCGTCTGAAAGCCAATAGCACTGTGGCAAATCATTTATTGTTTAAAAATGATTTTCCAGTTGTTTTTATAGATACGGCGGGGTGTAGCTTTGATGAAAAACTGGAAGGCACGAGTACCACCAATCCCGACGAGGCCGTGTTTGTGTTCAAACACCTGCATGCACTTGTGGCAGAGTTAAAAAACCAAGGCTATACACCAGAGAAGTTCCCTTCTGTTGCAGTTATATCGCCCTATAAAGAGCAGATTAATCTATTGCAGGCACAGTTAGAAAGCAGCCCCGATTTACAGGATTACCGGGCTAAGATTTCGGTTAATACCATAGACAGTTTTCAGGGGCAGGAACGCGACATTGTGTACATCAGCATGACCCGAAGCAATGCTGAAGGCAGTATCGGGTTCTTATCAGACATCCGCCGGATGAACGTAGCCATGACACGCGCCCGAAAAAAACTGGTAATTGTAGGCGACAGCGCCACGCTGGCTTCGTTTCCGTTCTATGCCGATTTCATTGCCTATACCGAGCAACTGAACACCTACCAAAGCGCCTGGGAATTTATGGATTAAATTTCAACCACAAATTGGCCGTCCGGGTTTTCGGGCAATACCTTATTTACTGCCTCTTTTATTTCCTGTTGCAGTACTTCCAGCAACCGGGTTTTTATAAAGTGGCGGTAGGTAACCAGGCTAATCTCGCGCACAGGCACGGGCGACATAAACTCCCGTATCTGGCTTTTCTTTTTGTCGTCAAAATTGATGATGGCCAGTTCGGGTATTACCGTTATGCCTTTGTTGATTTCTACAATTTTCAACAAAGACTCAATACTGCCGGCCTCATATTCCAGATTCCCCAGGTCGGTATTCTTCTTGCGCAGCTCGCACAGGTTCATCATTTGTGAGCGTAAACAATGCCCCTCTTCCAGCAGCCAAAGGCGATTCACATCAATATCCTCAGGTATTATATACTTTTTGTTCAGCGTTTCTTCACTATCCGACACAAAAGCCACCAGTTTTTCATAAAACAACGGATATTCCTTTATACCCTCTGCATTAATGGGTGTGGCCAGAATCCCCACATCTATCTGGTCATTGCTTAGTTGTTCAATTATCTGCCCGGTGTTAAGCTCACTGATACGAACCTTTACCTGCGGATATTTTTTTAGGAGGTCGTATAAAAACAGCGGTAGCAGATAAGGCGCCAGGGTAGGAATTATACCAATTCTCAGTTGGCCCTGTACTTCTTTTTTTACTGCTCTGGCTACTTCTTTCAAGATTCCGGTTTCTCTTAATATTACCTGCGCCTGGGCTATAATCTTTTTGCCGGTATCGGTGGGTACCACGGGTTGCTTGCTGCGGTCGAATATAATTACCTCCAGTTCTTCTTCCAGTTTTTTCACCATCATGCTAAGGGTAGCCTGTGTTACAAAGCACGCCTCGGCCGCTTTCATAAAATGACGGTGCTTATCAACCGCCACTATGTATTCCAATTGTTGTATATTCAACGTAAATAGATTTTATCTATGCAAATATACAAAACATCAACCCTGTTTAACACCTTAACGCTTCTAAAAATGCAGCTGTAGTTGCGGCTGAAAGGCAGCAAAGCAGGTTTGTCCATATATGAACAAAGAACTGTCCGTTTTCGGACAGTTAACCACAGGCAAAAAAAACATAAAATACTATATATCAACCATTTATATTTATTGGTATAGGGTTTGCAGATGCTTTATTCAAAGACCTGTTCCTTAATACAAAATTATGATAAGAAATTACTTGAAAGTTGCCTGGCGCAATTTATGGAAAAACAAAACATTCAGCCTGCTCAACATTATGGGTCTGGCTTTAGGTATGACCTGCAGCCTGCTTATTATGCTATGGTTGCAGGATGAATTACAAAAAGACAAGTTCCATAAAAACGGTAGCAGGCTTTACCGGGTTATGGAAAACCAGTTTTACGCCGGAGAAGTAGTTACCTACCCTTCCACTCCGGGCATTTTGTCTCAGCATATTACCAAAGACATTCCTGAGATTGAAATGGCCAGCCAGATTCTCTGGGAAGAATCTCCACTTTTTACGGTAGGCGATATCTTTGAAAAAGAAAAAGGCCGGTATGTAAACGGCGATTTCCTGAATATGTTCAGTTTTGAACTGGCAACAGGAGATGCCCGCACAGCACTGAAACGCCCCGACGGGGTGGTTATTTCTAAAAGAATTGCAGATAAGTACTTCCCTAATCAGGACCCTATGGGCAAAATCATCCGGGTTGATAACCGTGATGACGTAATGGTAACAGGTGTACTTAAGCAAATTACAGAACAGTCTTCTCTCAAGTTCGACTTTCTGATGAGCTATGACCGTTGGCTTAAAACCAACGAATGGGCCAAAGAATGGAGTAATAACGGGCCAAGATGTTACGTAATGCTCAACAAAAACGCCGATATCAAAAAGGTTCAGGCCAAAATAAAGGGCTATATCAAAACCAAAAATAAAGACAGTAACGTTGAGTTGTTTCTGCAACCTTATGAAGACGTTTATCTGTACTCTAATTACAAAGCAGGTGTACAAGATGGCGGCCGTATAGACTACGTTAAGATGTTCAGCATTATAGCTGTTTTTATTCTGGTAATTGCCTGCATCAATTTCATGAACCTGGCCACGGCGCGTTCGGTAAAACGGGCTAAAGAGGTAGGCGTACGCAAAGTAGTAGGCGCATTAAGATACTCTCTGATAGGCCAGTTTCTGGGAGAATCGCTAATTATCGCATTTTTAAGCTTGATTTTCGCCATTTTACTGGTATTTCTGATACTGCCGGCGTTTAACACGCTTACCGACAAACACCTGAGCCTTAATTTTACCGACCCGCTTTTCCTGCTTATTCTGCTGGGCCTTACCATCATTACGGGTTTAGTAGCTGGTAGTTACCCGGCTTTGTTTATGTCATCGCTCAAACCTGTAGTGGTTCTGAAAGGCAGCCTGAAATTTAAACCCAGCGCTACGTTTTTCAGAAAAGGACTGGTTGTATTTCAGTTTTCACTTTCTATCATGCTTATTGTAGGCATGATGGTGGTGTACCGACAAATCCAGTTTATCCAAACCAAAAACCTGGGCTTCGACAAAGAAAATCTGATTTTTTCGCCTATTGAAGGAGACCTCCGTGCCAATTTTACGGCCTTCAAGCAGGAGTTACTCAATATGCAGGGCATTAAATCTGTTACCAGCTCGCAGGCGGACCCACTGCAGGTTGGAAGCTCAACGCAGGGGGTGACTTGGCCCGGTAAAGATACCACCAAGACAATCCTGTTCTCACAGAATCCGGTTTCTTTTGATTATCTGGCAACGATGGGCATAAAATTAAAAGACGGGCGCGATTTCTCACCGTCTTTCAGCACAGATACCTCCAATTATATTATTAATGAAGAGGCAGCAAAAAAAATGGACATGAAAGACCCGGTTGGTAAAGAAATGACCATGTGGGGCAAAAAAGGCACTATTATTGGTTTGGTAAAAAGTTTTCATATCAATTCGCTGCATGAGAGTATTCCACCACTGATTCTTAATTTTCAGAGAGGGAAAGAAAACTGGGGTCAGATAATTGTGCGGGCAGAGGCAGGAAAAACCCGCGAAGCCCTGGCAAGTATGGAAAAAGCCTACAAGAAATTTAATCCGCGCTTTCCGTTTCAGTATTATTTTACTGACCAGGAGTTTGCCGACCAGTATAAAGGCGAAAACGTGGTAAGCAAGCTGGCTAATTACTTTGCATTTCTGGCCATTTTTATCTCTTGTCTGGGTTTATTTGGTCTGGCCATGTTTACCGCCGAACAACGCACTAAAGAAATTGGCGTAAGAAAAGTACTGGGCGCAAGTGTATTTAGTATTACAGCTATGCTGTCTAAAGATTTTCTGAAATTAGTGTTTATTGCCGCTTTGATTGCGTTCCCGCTGGCGTGGTATCTGATGAAAAACTGGTTGCAAAAATACGCCTATCGTATTGAAATCCAGTGGTGGTTCTTTTTGGTGGCGGGTTTAGTAGCCGTGGCAATTGCTTTGCTGACTGTCAGCTATCAGTCAATCAAAGCAGCTTTGATGAATCCGATGAAATCTCTTAAATCTGAATAGAAACAAGCAAATGGCATGTAGCATGGGGCAAAGGGTTTTTCACCTTATGCCCTTTGCCTTTACCCCCCTGCTCCGTTGTCTTCTGCTCTAAACCAAATGAAACAATGGCACATATAGCTGTACCGATTCCGTCGCTTCCGGGTAAGCAGGATATCGAAATCGAAGTAACCATCAATGGTTTAAAACAAGAATTGCATTACAGAGTAGAGCTATTTTATTGGGACGAGTGCGAGTTTCCGATAATTGACCGCGCTGAGTGCATCAGAAACATGCTGGCTAGGTACGACCAGGACTGGACGCTCTATTACATTGGCGCCCCCACAGAAGCGTTTGTGCCTATTACTTTTGTAAAACGAACCGATTTACCATTACAACGAAAACTTGCCGGAGCCGAAATTTGATACAACTTTACCTACCCATCTATCAACCAGATTAAACATAACCCGGTATTGAATTGTGCTGGCAATGGCACCAATACCGGGTTTTATCTTTCTACACGCCATTTCTTTACATCATTATGGTCGGCATCGCCAATCAGAAATCCGTAAGGACGCAGGCTTTCTATAGAATCGAATATCACTTTTATGATGGCCGTTATAGGTAATGCCAGCACAAGGCCAGACAACCCCCATAAGTTGCCAAAAACAATAAGCGCTATAATAGCCGCCATTGAATTGACACTCACCTTTGAGCCCACCACATAAGGTGTAATAAAATTACCCTCAAGAAACTGCACTCCTCCAAACAAAGCCGCTACCCCTAATGCATACCAGGCCGAATCTTTGGTAATTAAAGCAAACACTATGGGCAGTAAAGAACCAATGGCCACGCCAATGTAGGGTATAAGCACTAGTATGGCTGCAAAAAAACCAAAGAAAAAGGCGTGCTCAATACCCATAATAAACAAACCCAGGGTGTTTAGTATGCCAATAATACCAATTACTATAATAAGACCTACCACGTAATTGACAATTACATCTTTCACCTTTTTCAAGACAACGTCTACCCGGTGGTTACTTACCGGCTTTAATGCTTTATAAAAAAACACACGGATGAAGTCGCGATAGAGCAACAATAAAAATATATAAAGCGGAATCAGGGTCAGGTTACCTAACAGCCCGGTGGTTGTTGATAACGTATTGGTAATGATAGAACTATTGTTTTTCAGCAGTTCAGTCAGGTATTTCTGTCCTTCTATCCGCTGTTTGGTTCGGCTGATATGAAAAGTATCACGAATCAACAACTGAAAACTGCGGTACCATTTCTCGGCTTTTTCAGTAAGTTGTGGCAGCACCTCTTCCAAATCTATTATCTGTACGTATATCATATAGCAAAACAGGCAGAAAAACGAAAGGGCAATCAGAATAGACATAAAAATAGCCAGCCAGCGCGGCACCCCGTATTTTTCAAGAAACTGCGATACCGGCAATAAAAGCAGCGCAAACAGCCCCGAAAACGTGAGCGGTATGAGCAAATCTTTCAGGATGTACATACCGTAAATGATAATTACCACCGAAATAAGCACATACGCTAGACGGGTATAAAATGGCTGCTGACGGACCTTCATACAGAGAGGTTAGAAATAAATTGGATACTATTAATTAGGAAACTTTCTGAAACAATCCAAAAATAGCTAACTTGTTTGCGATATTCAAACATTTACAATGAATTAAAAAAATCCGCATATCGATGTTGTTTAAATTTTATATGTTTTTGTTTTCAATGAAAGTGGCGCTTTGCAATTGCTATCCTGAAATTCATAAAAGTGGATTTAATAGAGCCAAAGCCCATTACAAAATATCAAAAACCGGAGAATTAAAGGGAGTAGTGAATGAGAGTTCGGGGCTTACACCTTCTGCAAAACCTGGGCTATACTGGACCCACAACGACAGCGGTGGAAAACCAGAATTATACCTTGTAGATACGAATGGAAATGTATCTGACACCCTGAAAATCAGCAATAGTAAAAATGTTGACTGGGAAGACCTTACCCACGATACCCACGGCTACATTTATATAGGCGATTTTGGCAATAACAGCCAGAAACGAAAAGACCTGGGCATTTACAGATTTAAAGATGGCCAGACAGATAAAATAACGTTTCGGTATGCAGACCAGACGGATTATCCGGCAAAGGAGACGGTGTTTGATTGCGAGGCTTTTTTCTGGTTTAACAACAACCTCTATTTGTTTTCTAAGGATAAATCAAAAAAACATGTATCGAAACTGTATGTAATGCCAGACAAACCCGGCGATTATACAGTAAGCCCCATAGACAGTATTTTTTTAAAAACGCAGGTTACCGCTGCTGATGTAAGCCCTGATGGTAAAGAATTTGCACTGCTTACCTATGGCAAAATCTTTACTTTTGAGATTACGAATGGAAAGATTGATTTCTCTAAACCCAAAGGATGTATTAAGTTTGACCGTAAACAGACCGAGGCTATTGCATATAGTAACAATACTGATTTTATTGTTACCAACGAGCAACGCAGTGTTTACACGCTAAGAAAAAAGAAGTAACCCGGCGGCAATTTGACTACCTTCTGGCAGATAAGCCATCATTCAAGACTCGCCGCCAGGTCATGTGCATTCAACGTACCGAACCTGCTTTTCTGCAAAAAACTTTATTTTTTCTCTGAATATTACTATCTTTGATCTAAAATTATTATGCAGGCATATTTAAATGGAAACCTACGGCAAAATTCTTAACATAGCCATGCCGGTCTTTCTGGCATTGGTTTTATTAGAAAAACTCTATGGATGGGCTATCAGGAAAGAGTCATTCAAAACCATGGATATGCTCTCAAGCATGAGCTCGGGCTTTACCAATATTATTAAAGATGTATTAGGACTAAGCGTTTCTATTATCACTTATGACTACATGGTAAAACACTGGGCTATTTATAAAGTTGAGTCTACTATCTGGGTTTATATCATTGCTTTTATTGCCTTAGACTTCTCTGGCTACTGGATACACCGCCTGAGCCACCAGATAAATTTCTTCTGGAACAAACACGCCATCCATCATAGCAGTGAAGAGTTCAACCTGGCATGTGCGTTACGGCAAAGTATTTCTTCGTTCGTTAATCTATTTACCGTTTTTCTGCTTCCTGCTGCATTGCTGGGGGTTGACAGCAAAGTAATTGCCATTGTGGCACCCTTGCATTTATTTGCGCAGTTCTGGTATCACACTGTCTATATTGGCAAACTGGGCTTTCTTGAAAAAATCATAGTTACCCCGTCGCACCACCGGGTGCATCATGCCATTAATCCGGAGTATCTGGATAAAAACCATGCGCAGATATTCATTATCTGGGACAAACTCTTTGGCACATTTCAGGAAGAGCTACCCAACATACCCCCGGTTTATGGTATTACAAGACCGGTAAGCACCTGGAACCCGATTAAGATTAATTTTCAGCATTTGTGGTTACTGATGCAGGATGCTTACCATACCGCTAGCTGGCGCGACAAACTGCGAATATGGTTTATGCCTACCGGCTGGAGACCCACCGACGTAACAGAAAAGTATCCGGTTTTTAAAATTGAAGACCCTTATCATTTTGAAAAATACGCGCCTAAGTCTTCATTGCTGATGCAAACCTGGATCTGGGTGCAGTTCATTTTCACATTTGCGCTCATCAGTTATTTCTTTGCTAACCTGTCTGCCATTGGTAGCCCGGGTATCTTTATTTATGGTGGCTTCGTTTTTCTGATTGTTTTCAGCTATTCAGAGCTGATGGACAGAAACCCTTATGCCTTGCTGTACGAAATCCTTAAAAACCTGGCTGGTCTGTTTATTATTTATTACACCGGCAACTGGTTTGGTATCAGTACGCAGATACCCTGGGCGGTTTATGCCATTTCTTCTTATTTTATATTATCTACATTGGTAACCGCATATTTTGTTTTTTACGACATCCGGAAAGATCTGACAGTTGCCAAAGTAACCTTGCAGGAAGTAGCACAATAGAAAGAGCGCTTTTCTGAACCTAAAAAGAGGGTCTGCAGAATTAAATCTGAGACCCTCTTTTTTGGTTAATTAACAGCTACTTCACACGTTCAAACAACTTTTTGTAGGCGTGTTCATATCCTTGTTTAATTACCTCTCTGATATCGTTTGAGTTGAAATCCGTCAATTCCAGATGAATCGGCTCGTCAGGCCTGATAATATTCAGATTTACTTTTCTGGCCAGTTTAAAAGAACCAATCGTCATATAATTTTCGGCATAGTTTTCGGCCCATTCAATATCACTGTTTTCAAACTGGTTCACAGTTATGTCTTTTACGCGTTCTATAAGGCTCAGAAAATTGCGGTAGTTAAAATGCTCAAGCGGGCGATGCTTGGGGTGCGTAGCTATGCAATAAATTTCAGTGGCGCCGTCTTCAATGGCTTTTTTTACGGGTACCACCTCTCTTAGGCCCCCGTCCATATATGCCTCGCGGTGGTCGCCGCCAATTTGTATCGCCGGCATAATAAACGGCAAAGAGCTACTGGCCCGCAGGTAGTCCAGAAAATGTTGTTCCATGGGGTCGGCGTATTTCATGGCTCCGGTATTAATATTTACAGCGCCTACTTTCAGATAAACCGGACTCTTACGCAACAGGTTGGCATCAAGGTATTTTTTGAGTTTATCATGCAACGGATTAGTATCAATCAGGCCATTGAAGCGGCTCATGATGGTATCAATGCCCAATGAGAATCTTGATTTCAGGATACCGATATCGCTTGGGCGGGTTATGTTTTCAAGCCAGAATTTAAGCAGTTTTTTATTGACCAGGTCCCAGTTTATTTCACCTGTTTCAACGTGCTGCCGCCCGGCTTCATTTACCATAAAACTGGCATTAAGTGCACCCGCCGAAATGCCATAAATCATTTCAGGCTTAAACCCGGTTTCTAAAATTGCCTGAATGGCCCCTACCTGCCATGCTCCTTTCAGCGAGCCTCCCCCCAAAACTAATGCCTTCATGAATAGTGGTTAAGTTAATTTAGATAAGCGAATTAGGAAATATTTACTAATTATTCAAATATACCGTACAAAATTAAATTTGGCTATCATTATTATCAGTTTTATATTTGAGCAAATTTTGAATACTATAACATACGCCAATTGTTGTAATCTGAAACCAGATTCAGAAATCTTATTAAAGTAAAACAATTACCATATTTATTTGCATTAAAGCACTAATTATAGTATTATTTACTTAGTTCTGCATTAAAAATCAGGTTTAGGTTGTAACATTGCACTCTAAGAGTAAGCTATCTACTTGCTCAGGTCTAAATGTCTTTAAGTATAAAGCAAATACAGGCTCCGATTGAACAGGAGTTAAAAATTTTCGAGAAGAAATTCCGTCAGTCCATGAAAACTGATGTAATGCTGCTCGACCAGATAATGAGTTATATCGTACACCGTAAAGGCAAGCAGGTACGCCCTATGTTTGTTTTTCTGACGGCCGGTACGTTAGGCCCTATCAGCGAATCTACACACCGTGGAGCAGCCATGATTGAATTGCTTCATACAGCCACCCTGGTACATGATGACGTAGTGGACGACTCAAACTACCGACGTGGATTCTTCTCTATCAATGCGCTCTGGAAAAACAAAATAGCAGTGCTTGTGGGCGACTACCTGCTGTCGCGGGGGTTGCTGCTCAGTGTTAAAAATCAGGATTTTCAGTTGCTTGAAATCATGTCTACGGCCGTAAAAGAAATGAGCGAGGGAGAGCTGTTGCAAATGGAAAAAGCCCGCAGGCTTGATATAACTGAAGACCTTTACTATGACGTTATCCGGCAAAAAACTGCTTCTCTCATAGCTTCCTGCTGTGCCGTTGGGGCTGCTTCTGTGGGTGCAGATGAAACCACAATTGCCCAGGCCAAACTATTGGGAGAAAAAATTGGCATGGCGTTTCAGATAAAAGACGATTTGTTTGACTACGGAGATGCCGAAATCGGTAAACCTACCGGTATAGATATCAAGGAGAAAAAGATGACACTTCCGCTCATTTATGCCCTGAACAATGCCGGTTGGTCTGAAAAACGTAGGATTATAAATCTTGTAAAAAACCATTCTGAAAACCCTAAGAAGGTTGACGAGGTTATTACGTTTGTGAAGCAGTCAGGTGGTATTCATTACACTACCGACGTCATGAAACGCTATGTGGCAGAAGCCAAAGAAATACTGTTTACTTTCCCTGAGTCTGTCTACCGCCAGTCATTACATGATCTGATACAGTTCACCATTGAACGCACCAAGTAAACTTTTCCAATCAAAAGGCATTAATCTTCAATAAAAACAAAATTGATTAAATTTACCGTAAAATTAATTTTTACAATTAATTCGATACATTCAATCAATATATTATTTTCAGAATATTTTTTATTTTCAAAATAAAATGAAAATACATTTATTATTCCCGCTTTTGTTCGTTTTTTCAGCCATTGCATACGGGCAACAATCCATGCAAAAGAGTATAGACGTAAATAAACTGAATGACTACCTGCGGCAGCTTCCGGCAACAATAAAAGTATCTATGGTAGTAGAGAGCGTTACAGGGCATAGGTATTTTGCTTTCAGACCTGAAGCAAAAGTACCGGCTGCGAGTGTGATTAAGATACCTGTTCTGATAGAACTGATGGAACAGGCAGGGAAGCAGGAAATAGAACTGACTAAAATTTATAAACTAACCGCGGCAGATAAAACCGGAGGCTCAGGCATTATAGCCGGTATGCCTGATGGCAAGGATTTTACGCTCAGAGAACTGGCTCAGGAGATGATACATTCTAGCGATAACACAGCTACCAATGTGCTGATACGAGAAGTAGGCATGAAAGCAATTAATGATAATTTAATAAGGCTGGGTAGTACGCATACCCGCCTGAACCGTATAATGATGGATACACTGGCCGCCAGACAAGGCCGGGAAAACTATGTAAATACGGTAGAAATTAACGATTTGCTTCGTAAAATTTACAACAACAAAGTAGCAACACCGGCTTTGTGTAAAGAAATGCTGGAAATACTGAAAAACTGTGCCGATACCACCACCATACCAAGATACCTGCCCAAGCAGGTGGCCATAGCCCATAAGACAGGAGAATTGAGCTATGTACGTGGAGATGCCGGTATTGTTTATACCGGCAACCCGTTTATATTATCTGTATTTGTTGAAGGTTTTAGCGAAATGAGCCAGGCAGAAAAAATTATAGGTGATTTAGCCCTGATATGCTGGGAAAGCCTGAAATAAAGAACTCAATCCCGTTTTTTGGGTTCATATTTGGGTGGAGCATACAAAAACCCGAATGCCTCGGCGCCCTCTTTGGTATGTACCCTGTGGTGCACATAATGCGCATTAATAATTCTTTTGAGATACTTGTTTTTGGCCACAAACTTTATTTTTACTCTTCTGTGCACGATGATGTCATGAAAAACAAAATAAGCTACGCCATAGCAGGTAACGCCTGCGCCTATCCAGGTAAGGTACCAGAAGTCAGGATTCAAATCGCCATAAATAATGGTTGAAGCAGCCACAATACTAAAAACAATGGCGTAGTAATCGTTTTTTTCAAAAAAACCCTTGTGGTGATTATGGTGGTCTCTGTGCCAGTTCCAGCCGAAGCCGTGCATAATATATTTGTGCGAGAACCAGGCCATAAATTCCATAAAGCAGAAAGTGCCTGCTACAATTGCCACTTTTATTAAAAACATTTTAGTGCGGTTATTTTAGGTTTAAATCTATAAAATTTTCGTTATCGTCTTCTTAACACA
The DNA here is from genome assembly GCF_024138715.1 of Emticicia sp. 21SJ11W-3. Taxonomy (GTDB): domain Bacteria; phylum Bacteroidota; class Bacteroidia; order Cytophagales; family Spirosomataceae; genus Emticicia; species Emticicia fluvialis. The sequence continues at coordinate 4,093,150 of NZ_CP092074.1, forward strand.
AAATTAGCGTCGAATGTTTGAAAAAGCATCCAGAAGATTTATAATTTTGAACCCTGTTCAATCCGTAACACCAATAATATTCTATAAATAAATTTTAATCAATGAAACGTCTTATCTATCTACTACTGTTGTTAAGCCTGCCTGTCTTAGCACAAAAACCACAGAAGGCAGCCACACCTGCCAAACCTAAACTGGTGCTGGGCATTATGGTTGACCAGATGCGCTATGACTACCTGGAGCGTTATTACAGTAAATATGGCAACGGAGGCTTTAAACGACTGATGAATCAGGGCTTTAACTGCCGCAATAACCATTATCATTATGCCAGCACCATAACAGGCCCAGGCCACGCTGCGGTATATACGGGTTCAGTACCGGCCGTGAATGGCATTATAGGCAATGACTGGTATGACCCTTTTCTTAATAAAGTAGTCTATGTGGCCGAAGACACAACGGTAACTGCCGTAGGAACCGACATAGCCGGCACAGAAGGCAAGCGGTCGCCGGTGAATATGAAAACCACAACCATTACCGACCAGTTGCGTCTGGCTACGCAGTTTAAATCTAAAGTAATTGGTATTGCCGCCAAAGACCGTGGAGGTATTCTTCCGGCGGGGCATTCGGCCAATGCGGCTTACTGGTTTGATGGCAAATCGGGCAACTGGATTACGAGTACCTATTACATGAAAGAACTGCCGGAATGGGCAAAAGCGTTTAACGCCAGAAAATTGCCAGACTATTACAAAAGCCAGAAATGGAACACGTTATTCCCGATTGAGCAGTACACTGAAAGTGATGAAGATAATCAGGAATATGAAAACGTAATGAGTGGTGAGAAACTGCCGGTTTTTCCGCATGCTATCAATAATAACAATGCCATTCTTACTTCTCCGTTCGGCAATAACATGACCAAAGAAATAGCTTTGGCTGCATTGAAAAACGAGAAAATGGGCCAGGGCCAATATACCGACTTCCTTTGTGTGAGTTTCTCTTCACCAGACTACGTAGGCCATGCCACCGGAACGCATTCTATTGAAACCGAAGATACCTACCTGCGCCTTGACAAAGACATTGAAGAAATTCTTAATTATCTGGATGCCACGCTAGGAAAAGGCACCTACACGGTTTTTCTGACTGCCGACCACGCTGCGGCTGATATACCGGCTTTTTTACGTAAAAATAAATTGCCCGGTGGTGTTTGGGAAGGCTCAAAAGAAGTAAACTATCTGAATGGCCGAATTACAGAGAAATACGGCCCCGGCAAATGGATATTGTCTACAGATAATTATCAGTTGACCATGAACCGTGAACTGATGAAGAAAAACAATGTGAGCATGAACGATATGTTCAAACTGGTAAAAGAAGAACTGATTTCATTGGGTTCGCCGGTTTATCAGGTGGTTAACTTCCATGATATGGCCAATACGGTTATCCCGCCGTTTTATAAAACACTGGTTGAAAACGTATATAACCCTAAACGCAGTGGCGATTTTATGATTCTGCTGGAGCCGGGCTGGTTCCATAGCGGAAGCAAAAAGGGCACCACCCATGGCACTATGTGGCAATATGACCGCCACGTACCACTTTTATGGTATGGCTGGAATATACCTGCAGGAGAAACTACCGAACAAACCTATATATCAGACATTGCCGCTACGCTTGCCGCCTTGCTTAAAATTCAGGAGCCGAGCGGTTGTGTGGGTAAGCCTATACAAGCTATATTAAAGAAGTAGGCTGTATAATGGCTACCATCAGGCAAGCCGGAAAACACTAAATAAAAAAAAACGTTTTTCATGACCACAGGAAGGATTATCTTTCCGGTCTGGAAAACGTTTTTTCGTTTACAGTACATATAGCCAATGCAACTATTTCTTTATTTTGAACATCTATCAATCAACATAACCTCAATAAAATGCGTCCGTATCTATCCTTCATTCTCGTTTTTATATCGTTGGTCTCCTCGGCACAAAAACCCGGCAATTACCTCATTCAGGTAGGGAAACTATATGATGCCGAACATAAGAAGTTCGTTACCAATCAGAAAATACTTATTGAAAACGGCATTATTAAAGATGTAGGCGCTCAGGTAGCTCAAAAGAAAGGAACAAAAATCATTAATTTAAGTAACTGCACAGCCACTCCGGGGCTAATTGATATGCACAGCCATTTGTTACTACACCAGAAACAGACGGCTGATGGCATGGTGGAAGGCTCAAAACTGGCAGTGGCAGAACGCCTGAAGAAGGGACAGGAATTTGCGAGACAAAATCTGGAGGCAGGCTTGACAACGCTAAGGGATCTGGGTAATTCAGGGCAATATCTGGACCTTGCACTTAAAAAACAACTAACCGGAACAACCGCACCAACCTTGTACATATCGGGGCCTATTATTAGCCCTCTGGGTGGTCAGTTTGGTAAACTGGCCCCTGCCGACAGTTTTGTTATTAAACAGGAATACAGAGTTGTAAAAGGCGCTGATGATGCACGGGCTGCTGTGCTTGAACACATAAAAATGGGTATAGATGTGATAAAAGTTTGTATGAATACTGATAACCGTGTTTTAGCTCCTGACGAAATTGGTATTATTGTAAAAACTGCGCATGAAAACGGTATTCCTGTAACTGCACATGCTACTTATGACGAATCGGCGCGGGATGCCGTTATGGCGGGTGTCAATGGCATTGAGCATGGCTACGTCTTATCTGACAGCACGCTTGAATTGATGGCTAAACGCGGCACCTATCTGGTGCCGACAGATGTAACCAAAGAGCAGGCCATGATTCTGGTAGATGGCGTGGGTATGAAAGGTAAAGAGGCCGAAAATTATGCTAATAGTTTTCTGAAAAGCGTACATGAAAGGCTGAATCGTGCGGTAAGCAAGGGCGTTACCATTGTAGCAGGCTCTGATTATTACCTCAACATTGATGCCTTACCCCGTGTCAAAGGCGCCGTAGGTGTAATATTATCATATCATGAGGCGGGCATTCCGGTCACTGAAGTATTGCAATATGCCACGGTTAATGCCGCTAAAGCCCTCGGCGCATCTGAAAGCATCGGAGATATAAAAAAAAAGGCATGAAAGCTGATATTGTGTTTTTCAACAGAGATCTTGAAAATGATTTTGCAAGAAGCCTGTATGAAGTAGAGATGGTCTTAAAAAATGGGGTTGCGGTATATACAAATCCTGGAAAGCAAAAATCAAAATAAGATTTTAGTACTAATAAAGCCGGGAAAATTAACTCCCGGCTTTAAAAGCTATCATGGCAAGTTATATTTAACATAAAGGCCTTCAGAATGCTCAAACTTGCCATTCTGTACATCGTAATGAGGCTCAACGCGTAACGAAACATTTAACCCGTCTATCACTTTCCAGTCTCTTACCAATCTCAGAAGCAGAATGCTACGGTAGGCTTCGTACCAGTCTGAATACCCAAATTTACGCGAGTATGACTGGAACAAATCGTTACCCATTGGCGAATTGAAAAAATGGCCAAACCAATAACTTACCCCAACCTGATATTTAGGATTCTGCCAATAGCTGTTCAGGTAATAGGCGCTTCCCTGAAAAGGCGACTCATAATAGCTTACATAATAATTATCGGCTGTCAGTGTCTGCGTCTTGGTTAGTTCTTTCTGTACCCTTACCCCTACTGCACTATTGAATAGTGTGCGTACCGGCTGAGTTGACTGAATATTCTGCCCGCCCATATGATAGATACTACCCTGTACCAGCCCTTTCAGTTTAAAGCCCTTCACCATTACACCAGGGCTTATAAAAGACGTGCCTCCCCAGATATACTCCTGACGGGTTTGTCCGGGGCTGGTACTTTGTTGCATATCAATCCAGGAATCAAAAAATGTTTCATCTTTTATGTCTGTTTTGCCAATGGTACCTGTCTTATTGTATTTAACCTGTATTCCACGTTCAAGCGGATTAGTAACCAAGCGCTCGAAACTCATCATGGGTTCTATCATCCGGTGGTTAATGTTGGCATCGAGATTACCAATCAGAAACTGCCAGTTATTCTGTTTAATAAGCACAGTAAAAGTAGGTTCAAGGTCTTTAAGTCCTTTCGCGCCAAAGTCTTTACGGGCAAATCCGCCCAATTCTAACAGTACTTTTTCATGTGGCTGATAACTTATTCTGGGGTTTATATAAGTACCTAAAAGCGTGTAGCCGTCTGCTATATAATTAAAATATTCGTTGTTTCTCACATAGCTTAACGCCGAAAACCTGAATTGAACTTTTCCAAGTTTAGACCTACTATAAGAATAGGTATCCTCGAGCGATGTTGTATTGGTCTGGGCCTGCAGTTTCAAGGAGATGGCAAGCAAAAATGTCATACAAAAAATTTTCCAATTATAAAATCCGTTCATCATTAAAAAAAACCGTTTATCATTTTTTAAGTGTGCAATATTCATATTTTATATATCTTTGTATTGTAATCAAGCGTAACAAATAAATAAATCCGGCATGACAGAAAGTTTTAAAACAGGCAAAAAACAACAAAAACACTGATTGTATTTTTTTTATAAAGTTCCTTTAAAAAACTAATCAGCCGTATAGATATACTTTCTTAAAGATAGGAAAGTAAATAAAAAAAACGGAAAACAGGCATAGCGGGTTAGTTTTAAATTATTAGCAAGACACAAGAGCATAGATTGAGTAAAGCGGGAAAAGGTTGGAAAATATTCATTAGCACCTATTGTTTACAGATAAATATTAACCTTAAAATTATTCCTGAAATGAAAACGCTTAAAATCATCCTTTTTGCTGTAATCGGCATTATTGCTCTTGCGCTTGTTGCGGCTATGTTTGTTAAAGAAGACTACACTGTAGAAAAAGAAGTGATTATAAACAAACCCAAAGCTGAGGTTTTTAACTATGTAAAGTATCTGAAAAACCAGAACAATTTCAGTGTCTGGGCAAGTATGGACCCTCACATGAAAAAGACCTTTAAGGGAACAGACGGAACCACAGGTTTTGTGTCGGCCTGGCAAAGTAAAAACGAAGATGTAGGTACTGGCGAACAAACCATTATAAATGTAGTAGAAGGCCAAAGAATAGATTATATGCTCCGTTTTATTGAGCCGTTTGAATCAAGCGCCAATGCCTATATGGCTACCGAAAGCGTAGATTCAACGCATACCAAAGTAAAATGGGGTTTTTCAGGAAAAATGGAGTATCCAACCAATCTGACGCTTGTTTTTATGAGCATGAACCAGATGATTGGCAAAGACTTTGAAACCGGACTGAATAATCTAAAAGGCATACTGGAGAAATAAGTTCAAGCTGAATATTAATAGCAAAACCCAAATTTGTGAATAAAATTATGAAAACTGCATTGAGCAAAAAACAAAACCGTTTCTACTGTTTCGACCTGCTGAAAATGGCGAGACAGCAGGAAGCCGACAAAAAAATCAAAGATGTGTTGATAGTGTCGGATTTATTAGCAAATTTTCAGCGGTTAATTGAGGAAAAATGCATACCGCCTGCACTCAATGCACCCAAGAAATAATTTATTAATCTGACAACTTAGTATATAATTTTCAATAACAATAAATAATGGCAGCAGAAAAAGAAAACAACAGCGACAAATTGAAGATTCTCCAGACGACCATGGAGAAAATAGATAAAACCTTTGGTAAAGGTACAATTATGCGCCTGAGCGATACTAAAGTTTTAGAGATTCCATCTATTTCTACAGGTTCTCTTGGCCTTGACCTTGCCCTGGGCGTGAATGGTTTTCCGAAAGGACGTATCATTGAAATTTATGGGCCTGAATCATCAGGTAAAACAACCCTTGCCATGCAGGCAATTGCCGAAGCGCAAAAAAGCGGTGGCATAGCCGCCTTTATTGATGCAGAGCATGCGTTCGACCGAGTTTATGCACAGAAACTGGGCATTGATACCAAAAACCTGCTTATATCTCAGCCAGATTACGGCGAGCAGGCATTGGAAATTGCCGAACACCTGATTAGCTCAGGCGCAATTGATATTTGCGTGATTGACTCGGTAGCGGCTTTGGTGCCAAAAGCTGAGTTGGAAGGCGAAATGGGCGACAGCAAGATGGGTCTGCAGGCACGTATGATGTCTCAAGCCATGCGTAAACTGACAGGTACCATTAATAAAACGGGCTGTTGCTGCATATTCATCAACCAGTTGCGTGATAAAATCGGTGTCATGTTCGGTAACCCTGAAACAACCACCGGTGGTAACGCACTTAAATTCTATGCTTCGGTAAGGATTGATATCCGCCGTATAGGAGCCATAAAAGACGGCGACGAAGTGCTAGGTAACCGCACAAGAGTGAAAGTGGTGAAAAACAAAGTGGCGCCACCGTTTAAAGTTGTAGAATTTGATATTCTTTACGGCCAGGGGGTTTCTAAAGCAGGCGAAATACTTGACCTTGCCGTAGACCTGGAAATTGTTAAAAAAGCAGGATCATGGTTCTCTTATAATGGCAGTAAATTAGGCCAGGGTCGCGACGGCGTAAGAGATATGCTGAAAGATAACCCTGAGCTATTGGCTGAGCTGGAAGAGAAAATCAAGGCAACTGTAGCCGTTGACGCTGATGCATTGATGGATACCAAACCCGGCGACCAGGATGGTTTAGTTGATAAAGACGAATAGTATTTGTCTATTACTATATTCTTAAAAAAGACTGCCCTGAAGGGTGGTCTTTTTTTGTTGATAAGCCATAAGAATTATAGTTGAAAACCATCCAGCACCTTATACCCCCCGGGTTGCAAATCTCCTAATTCCAGAGTGCCAATTCTTACCCGCATGAGTTTCAGCACTTCATAGTGCAGTTTATAACACATACGCCGTATTTGTCGGTTAAGCCCCTGCACCAAAGTGATTCTGAAGGTAAAAGCATCCAGTTTTTCTATAGTACATGGCAAGGTTGTTTTTCCCATAATCTTAATCCCGCCTGCCATAGTTTTCAGAAAATAGCCGTCAATTTCTTTATCTACTGTTACAATATATTCTTTTTCAGTTTTGTTTTCGTTCCGCAGCACTTTGTCATAAAGTGTGCCATCGTTGGTAAGTAGCAATAGCCCCTCCGATTCCTTGTCAAGCCTGCCTACAGGGAAAAGCTCTTCTTCAAAGGGCAGAATGTTTTTCAGATTATGAGGTATAGCGGCATTCAATGTTGTTTCTATACCTCTGGGTTTGTAAAAAGCCACGTAAACGAGTTTTTTTGCTGCTTTCAGCACTTCATTATTATAAATCACCTCATCGGTCTGACTTAACTCTACATTGGTTTTAACGGCACTTCCATTAATCAAAACATGGCCTGAAAGAATTATTTGCAAGGCCTGCCGGTTAGAAACCTGTAATTTTTTAACTAACAGATATTGAAGCCTGTTTCTGAAAGTCATGAGATATCAGGCAATTTCGGTTCTACCATAACTACTTCTTCTTTTTCTACAATAACCTGCCCTTCGGCTAAATCTTTGGTTTTGCGTACAAATTTCTTTTGGGTAAGTATAACCGGTGCCAGGGTCTCATTACGCCTTTTAGAAAAATAGGCAGCCAGAGAGGCCGCTGCTTCTTTCACAGAATTCGGAATCTTCTTACCCGCTTTGTATTTTACCAAAACATGAGACCCCTGCGCATCTCTCGCATGCAGCCAAAGGTCTTCTTTATAGGCATACTGTTGGGTAAGCACATCGTTGTTTTTAGCGTTGCGGCCCACCAGTATTTCAAAACCTTCTACCTCAAACCGCTTGAATAAATCTTTGTAAGATATAGCCTGTGTAGTATTACGGCTGAGCTTATGGGTTTTCAGATAAGTACGCAGGGCTTTCAGGTGTTCGGCTTCTTCAATTTTTTCAATGTGCAGGTTGAGACTTTTCAAAAGTTCTTCACGGTTTTCAATGTTCTCCATGATTTTCTCAATCTCTATTTTCTCATTTTTAGCCTTGCGATAAAAATTTTCAGCGTTTTTTTGAGGCGTTAAATCCGCTCTCAGTTTAATGCTAATATCCTGATTGCGATAAAAATCAAAAAGCTCGGCTTTTTCTGCCCGTTCAGGTATTTGATGCAGATTGGCCATTAAAATATGGCCTATTTCTTCATTCTTGATGGCAGAGTCAATCGTCTCCAGTCTTTGGTAAGCATCCTTTAAATACAGTTCGGTCTGCTTTTTCTCTTTATTCAGTTTCCGGAGTATATCGGCCTTTTCTTTGTCAAGCGTACTTACTTTGTTGTATTGAACATAAAATACATTGATGGCCTCAATGGGTTCTTGAAAGGTTTGCAGTACATCAGCCATCGGTAGAAGAGACAGGTGAAGTTCATGCTGCCAGCGTATGAGATAATAGCTCGGATACTCCAGTTGATGCACCACTTTTTGTATGTTCTCCCAAGTGATAGGTTCCTGCTCAAGAAAGGCATTCACCAGTTTCCCGAAGGTTGGGAATAGCTTCTTATAATCCTGATTATTCGCGAGGAATGCCTCATAAGACTGGTCAATCGGTCGGTCCAAAGCACCGACATTCAGATTTTTATCGGCTACAATTCGGCTATGGAAAAGGTCTATTACCTCGCCATTGCCACACAGAATAATATTGGAGCGATTGCCGTACATTTTAAAAAGCAGCGAAAACCCCTGCTCAAACTCAATGGCAAAACAGCGTTCGTTCAGAAACTGGCGGACACCCGTTACCTCTAAATCAATGAGTTGATTGAATAAACCAATGCTGTTTTTTCTGGCCCTTTCAAACTGGTCGGTAAAATAGAGACACGAGAAATCAGGGAAAACAACGGCTTTTATATAAAACTCCTTATAATTCTTCTTTTTTCCACGGGCAGCAGCAAAGCCCAACACCAGTTCGTCTTTCTCCTGACTGAAACATTCCATCAGTTTCAATCCGCTGATTCTGGTTTCAATCTGCCCGGTAAGCTGCCTTAAGAAATAATAATTATTTTGCACAATTCATCTGTATTAAGGAGGCAAAGGTAGATGAAAAATTGGAGAGATACGAAAATATAGGCCTTGTGCCAGCACCGTTATAATTTCGTAATCTTCAAATCCTTAAAATAACCTTCTGTTCCTACGTCGACCCACAAACCAATTCCACCAGAGGTGGTGCCGTATTTCATATCTTTTACAATCAGTGAGGGTTGTTTTGCATTGTTTAAGTATAACCTTGCTTCCTGAGCCTTAATGACGATTTTCATACTTATCCATTCATTCAGGCCCATATCTGCATAGCTTTCATATTTTTCCGGGGATTCTTTCCTTAACCTGTCAAATTTAAAATCGGGATATGAATAGTATTGTATCGAATGATTACGCCTTACCTGGTCATCAGCCCTACCATTAGTTGGCCTAATATAAATACTTTCGTATTTTGAGTTACTTTCATCAATTCTATAAGCAATACCTATAAAACCCCTTGCCATTGCCGGAGCATTCTTCAATAGACGACTCAAAACTTTTACTTCAATAATTCCATTTGTGAAGTCTACTCCTTTCATACGTACAAATGTAGGTTCATCGACTGCCTTAATGGCGGAATCCTTCACAACTTTCACCACTTCTGTACCATTCCATTTCTCGATGACATACGATACCTGATTAGATATAAGATTACCCCTTTTAAATCCGATTGTTTGTGCTTGCGCAACAATTGCAAATGAAAGAGAGAAAAATAACAGAATGAGTTTTTGCATATTTTTAACTTTATACTAGTTATTCAAAAAGGGTACCATACATGCCCACACAGCACCAAAGTTTTCTAAAAAAACTACATGCCCGGTATTCGGGATAATCCCGAGCTGACATTTGGGTATCATGTTATAGGCATTGATAACAGTAGGTAAAGGGGCATTGCGGTCAAGTTCTCCGGATATCAAAAGCACCGGGCATTTAATACTGGCAAATAATTCTTTGCTAGCCGACATGGTATTATAAAAATGGGTAAGGTTTGTCCAATACTCCTGCAGTCTTTCCGGTTGAGGCATGAGCGACTTTTGTTGAGTAATAAAGGCTTTATCTAATTTAGTTGCCTCATTAACATCTAAAATAACCTTTCGCAAGCCCGGCACTTGTTCACCTGCACCAATGGCTATAACTTTCGTAATCCTTTCAGGATACATACTTGCCACTTTATAACTAGTGTAAGCGCCATCGCTAAAACCGAGAATAATGACAGGTCTCTGCGTTACCGCATTCATAACAGCCATCACATCATTCGCTTTCTGCTCATAGGTAACAGGCTTTGTACCTATTTCAGATATGCCATGCCCCCGGGTAGATATAGCAATTACCTGATACCTTGTTTTCAGACTATCGATAAATCTCGCCATTTCAATGGTAGAACCGAATCCTCCGCCATGCAGCAATACAATGGGCTGTCCGCTGCCATATACTTCATAATAAATTTTAGCGTCGTCTGCCCGCACATAATGCCCTGCGGGAGCATTAGCACCATAGGGTTGTCTCGGGTTTTGTTGCCCCTTAACAAACGGGCAACAAAACAAAAGAGTGAGTATTACAATCAGATTTAACTTCATTGATAAAATATTAGATTTTAGATTTAGCTTCTTCAACAGTTACGGTTTTACCTAATGCACCAAACTCATGTAAATCGCCGAATACCTCAATCCGGATTGATTGGTCTAAACCACCAACTCGCACAGGTGCAAAACCATTGGCTTGTATAAAATTTTCTACTGTTTCATTAATAACGGTATCATCTGTGGCATAAAATAATACTGATGCAGGCTCCTGATTGACAGCGTTGGCTAAAGAAGCAGCACCTAATGTACCCAATGCTTTAGCGAGTCTGGCGCCTTGTGGCAAAATAGAAGTATTGATTTGTCCGGCAGATTCGTTCTCTCCAATAATTTTATCAAAACCACCTTTCTCATTCGGAGCTATTGGGTTGGAAGGGTCAATGATAATTTTGCCTTGCAGAAGAGCTTCATATTGATAGAAAACTTCTTTAATAGCCGAAAACCAAACTGCTAATACAATAATGTCAGCCTCTCTTATAGCTTCTCCAATACTTAAGGGTTTTGCCAAGCTGCCTAATTGTTCGGCTATGTTGGTAGATTTTTCAGTATTTCTATCTGCTACAATGACAGAATGATTATTGTTTACGAGGTTTTTTGCTACAACTTGGCCTATATTCCCAAGACCAATAATAGCTACTTTTGAAGTTGTTGTTTGCATTATCTTAACTATTTTTGATTAATTTGATAATGCAAAATTACCGAGTGCATAACGATTACACCCTTGACCTATATTAAGAAATACGCTTAATGTAGCTTAAGAAAAGGATTACTTCTTGCTTAACTCTTTACGTATTCTGCTTAAAAACTCAGGTGTAATACCCAGATAGGAGGCGATTTGTGTATTAGGTAGGCGATTGGCAAGATTGGGGTATTGCTCAAGAAAGCTGAGGTAGCGTTGTTCTGCTGTGGAGCTAAAGTTTTGTAAAACCCTATTTTGTAGTTCTACATACTTGTTTTCGATAATAACTTTAAAAATACGGTCAAGCTTAGGAACATTAATATACAGAAAATATAAATCCTGTTGCTCTATCTGAATAATTTCGGCAGGTTCAATAGCTTCAATAAACAATTTACTAGGTTTCTGACTGTGGAAACTGCCAATATCTGCAATCCAGTCACTTTCGGCTGCAAACTGAATATTGTGTTCATAGCCTTTATCATCAACCCCATACATTTTAAAGCAACCCGATACCACAAATGTATAATGCTTACAGACAAAACCCTCCTGCAATATCATTTGTTTTCTTTTGACTTTACGCGTCTTATGCCTGTCGGCCAGTAACTTCAATTCGGCTTCATTAAGAGGGATATACTTCTGAAAGTGTTCAACGAGTGCCTGCATGTTTTTAATATATTTGTTCAAATTTAGCAAATCCTGTGTAAATATCAGATTTGCTTTTGCTACTCTAAAAGTGTAACTTTGACAATTAAAATTCAATCTAAAATTTAACATGCTACTCCTCGGAATTGACATCGGTACTTCTTCCATTAAGGCATCAGTCGTAGACGCCGACACCCAACAAGTAATTGCATCTGCTCAGTACCCTGATATTGAGGCGCCAATTTCGTCGCCCCAAGCCGGATGGGCCGAGCAAGACCCTGAAATGTGGTGGAACAACACTGTTGAGGCCATAAAAAGAGTAAGTGCGTCAAGTAGTTTTAATCCGCAGGACATCGGCGCCATAGGAATTGCTTACCAGATGCACGGGCTGGTAATGGTTGATAAAAATAAAAATGTATTGAGACCGTCTATCATCTGGTGCGACAGCCGTGCCGTTCAGATTGGAGAAAAGGCATTTAGTGGTATAGGCGAGGAAAAGTGCCTGAACCAACTGCTGAATTCTCCGGGCAATTTTACGGCATCAAAACTGGCATGGGTAAAAGCCAATGAACCGCACATTTTTGAGCAATGCGATAAAATTATGCTGCCGGGCGATTACATAGCCATGAAACTGACTGATGAAATTACATCTTCTAACTCAGGCTTGTCGGAAGGTATCTTCTGGGATTTCCGTACCAATGCAGTTTCAAAAGATTTAATGAATTACTATGGCTTTGATGAAAGCATTATACCGGATATTAAACCGGTTTTCAGTGAACACGGAAAAGTTACAAACACAATAGCAGATTTATTAGGCATCAAAGTAGGCGTTCCGGTAACTTACAAAGCCGGAGACCAGCCTAACAACGCGCTTTCACTGGATGTTTTGAATCCGGGCGAAATTGCAGCAACCGCTGGCACCTCAGGGGTGGTGTATGCCGTAAGCGACCAGATTTCATTCGACAGCCAGTCGAGAATCAATTCGTTTGCCCACGTAAACCACCAGATAGGCGGCGAAAACAGAGTAGGTATTCTGCTTTGTATAAATGGCACAGGTATTTTAAACCGTTGGGTAAAAGATAATTTTGGCAAAAACCTGAGCTACCCCGAAATGAATAACCAGGCGGCACAGGTAGCAATTGGCAGTAACGGGCTTCTGGTAATGCCATTCGGCAACGGCGCCGAACGTATGCTGAACAACCGTATGCTGGGTGCCTCATTCCATAATCTTGATTTTAACACACATTCGCAGGCGCATATTTTCCGTGCATCGCAAGAAGGAATCGCCTTTTCATTGAACTATGGCTTTGGTATTATGCAGGCCAATGGTGTAGAGCCAAAGGTTATCAGAGCAGGCAAGGCCAATATGTTTTTGAGTGATGTTTTCAGCAATGCACTGGTAAATGTAACCAATACACCAATAGAACTGTATGATACCGATGGCGCCAAAGGCGCGGCACTGGGTGCCGGTTATGGCGTGCAGTATTACAGCACCCCTAAGGAAGCCATGAGTAAACTGATAAAACTGAAAGTAATTGAGCCAACAGCGCAAGATGTTGCCGCTTATGAGGATGTTTATCAGGATTGGAAAATGATTCTTGAGAAACTAATGCAAAACTAATAGGTAGTATAGCCCTTTTTACAGGCTCAATCGGTATAATAATCGGTTGAGCCTGTTTTGTTTGCACCAGCAGGTTAGGGCATTATTAAAAAAATCCTAAAAATTAAACAAATAATAAAATCATCAATTCTTTTTTTTACATTCGCAACGTAAAAAACCAGCTCATAAGCCTTAAAAAGATAAGTTTCTAAAGGCTTTCAAATGAGCTAACCAGCTTAAACAAACCATTAACCATATTCCTACCGATACAATTACTAATTCATCTATGAAATTCATCAGGTTTATTGTAAGTCTTTTGCTGGCTGCTGGCTTGACTTACGTCTTTAACAATCCTTTAGGCGCTTTACCGGCACTGGGGAAACTATTCAACCCCTTTGAGGGATTCTGGCAAAATGGCGGCACAAAACTTTCGGCTGACGAATTAAAACTGGAAGGTATAAAAGACGAAGTAACCGTTGTTTTCGACGACAACCACGTGCCTCACATTTTTGCACAGAACGAAGATGACCTCTACTTTGCGCAAGGCTATATGGTTGCACAAGACCGCCTCTGGCAAATGGAGTTTTATACGTTGGCTGCTGCCGGTAGACTGACCGAAGTAGTTGGTGACAGAGCCTTACAACTTGACCGCTACAACAGGCGCCTGGGTATGGCAGAAACCGCAAAGAAAATTACCGCAAGCTACAAAAAAGGCGATACCGCACTTAAAATTCTGGAAGCATACGCCGCCGGGGTAAACGCATATATCAGGCAATTATCTTATAAAGATTTGCCGGTAGAATACAAAATTATCGGGTATAAGCCGGAAGAATGGGCTCCGTACAAAACAGTTCTGATGCTGATGAACATGCGCAATGTTCTGAACGGCGGAAGCGATGATTTCAGGATGAGCCATGTGCTGGCCAAATATGGTGCCGATGTCGTGAAAGAGCTGTTTCCCAATTACCCCGTAATAGAATCGCCCATTATACCGGTAGGCACCAAGTGGGAGTTTACACCCGTACCGGTACCGCCTGTACCTGCCGATATTGCTGCCAAACCAGAAGAAGAAGGCAAGGTAGCTTATAACATTGCCTCACCAGCACCAGAAATAGGTAGCAACAACTGGGCAGTTGGTGGCAGTAAATCAGCCAGCGGGCTACCTATTTTGGCCAACGATCCGCATTTGCAATTAACCTTGCCTTCTATTTGGTACCAGATACAACTCTCAACCCCAACCATGAATGTCTACGGTGCCTGTTTGCCGGGCGCACCCGGCGTTACTATCGGGTTCAATAAAGACATAGCCTGGGGTGTAACCAATGTGGGCTCTGATGTTATGGATTTTTACCAGATAAAATTCAGGGATAAAACCATGAAAGAATACTGGTATAACGGCGCCTGGAAACCTACAACCACCGTTATTGAAGAGTTTAAAATAAAAGGCAAGGCTGAGCCTTTAAAAGATACCCTTGTTTATACGCATCATGGCCCGATACTATACAACCATGCAGAAGACAACAGTTTCAGTAAAAACGTACCCATAGGCCACGCCATGAAATGGGTTGGCCATATTGAAGACAATACTGACCTGCTCGGGTTCTATTACCTGAATAAAGCCAAAAACTACGACGACTACCGCAAAGCGCTAACCTACTATAAAGCGCCTGCACAAAACTTTGTTTTTGCCGACAACCACAATGATATTGCCATAACCCCGAATGGGAAACTTCCTTTAAAATGGAAAGAACAGGGCAAGTTTATCCTAGACGGCTCAAACCCGGCGCATGACTGGCAGGGATGGATACCGGCAGACCAGAACCCAACAGTTAAAAATCCGCCCCGGGGTTTTGTGAGTTCGGCTAATCAGTTTTCTACCGACCCTACCTATCCATATTATTTAGGCTGGAAATTCGCTCCGGCAGAAAGAGGCCTGCGCATTAATGAACGCCTTACTGCCATGCAACAGGCAACAGTAGATAGTCTGCGTTCGGTACAGAACGATAATTTCAATGTGGAGGCACGCCGGGTATTGCCAGATATACTAAAAATACTGGCTGAAGACCCCGCCAATAAAAACAATGCAGCTTATGAAACCCTTGCCAGATGGAACATGAGAAACGATGCTAACGAAATTGGCCCGACCATTTTTGAAAGATGGGTAAAAGAACTGAGAGCATGGGTATGGGAAGATGAGTTTCCGACCAAAAATACTGAAGCGATAATGGCTCAACCAACCAGAGACCGCACCTGGGACATGATAAAGAACCAGCCCAATGCCAAATGGTTTGATAACGTAACTACTACCGGTAAAGTAGAAACCATGCAGGATATTGTAAGAGGTAGCTTTAAAGCAACAATTGACTCATTAACTGCTAAACTGGGCCCGTTTGATACCAAAACCTGGGCATGGACCAAAGTAAAAAGTACTGACATTAACCATCTGGGCAGAATAGCCGGCTTTGGCAGACAAGACATACCAAATGGCGGTGGCCCGGGTATTGTAAATGCTACTTCAGAAACCCACGGGCCGTCGTGGAGAATGGTGGTGCAACTAGATAAAGAATGGCCTAAAGCGTATGGGCTATACCCCGGTGGCCAATCTGGTGACCCCGGTAGCCCTTACTACGACAATATGATTGACAAATGGGCTAAAGGCGAGTTGAACGAACTGCTCTTTATGAAAAACAAAACTGAAAAGAGCAGTAGAATTGTATCAAGCACTAAAATAACAGCTAAGTAATAGTAAGAGTCGCTATTAGCTTATCATTTAATTATAAAACGAAGTTATCTCATGACATATATCAGAATTCTCGTTATCAGTGCCATTGCACAGTTTTTTCTTCCGTGGTGGGTCATTGCACCTATCGCCTTTTTGGTAGGCATGTTTACCTCGAAATCAGGTAAAGGAGCATGGCTGGCCGGAGCAGGCGCCATTGCCACATTATGGATAGCCTATGCAGCCTATCTGAACATAACACATGACGGCCTTATGCTCGACAGAATAGGCAATCTATTTGCCGACAACCTCAAATTCCTTAACAGTATTCCGTTTTCAGTATCGTTTTTTCTGATTATGGCGCTTATCGGCGGTCTTGTTGGCGGCTTCTCGGCTCTGGCGGGTTATCAGCTCAGGCAGCTAATCAAATAAAAGCCTTTATAGTCAGTCTTAAATAGTTTGGTTTTTCTATCTTTGCAACCTTTATTTGCATAAAATTTATCTAAATACCTTTTTTAATGGCGCCTCAAGCGGTGGTGCATCAAATTAATTTTCTCATGAAAAAACTTTCAGTTTTCGTTCTTTTAGTTTCTGTTATTGCCTGGGGATGCGACAAGTCTGCTTCTACTTCAACAACATCTGGTGGCAAACAGCCATCTGGCCGTATTGTTTATGTAAATACAGACACCCTGCTAACCAAATATGATTATTACAAAGACATTTTGAAGGCTTCTGAAAATAAAAGATTCCAGTTAGAAAACGATTTAGCTAACAAGGCCCGGTCGTTCCAGAACAAAGTTCAGTTTTTCCAACAAAGAGCCCAACAAGGCCACATGACACAAGAGCAGGCGCAAACAACACAAATGCAATTGCAACAGGAAGAACAAAACCTGATGGCCTATCGTGACAAAAATGCACAACAACTGGCGCAGGAAGAAGGAAAAAAGACCGAAGATATATTGAACAAAATTCATGAATATCTGAAAGAATTTAACGCCGGCGATAAATATGATATGGTAATTGGTTATTCTAAAGGTGGCGGAGTACTTTACGCCAAAGAAGACCTTGACATAACCAAACTAGTTTTGGAAGGCCTGAATAAAAAATATGCTGACGATAAAAAAAGTGGCAAAATAAGTGTTGAAAAAGACACAACCGCCAAAAAATAATAGCTCGCTAAAAGTACACTAAAGAAAATTATTGAATAAGATGCCGTTAGATCAAACCCCTTATTACGATTACGATAATGATAGCGAAAGCGAAGGGAAAGAAGAAGGGAAAGAGATGTCGTTTCTTGACCACCTCGAAGAACTTCGCTGGCACCTGATTCGTGCTGCTGCAGCTATTGTTTTCTTTATGGTTTTCGCTTTTGTCTATATTGAGGAAATCTACGATACCGTTATTCTGGGCCCTTCTAAAGTTGATTTCTGGACCTACCGGATGATGTGTAAATTAGGGCAGGCTGTAGGAGCCCCGGGCCTGTGTGTAGAAAAACTCCAGTTTAGTTTAATGAGCCGCGAGGTATCCGGCCAGTTTATTATGGCTTTTACCTCGGCTGCTATTATAGGTCTGGTGTTTGCGTTTCCTTATGTTTTCTGGGAAATCTGGCGTTTCATTAAGCCCGGCCTGAAAATGACCGAGCGGAAATCGGCCAGAGGTGCGGTTTTCTATGTAACCTTCCTTTTCTTTTCGGGTGTAATGTTCGGGTATTTTATTGTTTCTCCTTTGGCTATTAACTTTCTGGTTAATTTTCAGATAAGCAAAAGCATTGAGAACCAGTTTGATATCAGTTCTTACATTTCATTGCTGGCTACGCTTACCCTGGCCTGCGGTGTGGCTTTCCAGCTACCAATTGCCATTTTTGTTTTGACCAAGATTGGTATCATAGGGCCTCAGTTTATGAGAACGTATCGCCGCCATGCAGTGGTAGTTATCCTGATTGTGGCAGCGGTTATCACTCCATCGCCTGATATCACCAGCCAGTTACTGGTGGCATTCCCTTTATATATATTGTATGAAGTAAGTATTATTATATCGGCCAGAGAAGAAAAAAGACGTTTAGCCGATCTTGAAAAAGAAAGCGATAAATGATAAATATCTGCTATAAAAACCAAAAGCCACCTGTTTAATGCAAGTGGCTTTTGGTTTTTATAAATGCCTCAAAGGCTTATGCTGTAAAACCTATCTTGGTATGGGTGCCATCGCAAAAAGGTTTGTTTTCCGAAGCCCCGCAGCGGCACAACGCCGTTACTTTATGCTTTTTGGTCAGGTTTCCTTCCGTATCTTTAATCAATATATTACCATATACCAGCAGGGGGCCATCTTTGGTGGTTTCAATAATGGTTTCGCTGTCAATTTGTTTTTCTTTCTCTCCTACCTCGTTTATAAAATAAGACAAAGCGCCAGAAGGGCATTTGTCTATCTGCTCCATAATTATCTGGCCGGATTCTTTCTCAGGTGTAACCCATGGACGCTTGCGGGGGTCGAACACATGCGGCAAGCCTTTAAAACATATCGCTGAATGAATACACATGTGCGGTTGCCAGACAACCGTTAATTCTTCATTGGTATAGTGCTTGGTTATTTTCTTTTGTTCTTCCATGAGTTCATTAATTTTAATTCAATATTAAGAAAACTCAGGTAAATTTCAAATCTTACGTATAACCATAAAGCCCTATCATAAACCTATCACAATCTATTTTAACCTTAATTAACCTGAAACTAAGAAATTAGTTTCTACCTTTGTAGTATTATTACAAATTAATCTTACCGAAGTACAAATGAAGAACCGGATTGCGGCCTTTTTCTTTTTGATAATGAGCGCCCCTGTGCTAAGCCTGGGGCAGCTCAATATTGAAGGGCGGGTTATTGATGCCTCAGACAAAAAGCCATTGCCCTTTGCCAATGTGTTTATCAGCAATACTACCAAAGGCCAGCAAACAGACGACAAAGGCCGGTTTAAGTTATACAATGTGCCGGGTGGTACTATTGACCTCGTAATCAGTTTTGTAGGTTATAGAACATTTTCATTACAAATTAAAGCCGATACGCTGAAAAGACCCTTGCTGTTACTGTTACAACCTGATGCCATTGAGTTACAGGGTGTAACCATAAAAACAGTTAAAGACGGCTACAAGAAGTATATACATTTGTTTCAGGATGGTTTTATGGGCAAAACCCTTTTCTCGGCTGCCTGCAAACTTAAAAACCCAAAAGCGTTGTCGTTCAGGCTAAGCAATGACGATTCCGAATTGATTATTAAAGCAGATGAACCCCTGATTATAGAAAACAAAGAACTAGGGTATGTAATTAAATACCAGCTGGAAGACTTCAGCTATCATTTGAGGCAACAGTATGTTTCATTTTATGGATACCCTTTCTTTGAAGAAATGCAAACCAAAAGCAATAAAAAGAAGAAAGAGTGGATTGAAAACCGTAACCGCGCCTATTATGGCTCTACGCAACACTTTTTTAAAGCATTGGTTGATAAACGACTGGTTGAAGAAGGCTATACTATGCACAAGCTGATTAGAGAGCAGAAGAAGACATTTCTTGTACCGATGTTTCCGGAAAAAAGAGACAGCCTGGGTAATATAGTTACAGAGGCATCAAAAGAAAAAATTATCATAGACTCGGCCGATGTTAAACTTCGCGCCGACCATACGCTTAGTAAACTACCTACCAGCAGTTTTGCCCGCCATGTGCAGTATCTGGTAAGAACACCGCTGAAAGAATCAGAGGTAATCAGCCCGTCAGAAGACATATATAAAATAGATTTCAGTAACCATATATATGTTGTTTATAGCAAAGAGTATGAAGAACCACAGTTTCTTTCGGCCGGACAAAAAAACATACCTCAGGTATCTATTTTATCTATGCTTGAGCCCCCCGCACTGGTTGAAAAAAACGGCCATTTAATTAACCCGCTCTCCATTATTTTTGAAGGCCGTTGGGGAAATGAAAAAATCGGAGAGCTACTACCACTTGATTATGTGCCGGAATTACCTTAAGATATCGGATTACCCTATACAGAACCGCCAAAAAAAGGCAGATGCTTCACGTTTTAAAAAAACAGAGAGTATCTGCCTTTTCTGTTTCACTATTACCCTAAATCTCCATCCTTCAATCTGTACAGGTCAGGCTTTTTGAGGAATATAAAATTTAATTTATCATTATATCTGCAATTATTTGAATTATTTCTATATTGTAATCAAAAAAAAGTAACGACCCTGTGAAAATAGCGATATTAAAAGAAACCAAGCCCTTTGAAAGACGCGTAGCCCTAAGTCCTGAAGTTTGCAAGCAACTGATTCAAGCCGGATTTACCTGTGCTATTGAGAAAAATGCCGGAATAAGCTCCTTTTTTGAAGATGCCTCTTACGAGGCCGTTGGCGTGCAGGTTGCCTCAGATAAATCGGTCTTGCTTTCAGACGCCGACACAGTTGTAAAGGTAAATCCGCTGACAACCGAAGAAGTATCTTTCATGAAAAAAGGAGCCGTTTCTCTTTCTTTCATGTATGCAGCCACAAATCCTGAACTGATTGCCGCTAGTGTAAAACAAGGTATTTCAGCCTTCTCTGTAGATGCCATCCCCCGCATTTCAAGAGCACAGAAAATGGACGCCCTCAGCTCTCAGGCCAATCTGGCAGGTTACAAATCAGTTATCATCGGGGCTTATCACCTGGGCAAAATATTTCCTTTACTTATGACAGCCGCCGGCACCATTAAACCGGCCAAGGTAGTAATTATGGGCGCAGGTGTGGCCGGGCTTCAGGCCATTGCCACAGCCAAAAGACTAGGAGCGGTGGTTGAGGTAAGCGATATCCGCCCCGAAACCAAAGAGCAGGTGGAATCACTAGGCGGAAAATTCATTGAGGTAAAAGGTGATGAATCTATAAAAATTGAAGGCGGGTATGTAAAGGGCGTATCGGAAGATTTTCTGAAAAAACAACAGGAAGTAATTGCCCGCCACATAAGCGAAGCCGACCTGGTGATAACAACTGCGCTGATACCCGGTAAAAAAGCGCCGTTACTTGTACCCGAAGAAGTTGTAAAAAGCATGAAACTGGGCTCGGTGATTGTAGATATGGCCGTTGAGCAAGGCGGTAACTGCGCCTGTAGTGAATATGGTCAGACAGTTGTAAAACATGGTGTAACCATTGTAGGCGAACCCAATATACCATCGCTGCTGCCTTTAAATGCCAGTGAGCTATATGCCAAAAACATGGCTACTTTTCTGCTGCATCTGGCTACCAAAGACGGCTTCAAATGGGAAATGGATGAAGAAATAACCAAGGGCTCATTAATAGTACACGAAGGCAAAGCGGTGCATGCCTCAGTTATGTAGACTTTGTGTAGTTGCCCAATCAGACATCAACAAAAACCTTTTTTAAGATATGATAAACGATATAGTGAGTTTCATTGGCCAGCATATAGAGATGATATACATCATCATCTTGTCTGTATTCGTAGGCGTTGAGGTAATTGGTAAAGTACCGGCCGTTTTACATACACCACTTATGAGCGGAGCAAATGCCATACACGGGGTTGTAATAGTTGGGGCCATTATTGTAATGCTGAATACCCCGGCAGATAACATTGCCGCGCTGGCGCTGGGCTTTATAGCTGTAGTGCTGGGTACGCTAAACGTGGTGGGTGGTTTTGCAGTAACAGACAGAATGCTGGAAATGTTTAAGAAAAAATAAGGTGATACTTTATCCTGACCACCCTGCCTAATGGAAACAAAATATATTCTTGATATTATCTATTTAATAGCCTCAATAACCTTTGTGATGGGGCTTAAAATGCTAAGCCACCCCGACACCGCCCGTAAGGGAAACCTCTACGCAGCCTTTGGAATGACCCTGGCAATTGCAGGCACCATACTGCTCTATCAGCATCCGGATGGCTACACAACCAGAGAACCAATTAAGATTACGCTCATTCTGGTGGCCATTGGTATAGGTACCATTGCAGGCTGGCTAACGGCCAATAAGGTGCAAATGACCAAAATGCCTGAGCTTGTATCGCTATTCAATGGTATGGGTGGCGCCTGTGCTGCCTTGATTGGTATTATGGAATACGAGCATAATCTGGGGAATCCCGGGGCAATGGCCACCATTATCGGTGGTCTGGTTATCGGCTCAGTTTCGTTCAGCGGCAGCATTATTGCTTTTCTGAAACTGAACGAAACCATGAAGAAACCAATCAGGCTACCCTCTTATAATATTCTTAATACGGTAGTTATGGTGGCACTGGTTGCCTTTGGCGCATACATTGTCTATGCCCGGCCCGAACACATGCTGCTGCCTGTATTACTTTTTGCAGCCGCACTGATTTACGGTGTGCTGTTTGTAATTCCTATCGGTGGTGCAGATATGCCTGTGGTAATTTCATTGCTCAATTCATTTACGGGCCTGGCTGCGGCATTTGGCGGCTTTTTGTATCAGAATCAGGTAATGCTCACCGGGGGTATCCTCGTGGGTTCGGCAGGTACCATTCTTACACTGGCCATGTGTAAAGCCATGAACAGACCCCTGAGCAATGTGATTTTTGGCGCCTTTGGCCCAAGCGCAGCCGGAACAGGTGCTGAGGTAACGGGTAGCATAAAAGATATTTCAATTTCAGACACCGCCATTCTGATGAACTACGCTCAGAAAGTGGTTATTGTGCCAGGTTACGGGCTGGCTGTGGCACAAGCCCAGCACGTGATTCATGAGTTGGAAACCCTGCTGGAAGAAAGGGGCGTTGAGGTAAAATACGCTATTCATCCTGTGGCTGGCCGTATGCCCGGCCACATGAACGTGCTGCTGGCCGAAAGTAATGTATCTTATGATAAACTGGTAGAAATGGAAGAAATTAACCCCGAATTTGCCAAAACAGACGTAGTGCTGGTGGTAGGTGCCAATGACGTGGTGAATCCGGCCGCCAAAACAGACCCGGCCTCTCCTATTTTCGGCATGCCCATACTGGATGTAGAAAACGCCCGTAATGTAATTGTAAACAAACGCAGCATGAATGCCGGCTACGCCGGTATTGATAACCTGTTGTTTTATCAACCCAAAACAAGTATGCTTTTCGGTGATGCCAAGGGGGTTTTAACCAAACTGGTAAGCGAACTGAAACAGATGTAAAATTTGTATTTTCTTGACAATAATTCATATAATAATTGCCACTTTTACAAAATTTCAGAATAATATTTGGCATTGATTTTTTAAATTGAATAGATTTACCTACGATTTAATTATAAAATATTCAACAGTTGGAACCTACAAACGTAAATGACCCCGAGTACTACCATAAGGTAGTAGATTGTCAGTACGCATGTCCTGCACATACCCCTGTTCCTGAGTACATCAGATTAATTGCCGCCGGGCGTTACACCGAAGCCTATATGGTTAACTGGGAATCGAACGTATTTCCGGGAGTGCTGGGCCGAACCTGCGACAGGCCCTGCGAACCTGCCTGCCGACGTGGCCGCGTTGAAGAAGAACCGGTAGCTATCTGTCGCCTGAAAAGAGTAGCTGCAGATAATAAAGGAGACATCAAAAACCTGATACCGAAAGCGCCCGCCGTTGGGAATGGCAAGAAAGTGGCCCTCATTGGTGCCGGGCCGGCTTCACTCACTGTAGCCCGCGACCTGGCCCCTATCGGTTATGAAATCCACGTTTTTGATGAACAAATCAAAGGCGGTGGCATGATGCGCAGCCAGATTCCATCATTCCGGCTTCCGGAAGCTGTTTTAGACGAAGAAGTAAACAATATACTGGAAATGGGGATTCATACCCATTTCAAAACCTATGTTTCAAGCCTGAAAGAGGTACTAGATATGGGTTATGATGCAGTTTTTATTGGTACCGGCGCACCAAAAGGCCGCGACCTCGATTTGCCCGGTCGTAAGGAAGGAGCAGCCAATATCCACATAGGTATTCAATGGTTGGCCAGTGTGGCTTTTGAGCATACCAATAAAATAGGCAAAAATGTAATTGTACTGGGCGGTGGTAACACAGCTATGGACTGCTGCCGCACTTCACGCCGATTAGGTGGCGAAAACGTTAAGGTAGTTGTGCGCAGCCCTTTTGCTGAAATGAAGGCTTCGCCATGGGAGAAAGAAGACGCCATGCACGAAGACATTCCGATTCTGGATAACCATGTACCCAAATCTTTTGTGGTGGAAGAAGGCCGCCTGAAAGGCATGACCTTTGAAAAAGTACACGCCGTTTATGATGACAAAGGCAAACGCTCTTTGGTATCAACCGGCGAACCTGAGGTTTTTATTGAAGCAGATGATGTACTGATAGCCATTGGCCAGGAAAACAGTTTCCCCTGGATTGAGCGGGATTTAGGCATTGAGTTTGACAAATGGGAAATGCCAAAGGTAAACCCGGATACATTTCAGTCAACCAATCCGAAGGTCTTCTTTGGCGGTGATGCCGCGCTGGGTCCTAAAAACGTAATTACTGCCGTGGCGCAAGGGCATCAGGGAGCTATCTCTATCGATTTGTTCTGTCAGGGACAGGCCTTGACCAACCGCCCTGCCCCATATACCAATCTGGTTTCTCAAAAAATGGGAATCCACGAATGGAGTTACGATAGCCTGGTAGTAACAGACCACCGCTTTGTGGTAGCACAGGCCGATAAATCTGTTACCCTGAAAGACCGTAAAAAAGAAGTTGAACTGGGCTTTAACCCGATTGAAGGTTTTAAAGAAGCACAACGCTGCCTGAACTGCGATGTGCAGACAGTATTTACCGAAACCCGATGCATAGAATGCGATGCCTGCATGGATATTTGCCCTACCTCTTGCATTACCTTTACGGTAAACGGTGAAGAAGAAGACCTTCGTACAAGGTTGATGGCTCCGGCACTGAATCTGGAACAGGAACTACTGGTTTCGGGCAATCTGCCAACCGGAAGGGTAATGGTAAAAGACGAAGACGTATGCCTGCATTGCGGTTTATGTGCAGAGAGATGCCCCACCTCAGCCTGGGACATGCAAAAGTACTTTTATAACGTCACCAAAGCACATCATGGTTGCCAGACGGCAGCCGTTTGATAGCAAACCAACCCGGACAATTATTTATTAACGACAAAACTCTTCTCAGGCCAGCAAAATGTCAGCGCTCATAAATGATTTTGTAGTACGCTTTGCCAACGTAAACGGCACAGGCTCTGCCAGTGCCAACGGTATGTTTGCCAAGGCTATTTTTAGAATGGGAATCCCCGTTACGCCCAAGAATATTTTCCCATCTAACATTCAGGGGCTACCCACCTGGTATGAAGTCAGGATTAATGAAAAAGGATACCTGGGCCGCCGTGAAGGCATAGACCTGATGGTATGCGTAAACCCGCAAAGCATGCTGAAAGACGTGCAGAGTGTGCGCCCCGGCGGCTACTTCATGTATGACAGCACCAAGCCACTTCATAGCGAATATATCAGAGAAGACATTACGTATCTGGGTATTCCATTAATGGATATCTGCCTGAAACAATATACAGACCCACGCCAGAGGCAATTATTCAAGAACATTATCTACGTTGGCGCGCTTTCTGCCCTGCTTGACATTGAATTTGGCGTGCTTGAGCAATTACTGGCCGAGCAATTTAAAGGCAAAGAAAAACTGATACCTGCCAACATTCAGGCCTTACAGCTAGGTGTGCAATATGTGCACGAAAACTTCAATTACCCGCTTGACATAAGAGTAGAACGCCGCGATAAAGTAGGTAACCGCATTATGGTTGATGGCAATGGTGCCTGCGGATTAGGCGCTGTATTTGCCGGAGCAACCGTGGCGGCGTGGTATCCTATTACGCCTTCTACCTCTGTTGTTGAAAAATTTGAGAAATACGCCAAAAAATTTAGAACCAATAAAGAAACCGGCGAAAAGAATTATGCCATTGTGCAAGCCGAAGACGAGCTTGCGGCCATAGGCATGGTGATAGGCGCTAACTGGAACGGCGCCAGGTCTTTTACAGCCACCAGCGGGCCGGGCGTTTCGTTAATGAACGAGTTCTTAGGTTTAGGCTATTTTGCCGAAATACCAGCCGTTTTGATTGACGTGCAACGCACAGGCCCCTCAACCGGTATGCCTACCCGCACGCAACAGTCAGACATTACCATTGCGGCCTACGCCTCACACGGCGACACCAAGCACGTATTGCTGTTTCCGAGTAATCCGAAGGAATGCTTTGAACTGACAGCGGCTGCCTTTGACCTGGCCGAACGCCTGCAAACCCCTATAATGGTACTAACAGACCTTGACCTGGGAATGAACGACCACCTGACCGAACCTTTTGAGTGGAACAATGAACGAAAATATGACCGGGGCAAAGTACTGAACGCCCACGACCTGGAGAACATGGGCCGCTTTGGCCGCTATCTGGATGTAGATGGAGACGGTATCCCTTACAGAACCTATCCGGGTACGCACCCAACCAAGGGTTCGTATTTTACACGGGGTACCTCGCGCGATGAATACGCCGTATATACCGAAGACGGGGCAGTGTATGTAAGAAACATGGAACGCCTGGAGAAAAAATGGGAAACCGCCAAAACTTTGGTTCCCGCTCCGTATTTCTATCAGGAAAAAAACATGAGCCCGCTGGGTGTTATTTTCTTTGGTACATCAACCTACTCCTCAGAAGAAGCCATAGACCTGCTGCGCGAGCAGGAAGTAGTGCTCGATGCCATGCGCATCAAAGCATTTCCGTTTAGTGAAGAAGTAGAAAGATTTATAGAAGACCACGAAACAGTTTATATAATTGAACAGAACCGCGATGCACAGTTACGTTCGCTGCTGATTAATGAACTGGAAATAAATCCAAAAAAACTGATTCGCGTGCTTAATTATGATGGAATGCCCATTACGGCCGCTAAAATTGTTAATGAAATCAATCAAACGCTTGTACACTCATGACCTACGTTAGACCTGCCTTCCGGCACCCAAAACTGCCGAAAAACAAAATAAATTATACCAAAAAAGATTACGAGGGAGCGCTGTCAACCCTTTGTGCAGGCTGTGGGCATGACTCTATCAGCGGCGCTATTATTCAGGCCTGCTTTGAGCTGGCCATTGAGCCGCATCGCATTGCCAAGTTATCGGGCATTGGTTGTTCATCCAAAACACCTGCTTATTTTTTGGGTAATTCGCATGGCTTTAACTCGGTACACGGCAGAATGCCTTCAGTAGCAACCGGAGCATACCTGGCTAACCGTGACCTGGTTTATTTTGGTGTATCTGGCGATGGTGACTCTGCCTCTATCGGCATGGGGCAATTTGTGCATGCTATCCGCCGTAACCTGAATATGGTATATGTGGTAATGAATAACGGTTGCTATGGCCTTACTAAAGGGCAAGACTCTGCCACTGCAGATGCCGGCTCAATCAGCAAGGCAGGCTCTACCAATCAGTTCAATGCCATTGATCTGGTGGGCTTAGGACTTGAGCTGGGCGCAACGTTTGTGGCCCGCAGTTTTTCGGGAGATAAAACGCAGTTGATACCTCTCATAAAGGCGGCTATGTCTCACCCGGGCTTTGCTTTAATTGATGTCATTTCTCCATGTGTTACTTTTAATAATAATAGTGGTTCCACCAAATCTTATGATTATGTCCGTGAGCATATTGAGGCCACCTCTACTATTGACTTTGTACCTACAATGGAAGAGATTACCACAACTTATGACGAAGGCGATAACCAGGAAGTAACCCTGCACGATGGCTCGGTGCTAAACCTGCAAAAGCTGCACCAGGGCTGGAATCCGGAAGATAAACTATCAGCCATGACCGCCCTGCAAAATGCCAAAGCCAGTGGCGAAATATTAACAGGCCTTATTTATATTGAACCCAACACCAAAAACCTGCATGAAGTATTAGGCACTACAACAAAACCACTAAACGAACTGAAAGAAGACGTACTCTGCCCCGGTGCAGATGCACTGGAGGCATTGAACCAAAGCCTCAGATAATACAAACCCTTTCAGTTAGGGCTTATCAAGGTGTAAGCCCTATTTTTTTGCATCGATAAATTCAACCTGTTTACCAACAAACCTATGAAAACCTCAACGCACACATTTTTTGTGTTTACATTATTAGCTTTGGGTCTGTTTATGAATCAAGCTGCTAAAGCGCAAGCCGGCAAAGCCACGCTGAACGATGTAGCCTTTATGCATGGGCATTGGCAGGGCGCATTCAACGGCGGCCCTATTGAAGCGTTCTGGGCTAAGCCTGCCGGCGACAACCTGACGGGCTTTATCAGGATGATGAAAGATGAAAAAGTGACCATGTATGAAATGCTCATTTTTGAACAGACCGAAAACGGCCCCGTTGTATTGGTAAAGCACTTTAAACCCGGCCTGATAGCTATAGAAGAAAAAGAGGTATCAGACAGGTACCGGTTCATTGAGTCAAAAAAAGACTGGGCTTTATTTGAAAAACAAGATGGTTCGATCAGAATTATCTATGAAAAACGTGGCCCTAGCCAATTGGTGATTCAGCGAGGCAAACAGGAAAACGGCAACTGGACTTTCGCCGATTTGTTTGTATTTAATGCCGTTAAATGACCAACCCATACTTTACTACGCAAGAAAAGCCTTTTGAAGGTGTACTCCAAAAGGCTTTTCTTGTTACTGAAAGACTTCAACCTTTCATAAAACGTATCAGCAGAATTTCGGCCATTAAAAAAGCCAGGGCGAGCATTATGCAGTATTTCCAGAGTGGTGTACCTACATTATTTTCACGGAAAGTTTTCACAAAATCGCCATCCAGCAGATTATCAAAAACAGTTACATTTTTTTGCCCTGCAAAGAAGTTTTTCAGTTCTTCAGGCGTATAAAATTCCATTTTAGATTCCTCATTGTCATGGTTCAATGCCAGCATTTTTTCTGTTTTACCATCAAGCTGCAACTCATAATACCCCGACTCCAGCAATTGGTTGTCCGTCAGTTGGCTCGACTTTGGCAATTCAAGCGTTAATTCATTGCCATTAATCCGCTGTACCGGAATAATCTCCATGTTATTGGTTCTCCCTTCGGTGGCTATGCTCTTCAGTTTATAAGTGGCATTTTTCTTTCCATCGGGTACATCAATCGTAATGCTGCCTTCACTAAAATTATAAGCTGCCCTTTCACGCCTTACGCTCATAGAGGCTATCTTAAACATAGTAGGCACAAAAAAAGCGTGTTCGGCAAAGTTACCGTAGTTTCTTTCAAGCGGGGATGCAGACAAATATACCCGGCCCGATGCCGCATTAGTAGCCGTAATAAAATTTTGCTGGTTTTTGAACGTCAATATTTTCTCTCCAATGCCAGACCACCTCAGCACCGGTTGCATAACAGGCGAATTGGTTACACCCTGCAAGGTAGTTCGTTCAAACACATCAGCAAAAAACGGATTCCGTCTATCCGGCTCTGCCACAGGCAACTGGCTTTGAGGTAACGGCGGCTGCCTCACAACAGTTATGCTGTTGATTCCGAAACCACTCAGCAATTGACCGTACTCCTCAGCATCGGGGTTTGCCGGCGGGAAAATCATTAGACTACCACCCCTGCGCACAAATTCTTCCAGACTTGCCCTGAAACTGCCGTTAATATGCTCAACCCCTTCTACCACAATCAGATTTGCATTTTTAAACTGGCCTACATCAACATTATTGGCACTGTAGGCTCTGTAAGAAAAGAGGCTGTCGTTTTCAAAAACTTTTTCAATATAATCGGCGGCGCTGCGTTGTTCATACAAATGCAAAACCTGAATAACGGGCGACGCATCCAGCACAAAATAGTAATCATTATCAAACGTAACAGGCTGGTCATCAAAAGACACCCGACCTTTATGAAAACCCTTGCTTTTTACAGTAAAGTTAAAAGTTGCAGTAGCCGAGCTGTTAGGGGCAATGTCAACCGAGGCCGTTGAGGCCTGGGTATCATCTATAAAGAGCTTTACAGGCAGTTTTTCTACCTCATTATCGCCCGAATTAAATACCTTCACAAACAGTACATTGTTTTGCATTTCTCTGATAAACGGAGAGGCCAGCCAGACCGAATCGACGAACACATTCTGAGATGCCTTACCCCGAACAGGCACCAGAAACAGCTTGTCAAGCGAATCGGTTTTAATGTTTTTCAGGTTTCCGGCCGTACTCTTCTGAAAATCAGAAAACCAGAAAAACTGGTTACCTGCGCTGGCATTGTGCTTTTGCGCCAGGCTTCGCTGGCGTTTATACACATTTTCTAAAGTACGCGGGTTTGGCGACAACCCCACAGACGTGAGCCTGTCTTTTATTTTGGTTGTATTGGTTACGGTCTGGTCGTCGCCGGAGAAATCGTTAGTAACTAATTGCACATTGGGCGACTGACTGAAAAGTGTCAGTAACTCGTCTATTTTTGTAATGGCCAAGTCAAGATACCTTTTGTTTTCTGTTGTATTCTGCATACTCAAAGAGTTATCAAGATACAAACTGGTTACCCCCAAACCAGTTGAGCTATTGGCAGCGGCATTTTTAGCAGGCAGAAAAGGCTGGGCAAAAGCCAGAGCCAGAAAAACCAAAAACAACACCCTTGCAGCCAGTATAAGCCATTGCTTCAACCGCCTGAAAGAGCTTGTCTCAGATTCAACCACTTTCAGAAAAGCCACATTGGTAAAAAACACCTTTTTTGTGCGCCTGAAGTTAAATAGATGAATAATGATTGGTATCGAGATAGCCAATAAACCCCACAAAAAAGACGGAAAGATAAACTGCATATAATCAAGCCCTGAGGGTATATCTTTTTAATTTTAATTATTAAACGTAAAAGTGCTAAAATCCTTTCAATGTTTTTACTGATATTTTAGTTGCTTTTCAGCTCATGTCTTATTTGCGCCGGAATAGGTGCCTCAGGGCAAATTATGCGTTGCTCAATTTATGGTAAATCTGCTTTTCAAATATCCAATCGCATTAGCAAACTTAACAAAATCAACTAATTTTGTCAAAACTTATTACACCCTGATACACATGAAAAAACACTTCATCCTGTTAGCAGTTTTATTTTGTTCTTTAACCACAAAAGCGCAGCTCACTGTCGAAAAAATTATGCAGGAGCCCTATAAATGGATAGGTACTTCGCCAGGCAATATCTTCTGGTCAGAAGATTCGAAAACCATTTATTTTTCGTGGAACCCTGATAAAAACAAGAGTGATTCATTGTACAAAATAGTGCTTCCAGACAAAACACCTTTAAAAGTTACCCCAAAAGAAAGAAGAAGCCTGCCGTCTCAACAAGGCACTTACAACAAAGACTATTCATTAAAGGTATATGAAAAACAGGGAGAATTATACCTTTTATATACCAATACCCAAAAAATAAAACAATTAACCAGCACCATTGAGCGTGAGGCAGGCCCGTATTTCAGTGGCGATGAAACCAAAATTATATTCACCAAAAGTGGGAATCTTTTCAGCCTGAATCTGGCCGATGGCATGATTTCTCAACTATCAAATTTTATTGTTGGTAATAAAAAAGCAGAAGCCAGGCTGAACGAAGAAGAAAAATGGTTAAAGAACGACCAGATTGCCTTGTTTGAGATTCTGAAAGAACGAAAGGAAAAGAAGGACCTAACCGAAAAAAATGCAAAAGCAGATTTGGCCAAAAGACCAAAAGAGATTTATCTGGAGGGCAAAAATCTGGAAACCCCGATGGTAAGTCCAGACTTACGGTTCATAACTTATCGGCTTTCAACTCCGGCAGTTGGTGCCAAAAACACCATTGTGCCTAGCTATGTAACTGAATCTGGTTTTACTGAGGATATTCCTGCCCGCACAAAAGTGGGCAGCCCCATGAGCAGCTATGAGAGCTACATTTATGACACTAAAAAAGATACGGTGTATCAGATAAGCACAAAAGACCTGGCCGGCATAACGCAACAGCCCGAGTTTTTGAAAGATTATCCTAAAAAAGACACAACCAGAAAAAAACAGGCCGACCGCAAGGTGATTGTAGTTGGGCCGAGGTGGTCAGACAACGGAACGCAGGCTGTGGTGGTGGTTCGGTCGTTCGACAACAAAGACCGTTGGATAATGCTTCTGAATGCCGAAACCGGTAAATTGAAGTTACTTGACCGCCAGCACGATGAAGCATGGATTGGCGGCCCCGGCGTCGGATTCACACTAAGTGTGGGTAATCTGGATTGGATTGACGACCAGACTATCTTTTTTCAGTCTGAGGCTGATGGTTACTCGCATTTATATACCCTTAATGTAATTACAGGTGAGAAGAAACAACTGACCTCAGGTAAATTTGAGATTCAGCAGGCACAGCTTTCTAAAGATAAACAATGGTTTTATCTAACCACAAACGAGGTGCATCCGGGTGAAACCCACTTATACAAAATGGCTGTTGCAGGCGGAGAACGCATCAGAATAACCAACCTGACAGGTGGTAATGAAGTTACGCTTTCGCCCGATGAGAAAACCATAGCCCTGCGGTATTCTTATATGAACAAGCCCTGGGAATTATATGTGCAGGATAACGCTCCGGCGGCCAAAGCTGAGCAGGTAACGCATTCTCTTACCGATGAGTTTAAGGCTTATGCCTGGAAAGAACCCCAGATAATTACCTTTAAAGCCCGCGACGGCGTTGATATTTATGCCCGTATATATGAGCCTGCCAAAAAGCTGAAAAACAAAAAGGCAGTGATATTTGTACACGGCGCGGGGTATTTGCAAAATGTACATAAATGGTGGAGCCAGTATTTCCGTGAGTATATGTTCCATAACCTGTTGGTTGATAAAGGTTATACCGTTTTGGATATTGACTACCGCGCCAGTGCCGGATACGGACGTGATGTACGGACGGGTATTTATCGTTTTATGGGAGGTAAAGACTTGACAGACCATGTTGATGGCGCCAAACTTCTGACAGAAAAATATGGCATTGACCCTAAGAAAATTGGTATCTACGGTGGGTCTTATGGTGGGTTTATTACCCTGATGGCCATGTTTACTACACCTGATGTTTTTGCCGCAGGTGCCGCCCTGAGACCAGTAACCGACTGGGCCGCGTATAATCATGGCTATACGGCCAACATTCTGAACGAGCCACAGACAGACAGCCTGGCGTACCGTAAAAGCTCGCCTATCTACCATGCCGCAGGCCTGAAAGGCCATTTACTTATCTGCCACGGAATGGTTGACGTGAACGTTCACATACAGGATTCTTACCGGCTTGTACAGAGATTAATAGAACTGAAAAAGGAAAACTGGGAGATGGCAAGCTACCCGATGGAAGACCACGGTTTTGTAGAACCCACCAGCTGGATGGATGAGTATAAAAGAATACTGAAACTGTTTGAAGAACGATTGAAATAATGAGTTTGAGGGTGTCGGAAACGGCACCCTTTTATTTTGCCTTTCTGAATTCTTTTGTCCAGCTCATGGCGCCCAAAAGCGCGATTACACAGAAAACAGCATATAACAAAGAATACAACTTTACATCTTTCACAAAGTACATATAGGTGCTTATAATATCTACCCCTAACCACACCCACCATGACTCCACTTTTTTACGAATTAAAAGAAATGTGGCAAAAATGCTCATAATGGTTGTAAAGGAGTCCATATATGGAAAAGCGCTGGGCATGCTGAAAACCATCGGTAACCACTCATGCAGTTTGCTGGCAAATGTACCCAGCAACAAGGTTCCTGCCAGGCCTATCAAAGATAACAAACCAAATTGCTGAATTGACAACTGGCTGATTCTCAATTCATTTTTCCGGTTAGCCTCTTCCTGCCTGGGGTATTTCCATTGCCAGAAACCTATCAGGTTGGTAATAAAAAAAAACACCTGCAGAAACATATCGGGGTATAGCTGAATCTGATAAAACATAATAAATGCCAACACCACGTTAGCCAACCCCACCACCCAGCTCCAGACGTTTTCGCGCGCTGAAAGAATAACGGCAACCAAACCTGTAACGGTAGCGTAAAACTCAAGATAACTCATTTTTACGCCCAGAAGCTCAAAGAAAATATTATTGATATCAAAAAAATCCATTAGCACCTATTTTTAGGCAAGATAAGCCCGCAACTTGAAAAACGAATCACACCGGGGCTATTTTCTGTAAATTTGGCTACAAAGAGGGCGCCAGCGGTAAGTCAATAAAAAATGTAGTGCCACGGTTGTTTTCGGTTTCAAACCAGATATTGCCCCCGGCGTGTTCTACGCCTCTGCGAGCCATGGCCAATCCAAAGCCAGACCCACCCACTTTGGTCGTAAAATTAGGCCTGAATACCTTTTCATGGTGTTTTTCGGCTATGCCTGCACCGTTGTCCTGAATCTCAATTATTACTTTGTCGTCTTCAGTTTTATATAATCTCAGATTTATAATCGGCCTTTTACCAAAAGGAACCGACTGAATACCATTAATAATTAAATTGGTGATTACCCTGCTCATAAACTGCCGGTCGCCAATTACCAGTGCCTCGCTTTCTCTTATATAAGCATTGAGCGCTATTTTGTCATCCTCAGCGTATAAATCAGCCGATTTCTGAACCAGCGAAACGAGGTCAAAAATTTCACTGCGAGGCACAGGCATCTTGGCAAATTCTGAAAATGAATTAGCAATTTCGCTGATGTTATCAATCTGCTCGGTAAGTGAATCCAGGGTTCTTTCAATACGCTCCCGTGCTCTCGGACTATCAATCACGAGTGTGCGCTGTAGCTGCTGGATGGATAACTTCATGGGGGTCAGCGGATTTTTTATCTCATGGGCCACTTGCTTGGCCATTTCTCGCCAGGCAGTTTGTTTCTGGCTTAAAGAAAGCGCCGTCTTGTTGTCTTCCAGTTTTTTAATTACCTTATTGTATTCTCTTACTACCAGCCCGATTTCGTCATCAGAGCTCCACTCCAGCCGCTTAACAGACTTGCCGGCATTACTTACTTTTAATTTATCAACCACAATTTTGAGAGGCTTCATTAACAGGCCAGAAACCAGGTAGGAAATCAGTAACAGCAAAAAAAGCAATATTGTGGCTACTATCAGAATAGAACCAACCACCTTTTGTACCTGTTGGCTTAACACAGAATCGGCATCAAAAAAAGGCACGCCAATAATTCCCAGGGTGTGGCCATCCTGCTCTTTTACAATTGCATAGGCAGTTTTGTAATTACGGTTGCTCAGGCGTTCGGGCAATACAATGCCATTTTCTTTATCATTAAGGATGTTTCTGTAAGCTACGGGATTGATGTAATCAGAAACAAAGCCTTCTTCATAGATCAACGGCAGGGTGCTGAAACTCAGCCTGCCATCAGGGTTATACAGATTAATATCCAGTTGGGCATCATGCGCCAGTTTGCTTATTTCCTGTTTCAGGGTTGCCTTGCTACCGTCTTCCTGTGCCAGGCTTTTCAATCTTGACTCAATGATAGAAGAAATATTGACAGTACTGTCGAGAAAAGCTTTTTCCTGATTAATCTCTGAATTTTCTTCAAGAATAATTACCGTAGTTATAACCAGCAAGGCCAGGGGCAGCAGAAATACTACGTTAAGGTATAACTGCATTTTGGCCGAAAACCCGGCCTTGTATTTGCGTATGCTGTATTTTAAGGCATAGATTATCATTACAATAACCGTACACCAGACAGAAAGCAGAAACAAAAAAGAAAAATTAGTAAGCAGGTGATTCCAGAGATGGTAGTCTGACGATATAACGACCTTGTAACCGCTCTTACCACTTTTACCTACATGCTTGTAATTATTGAGTATAATGCCTTTTTCGTAAAGGCGATTCATATTCAGCAGCGAGTCTGGCAAACTGATGCTGTAATTAAAATCGCCTGAATTAAAAATGAGTTTATTCTGTCTGTCAAAAATAGCGTAGCTGTAGTTTTTAGCTTCGGCTATGCTGGCAAACCTTTCGTCTACCATCCAATCAGGGTAAGCCCCCTGCTCAAAATCGTCTTTGGGTATCAATTCAAGCACTACCACGCCAGATAGCGAGGCCGTTTTGCCAACCGGTATAAAAACTACGTAATGCGGCACATCATTGCTTGCGGTCTTATCAATAAAGAAAACAGAGGGGTTCTGGGTTTTAAACTGCGCTTTGGCAAATTTTTCCTTATAAAAATCAAGGGCAGGGGCGGTTTTGTCTGGCCCTAACGGATTCCCCCTGCTATCAAAAGTCAAAACATCGGCTTCGTAGCGGTTAAGGTATTCGTTCCAGTAACGGTCTTCTAAAACCTTTTGCACCCCACATGCCGGATTGGTGCTTTTCAGTAATTGCTCAATGGCCGAATCCCGGTTCAGAGCCTTAACCAGGTCTGTCAACACATGCGCACCTAACACATTGTTATCAGTAAGATACCGCTGTGCAATTTTCTGCTTTACAAAAAAATCTTTGTCTTGCTCGCAATCAAAAACCACAAACATAGCAATGGCCGCCGACACAAACGCCCCGGTACCAAAATAAAGGTTTGTTCTGAACGTAAACTTATAAAAAAACCGTGGCAGGCGAGCCGCATAAACAAATATAAAATAAACCCCGCCCAACAGATAAACCCAATGGAATTCATCTAAAAAAGAGATTATCAACAAGCCTGTCAGCACACCAAACACCCATTTGATAGCGCCTTGCACGAAATCTTTATTGAGCCTGAGAAAAATACTGATAAGCAAATGATTGATCAAGAAAAAAACAATTGACGAGGCCAGATACAGTACTAAAGCCGCTATTTTAAAAGAAGAAAAGCTGGCTGCAAGCGTCAAATCAATCGTAAACATCGATTTTTCGTAGATACTGCACAGGTTACGGTAAAACAAGAAAGTTGAAAGCACCGATGCCCCAGCCACTGCTACTGAAAATACATGCTTAAAAAAAGCAGGAGCCTTTGTGAGCCTGTAGTAGTTTTCTGACCTGTAAAAATACATGGTCAGGTAACCTGCCAATATAAAACATACAAGGGTATCTAGCAGGGCATTTCCCATTGAGGGCACCCAGGGGCTGATGGTAAGATATTTAGGATTAAAATATTCTGTTTCATAAACGGCATATAAAACTCCGTTTGAAAGCATGGCCAGCCTTACAAAAATCAAGTAGGCCGCAAGTAATAAAAATGCCCGCCCGTATTGGCGATTGCTGTGAAAATCATGAATAAATAAAATTACCAACAAACCCAATAGCGCTAAACTGGCTATAACCATTAAAACTGTATTACCCGATACAAACGGAATACCATCATGCCTGGCCAGTGCCGGGGCAATAGAAAACAAAAAATGGCCGTTGCCGTCTCTGATATTCAGATATAATACCGATGACGGCAAATCAGATAACTTTGCAGGTCTGTTTGCAAAAATCCGGCTGTTGTAATTAATACTTTGGTTGGGGCTTTTCTGATATAAATAAATGAGCGAGAAAATCTCAATTTTTTTGCCGTTATCATCAAACCTGTAAGTGTTTACTATAAATTTATGATTTCGGCTATTGAGAAGCGAATTTGCTGCGTTTCTGTCTAAGCGCTGGTAGTCTGGCACAAAATCCTGGTCTGACCAGTAGACCAGTTTGCCGTTGCTGAAAATATAATACGGATAGGTGGTTTGGCCGGGCGATTGGAACTTACCCATTGGTTTTTGCCGGTAATTGATACTTACCCGCTGCAACTCCTCATCAGATATTTGTATTTGCGCCTTCAGATTTTCTCTTACCCCGTTTGCATAGTATTCCTGCGCAAGGCGCGTCGGGTCGGTTTCCACAAACAAAGAATTAAACGCCGCAGCCAAAGCAAATACTATAGAAAGAATAAGTAAAATAGGTTTCTTAAACAACTTCCAATCCATGATGAAGGTTAAGTTCTGACTTCAAACTCTCTCGAAAACCATGCCAAAAACAATCATTCTTTCATAATTACAAATCCGGTGCCAGCATCCGTTTGGGTGTAATCTATTTTTGTTCCAATTACATACATCAGGTGCCGGCGGTCAATTACCACTACTACACCCTCAATTTCATACACTTCGTCATGATCAGAGGCCTTGTCTAACCCGAGCAGATAACTACCTGAGCAAGCGCCGCCTTTCATTCCTACGCGAAGCGCATAACCATCAGGTATACCGGGTGCACTGAACGTTCTCAATATCTCCTTTTTTGCTTCAGGTGTAAATACTATCATTTCTTTTGCCTCGTTATCTACATGCACTGGCAAAAATAATCACTACATTGTGATATTCTCTCAATGAGTAATTTATAATTTTGCATTTTTACAACTCACAGAAGCAATAATGGCTTTAATTACTGAATTACTGAAAATTCTTATCCCGGCGGCGGCTGTTCTTTATGGTATGTACCTTACAGCACAGGCTTTTCTGCAAAAACAATTTGAACAAAAACAAATAGAGATAAAACAAAGAAACACAGAGATTGTAACGCCCCTGCGATTACAGGCTTACGAGCGCATGACGCTGTTTCTGGAGCGAATAACACCCAATAATCTACTGGTAAGGCTTGGCAATAATGGTTTGCATGTACTAGATTTTCAACAATTACTGTTAAAAGAAATAAGAGAAGAGTTTAACCATAACCTGGCTCAACAGGTTTATATATCTCATGAAGCCTGGGAGAAAATCAGACAGGCCATGAACGATGTAATTGCTCTGATTAATACCTCGGCGTCTGGCCTGGCAACAGATGCCCCTGCTATTGATTTATCGAAGAAGATTTTTGAGCGGGTCATTACAGAAAACAAACAGCCCACTACCGACGCCCTCAGATTTCTGAAAGAAGAAATCCAATCGGTTTTTATGTAGTGGCATTGGGGTTTTGCAAAGTTTTGTGGATACGCTTTCTGCGAGACCTCGTTTTGAAATCATCAGTCAGCACACTTACGTTGCCGTCTACCTCCAATACAGCCAGGTCAACCTGTTCAATTTCCTCAATGCCATGTTCTCTGATAGCGGCCTCAAGCTCAGCCATTGTAAACCCTGCTTTGGCCAGATTCTTTTCTTTAACCTTGCCATCATAAATAAGCATTATGGGTTCTCCCTGTATCAGTTTTCCTACTTTTTGGTATCTGCCAATTAATTTCTTGAGCGCAAAATTGGTAATAAACAATACGCCTGCCGCTACCAGACCACCAGCAAGAGAGTTATCAGGCCCAACCATGGCGTTCTGCACGGCATTACTGATAAGCAATATAAAAACCAGGTCAATAACTGATAACTGTGCCAGTTCTCTTTTGCCAAAGAGCCTGATGGCCAAAATCATGAAAAGATAAACCGTTAGTGCCCTTAGCCCTATGTCTAGATATGAGGTCATAAAAAGAAAAAATTAGAAAGCCCGATAGCCTGAGCCAAAAGTAATGAAACTTTTAATGATAAAAACGCCACCTTACAGGTAAAATTTACTCCTGTGGTCGTGAAGTAGTTGCTTTTTGTCGCTTTTTTTATTAATGTTGATGAGCAGTTGCCTACGCACGCAACCAAGAACCAAATTATAGCGTACTGGTATTAACTATGGTGAACCAATTGCCTGAAAGACCTGAAGAATTACTTATTGCAAGCTTGAAAGGCGACCGGCAGAGTCAGGAGAAGCTCTACAGGCAGTTCTATGGCTTTGCCATGAGTGTGTGTTTGCGGTATAACCATAACAGGGAAGAAGCCTTGGAAATTGTAAATGACAGTTTTCTGAAAGTATTTACCAAAGGCGAACAGTACGACGCCTCCGGAAGGCATTCTTCGTTTCCGTTTAAGGCGTGGTTCAGACGCATCATTGTTAACACTGCATTAGATTACTACAGAAGCCAGCAAAAACACTACTTCCACGAAAATCTCGACGAGGCATACGATGTTTCTTCAACCGAAAGCAATGCAATAAGCCAGCTAAACCATGAAGCGTTAATGGAACTTGTTCAGAAACTGCCTTCAGGCTACAAGGTGGTTTTTAACCTGTATGTGATAGACGGATATTCGCATGAAGAAATAGCACAAAAATTACAGATATCAGTAGGCACATCGAAATCTAATCTATCAAGAGCCAGAGAGACCCTGCGCAAAATGATAATGAAAATAGATGGAGCGCTAACCGACAACTAAAACACAGGCTTTTATAAAAAGTCTAATAAATAAAATGAGCAAAAAGATACATGATTTATCAGATGACGAGTTCGATGAGCTTTTCAGGCAGTCAGCCGAAAAGACCGACATCGACTTTGACCCTGAGGCATGGAACCAAATGAGCCTGAAACTTGACGCAGCCGGTACGGGTGCGCCGGTTAAACCTAAAGGTGGCAATACCCTCGGCAAATGGGGGCTTCCACTTGCCATTCTGCTGTTGCTTATACTAACCGGGGTTTACTTTTTTATTAACCCAAGTACCCAAAATAAGGTAAATCAAGTAACAACGGGGGCAACCAAAACACAGAGTATAGAACCAGAGCTAAGCGCCACCAAATCTAATACTGCAGACACTGAACCCCAAAGCGCAGTTGAGGTGAACACTAAAGAAAACAATGAAAGCTTGAAGCCGGAGACAACTGCTCAAGCCTCGGCGGAAAAACAACCCAAACTTAACAACGTAACAATTAAAGACGCCAAACAACCTGAAGCATCAGCAGATAAGCTTCCGAAAAAAATAAAAACATCAAGTACCTCAACTCATGACCTGCCAGTAACATTGGCAGAAAGTAATGAAACGAAGCAAACGCCAACCACAACAGAAAAACCGAAAGCCATTCGCAGCGGCTATTCTTCAGGCAACAGAGGGGCAATGAAAAAATCATTGTTTTCTTTAAAGAACAAACCTCTTGCGGCAGGCATAAAAACAGAAAACTTTGGTAGTGAAGGCATGAAGGCAGCTAACGAAAATTACAAGGCAAACACTGCCATTGCCACTCCGGCCGAACGCCTTCAGTGGGCTGCACTGCATTCTTTAACGCCTCATAAGCGTATAAAATCGGTAAGATATGCGCTACCTGAAATTGATTACGCACCCATAGAATTGCCTACACCCCCCAAAATAAAGCAGGGTTCTATTTTTAACAAAGGTCTCAATATCAGGCTGGCGTTATCGCCAGACCTTAGCTTTGTTGCCTCTAACCATATTGGTAAAATTGGCACCAACTGGGCTGCATTGCTTGAATATCGTTTTAATCAACGGCTGAGCGTGCAGACAGGCGTAATACGTTCTATGAAGCGTTATCATGCGTATCCGTATCAGTACGAGTGGGCCAGTTATCTTTCTTTGCAATCTCCGCTAAAAGATATTGATGCCACCTGCAAAATGCTTGATATACCTCTAAATCTGAGATACGACATAACCACCCAGCCCAATAGCCGTTGGTTTGCAAGTGCCGGATTTACAAGTTACATTATGCTGAATGAAACATATAAGTATAATTATGAAAACCCTGCAGACCCGAATATTAAACGCCGTGGATGGCAGGGAGAAACTGGCACTTACCCTTTCAGCGTACTTAATCTATCGGCTGGTTATGAACATAGGCTTTTCAGAGGTCTTACTATTCAGGCGGAACCCATCTTTAAAGCACCTTTAGGTAAAGTAGGCTATGGGAAAGTCAGGCTGGCTACAGCTGGTATATTTTTCTCGGTTAAATACCCATTATGAACCGTTAAGGCACAAAAAAGCGTTTTCAAGTAAAAATACTTTTGTATGCTAAAGATACTTTCAATGCTGGTGTTTCTGATGGTGGCTTTCGTCACCAATGCACAGCCCAATACAGGCACAAAAAAACAGATAGAGTGGATAAGCCTGCAGGAGGCCTACAATCGCACGCAAAAAGAACCCCGTAAAACTATTATTGATGTATATACAGACTGGTGCGGCTGGTGCAAGGTAATGGATAAAAAAACGTATGGTAATCCTGTAATTATTGATTACCTGAACAAAAATTTTTATGTGGTAAAACTGGATGCCGAAAGCAGGAATGACATATCAGTTGGTGGAATAAAATACAGTTTTGATGCACAGAAAAACGCTAATCAGGCGGCTATTATTCTTTTACAGGGTAATCTGAGCTACCCAACCACTGTTTTTCTTGACTCAGACTTTAACATGATACAGCCCATACCGGGTTATTTGGAAGCACAGGAGTTTCATCAGATAATAACCTTTATAGGCGGAGACAATCACAAAAAAGAACCCTTTACCCAATACAAAGAAAACACCTACAAAGAGGTGTTTCGGGATCTTAAATTTTAGCAGCAGCAAGTGTTCCGGGTTAATCAGGGTGGCCAAAGTGAGCAAGCTCATCTTTATTGGTCTCTTAATTATATATGCAAAGGTAGCCTGTTGCTGTACATACTCATAGCGTAAAAATACGCAATCCGTAAAGGGATTTTACGCGTTTTTAAGCTTTCAATGCTTGTATTTGATACCGCCCAATAACATTATTTAGCAAATCGGAACATTTATTAGCTAAAAATCCCGGAGAATCACCTTTTATGGTATTCCCCGGGATTTTTGAATTTTAACTCCTGATGTCTATTCTTCCAGAAAATCCAGGTCTTTTCCGTGTGTTTCCTGGATGGTAAGTGTAGAATAAAACCCGATAGCAAAACATAGTGCGCCTACTATGGCACCGGCTATAATTACCCCCTGGTCGGGTTTAAAAAACTTGTATATGATGGTCATAATTACCACTGTACCACGCACCATATTGGGTATGGTTGTGGCAGCAGTTGCCCTCAGATTAGTGCCAAACTGCTCGGCTCCTACTGTTACAAACATGGCCCAATAGCCGGTTCCCAAGCCCAGCCAGCAACACATGGCGTATAATAAATCGGGGCTTTTGATACTTCCTGAAAACAAGAATACCAGCACACCAACAAAAGCAAAGGCCATCATGGCTGCAATGGCTTTTTTGCGCGAATGAAACAAATGGCTGATAAACCCACTGAAAAAATCACCTACCGAAATACCCACATACGCCCACATAATGGCCAGCCCCGGGTCTACTTTTTCTGTTATGCCCATGGCTTCACCAAACTCGTTACTAAAATAGGTTAAAATACCTATACAAAACCAGGTTGGCAGCCCAATGCCTATACATTTCAGGTATTTTATAAGCCGCTCGCCATCAGTAAAAAAGGCAAAAAAATTACCTTTCTGTACATGAGACTTCTTCTCTATGTCTTTATAAATACCAGATTCTATAACCCCTACCCTAAGGAGCATAAGGGCAATACCCAGGCCACCACCAATCAGATAGGCGATGGTCCAGTCGCCAGATAATTTTACCGTAAAAGTAGCTACAACCGCCCCGCAAAGCCCGATACCCGCTACCAGCGATGTACCTATGGCACGCAAATTTTTAGGTAAAACCTCTGAAACCAGCGTAATACCAGCACCCAGCTCGCCCGCAAGCCCTATACCGGCAATAAATCGCAGCCATTTGTAAGCCTCTACCTTATCTATAAAATTGATATGCGGTATAAACCCACAGGCAATATTAGCAAGCGAATAAGTAATAATTGAACCAAACAAAACAGACAACCGGCCCTTTTTATCACCTAAAACACCCCATAAGATACCCCCAATCAATAAACCTATCATCTGAAAATTGATGATGGTTGTACCCACTGACGATATTTCTTCTTTTGAGGTAAGGCCGAGGCTTTCAAGGC
This sequence comes from Emticicia sp. 21SJ11W-3, assembly GCF_024138715.1. GTDB lineage: Bacteria > Bacteroidota > Bacteroidia > Cytophagales > Spirosomataceae > Emticicia > Emticicia fluvialis. Next base: position 4,136,920 of record NZ_CP092074.1, read on the forward strand.
TCTGAACACGCACAATGCCAAACAACTGGAGGTCGTATATATCAACAAAATAACCAAGGGCAGCAACAATTACAGGCAGGCTAAACAAATGCTGTAATGTGGTTTTTTCTTGCTTCATAAAGTTTAGGTTTTTAATATTTCTGGGGTTGGGTGTGTGTTATAACCAATGGTTCTGATGGTAAATCAGGCCTTGTTTTTTGTCTTTCAGATTAAAACAAATCGCATTAGGCTAAAAAAGACCCTCTCCTTAAAATAAAGAGAGGGGAAGTACATAATTTCGTTTCAAAGCACAAGGCTGGCTATTACAATTCTTTTACAACAATGTTTTTCCATCTTACCTTTATGCCGCCACCGCTATGAATCTGCAAGGCAAGTATTCCATCTCTTTCGCCTATTTTCGGGTCATCAAGTTTAATCATTTCTGTGCCATTCAAGATAGTAGTAACCACGTTGTCAACCACTCTCACGGTCATTGTATTCCATTCGCCCATTTTCAATGCCTTGTCTTTAGCTGGGTCAGGTTTAATTAACCATCCACGGCCATGAGACTCATAAATACCGCCGGTTGAATGACCCGGAGGCGCTACCTCTGCCTGCCAGCCTGTTATGGTAGTGCCGGTAATAGACGAATGAAAAAACACGCCACTATTACCGTCAGCCTCTTGTTTAAAATCTAGTGTCAGTTCAAAATTTTTGAATTTCTTTTCTGTGCCCAGGTAACCATATTGCTTATCGGGCCCGCTTTCACAAACCAGAATACCGTCTTCTACATACCATTTTTCAGTACCGTAAACCACCCATCCCTTCAGGTCTTTACCATTAAAAAGTTTTTGTCCTTTGCTCTTTTGTGCAAAGCTTAAAGCAGAAATCAACAGAAATGTAAAAGTTAGGAAACTTAGTTTTGTCTTCATTTTGAATAGAGTTTATTTACTGTTACAAAGAAAAGATAAATTTCTTATCTTGCATCACCAAGCAAAAACTATTTCTATGCCAACGCGGATAATCTGTGGTTTTCTTTTGTCATTTTCCTTTTTGGGTACATTTTGTTTTGCTCAAAACTCATTATCAAAAGAAACTTTTGACGGGCAAATCAATAAAGCCCCAGTGCTGATGACCCTCACATTTGACGACAACCTCATCTACGGCACACTGGTTTATAAACGCGTGGGGCAGGCCATTAAGGTAATAGGCTCGCTTGAAAACGGACAGGTTTTATTATATGAATTTGACCCGAAAGCAGAGGTTACCGGCGTATTTTTCGGCACAAAAAAAGGGAATGAAATAACCGGTACGTGGTCTAAACCAAGTATCAATAAAGAGCAGATATTTACACTAAAGAAAACCTCTGAAATAAAAACGCAAACAGACCCCGTAAGTGTTACTGGCACTTATGCTTATAATTTTGGCAAAGAAGGTGGTGCGGGTATGTTATCGGTGAGCCAGACCGGCCGCGAACGCATAGTGGTAGAAATGCAGGCCTACAGAGGCGCCCCCAGCTACAATCAGGCTACTATTGAAAAAACCACTTTGAAACTTGCAGGGAATCAGGCCATCTATGAAAACAACGAGTTTGGCAAGTGCAAACTGAAACTTTTGTTCTTTGAAGGCGGTGCAGCCATTATTTATCAGGACGAAGCCTTTGAATGCGGGTTCGGCAATGGTGCTACTGTTACGGGCAACTATCTGAAAACCGACAACAAACCCACAAAATTTGAAAAACAGGATTAAGTAATTAGAACAAACATCGATATTCTCATTTTCTCTCGGTGCAACTGCCACATACATTTGCCGAAAAAACAAGCAATAAAAAAAATATCATCTTCCACTGATTTTAAAACTTATGGTTTTAGCAATATCGTATACCTCTGTTCGGCTGAAATTCAGCCGAACAGAGGTATACGATACAGGATTTTCGGAACATTAAGGTATAATCACTATTCTTATTTTACTTGATTTAGAATAACAGTTACTAAATGCATTATCAAAAAATACTTTACCATATGGGTTTAGAACCACATTACCTGTATAAACCATTGTACTGTTCATATATATCTCAAATTTGAAATTTGTTTGGACACCTAAATTACTAATTACTTCAAAGTTATTATTACATGTATGCTGCCCGTTAATTACGTCATATGAAAAAGCAAAGTCGTGAGGATTTTGCCCCTGATTGTTATAAACATCAATAGTAGCATATAGGTTGTTAAAAGTTTGTGCTGAAACTTGTTCTGCACCAAATAGCAATAAAATCATTATTACTGATTTGAAAAATTTCATATTCATAATCTTTTGAATTAGTTTAGAATTAATATTGATACAAATGCACATCAATTAACTTATGTATTTACAATAGCCTTTTATATCTGCCTGACAATACTATTGGTTACCGACTACAACCTTCAATATCATAGCTTATCCTCTTATTTGGACACATATTCATCTACAATAGAATTGTTAGTCTTTGTGTCTAAGGTTCTTAAAACGGCCTTGTCAACATTTCGTTCAAAGAACGGTATTGGATAATCAGAACTTACACGCCACGAATCTTTCAATTAGTCTCATTATAAATTCCGAAACCCACTTTGCTGCATGGTCATTTATTCATCTTTATTGAAATAAAAACTAAAGGCACTATAAATTATAGTTCCCCCCTAAAATAGTACCAGTAGTTAAGTTGAAAAGACTTAACTTACACCGATGAAAAAGACAAAGCGGAAGTTTACTACAGAGTTCAAATTACAGGTAATTCTGGATGCCTTGACTGAAAGGCAAACCTTATCGGCATTAAGCCAAAAGTACGGATTGCACAGCAACCAGATTTCGCTATGGAAGCAGGATTTTCTCAATAAAGCCAAACAGATTTTGCAGGCGAAGCCTGCAAATACTTCTGAGCAGGATATGGAGAAGAAGGAACTTTACAGTAAAATTGGTCAGTTACAGATGGAAGTTGATTTTCTTAAAAAAAAGTTATCCTGACTGACATCTCGGTACGATATAGTTGGTTAGATACGCATGAGCAGTTGAGTATCCGCAAACAAAGCGAACTGCTTTATATTGCTCGTTCAAGGCTGTATTACAAGCCTAAGTCGGAGGGTTTAGTCAATTTACACCTGATGCGATTAATTGATGAGCAATATACCCGAACGCCGTTTTATGGTGTTCCTCGCATGTACGAGTATCTACAAAGGGCTTGTCCTAGGTGGATACTTAATAAAAAGCGAATTGAACGCCTGTATGCAAAGATGGGATTACGAGCCGTTTTGCCAGGTCCGCATACCTCAAAACCCGATCCGAAGGCAACATATCGGTTTCCGTATTTGCTAAAAGGGTTAGAAATAGAACGAGCGAATCAGGTTTGGGCAGCCGACATAACCTACATCCCGATGAGTAGAGGATACCTGTATCTGTACGCTATTATTGACCTTTACAGCCGTTTCATTGTACATTGGGGAGTATCCAACTCGATGAATGCCGAGCGGTGTACCACCCTCACACGAGAGGCGATTGTACAGAGTGGAATACCGACTATTTTTAACACAGATCAGGGAAGTCAATTTACTTCAGTCTGCTTCCAGAATCTGATTAGAGAGTTCGGTATCAGCATGAGTATGGATGGTAAAGGAAGGGCGATTGATAATATTTTTATTGAGAGATTTTGGCGAACTCTCAAATATGAGTATGTTTACCTTAACCCAGCCAACGGAGGGCTTCAGTTTTACTTTGGATTAGATGAATACATCAGATATTATAATTTTCAAAGACCCCATGAGGCAATTGAAAAAATGACACCTGCCTCCAAATATGGCATTCAAAATTTAACTAATTTTTCAACCAAATATTCAACTTCGCTGGTTTAAGTTTGGGGGTAAGTTAAAAATTGATGGATTCTTCCCACTTGATTTATCCACATTCATTTTACTGTCTCTATGTTCGAGAGCTTCGGTATATGTAGAAAAATAGATAGCCACCTTGGTAAGGTACCTTGACCCTGTTTGTCTGTAAATATAACTGTTAAATTGTGATTCTAATTTTCCAGTGGCTATGCTTGCCCAATCACCAGAACGATAATTATCTACCTTAAAAGAAAAAATATTGGTATAATATGTTGTTTTTGAAGCCCCATCATTAACATTACAATAAGTATAATAAGTGATAGTTTCTTCTTTTTGCGCATGCGCCTTGTTTGCCATTATTACTAATACAAACAACATTGTTGCTAATTTTTTCATTTTGTTTTAGTTTTAAAATATTTAGTCAAATTTTAAAGGTTCAGGTGCGCCACAAAGTTTACGCAAGTGGTTAAATGCCTTGTAAATTTGACTGTTTTCTATTGATTCAATACTAGCCTTCCCATAAAATAGAGGCAAATAATTATCCGTTTCTTTTTCATTTCCCTTTTCATAAAACTGGATGAAATAAGTTGCTGACGACACTCCTTCTCCCTGCCTGTACATTGGCGAGATTCTAACAATATCGCTCAAGCTGACATGAATGCCCAAATTTTCATTAGAATATCTGTAAGAAACGTGCAAATCAAAGTCATTAATATTGTATTTGGATTGAGTTAATTTAGCCTTAATATTTTGATAAGAATACATATTTTGAATGTTACCATACCTTCCATCCCCCTCTACATGTTTAATCTGGCTTAGATAGCCATTTATATATTTCACGGTTTCATCAAAAGAAGGTTTGCCCGGAAACTTACTCTCAATAGTGATCCGACTCAAATGTATAAATGCAGCCTCTAAGTTTTCATCCTTCTCTTTAAATATAGAACCATTTATGAAAATATAATCAACATAGTCTGTGAATGTATTTTCTCCGGTAACATTAAGATACCCCTTCGATATTACACTATTCTCTTTTTTAAATTTAAGCATCAAATTCCATTTGCTAAAGTTAATTTCTTCAAAATCAGTCCAATCCATAATTTTATGTTCCTCTCTTCTCTTTCCACCCTTTAGTATTAAAATTATTTCATTTCCTGTAAATGATATTTTATCATATTCTTCTTTTAAAGAATTCTGAAGTCTGCTATTTATGTAGCTAATTGTTTCCTCTTTACTTGAAGCAGTTGAAAACCTTTGAGCGTCTGCTTGTGAAATACAAATAATAAATAATACGATTGATAGGGTATAATTCATTTAGTTAAATTTTAGGGATTCTTTTTTAGACCTGGTATTTTAAAATCTATACGTAGCAGATAATATGCTAATGCACCCAGTTTTCTTGCCAATACTCATTACCGGAGTAATATAAACGCATTTCTTTTTTTGCAGCATTCAGGGCTTCTCCGACAGTGTTTCCAAACCCTACAGCATAAGCCGATTTTAAACAATTATAGCCACTTATTGGCTTTTTATAACGAAGAATCACCGCACCCTTTTTTGAAGTAGATGAAAATATCATAACATTAGATGGGGAAACATTATACTGACTAGATAATAGGTCAGAAACTACCTTTGTTATATCTTTAAGTTTTCCGCCATTAATTTTGTAAGCATAGCCCACAGCTTCATTAAATTTCTTGCAACTGCCTGACATAGGCTTATAAGCAATACCTATTGCAATTTGAGCTTGTGAAACCGAAATTCCAAATGAAGTAAAAAACAGTAAAGTTAGTTGTATCACTATTATTGATTGTTTTCTTAATGGATTCAAAAGATTTAAAATTTAAAGTCACGATGTTACAGACTTGAGAATACAATACCGTACTCTAAACAACAGGACACAACAAATAACCTAAGAGAAAAGCTATAAATCCAGAAAAACCATTCCATTCAATATTGTTTAATAGAATCTTGTCCCAAAAGCCAATCAACTTAGGACCCTGCACTGCTGAATCTCTTATTGGGAGCAATACTGCCTGAAAATTCACACTTTTTTCTCTTGGCATGGATGTTTATTTGTTCTGCAAAATTGTATATTTGATGATTCATGCACAATACCTCTTTTGGGGTATTTTTATTGAATGTCTATCACGTATTTACCTATTTATTTAGCAATGGCTGTTGTAAAGCATGCAAAAGAAAAGTAGTATTACCTATCTTCAGTACCTTGAAAAAATCATGAGCCGGGACACAGGAAATCATGATTTTATTCAGCATATTGATGAAGTTGTTTCAGTCAGTAGGTTTTTAAAAAACTTTTCAGCGACTGTGTTTGTGGCCGATTTTCAAAATGGCACTTATCCGTACATCGGCGAAGGTATTGAAGATATTATAGGCCACTCAGCAGAGTCCATTATGGAAGGGGGGTTAATGTTTACTGCCCATATGATGCGTGTACCGGACTATATTGATAAGAAATGTATGATGGAGCAAGCGAAATTATACAATAATCTGAACGAGAAAAAACTATCTGACCTTCGTTTTAAAAGTATCTTCCCCATACTTGATAAACAAAAGAAAAAGAGATTTTATTACCAGCAATATAAACTCATTTTACAGGGTTATGAAGAGATACCGATTGGTTTCTATGGTTTTCTTTCTAAAGTACCGCTTGCAGGGGAAGAAAAAATAATCCAGCAGATAGAGGTATTAAATACTGAAAAAAATGAGTGGGAAGATTGCAGTAGTCTTGAGTTTTACCTTAATGTAGATGAGAATAAACTACTGAGCAAAAGAGAAATTGAGATATTGAAGTGGATTTCAGAAGGATTAAATAGTGTAGAGATTGCGGCTAAACTTTATATAAGCGTACATACAGTAAAGACCCATAGAAAAAATATGCTCAAAAGAACCAACTCTGCAAATGCATCTGATTTAGTTTGTTATGGAGTGGAGCATCATTTATTATAACAGCAGTTAAAATCATGGTAATCCAACTGATTCTATTTGTATAAATACTTAAAAGAATCATTCCTTTATTGTGCTAGATTATAAATATAAAGATGAACCCCAATACTATAAGATAAAGTTAATTTATACTAATCAAATATTGGCAAAGGTGAACTAATGGTATTTTCTTTGCCCTCATACTAACAAACTTTGCCGCATACTTTACTCTATCGATGGATATTTTTCACATAGTTATACATTTAATGGCTGTATGTACGAAAGTCAAATTAGAAGTATAAAATCCATTATATCAGCATAGAAATAATTAAGAGCTTGTTTAAAAAACTTATATCAAATGAAAAAACTATTTACAATCCTATTCCTTTCTATCACCACCATTGCCTTTGCCCAAACCGACCACGAGCAAATCAAAACTACCATCAATCAGGTGTTTGATGGCATGAGAAAAAACGACACAACGCTTATTCGTCAGGTACTTTACCCTTCCTGCTTTCTGAAATCAATAATTAAAGATAAAAACGGAGAAGTAAAGCTACAGGAAGACCCTATCAGCGGCTGGCTGAAGTCTGTAGGAACCAAGCGCGAGGGAGTAGTTTTAGACGAAAGACTGACAGCGTACGATATTAAAATTGATGGAGAAATGGCTATGGCCTGGACCCCCTATGAGTTTTATGTCAACGATAAGTTCAACCATTGCGGTGTAGATGTATTTACTATGATAAAAACCGACAAGGGCTGGAAAATTGCAGGCATTGTAGACACCCGTAGAAAAGAAAATTGTAAATAGATAATGCCTGCGTACCAATGAAGATTTGTGCCGCATGAGAATAATTATTTAAAGAACAGACCGCCGTCGCCGATGGAAAGTCTGTTCTTTAAAATGCAATCAGTTGCTTTGCCTGGCGTTCCAGAAAATTACGATATACTTCAAACGTAAAATCATCACCATCAAAATGGCTTCTGATACTGCCCAGTTTCATTCTCAGCCCCAGTACATCGGTACCCATATAGCTCAGTATATCATTCAGATGCCCTAAACCTACCGAATTACCCTGCACGCCTGACGATATACCAACCAAAGCAGCCTTTTTATGATTGAAACTGTCAGGATACCGCAGCCCGTCCAGAAAAGTCTTTAATACACCCGGAAAAGAGCCGTTATATTCAGGAACAATGAAAACAAATTTCGGGGTTGTATCAACAATTGTCTGAAATTCATTGAAAGAATCGTTGCGGCCGGAGTTATGATATAGCGCCGAAAACGCAAAATCCTCCGGCAAATCGGCCAGGTCTACCAACCGGGTTTCTGCTCCTAACGAACCTAGTAACTTCTGATAATAGACGCCAACTTTACGGGAAACAGAATTTTTTCGATTAGTACCAATGATTATAGCTATCATTTTTAAGGGGATATTTTCATAACAGACCCGGGAATTTAAAACCCGGCCTTGTATGCCATCATATTTTATTATCTTTAACAAAAAAAATGTCAAATCGTTTCAATGAACGAACTCATTTCAGAATTGCAGGCCATAGCTACGCCCGAGCGGGCAAAAACATCGGCATGGTTCTTTAAAACCGGTAAGGGTCAATACGGAGAGGGTGATATTTTTATAGGCATTACCACGCCTCAGTTACGGGGCATCTGCAAAAAGTACCAGGCACTTCCATTAAATGAAATACAGGTTTTGCTCGATGACCCCATTCACGAATACCGAATGGCCGCGTTGATGATTCTGGTTAACCAGATGAAAAAAGCCAAAGGAGATACAAAGCGCGTAATTTATGAATTCTATATCAAGAATCTGCACAACATAAATAACTGGGACCTGGTTGATTGTTCAGCACGCGACATTGTGGGGAATTATCTGTTCGATAAAGACCGGCGTATTCTATATGATATGGCGCATTCTGCCCACCTCTGGACCCAGCGCGTAGCCATTATAGCCAGCTGGTATTTTATAAACAAGCAACAGTATGATGATACCCTGCAGATAGCTGAAATACTGCTGCCGCACAAACATGACCTTATACATAAGGCCGTTGGCTGGATGCTGCGGGAAATATGGAAGAAAGAGTCGGCAGTAGGAAACAGACAAAACAAGGTTGAACTATTTCTTGAAAAGAATATCAGAAATATACCAAGAACCGCACTGAGATACAGTATAGAAAAAATGAACGACGAACGCCGGAAATATTTTATGCAACTAAAGTAAATTGACCATATCAATAACACTCCACTTACATGAACAAACGCCAGTTTATCAAGACCTTTGCCGCAACGGGTATGTCTCTTCCTGCTTTTGGAAAAAACCTGGACACCGCCCTGAAACGGATAACCTCACAAACACCAGAAGAGGTAGCAGCCAATGAGGATTTCTGGGCAGAGGTAAGAAAAGACTATAAATTAAAACCAGACTATATAAACCTGGAGAACGGTTATTATTCTATAGCCCCCCAACCTACCTTGCAGCATTTTTTGGGCCATGTGCAGGATGTTAACCTGGAAGGCTCTTATTATATGCGTACACGCCAGTTTGATGATAAGCTTGAACTAAGAAAGAAACTGGCAGCCATTGCCGGATGCGCTCATGAAGAACTGGTTATTACCCGTAATACCACTGAGTCGCTGGATACTGTTATTGCCGGAATAGACTGGAAAGTCGGCGATGAAGCCATCATGGCCGAACAAGACTACGGCGCTATGCTGGATATGTTTAAACTGCAGGCCCGTCGATACGGCATTGTTAATAAAATAGTGTCGGTGCCTAATAATCCCGGTTCAGACGAAGAAATTGTTTCTATCTATGAGAAAGCCATTACACCTAAAACCAGGCTGTTGATGATTTGCCACATGATTAATATTACCGGCCATATACTGCCTGTAAAAAAAATATGCGACATGGCACATAGCAAAGGCGTAGAAGTAATGGTTGACGGCGCCCATGCTTTGGCCCACATTAATTATAAAATAAGCGACCTGGGCTGCGACTACTACGGCAGCAGCCTGCATAAGTGGCTCAGCGTACCCCTTGGTACCGGATTACTTTACGTAAAAAAAGACAAAATTGCCGGGCTTTGGCAAATGTTTGGAGACATGGGCTATAAAGATGACGACATCAGGAAGCTGAACCATACGGGTACGAATCCGGTACATACTGATTTAACCATTGCTGATGCCATTACTTATTATGAAAAAATTGGACGCGACCGCAAAGAGGCACGGTTAAGGTTTCTACAAGAGTACTGGACCAGACAGGTAAGACACCTGCCTAACATAGTAATGAACACCCCGGCAGAGAGCCATAGAGCCTGTGGTATAGCCAATGTGGGCATTGCTACCATGAAACCTGCCGATATGGCTAAAACACTACTTACAAAATATAAAATCTGGACGGTGGCCATTGACTCGCCCACTGTAAAAGGCTGCCGGATAACCCCTAATATTTATACAAGTTCTAAGGAGCTGGACACCTTTGTAAAAGCGTTGAAACAATTAGCAGCATAACAAGGAATGCCCGCAGGTGTATTATCTACGGGCATTCCTTTTGATAGTTTTTCTGCCTAACGGCTTATCTTGATTGTTACTTTTGAATCAACTGAGGTTTCTATTTTAGACTGAATGATAATTCTTCTTTGCGGTATGCCCCTTTCAATTAATAATTCTCTGAGGGCATAGGCCCGGTACTCGCCCATATTGTCGTCGGCACTCTGCCCGCCACCGGCAATGGTTATGGCAGCAGACGGAGTATTTCTGAGGTACCTGACAATATCACTTAGCCCCCCGGCGTACCTTACTTCAGCGCTTCCCCTATCAAAACTCAGCTTCGGAAGCATAATCCAGTTATTGCTTGAGTTGAGTTCTTCGCCTAACACGGTGGCTGACTCTTCTGACGAGATAGTTGCTCCTGTTGAAGGCGCAGGTTTGGGTGCTGGCAGTAATGAATCACCCTTCTGCAACAACTGGCCTGGTGATACCAGAACAGTATCTTTTACCGGCTGGCTTAGTGCTGAATCTGGCTTTTCAAATACGGTTGTATCTTTTAAAGGTAATTGTTCGGCAGGCAGTGAAGGTACCCCCTTTTCTCTGAACTTAAACATATACACCACGCCTGCCCCTAATGCTAAAACCAATAAAAGTAAGAAAATCCAGACCATAGGGCTACCGGATTTAGTTTCTCTGCTTTCAGTTTTTACTTTTTCTTTACTTTTAGAAGGTTTTTTGCTGCCTGTTTCTTCTTTAGAAACCAGTTTATTAACCAGAATAGGCGGTATAGCTATTAGAACGCTTTCTTTTTGCTCTTGTAAAAGTTTTTTCAGACCAGATATCCCCAGGCCTTCCGATTCCACCACCTTACCCAATGCACCAAGCACCATAGGCGAAACAAGCCCAAGTAAAGAAGAGGCAGAAGTTTTCCGGATATCGCTCAACGAAGCAATAGTGTCTGAAACAATCTGGCTTTTTCCGCCGTAAAAATGATTAAAAATATTAGTGCCTACTGAAATCAACAATTGAATTTTCTCCGGGCTGGCAAATAAATCTCCCAAATCATCCAGAATCTCTCCGGTATGCCCGCCATCTTTCAGCACATCCATTACCTTTCCTGCGTTCTGATCAGTAGTTGTCAGAATAACAACCCCAAAAACGGTTGGCAGCACTTTATCTAAAGCCACACTTATGTTCTCGGGGCGCTCTCCCAAAAAAACACTAATCTCTTCAATCTCTGAGCCGGTTAGTTTCTCTTTAATTAATTCGAGTAAATTCATATATCAAATCACGTGGCTATTGAACAAAATTAGGGACGGGTACAAATTACATTAAAATTCGCAAAAACTATGCCCAAAATAAAATGCCTCTTAAAAATGGGCATTTATACCTGTCAAATACTACTTCATGGGCTTAAGCCTATTTTTAGCCGACAAGAACTAAAAAAACAAGGCCGGTTACCAAAAAATAAGGCTGATAAACCGCCAAATATTATCATTCAAAAATATAATATAATCATTCAAAGAATTTTAGGTTTCAATTGGCTGATAATCATGCAATTATAATTTATATAATATAATTTTGCTACGAAAATCAAACTTATGCATATCATGTCAATTGTAAAACAATTTTCAAAAACCAAATCAGTTTGCAAAGTAACGTTCACGCTACCTTCTGAAGTTGTAAATAACGCAAAGAAAGTAGCACTGGTAGGTGAGTTTAACGATTGGAACTCAACCGCCAATTTGTTAAAGAAACAGAAAGACGGACAATATAAAACTTCACTTGAGTTACCTTTAGGCGCAGAATTTCAGTTCCGCTATTTATTAGATGGCTCTGAATGGCTAAACGACGAGGCCGCAGACAAGTATGTCAGCAACGAATTTACAACTCAAAATTGTGTAGTGGTATTGTAATGCCAACCTGGTAACATAAAAATAGCCCAGGCTTTCGTCCGGGCTATTTTTATGTGTTTCTTTTCAAAGTGACTCATAGTCTAACTCCAGAAACTCTTCAACATTACTATGCCAGTGCTGGTCTACAAAAGCTATATGAGCAGGGTGAGTGGTGTACTGCTCATAAACCTGTGTATCGGCAAAATCCATAAACAAACCGTACTGATAATTGCTGTGCTTTCCGGTTTGTTTGTAGCAAACAAAGTTCTGCACACCTTCAATAGCCGTCAGTTTCCTGACCTCATCAAAAAACAACTGTTCTTCCTCTGAACCCACCGGGTGCTTTAACTTAAAAACAACTGAATGTCTTATCATTATGTTAATTTCTTAAATTGTGTATTTACATATAACCTTAATTGAATCTGAGTGTTTTAAACTTAATCAGATTATCGCTTGGTTTATCTGACTTCACTGCTATAATATACAGGTCTCTGAAGCCGTCAACCGGCTTATCAAGCTTACTTTCTACCCATTTCATTTTACCCCAGCCTTGTGTTGGCTCAAAGGTAGTGCGGGCAATAACTGGCCCCGCCACTGAGTTTTCTCTGACCTCTATCACACCTGACTTATCTTGCGAGGCATACTCAAAAGCAATGGTATTAATATTGGTAAGGTCAATATTTTTAAAAACCAGATAAGCCTTAGATGCCCCCTGGCGTAATTCTCCCCAGTCAAACACAAAACCCGGGTGTCGGTCTGCATCCATGGCACGTAGTTCATGGTAGCGCAGGCGCACCACATCTTCTGCTTTTTCTGGTTTGCTGCCGGCTGTGCCGTTATCAATATAAGATGCCTTAATGGTATAGTAACCAGTGGTTTTGTTTTCCTGATGCTCTTTTAAGGCTATGCTACCCGTTGTTGCTATAGGCTTGAAGTTTTTGTTCGGGTCATTAATGGCCAGAATATACTTTACCATTTCGTCGGCGTCCTGTGCCGATAACTGCGGGTGTGCACTCATTACGTGTGTGCTGCCCCAGCTGCCACCGCCACCATCAATAATTTTCTTCGACAAGGTTTTGATAGTCTTGTTGTCGCCATTACCATATTTTTTAGATATAGCCAGAAACGATGGCCCAACCGAGGTTTTATCAAGCGTATGGCAGGCTTTACAGTCGCTGGCATCAACCAGTGTTTTGCCCAGAGAGCCCAGTTCAACTTTAGAATCTGACTTGCTAACATCCACAGGCTGGTACGGATTCGGATAATAGTTGTACTCTACTTTACGTTTTTTGGCATTAATTACTTTATCTTCTGCATCATTGACCGAGACGGCATATTCAAACGGCTGGTTGTCCCAATAAAATGCCTTATTCTTTTTGGCATTGATTTTTACAACCGGCACACCATTGCCCACCCTTACCGCAAGCGTATCGGTTGCTGTTTTTCCGGCAAGGTCTTTTACCAGAAATACAACCTTGTAATTACCACTTTTAGTAAAGGTATGCACAAACATAGGTTTATCGCCCTCTTGTTTTGCTCCGTTGATATACCACTCATTAGACAGTTTATCATCAAAATCCAAATCAGTTCCTCTACCCGAAAATCGCAGTTTTAAAGGTGCTTTGCCGGCCCATTCCTTATACTGAGGCATTTCTCTTATTTCTGAAGTAATGAACGATTCTCTTTGTTTTTTGGCCATCATTAAAGTATCAACAATTGAGGCAGTGGCCAGAGGCGCGCGGTTATCGTAGTTATATTCAATCTTTACCAGCCGGGCATCTTTGTTATCAGCGCCATAAACTGAGCCGTACTCCAGCACATACATAATGCCGTCTTTGCTGAAAGCCAAATCAATAGGCCTTCTGAAATCGCCTTTGGTAGGCATAAAAGCTTCCGTTTTTACATAGTTTTCGTCTTTGTCTAATCTTGTAGCCAGCATCCAGTTACGCATCCAGTCGAAAATAAACAGCGCACCGTCATAATACCTGGGTATTTTGTTTTTGTTGGCTGATGCTTCATTAAACGTATAAAACTCTCCTGCCATGGCACTTCGGCCACCGGTTCCTAATTCCGGAAATTCCGGAGAAAGTGCATACGGGTACCAAATCATAGGTGGTGTTGCGGGCGGCAGCTCTTTCAAGCCCGTATTGTTGGGCGAATTATTAACCGGTTTGGCAGGATTATAATGAGGGCCGGGTTTATTGGCGGTAAAATCCCATTCAGAATAGGCGTAATTGTTACCGACAAAGTAAGGCCAGCCGAAATTGCCTGGTTTTTTAGCCTGATTAAACTCATCATAGCCTCTTGGGCCTCTCGGGCTGTCTTCTCCTGCATCAGGGCCAATTTCACCCCAGTAAATAGTGCCTGTTTTGGGGTTAATGGCTATGCGGTAAGGATTCCGGCAACCCATGGCATAAATCTCGGGCAGTGTATTGGGTTCCCCCGGTTTAAACAAATTACCAGCAGGAATAGTGTAGGTGCCATCCGGCAGTGGATGAATACGCAGGATTTTCCCCTTATAATCGTTGGTGTTTGCCGCTGAACGCTGCGCATCCATCGGGTAATATTCAGCGCCACTGCGTTCATCTAAAGGGGCATAGCCATTAGATGGGAAAGGCGTGGTGCCATCGCCGGTAGAAAGAATCAGATTTTTATCTTTATCAAATGCCAGCGAGCCCCCATGATGCGAACCGCTGTTAATTTGAACCGGCACGCGTAATAATATTTTTTCAGAGGTTAAATCGATTTCATCTTTTGCTGAAAGCTTGAATCTCGACAGATTAAAATAGATGGGCTCTCCCTCAATTGGCGGAGAGTAATACAGGTACAACCAGCGGTTGGTATCAAAATCGGGGTCAAGGGTAATACCTATTACGCCCGTACCGCCTTTCATTACCACCGGAAAACGGTGTATGAGTTTAAATTGATTGGTTTGGGTATTAAACACCGACAGATTACCGGCCAATTCAGTAAAATACACCTTACCATCGTTCGATACCGCCAGTTCCATCGGGTTGTTCAGGTCATTTACCAGAACAGTTTTTTCAAACCGGTTTTCTTCAGGCATGGTTACCGAATAGGCCTTTTCATAGTCTAGTGGCTTGCTGCCACCCATGGCAAAAGTTATACCCCCCAAAAGATGTTTCAGAAACAATGGTTCAGAGAAACTCTCGTCGGTATGCCCGCCACCTGTATAGAACGAGCGGCCGCCGTCAAACTCATGATACCAGGCCATCGGGTGGTTGCCCCCGTTAGTACCGCCATCATAGGTGCTTTCGTCCAGATACGCCAGCGGTTTAATACCTCTGAATATTGACTTATAATTATACCATTCGTCGGTTCTATCCCATTTATCTGGCAAATGCGTTGTTGAAATATGTGTTTTATCAGTTACCAGAACGGTGGCTTTGCGTACATTAGAGTTGTTGGGGTGGCTCTCAAAATAAGCGCCTACCAGTTGCCCGTACCACGGCCATTCGTATTCGGTATCAGCAGCGGCGTGGATACCCACAAACCCGCCACCCGACTGAATATACCTTTCAAAGGCTGCTTGTTGCTCGTTATTTAATACATTACCTGTGGTAGAATTAAAAATAACGGCACTGTATTTTTTCAGATTGGCATCGTTGAAATCATCCGAGTTCTCAGATATATCAACACTGAAGTTATTCTCAACACCCAGTTTTTTGATAGCTTCTTTACCAAAAGGAATGCTTGAGTGACGCCAGCCTTTAGTTTTTGAAAAAACTAAAACTCTTTTTTGCTGAGCAGTTACTTCATGACTAACCATTACCGAAAACAGGACAACCACTGCCCAAAGACAGAAACAAAAGCTTTTTACAGGTTTTTTCATAGTTTGGAGGTTAAATAGATAGAAACCAAATATAATTATTTACCACTAAAACTAAATTATTTTAAGATAACATAGAATAATGTGGCGATAAAACCGTAAAAACAAACTATAAATAAAACCCGGGCATTATTTTTCTTTACTTTGGCTGAAACAAAAACAAAAATTTCCTGGCCTGTATGCAATTACGCCCAATAGATGACTTTTTTGAACAGCAGACTGAACCTAACAAAAGTTGCCTGTTATCATTGCGGGCACTGCTATTAAAACAAGACCCGTTTATTACCGAAGAATGGAAGTATAAACTGCCCAGCTACTACTACAAAGGCAAAATGCTTTGCTATTTGTGGATACATAAAAAATATAAATTTGATGGGGTGCCTCAGCCCTACATAGGCATTGCTGATGGCAACAAACTGGAAGATGCCGATTTGGTTACAGAAAAACGAGTTAGAATGAAGATTTTATTGATTGACCCAACCGATGACATTCCGGTAGAAAGAATTGAAATGCTCATCAAAAATCTGGTACTACTAAGGGGCTGAAAAAGCCCCTTAGTAGTTGTAGTGTATGGGTTATTCTGCTTTCAGAGATTTTACCGGATTCATCAAAGCTGCTTTAATAGATTGAAGGCTGATTGTTACAAAGGCAATGAGCACAGCCATTCCGCCTGCCAGCACAAATATCCACCAGGCAATGTTTGTCCGGTAGGCAAAGTCCTGCAGCCAGGCGTTCATGAGATAATAGGCAAGTGGCGAAGCCACAATTAATGCTATCAACACCAGCTTTAACAAATCTTTAGATACCAAAACTATGATTCCCGGCACACTGGCCCCCAATACTTTACGAATACCAATTTCTTTGGTTCTTTGCTGCACTATGTAGCTCACCAGCCCAAGTAAGCCCATGCAGGCTATCAGAATACCAAGGCATGAGAATATCCAGAACACCTGTTGAGATACACGCTCGTTTCGGTATAGGTCGGCCAGATTAGCGTCCAGAAATGCGTAGTTAAACGGCTGTTCAGGTAAAAATTTCTTCCAGGTTTGCTCTAGTTTAGCTGTTACTTCTTTAAAGTTACTGGTGTTCACCCTTACCCCCATCAGGTTGCTCGTTCTCCCAAAGAAACGGTTATTGATAATGAATAAAGGAGTAATTTTCTGATGCAATGATGAAAAATGGAAGTCTTTCACTACTCCCACAATGGTATAAGCCATTTCGCCACCATCCTCACGCACCATATTATCAGGACTAAATATCTTCTGCCCTACAGGGTTCTTTAATCCCAATGCTTTTACGGCCTCCTGATTCAGAATCACTGAAAGCGAATCATTAAAATCCTTATTAAAAAACCGGCCTTCCGCCACGCTCATATTCAGTGTTTGTAAATAACCCTCGTCAGCAACCATGGTTTTGCCAGTTACGCTCTCTTTTTCTCCGCCCTTCCGGAAGGTTATACCAAAAAACTGCTCCTGGCCGGGTTCAGCGTTTGTGCCGCCTACTTTTTCAATGCCTGCAATTTTCTTTATTTGTTCTTTAAACACTTCTGTTCGCTCTGCCAAAAATCCGGCCCCACGTAGATGTATCACGAAGTCTTTAGAATAACCCAGCTCTTTATTCTGTATATATGTTAACTGTCGATAAACAACCAAAGTGCCGATTATCAGCACAATTGAGATTGAGAATTGAAAAACAACCAGACCATTACGCAACAGGTGTCCTTGTTTTTTAGATATAAATTTACCCTTAAGTACCTGAATAGGCTGAAACGACGACAAAACCCCCGCAGGATATATGCCGGCCATTAAACCCACTAAAACTGATAAGAACAACATGAGTGGGATAGTCTGCCATGTATAAAAAGTATCAAGCAGCAATTGTTTGCCTGTCAGATTGTTAAAAAATGGCAAGGCCAATACCACTATCATAGAAGCCACAAAAAAACTGGAAACGCTCAGCAAAACCGACTCAGTCAGGAACTGAAAAGCCAGCTGCGACTTGGTGGACCCCAGCGCTTTTCGGATACCCACCTCTTTTGCTCTTTCAGTAGAGCGTGCGGTAGCCAGATTCATGAAGTTGATACAAGCGATAAGTAACACAAAAATGGCAATAACCATAAAGATATACACCAGATTACTGCTTCCATTAGTACCCAGCTCACCTTCCAGATGCGATTCCAGGTGAATGCTTTTCAGTGGCTGCAGAAAATAAAAATAACCGTTGCCGGCTTTTACGTAGTCCTGGTAAGAAACGCCGAAAGTACGTTGTATTTCACCAGAGGCATATTTCTCAACAATGGCAGAAAACTTCGCCTGTGCTTGTTGGGGCAATGTATGTGGTTTCAGCAGCAGATAAGTAGCAGCTGCAAAACTGACATGGTTGGTAGCCTCGGCAAAGAGATTGCCTTTTACAGCAGCCAGAAAATCGAACTTAAAATGGGTATTAGAAGGCACATCTGCACAAACACCCGTTACCTGCAATTTTGGCCCCTGCACCTGTTCCAGATACATGCCCATGGCATTGGCAGTGCCAAAAAAACGCTTGGCCGTGCTTTCAGTTAGCACTACCGTATTGGGCGCCATTAAAGCCTTTTCAGGATTACCCTGCAACAGTGGTAACTTAAATACTTTAAAGAAGTTAGAGTCAGCCCATAGCATATTTTTCTCTGCATATACCTCATTATTATGCCTGAAAAGCGTAGTGCCACCGGCGCCAAAAATTCTGGTAGACTCCTCTACTTCCGGTAATTCTTTCTTAACAGATTGCGCATAAGACGGCGGAATAATGGCATAGCCGGTTGCTCTGCCCGGATATCTGCGCTCCAATGCCATTCTATAAATGCGGTCTCCGTTGGCCCAGAATTTATCAAAACTCAGCTCATCGAAGACATACATCAGAATCAGCAGGCAGGCAGCCATACCAATAGACAAACCCGTGATGTTTATCAGAGTCTGCATTTTGTTTTTCAACAAACTCCTCCTGGCAATTTTGAAATAGTTACGTATCATAATGCCCTCCGATTCGTCGGACCGTCCCCTAAAGGGGAACTTGTTTTATGGTTATAGAAAATGTTTCCCTCAACTCCCCTTTAGGAGGCGTTTATTCACTTTTCAACGACTTCACCGGATTCATCAAAGCAGCTTTGATAGCCTGATAACTCACCGTTAGCATTGCAACCGCCAGTGTTACCAGACCTGCCAATGCAAAAAACCACCATTCCAGATTTATGCGATAGGTGAAGTCCTGCAACCAGCTGTTCATTAAAAAGTAAGCGATCGGGCTTGCAATTAACAAGGCCAGCACAATGAGCCTGATAAAGTCTATGGTAAGTAGCGAAACTATACCCAAAACCGATGCCCCCAATACTTTTCTGATACCCACTTCTTTGGTTCTTTGCTCGGCCATGTAGGTTACCAGCCCAAACAAACCCAGGCAGGCAATAACAATAGTAATTATAGCAAAAGTAACTGCCACTTTGCCCACCCGCTGTTCGGCACGATACATTTCATCAAATCGTTCATCAAGAAAGCTATAATTAAAAGGCATTTCAGGCGCAATGGCTTTCCATTTGTTTTTTATCTGGCTAACTAAACCTGGCATATCTGAGGTTTTTACTTTAAAGGCCATCGCCCAGCTACTCACGCCCAGACGCATACATAAAGGGCCCACATTCTGCCGCATGGATTCGAAATGGAAATTCTTCACCACGCCAACTATATGATAAAAACTTCTCTCATCTTCTATAGAGTACACTCTTTTACCGATGGGGTCATCAAAACCCAACACTTTTGCGGCGGTTTCATTGATGATAATCCCGCTTGAATCAGTGCCAAACTGTTTAGAGAAATTCCGGCCTTTTAGCAACTCCATTCCTAATGTAGGCACATAATCGTAATCTACATTCCACATCTGCATCTGAAAACCGTCATTTGAACTGATGGTTGATTCTTTGGAGAAACTATGGTCGGTACGTGATGAGTTGGCAACAGGCAAGAAACCTGCCGACGCACCGCTTTGCACGCCCGAGAGTTTAAGTATTTCTTTTTTAAACGCCTCTTTGTTTTCGCGCAAGGCACCTGTTCCGTTAATAACCAGTACCTGGTCTTTATTAAAACCCAGGTTTTTTGTCTGTATAAAATTTAACTGGCGGTAAACCACAATAGTACCTATTACCAGTAGAATTGAAGTAAAAAACTGAAAGGTAACCAGCACATTTCGAAAACTACTGCGTTGCACACCTGTGTTTAATTTGCTTTTAAGCACTACAATAGGCCTGAAAGACGACAGGAAAAACGCAGGGTAATAGCCTGCCAGCATACCCACAACCAATGGCAAAAGCAGCAATACTGGAAGTGTTTTAGGCGCAATCAGGTCTCTGTAGGTGAATGCCTTGGCAGCAATATCATTAAAATATGGCATTACAAGCCAGGTTATTACTAATGCAACACCAAAAGCAAGGTAACTCATAAAGGCAGATTCGGCCATAAACTGGCTCATTAAAGTACCTTTGGGTGTGCCCAGTACTTTACGTATACCAACTTCCTTAGCTCTGTTGGCAGAACGCGCGGTAGACAGGTTCATGAAATTGATACACGCCAGCAGCAATACAAACAAAGCCACTGCCGAGAAGATATACACATACTGTATGCTACCGTTTACCCCAAGTTCAGGCGCACGGTCTGATTTCAGGTGTATGTCAGTCATAGGCATCAGGTGATACTCTAATTTATTGCCTGCCTTCCTGAACTCCTCAAGACTATTGATATTCATTAACTGTTTTGCCTGTGGCATCACATACTTAATAATCATACCCTCAAGTTTGTTTTCAAAGGCATGGTAATCAGTACCTTTTTTCAAGACCACATAGGTATGAAAATTATTACTCAGAAAATTGCCGAACTGATATTCCAGGTTATCCATCGATAGCAGAATATCAAAGTGGAAGTGAGAACTCGCCGGCATGTCTTTCATTACTGCTGTAATGTTGTAGCGTGTTTTTTCTTCCAGCCCTACTTCAAGCGTTTTGCCTAGTACATCTGTTGTGCCAAAATACTTTTTAGCAGTGGTTTCACTTACTACGGCAGTGTTGGGTTGGTCTAAAGCAGTTTTCGGGTTACCAGCTATAACCGGAAAGGTAAACACATCAAAAATGGTAGAATCGGCGTAAGTAATATCGGCTTCTCTGATATACTCGCTACCTTTGCGTATAAACTTGGGGCCCTCATTGGCATATAATCTGGCATATTGCTCTACCTCGGGGTAGTCTTTCTTCATATATTCACCAACGGGGTCTGCGCTGGTAGCCAGTTTTAAATCAGTCCCGCCGAATCTGACATCCACGTCCAGGCGATAAATACGGTCTGCTTTTTCATGAAACTCATCAAAGCTCAGCTCGTCTATCACATAAAGACCAATAAGAATAAAACTGCTGAACCCAATGGCCAGCCCAAATATATTAATAAATGAGAAGGTCTTATTTTTTAGCAAGTTCCTCCAAGCAATTTTTAAATAGTTACTCAGCATAATACACCTCCGATACGTTGGTTCGCCCCTAAAAGGCGAACTCATTTTATGGTTGTAGATATATTTCTTTCCGCTCCCGTTCAGGGGCAAAGGTGGTTATTCTGTTTTCAAACTCTTTACCGGATTGGCCAGCGCGGCCTTAATGGCCTGATAACTTACTGTGATCAGGGTAACCAATATGGCAACAAATAATACCATTAAGAATACCCCCACGCCGATATCTATTTTATAAGTATAATCACTGAGCCATTCAGACATACCGTACCAGGCAATAGGTGAGGCAATAACGCAGGATATAATAATGAGTTTCACGAAGTCTTTTGATAAAAGCCCCCACAGATTAGCTACACTTGCGCCTAAAACCTTACGAACCCCGATTTCTTTTTTGCGTTGCTCGGCCATGAAAGACGCCAGACCAAATAAGCCCAGACAAGAAATAAATATGGCAAGCACAGATATAATAGCCGCCAGATTGCCGATCAGTTCTTCATAATTAAACTTAGCTGCATATTCAAGGTCAGCAAACTTGTAGTCGAACGGGAAACCCGGATTATACTTATCAAATATCGGTTGAATCTGTTTGATAGCCTGCGCACTTGAAACAGTAGGGTTTAACCTGATATTGATGTAACTCACCCAGTCTTTCTCAAACACAATAGTTAAAGGCGATATATTTCTGAAGGGAGATTCCATCATTACATTGGCAACCACACCCACTACGCGTCTTTCGCGCCCGTTCCATTTCAAGATTTCTCCAACAGGATTCTTAAGCCCCATGCGTTTTACGGCGGCTTCATTGAGTAGTACGCCAACAGAATCGGTTGAATATTCTCTTGAAAAATCCCGACCCTCTTTTAACTTAACCCCTATGGTTTTTACGTAATTAAAACTGGTGGCAATTGTACTGAAAATAGCCGATTTGTCTTCAGGTGTAGAGCCTTTCCACTCCCACCCGTTATTGTTACTATATATTTGTGTTGGCGGTGAATTAGATTTACAAATAGATAAGACAGCACCGGTGGCCAGCAATTCATTGTTCAGTGCATCATAATTTCTTAACAGGTCGCTTGAACTTTCAACAGAAATCAATCCTTTGCTGTTAAAGCCGATAGGCCTGTTTTTAGCATATTGTATCTGCTGGTAAATAATTACCGTACCAATCATAAGCACAATAGAAAAAGTAAACTGCAAAACAACCAGGATTTTTCGAGGCAGGGAAGCGTTTTTACCTACATGAATACCCCCTTTAAGTATCTTTACTGGATTGAACGACGATAGGTAAAGCGCAGGGTAACTACCCGCCAGCAAACCGGTAATAAGTGTAAAAGCAAGCATGATTGCCCAGAAAACCGGATTAGCAAGCTCCATTGACATTTGTTTTTCGGTCATTCTATTGAAATAAGGCAATGACAGCCCTACCAAAACAATAGCCAGTACAAGAGAAATAAAAGCAATGAGAATGGATTCGCTCAGAAACTGACCTATTAACTGATTTCGTGCCGAACCTACAGCCTTACGGACACCAACTTCTTTGGCGCGTTTTTCAGAACGGGCGGTGCTCAGGTTCATGAAGTTGATACAGGCAATAACCAGAACAAAAATGCCAAAAATACCAAACAGGTTTACGTAACGAATAAACCCGCCGGTGTTTTTACCTTCGGTAAAATCTGAATACAAACGCCATTTGGCCATTGGGTGTACAAATACCTCTGGTTTGATGCTCTTCTGCATCAGCTGGTCTTCTTTAAAATGGTCAAGCACTACGTTTTTTATTCTGGCATTGGTTTTTTCGGGGTCTACACCATCTTTCAGCTGAACAAATGTTTGCCAAGAATTATTACCCCAGTTAGTTTTATGAAATTTGGCCACCCAGTCATAAATTTTCTCCTGCAAATCAAAGGGGATCAGGTAGTCATATTGCAATGATGCATTTTTGGGCTGTTTTTTTACAACGGCCGTTACCTTCAAATCCATGGTATTATCAACTTTCACTATCTTTCCTACGGGGTCTTGCTTGCCAAAAAGGGCTTCTGCTGTTTCTTCTGTCAATACTATTGAGTATGGTTCTTTCAGCGGTTGCTTATCGCCGTTGGTTACCTGAATACTAAACATTTCCATGGCATCTGGCCCAATAAAGTGGCCGAATTTCAGAAACTTCTGGTTGCCCACCAGCAAAGACCGCGTACTGCCCCAGTCGCACATGGCCACACCTTTAAAATCCGGGTATTTTGATTTCAGTTCCTCTCCCATCGGAAACGGCAAAGCATCCTGAGTTCCTCTGCGGCCATCAAACGTCTGGTGCATTTTTACCTGATAGAGCGTGGCATAATTGGCATGGTGCTTATTGGCCGACATCTCGTCGTTTATCCAAAGCCCAATCAATATGGCAACCGCCATACCAACGGCCAGGCCAAAAACATTAATAAAAGAGTACACCTTACTTTTTACAAGGTTTCTCCAGGCGATTTTCAAGTAATTGCGTATCATATTGACTTTAGCCCCTAAAGGGGGATTTTTTTATTTATATAATATACTTTACTCAACTCCCCATTTGGGGTTGGTGGTGTTTTTTTACTCTGACTTTAAAGATTGAACCGGATTGGCTAATGCCGCTCTTACTGCCTGATACCCTACTGTTATTAATGCAATCAGAATAGCGCCTGCACCTGATACGGCAAATATCCACCATGAAATATCTACTTTATAGGCAAAATTCTCCAGCCATTGGCTCATAAGGTAATAAGCAACCGGGCTGGCAATTACAATTGAAATAACTACCAGTTTTATAAAGTCTTTGCTAAGCAAGGCTGTAATACCTAAAACGCCTGCCCCCAGCACCTTACGAATGCCCACTTCTTTAGTGCGGCTTTCGGTAGTAAATGTGGCCAGCCCAAACAACCCAAGACAAGCTATGATAATTGCCCAGCCAGAAGCCGTGGTAAATATTTTACTATACTGTTGCTCTGTCTGATACTGTTTATTGAAGTTTTCGTCAATAAAAAAATATTCGTAAGGATTACCCGGGAAATTAGCTTTATAGAGTTTTTCAAGACTTGCAACCTTGGCATTTATATTGTCTGGGGTAATACGAAGCGTGTAATAGGCTGATGAATTTTGCGGATAGAAAATAATCGGGTCTATGGTTCTTTGCACACCGGTATGATGGTAGTTTTTTACAACTCCAATAATTTCCAATGGGCGCTCGTCCCACTGAATACGCTTCTGAACAGCCTCTTCTGCCGAAGCAAAGCCTAAAGACTCTACCGCTTTTTCGTTGAGCAGTATTTTGCTGTTATCGTTCCAGTCCAGATTACATTCGGCAGGGGTAAAGTTTCGGCCGGCTTTTAGTTCAATCTGATACGTTTTCAGGAATCTGTCTCCTATTATGGCAAATGAATAGGCTTTCAGTTCATCGCCGGGTTTAGATTTAGGCTGTGTAAAGCCAGAGGTTGTAAAATTATACCAACCACTGGGTATTGTGCCTGAAGCACAATAATCTATAACAAAGCTTTGCTGGGCAAGGCCATCAATAAATGCGGTTTTGCGGGTACCATACGTACTGTCTTTACCTACCTCAGGGCCTTTTACTACCAGAAGCTGGTGGCTGTTCATGCCTAAATCTTTGTTTTGCATATAATGCAACTGCCGATAGATAAGCACTGTGCCTAAAATAAGCATAATAGATATACTGAACTGAGAAACCACTAATGCCTTACGAAGAAATATACCTTTTGACTGCCTGCCCAGTTTGCCTTTCAGGGTTTCAATTGGGTTGAAATTAGACAATACAAAAGCCGTAAGAGCCCCGGCCAGAACAGAACCAACCAACAACAAACCAAGCCCGGCAACTGAAACCAGCGAGAAATCAATAGTTGTAAACGATAGTTCTTTCCCTATTAAATCATTAAAAAATGGCTGAAGAGAATAAACAAATACGGCTGCTAAAGTAAATCCTAACAGATTAACCAACAATGCCTCTCCCAGAAACTGGCTGATAAGGTTAAACTGAGTAGCGCCAATTACTTTTCTTACACCCACTTCGTTGGCTCTTTTTAAAGAATTGGCCGTTGAAAGATTGATGTAATTAAACCAGGCAATTAATAAAATAAGAAAGGCTATTCCGCCCAGCATGTACACATACTTGAGGTTACCCGTGGTTTGAAGGTTATCATTTAATGAGGCAGCCAGATGAACGTTGGCCAACGGCTGTAAACGAAAGCGTACACCATCGTTTTCTTTGCCAAGTTTCTTCCGTAAGGCAGATAGTTTATTTTCAAAGGCTTTAACATTTACTCCGTCGTTCAACTGAAAAAATGTGTTGATATACTGCGAGTCCAGATTAGTTAATGTAGCCCAGTTGTTGCCTTTCAGATTGGCCGGATTCTTTAACGTTTCTAAAGAGAAAACCATATCTAATCTGATGTCAGAATTGTCTTTCATATCCATAAAAACCCCCTCTATGGTATGAGATGAAGACCCAAACTGATTATCAAGCACAAGTACCTGCCCCAATGGGTTGAGGGTTCCGAAATACTTTCTGGCGGTGGATTCTGAAATAAAGACAGTATTGGGTTTTTGAAGCGCCTTTTTACTGCCTGCCACCAACGGAAAGGTAAAAAAATCGAAGAAGTTGCTTTCAGCAAAACTGATGTTGGCTTCGCGGAATGCCTCGGCATTTGCAACTGACCTCCTGACCACACCCTTGGTTATACCCTGTTCGAATCGACAAAAATCTTTCACCTCCGGAAAATTCTCTTTGGCTTTCAATGCCCAGCCCGGCTCTATTTCGGCCCAGGTGACACCGTGGATATCTTCATTAAGCAAACGATAAGTACTTGACAGATTTTTATGGAAGTTATTGACGCTTTTCTCCAGACTGATATATTCAAGAATGAATAAAAAAGCGGTAATACCCATAGCCAGGCCCACAATGTTGACAAAGCTGTAAATCTTGTTCCGAACCAGGTTCCGAAAAGCGATTTTGAAATAATTACGTATCATGGTGCCCCTAGCCCCTAAAGGGGGATTTATTTAAAATTACAGAAAGTATTTCACTCAACTCCCCTTTAGGGGTTGGGCGGCGGCCGCGCGGGGTGTTATTCACTTTTCAGCGACTTCACCGGATTCATCAACGCGGCTTTTAACACCTGATACCCCACTGTTAAAGCAGCTACTACAAATGTGGAAACAATGGCTACTATAAAAACTTCAGCGCCTATATCTATATGAAACTTAAAGTCTTGCAGCCAGCTATTCATTAACCACCAGGCAAATGGTGAGGCAATGATGAAAGCTACAGAAATAAGACCGGAAAACTCTTTTCCGAATATCCAGATAATCTGCGGTATTGTGCCACCCAAAACTTTTCTGATGCCAATTTCTTTGGTTTTCTGCGTAACCATAAACGCCACCATACCATATAAACCCAGGCACCCAATGAAAATGGCGATTCCTGAAAACGCCTGAATCAATTTCAGCATCACGTTTTCCGTTTCATAAAATTCTGCTATTAATTTATCATAAAACTGATATTCGTAAATCTGGTCAGGGTGGTGTTTGGCCCATATTTTTTCAATTTCCGGCATTATTTGCTGAGCATTTGCCATATTCAATTTCAGGCCATAGCTATCGTAGTTCTCTTGTAAGGTAGTGATAAGTATAGGATTGATATCTTCATGGAACGTTCTGTCATGAAAATCTTTTACCACGCCAACTATGGGGCCGCTGCTCCGGCCGTCGTTCAGTTTAACAATTTTACCTATTACTTCCAGTGGCGATTTAAAATTCAGCTTTTTTACAAATGTTTCATTTACCAGGCATTCTTTCATACTATCAGCCGGAAAAACATTTCTACCGGCTACCAATTCTAACCCGAAGGTAGGCAAGTATTGGTCGTCAGCCGATTTTACGTTTACTCTGAAAACCTCGTCTTCTGAGCGGTTATCAAACTTTACAGATGTGTTCCAGTTTGAGCTGGAAGCCGGAGGGCGAAAAAACAATGAAATGTTTTCTACGCCGTTTAGCGCAGCCAGCTGATTCCTGATTGTTTTTTGCTTGTTTACTTCTGTACCGGAAGCAATGGGAACAAATACCAGTGCATCTTTTTTAAAGCCGAGGTCAGAATGCTGGGCATATTTCATCTGGCTGGCAATAACTACCATACCAATAATTAAAACCTGCGAGATAGCAAACTGGGTAATGATGAGGGTGCGTCGTGTGTTAAAACCACCAATGTTTTGTTGTGATAGTTTTCCTTTAAGAGCGAGAACAGGCTGGAAGCCGGCAAGAATAAGGCCGGGATACGAACCGGAAAAAATTGTAACTACTAATACCAATAAGAAGGTAAAGAGTATCAGATAAACATCTGAGAAGAAATTGATACTGATTTGAGAATTAAACCACAGGTTAACGTAAGGCAAAGCCATGAAAGCCAGGCTGATGGCCACAATTGCGCCAATGATGGTTATAATACCGGTTTCGGCAATAAACTGCCAGAAAAGTTGAAATCTTAAGCTGCCCAGTACTTTTCTTACACCCACTTCTTTTGAACGTTTTAAAGCCTGTGCCGTTGCCAGATTAATGAAGTTTACACAAGCCGTAATTATCAGAAACAAGCCTATGAACGATAACACCCATAGATTTTTCTTGTCCATTGGGCCACCGTAGCGCGCATCAAAGTGCATTTCGGCCAATGGCTGAAATTTGTAATGATGCACGTTTTTAGACGTTGGGCGGTATTTTTTCACGTATGCCGGCATTACTTTTTCTACCTCTGCAATAGAAACACCCGGGCGCATCAATACAAAGCATTGCATTGAACTGGCAATACCCCCCCAGGAGTCATCACTGGCAAACCATTCATTGTATGCTTTAAGGGTTGGGTAAGATGCATAAATCTCGGTTTTTCTGTCGCTATTAGCAGGCAAATCTTTAAGCACCCCGGTAACCTTAAACTCAATCCGGTTATCGAGCTTAAAGGTTTTGTTGATAGGGCTCTCATTGCCAAAATACTTTTTGGCAGCTCTTTCGGTAAGAATCGCCGTATTGGGCTCTCTTAAAACTGTCTTTTTATCGCCCTGCAAAAGCGGATAATTAAATATCTCAAAAAACTCAGGTTCGGTAAAGGCTACACCTTGTTCATCTTTAAATTTTTTAATTTCTCCACCCTGTTTCACGGTAATCAGTTGTTCATCAAAGGTGCAGATGCGTGCAACTTTCTCACCAAATGTGTAATCATTTCTGAATGCCTTTCCAAGCGGATTGGGTACGCTGTTGGCAAAGCTTATGTTGTCGCGGTGTTGTTCGGTAACAAGGCGGTAAATGCGGCTTGAGTTGTAATGGAAGTTATCAAAACTAAGATGGTGTTTCACCAAAGCAAAAATAAGGATTCCGCAACTCATACTCAACGCCAACCCCAGTATATTGATGGTGGCATATACCTTGTTTCGTTGCAGATTCCTTATAGCTATTTTAAGATAGTTTTTAAACATAGTTTTTTCATAATTTTGTATTGTATTTATTAAATAACCAAAGCCATGCCAAAAACTTAAACAACTTATAATAAGCATATTAAAGAAAATCAAACTCAAATAATCTGTCCGTTTTCGGACAAATTTAGTACGCTGTCGGACAGGCCCTTTTCTTTGTTTTCACTACATTTTTTTGGGCATAAACTGCTGCAATTATACCCGAAAGGCTCACTTAAAAGATTTAAGATTTTATCAGAACACAAATAACATTATACAATTTTACGCAACTGCCTCACTATAAATAAATTTCAGGAAGATTTTCCAACCATTTCGGGGGCAGAAGAGTCTGTATCATTGAAACGTTAATCTATTTATTTATGAAAAAATTAATGCTACTATTGGGATTTCTGACCGTGGTGATGGCTTGCAAAAATGAAGCAGAAGATATGGCGGGTGGTGATTTATCAGGGAAGCCCGGCGCTGGCATGCTCAACCCGAATGCGCCTAAGTCTGGCAAAGACCCTGTTAATCCACGCTCAGAGACCTTTTATTATTTTGCAGGATACCAGGTAAGCAAAACTGCCGGTTCTGATAAAATGGGTATGGATATTGGTAAAGCCCCAGACAACCCTACTCAATTGTATGTGAGCGGCTATAGTTTTGTAAATATGTATGGTGCCGGTTATACCTGCGATGAAAAAACAGGTGCCCTGAAAATTAAAGAACTGATAGCTACCGAGATGGCAGGTAGCGAAGAAGCCAATAAAGCTGAGGCTGAGTATTTCAAAAATCTGCAGGAAGCCACCAGAATAGTTTTTGAAACCCAACAAGTACAAATACTGGTGGGTAATCCGGTAAAAGAAGTTATGTTTTTTAAGAAAAGATAAGGTCTGAAACAAATTAAAAAAGGCAGTGGGGTTTTCCATTGCCTTTTTTTGTCCGTTTTTTCCGGCTGTTATTCTGCTTTCAGCGAATTCACCGGGTTCATCAATGCCGCTCTGATGGCCTGTCCGCCTACAGTTAAAAGTGCCACAGCAATGGTTACCATTGCCGTTATTATAAATATATATGCGTTAATAGAAATGCGATACGGGTAGTTTTCGAGCCATTTTTGTGCGGCCAAAAAAGCGATTGGGAACGCAAAAATAAATGATAGACCCACCAGTTTCAGGAAGTCAGAAGACAATAATTGCACTATACTACTTACCGAAGCACCTAACACTTTACGGATACCAATTTCTTTGGTACGTTTCTCTGCCGACAAAGTGGCCAGGCCAAACAAACCTATGCAGGAAATACAAATGGTAAGCGCAGTGCCAAAAAGCATAATTTGTTTCCATTTTGCCTCTGATTCATAGTTTTTCAGATTTTCGGCTTCCTGAAACTTAAAATCATAAGAGTTAATCGGGAATAGCTTTTTGAAAGTCTTCTCTATATGTTTCAGGCTGGCTACTTCAGACCCCGGCTTAATTTTGATAAATACTCTACCGTATACATTACCGGGTTTCATGGTAAATAATTGTGGCCCAATCTCCTGGCTCAGTGAATTAAAATGGTGGTTTTTTACAACTCCTATTACCGTGTACTTATCGTTACTGTTATAGAAATTAACTTCCTGCCCTAGGGGATTCTTCCAGCCTGCTTTTTTCACAAAGGCTTCATTCACAATGACCGATTTTGTTGAATCAGATGGAAAATCAGGAGAGAAATTTCGCCCCTTCAGAACGGGTATCTTCATTAAAGGCAAGAAAACATGATTAACTGTTTCATAGGCAAAATCAATCTGTGTATCGCCGTTCACTTTCGCTATTGTCCCCCACGAACCTGCATTTTTGGGTGCTACCTCAATAATATTCGGGTCACTCTTCAATTCGTTGATAAACAAAGCCGACTGGCTGTGAGTTAAAAGCCACTTGTCAACCAATATCAGATTTTTATCGTCATACCCCAACTCTTTGGTTGTCAGGTAATTGAATTGCGAATAGATGGTCATGGTAGCAATAATCAGAAACGAAGCCAAACTAAACTGCACCACCACCAATGTTTTTTGCAGATAGTTTTTTCCTGTCAGGTTAAATCGGCTGTATAAGGTTCTCACCGGGTCATATCCTGACAGCACAAGAGCCGGATAAAACCCAGCCAGCAGACTTGTTATGGCAAATAGTATGACATAGGCTGATATCAGCCTGATGTCAAATAAATAGGAGAAAGCCAAAGACTTATTTGCTAATTGATTGAAGGTAGGCAACACCATCTGCACAATAAATACTGCCAGCACAAAGGCTATCAGGCAAAGTATGGAAGACTCGCCCAAAAACTGAAAAATCAGTTGTTTTCTGTCGCCGCCAACTACTTTTCTTATGCCAATTTCTTTGGCGCGTTTCAACGAACGGGCTACTGTAAGATTAATGAAGTTGATGCAGGCTATTAATAATATAAAAATAGCAATGCCTGTAAGGATATAAGAAAAAGTAGGGTTGCTGGCATCAGACAAACCATTCTGGGCAGCAAATGTAGTACTCAGGTGCATGTCGGCCAATGGTTGCAGGGCATATCTGGCATTTTCTTTTACATCAAACTCTTTGGCCATTTTCTGAATACTCTCTTTTGCATCTGCCTCATAAACCCGTTTCATTTTAGCCTCTGCTGATACCACATTGGCATGCGGCTTAAGTACCACAAATGTATTAAGAAAGAAATTGAACCAGTTATCGCTATTCTGGTATTCTTCATTTTCTACAACTAAGGGCAGCAGAAAATCAAACTTAATAGAAGAGTTTTGCGGCGCTTTTTTTGCTACCCCCGTAATCTGGTAAGGCACCAGTTTGTTATCCTCTACAAAATCAATGGTTTTACCCATCACATCTTTAGTTTTGAACAGTCTTTCTGCCATTTGCTCTGAAATAACTAAAGTGTTAGGTTGTATCAATGCTGTTTTGGGATTTCCACTTAGCAAAGGGAAAGAAAACACAGAAAAGAAGTTTGCGTCGGCCGCTAATAATTCATACCCTTTTATTTCGTTACCCTGACGGATATTCCGAAAATCACTGCGTAAACGCATAAACGACTGAATCTCAGGCACACCTGCTTTAAACTTAGGGCCTTGAAAATACCCCGTTACACCGTCTGACTGTTTCACGTTGCCATCCGGATTAATCCATTCGGTAGTAACCCGGTAGATACTTGCTTGGTTGGCATGGAAACGGTCATAGCTTACTTCATCTTTGGTATAAAGCATAATAAGCATAGCCGCTGCAAGACCGATGCTGAGCCCCGCAATGTTAATAAAACTGTAAACCTTATTGCGAAAAAGGTTACGGATGGCGATTTTAAAGTAGTTTTTTAACATAAGCCCCTAACCCCTAAAGGGGAATTTAAAATTGAATAATGAATTTCTGCCCCCCAACCCCTAAAGGGGAGCTATTAAAAACCTCAGTATTTTTGTAGTCCCCCTTTAGGGGTTAAGGGCATGTTTATTCTGATTTCAAACTCTTCACCGGATTAATCAATGCTGCCTTTACGGCCTGAAAACTGACAGTCATGATGGCAATCAGAATCGCTACGGCTCCGGTGGCTGCAAATATCCACCACTCAATAGATACTCGATAGGCGAAATCCTGTAGCCATTGCGCCATAAAGTAATAAGCAACAGGTACGGCCACCACAAGAGCAATTAGCACCAGTTTCAGAAAATCGAGCGAAAGCAAAGTGGTGATACCAAATACCGAAGCGCCCAGTACTTTTCTGATACCAATCTCTTTGGTGCGCTGCCTGATAGAAAAAGTAGCCAGACCAAACAAACCCAGGCAAGAAATGAAAACTGCCAGCGTGGCAAAGGTCTTGGTAAGGTTACTGATTAGTTCTTCGCGCTCATAAAAACTCGCCACGTCTTCATTAAAAAAAGAGTATTCAAAAACGTTGTCTGGGTACAATTTCTCCCATAATCCGGCAACTTTTTTCAGGGTTGACTGGTCAAAGGATTTTAGCTGAATAGCTACCTTACGATAATGCGCTCTTGACGAAAAGATAACCGTGGGCTCAATGCCCGAATAGAGGTCGGTATTATTAAAATCGGCTACTACGCCTACTATGGTTCCGGTTTTGCTGTGGTCGCCTACCAATAGTTTTCTGTTCAGAATTTCTTCGGCTGATTTCAATCCTAAATCTTTTACCATTTTCTGATTCACCAGTAACTCTCTCAGGGTGTCAGAAGCAACAGGCTTACGGCCGCTGATTAGCTTGATGCCATAGGTATCAATATAGGCTTCATCAGCTATTTTAGACCTTGCCACAAATTTCTCCCAGTCTCTGTTTTCAAATCTGATGCTTCCGCCACTACCGGTCTGCGAAGTTGGTGCAGTGCGAAAGAAAGACACAGAGCTTACATTTGCCTGTTGAAGCAATTGGTTTTTAAGTGTTCTAAGTTTGCCGGTTTCAGCATCCGGAATATTTACTTGCAGAATCAGGTCTTTTCTTAAGCCCAGATCTTTATTTTCCAGGTAATCAAGCTGCAACACAACCAGCATAGACACGGCTATCAATATGCAGGCAATGCTGAATTGTATTACTACCAACCCTTTGCGAAGTGTAAATTTCTTAGGCAACTCAGTGACATTTTTCAATGCCTTTAAAGGCTGAAAATTGGCAATGATAAGTGACGGATAAAACCCAGCCATAAAAACAACGGCCGCCAGCAGAAGAGCCATGAAACCAATTAGGGTGAGGTCAGAGAACAGGCTAATGTGAACAGGGGTAGCTAACCATTGAGCAAGTAAAGGAGCAGCCACGTAGGCGATAACTACTGCCAGTATGCCGGAAAACAAAGCTAACAATGTGGTTTCACTAATAAACTGCCAGAAAATTTGGGCTTGTGAACTGCCCAAAGTTTTTCTTACCCCTACTTCTTTGTGTCGTTTAAAAGATTGCGCCGTTGAAAGATTAACGAAATTGATACAGGCAATAACCACCATTAGCAATCCGATACCTATCAGCAAATGGATGGTTGATTTCCTGATTTTTCCGTCATAGTCGATGTTAAAGTGAATATCAGATAAATCTTGTAGATGATACCTGAATATTTCTGAGTCTGCGCCATAATAATTTTTAGAAAAAGCAGGCATCTGACTTTCAAGCTTATTCTTTAATTCCTTCGAGCGCAGCATCACAAAGGTTTCCCTGCTGCTGTCAATCCAACCCCAGTCTTGGTAGCCATATTCAGGCACAAGGATTTTCAATGTAGGCAGTGAAACAAAAATATCGGTTTTCAAATCCGTATTGGCCGGGTAATCTTTCAGTACCCCCGCCACCACAACTTCCTGTTTACTTTCAAGTTTAATAACCTTTCCCAAAGGGTTATCATTTCCGAAAAACTTCCGGGCATAGCGCTCCGTAATTACCACTTGATTAGGATTCTCAAGTACCCCGGGCTTACCTGCCTTCCACTCATAATCAAATATCTTAAAGTAGTCGGCATTGGTAAAAGCAGCCGATTCCCGCTCTGCGTATTTCCTGACTTCGCCATTTGTTGCAACCGAAATTGTCAATGGTTGATG
The DNA here is from genome assembly GCF_024138715.1 of Emticicia sp. 21SJ11W-3. Classification (GTDB taxonomy): domain Bacteria; phylum Bacteroidota; class Bacteroidia; order Cytophagales; family Spirosomataceae; genus Emticicia; species Emticicia fluvialis. The sequence goes on from NZ_CP092074.1 coordinate 4,171,502, forward strand.
CGCCAGATATGTAGTTTTTTCAATGGCCGAATACTCCTTCGCCCAGGTCTGATGCAATTGATAGGCACTACCCTTTTCTTTTTCTATGCTGCCATCTTCCAGATGCAGGTCAACCACTGCTCTATAAATCCGGTCTGCATTTTTATGATAGGTATCAACACTTAAATGGTATTTCACCAATTGAAAAACCAGTATCCCACCGGCCATGCCCAAAGCCAGACCGAACACATTCAGAAAGGTGAAGAGTCTGTTTCTAACCAGTACTCTTAATATAAAATTTAGTTTCATTTTATTAGTTTTAGAAAAAGCAAACGTGCTTTTTATGTTTTCCTTTGTCTTTTTCTCATGCTCCATTTACTCCGTTTTCAACGATTTCACCGGATCCACCAACGCTGCTTTGATAGCCTGATAACTTACGGTAAGAAGCGCAATCAGAGTAGCTAAGAGACCAGTAACCACAAATACCCACCATTGGATAGTTACCTGATAAGCAAAGTTTTTCAACCAGCTATTCATAAAATACCAGGCAATTGGGCTGGCTATTACTACAGCAACTACTATCAGTTTCATAAAATCTTTCGATATCAATGTGGTCAGGCCGGCTACCGAAGCCCCTAAAACCTTACGGATACCAATCTCTTTGGTTCGTTGCTCTGCTGTAAAAGCTGCCAGACCAAAAAGCCCCAGGCAGGCAATAAGTATAGCCAGACCAGAAAAAACAAATACCACTCTGGCCGTTTGCGTTTCTGTAGCATATAATGTGTTCAGGTACTGGTCCAGAAAGAGATATTCAAATGCTGAGTTGGGTATGCTTTTTCTGAAAGTAGCTTCCAGTTGTTTCATGGTCTGCTCAACATTACCAGTATTTATTTTAACGAGTACGTATGGCCTTGACTCGGTGTCATTATTATGAAAAACATAAGACCCGATAGGCTGATGGAAAGAATCATAGTGAAAGTCTCTTACCACACCCACAATTTCGGCCTTGCGGTTCCAGAACAAATCTTCTGAAAACTTACCGATGGCATCCTGTGGGGTTTTATAACCCAACAGTTTGACAGTTGTTTCATTCACAACAATCTGCACGGTTGTGTCTTTTTCTGCTTTAGTAAGTGGCAGCGTTTTGCCTGCAACGAATTTGAGGTTCAGCACTTTTGCAAAATCGCCATTTACGCGGTTGGTGCGCACTGCAAAAGATTCATTAGGATTATTTACTTTACTCATGCTGCGGCCGCTACCGCCAGTACCCGGATAAGCCTGCGCACGGGCAATCTCCAGCACATTGCTTAAATCTTTATAGTTATTAATCAACGCATCTATCTGTTCTTTATTCTCAGCTGCTGAGGTCATCACGGCTACCACCTGCTCCGGGTTATACCCCAGCTTTTTGTTTTGAATAAACCTAAGTTGCTGGAAAAAAATAAAGGTGCAGATTATCAGGATTATGGAGGCTGAAAACTGAATAACCACAAGCGACTGGCGGAATAATCCGGCTCCGGTTTTACGGCTAACAGGTGCCTGCAAAAGACTTTTAGGAGCAAATGAAGACAGGTAAAAAGCCGGATATGACCCTGACACAAACGTAACGAACGTAAAAATTGCCAATAAACCCAGCCCCACTTCAGGTGTAAAAACATCTCTTACTGATAACTCTTTACCGGCGATGTCATTAAAAAATGGCATCATTAACACCAGAATAACAAGCCCTAATATAAGGGCCAGCAAGACTGTCAAGAGGGTTTCAGTATAAAACCTGCCTATCAGCTGGGCGTTGGTGGCGCCTATTGTTTTATTAATACCCACTTCTTTAAATCTTTTCTGCGAACGCGCCGTAGACAGATTCATGTAGTTAATACAGGCAATTACCAATACCACCAAAGCAAGAATGGACAGTATCTTTACCTGGGCGGCATCTCCTGCCCTTTTTGTATTGGAATTGGTGATGTCTGCAGAGTTAAGGTGGATATCAGTTAGGGGTTGCAGCCATAAACTAAACCAGCGGTCTGATTTGTCCGGAATGTTCTTTTCAAGTAAAGCCGTCATTTGGGCTTCTACCTTTTGCTGGCTGGCACCTGGTTTCAATAACACGTAAGTTTCAAAACTTGAATTGCTCCACACAAGGTTTTTTGAGGCCCACTCAACACTATTAAAAGAACCCATCAATTCGGCATCCAACGTAAAATTATGCGGCAGGTCTTCGTAAACCCCTGTTACTTCCATTGTGTATTTGGCGCCAATTTTTACAATTTTGCCCATAGGGTTGGCATCACCAAAATACTTTTTGGCAGTAGCCTGGCTTAAAACAATTTTATTGGGTTCTTGCAAAGCCGTTTTGGGGTTACCCTGTAGAAGCTTAATATCAAAAATTTCAAAGATGGTGCCATCTACCCAATACAATTTTTTCTCGGTAAATTTCTTATCTCCAAGGTTTACAAAGGCGGTTTCCCCGTAATCATTCAGCAAAATACGCGCTTGCTGAACTACCTCTGGCACTTCATTTTTCAGGCTGGGGCCAACAGCATTGGGGGCATTGGCCCACTTAGCACTTTTACCATCAAAAGTAGCCGTTACCCCGATGCGGTAAATATTTGCGGCATTGGTATGATACTTATCAAAAGACAGTTCGTCTTTTACATATAGTATCAACAAAAGAGATACAGTAAGCCCAAGGGCTAAACCCAACAAGTTAAGTAAAGTAAAGAGTCTGCTTTTTACCAGACTTCTCCAGGCAATTTTCAAGTAGTTACGTAGCATAGTCCCTCCGATACGTCGGACCGCCCCCATCAGGGGGATTTTTAAATTATTAATATTTTTCTCTTCCTGTTAGCAGTATTTTAGCACTCAATGGCTACTCTTCTCACCCTCATTTAAAGTTCGGGGCGCAAGTGGCATGTACGCCACCATTATTCTGACTTCAGGCTTTTCACAGGATTCATCAACGCCGCCGATACAGCCTGATAACAAACCGTAATCATAGCAATAACAATTGCCATAGCCCCCGCGGCAGGAAATATCCACCATTCAATCTCCACTTTGTAGGCAAAGTCTGTCAGCCAGCTTGTCATGGCATACCAGGCAATAGGCGAGGCTATAAAAATGGATACCATTACAGGTTTGATAAAATCTTTAGATAGCAAAGAAGTAATACTACCCACAGACGCACCTAAAACTTTACGAACGCCAATCTCTTTCCGGCGCTGTTCAGCCATAAAAGCAGCCAATGCAAACAAACCAAGGCAGGATATAAAAATTGAAAGACCTGCAAAAATTACAAATAGGGTGCGTTGCTTTTGTTCTGCCTTATACTGATTATTGAATCGTTCGTCTAAGAACTGGTAGCTAAAAGGCGTATCAGGCACGTAGGTTTTCCAGGTCTTTTCAATGCCTGCTATGGTAGACTGAAAATCTCCGGCCGATAGCTTGACAGAAAACCAGTTTCGCCTGCTATTATTGATGAACATCACCATCGGAACTATTTTCTGATGCAATGACTCAAAATGATAGTCTTTTACCACACCAATTACCCGCCCTCTTTTGCCACCATAAACAAATATTTCGTTAATGGCATCGCTGCTACTTTTCCATCCGATTGATTTCACGGCCGCTTCATTCAGAATATAAGCCGTTGAGTCGTCAGACTTAAATGCTCTTGAAAAATCCCTGCCTGCCGCCAGAGGTATCTGGTATGTCTGCAAATAATCATGGTCAACTGCCAACGCTTTTATTTCAGTGCTTGTAGGCGCCAGCGAATCTCCTTTGGTTACTCTTGCTCCTTGCGAATCAAGCAAGCGGCCTGTAGGCGTTCTTGATGATTGGCTTACATTCGTTACCCCGGCCTGGCGTTTCAGTTCCTGTTTAAAACTTTCAAAGTCAATAGCGTTGCTGTTACCCACTCGCATCAACAGCACCTGGTCTTTTTTGTAGCCGGTGTCCTGGTTTAGCATAAAGCTCAGTTGTTTGTACACCACACCTGTGCTGATAATCAGAATACAGGCTATTGAAAATTGTATCACCACCAGCGCCTCACGCAGGCGACCATTCCGCATGGCATTTTTTATTTTTCCCTTCAATACTTCAACCGGCTGGAAGGCAGTAAGAAAAAATGCAGGGTAGCTTCCGGCCAGAACGCCGGTGAAAAAGATAATTCCGATTATTAAGGTTAAAAACTCAAAATCGAATAACCCATTAAAAGTCAGATTCTTTTCTGTAAAGTCGTTCAGAACCGGAATCAATAATACTGTTGATACAAGTGCTATGGTTAAGGCAAACAGCGTTACCAGCAGAGATTCACTTAAAAACTGGGCTATCAACTGAGCCCTTACCGCACCTACTACTTTACGCAAACCCACCTCCTTGGCTCTGCTGGCCGAACGCGCAGTGGCCAGGTTCATATAGTTTATGCAGGCTATGAGCAGAATAAAGAATGCAATAGCCGAAAACGTATATACGTATTTAATGTTGCCGTTGGCTTCATGCTCTGAATCAAGATGAGAATACAAATGTATGTCTGTCAGTTTCTGAAACTTCAGGTCAGAATACTCAGACCCTTTTCTGCCATCATACACAGGCAGATGTTGGTCAAGAAAAGACTTGGTTCTTTTCTCGAAGCTGGCAATATCATAGCCTTTAGGCAACAAAAAATAGGTAGCAAAATTGTTTCCTCCCCAGTCATTATTCATTTCCTCCTTACCATACAGGCGCTTATCATTCAGCGTACTCATTGCCATCAGGAAGTCGGCATGAAAGTGCGATTGTGTTGGCAATGGTTCAAATACCCCCGAGACAGTGAAATCATATTTTCCTTCTATTTTTAATAGTTTGCCTATAGGGTCTTCTTTACCAAAATACTTTTCGGCTATTGGTTTAGCAATGGCAACGGTAAACGGATTAGCCAGCACCTTATCGGCATTACCGGATAACAGATTAATTGAAAATACTTTTAATAAATTGGCATCAGCAAAATACATTCGCTGCTCCTGGTATTTCTTCTCTATATTCTCTGGTCTGTAAATTACCGAATTTAAACCATACAATCGTGTGATCTGCTCAGCCTCTGTGAAGTCGGTTTGAAAGTGCTGCATAAAAGCCGGAGCCACATGCCCCAGATGCAGGCTCACAGTGCCGTCATTCGACTTAAAAATGCGAGAAACCCTGTAAATTCTGTCAGCATTTTTGTTGAATCGATCATAACTCAATTCATCTTTTATGTACAAACCAATCAACAAAAAGCAGGTTAGTCCTATGGCTAAACCGGCGATGTTGATAAAAGTGAAACCTTTCTGTTTAATCAGATTTCTAAAAGCGATTTTCAAGTAAGTGCGTATCATAATGCGCCCCTAACCCCTAAAGGGGAATTAAAGTTAAAAGATATATATGTTATCACCCTCAACTCCCCTTTAGGGGTGGGGGGCTTTATTCAATTTTCAAACTCTTCACCGGATTCAACCTGGCAGCTTTGAGGGTCTGGATACCCACCAGCGCCGCTATCAGCACCCCGAAAACAGCACCAATAACCACAAACGTAAACCAGCTTAAATTAATACGGTACGCATAATTCTGCAACCAGTTATTCATGCCCAGAATGGCCAGCGGAAAAGCAATGAATGCTGCTAACGCCATTACCACTATAAATTCTTTCAGAAACAAATAGGTAATACTAATGCCAGAGGCACCTAACACCTTGCGGATACCTATTTCTTTGGTTCGTCTGACAATGTTTAACGACACCATGCCAAGTACACCCAGCAAAACAATAACTATTGCCAAAATGGTAGCTATCTGTGCAGCCTGCTGCATCTGCAACTCAGACCTGTACATCTTCTGTACCGTTTCATCCATAAAAGTGTATTCAAATGGTGCATCTGGCATCAGCTGCTTCCATTTATTTTCTACGTTTGCCATGGCTTCTTTCAGATTACCGGGGTTAAGCCTGAACGACAAATACCTGTAAATTGGGTTGTCTTTTACCTGCATAAAGGCCACCGGCCCGATAGTGCTGTGCATCGACTGAAAATGAAAATCTTTTACCACCCCGGCAATGAAATAGACACCCGGAAAATAGTGCATCTTTACCTGCTTACCAATGGCCTCTGCAGGCGTTTTAAATCCTAAAGCCTTTACAGCAGCCATATTAAGCACCATTCTGTTGGCCTGAAAGGCTTCGTTCTCTGCCTGAAAAAACTCCCCTTCTTTAACAGCAATGCCGTATGTGGTGGCATATTTTTCATCTGCTACCAAGGTAGGCGTATAAACCGCCTGTGTGGAGTCTTGCCCTATTCTGTAGATTGCGCCACTAAACCCAGCTGCCCCGTCGGGTATCTCATAAGACAAACTTGCCTCTTTAATTTCTTTAACCCTGGCCAGCTCATTACGCATGGTTTCCATTTTATTTACGCCTTCTGCCGACCAGTCTCGTGGTACTTTTACTGAAAAAACTGATTCTTTAACATAACCCAGGTCTTTATTGAAAAAGTAGCTTACCTGTTGCGAAACAACCACTGCCCCACCAAAAACAAACAAAGCCACCGTAAATTGCGACGCCAGAAGCACACGCCTGAAAAAGATATTTTCTTTAACCGACTTCAATTTTCCTTTCATTGAATCAACCGATGGCAGACTGGCCAACACAACAGCCGGGTAAAGCCCGCTTAACAAACCAATCAGCAAGCTTAAAACTAGTGCTGCCAGGTAAAAATAGGGTGATGCCTGAAAGAGCGATACCATTGGTTTGTTGAGCAATTCAGAAAAATAAGGCCGAAACAACCCATAAAGCGCTAACGAAACGATAAGGCTGAACAAACTGATAAGGACAGATTCAGTTAAAAACTGACGAAGCACCTGTTGTTTGTCTCCGCCTAGTACTTTGCGAACGCCAATCTCTTTTAATCTTGACGACGAGTTACCAATTGATATATTCACAAAATTGACAACCGCCATCAACAAAATAAACACGGCAACCAGGCTTAATGTGAGTATGGTCTTTTTCACAAGACCATTGCTTGCATCAAGATAAGCCATTCTGATCGGTTTGAGGTAAGCGTGCAGGTTCTCACTGATTTCCTTTGGTGCATTGGTTGCAATCAGCTGTGCCATTGCCTTTTCAACATCTGTTTTTTTAACTCCCTTTTTCAGTTCTATAAAACTGCCTATGTAGGGGTTGTTCCAGAACTCAAAGCCATTGCGCCCGAAAAACGAAGCACTGCTAAACGAAATAAGAACGGGCAATTTGTTATTGATATTCACCAGATTAGTCACCGAGTTAGCAGGTGTTTCTTTCAAAACCCCTGTTATCATAAACTCGCGCTTATCGCCTGAAAAAGACTCCAGTCTCAGTGTCTGGCCCAGAACATCAGTTCTACCGAAATATTTGAGGGCGTGGTCGGTAGAAATAACCATAGTATTGGGCTGATTCAGCGCAGCGCCTGCATTGCCATGCAAAAGCTCAAATCCATACATATTCAGAATGGTTGAATCGCCCAGTTGAATATCTTCTCTGAAAACCTTGTCAGCCCTGGCAACAACGGTAGTTACACCATCAAACCTGTAATAGTTTTCTACAAGTGCCGGGTAATTATCTTTTAATGCTTTAGCCAGGGGCCCTAATGATGTAAACTCTAAGCCCATGTTCTCTTTGTCCCACCTGCTCTGAATCACAAACTGGTTTTCAACATTCCTCAGGTTAGTATTTACCATCCATTCATTCGAAACATAGCTGCCTATAAGCAAAGCAAAGGTGATTCCGACCGAAAGACCGAAAATAGTAACCGATGTATAAAACCTGCGTTTCATAAGGTTACGCCAGGAAGTTTTCAGATAGTTCTTTAACATAGTTTTGAAATTTTGATGATTAAAGCTGAAAGTTAAAACCGCATTTAATCATTCTCATTTCGTTTAAGTTATTTTAACATTCTGCTATTCAGCCTTTAAACTCTTTACCGGATTCATCAATGCAGCCTGATAGGTCTTAATGCCAATGGTAAGCAAGGCAAACAGAAAAACAAGAGCAAAACTGCCTAACAATAAACCCAAACGCACACCCGGATTAAATACAAAAATATTTAAAACCAGTGCATTACATACGTATCCTAACGGAAGGGCAATTAACCCGGCAATCATGAGTAATTTCAGAAAACCCCATGACAACAAACGCACTACCTCGGTCTCTGACGCACCCATTACTTTTCTGATTCCAATTTCCTTCCACCGCTTTTCAGTATTGTATGTAACCATACCCAGCAAGCCCATTATGGCAACCGCAAAGCCAGCTATTGTGGTAAGGCCGAAGAGTTTCATATCTTCACCCGGGAAATAGCGGTCATACATTTCCTGCTCGTACCAGTTATAAACCATGGCATCATAAGGCTGATAGTGTTTCCAGATTTTACTAATTGATGCTTCCAGAGAAGCCTTATCAGCACCCCGGGTAGTTTTAACAGACATGAGGCGAAACTGCTTTGGGTTATACTGAAATACTGCAGGCGTTACCTCAAACTGATAATTATTAAAGCAAAAGTCTTTTACTACACCACTCACCAGCGCTTCGGTCTGGTTATTCAGAAAAACCATCTTGCCAATTGCCTCGTTCGGGCTGCCCAAGTGAAGCAGTTTCACTGCTTTTTCATTCAATAAAATAAAGTTGCCTGATGAGTCGACAGATGCATCCGGAAGGTTCTCACCAGCCACAATGGTAAGTTTCATGTTATCGATGAAACGGTTGTCAACCGCAAAGTAAGATGCTTGCATATTTTCATCCGTTCGTCTGGCTTTAAGGGCATACTGGCCAGCACCGTTTCCGAACGCGTCAGAACTCATACCTACGGCCTCAATACCTGATAACCTTGCAACCTCATTTTTCAGCAGTTTATAATCTGTATCGGCCAGGGTAATATTCAGAATATCCTTGCGATTAAAATTCCCGTTTTCAGTAGCCATGTAATCAAACTGACTATACATACCCAGATTTAACGCCATATACACAAGCGTTACCACCAACTGAATCACAATCAAGGTTTTACGAAAATTGATTTTACCGAACGAAGCAGGCATGAGTTCGCCTTTCAAAACCTGAGCGGGCTGAAACCGTGAGAGAATCTGCGCCGGAAATACCCCTGCCATTACACCCGTAACAATCGTGAAGCCTGTGAAAGCGAGCCACATTATCCATTTGTTTTCTACTTCCCATACAATCCACGGAACACGAACGTATTCTTTAACGGCTATAAAACCGAAATAAGCAACCACTAGAGAAAAGAAAGCCAATACCACGGCTTCAACCAGAAACTGACTTACCAGTTGCCGACGCAAAGCTCCGGAAACCTTTCTGACGCCAACCTCACGGGCCCTGCTTAACGAGCGCGCCAGCGTAAGGTTGGTGTAATTAAACCCGGCCAGCAACACTACAACCAATGCCATTATTATATTAACCAACTGGTCAGAAATTTTTTCAACGTATGCATTTCTTTCCAGCTGCTCAAAAGCTGGAGAAATATCTCTGAGCGCTTGAACTCTGTAAGCATGGCTGCTTCTGCCGAAATCCGAATCTTTTCTGTTATCCTTTGCCACCGATACCAACGCACGGTTCAAGGCGCCCACACTGGCATTTTTGTTCAAGAGAACAAAAGTAAAAGTTTCGAATTTTGTCCAGCTTTTAAGGTCGGGCTTATCGGCGTTCAAGTGCTCAAAAGTAGCCATTGACACCATCAAATCGCTTCTGAAATGTGTTCCCCTGTATTTATAAGGTTTCAACACGCCGGTAATGGTAAATACACCGTAGTCGGGGTGAGTAATGGTTTTGCCGATGGGGCTGGTACTACCAAAAAACTTCACTGCGGTTTCTTTGTTCAATACTACTGTGTTGGCTGCCACCGGATAGGCTCCACTTTCAAGCGGAAAGCCGAAAATATCAAAGAACGAACGGTCTACATAAATGCCATTTACACGGATAGTCTTCAGGCGGTTGTTCATATCACCCGAAAAATAGCGCACCACTCTTGCCGATTTCTCAACAAAACCGTAATCATTCTTTAATTTATCGGCCAGCAGAAAAGGAGACGATGCATAGGCCGTTTGCCTCCCGCCAGCATCTTTAAAATCGGTAAGAATACGATATGTCCGGTCCGGATAAGGGTGGAAATTATCGTACTCAAAAACATTCTGCACCTGCATCAAGGCTATAAGCCCGAAGGTCATGGCAAGGCCAAGCCCAACAATATTGATGAACGAAAAAAGCTTGTTTTTCCAGAGGCTTCTAAACGTTATTTTGAAGTAGTTACGGATCATATACCTCTCCGATGCGTCGGACCGTCCCCTAAAGGGGAACTTGTTTAATGGTTATGGAAAATACTCGTCCCGGCTCCCCTTTAGGGGCGGGGGGCGCTATTCACTTTTTAATGATTTAATCGGATTCATTAATGCTGCCCTAATGGCCTGAAAACTTACTGTAAGTAATGTAATGGCTAATGCTCCGAAACCGGAAACTGCAAAAATCCACCAGGATACCTCAGTTCTATACTCATATTTCTGCAACCATTCGTTCAGAAAATAATAGGCAATTGGTATGGCTATCACGCAGGAAATTAGCACCAATACCACAAAGTCTCTTGAGAGCAGTGTCCATAAATTAGATACAGAGGCACCCAATACCTTGCGGATACCTATCTCTTTTGTGCGTTGCTCTGCAACAAAAGATGCCAGCCCGAATAAACCCAGACATGAAATAAAAATAGCCAGAACCGCAAAGAAAGAAGCCAGTTTACCCACTCGTTCTTCAGCTGCAAACTTCTTACCGAACTCCTGATCTATAAATTTGTAATCGAACGGACTACCCGGGTTATGTTTTCTGAAAACCGTTTCTACTTTACTCAATGCCTCGCTGGTGCTCATGGCAGGTTTCAATTTTACTGTTACTACATTTGCCCAATCATAATCCAGAAGAAATACAGAAGGCAGTACCGGCTCGTAAGGAGACCGCATAACCATATCTTTTATTACACCCACCACTTGGTATTTTTTACCATTCCAATTAATAAACTTACCTACAGAAGTATCCTTATTTGGTGAAATTATTTTGGCTGCAGATTCATTTAAAATAATACCTGATGAATCTGTCTTGAAGTCTCTTGAGAAATCCCGGCCTTCTTTCATTTCAAATCCTACGGTTTTACCAAAATCATGTGTACAGGCAATGGTACCAAAAAGAGGATTCAGACCGGGGGCAATTCCATCCCAGGAGAAACCAAAGTTATCGGCCCAAACACCAGTAACAGGGCTTGATGATTCTGCCATGTTATCTACCGCTCCGGTTGATAGTAAATCACCCCTTAATACATCATATTTACCATATAAATCCGGAGTGTTCATATCAATGTAAATCAATCCGCTGCGGTCATAACCAATCGGTCTGTCTTTGGCGTGTTGAATCTGACGATAAACGATTATGGTACCGATGATAAGCGTTACTGACACCGTAAACTGTACCACAACCAATACTTTGCGCGGTATGGAGGCGAAGCGCCCTACCCTGAAAGTTCCTTTTAATACACTGACCGGCTTAAATGAAGAAAGATACAAGGCAGGATAACTGCCCGATAACAAACCAGTAATTATTACAAAGCCAATACTGATTGCCCAAAACACCGGATTTGCCCACAGCATAATCATTTTTTTGCTTGCCAAATCACTAAACCAGGGTAGTGAAATATTTACCAAAACAAGGGCAACAAGAAAAGCTACCAGAACAATGAGCATTGATTCACTTAGAAACTGTTTGACTAATTGGGAACGAACAGAACCTACTGCCTTTCGGATTCCTACCTCTTTGGCTCTTTTTTCTGAACGGGCAGTGCTCAGGTTCATAAAATTGATACAGGCCAGCAATAAAACAAAAATGCCTGTGATGCTGAACAACCAAACAAACTGAATACGTCCACCAACATTAAACCCATTCTTAAATTCAGAATACAGGTGCCATTTACTTAGCGGATGAAGAAAAAGAACGGGCTTCGTGTGTCTGTCTTCCTTATTGCGCTTGTTAAACACAACATCTTTAATTTTTGCTGATACCTGATCAAAATCTGCTTTCTCATTCAACTGCACGAAGCACTGAAAAGAGTTATCCTCCCATCTGTCTGCAGCGTTTTTTACCCATGCTTCCTGCGACAGATAATAGGCCCAGGATGTAAGTAAGCCTAATTCTGCGAAATCTGAATTAGTCGGAAAATCTTCAAAAACTCCGGTAACTTTCAGATTTGATTTATTATCAATTTTAACAATTTTCCCGATTGGGTCTTCTGTGCCAAAAAGTGACTCAGCCAATGATGCATTAATCATCACCGAATTGATTTCACCCAAACCATCCTGCACTCCTTTCAACATCTTTAAAGAAAACATTCTGGTAAATTGTGGCTCTACATGCATACCCAAACGAGAAAACTTAGCCTCCTTATAGGCCAGAATATTCATTTCGCCCCAGCTACCCATCGCCACATCTTTAAAGTCAGGATATTTCTCCCTCAGCTCTTTTCCTAATGGATGTGCCATAGACATCTGAGAGCTTGTTTGTCCATTAAAGGTCTGATGCATGTAGGTCTGCCCCAGCTTATTATAATTGGCAAACGACTTATTAAAGCTCAGCTCATCATTAATCCACAGCCCGATAAGCATGGCAACGCCCATACCTATAGCAAGCCCCATAATGTTGATGAATGAGTAAACCTTGTTATTAACAAGATTTCGGAACGCGATTTTGATGTAGTTACGGATCATAGCCCCTAGCCCCTAAAGGGGGACTTATTTAATGGTTTTAGAAAAAGTTTCTCCTCAACTCCCCTTTAGGGGCTGGGGTTGTTTTACTCAGATTTCAAACTCTTTACAGGGTTCATTAATGCGGCTCTGATGGAATGAAAACTAATTGTAAACAGGGCAATTAAGACCAATAATATACCTGCCAGTGCAAAAATCCACCAATATAACTCGGTTCGGTGGGCAAAATCCTTTAACCAGTTCTGCATGGCAAAATAGGCCACCGGTGTTGCTATTACGAATGCAACGGCTACCATTTTCAGGAAGTCGATTGAGATAAGGCCAACGATACCGCTGATACTGGCACCTAAAACTTTACGGATACCTATTTCTTTGGTACGTTGCTCTAGCACTATAAGCGCCACTGCAAACAGCCCCATACAAGAAAGCAAAACGGCTATACCTGCTGCCAGGCTGAATATCTGAGACAGACGCTCTTCTTTCTTATACCATCGGTCAACGTTTTCATTAATAAAAGAGCCATTGAATTCTTCGGTAGGCGCCAGCTTTTTCCATGTATTTTTTACTAATTCCATCGACTCACTCAGGTTCTTTGTATGCGTGCGAATCAAAATATAGTTTACACTGCCTTTAGGTGCCATTTCAAGTGTGATTGAACGGCCTTCTCTGCGAAGCGAATACAGATAGAAGTCAGGAATTACACCTATAATTCTCTGCCGTCCAATTGCTGAATCTGGCATCAGAAATTTATCAACCACAAGGGTTTCACCCATTTGTTTCACCAGACTTTCGGTTACAATTAAAGCCGTAGAGTCGGTACCAAATGCCGGGGAGAAATCGCGCCCCTGTATGGTTTTTATACCAAGCGTTTTCAGAAAATCATAATCCACATAAAGCCAGTCGCTTATAATAGGACGCACATTTTTAGTGTCGTTTTCATTAGGATAATAATCAAACCCGGCGGTGCTTCTGGAAGAGGCACCATCAAGCCCATTACCAAAATTAATGCCCGAACCACTAACTGATACGATAGAAGGATACCTGGCAAGCTCATTTTTTATTTGCTTTACAGCCGTTTTATGGTCTAAAGCGCTACCAATAGGCACGCTTATAACCTGCTCTTTGTCATAACCAAGCGGTTTGTTTTTCAGGTATTGCAGCTGTTCAAATATCACAATTGTACAACTGATAAGCAGACATGAAATTGAAAACTGAACAATAATCAACGAATTACGTAATACACCGGGTTTCTTTTTTGTAAGCCTGCCTTTTAAAACTTCTACTATATTAAAACGAGACGACACAAACGCAGGGTACCCGCCTGCAATGAGGGTTACTAACAGAAAGGCGGGCAACACAATAACCAGATTGGAAGAATTCAGAAAGTTTTCAATAGATAGGCTTGATTGAAACAAACTATTAAACTGTGGCAGAAAACCATAAGCTGCCGCCAGACCTAAAAATATAGCCAATGTGCAAATCAAAAACGATTCTCCCCAGCCTTGTATAAAAAGTTGCCCTTTGTTAGCTCCCAGCGACTTCCGCACACCTACTTCTTTGGCCTGTGTTAATGATTTGGCTATGGTAAGGTTAATAAAGTTGATAGAGGCTATGAGCACTATCAGCAAGGCAATTATTAACAAAGTATAGATATAGCTTTTACTTACGCCACTGCCCCAACCCGTAATGGTATCGAAATGCACATCTTTAAGCGGCATCATTAACAAGCTCAGGTATTGCCCTTGCCCGTTCTTGATTTTGCCCGATTTCCGGGCGTCTTCTAAGGCGGGTTTCATGTATTTACTTACCAGTGCCTCAAACCGCTTTTCAGTAGCCGCCTGAGTAGCGTTTTCTGCAAGCTTTACATATACCTGATGATTCTGGCTTGTCCATTTGTCTTTTATAGCTTCATAGCTGCCATGATTCTCAGACCTGATGAGAACGTCATACTCAATGCTTGAGTTTTTAGGGGCATCGTCAATAACGCCGGTTACCACAAAAGGTGTTTTACCCGTGGCCAGGTCAATAAGTAGTTGCTTACCTAAGGGGTCTACTTTACCAAATATATTCTCAGCTGTGGTTTTGCTGATAACCATACCGTTTTTATCTGCCAGAGCAGAATTAACATTGCCTTTCAGCAGAGGAAAAGAAAAAACCTTCAGGAAGTCGGCATCAACGGTTCTGACATTCTTTTCAAATTTCTTACCGTTATAAATAATTGGCCCGCCTCCCCAGTTTATGCGGGTAGCCGCTTCTACCTCCGGATACTCGGCTTTTAAAGCAGGTGTAAGCGGATAGGCCATAGCAGCGCTGTATTCTGGTTTACCCAGCTTATCTACACTATTAAAATAGAGATAGTAAACCCGGTTGGCATCTTTATGAAAAGTATCATAAGAAAACTCGTAAGCCACAGTCAGGTAAAGCAGAATACTACTGCCAAAAGCCACAGATAGGCCAATAATATTAATGGCAGTATGTGTCTTGTTTTTCAACAACTTACGAAAAGCTATTTTTAAGTAATTTCGTATCATAGCCCCTAGCCCCTAAAGGGGGACTTTTTTAAGTTAGATAATATTTTTACAAACTCCCCTTTTGGTTACTTTGTACTCGCTTTTTAAAATTAGGCGTAAGCAACTCCCCTTTAGGGGCGGGGACGTTACTCACTTTTAAGTGATTTTACCGGATTCATCAAAGCGGCCCTGATTGACTGGTAGCTTACCGTAAACAAGGCAATCATAATGGCAGTGGCGCCTGCTACTGCAAAAATCCACCAGCTGATGTTCGTTTGGTAGGCGAAATCCTCAATCCATTTATTCATCAGGTAGTAAGCCAATGGCGTGGCCAGCAGGATGGCTATTAAAACAAGGCTCAGAAACTCTTTTGAAAGCAGCATAACCAGATTTGGGATACTTGCGCCCAATACTTTACGGATGCCTATTTCTTTGGTACGCTGCGCCATGATCATCAGCGCAATGGCAAACAACCCCATGCAGGAAAGAATAATGGTAAGCACTGCGGCGCTCATCACAATCTGCGACATCCGCTCTTCTTTTCTATATTGATTATTGGTGTTTTCGTCAAGAAACGACGGAAGGAATTCAGATTTAGGCGCAATTTCTTTATAGGCATTGCCTATTACATCTACAATTGATTTGGGAGCATCAGGAGCCAGTTTTACAAAAACATAGTTGATGCCAAAATCGCCGGGCATCATAAAAGTAATGGCTTCTATTCTATTTTTTAATGATTCAAAATGGTAGTCTTTTACAACGCCCACTATGGTTTTGCCGATACTATCGCCAATAGCTACTTTCTTGCCAATCGGGTCTTTGTAGCCCATTTGCTTGGCCATGGTTTCATTGATGATACATCCGCGGTCTTTATCGGTTGTAAACTGCCGAGAAAAGTCGCGGCCTTCTACCAGCTTTAACCCAAGTGTTTTTATGTAGTCGTAATCAATAGTCAGGCCATTGGTTCTATAGCTTTTACCTTCCATCTCAAAAGTAAACACTGATTTTGAACTTGACCCGTCCTTTCCTCTGCCGATGTTGATATCAGCGCCTGATATTCCCAGAATCCTTGAGTCATTGGCCAGTTTATTGCGCACGTAGTCAAGCACCTTGCTGCCCTGTACCTCATTACCTACCGGAAAACTAATCACCTGTGTTTCATCAAAACCCAAAGGTTTGTTACGCAGGAAATCAATCTGTTTCCAGATTATTAACGTACAGCTAATCAATAAAATAGCAATGCTGAATTGCGCCACAATCAACGCGCTTCTGATTCCGCCTGAACGCGAACTTACTTTTACTTTGCCCTTTAGCACCTCTATGGTATTAAACCGGGCAACGGCCAATGCCGGGTAACCACCTGCTATAAGGGTTATAAACAGAAAACTAAGCAATAGCAATATACCGACTGTGGGATTAAGCAGGTTATGAAACGTCAGCTCGCTTCTGAACATGGCATTGTACTGTGGCATAAGCATGGTGGCCAGTACGCATCCTATACCAAAGGCCATAACGCATATAATAAATGCCTCGCCCCAGAACTGACCCACAATCTGGGTTTTCAATGCTCCCAGGGCTTTTCTCATGCCCACTTCTTTGGCGCGGGTCATTGAGCGGGCAATAGACAGATTAATAAAATTAATACAGGCTATTAACAAAATGAGCCCGCTTATAACCAGCAGAATATACGGGTAAGTAATATCAATAGCCCGGTTGCCTTCAGCCTGTTTGTTAAAATGTAATCCGATTAGTGGTGCTATTCTAACACTTATAATTTCTCCTCTGTCATCAGGTTTCGCACCCTCTTTTTTTAGCTGGTCTATGCTTCCTTTAAAATATTTTCCGGCAAAAGACTTCATTTGCTTTTCTAAACTCTCAGCTTCTACCTTATCGGCCAACTGCACGTAGGCATCATGGTAATTTGAATTCCAACTGTCTTTTGTATCTTTATATTCTGGGTTGTTTTCAAAACGCATCAGTATTTCATTCTCTAACGATGAGTTTTTAGGAGCCTTTTCTATAACACCCGTTACCACAAACGCTTCAACTTGCCCGCCAAAATTCATATTAATTGTTTTCCCTATCGGGTCTGCCTTGCCGAATATATTCGCTGCCACTTCTTCATTTAAAACCACACTCCGAAGGTCGTTCAAGGCCGTAGCCGGACTCCCCTTCAGCATTTTAAATGAAAACATCTTCAGGAAATCGGCGTCTACATACCTTATGCTCTCGTCAATCGTCTTTTCTCCTTGCATAATCTGCACACCACCCCCTACAATGCGTGTGGCATATTTTATTTCAGAGCCAAAATCAGAAATTAAAGCCGGAGTAAGCGGCGTAGGCATGTTGCCCTGGTAATGTATTTTATCTGGTTGATTAATTTTAAAGTAGACCTTAAAGATGCGGTCTTTATTGGCCTGGAAGTCGTCGAAGGTAAATTCAAACCAGGCAGTAAGAAACAATAAAATGGCGCTCCCGAAAGCAATAGAGAGCCCAACAACGTTGATTGAAGTATAAGATTTATTCTTCCAAAGGTTTCGGAATGCGATTTTGAAATAATTTTTTAACATAGTTTTTCATAATTATGATTAATGAAGAATCCTTCGGAAGGCAATAGCAATGCGAGCTTACTATATTTTTTGTTATAGTAAGCCCATTTTATATCAATTTTGCTTTAATTAAGTATAACTTATGAGACTAAAGCTCTGGTAAGGCAGTTAATTAAACGTGGAAGTTTTCAGTTACGACCTTGCCGTCAAACAGGTTAATGATTCGGTGAGAAAAGCCTGCATCATAAGGTGAGTGGGTAACCATTATAATGGTTGTGCCTTCGTTGTTCAATTCCTGAAGCAACTTCATTACCTCTTCTCCATTGGTTGAGTCAAGGTTACCAGTAGGCTCATCGGCCAGAATCAACTTTGGTTTGGCCACTACGGCACGGGCAATAGCCACACGTTGTTGCTGGCCACCCGATAGCTGCTGCGGAAAGTGATTACGGCGGTGCATGATGTTCATGCGCTCTAATACTTCTTCAACTTTTTTCTTGCGTTCGGTAACCGGAGTTTTCAGATACAAAAGCGGAAGCTCTACGTTTTCAAAAACGGTTAGCTCATCAATCAGGTTAAAGCTCTGAAAAACAAACCCGATATTTCCTTTGCGGTGAGAAGCCCGCTCTCTCTCACTAAGTTTAGCTACTTCCACTCCATAAAAGTCATAACTTCCTTCTGATGGATTATCCAGCAAACCCATGATATTTAGCAGAGTTGATTTTCCGCAACCAGAAGGCCCCATAATAGCTACAAACTCGCCATCTTTGATGCTCATATCAATGCCATTGAGGGCTGTGGTTTCCACCTCTTCGGTAGTGAACACTTTCTGAAGATTAGATATTTTAATCATAATTTTGTTTTTAGGTTTGCGAAAATGGAAAAGTAAAATGGAGAAAGTATGCCTCAACTATTCTCTGCTTCTTTCCATGTTCAATTTATATCTTTAAGTTAATAATCTGCTTTAAACTATTGGTTGGCTAACGGCACTTAATTGGTGCCGGCATTGAGTCTTTAAATGTTGTACCAAGAAAGAATGTTTTTTATCGATACCCACCCCTTTACTTCAATTGAAGCACTTCGTTGTCGCCAAAGTTTTCGTATGACGAAGTAATTACCTTTTCGCCCACCTCAAGCCCTTCCAGTACTTCAAAGAATTCAGGATTTTTACGACCCAAAGTAATTTTGCGTTTTACAGCTTTGGTTCCAGACTTATCTACCACATATACCCAGTTTCCGCCGGTATCTGAGAAGAAACCACCAACAGGCAGCAATACCGCTTTGGTAGCTTTGCCTAACTCGAGACGGATGGGTGATGACTGCCCTCTCTTAATACCTTCTGGTACTCCCTTCGAGAAAATCATGTCTACCTGAAAACGTCCGTTGCGAACTTCGGGATATATTTTGGTAATTTCAAGCGGATACTCTTTTCCGTTAAACTCAAAAGAGCCGCCAAGACCTGAAAAAATTCTTGAAATATAGTGTTCATCAATATCTACACGCATTTTAAATCCGTTCAGGTCATCTATCTGCCCGATGTTCTGGCCCTGGCTGATGTTTGAACCCACCTCAACATCAATAGATGACAACAAACCTGAAACGGGGGCTTTTACTACCAGATTCTCTAGTGTTTCGCGCCATAGCTGAACGTTCTTCTGGGTGCGCTCCAAGGTGCCCTCCAACTGTTTAATCTGCATGGCGGAGTTTTCTTCCTGATACTTTTGCGATTCCACATCAATTTCGCGTTGGCTTAACAGTTTTTCATAATCGCGTTTGGCTTTCAGATAATCTGCCTCTGGTATCACTTTGTCTGCATATAGTTTTTTGTTTCTGTCGTAGAGGTCTTTTGCCTGGTCGGTCAGGAAATCCAGGTCAGACATATTTTTGCGAATCGTAAATTTCTCCACCTTCAACCGCTGGCGCGTATTCTGCAGGTCATTCACCAATCGGCTGGCTTCTGTTTCCGACTGCAGGAAATTCAGTTTAAGGTTCTGGTTCTCCAGTTTCAGAATAACCTGGCCTTGTTTTACCATATTACCACCGTCTACTACTTTTTCTTTTACGTACCCACCCACAATGGCATCCAGACGGATAATTCTTAAAGGTAAAACCACACCTGTTACCACAATAAATTCATCAAAATTACCATTAGACACCTGCGAAATCGTCATTTTATCTTTTTCGGCATTCAGAGTCGAGCGGCGGTCTGCAAAAAGCAGGCTGTAGGCTGCAAATGAAGCAAATAATACTCCGCCGAGGGTTAACAGGATTCGTTGTTTATTCCAGAATTTCTTTTTAATCTGCTTGTCCATTGTATTCTTTAAAATTGCCGTACAATTTGCTTCTGACAAATTGCCGCAGTGACTGTTAGTTTAATTGATTAATTGCGATTTAAATCTGTAATTCCTTAATTCACAATGTGTGCCAAATATTTCAAATAACTGATTATCAACATTTTATGAAATATTTACTCTTTAAAATTGTCCGTTTTCGGACAATACTTGTACGCACACGGACGAATGGCTGAAAAGCATTAAATTAACAGAAAAAATTAATCAGTTTATTATCAATTAGTTATCTTCGTCTTAAGAAAGTTATACTTTGAAAGGTATAATTTTTGTCGTAAAATGCATAAAACTACCTGATATTCTAATCTGACCCCGAATTATGTCTAAACTATTGATAATTGATGATGATGTAGATGTACTAAGCGCTGCTAAATTATTCCTGAAAAGACATTTTACTCAAGTTGATATTGAAAAAAATCCGGAGCGAATACCTTTTCTGGTTTCTAACGGGGATTACGACGTTATTTTGCTGGACATGAATTTCACACGTGACGTAAACACCGGCAAAGAAGGTTTTGAATGGCTCGACCGTATCCTGGATATAGATCCGAAGGCTTCTGTTGTGTTATTTACTGCATACGGAGATGTGGAAATGGCCGTACGTGCCATTAAAGTTGGTGCGTCTGACTTTGTGCTGAAACCCTGGGAAAACGAAAAATTACTGGCCACGATGCAGTCGGCGCTGGAAATCAGAGAACACCGAACAGGCAAAACACCAACGGTAAAACGCAAAGCCGAAGGTAAAGTTGAGATAATAGGCAAAAGCCCTGCCATGCTTAAAATTTTTGAGACCATTGAGCGTGTAGCAGCTACAGATGCCAATATTCTGATACTGGGCGAAAACGGAACCGGAAAGGATGTAATAGCAAGGGCATTACACGAAAGATCGGACCGGGCAGACAGCCCTTTTGTACATGCCGACCTGGGGTCAATATCAGAGTCTTTGTTTGAGAGCGAGTTGTTTGGCCATGTAAAAGGGGCTTTTACCGATGCGCGGGAAGACCGCGTAGGTCGCTTTGAAGAAGCCAACGGCGGTACGATATTTCTGGACGAAATTGGCAATATACCTTTGCCTTTACAAGCCAAACTGCTGACGGTATTGCAGAACCGGAGTGTAACCAAAGTTGGTTCAAACAAATCAAAAAACGTTGATGTACGGCTTATCTGCGCAACCAACGAGCCAATTCATGCCCGTGTGGCGCAGCGCACTTTCAGGCAGGATTTACTTTACCGAATCAATACCATTGAAATCAAACTTCCGGCTTTACGGGAAAGAACGGAGGATATTCTGCCACTGGCTGAACATTTTCTTAAGATTTATCGTAAAAAATATAACCGCCCGGTTAGTAGCATCAGCGCTGCTTTGGTAAAACAACTGCAACGCTACCAATGGCCTGGCAACGTGCGTGAGCTGCAACATGCCATTGAACGGGCTGTAATATTGTGCCAGGGCAACGTACTGCAACCTGAAGACTTTTTTGAAGGCCACCCTTTTGAAAAGCAGCAGGATTCGATGCCGTCTTTTGAACAGACATTCCAACTGGATGAAATGGAAAAGATGCTGATCATTAAAACCCTGAAGAAATTTAATGGTAACATAACCGAGGCCGCCCGCGAAATGGGTCTTACCCGGCAAGCCTTGTATAGACGAGTAGAGAAATACGGGATTTAATGCGCAGTTTTTACCTGAATATAAACTGAAAGGCCGGCTTAACCAGATTGAAGCCGGCCTTTCTGTTTATCGCTTATAATTCAACACATAATGGGGCACGGGTATTTCCTGCACCATTTTTGGGTCTGGTATAGGTGTATGCGGTTGTTGGCTTAGTGGCAGCACACCAGCCCATACAGGCCATTCCAAATCTTCTTCATCGTCATTCGGATTTCCGGTTCTTACCTTGGCAGATACCTCTTCAATAGCAAAAGAAATAACCATTGTGGCTTTCATTTCTTTTGTATTGGGCTGTCTTACTTCTTCCCACCTGCCCGGTATTACCTGATTCGTAAATGCTTCCAGGGCATCCCAACGCTCCTGCTCGTCAGTTACCATAGTTGCCGCACTAAAAAGCACTACAGAGCGGTAATTGACCGAGTGACTGAAAGCTGAACGCGCCAGCACCAGACCGTCCAGAAAAGAAACGGTAAGGCAAACCCGACGTCCGTCGGCAATATTGCGCATGAAATGGCTACCCACCGAACCATGAATATATAATTTATTACCCATACGGCAGTAGCCTGTTGGTATCATCATTGGTTGGCCCTCATGTACATAGGCAATATGGCAAAGCAGGCCTTCATCCAGAATCTTATAAATGGTTTCCTGGTCATACAGCCCTCTTTTAGCAGACCGGCTGATTTTGGTATTGTTTGTAATCGGATACATAATATTTAATGATAATAGCGATTTATAAGGCAAATGTATATCTTTACTGGATTAGCCCACTCATCCAATTTCACATAATCGGGTAGTCCAGATGAAAACACCATTTAAAAGCCTTATCAGTTTAGACAAGTCGCATTCTATTCCCTTGTATATTCAGATTGCCAACGCCATCATCAAGCAAATTCAGGCAGGAACTCTGCCCACTAACTCGCCTTTGCCCGGCACCCGCCAAATGGCTGCGTTACTGCAAATACATCGAAAAACAGTAATTGCAGCGTACGAGGAGCTGTTGTCGCAGAACTGGGTAGAAACCTTACCACAAAGAGGGACTTTCGTAGCAGGTAAACTGCCGGTGCTGCAACCCACGCAATTCTCAACAGAGGTGGGCAGAGTAGAACAGGGAATTATTCTAAAAAACAGATTGAATAAACAATGGACAATACCTTTACCCCCCAGTATTAACCACAGGCTGGCGTTTAATGATGGAATACCCGACGTAAGACTGGCCCCACGCGAAGAGTGGGCAAAGCTCTACGCACACCATATACGCTATGCCGATACTGCCACTATGACTTATACCAACCCCAGGGGAAGTCTCAGATTCCGCTCTATTTTTGCCAGATACCTGAACGAAACCAGAGGAATACAGGCCAATGCTGAAAACATTATCACTACCCGCGGTAGCCAGATGGGTATTTACCTGGCCGGTTTAACCTTGCTGCAAAAAGGTGATACAGCCATTGTAGGTGAGTTGAATTACAGGGCTACCAATTATACCTTCAAACAATTGGGCGCCAACCTGGCTACTATACCGGTTGATGAAGAAGGCTTACAGGTGGAAGCCATTGAGGATATTTGTCTGACTAAAAAAGTAAAACTGGTTTATGTTACTTCGCACCATTATCATCCTACTACAGTAACACTAAAACCCGAACGGCGACTAAAACTATTGGCACTGGCTGAAAAATACCAGTTCTTTATTTTAGAAGATGACTACGACTATGACTACCATTATGCCAATGCGCCTATATTACCCCTTGCCAGTGCCGACAGATACGGCTGGGTTGTATATCTGGGGTCATTCACCAAACAGATTGCCCCTGCTTTCAGGGTGGGTTATGTAGCCGCCCATGAAGCCATTATTGATGAAATGACTCGCTTAAGACGCGTAATAGACCGCCAGAATGATTCTATTCTTGAAGAATGCCTGGCAGATATGCTCGAGAACGGAGATTTGAAACGCTATACTACTAAAGCACTGAAAGTGTACAGAGAACGACGAGACTTTACATGCAGCCTATTGAAAGAATCGCTGGGAGATGTTATTCAATTCAGAATTCCTGACGGTGGTATGGCCATCTGGGCGCAGTTTGCGCAGGATATACCACTTGGCACGCTATCTGAAAAAGTTGCTTCATACGGCTTATACCTGGCAAACGGCCAAACCTACGCCGACGAAAAACCGGATATAAATGCCTGCAGAATGGGCTTTGCAGGCATGAATCAAAAAGAAACAGAAGATGCTGTCAGAATCCTGAAAAAAGTTGTAGGCTCGTTTAAGCCCCGGGGGTAAAAATAGCTTTGTACTCGTCTGCCTTAAAACCAACGGCCAGTACCTTACCGTCTTTTTCTACAACGGGTCTTTTAATAACTGAAGTTTTTTCCTGCATTAGCTGAACTGCCACAGCGGGGTCTCCTACGGTTGGTTTAACCTCGTCAGGCAATTCTTTAAAAGTAGTGCTGGCTTTATTGAAAAGCTTTTCTAAGGGTACTTGTGCAAGCCAGTCATTCAGTTTTTCTTCACTAATACCCTCTTTTCTGTAATCATGAAACTGAAACTCAATCTGGTTGGCTTTCAGCCAGTCTAGTGTTTTTTTAATTGTGTCGCAATTAGGGATTCCGTAAACCGTTAGCATAATGATAAATTAAAAATGAGGAACGTGTCGCATTCCTCATTTTGTGTATAAAATTCTCAATACAAAAATACTAAAAAAGTATTGGCTCTTGGTAAGCAGGCAATTAAAAAAACACACTAACCAGCCCTAAAGGTCCTCAATTTTTCGGGGTTTTTCGCCAGCTGCAAAAAGCGGATACTGGTCAAAAATATTACGCACCACACTTCTGTAATAATTAACCGGTTTGTTAACTTTTTTATTAAAAACGCCCGAAGCGTATCCCCTCCAGATTAACCTGCTGCTTTCGGCATCCAGCAAAGAAACCAGTATCATGCCTCCGCCAAAATGCAAATTCTGTGTCTTGTAAGTTTCATCATCATCAAAATGATTCACCCAGCGATCTAATGACGGTTGAAAATACCCTTTGTAATCCACGCGGTCACGGATAATGCTGTAGCTAACCAATAAGCCCGGGTCGTTGTCGGTTACTTTATATCCCCTGGCTTTCATTTGCCTTCGAATAGCATCCTGAATTTCAGTACAGATAAAGGAGGTGTCGACTTCGCAATTTAAAAAGTTGTAGGTCTTGTATTTGGTAAAGTCAGTCTCATAACTGTAATCATTGTCAACCAATAATCTGAGCGAATTACAGCTGGTAGAGGCAATACCTAAAACAAGAAGAGCAGAGAGCAAATACAGTTTTTTCATACGACATACAGATTAGATTAATTTCAGTTAAATAAAGCTTAGAAACAAAAAACTTAATAACAACCTCACAAATCTGCCGAGCGGATACTCATCAAATTTATCTATAGTTTTGTTAAAAGTCAAGATATGCTTAAGGGTGATATTTTACTGGCATCTATCCGTAAATCGACTTTTTCTCCTGCCCGTTTTCAGGTTTTTTGGTTAACCTGCTCCATCACTTAACGTAATACTCCAGGGCTTTTTTCATTTCGTTTTTTGACACCGCGATATCGTAAAGACAGCTACCCGCACCATTAATTAATGAGAACCGTATTTCTTTACCCTTATTTTTTTTGTCCTGAAGGGTATGCTCTATTATAGCCCCGAAGTCTTCGGTTTTCATGGCTATTTTTCCATAAACCGAAAATATAAACTCTTCTATGCGGGCCAATGTTTGCTCGTCAATCAATTTTCTTTCAAAAGCTATATACGACTCGCAGAGCATTCCGGTTGCAATGGCTTCGCCATGAAGCAGTTTTTTTTTGCCTTTATCTAAAAAATAGGTCTCAATGGCATGCCCAAGCGTATGCCCGAAGTTGAGAATTTTCCGCAGGCCTTTCTCTGTGGGGTCTTGTTCAACTACCTTTTTCTTGATTTCAACCGAGTGCGCAATCAGGTCTCGCAGGTCTTGCTGCTCAAGGTCTTTTTTTCTGATTTCGTTCCATTTTTCACCATCCTGAATGAGGCAGTGCTTAATAATCTCGGCAAAACCAGAGCGCTTTTCCCGTTCAGAAAGCGTATCCAGAAACACCGGGTCTATCAACACGGCTTTAGGAAGCGTAAAAACACCAAGGTGGTTTTTCAGGCCCTTGAAGTCAATTCCGAGTTTTCCACCTACACTGGCATCAACCTGCGCCAGAAGTGTGGTCGGAACCTGAATAAAATCTATGCCTCTCTTATAGGTGGCAGCACAAAAGCCACCCATGTCGCCTATTACGCCTCCGCCCAGGTTTATCATCAGGGCATGGCGGTCAAGCTCTGCATCGGTCATGGCCGACCAGATTTCTTCGCAAGTAGCCAGATTTTTATGCTCTTCTCCGTTTTTTACGGTTATAAGCGTATGTTTTGGCAGTGAATCTTTTACTAAAGTGTAGCAGTATTTCCTGGTGTTGGTATCGGTCAGAACAACAATTTTAGAATAGTCTTTCTGCGCCAGATAATTTTTCAGGCTTTCGGAAATAGGAGATATAATAACAGACATTTTACCTTTCGTTCGTTAAAGAACCAAAGGTAAGGAATCATTTAAAGATTTACCAGATGCCATACTTACATTTAGGGTTTAAACCCTGGCAAAGACAAAACAAAAAGCCCAAAATTAAATTTTGGGCTCGTAATTCCGTGAGAAATTCAATATGTTGTCAATAGCTTTATCAGAGGGCGAAAGTTGGATCTGGTCTAATCCTAGTTTAATATCTGCACAATCAAGATAGAAGTCAAGCAACTCCGGTTCATGAAGCATGGCGTCTTCAATCAGTGCGTTTTCCTGACCTGATGTCTCGTTATACAAATAGCGAATTACATCATTTTGCGTATTGGTAAAGGTTTGTATCATAAGCATATGCTGTTTTACTCATCATTTTTCTAAGGTTGATGAGAGCATAACGCATTCTGCCTAACGCCGTGTTGATACTTACGCCAGTAGCATCTGCAATTTCCTGAAAACTCATGTCGTCATAATGACGCATCACAAGCACTTCTCGCTGCTGGTCAGGAAGACGTTTAATCAGATCTCTCAGATGCTCGTGAGACTCCCGTTTGATTTGCATCGATTCGATAGAGTCTTCCGCAAACTCAAGTGTATTAAATACACTGCTTCCGTCTTCAAACACTACGCTAGGGTAACGTTTCTCTCTCCGGAAAAAGTCAATTGCCAAATTGTGAGCTATTCTTAATACCCATGGAAGAAACTTGCCTTCTTCGTTATACTTACCTTCGCGTAAAACTTCTACAGCTTTTATGAAGGTGTCTTGTAGCAAATCTTCTGCTACATACTGATCTTTAACAACAAGGTAAATGGTAGTATAGACTTTAGACTTATAGCGTTGTACAAGTGTCGCAAAAGCCTTTTCGTTACCGCGGATATACAATGATACTAGCTCACTATCGCTAACTTGGATTTTTCCCATTTCTGTATTTCAATTTAGTTAACGTAGAGGTTCAAATCATATTGTATATTCTGGTTTTTAATTTAGAAGATTTTTTTGAATGGTTAAAGATAGACAATAAAATCAATTTCTGTCAAGGGTTTGGCACAAAATTTTAGTTAACAAAATGTTAACAAACCAAATGTTATTCTGGGTTTATCGTTATACGCAAAATAAAAAGAAAAAAAATGCGTGTAGCATTTTGTTTAATCGTTTTTTAATAAAAAACTGAAAATCAATACATTATGCAGGCATAATATTACATATTTTTTTTCGTCCCGGCACCCGCTTTTTCGTGCGGCTATTCCTCAGCAAAATACTTGCTCTCTCTAGAATTCAACCGGTAATGCTCTCTTATTTTTTTTAAAATTAACAAATCACGTAGAAAAAAATCTTTATCTGCAATTAGCCTACATTCACAACTCGATAGTGCATCTTGATAAACTAATGTTTTTTCAGGTAAAAATCATAATTGTATTATTCTAATATGCCCTATGCCCCAGGTGAATTCTATGAAGGAGAGTCTTTGATGGCACGTATTTAACACTATACCATTAAAAAATTTACAATTAAAATAATTGGCTTGAAAGTTTTTTTTAGTAATTCTGATAAGCCATCTATTCGGCTCTTCTCAAATAAGATTTAATCTATAGGTAGAATTCTATGAAAAATTTAGCAGGCATTTATAAACTGACAAATTCAAGGGTATTTGCAGTTCTTTATCCTTTAAGTTTTATTTTAGCCGACATATTAACGAAGAACCAACAGATAACATTTCAGTTAAAAGTCACCATTTGTCTTTTGGGAATTGCAATAATAGGGTTCAATTACTTATGTAGTTATCTGCTCAAAGACAAGAATATGACAACAAGGTGGTTACTATCCTTGCTTAGTGGAATCATTTGCGTTATGGCTTATGTCGTATATTTTAAGCCTCAATTTTAACCCACAAAGGGGCTGTCCAAAAGTATTTTCAGGCAAATAATCTTCGGCAAAGATTATTTGGCAGCACTTGGCTTTTTAGACACCCCCTTTATAGTATCTCTTTCAGCTCTACCAGCCGCTTAATATCAAAAGTGGGCTTCTGGTCAGTCTTTATACCATCCGGATTAAAGAAGACCGAATCCATTTGCGCATTAATAGCCCCCAGAATGTCGGCTTCATAATTATCACCAATCATCAGGCTTTCATCAATTCGGGCTTTGGTTACATTTACGGCGTAGTCAAAAATCTTCTTATCGGGCTTGCGGGCTTCGGCTCTTTCGTTTGTAATTACTTCCCGAAAATAATGCTCTATCTTTGAACTTTTTATTTTCTTTGCCTGTACATCCTGCCAGCCATTACTGATAATATGTATTTCATAATTGGGGGCAAGGAAATCGAGCACGTCTAGCGTACCCTCAATCAAATGCGATTTTTGTGGCAGTAATTCAAGAAAGGCTTCGTTCAGTTCCAAACCCAGTTTTTCATCAGCCTCAACGCCCAGATTAACCAGTGTGTCTCTGAACCGTCTACGGCGCAGTTCTTCATGGGTTATCTGGTTAGACTCCAGCATGGCCCAATAGCGGCGGTTAACTACTGAAAATTCGGCCTGAAAAACACCAAGACCGGCAATATTCCAGGAATGCAAACCGAAACTTTCATATAACTCAGCCAATGACTCCCTTGAGTTCTTCTCAAAGTCCCACAGGGTGTGGTCAAGGTCAAAAAAGAGGTGCTTATACATGGCCAAATATTAAGCTCTTGCAGGAAACTTGAGCGTAAGGCGCTCAACAGGCTGGTTATTTACCAGGTGACTTTCTACAATTTCTTCTACGTCAGACAACTGAACATTGCCATACCAAACCCCTTCAGGATAAACCACCATTGATGGCCCAAAAGCGCAGGCATCCAGACATCCGGATTTCTGTGCTCTGATATCAAGCTGTAAACCTTTCTCTTTAAGAGATGCCTTAAAGGCTTCAACTAGCTCCATGCCATGTACACTGCCGCACGATTTCTTCGGTGCTTCCTTGTCGTTGGTACAAATAAATACGTGTTTCTTAAACTTCATAAAATATGGTTATAAATAAAGACGCCACAAAGGTACAAAAACTTTGTGGCGTCTCATGCTATTTAAATATGTTCATTCTATTATCAGAACCAGCCGAATGGGTCCCATAAACCACCCAGACCCCAAAAGATAGTAGATATTACACAACCCCACAGCGCTTTTCGTACTTCGTCGTGGTCATTATCTGTTATAAAATATACCAGCCCGAGGCCTACAATTCCTAAGCAACAACCCCACCAGAAACCACCTGCAATGGGCATTTCCTGTGGTGTTAAAAGGTTAGTTTCAGTAGTTGTAACCAATTTATAACCCTCCAGCAATTCAGGGTGATTTTTCTTTACCGTTTCAAGTGTTGCCTCCGGGTGGTCTGCCAGATACTTTTCAAGTTTATCAACTTTGGCAAACTCGTCATTAACAGAGGTTTCTTTATACTCCAGATCAACCGGAGCAGCAAAGCCTGAAACAACCAGACAAAAAAAGAAAATAAGTAGAAAAGATAGTCTCGTTTTCATAAGGTGTGCTAAGATTATTTATTAAACAATACATTTCTTACCGGCAAGATGCACTTTACATTTAAAGCGTTGCATAGCAGGCCATATTTTATGAGTTCCAGATTTCCCAGGCTTTTTCAGCTTGCAGATGAAGCATTTCTAAACCATTGTGGGTTTTTGCCCCTTGCTCCTCTCCTTTTTGCAGAAACAACGTCTGTACGGGGTTATAAACCAGGTCATAGAGGTAATGGTTAGCCGTTAACCTTTCATAGGGGATGTCCGGGCATACCTCAGACTTCGGATAAGTACCTACCGGAGAACAATTGATAATAAGCTGATAATTATCAATTTCAGACTTTAAATCATCATAACTAATGGTATCATCGGTTTTTGTTCTCGAAACT
Organism: Emticicia sp. 21SJ11W-3; assembly: GCF_024138715.1. Classification (GTDB taxonomy): domain Bacteria; phylum Bacteroidota; class Bacteroidia; order Cytophagales; family Spirosomataceae; genus Emticicia; species Emticicia fluvialis. Next base: position 4,201,782 of record NZ_CP092074.1, read on the forward strand.
ATCCTGAAAGGAATCGATAAATCATTCAATGCAGCTATTACTGCTTTGGCAGCTCCGCCATTACCCAAAACCAGGGCTTTTAATGCACTATTGGCCGGAATAAACTCTTCCAGAGAGGTTTTAAAACCGTAATAGTCAGAATTGAAGCCTATCAGTTTGCCATCTGCGGCAATTTTAATAACGTTTACGGCACCAACTTTAAGGGCAGAAGCATCCAATCCGTCCAAAAAAGGCATCACAGCCTGTTTATGCGGAATTGTAACATTAAGCCCTTTGAGACCAGGGGAATTACTGATTATTTGCGGAAATTGCTCAATCTCGGGTAGTTCAAACAGCTCGTAGGCATGGCTATCAGCCAGACCCAATTGCTCAAACTTTCCGGTGAAATACTTCTTCGAAAAAGAATGCCCCAGCGGATACCCTATCAGTCCGTAGATATTCATTTGGCCTTACTGAAAAATTTAGCTTTAATAATTGCCCATATCATAGGGGCAATAGAAATGAAAACTATGCCTAAAACAACTTTTTCGAAGTTAAGCTTTACCCATTGGTTTGAGCCCAGGAAATAACCCAGTAACGTAATAGAAGTTACCCATAAAATAGCCCCCAGAATACAGAACATAATATATTTTGGGTACTTCATGCTTCCGGCACCGGCCACAAAAGGGGCTATGGTACGCACAATTGGCATAAAGCGGGCCAGAATTACGGTTCTGCCACCATGTTTTTCGTAAAACTCTTCGGTTTGGGTAATATATGAGCGCTTCAGAAAAAGGATTTTATCTCTTGACTTGATATAGTTGCTGAAGTTTTTACCAACCAGGTAATTAACATTGTCGCCCAGTAAAGCCGCCAGAATTAAAAGCGGGATGATGAGGGTAACGTCCAGTTTTCCTGTTGATGAAGCCAGCAAACCGGCTGCAAAAAGTAATGAGTCGCCGGGTAACAGAGGCATAATAATGAGACCGGTTTCAACAAAAACTATCAGAAACAATATGCCGTAAGTAAGGGTATCGTATTTATCAAGAAAACCCTGCAAGGTAAAAAGAGGGTCTTTGAGTAAGTCAATCAGAAAGTGTATAATTTCCATAAATGTGGAGTGCTTTACTAAGATGAAGGGTAAGTGTTTTAAGAATATTATTCGTCCTGAGTAATACGGCGGTCGCTACTATATTTACCCAGTTTGAAACGTTTTTTGGTTTTTTCGGTCAGGAAATTACCGAAAGTATCTCCTCTTAGCCCTAAACGTATGGTTTCCAAAGGTATAACCTCGTTCGGAGCAATGTTACCCACATTTACATTAGGCCCTACCAGTTTTACAAAGTAAACCTGTTGCGATTTCTGAGGTGCCTCCCAAATTATTTTCTCGGCCGGTATGGCATGAATAATCTCATCTACCAGACCCTGACGAACCTCACCACTGCTACGGAACAAACCCACGTTGCCACCCTCACGCGCCTCGCCAATTACCTTCCAGGCGCCTGCGTCCAGTTCTGCCTGCATCATTTCAATCCATTTGTAGGGGGCAAATATCTTTTCAGCATCTTTTGAACCTACCTCAGACAGTACCTTGGCACGTTTAGCCAGCCGCGTAATATATTCGCACTTTTCATCATGTGCTATTTCAATAGAGCCGTCTGATACCTCGCAGTGTTCAAGACCAAATTCATCCAATACCCGCAGGTAGTCTTCAAACTGGTCTCTCACAACAAAAGCTTCAAATAATGTACCGCCAAAATAAACCGGTATTCCGGCGTCTTTATAAGCTTTTAATTTATCTTTCAGATTAGGTGTTACGTATGAAGTGGCCCAGCCCAGCTTTACAATATCAATGTGTGGTGCAGAAATAGAAAGCATATCTTCTACTTCTCTGATGCTCAAGCCTTTATCCATCACCATTGTTAAACCTGACTCACGGGGCTTGCCTGTACGTTTGGGAACTTGACTTAGGTTATAATTCATTCTATGTCTCAACTTTTTTGCAAATGTAATAATTTTTAGATAATAGCACTTACTTTGTATAGATGTGGCAGTAAATAAAATGGCAATGACCACATCAAAAACTTACAAAATCTGAATACGAGGCAAACTCAATATTTCTTAAACAAAAGCTGGTTGAGACCAATAAAGTAGCCGATAACCGGAGATAACCCATACCCCATTATAATAACCGGAAAATTGCCAATAAACGCAGATAGAAGGGTGATAGAAAAATACACGCCTAATGAAAAAGACAACAAGCTATTGCTACCGGTACCCTGCACAAAAAAAGGTGCGGCTAATAATGCCAGTAATACAATTGCTACATATTGTAAGAATTTACTGATATGGCCGGCCAGATAAACAATCCGCTCAACGTAATCCACCGGGCCAAGGCCGTCCAGGTTCAGCCATGTATAAAGGTTGGCAGCAGATACAAACAATATTAATAATACCTTGTGCAATGGGGGTTTGCAACGGCTCCACAACAGAAGCATTGCCGCAATTGAAAATGCTGAAACCTGCGATGCGTCTGGCTGCATAAGCAAAATAACAGTTACTATCGTAAATAAAAGCAAAGGCCTGAGGGCGTCATCCTGCCTTACAATCAGCATCAGAAAAACCGGGCAGGTTATCAGGCCGGCATTCAGATTCAGGCCCCCTGCAAAAACCCACCGGTGCACGCCATACATATCTTTATTAAAAAAGGTAAGCAAAAGAAAACCAACAGATAAACCTGCAACTAAATTAAGGTTGCGGGCTGGAAAAGTCTTTTGCCGGCTTTGGATAAACAAAGTTACCAGAATACCCAAAATAGTAGCCGCAAGGTTGGTAAGCCAGAAAACTTTTGATACACCGGTATGGTACATGATGTACGCACCGAACAGACAAGCGGGTAAAGGAATGAGAGAGTGTCTGAAAACTCTCCATCCGGGAAATTTAATGGCCGACATGTAAGAAAGCTAAGTGGTTAAGGATTATCAGGAATAAGCATACGGGAAATATTTCAACAGAAACATTTCAGATTCAAAATTAGTGAAGCAGAACAGTAAAACCATTTACAACCCAACAAAAAAAAATGGCTTTACGGCTCTCAGATTTTATTCAGGGAGCCATAAAGCCTATTATACCTAAGAATAGATACTAATTAACTAATATCTGGTTTTTATATCATATACTTGAGTCTGATAACCTCTTTCTCGGTCAAAAAACGCCACTTGCCTCTTGGCAAATCTTTTTTATTCAAACCTGCATAGGTGGTGCGGTCAAGTTTGAGTACTTCATAACCGAAATGCTCAAAAATACGACGTACAATGCGGTTTTTACCACTGTGTATCTCAATACCTACTACTTCTGCATCTGGTGTTACCAAAGCAAGGTCGTCTGCTTTTATGAAGCCATCTTCCAGGTCAATACCTTCTTTAATAGCATCAAAATGCTCGGTTGAAATAGGCTTGTCAAGTTCAACCTGATAAATTTTTCTTATCTCGTTAGAAGGGTGAGATAGCTTTTCAGCCAGCTCGCCATCGTTTGTCAAAAGCAGCAAGCCCGTTGTGTTTCTATCAAGCCTGCCCACCGGATACACCCTTTCTTCGCAGGCATTGGCCACCAGGTCCATTACGGTTTTGCGCTCATTGGGGTCTTCGGTAGTAGTAATAAAATCTTTGGGTTTGTTCAGCAACAAATAAACCAGTTTTTCGCGGTTCAATATTTTTTTACCATATTTTACTACATCACTGGGTTTAACTTTGTAGCCCATTTCAGTTATTTCCTTGCCATTAACCGTAATCTGACCTGAGGCAATCAGCTCGTCAGCATCACGGCGCGAAGCAATACCTGCATTTGAAATGTATCGGTTCAGTCTTATTAATCCATCAATATCTTTCTCTTCCTGTTCTACTTTACGCTTTACCCTGGGGGGTAAAGAGTTTTTCATTTTATCAAGATTGTAGTTAGGAGCAGCTACTTTAGATGCGCTTGCCTGGTTTTCTTTTCTTTCATCTCTGGCACCTCTGCTGTAACCTCTTTCTTCGCGTCTGTCGTCACGTTTTTCGAATCGTGGTTTCTCTCTGTCAAATGGTTTTTTCTCAGCAAAATCACCACCTTCTCTTCTAAACGATGGTCGTTCTGCGCGTTCAGTGCCAAATGGCTTTTTGTCGCCGAAAGTACGTTTATTTTCAAATCCACCTTCCTCTTTTTTAAAGAACGGTCTCTCGGGGCGGTCGCCGGTAGCTGGTTTTCTGTCGCCAAAACCACTTTTTTTATCAAATCCACCTTCTGTTCTTTTCTGAAAAGGGCGGTCTGGGCGGTCGCTACTATAAGATTTTTTCTCTCCATAAGGGCGTTTATTTTCGAACCCGCCATCCTCTTTTTTTACATAAGGACGTGCCGGACGCTCATCACCATAGGATTTTCTCTCACCATAAGGGCGTTTATTTTCGAATCCGCCATCCTCTTTTTTTACATAAGGACGAGCCGGACGGTCATCACCATAGGATTTTTTCTCTCCATAAGGGCGTTTGCTTTCAAATCCGCCCTCGTCTTTTTTCGCGTAAGGACGGGCCGGACGGTCGCTACCATAGGATTTTTTCTCTCCATAAGGGCGTTTGCTTTCAAATCCGCCCTCGTCTTTTTTCGCATAAGGACGAGCCGGACGGTCGCTGCCAAAGGATTTCTTTTCTCCATAAGGGCGTTTATCGTCAGTAGCTTTCCTTTCAAAAGGTCGGTCTGAAGATGTTGCGGCAAACGGCTTTTTTGCGCCGAAAGATCTCTTCTCTCCGAAACGTGGTTCAGAGAAACTTCTTTCAAATCCTTCTTTTTTTGGAAAATTGCCTTTTGGCCTGGCGGCGGAGTCAGTTTTTTTACTTGCGTAAGGACGTTTGTCGTCTGAGTAGCTTTTTTTATCCGAGCGTTGGTCGGATCTTGATGAGACCGGTTTTTCTTTACCCTCCGTTCTTGGTCTCCGGGGTCTTTCAGTATTCTTCATGAGTTTGCAGCATCACTGCTGTAATTAATTGATTATCAATTGCAAAGGTACAACAATAATACAAGATTCCTATATTGCTATAATTATTACTGTACCACCGCTGTTAAAAAAACAAACGGGGCATCACCTGAGTTATGCCCCGTTGATATCTTGTGACTTTAAACTTAAATAGGTTTAAAGATTAAATCTCTGTAATCCATCATCGACTTCCTGATTACCTCATGCGCACCTTCACGGCCATAAACATTAGATATCTCAATGGCATTTTTCTCGTCAGGTAAGCTCTTATAGGTAAGGAAATAGTGTTTCAGACGCGTAATGATAGCTTCCGGCAGCTCGCTGATATCCTTAAATTTCTGATAAATTGGGTCTGCTACCAGCACAGCAATAATTTTATCGTCAGCCTCGCCTTTGTCTAATAAACACAAACCGCCAATAGGTATAGCTTGTAATAAAATGTCACCATGCGGAATATGGTGGCTCGACAACACACAGATATCAAGCGGGTCACCGTCTCCTTCTGTTACTTTATCTGAGCCACGTTCGCGGGCCAGTTTTGCTACTTCTTCTCCGCAATAGGTTTGTGGAATAAACCCGTATAACGAAGGGATAATGTTTGAATATTTCTGAGGACGATCGATTTTCAAATAACCTGACTCCTTATCTACTTCATATTTAATGGTATCAGAAGGCACAATTTCAATAAATACTGTTACTGTTTCTGGGGCCTTTTCTCCAACAGGAATACCATGCCAAGGGTGTGCTTTGTAAACTGGCTTCATAAAAACTTGATTTTTGGGCAAAATAAATATAATTCTTCCGAAATCTAACACCGTTTTTTCTATGTAATTACATTTGGCAGAAACTTAATCTTAGATTCTATGAATTGTCCTGTAACAACTTTAACCAGTCATATCCTTTCCTGAAATTCGTACTGTGGCCTTACTTTTTATTCTTACTTTGCTCGTGCTTCAAAATCTGTCTGCTATTGCCCTGAAAAAGTTTATGTATAGTTTCTGATAAACAAAAAACACGAAACTATAACAACCCGACTTTTGTTTTAAAACGATAGGCTTACTGACCAGACTGTAAATTATGCAATACAAACTAACCTCAGAGTACAAACCTACCGGCGACCAGCCAGTGGCCATAAAAAAACTGGTGGAGGGAATCAGAAATGGAGAAGAAACCCAGGTTTTACTGGGTGTTACGGGTTCTGGTAAAACATTTACCGTTGCCAATGTTATTGCCCAGCTAGACCGCCCCGTGCTGATACTAAGCCATAATAAAACACTGGCCGCCCAGCTTTATGGCGAGTTTAAGCAGTTCTTCCCCGAAAACGCTGTTGAATACTTCATCAGCTATTATGATTACTACCAGCCGGAGGCGTACATTGCCACTACCAATACCTATATTGAAAAAGACCTGATGATTAATGAGGAAATTGACAAGCTGCGGCTTTCAACGGTTTCGTCACTGATGTCTGGTCGGCGCGATGTAATCGTAATAGCATCGGTTTCATGTATTTATGGTGCTGGTAACCCCCATGAAATGAAGCAGAGCATTATTCAGATAAAAGTGGGCGAGCAGGTAAGCCGGAACCAGTTTTTATATCAGCTTGTTTCGATACTTTATTCGCGTACGGAAGCGGAGTTTACGCGGGGGAATTTCAGAGTAAAGGGAGATACCGTTGATTTATACCCCAGTTACGCCGACTTTGCCTACCGTTTTATTTTCTTTGGCGATGAGATTGAAGAAATACAACGGATTGACCCCACCAATGGTAAAAAACTATCGACTGAAAAACAAATAGCGATTTTTCCTGCTAACCTGTTTGTAACCGGTAGAGATGTGATGCAAAACGCTATTCACGAGATTCAGGACGAGATGGTAAGGCAGGTAAAGTACTTTGAGTCTGACGGCCGCAGGCTTGAAGCGCAACGCATACAGGAACGAACCGAGTTTGACCTGGAAATGATGCGCGAACTGGGCTATTGCTCAGGTATAGAAAACTACTCACGCTTTTTTGACAGACGCCAGCCGGGCCAGAGGCCTTTCTGCCTGCTTGACTACTTCCCGGAAGACTTTATATTGGTAGTAGACGAGAGCCACGTATCAATGCCCCAGATTAGGGCCATGTGGGGAGGAGACCGCTCTCGCAAGGAATCGCTGGTGGAATACGGATTCCGGCTGCCATCAGCTATGGACAACCGGCCATTGAAATTTCAGGAATTTGAAGAGCTGATAGGCCAGGCCATTTACGTAAGCGCCACCCCGGCCGATTATGAGATAAGAAAAGCAGAAGGTGTGGTAGTAGAGCAGATTATCCGGCCGACCGGGCTGCTTGACCCTAAGATTGAAGTAAGACCAAGCATTAACCAGATTGATGATTTACTGGAAGAAATTCATTTAAGGGTTGAACGCAAAGAAAGGGTTTTGGTAACCACACTAACCAAAAGGATGGCCGAAGAAATGAGCCGGTATCTCGACAAAGTGGGTATCAAGGGCCGCTACATACACTCTGAGGTAAAAACTTTTGAACGGGTTGAAATCCTTCGTGAATTGCGCCTCGGCATTTTTGATGTTCTGGTGGGGGTAAACCTGTTGAGAGAGGGGCTGGACCTGCCTGAGGTATCGCTGGTTGCTATTATGGATGCCGATAAGGAGGGCTTCCTGCGTGATATCCGCTCGCTGATACAAACGATTGGTCGTGCAGCACGTAACGAAAACGGTAAAGTACTGATGTATGCAGATACCATAACGGGCTCAATGGCAAAAGCCATTGAAGAAACCGAAAGACGCCGGGCCAGACAGATGGCCTACAATGAGGAGCATGGTATTACACCCAAAACGGTATTTAAAAGCAGAGAGGCCATTATGGAGCAAACCTCTATTGCCGACAGCCGTGCCAGCACCAAAACGTATTATATTGAACCACTGGAGGTTAGCATAGCCGCCGACCCTGTTGTAAGCTATATGAACAAAGGCCAGCTACAGAAATTAATGGATGAAACCCAGAAAAAAATGGAGCGTGCTGCCAAAGAGCTTGACTTCCTGGAGGCTGCCCGTTTCAGAGACGAAATGATGCAACTGAAAGAGAAAATAGAACAAGTGCCTGTTTAAAAAAATTGATTTTAAACAATATAGGGGTTCAAAATTTTGAACCCCTACTGAGAATATCTTCATAATTCTATTGCTTATTCTTAAAACGGCAAATCATCGCCACCATCGCCGGCCATTTCAATAGGTGGTGGGGTTGGTACAGGTGCAGGTTTAGGTGCAAAATTGTTGCTGGTACCGTATGACGGCGCTGCGTCACTTTCTTCTGCATTACTGCTTCGGCCACCTATCAGCTGAATAGCCGTTCCTCTTACTCTGGTTGTATATCTCTCCTGCCCGTTCTGGTCAGTCCATTTTTCGGTTCTTATTTTCCCTTCAATGTAGGCCATGTCTCCCTTTTTCAGATACTGCTCAGCTACATTTGCCAGATTCTCCCAAAGCTCAATTCTATGCCATTCTGTTTGTTCTACCTTTTCTCCGTTTCTGTTGGTATAATTCTCTGAGGTTGCAATGCTAAAGTTTACTACTTTACCACCGCTTGGAAGCGTACGGACTTCGGGGTCAGACCCTAATCTTCCTAATAAAATCACTTTGTTTACTCCAGCCATTTTTTTATCTGTTTTGAATGTATGTCGTTTTGAATAAGAACAAATTTAATAAAAAACCATAATACTTTCTAAGATGCGCGTCCAATTGTTTGATAATCAGACCGCAACCATTTTCAGCCCCTCAGCACTACCTCTGAAATTCCTTATGGTGCTTTTTCAGGTACTTTTCTATCAGAACAGGCTTGGGCAAATCTTCCACTTCTTCCCAATCAAAAAAAGTGTAATTTGGCGGCAATGGCACATCCATGTTACTATCCAAAACCAGATGCCAGAACCGCACCTCAATACGCTGGTGTGTAAGTATATGCCTGTAAACCTCAGATGTACTTCTGATAATAGCGTGTGGCAATAATGCCAACAAAAAATCATTGTCGGTTAATTCAATATCCATCAGGCTTCCGGGGCTTTCTACCAGATAAAAATCGTACAGCCCTTCCCAAATATCTTTTGGCCCGCGTTTGGCCATCAGTAACTTACCGGCCTTTTCAATTACAAAATAATCAAAGAAACGGCTTCGCACTTTTACTTTTTTCAGTTTCACAGGCAGTATTGCCTGCTTGCCTTGCAGGTTTGCCTGGCAGGAATCCTGAAAAATACAGAACATACAACCGGGATTGACCGGCGTGCAATAAGTAGCCCCGAACTCCATCACCGCCTGATTGTGCGTACCCGGTTCCTCTTCTGAAATTAACTCGTTGGCCAGTTCGTTAAAAATCTTTTTTGCCTCATGGCTGGCTATGTCAGTTTCAATACCAAATACTCTGGCCAAAACTCTGTACACGTTTCCGTCGACGACTGCCACTTTCTCGTTAAATGCAAAAGAGGCAATGGCAGCTGCGGTGTATGGGCCTATGCCCTTCAGTTTTACCAGTGCTGCATAAGTATCCGGAAATATGCCATTGAAAGCACCAGCTATAATTTGGGCTGTCTGGTGCATGTTTCTGGCTCTTGAGTAATAACCCAGGCCTTGCCACAGCCGCAAAACGTCTTGTTCATCGGCATTGGCCAGTGCTGTAACTGTTGGGTATTTCTCAACAAATTTATTGTAGTAAGGCATGCCCTGCACAACTCTGGTTTGCTGCAGTATAACTTCAGATAACCATATCTTGTACGGGTCGTTTGTATGCCTCCAGGGCAGGTCTCTTTTGTTGCTGAAATACCATTTTCTGAGTACTCCGGAAAACGTTTGTCTTTCCAATTTTTATTGAAGTTTTCTTAACAATCGCTTATTTTTTCTTTTTTAAAACGTTTGTTTTACCTATAAAAAAAATATAACTCACTAATTATTAAGCAATTATATAAAAAAATACTAAAATGTTTTTGGGATACTAAGTTTAAAACCCATATCTTTGCAAACCCAAAATAAACCCAAAGAGTTTGGAGAGGTTGAATTAATAGAACTGAGCGTCTGCTTTTATTTTGTTTATTAAGTCCTTTCAATTCAATAGTTATCTTGGTAAAATTCAATATTAAAACCTTAAAAAATAAGTTACGATCGTGACTAAAGCAGAAGTAATTTCAGCGATTGCCGACAAGACTGGCGTGGACAAAGCAAGTGTATCATCTACACTTGAGGCATTTTTTAACACAGTAAAAGACACATTGGCACAAGGAGATGCTGTGTATGTCAGAGGTTTCGGAAGTTTTGTAAACAAGAGAAGAGCTGCTAAAAAAGCTCGTAACATTTCTGCTAAAACTACGGTAACCGTACCGGCTCACTCTGTTCCGGGCTTTAAGCCAGCCAAAGAATTTACGGAACAAGTGAAAGCCAACGTAAAATAATTTCATTGCCCGAAAGGGCTTATCGACCGATTGTGGGTAGTGCAATGCACTACCCACGGTTATCAGAAACTTATGAAAAAACAATTTTTGATTATAATTGTAGCAGCGATAGCCCTCACGGGCTTTCTTTATTATCGCCCTAAAGTGGTTGTTAAAAACGAGGCGAAGTCGAACCGTGATAAAGTAGCCGACAACAAAGGCCCTGCCACAGCAGACAACCACAAAGACGATATTGCCACGCAGGCACCGAAGTTATCGCCGGAGCAGGAAAAACAAATTGCCGACCTGAAACAGAAGCTGACCACAGCCACTGACAAAAAAGCTGTTTATAACCAATTGGCAGAAACCTATGCACTTGGTAACCGATTTGACAGCGCCGCTGTGTATATAGAAAAAATTGCCCTGGCCGCACCGAGCACCGAAAACTGGATGAGAGCCGGTGATGCCTATTTACAGGCATATAATCTGGCATTGAAACCCGAAAACATTGAGTATCTGGCTAATAAAACCCGTAATGCATATCATAAGGTTCTGGAGAAAAGCCCAAGACAGCTACAGGCCAAAACCAATCTGGCAATGACTTACGTACAGACAGACTCGCCTATGCAGGCCATTATGATGCTGCGCGAAGTATTGGCAGAAGAGCCTAACTACGAGCCGGCTCTGATGAACCTGGGTGTGTTATCGATGCAGTCTAACCAGTATGCCAAAGCCGCCGACCGTTTCAGACAGGTGTTGCGTATCAACCCTTCAAATGCCAATGCGCAGTTTGGTTTAGGATACAGCCTACTTGAATTAGGAGAGAAAGACCAGGCAAAAAAGATATTGCTTGACCTGAAAGAAAAAGTGAAAGACCCTACTTTATTACAAGAACTCAACAAGACTTTGGAGAGTATAAAATAATTCACTATCTTTGCGGTTCGATAAAAAACACCGTGCCACGGTCTCCCCTGTTGAAAGGCAGAGGAAAAACATATAAATAAATTATTGAATTAAATACCCCTTACCGACCAGGGGTTTATAATCTTTTACAATTATGCCTTGCGGAAAGAAAAGAAAAAGACACAAGATGTCAACTCACAAAAGAAAGAAACGTCTTAGAAAAAACCGTCATAAGAAAAAATAATCTTTCTTTACTTTGATAGTCATAGGCTCCAGTAATTTGTGCTTATGACTATCAAAATCCATCATTTAGCCAAAACAATATCTAACCTCTTGATTCTACCTCAGTATTGAGCAACGAATTATATATCAGTACCACACAGAAAGGTGACAGGATAGCCCTAGTACAAGACAAACGGCTACTTGAATATCACTTTGATGAGACGGAACACCAGTTTTCCGTCGGAGATATCTATTTGGGTGTAGTTAAGAAAGTTGTACAGGGCAACAACGCTGCCTTTGTAGACGTCGGCTACGATAAAGATGGTTTTCTGCACTATAACGAAATCATTTCGTACAATTCTCTCAGCAAATTTGTTAAAGACGTTATTGCCAAACGTCCTGTCAATCTTCGTCTGAAAGGTTTTCAACTTGAAAAAGATATAGACAAATTAGGTAAGATAAACGAAGTTGTTACCAAGAATACCCCTATTCTGGTGCAGGTTGTGAAAGAACCTATTTCTACTAAAGGCCCGCGGCTATCCTGCGACATCTCGATTGCCGGCCGGAATATCGTTCTGGTACCTTTCAGTACGTCTGTTAATATCTCCAAGAAAATCACCAATAAGCAAGAGCGTCAGCGTTTACATAAGCTGGTTTCGTCTATCAAACCTGAAAACTTCGGGGTGATAGTAAGAACCGTGGCCGAAAGCAAAGACCTTGACGAATTGAAGAGAGATATTGATTTTTGTGTAGACAAGTGGGAGTCAGGGATGAAAAACCTTCGGGATGCCAAACCTCGTGACCGCATCATCAGCGAAATGGATAGAGCATCCTCTATTCTGCGTGATATGCTGAACGATGATTTCGACAATATCTATGTTGATTCGAAAGAAAACTTTGATGGTATCAAGAGCTTTTTACATACCATTGCCCCAGAAAAAGAAAAGATTCTGAAGCTCCATACCGGAAAAACAAAACTTTTTGAGCAGTTCGGTATAGAGAAACAAATTAAATCTTTGTTTGGCCGCTCGGTAAGCCTACCAGGTGGAGGGTACCTGATTATTGAACACACTGAAGCGCTTCATGTAATTGACGTAAACAGTGGCAATAAATCAACACAGGAGGGCGACCAGGAGTCTACCGCGCTCACTGTTAACCTTGAAGCAGCCAAAGAAATTGCCCGCCAGTTGCGCATGCGCGATATGGGTGGTATAATAGTGGTTGATTTCATTGACATGAAGAAAAACGAAAACCGTCGTTTGATTCAGGAAGCAATGAAAGAAGAAATGAAAGGCGACAGGTCTAAATACACTATTCTGCCTATTTCTAAGTTTGGCCTGCTACAAATTACCCGCCAGCGTGTACGCCCCGAAATGAATATTGTAACCCGCGAAACCTGCCCAACCTGTGGCGGTACCGGTACAATTCAGGCAAGTATTGTTATTACCGATTTGATTGAAAATAATCTGGACTATATCCTGTCGAAACAAAACGAGACAGGCATCAGCATTATTCTGCATCCGTTCGTTTACGCTTACTACCGTGAAGGTATCATTTCAAAACAAGTGAAGTGGTTCCTGAAATACCGTACCTGGATCAAACTCGTAAAAGATTCATCTATCGGTATCACCGAGTTTCATTTCCTCAACAAGCACGGGGATGAAATCGAAATAAGCTAATTATTCCTTTTTCTTACTGCATTTTTATTTCCGTCACATCTGTTTGTGCGGGTTGTTTGCTATTAATTTTAGGCATAAATTGCTTTAAATTATATTCAACCCATGAACCGCAGAGACTTTATCCAGAAAAACACAATGGCTGGTTTTGCCATTGCAGCGTCACCAGTTATCTCGCAGGCCAACCCTGCCCCTGAAAAAGAAGATACGCGCCTTTACTGGGCAAAATTACTTTATAAAATTGCCGAACCCGTTCTTAAGAATCTGAGCGAAGGCACCTTGCAGAAAAACTGGCAGGTAGAACTGAGCCCAATCTGGGACAACCGAAATGCCAAAGTTGCTTTTCTGGAAGGCTTTGCCCGTACCATGACAGGCATTGCCCCCTGGCTGGCCCTGCCGGATACAGATAACGAAGAAGGCAGACTGCGCAAAAAACTAAGAACTTATGCACTGGGCAGTATTAAAAACAGCGTTGACCCGTCAAGCCCCGACTACATGCTCTGGCGAAAAGAAGGGCAAACACTGGTAGATGCCGCCTTTCTGGCACAAAGTTTACTGAAAGCCCCTGAGGCTCTCTGGCAACCATTAGATGACACCACCAAAAAACGGGTTATTGAGGAATTCAGATTGCTGCGCAGGGTTGTACCGGGCAACAATAACTGGCTTTTGTTCTCGGCGATGGTTGAGGTATTTTTACAATTTGCGGGTGAAGAAGCAGACCGTTTCAGAATAGATTACGGGCTCAGGATTATTGAAAGTTTTTATGTGGGCGACGGCTGGTTTAAAGATGGAGAAGTTTTTCACATGGACTATTACAACTCATTCGTTATTCACCCAATGATTGTAGATGTGCTTGACACCCTGCTGAAAGTACAAAAAAGGCAGTGGCCGGATAGAAAAAATCAGGCTCTTGAAGAACAGTATACCAAAGCCGTGAAAAGAATGCAGCGGCAAGCCGATTTTCTGGAAAGATTGATATCTCCCGAAGGCTCATTTCCTCCTTTTGGTAGAAGTATCACTTATCGCTTAGGTGCCTTTCAGGCATTGGCGCACACGGCGCTTTTACACCAACTACCGGAAGGTGTAAGCCCGGCACAGGTACGCTGTGCAATGACAGCCGTTATGAAGCGGATGTTCGGCCAAGAAGGTGTTTTTGATAAAGCCGGATGGCTGACCCTCGGTTTTGCAGGGCACCAGCCGGGCATTGCTGATTCATACTCTAACGCGGGCAGCATGTATCTCACCTCTTTGGGATTCCTGACTTTGGGCTTGCCCGAAACCGACCCGTTCTGGTCGGCACCTGATGAAGAATGGACCCAGCAAAAAGCATGGTCTGGCAAGCCATTTAAAAAAGATAAAGCAGTAAGCTATTGATTAGGGTTTAAACGGCATCCTGAAAAACTTAGTTGAGGAAGATTTCATCAACACAAAACCAGCCCGGCTTCCCTTTTTCCGGATGCCACTTAGGCAATTTTGGTAGTGGTTTCACTACTACTTTTATTACTTTATAATCACCGGGTCTGATAGGCACATTAATACCCATGTTTACAGCATTCTGCATTTTATCGGGCTGCTCAGGCACTATTTTTTGAAGTTTCTTGAGGTCTGCCTCACTGCTTCCCCCCCATACTTCAACAGTAGCAGGCGGCATAATGTGCGACCCCGGCTTCATTAAATAGCTAAGGGTTATCATGCTTAAAAACGTCGACTTCTTAAATTTAAGCAGGCTCACAAAATCTTCCTGCTGGTAACCCAGCCAAGCCGCATCGCCGTGGTTATCGTTCGGGCCTTTCTTTAAATCTATCAGGTTCCTGGCGCCCTTGCCTGCATACTGCGGTTTGGGTAAGGTAAGCAAAAGGGCTGTATCAGCTACAAAGCCGGCTTTAAAGAAAGTGTAAGATACCCTATTACTTGCAAGCCATCCATCTTTGGTGGCCAGCGCTTTTAAACGGGTATAGCTATCAACAACCAATGGTTTGGTGTATATCGTTCCGGTGGTTGAGTCAGGGTCGGTGCCATCTAAAGTATAATGAATCTGCACATTTTTTAATGTATGTTTAAGCTCTACCGGTATGCCTTTTTTAAGTATAAAATCTTCATTAACCAGTATCGGCGGATTCAGTTTCAGTACTTCTTTCGGATTCCCCCTGTAACCTGTATCAAATACAACCCCCGGATACTTTTTAGCAAATTCCTGAATTGCCACTGAATCTAACGAAGTATTCCATACGAAAACTTCTTTTAAAGCTGGCAACACCATTAATTTTTGTAGTTGGGCTTTTCCTATTTTTGTACCTGACAATGTAACAGAATATAATTTTTTGTTTTGTGCAAGCTGGTCTAAAGTACTGCCTGAAATATCAGTCTGATTCAGATTGAGTTTTTCAAGATTTCTGAATTGGGCAATTAGTTTAATATCCTCATCCTTCACAGGCATTTTTGACAGACTCAGTTCTACCAGTTGCTCTTTTACTTTAGCCAGATTCTCAAGCGATTTTTTATCGAATTTCCGACTGACAAAAAACTCGGCCTCCAATGCTGGAGACCCGGCTGCCAGCGGACTTACCACACAAAAAGGTGTGTTGACGTCTGTCAATGTACTTTCAGATGCCTCGGCGAAATCATAAGTTATTATACTATTGCCACTGCCCGCTATTTTCAGGGCCATTGCTCTGGTTTTTGATGCCTCCGGATAATCCTTCACCGTTTTTTTTATGTTGGCGCCTTCCTGTATCCAAGCACTCAATAAGGCAATTTCTTCAAAAGTCAGCTGTTCTTTGCCTTTAGGCGGCATGTGCTCTTTTTCTTCAAGCGGTAAGTGTACCCTTTGCAGCAATAAGCTATGCAGGGTATCTCCGGCTTTCCATAAAGCGCCATGCTTACCCCCTTTCAGTATTTTTTCTACGCTGCTCATGTTCAGTTCTCCTTTTACTTTCTGGTCGTTATGGCATGCCATACATTTCTTTTCCAGAATCGGCACAATAGAGACAGCATATAGATTGCTTTCATTCGAAAAATCTGACGATTTCTTTTTATTCTCAAAGGCTTCCAGTACATAGTTCTCACCATGCGTGATAGCCGCCCCATAGTGACCGGCTAAAATGAAAAGCACTAGACAGAATACTGACAGGTACTGAAGTAACTTTGTTTTTTCGCTTAAATATTCATAAAACCAGGTTAAAGCATAAGTAAATACACTCACGCCTACACCTGTCCACTTATGCCATTGCAAAAGACCGGCATCGTATCCACCCTCTCTCGACAGGAAAAAACCCATCAAAGCAGCAATACAAGATGTTAGCGCCGTAATGATGAGCATCAGCCTCACAAAAAATGTATAGCTTTTGGGTTCAATTTCTTTCTTTATCAGTATTATGAGTACCAGTATAATTGAAAACCCGATTGGTAAATGCAGCAGCATTGGGTGAAGCCTGCCAAAAGGACTTACCCAAAGAGGCACCTTTACCCTTTCTTCAAAAAAGAGCAGAAAAATGAGCAGTAAATTACAAACTAGTAAAAGATACGAACTGGCTTTATAGAAACGATTCATCGAAGTGTTCAGGGTGCAATAGATGTTTCAGACAGGTGGAAAATCAGGCAATGATACCGGGCACTAGCTTACCGGCCACGTCGGTGAGCCTGTACCTTCTGCCTAAATGCTTATAAGTCAGCTGCTCATGGTTAAGACCCATCAGGTGCATAACAGTGGCATGGAAATCGTGTATATGCACGGGGTCTTTAACTATATTGTAACCAAACTCGTCTGTTTCTCCATAAACTATGCCGGGCTTTACCCCACCGCCCGCCATCCAGATGGTGTAGGCTCTGGGGTGGTGGTCACGGCCATAATTATCTTTTGTAAAGTTGCCCTGGCAATAATTAGTTCTGCCAAATTCGCCGCCCCATATCACAAGCGTTTCGTCTAACAGTCCTCTTTGTTTTAAGTCCATTATCAAAGCTGCCGACGAACGGTCAACGTCTTCGGCCTGCAACGGCATTTCGTTGGGCAAATTACCGTGCTGGTCCCATCCCTGATGATACAACTGCACGAAGCGCACGCCCGATTCAGAGAGTTTTCTTGCCAGCAAAGCATTGGCCGCATAAGTACCCGGCACCAGGCATTCAGGGCCATACATTTTTACGATATGGTCTGGCTCTTTTGATAAGTCTGTCAACTCAGGCACAGCCGTTTGCATGCGGTAGGCCATTTCATATTGCTGCACTTTGGCCTGCACTTCGGGGTCGCCATTGGTCTCAAAGCCCAGGTTATTAAGTTCTGCCAGTTTATCCAGCATACGCCTGCGCGATTCTTTATCAATACCTTCTGAATCTTTCAGATACAGAATCGGGTCTTCTCCGCTACTGAACACCACGCCCTGATGGGTAGAATCAAGAAAACCGTTTGTCCACAGTTTTGAGTAAACCCCTTGCCCGTTGCCTCTTCCGCGCGACAATAACACGCAAAACGCAGGCAGGTTTTTGTTTTCACTACCTAAACCGTAGCTCATCCAGGCGCCCATGCTCGGGCGATTCCCAACCTGTGCTCCTGTCTGGAGAAAAGTCAGGGCGGGGTCATGATTTATGGCCTCGGTGTTCATGGTTTTTATGATACAAAGCTCATCCACAATCCTGGCCATGTTGGGAAACATATCGCTTACCCATGCACCAGACTGACCGTATTGTTTAAAACCAAAATAAGACCCAACCAGCGGAAATTTGGTCTGGTTGGCGGTCATACCAGTCAGCCTCTGCCCTCCTCTGATTGACTCGGGCAGGTCTTCACCTGCCATTTTATTGAGCAAAGGTTTATAATCGAAAGTTTCAAGCTGAGAAGGTGCCCCATTCTGAAACAGATAAATTACTCTTTTGGCTTTGGGTGCAAAGTGAGGCAAGCCAAGCGGCAATTGTGCCGCGCTTTCATCTCCACCCCTGAAAAGGTCAGGAATCATCAATGAGCCCAAGGCCAAACTGCCCAGGCCCACGGCCGATTTGCTCAGAAAATGCCTGCGGTTAATATTCAATCTGTTTTTGAAAAATTCGTTTTCCATCAGTGAAAATTAAAATCAGTAATTGGTAATCCAAAACGGCTAAATGCGGGTAATGGCCTCTTCCATGTTATACAACATCTGAATAGTTTGCATCAAAGCAGCGGCCGAAGCCTTGTCTTTTACTGCTTCATGTGTGTATTCACCTATATTAAGCAGCCTTTCGGCTCGCTTTATATCTTTTTTAAGTAACCCTGACTCTTGCGCAAAGTACTGCTTCACAATGGTCATTTCCTTTTCGGTCGGCTTTCGGCAAAGCACCTTTCTGAAAGCCTTTTCCAGTTTTGTATCATAGTTACCGCTTTCAATCGACAACTTTTCAGCCATTACTCTTGAGCCTTCAATCATCTGCGGGTCGTTCATCATTACCAGTGCCTGCAAAGGCGTATTGGTACGCACGCGCTGTACCTCGCATTGGTCACGGTTACTGGCATCAAAAATCAGCATGGTAGGTGGCGGAACCGTTCGTTTAATGAACACATACATACCACGCCTGTACAGGTCAGATTCATGGTCCTGCACATATCTTGACAGCGTTCCGCGGCCAGAGGTTGCCACTTCCCACAACCCTTTGGGTTGATACGGTTTAATACTTGGCCCGCCGATTTCATCATTTAGTATGCCACTGCTCGACAAAACATAGTCGCGTACGTTTTCTGCTGGTATTCGAAGGCGCGAACTCCTTGCCAGATAAATATTCTCAGGGTCGGTGTTAAGGTGTTTCTTTGTTACCACTGAAGACTGCCGGTAAGTGGCCGACATTACCATCTGTTTTACCAGCCGTTTAACATTCCAGCCTTTTTCTCTGAAATCAACCGCCAGCCAGTCGAGTAATTCGGGATGAGACGGCAGTTCACCCTGCATCCCGAAATCGCCCAGTGTTTTTACAATACCTCTGCCAAAAAACTGCGCCCACAGGCGGTTCACATATACCCGTGCCGTTAAAGGATTTTTAGGGTCAAGCATCCATTTGGTTAGTCCCAGGCGGCCTCTTCCGTACTTTACGGTATCATAAGGCATCACCCTTTGTGGCAGGCCAAAGGTTACTGAGTCTCCGTGCGAATCATAATTTCCGCGGTTCAGCACATAGGTTGTCCGGGTTTTGGTAGTATCTTTCATTATCATTACCATCACTTTTGCGGTGTCTTTTTTATTGATAAACTTCAATAAAGACTTTACGTCTGCATCGGTTATAGCCATGTTCGGCGGGTCGGCAAAAGAGGCATCTATGGTTCCGAAAAGTCCTTTCTCAGGCACCTGGTTAAAGAAAGCAAAGGTGCGGTAATAATCTTTCTGAGAAATCGGGTCATACTTATGGTCGTGGCATTTAGCGCATTCAAATGTCAGCGCCAGAAAAGACTTGCCAAAGGTATTGGTGCGGTCGGTTACGTATTCTATCCGGTATTCTTCGTCAATTACCCCGCCTTCCTGTGTTATTTTATGATTCCGGTTAAATCCGGTTGCCAGTAGCATTTCTTTTGAAGGTTTACCGCTTCCGTCCGGATTCGGCAACAGGTCGCCGGCTAATTGCCAGCTCAGAAACTTACTGTAAGGATAATTCTCATTATAGGCATGAATCACCCAGTCTCTCCAGGGCCACATGGTACGCAGCCCATCGTCCTGGTATCCGTGCGAATCGGCATAACGGGCTACGTCCAGCCAGTAGGTGGCCATTTTCTCGCCGTAGTGCTTGCTCTTTAATAGTTCGTCTACAATTTTTTCATAAGCATTTGGCGATGTATCTTTCAGGAAACGGTCTTGCAATTCTACGCTTGGCGGCAGGCCGGTTAAGTCGAGGCTTACACGTTTCAGCAATTGTTCTTTTTCTGCCTCATCATTGGGTTTCAGACCCTTTTCGCGCATTTTTTCATACACAAAATTATCTATCTCGTTCACCACCCAATCTTCATCGGCTTTAGGCACCGTTGTTTTACGTGGTGCAATAAATGCCCAGTGTTCTTTATATTTTGCACCCTGCTTAATCCATTTTTCTATCAGGTCTATTTCATGCCGGGTCAGTTTCAGGTTTGATTCAACCGGAGGCATCAGTTGACTGGAGTCTTTGGCTGTAATTCTAAGAAACACTTCTGACAAATCCGGATTCCCGGCCACAATGGCATGTGCCTTTGGGTTGTCTTTCAGTGCAGCATACGCGCCTTCCGGGGTATCCAGGCGCAGGTTCGCTTCGCGGGTTTTGGCGTCCGGGCCATGGCACTTAAAACAGCGGTCGGATAATATCGGGCGGATATGAAAATTATAGTCTACCTCATCTGGTATAGCCGATGTTTCTGCTGAAGCGCTGGTGCAATTCCAGACCACAGAGGCAATGCCAACCGTAATAAGGCAAAGAAGAAAAAGGTATTTAATTTTTACGGTTAAAGTTTTCATTAAGGGTGTTTGAATAGAGATGGCCCAAAAACAAAAGTAGTATTTTTTATAGAAAAAATGAAATTATTTAAAACATTATTAAATTATTTTAAAAATTCAATATTACTCATTTACACAGCTGTTTTCTGCAAAAAATTGCCTCCAAAGGGCATATTTTATAATTTAATTGAATAGATTTTAATAATTACGCTAAAGTAGCCAGAACGACTATCCGATTGCACCAAAAAATCAGTTTTTTCGATGCAAAACCTAAAAAATTATATTTAATTTTAGTGATTCCTCTTAAATCATTCGCAAACTTATGAACCATCTACACCGCAGAAATTTCCTGAAGCTGTCTTCTGCGTTTTCGCTGGCGCCTGCCTTTGCTGCCAACGCTTTTACAACTGAAAACCCACCTGTTGACGTGCCACCTGCCACCGTTAATTTTGTATCAGACGGGCTTGTGCTTAATCCGGCGGCTTATTCACAATTACTGGCAGATATTACCAAAAAAAAGAACCTGACGACCGACTATTACTCTCTGAACGGCTGCGTTGAAGAGCTCGAAACAAAAATGGCAAATCTGCTGGGCAAAGAAGCCGCCGTTTTTATGCCAACGGGTACATTGGCTAATCATCTGGCCATACGGACACAGGCAGGAAAAAACAGCAGGGTGATTCTTCAGCACGAAAGCCATGTGTATAACGATACGGGAGATTCCACCCAGATACTCTCTAATCTTAATCTGGTTCCTTTAGGTTTAGATAAGGCAACTTTTACGGTTGAAGAAGTAAGCGAGGTGCTGAAAAGAACAGCAGGTGGCAGAGTGGCTTCTAAAGTAGGGGTTATTTCTATTGAATCGCCGGTACGAAGGAAAAACGGACAATTGTTTGATTATGAACAAATGCAGCAGATTTCAGCTCTTGCCAGAACCAATAACATTAAAATGCACCTTGATGGTGCACGGCTATTGCTTGCTTCTGCCTATACAGGTATCAGTCCGGCTGCTTATGCCTCTTTATTTGATACCGTTTATGTCTCGCTTTACAAATATTTCAATGCGGCATCAGGGGCTATTCTGGCGGGACCAAAAGAACTGATAGCCCCAATGTATCATGAAAGGCGGATGTTTGGAGGCGGTTTGCATCAGGTCTGGCCTTTTGCAGCGGTGGCCTTACATTATCTGGATGGTTTTGCCGATAGATATGCCAAAGCTGTAAACATTGCCGAAGACCTGATAAAAAACCTCGATGCGCATGAGGCATTTAAAATTGAGCGGATTACAAACGGAACCAATATTTTTAAGCTGACAGTGAAAGGCATAGCCCCAAAAACATTTGCAGAAAACCTGAAGAAAAATGGTATTACAGCCAGGCCAAATGAAAGCAATGGTTTTAATCTTCTGGTGAATGAATCATTGTTGAGTAGTAATGCATCTACTTTGGCTCAGGCGTTTGTAAATAGTTTGAAATAATTGTTTTCCACCTAAAAAACACCCAATGAATTGGGCGACTAATAAAACAAAGGTTAATTTTTATGCAAGAATACCGGCATAAGTCGGTATAAAAATAAACTATAGTGTTGTTTTGAAAGCCAGTGAATTCATACACTGTTTTTAAAAATATCGGTCCTTTAATAATATAATTCATGAAAAAAATCTACTCCCTCATACTCCTGAGCATCACCCTAAACAGTTTTGCACAAAATAATATTCCGGCTACTAACGAAGCCATCTATCTGGAAGATATCAGTTGGACATCTGCTCGCCAAATACTCAACAGTGAAACGGTGGTTGTAATTCCCCTCGGCGCGGGCGCTAAAGAACATGGGCCTCATTTGCCTCTGTCGACTGATTTTCTGCAAGCACAAGAGCTGGCTAAAAGAGTAGCTGCCAAAAAAAAGGTGGTTATTACACCCACCGTCAGTTACGGGTTTTATCCGGCTTTTCTGAAATACCCCGGCTCTACCAGTACTACTTTTGCAACAGCCACCAATATGGTGGTTGAGATAGTGAGAAGTCTGGCTGGCTATGGCCCCCGCAGGTTTTATATTATTAATGTGGGGGTAAGCACCACACCTACTCTTGAAACAGCCGCCAGAACGCTGGCAGATGAGGGCATACTGCTCTATTTCAGCAGGTATGACCGCCCTGCTTTCGATAAAGCAGAGGCTCGTTTCAGAACTAAAACTTATAGCGGCCATGCCGATGAATTGGAAACCTCTAATGTCCTTAGCATCCGCCCCGATTTGGTTGATATGGACAGCGCCGTTAATGATTCGAGCATGAAAGGCAAAAGCGGAAGTATGACCCCCATCATGATTGAGGGCGGCAATCTGAATACCAGTGGTATCAACGGCTATTCAGCTTTGGGAACCAGAGAAAAAGGAGAAAAGAACATGGCATCGTTTGCACATGAATTAATGAAAGAGATTGACAGCATAGCCACTTGTGCCTTACCCAAAGTAAAAAACAAAACGGCTGAGTTTGCCCAATATATAGGCACTTATGTAGATGCCACCGGGCGCAAACTGGAAATAAGCCAGAAAGACAATACGCTGCACTTTATCTGGAACGGGCGAGACACACGTAATTTCTTCCATCTTTATCAGGATGCCCCCGATTATTTTTCGTCCATGAATATGAACATACTTTTTGTAAAAGATGAGTCGGGTGCGGTAAAAAAAGCCTGGTGCCAGTTCAGGGGCGAGAGGTTCTGGGTTACAAAAGCCAGCCAATAATTTTCTTGTGGTTCAGTTATCAATAAAAAACCTGTAAATACGTTTATTCCTCAACAGGTAATTAAGGCCTTCACTTTGCTCAGAAACCAGATTCTGATTGGCCTGTCTATTAACCTTTTAATGCACCACGAAATACTATTTTCCTTGTTATTCAAGGGTTTTTCTGCCAGGATTCATATATTTGTTTTAAAATTGATAGCTTTCCTAATAAAAGTATAAGATGTCGGGTAATACATTTCGCAAAAAACAGCCCCCGAAGAATACCGAGCGTACGGCTTCGAAAGGTTCGGGAAACAGCGGAACAAAAGAGCCGATTGAGATCAGTGTAAATACCGATGGCTACGTGCTTGCCTTCGGAGTTTTCTTGTTGGTTCTCTCGGTTATTCTTCTTGTTTCGTTTATTTCGCACTTATTGGTGGGCAACGCTGATCAGGACATTGTTCAACGTAACTTTAGCGCTTCTCTTGAAGAAATAGACCTTAAGCCTCGTAACATGATGGGCCTGATGGGTGCCTATATTTCGCATTATTTTATTTTTGAATGGTTTGGTATTTCAGCCTTTGGCTGGATTCCGGTAATTTTCTGGGCAGGTTTTCGTCTGGTATTCAAAAAAGACCTCCTGCCACAAAGTCTGAATCGCTTCACTATTGCCAGTGTTTTCTATATTTTCTGGGCAAGTATCTGCCTCGGCTATTTTGTTACCATGATAGACATACCCGCTGGCACCTTATGCGGGGGTATTGGTTATTCGGTCAATAAATTTCTTTACCATGCCATTGGTGCAGGCGGTATACTTATCATCATGCTGGTTTTGGTGGCCTGGCTTATTTTCTTTCATGGTTACTCTACTATTGACGACTGGTTTATTACGAAGGTATTTAACCGTCAACCGCAGGTTGACATTGCTACTGAAAGAATCAGAAACGCTGTACAGGTTGATTTGGACGAAGAGGTTTCACCTTATGACGAACCCTCTTTCAGAAGAAAAGAACATGCCCGTGAAGAACCGGTAATACCTGAACCGGTTATGGAAGTGGCCGTAACACCGAAATCTTTTGAAGAAGATCCAGTGGCTGACAGCCCTGTAATTGACACCGAAGTTAATAAACCGGTGCAATTTGAAATTGAAAAGCCACAACCTCAGAAAAAAACAGAGACCAGCCAGGCACCGGGCAACGGCCCTACATTTATTATAGAAGATACCCGTGTAAATGAGCCCCAGCCTGAAGAGCAAGAAGGAGACCTGGACGATGACGACGTAAACGAAAAGGTACTGAAAGACTACGGCATGTATGACCCAACCCTTGACCTGGGCAGTTACCAATATCCGCCGGTTAGTCTTCTAAGTGAATACAGCAACGCCGGAGGCAAAGTAACTGAAGATGAGCTGGAAGCCAACAAGAATAAAATTGTGGAAACCATGCGCAATTTTCAGATTGGTATTTCAAGCATCAAGGCTACTATTGGCCCTACGGTTACACTCTACGAAATTGTACCCGATGCAGGTATCAGAATTTCAAAAATCAAAAATCTGGAAGACGACATCGCCCTTAACCTGTCGGCTTTGGGTATCCGTATCATTGCCCCCATGCCCGGTAAAGGCACGGTAGGTATTGAAGTGCCGAACAAAAACCGTGAAATGGTAACGATGAAATCGGTTATCTCGAACGAGAAATTCCAGAAAAGTAATTATGAATTACCCATTATTCTGGGCAGAACTATATCAAATGAGGCTTTTATTACCGACTTAGCCAAGATGCCTCACTTGTTGATGGCCGGTGCTACCGGACAAGGTAAATCGGTGGGCTTAAATGTAATTCTTACGTCTCTGCTTTACAAGAAGCACCCGTCACAAATCAAGTTTGTATTGGTTGACCCTAAAAAAGTTGAGCTGACACTTTACAACAAAATTGAGCGGCATTTTCTGGCAATGCTGCCAAATTCGGAAGAAGCAATTATTACTGATACCAAGAAGGTTATCTATACCCTCAATTCGTTGTGTATTGAGATGGACAACCGCTATAATCTGCTGAAAGATGCAGGTGTGCGAAACATCAGAGAATACAACACCAAGTTTGTGCAACGCCGCCTGAATCCGGAAAAAGGACACAAATATTTACCATACATCGTACTGGTGATTGACGAGTTGGCCGATTTAATGATGACCGCCGGTAAAGAAGTTGAACAACCCATAGCCCGTTTAGCTCAGCTGGCCCGTGCCATTGGTATACACCTGATTGTTGCTACCCAACGCCCATCGGTTAATGTTATTACGGGTCTTATTAAAGCGAACTTCCCGGCGCGTTTGTCTTTTAAAGTAACTTCAAAAATAGACTCACGTACCATTCTTGATACCGGGGGGTCTGAACAGCTGGTGGGAAATGGAGACATGCTGCTGTCTATGGGTTCAGACATGATACGCCTGCAATGCCCATTTGTAGATACGCCGGAGGTAGAAGATATCTGCGAGTTTATCGGTAGCCAGAGAGCCTATGAGTCTGCTTATATGCTACCCGAGTTTTATGGTGATGATGATAACGAAACACTGGATTTTGACGCTTCAGAACTGGACTCCATGTTTGAAGAAGCCGCCCGATTGCTGGTTAGTCACCAACAGGGTAGTACCTCATTAATACAACGTAAAATGAAACTGGGCTACAACCGTGCCGGTAGAATTATTGACCAGCTGGAAGGTGCAGGCATTGTAGGGCCATTTGAAGGTAGCAAAGCCCGTGAGGTGCTGGTAAAGGACCTTACTCACCTGGAAGAAATATTACGCAATTTACGTTAGTATTAATCCCTGGTATAAATTTTTAGTCTAAAGGGTATATATACACCCAGTTAAACGTTTACAGAATGAAAAAATTAATTTTAATAATAGGCGGGCTGGTTATAACTAGCCTGGCAATTGCCCAGAAAGACCCCAAAGCCACAGCCATATTAGACGAAGTGAGCCGGAAATACCAGAGCATGAAGTCGTTCAATGCGGCTTTTACTTTTGGAACAGAAGGCAATAATGCCAGGCTGCTTGAAAGTACCAAAGGCGATGTAACAGTAAAAGGAAATAAATTTCATTTAAAAATGGCAGGGCAGGCTGTATTTACCAACGGAAAAGACCTTTACACCTATGTAAAAGAAACCAATGAGGTAAATATTACAGAATATGACCCCAGTACCGACGAGGCGCTGTCTCCGACCGGTATATTGAACCTTTATAAAAAAGGCTATAAATATGTTTATGCCGGAGAAACCAAAGAGGGCGCGCAGGTATATGATAATATAGAGCTGACCCCTGAAAGCAAATCGGGTAATATAGCCAAAATTCAGATGAAGGTGGATAGAAAAGATAAAGCCTTAAAATCCTGGAAAATATGGGATAAAAGCGGCAAACGTACGGTTTTCAGAGTAGATAAATTCGTACCCAATGCACCGGCTGACGAAAAGCTTTTCACTTTTGATAAAAAGCTGTACCCCGGCGCAGAGGTAGTGGATTTGCGGTAGTTACGCTTTACCCAAAATAAAACCCTGATGAACCGCCATCGGGGTTTTGTTTTATATACTCGCGCCTTTTGATTTCTTAACTTTAGTCAATGTCTGGCAATCAGTAGCTGCTTAGTTTTGTGTTCCTATTCCAGATTCAAAAATGAGCATCAAAACACCAGGCACCACTACAGGGCAAGCGGCTTTTATAGCGGCAATAGCGTCTATATTTATGTTTTTCGCAGCTATGATAGCTGAGTTTCATACACGCCAGAGCCTTATTGAACCTGCCAATGCGCAGGCTACTGCACATAATATCATCAACAATCCTTTTAAGTTTCAAATAGGTTTGCTGGCTTTTATAATTGTTCTTATTTGTGATATACTGGTTAGCTGGGCATTATATATTTTCTTTAAAAAAGTAGATAGAGGTATCTCATTACTGGCTGCTATTTTCAGGTTGGTTTACACAACCATTTTTGCAGTTTCGTTG
Organism: Emticicia sp. 21SJ11W-3; assembly: GCF_024138715.1. Classification (GTDB taxonomy): domain Bacteria; phylum Bacteroidota; class Bacteroidia; order Cytophagales; family Spirosomataceae; genus Emticicia; species Emticicia fluvialis. Next base: position 4,229,105 of record NZ_CP092074.1, read on the forward strand.
CTGAATCTTGTATCGGGTTTCAGGCTGTTATCTACTAACCAATCGCAGCCATTTGATGAGGCTTCTGTTCAGGCGCTGATTTATTTCAATGCATTTGATGACGGCTGGGCAATTGCCCTCATCTTTTTTGCTTTTCATTTATTGCTTCCAGCCTTTCTCATCATCCGCTCGGGTTTCGTTCCTAAAATAATTGGTTTTCTTCTGTTCTGGGCTGCCATTGCCTATATGACCGATAACATGGCAAAGTTGTTAGCCAGTAACTACCATAACTATAAAACTGTTCTGACTGCACTGGTAGCTATTCCATCAATAACAGGAGAAGTAGGTTTTGCCATCTGGCTGCTAATAAAGGGAAGAAAACTAAAAGAAGGAGATTCATTTACGGAGGCTTAGCCGTTTTCTGATTCTGCTGAGAGACTCCGGCTTTATGCCCAGATAACTGGCTATCTGGTGTTGAGGCACACGTTGAAGCAACCCAGGACGTTTTTCTTGAAGTTGGTTGTACCTTTCTTCAGGAGAAGACGCAATAAATGTCGAAAAGTCATCCTGCGTTTTACCAAAGTCAACTTCAAGAAATGCGCGTGTAATTTCAAGCAATTTCGGAAATTGTGCATACATTTCCTGCTCCGCGTCAAGATAACCAACAATGGCGGTGGTGTCTTCGGCGCATATCCAATTCTGGGTAGAAGGAATTTGCCTTGCATAGCTTGAAAAAGACACAACCGCCTGCTCTTCAGTAAAAAAGGCTGTTGTTTTTTCGTCTCCGTAGGCTAGATAATACTGCCTTACGCAGCCTTTCAGTATAAAAAAGCACCTTTTAGCTATTTCACCTTCTTTCAGCAGCAATGTGCCTTTTTTGTAGGTCTGCACCTGTAGCTTATCAGCAATGCTTTCTGCTTCGTCTTGCGTAAGCGTTTCAAATTTTGATAAGAATTTCAGCAGTGCATTCTCCATATACTTTTGCTTGACGGTTAAAATATGTTTCAACCAGGCACATCAAATTTACCAATAAACACAAGAGGGACAATCATTTTGCCCCTCTTGTAGTATTTTAAACTCTCTCAAACACAGTAGCAATGCCCATACCCCCACCTATACACAGGGTTACTAAACCTGTTGCTTTATTGGTGCGTTCCATCTCATCAATCAAAGTACCCGATAGAATAGCACCTGTTGCACCCAGCGGATGCCCCAAGGCAATAGCGCCACCGTTGATGTTCACTTTGCTGTGGTCTACCCCCAGCTGGTCCATAAAATACATGGGTATGGCTGCAAAGGCTTCGTTTACTTCAAAAATATCAATATCACTCACCAGCATGCCTGCGCGTTTCAGAACCTTCTGGGTAGCCGGCACAGGGCCGGTAAGCATAATAGTCGGGTCTGAACCCACTACCCCGAAAGCCTTGATTTTGGCTCTGGGCTTTAAGCCCAGTTTCTCTCCTGTGGCTTTGTTGCCTATCAGCAAGGCTCCTGCTCCGTCGCTTATCTGCGACGAGTTACCTGCATGATGCACATGGTTGATGGCCAGCAGACTATTGTATTTAAGCAAAGCCAGGGCATCAAGCCCCATGCTGCCTATCATTTCAAAGGCCGGCTTTAGTTTGCTTAACGATTCAGTAGTTGTATCAGGCCTGATGCCTTCGTCTCTGTCAAGCACGGTCAATCCTATTTCATCTTTTACAGGTACTACTGAACGGAAATAACCATTTTGCTGAGCTTGCACGGCTCTTCTTACCGACTCAGCAGCAAAGGTATCCAGCTCTGTTCTTGAGTAACCATATTTGGTAGCTATCAAATCGGCAGATATGCCTTGTGGAACAATGTTATGACGGGCAATTAGCTGCGGATTCATCATCATTGCGCCGCCGTCAGAGCCCATTGGCACGCGTGACATGGACTCTACTCCGCCAGCCACTATCAGGTCTGCCTGACCCGACATTACATAAGCGGCTGCCATATTGATAGCCTCCAGCCCCGACGAACAGAAGCGGTTTACCTGCACACCGGCCACACTCTGGGCATAGCCTGCATCTAGCACGGCAGCACGGGCAATGTCACCTCCCTGCTCGCCCAGTGGCGAAACACAACCGGCAATTACATCGTCTATATAAGAGGTATCTAGATCATTGCGCTCTTGTAAGGCTTTTAAAACGGTTGAGAGCAATTGCACAGGCTGAACATCATGCAAAGAGCCGTCTGCTTTGCCACGCCCGCGAGGGGTTCTTAGGGCATCATATATATAAGCTTCCATTTACGTTTATTGGTTTGTGTTGAAATAGTATGCTTGCATACCTATTACAACAAAACTAAGAAATTGTTTAGTTTGATGCAAGCAATGAAAACATTACCTTTGTTTCAGTGCTATTACCTAATTTTTCTTCAGATGGTTTCCTTGTTTCGCAATGCTTTTGGCGGCCTTTCAAAGCAGGTGTGGTTATTGGCTGTTGTTATGTTTATCAACCGTAGCGGTACAATGGTAATTGCATTCCTGACGGTTTATCTTACCCGGAAATTACATTTCAGTATTGAACAGGCTGGCGTTATTATGACCCTTTTTGGAGCGGGTTCTATATTCGGAACCTGGATGGGTGGCAAGCTTACCGATAAAATCGGATACTATCCGGTTCAGTTCTGGAGCCTGTTTCTGGGAGGTATTATGTTTATTGTAATGGTTCACTTACAGAGCTTCTATCCGCTGTGCGCTTGTGCGCTTTGTCTCAGTGCGTTCGGAGAAGCCTACCGCCCCGCCAACACCGCCTCTATTGCAGATTTCAGCACACCTGAAAACTTCACCCGTTCGGTTTCTCTCATTCGCCTGGCTATCAATATAGGCTGGTCTATCGGGCCGGCCATCGGAGGCTTTCTGGCAGCTTATAACTACAGCCTGCTATTCTGGGCTGATGGTTTTACAAATATTGGCGCCGGATTATTGGTTTGGGCGTTCTTGAGAAGCACAAAAAAGAAAAAAACATCCACTAACAACACCTTTGTACCCGATAAAAACGACTCGGCCTTCAAAGACCGCATTTATTTGGTTTTCATTCTGCTGGCTACGCTCTATGCCATTGCTTTTTCGCAATTGTTTACCATAGGCCCGCTTTTTTATAAAGAAGCCTGTCATTTAACCGAGGTTCAGATTGGCTATCTGCTGGGCCTGAATGGCCTGATGGTTGCCTTGATAGAGATGGTTTTCATATACAAAATTGAAGGAAAATTCAGACGGTTGTCTCTTATCAGTATCGGAACATTACTGGTTGTGCCCAACTACATTATATTTTTGCTTACGCACAATTATTTCTGGCTGATAATAGGTGTGGTGTTTGCTACTTTTTCAGAAATGTTTGCCATGCCTTTTATGAATGCATTCAGCATTGAGCGAGCCAAGCCTCATAATCGTGGACAATACTCGGCACTCTACGCCATGAGCTGGTCTATGGCGCAGATTTCGGCCCCACTCATAGGCACACAAACAATTGCCAGGTTTGGCTATGATGCCCTTTGGTATATTCTGGGGTCTTTTGGCCTGATTGCGACTATAGGATTCGCAGCTTTACGGAAGAAACTGGTGTAAAGCTCCGCTTTTCATGCTCATGATACGTATAATATAGGGTTCAGCTTTCCATCTGCAATGCTGCCAACGGGTTTGCTATCAAGCCAGGTTTGCCAGTCTGCCAACCGGTATTCGTTGGTAGGTTCAACAATTCTAATGTCTTTGTCCATGTATATCATGGTCATTACCTTACGCGGCTTATCAGATATGTTCGGCCCAGCGCGGTGATACGTCCATCCGGCATGAAAGCTTACTTCACCCAGTTCAAAGGGTGTATCGTTCATTGAGAACTGCTTCAGAGTATCTGCCAGCAGGGCTTCCGACTCGTCAGAAATCTCTTTATCGCGGCCTATTTCCAGGTTCTGGCTTTTTTCGGCAAATGCCAGAGGCCCCATTTCCATTGGCGTTTCCTGTAGCGGAATCCAGACTGTAATGGTATTTGAACTAGATAGTGGCCAGTAAAACTGGTCGGCATGCCAGGGGGTAATACCTCCGGAGGACTCTTTGTACAGTGCCTGGTCATGGTAAAGCCTCACACCCGATACACCCATCAGTTCGCTGGCAATGCGCGCCAGCCGTTCAGAAAAAACCAATTCTTTTACCTCCTCATTTTCGCACCACAAATTCATTATCTGCAAAAACGCTTTTTCGTACGTAGTGCGCTCGTCCATTGGCTTGTTCAGCTTATTGAGTCTGAAAACCCAATCTGTAATAATTTCACCGTAATAGGTTAAGACTTCCGCTGAAAGTACATTTTTTAGCTTTACATAGCCGAATTCCTGGTAGAATGCAATGGTTTCTGCTGATAATTGGAAGGGTTCTCTGAGTTGTTGCAAAAGAATTGTTTTCTCTGACTCAGCAATCATTGCTTAAAGTGTTATGGTTGAATAGAGAATACAAATCTCGATAGAATTTTTCTAAGAAAAATCTTTATTATTTTCATTTTTGTATAGTATTTTAACATAAATTTGAAACCCCATGAATCAACTATGTTAATCAATACCGCTGAATATATTTTAGCACTGTTGTAAGTCTTATGAAAGCGCTTTTTGAGAAAGTAATAACTGATGAAGGCTCGTCTTTCCTGACAAGATATGTAGCCCTGCCCCACTTTGATGCCCCCCTGCACTATCATCCTGAATATGAGCTGACTTTAATTGTAAAAGGTAGCGGACAAAGATTTGTGGGCGACCACGTCTCTGCTTTTGAAGAAGGCGACCTTGTTCTGCTGGGTTCTAATCTGCCGCATTTCTGGCGAAGTGAACATGTGAGCAAAAATGAAGATGACCTTGACGAAGCCGTGGTGATTCAGTTTTCTCCGGCCTTTGTAGATAATATTTTAGATAGCCTGCCTGAATGTAAATCTATTGTGTCAATGCTGAATATGGCTGATTCGGGCATAAAATTTCCGGTGTCTATGGCGCCACTTGTACAAAAAGTATTTGAAACTGAAGGCGTAATGCGCTTGCTGGCTTTGATTGATGCACTAGAGCAATTATCTAAATGCGCCGAATACCAGTTGCTGGCCAGCGAGGGTTTCAATATTAAACCTGATGAGACTGAAAATGAGCGGATGCGGAAGATTCTGGAGTTTACGCTTGAGAATTTCAAGGAAGATATATCTTTAGAAACAGTGGCAGAAATTGCCAATCTTACCGTTCCTTCGTTTTGCCGGTACTTTAAATCCCGAACCAGAAAAACCTATATTTATTTTCTGAACGAAATAAGATTAAGTAACGCCCGTAAGATGTTGATGGATAATGAGCTGGACATAAGCCAGATAAGTATTGAGTGCGGGTTTCAGAACTTATCGCACTTTCACCGGATATTTAAAAGCCAGACAGGAGTTACCCCGCTGGTTTACAGAAGGCAATATGAGGCTTAATGTTTACTGTGCTTTTTTGAAGATACCTTTAGGGTCTTCTTTCTTTTCAAGCAATGCCTGCAAAATTTCTGGGTTTGCGCTTTGCGGGTCTAAAGAGTAGCCTTTGTGGAAATTATCCCAGGCTTCGTCAATCTGGTTATTGGTGAGCCTTGCCAGCGATAACTGCATATAAGCATTGGCATACTCCGGCGATTTTTTAATTACATCTGCCAGTAAGCTAAAGGTTTTATCTATATGCTCGATTTTGCTATCAACCATAAACCATTTCAGGTAAACGGTCGATAAATCTACCATCAGCGTGGTGTTATCTTCATTGTCAAGCTGCAAGCCATGTTCCATCAGCTCTATGGCTTCTGGGTATTTCTCATTCTGGTAGTTAATAACACCCAGGCCCCAGTATACGTCTACGTTCTCATCATTAAGCAGATAAGCCAGATTGAAACGGTACGTTGCGGTATCTCTTTGGCCTTCGCCCAGATACTCCCAGGCTCTTGAAGAGAAAAACTCACTGGCTTCTTTACGACTTTTGAAGTTCAGGTCACATACTTTCAAAAATTCTGCATCTGTTGCTTTCTGGCTATCGGTTTTATCAAAACCTCCAAAAAGAGGCAAGAGATGAATATTTGTACCTGCGGGGGCAAATCGCTTTTTGGTATTCTTGACCTCTGAAGCAGGCGAACTGGTTTTAACCACAGACGTACTACCAAAACTTGCATTTTGCGAACGCAGAACAGGTGTCTGAGCCGACAACTCTGCTGAAACAAATAGGGTAACACAAGAAAACAAATACAATCTCATTACTTTTCCTGAAATAAACTTCAAATAAATAACGTCTGGCACGCTGAATTATTAGTAATTACTGAAAATTAATAATTCAGCATGTAACAATTTATAATGGCTATAGCATGTAAGATTGCGTGGCTGAAAACCCGCCAGGGCAAAGCCGGTAGTTATCAGACAACTACCTCCCCGTATAAATCAAATTCAGTTGCATCGGTGATTCGTATGTTGGCGAAGTCTCCGAGGCGAACATACTGAGAAGCCGGCACCAGCACTTCATTATCCACTTCCGGCGAGTCAAATTCTGTTCGGCCAATGAAATAACCGCCTTCTTTGCGGTCGAACAACACCTTGAAGGTCTGCCCGACTTTCTGCTGATTGAGTTCCTGAGAAATACCTTGTTGCAACTCCATAATCAGGTCGTTTCGCTCCTGCTTCACCTCTGCCGGAATATCGTCTGGCATGGTATATGAATGCGTATTTTCTTCGTGTGAATACTGAAAAACCCCCAGGCGCTCAAACCTTGTTTCTTCTACAAAACGGTACATTTCTTCAAAGTACTCTTCGGTTTCGCCGGGGTGGCCGGCTATCAGGGTAGTGCGTAAGGCAATGCCCGGCACGGTATCCCTGATGGTTTTAATCAGGTCTTCTGTTTTTTCTCTGGTAATACCGCGGCGCATCAATTTCAACATTTCTGTTGAACCATGTTGCAAGGGCATATCAAGATAATGACATACATTAGTGCGATTCTTCATTACCTGCAGCACATCTAACGGGAAGCCCGAAGGATACGCATATTGCAGGCGAATCCATTCTATTCCTTCAACATCAGACAGCCTGTCGAGCAAATTGGCCAGTTCACGCTTTTTATAGAGGTCTAACCCATAATAGGTCAGGTCTTGTGCAATCAGAATCAGTTCTTTGGTGCCTTTTCTTGCCAGATTCTTCGCCTCCAACACAACCTCTTCAATTGTTTTTGAAACATGCCCTCCTCTCATTAGAGGTATTGCACAAAAACTACAGGGGCGGTCGCAGCCTTCGGCTATTTTCATATAGGCGTAATGTGCAGGGGTAGTTAGCAGGCGTTCACCCACTAGCTCCTGTTTATAATCGGCCTTCAGGGTTTTCAATAAGCGTGGTAGCTCATTGGTACCAAACCAGGCATCAACCGTTGGTATTTCAAGCTCAAGTTCGTCTTTATACCTATGCGACAAACACCCCGTTACATATACTTTGTCGACCACGCCGGCATCTTTGGCATCGGCATAGCGTAAAATTGTATCTATCGATTCCTGTTTGGCATTATCAATAAACCCGCAGGTATTAATAATAACAATATTGGCATCATCTTTTTTACCCTCATGCGTTACATGGTAGCCATTACCTTTTAACTGCGTATAGATAACCTCCGAATCGACCAGATTTTTGGAGCAACCAAGTGTAACTATATTTACTTTATTTTTTACTGAACCTTTTGTTTTCAACTTTTTACTGATTGTAGTAAGACAGGCGTAGAATAGACTAACGGCTATTCAGGATACAAAGTTCGGAAAAGAATAGGATATTAAAAAGTTTAGAGCAGTTTCACAAGCTAAATCGCCCTTTTAATACCAGATAAGACTGTTTACTGCTGATATTTGACTAAACTTATATACGAAAAAAGGGTATCGGCAGCCGATACCCTTCTATATAAAAACATCTGTAAAACCAGTTTTTAAGCAAGTAAACCCTTTGCCAACAAGTACTCGGCAATCTGAACGGCATTCGTAGCAGCACCTTTACGAAGGTTGTCAGCTACAATCCAGAGGTTAAGGGTTTTAGGCTGAGATTCGTCACGACGGATACGGCCTACGAAAACTTCGTCTTTTCCGTGTGCATTAATTGGCATAGGATACACAAAGTTTTTAGGGTCGTCCTGTACAACTACTCCCTCCATTTCGCTTAGCAACTGCGGGATATCAGCGAGGTCAAACTCGTTTTCAAATTCAATATTTACCGCCTCAGAGTGCCCGCCGATTGTCGGGATACGCACCGTGGTTGCCGTTACTGCAATGCTGTCGTCGCCCATTATTTTCTTGGTTTCGTTGGTCATTTTCATTTCTTCTTTGGTATAACCATTGTCAAGAAATACATCAATGTGGGGCAACACATTCAGGTCTATTTTGTGCGGGTACACCTTTTTAGCTTCGTCGTCGCCACTTCTTTCAGCAAAAAGCTGGTCAACTGCTGCTTTTCCGGTTCCGGTAACTGACTGATAGGTAGATACCACCACACGCTTTATCTTATATTTGTCATGCAAAGGTTTCAAAACCACTACCATCTGAATAGTAGAGCAATTCGGGTTTGCAATAATTTTATCTTCTGCTGTTAAGGCATCTGCGTTTACCTCTGGCACTACCAGTTTCTTGGTAGGGTCCATTCTCCAGGCTGATGAATTATCAATAACCGGGATGCCTGCTTCTGCAAATTTCGGAGCCAACGCCAACGAAGTACTTCCACCAGCCGAAAAAATTGCCACCGCAGGCTTCATCTTGATTGCGTCTTCATAGCCTACTACTGTAAACTGCTTACCCTTAAATTCAACCTGTTTACCAATAGATTTTTCTGAAGCAACAGGAATGATTTCGGTAACGGGAAAATTACGTTCCGCCAAGACTTTCAAGATTTCAGTGCCTACCAGTCCGGTAGCACCTACAACTGCGATTTTCATGATTAACAACCCCTTTTTGAGGGCAAAATTTAGTTAGACATATATTTACAGCAAAGCCCCAATTTTCAAAGGGGCTATGGAATTACAAAAATAGAAGTTTTTTTGTTTGTTTTTCTTGGAATAATCCAAAATATTTTAAAAGCTCCAAATTCCGTTAGGTGTAATACAATAATCGAGCTTTATATCAGTATCATTCACGTCATCAATGGCCTCTACGGGGTCAAAAAAAGACACGCCAATCTTCACTACATCAGGCCTGCATCTGGTCAGAAAACGGTCATAATAGCCTTTACCGTATCCTACTCTGTAACCTCGTTTATCAAAAGCCAGCAGAGGTATTAAAACCATATCAATTTCTTGTGCATTAACGGTCAATGGTGAGCAGTTAACAGGCTCGGGTACACCAAATTTATTCTCCAGCAGTATAGTATCATCTTTCAGCCAGTAATTAGTCATGGTGCCGTCATCATGGCTTTTAGGAACAACTATACCGGCCTTAAAATCCTGCTTGAGCGTATCTATAACCAACTGCGTATCAACCTCAATCTTTTTTTTTATGGGCAGATACGTATGAATAACCGCATAATTATGAACAGGAAAACTTTTAAAAAGCCAATCATGGATTCGTTGCGAGTAAGTCTGGCTGTCGGTACCCGAAAGTTCTTTTCTTTTTTGCAGGTACGCTGCTCTTAATGCCGCTTTATTCATCTATCAGGCTTCCTGTAATGCCTGAGCTGCTTTTTCTCTGGCTTTATTTTCTTTCCACTCTTTCCACTGTCCACCCAGCATTTTGGTCATTCCTTTATCCACAAATGTGTGGCGCACCAGATTCCAGCCACCTCTTACGGTAGTAAATATTGAGTCATTGGCACGCAAGGCAAGGCTGAAACCGCCATCTACGTACTTAATATAGTGCCACCATAGAGAAGGAATAAACACGGTTTCGCCATGCCCGAAAGTGGCCTCATAGCCTACGGCATTTTTAAACGCCGGGTATTTGTCAAAATCGGGTTTCAGCGGATGCACGTGGCTCTGAACCGTAAACGGGTGGTGATATAGATTTGTGCTCTCTTCAGGCGGAAAAAGAATGATTTGCTTACGTGTCTGAAACTGTGTCAGAAACACGTGCGAGCAGTCCATATCATAATGCAGATTCACTTCTGAATTCTGCCCGCCAAAGAACATGAATTTATAGCTTTTCAGGAAACCGTCCATAATAGTAGGAAAACGGATATCGTTGGCAAGCTCAGGTACTTTTTTGAAAATATCGAACAGGAAAATCCTGAGGTCGGTCGGTCCTTTCTCTATCAGGCTCAGGTACTCGCCAAAAGGCATTGTTTTTGCCGCCTGAAAATAAGTTTTGGTGTCATGCACGTGGTTGTCAAACAGCGGCACTTCAATGTGTCCGTAATTTTTTTTGAGCCATTCAAAAGTCCATTTATCTAAAGCTGGCCAATCTTTTACAAGGTCGGTAAATACAACCGGCTTTTTAGGCTTCAGATAATTTTCTATGAACTCTTCACGACTTAAGTTGCTGCGTCTTTCAATGGGTATAAGTTCCATAACAATGAATTTAATTTTTATCGAATAATACAAATCAATAAAAACAATAAACAGTAGAGTGTTGTAATTGAATGCTGTTATTAAAAACCATTGGCGCAAAAAAATGGTTTCAAAAATACTTCTGCTGCTAAAAATTTTTATTATATAATTATTCGGAAATTTATTATAATAAATTTTACATTCTTATTCTTTCATAATATTTACTTTGCTGTATCTTTGTAAAAAATTATGCTTGCATACTATTTTTACACGGCGCAAATCAGATGTCCAAAATTCTGGCAGCATCAAATATCAATAAATCTTTTGCTCAAAATTGATGGAATTTAACAATTTTCTTAACCGAAACCTTGCAAAGATTCAGAAACTACCCGTTTTTCTGCAAGGTAAGGTACGAGATTATTCCATCGGCCGGCTCGTTAAATTTGTAGGCACTGCCGGCATACATTTCAATAAAATGAGTTGCCGCGAGGTCGTAATTACACTTCCAAATAAACCCAGGGTTCAGAATCATATCAGACAGATACACGCAGCAGCCAGTTCACTTCTGGCAGAAACCGCCACGGGCATGGTTGTAGGTATGAATATACCCGACACCAGCATACCACTGATGAAAAGTATGTCTGTAAAGTATATTAAAAGAAGCCTGGGCAATCAAAAAGCAGTAGCCACCCTAACTGATCAGCAAATAAGCCAGATTCGCGAAACTGTAAAAGGAGATGTGAATGTGGCAGTTAAAATTACTGACGAAACGGAAGAAGAAGTGGCTGTAGCTGAAATGATATGGGCCTGGATTCCGAAAACCTGAATCCGTCGATTAGTAGTATAATTTGAGCGGAGAATGTTGCTGATAGTGAGAATTTTTTGCTTATTTGATTACGTTTAGGCAGGAGTTAAAACAGACGACATTCGGTTTCAGACATAAAACTGAGTTTTATCAATTATAACAGAGTTAAGAAACCATTTAAGATTAAGAAATAATATTCAATCAAAAATGAATCGTAGTATAAAAAAAGTAGCTGTTTTAGGTGCAGGTATTATGGGAAGCCGAATAGCCCTGCATTTCGCTAATATCGGTGTGGAAGTACTATTGCTAGACATGGTACCAAAAGAAGCGGCTGATGCCGAAAAGGATGGTGAAATTTTTACCAGCCAGCCGGGTATTCGTAACCGTATTGTGACAGACCTGTTTCAGGCTGCGGTAAAGGCAAGCCCTTCGCCCATTTACAGCCAGAAATCGCTGTCGTTGGTTTCGTTGGGTAATTTTGATGATGATATGCCCAGAATTGCCGATTACGATTGGGTTATTGAAGTAGTTGTAGAAAGGCTGGATATTAAAAAAGCGATTTACGAAAAAGTGGATGAGTTCCGTAAACCCGGTACGCTTGTTACATCCAATACTTCTGGCATACCTATTCAGCTAATGGCCAAAGGGCGCTCAGAAGACTTCCGTAAGCACTTCTGTGGTACGCACTTCTTCAACCCTCCGCGCTATCTGCGTTTACTGGAAATTATTCCTACAGGAGATACTGACCCTGAGGTAGTCAACTTTTTGATGAAATACGGCGACCTCTTTCTGGGTAAAACCACTGTGCTTTGCAAAGATACACCGGCATTTATCGCCAATCGTCTGGGTATATATGCCATGGTGCAAACCATCAGAGCAGCCGAAGACATGGGGCTGACCGTTGAAGAAGTAGATAAACTGACTGGCCCGGTTGTTGGCAGGCCGAAATCAGGCACGTTCCGCCTGTCTGATATCGTAGGGCTTGATACCACCGTCAACGTTTGTAATAACCTGTCGAAAGTGTTGCGTGTCGATGAATCAAAGGATGCGTTCCAGCTTCCGACAGTTATGGCCAAGTTGCAGAAAAACAAATGGCTGGGCGACAAAACCGGACAAGGCTTTTATAAAAAAACCAAAGATGAAAGCGGCAAAACGGTTATTCTGGCACTAGACCTGAAAACTTTTGAATATAAACCATCTGAGAAGGTAAAATTTGCCACGCTTGAAAGCACCAAAAGTATCAATAACCTGAAAAAACGTTTTTCGGTTTTACTGAATGGTAAAGACAACGCCGGAGAATTTTACAGAAAAACATTTGCTGATTTCTTCCGCTATGCAACCCGTCGTATCCCCGAGATTTCAGATGAACTTTACCGCATTGATGAGGCCATCTGTGCCGGATTCGGCTGGGAAATAGGTCTGTTTGAAACCTGGGACGCCATAGGTGTACGCAACATGCTGAAAATCATGGAAACAGTAAACATGAAACCGGCCACCTGGGTTTATGAAATGCTGGAAGAAGGATTTGAAAGTTTCTATAAAATAGAAGACGGCCAGCGTAAGTATTATGATATACCAAGTAAGACTTACAAGACCATTCCAGGAACAGAATCGTTCATCATTCTTGATAACCTTCGCCAAAGCAACGTTGTCTGGAAAAACGCCGGCTCAACCCTGTTTGATTTGGGTGATGGTATTGCAGGTATAGAATTCCATTCAAAAATGAACACCTTTGGCCCGGAAGTGGTAGAGGGACTCAACAAAGCCTATGCCGTTGCAGAGAAAGATTTCAGAGGGTTGGTAATTGGCAATGACTCTAACGAGGCGTTTTCGGCAGGTGCCAATCTGGCTATGCTGTTTATGTTTGCAGTTGAGCAGGAATATGACGAAATCAACCTGATGATAGCGCAGTTTCAGCAAACCATGATGCGTGCCCGTTACTCTTCTATACCTGTAGTTACGGCTGCACACAGCCTTGCTCTGGGTGGTGGCTGCGAGCTAAACCTGCATGCCGACCGAGTAATAGCGCATGCCGAAACCTACATGGGGCTGGTTGAACTGGGCGTAGGGCTGATACCAGCCGGTGGAGGTACCAAAGAAATGGCGGTTCGCTGCTCTGACATGTATCAGGCAGGTGATATCGAACTAAACATTTTGCAGAGCGCATTTATGAATATTGCCCAGGCTAAGGTTTCAACCTCGGCTCAGGAAGCTTTTGATATGAACTACCTGAAAGCCGGTAAAGACCGGATAGTGCTGAACCGCAGCCGACTGATTGCCGAAGCGAAATACGAAGCCATTAAACTGGCCGAAGGCGGATATACCCAGCCAAAAATGCGCACCGATATTAAGGTGCAGGGTAAAACCGGTCTGGCGCTTTTTAAAGCTGGCATACAAGGCATGTTGATGGGCAAGTACATCTCTCGCCATGATGCAAAAATTGCCGAAAAACTGGCTTATGTTATTTGTGGTGGTGATTTAAGTTACCCTCAGAAAGTATCTGAGCAATACCTGCTTGATCTGGAGAGAGAGGCGTTCTTATCGCTAACCGGCGAGAAGAAAACCCTTGAGCGTATGCAGGGGCTACTGAGCGGTGGTAAACCACCAAGAAATTAATCACTAAAGTTTCATTGAACTAATTCCCTTTTGGCAAGGAGCTTTTACCCTTGCAGAAAGCTTTATAAAACGAACAAAACATGAATGCATATATAGTCGCCGGCTACCGTAGTGCTGTCGGCAAAGCACCCAAAGGTGTATTTCGTTTTACACGCCCTGACGACCTGGCCGCTGAGGTAATTAAACACCTGATGGCCAGCATACCTAACCTTGACCCGGCACAGGTAGACGACGTTATTGTAGGTAACGCCGTACCGGAAGCCGAACAGGGAATGCAAATGGCGCGTTACATATCTTTATTGGCATTGGGCAAAAGTGTACCGGGTGTTACTGTAAACCGTTACTGCGGCTCTGGTATTGAAACCATTGCCATTGCTGCTGCCAAAATACATGCCGGCCTGGCCGACTGTATTGTTGCCGGTGGTACAGAGTCAATGTCGCTGGTACCAACCATGGGCTGGAAAACCGCATTGAACTATAACCTGGCCACCATGCACCCCGACTACTACATTGGTATGGGCTTAACGGCCGAACAGGTGGCGCAACAATTTAATATTTCACGCGATGAGCAGGATCGTTTCTCTTACTATTCGCATCAGAAAGCACTGGCCGCACAGGCAGCAGGCAAGTTTGATGAAGAAATAGTGCCAATAACCGTTAAAGAAACGTTTTTTGACGAAACGACCGGTAAGAAAAAAACAAAAGAATATGTAGTAAATAAAGACGAAGGCCCCCGTGCTGACACTAGCCTTGAGGCCCTGGCTAAACTTAAGCCTGTGTTTACCATGGGTGGCAGCGTTACGGCAGGTAACTCTTCACAAACGTCTGACGGAGCTGCCTTTGTTGTGGTAATGTCAGAGAAGATGGTAAACGACTTAGGGCTTAAACCTATAGCACGTATGATGGCCTATGCTTCGGCAGGGGTTGAGCCACGCATAATGGGTATAGGCCCTGTGGCTGCTATTCCGTTGGCTTTAAAACAGGCAGGCTTAACTCAAAATGATATTGATATCATTGAGCTGAACGAAGCCTTCGCTGCTCAGTCGTTAGCAGTTATTAAAGAACTTGACTTAGATTTGAACAAAATTAACCCGAACGGCGGTGCAATTGCTTTAGGCCATGCACTGGGTTCAACCGGTGGCCGCTTATCGGTACAGATTATCAACGAGCTGCGCCGTCAGAACAAAAAATATGGTATGGTAAGTGCCTGCGTAGGCGGTGGACAAGGCGTGGCAGGTATTTATGAGTTTCTGAACTAAGGTCTTTGGTTTTTATAAACGCAGAGGCTGCCTTTTCAGGTGGCCTCTTTGTTTTTGCAGCCCTAGTAATTTTAGCAATCCGGCCCCTCATCGTCTTTAAAATTTATTACATTTGGCTTTCAATTTTCTATTCAACCATGCGATTAAAAAATAAAATTACCCTTATAACAGGAGCCGGACGAGGTATTGGAGAAGCCATAGCCCTGGGCTTTGCCCGGGAAGGAGCCGACGTAATTATAAACGAAATAGCAGGCGCCACTTATGCCGAAGAAGTGGCTGCCCAAATACAGGCTATGGGCAGGCGTTCTGAAGTGATTTATGCGGATATTTCAAAGGTGGCTGAAATCAGAGAAATGTTTGGGCTGATTACCCAAAAATACGGCAAACTGGATGTGCTGGTAAACAATGCTGGCATAACCGGCTGGAGTGATTTCTTTGAAACAGACGAAGCCGTGTTTGATACCGTAATGGGCGTAAACCTGAAAGGTACGTTATTCTGCTCAATAGAGGCAGCCAAAATTATGCGCGCCAACGGCGGCGGCAGTATTATTAACATTTCAAGTATCTGTGCTGCGTTAAGTGTTAAAAACCTCATTACTTATTCAACCAGCAAGGGTGGTATACACGCCATGGCCGAACAAATGGCAGTAGAACTGGCACCTTACAATATCAGAGTAAATACCTTTGGCCCCGGGCCAATTAATGTAGATAGAAACCTGAGAGAAGACCCCAACTACCGTACCAACTGGGGTGGCGTGGTACCTTTGGGCAGAACCGGTGAGCCGGAAGAAATGGTAGGCCCTGCGGTTTTTCTGGCCTCTGACGATTCAAGCTTTGTATCCGGGCAGTTGTTCTTTGTAGACGGAGCCTGGAGCGTGCAAGGCAAAATACCAGTGAACAGTATGGATAGCCAATTGGCTAACAGCAACAAATAATGAACCAGCCAGGGCCTGTTTGCGTTGACAAATAGACCCTGAATATGTTTCAAAATGAGTTCAAAAGAAAAACTACTACTTTTTATACTGGCCTGCATTAATTTTACACACATTGTGGACTTCATGATTATGATGCCTCTGGGGCCACAATTAATGCAGATTTTCAATATTTCTCCCCGTCATTTTGGTTTCATTGTTTCAGCTTATGGGCTCAGTGCGGGTATTTCGGGTTTTCTGGCTGCCTTTTTTGTAGATAATTATGACCGCAAAAAAGTAGTACTCTTTGCCTATATTGGCTTTGTGGCAGGTACATTTGCCTGTGCCTTTGCCCCTACGCACCAGTTTCTTATTATTGCACGCATCATTGCAGGTACTTTCGGCGGTCTTATCGGCGCCCAGGTGATGTCTATCGTAGCTGATACCTTTGATTACGAACGCCGGGCTACTGCCGTAGGTTATATTACCACTGCTTTTTCTGTTGCCTCTGTGGTTGGCATACCCTCAGGTTTGTTTCTGGCCGCTAAATTTGGCTGGCACACGCCATTTCTGGTAGTAGGGTTTCTGGGTATTGTGGTTATTTTTCTCATTATCCGTTTCGTACCCAATCTTGACAAACATCTGAAAAACAGAGAAACCAAGCCTAATCCGTTGAATGTAATAACCAATATATGGAATAATCCGAACCAGATGAAAGCCCTCTGGCTCTCAACTACCATCATGCTGGGGCATTTCAGTATTATTCCGTACATTTCTCCGACGCTGGTGGCAAATGTAGGTTTTAGCCAGCAGAATATCTTTCTTATTTATCTGGTTGGTGGGCTGCTTACCATTTTTACAGCACCCATGGTAGGCAAACTGGCCGACAAAAGAGGCAAGTACCCTGTATTTGTAGTTTTTGCGTTGCTGTCTATGATTCCTATTTACCTTATCACCAATATGTTTTCAGGCGCGGTGTGGGCAGTTTTATTAGTAGCCGGTATTTTCTTTGTCTTCTCAAACGGCAGGCTGATTCCTACACAGGCAATTATATCAAACGTAGTTAATCCGCAGCAAAGGGGTAGCTTTATGGCTATCAACTCTTCGTTGCAATTGCTTGCACAGGCGCTGGCAGCCAATATAGGCGGTTTTATAATCCATAAAACCGCCTCGGGCTATATTGAAAACTATGCCTATGTAGGGTACTTTGCCATAAGTATGATATTTATCAGTATTTTTATTGCCCGTTTGGTGAATCCAATAGCCCGGCCAATTGTTACTAATGAAAACACCGTAGATGTTTCATAAAAACTGTAAAACTATGATACGGATAACTACCACATTGGCCTATGTATTCATGTTTTTTGCGCTGAATACATTTGCACAGGATTTTAAAACGGAAATTGTAGAGTTCAGGGAAAATTACAAGGAAGAATTTCTGAAGTCGAAGTTTTCGCCGGTAAAAAAAGAAGACTTTCAATATCTGCGCTTTTACGAACCTGACGAGAAATACAGGGTAGAATGCCAGTTTACAGCCACTACTGCCGGCAAGCCATTCAAGATACCGACTACTACGGGCGAAACCAGAACGTACACAAAATTCGGAGAACTGACCTTCAGGCTGGATGGGAAGAATTATACCCTTGCCGTTTATCGCTCTCCTGATTTACAACGTATACAACAGTATCGTGACTACCTGTTTATACCATTCAAAGACCAGACCAACGGCAAGGGTACTTACGGCGGCGGCAGATATATAGATTTACGTATGAATCAGCTTGAAAAAGACGTTATCATTCTTGATTTCAACAAAGCCTATAATCCGTACTGCGCTTTTGGTGATGGCTTCAGTTGCCCGATACCTCCGCGTGAAAATCACCTGAAGGTGGCAATAGAAGCCGGAGAAAAAAATTATGCAAAGATAAACTAGACTTTCTGTGCAGGGTTGCCAAAAACAGTGGCGTTGTCGGCCACGTTTTCTACCACCACCGAGCCAGCCCCCACCCGGGCATTTTTACCGATTCTGATGCCGGTAACAATTACGGCACCCGAACCTATAAACGCGCCCTCTGCTATATCTACATTTGTGTTTATAATAGCGCCTGCGCCAATGTTTGCAAAATCGGCTACCTGAGTTTCTGCATCAATTACCGCACCCGATTGTATAATACAATGGTTGCCAACCTTGGCAAACGGGTTAATAACTGCATTGGCCATAACCAGATTACCATGCCCGATAATGGCTTCTTCTGATACCACCGCCCGGTCATGAATGGCGTTTACGGGCATTACTTTGCGGCGCTCGTTCAGTATCTCTACCAGTTTCTTTTTAACTTTTGTGTTGCCAATGGCCACAAAAGCTTCGGTTTTCTGGCCAATAATTTTCAGAAAACCGTCATCGTCTGTATCTCCCAAAACTACAATTTCACCTATTTCGGTATTATGCAGTTTTTTGTCATCATCTAAAAAACCATATACCAATACGTTGTTTCGGTTGAAAATATCGAGGGTAATCTTGCCGAGCGAGCCTGCTCCAAAAATTAAAATAGGATTTTGCATAATTAAAAATGCTGTGCTTAATAACCGAGTACCTAACCGGAGATACCCTTATTTATGAGTTCAAAATTAGTTCTTCTCTGCGTTTCCGGTATAATTCAACAGCCGTGTCTAACAAAACGTTCATTG
Organism: Emticicia sp. 21SJ11W-3; assembly: GCF_024138715.1. Taxonomy (GTDB): domain Bacteria; phylum Bacteroidota; class Bacteroidia; order Cytophagales; family Spirosomataceae; genus Emticicia; species Emticicia fluvialis. The sequence continues at coordinate 4,247,848 of NZ_CP092074.1, forward strand.
CTAAAGGCATATAGGTAGAAAGGATCCCCCCATAAATTGCTGTGTCAACATCCCTAAGCGACTCCTCTAACGATTCGCTTGGCAGCCTGTTGATAATTTCTTTACTGGTGTATGAGGTATAAGGCCGGTCTTCCAGCCATTCCAGGTGTTCTTTCCACATAACCAATGCCCTGGCAATATTAGCGCTGTCTAATGTGCCGCGTGCAATTTTACGGTAGCTGCTCACAAAATCTTTATGACGCCGGCTAAAAAGAAAAAGTCTGTATTGTTTCTCAATCCATTTGCCAAAAAGTGCATATATAATGCCCAGAAAGCACAGCAAACCCAAGATGTATCCCAGAATTTTCGGATAATTAACCTGCTGCTGCAAGGGCATCAGCGTTGTGTCTGTTTTTAGAGAGAGCGAGTCGGTGTCTGATTTTATCATCTCCTTCAGAAAAACCGAATCGAGGCTCGCAAAAACAGCCGTGCAGTCTTTTTTACCAAATAAATAAACAGGCAGGCTGAATTTCTGCGTTTTGCTGATATCAAAGGTTACCAGCGTATACACTACGCTATCGAGGCTCTTGTTGTTATTGGTACTGGTTGTAAAATAATTGCGCCGTACCATTTCAAAGGGGTAGAAATTATAGGTGGTATCGGGGAAGAACACCTCCTCTGCAGGAGCATGTTTATAACTCAGGGCGTAGTCAAAAGGGCGGCCCAGTTCTACACTATCCGTCAGAAAACGGCCTTTGGGTTTCTGCGCAAACAGGTCTGCTCCGGCACACATAACAAAATAAAAAAGCGTGCCTAGCACCATGCGCATAGCCCACCGAATTTCTTTTGTATAAAACAGACGATTACCCCGCATGATGTTATTTTCTGACTCTGAACAATTGTATAAGCTTTGAAACATAATCTTCGCGTGAGTCAATGGCCAGATAATTGGCATTATGTTGTTTGCAGAGTTTTTCCAGCCGTTCCTGATTATTTTCAAACATCTCTTTCATTTCCCGTTTGAATCTGGGAGATGAAGTATTGAGCCACACCGTTTTTTTGCTTTCTTTATCTAAAACCGGGATAATCCCCAAGCTTGGCAGCTTTATTTCCCGCTGGTCATAAATGTGTATCACCACCAGGTCATGTTTACGGGCAAGGGCTTTCAGGTTATGCTCATAATTGTTGTCCAGAAAATCAGATATCAGAAAAACAACGCTCCGGCGCTTTAAGATGTTTAGTGCGAATCCGATGGCCGACGTTATGTCGGTCTGCTGCGAAAGCGGCTTCATTTTAAACAGACTCAGAATAATTTCGTAGCCGTGTTTCATACCGTTAGATGGTTTAAAATACAGCTCTTTCTGGTCAGAAAAACAATATAGCCCTACATGCCCTGCCTCTTTAATAGCCGAAAGCGACAACACCCCGCATATTTCTTTGGCGGTATCCAGCTTCAGCTGGCCGTTATTTCCTACCTCCTGCGACGCGCTCACATCGAGCATAAAAAAGACCGTCTGCTCTTTTTCTTCCTTAAAAATCTTCACATAGGCACCGTGGCCTTTGGCGGTGGTAATCCAGTCTATGGCTCGTACATCATCTCCATACTGATAGGTACGCAAGTCGCTGAACTCAAGGCCTGAACCCTTAAATACCGACCGGAAGTTTCCGTGCATTTGTGAGTCTACTGCCTTGCGTATCTTAATTTCGTACTTATTTAATTTCGAAATGATATCCTCAACCACCTGTCTTTCAGAATTTACTTACCATTCTTTTTAATCGATTAACAAACTTTAACGTACTCAATCTCTTATTTTTTTCCGTAATTTGTTGTTTAATCTGAAAACGAAGATAAAGTGAAAATGCTGACAAAAAAAATAATCTTACATTTAGCTCTTATTTCAGCGCTCGCTTCATGTATACCAGACCCCAAAATACCGGCAGATGTAATTGACATGAAAACCATGGCCAAGATTCTGGCAGATGTGCACCTGACAGAGGCTAAGGTAAACAGGCTCACTTTTAATGATTATGATTCAACCCGGGTGGCGTATGTTGAACTGGAACGCCGAATAATGGCCAAATACAAAGTAGATACTGCACAGTATAAAAACAGCTATAAATTTTACGTGAAGAATCCGGGACTGATGGTGAAAGTGTATGACGAAACCCTGAATATTCTGGACGAACGAAAGCAGAAAAAACAAATAAAAACAGATTGAAGCAACCGCAACACAAATAAAAGTAAATGTTTAAAGACAACCTGGTTATTATACCCACTTATAACGAAATTGAGAACATTGAAGCCATTATCAGAAAAGTTTTCAATCTGGATGAAGCATTTGATATTCTGATAATTGATGATGGTTCTCCTGACGGTACAGGCCTTAAGGTGAAAGAGTTACAGAAGGAGTTTCCGAACGAACTGCATCTGGTTGAGCGCAGCGGAAAACTCGGCCTGGGTACTGCTTATATACATGGTTTTAAATGGGCTATCGAAAAAAAATATGCATTTATCTATGAAATGGATGCTGATTTTTCGCACAACCCTGAAGACCTGGTAAGGTTATACAAAGCCTGCAAAATAGATGGTTTTGATGTGGCCGTGGGCTCAAGGTATATCAAGGGTGTAAACGTTGTTAACTGGCCTATCGGGCGTGTGCTAATGTCTTATTTTGCAGGCGTATATGTAAGATTTGTAACAGGTATGAAAATAATGGATCCTACCGCCGGGTTTATCTGCTACAGGCGTGAAGTACTGCAAACCATACCGCTACACAAAATTACATTTGTTGGTTATGCGTTTCAGATTGAAATGAAATTTAACGCCTTCCTTTATAAATTCAATATCACTGAAGTACCTATTATTTTTACCGACCGCACCAAAGGAGTTTCGAAGATGTCGACCAAGATTTTCAGAGAAGCGGTATTTGGTGTAATTATGATGAAAGTATGGAGCTGGTTTAAAAGTTTCAAGAGATAAACTACACAATGCCCATCTGTTTCATCAGAAACAAGGCATTCATGTTTTGAGTTACGCCTGCTCTCAGCTTGTAATCAAACCGCATTTTGTCGTTTTCTATAATTATTTCAAAACAGATATTCTTTATTTTTTCAGGATACTGCGTAGCCATGGCCGTTAGGTCCAGGTCATGTGTGGCTATCATGCCAAAAACAGTTTTATACTGCACCAGCTTTTCAAGAAACAATTCAGAGCCCCGCAACTTGTCTTTTGAATTTGTGCCTTTTAGCAACTCATCCAGAATCACAAATAACTCCTGCCCCGACGCCAGCAGGTTTACAACCTGTTGCAAGCGGAGCAATTCGGCATGGAAATATGACTCGCCCTCATCTATTGAATCAGAGATGCGCATACAGGTATAAACCTGCATCGGCTTAAACACAAACCTTTCGGCTCTGACGTTCGCGCCTGTCATAGCCAATATCATATTAGCACCTATGGCACGTAAAAAAGTACTTTTACCCGCCATATTGGCTCCGGTAACGATAAATATCTGCTCCTCTTTATTAATGCTGAAATCGTTGTTTACGCTTTTGCCCTTTTTTAGCAGCGGATGCCCCAACTGTGTGGCATCAAGTATCACGGTGTCTGAAATCTGAGGCACCGTGTAGCCATCGTTGGCAAAGTTGAAGCAGGCAATGCTTATCAGCGCTTCCCATTCATGCAGTATTGTAAAGGCATTCAGTATTGAATCGTTGTACTGAACTTTCCAGCTTTCAAAACGGTGCGCACATTGGTAATCCCACAGAAACAAAGCATTCAAAACTGGGGCAAATACACTGTTACGAATGGCAAAATAGGCCGATACTGTAGCCAGTTTTTGAATAATAACCGATGTCTGCACAGGTTTTGACAGTTCTGCCTGTTGGCTACTCAATAAAGTAGCAGAAAATGGCTCATTCTCAATCAACTTGAACAACTCTGTGTATTTCTGCAGATTAGAAGCATTTTTGCTGATATTCAAATAAAGTGAGCTCAGTTTCTTCTGATTCACAAAAGAAAAAACTGATTGGGCTATCAAAGTGAGCAGCCATACCCTGAACGTAATTATATCAAACAACCACAAGCCCAATAAAATGGCATTGATGGCCGGCACCAGCCAAAGTAAAAATCTGTATCTGTCCAGTAAATCAACGGGTTCTGTTTTTAGCCATTTAAGCAGCTCCTGGTATCTCTTTTCGTCTTTTTCAAGCAGGTTGCCCGTTGCAAGAAAATCAACCCTCCAAGCTACTTTATTGCCTAGTTCGGCAATGGCCGTTTGTCTATCTTCAATGGCTTGTCTTTGCAAAAAAGGGAATTTCAACTGCCGGGCCAGCGTATCCCTGCCCGACTGCGTAACGGTTCGGTTCAGTAACTGAAATAGCGAATGCCTTCCGAATATATCAAGGTCGAACGAAAAAAAATGTGACTTATCGTGGTACTCCTTTCCATCTTCAAACTGGTCATAGACACCATTTACAGCCGCTGTTTCTTTTTCGCAGACTTTGAGCATAGACTCATGAAATTCTATGCGCTCAATAATCTTCTGGTGATAGTTCACAAAAAACAAAAAACAGGCAAGCACCAAAACGGCGCCTGTAACAAGCACAACAGAAGACCCGTCTCTAATGATAACAAACAGAATGTATAACCCGGCAATGGCCAGAAAAAGCCGCAGATAAGAAATGAAAGAAGAGGTTGATTTGTTTTTTTTTATATATGCAGTAGCGTGGTCTGCGATGGGCTGATAGCTCTTCATTTTGTTTTTTAGGTTTTACCCGGTGTATCTAATACCTGCCTTTGAATAAAAAAGTTCTTATTCATCCAGGATATTTTCTTCAACTGTTGACTTCTTACCTTCATTCATAATATCAACAATCTCTTTTATATTGTACACCGAACGATTGTAGCGATTGCTCAGCAGTATAATCACGAAATCCTCACGCAGATCAAAAAACATAATGGTATTGTAGCCTTTCCACCAGCCGGTGTGGTACACGTAGTCGGTTTGTTGTTTGGCATTCACCCATAGTCTGAATCCGTAGCCATAATTGCGCAAACCCGGGTATTCAAAACTCCTTGGCAGAATCATTTCTTTCAACGATTCCTTCGATATAATCCTGTTATCTCTTAAAGCATTATACCATTTCAGCAAATCACCGGCGGTTGAAAACACGCCTTTGTCGCCGGTTATATCGTCATAATAATCTTTTGGTAGCCTTTGCCCGAACTGGTACCCATAGGTACGGTTGATATTAAGCGAGTCATTTTTAGAGGTAGCAATGAAAGAATCTTTCATGCCCAGCGGCACAAAAATGTTCTGGCGCATGTATTGGTCAAAGCCCATACCTGTTACTTTCTCTACCAGTGCCGCTAAAATGGCAAAATTGGTATTGTTGTAACTAAAGAAATGATCGGGCAGGTTAAAAATTGCCGGAGTAGGTTTAGTAGTAGCAAACCACTTCATCATTTCCTGGTTGGTTGGGTAAATTTTGTCGCCTCTTACAACCTTATCAAAAGTATACTGATAATAAGGTAAACCTGAGCGGTGGCATAGCAGACTTCTGATGGTTACACCCTCATAGGGGAAATCGGGGTAATAGTCTTTAACTGTGTTGTCAAGCCCCAGTTTGCCTTGCTCGCTCAGTTTCATTACAGCTACAGCCGTAAATGTTTTGGATAGTGAGGCCAGCTGAAATTTAGATTGCAGGGTATTTCGGACGGTGTCTTTAAAATTGGCGTAGCCATAAGCGTTTTGGTACACGATAATGCCTTTCTGTGCAACCAGTACGGTTCCGTTAAAGCCCTGTGCCTGTTTCTTTTTCATTACTTCTTCAATCAGCCCGGCTTTTATATCGGCTTTGATGTCTTTTCTGATACGTGCTTCTCTCTTTCGGATAGCAGCGCTGTCTACTGATGGTTCTGACGAAGAAGCATCAGTAGATTTTTGTTGACAAGAAAAACTGAAAACAGAAAATAGAATGGCAAGAATATATAGCTGAAAACGCATTTTTAAAACCCAATAAATAAGTTTTACAATTACTTTTTATACGATTAAAAAAATCGTTTTTAATGGCCTGTCAGTTTCCTCTAACGTACTGCAGAATAATAATCATAAATGAAGTAAACACAACACTACTGATTACCTTGAGAATGGTAATAAGAAAAAACGTAAACCCGCCCGCTTCTATAAAAAACAGAGCCGTGTGATGTATAAGGGTAAGTATGAAAATATATCTCACAAATCGCTCTGCTCCCATGTCTTTCAATGAAATAACTATCTCGTTATCAATGCCTTTGGTTGGAAGCAAAAACTTAACAATGCTGCCGCGGCTATACCCTACCAGCACGCTTGCAGCTGCATGCACCCCGGCTGTATTATAGAAAATATCAACCAGCAAACCGGTAAGAAAACTTATCAGAATAACCCAGAGGGTCGGAATCTCATAAGGCAACAATAGTATACAGGCAACATATACAAAACAGAAGGCCACATCAAAAAATACAAAATTGCGGAGCACCACTATCTGTAAGATGAGGTAAATGAAAAAGGTTACTATTAACTTTATGACGGTCTGGGAGTTCATTTAAAGTCTTGCGTATAATTGATACAATGCACAACGGGTACCCGCTGTATGGCTGGTCTGCAATATTATTTTTTAACTTCGGGTCTGGTCGATTCTTCGAGTTTTTCCTGCTCTTTTTTCAACTTGTTATTCACTACATACACGTACGATATGTTCTGAAAATCAGTTGCCAGCTCTACCTCAATATCAAAAAATGCTTCATCTTGCTTTGTGCCTATTTTACTGATTCTACCCACCATGGTTCCTGAAGGGAAAATCACGTTCTGTTCAGATGTCATCACGGAGTCACCTTTCTTGATAGGCTTGAATCGCCCGATAGTTGTCAGCTCAATAGACCGGGGATCCAGCCCTTCCCATTTTGCAATACCTAAAGCTTTTTCGTTTTTGGCGCGCAGGGCTTCGCTTCTTACCTCGCTTGACACATTAAATTCTGAATGCAGAATTGAATACACCCGCGAGAAGTGGTCTGAACATTGCATAACCTGCCCAACCACACCTTGCGGACAAATAACGCCCATACCGGGTTCAATGCCGTCTAGCTTGCCCTTGTTAATAGTAAGGTAGTTTTTAGACAAGTTAACCGTATTATTAACAACTTTGGCAACCTTAAATTCAAACCGGGTAGCATAGGCCGAATCTACCTTGTAATAGTCTCCCTCGCGGCCTTTTAATTCCTGCATGGCAATCATGGCGCGCTTCAGCTCGGCATTTTCGGTTACCAGCTGCTCGTTTACATTACCGAGGTTCATATAACTCTTCACATAGTTTGATACCTCCAGGGTTTTGGCAGCGTAGTAGTTTGAGGTATTAAAGAATGAGACATCCCAGTAATAATCGTTCTTCACTATCAGCCAGAAACTCAGCATTTCTAAAATCACAAACAACAGGAAATTTCGTATCCGATATATCAGACGGAAGAGTTGCGACATAAGTCTTTATAAATTAAAACTATAAGCTACGAGTAATACAACCCGTAGCTTATAGTTTGAAGATTACTAAATCTACTGAACAATAACGGCTCTGTATTTTTCAATATTTTTCAACACTTCTCCGGTACCGCGCACCACAGCACGAAGCGGGTCGTCGGCCACATGGATAGGTAATTTTGTTTTTATAGCCAGACGCTTGTCTAAACCATGCAACAAGGCGCCACCACCGGTAAGGTAGATGCCGTTTTCGTAAATATCTGCAGAAAGCTCTGGTGGAGACATCTCTAATGCACGCATGATAGCCTCTTCAATTTTAGAAATTGATTTGTCAAGGGCATAGGCAATCTCGCTGTAAGTTACTTTAATTTCCTTCGGAATACCCGTCATCAGGTCACGGCCACGGATTTCGATATCAGCCGGCGGATTATCCAGGTCTGGCAAAGCTGCTCCTACCTGAATTTTAATAAATTCTGCCGAACGCTCACCAATCAAAAGGTTATGCTCGCGGCGCATGTAATCAACAATATCTCTCGTAAATAAATCACCCGCAATACGGATAGACGCCTCACACACAATACCCGAAAGCGCTATTACTGCAATTTCGGTAGTACCACCACCAATATCGGCAATCATTGAGCCATTGGGCTGTTCTATATCAATGCCAATACCAATAGCTGCTGCAATGGGCTCGTGCACCATGTAAACCTCTTTGGCTCCGGCGTGCTCGCATGAATCTTTTACCGCACGTTTTTCAACCTCAGTAATGCCTGACGGAATACAAACCACCATGCGGTGCGACGGTGAAAAAAACCAGTTACGACCGGTTTCAATCATTTTTATCATTCCCCGAATCATCAATTCGGCGGCGGTAAAGTCAGCAATTACACCATCTTTTAACGGACGGATAGTTTTTATATTTTCGTTCGTTTTTTCATGCATTTGCATTGCTTTATGACCAATGGCCAACACTTTTCCGGTAATCTTGTCTAAAGCAATAATTGAGGGTTCATCTACAACTATCTGGTCTTTGTAGATAATAAGGGTATTTGCCGTACCCAGATCAATCGCGATGTCACTCGTGAGAAAATTAAACAATCCAGCCATATTGAGCTTTATGAGTTAATAAGTTTTTTAAATTTGCCCGCAAATTTACAATTATTATTTGCAAACTTCTGTGAAAAATAAATTTTTTACTTTTTAATTGGCCGAATAATATAAATACTTTGCAGGGCATAGAACCCCGCCGTTTTTTTATTTTCCTTAAGTTTAGGCCCTTAATTTTCGCAGTATGTTGGCATGGCGCCGCTTAATCGTTTCTACGGCGCTTTTACCTTCTTTTTTATGTACTGGCAAGCAATGCAGTATTAAAACTTACCAAACTAATAACGACCTGTGAACAATATTTATTCTAAACTCCTATATTTGCCACATTATGGGAATACGGTCAATTTTAAGCAAACCGCTGGCAGCTTATGTTGTTGCCCGGCAAAAAAAATGGATGGCCCGTTCGGCTGAAGTACAGGCCGGATGGAGAAAAACGCTGGTTGAAAAAGCAACCGATACCGCCTTTGGCAAAGACCATTATTTTAAGGATATCAGGTCTTATGACGATTTCAAGCAGGCGGTTGCTGTAAGAGACTACGAAGACATAAAAGATTATGTTAATCTGATTCTCGACGGCCGTGAAGATGTTCTCTGGCCGGGTAAACCTCTCTACTTCGCTAAAACCTCTGGTACTACCTCTGGCACCAAATATATCCCTATTTCAAAAGACTCTATCCATAATCATATTAACTCGGCCAAAAACGCTTTGCTCAATTATATTCATGAGACAGGTAAATCGCAGTTTCTGGACCACAAGCTTATCTTTTTATCTGGTAGCCCGGAGCTGAAAGAAAAAAACGGCATACATATAGGCCGTCTGTCCGGAATCTCTACCCATCACGTACCTGCTTATCTGCAAAGCAACCGGATGCCGTCTTTTGAAACCAATTGCATTGAAGACTGGGAAGAAAAACTGGAGAAAATAATTGATGAAACCATCAATCAGCCCATGAGCCTCATATCGGGTATTCCGCCCTGGGTACAGATGTACTTCGACCGCATTCAGGCTCGTACGGGCAAAAAGATAAAAGATGTTTTCCCTAATTTTGAATTGTTCGTTTATGGCGGTGTTAATTTTGAACCCTACCGCGCTAAACTGTATGAGTCTATCGGCAAAAAAATTGATTCGGTAGAGCTTTTTCCGGCTTCTGAGGGATTCTTTGCCTATCAGGATAAACAGGGCGACCCGGGCATGCTGCTGCTGTTAGACACCGGCATTTTCTATGAATTTATACCTATTGACGAATATTTCAACGAAAAACCAACCCGCCTGAGCATTGAGCAGGTTGAACTGGGTAAGAACTACGCGCTCGTAATAAACAATAATGCAGGCTTATGGGGTTACTCTATCGGCGACACTGTAAAGTTCGTATCCCTTGACCCTTATAAAGTAATAGTATCTGGCCGTATCAAGCATTTTATTTCAGCCTTTGGCGAACACGTGATTGGGGAAGAAGTAGAAAAAGCAATGAAGTTTGCCTGCGAACGCCATCCGGAAGTAGAACTGATTGAGTTTACAGTAGCGCCAATGGTAAGCCCGGCAGAGGGTTTGCCTTACCATGAATGGCTTATTGAATTTGCCACACCGCCAAAAAACACAGCTCAGTTTGCCGAAGACCTCGACAAACGAATGACCGAACTGAATGTTTATTACGACGACCTCATAACCGGAAGCATTCTTCAGCGCCTGGTTATTACACCGCTGAAACGCGATGCCTTTATTACCTATATGCGTTCTCAAGGTAAACTGGGTGGGCAGAATAAAGTCCCTCGTTTATCCAACGACCGCAAAATTGCCGACGTGCTTGGCAAAATGGTTTAGCCGATTGCCATCTCAATCATTAATCAATAGTTTTGGTTGGCCCTGCGCTTTGCGTGGGGCTAGTTTTTTTTGCCAGAGCTGCTGAAGAATCTTGTTGATTCGGCACCTGATGAATGTCAGATGAACAATTTTTTATAAATTCACGTTGACAAAAGCAAACAGAACACATCAACAAAAGCATGAAAGTCGAACAAATCTATACGGGCTGCCTGGCTCAGGGTGCCTATTATATTGAATCAGACGGAGAAGCTGCCATTATAGACCCGCTGCGTGAAGTAAACACCTACCTCAACAAAGCCCGTAAAGACGGAGCCACCATAAAATACATATTTGAAACCCATTTTCATGCCGATTTCGTATCGGGGCATCTGGAGCTTTCGCAAAAAACACAGGCGCCCATTATTTATGGCCCCAATGCCAATACTGCTTTTGAAAGTATCATTGCCACCGACGGACAAACGTTTCAATTGGGCAAAATAAAAATAAAAGTGCTGCATACACCGGGGCACACCATGGAGTCTTCCTGTTATCTGTTGTTTGACGAACAAGGAAAAGAATACTGCATTTTTACCGGCGATACCCTTTTTATAGGCGACGTGGGCAGACCAGACCTGGCCCAGAAGTCGGACCTGACGGTTGAAGACCTGGCAGGTTATTTATATGATTCGCTGCGTGAAAAGATTATGCCCCTGCCCAACCACCTGATAGTGTATCCGGCGCACGGTGCAGGCTCGGCATGCGGCAAAAACATGAGCAAAGAAACCTACGACACCCTCGGCAATCAGAAACAGGTAAACTACGCTTTGCAGCAACAAACCAAAGAAGCGTTCATCAATGCCGTAACAGATGGTTTAACGCCTCCGCCTTATTATTTCCCTAAAAATGTGCAGCTAAACAAAGCAGGGTCAGCAAGCCTGGAAGCCGTAATGCAGACCGGCATGCAACCATTGTCGCCAGAGGCTTTTGAGGCAGCAGCCAACGAAACCGGTGCGGTAATTATAGACACCCGCCAGCCAGAGTACTTTAAAGATGCCTTTGTCCCCAACAGTATCAATATTGGCCTGAAAGGCGACTTTGCACCCTGGGTTGGCACGCTGATAACCGATATTAATCAGCCGATACTTTTTTTAGCCAACGACGGCACCGAACAAGAGGTAATTACGCGCTTATCAAGAGTTGGTTATGATAACATTATTGGCTACCTGAAAGGCGGCATAGAAGCCTGGCAGGCAGCGGGCAAAGAAACTGATAGTATTGTTTCTATTTCGGCAGAGCAATTTGCCGAAGAATATAAAAACGGCAATAAACTGGTAAAAGATGTACGCAAGGCTACTGAGTTTGAGACCGGGTTTTTAGCCGGTGCAACGAATATTCCGCTGGCTTACATCAGCGAAAACATGGCCGAGTTTTCTAAAGACCAGACCAACTACATACACTGCGCAGGTGGTTACCGGTCTATGATTGCCAGTTCAATCTTAAAATCAAGGGGTTTCGATAACGTCATAAATGTTGAGGGTGGCATAGGAGCCATCAGGCAGTTTCTGCCGGTGTCAAACACCGTTGTCACAAACTAAAAATCCGGCACCTGTCAACTGAGTTTTACAGGTGCCTTTTTTTATCCTTTCAAATTTCCTCTTAGCTAATACTTCTGCCATTTATCAAAATATCTGTACTTATTAATGTGGCAACATATATTTTTGCAATTAATAATTATTTTTGAAAAACTATCCGGAGCTAAACCGCAACTAAACAGCTACCCTGAGGTCTTGAAAAAGTAATTCTTATACATGAAAACACTAAATTAACTATACCGTTTTAAAAAATTATGTTACAATTCCTGAAATACGTCTTTGCGACAATCGTTGGGCTGCTTTTGTTTTTTGTAGTTTGTTTCTTTATACTGGTGGGTATTGGCTCATTGATGTCTAGTTCTGACGAAAAAACATTTGTATCAAAAAACTCCGTTCTAAAATTAGACCTTAATCAGATAATCCGAGAGAACACACCTCAGGAGGACCCCTTCACCGAGCTTCTTTCTGGTGGCAGAGGCCCCGGGCAGGTAGGTTTACCTCAAATAAAAGAAGCTATTGCGAACGCCAAACTAGACCCGAACATCAAGGGCATTTACCTGCATGCAGAGTACCCTACAGCCGGTTTTGCTACGCTTGAGGAAATCAGAGGGTATTTGGTTGACTTCCGGAAATCAGGAAAGTTTATTTACTCTTATGCCGAAGTGATGTCTGAAGGCGCTGTCTATTTATCAAGCGTGGCCGACAAAAGCTACCTTAACCCAAGTGGCGGCCTGGATTTTAACGGACTAAGCGCCAAATATACTTTTATGAAAGGCCTTTTTGAAAAAATAGGCGTGAAGCCCGAGATTTTCAGAGTTGGTGAGTATAAAAGTGCCGTTGAGCCTTTCATCAGAACCAATATGAGTGATGCCAACCGCGAGCAGACACAATCTTTTATAAACGACATAGCCGCGCGCTTCTATGGAGACATCTCGGAATCTCGAAAAATCCCTATGGAAGAACTGAACAATATTCTTAACAACGCATTGATTCAGGAACCGTCTGATGCCGTAAAATACAAACTAATAACCAACACAGGCTACTGGGACGAATTTGAACAGGCATTGAGAAAAGCTGCCGGAGAAGAAAATGACAAGAAAATATCTTACATCAGTATTCATAAATATCTGAAAGCCGAGAAGTTTGTTAAGGAAGGAAGCCTGTCAAACAGAATTGCCGTAATTGTAGGAGAAGGAGATATTGTAACCGGAGAAGGCGAAGATGGCTCTATTGGTTCAGACAAAATCATTAAAGAATTGCAAAAAGCCCGTAAAGATAACAAGGTGAAAGCCGTCGTAATCAGAATCAACTCGGGTGGTGGTAGTTCGCTGGCGTCTGACATCATGTGGAGAGAAATAGAATTGACCAAAAAAGTAAAACCGGTTATTGCCTCAATGGGCGACTACGCCGCTTCCGGCGGTTACTACATGGCTATGCCTTGCGATACCATTGTGGCACGCCCTACAACCATAACCGGGTCTATTGGTATATTTGGTATGCTTTTCAATGTTGAAACCCTGATGAACCAGAAACTGGGCATTACTTTTGACGGCGTGGGTACACACCAATATTCAGATTTTCCTTCAGCGACCCGCACCATGAGCGATGCCGAAAAAATGATGATTCAGAACAGTGTTAACCGCGGGTACGAAGAGTTTACATCAAAAGCAGCCAAAGGCCGCCACATGAGCATTGAGAAATTGAAATCTCTGGCAGGTGGAAGGGTCTGGACAGGCAAACAAGCCAAAGAAAATGGTCTGGTTGATGTTTTAGGAGGGATGGATGTTGCCATCAGTATTGCAGCTAAAAAAGCAAAATTAAAAGAAGGAGACTACCGGGTGAAATACTACCCGATACAGAAGACCGGAATTGAGGCCTTTATGGAGAAATTCGGCAAGGAAAGAGAAGAAGAAAAACTAAGGGCATATCTGGGTACACTGGCGCCATTGGCAAAACAGGTAAAAACCTTACAAAGCATGGATAAACTACAGGCCAGAATACCATTTGAAATGGAGATAAAGTAACCGTTGCCCGTAAAGCAAGGCTTACAAACCAGAAGAAGAGAGAAAAAAGTACTACCTTTGTGCTTTGTTCTCTCTTCTTTGTTTAAAAGAATGAGATACCCAAGTCAATAATTTGTATTGGCCAACAGAGAAATGTTATGAAGCAAACAGAAGCCAAATTTGTACAGAGTGCCTCCGACTACCGTAAGAGCCCCAAACCTTTACTGCCCGAATACGCATTTATCGGCCGGTCAAATGTAGGTAAATCTTCATTGATTAATATGCTTACGGCAACCAAAAATCTGGCTAAGACCTCGCAGACACCCGGCAAAACCCAGCTTATCAACCATTTTATGGTTAATAATGCATGGTTTCTTGTTGACTTACCCGGCTATGGTTTTGCAAAGGCCCCAAAAGCCGAACGCGACAAATGGGATAAAATGATTTGGGACTACCTGGCCTACCGCGAAAACCTGATGTGCGTATTTGTACTGATTGACATCAGAATTGAACCACAAACCGTTGACCTGAACTTTATTGATGCGCTGGGCGAGAAGGACATCCCGTTTTATATCATATTTACCAAGGCCGATAAAGTGGGCAAAGTTACAGCCGAGCAAAACATTGACTTATTCAAAAAAACAATGTTAATGACCTGGAGCAAGGTTCCTCCGTACTTCGTAACCTCGTCAGAAAGAAAAACAGGCCGTGAAGAATTATTGAAAGCAATAGAAGAGTTAAATCAGGCATTTAAAAAATAATTTATAATTTTGCAGCCGCATTAGCCGTTGGTTGTCTGACTCCGGCTATTTACTGAATTTTTTATTCAATTACTCAAACAATTTGAGGCTTAGCCTTAAAAAAGCTTAACATCCAATGGAATTACTTAGAGACATTGCCCATATATCGGGAAAAAGCGGATTGTACAAAATTTTAAAGCCAGGCCGTAATGGCGTAATTGTAGAAACCCTAGATGACAAAAAACAGCGTGAAATGGCAAGCGCCAATGCACGGGTTTCTGTTTTAAAAGATATTTCAATCTATACCGAAGACCACAATAAGTCAATACCACTTTCTGATATTTTCCTGAAAATCAGAGAGGTGCATGGAGAAACCGTTGAAGAAACCTACAAGAATTTCTCAAACAACCAGCTATTTGATTTTTTTGCAGATATAGCGCCTGATTTTGATCGCGAGCGCGTTTATGCGTCTGATGTTAAGAAAATCATCACCTGGTATAACGTTCTTTCAAAATATTTACCTGAAGTTTTTGAAGCGCCAGCGGCTGAAGAAGTAACCGAAGCCACACCGGCGGCTGAAGAAGCAAAAGCGTAATCTTCTGTTTACAGCACCCAAAACTCCCTTGTTGGCTTACAGTTCAATAAGGGAGTTTTTGTTTGCATGCCCTTTGCCAAAACCATTCACTGCTTTTTTTTAGCAGTTTTGCTATTACCTTTGCAAAACATAGAATACAGGCCAGTTTAATAGATATCTATATGAAACGCATACTTATTACCGGAGCAAACGGACTTCTGGGTAGTGCAACAGCCAGACGATTTGCCCAAGAAGATTTTGAAGTACTGGCTTTATGCCGTGCAGAAAGCGACCTGAGCTCATTGAAAGAAGTAGCGGACAAAATAAAAATTGTTGAGGGCGACATTCTGGACATTAAATCGTTAGAGCAGGCTTTAGAGAAGGTAGATTTTGTTGTGCACACCGCGGCGGTGGTTTCTTATGCGCCCAAAGACAAAGACCGTATGCTGAAAGTAAACGTAGAAGGCACCGCCAATGTAGTAAACACCTGCCTGATGCACGGCGTAAAAAAGCTTTGCCACATAAGCTCTATAGCCGCCTTAGGAAAACCAGATGTGCAGTTAAAGCTAACATCCCCATCTATTGAAATAGATGAAAACCAGAAATGGGAAGAATCGCCCATTAATTCACATTATGCCAAAACCAAGTATCTGGCCGAGCTTGAAGTATGGCGCGCTAATGCAGAAGGCCTGCCTGTGGTAATAGTAAATCCATCGGTTATTCTTGGCGAAAGCGACTGGGGCAAAAGCAGCACTCAGCTGTTTAAATATGCTTATGACGAACACCGTTTCTATAGCGAAGGCAACTTGAACTATGTTGATGTAAATGATGTGGTAGAGGCTGTTTATCAACTCATTAACTCTGACATTGACGGAGAAAGGTATATTCTGAACGGTGGAACAGTGAGTTATAAAGACTTTTTTACAAAGGCCGCCGGCTTGTTTAATAAAAAACCGCCAACCAGAAAAGTGTCTCCGGTTCTTACTGAAATCATCTGGCGTTTAGAAGCCTTCCGCTCTATGCTTACAGGTAAAGCTCCGCTGATAACCAAAGAAACAGCCAAAAATTCGCTGATGAAATTTGTGTACAAAAACACCAAAATACAAAACGCCTTGCATTTCAAGTTTACTGATTTTGACGAAACCTTAAAGCGGGTAACTGTGTTTTTATTAAAGAACCGATAGTGTATTTAATAAAATTGATTTTCAATAATTTAGCTGGAAGGCCAAAAACCAAAAGAAATTAAATTGGCCCGGACTATTGACTTCTAACAAAAAAACATTATATTTAATCATTATTCTTTTCTATTTGTCATCATTGAAAAGCTTAATCAAAACACTTTTATTTTTTTTGAAGCCCGTTTATATATGATTAAGACTTATCTGAACAAATTTTTATAAAATTACCGTCCTATGGTTGGGCCGTAAAAACTTTGGGTAATCTTACATGCAACACGAATTCAGCGACAGATTCGAAAACTTCGATGACGCAGATGTAAAAGCGACTGTCGAACGTTTTGAAGGAATGCTCAAAAGCGGAGAAACGGTCTTCTTTGACGAGGAAACGTTTGAACAAATATCTGAATACTATATTCTGGCAGGTCAATGGGAAATGGCCATGAAAGCCTGCTCAATGGGTTTGGAACAATACCCCTACTCACTTGATCTACTTTTAGACCAGGCCCAGATACATGCTAATTACGAGCAGTTTGAAGCAGCGCTGGAAGTGCTCGACAGGGCCTCGACATTCAACCCCTCAGACAACGAAATTACCTATATGCGTGGTGTAATCTGTAATATGATGGGTAGTTATGAAGAAGCCGTAGAGTACCTGAGAGAGGCTCTGTTGATTTCAGAAGAGCCGGAATCTGTCTATTTTCAGCTTGCGCAGACCTACCAGAACTGGCAGAAATTTGAAGAAGCGGCGCATTTCTATAAAAAAGCAATCAAGTATCAGTTTAATGAAGAAATAGCTTTCTATGAACTGGTTTTTTGTCTTGAACAACTCAAAAAACTGGAAGAAAACATAGCTTATTTTCAGGAACTGATCGATAACAACCCTTATTCTTACCTGGCATGGTTTGCATTGGGTATGGTATACGGCAGGCTCAATAATCATTCAGATGCAGCCTATGCCTACGACTACTCGGTTACTATTAACGAAAAGTTTGCCTCAGGCTGGTTTAATCTTGCCTACACTTACATTAATATGGAAAACCATATTGATGCCAAAGAGTGTTATCTGAAAGTACTTAAATATGAAAAACCTACGGCTGAAGTTTACACGCACCTGGGCATTGCCTGCGAAAAACTGGAGCAGTTTGATGAAGCATACAAGTATTATAATGAGGCAATAAATCTGGATGAAAACTGGGACGAAGCCTGGTTTGGTCTGGGTTCAGCATTGTATGAATTAGGGCGTTGGTATGAGAGTTATCATTTTACCCGAAAAGCCATTAAGCTGAACGAAATTAATGCCGATTATTGGTTACTATTGGCAGACACCGAGGCAAAAATGGGAAATCTGGTATCAAGCAACGAAGCCTATACCCACGCCATAGAACTAGACCCCAAAAACATAGACACCTGGCTGAGCTGGTCTTTGTTGTTTTTTGAACAGAACGAATACAGCAGGGCATTTGAAATTATTTATGATGGTATCAATGAAATACCAGACGATGCCGATTTGTTTTACAGGGCGGCGGTTTATCTCATTCTTGACGGCAACTTTAATGAAGCCTATCATTATCTGGAAACCGGCCTTACACTTAATTATGACGCCCACGCTCAGGTTTATGATTTTTTCCCGAACCTGAATACCCAGAAGGCATTATTCAGAATTATTGAGCAATACAAATAAAAGCAAAAAGGGCTACTTGAAATCAGGTAGCCCTTTTTGCTTGATGATAATACTGTTCTTACAGCATCTTGCCTTTATCTACCGATACTGTACCTTTTTTTGACAAAGCCTTTACACCAAAAATAAGGTCGGCAAAGCGCTCGTCTTTGGTAAGGCCTTTTTTGTAGCGGCCATATATCTGCTGAATCACCACTGCGTTTTTGAAAAGCCCAAATACGTAGAAGTACAGAATATTAGATACATCTCTTCCACTTTTTTCAGCGTAGCGGTCTGCAAACTCCTGGCGGGTCATATTACCCGGCAACCACGACAAGTTAAAGCCTTTCTCAAACATGCCATCGGCGGCCTCAGCCCAGTAAGACAGCGTGGTACCTAAATCCATCCGCGGGTCACCTACGGTTGTCATTTCCCAGTCAAGCACAGCCAGTATATCGGCCCAGTCATGCGCATTCAGCACCAGGTTATCATACTTGTAGTCATTGTGTATCAAAGTGGGTTTCCCTTCCGTTGGCATGTTAGCTTTCAGCCATGCTGCCAGATTATCCATGGCCGGAATCTCATCCGTTTGAGACACCAGATAACGCTTATACCAACCATCAATCTGCCTTTGAATATAACCTTCAGGCTTGCCAATGTTTATCAGCGCCGGATACCCCTCATGCTGTGCCTCAATGTCTATGGCATGTAAATTAACCAGATTATCGCACAAAGCCTCAGACATCTTACGCATCAGCGCAGGCTCAACGGTGTTTATTAGTTTTGGTGCGTCTTTAGCTCTCAGAATCACCCCCTCAACGCGCTGCATGATATAAAAAGGGCAACCCATTATGCTTTCTTCTTCTGCGTATATAACAGGCCGGGGTATTTTTTTGTACCCGCTGTTTTGCAAAGCAGTAAGAATCTTAAACTCCCGGCCCATATCGTGGCCACCTTTTATATCTTTTGCGCCAAAAGGAGGCCTGCGTAAAACATAATCGTTACCCGACGTTTTTAACAGGTAAGTAAGGTTTGAGTACCCACCCGGAAACTGCGCTATTTCTACAACCGGTTCAAAATCCGGCAACACCCCGCTTAAAAAATCATTGAGTTTCTTCAAATCAATTTCTTCGCCCTGCCTGATGCCAGTTGGAGAATCTATCCTGATAGAGTTCATGTGCGTCAGGCAGGTTGGTGCTCGTTTCTTAACAAGTCGTTTACCGTTTTAACCGGGTTAAAAGTAATGAGAGGTACCTCAACAAAAAGCGTATTCCAGTCAGACATCGCACCATTCCATAAGCCAGGCAACTCTTGCGCCTTCAGATCTTTACCACTCTGCGACTTCTGGGTAATAAAGCCGGTTTGCGGGTCGCGGAAATGCAACAGATTAAATTTATTGCCTTTATAATCTTTTACCGAGCATACCAGATCCACCGGGTTAAAGTGTGTGGCTTTCTGGAAAATCTCTTTCTGTTCAGGGTTATCCAGATCAATCTGCGCCGATTCCACAACCTGTAATGACACAGAGTTGTCGGGGTCTTTTGCCCAGAAAGGCCCACCCCCGGGCTCGCCAACGTTTTTCACCATACCACAAAGGCGTATCGGCCTATTTAGTTTACGTTTACAGTAATCGGCCTTGGCATCAAACGAATACGCTCCGAAGCCTTCCGGAGGCAGCGTACAAAGTTTAGTTTCAAGAAAGTCCAGTATTTCGGCCAGAAGGGCGTCGTTTATTTCTTCGTTATATAGTTTCTCAAGATATCCGAAAATCTTATCCTGATACTCCAGTAACACACCCGCCAAAGCTTTTTTATAGAGAATAGTTTCTTTTTTAAGGCGGTCTGGCACCACATTGTCAACGTTCTTGATAAAGATAATGTCGGCCTCCTGCTCATTCAGGTTTTCAAGCAAAGCGCCATGCCCGGCTGGTCTGAACAACAACTCATCATCTGCCGTGCGAAAAGGCGTATTATCCATATTTACGGCAATGGTATCGGTTGACGGTTTTTGCTCAGAGAAACTGATGCTATATTTTACACCATGTTCTGCTTCATATTTTGGCAGTACAGCGTCAATCAGCTCAACAAATTTCTTTCTGTGTTCTGGCGAAACTGTAAAATGGAGCCTCACTTCTTTGTTACTGTTGGCATATCTGGCACCTTCAACCAGATGCTCTTCTACTGGTGTTCGTGCGGTTTGTCCATAGCCATGAAAATGCAAAAGGCCCTTCGGCAAATTACCATAATCAAGTCCTTTGCTGGTCAGTAGATGCTCCAGCACCGTTTTATAATCGGCCGATGCCTCCCCTATGGTTTCAATCAGCTTGTTATAAAAGGCAAAATCTTTCAGGCGTTCCAGAAACTCATTTACTGATTTATCCAGCTTACCTTCATCTTTGGCCGAAAACAAAGATTTAAACATACGGGTAGCCGCACCAGATGCGGGCACAAACTTCAATAATTTCAATTCATTGGCTCTAGAATCAAAGTAACCTGCATATTTGTCGGCCTCAGAGTCAGAAAGAGAGATAATGCCATCGCCAATTGTGGCTGCTTTAATTACATTCAGATACGGAAACCCCTTCTTGAAATTTTCTATCTGTTGCTGAATGGTTTCAAGGCTTGCCCCGCGTTGTGTTATTTTGTTAATGTCTTTTTCAATAAGCATGTTACTTGTGAGTATTTATACTTTCGTTTGTAATTATTGCGATGTAATTTTACGAAAAATTAGAATCAAGGCAATACATTGGGGCGAAATTTATGAACAGCATTCTTCCACTTCTTCAGGCTACACAACAGGCATCGGCAGGTATCAGAAATTTACCAGCAATACAGAAAGCACAACTACTGAACAGCCTGGCCAATGGCATTGAGCAGTCGAAAGAGCTCATTATGGCAGAAAACAAAAAAGACCTTGACCTGATGGATAAATCAGACCCCAAGTATGACCGCCTTCTGCTGAACGAAAACCGCATTCAGGGCCTTGCCGATTCTTTAAGGGAGGTTGCTCTTTTACCCGACCCCACTGGTGAAGTTATGCTTAATAAAAAGCTGGAAAACGGCCTGAATATTAAAAAAATAGCAGTACCAATGGGTGTGGTAGGCGTTATTTATGAATCAAGGCCTAACGTTACTGTTGATGTTGCCGCACTTTGTCTGCGGTCGGGCAATGCCTGCGTGCTGAAAGGCGGCAAAGAAGCCAGTTTTTCTAACCAATGCCTTGTTAGCCTTATACATCAGGCACTTGAAGAAGCAGGCTTAGCCAGAGAGGTGGTATTGCTGCTACCCGTTGACCGTAAGTTTACTGAAGAACTTCTCAAAGCCACCCGTTTTGTAGATATTATTATTCCGCGGGGTTCAGACTCCCTCATTCAGTTTGTTCGCCAGAACTCGCTGATTCCCACAATTGAAACCGGCGCAGGTGTGGTACACACTTATGTAGAAAAAACAGCCGATTTGGGGAAAGCCAAAAACATAATAATCAATGCCCGGGTATCGCGCCCGTCTGTTTGCAATTCGCTTGATTGTGCCATTATTGACGAGCACATTCTAGGTGATTTTCTACCTTTACTGATAGAAGATTTAAAGCAGTGGAACGTAGAAGTATATGCCGATGCCCCCGCATTTGCAGTACTTAAAGAGGCAGGTTATACCAACCTGCTTGAGGCCAGACCCGAAGATTTTGGTAGAGAGTGGCTAGATTATAAAATTTCTATTAAAACCGTAAAAGGCATTGACGAAGCCCTGGCGCATATCCAACAGCATTCATCAAGGCATTCGGAGGCTATTCTGACAGAAAACCAGGCACTGGCCAATCAGTTTTTGGCAGAGGTAGATGCCGCAGCTGTGTATCATAACGCTTCTACCCGTTTTACCGATGGCGGGCAGTTTGGCCTAGGCGCCGAGATTGGCATCTCTACGCAAAAACTCCATGCGCGCGGGCCATTTGCTTTAGAAAAACTGGTAACCGAAAAATGGGTAATAACCGGCAACGGACAAGTGAGATGGTAAAGGGCTGGTATAAATTTTTCATTAGTTGAAATATAAAAATGTCATTGTTGGTAATAATTGCCAAACAAACACCTGAGTAAGTATGAAAAATCTTCCTGAGCAACTGGCTCATCCTTATACTTTTGCCCCCCAATTTAAAAAATCTGCTGTTTATTTCTGTATGGAATTTGCCATAGACCAGGCACTGAAAACCTATTCGGGTGGGCTTGGGTTTCTGGCGGGTTCTCACATGCGCAGTGCGTTTCAACTAAAACAAAACCTGATAGGCATAGGCATCTTGTGGAAGTATGGCTATTACGACCAGGGGCGGAATACTGATAACAGCATGGCGGTGCAATTCCGCGAAAAAATATATAGTTTCATTAAAGACACAGGCATCCGTTTTCAGATAACCATTCAGAACCGCCCTGTCTGGATAGCCGCCTATTTTCTCCCGCCTCAAACTTTCGGCACGGTACCCATGTTTTTCCTTACCAGCGATACTGACGGTAATGACCCCTGGGCGAGAGCCATTTCATACAGATTATATGACGCCGACGCCAATACAAAAATTGCGCAATGTATGATACTGGGCCTGGGTGGCATGAAATTGCTGGACGAACTCAATTATGAGCCGGAAACTTACCACTTCAACGAGGCCCACGCCGTTTCGGGCATTTTTCATTTGTATAAAAAACTGGGCAATGCCGCAGAGGTAAAAAAAAGACTGGTGTTTACCACGCATACACCCGAAGAAGCTGGTAACGAAAAGCATGACATCAACCTGCTTGAAAGCATGAGCTTTTTTAACGGCATACCCACCAATGAAGTCAGGAAAATTACAGGCATAAAAGATAACATTTTCAATCATTCTCTGGTAGCGCTTCGGTTGAGCAAAAAAGCCAACGGGGTGTCAAAACTTCATGGTGACGTGTCGCGTACGATGTGGAAAGGCTACGCAGGCGTTTGCGAAATTACCCATATAACCAATGCACAGAATAACCTTTACTGGGCCGATAAAACGCTTGAAAAAGCCAGAAAAAAGGCCGATACAAAAACAATAGCAGACCGAAAAAAAGAGCTGAAGAATACCTTGTTTAAAACCGTGGCCGACCAGTGTGGCAAACTTTTCAAGCCCGAAGTACTCACTGTTGTCTGGACAAGGCGCTTTGCCGGATACAAACGCCCTGATTTACTGACCAGAGACCGCGAGCGTTTTGAAAGACTGATGAAAAACACTCGATACCCGATTCAGTTTATATGGGCGGGCAAACCTTACCCATTTGACGAAGGCGCCATCAATACATTTAACCATCTGTATTATTTAAGTCATCTTTTTCCAAACATGGCTGTGCTGACGGGTTACGAACTGGCATTATCAAAGACTCTTAAAGACGGGGCCGATGTGTGGCTCAATACGCCTGTGGTAACGCGCGAGGCATCAGGTACCAGCGGTATGACTGCCGCCATGAACGGAGCGCTAAATTTGTCTACATTCGACGGCTGGATTTGCGAATTTGCTACCAAACAGAATTCTTTTGTTGTTCCTGTTGCCCCGGGCTACCCCGAGCATGACAGAGATACACAAGATATCAATAACTTGTTTGATGCACTTGAGCAGCATATTTTACCAATGTATTATGACAAACCAGCCGAATGGCAGCAAATGGTATGGCAAAGCATGCAAGACGTGAATGCCTTTTTTGATTCAGACAGAATGGCAACCGAATATTACGAAAAACTCTATTAGGCATTTCCGGCAGATTCAATCTTTGAGGGTATCAGAGGGGCATTCCTTCTGATACCTTTTTTTTTGATTGCCAATAATCCATTCCTAATAGATGCACTTCTTTCGTTTGGTCGATTAAATCAAGTTGTTTATAGAGAAATTTAGCAGTTTTTTGAAACCCCGGCAGTGCATTAGTTGTTAATATCTATATTTGCAACAGATATCCTTTTTCTGGTGAAAGACATGAGGCCGGTATTTAAGAAAAAAACTACTACATACGTACATTTTTTATTACTGCTGATGTTCTTATTTATTTGCAGACAGTTCGTAAGTGATGCCTTCCGCATCTATGAACTCACAACAAATGAATCAGAGCTGTGTCTGGATATTAGCATTGAAGATAGTTGTTCTTTTGAAACCAACTTTTATGGTTTGGAAGACGCCGATGAATACATCAGCTCCGGATTTTTCAATCCTGTGGTTGCTGAACATAAACCTGGTAAGGAAGCTGCCTTTTCCGCCTCCCTTGTACATGAAGTGTACCTGGGCCTGAACACTCCCCCTCCCGAACAATCAGATTTGTTCGCCTGAATTTACCGTCGCTACATACTTCCGCAGCCATTACAAGCTGCTGGTGAGGCAGTTGTAACGAAAGTAACATTTTAGCTTCCAACACAAAACACCGTTTTTCTTTGTGGCAAAGTCCTTGTCGGGCTACTGCTATGTATATCATTGTACGATTCCAACAAAAGACTTTGACTTTCAAAGAATTTCTAGGAATAGCCATTTGTATACGATAAATTTAATTTAACACACGCGCTACATTAAATAATATGAATCACCAAGAATGTTTATGAAAAATCTTACAATTACACTTTCGATGCTCATTCTGGCATCTTCCTGCAGCACAGACGATGGTCAGAAGCAAGCTCAGGAGACGGAAAAATTTCCTGTTACATCGCCCATCGCCATCGATACCACGCTTCCGATTGACTACGTGGCTGAGATTAACGCTGTTCAGAACGTAGAAATCAGAGCGAGAGTAAAAGGGTACCTCGACCACATCTATATTGACGAAGGCAAGTATGTAAAACAAGGCCAGCTATTGTTTACCATCAATAACCCTGAGCTGAACGAAAACATTGCCAAAGCATCAGCTGCGCTTAAAAGCACCATTACGGAGTTAAAAGCTACTGAACTTGAACTAAAGAATGTACGCCACCTGGTAGATAAAAATGTGGTTTCGAATACTGAACTTGAAATGGCAAAAAACAAAGTTGAACTGGCCAAAGCCAAAGTGGAAGAAGCACAGGCCAACGAAACTTTTGCCAAAATTCAACATACATATACGCAGGTTAAAGCGCCTTTCAGTGGAATTGTAAACCGGATTCCGAACAAAACAGGAAGCCTCATAGAAGACGGCACGCTGCTTACCAGCATTTCTAAAAACGACGAAGTATTTGCCTACTTTGATGTGTCTGAAAAAGAATACCTGAATTATGCCAATGGCCTGAAAGCAGACCAGGAGCAATCTAAAAACGTAACCCTTATACTGGCCAACGGCGAGGAGCATCCGTTTAAAGGACGAATAGAAACTACTGAAGGTGAAATAGAACAAAGCACGGGCAATATAGCTTTCCGTGCCAGATTCAGTAACCCCGACAAGATTCTGAAACACGGTGCCAGCGGTAAAGTACGTTTGCTAAGAAAATACAAAAAAGCACTGATTATTCCGCAGAAAGCCACTTTCGAAATTCAGGATAAGATGTATGTCTATGTCATTGACAAAAGTAATAAGGTCAAGATAAAGCCCATTACAACCAACAGCCGGATGCCTCACTTCTATATCATAGATTCGGGTTTGTCGCCTGATGACAAGATTATCTACGAAGGTATCCAGAATATCAAAGACGGCATGACCGTTGAACCACAGTTTGTGGAAATGAACGAAATATCAAAAGACCTTGTGGCCAACAATGCCATAAAATAACCCTGATACACATGTTTACAAATTTTATTAACCGACCGGTTCTGTCGTTGGTTATATCTATATTTATTGTATTGCTGGGGGTTCTGGCTATGATTGGCCTGCCTATTACACAGTATCCGGACATTGCCCCTCCGGCCGTTTCAGTTATAACCAAGTACACAGGCGCTAATGCCGAAGTGTGCGCCAAAGCCGTTGTAATGCCCCTTGAAAGAGCCATTAACGGGGTGCCGGGTATGACCTACATGACCTCCATGTCTGGTAACGACGGAACCAGCATCATACAGGTATATTTTGAAGTAGGTACCGACCCCGACGTGGCAGCCGTAAACGTACAGAACCGCGTTACAACCGTATTGGACGAATTACCCGAAGAGGTAATTAAAGCCGGGGTATCAACCGAAAAAGAAGTAAACAGTATGTTGATGTACATCAACCTGATTAGTTCTGACACCTCGCTTGACGAAAAATTCATTTATAACTTTGCCGATATAAACGTTTTGGCCGAACTTAAACGAATTGACGGTGTAGGTTTTGTTGATATTATGGGCTCGCGCGAATACGCCATGCGTGTATGGCTGAAACCCGCCCGCATGGATGCCTATGAGATTTCGGCCGAAGACATCATCAAGGCGCTAAAAGAGCAGAATGTTGAAGCAGCCCCCGGTAAAATAGGTGAGAGTTCCGGTCGCCAGTCGCAATCATTACAATATGTATTGCGCTACACAGGTAAGATGACCAAAAAAGAACAGTATGAAAATATTGTGATTAAGGCTTCTGAGAACGGTGAACTGCTTCGCCTGAAAGACGTGGCCGACCTTGAATTTGGTTCGTTAGATTACGACGTGCTTTCAAAGGAAAACGGTAAACCATCAGCCGCCATAGTTTTAAAACAAAGACCTGGCTCAAATGCCAGTGAGGTAATTGCCAATATCAAATCCCGTCTCGAATTCCTGAAAGAAACAACATTTCCACCGGGCATGACCTACACCATCAGTTATGATGTTTCTCGCTTTCTTGATGCATCAATTCATGAAGTAATCAAAACCCTGATTGAGGCTTTTATTCTGGTAGCCATTGTCGTGTTCCTGTTCCTGCAAGACTTCCGCTCTACCCTTATTCCGGTGCTGGCGGTTCCTGTTTCTCTGGTAGGTACTTTTGCTTTTATGCAATTGTTTGGCTTCTCTATTAACCTGCTTACCCTGTTTGCATTGGTGTTGGCCATTGGTATTGTGGTAGACAACGCCATTGTTGTGGTAGAAGGCGTGCATGCCAAAATGGAAGAAAAACATATTGGCCCCAAAGAAGCCACCATTGAGTCGATGGGTGAAATCAGCAGTGCCATCATTGCCATTACATTGGTTATGTCGGCCGTGTTTGTGCCGGTGGCCTTTCTTTCCGGCCCGGTGGGTGTATTTTACCGGCAGTTCTCGGTCACAATGGCTATTTCCATTGTTATTTCGGGTGTAAATGCGCTTACGCTTACCCCCGCGCTATGTGCATTGATGCTGAAAAACCCACATCTTGAAAAGAAAAAAAGCAATCTACTGACGCGTTTCTTTGATGGCTTCAACCGGAGCTACGATAAACTTTCTGACAAATACAAAACACTTCTCGGCCTTATTGCTAACCGCAGGCTCGTAACCGTACTTGTTCTGGGTGCCTTTTGTGTGGCCACCTGGGGCGTGGGCAAGGTGCTGCCTACCAGCTTTATACCTACCGAAGACCAGGGAACCGTTTATGTAAACGTAACTACACCGGCAGGGGCTACGCTTGAGCGCACAGAAGAAGTAATGAATGAAATAGACCGCATTGCGCAGAAACTTCCAGAGGTTGAATCCATCTCAAGCCTGTCTGGCTTTAGTATGATGACCGACGGTGTAGGGGCGTCGTTCGGTATGAGTACCATCAACCTGAAATCCTGGAGCGAAAGAAAAGCTACTGCTGACGACATCATTGCGCAACTGGTAGAAAAAACCAAACACATTAAAGGTGCCGAGATTCAGTTCTTTCCGCCTCCTGCTGTGCCAGGTTTTGGTAATGCCAGTGGTTTTGAAATGCGACTGCTTGATAAAACCGGTACCGGTAACCTGCAAAGAACAGCAGAAGTAACAGAATCCTTTATGGAAGAGCTCCGTAAACGGCCTGAGATAAAAGAAGTGTTCTCCAGCTTCAACCCTAATTTTCCGCAGTATCTTATTCATATTGATCAGGATATGGCCGCCAAAAAGGGCATTTCGGTTGATAACGCCATGAGCAATCTGCAGTCGCTCATTGGTAGTTTTTATGCTACCAACTTCATTCTCTATGGGCAGATGTACAAAGTAATGATTCAGGCTGACCCGAAGTATCGCGCCCAGCCTGATGATATCATGAAGTTACGTATCAAGAATAAAAATGGTGAAATGGTACCCTACTCCATTTTCAGCCGTATTGAACGCATTTACGGCCCTGAACAGCTCACTCGATACAACATGTATTTTTCAGCGATGTTAAACGGCGAGTCTGCCGACGGCTATAGTAGTGGTGATGCCATCCGCGCTATTGAAGAAGTGGCGAAAGAAAAACTTCCGCGTGGATACTCCTACGAATGGTCGGGAATGACGCGCGAAGAGGTATTATCCGGCAATCAGGTAATTTACATCTTTATTATCTGTCTCATCTTTGTTTACTTATTGCTGGCTGCACAGTACGAGAGCTTCATGCTGCCTTTGCCTGTTATTCTTTCATTACCTGTGGGGGTATTCGGCTCGTTGTTCTTCTTATTTCTTTTCGGGCTGGAAAACAACATTTATGCACAAGTGGCCATGGTAATGCTCATAGGTTTGCTGGGCAAAAACGCCATTCTGATTGTTGAGTTTGCCGTATTGCAACAAAAAGAGGGCAAATCTGTACTGCAGGCTGCCATTGGTGGTGCAGTAGCCCGTTTCAGGCCAATCCTCATGACCTCCTTTGCCTTTGTGGCAGGTTTAATTCCGCTTATGTTTGCTTCCGGTGCAGGTGCTATCGGTAACAAAACCATTGGTACTGCAGCTGCCGGAGGTATGCTGTTCGGAACCATTTTTGGAGTGATTGTCATTCCGGGGCTGTACATCATCTTTGCAGGTACATTTAATCGTAACAAAAAAGCTAAAAAAATCACTGAAGAAGCTTATGCCGAAGCCTAAATATATTTACACGCTCATGGCAGCTGTCTTATTAGGCGGCTGCAAAATAAAACAGAATTTACCAGACCAAAAACCAGTAAACCTACCACAGCAATTCAGTGCCAAAGCAGGGGCAGATGCCCACAAACTGGCCACTCTGAATGAGTTTTTTAACGACCCTACCCTTACCGCCCTGATAGACACAGCGCTTAAGAATAATTTTGATTTGCAGGTGGCTCTTCAAAATATTGAGTTGGCGCGTGCGGGGGTACGTTTCACCCAGGGTATTGACAGGCCCGATTTATCAGCTGCACTGTCGGTGGGTTCACGTAAGTTCGGTAATTATACAATTGATGGCGTAGGTAACTACGACACCCAGTTTTCAACCAATCTGGATAGCAAGCAAAAGTTGCCTTCACCCAGTATCCCCGATTTTTTCGTGGGCATACAGTCATCATGGGAAATTGACTTATGGGGCAAGCTGAAAAGTAAGAAGAAAGCAGCAGCAGCGCGGTTTATTGCCAGTGAACACGGCCGCAATCTGGTGGTAACCTCAATGGTTGCTGAAATTGCCGACGCCTATTTTGAATTATTGATTCTTGACAACGAACTGAAAATACTGGAAGATAACATCCGCCTGCAACAGGAAGCGCTGGATATTGTGAAAGTAATGAAACAGGCCGGTGAAGCCAATCAGCTAGGTGTAGAACTGATGAGTGCCCAGTTGTTGAGCTCGCAATCTTTAAAAATTGAGGTAAAACAGAAAATTATTGAAAACGAAAGCCGGATTAATTTCTTATCCGGCAGGTTCCCGCAACCAATTGCACGAAGGGCTGCAGCCTGGGAGACAGTAGTTCCACCAAAACTATCGGCTGGTATTCCTTCGCAATTACTTGAAAACCGACCCGATATAAAACAGGCGGAGTTTGACCTGATAGCCGCCGATGCCAATATATATTCAGCCAAGGCAGCATTTTACCCGTCGCTCAACATCAATGGCAGTATGGGTTTGCAGGCATTCAGGGCAGCGGTACTTTTTAATCCGGGTTCGTTTGCCTACAATGTGGCCGGTGGTTTGTTTGCACCATTATTGAACAGACGCCAGCTGATTGCCGAGTTGATGGCATCTGAGGCAGACCAGAAAATTGCCTACACTAATTACAGAAAAACAATTGTGAATAGTTTTACTGAGGTATATAACTACCTGAATCTGATTGAGAATACCAATGAGATGTATGAGTTGAAATCGAAAGAGGTAGAAGTATTGAAAGTAACCATCAACACATCGGTAGAATTATTCAAGTTTGGCAGAGCCACTTATCTGGAGGTAATTACGGCACAAAAAAATGCCTTGCAGGCGCAAATAGAACTAATAAACCTGCGTAAAAGTCAGTTTGAAGGTGTCATCGGGCTTTACAGGGCTTTAGGTGGCGGATGGAAGAGCGTAATATAATTAACCCCACCCGACCCCTCCCCCATTAACGGGGAAGGGCCGGGGATGGGCTTACCATCAGGCCTTCACACGTTTCTGCTCACTTTCTGAACCGCCACTCTGGCGTAATTTCAGGTTTTGCCCCTTATTGAATCTAAACGAAAAAGATAACGTTACCACACGGGTATCTAAATAACTGAACCAGCTTGCTGCTGCATTTTTGATGTTGCGGATGTCGCCTCCCACCTGATTGGTGTAAAAAACATCGTTTATGTTCAGTTTTAATGTACCCTTGTCTTTCATTATTTTGGTAGAAACCCCTGCCCTGACCGAGCCGATAGGAATTACCAGAAACTGACCAGACAATACTTTGGTCTGATACGACCCTGCCAGTTCGGCACTCCATTTTTTGTTAATTGTAAACTGATTGGTAGGTACTGCAACCCAAAACCAGCGCGACTCGTTCAGGGTTTCGGTATAAATCGGTCCTTCAAATGTATTATTAAGATAGGCCGTATACAGTTGCACGGTCCACCACTTGGTAACAGGATAAGAGCCGTTCAATTCTATCCCATAAGATACCTGTTTCGCAAAATTGCCGGGCCGGCTATAATAAATATTGCCCCTTTGCTCGTTGGTCTCCGAAATCACATTCTCAATTTTGCTATACTGAAGCGTTGCTGTAACAAAACTGTTGTAAGTATAAGACAACTCAAAATTATACGAAAACGTAGGCTGTAAAAACGGATTACCACCGTAATACGTAAATCTGTCCATCGGATACGTAAACGGATTCATGTCTTTATAATTAGGCCGGTCTATTCGTCGGCCGATAGAAAGCCCGACAACATGCTTTGAGGCGGAATCCAACCTATATTGCGTATAAAAAGTAGGAAACAGATTGGTGTAGTTTCGTTTAAAAGACGAATCTTTCACAACAATATTGCCCAGTTGATTGCCCGTTATGTTGGTATTTTCAACACGTAAGCCTAACTGCACCGATATTTTCTTAAAATCTCTCGAGTAATTGGCATACACTGCATTGATGTTTTCCTTATACTGAAAGTTATTAGAGAATGTATAATTGGGCTGCTGTTGTCCGTCTGCCACATCATAAAAATCGGCAATATTGCCTGTTTTTACAAAACTGGTTTTTGCCCCGGTTTCTATCCTGCCACCTTTTGTTAACGGATGCAGATAATCTACTTTAAGCGCTCTGATGCTTATGTCAGAAGGTAAATTTGAAGCCAGAATGGTCTTGCCGGCAAGGCTTCCGTCAGGGTTCAGATTACTGTTTTCAAGTACCTGTTCAATGCTTGACTTATACACAATATTATCTACATTAGCCGATAGCTCTCTGCCCTTACTATTCAGCTGATGCGTCATATTCAGGTTTATGCTGCCATTTTTAAATAAAATATCCATAGGATTATAGGCATCTACCAAACCGGTAATACTGCCCTGTCCGTCTCTGATAACCGCCGTATTTTTCACATTCCGGCTCGATGGGTTAATGAAACCACTTAATGCTATACCCAGCGTAGTTTTTTTGGTTACGTAATAATCGGCCCCAATTCTCAGATTACGGCTTCCGTTCGACGGCCGGATGTATGAGTTCTGAACAAAGGTTGAACTCAGCTGACCCGCATCAGTGAAATACTTGCGGGTAATAGTCAAATCCTGATAAGTATTGTTCTGATTAACACTCAGATTAGAGAAGAAATTGAATTGATTAATGCGGTAGTTGAAATTGAAACTGTTGTTGGTACGCAGGTTCTGGCCCTGCCCATAAGACAGATTCAAACCGCCATTCATACCTTTAGCTACATTTTTCTTCAAGCGAATGTTGATAACCCCCGAATTACCGGCTGCATCATATTTAGCCGGTGGATTAGGCATGATTTCGACAGATTCAATAGTAGAAGATGGAATAGTACGCAGGAAATTGGCCAAGTCTGCTGCAGACAAATAAGTTGGCTTGTCATCAACAAATACTACTACGCCGCTTTTACCTCGCAATGATATATTTCCGTTTACATCTACCATTACACCCGGGGCTTTTTCAAGCACCTCAAGCGATGTTACCCCTGCATTGCTTATCAGGGCATCGGGGTTAACAACGGTTCGGTCAATTTTTTGTACCACAAAAGCCTTTTGAGCTGTTATGGCTACTTCCTGCAATTGGTTGTCGCTGTCAGCAAGGGTAATGGTACCCAGATCAAGAGTTGGGCTTTGGCCGCTTAGAATAATTTTATCTGAAACAAACTTAGCCATACCTACAAAACTAACTGAGATTTCGAGGGAATCGTATCTCAGTTTTTCAAATTCAAACCTACCTTCAGCATCTGTAAAAGTAGATTTTACGATAACGCCCTTCGGGAATTTCGACAACATAACTGTTGCCCCGACAATGGCTTCATTTTTACTGGTCTTTACTGTACCCTTAATGTTTCCGTTTTGTGCGGTTGCCGTTATGCTGACGACTAATAATAGTAATAGCTTTTTAATCATAATGTATGGTGTGTGTTTAACGTTAGTAATGCTATAAATGTGGCTTATGCTTAATTAAGTACAGCAAACAGCCATTGGCCCGTGGCATAGCCGGCTTTGAATATTACAATGGTGCAGTACACAATTGAAATAACCAACAGAACCCTGAAAGTTTTGGATTGAAGAAACGCTTCTTGCTTTTTCATAATTAGTAAGATTTTCGGATTAGTAAAATTTTGTACCCAAAGGTATCAATTACCCCGTAAATCAATTTGTCAAATTCTGCTAATTCGTACTTTACATCTTTAAAATGCCGCTATCTGGCTTTGAAAACCTAAAAACGCTTTCCTTTTAAAAATGCTGATGGCGGGAAACCGAAATATCTTTTAAATGCCTTACTGAAGGTGTATATATCGGCAAAGCCTGATTGCGTTGCTGCTTCTGATACAGCGTACCTGTGTTGCAGTAAAATACTTTTGCCAAATTCCAGCCGTTTTTTAATGATATACTGGTTGGGCGACATCCCAAAAACTGCCTTGAAAAGACGGTAAAAATGGTATTCTGAAAGGCAGGCCTCTTGTGCAATAGTTTTGATTGACAAAGGCAACATAAAGCAGGCGTTTATATAATCTCGTCCTTTTTGCACACGCCGGTACAAATCCTTTCTGGTATCCGGTTTTACGCCTGGTATAGCCCGCAGGTGTCTGAAAACCGGAAGCTGGTCTTGTATAATTTTTTCGGCAATAGGGTAAAAGAACTCATCAGAAATACTATCCTGCTCAGCTAACCCACTGCGAACAGTTGCGGTAAGTTGTCTTAAGTATTGTCCAAGCAGGGTTTCAGTATCCCGATAACCACTTTCAAAAAAGTGAGCCGAAACAAAAAAACTGCCCAATTCTGCATCACTAAAGGGCGTATCAGGTCGTTTCCAACCGGCAATAACTTCGGCTATCAGCCGGGGGCTTATGTTAATGCAAATACCTTTTACGTTTCGTCTCTCATCAACCTCAACCTTGCCTTCGCAGGTGTCGTTAGTTAGCAGATAATCTCCTGCTGTA
This sequence comes from Emticicia sp. 21SJ11W-3, assembly GCF_024138715.1. Taxonomy (GTDB): domain Bacteria; phylum Bacteroidota; class Bacteroidia; order Cytophagales; family Spirosomataceae; genus Emticicia; species Emticicia fluvialis. The sequence continues at coordinate 4,281,821 of NZ_CP092074.1, forward strand.
ATAGGGTAGCTATGTCCGTTCAGCTGATACCTCTCAATGCCTTCAACCACATACTTGATGGCAAACCCTTCCGATTTTACGGGCTCATAAAATTGCCTTAGTGATGAGAAAACTAACGAATTGCCATTCATTTTCACTACATCAAGGGTGTTTCCATCTTCATTAAATAAATGAATCATAGGCTCGCAGGTTCAATACGCAACAAATAAACATGGATAATGACCCGATGCCAGGCTTTTTTTGATAAAAGGCTGTTTTTGTAGAAGAATGACATAACAAATCAGCAGACTTTTATTGGCAGCATTCTTAACTGCACATTTTAATAATATTTTGCTCTATTATTGCAAATATTATGCAAGCATACTATTTTTGCTATAAGCCTCAGTCTGATGGGGCGACTAACGACAAAACTATGACAGACGCTACAGAATATAAAGTACCTACCATGGCAGAAATGGCCGCTCAGGGAAAAGAACCTGAAGTGCTTTTCTGGGTTGGATGTGCCGGTTCTTTCGACGACCGCTACAAGAAAGTAACCATTGCTTTTGTAAAAATTCTGAATAAAATCGGGGTGAACTTTGCCGTGTTGGGCACAGAAGAAAGCTGCACCGGCGACCCAGCCCGCCGGGCTGGTAACGAGTTTACCTTTCAGATGCTTGCCCAGCAGAACATACAGGTGCTGAATGGCTACGGCGTTAAGAAAATAGTAACGGCCTGTCCGCATTGTTTCAATACGCTCAAAAACGAATACCCCGAGTTAGGTGGCAATTATGAGGTAATCCACCACTCGCAATATCTGCAACAACTCATCAACGACGGCCGCGTGAAGATTGAAGGCGGCGGCACATTTAAAGGCCAGCGAATTACTTTCCATGACTCCTGCTATTTGGGCCGGGCCAACGATGTTTATGAAGCGCCGCGCCAGGTTCTGGCAACGCTGGATGCAGAATTGGTTGAAATGAAACGTTGCCGTACCAATGGGCTATGCTGTGGTGCCGGAGGTGCACAAATGTTTAAAGAACCGGAAAAAGGCTTTAAAGATATTAATGTAGAACGCATAGAAGAAGCCCTGGCAACCGGAGCCAAAACCATTGCCGTGGCCTGTCCGTTCTGTATGGTTATGATGTCTGACGGCGTGAAAAACAAGGAAAAAGAACACGAGGTGAAGGTGTATGATCTGGCCGAATTGCTGCTTCAGACGCTTTAATACTTCCCTATAAGATACTAGGCTCAAAGAACTTTTACAGGCAGATTGAATGTTTATCTAACAGAATAAAAACCTGTAGTATGTATATTTCTTTTGAACAATTACCTCAGAGCGCGCGCATCTGGATATACCAGGCTAACCGTACACTAACCGATAATGAGGTTTCTTTAGTTGAAACTACACTTCAACCTGTTGTAACCAAGTGGGCGGCTCACGGCACTGCACTATTAGCTTCAGTAAAAGTGCTGCTGAATCGTTTTGTAATTATTGCCCTTGACGAAAGCCAGTACGAAGCCAGCGGTTGTTCAATAGATGCTTCAACCCGTTGGTTTAAAGAACTGGGCGAACAACTGAATGTTGATTTCTTCGACCGCTCGCAGGCCTACCTTGATGGTAGCGAAATAAAAACTTTTTCTATTTTCCAGCCTAAAAAAGCCATAGAAAGCGGATTAATCGCTGCTGATACGGTTGTTTTCGTGAACAACAATCATATTCAAACATTGGCCGACTTGTCAACCAACTGGCAGATTAAAGCATCAGAAAGCTATCTGAAAAGATTTTTCAATAACGTCAATATCCCGGCATAAAACTCCCACAACAGATTTTCATGGAACTAGGTATCAGTACATTTGGCGAGGTGCATCCTGATGGTGTAGCAGGTAAAGCGGTTAATGCACACGAACGCATGCAGGAATTAATTGCAGAAGGCAAACTGGCAGACGAGGTAGGCTTAGACGTTTTTGCAGTAGGCGAGCATCACCGCCCTGATTTTATCATTTCAGCGCCCGAAGTGGCTTTGGCTGCCATTGCTGCGGTTACTAAAAATATACGTTTGTCAAGTTCAGTAACGGTTTTAAGCTCTGCAGACCCGGTACGCACGTTCCAGAACTTTTCTACGCTCGACCTCATCTCTAACGGTCGTGCCGAGATACTGGCAGGCAGGGGTTCATTTACAGAGTCTTTCCCGTTATTTGGTTATGATTTGCAAGACTATAACGAGTTGTTTATAGAAAAACTCGATTTACTTTCAAAAATCAACCAGTCGGAAATCATCACCTGGAAAGGCAAACACAGAGCGCCCATTTACAAATTGGGTGTGTATCCAAGACCCATTCAGGAGTCATTGCCCATCTGGCTTGCAGTGGGTGGCACTCCGGCATCGGCTATCAGAGCAGGTAAAATGAACCTGCCTATGACACTGGCCATCTTAGGAGGCAGACCCAGCCAGTATGTGCCGTTTGTAAATCTTTACAAGCAGTCGTTCAAAGAAGCCGGGCATAACCCTGCCACTTTTCAGTTAGGTATCAACTCGCAGTTTTATATTGCCGATACCTCGCAGGAAGCGGAAGACGAGTTCTGGCCGTCATACGAAAAACTGATGAACCGGGTGGGTAGAGAACGCGGGTGGTCGCCTATAACCCGTGAGCATTTCGAACTTTCATGCTTACCTGACGGCCCTTTGTTTGTAGGTAGTCCGCAGCAGGTAATCGACAAAATACTCTATCAGTCAGAACTTTTTGGCCATACACGCTTTCTGGCACAGATGGTAAAGGGAGACATTCCTCACGCCAAAATATTAAAAACCATTGAGCTGTTTGGCTCAGTAGTAGCCCCCGAGGTAAGAAAAGCCTTGAAAGCATAAGAATAATTTTAAAACCGGAAATTGATGGCCGAGACCTTATATATACCACAAACAGCAACTCGCAAAGAGATTTACGACAGCCTGTTGCCCCAGGTAGAAGCGCTGATCAGTACAGAAACAGACACCATTGCCAATCTGGCCAATATAGCGGCCGTTTTGAAAGAGGCATTCGGTTTTTTCTGGGTAGGCTTCTATATAAAGAAAGAAAATCAATTGGTGCTGGGGCCGTTTCAGGGACCCATAGCCTGCACACGCATTAATTTTGATAAAGGCGTATGCGGCTATTGCTACCGCACAAGAGAAACAGTGATAGTACCTGATGTAGACCAATTCCCGGGGCATATTGCCTGTAGTTCGGCCTCAAAATCAGAAATCGTAGTACCTGTTTTTGACCACACCGGCCAGGTAGCTATGGTGCTGGATGTTGACAGCGATGAACTGGATGATTTCTCGGAGGTAGATAAAGAAGGGCTGGAGAAAATGATGCAATTGCTTCAAAAAACTTTTACTATTTAATTATGAATACGCTGTTTCCAATATTTCTGAAACTGGAGCACCTGCATACGCTTATAGTAGGCGGTGGAAACGTAGGTCTTGAAAAGCTGGAAGCCGTATTGAAAAACTCACCCAAAGCGAAAATCACACTGGTAGCGCCTGAGATAAGAGAAGAAATCAGGCATCTGGCACAAAGCCATGACCTGACCCTTGTTTTTGAAAAGTATGACAGCCAGTACCTTCATGGCATTGATTTGGTAATTGCCGGAACAGATGATAAATCGGTGAATCAACAGGTACAGATAGATTGCAAAGCCAGAAAAATAATGGTTAATATTGCTGATACACCCGACCTGTGCGATTTTTACCTGAGCTCGGTTGTGCAGAAAGATGATTTAAAAATCGCCATTTCAACCAATGGTAAGTCGCCGACTTTTGCCAAGCGTTTCAGAGAAATACTGGAGGAAATCTTACCTGATAATCTTCAGGAAACCCTCGACAACCTACAGGCCATCAGAAACAAACTGAAAGGCGATTTTCAGGACAAAGTGCAGAAACTGAACGAGATTACCAAGGTAATGCGAAACCAATAAAAAATGCCCCGGAGCAATCAGGGGCATTTTTTATTCGCAAATTCAACTGTTTCAGGCTACTGCCAGCGTGTTTTTCCGCTCCCCTATCTGCTGTCTCCACATAGCATAGTACAAACCTTTTTCGGCCAGCAGTTCTTCATGCCTGCCTACTTCAATAATACGGCCCTGCTCCAGAACAAAAATTTTGTCGGCGTGCATAACGGTACTCAGGCGGTGCGCAATCATAACGGTAATGTAATCTCCCAGCGCTGTTACAGCTTTTACGGTATTGGTAATTTCTTCTTCGGTAAGTGAATCGAGGGCAGAGGTAGCCTCATCAAAAACAAAAATTTTCGGATTCCTCAACAATGCCCTGGCAATAGAAAGTCTTTGTTTTTCACCACCCGAAATCTTAATGCCACCTTCTCCAATAACTGATTCAATGCCATTATCGGCACGGGCAAGCAATGTCTGGCAGGCAGCTTTGTTGAGTGCCTCCATAATTTCATCATCAGTGGCGGTTGGATGTGCAAACAAGAGGTTTTCTTTAATTGTGCCAGAAAACAACTGTGTATCTTGCGTTACAAACCCAATCTGTGTGCGTAGCTCTTCAATATTGATCCTGTCTGACGGCAGGTTATTGTAATGAATTACCCCGCTTGACGGATTATACAAACCTACCAGCAACTTCACCAAAGTGGTTTTGCCAGAGCCTGAAGGCCCCACAAAAGCAACTGTTTGCCCTTCGTTTACTTCAAAGTTCACTTGGTCTAATGCATTAGCGTTTGCAGTTAAATGCTTAAAACTCACATTGTCAAATTTCAGATGTCTTACCACACCCAGATGTGTCGGAAACTCAGGCGTTACTTCAATCGGCTTTTTCAGCAATTTGTCAAAGTTATTTAATGAGGCCTCAGCTTCCCGATACGCAATAATCACATTGCCAATTTCCTGCATAGGGCCAAACACAAAAAACGAATAGAACTGTAAACTCAATAACTGCCCTACCGTCATCTGATCTCTGAATATCAGGAACAATAAAATAAACAGGATACACTGGCGCAAAAAATTAACAAACGTACCCTGTATGAAACTAATACTGCGCACGCCTCGTACTTTTTTAAGCTCCAGTTGAAGAATCTTGAACGTATTTTGGTTTAATCGTTTAATTTCCTGCGCTGTTAGTCCAAGGCTTTTAATTAACTCTATATTCCGTAATGATTCAGTTGTGGTACCAGCCAGTGCCGTTGTTTCTTTTACAATAACACCCTGAATCTCCTTTATTTTCCTGCTCAGTACCCTCGTAAGGGCTGCCAGTGAAAAGGCACCTGTAAAGTATATAGCTATCAGCCATGAATTAACACTTAACGAATAGATAGTCAGGAAAACAATACCCACCAGAGACGTAAACGCCACATTAATAAAAGAGGTAATAAACTTCTCAGAATCGGTACGCACTTTCTGCAAAACAGATAGTGTTTCTCCGCTTCGCTGGTCTTCAAATTGCTGATAAGGCAATTTAAGGGTGTGCCTGAGGCCATCAGTAAACACACTGGCGCCCAGTTTCTGAATTACCATGTTTACAACGTAGTCTTGCAACGTTTTGGCAATACGGCTTACCATAGCCACACCGATAATGGCCAGGAGCATCAGCAGTACCCCTTTCATAAAGTCAGGTTCGGCAAAATCTTTGGCCCGATTGGCGTATTTATCAATCAGTTTCCCAAAAATATATGGATCCAGTAAAGAGAAAGTCTGGTTAACAGCCGCCAGAAACAATGCCAGCACCACCTGCCAACGGTAGCGGCTTAAATAATGTAAAAGAAGTTTCATCAGATTTTTCTTTGGAAATGTCGTAGGTTATAAAGCATCAACAAACTGCTTCTCTAAATAATTCCAAACGTTTTCAGACTTGCTACATCAATTTTTACCCACATTTTTAGTAGAAATAACCGTTCTTCCAATCCTGCTTTGTTTATCTTTACTTTTAGGAAACCTTTGTTACTCAAAACTAAACCGAATTATGACACCCATTAGTACCCGTGCTTTCATCAGGAAAGTAAAGGATATTACCATCAGCAGTACATTGGCACTGGCTGTTTTAGGAAGCAGCTTTACCGTGCAGAGTTGCAACAACGACTCTGACAGCGACTATGAATATGAAGAAGTAGAGGTTTTTACAAAAGGGGTAAGAACTTATATAACTGAAACGGCTAAAGGTGAGTTTAAAATTACCGACGAGATTGAAGTGCCGGCCGATAGCTCAAAAGCCATTGTAACTTATCTGGATGGCAAAAAGGATACACTTTCGCCCAGAGCAGTAAAGGCTTTGATTGATAATGAGGTACGTACAAATGCCAGCCACATAGGGCAGAACAACAATCTATCTAATGCCTTGCTATATGGAGGTATGGGCTACCTGCTAGCCAAAACCATGAGCCCCAATTATGCCCAATACAGGCCAGACATCAACACCTCTAACGGTTTCAGCCAAAGCTCAGGTTCAAGAAGAGATTCTTCTTCTCATCGCAGACATGGATACTATGGCGGCGGTATGATGAGGTACTATGCTACCACGGCTGCCTTTCAGCGCTCAGGCGAAATCCACCAGAGCATTAACCATTCAAGAACCACTATGGCCAGGCCGGTGGGTGGCAAAACCGGGTTTTTCCGCAGTTCAAGCCACGGCAGCCATCATTCATAAATATATCTGATACATGAAATTTAGAAAATTACTGATACCACCTCAAACCTCATTACGAAATGCCGGTTGGGACTGGATGTTGGGTGAAGATACATTGCCGTATATTACAGATGATGCCGTAATAGTTACTGAACAGGAAGCTGAAGCATATTATGAAGGAGCCAACGAGCTATACGAACTTTTCATTGAAGCCGCTCAGCACGTGCTGGATAACAACCGGCTGGAAGAACTGGGCATACCTGAAAATCTGCACAGACTGGTAAGATACTCATGGGACGCCGACAAACACTGGCATTTATATGGCAGATTTGACCTAAGCGGCGGACTGGATGGACAGCCCATAAAGCTGATAGAATTTAATGCAGATACCGCCACCTGCATACCAGAAACCGCCATTATTCAGTGGGCATCGTTGAAAGCCAATAATCTGGATGAAAGCCGTCAGTTTAATACGCTTTACGAAAGTCTGGTAGAGAACTTCAGGCAAGTGCAGATTGAGAATCCCGGCTTTGAGCCTTCTCTGTTAATCTCTACCATGAGAGATTTCCCGGAAGACGACACCAATATGCAGGTATTGGGAGAGGCCGCCAGAGAAGCAGGATTTGAAGTAGCTTTTGAATATATAGACGAGGTGGAGTTTTCTGCCATTGAAGGTATCTACAAACAAAACCCTAAAGATGGCAGCTTTACCAGATATGACTATTGGTTTAAGCTGATTCCGTGGGAATATATTGGCTGGGACGAACCTGAACTGACAGATATACTGACCGAAATAGTTATTAAACAAAAAGCGGTGGTACTAAACCCGGCCTATACCCTGTTGTTTCAGTCGAAGTGTATTCTGAAAGTTTTATGGGAGCTAAACCCAGACCACCCGCTTTTATTACAGACGGAATCTCAAGCGCTTGCTGGCAAAGCCAGCGTAGAAAAAGTGTTGTTTGGCCGTGAAGGAGCTAACGTGAGAATCCTGACAGCCGACGGTGCATCTCTTGAACATAAAGACGGTGAATACTTTGAACAGAACACTGTTTTTCAGGAATACACCGAATTTCTGAAAGATAATGCCGGTAAATATTATCAGGCAGGAGTATTTTTTGCAGGCGAAGCCTGTGGCCTGGGTTTTAGAAAAGGAGGTAAAATTATTGACAACACCGCTCAGTTTTGTGGGCATGTAATTGACTAACTTTGTTGCCCAATCGGGCATTTTGTTTATATTTATAATTTAAACCAATAGTTAAATCATGAAAAGCCCGGTTACTTCGCTGCTTTTATGCATTTTAATTTCCTCTTTTGCATTCGGGCAGCCAGCAAATAAGGTTATCTCGTTTTTTCCGGCAGGTACCCGGCTTCATGGCAATATACCTTACGCTAAAGATACCCTGCAAAAGCATCTGTTGGATATTTACTTACCTGCCAATGCCAAAGCCGGTATGCCGCTGGTAGTATGGGTGCATGGTGGTGGTTGGATGCAGAACGATAAATATGCCGACATGAGCTACATGAAGAAGACCATTCATGCGCTGCTCAATAATGGTTTTGCTCTTGCTTCTATTGATTACCGCCACAGCACACAGGCTGTTTTTCCGGCACAAATACAAGATTGTAATCAGGCAGTTGAGTTTCTATATCAGAATGCCGGAAAATATGGTTATAACAAAGACAATATAGCTCTGATGGGCTTTTCGGCGGGTGGACATCTGGCTTCTTTGCTGGCGCTTTCGCATAACAATCGTGTGCCTTCGTTTTTGGCTGCCGGAAGCAAAAACTCATTCAGAATTGCTGCTGTGGTAGATTTTTACGGGCCTGCTGATTTTCTGGCCATGCTAAAACCAGAACAACCCAAAGGCACAGTTGATGCCGTAAGTATGCTACTTGGCGCCTCACCAATTGACCGACCAGACCTGGCAAAACAGGCCAGCCCTGTTACTTATATAGATAAAAATGACCCGCCATTCCTGATTATTCAGGGCGAAAAAGACCCATCTGTTCCACAGAATCAGTCTAAACTACTGAGCTCATGGCTAACGTTATTGCATGTAAAAAATCACCTGATTATTGTAAAAGATGCGCCGCATTACGGCGAAATGTTTGATGAAGCCTACATCAAAGACAAGATTATTGATTTTCTGAAAACCGAATTGAAATACTAAGCCATTTTAGAAATTCGTTTAAACCATATTTACAGGCATTAATAAGCCATATTCTTTTCTGGTCTCAGTTAAAAATTTAAAAATGGTAAGCAAGCGCAGGTGGTTTAATAGTATTATGGTATTGGTTGTTATTGCAAGTGGTATCTGGTATTATTTCAGCCTCCCCAAAAACAAAAAAGAAGTTGAAGTCCTTGCCGAATATGACTCTCTGGCTCAACAGCCCCCCTTCAAAAAAATAGTTTTGAGACCCTTTAAACATGTAGTGGTTAATTGCGACCTTGGCCCTGTGAAAGTGTATCTGGAGGCCGACCGGAAATCATATATTGAAATGCACCGCAATTTCATGAAATATGTTGAAATAACTTTTAAAGGCGATACCCTGATCATACACACCCTTAAAACTCCCAAATCAACCAAAGAAAAGCCCATACAAAGACAGATTTACCTGCATTCGCCCGATTTACAATCTTACTGGGGCGAAGCCACCCAGACCATTTTCTCAGACTTTGCCACTAATAGACTTACAGTCAATAGCCGGAGCAGTTATATCCGCTTTGTTAGCTGCGAAATTGAGAATCTTACACTCACAACCAATAAGGCCTGTAATTATGTGCTAGACCCAAGTTGTTCTTTTAACCATGTTATTGCGCGCATCAATAAATCAAGCGCACTTACCTGTCTCGCACGTGTGCAAACAGAATTAAGGCTCACAGCTGTCAATCTTACATACATAACACTCAGCCAGCAGAATGCTTCTAAATTGAGGATTGTGAAGGATTAATGGCTACCATAACAGGCATTGGTATTTTTATAATAATTTTCAATTTCCTTGTCCAATCCGCTTCAACTCAATTGTTATGTTACTGAAAACATTTCAAAACCATTAAACGATTAAAAAAATGGACGAATACCTATTGATTTTCAGACATGAAGATGGCAGCAAGGTGGCATCTCCCGAACAAATGCAGGTTTGGATGAAACAAACTATGGACTGGATTGGCAGCATTGCGGCTCAGAACAAATTTGTAGGTGGCAACGGCCTGCCTCACGACCACGCCAAAGTAGTACATCATAACAACGTAGTAACCAATGGCCCGTTTGGTGATATAAAAGAAACACTCGGGGGATACATTATTGTAAAAGCCGAATCGATAGACGAAGCCGTTGAATTTGCTAAAGGATGCCCTGTTTTGCAGGGAGAAGGCAACACCGTAGAAGTAAGAAAAGTGGCCAAAGGTGATGGTGTTCATTAAAAATCAGCGCAGCCCTTCCCGTAATGGTAAGGGCTCACCCAAACCCTATGCAGCATCAGGAACTCATACCACATTTGTTCAGAACCGAGTTCAGGAAGATAACCGTGGTGTTGTCAAAACTGATGGGTATAGCACATATTGAAACCGCCGAAGACATAGCCGGTGATACCTTTCTGCTGGCCTTTGAAACATGGCCTTACCAGGGTATCCCGCCCAACCCTACCGCCTGGCTCTATGCGGTTGCTAAAAACAAGGCCAGGAATATCATTGCCCGTAATCTGATTTTTAATGAAAAAGTGGGCCCTTTGGTTTCATCAGAAGCAACAGGGAGCCAGGAGGTAGAAATTGACCTGTCAGACAAAAACATGACAGACAGCCAGCTACAGATGCTCTTTGCTGTGTGCCACCCCTCTATTGCTATTGAAGCGCAGATAGGGCTGGCATTGCGCATTCTTTGCGGTTTTGGTATAGATGAAATAGCCACGGCTTTTCTGACTAATAAAGAAACCATCAATAAACGGCTTTACAGAGCTAAGGAGAAACTGCGAACCGAAAAAGTAGCCATTGAGTTTCCACCTGAAACTGAGATACCCAGCCGACTAAATGCTGTGCTGCGCACCCTGTATCTGCTCTTTAATGAAGGTTATTATTCCGAAAGCCAGGATGCTGTTCTCCGTAATGACCTTTGCCTGGAAGCCATGCGGCTTACCTATATGCTCATTGAGAATGAAACCACTAACAAACCGGAGGCAAACGCCTTGCTATCATTGATGTGTTTTCATGCCTCAAGGTTTGAGGCGCGTAAAAATGCAAACGGAGAAATAATTCTATACCAGGAACAGGATGAGAGTCTATGGAACAAAGAATTGATTGAAAAGGGGATGAATTACCTGCACCTGGCTTCTAAAGGCCAACAGGTGTCCAGATATCATCTGGAAGCAGGCATTGCCTACTGGCATACCTTTAAAGCCGATACTTTTGAAAAATGGGAGCAAATACTAAAGCTTTATAACCAGCTTCTGATGCTGGAATATTCGCCCATAGCGGCATTGAACCGCACCTTTGCGTTCTCTAAGGTGCATGGCAAAGCAAAAGCTATTATCGAAGCCGGGAAATTGAATCTGCCCGATAACCCCTATTACTTTACCCTTTTGGGTGAGTTATACAAAGATACCGATACAGCTAAAGCCAGAAATCACTTTGAGCAGGCGTATCAATTAGCCAAAACACAGGCTGACAAAAAGGTAATAAAGCGACAGATAGATGCTTTATGAGCCAGGTATAACCTAAAAACAAAAGTCCCTTCTACCTGGGCAGAAGGGACTTTTGTGCGAATAATATCTTGTATTACATCTTTTCTACTTGTACGTAACCAAGTTCTACAGGAGTACTGCGACCGAAAATCTTTACGCTTACGCTTAGTTTTTTCTTGTCTTCGTTTATTTCTTCCACAGTACCGTCAAAACCACTGAATGGCCCGTCGATAACTTTTACATTCTCGCCTTTGGTGAACGTTAATGTTGGAGAAATCACCTCACCTATAACCTCTTCCTGTACACCTAAGATACGGTTAATTTCTGACTGACGAAGAGGCTCCGGAGTCATTGAGGTACCGTTGTTACGGCCAAGAAAGCCAATAACACCCGGCATACTTTTAATCATGTGCAATACCTCACCATTGTTCAGGTCGGCATTCACAAGAATATAGCCCGGAAAATAACTTTTCTCACGTACACGTTTTTTACCGTTACGCACTTCGGTTATTTTTTCCGATGGAATTAAAATTGTAGGAACCAGATCACTTAATTTGCGACGAATGGCTTCATTCTCGATGTAGGACTTAATCTTCTTCTCCTGCCCCGAAACTGCTCTTACAACATACCAATTAATTTCGCTCATCGTTAGCAAAAATTTAAGGTTTTACACTGATTGATAAAACAAACGGAGACCGTTCTCAATCAAAAAATCAATAACACCCACAACCAAAGCAAAAATAATTGATGCCACCAATACAAGTGTAGCACTTGATTGCAGCTCACTCCACTTTGGCCAGGTTACCTCTTTGGTTACTTCTACCCAAGAGTTTTTGAAAAATTCTACCATAAAATTTTTATGTTCTTTTTACTTGCACGGGCACCAGGATTCGAACCCAGACCAAAGGTTTTGGAGACCCTCGTACTACCCTTATACTATGCCCGTGTATATTACCAAAAATCCTTTGGGGTTGCAAAGATAGATAGTTTTTTTATTCTTGCCAAATCAATCAATAAAATAACTAATAATCTTTGGTAATATTTTTATTTGCTGCATCAGCCGGCGGCTGCCGGTATCAGCTTATTTTCACAATATGATTCTTCTTGCCCTTACCTACCAGCAGATATTTGCCCTGCAGTAATTGCAAAGACGATAACGCCAGTTTCTCGTCGGTAATTTTCTCTTTGTTAATGCTCACCCCGTTACCCTGTATGGCTCTGCGGGCTTCGCCTTTAGAGGCATATACTTCATTGCGGGTTACTACCGATATCAAATCAAGCACGTTGGTGCAGGTATCCCATTCTTCCTTGCTGATTTCAGTTTGTGGCACACCTTCAAAAACACTGGTAAAGGTATTTTCGTCCAGACTTTGCAGGGTTTCAAGTGTAGCTTTACCAAATAAAACCTCAGACGCCTTCACGGCCAGCTCATATTGCGCTTCACCGTGTACCCGTATGGTTACATCTTTACCTAAAGCCTTCTGGGCAATTCTCAGATGCGGCGCTTCGGCATGCTGCTTTTCAATCTCTTCAATTTCAGCTTTTGAGTATAAAGTAAATACCCGCAATAAACGCGGCACATCGGCGTCGTTCTGGTTAAGCCAGAACTGATAGAAAGCATAAGGCGAGGTCATGCCCGCATCTAACCATACGTTACCACCTTCAGACTTACCAAACTTGGTTCCGTCTGCTTTGGTTACTAATGGAGTAGTCAGTGCAAATGCCTGATAATCTGCCGCATCCTCGCTGTTATCTTCGCCGGTTATGGCCGATTCTTTTCTTCTGATAAGCTCTGTACCGGTTGTGATGTTACCCCACTGGTCAGAACCACCCATCTGAATACGTACGCCTTTATTTTTATATAGCCAGTAGTAATCGTAACCCTGCAACAACTGATATGAAAACTCGGTGAACGAAATACCGGTTTGCAAACGGTTTTTTACAGAGTCTTTAGACATCATGTAATTAACCGTCAGATACTTGCCTACTTCGCGCAGAAACTGCAAAAAGCCTATTTCCTTAAACCAGTCGTAGTTATTTACAATCTCGGCCGAGTTTACCCCACAATCAAAATCCAGAAATTTAGACAATTGCGCACGAATGGCATCCTGGTTTTCTTTCAGTGTTTCTTCTGACAAAAACTGACGCTCGGCCGATTTACCTGAGGGGTCACCCACCATTCCGGTTGCTCCGCCTACCAGTGCATAAGGTTTGTGGCCTGCCAGCTGAAAATGTTTCAGCAACATAACAGTTGCCAGATTACCTATATGTAACGACCTGGCCGTTGGGTCAAACCCGATATACCCGGCGGTCATTTCTTTGTTCAGCTGGTCTTCTGTGCCCGGCATGGCGTCTTGCAACATACCACGCCAGCGTAATTCTTCAATAAAATTCATACTCAACCGATTCGTCGGCACGCCCGCAAGCGGCGGGAAATTTAAAACGTATATTTAATAAGCGTGCCACGCTTTGCGGGGCGTGGCACTTATTTCTGTTGCAAACTTACAAACGATTTAACAAATCATCGTTACTAAATTTATTTCTTTTTTTTCTTGTCGCCGTGTTTCCTCCACCAGTTGAAATAATCGCTGAAATTATAAGTTGCCGAAATCTGAAGCGTTCTGTTCTGGAACTCCAAAGGTATCGGGGCCTTGCCAGTCGGGGTGTAAGTTTTATTGGTTGTATTAGATAAACCATGAACATACCGGATATTAATACTAAACAAATGAGCCACATCCAACATATCAATTCGCAGGCCACCTACTACGTTCAGGTCATGCTGGTTATATGGCCCCCGGCTGGTTCCGGCATTTATGGCATAGCCGTACTCTGGCCCTGCCACAATTGAAATATTTTTGGCTACCTCATAACCAAATAACACAGGTACGCTAATGTACCGGTACTGATTACGTAAAATGGTATTGCCGGTTTCGGCAAAATTGGTAGAAGCCTTGAAGCTGCCCCCTCTTACCTGATAATATACTTCTGGCTGGATACTGAATTTCTTCAGATTAAGACGATAGAACAAACCCGCATTGTAGTCATTTCTGAACTTGGGTATAATATTACTGGGGTTATCAACAATAATTGTTTTCGATATACCCGTACCCACCTTAAAGCCATACTGGCTCAATGGCCGTATCTGGGCAGATGATAGCAAACTAACGATAAGAAGCAGCGAAGTGAGACCTACTGTAAGTGTATTTTTTGATTGCTTTTGACTGTGTATTTGTTCCATCAGCGGATATTAAGGATATTTTTAGAATAGCGGTTTTAAACCATAACGAAATTTGATTGGCAAAATTACGGAATCAGTAGCGAAGAATCACCATAACTGAGAAAACGAAAGTTATTTTCAAGCGCAAAATCATAGATTGTTCTCCAGTTATCGCCTACCAAGGCTGCTACAAGCAGAATAAGGGTTGAGTCGGGCTGATGAAAATTGGTAATAATTCCTTTACAGATTCTGAACTGATAGCCCGGAAAAATGAAAATCTCGGTTTCGCCAATCAGTTGTTCTATGTTTTTCAGGTCCATGTAGTTCAACACAGCCTGCAACGATGCCTCAATGCTGACTTCGTTCTGCCATTGATACGGAAACAGCTTTTCAATAAAGAAAGTCTCATTCCCTTCCAATAGTTTTACGCCAAACCAGTACAGGCTTTCAAGCGACCTCATAGAGGTTGTGCCCACTGGTATCACAAATGCCCTATTCGCAAGCAGTTTTTTTATAAAGTCTTTTTCAAACACAATCTGTTCAGAGTGCATCTGGTGTTCTACCACATTCTGCACCTTAATGGGCTGAAACGTCCCTGCTCCTACGTGCAGGGTTATGAAATCGTATTCAATATCATTAGTAACCAGGTCGAACAACACTTTTTCGGTAAAATGCAGCCCTGCTGTGGGTGCAGCCACGGCACCGTCGTTTTTAGAATAAACGGTCTGGTAGGTATCGTAATCCTTCTCTTCGGTTTCTCGTTTCAGGTAAGGTGGCAACGGAATCTGGCCAAAAAACCGAACAATCTCTGCGAAGGTCAGTTCAGGGTTATTCCAGGTAAACTGCACATAGTTTTTTTCGTTGTCAACCAGTTCTGCTACCAGTTCCAGATCATCTTTAGTATGAACACTATATTTACCCGTCAGCCTGCCCTTCAGCCTTTTCTTATTACCAATCATGCAGGCCCACGTACAGGTATCGCGCGTTTCCATTACCTGCGATATGACCGTGGAAGGTGCAACAGGATTCAGCAGGAAAATCTCAATCAACGCTCCGCTTTCTTTTTGAAAATAAAGCCTAGCGGGAATCACTTTTGTGTTGTTGAAAACCAGAAAAGATTCTTTCGGCAGATGCGCTGCCAGGTTATAGAAACGGTCTTCGCTTATTAAAGAGTCTTTGTAAACCAGTAGTTTAGACACGTCACGGGGTTCAACCGGAAACCGGGCGATTCGCTCATCTGGCAGATGATACGTATATTTATCTAAATCAAGGGTTATCATACTTTCCGAATCTATAGGCTACACTTATTCCTTTGTTTCAGGATTGGTGTACAATAATTTAACGGGCAGATAAAATATAACCACAAGCAAAATAACTGCACCAGCCAAAACAAACCAGTCGTAATTAATATCCAGTTTCTGGTCTTCCGAACGATTCACACGGCTCAGCGCCAGCAAAAAGAAAATCATATAGGTATTAATAACCGCTATGAAAACATCAAACCAGGTGGCTAGCAACTGTCTCAACGCATCTGTATTTTTGGCCCACAGGCTTTTCTGGTTTAGCTGTGCAAAATTCAATCTTAGTACCTGGCTTTTGAGCAGGTTCAGCAGAAAATTAAATACGATGATGGTACCAAAAGCGATATAAAAGAAGTCTTGCTTGCTAATGAAGTCATCAGGCCTGCCGGATGAAGTATGATGAACGGCTACGTCATCAGGAAAAGTAAAATAACAAACAATTAAAGTAATAGCTAAAAATGGCATAGATACTTTACGCCACAAGCTGAAAAATATATTTGATATAGACATCAGAAGGAAATTTTTGATTTACAGGCTACTCTGCAAATCACTTTCTAAAACAAATGCATCGGGTAGCACGACCAATTTTAATGGCAAAGGTACATTACAGATTTAGATTTTTCTCAAAAAAACTTTTTTCATTCTACCCCTTTGTATATTTGGCAAACTTTTAAGTGGGCACCTGTTTATGCGATTTCACCTGTTTTTGATTGTTCTGCTTATTCAGTCCTGCAGAACAGATACACCACCCAAAGACCTGACCAGAGGGTTTTATTACTGGAAATCGTCGTTTAAATTGACCGAAGCCGACAAAAAAACACTTGATACCTGCCATATCAACAAACTTTACATTAAAGCCTTTGATATAGACTGGGATTTTAAAGCCAATGCGCCTGCCACAAAAGCCCCTGTACAGTTTGATGACCTGCCTCCTAAAACCATTACGCTGGTCCCTGCCGTTTTTATTACCAACCAGACCCTCAAACAATTAACGTATGCCGATATAAAGAACCTGGCAGACTTCATGCAAACTCAGTTGATGAAGGTATGGTCGGGTCTGTATTTTAATGAAATCCAAATTGATTGCGACTGGACTATCAGCACCAGGCAGAAATATTTTCGCTTACTTGAATTACTGAAACAACAAAACCTGGATAAAACCCTCTCGGCTACTATTCGTTTACACCAAATCAAGTTTGCGCACAAAACGGGTATCCCGCCTGTTGACAGAGGCATGCTGATGTTTTACAATATGTCTGACTGGAAAAACCCCAACATCAAAAACTCTATTTTTGACCTCAACGCGGCTTCGCAGTACACAGCCACGCTCAGCAAATATCCCCTGGCGCTGGATGTTGCCTTCCCGATATTCAGGTGGGCGGTTTTTTATCGAAACAATCGCTTCATGACAGTTGTTAATAAGCTGGACGAAGCCACGCTGAACAGGCAAACTTTTTTAAGAAAAGACGGCAACCGATATGATGTAGAAACTGATACTTATGCCTTTGGAATGTCGTTACGTAAAGGCGACCTGATACGAACAGAAGAAGTAACGCATGACGAACTTTTGAAAGGTTCGAAGGCAATAAGCAAGCAAATTTCCACACAAAAACTTACATTTGTATTCTATTATTTAGACCCTGAAATTACATCTCATTACAGCCATGAGCAGCTCTGCCAGATCTTTCTTTCGTTTGGGTTACCGGACTAAATCTGTCATTATTTTACTATTAATGGCCTGTGGGCCTCAACCCTTCGACTACGACGAGTTCAAGAGTTTCTTCATGCCTGAAAGCGCCCGTAATGAGGCTGCATTCCATCCTTACAACTTTACCCCTCAGTTTTTGTATGATGATTCTGATTGGTATGCTGACTCACCAACAGACCCTGCAGAAGCTGCCAATACCAAAGCATGGGCCAATTACGCTGGCATTGAAGATAGTATTGTAACGGAAGAACTTTACCCGAGATATGGCAGCAAAACTACTACAGGCCTAAGCCAGGCGCTTAAGGAAAAAGGTAATTTGCATGCACTACAATATCTGGAGTTTTCAAAAAAAATAGCCGTTGCTGACATCGCTACAGAAGCAGGCGGAACCGCCACTAAACCCGACTTTGAGGCCTGGTTAAACCTGATAAAGTCTGAATACAACCAAAGCACAGATGCCTTTATAAAAGAACGGCTGGCCTACCAGGCTGTAAAAGTGGCCGATATGGCCGGTAAGCCCCAACAAAGCATTGACTTTTACAATTCTTTAGTAAAATCTTTGCCGACGAAGACATTCATCAGCGATTGGGCTTGTGCGCGCATGGCCGGGGCTTATGTGCATGCCGGCGACTCAACACAGGCATATTACCAGTTCTCTCAGATTTTTGTTAATGCCCCAACTCGCCGCAAAGAGGCGTATCTGAGCCTGAGAACCTACCTGCCCAAGCTGAAAGACGAGGCATTGAAACTTTGCAAAACCGATGCCGAACGAGCCAATATATATGCCGCCACTGCTGTGCTGCCATTTCAGGATGGCCTGCCGATGATGGAACAAATCAGAGACCTGAATGCCAACAGCCCCTTACTTGAATTTGTAATGGCGCGTGAAATCAATAAAAATGAGGACTTCTTTTTTAATACCCGCGAAGACCTGAAATATGCGTACTGGAACCTGGATTCGCTTAAAAAAGCTAATCTGAAAACCGATGCTCCGGGGTATTTCAATAAGTTATTGAATTTCTCATTAGAATCTGCAGAAAATCCTTCACTAAAAACATCACCTTTCTGGTATACATCAGCTGCTTATCTCACATTTATTGCCAGAGACTACAAAAAAGCAGCTGACTTATTGCAAAAAGCAAAAGCCATACCTACTACCAATAAAGCCCTGCAAGACCAGATAGCTATGCAGGAACTGACATTACTTGTCAGCGAAACAGAACATATAACACCCGAAATTGAAAGAAAGGTAATACTCTTGCTGGAACGCTTCTCCAACTCGCGCAATTTCAGGGTAGCTAATAACTTTAACGCCGCCTGCCGGATACTTGCAGCTAAATATCGCGGCCAGCCCGTAACCGATGAATTTACAGAAGCCAATGGCCGGAAAATGGAAGCGGCTGTCTCTAAACCTAAAGAAAACAAAACGCTCGGGTGGCTTTCAGGATGTTTCGGCAAAAAAAACAAAAAGTTCATACCTTCTTCTGAAAGCACAGCCAAAGCTTTTCTATTATCAATGCTAACTTCCTCTCAGCTGGGGTATTCCAAACAAACCGATAGCAATACGCTAACTGCCTATTTTATGAGCAATGCCGACCAGTATGCCATTGAAGACTCTACCTCTTCGGCCACTATTTATGGTGTTATCAGTTATTTCAGCAGTAAAAATCAGAATGATTTTGATAAAAGATTAATAAAACTAACCGGGTTGACCAATGATTACCTCTACACTGTTTTAGGCAGAAGGGCGCTGGCAGAACATCAATACACCAAAGCAGCAGAGGCATGGCAGCATATTTCACCTGCAACGTGGCAGGCAGAGCCATTCAAGACGTATCTGGATGTAAACCCTTTTCATCTCGACGGGCAAGGCGATACCAACCCCAAACAAAGAGTTACGCCCCTTTCATTTGCGCTTCGAATGGCCGAATTGCAAGAAAAAGTCAATAAAAACCCTGCCGACTACCAAAGCTGGTTGTTGTTGGGTTGTGGCAGCTATAATATGAGCTATTTTGGGAATAGCTGGATTCTGCAACGAAGAGGATGGAGCGGCGGAGAACAGAGAAATGAAAAGGACGATTATTACACCTCAGCAAAATCGCTGGCGTATTTTGACAAGGCCATGAAAACCGCCCCAACTGCTGAAGATGCCGCAAAGGCCTGTTATCTGGCCGCAGCCTGTCAGAAAATCAGATACGAGTTGGTTTATACTGCCTTGTATGACGGCCTTTATCTTTTACCCGACGATGAACGCACCAGAAAAGAAAAAGAGATAAACAAAACGCTGGAGAATTTACGAAGAGAAAAATACGCCACATATTTCAATCTTCTGAAAACAAAATATCAAAGCACCAACTATGCTTCTCAGTTAATAGACGAGTGCAGTACTTATAAAGACTTTTTAACAGGCAAATGAAAATATATACCAAAACCGGCGACAAAGGCACAACCGCACTTGTAGGAGGCCGCAGGGTTAGCAAAGGCGCCCTGAAGATTGAATCTTACGGCACGGTAGACGAGTTGAACTCATGGATAGGCCTGATAAGAGACCAACCCGTGAACGAACCAAGACGGGATGTGCTGAAAGAAATTCAGGACAGGCTTTTTACTATCGGCGCTGATTTGGCCTCAGAGCCGGAAGAATTAAGAAAAAAACCAATACCCAGCCTGTTTGATGAAGACATTACACTACTGGAAAAAGAAATGGATAAAATGGATACCGAATTATCCCCTTTGCGTGCCTTTGTTCTGCCCGGAGGGCATCAGTCGGTATCTTATGCACACCTGGGGCGTACGGTGTGCCGCAGAGCCGAAAGGCTGGTGATTCGTTTGGCAGAAGAAGAAGAGGTAAACCCAATGGTTGTAAAATACCTGAATCGGCTGTCTGATTATCTGTTCGTGTTATCGCGCAAAATGACACAGGAACTAGGCAGCGAAGAAATAACCTGGAAACCCCGGCTCTAATACAGGCACTATTCCAGTTAAAAAAATTTGTATTTTTTTGCGATGTGCCAACTAATAATTAACTGACCAATACTACTCAAAATCTTCTGAAACCATGTTTTTGGGTTCAATACCCGGCATTTTTGAATGTTTACCTAAAAATGCTGACGTATTACAAAAAAGCACTAATTTTGCACTTTCGTTTTCACAACCATAATCTATGGCCACACCTGTCCATAGAATTACATACCATTAATAGCAAAACATTCCAAAATGGCTAAGAAAATACAATCGGCTCTTATTTCGGTTTACTACAAAGACGGTTTAGATAAAATAGTAAAATTATTGCACGAACATAACGTTCAGATTTTCTCAACGGGCGGCACCCAAAGTTTCATTGAAGACCTGGGCATACCGGTTACAGCCGTAGAAGACCTGACCAGTTACCCTTCTATTTTTGGTGGGCGTGTAAAAACCCTTCATCCAAAAGTTTTTGGTGGCATTCTGTATCGCAGAGACAACGAAGGAGACGTTCAGACAGCTGCTCAATTTGAAATTCCGTCAATTGATTTAGTGATTGTAGATTTATATCCGTTTCAGGAAACGGTGGCTTCTGGTGCCGGAGAAGAAGACATTATCGAGAAAATAGATATCGGCGGTATATCGTTGATACGCGGCGCTGCCAAAAATTTTAACGACGTTCTGATTGTTTCGTCTCGTAACCAGTACGACGACGTCTTCAATATACTTCAAGCCAAAGATTGCGGCACTGACCTGGAAGACCGCCGCCGTTATGCCATGGAAGGTTTTGCCATGAGTTCGCAATATGACACGGCCATTCATGCTTACTTTGCTAATGATGTTTACAATAGTCTGCAAAGTTTTGCAGCATTACCAAAGAAAGAACTACGCTATGGCGAAAACCCGCATCAGGCGGCTACATTCTACGGTGATCTGGATAAAATGTTTGACCAGATACACGGCAAGGAATTATCATACAATAACCTGATGGACGTAGAGGCTTGCGTAAGACTGATTGATGAGTTTGAAGAAACCTCTTTTGTAATTATTAAACATAACAATGCCTGTGGTGTGGCGTCAGCCCCTACGGCGCATCAGGCCTATGTAAATGCACTGGCTTGTGACCCCGTTTCGGCTTTTGGTGGTGTTATTATTACCAATGCTAACGTTGACCTGGCCACAGCAGAAGAGCTGCATAAGCTGTTTTTCGAGATTTTAATTGCGCCTTCGTTCGATGACGACGCGCTGGCCATTCTGAAAAAGAAAAAAGACCGCCGATTGCTTATCAGAAAACCGGTTGAATTAAGTAAAAAACAATTCCGCACTTTGTTGAATGGTGTGTTAGAACAAGACAAAGACAACGCCATTGAAACTGGTAAAGACTTTAAGGTAGCTACCGAAAAAGCGCCGACCGAAAGCGAGGTAAAAGCGCTAGAGTTTGCTTTGAAAATATGCAAACACCTGAAATCAAACAATGTGGTGCTGGCAAAAGACGGTCAGTTACTGGCTTGTGGTGTGGGGCAAACTTCGCGCGTTGATGCCCTGAAGCAAGCCATTGACAAAGCCAAAACATTTGGATTTGATTTAACAGGAGCAGCAATGGCTTCTGAGGCCTTCTTCCCGTTCCCAGACTGTGTGGAGATTGCCCATGAAGCAGGCATAAATGCGGTAGTTCAGCCGGGAGGCTCTATCCGTGACCAGGACTCTATTGATTTCTGTAATAAAAATGGGGTGGCAATGGTATTAACCGGGGTGAGACACTTCCTTCATTAATAAAGCAATTGTGCCACGGCTGGGCTCATCAGAGCAAAACCGTGGCACAATATTTTTTAAAGCCTTCTTTATATTTCAAGCGGTTTCTGCTCTATCTTCAATTCATTTCTTACAAAACTTTCGTAAAGTTCTTCTGCTTTTTGCCACGAAGTCTCAATATCATCGTTCAGAAGTATCACGTCAAAGCGGCTCTGAAACTCCATCTCAAACTTCATCTTATACAGGCGTCTTGAAATACTGTCTTCACTATCAGTACCTCTGTTTCTTAAACGCTTCTCCAGTTCTTCCATTGACGGCACCTTTACATAAATAGCCAGGGCATTATCGCCAAAATACTTTTTCAGATTCAACCCACCTTTTACGTCAACATCAAAAATTACGTTTTTACCTTCTGCCCACATCCGTTCAATCTCCGACTTCAAGGTGCCATAGTACGCACCCGGATACACCTCTTCCCATTCAATAAATGCTTCGTTGTCAATTTTTTCCTTAAAATCGTGTATTGTCAGAAAATAATAGTCTTTTCCGTTTTCTTCGTTTCTGCCGCGCTTATCTCTTGTGCAGGCCGAGATAGAAAACCCGAGGTTTGCGTATTTATCAAGCAGGTGCTTAACAATGGTAGTTTTTCCGGAGCCGGACGGAGCGCAAAAAATAATGGCTTTACCTTTCATTGAGAGTGTTTTTTACCTTGCCCAAACAAGGTGGGTAGCTGAAATGAATTATTAAAAAAGCCACCAGGCTTTTAAACCTGATGGCTGAATATTTTGCAAAGATAGCGAAATCATCAACTAAACAACAAATGATACAGTTTTACTTCGGCAAACACAAACATTAATATCAATAATCCCAGTCCTACTTTTGCTCTTATATCTACTACTGTCGACTGCGGGCAGCATTTCTTTTCCATCTTTAATTGAAGTGCGTCTTTGATACTCTTCTCCAATTTATAACCCTCAATGCAGGGCATACAATCGTCCATGTGTAACTTAAAATGCTCTAGCTCAGCCTCTGATGCCGATCCATCAAGTACAGCCTGTATCATTTGCATACACTTCTGATGATTTTCACACCTATGTTTCATTGGTATAATGTTTAGGGGACTCCACTCTGCGCCCTCTCAATTAATGTTTTGTTTTATTGTTTCAGGCTTTTGGCCATCCACACTAATTATCGATAGTTTCTAATCCTTAATAAAGTCTAATTCAAGACCGCCTGCTTAATCCTGCTCTGCCATTTCATCGGTCTTGTAGCCCATAGATGAGGCGTAGCTTTTCAGCTTCTCTTTCAACAAATTCCTTGCTCTGTGTAATCTTGACCTAACCGTTCCGATAGGTATGTCCAAAATTTTTGCCATTTCTTCATACGTAAACCCTTCAATATCGCAAAGGATAATTACCGTACGAAAATCAACGGGCAGGCTGTTTAAAGCATTAGCCACCTCGTCGCCAATCATATCCTGAACAGTCTCGGTCCGCAGGTCAGTTGTGGCATCCATTTCGGCATCTTCTACCGAATTATAGGTAGTTTCAACGTCCTGATAATCAACCTTTGACGGCTCCTTGCTTTTCTTGCGGTAGTCGTTTATGAAACTGTTTTTCAGTATTCTAAACAACCACGCTTTTGCATTAGTTCCACGCTCAAATGAATTGATAAACCTGAATGCCTTCAGATAGGTATCCTGTACCAGGTCATTGGCATCGTCTTCGTCGTTGGTAAGTCTGAAGGCGAAATTGTACATCGAGTCAATATGAGGCATAAATTCCTTATCAAAGACCGCGTACTTTTCTTTTTCTGAATATCTTTCTATTTCAATTATTTCTTCTTCCATAAGCTTAATGGCTTTAAAAAAACCTACAAACAGCTATTTATAGGCATTGTACTAGCTCAAATGTATACTCCTCCATAATTTCGGTAAAGTTAAGAGTTTTAGCAAGAAAAAAATAATAATATTCCATGAAAACGAAAATTACGCCGATGGAAGATTTGACAGTACGAAAGGATATTTACAATGATTATTTACCTGCCGGCTTAGCACTCAGGCACATTTAATACCCAGAAAAATCAGGCAGAAACTTCAAGTTTATAGCCCTTTCCGTGAATACTCGTTATCCTGATGCTTTCATCTGCCTGCAGTTTTTTTCTTAGTTTAGAAACAAACACGTCCAGGCTTCTGCCCACTACATATACGCCTTCGTCTTCCCAAACTTCTTTTAAAAGTTTTTCTCTTTCAACTACCTGATTCTGGTTAGCCGCAAAAATGCTCAGCAGTCTGGCTTCTTTGTCTGATAACTCCACTTCGTCTTTACCTTTTACCAGCAAGGCTCTTTCCGGATAAAAGTAGAAACTGCCCACCATTACAAAAGGGCTGTCGGCCACTTTTGTATTTTTCTTAACCAACCGGAATAATCTTGCGCTGAAAATTGAAAAAAGTGTTCCACCTGTTAAAATAAACCCTACCGCCCACCATACATTCATGCCCAGGGTTTTCTGATAATCGCCTGTAAACTCTATCTGAATCTGGTAACAGTCGGTTGTTTGTCTACGTCCAAGGCAGGGCATTACGTCAGTTTGTTTTGCTCTTACCTCGTATCCGAATATAACATCAGGCTTATTGCAGCTGTAAACATTAACCATGTAATCAAGCGGTAGCTGGGCATTGGCCAGCCGTTCATGCACAATTTTTACGAGTGTATCCGGAACAAAAGAAAATTTGCTCTGAAATTCGAGTTGAAAGATTCTTTCGCCTACCTTTTTTACAGGCAGTATGGTTGAGGTAGAGTCTCCGGCATGCAGCAAAAGCTTGTGGCCTATTTCACGCACAACCAGTATGGCTCTCTTTTCAAGAAATCCACCTGAATCGTCAACAGACCATGTGCCTGCCGAAAGCGCTAAAGCCGCCAGTATGGCCAGGCAGGTGATGTATATTTTTGGTTTCATAATCAGACAAAAGTAGAGTAAAGATGAAACAGATTTAACAGAATTACATACAATTTACACTTTTTTACATTCATTTTACTTCTGCCTGTGGCCAGTAAGTTACATTTGGGTCAATATACATTCAAAAAAAACAATTATGAAAAAACTCTTTGCAACCGCATTCTTTTGTTGTGCACTGGCAGCCAGTGCATTTAGCCAGCAGATTTGCTCAGCAGCATTTGTTGGCAATAAAATGGTGGTAGACCAGTATACCAAAACAGGCTATAAAAATGAAATAGCTATTGATGCCAAAGGAGAACTGACAGTGAATACCGTGAGCCTGTCGGCTACTGAAAGTAAACCAGTAAACCCAATACCATTTAAAGTGGCCATTAAAGAAAAAGAAACACGGACGATTACTTTGTTTTCAAAAGAAGATTTTATGAAAGTAGATGTGCAGAAAGTATTATCAAGTTGCAAAAAAGGCGACCAGATAGTATTGCTGACACTAGACAAACAATATGCCTTGCCGCACAATGAAATACTGGTAAAATAAAAAATAACAAAGCTGCTTAACCCGCAAATTGGTTAAGCCAAATTACCTGATACCTTTTATGTACTCTTTCTGGTACATAAAAGGTGTTTTACCAGTAATATCTTTAAACTGGCGGTTAAAATTTGAAATGGTATTATAACCACTTTCATAAGCCACCTGTGTAATATTCAGGCTGCCTTCATGCAGCAACTTGCAGGCATGGCCGATACGGATTTCGGCTATGAAATCGAAGAAAGTTTTGTTGGTGCGGCTCTTAAAGTACCTGCAAAAGGCCGATTCGCTCATACTAACCAGCGAGGCAAGTTCGCTCAATCTTACTTCTTCCTTAAAGTGTTTCATTACATACTCATGCACTTTTTGCATGCGTTCGGTCTCCGAAACCTTATGCGTATTTACATACCCAAAACTGGCAATATAACTATACTCGTTAGACTGCGACAACTCGTGCAGCATCGCCAGAAACTTCAACACCCGCTCAAAGCCCTCATATTGGTGCAGGTTTAGCAGCTCATGCCTGATGTAATCTCGCGTACTCCCAAAAATATCAAGCCCGCGTTCTCCTTTTTCAAGCAATTGCTTGAGGGGGTGCATTTCGCTTTTTTCAAAGAAACCGTCGCCCAGAAAATCCTCGGTAAAATAAATTACTATACCATGCGTTTGTAAACCCGAATTATGGTCAAAATACACGCGGTCGCTTTGCCAGAGATGTGGAATATTCGGCCCTAAAAAAACGGTATCGCCCGCTTCAAAATGGCGGATATTATCACCAATAAATCTTGTTCCGCTGCCTTCCAGCACGGTAAACAACTGATAATGCGGATGAAAATGCCAGTTGGGGTCAAAATGCGGCTCTACCAGCTCTTTTAAAGTAAAAGAATAAACAACACTGTCTACTGATTTTTTTAGGATTGGCTTCATTTCTAACTATTCTGAATTTTAGCATTAAATTTAACAATAAAAATAATTAATGTCAAAATACAGTCATTATTAGTAAAATTAGGCTCATTATTTTGTACTTTTTTAAGATAGTTTTGTAATGTGAAAAAATAAAAAAATCAGCATGAAGTTCGGGATGAATCTCCTTTTGTGGGGAACAGAAATAAACGAGAGTCTTTTTCCGGTATTGGAAGAAATAAAAGCTTTGGGGTTTGATGGCGTTGAAGTACCCATTTTTGATACAGACCCATCGCACTGGTATACCTGGCGTGCAAAACTAGACGAGCTGGAACTGGACAGAATTGCGGTAACCATCTGTGGCCCGGACTTTAACCAGATAAGCCCCGACCCTGCCATGCGTAAAGCCACGCTTGAACGTAATAAAAGAGCTGTTGACTGTGCCATGGTTTTAGGCGCTAATTTGCTTAATGGGCCCTATCACTCCGCCCTCGGACAATTTACCGGCCAGCCACCAACCGAGCAGGAATGGCGCTGGGCAGTTGAAAACCTGCAAGAACTGGCCGATTATGCCGATAGCCTGGGCATTACCTTAGGCCTTGAGTACCTGAACAGGTTTGAAAGTTATCTGGTGTCATCAACCGACGAGCTAATTAAACTGGTAGAAGACGTAGACCACCCTGCCTGCAAAATAATGTTCGATACCTTCCATGCCAATATTGAAGAAAAAAACCTGGGCGATGCCATCAGGAAGCTGTCTAAGCACCTGGTTCATATTCAGGTATCAGAAAACGACCGAAGCACCGTAGGCAAAGGAAACGTGAACTGGGAAGAGGTTTTCAAGGCTGTGGAAGAAATCAAGTATGACGGCTGGCTGTCGGTAGAAGCCTTTAGCCAGAAACTGGCTGTGGCCAATATCTGGCGTAAAATGTTTGACTCAGAAACACAATTAATGAAAGATAGTCTTAGTTTTTTAAAAAATAGTATTGGCTGAAATCCCGTAAAGCGCGTGTGTCATGCACACCCAGAATGGATTTAACCCGAACCTAAAAACAAATAAACCATGTCAAAGAAAATCAATATTGCTATCGTCGGCCTTGGCTTCGGGGCTGAGTTCATCCCAATCTATCAGCGCCATCCGCATACCAATATGTATGCCATCTGCCAACGTAACGTAGAGAAACTGAATCAGATCGGAGATGCCTTCGGCATTGAAAAGCGTTACTCAGACTATGACGAGCTACTGAAAGACCCGGATGTAGATGCAGTACATATCAATTCGCCTATCCCTAACCACGCCGAGCAAAGCCTGAAAGCCTTGTATGCAGGCAAGCACGTAGCTTGTACGGTACCTATGGCTACTTCGGTAGAAGACTGCATGGCTATTGTGAAAGCAGTAAAAGAAACAGGCAAAAAATATATGATGATGGAAACCGTGGTTTATGCCCGCGAGTTTTTGTTTGTAAAAGAATTATACGAAAAAGGCGAACTGGGTAAGGTACAATTTCTGAAAGCAAGCCACCAGCAGGATATGGACGGTTGGCCAGATTACTGGCCCGGCTTACCCCCTATGCACTACGCTACTCACTGCGTAGGCCCGGTAGCTGGCTTGCTGAAACTGGAAGCCGAATACGTTTCTTGTTTTGGTTCAGGCACTATTCGTGAAGAACTGGCGCAAATCCATAATTCACCTTTTGCGGTTGAGTCAGCACATATCAAATTCAAAGACAGCGACCTGAGCGCGTATGTGTATCGTTCACTATTTGATGTTGCCCGTCAATACCGTGAAAGCTTTGAGGTGTACGGCTCGAAAAAATCTTTTGAGTGGGCGCTTATTGAAGACGAACAACACGTAATACACACCGCCAAAAAGCCTGAACACGAAATTCCGGAAAAAGTAACGGTGAAAGACTACGCAGAGCTATTGCCTGAAGGCATTCAGCAGTTTACAACCAAAGGTGTGTATGATCTGGGTGAAAACAACCACTTGTCGTTCACGCAGGGTTCCGGTCACGGAGGGTCACACCCGCACCTGGCTCATGAGTTTGTGATGGCGCTGGTTGAAGACCGTGAGCCGTTCCCGAATGCCGCACAGTCTGCCAACTGGACAAGCGTAGGTATTCTGGCACATGAGTCTGCCATGCAGGGTGGTAAAATCATGTACCTGCCAGACTTCACAAATGCTTAATTATATCATTCGGGGCAGGCTAATACTGCCCCGAATACTTGTAGGTCTATTCAATATTCATTGCCCTGCTTTATTTTTATACTTATGAAAAAAACACTCATATTCCTGATGTTTCTGCTTTGGCAAGGCGTTCAGGCACAAAAAGCCCGCCGACTGGAAATTCTTTTTCTGGGCGACAACGGGCATCATAAACCCATAGAAAGGCTCCCTACGCTAATGGCCGCATTAGGCGCAAAAGGTGTTAATTTTACTTATACCGACCATCTGGAAGACATCAACCCGGCCAATCTGGCTAAATATGATGCGCTGATGATTTATGCCAACTGGGACGAAATAACCCCCGCTGCTGAAAAAGCCCTGTTAGATTACGTGGCTTCCGGCAAGGGTATTCTGCCTATCCATTGCGCCTCATTCTGTTTCCGTAATTCGCCTGAGTACGTTAAAATGGTAGGCGGGCAATTCTGGAGACATAAGATGGATACCATTCAGGTGCAGACAGTTTTGCCTACGCATCTCATTGTAAAAGATTTACCGGCAATCAAGGCTTATGACGAAACCTACCTGCACAGCCATTTGCAACCAGACAACAACGTATTGCAGGTAAGAGAAATAAAGGCCGATCAAAAAAGCGACAGACCAGAAACCAATATTGAGCCTTATACCTGGACCCGCACTTATGGTAAAGGCCGTGTGTTTTATACCGCTTACGGGCACGATAACAACACCTGGAGCAACAGGGGTTTTCAGCAATTGCTTTATAATGCCATCGTTTGGGCAGTTGACGAAAACGCCCGTTCAGCCCATGCGGCTCTAAACCCGAAACCGTTTGAATACAGAGAGGCCAATCTTCCAAACTATGAAAAACGCCCCGGTGTGCCAATGCAACAATTGCCGCTACCACCCAGTGAATCAATGAAGCATATTCAGGTGCCGGCCGATTTCACGCTGGATTTATTTGCAGCAGAACCCAATGTACAACACCCGATTGCGATGTCGTGGGATGAAAAAGGTCGTTTATATGTACTCATTACCAAAGATTACCCGAACGAAAGAAAAGATAACGGCGGAAGCGACTACATTCTGATTTGTGAAGACACCGACAAAGATGGCAAGGCCGATAAATTTACGCGTTTTGCCGATGGCCTGAGCATTCCTACCGGAATGGTGTTTGCCAATGGTGGCCTGATTGTTTCTCAGGCGCCACACATGTTGTTTCTGAAAGATACCGACGGCGATGGAAAAGCCGACGAGAAAAAGATATTGTTCTCTGGTTTTGGAACGGGCGATACCCATGCCGGGCCATCTAACCTGCATTATGGTTTTGATAACTGGATTTGGGGTAGCGTAGGGTATTCAGGTTTTGCAGGTAAACCCGTTGCCAATAGCGATAGCGTAAAATTCTGGCAGGCATTGTTCAGATTTAAGCCTGATGGCTCAAAAATTGAATGGATGACCAGCACCTCAAACAATACCTGGGGTATGGGCTTTAATGAAGCCGGAGACGTTTTCGGGTCAACGGCTAACAACTCGCATGGTTGGTATATGGCTATCCCGCATCGTAACTTCCTCAATCCGGGTTTCAACTCAGACAACGGAAGCCGCTCAACAGATACGCACAAAGACATGAAGCCCATTACTGAAAAAGTAAGGCAGGTAGATGTTTTTGGTGGATTCACCGCGGCGGCAGGTCATAATTTTTATACAGCAAGGGCGTACCCTAAAAAATACTGGAACCAGATTGCCTTTGTAACCGAACCAACCGGCCACGTGGTGCATCAGAATCTGATGGAGAAAAAAGGGACTAACTATGACGACAAGGAATCGTTTAACCTGATGGCCGGTGCCGACGAATGGTTTGCGCCTGTATTTGCCGAAGTTGGCCCAGACGGCGCCGTTTGGGTAGCAGACTGGTATAGCTACATTATTCAGCATAACCCAACCCCTAAAGGCTTTGATAACGGGTCGGGTAACGCCTATGAAACCAACCTGCGTGATTTCACACATGGCCGTATATATAGAGTAGGCTGGAAAGACGCCCCTGCTTATACGCCTTTGGCTTTAAGTAAAGACCGCCCTGACGAGTTGCTGGCAACGCTGAAAAACAATAATATGTTTTGGAGAAGCCATGCACAAAGATTATTGGTTGAACGCGGAAAAACAGATGTGGTTCCGGCTTTAATTGCCCTGGTAAAAGACCAGTCGGTAGATGAAATCGGGCTTAACACTGCGGCTATCCATGCCATCTGGACCTTGAAAGGCCTGAGTGCAATAGAAAGCAACCCGCAAGCGCTACAAGCGGTTATCAGTGCATTGAAGCACCCTTCATGGGCAGTGCAGAAAAATGCCATTCAGGTTTTACCAATTACCAAAAGCTCGGTTGATGTTATCTTACAAAATGACCTGCTGAACAGCAAAGAACCTTTAGTGGTATTAAACGCCATTCTGGCACTTAGCGAAATGCCGCTTACGGCTGCCTCTGAACAAGCTTTGCTTAACCGTATGGAGCAAGCCACCGAAAGCACCGACCGCTGGTTGCCTGATGCTTTTGCAGTTGCATTAACAAGCCATAAATCGGCGTTATTGAAAAAACACCTGAATAAAATGGCAGGAGCCAAAACTGCAGCGCCTATGACCCATGACCACTCGGCTATGAACCATGGCACTTCAGCCCCAAAAGAAGCACCAAAAGCGCTTCCTGCTCCTTCTGCCGGTGTTGATTTGCTGATTTCAAATGTCCGTACCGAACCTTCGTCTCCTTATGTGCGTGAAGGTATGCGTTACTTTGTTGAGGTGAAAAATAACGGAAAAGACTCAGTAAAGAAAGGCAACGTTGTAACACTTCGGATTGACATTGCAGGCATGGAACAGAAATTTACCGTATGGAGCATGGTGCATAACACCGGAATAGCCCCGGGCGAAACAGTAACTATTTCTAAAAACACGAATGGCCCGTGGTCTGGCGACTTCTATTTCTCTAATGATATACCAGGTGATTATACCTTCAATATCATGGTTGACTATGAAAACAAAATAGAAGAAAACAACGAGAAAAATAATTATTACAGCAAGAAGATTACCGTGCAACAGGCACAGAAATTAGCCACATTTGCGCTTGAAAGAGCCGCCAGAAGTTATGCTTCTGTAATGCCTGCGGACACCCTGGCAAGCCTGCTGAAATACTATGATAAACTACCCGCTACCGAAAACGTTGCCTTGCTGAAAGGTATTTCGAACGGCTGGAACCCTCGTAGAAAAGGAACACTGAATGCAGAGAATGCCCGATTCATAGCCTCTTTGAACAGCAAACTGACCGAAACAAATGCAGAAAGGCTTAATAAGCTAATGGTAGCATGGGGACTGAAAAGTGCCAACGCCGACGATGACAAAGAAGCCATTGTTATCAACATCAAGTCTGTAAAAGAAGAAATGAAGTTTGACAAAAAGGAATTTACCGTTAAAGCCGGTAAACCGGTGGTGCTGGTGTTTGAAAACCCTGATGCCATGCAACACAACATTGTAATTGGCAAGCAGAAAAGTATGGAGATAATTGGAAATGCAGCCGATAAAATGATTACCCAGAAAGACGGTGCCGAGAAAAACTATGTACCCGGCATACCGCAGGTAATTGCGGCAACACCATTGGTGAATCCGAACGAAACCTATCGTCTGAAATTCACAGCTCCGGCTGAAGCAGGTAACTACCCGTTTGTGTGTACATTCCCCGGCCACTGGCGATTAATGTTCGGAACAATGAAAGTAGTGAAGTAATAAAACTACTTAAACATAAAGAAACACGTACAATAGATTGTAATTACCTTCACAAACAGCTTCTCGATTGAGAGGCTGTTTTGTTTTTAGGCAGCGGCAACCATTGAAATTAAATAATGCATTTCCTGAATAGCCTTTTTTATGTTATCTTAGGATGCAATATTTGACCAGATACAGGCCTTTTACATAAACAGAATGGTATTTAATTTCAACCCCAAAAGCACTTTATTATTTGTCTTTTTCTTTCATGGTCTGGTCTACACAGTTTTGTTACTATTGAAAGGCCTACTGAAAGAGACCAAATCAAACATTTGGCTAAGCGCTTTGGTATTTTTAAGTACATTGTATATTGTACCATTTATGTGTGGCTACGCCGGCTGGTATGGGAGTAACCCCTACCGCGAATTTTTGTTCTACTTTCCGTTTCAGCAACTATTCTTACTCCCTCCTGTTTTATATTTTTATACTAAGTCTTTGCTAGACACCTCCTTTAGTTTTTCTAAAAAAAATTACCTGCATTTTTTACCTGCCTTGCTTTATCTGGCCTACACGCTTTTTGTCTGGCTGGTTGATAAAGTAATGCTGAAAAACAACTATTTCCATCAGGATGGCCGCGACAAAGACTTTGCCGGCTGGTATCAGGCACTTGGGTTTCTGTCTATGTTCTTTTATCTGATTTTAAGTCTGCGTGTATACAACCGTTATAAAACCCTTACGTATCAGACTGTGAGCTTTGCTGAAAAAATCTTGTTTGCTTGGGTAAAACAATTTCTGTTGGCCATGCTGATTCTTGTGGTTTTAAGAGCGTTATTTTTTGTCTTAAACCCCGAATGGAATAATTTCGGTAACAAATTCTGGTATTACCTTTGCTTTTCTATTCTGTTCTATTATATCTCAATTAGTGGCTACTCAAATTATTTCCAAAGTGTTATAGGGCTAAACCATTCCAATCTGTTTTATGAAGGCCAGGATGATACCCAACAGCAAAACGCCACAGACGGGCCTGATACCAAAACGCAATTAAATGCAGTTGACACTAAAGAATTTGAATTGTTAAAAACTGAAATTGAGCGGGCCATGATAATTGACCACCTGTTCAAAAACCCTGAATTAACATTAACCGACCTGGCAAATCACCTGGGCATGCAAAGTAAGAGGGTCTCTCAGATAATTAATCAGGGATTCGGGCTAAACTTTAATGACTTTGTAAATCATTATCGCACGCTGGAGGTAATCAGAATTTTGCAATCAGATAAACCCAGCCTCATCACTTTATTGGGTATTGCATTAGACAGCGGCTTTAATTCAAAGTCAACTTTCAACAGAGCCTTTAAGAAGTACACCTCTTTAACACCCAAAGCCTATCTTGAAAAAATAAAGCAGCAAAATGGTATCAAATCATGATTTGAAGCGATACCTCGCAGGTTTTAACAGACTTTTGCTAAAAAAAACTCAATGAAAATCAAACGCTTATTACCGTTTTTTGTTTCTGTAGCCATTGCAAGTATTCAATTACAGGCACAGGAGGTCTCTCAGGCATCAATAAAGAAAGCGCTCGACTCAATAGCGTTGCAAGACGTAGTACCTGGAGGCCCCGGTATAGCAACCGGCATTGTAAAAAACGGAAAGATTATATACATCAAATACGCCGGCTACGCCAACCTCGCCGACAGCCTCTTAATCAGCCCGCAATCACGTTTCAATATTGCCTCCAATGGTAAACAATTTACCGCATTGGCTATATATATCCTTGCCAAAGAGCAAAGGTTGAACCTAAAAGATGATATCAGAAAATACCTTCCAGAAATCTTTAAAGACGCCGGGTTTAAAATCAGCATAGAAAACCTGCTGAATCATAGCAGTGGCATCAGAGATGTGTACGACTTATGGTCTTTAAAAGGTATCACTTGGTGGAAACAGACATTCAGTAACACAGATGCTTTGGACCTGATAAAAAATCAGAAAGAGTTAAACTTTGCCCCGGGAACCCAATATCTGTACAGCAACTCAAACTATATTTTGCTGGCCGAAATAATCAGGCGGGTAACCCAAACGTCTTTCAGGAAATATACCGACACCCTGTTCCAAAAATTAAAGATGCCCAATACCGGCTTTAACGATGATTATAAAAATATTCAGGGGCCAGTTGCTAAGCCCTATTTTAATTTTAACACCTGGACAGGCTATGACTGGACCTGCGACATTGTCGGAGATGGTAACCTCTTTACAACACTTGAAGACCAGTTGCAATGGGAGAAAATCATTCAGGAAAAACAAACCGGATATATTGCTGCCGATTTAATTTCAAAGAGCCAGAAACCCCTTGAGGGGTCAGCCATCCGTAACTATGGCTTGGGACTGGAATTCGGGAAATACAAAAATTTCGACTATAGTTTTCATGAAGGAACCACCGGCGCCTGGAAAGCCACCACCCTCCGTTTCCCTCAGGAAAACCTATCAATTGTAACACTTACCAACAGTGGCAAGGCAATACCAGCCATGCAAAGCAGGCAAATGGCAGATATTTTGTTAGGTATTGACCCAGGCCATCAAAGTTATCTGACAAAACCGGCAAATACTGGAAAATACCTTACACAAGACGAAGTATTGGGAGCTTACCAGACAGATAACCATTTTACTTTCCGATTTGAGATGCGAGATACATCGCTTTTTTTACTAAGAGCAGGCCGAAACGATACCCGTTTGTTGAGGGAATCTGCCAACGTTTTCCATCAATGGAACGACCCCGCCTTTAAGCTGGAATTTAAACCCAATGCACAAAATGAAATGGAGGTTACCGCTTACTACACCACACATGCGCCTTATTCGCTTAAAAGAGTAAATGCAAACTGGGGTGGTTACAATTATGAAAAGCTAAACGGCATATTCTATAATGCAGAAACAGGCGTAACATTAACGCTTAAGCATCAAAAAGATAAAACGTACAATCTTTCGTTTGGAAAAAACAACCGGAGTGGTTTTTTGGTATCAACTACAAAATTATCAGCCGATAATTACAGCCTGGAATTCGCACAAAATGCTCAAAAAACAGTTGAAGAACTTTTTATTGATTCAGACCGCCTCAGAAAAGTAAGATTCGTTAGAGTGAGGTAACTTTCTAAAATATGTTGAATTAAAATTAGCTTCAAACTTATGATTAACAATCTCTTTGAAGCAAAAATTTTAAACGATAATACCTTGCAGCGCTCCAAGGTATTATCGTGTTCTGGTACCACAACTTAATTACGCCAAAAGCGATTTTACAGTGGCAGATATCGCTTTACCGTCGGCCAGTCCTGCCAATTCCTTGGTGGCGGCACCCATCACTTTACCCATGTCAGATGGGCCGGAAGCACCAACTTTGGCGATAATCTCCTGCAATTTGGCTTTCAGCTCGTCTTCTGATAATTGTTTCGGTAAAAATTCTTCAATTATAGCTAGCTCGGCTAACTCTTTATCTAATAAATCAGGGCGGTTTTGCTGACGGTAAATATCTGCCGAATCTTTTCTTTGCTTGGCTGCTTTTGTTAATAATTTCAACTCTTCATCCGGTGTCAACTCACCTGTCTTTCCCTCTTTGGTTTCTTCCAATAAAATAACTTTTTTAATGTCTCTCAATGCCATAAGTCTCACCTGGTCACGAGCAAGCATCGCTGCCTTAATCTGTGCGTCAATTTCTGTTTTTAGTGCCATTTTGCTGGTAGTTTATTGTATATTCAATACAATTACCTGATTATTGCAGAACAATCAGGCAATTGGTTATGTTGCTGTTTACGTATTTAAACAATAAGCTTGTTAATTTTGGTTCTTTCGGGAACTCATTCTTAAATCTAATGAGTTATTTAATTTAAAATATAGCGGCAAACTATCCGGTTCTTCAAATTATTTTCTCCTAAAATAATCAACATGACAAAATTATCAGTAAATATCAATAAAATAGCAACTTTAAGAAATTCTCGTGGCGGAAATATGCCGAACGTCGTAAAAACAGCTATTGACTGCGAAAGATTCGGCGCCCAAGGCATTACGGTACACCCCCGGCCAGACGAACGCCATATCCGTTATCAGGACGTTTACGACTTAAAGGAAATTGTTACAACTGAATTTAACATTGAGGGGAATCCGACGGAGGCCAAATTTGTAGAACTGGTATTGGCCAACAAACCTACCCAGGTTACATTGGTACCCGATGCACTCAATGCCATAACGTCAAACGCAGGTTGGGATACCATCACCCATCGTGAGCGCCTGAAAGACCTGGTGGCTACTTTTAAAAGCCAGGGCATACGGGTATCTATTTTTGTTGACCCCATTGAACGCATGGTAGAAGGCGCCGCCGAAACGGGCACCGACCGCATTGAGCTATACACAGAGCGTTATGCGGAGGTCTATCCGCACAACAGGGAAGAAGCTATCAAAGACTACGCAAAAGCCGCAAAAGTTGCAGAACAGGTAGGTCTGGGTGTAAATGCCGGCCATGACCTGAGCCTGGAAAACCTCTTGTACTTTAAAAAGAATATTCCGAATCTGCTTGAGGTATCTATTGGCCATGCACTTATTTGTGATGCCCTCTATTACGGCCTCGAAAACACTATACAACTGTATCTCAGACAGTTACAATAGGATTCCTGTGCCTTCATTAACAATTTTTAAGAAACTTTAACACCAAAAAAAGTACCACTTCACTATGTTTGTGCAACATTCGGCCTGATGCCATTGTCTTTATCTTAAAGTTTCTAAATAAAAAATTATGAAAGCTACATTCCGGAATTCTATCAAAGCTAGTTTTTTGGCTGCATTGGCCATCGCTTCGTTTGCGTCTTATGCACAAGACAAGAAAGAGAAAAAAAGCACTGTTCGTGTAAGAATCGAACAGGACATTAACGGTAAAACCAAAGTACACGAAAAAAACTTTGATGCCACCGGCCTGACCGACAAACAAAAAGAAGAACTGATTCAGAATTATCAGGATTCGGTAATGGCCAAAAATAAAGAAAACGTGCGTGGTACCAAGGTTGAGGTAGAAAGCTTCAGCGATAATGAACGAGAGAGAATATCAAACAATGACGACCATTTTGAAAGGCGTCTGGATATTGATTCAGAAAAACCGCGTGTAAGAGCCTATAGCCGTGGCCGCAACGGGAATGATAATCACTTTGAATTCGGTGATGATGACGATGCGATAATCAGAGAAAAACCGCGTACAAGAGTGTATCGCAACGACAGAGATAAAGATTTTGAAACTCACTTTGACCTTGACATGAAAGGCCTTAACGAGAATCTTAATCAATTAGGCAAAGATCTGAAATTTGAGTTTAAAACTTTTCCTGATGTTTTTGATTTTGACGGCAGCGCATCAAGCAAAACCGTTCGTGGTTTGAGCGTTTATCCTAACAATCCGAAAACAGAAATACTGAATCTTCGTTTCAATAGCCAGCAAAAAGGTGATGTAAGCATAAAAGTGATGGATTTAAAAGGCAACGTAATTGCCAAGGACGAAGTCAGGGATTTCAGCGGCGAGTATGTAGGCCAGATTAACATCGGCAAACATAAAGGAGTAGTATTCGTGATGGTTACCCAGGGAGAGGATGGCACAGTAAAAAGAGTGAACCTTTCTGCCGTTAAAGAATAAGATTTACTTCCAATTGTAAAAGGGCCATACAGCCTCTTTTTTATTACCTATCATCAACTATACCTGTCGTTCCGCCACGGATAGGCCGTATTAGAATAGCCTCTTTCTTCCCAGAAGCCCAATTTGTTTTTAGGCAAAAACTGAATGCGCTTAATCCATTTAGAGCCCTTCCAGGCATATAACTGCGGGGTAATCATTCTTACAGGGCCACCATGTTCTTTGGGCAGAGGCTCCCCATAAACGGTATGTGCCAGTAAAACATCAGGTTTCAGGGCTTCTTCAATCGATACGTTGGTCGTGTAGGTATCATATCCATAACACATAATGTGCGTTGCCGTTTCTTTAGGTTGTACCAAAGCGGCTATGTCCATCAGTCTTACACCCTCCCAGACCATATCCATTTTAGACCAGGTGGTTACACAATGGAAATCGCTGGTGTCTTCTACCTGTGGTAAATCCATAAAGTCATGCCAGGTAAGCACAACAGGGTTTTCAACTTCGCCATCAATAGTTAATCGCCAGCGGTCAAGTGTTATGCTGGGGTGATACCCAAGGTCTAGCACAGGCCATTTTTGAGTGACTGTTTGGCCCACAGGTAATAGCGGCATCCCGTGCCTGTTGATTTTCCCTGTCCCTAAAGGGCGGTCGTCGGCAACAGACGGTGTACTTTTCATTTTATCTTCGAAGCGAGCTTTCAGTTTCATTCTCGCTTCAATAATTTTATCCAGTTTGCTTACCTCTTCCATCATTTAAGGAGTTTATTTCACACAACAAACTTTCGTGCCATTTAGTTAAAAGCAGTGCCATTTTTCTAAAAAGCATGATACAGTAAATAGATAACACAAACGGTAATAATACTTACCACACCCTGCAAACCCGTAAGAATAGTATGCGTTTTATAAGCATCGGCTTGTGTAAGACCTGTAAATTGAGACACCACCCAGAACCAGGCGTCGTTGGAATGAGAAACCGTCATGGCACCACTGCCAATGGCCATTACCAGTAGGGTCAAATCAAATGGTTCGGTAAAACCCATTGCAGCAAGTAAAGGCGCCAGTATGCCAGACGTTAACACCATTGCAGTAGTGGTAGACCCCTGAGCGGTTTTAAAAAAGGCTGCCACCAGAAAGGCAATGAGCAGAAATACAATGCCCGAGGTTTGATTAGCCATTAACCAATCGCTTACAATGTCTTTGAGTGGGGTTTCTTTCAGCACCGCTCCAAAAGCCCCACCTGCGCCCACCAGCACCAGTGTAGTGCCGCAATGTTCGATACCACTTTTGAAACATGCAAAAATTTTCTCGAATGGTTTTTCAGGAAACAGGCTGAACGAAAAAAATATGGCTATCAGAAAAGAAACCAAGGGACTTCCGAAGAAATTCAGCCACTTGGTTAATGATTCGTCAAGGTGAAGAATTTTGCCAAAAGATGCCACCGTGATTAATATAATAGGCAAAATAATTGGCATGAAGGCCTTCCAACCGGCAGGTAGTGTGCTTACATGAGCCACGTTCAGATTATCTTCTTTGTCTTCAATGATATTCAGATTCCGGGCATAGTTCTTTGCAAACCAGGTAGATAAAAATAAACTTGGTACAGAAACCACCAAACCCACCAGAATAACCAACCCTACATGATGCGACAAATTTAAATTTCCGGCCGCCGACAATGGCCCCGGTGTTGGGGGTACTAGCGTATGTGTAGCAAAAAGACCACCCGATAGCGCAATGGCAATTGTGCCCAGCGGCCGGTTGGTCTTTTTAGCCACAATTTTGTTAAGCTTTGCCAGAATAATGAAGCCTGAATCGCAAAAGACAGGAATACCCACAATAGCCCCGATAACCGACATGGCCAATGCGGGGTATTTCTCGCCGAATAGTTTCAATATAATATCTGCCACCTTAATGGCTGCCCCCGATTTATCAAGAATGGAGCCTATTACACAACCCAGTATAACCATCAGGCCGATTTTCGACATCAATTCGCCAAAGCCCTTTCCGATGGTATCAGCCAGTTTATCAATGGGCAAGCCTGCAAATATACCCACACCCAGCGCAGCCAGTAACAGACCCACCAGAGGGTGCAGCTTAAACCAGGTAGAAGACAGAATAATAAAAACAATGGCCAGAAAAACAATGGGTATAATCATGCAGTGGCTAGTTATACAATCTCAAAATATCTTTTTAATTCCCAATCTGTAACCACTTTGGCATATTGCCGCCACTCCCAGTTTCGGGTTTGCGTA
Source organism: Emticicia sp. 21SJ11W-3 (assembly GCF_024138715.1). Lineage (GTDB taxonomy): Bacteria > Bacteroidota > Bacteroidia > Cytophagales > Spirosomataceae > Emticicia > Emticicia fluvialis. The sequence continues at coordinate 4,322,259 of NZ_CP092074.1, forward strand.
AAATGGGCTACAAATTTTTCACCGAACAGCTCTTTCGCTATGGCAGAGTCCTTCATGGCTTTGGTGGCCTCGTCCAGATTCCCGGGCAATATACCGTTGCTGATATCGCGATAACCATTACCCAATGTAGCGGGCTGGTTTAGTTTCATTTGGTTACGAATGCCATACAAGCCGGCAGCCAGACAAGCCGCCAGCGCCAGATAAGGGTTGGTATCAGACCCTACCACCCGTGTTTCTATCCTGCATGATTTCTTACTGATAGGCAACGCCCTTAAAGCCACCGTGCGGTTATCAACCGCCCATGTAAGGGTGGTTGGCGCCCATGCGCCCTCTACCAGCCTCTTATAACTGTTAATGGTAGGCGCTACCATCGGCAATATATGTGGCAGGCAATATAACTGCCCGGCCATATAACTCTGCATCAATTCGCTGATACGATTCGGGGAGGTCTCATCATAAAAAAGATTGGTTTTGGCTTCTGTATCCCAAAGGCTTTGGTGTACATGGCCACTACAGCCCGGCAGGTTTTCATTGATTTTGGCCATGAATGTTGCCATAATACCCTGCTGGTAAGCTATTTCTTTTACCGACGTTTTAAAGAGCAGCGCCCTGTCGGCCGCTGTCAGTACATCAGAATAAGTAATGGCAGCTTCATAAACCCCTGGGCCGGTCTCGGTATGCAGCCCCTCAAGAGGCACATCAAAACGGGCCAGGTTATCAAACAAAGCCGTCATGTAATCGTTCTTAAGGGTGCTTCTTAAAATTGAATATCCGAACATCCCCGGTGTGAGAGGCTTCAGATTCTGGAATCCCTTCTCATGTGCCGATACCGGTGTTTCTTCAAAATTAAACCATTCAAACTCCTGAGAAAAAAATGGCTTGAACCCCTCCTTCTCGGTCTCTGCAATTACTTTTTTCAATAAATTCCGCGGACATATCTCTGCGGCTTCTTCTATAAACTCTCCAAGAAAAAACGGAATATCGTTTTCCCAGGGAATCTTTCTGAACGTAGATAAATCAAGCTTCACTTTGGCATCGGGGTAGCCTGAATGCCAACCTGTAAAATCAACATTATCATAACAAACATCGGCCATGTCCCAGCCCAGCACTACATCACAAAAGCCAAGGTCTCCATCAATTACTGACAGAAACTTCTGTTTGCTAATGTATTTACCTCTTAAAATGCCATCAATATCGGCAACAGCCAGTTTTACTCTTCCTGATGGGTGTGAATTTACGTAATCAAAAATCTCTTGTGTAGTCATATTAGTGTATAGGTTTGTCAGGTGCGGGTGCCGAGGCATGATAGCCCAGGTTATGAATCATTAAAGCATATTTATCCATCAGTTCTGTAATCCGTTCACGGTTTTCAGAGCGTACAATTAATCCTACATGGTACTCTTCGTTCATTTTCCATACCACTTCCGGGTCATTAAATGGGGAATAATCAGGCCATTGGTGCGACGAAAGTGATATAATAATACCCGAATAATAGTCATCTACGGCCGGTAATTCGTAAACACCTCCGGTGGCCACGGCTGTTTCTATTCTGGCCCACTCGCGCCACAGGTTAATACCAGACGAGTACTCAACCATTTCGGCAAGGTTGGCGCCTCCTACCCTTGAGGCCGTTTCCAGAAAATAGAATTTGCCATCTTCAAAGCACTTGATTACCTCTGTATGAGACGCGCTGAATTTCATACCAAAGGCTTTCATTACCTGCTCGTTCACTTTCTTTAAGGCCTTCTCGTCTTTAGAACCATGCGTTACTGTTACCGAGCGGAAAATCCCTCCGCCATGTGCTACCTCAAAGGGAGTATTGAGGTACTGGCTGCACCTGCTGAAAATAACTTTACCATCAACCGAAAGCGCATCTACATGATATACGTCGCCGGGCTTGAATTGCTCTATCAGAAAATTATGTCTTTCTTCACCGAGGCTATGAATGGTGTCCCAGGCTTCCTGAAACGAATGCACTTTTTTTATACCGGCGGCCGACGCCTCTGAGCGTGGTTTGATAACCCATGGGGCTGCCGTAGCCTGCAGGTATTCGGTTATATCAACATCATGAAAAAGCGGACTGAATGGCGGCACATTAATACCACAATTTAGGGCCTGTATGCGCATAGCCAGTTTATCTCTGAAGTAACGGGCGGTGGTTTGCCCCATGCCGGGTATCCTGAAATGCTCACGTGCCAGCGCGGCCTTTTCCACATCAAAGTCGTCGAGCGCAACAATGCGGTCAATTTTTTTGGTTCGCATCAGGTAAGCCAGCCCCTGAATAATCTTGCTGTAAGTATCAAAAGTATTGTCAATGTTATCAAGGTAAAAAACCTCATCTATCGACTCCCCGGGCCAGGGTTTGTCTTCCAGCTTTTTGTTGGTAAGCAGATAAACGGTATTACCCTCGGCCTTACATGACTTCAGAAACTCTACACCCTTAAAGTAAGTGCAAATGCAAAGAAAATTCATAGGGAAGACAATCAGTTTAATTTTCGGTAATTGAATGGAATTCGATATTCGAAATTTTTTTCCACTTTGACAAGCCCCGCAACGCTAAATCTGAAAATTTGTACTCCGGAGCCTGTAAATGCAAAGAAGCCATCTGCTTTAAAAGGCAGATGGCTTCTTTAATTGTATTAAGCGCAACAATTACACTTTTTTCTTTCCTTTTGCTGAAGAGGCAGGAGCAGCAGCCGGAGATGCCGGTGCAGTTACTTCGCCTTTAATGGTAAGAATCACCGTTCCGTTTTCAGCATTGCTGGTAACATTGATGGTTTTTGTGAAAGCCCCCGGGCGACCAGAGGTATTATAACCTACTTTAATTGTGCTTTTTGCACCTGGCATAATTGGGTCTCTTGGCCACTCAGGTGTAGTACAACCGCAAGACGCCGCCGCGTTAGAGATTACCACCGGGGCATTACCTGTGTTGGTTACTTCAAAGCTGTAAGTAGCCAATGGGCCCTCTGAAACTTTACCGAAGTCGTGAACTTCTTTATTGAATTTCAATACGCCCTGTGCCTGCACAGAAGCTACAAATGCCATAACCACTGCAATTGTCGATAAGAATTTTTTCATTCGATTTAAACGATTAAAAGTGAGAAATAAATTTTGTGTTATTAGTAACGCTTAGTTTCGTCTTACAAATAAATACTAAACGCATCAGAAAATCCAAATTTTTAACAAGTCATTAACAAAACTCTTTTTTTGAAAAATGCAATATTTTATCTTAACTTTACAACATGATTAGTTAGTATGACAACTAATTTCAGCCTTGGCAGTTGAGTCAGACATAAAATTTTTTTTGTATGGAATGTTTCCCATATTAACCATTCAAAATTCACAGCATGACTGAAATATCAGATCTAATAACCTCAACAGATGTTCTCTTAACAAAAGAAGAAGTATTAAATGATTACCGCATTGCCTGCGAAAGCCGCGAAGTAAGTATAATTGGCCGGAAAGATGTATTTATGGGCCGGGCCAATTTTGGTGTGTTTGGTGATGGGAAAGAACTTGCGCAGCTAGCCATGGCGAAGGTGTTCAGAAAAGGAGATTTCCGTTCGGGTTATTACCGTGACCAGACATTTCTGGCTGCTGTAGGCGGGCTTACCTGGCAACAGTTCTTTGCGCAGTTATATGCGCACCCCGACATCAACCATGACCCGTTTTCGGCAGGGCGCTCAATGAACGCCCATTACGGCAACCGCTGGATAGATAAAAACGGCGACTGGCTTAACCAGACAGAGTTGTACAATACTGTTAGCGATGTTTCTTCTACTGCCGGGCAAATGCCCCGGGCTGTAGGGCTGGCTTATGCCTCAAAATTATACAGACAAAATCCTGATTTAAAATATCTTACCAAGTTTTCACGCAATGGAAACGAGGTTTGCTTTGCCACCATCGGAGATGCCTCAACCTCGCAGGGCATGTTCTTAGAATCTATTAATGCCGCCGGTGTACTGCAGATACCCATCATTTTTTCAGTATGGGACGATGGCTACGGCATTTCGGTACCTATAGAATACCAGACAACCAAATCAAGTATATCAGAGGCGCTGGCGGGGTTTCAACGCAAAGACGGCAGCAATGGTATTGAAATAATTGTTGCCCGTGCCTGGAATTACCCCGAACTGATTGAGGCCTACCAGCGGGCAGCCGTATTTGCCCGCGACGAACACGTACCCGTTCTGGTGCATGTAATAGAAGTAACGCAGCAGCTGGGTCACTCCACGTCAGGGTCGCATGAGAGGTACAAATCAAGAGACAGGCTCGATTTTGAAAAAGAGTTTGATTGTAACTTTCACCTGAGAGAATGGATTTTGTCTAACGGTTTTGCTTCTGAAAAAGAAATTGATGCCATTGAGATAAAAGCGAAAGATGTTGCCAAGAAATCGCGCAATGCAGCATGGGCAGCCTACCGCGAGTCTATTAAGCCTGATTTAGATTCAGCAATTGCTTTACTAAAAAAGGCTACGATAGAAAGTAAGCAATCGGCAGCCATAGCCAAACTGAGAGAAGAACTGGAGCATACCGAAAATCCGGTGCGCAGAGAAATCATTAGTCTGGTTAAAAAGGCAGTGATTCTGATGCGTTCGGAAGAAAATACTGCTAAAAAAGCCCTGATTGACTGGCTGAAGACAGCCATGGCAGAAAACAAAGAAAGATTCAACACCCATTTACTAAGTGAGTTTCCTACTTCGCCAATGCTGGTAAAAGGCGTAGCTCCGAAGTATGACGAAAGAAGTACTAATGTAGACGGCCGCGAGATAGTGAATGCCTATTTTGACCAGTTATTCAGCCGGGATGCCCGCGTATTTGCCATTGGAGAAGACGTAGGCAAAATTGGCGACGTAAACCAGGGCTTTGCCGGTTTACAGGAAAAATACGGTGAAATAAGAATAACAGATACGGGTATCAGAGAAACCACCATTATTGGGCAGGGTATTGGTGCAGCCATGCGCGGACTAAGACCCATCGTAGAAATTCAGTATTTCGACTACATCTACTACGCTCTGGCAACGCTTACCGACGACCTGGCCTCACTTCGTTACCGCACAGCCGGCGGCCAATTGGCGCCATTAATTGTACGCACGCGCGGGCACCGACTTGAAGGCATCTGGCATTCAGGGTCTCCTATGTCGGCCATGCTGGGCTCCCTACGTGGGGTTCATGTGCTGGTGCCGCGCAATTATGTTCAGGCAGCCGGTTTCTATAACACAATTCTGAAAGGCGATGACCCGGCCTTAATAATTGAATGCCTCAATGGCTACCGTATAAAAGAAAAAATGCCTACCAACCTTTCGGAGATCTGTACACCACTGGGTGTGCCTGAAATTCTGAAAGCCGGCCACGATTTAACCATTGTTACCTATGGCTCTATGTGCCGCATTGTAATGGAGGCAGCCTATCAGTTAGAACAGGCAGGTATTTTTGTAGAAGTAATTGATGTGCAATCGTTATTGCCGTTTGACGTGCATCATATAATTCTTGACTCAATAAAGAAGACAAACCGTGTAATTTTTGCCGATGAAGACGTACCCGGTGGAGCATCGGCGTTTATGATGCAACAGGTGCTTGACGAACAACAGGCTTATAAATACCTGGATTCGGCGCCAAAGGCGATTTCTGCACAGGCTCACAGACCGGCCTACGCCGCTGACGGAGATTATTTCTCAAAACCGAATGCTGAAACTATATTTGAGGCCGTGTATGATCTGATGCGTGAAGCCCGCCCGAAGGATTTTCCTGAATTATATAAATAAACGATATCAATCTGAATAATCAAGAACGCAGGCTTTCAGCTTGCGTTTTTTTGTTTACCCCCTAAAAAAGGCAAAGGGGGCAGAAACTGTCCCCCGATGAACCCAAAACAACTTTTGCTGTGACTAAAAAAGATTTTTTTTACTAAGTGTACGATTCGCAAAAATCGACTTTATATAATTCACTTATTAAATTCTAAACAATTAAACCGAAATATTATCCCTTAACTCCTCGTCCCTTAAAACAATTTTTTATTTCGACCAGCAAAGTTAGAAAAATTTTTACTAACTCATGCAAATATCTGAATAAAAAATAAAAATCGTCCCGAATAATCGACAAAATGCATAAAAATCCGGTTAGATGACCTCTAGCGTTCTATAAACTGCAAACCGCTGTTTTCTCAGGCGGCATACCGGTTATGTTTAGTTTTGCCAATATAAAACGTTAAATGCATTTTTTTTGTATGCACCTCATGTTTTTTTATTAGTCTACACAAGTAAGGCATAACTTCGGTGTTTTTAATTTTATTTTTACCTTTGACAAAAAATGCCAAGCTGAATGAGTTTTCAGATACAACAAAAATATTATCCACTTATAATTTTAGCTCTTGGAGCCGCGTTTTTCTTTCCTTTTTTAGGTAATGTGCACCTATTTGACTGGGACGAGATTAATTTTGCCGAATCGGCCAGAGAAATGCTTCTTACGGGCAACTACAGCAAGGTACAAATTGATTATAAACCTTTCTGGGAGAAACCCCCGCTTTTTTTCTGGATGCAGGTGGTTTCTATGAAAATATGGGGAGTAAACGAATTCGCTGCCCGTTTCCCTAATGCAGTTATTGGCTGCGCTACCCTGCTGGTTATTTATTACATTGGCAAAAACATCAGAAATGCCAATTTCGGATTAATCTGGACGCTTATCTACCTGGGTTCTTTTACACCGCATTTATATTTCAAATCTGGTATTATTGACCCCACCTTTAACCTGTTTATTTTTCTGGGTATATACTTTTCTTTTAAGGCGCAGTTTAATTCACGGCAAATATTTCTTTCGGGCCTCTTTATTGGTTTGGCGGTTCTTACCAAAGGCCCGGTTGGGGGGCTTATCTGGGGCTTAACGGTGGTGTGCTATTGGGGATTTATAAAAAAATTCTCTAAGCTTTTTACATTTAAGCAACTGCTAATTTTTGCAATAACCTGTATCGCTGTTGCTTCTTTATGGTTTGCACAAGAGCTGGTTACCAATGGGTTCTGGTTCTTTGAAGAATTTATCCGTTATCAGATTCGCCTTTTCAGCACGCCTGATGCAGGCCACGGGCAACCTTTTTACTACCATTTTGTGGTAGTGCTGCTGGGTTGTTTTCCTATTTCTGTTTTTGCTATTCCGGCGCTGGCATCCAGACAAGAGTATTTCGGAACCTGGATGAAAGTTACATTCTGGGTGGTAATGATTCTTTTCAGTGTGGTTACAACCAAAATAGTCCATTATTCTTCAATGGCTTATTTCCCGGTTTCTTATCTGGCTGCCAATACCTTGTACAACTGGCTTGCCCACAAAAAGAACTGGAATAAATGGGTAAAATTCGGCTTGATATTCATTGGTTTTGTGTTATCGCTGGCCTTGGTGGCTGTGCCGCTTATTGGCATGAACACCGCAGCCATTACACCATATATAAAAGACCAGTTTGCAGTCAGAAATTTTAATGCAGTGGTTGCATGGAGTGGCTTTGAAGTGTTCATTGGTATTGCTTATTTTATTGTTCTTCTGGTGCTGGTTTTCATGAACAAAGCTACCATTCAGCGTAAATGGTTGTTTATTACAGGCCTGAGCCTGTCTACAGCTTTATGCCTGCTCATTTACGGCGCAACAGTGGTGCCTAAAATTGAAAGATTCACACAGGGTGCAGCGATAGACTTCTACCAGTCGAAACAGGGGCAGAATGTTTACGTGGGTGTGATAGGTTTTAAAAGCTATGCCCATTTGTTTTATTTTCAGAAAAAACCCAATAGCGCACCTGCTTCTACTGCCAATATGACTCAGGAAGAATTTGGCAACTGGTTGTTAAACGGCAAGGTAGATAAGCCTGTATTTTTTGTAACCCGCATTGACCGGTACGATGAATTTAAGGAGCATCCGAATCTGGAATATATCAAAGAAGAAAACGGTTTTGTGTTTCTGAAACGTAAAAATTGATAGACCTATGAATCTCAATCAGTTAACCATACGTGTAAGTAACCTTGAGCAATCTTTAGCTTTTTATGAGCTTCTGGGGCTGAGACTTATAGTAAAAGATACACATTATGCCCGCTTTGAATGTCCAACCGGAGACACCACTTTCTCTATCCATCAGGAAGGCATCACCTCCAAAGACCCTGGCGTCTGGATTTACTTTGAAGTGGACGACGTTGACGACAAGATAAGCGAACTGATACGCAAAGGCATCAGTATTGAACAGATTCCGGAAGATAAACCCTGGCTGTGGAGAGAAGCCCGCCTGCTTGACCCCGACAATAACCAGATAATTATTTACCATGCCGGAGATAATCGTAAAAACCCGCCATGGAGAATTAATTAATGTGGTGAAATTTTAGCTAAGTGCCTGATTTCTTTTGAAAAGTTTGAGAGATTGAAAGGATTTTACAAACTTTGACCTACCAACCTAAAAATTTACCTCTTGAACAACTTATTAGTGATAGATGTCGGGAACACCGATGCTGTTTTCGGAATTTTTGAAGATAAAAAACTACTTCATCAGTTCAGAATCAAATCGCTGAAAGACGAAAACTACGTCTTTTTTGAATATCGCTTCCGGCAATATTTCCTTGAAAACGCCCTGCGTTTTGCTGACATCAAAAAAGTGGTGCTTAGCAGTGTGGTGCCTCCCCTTACCCCTATCTTCAAACTTCTGGTAAACAATATGTTTGGCCTGGAGCCCATTGTTGTTAATGCGTATATCTTTCCATCGTTAGAAATTTCAATCGACAACCCCAACGAGATAGGGAGCGACCTCGTAGCCAATGCCGTAGCAGCTTACACCAAGTATAAAAGAAATTGTGTAATAGTTGATTTTGGTACCGCGCTTACATTCACCGTTGTTTCAGCCAAAGGCAAAGTTCTGGGGGTTTCTATAGCGCCGGGTTTAAGAACATCAGTAAAGGCGCTTTTTTCAAATACAGCTCAGCTACCCGATGTTCCGCTGGAGCTGCCTCAATCTGTTATTGGTAAAAATACAGTTCATGCCATTCAGGCGGGTATCTTATGGGGATACGAAGGCCTGGTAAGAAACATGATTCATAAAATAAGAGCCGAACTGAACGGCGACTGCATAGCCATTGCCACAGGAGGGCTTTCTTCTATTATATCTACCCTGCACGGAGAGTTTGTGGAAGTAAACCGTGAGCTGACACTTGAAGGATTAAGAATAATAGGCGAGGCAAATGCCTGAATAAACTGACTGGATTAAACACCCTAAAGGGTTAAAAAATATGGAGTTAAACAAAGACACAATTAAGCAATTTATTGCAACCGCGCTGGCAGAAGATGTAGGTGATGGCGACCACACCTCACTTTCTACCATTCCGGCAGATGCTTTCGGAAAAGCAAAATTGCTGGTAAAAGATGAGGGCATTCTGGCCGGGGTAGAACTGGCAAAAATGATTTTTGAAGCAGTAGATAAAAACTTGCAGGTAGAGGTGCTGATGAACGACGGCCAGCCTGTTCAATATGGAGATATCGCATTTTACGTAACCGGCAAAGACCGTTCTATATTAACAGCCGAGCGGCTGGTGCTCAACTGTATGCAGCGCATGAGCGGCATAGCCACTACCACGCATCAGGTGATAAGCCTTTTAGAAGGCACCCAAACGAAAGTGCTGGACACCCGCAAAACAACGCCGGGATTCAGGATGATGGAAAAATGGGGCGTACAGATTGGCGGAGGGGTAAACCATCGTTTCGGGCTCTTTGATATGATTCTGATAAAAGATAATCATGTAGACTATGCAGGAGGAATAAAAAACGCTTTGGATGCAGCACATAATTATCTGAAAACCACCGGAAAAAACCTGCCAATAGAAATTGAAGTGAGAAACCTGGAAGAATTGCAGCAGGTACTCGATATTGGCGGTGTAGTGCGCATTATGGCAGATAACTTTAGCTTCGATAAAATAAAAGAAGCCATTAAAATGGTGGCCGGGCGCTACCCCATTGAGGCGTCAGGAGGCATTACCCCTGCCAACGTAAGACAATTTGCCGAATGTGGTGTTGACTACGTATCGCTGGGTTACCTTACCCACTCAGCCAGAAGCCTCGACCTAAGCCTGAAGGCAGTGAAATAATCAGATGATACCGTTCAATTACAAGCTTTATACAAAACCCATTGTATAAAGCTTTTTTTGTCTCAATACCCCCATAAGTTTTATGTGAGTTCAGATTTTATTTAATAAATTACAGATTCTTTAACCAACGCTGGTCTTTTTTTAAAAACCTATGTAACCTTTATGAAAAAAACTTCACTCTTTTTATGGCTCATTACAGCCGTTACTATATTGCCCGGTTACCATCCGCCCAAAAGCACAATGGCCCGTACCTATAAAGCTGATGTTATTATATATGGTGGTACATCGGCTGCTATTATTGCGGCCGTTCAGGTTAAAAAAATGGGCAAGTCGGTTATAGTGGTTTCACCGGACATACATCTGGGAGGCCTTTCCTCAGGTGGGCTTGGATTTACCGACACCGGCAACAAAGAGGTAATAGGCGGCGTATCACGCGAGTTCTACCAACGTCTTTATAACCATTATCAGAAGCAGGAATCATGGCAATGGCAAAAGAGAGAAGAGTACGGCAATAAAGGCCAGGGCACCCCGGCATTAGATGGCAGCAACCGTACCATGTGGATATTTGAACCACACGCAGCAGAACAGGTATTTGAAGACTTTGCCAGTGAATATAAACTTACTATCTACCGCGATGAGTGGTTGGACCGTTCAAAAACCGGAGTTGTAAAAAAGGGTCTCAATATAAGCGCATTCCGCACATTAAGCGGCCACGTATATGAAGGCAAAATGTTTATTGATGCTACCTATGAAGGCGACCTGATGGCTGCAGCTGGTGTCTCCTATCATGTAGGGCGTGAGGCCAACAATGTTTATAACGAAAAATGGAACGGAGTGCAAGCCGGTGTCTTTCAGCATGGCCACCACTTTAAAAGCAAAATCAGCCCTTACAAAATAGCAGGTGACCCCGCAAGCGGTTTATTACCCGAAGTTTCTACTGACATACCGGGGCCGAATGGTTCGGGCGATAACAAGATTCAGGCTTACTGTTTCAGAATGTGCCTGAGCAACCACCCAGATAACCGCATACCTTTTGCTAAGCCGGAAGGCTACGACCCCGCGCGATATGAACTGCTAGCCAGGGTATTTGCTTCGGGCTGGAGAGAGACTTTCGACAAATATGACCCGATTCCGAACCGCAAAACCGATACCAACAATCATGGGCCGTTCAGTACCGACTACATCGGCAAAAACTATGATTACCCTGATGCCAGCTACGAACGCCGCCGGGAAATTATCAAAGAACATGAACTGTATCAGAAAGGTCTGATGTATTTCCTGCAGAACGACCCCAGTATTCCGGCCGATGTACAAGTAAAAATGAAACAATGGGGCTTACCCAAAGACGAATTTAAAGACAACGGTGGCTGGCCGCATCAGCTTTACATACGCGAGGCACGACGAATGATAGGAGAATACGTAATGACAGAAACAGACGCTTTAGGAAAAAACCATGTACCCAATTCAGTAGGAATGGGCTCTTATGCTCTCGACTCGCATAATATCCAACGCTACGTGAAAGAAGACGGTTATGTACAAAACGAAGGAGACATAGGCGTGCACCCAGACCGACCCTATTCAATTGCTTATGGATCTATATTGCCCAAAGCCACCGAGTGTACTAATTTGTTAGTACCGGTTTGTGTTTCAAGCTCACATATTGCTTACGGTTCTATCAGAATGGAGCCAGTGTTTATGATTCTGGGGCAATCGGCAGCAACAGCGGCGGTGTTATCTATCAATAATAAAATGACCCCACAGGCCCTACCCTATGCCACATTGCAGGCGCAATTATTAAAAGACAAGCAACGATTAGAATATACAAAATAGACTTTTGGAAGAAAGACGAATTTAAGTTACTTTTGCACTCTCCACCAATTCGGGATGTAGCACAGCCTGGTAGTGTGCACGTCTGGGGGGCGTGAGGTCGCAGGTTCGAATCCTGTCATCCCGACTTTACAGGACAAGTCAAATTTATTTTTGATTTGTCCTTTTTTATTTCCACCTAAATCACTGTCTATCAGGTAAATAAGGCTGACAGCCTCATTTATTCTATTAGTTCGAAGTGAATTATTTTCAAAATGCAATTTTTCAGGAAACATCGAACTAATAACTTGCCGTTTCTTGTCTATATCTGCGGTTTCATAGATATAATCCAGCTTTAAGAGATTGTCAATCCCCCTATCAAGCAGGCCTTTAATACTAATGCCATTTTCAGAAAGTCCACTGAGTTTAGCTTCCAACTTTTCAACTTTACTACTATAGTCAGATTTCATTTCTCTAAAATCTTCTGGTTCAATCTGTTTAGAGGATAATAAGTCTCGGGCATACGATAATTTATCTTCCAGATCTTTAATCTGTTTCAGCAGTTGCCCCTTATCATCTAATAAATGAGCAGTTTGGCTATGCCAGGCTTCTTGCAATACAATCTTGTATAGCTCGGCCATGTCAGGACGTGGGATATACTTTTTCAGTTCGTAAACAAACTGTTGGTTAATCGCATCAGCCCTGTGTCTGAATTTGCAGCCTGCAAAGCAGTGGTAATACGAATAACGCTTGGTAAGACCCTTCGATGCACTTCCGGTTAGTACTTTACCACATTTTGGGCAAATCAAAAATCCTCTGAGGGGCAAAGTCGAGTTTGAAACTACCTTCAGCCTGTATTGGTTTCGTTTCCTGCCATCTAGGACGTCCTGCACCTGATAAAATAAATCTTCCTGTATTAATGGCTGATGCAAGCCTTTGACGAAGCGGCTTTCATCATCCTTGTATTTGGGGATAAATATCTTTCCGCAATAAACCGGGTTTCGAATAGCAAACCAGAAAAGACTCTTAGTTCCTCTAAATCCTTTCGCTTTTGCCATCTTAAACACTTGTTCAGTATTATATACTCCTTTAGCTACTTCCTCAAAAGACCAGCGCAAAATACCTGCTTGCGGTTCATGGATGGCAATGTACTTCCTTCCTGCATCATCAGTCTTGTTGACATAACCAATCGGAGCCAGCCCCATATAACGGCCTTCTTTTCTTGCTCTCCGCATTCCGTGAATAACATTTAATGCCCGCCTGTCATTTTCTACTTCGGGTGCGGCCAGATAAAAGGCCAGCATCATCTTGTTCTCAGGAATAGATAAATCCAACGGCTGTTCTATTGCCTGAGGTTCTACACCCAATTTGCGCAGGATGTTAATCATCTGATAGGCATCTCCGGCATTGCGACTGAACCTGTCCCATTTAAGGAATAAGACCACATCGGCTTTTCCTTTGTGCTTTTTCAGCTCTAACAAATACGCCTTCCATTCCGGGCGTGCAAAGGTCTTTGCAGAATGGTCTTCAAACATTACTCTACGGATGGTAATGTTGTTAATATCGCAATACTTGCGCAACAGTTCTTCCTGGCTACGCTGCGAATAACCTTTATCGGCCTGTTCGTCCGTACTTACCCGTATGTACAAATCAGCTACTTTCATACTTACCTTCAATTAAATTCAATAATCACTTTCCTATGGGATATAACCCTAATGCTTTTTCAGATATTGTGCAATCAGGATATTTGCCAATAAATGTAGGAATTCAAGAACAGCTACAGCCTGTTCTAAGGATATTTCAATTCCTTTTTTGCGCAGTAGTTCCACTGCTTGTTCTGGTTTAAGTTTTTCCATTTTGCACCTCCTCATTTAATCATTCACACAAACCTTCGTGCAGAAGGACATATTTCAGAAAGCTAATATAGTAATTTGTTTTGATATTTCAAATTTTATCATAACTTTTTTACTATCTTTGTGAAGTCTCTGGAGGAAATCTAAAGTACTGCCATCTTGTTTGGGGGAATCTGACGTCCTTTGTTACATAGAAATATGCTGTAGTGTAAGTAAGCTAAAAACGGGCAAATAACGACAAAATGAGTAAAGTATACAAAGTTAGTTACAAAACTTACCTGAACGACCGATTAAAGCAGGTTTATCTACATGGCAAGCTAACCTATCCTTTGTATGTTCAGGTGACCTTTGAGCGCAAGACCATCTTCTTTAAGAGCTATTATTTTGAACTCTTCTCAAAACCTAGGTATTTACTCTCCGCAGCCGGATTAAGTCGTGGCCCCTCTATTGAGGAAATAGCAGCTAAAGAAAATGAGGTTATTGATTTTATCATCAATAAGCATTCAGACAATTTTTCATTAGAACTCTTCAAACAGGAATATGCCTTTTACAGCAAAGATTTGTGTGATATTACAGAGGAAGGCTTTATTGATTATATGTATACCTTCTTTCAAGACAAGGGCATGCCAGCATTTGCTATAATGGTGAGAGAGGGCTGCAAACATTGTATTGCCTATGACGTGGTGCAGGATATGAAAAGGGCATTTACAAAGCCTCTTTATGAGGAACTGGTTGAGAATTCTCTTTATCACTCACCTCCATACCTTCCTTTATTTGGTTTTATGCAGGAGACAAAGCAATGGCCGATGCTTAGCCTCACGGTTATGGAATGGGAAACTAGCAATACGCAAACAGAGTTTACAGCTTATTTGCAAAAACATTATCCTAAAAATGATGCTGGTGAAATAAAAAAGATGGTTGAGAAATGGTTAAAATTTAGTAAAAGCATCTAATCAGATTGTTTCCTGTAGAAATTTAACCCATGCCTCGTGAAGAGTTTTTTGATGGGTCATTCATAAACGAGAATAGATAATTTATTTATCTGGTTTAATCTGAGGAAACTTGATTTTTAAACAAGAATTGTTGAGATTTGCGGACCTTTTTAGTCACAGCAAAAGTTGTTTGGGGTTCATTGGGGGCAGATTTGCTTCCCTTTGCCTTTGAAGTGTGTCAGAGTTAATTGGGTAGAATTATATAAATCTAATTGAAATAATTATATTCTAAAGTCTAAATACTTGATTGAAGAAGTTTCTGATTTTAAATTCATTTTTTTACTAGCAGGTTATTGAAGTACAACTTATTTCAATTTCCAACTGCCGCTTTTTGTAGAGCCTAATCTTTCTATGAGATGGGCATCACGTAGCTTTTTCAATTGATACTCAACCCCTCTAACAGATAATTTTGTCAGTTCTGCAAGTTCTTCTCTTGTTATTGCCGGATTATCCTTAATATAGTTAAGTATCACGGCCGAACTTCCTTTTAAGACTTCTCCCACAGTTTCTCCCACAGTTTCTCCCACAGTTTCTCCCACAGTTTCTGTTTTGGTATAAACGACAACTCTAAAGCCATGTTGGAAATTTTCAAAAACCGGTGGAACTAACCCATAGACAGAAAAGCCTTCCCGAATCCTTTTAATCCCCGAGCCATATTTCTCTATAAACTGAGCTTCTTTAAAGGTGGAGGCTATTTTCTTATTTCTGGCCTGAGAAGAATAATCACCGCTAAGCAATTGCTCAATGGTAATATTTTCGGGGAGGTTTCCAGGGTTAAAAAACTCAATATAATCATCATATATTTTCACTGAAGAATCACCATAATGCATGTAATCTCTGTGCACAATCATATTAATAACGATTTCTCTGATAGCATCCATCGGGTATTGCCACCGCTCTTCTCTTCTAGGATCTCCGGTTATGATATAACTCTTATTAATGTGTTTCCTGATAAAGTCCAAAACCTGTTCTACCTCGCTAAAGAGGTCAGTTCGTATCGTGATGCCGTCTTTGATGCTGGTAGGAGTAGAGAAACGCCCCAACTCAATGGTAGCATGAAATACATCATTCCTGCCAAATAAGAGATACGCAGCATTAGTCACCTGTGAATCTTTGATAAGTTCATACTTGTTCAAAACTGTCAGTGGATCATCTGCAATCACATACTGCCTGCCTTCATTACAATTGGCAATAAACTCATTCACCTTGTCCAGAGAAAGGGCATCAATATTTCGATCCGGAATAACATAGCTATCCCAACTGGTATTAAAAGACCGAAGATGCATATCTGCAATTTCAGATAGGGACAGCTGATGATTTGCATTATTTACTCTCTTTAGGTACCGACCTTTGAAAGCCACCGGCTTTACCGGGAACTCTTTAACAGATAACTCAACAACCTCCACATTATCTGCCACGATAATATCGGCATCGGGTATGATACTGGGCTGAGTTTTATTCTTTACCTCGTTTACCCACTTTTGAATTGTTTCACTTCCAATAACAAACCCTTTGACAGGCCTCCCATTATCAGAGATACCAACCAATACCGTGCCACCTTTTGTGTTTGCAAAAGCACATAATGACTCAATTACCGCATCACTAAAAGAGCTCTTGAACTCTGTATACATATCTTCCTTTATCGCACCAGCCATTTAAAAATAATAGTTTTTTACTTGTCCGAAATCCTCTATTTGCTGAAATTCTACTTACACAAATGTAAAAAAAGTATTCGGTAATCTTAAACGATTCAGAATACTGGACATCTTAATTAACCTTTTATCAAAGGGAGGAAAAACTTTATATCACTGCGCGTCAATGATGGGAAAAAGGTAGAAGTTTAAAGTTGTACCGAAAAATATAAAAACATCACAAACTTTCGTATATTTGATACCGAACAGTAATCATATAAAGATAATAGAGTGACAAGAAAACTTTAAATGTATTCGCTAATGTGTTACAGAGTTTAATATGTAGAAGCACTGTTATTTTAATATACCTATTCTATTACATTAATACTAAAAGTATGCTCAAACTATCTCAAACTCAAATTCCATTATTTGGATACTATAGTTGATTTATAATAACACAATTATTTAGCCAGTTGGAAATTATCATTTAAATCAATGGGTAACCCATTAATTTCAAAACTGACTAGGAATGAATTAAATTGTATAACTAATTGATAATTAAATCACTAAAAAGATATTTAAACTTCAACACTAACATTAAAAATATATGGACAATAGTTTTGACAAATATTTTGGCCGAATTGGTGGAATTGTAACTATAATAAGTACTATTATAACTCCTCAATTATCTATAAGACATCAATTATGGCTTTGGGGATTCTTAATTTCTATTTTTTTGCTTTGGTTAAGTAATTTTTTAGGACGTAAAGCAACAACAAAACGAATTGAAAATAGTGTTGCTAAACAACCTTTTTCTGAAGCACTAATTGATTTTTTTGAACAAAAAAAACTTGAAGGCAAAGATGCAGAGATTATTAGGTGGGGTTTATCGCTAAGTACTCCTTTATGGTTAAGTCAAAAGTATGAAATTAGGAAAAAAATAGGTGAATATATTGAAATTGCAGCGATAAATAGAGATAATTATAGAGCACTAATAAAAGTTCTAGTGGATGATATTGGGTGGACAAGCGTTGAAATGTTACAATATAGTTTTGCTGAAACTAAGCTAAATCAAGGCGTATTCGAGGCTACCAAGCACAGTGATTATGCGTTTCTTGCAAAAGCTTACCGGCATTTGAATGCATCCTCAATTAGACAAAACCTTATTAGCAAGGCTGAAAACTATTTGCAACTATCTCTTGATGCTACGAACCGACTAGATGGTGGAATTGAAAAAGATGAATTAATTGCTGAATACTACTTTGCGAAGGCTACTATAGAATTAAAAAAAGGGATTAATGAGGCGGCTCTTACGAGCATAGAACAAGCTGTAAATCTTTACGAAAAGATAAAAGACAAAGAGTGGCCTTTAAAAATATTAGCTCGTAAAGGTGAGATTTTAATTAACTTGAATAGAGTTGATGAAGCAAAAAAAATTTTTCTAAAAGGAATCAAAATTTCGACAGATTTACAATACAATAGGCAAAAAGTTAAGAACGAAATAGGATTAGGATTGTGTTATTCAACTATAGGTCACAATAAAACAGCACTTGAACACTTAACTAATGCAGAACTTTTAGCCGATAGTATTGGGATGTATTATGAATTAGAATTAATTAAAAGAGAAAAAATAAAATTAAACAATAGGATATAGAATGTTATTAGACGAACTCATATTGCATCCCTACAGATCAAGATATTATCTCGAAAGATATGTTAATGATGGTTCACCAAGTGGTTTCAGTACCATAAATACAACGAAACCCAAAACAAGTCCGTTCGAGCTTAATTCTTGGTTTAATCTTTATATATGTTTTGCTCCAAAAATGATGTTTAGAGAATATGGAAATATTCCTGAAATGAATATAAATGAAATCAATAGTGACGAAAACTGGATATTTGTTCATCCAGATATGTTTGATAATATATTCTTTCTTAATAAGTCATTTAAAATTAAATTAATTGACCAATATAAAGTTGTTCCTACTGCTAGTGGCCGTACTGTACAATTAGTAAATACTATTAATGAAGACTATATTAAATTACACTATAGTGGAATTTTAGGAAGGATTAGTAGAGAGTTACCATTTTTTAAAGCCATAGCAGGCCCAGAAATCTCTAATATTCTAAAAAAAGCAGTTGATGAAAAGTTATTAAATAAATCTTTTTCCTTTTTACCTGAACTAGGAGCAAGAGTTTTAATAAATCCGGATAATATGGAAGAGTGGGGCATGGTTTGGAGAGAAAACAAACCTTACGGCTTGAATGAGGAATTTTCTCATTTCATGTTACCTTCTTTTTCATTGTTTTCAATGGATAGATTAAATATACACCACTTCCCTATTCTAAAGCAAATTATTGATAAATTTAATTATGAACCAGAACAATATGCTTTAGAAAAAATTATTTATCCTTTAATTGAATGCTATTTTAGTGTAGTTATAAATTTAGGATTACAGCCTGAATTAAATTCTCAAAACCTATTGCTTGGTTTCAATAAAGATTTCTCAAAATGTTCTTTTGTCATTAGAGATTTAGAATCTGTAGACAAAGATTTAACATTGATGAGATTAAAAGATATAAAATTTAATTTCTTATCATATCCATACAAATGTATAGAATCAACACAATTTAATTATTCTATTAAGCACAGTTTTATGTATGATTTTAAACTTGGTGAAAGTATACTGGAACCAATAATTAATCTAATAAACCAATATTATAATATAGATAAGCTAAGGTTGCAATTAAAAATAAAAGAGTATTCAAAACAATTCATTAAGCAACTGCCAAAAGACTTTTATCCAAGAAATAAGTGGTATGTATTTGACAAAGTGTTAGTTGACCAAACCAAAATTGATAGACCATACATTGAATGTTCTACACCAAAATTCAGGTAAGATAAAAAAATACTATCTCTGACTTAGATTATAACTTTAAATAATAATGGATTTATTAATGGAGTCAATTTACACTTTCGATATAGGGGGGTCATCTGTCAAGCACTCATTAATTGTGTTTGAAAGCTTCAATAAATACCATATAAATGAATACCCAATTATAAGTATTGAAAACTCGAATTTTAAAAATTTGGAACGCATTATTATAGAAACAATAAAAAATTTCTTAGAAATTAATAATGTAATTACTACAATCGGAATCAGCACTGCAGGAAGTGTTGATGAAAATGGAATCGTTCTAAATTCCGGTTATATTAGCAACTACACTAATATAGATTGGTCTTCAACGATAAAAAGTTTATTTCCAAGAATCAGAAATGTTTTAGTTATGAATGATGGCCGAGCCTCTGCTTGGGCTGAATATTCAGGAAGAAAATTAGATTTAAAAAGTTTAGTTCATTTTGTTATTGGAACAGGAATAGGAGGTGCGACTATAATTAATGGACAATTTTTGAATGGAGAAGATGGGTTTGCAGGATGCTTTGGTCATATCAAGACTGGAGAGAATTATAATATAAAATGTTCTTGTGGGAAATTTGGCTGTTTAGAAACGACATCCTCTAGTAAATCTATGGTTGAAAGATTTAACAATATAAATAATACAAATTTTACACTAAGTGAAATAATCTATAAAGCACAAAAATCTGATATCCGCGCAACCCAAATATTTGAAGAGGGCGGGAAAAATTTGGGGATTATAATTGGATCAATTCTCAATGTTATTAACCCAAAAATAGTTACTATTGGTGGAGGATTAATAGAAGCTTTTATTGATTTTAATTTTGATGTTTTTTTTAAAATCGCATTACAGAAAGCTTTAGAAAATGGGCATCACCGAGTAACTAGCAAAGTTATTATTAAATATGCCCAATACGGCAATAAAGGAGGCATGTTGGGTGTGGCATTAAAATGCCTTGAATCATTTCATTCTAAATAGGTTTCTAGATTTTCTCTTTTATATTAACTTTAGCGAGTATTACATGTATTTCAAAATATTTAAGAACGAGACTGTAAATTAAACTGTGTCAAGGTAAAGATTTAACAAAAATGTTAATTTTACTTTAAACACAGTTTTTTTATGCAAACTACAGAAGAGTTCAATTTTGAAGAGTTCAAAAAAGAGGCTATTAAAGGCATGTATGCAGGTAAAGCTTTAAATGGCGAAAAAGGGATATTCGCACCTTTACTTAAACATTTTTTAGAAACAGCCTTACAAGGTGAGATGGATGCTCATTTAAAGGAATCCAAATCATTAGGAGAGAATAATCGACGTAATGGAAGAACGAGCAAGCGAGTAAAGAGCTTATCTGGCGAATTTGATTTAGAAGGTTCACGTGACCGTGCTGGAACGTTTGAGCCTATGATTCTACCTAAGCGTCAGGTTATTATTACAGAGGAGTTAGAAGATAAAGTTATTGCACTCTATGGTCGTGGCGTATCTACTAGAGACATTACTGAGTACATTAAGGAGATGTACCAGATGGAGATTTCGGCTACTCAATTATCTGCTATTACTGACAAAGTAATTCCTGCCATGAATGAATGGCGTACACGCCCCTTACAATCAGTCTACGCTTTTGTTTATTTAGATTGTATGCATTATAAAGTCAAGGAAAGCGGACGTGTAGTTACACGTGCTATTTAAAACGTTTTAGGCATAGATATAGAGGGAAAGAAGGATTTAATAGGTATGTATATATCTGAAACAGAGGGTTCCAAATTTTGGTTATCAGTTATTACTGACCTTAAAACCAGAGGAGTAGAAGATATTTTAATTGCTTGCATTGATGGGCTAAAAGGCTTCCCTGAAGCTATTGCTACGGTTTTCCCTTTAACTCAAATTCAGACCTGTGTAGTGCATCAAATTCGTAATTCTTTACGCTATATCGCTGAAAAAGAAAAGAAAGAATTTATCTCCGACTTAAAGCCAGTTTATCAAGCGGTTAATAAAGAACAGGGCTTTGAAAATCTGATTAAATTAGATGAAAAATGGCGTAAAAAGTATCCCATACCGATACAATCCTGGTATAATAACTGGGACACTTTATCAACTTTTTTTGACTATGACCAACACATTCGTAAAGTCATTTATACAACTAATACAGTCGAAGGTTTCCATCGCCAAGTTCGGAAAATTACTAAAACTAAGGGCGCTTTTACTTCTGATACTGCTCTGATGAAGTTGATCTATTTAGTAGTTCAAAATATCTCTGAAAAATGGACAATGCCCTTACATAACTAGAGCTTGACACTATCTCAGTTATACATTACCTTTGGAGAAAGATTGAAACTCTATTTAATCAATTAATCTGAAATTGACACAGTTCAATTTACACTCCCTTAAGAACTAGTTCTTAAAAACTACTCCTATCAATAAATGCAATTGATTATAGACTGACTTAAACTGGTGTAAGTACCCCCTTTATCAGACAGCCATTTCTTTAGTTTCTTCTTTTTTCATCAGCATGTTTTTCCGCTCGATTGGAGTCATGTTTTGAAGCGCTTCATGGGGCCTATCGCAGCAGTACATCATTTTTGGAGATAGATTGAAATTCATTAATTTTGAAAAAAAACTCACTTGAAGCTAACCCCAAGTGAGTTGTAAATATCCGTAACACAGTTCAGTTTACACTCCCACATACCCATCAGAAACATCCAATATCATAGCAATCTACGATTGAGGTCTGTTAAGTTCTTTTCACTTTTTCTTAACATTTTCAACGTTAGGCCATCCTTGATAATTGATTCCAAAAGAGACTACATATAGAAAATCCAGTCTGTAAAAGGTTGGATTTTTATTTTAAGGAATTAAGGTCTTTGTTTTGTACAACTTTTAGGGAAGAATTTGGAGATTTTGAGGCCATCGGATTTGTTTGGACAGTTTTCTCCCATGAAACCCTTTTTTGAGAGGTTTTAAGCTGCTAACTTGAGTTCTTTCGGTATTCTTTTGGCCAGTCTGACGGCGTTGGCGGTGAAGATTCCAAAAAAAAGCCACAAATTTTGTGTTTCTGGTGAACGGGCTCTTATCCGCTTTAGCCCATAATGTTCCTTTTCCGTTCCAAATGAACCCTCCAGACGTGTACTTCTTTCCTTATTAAGAATAGCCTTCATTGTCTTTGTATTTTTGTCTTTGAAGACTTTTCCTTTCGATACAAAATTAGTTTGAAGTTTTTTAGAACTGCAAAAACGACGATTAGCGTTGGTAGGATAGATTCTATCGGCAGCTATATGTGTGCATTCGCCAAAGATAATCTTATGTCTAAAGAAGGAAGCTTTAAGTCTTGTACTTTCATTGAAGGCATTGTAGCTGTGATACTCAACAATGTTGATACCGTCTACTTGCATTATGTGGGCTTTAATACCGAACTCGACGGGTTTATTCTCTTTTCCTCTAACAATTGGTCTTATGTGTGGTTGAGATAAACTTACGATTCTATCCTTGACTTTTGTGGTATTGTTTTCAATCAGATAAAGTTGGTGTAAATAGACTTTCTTTACTGTCTTTAGTTTTTGTGTTATTGACGCTGAAAGGTGAATGCCTTTGGTTTGGTTTAAAAGTTTCTGATAGGCACTTATCCCTTTTTCTAATAGATACAACAGCGTTTTTCTTCTCTTTTTGGTGTCTTTAATACTAATTTTTCGTCTTTTTGAAAAAATAGATTGCTTGTTCTTATGTTCTTTGAATTTTGAGCGAGGCATTTTAATCCCTGATAGCTTGCATAATACAGGTATTTGTTGCTCCCAAAGAAAGCAGCAGGACTCCCACAGGAGTTTGACGTCAGTAGGGAAACGCATATGTACTTCATAACACGTAGCGTCCATAAGCATTACATTGGTATTCTCCATTTTCCCCTTCCAGGCATCAATCAATACACGCTGAACTTTCTGCATATCGCATTGTCTGGACAGAAATGTACGAATACGACTCACAAAAGCATTGTCTCTGATCACTTCACCAATTTTCAAACGACATCCACAGAACATTTGATAGGCCCAGTTAGTCTGGAAGGCTGCCAGTAGTTTTTCATCGCTTAAACCCGTATAGTGCTTTAAAAACATCAAGCCAAAGAACCCCTGCCTAGGAAGGTAAGAGAGTGCTCCTGAAGGATTTTTCTTTGGTGGTAGCAGTTGTTCTAGTTCCTGCCAGGGAATTATATCGTAAATCCGGCCAAGTTCCGTGCAATTCTTGAAAAAATGATATTCAGGAAATACTGGGCTATCAAACGAAAATAAAGTACTTTGCATCGTATTTTAGGATGTGAGATACCTTAAAATACAACAAAAACCCCGAAACTCCAAGAAATTGGTTGTTTTCGGGGTTCTTTTTTTGAGTAATATGCTGATAATTAACTATTTAGCTTTAATAAGGTTACCCAACGTTAGCAAGCTCAAAAGAAGATTTTACCTTACTCATAATAAGCAAGATTAATTTTTACTTATACACTTTAATTCCTTAAGAATGTAATAACTGGTTAAACATCTATTAATTCACTGACTTTAACTTTTAAAGAATCTGCAATCTTTTTAACCAGGCTGATTGAAGAATTATTTTCAGCTCTCTCTATTCTGCCTATTTGGCGCGTATCAAGACCCGATAGCTCAGACAGTTTTTCTTGAGATATACCTAAACCTTCTCTTAAGGTAACAATCCGCTTGCCTACCTTCTCTAAATATTTCTGATCTCTAAATTGCTTTGCCATTAAGCAAACTTGGCTAGAATAAAGAAAAAATATTAGGACATATTTGTCCTATTGTAATATTTTGTTTATATTTGATTGAATTTTAGGCATTGAAATAAGGTCTCGTTAGCAAATTCCGACAATTTGATTCTCAAGCGAGGCAGTAGATTAATGCCCATGTTGTTACTTTTGCCTAACTTTGGCGATGTAGCACATGGGCTACTGCTGTATTCGTCTTGAGAAGGCGTCGGAACCTTGCTGAGCGGTATGGCGTAGTCCTGTGCTACATTGCTTTATATAGCCTACCGAACGAGACTCGTAAAATAGATACGAGTTATGCAGCATTTTCCATTTTTTCTCAACATTTGTAAGGCTTCGTTTGACCTCAAGGCCGGCGTGTGCCCTAAGCAGCTCTTCAAAAGCATCATCAAGTCTCCGGTGTAAGGTGGTGGTAATCTCCTTGTTGCTAAATTTTTCTATCTAAACTGTTACCATCATGAACGTAAAAAAATACGTAGGGGCATTGCTATGCCTTTACCTAAGCCTATCAACCCATTTTCTCCTCCCTGCCCAGGCTCTTCGTGTGGGAGATACTCTCCCACCGGAGCTCTGGCGCCTGCCGCTTCAGGTAGTCAATCATCCTGCAGGTAAGGAAACGCTCTTGCTGCATGAGTTTAAGAACCAACCCATCATTCTGGATTTCTGGGCTACCTGGTGTGCCCCTTGTATTAAGAAATTCCCGCAGATGGGAGAATGGCAAAAGCAGTTGGGTGACCGGCTCCAGTTTATTGGCGCCACGGGTGATGACAAAGAACGTATTACTGCTTTTGTTAAACGTTACCGGGCAAGAGATAGCAGCCGCTTTGTCCCTGTCACCGCTGTGAATGCTTCTGTATTACAGCAGTACTTCCCCTACCAGTCCATTCCGCAATATGTTTGGATAAATCAACGGGGTATCATTCAGGCAATTACGCATGAAAAGGATCTCACCTTAGAAAATATCAAACGGTTTATCAGTTGTGAATCTTTTACATATACACTCAAGCAGGATCTGGTGAACTTTGATTATGCTGCCCCGCTCTTTGTAAACGGCAATGGAGGTGAACCTTCCTCTATCAGGAATCGCTCCCTGCTGACAGGTCCCATACAAGGCCTGGGTTTAATGATTACTACGGTAAGAGGTAAGCCGGAAAAACCAGTCACCCAATTGACCTGCATTAACTGCAGCATTGCCCAGCTTTTTTCAATTCCCTATCCTGACATAGAAAACTGGCCATCTGCCAGAGTGATTGTAGAAGTCAGAAATGATACAGCTGTTCGCTTCAAAGGACCTGAAGAGGGGTATGAAGACTGGAAAAAGCACAACACCTACTGCTATGAATTGAATCTGCTCCCTACGCCTGCGGTAAAAGCAAAGGAATTAGCTACCGCAGACTTATTCCGGTACTTTGGGATGACAGGGCATTTCGAAGACCGGGAAATAGACTGCCGGATATTCACGGCTAATGAAAACCTCCGGCTATCCTATACCCGCGGAGGGCCGGCTGAAAATAATATGTATGCGCCGGACAAGGAAAAGTACTTTAAAAATGCGCCTGTATCACTTGTGATGGATTACCTCAACCGAAAGCTCCCCATCTATCACATAGATGAAACCGGATATACAAGGAATCTGGATCTCAGCCTGCCAGCGGCTATTGACGATACCAGATTGTTGGATGAGCATCTATCCAAGCAAGGGATAAGGGTCTCTGTCCAAAAAAGGAAAATACAAATGTTTGTGATTACCGAAAAACGAGCTAACCCATGAAAAAGTATTTAACTTTCTTTTGCTTGATGGTCTGTTTAGAGCTCTCAGCTCAGACCCTGCTCAGGGGTCGTATTTCGGCCGAAGACGGAAGTGCCCTGCCCGGAGCTACTGTACGTTTGCTTGCCAGTGGTACATCGACCCTGTCAGATGCGGAAGGTCGTTTTGAGCTCCTGCTTCGGTTGGAAAAGGATACCCTTACGGTGAGCCATATTGGCTATCTTTCTACACGAGTACCGGTCTCTGCTTCAATAGTGCTGTCTCTTGATATCCGCCTGATTCCGGCAGAGTCTTTATTGAATGAAGTGATGGTCAGTACGGGTTATCAGTCTTTACCTCAGGAAAGGGTGACCGGCAGTTTTGAGAAAATCAATGCTTCCCTGATTAACAGAAGTGTGAGTACGGATCTGTTGAGCCGGCTGGAAGGGGTCACCAGTCTGTATTTTGATAACAGAGCAGGTATCGGCGGGCGTAAACTCTCCCTCCGGGGTCGCAGTACTATCCTGGCCGGCGCCGACCCTTTGATTATCGTAGATGGCTTTCCTTATGAAAGCAGTCTGGAAACACTCAATCCCAATGATGTGGAAAGCATCACGCTTTTAAAGGATGCTGCTGCCGCTTCGATCTGGGGAGTTAGAGCTGCCAATGGGGTCATTGTGGTAGAGACGAAAAAGGGTAAGGCAGCCAAACCTGTCTTTGAGTTCAGAACCAACTATACGATAGGTATGAAACCTGATCTCTATTATGCCCCTTCCATGGCCTCGAAGGATTTTATCGAAGTAGAGCAACTGCTCTTTGATAAGGGCTACTATAACAGTTCTCTGACCAATAACCGTTTCCCGCTGATTTCTCCGGCGGTAGAAGTTCTTGCTGCCCAAAGGAGCGGCAAGATTACCGCACAGGAAGCATCGACCCGGCTATCAGGTTTGGCAGCTCAGGATGTACGCCGGGATATGGCTCAGTATTTCTACCGGAAGAGTTTGAATCAGCAGTATTCCGCTTCTTACAGAGGTGGTACAGACCTGTACAGTTATTATCTGTCTGCAGGCTGGGATCAGAACCTGTCCAATCGGGTAAGAGATGGCAATAGCCGTTTGAGTCTGCTATCTTCTAATCATATCCGGCCTTTGAAAAACCTGCAGCTGCAGAGTGTTATTTCCTATACCCAGTCCCGCAGCACTGCCAATAATCCGGTAAGCAACCTGGCTCCTACTTCCAAGGCCCTTTATCCTTATGCAGCATTGGCTACAGTGGATGGGAAGGCCCTGCCTTTAGATAAGGATTACCGGCAGGCTTTTATTGATACGCTGAAAGATAGCCGCTTACTGGACTGGAATTATCGTCCGTTAGATGAGCTAAGGCTGGCGGATAATACCAGCTTACTGCATACCTTTCGTTTCAATACCGGAGTGAACTACCAGTTATTACCCGGATTGAGTGCCGATGTGAAATACCAGTATGAAACACAGCTGACAGATATGCGTAACTATTATGCACAGGAGACTTATACTGCCCGTAATCTGATCAACCGGTTTACGCAGATCAATGGTAATCTGGTCAATAGACCAGTGCCTCTCGGAGGGATCCTGGATTTAGCAGAGGCCCGTCTGTCAGCGCATACCGCCAGAGCGCAGGTTAATTATGCAGTCAATTGGCATGCAAAGCATGCTTTGAATGTACTGGCCGGCTCAGAAATCAGACAGACCACGGCTTTGTCAAATAATTACAGAACCTATGGGTATGATGATCAGACCCTGGTACTTGGCAGTGTAAACTATGTGGATCTACTACCCACTTACAATAATCTGAACGGAACACAGCGGATTGTCAATCCGGCAGGTTTTAACCATACCCTGTCGCGGTTCACTTCTTTTTATGGCAATGGCTCCTATGTCCTGGATGATCGCTATTCTCTATCCTTCAGTGTTCGCAAAGATGCTTCTAACCTCTTTGGTGTAAGGGCCAATCAAAAAGGAGTACCACTCTGGTCAGCTGGTTTAAGCTGGCAGCTGAGTGAGGAATCGTTTTTCAGCAATTCAGGGATTGACCTGCTCAAATTACGCTTGACATATGGTTACAACGGGAATGTCGATAACACCGTTTCTGCCCTGACTACCCTAGCTTACTATTCAAATGCTGCCCTCTCAGGACTGGATTATGGCATGGTTGCCAACCCGGGGAATCCTGATCTTCGCTGGGAACGCTCAGGTATGCTGAATCTGGGTCTTGATTTTGGGCTGAAAAACCGGATGTTTTCAGGCAGTATAGATTATTATGTGCGACGCGGAACGGATTTGTTGGGGGAGGCGCCAATAGATCCGACTACTGGCGTTACCAGTCCTACCGGTTCATTTGCCTATAAGGGGAACGTGGCCGCCATGAGGGGAACCGGACTGGATGTTGCCTTACACTTTTCCAAAACCTCGGGAGCCTGGACCTGGAAAACTGACCTGATTTACGGATATGCGACTAACCGGGTAACCCGGTATCAGGCCTTGTCCACCGTGGCGGCTGCGTATGTAGGTTCAGGCAATCTGATCACGCCTGTCAAAGGCCAACCGGTATATGCCTTGTACAGTTATGCGTGGGCAGGCTTAGATCCCTTCACCGGAGATCCTCAGGGATACCTGGAAGGACAGGTAAGTAAAAACTACACGGCCATCCGGAATGCCGCCCCTGCTACTTTAGTGTATCACGGTTCAGCGGTACCTGAGCATTTCGGTTCCATCCGCAATACCCTGTCTTATAAAAACATTAGTATTTCTGCCAATGTTGTATATAAGCTGGGTTATTATTTTCGAAGGTCTACCATTCATTACGCCAATCTCTTCAGTACCTGGCAGCACCATGCGGACTACGCACAGCGGTGGAAAGAACCGGGTGACGAGGCATTGACGCAGGTG
This sequence comes from Emticicia sp. 21SJ11W-3, assembly GCF_024138715.1. Taxonomy (GTDB): domain Bacteria; phylum Bacteroidota; class Bacteroidia; order Cytophagales; family Spirosomataceae; genus Emticicia; species Emticicia fluvialis. The sequence goes on from NZ_CP092074.1 coordinate 4,350,990, forward strand.
CCTTCACTGGTGTATCCCAATGTCAGTAACCGGGATGCTTTTTACAATTACGCAGCCACACTGGTTGAAAAAGGGGATCATCTTCGATTACAGGACATCAACCTGAGCTATGACTTTCCGGCTGCCGGCAACCGTAACTCTTGGCAATGCTATCTGTATATCAACCAGGTCGGTATGTTGTGGAAAGCCAACGCATCCGGTCTTGATCCGGATTATTATGCCAGCGGGTTTCCTGTACCCACCAGTTATGCTTTAGGATTGAAATTGAATCTTTAAACTTCCCAACTATGAAAAAATATCTTTTATTACTGATACTGGCACTCCCAGGCAGTGGCTGTCAGGAATACCTGGATGCCAAACCGGACAAGAAACTGGCAGTCATTACCAGTGTGAAAGAAGCCCAAACGCTTTTGAACAATGTGAATATCTTGAATGGGGCTTATCCGTCGGCCGGACAGGTGGCTTCAGATGAATTTTATTTATTGACTGCCGACTGGCTGGCGGTGAATACGGCATTGGAGCGCAATGCGTATATCTGGCAGGAAGAGGTATTCAATGAGAATCCACGCAATGACTGGTCTCTTTCTTATCAGAAAGTCTATTATGCCAATCTGCTACTGGAGGGTTTAGCGGCAGGGCGAATCAAGGGCACTTTGGAGGAGACAAATTCGATTAAAGGACAGGCCCTGTTTTTCAGGGCTTATGCCTGCTATCATCTGTTACAGATTTTTGCGCCGGCCTGGAATCGGCAGACGGCTGCAACTGATCCGGGAATCGCGCTGCGGCTTAGCTCTGACCTGAATGCCCCTACCCTGCGTGCCAGTGTGGAGCAAGGTTACCGGCAATTAATTGAAGATGCCCGATCTGCCTCTGAGCTTTTATCTGTCGAATCATCCGTCAAGACCCGCCCTTCCAAGGTGGCTGCCTTTGCTTTGCTGGCCAGAGTATACTTGACTATGGGCGATTATCCAATTGCGCTTGAATATGCTGAAAAAGCATTGACTTACCGCTCTGTATTGATTGATTTCAGTACTTGCAATCCTGCCGCTGCTTTTCCTTTTCCGCTGTTTAATGAGGAGGTAATCTTCCATTCGCATATGAGTACACCGGCTCTATTTTATCCGTCTGTTTTGAAGGTGGATTCCTTATTACTCAAGTCCTATCAGACGGGAGATTTAAGGCCTCAACTGTTCTTTGGTTCTAATCCGGGTGGCAGTTTTCATTTCAAAGGGAGTTATGCCGGTTCTAATAATCTCTTTAATGGCCTAACGGTCGGAGAATTAATGCTGATTAAGGCGGAGTGTCAGACCCGTTTGAATCAGGTAACTCAGGCCGCCAGTACGCTCAATGCTTTGCTGCAAAAAAGATGGAAGGCCGATTTGTTTGCACCGGTGGTTGTTTCGGATGCTCAAAAGCTGTTGGATCTGGTGCTGGAAGAAAGAAGGAAGGAGCTTGTTTTCAGAGGATTGCGCTGGATGGATTTAAGAAGGCTCAATCTGGAGCCGGAACGTGCTGTTACAATCAGGCGTCTGGTCAATAATCAAATGTATGCCCTGGCACCCAATAGTGCCCGATATGTCTTCAAAATTCCTCAGGACGTGATAGCCGCTACGGGGACTGCGCAGAATCCATAGAAAAGGGTGGAACACGCCACCCTTTTGCTGATTTAAAACTTGTAATTCAGTACCTGAACCGTGCCGCTCAGGTCCGGCTTTCCGGGATCGCCTTCAGGAGCCATGATAATGCATCTGACTGAGGTACTGTTCGGACAGTCCGGAATGCTCCCTGCCGGTTCGTAATTGTCTGCTACACTTTCTCCCCCGCTTGTGTTAGGAATAAAATGCCACCTTAAAGTAGTCGTTCCGGTGGATTTAGTCATACGCTGTTCTTCCGCTAATTGAAACGACATAGTCGCCACTGAGAGCAGCAGGGCAAATCCCCAGAGCAAGTGTTTTTTTACAAATGTTTTCATGATTTAAAAAAGTAAATGGTAAAAAAATAGAAAATATAGGATGCCTTTAGGCCGGCAAGCCCTTGGCAGTTTTGCTTCCTGCAGCCCTGCCTCGTTGTAGTTTTACTAGATAGAACCCTGCGGCACTTACGGCTGTAAAAAATAGGTTCAAGCAAAAGTGTTGTTGCCAGCTCAGTCCGCTGATGACGGAGCCACAGCCGCAAGGTAATTGTTCCCAGACTCCGGCCAGAGCCAGACCTATGTAAGTAGTAAAGGCCGACATCAATCCCAGTGAAAGCCATATTCCATAATATCTCATGCTTGGAATCAAAAGAAATAATACGATGAGCATTTCCAGGATTGGCAAAGTGTAGATCAGGATATGACCCCATGTGTCGCTGAAAGGTTGACGGAGTATACCTGCTTGAAAGGCTTCAAAATCTATGAGTTTATCCAAGGTAACGGGTATCCAGAGGGTCAGTAGCAGGAGAACCAGGAGCTTTAACTTCATAGGCATAATGATTTTACACTACAAAGTTCTTAAGCTCCTTTCACATACGAAACAGAAAATTGGAAGGGTTTGTGGGATAGAAAGGCCTAATTCTTTCCAATTCTTCACCTGATCTATGGATAAATACCTGTAAGCGCATTTTGAAGCATACGCACAGCACAAGGAAAGCCGTGCCCTGTCTGAAAGCTAATCTTTACTAGAGAAATCCGGCAGTACAATTCCCGCTAATGTTTTTTGGTAGTTTAGGCCATGCGGATTATGTATTTTTTCATCTTATAACTGAAAGTACTCTCATCATTGTACCTCACCCGATAAAATATATTACTGCTGGTAGATTTTGACTTTTCATCACTGGTAAAGCCCAGCGCAAGCTGCAAGACGTGTAGTAGTCTCGTATGGTTATATTAAATTCTGCCTTGAAATGATTCCTGAGCGTTCGCTCGATTCTTCCGAAATAGTCTGCCACATGCCTTGAATTAAGTTCAGTACGGCAGAAATACTTATCGAGATAGTTCTTTACTTTGCATAAGATAATATTCAGTTACCACTCTAAGAGAACGTCACACCGTTCCAATGTCCTGTAAAGTCTCCCTAAGTGTTGGATAACGTAAGAATAAATTTAAGTTTATTTATGAGACTTTTAGAAATCCACATACTATCCTGTTTCGAATTACGTAATCGAAATATTCAAAAGAAAATTTAAAGTGATCAAGCTTTTGCAGAAAAAAACTGTGTTTATAGTAAAATTAACATTTTTGTTAAATTTTTACCTTGACACAGTTTAATTTACAGTCTCCTCATAATAAAGTAGTTAAGATTGAATAATTGTCAAAACATTTTTAGAGGATTTGGAGTATTTGCCGATATATAAAAAATGCTATCTAATAATTATATAAAATTACTAACTCTATTGGTTTTTATCGTATTAAGGATTGCTAACAGAATAAATGAAAGTATCTGAAATTCCAGAAGAAAATGCATTAGATTTCCATTCTTTAGGCTTTATGTACCAACAATTATTAATTTTGTTTATTCCTGCAAAAATACTTGCGCAAACAGTTTGAATTTTAGACCCCGTTAATGCAATATCAAAATTGCACCCCTCCTGTAGGTAATATTTTTGGTAGAGACTCGTCATAGCTTTCAATATCTCGTTTTGTTTATCTGCTTCTATATCAATAACCTCTGTTTCAAGAGATGAATATTTATCTTGAATTACTTTTGCAGATAATCTTGCCAATTGACTTCTATAATCATTCTTATTAGGATTGATTATTAGTATTTTATCATATTGCTTATGATCCAAGAATGTCAACATTCTTTCAAATTTCGAAGAGCTAAAGCAAAGTATTACACGTGAATTAGACTCATCTGTATCTGTTGAGTATATATTTTCAATAGTGTAAGGTTTCAACTCGCCTAATTCAATACTTTCCGTTACAGTTTTCAAAATTTCTGTTGCTTGCTCCTGATTGTTTACAATTTCCCTTAAATCCTCTTCTGATGGAGATAGGCTTTTTGCCTCTGTTTCCAAAATAACCATCTCATTTATACTTTTCTTAGCTTTAATAAGTAATCGGAATATCATAGATTTTGATAACCCAGATACGTCGATTATTGTTTTTAATGAATAGTCTATCTTATCTATTTCCTCTATGTCCAATATAGAAATTTCTTTGCTTGATTTATCTAGAGTCTGCTTTATATCATTAAACCTACCTTCTTCTAATTTATGTTTTATTGCATATATTTTAGAAATATTAGGATTGTCAACAACCTTATTTAATGATTCATAAGTTCTATCTTCAAAACCTATACCCAAAACATATTGTTTACAACCATTAAGTAACCTATCACTAAAAGGATATTTACTCATGACAATTTGATTCTCCGAAACAAAGAAGTTTTCAATTTCTTTGTTTTCTTGTTTAGAATTGAGAAAATCTAAAGTAGCTTGCGAACCTGTATTTCTCTTAACTTCATTAAAACCATAAGAAGTCTCATCAGAATCACCATTATCAATAATCTTATTCTTTAGCAATATACTCTCTCCTTCCTGAGGGTTTTTTAACCATGCTTCCAACTCAGAACCACTTAACTCAAATCTGTCGGATTGGGAAATACCTATAAAATTAGTTAAGCCTAATAATTTTCTAAAAGCTAATTTGAACTGTAATAAAGGATTTGTATCATTTCCAGTGGTTCTGGGAGCTTGGGGACTTCCATCATATATGAAAATTCCTGCGTCTACCAAACTTCTTAATTTGTCAATTTGGAATTCCTGGTCTCCTGAAGTAATTTTCACATATATAGAATTATATTGCCTAAGTCTTTCGGAGCCTTTAGATTCCATAAGTAGCTTGTATGAAGCTCTGGCAAAGGTCAGCGCAAAATCTTTTAAATCATTCTTATTTCGATCCAAATCAAATAACTTATTTGCGCTAACATTTTGATAAACTCTGTTTTGTATTTCTACCTTCAAAGGGGTATGAAGACTACTCTTATATTCCTCTAACATCAAGTTATAAATATGTATGATATCTCCGATATCCCCTACACATACTTTAGAAAGCATTGTGACACCGTGATAAAACTGCTTCTTATTTTTCTTGTTTGCACCTGTCTTGGTTATATTAAGTGCAATTTCTTTAAGTGATGTATCTCCTAAAAGGTTTCCAGGATGGGGATAATTATTAGAATCTTTAGAAAGGAGTTTATTTCTTTTCTCCAAAATGTCGACTACGAAATTTTTATTATTTCTAATCTGTTCATTAACTAAATTTCCCAAATCAAATGTTTGTAAATCTCTTCCTATTCTTGTTTTTTCCTGATTTCCGGGAGAAAAAAGAATAGCATTTAATGTCTGTGCCTCTGTAGTAATTTTAAAAGCACATTTAGAACTTTGGAAAATAAATGTTGAAATAATCTGTATTATATTTTCCTGATTCAGATACCTTGTAGATACATCGTCTAACAAATAATATATCTTATGATTTAACAATATCGGACTACAATTTGTAATAGCGGTAGAAAGATCCTCAAACGTTGCAGGTGCAGCAGTGGAAATTGAAATTTCATTCCCTTCATTTTTTTCTAATAAATTGATTTTCTTAATTAAAATATCCTCCACCTCTTTATCAGAATTAATTGCAGGTATGTCAATATTACTAACCTTTGAGTTTATTTCATTTGTTAAGGTTTCATAATAAAAGTCTCCAACTGAATTGTCGTCTATTTTCTTTAACGTTCTTAAAGTTCTCAACGCTTCTAAGGAAAACCTTAAATATATCCTTTCAAGTGGTTTATATATCTTTTCGTCCTTTTTACCAACAACATCTAATAACTTATTTGCATTGATATATAACCCTATAAATCGGTCATTTACAACCCTCTCAATAATTCCTAAAGAACCTTTTCTTGAATATTCATCAGAGTTGGAAGAGCTAATACGAGAATAAAAAGTTAATCCTAATAATAATATAGTTTTCCCACAACCTCTCATTCCATAAATAATAAGAGGTCCAGGTTTTACAGATTCATTAAAGAATTTGTTGTCCGGGTCTACAAAAATAGCAGGAACATAATTTGGTTTTAATGATTGCGCATTGTATGCATAATCAAAACTTTTAAGTGTAAAAGTTTCATTCCACGGATCTACAACATGCCGGTAAGTACTTTTTATATCATAGATAAGATCATCAAACTTTGGCAGCCTTGTACTGATAATTTTTTGACTTAACAGTTTGCCATAATTTTCAAAATGTGAAAGTATCCGGCTTTCTTTATCTGTCAATTCTTCTTTATTATCTTCCTTTCTTGCTATAAATCGCTTAGATAAATCCTGAATACTTTTCCCAATCCAATTTATATCACCCAATCTTGTTTCTGAGCTCTGTGTTCTGTCAGAAGTTGAGTTTAAGTCTATAACTATTAATCTTATTGAATTATCGATCTGATCAACTCTTTTGGTTCCTTGACTAAGATTTGAAACCAAAATATTTCCAGGATGTAAATCATTATGGCTTTTACCATTATTTTTTAATACTTCAAGGATTTCCAATAAGTCTATAACTATTTGAGTTAATCTTTCAATAGAAATATCAGATTCCATTTCTTTTTTTAACGGACTGCCTTCCACATAGTCAAGTACACAAACATGACAAGGAATAATAGTGCCGTTAAAATCAACATCTTCATCAAAATAGTCATGAATTTCAACTATATGCTCATTTTCAAGTTGTGAATGCTGGTTACATTCATTTTCGAAATTCTTACCAAATAATTCATAAATTCCTTTTGGAATGACTTTTAGAACCCTCTTTTTGGGTATTCTTTCCTTAGAAGTTGCCATGTATGTTGCTCCATAAAATCCTCTCGCAATAGATTTTTCTAGTTTAAATCCGTTTACTTCTGCAGGATGCAAATCAAGAGGGAACCCATAATTCATTCCACATTTTGGACACTTTTCAGACAGTTCTTTTTCGGAATAGTCTTTTTGAGGACATTTAAAACAACAGTACTTATCCATTCTTAATCTATTGCTATAAAATTGTTCAATTCGTTTTTAAAGTATTCCAAATCATCTTCAAGAACTCTATAAGTCAAAACTGTTTCATTTTCTAAAATATTTTCATTTTGATTTTTAAAGAAAATTAATCCGCAAGGATCCGGGAATTCTTGATCACTGTTTATATATTTATTTTGGATCTTGACAATGGCACCTCTCATTTTCATAATATCAAATTTAAGCTTACCTGATTTTTTAGCTGAGAACTCATATATATGTGAGTTTTTTATCTTTTTCGCAATATTTTCAAAAGATGTGAAACTTCCTCCCTGAAAAACGATATTTTCTGTAAAGTTTTTTATAATTATCCTTTTTAACTCTGATTTTTCTATCTTTTTACCAGTGAGAGTTCGAACCATTTCGTTACATTCAAGCTCAATATGATGATTCAGCCAATTGTTCTTACTGCCCGAAAGATATTCATGAATTGCCAATAAGGATTCTCCTCGTCCTATATATGGCTGAAACAATTTAGTATTATCTGAAAAATAAAATGTGCTATTTATATCCAGTAAACTACTCAATTGTTTGAAATTATAAGAAAGATTTTTTGCTTCCTCCAAAGAACTCCCAAAGTTTCCGAAATGCGAATAGCGAATATCTAGACATAAATTTTTGATATCTACGGCAACTTTTTTAGACAATAAACTTGCAATTACTAATCCTGGAACACTCTTGAAACCATTTTCACTTCTATATTTAAAAAGTCTACTATCTAAAGGGGCAAACTGATTGTTTGAAATAAAATGACAATATTGCGTTTTGTCAATCATCTCATAAATTTGCTTCTTAGAAAGCTTTAAATTATATCCTTCGATTTGAGCCAAAACATCAATACCTCCTGCAGGTCTTCCAACTATTCCTAGTTTGGGAACAGAAAAATACTCTTTAAGAATTAATGGACTAATAATAGTAGACAACGACGATGGTCCTCCAGTAGAAGGGATGTCAGCTGTGCTGTAATTAGGAAATTTTAAAGTTTCACCACTCTGAGCTAATATCTTAGTTAATTTTAAGATTTGATTTTCATCAAATTGTGATTTTTTGATAACCGAACATATTTTTTTTATTTCCAAATCGGAAATTTCATTATATTGTCGATTAAAACTTAAATCAAAAAAACTCATTCCATTTATATTTTAACAAAATCAACTCCAACTCTGATTGGGTAAGAAAAAGCATGATTTGCTATTCTTTGGGTATAATTAGGTCTTATTGTTCCCAAATAAGTCAACTTTTCACTTTTCGTGATTCCTTTTTTATCTAAATAATGTACCCTTATCTGATTGTCTCCATTAATAAGATTCTCCTCTTCGAACACTTTATACTGAATAGGTTTGATGTATATTGGGCTATATTTTTGTTGATTTTCGTCTTGAGCAATGTCTGACCATAATATAGTCACATTATTAGATAAATAACTAATAAATGCGGTTTCTCCCAAATCAAGTGCAATATTAATCTTAACAGGTCTTCCTTCTGCAAAATAATAATTACTCTTAATCTTATCTTGAGGTCTTAAACAATCACAGAGAGCAGTTAAACATATAAGATATTTGGGCTTTTCTTTGTGGTTTTCGTTTTCTTCCATTAAAAATACATCGCCAAAATTGATTGTTTGACCAATCTTGTTTAAATAAAAAGAATTATAGAAAACATTCATCCTATGCAACGCTCCAAAATCATTGTAATCTTTTCCAAACTTTGATTCAAATTCATCCAGTAATTGATCATCCAGTAACAATGATTTTCTATCACGAAGAGACATTGAAATCTTTTCCAATAATATTTCGTCTATGAAATTCTTAAAAAAATGTCCAATTTCTATTTCCTTTAATTTTTTACGATGATAAATTAATGCATCTTTTGGAAAGGACATTATTGAATCATTTGTTATTGCACTTGTTCTGAAAAGATGATTATATAATTCAATTCCTAATAATTGATTATAACTTTCTACATCATTTATAATGTGATTTTTGAAATTCTCCAAAAGTACATCAGCTTGGTTTTTATCTTTATTCAAAATAGTAATGATAGTATTATTGATTACTATTATTTTATCGTTTGGATTAATGTAGCTTGGACAATATAATTTTGTTTCCGATTTATGTGTAGGCAAAAGAGAAATCGAAGATCTTATTATAGCACAAGTGTCATCTTGTTCCCCTGTAATTTCATTTAGTTTTTTTACGATTTCTTTATCTTGTCTATATATTTCGCCTCTTAATCTTCTAACTTCTTTTAAGTTTGACCTATTAATATTAATCTGATGGAAAATGTCATTTAACTGTGAAGGATACTCTTCAAGCTCTATTTGTTCTTTTACTATTTGATAATATTCTTCAGTCTGGCTAGAGAAAAAAGAGATTAAATTATATAATACATTGTCTATATCATTGTCCGAAGTGTAGATTGAACAAAAGTTAATATGCTTTGTATTTATTACCTTATCTAAAATTTTTAATGATAATAATTCTCCATCCTTTCCTTCCAGCTTCCAATCTAATATTACAAAATCCCGATTATCAATAATAAAATTTAATTCATTCGGATTGCTTTCCGCACCATTTTCAAATTTATAGACCTCTAGCGATATTCCATTTTCTTTAAAGTTTTTATATAAATTTTGAGACAGTTCTTCCTCAGTAAAATTTTCAGGAATTGAAACATCTTGATAGAAAGCTTTTGCTTTCTCATCAATATAAATGGCTGATTTTATTGAATCTTTTAAAATTATATGCGCACGTTCTTCAAAAGTCATAATGTTATGAATTGGGTATTATAACAAAGCAAGCTCCGTTTAGTATATTATAGGATTCCTCATTGGTTGCATAAATATCAAATCCAGATTCATTTAAACTTTGTTTCGCTAAATATAATCCAATACCTCTGCCGCTACTGCGATTTGAATAAAATAGATCGAAAATTTTAGACAATCTATGTTCTTCTATTTTTTGTCCAGAATTAAGAATGATTATTTGATTTTTTGCTTTTAGATAATCAAAATGTATTTCTTTAATCTCTACATTTTTCATCCAAAAAAAAGCATTATTAACGATATTTATTATAACAGTATATAATACAGGTTCTTTAATACGAATAATATGATTCATAAAAGAATCGCTTACAACAATATCTATTTTTTCTTCAGTTAGTTTTCTGTCAAAAAAATCCTTTACATACCTTATAATTTCAGAGCACTTTATATCCTTACTTATAGCAGAATTAATTCTATATAGTGGAGATAATAAATCATACTTTTCTTCAAGACTTCTAAAGGTTTTTTCCAAAAGTTGGTAATCGTAATTTTTCGCTATCCCATTTTCTTCGTCCAATTTTTGAAGTAATCGATTGATTCTAGAGTATAATATATTAAATTCGTGATCAATAATCTCAACGGCAATTCCCAATTGTGCAGTATCCTGAACTTGGTTCCACTGATTTCTCATTCTATCATATTCAGTTTTATAAGCACCCTGCAATAACTCTTCATCAATATCAAAACTCATTCTATTGATATGATTTACCAACGGAATTAATGTTTCATTTAATGTATTCTTTAATTCATCAAATTTCTTTTTGATTTCCTCAGACTGTTTTTGAATATCGTTTTTTGTAAATATTGAATCTAAAGCGACCTTCTTTACATCACCAAATTCCTTTAATGCAGATTCGGAGCGGTTATTATATTCCCTAAGTAATGTGTTTACCTTTGACTTTAAAATTTCAAAATTATCATAGATAAGGGTTTCCAACTCTCCTTTGTAAACGTCAATACTTTTTGTGAAATTTATTTTCAAATCTCTTAACTCTGCTTTTTCAGCTACTTTAACCATTAAAGCGGCACTATTCTTTTTAATATTGTTATTAAACGAATGAATCTGATCTTCGTATTTATTTAACCTATCCAATTGTAAATCAGTTGGCTCATATCTTTTAGGAATAGAAGGAAGAAGATTTTCAAATTCAACATCTAATTTGTGCAATCTTTCCAGGATATTTTCTATTTCCGAAAAAGCAACATTAGTGTCTTCAATTTTTTGTGCCAATAGCTCTAATAAGGAAGAATATTCTTTTTCGTATTTATTAAACTTATCAGGATAAGCATTTAAAGATCTACTGAATGCTTTTTTCTCTTCTGTTTCTCGTTTTTTATCTGATTCTATAGCTTCATTTCGTTTATTCAATATTTTTTTCTGATCCAAGAAAATCGATTGTTCAGCCTTATCCGAGAAAAAATCTTTGGCTACTTGAATAAAGAATGCAATTAAATCCGATTCAAATGCTCTATATGGATCATTGGAAATCAAACCTTCACGACTGGATTTATCTTTAAGATCAGGGTTTTTACTTCTGCTTAATTCCAAATAACCGAACATTCTACGGTAGGAGAAATAATAGGTACCAATTCTTTTATTTCTACGCTCTTCAAATTTTAAAAAATCTGCATTAGGTCGTCCGTAAGGCAATACTCTAAACTCATCTCTAAAAATATAAAGCCCCCCGTTTTTGGTTACCTTATCGTTTATTTTTTTGAAAGCATTATCGCTAAGCATAGAGTCTTTTCTGTCACCTTGACTATAACCTAGTTTAATAGGTATTTCTCCATAAAAATTTTTCGCAAATTTTCTCCTAGTGGTTTTATATTCATATGGAATTAATTTGTCATAAATTTTTAAATCTCCTTTAAAATTACCGTTCCCGTCAAATTTTCCGTCAATTAAAACATCCGCAGAATTATAATCATCTGCGGTAAAAAAATTTCCTTCTCCGTTTATAATCTCTTTGTCTTGACCTAAAACTTCGTGGATATAAAAAGAAGTATTTACAAGTCGATTGTTTTCTTTAAAAGGGTTTACAAATCCAGATAAACTGGATATTGTAAATTCTCGTCCTTCACTGTTATCTTCTTCTTTATTTTCTTCAGCCAGTTCTAAAATTTGATCTATAGGTTCAAATATTAAAAATTTTGTACCGTGACTTTCTTTAATATCAAGTAAATTAGTAAATAAAACATCAATTAATTCTTTTGTTAAACGAGAATTTAAAACAGATTTTAATATTTTGCTTCTCAGTTCCAGCTGTTTCTGTTCCCATATCGGATTTCCTTCACCATCCCTCTCTTTCTTAAAATTTTGGAGAAAGGAAATTTTTAATTTATAAAAAATATCTCTGATGTTGGAAATGGTTGTTAAATCTTCAACAGGAATATTTACATCATCTAAAAATAAATTAAAGTTTTCGAGTAACCTCCAATCAAAAAACAAAAGTTGAACAGGGTGTCCGATTTTTTTTGTAATCATTAGCATCGGATAGCCCAAATATGCTACGGACAATCTTCCTATACCCTTTTCCCCAGCTTTAACTCTTGCTTTTTTCCAAAGAGTTTCTTCATCCTCTAGTTGTTCTAATTCTGCTCGACTTTTTGAATCTGTTCCTAACACCAACCATTTCTCTAAAATATCCTTTTTAGACATTCCCTTTCCGTCATCAGTAATTAAAAATAATGAAGAAGGTAAATTTCTAAATTCAACTTTAAAGATTTCTGCAGTTAAATTATCAGCATATGCGTCATAACCGTTTTTCCATAATTCGGTAATGGCTGTAGGTAAATCAGCAATTTGCCCTTTACCCAGTAAATCCACAGCTCTGGCTTTTGTTCTAAACTGCATTATTATAGTTTTGTATTATAGCTTTTCCTAAAGCCGTTGCATACTTAGGAGGTACTGCGTTACCAATCATTCTCGCAATATTTGCAACACTTGTTCCTTTAAATTTATAGGTTAATGGAAAGGATTGCAATGTGGCACCTTCTCTTAAAGAAAGGGCTCTGTCTTCCTCTGGATGAACAAATCTACCATTAGAAATACTAAAAAATTTTGTTGTAATTGTCGGCGAGGGTCTATTCCACCATAGCCGTCCGAATGTGTCTTTAAAAGATTCCTCATTCCCTTCAAAACACTTCAATTGTAACTCTGGATCATTTGCAAATCCAAGTCTATTACCTCCATCCTTTTTTACCTTTTGCAGCCTTTTTTTGTTGATATCACTGATATTAGTAGCTGTATGAAGAAAATCAGTTTTATCTTTATGTCCAGGTTCTATTTTAGGGAAACCTTTATCCGTTCCTAAAACATCTTTTACAACAGCTTTTTTGCCTTCCAATTCCAAAGGCTTGATTTCATCCTGAGAAATTCGAGTTGCGATTAAAGTAAACCTTTTACGACTTTGCGGAACACCATAATCATTTACATTATGTACTTTGAAATGTGGATTTTCATATCCATTATTTTTCAGCCATTCAATAAAGTCATTTAAACCGCTTTCTTCTTTTCTTCTCAAAACACCAGGAACATTTTCGACAACCACATATCCTGGACGGAAATATTTTACAAAACGTGAGAATTCTGCCAAAAGATTTTTTGACTTAGCTGACTTTGTTTTATCTGTATTAATGATGCTCCAAAACTGACACGGACTACATCCTATCAATACAAGTTCATTATCATTCCTTTTTAAGGACAACTTTTGTTCAAGTTCTTTTTCTTTCAGATCAAATACATCAGCGTGGATAAATTCTGCTCCTTTTATATTGGCTTCATAAGTTGTTTTACAATTTTCATCAAAGTCAATTCCGGCAATAATTTGAATTCCTGCTTCCTGCATTCCAAAACTCATACCACCACCAGAACAGAAGAAATCCACTGCCTTTAATTTGTTAGAATGATGTATATATTCGTTTTTCTTTTTCATACTTCAAAATCAATTTCGAAATTGGTCTTGTATGTTTCTTAAAATATTTTGTAAAGTTTGGTCTTGGTTATTCTTTTTTAATTCACATCCATAAACTACCAGAACATTCCAGTCTTTATTTTTTAATTTTACAATGTTCTCTTTATCTCTTTTTTTGTTTCCATCAATTTTCTCTGACCAAAACTCCTCTCTTGTTTTTGGTAATGTTGCATATTTACAACTTTCGTGCCCATGCCAAAAGCATCCGTGAATTAGAATTACTGTTTTATATTTAGGTAATATTATATCTGGCTTTCCCGGAAGTCTTTTGTCATACAATCTGTAACGTAAACCTTTCCCAAACAAAAATTTTCTAACTAAAAGCTCAGGTTTTGTATCCTTCCCTTTTACTTGACTCATATTAAAGCTCCTAACTTCCTTTGAATGGATATCTGCCATTATTCTTCTCTTTTCGTAGATATTAAAAACTTTCTTACATTCTACATCAGAATCAGAGTCCTCTGCTATATAATAATGTTTCAACCGATGATTGCCTTGCATTATTACACAATTGAGAAACAGTTGCCTGATTCTTAACAAGTTTTTCTCCAAACCATTTGTTCTTTTTGTTTAGCTTAGCCAAAACCACCCTAATTTTATTTAGTTCTTTTGAAGCCACAACTCTTTATGTTATAGGCAAAAATATACAAAAATTCGCAAATAATATTGAGTATCTTTTAATAGGATAAGTCCACATAATATACATTGACTCAATGATTTTGAAAATATACAATTAGTGATAAGAAAGAGGGATGAATAACTTCTTGGCATTCATCCCAAAAGAAAAAAAAGAAAAAAGAAAGCCTCTCTGTAAACGGATATAAGAACCTGAAGCACAATAACTCACGAATGAAGGCGGAGTCGTTATGAATCTGCATTTATCATTATCCGTTATATTTATAATATTGAGACGATTAAAATAGAATAAATTTGTCTCGAATTATATTTGTCCATTTTTCTGACATGTTCTAAAATACGTTAACTCAAGGCAAATTTGAGATTAAAAAGACTTGTAAACAACAAAAGCATAGCCGCAAAATTACAACTCAGGCTTTAAATGAGAAGTTGTAATTTTTCGAGTTACAATAAAATATTAAATAATTTCCTATTCATTATAAATATTAATTCCTCTTGAAAAAACTATTAGGCTATATGGTTGTACTCCGTTAAACTCATTACCAGTTTTTAAATCTATGAATAATCCCCATTTATAATTTAAATCTCTCTTTGTCATTTCTATTAGCTTTAAAAAATCCCAATCACGATCTGGCTTATTTTTATTCGTTGATTTTTTCAGTTCAACGATAAGGTAGTTTGACTGGCTACTTGCATGATTATGAAAGATAAAATCGGGTAGAATCTCCTTTTTAATATGAGTTTGTCCATTTTCCCAATTCCTAGGCCAATATTGAATTGGTAATTTTTCAATTAAAAAATCAACTTCTTTATTTATTACGCTATTTCCTAAAATTCTCTTGTTATAATTAGAATTAATGTCAAGATTTAAATCTTGAAACTCTTTTTTAAAATAATGAAGTAACTCTGATGTCAAAGCTTCTTCATGTACATCTTGTATTATCAGACTCTTGTGGTCAATTATGAATTGGTTCAAGGCATTCTTGATGTTAGTTAGTAATTCATCCATAAAAAATTTTGTTTATGTTTCAGATATTACAGACATGGAAGTCTTAGCACTATTGTTTATTTTAATTAATAATACTAAATTGTTTCAATCTATTTTCTGTAGTGCCGCGTATATGTTGTTATCCTAATTCAATATTTTTTGAGTTTCTATTATTTCTCAGTTGTTAAGAAGCGTATTATTGATTAAAGGCGATTTTTAGAAAATTTAAATACGCATCTAGATTTATGAACCCGTTATTATAAGGAGCAATGTATTGGGCTTTTGTTAATTGAATGGGCAGTTGTAGATGAACAAGTGGCATAGCAGGTAAATCGTATTCTACAGTAACTACTACCTTGTCAATTTCTGCTACAAATTTATAATGCCGAGGAATTAGTGCCTACCGAACAACTAAACTCTGATATCATTTTCTCTTTTTTCAATCTCTTTTTTGATTTCTTCGATCAGTTGTTGTTCTGTTGGTAAGTACAATTTGTATTCGCTGGCAATGATGGTTTTGTTATTTTCAGGCAACGAAATCTTGACTACAGCATTGTTTTTTTCGGCACAAAGTAAGATACCTATGGTGGGGTTTTCAAACTCTTTCTTTTCATAACGGTCGTAATAATTTACGTACATCTGTAATTGTCCTATATCCTGATGTGTAAACTTTGTGGTTTTTATCTCAATGATTACAAAGCATTGTAGAAGCCTGTTGTAGAATACAAGA
Organism: Emticicia sp. 21SJ11W-3; assembly: GCF_024138715.1. GTDB lineage: Bacteria > Bacteroidota > Bacteroidia > Cytophagales > Spirosomataceae > Emticicia > Emticicia fluvialis. Next base: position 4,367,168 of record NZ_CP092074.1, read on the forward strand.
TCTATAAAGAACTCATCGCCTTCAATGTGCAACCGTTTTTGCCTGGCCACAAAAGCAAATCCATTGCCCAGTTCCAGTAAAAAATCATGTAAGTGTGTAATAATGGCCTGTTCCAGATCTTTTTCATAGTAGGACGCTTCCCGATGCAATCCTAAAAATTCAAGATACATGGGGTCTTTGATGATTTCCTTCGCATCTGAGGGTTGTTTTTCATTTCGTGCTACAGCCAACACATTTTCCCTGTCATTACTCATTAACAGACGCTCCCATAAACTACTATGGATTTGGCGTTCTAGCTGGCGGGTAGTCCAATTATTCTTTATGGCTTCAGCAATATAAAATTCTCTTTGATCTTGACTATCCAGGCGCATTAACATTTTATAATGTGTCCAACCCAATTGCGAACGCAGTGCGTTCGCAATTGGGAATGTGCGGTAAAATTGCCGGAAAAGCTCTATCTGACGCTTAGAAAAACCGCTTCCGTACTCCGGTTCCAATTGTTCGGCTACAAATTTGGTCAGATAGTTGCCGTAATCTGCCCGGTCTTTCCCTTGCTGTTCTTCTTCAAAAATACGCTGTCCGATCAACCAATACATCATAGTACGTTCGTGATCCACTGAACGAATGGCTTTTTCTTGAGCATTAAGAATGATGGCCTTGATGTCTGTTATGACAGATTGACTTATAATCATGTGTCCTACGTTTAATTTTCCAAAATTACAAAAAGTTATAGGGTGTCCCTTTAATAAGAATATCAATATTCCGCTTGCTCGTGAATACTGTTTGTTTCATTCATTACTTCTAGTAGCTGAATAGTCAGCTTAAACCTGACTATTCAGCTATAAAATATCATTTGGAAATGATTTGATTATTTCCTTCAGCCAGTTCTTTTTCTGAATTGATATAGGCCTTCTCCATCAGCTTTTTCACTTCTTTGCCGTTATTGTTATATAGATAGTCCCAAGACTTTTTTATTCTATCATTTTCAATCATCTGCATTTTAATTTCTTTTTGATTGTCGCTGTAATGGATACCCCACTTATAAAGATTGGTCAGGAACAGCATAATAACCAGCCACAAAAACCAACGGCCGAAAATAACCTTGTAGAATAGTTTGGCATCCTGTTCAGGAAATAGCAGTATCTGAAATTTTCTGACAATACTTTTCGGCTGTGTGCCGATCATCAGTTTTACATCGGTTAATCCCTTATATATCATTTGCTGAATAGGTTCAGTATCGACTGTTACCGAAACGGCTTTGGGGTTGTCCAGTTCTCTCTTAAAATCATCAAGCTTGCTGCCAATGGTGTTGACAGCAGCAATCAGATCGTTCATGGTTTGGTTAGTGGTTTTCTGTTCCTGGGTAAATTCTTCCAGCACCAATCCCAATATTTCTTTTTCGATCGCTTCGTATTTATCTGCAGTATTCATAATCATGCATTTTACTAATTACTTATTTGTACTCTTCTCCTTCTACCTTTTTTCCTAGCTTCTTTGATAAGCTCAGGATTGATATAATCCACTCCTTCCTCTGGTTTCAGCAATTGATACAATATACTGGAAAGCTGCTTTTCAATCATTTCAAAAGATTCTTGTATCTCCCACTTATAATCTTGTGCTGGTGCCTTCGCGTAGGCGATGGATGATCTATTACCTCCCGGCTGTCTATGCTTCTTGGCTTTGTTCATTTCCAATTGTTGCCTAATTCCTAAAATCCTGTCGATTTTCGCCATTGAAAAGCCAACCTCGCTACCTTTTATTTTTACCTTTTTATCATCAATAAAGGAAATACCCCTGCCTTTGATAACCTTATAGCCCAATGTCTGCATCTGCTTTTCAAATGCGGAATAGTAGCTTACTTTCTCTAAGGTCTGTCGGATATCTGCCTTTAATCGTTCTTTGCGTTGGTCTTGGCGTGGTAATAGTCTGTCCTTCTGTGACAGGAAAGCCCGGGGGCTTAATACTGCTTGTAGGTTATATTGCTTCTCCAAACTCCGGCAGAGGCTGGCCATACGCTTATAACTGTTACTATCGCTGGCGACCTTACCATTCAATCCTACACGGTTAGCGGCAATATGAATATGCTGCTCTTTAGTGTCCTTGTGTAGTACACAGATATATTGGTTTTCTGCCACGCCAAATGCTACGGCGCAAGCTCTGCCCATCTCAATAAGCTGGTCTTTGGTCAGCGTTTCTCCGGGTGCCAGCCGCAGGGATAAATGCAATACCGGTTTCTCAACCCGCTTGCTTAGTTTCTGAACGTCTTTAAACTGTTGTGTCAGTTCATGTTTGTTGCCAAAGCACTTATTGTATTCCAATACCTCTGCACGTTCTCTGTGCTGCAAATGATCCTGCACGGAAAGCTCCTTTTTCTGCTGCTCGGACAGTTCCTTTTTATCTTCCAGACAATAGCTGATACAGTGATAAAAAGATGAGCCGATTGATACATGCCCTATCATTGTAAATAGCTTTTAATCTGTACTGCGATCTCTTTTAAATACCCTGACTGCACTTTTAATTCTGCACGCTCCAATGGGCTTAATTCATCTGATCCATTCCGCTTTTTAGCAATCTGGTTCAGGTTGGCACCCATGTGATTGAGCGCAGCAGTAAGGCTCAAAACTTCTTTTGGCAACGCTTTATTTCGTTTGTCAATTTTTCCGGTAAGCCCGATTTCCCGCAGGTATTCCGAAACGGAAAGATTAGCACTCTTGGCCTTGGCTTCAATTACTTTACGTTCGTATTGCGTGCATTTGATGGCCATAAGCTGGTCTCTTTTAACGGCTTTTTTAGGCCTGCCGCCCTTGTTTTTTGTAATTACATTCTGCTCCTCCATCATCTTTATCCTCTTTCTTTTTGAATGCAATAGCATGAAAAAAATCTTTCACCGAATGCGGTAGCATGAGGTGAGCCAGCGTTTTGGTTTTACCAAAACATAGCTGGCTACATCGCTCCAGACATAATATATCTCTTCAGACACAAAAATTTCATAAAGCCTTTCCATGTTTATAAGATTGACGTATCTCGGGTTGACTGCTTTTAAGCCAATCGTTCAAGTCCTGAAAGCCACTATAAAAATTACTGCAGTCGATAAATTTATCCCGTCTTCCATTTTCCCATTCCAGCACTTTTAGTGTCGCCTCTACCCCAGCCTTGTCACTATCCCAAAACAAGTCAATGTGTTCATGGTTGATAGTAGATAAATTTCAAGCAGTTCACTAATTGTACATCTGAAATAAGCCTTACCTAAATCAATCAGGTCACCTCCTTTTCCGGTTCCATGGTCATAGTAAACATTTAATTTCCTGTTAACTTTAAAGGAAGCTGTATGCTCTTCCCGAAGGGGTGAGCGATACCAATAATCGCTTCCATTGGTTACCTGCTGGGGCAGGTGTCCAATGGAAGCTAAGTAGTCTACCAAATCAATTTTTTTAGCTGTCGCACAGGTTAGCTTTCCCATTTAATTATTCTATATGAAGTTTAAGAGAAAAGCGGTGACAAGCTTAGGGTTTTAAACCGCTATGCTTGCCAACCGCTTTAAATCATCTATAAATAAGTTCGAAAATTGTACAGGTAGGACGACTTGAGCCGCTGTAAATCAGTGGCTCATTTTTTTGATAAACTTCGAAAAAACTCAACTTTAGCAATCAATTCAAGAATATTTAGATTGTGCCTAAAACAAACATAAATTTTACTGTAAATTCAACCTTAAATCCATAAACACAACAAATGGGACTATTTAACTTTTTTAAAAAGAAACCATCGGACAACAAAAAACCGGAAGTACAAGAGACATCATTAACCGATAACAACTCATACTTACTTGAAACCTTAAGCAACAGAATTAAAGCATTAGGCTTTGAGGTTAACGTCCATCCCAATTATCTGGCAATAATTGTTAATTCCGAACTTGAAATTGCTACAGTGATAATTGACAATCCTAACAATCACCCAAATGTTATGCAACTGATGATTCTGACAATTCATCACGCGTATTTCCCAGATGGAATTGAAGAAAATATTGTCGGTATCGGTACCAGTATAAAAGACAAAGCCTCTTCAGTTTTAGATAATTACATTAACACTACATTTTTACCAATTATTGCGAGCCTTTCAAACCGCCATAATCCAGAATTTACCTTTTCGGTAATTGCTGATGAAGGTGAAGAAGTATTATGGCACACCACATTGGGAAATGTACGGTTACAAGGAGAGTGGATTGACCAAAATCAAAATGAGTCCTTTTTTGAAATTGTAAAAGACAAAATAAAAAACAGGCTAAGCTCAGACAAAATCAATTGGTTGAAGGTTTACGTTTCAAAAAGGGCAGATGGCACAATCATTGGAGAGTGCCTATTAAATAATATATCCTGGGAAGAAGGAAGGGCCGACCTTAAAAAATATGCGGAATCGTGGGAAATGAAAAGTGATTTTCAAGGCATAAAGCAATTTATTGTATTCAGAAGATGTGAGGTGCATCAAGAAAAATAGTGCTGCAAAGCCCCTGAAAAATCTTTATTCATCTATATAATAAGCCCTGAGTTATCACTAATACGCGTGAAGGGTCACGGCTTTTTATCTACTCTTTCAAAACTCCAACTGGCCTTACATTTTTGCCTTCTTTTTTCTGCAAGGCATCGCCTAAATCTTCACGTGCCACATCAGCAACCTTTAGCAACTCGGCCACAATTTCGGGGTGCTGCAATTTTACATCGTATTCCTCACCTGCATCGCGTCTCAGGTCATATAATGCCAACTGAACCGAAATGTTTCCATACTTGCCTGCAAAGCCGTTATTACCCGGCAAAACGCCCTCATAAGAACGTTCATACTGGTGTGGCAACATCAGTTTCCAGTTGTCTCGTCGTACGGCTCTTAACTCGTTATATGCATAATAATAATAGAAGTATTTGCGGGGACTTTCAGTAACGTTACCTTTCATTAAAGATAAAATCTCAACACCATCAATTTTTTGATCCGGTAGCGCGGTGCCGCAGATTCTTGCCAGCGTAGGAAAAATGTCTAGCGTAGAAGTAAGCTGGTTACAGATTAAACCCTCAGGGATGGTGCCTTTCCAGCGCATCAGGCAGGGTACGCGCTGCCCTCCTTCAAAAACAGTACCTTTCCCTTCTCTCAATCCTCCTGTAGAGCCACCATGGTTGCCAAAGTTAATCCAGGGGCCATTGTCGCTCGTAAATATCACCAAAGTGTTTTTATCCAGACCATTTTCTTTCAGGGTTTTCATGATTTGACCCACCGACCAGTCAATTTCCATCATCACATCGCCATACATACCCTGTTTGCTTTTCCCTTTAAACCTGGCAGATACTCCTAACGGAACGTGGGTCATAGCGTGAGGCAAATACAAAAAGAAAGGCTTATTGCGGTTTTTCTTAATAAAGCCAACCGCTCTTTCGGTATACAGGGTAGTCAGTTTGTCTTGCCCGGCCAGGTCATTGATGGTTTCCTTGGTATCATTGTTTTCTATTAAAGGTAAAGCTGGGTAGGTTTGCTTTCTGTAATCGTTTTCATTAACTATAGGTTTACCGTCATAATCAACCGGCCACATATCGTTAGAATACGGAATACCCAGATACTCATCAAAACCCTGCTGCAACGGCAAAAATTGTTTATGATGCCCCAAATGCCATTTACCGAAAATACCAGTGGCATAACCCTTTTGTTTCAGCATTTCGGCAATGGTTAATTCATCGGTATGAAGCCCGATTTTCTGGGAAGGATCCAAAGCTCCGGCTATACCTATCCTGTTCGGGTAGCAGCCTGTCAGCAATGCTGCCCTGGATGCGCTGCAAACCGCCTGCGCTGCCAGAAAATTGGTAAAACGGATACCCTCCATTCCTAATTTATCCAGATTGGGGGTCTGGTAATCTAAGGCTCCGGTGCTGGTCAAGTCTCCATAGCCCATGTCATCCATAAAAATCAGCACAATGTTAGGGGATGATACAGCAGCCGGTTTTTTCCATGAACTGGCTCCCAGCAAAAAGGTAAATGCCAGTAAAAGAATCAGGTTAAGTCTCATGTTCGTAGTGTTTTTATGAAACAGCACATGCAAATAAAAAAATAACAGCCAATTTTTCAAATGGCTGTTATAGATATTATAGAGGTATAGATTACTGTTGTTTCAAGTCGAAGATTTTATCTGTAAAAATCCACTTTTCACCCGGCTTTGCAACTGGCAGTGCCTGCTGGTACTTCCACATCAGGGTTTCCCATTCCTGCACTTTGGCGTTAGCGGCATCCATTTCGGCTTTCCGTTCAAAAGAGAAATCATCCTTTGTTTCCATAATCATAAACAGGCGGTTACTGATGCGGTAAATTTCCATGTCCATAATTCCCGCCTCTCTTATACTCGCTGCTATTTCCGGCCAAATCCGTTCATGATATACCTCATATTCGGCTATTAGCGCAGGGTCATCCTTCAAATCAAGTGCCAGGCAAAATCTTTTCATCTTATATCAGGGCTCTGTCTAAATGTACATAACCCCCATCTACATGAATCAACTGACCCGTAGTATGGCTCGAGCGCTCCGATAACAGAAATACCACCATGTTGGCAATTTCCTCGGCGGTGGTCATACGATTCCCTAAAGGTATTTTCTCAGTAATTTTCTGCAAAGTCTCTTCCGGGTTTGGCAGGGTCTTTATCCACTTTTCATACAACGGTGTGTAGCATTCTGCCACAATTACCGAGTTCACCCTGATACCATATTTCAGCAACTCAACGGCCCATTCACGGGTTAGGGCGTTGCGTCCTCCATTGGCAGCCGCATAGGCAGATGTACCTCCCTGCCCGGTCTCTCCGGTTTTTGAGCCGATATTCACAATGCTACCTTTGCTTTTCTTCAACTCTGGCAGGGCATAGTGGGCAATAAGATAATAATGCACCAGATTTTTGTGTATTGATGCTATAAAGGCTTCATAGCTGCCGTTTTCCAGATTCACGCCATCGTTTACACCTGCATTATTTACCAGGCCGTCAATGCGGCCAAACTTGGCTATCACCTGTGCTACTGCATTTTTACATGCTTCGGGTTCGTTCAGTTCAGCGCCAACCTGAAAACCGTTACCGCCAATGGCATCCAAAGTTTTCTGATTATCGGCTTCATTACGGCCAATAATTACAGGTATTGCTCCTTCATTGGCCAGAACCTTCACAATGCCTTCGCCAATTCCCTTGGCGCCACCGGTTACTATGATTACTTTATCTTTTAAATCGAGATTCATTTGATTCAGTTTTTTGAATAGTCTACTGCTACTTGTTTTTGGGTTCCCAGTCCATCAATGCCCAGTTCAACCACGTCGCCGGCTTTCAGATAACGTGGCGGTTTAAAGCCCAGACCCACCCCGAAAGGTGTACCGGTTGAAATAACATCGCCCGGTAGTAAAGTCATGAACTGGCTCAGGTAATGAATCAGGAACGGAATTTTAAAAATCATGTCGTCAGTGCTGGAGTTTTGTAGTTTTTCTCCGTTCACTGTCAGCCATAATGGTAAGTTGTGTGGATTTTCTATTTCATCTTTAGTAGCGAGGAAAGGCCCCAGTGGAGCAAAAGTGTCTGCACTTTTGCCTTTTACCCATTGTCCGCCTCTTTCTATCTGAAACTCTCTTTCAGAGTAATCGTTGTGCAAAGCATACCCGGCCACGTAGTCTAATGCTTCTTCTTCAGAAACGTACGAAGCCTTTTTACCAATAACAACCGCCAGTTCAACCTCCCAGTCTGTTTTTACCGAGTTTTTCGGAATAATCACATTATCGTAGGGGCCGCAAAGCGCGGTGGTAGATTTAAAGAAAATAATGGGTTCTTTCGGAATCGGTGCGTTTGTCTCTTCAGCATGCTTGGCATAGTTAAGGCCTATACAAACAATTTTTGAAGGGCGCGCAATGCAAGAGCCAATGCGCACATCAGCAGGTACTTTCGGGCAGCTGTCTGCATTGGCTTCTACCCATGCGGCCAGACGCGCCAACCCATCGGTACCGAAAAACTTCTCGGTATAGTCTTCTTCAAACGCTGAAACATCAATCCGGGTGCCATCTACTAGCTCAACACCTGGTTTTTCCTGCTCAAACTCACCAAAACGAAATATTCTCATAATCAAAATTTTTTATCTGTATTTACAAAAATTCATATTACAAATTCACCCCTCTTTTCCAGGGCATGAAATCGTCCTGACCCAGCTGCTGGGCCTTTGTCTGATAGGCACCACTGGCAAGGCCAATGCAATATTCAAGTAATGCTTCAGCGGTCTGCTCAATGGTTTTTTCACCGGTTATGATTTCGCCACAATCAAAATCAATTATATCAGACATCTTTTTTGCCAACTGGGTATTGGTTGAAACCTTTACAACCGGACAAACCGGGTTACCCGTTGGTGTACCTAAACCAGTTGTAAACAATATAATTGTAGCGCCAGAGGCCGCCTTACCTGTGGTGGCAAGTACGTCGTTACCAGGTGTACAAACCAGATGTAAGCCCGGCTCTTTAGCTAGTTCTGTATAATTCAATACATCAACAATCGGAGCAGTTCCTCCTTTTTTGGCAGCCCCTGCCGACTTGATGGCATCGGTAATCAAGCCGTCTTTTATGTTTCCTGCCGACGGGTTCATGTCAAAACCAGCGCCAACGGCTTCTGCTTTTGCAGCATAGTCGCGCATCAGGTATTCAAACTTCTCGGCTTTTTCTGTGGTTATGCAGCGGTTAATCAGTTCCTGCTCTACACCACACAGTTCAGGGAATTCGGCCAGATAGGTTGTACCGCCCAAAGCCACCACGAGGTCAGACAAATGACCCAGCACCGGATTGGCCGATATACCCGAGAAGCCATCAGAACCGCCACATTTTAAACCAATATTCAGTTTGGTAAGCGGGGCCGGCTCACGCGTCAGCCTATTGGCTTCAATTAAGCCTTTAAATGTCTCTTTAATTGCTGCCGACATCATGTCGAACTCCGTACCGTAAGCCTGTTGTTCAAATAACAGCACAGGTTTATCAAAATCAGGGTTACGTTTTTTGATTTCGTCCATCAAATCGGTAAACTGGGTTTTCTGGCAGCCCAGGCTCAATACAGTTATACCGGTTACGTTAGCATTATTGGCATAAGCAGCAAAAAGTGCCGCCAGTATTTCAGAATCCTGATTGTTTTCACCACAGCCCGACTCATGTGTCAAAAACTTGATACCATCCAGATTCGGGAATAAACGGTTATCTGCTATGGAAGCCCCGTTTACGGCCTGATTATAGCTATCAACGCTGGAAGAATCACCTTTCTGATGCAGATGCACCAAATCTTCTACCTGGCGCAGATAAATATCCGGAAAAGCATAACCAAGCGCCTTGTCAAACGCTTCTTTCAGTTTTAGTATATTGCGGTTTTCGCAGAATACCAAAGGTACTACCAGCCAGTAATTGGCTGTACCCACCTGTCCGTCTGAACGATGGTAGCCCATAAAAGTTCGGTCTTTCCACTTCGACACATCAGGAGCCTGCCAGTCTGTCTGAGGCACTCTTTTGTTTACAGAGTACTCTTCCGACTCATGCTTCAGGTTAAAAGTAGTTATCTGTTCTCCACGTTTAATGGGCTGTGTAGCTTTCCCAACCAATACCCCATACATGGTTACGTGGTCTCCTGCATTTAAATCCTCCGTTACAAATTTGTGCTTGGCTGCTATAGAACGTGGTAATACGTAATTTTCTCCTTCAAAATCTATACACTCTCCCGCTTCCAGATTCCGAAGCGCTACTATCACATTATCAGAAGGATTTACTTTCAGAACTTTATGTTGCATATACTAATTTGTGAATTAAATAATATCTTACAAAAATACAATTCATTCTTTTGTTTTTTTTATGAAATGTTATACACTTTTGATGAAATATTATCAACTTTACAGCTTCAGGCGCATAATGTTAACATTATATCAATAATCAGTGCAGGCAGTACTTCGTAAAGTTAATATTTCGGCAGATTATTCATTCGTTTCCCGTAAGGACAAACTACCTGTTCTGTACGACAAATGGCATTTCCATCCTGAGCTTGAGCTCACCTATATTATTGAAAGTAAGGGTACCCGTTTTGTGGGCGACAGCATTGAGGAATTTGAAGAGGGCGATATGGTTTTGCTGGGTGCCTACCTACCCCATGTATGGCGAAACGATGTGGGTTACTATGCCGACAGCTCAGGCCTGAAAGCCGTGGCAATGGTGGTGCAGTTTTTACCCGATTGTTTCGGTAAGGATTTCCTGCACCTGAAAGAAATGGAAAACATCAACCGGCTTATCGAAAAATCGAAGCGGGGCTTAAAGATTTCAGGCATCACCAAAGCCCATGTATTGGCCTTGTTTTCTCAACTGGTTGAAAACCAGAATGGCGTGCAGCGTATCAGCCTTTTGTTGCAGATGCTTGAATTAATAGCCAATTCTGATGAGCTCGATTTCCTGAGCAGCGAAGGCTTTGTTGAGTCTTACCATCGTTTCGGTGCCGATACCATCAACCGGATTTATGAATTTACGCTTTCACATTTTAATCGTAAAATTCTGATTGAAGAAGCCGCCACAATTGCCAACATGTCGGTACCTAATTTTTGCCGCTATTTTAAAAACCGTACTCAAAAAACCTACATACAGTTTCTAACCGAGGTACGCATTGGCTATGCCTGCCGTATGTTGATAGAAAACAAAAAGAGCATTCAGCAGATTGCTTTCGACTGCGGCTTTCATAATCTTTCTAATTTCAACCGTTCTTTCCGCTTGCTAAAAAAACAAAAACCTACCGATTACCGGCAGGTTTTTGGGGGGTTAAAGTCCTGATTTTATTATTTCAGTGAATTTATCCAGGTAGCAATTTTTAAGGCATCCTCTTTAGGTACCTGTGGCATAGGAGGCATCTCGGTAGCGTAATCAGGCCAGTTTTTAGGATTCGGCTTTGCAATTAAACCCACAATTTTGGTATCTGAATAATTGCGTTTGGCTACGTCTTTAAAGGCAGGGCCTACCTGGCGTTTATCTGTTTGATGACAGGCAACGCAAGTATGTTTCTGCAATAATGGTTTTATTTCGTCATAAGTCGGCACCACTTTTTTGGCAGGGGTTTTGGCTGTTCTGTCGTCAGGTGTTACCAGTTTTTCAGCTTTTACGCTTGTTCCGGTTACTGGCAGATTAGCAGGGCGAACCAAATGGCCTGTCAGCTTTTCACCAGCCGGAATATTATTAAGCGTATAAAACGCAGTATTGTGCAGCAAACCTTTGCTTTCAGCATCTTTTACACCATCGGCTTTTATTTCATGTATAAAATGGTCTCTCAGGCCTTCCACCAACAATCTTACTTTCAATCCGTCTTCCGACACTTTCAGACCTTTTACATTCAGAAACTTCTCGCCTACTGTCGGGCTGCCATATACCGGATGATACTTGTAAATAAAACTGCGTACCTGATAATTTTTAAAATCGGCAGCGGTAGCTTTGTTTACGGGTTTGGTAAACTCAATTTCAAAACCATCAGGCATTGCTCTTACGGCTTTCATTTCAAAAGGTGTTTTGCCCGTCCAGACAAGACGTTCTACTCCGGCAGTTGTATTTCCGGCCGAACCCCATCCACGGTTGGTTTCCCCTAGAAATAATGAGCCGTCTTTGCCCCAGGTCATACGTAAAATACCAGACTGAAAGCCCTCACGGAACATGAAAGAAGCGCCCTGGTATTCGCCGTTTACTTTTTCAATAAACACTCTTGAGATATTACTCTTACCCTGGTCGCCAACAAAAAGCTGCCCTGCAAATGGCCCGAAGCCCCCTGCAGTTTCATCTTTCAGTATTTCAGAGGTAGAAATCCCCAGCACACCGTGCGGCAACCACACGGCAGGTGTTTTCAGTTCAGGAATATCCTTTTTCAGTTCAAAAAGATACACGCCTCTTTCATTTTCAATGTTTTCGGGCTTTATGTAATAGCCATTGGCATCTTTGTCTCTTCTTGGGTTCACTTTGGCAAACAATTGCTCTGCCGTCAACTTCACCGGCGATGCCGGGTCGCTTGTCCAGCGTAAACCTGCCGGATGCCCCATAAAATCGCCTTTGTTAACCTGAGCAATAAACCCAGAACCCATCCAGTCTCCCTGGTTGTCGCCATACCAGAACTCCCCGTCAATCATACCAATACCACACGGAGACCGCATACCAGTGGCATAAGGCTCTATTTTGCCGTCTTCGGTAATTCTTACTGCCCAGCCTCTCCAGGGTACTCTGCTTTCGCCTCTCCACCATTCTTCATCACCAAAAGCTACGTTGCCGGTAACAATCATTGAGCCATCCGGTAAAAATTTAGGGCCGTAGCTGTATTCATGATAATGGCCTGAAATCGGCAAAGTTGCTATGGTTTCATAAACATCCGCTTTGCCATCACCATTTTTGTCAATCAGTTTTGTCAATTCGCCTCTTTGTGCACAATAAAAGGCTCCGTTTCTGTAAACCAGACCCAGAATCTCGTGTAAACCACTGGCAAATTTCTTAAAATAAGGTATAGCCGTACCTGCCATTGAGGGGTTACTAACTACCCAGATATCTCCTCTGCGTGTGGCAAGAGCTATGTCTCCATTGGGCAAAGTAGTAATACCACCCACTTCAAGCAGCATGTTTTCTGGCACAGGAAGCGTAATGATGCGGTAATATTCATTTTCGGCGGTATTCTGCGCCAAAGCAGCAGACATTATAGCCACCGAAAAAAGGATTGTTTTAAATATTTTCTTCATGCTTATAGAATTTTAAAGCCTCTGTTTTACCAAATAATCGAATAACTGATTTTCTCGCCCAACGGAGCCACCAACTCCTGCTTGCCACCTAGCGTTCTGATACTGGCAGTTCCTTCATTTATTTTAATCAGATAGGCGTTGTCTCCTATAATGAAAGTTCCGTCAGCTTTCTTGCTGATAACCTCCGCACTTGCCAGTCGTGCGTACAAGTTGCTTACTGTCCCGGCAACAGAAATATCGCGTTTCAGCATTTTGCCTTCTTCTACAGGCACTATTTTGTCTGATACCTTCGCTCCGTAAATTTCATATTTAAAAGTAGGCTGTCCGTTTTCATCGAGTTCATATCCTTTGGTACGGAAAGTCGCATCAGCCAATCCCCAGGGTTTGTCTTGCGTTTCTAAAACAGCCAGCAAGGGGGCATCACCAAAAGGCATTACACTGCCCATAGGTTTCGAGCTGCCATCGCCTCTGTCAAGCCACATCGGGGTGGTGTTCAGATAATTTCCTTTCCAGGCCTGAAACAACGCACCGTTATCAAGATTATAAGTAAAGTGTACATTTTCTTTGTTACCTACCGAAATGGCATGCACAATACGCTTGTTTTTACCTCCCTCAGTAATATCCATAAACGAGCGCAGCAATACCGGTTCGGCAGCTGTACCTAACAATATAGGCGACGACGGACTATTAACCATTGCCGAATTAGCCGAATGCAAAGGATGCTTACGCACCGTTTCTGATTCTGCATATAAACCCAACATTGGCTGTAACCAGCCGTCGGCTTTCCAGTAATATAACTCAAACGGTACTTCTCCGGCCGGCAATGTTACTGTTACGCTTCTTCCCTCCAGGTCAGATGCCCTCCACCCATTTTTAAATGCTTTCTGGCCGTTAATGCTCATTTCTGTATTACCGCCATGCGTAGTAGTAAAAGTGTATGTTCCGGCATCAGGCACTACAATTTTACCTGCATATTTTACGGCAAATTCATTTTCAGCGTTTGATACCGCCCAGTTAAGTATATTACCGGCACCGCTGTATTCAGGTTTTATCTTTTCTATGTCGGCAATTGTTCTGAAGTTCCCTTTATACACACCATATTTCAGGTCTTTAAAGCTCAACACTTTCTGGTTATAGCTTTTGTACTTAATGTTTCTGATAGCCACATTACCGTGGTCGCCCTGAAAACGAAGAGGTCCCATGGCTACTTCGTTGTCTTCCCATGCACCTCTGGTTTGGCCGGTAAGCTCTACATTCTCATGGATTAATATTCCGTTAAGGTAGATTGACAGAATTCTTGCGTTAGCTATTTTTTTGCCAGAGGCATCAAACCTTGGCGCTTGAAAAGAAATCTTAATATTTTGCCATATACCCGGCGCTTTTGCTACATTGATGCGCGGCGCTACACCCTGATACCCTTTTGAGCCCTCTGGCTTTGAGTCGTCCCATCGTTCGTAAATTCCGCCCAGGTCGTTGTATTTCGGTAATTTTTTACCCCAGCTGTCAAACAACTGAATTTCGTAACGGCCTTGCAGATAGATGCCAGAGTTTGACCCCTTGGCCATCATGAAATCTAAATCAAGGTCCAGGTCTCCGTGCTCCATTTTGGTGAGCAGGTCCATTTCAATGCCATATTTTCCCTGAGGGTGCTCGCATAATAAAATGCCTGTATTTACACCGTTTGCAGCATCTTTTTTATGTAAATCATTAGCTTTAGTGAGGTCTGCTTCCACCGCACCGACAATACTCCATTGTCCTTTGGTAGGTCTGAATGCATCCATGTTATTCAATGGAATTACCTGCTGTGCTGAAACGGCACCGGCCAATAACCCACAGAAAACGAGATTCGTGAGGAATTTTTTATTCATTGCTTGGTTTGATTTGAAACAACAAATGTAATAGCATTTATCATTAATTGAAAATTGCTATGGTTAGAAATGAATTTCAACGCCTTCTGCGATATATATCTGCAGCACCTCAGTGCCTGCTACTAACACTTTCTTATAAAGTCGCTCATAAATACCTGTTGTCATTCGTTTTGTTTGTAAACTTGCATCAAAAACCCTTAGCCTTTCCTTAGTACATGAAATCGAATCGTATCATTCTGCTGCTTATTTTCTTTGCCGTTGGTTTTGTTCTCTATTATAAAGACCAACCCGGGCCTCTCGGCAAAATATGGCAAACTGCCAGCCAATACATAAAAAACAAAGATTCTGCTCAAAATCAGTTAAATCCGTATAAAGCGCCAGAACCGGCCAGCCAAGCGTCGCAAACGGGCAGGAAATCAAAAAACCATAAAAAGGAAGACAACTTTTCTGCAACCAATGAGCCAACGTATGAACCTGACCAGATAGACCTTACTTTACCTGATTACGTATTACCTGCCATTCAGAAAAGCGATGAGGTTATCAGGCACAAAAACTACACGCTACGGTATGAAGAAAAATACGAAATACCTGCCTGGGTAGCCTATCAACTGCGTGGAACGTTTACAAAGGGTAAAGCCGACAGAAGTGAGAACCAGTTTGTGCCAGACGGTAAAGTAAAAGAGGCGTCTGCTTTATCTGCCGATTATACAGGCTCCGGTTATGACCGGGGCCACATGGTACCTGCCGGAGATTTTAAATGCTGCCAGGGGTTAATGAATGAAACATTTTTTATGAGCAACATCTGTCCGCAAGTGCCTGAATTGAATCGCGGAATATGGGAAAACATCGAAAGCCGTATCAGAAGCTGGGCTGTAAGAGATAAAGAATTGTTTATTGTAACAGGGCCTGTGCTGAGCAAAAACATGAAAACCATTGGTAGATATAATACGGTTTCTGTACCAAAACACTATTATAAAATTGTGTTGTATTACCCTAAAGGTAAAACACAACAACCACGGGCCATCGGGTTTCTGATCCCCAATTCAGCCGAATTGAATAAAAAGATGAACACCTACGTAGTTTCTATTGACGAAATTGAGCAGAAAACCGGACTCGATTTTTTTACCAAACTGCCCGATACCATTGAAAATCAACTGGAAGCAGCAAGTGATTGGTCAGCCTGGACAAAAACACAAAAGTTAAGCGTTTATAACTACAGTATTTGCATTGAAAATCCCCCTCCTTTTTCAAGGAGGGGTGGTTAAATTTCATAAACTATATTAGCAGCCTTTGTTCGTAGAGTTTGTCTCACTACAAAACCCTTTGAATGATATTTCCGGTGGCCTTTTCTTTCAGAATTACCTTCTTGCGACCATCTGGCAAAAATTCATCCTTTATATGCCAGTGGTCTGCATCAAAATCTACAAACGGCGACGGCTCCGTTACGTCTGTTCTCCCTCGCCAGTCTATAATTTCTACCGGCTCCCACTTCTTAGTTTTAGCCGATTTGTAGCAGGCATCTATTACCGCATTAACTATGTAGCCATCATAGAAACTTTCCATTGGCGTACCTCCGTTATCCAGGCTATCAAACATATCCGTAAACATATGGGTATAGCCCAATGAATTTACCTCATCGCCCACCGGAAACAACCAACCTGAGGCACTTTCTGCCTTTTCAGCCACGTAGCTAGACTCCTGCGCTGCCGTAAACATTTCAAAACCGGTACGCATAAAATGGTCTGTTCTGATAACCCCTTCCGTGCCTGACACTTCGTCTCTTAAATCCATGCCTCCCCTGAACGACCAGCTCACTTCAAACTGGGCAATAGCGCCACTGGCATATTTTACCAGAGCAATGGCATTATCTTCTGCTTCTATGGGCTTTACCTGTGTGGCAGCCCAGCACATCACCTCAACGGGTCTTATATCTTTGCCTATGTAGTTGCGGGCAATTTCAATACAATGGCAGCCCAGGTCTACAATTGCGCCTCCACCGGCTTTCTTTAGATCCCAAAACCAGCTTGAGTGAGGCCCGGGATGCGCTTCTCTGGAGCGCGCCCACGTTACCCGCCCGATTACCCCGTTTTTCACCGACTGCAGGGCATGCAGGGTTTTAGGGGTATAGGCCAGGTCTTCCAGATATCCATGAAAAATACCGGCCTTCTCAACCATTTCAAGTATTGCTCGGGCTTCATCTCCTGTACGGGCCAGAGGCTTTGTGCATAGCACCGCCTTTTTATATTTGCAACAAAGCTCAATAGCCTGAAAATGCAGGTCATTAGGTAAGCCTACAACTACCACGTTTATGTTCTCATCTTTGATGGCGTCTTCCATGCTGGTGGTATACACGGGTATCCCCCACTCTTCGGCAAAAGATTTGCCGCGTTCTTCGCTTCTTGAATAAACAACTTGTACACGGTCAGGTCTGCGATGCTCATGAAGAGATTTGGTATAGAACCAGCCAATAAGGCCGGTGCCCAGCATAGCAATTCTATGAGGTTTGTTACTCATGGTTAAAATATTTTAAGGTTGATAGATTGGGGGCGGCTTGTCTATACAAGCCCAATGCAAGATACTAAAGAATCAGGAAACCCAAGAGGTAGAAATAAAAAAGAATCTGCCACACAGGTAGCAGATTCTTTTCCGGTAATATCGGTATGCACGGCAGGCTTAGCCGTTAAGTTTCAGACGCATTTCTTTTTTAGCGGCTCTGAACCAGATAAAAATCAGAGTAGGCACTGAAAGGTAAGTAATAACAAGCAGATACAATATTCCGTCATTAATACCTGTTCCTATTTCGCCTCTGCCTTCACTTAAATTGCTGCCAACGGTGGCACGGCACATAGCACATTGCGCCATTGAAACTGAGCAATTAAATAAAAACACAATAACCGTTACCGCAAATAATTTTAAGGCTTTCATGTTTTTAAACATAATATGGTCTGATCATAATATACGCAATCACACCAGTTATTGAAACATACAACCAGATAGGAAATGCAATTCTTGCAATCTTTTTGTGTCTGCTCATCTGATTACTCCACGAAAAATAATACGTTCTTAAAACCAGTGGCAACACTATAAAAGACAAACCTATATGGCTTATCAACACAAAGAAATAAATGTAGCGTATGGTACCTTCGCCGCCGAACTTAGTGCTCGGATTCGAAATATGATAAGCTACATAACACAAAAGGAATAATGCACCTAATGCAAACGCACCCGTCATTACACGCTTATGCTGGTCAATCTGCCCCTGCTTAATTAAGTAGAAACCATACAATAACAATACTGCCGTTAAAGAATTAATCACCCCTATTACATGAGGCAAAGTACTTGTCCAGGCACCAAAATCTATCTTTTGGGGAATCCCCAACAACAATGCTACTGCTACCGGTATCACAACCGACAACAGGTTTATCCACAACATGGATTTTCTTTCTAATTGCGCTTCCATCTGCTTATTTTCCTCTATCGAGATTTGTTTTGATCTTTATAAATTTCTTCTAAAACTTTTATTTCTGCCTGCAAACGTTCTATATCTGCATTAAAAGTTCCATCATATATTCCTCTTATGTAGCCATCTTTATCTATCAGCATTATCTTCTCTGAATGGATAAACATTTCATCTACATTTTTTATGTTCTTATCATACTCTGACGCATCTGCCACAGGTAATTTATAACCTTTAATAGCCAAATCATAAATTGCCTTTTTTTCGCCTGTCAGAAAAAACCACTTCCCGTTTTTAGCATCAAATTTCTTTGCATATTCTTTCAGTACCTGAGGGGTATCATGGTTCGGGTCTACCGAGTGAGAAATCAACATTACATCCGGGTTATCCATAAAAACATCCTGTACCCTAAGCATGGCCGAACTCAGTTTAGGACAAATGGTGCCGCAGCGGGTAAAGAAAAAATCTGCAACGTAAATTTTACCTTTGGTTTGCTCTGAAGAAAACTTCTGCCCATTCTGATCTGTCAATTCAAACGCAGGTATCTGATGAAAAACCGTGTCGGCACCTTTCATCAAAACCATTCCCCTATCGTCCGTTTCAGGCATAAAATAGGGTAGCTTGTAATAGTTATTTCCGAACAACTTCAGAAATATAAATATAAAAGCCGGAACTACCAGTATCACTACTAGTATTCCGGCTTTGATAGTATTTTTACTCATTTTGGAAATATGAAACGTTCGAAACCGATATACCCACCTTCCACAATCAACGCTATAATCAACCAAACCACAAAGATACAAGGTAAGATGATTGTCCATATCAAAGATTTCACTTCATGCTTTAAGTGCATAAAGATACCCACAATATAATAGGCTTTGACGATAGTCAGAATCACAAAGATTCCAATCTTTGTCCATTTATAGTGGTCTGCATCAATTAAAAATGCAATTACGAACTCAAATGAAGTAATGATTAAAAGTATCCAAAACGTTTTCCAGATCTCTTTTGTTTGCGCTGGAAGTTTTTCTCCGTGAGGTTCTGAATGATGAGCCATTTTTTGTCTAATATTTTAAGTTTACTCAATCTATAGATTGAATTTTCTGAAATCAATATCCAAGCCAACTACACAAGGTAGAAGAAAGTAAATACAAATACCCAAACAAGGTCTACAAAGTGCCAGTATAAGCCAACTTTTTCAATCATTTCGTAGTGTCCGCGTTTTTCGTATACACCATTAGCGGTGTTATAAAAAACCAGTACATTAAGCACCACACCAGACAACACGTGAGTTCCGTGAAACCCTGTTATGAAGAAAAAGAAATCAGCAAATGCCGGAGGCCCATATTGGTTTTGAACAAGGTTGGCACCAAAAATTTTGGTTCCGTTTGCCAGGGTTAGGCCCTCTTCTGTACCATGAATAAAGTGTGACCACTCCCATGCCTGAGAACTTAAGAAAGCTATACCACCAAGGATAGTCCATAACATATATTTCTCAACATCAGCTTTATCACGACGATGACCTGCCTCAACAGCTAACACCATAGTAACCGAACTCATGATTAGAATAAAAGTCATGATACCCACAAATACAAGTGGAGCCTCTATACCATGCAAAAAAGGTACGGCTTCAAATACACGTTCTGGTATTGGCCACCAGGTAGTAGAGAATTCAAAGTTTTTTCTTAATCCTTCAAAGGTCGGAAAACTAAACCGTACCAAACCATAAGAAACCAGTAACGCTGAAAAAGTAAACGTATCTGAAAGGAGAAAAACCCACATCATCAGTTTTCCATATCCAACTTTCATAGGTTGGGTTCCACCTTTCCAAATCAAATGTTCAGCGGTTGTTGAGGTATTTGCACTTGCCATAGCTGATAGTTTCTGAATATCAAACCGGTCGGTTAGGAACCAGCCTGAATCTTGAAATTGTAAAATGTTTATCTAAAATACAATAAAAATACAAATAAATACACCCATAGTAGGTCAAGGAAATGCCATGAAGTGGCGCAAACCTCTACCAGTAAAGTATTCTTCGAGTTAATCTTGGTTCTGAACGCCATAATAAAAGTGGCTATCAGAATACCCAGACCAATAACCAGGTGCGCCATGTGCAGGCCGGTGAAAATGTAAAAGAATGAACCCGAAGGATTACCCTTTAAAAACACACCCTGCTGCTGCAGATTTTGCCAACCCAGGTACTGCATAACCAGGAACGCAATTCCAAATCCGAAGGTAAGCGCTACTGCCAACTTTAATGTCGGTTGTTTATCAGCCTTAGCTGCCCTCAGGGCAAAATGCATAGATATACTACTGATAACTAAAACAACAGTGCTAAACCAGAATATTTGAGGAATCTCGAATTCTACCCAGTTACCTTCTGCTCTTCTTACCAGATATGCACTTGTTTGCGATGCAAACAACATAATAATGGTAATAATAAAGAGCCAAACCATAAACTTCCACTTGTTTACCGACAAAACCACTTTGGGCTCTTCGGTAATTTTATTTGCAGGTATCTTTACTACTTTCTGACTCATCTTTTTTCGATATCTATAGGTCTTAAAGTTTATCCAGAAGGTATGCAATCTGCACAACCGGAAGATAAATAAAAGACCCGAACATTAATTGAAGTGCTGCTTTACGATCTACCTTTCGCATTAAGTGAAAAGTCTGCGCCAGAAACAACACCCCGAAAATCATGGCCACAACGGCCGAATTGATACCCGTAATACCCATGTAATATGGTACCCAACATAAGGGCAACAAAAACAGGGTGTAAATCATAATCTGAATAGCCGAGTTTAAATTTTGTCCACCTTTAGAAGGTAGTAACTTAAACCCTGCCTTATTATAATCTTCATCAAGCACCCAGGCAATTGCCCAGAAGTGCGGAAACTGCCAGAAAAACTGAATAGCAAATAAGATGCCTGGCTCCATTCCGAAATGGTTAGTAGCGGCTATCCAGCCAATCATCGGAGGAAAAGCCCCCGGTAATGCGCCAACCGCAACGGCAATGGGTCCCACACGTTTCAGCGGAGTATAAACAAAACCATACAGTACCATCGATAATAAGGCTACCAGACCGGCTCTGAAATTGAACTCATAAAACAAAATATACATGGCAACCGCAGCCAATACCCAACCAAAAAAGGCCGCCTCTTTAACAGAGAGCCTGCCACTGGGTAAAGGTCTGTCTTGGGTGCGCTTCATTAATTTATCCAGATCTTTTTCAATTATCTGATTAATAATGTTCGCCGCCGCTGTAGTTGAAAAAGCAGCTATACAGAAAAGAACTAACTTAAATGCATCAACTTTGTCGGCCCCCAAAATAAAACCAAAAGCACCAGAAAAAACAACTGTCGCCGATAACCGAAACTTAGTTATATCGTAGAGAGCTTTTAATTTTACACCAATTATATTTTGACTAACGGATTGATTCATTACTTAAATAAAACTCCTGAACTCCTCTAAAAACTCTTTCTTTATTTAATAAAAGATACAAAACAAATTGTATCCCCAACATCAAAATAGCTACTGTTAAATGTACAGGCTGTGCAAAATACGGGAAACCCAGATAATTTAAAAACAAACCTGATAACATTTCTACACCTAACAAGGCTATTAAAGCAATCGAAAAACGGTTAATAATCCCTTTGCTACTACTATTTCTTTTTAATCGATAGTAAAAGAATAAATGCAAAACTGTAACTACAATTGAGAACCATCTGTGCATTTGAAACTTACCACCCAAATTAGAAATCCATTCAGACCGCATATCAGACCCCATTAGTATCGCAACCTGATCTATCGTTTCTCTTACCTGTGTACCCAAAAGAACCTGCCCAGTAGTTACCAGAATCAAGGCAGTAAGTAGAAAACTCAACGACCCTGCATCCTTTACCTCTTCAACAATTACAACTTTTGTGTAAGAACGGGCAACTGCATACAAAAGAATGAAAACAATTACAACAGAAAGCAACATGTGCAAGGTAATAATTACCGGATGCAATTCAGTTGATACAACAATTGAGCCCAGCCATCCTTCAAAACCAACCAGAACAAACGCCAGAAAACTTAACCAGACAATTGCTCTATCCTTCGCTCTAAAGGCTAAAAACGAAGAAATAAATGTAGCAAATATTAAAAGACCAATTGTAACGCCAACCAAACGGTTTACATACTCAACCCAGGTTTTAACGGCATTAAATTCAACTTCACCTTTAAGTTTTGCACCAAAAATCTCTTTATAATTAGGCGGAAGCTGCGAAGCGTCAGTAGGCGGAACCCAACTTCCAAAACACTTTGGCCAATCAGGGCAACCCATTCCAGAGCCAGAAGCACGAACAATCCCCCCTACCAGAATCAACACATAAACTGCGCCGATTGTCCAAATACCCAGTCTTCTGAAAACTTGCATACTTCTACGCTTTTCTTTAACCGGTAGTTCTATTGCTAAAACTACCGGTCTATATTATAACCTGAAAATCAATCAGGAATACTGTAATCATATTTGATACCTTCAATATCCTTCTCAGTTTTAATTTCTTCGTTCTCTTCTTCCAGATTTGATTCAGGAGTAGCCGAGAAAGGTATATTCTGAGGGATAAAGTCTTCAGCAGCACCGGGCTTGCTGTAATCATAAGGCCAACGATATACGGTTGGTATTTCACCAGGCCAGTTACCATGACCAGGCTCTACAGGAGTTGTCCACTCTAAAGTGTTCGAACGCCAAGGGTTTGCAGTTGCCTTTTTACCCCAGAACATTGAATAGAAGAAGTTGAACAAGAAAATTAAGTTAGCTGCAAATACTACAATGGCAGCAATGGTACTTAACTCTGCTAAATCCTGGTACTTAGATGTAAAATCGAAACCTGTATAAGAGTAATAACGTCTTGGGAAACCAGCGATACCCAGATAATGTTGCGGGAAGAACACCACATATACTCCGGCAAATGTTATCCAGAAGTGAATATAACCCAGAGTTGAGTTCATCATTCTACCAAACATCTTAGGGAACCAGTGGTAAACACCAGCTACCATACCAAAGAAGGCAGCAGAACCCATAACAAGGTGAAAGTGAGCTACCACAAAGTAGGTATCATGCAATTGAATATCCAAAGCACTGTTACCAAGAATAATACCTGTAACACCACCTGATACGAAGAATGAAACAAGACCAATTGAGAACATCATGGCTGGCGTAAATACTATATTTCCTCTCCACATGGTAGTAATATAGTTAAAGGCCTTAACCGCTGACGGTACCGCAATAATCAGGGTTAGCAACATGAATACCGACCCAAGGAAAGGATTCATACCTGACATAAACATATGGTGAGCCCATACAATAAACGCCAGGAACATAATACCCAACATTGAGAAGATCATAGCACGGTAACCGAAAATCGGTTTTCTTGAGTTAGTAGCAATGATTTCAGAGGTCATACCCAAAGCAGGAAGGATTACAATGTAAACCTCTGGGTGACCCAGGAACCAGAACAAATGCTGGAACAAAATCGGGCTACCACCCTGGTTAGGCAATGCCTGCCCGTTAATATAGATATCTGACAAATAGAAACTTGTGCCAAAACTACGGTCGAAAATCAATAACAATGCTGCTGACAACAATACAGGAAACGAAAGAATACCCAATATGGCAGTAAAAGTAAATGCCCAAATTGTTAGCGGCATCTTATCAAACGTCATACCTTTAGTACGTAGGTTGATAACCGTAGTTACGTAGTTTACACTACCCAACAAACTAGATACAATAAATATGGCCATACTTACCAACCATAGTGTCATACCGGTACCAGAACCAGGAGCAGCACCAGATAATGCACTTAAAGGTGGGTAAACAACCCATCCGCCACCAGCAGGACCATCTTGCACAAACAATGATGCAAACATAATAACACTTGAAAGGAAGAAGAACCAGTATGACAACATGTTCATGAAACCTGATGCCATATCTCTTGCTCCAATCTGAAGTGGAATAAGGAAATTTGAGAAAGTACCACTTAAACCTGCAGTTAATACAAAGAATACCATGATGGTTCCGTGCATTGTTACAAGCGCAATGTAATAGTTAGGGTCAAGCTTTCCGGCATCATCAAACCACCTCTCACCCAGAATCGGTTTTAACCAACCCAGGTCAATACCAGGATAACCTAATTGAAGACGAAATACTAATGACAGAAAACCACCAATCAGCGCCCATACAATACCTGAAATCAAATATTGCTTAGCAATTACTTTATGGTCTTCAGAAAAGATATACTTTCTGATAAAACTTTGCTCGTGGTGTTCGTGAGCGTGGTCATGGTCATTGGCATGTACGTCTGCGTGTGCTACTGCTGCCATAATTTATTACTATTTTAAGAATTTTCTGTTGTTATAAAGAATTACATAGAAGCCGCTACTGGCTTTGCTGTTGTGGTTGAATCAGATGCGGCCGCTTCACCACCAGTATATTTCAAGGCTTTGGCTTTCAGATTGGCCGGAACCTTGTCAATAAACTCAGGTTTAACAGACAATAATGGTTTTTGCTCTTTTTTCCATTTTTCATAATCTGCCGGCTCATCAACAATAAGATTCAGCTTCATAGCAAAGTGGCTACGACCACAAACCTCAGTACATGCAATCTCATATTTAAAATCAGGGTTACCTAATTCAGCACGCATATCAGCAGTACTTTTATCGGCAACAAACCAGAACTTGGTAGGCATACCCGGCACTGCATCCATCTTCACACGCATGTGAGGAATAAACACACTGTGCAACACATCTCTTGCTCTGATCTTCAACAATACAGGTTTTCCTTTTGGAATATGTAGTTCTGTATTACTTGTAAAATCATCAAATGAATGTTCGTCGGTGAAATCAACACCAAACTCATTACCTTCCGAATCGTTGATTAATTTGTAATTGTAGTTACCCAATTTCTCATCATCCACACCACTATAACGCACCATCCATGAAAACTGTTTTCCTACAACCTCAATTACTTCTGCATCTTCAGGCGCATCAGACATGATTCTGTTCCAGGCTCTTAAGCCCGTGAAAACCAAACCTGCCATTACAATCGCAGGAATCAAAGTCCAGACAATTTCAAGTGTATTATTATGAGGATAATAATAAGCCTTTCTGTCTTTTTTATAACGATACTTTAAAGGGAAGTAAAAAAGAACAGAGTTAACCAAAAAGAAAGCCAATGTAATAACAGTGATACCAAACCAGAACCAGTAATCAGTTTCTTTTCCATGTACAGAAGAGGCAGAAGGCATATCACCAAAAGCCATCAGGAAATCTTTCTTGGCATAGTTAAATGACCACACAACTCCGATTACACTAACAATCCAGAATATAAATAGACCAATGGCATTAGAATTATTTGCACCATCAACCACCGAGTCATTTTCTTCCTCCGTCTTTCCCTTTACACCTTTCAATAGAGTTTGGGTTTTGGAAATAACCAAAATGGTTAGTACCAAAAACACAACAGCTAAAATAACAATTAATGAGGTCATGTTACTAAAAATTTACAAGTTATAAGTGCCTAATCCTTGTATGTTTTAAAATTTAATCGAAAAAACCGGTACCTTAAAAAACTTTTCTGTATTAGATATCGTGGTGCAAAGCTTCCTCTTTAAACGGATGTTTCTGAGGAATAAGATTGGCTTTCGACAACTGATTTGCAACAAAATAGATAAACAAAGAAGCAAAAGTAAGCGTAGTACCCCACTCAATGATACCAATACCACCCTGGTCTTTGGCAATACCAGGCATGTGCATCTGATAAAAGTCAAACCAGTGACCAATCAAAATAGCACCACAGGCAAGTTTCAGGAAGGTAGGTCTTCTTTTAGAATCACGTGCCATCAGCACAAGAATCGGGAAGAAGAAGTTGAGAACAAAGTTAATGTGGAATGGCCACCAGTAACGTCCGTCATACCCTGTGAAACGCTCGCGGAAATAAATTGTTTCTTCAGGTAAATTGGCATAGAAAATCAAAAGATACTGCGAGAACCAAACGTAAGTCCAGAAAATCGAGAATCCAAAGATGAACTTTCCAAGGTCATGCAAATGGCTGTCATTCACATACTTCATATAACCTTTATCTTTCAGAATCAGAACCGTAAACATAATAGCCGCTAAACCAGATACATGCCAGCTTGCAAGGTGATACCAACCAAACATAGTAGAGAACCAGTGCGTATCAATTGACATTGATAAGTCCCAGGCTGCAGTAGATGAAGTAACAGCAAAGAACAATAAGAATACTTTAGAAATATTACGGCTTTTGTAATAGTTATCCAAACCGGCTTCCTGATCTTCAAGTAAAGAGAACTTGCGAACCTGCATCCATAGGAAGTACCACACACCAACATAGGCAATCAAACGGATGGCATAAAAAGGAGTGTTCAGATACCATGCTTTGGTTGCGATAATCTTGTCATAATTCTCGCTTCCTTTATCCATAATTCCCTCGTGAGTCCAGTGAAGAATCATGTGGCGGGTTGAAGGAATAGCAAAAAGGATAATAAGAATGATACCCGGAACAATAATGAATGATGGGAAGGCTTCAGCTACACGTTTGATAGAAACAGACCAACCCGCTTTAGCAACGTAATTGTAGGCAATGAAAAACATACCTACTACTGAAATTCCAAGAAAATAGACACTATTCATCCATAGGT
The DNA here is from genome assembly GCF_024138715.1 of Emticicia sp. 21SJ11W-3. Lineage (GTDB taxonomy): Bacteria > Bacteroidota > Bacteroidia > Cytophagales > Spirosomataceae > Emticicia > Emticicia fluvialis. The sequence goes on from NZ_CP092074.1 coordinate 4,393,951, forward strand.
TTCCGATGAGACGGTTGATAAGAGTAGCACCATGATGCTCTCCACCACCATGCTCGCCATGACCACCGCCATGGGCTGCAGCGGCTCCATGCTCGGCGCCGTGCGACTCCCAAACGCCGATTGACCAGCCTTTGTGTAAAAGAAACATTCCGAGCGCAACCAAAACCACACCTAAGGCTGCAGCAATCAACAACTTGCTTTTCAATCCGGAAGTAAACTCAAATCTTTCTTCTGTTGAAGGAATTTCGTGAGTATTATGAGCCATTATTCTTGAAATTTGAACCCCTCCCCTAAAGAGGGGTAATCATATTAATATTTCTAACACGCCCCATTAGGGATGGGGGTGAGTTATTAATTTCCTAATTGTAATCTGTGAACGTAGTGTACAATTTTCCAGCGTTCTTCAGGATTAACCTGAGAAGCATGAGGCCACATTCTGCCTTTTCCATAAGTAATTACATGGAAAATATGTCCGTCGTTCATATTCTTGTAAGCATCACTGGCATAATTCGGTACCCCTTTGTAAACCTTACCTACAGGGCCGTCACCTGCTCCGCCGTCGCCATGGCAGTGTGCACAGTTTCTTTCGTATAAAACCTTACCTTCTTCTTCTGCGGCTTCAGACCACGGAATAGGGTTCTTCAAGGTTACTTCTGCAACGGCAATACTGTCTTTAGGCAGATTATAAATCATCAGGTCATTTACCTTAGTGCTATCATCCAGCATGAAAGAAGTATGATAGTTTGAGCGAGGAATAGTACCCGCCACCGGCGACCTCATGTTTTTGCCATCCACATTTATAGTATTCTCACGCCATTGTGTCAAGGGCTCGTAAGCACGAGAATTGTACATGTTAGGTGCAAACTCCCAACCAGTGCTGTTATTATCTTTACATGAAGATAAAACAACTGATGAGAAAGATGCAACTGCTACTGCAAGCGTGATATTTCTGACTGAAAATTTCATTTGAAAACAAATTAATGTATAACTATCTGAGCCCGTTACCGGATACCCGTCAATGTTCTGTTTGTAAATTGTATTGAACAACCCTTCGGCAGTTCATTGTTTTCTGATTTTATGCCTCTTTCACATTTACTTCAGCGGCACCTGACTTCTTTAAAATATCAGTTATCTCGCCTTCTGATAGTTTATTTTTAGCTAAATCAATTGCCATCACAAACTTATCATCTGTACTTCTTACATCAAAGATGATTGGTTTGGCGGTTGGCCCCATACCCTCCATAATAAAGAAAGTAAACGACATACCAAATGAAGCTAAAAGTACGGTCAGCTCAAATATGATAGGTACGTTGGTAGGCCATGGGAAGAAGTTCTTACCACCCACGTTAATCGGCCAGTCGATACCCATTGTCCAGAAAGTTAAAACAAGCGCGCATATTGTTCCGGTAATACCAAACAGGAATGCAGCCACACCCATTCTTGGGCGGTCATAACCTAAAGCACGGTCAAGTCCGTGGATAGCGAAAGGAGTATACACCTCATGAATTTTAACACCGCTGTGTCTTACTGAACCCACTGCGTGTAATACCTCATCTTCGTCTTCAAAAACACCAACTAAATATTTGCTATCTGCCATTGTCTGATAATGGTTTCTTAAATCTAATAATTATGCTTGTTTCTTTACTTTTTCAGGATATTTTTCTGAAGATGACTTCAAAACTGATTTTACCTCGGCCATATTGATAACTGGTAAGAATTTGGCAAAAAGGAAGAATGCAGTAAAGAAGAAACCGAACGAGAAAATATAATCTGAAATATCTCCCATACGTGGGGTAAAATATGTCCAGCTTGATGGAAGGTAATCTCTGTGAAGAGAAGTTACGATAATTACAAAACGCTCAAACCACATACCGATATTTACCACAACCGCCATCACGAAAGATATAACGATATTCTTACGGATTTTCTCAAACCAGAACAACTGCGGAGAAAGAACGTTACAAGTCATCATGGCTGCGTAAGACCACCAAAGCGGCCCCGTAGCTCGGTTAATAAATGCATATTTCTCATACTCAACACCCGAGTAGGCGGCAATGAAAAACTCAGTGATATAAGCAATACCTACAACAGAACCCGTAAGGGTTATGATTTTATTCATTAACGAGATATGCTCAAGAGTAACGTAATCTTCCAGTTTATATACAACACGCGTAACCAGCATCAGGTTTTGAACCATTGCGAAACCTGAGAAAATAGCACCCGCCACAAAGTACGGAGGGAAGATGGTTGTATGCCAGCCAGGAATAACCGAAGTGGCAAAGTCGAAAGATACGATGGTGTGAACTGAAAGTACCAGAGGAGTAGAAAGACCTGCAAGAATTAACGAAACGTCTTCATATCTGGCCCAGCTTTTAGCACCACCTGTCCAACCTATTGCCAATGCACCGTACACTTTTTTGCGAACACCGGTTGCACGGTCACGGATAGTTGCCAAATCAGGAATCATACCAATGTACCAGAATAAACATGATACTGAGAAGTAAGTAGAGATAGCGAAAACGTCCCAAACAAGAGGAGAGTTAAAGTTAACCCATAACGAACCGAAAGTATTTGGTAATGGTAATGCAAAATAAGCTAACCAGGGGCGACCCATGTGCATTACAATGAATGAAGCCGCACAAATTACAGCAAAGATGGTCATCGCTTCTGCCGCACGGTTAATGGAGGTTCTCCACTTCTGACGGAACAATAACAATACTGCCGAAATAAGTGTACCGGCGTGACCAATACCTACCCACCATACAAAGTTGGTGATATCCCAGGCCCAACCTACTGTTTTATTTAAACCCCACACTCCCAGACCTTCCCACCAGGTCCACAATACCCATGCAGTACCATACAATAATACCAGTACTGATATTCCGAATGCTACTTTCCACTCTTTGGTAGGGGCGCCTTCAACCTGCTTACAAATATCTTCTGTTATATCATGGTAAGACTTACCACTCAATACCAGCTTCTCTCTTATAGGTGAAACTACGTGCATAGTTTTTTTTGTTTATTGAAAATGCTAAATTCTTAAAAAATTGACTTTAGAAGTCTTAATTATGAATGTGCTTCGTGTGCCGCTTCTTCTTTAACTCCTGCAGCTTTAACTTTATCTTTATTACGGATTTTAGTTAAATAACTGATTTGCGGTTGCGTGTTAATCTCTTCAAGTACGTGGTAAGCTCTTCCTTCTTTTTCTACAGCCAGTACTTTTGAAATTGCAGACTCGGGGTCAAGCATATCTCCAAACACAATTGCATTAGTAGGACAAGACTGCGAACAAGCTGTTTGGATTTCTCCATCAACCGGACGACGTTTTTCTTTTTTGGCTACCAGCTTACCTGCCTGAATACGTTGCACACACATTGAACACTTCTCGATTACACCTCTTGAACGAACAGTTACGTCTGGGTTCAATACCATACGACCCAGGTCGTTGTTCATGTTGTAATCAAAATTGTCATTTTCAAAGTATTTAAACCAGTTGAAACGACGAACTTTATACGGACAGTTGTTGGCACAATAACGAGTACCGATACAACGGTTATAAGTCATTTGGTTTAGACCTTCAGAGCTGTGGGTTGTTGCCAATACCGGGCAAACAGTTTCACAAGGAGCATTAGAACAGTGCTGACACGTCATCGGCTGGAATACAACCTCCGGATTATCAGAAGCAATTTCCATTGCTCTGAAACCACTTGGGCTATAACCTTCTTCATGTGGCGCATCTGAGCTATAATAGCGATCCAGACGAATCCAGTGCATTTCTCTGGCACGGGCAACTTCTGCCTTACCTACAACCGGAATGTTGTTTTCTGCCTGGCAGCTTACAAGACATGAACCACAACCGTGGCAAAGGTTCAGGTCAATGACCATTCCCCAGCTATGGTTTTTCTTTTCATGACCATTCCAGAGGGTAATCTGGTTGGTTTTCTTGATACCATCTGAAGTCTGCAAAGTAGGCTCAAAACGGCCTGCTTTAACATTCTTAACATATTCACTTAGAACAGACTCCTGAATTATAGACTCACGGCCCATTACGGTGTTGTGCGTTTGTGTCTGAGCCAGGGTATATCCGCTCTTGGTTTTTTCTAATTTAACATCACCAGCCCAGTATTGACCGTTGGATACTAATGGGAAAACATTGGCACCTACGTTACCAGCCTTACCTGCTGCTGTACGACCATAGCCTATTGCTACAGAAACGGTTCCATGCGCCTGACCCGGTTGAATCAACACAGGTAGTTCAATTGTTTTACTACCTACAGTTAATTTAGCCCAGTCTCCCTGATCAATACCTGCTTCTTTGGCTGTTTTTTGCGAAATAGCAATGGTGTTTTCCCAGGTTACTTTAGAGATTGGATCGGGCATTTCCTGTAGCCAGGGGTTATTTGCCTGATTACCCGTACCTATGGCAATAGATTCAAACGCAGAAAGCTCAATACCAGCACCTTTTATACCAGCTATAGCAGTAGCTGCACCGGCCAGGTTACCGCCAAAAGAAGCAGCAGATGCTACAGCTCCTGCACCCGGCTCATAAACGCCGTCATGCAATGCCTGCACCCAAGACTTACCACTTAATATATTTTTGGTCCAGTTTGATTTCAGATAAGCCTGATAATCACCTGAAGCACCAGCCCAAATCAATAAGCTTGATTCAGCCTGACGGGTATTAAATATAAGAGAGATAGTTGGCTGAATTAAAGAGTAGAAACCTTTCTTTGGTTCAGCATCACCCCATGACTCAAGATAATGTGGAGCCGGAGCAATATATTTACATCTAGAGGCTGTTTCGTCGGCATTAGCTGCAAAAGAAACCGATGTGGCTACCTTGCTAAGCGCTTCACCTAACTCAGCACCTCTGATATGGTCATAAACAGGATTTGACAGGAACAATACTGAACTTACCTGGCCACCTTTCACTTCGTTGATGAAGGCGTTCATTTCAGTATCATTACCCTGACGGAAATAAACCGGATTGCTCAAATCAATAGTTGTTCCGTAGCTGCCAAGCAGGCTATTCAGAGCATTTACTACCGTTTGAACTGCCGGATTATTTGAACCAGACACTACCAATGCCGAACCTTTGGCAGCAACCAAATCTTTAGCACATTTGTCGAGGTTCTGAACTTCAATGGCAGCACCTGAAATGGCGGCACCACCTAAAGCAGCTGCTACTTTATTATATAATGCAATTGCTACCGCTCCTTCTTGTGAAGGTTTAATCATTGAGCGATAATCAGCAGATGCACCTGTAATCGTCATACCGGTTTCAAACTGATAATGACGCGACATATCGTTTTTACCACCCTTGCCACTAATTAAACGGCGATTTTCAGCCCATTGAGTAGCAAAAATATCTGGTGAAATCCATGTTCCCAGGAAGTCAGCATTGATACCTACCATAACCTTAGCCTTGCTGAAATCGTAGCTTGGCACAACTGCCTGTCCGAATGATTCGGCATTGGCTTGTATCAGGCCTGATGCTGAGTTAGCATCGTAAGTTACATGCTTGGCAGTAGGGTATTTGGCAACAAAATCAGCAATTACTTTCTTGAAAGTTGGAGAAAGTATTGTATTGGAAACAATTCTGATATTACCTCCTTTTGAAAGCCCGGCAACCACTTCTTTATCCAGGTCTTCCCACGATATGTCTGAAGTGCCTTTTTTAGGGGCTTTCAGTTTTTCGTTATCATAAAGACTCAATACTGAAGCGTGTACACGTGCGCTTACTCCGCCTTTGGTAAGGCTCGACATCTTGTTACCTTCAATTTTAACAGGACGTCCCTCACGGGTTTTAACAAGAATGCTTGAGTAGTCGCCACCTTCAGCGTAAGTTGAGGCATACCAGTTAGGAATACCCGGCTCAACATCTTCAGGTTTGTTCAGATACGGAATAGCCTTACGTACCGGTGCATCACAAGCAGCCAGCGAAACCGCAGCCAATCCAAAACCTAATACTTTCAGGAAATCACGGCGGTGAGTAGGTTCAACCGTGTCAATATCGTCTAAATTAAATTCACGATTGGCGTTTTTAACGAACTCAATATCGTTCTTTAATTCTTCAACCCCTTTCCAATACCTTTTATTAGTATTCTCCATGAGCAAAAATGCTGATTTAAGTATTTATATGTTAAATCCTTGTTAAAGGGACTTAATATCTTTGATTAATTTATTCTAAAACTTTACGTATTCGGTTTACAGATTAATAGTGGCATCTTGCACACTCTAAACCACCGATATCAGAAACTTTCATTGTACCGTTACTTGCGGCATTGTGGGCTTCCATTAGCTTATCATAATAAGCGTTATCTTTACCATTTACCTCAGTTTTACGGTGACAATCAACACACCAGCCCATTGTAAGTGTGGCACGTTGTTGCACTACTTCCATTTTAGCTATCTCACCATGACAATTGTTGCAATCAAGACCACCTACATTTGTGTGTTGCGCGTGGTTGAAATAAGCAAGGTCTGGCAAATTATGTACACGAACCCATTCAATTGGTTTGTTGGTTTCAATTGCCGTGTAAATCTTCTGGATTTCAGGCGACTCACGTTTGATTGTGTTATGGCAGTTCATACAGATGTTAGCTGAAGGAATACCAGATTGTTTTCCTTTATAAACACCTGTGTGGCAATAAGCACAGTTGATTTTCATTTCACCGGCATGTAGTTTGTGAGAGAAAGAAATAGGTTGTTTAGGAGCATAGCCCTGATGAACACCTATACCATACAAACCGTCAAAGGTAGCTTTGGTGGCCAGTAATACAAACACCCAGATAATGGCTGAACGAACCGTTTTGTTAGAAACAATCTGCTTAATGCTCAATTGAATTTTCTCACCCGCTGACACCGCAGAACCTTCTGTGCCTTCTGTTGTACCGGTAAGCTTGTTTAACAACTGTAGAATACCCAACAAAGCAACCAGTACAAGACCCATGATTACCAGCAGGGCAATCATAATTACGGTTACAAACTTGCCGCTTCCGGTATCACCGGCAGTAGCAGTAGCAGTTGTACCACCACCAGGATCTGCAGTAGGAGCCGCCGGAGCAGAAGCAACTTTAACGTAATCAAGTATGGCGCGCACCTGCTCGTCAGTAAACGACGGGAAGGCGGTCATTGGAGTTTTGTTAAACTTTACGAAAAGCTCGTTTGCATACTTGTCGCCACTTGCAATAACACCCATTGGGTTGTTAATCCATTTTTTAAGCCAGGCAAAGTCTCTGCGGGTTTCTACACCGGCCAGACCAGGCCCTACTACTTGCTCACTCGTCGGAGCATGACACTGCGCACAGTTTTCTTTGAATAATTTCTCTCCAAGTGCTGTGTCTCCTCCCCCTGCAGGTGCTGCTGCGGTAGCTGTTGAATCTTGTGCAAATGCGTTGCTGAAAGAAATGGTAACAACAACAGCAAGAGCTAAAAGTGATTTATAAAAATTACGAATCATATTATAAGTAAGTAGTATAACCTAATTTTCTGACTGCAAAACTACGCCAGTAATGTTTTCAATCAAATAGCTTTTTTAACTTTTTTTATTTTTTGCAGTAATTTAGAATAATTTTAAATAAAAACATAAAACACTGCAAATCAGCATTTTAACAAAAAATACCATTCCATGATTCACCCGTGCAGGGGTGCCTGGAATGGTATTTTAGCAAGATTATACGCACAAAAGAAACGTATATTCATTCTTAAATGTTAATTTTTTTCAGTTTAGGTCAGGGTATTAATGTCGTGACAAATATACGGCCAAGGGCGCTCTGTTACAATAGTTTAATCATAAATTTCTAGCATTTTAATCCTGCTCGCTGGCAGTACTCTGTCTTCAGGCATCTGCAAAAGGCTTAAAACCAGTGCGTTGTATTTTTACCTGTTATACCCAGCTCAATGCATGCTGTATTTCTTTACAACAAAATAATATGGCCTGCACTTCAAAAGTATATATACGCACAAAGCTAAAACCGGCCAATCTCTCTTATCTTAAGTGCGTACTATCAAAATAATAGGCTAAAATTCCGCACAAGGCTTTTAAAAACATAAGCCCATCAATAACTGTAAGATAAAAAAAGATGGTTCTTCGCTGTTTGAGCGCATAAGCCACCAGAATCATAGCCAGAAACGGAATCAAATTAAAAAGCAAACGGGTAACAGAAAACCCATTATAAATTGCAAAAGCAAGAAAACTGGCCATGCCAGCCAATGTAAGCGGCACAATGATACTGAAAATGGTAAACCGCAGCCCTTTGGCTACTACAAAAGTTTTGATATTGTGATTGGCATCAGAAGCATAGTCTTTGATATCGAACATGATACAAAGCACTGAAACAAACATGAAGTTTTTTAGGAAAAGCCACCACCCGGTGGGGCTCATGCTTTGGTTGGTCTGATGCGAAATATGGTAAAACACCACAGGGGTAAGGGTTATTAAACCCGCCCAGGTAAAGCCTATGATAAATGGCTTCAGCCACCCTATTCTTCTAAGATTAAAACTGCCCAAAAAACTTAAACCATAATAAAGAAGCGCGGCCAGAGGCGTAAGCAGCAATGGCCATAGTTGCCCTTTGCTGATGCCCGTTAGACCAATCCTGTATTTGTACAAAAAATACAAAAGTATGATACCACTGCTTATCAGACACAACCTCTGGCTATAAAGAACGTAAACTCTGTACTGAATAAACCAACGGGTTCTGGGGTTTCTGGACGTCTTAATTGAAGGGTCTTTTATGTACGCCAGCGTATAAAACCAGACAGTAATCGTAAATACCAGAACATAAAACAAGGGTGGGTTTAAAGAATAATTTTGCTGCAAAGAAGCCTCAATAGCCAATGCCACTGCACAAATGCCATAGAAATAGTTTCCGAAGAAAACTGCTTTGATAATAGACTGAAACATTAGACCGGCTAAATAATAAAACAGATAACAAATGCCTGCGGTGCAATTCCGTTTCTGACCCAAACAACTGGAATACCCAGGTAAAGATAGTTGCTTTTGTAAGAAAACAAATGTCATAAACTTATAAATTGCCCATACACATAGTTTGCTGTTGAAGCAAAACCATAAACCTATAACCCTGCTGCAACGGGTATTGCTACCGGCTAACAATAAACTAAAAAGAGCGCACCCGAAAGCACGCTCCTTAAAACCAACTAAACCCCATTGAATGCCGATACCACCTAAGATACCGGATACTTCTTCATTATTTTGGCTACTCCTTTTTCAATCTGTCTGTCAAGTTTTTGGTTATTGATAGCAGACGAAATACTACCCTGCCATACCAGCTTATTGGTTTTGGCATCAATGGCATCAATTACCAGTGTACCCTCAGTGTAGGTGTATGGCGATGAATACCCTCCACCCCAGTATCCCATGTTATAAGGTACAATGAAACGGCCAATACGGGTGTATCCTATCATTGGGAAGGCTCCGCCATAACTAAACCCACGGGTGGTTTCTTTCTCGGCATTCGTATGAAACCTCAACAACAAATCCGGTTGGCTGGTATCAATACTCAAGCCTTTGCTTAGCAAAGCCTGGTCAACATCCGTCTGAATTTTCTTGCTTACCAGTTCATTATTATATAATGGATTATTCGTCCGTATATCCGGCTCAACCCAGGCAAAAGTTCTGAACTTACTAAAATCGGCCGAAGGGTCTTTATGTGTAATAACCTGTGCGTCGGCACCTGAGATGCCCAGCCCAATCATCCCGATCAGCAGGGCTATGTTCAATAGGCTTTTCATCTTTTAAAAATTGTTTGTTCTGAATGATTGAAAACAACTTTTAGACAGCCCACAGTAAAAAAAGTAAATTACTACCTGCATTAAAATTTGTTAAAAAAATAAGCAGACTCAAACATAAAAAAGCAACAGATTAAACCAGTAAAATTGTTTTTACAGATACCATTTAATCAAAAATTCAGGGTGAAAGATATGAACTCTAAGAATTTTTATTATTTTTGATTACAATTGCCAAACCAGAACTTATATGATTTTTAAAATTCAAATTAGCACTGATTTTGATAATCATCTTGAAAAGAGCTTTACCTATAGCCGTGAGCTTTTAACTTTCGACCTCCACACTGTGCCGATTGTAAAATCCACACTAGATTCAGACACCACATTGAGTAATTACCCCGAATACGTTTCGTATAACCACACCCTTGAGGGCCAAAGGCCTTACCAGTATTCTTAAGTGATATTCCATACAACCAAAGTTAAAAATTTAAATCAGGTTTATTTTTAATTCAATTACTATGGAAAACATCTACCTTAATCACTGGGCAGTGCTGGCTTGTGCTGTCTTAAGCCTTGCCTTGGGCGCCTTATGGTATTCACCGCTTATGTTTCTAAACGGCTGGAAAACAGCCAATAATCTGACAGAAGAGCAACTGAGAGCTAACAATCCGGCAAAAACTTTCGGCATTACTTTTGTGCTGGCGCTGATAACGAGCTATAATCTGGCGTTTTTTCTGGGAGACGACAAAACCGATATGGCTTGGGGCGCTACGGCAGGCTTTTTAACCGGTTTTGGTTTCTGTAGTGCCATTTTTACAATTGTTGCTTTGTTCGAACTACGCTCGCTTAAATACATCCTCATTAATGGTGGATACATAACTGTTTACTATACCCTGGCCGGCCTTATTCTGGGTGCCTGGAGGGGCTAAGTATCGTTTTACATAAGCATATTTAAAAAACACCATCGCACATTGCAAGGGGTAAACGTAATTCATTAATAACTAAAACCTCTTGCTTTGCGCTAAAAAACAGTCACCCGGGTCTACCGGAAGCACCCTGCTGATTATTGTTAAAACCGATACTCAGCAATACTCAAATATTATATAGATTCCTTCCACCGATATCCCTTTCTTTTTTTGTACAAATCCACATTTTTTATAGAATGCTATAGCCGCCTGGTTGGCCTGCAGGCATTTCAGAGTAATTGGGGTCTTTAATTGCTGAATCATGGCATCAACCATCAATTTTCCAACTCCCATTTTCTGATATGACAAATGCACATAAATATGGTGTATAAAGCTATCAGGCTCATAGGCAGAAATAAACCCAACTATTACCTCATCAATAAACGCAACAAGGGTGTATTCACCCTGGGTATCGGTGTCGTAAGATTCTAATTGATAATGGCTGGTATTTAACCAGGTAAAGGTAGCCTTTCTTACCTGCATGTATAATTCTCTTAAAGCAGGTAAATCTTTCAATTGAAACGCTTCTATTTTTACTTTCAAAGTCTTTTAATTTTTTATTTCGGGATTGTCGCCAAAACTATTATGGTTTTTTGAATTTGCCAAACATCGCTTTCCAGTATTTTGAATATTTAATACCTCTGCAATGGCGTAGGCATAATTTTTATTAATTTAGCTTTATAACAACAGCACAACAGATATGAACGAAGAACTATTGAAAGAAATAGCAGCCCAACTGCGCCAGCCACATGGCGAAATGGGCAATGAAATGGGCGACAGAATGAACCAGAGTAATGCCCTGATGAACCGCTTTGTCATTAAAAACCTTAATGCGGCTCCCGGCGATGCCGTTCTTGAAATAGGCATGGGGAACGGCTTTTTTGTAAATGAAATACTCAAAAATAACCACACGATTGTCTACACCGGTTGCGACTTCTCTGAAGCCATGGTTACAAGGGCTATACAACTCAATGAAACTTTGATAAACCAAGGGCAGGCGACATTCAAATTAGCCAGCGCCAACGATTTACCTTTTGATGCTGAAAGCTTTGATAAGGTTTTTACCGTAAACACCATCTATTTCTGGGATAACCCAACAAGTGTATTGAATGAAGTAAAGCGTGTAATGAAACCAACTGCGCAATTGCTGATAGCGCTGAGGCCAAGGTCTGTAATGGAACAATATCCGTTTACCAGATTCGGCTTTACTATGTATAGTGCTGATGAACTAACGGCTTTGCTACTGGCAAACGGTCTTTCGGTAATCTATATACTGGAAGAAAACGAACCAGATCAGGAAATGGCAGGAGAAGTGATTAAGTCTTCTTCAATGGTTGTCTGTGCACAAAAAAACAATTGATATACCTGTCAGATAACCATCCATACGATTTGCAACTTGGGATGGCTGAAAGCCGAAAAATTATCTGACCGATAGCCTTCCAAAAACAATTATTTACCTTTGATGTAGATTTGAAGGTTTAAGCAAAAAAATATGATTCTTAACTTATTAATATCGTTGCTACTCATTCACGCCGGTGAGCATCCGTCTGTAAACAACTTAATAAATGTAAAGGCAAATGCAACCAGTGTGGCTACACTCCAACGGCATATACTTCAAGACACCACTTTTACCCTTAAAATTGAAAACGATAAGCGAGTAGTTGACAATGCCCTGAAGGCCAGACTAACAAAAGAAATAAAAGCAGCTATTGTGGCCAATAAGCTTAAAAAACCATACAAACTGGCAATGGGCTTTACTCGTGGTGCCCGGGATGTGGAGACCTTTCTGTTTGGCGAGCAGCTATTCTACTCTCTGGCCGAGAGTGGCTTTACAATTAATGGCAAACCCATTGAGTTACCAGATGCAAAACCAAACCCCATACCGCAGATAAAGGTCATAGACAATATAATATACGTGGTGCTGTCTAAAATGTAACCTGTCTGATGCTTTACTATTTAATAACGTCTATGAGAATTCTAAAAACCCTGCTTTTAATATGCCTGCCTGTTGGTTTGTTGGCTCAGTCAGAAACCAGCACGTTTAAACCTTTTGTATTAGGGTACATTGATGAAATCAACTCAGTACAACTGGGAGAGAAAAGGATTCTGAATATTTATCTGCCAGAAGGTTATTCAAAAACAGACACCACCCACTACCCTGTTGTTTATCTGCTTGATGGCTCTTATGATGAAGATTTTATTCATGTAACAGGCCTTTATCAGTTCAATAACTTTTCATGGATTAACCGCGTACCAAAATCAATTATAGTAGGTATAGCCAATGTAGACAGGAGAAGAGATTTTACATACCCAACTACGATTCAGAAAGAAAAAGATAGTTTTAAAACCGCCGGGAAGTCAGCCCGGTTTATAGGTTTCATAGAAAAAGAACTGCAACCTTATATTACAAAAAAATATAATGCCGGTGGGTCAAAAACCATTATCGGGCAATCGCTGGGTGGTTTGCTGGCAACAGAAATTCTTCTTAAGAAACCTGCCCTGTTTAATCAGTATATCATTATCAGCCCAAGTATATGGTGGGACAACGGCTCATTGCTTGAACTGGACTCAGACATTCTGAAACCTAACTTTAACCAGCCGCTAAAGGTATATATCGGCGTTGGTAAAGAGGGGCTGGCGCCGTCTGAAACCCCAAGGGTAATGGAAGTAGATGCCAACCTGCTGGTTGAAAAACTGAAAAAAGCGACAAACAAAAATCTGCAAGTATATTTTGATTATCTGCCACAGGAAGACCACGCCACTATTACGCACCAGGCCGTTTTTAACGCTTTACGCTTGTTGAATCCGGTTACTGATAAAAACTGAATTTTAAATCGTTGATTAACCTGTTAACTTATTCTAGTCGGCAAGGAAGGTCATTAAATAGCTTATGATTTCTTTGCTCTGTGGCTCGGTTGCATCCTCGTCCATATCATTATGAATAGTAGCCGGCAGTTTAATAACCGTTATTTTGTATTTCTTTTGTTCTTCTGCTGTTGGCAAAACACCCTCATCTGCGGGTTGGTCGCTTGACCGTAATGAATAAACCCTGGGCTCTTTTGTACGGGGTAGTTCCATTCTGCGGTTATCCAGAGTAACAATCTTGCTAATTAAATGTGGGTACTTATGCGCAAACAAAGCTGTCATGTCTCCACCGTTAGAATGCCCCACTAAAATCACGTGCTTAAAGTCAAGATGCGGACTCCTTTTTTTAAGTTCACTCAAAACAAAAAGTAGGTTAGCTGCACCCCTCCCCCAATTAGAACGCCTTACCACTTGTGGTTTACCGGTTAGTGGCAAAAGGCTGTCGGTAGGCAGTTCATGCTGTACACTAGCTACCAGGTAACCCTCTGATGCCAGATGATGAGTCAGGTAATTATACGCCAGATTAGCGCCTCCTTTGTTTTCGCCATAACCATGGCTGAAAATAACCAATTTCTGATGTTTAACCTTAACAGCAGGTGTAAAAAATGCTATAGGAATTACCCTTTTACGGGCAGTATCAAACCATCTGACGGTGTCAAGCTTTACCTCAAAATTCTTTTGAGCCAGTAAAACAGAAGAAAATGCAGAAAAAAAGAAAGCCAGGATAAATGCCGCAAATCTTTTGTGATGGTTGTTTTTCATTAAGCACGTTTTTTCGTGCAATTTACGAAGTATCCAAAGAGTCTTATAGAGTGCTTCAAAGAAAATTGCTAGGCAGAAACCTTGTCATTCTCCTTTCAATATTAAATGGGCTTCCATGACCGTTCAAATAATTTTACGGCACAAGAACTATTACATGATATAGTTTTGCCAGATATTTTAATCATAAAAGTTTCACCCTATTGTTATGAAATTTCTTAGTTCGTCGTTAATGCTATGCCTATTTGTTTTGCAGGCCATTTGCCAGCCTTTAAATACCAATAAGCTGGATAGCCTCTTCAATACACTTGCCGAGAAGAAATTGGCAATGGGTAGCCTGGCTATCAGTATAAATGGCAAAGTACAATACAAAAAAGCAATTGGTTATGCTGATATTAACAACCATATTGCTGCAAATACGGGTACCAGATATAGAGTCGGTTCGGTATCAAAAATGTTTACTGCTGTAATGGTGTTCCAACTGATTGAAGAAAAAAAGCTCTCATTAACTGATAAACTAAGCCATTTTTATGGTGATATTCCTGATGCTGAGAATATTACGATAAGCCACTTGCTCAATCACAGAAGCGGATTGCACAGTTATACAGAAGATACCGACTACTCTACATGGATGAGCAGCGCTCAATCGCACGCCCAGATGCTGGCAATCATCAGAAAACTAAAACCTGACTTTGCGCCCGGTACAAAAGCCTCTTATTCTAACACCAATTATTTATTGCTCAGCTATATAATTGAGCAAATAGACCAAAAGCCTTATTCAGAAGCTCTCAAGCAACGCATCACCTCAAAAACAGGCTTGAATGACACATACTTCGGGGATTTAACTGATATCTCCAAAAATGAAAGCTATTCATATAAATATAATGAAGGAAACTGGCATCAAATAAAAGAAACAGATTTGAGTATACACAGCGGAGCAGGCTCAATCGTATCAACCCCAACAGACCTGGTCAAATTTATTGAAGCGCTTTACGAGGGCAAATTAATTGGCTGTGCAAGCCTTAATGAAATGCAAACCATGAAAGACGGCTATGGAATGGGGATGTTTCCTTTCAGTTTTGAAGACAAAACTGCCTTTGGACACAATGGGCGGATAGAAGAGTTTTACGCGGCAGTCAGGTATTTTCCTGAAGAAAAAATGGCATTGGCCTATTGCACCAATGGTATTCTTTATCCCAGAGCAGATATTCTTACGAGTATTCAGCAAATCTGCTTTAATAAGCCTTATGCTATTCCGTTTACTAATCCTACTCCGTTGGGTTCGCATGATTTAGACCAGTACACAGGTATGTACACTTCAGACAACAGGGCAATAGTAGTGAATGTAGGCAAAAACCAATCAGAATTGCTTATAGAAACCAGAGGTAAAGCATTTGAGGTGCAACCCATTGGAAAACACTACTTCATGCAGCAAGGTTTGGGTTATTTCTTTGAATTTGAACCTAAAAAAAACACACTCCTGATTAAAGAAACAGATAATATTTACTACCTGAAACGTCAATAGAAATTTAATGACAACAGGAACGCTTTCATTAGCAATAACAGAATCCAGTGGCACAATACCACGGGATTCTGTTAGCGGACTTCAAAATTATGCCTTTTTACGGCAGGTATTTATACCGAATATTGAATAAAGCGGACAATAGTTTATAAAAGCAGTAATCAGGAAAATACCTCCTGCTACTAATGCAACTATGCCCCAAACCCCCGTTAGTACTTTTGTAAAATAGAGTATCAGGGCCAGAAGTGCAACCAGGAATCTGACGATACGGTCGGTGCTGCCAATGTTCTTCATGGTAAAAGAGTTTAAAGATGATATTGTACTACTGAAACTGATTATCGCCGCCGGGTTTTTGCGGTTGTTTATTCAAAAAGTCTTTCAGTAAATCGCCGAAAAAGAACCCGAAATAACCCCCGATTGGAATCATGGTCTGCCACTGCGATTTAAGCGGGCAGGTACCTGTCAGGCAGCCTATTTCTTTCCAGTACAAATAACCGCCCAGGGCACCGATGGCTGTAAATACCCAGACAATGAATCTTTTGTTTTTCATACAATTTTATGTTCTGCGTCTATACCGGCGGTTATCAGGGATATTGCAGCCACCGGGGCCGCAACCAAAATTCATTACTGCCTGCACCACCAACAGCAGCCCGATAACACTGAGAAGCAACTGGTTTTCAATAAAGGCCATGATAATAATACCCATACCAGCTACCAGCCTTATGACGCGAACGGCGTTCCAGTCTTTCAATAAAGTTTTCATATTGCCTTTGTTTATCGCGGATAGCTTCCTATACCACCTGAAAGGTTGTAAACATTTTTAAAGCCCTTACCTGCCATTAATTGACAGGCCTGCGCACTTCTGGCGCCACTTCTGCAATAAAGCAGGTAAATTTTCTGAGGGTCCAGCCCATCCAGCCGCTTTTGAAAATCGCCGCTCATAATATCTGCATTAATGGCCCCTTTAATGGCCCCCTGTCTGTATTCCATGGGTGTGCGCACATCCAGCAACACAGCCTCTTTATTTTCGTTCAGCAGTTGCTTGAAGGCTTGCCCTGACACATCCTGATACTGCTTTTTGGTTTTAAAGAAATCGAACATTTTTTTGCCGTTTATAAATTAATTATAAACCAAATGTCAGCAAAAAATGATACCCTTGCAGTGATTTTTATCACACAGAGATAATTTATTTCAGAGCAGGGTTGTTGGACAAACATAGTCTGTTACAGCTACCCTGCCGGTTTGCTTAATTGCTGCAAAACCGCCGGCCACGTCAATCAGGTTATGAAATCCACGTGCTTTAAGAATAGAAATGGCTATCATAGACCTGTATCCTCCGGCGCAATGTACATAATAAGTAGTGCCAGGATTTACCTGAGCCATGTAATCATTCAGAAAATCAAGCGGCATATTTTCGGCACCCAAAATATGTTCTGAGTCATACTCACTTTTCTTTCTTACATCTATTACGGGCAAGGCTGTTGTTGTATTCATTAAATCGGCAAACTTTTCAGCGTCTACCTGCTGTACACTATCGGTCTCATGGCCTGCATTTATCCATTCCTTAACACCGTCCTTTAGGTATCCAATGCAATTATCATATCCTACACGAGCCAATCTGGTAATGGTTTCTTCTTCTTTGCCTTCTTCTGCAACCAGTAAAACCGGCTGTTTTAAATCTTTGATTAGCGTACCTACCCAGGATGCAAACTGCCCGTTAAGACCAATATTTACCGACCCCGGAATAAATGCCGCGGCAAATTCTGCCGCACCTCTTACATCCAGTATCAGGGCATCAGTTTCTTGTGCGGCGGCCTCAAACTCGCGCACATTTAATGCCCGCATGCCACGGCTCAACACATTGTCGAGGCTTTCGTAGCCTTTCAGGTTCATTAACACATTAAACGGAAAATAGGCCGGAGGCGGTACAAGGCCTGTCAATAAATCTTTAATAAACTGCTCTTCAGTAAGCGACGGGTTCAGCGCGTAGTTTACCTTTTTCTGATGCCCCAGTGTATCAAAAGTGTCTTTGCTCATGTTTTTACCGCAGGCACTACCCGCACCATGGTTTGGATAAACGATGAGGTCGTCGCTTAATGGCATTATTTTGTTTCGAAGCGAATGATACAGATGCGAGGCCAGTTTTTCCTGTGTCAGCTCTGCTATCACGTGCTGCGCAAGGTCTGGCCGGCCAACATCATTTATAAATAAGGTATCGCCTGAAAAAAGCGCCGTCTCTTTGCCACTTTCATCAATCAGCAAATAGCATGACGACTCCATTGTATGCCCTGGCGTGTGCAGCAGTTTTATCTTTACGTTACCTAATGTAAATACTTCGCCGTCGTGGGCTACATGTGCTTCATAGCCCGGCTTTGCCGTAGGCCCGAATACAATGGTGGCTCCGGTTTTATTGGCCAGTTCAAGATGTCCCGATACGAAATCGGCATGAAAGTGAGTTTCAAAAACATATTTTATCTGGGCATTGTCTTTCAAGGCTTTGTTCAGGTACGTATTACTGTCTCGAAGAGGGTCAATCACTGCGGCCTCACCCGCCGACTCTATGTAATAGGCTGCCTCTGCCAGGCAACCGGTGTACATCTGTTCTATTTTCATTGTTATTGTGTTTAAGTTTAAAATTTTAAGCTGCTACAAATGTATTTGCCTGCCAATTGCTTGTCAGTAACATTTCTCACACTTGTTGTACCTTATCTTAAAGCACCTAAAATTATGAAGCTTAAACACTACAATTAATGACGGATATCATAACGGCACAAAACAAAAAGAACGGAAACCACCAGAGGCAATTTCCGTTCAGAAAACTTATTCTTTAAACGGTATGTCAGAGTAATTCAATCCTGTTTCTGGACAGCTTTACTTTTCCGAGTTTTTCTAATTGTTTCAGCAGTCTGGACACCACCTCTCTTGACGTGGCCAGTTCATTGGCCAGCTCTTCATGGGTTATCACAAAAACCTTACAATTACAGGCTTTGGCTTTCCGTTTCAGCAGCATCAGCAGGCGGTCGTCCAGCTTATGAAAAGCTATCTGGTCAATGGTGTTGAGCAAATCTTCAAAGCGTCGCTGATAAGTCATAAAAACAAATTGCCTCCAGGAGTTATACCGGGTCATCCATTCTTCAACCTTCTCAACCGGAATGCTGATAAGGGTGGTTTCTTCATCAGTTACGGCAAGTATTTCGCTTTGCCGGTGCCCCAGACAACAGGTAAGAGACATGGCGCATGAGTCCATACCACCCAAGTAGTATAGCAAGGCCTCGCGCCCTTCTTTATCTGGCCTGAGTATTTTTACCGACCCCTTTAATATAATAGGTACAAACCTGATATAACCGCCGGGCTGCATCAGAACATGCCCTTCTTCCAGTACAACGTAATTTCCAACCAGTGCTAATTCCTGCAACAATTCGTATTCAAATATGCCTGTAAAATTTTCCTGAAGCAATGAGATGCCGGGCTTCATAATAAAAGCTTTTGTTTAAACATCAAAAATAGGTATATGCCTTAAATGCTTATGTAACAAATGTTACATTGTTTTAGTGGCATGCTGAAAACGGAAATTTACTTTTTAAAAATGGATATATTCATGACACACACTTCAGGAGAGAAAAACGAACTAAATTTTACCTTGAAGGTATTGAGTAATCTGACGAAACAAGTGAGCCTGTGATAGATATGGTAGCCATAAATTTATATTTTCAGACAACCATTGTAGGTGCCTCTGACAATTTCCATAAAAACGTTTAAGAAATAAATTTATTCAGGGCATATTATTTAAAAAAAGCACTTTAAAAAGCCAGAATTTCACGTGCAACCCGCTCGCCTGAACGGATGGCGCCGTCAATGTACCCATTCCAGACATCAGCCGTTTCAGTACCAGCCCAATGAATATGGCCTACGGGTTCTCTTAAAGCTTTGCCGACGGAGGTCCAGGCACCGGTAGGCATTAATCCGGCATAACAGCCGCGGGTAAACTCTTCTTCTGCCCAGCTATGATCAAGGTACTGAACAGGTTGCCGGGCCTTCTGCCCGTAAAACCGGGCAAAGGTATTCAGCACAGATGCTTTTCTTTCTTCGGGTGTGAGCCTTGCAAAAGCTTTGGCCTGATTCCCCAGCACAAAACCCATCATAATTCCTTTACTGGCATCTTTGGGCGAGTTATCGAAAGTTACTGTCACGTAACCATCATTAGTAGCCGCCAAACCGTTCAGTCCATCTTCGCGCCAGAAGGGTTTGTCATATATGGCATAGGTTTTCCAGACATTGCCCATTGGCATACGCTGGGTAAGCTGCTCTCTGTTAGCAGGCATAAGCGGGGCGTACTGTATCCTTCCCGCAAGCATGGGTGGCAATGCCACTATAACTTTTGAAGCCGTCAGCTCAAACCCGTCGCCTTTTACGGTTACCAGTGTGCCATCCTGGCTGATGCTTCTGACGATGCTGTTTAAACGGATGTGTTCCTTAAAAGTATCTGCAAGCCGTAATGCCGGTTGCGCGGCCCCTCCTACCAGTCGTTCTTCCTGCGCCCCGTTCTTTACATTCATCAGCATATCCAAGTCCCCACCTGACCTGGTATAAAACAGCGCGTGCAGCATTGATATTTCGTTGGGGTCTGCTGCCCAGATGGCCTCTGCCGCCAGCTTAAACATAACTTTTGCCGTTTTAAACGACATCTGTTTGTCCATCCAGGCAGCCAGAGTCAGCGAGTCATAATAGGCAGCATTGGGCGTATTCCAGGGGTTTTGCAGGTCTACTGTTTTAGACAGCTTATTCATACGCTTAATGGCCATATCCAGACTTAGAAGCGCGCCTATGGGCAAGGGCGGAATTATCCCTTTATAATATTTCAGTTTATTGTTAAAGTAAAGGGTGCTTTTCCCTTCGTCAAAAGTCGGAAAAGTCTGCACGCCAAACTCCTTTGCCAGGGCATAGATTTTGTCTTGAGTGGGCCCTACCCATGCAGCGCCCAGGTCTACGTAGCTGCCGTCTTCAAAATATTGGGTATGCACCCTGCCGCCTACGCGGTCGCGGGCTTCCAGTAAAATTACTTTTTTTCCGGCTCTGAGCAGTTCGCGGGTAGCGGTTAGCCCGGCATATCCGGCACCGACAACAATGGCATCGTAGGTTTGCATAAGAAGGTTAAAGATTAGGGAATCCTAATTTGAATATTTTTTTGTAAAAAACCAACATCTTTTATGAAAAAACTACTTTGCCTGCATCTACACTACAAAACTTAAAAAACTGAAAGTATGATGCCATCTTTCCAACTCAATGTAGATAATCCATGCCACGAGCGATGGGAATCATTTTTGCCCACCTCCACAGGTGGTTTTTGTGCTTCATGCGCTAAAAATGTAATTGATTTCAGCCAGATGTCTGAAAGCCAGGTGGTGGCTTTTTTCAGAGACCGACAAGCATCAGCAGATAACGTCTGCGGGCGTTTTAGAGATGACCAGTTGAAAAAGAATTATAGAATTGAAGATTGGTTTCCTGAATGGAGCGAAGGAGGCAGGTACGATTCTATCGAAATTCCGCTTATGATATTAAGTAATCAGCAGAGTTCCGGTTTCATTAAGCTGCCACACATGAAGCATACCAAGCTTATCAGAAATGTAGCTGCGGCCATAATGACTTTCTTTTGCATTGAAGATGGCATTGCTCAAAACCGCTTGATATCCGGAAGAGTAGTAGATGCAGATACAGGTGATTCTTTGTCTCACGTTTCTATTACAGTAAAAGGAACTAAACGGGGTGTAATATCTGACCTTAATGGTAGATACCAGATTTCAGCTAGTGAAAGCGATACACTCATTTTTAGCTTTATCGGTTATGCAAGTGAAAAAAGACCTGTAATTGAATCATCAGAAGTATTAATGTACGCTACCATGACTGTGCTTTCAGGCGCGGTCTCTGTAAAAGGCATAGCGCCGGAACGACACAATATGAGTACCGGAGGCATTTCAATCAGCAAAAGTTATTGCAGTTCTGAAAAAACACTGCCTCTCCCTAAGTTCGCCTCAAACGCAACCGTATGGGGCAACGCCGTTCAAAACGGAGAACTTACATTGGTACCGCAACTGTCAGCATCGCCCGATTCTGCAGGTACATCTTATGAGAGGTCGGTACATGAACAATGGTTTCAGCAAAACGGCTTTCAGGAAGTACAGAGTGTTCAGATATATGATAATTCGGGTCGGGTATTTACAGAGAGTTTCTCAAAAGTATCTGACGGCATGATTAGGGTTGATGTAAGACATGTTCCCCGAGGCTCCTATATTGTCAGAATAGTTTACCGTAACGAAAGGAGTATTGCAGAACATGAGGTTTCGACAGTACGGATTATTATTGAGAGATAAGCCAGGGCCAAATTTATTTGGCACGCCCTAAGATGCAGGCAGGCTTATGGTAGCAAATGACACGGTTAACATGGTAGTATCTTTAACCCCCAGTATGCAAACCGGAACAACCGATTGCTCTTCAGTTGAAGTTGGCAAGGGTTAACTTTATAAGATTTACTGTCAGGTATCAGAAACTATTTGCCTTTCTTCCCATGAACCTGAGATTTCAGAATTTGAGTACGCATTTCCTGGCCTAATGTTGTAACCTACTGCCTACAAGCAAGAAATATTCATAAAAAACAAAACCTTTTTGATTTTCTCAAAAAGTATTCATAATTTTGCACCCCGAAATACAATTCTAATATTAGCTTGGAATAAAAGTTTCTCAACAATATTGTCTGATAACCAGACTCTTAAAAACATTTTTTCAAAAATCTAAAAAAATGGCACGCGATTTAAAATTTACAAGAAACATCGGTATTGCTGCCCACATTGACGCAGGTAAAACAACTACCACTGAGCGTATCCTTTATTATGCCGGCGTGAGCCACAAAATCGGTGAGGTACACGATGGAGCTGCTACGATGGACTGGATGGAGCAAGAGCAGGAAAGAGGTATTACCATCACATCAGCTGCAACCACCGTTGGTTGGAATTACAGAGACCAAAAATATCATATCAATATAATTGATACTCCAGGTCACGTTGACTTTACTGTAGAAGTAAACCGTTCACTACGTGTATTAGACGGCTTGGTGTTCTTATTTAGTGCGGTTGACGGTGTTGAGCCTCAATCTGAAACTAACTGGCGCTTGGCCAACAACTATAACGTAGCTCGTTTGGGTTTCGTTAACAAAATGGACCGCTCAGGTGCCGACTTCCTTAACGTGTGTAAGCAAGTAAAAGAGATGTTGGGCAGCAACGCAGTGCCACTTCAATTGCCAATCGGCGCTGAAGATAACTTTAAAGGTGTGGTTGACCTTGTGAACTTCCGCGGTATCGTTTGGAACGAGCATGACAAAGGGATGACTTTCACTGAAGTACCGATTCCTGACGACATGATGGAAGAGGCTACTGAATACCGTGAGAAATTGTTGGAAGCTGTAGCTGAATTTGATGATACTTTGATGGAGAAATACTTCGAAGACCCGAATTCAATTACAGAAGACGAAATTCTTGCAGCGCTTCGCCAGGCAGTTATTGCCATGAAGATTGTTCCGATGCTTTGTGGTTCTTCATTCAAAAACAAGGGTGTACAAACCATGCTTGACTACGTGATGGCCCTGTTGCCTTCACCATTGGATAAAGAAGCCATTAAAGGAACTAACCCTGATACTGGTGCAGAGATTTTCCGTAAACCAACTGAAAGCGATCCTTTCGCGGCTCTTGCCTTTAAAATCGCTACTGACCCTTACGTTGGCCGTCTTTGTTTCATCCGCGCTTATTCGGGTGGTTTAGATGCCGGTTCTTATGTATTGAACAACCGTTCGGGCAACAAAGAGCGTATCTCTCGTATCTTCCAGATGCACGCCAACAAACAAAACTCAATTGAGCGTTTGGGTGCCGGTGACATCGGTGCGGTAGTAGGTTTCAAAGATATTAAAACCGGTGATACACTTTCTGATGAGAAAAACCCAATCGTTCTTGAATCAATGGTATTCCCTGATCCGGTTATCGGGTATGCTATCGAGCCTAAGAAAACAGCCGATCAGGATAACTTCTCTAAAGCAATCACTAAACTGATTGAAGAAGACCCAACTCTACAGGTTGAATCAAACGAAGAAACAGGCCAGACCATCATCCGTGGTATGGGTGAGCTTCACCTTGAAATCATCATCGACCGTATGCGTCGTGAGTTTAAAGTAGAAGTAAACCAGGGTGCACCACAGGTGGCGTACAAAGAAACCATCACCAAGTCTATCGAACACCGTGAGGTTTACAAGAAACAATCGGGTGGTCGTGGTAAATTTGCCGATATCGTATTCGAAATCGGACCACGTACAGACGAGAAAACAGGTCTTGAGTTCGTAAACAACATTGTGGGTGGTATCATTCCAAAAGAGTTTATCCCTGCTATCCAGAAAGGTTTCGAATCAGCTATGTCAAATGGTCCGTTAGCAGGTTTCCCTGTTGACTCAATGAAAGTGCGTTTGTTCCACGGTTCATTCCACGACGTTGACTCTGACTCATTGTCTTTCGAACTAGCTGCTCGTATGGGCTTCAAAGAAGCTGCCCGTCAGGCTGGCCCTAAATTGCTTGAACCAATCATGGCAGTAGAGGTAGTAACTCCTGACGAATACACAGGTCCTATCACAGGTGACTTGAACCGTCGTCGTGGTGTGATGAGAGGTATGGATACTAAAGCTGGTTCGCAAGTAATCAAAGCTGATGTACCTCTTTCAGAATTGTTCGGTTACGTAACAGACCTTCGTACGATGTCGTCTGGTCGTGCTACAGCTAACTTGACGTTCTCACATTACGAAATCGTTCCGCAAAACATTGCTGATGGCGTAATTGCAAAATCAAAAGCTTAATAATAGCTTTAAGTATATTAAAAACACCTGCTTCGGTTTCGAGGCAGGTGTTTTTGTTTGGTACTCACGGTCATAATCTTTTCAACATCACTCGCCTGTATTTTTACAATTATTTGTTGCGCCTTCTCTTAATTACTCCTTACCCCATTTTAGCCCCCTTAATCATCAGAATGGTTTTAACCGACTCTTCCTTTAAGGGCAAAAATTTCATACGGCCGTCGTCTTTCATAAAGCCCAGCAAGTCGCTTTCATGCTCAAAAGAAACAATATGAATTTCGTAGGGTTTCTCTTCTTCACCAGCTATATAGGCGGCTGCATCAGGCCGTATCCGGTACAATAACTTGCCGTTATATTTCTCCATCAAGGGTATGGCAAAATTCTCAAACTCATGAAAAACTTCTTCTTTGCCCTCTTTAATAAAAATAAGCTGAGTAATGTAAATCATAGTAAATATTGATTCAGGTTCTATTATCTGATTTTGTTTTGCCGCAATAGGTAGTCTTGCCGGAAGTAATTTTAATGATGCCCCAGACTTGAACCAGATTTGGTATCGGTTTGAACAGGTAACAACTTTTCTTTTCTACAAATTTGCCAAAAAACAATCATGCCATTGGCAAAACTCCAAATTTTATTATTAATAAAACCAGCCTATTTATGAAAAAGCTACTGACTGTCTTCTTCTTCCTTATGTCTCAAATTGCGTACCCGCAAGGCAATCCACCGAGAGCAGACTTTAAAAATCCATCTCTCTGGCTTATTTACAGCAAGCCCACACCGATATGGAAAGATACTATACAGCTAGACAAAACAGATAACGACGGCATGATGGTGCTTAAAGATTTTGAAATGACCAACGGCACGATTGAATTTGACGTAAAAGGGGCAAACCTCTTACAACAAAGCTTTGTAGGTGTAGCCTTTAATGTGCAGGATAGCCAGACCTATGAACACGTTTATTTCAGACCATTTAATTTCATGAACGCCGACACGGCCCGCCGGAGCAGAGCCGTGCAATATGCCTCACTGCCTGATGCCCCCTGGTTTAAACTGCGAGATGATTTCCCCGGGAAATACGAAAACAAAGTAAAGCCTGTACCAGACCCGGACGACTGGTTTCATGCCAGAGTAGTTGTAGACCGACCGTTTATCAGGGTGTATGTCAATAATCATCCTGTTCCCTGCCTTGAAGTGAAGAGTCTGGCCCCTGCAAGGCCGGGCAAAATTGCTATCTGGGCCGGGCCGGCAACACGCGTTAAATTTACAAATCTGGTGGTAACACCAACCGTTAATCATTAATACTAATTCCTATTGGCAAGGATACCAATCAGGGCTGGTTGTCTATACTACTGCCGGGGTTTGTATCCTCAAAAAACGCCTCAGGCTTATAAATACTAACCATACCCGGGGCAATCTTCTACTGCTGCACAAATTCTTACTAGCCCCGGGTATTACTATTTTTAGATATTTTATTACTAATCCGGCATACGTTTTTATACCATTCAGCAGCCTGGCCAACCGCTTGTAAACCTCACAGCAACCACCTGTAATTCAATTAAGACACTCATCGGTTAATATCAAGTATTCATCATCCTAAATGATACACTTATCCATTTTTGGTTTCAGTATTAGCTTTTCTGAACCAACTTTGTAACGTTAAAAACTAAATCATGAAAAAAAGTAATTTACTAATCATTCTAATCGCATCTGTTTTCACCTCATTTACGGCAGCTCAGGCTCAGTTCCCGATGGGCGGGGCACCAGCCACTAAAGCATTGCCGGGTACAGCAGGAGACCAGACACCCAAAGGTAATAGCAAAATTTCGGGTATTGTTGTAGACTCAACTACCAATAAAACTGTTGAATTTGCCAGTGTTGCCCTTCTTGATAAAACCACCGGCAAGCCTGTAGATGGCACGATGGCCGACGAAAAAGGGAAATTTACCCTCAACAAAGTGGCTGCCGGTTCGTTTAAATTACAAATTACATTTATTGGTTATACTACCAAAGATATCAATGTAACCCTAAGCAAAGGACAAGAACTTGACCTGGGGAACATACTGATAGCCAGCAGTGCCAAATTGCTGAATGAAGTTACCGTAACCGGCCAGTCTGCCCTTATTGAAGAAAAAGTTGACCGCCTGGTTTATAATGCAGAAAAAGACATTGCAGCCAAAGGCGGCGATGCCTCAGACGTATTGCGTAAAGTACCTTTATTGACAGTAGACCTTGACGGCAACGTTTCGTTGAGAGGTAGCCAGAACATCAGGGTTTTAATTAACAATAAACCCAGCACCATAGTTGCCAGCAGCGTAGCCGATGCCTTGAAGCAAATACCGGCCGACCAGATTAAAACCGTTGAGGTTATCACCAGTCCATCTGCTAAATATGATGCTGAAGGTTCTGGTGGTATTATTAACATTATTACTAAAAAGAACAGCCTGCAAGGTTTAAGCCTGAATGTAGATGGCGGCGTTGGTAACAGAGGCTCATTACTTAGCCTGAACGGCAACTACAGAAAAGGTAAAGGCGGCGTAACGCTAGGTGGTTTTGGCCGTGGGATGTATAACACCATTACCAAAACTTCTCTCGACCAGACAAGTATCGTAAACGGAGTTTCTACGCTTACCAAACAAACGGGTGATGGTTCAAGTCACGGGTTGTTTGGCCAGTATAACCTGGGATTCGATTACGACCTGGCCAAAAACCAAAGCCTGACAGCTGGTGTACGTTATGGCGTTCGTAACTTCAGCACGCAACAAGACCTTGTAACCAGGTTATTCCGTAATGGCAGCCTTGACGCCGACGCCAGCTCACGAAGAGACGTTGACGCAGACAACCTGTCAGGAACAGTTGACATGAACATTGATTACCTGCACACTTATAAAAAACCTCAACAGGAATGGAGTATTTCTACACTTTATAGCCGTAATGACCTTAAAAATAACTTTGACGCCAACCTGATGACCCAAGGCGGAGAGTTATTGAACCGTCAGCGTAATATTAACTCAAATCTGAATCAGGAATTTACCCTGCAAAGTGATTACCAGACCCCAATCAGAAAAAACCAGATGCTTGAATTTGGCGGAAAGGGTATCTTCCGTGAAGTAACCAGCGATTACAAGTTTCTGATTGCAGGGCCAACCGGCAATTTCTCAACTGAAATCAATCAGCCTCAGGGCGCGCTTACCTACCATCAGAATATAGCAGCAGCTTATAGCTCATATACTTATACTACCAAAAAACGTTATACCTTTAAAGGTGGTTTGCGCTACGAGCATACATTTATAGATGCCAGCACAAAAGAAGGCGGGCAGATTGGTGTAGCAGATTACGGAGTATTGGTGCCAAGTGTAAATGCCTCAAAAACCATTAAAGGTACTACCTTTAAGCTGGCTTACAATAAGCGTATTCAACGCCCGGGTTTGCAACAGTTAAACCCGAACTTTAACTCGGCTAACCCTCAGAATATCACTGTGGGTGACCCTACTCTGAAACCAGAGATAACCGACAACTTTGAATTAACATTGAGCAAAAACATTAAGAAAACCTTTGTGAATGCTTCGTTTTTTGGTAGAGTAACCAATAATGCCATATCGCAGGTTCGTATTCCGTCAGATACCCTGCCCGGTGCAATTGTTACTACTTACAAAAATATCGGGCGCCAACATGCGTATGGTTCCAACATTTTTGCTAACGTTGCAGCAACATCGAAAATTAACGTCGGTTTGTTTGCCAATATCATCTATAATACGCTTGAAGGACAAGTATTGGGTATGAACAATGTATCAGAAACCATAACTAACTCAGGCTGGAATATCAGTGGTGGTGTGTTCTCGCAGGCTACCTTTAAAAACGGATGGGGTGCGCAGGCCTTCGGGTTTCTACAAGGAAACCAGGTTCAATTACAGGGTAACCAGGGTGGATTCGGCTTCTATACCATTGGTATCAAAAAAGACTTTAAAAACAAAAAAGGAAGCCTTGGCCTTGCCGGCGAAAACTTCCTGAACAAAAGTTTCAATATCCGTAGTGAGTTGAAATCGGCGCAGTTCAATCAGGTAAACAATATTTATATGTATAACAGAGGTGTGCGCCTTACATTCAGCTACAAAATTGGTAAAATGACAGTAGATGCACCTAAGAAAAAAGCCCGCTCAGTAAACAACGACGACGTAAAAAGCGATGGCCAAAGCGGCGGACAAACCACAGGTGGCACTACAGGCGGTGGGCAACCAAGACAATAACCAGCCCCTCCGGCTTTAAAACCGGAGGGATTTACAGATAAGCCCCTTAATAAACTAACGAATAAACTTAATTCAAATCGAACAATGAAAATGAACAAACTTTTTGCAACAGCATTTGCAGCTTTGGTTTCAATAAGCAGCTTTGCCCAGACTGTCGATGAAATAGTAGACAAGCACATTGCGGCCCTTGGCGGAGCAGATAAATTGAAATCGGTAAATACCCTTTACATTGAGCGCTCGTTGTCTGTACAAGGCATGGAAATACCAAGCACCAGCACAATGGTGGTAAACAAAGCGGTACGCTCTGAGTCAACCGTGATGGGTAACTCAATGGTTCAGGCTTATGATGGTACTTCAGCCTGGATGGTTCGCCCGACAATGATGGGTGGCACAGGCGAGCCGGAAGATATGCCAGCTGAACAGGCAAAACAATTAAAAGGCCAGCTAGACCCTTTCGGTCCGCTTTTCAATTATAAAGAAAAAGGCAATAAAGTTGAGCTGGTGGGCAAAGAAAAAGTAGACAAAAAAGACAGCTACCATCTGAAAGTAACTTCGGCAACAGGTGATGTGATTGATCAGTATATAGACGCCACCACCTACTTGTTGACCAAAACAAAGGCTTCAGCCAATGGTGTGGAAGTGGAAATCAGTTTCTCTGATTACAAAGATGTAGACGGCATTAAGTTTGCCTATTCTATGGACATGGTAAATCAGATGGGTAATCTGGCATTTATAACCAATAAAATCAAGATTAACCCTCCGGTTGATGCAGCGGTTTTCAAAAAACCTAAATGATAGTCATTAGCATTTAATTGAACAAAGAGGCGCGCCTGCAGGCGCGCCTCTTCTGTTTTACAGGTACCGGTAAATAATTTTTTTTTGCTACATCAAAAAAAAAAATAAAATTGCAGCACGACTGCTACTATGTATTCAATAAACTAAAACAAGCTGTGACTCACCGAATGAAAAAGACAATCGCTTTTGCCTTATCTGCTATATGCCTGGGCCTGGTTGTTGCTTACTTTATCGGGCTATATCCATTTTTTATTTTCGATAAAAACACCACCTCTCAAGCCTCTATTGTAGCAATCAAAGACGAAAACAAGCCTTTTCAGCAATTTAATTTTCAGGAGGGCAATTACACCGCCTACGTAATTATAAGTGTTAACGACCTCATGAACTCCTGGGCCGGTATACCACGCAACAGGGTATTAAAATCATCTGACAAACAAATACTAAGCCAGCTGAAAAACTGCGAGTTTATCAGCAATGGCAGCGACTCACTTAAAATTGAAAGCCGTATATATCTGCTAAAAAACGACTCGCTTATTTATCAGAGTGGGCTGGTGCTTGACCAGGACTTTGAGGGAATCCATAATAATGATTCTGGCTGGGCCGAAAGCAAACAAAAAGGGCAGTTACTGCGTATTTTGCGGCAGTTTGAAGCCGAAACAAAGCCGGTAGTATTTTTACAATAAAAGACCGGGCATGCCAGCCATGCCTTAAACCATTATCTGGCCATATCTGCCAAGCCAGCTACAAAGCCCCAATTCTGATGCTGTTTTCTTCCCATTGCATTAAAACCTTCACCAAAAAAAGAGGCGTCACCCTCAATAATAAATACCAGCTCATTATCACCTTTTTTCAGTTCCAGGGCTGTGCAGTTCTGATAAAGTTCCAACCTTTCCAACTTAAATCTGGCGTAATTATAAACCTCTTTTCCGTTCAGAAAAACTTTTAGCTTACCGGTAAAATCAAAGTACATCAACTTGGGCTTATCAGCTTCAGAAACTACGTTACATCTGGTAAAAACCGTTCCGTTAGGGTATTCATAATATCTTTTCAGATTCACCATTTCGTCTCTTCTATCGTTAATTTTAGTCCAGTTCTTAATTTTCTTTATATCTGTATATTCGTAAGTTTTGTCTCTTACCAGCTGCTCTGATACAGACCATTCGTAAAGTATTTTTGGTAACTCCTGAATATACACATTGGCAAAGTAGGATTCTCCGAACATACTTCTCAATAAAATACTTCCATTGTCAGTATCAGTATCTAGCAGGCTCACAATCAAATCTGGTTCTTTTTTATAGTTCACAAACACTTTCATAATTCTGCCGCGCACCTCTATAGTGGCATGAAACCACTCCAGCTGAGCAATGGCTGCTTTGGCCTCATAAATCGGATAATGGTACATTACCCAACTTAAGCCACCATTATAAATGGGCACATACTGAATTGCCTCCTGCGTGCCACCGTAGCCGGGCCTGAAATACAGAAACTGGTAGTTCTGTTCGTTCTTTACATGGAAGCCGATTCCGCCCATTACACGGCTGGCGATATCGAGGTCTATTCTGAAATTTTCATATTTTTTATCCTTTCTAATAATGATAGCCTCATTTTTACCATCTAATTTTATGCAGCTTTTATCTTTATAGGTTTGCTCGGTTAAAATGGCTGGCGTGTTGTTTTCAGAGAACCCCTGCCAGTCTTTAAAAGCGTTCTGTGCCGAAAGACTAAAAGAAAGGCCAACAAAAAAAGCAACAATTAATGATTTGATTCTGAGCATTTTCATAATAATTTGTTTTAAATTTTGAGTAATGATTTGAGGCTGCAATATGCCAGACACCCGGATAATTATCGTGTGCAAGATTGAACTGTTTTACAACTGTTTTGCGATTGTTTTTTAACCCATCTGATTATGAACGACATCAACCCTATCGATAAAGAACTTCTGGATAGGCTAAAGCAACAAATTGAGGAAATGGCAGGGCTCAGCCTGCACGAAAGCCGGGGGCAGAAAGATTATGAGTTTCTTGAATTTTTTATTGAAGAGAAATCGGGTGTAAAAATCAGCCTTACCACAATTAAAAGAATCTGGCGCAATGAGTTCAACCGTTTACCGCATTTGTCAACACTTGATGCCCTCAGCAAAATTGCTTACCATAAAGACTGGCTCACACTCAAACTTGACCTGGCCCAAATACTTACAGGCAAAACCGTACCGCCAACTGAAACTTTTATACCCCACCCCGATAAGCCCTTTGAAAAAATCAGACCTCGGTCTACACATACAAGACTGTTCGCCATTACCGGCATTATTCTGGTTCTGGCCTTACTGGTGTTTAAAAACAAACTTTTCAAAAATGGTATTCGTGCAGGAGACGTTCAGTTTTCTGCCAAAACCTCTGTTTCTAATACCGTACCTAACACAGTTGTTTTTACTTACAATATCGATTCTGTTAATGCCAGGAAGTTTTATATTCAGCAATCGTGGGATAAAAAACGAAGAGTAGAAATTACCAAAGGCAATTACCAGCAAACGGATATTTATTACCTACCCGGCTACTACATGGCCAAAATCATTGCAGACGACTCTATCATCAGAGAGATTCCGGTACATATCAGGACCGACAACTGGGTAATAGCGGCACACCAGCCACCAATAGAGAATAAAATACTGCCGGAGGCCGATTGGGTATCAAAAGACATCATCGGCGTAAAGCCCGATGTTTTGGTCAGTAACAAACTAGATACCAAAGAACCCTTTATGCTCACTTTTCATAATAGCCGCGATTTTAATATTGATGGAAACAGATTTGTTTTCAGAACTGATTTCAGAATGGATTCAACAGGCGTAGTTTGCCCTGCAGTAGCCGTGCTGATTAAAGGAGAATATGAATATATGTATGTTAACCTGGCCCATAAAGGCTGTGAAAGTAACATAAACCTAAGTATCAGTAACCGGAGGTTTGACGGCAAAAAAACAGATTTAACCGCTTTTGGTACTCAAATGTACGGGTGGCAGCATGTGAGCATAATCAACAGAAACAAATTTGTGAGTATTGCATTAAACAATCAAACGATTTTTGAAACACCCTATAAAAAGCATCTGGGTAAACTCAAAGAAATTGGCTTTATTTTCAGGGGGAATGGCATCATAAAAAATACACAGATTACCAGACTTTAAGCTCGGTCGCTATTTTTAACATTTTCGACAACCTAAATAATGATACATATTACCACGCCCGAAGCATTTAGTTATCAGGAGTTGCTGAGGTTTTTATCGCGTAATGAAAAAGAGTGCCTGCATACCATAAAGGGAGATAATATCTACAAGGTTTTAGACATGGGCAATGAGCTGGTGCTGTTTTCTATTGCATATCACAACGGCCTTGCCGTTCATATCCATACCGGAAAAGCCACGCCAGAAGTGCAGCAGCGCATAAAAAACTATATTGAAAACTGGTTTGACCTGACCGCCGACCTGAACGTTTTTTATAATGCCGTACAGGCCGACCCTATAATGCAGCAGCTTTGCCAGAAATACTATGGCCTGCGCATGGTAGGTATGCCCGATTTATTCGAGTCGCTGGTTTGGTCGGTTATCGGCCAACAGATCAATCTTAATTTTGCTTACGCGCTTAAACAAAGGCTGGTACACAACTTTGGTAAAAGTGTAACTTTTGATGGTGACACATTTTATACACTACCCACACCACAAACACTGGCGGCACTTAAGGTGGAAGACTTCCAGCCATTTCAGTTCAGCAGAAGTAAGGCACAATATATAATAAATATTTCGCAGGCATTTGCAGAGGGTATTCTGGCGCAGGAGAAACTATCCCGGTTAGGGTATGAAGAAATCAAGCAGCAATTAACTGCCATTAAAGGAGTAGGAAACTGGACAGCCAACTACTCAATGATGAAAAGCCTCAAAAGCTACGATGCGTTTCCGGTTGAAGATGTAGGCCTTCATCATGCGGTAAAAAATCAATATAAATTACCGGCCAAACCCACCATTGCCGAATTGCACCAGATGGCTTCCCTGTGGCCGGGCTGGCGTGGTTATGCTACATTTTATTTCTGGCACTCCTTGCTGGAATAAAAAAATAGCAGCTGCTTCAGGCAACTGCTATTTTTTGTAGTCAATAGTTAGCACTATAAAAGTTCTACCGGCTCAACCTCTTTTTTTTCTTCCGGCAGAATAAACTTCATGGCATTGGCAACTTTGCCGGGCAATAATGCTATTTCCAGCACTTCCTGCACGTAGTCTACGTAATGGAAAGTGAGGCCTTCAGTATATGCGGCACCTACTTCCTCTACATCCTTGCGGTTTTTGTAGCACATTACAATCTCTTTTATACCCGCACGCTTGGCAGCCAGAATTTTCTCTTTAATACCGCCCACAGGCAGTACTTTTCCGCGCAGGGTAATCTCGCCTGTCATGGCCAGATTCGGCTTCAGTTGTCTTTGGGTATAGATAGAGGCCATTGATGTAACCATCGTAATACCTGCAGACGGACCATCTTTTGGCACAGCCCCCTGTGGCACGTGTACGTGCAAATCGTAATTCTGAAAAATGCGGTAATCAATACCTATTTCATCGGCATGCGATTTAAGGTAAGAAAGCGCCGTAACGGCCGACTCTTTCATCACGTCTCCCAATTGGCCAGACAACGTCAGCTGGCCTTTACCCCTGCTCAGGCTAGACTCTATGAAAAGTATATCTCCACCTACCGATGTCCAGGCCAATCCGGTTACCACACCTGGCAACTCATTGCCTTCATATAAATCCTGGTCAAAAACTGCACCACCCAGTAATTTCTCAACGTGTTCAACTTTTATCAGTTTCGGATACTCCTCCTGCATGGCAATAGATTTGGCAACTTTTCTTATCAAAGTTCCAATCTGCTGTTCAAGACGACGAACCCCCGATTCTCTGGTGTAGCCTTCAATTACCCGTTGAATAGCCTTGTCTTCTATTTTCAGATCTTTTACCTTTATACCGTGTTGCTCTAACTGCTTAGGCACCAGGTGTTTTTTAGCGATTTCTATTTTCTCCTCAACCGTATAGCCTGAAATCTCAATTATCTCCATGCGGTCTCTTAATGGCGCCTGAATAGTATCTAAAGAATTGGCAGTGGCAATGAAAAGCACCTTAGATAAATCATAGTCAACCTCCAGATAATTGTCTTTGAAGGACGAGTTTTGTTCGGGGTCCAGAACTTCCAGCAGTGCCGATGAAGGGTCACCTCTGAAATCGCGGGATACCTTATCTATTTCGTCTAAAACAAATACCGGGTTTGACGACCTGGCTTTTTGCAGATTCTGAATCACCTTGCCCGGCATGGCGCCGATATACGTTTTTCTGTGGCCGCGTATTTCTGCCTCATCATGCAATCCACCCAGCGCCATCCGTATGTAATTACGGCCCAGCGACTTGGCAATTGAGCGCCCCAATGATGTTTTACCAACACCCGGAGGCCCATAAAGGCACAGAATAGGCGCTTTCATATCGCTCCGTAATTTTAATACGGCCAGATACTCAATGATACGCTCTTTTACTTTCTCAAGACCCGAGTGGTCGGCATCCAGTATTTTTTTAGCCCTTTTCAGGTCAAAATTATCTTTTGTGTATTCTGCCCAGGGCAGCTCAATCATGGTTTCGGCATAGGTTAATGAAACCCCGTATTCTGGCGCCATTGAGTTCATGCGCAGAATTTTGTTCAGTTCTTTATGAAAATGCTCGTTGGCCTCTTTAGACCATTTCTTTTTGGCGCCTTTGGCACGCAGTTTTTCTACTTCCTGATCAGGCGTTTCCATGCCCAGTTCTTCCTGCAATACCTTTATCTGCTGGCGCAGGTAATATTCCCTTTGTTGCTGGTCAATATCAAGGCTGGCTTTGCTTTGTATATCTCTTTTGATTTCAAGCACCTGAATCTCCTTCATCATGTGTTCCAGCAGTTTGTGCGCTTGTTCGCTACCGTCGTAAGTCTCCAGTAGCAATTGTTTCTCGCTAATCTCTATATTCAGGTTAGAAGACAAAAAGTGCGTCAGGAAACTAGGGCTGTCAATATTACTGATAGCCATCTGCGCATCTTTCGGTATTTCCGGATTCAGGCTCAGAATTTTATAAGCCGCCTCTTTCAGGCTCTGTATCAGGGCTTTTACCTCTTTTTTGCGTACACTCGGAAAATTATCAGCTATATACTTAACCGTAGCGCTTAGGTGTGGTTCGGTCTGGATATAGTTAATAACCTCAAAACGGCGTCGCCCCTGAATAATAACCGTCACATTTCCATCAGGCAGCACAATCATTTTAAGAATGGTTGCAATCGTACCTATTTTATATAAATCTTCAGGTGTAGGTTCGTTGGGCGTATGGCGTATTTGTGCAACCACACCAATGGTTTTATCGGTGCGATAAGCCTTTTTTACCATTTTAATAAATTTGGCCCTTGTAACAGTAACAGGTATAACAATACCCGGAAACAGAACGGTATTTCGAAGCGGAAGAAGCGCTAGTTCGGTTGGAAGATTATTTTCATTCTCCATCACTTCATCCGGTGAAGCGATTTCAATCATTTCCACATTTTCTACGTCTTGGCGTCCCATCATAAGGCTGGAGATTAGTTCACGATTCATGTACCACAAATTTAGGTTCTTCTATAAGGCTTTTTCTTAAAAAAACCCGTTTTATTTAACAGCAAACATTAGTTAATTATCTGGTAAAAACCTGCTGAACACCCTTCTAAAAAACCATTAATGACTCGTATTTATCTGCCAGAATGTCAGAGTGAATGTACAAAACGTTTTATATAATTAAAATATTTCTGTGCTTTTTTTATTGTTCAAACCAAGTGCCAATTCTATATACATGGCATAGTGGCAGTAAAATCATTAAATATGCTCAGGTTTTTGAAACCATACAGATTTATTGTCTATTTTTGATTTCTGTTCCGACAAAATCTTAAACTCATGAAAAAAGTATTCCTGCTCTGTTTTCTGTTTTTCAGTCTGCTATCTTCCTTTGCTCAAAAAAGCCCCGATTTCCTCAATAACTATAACCAACGCTGGGTAGATTCTGTTTTCGCGACCCTGTCGTTAGACGAAAAAATCGGTCAGTTATTGATGCCGCGGGGAAATACTTCAGGCCAGGGATATAACGTTGAAAAGCTCAGAAAATGGGTACAGGATTACAAAGTGGGCGGTCTGGTTTTCTTTGCTGGCCAGCCAACCACACAGGCTCGCATTGTAAATGAGCTGCAGGGGATGTCTAAAGTACCCATGCTGATAGGAATGGATTTAGAATGGGGACTGGCCATGAGGCTGGATAGTACCGTTCGGTTCCCTTATCAGATGACGCTAGGCGCCATCAGAGGTAAAGAAGCAGATATACGCGAAATGGGTGCAGAAATAGCCCGTCAATGCCGCAGAATGGGCGTGCACATCAATTATGCCCCTGTAGTAGATGTCAATAATAACCCCAACAACCCGGTTATCAATTTCCGCTCGTTCGGTGAAAACAAATATGACGTGGCCTCTAAGGCCATTGCCTATATGCAGGGCATGAACAGCGAGCGTATTCTGACGTCGGCCAAGCACTTTCCGGGGCATGGTGATACAGGCGTAGACTCTCACTATGATTTACCCCTGATAAGCCACGACAAAAAACGGCTGGATAATATTGAGCTTTACCCTTACCGTATGCTCATGAACAGCGGCCTCAGCGGTGTCATGACAGCCCACCTGAGTATTCCGGCTTTAGACAGCGCCAAAAATCTGGCGTCTACGCTCTCAAAAAATATTGTTACTGATTTGCTCCGTAATGATTTAAAATTTAAAGGTCTTGTATTTACTGATGCCATGGATATGCAGGGAGCGGTAAAATACTTCCCTAACGGGCAAGCCAATGTAAAAGCCATTCT
The DNA here is from genome assembly GCF_024138715.1 of Emticicia sp. 21SJ11W-3. Classification (GTDB taxonomy): domain Bacteria; phylum Bacteroidota; class Bacteroidia; order Cytophagales; family Spirosomataceae; genus Emticicia; species Emticicia fluvialis. The sequence continues at coordinate 4,431,648 of NZ_CP092074.1, forward strand.
GGCAGGTAATGATATCCTTGAAACCTTCGAAGATGTGCCGGCAGCCATAGCAGCCATTAAAGCAGCCGTTGCCAATAAGGAAATAACCCAGGAAGAAATTGATTTCAGGGTTAAGAAAATCCTGATGGCTAAATCATGGGTAGGTTTAGATAAATATAAACCAATAGAAATTAATAATCTGATACAAGATCTGAACACCACGAAGTCAGACGTGCTGAACCGTCAGTTTGCCGAAGCAGCCCTTACGCTCATAAAAAATGAAGAAAGTGTTTTGCCCGTTAAAGACCTGACAGCCAAAATTGCAGTGGTTTCTGTTGATGCTGTTCAGCCAACGGCTTTTCAGAAAATGGCGGCTAACTATACTACGGTTGATAATTTCAATTTACCGGCCAATGCCACCGATGCCGACATCAGCAAAATGCTGGAGCAAGTCTCAGGATATGACCTCATACTGGTGGGTGTACACCTGAATAATATTCGTCCGGCTGCTAAATATGGTGTTACTGATGCCAATAAAAAGGCTGTAAAAGCCCTGGTAAATACCGGCAAAGCCGTAGTAACGCTCTTTGGCAACCCTTATTCGTTGGATAAATTTGAAGACCTTGACAAAGCTAAAGCCGTTGTAATGGCGTATCAGCTAACCCCCTACATGGAAGAGGCCTCGGCACAAGCCATTTTCGGGGCTATTCCGTTTATTGGCAAGCTACCTGTTACAGTTAATGAAAATTATCGCCTGGAATCTGGCAAACAAACCCAGTCAATCGGTCGGTTAGCTTATGGTGTACCCGAAATGGTTGGGCTTGACAGTAAGGTTTTCAATGCCCGGATGGACTCGGTAGTAAATCTGGGTCTGAAAGAAAAAGCATACCCCGGTGCGGTACTTGAGGTAGCCAAAGACGGAAGGGTTATTTACCACAAAGCATTTGGATACCATACTTACGAAGCCGCCAAAGCAGGCCTGAATACAGCTAATGAAATGGTTTTAAGCGCCGGTAATAAAAATGATGTGATGGACGAAAAAGTAAAAAGCGCTGCTTCTATACAGGCAGGGGCGGCACAAACCAATGCGGTATCAAACGGCAAGGTAAAATTAACCGACCTGTATGACCTGGCCTCGGTTACCAAAGTAAGTACATCATTGCTGGCTGTAATGCAGTTAATGAGCGAAAACAAGTTTGACCTCGACAAAACCTTTAAGGACTACTACACAGAATTTGACAACTCAAATAAGGCAAATTTGCGGTTCAGAGATATGCTTACCCATAAATCAGGCCTGAAAGCCTGGATTCCGTTCTGGATGGACTGCATAGACTCGGTAAAGACCGTAATGAACAGCCCCATATTTAAAGCTAAGTATGCACAGAAATACAAAAGGAAATTTTTAATGAGCAAAAAGAAATACTATGCCATGCTCATGAAAGCCATTAAAGAAGATAAAAATCTGTGGAAAGAAACGCTGTCGCCTGTTACATTGGTTTGGAAAAAGAATACGATTGCTAACGAGCCGTCGGATGATTACACGGTTCAACTGACAGACAGCCTGTGGCTGCACAAAGATTACAGAGAGAAAATTTTCAATGCCATTAAAGATTCGCCTGTTAAACCCGAGCAGGGCTACGTGTATAGCGATTTACATTACTACGCCTACCCGACTTTTATGCCGCGCATAACAGGCATGCCCTGGGAAGACTACCTGAAAAAAACTTACAAACAACTAGGGGCAAACAGCCTTACCTATAATCCGCTGCGCTTTTATCCTAAATCTCAGATTGTACCCAGTGAGCGCGATACTTTATTCAGGCATACACTCATACACGGGCGTGTGCATGATGAAGGCGCCGGTATGCTCAATGGTGTTTCGGGGCACGCAGGTTTGTTTGGCAATGCCAACGACTTAATGAAACTGATGCAGCTTTATCTGCAAAAAGGAACTTACGGCGGCAAGCAGTTTATTAAGCCCGAGGTGGTTGATGAGTGCACCCGTTACCAGTTTCCTGAACTAAAAAACAGAAGAGCCATTGCATTTGACAAAATAGACTTTAACCCTAAGGTGGCCAACGGGCCAACACTGGCAACACCTGAAAGCTATGGTCATTCAGGCTTTACAGGTACTTTCGTTTGGGTAGACCCTAAATATAATTTTGCCTACGTTTTCTTATCAAACCGTGTTTACCCAACCCGTGATAACACGAAGATAAGTACGCTGAACATCAGAACAGCTATTGGCGATGAGATTTACAAAACCGTAAAATAATACAGGTGGAGTAAATTAATGTTTTACTTCTTAGAAAAATGCAATATCTGAAACATAGAAAGTTTGCCGATGTTGAGCTTTTCCGTTTTGGTTATGCTCCTATCGGCAAACCCTGGTTTAATGTGTACTGTTTTGTTTTTGACCACGTATTAATTGATACCGCCCAGGCGCACTGCCGAGAAAAAGTAAAAGCCACATTTAAGGACAAAAGAATTGAAAAAATTCTGCTGACGCATTTTCATGAAGACCACTCAGGTAATGTAGCTGCTTTGGCGATTGAGCATAAGGCTGAGGTATTTGCCCACGCAGCAACCCAAGAAAAAATAAAAAAAGGCTTCGGTCTGCATCCTTATGAGAAAGTACTTTTCGGGCATATTACACCTTATGAAAGCCATATACACCACTTCCCGGCCATTATTGAAACGCCAAACCACCAATTAGTTCCTATTTATACACCGGGGCATTCAGACGACCACACGGTTTTTCTCGAGCCCAACAAAGGCTGGCTGTTTTCAGGCGACTTGTTTGTGGGTATCCGGATCAGGGTTTTCAGAAAAGGCGAGAAATTCTGGCAGCAGGTAGCGTCTATGAAAAATATACTTCAATACAATTTTGATGTACTTTTTTGTGGGCACCACCCCCGGTTAAAAGATGGTAAACAGCAATTACAGGCCAAATTACAGTATTTTGAAGACTTTGGCGGGCATGCACGCGGCCTGCACCAAAAGGGTTTGCCGGTTAAAGACATCATGCGAACCATGAAACTGCGTGAAAATCATCTGATGCGGCTTTTGCTATCCAACGACGTATCCGTCAGATACATGGTAGAAGCTGCTTTGGAAGACGAATAAGCAGATCAAGCATAACAACCTGTTTAGTAACACATTAACATACAGAAACTTTAATCTTTAGACCCATGAACCGCAGAAATTTTGTACAAACCACAGGCCTTACTCTTGGGGCATTTGCTCTTTCTGGCAAAGAATTACTGGCCAATATTCTGGCGCAGAATCCGTATAAACTGAAAGATTTACGCGGTGGCGTAGGTGTTTTTACTGAACGCGGTGGCACCATAGCTTATCTGGTTACACCTAAAGGCCTGGCCGTGGTAGACTCTCAATTCCCTGAGCAGTCGAATCACCTGATTGGTGAACTAAAAAAAATATCAGAGAAACCAATACAACTGCTTATCAATACCCATCATCATGGCGACCATTCGGGTGGCAACATTGCTTTCAAAGGCATTGCTGAACATGTAGTTGCCCATAGTAATTCACTGAAAAACCAGAAAGTAGCCGCAGAAAAGGCCAAAACTGAAGACAAACAGTTATATCCTGACATAACCTTTACCGACACCTGGAAACAAAAAGTTGGTAAAGAGACCATTAAAGCCCATTATTTTGGACCCGGACATACCAATGGCGACAGCATTATACATTTTGAGCAAGCCAATGTGGCTCACATGGGCGATTTGCTGTTTAACCGCCGATACCCTTTTGTAGACCGTGCTGCCGGGGCATCAGTCAAAAACTGGCTTAACGTGCTTGACAAAACGCTGTCAACTTTTGATAACCAAACACTTTTTGTTTTCGGCCATGCCTTCGACCCTGAAAAAATAACCGGTAATAAAGAAGACATCATGGTGTTTCAGGACTACCTGGCAAAGCTATGGAGTTTTGTAGAAGGCGAAGTAAAAGCCGGTAAAACGAAAGAAGAAGTTTTAAAGACCACGGCTATTCCGGGCGTAACCCAAATGCAGGGCGATGGCATCCAGAGAAGCATTCAGGCCACCTACGAAGAGATTGCTGGGGTATAAAAAATCTTTGAATTAGCCTAAAGCTAACTTAGAAAAGTGCAAAAAAATGGAAATTCTGAAATTTTATTTTAAAAAATTTGGAATTAAAAAATCCTTTCGCCTACATTTGTATAGAATATGATTCGCACTTAGCGAATTTTCGCAAATAGAGAAGTTTATTCATGAGCCAACATAGAGTCATTATCGTTCTAATTATTCACCTGCTCGCCTAGCGAGTGTGAAGGAGGACGCATGACCATAGCCTGACGACCTTCTTCACACAGTGAAGAAGGTTTTTTTATGAACAAAATATTATTTAAGACTTAAATCACCCCATTCAATTTCAATGACCACTCTCAATAAATACAGTCGAACGCTTACACAGGAAGTAACAAACCCTGCCGCACAAGCCATGCTATATGCCATTGGCCTTACAGAAGAAGACATGGAAAAACCCCAGATTGGTATAGCCAGTACCGGTTATGAGGGCAACCCCTGTAACATTCACCTGAACGGGCTTTCGGTGCATGTAAAAAAAGGCGTGCAGGAAAACGGAATGGTTGGACTGATTTTTAATACGATTGGTGTTTCAGACGGAATGACCAACGGAAACGACGGCATGAGTTACTCATTACCAAGCCGCGATATCATTGCCGATTCAATTGAAGACGTGGTGTCGGCTCAATGGTATGATGGTGTAATTGCCGTTGTAGGTTGCGATAAAAACATGCCGGGCGCCATGATGGCCATGGCACGCCTAAACCGCCCTGCCATATTGGTTTATGGCGGCACCGTGAAGTCAGGTTATTACCACGGACAGAAGCTGGACATCGTTTCGGCTTTTGAGGCATTAGGTAAAAAGTTTGCCAATAATATATCTGACGAAGATTATAAAGGCGTTATCCAGAACTCAATTCCGGGCCAGGGTGCCTGTGGTGGTATGTACACAGCCAACACGATGGCGTCATCTATTGAGGCAATGGGCATGAGCTTACCAAACAGCTCTTCATACCCGGCCACACACGAAGGCAAAAAGGCAGAATGCCTTGCCATTGGTGCCGCCATGAAAGTGCTTCTTGAAAAACAGATACTACCGCGTGACATCATGACACGCAAGGCATTTGAAAATGCACTTACAGTAGTAATGGCATTAGGTGGTTCTACCAACGCGGTGTTACACTACCTGGCCATTGCCTCTTCGGCAGGTGTAGAATTTACATTAGATGACATTCAGGCCATTTCAGACCGCACACCTTTATTGGGCGACCTGAAACCTTCAGGTAAATATTATATGGAAGACATGCACCCCATTGGTGGTGTGCCGGCAGTAATGAAGTATCTTTTACAAAACGGTTTGTTGCACGGCGACTGCATCACCATAACGGGTAAAACCGTTGCCGAAAACCTGCAGGATGTACCAGACCTTGATTTCAGCACACAAAGTATAATTCGCCCGGTTACCAGTCCGCTTAAAGCAACTGGCCACTTACAGATTTTATACGGAAACCTGGCCGAAAAAGGTGCGGTAGCAAAAATAACCGGAAAAGAAGGCGAAAAATTTGAAGGTATCGCCAAAGTATGTGAGCGTGAAGAAGAAGTAATTGAGTTTTTGAGCAAAGGCGAAATAAAAGCAGGGCATGTAGTGGTAATCCGCAATGAAGGCCCGAAAGGCGGGCCGGGTATGCCAGAAATGCTTAAGCCAACCTCAGCAGTAATGGGTGCCGGACTCGGCGATTCAGTAGCCATGATTACCGATGGCCGTTTCTCGGGTGGTACACACGGTTTTGTAGTAGGCCACGTAACACCGGAGGCATTTGATGGCGGCACAATTGCCTTGGTAAAAGATGGCGACAAAATTACTATTGATGCCATTGACAACAAGCTGATTCTGCACGTGTCAGACGATGAACTGGCCGAACGCAGGGCAGCCTGGCAACCGAAAGAATCAACATTTAAAAGAGGAGTACTTAGAAAATACATCAAAAATGTAAGTTCGGCTAGTGAAGGTTGCGTAACTGACCTGTAACTGACAAAGCCGGTAAACCGGAACAGCGGCTTCAGCAATATTTGCAAAAGATAACCGGCGAAAAGACTTACAACAATATAAGGATACATTAAAAACCACTCTGACATGGGAAATTTATTAGAAGTAGAAGCCAAGCAGGAGGTATTAACTTTACCCCTTGAAGAGCCCCAAAAGAGAGAATATCTTACAGGTGCACAAGCCATGATGGAGTGCCTGCTGGCCGAAGGCGTAGAAACCATTTTCGGATACCCCGGTGGCGCTATTATGCCTACTTATGATGCCCTCTATGACTATATAGACCGTCTTAACCATATACTTGTCCGTCATGAGCAGGGTGCCGGCCATGCCGCGCAGGGTTATGCGCGTGTCAGTGGTCGCCCCGGTATTTGCCTGGTAACATCTGGCCCGGGTGGCACAAACCTGATAACACCCATAGCAGACGCGATTATTGACTGCACCCCATTGGTTTGTATTGTAGGCCAGGTTAAATCTACTTTATTGGGTACAGATGCATTTCAGGAAACTGACATGATTGGCGTAACCACGCCAGTTTGCAAGTGGAATTACCAGATCACCAGCCCCGATGAAGTACCAGAGGTAATGGCCAAAGCATTTTACATTGCCCAGGCTGGCAAGCCCGGCCCGGTTGTGATAGATTTCACCCGCGACGCACAGGCAGGTAAAATGACAGACAAGTTCAGTTACCAAAAGGTAAATAAACTGGTAACGTATCGCCCTCGCATTGTGCCTAAGCAAGAGCAGATTGAAAAAGCCGCCGAGCTGATTAACAAGGCTAAACGCCCCTATATATTGTTTGGCCACGGCGTATTAATTGCTGATGCCGTACAAGAGCTGCTTGAGTTTATTGAAAAAACAGATATGCCTTGCGCCAGCACCTTATTAGGTTTGTCTGCCGTACCGATTGACCACCCCAATTATATGGGCTGGCTGGGTATGCATGGCATGTATGCACCTAATGTAATGACAGACCAGTGCGATGTGTTGATTGCCATTGGGATGCGCTTTGATGACCGCGTAACGGGCGATGCAACAAGGTTTGCCAAACAGGCGCGAATCATTCATATAGAAATAGACCCTTCTGAAATAGAGAAAATAAAGAAAACCGAGGCGCCTGTAGTTGGTGATGCCAAAGAAGCATTGAAAATGCTGATGCCGCTGGTTAAGAGAGGAGAATTTACTGCCTGGAAAAACGAATTCAGGAAACTGGATGCCAGAGAACACCAGAAAGTAACGCTTCGCGATTTGAAAGGTGAAGGTAAGATAAAAATGGCAGAAGTGGTTGCCATGTTGTCTGACAAAACCAAAGGTGAAGCCTGTATTGTGGTAGACGTTGGCCAGCACCAGATGGTAACGGCACGGTATTACCAGTTCCGGAAGCCTAATTCTTATATTGCATCCGGCGGATTAGGTACTATGGGATTTGCTATTCCGGCTTCATTCGGCGCCAAAATGGGAGCGCCTGAACGCGAAGTGGTAGGCATTATTGGCGATGGTTGTTTTCAGATGACCATCCAGGAGCTAGGAACCATTGCGCAAAGCGGGCTGGCAGTTAAAATGATTATCCTGAACAACAATTATCTGGGCATGGTACGCCAATGGCAGCAATTGTTCTTCGATAACCGTTACTCATTCGTTGAATTAAAGAATCCTGATTTCATTACCATAGCCAAAGGATTTGGCATTGAAGGCCATACCTGTGCTGAAAGAGAAAACCTCAGCGAGTCGCTTGACAGGCTACTGCAGTCAGACAAAGCCTATCTGCTGGAGGTATTGGTAGAAAAAGAGGAAAACGTATTCCCGATGGTTCCGGCAGGCACAAGCGTGTCTGAAATACGACTGGAGTAATAGTGAATGGCTAATGACGAATGAGCGAATCAAGCAGTTTGTCATTCAAATTATTCGCTAATCCGCTAATTCACTAATTCCTGATTATTAATGACAACATACACTATTTGCGTATTTACCGAAAATAGCATCGGATTACTCAACAAAATCACAATAATTTTTACCAGAAGAAGAATCAACATTGAATCTTTGACTGTTTCTGAAACCGAACGAAAGGGTATCTCACGCTTTACGATTGTCATCAAACATGACAAACGTGAAGAGGTAGAAAAGCTGGTACGCCAGATTCGTAAGGTTGTAGAAGTTTTAGCTGTTTTCGGTTATCTGAATGAAGATATCGTTTACAATGAAATCGCCCTCTTTAAGATTTCAACCCCTATTGATGGCAAGGTAATAGATGTTGAAAACATCAATAAGGTTTATAAGGCCTGGGTAGTTTACTGGGGGCTTGATTACGTTGTGATTGAAAAAACCGGTACAGAAAGAGAAATATTTGATTTCTTCCGGTATATCAAACCACATGGTATTATAGAGTTCGTTCGTTCAGGAAGAGTAGCCGTAGGCAAAACCCCGCAGGGGCTGATTGAATACCTGCCCGAAGAAATTACAGAATGGGAGTATTATTTATAGTAGTATCATATTTTTATCGCATAAACACAAAACAAAAACAATAAAATGGCAAAGTTAAATTTTGGCGGTGTTGAAGAAGAAGTAGTAACCCGCGAAGAGTACCCTCTTGAAAAAGCAAGAGAGTTTTTAAAAAACCAAACCATCGCAGTAATTGGCTACGGAGTGCAGGGGCCTGGTCAGGCAATGAATATGCGTGACAATGGCTTCAACGTAATTGTTGGACAACGCCCCGGCAAAACATACGACAAAGCAGTTGCAGATGGTTGGGTACCGGGCAAAACACTTTTCAACATTGAAGATGCATTGAAAAAAGGTACTGTTATCTGTTTCCTTTTGTCTGATGCAGCTCAAATTCAATTATGGCCAACCGTTAAACAACACCTTAAAAAAGGTAAAACTTTGTACTTCTCTCACGGTTTCGGCATCACTTACAGCAAAAAAACGGGCATCAAACCTCCGAAGAGTGTTGACGTCGTATTGGTTGCCCCTAAAGGCTCTGGTACTTCGCTTCGTCGCCTATTTGTAGAAGGTAAAGGTTTGAACTCAAGCTTTGCCGTGTATCAGGATGCCTCAGGCCATGCCCGTGAAACAGCCATTGCCATGGGTATCGGTGTAGGTTCAGGATACCTGTTTGAAACTGACTTCTACCGCGAAGTAACTTCTGACCTTACAGGTGAAAGAGGTACTTTGATGGGCGCTATTCAGGGTATCTTTGCGGCTCAGTACGAAGTACTACGTGAAAACGGCCACTCGCCTTCTGAAGCTTTCAACGAAACTGTAGAAGAGTTAACACAATCATTGATGCCATTGGTAGCAGAAAACGGTATGGACTGGATGTACGCCAACTGTTCAACAACTGCTCAACGCGGTGCGCTTGACTGGTGGAAGCCTTTCCGCGATGCCAGCAAACCGGTGTTCAAAAAACTATATAACAGTGTAAAAACACAAAAAGAAGCCGCTCAGTCTATTGAACGTAACTCTCAGCCAGACTACCGTGAAAAACTGGAAGTTGAATTGGCCGAACTACGTGATTCAGAAATGTGGCAGGCAGGCGCTACTGTACGTAGCCTGAGACCTGAAAGAAACTAATTCTTGCATTAAATAGAATTAAATCATTCAATGAGTAGGTATTTTGCCTACTCATTTTATTTTTTATTACATTTGGCAAAAAATTCTTTCGGGTATTTATCTACCGCCCGAATGGGTTCTTATAATTATTTCAGGTTAAAAACAGATTTAACCAATGACCAGCATCAACAAAACAGTGCCAGAAAAACAACTGACTCTTCCGGATATTGACAATATGTATGTAGCAGCCGAAAGGCTGGAAGACGTAGCTACGCACACACCTTTAATGCATAATCTGAATCTGTCTGAACGTTACGGAGCCAATGTGTATCTGAAACGTGAAGATTTACAGGTAGTGCGTTCTTATAAAATCAGGGGCGCTTACAACAAAATGGCCAGCCTGCCAAAAGAGCAACTAGATAAGGGGGTGGTATGCGCCAGCGCGGGTAATCATGCCCAGGGCCTGGCATACGCCTGCCGTAAACTGGGTGTAAAAGGCACCATTTTTATGCCTACCACTACCCCTGCTCAGAAAATAAAGCAGGTAGGTATGTTTGGCAAAGAGTTTGTAAAAATAGAGTTGGTGGGTGATACCTACGACGACGCCTACTTTGCTGCCAAAAACTTTTGTGAAGAGCAGAAAGCCACGTTCATCCATCCGTTTGATGACCTGCAGGTAATTGAAGGACAGGGAACCGTAGGCCTTGAAATATTTAAAGATGCCAATTTCAAGATAGACTACCTCATTTTTGCCATTGGTGGTGGCGGACTGGCCTCAGGGGTTTCTACGGTTTTTAAACAACTATCGCCACGAACCAAGCTGATTGCGGTTGAACCGGAGGGCTCTCCTACCATGAAAAAATCGTTGGAAGCAGGCCATGTTGTAACACTGGAAGAAATCAATAAATTTGTTGACGGCGCCGCCGTAAAAAGAGCAGGAGACCTGACCTTTGAGGTGTGCAAACAAAACCTTAATCATGAAATTATCCTGATTCCGGAAGGGAAAGTGTGTTCAACCATTCTGGAACTGTATAATGAAGAAGCCATAGTTGCCGAACCCGCAGGTGCTTTGTCGGTTTCAGCCCTTGATTTTCTGAAAGATGAAATCAAAGGCAAAAACGTCGTGTGCATTATAGGCGGTGGTAATAATGATATTACCCGTACTGAAGAAATCAAAGAACGATCGCTGCTATATGAAGGGCTTAAACATTATTTCATTATCCGTTTTCCTCAGCGCGCCGGTGCGTTTAAAGAATTTCTGAACGATGTACTGGGCCCTACAGACGACATCGTATATTTTGAATACTCAAAGAAAACTTCTCGCGAGCGCGGCCCAGCACTGGTGGGTATAGAGTTGAAACAGAAATCAGACTACCAGCCTTTGATTCAGCGTTTGGAAGAACATAATATACCATTTGAATACATCAATAAAAAGCCTGATTTGTTTGAGTTTTTGATATGACCGTAGGACAAACTGACATAACGTCTTACCTTTGCACCCAACGAAACCACCATTTTTGAATGTATTGGATATTTCTGTTCCTCTTTTTGGGTTTTATATGGCAAATCCATCGAAATTCAGTTTATATCTCTGAAAGCCTGAGTGATTACTCCCTGAAACTGTTTCTTGGGCTGGTTTCCTGCATTATTCCCACTGGTTTTATCTTATCTGAGTTCAATCTTATTAACCAGCCCTGGGCCTGGGGGGTGTCGGTCAATTTGATTGCCCTGTTGTTTTATGCTGTTTTCAGGCAGGTTAGTAATCCGCAGAACTTTACTCTGGCTAAAGGATTCAGCCACTTAAACAACAAAGCAAAAACTGCGTGGGCAGGTCTTTCGTTTGCAAATAAGATTTCATTTGGCGTACTTTCATTTGCAGCGGTGGCTACGGCAGTTCTTAATCTTGTTATTTTCTTTTTTACCTACCCCAATGAATGGGATAGCATGACAGGCCATCTGGTAAAATGCGCACTTTACCTGCAAAACGGCAACATGAACAGGTTGCAAGGCACCACCTGGACCATCGATTTTTATCCTAATTCTCTGCCAACTTTGCAGATGTTTTTCTTCCATTTGCTAGGCGAAAAAGGATTTAAAGTAATACACTATCTGTCATACTGGATATTTGCCTTGTCTGCTTATGCACTGGCGTTTAAAATCTCTAAAAACTTTGTTGCTTCTGTTTTTACTGGGTTGGTAACACTTTTATTACCAACGGCATTGATACAGGCCACCACTACCGAATCGGACATCGTACTTACAGCTTATCTGGGTATTCTGGCTTATTGCTTATTTGCATTCAGGCAAAAACCAACACCGCTTAACATACTATTGATCAGCCTGATAGCCGGTGTCTGGATAGGCCATAAAGTTACCTTTCTTTTAATAGCACCTGCTGCCTTTGCAGTAGCAGTTTACACGGTATTAATCAAAAAAGAATTCTATAAGAATATCAATCTGTTTCTGATTAGCTTTATGCTTAGTGTAGGTATATATGCGCTCCCAACAGGATACATCGGCAACATAAAAGAAGTTGGCCGGTTTAGCCTGGGCAGCCTCTCTGCCCCGCCGATAGTAATGAAATGGCATGGGATAGAAGATTACAGCACAAAAGATAAAGTAAAAAACATGGCTCTGAATGCCGGGCGTTACTCTTCTGATTTCCTGAATTTAGATGGCTTGCGCAGCACCCTTGCAGGCAAACGGGTCAATGATGTATTCAGAGTAATACCAGACAAAATGCTTGGCCGGCTGCATCTTGAAGGAGAAAGATTTACTGTAGTATCTTATTTTTCTTTCGACCACCCCATCCGATTCTATATCGAACGCCCTTACTGGGGAATCATCAGTTTTGGTATGGTGCTTCCCGCATTGGTTATTTTACTGTTTAGATTTATAGGCCGTTACCGCGCCATCACCCCGCTTGAGAAAGGCTTAGGAATTTTAGCAATTGCTACCCTGTTGCATTTTTTATCATTATGTTACTCAGCACCCTACGACCCCATCAAGGCGCGTTATTTTCTAAACATGGCTGTGTGGTGTATGCCCTTACTTGTTGTGTTCTATTTATTTAGCATAAAACGCAAGCTATGGCAGTACTGGCAAGTGGTATGTTGTATTTTAATAGCGGTTTCGGCCATTTGCACCATATTGTATACAAGGATTCATCCGGTATTCGGAGAGAAAAACATCTTCAATATGAGTAGGATGGAACAGCTGACGGTTGCCCGACCAGACATTTATGAAGCCTACCAGAAGTTTGATGAAATAGTACCCAAAGATGCCGTGGTTGCCTTAGGTACGCAGCAGGAACATGAAGATTTTGAGTATCCGCTATGGGGAAAAGACTTTAAACGCAGGTTAATACCTATACACCCTTTCCGTAGCAGACTGAAACCGATTCCAGCTGAGGCTGAATATCTGTTCTACTCGGAAGGAGTATTGCCATTTGAGGAAGGAGACATTGAATTGAGTAAAAAAGATGAGCACAATGATACACCTGTTAAAGAAAGTTCGTTTTTTCTTAGAAAATTAAAAACTAAAGCCACTGACAAGCCATGACAATCGGAATCATGCAACCTTATATTTTTCCATACATTGGTTATTTTCAGTTAATCAATGCGGTTGATAAATTTATTGTGTATGACGACGTGGCCTATATCAATAAGGGTTGGATTAACCGCAACAATATATTAGTGGCGGGCAAGGCATCGCTCTTTACACTGCCCTTGGTTAATGCCAGCCAGAATCGACTCATCAGAGATATAGCAGTTGATAACCTGCCGGTATGGTCAAAGAAATTTCTAAGAACCATCGAGCAATCATACAAAAAAGCGCCTTTTTATAACGAAACAATTGCGATTCTGGCAGAAGTTTTTCAGTCAGAACCGGCAAATATTGCCGAGTTATGCACCAAAAGTCTGAAAACAACCAGCAGTTATTTAGGCATTAAAACCGAATTTGTAGAAAGTTCGGTTGTTTATAACAATCAGCATCTGAAAGCACAGGATCGGATTCTTGATATCTGCAAGCAGGAAAACGCCAGCCATTACATTAACCCGATTGGAGGAATGGCCATCTACGACAAGCAATTATTTGCTGATAATAAAATCTTACTTAATTTTATCAAGGCAAAGCCGATTCAGTACAATCAGTTTAAAAATGAATTTGTGCCCTGGCTTTCTATGATTGATATCCTGATGTTTTGCCCTGCAGATGCAATTCAGCAATATTTAAAAGAATTTGAGTTGGTTTAAAATAAAAACACCAAAATGGCAAAAGTAGTAGTTTTCGGTACAGAATTAGTGGCAGAACTGGCCCATTATTATCTCACGCATGACTCAGAACATGAGATAGTAGCCTTCACAAAAAACAGAGATTACATAAAAGAAGGTGAAACTACTTTCTGTGGTATTCAGCTGGTAGCATTTGAAGATGTGCCTGCTTTGTTCCCGCCCGCAGATTATAAGTTCTTTGCCCCCTTGAGCGAACGTAAAATGAATCAGATTCGGGCTAAAATCTACGGAGAAATAAAAGCACTGGGCTATGAGTGTATCTCTTACATCAGCTCTAAAGCCACAGTTCTAACCGACCAGATTGGAGAAAACTGCTTTATACTGGAAGATAACACCATTCAGCCTTTTGTAAAAATAGGCAATAATGTAGTGCTTTGGAGCGGTAACCACATCGGTCATCATGGCGAAATCAGAGACCACGTCTATTTCACTTCCCACGTGGTGTTATCGGGTAGATGTCTGGTCGGAGAATACTCATTCTTTGGTGTCAACGCTACCATCCGCGACGGCTGCACCATTGGCGAAGGTACACTGATAGCCATGGGTGCCAACCTAACCAAAACCAAAACTGAGCCTTGGAGTATCTGGAAAGGGAATCCGGCCGTAAAAGCTGAGGTTTCCAGTAAGGATATTAATTTGTAAATACTATTTAGTGCCATTTACTTGTTGGCCTAACTAACAGGTTTTTACAGATAAACCGCCCAATAGAATAAACCGGATAAACATGGTTTTTTCATTAAAAATCTTGAACTTTGACGCTTTAAATCAGAATATACATCGATAATGACTCAATTTTTTGACCAGCTTATTTGCCCGAAAACCAGAACCAGACTTGTTGTGTCGGCCGACGGCAAAACCCTTCATAATACCTCTCAGGAAGAACCTATCTCTTATGATATAAACAACATTGTTGATCTGGTTTATCCGAAAGAACTCTTCGAACAAGACCGCAAAGAACAGGTAGCCTATAACGATGCCCATTTGCGTTACGACCGTGGGGTTTCCTGGGTTTTTCAATCTTTACATGCCAATGAAGCCGCAACTCGAAAACTGATGATTGGCTTGTTGAAATTAAAACCCGGCATGAAAGTTCTGGAAGTAGGCGCTGGTACAGGAAAAGATTCAGCCTTTATTATTGATAAAATCACTCCGGGTGGTCATGCCGTTTTATCTGACCTTTCTCCTGCCATGCTTGGTCATGCCAAAGAAAAGTTTGCTGATAAAAAAGATGTTAAAATTGACTATTTCATCGTTAACGGTTCTTATCTGCCGTTTGAAGACAATTTCTTTGATGCCGTTTTTCATTTTGGTGGCATCAATACCTTTGCCGAAAGAGCCAAGGCATTTGAAGAGTTTAACCGTGTAGTTAAAATTGGTGGCAGAGTAGTTGTAGGTGACGAAAGCGTAGGTGCCTGGCTGAGAGACCAGAAAACCTATCAGATTCTGATGGATGCTAACCCCATGTTTGCCGACCAGGTGCCATTGCAGGACTTGCCTAAAAATGTAAAAGATGTAAAACTGCAATGGATTTTTGGTAATGGGTATTACGTTTTGGAGTTCAAAAAAACCAAAAAAGCCCCAACCGTAAACGTAAACCTACAGATACCGGGTAAAGATATTAAAGATAACTGGAGAATAAGGGCTGAGAGGAATAGGAAGAACACCCCCCGCCCCTAAAGGGGAGTTAAAACAAAAAGCCATCGATATCATTGCACATGAAAGAGAATATGTTTTATGGGGCAAGCAGCATTAGCTTTGAAAGGGCAGCAAAGTTAAGAGCGAATTCCACACCAATGGAGGAGCATCTGTGGCATTATCTGTCAAAAAGCCAATTAGGTTTGCGTTTCAAAAGACAGCACCCAATTGGCAATTACATAGCCGATTTTTATTGCCATTCTGTCAAGTTGGTTACTGAAATTGATGGTAGTATTCATAAAACTACTGAACAGAAGTTAATAGATAAAGAAAAGGACGAATTCTATCAATCGGTTGGGATTACCGTGCTAAGAGTTACCAATAAAGTTTTAAGTAATTCCACCGAAGAAATATTAAATAAAATCAAAGGAATGCTAAATACTAAAGATTCGAACACCCCTTTAGGGGCGGGGGGGCATATCTGGCAAAAAAAAGGAGTAATATACAAACCTGACGGAACATTGGCTCATAGCCGTTCGCATGCGCAGGTGCCGTATGCTTATAAACATAATGACTTTTTAAGAGTTTACTTTTCATCAAGAGATGATCACGGCCAATCACGCCCGACATTTATTGATGTGGATTATGATGACCCTACAAAGATTCTCTATGTGCACGACACTTTCGTTCTTGATTTAGGCGGGCCGGGCGAATATGACGAAACCGGAGCCATGCCTTCATGGTTTGTGCCGCAATCCAATGGTGATATCTGGTTATATTATACCGGCTGGAACCGTACCCATAATTCATACCGGCTGTCAATGGGTTTGTCGGTTAGTACTGATGGTGGCATAACGTTCAAGAAAATGTTCCGCGGGCCTATTATGGACCGCTCTATTCATAACCCTATCTGGGCAGCGCAGCCATCGGTAATGTATGTAAATGGCCGCTGGATGATGTGGTACATTTCTGGTCAGAAGTGCGAGTATATTCACGGGTATCCCGAACCCTATTACGACTGCCGCGTGGCGGTTTCAGATGATGGCATTAAATGGGAACCAACCGGCGATGTGGCCTTGCCTTTTGATGATTTTCTGCATGCCGTTGGCCGCCCGAGTGTATTTTTTGAAGATGGTATTTTTAAAATGTACTACTCTTATCGCCACACCCGCGATTATCGCACAGACCGTAACCAAGGCTATCGCTTAGGCTATGCTGAGTCAAAAGACGGCTTTCAATGGGACCGCAAAGATAATCTGGTAGGTATTCATAAATCTGAAAACCCTGCTGATTTTGACTACCAGATGATAGATTACGCATATTGCTACGAACACAATAACAAAAAATATCTGTTATATAACGGCAACGGTTTCGGAGCCGCAGGTTTTGGCTATGCTGTTCGGGAAAAATAATGATTTTCTGATGAGCATCATTTTTGGAGCTTACCCCAGCATCTAATTTTGCCCTGTTGTTTTATTTTTGATGTTTAAAGCGAAGGTTACCATGAAAGAACAATTCAATAAAGAAGGTTATGTAATAATCAAGAATTTCTTTAATAAAGAAGAAATAGCACTTATATATACCGAAGCCCGTAAACTCTTTGCCATACAAATAGAAAGAGTATTGGGTAAAAAAGTAGATATCAATAACAAAGATGAGTTTGAGAAGGCCATGTTTGATTTTTTTGAGGCCGATTTCACCACTTTTGTTAATACGGGTAAGCAGGTGCAACATCTGATTTCTCTTCACCGGCTGGGTACTGACCCCAAAATTGTTGATTTGTTAAAGTCAATCGGTTACGACTTCCCCATTATCGGTGTCCGCCCGGCCATGCAGTTCAACAGCCGTTATTTGTCAAAAGGTGGCAGCCACTGGAAACTGGGTGCGCATCAGGACTGGCGCACAGGCCAGGGTTCTCTTGACAGCATAGTGATGTGGTTCCCTTTGGTAGACTGTGGAGAAGCCCTTGGTTCATTGCAGATTCTGCCTGCCAGCCATAAAGATGGTTTGCTGAAAGCAGATACCTCCGGCTATCTGGGTAGTATACAGGAAGACCTGCCCGAAGAACAATATGTACAAACTGAATTTGAAGTAGGCGACCTGCTGGTTTTTTCTGCTTTTCTGGTTCACCGCTCGGGCGAAAACGTTACTAAAAACATCCGCTGGTCGGTTCAGTTGCGTTATAATAACATTGCAGAGGGTACATTCCAGGAGAGAGGCTTCCCGATGCCGTATATCTATAAGCCGGAAGCTGATTTGGTTACACCAAATTTTCCGGAAAAGCAACACCTGGAAACAGTTTTCGCTTAAAGGCATACAACCGGCGGTAAGATTAATACCGTTTAATCATATTCAGTGTTATTTTTGAAGAATAACCGCTAAAAATCGTTCTTGAAAAGGAGCGATTTTTTTTATTAATGTCTCCTTTATTCTGATATTAAATTTCATAAAAACCGTTTGCCTATTTCTGAAAATTATCAGATATTTCATACATTTGTTTTACAATCGTGCTTTTATAATAAAACCATAAATTCTACCGGAATGGCAACTAATACTTTTCGCCACCGTCCTGCTCCGTCTGTGCCCAAGGCTGCGCCTAAGGCCGGGCTGTTCGATAATATCAATTCATGGCTTAAAAATCGGCTGCATTTAGGAGACGCGCTTCCTACCGAAACGCTCAAACGTATTGTATGGCTGGGTGCATTGGGTATTTTTTATATCTATATTCAGCATAGCTATGAAGGTTTTATAAAAAAAATTGAGAAGACCCGCCTGGATATGGAAGAAAGACGCGCCGAGTATATATCGCAGAAATCGCGTTACATGTATGCCAGCAAGCAGTCAGAAATTGCCAGGAAACTATCAGACAAAGGTTTGGAAGACAACATAACGCCGCCAAACAAAATAGTAGTAAAAGAATAACAGGCCGATTACAACCATCAATAAAGTCATGTCAGCTAAGCCCTCTATCCGTGAAGAAATTCAATGGCGAGCCAAACTTACGTTTGGTTTGGTATTTGTAATTGGTACATTGATAGCCGCTCAGATATTTGTGGTACAGAATTTCCAGAAAAAAAAATGGATGGATAAAGTTGCCAAAGTGCAACGCAAACCCATGAAAATAAAAGCTACCCGCGGCAATATTTATGCTGCAGATGGCAGTAGTCTTCTGGCCACCTCTGTTCCCCGATACAGAGTAGGTATTGATGTAACCCGTGCCAAGCCCAAATACCTGAACGCCCAGCTTGATTCTCTTACCCATTTAATGGCCGGTTTTTTTCAGGACCGCACCGCAAGGCAGTATCGTGAACTAATAATGAATGCACGCAAAGGGGGCAAAGTACACTTTGTTGTTTTGGGTGACCGACTGGTAGATTTTACGGAAATGGAAAAAATAAAAAAATTTCCGTTTTTTCGTGAAGGGCCTATGAAAGGCGGTGGCAAGTTTGAGCAACTCAACCGGCGGGTAATGCCTTTTGATGACATGGCCCTGAGGTCTATTGGTAAACTAGACCGCGATACCCAAACCAAAGGAGATTTCGGTATTGAGTTCAGCTTTAATAATTATCTGGCCGGACGAGACGGCGTAGGCCTTTTTCAGCGTTTGGCAGGGGGTGTATGGAAACCGGTTGAAGACTCTCCGGATGTACGTCCGGAATCAGGCCAGGACGTAGTAACTACCATAGACATTAATTTTCAGGACATTGTAGAGAGTTCATTACGCAATCAGGTGATGAGTACCAATGCCAAGTATGGTTCAGCCATTGTAATGGAAGTAGCCACAGGGCAAATCAAGGCCATTACCAACCTATCGCGCAGAAATAAAAACGACCAGACCTTTTACACAGAAGACTTTAATTATGCCGTAAAAGGAGGTACCGACCCGGGTTCTACATTTAAACTGGCAACTATGGTGGCCATTCTTGAAAAAAGTCATTTAAACCCTAATGATTTTGGTGCAACCTGCGATGGGTCTGTCAGACATAACAATATTGAACTAACCTGCGACGCCAAACACGGCAGCCAGACGGTGCAACAGATTTTTGAAAATTCTTGTAATGTAGGCATTTATAATCTTGTAAAGCAGCATTTTGGGTTTTCAAGAGCTAATAATTTTGTTGCCTACCTGAGCAGGCTGAAGCTGGATAAACCGGTAGGGTTTCAGTTAAGAGGCGAAACCGACCCGATTATTAAAGACAGTAAAAGCTCTACTTTCAGCTCTACAACAATACCCTGGATGGCCATAGGCTATGAAAGCCGCCTTACCCCCTTGCAAATGCTTACATTTTATAATGCCATTGCTAACGGAGGCAAATGGGTACAACCCTATATTGTAAAAGAAATAAGAGAAGCAGACAGAGTTCTTGAACGGTTTGAGGGAAAAAAAGACGGACAGATTTGCTCTGACCGCACGATTAAAATAGTGCATCAGATGATGAAAGGCGTGGTTGAAAACGGAACAGCCCAAAACATTAACACGGGTTTTTGTAAAGTGGCAGGTAAAACCGGCACTTCGCAAAAAAGAGAAAACGGATACGTTAAAGGGCAGTATTATACCGCTTTCATAGGCTTTTTTCCGGCAGACAACCCCAGATACAGCTGTGCCGTAATTATTGACGAGCCACAGGGTATTAACGTTCATGCCCGGGATGTGGCCGCTCCGGTGTTCCGTACTATTGCCGACAAAATTTTTGCCTATGACGTGGCTATGCACCCTCCTAAAAACAAAAATGCGAACGTACAGAACATAACATCGCACGAGCAAAGTGGATATGCGGAGGATTTCAGAGCAGTAAGCGAGACCCTTGGGCTTGAAAATGTGCCTGCCAGCGCCGGATGGACAAAGGCCGTAAAAAATGGCAGCAATATAACCTGGCGCAAAATCAACGAAAATGAGGACATCCCCAATGTATCGGGCATGACCCTGCGAGACGCCATTTATCTTTTAGAAAACAAAGGCTTTAAAGTACAATATACTGGGTTGGGCAAAGTAGCCGACTATGCCATTATCCAACCAAAGGTGGTGTCATTAATACTTCAGTAATCTACATTAAAAACCCCGGCTTACAAGGCAGGGGTTTTTAATATCTTCTGAACAATTTTCTCCGCATGTATTCTTGAGTTTTCAATGAAAAGGCTGTGGGTGTCCATCCCTCCGCATATTACCCCGGCCAGATACACATTTTTCATATTGGTTTCCATTGTGTCATCATTATACTCAGGTTTCATAATTTCATCTGCCGAAAGGTTAATACCTATTTTTTTCAGAAACGGCAGGTTAGGCTGGTAACCAGTCATAGAAATCACCCAGTCGTTTTCAATGGTTACAATTCCCTCAGGAGTTCTGATATCTACCTCATAATCACGTATTTCTTCTACCTCAGCATTAAAAAACGCTTTTACTGACCCCTCCTTAATTCTGTTTTCAATATCCGGCTTTGCCCAATACTTTACTCTTTTACCTATCTCATCCTTCCTGATAACCATTGTTACCTCCGCTCCCTTCCTCCAGGTTTCCAAAGCGGCATCAACGGCCGAATTATTAGCACCAATCACCAGTACTTTCTGAAATGCATAAAAATGCGGGTCTTTATAATAATGCGTTACCTTTGGTAGCTCTTCGCCTTTTACCCCCAGCTTCTGCGGAATATCATAAAACCCGGACGCAATAATAATATGCTCGGTTTCATAAGTATTCTTTTTACTGATTACCATGTAAGTACTTCTGCCTGCACCGGGTACCACCTCCTGCACCTCTTCAAAAAGTTTTATATTCAGCTTTTTATGCGCAGCCACCCGTCTGTAATATTCCAGCGCTTCGCTACGGGTAGGTTTGGCATTGTTTGATACAAATGGCACCTCTCCTATCTCAAGCCGCTCAGAGGTGCTGAAAAAAGTCATGTTTGCCGGATAATTATATAAAGAATTAACCAGACAGCCTTTTTCGAGAATCAGGTACTTCAAACCTGCCTTTTGCGCCTCTAATCCGCAAGCCAGCCCAATAGGGCCACCACCAATAATTATTAAATCGTACTGTAAAGGGTTCATGTATGGTAAGCTAAATTTGTATGTACTGTGTATTCTTAACAAAGTTTTAATTAAAAAACGTTCTTTTCAATAATAAGTATGCTATTTTTGAACTTACTTTCGTTAGTACAGGCGGAGCTAATCTGGTCTTTTGATCTAGCTGGCGATTATGGAACCTATCAACCCGAAATTTACGTTTGCAAAAAAGGATATTTTAAGACCGAATAACCTATATTATCTATAAAAATTATTAAATTTTCTAATGGCAGTTTTAACAATGATCGGGCAACTTTTGCTTGCCTTAACTATTCTGGTCGGATTACATGAATTTGGACACTTCATCTTCGCTCGTATTTTTGGTATTAGAGTAAATAAGTTCTATATATTTTTCGACTTCCTTTTCCCGCTTCCGAATGTGCTCAATTTTGCTTTATGGAAAAAGAAAAAAGGTGACACCGAATATGGGCTGGGCTGGTTTCCGCTGGGAGGCTACGTAGATATAGCAGGTATGATTGACGAAACCAAAGATGCATCGCAGCTATCGGCTGTACCAGAGCCTTATGAGTTTCGTTCAAAACCGGCATGGCAACGTTTATTTGTTATGTTGGGTGGTATTATTGTTAATATTATTCTGGGTATTCTTATTTTCTGGGGGGTAAAATACGTTTGGGGAGATGAATACTATTCAAAAGCTGAAGTTAACAAACTGGGTATTTATGCCCACCCGCTTGCACAGGAGATAGGCCTTAAAACCGGCGACAGAATTATTAAAATAAACAATCAGGACTTTACCGATTTCAGCGAGGCACGTGCCGCTTTAATGCAGGAGAACACCTACTTTACAGTTGACAGAGGCGGGGTAATTAAAGAAATTCCGGTTCCGAATGAGCTGATAGATAAAGTTGCCAGTAAGGTGCCTTTTATTGAACCTATTATGCCGTTTACGGTTGGGCAAATTATGAAAGACTCGCCCGCTGAAAAAGCAGGATTGAAAGAAGGAGACAGAATTGTAAAGCTGGACAGCACCCCTATTACTTTCTTTCAGCAGCTACAGAACGAACTGAAAAAAGTACCCGGCAAAAAAGTGGAGCTAACAGTTGAAAGAAACAAACAACTGGTTAAACTGACCCCAACGGTTTCTAAAGAATCTACGCTTGGGTTCGGAGCCATTTCAGACCTTACAGCCAGCACCCAGAAATATAATTTCGGAGAGGCGTTTGGCGAAGGAGCCAGAGAAGCGTTATCGGTTATACCTAATCAGGTAAAAGGCTTCGGCCGTATATTTAAAGGGCATATTTCTGCCGGCAATGCGGTAAGCGGCCCGGTTGGTCTTGCACGTTACTTTGGTGGCTATTGGGACTGGCAGAGATTCTGGGGCCTAACAGGCTTGCTTTCTATGGGGCTGGCATTTATGAACGCCCTACCCATACCTGCTCTTGACGGTGGGCATGTAATTGTATTGTTATACGAAATGATTACCCGCCGTAAGCCGTCTGAAAAGTTTATGGAACGCACGCAACAGGTTGGTACATTCATTCTGCTAACCCTGATGGTGCTTGTACTCTTCAACGATACTTTCAAGGCATTGTTTAAATAAAATCATTCAGCCCGGGCAGGTAAAACTATCCGGGTTTTCTTTCATTTATTCACATGCAGTTTTTAATACACTTCATACTTACACTATCTGTACTGCTGGTTCCTTCAGAACTTCAAAAAAACCGGAAGGCTACTACCCTGCATGCTTTTCATACCTCATTAACCGAAATACAGTACAATGCCAGAGAGAAATCGCTTGAGGTAACTATCCGTATGTTTACCGACGACCTCGAAAGCGCGCTAACCAAACTTAACAATGGCCAAAAAGTTATGATTGGGGGTAAAAACGACAATAGCGATGCCCTGCTGAGCAAATATGTGCAACAACATTTTGCCATTATTAGCCCACAGAAACAGAAAAAAGCCATGCAGTATCTGGGCAAAGAACCCGAAGGCGATGCCACCTGGGTGTATATTGAAATACCCGAAGGGCAAACGCTAAAAGACCACACCATTTATAATGACCTGATGCAGGAGTTATTTGACGACCAAACCAACCTGATTAACTTATTCTACGGCAGCAATAAAAAAACCTTTCTCTTCAACTCAAAAATCAAGAGTGCGGCCATTGAGTTTTGATTTTTAGCATAGACTTTAATACCTTTAAGGAATCAACCTTATCTGTAATAATATCTATGAAAAATCCACTACTACTATTGGTTTTTGCCACCATTTGTCTGGCTGCTACCGCGCAAAAAAATAACCCCAAAAAAGAAGAATGGGAGCAAATGTTTAATGGCAAAGACCTGAACGGTTGGGACATTAAAATTGCAGGCCAACCACTAAACGATAATTACAAGAATACTTTTAGAGTAAAAGAGGGAATTCTTCAGATAGCGTATGACGAATACGAAGCGTTTAACGGAAAATACGGCCATCTATACTACAATAAGCCCTATTCTTATTACAAACTTCGTTTTCAGTACCGTTTTGTAGGTAACCAGACCAAAGGCGGTGCCTCATGGAATGTCCGTAACAGCGGTGTAATGTTGCACTCGCAATCAGCAGCCAGTTTGTCTTTCGGACAAGACTTCCCCGTTTCTCTTGAACTACAAATGCTGGGAGGCTTAGGCAAAGGCGTGCGTCATACGGCCAATCTTTGTACGCCAGGCACGCAGGTTTATATAAAAGGCAAACTGAATACCCAACATTGCATTGACTCGTGGTCTAAAACTTATGACGGCGACCAATGGGTTACCATAGAAGCGCTGGTGCTGGGTGACTCGCTGATACAACACCTGATTGATAATAAAGTTGTTTTTGAATATGAAAGGCCCCAGATTGGTGGGGGCTTTGTAAGCAACGATTATAGCTGGAAAGACGCCCACGTTGATGAGGCCGCGGCTCAGGAATGGATTAAGAAAGATGGAACACCTTTAACCGAAGGGTATATAGCCTTGCAGGCAGAAAGCCACCCAATTGAGTTTAAAAAAGTTGAAATACTAAACCTGAAAGGCTGCATGGACCCAAAGGCGGTCAATTTCAAATCATATTATATCAAAGCTGATAACACTTTGTGTGAGTATAAGAGATAAGTACTTAGCACATAATTTTTATAGTTTTCAATTTCCGGATAGTTATTCAAAGACAAACCACTAAGGCTTAAACATACCCTGGCGGATTATATTTATAGCCGATTTTTTACCTTACAGGTGTTTTGCTTAAGAGGTACAAAATAACAATCTGTTCTGAATAGCGGTATTTGCCATTATACCAAGCCTATTCTAATGCCACTTACGGCGGGTTTATTACGTATAATCAAAAATACCTAAGTATATAATAATCAGGTGTTTAGTTGTTGAAATGTAAAATTTTACGTTTATTCGCTCTATAATATTTCAAGTTATATACTGAAATATTTAAAAATTGCTCAATATCATTGAATACTGGGACGCCAGGGTTATGAAAACTAAACTATTACTAACACTTCAGTTTGTTATTATTGCCGGGATTAGCCTTGCCCAGAGGAATTTTGTTAAGGGTAGGCTGATAACCGCCAAGAATGATACCCTGAGCGGATATATTGATTATAAAGAATGGATTAAGAGCCCCCTTGAGATATTTTTCAAGCGAGAACTGAACCAACCCAGTTTTGTTTACGGCAGCGCAGAACTGAACGGATTTATCATAGATTTTAATCAGGAAACTTACGCTTCATTAAGTTTTTCTATCGAAAAATTCCCCCGTAACGGTAGCAAAGAGGTGTTTCCAAGCCTGGCAGCCTACGCCAACCGCAATAAAAAACTAACGCAAAGAAGTGCTTTTGTAAGAGTGCTGGCTTCTGGGAGGGCTACGCTTTATTACTTTGTAGATAAAGACTCTGAAGAACATTTTCTGGTAAAAGTTCATAACAGACTTGAGCCTTTGGTGTACCACATCATAGAAACCGGAAACCAGACAGCCAAATTAAAACAGTATCAGATTCAGATAGAAGAAATGCTGGCAGACGCCTGCAAAAAGTTGCCCATTATGAATACTGATTACTATGCAAAAGACCTCAAGAATCTGATAGATAGTTATAATGATTGCTTCAGGATTGTTACACTGCCAGAAATGGGTCTCAACAACCATGGAAAATGGGAATATGGCCCAGTAGTGGGTGCCGGATATTCGCAGATTATGCATATTGTTTCAACCTCTGTGCCGCCTAATTATGTTTACGTAAAGGGTAATGGCAATTTAACGCCAGCCGGAGGAGTTTTTCTAAACTACGTATTCGGGCGTGGCCGTGGCAAATTTGCAATTGTTAATGAGTTACATACATACGCCCTCAAAAGCACAGCTTCCGATGCCGAAAGTCGGTTCCACTATGATATCCGGTATCTGGGGCTTCAGAATCTGTTCAGATATACATTTTATATCGGCAAACCTTCGGTTTATGCACTGGCGGGAATCTCGAATGCAATGATTATTGCCGACAGAAGTGTGATTGAAGATAAAGACAGAGGTCGTACAGACCTCAACAACGCCTTTGACCGCAAAACCGAACAGGGCATAATTGCCGGTATAGGTGTAAGCAATAAGAGGTTGATACTTGAAGGACGTGGCTGCTGGGGTAACGGCTTCTCTGCGCAGGTGCTTAGTTCGGCGCCAACCAATAGATATGAGTTACTGGCCAAATGGAATTTTGGTCATGTACGCCGCTAACTGTCCATTTGTTATACCAGCAAACCGTCGGTCAGGCTCTTCCATTGTAATTTACTGGCGCCTAAAATGCCACCAAAAGCAACAAAGGTATTTCTGATTTTATCTATTAGCCCCACACCTTCAATATTGGGTTTCTCGTTACGGCCATGCACTTCTGCTTTTAGCTTCATTTCTTTACGTTTCACAATAAAAGTATTGGTGGCGGCGTCATCAAAAAAATGGGCGGTTTCTTCTTTCCCGGCTTTTTTCTGCGGATTAGCCGAAGGCCTTATGGTTATGGAAATAAATTCCTCATGCACACGCTCATCTTCCACGATATTTTCAATTATTACCCAATCGTACCCCTCGCCAGAAGTGTTCGTAGGGCCGGGTATTTCTATTTTTATATAATCACCAACCATAGGTAAACGGTCTACCGGTTCAGCGCGGGCGTCAATGAGTTTAAACTGCAGATTATCGCTTCCTATCACTTCATGCCAATGGTTCACAGCCAATAGTCTTTGTTTTGAAATCTGAAATTGTGCCTTTGCCTGCTTTTCAGTTGAAAAACTCTCTTCTGATACGGTATCGTAAGATGTTCCTTCTCTTTGTGTAGGAATGGTGGGTTTCATAAGATGTCTATTTTATGTCTCTGTTTCAGGGTTTGATATAACTTACCATAGTTACGATAAAAACCTGTGCCAGTGCAGCCTGCGCATTGTTCAGTATCTCCATTTCACTTAAATAATGTTAAATAGTTGCTGATGCCACTGTGTTGACTTTGAGATGGAACCAATATATCCGACTTTAGCAAATGAAACCTAATTTATAAACCAACGCCATGCGCAAAGCACAATTACATGCCATCTGGATTTACTATAAGGGTACAAGCCCCTTTACTTTAATGGTTAGCCTGGGGCTTTTATACACCTATTATCAGTTTAAGGATGGCGCTTCACTGTTTGTCTTTTCAAAAATCATTACGCTTGTTTTAACGGCAATTCTATTGAAATTTTATTATAAAACTGATGCGTTTCTGTTTTATGAGAACCTGGGTATCACACAGAACCAACTTATACTTTTTACCTTGATTTTGGATTTGCTTTTATTTTTGACCGGCCTGTATTTAACTGCATTGATATGACAAAAAATTTACTTGAAGCTGACAGTATTTATCTTGAATTTGGGGCACGCAGCATTCTCTCAGATGTATATGTAAGAGCCGAAACCGGCAAGGTGACGGGTTTCCTGGGCCGTAACGGATGCGGCAAAAGCAGCCTGATGAGAATTATATTCGGCTCGCTTCGGGGCAATTTTCAATCGGTTCGTATAAACGGCCAGTATAAACGCACGCTGTTAACTTCGCCGGGGGCTATCCGATATCTGCCGCAGAAAGCATTTATACCCAAACATTTAAAAATTGAGCAGGTATGTAATTTGTATGAGGTGAATCTGAAAGATGTTATAGAAGACTTTCCAATATTTGATAAATATAGTAAGCAGAAACTGGGGGCTCTTTCCGGTGGAGAAATAAGGCTCTTTGAGACTATGGTTATTCTGAAGTCAGCAGTAGCATTTGTTATGCTTGATGAACCCTTCTCTCATCTAATGCCTCTTCATGTTGAAAAACTGAAAGAAATAATAGCAAAAGAAAAACTTAAAAAAGGGATTATCATTACTGACCATCTATACAGGCATATTATGGATATGAGCGATGATTTGTATTTAATAAGAGAAGGAAAAACCTTTCAAATAAATTCACAAGATGACCTGATTCGCCACGGGTATATGTTGGAAAAGGATAGCTAAAGTATCAGAAATATCGTAGGTTTTTTATGCAAATCAGGCTTTTGCTTTTTCCATTCTTTTACCGGCAAAGTTCTAATCAGTTCGTCTTCAGCTGTAATGTTGGCAGCAATGCACAGCAATGTTTCAGCGCCCATATTTTGCAGCACGTCATCCAGCATCTGGTTGTTACGGTATGGGGTCTCCATAAATATCTGTGTCTGGCTCTTATTCTTTGCTGTTTGTTCCAGACTTTTAAGGGCTTTCACTTTGGCAGCTTTTTCAATAGGCAGGTATCCATGAAAAGTAAAGCTTTGCCCGTTAAAGCCGGAAGCCATCAACGCCAGTAAAATGGAGCTGGGCCCCACCAAAGGCCTGACTTTATAACCCAGCTGATGGGCAAAGCCAACAGCAACAGCACCGGGGTCGGCAATACCGGGGCAACCGGCCTCGCTTATAATGCCTGCATCAGCTTTTAGTTTTTTCAGTTGAGCCAATGTCTGGTCTTGTGGTGTGTCTTTGTTTAGCTCATGAAACGTAAGCTCGTCTATCACCTTCCCAACCTTCAGGCTACTGATAAACCGCCTGGCAGTACGTATATCCTCGGCAAAGAAAATATCAACCTTTGTAATTACCTCAACTATCTGGGGTGCCAACACACTGGTCTGTGTGTCGGGGGCCAATATGGTCGGAATCAGAAAAATATTCATCTTATATAACAGGTAATAAAAACTAAAGGCATATCATATATGTATAGACAGGGCAGGCATCATTACTTAATTATTTCAGTTTCATCCGGTTTATCAAGAGTCAGAGCCTGATGATATTGATTGAGCCTCCACATAGATAAACCTATTAAAACCACATAAATAACCGAAACGGCATAAGCCAAATAAATAAAGAACTCGTGATAATTGATACTTTTCTGAAAGAAGTTCTTGTAAAACAGTACCAGAATGCTGCCCAGATATGCGTAATAATCGGCAAAGGTAATCATAAAACCCACAGTACCCGAACGTTTGAAGGCCGCAATCATCCGCTCAAAATAAAGACTATTACACATGGCATAGGCCATATACAAGCCAAGCCCTAACAAGGTGAGCCAGACAACTGGCGATATTACCCCTTGCTGATAAAGCAAGGTACTTAGCCCGATCAGCGCTCCACCCACAAGCATGAGGCATTGAATAATAACAAAAGCCCTGTAGTTGTTCTGCACCCAGCGCATGGCGGCCATCATCAATAACACAGCAATAGCAATGGGTATTTCTGTCTGGGTAAAAATGGCTGAGTTATTTCCATAGCCCAAGGTTTTCCATATTTCGGGGGCAAAGTTATCACGAAACTCTCGGAAGGTTGTAAGCAAAATATAAGAAACCACAAAAATGGTAAGGGTCAGTGTAAACTCATTAATAAATGCTTGCCTGTCTGACCTCTGCATGGGCTTTCGTTCCGACCTACTGGCCTTATCTTTCTCACTGGGCGGTGGTATCTGTCCCATTAGCCATACGCAACAACCAAAGGGTAGTATCATAATGGCGCAAGCCACAAATGGCATCCAGAACTCGCTTACTTCCAGCGTGGCCATAACCCATTTACCAATGCTTTTGGCAAAGCCGGAACCCATAATAAAAGACGCCGTTAGCACGGCCACAAGCAGGTCGGTTACACGCCTGCCTTCCAGAAAACCAAGCATAATACCATACACCATACCTAAAGGCAGACTGGCCAGAAAAATAAAAAACAGATTGTAAGGCGCCGGAACCCAGGCAAAAAACAGATAACAAACCCACGACAGCAAAATAATGAACATCAGATTACGGGCTCTGCTGGCAGGCGCCATTTCAGACACATATTTGATACCCAAACCTTTAGATACTGCAAAGCCCAAGACCTGAGCCGTAATGATTAGTATTTTATAATGAATGCCAAAGAAATAAAGGTCATCATAAGTAGCGGCAGTGTAGGCGCGCCTGAACGGATAAAAGCACAGATAGGTAAAAAAGGCAGCTATGGAGGTAAATACAGCAAATGCTGTTGAATTAACTGCCAAATATGCTTTAAGTTTGTTCATTTGGTATGAAGTGTAGGGTAAATAAGGAAGCCTTGCTGCCGGTGGCAGAAAAGATTAATTAAATTTTCATAGATGTATGTTCATGCAAATTTGAGAATTCCGAATGAATTACCTAATTTTACATCAAAAAAATAAGCTTTTATTCTAAGCCACAATGAGAGAGATACAATTTAGAGAAGCCCTGCGCGAAGCCCTTTCAGAAGAAATGAGACGTGACGAGAACGTTTTTCTGATGGGTGAAGAAGTAGCCGAATACAACGGTGCATATAAAGTAAGCCAAGGAATGCTGGACGAATTTGGCCCTAAACGTGTGATTGACACTCCTATTGCCGAGCTTGGTTTCGCCGGTATTGGTGTAGGAGCAGCAGCCAACGGTTTACGCCCGGTTATTGAGTTCATGACGTTTAACTTTTCTTTGGTAGCTATTGACCAGATTATTAACTCAGCAGCTAAAATAATGGCCATGTCAGCCGGGCAATATACCTGTCCGATTGTATTTCGTGGGCCAACCGGTAATGCCGGGCAGCTGGGTGCGCAACACTCACAAAACTTTGAAAACTGGTTTGCCAATACGCCCGGTTTAAAAGTGGTTGTACCGCATAGCCCTTATGATGCCAAAGGTTTGTTGAAATCATCTATCAGAGACAACGACCCGGTTATTTTCATGGAGTCGGAGGTGATGTACGGTGATAAAGGTGAAGTACCACAGGAAGAATACCTGATTCCGCTTGGCAAAGCTAATGTGATTCGCGAAGGTTCTGATGTTACCATCGTTTCTTTCGGAAAAATGATTCCGCGTGTGGTTTTACCTGCCATTGCTGAATTGGATAAAGAAGGTATTAAGGCTGAATTGATTGACCTGCGTACAGTAAGACCTATCGATTACGCTACTGTAATTAACTCTGTGAAGAAAACCAACCGTTGCGTGGTAGTAGAAGAAGCATGGCCATTGGCGGCTATTTCATCAGAAATCACTTATCACTTACAACGTTACGCTTTCGATTACCTGGATGCGCCCGTTATTCGTGTTAATAACATGGATATTCCTTTGCACTATGCACCAACTTTAATTGAAGCTACATTGCCAAACGTAAAACGTACAATTGATGCTGTGAAAAGCGTATTGTACAAAAAATAAGCGTTTGTAAAATATATGATAAAGCAAAAATCTCCGGAGGGGTCTCCGGAGATTTTTCATTACCGGCCTATTCTGATGCCGAAGGTTGTCAGATTCTGAGACCAGTTCATATCAACAGTTTCATAAGGCGGAAACTTACTCCGCGTATTGCGGCTCTGGAAGAAATTATTGACATCTCCCTCCAGAAAAAAAGTAAACGCCTTGTAGCCCAGGTTCAGAATTAAGCCGTAACGATAAGGGTTATCCTTGCTTTTTATAGGGATTTTTACATCCTGCTGGTTAATTGATTTTATCTCAGGGTAAATCTGGCTACCGCCTATTAATCTTCCTATATAAGCTCCGAAACCGAAATGAAAGGTTTTCTGGTTTGAATTACCATAGAAATTAACAGTGGGTATTATCTTGAAATTGATATAGAACAAAGATTGATTGTAAGCCGATTCGGCTTTTGGGCCAGCAGTACCCACCAGGTTATCTATGGTATAATAGTTACCAGCAGGCGACGGCCTGTAAACAGCCACTGTATCAAACCCGGCAACATTGGTATTGCTGGCCCGCAGCAGGTATGAAACCCTGTTATTGATGTCGCGGTTCAGGTAATACCAGCTGATATCAAATCCATAATGTAGTAATAGTTCTTTTCTGCCTGTTTGTATAAAACTCTCCTGGCGCATGAGCCCAATGCTGATATTTGGCGATGCGAACGTCTTTTGTCTGAATAAATCTGATGTGTTTTTGTAGGGATTATACACCGAATTACCTCTTTGCAGATACCTGGCCGAACTAAAACCAAATGACAGATTCAGATAGGTGTTTCTGGTAAGCCTTTGCCACGGAGTAAGCCCCTCTAACTCTTGCTGGCGGGTGGTTTCTTTGGTATAGGTATTGCCTTCGTAGTCTTGCCTGATACTGCGTCTGACATTAGAGGGCATCTCTTCCAGATCCTGATTCATTTGTCTTACAATGCGGTTCAGGTCATATTTTTCGAGCGCCTTCAGGTCTTCCTGTGTTGCGCCCCACAATACAATCTTTTTTCGCTTGCCTATATTTACCACTATTGAGTCTATAGCTGCACTTTTTATCATTGCAAAGCCATAGGTATCAGTACCTACAACCAACAACAGCAGCAAAAAGAACTTCTTCATGGCAGGTAATACATTAAAGATAAGAAGTAACAGGTGTGTTTATGCAAACCAGATTCAAAACCCGGTTATTGTCAGAAACAGGCCATTATTTAACGGTAGAATCGGCAGGTATGGATTCATTTTTGAAACTCTGCTTCACAAATGCCCATATCTTGTTAGGCTTGCTAGGGTCTGCGGCCTCAGGGGTTTTATCAACCTGCCTGGCAAGGCGTGCCTGGCGGCTTTTTTTCTTCTCTTTTGGCGCAATTACATAATCGTCTTCATCTTCAGGAATCTCCAGTATAGCTACCCTTTCCCGCTTAGCAGGGGCAACTGCCGTAGCAACTTTATCAATAGGCTTACTGGGTCTGAAGATAATGGGGGCGTCAAAAATAACAGGGCGTACATAAGCCGGCTCGTTTCTTGATGTTACATTGTTGTAGCTAAACTCCTGCTCGCCGTCTTCAGTAGTTACCAGATTATCAAACGCTTCATTGGTGTTTTCGTTTGGCTCCTGCACAAATGGTTTCACTTCGTTTAAAGACCGGCCATTCTTTTTATGCGCTTTCCGGCCCGTATTCTGCTCTTGTGGCTTATCTTTCAGCGCTACCAAAGCAGATTCATTAAACCGGGCTTTTACTGAAGGCGGTTGTGAAGATTTAGCAGATGGTGTATGACGAGGCTCCATTTTATTGGCCATTATGCTACTTTTGTCTGCAAGCACCCCATAAACTCCGGCAAGGCCAAGCATCACCATTCCTGCTGCAACGGCTTTCCACCATCCGAAACGCTTCTTAACCTCTTGTTTTTGTTCAAGGTGCTGCCACACCCGGCTTTTATCCCAATCGGGGTTAAAGTCAGAATTCTCAAGATTTTCTCTGATTTTACTATAAAAGTTCTCTGTTTGCATCACTTTTATTAGCTATTTGTAATTTCTTTTGCAATAATTTGCGTGCATGGTTCAACTGCGACTTTGAGGTTCCCTCGCTTATCTGCAGTTGCTCTGCAATTTCTTTATGTGTGTAACCTTCAATGGCATACAGGTTAAAAACCGTACGGTACCCATCGGGTAATTCGGCAATCAGCCTGTAAATCTCCTCTGTCGAAATCCTGTCGAGTATATGATCATCAACTGGTACATCCACCGCTTCACTTTCAGGCATCAGATGAAAACTTGCCTGCCGGCGCAGTAGCATTAATGCCTCATTCACCACAATTTTTTTCATCCAGGCCTCAAACGACCGCAGGTTATCGAATCTGAAATGGATAATGCCATCAAAAATCTTCAGAAACGAATCTACCATTAAATCTTCGGCCAGCATTCGCTCACGTACGTAACGGTACGCAATCCGATACAAAAAGCTGCCATAATGCTCAAAAATTTCTTTCTGGGCAGCAGCGTCTTTTTGTCGCAGACGTTCGATTGTAGAGGTTAGAATCAAAGTTTAAACGTGGCTTTTAGTGTTAATGCGTAAAAGTGCCAAAAAGTTGTATCAGCCAATAAAAAAACCTGAAATTAAACAAAAAATAAACCAATTGCAGGAGTAAAGCCGGGTATAAACCCATCATTGAGTGATTCTGAAAAAAGCAGCAACGGCTTTCGCCGCCTAGAGGAAGAGAATGTAGAAGGTATTACCCTTACCCCTCTCTGATACCGGAGAGAGGGGCATTAAGGGTTATTTTTTATTTACTACGTTGAATTGCTTTCAGCAAAGACGTGTCATCGGTAGTATCAAGTGCTATTTCCCATATCATTACACCTCCGCAGCCACGTTTTTTGGCCAGTCTGGTTTTGTTCTCAATGGTGATTGTTCCGTTGTAGAAGGCGCCTTTCCAGTAATCATCGTACGCGCTGGCGCCGTCTTTGATTAAATCGCTATAACCCGGACCATAGTTACCCATACCTTTTTTTGAATAGAAGGGTAGGCCCAACACGGCTTTGTGTGCTGGCAGGCCGCGTTCTTTAATCCAGTAGTCAAGACTTTTTACAGCTAATGAGTACGGCGAGTGTGCAATAACATAACTCGGGCCGTAATCAGCGTCATACGCCATCAGATTCAGCCAGTCCATCTTATCAAATGCTGCTTTTTTGATTCCACCACCCGTTTTGCCATAAGAAATAACGGCTGCGGTAAGTTTCTTGCCTTTTTTATGCAGGGAATCTGCCAGCTCTGAAACCAGACTTACATAATGGTCGGCTGACGGGCTGTCTTCATCCGGATACTCCCAGTCTAAATCTACTCCATCAACACCATAAGTTCTTACAAACTGCAAAACGTTTCTTACAAACGTATGGCGCCCATCGGCGCGCTCGGCCATTTTATGAAAACGGGTGTCGTCTCCGCCCCCATCGCCAATACCCCAGCCCCCAATAGAAATAAACACCGATTTTTTATGCTGATGTGCCACTTTTACCAGGCTTTTCAGCGACTCAGGATTACCCAGTGGCAACAGGGTGTCTCCGGTTTTTGCCGGAATGGCAAACGAATAATTGATATGCGTAAGCAGGTGCATGGGCAATTTTTCAGCCGGGATGGAAGGCGTGTAATAACCTACCACCTTAAATTCTTTGTTTTGTGCAGATGCAGCATGTGCCACTACTGAAAGCATCAGTAACGATAATAACCACGATTTAACTTTCATTTTTCTTTGGATTTGGTTTTGCATTTATTCAATTACCAGCCAGGTGTAACCCTCAGCCGGTAGCTGAACTGTTATTTCAATAGAATAATCACGGTTTAATAGATAAGCAGTTGTTTTGCCGTTTTGTTCTCTTACTTTAGCTACTTTGGTTAAGCCCGAATAATAGAGCGGCAGCTTAATTCTACGGCTGATGTTTTCTTTTAGAGGATTATAAAGCATAACCAGGCCTTTGGTTGCCAAAGCAGGATTCACGTGCATGATACCGTCCCAGTCGCGGCCGTCCGGGCGCCGCAGATGTATGATGTCAGAATTAAGGATATCTCTGTATTTTTTATACCATTTAATGGTTTCAGTTACCACTTTTTTTGTTTCCGGGGTATCATATAACCGAGGGCCACGATAGCACGCCTGTATGCCTGCTCCGTAATACTGCATCATGAGTTGTTTGTAGTCTTTCAGATGCTCGCTCAGAGGCTCCAATACTGCTTCGGCTCCGCCACCCTGGTATTTGGTGAGCGGCACAAAACCCCAGCCCATTGAAGGAGTTTTATCCCAGGTGCCATCAAAAATATTCTGGCGGTTCAGTATTTTCTGTTGCTCTCTTGACAGCGAAAAGTTAACCTCTCTGTAACCCAGCGCAATTTTGTGTGAGCCATCCATAAAATACCAGTCGGGCGCGTTAATATAAACACCACGGGCATTGAGCCATTGATAAAACTCTTTTTGCATTTGCATCTGTACCCATTGCGAATCATCTAAACCTTTGTGGCCGGGGTGGCTGGTAGAAGCGCACACATCGCCCGGATACGGGCCGTCATGTTCCAGCAGGTCAAATCCGGTTTCGCTGATAAACTTTTTCAGGCTTTTGATATAATTGATTCCCCACTCACTGGCCAGACAAGGCGCATGGCCAAAGAAAGCGCCTTTATCAGGCAAACCCGTTACGGGGTCTATTACGTCGTTCGCATCATCAATCCGCCTGCTGCTGAATAATGAATAGCCACCGAGTTTAATTCCTTTACTGTGCGCGTAGTCGGCCAGTTCTTTAAACTTCCGGATGTTCGCATCTGATGCGTCTTCCATATTCAGGCCGCTGCCAAAGCTCAGTATCACCATTTCGTAGCCGGTTTCGGCACATTGGTCAATTACACCTTTCACGGTGGCAGGGTCTGTGCTGATGAGGTGCATAAAGATGGGGTTCTGGGTTGTCCAGGGTGCAATGGCTCTATACATTTTCCGGCGGGCCAAACCGTTTCTTTCCCTGTCGTAGCTGTCAAGAAGCAGTTCATACGTGCGGATGGATTTATAGCTTGCTCCGGATGCCAGGTCTATACCTACGCCTAAAGTCGGATACACCTCTACCACACAAGGGGTTTCGAAATTGTAATTCACCTGCGATGTATAGGTACTGTCTATCTTCCAATGTGTGGCCTGGTCTGAAAGCTCATAGCGCATGGCATTGTTGTAAGCATAGTTGTTTTCTATGTATAGCTTTTGCGGTTTTTTCATCTTCTCAGGCTTACCTACTACCGCCGATTCTTCTTCTGGTGTGGCCAGAACCTCATTTACAACCTGTGCCAGCCTGAATGCCCCCTTCGATTGATTACTGATAGTAACCCATTTACTAAGCAGCGGGATACCGTCAAAAACTTCATAATGCACTGCTACCTCGATACCTTTCAACTCTGGCAAACCAGACTGAAAGAACAGCATAAGGCTCTTACCTTTGGGTTGCGTAGGGTTGGCTGTCCATGTAGTGGGTTTCCAGTCAAAATGAGGTTTCACTTCTCCTGTTTCATAACGCACAAATTTGAAGTCGTCCGGCCCGGCTGTTAAACCTGGTATCCACTCTTCCAACAGATATGCGTGTTCTTTTTGCCCGTATAGTCCACCAACATTAAAGGTCTTGCCATTGATAACCACCCGTGCCTCGGGTCTCACCGAACGCACAAATTGTTCGTTGGTTGAAAGGTTTTTGAAACTGACGGTGGCCGCGTTCGGACTAATTTTTATCCGGCGGCTAATCAATCCGTTCGTAATTTCAAGCATCTGTCCGTTCTGCAGAACATTCACTTCACTGTTTTGCATAAAAGGTCGCACCAGCCAGTCTTGACTTGGGGTCTGGGCGAATGTCTGGCTGACAGCCAACAGACCAATAAAAAGCAGATTGTTGAAGGTCTTACGGTGGCGCATATTATTTATGGGCATTAGTTAGTTCATAAGTCCAGGCATACTGGCACGGAATAGTATTAGGGTTTAACTGCGGAGCAACTATGGTAAGCACTTTGTTTTTGTATGTAAACTTAATATCGCCGTTAAAACCCAGCAATTTTACTTTGCTTGGTTTTTCTATATTTTCAATTATGATGTTATCCTGCCATTTGCTGCTAATGGCATAGATATTAGCAGCTTTTTGGGTGAAATGCAGCTTTGAATCTTTTGCATAGGCGGGGGCTTTGTCCCATTTGCGCGAGCCATAAATGGCTTCTCCGTTTACC
The DNA here is from genome assembly GCF_024138715.1 of Emticicia sp. 21SJ11W-3. GTDB lineage: Bacteria > Bacteroidota > Bacteroidia > Cytophagales > Spirosomataceae > Emticicia > Emticicia fluvialis. The sequence goes on from NZ_CP092074.1 coordinate 4,469,228, forward strand.
TTCATCCAGTCGCCTATTTCTTTTAATCGTTGCTGCATAATAACCGGAATCCTGCCGTCGGCTGTCGGCCCTATGTTAAGCAGAAAATTTCCTCCGCGCGCAACAATATCTACCAGTTGGTGCACCAGTTGCTCGCCTGTCTGGTAAACTTCCAGGTTTTCATTGCGGTTATAGCCGAAAGATTCTCCAATACCACGGCATTCTTCCCAGGGTCTGGTAAATCCATTCGTCGGCAAATTGTCAGTGCCGCCATGACCGTACTCAGACGTATAAAAACTGCCATGTTTACTCTTGGTATCATTACCCCAGCGGTCGTTAACAACCACACTGTTTTTTACGGGCGAATCATTATACAGCCAGGCCAGAAACTCTTCGCTTTGCCAGGTTTTGGCAGGGTGGTCCCATTCTCCGTCTGTCCAAAGAATATCGGGCTGATATCTGGTTACGAGGTCTTTCATTTGTGGAATCATCCGTTCGTTTACATACTTTTTTACATCGCTTTTATAAACCGGATTAAACCATTCGTATAAAGAATAATAATAGCCCATGTGCAGATTTCTGGCCTTTACTGCCTTAGATAAATCTCCGGCCAGGTCCCGGTGCGGGCCCACATCAACGGCATTCCAGTTCCAAGACTGGGCACTTGGCCAGAGCGTAAAACCCTCGTGGTGCTTTGAGGTAAGGACTACATATCTGGCACCGGCCTGCTCAAATATCCTGGCCCAATCTTCAGGTTTAAACATTTCTGCTTTAAACTGCTGCACGAAGTCCTGGTACGAAGCCTTGCCGTAGTTTTTTTCATGAAACGCTACAAACTCTTTATGAATTTTAAGATTAGGTGCGAAGAGCCTCTGCCAATACCATTCGGCGTAGCCACTGCCAAAACCGTCGGCATTAGAATTGGTTGCCCAGGCAGGCACAGAGTAGATTCCCCAGTGAATAAAGATTCCGAACTTGGCATCCCGAAACCATTCTGGCGTGGGGCGCTGGTCGAGGCTATTCCAGTTGGGCTGATACTGGGCGTATGTTTGCAGACCTACCAGTGTTGTTAGTATTAGAAGGTATTTTTTCATGTTTATAGGTTGAATAAAGGCGTGCCGCGGTTTGATGCCGCAACACGCCTGAGTACCTGAATTAACAGGTTATTATTTTATTCATTACTTAGGAAAATGGCTCTTTGCCATAAATACCTTGCCGCCGTCGTCGGCCAGCGTAACCGAATAACTGAAACCATGCTGAATAGAATAGGCACCGTATTCGCCCTGTTTATTAATGGCAATAAAACCTACCTGAAAGCCTTTGGCTTTTTCAGGGTTAATTTTTACAATACGCTCTACGGCTATTTTGCAGGCCTCTTCAGGCGTTTTGCCCAGGCGCATCATTTCAACCACCAGGTGGGTACCGGCAACTCTGATTACCTCTTCTCCCTGGCCAGATGAAGTGGCAGCACCGACTTCGTTATCCACAAACAAACCGGCACCAATAATGGGGGAGTCTCCTACCCTTCCGTGCAGTTTAAATGCCATACCACTGGTAGTACAGGCACCTGAAAGGTTACCTGAGGCATCCAATGCAATGGTACCCATGGTATCGTGGTTGGCGGTACCGTCTTCAAAATAACTTGGGGCAAACGGGCCGCTACCATTTTTACGGGCTTTAATCTGCTGTTGTTCTATATTGATAACAGGTTTGTATTCAGACTTCTTCAACCATTCCTTGTAGGTCTTTTCAGCATCCGGCGATAACTTATCAGGCTCTTTTTTGAAACCATTTTCTAAGGCAAACTGTAAGGCGCCGTCGCCTACCAACATTACATGCGGGGTGGTTTCCATCAGTTTGCGGGCTACCGAAATAGGGTGTTTGATGTGCTGCAAAAATGCTACTGAACCGCAGTTGGCTTTTTCGTCCATAATACAGGCATCAAGTGTTACTTTCCCGTCACGGTCAGGATTCCCCCCCAGCCCCACACAACAATTAATGGTATCTTCGATTGAATTGGCTGCTACCTCTACGGCATCAAGCGCGCGGCCGTTCTTTTTCAACACTTTCCAGGCCTCGGCGTTTACGGCCAGGCCGCTGTCCCAAGTGGAAACCACAATGGGTTTGCCGGCTATGGTTTTTGCGTTAGAAAATGCCCTGCTTGCCGACAGGAATGGTAAGCTAAAAGCCGACCAGCGTATAAATTTTCTTCTCGATTGCATTATTTTGTTAGTATTAGGTTATTGAGCTTCTTTTAATATTTCACAAATGTACGGTCTACGGTGCCGTTATCATAAAAATCAAGTACGGCATAGGCAGGCTCGAAGTCTCTGAAAGGACCTCTCCACCAATTACCTGAAACCGCCCCGTTGTTATAATGCGTTACCCCCTGATAGCTAAGCGCCTCCTGCATGTGCAAATGCCCGCTTAAACAAACCTTTACGTTTGGATAATTTCTGAACAGGTTAACTAATGCATGCGCATCGGTATGAATTAAATAGTGCGGTTGCTGCAGGTCGCCGTTTTCGGGCACTTTATCAAAAAACAAACTGGCTGCCGCTGATAAAATGGGTATATGAGAGGCCACACAAATATGCTGTTGTGCCGGGGTAGTGTCTAGCTCTGCCTTTAGCCATTCCAGCTGCTCAGGGTCAATCTGACCCATAAAGCCGCCCTGTGGATAAAGCTGGGTAGAGTCTAGCATAATGAATTTCCAGCCTTTTTTTGTAAATGCGTAATACCGTTTGGGCATCCGGAACTCTTCTACAACCCATTGTTTACCATAGAGGTTGTCGCCTTTTAAATCTGCTGTTTTATTAAACCATCCCCATATATCATGATTACCGATGAGATGTTTTATTTCCAACCTGTTGTTTTCTTTCAATAACTTGCTGAAAAGGTTGAACTGTTGGCGGGTACCTTGTTTTGTGTTTTCAAGTGCATCTAATATGGCATCACCGCCATTGATTATAAAATCCGGCCTGGGAGTCAGCATATTGGCGCTTTGATAAGCTCTGGCCATGCCGGCTTCTGCCTCACGAATGGGTGAAACGTGCACATCTGACAGGTAGGCTACCCTGAATGCCTTTTTACGGGCAGATGCTGCGTTTGGTTCAACTCCGATCATGGTTCCTGCAATTGCACTATTTTTCAGAAATCGGCGGCGGTTCATATCCTGTTATCTGTTAATTTTCAACGCCCATGCATAGCTGTTACCTGCGGATTTTCTGGCTTTTTCCGGAATCTCAACTACTATTTTACCATCCTTTGCCATCCATTTTATTTTCTCCTTGCTGCCCAATAAACTTACGGTTGCCGTTTTGGCCAAGGTAAGTTTACTGATTTCAATACTGGCAGGAAGCGTTTCGCCTTCATCAGCCCTATAAATGGCATAAGTAGTATTGCCATTATGCGTAAACACCAGTTTGTTTTGTTTACCCAGTTCGTTGTCACCTCTTGTATTATAAATGGCTTCCCCATTTACCTGCATCCACTTACCAATTTCTTCCAGACGCTGATACGCCTCTGCATGGAAATCTCCCTCAGGGCCCGGCGCAATATTCAAAAGCAAGTTACCATTTTTTGATACTACGTCGGTCAGAATATGAATTAATTTTCTGGCCGGTTTAAAGTTCTCTTTTGGTATATAACTCCATGAATCGCCCATAGTCATACAGGTTTCCCAGGGTATTGGCATGTAATGGTCCGGAATCTGCTGCTCAGGCGTTACGTAGTTTTCAAATTCGCCACTTACGGTTCTGTCTACTACCAGCAAACCCGGCTGATGGCTTCTTGCCATTCCGGCAATGCGCGGCATATCGATGTCCTGGTCGAAAGGAATGGTTCTCTGCCATGAAACTGTGGAGTCGATAGTGCTGAACGGGCGTACCCAACCCCCATCAAGCCAGAGGATATCCATCTTGCCGTAGTCGCTCATCAATTCTTCAATCTGGTTGTAGGTAAATTGCTTGAAAGCCTTCCATTTTTCAGGATATCTGGCCGGATGGTACGACGGATTACGGTCTTTCGGCGGGAAATATGACCACCAGTAATCGTTAGAGTGCCAGTCTGGCTTAGAGAAATACGCGCCAATCATGAAATCGTCTTTACGGAAAGCCGCAAAAACCTCTTGGGCAATGTTGCTCTTCGGGTTAGAGGCAAAAGGTGTATTAGTGATTTTATAATCGCTTTGTTTGGTGTCATACATCGCAAAACCATCGTGATGTTTGGTGGTAAAAACCAAGTATTTCATACCTGCATTTTTAGCTGCGGCAGCCCATTTGTCAGGATTAAACTGAATGGGATTGAAAGACTTGGGCAGGTCTTCGTATGCTTTTTTATACTCATACCAGTTGTCTTTGAAAGGGCCTTTGCGTTCGCACCAGCCTTCGTCTTCAGGGCAAAGACTCCAGCTTTCTACAATACCCCATTTGCTGTAAGTACCCCAGTGCATCATTAAACCAAACTTTACATTCTGCCACTGGTTTAGTTTTTCTTTTACTTTGGGGTCGGTGGGTACAACATATTTATCATGATTCTGCTCTGAGTGTTGCTGAGCAGAAAGTGTATGCGCCAAAACGGCAATGATAAGTGTGACTAGCGTTTTTTTCATTTTACTTATAATGAGAAAAGAAAGTTTAGAGCTGCAAAGGAATTGGCACTTTCTGAGTCTTGTTTTCTTATTCTCTTGTTTATCAATAATAATTACTGGTTATGGTTTAGACAGCCCCAACTAACGAAACACCGTTTCGTTATACGTTTAATAAATGCGGCCGTTCGCGTTCAATTTTCAGAATCAGCTCTCCAAAAAGCGTGTTGGCCCATGCAAACCATTTACGTGTAAACTGAGAGGCATTGTCTTTATCGAAAGACTCATGCATAAAACCTGTGCCTGCATGTGTGGTTTTCAGGTAATACAACTGGGCCTTTATCTCCTGCTCACTAGTGGATGTCATGGCACGCATAATGATGCTCATGGGCCAAATCTGATTAACCAATGTATGCGGGCTTCCGATTCCCTCGGCAGCTTTGCCCTTAAAGAAATACGGATTGCTGTAGCTCAGCACGAAACGTCTGGTGTTCTGGTACACCGGGTCGGTAGCTTTTACAGCCCCCAGATACGGCAGGCTCAACAGGTTGGGCACGTTGGCATCGTCTTGTAACAGGCAGTTACCAAAACCGTCTACCTCCATGGCATATACTGGCCCGTAGATTGGATGTTTGATGACAGCATATTTTTTAATAGCTGTTTCAACCTGATTGGCAAGCGCCTTACATTCTGTTGCAAAGGCGGTATTATTCAGTACTTTCTCTGATATTTCGGCAAGCTGGCGGAAAGAAACAACCGCGAACAGATTGGACGGAATCAGGAACGGGTACTGGGTGGCATCGTCGGAAGGACGGAAAATACTGTGAATCAGACCGTTTGGTTTGGTATTATTACCATAGCCATTACCAGGTACAGTATCTGTAGACCAGGAGGTGGTACGACCAAAACGGTAAGGCCCCCTGTCGGTAAAGCGTTGTTGCACTTTGCAGGTGGCAATAATCAGTCTGGCTGCCTGAAGCCATCTGGCATCAAAAATACTGGTATCGCCAGAGGTCTTCCAGTAATGATAGGCCAGCCGAACAGTGTAGCACAGTGAGTCCAGCTCCCATTTCCGTTCATGCAACTCAGGTTTCATGTCTGTGTGGTCGGAGTACCACTCCGACTTACCCGGCCCATCGTTAAACGCATTGGCATAAGGGTCAATGAGTATACACTCGGTCTGGCGGTTGATTACCCCCGCTATCAGGTCTTTCAGGCGGGCATCCTGCTTAATTAAAGGCAGGTAAGGCCATACCTGCGCCGAGCTGTCGCGCAGCCACATGGCATGAATGTCACCCGTAATTACAAACGTATCGGGTCTGCCGTTTTTGGTTTTGAAAATAACCGTAGTATCAAGCGTATTGGGGAAACAGTTTTCAAACAACCAGGCCAGTTCAGGGTCTTTTACAGACTTTTTTATGCGCTCAATAGTGGCCTCAATGGCCGGGCTGGTAAAGTTTCTTTTGTCTGGCGCGACCCTAAAAGTAGGGAAACCAGCGGCAAAGGCATTGGTACCTGCCAGCAGGCCTATGCCAGCCAAAGAGGTAGTTTTAATAAAATCTCTTCTATTCTGATGCTGCATTTAACAAATAGGTTAAAAATTAAATTAGGGCTGGCCTTAAGCGGTTTTCAGCAGGTTTTCAACCACGTAGGTATGCACCCCATATATTTTGGCGTTTTCGCCCAGTTGAGAAATCTCAATTCTTAAATCTTCCTTGAAGTCGGTTAAGCAATACTTATTAATGGCGTGTTCTATCGGGTTTACGATGAGTTTCTGCGCTTTAGACAGCACGCCGTCAATAATAATAATCTGAGGATTAAACAAATGCACGGCTATAGACAAACCCTTGCCCAATTCTAAGCCTATGTTGTGTATAATGTCAATAGCAAAGGCGTCGCCCTGTTGGGCAGCCTCAATTACCATTTCAAGATTAATGTCTTCAATTTTGTCTTTATATTCACCCAATTTAGACACTTTACCTTGTCTTAGGCCGTCTTTGATGTTTTTAAGCAATGACGAGGCCGAGGTTATGGTATCAAGACAGCCAACTTTTCCACAGGTGCAAAGCACGCCATCAGGATTCACCTGAATATGCCCCAACTCTCCGGCAAAACCAGAGGCGCCGTCAAATATTTCACCGTTTACTACTACGCCCAGACCAATGCCCCAGTCAACATTGATCGACAACACATGATGCTTGCCTTTGGCCAGCCCGAATCGATACTCGCCAAATGCATTGGCTTTAGAATCGTTCAATACGTAGGCTGGTAACCTGAAATGCTCCTCAATTGATTTGGCCAGCGATTTATTCTCGCTGTTAAGGCTTTTATAGGTGTAGTTGATACCCGTATTTTTATTGACCAGCCCCGGGATAGAAACCCCGATAGCAATCAGTTTTTTACCTTTGGTTATTTTCTGCTCTATTACGTTGTCTACCAACGAAAAAAGTGTCTCCAGAAAGATGGGATTGTTTTTTAGCTGTAAATCAAAAACCTGTGTAAAAATGACCTGATTACGGAGGTTAAGCAGAAAAACCTTGGTGTCGTGCGTGTTGATGTCTAGCACCAGAACAAACTTCTCTTTGGGATTTATGCCGTATATAGCCGGCCGGCGGCCCTGCTTTGACATCCCAAATCCTGTTTCAATAATCCACTTTTCTTCAACCAGTTCTTCAATAAGTGCAGTAATTGACGGAATACTGATGTGTAATGAGTGAGAAAGCTCTGCTATGGTATTGGTTTCGTTGAGATACAGCTCAGAGATGATGCCCTTTTTCTGTCTGTTTTTTTTGATATCGATGACCGATTCTCTACTGGTCCCTTCAAGATCGTTATCGAGAGATACTTCTGACATTGTTTATAATAATTTAATGAGGTTAGGCTCATAACAAACAGGCAGGCGCTTTAAAGAGGGCTCCGGTTATGATTTTATATTTTCGTATAGGGTGAATTTTAAAAAACAGTAAGCAATTTATTAAAAAAATAGCAAGACTTTTTCTTGATTCAGGCTTTTTTGCAAATCAGGCCTAAATATCATATAAAATTTAATAAGACTTCATATATTTTTAAAAAAATTTAATAATTAGTTTTTATTAATCAATTTTTATTTATGTTTGTAACCACATTTAAGATTTTTTTAAAAATCTGTTCGCATCAAAAAGTATCACTATATCAATTTTATATTGATTTTTTTGAACCGCATTCTTAATCCACCATATACGTTTTGCTTTTTATCTCCAGTTTTCGCTACCCGTAAAACGGAGTATTTTAAGACCATTACTATAAGAATGTTTAACCTTAAATCGTCAGAGTATAGCTAAAAATTAACTAAATCTAGCCTATCTATGGAAGCAAAGTATATAGTAGGACACCCTCATAAAAACGTTTGCTTGTTTTGCCACCCGGCAAATTAACAGCACGTTGTCTGAGTGGTCATTTTCCTGTTATGCTTCAATGCCGATTCTGAAAATGCACCATTCAGCTGATTTTACCGATTTTCAAAGCAATCATTTTTAACCCAAGTCAAATTTATATGAGAAATTTTTTACCAAAGTTGGTGGTAATACTTTTGATGGGCTTCAGCCTGCCGGTATTAGCCCAGACCATTACAGGTAAGGTAACAACAAACGGAGAGCCGCTGCCCGGCGTTTCTGTAGCCGTTAAGGGCGCCCCTAACGGAACTATTACTGACACAGAAGGTAAATACACACTTACTGTGCCTAATCTGAAAAGCACTATTGTTGCTTCTTTTATTGGTTTTACAACGCAGAACATTGACATTAACGGACGCTCAATTATTGACATTGAGATGGTTGAAGATGCCAAACAACTTAACGAGGTAGTTGTAACGGCATTGGGTATTAAGAGAGAATCAAAATCTATTGGTTACTCGGCCCAGAAGGTGGCATCGAAAGACCTGGTACAGGCTGCCCCGCCAGATATCGCATCTGGTTTGATGGGTAAAGCTGCCGGTCTGAACATCTCTCAACCAAACGGTGTGCAGGGTAGCTCTCAGAGAATCGTTATCCGTGGTAATAACAGTATCCTGGGCAGCAACCAGCCTTTGATCGTTATTGACGGTATACAGGTACAAAACGACCCCGTTGGTGGTACGCAAGGTAAAAGTGGTGACGTAACCAGCCCTAAAGACTGGGGTTCGTTCCTGAACTTTGTAAACTCTGACGAGGTAGAAGATATCACCGTCCTGAAAGGCGCCAACGCAGCTGCACTATACGGTGCACGTGGCGCTAACGGGGTTATTATGATAACCAGCAAAAAAGGTGGTAAAAGAGAAGGTTTTGGTTTAGACTATAACTTCTCGTCGCTATCAACAACGGCTTACCGTTTTCAGGATGTACAAAACGAGTACGGTTATGGTGGGGCATCTGCCCTTTGGTCGGCAACGCAACCATTCCCAACTACCTCAAAAGGCGAATTGCGCTACCCTGGTAACTACCCTTGGGATGCACAGGACGTAAACAATAACTACCGCAGTGGTGGCCCTATTCCGGGTGGGTATTCATCTTGGGATATTTTCAGCTGGTATGGCCCGGCTTCATCATGGGGACATAAACTGGATGGCACTGAGCTTATCTGGTGGGACGGCGCTAAACGCAAATGGGCTCCACAACCAGACAACAGAAAAGCTTACTTTAACACCGGTAACACTACTACGCATAACTTGTCGTTCAGCGGTGGCGGAGACTACGGAACTTTGAGAGTGGGCTTGACCAGATTAGACAACAAAGCTATTGTGCCGAACAGCAACTATGACCAGACCAATGTAAACCTGGGTTCGTCATTAAATATTTCGAAAAAAGTTAAAGCTGAAATCACTACCAGCTACACGAACTATAACCGTCTGAACACGCCTGAGTCTGCCAACGATAACGGTTGGTCAAACTTTATGATTCACGGTATGTCACGCGATTACATCCCGTTAGAGTTTGACACTTACAAACTACCAAACGGAAGCAAAAACATTTTTGACCAGACTTCTCCATTCAAATATTATCCTTACAACAACAATGCGTTTAAGGATATGTTCTGGAAATTCTACGAAAACAACCAGAGATTATCACGTAATCAGTTGTTAGGTTCAATCCGTTTATCGGCAGACATCACGCCTTGGTTGAACATCGCCGGTCGTACGTCGTTAAACAACTCAACTACCAGCATAGAAAGCAAAAATACGCCTGTTGATGTTGCGGGTATTCAGGGAGCTTATGGTATGGAGAACATCAACAATACCGACCTGAACTTTGAGGCATTCACAACCTTACATAAAGACGGTTTGTTTGGCTCTAAATTTAACGGTAGCTTGTTAATTGGTAACTCGGCTCTTCGTAGCAGAAGCCACGGTGTAAATACCTGGAACGCCGGTAACTTTGACGTACCGTTTAAATATTACCTGAACAACAACCTTGATAAAACCAAAATCACAACCGGTGAAACCCGTTATGATTTAAACCTGAACTCGTTGTTTGGTATTGCAGACCTTTCTTACAACAACTACCTGTTCTTGCAATTAACAGGCCGTAACGACTGGTCGTCTACCCTTCCGATTGCTACTTCGTCATACTTCTTCCCATCAGGAAGCTTGAGCTTTGTGTTTACTGAAGCAATTGACGCATTTAAAAATCAGAACTTACTAAGCTACGGTAAACTGAAAGTATCATTGGCCGAGAGTGCTAACGGTACTAATCCTTACCTGACACAGTACACTTATAATACCTCTACCATTACCAACACCATTAATGGTACAGCTGCTACTTCTTTTGGCGGTCTTCCGGTTCGTAGTTTGCAAACTACCTTGCCTCCGGCTGGCTTATTGCAACCACAAAGAAACAAATCATTTGAAATTGGTACTGAGTTAGGCTTCCTGGGCGGTAAATTAAGCATGGAACTGACTTACTACCAGACAAGAGCAACCAGCCAGATTCTGAGCTCATCGCTGGCTACTTCTTCAGGTGCTACTGCAGTAACATTTAATACAGGAGAATTGGCTAATAAAGGTTTCGAGTTTATTGTAAGAGCTACACCTGTTAACTCTGGTTCATTCAGATGGGATCTTGCTTTGAACGGTGCACATAACCAGAACAAGGTTATTTCATTGGCTGACGGTATTGAGCGTTATCCGATTGCTGACCTTTGGGGAACTAACGGCGCCCTGATGTATGTAAAAGCAGGTGAAAACTATGGCACAATTTACGGATATGACTATACGTATTTGAATGGCCAGAAAGTGGTTAAACCAGTGGTTGACAAAACAACCGGTAAAGTAGTTGGTACCCAATATGTAACCACTGCCGACCCAGTTGCTATTGGTAACACCACTCCGAAACTGACAGGTGGTTTAACTAACAATTTCCGTTATAAAAACTTCAGCTTGTATATCCTGACCGACTTCAAACTGGGTGGTGATATTTACTCGGCAGACTACGGTGCTTCAGTAGGTCATGGTTTGTCGCCAAGCACATTAACAGAAAGAAACGGTGGTGGTTTACCATATACCTATCCTGATGGTAGCACAGCTAACCACGGTGTAATTCTTGAAGGCGTATTTGCCGACGGAACCAAAAATACAGACGTGGTACATTATATGTATAAATATGCAGGACAATACATGGGTTGGTCTAACGTAAAAATGCCAAGAAGCAACCTGGTTTTCGAAAACTCGTGGGCCAAACTTCGTGAGGTAAACCTTACTTACTCTATCCCGTCAGCCATTGTAAAACGTACTAAATTCCTTCAGGGGCTTGATGTATCGTTTGTTGGCCGTAACCTGTTCTATTTATTCACAACCTTGCCTGACAGAATGAATCCTGAGGCTATTAACGGTATTGGCAACGCCCAAGGTTTCCAATGGTCGCAATTCCCGGGCACTCGTGATTTAGGTATCTCATTAAAAGCAAGGTTATAATCCATTAAACACAGAATCATGAAATATCTATCAAAAATATTTATAGTAACCTTACTGATTACGGCAGTATCATGTAAGAATGATTTTGAGGAAATAAACGCTCCGTGGGACAAACCCAACAGCGCCTCAACGCCAGAGATGTTCAATGCGGTAATCAGTTCACTGCCATTGACAGCCGGAGAACAATCGGTTATGAATGCCTGGTTGTACCCTATTACACAGCAGGCCGCCATTACTTCTGGTTCTTACCCATACGACAACGCCAAAAATGATGTTTGGCAGAACTACTACTATACCCTTGGTAACGTAAGAGTAATTGAAGACAGAATTGCTAAAAGTGCAGACCCTGCCTCAATGAACAACGTGTCGGCCATGCTTAAAACCATTATGGCTTACAAGTCGTTTAAACTGACAAACTACTACGGTGCGGTACCTTATAAAGAGGCCGGATATGCTGCTTTGGCAGCCGATAAAGGCGTGGGTGTGTATAAAACAAAATACAATACCCAACAAGAGATATACACAGATATACTGACAAACCTGAAATGGGCAGTTGATAACCTGAAAACCGATGCCTCTCAGTATTCGTTGGGTAACTATGAAACACTTTTCAAAGGAGACATCAGTAAATGGATCCGGTTTGCCAATAGCCTGCGCTTGTATATAGCTGCTACTATTTACAACAAAGATCAGGCTTTAGCAACTGCTCATATTACAGACGCGCTAACTAAACCATTGCTTGGCGACACTGAAAACGTAGGAATCTGGCCAGCTGACCTGAACCTTTCTCTACAATGGCGTGAGTGGTCTTTTTCTGCTAACTGCTACTTAAGAATGGGTTCAACTATGTGGAGCCTGATGTCTGCTAATGACAATAAAGACGGTAGTGGTATATTTGACCCACGTGCCCGTATATTTTATGAACCAAACAACGCAGGCGAGTGGGCTGCATATCCGCAAAACCCGGTTTCAGGCGTAACAGCTACAGAAGGGGGTACTCCTTATGACAAAAAACGTTACACAGCCTGGAGCGATAAAGGCGCCAGCAACCTGTATTCGCCGGTTAATTTGTATTTCGAGCAGGATTTAACCACTATCCCTGAACTTATTCTTACAGCAGCGCAGGTGCGTTTTATCAAAGCCGAAATTTACAACAGAGGTATGGGTGTTGCAGCCAACGCTGCCACTGCCAAAGCAGAATATGAGGCGGGTATAAAGGCATCGGTAAATATGTGGAAAGGCATTGCGTTTAAATCGCCGGTTTGGACAGTAGCAAAACCTTCATCTGCTACAGCAACCGATGCAGAAATCAGCACTTTGCTGTCGAGCCCGGTAGTGGCTTACGCTGCCGACCAGGCTACTGCCTTGAAACAGATATATGCCCAGCTATGGATTGACCAGTTCAGACAACCATTTGATGCCTGGACATTGAAAAGAAGAACAGGAGATAAAACGCCGGTTTCAGCTTCAAATACACAGTATTACACTGGTAACTTCGGTACTTACCAACGTTTTGTGTATCCTGACGACGAAATCACCTACAATGCAGACAACTTTAAAGCAGCTGCAGGCGGAACAAACCTGAACAGCACAAAATTGTGGATAACACAATAATTTGCACAAATATTTTATTATATTTGAACGAATAATTCAAAAATATTAAGTAGAATTGTTTCATCATAGTTTTTCCAGAAAAGGCCCTCAATCGAGGGCTTTTTTCTTTTCAGGAGGTTTTTATCTTGAAAATTAAGAATCAGCAAAGCTTCTTGAAAACTTCACATAGATTCATGAGGTATATCTATGGCAGGTTGATTTTTTATTTTATTTTCGCGCATTGTTTTTTGTGACTAAACCAACCAATCACTACTATATGAAATCCTTCCTTTTTAAGACTATTGTCTTTTTGAAAAAGCCAAGTATCATTTATCGTTTTCTGGCTATTCCTGTTGCATTTTATGCCATTTTTTCAATCGCCATTCCGGACATCCAATTCAATATGGCAAGCGGCAAGACGGTAGAAATGTCATTTGACCAGCTAATCAAAACGCCAAAAGCAGAATTGCCCCGCTATTTAAAAATTAAAGATGCCGTTGTACCATCAGGGACTTACGTTTATGAAAGAAGCAAAAAGAGAGGCACTCTCAGAGGCATTTATTATCCGGTTTATCCAGAACAGAAACAGAGTATTAAAATCAGTGGCGCAAAAGTGGATAGCCTTCTCAAAGCAGCAAATGTTAAATCTTCATCACTTCAAAATGAGGCCGACAGCAGTGTTTCTATTCCATTAATGCAGGATTACAGCAGCACAGAGGCCAAACTTGTGATTCATGATACGCATGTACAAGAAAGTGATATAGATGATAGCACAGGCCATTATTTTGATTCTCCGACTTTTTCTATCGAAGGCCGCAATAGTGGCGATGCCATACCTGATGATATAAAAAGTTTATTTACCGAAGATGGTATCAAGATTAGTAATGATGCCATATTGTTGAAAAAAGGTGAAACAGTTATGAAAACGTCATCGGCAATAATTCTAAGCGTTGTTGCCTTGATTATTGGAGTACTGGGTATCCTTACCTTTTTCCCTACAAATGTGCTTGCCAATTGGGCTGGGGTAAGTATTGTTTCAGAACCTGCCAAAAATGAAGGTGAGGCATCATCTCCTGAAAACAAAGCTTAATTATTTACCTGGCATTTTACAAAAAAAGCACCCGCGCAGGTGCTTTTTTTGTAAAACAGACTTCACTTTGCCTCACCCTCATCTTCCACAATATCCTTATGCTCCTCTGCCAGTTGCCTGATAAGATTCCCTCCGGCCGGTATCCAGTCTGAAACTTTTGAAATAACCGATGGCGCCACTTTAGTGATGACCGGATAAGTGACCGATTCCTGCGTAAGATGTGGAGGCAGTTTTATGTCAATAGCATTGAGCAACCACAAGAAAACACTGATACCAAATACCCAGGTAAATATGCCGACTATTGCCCCGGCGAAGCCATCAATGGTACCCAGAATAGTAAACCGGAGCGCCCGGCTGAGCATCCAACCCAGCTTATTGATTAAGAATATGGTAGGAAAGAAAATAATAGCAAAACTCAGATAAGGCAAAAATCGGTTAGCCGTGTTTTCGCCAATGGCGGGGGCCAGCCAGTTCATGCCTATACCCAGAAACTTAAAGCCCAACACAAGGGCTGCAATAAAAGCCAGAACACCAATAATTTCTATAAACAGGCCCTTTACATAGCCCTTATAGGCACCAAACAGAATGGGTACTATGAAAATCAGGTCAAGCACGTTCATGTTCTAAAACAGGGTTATCAGGAATAATACGTAAAACTCCTGAAAAAATTTCTTTCCAGTTCCGGAGTTATACAAAGGTAAAATTTTTAAGCACAAAAAAGCGCTTATCAGACATAGAAAACCACCTCAAAAAAGTCGATTGGCAGATTCAGAAAACTACTCTAATTATCATAAAAAGACAGGTATAACACAAAAAATCAGGAATAATTCCCTTAAATACACCAAATTTCAGCCTCTAAAATTTATCCTGATATTTTTCTCTTGATTATCAATATCTTAAAAACTATTTAGATAAATTCTAAAAACAATTATTGCAAACTGTGGTATTAATCTGTAAGTTTGACTACACTTTCATGAAAACAATTGGAGTAACCTTAAATTATACTAAGATGACTGACGAGCAATTATTAGAAGTAGAACCCCTGCTCATTGAGGATAAAACAAGATTTGTCCTTTTCCCGATAAAGCATAACGATATATGGGAGTTTTATAAAAAACATGAGGCATCTTTCTGGACAGCAGAAGAAATAGACCTTTCGCCAGACCAGAAAGACTGGGAAAATCTCAATGATGGGGAGCGTCATTTTATATCACACGTACTGGCTTTCTTTGCCGCATCAGACGGTATAGTTAATGAAAACCTGGCGGTAAACTTTATATCTCGCGTTCAGTTTGCCGAGGCCAAATGTTTTTACGGTTTCCAGATTATGATGGAAAACATCCACTCTGAAACCTACTCGCTTCTGATTGACACCTACATAAAAGACCCCGTAGAGCGTGATAAAATGCTCAATGCCATAGACCATATACCTTGTGTAAAGAAAAAAGCCGACTGGGCTTTGCGCTGGATAGACAACGGCAATTTTATTGAACGCCTGCTGGCCTTTGCAGTGGTTGAAGGCATCTTCTTCTCTGGCTCGTTCTGTTCTATTTTCTGGTTAAAAAAACGCGGTTTAATGCCCGGCCTTACTTTCTCTAACGAGTTAATATCGCGTGATGAAGGTCTGCACCGTGATTTCGCCTGTCTGCTTTATACCCGTTATATTAAAAACCAGTTGCCTGCCGAAACCGTTTATTCACTGATTAAAGACGCGGTGGCAATTGAGAAAGAATTTGTAACCGATGCCCTGCCGGTTTCGCTAATTGGTATGAATGCCGAGTTAATGTGCCAGTATATTGAATTTGTGGCCGACCACCTGTTGGTGTCGTTGGGTCTGGAGAAAATATACAACACAGGCAATCCTTTCGACTTCATGGATATGATTTCGTTGCAAGGAAAAACCAATTTCTTCGAAAAACGTGTGGGCGAATATCAGAAAGCCGGCGTTATGTCGCAAAAAGAGCAGATGTCGTTCTCGCTTGACGAAGAGTTTTAATCAAGGAAAACATTTTGTTACATAGTTTGGTAATCAATAGGGGCAAAAGATGTTTTGCTCCTATTTTTTTTAAAATTAAAGACGCTGGTAAAGCTCAGCGAGCCGGGCGGCAATAGGCTTGCCTGCAAATTGCTTAATGTGTTCCTCTCCTGCTTCAACCAGTTTGTGCTGCAAGGTTTTATTGCTTAGCACTTCCTGCATTTTTTTTGCTATGTCGGCTGCATCAAGCGGATTAGCATAAAGTGCTCCCGCTCCCCCGGCTTCTTCAAGGCAAGAGCCTGTTGCTGCCACCACCGGCACCCCGCTGCTCAGGGCTTCAATGATGGGGATACCAAAGCCCTCAAACAATGAAGGGTACACAAACAGACTACAACCCTGATACAAAGCGGGCAAATCGTCCATCGGCACTCCACTCAGAAACCTGACAGACTGAATACGGTTTTGCTGTACGTATTTCTTCAGTTCCTCCAGATATGCCGATACTCCCCCTACCAGCACCAATTCATACGCTTCGGTATTTAAGGCTTCAAATGCCTGTATAAGCCTTAGCTGGTTTTTCCGTTCGGTAAAAGATGCCACACATAGTATGTAATCCTTCGTAATACCATACTTTTTTTTAACCTGCGCCAGCGTAGCCTTGTCTGTTATTGGCTGGCCAAACTGAGGTTGAAACCCCTGGTATATAACAGTTATCTTGTCGGCCGGTGTGCCATAAAACTCTATGATATCACGTTTGGTTTGCTCACTTACAGCCACAATGGCATCGGCGTTCTGGCAGGCATATCTGAATTTCCGCTGATAAAAAAACCTATCAACGGCAGGGTATTGCTCAGGATACCGCAGGAATATCAGATCATGAATAGTCACAACTGATTTTATACCGGCTGCTGCAAGACCCGAGGGAATCTCATTACTCAAGCCGTGAAAAACCTCAATTTTATCAGTCTGTAAATCTTTAGTAATAAATCTGCTACGCCACAAGGCATTGGGCAGGTAGGCATAAGCCGCAGGAAGCTTAATATTTAATTGATTTTTGAAAGGCATCTGCGCATCAGGCCAGGTTGCTTTCTGCTTGGGTGTGTAAGCATAGTAGGCGTTTTGGGGGGCGTGTTCCAGCAAAGACTCCATAATAAACCTGCTGTAATTGCCTAAACCCGTGTAGTTATTAAAAGCCCGCTTGGCATCAAAACCTATTCTCATTGAACTATCTTTGCATTAAATTTGTAAATGAATATTAGGTCATACTTTTAAGAGACCTCCTTTTTACACCATTCAATATTTTTTTCCCTTAGGGGTTTATGGAATATCAAATCTATACTTTACCCAATGGTATTCGTATTGCACATCGTCAGGTACCACACACACAGATTGTGCATTGCGGCCTGATGCTCGACATGGGTAGCCGTGATGAAAAACCCAATCAGGTGGGTCTGGCCCACTTCTGGGAACACATGGCGTTCAAAGGTACAAAAAAGCGCAAATCTTATCATATAATTAATCGTCTGGAATCGGTAGGAGGCGAACTGAATGCCTACACCACCAAAGAGAAAATCTGTTTCTACGCGTCGGTGCTGGATAATCACTTCGAAAAATCGGTTGAATTACTGGCCGATATAACTTTTCATTCTACGTTCCCTGAAAACCAGATTGAAAAAGAACGCGGAGTGATACTGGAAGAGATGTCGATGTATCAGGATTCCCCCGAAGATGCCATCCAGGACGATTTCGATGGGATTGTATTTGCCAATCACCAGTTGGGCGCTAATATTCTGGGCACGCAAGACAGTGTAAAATCGTTTACACGCAAAAGCCTGCAGCAGTTTATAACAGAGAATATGGATACCGACCGGATAGTTTTTTCGGTTGTTGGCAATATATCGTTCAAAAAGGTGGTTCAGATTACCGAAAAGTATCTGAAAGAAATACCTGCCCGCAAGAGTGAAATCAGACGCGAGCCTCCGGAGTCTTATCTGCCGCAACAGGTAACACTTACCAAAAGCATAACGCAGGCACACTGCGCCATTGGCCGCCCCGCCTATGCGCTGAAAGACGAACGCCGGCTACCATTCTTTATGCTGGTGAATCTCTTTGGCGGCCCTGGTATGAACTCACGCCTGAACATGACATTGCGCGAGAAATACGGATTGGTATATGGCATTGAAGCTAATTATTCGCCCTTTATAGATACCGGTTTTCTGGGAATATACTTTGCAACCGACAAGGCTAATCTGGAGAAGGCGAAGTCGCTCATCAGAAAAGAAATGCAATTGCTGAAAGACAAACCGTTGGGTAAGTTGCAACTACACACAGCCAAAGAACAACTGATGGGCCAGATGGCAATGGCCGAAGAAAGCAACCAGAGTTATATGTTAATGATGGCCAAGAGTATTCTGGACCTCGGCAGGGTAGAATCGTTGGAAAGCATATTCAATGCCATAAAGAAAATTGAAGCCCATGACCTGCAAAGTGTTACGCAGGAAATGTTTGATGAAAACCAGCTGAGTTACCTTACGTTTCTGCCTGAATAAAAACATAGCAAGAAAGAATTATACTTTTCGAAGCATTTTGAGAAGGCCGGACGAGCCTTTAACCGACTTTTTTTACTTTTGATAAATGAAAATTCTGGTGCGATGAAAAATATATATTTTACTGCCGGCCCGGCCGAATTATATCCCCGATTTGAGGAGTTTCTAAAACAAGCGGTTGAAGAGCAAATCGGCTCTATTTCGCATAGAAGTGGCCAATTCAGGAAAATATATCAGCATTGCGTCGAGAATCTCCGGGTTTTAATGAATATCCCCGAAACATCAGGCATCTTCTTTACAGGGTCTGCCTCTGAGGTATGGGAACGTATCCTGCTCAACATGGTAGAACACGAAAGTTTCCATCTGGTGAACGGTTCATTCTCTGATAAGTTCTACAAATATGCCGGAAGCCTGAATAAATTTGCACACAAACAGGAAAAACCCATTGGTGAGGGCTTTAGCTATGCCGAAGTAGAAGTACCTGAATATGCCGAACTGATTTGCACCACCCAGAACGAAACCAGCACAGGCGTGCAAATGCGTGAGGCTGATATTCATAAACTGAAACGCAGCCACCAGAAGAAGTTTATAGCGGTTGACATGGTGTCGTCTGCCCCGATTCCTGAACTGGATTTGTCGTTAATTGATACTGCCTTCTTTTCTGTACAAAAAGCCTTTGGTCTGCCTGCGGGCCTGGGCGTGTGGATTGCCAACGAGAAATGCCTTGAAAAGTCTAAAAAGCTGGCAAAACTGGAAGGCCTGCACATTGGTGCGCACCATACCCTGCCAGCGCTTTGGAAAAACTACGAGACTTTTGAAACCCCTGCCACACCCAATGTACTGGGTATTTATCTGCTCGGCAAAGTAGCAGAAGATATGAACAGGATCGGGATTGATAACATCAGAAAAGAAACTGACGAAAAAGCCCGCAAAATATATAAGTATCTGGAAACCAGCAGCCTTTGCAGCATAGCCGTTCAGAACCCTGAGCACCGCTCAAGAACTGTGATAGTAGCCAACACAGCCAAGCCGTCGAAAGTGATTATGGATGCCCTGAAAGCAAAAAACATGATTATCGGCAGTGGTTATGGCCCCAATAAAGATACCCAGATAAGAATCTCAAACTTCCCATCAAACACACCTGAACAAGTAGATAATCTGTTGAAAGAGTTGAAGAATCTGGAGTAGGGGTATATCTATTGAGTGATTTAGTGAATGAGCGATTTAGTGATTGTTTCGCTTAAATCTGATTATATTCACTCAATCACTCCGATTCTATCCCCCTTTCAAAACATATTCGTCAGAAATGCCAGCAATCAGGATGATGCTGGTTACTGCCCCTGCCCATTTCATAATACAAACAACCTGCCAACTTACGGATTTTAAGGGCTCAAACTTGCGCTAAGCCCGGTGCAGCATATCCCCATTGATTGAGATATAGATTCCCGAAGTCATTTACACCACCGTTGATTATCGACGGAATACTGTGCATAAGCAGTATAATAGCCACTGCTACGCGAAGTAAGTAGGTGTGTTGAGTTTTATAGAAATTTTATTACTTAAAAATTTCTATAAAATATTGATTATCATTAATTTATACAGTACTGCATTTTTTTTCATTACAAAATTTTCTTTATTTTTGGCTTATACCATAAACCTATTAATTTCACGACCATGATAAACCAGGAAGCCAAAAACATCGATGAATTCATCGGCTGGTTCCCGCCTGAAGTACAGAAAATATTGCAGAATATACGGAATCTGGTGCATGAGCTTGCACCTGAGGCTACCGAGGCCATTAAATATGCCATGCCTACTTTTGTACTTAATGGTAATCTGGTGCATTTTGCGGCTTTCAAAAATCATATCGGTTTCTACCCTGCCCCTACTGGTACAGCCGCTTTTAAAGAAGATCTGGCACCGTATAAAACAGGCAAGGGTTCAATCCAATTTCAGTTGAATGAACCCATACCTTATGATTTAATACGGAAAATCGTGTTGTTCAGAGTAGAAGAAAACCGTAAGAAGGCCAAACCGGCCCAAAAGAAAGCAAGCACACAGGCTAGTTAAGAAACGGATTAGAACGGCGCTCCTGCCCTATGGTGGTAGAAGCGTTATGCCCGGGATATACCGTGTAATCGTCGCCCAGTGTCAGGAATTTATTTCTAATGCTATTCATGAGGTCGGTGTAGCTGGACATCGGGAAATCATATCGCCCGATACTACCCTTGAAAAGCACATCACCGCCAATTACAAACTTTTGGGTATGGTTTACAAAAGCCAGATGCCCCGGTGCATGGCCCGGCACAAATAATATCTCCAGCGTTGAGTTACCGAATTTTATCACATCTCCCTCGTCAATAAAACCATCTTCCTGCACGGGTTCATAGCCGGGTATGCCCCATACTTTACAACGGTTTTCTACATCGCGCAGCACCGGCACTTCATTTTTGTGCATGAGCATTTTTACGCCAAATTTACGTTTCACAAAAGCACTGCCAAAAACGTGGTCCAGGTGTGTATGGGTCTGCAACAGGTGTTTTACCGTCAGTTGGTTATCAGCAATAAAATCGGCCAGTTCTTCTTTCTCATATTGCGCCAGACAACCCGGGTCGATAATAACGGCCTCTTTGGTTTCATCCCACAGCACATAGGTATTCTCTGCCAGAGGCGAAAAAGTAAAATAATGAATATGAATCATCGGTTTTTGTAAATTTAGGGCTAAAGTTAGGAAGAAAATGAATGATTAATAAGGCTTTTACCTACCAGGCTTTAACTATCTGAATTTCTTGAAACTTTTCTTTTTGTCTTTGGCAGGTGGCTGCGCGTTATTGCTTTGTACCTTTTTCTTCGGGTTTGAAAGTAGGCGCTCGGCTAAATCAGGGCGATTGAGCTTGAAGAGACGGCTACGGATCCAGTTCTTAAACTCCGGTTTATACCAGAAAAAGAAGCGGTTTTGTGCCAGTTTTTCTTCTTTGGTTTTGGCGGTTTTAATGGATTGCAGGGTATACGGGTGCACTCCGGAATAATAGATAACCTCGGCCACTGTCATTGGCGTAGGCGTAAAGTCTTGTACCTGCTCCAGCTGAAAACCCAGATCTTTGGTTTCAGCAGCCAGATTGGCCATATCGGCTTCTTCACAACCGGGGTGCGACGAAATAAAGTACGGTATCAGCGGTTGTTTCAGTCCGTGTTTATCCTGTATGTTATCGTATTTCTGCTTGAATTTCCTGAAATATTTAAAAGACGGCTTCCGCATTACACGCAGCGTATCATCAGAAGTATGCTCCGGCGCTACTTTCAGTCGACCCGAAACGTGGCGGGTTACCAGTTGCTCCATATAAGCATCATGATTCCCATCCTGATTGTTCTTGTTGAAATCATCTACCAGTAAATCATAGCGGATACCCGAACCCACAAAGGCCTTCTTTACGTCCGGGTGCGCATCAACGTTCTGGTAAATCTGGGTAAGGGGTTTGTGCGAAGTATCCAGATTAGAGCAGATAACCGGATGAATACAGCTTGGCGCCTGGCAACGGGCACAGATAGATTCATCTTTGCCCTTCATGCGGTACATATTGGCCGATGGACCGCCCAAGTCGGAAATGTATCCTTTAAACTCAGGGTGCTGAACAATCTGGTCTACCTCTTTCATGATTGACTCCTCGCTTCTGGAAGCGATAAACTTACCCTGATGCGCCGAAATGGTGCAGAAACTACAACCCCCGAAACAGCCCCGGTGCATGTTTATCGAGAACTTAATCATCTCATAGGCAGGAATCGGCCCGCGCTTTTTGTATTTAGGGTGAGGCAACCGAGTATAAGGCAAATCAAACGACTGGTCAATTTCCTTTTCGTCCATTATTTTGAACGGCGGGTTAATAACCAATGTTTGCGCACCAACCTTTTGAATAATGCGGTTGGCCTGCCATTTGTTCGACTCCACCTCCACAATCTTGAAATTGGCAGCGTATTTCAGCTTATCGGCCAGGCACACCTCATGGCTTGCCAGTTCAACGGTGTTCCAGCCTCTGTCGTCAGGTAGGGCCTCAGCAGTATCCTGCATATAAGCCACCTGATTAATATTTTTGATGGTGTTCAAAGGAACACCCTTTTTAACCAGTTTCAGTATTTCGCGCAGGGGTTGCTCTCCCATGCCATACACCAGTAAATCTGCCCCCGAATCGGCCAGAATAGTAGGCATCAGTTTGTCTTGCCAGTAATCGTAATGGGTAACCCGCCGCAGTGAAGCCTCAATCCCCCCAATCAACACAGGTACATCCGGATACAGCTCTTTCAGTATTTTAGTATAAACCGTAGTGGCATAATCAGGGCGATACCCTGCCTCACCCCCCGGTGTGTAAGAATCGTTCGACCGCAAACGTTTATTAGCTGTATAGTGATTCACCATCGAGTCCATACAACCGGCCGTTACACCAAAGAAATATTTGGGTCTGCCATATTTTTTAAAATCACGTAAATCGTCTTTCCAGTTCGGCTGAGCAATAATGGCCGTTCTGAAACCCTCGCTCTCAATAATACGCCCGATAACAGCCGTACCAAAAGCAGGGTGGTCTACATAGGCATCGCCCGAAACGAGTATTACATCTACCTCGTCCCAGCCTCTTTTCTCCACTTCTTTCAAGGTAAGCGGCAGCCAATCTGTTATGGGTCTTTCTGGTCTTATTATCATACTACAAAATTAGGGCTTTTTACGAGAAACACGGCATTTTATTATTATATCGACCACAAACGCATAAAAAACCAACAAAAAGCGAATACTTAACAACAATACCAGGCCTTAGGTTTCAAAGAAGAAAAATTATACTTTTTCAATAAAGTGCCTGGTGGTATTTCCGGTTGGCAATTACGGGTATTTTTTTACGGAATGGAGACAAACAAAAACCGGCTGATTTTTTTGCGCATTTAAACGCGTACCGGAAACGTTCCCGAAAACGAAACCGGTATATTTTATTAAAATTGTTTCAGAATGTCTTTGTTTAATACAAATTTTACATTAATATTCTACTGATTATTATCTGGCTGAAGTATTTTTGATGAAGCAACCCCAACACCTAAAAGCCGCTTCTTTTGTACTTTTTATAGAATTACCTAAACCCTAAATACACCAGCTCCGGTACTTATTCCACAAATAAACTTACGGCACTATCGTGAAACAATTAACTATGGAAGGGAAATTTTAAAGTGTGCGGCTGTGAGCCTGTCAATGCCCTTTCGGGGCTATAGCTGGCAAAACAGCCGCAACCATCCCTGTTTCTTTTGATACCTCTATTCAACATAAACATACAGCGTGAAATGAACAACGATTCAAAAAATGATATTTCAAGAAGAAAATTCCTCGAGCTCGGCAGTAAGGGCCTAATGGCAACAGGGGCAATGGCTTTTGGCGTACCAACCATTGTGCCGGCCTCAGTTTTTGGTAAAAACGCACCCAGCAACCGCATTAATGTGGGCGCCATTGGTGTGGGCCGGATATCGCGCGGGCATGACATGCCGGGCGTTTGGAAACATGAAAACGCACAGATTATGGCCGTTTGCGACCTTGACAGCAACCGGGTTGATGCGGCACAGAAACTGGTAAATGGCTATTATACCAAAAAGACCGGAAAAGACTTTAACGGGGTGAAAGGCTATGGCGATTATAGAGAATTAATGGGTAACAAAGATATTGATGCCGTTATTGTAAGTACGCCCGACCACTGGCATGCGCCTATTGTTATACATGCGGTAGAAGCCGGCAAAGATGTGTACTGCCAGAAACCGGCGTCACTTACCATAGCTGAAGGACGAATGATGGCCGATGTCGTAAAAAGAACAGGCCGCATTGTGCAGATTGGCAGCCAGCAACGGTCTACTTCTCAATTCAGATATGCGGTAGAGTTGGTAAGAAACGGAAGAATAGGTACATTGCAAAGAGTTTTTGTGGGTTTACCGGGAGACCCTTCGGGCAATGAAGAGCCTGAGATGCCTATACCTAAAAACCTAAACTACGATATGTGGCTGGGTACCACGCCGGAAGTGTTCTATACTGAAAAGCGGGTACACCCGCAGGTAGGTTTCGACCGCCCGGGCTGGTTGCGTTGCGAGCAGTTTGGCGCCGGAATGATAACCGGTTGGGGCGCGCACCATATTGATATAGCTCATTGGGGTATGAATACCGAACTTTCGGGCCCTATTGAAATATGGGGCAAGGCCGATTTCCCAACCAGCGGTTTATGGAATGTACATGGCATTTTTACGACCCATGCCATGTATGAAAACGGAGTGGAGATGATTATCAGCAATGAGATTCCGAACGGCATACGTTTTGAAGGTACAGACGGCTGGATTTTCGTTTCCCGTGGTGATGGTGCTGTAACCTCAAGCGACCCGATAGCCAAACAAAATGCTGCCAAGAAACTGGATGCGAGCGACCCTAAAATAATAACGTCTGAAATAGGGGCAAACGAGATACACATGACCGGAAGCCCCGACCACCACGGCAACTGGCTGGAAAGCATTGCCAGCCGGAAAGACCCGATTGCTCCGGCCGAAATAGGGCATCGTTCATGCACCGCATGCTTGTTGCACCATGCAGCCATGAAACTGAAAAGGAAGCTATACTGGGACCCCAAAACAGAACGTTTTAAAAACGATAAAGAGGCAAACGCATTACTTGCTCGCCCGCAAAGAAGTGCTTATGCCATTAAAGTCCGTAAATAACCCTAAGAATATC
Source organism: Emticicia sp. 21SJ11W-3 (assembly GCF_024138715.1). Classification (GTDB taxonomy): domain Bacteria; phylum Bacteroidota; class Bacteroidia; order Cytophagales; family Spirosomataceae; genus Emticicia; species Emticicia fluvialis. The sequence continues at coordinate 4,494,657 of NZ_CP092074.1, forward strand.
TGATGAGAAAAAAACACTTGATAACAGGATTTGCTTTAGCGCTTGGTATGTTATTCATTAAAGAAGCATCTGCCCAGTCTTCAAAAGAAATTAAACTGATAACCCTGGACCCCGGCCATTTTCACGCTGCATTGGTTCAGAAAAATATGTATCCGGAAGTAAGCCCCGAAGTACATGTTTATGCCCCTGCCGGAACTGACCTTGATTTCCACCTGCAACGCATACAGGGCTACAATACACGTAAGGATAACCCGACTCAATGGCAGGAGAAAGTATATACCGGCAATGATTACCTTGAGAGAATGCTGGCCGATAAGGCCGGAAACGTAGTAGTAATAGCTGGCAATAACCGTATCAAGGCCGATTACCTTCAGAAGTCAGTCAATGCAGGTTTCAATGTACTGGCAGATAAGCCGATGATTATCAACTGTGGTGATTTCGAGCAATTGAAACAAACATTTGCCGCTGCTGCCCAAAAGAACGTTTTGTTGTATGATATCATGACCGAGCGTTACGAGATTTCAACCATGCTTCAGCGTGAGTTCTCCATGTTACCAGGGGCATTTGGCAAGCTGGAAAAAGGAACCCCCGATAACCCTGCCGTAACCAAAGAGAGTGTGCATCATTTTTATAAGTATGTATCCGGCAGTGTGCTTACCCGTCCGGCCTGGTTTATGGATATTGCCCAGCAGGGAGAAGGCATTGTTGACGTAAATACGCACCTGGTAGACCTTATCCAGTGGGAATGCTTCCCGAATCAGGTTATTGATTATAAAAAAGACATCAGAATTAACGATGCCCGCCACTGGACAACCGATATGACTCTGAGCCAGTTTAAGGCCATTACCAAGTTATCAGGTTTCCCTGACTACCTGAAAAAAGATGTGGTAAAAGACACCCTGCTGAAAGTATTCTGTAACGGTGAAATCAACTATCAGCTGAAAGGCGTACATGCCAAAGCATCGGTTATATGGGCGTATCAGGCGCCGGAGGGTGGCGGAGACACCCATTATTCTATTATGCGTGGTACGAAGGCCAATCTGATAATCAGACAGGGAGCAGAGCAAAACTACAAGCCAACGCTGTACATTGAGCCTGTAACAAAGGCAGCCAATTACGAAACTGACTTAATGAAAGCTTTAGCGGTGGTTCAGAAACAGTTTCCGGGTGTTAGCCTCAAGAAAATCGCCAAAGGCTGGGAGGTTGAAATACCAGAGAGATACAAAGAAGGTCACGAAGCGCATTTTGGTCGTGTAACCGAAAAATACCTTGAGTTTCTGAAACAAGGCAAGCTGCCTGCCTGGGAAGTACCCAACATGCTTGCCAAATATTACACCACTACGCAAGCCCTGAAAGTGGCAACCAAAACCCGATAAAATTAACCTGATTAAACTATGGAGAACAACCCCAATAACCGACGCAAATTTTTAAAGGATAGTCTGGCAAGTACAGCAGGTATTGTACTTTCGTCGAGCCTTGTGAACGAAATTGCTGCAAAGTCTGCCACAGTTGAAGCACCTTATATACACCGTAATCTTGAACCCAGCATTCGTTTTTCGGTAATCGGCCTTAACCATGGCCACATATATGGCATGACAGAGGCCATTATTCGTGGAGGCGGGCAGCTTGTCTCGGTTTACGCAAAAGAACCTGATTTACTGGCGGCTTATGTAAAAAGATACCCGGACGTAAAACAAGCTGGCAGCGAGAAGGAAGTTTTGGAAGATAAATCAACCCAGTTGATATTGAGCGCTGCAATAGCCAGCGAACGGGCACCGATAGGCATCAAAGCCATGCAGCATGGCAAAGATTTTATGGCTGACAAACCCGGTATAACCAGCCTTGAGCAATTGGCCCTGGTAAGAAAAGTGCAAAAAGAAACCAGACGTATTTATTCTATTATGTTTAGTGAGCGTTTCGAAAACCGTGCTACCGTTAAAGCAGGCGAACTGATAAAAACCGGCGCCATTGGCAAGGTTGTGCAAACCATTGGGCTTGGGCCACATAGAATGAATACTAAAACCCGCCCTGAGTGGTTTTTTGACAAGAATAAATTCGGGGGCATCATTACCGATATTGCCTCGCATCAGTTTGATCAGTTTTTGTTTTTCACAGGTTCTACCAAAGGCGAGATTGTGAGCTCTCAGACAGGTAATCTGAACCACCCTGAATTTCCGTTATTTGAAGATTTCGGCGATGCCATGGTAAAAGGTAACGGAGGCACAGGATACATTAGAGTAGACTGGTTTACGCCAGACGGACTAAAAACATGGGGCGATGGCCGATTGACGATTCTTGGGACGGAAGGGTATATTGAAATACGTAAGAATATAGATATTGCCATTAAAGACAAAGGCAATAACCTGTATCTGGTAAACAATCAGAAAACCGAGTACATCGATTGCAGCAATGCCCCCCTGCCATTTGGCAGCCAGCTGGTAAGCGATATTGTAAACAGAACCGAAACCGCTATGACCCAGGACCATTGTTTTTTAGCGACAGAACTGTCTTTGAAAGCACAGAAATTTGCTAAAAGGTTGACATTTGCGAAATAAGCAGCCTGAAAATTGCTATTAAATTACTTCGGGTAAGCATTTATAAATTTTAGTCAATGTTACTCAGACTTTATTGATGGGTAGCAATGGCTAATTTTGGTTATAACAGGTATGAAAATAAGGAAGGCCGCTCAAAGTACAATTTCCTTTTAAATGCTGGCAAATAAGAAAATACTTACGGCACAATAATTTAGTATTCGGGAAATTTGCTGATATTGAATAACCTTATTCAATACCTGAATATTAGAGATTAAAAAAGTTATAAACCTAAACCCGTTGACCTATGTTTACCCGGAAAACCCTAAAAATTGCAGCTATTGTTGCCATTATTGTTTGTATTCTAGGCATTTTGTTAAGCTTGTTGGTAGCCTTAACTGTTGACAAAATGGCTTTTCTTCAAGTACTGTCCTGGCTGATTTTAGTCTATGCAAGTTATTGCGCAATGAAACTAACAGGTTACGATATTTACGAAGAAGATTTAAAAAAAATTGGGTGGAGTATTTATGCACTATTTGTAATTTTTGTTTTGTTTCTTTTTATCGGCTTATCTCTGGGGCCAATTATTGCATTAGTAATAACTGCCCGTTTACATTTCCAGAAAACAAGTATTGAATCATGGATAAAGGATAATTCTTAATATCTAACCCTTCCTTTAATTACAAAATACCTTCTGATACACCCGGAAACGTGCGTCTGTTCCGGGTGTATTAACTATTTAGTTGTTCTTGCCTTACTCTTCTACAATTGTTTTTATGAAAATTGTCCGCTTGCCAAAACACAAACTACTGACGGCGTAGATACCCGCATTTACCCTAAATCGCTCTACGGTAAAGGTTACAACCTTTTTTGAATCATTGATAGAGCAGAAATAAACCCTGGCCAGGGTTAAAGACCCATTTCAAACAAAAACTTACCACAGGCACCCTGTACAAATGCACCTATAAGCGGCAGTAAAATACTTTTCTGGCATGAAACCCTGACAATGGCAAAAAAAGCTGCGCTCAAAATTCCATCGGTACGAACCATAGGTTGGGACATCGCCTTAACCCCAAACGACCCTACAATTATTGAGGGCAACGACAACTGGGGCAAAACCATTGTAGAGCTAGTAACAGGACAAGAACTGCAAAAAAAACCAGTCCGCAAGTGGCAAAAAAAACCTTTACCCAACGCTAGTGGACTTACCCTAAATCCAAAAAGTGCATAAAATACTTTTCTAATTTATAAAATTTTGTAATTTTAATTTTAAAAGTACTATTTGTAGGACTTTTAGGTAATTATTCGAAAAATAAGCCATAGCTAATGCATATTAAATACTTAGCCTATAATATAATTAAAACTGATTTTAGAGAACTTCATAACCTTGTAAAAAAACTAAGCGCAGAGAGGGGTCTTTCAATAACCGAAATTTATAAGGATATAGCCGTATGCCTTTTTAAATACAACACCAAGCTCCTGGATTATTTTTATCTGGGTTTGTTTAATGAAGATACAAGACGCCCGGACTTCACCGATGTTTGGCACCTGCACCAGTTTCATCAAAAGTTTAATACAAAAGACTGCTCTGTTTTTCAAGACAAAGTAAAGTTCAGAGCGCGATTCAAAAACTATTTTACTTACCCTTATTGGGTTGTAAAGTCAGAAAAAGATATTGAAGGCCTACTGCAATGGGCAGGCAAGAACCAATTCTACAAGATTGTAACCAAAATACCATTAGGCAACTCAGGTAAGCAGGTTAAAGTTTTAGATTTAACTTTTGCTGGCAATGAAGTAACCGTTGACGGTATAGATGCCCACAAGGCACTTCTTAAACTTTATAAGGAAGGATATATTCTTTTTGAATCATTCGTAGACCAGCACCCTGTTCTGAAAAACATTAACCCTATATCTGTCAACACAATCCGGATTGTAACATTTGTTAACGACCAGGCATTTGTTGAAGTATGGGTTGCTATTATACGCTTTGGCTGGAACACCCCCATAGATAATTTCAGCAATGGCGGGCTTAGCTCTAATATAAAACTTGAAACGGGTGAGATTGATAACCTGGCCAAAGTAAGAGACCCTTTTACAAAAGAAAGGTATGCAAATCATCCGGTTACAGGCAACGCTATTACAGGAGTGAAAGTCCCTTTCTGGAAAGAAACCATTGAGATGGTAAAAAAAGCCGCCCTTGAAGTACCAGGCGTTAGAACCGTAGGCTGGGACATTGCCATGACCCCAACCGGCCCTACACTTATTGAAGGCAATGACAACTGGGGAATTTATGAGGCCATATCAGAAGAGCCCGTCGGTAACAGGATTCGAGGCTTGCTTTGAAATGATACGTCTGCCAGGTCAGTTCTGTATTTAAACCATATAGCCATACTTTCATTGTTTATCCAATATCAGTCTGATACCTGAAGTTGTATTCCATTCTTCTGAGTGATGCAAAAAACAAAATCTTTTTATTCAACTGAAATCAACATTTAGTTTTAATAGATGTACAGGTTTTTTATTAAACACTTTCTGGACCTCCTTATTTCTGCGCTTGGCATTATCGTTTTAAGCCCTGTGCTAATAGTGGTAACGATAGGCCTGTTTATAGCTAATCAGGGAAACCCATTTTTTTTACAGCCCCGCCCCGGCAAAAATGGCAGGGTATTCAGTATTATAAAATTCAGGTCTATGAACAATAAAAAAGATATACACGGCAACTTGCTTTCTGATGCCGAGCGACTAACAAAAATGGGCGCTTTTATACGTAAAAGTTCAATAGACGAAATCCCCCAGCTAATCAATGTATTAAAAGGAGATATGAGCTTAATTGGCCCGAGACCCCTCCGAACCTATTATATGCCCTTATATAATGATACCCAGAAGCGCCGCCATGATGTACGCCCGGGTATTACGGGTTGGGCACAGGTAAATGGCAGAAATGACATCTCATGGACTGCCAAGTTTGAAATGGATGTATATTATATTGACCACCTGTGCCTTGCGCTGGATGCCAAAATTGCATACCTGACATTAAAGAAAGTGTTCTTAAAAGAAGGCGTTAGTAAGCAGGGATACGCCACCACGGTTCCGTTTAATGGGCATAATTAAAAAATTACAATAAGTGTATTAAAGAAATTGAATATAGCTTTCACTAATCGATGGCTGAGTAAAAAGGAAACCATATTGGGCAGCTGTCTGGAAATTGAAGAAACACAGTATTGAGATAATCCACCATTATTATAAATGCCTTAAACAGGCAAGCAAAAACGAATAAATACTTTACTAAAGGATAATGAATTATAAAGCTTTAATTATTGGCGCCGGAACCTACGGACAGGTTTATTGTGAGTATCTAAAAGAAGAATATGAAGTAATTGGGTTTGTTGACGATAATAAAGAGCTCATCGGGAAGAATTTCTGTGGGGTGCCAGTAATCGGTGATTTTGATTATATAACCAGCAACATTGACAATTCAGTTCATATTTTCGTTCCGATTGGGCATAATCAAACCAGAGTAGCCCTGATAAAAAAACTGGAAGCCGCCGGCTATAGTCTGCCGTCATTCATTCATAAAAGTTCACAGATTCATGAATCTGTCGCAATCGGAAAAACAGTATATGCCCTACCAGATTGCAACATTATGCCGTTTTCTACCATTGAAGACTACGTAATGATCAGCATGGGTGTAAACATAGCACATCATACTATTTTAGGCCAGGGTAGTTTTTATTCGCAGGGTACAAACATTGGGGCGGGCATAACCGTGAGCCAAAACACGTTCTGCGGGCAGGGGTGTACTTTGTCTACCGGTGTTCATTCTGTGGGCCAGAACGTTCTTATAGGCTCAGGAGCTGTAATCATAAAAGACGTGCCGGATAACGCCGTGGTAGTGGGTAACCCGGGGCGAATAATCAGATACAATAATCCGGATTAAAGATTGGTCAATTCGCATTTTTTTGTTATCATTGCTTCGCAGAACAACAAATTGCTATGAGATTTAAACTTACCTTAAAGCCCACTAACCCGGGGCAAAAACTTACTCTTAATTATAACCATCCTTTTTCAAGCTGGATATACACCCGTATCAAAGAATCAGATGCCTCCTATGCCGCCTTTCTGCATCAGAAAGGCTATCGCACTCAGGATTCTACCAAAACCTTTAAACATTTTACGTTCTCAAAGTTTGTTGTACCTCAAAAAGCCAAAGCGATTGAAAAGGGCGACGACTTTATGCTGTTATCTGACCAACCCATATATATTACCGTTTCTTTCTTCATTGATAAAGCAGCCGAAGACTTCATTATTGGCCTCTTTAACAATCAGCAAATCAGCATTTACAACAAAAAATACCAGGCCGATTTCATCATATCTTCAGTTGAATCGTTACCTGCGCCAGCTTTTGCCAATGTACCCATGCGCTTTAAAGCCGCCTCGCCAATGGTGATAGCCGAAAAACGCGTCGACGGTACCGACGAATACCTACCCCCTACTGACCCCCGGTTTGCCAGATACTTAGTACAGAACCTGTTTGATAAATATGAGTCGGTACACGGCAAAAGTATAGACGTAGATACCGCCACGCTTGATAAGCTAATCAGGATTAAGCTCATTGATACCGAAAAGATGCGTTCTAAGCTCATCTGGATTAAGCAAGACCGCAACGACGAAACTAAAATTAAAGGCTACGAAAATTTTAGTTTTGATTTAACCGCCCCAGCCGGAATAATAGAAGCAGGATTTTACGGTGGCATAGGTAAATACACCTCGGCGGCAGGCATGGGGTTTCTGGAAATTGTATAAAACAACAAGCTGATGAATGTCTTCCACGACAATAGCCCTAAAAACCGGCTATTAGGGATCCTGAAAAATCTTTTGGAGCAACCGTGCCATTATACCATTAAAATGCTGGCCGCCCGGTATAATGTGAGCCAATCTATCATCAAAAAAGATTTTGATGAGCTAAAAAACGCGTGGTTTACATTAAAGTATGACAAACAATACCGATACTACCTGGTCTCGGACAAATCGCTGGAACACCTTGAAGACGTGCTGTTTTTTACCGGGCCAGAGAAAGAGTTCTTACTTGAAGCACTCACCAAAGCCAACGCTACCGACAAACGGCTTGAGAAAATAAGGTCTAAGCTGGAGCGCATTTATGACGTATCAAAACTGGGCAGCAGTTTGTTTTCAAGAACTTTTCTTGACAAGGCCAATCTGCTTGAACAAGCCCGAAAACAAAAACGCGTAACGACACTGCTTAACTACCGCTCGACCATGAGCAGCCAGGTAAGCAACCGTGTGGTTGAGCCATTTCATATAAGTACCAAAGAAGACATACTGCATGCCTATGACCTGGAAAGGAAAGAGATACGCCATTTCAGGATTTCGAGAATTGAGCGAGTAGAACTGCAAACTGAAAACTGGCAACACGAGACCTTGCACCATGTAGCGGCAACAGACCCCTTCAGAATAGTCAGCGACCAGCAGGTATATATACACTTAAAACTAAAGACCGGCGCAGTGAACGAACTGATAGATAAATTTCCGGTTTCGCAGGCGTATATACAGCCAAGCAGCACAGAGAAAGACATCTACCATTTTGAGTGCAAAGTAAATGCCGAGTTTAAGGGCATCAGCAACTTCATTTTGGGTCACTCAGAATACATAGTTGAGATTGTTGAGCCTGAATCACTCATTGAACATATTAATAAGAAGGTGCAGGGGATAAAGTTTTAGGGGTAGGGCAAGAAATTCTTATTTTTATTACTTAAGAGATACAAAAAAAGCTTTGCAAATACGGTCCGATTTTTATTAATACTTATTAATAATTTTTCAATTCCTTACTATTTACAAAGCAATCACAAAGTTACTCTCTATTTAAAAATAAAACACAAAATATGGCTGGGTAATTCTAAAAAAAAATAAATTTAATATTTATTTATAATTGGTTCTTAATTTATTTAGTACTACGTTTGTCCTATAAATAAATTAAGATGAAAGATAACACAGCGCCATTAATCAATAAGCCGATGTTTTGCCTCAATTGCGGCAAATTACATATTAGTAATTTTAAAGAATGTGAATTATGCAATGGTTTCTGCTTTATTACAAATGATAATCTATAAAAGCTATAATACCTTAAAACTTTTATTTAAAAAATTTATGGTAGGGCAAATATTGCACCATGCAGGAGTTTAAGTTTGAAACGTAAAAAATGAATATAATAATGAGATTACACATTCACTTATCCCAAAATAAAGAGACAGTGCCTTTTACGTATCAAGAGAGGCAAGTCAGCAAACTGCATTATTGGCTAGGACACAATGAGGTGCATGACAAATTATCTCTTTATTCATTCTCATGGCTAAAGAAAGGCAAACAGGAAGGTAAAAAGGGCCTAAACTTTATTAATGGCAGCCAATACTTTATTAGTTGTTTTGATAGCCAGAATATTAAAAAAATCATTCAAAGTATCCAGACAGATAATGATTTTGGCTGGGGGATGAAAATCATATCCCTAAGCCTTGAAAAAGAACCTGTTTTCAACAATGAACACTCGTTTTCGTTAGGCAGCCCGGTATTTATAAAAAGGCCTCGTTCGGGAGAGAAGGATGCGAAATTCTACTTTTATAACGATTCAGAAGCCAACATTTTTCTCACCCAAACCCTAATCAATAAGCTTAAGCAAGCAGGACTATCAAGTGAAAGCGTTGAAGTAAAATTTGATGAATCGTATGCCAGCCCTCATATAAAAGGCTGCACTTATAAAGGAATTAAGAATAAAGGGTCTATGTGCTCAGTGATTATTAAAGGTACACCTGAGCAACTTGCTTTTGCTTGGAATGTAGGTGTAGGTAATTCTACAGGTATTGGCTTTGGCTCACTAATCTAAAATTAAAGAATTATGGAAAAATACTATGTAGTTAAATACAGCGGTCAATTTGGTTTTATTAAACCATGGACAGCGGTAAGAGACAGTGAAACTTTCTCTCAGCAATTTTTAACGCCATCTATTGTAGAAGGCATTGAAAAAAAGTTGTTTCCGGAGTTGTTATCAGAAAATGGAATAAAAAAGATAGTTGGGCATAGACTTTCATATACTCAAATCAGTTCTCAGCAAGAAGTCATTCAAACCCGAGGTTGGAATTCTACCCGACAAGGAAAGCAAATTCTTTTCGATAGACCTAAAGCTATTTTGTTGAGAGGCATCTTATTAGAGCCTGTGCTTCATCTTGCCTTTTTAACTAAAGCAGATGCTGAATTAGCATTAAGCCAGCATATCTGTCTTGTCAGAAATGAAGACTTAATGCTCCCAGTATCACTCGAAGAAGTATCGAAATACGACTTCAACAATGATACTGAGCGATTTGCAGGCTATGAATTAATCTTTGAAAAAAACGAAAAATCATTCATTGCCGGCTATCACAGACTAACGAATGACGTAATGCATGGATGGCTTAAAATAGTTGGCACACCTGTAAAACAATTCTAATGGAAAAGTTATACGCTAAATCAGGCCCGGAATGGACTTCTTTGGAGGATCATCTTTTGCATGTAGCATTTGCTGCTAAAGCATTTGCCAAACACCTTAAAAAAAATGAAGAATTAGCATACAAAGGAGCTATTTTACATGATATTGGCAAGGCACATCCTGCGTTTCAAGAGCGTCTTTTTAGCAATGCGAGGAAAAGTAAAACATTCAGACACGAAATCAGCTCGTTATTCTTTTTATCAATATTTCCTGCTGACGAATACGAAGTTTTAATAGAAATGATTATTGGGCATCATAAATCTGTAAAAAATGATGCAGGCGAAAAGGGTCTACTTGATTTAGAAAAAGGATACGATTATTTGGATTATCATTTAGGAAAATGGGAAGAGTGGAGCGTTAAAGCCATTGAATTATTAAATAATTTAGGAATACATGCCTCAACTATTACAAAGGCGCAAGCACTTCAAAACATAGATTTTGTAATAACATATTGTAAGAAAAAAACGAAAGAAAGGGGTTACTCAGAATGGCGTGGACTTCTAATGGGAGCAGACCACTTTGCTTCTGCCGTTATTAATGATACAGAAAAACATATTAAAAAAGCTTTTAAAAACCCAAATCTCTGTTTTTTCAATAGAACAAGTGCTTTATATCCTTTATCATTAATTGATAATTTCCGCTCAGAAAAAAAACACACCATAGTTGTAGCATGCACAGGTGCAGGCAAGACTGACTACCTTTTTAAAAGATGTAAAGGGAGAGTGTTTTATACTTTACCTTTTCAGGCATCAATTAATGCAATGTTTAAAAGAGTTGCACATTCACTTAAAGATACTAATCCGGAACTCGACATTAGGGTCTTACATGCTGCTTCATGTGTTGTGAAAAGAAAAAACGATGAAGAAGAAGAAAGCGTTTTACAATCATTATTTGGGTCCTCAATTAAAATTCTTACTCCTCATCAATTGGCAGCAATTGCTTTTGGAATGAAAGGATATGAAGCATTACTGCTTGACTTAAATAGTTGTGATATTATTCTAGATGAAATTCATACTTATTCAGGTATCTCTCAATCAATAGTTTTAAAACTAATTGAAATCTTAAAGGCAAATGATTGTAGAATCCATATTGGAACTGCTACAATGCCAACAATTCTATATAAAAAAATAATCGAGCTATTAGGAAATGATGTACTTGAAACCAGCCTTTCAGACGAAGAACTAGACAAGTTTAATCGACACAGGGTATTTAAAATTAACTCATTTGAAGATGCTAATCAGATTATATCAAATTCAACAACTCATAACGAGAAAGTTCTAATCGTTTTAAATACTGTTGACAAAGCTCAGCAAGTTTATGATTTGATTAAAGAGTCCTATCCTGAAATTGATAAACTTTTATTGCATAGCAGGTTTAGAAGATGTGACAGAAATGAAAAAGAACTAGATTTAATTGGCTTGGATAATGAAGGAAATCCGATACAGACATTTAATACTTCAAATAAAGCATGTATAGTTGTTTCCACGCAAATTGTTGAAGTAAGTCTGGATATAAGCTTTGATGTTATGATAACTGAAACAGCTCCTTTAGATGCTCTTATTCAAAGGTTTGGCCGAATAAATAGAAAAAGAACTACAGAAAATGCAGAAACAATAAAAGATGTTTTTGTGATTGCTCCGCCTGAAAGCACTAAGGATGCTAAACCTTATGACATTGAAATTTTGAAACGGACTTTCAATGTATTAAGCAATGGCGAAATTCTTAAAGAACGTGAACTTCAACAAAAAATCGATACAGTTTTTACAGAAATCAACTTTTTAAAGATTGAAGAGCATGCAGTTTTTAAGTCTGATGGAAGAATTAGCATTGATAAACTCACCCATAGTAGAGAACCCATATTAATGCAACTACTTGAAATTGATTCCGTATCATGTATTCGTGAATCAGACCAGGATGAATACGAAAATTCTTACTTTGAAAGGAGGCTTGAATTGGAAATACCCGTCAGATACTTTTCAGTATGCAAAATGAATCAATCAGAAAAAGGGAATAAACCTTTTATTATTCCTGATAAAGCCTATGACCTAGAAAAAGGACTATTTGTTAAAGAAATAAAAGAAGAAAATTTTAACTCTAAGTTTCAAATTTTATGATAACAACCGTTGTTGGAAAAACATTTTTAGAAGCATATAATGCAAAATATGAAGTAAATAAATCTCCGAAAGAGTTTTTTGAGGAAGTTTATTTTGAGTTATTCTATAATCACGCTAAATATATGCAATGGGTGACCAACTCTCCGTTTGTTCAAATGAAAACAGGCCAAAAACCTGAACTTTTGACTCATACTGAAAGAATTGAGAAGCTCGAAAACTTATTCGAAAAGGTTGAAAATTCAGAACCTGACGCAAGTTTTGCACTCGGTTTCCCTGCATCTGAATTAAAAGAATACGCAAGCACGTCTGGCCTGGTTAGTGATTTAGTTATACCAACAACACCCGATGACATTTACTTATCATGGATTGGCAGCGGTCTAGGGATTGGAGTAGCCGGTGGGTTTTCCATACTTTATAATGATGCTAAAATTACCTTACAGACTTTCGAAGGATGGAAAATTTATAGAAAATACTTAGAAGATGATGGGTTAGATAAACTTAGGGGGAATCAAATAAATACTTGGAATGGACAGTGGTTGAAATATTCATTAGATAAAGATGAATACAGGGAAGACTTTGATTTTACTGAATTAACTAATCAAAAAATCTTTGCTGTAAGTGAGTCATTGGCAGAGGTTAATACTGTAAACTGGTCAGAACTTTTCTTTAGTCTCTCTCAATTGTATCCACAAGGCGAATTAACTGGTTACGTATACGGATTCGGTCAAACTAACAAAACTATAGGGTTTATACCTTTTTATCTAAAATCTGGCACTAGAATAATTGATATTTATCGCCAATTATTCGGAGAACTAAATACTGACAAAAAGCGCTTTGAAGCTCTTTTTGGGATGCACATTAAACGCGCTTGTGAGCTTGGCAGTATAGGATTGCAAGCACTTAGGCCTGAAGGGCTTGTTAAGTATATGAAAGAAGATAAAACTATTTCATTAAAGAAAGAAGAAGATACATTTAATTATTACGCATATAAAACCTGGCTTATAGCAATGATATCAAAAAACAAAGATGAAATAACAGATTATACACTTGAATTGGCGGAGACCTTTTTAGAGTATAGAAACCGCGGGAGTAAGAATGATAGAAAAACTCTATTAGAAAAATTATTCTCAACGAAAACAAAAAAAGCTTTTTTAACAAATCTGACAGAAATGATAGAAGGCTTTGAAAAAGAAGAAGATAGATTAAAACTTAGGAATTTTAGAAATGAAACTCATTTGATGACAAATGAAGAATTTGAATACTTTCACATATTACTAAAATTTGACTACACATTTGTTGAAAAAAATAATAAAAACTAAATAAAAATATGAATACTATTTATATCAGAACTTTAAAACGAGCAGAACACACAGTGTTTTGTGTTGCAGATGGCCAAAAATATTATTATGATAATCAATTTGGAAGAAGAATTCCTTTCTCAAGTGGACAACAAGTAAAACGCTCATTAATTGAAACATTATGTGATGCAATTAATCAAAAGCCTTCTCCAACTACATTCATATCTGAAATTGTAAATGTAAAAGGTAAGAAAGAAATCAATGAAGGAGAGGTCTTTGGCACTTGTGATCCGACTTTCGCAGACCAATTATTTGGAGGATGGATGAAAGCTTCCAAAGCTCTTGAAGGGGTTAAAAAAGAAAGGACTCTAAAGAGAAGAAGCCCTCTTTCTATCTCTGCAATGCGAGCTTTACACCCACTATTGGCAGGAATGCAAAAAGAAGCTGGATCTTTTGATAGAAGCGAAAGACCTAATAATCTAATCGTTGTGAGAGATGAAAAAGGCAATCAATTGTCAGATGAGGATATAAATGACTTATTAGACGGAAAAGACCGAAGCCTAACAAGAAAATGGCTAAATGCATCTGATAGAGCCTCAGGCTTGTTTGTTTCAGATATAGCAATTGATTTAAGACGCTTATTTTCTGTCTCATTAAATAGTTTTGAACCTGAAATGTCAGATAAGACTATTGATAAACTAAAAGAAGAAGGATGGAAAGAATCGGAAAACGTATTTGGCAAATGTCTTGTAGCACCAAAAGAATTAAGAAAAGAATGGATTAAAGGATTAGCTAAAGCAATCATTGACTGGAGAATCACCTCAAATCAGGCAAGAACATTTAGCTTAATGGATACTTTAGCAATATCAATTAGTGATAATGCAAATCTGATAGCAGGTAGCATTAGAGCAAAATTATCGGAAGAAGATTCAGACAAAGCCAATCCAATTATTGAAGAAAACCTGAAAGGTGTAAACACATTTATTACACTTCAAGCCGGAGGATACATACAAACAAAAGGAGAAACTTCAGACGCCCTCGAAAAAGCAGAAGAAAAGCTGATAGAGCTTTTAACAAGTTTTGACTACGAGAATCAATTATAAACCATGCCCATCACAGCTACCCTCATCAATTATCTGATGGTTTGTTACCGGAAAGTCTGGCTACACGCCAACGGCATCCGGATGGAACATACCTCTGAGATAGTTGCTGAGGGTAGGCTCATAGGGCAGGAAAGCTACCCCCAACGTGCCGAACGATACACCGAAATTGAGGTGTCGGCGCAATTCCCCCACCCTGCTTACCAGTTTATATCGCTGGCAGCAAAAATAGATTTCTTTGACCCCTCAACGGGTGTGGTGCATGAAATAAAAAAATCAAACGCAAAAGAGCACGCCCACGTAGCGCAGGTGCAGTTTTATTTATATGTGCTGCGGCTTAACGGTATCCGGGCCGACTATGGGCTGCTTGAGTACCCAAAACTTCGTATTACTGAAAAAGTAAGCCTTTCGGCTTCTGACCAACAACAACTGGAAGCGCTTATTATAAAAACTCATGAAATTGCTACCCTGAGCCATTGCCCCGACAGGCTGCCTGTCAGTAAATGTAAGTCTTGCAGTTTTTTTGAATTTTGCTGGGTTGGAGAAGAATAAACCTGAATCATGAAAAAAACATACTACTTGTTTAATCCGGGCAGGATGTCGCGCCGCGACAATACGCTTAGTTTTACCCCTATCGACGAAAATAACGTGGAAGGGCAAACGCGTTACATTCCCATTGAAACCGTAGATAACATCTATTGTTTTGGTAGCCTCGATGCCAATTCTGCTTTGTATAATTTCCTGGGTAAGAACCATGTATCTGTTCATTTTTTCGATTATTACGAGCATTACACAGGCTCCTTTATGTCTAAAGATTATCTGCTGGCAGGCAAAATGCAGATAGACCAGACAAAGCATTACAGTTCTGACAAAAAACGACTTATAATTGCCCGTAAAATTATTGACGGTGCGGCGTTTAATATGCTCAAAAATCTGAGTTATTATGCCAACCGGGGCCGGAATCTGGCAGAGGCCATTAACCGTATCAGCAGCTATACCGTACTTATACCCGGTGCCACAAAAATTGATGAACTGATGGGCATTGAAGGGAATATCAGGCAGGCATATTACTCAGGCTTTGATGAGATAATCAACGATTTTGAAATGGGGAACCGCACAAAACAACCGCCAACCAACGAGATTAACACCTTGATTTCGTTCGGCAACATGCTATGCTATACGGCTTGCCTGAGCCAGATCTATCATACACAACTAAACCCCACCATCAGTTTTTTGCATGAACCCGGCTATCGAAGATATTCTCTGGCCTTAGACCTGGCCGAGATTTTTAAACCTATATTGATTGACAGGCTCATATTTACGGTTCTGAACAAGCATCAGATAAAAGCTGGCGATTTCAGAAAAGAGCTAAATGCCTGTGTTATGAAAGACTCGGCGCGGAAAACATTTGTGCAAGCCTTTGAAGAAAAACTAAAAGAGACTTTCAGGCACCGGAAACTGAGCCGCAATGTATCATACAAGCAGTTAATAAAGCTAGAGTGCTACAAGCTACAAAAACATATTTTGGGTATAGAAGAATATAAACCATTCAGGATGCTGTGGTGACCCATTAACGGAAAAACAATAAACTGCTATGTATGTGATTCTTGTTTATGACATAGGCGAAAAGCGGGTCGGCAAAATGCTTAAGTTTTGCCGGAAGTACCTGAACTGGATTCAGAATTCGGTGTTTGAAGGGGAAATAACTGAAGTAAAGCTGAAGGAAATGCTGATAGGCGCAAAGAAGATAATGAATGAAGAAACCGACAGTATTATTATTTTTAAGAGCCGTGAAGAAAGGTGGCTCGACAAAGAAATTATAGGTATTGAAAGGATGAGAACCGATAACTTTCTGTAGGGGGGTGTCGTCGGTGCCTATAAAAACAGTTCATTGACATACTGAAAAAATAACACTCAGCAGGCAACTTGCTGATTATCAATGGTCGTCGATGTACAGGCAAAATCCTATCATTATACATCGACGACTTTTTCATTGATTTTTCCATCCAAAAACCCTATTTTTACATCATCTGAGCCGTTTTTTCAACGGCCACCAATCGCACCATATAGGAATTGAAACATTAGATTAAGCCCTTTTGCATTAAAAGGCAGTTTAACCACCAATCGCACCATATAGGAATTGAAACAGCGAGTCATTTACACTGCCCAACAGCACAAAAGGCACCACCAATCGCACCATATAGGAATTGAAACGAAATATAAGGACCTGGCAAATGCTGATAAAGGAGACCACCAATCGCACCATATAGGAATTGAAACTGAACCATGAGTCTTTACATACGGCATGGTACAACCTCCACCAATCGCACCATATAGGAATTGAAACTTTGATTGTTTCTGCCAACGCACAAAATTTATTGAACCACCAATCGCACCATATAGGAATTGAAACGAATAAACTCCTCCAGAGCCAACGCTGGCCCATATCGCCACCAATCGCACCATATAGGAATTGAAACACTACTAAAATGCTTGCGACTGAAGAAGCCTTGGGTTCCACCAATCGCACCATATAGGAATTGAAACGAGGTGGCGTTCGTCTTCGGTGCCTTTTCTTTGCCCTCCACCAATCGCACCATATAGGAATTGAAACTTTAGCTATTCGTTTCTTACTCCGAATAAACCGGACCACCAATCGCACCATATAGGAATTGAAACAGGAGGAAGTCGAAGAACTTAAACGCCGATACGGAGCCACCAATCGCACCATATAGGAATTGAAACTTTTCTTATCTCTTCTTTTTGTCTGTTGCTCTCAACCCCACCAATCGCACCATATAGGAATTGAAACTTTATTATAACGGTGTTGCTTAGATGCGATACTGTCCACCAATCGCACCATATAGGAATTGAAACTCAAATTGCGTTGGCAGCGTTCCGGTTACATTGCCGCCACCAATCGCACCATATAGGAATTGAAACATGGCCCTGAGCAATCTACGTACACTTCTGCTGTACCACCAATCGCACCATATAGGAATTGAAACTGAGTTCCTTTTGCCCTCTCTCTACTTGTTCTATGCCACCAATCGCACCATATAGGAATTGAAACAAAAAATAAGGCCACAAACGTGGCCTTTATTTCGATGCCACCAATCGCACCATATAGGAATTGAAACTTGACAGCTGCTAAATCACAAGTGTATCAGGACTTACCACCAATCGCACCATATAGGAATTGAAACCGGATAACCAAAGGCCGACCCCTCCGTTGTTGTCTGACCACCAATCGCACCATATAGGAATTGAAACATAGGTAAAACCGTTGTTTGGTTTATATCCGTAAAAGCCACCAATCGCACCATATAGGAATTGAAACTTCCATATTACCGGTCTTTCTATCGACCTCGTAACTAACCACCAATCGCACCATATAGGAATTGAAACTCATACACGGTCATTTTACGGCCTGTTTGCCCTCTACCACCAATCGCACCATATAGGAATTGAAACAAGTAACTGCCGGGCGTGGATGCAAAATAAAATAGATCCACCAATCGCACCATATAGGAATTGAAACGCCTTAAACTAGCTAAAGTTAGTAATGTAATAGCTAACCACCAATCGCACCATATAGGAATTGAAACAACATTTTTAATGAAACAAATTAAGCATTTATGCAGAACCACCAATCGCACCATATAGGAATTGAAACTAAGTTACAAACCCGTTTTCCGTTCTGGCAGGCCAACCACCAATCGCACCATATAGGAATTGAAACGCTTCAGGCGGTCATGGTCTCAACTTACAGGCCGGACCACCAATCGCACCATATAGGAATTGAAACTTTCAGGATAAGCTAAGATTAATTCTGGTTTTTTGTCCACCAATCGCACCATATAGGAATTGAAACAATGATACAAGAAGACATTGCAACGTCTTTGCAGATGCCACCAATCGCACCATATAGGAATTGAAACAATACTGCCGCTTAACGGTTTCGTTTTGTACCCTGAACCACCAATCGCACCATATAGGAATTGAAACGAAACCGACTACACTACACAAGCACCCGAGCCTTACCACCAATCGCACCATATAGGAATTGAAACGCTATAAATATTAATTCGTATCTCCTGAGTATAGACACCACCAATCGCACCATATAGGAATTGAAACAAGTGGCAACTCTTTATCAGCGCGCAATCTCACAACCCACCAATCGCACCATATAGGAATTGAAACTAATAAGTATTTGATAAGTACAATTATATTCTTGAGTACCACCAATCGCACCATATAGGAATTGAAACCATTAATCTATTCCTTGATGCTGATGCCAGCGGCCGCCACCAATCGCACCATATAGGAATTGAAACAACCGAATGGATTTTTTATCCCGGCTCTACCTGCGCCACCAATCGCACCATATAGGAATTGAAACTTGTTAGCTTAAACTCGCTTGTGTTAAATGTTGTAGGCCACCAATCGCACCATATAGGAATTGAAACAACTCTAAACTTTAAAAGATTGCCGGGGATGGATATCCACCAATCGCACCATATAGGAATTGAAACTCAGGTGGTGGCAGCTCAGGAGGAGGTGGCGTTATAGCCACCAATCGCACCATATAGGAATTGAAACCCGCCTTAACTTTGAATTTGACAGATTCCGAAATAATCCACCAATCGCACCATATAGGAATTGAAACCCATAAAGTTTATGCCCTACTGCTTTTTTGTATTCAGCCACCAATCGCACCATATAGGAATTGAAACCCTACATCTACAATTTTAACGGGGAAACCATCCATAACCACCAATCGCACCATATAGGAATTGAAACTTTTCCGACTGGGAATTTATCCCCTCTGGCGTTTATACCACCAATCGCACCATATAGGAATTGAAACTATAATAAAATGAAAATAAATGATTTAAAATTTGCTACCACCAATCGCACCATATAGGAATTGAAACACATTGAAATCATTTGAAAGTGAATTGGCTTAATGCCACCAATCGCACCATATAGGAATTGAAACTATGTAATAGGCGGCGCGCCTTTCTTGCCGTCATTGTCCACCAATCGCACCATATAGGAATTGAAACATTTGCCAACGAGTTTGATGTTATCCGTGCCATTGCGCCACCAATCGCACCATATAGGAATTGAAACCCCCAATATTCAAAACCTTCAACGCTAGGATAAGGGTCCACCAATCGCACCATATAGGAATTGAAACTACTATGAGCGCTATATTAATGCCCGAAATCGTTATCCACCAATCGCACCATATCGGAATTGAAACGATAATCTTATATAAGTAGAACTAGCAGTAGCGGCAACCACCAATCGCACCATATAGGAATTGAAACTTTTAACTTTGCTAGAGGCCTTTTTAGCCTTAACTCCACCAATCGCACCATATAGGAATTGAAACTATCTGTTAACTGTCCTCATAATTCTAAGGTTGACGTCCACCAATCGCACCATATAGGAATTGAAACTGTTTATCAATTTTTTTAGCGTGCCAAATAATGTATTCCACCAATCGCACCATATAGGAATTGAAACATTCAAAATAACTTTCTTCTGTTACAGTTTTAAAATACCACCAATCGCACCATATAGGAATTGAAACTAATTATGGCAAAGATAATATTCTATATCGTAGATTAACCACCAATCGCACCATATAGGAATTGAAACTATAATAAAATGAAAATAAATGATTTAAAATTTGCTACCACCAATCGCACCATATAGGAATTGAAACAATTTAACAGTTCTCATATACTCTCTTTGCTTATCCACCAATCGCACCATATAGGAATTGAAACTAACTTGAATACCTAGCTTAATATCTTTGTTATCCGCCCACCAATCGCACCATATAGGAATTGAAACAAGGAATCCGACCAAACATTTTTAATGAAACAAATTACCACCAATCGCACCATATAGGAATTGAAACTAGAAAACGGGCGGCCTAGCGGTACTTCTGCTTCTCCACCAATCGCACCATATAGGAATTGAAACGAAAATGAGAAAGGCACACCTATCATTCTCAGCCGGCCACCAATCGCACCATATAGGAATTGAAACATATCGGTAATGAGTGAGAAACCAAATTGATGAATTCCACCAATCGCACCATATAGGAATTGAAACAAACGCCAGGCCTCGCCCGGTGCAAAATCTGTTGGTCCACCAATCGCACCATATAGGAATTGAAACGTGGTTGAAATTAGTTTTGTGAGCGATCGTGGCTCTACCACCAATCGCACCATATAGGAATTGAAACCCTATCATTAACTGTTTCATTTCTTTTGTGTCGTTTACCACCAATCGCACCATATAGGAATTGAAACAAAAGCCACGCCCCGGCGACCTTATAGGGTATATGTCCACCAATCGCACCATATAGGAATTGAAACTTACGGCAAAGAATAGTTTTGATGTTGATATTATGCTACCACCAATCGCACCATATAGGAATTGAAACAGCAAGCATTTAGTCAAGGTGCTTAATGGTAAAGCAACCACCAATCGCACCATATAGGAATTGAAACTTGTATCCGCTAATAGAAACGGGGTTGACTAAAAACCACCAATCGCACCATATAGGAATTGAAACCAACACAATACAGCTTCAAGGTGAACAGCTGAAAACCACCAATCGCACCATATAGGAATTGAAACCGTTAATGACAAAGAGTATTCTTCATTATACTTTTCCCACCAATCGCACCATATAGGAATTGAAACCCTATGCCCGAGAATAAGTCTAACAGTATTATTTTCACCACCAATCGCACCATATAGGAATTGAAACCAACTAGTTCTACAACTACATCAACTTCAACTAGTTCCCACCAATCGCACCATATAGGAATTGAAACGCGTATTCATCCGCGTATCAACAATCAGGAGTATGTTCCACCAATCGCACCATATAGGAATTGAAACAAAGAATTCATATCAGCAACAGGAGAGAAGTTTTATCCACCAATCGCACCATATAGGAATTGAAACTTAGCTACCGAATCAGCCTTAATTGATGGGGATGGCTCCACCAATCGCACCATATAGGAATTGAAACACTTTTGTGCAACCTCTGGCAATATTCCAGGTTACACCACCAATCGCACCATATAGGAATTGAAACTTCAGGCAGTGTTGTACAAAAGCGTAGGCTTTCAACCACCAATCGCACCATATAGGAATTGAAACTTTTTAAATACTAACAAATTTTAGCGATGGACGGAACCACCAATCGCACCATATAGGAATTGAAACTTGAAACGGCTTCAGATAACCCTGAAGCCGTTTTTACCACCAATCGCACCATATAGGAATTGAAACACGCCCCGGTGGCATCCTTAACGCTACTACTGTAATTCCACCAATCGCACCATATAGGAATTGAAACCCTAAAAATTCATTTCCTGTTTTTTCGTCTACCCACCACCAATCGCACCATATAGGAATTGAAACTAAGCAGATGTTAGCATCTTCTTATATGCTTCCTTCCCCACCAATCGCACCATATAGGAATTGAAACTCGCATCCGGGTAAAAAGAAAGCCCTGTTTTCTCACCACCAATCGCACCATATAGGAATTGAAACTCCGGTAATTGATTGGGGGTTCTGGCTCCCCGATGGCACCACCAATCGCACCATATAGGAATTGAAACTTGTCTTTAAACCCTACGCCTGTTTGGTTTCCCCTTCCACCAATCGCACCATATAGGAATTGAAACTTACTTGTTTATGAAGCAATCCAAGTGCTTTTGTACCACCAATCGCACCATATAGGAATTGAAACTTTGATGTGTTTTTTATTCCTTTTGGATGTATCAACCACCAATCGCACCATATAGGAATTGAAACATTTCAACAAATAAGACATTTATCAGGCAAACTATCCCACCAATCGCACCATATAGGAATTGAAACTTCAAAAGAGCCGGCCAATGGTGGCAGGCTTACAAGCCACCAATCGCACCATATAGGAATTGAAACTCGTACAATTCATACACGATAGTTTTTTCGTTTGCTCCACCAATCGCACCATATAGGAATTGAAACTAAGCGTAAATACTTTTTGATGAATATGATACTAGCACCACCAATCGCACCATATAGGAATTGAAACTTGGCAATCAGCAATGTACACGTGCCGTTTGCATTTCCACCAATCGCACCATATAGGAATTGAAACCCGTTCAATCTTGCTTATAAATACTTGCTTTTTTATACCACCAATCGCACCATATAGGAATTGAAACATAAGCCGCACTGGCCGCCATGCCTGCCACATAAGCCACCAATCGCACCATATAGGAATTGAAACCTTTTTATGGGTGGGCAAAAAGCCTGAGCATTTTACCACCAATCGCACCATATAGGAATTGAAACCTTTATACTTATCGTCAGCAATGCGCCAGAAACCGTCCACCAATCGCACCATATAGGAATTGAAACGAGTACTTGTAAACAACCTCGGCCGTTGCATCAAATACCACCAATCGCACCATATAGGAATTGAAACGTAAAACATAAGAGCATAATAAACAAAAAACCGGGGTCCACCAATCGCACCATATAGGAATTGAAACAAATTCGCGTGCAAGGAACTGATAGAGACGTATATAACCACCAATCGCACCATATAGGAATTGAAACGACAGCAACCTTAAATAATTCTGCTTGATTTCCTTGCACCACCAATCGCACCATATAGGAATTGAAACTAATATCCCGTCATATTTACAATGCTCAAAGCCTCCCACCAATCGCACCATATAGGAATTGAAACATTGGGTTGGTTGGCGACCAACCCACTACAATAGACCACCAATCGCACCATATAGGAATTGAAACTCAACGGCAAAGGATTTACTTTCGTGTCGACTTACTCCACCAATCGCACCATATAGGAATTGAAACTAATAATAATAATTTGTTTTAATCTTCAATAGCTGCCACCAATCGCACCATATAGGAATTGAAACCACGTTTTTAAATCTGTCATGAAGTGAAAAATTTTACCACCAATCGCACCATATAGGAATTGAAACTCGGGATAATACACATCTGCACCGTTCTTTACTACTTTCCACCAATCGCACCATATAGGAATTGAAACACGCCCAACGTCGCGCTTCATTCTTTGCCAGTACAACCACCAATCGCACCATATAGGAATTGAAACCTATGGTAGCAAAATTAGGTCATAGCAGATTTTTAGTCCACCAATCGCACCATATAGGAATTGAAACTTCCGAAACACCTATCGTCCACAAGACCGAGTAACCCACCAATCGCACCATATAGGAATTGAAACCAAAATGCTTTCGCAAAGCATGGATTGAAAAAACCGCCACCAATCGCACCATATAGGAATTGAAACCCGATAAAGAAATATCTACCCCTGAGAGTTCTAATGTACCACCAATCGCACCATATAGGAATTGAAACGTATAAAATTATAAATGATACCACGGCCTTGACATCGCCACCAATCGCACCATATAGGAATTGAAACGCTTTACCCAAAATTTTACACACTAATTCGCCTGAACCCACCAATCGCACCATATAGGAATTGAAACAACCAGGCTTTGACGTCTCCTACTGTAACTTTGCCGTCCACCAATCGCACCATATAGGAATTGAAACAAACTATACTGCTACATTCGATTGCATGGCTTAAAAGCCCACCAATCGCACCATATAGGAATTGAAACTCAATCCAAAGTTATCAAAAGAGGCGAGAGAAACAACCACCAATCGCACCATATAGGAATTGAAACGCTTTAGGGTCCGTAAATGTTAGTTTTCCAGCAGGGCCACCAATCGCACCATATAGGAATTGAAACTCAACCAGTCCGGCTTGATGCCTAGCCGCCCGGCTATCCACCAATCGCACCATATAGGAATTGAAACTGCGAAGCGCGCCCCTGTCGCCTTTCGGATTTGTCACCACCAATCGCACCATATAGGAATTGAAACAAGCTTGTCTCCTTTAACGTTAGCCGTTGTTTGCGCCACCAATCGCACCATATAGGAATTGAAACTGAAATTAGCGATTCAGAAACGTTTTTTAGCTTACCACCAATCGCACCATATAGGAATTGAAACTCTATCAGGAAATGAAGCGTTTGCAAGCAGAGACCGCCACCAATCGCACCATATAGGAATTGAAACGGCGCAAAGAGTGTAAACGGTCGGGCGGAATCAGTCCACCAATCGCACCATATAGGAATTGAAACGATACTTTAATTAAAAGGTTGTTGACTGACAGAGAAACCACCAATCGCACCATATAGGAATTGAAACTAGGCGATTGCAATTCATAAGCTGTAACATAAGCAGACCACCAATCGCACCATATAGGAATTGAAACTTCTTTATAAGAACTACCCAATACCCAAAAATTTCACCACCAATCGCACCATACATATAGGAATTGAAACACCTCGTCAACTGGTCTTCCAAGGTTGATTTACACGACCACCAATCGCACCATATAGGAATTGAAACTATCGCCTAATTTACCAAAACCCTGTTGCAGTCTGGCACCACCAATCGCACCATATAGGAATTGAAACTCCATTATTAGGCTCAAAACGCCTTCCGGAAACCATACCACCAATCGCACCATATAGGAATTGAAATTTTTGTAATTGTGCAACTTTTTCAAGATAAGATAAGCCACCAATCGCACCATATAGGAATTGAAACGCCTAATAATACTGCTCTCCACATTTCAATTAAATACCACCAATCGCACCATATAGGAATTGAAACTCTGATTTTAATGCGCTAACTGACCTTGTAGCTTCGTCCACCAATCGCACCATATAGGAATTGAAACATAATTTCAATACGCCGGTGTTGGGTATGGGTACGGACCACCAATCGCACCATATAGGAATTGAAACAATTTAACAGTTCTCATATACTCTCTTTGCTTATCCACCAATCGCACCATATAGGAATTGAAACATAATTTCAATACGCCGGTGTTGGGTATGGGTACGGACCACCAATCGCACCATATAGGAATTGAAACAATTTAACAGTTCTCATATACTCTCTTTGCTTATCCACCAATCGCACCATATAGGAATTGAAACATCTTGAAAAAAACATTGTATTTTCTGGCACCGCCTACCACCAATCGCACCATATAGGAATTGAAACGAAAGCATGAACGAATTACAGTTGTTCAGCAATTACGCCACCAATCGCACCATATAGGAATTGAAACTTACTTCTTTGCTCTTCTTTCCTGCAATTCCTGCGCCACCAATCGCACCATATAGGAATTGAAACAACATTTCCGCTAGTTTTTGTTGGGTAAAATTCTTCCACCAATCGCACCATATAGGAATTGAAACTAAACGGTATTGAAGTACCGGCAATAGCCGCTTTTTCCACCAATCGCACCATATAGGAATTGAAACACGATTAGCAAGGCGGTAAAAGCTATATAAAGCAAATCCACCAATCGCACCATATAGGAATTGAAACCTTCTTCGGCCATGGTTTTCAAGTCTTCCATTTTCGCCACCAATCGCACCATATAGGAATTGAAACAAATTGATAGGCTCCTATGATAGCTTTGCTCCTAACCACCAATCGCACCATATAGGAATTGAAACTTTGATAAAATCTTTTTTATTGGTTACTGACCATTCCCACCAATCGCACCATATAGGAATTGAAACTCGTAATTTTTATCGTTTATATAGCGGGTGAAATAAGCCACCAATCGCACCATATAGGAATTGAAACTTTGGTGACGCAAAGTCAATCGCCATGCTTGCTAACCACCAATCGCACCATATAGGAATTGAAACAAAACCATGAGGGTTTGAAAGTTCAGGACAGAAGAGCCACCAATCGCACCATATAGGAATTGAAACGCCATTCCATACGCATCTATATTATTCGAATATTCCACCAATCGCACCATATAGGAATTGAAACTTGTATTAATTCCGTTAATGATTAATTGATAGGACAACCACCAATCGCACCATATAGGAATTGAAACTTAAATAGCTGTCCAAGATAGTTTTCTATTGATTGTTCCACCAATCGCACCATATAGGAATTGAAACATAAATTCGGTCAACTCTTCTTCTTTTCCTTTTTTTACCACCAATCGCACCATATAGGAATTGAAACAAGAAGTGTAATGTGTATGTGTGGGAGGATGAGGTGATCCACCAATCGCACCATATAGGAATTGAAACGTTATTAGGAAAAAGAAAGTAGTTTGTTTGAGATTGACCACCAATCGCACCATATAGGAATTGAAACAAGAAACCAGATGCAGGCGGTTAAAAATCTGGCACACCACCAATCGCACCATATAGGAATTGAAACTGCCATTAGCAGCCACAAGCCTGTTCACATCACTACCACCAATCGCACCATATAGGAATTGAAACAGGCGCGACTACCCGGAAGAACTAATTAACTATTTACCACCAATCGCACCATATAGGAATTGAAACAAACGGCCTTTTATCAGGAACTTAGACTATAACAAGCCACCAATCGCACCATATAGGAATTGAAACTCAAAAACTTGCTTTACAAAAAATGACATTGCAGCACCACCAATCGCACCATATAGGAATTGAAACTGTTTTTATTTTCTAATCTTCGTAAATAACTCCCTGCCCACCAATCGCACCATATAGGAATTGAAACCCTGTAAAATCTTGTATTAAATAGCCCTGCCCGCCGTCCACCAATCGCACCATACAGGAATTGATATACGAGATACAAAAATAGAATTTCCGGAATGACTTTACCTTTGCTGCCGCTGTGGCTATAAAATCAATCATTAGCATTAAACTATAATTTATATATCCTTAGCCACTATTTTTCCTGCTTTCTTTCTATTCATTCACTAAATTGCTTTCCATATTCTTCAGTTTTATAGCTTACGCTGTTATCAATCAAAAAAAAAATTAAATATTCTGTAATGTTTCGTTAGGTGGGTCGTCTATGTTATTGAAATGGATTTAAAAGTATTTACACAATCGGTTCTTCAACACCAGGCACGCTTATACAGAGTGGCCAAACTCTACCTCAAGAACGCTGAGGAAGCCGAAGACACCGTGCAGGAAGTATTTTTGAAACTGTGGGACAAACGACAACAGCTTGAGACATACCAGAGTGTGGAAGCGCTGGCAGTACAGATGACCAAGAACCTTTGCCTTGACAAACTGAAGTCGTATGCCTACAACCACACGCAAACTGGTTTAGAGACCATTGATATGGGCGAAATTGCCTACACACCTTATGAACAGGTGGAGTTAACCGATAGTAATGAATTATTAAAGAAGATTATTGACGCCTTGCCTGAAATTCAGAAAACGGTTTTGCATCTGCGCGATGTGGAAGAGTATTCATTTGAAGACATTGAGCAGGTTACAGGCCTGACCGTCAACAATATCAGAGTTATTTTATCAAGAGCCCGGAAGAGTGTCAGAGACAGTTATTTAAAAGTGAACAATTATGCATCAGGAAATTGAAAAATTATTGGAGAAGTACTACGAGGGAGAAACGTCGCTACAGGAAGAAAAGTATATCAAAGATTTTTTCAGTAAAAGCGATGTACCACCCCATTTGCAACACCATGTGGCCGAATTTGGGTATTACCAAAAGGCAGCGGAAGAGCAACCCTCTGTGCAAATAAAAACTCAGGTATTAAACACCATACAAAAGCGCGGAAGGGTGGTGCAGTTTGGCATCGTCAGCAGAAGAATAGCCGCCGGCATTGCCTTGTTAATTGGCGGATTTACCGCCGGATACTATTTCAATAACAGTCGGCCGGATATACTGATTGTTGAAAGCACACCAGAATCAAACCTGAAAAAAACCTTACAGTTTGAACAGGTGAAACTGACGTCGGCCAGTGACCGGATTGATGCCGTACACCAAAGCCTTGAGCTGAAAGAGCTTGACCAGGAGCTGATACAGTTGTTAATCAATACCCTGAATTTCGACGACAACGTAAACGTACGTTTAGCTGCCTGCCAGGCACTGGCTCGCTTTGGAGATGAACCCATGGTACGAGAAGGGCTCATTCAGTCGCTCAAAATACAAACCGACCCAAATATTCAGATTACGCTTATTGAGCTGCTGGTAATAATGAAAGAGAAACGCGCATCAACTACCCTTGAGCAAATCTCTAAAGACAAAGCAGCATTGGATATTGTACGTCTGAAAGCACAGGAAGGCGCAGCCAGATTAATAACCTTATAAACAATTAACAACAAACGGATTTTCGAAGAAATGTAAGGCCTTGTTCAGAGATTATCCCATTTTTAATCGATTCAGAATTATCTAAAAGCAAATTACAATGAAAAAACACATGCTTATATTCGCCTGTCTTTTTCTGACAGCCCTTTATACCCAGGCGCAGGAATACAAACATAAACTTGCCAACAACGCCAGCAGCAAAATAGCCATAGAGCTGGATGCCGACAACCTGAAGATTGAAGGCCATGCCGGTGATGAGGTGATTATCAGAGGCGGAAGTACTGAAATACTACCTGAACAAGCCAAGGGTTTAAAAGCCTTGTATAATACAAACGTTGATAATACCGGTATCGGGCTTTCTGTTACGTCAGAAGGCGGAATATTAAAGATTGAAAAAGCATCAAGAAAGTCGGCTAAATACACAATTCTAATCCCGAATAAGGCCAGCCTGATATACACACAGATTAACTGGCAAGGCTCTTGGATAGCCATCAACAATGTAGAAGGAGACCTGGAAATGAAAACCAACAATGCCGATATGAAACTGAATAACGTTACAGGGCCTATTGTAGCCAGCAGTATCAGTGGCAATTTCACGGCTGTTTTCAAAAACGTGAACCAATCAAAACCATGTGCTATTTCTCTGGTGAGCGGCGAGATTGACCTTACGCTGCCCTCTACCACAAAAGCTTCGGTATTGGTAAAATCGGTAACAGGTGAGGTTTACAGCGACCTTGACATGAACCTGAAACCTGGTAAAGATGGTTTGCCAAAAGTGAGTGGCGGCCACAATATTGCAGGCACCCTGAATGGCGGCGGCGTGAACCTGAATCTGAATTCGGTAAGCGGCAATATTTACCTACGCAAGCAAAAATAACAACCTTTGTCCTATATAAAAATTATGAAAAAGCTATTAATATTACTTATGCTGGCATTTAGCCAGTACAGCGGCTACGCACAAAAAATAAAACTAATTGAAAAGCACCTGCCTTTTTCTGCCGCTCAATCGGTTAATCTTAATCTCAGATTTGCCGATGACATTCAGGTAAAATACTGGGATAAAGCCGAGGTTTACGT
The DNA here is from genome assembly GCF_024138715.1 of Emticicia sp. 21SJ11W-3. GTDB lineage: Bacteria > Bacteroidota > Bacteroidia > Cytophagales > Spirosomataceae > Emticicia > Emticicia fluvialis. The sequence continues at coordinate 4,524,567 of NZ_CP092074.1, forward strand.
AAAAATTGCTGTAGAAATAAACTCTGGTAAGCTGAATGATGCGTTGACGGTAAGCAGTAACAGTACAACAAACGAGATAAGTCTGAAAACCGATTTTAACAATGCGCTGCTTGAAGACGGGAATGTAGAAGACTGCCCCGATAGCAAAGCCCACCAATCATCATGGAACCGCAACGGCAAAAACTATTATGTATGCAGTAAAATAAACTATGAGGTTTATCTGCCTAAGCAAGCCGAACTAGAGCTGGAAACGATAAGCGGAAACATCTGGATTAACTCTGTTTACAGCTCAATAAAAGCCAAGAGCATCAGCGGGTTTGTTGATGTAAGCTGGCCGAAAGGCAAAGGTGGAACCCTTGGCATGAAAACCGTTACCGGTGAAGTTTACTCAGACCTGAAAATTGATTTCACCAGCAAAAGACAAAAGAACCCTTTAGTTGGGTATCCGCTTGAAGGCACCGTAAATGGTGGCGGCCCCAAAGTAACGTTAGAGTCTATCAGTAATAATTTATATGTAAGAAGTAAATAATAAGTTGTTGGTCCGGTGGTTTAACCTGCTCATCACAGGATTTGAATCACCGGATTTTTTTATCCAATAACCAGCCACCCCAACACAATGGCTTATATTGAACCATGCCCGACAATCCTGTAAGGGGCTTATCAGGCAAGGTTTTAACCACTATTCTTCAATTCTTCAGAACAGCCACGCGTGACACCTGGCTTTCAATGTTAAAATCGTAGATTAATTTCTCATTTCCGGCAGATACCGCCAGGGTATAAGCGCCGTCGTCAAGATGCTCTACATTCAGCACCAATGGTTTATTAGTCTGGCTAAGCTCCTGATAAAACACTTCACCCTTAGCGTTATAAATTTCAATGCTTGCGGTATTTTTTGTTACATCATCAAAAAGTACTTTCAGACGAAGATTGCTCATATCTAAAACACTGATTTTTGATTCGGTTTTTGTGTCTTTGGCAACCGGAGTTTCTGCTTTTGCATAGCTAAAGCTGCTGATAACTAAACCCAGGGCAAGAATAAAAAATGACTTTCTCATGATACATAAAATTTAAAATGTTGAACCGTTTTTTTCTTTGATGAGTCAAATATACAGGTCATTTTTTTAGCAGAAATGCAGAATAGATAAACCCGGAACCTAAGATGATGAAAGCTGAGAAGGACTTGATATAGGCACATATCGACAAAAAACTGGCAATTTTGGGCTTACAAGGGCATACATCGTCATATTTCAGGTTTTTATCTACCTGCATCACGATTTGTTCCACATCATAAGAGAGGCATTAAACCTTTAAGAATACCGGGGGAGAGTTCAGCACAATCAGAAATGGCTGCCCTTGCTGTTTAAATCAGGTAGGTTATGTAAGCAGCGGTGTAAAATTTAAAAACAAGCCCCATAAAAATATTATTCTATGGGGCCCTTACCAGTTATTTGAAATTGAATGCTTTTTTCAGCTTATCAAAAATATCGTTGTTCTTATAAAACCCTGCAAACATTTCAGCGCCTTTGCCGTAAGCAAAAACCGGAATCATCACAGCTGTATGCCCACCGGTAGTAAACTTGCCCTCCACTTTACCGTCTTTAGAAAGGCCGTTCAAAGAAAAGCCACCAGTTTCATGGTCGGCCGTAATTATTACCAGGGTATTACCGTCTTTATCCGCAAAATCAAAGGCCTCGCCAATGGCTTTGTCAAAATCAAGCATTTCGTTCACAATATACTGGGTGTCGTTTGCGTGGCCACCCCAATCTATCTGAGACCCCTCTACCATCAGGAAAAAACCCTTTTTGTTTTGTTTCAGAATATTCAGTGCCGTTTGGGTAGACACCAGCAACTGGTCTCCCCTGCCCTCCGATATCTTCACCGGGTCGCCCTCTGCAATCAGCCCGGCCAGTTTACCGCTTTTTACTTTGGCCACCTCATCAATTGACTGCGCAACCTGATAATTTTTGCTTTTCAGTTCATCAAGCAGGTTTCTTCCGTCTTTTCTCTGATTAAAATACTTGCGACCACCCCCAATAAACAGGTCAATATCTGTTTTAAGGAAATCAGCCGCTATTTCTTCCGACATCTTTCTTGAAGGCTGATGCGCAATAAATGAAGACGGCGTAGCATCTACAATGGCACATGTAGCCACCAGGCCGGTAGCCAGCCCTTTCTGCTCGGCAATTTCAAGAATGGTAGGCAAAGGATTCTTATCTGCATCTACCCCAATTGCGCCGTTATAGGTCTTCTGCCCGGTAGAAAACGCAGTGGCACCAGCGGCTGAATCGGTAATAAAATTATCGGCCGAATGGTTCTTATGAAAACCAATTACCTTACTGCGCTCAATGTTAAGCGGGCCTTTAGCCGAAACAATGCCCGAGTAAATCTGGGCGGTACCCATGCCGTCACCAATCAGAAAAATAATGTTTTTTGGATACTGATTTTTCTGTGCTTCAACTGTAAACGACCCTATTGTTGCCAAAACAGCAAACATGCTCAACCACAATGTTTTTTTCATTAAAATGCTTTTTTTTATTAATACCCCGGCCTGCCCTTAAAAGACCATTGTGCACCTGATGCTACACCCAAAGACAGGGTATTAAAATGTGAATAATTATAAAACGAGGGCACAAAAAACGGAAAGAACCACTAAATAACAGACCAACATTTGTTATGATTTTATTAAGAAAAATACAATCCACACAAGAACAAGCCTGTTTTTGGCGTTTATAGAGCTAAAAACGTATATATATCCACCAAAATTTTTATCTACTAAATGTGCCATTTGCGTGGCATATTAGCCGTCCACCTCTCCATTTTTGATTAAATCTCCTAAATAATTATGTTTTTTGTTTACATTTTAGGAAATTTGAACAGCTGCATACGATGAGACACAAAGTATTTACTAACCGAATTTTATTATATCCTGAGGCTTATCTGAAGAGTTAAATTTACTCTGATGTCTCTTAAATGCGAACACATGAAAACTAAGAATTATAGGATTTTCTACACTGATGACGACCTTGACGATAAAGAAATTTTTAAAGAAATAATCAACGAAATACATCCCGATTTTTTGATTGAGTTTCAGAGTGACGGGATAGAGTTGCTATCGATGCTGAAAGAAACCCAGGCCAAGCCGGACATACTGTTTCTTGACCTGAATATGCCTTATGCCGATGGCTTTGAGGTATTGAGTGAAATACGACAAGACTCATCGCATAAAAATCTTCCTGTGGTGATACTCTCTACATCAAACGATACCAGTTCTATTGCCAAAGCAAAAGAATCTGGGGCTACTCTGTATGTTTGTAAGCCTGATTCTTATACCAAACTCAAGAATATTCTTGCCGAGCTATTGAGTTTAAACTGGAACAGCTATTTAGAATCGCAGCCTGTGAAAGAATTTGTTTATTGTTGAACAAATATCTTTTCTCTGACAATTGCCTGAGGAATACATGACACACTACGATAGCATTTTAAGCAAACTCAGGTCTGAGACCGGGGTTCTGCATACTGAATTAGAAAAAACTGCTCTTTCAAAAGCCCTGCTTGAAGAAAACGTTTCAATGGAAAACTACCTGCTCTATCTTCAAAAAATGAGGAGTGTGGTTGATTTTTACAAAAATTGCGTTTTCCCGGTTTTGATTGATACACTTGCTGATTTGCCACGCAGACGAAGACTTGAGATGATTGACCATGATTTGAACCGGTTATCGGCAAAGCCAATTGAACAGAATGTTTTTAATATACAGAATGCAGGTGGGCATCCGCCCGTTCCGTACGCCTTAGGCTGTATGTATGTAATGGAAGGTTCAACACTGGGTGGCAGAATCATTCTTAAGCATATTGAAAAACACTTAGGGCTTTTGCCATCTGACGGCGCTTCTTTTTTTGAAGGCTATGGCGCCGAAACGGGGCAATTGTGGAAGTCGTTTTTAACAACATTACAGACTTATTCATTACAAAATGATGCTGATGCCGCTATCGTTGCCGGAGCAACTGATACCTTCAGGTCAATAAAAAATCATTTGGAGTCTTAACAGATGGCATTGAAAGATATAGTTAACCGCGAGCTTGTTAACCTTACCAATTGCGAACAAGAGCCTATTCATATACCGGGCAGTATTCAGCCTCATGGTTTTTTAGTAGCCACAGACACCAACGGGGTAATCAGATATTGCAGTGCCAATATCCATGAATTTACCCCGTTCAAAGCCGAAAACCTGCTTCAACAACCTATTGAAGTGCTTATCGGAGCCGACCAGCTTTCGCAGTTCAGGCACTACCTTACTGAGCTCCAGCGCACATCGGCGGCGCCTCATATTCTTGGTATAGGAAACACTCAGTTTCAATGTATGGTACATCAGGCAGAAGATACCTTTTTGTGTGAATTTGAGCCGGTTTCGGAGCATATCCCACGCGTATCGGCAGTTTATGACCAGGCCATTAACTTTGCACGGTACATGAGCCAGGCCATGACCCTGCAACAGCTTTGCCATAGCGTAGCTACAGAAATACGGGCATTAACCGGATATGACCGCGTAATGGTGTATCGTTTCGATAAACAATATAACGGCGAAATATTTGCAGAAAGCAAAGTTGATGAACACGAGCCTTTTCTGGGTTTGCATTATCCGCACACGGATATTCCTGTTCAGGCACGGCAGCTATACATCAGAAACCTGATGCGCCTGATAGTAGATGTTAATTACACCCCTGTACCGATACTTACTAAAGAAAACAGCAGCAACAAAGACCTAGACCTCAGCTGCTCAACATTGCGCAGCGTATCGCCTATTCATGTGCAGTACCTGAAAAACATTGGTGTAAGCGCCACACTAACTATTTCTCTTTTGCACGAGGGCAAGCTGTGGGGGCTTATTGCCTGCCATCATTACTCGGCCAAGTATCTTGACCATTACACCCGCATTACAGCGCAGTTGCAGGGACATTTTCTAACATCACAGATTCAGGTTCGGGAAATGGCCGAAGGTTACGCCGTGGCGGCCAGAATAAACACCTCTTTAGAGACTTTACTGAACAAAACATTTGTACCCGAAAGAGCCTCTTTACAAGCATTGGTAAATCAGCCTCAGATACTTGAAATATGCCATGCCGCAGGCGTAGCGGTGATACTGAACAATGTTGTATACAAAGCAGGAAAAACACCTGACGACCCGTTAATTCTGCAAATTGCAGAGCTGGCCAGACAAAAAGCAGCAAACGGCATTTTTAACACCTCGGCACTTTCTGAAGATTTTCCTGAAGCCTTAGAATGGTGTTCGGTGGCCTCTGGTATATTGTATTACCAGCTGGGGGTAGTGCATAATGAAGCCATAGTCTGGTTCAGACCAGAAAGCCTTCAGACTATTAACTGGAGCGGAGACCCTGAAAAAGCCATAATGAAAGATGTAAACGGGCTGTCGCCAAGAAAATCATTTGAAAAATACCAGCAGATTGTAAAATGCCGCTCTTACGACTGGACTCAGACAGAGCTGACCGCCGCCGCTACTTTTTCATATTCTATTCAGAAACTTATTACACTTATTCTGCTTACTGAAGAAGAAGCCCGCCAAAGAGAATTGACCAGACAACTGGAGGCATCGAACCTTGAATTGGAAAATATCAGTTGGATAAGCACTCATGATTTAAAAGAACCGTTGCGTAAAATACAATTGTTTTCGTCGCGCTTGTTGAACATTGACAAGAACCTATCGGCTGATATGAGCGCCACGCTCCAAAAAATGAATGCTTCTGCTAACAAAATGCAGAAACTTATTTCAGATATCACTAATTATTCCAGAATCAGGCATTCTGAAACAACACTCGAAAAAATTGACTTAGCTGCCCTGATTGATAAAGTAAAACAAGAGCTTGCAGAAGATATTGAAGAAAAAAACGCCAGCGTTGTTGCAGTTAATTTAGCTTTCATAGAAGGCATACCCGTTATTGTGCATCAGTTGTTCAGCAACCTGATAGGTAATTCTATGAAGTTTATCAAAGATGGCGTATGGCCGAAAATAGTAATTAAGCAAGAGCAGGAGCCAGTAAAATCACCGGAACCTGACGACACAAAACTATACTACAAAATTACTGTTGCTGACAATGGCATCGGCTTTGAAAACGAATTCAGCGATAAGATATTCAAGATATTTACACGCCTACATTCGGCAGATAAATATCAGGGCACAGGTATAGGGCTTGCCTTGTGTAAGAAAGTCATGCAGTTGCATAATGGATATATCTATGCAGAAAGCGGAGAAAATCAGGGAGCTGTGTTTACACTTTATTTTCCTGTTTGACTACCGTGCCACGCTCTCTTTATGAAGAGGATAAGCGTGGCACGGTTGAATTAATTCTCTATCTATTAAAACTCTCCCTCAGCAGGTTCTTTTGTTTTCTTCTTAGCCTGATGCAGACGATAGTTAAACGTCAGATTCACTTGTCTCAAACGCCCTTGTCCTCGGCTCTCCGTAATAAAGTTAGGCCCTTCGGTAATAGAACGATAAATCCTTGAGTTAAAAACGTCGCTCACATTCAAAGTCACTGTGGCATTGTTTTTCATGATATCCTTACTCACTGCCAAATCCATCACGGCAATGGCTTTTCTTCTTCCCTGAGGCGTTTGCTGTGGTGCCTCATAGTTACCACGTATCTGGAAATCGGTGTTATTCCAGAAAGTAAAGCGTGAGGTCATACGCGTAAACCAGCTGTAAGTATCACTTTTAAGGCTGGCATCAAAGTTAGCACCATTGGTAATGGCTCTGAAAAAGTTAAAGCTGCCATCCAGTTTCCACCATTTATAAGGCGTTAATGAGGTAGTAAACTCATAGCCGAACGAGTTTTCAGTAGCCAGATTTTCAGGTCTTGTAAATGAATTACCGGCATCGTCCACTTTTCTGATACGTACTATCTTGCCATCGGTATATCTGTAATACAAAGATGAGCTGATAGACCCGCTCTCGAAATACTTGATATGACCCAACTCATACACATCCGTAAATTCCGGATTCAAATCAGGATTACCGCTCCAGAAGTTACGGCTGTCGCTAAAAGTTGAGAAAGGGCTCAGGTCATTATAAGTCGGGCGACGGATACGTCGGCTATAGCTAATCTGCATCGAGTTTTGTTTCGGAAACTCATAAGTAATATGCACACTCGGAAACAGGTTGTTGTACTTACGCGGGTTTACTTCATTGGTTTTTCTCAGCGTAGTGGTCACATTTGTCCACTCTGCCCGAACACCTGCCTGATACGAAAACTTGCTCACTTTGTTACCAATAATACCATAAGCCGCATTGATGTTCTCTTCATAGAGGAAATCGTTTGTAAAACCTGCAATCGGGAACCAGACGTTGTTCTCACCTCTTTGTGTCAGCGAGAAATCGTTGGTCATATCGCGCGAGCTGCTTCTGGCACCCAATTCAAATTTGCCCTCTTTGGCAAACGGATGCGTGTAATCAGCCTGAAACAACAACTGTTTTTCGGTTTCATAATTCAGCGAACGTTGCAATATAGCCGGTATGTCAGAAGCACTGCCATCTGGTTTGTAGGTCTGCTGGTTATAGTACTGGTCAGAGTCCTCCCAGTTATCCAGGTACCTCACGTCTGCCGTCAGTTCATGGCCTTTTCTGGCAAACTTACGTTTGTAAGTAAGGGCATATTCAGCATTGGGTTCGGTTTCGGTTTCGTCTTGTGTACGGTTGGTAATACCGGTAGGGTTATTTACATTGTTCAGGTAATCACGGTAGCGGATGTCTGAAAAACGTTTTCCTTTGCTTATTCTCCACAGGTACGAGCCCGTCAATGTATTGTTATCATTAAAGAAATAATCAATACCTGCACGGGCACTGTTATTCTCACCTTTCAGTTTGTTGGTTGAGTTTTGCTGGGTTATGAGCGTTGAATCGCCCTGATAAAACTCCTGATACAGCGAGTTTCTGCCCGGAGTATTTCGGTACGAAGCCGTATAATTAACAAAAAAGTTAAGGTTTTTACGCCGATAATTTACATTAGCAGCCAGGCCCAGGTTGGTAGGGTGTCCGGCAATTACATCAAACGAACCGTTAAAGCCTTCTTTTCGCTCTTTTTTAAGAATAATGTTAATGATACCCCCCATCCCTTCGGCCTCATAGCGTGCCGATGGATTGGTAATAATCTCTATTCGTTCTATGCTGCTGCCTTGCAACTGCTGCAAACCACTTCCACCTTTAATACTCACCAGGCCCGATGGCTTACCATCTACCAGAATCCTGACGTTATTACTGCCTCTCAGGCTTACGTTACCATCAATATCAACCGATAATGAAGGAATATTGGTCAGGATATCAATGGCCGTGCCACCAGCGTTGGCCAAATCTTTACCTACATTGAAAATACGCTTATCGAGCGACATCTCCATTGAGCTTTTCTCGGCGCGCACCTCTACTTCATTCAATACATTACTGGAGGTGGCTACTTTCAGGATTCCTAAATCATGCGAAGGATTATCAGGTGACAAAGAAAACGGAGCCGTTTTGGTGGCTTTATATCCAATAAACTCCAGCAGCGCATAATAAGTACCAGATGGTGCATCAATAGAAAAAGCACCGGCATCGTCTGTAATATTACCGGTAACAAAAGAGCTGTCGGGCAATTTATACAGCCGCACACTGGCAAAGGCAAGGGGTGCGTTAGACTGCGCATCTACTATTTTACCTTTCAGTTTAAATTTCCCTGCATTCTGGGCTAAAGATTTTTCGGCTCCTAAAAAGCTAATCATTAAAACAACAATAAACGATAACGGTTTTGCGATTGAAAGTAAAGATTTGTATTTGATGATAATGTTCATTTCCGGATTGATAGATAGGATATAAGGCTGAAATCTGTTGTGGGTTAATTTACTTTATAAGCTACCACCTTGTTTTTAAGAAAAGTAGGCACAACCAGTAGTTTTTTGCTGGCTACATACTCAAAATCGGCAGTATTCATTGGTTTTTCAATGGTATCTAGTAAAAGGTTTGTTTTGCCCTGGGGTGTTACATGCCAGATACGGCCTCTCCACTCACTAACAAAATAGCCTTTCTTACCATCAGACTCTATGCCGTCAATGCCGCTTTTCTCGGTACCCATTCCTTCGGCAAATTTGCTTAGCTCTTTAGTCTTGGTATCATAGGCATACAAAATACCTTCGCCATTGCCTATCAAGAGCTGGCCATTATCATAAAACAATCCGTTCGGATTTTTAAGCAGGCCGCCATCCAGTATTTTTTCAAGTTTACCATTCTGTAGTTTCCAAACCCTGTTGGCGCGCATATCGGTCACATACAAAGTTTTGTTCTTTTCATCAATCGTAATATCATTCAGCATTTTGGCTTCCGGCACATCATATTTATTAATTACCTTTCCGCTTGCCAGGTCAATTTCAACCACTGCATAAAAACCGGCCGCATATAGTTTGTTATCAATAATGCCCATGCCTTTAATGGCATTGAGCCCCCCGGTAACAACTTTTTGTTGTATTTTGCCATCAAGACCTATTTTAGCAATAAAGCTTTCCTGATTTTCGGGAACCGATTTTCCATTAATGCAAGAGACATACAAGACATTCTTTCTGGCGCCGTATAGCACCGACTCCGGCGTTGTGAGTGTTGTATCAGTTTCCCATACCTGTGTTAAGGTCGGGGTTTGAGCAAAGGCTGTCAGGCTAAGCGCACAGCAAAGCCAAAATGAAGCAAGTAAGATTTTCATTAGTAAAAAAGGTTAAATAGATTTTATTCAGGCTGAATGAATGTGAATATTACAAATTATTAAGGGCATTGACAAACAACCTATTCATAAAATAGACTTCCTATTCTATTAAATCGACAAAGTCATTCCAAAATCAGGCAGAATGCCCGGCGCTGCTTCTATTTATATCCATCAATTCATTGGTCAGATTAGTTGGGCCCTTATCAGCAACAGGTTATGGCCTTCCCCCTGGCTTTCCTGCAATAAAAGCAACTTGCTTATCAATATAGCCCAGGGGTGCTTCCACATTTTGAGTATCATCTTTCACAACATTCAATACAATCGTAAATGGCATATAATTTTTGCTATTGGCCTTACAAAAAACACAATTTTATGATAGACCAGGAAAACAGCTTTTACAGTCAGAATGACGAACAAGCAATAGAACCGAATAATGCGCAACCAGAAAAAACCTGGGATGTGCCACCCATGGAACCCGAACGGTCGGCGCAGCAGCAGCAAGACACTATTGATGAGCGGCTGGCCGATGTGGCAGATACCAACGAAAGCACAGATAGCCCGCCGTTAAGAAGCGAAATGGACCCTCCGAGGGCTCCTGATATTATCCCTGATCAATCGCCGGATGAAATAAATTACCCCGGTAAGCAGGATATCCCTAGAGTTGAGCAACCAAAATTCTTTGGTTCTTCTATCAGTTCTTCGTCGTCTATCGGCAATGAAGATGACAGACCCGAAAAAGGCGATGAGGCTCAGGAATTACAGTTAAAAGAAGAAGAAGAACGAAAAGAGAAAATTAAAGACCGGGAATCAGATTTGCGCGAGGCAGTGGAAGGACGTGAAGAAAGCATCAGGAAGTCGGAAGATGGAAACATAAGCGATAACCGTGGATACAACGAGATTCGTGAAAACTCTCCGGTAGGTAATGACCGCGATAAGGAGTTTTTGAATTAAGTTTGCAATAGTACCGAAAAGGCCTTGAATTGTTAATTCAGGGCTTTTTCAGTATATTTAGCGCGCTTATTCTAAAAAACGTGCTAATTACAAACATGAAAAGACATTTACTTCTGCTTTCTGTTTTTATAGTTTCAGGCTGTGGTGTAATTAGTACAACCCCAAAAAAGGTTTTGATAGATGGCATTTACAAACAAAAAAGAGAGAGCCTGACCAGAAAAGTTTATGTAAATATAGAAGACGAGACGCTCCGCATTCATCCTTTAAGCGTGGCCGCGAATAAAACTACCTTTGATACCCTCAACCCTGAGGAGGTATTCCCTGTAGAAATAAACAAGGCCGGCATCAGAAAAAGCGCCTTTACAGGCAATAGCTTTGATATTGATTTTCTGACCATTCCCATAAAATATCGATTTGCCCGCCAAAGTGTGCCTGCGCAACTAAATGCTAATATTAATGGTGCAGTTTATCTGGGTTACCGAATAGACAAATATGTTGTGAGCTATAAGCCAGATTTGCTCGGGCACTCATTTAGGTATATCACTCATTATGGATTCTCGTGGGGTATTTTTAATGGCCTGGGTAACACCGCCATGACCCCCACAAATACGTTTCCGGCAATTGACCAGGAGTACGATGGCATTGTATGGAATAAAGGCATTGCCGGGATTTTTGCAATCAATAATTTTACATTAGGGGTATCAGCAGGTATAGACAATTTGTTAGACAAAAATAAAAAGGCCTGGATTTATCAATCCAGACCCTGGTTTGGCATTGCTATAGGCCTTAATCTGAACTAGAGCTTACTCTCCGAATATCTCCCCTGCCAGTTTTTCATCCAGCCCGTATAAATCATTGCGGAAATTTATTTTCCCGGCAGTATCAACCCAGGCTGTAAAATAAACTATGTAAACCGGCATTGGTGGTTTTAGCTTTATTCCGGTTTCCTTATCGGTTTTCAGTATATCGTCAACCTTGGTTTCGTTCCATTCTGCATTATTTCTCAGCAGGTAAAGCGCCAGCTTTTTAGGGTCAGATAACCGGATGCAACCATGGCTAAAAGCCCGGTTTGACGCACCAAAAAGCCCCTTCGATGGCGTATCATGCAAATAAATATTGAAGCTGTTCGGAAACAAAAACTTCATCTTACCTAAAGAGTTGCTTCTTCCTGGTTTTTGTCTGAATGCATAAGGTACATTTTTTGTAAACGAATTCCAGTTAACACTCGACGGGTCAATTACCTTATTACCTGATAATACTTCCATATTATTTCTGGTCAAATACGATGTTCCTCTTTTCAGCTGTGGTAAAATTTCATTGCGTACAATACTCTGCGGTATATTCCAATAAGGATTCAGGACTATCTGCGACATATTTCCTTTGAAAATACTAGTTTGAGACGCCGTTTTACCTACAACCACGTTCATGGTCCAGACCTGCTTACCATTCTCAAACACGTGCAGCATGTATTCGGGTATATTTACCAGCAAGTGATTTTTTTCCAGTTCAACCGGCACCCATCTCAGACGTTCCATATTAAGCATTATCTGCCTTATCCGGTACTCAATCGGCCTGTTCAGTTCTTTTAATGTAGCTACATCAATTTTACCAGTTGCTTTTAAGCCCATCCGTTGCTGGAAACTCGCCACGGCATTAACCAGAGAATCGGTAAAAATCAGACTGGTGTCTTTTATACTGAAGTCGCCCGTTAAATAAAGACTTTGCTTTACTGCCAGCAGGCTTGAATCGGTGTTTCCCTTAAGCAACAACTTTTTATTGGTTGCTATCCTGGGCAAGCCACCCTGGCGCTCAATATTTCTATAGATGCGAAGTTTATCTTTAAGCCTGGTGTAGTATTCATTAACAGGCTCTTTTACATGCTCTCCTTTATTAACAGATACAAGGGAGTCGAGCAGTAACTGATAATCTTTCTTTTTACGTGGCATGAACCACTCCAGATCAAGCGGATTTTTGGCTATACCCCCATAAACTTTTTCGGCATACTCAAAAAAAGTAGTGGTCATTAATAACTCAAGCCTTTGTACATCTTTGGTTCGGCTTAAAAAACCCTTTTCGTCGTTTTCGGCATCATCAATGAGCATATCCAGTTCATGATTCTGAAAACTGGTATCGGCAAAATCATAAGCATAATTCTTAAGCTGATTATGGAAGTTAAGGGCGGCATGATTCATACCCTTTTTGCTAAACCAAGCCGACTGGTAGTTACGGCGTGCATAAAACTCGTTTACCTCTTCTCTGATGGTATCTTTTACGGCAAAACCGCTGAAGAATGTATTAACAACCGAGCTGTCGAGCAGTATATCTGTGAAGTTCTTTGTTGAATAAACGGTGGAGTCCTGCAATGCACCTCTCCGGAATTTTTTCCCTTTTTTGCAGCCACCAAGACTAACAATAACCAATAAAACAAGACCAAAAAAAACAGCAGAGTTTCTAATTTTGAGCATACTGAGCGGATGTGTTTTCACGATGAATGTATAGCAAACTGCCATCGGCTATCACCGGAGCTACCTGGGGTACCAGCTCATTGGGCAGTGCGGGGCATCCAAAACTCCTACCTAATCTACCAAACCGCTTCACAAAGTTTGTACTTACGTAATCAGCGCCATGTATGATTATCTCACGACGACGGGCGTTATCATTAATACCTTTCTGTAAACCTGCCAGCAATAAAGCCATACCATGCTTGGGGCTACGGATAATCTGCCCAACCATGTAGAATCCGAGACTGCTTTTGTGCGACTCCATAGTATTAGAAAAAAACTGTGCCACATTATCGCCTGATTTCTGCCCGTGTGCTACCAACGAAGAAAAAAGTAACTTTTTTTGCACCAGGTCTATCACAAAGAAGCGCTCCCGGGTAGAGGGCAAATTAAAGTCAATTATAGTAATGATAGATTTTGAGGGGTGGTATTTTTCATACCCGGCAATTGATTTCTGAAATGCCTCAAAGCTCACTATACCAGCCAGATTACATTGATTGTATAATGTCATTACTACCTTATTTGCAGTAGCCAGACTACCCTCTGTTGTTTTTCTGCTGCCTGTTTCATGGGCTGCAGGTATTGTAAAATTGAGTAATACCAGCAAATAAATGAGTTGCAAGAAATTAAACATAGGCTTATTATAAGTTATTGCAATTACTTTAACGCCATTTATGCCAAAATCATTTCATGCAAATGTATAAAATTGAGAATTGAAATTCCCCAATTTGGGGAATTCAGTCCAGCTACGTTTATTTATAAAACGTGGAAAAAGCATATACGAAGCCCAATGTTAGAATTAAGCAAAACTGCCCATTTTAGCTATAAATCAGCATTTTTATTGTTATATTAGCTTTCATTCGGCTTTAAAATTTCAGGTTTTTATTTCACATCATAACTCAGTTTTAATTTTTTAATTTTCTGGTAAAAAAAAATCAAAAAAACCGAAAGCCTTACAAAAATGAGGCCAGCAAACCAGAGTTATGATGGTAAATGATCATTTTACAACCTTACGAACAAACTGCCTTCCATAGGCTGAAATTCTTAAATAATAGATGCCACTCGGATATTCGGTTAAATCAAGAGGCATATAACCTCTTACATAACTTTTTCTTTTTAACTCTCTACCTCTTGAATCAGTAATTACAACTTCCGCATTCTTTTTTAAGAGTGCTCTATCCATATATAATCCGGTATTGGGTTCATAAGGATTCGGGAACACCTTTACCAAACTTTCTATTTCTTCTGGCTGATGAACCACATAAGTTGCTTTGCCTTTAAAAGTACCCTCTCCGCAAGCGTTACTTGCAGACGTAATGAATATATCTTCTGACTTCATGGGTATGTAGTTCAAATAAACACTGTTAACTGTTATTCCTGCCTGTGCCATTCCATTAGAAAGCTTGAACGACCATGGCAAATCTCCACTATGCGATATATTAAAATCTACGGTGTCGCCAGCCATCACAGAATCATACCCATAAATTTCTACTACTGGTTTACTTTTTATTGAAATAGGTATTGCAGAACCTACAATCACCGGATTGCTCCCTATTACCCGAATGTACTGAGTTCCAGTAGCAATTCCGTCAGGAATGATTATAAATAAACTATCACCTTCAACGGTTGTTGGAATTTCCTTAAAAGTGCCATTTATCTGCCCTGAGGTTTCAACTTTAAAAATATTACCCGGCTGAAAAACTCCGTTACTTATTAAGAACGGAACATAGATCTTCAGATTTTTACATATCACTTGAGCAGGAGGCGCCTTAGTAGTAATAACGGGCAAAGGTAAGACTTTCAACTCAACTACCCCTGATGCTTTACCGTTACCGCAGCCATTATACAAGCTATCAATAGAATAGCGTGTAGTTCTCAGGTGTGTTTCTTTATCTATATAAAATGGATTCTGAGTTATATTAGTATACATTGAACGGTCAGATAACAGGATGTTATATGGACCTTCTCCTGAAAAGTCAACTCTTAAACTTACTTTCGATTTTTCATATACTGTTCTGGTCTCGCTACTGATAACTGCAGTACTTATCGGCTTAATCGAAAACGATTCGCTTAGCTGCGTTTCGAAATATGGGCTGGTTGAAACAATCTGCAAATTGTATCCATCAACTGTCGGTAAATCTGTTGGTATATTAAAAACCAGATTATTTTCATCTGCAAGATAGGCTGTTATCTCTTTATTGATTTTTCTGCTGTTATTGGTTAGTTTTACTATGAACTTATTCTTCTCACGGAACGAACCGTCTTTCTTAACAGATAAATTTGCAACAGAACCTATACAAAAAGCTGAAGGCTGAACAAAAGTTAACCTGCTCGCTCTTGGTTGAAGAACCTTCACTGTAGCAGAACCACCTACCTGGCCCATACAGCCATAATACTCTACTGATTTAACTGTATAAGTAGTAGTAGTTGCCGGTGAAACTTTGAAGATTTGAGAGCCCTGGCTAGTCAGTACCATCGTGCCGTCAGACAACCCAACATTTCCAAAATCCGGGCCTGAAAAATCCAGTTTAATAGATGCCTGTTCTCCCGGAAGAATTTCACTATAGCCTGAAATGGAAGCAATGGGGGTTTGAGCTATAATCAGTGAGGATGAAGCAGGACTTTCAAAATAGGGATTAGATGAAATTACTTTTACTTTATAACCAAAACCACTAATGTTATCAGGCAAATTAACTATCATTTCATTGGTTTTTGAAAAACCTAATACCGCAACAAATTTATCATTACCATCATACAGATGACTGGTGAAATAGTTATTTTCACCAAAAACGCCTTTTGGTTTAAAACTCAGTTTGATTGAAGAACTTCTATTGGCGCATTTTTGAATATACCAATCGCTTAATGCAACACTTTCTACAGAAGCCTTTGTGCCTGCAGGTTCCAGAACTTTAACATTTACCGTACCAGTTATTTTGCCATCTCCACAGGCGCTGTTAATCAGGCGGTCTAACTTAAAAGCATAATCTCCAGGCCTGTTAACCGGAAACATTAATTCTCCAGGTATATTTAATGACAATTTGTTATAGTAAACTCCCCAAGTGCCAACAGTGTTATTACCGGCAACAAATGTCCAGTCACCACCGCCATCAACAGTTGCAGCCATAGACATTTTATTACCTAAAAGTATAGTCTGGCTGCCACTTAAAATTCCATTAGGAATATCATTTATTCTAAAAGCTCTGCTAAAAACACCCTCAAAATAAGGTTCTGTTGCAATAATCCGGATTTTGTAGTTCATACCGATTGCCAGGTCTGATGGGAATTTAATCCTTATCGGACTGCTTTTACTTTGGCCTATATAACCTATGAAATTACCAAATGAATTGTAGAGCCCTACCCTGAAAACATTATTCTCAGGGAAATCACCTGTGGCGGTAAAGTATATATCTTGTTCTATCGTTTTACATAAAATATCTGATATATTATTTACTGATGCCGAATATTGTGGGGCATCATCAGATATATATATGGTGTAATCTTCGGTTTCACCTCCATCTACTCTCATACAAGGGTTATCAGGCAGATTCTCACTTTTGTAACTTCTTACTCTCATCCGCGTGATACCCTTTTTTGCATTTTCCGGAACCTTAAAATTTTCACGTATCGAAAACGCTGCGTTTGATACAATAATTTCATTTTTATCAAACTTCCCATTCTGGTCATAGTCAATCCACATAATAAGGTTGTATCCCCATGCCGAATAAGAATATTCAGTTCCCTCATCGCTATTGGTAAGGTCAAAAGTATAAGTATTACCTGGCTTCAGATAGGCAACCATACCCGTGTTATCGGTATATCTGTCTTTGCCAATTTTCATTTCATAACTATTGAGAAGCATCTTACCATTTAAATCTGAAATTCTCACTCTTGCTATTTTCCCATAAGCATTATATCCAGATGTTACCATTGGCATGCAATATTTTTCGGCCCCATACTGAATGGTGCTTACAGCTTGCCCGTATGCTGCCCCAACTCCACAAGCATTGCTTACTAAAGTTAGTTTATAGACACTGCTATTCTGAACGGTAACCGGCAAAACCTCAGGGCTCTGATTAAGTGTATATTCAGACTCTTGTCCACCGGACGACAACTTAATTGTCCAGGGCCCCCCACCGGTTAATTTTACAGGAAAACTACCAGAAACTCCTTTATTACCAGCTACAGCCCCTTCAAGATAGGCAGTAGGCTTTCTTTTAATACTAAACTGGTTTGAGCCGCTGCCAATATATCTGCCATCTTTACTTATTATCCTTAGTCGGTATTCATCACCTTCAGTTATGTCATTTGGAATAATTGCCTCTAAAGGACTTGCAGTGCCACCAGTAGGAATATTTTTAAAATTCAAACCCGTTTTATCTGATAGCTGAACAATATAACCATTATCATTCCTCAGGCTGGAGTCCACCTTGAAAGGAACTTTTACGATTTCTCCGGCGCACACCGAAGCAAAGCTAACAAGTTCGGTAGTAATCAGGTAATTCACTTTCACATCTGCATTTCCAAAAACTTCTCCATTAGGACAGCTGTTATTAGACACAGATTTTAATACATAGGTACTTGTTTCTGTTGGTGAAACTGCCCACAAAAATTCATTTGATGCGCTTGATATTGTCTCTCCTTCTTTTGTTGTTAAAGTAAACGGAGGAGTGCCTGTAAACTGAATTTTAAGATTTGCTATCTTGCCATTATCTATTACATAGTTACCTGCAAGACTGGCTGTTACTTTCTCCGAAATTGTGAAGCTTTGCGTTACATATTCTATAGCCGGGCTGGATGAAATAACTTTAACTTTATAATTGCTACCGCCAGGCAAATTTTTATCAACCGGCACTTCCAATACATTGATAGAATTAGGAAACAGACCTATATCCTTAAAATTAATACCATTTTTATCAGAAAACTGCACTTTAAAGGTATTCCAGGCATCAAATAATCCGTCTGCTTTCAATCCTAATTTAATGGTAGTGCCAGCACAAATACTCTGCCCATTCAGGTTTTCAATAATAAAGCTTTTAGCTATTGGTTTTTGTTGAATATTAATATCTACCTGCCCGATAGCAGTACCTTGCCCACAACTATTATATACACTTGTAACCTTTAGTACCTCAGTCCTTGAAGCAACCATCTCAATAGTTGGAGGGATAATCGTAGTGCTAGAATAACCATTATTATTGCTCAATACATATCTTAACTGCCCTCCTGTTGCTTTCAATGGTATTTTAAGAATTTCACCCTGAAATACATTGTAAATTCCGGACAGCTCAATAGAAGGCAACTTTGTAACATAAAAAAAAGCATTTGATAACGTACTGTGTAGTACAGGGCTGCTTGAAACAATCTGGATCCGATAAAGAGTAGAAGTAAGAGGTGTTTCTGCAGGAATTTTGCAACTAATCATGGTTCCGGTTCCTTTGCCAACTTCAACAGAATAAGTGCCGTTTTCTGCTATCAGAAAAACTTTATATTCATTATCGGTATTAAAACTACCGGTGGCACTATAAGTAACACTAAAAGGTTTTTCAACACATATCTGATTATAAGAATTTTGCTTTATCCCGTCAATATAAATATCACCCGCTATAATTACATTAGAGTTTACCCCTTTACAATCAATACTATATGCCTGTGATCTATCAGAATCCTGTATCATTCTGATAAGCAGCCCGGTTTTCACCATTGAGCGCTGGCCTGGTGTAAAGAAGTTTCCACAACCGCGATAATATGACATCAGGTTACCTATCTGAGGAGAATAGCCTTCACCATTGGCATCTAAGTTTGTAGAAGTATACTGGCAATTCTGAATACTGTAAGTTCCTCTACCGTAAGGGTCTGCGGGTGTATCACAAATTAAGTCTCCGGTATATGCACAATTGCTTTTTTCACCTCTTGTAACCAATTCCGCGTTAGCTTCATATCCGGAGCCCTGAAAAGTATGCATTAAACCAAAATAATGGCCCATTTCGTGAGGCAGAATTTTGGTAATCAAATCGGCCAGATTACTATATGCGCAAAAAATACGGTTTGTAGTTTTATTTGATGACGGGAAATAGGCGTAACCACCCAGGCCGGCATCAGCAAATTTCTTAACCAAATAAACATTGATTGCATTGCTAACATCATATTTCTTACAAAACGCAGGCTCATCGTTGGTATTGAAAGTATAGTATTTATCATCTCTGATATTATCAATTTCCCCACACTGATAAAACTGTATGTTGGCGCCTATAAAATGTGCATTAAGTGAGTCTATTAATTCCTTGATTTTTACATCAGGAACCTCGATTGCACCATTTGACATACTTAATAAGTGTATTTTAAGCGCTACATGAGTCACTGTTTCTACAGCCTGGCGGGCCTTTACAGATTCAACCGAATGATACTTCTGAAGAAAAAGCCTCCTTTCTTCCTGTGTAGGCTCTTGTGCGCGGCACCATGTGGCTTGGCCTTCTGCTTTAAAAAAGGAAAATAATAGCAGCAAAAAACAAAACAGATTTTTCATTAAAGGGTGGTACTTAAGTTAGATTTACGTTCTTAAAAGATGGCTTATTGAGACCGAAAAATGAGCTTTCTGCAGAGCATTCAGGTATCACAGCATTACGGCTCCAAATTAGCAAAAGTTCAGAAGATACGTATAATCATTATCTTAAATTTTGCATACATTAAGGGTTCAATTATAACTTTGAATGCCATGCCTTTTTGGGATATAAAAAAAGGTGCATGTTTAAAAAACAAGCACCTTCAGTAGAGTTAAGTGTCGATTACAAACTATTATAGTAATCAAATATGCGTATTAAATCGGCGTCTTCTTTTGTACCCAATTTTTCCTTTTTTATGTATATCTCAACCTCTCCGGCCTTGTCGCCAAATAAGGCAATAATAGATTTTTTATCGGTTTTTATCTTTGAAAGTTTTGAAAGCTCTCCGATATAATAGCTGGTGTTATTCAAGATATTTCTTTGCACAGTAGCTGAGCCGTACGGCTTCTCATCAATTATAGACTTTTGGTTTTTCTTCCATAAAGTAATTTTTCCGGTCAATAGTTTTTCATAAAAAACACCGTCCGGGCTTCTTTCAAAATTATAAACGTCGGCTCCCTTTTTTACAGTAAATGCTGCCACAGGCTGGCTAAATGCTTTGCTTTGCCCGTCCGCGCCTCTAAAAATAACCATATTGGCAACCTGATCGAACATCATGCTTAAATTCTCAAACTTTTTACCTGATGCCATGGTAACAGTGCCGATTTCCCATGTATCCAATAAAAAAGGAGATCCCTTTATATTAGTATACGGTTGTCCGGTAAGGGGCGTGCCCCCTATCACATCGGCCGAGATAGCAATCTGCGCGTGAGCATTAGTAGCTAGCCAGACAAAACCAAAACTTACAATCAATAGCTTTCCAAGTTGTTTCATTGTTCTAAAAAATTAAATTTATATAAAAAAATGGGTTGTCTTAGTAGAACCAGACAACCCATTACAAATATAAAAAAAACCTTCAATAAATTAATTACCTATACCAGGGTTTGTCTGGATTTCAGTCAAAGGAATACCAAAGATGTATCTTGGGTCTGATGGCTGAATTAAAGCACCAGCACCAAAAGAGTTAATTGGTTGACCTCTTCTCAGAATATCTACTGTTCTGAAACCTTCAGCAAACAACTCAATACGTCTTTCAGTCAGAATTGCAGTAATCAAATCTGCTTTTGAAGGTGAACCAAAATCGTAAGTAGCATCAGAACGACGGTGTACTGCTGTCAACAAAGCCAAGGCACGTGTTTGACTACCGGCTTCTGCCTCAGCTTCGGCAAGATTTAACAAAACCTCTGCATAGCGAATACTTGGTACAAAATCGATATATGGAGATACACCGCTGAATTTAGTACTTGACGGGAACGCAGCAACTGAAGTAGTTGGTACCATCAGTTTAGCTTTACGATCATCAGAAGCTCTGAATTGTGCATTAGCATAGATACCCGTTGGACCCGTATTAATAAAATACTCAACGTTACCTGCATTGAAATAATACCCTAACTGGTTTTGTCCTCCCGGACCGTTTGTTTCAGCCATCGGGAATGAGAAAATAGACTCAACTGAAGTGTATGGAGCTCTGAAAACAGAAACTACATCTGCTTGCAATTCATGAGCAACTCTGTTGGCTGATTTGAAAGGAGAAGCAGCCGAAACAATTTTGTTGGCTTCTGTAATTACACCTGCGTAGTCTTTCTTTGCTAACAATACACGGGTTTTTAAAGCAATTGCGGTGTTTTTGTGTGCTCTGGTTGTACGAAGCAAAGGGGTAGTGTAGTTATCTGGCAATTCATTTTCTGCCTCGTTCAGGTCTTTCAACACTTGCTCATAAATTTGTGCAACAGTGCTTCTAGGCAAATTATTATTGGCAGAAGTAACTTCACCCTTTAATCTTAGTGGAAGACCTGGTGATGCACCGTTATCTAATGCATACGGTTTAGCAAAAAGCTGCACTAAAGAAAAATAAGTTAGTGCTCTAATAAATTTTGCCTCGCCTCTGTAATTGGCAGCCAAAGTCGTACTCACTGCATTTGGATTGGCTGCTATACCTTCCAAAAACAAGTTGGCTCGGTTGATAGTCAGGTATCCCTGCACCCAGAAGTTAGCTATGTAAGTATCTGAAGGGTCCTGATTACCCTGATACGTAGAGTATCCGGTAACAGAGTTAGTAGTACGGTTTACAAATTCTTCAGCGCGGATATCGTTATAAATCAAATAACGACCACCGAAAAGCGCACCACTCTTTGCTGAAGCATACAATCCTGTTATCTGCGATTCAACACGGGCAGGAGTACTGAAAACTGTCGCATCAGACAAGCTCAGTTCCGGAACAGCGTTCAGAAAATCTTCTTTACAAGAAGAAAGACTAAGCGTTAATGCCAATGATAGGAATCCTATTTTTTTATTTAATATTTTCATAAAATCAATGTCATTTAGAAATTAGAAACTTAAGTTAAGACCAAGCGTAAATTGTCTGCCTTGTGGAATTGAGTTACGCTCAATACCCATTGCATTATTAGAATCTCCGTTAGTTGAGATTTCAGGGTCAACACCGGTATACTTGGTTAGTAAGAAGGCGTTATTTACCTGCGCATACACTCTCATAGAAGTAATACCTGTTTTACCAAATGTACTAGGTACACGATAACCCAAAGTAGCTGTTTGCAAACGTAAGAAGTCTCCTTTCTCAACATTTTCAGAAATCAGGAATGATGAGCCGTTTGAAATGTTGTCTCCGTAGATTGCTTTGGGAATATTCGTGATATCACCAGGGTTTTTCCAAGAAGTTAATACTTCTACAGAGTTATTCCAAACACGTTGGTCTCTCAAACCGGCTTTGCTACCGTTATAGATGTAATTCCCACCAGAGAATGTAAAGTTCAATCCTAAATCAAATCCTTTATACTTCATAGTATTATTAAATCCACCATACCAGGTTGGCATTGTTCCTCCTAATATCACTTGTTGTGACGATGGAGACACAGTTGCTGAACCATCAGAAACTAAAGTCCATGCTGTTGCACCGCCAAGGTGATTGTATTGCACTTCTTTGCCGTCACGTGTAACGAAAATACGACGACCATTATCAGAGTTAACTCCATGAGTTACTACACCATAAATCTGACCCGCTGAATATCCAACCTTCGTGATATTTGTAGCTTCCAAACCAGAGGTATTAGTCAGGATTGGCGTGTTATCATCAACCATGCTCGTAACCATATTTTTATTGGTAGAGAAGTTAATGTTGGTTGACCAAGTAAAACCACCTTTATTAATAGGCACTGCATTGATTGAAAACTCCCAACCCTTGTTGTACATTGAACCAACGTTGGCAAGAATTGTATTACCAGGGATACCTTTTGAAGGTGCTTGCGGAACATCAAGAATCAAATTGTTGATGTCTTTGTTATACCAGTTAGCCTCTAACGTGATACGGTCATTCAGGAAGCTAACATCTATACCAATGTTAGTTTGTGCACTTGTTTCCCATTTCAGGTCTTTGTTACCAGCCTGGTTAAATGCCAATGTAGCAGAGGAACCATATAAGCCAGAACCAAATGTAGAATATGAACCGTAAGCATTGTTTAAGTTACCGTTACCAACTTTACCCCAGCTTCCTTTCAAACGTAATGAAGAAAGCGTGTTACCAAAACCAAGAGATTTAAAGAATTCTTCTTCAGAAATTGTCCAACCTACAGACACCCCTCCGAAATCACCCCAACGGTTTTGAGCAGCCAAAGCAGAGTTACCATCACGGCGGTAGTTACCGCTAACAAAATATTTACCTGCATAGCTATAGCTAACACTACCTAAATAGGCTTCAAAAGCCACTTGCGAAATACCATTACCTGCAGCAAGGTTCGTAGTGTAGTTACCCTGGAAATCCTGGAAGAAGAAGTCTGCCAAAGTCTGACGTTGTGCGCCCCAACTTGTATTTCTTCTTTTTTGAACATCTGAACCAGCCACGATAGTGATATTGTGCTTCTCAGCAAAGGTTTTCATGTACTGCAAGGTATTAATCCAGTTCCAGTTGTCACCACGTACAGTCTGGTTATATGCATCACCTTGTGCAGCCCAACCGTCACCATTGAATGGGTTCCAGAAACGGATGTTTTCAGTATTCCTGAAGTCCCAAGAGTAAGTAGTTTTATAGTTAAGGCCATCATATAGCTTCACTTCTGCACCCAGATTAGCAATTACGCGGCTAGTTTCAGAGGTGTTTTTATCTAAATCTCTCAATACGGCTGCATTAGGGAACTGCGCAGGTAACAAGTTATTTTTACGACCTACTGTATTGTTTTCAAGGTTATAAGAACCATCTGCATTATAAGCAGGCAGGTTTGGCACTTGAGCCACTGCTATACGACCCAACCCAGATGTAGCAAATGCACCACCAGTGTACGAACCACTGTTAGGTGATTTGTTCATACTATTGGTATAGTTTATGTTTGCCGATAACTTCAACCAGTTAGTGGCCTGATGATCCATATTTAAACGACCTGAACGACGCTGAAAGTTATTGGCCCTTAGGAAACCATCCTGATCTGAGAAACCTG
Source organism: Emticicia sp. 21SJ11W-3 (assembly GCF_024138715.1). Classification (GTDB taxonomy): domain Bacteria; phylum Bacteroidota; class Bacteroidia; order Cytophagales; family Spirosomataceae; genus Emticicia; species Emticicia fluvialis. Next base: position 4,548,852 of record NZ_CP092074.1, read on the forward strand.
CAGAGAAGTAATAAGTAGTTTTTTCTGAGCCACCCTGAACTGTAAGGTTATGGTTTTGAGAAAATCCGGTTCTATAAACTTCTTTATACCAGTCAGTATCAATTAAGTTGCCATTGGCATCATAATTAGGAAGGAATGAGCGATTCTGAGCATCGCGTTGAGAAGCATTTATGGCATTGGGGTTGTTAGCTAATGCATTAGCAATTGCCATGTTTTTATGGTCCATGTACTGCTGTGCATTGAGTACATCTGGTAAACGTACTGCATTGCTTACACCAGCCCAGCTATCAATACTTACTTTGGTTTTGCCTGCTTTACCACGTTTGGTGGTAATCAATAATACCCCTGCTGCAGCACGAGAACCATAGATGGCAGCAGAGGCTGCATCTTTTAATATGTCGATAGACTCAATATCAGCGGGGTTAATGTCTCCCAAAGGGTTGTTTGTACTTGCGTTACCAGATACGTCACCTGTAGCGATAGGTATACCGTCAATTACAACCAATGGAAAAGAGCTCAATGAAAGTGAGCTAAGACCACGAACACGGATAACCGGTGGGTTGTTTAGCAAACCGTTTGGCTGAACAATGTTTACTCCGGATGCCTGACCAGTTAAACCTTGAGAAAAACTTTGAACAGGACGTTCAGCAATCTGAGTCGCTTTAACTGTAGATGCCGCACCGGTAAACTCAGTTTTCTTCTGAGTACCATAACCAACAACCACAACCTCATTCAGTTGTTTGTTGTCTGCAACTAACTGAACATCAACGATTGAGCGTGTTCCAACTGCAATCTCTTGTGTTAATGTACCAATAAAACTAAAAATTAATGTTGCATTACCTGACACCGTTACTTTGTACACTCCTGATGCATCAGTCTGAGTTCCTTGTTTTGAACCCTTTACCGAAACACTCACACCAGGCAATGGTGACCCATCTTCTGAGGCCGTTACTTTTCCAGAAACAGTTCTCTCTTGCGCAGACACCTGCCAACCGGTTAAGATAATCCCCAGCATTAAGAGAAGTAGAAATTGTTTTCTCATGTGATTGAAGGTTTGTTTAGTTTGTTTAAAAATTCTAAAGACACACTTAAAAAGTGGATGGTAAAATTATTAAAAAGCGATTAAAAAAAAAATGACATTAAATTTTGATTAAAAAAACCAGCAGCAAATAAACGACTTTGTTGTACTTTTTTTAGTTATTTAACAGAAAATGCAGTAATAAACGGCAAAATTGGCAAACTTAATATTTTATTAAAATTTAAAATTTCAGAAATTCAGATGGTCAGACGTCTGCTACTCTGAATGGCTTTATCTCTATTGATTGCCAGACATTTTGCTGAATGTATGGCTCATTGCAGTACCAATTCTGTAGAGCTGCTTCATCTTCAAACTGAACTATCATTACTGAGCCTGTCATTTTCCCTGATTCATCAAGTATAGCACCACCCAAAATGAAGTGATTATTGGCTTTTAGGTCCCGGGCTCCGGCCAGGTGTGAGGGGCGGGCCGCCATACGGCGTTCTAAGGCCTGGGAATCCGTTCCATCAATAGCGATGATGACATATTGATTCATTAAACTACAATTTAGTTTAGAAAATTCCTTTAAGCGTTGCCAGAAGAACTTGTTAGTAATACTTTTTTCATTTGCCTGGCATTCTGTAAAACTTGCTGGTTTCAGTCATTAAAAGTAGGCCAACAAATTATTACAATTACCGGATTCAATAATACGAACGTATTATTGAATCAATTCGCTGTGTTGATTGTACAAAGAATGTCTATAAATTTTAAAATTTAATTTCAGCAAATGAGCATTCATGCATAAAACTGGCTGTAAATATAGCCTGCCAATTAATCTTTACTCTATTAAGCAGGTAGTTCTAAAAAGGTAAATTACCTGCGCGCCTATATTTATGGCCGGGTTAAACCGCCTGATAAAAAAAGCTCAATTTATGATACGTAAAACGAGGCTTGCCCTGATTATTTACGTAATTTGTTGAACTTATTACGTTAAAAAAGTACCTGTCTGTTGAACAAATTTAAAATTTGAGCTTCAACTTTCTTATTATATGCCGCCATCCACTTTGACTTGTTTACTTGTTGATGATGATCAGGATGACCAGGAAATCTTTTATCTGGCACTAGAAGATTCAGGCCTTAATATGAAATGCCTGCTTAGTAACTCACTTAAATTTACCACAACTGACCCACAAATAAATATCACCTCTCATAAGCTCAGCTTTGCCGAAGTAAACTCGGTTATTGAACTGAATGCTAACAAAAGCTATTTCCTGATTGAAATTCACGATAACGGCATTGGCTTTGAGCAACAATATGCCAAGCAGATATTTACTATTTTTCAGAGGCTCAACGACAAACAATCTTATGCAGGCACAGGTATTGGTCTGGCACTTTGCAAAAAAATAGTTGAAAACCATAAAGGGCACCTGTCAGCAACCAGTGAGCCGGGCAAGGGAGCAAATTTCATATTTACCTGCCGGCATCAGCAGCTTAAGTTTTTTGAACAAAAGAATCCGAACATAAAAAACAGTGAAAATGGCAACGCTACTATTGGTATTTGCGTGAACATACCAAAGGTGATGAAACACAAGCCGATTAACAGAGTAAAAATCTGCTTATCTAAAACGCTTTTGTGTTTCATCACCCTCAGGCAACTTATTTAAAGAATATGGCTAACTATTACAAACGATTGGGGTCTCTGTCCATATCTCCGTTACGGTTGTCCATATTCTTTTCTATTTCACGGTTTTCAGAGTAATCGGCGTTTCTGTTTACACCCTCGCGGTCTTGTTCACGGTCTCTGCCTTGTTCGTTCTGGTCTTTAGTCCACTGGTCTGACTGCCCCTGCTGACCGCCGGAAGTATTACTTTGTTGGCCCTGCTGGCTGGTATTTCTGTTTCCTGATTGTTGGTTGGAATCACGATTGCCGGATTGCTGACCCTGATTCAAGCCTTCCTGGCCTTGCTGGCCCTGATTCTGGCTTGATTGTTGGCCTTGTTGAGCGGTATCTCTGTTACCAGATTGTTGTGTAGACGGGTTTCTTTCGTCTTCTCTCGGATTATTCTGTGAACTTGTCATAATTGTAATAAGTTAAAGGATAAAATAAATAATTTAACATTATTTCTTAAAAAAATTCTATACCAAACCCATTAAACTCAAAAATGCAGGCATATTCTGTTTTTCCGAGGTTTAAATTTCTCAGCATCAACACAGTTGGGAAAATTAATAGGCAACGATTAGCGATTTCCTGGCCATTTGTGCGGCAATTTCTCCGTTTAATAAAATCGCCAGCCGAAATACCCCTGAATAATGGATGTCTGGCTTAAATTTTTACGAATTTTATACAGCATCAAGAAGTTTTTTCCAGAAAAGACATGTACATGAATCATTTTATTGGTTGTTCAGGCTTTTCCAATAAAGACTGGAAAGGTCAATTCTACCCGGATAGTCTGCAGTCGAAAGACTATCTGGCTGTCTATGCTGAAAATTTCAACTCGGTGGAAATTAATTCTTCATTCTACAGAAAACCCACCACCAAAACTTTAAACAATTGGTACGACCAAACACCCGATGGCTTTGTTTTTTTTGTTAAAGCACCCCAGGCAATAACGCACATTAACCAGATGAATGGTGTGAATACCGAGATTGCCGATTTCTGTAAGCACATCAGTAATAGCCTGAGAGAAAAACTCGGTGGATTTCTGTTTCAGTTTCCGCCTTCTTTTCTGTGTACCAAAGAGAATATCAATCATATCATTGAAGGCCTTAATCACCGGTACCTGAATGTGGTGGAGTTCAGACACAAAAGCTGGTGGAATAACCAGGTTTATGACTTACTGGCCGAGCAAGGTGTTGTTTTCTGTGGTGTAAGTATCCCCAAAGATATACCCGAAGAGGTAATCAGTAACCACCCTACTGCCTTGTATTACCGGCTGCATGGCAAACCGGAATTGTTTAAATCTGAGTATAGCGAAGAAACATTGCAGGAATTGGCCGAAAACATAAAAAAAAGCCAAAAAAACACTTATGTGTACTTTAATAATACATGGGGGCTGGCCGCTATTAATAATGCCAGATACCTGCAAAAGTTGTTGGCATCTGACCATATCTGATTACTTTGGCCTATATCAGCAGAAATACAAAACCTGAAAACAAGAATGACCGGATACTTTTAAGCACTTCAGGGGCGAGACTACACCTTAATTGTAGGTTAATAAAGGCATAAAGCATAAATTGCAGCAGAATAATAATCTTTATTTGCTACGGTTATGAAAACAACAAAAGCTGCTGCCCTGCGAACCTTACTTACGCTGTTTCCGCTCATTATTGCGTTTCATGTATCAGTGATGGCAGATGTAATTCCGTACACTATTGTGTGGGCAGGGAGAATCCATTCTACACAGGAAATGTATGTTTTTGAGGCGGTGTCTATCGTTATCAATCTGCTGTTTATAACGGTGCTACTGCTGAAAGCACAATATGTAAAAAACAACGTACCCGACCGGCTGCTTAATAACATTCTCTGGCTGTTTCTGATACTTTTTTCGGTCAATACCATTGGTAACCTGATGGCCAAAACTTCATTTGAGAAATACGTCTTTACGCCCATTACCCTGCTTTCGGCCATTCTTATCTGGCTGGTTGTAAGAAAAGAAAAAGCCTGACGCTTAAACAACTACACCCCGCCTACCAGATGCGGTTTACATGCCCTGCAGTTTTTTATTGGCGTGATAAGCTCTTGCATGGTTGATACTATCCGTTTTTGGCTTGGCCTTTGCTAAAGCCCCGTTGTTTAAAGCGTGTATCTGCTCGCTGTACTCAGCCGGAAGAAGAATATGCTTCACCAGCCCATCAATTTTGAGCTTGCGGCTCAATAAATACAGATTCAGTAATATTTTGCCCTTTGCCGAACTGCCGAAGTGCAACAGCTCAGACACCTTTGCCGGAACCACGAGTTTCTGGCACTCCAACAAAATACGGTAACGAGTACCGCCCAGATGTTTTTTATATTGTTTAAAAAGGTCTGCCGTGTAATGCCCGTTCACTAAGTCTGCCTGTAGATGCTCCTCGCGAGACTGTAGCCAACTGGCGTAATCTCTGGGCAGGTCTTTCAGGCCCATCCGTAAACCCACCTCCGAAAAGACATTGAAAACTTCTTCTTTTTCTTCCAGGCTCAGTTTTCTTTCCAACAATTCATAAGCTACCACCCCATAATCAATCAGCATATACAGCACATCTCTGTAAGCCCAGTCGGGGATGCGTGCACCGCGACTCTGTTCAACGCCCTGATGGATACTGCTTATCTGGTCAATGGTTTTGATGGCACTTTCTCCGTCGGCAAAGACAATCATTTGTGCATAGCGGACAGTTGAAAATAGCCGCCCTAAGGGGTCAGACGGAATCTTGCCTGTAAAATACAGCCAGTCAACCGCTTTGTTGAGGGCAAATTCTGCCGCTGAGCCGGCAAAGATGAACAGAATCACATCTGAGTTGCCCCATATTTTTCTAACTATCGAGTGCTTGTCAACAAAATCATTCATAACCGTTTCAATTTAAAAGCCCTTTTTTTGTGGATACGCCCCTGCTTTTGTTCTCTGGTACTCTACCCAAAGGATGGTCAGGACACCCAGCGTGTAGGCCAGCATATCATACCACGAAAAGCTGCTGCCCAGGGCAACGGCCACCATTCTGTGCTTCTCCCAACCCATGCGATGCACAAAATGGAAATACTGCGAGGCCTCAACCAGATAAGAGAACAACAGCACCGCCACCGACTCTGTTACAAAATGGGTGTTCCAGAACGTAAAAACGAAACAATAGACTAGAAACACCACCAGATAGTCTCCCACAAAGGGCCTGACGAACGAATCATGCACATAGACGGCTATCATTACCTCAATAACGAAGAAAACAACCGCCAGCAATCCATATTTAGGTCTGAAAGTAAACATCAATAATTAAAAGTACTTTGTTTTACAAAGTTAGTGATTGTTTTTGGATTTTGGAAAGGAGAATGTTTTTTTTCTATACAAATGATGCTAAAAAGTAAAATTCATTAACTAATCTTAGATTCGAGGCTTTATATTTATTAAGTTGATTTGTAAAATGATTATAACAATTGTTATGTTTATCAACTTTGTCTTTTTATGCTTTATTATTTAATGTAAAACCTCTACTTTTGAAAAATATAATAAGGCCTTAAAAATGAAAATTATAGAATTAGATGACATTGACAATATTCAAGTTGACGAAAATCAACTAGAATTCTATTTTACTCAATCTAGGGGTGAGCATTTTAATGTTTGGGATAAATCAGTAAAAGTAGAAGAAAATTTATATTACAATAATCACAATTTAATTACACAAAAAGGGGCAAAGAATAATGTAGTAAGACCAACTGTTGTTGAGTTATTCTGTGGATGTGGAGGAACTTCAATGGGGTTTGAAATGGCAGGCTACGAAGTTATTTTAGGTTGTGACATTCATTCTCCATCTATTCAAACTTTTAAAACCAATCATCCCCGTTCAGCTACAATTCTGGGGGATGTTAGAAAAGTTGAAGCAAATTTAATCACAGAATTAACAAATAATCAAAAAATTGATGTACTTATTGCTGGTGTACCATGTCAAGGATTTTCCTTAAATAATAGGAAGCGTCATGAAAATGATGAAAGGAATTTACTTTATAAAGAGTTCATTAGATTAATTAAAGACTTACAACCGAAAGCAATAGTATTAGAAAATGTTTCAGGTATGAAAAGTACAGGAAACTTTGTTAAGACAATTGAAAAAGATTTAAGTGAAGCAACCGGAACAACTGTAAAAAGCAAACTGCTTTTTGCCCCCGATTACGGAGTTCCACAAAGAAGACAAAGACTTGTCTTTATAGGTGTACATGGGGAGGAGTTTAACTTTAATGATATCATAAAAACTCATGGAGATACTACTGGCATTCCTTATGTAACTGTTAAGGAAGCTATTGGTGATTTGCCAAGTTTAAAACCAAATGAAGAATCTCTGGAATATAAATGTGAACCATTTAGTGATTACCAAAGGTTAATGCGTAAAAATGTTGATGATAAAAATCTTAAGAATCATAAAGCTCCGAATCATCCTAAAGAAACAATAGAAAAAATTGAGAATACTAAACCAGGGGAGCCAATGTATCCTAACTTTAAACAAAGGATTAGACTTTCTTGGGAAAGTTTAAGCCCTACACAAGTATCTGGTGGAATTCGACCTCAATTTCAATTTGGACATCCAAGTGATGCCAGAGGGCTCACTATTAGAGAAAGATGCCGATTACAAAGTTTCCCTGATACGTTTGTTGTTAAAGGTGGAATAGTTCAAGGTAGAGTTCAAACCGGTAATGCAGTTCCGCCGTTACTTGCAAAAGCCATAGCACTTGCTCTTAAAAAATATATAATATGAACTATAGAGTTTGGTATAGTACTGAAAGTTTTGCGGATTATATAATTGACAACACGGTCCTCTCGACTAAAAGCGTTACAAAAAAGAAAATGTATGAAAGTGATGCCAACAATGCAAAAAACTTTCATACCATGCCTGACCACATAAAAAAAATTCTTTATTTAGATGCTCCAGACATTATTGTTGAACTAGATTCAGAGCCTATTTTCTCAATAGAAGTTTCAACTGAAGCCGGAACGGGACATAATGTATTTCAAAGATTTGCGAGATTAGCGGCATCCGTTGAGAATAACGTGCCTGCATTTTATATTTATCCCGAGGCTGTGATTATTCATAGACAAGGAAATCCAACAAGATGGGATGCTATTAATGCATTAGTTTTTAAAGCTCTTGAAGATGTTATGAACATATATAGCATACCAGCATTATTCTATTACTTCCCGTCCGATTTTAAGACATATTCTAATCCAAATTCATCTCCAAATATTCAATCAAAAGGATTAAAATATGATCGTAATATTAGCTATGCCGGAAGTCCAGATAGTGGAGATAGTGAAATGCGGCTAATGTTCGACGCAATAAATGAAGTTATATCGGTATTTGAAACTGCTGGTATAGTCCAAGGCAGAAGTAACTTACTTAGTAGACGAGTTGTTATTGATAGAAGAAGCTTTATGCAACAAGAATATTTTTCAAAAAATGGGAATCTTCAGATGTCTCCATTGACATCTACGATTAAAATACCAACAATTTATCTACTTAATTATTTATCTCAATATGAGAATAGCAATTATAAAATTGGTGAGCTATTAAGAAGTAGAGATGAGACCATCATTTATTTTACTGATTCTAAGTTTCGAGGTGACCCATTTCCGGGAGCATTAGCAGCAATAGATTACTTATGTACTAGACAAGGCAAAACATTTGAAGAAAGAAAATATAATTTAGTAATGGTATGGGGAAATCTTGTAAAAGATGAAACAAATAAAACACTACAATTAACAAGCGCCAGAAGTTCTATTAATAATTTTACTAGTGCTGTTCAAACTAGTGAAGCCAAGAACATTCTGAAAAAATCTTATAATCAATTAGCACCAGAACAGGTACCTCGTTATTACATGCAGGTTCGCTATGGGTCAACTTATTCAAAGGCTAAACATATAAGAGTATATTCATATTTTGCAGATGCAATCTTATTTTCCGATGGCGCATTATGGCGAGACGCTTAACTGAAGAGCAGGTGACGAAATTTTTACTTTCTTGGTTAATTAATCAAGGATGGGAAATAATATGTTTTGATTTCCCACAAAGTGGTACTGGGCAGATTTTACATCCAAATCAAAGTGTTAGAACCACTAGAAATAAAATGGCTATAATTCCTGATATAGTTGCAATAAAAAATGGAGTATGTATCTTTTTGGAAAATAAAGATCGCTTTGTATTATCTGATTTTCATAAAATTTCTTCCCTCAGAGCTGAGAATTACTATTCAGAAGCAATTGAGAAATTGCTCAAAAATAAAGAAGTTGAGAAAATATACTTTGGAGTAGGATTACCTTACTCTAAATATGCGCAAACCAAAACTCTAGAAAATATTGATTCGATTGATTTTGCTTTAATAATAGAGAATGGCGAAAAAACAGTACTGATAATTCATCAAATAGCAGAAATATTCATATAATTGATTTACTGTTAAAATTTCAAATCTGTAAATTTTATAATAAAATTCATATAAATTTGTCTTTAATTTTCAGTATCAACTTTATTGCTAATATCACAAGAATCTTCCCTAATCCAACAACAAATTCCCCCTCCCCCACCCAAATCCCCAAATTTTTTAATATTTTTACCAAAAAACACTTCTTAAAAAAACATCTTCTTCATGAAACCTACTATTACTTTTAAGTCGGCACTGATGGGCGTCTGCATCGGTTGCTGCGTGGTGGCGGGTGTCTTTGCTTCTAAAGGCCGTGTGTACTCGCGGCTTTTGCATGCGCTGAACGACACCACCAAACCTACCAAAGACACTACTAAGTATATACGTTACAAAGATTTACCGCTTAAAGCCACACGTAAACTGAAAACCACAACTACCGAAGGCACCTGGCTGTCGGTCGATGTAAGCCCCGACGGCAAAACCATTGCTTTTGATGTCATGGGCGATTTATTCACCATTCCGTTTGGCGGGGGCAAGGCCACCAATGTAACCAAAGGTCTGGCGTTTGATACCCACCCACGCTTTAGTCCGGATGGTAAAAAGCTGTTGTTTATCTCTGACCGCACCGGGTCAGACAACGTGTGGTACATCGACTTTGAGAAAAAAGACACCATACAGGTTACCAAAGACCGCGACCAGAACTATACCTCTGCCGACTGGACACCCGACGGCAAGTACATTGTGTTCTCGAAAGGCCGCATGAACGTACAACTCTGGATGGTGCATCACGAAAGTGGCGGTGGGGTACAATTGATTGACCAACCCACGAACCTGAAAACCATTGATGCAGCCGTAGGGCATGACGGCCGTTATATTTACTTCTCGCAACGCAGCGGTGCCTGGAACTACAACGCCATGATGCCGCAATATCAGATAGGGGTATATGACCGCGACAACGCCAAGCGCACCACCATTACATCCAGATACGGCTCGGCCTTTACGCCAACGCTTTCCGGCGACGGCAAATGGCTGGTATACGGTACACGCTTTGAAGACAAAACAGGATTGGTGTTGAGAAACCTGGATAACGGCGACGAAAAATGGCTGGCCTACCCTATTCAACGCGACGACCAGGAGTCTATCGCAACCATGGGTGTATTGCCGGGCATGGCGTTTACACCAGATAACAAGGCGGTTATTGCCTCTTATGGCGGTAAAATATACAAAATAAGCATTGATGGTTCTGCTCCGGTGGCTATTCCGTTCAGTGTAGATATGGAAATAGAAATGGGGCCTCAGCTGGAGTTCAAATATCCGGTTTCAGACAGCAGCCATACGCTCATTACGCAGATACGCGATGCGGTGGCCTCTCCTGACGGTAAAAAACTGGCCTTCACTGCCTTGAATCGCCTGTATGTAGCCGATTATCCGAACGGTACCCCTCGTCTGATAACCACTAACGATTTCACCGAAGCCCAACCGGCGTGGTCGACCGATGGTAAAAGTCTAGTGTTTACTACCTGGGCGCCTGAGGGAGGCCACTTGTATAAAGTAAACGCAGAAGGCACGCCGAATCTGCAAAGGCTGACACAAAACCCTGCCCTTTATGCACAACCCGTTTGGACACCTAAAAACGACCGTATAGTGTTTATCCGTACGCGCCTGCAAACGTTTAAATCATCAATCGGGCCGGGAGCCAACGGTTCAGAAGACGAAATCTGCTGGATAGATGCCAACGGTGGCCCTGTAACGGTTATCGACAAAGCCCGCGATCGCTCCGCGCCTCACTTTGTAAGCAAAACCACCGACCGCATTTATTTCAGTGCAGGCGACGGTGCGCTGCAGTCTATTAAATGGGATGGAACCGACGAAAAAACACACGTGAAAGTAACGGGCATAACTACCTACGGCATGAGCATCGAGGGAGAAGACTTTGCCCATAACTGTATGCTGTCTGAAAAAGCGATGCAGGCTATGGAGGTAAACCGTCCTTCTCCGGCATCACAAATCATTATGGCGCCTGATGGCGAGCAGGCACTGGCACAAATAAACAATGAGATTTATACAATGACCGTACCGCAGACAGGTAAGACTGTCAGTATTTCGGTGGCCGATGCAGGCTCGGCGCAATTTCCGGCTAAAAAGCTGACAGAATTGGGCGGAGAGTTTCCCTCGTGGTCGAGCGATTCTAAAAAAGTGCACTGGTCGCTGGGTCGTTACCACGTGGTTTACGATTTAGAAAAAGCCAGAAATTTTGACGACAGCGTAAAAGTTGCCAAAAAAGCAGAAGAAAAACGAAAGGCGGATTCGCTGAAAATTGTGAAGACCGACACAGTGAAGATTAAAACCGACAGCGTGAAAGTAAAAGATGCCAAAAAGGCCACAGCAAAAAAAGAAGAGTCGAAATACAAACCGCAGGAAACAGAAATAAAAATCTATTTCAAGCGTGATTTACCTACCGGAACCGTGCTGCTGAAAGGTGCCCGTATCATTACCATGAAAGGTACCGAAGTGATAGAAAACGGCGATATATTGATTGAAAACAACCGGATAAAGGAAATAGGCAAAAGCGGAAGCATTAAGGGAGCAGGAAAAGCCAAGGTGATAGATGTGAAGGGCAAAACCATTACGCCTGGCTTTGTTGATACGCACGCGCACATGTGGCCACAATGGGGAATACAGAAGAATCAGGTCTGGATTTATGCCGCTAACCTGGCTTATGGTGTTACCACCACCCGTGATCCTCAAACCGCTACCACCGACGTATTTACGTATGGCGACATGGTGGAATCGGGCAAAATTCCCGGACCTAGAATCTACTCTACGGGTCCCGGGGTTGGCTTCTGGGCATATAATATCAAGGATTCTACCGGAGCCATTAATGCTTTGAAACAATACAGCAAGTATTATGACACAAAGTACATTAAAATGTACCTGACCGGTAACCGCCAGGCTCGCCAGTGGATTATCAAAGCTGCCAAAGACCAGAAATTGATGCCTACAACCGAGGGTGGTCTGAACTATAAACTGAACATGACCAACCTGCTGGATGGGTATCCGGGTCATGAGCATGCTATTCCGGTTTATCCGTTGTATAATGATGTTATCAAAAGTATTTCGTTCTCGCAAATGGCAGTTACCCCTACGCTTTTGGTAGCTTATGGCGGGCCGTTTGCAGAGATTTACTATTTTGAAACCGAGAACCCGTACCACGACAAAAAGATGCAGTATTTTATGCCTTATGAAGAGCTGGCAGAAAAAACGCGTAGAGTAAGTGGCTGGTTTCTGCCGGAAGAACACGTGTTCCAGAAACATGCCAAATCGATGAAATCGATGGTTGAAGCTGGTTCATTGGCAGGTATCGGTAGTCACGGTGAGTTTCAGGGGCTGGGTTATCACTGGGAGTTGTGGTCGATGCAAAGCGGTGGCATGAAGAACCATGATGCCCTGCGTGTAGCCACTATTCTGGGCGCCAAAGCGCTGGGTCTTGACCAGGATTTAGGCAGTATTGAAAAAGGTAAACTGGCCGATTTATTGATTATGGATAAGAATCCGCTGGAAAACATCCGTCATTCAAACACGCTGAAAATGGTTATCAAAAATGGCCGTGTGTATGATGCAGGTACATTAGATGAGGTTTACCCAACCCAAAAGAAACTGCCTCGCACCGAGTGGAATTATGAGAAACCTGCCAATACTACGGGTTTGAACGATTAGGACGCCCCTAACCGATACGTCGGACCGCCCTAAAGGGGGGATAAAGAATAGCGTTTTGTGCTGTGGACGAAACGCTATTCTTGCTTATTTTAAATAATACATAGTCAAAAGTTTTGTAGCTTCCTCGGCGTTTTCGGCGCAGGCGTTGCAGAAGGTGCCTCTGCCTTCGGCCGGGGCTTCATATAGCCAATGAAAGGTTTTGGCATATTTGCCGTCGAGGCCGGCTACTCTTAATGTGTTGTTTTTTCGCGGTATTACATACAATAATAAGTTGTTCGGGAATAATACCTTGAAAGCTTTTTCACCATTTAATATACCAACACCTTCATACTTCAACTTCATGGTTTTAATGTCTCCTTCGGGTGTTTTGTATGAATACTTAATGTCACTTACCTCATTGGCATTTACCCAAAAGGCATAAACTTCAAAGTCTTTAGCGCTGAACTCTCTATAAGCAAAATTGGCAACGCGCTGTCCGTTAACCGCAACGGGCAACGATAATAATAGCAAAATCAATAGTCTGCACATGGGTTCTATGGTTTGTGTTTCTGCACAGACTAAAAACTCTATGCCAGCCTTTGCTATTACTTGGCTTGTTGCTTTTTCAGTACCAACACAACTTATTTGCCTCATTAAAATCAGCTTTGTTCAAGCTAAATGGCATATAAGCGGAATCGGATAAGCTAAAACCTACAACTTCCCGAACTTTTATTTTTGCAACAATGTTGCATATTAAAGTTTAATTATTATTCGCTGAACAACACACAAAACTATGAAAAGCAATACTTACTATGATGCCGTTATCATCGGCGGCAGCTATGCAGGTCTGTCGGCAGCCATGAGTTTAGGCCGTGCCTTAAGAAATGTACTGGTTATAGATTCAGGCCTGCCATGCAACAGACAAACGCCGCATTCGCATAACTTTCTGACACAGGACGGCCGAAAACCAAAAGAGATTGCGGATATGGCCTTGGCGCAAATCCATCAGTACAAAACCGTCCGGTTCTATAAAGGCATGGCTATCAATGCCACACAATCGGAAAATATTTTTGTAGTGGAAACAGAAAACGGAGAAACTTTTTCTGCTCGGAAACTCATCTTTGCCACAGGCATAAAAGATACCATGCCTGCTATAAAAGGTTTTGCCGAATGCTGGGGTATCTCGGTTATCCATTGTCCATACTGCCATGGATATGAGGTTCGGCAACAAAAAACCGGCATCTTAGCCAATGGTGAAGGTGCGCTTCATTATGCCCGGCTGATTAACCAATGGACGAGCGACCTCACTCTTTTTACCAATGGGCCATCCACACTTACAGAAGAGCAAACAGCCAAACTTACCAAACACAATATTGCTATTATAGAAACGCCCGTCTCCGAAATTATCCATACCAACGGGCAGCTTGAAGCACTGGCTTTTGAAGATGATACACTTACCGGCCTAAGCGCCATTTATTACAGACCTGCATTTGTACAACATTGCCCCTTACCCGAAAAACTGGGTTGTGAATTGAACGAACACGGCCTCATAAAAATCAGCGGGTTTCAGAAAACCAATGTGCCGGGTGTTTTTGCCTGCGGCGACAACTCACATTCAGGCCGTTCGGTAGCAATGGCCGTTTCGTCAGGCTCGATGACCGGAGCATTTGTCAATCATGAATTAATAGAAGAAGACTTTTAAGCCCACAGGCAGGTTTATTGGTGCGAAATGGTGTATTAAGCGTAGATTCACCTTTTCAGCATAAATCTGCTTTTCAAGCAATGAATTAGCAGCTTTTGGTGATTGAGCTTGTGCGAGTGATGCGCACCAGCTCAATCACCCTTCGGCTTACGATGGCGTATCCGGATCTGATTCTGCCCCTGTGGGCAGCCGCATCTCCAGCAAATGGCCTTTAAACCCTGCTTTTTCGTAAGCCCTTTTGGCAATGAGGTTATCATCATATACTTCAAGGCGAATCTCCGATACATTTTGACGGGCTGCCCATTGCCTCAGGTAGTCCAGAACAGCCTTGTTGATACCCATACCTCTGAATTCAGGCTTTACATACATAAAACCCAGATAGGCATATATTTCATGGTCAAGATAGTCTTTTGCCTCTTTCAAGAGCGCATAGCCAGACCCGGCCACTTCATTATCAACCTCTGCCACCACCACTTCTGCAGTAGGCAATTCGATGAGCTGCTTTAAGTCATAATAATGTATTTCACCCTTTTTCAGGGTTGGGTCAAATGGGCGTTCCGTTTTTACAATTCCCTGCTCAAATTCCAGAAGCAAATCAATCTCTTCCAATCTGGCCGGTCTTACTGTTATGTTACTCATTTTCTTTAATCTTCTTAAATGCGTTTATTGTTTCTTTGGAATCATGATTTTATACCCCTGCCCGGGTTTAACTTCCAGCATTACATTCATCCATTTATTCTGCTCATAATATTTATCTGTCTTTGCGGCCCCGGGGTTATATACCAGCCAGGGATTATAATACTTAAGCGTTTTATAGTTAATCTTATATTTTTGGGCAAGTTCTATCAGATTTACATCTTCTTTTATTTCAACAACTTCCAATATTTCAGGAGCGGGACTTTTACTCACTTCATAACCATAAGCAGCCGGATTCTCACAGATTATCTTCAAAGCCAGTATTCTGAACACGTAATCGTTGGTTTCAAGGGTCAGGTGCAAATCATAATAAGACTGCACCCCTTGTGCTTTCTGGGTATTCATAATGCTGGTTCGCCCTGAATTATAGGCGGCGGCAGTGAGGGTCCAGTTATTGAAAGTTTTGTTCAGGTTATTAAGAAAATTACAAGCCGCCTGTGTCGAAAGTTCCAGGTCCCGTCGCTGGTCAACAAATCTTGACACCTCTAATTTATATTCCTTAGCAGTAGTATCTCTGAACTGCCAGAACCCGGCGGCCTTGCCCGAATTGGCGTAGGGCCACAGCTCACTTTCAATTACTGCCAGATAGAAGAAATCGTCCGGCACTTTATTCTTTCTCAGAATACCCATAATACGTTCTTTATAAAGCCCCGCTCTTTGCAATATAGCCAGTGTAGAAGAGTGCTTGTACACGTTTTTGGTTAGCTCCAACTGTAGTTGCTCATAAACAATAGGGTTATCGAGTGGCACCTTCTCAGTGGCAAAGTCTATCGTAGCCGGAACAGGTGGCAAAGAGATTTTCTGCGCCACTGCCTGCGCCTGCACAGTTCTGAACCCAAACTGGCAAATCAGCAGGCAAATACATACTGTTTTTACCTTGTTCATGATAATTGGGTAAGGCTATTGTTCATTTTCTATTATACCAATTGTTGATAGCGGCGGCGCAATAATCTAATTTCTAATACTGCACCAAATGCTTTTTAACTGACCTTTAATTCTAATTTAAAACCAGTTTTAGGCCGCCTGCTTTACTTTGTTGCACCAAAACAAAGAAACGAAAACGCAAAAAAGTAAACCAGTTAATATAAGATTTTATGACAGCAACTGTATCTGCTCTATTTTAATTAAATCATTATATTATTCTAAAACTCAAATAAGACAATGAAAAAGAACATCATTCTGGCTGGAATCATGGCTCTTCCATTTTTCACCCATGCGCAATCGCTTTCTTCTAACACAATGTTAGTTAATAATTCGGTAACTACTGAATTGGCTATTCCAAAAAATGGAATATTTATCAATGCAGAAGAGTTTCAGAACGGAATGCCGGAATTAGGTTTCGACAAAAAATCAAAACAAAATCATATTCATGAATTTGACAACAAGGTTTTCCTGACCGAAAATACCGAAAAAGCCAGCTTCCCTAAATCGGCTATCTGGGGTTTCCGTAAAAACAATCAGGACTACCGCACTTTCCAGAACACCGACTACGCTGTTGCGTATGCACCAAAAGGCTTGCCAATTTTATTTTACACACTCGGAGAAGTAACCGGTGAAGGAAATATTAAAGACGACATCAACACCAACTATTACTTTAGCCGTAACAGTCAGTCGGCCATTTATCCGCTCACACTGGCCAATGTAAAAGAAGTGTTTTCAGACCAGCTTAGCTTTGTAAAAGCCCTGGACGGCTCCGGCTTGTCAGACGACAAACCTATTCATGAAATCAGCAAAGTGCTGGCAGCATACGTGCGTAACAATGTAAATTAGACAAAACAGAAGGGTAAAACCTTTTAAATATATAAATGCTTTAAGGTAGGAATCGCTAAAGGTCAGGAAAAAGAATGATGGGTAGCCTTGCAAAAAAAGATAGGGCAAATACAAAAGGCCCGGTCTGTTGATAAGGTTGCTCATCATTAAAAAACTAAAGATTGACCGATAAATCAAAAACTTTCACAAAAATGGTGGTATCTGACCACCATTTTTTGTTTTAAATTGTTTCAGTATAATCACAACCGGTTAAGTTGCCTTGTTAGAATTATACCCGGCACCTGCCTTAAGCATGAGACAACGAACAGTTTTTTTTATTCTATTCTATTTAACACCATTTGTTTTGCTGGCACAGATACCCTATTCTCAGCAAAAAGATGCCAGCGATGTGTTGCGCAGAATATTCCATATAAAAAAGCCAAGAAAGAGCGACTCAACCTCACTAAAAGAAGGTGGCAGGGTAATTGCCATACTCCCTACCCCCGGTTATGCACCGCAAAGTGGTTTTTTTGCGCAGGTAGTTTCTAATGTGGCCATAAGAAATACCAATGCTAACGTATCTATTCTTAATCTGGTAGCAACCTTTACAGAGTTCAGGCAGTCAATATTTCAGTACACAACCAGTTATTTTACCAAAGACAACCGATTTTATTTCTCTAACGATTGGCGATGGATGGACTACCCGCAGGCCACCTACGGGCTTGGAATGAACACAACGAGGCAGAACAAAACAGAGATGAATTTCAGGTACCTGAGATTATACCAGACCCTGATGCGCAGCATTGGCAAAAACCGGTATATAGGTATCGGTTATCAGTACGATTACCACTGGCACATTGAGAGCTACGCACAAGGCACACGTGTAGAAGAAATTAGTGGCTACAAGATGGGGGTTAACGGTAAATCGGTTTCTTCAGGCCCTACCATAGCGTTTCTGTACGATAGCCGTACAAATGCGATGAGTGCCACCCAGGGTTTGTATACCAACGTGGTGTTCAGGCAAAACCTGAAAAGCCTGGGCAGTAATACCAATTACCAGTCTTTACTGGTAGATGCCCGTAAGTACTTTGATTTGACAGGTAATACAAATCATATACTGGCGCTGTGGTCTTATAATATGTTTACACATGGCAATGTACCCTATCTTGATATGCCAAGCACTGGCTGGGACACAAACGTAAATATGGGCCGTGGGTTTATTCAGGGGCGTTTCAGGGGTAAAAACCTGATGTATTTAGAAGCTGAGTACCGATTTACGCTAACGCGAAGCCATTTCATAGGTGGCGTTTTGTTTTCTAATATACAGACAGTAAGTGAGATTACCGACAACCGCTTCCGGAAGGCGATTCCGGCCATTGGCACAGGGCTGCGGATACGGATAAATAAGTTCTCAAAGGCCAACCTTGCTATTGATTTTGCTGTGGGAGGAGATGGTTCACGCAATATTTACTTCAATTTTGGCGAAGTTTTCTAATATCATTAAAATATTTATAAAAATAGTAAAAATATTTATAAAATAATTATGACTATTCAAAGTAATAATTATATTTGCCCAAGAATTACTGAACTTTAACCCATGTGACTATGTATTTAGATGTTATCGCCATTACGGGCGTATTTGGCATTCTACCATTGATTGCCGTTGTCGTAATTTTGGGCAGAGCCTACTGGTCATATCAACTATTGATCAAAAAAGGCTTAAAAACAGAAGGTGAGATTATTGACTATGAAGAGTACTCAGACGGTAAAGGGAAAAAGTCCTTTTTTCCTATTATCAGGTTCAAAACTTATCATGGGCAGGAAATCCACCAGCGAACCTCATATGGCCTTAACGCCAGAAACTTTATCGACAAAGGCTCGATTGTCGAAGTAGTGTATTCAGCGAGCAACCCGAACCGCTTTATGTTAAATAAATACAGCCCTCTAAAAACCGAGGAACCTGCATTTTTAGGTTTTATTGTAGGCTTTGGAATGAATTAACAGATGTAAAACCGGAAGATATATATCTTTCAGTTTCTATAAAACATTACCCAAACGGCAATAACAGCCGCAACCAGGATAACAATTTTAGCCCAGGCAGGAAGCCATACCCTGCCCGGGCTTTTTTCGTCAACGTCGGGCTCATCATCTTCATCTGCTATTATGGGCCGGTGCTTCTCCTGCATATAATCGAGATACGCCAGATAAGACCTGAATTGCTCATACCAGGCTATGGTTTCAGGTGTGAGGCTGACAGGCTCGCTGTAAGCATCTGAAAGAGTATTGCTATGTATATTTACTATTTTTTTACTGACAAGTATAAACAACAGATTCCTGAACTGCTGCTCATTCATGCCGGGTAATTCAGCAAATAGCTCCCGGCAAAGTTCATTATAAGCGGGCACCCCGGTAAAATCTGCTTGCTTTCTTACCTGCCTATCAAATAATACATTGATGATTCTGTCAATCTGCTGATTGGTTGTCATGAACAATGCCGTTTTGGTTGTTGTCAAATATACATTTTGTGTTACTTTCTGTCAATTGTAACCACCTGTTTTTTATGGTCTGCTCTTGTAAAAGCAACAAAACTAACGGCAAAATTATGTATATTGGCCGGGGCTTTCAATACAACGCTTAAGGATAAACCCGTATTAAAGAAAATCATTCATTCATGAATTGCTTAATTAACCGTTACAAAGGCCAATTTCTGGCTATTTTGATGCTTGCGCTGGGAGTCTCTGCCTGCCAGACCATCGGCAAAAAGGTAAAATATTACGCTACCGAAATAACCCTTAAAAACGGCGCAGTGCTGAAAGGCAGTACTTCGCCCATTGCCGGAGACAACTTCAGTTTTAAAGATGCCCAAACCAGCAGTAACTCTACCATTCAAAGTAAAGATGTTCAGTCAATCATCAAACAGACACCCGACGGGCCCAAAGAATATGCGCAGTTTACCATAATAAATAACAAAAAACGAGGTAAGGTGGAGACCGTTTTGGCGGCGTATGAAGTAAAGGGAGAAGTGAGCCTGATTGCCCATGAAACCAAAGAGCATGTACGAAAAACAAAAGACGTAAACAACCGGATGACCTTTGTAGAAGAAACAGAATTAATAAAACGCCTGTATCTGAAAAAACAAACCGAACCCGGTGCAGAGGTGCCTGCCGGTAACAAAAAAACACAGGTGGAAGAATTTAATGAACTTGCAGTTAATTATTTTGCCGATGCACCCGCCCTTATGGCAAAAATTGGCGGCCCGGGCTATGAAGTAAAAGACATAAAAAAAATAGTAGCTGAATATAACCAGATTAAAGCGAAGAAAAATTGAGGGGTAGCCTGATTCTGATTTAAACTACTTCATCCTTACGTATTTTTCAATGTTTAGCCTTTCAATGTTTGCGCTTTCTACTTTTTCAATGCCTTTCTGAACCAGTGTGTCGTTCTTGATTTCAATGGTAAAACTGAAATGGTGCCCCTCCCACTTGCGGGCATTACAATATTCAAGGTTTTCGGTGTAGGTGTTTTCTTTCAGGGTATATGTACCACCACCCGCCGTGAAAACGGCCGTTGTTGAGTCCTTACCACCTTTCAAATCGTGCTGAATAAAAGCAAAATGGGTATCGTTTATAATCTTGATAAAAGAAACCCCTTGGGTGTAATCAGTTACGGTTGTGTCTCCTTTGTCTACCAGTGTACCGCTTAGCAGTTTCCAGGTACCAACAATGGCTGGTGCCTCATTTGTGTCGGTTTGTTTGATGCAGGCAAGTAAAACCGCAGCTACCACCATAGAAGCAATTACTTTTTTGAAATAGAGGGTTCTCATTCGTTGTAAGGTTATTAAGGTTGAATACGAAAACTAAGGGTTTTCAGGCACTCAACCAAATTTATCGGCATAATTGCCTTCTCCATAACAGACACTACCAGAATTTTACATGAGTTTGGGTTACATATTTGCGTAATCGAACCATATATTCTAATTTTAGCCTATTACCTTAAACCAAGATTATGAAAACAACCGGCGACCGCATTGAAATTCATCTGAACAAACAACGTCTTATTTTCCTATTAATCAGTGCGCTGGCCTTTTTTGCCGTCGGCATCTGGTTTGTTGCTAACCCCGGATTCTTCAAAAAAGGCATGGTAGGTAACCCTGCTGTAATATCTGGCATAGGCATGCTAACCATAGTTGTTTTTGGCCTCAGCAGCTTTGTGCTTGGCAAAAAAATGATTGACCAACAACCGGGTGTAATTATTGACAAGAGCGGCATTACTGATAATTCGAGCGGCATTGCTGCCGGGCACATTCCATGGAAAGACATCAAAGAGATTAAACCTGCTAAGCTATTTAATAAGAAATTTGTAAACATTGTACTAAAAAAGCCCATCAGTAAAAACAATGGCGCAAAGAAAAAAGGCAAGAAAGACGACGACATAGTCGTGAGCATTTCTAACAATACACTGCAATGCAGTTTTGAAGAGCTTGAAAACGCGCTGAAAAGTGCCTTTGAAAAATACAAAGTCGGTTAATTTAAAACAGACGATTCATTGCCCTAATCATAACATCTACACCAATGCAAGTGGGTTGAACAAAGTGTGAGCGGTACGCTCAGGAAACAAAAACCGGCCAACAAACCAAAAATGAGTTAAACTGAATAAAAATGGTTCACTAGCAGTTATAAAAATGCAATTGATGCCGCAACCAAGAATAGAAACGCTAGCAAAAAAGAAGCTGGTTGGCAAACACCTGTCTATGTCTTTTGCCGACAACAAAACGGCAGATCTATGGCGCAGTTTTATGCCCTACCGAAACGAGATTCAGCATAGCGTAAGTACTGACTTGTTCTCTTTACAGGTATATCCACCAGTATTCTTTGATGCTTTTAATCCGGAAGCGTTGTTTGAAAAATGGGCTGCTGTTGAGGTAAGCGACGCGTCTTTTGTTCCGGCCGGTATGGAAGTAATGATTCTTGAAGGCGGTTTATATGCCGTATTTACTCATAGAGGGTCCAGCCATGATACCAGCACCTTTCAGTATATTTTCAATACCTGGTTACCTCATTCGGCTTATGTTCTGGACAACCGACCGCATTTTGAATTGCTGGGCGCCAGATACAAAAACGCCGACCCTGAATCGGAGGAAGAATTCTGGATACCTGTTCAATTAAAAAGTTAATTCAGTTATCAGAATCCCTGTCCAGGCAAAATTCTTCTACACCTATAAACTACAGGTAGTTTAAAAAATCAAGCCTTTGTATAAGCCGCATTAAGGCAAGGGTAATTCGGAAGGCCTTTCGTATGAAATTATACAATTCGCTCAGACCACCTCTTTCCGAAAGAGTGGAAATAATTTCACAGTTGATTATGGAATAAGGTTTTTCAGAAATAAATCTGAAAACTATCTTAAACCATATCTGTATGGAACTTTACGAACAAATCATCCGGCTTTTTGTATTAGCCATTCCTATTGCCTGTGTGGCTTGGACAGTTACGCATGAAGAGATTTTTAGAGAACCCCGAGAATACTGCAAAAATCAGAGCCAGGCAGGGAAAACCATTCTGCAAAGAAAATTCTTTTATGTGTTCACCTGCGAATACTGCTTCAGTTTTTATGTAACCATTCTTTTCGTTATCGTCACCAATTACCAATTGCTCTTTACCGACTGGCGAGGTTATATAATAGCCGTTTTTTCATTGGTCTGGATTGCCAACATTTATATGAGCTTGTTTTTTAATATCAGAATCGGCATCAAAAAAGACGGACTTGAAGCCAAAGTAAAAGAAAAAGAACTGGACGAAATCAGTAAAAGTTAAAAATCTGAGATTACACGAGGTATGTTTTTTCTATACTTAATGCCATGGTATTGATAATGTATTTTACCTGCTAAAAACAACCGGAAAATAAAAAAACTGGCAGTTCTTTGATTAGTACTAAAAAGTTAATACAATTGCGGTATACTCTAAACCCTTGCTGCTATGTTATTGAAAAAGAAAAGTTTCATTATTCTCCTTACTATAGTTTTTGTAATACTGCCTATTCTTTTATTATTGCTTAACATTTATACTGTTACTGCTGACCCACAAAGTATATTTACAATAGTGAAATATTTAAAACACGAATTTTTGCCATTTTATGATATTATGGATGATGAAGTAAATATTAAATATAGTTTAAGTACACTCTTTTATAACACTAAAATCGGTAATCATTTCATCTTTCTTTTTATACCCCTTTTAACTACAGTTGGTATATTGAGATTTCAAAAAACGGGTTCTTTAAGAATTTTACAAGGCTTATTGATAATCATTTTTTTCGAGAGAATACATGCTTTAATATCTTTGGTTGTTGCATTTATAAGAATGTCTGAATATACCCCTTCTTTTATTTATATTACTGTCACTGTAGTAAGTTTGCTTGCAAGCATATTCTCCCTTAACTATATTCGTACGAAGCTAAGCGTTACAATTGCTTCAGATGCTGAAGAATTAGTTGAGCAAAATGTATCTGAAAGATTTTTAAATATGATTATTGATCAGATTGTTATCACCTTCCTCGCCTTTGTCAGCACTTATTGGATAGTTTTAGCCAAGTTTGAGTATAGTAATGTGTCTGATTGGAAGTTTATAATTTATTTCCAAATATGCTATTCCTTGCAATTCTTCCTATATTATTTCATAATTGAAGGCTGCTTTAAAACCACGGTAGGTAAGGTGATTACGAAGTCTACGATTGTAAACTCCGAAGGAGAATTTATATCTATGGGCAATGCCTTTATAAGAACCCTATGCCGATACATCCCTTTTGAACCTTTCTCTTTTTTGATAGGCAGCCGCGGATGGCATGATTCTGTAAGTAACACGAGTGTTGTTAAATCATTCTATAAAAATGATGCAGACTAAAAACTGTATCTTAACTGTAATTGAACATCTGATTTGTGATTACCCGGTATTGCATCGGTTCCACTGCCGATGCCTGTCTGATTATGCAGTTGTGTACGGGCATATCTGAGCCAAACGTCTAGGTGCTTATTCAGGTTGTACCGGGCTGTGAGATACGTTCGGATGCCTTTACCATAATAGGCAGGGAAAGAAACGGCATAAAGAACGGTGTTCTCAAAAGCATAAATGCGCGAATCGTAATCGTTAGTGGCAAAGTAGGCAATACGGCCGCTCAGGTTTAATTTTTTTATAGAACCCTCAAAATCCTGCATGAGCGCATAACCTGTTGACTTCGCACGTCCTTCGTACTGAAAGCTGTTCACCTGCGCTCGTGTTCGCAATCTGAATGACCGATTTACAGAATAATCCAGATTACCCAAAATATTCTCTCTGAGAGTATTTACCACAATATCAGTCGGGGTGGTATTATCCGGCAGGTTTTTGCCTTTGTGTTCAGCATGATACTGCGCATAAACCAATACCTTTTTGTTGATTTGCCAGGCAGCTCTCAACAGGTAATCGTACCCATTTGATGGCGCATCAACCAGATACTTTAACCAGGGAAATTTGAAGCGGTCATAAAACCCACTGAAAGTAAGCGATTGGGTGGGCGCATACTTCAAACCCATGTAAATACCCTGCTCGTTGATATTCCGGCTTCCTTCTGCCAGTGCATTGGCATAAAAGCTATGGAAATCCCTGTCATAATGCCTCAAATGTATGGCCCATTCAACCTGCCGGCTTAATGCAGCTACCCAGCCGGCGGTAAGGCCTTTGCCCCCGCTGCTGCTTTGGGCGGCTTCACCAAAAAAATTGAAATTCTGCCAGGTATAAGTAAAGTTGGCACCTGCTACGGTGTTTTCTTTACCTGTAAACTCAAACGTATTATATAGTCTAGGCCTGCGCATCAGTAAAGCATCAAACCGGGTGTGCAGTACTGTGGCGCCTATGTATCCGTTAGTAAATCTGAAGGTGCCATTGAAACCAATATTCTGCTCCGTTAGTTGGTTTTTCCGTGCCAGTTCAGTTTCGGTACGATGATACCCCGAGGTAAGTACCGAGCTAAAGTATTCTTCCGTTTCTCCATCTGCCGCTTCAACGCTTGCATCACGCCTGTTGTAAGCGTAAAAAGCAGTAAGGTCTGTTTTTCCGAGCTGATAAGTGGCTGCAACGCCTCTCAGATTGCCCCCTTCTAATAAAGAGCTATACGGCCTTATACCCATATTGCTACGCCGTATGGTAGTTACGGCTTCGCTTCCTTTACCAAGAAAAAAACCGGCACCTACTACCAGCCCCTGCCCGAACTGCACCTGATAATCGCCCAAAACCAGGTTTTTCAGTTTGCCTTTATTTTTTAACTGCAGATGAAAACTGTAAAAATCCAGGTAATTGCGCTCTCCCGCATCTTTCTCGGCAACAAAGCCTAACTGAAAATCTTTAGGGCTACTGAGGCGATATCGCACATATAACTGCTGCGGTGTACCCGCATAATTGTTTGCGGTAAATCCCTTGCTTTTTTCCAGGGTTTGTGCGCTTCTTAAAACCAGATAATGATCATTTGCCCGGTTTATGCTTGGTAATTGGCTACCTGATTTCGCTCGTACGTCTACAAAAGGCAACAATTGCTGAATAGTAGGTAAATCAAAACCTTTAACGGCCTGTAGTTCATATAAACTCAGAAACGGGCCAAATGCCGCACGATGCGCCAGAAGGTTCTTAATTTGGGTAACTGATAAAATGTACAAAGAAGCCAGGTCTTCATAGGTAGCCGTATTAAGGTCTATCGGATTCTGGTATAACTGATAAAGCTGTTCGTATAGGTCTTCATAGGGTATGTTCTCCTGTTGCATCGGGAACAGCCTCTGCGTGAACTCATCCAGATTAATTTCAGGCCGTGGGGGTGTCTGTGCCCGGGTGCAGTATACACCAGACAGTATGAAAAAAATGAACGCCGGAAGCTTTTTCGACAACCAGGCGATGGGAATCGAAATTTTTTCGCAGCAAATATCAAGAAGTGTCACAAGCAATGCCAGAGCTTAGGTTTGTTTTATAATAGCCGTTTATGCAGCAATCAAATATAAACATTTATTTTTTATTGCTCGGCGGCACAAGAGTTATTGTGGATGATTTTACTCAAAAACCTGAAAAATATGATGGCATAGGTTTTTCATATATATAAGGAATAATAACTCTACTTAAAAATATGCACAACATAGAAAAACAAACCGAAATTTACATCAATGAGATGGGTTCTACCCCCCATCAACATGGCGTTTTCTTCAGGGTTTGGGCTCCGCATGCCGACTATGTGTCGGTCGTTGGAAACTTTAACGACTGGAACGAAGGGGCAAACCCGCTCATAGCCGGTGAGAATGGCTGTTGGGGTGTAAACGTAGAACATGCGAAAGAAGGAGACCAATACAAATTTTTTATTAAGAATGGCGAGTTGAATCTTTACAAAAATGACCCCTACGCCAGGCAGGTTACCAGTTCGGTAGGGAATTCGATAGTTTATAATCCGAAAAAATATAATTGGGAGAATGTTAATTACCAGATTCCGTCATGGAACAATCTGGTAATATATGAATTACATATCGGCACATTTAACCGCAGTAATGCCGATACCGTTGGCACTTTTCATGATGCTATCAGAAAACTGCCCTATTTGCAAAAACTGGGCATAAACGCAGTAGAAATAATGCCTCCGTTCGAATTCGCAGGGGGGCTATCGTGGGGGTATAACCCGGCGCATCCTTTTGCTATTGAAACCGAATACGGCGGCCCGGTAGCATTTAAAGATTTTATAAAAGAAGCTCATAAATTGGGCATTGCAGTTATTCTTGATGTAGTATATAACCACTTTGGCCCTTCAGACCTTGACTTGTGGCAGTTTGACGGCTGGCAGGAAAACGGCAAAGGGGGAATCTATTTTTATAACGACTGGCGGTCGACAACCCCCTGGGGTGACACCCGCCCCGACTACGGCCGCCCCGAGGTTGGCCACTATATAAAAGACAATGCCCTGATGTGGCTGGATGATTATAAAGTAGATGGCCTGAGAATGGACATGGTACCGTATATAAGAAACGTACATGCCGACGGCAACCCCGCACATGATTTGCAGGAGGGTGTGAACATGATTAAATGGATTAATAACGATATTCATGAGAGATACCCCAATGCCCTGGTAATAGCCGAAGATATGCACGGGCATGATTTCATAACAGACCAGGTGCAGTCTGGCGGGCTGGGATATGGCGCACAATGGGATGCCGATTTTGTGCACCCCTTAAGGAATGTACTGACACAGGCCTCTGACGAGTACATTGACATGAATCTGCTTTGCTCGGCACTTTTAAACAGGTATAGTAATGATGCCATGCGAAGAGTTATTTTTACGGAGTCGCATGACGAAGTTGCCAACGGTAAATCAAGGGTAGCCGAAGAGGTTGAACCCGGTAATGCAACCGGTTGGTATGCACGCAAAAAGGCTACTTTGGGTGCTGTGCTGGTGCTTACCTCGCCTGGTATCCCGATGATATTTCAAGGCCAGACACTACAGGAAGGCAGTTGGTTTCAGGATACTGACCCACTGCATTGGGACCGTATGAATGAGGTTTCGGGGATATCCAATATGTATAAAGATTTAATACACCTGCGCCGTAATCTGACTGGTGTAACCGCCGGGCTAATGGGCCAGCATACCGAACTTCTGGCTTGTGACCATGACGCCAAGCTGTTGGCGTTTCAGAGATGGCAAAACGGCGGAAGTAAAGATTCTACTGTTGTAATACTCAACTTCTCACATCAGGCAAGAGCGAATTATCAGGTTCGTTTACCTGCAGAGGGTAAATGGGTAGTACGCTTTAATGGAGATGCCGAGGTTTATGGTGCAGACTTTGCCCATACCCATTGCACAGAGACCGAGGCAGTTCTTAAAGAAGATGCCTTTATAGCTGAAATTTCAGTTGGGCCATACAGTGCACTGGTTCTTTCGCAAGACTAAATTCACGCTAAACAGAAGGGCTGTATTGCTAGCGATACAGCCCTTCTGTTTTTAATCAACCACTGCTATGACAATCAAACATCGATGGCAAAGAATTATAATCGGAATAATAATCGGCATTTTAGTTTTACTGCTGCTGCTGACCATCGGTGGTTACTTCTTTTTGAAACCTTTGGTTACTGACCGTGTCAGCAAAGGTGTATTGAAAGCCTCAGACGGGCTGTATCAGCTTTCGTTTTCTGATATACAATATAATCCGGGTATGGGCGAAATTGTGATTAAAAACGCAAATTTAAGGCCTGACACCAATGTCTACAAAAGACTGCACGCAATTAAAAAAGCGCCAGATAACCTGATGCTGATTGAAGTACCTACCATAAAGCTGACGGGGGTGAATCTGTTACAGGTGGTTTTTCAACGAATATTAGATATAAATACAATAAACGTTCACGCGCCCACCATTCAGGTGCTTTACAAAGGCCTGAAATATAATTTGCCGCCGGATTCAACCGAACAAAAGACGCCTTACCAGTTAATATCGAAGTTTGTAAAATCATTACACATTAAACGTGTAACACTAACGAATGTGGATTTTACGTACGAAAACCGGCAGAATGCAAAGCCGAAAAAAAGTACGGTTAAAAATCTTGATGTTGAGATTACGAATATACTGGTGGATTCTGCATCTGACAGGCCCTCAAAAAAAGTTTTATACGCCGACGACTACACATTTAACATTAAAGCAGCTGAATTACCAACCAAAAATCATTTTAATACCCACGCTTTTAAAAACATTGTTTTTTCGCTTAAAAACAGATACTTATCTATTGAAGAATATCACCTTAAACCGCGTGCCAGCAAAATGGCTTATGCTAAAATGTCTGGCGGGCGCAACCACACGGAGGTAATATTAAATAATATTGTAATAGAAGACATCCGGCCGGAGATGCTGTTCCCGGACACTAAACTTTATGCAGGTTCAGTACGTATTAATAAGGGGCTTGTGCAGATATTTAAGAACAAGGCTCACCCGGTGCTGGAACGCGACAAAACAGGCGAATACCCGCATCAACTGCTGAAAAAGCTGGATTTACCATTAAACATTGACACCGTTTTTATCAATAACACCAAGGTTGATTACTCTGAATATGACCCGGAGGTAAAACTGACCGGCTTCATAAGCTTTAACCGGATTAATGGCAAGATTACCAATGTTACAAACGACAGCCTGCCACTGGCAAAAGACCCGGTTATGCGGGCACAGTTTCATAGCTACTTCATGAATCGTGGCAGCCTTGATGTGGCATTTACTTTTAATATTCCTTCAAAAAAGGGAGATTTCACCTGTCAGGGTCAGCTGGGCAATTTTGAGGGTACTTCTATCAATAACATTACCGTAGCGCTTACCAAGGTAAGTGTGCAATCGTTGAAGATAAACAAATATGTTTTCAGACTGAAAGCGGATGATTACCGCGTAACCGGCACAGGCACCTTACATTACGAAAACCTGAAAGCAACCATATTGAAAGTAAATAAAGATACAGTAGAAAAAAAACCGAGATTCCGGCTCTTTAAAAAGCGTGCGCTGCCTACCTTTGTGGTCAATAATCTGGTGTTAAAAGACGCTAACCCCCGCAAGAATAATCAACTAAAAACAGGCACTATTAATTACAAGCGCCCGCGGACCAAATCTTTCTTTGGCGCTATCTGGGGTGGTTTGTCTCAATCGCTTTTTCAGAGTGTTACCGGTACTGTGAAGGATTAAGATATCCAATAGCTTACATTTACCGACGGTTACTTCTTATTAGCACTGTTATAGAGCAGGTAGGTAAGGTTTAGCTGAAAACTTAGTTTTTCTGCGTATATATCATCAATGAGTAGCTTTGAATTTTTGTAATAAAATATAGATACCTGTTCTCTTTTACCTTTTGGAAGCACTTTCACATTAGCTGAAAGTAGAAAGTTTTTCCACTTCATTCCTGCTTCTCCTACTGCATATACGCTAAGCCTGCTACCTGAAACAGATTTTATATCAGGATAAGAAACGAGCGTTTTAGCATTGATGCCTATGCCAACAATTGGTTTAAAGGCATATCGGCTGCGAAATTCATGCCTGACTTTTGGTAAAAAATTCAGGTAATAAAGGCTGGATGAAAAGTGATTAGCATCACTCTTAATGACTTCACGATTAAGATAGACTTCCATTACAAAACTTTCTCTGTGAAAGTTTCTTATGGATGAAACAGTGGCATTAATCCCGACCAGCACGTTCGGCACACTGGTTCTTGTTTCGAAATATTGATTTACATTGTAATTCTGAATGAATATATTTCTATCATTTGCCAAACCCGCCATTAATCCAAAAGCAAAACCAGCTTTATCTTTTTTCTTCTTCACATAACAGGTATAATTACAGCCGATACACTCATTGAACTCAATAAATTTATCCATCAGGTCCTCAAGTGAAAATTCTATGCTTCTGGTTTTTATCGTCTTTCCACATTGGCTGAAAAGTTCTTCCAGCTGCTTTTGAAAGACTTTATTGTTAAGCAAATAGGTTTTCTTGTTTCTATTCTCGTCTAATAAATACTGTAAAAAGAAATGATTTATTAACTCTGTTATTTTCTGGCCTTCTTTATAAAAGAAGTGGTTTTTGTTATTAGAATCTCTTACCGACAACAAACTATAATCTGACTTCAATAAAACTAAAAAAGCTAACAAGGTATCCTTCCTGATATGTAAATTGCGATCGTAGAGCAATTCGTTCTTCAAGACTGGCGTAACATCTAAATCAACTCTTCCTACCAGGTAGCTTTCTTTTCCTGATATTCCAAAGGCTACCAGTTCACTGATATGATAAATCTCCTCGGGCCCATCTGCATTTTTAAAATTGATGCTTACCGGGTTAACCGCCCAGTTCAGGTCATCAATTTTACCTTTCAAGGTGTCAGTCTGGTTTTTTAAAATAATGAAGCCATCTACATAGTTTTTCTGCGAGAAAGCATAAGAAGAAATTAGAACAAGTATAAGAAGGGTGGTGGTCTTGATAGTGTACATTTGCTTTATTTAGTTACAGCTATTTCAAAAAGTATGCATACGAACAAATTATGAAATTTCAGATTAATAATAATGACGTTCCAAATAATTATTTTGCCTGAGAAGGCCTAAGCTATCTTTTCTTCTTAGCGCTGTTATAAAGCAGATAGGTAAGTTGAAGCTGAAAGTTAACGCGTTGGTAACTGATTACATCTAGTACTTCGGCAACTTTAGTATAGACAATTTTTACATCTTCATTTTTGTGCATTGGCTTTACCTTAATACGAGCCGCAATAAGAAAATTATTTAATTTAACCCCACCTTCACCTATCAGGAACAAATTTATCTTGTTACCCATGTAAGATTTATCTTCCATCCTAGAAACCATATACTTAAAATTAACCCCGGCTCCTACAAAGGGTTTCATGATTGCATGGCTTATAAACTGATGTCTGACAAGCGGAACGAAATTTAGATAAGTAAAAGTTGCAGAATAGTTGTTAGTTTCGTTTTTGATGCATTCCTGGTTAATAAATGCCTCAATTAAGAGAATATTTCTATTCAGATTTCTTCTTGATGAAATAGAAAAATTCAGGCCATATAGCAAGGATGGTACTTTAGTTTTTGCTTCAAAATAATTGCGCTCATAGTAATCATTGTGTGAGAAAAAGTTCCTTTCGCTGGAAATACCAGCCATCAATCCAATTGTTAAAACAGCTTTATCCGCCTTTTTCTTAACATAACATGTGTAGGTACAACCTATACATTCACTAAACTCAATAAACTTATCGGTCAAGGCCTGTATTTCAAATTCTGTGTTATTAACCTGAATTTTCCTGCTACATTGATTAAACAATAACTCTAACTGCTTCTGATATAGCTTGTTATTAAACTCATATACTTTTTCGCCTCTCTTTTGCAAAAACTTATGATTAATCAGCTCAGTTATCTTCTGATGATCTTTGTAGAAAAAATGCTCTTTGCTGGTTTCATCTTTTAAATATAACAGGCTATAATCTGCCTTTAACAAAACAAGAAAAGGGAGCAGCGTATCTTTTTTCACTATCAGGTTACGATCCTGGAGTAAAGCAGTACTTTCGAAAGGCGTAATGTCCAGATCCGCTTTTTCAACTATATAACTTTCTTTTTCAAATATTCCAAAAGCCTTCAGCTGGCTGATGCTATAAGATTCTTCTATGTTTTGAACATTTTTAAAATTGATGCTTGCCGGGTTAACCGCCCAGTTCAGGTCATCAATTTTACCTTTCAAGGTGTCGGTCTGGTTTTTTAAAATAATGAAGCCATCTACATAGTTTTTCTGCGAGAAAGCAGACAAAGAGATACAAACAAAAAGCAATGCTTGCAGGATTTTCATAAAGCGTGTTCAGTGGTTTTATATTTTAGGCCAACAGGAAAAGTTAGTATATACGTAACTGGCTCCAATTTAATAAAAAACTGAATCAGACCGAATATAAGCAGCAAATAATAATTTTATGGTAATCTGTGTAGGCTATACACATTGACTAATCACAATGACAGCGTATAACAGTTTACGGTATACCTGTTATAAACAGCCCGGCACAAAAAAACCACCTTTTGCAAGGTGGTTTTCACTGAATAATTAAGAAAGAAAGAAGTCGGAATCCTTATGAGCCACACATTTCGCACCCTTCCGGGTTATCAAGCGAGCATTGCATAGCAGCGTATTGATAGTCTCCGTCACCACTAAAAGTAGAGGCGGCAGCAGCTTTAGCCGTTTGTTCTTCGGCATATTTAGCATAATCCAGAGGTTTTTCCTCTACGGTTGTAACGGCCGGTACTACCTCTGCAATGGCTTGTCTGTCTACTGTAAATTTAACAGCATCAGCGGCAGCCTTGGTGCGTAAATAATACATACCGGTTTTCAGACCTGCTTTCCATGCATAGAAGTGCATAGAGGTAAGCTTACCGAAATTGGCGTTTTCCATAAAGATATTCAACGACTGACTCTGGCAGATAAATGCGCCGCGGTCGGCCGCCATATCAATAATGGTTTTTTGCTTGATTTCCCACGCAGTTTTGTAGATTTCCTTCAAATTTTGTGGAATTTCGGCTATTGCCTGTACAGAACCGTTAGCTGCAATCAATTTGTTTTTCATGGTATCGTTCCACAAGCCGATTTTCACCAGGTCTTTCAGCAAATGCTTGTTTACTACCACAAACTCACCCGATAGTACACGACGGGTATAAATGTTTGACGTGTAGGGCTCAAAACATTCGTTGTTACCCAATATCTGGCTGGTTGATGCCGTTGGCATCGGAGCTACCAATAATGAGTTACGCACACCGTTTTGCTTCACTTGTTCACGAAGCACTTCCCAGTTCCAGCGACCTGACGTTGGTGTAACACCCCACATGTCGAACTGGAAGATACCTTGCGAAATCGGAGATCCCTCCCATGTAGCATAAGGTCCTTCTTTAATGGCCAATTCCATCGATGCCTCCATGGCAGCAAAGTATATCGTCTCGAAAATGTCTTTATTTAACTGACGGGCCTCGTCAGATTCAAACGGCATTCTTAAGGTGATAAACGCATCAGCAAGACCCTGTACACCCAAACCTATAGGACGGTGGCGAAGGTTACTTTTTTCTGCTTCCGGAACAGGATAGTAATTAATATCTATAACTTTATTCAGGTTACGGGTAATTACTTTCGTAACCTCATATAATTTCTCGTGGTCAAATTTCAGGAAGCCTGTTACCGTGTCTTTCACTATATATTTCGGCAAGGCTATAGAGGCCAGGTTACATACAGCTACTTCGTCAGGCGATGTATACTCGATAATCTCGGTACACAGGTTTGAAGATTTGATGGTACCCAGGTTTTTCTGGTTCGATTTCTTATTGGCTGCATCTTTGTATAGCATGTAAGGCGTACCGGTTTCTACCTGCGACTCCATGATGGCAAACCATAGATCCTGTGCTTTGATAGTTTTGCGGGCGCGGCCTTCAAGCTCATATTTCTCGTACAACTTCTCAAACTCTTCGCCGTAGCATTCTGACAGACCCGGCGCCTCATGAGGGCAGAACAACGACCAGGTGTCGTTGGCCTCTACGCGTTTCATGAAGAGGTCAGATATCCATAGTGCATAGAACAAGTCACGTGCACGCAACTCTTCTTTGCCGTGGTTTTTCTTCAGGTCAAGGAAATCAAAGACATCAGCATGCCAGGGTTCCAGATAAATAGCAAATGAACCTTTGCGCTTGCCACCTCCCTGGTCTACATAACGGGCGGTGTCGTTAAAAACACGCAACATAGGCACAATACCGTTAGATGTACCGTTGGTGCCTTTAATGTAAGAACCAGTGGCGCGTACGTCATGTATAGCCAGACCAATACCACCGGCCGATTGTGATATCTGCGCGGTTTGGCGCAGGGTATCATAAATACCTGTGATA
This sequence comes from Emticicia sp. 21SJ11W-3, assembly GCF_024138715.1. Classification (GTDB taxonomy): domain Bacteria; phylum Bacteroidota; class Bacteroidia; order Cytophagales; family Spirosomataceae; genus Emticicia; species Emticicia fluvialis. The sequence continues at coordinate 4,583,218 of NZ_CP092074.1, forward strand.
CTGTCTTCTTTCATGGTTAACAGGAAGCATGAAGACAGCTGTGGCTTAGGCGTACCCGCATTGAATAAGGTTGGAGTAGCATGCGTAAACCAGCGCTCAGACAGCAACTCGTAAGTTTCAAGTACTCTATCAATATCATCTCCATGAATACCCACCGATACACGCATCAGCATGTGTTGCGGGCGTTCAACAATCTTACCGTTTAGTTTAAGCAGGTATGATTTCTCAAGGGTTTTATATCCGAAATAATCATATCCGAAATCACGATCATAAATAATGGCAGAATCAAGCGTTGCCGCGTGTTTCTGAATCACTTTCCAGGTGTCTTTGGCAATCAGAGATGCATTCTGCCCGGTCTTTGGGTCTACGTACTGATACAACATTTTCATGGTACCAGAAAAAGACTTCAAGGTATTTTTATGAAGGTTAGAAATAGCAATCCGTGCAGCCAGAATGGCGTAATCGGGGTGCTTTGTGGTCATCGAAGCGGCAGTTTCTGCGGCAAGGTTATCCAGTTCAGAGGTATTAACACCATCATAGATACCGGCTACAACTTTCATGGCTACTTCAACGGGTTGGACAAATGCCGGCTCAAGGCCATAGCACAAACGCTCGATACGAGCAGTGATTTTGTCGAACTTTACCGACTCTCGGCGGCCGTCTCGTTTAATTACATACATAAGGTCGTCTCTGTAAGGGGTTTGGATTCAAAAAAAACAATTCTGACCAAGCACAAACGGCCCAGACACGTTTAAAAATTACAGCATTATAACGTTTTTCAGTTATCTTGGCCGCCTGTTTTTTGCAGGCTTGCGGCCTTGAAACCTCAAAGCAGCCAGACTATATTTACAGATTGCAAAAGTTGTACCAGTACTCAAACAAAAAGTTTTGAGTATGTAAAATTAACAAAATCCGCAGGCTTGCGAAAACCTAATATCTATACCTTATTTAGCAAAAGCAAAAAAGCGCAATATTAAGAAAATGTTAAGACCTAATAATCAATCAGTTAGTTTTCGAAGAAATCGAAAAAGTCAAACTCAAAAAGTTTTCCACAATGTTTTGCACAAAAATGGACATATTTTTTCTTGACTTTTCCCGCGTAATTTATATGCAGTATTTAGGTTCAAAGCTACATTAACAAATGTAAAATTTCTATTTTCAGAAAAAAAGAAAAATTCTGAAAAATTATCCACATCATACAAAAGACGCCTAATCGCGGCATTCCATCAACAATAAATCGCCCGATTCATAAGAAATACGCACCAGGCCGTCTTCTGCGGCCTCATTACTGCTCCCTGCTCTATAGCCCAATACAAGCGCTTCATTATCAAGCTTATACAACAGGTTTTCGGTTCGTACACCTTCTGCTGTTCCGATAGGTATCAAAGATATGGCCGTGCCTTTTGAAAACCATTTCTCAAAAACACCGGGGGCGGGCAGCAGCGGGTAAATTACAGAGTAATCGTCAATCATCACTATCTGAAGTTTACTTTTGTAACGCACCAGGTTGGTCATATTAGTGATGGAATGATCTGCCCTGCGCCCTGTTGCCCACACCACATTAGCGGCGGGGAATCCACGAGTTATCAACATCTCAAAAGCCTTGTCTAGATCGGTTTTTTCCTGGTCAGGCGTATGAATAATTTCAATCGGATACTGAATCCTTTCAATTTCTTCCAGGTCAAGGTCTTTATCAAAATCCCCCATCAGCACATCAACCTTGATACCGAGCTCCAGCACTCTGTGAATGGCCTGGTCCAGTACAACCACAAACGGGCTCCACTCAAGCAATTGGCCAAGCAATTCAAAACTACAAGCTTCGCCGTTGGCAATAATCAGAGCAGGCTCCTGTTTTTCTCTAACAATGTGATGAGACGACATTCAAACAAACAGATTTTAAACTAGGTAAAGGTTTAACCCATTACCGGTGGCAGAAGTTCTCTGTTTTGGGTAAATAATTTTTCCACGCAGGGTTTCTGCCCTTCAGGTGCAAACACCAGCGCATAACAGTTTACATTATTCAATTATCCGGAGGGCGCCGCTCTTCAGAGAATCGTTCAATACAAAACGTAGCGCCTGCCTACCGGCACCAAGTTGAAATGATAAATCCGCACTGAATTGCTACAATTCTGAACAACGCTGCTAACTTTGAATTTTATTTCTGAAGATGCTTAGTTTTCCAAATGCCAAAATAAACATAGGGTTAAATATTGTAGAAAAAAGACCCGATGGATTCCACAATATAGAATCCGTTTTTTATCCAGTTAACTGGTGCGATGCGCTGGAGATTATTCCGGCTGAAGGGCTTCGGTTCGAAAGTTCAGGGCTGCCGATTCCAGGCGACCAGTCTAATAACCTGTGCCTGAAAGCCTGGCACTTGCTAAGTAGCAACCAGCCTGTACTTGCTGGTAAGGCAGCGGCCTTTCATTTGCACAAGGTTATACCGATGGGAGCCGGCCTGGGAGGGGGCTCAGCCGACGGCGCTTTTGCCCTTAAAATTCTGAACGAAATTTTCAGCCTCGGGCTGTCTACTGCAGGTTTGCAGCATTTTGCCCGGCAGTTGGGCTCAGACTGTGCATTCTTTATTGAAAACCGCCCGGTTTATTGTTTTCATAAAGGCGATGAATTTGAAGAATTTTCGCTAAATTTAAAGGGTAAATACATTGTAGTTGTGAATCCGGCCATTCATATCTCAACGGCCGAAGCCTACAGTGGCGTAATACCCCAAAAGCCGGGGGTCTCATTAAAAGAGGCCTTGATGCAACCCATAAGCACCTGGGAGGGTCTTATAAAAAACGATTTTGAAAAGAAACTGTCAGAAAAGTATCCGGCCATTGCCGACACCAAAAAAACGCTGTATCAGCAAGGCGCCTTATATGCCTCTATGACCGGCTCAGGCTCAACGGTCTACGGTATTTTTGAGACAGAAAAAGATTTGAAGGCTCAATTCCCGAATTATGCCGTGTGGCAGGGATTTCTCGACTGATAGTTAGCCCAAACCAAAGAAAAATGCTGAAACAACTCACAAAACGCCGTGAACCCTTTGCATTCATGCTGTATCTGTTCATAGTTAGCAGTGGTTTACTGTTTTTCTTCATTATTCTGGTTTTTATTTCTAAAGAAGCCGCCAGTGGAGTGGTTCCCTTAAAAATACCCGGGGTTTTCTGGGGTAGCACGGCCATCATTCTGGTCAGCAGTTCTACGCTTCACTGGGCCAATAAGGCTTTCAGAGAAGAGCGTTTCAGGAGCTACCGGCTCAATATAAGCCTCACACTGGCGTGTAGCGTAATTTTTCTTATTTTACAGGGCCTGGGCTGGAAACAGATGCTTGAAAGTGGCATTACCATGAGCAACAATACAGGGGGTATGTTTATTTACATACTCTCCGGCCTGCATCTGCTTCATGCCTTGGGTGGTATCGTTGCGCTGGGTTTTGCCAACCGCGACGCCTTCAAACGGCTGGATTACGTGGAGTCTTATGTATACAGCGTAAACCCGCCTAATCAGCTAAAACTTAAATTAATCAGTATCTACTGGCATTTTATTGATATACTCTGGATACTCCTGTTTCTTTTCTTATTGTATCATGCTGCACAAAACCCGGGGAATAGTCATTAATTATATACGTTACCGCGAAACGTCGATTATAGCCAAAATTTACACCGAAAAATTCGGGGTGCAGTCGTATATAGAAAACGGGGTGCGCAGCAGCAAAGGCAAAAACAGAATTGCGCTTTTTCAACCCCTAAGCCTGCTAGACCTGGTGCTGTATCATGACGATAAAAAAGAGATACATCGTATCTCTGAAATCCATTCAGGATTTCCGTTTAAAACGCTTCCTTATGACGTTTACAAGTCGAGCATCGGTATGTTTGTAAACGAGGTGCTTAACAAAACCCTGAAAGAAACCAGCGAGAACCCGGCACTGTTTGATTTTCTTTATCATTCGCTCATTTTTCTGGATGAAACCGAGCAACAATTCGAAAATTTCCACCTCATATTTTTGTTAAAGTTCTCTTTCTTCCTGGGTTTTTCTCCGCAGGATGCCGATGAGATTCTGATGCAGTTAAGAGATGCAAACATGATGATTCCGTTTGATTCAGACTACAAGGCACTGCTGAACGAACTGATAATGGCCGACTACCAGACACCCGTACTCATGAGCCGGGCGGCTCGCAACTATGTGCTGGAAGCCATCATTCTGTTCTACAAGCTGCATGTTGAAGACTTCGGCGAAATAAAATCGTTTCAGGTTCTGCGCGAGGTATTAAGCTAGCTTTTGCAATGGGCTTATGCTTAAGCACATAGTAGTGTGTATGAACAAAAAGAAAATTCAATATTTTTTAAATATACTTTGTTTTCTTTTTAATTATTTCTAATTTTGCAACCCGTTTTAGCGAATTTTAGAAGTTCAATATCAATAAATCAATGAAAAAAGATATTCATCCAAATTATAGACCAGTTGTTTTCTGGGATTTGTCGTCAGATTACAAATTTTTAACACGCTCATGTGTTAATACCAAAGAAAGCATCGTTTGGGAAGATGGTAACGAATACCCTGTTTACAAAGTAGAGGTTAGTTCTAACTCGCACCCATTCTACACTGGTAAAAACGTATTGCTTGATACAGCCGGACGTGTTGATAAATTCAACAAACGTTACGGTAAAAAATAATTTCCGGATTATTTTACGGAAAAGGTCTTTCAGCGTGCTGGAAGACCTTTTTTGTTTTACCGCTTAATGCTGCTTTTTTCTCAGAAACGGATGCAGCACTACTGAAAGCAGAATCAAAACGCCGCCTATATAAAAACCGGTGGTCATACGCTCTTTCTCTCCAAAAATAATGTAGGCAAGCAGAATGCCATAGATGGGCTCCATGTTAATAGAGAGATTAAGCGTAAACGCCGAAATCTTCTTTAGTAATTTCAACATTTCATTGTATGGATACACCGTACACACCAGGCCCAGTATGGCAATCCATATCCAGTCGGTTGGGCTGGGTATCAGTTGGAAGTGCGTATCTGGTACGGCTAACATAATAAGAGGTATCAGCACCCAAGAGGCAACAAAGGCGCCTGTCATCTCATAAAAAGTAATGGTTTGTGAGTCGTACTTTCTGGTTAGCTGTGCATTCAAAACAGAAAAGACAGTTGCCAGAAAAGCGCCGATTATACCAATAATAATGCCCGTCAGGTGGCGGTATTCAAACGTAAAAACAAAGTACATACCCATAACTACCAGCACACCAAGCAGCACCTCTACCCAGCTGATTTTGGTTTTATTGACGAGCGGCTCCAGTATACTGGTAAAAAACGATGTTACTGAAAACGTAACCAGACTTATGGCAATGGTAGATGCCCTGGCCGAGCCAAAGAAGCACATCCAGTGAAGGGCTATAATACCCCCTACTCCCAAAAGCGGCAGGCTGTCTTTCAATGATATCAGAATATTTCTTTTCTGAAAACGAGCCAGTAGAAACATGCCCAGCGAAGCCAGAAAGGTGCGATAAAATACTACCCCTAACGCAGAGACATCAGTGAGCCTGCCCAGAATGGCCGTAAAGCCCAGAATAACAACAATCAGGTGAAGTTTAAGGTAGTCTTTTGGCTGGGGATGAGTCATTTTTTAGGTTCTGGTATAACAACAAAACTGTTTATGGTGCTGAAAAACTGTCAAAGTTAATGAAATATGCCTTTAAAAATTAAACAATTTGATGGTTTTTGCTGTTGAAAGGACATAAACTAACCAACTGAACCAGTGAAAATTTTAATAACAGGTGGTACCGGACTTATTGGCCGAAGGCTGACATTACTGCTCCAAAAAAAAGGGCATCAGGTTGTTTATCTGAGCCGTAAAAAAGAGAATATCAAAGACGTAATAGTTTATAAATGGGATATATCAGCCGGATACATTGAGCCGGAGGCCCTTGAAAATATTGACTATATTGTTCATCTGGCCGGGGCAGGCATTGCAGACAAACGCTGGACGGAGGAAAGAAAACAGGAAATTATTGATTCGCGCATTGAACCTATTGTGCTGCTCAAAAAACATCTGCAAGAAAAAAACATTAGCATAAAAGGATTTATTTCGGCCTCGGGCATCAGTTGTTATGGCACCGATACCGGTGAAACCCGGCTGGATGAGCATAGCCTTTTCGGAGATGATTTTCTGGCCTACTGCTGTAAGTTATGGGAAGAAGAAACCCGAAACTTTACCCCGGCCAGGCGCACGGCAAGTATAAGAACAGGTGTGGTATTGAGCCGGGAAGGCGGCGCTTTACCTAAAATGATGTTGCCCGTTAAGTGGGGCGTGGGCTCGCCCTTTGGCGACGGCAGGCAGTGGATGTCATGGATACACATTGATGACATCTGCCAACTATACCTGCAATGTATTGAAGATGAAAACATCAACGGTCCTTTTAATGCGGTGGCTCCTGCTCCGGTACGTAACGCAGCTTTTGTTGCAACCGCAGCAAAAGTATTAAAACGCCCTTTATGGGCGCCTGCTGTACCTGCTTTTGTGCTTAAATTGCTACTGGGTGAAATGTCTGCCGTATTACTGGGGGGCAATTATATCATTAACAAAAGAATGGCCGAGGAATTGTCATTTAATTATCAATATCCGGAGCTTGAGACGGCTTTGCAGGATTTACTGAAATAAACGGTAACATTAACCTAATTTTGTTTTCTTCTGAAAGTCAATCCTTCAAAATTTGTTACCTTGCACACAAATTTATTCAGACCATTATGCCTTCTATCTTTTCGAAAATAGTTGCGGGAGAAATCCCCTCTCACAAAATAGCAGAAACCGACCAGTACCTGGCATTTCTTGATGCTTTCCCGTGTGCGACTGGCCACACACTGGTGATTCCTAAAAAAGAAATAGATTATCTGTTCGACCTCGACGATGAGTTATACACCGGCCTTATGCAATTTGCCAGACAGATAGAACCTGCCATCAGAAAAGCAGTGCCATGCAAGCGGATTGGCGTAGCGGTTATAGGCCTGGAAGTGCCTCATGCACACGTGCATCTGATACCTATGAACAGCATGAGCGACATGAACTTTAATCATAAATTAAAAATATCACAAGAAGAACTGGCCGCCATTGCTGCTAAAATCAGAAGTTTCTTATAAGTATATGGAAATAGCCTACGCAGTAGTTATCTGCATTATACCCCTTTATCTGAGCATCAGGTGTATCTATCTGGCAAGGAAGAGTCCAAGAGTTTCTGATTTCATGAAGAGCATCATTACAGCTATTCTCATTGGCATTATACTTGTGTCTATCAGTGTAACCGTCCATCATTTCATGACAGAGGGGATATCTGAGGCAACAAACATGAGTATGGGAGTATTAACCACCGTACAGGGTATTATATCAGGTGTGGTTTTTATGGTTACCCGATTGATGAGCAAGGCCTGAACCTGAAAGGCTCATTTACAGGCGCCTTTCGGGTTTAATCGCCCAGATAATATATTTCCTGTATTCCTTTTAGAAGTTTCACAAAATCAAGCTTCAGATCCTTCAAAAGCCCGGTTCTTATATCAAACACCCAGCCATGTACGGTAGGGTAACCTTTTTTAAGATATTGCTGCTGCACGCTGGCCAGTTTTATTACATTAATACACTGCTCCTGTACATTTAATTCAACCAGGCTGTCATAACGTTCTGGTACATTCTTAATGGCGTTCAGCTCTTCTTTATGCAGCCTGTACACGTCTCTTATGTTCCTGAGCCAGGGGTTCAGTAATCCCATATCAACGGGCTGCATGGCTGCTTTTACACCACCACAATTATAGTGGCCACATACAATAATGTGCTTTACCTCCAACGACCGCACGGCATATTCAATCACCGACATCACGTTTAAATCTGTAGCATTTACCAGATTAGCTATATTTCTGTGCACAAAAACCTCACCCGGCCCGGCACCCATCAGATCCTCGGCCGTAACGCGGCTGTCGCTGCAACCAATATACAGGTAATCGGGTCGCTGTTCTTTTGCCAGATTTTCAAAAAAAGACTCATTACCTCCCTTTTTCTCTTTCAACCACGCCAGGTTGTTTTCAAATACTTGTTCATAAGTTGGCATATAGTGTCATTCAACAGGTGTAAGGTAAAACAAACCATACAGGCTTATTATTTCAGACGGGCTTTTAATTCCTCAAACTCCTTCCGGAGCGGGGCTTGCTGGTATAATATCTTATAGGTAAATTCAGTTACCGGAATATCCAGCCTGTAATCCTGCAGCATTTCGTAAATGCTTCTGGTAGCATAATAGCCCTCGGCCACCATGTTCATTTCCAGTTGGGCTGCCTGCACGCTGTATCCACGGCCAATCATATTACCAAAAGTACGGTTACGGCTGAACTGAGAATAGGCAGTAACCAGTAAATCACCCAGATAGGCCGATGCGCTCAGGTCGCGTTCCATAGGGTTTATGGCTTGTACCACGCGGCTTATTTCCTGCATGGCATTGGCCACCATCACAGCCTGAAAATTATCTCCGCCACCCAGGCCATGTGTTATTCCGCAGGCCAGCGCTACTATATTTTTCATAACGGCAGCATACTCTACCCCATATAAATCGCCCAGGGCAGAGGCACTCACAAAACGGCAACGCAGTAAATCAGCAAAATCGCCGGCCAGGTTTAGGTTAGGTGATGCAATGGTAAGATACGAATGTTTCTCTAACGCTACCTCCTCTGCGTGGCAGGGGCCGGCTATTACGCCAATATTCTCTGCCGGCACCTCATAAGTTTCTTCAATCCAGTCGGTTACAAGCTGGTTATTGGCCGGAATCATTCCTTTAATTGCCGATATAACCTTTTTACCATTCAGGTGGCTTTTATTGATATTCTTGAGGGCATCTGTCAGGAAAGCCGCCGGAACCGCCAGCACTACCCATTCTGTATCGCGCAATGCCTCTTTCAGGTTGGTATAAGGCTTTACTTTAGACGGGTGGATTTCAATACTGCTGAGGTAATGCGGATTATGATGCAGGCGCTTGATATGCTCTGCATCTTCGCTGTTTCGCATCCACCACTTAATATATACGTTGCTCTCGCTCAGAATCTTTATGATAGCCGTAGCCCAACTTCCGCCACCAATTACTGTTATTTTCATATTTTTTAACTAACCAGATGATGCAGCTGCCATACTATAGACTATTCTTTAACGTGTTTGCTGCAATAAAGTTTAAGATGCTAAATAAACCAAAAGGCCTGAAAAAACAAAGAGACTACCCACGGGCAGCCTCTTTGCAGAATGGTTAATGTTATACTCAAAGGTACTTATTCTTTCTTCTTCCCTTTGTCTTCCACTTTTTTTCCGACCAAATCACCGTCTTTCAGTTTTTTCGACACGGCAATAAATGGCCCAGATACTATAGACTCTCCTTCTTTCAGGCCTTCTTTTATTTCTATGGTTCCGGCTACAGTATCAGTAATACCGGTTTTTACCTCACGTGTTTTCACTTTGTTGTCGGCGCCTAACACAAAAACAACTTCTTTTGGCTGCTCTTTTTTCTTAGCCTTGGCTGGCTCATTGGTATTACTTTCACTGTCAGGGCCTTGCTGGTCTTTCTTCTCTTCATTGTTGGCGTCGCGGGTAGTAACGGCAGCAATAGGTACACTCAGAACTTTTTCTTTTTTCTCGGTTATGATATCAACAGTGGCTGTCATTCCGGGTTTGAATGGGTACACCTTCCTGGCTTTTCTGTCTACCAAATCTCGGTAAGACTCTGGCAGAATTCTGATTCTCACTTCAAATTCAGTTACAGCATCAGTAGCGCTAGACGCAGCCGCCAGTGTACCACCAGCCCCATTAGCGGTGTTGGCTATCTCTGTTACAACGCCTTTGAATTTCTTACCGGTAAGCGCGTAAGAGTCTACGTCAATATTGGCCGTATCGCCCAGGCTTACTCTTACAATATCGTTTTCGTTTACGTTTATTCTAACCTCCATGTTATTCAGGTTGGCAATACGTAGCATCTCTGTACCGGCCATCTGCGAGGTACCCACCACGCGTTCGCCCAGCTCTACACCCAGTTTAGATACTATGCCATTCATAGGTGCGTAGATACTTGTTTTACGCAGGTTTTCAGAGGCGTCTTTTAAACCTGCTTCGGCACTTCTGATATTGTAGGTAGAGGCCTCCAGATTGGCCTTAGAAGCAGTTACATCCTGTTTAGCTACTTTCAGGTTGGTTTCTGCAATCTCAAGGTCGGCGGCCGAAATCACTTTTTCTTCATACAGTTTTTTCTGACGGTTATACTCGGCCTGGGTTCTGATCAGTCTTGCTTCTGCCTGGGCAATGGCCGATTTGGCCTGCTCTGCACTGGCTCTTGACTGGTTCACTACGGCTTCAGCGCGCTGAGTAATAGAGATATAGTTTTCGGGCTGAACCTTCAGTAAAAGCTGTCCTTTCTTTACAGAGTCTCCTTCTTTTACATACAAACCGATAATCTCGCCGGGTACGTCAGGTGTAATTTTCACTTCAACCTCGGGCTGGATTTTACCAGATGCCGAAACTGTTTCAATAATATCTGTTTTTCCTACTTTCACCAATTCAACTTCGGTAGGTTTTTCTTTACCTATCCAGCCGGCCGACTTTGCAATCAGTAGAAATATTACAAGCAGGGCTATTACACCGCCCAGAATCAACCAGATTCTATTTGATTTTTTCATTGAGAAAATAAATTTGTAAACAATTAGTAATAAGGTAAGTATGCAAACTTCTAAGTGAGTGACTTAGAAATTAAGTGGTTTATTCTGATAATAATCTAAAATCTTAATTCTGAAAATGTAATCATATTTAGCCTGAATCTGGTTGGCTCTGGCGCGGTCCAGGTTGGTTTTAGAAATACTGTAATCAAGTGAGTTTAATGAGCCAACGTTAAATCTGGCTTCTGATGCCCTGAAGGCTTCTTCAAGCGCTCGTACCTGATTGCCCAAAGCTGAAAACTTCTTGGCCGAATTACTCATGTTTACATAAGCTGTTTCAATATCCTGACGCAGGCGCAGGCGTACGTTCTCTGCCTGTACTTCTGCCTGTTTCTGCTGAATAACCGCGCCTGTGGTACGGAATTTGGCATTGTAACCGTTAAAGATTGGTACTCTTACGCTTAAACCAATTGATGTATTAACGTTGCTTCTGATCTGGCGCAGATAACCGATTTTCTCGGTGGTGGTGGTTGTACTGGGTATTTGGGCAAAAACGTCATACCTTGTATTTCCAATATCTACATAGCCTGCGCGTTGCTCAATAATACTTGGTGTTACAATTAATTTCTCGGCAGCTGTGGTAGAGTTGGTGTTGGCGTTGGCAAAAGCCGTAACAACAGGGTATCTGAGTCCCTTGGCAATATCAACAGCTTTCTGGGCGGCTTTCACGCGCATATCTGCCGCCTGTACATCTGCCAGAAAACTCTGCGCTATTTCATATACTTCAGATGAAGAATTAGGATATGGCTGAATATTGGGGTTGGGCACTTCTATCCTAACCACGTCAATGTTTCTTTCCATAGCCGTATTCAAAAGTTGTTTCAGGGTCAGCTTTGCCGATAAAATTGCGTTTTCTGCATTTACTACCTGCACTTCGTCATTGGCCAGCTGGGCCTGGATGTCGAACAGATTGGTTTCCGGAACAGAGCCCGCATTTACCAGTTTCTGGGTGCGTTCCAGTTGTATTCTTGATACCTCTACCTGTCTTTGGGCTATAGCCAGCAGGTCTTCCTGCGACAGTACGTTCAGGTAAGCTACCACTACGTTGAGGGTAATCTGGTTTTTCATGGCCTGCAAATCAAGTCTGGCCACTTCCATGTTGGTCTGGTTTAAAGCAATGTTGTTTCGGGTTTGAAAACCGTCAAAAACCGTAACACCACTTGAAAGCCCGAAACCGTTTGACCCCACCGTATTGGTAATGATACCATTGGTGTAAGGGTTAATGTTACGGCCAGTAAAAAGGTTAAGGTTGGCGGTTCCGTTCAGGTTGGGGTATCTGGCCCACTTAGACTGGTCGAGGGCGTTCATGCTGCTCTCAACAGCAAGCCCGCTTTGCCTGATAGAAAGGTTGTTTTTCAGAGCTACATCAACGGCCTCCTGTAATCCGATTTTCTCAGATTCGGCTCTGCCGCCGCTGGTAGCTAAAGCCTGCGGTTGTTGTGCCTGAACAAAAGTATTAACGAGTAATAGCGTAGGTAATAAAATACTTGAAAATTTCATGAGGAAAATTTTTTTCATTTCGATGAACCTGTTCGATGAAACTTATAGGGCTTTATACGAGTTTTGGTATGACAATCTTACGAAACATTAGTATTAGGTTGCCACAAGAAATGGATAAACGGTTTTATTGAAGTTTAGAGTAAGTTCTTTAGGGTTTGAACTTCTTGAAAAATAGACTTAAGTTTGAACTGTATTTCGTTTTCAGTAAAATCATTGCTTTGCAAATGAGCCACCAAACATCAAAAGATTTCCTCAAACTGTTGAAAAACCCAGACTTTATTGACGGGATTTACAATTATTGCGATAGCTGGTGTGAGCGCTGCGGCTTTACAGAAAAATGCATGAATTTTGCCATGCGAAAATACAAAACCCCGGATTATGATGACCCCGGCGACAGCCTCTCGGATGTTTTCAGGCAAACAACTGATTTAATAAAGCAGGTTATTGAGGACAAAGGCCTGAACCGGGAAGAGGTAGTAAACCAGGCCGATGCACAGCCCCCAACCCGCGACCCACACCAGGAAGCCGACAAACACCGCAACGTAATAAACGCCCGCGAATATACCCGCCTGTATGGGTCTTTCCTGAGAGAAGAGCAGGGTTTTATGAAAGGCAAAGGCGTTGAATTTCAGAACGAATTGAACAAAGGGGCGTTGTCGGTTGAAGAAGCCGAAGAGGCGTTGTCGCAGATTGAAGATGCCTTTGAGGTAATCAACTGGTATCAAAGCCTGATTTATATAAAAATCAGAAATGCCTGCCAGTTGTTTTTTGAAGAAAACCTGAGCGACTTTATGACAGACTTCTATAATGGCAAGGCCAAACTAACGCTTATCAGTATTGACCGCAGTATAGCTGCCTGGCTGGTTTTGCAGGTACATTTCCCGGAAAAAGTAAATAAAATTACTGAAATATTGCTTCAGCTGGAAAAACTACGCCAATATATAGAGAAAGATTTCCCTAATGCTCGTAAATTTGTGAGACCAGGCTTCGACAAATAACAGCCTTCATATTTTAACCACTTTTCATGCAATACGAAATCGTTATAGGGTTAGAAGTTCATTGCCAGCTTTCAACCGAAAGCAAAATTTTTGCTTCTGACTCTAACCGCTTTGGCAGCGAGCCAAACACCAATATAAGTGTTATTACATTGGGGCATCCAGGTGTATTACCAAAACTGAACAAAAAAGCTGTTGAGTACGCCATAAGAATGGGTCTTGCCTGCGGCTGTGAAATAACCCGCAATAACTATTTCGACCGAAAGAATTATTTTTACCCCGATCTGCCGAAAGGTTATCAGGTATCGCAGGATAAATTCCCTATCTGCAAAGGTGGTGGGGTAACCGTGAGGCTGAAAGACGGTAAACAATACAAAGAGCGGTTTCTTGAACTGCACCACATACATCTGGAAGAAGACGCCGGGAAGTCGGTACATGAAGGCGACAGCGAATATACCCGACTGGACTACAACCGTGCGGGTACCCCGTTGATAGAGATAGTGTCTGAACCCTGCATGAAAAGCGCCGAAGAAGCAGGTGCGTATCTGACAGAAATTCGTAAGATGGTGCGTTATCTGGATATATGCGACGGCAACATGGAAGAAGGCTCCATGCGTGCCGATCTTAATATTTCTATCCGACCCGTTGGAACAGAAAAACTGGGTACCAAAGTAGAGGTAAAAAACATGAATTCTATACGTAACCTGCAACGAGCCGTAGAATTTGAGTTTAAGCGGCAGGTAAGAATGCTGGAAACCGGAGAAACCATTATTCAGGAAACACGGATGTTTGATGCCGACACCGGTGAAACCTACGGTATGCGGGTAAAAGAAACAATGAACGACTACCGGTATTTCCCTGAGCCAGACCTTGCGCCTATCCATATATCTGATGCCTGGCTTAATACGGTTAAGAACCAGATGCCTGCTCTTCCGCATCAGTTATTCAAACAATTTACACAGGAATATGGCCTGCCTGATGAACACGCCGCAGTACTGACCGACAATAAAGATACGGCTGGGTACTTTCTGGAAACAGCCCGGTTTACAAAAAACCACAGGGCTATTGCCAACTGGCTTACTTCTACCATAAAAGGCTACCTGAACGACAAAGGCATTGAAATTAACCAGCTGGTTTTGAAACCAACTCAGCTGGCAGAACTCATTGCCCTGGTTGATGACAACAAAATCAGCAGTTCAACTGCTGCTCAGAAGCTCTTTCCGTTGTTGCTCGATAACCCCGCAGAAACAGCGCTGGCACTGGCAGAAGCCAATAATTTGATTCAGCAAAGCAATACAGATACCTTACAGGCGTTAATCAACGAGGTTCTGTCTGCTTATCCCGACAAAGTGAAAGAGTTTAAAAGCGGTAAAAAAGGCTTGTTGGGTATGTTTGTGGGTGAGGTAATGAAGAAATCGAAAGGTACGGCAGACCCTAAATTGACCAACCAGTTACTGATGGACGCTCTGAAATAGTCTTCAAGGTCATTATTCTTTAAAAATCTGTACATTAACTTATATGAAACAATCTATTTTTGCCATATTTTTTCTGGCCTTTGGGTGGTCGTGCCAGTCGCAGCCCCAAAACAAGACTGCCGAAACCCCTGCAAAAGCTACAACAGGTAAACCATTTAGCATAAAAGGTAAAGTTACAAACGCGGTGTCGGGCAAGGCGTATCTTGAAAGAATGAACGACAGAAATATTGCGCTGAAAATAGATTCGGTGAATATTGCAGCCGACCGGACTTTTGCTTTTAAAGGTATGTTGCCAGAACCGGGTATTTATCAGGTAAATATTGCTAACCAGCAGGTAATTGGTTTGATTCTGGATGGCGGCGAAGAAATAAGCCTGGTGGCTGACGGTATGAGTACGCCTGACAAGGCGGCGTCTTACAGCATTGAGGGTTCTACAAACATGAAGAAGTTCAATCAGATTCTGGCAGAAGCACAGAATTTCAGAAAAACGCAGTTGAATCTGAACGACCAGTTTGAAGCCGTTTCAAAGAAACGCGACGAAAAGAAAAAGAAAGAATTACAAACACAATACGTAACAGCCGAAGAGGCCTATTTTAATACAATTAAACCTATGATTGCCGAATTAGGCACCTCATTGGCTGGTATTATTGCGGTAAATAATTTTCTGAACCCTGAGAAAGACTTTGAGATTTTTGCCAACACGGCTGCTCAGTTGGAAAAAGAAGGTAAAAATTACTTTTTTGCCAAAATTTTTATTCAGGACGTAAAGCGTAGAAGTGCTGGCTCGGTAGGCGCTGATGCGCCTGATTTCAGCCTGCTTGATAAAGACGGCAAAACCGTTAAGTTGTCAGACCTGAAAGGCAAAGTTGTTATTCTTGATTTCTGGGCAACCTGGTGCGGGCCTTGTATTATGTCGTTTCCGGGCATGAAACAGGTGCAGGAGAAATATAAAAACAACACCGACGTGCAGTTTCTGTTTGTGAACACATTTGAACGCATGGAGCCAAGCCAGGTGAAAGGGTCGGTAGTTAACTTCATGAGCCAGAGAGGCTACGGGTCTTTCCCGGTTGTTTTTGATGCCGAGGGCGACGTAGCCGGTGACTATGGCGTAAATGGTATACCAGCCAAATTCTGTATTGATAAACAAGGGAAAATCAAGTTTAAAAGTACAGGTTTTCTTGGCTCCAGTGACCTCGTAGTACAAGAAATGATAAAATGGATAGACGAAGCTGTTAAGTAAAAGCAACAGCAAAACTGTTATAAACAGAAAGGGGAAGATTCGGCAAATCTTCCCCTTTCTGTTTATAGCCTGGTAACACCTTTACGTTTAAGTGCCAGGTCATGAGCGGTGTCGTAATAGGACCGAAGATTGGTCCAGTCAAATATCTCAGAGATATTCTCTACTCTGTTACGCTGCATAATGCGGTCGCGGCGATTCATGGTTACGAAATTAAACATGATATCTGCCAGTTGGTCAGCCGCATCGTCATAGGCTTTAGTCCGGCGGTTTACCACATATACCCCAACACTTTCATAATCTCTCATTAACTGAATCATGAAATCACCGAAGCCGGATAAATCGCTTGTTACCGTCGGAATACCCCTCACGACGCATTCAAGTGGTGTATAACCCCAAGGCTCATAATAGCTCGGGAAAACCCCCAGATGACAGCCACGTACAAACTGGCTGTATTCCATACCAAAAAGCGGATTGGTAGGAGAAATAAAATCAGGGTGATATACAAATTTTACACGGTCTTGCTGATGATTCTGCAGGTTTGTGAATTTCAGATAATCGGTAACCTCGTCTTCCTGCTTTAACAAGTGTGTAACCGTATGTGGCAACTTCTTCGTTCTCCAGGTCTGTATGGTCCGTCTTAATCTCAGTCGCCAGTATTCATCAACAAAATCGTTCAGGTCTGGCAGATTAGGGTTCTCGTTAGCAGCAGAGGCATGAAAAAGGTTCTCGCCCACCTGCTTTTCAATGGCCTCGCAGGTTTCTCTGATTTCTTCCATTACGGCTCTTGACTGCAGCACTTCAGGATTAATAGAATAAACCGGATTTTTAGTAATGATAAACATAACCACGGTTGTATCAACCCCAGACTGAACCAACTTAAAGTTTAGCCTTTTAAGTGCTTCAAGGGTTATGTCATAGCCCTTGTTTCTGAACTCATAACGCCCCGAAGTAAAGAAGTACAAAGTATTGTCGAGGTCCCAGCTATAACTCTGAAAAAAGTGCCCCATTACAAACTGGTGTATTTTCTCTTTGTATTTCAGATGCAGATTCTGAAACTCATGGGTGGCTGCAAAACGGGTAACATTCAGCCCATTGGGCAGAATCAGGTCGCAGCTTCTGCCAAAAAACACCTCGCATTCTTTGGCTGTTACATCGCTAACGGTTGTAAGCACATGGCTTTTCTGTGCAGCCAGCCGCTCTATTTTGGCCTGTGCATATATACCGTAGTGATGTGCCTCATGCTCCCAGTTATAGTAAGGCAACCGCTCATAGAAGTTCGGCTCGTTTCCGGCAATATAGCGCCCCAGCATTGTGGCATGGGTAGTAAACACGGTAGACACCGGCACGTTGTCTGTCCTTATATCTATAAGGGCTGTTGCCACCATCCATTCATGAAAGTGCGCAACGATATCATTTTTATGGCCGTAGGCTTCGCCAAATTCGGTCAGAAATACCTTAATCATTTCGCCGAGGGCAATCACCTGGTCAACCAGAGGCTCGGCATTTATGGTAGAAATCTGGTGCCTGTTCCAGATATTATGCTTTAAATCGTTGGCTTTATATAAAAGGTTCTTGAAATCAAGCAAAACAATTTTGGGTTTTCCGGTTACCAGCCAGCGTCCATAATGCGCCTCAAAACCCAGTTCACGCATTCTTTTAACTGTCTTACCAAAATATGATTCATCAAGGTCATCAATAGGCTCAAATTCAACTACCGCCGTATTCTGAAAATACGGTCCTATTAAACAATAATTTTCTCCCCATTCTTCTACCATAGATGGCACCTTAGAACGGATTACCGTATAAATCCCACCTACCTGATTACATACCTCCCAGGCTATTTCTATCAATAATGGTTTTTTCTGCTCACGTGGTTGAATACTAACTGTTTCTTCTGACTCTTTTCTTAGTTTTTTGGACGTTACCATGTGGGTTATTTATTTAATCAATTCCGAACAGGTGAATTATGCAATAATTTTTAATAATTACAATAAATTGTTTAACTTTTCAAATATGCTTGAACTAAAAACAGAATCAGTACGTAAAAATGAAAAGCAAAACTATCATTTTTACCATTTGAGATGTCATAAGACAGGTTATTTTTTATGTCAGACCGCACAAAGTATCTGATTGGCGCGTTAATGGTTTTTGGAGCGGCTTTCGGCTTTGCCCTTAAGGGCATTTTTATTAAATCTGCTTATCGCTATGGTATCGATTCCATTTCGCTTCTTGCTCTCAGGTTTCTGTTTTCTGCCCCGTTTTATCTGGTAACTATTTTTCGTACGCGCGTTACAGAAGTGGCACACCCGGTTATACCTCTTAAAATTTGGTGCCAGGTGGTTCTCATAGGCTTTACCGGCTATTATGTGTCTGCCTATGTTAATTTTCTTGGTCTTGAATACATCTCTGCCAGCCTTGAGCGTATCCTGCTTTTTATTTATCCTACCTTTGTTTTATTGATTAACTCATTTCTGGTTAAAAGAAAAGTAAACCGCCTGCAATGGCTGGCATTGCTCATTACTTATGCAGGTATAATAGTGGCGTTTACCAGGCATTTTCAGGCACATCAGCAAAAAAACATAGCATTGGGGGCATTTCTGGTTATTCTGAGTGGTCTTACGTACTCGTTCTACTTAGTAGGTAGCGACAAGCTGATTGGAAAACTGGGCACCGCACGCTTTACCTCCTGGGCCATGCTATCTGCGCTGGTACCCACTCTTATACACAGCTATATTTACAACGGCCTTGATATATTCGGTTTTTCGGCACCGGTTTATCTGATTTCCATATCTATGGCTATTTTTTCAACAGTACTACCCACATTTTTGTTTTCGGCGGGTATCAAACGGGTTGGTTCCGGCAACGCCTCAATTATAGCCAGCATAGGGCCTATCTTTACCATTATACTGGCCACTGCTTTTCTGAATGAACCCGTCTGGCTTGAACAGATAATAGGTACGGCACTGGTGCTGGCAGGGGTTTTTCTGATAAGCTGGAAAGGCGAAAAGTAAAACCGGGGTGTTTGCTGATAATTATTTTATAGAGATTCGTCAATTTATTTCTTAAGTTTGACGCTCGTTCATGCAAAACTATTGATTATGAAAATTTCGTGCTTTGTGCTGGCAATACTGGTGTTTCTGCAATCATGCAGCAAAGAAAAAACAGATTCACAACAACCTTATGACGACATTAATTTCAGAACCTACTGGAATCCGGGTACTGCTGAAATCAACAGCTATGCTTTGCAGGAAGCCCAATTCGGTAACCTGAATAATGGCGAGGCGATTATGGTTTTCAGCACCGAAGATTTCAGAAAAGACAAGCACGTAAAGCTGGAAACAGAAGATAAAGAGAAAGCAGTAAAAGTACTGAAACTCAACTTTATTAAGAGATTTGTTACGGGTATTCATGATTTCTCTTTATACACATCGGTATTTACGCCTGTACAAACCCAGGAGTACCCTTCTACACTTAAGGTTTCTAACACTAATCAGGACTGGAGCGGGCAAACTTTTCTACAACTCAATTTTCGCCAGAACGGTTATCAGGTTTTGGGTAAATCTTATTTTGATGAAGAAATAGAAGATGATTATCATATAGACAAAGCAGTGCTGGAAGACGAACTCTGGACGCGCGTACGCATGAACCCCCTGAAACAGTTACCGGTTGGTAAAGTTATTCTGGTGCCGGGTTTATCTTCACTGCGGCTGAGACGCGAAAAACCGGCACCAGCCATTGCCGATGTTACGCTGCAACCTTACAGGGGCGACTCAACCTTCAGGGGTGATTCTTTGTACGCCTACAAGGTAAAGTATGTTGAAAGCAAAAGAAGCATCAGCATTATATTTGAGAAGAATTTCCCGCATAAAATTGCCGGCTGGGAAGAGAGCTACCTAGCTAACAACAAGGTGCTTACCAGCAGAGGTATTCTGAAGGGCTCCATTCAGAACCCATTCTGGCAGAAAAACATGCCATCTGACACCGTATATAGAAAAAAGTTAAATTTGAAGTATTGATTTCATACTTTTGTTTTGTATTTTTCGTTCAAGGTTCTGAATTATGAAAATATTCTGGAACAAAACCCCATTTTGATGAAAAAGCCTCCGGTTACTTATTTTTTGCTTACTTTTCTGTTTTTAGTTCCTTCTCTTTTTTCCTGCGGAGATAAAGAAACCCAAAAAACTGATAATCAAACCAATAGCCCCATTGTACATACCCTGATTTTTATTGATAAAACGGCAAGTGTAGACGTAAAAAAAGCCTTTGTGGCACAAAAGTATCAACAGACACTTACGTCTATTATAGAGCAGAATTTCAGAAAAGCAGGCGATACCTTTGAGATATATTATATACACGAAAACACATCGAAAGGCCGCACTTTGTCTCTTACCTGCCGCACTGAAATGGAAGACACAGAAGGTGTAAATGCCACTGATATGGAGGCCATCAAGACAGCCTACGACTTGTCAATCCGTAAAGAAAGAAACTTTGTTATTCAGCAATCTTTAAACAGGTTGAAAACACAGAATGATAACGCATCAAATCTGGAAACCAATATTACTGCCAGCATACCGGTTATTGCGCGCCTGGCCGAAAGCCCGGGTATTACGAAAGTTTATTACCTGAGCGACATGGTAGAGAGCGTAAAGAATGGCAGGGATTTTCAGGTGAGCCCGCCTAAAGATGAAGCACAGGCCGAAGAATGGGCCAAAGTTGATGCTGAAAAGCTAAAAAACTACCAGCTGAACGGACCCGACATTTCAATGATTCTGCCGTTTGAGCCTACCAGTTCTTCTAAAGAGAATAACCCCACCGTTACTTACTATTGGCAAAAGCTGTTTGAACAACTGGGCGTAATGAATGTAACTGAAATGTAATAACCTTCCATTAGCGCCTGTAATGGCAATTACTATAGCATTGGTTAAATGCTGGGTTTCTACGGCCTAAAAGTTTATAACAGCTAACCAGGCATGCAATAAAACAAAAAATGGCGAGCCGTCTGGCTCACCATTTTCATTTGTATATCTGCTTATATTAAATTAATCTCCTTTCAAAGCTTCGGCACCACCCACAATCTCCAGAATCTCTTTGGTAATTGCGGCCTGACGGCTACGGTTGTACTCAATTTTCAAAGAGCGCAACAACTCGTTGGCATTGTCTGTTGCTTTGTCCATGGCTGTCATACGAGCGCCATGCTCTGATGCGTTCGATTCCAACACAGCCTTAAATAACTGCATTTTAATGGCCTTTGGTATCAGTTCCAAAACAATCTCTTCTTCTGAAGGCTCAAAAATGTAATCAATCTTGCTGGCTGCTGATTCATCAGCTTTTTTATCAACCAACGGAAGCATCTGTTCAACTCTGATGATTTGAGTAGCAACGTTTTTAAACTCGTTATAAACAAGCTCCACAACATCGTACTTCCCTTCTTCAAAGGCTGTCATGATTGATTCTGCAGCTGAACGTGCATGCGCAAAATTCAGGTTCTGGAAGATAGTCATGAATGATTCGTTCACTTTATAACTGCGACGAGCCAGTGCTTCACCACCTTTTTTACCCAGTGCCAGAATCTCAACATTACCTTTAGCTGCCTGAGAAGCATACTTTTCATTAATAACAGCCAAAGCTGCTTTAATGATATTTGAATTAAATGCACCGCAAAGACCTCTGTCTGATGTAACCAGAACAACCAGAACTTTCTCTACCGCACGTACACTGGTATAAGGGCTGGTAGCGCCTACTTCAGTATTGGCTGATACGGTAGCAATCAGTTCGTTAAGCTTGGTAGCATACGGACGCATCTGAAGGATAGCATCTTGCGCTCTGCGTAACTTAGCTGCAGACACCATTTTCATGGCTTTTGTAATCTGCGTCGTTGAGTTTACCGAGACAATTCTATTTCTTACTTCTTTTAATGAAGGCATCTTTATAAAAAATTAAGAATGAAGAGAGAGAGAACCCACTCTTCATTCTATATTATTATGCATATTTTTCAGCTAATTCTTTACCAACTTTCTTGATGGTATCGGCGGCGTCATCCAGCTTTCCGGCTGCAAGCGCTTTCAAAACCTCAGGATTCTGTGCTTTCAACAGGGTAACAAACTCATCTTCGTATTCTTTTACTCTGTTTACCGGAACTTTGTCTAACACACCATTGATCGAAGCATAGATGATAGCCACCTGCTCAGCAACCGGCGATGGAGAGAACTGCCCTTGTTTCAGGATTTCCTGGTTACGACGGCCACGTTCGATAGTCAATTTGGTAGCGGCGTCAAGGTCTGAACCAAACTTGGCGAAGGCTTCCAACTCGCGGAACTGCGCCTGGTCTAGTTTCAGGGTACCTGCTACTTTTTTCATTGATTTGATCTGAGCATTACCACCCACGCGTGATACCGAGATACCTACGTTGATAGCAGGACGGATACCGGCGTTGAAAAGGTTTGACTCAAGGAATATCTGACCGTCAGTAATTGAAATTACGTTGGTAGGGATATAAGCAGACACGTCGCCGGCCTGTGTTTCAATAATTGGAAGCGCCGTTAATGAACCGCCACCTTTCACTTTACCTTTCAATGACGGAGGCAGGTCGTTCATATCTTGCGCAATTGAATCATTGGCATTGATTTTAGCGGCACGCTCCAGCAAACGGCTGTGAAGATAGAAAACGTCTCCAGGATAAGCCTCACGTCCCGGAGGGCGACGAAGCAACAATGACACCTCGCGGTAAGCAACAGCTTGTTTCGACAAGTCATCATACACAACCAATGCCGGACGACCGGTGTCACGGAAATACTCACCAATAGCGGCACCGGTAAACGGCGCAAAGAACTGCATTGGAGATGGGTCTGAAGCACCGGCAGCTACAACTACTGTGTAATCCATGGCGCCGTATTTACGAAGGGTTTGCTCAACCGCTTTGATGGTTGATGCTTTCTGGCCGCAAGCTACATAAATACAGAATACAGGTTCGCCTTTGTCATAAAACTCTTTCTGGTTAATGATGGCATCAATACAAACCGCGGTTTTTCCGGTCTGACGGTCACCAATTACCAACTCACGTTGTCCGCGTCCAATCGGAATCATCGCATCAATCGCTTTAATACCAGTTTGAAGCGGCTCAGTTACAGGCTGACGATAGATAACACCGGGGGCTTTACGCTCCAAAGGCATTTCGAAAGTTTCACCCTGAATCGGGCCGTTACCATCAATTGGTTCAGCCAATGTATTTACAACACGCCCAATGATACCGTCACCTACTTTCACCGAAGCGATTTCGCCGGTACGTTTAACGGTTGCACCTTCTTTAATTCCTGTTGCGTCTCCTAAAAGTACTGCTCCTACGTTATCTTCTTCAAGGTTAAGTGCTAGTGCTTTTAAACCGTTTTCAAAAGCCAACAATTCACCGGCCTGTACTTTTGATAAACCATATATACGTGCCACACCGTCTCCGATTTGTAGCACTGTACCTACTTCTTCGAGTTCCGCTTCGGTTTTTGAACCTGCTAGTTGTTCACGCAGAATAGCCGAAACTTCATCTGGTCTAACTGATGCCATATTTATTTTGATGAGTTTTTAAATGTAGATCCGAAAATAGGTAGTACACCTTCATTTTTCGGGTGCAAAAGTACTACACAATTTTCACAATTCCGATGTTTTTGGCAAAAAAAGACAAAAAAGGTAGGACTATTTTTAGAAAACCACCTAAAAGGCCTCTGCAAGCCCCAATTTGCCCGCTTTTACTGCTCACAGACATGTATTTTTACACTGGTTTTCAGCTCAAAAAACAACATAAAACGGTGGTTTTCACGAGCTTAGCCAGGTAAGCATATTATTTTGAAAAGCTAAGGGTACGTCTTTAAACATACCCTCAACTGTAAAACTCCTGAGAGGCCTATTTGGCCCCCTTATAACTAATTTTATAGATGGTTCCGCCAAGGTCGTCAGACACATAAATTGAGCCGTCAGGGCCTTGAGCCAGTCCGCAGGGGCGGTGTTGTACCGGGCCGGTTGGTTTAGCCAGGTCAATGCCAGCAAAGTTATCGGCAAAAATCTCCCAGGGGCCAGATGGCTTGCCATTCTTGAAAGGCACAAAAGCCACCATATACCCTTTTTTCAATTCAGGCGATTGGCCATGGAAAGCAACGAATGCTCCATTTTTATACTTAGCCGGAAACGCATTGCCCGTGTAAAACAACAATCCGTTGGGGCCCAGGTGGGCAGGAAACGCAGCAGCAGGATTAATGGCTTTTTCGCCACCAGTCTTTTTGCCGTCGCCGCCGTATTCAGGGCACAAGATTTTCTTTTTCTGAAACTGGTCATAATACACATAAGGCCAGCCGGCATCTGCACCTTCATGTAACTCATACATGGTTTCGGCAGGTAACTTGGTACTCATTTCAGGCGTATAATAATTCGGGAAAGCCTCATGAAACTGGCCCCTGCCGTGCATCATCACAAACAATTTATTGGTTTTGGTGTTCCAGTCAAGCCCTACAACGTTTTTCAGCCCTGTGGCATATTTTACACCATCACTATAAGTCTGGTTCAGTTTATTGGTCTTGAAACGCCAGACTCCGCCAACCGAATCAAGCAATGCACAAGGATAAACACCCTTGTTGGTGCCTTTTTCTTTACAGGTTTCATCTGGTGACCCAACAGAAACATAAATATTACCGTTGTTATCCAGTGCAATGCCTTTGGCTTCGTCGCGGCCTTTGGCAACCAGCCCGGTTACAATCTGTTCCGGGTTGTCAATATTGGTAATTTCGCCGTTGGCATCCAGCTGATAACGATACACTCCGGTGTTAGACGAAGAATACAGGTAGTTGTCTTTAATAACAATACCTGTGCCTTTATAATCTAGCAGGTTTTTCCGGGCATCCAGCTTACCGTCAGCATCAGAGTCGTACAAATAAACAAGACCTTTGCCATCTTTTAGTTTAGAAAGTTTGGCATAAACACCGCCTTTGCCGTTAACAGCTATATGACGGGTAGCGCCGAGGTCGTTACCTAATACAGAAACAGAAAATCCGGCAGGCACTTTAATGGCCGGTGCGGGGGTTTCATCAAAAACAAAGGCAGAAAGTAGAGCCACTCCTGCCACAGCCGTGAGCCATGAGTGAATCCGTGAAATTTTACGCATGATTGAAAGTTTAGATTTTGGTTATGAATTGAATAGGGCCTGTAGCCATCAGACGGCAAATATATAAGTATGCCGATGATTCTTTGTTAATGTTTTATTTATTTTAACTCAATAATCTGATTATGAATAAAGCAGCTAGCGTTCTTGAATCAATCTTTCTTGTGCGGTTTGGTTAGACTTTGCAAAAATTCAATTAAATTCGTTTATCAACCTGTAACTATAGCTTCCTATGAAAACCGTATTACTATTTGCCCTTTTAATAATGATGAACAACCTGACAACAGCGCAACAAAAAACATTGGGAAAGGTGAACCGCCTTGACCCAGCCATTGATAATCTGATAGATAAAGATGCAAAAATTGAGATTCTGAGCGAAGGATACGACTGGGCTGAAGGCCCGGCCTGGGTTAAAGATGGCAATTATCTGTTGTTTTCTGATGTACCCGCCAACACGGTTTATCAATGGAAAGAAGGAGCAGGTGCCAGGCCTTTTCTGAAACCGTCTGGCTATACCGGGCTTGGGGTATATAGTGATGAACCCGGCAGCAATGGCTTAATTATTAATAAAGATGGCATGCTGGTTTCTTGCGAACACGGCGACCGCCGTATCTCAGTAATGCCGCTTAGCATAGGCGGCAAACACACACTGGCCGATAACTACGCGGGTAAGCGTTTCAACAGCCCGAATGATATTGTGCAGAAATCAAACGGCGATTATTATTTTACCGACCCTCCGTATGGTTTGATGAAGAAAGAAAATGACCCGACCCGGGAAACGGAGCTATTCGGCGTTTACAGAAGAGGAACCGACGGGAAAGTTACTTTAATAATAAAAGACCTTACACGCCCTAACGGCCTGGCTTTTTCGCCGGATGAAAAGACTTTGTATGTGGCACAGTCAGACCCCGACAGAGCCTACCTAATGGCCTACCCTGTGCTGGCAGACGGGAAAGTAGGTAAAGGTAAAATTCTGTTTGATACCACTCCTATGGTAAAAGAAGGGTTGCAGGGTTTACCTGACGGACTGAAAATTGATAAAAAAGGGAATATATTCACCACCGGCCCCGGTGGTATTTTGATACTGACGCCGAAAGGAAAGTTGCTGGGCCGCATTGAAACCGGGGTACCCACAGCCAATTGTGCCTGGGGTAATGATGGTTCAACGCTCTATATAACGGCCGATATGTATTTATTGCGGATACAAACCAAAACGGTTGGGGTTGGGTTTTAAAAACAAGGGGCAGGTCTCTCTCTCCTGCCTCTTATCATTTATTTTCCCCCTACTACTACTTCAAATAAATTTTCGGGTTTAAAATAGGTATTGGCCATTTCAAGTACATCCATTGGTGTAACGGCACGTACTTTCTGAATATAATTATCGTAGAAATCGGCTGGTAAATCGTCCAGTATAATTATTTTCTGCCTGTCGGCTATTTCAAAAGGTGTGTTTAACGACCCCACAAAAGACCCAATCATGTAATTTTTGGCGGTTTCAAGCTCTTCTTCTTCTACCGGCACCGTTTGTAGCAGGTTTATTTCCTTTAATATTTCGTCTAAAGTCTGCTGCGTAAATTCTTTCTTTACATCGGTACCCATTACCAGATAACCGCCTTCTTTCTGAGGTACCAGCCCTGACGAAATACCATAGGTAAAGCCTTTTTCTTCGCGGATATTTTTCATGAGTCTGCTGCCAAAATAACCACCGAAAACAGTATTGGTAACCATAAACTTGAAATAATTAGGGTGGGTGCGGCCAAATAACTTTTTGCCCAGGCGAATGGATGACTGCAGGTTTTCGGAGCGTTCAACCAATATGCTTTCGGGATGTGTAATGTTGGCACTGGTATCAATCAAATGCTGATGCTGCTGAAATTCAACCGGGGTTTTGCCCAGGTATCTGTTCAGGGCCTGCACTTCTTCATTACCAAACTTACCAGATATAAATATTTTAAAACCTTTGCCCTTAATATGCTTTTCATAAAAATCTGTAACGTCGTTTCGGGTGATATCGTCTATCAACGCCAGCGTAAGCGATTTACCATAGGGGTGATTAACGCCGTAAATCTGCTCTCTGAACACCTGACCGGCTACATAAGAGCTTTTTTCGAGGTTAATTTTCAGATTCTGCGAGGTAATATTTTTTTGTACCTGCAATTCACTTTCAGGAATTACAGAATCTGTAATCATTTCAAGTAAAAGCGGCAGAAGTTCGGGTAAATGTCTGGTAAGGCCATGTACGGTTATTGTGAGTCTTTCTACGGCCTGGCTTATTTCAAGAAATGCGCCGAAGGAATCAAAATGCTCGCTTATTCCGGTTGCAGTATGCTTAGATGTACCTTCTGAAAGCATTTTTGCTGCAAAGAACGACTCCCCGGTTTTATTCTCAAATCTGCTGCCGGCATCAAAAATTAATTCCAGACGCATTACCGGTTGTTCGCCGGCTTTAATCATGTAAACTGGTATCTGGTTATCGAGCAGTGTTTTTTCAGCTTTCGGGATACTTACCTGTTCTATCGTTTGTGAGGGCGGAGCAATTGTTCGGTCTAATATCATTGATTTATGGGTATAATCTTAACAGTTGTATACAGAAAAAGTAAAACAAATAATGATTCGGGCAGGAATAACATCATTCGTTTTACTTTAACAAACTTAAATATAAATAGATAACAAAAAATTATCTGCTTGATTCCATCATGCCCAACAAATAATCAAGGTCATACTCAAGAACTTTACCACTTTGCCGCAGTTTTTTCACATCCTGTAATTCAATTCCGTTACGGACATAAGTAGGTGTGCTTAAAGCCGGATTCCGGTATCCCTCTCTCATAAAACGCTGAATCATGTTTTTAATTCGTTCACTGTCATCCGTTTTCTGATGCTCAGCCACAGCTGAAACCGCGTTTTTTGTCCTGACAGCCTCTCCGGTTTTCCGCTCCCCGTTTTTGTCTTTCACTTCTGGTTCCTGCGGCTCATTTTCAATTCCCAAATCAAAGCCGGCAGCTACAATTGTTACCCTAACTTTAGACTTCAGGTTTTCGTCAATAGCAAAACCATGCTTGAAAAGCCTTGCCTTGGTCTGAATCTGGCTTTCAATAAACTTGGTAACCAGTGTCTGGTCTGAAAGCTTGATTTTATGCTCGGTGCTATAGGCAATACTTACCAGTACTCTTTGTGCCCCGCCTATACCGTTGCTCTCAAGCAATGGTGACGAAAGCGCCGATTTAATGGCATCTTCGGCCCGTCTTTCTCCCTCTGCCTCTGCTGTACCCATTACAGCCTGACCCGCATTACCTAAAACTTTTTTCACATCGGCAAAGTCAAGGTTTATAATACCCGGCCGTGTAATAAGCTCTGCAATACTTTTTACGCCATTGGCCAGCACATCATCTGCCTTGGCGTAGGCTTCTTCTATATCCATATCGCCGTATTGTTGTTCAAGACGCTCATTCTTGATAATCAGTACGGTATCACTGCAATTTTTAAGTTCTTCAATTCCGGCACGTGCCTGCACAATTTTGTCTTCTCCTTCAAAAGTAAAAGGGTCTGTAACAACGGCAACGGTAAGCAGGCCCATCTCTTTGGCAATGCGCGCTATTACAGGGGCTGCACCTGTACCGGTACCGCCACCCATACCCGCAGTGATGAAAACCATCTCAGTAGGCGCTTTTAATACTTCCCGAATCACTTTTTCGCTTTCTTCAGCAGCCTTTTTACCCATTGCCGCTTCAGTACCGGCACCTAACCCCTTGGTTAGTTCTATGCCAATCTGCAACCTGTGGATACCCGACGGAGCCGATTCAAGCGCCTGCAAATCTGTATTACAAATAACCAGACCAATATCAGTTACACCCAGCTTGTGCATGTGTTTAACGGCATTACAGCCGGCACCACCCACACCAATTACCTTAATGATGTTCTTGAATTTGTTTTTACTTGTAACGATTTCGAAGTCTGGTTCTGGCGACATAATAAGAAAGAATTTATGTAGATTAGGAAAGTATTTTTCAAAGAAATATAAATACTAAGGCAATTGCTTTTGGAAAACAGTTGCTTTAATGTACATCTCTGCCAAATATGGTATCGGTGCGTTTAGCCATTGGCTACAAAGGGCTTTAAATGCCTGATACCAGAAAATATCTGCTCTTTATAAATAATATAATTGAATACTAGTTTGTATAATTTTTGTCGTCTCCCATGTCAATCTTACCAGCTGATGAGACTTTCTTTTTTAACCAGCCAAAGAGACCTCCACTAGTGGGCTCGTCATCCTGTGGCTCTTCTCTTTTTCCGCTATTACGACTCACCGAAGGTGTATCGACGCCATTCATGTAACCGCTTTGTGACTGGCTCTCAGGCAAATCACCCCATATAACCTCTTGCGGTACACGTTCATCGAGCGGCAAAAAGCCTGATAGCACCAGGCCAACAACAGTGGCATACTTGGGGTCGGTGATTTTACTTATCGCACTTTCTCCTATGTTTCTGATAGTGTTGCCTACGCGGATGTTCATGCCATTGGTTACCTGAGCAAACACATCTTTTATCATGGCAATATTAGAGGTACCTCCGGTTAGTACTACACCGCTAATCAACTGCCCATCATAACCCGAATGCATGATCTCGGCCATTACCATGGTGGCTATTTCTTTCAGACGCTCTTCAATGATGATACTCACATTTTGCGCCACAATTTCTTTATCTGGCAGCCCCTCAATACCCGGAATCTTAATTATCTCATTTTTTCCTACCTCATTAGGTGGCACTGCCCCCATAATAAGTTTCAGTTTTTCGGCGTGGTCTGGCAGAATCTGAAAGGCCTTTACCAAATCGTTGGTAATGCTTTTACCGGCAAACGGTATTACGGCAATGTGGCGTAGGCCACTCTCCTGAAAAATAGCAATCTCGGTTGTGTCGCCACCGATGTTAACCACTACCACACCCAGTTTACGGTCAATCTCACTTAACACGGCCATTGCATCGGCCAGGGGTGTAAACAGTGTATGAACTATTTTAAGCGGAATAAATCTGCGGTTGTTCTGTACTTTTACACCCACGCTTTCGATGGTCCGGCGTAAGGCCAGATGCGGGTCATTGGGTGTAGAAACCAAAAAGAAATTGCCACCCAGTATAATGCCAAAACGGCCTACGGGATTATCAGGCACAGTGGTTTTGTCAACTAAAAACTCCTGAGGAAATGTATGGATGATGACGTTACCTGCCGTTGGCCGGAACGATTTCCGGATATCAACTGCTAATCTTTCTATTTCTTCTTTGCGTATGGTACTTCGGCTGTCATTACGTGTAATTGAACTCTGATGTGACCGCCCCTCTACGTTTTCGCCGGATATATTGACAATTACGTTGTTAATATTGATATCGGCCTTGTCAGACAAAACTGTCAGTATACGGTCTATGTCTTTTGCTGTAAACTCAAGATTTACAACCGTGCCATTAGAGACACGACCCCTTTGGGTAGGTTCTTCCACGATGTCAAGAATCTTCACTTTCTCAACACCATCCATTATTCCTGCAACGGCACAAATTTTTGTGCTGCCAATATCAATACCTACTATT
Source organism: Emticicia sp. 21SJ11W-3 (assembly GCF_024138715.1). Classification (GTDB taxonomy): domain Bacteria; phylum Bacteroidota; class Bacteroidia; order Cytophagales; family Spirosomataceae; genus Emticicia; species Emticicia fluvialis. The sequence continues at coordinate 4,613,871 of NZ_CP092074.1, forward strand.
ACGCCTTTACTCATTTCATTAGTTTTTAGGACATCATTCACTGCTCTTTGCCTTGTGAACGTATTTTCAATGCCGTTTTCATGCATTATTTACAAACCAGTTGCCCGTCATATTTTACACTTACCCGTGTAAATTTATCCCATCCCTGCACAGGCAATATCTGCTTATAGAATATCTTTAGTCTGTTTAATCTGTTCTGAATATTCTCTGGCGCGCCAAACTCAATGGTGTGGTTTCCTAAAAGTGGCACAATACTGATATTACCGGCCTGGTCTATATCCAGCTGGGTAAACTGGGCTTTCAAGAAACTGTCTTCATTAATTAAATTAATAAAGCTCATCAACTTTTGCTGACGTTTTTGCTTTAAACTTGGCAAATTTCGGAAATATTCGCCCGAAAGCAATACAATTCTTGCGGAATATCTTTCAGAGAGCGGGAAAAAGCTGCCCTCATTATCTACATATACATCTTCACGGCCGTCAGAACCAAGAATACGGGCAATGGGTATGTGCTGCTCAATATCAATGTTCAGGTTTCCCTCAATACCTCTAAAAACCTGACAACTCTTGATTTGTTTATTCTTTAAGACTCTTTTTTCAATCTCCTGTAAGTCTATCTCCTTAAAAAGCTTACCCTTCAGTTGGTCGGTACCGTAATTGGTAGCCAGTTCTTCAACTTCGTGTCTGTCAATAAAAAACTGATCGTCGGCGTTTTTGATTTTAACTTCTATTTTCTTGCAGCGGTCAGTTGAAAAAGTATTGCTTGAAAACACGATAAGCGCAACAACCGCTATGATGGCAACACCTGCCATTAGCCACCGGCCGATTTTCATTATGTTTAATTTCTTTTCCATTTCAGGCTGTACTTAAAAATAAGGTTTGCATTGTAGCAGAATCAGTGCTGAGCTGATTCCGGCACTTTAAAGGTTTTTAAGAAACGTATTTCTATCCGGCATTAACTTAAACTGGTCGGCTTCTTTGGCCTCCAGGTCAGTTTTGCATAGTTCCTTAAGGCGCTCCACATCTTTGCTCCACTGGTGGCCGTTAAAATAAGACAGGCCCTTGTGGTCTCTTATTTTATACAAAGCCGAAGGCTTGTAGGCAGTACCCAGATACACATATTTAAGGCCGTTATCTTTTGCCCATCTGATAGCCCGCCACATCATCCATTTGCCTAAAGAGTGGGTACGCATATATTCGGTATCAAAAAATGCAAACCAGTAATGCAGAAAACTGTCACCCATAGCGCCCAGTATAAAGCCTAAGAACTTTCCCTCTGAGGTAAATCTAAGGATATGCGTTCCTGTCTCTCTTGATAATATATACTGCCAGCGTTCAAGGCTCATGTTGTCGTCACCGATTCGCTGCGAAATATAGGCCTGGCAAAAATCAGTAAAGGCGGGGTCGTCCAGGTTAAAGTCTTCTTTTCTGATAACTTCCAACTCTATTCTAAGAGGCTCCACCAGCCTGTTGACCCTGCGGTTTTCTGAGGTATCATCAAAGTTTTCAAGCTCAACTCTCAGGCTTCTGGCCAGATAAAATATATCTCCTTCAATACTCAGATCACCGGTATAGGGTAAAAAACCTTTTTCATAAATTCCGGCCAGCTCTTCCTGTGTTTCTTTCAGGCAATAAATGGCGTAGTCGAAAGTATAATTAGAGTAATCAACTCTGTTTTCAGAAAAGAAAATTTTCATAGGGTGATGGTGTGTCCGGTAATTTTAAATCAAAGCCAGAACTTCTTCTGCTATTTCCTGCCCTGCGTTGGGCTTTCCTAAAGTTTTTATGTTTCTGCTTAATTCGTTCATGGTTTTGGGGTCATCAGCCAGAGCTATCACCTGATCAACCAGTTTTTCTCTCGCCTCTGCATCTTTTACCCACCAGGCGGCATTTGCATTTACCAGGTTTAGCGCATTATGTGTCTGGTGGTCTTCGGCAGCTGCCGGAAACGGCACCAGTATTGACGGCTTGGCCGTAAGACATAACTCAGAAACCGACAAGGCTCCTGCGCGAGACACCACGAGGTCGGCCGCTGCATAAGCCAGATCCATTTCATAAATAAAGTCTGACACATACACACGGCTGGTCTGTAAGGCATCTACTGCCGCCCTGGCTTTATCAATAAACAATTTACCTGTTTGCCAGATAATCTGTAAATCATTTGAAATCAAATCGTTCAACCCCGCCAGTATTGATTCATTAATGGTTCTTGCACCCTGGCTGCCCCCAATAATGAGTAACACCTTCCTGTCGTCGTTCAACTTGAAATACGCCAGCGCCTGTTGGCGTTTAGAGGCTGTTTCGAGGATATCTTTTCTGACAGGGTTACCTGTAAGCACAATTTTTTCTTTCGGAAAAAACCGCTCCATGCCCGGATACGCCACGCATATCTTTCTGGCTTTTTTAGCCAGGTTTTTATTGGTTACGCCTGCAAATGAATTCTGTTCCTGAATCAACGTTGGCACGTTCAGAAAATTGGCCATTATCAAAGTTGGGCCGCTTGCATAACCCCCCACGCCAATAGCGGCATCGGGCTTAAAGTCTTTTATTATCTGATAGGTTTTCCATAAGCTGCGCAGCAGCTTAAACGGTAAACCCAGATTGGCCAGCATATTTGAACGGTTAATGCCGGCAATGGGAAGCCCAATAATTTTGTAGCCTGCTTTGGGTACCTTTTCCATTTCCATTTTTCCTTCGGCGCCTACAAACAAGATTTCAATGCCCGGGTCTTTGGCTTTCAACTCATTGGCAATTGCCACCGCAGGGTAGATATGCCCCCCTGTGCCGCCACCAGAAATAATTATTTTTGCGCCTTTGCTCATCCGGAAAATAGCTGTAAATGGTTAGGTTAATACAATAAATCAGGCCACTACTTTGCCCTCATCGTGTTCGCCCTTGGTAACACTCAACACAATACCAATGGCTACTGATGTAAATAAAATGGAGGTACCCCCCATGCTCATCAGAGGTAATGTCTGCCCGGTTACCGGGCCTAGCCCCACATTAATAAACATGTGTACAAATGCCTGAAAAACAATGCTGAACGTTAGGCCAACACATAAAAGCCCGCCAAATGCCCTGTTGGTGTATTCTACATTCTTGAGGCCTCTGTACAATAGCCATAGATACATAAACATAACAAGCACCGCCCCTACAAGACCGTACTCCTCTACTACAATAGCATATATATAGTCAGAAAAAGCATCCGGCAGGTAGTTTCTCTGAAAACTCTTACCCGGGCCAATACCCACTGTCCCACCCCGGGCAATGGCTATCATGGCCTGGTCTCTCTGGTAAGTATCATCTCTGTCGGGGCTACCGATTATTTTGTCGTTATTTAAATCTACTTTGGCAAAAGCTTCAATACGCTCTAAAACCACCTGACCACGGCCAAAATCAATTCCTTTGTTATAAAGAAAAATACTAATGCTCAGCACTATCACAATTGCACTGATTACAAAAGTGGCCATCCGGAAAAGATAACGGCTCGGTACACGACCCACCCACATAATAATGAAACAGGTAATGCCCAGAATAACCGCCGTTGAAAAGTTGGTTACTGCCAGCATTCCACATAACAGGCCGCACCAGAAAATAAGACCCAACAGCGTTTTAGGATTATACTCCACATTTTGTCGGCGGGCCAGCATGGCAGCCAGATTGGTGATAAGCACCAACCGAACCAGATCTGACGACTGAAAAGACACCCCAAAGATGTTTATCCAGCGTTTGGTACCCCCAACGGTAGTTCCGAAAAAATACGTGTACAACAAAATGATGGGTGTAACCCAGAGCAAAAGTCTTGAAATAACTGCGAAATTGGTATAGTTTATGCGATGCATGAACCAGATAACCATAATTCCCAGCACCAAATGACCCGTATGCGAGAGCAGGTAACTTTCGGTGTTACCGCCGGCACGTTTATAGGCAAGAGCTGAGCTGGCGCTATAAACCACCAGCATACTGAATAACGATAGCACGGCAATAATAAACCATATTTGCCAGTCGCCACGCAGTTTATCTTTTAACCACGTTTCCATGAAATAACAGAGCGGGTATCCGCAGGATTATAAGGTAAAGCACAAATTAAATTTCGGTAAGGCTATTATAAGCCTAAACTAAAATTCGATAACAAATGTAATTTATTTAGGATTGAAAGAAAAACAAAAATTTTAAATTTTATTAAGGGGCATTTCCGGTGGTTTTTGATACAGATAATACTTTTAATATGCCTGCCAGACTCAATAGCTGATTGAAAAAATAAGGATATACAGACCTTTATAAAAACCAAAAGCTAATCATCATGCCCCCGGTTAAAGGCTGGAAAAAAGCTTAAGAATGCAGAAGATTATTTCGGCTCGGTTAACTTCAGTTTGTTGGCTGCTTTTACAATCAGGAATAGCACCCAGGCTATAATAAAGAAATTAATAACCACACTCAAGAAATTACCGTAGTTAATAACAATGGCAGGAATCTGCTGACCGGCGGCATCAACAGTGGCTTTTTTAAGCACTATGCCCCCTGTAATACCACCACTGGTAAAAACATTGACGATAGGCATAATGATATCTTCAACCAAAGAGGTAGTAATTTTGCCAAAGGCTGCACCAATCACAACTCCAATGGCCAGGTCAAGTACATTGCCTTTGGCAATAAAAGTTCTAAATTCTTGAAACATAATTTTCAGGCGTTTATAAAGTTAAAAATTTACAGTTTAAATAATAACCCGGCAGCAAAGGCCTGGCTTATCTGAAATTTATCTATCTGGTCTTTATCATATATGGCCAGCATCGTGAAATTAAGATTCAGGTATCTGTTTACCTTGGCTGTGGCAATAAGGTTAATGTTATGGTCGATAGTGTTTTTATTGGGCAACAATTTTCTGGTTACATAGGCCTGAAAGGCTTGATAACGGCACTTAAGATTAACGTTTTTTATAATATCTTTATCCAATGAGGCCACCATCTGAAAGCCCATCTCGGTAAGCACTTTTTTACCCGGAGCAATACCGTAGGCATCAGTAGATTTGTTAAACTCAGTAAAATCAGTATAAATTTTATCGTTTAGCACAAATGTATGGCGTAAGGTTGCACCCCCTAACTGCACTAAAAAGTAACTTACCGGCTTGTACTCAACCCCGAAGCCTTCTGACAAATAACCGGGAGCCAGAAACCCTGAAATCGTTCGTCTCTGCTCAGTAGGCAGGCCGTCGTCCTGATACACCACGCCTTTGGCAAACTGTGTTAAGAAGTTGACTGTCCCAAACCAGTTTATTTTAGGATTTAACTTATGCGAATACTTGGTTTCCATAAAAAGACGGTCAATACTTTTGGCCGGTCTCTGGCCTCTGTTATTGACAGTTCCCAGTTGAAACTGAACCTCGCCTGTAAAAGCTCCCTTATTTTTGTAATATTCAGACCTGTTATTAAACAATGCACCGATGCTCCAGTTATTGGTACCCCCACCCTGCCAGTTGTTAAATGACGCCTGACTAAAATTGATACCAAATTGCGCATTTCGCGGTTTCCAGAAACCAATTTTTAGCGAATCTGCCCTGTTTTTTGCTTCTCTCAGTAACTGTTTTTTGTCTTTTATAGTCAGCGTATCATTCGCATTAAAAGCAAGGCTATCATTTTTTATTTTACTTTGCCCGGCCACCTGATAAACCCAAAAAATACAGGCAAATATGGCTATTACTCTTTTCATTTATTCTTTGGTTTTTCAATTAAACGCCATTTGCTTTCAGCGGTATATGTACCGGCAAAAGCAAATAAGCTATCATCTGCAATTATTGGGCAGGCATTTGCCAGAACTAACTACGGGGTTCAGGAGGCTTATCTTAATACGGCTTCCTGAAGATAATTAAACACCTGAAAACGACCGGAAATCTGGTTTTTGACCAATAAAATTGTTGCCAATTTGATTGTATCAAGTTTCAAATATTTCAAGTCTTTTTCAAAAAATCAAATTTTTGACAAAAAAATTAGTATGCTTGCATAATATCAGTCTAATTTTATTAACTTTCGACTTTCTATTTTTACCTCAAAAATACAAGACAATGACCGCAAAAGAATATTTACAAAACACAACAGCCAAGTTAAACGAGTCTGAAATTGAAGATGTAAACACAACTTTGCATTTTGATTTTGGCAGCGAAACCTACACCATGAACGTAGCAGCCGGCAAAGCAGTGTTAAAAGAGGGCTTTGAAGGAACCGCAGAATGTGTGATTAAGGCCAATGAAGCAGACTTTGTGAAAATTGCAACCGGCGATATGAACCCGATGATGGCAATGATGATGGGGAAACTGAAAATATCTAACCCGGGCGCCATGATGAAATATGCCAAAATGCTAGGCCTGATGTAACCGGCTGTGTGCTTTTTATTTCAGCATCTTAAAACTTTTCAATGAGCGTATCATGGCAAAGAATTTCTTCAGTAAAAGAAACGTGAATTTTCTACTTTATGAAGTACATGACGTAGAGTCACTGACAGGGCATAGCTATTTTGCAGACCACAACAGGGAAACCTTCGATATGACCATCGACACGGCCACTCAGATAGCCGAAAACCTGATGTTTCCGTTTCTGAAAGACGTTGATAAAAACCAGCCGGAGCTAAAAGATGGCCAGGTGCAGGTGCATCCCTCTATCAGAAATTACCTGAAAGCAGTAGGGGAATCTGGTATTATCGGAGCAGACTTCGATTACGAAAACGGAGGCGCCCAAATGCCGGTAACTATCACAAGCACAGTAGGATACATTCTGATGTCGGCCAATAACGGTATGATGTATACAGGCCTTACCGCCGGTGGTGCAAGGCTAATTGCCAGCTTTGGCTCTGATGAACTGAAAAAGCAGTATATAGAAAACATGATTACCGGCAAATGGCAGGGAACCATGTGCCTTACCGAGCCACAGGCGGGTAGTTCGCTCTCTGACATTACCTCTTCTGCCGAGCCTCTGGAAAATGGCGCTTACAAAATAAGAGGGCAAAAGGTTTTTATTTCTGCCGGAGACCATAATGCAACCGAAAACATTATACATCTGTTTCTGGCCCGTATTAAAGGCGCGCCAAAGGGCACCAAAGGAATATCTTTATTTGTAGTACCCAAATACAGGCTGGATGGCACCGATAATGATGTTACCTCTATGGGTATTTATCATAAATTAGGCCAAAAAGGAGTACCCGCCATGCACTTGGGCTTTGGCGACAGAAACGACGATTGTATCGGGTATCTGGTAGGTGAACCCAATAAAGGGTTGTCTTATATGTTTCAGATGATGAATGAAGCACGTATAGGCGTGGGCCTTACCGGGGTTTCTATTACTTCTGCTGCTTATTATGCTGCCCTAGAGTATGCACACGAAAGGCCGCAAAGCCGCAGGTTAAATGCCAAAACCGCATTAGACACACCTCAGGTACCGATAATTCAGCACCCTGACGTGAAAAGGATGCTGCTATTCCAGAAATCGGTAGTAGAAGGCGGCTTGTCTTTGTTGCTGGAAACCTCTAAGTATTTCGACCTGTCGGAAGCAAGTGATGACCCTGAAGAAAAAGAGAACGCTCACCTGATGGTTGAGTTGCTGACACCGATTGCCAAGACTTTCCCATGTGAATACGGTGTGTTGTCTATCAGCAATGCGGTTCAATGCTTTGGCGGATATGGCTTTACTGAGGATTTCCCGGTTGAACAATACTACCGTGATATCCGCATTACGCCTATCTATGAAGGTACAACCGGGATACAGTCGCAGGATTTACTGGGTAGAAAAATAATGCTTGCGGGCGGAAAACCCCTGCAACTGCTTGCTGCTGAAATAGGCAAAACAATTGAAACAGCCAACCAATACGATGGCTTAATAAAATATGCTCAGCTGCTTACAGAAAGCACCGGGCAATTATCGAAGGTAACAAAACATCTGTTGGGTATTGCAGGCACCGGTGATATTGAAAGATTCTTGTCTGATGCCACACTTTATATGGAGCTTTTCAGCCTGAATGTAATTGCATGGCAATGGCTGAAACAAGGCGTTGTGGCGCAGCAAAAACTATTGGCAGGCACCAATGATGCCGACTTCTACGAAAGTAAAATTCATACCATGAAATATTTCTTTCATTATGAACTACCCAAAACACAAGGGCTGGCAACACGCCTTACAGATACGGAAGTACTGACGATAATGACAGAAAAAGAAATAGTAATGTAACAACCGGGGGGACTGCTAAGGCGTCCCCCCGATGCTTTTAATACCGAATCAATTTGCCGATTTTACTGTTCCTGCACCTGAAGTATTGGCAACAACAGAGGTAGCGCCGCCTTTGTACCGCACACTGCTTGCTCCGCTGGCTTCTGCTACTATTCTACTGGTAACATATACTTTGGCTCCACTTGAACCCGAGGCATCAATTGTAGCCGTAGATACCTTAAAGTCATAAGCATTGACGCTTGAAGCGCCTGAGACATCGGCAGTGAGCTTCTGTCCGTCGCCAACAATAGCAACACTTGAAGCGCCTGAACAATCAAGGGCTAAATTTTTTGCATCAATATCAAAGGTAGCGCTCGACGCGCCCGACAAATCAATACCAAAAGATTCGCTGCTGAAACCCGATACTTTTGCTTTGCTGGCGCCTGAAAAACTGACAGCCACCAGTTTGGGCATGGTTATGTTGATGTACACTTCCTTGCGGTTTTTCCAGCCAGACCAGTTAGACGGATAGCCAATCCGGAGTTCACCGTTTGATACTTTCACAACCAGGTCTTCCAAATCCTGCTCACGTCCTGAAGTTTCTATCTTGTAATTGTTAGACTGCGTAACCGTAATAATAAAGGCGTTGCCCATATCGAGTTTATCGAAACCACTTAAACTGAATGAACGCTTAGATTCCTGTGCGGTAGCAGCAGTTGCAATGAATAGGAGTAAAATGAATAGCTTTTTCATGATTTTGTATTTGTTATTGTATCTATATCCATAAGATGAAAAAAAACTTTAAACGTTGCATAGCAGGGCTTAAATTTTTGCATTTATTTATTTGGGTTATTTCAAAAACAAAAAAGCTGCCCAGAACAGGCAGCTTTTTCAATATCAATACTTAACCGGTTGTTACTTGTTTAATATCATTTTCTGATACAAAGGCTTTTTTGAGTCTCCACGCACTACTCTCACTGTCAGCTCAGTTGCAGGCAGGTGTTCAGGCAATACATATGCTTTACGTAAGTCTTTTACGGTTCCTGTTTTTTGCAGTACCCTGGTGCCATCCTGGTTGACGACATCAACTGTTATCAGTTCAGTTTCATTCATTCCTGATAATTTCAGGAAAAACTCACCGTCAGTAGGGTTCGGATACACCCCGATAGCCGGTTGGATATTACGACTTTTGGCTCTGGTGAAAAGCGTACCACTGGCGAGGTCAGTGGTTGCAGAGAGACTGGCATCTTCACTTATTGACCAGGTGCCTTTATCAAGAAACGCTATTCCGTCTAAATCAGACCCATTGGCTAAAGATATTTTTGCTGAACCTTTGGCCGATTCAGATTTCAGTGTCCAGTATTCATTCTGGTTGATAGCGTCAACATTTTCTGAAACCTTCTCAGAAATAGTCAAGGGGCTTCTGTAAAGGTACGATGCCGTTAAGGTCTGATTGCTATGATTACCCGCTACCCTGAAAGAGCGATAATTGCTGCCGTCTCCCAGCGGAAATTCAAAAGATTCACTACCTTCTTTACTGATTACACCTTTGATATGAGAAAAATCCGAGGCTCCGTCATATCTGCTGCCAGCACTGAATATCAGCGGACTCTGCAAAGAAGATTCAATCACCCCTCTACGGAAAGACAACGCACCGTCAACCCGCAAGGGGGCTTCCAGCTTTAAATCGTTATCGAGCATTAACTGCCCGAAAGACAATTCCTTTGGACTTCTCAGAACCTGCATACTGTTACCGTCGAAAACAACTGTTCCGTTCGATTTCAGCAAACTCAGGTTATCAAAATTCTTCTGAAAATGTACCTTACCGTTATTAGTGATTTTCCCGTCGTTTACTACATCAGTATTAAAGCTCACAACGGCACCTTCGCTCACAAAGAGTTCAGCACCATTATTATACACTTGTGCCTGTATTTGCGTAGCCATCAGGCATACGCCAAAAGAGTAGATAATTTTCTTCATAACAACACCCTTTTAATTTTACACGCTAAATGTAAATAATATTCATTAGAAGAAAAAGAATTTAATGCAAATTCTATTAATTGGTTTAAAAAATAAAGGCTGGCAGTATCCTGAAAAACAAATCAGTAAAGCTTTACTTTATTAACCAGCAATACCCACACCAAAGCCAGAGAGGCAATCAGAGCAAAAGCAAAAGGCAGGCTTATGCTTTCAGAAACAAAGCCTATCAGAACCGGCCCGGCCAGAAATCCGGCCATGCTAAAGGTATTCATGGTTGCCAAACCCGCACCTTTGGCCATGCCGGGTACCCTTGCCGAGCTGCCGTAAAGAATAGGCGCCCCGCATGAAACCCCTGCCCCCACTAAGGCAAAACCTAAAATGGCCGTGGCTGTGTAGGGCAATAGAATAGATATAATAATACCGGCGGCAGCAATAATACCACCTATTTTAAGCACCTGATTTCCGCCATAACGCGGAATAAGGGCATCGCCGGCAAAACGACCCAGTGACATACAAAGTGAGTATCCGGCCAGCCCCCAACCAATAAAGTAATCTTGTGTTTGTACTACATCGCGCATATAAACGGCTGTCCAGTCGGCCATGGTACCTTCGGTAATATTGGTACACAGGCTTATCAGTATCATCAATAGTAAGGCGCCTTTCGGAAAAACAAATTTTGCGCCTTCGCCAGCTTCTATCTTTTCTTCATGAATACTCATAACCGTGGGCCGGATAAAAAATGCAAGACCTATAAAGCAGACGGTTATCAGCCACATATGGTAAGTTGGGGGTATTTTCATACCCTGTGTAAAACTTGCCAGAATAGAGCCCAGCATTAGCCCGGCACTAAACATACCATGACAGGTAGACATGATGTTGATGCTATATTGATGCTCAAGACTGGTAACACAGGTGTTCATGGCCACATTGGTGGTAGAAATGCTGATACCCACCAGAAACAAACTAAAGGCTACCAGCGGCAGGTAGTTCATGGTTACAGGCATGGCATACACCACCGACATAAAAATCAGACCGGCAATGGTGGTGTTTCTCATACCAAAACGGTTAATGAGAATCGTAGTAAAGGGGTTCATACCTGCGGCACCCAGAGGCATAAAAAGCAGCAGTAAGCCCAGTTGGGCATCATCTAATGCATATTTTTGCTTTACAAACGGAATAAGCGTAGCCCAACTGCCAAACAACATGCCCATGGCTGTAAAAACCATGGCAACAGCCAGACTCTGGCGATGAAAGAAAAATGTTGATAAATGCTTAAACATAAAATAAGAGAGCCAACAGGATGTATTTTAAACAATACTGACCTGATGGCTGATAATACAATTCAATTACAAAATATTTTTATGCCGTAATTTCTATACGGTTCTTTTCAGGGTCCAGAATCACACTTTCATAGTAGCCGTCGCCTGTCCATCGGGGCTCTCCAACAACCTCAAAACCAGCTTTTCTGAATAGCTCCGTCATTTCATCAACTTTTGCTTTGCTCCCTACTGAAAAAGCCAGGTGCGTAAGACCCATAAACTGTTCATGCCCACTATTTGTGGTATCGGTAATACCGGGCATCTGCATCAGCTCAAGCCTTGCGCCTGAATAAAAAGCAATAAAGTATGACTCATAGTTTTTCTTCTCATTTCTATACTTCTCATTGGCTACCCCACCGAAATAAGTAACGTAAAACTCGCGCATCAAATCCAGGTTTCTTACCCAAACAGCCACGTGCTCAATTGTCATAGCTCAAAAAATGATTTAATATGCTGGTACGTCAGCCCTCTGTAATCTGCAATGTAGTGGGTGCAAACCGGTAATTCTTCCTTTTTATAGGTTGTTAAAACCCCAATAACTTTGGCACCGGCAGCTTTACCGGCCGTAACGCCTGAATGCGAATCTTCAAAAACAAGACAGTTTTCAGGCAGTATACCCAGATTAGCCGCCGATTTTATATAAACCTCAGGGTGGGGCTTATGATGGGTTACATCTGCACTAGATAACAGCGACTGCATTTTATCTGCCAATGGCAGTTTGTTTAAAATCATTTCAAGGTTCTCGACAGGCGCAGAGGTGGCAATACCCGTTTTGATGCCATTGGCTTTCAGGTCGTCAATAAAATCCAGAAGGCCCTCAATAGCAACTACTTCTGGTTCATAGAGTTGTCTGAACAGCGCCTCCTTCTCAAACTCCATCAGGTTAAACTCGTCGCCGGTTACCTCTCTTTTAAGAAAGTATTTCAGAATATAGCTGTTGCTTTTGCCATACATGTGGGCTATAAATTCTTCTTCTGTGGCCTCAATATCATATTTTTTCAAGAATGCCTTCCAGGCCAGCGAATGGTGAGGGTTGGTGTGGCAAATAACCCCGTCCATATCAAAAATTACTGCAAATGGTGTTTCCAATAGTAGATATCTGATTTTTAACGCAAAATTACGGCTTTTGCCCGGCGTTTACCAGTTATTTATTTGCTAATTCTGATGCCTGATTGACCAGCCGGCCATCAACAAAAAGAATACCGTCAAAGCAAGCCCTGAAACATATTTAAAAGCCTGATTTCAAGAAATTGACGGGCCAAATTATTAGTATTGCAGAAAAGAACTATCTCTTTAATTATTTGGTTACATGATTTGAGACTTTTCTCTCTTAATGAAAGATTTACCAATTCCAACAATATAAATACCCGAATCTGTACGAAGGACACCGGGCTTTTTCTGCATGGACAATTCTGCGCTTAATTTAATAAAATACCCCGATGTTGATGCCCTTGACCCTAAGCAATTCATCATCATTAAAGGAGCCAAAGTAAATAATTTAAAAAATATTGATGTTGCCATTCCGCGCAACAAACTGGTGGTGGTAACGGGGCTTTCAGGCAGTGGAAAATCGTCTCTGGCGTTTGATACCCTCTTTGCCGAAGGCCAGCGTATGTATGTAGAGAGTCTCAGCTCTTATGCACGCCAGTTTCTGGGCCGTATGGAAAAACCCGAGGTAGAGTACATCAAAGGTGTTTCGCCGGCTATTGCCATAGAACAGAAGGTAGCCACCAAAAACCCGCGCTCTACTGTGGGTACTACCACCGAAATCTACGACTACCTGAAGCTCTTGTTTGCCCGCATAGGCATTACCTATTCGCCGGTTTCAGGCAAAGAGGTAAAAAAAGATACGGTAACTGATGTTGTGAATTTTATTCTGTCAAAAGAAGAAGGAACCAGAGTAATGGTACTGACCCCGCTGAAAATAAAAGACAACCGGAATGTAAAAAAAGAACTTGACCTGCTGCTTCAGAAAGGATACACCCGTGTGGTGGTTGACGGAGAAATAAAACAGATTGAAGAAATAGTTGAAGGAACTGAGATTATAGACGAAAAACAGCACAACATTGAAATTCTGATAGACCGGAACGTGGTAAAATATGATGAAGATACGCAGTTCCGTTTCTCAGATTCTATACAAACTGCTTTTTTTGAAGGAGAAGGCGAATGTATTGTAGATGTAATTGGCCAGGGGAAACATACTTTCTCTGACAGGTTTGAGTTAGATGGCATAGCCTTTGAAGAACCAAGCGTTAATCTATTTACTTTTAATAATCCGTATGGCGCCTGTAAGCGCTGCGAGGGATTCGGGAAAATTCTGGGTTTAGACCCTGACCTGGTGATTCCGGATAAAAATCTTTCGGTATTTGAAGGAGCCATTGCTCCCTGGAGAACCGAACGCATGAGCGAGTGGGTAGCGCCGTTACTCAAAAACGGCATCCGTTTCGACTTCCCCATTCACAGGGCTTATAAAGACCTTACCCAGGAGCAAAAAGACCTGCTCTGGACAGGCAATTCTTATTTTGAAGGCCTGGACGCATTCTTTCGGGATATAGAAAGCCAGGTACACAAGGTTCAGTACCGGGTAATGCTTTCACGCTATCGGGGGCGTACCGATTGCCCTGAATGCCGGGGCTCGCGACTGCGTAAAGATGCAGCTTATGTAAAAGTAGGTGGCGCTTCTATTACCGACCTTGTACTGATGCCGATATCAGATGTATCACAATTCTTTAATAATCTTGAGCTGCCTGATTATCAGCAAGGCATAGCCAAAAGAATACTGATTGAAATTAACAGCCGTCTGGATTTTATGGAACGGGTTGGTTTAGGATACCTGACACTCAACCGATTAACCTCCAGTCTGTCAGGCGGCGAGTTTCAACGTATTAAACTGGCCACCTCTCTGGGTAGTGCTCTGGTTGGTTCAATGTACATTTTAGATGAGCCAAGCATCGGCCTGCACCCGAGAGATACGCGCCGTTTGGTAAGTGTGCTGGAATCATTAAGAGATTTAGGTAACACCGTAGTTGTGGTAGAGCATGAGGAAGAGGTAATGCTGGCAGCTGATGAGATAATTGACATTGGCCCCGAAGCAGGAACCCTGGGCGGTAACCTGATGTTTCAGGGGAATTGGGAAGATATTATGCGGTTGAAAACAACCCCACCCCTAACCCTCCGCGACGGCGGCCGCCCCAACAGTGGGGAGGGAGTCGTAAGCCACACTATCCGCTTCCTGACAGGTGAAGACCATGTGCCTGTGCCTCAGAAAAGAAGAAAACCAGCCGACTTTATTGAACTAAAAGGTGCCAGAGAGAATAATTTAAAAGAGGTAGATGTAAAATTTCCGCTAGGTACACTTACCGTGGTAACGGGTGTGAGTGGTTCGGGAAAATCTACACTGGTTCGCAAAATCCTTTTCCCGGCCATTGCCAGGCTAAAAGGAGAATACAGTGAAGAAGCCGGAAAATACAGCGAGTTGATTGGCTCTCTCGACAGAATTACGCAGATCGAAATGGTTGACCAGAACCCAATAGGTAAGTCGTCGCGTTCTAACCCTGTTACCTATATTAAGGCCTACGATGCTATCAGGCAGTTGATGTCAGACCAGCCCCTGTCTAAAGCCCGCGACTACAAACCGGCTTTCTTCTCATTCAACGTTGATGGCGGCCGTTGTGAGGCATGCCAGGGAGAAGGAGAACAAACCATAGAGATGCAGTTTATGGCTGATGTACGCCTGAAATGCGAAAGTTGCGGTGGCAAGCGCTTCAAACAGGAGATTCTGGAAGTGAAATATAAAGATAAAGACATTGCCGATATACTGGCCATGACGGTGGATGAAGCTCTTGAGTTTTTCAGGGAAAGTGACCCGAAACTGGCCGAGAAACTTCAACCTTTGCAGGATGTGGGCTTGGGTTACATTGGTTTGGGACAGTCGTCAAGCACTTTGTCGGGTGGTGAGGCACAAAGGGTTAAACTGGCATTCTTCTTAAGCAAAGGCAATGCCGATAAAGGTAAAACCTTGTTTGTGTTTGATGAACCAACAACCGGGCTACATTTTCATGACATCAAGAAGCTGCTGAAAGCCATTAATGCCTTGGTTGACCAGGGAGACTCGGTTATTATTATTGAACACAACATGGAAATCATTAAGTCGGCCGACTGGATAATTGACTTAGGCCCTGAAGGCGGAGAAAAAGGTGGCTATCTGACTTTTGAAGGCACGCCAGAAGATATGGTAAAGCTGGAAAATAACTATACAGCTGAGTTCCTTAAAGATAAGATAAAGGTCTGAACTAAGTTCAGACCTTTATCTTAATGCATTATTTCAAATATAATATTGTCTTTTACCTTGCTGTTTTCTTCATCAACCAAAGCATTAATATCTTTAATTACCTCAAAAAAAACAGCCAGTTTTTCAGCAGGGATAGTCTCCTGAATCTTCTTGTTGAAGATAATCACTCCTTCGCGGGCAAAATTCCTCTTTTTCTTCCCTTCCTCTGTCAGGTACACCTTTACAAAACGCTTGTCGTCGGCATCTGTTTCTCTGTAAATCCAGCCTTTTTCTTCAAGGGTTTTCAGCATGCGCGTCAGACTTCTGGGCTCCATACCTATCGACGGCCCAATTTTAGTTGCCGGCGTACCTTTCTCTGAATCAATATTAAGCAAGACATACCCAATGGCCATGGTAATATCATATTGCCCTGCATAAGTATTATACATACGCGAAATGGCATGCCAGGCCCATTTAATGTAAAAATCAATAGTCTTTTCCTTCCTCATTGGTGTTTTTTGCTTCGGGTAACCACAAATGTAGAAAAAAATCAGTATGCAGGCATACTGTTCGGAAAATTATTTTGAGAAACAGAAACCTTCTTCTTTTTTAATTGATATACAATATTTCTAAAATGTAAATTTTGTTTTCTTTCGTGCCTGCATTCTTCATAAATACCTACGTATCTTTGAGTTATGAAAAAAAAAGCGACCGGTTGCCCGGTCGCCTATATCATACATTAAGTAATTTGCTATAATCAGGCATTTACTTTCCAAACCCAGCCAAAAGTATCTTCTACTTTACCTGTGCGTAAATCATTCAAAGCATTTTTCAGTTTAGAAGAAACCGACGATTCGGTTATGGCAGGTAAATCGTAATCTTCACCATTGTAGCCAATAGCTGCAAACGGAGAAACCACAACCGCTGTACCGGCGCCAAAAACCTCGGTTACCTTACCGCTTTTTATACCGGAAATCACCTCATCTACAGATACTTTTCTTTCTTCAACTTCAATATTCATCGATTTCGCCAATTGCAACAGCGAATCGCGGGTGATACCTTTCAGAATTGTGCTGCTTACGGCAGGGGTTACCAGTTTACCATCAATCACAAACATCACGTTCATCGTGCCAGACTCCTCAAAATACTTGTGTTCAATGGCATCTGTCCATAACAATTGGGTATAGCCTTGCTCCTGCGCCAACTTGGCCGGATACAAAGAGGCTGCGTAGTTACCTGCACATTTGGCATAACCCACACCACCCGGAGCAGCACGGATAAACTCGGTCTCTACTTTCACTTTTGGCGGTGTAGAGTAGTATTTACCGGCAGGGCTCATAATAATCATGAACCGGTAGCTCTGAGAAGGGCGAACACCCAGGTAAACATCACTAGAGAACATAAACGGACGTAGGTACAATGAGTTATCTTCACCTTTAGGAACCCAGGCCGCATCTAAACGCAACAACTCTTCCAACCCGCCTACAAATATATCTTCAGGTACCTGTGCCATACACATACGTTCTGCCGAAATATTGAAACGTTTCCAGTTTTCCTGCGGACGGAACATCAAAACTTCGTCATTATCATTCTTGAAAGCCTTCATACCTTCAAAAATGGCTTGTCCGTAATGCAGCACTGCAAGCGCCGGATTATAGCTGATATCGCCATAAGGTAAAATTTTTGGTGTCTGCCACGCGCCGTTTATATAGTCGGCCACGAGCATGTGGTCTGTAAAGAGTGAGCCAAACTGAATATTATTGGGGTCAAGCTGATGTATCCTGCTTTCAGCTACTGTGGTCACGTCGAAGTTTAATGTCTCTGTCATGGTAAACCTTTTTTAATAACTCAAATAAAATTTCTTTTGCGAAGCAACAAAGAATATACCACATTGTCAAGGAAAAATGCAAAAATAGTTGTTAAGACAAGTTTTCTTTTCCTGATACCCCTTTAAGTAGTTTTGTCTGATAATAAAAACTCATATTCTGGCGCAATTAAAAGCTGCCGGCAAAGCTTTGAAGCTATACGTACTACCCATACAACCGGCATATACGCACAGCTGAAAAAATGAGGGATCTTCATTAAAACCATTCTTACAAAACGTACACTCTTAAACCCGGGCAAATGGCAAAACAGGTGGTAATAAAAGGCATTAAATGGCATAAGTTTACCAGGGATTTTGCCTGTTATGCTTTTTTCAGTTTTCTTTGCCAACTGCCCTGATATAAACTAATTCAAGTGTCTGACTGAAACAATCTTTTAATTGAATGGTTCTTAATTGTTAAACGGGTGTAACCTTTCTGAAGATTGAGTACTATGAAACCACGTACACTAGTTGTTGGCGATATACATGGCGGGCTGAAAGCATTAAAGCAGGTGATGGAACGTGCCGCTGTGAGTAAAGATGACACCCTCGTATTTCTGGGTGACTATGTAGATGGCTGGAGCGAGTCGGCACAGGTGATACAGTTTCTGATAGAGCTTAACGAAACCCGGAATTGCGTTTTTGTGAAGGGGAATCATGATGTATGGTGCGAAGAGTGGCTGCGCGAAAAAGAATGGGATAAAGTTTGGGGCTTTCACGGTGGTTTTCTGACAGTGAAAAGCTATGAATCAATAAATGATGCAGAACGGCTGGAACATCTGAATTTTTTTGAACGCATGAAGATGTATCATATCGACGACAACAACCGCCTATTTATACACGCCGGGTTTACTTCTATGCACGGGCCGATGCAGGAGTTCCACCCATCTAATTTTAACTGGGACAGAACCCTTTGGGAAATGGCGCTGACGATGGATAAGCACATCAGGAGAGACTCAAAACTGTTTCCTAAAAGGCTTTTGATATTTGATGAAATATACATTGGGCATACCCCTACCCTGAACTATGACACAACCGTACCTATGAACGGCTGCAATGTTTGGAACATAGACACCGGGGCGGCGTTCTGGGGTAGCCTTAGTATATTAGATGCCGACACCAAGCAATTCTGGCAAAGTGACCCCCTGCCCCAATTATATCCCAACGAAAAAGGAAGGAACAGATAATAACCTTACTGGCACGCTACTGATTTGCCTGTAGACCTGTTCTGCTTCTACAAAAGCAACAAATACACTGCCCGGTAAAAGATCGGCCCTCTATACCTCTTTTAGCAGTAACAAAACCTTAACGGGACCGGTTAAAAAAAACTAATAGTATGCTTGCATAATATTTTCAAAAAATATTATCTTTGTAACAGTATGCGCGCATAACAATGGCCTGCATTTTCAAAAGACGAATTTCAACTCATAATACTATGTTAGCAACTGAAAATAAAGCATCAATTAAAGGAGGAGAATTCCTGATAAAAGATGTGGAAGCACATCAGATTTTTATTCCGGAAGAGTTTTCAGAAGAACAAAAATTGATTGCCGACACCTGTCGCGATTTCTTGCGTACAGAAATCCACCCACGGCTGAACGAAATTGACAATGCCAAGTCGCCGGAGCTTATGTCATCTCTCATGACCAAAGCGGGTGAATTGGGTTTGTTGGGTACTGCCGTGCCGGAAGAATACGGCGGGTTTGGCATGAGTTTTAATACCTCAATGCTGGTAGCAGAAGCACTGGGGCAAGGCCACTCGTTTTCAGTTGCGCAGTCGGCCCATACAGGTATTGGTACCTTACCTATAGTATATTACGGAAACGAAGAACAAAAAGCTAAATATCTCCCGCTACTAGCCACAGGCGAATGGAAAGCCGCTTATTGCTTAACAGAGCCGGATTCAGGGTCTGATGCCAACTCTGGCAAAACCAAAGCAGCTTTGTCGGAAGATGGCACACACTATATCATTAACGGACAAAAGATGTGGATAACCAACGGCGGTTTCGCCGATTTATTCATTGTCTTTGCCAAAATTGATGATGACAAAAACCTGACGGCATTCATTATTGAGAAATCTTTCGGTGGTATTACCATGAACGAACCAGAGCACAAGCTGGGCATTAAAGGCTCAGACACCCGCCAGATTTTCTTTAACGATTGCCATGTACCTGTTGAAAACATGTTGTCGTCTCGCGGTAATGGTTTCAAAATAGCAGTAAACATACTCAACGTTGGGCGTATTAAACTGGGCATAGCCGTAATAGGCGGGTCTAAAGGCTCTCTTGGCCATGCTATTAACTACGCCAACGAGCGCAAGCAATTTGGTGTTTCTATTGCCACATTTGGCGCTATTAAATATAAACTGGCCGAAATGGCTACGCGCATTTTTGCCTCGGAGTCTGCCAACTACAGAGCCGGACAAAACATTGACGACGCCATAGAAGACCTGAAAGCCCAGGGCTTAACAGATGCCGAAGCCAAGCTGAAAGCACTGGAGCAGTTCTCTATTGAGTGTGCTATTATGAAAGTGCACAGCTCTGAAGTGCTGGATTATACCGTTGACGAAAGCCTGCAGGTGTATGGCGGTATGGGTTATTCGGCCGATGCACCTATGGAGCGAGCTTACAGAGATGCGCGTATCAACCGGATTTTTGAAGGCACCAACGAAATCAACCGTATGTTGATTATTGACATGCTTTTGAAACGTGCGTTGAAAGGCGAGATAGACCTGATGACCCCCGCAATGGCCGTTGCCAAAGAAATTATGTCTGTGCCTGATTTTGGTGGCGCCGACGACGAAAGCGTATTTGCCGTTGAAAAGAAAGTGTTGAAAAACCTGAAAAAAGCAGCGCTGATGGTAGCAGGTGCAGCCGTGCAAAAATTCATGATGTCGTTGTCTGAAGAACAGGAAATACTAATGAACCTGGCAGATATGGCCATTGAAATTTATGTGGCTGAGTCAATATTGTTAAGAGTTGAGAAATTGATTGGCGTTAAAGGAGAAGCTAACGTGGCACTGCAAAAAGATATGGCTCTTATTTATCTGCACGAAGCCGTAAACAAAGTAAACATTGCAGGCAAAGAAGCCATTGCGTCTTTTGCTGAAGCCGATGAGCTGCGAGTAATGCTGATGGGTCTGAAACGATTTACCAAGATTGAACCATTTAACCTCAAAGCTGCGCGCCGCAGAGTGGCCGAAGCCATGATTGAGGAGAATAAATATATTTTTTAAAGCTCAAATAATCAATAACTAAGAACCAACAAACCGTCTTCCGCTTGGAGGACGGTTTTTTATTTGCCACTATTGTGGCAAAACTCTGATAAACACTATTAAATGCCAATAACCACAAATTCCCCAACTACCTCTTTTAGAAACTATTATGTTTTTGCCAACCAAATGGTTAACTTTAAAATGTATAGAACGGTGTTACCAAAAAAACCAAAGTATTTTGAGTTGCAAGTGGGAGAAAGCCTTAATCATATATGCAGTTACAGAGATAACTGCCGGCATCCAACAGACAAAGCATGACCCTTTTATTATAATCCGCAATACTAATAGCCAGATGGTATGATGCTGGCAGCTTAAAATATCATTCTAAAAAGAACCAAACCTATGGAAAAGGAGCAGAAAATAACGCCTTTCTTATGGTTCAATGGCAACATTGCAGAAGCTATTGAATTGTACACTTCGGTTTTTAAAAACACCAAAGTGCATTACACCAATAAAGTAGGCGATAAAATTATGAATGCCAAATTTGAGCTGGAAGGACAGGTGTTGCTGGCTCTGGATGGTGGCCCTCATTTTGCATTTACACCGGCCATATCTATGTTTATTGATTGCAAAACCCAGGAAGAGATTGATTATTACTGGGATAATCTGATAGCCAACGGTGGAAAGCCAAGCAGATGTGGCTGGCTGGTAGATAAATTCGGGTTGTCGTGGCAGGTTGTACCAGATGTGCTCGGTCAATTGCTGGGCGACCCGGACCCTGCAAAGGCACAAAGAGCCATGAACGCCATGCTAAAGATGGATAAGCTGGATATTGAGACACTTAAAAAAGCCCATGCAGGAATTTAACGTAAAGAAAACAAACAACACCACAAACAGGCCAAACCAGCTTTTGAAATAATATCCATCCATCTACACACGCTCTTTTTATTGCGGTATTGTGTGCGCAAAAAATTGGGATGGTTTTTTATTTTTTTTGAAATTAACTACCTTTGGCACTCTAAAAACTATTATGACATTATCGTAGTGAATGCTACGGACTCAGATTTAAACTTACATATCATGGCATACGGATTACTAAAGGGTAAAAAGGGAATTATTTCTGGCGCATTAGACGAAAAATCTATCGCATGGAAAGTGGCACTGAAAGCAAAAGAAGAAGGTGCTTCTATTGTATTAACCAACGCTCCTATTGCTATGCGCATGGGCGAAATCAAGAAACTGGCCGAAGCCTGCGAAGCCGAGATTATTCCTGCAGATGCTACTGTTGTAGAAGAAATCGAAAATCTTTACACCAAATCAATGGACGTGCTAGGTGGTAAAGTTGACTTCGTATTGCACTCAATCGGTATGTCGCCAAACATTCGCAAAGGAAAAGCCTACGGCGATTTGAACTACGACTGGTTTCTGAAGAGTGTTGATGTATCGGCCTTATCATTCCATAAATTCTTACAGGTAGCCGAAAAAATGGATGCTATCAACGAGTGGGGGTCGGTAGTTGCTTTATCTTACATGGCGGCACAACGCACGTTTCCGTTCTATACTGATATGGCAGAAGCAAAAGCCATGTTAGAATCAATTGCACGCAGCTACGGCTACCGTTATGGCAAATTGAAGAATGTACGTGTAAACACGGTGTCGCAGTCTCCAACCAAAACTACTGCCGGTACTGGTATTGGCGGTTTTGATAAATTCTATGACTTTGCCGATAAAATTGCTCCGCTGGGTAATGCCTCGGCTGATGCCTGTGCAGACTATGTAATCACGCTTTTCTCTGACCTTACCAAAATGGTAACCATGCAGAACCTTTTCCACGATGGCGGTTTTGTGAATACCGGTATCTCAGAAGACGTAATGAATCTGTTGGGTTAATCGCTCATCAGACCACATAAAAAAAAGAGGAACGTTGTCGTCCCTCTTTTTTTTTACTTCTTCCATTCTCCTTCTACCAATCTCCAGATATTCAAAGGGTTATCACTTTTCAGTTCATCCGGCAGTAATTCATCAGGGAAATCCTGAAAGCTTACCGGGCGCGTAAAGCGTGTAATGGCTTTTGTACCTACAGAAGTAGAGCGCGAGTCAGTAGTTGCAGGGAAAGGCCCTCCGTGTATCATGGCATGATTTACCTCAACCCCTGTCGGGAATCCGTTTATAATCAATCGACCCACTTTCTGCTCCAGTATATCTAATAAGTCAGAATATTCAATTAAATCCTCAGGCGTACCATGAACAGTAGCCGTCAGGTGGCCGTCCAGATTACTGGCAGCTATCAGAATTTCTTCTTTTGTATTGGCTTCAACAATAAGGCTGGTTGGCCCGAATATCTCTTCTGCCAGTTCCGGCTTGGCATTTAACGACGCAATATCAGTGCGAAGAAATACAGGCTCAACAGCGGTAAAGCCTTCAGGTGCTTTGCCTACACCCATTACCTGTGTAAATTGCTTCGAGTGCTCGGTACCTCTCACATAGGCATCTTTTATACCCGGTGTAAGCATAATGCCCCCTTGTGTATGCGGCGCATTTTTCTCAATTTCATCAATAAAATCCTGGTTGTTTTCCAGAAACAGCATACCAGGGTTTGTACAGAACTGCCCTACCCCCAGCGTTACCGATGCCAGATAGCTGTTGGCAATTGCACGGCCTTTTTCTGCCAGAATCTTAGGTAAAACAAAAACCGGGTTTACACTTCCCATCTCGGCATATACCGGTATAGGTTCAGGGCGACGAACCGCCGCATCAAACAACGCTTTACCACCCTTCAGCGAGCCGGTAAACCCTACTGCTTTTATAACCGGATGTTTCACCAAAGCCATCCCGATTTCGTGTCCGTCATCAAATAACAAAGAGAAAACGCCGTCAGGCATACCTGTTGCCTGCGCTGCTTTCTGCACTGCCAGACCTACCAACTCTGAAGTACCCAGGTGGGCAGGATGCGCCTTCACAATTACACAGCAACCTGCTGCAAATGCCGAGGTGGTGTCGCCCCCGGCTACAGAAAACGCCAGTGGAAAATTACTGGCTCCAAAAACGCCAACCACACCCAGAGGGCGTTCCATTGAGCGTAAATCGGGGCGGGGCGCCGGCTGACGGTCAGGCATAGCGGCATCAATGCGGGCATCAACCCATGAGCCTTCTCTTAACAAATGAGCATATAACCTGAGCTGACCAACGGTTCGGCCTCTTTCACCCATGGCTCTTGCATTAGGTAAGCCTGACTCCAGCATGTATCTTTCCAGCAGGGTGTCGCCCAGATTCTCAATTTCTTCAGCTATTTTTTCTAAAAAATTAGCTTTTTCAAAGCCTGATTTTTTTCGATAAACCTGAAAAGCCTTTTCTGCTTTTTCGGTGGCCAGCTCAAGCTCGTCTAATGTGGCTTTAAAAAAAAGCGGAGACAAAGCCTCGCCTGTCGCCGGATTAACTCCTTGAATGGCTACTGTTCCTTCAGAGAAAGATTCATAGCCAATAATATTTCTACCAGTAAGTTGCATAGCAGGGGTATTTAACAAAGAGCTTTACTTTTAGGTAAAGCTCTTTTTGTATCTGAATAATTACTTAACTTCTACAGTGTTAATTAAAGTTCCGATTCCCTCAATAGTAATACGTATTTCATCGTCCACTTCAAGAGTGAAATCATCGGGCGGTACTATGCCGGTGCCTGTCATCAGGAAACATCCGGACGGAAACGACATTTCTCTGAACAGGAATTCAGCCAATTCGGTATGATTTCTCTTCATACGGCTGATAGCCACAGAATCGGTAAAATAAGGAATTCCGAAACGAAAAATCTCAAGTTTGATTTGCGTATCTGAAGAAATAGGCTCGTCAAGTATAGTAATGCAGGGCCCAATGGCAGCGCTTTTGTCGTATGATTTGGCCTGTGGCAGATACAAGGGGTTTTCGCCCTCTATATCTCTTGAGCTCATATCATTACCAACGGTATAACCAGATATCTGTCCTTTAGAATTGATAAACAGCGTCAGTTCAGGCTCAGGCACATTCCATTTAGAGTCGCGGCGTATACGTACTTTTTGCCCGGAACCAACAACACGGCCAGGCGCAGACTTAAAGAACAGCTCGGGGCGCTCTGCGTCATATACTCTGTCATAAAAGTTATCTCCACCAGAGTTCTTAGACTCTTCCATGCGGGCATCACGGCTTCTGAGGTAGGTAACTCCTGATGCCCATACTTCCTGCGACTGGATAGGTGGCTGTAAACCATTTTCAATAAGCGATTGATACTCACTTACCGGTTCAAGCAGTTGTATTTCACGGAGCAGCTCGAAGAACAGATTTTCGCGGTTAATGAATAAATCCCAGTCATGATGACGTGAAAGAAAGTACTGATTCTGGTGTTCAATAACGAATCCCTGTGAGGTTTTGTAGGCTTTCATTGAATAATAGTATGGTGTTTCTCTTTTGTTTAAATGACGTACGGTCATTACCCCATAAGTCTGTTTTTGAATGCCACAGATAATACCTTACATATTACCTGCGCAAATTTTGTTAAAAACTATCAATTAAGCAACGAACCCAACTGATATTCATTATTACTTAAAAATGTTGCCTGAGTACTACGATTTTTTCTCTTAACTTAGCGGCATTAAAATAAAAAGTAAGTTTATGTTCAGGAAACTACTCTGTATCAGTGTTTTTGTTGTAATCACCAGCCGGGGCTTTTCGCAGGCTTTTACATATTACCCGTTCAACTCAGTTTTTTCTATTGCATCCAACCCAAATCAACCCGTATGGGCCGACTTCCGGTTTCAGATGAACTCCTATTTTTCTTCGCTCAGCACCGAGATATCGCCCATGGTAAATGTCATTAAACATGATAAAGCCAGGTTTTACGTTGGTGCGGGGCTAAAAGCCAATTTTTTGAATTACCTGAACGACGACCCAAAAAACAGGAATCCACTGGAAGGCTATTTTATGAATCTGGGTGTGCGTGTATCTCCGTTTAGTAAAATGCCACAGTTTCAGGGTATCTTTGAGCTATCTCCCTATGCCAATAAAAAGTTTGACCTTGGCGTTTTCAGGGCCAATCTGGGTATTGGTTATGTATTTATGAAGAGAAAGAAATGATTATTCTCCTACAGCTGTGGGATCTGGATCCCCATAATTTTCCTGTACAAATCAATGGCGAAGAGGTCTGTCATACCTGATATGAAATCTACAACCGCCAGCAGGTTTTCGTATAGGGTTCTCTCTTTGCCAATCATAAATTGCTTCGGAATCAGCTTCAGCAGCTTTTTTGACTTGGGCGTATCCGGCGAAAGCACAGCCGACACAAACTCTTTCAGCAAACCACCTATTACATGGTAACCCGCTATTTCAATCTCAATTACTGACTTATCGTTATATATTTTTTTGACTGATATTTCATCAATCTTCTTAATCAGGCCAATCGTTTTTTCATCAAGCAAATCAATCAGAGGTTTGTTAAGGGTTCCAGCCAGTAATGCTTCTTCATGTTCAAAAAACACTTCAGTGCATTTACTTGTCAACTGACCTATCAGCATTGCTCGTAAAAACGATAATTTCTGTTTGTCGTCTTCAATGTTGTCTACGGTTTCGGTTATATCAGGCTTTCCCTCCCGTTTTTCAAAGAATGGCTCCAATAGTTGCCGGGCTTCATGTGTTGATAAAATTCCTAAGCGGTGGGCATCTTCCAGATCAATAATTCTGTAACAGATATCGTCTGCGGCTTCTACCAGAAACACAAATGGGTGGCGTGCATAAATGTGAGCCGTGTCGTCTAAGCGGTTAAGCCCCAGTTCTGTTGCAATACGCCGAAAAAAATCATTCTCAGAATCAAAAAAACCTGACTTTTTAGTTGATATCAATCCGCCCTTTCTGAATCCTGAGGTGGAATCAGACGGATACTTAACTATCGAAGCCAGGGTGGCATAGGTAAGGTTCAGGCTGCTTTGATTAAAAATGGTGGTCAGAATCCTGAACGCATTGGCATTGCCCTCAAAATTCCTGAAGTCGTTAAACTGGTTTTCTGTCAGGCCTTCTTCAAGAAGTTTACGTTTATCTTCGTCCAGTTCTTTAAAGTACGTACGGATGGCATCTTCACCCGAATGCCCGAACGGAGGGTTACCGATATCATGGGCAATACAGGCCGTCATCACTACTGCCGACAGCTCAAATTTATAAAACTCCTTTGCCTCCTGGCTTAGCCCGGCATCATATTTGGCCACAATCTTTTCGCCTATGGCTTTACCAAGCGAACGCCCGACAGACGCTACCTCGAGACTATGCGTAAGGCGATTGTGTACAAAAACTGCTCCGGGTAATGGAAATACCTGCGTTTTGTTTTGCAAACGCCTGAATTGCGACGAGAAAATCAGACGGTCGTAGTCGCGCATGTAATCATTACGGAATATATCCTGCCCCGGTTTGTCTTCCTTGCCTAAGCGTTTATTAGAAAAAAGCGTTTGCCAGTTCATTTATTACTTCAAATTTTGCTGCAAGATACAAATGCCGGTTTATAATCGGGTACAAAATGTTTGTTCTCTGGCCGGCCATTTAAAGCACAAACAAATAAATTAAACAAAGCAAAGAAATAGTAGTACATTTTCAGCAAATCTGTATAATTGTTGGCAGATAGAAGTAGATTTGTATAAACAACACCAAAGTTATTATCTTCAATTTTTTCTGATTTGAAAGTCATCATAATTAAATACAATGCAGGCAATGTACAGTCGGTTATGTATGCGCTTGAGCGTATTGGCGTAGCCTATGAATTGTCTGACAACCCCGAAACAATCCGTGCCGCCGAAAAGATTATTTTTCCGGGTGTAGGTGAGGCCAGTACCGCCATGAAAAGCCTGCGTGAAAACGGCCTTGACCAATTGATACCCACACTGAAACAACCTTTTCTGGGTACCTGTGTAGGTATGCAATTGCTCTGCCGGTCGTCGGAAGAAAACAATACCGATTGTCTGGGTGTGTTTGATGTACCCATTCTGCGTTTTCCGCAAATAAAAGGCTTTAAAGTACCCCAAACCGGCTGGAACGACATTTACGATTATGCTTGCCCTTTAACCGACGGATTAAACAGCAATGCTTATGTATATTATAATCACGGGTATTATGCGCCCTTGTGCGACTTTACCGTAGCTAAAACCACCTATATGCTTGAGTATTCGGCCATGTTGCAGAAAGACAATTTTTATGCGGCGCAGTTTCACTCAGAAATAAGCGGAGACGTGGGGCAGAAAATCTTTGAGAACTTTCTGAAATTGTAATTCGCATGATTTTCCTGGCAAATGCGTTATATTTGTATAAAACAGTACGACCATGACTATCTACAATACATATGATCAATTGGCAGAATTAATTGCAGGTCTTGACCCGGCAAAGGTTTTGGCATTAAAGGCCACTGATGAAATGCAGACTCGTCTGGAAAATCTAATTGAAAAGTCAAAAGAAAGTAGTCTGGATAGAAGAGAGAAAGACGAATTGGATCATTATATAGTATTGGAAAGACTTATCCGCTTGGCTAAGATTCGTGCTCAATCTCCTGAACAAGCCTCATGAGTCGTTATATATCTGAAGCGCTCCGTAATAAAGTTGCTAAAAGAGCCCTATTTCGATGTGAGTATTGTCGAATCCATTCCGGAAATTCATTCTTTGTCTTTCATATTGACCATATTGTAAGTCTGAAACACGGCGGACCTACGACAGCCGAGAATCTGGCATATACCTGTCAGATTTGTAATAACAACAAAGGCTCTGATATAGCTACTTTTTTAGAAGAGCCCAATATTCCGGTACGTTTTTTCAATCCCCGCATCGATAATTGGAATGACCATTTTATAGCAGGCGATTCAGGCTTACTTGAGGCAAAACCGACATTGGTACAGCTACTATTAAAATTCTGGATTTAAATCATCCCGATTCAATTATTGAAAGACGTGAGATGATTCGCCGGGGTATTTTCTAACAATTAACAAAATTTTATGCTACAAATTATACCAGCCATTGACATTATAGAAGGTAAATGTGTACGCCTCACACAGGGAGACTACTCACAAAAGAAAACGTATAATGAAAACCCTCTCGAAGTAGCCAAAATGTTTGAAGATGCGGGTATTAAACGCCTGCACCTGGTTGACTTAGATGGCGCCAAACAGAAGAAAATCATTAACGCCAAAGTACTGGAAACATTAGCTTCTAAAACTAATCTGCACATTGATTTTGGTGGAGGGGTGCAGTCTGATACAGATATTAAACTGGCTTTTGATTGCGGTGCCAGACAAATTACCGGAGGCAGTATTGCGGTTAAAAATCCTGAGTTGTTTGAGTCCTGGATACAAACCTACGGCAGTGAAGCCATTATTCTGGGCGCTGATGCTAAAGGAGAAAAAATTGCCGTAAGCGGTTGGGAAGAAGAAACCAGTGTTTGGGTATATGATTTTGTAGGCGAGTGGATTCAGAAGGGTATCCAATACACCATCAGCACCGATGTGGCCAAAGATGGCCTGCTGCAGGGGCCATCTGTAGATTTATACAAAAAAATGCAGGAGCAATTCCCGGACCTGAAAGTGATTGCCAGCGGCGGAGTTAGCTCGATGCAAGATCTGGAAGAATTGGCCGAACTGAATATTTTTGGTGTAATTGTAGGCAAAGCCATTTACGAAAACCGTATCAGCCTGAAAGATATAGAACGCAGATTTATATGATTCACGAGTTCAGAAAAGACGGGTTTATTTTAAGTACTGATAAACAGCTGTTGCAGTTTAATGTGATTCATGATTTTCTGAAAACCAGCTATTGGTCGCCCGGCATCCCGCTTGATGTAGTAAAACGTGCAGCAGAAGGCTCTATTGCTTTTGGTATTTATAAAGAAAGCGGTGAACAGGTCGGTTATGCACGGGTGATTTCTGACTGTGCTACTTTTGCCTATCTGGCAGATGTATTTGTGCTGGAAACTGAGCGAGGCAGGGGGCTATCAAAATGGTTGATGGAATGCCTATTTCAACTGCCCGAACTTCAGGGACTTAGACGGTGGTCGTTGGCTACAAGAGATGCGCACGGTTTATATGCTCAATTCGGGTTTACGCCTTTAGATAACCCCGACATCATGATGCAAATAGCCAGACCTAATATTTATATGGAGATGAAAGAAGCAAATGGTAAATGATGAATGGCGAATAATATTAAATTTTGCCGGGATGGCTCAGTTCAAGATTAATTACTTAACCACTCTTTCACTAAATCACTAAATACATTACCAAACATGCTTACCAAACGAATTATTCCTTGTTTAGATATAAAAGACGGACGCACAGTTAAGGGTACAAATTTTGTAAACCTGCGTGATGCCGGCGACCCCGTTGAACTAGGCGCTGCCTATGCTGAACAAGGTGCCGACGAACTGGTGTTTCTGGATATTACCGCAACTGTTGAAGAGCGAAAGACGCTCATTGAATTGGTAAAAAGAGTAGCCAGAACTGTCAATATTCCGTTTTGTGTAGGTGGTGGTATAGGCTCGGTATCTGACGTATCAAAACTGCTTAATGCCGGGGCTGACAAGGTCTCTATCAATTCTTCTGCCGTTCGTAATCCTGACCTGATTAATGAACTGGCTCTTGAGTTTGGTTCGCAGTGTATAGTGGTTGCCATAGATACCCGATACATAACACTCGAAAACGGTTTACAGGAACATATCGTACATACGCATGGTGGCCGCAAGCCAACCGAATTAAGAACCATTGCCTGGGCAAAAGAAGTAGAAAACAGAGGAGCCGGAGAGATACTGCTTACCTCAATGGATACCGACGGCACCAAAGCAGGATTCGCCCTTGAATTAACAGCCTTGATTTCAGACAATGCCAATATACCTGTTATAGCCTCGGGTGGTGCCGGAACAATGGAACATTTTTATGAGGTATTCACAGGCGGTAAAGCAGACGCAGGTCTGGCAGCCAGTATTTTCCACTTCAAAGAAATCGGTATTCCTGAATTAAAACATTACCTGCGCGACAAAGGCATCTCTATGAGGATCTAGTCTTTTCATATCTCGATAATGGTTTCCCAATTATTCCACAGCCTCTGGCCGGTTAATCTCTCTGACGCTCAATCAGGTTTTCAAGAATCAACACCAGTTCATGGGCTTCGCATTCCCAGTACATGTGGGTAATGGCCAAAGGCGCCAAAAAACGCAAGACCGGATTTTCATAAGCCCCCAGTAAAGCGGCTCTGAAATAGTAAAACGGAGCCTTAAAGGTCGTATCAAGCCGGGGTTCGGATAAAGTCCGTTCTATTGCTTTCTCAAAGCCAGAATGCCCCTTTCTGCTCAACCTGAGTAAGGCTGTCTGTAGTATTACTCTATTCATGCCCCATTTGTGTTCTTCAAGCAACGTAAGCGTATCTTCTATGAGTTTGCTTCGGTAAGCCTCCAGATGAGGCACTTCGAAGTCTCCCAGCAAACGCGCAAAATGATAAATAATCAAAGGGGCGGTTGCATAGTTACGTGCTACCACAAACGGTTTGCTGAGGTATTCGTTATGTTCAATAATGCCGCTTAGATAAGCATACGTATCTGCATCATACTCATTGTAAGGCAACCTATGCCATTCAAACAAATACATGAGGTTACATAAAGCACAGGCATCAAACTCTATACCCATATTTTTACCAAACCAGGTTGAGTACCCCCTCAGATGTTTATAATGGCTGAAAGTATTCTTTATCTGCCGCACCTTTGCAGCCCCGGGCGACAAATTGGCATGCTGTTGTAGTTTTTCTTTCAGCCAGAGCGCCTCCTTTTTATTTGCAGGTTGTGTAAGATATACCAACGCAGTATCATCAATATCATCAGGTATCCTGAAATGCTCCATCCTATGGAAAACATATCCACCCGAAAAATGGCCTGAAAGTCTGCCGTCTTTAGGTGTTTGCCAGAAATTGTAAGTACCCAGCCCGTTTTTGTTCTGATGAGCCGGATAATTGTTGATTGCTTTTGCGGTAATAGTCTCAATTACCGCCTGGTTATCTGTACTCAGGTAAGACTTTAGCTGATTCAGTACAAAAACAATAGTAGCAGTGTAAAATATATTATTGTCGGGCCGTCGGTATCTCAGGTAGGAATTCTGACGGTAAGAAGGGAAAATGCCCTCAGGGAAGTATGCATCGCCCCGCGATTGAAGCGAGGCGATGCTCTGAATAATGGAATCTATTGAATTAACTGAAACTGCCTGGCGCATGGTCTACTGAATTTTCAGAACCAGCTTGCCTGTGTTTTCACCTTTAAACAATTTCATGAGTGTATCCTGAAATGCTTTCACACCACCATCGGCAATATCAACCTTGGCATTGAGCTTGCCTTCAGCTACCCAACCGGCCATTTCTTTTATAGCTTTGCCATAATTGGCTGCATTATCAAAAACAACGATGCCTTCCATACGTGCCCGGTTTACCAATAACGACATATAATTACTTGGCCCTACAGGTTTTTGAATGACATTGTATTGCGATATGGCCCCGCAAATAACAATTCTGGCTTTCATGTTTATCAGTGTCAGGGCGGTGTCCAGTATTTCGCCTCCAACGTTATCAAAATATACATCTACTCCATCCGGGCAAGCCTCTTTCATGTTTCTTCTCAGGTTTCCGGTCTTATAATCCACACAGGCATCAAAGCCTAGCTCTTCTACCACATATCTGCATTTTTCCTCTCCGCCTGCAATGCCCACAGCCCTGCAGCCTTTAATTTTTGCTATCTGGCCCACTACACTTCCAACAGCACCCGCCGCGCCAGAAACCAGCACGGTTTCGCCGGGTTTGGGCTGGCCGGTCTCCAACAAACCAAAATACGCCGTAAGACCAGACATACCCAGTGTACCCAGATAAGCAGGCAAAGGCACAAAGGCGGGGTCAACCTTTACCAGATGCTTACCATCCAGCACGGCGTATTCCTGCACACCGGTAATACCAGTTACGGAGTCTCCGGCGGCAAAATCCGGATGCTTTGAATCAATCACCAAACCTGCCCCCAAGGCACGCATTACTTCGCCTATATTTACAGGTCTTACGTATGACTTCCCCTCGTTCATCCACCCGCGCATGGCTGGGTCTATTGAAAGATACTGTACTTTTACAAGAACTTCATTATCCTGTAAATCGGGTACATCTACGTCTTCAATCTCCCAACATTCAGGAGTTGGGTTACCAATCGGGCGGGCCAGTAAATTAATGCGTGTATTTTTCATAAACTATCAGGTTGATTTTATCTCCATTTTTCAAAACTATTACATTAAAACAAATTATTATCATTTTTTATGGACGAATTCTCGCGCTTGTGTATAAATTTACGTTTACAAGTAAAAAAACTAAGAAATATTTAAAAAACTTTTGCAGGATTTTTGGTTAATAATCAGGAGTTTAGTATCTTTGCAGCCCGAAATTAGATTAGCAAAGATATTAAATACATAAAACAATGGCGAAGAAAGGCAATCGTGTACAAGTCATTTTAGAGTGCACTGAGCAAAAAACAAGCGGTGTAGCAGGTATGTCTCGCTA
This sequence comes from Emticicia sp. 21SJ11W-3, assembly GCF_024138715.1. Classification (GTDB taxonomy): domain Bacteria; phylum Bacteroidota; class Bacteroidia; order Cytophagales; family Spirosomataceae; genus Emticicia; species Emticicia fluvialis. The sequence goes on from NZ_CP092074.1 coordinate 4,647,255, forward strand.
CGTAACTACCAAAAATCGTAAGAACACTACCAGTCGTTTGGAGTTAAAGAAATATAACCCATTCCTGAAAAAACATACAGTACATAAAGAAATTAAATAATTTTTGATTGCAGGGGTTCATCAGATTTTATCAGAATCCTGAGAATCAATACATCATAAAACGATACTAAAATGGCAAAGAAAGTAGTCGCTACGCTTCGTGATAAAACCGCAGGTAAGAACTTCGCAAAAGTTATCAAGGCTGTGAAGTCTCCAAAAACCGGTGCATATACTTTCAAGGAAGAAATGGTTCCTATGGAAGAATTGCAAAGTGCTTTAAAAGCATAATTCCGATAAAAATATTGGTTGAAGCCTTCTTGCATACAAGAGGGCTTTTTTGTTTTGGCAACCAAGGCAGGTAATATTGCCTCTGTTTTGTGAATAACCTTCTAACACTTTAGCTGAACAAATTGGAAACCCCGCACAGTAATGAGCACCTCTTCCCGATTAAGGTGATTGCCAGTGACATCGACGAACTCAACCATGTGAACAACATTGTTTATTTGCGCTATGTGCAGGAGGCCGCCGGCAACCACTGGCACACAACAGTGCCAGAAAACTTAAGCGTGCAGATTATCTGGGTGGTGCGCAGGCATGAAATAGATTACCTGAAGCCCGCTTTTCTGGGCGATGAACTGACAGTAAAAACCTGGGTCGATAATTTTACAGGCGTAACCAGCGACCGCCACTGCGAAATATGGAGAGGGGCTGAGCTACTGGCGCGGTCAAGAACTATATGGGTGTCGCTTGATGCAGGCACGTTTCGCCCCAAGCGCATAGGCGAAGAAATTGCCGGTTTATTTTTTGGTTCAGCAAAGGAATAAAAGTCAGATTATATTGAAAATTAAACTGAATGTATAACAAAATTGTTATAGTTTTGTCCTGATTCACACAATCTTAGCCGATTGTTCATTTTTATACTATTGTTATTAAATGGGATTATTTGACTTCTTTTCAAAAGAAAAAAAACAGACACTTGATAAAGGACTGGAGAAATCAAAAACAAGTATTTTTGATAAACTCTCGCGTGCCATTGTAGGTAAGTCGAAAGTAGATGATGAGATTCTGGACGAATTGGAAGAGATTCTGATTAGCTCAGATGTGGGCGTTGAAACAACCGTGAAGATTATCAGAAGAATTGAAGCCAGAGTAGAAAGAGATAAATATACTAACGTTGAAGAATTAGACAGAATTCTGCGTGAAGAGACTGCCGCATTACTGGCCGAAAACAACTCGCAGGATGTAAAAGATAGTTTTGAAACAGAGCACCTGCCCAAGCCGTATGTACTGATGGTTGTGGGTGTAAACGGCGTAGGTAAAACCACCACCATTGGCAAGCTGGCTTATCAGTTTCAGAAAAGAGGCAAAAAAGTGGTTTTGGGTGCTGCAGATACCTTTAGGGCGGCTGCCGTTGACCAGTTGAAATTATGGGGACAACGCGTGGGTGTAATGGTAGTTGACCACGGAATGAACACTGACCCTTCGTCAGTTGCTTACGATGCCGTAAAAAAAGGAATGGAGCTAAACGCCGACGTAATTATTATTGATACTGCCGGGCGTTTGCATACCAAGGTAAACCTGATGAACGAGCTGGGTAAAATCAAGCGGGTAGTTCAGAAGTTTTTGCCTGAGGCACCACATGAAGTGATGCTTGTGCTGGACGGCAGCACCGGCCAGAACGCTGTAATTCAGGCGCGTGAGTTTACGAAAGTAACAGAGATAGATTCATTAAGTATCACCAAGTTAGACGGAACCGCCAAAGGTGGGGTAGTAATTGGCATTTCAGACGAATTCAAGATTCCTGTAAAATACATTGGTGTTGGCGAGCAAATGGACGACCTGCAGGTATTTAACAAAATGGAGTTTGTGGATTCTTTGTTTAAGAAGTAGCACAATTGTTTTGCCACAAAGTACACAACAGACACGAATTCTCAGAATCATAGACAACTACAAAAGCCGCTTTTCAGCGGCTTTTGTAGTATATAAAGAGCAGCTGATTAAGCTACATCACAAATTTTCACACTTTGCTTGAGAGAAGCTATCTGGTCTGCACGTTTCGGTACAAACTCCTGCCCTACAAAACCTTTATAGCCTGTGTCTACAATGGCTTTCATAATTGCCGGGTAGTTCAGCTCCTGCGTATCATCAATTTCTGCACGGCCTGGCACGCCACCAGTATGATAATGCGCAAAATATGGGTGATACTTTTTGATGGTAGCTATTACGTCACCTTCCATAATCTGCATGTGGTAGATGTCATATAACAACTTGAATTTATCTGAGCCCACCTTATCGCACAATTCAACGCCCCATTTGGTGTGATCGCACATATAGTCTTTATGGTTTACTTTGCTGTTTAGGAGCTCCATTACCATGGTAATACCATATTTCTCGGCCGATGGCATCAGTTTTTTCAAACCTACGGTACAGTTTTCCAATCCTTGTTCGTCAGACATACCTCTGCGGTTACCTGAAAAACAAATTACTTTATCGTATCCGGCAGCTTTCAATTTCGGAAAAATACCTTCAAAACTGGCTATCAGTTCAGGATGAAGGGCAGGGTCGTTAAAGCCTTTCTCAATACCAAGCCCGGCACCCCATGGCAAAGCACAGGTAAGGCCGAATTTCCTGATAGTAGGCCATTCATCAGGGCCTTGCAACTCTACCGATTTCATACCCATATTGGCGGCTTCGCGGCATAGGTCTTCCAAAGGTATTTTGCTATAACACCAACGTGCAACCGAGTGGTTAATTTTACCGTTCAGTTCGGTGCCTAATACTTTTTCATTAGCCGCAAAAGCTTCTGTAAGGGTCACAGGTGCCGATAATATTGCCGCACTGCCTATGATGTTTTTCAGGGCCGAACGACGAGATGAGTTAGCTTCCATTGATTATGTAAATTAAATTGAATAGTTTTTTAGTCTCTGATACTTACACTTTGAGCCGTCGGGAAATCTTTCGGAACAGCCTGTGTTACTTTACCCGTAGCCGCCCACTCGGTACCTCTCTGAAGGGTAGTAATAAATCCATTGCATTTCTGAGAATAGTTGCCATGCCCCAGAGTGGTATGAAATACCCTGCCTTTACCATAAGAGATGGTCATAAGCATTGGTTCTATTCTGCCAGAGCCTCGTTTTTCTTTGTCGCTGTAGGCGGTTGCTAATACCTCCATGTTTTCAGCAGGGCCTCTCAATCTGTCATACAACTCGTCTTTTTCGTGCAGCCATGCTTCCGGTAAACCCTTGGTTATGGGGTGTTTTGTATTATGTACTTTTACCAGAAACTGGTGTTCTACTCCATGACTCCCCCCCAGGCCGGCACTTTTATCATGCACGAAGTTATGCTTTTCCTGGTCATAATACACATAAGGGCCAGATTTTTCGGTGCGATTACCCCAGCCGCCCAAGCCTATCATTTTATTGTAGGCGTCCCACTCCGGAAAAGCGTTGTCGGCAGCATGCACCACCACAAAGCCTCCACCATTACTTACAAACTTTTCAAAAGCTGCTTTGGTGGCATCAGACCAGGAATCACCGTTGTAATTAGACAATACTACCTGATACGCTGAAAAATCAGGCTTAAAGGTACTCATATCGCCTTTTTCGGGCGGAGTGGTTGCCACATCTACTTTAAAAAGCCCTGTTTCTTCCAGGTACCCCTTCATCATGCTGGTGGTCTGCGGCCAGTTTTTGTGGTTATTCTGTCCGTCAATAATCAAAACATTCACAGGCTGCTTTGCTTTCTTCTGTCCCCAAGCCTGGCCTGTTAGTATATTTGAGAAAACCGCCAGAATTACGAGGAATTTTCCGGCAAAACTTCGCTTGATTAATGCTGTTTTCATTATTTCAGATTTTATAGAATACCTCAAAAACTATTTTCTGCTTTTACGGGTATAAACCTCATGATTTTCGTTTCCACCTGATTTCAGATAAGCAATCAGATCTTTCAGTTCATCTTCGTTCAAACTGTTTATCAGACCCGGAAGCATGACCGATACCGACGAATACTTGCTTGAAACCACATCTTTTTTGGCTACTTTCATCAGTACGTCCGGCGCATAAGGATTCTGCGAAATGTAATAGAACGTTTTATCTTCATTAGCCAACCGGCCCACAACTGAATCACCGTTTTTAAGTATCAGCTGTGTTGCAGCATACTGGTCAGACACCGCCTTGCTTGGGTCTATGATAGCCTCAAGAATATCTTTGGTAGAGAAGCGGGTACCCAGCTGTGTTAAATCAGGGCCAACGTTACCGCCTTCGCCCTGAATACTATGGCAGCGGCTACAGGTAATGGCATTATACATATCTTTACCCTGCTGGAAATTCCGCGCACCTGCGTCTTTATCTACCACTTCTACGGCGTTTTCAAGTTTCCAGTTTTTCCCCGGGCCTTTCGGATAATTCTGTATTACCAGGTCATTGCCCGATTTAGACAGCATGTCTGCCCCCGATAGTTTTTCATAATAAGCTACCTGTTGCTTCGGCACGTTCTCCAAAGCTAGTTTACGCATTCTGTCTATGAAACCAATGTAGCTTACGCCACCCTTATAGTTAAGCGCATTGCGCAACCATTTAAAGTATTTTTCTCTCAGCGGTGGTGTCCAACCTGTTTTGGCCGATGTAAGCACCGTGGCAATGTAGGTTTGTTGCACCGGAGGTGTTTTCTCTAACATTTTGGCAATATCAAGACCATACTGAGGGTTTCTCATAATTAAATCTGCCGACGAGGTTGCCGTTTGTCCGCCAGCAATGGTGCCGGCTGCTTCTTTTTTGTCAAGAAGTGCCACGCATTTGGCAACCGCGCCCGGCGCCTCTAAATGCACAAGAATTCTGCTCAGCAACTTGTTCTGCTCGTTTCCGGTTGAAGGAAACTGCGGATTCATATACGCAATCATTCTGGTTTTTGTGGCTGGCTCGGGCTCACCCATTCGCACAATTACCAATTCAAAAGCACGGAGAATATCAATTTTCTGTGATTCTGATAAAGTTGCATAGTTTACACTCAACAACGATTTCAGGATGCTTTCTTTCAATTCCGGCTGCCCCTGTCGTGCCAGGCCAATCATGGCATTAATTACCTTAACAGGGTCTTTTTCTGCCAGGGCTTTCTGTTGCCACTCTGCTACTGGCTGGTGCTCTAATGCCAGCCTTGAAGCATAACGGATAAACCTGTCCGGATGGCTTAAGTTAGGCCAGGCTTTGTCTATTGCCAGCGGATTAGGGTCGGTATGGAAAGTTTCAATTTCTCTTCTGAGTGTGTTTTCTTTGGTAGGTACACTTGCAAGCGAAGTTTCAACAGCCTCATTGCCATTATAATAGACACGATACAAATCTGATTCAAGTCTCCGGCCGCCAGTAAGGAAGTAAAGGGCGCCATCAGGGCCAATTACACCGTCGGTTAGTGGCAAAGGTAAACCAGATAAGAACTCATCTCTTTCGGCAGTGTAAGATGAACCGCTTGGTTTTAGATGAATGGCATGCACGATACCAAAACTCCAGTCGAACGCCAATAGGACGTTTTTATATTTTGCCGGGAATTTAGCGTCTCTGGTATGCAGCAGGTTGGTAGGTGACCCCTGACCGATACCAATAACTGGCGGAAGGTTATCAGGCAATACCGGTTCCCAGGTTCCGGAGCCTGTTCGCCAGCCGTATTCACTGGCACTGGTTACATGGCATATACGAGTTGGGCGATACCAGGGCAGGCCGAAGTCCCACTCCATATCCGAATCATAGGCGAATAAATCGCCCACTTCATTAAAGGCAATATCATAAGTATTTCTATAGCCGCCGCTCACTAATTCCCAATGTTTGCCGTCGGGGTCTACATTGGCTATCCAACCGCCCGGTTCCTTGCGGTCGGTGGCATGGCCACGGGGGTCTTTTATATGCGGAAACAGTTTGTCGTATTTCCAGTTGGGTGGCAGGCGATACGAATCAAACTTCGGTGGGTCGGTATAGTTACCAGCTACAATGTATAAAGATTTTTTATCGAACGATAATATAACACTGTGCGGGCCATGCTCGCCATCTCCTTTCAGTTCTTTCAGCAAAGTTACCTTGTCGAACTGGTCGTCTCCGTTAGTATCCTGTAAGCGATATAAGCCACTTTTACGCGGAAACTTCTTGTTGCTGCTATTGTTCATCATCACATACAGACTATTGAAGGCATACAACAAGCCCTGGGCATTTCCCAGAGCGACGGTGTCTCCCTGAACGGTCAGTTTTTCTACTTTAGGCTTTGTACCTTGCCCAATGGCAGGAATGGTAAGCCGGTATAAAATACCGTACTGGTCTGAGGTAATCATGCGGCCTTTGTCGTCAAAGGCCATCGAAACCCATGAGCCCTGCTCGTTTTCTGAAGGGCTGTAGAGGTGTTCTGCCTTAAAGCCCGGTTGCAGCTTTAATTTGGCTATTTTAGGGTTTTCATCTGCCGTAGCCGGATTCTCCTTCAGGTTTGTGTAAGAAGCCACCATCAGGAATACCCCAGTAACACCCACAAGGAGTTTCAGTGCATTTGGTTGAGTGTACATTAGTTTATTTTTTAGGATTGAATGTCGGTTTATTCCGGCCCCTTCTCTACATCTTCTCGGTAAACAATGCGCCATAAAAGCACAAAAGAGATTTTTGATGGCTCCCTCAACAAGAGGAAGGCTAACCGGGGCCTAATGGTTTACCTTATGATACTGAAATACAATTCAGCTATAAATTCAGGTCTTTTCTGTTAAAAATACTTTCCGGCTGTGGGGCATGACCTGCCAGAATGGCCAGCACATTTTTAACGGTTGACACACACATATTTCTGTAAGTAGTTGCTGTCAGGCTACCTACGTGCGCCGTAATAATGGTTTTCGGATGGCTTAACAGGGGTTCATCTGCCGCCGGGGGTTCTGTTACCAAAACATCGGCGCCAAAACCAGCTATTGCACCACTATTGAGCGCGTTGATCAGGGCGGTCTGGTCTACCAAAGCCCCACGCGCAGTATTAACCAGCATAGCCGTAGGTTTCATTAAAGACAGTTCCTTTTCGCCAATCAGGTTTTTGGTATCTTCAAACAAAGGCAAATGTAAGGTAACTATATCTGAGACGCTCAATACTTCTTCAAGCGGCAATGCCTGATAGGCTGACTGCACCGGAAATTTATCCCAGTAAACCACATTCATTTGAAAGGCATCGCCTAATTTAGCTACACGCTTCCCAATATTACCCATACCCAGAACACCCAGCGTTTTGCCTTGCAGTTCGTCTCCATCAAACTGGTTGCGCCATTCCCAGTTGCCGGCTTTTACCTGCCTTGCCGATTCGTACAAATTACGTTGAAGCATCAACATCAGCGTAATAGCATGTTCTGCAATGGTACTAGAGTTTGACCCCGGCGCATTAACCACCTTTATGGCACGGGCTGAAGCCTCTTTTACGTCTACGTTATCCAGGCCAACTCCGCAGCGGGCAATTACCTGCAGCGCCGGGCAGGCCTCCATCAGTTGTTTATTGCCCTGCCCTTTCCCACGGGTAATGACGGCGTGGATAGAATTTTCAGCAAGAATTTCCGTCTGAGTTTTTTCTCCCCATACGGTAAAAATCTCAATCTCTCCTGCACTGGCGGCACTATTCAGCAAATCCATTGCCTCGTCGGCAACGGTTTCTAAAAGCAATACGTTTTTTTTCATTATCTGTCGTGATACAAAGTAGCATTTGCCGATTTATATCCTCTGAAATCGTTACGGCCTGAAACATAAATACCTTCATGAAAAAGCTCGTCTTCAAAAATACGAGGGTCTACGTCGCTACCCGGCGCTGAAGAAATCTCAACCAGATTCCCTGAGGGGTCTCTTACAAACATCTGCATGGCGCCATCAGGCAGCTTACGCACCTTGCCCCAAGGCGTAATATCTATTATGCCCAGCTCTTTCATACGGAAAAAGATGGTATTAAAATCATCTACCTGCACGCATATATGCGCTCTGAAAGAAATGGCATCTTCCCACTCAGAAATATGTAATTGCTGCTCTTCGTTAAATTTGAAAAAAGCAGCGGGGTAATCAAACAAAAATGCCGGAAGTGGTTCAAGTCCCAGTTCATTTTCATAAAATTCACAAGCCTTTTCAAGGTTGTCTACTATAACGGTTACGTGGTTTATTTTAACTGCTCTTGCCATAGCTTTATATTGTTTATTTACGTTAGCCCCAACCTGCCCATTGGCATAAAGCTGAGCTAATTGGTTATCAGATTAAAAACTAAATTGTCTGTTTAAACTCGTTCACGAAGTCCCAGTTCGGAGTCAATCCCAGCCCCGGAGCTGTCGGAACTTCAATCATGCCGTCTACGGCCTGTATTTTCTCATTTACGAGGTCATACATCATCGGGTTTCCGCCTGAAGAGAACTCTATAATAGTAGCCGCAGGCGCAGCAAATGCCACATTTACCCCGGCCATAAACGAGAACGCCGAACCCCAGCAATGCGGAGCCAGTTCTAGCTGATAAGTATGGGCCAGGTGTGCCACACGCATGGCTTCGGTAATACCGCCAATAATGGCAGAGTCAGGCTGAACAACATCCAGCGCGCGCACTTCTATTAAATCTCTTACGTCAAAAGCGGTATATTCGCTCTCACCGGCTGCAATCGGAATAGAAGTTGAGGCTTTTACCTCTGCAGTGCCATGCCTGTTATCGGGGCTGATGGGTTCTTCAAACCAATAAAGATTACAATCTTCTACACCTCTGCAAAACTGCTTGGCTTCTGGCACACTGAACGTGCCATGGGCGTCGGTCATCAGTTTAATGTTTTCCCCTAATGCTTCTCTGGCAGCTCTCACGCGGCGGATACTCTCCTGAACGGTTTCGTCCATTACCCCTACGCGCATTTTTACTCCCTGAAAACCCTTCGAAACATAACCCAGCAATTGCTCACCTATTTTATCCGTACCAGCCCAGCCGCCACTGGCATAAGCAGGCATTTTTTCGCGGCAGGCGCCACCCAATAACTGCACTACGGGTACTCCCAGTGCCTTACCTTTCAAATCCCATAAAGCGGTGTCTACGCCGCTCATGGCAGATATGGTTAAACCTCTACGGCCTAATATCGGAAATTTCCGCCCTCTTTTCAAGGCGTAGTGGTCGCGGGTGCCGTTATAGATATGTTCCCAGATACGGGTTATATGGTGTGCATCCTTACCTATCAGTAAAGGTTTAATTTCATTCTCGATACAACTGACGATTGACGCACAAACACCTGATGAGCCTACTGCTGCTTTGGCTTCGCCGAAACCTTGTAAGCCGGTATCGGTAGTTACTACTACCAGTGTCATATCAAAATCTGTAAGCAGGCCGTAGTCTGAAAAGTGTTGTTTCTCTTTAGGTATAGGGCAACGAAGCCAGAACGCTTCTACATTAGTTATTTTCATTCAAATTAAGATTAACAGGTTGGTGGTGGCGGGCAGCACACGCAATTAAGGATATAAGTTTCAGCAGGCGAACAAAATGTTCGCCCCACAAATCAGATAAGCGGTCGTAATGTATCAATTGACCGACGGGTAAGCATGGTATAGAAATCTTCTGTTACCGACGAGCTCCCGTGGTCTTCCAGAAACTTCTTTTGTTCGGGGCTTAACCCCTCCGGATTCAGCTCAATTGAGTTCGGGTAAGGGTTGGCAGGGGTTCTGTCTAATGGCGAGCAGAATTCAACCGACAATACCTTGTCATAGTCTATTTCGCGCAGGGTTTCAATAATTTTCGGCCAGTTGATGGTACCCATCCCCGGAGCCATACGGTTGCTGTCTGCCACATGGAAACCTACCAGACGGCCTTTAGCTCTGCGGATGGCATCGTAGGTGTTGTCTTCTTCTATGTTCATGTGAAAAGTATCCAGACAAACGCCGCAATTAGGGCCAACTTCTTTAGCCAGTGCCAGAGCCTGGTCGCCACGGTTAATGAAGTACGTCTCAAAACGGTTAATCGGTTCTATACCCAGGGTAATACCAACACTTTCAGAGTACTCATAAACCGCTTTCATGCTATCAACAGCCCATTTCCATTCTTCGTCGGGTCGGCCGTCTGGTATAATTTTACCCACTGTTCCGGGTACTACAGAAACCATTTCGCCTTCCAGTTCTTTCACCATCCGCACTACATCTTTTACATATTGAATTGATTTTTCTCTTTGAGATTTGTCTTTGGCAAGCAGGTTTCTGTCTTCCAGCATCAGGGTTACCGAGCCCCAGCATTTCAATCCGTGGTCTTTAAGAAGCTTACCTATCTTACGGGTGTCGTAGGCTTCGGGGCTTCCGGCAATCTCCAGTTTGTCATATCCTAATGCGGCAATTCGTTTAATAGTAGTCTCTATGGATTCTGCGCGCATCCAGTTGTGAATAGAAATTTCCATTTTGAAGGTTATAAGTGTTGAATATATTCAGGAGCATCGGGGTAAATGCTTCAGGGCAAAAATAATAGTATTTGTTTAAGTTTTTTGATTTTTCAAAGATAATATTTACTCTTTCAAAGGCCTGTAAAACAAATACAATATTCCGGTAATAATACTGATGTAAATCGTTTTAGTACCTATTTTAATTGATTTATTTCTCAATTGAGTAATCAGAGATAGAGGGGGATGAATTTTAAACTTTTTACACCGTCAAATGTTGAAAGTTTTTTTTAATCTAGATAAAATCTTCATAATAAAGTACTTTTTTATCCAGCGAACTTACTTTGACCCAATCAATTGAGCCTGTTCCTTTAAAAAAAATCTGTATGAATTTTAACTTTCCAATTCGCCCCTTATAAGGTATTGAATACCTTAGTATATCATTTACAAATATTTTTAAAACCTGATTCTGAGTTATCGTTTTTACAACTATCCAATTAGACAAATCCATACAGGAGTTTGTAAGATTTATATTTGAATCTGCATGAGATAGCTTTGTGTCTCCAGCTTGAATATTAGCAAATTGTTCACAGTTTTTGTTTAGTAAATTAAACGAAAGAATACCAAGCTTTTGCTGCCACTCACCATTCAAATCAATTCCAATATCAAAACAACTGATTCCACCTTCACGATGTGGATTTTTTACACGGGTTTCGAAAATCATGTTGTCTGCAGCAAAATCAAAATCGTTAAGATTTTGATAGGCTATATAGTATTCACCGTCTTTAATGATTGAGGCTGGTACTTTATCCTTCGGAAAATGCACTATTCCGTTACTTTTCCAAGGAACTTCATACAATTTATCTAGCATCACCAACCATCCTTCTGACCTGAGTACAACTAAAAATTGCTTATACTCTTTATCAATAATGATTTTTATATCTCTTCCCTGCGGATGCGTAAAAGTATAGCTGATTGTACCCTTTGGTTTTTTTAATGGAATAACAATGGGATTTTTAGTAGTACCTAAATCAATAAAAGCTTCTGAGTAGTTTAGCTCCGAGATATCATATTCGAATTCAACTCTACACGGGGCAACTTTATTATTAGTAAAACTTTTTACTTGCAATTTTATTCTAGGATCATTAGTTGCCAAATGGAGAGTATCAGTATTAAATGACTTTCTATAAAAGAGAAGCGTCAACAATATGATGAAAATAAATGCACCAACAGACCAATAGAAATATTTCAAATAACTCTTTTCCTGAAAACTATCTTCAATTTTGATTGCTGATTTTGCAGTTTCTTTTGATTGGTCGACAGAACTCCAATCGATACTTAAATATTTCTGTAAAAAAAAACTTCTGCGTCTTATAAAAGATTTCAGATGTTCTTCATCACTTTCCTCTAGCTTTCCCTCCTTGATAAGAATATAGAGGATAAGGATATAAATTGAACGATTCCTTTTCCCAATTCCTTTACCTACTAAATCAGAAAATGTCTCGCCGATATTTTTGGGCAATTCATATTTCTTATAATCTTTCGATTCAAAGAGTATTATCAAATCTTCACTAAGTATATCCCAATCACTTACTTTTAAATCAGTTATAGATTTAAAGTTATTTACTGATGAAGACAAGCTCCAGGCTCTCTGTAAAATCAATTTAACTTGTTGTTCATTTAAAATTTCATCATTTTCTACTGTCATGCGAAACTCTTGTTAAAATCCTTGTTAAATCTTTCATTAAAGTAATTTTTTGATAAAGTTTTGTGCAATTAATCTATAATTAATTCCTATAAATAAAATACAATTATGGAAAATATCATATCCAAACTAAAAAAAAATTTCTTCGGAAAGGGATGGCTCATCTTTATATGCTTATCTTTTTTCTCTCTTACTGTTAATCATGTTACTGGCCAAACCACAACTTACACTGCCAGTCCATCATCATGGACCATCACTCCCTCCAAGAACGCAACTTGCCAAGGCACTTTGCTAGGTAAAAATATACGCGACCGTGTAACCATTTTAGGGAATAAGGCCACATTTGAAGTAAGTAAGGTAAATGGAAACTTTACATCAAACGGAACAGTTTTTATTAAAGATTCTTATTGCGGTAATATTATTAAGAGTCAGAGTTTTTTGAAAGGTGAGACTAGTATTTTCATTTCAATTCCACTAAGCCATTCGTCAGAAAGTAAAAATTATGTTATAACCTTAAACAGCAGCACTACAGATAAGTTTTATACTGAACCTATAGCCATAACTGCCAAAACCACGCTCCCTGTTTCTTTATCGGCTTTTCCAACAAACCTGAGTTTCCCTGCAAGCGGCAGTACACAAAGCATTACTATTAGTACCAATGCTGATTACAAAATTTCAGGAACAGTCCCTGGCTTTACAATTACGGCTACCGCTTCTAACAAAATCAGTGTTACTGCTGCGTCTAATGAAAGCACACAAATCCGGGGTGGCTCATTCATTATAATAGCAGGAACAGGCACCAATTCCAAAACTCAAAGTATCGCTTTGACACAGGACGGCAAAACACCTCCTCAGGTCACTTTGACTGCTACTCCAACAAGCCTGAGTTTCCCTGCAAGCGGCAGTACACAAAACATTACAATTAGTACGAATGCTGACTACAAAATTTCAGGAACAGTCCCTGGCTTTACAATTACGGCTACCGCTTCTAACAAAATCAGTGTTACTGCTGCGTCTAATGTAAGCACACAAACCCGGGGTGGCTCATTCAATATAATTGCAGGAACAGGCACCAATTCTAAAACTCAAAGTATCGCTTTGACTCAGGACGGTAAAACACCTCCTCAGGTCACTTTGACTGCTACTCCAACAAACCTAAGTTTCCCTGCAAGCGGCAGTACACAAAACATTACAATTAGTACCAATGCTGACTACAAAATTTCAGGAACAGTACCTGGCTTTACAATTACAGCTACCGCTTCTAACAAAATCAGTGTTATTGCTGCGTCTAATGAAAGTACACAAACCCGGGGTGGCTCATTCAATATAATTGCCGGAACAGGTACCAATTCTAAAACTCAAAGTATCGCTTTGACGCAAGCAGGCAAAACTCCTCAAGACTTTAAGATAATTGGGTATCTACCTACTTATCAATGGGGTATTACTAAGAAATCGAATTATTTAGAAATGCTCACCCATGTAAATTTATCATTCATTAACCCTAAAATAGCATGGAATAGTAAAAGCAAACAATATGAGGTACAATATGATAGTAGAGGGAATGTAGCCTTAACATTTGATAACACCAGTACAATAACTGATGAAAATGCTGTTATTCGTGATTTAAAGATTGTTAGAAGCCTGATTAGTAAACAGAATTTAAAAATTTACCTTTCTTTTGGCGGTGCGGTAGCTTCTCAGCCAAATGGACTACTAAAGACCTATAGGCACTTATTAACTACACCTAATTTGCGTCAGGCATTTATTAATGGTCTTCTAAATTATGTGGAGGAAAACGGGATTGATGGAATAGATGTAGATTTAGAATACCTTGCCATGATTCTACCAAATTACAATGTTTTTGTTCAGGAACTTTCTAAAGCCTGTAAAGCTAAAAATAAGGGCATTACCGCCGCTTATGAAACAAAATGGGTTAAGTGTATCGACGAAAACAATAGTTGTAAAAATGACACAGTAAATAAGATAAAAGATGTAACTAAGCTATCAGCCAGTACCCTTAATAGTCTTGATTGGATAAATGTTATGTCATATGATGAAGAGGAAGACCAGCACGCGTCTGAAATTGCATATTTAAGCCATTTTACCTTTTGGAACAGCACAAAAAATATTGTCCCCTCAAAAATTGTAATGGGATTACCTTTTTATGGGAGAGTTCCTTTAAAAAGCAGAGGAAATAGTAATCCGGAGATACCTTTCTTTGATATTTACAAAACACTAGCCTCTAATAAAACCAAGAATTACGCGACAAATATTTACGACTCATATTTGAATAAAATACACCCTAAAGTTTACTACAACGGAACAAATTTGATTTCTACAAAGACCAAATCTGCTAGAACTAACAAATGTAGTGGGGTTATGATATGGTCTATTGGGAGTGATATGAATAGTGACATAAACAACTCTCTTTTAAAGGCGATTTATGACAGTATTGTCGACAATAAAACTTCATTTGCAAAAGAAGAACCGATAGAGTTACCCAGTAGATTTGTTGCGTATCCAAATCCGGTAAATTCAACTGATTGGATAGAGTTTAATAAGCCTGTTTCTTTTGAGATTTATGCCGAAACAACAAATTCTTTAGTTATCAGTTCTCAAGAAATTGTAAATGGTTTTAATATATCCAAATTGTCCTCAGGCAGTTATATTATTAAAACTCATGAAGGCCAAACATTCAGAATTGTTAAACAATGATGATAGATGCCTATTGCAGCACGAGCGATTCATTGATTATCTCATGAATACGCTTTCTGATTCTTAAGGTATTGATTTTGTTGTTGGTAGAAACAGGGTAAACCCTGTTTGAGAGGAAAATGAAGATAAGTTCGCGGTCTGGGTCTACCCAAACAACGGTGCCGGTAAAACCGGAATGCCCGTAACTGTTAGGCGAAGCCGAACTGCCTACAATGGGGCTGTCTGAATCGCCGGGTTTATCCCAGCCTAATCCCCTGTGGCTTTTTTGTGTATAGTTGCGGGCAAAATGGCGTGTGGTTTCAGGAAAAAGATATTGGCGGCCGCCATAATACCCGTTTTGCAGATTCATCTGAAATAGTTTTACCAGGTCTGATGCATTGCTGAATAACCCTGCATGGCCTGATACTCCGCCTAGAAGTGCGGCATTAGGGTCATGCACCGTTCCCTGAATCTGTGAAGCCCTATAACCTGCTTCGTTTTCAGTAGGCGCAATGGTAGTCTTCGGGAATTTAAGCAGTGGATTAAACATGGTAGAGGTCATGCCCAGTGGTTCGTATAAATTTTGTTCCAGAAACTCTTCCAAAGGTTGGTTAGTTATCCGTTCAACCAGCTTTTGCATCATAATCAGGCCCAGGTCGCTGTAAGTATAGCGGTAACCGCCCTGCCGGTCTTGTGTGTTTATGAGTTTAGAGTCAATGACCCATTTCCATACCGAGTCTCTAATTGCCGGCTTTATGTACAGATTACCGGCCACCTGTAAATTGGCAGGCATTAGCAGACTGTCTTTGCTGAAACTGTAATATTCAGGATTGTAGGTGCTACCGGTTTTGGTTTTTTCCCAGAAGGGCATAAATGCAACCAGCCCGGCCTGATGCAACAGAATATCTGAAATCAGCATTTTTTCTTTATTGCTGCCTTTCAGCTCTGGCAGATAAGTGCTTAACTTTTCATTCAAATCAATGGCGCCACGCTCGTTGAGCATCATAACACCCTGTAATGTAGCCGAGACTTTGGTCATAGAGGCGATGTCGTACAGGGTTTGGTTGGTTACCGGTTCATATAAACCGTATCTTAAAGTTCCGAAGCTCCGGTTATATACTATTCGGCCTTTTCTGGCTACCAGAACCTGGCAGCCCGGAAAAGCCCTGTTGTCTATCCCCTGCTTTACTACCTGTGCTATTTCGTCCAGCTTCTGCCCGTTCATGCCCACACTTTCAGCATCGCCAAAAGAAACACGACCAAGCCTTTGGGTCTGAATGCCGGCACCAACTTTCAGGTCGTTATCAATTGAAACCGGAAGCCTTCCTCTGGCCGGTAAAGCGCCGAACAATATCTGAGGCACCACCCGATGAGAGGCAGGATCGTCTTCGTAACCACATATCAGATTCCGGGTGTGGCTGTATAATCTTAAACCGTAAGGGTTACCAAAAGCACATACTACCACGTGGGTTCTTTTGCCAAGCTGATGGATAAAATCCAGCGTGGCCGGAGTTACGCCATAGTTTCTGTCGCCACGGCTATTCATACCGTGCACGCTAACCACCACAACTTTATATTTTGAGGCCTCGTCTAATACCCAGGCAATGTCTTTTTCAGAACCGGGCTTGAATGGCACTACAAAATTTTTAAAATTGGCGTACTGACTGAGCGTTTTCTGAAATTCATTGTCGTAGTCAGCACTGATGGCAACAGAAGCAAAAGAGAGGGTGTCAAGATGATTGAAAGGAATAAGATTATCCTGGTTTCGGGCAACGGTTACTGCCTGTTCAAAAAGAGCGGTTTTCAATTCCAGCGATTTTCTTCCGTTCAGGTCGGCACCCAACCCAGCCATATCAACAGGCTTATAATTGCCAAGCCCGGCCCAGTATTTAGCCATCAGAATTTTTTTTACCCGGGCATCCAGCACATCTGTTGGTATCTGGCCGGTTTCAACAGCTTTCTTTATGCGGTTAAACGCGGCAGGTAAGTTGCCGGTTTGCAGTAAAATATCATTACCGGCCATAAATGCCAGAAACTCAGGCTCGCCGGGTTGCAAGCCTTGCGTAATGCCTCTCATATTGAGGGCGTCAGTTACTGTAAGCCCTCTGAAACCCATCTGGTTTTTAATGATTTCGGTAACTATCCGTTCAGATATAGACGTAGGCGTATTCCCTCTTGCTTCCAGAGCAGGCACCAACAAATGGCCTGTCATGACGGTACCGATACTATCGGCAATCAGGCGTCTGAAAGGATAAAGCTCAACCTCATTGAGCCTTTTCATTGAGTGCGTTACTACAGGCAGTGTGTGGTGCGAATCCTGGTCGGTATCGCCATGACCGGGAAAATGCTTGGCACTGCCCATTACATGATAGCGTTTCATGCCCCGTACATAAGCCAGCCCTTTTTCTGCTACATTTATCTGCGACTCCCCGAATGAACGATAATTGATTACAGGGTTGTCTGGATTGGTGTTAACATCAATAGAGGGTGCGAAATTGATATGAATACCCAGTCTTTGGCATTGCCGGCCTACTTCCTGTCCGAATCGCTCAATATAGGCGTTGTCCTGAATGGCCCCCAGGGTAATCTGTTTCGGAAAATCAATAACGCTGTCCAAACGCATTCCCAGGCCCCATTCGGCATCTATGCCAATCATAAGCGGAACGCGTGAAAGTTGCTGATAACGATTGGTTAATCTGGCCTGGCGGTGAGGCCCGCCCTGAAAAAAGATAAGCCCGCCAATATGGTAGTTAGCAATGTTGTTTTCAACCTGCTGATAGTATTTTTCGGTGCGGTTAGAGTAGGTGGCCATCATAAACAATTGCCCTACTTTTTCGTCCAGCGTCATTGAGGCCAGCAGGCTGTCGGCCCACTTTCCTTGCGTTTGCAGATAGTCTTTAGATTTGTCAGGGGACCGCGTAAAAGAACTGATTACAGTAAACAAAGTCAGAACAAAAGCCCCCGCAATTATTATCTTCCTCACTAAAAAATCCTCCCATTTAAATTATTAACACCAGCCAGAAGCTTTTTTCTTCAAGTAAAGTTAAGCCTTCATTTTAATTGGCTCAATTCGTATAGACCTATTTTAATTTATTTTTAATCAATTTCAACCACTACTCCCGGGGTAAGTGGGTGTGCCACACAGGTAAGAATGTAGCCCTGCTGAATCTCTTTTTCGGTAAGGCCTTCTTCTTCGTCCATTTTTACTTTACCAGAAACGCATTTACCCATACAGGCTGTACACATACCAGCCTGGCAAGAGTAAGGCAGGTCAATATCAATGTCAAGAGCCGCTTCCAGAATACTCTGGTGTGGCTTTACTTCAAATTCGTGTTCTTCTCCTTCATAGATAACTTTTATCAGCTGGGGTTTAAGGGAGTCGTCGTTCTCTTCTACAAACACTTCATCCAGCATGGGTGCATGAAAATTCTCGCGGTGAATCCTACTCTTGCTTACATCATATATATTAAGGCCTTTGATGATGTCTTCCATCATACCGGCAGGGCCACAGAGAAAAAATTCGTCTTTGGCAAAATCGGTGAACGAGTCTTTCATGAAACGGATACCGATGCCCTGGCTGATGCGCCCTACCTGCCCCACCCAGTAATCTGAGGGGCGAGACAAAATATGATGCACCTTTAGGCGCTCTCGATAGGTACGCTCCATTTCTTCAATTTTGTCCTTAAAAATAATGCTGCCTTCGCTGCGATTACCATAAACAAGGGTTATTCTTGACCCTGTTTCTACTTTAAGAACAGATTTTGCAATGGCCATCAGCGGCGTAATACCACTGCCTGCCGCAAAAAGAACCAAATGGCGGCTATGTTGGGCGTCAGGTTCTACAAAAAAGTTACCCATTGGTTCTACAATCTCAATAAAGTCTCCTACTTTAACTTTATCGTTCAGGTAGTTGGAAACCAACCCGCCTTTTACTCTTTTTACTGTTATACCAATAGCGGTATCAGTATGAGGCGAGGTAGACATGGAATAGCTGCGACGTACTTTTTTACCGTCTAATGGCACTTTTACTGTAATAAACTGCCCTGCTTTATATTTAATCTGCTCGCTTAATGGATGCCAGAAATAAATAGTAACGCTGTCTGGGGTTTCAGTAACAACTTCTTTTACCTGCAGAAAATATGTTTTTAATGTCATTTTTAATTTGCCGGGTAAGGTTCTGTTACCCTTCAGATACTTTTTAAATATTTTAACTATTCACGCTATCGCTCAGGTACTTTTTAAGGTATTTACTTTTCTTTTTTGGCTCTTTTATACAAAACCACTAAAGTATGTAAACTGCAATGGTATATTTTATGCCTTCATCAAAAAGTTTATGGCTGCCGGCATGGTGCAAAATTAGGCTGTAAAGACCAAACGAACTAATTTTCAATGATTTAGCATAAAAAAAAGAGAAACAATTGCTTTTATTTCAGGAAATCTCTAATTTTGCAGCCCCAAAATACTCCCTTGAGACGTAGCCCGTTAGTTCAAGGGGACATCCAATTTTGAGAAGTGACTGATTCCGGAGTTGCTATGTGTTGTTTCAACACCTTAAAAATTGTCGAAAAAAAGCCACAGTTATTAGTATAAGCTTTTGGGGGCAAATACTGAATTACGAATGGCAACAGCTTTTTTCAAACACATTTAACATTTAAAAATAGTGAAATATCTAAGTTACAAGACGATTTCGGCAAATAACGAAACCGCTAATAAAGAATGGGTGGTTGTAGATGCAACCGACAAAGTATTGGGTCGTTTGTGCAGCCAGATTGCTAACATCATTCGTGGTAAGCATAAAACCAACTATACTCCGCATGTAGATTGCGGTGATAACGTAATTGTTATCAATGCCGAGAAAATCCGCCTGACAGGAAAGAAAATGACCGACAAAGTTTACGTTCGTCACACGGGTCATCCGGGTGGTCAACGTTTTGCTACTCCTCGTGAGTTAATGGCAAAAGACGGTCGTCGTGTAGTTGAGTATGCTGTAAAAGGTATGCTTCCAAAAGGTCGTTTGGGACGTCGTCTATATACAAATCTGTATGTTTACGAAGGACCAAATCACCCACATGCAGCGCAAACGCCAAAAACAATTGAGCTGTAATATCAACGGGTAATAATTTATAATTTTAGAAAATTTTCAAAATCCTATATAATAATGCAAGTTATCAACGCAGTAGGTAGAAGAAAAACAGCCGTTGCCCGTATCTACATGAAACAGGGTAATGGAGCAGTTACTGTGAATGGTCGTGAATTAAAGGAGTACTTCCCTTCTGAAATTCTTCAAATTGTATTGAACCAACCATTTACTGCCGTAAATGCAACTGGTCAGTACGATCTTAAAGTAAATGTACAAGGTGGTGGTATTGCTGGTCAGGCAGAAGCAGTGCGTATGGCAATTGCCCGCGCATTGTGTGAAGCTAACACAGAGAACCGCCCGGCATTGAAAAAAGAAGGCTTCTTAACTCGTGACTCTCGTATGGTTGAACGTAAAAAATACGGTCGCCGTAAAGCTCGTAAGAGATTCCAATTCTCAAAACGTTAATATTATTTACGAATTACATCCGGCTGTTGCGAAGTCTTTATTTCGCCTGCTGCGTGTAATTCGTAAATTCTTTTGTCCAGACAGCACTTACAGTGATGCCGACGTGCTGTGCTGCGTAATTTAATTTTTTTCAACATTTTATCATTTTACCAAAAATGGCACAATTACAGTACAAAGACCTTCTGGATGCAGGTGTACACTTTGGTCACCTTACCCGTAAATGGGATCCGAAAATGGCTCCGTATATCTTCATGGAGAAAAACGGAATCCATATCATTGACCTTAACAAAACTTTAGCTTGTTTAGAAGACGCACAACAAGTGGTAAAAGGTATTGTTCGTTCTGGTCGTAAAATCATGTTTGTTGCAACCAAAAAACAAGCACAGGAAATAGTGGCAGAAGAAGCAAAACGCTTGAAAATGCCTTACGTTACTGAGCGTTGGTTAGGTGGTATGCTAACAAACTTTGCTACTATCAAGAAATCTTTGAAAAAATTGCAAAACGTTGAGCGTATGTTGAAAGACGAAGCAACAGCGAGCAACCTTGCTAAACGTGAGCGCCTAATGCTAGACCGCGAGCGTATCAAATTGGAAAGATTATTGGGTGGTGTAGCTGATTTATCAAGACTTCCGGCTGCTTTGTTTGTTGTTGACGTAAAACGTGAACACCTGGCCGTAGCTGAAGCACACCGTTTGGGTATACCGGTAATTGCCATGTGCGATACTAACTCAAACCCTGAGTCGGTTGAGTATCCGATCCCAGCCAATGATGATGCCTACAAATCAGTAGCTTTGGTAACACTTGCTTTAGGTAAGGCTATTGAAGAAGGTATCATGGAGCGTAAAATGGATAAAGATAACGCCGCTCTGCAAGAAGAAGAAGAAGCTAAACGTGCAGTAGACGAAACACCAGCAGCAGTTGAGGAAACTCCAGCAGCAGTAGCCGGTGACGAAACTGAAGCATAATTAGCCAAGAAATACTAAGTTTAAAGGCCCGGAATTTTGATTTCGGGCCTTTTTTTTGCTTCTAAAAAATAATCTGAAACCGGGTGCCTTCGCCAACTTTTGAAAATACTTTCAGGTTACCGCCATGCATTTGCATTATCTGCCTCGACAAGCTCAGACCAATGCCCGAGCCTGTTTTCTTGGTGGTATAAAACGGGATAAATATCTTTTCAAGCGCTTCAGGCTCAATACCGCTGCCGTTATCGCCAATTTCAACTATTTCCTGACTTGTTCAAATTAGGTCAGCAAGTTAATTTTTCTTAGGATTTCCATGATTACTGGGTTTAGATTTGCCTTTATTTTTATTTCTTTTCCTGTAATCTTGTTTTTTAGCCTTGCCGTTGTTATCCTTTTACATTCATGGATACATTTGCGGATGGATTTGTTTGTTTGAAGTTCTATGTGCTTGGATATAACCAGTGCTGTAAAGCAAATTAACAGATGTAGCTTGATAGGTTCTTCTTTGTAGTGAAATATGGGTCTTGTCTGTAAATCGCTTTTAGCTATTCGGAAAGCCTGTTCTATTCTGAACAATTCGTGATAACGTTCTATGATGGTATCATTGCTGAGAAGGCTTTCTTCTATATTGGTATAATAGCCTTTGATTCCCAGAATCTTTTGTGTTTTATCAATTAGTTTCTGGTTGAGTGCTATAATTTCTTCTTTCGTGGTGGTGAACTTTAGCTTTTTGTTTTTGGAGGGGTTTTCGATGATGTATTTAGCATTTTCTATTTGCTTTTCCATTTCATACTTATCCTTACGATACCTGACTGTGGAGTAGCTGCAAACCAAATATCCTTTGTCTGTTTTGATGCGGATGCTTTTGCCATCTTCACGCAAAATACTTTTGTCTATTGCCTCTATCAACTCATGGGAAAGATTACCTAATCTGGCTCCTACAATGTAGCTGATGTCATTTTCTCTTAGCGCCTCAATGTTTTCGGTACTAATCATTGCCGCATCAGCCACTACTGTAAAGTTTTTTACCTTATTTTTAAGGATGAAACTTTTTACAACGGGAATGATGGTATGCCCCTCGAAAGTATTGCCAGCAAAGACTTCGTAAGCTATCGGAAATCCCTCTTTACTGACCATTAGTGCCACTAAAATTTGTGGTTGTTGGAATTTATTATCTTTAGAAAATCCATTCTTACGCAATTCATCTTCTTCAAAAGTCTCAAAGTACAAGGTAGTGACATCATAAAACAATAAGTCATAATTAAAGGCATAATGCTTCCTGGCAAATGCGAGAGCAATGCCCTCGGCTTTCGACTTTAGTTTAAGCCACTCAGGAGCAGTCTTATAATAATTTTGTCTGCGATGTTTGATACCAAAATATTCCTCCAGAAGCGCAATAGAACGAAGTTTAGAGGCCGGTTCCATTATCCGCATAATGACCAAATCCAGAAGCAGAGTATTGTTTAGCTTGTCAAAACCGATGGCAAGGATAATTTTGGATAGTACATCATAAAGAAAAGTATAATGAACCCCGATAAATTCGGTTTGTCTGATATAAAATACATTGCCTGCTTGCTGGTCTTCAAAGAGAAAAAGTTGTTTAGAGATTTTTTCAATAAAATCATTAGCAAGAACAAGTAGGTCAGATTTCTCCTGCTCGTTACGAGCAGTGCCGATGTGGCGAACAATGACTCGCTTCCTGTTTTCAATCTTATAAACCTGGATAGAAACCGAACTTTCTGAATATTTTATTTGCCTGATTTTATACATTTTGACCCATTAGGTCAGCAAATTACAAAATTAATAGAGTTAATATACTCTATTTCAGCAACTTATGATTTTAAATTTAAGAGGTGGACAAGTCGGGACACTTGCTTTAGGTAAGGCTATTGAAGAAGGTATCATGGAGCGTAAAATGGATAAAGATAACGCCGCTCTGCAAGAAGAAGAAGAAGCTAAACGTGCAGTAGACGAAACACCAGCAGCAGTTGAGGAAACTCCAGCAGCAGTAGCCGGTGACGAAACTGAAGCATAATTAGCCAAGAAATACTAAGTTTAAAGGCCCGGAATTTTGATTTCGGGCCTTTTTTTTGCTTCTAAAAAATAATCTGAAACCGGGTGCCTTCGCCAACTTTTGAAAATACTTTCAGGTTACCGCCATGCATTTGCATTATCTGCCTCGACAAACTCAGACCAATGCCCGAGCCTGTTTTCTTGGTGGTATAAAACGGGATAAATATCTTTTCAAGCGCTTCAGGCTCAATACCGCTGCCATTATCGCCAATTTCAACTATTTTCTGTTCATCAATTTCAAAGGTTCTGATTCTTACCTGAGGATTCAAACGAGACTCCGTAGCTTCAACTGCATTTTTTATAATGTTTATCAGCACCATTGCTATCAGCTCGGTATCGGCCATTAAATCAAAGCTCTCTTTAAAGTCTGTTTTTAACTCAATCTGTTTCTCTTTCAATTGCGGCTGAACCAGGTTTAGCACCTGAGCTATTAATTCTTTAGAGGTGGTTTCTTCAAACTTCGGTTTGGGTATGCTTGTAAACTCGCGGTAGGCATTTACAAAGTTCATAATACCCTTGCTACGGTTTTCTATCGTAAACAAGGCTTCTTTCAGGTCGTTAACAGTTTCCTGAATACCCTCTTCCTTGCTTAAATCAAGCTCAATAATTTCACGCATGGTGCTGGCTAGTGATACTATCGGCGTTACAGAGTTCATAATCTCATGGCGCAACACTTTGGTCAGGTTCTGCCAGGCTTCCAATTCTTTCTGTTGCAGCTCAGACTGAATGTTCTGCAACGAAATTAGTTTAATAACACGCCCCCTGAGGCTCACGGTGGCAGCGTTGATAGATATCTGTTTTTCGTTAGCTGTCTGATATAGCGCCTTACTGCCAGAAGAGATATTGTTCAGGATGTCAAACAATTCAGCATGGGCGGTTTTAGAAAGCTCGCTGATATTGCGCAAACGATAAATATTTAAAATACGAAAGGCCGCATTGTTTATGAGCTCAATGTTGCCAGACGAATCGTAAGATAAAAGCCCTACATTTACGTGCTGAACAATAGTGTTAATATAGTGCAGGTTAGCTTCTTTTTCGGCGCGTGCCTGGCGGAAGGCCTCCAGAACTCCATTGAATTGCTGGTTTACCTCTTCAAAACTTCGGCCCAGTTTGTTATCAGACCGAAACTTAACGGCGAAGTCAGAATACCGCACAGACTCAAAAAAACGGGCCAGCTTCCGGTTAATAGAAGTAGTATAAGTGAAAATCCAGAAAAATACGAGTGCCGACAAAATACCAAACAAGCCCACTGCCGACCACTGGTTCTGTAAAAAATAATAAACCATTGCCAGAAGTGTTACACTTAAAACACTAATACGCAGGATGATACCAATTGCAAAATGCCTCATGAAAAATAGCTGCTTGTAGGCGTGAAATTAAAAGACGGTTAAACGGTTAATCTTTTCAAAAAGAAAGAATTCTAAAGATAACCCTACGATTTAAAAAATCGTGAAACAACACAAAAGAAAATTTGTCAAATTTCGTTAAATACTTGTTAAATCAATAATAAAATGAGAACCAGACACATAAATAAAAATTTATTTACCCTCCTTATTCTGGGAATATTGTTGTCGGGCTGTTCTGCTCAAAGAGATTTTCTTTCAGATAATTTTTCTAAAGCAAAAGCTACCCACCAACGCATAGCCATATTACCATTTGATGTGCAGTTTGAAAACCCCGTAAACCGGAATCCTGATACCCGCACGCAAAGATTTTTCAGCCAGCAGGAACGTGAAGCAAGCCTTGATACCCAGAAAGAACTATTTGCCTACGCCGCCAAGCAGGTAGAAAAAGGAAGATACGAACTGGCGTTTCAGGATTTCACCAAAACCAACAGCATACTGGCAAGCAGTGGTATCAGGCTGGAAGACATAGGCAGGCATGACAAAGCTCAGCTGGCACGTATATTAGGGGTAGACGCCGTAATCTGGGGCCAGTTGCAGGTAGTTATCAGCCGCCAGAACCGGTACTCTATGATGCCCTCTTATATGGGGAACGACGGTGTTGAGGCCAATGTGAATCTGTATGATGCAGCCACCGGAGAGCTGCTGTGGAAAACCAATATGAAACAGCGCCCAAACAACCGCATGGATACCCCCCACCACCTGACCAGCCAGTTGATTGCACAGGTAGCCAAACATTTACCATACCGAACAAAATAAGTGGATTATTAAAGTAAATTTTTCTAATTTCGCGCTCTGAACTACCGGCGGTGTCATCAAAAAAGACCGTGTCCGGAATATTATTAAAAATTAGCATTTACTTGATATATTATGGGAAGAGCGTTTGAATTCAGAAAAGCTCGTAAAATGAAGCGTTGGGGGCAAATGGCCAAAACATTTACTCGTATTGGTAAAGATATTGCCATTGCCGTAAAATCTGGCGGCCCGGACCCTAACAGCAACTCGCGCCTGAGAGCCATCATACAAAATGCCAAGGCTGCCAATATGCCAAAGGCCAACGTTGAAAATGCCATTAAGAGAGCATCTTCTAAAGAGCAGGAAGACTACAAAGAGATGGTTTACGAGGGATACGCCCAACATGGCATTGCCATACTGGTTGAGTGTACCACCGACAACACCAACCGCTCGGTAGCCAATGTGCGCAGTTATTTCAGCAAATGTGGTGGCAGCCTGGGTACCTCGGGTATGTTGGATTTCATTTTCGACAGGAAGTCGGTCTTTAAGATTGCCAAGAACGACAAAATCGATGTGGAAGAACTGGAGTTTGAGTTAATCGACTTTGGTGCTGAAGAGGTATTTCTTGATGAAGAAAGCAACCAAGTTAATATTTACGGCGAGTTTACCGCCTTTGGCGCTATTCAGAAATTTCTGGAAGAGAAAGGCTTTGAATTACTACAGGCCGATTTTGAGCGGATTCCGACCGATATGAAAACTATTACGGAAGAACAGGCCGCTGACGTTGAGAAACTGATAGAAAAACTGGAAGAAGATGACGACGTGCAGAATGTGTATCATAATATGATAATTGCCTGACCTGAATCTTGATTTCTATATTCGTCAGAATCCAAAAGATTCTGACGTTTTTATTTAACCACCTCACTTCTGCCTATACCATGTTTCATATTCTGTACTCATTTATTCTCTTAATGATTATGTCAACCCCTGATTATAGCGTTTCTTTATCAAAAAACGAGTGGAAAGACCTCGACAGCAAGTATTTCAGGCATTCAACCACCGGCCAAACCGCAACGCAGGAAACACTGGTAAAGCTGAAATATGACGACCAATACCTTTATGTTGCCTTTGAGTGCCACCAGAACCCCTACTGGAAAGAAAACACTTATCAGGTACATAACACAGAAATGTATAATCAGGAAGTGTTTGAGGTCTTTATAGCTGAAGGAACCGAAGTACCTGAGCGATATCTGGAACTGGAAATAAACCCCAATAATGTATTGTGGATTGGGAAGATACATAACCCTACCAAAGGACATGGCGGAGGGAATTCGACCGAAATGATAGACTATGCAAAGGCCGGTATCAAACACAGTGTAAAAACGCAAGACGATACCTGGAGTGGCACTTTGCAAATACCGCTGAGCTTGATTGGCTCAGGAAATACAAAAGATTACAGAGCCAACTTTTATAGAATTGTATCTACGCAATCGCACAAGAAAGGCGACTGGAAATGTAACCCCAAAGAATGTGATTTCTTATGCTGGAGCCCAACCATGAGCGGTAAAACTCCGGCTTTTCATAGACCTGAGTTTTTTGGCTCGCTGCATTTCAAATAAAAGGCCAATATAAACCAGCTCATTAATTAATTACTACGCTTAATCAGCCTGCATCTTAAAACAAATGTTTAAGGTGCAGGCTGATTAAATTTACTAGTTTTCATCCTTTAAAATCTTGCCCAGTCCTTCGCCCATTTTCTTCATGCGGGCATAGTTTTCGTACGAGTTTTTGGTTTTATCCATCTCAATCTTTAAACTACCCGGATACATCCTGATGTAAAATGCCATCTTATTATCAAGCACCATATCAGCATCCAAACGTGCATTTTCAAAAGAAAAGTCGCTTTCGTTTTCAAGTTCCTCATCCAGATACTGCTGCACTTCTTTAGTAAACCTTTCGGGATACCTGGCAGTAAATTTATACAAATCATGAGTTTCGCTATGCGAAATAGAAATATCCCCTTTGTTTTCACAAGACGAAAAGAACACAAGCCCCAGAGCAGCAATCAAAAATAAGTTAAATAGCTTTTTCATAATTATTTGTTATTAAAACGGTTTGAAATCGTTTCGATAAACAAATATAATGCAATGCTAGATACATTGTTATACATAGTACCTTGCTATTGCAATTATTATGATAAACGGTGCTATTGAAGGATGAACGGAACCCGGTAACTCAAAGTCATTCATTCCTATTGGCAGCTAAGCCAAGATCCTGCTTTTTCACGCACGCATCTATCCTTTAATAATCAGAATTTACTCTTGAAAAATCAGCTTTTGTCAGAAATCCCTACCCTGTCAAACCCGAATCCGATAGGTTTGCATCATCATTTAAACCAGCATACTTATGACAAAGCTTATACCTTATATTCTGTTTTATCTGTTTCTTATACCCATTTTAAAAGGGCAGACCAACATTAAAGGCAAAGTAACCGACAAAAAGGGAGAGGCCATTCCGGGTGCCAACATCTATATTAAAGGCAGCTATGATGGCGCCACCAGCGATGCCGAAGGAGGCTATCTATTCAGGACCAGTAAAAAAGATACAGCCACTTTAGTAGCCAGTTTTGTGGGATATGATAATTACGAGCAAAAAATAAAGCTAGCCGGTGGCACAACCGAAATCAATATCAGAATGCAGGAGTCGATGAATGTCCTGAATATGGTAACTATTACAGCCGGAACATTTGAGGCATCGGACAGTAAAAAAATGGTAATGCTGAAACCATTAGATATTGTAACCACTGCCGGAGGCGGCGCTGATATAACAGCGGTTATGCAGCTTTTACCGGGTGCGCAGAGAGTTGGCGAGCAGGAAGGGCTGTTTGTAAGAGGCGGCTCAGCCAACGAAACCAAAACCGTTATTGATGGCATGATAGTTCAGAATCCGTTTTTCAGCAGTACGCCTGATGTGCCTCAACGCGGGCGTTTTACACCCTTTATGTTTAAAGGTACGGCCTTTAGTACAGGCGGATACTCAGCACAATACGGGCAGGCTCTTTCGTCGGTATTGCTGCTGCAAACCCGCGACAAAACCGATGATGCCAGCGGCTGGAACATCAACGCCAATATGGCTGGCCTGGGCGCTACTTATACGCACAAGGGAAGCATTTCCGGCTCACTTTACTACACCAACCTTACCCCATTTTTTAACCTGATGAAATCAAACATTGCGTTTGATAAAGTACCGCAGGGCCTCAATACCTCATTGACCATTAATGAAAATCTTACTAAAAACAGCAACCTGAAAATTTACGGCAGCTATGCTGAAAATCAGTCAATCATCTCATTCCCTACTTATCAGTCCACAGACTCATTTTATAAATTCAATCTGAAGAACAAAAACCTATTTACCAATGGTACCTACCAGGTTAACTTTGATGAAGGCCGATGGATATTGCTAACAGGCTTATCTTATAGCCGCAATACAGATAAGATAAAAATTGGTAATGATGCCGGCGACCGCCTGGACGAACGCACACAAATACGAACAGTATTAACCCGGCTATTTGGTAAAAACAACGCCAGCTCATTTTTATTTGGAGCCGAATTTCATGCCATTAAAACAGGCAACATCTATAATCATTACGATTTCAGCTTGCAGGATAATTACAGCGCGGCGTTTACAGAAACCGAATTATACATTACCCCAAAACTGGCCGGAAGACTTGGACTGAGGACAGAATATACCAGTGCGATTGACAAGGCAAATATTGCTCCGCGGGTTTCATTGGCCTATAAAACCGGGCAGTACAGCCAGGTATCGCTGGCGGCAGGGCAATTCTACCAAACACCAGAGAAAAACTATTTGTACCTGAACCGTAATCTGGATTATGAATTGGCAAACCACCTGATTTTGAATTACCAGATTATTAAAAATGACCGAACTTTCAGAATGGAAGGTTTCAGGAAAGACTACAAAAACCTGGTTTTAGAGCATACCAGCTATTATGACCCGAACCCATACCGTTTCACAACCGGGCCGACTGACAACAAAGGCAAAGGCTTTGCACAAGGCTTTGATGTATTTTACAGAGACAAGAAAAGCATAAAAAGCGGTGAGTTCTGGCTGACCTATTCTTTTCTGGATACCGAGCGATTATTCAGAAACTA
Source organism: Emticicia sp. 21SJ11W-3 (assembly GCF_024138715.1). GTDB lineage: Bacteria > Bacteroidota > Bacteroidia > Cytophagales > Spirosomataceae > Emticicia > Emticicia fluvialis. Next base: position 4,676,946 of record NZ_CP092074.1, read on the forward strand.
CCAGAAAGAAACCATGCCTACTTTTGCTTCAAAACATAATGTTAGTGTAGTTTACAAGCAGTTTTTTGAGAAAATAAGTACCAACGCAGGTGTAACCTTTACCCATACAAGCGGCAGGCCCAATTATGATTTCGCTACTACATCGTTTGCGCCTCAGTACACCAGACCTTATGAAAACGTAAGTCTATCTGCCAGCCACATACGCACCGTCAAGGGTAACTTTATGGTATTTTATGCTACTTTAGACAATCTGTTTGCCCGTAAAAATGTATTCGGGTATCGTTATTCTGCTGATGGCAAGCAACGCTTTGAAGTAATACCCCCCATGTACCGGACTTTCTTTCTCGGGGTTTCCATCAATCTATCAAAACAAATGAGTAAACCTAAAGAGGCAGATCTGGATAACTTGTAAGAGTTGGAAACGCACGCCAGGAAAAACCCATAATGTAAAAGCACTATGACCGTAAAAAAAACTATATATGTTAATAAAAGGCGGATTTTCTCTCAAATACCCCGCTCTTCGCTAACAGCGCACTTGCGCACACAGAAAGTTAATTTATCTTTGAATGTCCGAAATTTGAACCAAAGAACAATTAACTTGAACCACCAAACATGAAACAGAACTATCTTTTTTGCTATCTGCTATGGCTATTTACCGCCGTTATTTCTTGTACCAGCGAACAACCTGCAGCCAAGTCCAGCGAGGCCAAAATAGTGAAGCTGGAATTTGAAACCGCCGGAACAGTTTATGCCACCACCATTACCGGAAATAACATTAGCCTGGAAAAGGCTATTCCTTACAGTGCTAAAGAAGTGGCCGTCAAAACCATCACCGCTTCTAACGGAGCAACTGTAAACATGAAGGCTGGAGACAAACTAACAACCGCCCAAACCGATATTCTTGTAACGGCAGAAGATGGCGTAACCAAGCAGACCTACAAAATTAACTGGCAGATAGCTGCCGCATCAACAGAAGCGGCACTGACAGAAATTGTGTTTGCTTATAAAGGCGCCGACTATACCGGAACAGTAAGCAATGCTACCATTGTGTTAAAGAAAGAATTGCCTTATAATGCCGACGGCACTATCAGCATCAAATCATTTAAGGCATCTGCTAATGCAACTGCCAACATCAGCGTTGGCCAGGAAGTAGGCGTTGATAAAGCGCTAACAGTTAGCATTACTGCTGAGGATGGCAAGGTTAAAAACAATTATACGCTGAATAGTTTCAGAGACGAAGAGGGTAAGCTATTAATTGCCCAGTCTACCATTAAAAGTTGTGAGGCTTTTAAAACTTTTCAGACGGGCGAATTTATGGTTGAAAATAACCTCTGGAATGTTACAGGTTTAGCTGCGGGTTCTTATTCATTGTGTGTTTATAATTATAATGCTGATTCACGATTCCTTTTGGGTTGGTCGTGGGACTTCCCAACTTCTGCTACCAATATTAACGCCTATCCTGAGGTTATTTACGGCCAAAAACCGTGGTATCCGAACACAACTACCGCACAATTGCCGAAGAAAATAGGTGAGTTGGGCAAGCTAAAAGTGAATTATGACATTGAAATGCACATTGAGCGCGGAAGTTATAATCTGGCATTTGATAACTGGATTAGCTCGGCAAAGGTGGCCACACCAGGCAATGTTCAGTTTGAGTTTATGATTTGGGAAGATTACCAGAACCTTGAGCCATTTGGTACCTTTAAGGAAACCGTAAATACTACCAACGGTAGTTATAAGTTTTACATGGGCGAGCCCACCTGGGAGCCCGCAGGCTCTAACTGGACATACGTTGCCTTTGCCAGAACAGATAAAAGGCAAGCCGGCAAAGTAGATGTTGACGAGCTGATAGCCTATCTGGTAAGCAAAGGTATCGTTTCAAAAGACAGTTACCTGTCTTCTATTGAGTTTGGCAATGAATTAGGTAATACCAAAGGCTACAGTGTTCTGAAGACCTTCGTAGTAGAGACCAGATAAATAACTATACAGGAGGCTGCGTTTTAATGGCAGCCTCCTGTATCATTAACCCTGCTCTGCCACTTTTCTTAATTCATCCAGTACATAGCCCCAGTCATTCTCAGAACGCTCAGCGGCGGCATCGTCCTTTAAACCATCCTGTGTTACGGTAAGCAGGGTTTCGCCGGTCTTTTCTTCTAATGCGTAGGTTATGTTTGCATAATTTGCAGGAATATCGTCTGACCCACTCATATTGCTCCAATAATTATAGGTAACCGATTTCCCGGGTTCAATAGCCAGTATGGTTCCTTTGTCTTCATAAGGTTTGCCATCCCACTGGCCCGAGAAAACTATCGGGCTGCCTACCTGCCAGTCGGTTCTGGTTTCGGTGCCAAACAAATACAGCTTTATTTTCTCGGGGTTAGTGAGCGCATCCCATACAGCTGCTGCCGGAGCTTTAATTGTAATGGTTTTTTTTATTTCTTTTGGCATAGTTTCGAGCTGGTTTATATAATTAATTTTTTTACGGGTTCTCTTAAAATGGTTTTCAGCTTTTCAGGTGCTGTTTTGTTGAAGTCAGACAAATAAATTTCATGGTGCAAACCATTTCTTTGCAACTGCCTGGCCTCTGAAAAAGCCTGAATCTGCAAGAGGCTCTCAGGCTCTTTATCAAAAGGCCCTATGTGCAGCATCTGCACGCAAAGCCCCTCTTCCATCTCGAACAATTCAACACTGGCAGCCCGGGCAATCTGTTTTTTATAGGCTACATTTTCAGCAGTGTTTTTAATATCTTCTGCTGCTACAAACGCAGGCAGGCGAATCAGCATTCTATACTGCCATTCACTACGGGGTATTTTTTGTGGGGCTTCGGCCATAGAAACCCTGCTATTGGTGGTTTCGTCAAACCACCAGAGGCCCTCCAGTTTAGCCACTATAAAATCTTTTTGCTTAGCCTTATACAAGAACTTAAGGGCATAAGCCGTAGCATACAAAGCCTGTAAAGTGGTTCCGTAGTCAGGCTGCGAAGGGTCTCCCTTGCCCAAGACAGACAAAAATCTGGCTGCTTCAATATTTACCAGCGTTGGCTTTGTTGTAGCGGTATAGTAAGCTTTGTAAGCTTTACTTAAATCGAGTTTTTCCATGTTGCGGTATCATTTTATCAGAAACCCTCATCGGCGCTCGGGCCATAGCTGCCCGGTATAGGAATATTGAGCAGGCGTAAAAACACCCCAAGCTGTGCACGGTGATGAATTGTCTGGCTCAGACACATACGCAGCACATCTTTTTTAGGTCTTACACTGTAAACGGTTTCACCACTACGAAGCGTCCAGTTTTTGTCAATCTGGCCTTCATATTCTTCTTTCAGGTACTCGCGCCCCTCTTTCAGGTTATTTTCAAAATAGGTCATTAAATCTGATGTATTGTTAACCTGTGCCGGGTTGTAAGGGTTGTTTGCAAAATTCAGTTCATCGGTTGTCATGGTCATTTTTATCCATGAAGGCAGTTCGCCTATGTGCGTAGCCAGTTGCCTGATGCTCATGCTTTTTTCGTGCGGTCTCCAATCATACTTGTCGTCAGGCACAATAGATAACATTTTACGGGTAGTTTGGGCTTCCTGCTCAAATTCGTTTGAAAATTCCTGTAAGAAAGACATAGTTTTTTTTGCGTTTAAATGAATGATAATGCAAAGAAAACGGGCCTCACTGACAACCCTATGTCAGTCTGTTTTTGAAATTTTCTATAAATTTTTCAGAATTCAACCGGCAACTGATAATCGTTCAGCGTGATGTGGTTTTTCTTTCTGTAAAGGATACCGGTATCCTGAATAGAACAAATGCGTGAAACCTTAAAATCGCGGTATTCTTCCCTCAGGTGGCACCAGGCTATCATGTGCCAGCTAAAAGCATAAAAAACCAGGCCTATGGCTTCTACCTGCCTTTTGCTTGATTCTTCTTTGTTATTGACGTAGGTTATTTCAAGAATATTTCTGGCTATTATGGCATTCTGAATACTACTCAGATACTCAAAGTCATTGTTGAGCCGCTGAGGTATCTGCAATCTTATATTGTCTGTCAGCATATCCATCTTTTCTTTCTGGCTGGTACGTAAAACAGCCTTCACTTTGCTTAGGGCTGACGAGTAGTGTTTCCTGATAGACTTGTCGGCGAACCCTATTGTAACGCTTTCCATGAGCAGCAATGCGTTGGCTTCTTCAATGCTGAATGCCACCGGTGGCAGAAAATACCCCGGTACTACAAAATACCCTTTCTGGTTTTCGAACCCAACCGGAATACCCAGTTCGCCCAGCGCCTTGATGTCGCGATAGACAGTACGGACACTGATTTCATACTTTTCGGCAATGCTTTCGGCACTTACAAATTTCTTTGACTGCAAAGTGGTTACTATGGCCATCAGCCGGTCTATTCGGTTCATCACTATCAGTTTATAAGATTGTATGTCAAAAATAACAAAGTATTTACACCTGCAAAAACCAATTTCACGCTCACAAAGCGGGGTTTCGTCAGAAAGCCCTGTGGTGTCCCTCCCGTACTGTCTAATTTTGAAGCATCAACCCGAAGCAAACAATTATTTATCATTTAAACATAGTCAAAAATGAAACGAATTATTTTAACTATCAGCTTTTTATCTTTAATTTTCGTTCAGTCTTTTGCGCAGAAGGCCGAGTACGTATCAGCAATGGAAAACGCCATCGGCCTGTTAAGCGAGTTTGAAAATACTGAAAATACCAGGCAGGGCGTAAGCCAGCTGGAACGCATTGCAACTGCCGAACCTAACGAATGGCTACCAGGCTACTGGGCAGCTTATGGCCTTGCCAACCTGAGCTTTGCAGAGCCGGAGGCCGACAAAAAAGATTTGCTGCTTGACAAAGCCGATAAGTTTCTGGCTTATGCCGAAAAACTGCAACCGGGCAATGATGAAATAGAGGTACTGAAAGCCTACATAGCCAATGCAAGAATGGCAGTAGCCCCGCAAGACCGCTGGCAAAAATATGGCGCTACCGTAAGTATGGGCTTGCAGAATGCCAATAAAATAAACCCTGAAAACCCCAGAGCCAAATTATTAGAAGCCCAGGGTATCTACTTTACACCAGAGGCTTATGGCGGTGGTAAGAAAAAGTCGGCTCCGTTGTTTGAAGAAGCCCTTAAGAGATTCGCAAAATTTAAGCCGGCATCTGGCATTGCGCCCAACTGGGGTGAACGAGACGCCCGATGGTTGTTATCACAAACAAACTAAGCAATGAAAGAATCGACCGTTTTATTAGGATACGCAGACCTTATTGAAAATACAGATAAACATCTGAAAAAACACTTCATACTTTTTTCAATATTGGGGCTAATCGCCGGTCTTGGCAGATTCGTTCAGGAAGGCGGATGGGGTAACATTAACGCAGGCCTTCTTACCTTACTTGAAGTAATAGTGAACCTGGCACGTTTGTTAATCATCTTTGCAGTAATCGGTCGGGGGCAGCCGCTGGCTGGGTTCAATCATTTTCTGGCTATATTCAGACTCAGGAAATCAGACTGGTTAGATACCTGGTCTAATTTTAAAAACAATGTAAGGCATCATTTTCTGGCTATTTTAGTCAATTTAATAATTTACGTAATAGTAGCGGTTATTACCAATATTGCCATATTTGCTACGCTTGAATACAGCCCCTTGCTTAACTGGTTGAAATCGGCAGATTTAATCAGCCAATCGGCAGGCAAATGGCCCGTAATACTTCTTTTAAAAAATATCTCTATTATTCCGTTTACACTGGTATTTGAGACCCTGCTTGTGATGTGGATTGTAGAACGAAACAAAACAATAGAGGAATGAACTATTTACCATCAGAAATAAAGAATATTCCGTCAGACGGCATACAAAATCTGCAGGCAGAGACCATTGCCGGTGGAATAGAGCTGGTAGGATATGACGAGAACCAGATACGGATAGAAATATATGCATCTAAGCGGCTGGTAGTTAACCTGTTCAAAAAAGAAAGTGTTAACTCGTATGACATAGGCCATGAGCTGGTAAGCATAACCCGGCAGGGAGACAACCTGCGGGTAGCTGCAACCAATAATGGATTCTGGAAATGGGACTGGCTGAGTTTCTTCCGGGTATCGCTCCGGATTTTTGTACCCCGAAACATAAACGCCGTCATAACAACCAATGTTGGCGACATATCTCTTAACAACCTTAACGGCAGGCAAATGCTCCGTACAACCATTGGAGATGTAAGAATTGCTAATTCTTCAGGTGAGATTCAGGGCAAAGCAGCTGCAGGAAATATTAAGATTGGCAATTGTGATATCAAGGCAGACCTTTCTTCTTCAGGAGGAAACATACTGATACATAATTCAAAGGGAGAAATTAACTGCTCTACAAGCGGAGGTAATTTCAAAATGGAGAATTTCAGCGGAAAACTATACACCAAAACCAGCGGAGGCAACATAAAAGCTAACAATATTTCAGGCGAATTCAAGACGTATACCTTCGGAGGTAACATACGGCTTGCAAACATGAAAGGCAACATTGGCGCCTCTACCAAAGGTGGTAATATCAATATCCAGGCGGTTTCTATTAACGAATACCTCTGGATTGAAACCTCCGGTGGCAACATAAAGGCACAATTACCCTTAAACCAGGGCATGCAGATAGAGGCCGACGGCGGTTCGGTAAGTGCGCCATATATTCAGGGTTTTCAGGGCATTAACCGCTCAGGTTTTCTTTCTGGTAGTGTCAACGGGGGTGGTGCAAGTGTAAAATTAAAGTCATTTGGGGGTAATGTTAAAATATATGCCCCCAAAGCTGAGCCTTATATAGAGGAAACCGAGTTTAAAAAAAAACAGCCTACCTGGGCTGACCGCCTCAGTGTAGAAAAAGCCCCAGATGTCAGTTCGCAGGTTACGCCTGTTCAAAACGCCACCCAGAATCCTGAACCGGCCAGACGCTATTATAAAGACCGCACCGAGGGGTTCAGAGTAAATTTCAGAGGCATTATAAACAGGCTTAACTCCAGGTTTTTATTTTACACGCTGCTTTACACCATTTTTTTTATTTACGGGCTTAACAGCATTCTCTATTTTTCGCTTGAACTCCTTAACCCTACTTCTCTTGAAGCAGAACAGAATAAGGCTGTATTTCTGGCTAATCTCACAACCGGGGTGTCTTGTTTTATAAGCCTTACCATTTTTATACTTTTTATAGAGCGCTTTCTGATTAAGAACTGGTCAAAGTATACCATTCTTATTGTGCTTACCTATGGTGTTATTATGCTAACACGGCTCATACAGAAAGCATTTTACCTGCTTGAAAACGATGGAGGCCGTTACTGGACCCATTACTGGAAAATTATGTCGGTAAAATATACCGATGGCTGGCTTGTTAATCAGGGTACCTTATATCTGTTTATACCTATGATAGCCGTTTGCGTCTTTTTTTATAACTGGCAACGTTCTAAAGACCTGGACCGCAAAATATCTGAACAGGAATACCAATTACTGAACCTTGAAAAGCTGAAAACCAAAGCACAACTAAACGCATTGGAGGCACGTATTAACCCGCATTTTTTGTACAACTCGTTAAACAGCATTACAGGTCTGATTCATGACAACCCCGATAAGGCCGAAGAAATGACAATTCAGCTCTCAAAATTGTTCAGAGCTACGACCGGCCGTTCTGACCAGAGTTTTCATACCATAGCCGAAGAGCTGGATATCGTAAAATCTTACCTGTCTATTGAGCAGATGCGCTTTGGCGACAGGCTGAACTATGCCATTAACATAGAAGCTGGTCTTGAATCAATCAAAATTCCACGCTTTCTGCTACAACCGGTGGTTGAAAACGCCATTAAACATGGTATTTCTAAAATAACCGAACACGGTATTATTGATGTAAAAATTAGTAAAGAAGACAACCTGATTGCTTTTCAGATACACGACAACGGCCCGGCTTTTAAAGAAGATTTAAGCGGAGGCTATGGACTGAAAAGCATCAGTGATAAATTGCGCCTGATTTATGGCAATGAAGCTGGTGTGCAAATACAAAACAACGATTTCAAAGCCATTATCATCAGAGTTCCGGTTGAAACAGCCGATAAAACACATATAGAAGTGTAGTTCAATAAAAATTCAGCATTGTATGTTAAAGACCATATTAATAGACGACGAACCACTGGCCATAAGCCGCTTAAAGAGACTGCTGGCTAGTTATGGCACGACCATTCAGATAATTGATGAAGCGCATAACGGACAGGAAGGGCTGGAGAAAATAGAATCGCTCAAACCAGACCTGATATTTCTGGATATTGAAATGCCCCTCATGACAGGCTTTGAAATGCTGGCTAACCTGTCTTATATGCCAATGGTTATTTTCTCTACCGCCTACGACCAATACGCCATAAGAGCATTTGAGGAGAACTCGATTGATTACCTGCTGAAGCCCATAGAAGCCGAACGATTGGAAAAAACCATAGAAAAACTAAAGAAACTGGAAGACAAAAAGGAAGACAGTTCGCTGAGCGCCAATCTGATGCAATTGCTTGAGCAGTTAAAAATAAAAGAAGATGCCCTGCGCACACCCGCTCAAAAGCAAACCACGGCTCACTCCATATCAGTAAAATCAGGCGAACGCATTCTGTTTATACCCTTAACTGAAATCAGTTACTTTGAGGCCGAAGATAAATATGTGTTTCTGAACACAACAGATGGCAAACAGTACCTGACCAACTATACCATAACGGGTCTGGAAGAAAAACTACCCGACAATTTTGTGCGTGTCAGTCGCTCGGCTATTGTTAATTCTATCCACATTAAAGAACTGCAAAAGTATTTTAATGGTAAATACCTGGTATTGATGCGAGACAGCAAAACCACCAAACTGGAAACGGGCTCTACCTACGGCGATAACCTGAAAAAGCTGATGGAAATTTAAGATTATAGGTCAAAACTAATCCTTTTGGCTGTGGCATAGTTTTTTAATACTTATTAAAGATACCCATGTTTAAAATGAATATAAATCTTTAATAATTATATGAATCTTAAAAGAATCTTCGGGTCAATACTAACCGTGTTAGGCATTGCCGGTCTTATTTATGCTGCCGTATTATTTGTAAATACCACAGGTGGCACCAAAAACATAAAAGCGCTTATTATTTACGGCATTATTGGTTTAATTTTTTTCAGCTCGGGCATTAACCTGATTCGCACCACTAAAGATGAAGCATAACTGCTAAGCCTGCAAAATTTATGACCCTGTAAGAGCGCCACTACAGAAAAACTAACATTGCAGTACAGTTGTTACATTTACGGTTTCATACGCTTTGATTTTACATACAAAATTCTGAAAATTGTATAAACAAACTCAAACCGTATGAACAAACCTCTGTTAACCACACTTTTAGCCTTTTCTGTCTCATTTGCCATTGCACAAAACAAAGAAATCGTAAAAACCGACAAAGCTCCGGTACCGATTGCTCCTTACAGCCAGGGAGTAAAAGCCAACGGCATGCTATATGTAGCCGGGCAGATAGGTCTGAACCCTGAAACCCGTAAACTGGTAGATGGGGGCGTAGAACCAGAAACCATGCAGATAATGGAAAACATTAAAGCCATTGTTGAAGCCGCCGGAGCCCGCATGGAAGACATTGTTAATACAACTATCTACATGAAAGACCTCGGTAATTTTGCCAGAGTAAACGACTTGTACGGCAAATTTTTTACCGGTACCTTTCCTGCCCGTACCACGGTAGGCGTTGCCAATTTGCCCGGCGGAGCCAATATTGAAATGGCTGTAATAGCCGTTTTACCCAAGGTTCGTCGAAAATAAGTCGAATATGGTCTCTTCCCCATCCTCCGGGCACATTTTTAATATACATCATTCAGGTTTTTATTTATTTTTGTTAATCAATCAAGTTCCTTCATCATATTCATGAAAAACACCATTCTATTTATCTGTTTATTGGCGGGGTTCACGGCGTTTGCGCAGATGCCGGCCACTACCCAATACAATGCCAACACCCGTTTTGAGCAAATGGGCACCGAGCTACCCACACCCAACACCTACCGCACCGCCTCTGGTGCACCGGGCAAAGACTACTGGCAACAAAAAGCCGACTACGACATTAAAGTGGAGTTGGACGACGCAAACCAACGCATTATTGGAACAGAGGTAATTACGTACACCAACAAATCGCCTGACGAACTGCGTTACATCTGGTTGCAATTAGACCAGAACCTGTTTGAAAAAACATCTATCAACGCCTTAACCAAAACAGGCGGCATTGAAAACCAGATGTCTTTCGGAGCCATTCAGGGTATCAACGCACCCAGTTCGGTAAGAGCCACTATTGCCAGCAACAAAGAGTATGGCTACAAAATTACTTTGGTAAAAGATGCCAAAACCGGGGCCAATCTGGTGTATACCATCAACAATACCATGATGAGAGTAGAAGTACCCACACCTTTGAAAACCGGGCAATCTTACTCTTTCCGTGTCGACTGGAACTATAACATTACAGACTACTACGGCCGCTCGGGTATGGAGTACTTCCCTAAAGACGGCAACTATAACTACTTTATTGCGCACTGGTTTCCGCGGATGGCTGTATATGACGACGTAAACGGCTGGCAGCATAAGCAGTTTTTGGGGCAGGGAGAGTTTACTCTTCCGTTTGGAGACTATAAAGTTGAAATTACTGTACCTAACGACCACGTTGTTGGGGCAACCGGCGAATGCCAGAACTACGACAAAGTTTTGTCTGCCACACAACTGAAACGTTTCGAACAGGCTAAAAACTCTAAAACTCCGGTTGTGATTGTTACTCAGGCCGAAGCAGAAGCCGCTGAGAAAGCTAAGCCAACCGGCAAAAAAACCTGGATTTACAAGGCATCTAATGTGCGCGACTTCGCTTTTGCCTCGTCTCGTAAATTTATCTGGGATGCCATGCAGACTGATGTGTATAACAACGGCCGCAAAATATGGTCAATGTCGTTCTACTCAAAAGAAGGTAACCCGCTTTGGGGGCAATACTCAACCCGTGTGGTAGAACATACTTTGAGAAGCTATGGTAACCGTACCATTCAATACCCATATCCGGTAGCCATTTCATGCCATGCTACTGCAGGCGGTGGTATGGAGTACCCGATGATATCGTTCAACGGTGGGCGTCCTGAGCCGGATGGCACCTACTCTGAAATGACCAAAGCAGGTATGATTGGTGTAATTATCCATGAGGTTGGCCACAATTTCTTTCCGATGATTGTAAATACGGACGAACGTCAATGGACCTGGATGGATGAAGGCCTGAACACTTTCTGCCAGTATCTGGCTGAGCAGGAATGGGACCGTAACTTCCCGTCGCGTCGTGGTGAGCCGCAATACATTGTGCCTTACATGAAAACCGATAAGACACAACAAGTGCCTATCATGTCTAGCTCAGACAACGTTATATCATTAGGGCCAAATGCCTACGCTAAACCTGCTACGGGTTTAAATATGTTGCGCGAAACCATTATGGGTCGCGAGCTGTTTGACTATGCATTTAAAGAATACGCACGTCGCTGGGCGTTTAAATCGCCGCAGCCTGCCGATTTCTTCCGTACTATGGAAGATGCCTCAGGCGTTGACCTGGACTGGTTCTGGAAAGGCTGGTTTTATGGCGTAGAACCTGTTGACCAGGACCTTGCCGAGGTTGAATGGTATTCTATCGACAACCAGGACCCGGTTGCTAAAAAAGCGGCAGATAAAGCTGATTTTGACGCCAAGCGCGAAACCCTGAGCAATATCCGCAACAAAACAGATATTAAACAAACCGTAGTAGAGGCAGACTCAACGATGAGAGACTTCTACAACTCTTATGATAAGTTTGCCGTAACAGCTACCGACAAACAGAAATCGGATCAATATAAAGCCAGCTTGTCTGAAGAAGAACGCAAAATGCTGGAAGAAGGCAAAAACTTCTATGTTTTGAAAATCAAAAATAAAGGTGGTTTGCCAATGCCTGTTATTGTGAAACTGGATTACGAAGACGGCACTAACGAAATTGTGAGAATACCTGCTGAAATATGGCGATTAAACGATAAAGAGATTAAGAAAACGCTTCCAACTACCAAAAAAGTGAAGAAGTTTACACTTGACCCTTTCTATGAGATTGCCGATATTGATACAGCCAATAATGCATTCCCGCGTGAACCGGAGCAACCAACCAAGTTTCAGGCTTTCAAACAAAGGGCGTTCCAGCAAGGGCCTAACCCTATGCAACAGGCTAAACAAAATCAGCCATCAGGTGTGCAAACCAGTGGTAAGAACTAATTCTTACCCTACACATAAAACATAAAAACGAAAGCCAGAGCAAACACGCCCCGGCTTTCGTTTTATAATTCAATTTAGATTCTTAATTCCTTACTCTGAACTCATACTTGCCTGAACCCACCAGCAATTTGGTGTGATTACCGTCTATGCCATCAATCTTGATATCAGACGAAACCGGTTTGCCTCCTTCTTCAATATCAGGTACGTTTGTGGTGGGCAAATAAACCGTAGCTGTGGTGTTCGCCGGAATTTCAATGGTGTATACCGTACTTTTGCCGTCTTTTTTCCAGCCAGATGAGGCCAGACCATAATTGGTGATGATTCTGGCACTGGCAGAGGTCAGCCCGTCTCCCAAATGCGGTTTAATGATAATTTTCTTGTAGCCTGCACCAGACTCATCAACATCAATACCGGCTACATCCCGATACATCCAGTCTCCCACGGCGCCATACGAATAATGGTTGAACGAGGTCATGCTTGGGTCCTGAAAAGTGCTGTCGGGCTTCATAGAATCCCACCTTTCCCAAACGGTAGTGGCGCCCATTTTAATTGGATACAGCCATGACGGGTAGGTATCCTGCAATAACAACCGATAGGCAACGTCGGTTCTGCCAAAACGGGTGAGTACAGGCGTAAGGAACGGCGTACCCAAAAAGCCGGTAGTCAGGTGATAATTATAGCTTTTTATGTTATCTACCAGTCGGCCTACTGCCTGCGGGCGTAATTCTTCGGGCAGCATATCAAACTGTAAGGCAAGTATATAGGCTGTCTGGGTTTCAGAAATCAGCCTTCCGCTGGCTGTCATAAATTCTTTGCGGAACGCGGCCTTTATGCGCTCCAAAAGGGCTTCATAATCTTTTACCTCCTCTGTTTTGCCCAGGAGCCTCGCCGCTTTGATCATCAGGCTGGCATTATAAGCAAAGAAACACTGTGCTACCAGATAATTATCTGTAATGGCAGACTTCTGGCCAATCAGACCTTTCGAATCATCTACCCTGTATGATAGCCAGTCGGCAAACTGGAAACCGGTATTCCATAAATCATTATTTGCGGCTTTTCGTACATAATCCAGATATGCTTTCATGCTGGGGTATTGTTCTTCTACCACGCGCTTATCGCCATATACTACGTACAGATTCCATGGAATGATGATACCCGCATCAGACCAACCTGCTGCACCTGCCGGGGTATCAAAAAAAGTACCTTTCAGGGCATTGGGTATCACAAAAGGAATGGCGCCATTAGGATTCTGGTCGGCAGCCACATCTTTCAGCCATTTAGAGAAAAAATTGTTTACATTGAAATTGAAAGCGGCCGTGCGTGAAAAAACTTCAGCGTCGCCTGTCCATCCAAGGCGTTCATCGCGTTGTGGGCAATCAGTTGGTACATCAAGAAAGTTACCCCTCTGCCCCCATTGTATGTTCTTTTGTAGCTGGTTTACCAGTGGATTAGAGCATTCAAAGCTGCCCGTTGGTTTCATATCAGAATACAAAGCCACAGCGGTAAAGTTATCGGGGTTCAATGGTTCTTTCAGACCCTCTACCCTTACGTATCTGAACCCGTGGAAAGTAAATCGCGGTTCGTAGGTTTCAACCCCTTGGCCTTTCAGAATATAAGTATCCTGCGCCAGTGCGTTTCTGAGGTTATCAAAATAAAGCCCACCGGTTTTATCAAGCACTTCAGCGTGCGAAAGCACAATTTTATCACCCGCATTACCCGACACCTTCATTTGTACCCAACCTACCAGATTCTGGCCGAAATCAAGTACCTGCTCGCCTTTTGGCGTTCTTAGCACCTTTACAGGCTTAAAGGTTTCATGTTTGGTAATCAATTCATGATTAGCAGCAAACAGTATATCTTTCGGGAAGTTTTTTACTACCACCGACTGCCAATTTTTGTCGTCAAAGGTAGCGGTTGCCCAGCCTGCCTTCTCATGTCTGGCATCATATACTTCGCCGTCATAAATTTCAGAGAATTGAATAGGCCCGGTTGATACTTTCCAAGTGCCGTCAGAAATAACAGATTCTGTCTTTCCATCTGTATAAGTTATATTTAACTGGCAAAGCAATGCGGTTTCTTTGCCATAGAAATTCACCTTTTTCTCCCAGCCTAATTCACCTCTGTACCAACCATTGGCCAAGCTTACACCAATGGCGTTTTTGCCTTGCTTTAAAAGATTGGTAACATCGTATGTCTGGTACAACAAATGTTTGTTGTAGCTGGTCCAGCCGGGTGTCAGGTAGGCATCGCCTACCCTTTGGCCGTTTATATGTGCCTCATACAATCCTTTAGAAGTAATATAGGCAATAGCCGATTTAATCTTTTTTGATGTGCTGAATGATTTTCTGAATTGCGGCACTATGCCATAGGCAGTATCTGCTTTAATGCCGGACGAAATCCATTGGGCTGTTATTTCAGAAGCCGGGTTGAGTAGGGCCGTCTGCCAGAAAGCCGTGGTACTCCAGGGTGACTCATTCGCCTGATTATCCCAGACTTTTACCTGCCAGTAGTATTTCTGCCCCGATTTAAGCGGAGCTCCCTGATAGGTTTGTAATACAGACTCATCACTATTTACTTTACCTGAATCCCAAACCAGATTTTTTTTGGCGAAATCGGGAGATGTGGCTATCCGAATGCTGTATGCTGTTTGAAGAATGTTACGACCGCCTGCGGCAATTTTCCATGTAAAACGTGGCCTGGTTACGTCCAGACCGATAGGATTCACCCGGTTTTCGCAGGTTAAATCATAGGTACTCAGGTTTTGAGCCATCGCGCTAATACCAGCGAGACAGACGAGCAGGGTAAATATTCGTTTCATTGCAATTTTTAATTTTATCAATAATATTTTGCACTATTCTACAAAATAAACCGAAAACAACCAGAGTACCCTCATTTACTCTCCTGCTATTGTCTCATTTTGATAAAATAAAAATCCGTAGCAGAGGCTGCTACGGATTCATAACTTATCTGATTAACATTTGTTATTGCTTTGCGGTCATTTCGCTGGCCATTTTTACAGCATTGTAGGCATTTACAATGCCACCCGTTACCGACAAATCTTCAAACTTCACAATCTCTTTGGTTCCGGGTTTGTAAACTCTCAATTCCGGGGCTTTCACTGCCGACTCCAGAATAATTTTCTTCAACTGGGCCGCTGTTAGCTCAGGGAAATACGATTTCAGTAAAGCGGCAACACCTGTGGTGGCTGGTGCAGCCATACTTGTACCGCTCTTTTCTTCATATTTAGAACCCGGAATGGTAGAGTAGATATCAACACCCGGTGCAAACACATCTACATTGTTTTTACCATAGTTGCTGAACTCTGCCACGGCATCAGGTGCATTTTTCCATGACAAGGCTCCTACTGATATCCAGTTTTCGGCTTTTCCGCCATTGGCATAGGTGTTGGTGGGGTAATGCACGTCTACATCAGTATCCTCATTATCATTACCGGCAGCGGCTATCAGCAATACACCTTTCGACTGCGCATACTTCACGGCGTCGTCGACCCATTTTTTCTCAGGAGAATAAGGTTTTCCGAAACTCATATTGATAATCTGTGCGCCGTTGTCTGCGGCGTAACGAATAGCATTGGCCACGTCTTTATCTCTTTCGTCGCCATCAGGTACGGCGCGCACCACCATAATGCGTACATTATCTGCCACACCTTTTATACCCAGATTATTATTGCGATTGGCCGCAATAATACCTGCTACGTGGGTACCATGCATACCGTCGGGGCCTACCACTTCGTTGTTGCCATATTCGCCGTATTGCAATTTATCAGGCTTGTCGCCCACCACTACACGTGGGTTGAAATCAAGATTGAGGTTATACTTCTGTTCGTTTTCGTAGTGTTCAACGGCATCTTTAATATCGCTGCCGGTAGCGCCCAGCTCCATAAACTTCTCTAATGTACGCTTGGCCGCTCTTACACTGCGGTCTACGCTGTTTTCGTCAATGCCGGCTATGCTTTCTTTTGTCAGATTATCCGTTTTCAGATAAGCCTTCAATACATTCTCCGACTCTACGAAGTTCTTATACAACTGTGCATAAAATGGGGCATATTGTTCAGCTTCTGCTTTTTTCTCTTCATATTCTTTTTGCAGCTTCTGATACAACGCGTATTCAGCCTGATTTTTACGTAGTAGTTTCTTAGATGGTTTATCTCCGAATTTTTCCTTCAGCTGTTTCAGCATGCGTGTTATTTCAATCTGCTCGTGGTTTACGTCCTGGCCGTCTTTACCACCCAGAAAATCCCAGCCATTGATATCGTCAACGAACCCGTTTTTGTCATCGTCTTTACCGTTCCCTGCAATTTCTTTAGCGTTTACCCAGATTCTGTCTTTCAAATCCTCATGGTTTACATCCGTACCACCATCAATAACGGCCACCAGAACAGTTTTAGATGGTTTGCCTTTCAATAATTCGGCGTATGCACGCTCAACGCTCATACCTCTAACACCGTCTTTTTCAAAATCAAGATTCTGCCAGTTTGGTTTAGTCTTTAACTGTTGTGCGCTGGTTTGTAGAAAAAAAGAAAGGAGAAAAATTGAAAAAAGTACTTTCTTCATTATTTAGTTTTTTGTGTTAATAAAATAGACCTGTTTGTTAAAGTATAGCGTCTTTCGCCGGTACCTGCCTACTTAAGAAAATAAGCTGATTGCGAATATAAACGATTTGCTCCGGCTTTTATTTAACCCAGAATGGGTTATTTTGGTTAATATTTAATTAAAATAAATATTTAGTGCTTATAAATTTTCAAGTGCCTGTCTGAAATCCGCAAGCAGATCGTCGATATTTTCAATGCCTGTTGATATTCTCAGCAGGTTATCAGGACTTACCGAATGGGCGCCCTCTGCCGACTTACGGTGTTCTATCAGCGTTTCTACTCCGCCCAGGCTGGTAGCATGTTTTACCAGTTTCAGGTTGGCTGTCAATTTCAGGGCAGCTTCCTGGCCACCTTTTACCAGTATTGACATCATACCGCCAAAACCGTTGCTCATTTGTTTTCTGGCAACCTTGTGATATTCATTGGATTTCAGACCCGGATAATTTACTTTTTCTATCTGCGGATACCCTTCCAGAAACATGGCCAGTTTCATGGCATTATGGGCATGTACCGGCATCCGGACTGCAAAAGTAGAAAGACTACGAAACAACAACCAGCAGTCGAAAGGTGAGGGTATTACGCCTCCTGTTGTCTGAAAATTCCTGATTCTGGCTTTCAACTCCGGCGGGCAATTATCGTTAACAATAATGCAGCCACTCAGAATATCAGAATGCCCACCGAAATATTTGGTGCTTGAGTGCATGATGATATCCACGCCAAAATCAAACGGACGGGTAAAATAAGGGGTAGCCCAGGTGTTATCGCAGCCCACCAGAATATTTTTAGCTTTTGCCAGTTTTACTACTGCCTGTATATCGGTAATTTTCAAACTTGGGTTTGATGGCGTCTCTACCCATATCAGCCTGGTATTTTCTCTGATTGCCCTTTTTATCTGGCCAATGTCGGTCATGTCAACTGCTGTGCAGGTCATACCCCAGTGTTCATACAGGCTCTCAATCATATAACGGGTGCCGTAATAGATGTCGTCCGGTAAAATTACATGGCTGTTGGTACCCAAAGCATGAAAAACGCTCATGGTAGCTGCCTGACCCGACGAAAAAGCAATGGCATCGGTACCGCCTTCCAGCGCAGCCAGTTTTTCTTCCAGCATACGTCGGTTGGGGTTAGAGGCGCGGGCATAAATATCACGTCCCTCAACAAAGGTTCCGTCGGCGGCGCGCTCAAAAGTAGTTGAAAGAATAATGGGGGGTATCACCGCTCCGGTGGCGGGTTCACCATCATTTCCGGTATGTATGGTTAGAGTTTCTAATTTCATGTGTAATTTTGGGGATTAATAACGGCTAAAGATTATATTCCTTTATAAAAACTACCTCTATACGGCAAATATAACCAATAAATGAAGCAAAAACTTAACATTATAAAAATCGGCGGCAATGTAATTGACAACCCAGATGCCCTGGCCAGATTCCTGAAAGACTTCTCGGCTTTACCTGATGCTAAAATACTGATTCACGGTGGCGGTAAAATTGCCACTAAAATAGCAGTTAAGCTGGATGTTGAAACCAAAATGGTAGACGGCCGCCGTATTACAGACCTGCCTATGCTAGAGGTAGTAACAATGGTGTATGGGGGTTTGGTAAACAAACAAGTGGTGGCAAAGCTACAGGCTTTGGGCTGCAACGCCATTGGCCTTACAGGCGCTGATGCCGGGGTAATACTAGCCAGAAAACGCCCGGTAAAAGAAATTGATTATGGCTATGTGGGAGACGTAGCGCAGGTGAACGACAAAATCATTAAGAACTTTGTAGAAAATGAGCTGACACCCGTTTTTGCACCACTTACTTTTGATAAAGAAGGAAACATCCTGAACACCAATGCCGATACGCAGGCGTCGTCGGTAGCGGTGGCTATGGCGCAGCATTACGAAGTAAACCTGATTTACTGCTTTGAGAAAAAAGGAGTTTTGTCTGACCCTGAAGATAACGATTCGGTCATACCTACCCTAACACCGGACAGCTATGCCGGATACAAAGCTTCAGGCGCCATTAATGCCGGTATGATACCCAAACTGGATAATGCCTTTGCCGCCCTGCAGAAAGGTGTAGCCAAGGTGATAATCTGCCATGCCGATGAATTACTGCAAGCAGTTGCCCATGGACAAAGCGGAACACAAATAATTCTTTAACTTTGCAGAACTACCATTATTAAGAAGATATGATTCAGAACTCCAATCTGGTTGAGACATTAACGAAAGATGCCATTGAATTGCTAAAAGACCTGATTCAGACAGAGTCTTTCAGTAAACAGGAAGATGAAACAGCGGCAATTATAGAAGAATTTTTCAGGGAAAGAAACATTCCGTATCGCCGAAAGAAAAACAATATCTGGGCAAGAAATAAATTCTTTGACGCCTCTAAACCCACCGTTCTGCTTAATTCTCACCACGATACCGTAAAGCCTAATCCTTCCTGGACCCTTAATCCGCTTAACCCGCTTTTAAAAGACGGCAGGTTATATGGCCTGGGCAGCAACGACGCCGGCGGGTGTCTGGTGTCTCTGATTGCCACTTTCTGTTATTTCTATTACCGCCAGGACCTCAGCTATAATGTAATAATGGCTGCAACAGCCGAAGAGGAAATATCAGGCCGTGACGGCCTTGAAATTGTAGCACCCGAATTACCTGAAATATCGTTTGCCATTGTAGGCGAACCTACCCAGATGCACCTGGCTGTTGCCGAAAAAGGATTGCTGGTATTAGATTGTACAGCACATGGTAAGTCTGGCCACGCGGCAAGAAACGAAGGCGAAAATGCCATTTATAAAGCCATTGAAGACATCAACTGGTTTCAGACATACCAATTCCCTAAAGTATCAGAAAACCTTGGGCCAATTAAAATGACTGTTACCATCATTGGTGCCGGTACCCAGCACAATGTAGTGCCTGATGCCTGCAAATTTACAGTTGATATACGTGTAACCGAGCAATATACATTGGAAGAGATTATTGAAACCGTAAGAAAAAATATTGGCAGCGAGGTTGTACCACGGTCTATCCGCCTGCGCCCTTCAAGCATTCCGATGGAACACCCGATTGTACAGGCAGGTATTGGCATGGGGCGTAATACTTATGGATCGCCTACCACATCAGACCAGGCCTTGCTAGACTGCCCTTCGCTTAAAATGGGGCCGGGCGATTCGGCACGTTCGCACACGGCCGATGAATATATCTACCTGAACGAAATAGAAGAAGGAATTCAATTATATATACAGATGTTAGAAAAAGTAATTCTATAAACATACTTTCTGCCACAGGCAGCACATTTTATTAATGAATATCATCTTTTACTTTTTCGCCGTCCTTTGCGGAGTAGCCAACAGCATACAGTCGGGCGTTAATGCCGAGCTACGCAAGGGTATCAATAATCCTATTTTTGCTGCTATTATTTCGTTTTCGGTAGGGCTTGTGGGGCTTATACTCATTACGCCGTTTTTCAAAGAGCCTATTCCTTCCTTATCGGCGCTTAAGTCTCTGGCCTGGTGGAAATGGATAGGTGGAATACTGGGCGCTTTTTTTGTTACCACAGTTATTCTTATTGTACAGAAAATCGGTTCGGCCAATATGCTGGCCCTGATTGTGGCAGGCCAGTTAATTACCGCCATGATACTGGATCACTACGGGCTGCTTGGCTACAAAATGCACCCGATTACGCTATGGAGAATTGTAGGAGGCGTGGTTACAGTGGTTGGTGTATATATGATTGTAAAAAACTAAGGGTATCAGGAAGCATGATTATTTTCTGATAATGCTTCCTACTACCTCCATTATCTTTTGTGTGGCCCCTACATTAGCTGTTACATAATTGCTGCAAATAGTGGCAGCGCTCTTTCGGCTGGCTTCGTTAGTCTTCATTCCTACATATAAAGACTTTAGTTCTTCTGTATTTTCTGCAGGAAACGCCCCGCCTGCTGCTATTAAATCGTTGGCTTCCTGAAATTTGTGATAGGCTTTATTACCGAAGAATATAGGCATGCCAAATGTGGCGGCTTCCAGTATGTTATGTAATCCCTTGCCAAAAGAACCACCAATGAAGGCGTACTCGGCGTATTGATACAAAGAAGACAACATACCTATGTTATTAATAAAAAGTACGTCACAGGCTTCAAGGTCAGGTGTTTCGCGGGCGTCAGAGAACAGCACCGTTCTTGAGCTGAGTTGCTTACGCCATATTTCAATTTCAGCATCATGGATTTCATGCGGAGCAACAATAAATTTTGTACCATCTTTTAAATCATTCATCATTGGAATCATGACGTCCATATCAGCCTGCCAGGCCGAACCAATGATGAATACCTGTTTGCCATTCTTGAATTGCTCAACTACCGGAATCTCCTTGCGGTTGTCTACAATCTGTTTTACGCGGTCAAAGCGTGTATCTCCGGCCAGAGTGGTGTTAGCAATACCGATACCCTCTAGCAGTTCCAGCGATTGCGTGTTCTGCACCAGAATATGGTCAAACTTATGTAACACTTCCCGGTAAAATCCGCCATAAAACTTAAAAAATACCTGATTCGGCCTGAAAATAGCAGAAAAAGAAATAACGGGTATCTTCCGTTTCTGCAACTGCGTCAGATAGTTCTTCCAGAATTCGTATTTCACGAAAAAAGCGATACTAGGCTTTACAATCTCCACAAAACTGGCTGCGTTTTCGGGAGTATCCGCCGGAAGGTAATAGATGTAGTCGGCACCGGTATAGTTTTTCCGGATTTCATAACCAGACGGCGAAAAAAACGTTAGAAGTATTTTATAGTTGGGATACTCTTTTCTGAAAGCCTCAATTACCGGCCTGCCCTGCTCAAACTCGCCCAGTGAAGCGCAATGAAACCATGCCAGCCTGGTAACGCCTGAACGCCAGTGTTTGCGTTCGGCATCTGTTTTCAGTTTATCAAAAAGATTTTTTCTGCCCTCTACCCACAACTTTGCTTTTTTGTTGAAAGGCGAAACCAGCCTGAGTAATGAAACATAGGCGTAGATTGACAGATTATAAAGGAAGTTAAGCATCCTGCTAAGGTAATTAAAAATCTAAAACAAAGGCAAACCTACAAAAAACCTTTCAAAAACTATCTTTCATGTTAATTAACTGTGTGGTTGCATAAGCTGCCTCAATAGGATATACTACCGACTCCGGACAAATCAAAAAGGCAATTCATCCCAAAAACAACCTCCTACACAACACTTACGCCCCTCTTCACATATTTTTGGAGAGATACGATAATATTTTCTTAAATTTAATGTTATAATGGCATTATACGGGTTACTATTATTACCCGCTTAATATCATTTATTCGTATTAACAAATTCCTGAAAAAAGCTATTATTTAATTAATCGGGGAAATAATTAAAAAACTAATTAACCCATGTCTCTGCTCAGTCGTTTAAAAAATTGGCTTCTGTCTGAACAACCCTCAGATGTGCCTGCCGAGGTTCCGCCTGTAATTAATGAACCTCCTGCCGTATCAATTCCTACGGGTGTGGTTGCTGTGCAAGAGCCCACTCAGCCTGCCGAATTACCTCTTTCTCCGTTCTGGCTTGAAAACGAAGACGCCCTGCGCGATGAAGGCGTAATCTTTGGATTATCTGATTCAAAAGCAGATGAAAAAATTGGCGCTATCAGAAATTACTTTTCGCATAAAACGGCCAATCTGGAAAAGACGGTTGAGTATTACTCTGAAAAAATCGGAGAACTGAATCTTTTTATTGAACAAAAAGAAAACAGAATTAACGAATTAAAAGATAAAGGTGTAACGCTTGAAAACCTTGAGGCTTCGGCTCACCATCTGCCTCGCACCATAGCAGGTTTTTTGTTATCGGTGGCCATGTGTGTAGGCAATTACTTCCTGATTGATGAGTCTATCCTGACCAATTTTCCGCGCAACCATCAATTTATTGCTTTGGGTGTCTTGCTGGCCGGTATGTTTAATCTCTTTACGCCGAAGTCGCTCTTTCATGAGCAGGAAAGGAAAATTTCGTGGAAGAACGTTCTGGAAGAAATAGGTATGCCTGCCGCCGCCTCTATTTTTGTGTTTGTACAGGTGTTAGAGACCCAGTCTACCGCGCGTGCGCTGGCTCTGCTTTTGTTTAGTTTCTTTTTGTTTCTGTTTGCAGGCAAACTACTGCTAAGCAACCTGACATTACTTAAAAATGATGCAGGCCAATGGATAAGCAACCTGAAACTGGCCAGTGACAAAAGCAATAAGGCCAGTGACTGGGAAAACGAGGTAAACCAGCTTAAACTTGAAATAGATGAAAAGAGAGTTGAAAAATGGAAGATAATTGACGAGCTGAAAGCGCCTGAAGCAGAGCTGAAACGCCTGAACGAAAAACGCGAGATGCTTATTAAACTCTTTGAAAGCGAGTTTAATCTGGCCAGAAGTTACCGCGAAAAACTGACAAACAAGGAAATCAAGAAAATATTGGAATAGCATTTCACCTCGTGAAACCAACCTGTACAATCAATGGAAAAGGAAAACGAAAATTATTATAATACTGATTTTCAGCACGGGTACATTACCGGTGTTGAGAATGTTGACAAGGCAACTTACGAGAGCTATCTGTCAAGCCATGTAAGTTATGAGTGGCTGCAAGGCCGCATTAACGATAAGCGCGAAGAACTGACCCGGATAGACAATGCCATTGCCGAAAATCGTGATAAGCGAAAGGCTTCTTTTGACAAACTGCAGGAGCATCTGCAGGCCATTGATACCCAGACCCAGCACATAGGCTATATAAACAAAGACATTGATGCCAATCATGCAAAAATTGCCTCTATAGAAGTAAAGCACAAAAAATCTGAGTCGCCCTACTCTCTGTTTGCGGGTATTCTGTATCTGTTGGCAGGGGTGGCTTTTGTATCAGGCGATTTGATTATATCGCACGAAATTGTGGCCTATGCGCTCAATATCCGTAACAATTTTGAGGCCTGGGCATTTGCCATTGGTCTGGCCATGTTATCTGTACTGCTGAAACCTGCCTATGAGCGGCTGGTTGAGCACCCTTACCTGCATAACTATAACGAAAAAACCAAAAAGGTTTATGGTGTATTTCAGGGCTTCCTGTTGGTGTTCTCAATAGGCACCATGCTTGTTTTGGGTTGGTTCAGGTACGAGGCCTACAAAACCGATAAACTTAAAGAGGGTATCAATAAGCAAATAAAGGCAATGCAGCTGAACAGCACGCCTTTAGACCCGTCGGCCGCGCAACCTGCCAACAATCAGGCGCTTATACAGAAAATGGACGAGCAACTGAAGGCTTATGACAAACTGAATATTGATTTGGTAAACAGCCCCTGGGCTTTGATGTCGTTCGTTTTAAGCGGTATTCTGTTTGCCATTGCCGGGGCTATCTGTTTGGGCATTGCCCTGCCGGTAATGCATGCGTACTGGTACCGTTGGCTGCAGTCTGGCCCGGCGATCAGAAGATTACGCAAACAAAATGTAAAACTGACTGACACCCTGAAAGAGGCTGAAAAAGCATTGGCCGCACAAATAGCACAAAAAAACGTACTTGAAAATGATTTGGTAACTTTACCCGAGGTTGCTGAGTTGAAAGAAGAGAAAAAGACGGTTCTTGCCGAAATTGATAGCATGCTTGAACACGCAAAACTTGCAGATCAGGATAGACGAATCAACTCGTTTAATGATGGTGTGGCCAAAGGCACAGCCAACAGGGGTGAAATGACAGACGACGAGTATGAGGAGTTCAGGAGTTCGTCAGTAAGGCAAATGCGTAATGCACAGGATTCAAAATCAGACGCTGGCCCGAAAGTCTACCGCAACAATGGTTTAAGGCCGCATCAGGCATTGCGTAAGGTAATAACGGAGCAATTCAATCAGAATCAAAATCCGAATTAATCAATCATTTCATTTTAGTATACAGAAGAAACATGAGCGCTCGTGTTTCTTCTTTTTTTATGTTCGTAAGTCCACAAACAGATATTTTACCTATTTTTGTCGCCAAAACTATTTTAGCTATAAACACATGGAATCAACAGAAATAAAAAAAATCCCACTGAGTAACCTGCACGAAAAAATCGGCGGAAAAATGGTACCGTTTGCAGGCTTTCTGATGCCTGTCAGGTATTCGTCAGATATTGAAGAACACAACTGTGTACGCAATGGTGTAGGTGTGTTTGATGTGTCGCACATGGGAGAATTTATGTTGACCGGAGATAAAGCCCTGGAACTGATACAAAGAGTATCGGCCAATGATGCCTCTACCCTGTTCGACGGAAAGGTGCAATACAGCTACCTGCCCAACAGACAAGGTGGCGTGGTTGATGATTTATTGGTTTACAGACTGACAGAAGACTGGTATTATCTGGTTGTGAATGCCTCAAACATTGAAAAAGACTGGGACTGGATACAGAGCCATAATACTGAAAATGTACCAATGAAGAACCTGTCAGACTCTACCTGTCTGTTTGCTGTGCAAGGGCCAAAGGCCATTGATACGCTGCAGAAACTAACCGACATTGACTTGTCTGCTATGGACTATTATACGTTCAAATCGGGTACTGTGGCCGGCATAGAGCCTGTGCTGGTTTCGGCTACGGGTTATACGGGTGCCGGTGGCTTTGAATTATATGTAGACAACAAAGATGCCGAAAAACTCTGGAACGCCATATTTGAAGCCGGTGCCGAGTTTGACATTAAACCAATTGGCTTGGGTGCAAGAGATACTTTACGCTTGGAAATGGGTTATTGTTTATACGGCAACGATATTACCGACACTACCTCTCCGTTGGAAGCTGGGCTAGGCTGGGTAACCAAATTCAACAAAAACTTTGTTAATTCGGCCAATCTGCAAGCACAAAAAGCTAATGGATTAAAGCGAAAACTGGTTGGTCTGGAAATGATTGACAGGGGGATTCCGCGTTCGCACTACGAAATATGTGATGCCGAAGGTAATAAACTGGGTGAGATAACATCGGGCACCATGTCGCCTACTTTACAAAAAGGTATTGCCATGGGCTATGTACCTACTGAATTTTCAAAAGCCGGAACAGAGGTATTTGTTAAAGTAAGAGATAAACTGTTAAAGGCAGTAGTTACCAAAACGCCGTTTGTGAAACCGGGGGTGTAAGAATATTATTTTAAGGGGAGTATCCTGACTCTGACTTTATTAATGTCAAAAGTTATGAGACTCCCTTCTTCAATATAATTTTTGTATTGATTCAAACATCTGACAACTATTTCTCCTATTGCATCAGGGAGTAAATCCTGACTCTTAAGCTGAAAAACGCTTGGAGGTTTTGCTTGTGTAGCTGCTAAAATTGCTCCGAAATCTAAGTCATTTGTAAAGACTATGTAGTCATTAGCGGAAGCAAATTGAAATATTACTTTATCTGCATCGTTTGGCCCACCGACCTTCATCCAATGAATTGCTTCAATATCATTCTTTTGGAAGAATTCAACCTAGCGGGGAGATAAGTTCATGTCAATTAATATCCTCATGAAAATACAACCGGAATATCTACCTCTTCTGCCCGCCACGCAGCATAAGAAAGTGCCTGACGTAAATCTTCTATTTCCAAGTAAGGATAAGCACCTATAATTTCATCATTCGAGCGTCCGGTGGCTATTAAGTCTACAATTGTTCCTACTGTAACTCGCAAACCGTGAATACAAGGTTTCCCTCCCATAACATTGGGGTCAAAAGTGATTCTATTCAGATTCATACACAATTGATGGTTTCTTTTACAAATATAACGATTTCGGCGGTAAAACCTTAATAAAAATGGGAATGCGCTTGAACACATTCCCATCTCAAATCTTATATTCTAATAAATTTAACTCACCGGCCCTCCGTTCCAGACTGCCTTATGAGGTTGTAACAATGCCAGTGAACCATCGCGGTCTTCGGCCATCAGAATCATACCGTTCGATTCTATTCCCATCATTTTACGCGGAGCCAGATTAGCAAGGAATGTTACCTGCTTACCTATCATTTCTTCCGGCGTAAAATGTTTGGCAATACCGCTCAGAATAGTCCGTTTCTCAAAGCCATCATCAACCAGAAACTTCAACAGCTTATCGCTCTTGGCCACTTTCTCTGCCTCTATAATGGTTCCGACACGGATATCCAGTTTCGAGAAATCATCATACTGAATGGTCGGTTTCAACTCAGGCACTTTTTTATTCTCTAACTCGTTCATCTTCTTTGTATCTAGTAATTTCTGCACTTGTTTCTCAACCACGCTGTCTTCAATTTTGGTAAACAGCAATTCTGTTGGGTTCAACTGATGCCCAGCAGCTAATAAGTCTGCACTTCCGGCTGATTCCCATTGGCGGGCATCTATATTAAGCATTTTAAATACTTTGGCAGATGTAAAAGGCAGGAAAGGCTCACTTACAATGGCAAGGCTCGCGGTAATCTGTAAGGCAATGTTCATGATAGTACCCACTCTTTCCGGGTCTTTTTCTTTCCAGGGCTCTGTTTCTGCCAGATACTTGTTCCCAACCCTTGCCAAATCCAGTACGAGGCTCAATGCCTCGCGGAATTTATACCCGGCAACGGCAGTACCTATGGCAGTGGGCAGGCTGTTCAAATCCTCCAAAGCTTTCGTGTCTATCTCTTTTAATTCTGCTCTGGCTGGTACCTTACCTTCAAAATTTTTATGGGTAAGCACCAATGCACGGTTAATAAAATTACCAAATACCCCTACCAACTCGCTATTATTTCGGGTCTGGTAGTCTTTCCATGTAAACTCACTGTCTTTGGTTTCTGGCGCATTGGCGGTTAATACATAGCGCAATACATCCTGCTTATCAGGGAATTCTTCCAGATATTCATGCAACCAAACCGCCCAGTTTCTTGACGTAGAAATTTTGTCGCCCTCCAGATTCATGAACTCATTGGCTGGTACGTTATCAGCCAGAATATAACTTCCCTCTGCCATGAGCATGGCCGGGAAAATGATACAATGGAAAACGATATTGTCTTTACCTATAAAATGTACCAGCTTGGTATCTTTGTTTTTCCAATAGTCTTTCCAGTCTTTACCGTTCTGGTCGGCCCATTCTTTGGTAAAGGTGATGTAACCGATAGGCGCATCGAACCATACGTACAATACCTTACCATCAGTATCAGGCAACGGAACTTTAATACCCCAGTCCAAATCACGGGTCATAGCGCGGGGTTTCAGACCCTCTTTCAACCACGACTGACACTGCCCGAAAACATTGGTTTTCCACTCGGTGTGGCTGTTTACATATTTCTCAATTTCAGGCTGCATACGGTCAAGGGGTAGGTACCAGTTTTTGGTAGACCTCATGACAGGCTTAGAACCCGAAAGCGTTGAATGCGGATTCTTCAATTCGGTTGGTGAAAGCGTAGAACCGCAACGCTCACACTGGTCGCCATACGCATTGGGGTTACCACAAACCGGGCATTCGCCTACAATGTATCTATCGGCCAGGAATTGCTGTGCTACTTCGTCATAATACTGCTCGCTTACATTTTCATCAAAGTAGCCCTTATCATATAAAGTCGTAAAAATCTCCTGCGATAATTCGTGGTGGGTCTTATTCGACGTGCGTGAATAGGTATCAAAAGATATTCCGAAATCAGAAAAAGACTTTTTGATTTGCTCGTAGTAAAAATCTACCACCTGCTGAGGTGTTTTGCCTTCTTTTTTGGCTTTTACGGTAATGGGTACGCCGTGTTCGTCAGTACCGCTGATAAAGGCCACATCGGCACCCGTAGAACGCAGGTAACGTACATAAATATCAGCAGGGATATAACAACCCGCCAGATGCCCGATATGAATGGGGCCATTGGCGTAAATCAATGCTGCTGTAACGGTGTATTTTTGCATAGGTAATGGTATTGCGCGACAGTACTCAAACAAAACTAAAATCGCTCATGATAAAAATAAGTTTGCAAAGTTAGGTGTTTAAATGATTTTTACGGTTCATAAAGGCAAAAAATTGGCTGCTCTGTGGCAATAAGCAAAAGCAAATTCAATCGCCCATTCTTCGTGTAGCCCTCCGCTATGTTACTTGCAATGCTTTTTAGACTTGCTCATGAGCCATTTACGGCCTGAAAACCCAAGGTTTTTACCTGTAATTCAAGCCTCGTTTTATCTCTTTTTCTACATAAAAAACAATTTTATTCCTTACTATTAATGTTATAAAAATTGCACTTTTAGTATACACCTGACAGCCATCATATTTTACTTGTTATCCGGAATATAGCTTTGCAGCGCTTTGGACAATTAAAAGAACTTAATAGAAGTTTCAAATATTTGCCCTGTTGCTGACGATTTTTTGCATTTTTTTGTGTTACGTTTTTATACAATAATCCAAATAAACTAATAATAATACAATGTCGCTTGTAGGTAAAAAATATCCACGCATATCGGCCGGTGCCGTAATAAACGGTGAAGAGATAGTAGAAGATTTCAGCTTAGACCAGTATCTGGGTAAAAATTATGTAATTCTATTTTTCTACCCTAAAGACTTCACATTTGTATGCCCAACTGAACTACACGCGTTTCAGGAGAAACT
The DNA here is from genome assembly GCF_024138715.1 of Emticicia sp. 21SJ11W-3. Taxonomy (GTDB): domain Bacteria; phylum Bacteroidota; class Bacteroidia; order Cytophagales; family Spirosomataceae; genus Emticicia; species Emticicia fluvialis. Next base: position 4,706,356 of record NZ_CP092074.1, read on the forward strand.
GGCTGAGTTCGAGAAAAGAGGCGCTGTGGTAGTGGGCTGCTCAACCGATACAGAAGAAACGCACCTGGCCTGGTTGAATACACCTAAAGAAGAGGGTGGTATTCAGGGGATTACGTATCCTATTATTGCCGATACCTCTAAAGTTGTTTCATTAAACTGTGGCGTACTGGGTGGCGAGTATGTGTTTAACAACGAAACCAGAACCTGGTCATTTGTAGGTAATCCGGTGGCTTTCCGTGGTACATTCCTGATTGATAAAGAGGGTATTGTTCGTCATGAGTCAATCAATGACCTGCCATTAGGCCGTAATATCGACGAATACCTTCGTTTACTGGATGCACAACTACACGTTGAAAAGTTTGGTGAAGTATGCCCTGCCAACTGGGAAGAAGGCGAAACAGCCATGATTGCAACCAATGAAGGTGTAGTGAACTATTTCTCTCAAAACTAAGAAAACCTTACAGCCATGTTAATTGAATTAGCAGAAGATAATCTGGCCGACATCATTGCACAGAACGAAAAAGTAATGGTGCAGTTTTCGGCAAGCTGGTGTGGCAACTGCCGCCTGATGAAACCGAAGTTTAAGCGGTTGTCGGCCGAAAACGAAAGCACCGCTTTTGTGATTGTAGACGCCGAGAAGTTTCCGCAGTCGCGCAAATTGGCCAGTGTAACCAACCTGCCCACATTTGCCGGGTTTAAAGGCGGGCAACTGGTTAACCAGGCTCAGACCAATAAAGAAGAACAATTAAAAACTTTGATAGATGAAATTACCCTTAATTAGACAAGCACAGCGCACTTCATCAGTAGCTGAAATTGAGGCTGCTATTAAAGTGCTGGAGAATATTTCTGAGACGCCATCATTGAAAGATGAAGAACTGGATTTAATTGGAGAGTTGATTTCAAACCTTTGTGGCGCGCTGGAGGTACACCAGTTAATAGCCGAAGGAATGCCCGAGAAAGATGCAGCCAATACTTTTATGAAAAAAGTAATAGGCTCTATAGATAAAGTTGTGGCTTAACATTTATACACTTCATCAACTAAAATGCCCTCGAATCGAAAGATTGAGGGCATTTTTTTATGAATCGCTTACGAATTCGGTGAATGTATTCACAGTCAATCTAAACTAAGGAATAAATTCATAAGAGCATCCCGATTAAAATCTGGACACATTAGTTATTTCTTAGCCAGTTCTTCTTCTTTCAAAGCACGGCGCAATATTTTGCCTACATTGGTTTTTGGCAGCTCGGTACGGAACTCAATGTGTTTGGGGCATTTATAGCCTGTCAGGTTTTGCTTGCAATAGGCCTTTACCTGCTCGGCGGTTAGTTCAGGGTCTTTTTTCACAATAAACACCTTTACTGCTTCTGTCGATTTCTCGTCAGGTACACCAATACAAGCCACTTCTAACACACCAGGGCATGTGGCTACCACATCTTCAATCTCGTTCGGATACACATTAAAGCCCGATACCAGAATCATGTCTTTCTTACGGTCTACTATTTTAAAGTATCCGTCTTCGTCCATCACGCCAATATCTCCGGTTTTAAACCAGTCGCGGCCATCAGCATCTTTCAGCATTACTTTTTCGGTTTCGTCAGGGCGGTTATAGTACCCGGCCATTACCTGTGGGCCATTGGCACAAATCTCTCCTACTTCACCCGGGCCACCCCAGGTGCCATCATCTTTAAGTACCCTTATTTCGGTACTTGGCCACGGTATACCTATGGTTCCAATTCTGTTTTCGCCTACCAGTGGGTTAGAGGTTAATACCGGAGACGTCTCCGACAAACCGTATCCTTCGGCGGGTAAATTGCCGGTCAGGTCTTTCCAACGGTTAGCTACAACCCCTTGCAAGGCCATTCCCCCCGCCGAGGTTATCACCAGCTTGCTGAAATCTACTTCGTTAATCTGCGGATGATTCAACAACCCATTATACAGGGTGTTCAAACCAGTAAACACATGTGGCGGGTTTTTCTTCAAATCCTTAATGAAGGCATTCAAATCGCGCGGGTTGGTTATCAGCAGGTTCATGGTACCTGTTTTCAGAGACGTAAGCGCGTTTACCGTTAAAGCATAAATATGATACAAGGGCAAAGCTGCTACTACCACCACCTTATCATCTTTAATTTTATTGGTCAGTACACTTTGCCATATATTGTTGGCTTCAAGGTTAGCCACAATATTACGGTGTGTAAGCTTGGCTCCTTTAGACACCCCTGTTGTGCCACCGGTGTACTGAATAAACGCCAGGTCGCTACTGGTAAGCTTAGGTTTAGACCAGCTCAGGCTGCTTCCTTTACTAACGGCACTCATCAACGGCATAGCCTGTGGAATATGGTAAGCCGGCACCATCTTTTTTACCGTTTTCACCACAAAATTCACCAGTTGCTTTTTGGGAAACCCGAGCATATCGCCCAATTGGGTAACAAACACGTGTTTAATGGCAGTCTTATCAATCACTTTTTCCAGATTCGAGGCAAAGTTGGCTACAATTACAATGGCCTTGGCGCCAGAATCCTTAAACTGGTGCTCCATTTCGCGGGGTGTATAAAGCGGATTGGTATTTACGATAATCAACCCGGCTCTCAGGGCGCCAAACATGGCAACCGGATATTGCAGACAGTTGGGCATCTGAATCACGAGGCGGTCGCCTTTCTGCAGGCCGACACTTTGCAGATAAGCTGCAAAATTTCGGGTGTACGTATCAAGCTCACCGAACGTTATTTCTTTTCCCATGCAGGAATAGGCCGAATGGCCGGCGTATCTTGTAAAGCCTTCGTCCATCAGTTCTAACAACGACGGATAGGCATCAGGGTTTATTTCATGAGGTATACCCTCCGGATAAAATTTTAACCAGGGATATGGTTGTGTTTTAACAGGCATAACAGTTTCTTCTTAGTTATATACTAGTGAACAGGTCTTGTATTATTTAATGTAAAAATAAGACGATTTATTGAAAACAACCCATAAAAAATTAAAAATGTTCGGCAAGCATAATATTTTTTAGCTAGCCATATAACCATAAAGTGGCCTGAAACACCTGCCGGAACACCCAACCAGGAACCCCGCTTAACTTACTAATAATAAATATATTATACCTAGGAAATTACATGAATAAGTAATACCTTTGCAGTCCTTTTCGCAAGGAATTTTCAATTCAAAATTTAATTTCGGTTCAAAAGCCCGGTGAACTGATGTATAAATGGGCGATTTTAAATCTATTATGGCACAAGTTGCAGATTTTGACTGGGACAAAGTCTCAAAAAGAGGTATCGGTAGCGGTTATACTGCTGCTGAAAAAGCAGAACTTGAAAAACTTTACAGCGACACGCTAACTGAAGTTGACGAGAAAGACGTAGTAATGGCTACTGTGGTAGGTATTTCCGACCGCGAAGTATTATTGAACATCGGTTTCAAATCTGATGGTCTTGTTTCAATTTCAGAGTTCCGTGATCTACCTAACCTGAAAGTGGGTGATCAAGTAGAGGTATTCATTGAAAAACAAGAAGATGCAATGGGTCAGTTGGTTATCTCTCGCAAAAAAGCAAGAGTACTAACCGCTTGGAACAACATCGAAAAATCATTTACAGAAGACGCTATCATCGATGCATTTGTTAAACGTCGTACGAAAGGTGGTCTTATTGTAGACATCTACGGAATCGAGGCGTTCTTGCCAGGTTCACAAATCGACGTTAAGCCAATCCGCGATTTTGATATTTTCGTAGGTAAGAAAATGGAGGTTAAAGTTGTGAAAATTAACCACACTAACGATAACGTGGTTGTATCTCACAAAATCCTTATCGAGAAAGACCTTGAAACGCAACGTCAGGTTATTCTTAACAACCTTGAGAAAGGTCAGGTATTGGAAGGTGTGGTTAAAAACATTACTAACTTCGGTGTGTTCATCGACTTGGGTGGTGTTGATGGTCTACTTCACATTACTGATATCTCGTGGGGTCGTATTAACCATCCGAACGAATTACTTAAACTGGATCAACGTATTAAAGTGGTTGTTCTTGATTTCGACGAAGACAAAAAACGTATTTCGTTGGGTATGAAACAACTGGAATCTCACCCATGGGATTCACTTGCTGAAGGTCTTTCAGTTGGTTCTAAAGTTAAAGGTAAGATTGTAAACATTGCTGATTACGGTGCATTCCTTGAATTGAAACCGGGTGTTGAAGGTCTTATCCACGTTTCTGAAATGTCATGGTCTCAACACCTTCGTAACCCATCTGATTTCTTGAAAATCGGTGACGAAATCGAAGCAGTGGTATTGACGCTTGACCGTGAAGAGCGTAAAATGTCTTTGGGTATCAAACAATTGACTGAAGATCCTTGGACTAAACAAGACTTGTTGAGCAAATACGGCGTAAGTACTAAACATACCGGCACCGTACGTAACATGACTAACTTTGGTATTTTCCTTGAATTGGAAGAAGGCATCGACGGTCTAGTTCACGTTTCTGACTTGTCTTGGACAAAGAAAATCAAACACCCTTCTGACTTCGTGAAAGTTGGTGATACCCTTGATGTAGTGGTATTGGAGCTTGACGTTGAAAACCGTCGTTTAGCCCTTAGTCACAAACACTTGGAAGAAAACCCTTGGGATACTTTCGAGCACATCTTCACTGTAGGTTCTGAACACGAGTGTACAATTATCTCTAAAAATGACAAACAAGCAACACTTGAGCTACCTTACGGTATTGAAGGTTACGCTTTGTTGAAACATTTGGCTAAAGCTGACGGAACAACCGCCGAAGCTGGTGAGAAATTGTCATTCCAGGTATTAGAATTCCACAAAGAAGAGAAGAAAATCATGCTTTCGCACTCTAAAACCTGGGAAGCTCCTAAGGAAGAAGAGAAAAAAGAAGCTAAGAAAAAAGGTGGAAAAGAAGCAACTGCTTCTACAAACGACGAGAAATCGACACTTGGAGACCTTGATGCCCTTGCTGCTTTGAAAGAGCAAATGGTAGAAGGTGAGAAAAAGAAACTTTCTAAAAAGAAAGATTCAGAATCTGTATCTGAGTAAGATAAAGTATAAATTACAAAAATGGGCTTCTCGGTTGAGAAGCCCATTTTTGTTTGCAGATTGCTCTGTTTTTGTTGAGACGTATTGCATACGTCTCAAGGCCTATGCAATCAGAGAAATTAATGGGCGGATACCAAAATAACGGATAATCCGTAAATGCTTATAGACCCCTAAAGCCGCATGCAATGCGGCTCTACGAAATTGGGTTTATTCTCTTTTACAATCCTTACTTCACCCCACAAACCGCTCAAAGAATTCATAAATACGCAGGATTCTGTCAATGCGCTGGCGTACGTTTCCTGCACGTGAAAGCTCATGGGTAGCACCCGGCATACGTACATACTCCACATCTTTGCCAAGATATTTCAGGCTTTTAAACATCATTTCTGACTGTACTACACCCGTGCGCAAATCGTTTTCGCCATGTTTAATCAGGAAAGGCGTTTTAATCTGATGCACAAAGGTATAAGGCGAATTAGCATCTATTTTAGTTACTTTCTCGTCTTCCCAAGGCAAACCGAAGTAATTAGGCACCAGTCTCCAGGCGTTGGCTTCGCCCATAAAGGTGGTCAGGTCATATACGCCTCGCTGCGCAAAAGCCGCTTTGAAACGGTGGTCTTGTGTAATAATCCATGCCGTTAAATATCCCGCATACGAGCCCCCTGTTATCACCTGTCTGGCTGTATCTACCCATGCTTCTTTAGCAGCATCAGCACAAGCACTTAAAGCATCTTCCTGCGGGCCTTTGCCCCAATCGCGGTAATTAGAGAACTGGAACGACTTGCCATAACCACCAGAGCCTCTTTGGTTTGGATACACTACCCCGTAACCCTGCGAACAGAAATACTGAAACTCATGCCACATCGAGAACTCTCCAGGCCCCCACATGGCCGTTGGCCCACCATGCAATTGCAACAGCAAAGGGTATTTCTTACCGGCTTCCATAAAAGTTGGCTTCATAACCCAGTAGTCTACTTTCTCTCCTTTCGAGTTGGTATATACTCTTTTCTCCGGGAAACTCAGTTTTCTGTCTTTCAACCAGGCGTCGTTATGCGCGCTGAGTTTTACCGCATTTTTCATGGTCAAATCGGCCATGTATAATTCTGAGGGGTTAAGCACTTCTGTTTTAGCAAATACCACTTTGTCGTTGGTCAGTTCAAATGGGCTTGCCCCAGACTCATAGTCGCTTAAGCGTTCAATCTTACGGGTTTTGGCATCCATTCTAAAAACCGGTATGCCTCCGTTTGAAGAAGCAGCCAGATATAAATATTTATTATCGGCCGTCCATTTCAGGTTGCCGGGCACGCGGTCAAAATCTACAATCTGGCGGTTCGTGCCGTCGGCATTCGCAATCACCAATTGCCCGAATGATAGCAGGTTAGGTGAATTCATGGTCATAGCCAGTAGCTTACCATCCGGCGATGGCTCAACACCAGAGAAACTCTTGCCGTTTTCAGAAACCAGCACTTTTCTGTCGCTACCATCAAGGTTCATGCTAATTACTATGCTCTCCTGTTCACGGTCGGGGTGCTGGTCAGCATCTTTACCGCAAACAGCCAACACTCTTTTGCCGTCGGGTGCCCAGGTTGCCTGTCCGTGCGACCAGAAACCTTTGGTAAGCGGCGTGGCTTTTGCATTTTCTTTTACATCAATTACAAAAATATGAGAGAAATTCATCTCCGGCTCCACTGTTGCTTCTCCCTGAAAGTTTAGTCGGGTAAACACCTTTGCTTTTTTATCTTCCACGTCTTTATCCAGATACGCACGTATTTCTTCGATGCTGCCATCAGGATTAGCCTTTACTTTTTTGTCTTTTGTAAGAAACTCGTTTTTAGGGAAACCCGGTTTTTCAAGAGACCAGACAGGGCCAGATTTTGAAGGATTCAGCGTTGAATCTTTCAATAATTCTGAAAAAGACAAACCACCACTAAAAAGCAATTTAGAGCCATCAGGCGAGAAAGACGGATTGCTGGCACCGTATTTAGAGTTGGTCAGCTGCCATGCCTCTCCCCCGTCCAAAGGCATAATAAAAATCTGCGCTTTGCCTTTGGTAGCGCGTACAAATGCAATGGTTTTGCCATCAGGCGAGAAAGTAGCCTGTGAAGCACTCTCTGGCCCTCGTGTAAGGGCTTTGGGTACACTGCCGGCCTGTAGGTCTACCAGATACAAATGTGTGCGGTAATCATATTCTAAAGCATTATCGGCATTGGTTTCTATGGTTCTCAGGCCATAGACAGCTTTTTTACCGTCTGGCGAGGTGGCGATAGAAACTACCTGTTTGATTCGGGTCAAATCGGTTACTAAAATTTTCTGTGAGTTGGTCTGGGCGAAAACTAAGTTTGAAATGAAGAGTAAAGTCAGGAGTATTCTCATTACGTGTTGATTTTAGTTGATAAGTAAATGTACAAAAAGGCAAAAGAAAGACAAAATACCGAAGTCTTTTGCTTACGGCATCAGGCTATCTGCCAGCCAAATCTCCGGGTTTCAAACTTCATTCATGGCAATTTCAATGAGGATGACTCATCATTGAATTGTGTTTTCTGATAAGCTCTTCTGTATAAAGTTTTGCGCCCTTTTCATTTAAATGAATAAAGTCTCCCAAATATGTATTGTTGGATATGCTGCTTAGAAAATCTGAAGTGTAAATCCACTTGTTTGCTTCCGGAATGGCATGGTAAATGGGCATTAATTCCTTTTTATCTTTGGCAGCCCGTATGTTTAAGGGCAATACAAATACAATTTGCACATTTTTTTGTTGTCCCTTTTGTATCAATTCGTTCAGCAAAGCCAGGTACCTGCTCTGCCATATAACTAAAGGCATTGCCACAGGCTGCATATCAGCACTATCAACGAACGTGTTTTGGGTACCTGTATAGGTGGTTTTCCATCTGGCAAAACCCAATTCATCTGTTTTTTTTCTCTTCGAATTTACATTGGCCAAAAGTTCTCCTTTTACGTTAATCAGTGAGAAAAAAATGCTCTGAAATTCGTTCAGGTCTGCCCCAATTGCTAATCGGTTTTTTATTATGCCCCATAAATCTTTGTGGGTACTGAAAACATAAAAATAACCTGGCGGAAGCGCCCGGTAATCCGACAACTCAATAAAGACGCGGCTACCCGGGGCAAGCAACGGAAGTGTTTTCTCTGCCAGACCACAATTATACAGTATGCTTGAGCCAGACAAACCCAGATTGTAAAAATTGAATTGAGGTATTTCTGATTTCAGCAAATCAGTATCTATACTTGTTTGCATACGGCTAGAGCCAATAAACAATGTTTTTGGTTGGTGGTTGTCTGCCTCAATATATTCTGCAAGGTTGGCATTGGCATTACTGAATGCAGTAACAATTTCTGAAAAACCCAGCATAGCCAGCAGCAGTAAGCCCAGTATGAGACAATAAGCAAGTAATTTACGTAACGAAACAATTAATGAACTTTTCATACCTTAAAACTGCATGTAATACGCATCTTCGTTATTGTCAGAACCAAAAATCAGGATACAGGCGGTCAGCAGTATATAAATGGCCCATCTGTTGCGCAGGCTAAGCGTTCCCAGGTACTCTTCAATCGGTTTTTGTCCGGCTTTTCTGTAAATGTAATCCATAAGAACAAAAAACGGACTTATGTATATTATCTGCTTAATAATTACCAGATATGTGCCTGTTGGTAGAGTGCTACTTGATAACAAGGCTTTTACTGATGCTCCAAGGTCTGGAGTTCTAAAGACAATAGCCACAAAAGAGGCAACAGATACGTGGTAGAGTGTTCCGAGAATTGTTGCGCAGGTACCAGGTTTTAAACCCAGGCGTTTGCGCAGTTTATCCTCGGTTATAATCCAGGTGCCATTAATGAAGCCCCATAGTACAAACTTCCAGGACACATCGTGCCAGATACCAATCATTACAAATGTAACCATCATAGCCAAGTCTATCTGCCATTTTTTTCTTGCCTTTCCTGCAATTCTATAAAATATGTAATCTCTGAACCAGTGATTAAGGGTAATATGCCAGCCCTCCCAGAATTGCCTGCGTGAGCTTGAAGCATAGACCCTGCTCCGGAAGTTTTGTGAAAGCTGAATGCCAAATATATGCGAGGTGCCTCTTACTATGTCAATGAAAGAGCTGAAGTCGCAATAGAGATACAAAAAAAAGAAGAAGCCGCCAATAATTACATAAAACCCCTTGTAGACATCTGGTGAGTCTATGATAATAGCAACCAGTTTGCCCAGATACTGCCCTAAAACCAGATTCTTGAAAATGCCCCAAAGAATAAGCCTGAAACCCAAAGAGAAATTCTGGTTAGACAAACCTACATTATTTCTGAACTGAGAAGCTACTTTCTTATACCGATGTAGCGGCCCTGCCGATATGTATGGGAAATAAAGCAGATAAAGCAGCAATAATCCATAATTTGTTTCAGGTTTAAGGTAGCTTTTCCTGATATCAAAAAGATAACTCAGCCCATTAAAAGTAATGTAAGAAATACCAATGATAACAAAAGGTAATGGCAAACCCACTTTGGTAAAAAGACCTAATTTCTCTAGCAGCAAGAACGTCAAAGCCATGGTTATTATGCCATAGTAGGCTAACTTCCCTTTTGTTCTCTCAATGATTTTCCCTCCGAAAAAAACAACAAGCGAAAACAGAAAAATGGGTATAGCCGCCCATTTGGCAACTATCATATAGAACAGTACACTACCAAGCAGCAACACTTTCCAGTTTTGTCCGGGCTTGTTTAATAACAAAATACCTGTTACCACCAACAGAACAAACAGCAGAATCAATAAAATACTGACAGCCATCCACTTATATTTTAACGCTCCATAAGTTCTTTACACCTCTCATAAAAATAGCTTTTTGCCATTCAACCTCTGTGCTTTCATCCAGCTTGAAGTTTTTCAACACTCCGGCCAGAGGCTTCAGTAAAGCCTTAAGTTCAATTCTGGCAAGTCTGGCTCCCAGGCATGCGTGAGTACCGCTACCAAACGCCAGATGAGGGTTATAGCTGCGGTCGGCCACTATCTGGTCAGGATTCTCAAACACCGTCTGGTCATAATTGGCAGAAGCAATACAAAGATAAATTCTTGAGTTTTCCGGAATCAGATGCCCGCCTATTTCAATTGGCTTTGTATTGATTCTGATTGTATATTGCTGCGGAGAGGCAAAACGGAACAACTCCTCTGCCAGAATGTTTATCTGTTTGGCATCGGCACTAAGAATGTAATCCAGCAATTCCGGATTCTTAAAAAACTCATAAACACTGGTGCTGATGGTATCAACGGTAGTTTCAACAGAAGCAAAAAATAAGATAATAGCCAATGAAACCAGCTCGTCAACCGTAAACAGATTACCCATTTCTTCATTTACCCGCAAAAAATTTCTGACCAGAGCGCTATCTGCAAAATTGATATCCTCAAAATCTTTACGGATGGTAGAAAACAACCAGGCCGCATCGGCATTATAATCCTGGTATTGCTTTACAGACTTGTATAAGTCCTGTGACCTGGCCAACGATTGAGATACTTGTTTCAGGTGCTCAAAAGATGCCCAGTCTTCATTCAGAGGCTGATAAAGCGAAAGAAAAATAAGTGAGGGCAACACAGAGGCCACATGCGCCATATCAAGCCGGTCTGCTTCAAAAAACCGACTTATCCAGTCGTTCAGGCATCTGTTTACAATTTCATCCAGATCATAGCATTTCAAAACTTTTTCTACCATTTCGCGGGCAACACTGTGAGCGTCACCGTCCAGATACATCATCCATTTTCTGGTGGCTTTCGATAAAAAAGGGCATTGGCTGGTGTTTTTCAAAAGCATCGGCTCTTTTTTTTCAAAGAAGCCGGATAAATCTGCAGTCAGACAGGTCTGGTCTCTCAACAATTGCTTTACATGCTCATATCTGAACAAGACCCATTCGGATGCCGAAACCTGCTGTACAGGATTAAACGCCAGACACGCATTCAGATTTAAATAAGGGTTTTTGAAATACTCGGCCGTTGCAGGTGTCCATTTTATGATTTTTGGCGGCTGAGTATCCATTCAATTATCTCATTTATGGTTTCAAATTCGCTAAAGATGGTAGGTTCAATATAAAACCCCACAAAATCCTCAAGGTCCTGAGAAAGCGATACTAAAGAAATAGAATCAAGGTGATATTGTTCAATAGGTATTGAAAGTGAAATTTCGTTTGGTGTTTTGCCTAATTCTTCCGCGAGTTTGCTCTCAAACCAGATGGTAAGTTCTTCTTTTGTCATGATTAATTACAAATAATGTGGAGCTCTGTCCCGTATGTGATTTACTTTTCAGTCAAGTTTACAATAATACTCAAAATTGAATATAGCTCAAATAGTTGCTTACCAAAACCTGTAGCATCTTTTTTATAATTGCCTTACTATTAACCGTTTTATGCAAAAAAAAGCCGCAGGCACCTGACGGAACCTGCGGCTTGTATGTAAGCACTTCTGATACTTATCAGAATCTGAAGTGTGAGAACGCTTTGTTTGCTTCTGCCATACGGTGCGTATCATCTTTTTTCTTCACTGCTGCACCTTCACCTTTTGAAGCGGCAATGATTTCACCTGCCAGACGCTCTGTCATGGTTTTCTCTCCACGCTTGCGTGAATAGTTGATCAACCATTTCATTCCTAAAGATTGTTTACGCTCCGAACGTACCTCTGTAGGTACCTGGAAAGTAGCACCACCCACACGACGGCTCTTAACCTCTACCGCTGGTGATACGTTGCTCAATGCTTTTTTCCAAAGCTCTAAGCCGTTTTCTTTTGTACGTTTTTCTACAAGGTCAAGTGCACCGTAGAAAATACTGTAGGCAATACTTTTCTTGCCGTCGTACATCAGGTTATTTACGAATTTTGTTACTACTACGTCTCTGAATTTAGGATCAGGTAATACGTAACGTTTTTTTGGTTTTGCCTTTCTCATTGCTTTTTAATAAGGTTTCGTTTTTACAACTAATTCACCCTGGTCTACCAGGATTACTACCCCGTAACTAAACGATTTGCCGTAGTGACGGTACTAAACATGAATGCGATTATTTTTTCTTGCCGCCTTTTGTTGGAGCTGCAACCTGACCTGGTTTAGGACGTTTCGCACCATATTTTGAACGACTTTGTTTACGATTGTTCACACCCGAAGTATCAAGGGCTCCACGAACAATGTGATAACGTACACCCGGAAGGTCTTTTACACGACCACCACGAATCAATACGATTGAGTGCTCTTGCAGGTTGTGTCCTTCACCCGGAATGTAGGCGTTTACTTCTTTCATGTTACTCAAGCGAACACGGGCAACTTTACGAAGCGCCGAGTTTGGTTTCTTTGGAGTCGTAGTGTAAACACGAGTACACACGCCACGACGTTGCGGACATGAGTCAAGTGCCGGAGACTTTGACTTCCAAGTCATTTGCTCTCTACCGTTTCTTACTAATTGTTGTATAGTAGGCATTTTGTCTTGAAAATTATTTTTTCGTTTAGTTACTAATTTCCTAAATAGGGCTGCAAAGGTACAGAGTGTTTTTAAAAAATACAAGAATATTTTAAAACTTTAGGCAAAACCTGCATTAATTATCAAGTATTTATATATGAACCCCCTCTGAGCCTGATTTAAAACCCGCACTTTTAATATACCGTGTTACTGAATGATATTATTCAAAAATATGTAAATTGCATTCATAATATTCAAACCTCTTATACCTAATTAAACCTGTTCTACTATGGCCAAGTCCATATTATCCACTTTTCTATTGTTTGCACTGTGCCATTTAGCCTTCAATAACGCTAAGGCTCAGTCAAAAAATGCCCCCTTGATTGTATTTGTAGCCGGCGACCACGAATACAGTGGCGAGCACACTCTGCCGCTGATTGCCGCCGAACTCGAAAAAAATTACGGTTTCCGTACCAAAGTACTAAAATCGTATCCCGACCAGAACGCCGAAAAGGATATTCCGGGTCTGGAATCCCTGAAAGATGCCGACCTGGCGGTGTTTTATCTGCGCTGGCGCCAGCTGCCCAAAGAACAACTGGACTACATTGAAGCTTACCTTAAAACAGGCAAGCCGGTAATGGCCTTCCGCACTACTACCCATGCCTTTAATTATCCGAAAGGCCACGAGCTTGAAAAATGGAATGCTTTCGGTGAATTTGCCCTTAATGCTCCTCCCGGTTGGGGCGGTAAGGCCGGCCATACCCATTACGGGCATGAGAGCAGCACCGATGTAACGGTTATTCCTGCTGCTGCCAAACACCCGATTCTGACTGGAGTAGCCCCCAACTTCCATGCACGCTCTTGGTTATACAGGGTTTTACCCGACTACCCAACCAAGGGTTCTGAATGGCTTTTGATGGGCAAATCAGTAAACCCGGATAAAGCCGCTATTGAAAACCCTGTTGCCTGGACAGGCACTAATTCTTTTGGCGGAAAAGTATTTATGACCACCCTCGGGCATCCGGAAGATTTTCAGGTAGAGGCATTTCAACGATTAGTGATTAATGCCATTCATTGGGAATTAGGCAAAAAAGTACCCAAACAATGGAAAGGTAAAATTGACATTAACGTGCCTTACCGTGGTATGACCAAGTGATTGTATGCCATAGACCTTAACGACACAGCAATACGACCCTACTTATTACTATTCAACTCATGAAAATAAACATAAGATTACTCATAGTCTTATTTGTACTGGTGGTCTTTGCTATCAGTTCGTTTCAGACTACCCCACCCCAGACCCTGACAGTCCAGAAAAATGCACACATAGCGCTTATTGGCGGCAATCTCGGTTCAAGAATGATGAACTACGGCCTCTTTGAAACAGAAATGCATGTCAGATACCCCGATTACTCGCTCTTTATCAGAAACATGTGCGATGGCGGCGACACCCCCGGTTTCAGGCCGCATGCCAGCCGTAATCTGCCCTGGGCATTTCCGGGCGCAGAGAAATTCCAGACCGAATACGCCAAAAATTCTGATAGTGAAGGCCATTTTGAAACGCCCGACCAATGGCTTACACGTCTGAAAACCGATGTTATTATTGCTTTCTTTGGCTATAGCGAATCATTTCAGGGCAAGGGCAATCTGCCTGCTTTTAAGGCAGAGCTGGATGCCTTCATTAAATATACCCTCAGCCAGAAGTACAATGGCAGTAGCGCCCCGCAGTTGGTCATAGTATCACCCATTGCGTTTGAAGACCTGAGCAGCCTGCACGACCTACCCAATGGGGTAAAGGAAAACGAAAACATATTGCTATATACCAAAGCCATGAAAGAAGTGGCAGATGCCAATAAAGTTTTATTTGTAGATGCATTTACGCCTTCAAAAAAATGGTATGACACCACCCGTGAATTTTTAACCATTGATGGTTCACAGCTAAACGAAGCCGGTTACAAAAAGCTAAGCCTGCTACTGGCTGATGCCATTTTCGGCAAAACACCTGCCAAAGCAGAGGCTAACCGGGGTTTAATTCTGAATGCCGTAAAAGAAAAAAACTGGATGTGGCACAACGATTATAAAATACCTAACGGTGTGCATGTTTATGGGCGCAGATATAATCCGTTCGGGCCTGATAACTACCCGGCAGAAATTGAGAAAATCCGTCAGATGACCGACATCCGCGATGCAGCCATCTGGCTGGCGGCATCAAAAGGAGAAAAAATGGATGTGGCCTCTGCCGATAAAAATACAAAAGTTTTGCCTCAGGTAAAAACCAACTATAATCCTGAAAAAAACGGTAGCCTTACTTACCTGTATGGTACCGAGGCATTAAACAAACTGAAAGTACCTGCCGGATATAAAATTGAACTCTTTGCTTCTGAGCAGGAGTTCCCCGACCTGGCCAAGCCGATGCAGATGTCATTCGACAATAAAGGACGCCTTTGGGTAGCTGTTATGCCGAGTTATCCGCATTACAAACCCGGTGACACCAAGCCTAACGATAAGATAATTATTCTGGAAGACACCAATAATGACGGCAAAGCCGACAAAGAAACCGTTTTTGCAGATAGCCTGCACCTGCCACTGGGATTTGAGATTACCCACGAGGGCGTTTTTGTATCGCAGGGCACTAATCTGAAATTATTTACCGACACCAACGGTGATGACAAAGCAGACAAGGTAGAAATTTTGCTGAGCGGTTTTGACGACCATGACACCCACCACAACAGCCATGCTTACACAGTTGACCCATCAGGTGCCATCTATTCAGGAGAAGGCGTGTTTCTGCACACCAATGTAGAGACCTCTTACGGAACCGTGCGTGCCACCAACGGTGGCTTTTACAGATACAGCCCGCAGTTGCGTAAACTGGAACGCACTGCTCAACTATCAATACCCAACCCCTGGGGTATTGCTTTTGACGACTGGGGGCAGCCATTCTTTGCAGAAACGTCAAGCCCGGATGTGCGCTGGATGATGCCCGGAAGCGTATTGCCAAGATACGGAGAGGCTACCCATAAGGGCGTACAGCTCATTGAAAAAGAACACATGGTACGCCCGACATCTGGTCTGGAGTTTGTATCGAGCCGCCATTTCCCTGATGAAGTACAGGGTGATTTACTGATAAACAATACCATTGGCTTTTTAGGTACTAAAATGCATAGCATGGTTGACGATGGCACGGGTTACAAAAGCAAACACCGAATGGATTTGATTGTGAGCGAAGACCGCAATTTCAGGCCGGTAGATATGGAGTTTGCGCCGGATGGCTCTCTTTATGTGATAGACTGGCATAATATTCTGATTGGCCACATGCAACACAATGCCCGTGACCCACTGCGCGACCACATGCACGGCCGTGTTTACAGAATCACTTATCCGTCAAGACCATTGGTAACCCCGGCCAAAATTGCCGGAGCCAGTGTAGAAACGCTATTGGATAACCTGAAACTGCCTGAATACCGCACCCGCTACCGTACCCGCCGTGAACTTAGAGGCAGAAACGCAGCAGAAGTACTACCCAAAGTAACCAAATGGGTGGCAGGTCTGGACAAAACCGACCCGCGCTATGAGCATAACCTGTTAGAAGCGCTTTGGGTTACCTGGGGGCTTGATAAAGTTGACCAGAAGCTACTGCGCCAGTTGCTAAAAGCCAAAGACTACCATGTAAGAGCCGCCGTTGTGGAGGTAATCCGGTTTACGGGCCATCAGGTGCCAGACCAGGCAGCCTTGTTAATGCAGGCGGCAAAAGACGACAACAGCCGGGTTCGATTGGGTGCCATAGTAGCTGCCTCGTGGATTGGCAAAGAAAAAGGCTTACCTATATTGGCAGAAGCCAAAAAGAAACCGCTGGACGACTGGATGATTCATGCTTACGAAACAGCGGTGGCACACCTGAACGGCGAACCTGTGAAGAAGGCCAAAGAAGTGGCGGCTAAAACCACATTAAAAGGCGCCGACCTTGAATTGTTTAACACAGGCAAAGCTATTTATGCCAAAGAAGGTTATTGTGCTACCTGCCACCAGCCAGATGGCAAAGGTCTTACGGCTTCCGGGTTCCCGCCGTTGGCAGGTACCAACTGGGTAACCGGCAATGAAGAACGCGCCATTAAGATTGTATTGAAAGGGTTGTTAGGGCCAATAGAAGTAAACGGCAGGAAGTATCCTGGTCAGGTACCGATGACACCATTTGAAGGATTACTGAATGATAAAGAAGTCGCAGCAGTGCTTACCTACGTGCGCAATTCTTTTGGAAACAATGCTCCGGCCATTAACCCGGATAAAGTTAAAGCGGTAAGAGCAGCAGTTAAGAATCAGAAAGATATTTATAATGCCTCAAAACTTCTGGCTGAACATCCCTTAGAAAAATAAAGAGTTGAATTAATAGCAAATACCCTGGCAAATTTCCGGATTTGCCAGGGTATTTGTTTTTACATTGGTATGAAAATCCTTTCTTTATATTTAAACCTACCTGGAGCCTACTTCTATTAAGTGCGGCTCGTATGATTCACTACCTGACACTTCATGAATGATGGCCGGTAGCCAAAAATCTCATTGATGATTGGTATAATTTTTCTCGCTTTCGCTGGTAATTTTTATTGATGGCTACCTGATTGGCACGAATTCGGATTCAGTTTCTTTATCTACCTTTTTCTTATCAGGCCTTTTAATTTTATGCGTTTGTTATTTGGGGTTAAGGCTAAGTGATTGTACCAAAATTAAGGTACAGTGTCTTCTCCTATCTATATACGCAGGATACTCCGGGAACCACCGTGCTTAACTTTGTGCCAAGCCGTGATAAAACAATTCTTAAAGTGGTTCTTTCGATAGCTCTGATTCAACCATAAAAAGTATCTGCAATGATTAAACACCATTTACGCTATCTATTTTTTTCCGAGCCTTATCTATAGATTAACCTATTCTTACCTTAGTGAGTAAAAAATAATGCAAAAAATGTATAATTTTAAGCAATTAAGTTCGTAGACTGTAACCATAAACTAAACACTTCATAACCCCATGAAAAAAGTGATAGCGCTTCTGTTGCTGAGCAATGCTTTTGCGGTTGCCCAAAAAAAGGAGTTTGATGCAAAAGAATTAAAAGCAGACCGCACGCCAAAGAATTTTCAGCAACCTTTGCCATTAGTACAATGGGCCGACGGCGACAAGCTATCTGTTGTGCAAAGAAGTGCCGGCAACAAGAGCTTTATTCTAGACCTAACCACCGGTAACCTGACCGAAGGCACAGCCACTGTTTCTTCAAAAATACCACAACCCCGGTTGTCGGTTCAGGTAAAAGACAACGATATTTTTCTGAAAGACGGCAAAACAGAAAAACAACTGACCAAAGACGCTGCCGAAGAAAAAAATCCTACTTTCTCGCCCGACAGCAGCTTCATTGCCTATACCAAAGACAACAATCTGTTTACCTACAATCTGAAAACCAACAAGGAAGTTAAGTTAACCACAGACGGCACCAAAACAACCCTGAACGGCTATGCTACCTGGGTTTACTGGGAAGAAATCTTCGGGCGTGCTACGCGTTTCAGAGCTTTCTGGTGGAGCCCCGATAGCAAAAAACTGGCCTATATGCGCTTTGATGAAAGCAAGATTCAGATGTTTCCACTCTATAACAGCGAAGGGCAACATGGTTTTATAGAAGAAACCAGATACCCCAAAAGCGGCGACCCTAACCCGGAGGCTAAAATTGGTTTTGTGTCTCCCACAGGCGGAAAAACCGTCTGGGCGGATTTCAATGAAAAAGATGAGCAGTATTTCGGTTGGCCCGAATGGTTACTGGACGGCAGCGGCCTGATGGTACAGTGGATTAACCGCGGAAACGACAACCTTAAAATCTATAACGTTTCTCCGGCTACCGGGAGCAAAAAAGAAGTATATGCCGAAACCCAAAAAGCCTGGATTGATATTGACGATGCCGATAACCGCCTGACGTTACTTGATGGCAACAAAGAAATGATTATTCTGAGCGATAAAACCGGCTGGAAGCAACTGTATCTGTACGGCATTGACGGGAAACTCAAAAATAACATCACCAATGGCAAATTTACCATTAAATCGGTAGAGGGTATTGACCAGAAAAACCGGGTGGTTTATTTCCATGCCCGTGGATTGGAAAATTCAGCCCGGTTTGATTTTTACAGAGTTGATTTCGATGGAAAAAACCTCAAAAGACTAACTTTTGGCGATTATAACCATCGTTTTATTCAGCTTTCACCTGACTTCAAGTATTTCATAACAACTTATTCAAGCATCACGGCACCAACCTCAATGGCGGTTGTTGATAACACCGGAAAAATCATTAAAGACCTGGGCAGTATCAAAGGCACTGAAATGGATAGCTATAACATGGCTAAATCTGAATTGCTGCGCGTTAAAAGTGACGATGGCCTGTTTGATTTGCCCATGACCATCACCTATCCGCAAAATATGGTGGCTGGCAAAAAATATCCGGTGCTCATCAGCATTTATGGCGGGCCTGATGCCGGAACAGTGTTTGACCAGTGGCTATGGTCGCCCAGAACGCAATGGTACGCACAGGAAGGGCTGATTCAGGTATCGCTCGACCACCGCGCCAGCGGACACTTTGGTAAAGAAGGCGTTGCCTATATGCACCGCAACCTGGGCTATTGGGAAATGAAAGACTATATTACATTAGTGAAGTCGTTGATTGACAAAGGCATTGCAGACCCAACCAAAATTTGCATTACCGGCTTTAGCTATGGTGGCTATATGAGTTGCTACGCGCTTACTTACGGCAGCGACGTATTTACGCATGGCATGGCCGGTGGTAGTGTAACCGACTGGGGTTTATACGATAGCGCCTATACCGAACGTTTTATGGACACGCCAGCCGAAAACCCTGAGGGCTACAAAAGCAGTAGCGTAATGACCCACGTACCCAAATACAAAGGCATGCTGCAAATAGTGCATGGCACTATGGACGACAACGTGCACATGCAAAACAGTATTCAGTTGATTGATAAGCTGGAAGAAAACAAAAAGGACTTTGAATTTATGCTGTATCCGGGTGGAAGACACGGCTGGAGAGGCAATAAAGGCCAGCATTTCGATAATCTGAAAACTAAGTTCATTTACAGATATTTACTTGAAAAACCCGTTCCTGAGGGATTGTTAAAATAATCTGAAACAAAATTAAGGTGGCCAATAGTACTTTTAAAATACTATTGGCTATTTTTATGCAGTACCATTTCAATCCATAACAAATAAGCGCCTTTTCATGAAAAATAGTTTCTTTACTGCCCTGATAGCCTTGCTGACAGTTACATTAACCAATGCCCAAACCAGAAGCCTTTTTAATTTCAAAAACTTTAACGGCTGGCATATTGATGTGCCTGCAATGGACAATAACTCAGGCGCTAAGAATCCGTTTATTATACGCAATGGAATGCTGGTAAGCCTGGCAGACCCACAGGGCCATATCATTACCGACTCGGTTTATAAAAATTACAGGCTTGAGGTAGAATACCGCTTTGCTGGCAAACCCGGCAATTGCGGAGTATTAGTGCATGCCTCAACACCAAGAGTTTTATATGGTATGTTTCCTAAGTCTATAGAAGCGCAGCTGATGCACAAAAATGCAGGTGATTTCTGGTGTATTGGCGAAGACATCAGCGTGCCGGATATGGAAAAAAGACGCGGACCCCAAAAGAACTGGGGCTCGGTCGACGGTAAAGAACGGCGAATCAAAAACCTGACGGATGATTCAGAAAAACCGGTAGGCGAATGGAATATCATGAGAGTAGAGTGCCTGGGTAACGAAGTGAAAGTATGGGTAAATGGCGACCTGGTGAATCATGGCTTTAACTGTACGGTTAGCCAGGGGCAAATTGCTTTGCAGGCTGAAGGTTCAGAAGTGGAGTTCCGCAGAGTTGATTTTACACCTATTACTAAATTGACAAACTAAGATTACTATTAACCCTGAGCAACAAACAAAACCACCTATGAAAGCCCTATTATGCAAAGCGTTCGGAACGCCAGACACGCTTACATTAGAAGACATTGAACCCCTGAAAGCCGAAGCCGGAAAGGTGGTAATCAGCGTCAAAGCCTGTAGTGTCAATTTCCCAGATACCCTTATTATTCAGAACCTGTATCAGTTTAAACCTGCCCTGCCGTTTTCGCCGGGGGGTGAGGTATCAGGAATTGTGAAAGAGGCTGGCGAAGGGGTAAAACATGTAAAGCCGGGCGATAAAGTTTTTGCACTGACAGGATGGGGAGGTATGGCCGAGGAAGTACTGGTGGATGCCCGCAGGGTTTTCCCGATGTTGCCAACCATGGACTTTGTAACGGCTGCCTCGGTTATGTATAATTACGGCACTTCGTTCCATGCGCTGAAAGACCGTGCAGAGTTAAAAGCGGGCGAAACATTACTGGTTTTAGGAGCAGCCGGAGGAGTTGGTTTAGCTGCAGTTGAGCTGGGCAAGCTAATGGGAGCCAAAGTAATAGCAGCGGCATCGACCAACGAAAAACTGGAAATATGTAGAGAGAAAGGGGCTGAATTTACAATTAATTATGCTACTGAAGACCTGAGAGAACAAATCAAAGTTATTACCGAAGGGAAAGGTGTAGATGTGGTTTATGACGCCGTTGGCGATAAATATGCAGAACCTGCCCTGCGCTCAATGGCCTGGAAAGGCCGGTATCTGGTAGTGGGTTTTGCTGCCGGAGAAATTCCAAAAATACCGCTGAATCTGGCATTATTGAAAGGCTGTTCTATCGTGGGGGTTTTCTGGGGGCAATTTGCCGAAAAAGAATCGGCAAAAAGTTTTCAGAATATTCAGGAACTGGCCGGATATTTTATGAAAGGCAAACTTCGGCCGCACATACATCAATTATATCCGCTTGAAAAAGCGGCCGATGCACTGCAGGATATGATGAACCGGAAAGTGGTAGGCAAGGCCGTAGTGGTAACCGCTGATGACATACAATTGCCACAATATGAGACCAAGAAAGAAGAAGTAACCATAACAGAAACAAAACCGGCCGAGACCGTAAAAGAAGGCAATACCATTATTTTCAGGAATATTGCCGAACTGAAAGACTTTGCAGGTAACGAACTGGGTACATCAAGCTGGCAAACGTTATCGCAGGAAATGATAAACGATTTCGCCAAAGCCACATTCGACGACCAGTGGATTCATGTCGATGAAGAAATGGCCAAGCAGTTTTCTCCATTTGGTAAAACCATTGCACACGGCTTTCTGTCGCTGTCGCTTTCACCAAAGTTTATGTACGAATTATTCAGGGTTGAATCGGCGAAGATGGGTTTAAATTACGGTACGAATCGTGTCCGCTTTATTTCGCCCGTGCCATCCGGAAGCAGAGTACGTATGAATGCCGTACTGAAAGAAGTAGAAGACCTGCAACCTAACGGAGTAAAGCTAATTATTGATGCGATTTTTGAATTGGACGGCTCTCAAAAACCAGCCTGCGTGGCAGAGTTGTTGAGTGTGATATATGAGTGAAACAGAGGGTAATTTATGAAATTTGGTAGTGCCGCAATGCTTGCGGCTTATCATAGAATTTGGTTATCTAAGAATATGTTATTAAACTGATATTAAAAACATTAACTGATTTTATAGGCCATCGAAGACGTAAAGCATTACGTCTCTACGAAAAATGACTTACGATCACCTACCAATAGCCACTTTCTTCAAAAGCGTATCAATCACCTGGCGGGTGGTGATGCCGTCGGCTTCGGCTTCGTAGTTCAGAATAATCCGGTGGTTAAAAACATCATGCACCAGTGCCTTGATGTCTTCAGGCAATACGTAGTCTCGTTCGTCAAAGTAGGCCAGAGCCTTAGCCGCATTATATAAAGATAACCCAGCCCGTGGCGATACCCCGAATTGTATGTAACGGGCTTCATCTTTCAGACCATATTCAGCCGGGCGACGCGTAGAGAAAACAAGTTCAATTATATAACGCTCCAGTACTTCAGAAATAGTAATCCGGTTGATTTCCTGTCTGATGGCAAAAATTTCTTCTTTATTAAGAATCGGTTGCGGAACATAATTAAAATCCAGATTGGCCATCTTCCTTACCATTTCAAGCTCAGAGTTCTTATCCAGGTAGTCCACAAAAACTTTCATCATAAAGCGGTCTACCTGTGCTTCGGGTAGCGGATAGGTTCCCTCCTGCTCCACCGGGTTCTGCGTAGCCATTACCAGAAAAGGCTTATCTAACAGATGCGTCTCGTCGCCTATCGTTACCTGTTTTTCGGCCATAGCTTCCAGTAAGGCAGACTGTACCTTAGCAGGGGCACGGTTCACCTCATCAGCCAGAATCAGGTTCGAGAAAATCGGCCCTTTTTTCACCTCAAAATCTCCCGATTTCTGGTTATATATCATGGTACCCACTAAATCAGACGGCAACAAATCGGGTGTAAACTGTATGCGGTTAAAGCCCAGGTCAAGCACCTTGGCTAATATATTAATGGTTTTGGTTTTGGCCAGACCCGGCACCCCTTCAAGCAAAATATGCCCCCCAGTAAAAAGCCCAATCAGCAAACGATTAATTAACCGTTCCTGACCAATCACTACTTTGCTTGTCTCTGAAAATACTTCTCTTATCTTTTTATGCAATATTCTCGAACCTTCCATTATGTCTGATAGATTTGGGGTAAATCTTAGGGTTAATATTCAAATAATGACTGGAAGAAAATTTGTACTTCCAAAATCAAAACCTACAATTGGTTATAAAGTGTGAAGTTAGGAAAATCCGTCTAAAACCCTTCATGGTTTTTAGTCTTTTTGCTGATTGAGGCTCTCACAAACCTGTTTTTTCGGTGAATATCCTGTACCACCGCAACATCTGTAAAACCCGCTTCCATAAATACGGTGGCTGTCTCAGTACCCAGATTTTCGTTAATCTCAACTGCCAGCAGGCCACCGTCTTTAAGGGCTTTTGAGGCAAAGCCCGCAATAGCTACATAAAAAACCAATGGCTCTGTGTCTTCTACGAAAAGCGCCAGATGAGGCTCAAACTTCAACACATTTTGTCGCATCTGTGCCGCTTCCTGCCGCGTAACATAGGGCGGATTGCTGACAATTACATCAAATGCTTGTTCAGGCACAATGCTTTTATTTAAATACCTGAGTATATCTACTCTTTCAAAACTAACGTCGGCCTTATTAAGCATGGCATTTTTTCTTGCAACAACCAAAGCTTCTTCCGAAATATCATACGCAGTAACGCGCGCATCGTTTAGTTCTTTTGCCAGCGAAACCGCAATACAACCACTGCCCGTACCAATATCTAATACCATTTTAGCTTCAGGTTTGTTTTCAGCCGTTCGCTCCCACTCACAAACAAGGGCCACTAATTCTTCGGTTTCCGGCCTCGGTATCAGCACCGGCTTATCAACCAGAAATCTTCTTCCGTAAAAAATTGTTTCCCCTAAAATGTACTGTATCGGCTCGTGTTTATTAAGCCTGTCAATAATGGTTGCCCAATCTGTTTTCTTGGCAGTATTAATCGGTTTGTCAGCCAGAATATCTATTTTCACGAGATTCAGCTCATGTTCCAGCAACCAAAAAACAATTTCTTTTGCTTCCTGTGTCTCATACACCGTAATTTGGTGTAACAAATGATCAAAGAGTTGTTTAGCCGTAATGCTGTCTTTCAAAGTATTAATATATAATTGGGCGCAAAATTATCGACTAATTTGCTGATTCACTAATCTGCGAAATCAAGAATGGAAGAAAAATACATGCTGAGAGCCTTGCAACTGGCAGAACTGGGCCGGGGATTAGTAAGCCCCAACCCTATGGTTGGCTGCGTAATTGTGCATAATAACCAGATAGTGGGCGAAGGCTGGCATAAAAAATATGGCGATTGGCACGCCGAGGTAAATGCTGTTAATTCGGTAAAAGACCCAACCATTTTGGCCGAATGCACCGTTTATGTTACGTTAGAACCCTGTGCGCATTTTGGCAAAACTCCACCCTGCGCCGACCTGCTTGTAAAGCATCAGGTAAAAAAAGTGGTTATATGCAACCAAGACCCCTTCCCGCTGGTAGCCGGTAAAGGCATTGAAAAACTCAGAAATGCAGGAATTGAAGTTGAAACCGGGCTACTGAAAGAAAAAGGCCGCGAATTGAACGCTCGCTTTTTTACCTATGTAGAAAAAAAGCGCCCCTATGTACTGTTGAAATGGGCTGAAACCGCCGACGGCTTTATAGCTGGCGAGAATTATAAACCTGTTAAGATAAGCAATGGGTTGTCGCACAAAATAGCGCATAAATGGCGCAGCGAAGAAGATGCCATGATGGTGGGTACCAATACGGCCAGATTCGACAACCCCCGGCTGAATGTACGTGAATGGGCAGGTGGCAAAAACCCGGTACGTATCGTGATTGACAGAAAACTACAGCTTCCACAATCGCTACATCTGTTCGACAATACCCAAGATACCTTGGTAATTAATGACGCAACCGACAAAACAGAAGGAAGGAATACGTATCTGAAAGTTGAGTTCGGTGGGTCGTTTATTGAAAACCTGCTGCAAGAGCTATATCAAAGAAAAGTACAGTCTGTTTACATAGAAGGCGGCACCAAATTACTGCAAAGCTTTATTGACGCACAACTATTTGATGAAATCAGGGTTTTCAGATGCCCGGGGCATTTAGGTAAAGGTATGGCAGCACCCATGATGCCCAATTATATTGAGGTGGCTGAAAAGCAAAACTTATTGGGCGATGAACTGACAATTTATAAATCATCATTAAATTTGTAGGTTTACCTTTCAACCCTAAAAGGTAAATAACTTTCAACCAAAACGCTCCGGTAAAGGGTATGGAGCTACCGATACATGAAAATTGCCATTATAGGCTGCGGAAATATGGGAATGGCCTTTGCGCGTTCGTTTTTGCAGTATGACCTCGTAAAGAAAGAAGATTTATTACTGATAGAAAAAAGTCAGGAACGCAGCGAAACCCTTAAAAGTGCCAGAGAAGGGGTGGTTGTAAGCACCATTAATGCACAGATAGCCGACTATGAGTTAATTATCCTGTCTGTAAAACCACAGGATTTTGCTGCCTTGAAAGAAGAACTTGGTGCGGTAATTCAGCCGCAACAGGTGGTTTTGTCTATTATGGCCGGTATTCCTATCAGCAAAATACAGGAAACCCTGAACCACAGGCTGGTTGTACGCGCCATGCCTAATACGCCGGCTATGTTGGGTATGGGTATAACGGGTTTTACGGCGGCAGCAGAGGTTGATGCCTCTAAACTGCGTAAAGTAGAAAACCTGATTAATGCCACAGGCCGCTCAGTTTATTTAGAAGACGAAGGCATGATTGATGCCGTAACGGCATTGAGTGGAAGTGGCCCGGCTTATTTTTACTATCTGGTAAAACACATGATAGAAGCCGGTAAACAAATGGGCTTTGATGAAGGCATGGCCAGCCTGCTGGTAAAACAAACCATGCTGGGCTCTTACCACCTGATTAACAATGCCGAGAAAAGCCTGGACGACCTGATAAAGGCGGTGGCCTCAAAAGGTGGCACCACAGAGGCCGCTCTGAAAACCTTTGAGGAATCTCAACTACCTGAAGGGCTGATTAATGGCATTCTGGCAGCCGAACGCCGCGCCAAGGAGTTGTCTAAATAATCAAAAACAAAGACAAATAAAATTTATCCGGCTTATTTTATGTTAATCATGTGCTGCTGCAATAATCACATTTTGAAGTGGCATTTCGTTAATTAATTATTACATTTATTTTGTAAATAAGCATTTATAATAAATTACGCCTGAAAGTGGAAGAGAACAAGATTCAGAATAATAAAGCGACGGTTCGTACCCCCATTATTGTGGGTACTACCCTGGCATTGGGCATATTAATTGGGGCAACTTTTTTTGGGGGAAAACGTGCAACCGGAGCCGGAGACGTGTCTCGCAGCACAACTAAATTCAGGGAGATTCTGTCATACATCAACAGAAGTTATGTAGATAGTGTCAATACTGACAGTCTGGTTGATTATTCCATCACAAAAATGTTGGAAAAACTAGACCCACACACCTATTATTTCCCTCCGCAAGATGCACAGCTGGCGCGCTCTCAACTGGAAAGCGGCTTTGATGGCATCGGCATTGAGTTTAATGTGTTTAATGATACCGTATATGTGGTAACGCCGCTGGCAGGTGGGCCGTCAGAGGCTGTGGGCATACAGAGTGGTGATGCCATCATTAAAGCTAATAATAACAGCCTGACAGGTAAAGATGCCAGTTCTACCAACATATTCGCCAACCTGAGAGGTAAGCGGGGGTCAGAAGCCAAACTGGAAATTAAAAGAAAAGGCTTTAAAGACCTGTTGAAGTTTTCGGTTATCCGTGATAAAATACCACAATATTCTATTGATGCGGCCTATATTATGGATGACCATAAAACGGGTTATCTGAAAATCAATCGTTTTACCGAAACTACCTACGACGAGTTTAAGGAACACATGGCGGCCTTGCAAAAACAAGGCATGAAGCAATTGTTGCTTGATTTACGGGGGAATCCGGGCGGCTATATGGACAGAGCCACTGATATTGTAGACGAAATGGTAGGAGGTAAAGGCGTGATAGTTTACACCGACGGAAAAGATACCCGTAATAACCGCAAGGCTTTTGCACATATTAACGGTATGTTTGAAAAAGGCGCTGTGGTGGTTCTGGTTGATGAAGGCAGCGCATCGGCGTCTGAGATTGTATCCGGCTCTTTACAGGATTACGACAGGGCATTGATTGTTGGTCGGCGAACGTTTGGTAAGGGATTAGTGCAGCAACCTATTCAGCTTTCTGACGGCTCTGAGTTACGACTCACTATTTCGCGCTATTATATACCAAGTGGCAGAAGTATCCAGAAACCTTATGTGAAAGGGAGCCTGGATTCTTACGAACATGAGCTGGATGACAGAGGTAAATCAGGAGAGTATTTTATAGCAGACAGTATCAAGAACAACCCTAAGATGCGTTTTAAAACCGTGGGCGGCCGTACCGTTTATGGTGGCGGTGGTATTACACCTGATATTTTTGTACCGCGAGACACAAGCCATATTACTGCCTACCTGATGGAGCTATACGGCCGCAACGTAATACGCGAATATGCCATGAGCTACGCTAACGACAACCGCAAAACACTATTGAAGCAATCTTTTGAGAGTTACCTGAAAGACTTTAAAGTGAGCGACACCATGCTTAGCAGCATGAACAGGACATTAGAGAATACTGGCGTTAAGTACAGCGCCAAAGATTTTGCAGACTCAAAAGAATTTGTAAAACTTCAGTTAAAGGCTGCTATTGCCCGACATGTATGGCAGCGAAGCGTAAAAAATGGCCTCAATAATGAATATTATCAGATAGTATATGCCGACGACCCGATGGTTGCAACAGCCATAAAAAGTTTCGCCAAAGCAGAAAAATTGGAAAAAGAAAAGAAACTATAAAAATGAAACTGAAACGGGGAGCATCTGGCTCCCTGTTTCAGTTTAAAATGTACCGCTGTCTTCCTGATATAACACCTGCACTACCGTTTGGCCTACTGCTTCTAGTGTATTTTTATCAATGATACTTATGTTATCTGCATGGGTATGATGATACGCACCAAAAGTACGGCTGGTGTTCAGTTCCTGATGCAGAATGTCTATCATCGGTATTTTGGCTACTGTATTTACATAATAATGGTCGTCAGTAATTCCGGCAGCCTCCTGCTGAATAAAGTACTGCCCATAACCAAGCACACCTGCGATATCCCATACACGGCTATTAACACTACCGGCAAACTGAACCGATTGCTGCTCTTTAGGGAAAGTAGCTCCTTTAGCGCCTACCATGTCTAACAAAATACCAAAATAGGCCGAATAACCCGGCTTGTGTAAATTAGCAGCCCAATATTGTGAACCCAGGCACCAGAAAACCTTGTTTTGAGATACCGGTGGCGTATCCTCTTTTTCTCCCCAGTCTTCTGCATCAAAGAAGATAATATCTACACCCAGATTAAGCTTCTGCGGCGATGAACTGATAATACGGGCAATTTCAAGCAGCACCCCTACTCCACTGGCCCCGTCGTTAGCTCCATCAATAGCCTGGTCTTTTTTCTGAGTATCTTTATCTGCAAAGGGTCGGCTGTCCCAATGGGCTGCCAGTAAAATTCTTTTAGTAGCAGAGGGGTTAAAACTGCCGATAATGTTGCGGGCATTCAGTACTTTTCCATCAAAAGTTACAGGCATAAAACGTTGCTCTGTTACTTCAAAGCCGTAGGCTTTCAGTTTATTTACCATCCAGTTGCCTGCTTTTAAATGCGCAGGGGTGCCTGGTACCCTTGGGCCAAACTTCACCTGAGTATCAACAAAAGCAAAGGCAGAATCAGCATTGAACGCCGGGGAGGTTACCAGTTTAATTGCCTCTGTTTCTTTGGCAGAACCCGAACTCCCACTGTGCCTGCAGGAAACCATGGCAAAAAACACCGGAAAATAAATTAGTATAACCCAATGGGGGAAACGCCCGTTTTGAGTTGTCTGTTTTTGAAATAAATTCATTATCATTATATGATTATTAAAAAAATAGCTGGTCAATCAGCCAGCGTTTGCACCGATGTAAATTTCTGTTGCAAAGGTATTTAATTTAGTTTCAGCTATTAAAAGAAAATTAAACTGAAACGGCCAGCATTAAAAACATTTTTATAAAAAACTGATAATAAGCAATTTATAAGTTTTTTTACATAAATTACATTTTGCTTCGTTTTAAAACAGCATAGGGCCGGGCCGCGTATTTCGCAAAGCGCTTTTTTTGCTTAGTTTTGCATTAAAAGTACAATTAATATGACCATAGCCGAAGCCCAGACAGCGGTAGATAATTGGATTAAGACCATTGGTGTCAGATACTTTAACGAACTCACCAACATGGCCATGCTTACCGAAGAGGTAGGCGAAGTAGCGCGTATTATTGCCCGCAGGTACGGCGAGCAGTCAGAAAAAGAATCTGACAAAGAAAAAAACCTGGCAGATGAAATGGCAGACGTGCTGTTTGTACTGATATGCCTGGCCAACCAAACTAACATAGACTTAACAGATGCGCTTCGTAAAAACATAGAAAAGAAAACAAAAAGAGACAGTTTACGACACCTAAACAATGAAAAACTAACCAATATGTAATATGTTCACCATACTTTCACAAGCTTTTAACAGAACTGCCCGGAACTGGAAAATGGTTCTTACAGTTTTTATTCTTAATCTTTCGCTTGGACTAATTCTTGCTACACCACTTTATAATTTGCTTCAATCAGAGAGTCATAATTCTTTGGAGTTCGAAAAACTACTCAATGGATTCGATTTTACCGTTATATCAGACTTTATGTCGCAAAGCCGTAAAACACTCCGCCCTTTCTGGCTGTTAAGCTTTGCTTTGTCTGTTATATACATGATACTGAATATATTCTTTGCAGGGGGCATACTCTGTCAGTTTGCCAAGAGAGGCTCTTTCCGCCTTGCCGAATTTTTCAAAAACTCAACTCGGTATTTTGGTCGTTTCCTGCTTGTATTTGTATTTGAGATTTTAGTTTTACTCGTAGTAGCCATTGTTTCTTTTGCCTGCATGGGGGTTTCGCTGGTTGCTTCTGATGGCAGTACCGAACCTGTGCAAATGGCCTGGCTTACACCTTCTTTGCTGATATCTGCCTTTTTGCTTACAGTTGTGCTCAACATGGGTCAATATGCCAAAATAATTCTTTTCAAAAACCAATCGCTAAGCGCATGGGCAGGCTTCCTGAAAGCAGCAGGCTACGTGTTTAATAATTTTAAAACCATGCGTATATACTGGGCTATCTTAATAGTAGCGGCAGCACTGGTTTTGGCTTATTACTTTCTTGAATCTGCCATTGGTATGACCTCGGCCTTCAAAATTGCTATCATGTTTATTATTCAGCAGGCGTTTATTTTCTGCCGTGTGTTTGTTAAAATCTGGACGCTGAGCGGTGCTTTTGAATACCTTTCTTTAAAGCCTGCGCTGGTTACCACCCTTTCAAAAGAAAATAGGGGCTTAAAGAGTGAGGCCTTCGATTCGGGAGAAGGCAAACTTTCTGTTTAAAGATAATGTTATAAAAATGCATGTGTCATTGTACCATTGCCCGTGCTGACAGCGCACAATGGTACTTTTTTATTTTATAACTATGGAAGAAGAAGTAATCGTAAACCGGGTAAGCAAAAGCGGACTGGTTTCTCTGGACCTTGAAGATTTTTATCACCCGGGCGACAGGGTTGTCTACGACCTCAAAGATAATTTATATATGGGTCTGATTCTCCGCGAGAAAGATTTCAGAGAGTTTCTGAAAACCCACGACTGGAGTTATTACACCAACAAAAATGTAGCTATTACCTGTACTGAAGACGCCATAATACCTACCTGGGCCTATATGCTGCTGGCTGTTCATTTAGAGCCTTATGCTCATTTAATTGTATTTGGCACATTAACTGATCTTGAAAATAAATTGTATGACGAGGCCATCAGCAAAATAGACTTCAGCCAGTACGAAGGCGCCAAAGTAGTGGTAAAAGGCTGCAGCAAGGTAAGCGTACCAACAACGGCCTATGTAGAGATAACCCGCCGCTTAAAGCCTGTAGCCCAAAGCATTATGTTTGGCGAACCATGCAGCACAGTGCCTTTGTACAAAAAACCCAGGGTTTAAATTCAGCAATTGTATTGTTGGGTATTTAAAAAAAATAAAACCATTGGCCTGCATTTTTTCGTAAATTGCGCCCCGTTTTAAATTTTTGGTCATATAGACCCTCATACCCTATTCGGGGAAATTAGAAATTCATTGCAAAAAACTATGTCTGTTCGTGTAAGATTTGCTCCGAGCCCCACTGGCCCGCTCCATATCGGAGGGGTACGCACGGCTTTGTATAATTATTTGTTTGCCCGCAAAATGGGTGGTAAGATGTTGCTTCGCATAGAAGACACCGACCAGACCCGCTACGTACCCGGAGCAGAAGAGTACATTCTGGAAGCCTTAAGCTGGATAGGCATTAACATTGATGAAGGCCAGGGCGTTGGCGGGCCGGATGCCCCTTACAGACAATCAGAAAGAAAAGCCATTTACCGCCAGTATGCAGACCAGTTGCTGGCATCAGGGAAAGCCTATTATGCTTTTGATACGGCTGATGAGCTGGAAGAAATGCGCAAAAAACTGGAAGAGGCCAAGGTAGATAATACCTCTTACAATGCAGTTACGCGCATGCAGATGAAAAACTCGCTGACGCTTCCGAAAGAAGAAGTAGAAGCGAGAATTGCAAAAGGCGACCCTTACGTGATACGCCTGAAAGTACCACTGAAAGAAGAAATCCGTTTTAAGGATATTATACGCGAGTGGGTGGTAGTACACTCATCAACTATCGACGATAAAGTATTGCTTAAGTCAGACGGAATGCCTACTTATCACCTGGCTAATATTGTTGACGACCACCTGATGGGCATCACCCATGTGATTCGTGGCGAAGAATGGCTGCCCTCTGCCCCGCTTCATATCTTGTTATACAGAGCCTTTGGCTGGCAGGCACCTGAGTTTGCGCACTTACCATTACTTTTAAAACCTGAAGGAAACGGCAAACTAAGCAAACGTGATGGTTTGTTAGGCAATTTTCCGGTTTTTCCGCTAAAATGGACAGACCCATTTACCAGCGAAGAAGCAAGAGGTTTCAGAGAAGACGGCTATTTCCCCGAAGCGCTGATTAACTTTCTGGCGTTTCTGGGCTGGAACCCGGGTACGGAACAGGAGATTTTCTCGATGGACGAATTAATTGAATCGTTCAGCCTTGAAAAAATACACAAAGCCGGTGCCCGCTTCATGGTTGACAAAGCCAAATGGTTTAATCAGCATTACCTGAAAGAGAAATCGGATGAGGAACTGGCAAACATTATTCAGCTTCCTGCCGGTACTTCTGCCGGCATTGCCACTAAGCTGGTTAAACTCATGAAAGACCGTGTTACATTCCCTCAGGAAATTGTAACAGAGGTGCCATATATCTTTGCCACTCCGGCTGCGTATGATGAAGAGGTTGCGAAAAGCAAATGGAATGATGACGCCAAAAAGGCCATGAGCGCCATTAAAGAAGCCATACAAAGCATGGCAGAAGAGCAATTTGTAGCGCAACAAATTCATGACACTATATTTCCGGCACTTGAAGCAGCCGGACTAAAACCCGGCAAGGTAATGCAGGCGTTCCGGCTGTCAATTACAGGCGTTGGCAAAGGGCCCGATTTAATGCTTATTCTTGAAATACTGGGCAAAGCCGAAGTAATTGCCAGAATAGAAAAAGCCATTGTAACACTTGGATAATACGTTGAGGTTTTGTGCGTTTCTGATATTTGAAACGCACAAAACTTTAATTAGAACTCAATACAAATTTGCACGGCTGCATATCTTTATTGAGTTAATTTTAAAAATGTTGTTTTGCCACATAGTTTACATAGCAGTAGCAATTGAACAAAATTGTTAAAAACAGGTTTATTAAGTTAAAACCCATAAATTTCTACCAAATGGCAAAGAAGAAATCAGACGATAAGTCTCAGGCCGAAAACCCACGTGTTCATAAAGATTTAAATGGATTTGATATCAAGATAAACTCTTTCGGTGAAATACAGATGAGCTTTGAGATAGACAAAATCAATAGTTTCCTGAATAATACTGTAGACGACAAAAAACTTCGTAACCGAAAAAAAGACGCAGAACAGTAGAATTAATTTCGCCGGCCAAATACAGGCTTCCTGTAAGCCCGATTCAGCAATCCTGTTACGAGCAATATTCTGCCCAGGTTGGCAGCAATTCTTACTATGCCGTAATCAAACGCAAAAGGGGTAATATATACCCTATGAAAACTGGTTCCACTGGCAAACATAATAAAAAACATGCCCATGGTTATGCTCAGTTTGCTCTTTTCTTCAAACGGCAGGTAAGCCGATAAAACAGACATATACATAATCTGCAGCAGGTAAACAGATAGAATCAGCACTACGTCATATCTGTGAATATTAAAGATACTGATAACAAAGTAAACAAGCGGAAAAAGAACAAAGGGTACTACAACCCTTATAAATGTTCTTAAGTTATTAGTGAGCTTTATTCTTGCGCCCTCTAACCTATAAATCTTGATAAGCAGCTGATAACTAACCAGAAGCAGAACTACCTCAACCAACGTACCCCAGGTAAAACCAAATAAAAAAATAGGAATGGGCGTAAAGGCAGGTATCAGACATGAAACAATAAATAGTCTGTCTGTCAGAGTAAGTACCGACTTCCTTGCCGAATAATACCAGTAAGCTATATACAGATGTATTAAGCCCCTGAAAGGATAGGCAAAAGCAGGATTTACCTGATAAAAAATTAACAACTCAATAGCTAGTAGTAAAGCAACAGGAACAAGCCTTATCATGTATGAACAAAAATTAACTAAAATTGAAACCAGCGTTAGACAATAGCCTCAATTTTAAATTAATCAATCTTATATTACATAAACACTATTACCTGTTTAACAAAAACTGAACCAAAATTAATACGCGCCAATAAAAAAGAGGCCTCAATCAAAAAAAATGAATACCTCAGTTATTATTGACCCATGATGCAGGTTTTTGCTCTTTTTTTAAAGTTTCAAGGCATTTAATGCAAAGGCAGGAGCTAAACATTTTACCAATTTCTGCTATCAAAGCATCAGAAAGGAGAATGGATTTGCAAGCGCAATTGTTGATTTCTGATGCCAGACAAGTAAATGGCTGTTGACAGCGGGGGCAGACCTGCGACGGATATGTTGTAGAAAGGTGCGACAATTAATTTACCTCTTTTTCAATGGCAATAAAATGTGTAACAATATTCTCCTGATTTCTCAACGGTGCAATACTCAGCCCACACCAGTAAGTCTCACCATTTTTCCGGTAATTCAATATTCTGGCTTTTAGAGGCTCAAACTTAGACAGTCTATCATTAATTAACTCTCTGGTAGGCTTATGTGTTCTTTTACCCTGCAAAAACGTAGGTTTTTTACCAATAATTTCGCATTTTTCGTAGCCGGTCATGGCTACAAAAGCTCTGCTTGCCCAAACAATTGCTTTTGATACGTCTGTAATTATCAAGGCGTAATTTTCCATCAGATACGACTTATAATCACTATCAGGTTGCCATTGGTTTAATACCATTAACTCATCCAGTTCGGTCATATCCTGATGCACTTCTAATCTTTGGCTCATGTTGATACTGGCGATATCCCAGCAAAGCAATGGAGCAAAAACGGGTTTACTTTGAGAATCTTCTCTTGAAAAAAGTGGTAGATTAAACATTGACTTATTTTTTAAGACTATACCATTTGTTGAACTTAAATGTTTAAATTTTTTTTAAATAATGGCTTTGGGCTCCATAAAACAGGTCTCAACGGGCCTTTCACCTGTTAAAGACCGGAAAATTTAGTAAATTTGTATCTGTTTTTAAATAAAAAAATGCTTTACCCACAAAACATAGAACAAAAAATAGGGTTTGATAAAATTCGTGAACTCATTGCCGAACAATGTATCAGCTCGCTTGGGCGGGCCTTTGTTGAAAAAATTCGTTTTTCGGACGACTATAAACTGATTGACCGTTTAATAAGACAAGCTGCAGAGTTTAAACTGATATTGCAGGTTGAACCGGGTTTTCCGGAGCAAAACTACATTGATGTAAGCGACGCCCTGGCGCGTGCATCTATTGAAGGCGCATTTATAGGCGAAGACCAGTTTTTTGAAATAAAACTTTCGCTGCGCACTATTCAACAGATTATACATTTCTTTAAAGGTAAAGAAGAGACTATCTACCCCGAGCTAAAATTGCTTACTGCTAATTCGTTACCCGTTTCGGCCGATGACGGCTGGGGAAGCGTAATATCTCAGATTGATAAGATTATTGACGAAAGAGGCAAGGTGCGCGACTCAGCATCACCTGAACTGGCTGATATTCGCCGACGCCTCATAGCTGAACAAAGCGAGCTAAGAAAAACCCTTGAACGTATTCTGCGCACTGCGCGTAATAGCGGCTGGATAGGCGATGATATGTCTTTGACAATCCGCGATGGCCGGATGGTTATTCCGATTCTGTCGGAACACAAGCGCAAGCTGAGAGGCTTTGTACACGATGAGTCTGCAACCGGACAAATGGCCTTTGTTGAACCCGCCGAGGTGCTGGAGGCCAATAATGAAATAAGGGAGCTGGAAGCCCGTGAACGCCGTGAGATAGTAAAAATACTGGAGAAACTCACCGCTTTTCTTCGGCCACATGTGCCTGCTCTGCGTAAGGCCTATCTGTTTTTAGGCCTGATAGACTTTATCAGAGCCAAGGCTAAGTTTGCCTTGACCATCAATGGTACTGCTCCCCTGCTGGTAGAAAACCAGGCTTTGGAATGGTACAGAGCCACCCACCCATTGTTGTATCTGGCACATCAGAAACTCAATAAATCTATTGTACCGCTGTCAATAAAACTTGACCATGAAAATAGAATAGTGCTGGTTTCCGGGCCAAACGCCGGCGGAAAATCGGTCATGCTTAAAACCATAGGGTTGGTGCAATACATGGCACAATGTGGCCTGTTGGTACCCGCATCGCCCGATTCAAAAGTGGGCATATTCAAGAATGTATTCATTGATATAGGCGACGAGCAGAGCATAGAAAACGACCTCAGTACCTATAGCTCGCACCTCACAAACATGAAGCACTTTGTCAATTTCTCAAACAAGTTTACCTTGTTTTTAATTGACGAATTTGGAACCGGAACTGAACCCAGCCTGGGTGGAGCTATTGCAGAATCGATTCTTGAACAGCTACTGCGCGCAAAGGCCTACGGGGTTATTAATACGCATTATACCAACCTGAAAGTTTTTGCCAATAAAAACAGCGGAACCATCAACGGCGCCATGAAGTTTGATGCCGAACATCTGGAACCGCTCTATGAACTTGAAATTGGCAAACCCGGCAGTTCTTTTGCTTTGGAGGTAGCCCAGAAAATTGGCTTACCCAAGCAGGTAGTAGATAACGCCAAGCGCAAATTAGGCACCCAGCAGATTGATTTCGAGAAGCTGATTAAGGAGCTTGAAATTGAGCGGAAGGTGTTTTCTGACAGAAACAAGGAGTTTATTGAGAAAAACCAACAGTTAAAAAACACGCTTGAGCAATATAATGGCCTGAAGAGTTTTCTGGAAACTGAGAAAAAGAAGATTCTGAACGACGCCAAAGCACAGGCTAAAGAATTGCTGAAAGAAACTAATCGCAAGATTGAAAGTACGATTAAAGAAATAAAAGAAGGCAAGGCTGATAAGGATTTAACAAGGCTTATCCGGCAGGAACTACAAAACTTTGAAAGTAAGGAGCTGAAACCCGAAAAGGTAGATGAACCCAAGCCAGCATCAGAAGAATGGATTGCCGATGACGGGGCTATAACTGTAGGAAGTTTCGTAAGAATTAAAGGGCAGACAGCCGTAGGAGAGTTACTATTTATGAAAGGCAAAGATGCCGAGGTAGCCATTGGGGAGCTGAAAACCAATGTAAAACTGAACAGGCTGGAGAAACTGAGCCGTAAAGAGTTTAAGGAAGCCGTGAAAGAGAGCATCAAGCCCAAAATGAGCGGAATTGACCTGAACGAAAAGATGATGAATTTCAGCTTTAACCTTGATTTACGGGGCAAACGCGGCGAAGAGGCACTAGGTGAGGTAGACAGCCTGATGAACGATGCCATTATGTTGGGGTATCCCGAATTACGCATCATTCACGGCAAAGGTGATGGTATTCTAAGAACTCTGATACGCCAGCACCTGCGCAGCTACAAACAGGTAGCAGGCATGGCCGACGAACACGCCGACCGTGGCGGACAAGGGGTAACTATTGTGAGGATGAAATAAAACGAAAAAGGCTGTCCCGCGAGACAGCCTTTTTCGTTTTATTTTATATGTTTACTCTACTTTCCCAAAAGCAGACTGAGATTTTTTATGCAAATGATATGCCGGGTCTTCTTCTAAAACAGAATTTTGAGTTATAAATTCTTCATTCCCACTGTTATTTAGACGCTCTAATATTCTACTAAGCTCTTGGAAAAAATTAATCAGGTCTATTTTTTCAGTATTCGAAAGGCCACTTTTACTTAATTCACGTTTTACTTGGTCAAGAGTATTATTTACGATTGAAATACGAAAATCTTTGTTCTCTTCATTTACATATGGTGTAAGATGAAGATTAAAACTCTCATTAATATCTTTTAGACTTTCACTTCTATATTCTTTAGTACTTACTCCCATATCAGTCTTCAGTTAAAGTTACTTCTTCTAAGGTAATCTCATAGTATCCATTTTCGGAATCATAGCTTAGAACTTTAAACTTTTTATTATAACCTAAAACTACTTCTTTTTCGTCTAAATGTTTTGCGATTATGCTAATATTTTTCCAATTTCTGCAAAGAATCGTAAATCTAACCCTCCCAAAAGCCCAAGCCAGATTTTCATTGAGACTTGCTGAAATAAAACTATGCTCTTCTATAAGCTCGCCACTATGATAAGCTTCTAAATAAGATTTAAGTTGAGATTTGTTTAAGTTTACACCTCTGAATGCAAGATTAAATTCTGAAGGAATTTTGTCTAAAGCGTTTTTCAAATGTACTCCAAACTCACTAATATTCAGACCATTGCTAACTCTCAATTGCTCATTCAGGCTTTCATAACCATCTTCGGTATATTTATAAATAACAGCCTTTTCGTGTATTGACAAAAAAGGATATTCATTACTGAAACGCTCAACTATTCTGATTTCTTTTTCAAGATATTCATTTGCAAACTCTTCTAAAGTCATATAAAGGCAAATGTTTGTCTATTATTCCACCCAAACCTTCACTTCATCAAGCGTTGGCATTTTTTCTTCAATTTTCAGTTTCTTTCTCAAACCTCCCAAATCATTGAAAATCTTGTTAGCGTTGGCTCCTTTCAGTTGGTCTGTCATTAAAAAGCCCATTTTCTGCAAGGCAGGAATCCAGACTTTCGGCACGCCAATGGCTTCATAATCTGCCTCGGTTGATACCTCCTGCTTTTTCTCAGGGCGCATCTGCGGGAAGAACAATACCTCCTGAATACTGGCATTATCTGTCAGCATCATGGTCAGGCGGTCAATACCAATACCGATACCTGCGGTTGGAGGCATTCCGTATTCCAACGAACGGATAAAATCTTCATCCATAGCCATTGCCTCTTCGTCACCACGTTCGGCCAGTTTCAATTGTTCTTCAAAACGTTCTCGCTGGTCAATCGGGTCGTTCAACTCAGAGTACGCATTGGCAACTTCTTTGCCGTTAACAAACAGTTCGAAACGCTCAACCAGACCCGGTTTTGTACGGTGCTTCTTGGTTAATGGCGACATCTCAACCGGATAATCGATTATGAACGTAGGCTGAATGAGATTAGCTTCAACTTTTTCACCAAAAATCTCATCTATCAACTTGGCCTTACCCATAGTATCATCTATCTGCATTCCCCACTGGCGGCAATACTGGCGGGTTTCTTCTTCCGATAACGTGCCCACATCAACGCCCGTGTATTTTTCAATAGCTTCCAGAATACTTAAACGGGCAAACGGCCCGGCAAAATCGAGTTCGTGTTCACCCGATTTGAATCTGGTAGTACCATGCACGGCTAAAGCTACTTTTTCAAAGATTTCTTCCGTTATGTTCATCATCCACTCGTAGTCCTTGTAGGCTACGTAGAATTCCAGAGAGGTAAACTCAGGGTTGTGGGTTCTGTCCATACCTTCATTGCGGAACATCTTGCCAAACTCATATACACCGTCAAAGCCACCAACTATCAACCTTTTCAGATATAATTCGTTGGCAATACGCATATACAGCGGCATATCAAGTGTATTATGATGCGTTTTGAAC
The DNA here is from genome assembly GCF_024138715.1 of Emticicia sp. 21SJ11W-3. Classification (GTDB taxonomy): domain Bacteria; phylum Bacteroidota; class Bacteroidia; order Cytophagales; family Spirosomataceae; genus Emticicia; species Emticicia fluvialis. The sequence continues at coordinate 4,745,778 of NZ_CP092074.1, forward strand.
GGGCGAGCTGCTGCCCCGCCATGAATAGGCTGCAGAATCGGGGTTTCTACTTCCAGCCAGCCTCTTTCATCAAACATCTGGCGCATGGTGCTGATAACCCTGGCCCTTTTAATGAAAATATCTTTTACATGCGGGTTTACTATTAAATCGACATAACGCTGGCGGTAACGCAGTTCTGGGTCTGAGAAGGCATCATACACTTTACCGTCTACCTCTTTTACAACCGGTAGCGGGCGTAACGATTTATTAAGAATCTTGAACTCTGTTACATGTATTGAAATCTCATTGGTTTGGGTAGTAAACACAAAACCCTTCACGCCAATGATATCACCGATATCAAGTAATTTTTTGAAAACTGTATTATATAAAGTCTTGTCTTCACCCGGGCACAAATCATCCCGACGGAAGTACAATTGTATTCTGCCTGTTGAATCCTGCAATTCAACAAATGAGGCGCTGCCCATAATCCGGAAGCTCATCAGGCGGCCCGCAATGGAAACATTCTTATAGTCTAACTTATTGTTTTCGTAATTCTTATGAATATCGGCAGTGTTTACATTTACCTCAAATAACTCGGCCGGGTATGGGTCAATGCCCATAGCCATTAAATCTTGTCTTTTCTGACGGCGCAGAATTTCCTGTTCGCTAAGAACCATCGCTTTATCTTTTTATTTTCAATTCGTTATAAGGCGCAAAGTTAAAAATAAAATGTCAATTATTATTAATTACCGTTTATCTGTAAAAACCCTCACCTATCATTTTTTCTTTTGTCAATCTTGGTCGTTTCAATATCTTTGTGATATCAATTTAATATCAAACAAAAACCCCTTATGAAAGAGAAAGAACTTTACTCGCAATCCGGATACCTGCTGCTGATAGGTGGATTACTTTTAATGATAGTACCCGTCTTCACCTTTTTTACCTATGCGCCCATTCTGGCTATTATTGTTGCTCTGGCTGGCTTTATTCTTATTATTGGCTTAACGGTAATTAATCCTAACGAAGCAGCCGTTACTACGTTCTTCGGCGACTACATGGGAACCATGAAACAGAATGGGTTACGCTGGGTGAATCCGTTGTTTCGTCGTAAAAAAATAAGCCTGCGTGCCAGAAACCTGAACGGACAAAAGCTGAAAGTAAACGACAAAATGGGAAATCCGATAGAGATAGCAGCCGTGGTGGTTTGGCGGGTGAGCGACACCGCAAAGGCCGTTTTTGAAGTAGATGACTATCTTAAATTTGTGGATATTCAGTCAGAAGCCGCCGTGCGGCACCTTGCCAGCTCTTATGCCTATGATAACATAGAAGACGAAAGCGCCAACATTACCCTTCGCGATGGCTCGGGGAAAATCAACGAAATGTTGGAAAAAGAACTGAACGAGCGCATTGCCCAGGCAGGTGTTGAGGTAATGGAGGCGCGTATAAGCCACCTGTCTTATGCCCCTGAAATTGCAGGCGCCATGTTGCAACGCCAACAGGCAACAGCAGTGGTAGCCGCCCGTAAGCAAATTGTTGAAGGCGCGGTAGGAATGGTAGAAATGGCTTTGGCCAGATTGTCAGAAAAAGAAATTGTACATCTGGATGAAGAGCGTAAAGCCGCGATGGTAAGTAATTTATTGGTAGTTTTGTGTGGTGAAAAATCTGTGAGCCCCGTGGTAAATACCGGAACCCTGTATAACTGATGGCCAACGAAAAAAAAGCATTTGTATTAAGAATCAGTCCTGAAGTGCTGAAAGAACTGGAGAAGTGGTCGGCAGAGGAATTCAGAAGCCTGAACGGACAGATAGAGTACATCTTGAACGATGCTCTGAAAAAACGTAAAAAGAGCAAAAAGAATGAGGAGTAAGCGGGCAGGAGGTATAATTTTGGTATCTCCTGCCTGAATATGTTTGTACCCCTAGCCCCTAAAGGGGAATTTTCAATCAGAGCTTTATTCCTTCTTCTTCCAGATACTTCCCGATGTTAATATTAATGCCATCAAAAAGCTCTACATCCTTATTCCAATCTTTAATCAGCCAGTCTTCGTTGGGTGAAGTCACTATCACCTGTTGAGTTGCCGTAACAACCCAAAAAACTTTCTCTACACCAAATTCAAATAGCTTTCCGGTTTTGCGGGTCAGGTATTCAATAAAGCTGGTTTCACTCAAATCGGCATTCGTATCTACTTCTATAATGTATTTGGGTGGTACATCAGAATACTTATTATTGATTTTATCGGGTGTTAGCACCTGTTTATCATAAATCAGAATATCACCCGCCAAAGTATCTTTATATCCTAACTTCAAACCAGATTCATTCGTATGTATTCTGTATTTTTTCTTATCATAAAAAATATGAATAATCTCAAGTATAAAGTTAACCAACTCAGATTGTAGTGAACTGCTACCCATTATTTCTTCAGCATTAAGTTGTTTTTTTACAGCTTCCTTATAACCTTTATAATAAACCGGCTCTCCATCCATTACTTCATAGATGAATTCCTCAGGAATTTTATTCTTAGCTGTCTTTTTCGTTGTCTCAAGCACCATCTCTATTTCTAATTTATTGAAACTAAGTTACACAATCTGTTTAATTACTAATACAACAATTTGTTTTTATTTCTACAAATGCCACGTATAACTAGCTATTTTTATCTATTTTTGCGGTTCATTACAAGATTTTATTTTTATGCAAATCAAAGAAATACTTACACAGACACCTGTACAACAAGAAGTAACAGTAAAAGGCTGGGTGCGTACAAAGAGGGGGCAGGCAGCCGTAACATTTATTGCAATTAATGACGGTTCTACCATCCATAATATTCAGGCAGTAGTAGAAGGAAATACAATTAATGAAGAAACGCTTAAGCTGGTTACTACCGGTGCCTGCGTAGCCATAACCGGAAAACTGATTGCCTCGGTGGGTTCTGGTCAGGCTGTTGAAGTACAAGCAGAAAAAATAGAAGTTTACGGCACTGCCGATGAGACTTTCCCGATGCAACCCAAACGCCACTCAATGGAGTTTCTGCGCGAAAAAGCTCACCTGCGCTTCCGTACTAATACTTTCGGAGCCGTATTCCGTATTCGTCATGCGCTGGCCTTCGCCATTCATAAATATTTTAACGATAAAGGCTTCTTTTACCTGCATACGCCCATCATTACGGCGTCTGATGCCGAGGGTGCCGGAGAAATGTTTCATGTAACAACGCTTGATATTAAAAATCCTCCTAAAACAGAAACGGGAGATATTGACTATAAAGAAGATTTCTTTGGCCGCGAAACCAGCTTAACGGTATCGGGCCAGTTGGAAGGAGAATTGGGCGCGCTGGCACTTTCGAAAATTTACACTTTCGGGCCAACCTTCCGTGCCGAAAACTCTAACACCACCCGCCACCTGGCTGAGTTCTGGATGATAGAGCCGGAAGTTGCCTTCTATGAACTGGAAGACAACATGACACTGGCAGAAGATTTTGTGCAAAATGTGATTCAATATGCGCTTGAAAACTGCGCCGACGACCTTGTTTTTCTGGAAAAACGCCTGTTGGAAGAAGAGAAAAACAAACCGCAGAACGAACGCAGCCCGATGTCTTTGATTGAGAAATTACGCTTTGTGGTTGATAACCAGTTTGAGCGTTTAACTTATACCGAGGCAATTGATATTCTGTTGAAATCAAAAGCGCATAAAGAGAAGAAATTCCAGTATCCGGTTGAATGGGGTATCGATTTGCAATCGGAACACGAGCGTTATCTGGTAGAAAAACACTTTAAAAAACCGGTTATTCTGACCAACTATCCACGTGAAATCAAGGCATTCTATATGAAACAGGATGCCGATGGTAAGACTGTGAGAGCAATGGACGTATTGTTTCCGGGTATTGGTGAAATAATTGGAGGCTCTCAACGTGAGGACGACTACGAAAAACTGGTAACCCGCGTGAAAGAAGTAGGGATAGACCCTGAAAACATCTGGTGGTATCTGGAAACCCGTAAGTTTGGTTCTGCGCCGCATGCAGGGTTTGGCTTAGGGTTTGAGCGTCTGGTATTGTTCGTTACAGGCATGACCAACATCCGTGACGTAATTGCGTTCCCGAGAACACCTAAGAGTGCTGAATTTTAATTATTGCTACTAAATGATTCTTACGCTCGCTATATTTCTTGCTATTGTTTTTGCCAATGTGGTGGTCGGGGTTTATCTCGAGCGTAAGGTATCTGCTTTTATACAAGACCGCCTAGGCCCTATGGAAGTAGGCAAATGGGGGCTTTTGCAGCTCATTGCCGACTTACTGAAACTGATTCAGAAAGAAGATATTATTCCTGCCAATGCCGATCGTAATTTGTTTAAGTTTGCCCCTATCATGCTGTTTATGGTGGTTTTTGCAGGCTTTGCAGTTTTCCCGCTTTCGGCTGGTATGCCCGGCTCAGGCACTAAAACCGGGGTCTTTCTTTTGCTAGCCGTTGTTTCTTTAGATATTCTGGCTATTCTGATGGCAGGTTGGGCCTCTAACAACAAATATTCATTACTGGGAGCCATGCGCTCGGTAGCGCAGATTATCTCTTATGAAGTGCCTCTGGGGCTATCTGTACTTTGTGTGATTTTAATTACCCAGACGCTCGATTTACAGGAAATCAGTTTTCAGCAGGGTATTTTCTGGGACGAGAAAAACTATCTGTTTGGCATTAAGGCTTTGGGTGTTGAAACAAGCACTGTAGGTGGTTTTCTGACCTGGAATGTGTTCCGGAATCCGTTTCTGATAATTGTTTTTGTTATTTACTTCATAGCCTCTCTGGCTGAAAGCAACCGGGCGCCCTTTGACCTGCCCGAGGCAGAATCAGAATTGATATCAGGTTTTCATACTGAATATTCAGGTTTCAGATGGGCTATCATGATGCTCTCAGAATACGCCATGATGCTGCTGGTGTCGATACTTGGAGTTATACTTTTCTTAGGCGGCTGGAATACGCCTTTCCCCAACATCGGCCCGATTGAGCTGGCAAGCTGGACAAGCGGAGAGCCAGGGCATTGGTCTGGTAATCTCTGGGGGGCTTTCTGGTTGTTGTCTAAGTCTTATCTGCTGATTTTTGTTCAGATGTGGTTGCGATGGACCCTCCCGCGTTTGCGCGTAGACCAACTGATGCATCTATCTTGGAAAGTGCTTACGCCGTTTTGTCTTGTCTTTCTTTTGATTTCAGGTATCTGGCGTTTGCTGATGGTTTAGCCTTGCTCAAACCAGCCTCTAAACTGATGTGCCTTTTCTTTACTTATTACAATCTCTTCTTTAGTTGGCACCTGCAATTTTAGTTCTATTTTGCCTGTAAAGTGTGTTCTATAGCTTTCTATGGCCATTTTATTAACAATAAACTGCCTGTTAGCGCGGAAGAAATCATTAGGATTCAATAACTCCTCAACCTCATCTAACGAATTATAGTCGGTTATCAGCCTTTGGGTATCTTTTTCGCCGAATGTCTGCAACCAGATAACCTCATCTCTGTAAAAACAGGCAATCTTGCTATCGGCTACGGCCACAATGCTACGTTGGTGGTGGGCGGTAAAGCGCGTTTTATATTTCTGACTTAAAACCTTCGACTTCAAATCGGTCAACAGATTTTCCAGCTGTTCATGATAACTATCAGGTTTTACAACACCGCTGTTTCTTTTAAATTTTTCAAAGGCAATTCTGAGTTCTTCTTTATCAATGGGTTTCAGCAAATAATCAATACTGTTTAACTTAAAGGCTCTGATGGCGTATTCATCATAAGCTGTAGTAAAAATAATAGGGCAGCTGATTTCTGCCTCATGAAAGAAATCAAAGCTAACCCCATCTGATAGCTGTATGTCAGACAGGATAATATCTGGAGCCTGATGCGTTTCAAACCATTTTATGGCCTCTTTTACACTACCTATTGTGGCTAATAAAGTAGCTGTGGACTCAAGTTCTTTTACCAGATTGGCCAGATTTTTCGCTACCAGAGGTTCATCCTCAATTATCAGAATATTCATATCAAATCAAAGGTATAGTAACCGTAAAATACTGGTCTGTTTCTGTAACTGTAATTTCTCTGTTACTTAAAAAACCATAAAGTGTCTGCAGGTTAATCAGCCCCTGGCCGTTTGATGTCTCCAATTGTTTCTTTCTTTGTAGATTATTACTTATGGAAAGCACATCACCCTCACTTTTAATTTCAATTCTTAGCGGATTACTTTCATTAATTACATTGTGCTTCGTTGCGTTTTCTATCAGAATTTGTAAAGTAACGGGGGTAATTTGTAAGTCGAGCGTATCATCAGCTATATCAAAAACAATAACCAGTGCATCGGCGAAACGGGTTTTCAATAAACTTACATAGTTTTTTATAAACCCAAGCTCGGTTTCAAGGCTTACCAGCCCCTTCTCTTTACTTTTAAGTACATACCTGAACACCTTTGACAATTGCTGCAAAAACTCTCTGGCTAAAGCCGGGTCGTCCTGAATCAGGGAGTCGAGTGAGGTAAGACTGTTAAAAAGGAAATGTGGGTTCAGCTGGTTTTTCAGGTTATCAAACTGTACCTGCGATTTCTCTTTTTCAAGATTACTTGCCTTTAGCTGATTCTCCTGCCATTTCTGAATAGAGTAGTAGGTAAAGTGTGTCAGATTCAATAATCCAACTGCCAGTATCTGCGTAACTGTACCTGTTACCCGTGCCAGGTGTGTAAGCTCGCTACGAACCAGAAAGCGGAATTTCTCAATTCTGAATATCTCAATGCCGAGATACAACACCAGCCTTGTAAGTAAATTAAGAAAAACAAATGTAATAAGAATCTGTGGAATCAGGCGCTTGAAAACCCCTTCATCATAAGGTAGTACTTTGTCGAAATATGCATACAACTTTCTGAAAAATACCACCGTTGAAAACAACACGAAGCTGGATATTAAAGAAAGCAAAACATTTGTCTGGGCATCTATTTCAAAAACATACCATCTGATAAACGTTGAGCCGCTCACCATCAGGATTACTATTAACGCTATGATTTTATTCCTTTTGCTCATGAACTTTTATGACTTCTCAGAATCTGCCCGTCTGACATCTCAATAATCCTGTCGCTGCCTTTGGCAAAGTCGGGGTCATGGGTTACAGTAATAATGGTCTGGTGATTCTCATGGGCAATCTGCTTGAAGATATTAAACACAACCTCTGAGTTTTTCTTGTCAAGGTTACCGGTGGGTTCATCGCCCATTACAATGGTGGGGTCATTAATTAGCGCACGTGCAATAGCTACCCGCTGCTGCTGCCCACCTGAAAGTTTAGATGACTGTTTAAGCGCGTGGTCTTGCATATCTACCAGTTTAAGTTTCTGATAGGCCCTTTCTTGTACTTCTTTAGACGAATATTTGCCTAATTTAAGAGCGGGCAACATTACGTTCTGTAATACGGTAAACTCTGGCAGCAGGAAATGAAACTGAAATACAAACCCCAGGTGTTCGTTACGGAAGGCCGCCAGTTGGTCTTGCGTTTTGCCTGTCAGGCGCTCACCATTCATTTCAAGGTCTCCCTCATAATCGGTATCCATCGTAGAAAGTATGTACAGCAGAGTAGATTTACCGCAGCCCGACTTACCAATCAAAGAAAGAAACTCACCTTTCTCTGCATCGAAGGATATGTTTTTAAGTACCTGAAATTTTTCAGGTTCATAAAAGTATTTGTTGATATGATTAGCTGACAGAACTTTCATTGTTTGTAAAATAGACAGATATGTTTACCCTCTCAAAATAGCCACGGGGTCAATTTTTGCAGCTTTTCTGGCCGGGAAATACCCCGCCAGGATAGTGGTTATTACACCAAACCCTAAACCCATGATGTAATATTTGATATTGAAAATAACCGGGAAGGTCTTCACGTCCAGAAAATCCCCCGCATCAAATGGTGTCTTAGATAACAAATAACTTAAACCAAACCCAATGATTATGCCTAAAAGCGCACCTAAAACCCCAATAATTATAGACTGAATAAGAAACACTGCCACAATATCTTTGCCGCCAAATCCGGTGGCTTTCAGAATGGCAATGTCTTTCATTTTATTTACCACATTCATATTCATAATGTTGTAGATACCAAATCCGGCCACCACCAGCAGGGTTATTGACACAATAATAACCATGGCATTTCTGATTTTATCGCCCGACATAAAGGCCGAGTTGGCCTCGGCCCAGTCCTGGGTTTTATAGCCATATTGTGTTTTCAAAACCTTGGCGTAGTCAAGAGCGGCCTGAGAGTCTTTCATTTTTATGTGGATGTCGGTCACATAACTTTTATCTTTTTGCAGTATCTCCTGCACCATAGACATGTTAGCGTAGCATTTCACGCCGTCGACAGTCTGAATACCAAAGCCATAGATACCCACCACCTTTACCAGCTTCAGATTTCCTGTAGGCGTGGTTACTGTCAGTTTGTCGCCTACTTTCACGTTCAGATTACGCGCCAGAATGGTACCCATCAGAATTCCGTTCGGGTTTGACAACAAATCATCCATACTACCAGACTTAATCCGTTTTCTGATATTGTAGATTTTATCTTCCTTCAGAATTTCAACGCCTGATATCTGCCCTGAAACCGGGATTGGTCCTTTATTAAAAAACACCTGCGAGCTTATCTGCGGCGAAACCCCCAACACTGCCGGGTCTTTTTCAATATTCGCCACAATCTGCAATCCGCTTTTAATATTGGCCAGTTCGTTTTTGGGTAGCTGGTGATATATTACATTAAATGCACCCGGATTTACCTCGTCTATCAGGCTGGGGTGGTTACTGGTTATTTCTTTATAGATTCTTACATGAGGCGTGGCATCAAGGGCAGAGTCTTCCAGAAACTTGTTGACACCCTTAATAAACGAAATCATGACAATAAACATGGCTATACCAAACGTTACACCCAGCATGGCTATCAGGGTTTGTTTCTTTTTGGTAAGCAAATGCGTTTTTGCTATTTGAAAAGATATTTTTAAATCCATCGTATTAGCTTTAAATATCAATAGCCGTTAATTACCTGTTGTCACAATTGATTTTTCGTTCAGCCCGCCTTTTACCTCTACCAGGTCAAGGTTTTCTACGCCTTTGGTAATCTTTACTTTCTTTTTGTCACCGTTTTCCTCAATCCAGACCGAGTCATTACCAACAAGATAGGTTTTCGGAATGGTGAGCACACGCGGGTTCTGAGAGATAATAATGTTGCCCTCTAGCGTCATACCATAATAGGCGTTGGGTTTTTCACCAACAAATTCGGCATCTACCCTGAAGGTCTGGTCGGCTTTATTAAGCTTGGGGTAAAGTTTCGTTACCCTTGCTTTAAATACTTTGTTCTTGTACACGTCTATTTTCACCAGTACCTCCTGCCCGGGTTTTACTTTTGAAAAATCACCTTCATCAATGGCCAGTTGGGCATAAATTTCATTGGCGTCGCCTATTAATGCTATTTGTTCTCCTCTGCGCACCAGTTCTCCCTGTTTTTTATAAATCTCGTAAATCTTGCCTGCCTCAAAGGTTTTTATTCTGTAATTATCGCCTTCACGTGCATTTACTCTGAAGTTTGACTGCGAGTTCTGCAGGTCTACATATAACTGGCTTCGGGTTCTTTGCAATGCTTTCTGGCGAGTAGTAATTTCTGTTTTAGAGGTCTGATACGCCAACTCAGCCCGTTCATATTCAACGCGGGTGGTAGCGTTGCGGTCGTATAATTCTTTCTGACGAAAATAATTTACAGAGTCATTCGCCAGTTTGGTTCGGGCGCTCTGTAGCTGAGAGGTGAGCTCTGCCAGTACCGGAGAATTGGCACCGTAGTTAGTCTCTGACTGACGCAGAATATTGCCGGCTGCTTCCAGACGGGCGTCCTGAGAGATACTTTCCAACTGAAAAATCAACTGGTTCCTGGTAACCAGGTCTCCTTCAAATGCTGTCTGACGAATCAGAAAACCATCAGCATTGGCTGTAAGCCTGTATTCATTTTTCGGGTAGATATTCCCCGAGGCATATACAGCCTCAGTTAATGATTTATACGCAGGCGAGGTGGATTTCTCATTGCCGTTGTTGCAGGCAGCTATAAAAACCTGGATAAAAACCAGATAAATGAAAATCTTTTTCATGTGATGATGTCAATACAACTATTGATTGTCTTAAACCTTTTGAAACCCGTTTGCAGGTCCACTTTACAAATAGATAAGTAATATACAAAAGCATCAAGAAAACATGAACGAAACGGAAGAAAATAATAGTGAGACCCGTCTGTTTAACATTAATGAAAGGAAATTATTAAGCTGATTAAGAGACTACGTTTTGGTATTTTTTCGTTAATTGATAGATTAAAACGTTTTTACTCACTAAAAGACCTTTATTAATGAATATTTCAGTATTTCGCAGAGTAGCGGTATTGTTGGTTTTGGCTACAGTTTTGTTTGCAGTAACTAATTGTTCTAAAAAAGATGAGCCAACGGGGCAAAGTACGGGTATAGAAGGAAGATGGAAGTTTACAGCCGTTTATACGAAATCTGGCAATGCAGCCGAAGTAGATAACTTTGGTTTAATAGTAGCCGATTATCCCTGTTTTGCTAAAATTGAAATTACTTTCAAGTCTGATGGTTTTATATCAGCAAATGTGCCAACCGAATGTAAGGCAGTGGTAAATGACTTTGTGGGGAATGTAGACGGAAAAAAATACGAAGTAAAGAACGGGAAAATTACCATTCTGGATGGCTCGACCGTTATTCTGAATATGGACGTTACTTTTAAAGGTAACCAGATGGACTGGCTGGAAACCACCACATCGGGTGGCACTAGCAGTTCAACCAGACTAGTTTTAACAAAACAATAGAAACTGGCAGAACGTTAAATTTGAGGGCCTGGCATCTGGTAAATAACAGGCCCTCAAATTTAAGAAGCCATAGATTTGTTTATTACTTCCCAAACCAGATCACTTTCATAACCTTTGCCTATGGCGTAGCGTGCCAGCTTTTGTTTCAGTATCTGTGGGTGTTTTTCGGTGCGTAGTTCGTGCCGTTTCTTAGAAATCAGCTCATTGAGCGTAGCCAGATAGTCATCGTCTTCAATTTCAGCCATGGCCTCTCTGATGACGTGGGGCGATAATTTCCGGGCTTTCAGTTCATGCAGTATCTTTTTCCTGCCCCAATGTTTAACTCTGAACTTGCTTCCGGCAAATATTTTGGCAAAACGGCCTTCGTTCAGGTAATTCTCTTCTATCAGATACACAATTATTTCTTCGGCTTCGTCTCCATGCACGCCCCATTGCTGCAAGCGCTCACGCACTTCTGCTTGTGTGCGTTCCTGATAAGCGCAGTAATTTGCAGCCTTCACGAGCATATCCTTCCGAATCATGGCTTTAAAGCGTCTGTAACAAACTCAGTTTCTTATAAAATCCGTTCTCAATTTTCAACAATTCTTCATGGCTGCCTCTTTCAATAATTTCGCCTTTATGCACTACCAGAATCTCGTCGGCACTTTGTATGGTGCTTAATCTATGCGCAATAACCAGCGTGGTGCGGTTCTGCATCAGCTTCGTGAGGGCATCCTGCACCAGTTTTTCTGATTCTGTATCTAAGGCCGAGGTGGCCTCGTCCAGAATCAGTATAGGCGGATTCTGCAGAATGGCTCTGGCAATTGACAATCGCTGGCGTTGCCCGCCCGAAAGTTTGGTGCCTCTGTCGCCGATTACTGTCTGGTAACCCTCCGGTTGCTGTATTATAAAATCATGTGCATTGGCTATTCGGGCCGCTTGTATTACTTCTGCCTCTGTAACTGTTTTTCCGAAAGCAATGTTATTAAAAATGCTATCATTAAATAAAACGGCTTCCTGTGTTACTATGCCCATTAATCCACGAAGCGACTGCTGCGATACACGTTTCATAGACAGCCCGTCAATGAGTATTTCCCCGGCTGTAGGGTCATAGAACCTTGGCACTAAATCGGCAATGGTAGATTTACCACCCCCTGACGACCCCACCAAAGCGATAGTTTTACCTTTAGACAAGCCAAAATTGATGTTCTTCAATACCTGAACCGTACCATCATACGAAAAGTCTACATTCCTGAATGTTACGCTCTCGTTGAAATCGGTTATATCAACCGGGTTTTTATCATTCACCACTTCCGAGTGGCTGTCAATCAGGTTCAATACTCTTTCACCTGACGCCAAACCTCTTTGTGCTGAACTAAAGGCATTGGATATTTCTTTAGCCGGACGCATAACCTGAGAAAAAATGCCAATGTAGGTTATAAACTCTGCTGCTTCCAGTGTCGATTCGTTTGATAGAATCAATGACCCCCCATATAATAAAATACCTATTACCACAAAAACCCCCATGATTTCAGAAAACGGTGAGGCCATCTCTCTTCTGGAAGCCAGACTAAAAATTGATTTACGATAAGCCTGGTTTTCTTCTTTAAATTTGTTTGTTACAAAATTTTCGGCCACAAAGCCTTTTACCACGCGCATGCCGCCAAACACCTCGTCCATCAAACTAATCAGGTTACTCAGTCTTCTTTGTCCTTCGCCTGCATTGTGCTTCATTTTCTTTACCAGCGTAGAAATAAAAATGCCTGAAACCGGAATAACTAATAGCGCAAAGAGTGTGAGATTCCACGAAATGGCAAATAAAGTTACTATATACGACAAAAACAGGAAGAACTCTTTGGTAGCAGCCGAGAAGGTATTGGCAATTGAGTTTTCAACCTCTTGTACATCGGTTACAATACGTGATATCAGATTCCCCTTACGTTCGTTACTAAAAAAGCCCAGATGTAGATGTATGGCCTTGCTGAATACGGCCTGCCGTAGGTTGGCCACCATATTAGACTTGAAGTTTTCGAGGAGCCTGACACTGATGTACTTAAATATGTTTGACAAAACTATGGTAACACCCACGGTGCCACATACAAACTGTAAAGCACCCTGCTTACCGTTTTCTTTCAGGAAAGTAGCAAAGAAAAAATTAAACTGCTGAATGGGGTTGATGCCAGTGGGTGGCTTCAGCATACCCTTCATCTCCTCAGGGCTTACCTGGTTAAAAAGAACTTTTAACAGGGGTATTAACAATGTAAAATTCAATACGCCGAAAACACTTGCCAACAGGGAGGTTATAAGAAAAGGAACGATGAAGTTTCCTAATGGACGAGCGTATGAAAGTAATCTGAGGTAATTCTTCATTGAGCACACATCGGCTACCGCCGAGAATTTCTAAATATTACAATTTTAAAGGCAGCAAAGTTCGGAAAGATACAGTGATAAAACTAAGGATTAGATTAAAAAGCAGTAGCTGAAGGCAATACACCCCGGGTTAAAGCAATAAAAAACAAAATTACCGGTTAATTAATCTTATAAAAAACAAATGCCCGCCTGACGACGGGCACTCGTGCTACACCTGCATGGTTTTCCATTTGCCTCTTCTGAATACAAAGATGGCAATTACTGCCAGGATGGATTCGCTGATGGCAATTGACCAGAAAACCCCCGATGGCCCCCATTTGAAAGTAATTGCAAAAAGATAAGCCAGAGGTATTTCAAGCGCCCAGAAGCAAATCAGATTCATGATAGTGGGCGTTTTGGTATCGCCGGCTCCGTTTAATGACTGCCCTATAACCATTCCAAAACCAAAGAATACATATCCCAGACAAATAATCTGCAAACATAAAACGCCTACTTCTATTACCTTCGGGTTATCATTGAAGATGCCGATAAACTCTCGGGCAAAAACCGAGAAAATGATGCCTACCAGAAGCAGAAAACCCATATTATAAAGCGCGGTTCGCCAGACAGATTTCTCTGCTCTATCGGGTTTACCTGCTCCCAGATTCTGCCCTACCAGGGTGGAAGCTGCGTTAGACATACCCCAGGAAGGTAAAATGGTAAATACAATAATACGTATGGCAATGGTATAACCTGCCACTACATCGCTTCCAAAACTTGAAAGAATACGGGTCAGGAAAATCCAGCTGGCCGATTGTATCAGGAATTGGCCTGTACCGCCGGCGGCGATGTTAATCAGACTTCGGATAATTTCAGTATTAGGTTTAAACTGATCTCTGTCAATCTGCATATTACCATTGCCTTTAAAAATGGCATATAGCTGATAAATTACCCCAATGGTACGGCCGATACTGGTAGCTATGGCTGCCCCCTCTACGCCAAAGCCAAGAACGGGAATCAGCAGGGTGTCCATACCAATATTAATAAAATTGGCCAGAATGATTGATCTCATGGCCGTTGAGGCGTCGCCTGCGCCGCGTAGTGCGCCACTTAATGTGTACAAAAGTATGATAGACGGGCTACTGGCAAAAATTATCCGGGTAAAGCCTGCCCCCTTTTCAATCAGATGGGCGTCGCCTCCCATTAAACGTAAGATGTCTTCTGCAAAAGTAAAGCCCAGAATACCCACCGCTACACCAAATATCAACGAAATAATAATTACCTGCGCCATAGCCACACCGGCCCCTTTTTTGTTGCCTTCGCCCACACGGCGCGCCACAATGGCCGTAGCCGCAGTGCTTAAACCAATGGCTACCGAATAAATTAATGTTAGCACAGACTCGGTAAGCCCTACCGTTGCCACCCCTTCAACACCCACATAACGGGCCACAAAAAACGCATCAACAATAGCAAAGAGCGACTCGCCCACCATTTCCAGTATCATGGGTACCGATAATAGAAAGATTGCCCTGTTAATGTTTAACTCAGTATAATTTTGTTCTTCGCCACGAATGGCTTGTATCAATAATTTGAAAAATTTCCGCATGAATAAAACAGTTTATTGCCGTTTCAATACCATACCACCCCCGGCGGGAGACATAGAATAGAAAAATGAAAAAGAAAAAATGAATATAGCGCTACAACAAGTTATGAAGATAACTTATGTAAAAAACAAGAAGATAAGAAGATGTTCGCAATTAGCGAACCACAGCGGTAAATGACATGGGCTTTTTAATTTTTGTGCCGCAAAGATATATTTTTACGCTCACCACGCAAAATGTTTCAGAAAATAAAATACTACGCAATTTCAGGCCTTAACTTCTTTAATAATCTGTAGTGCATTGGCAACAATGCTGGTAACCTGTGCAAAATCTTTGGTTGCCAGCACTTCTTTAGGTACTAGTTGAGATCCGATACCAACGGCTGTTGCACCCGCGCCAAACCAGGTTTTCAGGCTTTCGGCGGTTGGCGAAACGCCTCCGGTAACCATTACCTGTACATCAGGCATTGGGGCTTTAAGGGCTTTTACAAATGCAGGCCCCAAAACCTCGCCGGGGAATATCTTGATAAATTCGGCGCCGGCCTGGCGGGCGTTGTAAATTTCAGTAACGGTCATTACGCCCGGCATCCAGGGTATCCCCGCTTCTACACAAACGGCCCCTACTTCGGGGTTCATAATAGGCGCCACAATAAAATTGGTGCCGATTTCAATATATTTTTTTGCCGTAGCCGCATCATAGATAGTACCAATCCCCAGAATCATCTCGGGCATTTCGGTCTCTGCAATGCTGACAAGCTCTTTAAAATTATTAAATGAATTTTCGGTACGGTTCGTAAACTCAAACACACGCACACCTGCCTGGTAGCATGCCCTTAATACACCAAGACAAATGTCGAGGTCGTTATGCGTAAACAATGGAACAAGGCCTGTGGCGCTAACCTGCGCTAAAGTTGTGTTTTTATCGAATCGTGCCATATCTGTAACTCAAATTTCTAATGTAAGTTTATTATCTTTTCAATCGACCGGATTTGTCGCCACTCATAACGGCTTCTACTTCCGGCACTGTTACCAGATTCTGGTCTCCCTCAATGGTATGTTTCAGGGCTCCTGCGGCTACCCCGAATTGCAGCGATTTCAGGTCGTCTTGTAATACCAGTTGTCCGTAAATAAATCCACCTAAAAAGGCATCGCCGGTACCTATTCTGTCTACAATGTGGGTAATATCCTGATAATCGGTTTCTATCAACTCTTCACCATTCCACATTTTTGCATTGTATTGGTTGTGTGATGCGCTCACCTGCACGCGGTCGGTATCTATCACCTTTTTCACGTTCGGATAATTCTCCATCAGTAGTTTACAAGCCTCTACAAACTTGCCTTTCTCGGCCGTTACTTTCAACGAGAAAATTTCTTCTATGTTCTTTCTGCTGGCCAGTATAATATCAGAGTACGAGGCCAGTTCAGGCAGAATATCCTGCGGCGTTTTGCCATACTTCCATAAGTTGCTGCGGTAATAAATATCAGACGAAACCGTTATACCCAGCTTTTTTGCGGTTTTAACGGCCTCCAGGCAAGCAATAGCTGCTCCTTCTGACAATGCCGGAGTAATACCACACCAGTGGAACCAATCGGCGCCTTTCAGGATTTCTTCCCAGTTAAACCAGCTTGGGTCAAGATTGGCAAAGGCAGAGTCCATGCGGTCGTAAACAATCTGGCTGGCGCGCATTACAGCACCTGTTTCCAGAAAGAATACCCCTACGCGGTCTCCTTCCAGTTTAACATGAGTGGTATCAATGCCTAAAAAACGCAGATACGCCTTCGCTTTTTGCCCCATCAGGTTGTTAGGGAAACAGGTAACGTGGGTGGCATCAAAACCAAACTTTACCAACGAGGCACCCACATTCATTTCAGTACCGCCAAAGGTAGCATTGAATGATTGGGCCTGCTCAATTTTCTGGAAATTAGGAGTTGATAACCGAAGGAGTATCTCACCGAATGTAACTATTTTAGGCATCTGTATTTGTGCTGAATCTTTTTAAAATCTTTAATTATCTGCAATACCCAACAAAGGTAAGCAATATTAGTTACTGAACGAAGAACGAATAATTCCTAATTCAAGGCCTCTTAACTCAGCCAGGCCACGCAAACGGCCAATGGCAGTATAGCCGGGGTTGGTGCGTTTAGCCGCGTTCAGGTCGTCAAGCATTTTATGGCCGTGGTCAGGTCTGAATGGCAGCCTTATGTCTTGTCTGCCCTCATCTATTCTTCTTTTTTGCTCGGTAAGCAGGGCTTTCATTACTCCATACATATCAACATCACCAGCCAGGTGGTCAGCTTCATGGAAGTTCCCTTCGGCATCCCGTTTGGTTGCTCGCAGATGGATAAAGTTTACTCTGTTACCCAATCTTTCTACCATACCCACCAGGTCGTTATCGGCTCTTACGCCATAGCTGCCTGTACAAAAACACAAGCCATTGTATTTGCTCTCGGCTGCTGCCAGCAGTTGTTTAGCGTCAGCTTCAGTACTCACTACACGTGGTAAACCTAAAATCGGATACGGAGGGTCGTCCGGGTGAATAGATAATAAGACACCGTTTTCTTCGGCCACCGGAGTAATGGCCTGAATAAAGCTATACAGATTCTTGCGGAGTTCTGCCTCGCCCACATACTTGTAGGTATCAAGTGTATCGCGGAAAGCATCAATCGTGAAGCTTTCTTCACTGCCCGGCAGCCCGGCAATGATATTTCTGGTAAGACGATGAATATCTGCATCGCCGGCTTTATCAAACCATTCTTTGGCTTTTTGCAGCTGACTCTCTGAATAAGACCTTTCGGCATTGGGCCTTTTAAGGATATACACCTCAAAAGCGCAGAACTCGGTCATGTCGAATCTCAGGGCTGTTGAGCCGTCGGGCATCGGGAAGTCGAGGTCGGTACGGGTCCAATCCAGTATCGGCATGAAATTGTAGCAAACCGTATCAATGCCGCAAGCGGCCAGATTAGCAAGGCTCTCTTTGTAGTTTTCGATATACTGCTTGTAATTGCCGGAAGCCTTCTTGATATCTTCATGTACGGGCACACTTTCTACCACCGACCACGTAAGCCCATGTTTTTCTATTTCTGTTTTTCGGATTTCAATTTCAGATTTTGTCCAGACTTGTCCGTTAGGAATATGATGCAGAGCAGATACGATTCCCGTTGCTCCTGCCTGTTTCACATCTGACAAACTCACGGGGTCATTTGGGCCGAACCAACGCCAGGTTTGCTCAAGAGCCATAAGATTAAAGGTTGAAATGGTAAGCTACAAAATTATGTTTTAGGGGCGGAGTCTTCAAATAATATTTTGATAAAAATAAGTACTTTTTTGACGGCAATAAAAACTGACGTGATTGAGCACCCGGCCATTTTTAAACAAAATAAATATGAAATATGATTTTATAAAGAAAATTAAAAATTTTAAACTTTTTTTTGGCGAGGATTTGGATAATTAAAAACAAACCTGCACCTTTGCAGTCCCAAATCACAACGGGGATATGGGAGTTTAGCTCAGCTGGTTCAGAGCATCTGCCTTACAAGCAGAGGGTCACAGGTTCGAATCCTGTAACTCCCACACTGATAATCAAGCACTTACGAGGAAATCTTGTAAGTGCTTTTTTTATTTGCACAAGATTTGCACACCGGATTCATTTTGCTTAGCCCCCAACTTTTTCGCTTGAGCCAAAAAAAGGATCAATCCTAAAAGTTGTGGGGCGGTAAAATAATTTCGACCTTTGCATTTTTACGAAAGAACAGATGCAAGAGAGTTACAAAGACATTTTGAAGTTATTACTACCAACGATTATAGTTGAGAATTTTGAACTTACCTCCTACAAGACTACAGCCGAAGTAATGCATTTATATCTACAGGAGATTAATCAGATACCCAAAGAATTTGAAGGTCAGAAGTTGGAATCGAAAGGTTTTTTTGAAGAAATTACAGTTCAGGATTTTCCCATCAGAGGCCATAAAGTTTTTCTACATATCAAACGTCGCAGATGGTACAGCCATACCCTTGAAAAAGTAGTGTATCGGAACTGGGATTTAGTGGCAGATGGAACGCGGATAACTAAGGAATTCGCTGTTTTTTTAAAAGAACTCAATCGATTCTAATGCAGATGCTACGCAATCTATTGCAGGCTATTATGGTGTCAATGGCAAAAGACTTCAAGAACAATATAAGAGTTACCTGAGTGACTTTAGAACATGGTCTCAACTAAATCATGCCAAGGACTGGCTTATCTTTCCTCAGAACATCGGTAAACATTTATCCATAGACGAGACTAGTCTGTCTGATGGAGAACTGTATACCATTCTGACCAACAAGGCAGCTAATTGTAAAAAAGGCAGTATTGTAGCCCTTGTAGCTGGTACTAAAGCAGAAACTGTGATTGATGTGCTACGAAAGATTCCAGTCAATCTACGCAAGAGAGTCAAAGAAATCACCCTGGATATGGCTGCTAACATGGAGTTAATTGCCAAACGAGCATTCCCTAACGCCACCAGAGTAACCGACAGATTCCATGTACAGCAGTTAGCCACAGAAGCCTTACAGGAAATCAGAATCAAACACCGATGGGAAGCGCTGGATGCTGAAAATGATGCTATCGAATTGGCTAAGAAAACCGATACTGAATATATCTCCAAAATACTTCCGAATGGAGATACTGTTAAACAGTTATTAGCCAGAAGTAGATATGCTCTTTACAAAAAAGAGACAGACTGGACTGAAAATCAGAAACAAAGAGCCACTTTATTATTCGACCTATACCCAGATATTAAACAGGCGTATGACTTAACAATGAGTCTTTCATACATCTTTGAAAATACCAATGACAAGTTATATGGCTTAACAAGATTAGCTAGATGGCATGAGAAAGTAAGGCAGGCAGGCTTTAAATCATTTAATACAGTAGCTCGTTCAATTCAAAACCATTATAAAACCATTGTTAACTTCTTTGAGAATAGAAGCACTAATGCCTCGGCTGAATCTTTTAATGCCAAGGTAAAGGCTTTCAGAAGCCAATTCAGAGGTGTGAAAAACATCCCATTCTTTTTATATAGACTTACCCAAATCTATGCTTAGATATAACTACCCCACAGGTTTTAGCCTTGATCCCATAAAAATACATAGAATACACTTCTTTGATTTTATTAATTGATAAATTTAAGCTGTTTTTTTGTGCCTAATCCTAATCATTAAACCAACCCTATGTCAATAGACCAGAAAAAACAACTAGAACAACAACTTTGGGCTGTTGCCAATACCCTACGAGGGAAAATGGACGCAGACGATTACCAGGATTATATTTTAGGCTTTATCTTTTATAAATACCTCTCTGAAAAAATTAAACTGTTCGCCAATAAGATTTTAGAAGAATCGGGAGAGGAAATTAAGTATGAAAAAATTGACGAAAGTACCGAGGAAGGAAAACAGTATTTAGCCGCTATTAGGCATGAAGCCGTTGAAACATTGGGCTATTTTTTGAAACCAACCGAATTGTTTAGTTATATAGCCGAAAAAGGTAGCCCTTTAACTGAAAATGAAAACAGCGAAGAGAACGAAGAAGAACAAACTGAACAATTTATATTGGAGGATCTGACAAGGATTTTTCGTAACATTGAACAAAGTACGTCAGGGACTGATTCAGAAGATGATTTTAATAATCTTTTTGAAGACGTCGACCTTACTTCTACCAAGCTGGGCAGAACTGTAAAAGCAAAAAATAAGTTGATAGCCAAAGTCTTGCAACACTTAAACAAGATAGACTTTGAACTACAAAATGTTGAGGCTGATGTATTAGGAGATGCGTATGAATACCTGATAGCTCAATTTGCCAGTGGAGCAGGAAAAAAAGCAGGAGAGTTTTATACACCTCAGCAAGTATCAAAAGTATTGGCAAAAATAGTAACCACAGGTAAAACCAAACTTCGTTCGGTATATGACCCTACTTGTGGTTCAGGCTCATTGCTTTTGCGAGTGGCAAAAGAAGTGCAAGATGTAGCCCATTTTTACGGACAAGAGCTAAACCGTACTCCTTACAACCTGGCACGTATGAACATGATTTTGCATGACGTACATTACTCTAAGTTTGACATTAAACACGCTGATACCCTTGAAAACCCGCAGCATTTATGGTTACAAGCAGAGGCGGTGGTAGCGAATCCACCCTTTTCAGCGCAATGGTCAGCAAATGCTATGTTTCTGACAGACCAACGTTTTAGTCAGTATGGTAAATTAGCCCCGGGCAGCAAGGCAGACTATGCATTTATCCAACACATGCTTCACCATTTAGCCGATAATGGTATAATGGCCGTAGTTATGCCTCATGGAGTTTTGTTCAGAGGCGCAGCAGAAGGGCATATCCGCCAATACTTAATAGATAATCCTACAACTAATTACCTTGATGCAGTTATTGGTTTACCTGCTAATATTTTCTATGGCACCAGTATTCCCACAAGTATTCTGGTTTTCAAAAAATGCCGTGAAAACCCGGATAACATTTTGTTCATAGATGCCAGCAAAGGCTTTGAAAAAGTAAAAACGCAGCATATTTTAAGAGACGAAGACGTAGATAAAATTATATCAACTTATCAGGAGCGCAAGGCAGAAGAAAAATATAGTTACATAGCGCCGATTAGTGAGATAATCGCAAACGATTTCAATCTGAATATACCCCGTTACGTAGATACTTTTGAGGCAGAGGAAAGCATTGATCTGAATGAAATTGCTCATCAATTAAAGGCTTTAGACGCAAGCATGGCAGAAACAGATAAAACTATTGCTGATTTTTGCAAAGAACTAAACATTGAAACCCCATTTTGAGCTATGACTAAATTACAACCACAATTACGGTTTCCTGAGTTTGAGGGAGATTGGAATGAACAGAATTTAGGAAATACTGTAAAAATTAATCAGGGCTTACAAATTCCAATTTCAGAAAGATATACTAAACAAATAGAAGGGTCACATTTTTATATTACTAATGAGTTTTTGAGAGAAGGAAATTTAAAAAAGTATTACATTAAGAATCCATCTAATTCTGTCCTTTGCACTAAAGAAGATATTTTGATGACAAGAACAGGAAATACAGGAATGGTGGTAACAAATGTAGAAGGCGCATTTCACAATAATTTTTTTAAAATTGCCTATCCTAATTATATAAGAAAACAATATTTATTTTATTTCTTAAATTTATTAAAAACACAAACTCAAATACTAAAGTTAGCTGGTACATCAACTATACCAGACTTAAATCATGGAGATTTTTATAGAATAAAAATTCAACTCCCTACTTTTGAAGAACAAACTAAAATAGCCAATTTTCTAACAGCAATTGATGAAAAAATTCAAGCCTTACAAAAAAAGAAAAGCCTTTTAGAACAATATAAAAAAGGAGTAATGCAGAAGATTTTTAGCCAAGAGTTAAGATTTAAGCAAGATGATGGCTCTGATTTTCCGGATTGGGAAGAAAAGACTTTGGGAGAGATGGGTGAAGCCTATAATGGGCTTACTGGTAAAACAAAAGAAAGCTTTGGGATTGGGAAACCATATATTCAATACAAGCAGATATTTGACAATTCTAAGATTAATACAAAAAACTTTGATTTTGTTAAAATTGGTGAAAATGAAAATCAAAGCAAAGTAATATTTGGTGATGTATTTTTTACGGTTTCATCAGAAACACCCAATGAAATTGGTTATTCCTCTGTCCTATTAGATATGGTAGATGATGATTTATATTTGAACAGTTTTTGTTTTGGTTATCGTCCTTTTTCATTAAAAATACTATATCCTTATTTTGCTCAATTTTTGTTTAGAAGTGAACATTTTAGAACAAAAATTATCAAATTGGCTCAAGGTAGTACAAGATATAATATGTCTAAAGTGCAGTTAATGAAACTAACAATACAACTTCCATCATTTGAAGAACAACACAAGATATCCAATTTCCTAAGCGGGATTGATGAAAAAATAAATAAAGTAAGCCAACAAATAGAATATACTCAAACCTATAAAAAAGGTCTTTTGCAACAGATGTTTTGTTAAAACACTATACCTATGACCCAATCAGAATTAGAACTTGAAAAAAAACTAATTGAGGCTTTAGTAAAAATAGGGTATCAATTTGTGACTATAAAAGACGAAAACACATTGATTGCCAACCTTAAGCAACAACTCGAAAAACACAATAAGTTAGAATTAACTGACAGGGAATTTACACAGGTATTGAACCACCTGAACAAAGGTAATATCTGGGATAGAGCCAAGACATTGCGAGATAGAATGCAACTGACCAAAGAAGACGGCACAAGCGTCTATCTTCAGTTTATGAACATGGATTTCTGGTGTCAGAACGAATATCAGGTAACGAACCAGATAACCATTGAAGGCTCCTATAAAAACCGATATGATGTAACTATCTTAATCAATGGCTTACCGTTGGCGCAAATAGAATTAAAACGCAGAGGCTTAGAGTTAAAAGAGGCATTCAATCAAACAAACCGCTATCAGCGTCATTCGTATAGTGCCAATCATGGCTTATTTCAATATGTGCAGCTTTTCGTTATTTCTAACGGTGTCAATACTAAATATTATAGCAATAACGCCCGCCAGAGCTTTAAACAGACCTTCTATTGGTCAGATAAATCAAACAAGCTCATAACCGATTTATTTGCCTTTACCGATGCCTTTTTAGAAAAGTGCCATTTATCAAAAATGATAGCGAGGTACATTGTTTTGTCAGAGAAAAACAATACCCTGATGGTGCTTCGCCCTTATCAGTATTATGCCGTAGAAGCCATAATTGAACGGGTGAAAACTACGCCTAAAAACGGGTATATATGGCATACTACAGGCTCAGGCAAAACCCTTACTTCATTTAAAGCCAGCCAGATTCTCACACAAATTCAGGGCATTCATAAAGTGGTTTTTGTGGTTGACCGCAAAGATTTAGATTACCAGACAACCAAAGAATTTAATAGTTTTTCAGAAGGCAGCGTAGACGGGACAGATAATACACAGAAATTGGTCAAACAATTTACTGATGATACTAAACTGATTGTTACTACTATTCAGAAATTAAATACAGCTATTTCAAAACAGCAGTATTTAAGCAGAATGGAAAAACTGAAAGACAAGAAAATTGTGTTTATCTTCGATGAATGTCATAGAACACAATTTGGAAAAACGCATAAAAAAATTAGACAATTCTTTAGTAACAATCAAATGTTTGGGTTTACCGGAACACCCATTTTTGAGCAAAATGCGTATGCAGCAGATGGCTTAAAACATACAACAAAAGAATTATTCCATGAGTGTTTGCATAAATATGTGATTACTGATGCCATCAAAGATGATAACGTTTTAAAATTCTCAATAGAATATGTAGGCAGATATAAACAGAAAAATAGTGAGAACGAAATAGACATTGATGTAGAGGGAATAGACACTAAAGAACTGGTTGAATCACCTCAACGAATTGATAAGATAGCTGACTACATTATAGGACACCATAGCCGTAAAACACATAACAAGGCCTTTACAGCTATGTTTTGTATAAATAGTGTTGATACACTAACGAAGTATTACGACAACCTTGCACAGAAGAAAACAGATGGCAAGCATAATTTAACTATTGCCACTATTTTCAGCTTTACAGATAACGAAAACGATAAAAATGCAAACGGTAATATCGATTTTGAAAATATAGATCTTTATGAGTTTGACAGAGTAGCGGAACCACAAGACTCTTATTCAATAGCTAGTTTGCATAGTAGAGACAAACTCGAAAGCTATATTGCAGATTACAATAAGATATTTGGCACTAATCACTCTACGCGCGACAGTCAGTCATTCTATAACTATTACAATGAAATATCGCAACGGGTAAGAAAGAAAGAAATTGATGTTCTATTAGTAGTAAATATGTTTTTGACTGGTTTCGACAGCCCCTTACTTAATACTCTGTATGTTGATAAGAATCTGCAGTATCATGGTCTGGTTCAGGCATTTTCAAGAACAAACAGAATTTTAGACGAAAAGAAATCACACGGCAATATAGTATGTTTCAGAAACCTGAAAAAAGCGACAGATGATGCCATCACTCTATTCTCGAATAAAGAAGCAAAAGAAGATATTATTTTAAAACCTTATGTTGATTATGTAGCTAAATTCAATGCTGCCTATGCAGAATTGTTAGCTATTGTGCCGAATATAGATAGTGTTAATGAATTGCCGAGTGAAGATGAACAATTAGCATTCGTAAAGAAATTCAGGGAGTTAATAAGAATAAAGAACGTATTAAATACATTTGCAGACTTCAGAGAGGAAGACTTACATATACCTCCACAAGATTTTGAAGATTACCAAAGCAAATACCTTGACCTTTACGATAGAGTAAAAAATACTACCCAAAAAGAAAAAGTATCAATTTTAGACGACGTTGATTTTGAGTTAGAATTAATACACCGTGACGAAATAAATGTTGCCTATATTTTACGCTTATTAACCAATTATAAAGAGGCTACTAAAGCAGAGCAGGAGAAGAAACGCAGAGAAATTACTGAATTATTAGAAACACAAATACAGCTTCGCAGCAAGCGTCAGCTAATTGAAAAATTCATTAACGAGAATTTCCCATATATAGAAGATAGCGACACAATAGAAGCCGAATTTGATGCTTTCTGGAACATAGAAACAGACAGAGCCCTCAACTCTTTAAGCGAAGAAGAAAACCTTGATAGCTCTAAATTAAAAGAAGCCATCAACGAATTTCTATTTTCTCAGCGCCTACCAATGACTAAAGAAATCGACAATATGCTTATTGTAAAACCAAAACTTCTACAAAGAACAACAGTATTTGCAAGGATAAAGGATAAGATAAAAGCTTTTATTGAGACTTTTGTTGAGGGGGTGTAATGTATGGGGAATTTTCTATTAAATTGCTCTTCTATTTGATTATTAAGAAAATACGGTTACCCACCTGATATGCAAATGCTGGCTACTGAAAATGTTTTAAAACAAGCTGAAATAATTGCCAATGAAATAGCCGGCTAAGTGCCATACCCTGCCATCTACCGGTAATAATCCAGCAGCATTTTGCGGAAAAGTAATTCATATTTGGCCTGTATGAAGTTTGAATTGGCTTTTTCGAGATTCAGCCGGAAAGTATTAAGCTCAATGGCATGAATCAGGCCTTCCAGAAATCGCTCCCGGGCCGAATCAAACGCTGTCTGCTGGGCATTCAATTGTCTTTGGGCGCTGGTAAGTTTTTCCTGGGCTATTCTGGCGGTAAGGTAGGCTTGTTCTACCTCCTGCTTTAGCTGAAGTCTCGATTGCGACAACTGGGTTTCTGCCATCTGCTGGCTGATAATGGCATTGTTTATTCTGCCCTTCACCTGTCCGTTGCTGTAAATAGGTATGTTTATATTCAAACGGGCATATTGATTCAGATTGAAATTCAACTGATTAAAATAATTATACTCTCTTGCTGCCGCACTTGAATAGGCGGTTCCCATGCCCGCCCCTAACGATATACTCGGATACCTGGCCGCCTGCGCTATTTTTATACCTACAACCGAACTGCGCAAGCGCCAGTCGGCATTTTTTATAACTGGCTGGTCATTTAAGGCAGCCGTTACCTCCTGCAAATATTGTTCATCAATTATGATGTTTTTTTCATGAAAAGGCACTGGCTCAATTTCAAACGAGCTGTAAGACGGATAAGCCATCAACTGCGCCAGTGCCAGCCTGGCTAACTCAATATTACTTTTCATGTTTAAAGCCTCATACTCAGCCGTTGCCAGTTGTGCGTCCAGGTCAGTCAGGTTAGTATGGGGCATATTGCCTTCTTTTACCAGTTCTTTTACTCTATCTATCTGTAGCTGCATACTTCGCACCTGCTCCTGATTAATTTTCCATAGTTCCTGGCTCATTAATACCTGCATATAAGCAAGGGTTATCCGGTTGCGCAACTCTACTTTACCCCGCTGCATATCCCATTCGTCGGCCTGTAGATTATATGAATTCTGCAATATCTGATTCTTCAGCGCGAAACCGTTAAAAAGCATAACGTTAGTGCCAAAACTAACTGAATTAGAAGAAATAGTATGTTGTATGAAATCGTTTGTAAAGGGGTCAATGCTTCTTCCGGAACTTAAGCCCTGAGAAAAAGACCCTGACAGATTAGGATATACCGCTTGCTTTGATTGCCGCAAGGCATTTTCGGTCTGCTTTATTTTTAAAAGCCGCTGTCTGATATCAAAGCTTTGTTTGTAGGCATATTCTACACATTGCTCAAGGCTGAATCTGTTTTGTGCAGATACCCCCATTGCCCAACAAAAAAACAAAAGCAGGTACACAAATTTACGAAATGACATAAGCTTGGGATTAACGTTTCATGGTTTTCCGGATATCATAAAACAATTTCTCAATCAGTTTCAGATTCTCGGTTATTATTTCCCCTGTGGCTGTCATACCATTTCTGAACGGCAGTTTCTTGTCGGCAGTGGTTACTAATCCGCCCGGAAAATTAACCCTTACTACATACACAGTGTCTTTGGGAATATCCGATATATAGGCCACTCTGCCGGTAACCGTCCCGAACTCCTGAAAAGGGTAACTCTGAAACTTCACTATCACCTCCTGATTCGTTTTTACCTTGCCAAAGTTGTATTGGCCCAGCATCATTTCTCCGTGGTATCCGGTGCCATCAGGCAGAATATAGAGCAACTCCTGCCCGGCTTTTAAAATCTGGTTTTCTTGCAGACTAGTGAGAAAATTTACTTTGCCACTAATGGGCGCTATGGCAACGTAGCGCTGTTTCCAGGCCTCTATGTCGCTTTTCAATGAGTTGATAGACTGCACCAGGTTATTTTTTTGTTCTTCAATGGTTTTGTCAAGCTCTATCAACTCCTGCTGCTTCTGATTCCTGCTCATTGAGTTGTTATCAAGCGAGCCTTTGGCCTGCTCAAAGGCCTGCTTTTTGCTGAGGTAGCGGCTTTGGGCATTGCGTGCCTCCTGTTTAGACACAAAGCCTTTGTCGCTCAGCCTTTGTTGGCTTTGTGCCTCCTCTAATGCCATCTGAAGATCTTTTTCCTGTAGTTCAAGCTGGGCTCTGGTATTCTGCTGGATACTCTCCAGGGTATTGATGTCTCTGTTCACGGCACTTTTTTTCTTGAGATAAGAGCCGTCAGGCATAGAAGATTGTGAGCGCACCAGCGCTTCCTGAAAGGTCTGAAATGATTTCTGTAACTCCCCCAATGAAAAATACAGCGGAACCCTGACCCGGTGGATACCGGCAAAATCGTTTTCAAGCGATAATTGTATCAGTTGATTAACAGTTGCTTCTAAAGAAAACACCTCATCTACACTGGCCGTACTCTCCAGATACGCCAGATGCGCGCCTTGCTTCACCGTCTCTCCTTCTTTTACCAGTAGCCGGGTCAATCGGCCATCAGTTCTCACATTGACAGACTTAGGGCTATTGTCTGACACAACCATCATTGGTGCACCCACCAGGTCCGGGTACTCAACAAACCAGGCCACACCCAGCAAAATCATTAAAACAAAAAAGAACACGCTTACACCCCAGCGCACCAGCCAGGCAGGCGGCTGATTCAACACCTCATCAACCTGGCTATTACGTAGCTCCGGCAGGTTGGAATGGTTGTCGCCTCCCCCACCCCCACCTTTATTCAAGACCGGAGGCACAGGTGGCCCGTCAGACCCACTATTCAGCAAATCTGGTGAGATTACGTCTTTACCACCAACCAACTCTGTAAGACTACTTTCTGATAATTCTCCTGCTGTATCTTTGTTGTTTCCCATCAGTTTCCTAGTTCTAATTGGTTTTTCACGAGTTCAAAGTATTTGCCATGCTTTTGGGTAAGCTCGGCATGGGTGCCGGTTTCAACAATCTCGCCTTTTTCAAGCACCACAATCTGGTCGGCATTTTTTACCGTACTGAGGCGGTGCGCCACCACCACAACTGTTCTGCCCTTGAAGAACTCGTTCAGATTTTGCATAATTACGCTCTCATTGTTGGCATCAAGTGCATTGGTGGCTTCGTCAAGAAATATGAAATCGGGGTTTTTATAAACCGCGCGTGCAATTAATAACCGTTGTTTCTGCCCCTGGCTGATTCCGCTACCCTCTGCGCCTATGTTGGTGTTATAACTCAATGGCAGCTCTTCAATAAATGACCGTATATTGGCCACTTTTACGGCATGCATCAATTTAGGTATGTCGGGGGTTTCGTCACTTACGGCAATATTATTGGCAATGGTATCAGAGAAGATAAAGCCATCCTGCAAAACAGTTCCGCACACACTGCGCCATACCCGCGGACTGATGTTATTAAGGGCAGTATCGCCCAGTTTAATCTCTCCTTTGCCGGGGTTATAAAATTTAAGCAGTAATTTAAGCAAAGTAGTTTTTCCGCTGCCACTGGTACCTACAATTGCTGTTACTTTGCCATTGGGGATGCTCAGGCTGATATCCTTTAAAACAGGTTCATTACCTGCGCCTGTATACGTAAAACTCAGGTTCTTAATTTGTATATCTTTGTTTTGCGGCAGATACTTTACAAAGGTTTTTTCTTCCGGTTCTTCATTGTCAATTTCATGTATTTCATTGAGCCGCTCAATGCTGATCTGGGCGTCCTGCCAATGCTGTATAAACTGTATCAACTGTTCAATCGGGCCATTGAGCTGCCCCATTATGTATTGCATGGCCATCATGCCTCCGAGTGTCATTTGCCCGTTTACTACGGCCGTGGCTGCAAGAAAAGTTATCAGGATATTTTTGCCTTCATTAATAAAGAGAGTACCCGCTTGCTGGTATTGCCCTATTGCCAGGCTTTTGATACTCCATTTAAATTGTTTAACCTGCAGATTTTCCCATTCCCAACGTTTCAGGTATTCGGCATTATTCATTTTTATTTCCTGCACCCCGGTAATGAGCTGTATCAGGCTGCTCTGATTCTGGCTGGCCAGCGCAAAGCGCTTGTTATCCATTTTCCGGCGATACCGAAGAAAAACGGTTATCCAGAGGGTATATAAAATGCTGGAAACAATGAAAATACTAAAAATGGTGAGGTTATAAAAAGCAGCTATAAAACTGAAAATTACCAGATTGAACATCGAAAACAAGACATTGAGCGAAGACCCCGTCAGGAATGACTCTATCCGGTGATGGTCGCCGATGCGCTGCAGGATATCACCAGTTTTTTTTGAGTCAAAAAATGCAATCGGGAGTTTCAATAACTTGCCCAGGAAGTCAGACAGAATGGATAAATTAATGCGCGTACTGATATGCAACAGTATCCAGCTTCTGATGAAATCAACCGATACCTTGCCCAAAAACAGCATGGCCTGGGCAATCAGAATGAGGTAAATGAAATGCAAATTGCGTGTTTGAATACCCGTGTCAACAATAGATTGGGTGAGAAAAGGGAAGATAACCTGTAAAATTGAGCCAATCAGTAAAACCAGACCCAACTGAACCAGTAAGCTTTTATATCGCCAGACATACTGCCAGAGCATGCCAATGGCAAGCCCCCTGTTTTTTTCGCCTTCATCTTCATAAAACCGGGATGTGGTTTCCAGAAGCAATGCTATACCTTCTTCTTCATTGTTCTTCTTTGAGGCCAGCCAGCCCTGACAAAACTCATCTTTTGAGTACGTTAGTAAACCTCTTCCGGGGTCAGCAACATGTACCATTAAATCTTTACCAAAACGGCTTTTGGTAATTTTATACACAACCACAAAGTGATTCTGCTGCCAGTGAATAATACATGGCATAGGTGCTTCTGTAGTCAGCTTCTCAAAACTTACCTTAACAGCCAGTGTTTTAAAACCAATATCTTCAGCGGCTTGGGCAATACCCAATAAAGAAACACCCTCTTTGCCAATTTCTGCTTTCGTGCGCAGTGTCTGAATAGATAAATTTTTCTTGTAATGCTTCGCCACCATACGCAGGCAGGTGGGTCCGCAGTCCATCGCATCCAGTTGTTTATAGTAGGGGAATTTATTATTTAGCACATTTTTAGTCAATTAGTTTTTCATTCAAAAGTTTTTCCAAGGTTTTCTACTAGATTTAGTCTAATTTAATGAGCCTTCTTCCTGAAAAGTTAATATCCAACCCAGTATTCTTGTTTATCATAAATTCTTATCTAAAAACCTAATTATTTCTTCGGGTTCTAAATCTTTCTTAATTATCGTTCCTGAGCTATCCACTAAGAAATTAGCCGGATAAGCTATTATGTTTATAGCTGTAGTAATCTTTCTGTTTTCATCAAGATATTCCGGCCAAGGGAATTTGTATTTTCTTAATGCTATATCTAATCTATCAAGATTACCAGTCCAATCTCCGGGAACAGAAATAATCCGAAAACCCTTAGCTGAGTATTCAGGATAAATTTTTTTGTATTCACGTAACTGTTCAACGCAGGTTCCACAGGCAGAATGCCAAAAGTCGATAAGCGTGTACTTCCCTTGTTCCGTATTTATCTTTTCAAACTTTCCGGAGGTCAGATTTTTATATTCGAAATTTGTAGGAAATTTTTTACCTATTCCTACGATATTGGCTTCATTTAGTTTTGCTGCCAATATTTTCCCAATAAAGCTTCTGCCAATATCAGAATCGGACATATATCTTTCCAAAAAATACTCATACCCTGGCTGAATACCTCTTTGGTAAAAATGAACGTATAAATACCAAAAAGAATAATTGCGGTCCTTCATAGAGCAAGTATTATTTTCTATCACTCTTGCTCTTTCAATGTGATTTTCTTTGATGAGCTTGCATACGTTTGCCAGGCTGTCTGGAATCAGCTCGGGAGTCGGGTAAGCAGCCGTGATACTATCAGAAAATGTCTGCAACCAAGTAATATCTTTCAATAAACGTTTGTAATTTGAATAAGCGTAAGAGTCATAATAACTTTTCATTATCTCATTATTGACTAACGGAATAGGAGATTTTAAATCAATTTCGGCCATCTGTGTACCTTCTCTAACTACAAAAAAATCAGATGAATAACGGCATGTATCTTTGCTGCAAAATTTAAAAATAAAGGGATAGGTCGGATAACCTAACTCGCCTTTAATAGTAAAACTTCCATTGGTTATATTTGCAGAGTAGCTTCTTATATCCAAAGTTGCATCAATTGAGTCTGAAGGAATAGCCGGAATGAGTAAAATTTGCCCATCAGAAGCATTGATTTTTCCTTCAACTACAAAAGTATGTTGCCCGAAACAACTCATTGACTCAAACAAGATGGTTGAGTAAAAACATATGTACCATATTCTTTTAATACAAAAAGATAGAAAAATAGAATTCATATATTTTTTAATTTGACAAAGTACATAAGTACCATTTATTGGGTATCTTATGCACTTTGTAATGAAATTCACTATCATAAATTCTTATCTAAAAACCTAATTATTTCTTCGGGTTTTAAATCTTTCTTAATTATCGTTCCTGAGCTATCCACTAAGAAATTAGCCGGATAAGCATATATGTTTATAGTTGTAGTAATCTTTCTGTTTTCATCAAGATATTCCGGCCAAGGGAATTTGTATTTTCTTAATGCTATATCTAATCTATCAAGATTACCAGTCCAATCTCCGGGAACAGAAATAATCCGAAAACCCTTAGCTGAGTATTCAGGATAAATTTTTTTGTATTCACGTAACTGTTCAACGCAAATTCCACAGGCGGAATGCCAAAAGTCGATAAGCGTGTACTTCCCTTGTTCCGTATTTATCTTTTCAAACTTTCCGGAGGTCAGATTTTTATATTCGAAATTTGTAGGAAATTTTTTACCTATTCCTACGATATTGGCTTCATTTAGTTTTGCTGCCAATGTTTTCCCAATGGAGCTTCTGGCTATATCAGAATCGGACATATCGTTTTTCAAAAAATACTCATACCCTGGCTGAATACCTCTTTGGTAAAAATTAACGTATAAATGCCAAAAAGAATAATTGCGATCCTTCATAGAGTAAATAGTATTTTCTATCACTCTTGCTCTTTCAATGTGATTTTCTTTGATGAGCTTGCATACGTTTGCCAGGCTGTCTGGAATCAGCTCGGGAGTCGGGTAAGCAGCCGTGATACTATCAGAAAATGTCTGCAACCAAGTAATATCTTTCAATAAACGTTTGTACTCAGTAAAAGAGTAACGGTCATAATAATTTTTCATTATGCCATTATTGACTAACGGAATAGGAGATTTTAAATCAATTTCGGCCATCTGTGTACCTTCTCTAACTACAAAAAAATCAGATGAATAACGGCATGTATCTTTGCTGCAAAATTTAAAAATAAAGGGATAGGTCGGATAACCTAACTCGCCTTTAATAGTAAAGCTTCCATTGGTTATATTTGCAGCATAGCTTCTTATATCCAAAGTTACATCAATTGAGTCTGAAGGAATAGCCGGAATGAGTAAAATTTGCCCATCAGAAACATTGATTTTTCCTTCAACTACAAAATTATGTTGCCCGAAACAACTCATTGACTCAAACAAGATGGTTGAGTAAAAACATACGTACCTTATTCTTTTAATACAAAAAGATAGAAAAATAGAATTCATATATTTTTTAATTTGCAAAGTACATAAGTACCATTTATTGGGTATCTTATGCACTTTGTAATGAAATTCATTATCATAAATTCTTATCTAAAAACCTAATTATTTCTTCGGGTTTTAAATCTTTCTTAATTATCGTTCCTGAGCTATCCACTAAGAAATTAGCCGGATAAGCATCTATGTTTATAGCTGTAGTAATCTTTCTGTTTTCATCAAGATATTCCGGCCAAGGGAATTTGTATTTTCTTAATGCTATATCTAATCTATCAAGATTACCAGTCCAATCTCCGGGAACAGAAATAATCCGAAAACCCTTAGCTGAGTATTCAGGATAAATTTTTTTGTATTCACGTAACTGTTCAACGCAGATTCCACAGGCAGAATGCCAAAAGTCGATAAGCGTGTACTTCCCTTGTTCCGTATTTATCTTTTCAAACTTTCCGGAGGTCAGATTTTTATATTCGAAATTTGTAGGAAATTTTTTACCTATTCCTACGATATTGGCTTCATTTAGTTTTGCTGCCAATGTTTTCCCAATAAAGCTTCTGGCTATATCAGAATCGGACATATCGTTTTTCAAAAAATACTCATACCCTGGCTGAATACCTCTTTGGTAAAAATTAACGTATAAATGCCAAAAAGAATAATTGCGGTCCTTCATAGAGTAAATATTACTTTCTATCACTCTTGCTCTTTCAATATGATTTTCTTTGATGAGCTTGATTACGTTTGTCAGGCTGTCTGGAATCAGCTCGGGAGTCGGGTAAGCAGCCGCGATACTATCAGAAAATGTCTGCAACCAAGTAATATCTTTCAATAATCGTTTGTAGTTTGTATAAGCGTAATCGTCATAATAATTTTTCATTATCTCATTATTGACTAACGGAATAGGAGATTTTAAATCAATTTCGGCCATCTGTGTACCTTCTCTAACTACAAAAAAATCAGATGAATAACGGCATGTATCTTCGCTGCAAAATTTAAAAATAAAGGGATAGGTCGGATAACCTAACTCGCCTTTAATAGTAAAGCTTCCATTGGTTATATTTGCAGCATAGCTTCTTATATCCAAAGTTGCATCAATTGAGTCTGAAGGAATAGCTGGAATGAGTAAAATTTGCCCATCAGAAGTATTGATTTTTCCTTCAACTACAAAATTATGTTGCCCGAAACAACTCATTGACTCAAACAAGATGGTTGAGTAAAAACATACGTATAATATTCTTTTTATACAAAAAGCTAGAAAAATAGAATTCATATATTTTTTAATTTGACAAAGTACATAAGCCCCTTTTATTGGGTATCTTATGCACTTTGTAATGAAATTCACAAATTTGTATTAACTGCAAGAACCTGGTGTTTTACCATCAGATGTAGAGCAAGTTGTGCAACCAGAAGGTTCACAATCTTTATTAGAACCCAAGCAAGCCGCTGCCCCACATGCTTCTCCTGCTAGGCCACCTTTTACTTTTTTCATTTGCTCTCTTGAAAGTAAAGACGCACCAATACTAATAATCATTTTTTTCAATGTTGTATAATTTAAAATGTTAAGATTTGTTTATGGTTGATTTGCAAATCCCTTGTTGGTAAATACTTTAAGATACCTTTCAAATCTTTTAAACGGTATATTTCAGGTATTTTTAACCCATCCAAATACATCGTTGGTGTCCCTTTAATTTTTGTAATTCTTGCCAGCTCACACCAAACTTTATGTTGTTCTATTAAACTCCTGGTTTTTTTGTTTTCATTTATTCCCAATTTCACCTCCCACTTTTCTATGTTGAGTTCTTCGTTTCGTACCACTGATGCAGTGCCTCTGCCTGCCGTTCCTGGATAAGGATAAAATAATGCTTCCCACTTTGCCAAGATTGTCAGCCTCAAAGTAAATTGCATAAAATACTACCCGACAATTCAGGGTATAATTAAAAAACAGGTCTTACATTACTGCGTAAACACGTGGATAAGGCTGACAAAACGGATTTTTACAGATTTCACTAATGCAAATACCCCCCATTTACATTTAAGTGGGTTAAAAATGGCGTTGTTATATCTATTATTTGTTCGGGCTTTATCTGTAGGGCCACGTTTTCAATATGCCACTCGTTCAGGGCATCACTGGTAGCCAACAGGCTTGGGTAATCGGGGTGATTTTTTAAAGTTTCTTCTACAGTTTCAGCGGTTACTTTGGCACCAATCGATTTCAGATATAAATAAGTAGCCGCCACAGCATTGTCATTAGATAATGGCGTTGTAAACATGGCAAGGTTGAATTTTATAGTCAGGCAAAAGACAAATATGTGTGCTTACATGGTTAATTCCTATCAAAACACTAATAATAAAACTGATAATTCCAGAGGCAATCAGTACCGCATAATAATTTATCCGTTTTCGATTGAACTTATAAAACTCTAATTATCATTAGATTACGAATATATGTAAATTATACATACCGAGACAATAAAAGAAAAACTTTTTATTTAACGTTACCTTTTTCTGTTTCAGAGGCCTGAATTGCAGCTGTGGTGAAAACTGGATGGGAGAAATGCGAAGTAATTATTTATAAATCACACAATATATAGCTGTTGCTTTAGAGGATGGTATACAAAATCAACTATTACTCAACCATTAATGAATTAGCTTCTCAATAGCCGAATAAATCTCATTTACCTCTTTTGCCGGGTCATAACCTATTTCAATAAATCTGATGTCCCGGTTTTTGTCAATTATCACAACCGCTGGAATACTATTTATTTTAAGGTCAGTTTCCAGGCTGTTTTTTTCATCAAAAAGTACCTTAAAGCTATATCCTCTTGAGCTGATGCTGTTTAAAATCTCATTTTGACTGATTCCCAATCTTTCTTTTGAATTGACAAATAGAAAGGCAACATCTTTATTGTCTTTATAGTAATCAATGAGGTGCTGCGTGGGTTTGAACTTTAAAAAGCACGGACCACACCAAGAAGCCCAAAAATCTAAAACTATTACTTTTTGACTTAGCTGTTTAATATCAATGAGGCTGCCTGATGTATCGTGAAACTCCAGCTCTGGTAGTTTCTTTTTTAAGAGTTTTACATCAGTAAGCTGGAAGCCTATAGTTTTTTCATCTATCTTATCTTGCATGTTTTTTATTAGCGCAAGCTCTTTTTCTGCCAATTCGGTTTCACCGGTTTCTTTAAGAAAAGAAATATAACCTGCATTAATATCTTCATACTTTAAAAAACCGTAGTCAAAGGCGGCCTTTCTAAGATATTCTTTTGCTTTGCGCTTATCACCCTCTAAAGCAAGTATTTGTCCGTACGTATGATACCTTCCTGCAAGAGTAGTTTTTCTTATTTCTTTTATCTCAAAATCTGGCAAGGTAAATGGTTCTCGCCAGTCACGGTTCCTATTGAGCAAGGGGGTCTCGCCTTCCATTGACTTTTCAATAAGCTCTTTGGCAACCGGCAGGTATTTTTTTTCTTTCACTAAATGAGACGCCGTCAGGGCGAAGCAAGCATATCTTCTTTCTTCTTTCAATAATTCCATTTCTTGTTGCCATGCCTGATAAGCATCCGTTTCAATATAGTCGGGCAGCAAGGCAGCCAAAAGTAAAGATAGGTGTAACTCTAAGGCATCCCGATTTTCTGGTTTTATTTCCGTATATTTATTTTTATATGATTCATAAAGGCGAATTCTTTCATTTGAGGTTTTTAATTTCAGGAATGGCCGGTGATAATCATAAAAATATACATGATTTATTGTATATTTATCTTCAGGAAAGTTTGATAGCGCTTTTGTTCGCCAGTTCTCTGCCATTTCAGTCATACCCAGATTTTGATAAAACGTGCACAGAGTCCAGGTTTCGGTTGAATTCAGCCTGTCCTGGGTTGATAATTCAACCAGTTCGTCTTCCATTTGCAATCTGTGCAGGCCGTTACCTGGCTCAAATGTATGTAAATACGGCAGATAGAACTTTCTTTTCAGGGAGGGTTGAAAAATAAACGCTTCTTCAAATAGTTTTTTGGACACTTCTTTATTACCATCCATTTTAAATTGCCATGCAAAATTGGGCGACTTATATTTTGCGACATAAGCCTTTGACTCCGCCTTTACGTTGTCATTATCAATAAAATAAACAAAGTTGTTTTCAGGCTTATCGATAAACTTTTTATTTCTTACTACTCTGAAGAACAAGAATCTTGTATTAGCGTTAGCAGAAATTTCAAATTTCTGGCCCTCCTTACAATTACCAATCAATTTTCTTTCCAGATAACATTCTTTATCATGCTCTTGCCTATAAATAAAAAGCTCAACAGAATCCTGAGGTACTCCATGATAAATAATAGAAATACTCTGGCCGGTTAATGCGTTGGTAGTATTAAAGCTCAATGCTGTTTCCTGCGCATACAGAGAGTAGTTAATAAGCAGAATTATACCCCAAAGCCACGTTTTCATAGTTTTAATACTTCAGTTACTTCAGTATCGATTGATTTAAAAAAACAGATATGTAGCCTCAGCAGCATTGTCTTTAGAAAATGAAGTTGTAAACATGACAATGTTAATTTTTATAGTCAGGCAAAATTAAAAACAGTTATGACTGTATGATTAGCTTCAATCAAAACTTTAATATTCATTACATTACGAATATACGTAAACTATTCATACCTAAACAATAAAAGCAAATTTTTATTCAACGTTACTTTTCTGTTATTTCAGAAGCATGAATTATGGCTTAAATGAAAACTGGCAGGGAGAAAATCGAATTAATGGTCAGAACATCACGCAATATCAAAACCCACTTTAGAAGCGGGCTGGTATGCAAGGGGCTAATGCGTCTATTTACTGTTGCGTTTGTTGATTGTCAGCCAAATCATCATGTGTCTTTTTTTCTTTTAAATCAGAGCAAAACTGTTCATATTGCTGACTAGTCTTCATGATACCAAGGCTTACTAATTGGCGGGAATCGACGTACCTCACTGAGCCTTCATAATGAAAACTTATTTCAGGGTTCTTCTTGATGACATCTTCAAAATGTTTGTAGTAAAATGCGCCGCCATAGTGTTCTCCTCTTTTTACTTCTTCGTTTACTTCACTGATGAAATCAGACAGGAATTTAGTATGAAAAACCGCCCCCTGAATATCACTGACTTTCGCACCATTAATTGCGTGCATACCTTGTACTAAATAAGTACCTGTCAAGTTTTTGAAAAGCGGTATTTTCGACAAAATATGAGGCGGATTTATTGCTCCGAAAACCCTTTCTCTCATGCCTCCGGTAAATATAACAGACCTGAAATTCAAGAACCTGATTCGGTCAAAAAAACCAAAACAACTTTCCTTGTATTCTCTATCAAAGTACGGAAGGTACAAGAGCGGACTCCCCCCGTCATAAGCAGAAGAACCCACTTGTTCTGCCGGATACATATCCAGCAAGAAAGTCCTGATAGCCGTAGAGCCCTCTTCTTCCATATATTGTGCCAGCGCGCGTATGTTCAGGCTTTCTGCATTTGGAAACCAAAAAAGTTCATCAATATCTACCACAACACACCAATGGTTTTTTCCGTAATTATCCAGCAAATGCTCCATCCAGTACCAATGGTTAACATAGGTTTCTGAGGTATTGAAGATATGTACGTTTTCTTCTTTTGCAATAACTGCTTGCGAGTTATCAGTCGAGTTATTGTTAATCAGAAAAAATCTGTTTACTCCTAACTGCTTATAATATTCAATAAAATGGGGCAACCGCAATGATTCATTTCTGAAAATGGCAAAGAGCCGTATTTCTTTTATGTCGTTGTTTATCGCCCCTGTATCCAATCGCCGAATTGTGCTGACAGATTTTTTCAACTGTTTTAAATACACACCTTTTTTCTTTCTTAAAGCCATGTATTCTTTCAATTGCCTTCGCCAGGTTATCAATTGATATTTAAGGTTAGTAGGTAACATCTTATTTTTTTAGCATAACATCAAAAATTTCTCTGATTTTAGGGTCTGACGGGCGCGGCGCATCAGAATTGATAACTCTACCCTCTTTGTCC
Organism: Emticicia sp. 21SJ11W-3; assembly: GCF_024138715.1. Classification (GTDB taxonomy): domain Bacteria; phylum Bacteroidota; class Bacteroidia; order Cytophagales; family Spirosomataceae; genus Emticicia; species Emticicia fluvialis. Next base: position 4,785,130 of record NZ_CP092074.1, read on the forward strand.
ATGATTATGTATCTTGGAATAGCCACTATTTTTAGCTTTTTGGCTATCTCTGAATCATTTCCCTTTGGCAATAGATAATTATGCGTTTCTGATAACCCAATTTGCTTTATTGCCTTTTGCCACGCCACAGGGTTGTCATCCATAGAGATATAAATAAAATTAATCCCCTTATTTTTGTAATCAATTGCCAGTTTTTTTGAGTCAGGCATTTCTTGTCTGCACGGAACACACCAAGACGCCCAAAAATCAATATAGGTTAATTGGTTCTTAAGAATTTTAGCGAGTGATTTTACTTGTTTATTGGTACCAATCAGGTCGTCAGTATTGTGTCTGATTTTTTTTAGGCTTAGGCTATTACACAATTTATAATTATACTAAGGTTTTTGCTGGTAAAGAAAGAAATATCAATTATTTAAGTTAAAATATTTATTGATGATTTGCTCGGTTTGTGTAGGTCCGTCTTTTACATCAAAACCTCTGATTTTATAGAGTATTTTACCATTTTTACCTACGAAAAGTGTTGTAGGAATACTTCCGTCAAATTGAAATAAGTCGTTTTGATACGCTTTTAATTCGGGAGTAATAATAAATTGCTCCCAATCCATTTTTTCTATAGCTAATGCTTTTTTCCATGCTTTTGTATCTTCATCAAGCGATACTGATACCATTCTTAAATATGGGTTGTTTTTATTTTTTTTGTGTATTTCTTTGAGTGTCGGTATCTCTTGACGACAAGGTCCACACCAAGATGCCCATAGGATAAGCAATGTACTTTCCCCTCCTTTAGTTAATACTGGTTTTATAGAATTATCAATAGAAGCTAATTTTGTATTAAAACTTAATGTAAAATTATCTTTTGTAACAATATACCTTTTAAGTTTTTGAGCAGTATTACTTAATTGAATTTGCTTGGAAAAGAGACTAAGTAGCGAATTGATATTTTCTTTCGTGAAATCATGTCTATTTCTTTCTAATTCATAAAGCAAATAGAATGAATCAGGATACTTTTCAATAGATTTTTTCAGCTTAGTGTAATCTATCCTTTTTAGGAAATAAGTCGAGAAGTAAGCCTCTGTTTGTTCTCCTGTTTCTATTTCTTTATTCGGGAAAACAATCTTTAGTTTATCTGAATAAGAAATAAATTCCTCTAATTTCCCATTTATTTTTATCCCATCTTCCAACATGAAATTTGAAAGAAAATGTGGCTTCCCATTTAGGGTTAATCTTGTTTTAAATCCAAACAATCTTTTGACGTTATTTGAATCTATGTGTTCTAAAGCTACAATTATTGGCTCTCCAAATTCTGCTTTTTTAAGAAAAAAATGGAATTTGCCTTTAATTGTTGTTGTGCTGCAAATTATTGATCTATCTAATCGAACTAGCTGTATTTTTCCATCAGGAAGGTTGTCTAAGTTTCCCACTATTTTTAGTAGGTCTTTATTTGAATCATTCTTGCAAGATGAATTAATAATAACTAAACAAATAAAAAAAATAAATACTTTTAACAACTTAACTAAATTCTTCATTTTTATATTCTTAAATATTTGTGTCTAAATTTTTAATTAAGCTACTGCCCTACGTAACCTTCATCAACAACGGGGCATTCTTATTCATTGCTCTTTTTGCACGAAAGCACGATTAATAAGGTAAATGCAAAACTGAAAAATCTCATTGCTGCAATTTAAGTTGATGGCTTGCTATCTTAAGCCTAAATATCTATTACTAACAACCTTTGCACCAAGTAGCTGCGCTACAATGAGACCAGCAATAAAGTACTCCTTCAACTGCTTTGTATAGGTAATAAATGTTTACTTCAGGTTGTCAAGTCGATATCTTACTTTTTCAACAATCCATCAAAAATTTCTCTGATTTTAGGGTCTGACGGGCGCGGCGCATCAGAATTGATAATTTTACCTTCTTTATCCATTATCATGTAGCGGGGAATAGTTATAATCTTAAGCTTTTTCGCCATTTCTGAATTGCTCCCCTCAGGCATTAAATAATTTTGATTTTCTGATAACCCAATTTGTTTTATTGCCTTTTGCCACGCCACAGGGTTGTCATCCATAGAGATATAAATAAAATTAATCCCCATATTTTTGTAATCAATTGCCAGTTTTTTCGAGTCAGGCATTTCTTGTCTGCACGGAACACACCAAGACGCCCAAAAATCAATATAGGTTAATTGGTTGTTAAGAATTTTAGCGAGTGATTTTACCCGCTGACCGGTACTGATTAATTCATCACTATTAAATCTGATTTTCTTTAAACTGAGGCTCTTGCGTAAGTAATTATTATATTCAGATGTTTTGCTGGTGGCATAAAAAACATTGGTTAAGCTATCATATTCTTTTTTAGAAAATCTAATCCGGGTGGTTTGCTTATCGACCCAAAATAATAATTTAAACTGCAGATAATCTTTAGTATCAGCCTTAAAGTTCTGGTCAATGACAGCAAACATTTTTTTTAGTTCTATGGACTCTTTACCATACTTAAGGTAATAAAGCAGGTTTACTATACCCCAGCAACTTTTGCGATAATAAGGCATATCCAATAAACGGTGCTGGTTCAATTCTGAAACACTCTTACTCAGTTCCTCCAGATATTTCCTGTCCCATTTTTCATAGTTGCCAAAATACGTTCTCCTATATAATTTATCATACTTAATAATGTTCATCCAATCGTTTAAAAATGATTTGTCTAAGTTAAACTGCTTGCAATACACTTTTAAATAGTCCTCTTTCTGCTTAAATTTTTTGTCAATTTTTTCTTCTCTCAATGCATAGTTATTTAAATAAGTACTATCTAAAAAAAATGCATTTAAAAAAGTATTATCATTCTCAGAGTCAGATTGGCATCTATAACTGTAATCAAAATTGAGTTCTTTGTTTATTTTTTCATTTTTCGTTCTTGCCACTATCAATTTTGGCCTGGTACTATCTGCTTCTATTTCAATTATTTCATCATAATTTCTTATTAAGATATCCTGAGAACGCCAGTGTGAGGTAGAGATTAACCCTGATTCCGGAATCGAATTACGGCCTTCCGTTAAATCATTTAACTCGTCAAAAATGTCTTCATAAGCCAATACATGGTTATTTAATACATCTTTTTTTACCATAACGTTTACAGAATCAATGTCAGGATTTGCCAAGGCCTTATCCTGCATTTTATTCTGCTCGCTTGCACAACTAAAAAAGATAATTGCTAAAAGATTACAATAAGTAAATTTCATATTTGTAAGCATTAGTCAGAGCTTTACTAACCCCGAATTGTATCAGGGTTAGTGTAATTAAACAATTTACCACGACTTATTGGTATGAGAAGAACAGTTATCACAACAGTAATAAGCATGTACCCAGCCACCCCAGGATGCAACAGTAGTTGCTTCATTTTTGGCCACTTCAAGACGATATCTTACTTCCTCAACAATCCATCAAAAACTTCTCTGATTTTCGGATCTGATGGCCGGGGTGCATCACTATTGATTACTTTGCCAGCTTTATCCATAATCATGTATCGAGGTATGGCAGATACATCAAACTTTCTGATAATTTCCGATTGGCCAGCATTCATTAGCAAAAGACTTCCCTGATTGCCTAAGTTCAATTGGGTGTTAGCTTTTCTCCAAGCATCATGACTCTCATCTATCGACAGATACAGAAATTTAATGCCCTTATTTTCATATATTCGCTTTAATTGAATAGACAAAGGCATTTCAATTCTACATGGAACACACCATGAGGCCCAGAAATCGAGATAATAAAACGCTTGTTTGTCTGTCTTGATTACTTCATTAAGATTGTCGAATTTTCTTCCTTGTAAATCAATAATCTTTGCCTGCCCAGCTGCCTTATCAGATTGAAAGTAAGTAGCATGCAAAAAACTTCTAATTGAGCTATCGGCAGTTAAGTTATAAAAACGCCTCGCCAGCTTTTGGGCTTCGTTCCTGCTTTGTGAATGAACCATTCCTAAGGCGTACATAAGCACACCTGTTTTTGATTTACCTGCATAAATTTCTTCGCACTTCTCAAAATATCTGATATGATTACTGGAAGTAAAATCTTTTTCAACCAGATATTTAGCCCAATTGTAAAGAAACTGGATATAGTATAGCTTATTTACCAGGCTATCATTAATCAATTGTTTGGTAATGTGTGTATCAACCTGGATTTTATTTCTGCTTTGAAGCACCCCGCTATAAAAATTGTATGTTTGTCTTTGTTTGGTTTCCTGATAGAACTTTTCTGAAACGAGGTTATTTCTATAAAGGCTATCCAAGAAATGCTGACTATATTGTATGCTTTTTGTTGGACTCAGAAATTCTCCCTTCAATATCTTTGCTTTAGAGTCTGGCTCAAGCGCTACTGTATTTGAAATTTTCTGATCGAAATCATCAATTCCTATACTTTTCAGATTCAGTAAGGTGTAATAGTTCATCTCATTGAAGTTAAAACTCCGATTCTTTAATCTAAAAATAGGATAATCCTTTTTATTAAGAGCAATTTCTACGACATCTCCCTTTCTGAATTCCTGCGAAATATTGAATGTAATCTCCTTATTCATTGAGTTTATAGTTACCATTAAATTGTCGCCGGAAAGAATCGAATCTTTTAATTTATTTTTATTCAGGTTAACCAGCGCATATCCATCCCGAGAATTACAATTCAGTAATAGTTCTCTGGCGGTATTGGCTTCTAATGTGAAGTATATATAACCCGGAGTTTTCTGCGAGTAACCTTTGTCGGCTGATTTCTGGACAACCTTAAGCTTATCATTCCTTGCTTTATCTGCCGAACACGAAAAAAACACAAAAAGAACAAAATAAACGATCGTAAGCCAAAGTGAATGCTCCCAAATTGGCAAGCATCTTTTTTGTAAAGCGTAAGAATTACTAATGGTAAAAAAAAGTCTCCACCCCGCTGATTTTCGCATTTCATTAACGGTTGATTGGTCTAGTAAAAAAAAGATTTTTCGGTATCATGTTAATTTGTTTTTTGGACACTCCCCTCTCTGCAACACAGTACCTTTCAAGAGTAAGTAGAAACCTACTTACTCTTTGTTTGAACTACTTTTAACTTATTATACATCAGATAAAAGTATCAAAATCATGAGACCAAAAGTATTTACCAAGTTTTAACAACTCCATTAAACTGGATAATTCCAGGGGCAATGATCACAACAATAATGTGTTCCGTTTTGACCTGCCAGATATACGGCATTCTTTTTTGAAACACCGTTCGAATCATAAGGGGCAGGTTTCCAATAAGTGGTTACAACTGTAGTATAGCTTTTGAGGTAGGCATCCCACATGGTATGATAAACTTTCTGTTGATAGCCGCATTGACCACCCCCCAGAATTTTTGCCATTTCTGATTTTGACAATGAAGAACTTTTGAATTTTAACAGTTTTTCCATGATTCTTAAATGTTAAATTGAGAATTATTTAAGTTTGATTTGCAAATCCTAGATTGAATTGATTCCTGACTATTTTACCCAGATCATCGGCCTGATATGTTTTAGGGATAAACCTGTTATTAAGGAATCTAACTGGTGCTTCTCTGATATTTGCCATTTCCAACCATCTTAAATGCAGAGCCATTTGTTCTCGTCCATTTTTGTTATCATTTTTTATTCCAAATTTTGCCTCCCATTTCTCTATGTCTTTGTTATTATCGTTAAACCATTCATCCAAAGCAGTTTTTATATCAATACCGTTGGCCTGACCCAATATCTGAGATGCAACCTTACCTCCCTCATCGTGTGCAGCCATTGATGCGGCCAAAACTATATCAATCTTTATATTACCCTCGTTCTCTATCAATCTTTTCGCGGCAAAATAAGATTGCCTACAAGAGCCACACCCGGGGCTCAATATCAAGAGTAAATGATTGCCGGCATCATTGTTGCCCATTTGTATGGTCTGCATTCCATCAAAAAACGGAGGCAGAAATGTTTCTTTACTAAATATTGAATTCATAAAATCGGTGTTGAACTTTAGTTTTTGTAGTTCAACGTAAAGACTATCTGCCCGCAATGATTTTATAAGGAGGCCTTTTATTAATACCCAGAGAACAGGGGTAATCAGAAAAGCTATTAGTGCAATTTTATACGAAAAAGTAGCAGGTAAACTAGTATTTATTGGCCAGTTGATTAAAAACTCTACCCATAATAAAACTTGTATACTAAGGCATAAGACACACCATTTCCGAACAACAAAACCCTGATAATAAACAGACCATAGGGTGTAAGGCATCACCATAACACCCAGAATCTGAATGAAAGGTATGGCACGTACTCCATCAAAAAGCAGTGCTAAAAAACCACCTGAAAAATAAAAAAACCCGATTTCTGCCCATGATATCCATCCAAATAGCTTTGCCGCCGGAGAATTTAATACAGAATCACAGTTTGATTTATTATTTAATTTACACACACTTTGCAGAAATGAGTTGCCGGCATCAAGACTATACCAAACCAACATGGCAGAAATAGTTAATCCGATAGTTTTAGATAGCAGCAAACCGTAATACAGCTGGTTGTTATGAAATAAAATCTCCTGAAAAGTTTCAAAGCCCATCATACCCAAGATTACTAGCAGACCTACCACAAAAAATGGCAAACGCAAACCATTCAGAATTTCATTTCTACGATTTTGCTTAAAGTTTGGCTCACCAGATTCTTCATTGGGCTCTATTAATAAAGTTATTCCCTGCCATTTATGCGTAAAGTTGGTAATTGATTCTTTACGTATCCCTTCCATGTCATGTCTCCATTCAATTGTATCGTTCTCAACTTTGGTAATCGTCACAAAACTGCCACCATTGTCGTCAAAATAGGCAATAGCAGGCAACGGAATTTCGTAGAGCTGCCCGGGGTCAAGTCTGGTTGCCAGATTGGGTATATGCAGTTCATTCAGTATTTCACTTATACCTAGTATTGAAGTCGGATGATTATGCTGAAGAATGGCACTTTTGAGGCTTGTTTCAGTAACCTTAACTTTTGAAATGGTTAATAGTTGCCAAAGTGCTTCAAATACATTTTTTTCATTCATGTTTAATCTCATAGTCCTAGCTGATTAAGTATTACCTGATTCCTTTGATGCGAATAACAGCTTTTTATTTTTTGCAAACTTTCGGTGGTTTTTTCTTTAAATACCTCGTGATTTAAAAGCCTTTCAATTTTTGATTTCATATCATTTGTACGTTCATAGGCAAAATTCCCCCTCAACCCTATACCATGATACTCCACCTTCAAGCCGTTTCCATTCTGGTCGTAGTGCATATCCAGCGGATAAACCATCATCGGCACCCCAAACTCAATGGCTTCTTTAATTGAACCCAAACCGCCATGGGTTATAAATAAATCGCTCTCTTCGAGTACCTCAAGCTGTGGTACTCTTGAAAAAAAACAGATGTTACCCCCTGCCTTTAACTGAGATTTGAATGTCTCAATAACAAACCGGTTGACAGATATGATAAGTTGAATATTACCAAGCTCATGTATTACCTCAACCAGATTGGAGACAAAATTCAGAAGTGTTCTATCCGGCCCGGCATAATAAGTACCAAAACTGCAATAGATAATTTTTTGCCCGTTTGCCCGATGCTTTTTAATATCTGGCCATAATTCGGCAAAAGAAGTGTCCAATTCAGTATCCTGCCTTTGCGAGCGGGTACAAAGACCCAGATAATACTGCCATTCCTGCCTTACATGAGGCGAAACCTCAAATTCAAGCGGTGCTGCAATCAACTCCGGCACCCCCCGGAACATCTTTGTGAAATGATTTTCTTTGTCTAACGTGTTCTCTGACACTCCGCTTTCTTGAAATATGCGCTTTTCCTGTCGCTGGTTCAGGTATGCAAGAATGCTTCGTTTAGGATGGGTAAAATTCCACCAGAAACCCGGCTTTCCTTTTATTTTCTTAGGTTCAATTGCCCTGTTTTTTAACCAGGCCCCCTCTGATACTATCGGATAACCATTTACCCTATACGTAGACAACATGGGATTGAAAAAAACTATATTCAGGCTTTGATTGAGTGATTTCAGTACCAGATAGTCGGTACTACTAAATATGTCAATAACAACACTTGCGGGTTTTACTACTTCTAAAATACGGCTTAATTCATTCTGGCGATACCTGAATAGCTCGTTGTTCCAGTATGCCTTTGATAAACTCCAGAAACTGACCTTTTTTTTCTTTTCAATGGCAATAAAAGTACTTTCCATGTTGAACATCACTTTTACGCCACTTTGTCTGATTGCCTTATAACCGTTTTTTTCAACTAAATCTGCCAGTATATCATCGGTTACTGCAAAGTAAATTTCGTACTTATCGGCAAGTAAATCGGCTACATACATAGCAGGCATTACGTGGCTACGAATAGAAGCCGGTATAAAAAGTAAACCGGGGAGTTTCATAAAAGTAGTTTGATAGTCACATGTAAAAGTTAAAGGCTGTTTTCTAAAAACAAACTGTCCTAAAACCTTTACAAATCAAATTTGTGGGTTTTGATTTGTAAAATCAATCAAAACACTAATAATAAAATAATAATAAATCTTAATAAAATTCTATATTTGCAATGCCCGCAGTTATTAACTTTGTACAGCTGCCTGACTATAAAGCACTTAACTTAAATACCGAATTATTAACTATTGACTATTCAAATAATATTTTTTACTTTGCGTTACTCTATTTAGTTACTGAATACTAATCCTTAACTATATTGCTGCGATGAAACCTATAGAAGAAGCTCTCTTTAATTATCAATTAGAGAAGAGATTAACACAACATGAAATGGCCGCGTTACTCAATGTTTCGCAAGCCACCTACAACAACTGGATTAACCAAAAATCCACTGTTTCACCCAAGTATTATCCCGTAATCACCAAGGTTTGCGGCATAGAGGTCTCTTACCAAACTTCAGGCAAGAAGCGTGCTGATTCTATTGAAAACAAAACCCATGAAAATGAGCTTAAATTGTATCAGAAATTTACTCAGAATTTAGAAGAACAAATTGCTTATCTGAAAGAGCGGGCAGGTGAATTGCAGTTTAAGTTGCAGGAAAAAGAAACAATTCTCAGAAGTCAGCAGGAAGAAATTAATATGTTAAGAAAGCAGCTGGTATGAACTGTGCATTTTATAACCGGCTATTATGCAATTAATTGCCGGCAGATAATGCCCTGAAGTTAGGATGCACGCTCACTTTTTTGTTTTGTTGGCCTCTTCTTCAAAGAAAGAAAACTACAGGCTTCTTCTTTGACGCTTGGCTTTTTTATACTTTCAGGCTAAAACAGGTAAAATTAAGGGCACTCCTTGCAGACTTATCTTTCTCTATTTCTTTGAGGGTCTTGGCTTTTTTGTTTGCGACAAGCCCCTCTATCATTTATGGTATAATTAATAGTGAACACCTAATTGGAATCTTTTTAAACCTACGGGCGAAAACAGATAATAGTGCAAACATGAATAAACACAGATTTCGCATTGAGTAAAGAACTAATTGATAGGTTTATTATCTAGCACTTTTTGGAGAATAATACTGGTTTTATTATCTGAAGGACGAGGAGCAAAGTTCATTGCAATTTTACCGGCCTTGTCAATAATTAAATAATGAGGAATAGATTTTAAATTTATAGAGTTGCTTAATTTTTGTAGTTGTTCCTCTTTTAACACAACATGTAATCCCTGTAAGTCAGGATGATTTTTTAAAAACATTCTCCATTTATCTTTATCACTATCTTGAGATGCATAGATAAACACCAGGTCTTCTCTATCTTTAAATTTTTTTCTTAAGTTTATAGAATGACTAAACTCCTTTATACATGGCGCACACCAAGTAGCCCAAAAATCTACGTATATAACTTTACCTTTTAATTCTGACAACTTAATGGTAGTTCCATCATCTTTTTCTAAGCTTAAATCAGGAATACTACTATAAATTAACAATCTTAACTTATCTCTTAAAATAGCCAGATACTCTGCGTTTTTTATATATTTTTCAGATAAATAGGTTGTATCATCAGAATAATGAATAGCGCGAATCTGAGATTCCATAAAATAGAAGAGCATAAGGTCTTTAATCTCTGTATCTAATGAAAGTGTATTAATCGTATTAATTCCATTCTTTTGGTATTCAGCTATTATCAACTTTTGAGGTGTGGTTTCAAGTTCCTTTTTATTAAATTTATTAACAAATGAAGATGTGGCTAAATAAGTTGTGTACATACGCAGCATAGGTATAAACATGTTATTGCCATAAGACAAATTCTTGCTTTTTATATCAAGCAATTCTGCTGATATTTGAAAATAATCAGGTACTTTTTCAGTCTTATCACTATAATATGATAAAGTTTTAATTAATTTTTGCCAATTGCTGTAATTTACAAACCGACTTCTTAAAAGTTTTTTATCTAAAGAAGAAACAGAAATACTATCACAAAGTTTTTGAAGCAAATCTTCATGTTTCTGAAGTAAATCCTGCAGAGCTATCGGAAATTCGGTCTCGCCATCACACCTTATTAAACTCTTACCATTATATCTGTAATTCTGAGTTAAATCATTTTGCTTTTGTAAATAATCATTAATTGAATCCCCAAATTTCACCTCCAATGGGCCATCTTTCAATTCTTTGATTGTTAAACTATAACTTTGGTTGGGTTTTAAATAGACATTTATATTTGTAGTATTAATTTTCAATAAGTAAAAGCCAGGATTGCCCGCTTTAAATTGAAAAGCATTTTTTTTAATCTCCTTTTCTGAAAAAATTATCTTGTTGCTATTAAATATTTCTTTAGACAACTGAATGGAATCAATTATCGACAACTCAGGCACTTTTATTTCAATGCTTATTTTTTGTGAATAAACTACACTGCTTATCAGCAGAAAAAAGAAAATAAGATGGCGCATAATTTTTGATATTGTAACCCTTTAATCTTCAGGAATTAAAGGGTTATAAATTGATAAGCTAAAAATGATAATCACAGTAAAAAATGGTACCTGCTTCCGTTTGGGTCTGAGCAGGTGTAACCAGGGTGGCCCCCTTCAAATTTACAAATAATTTCATAAATTTACCTTCCTTTTTTACTGCACAATTTTGGCTATTTCATTTATCAGAATTGCCATCTCAATCATGCCTTTAAACCTTATTTACTCATATTTTGAGAGACCAAAACTAAAAAGCTATACTACGCCCAGAAAACTTAACTATGGGTACTGTTTTCCGGGAATAGTATAGCTAGCTTAACCTCTATTGTATTGTTTTTCTGTTGAAGTAAAAATTCAGAATCTTAAAGGTTTTATTTTGTAGGTTCGGTTTTTTATGATCAAAAAATCATACAAGTACTGCCGGATGTACTTTTTATGGGGTTTTCTCTTATTATTTCTTTTAAAATATTGTTTTCTTTAATTGTTACCAGGCCTTTGACCTCTAATTTATTGGCCGGCCTGCACCGAAGCCTGCTTAAAAAATACGCTACGTTAGTAACCTGCTTATTTACGTTCAGCTCTGCCAGTTTAAACTGCTGCTCAGCTGATGGCCTGTCTTTGAAGCAAGAAAAATAATGCTCAATGTATAGCTCTTCCAAAGCTTGTTCGTGAGGCAAGCCATTCATACCTTTTTTTTCAATTACACTCTTAATAAACCTGCAGTCTGCATCATTTACCAGATATATGGTTCTGATGCTCTCTTCAGTAATTAAATAATTAATGACCGAATCAAAATCTTCTGCCTGCAGCAAAGAAGCGCCGGGATAAGACAGAAAGAAAGCGTCGACACCGAATCTGGATTGCAGAAAGGCCTCCATATTTGAAAACGGACAAACAATAAATAGTTTTGCGGCCATGTTTTTTTTAGATGAAATTTTATCAACAACAGCTTGAGGAACTAAGGGCGCGCCGTCATTTCAGCAAGCGCGCCCTTCCATTCAATGGCACATAAATTATGCTTACATAAGCCGGGCAGATATAACGGCATCCAGCTTTATATTGCCACTTTTACTCATGACCAGATTCCTGAACTCAAACAGTTCTTTCTGAAGACCTTTTATTCTAGACTCCCGGTATTTGATGTCTTCTTCAGTGCTGTCTAAAGCAATCTTACTTTCATGATACCTGATTTTGGCATGTACCATTTGCGTTACAAGCTGCAGGGCATCATTACAGCTGAACTCGCCATTTATAAGTTGAATGTTCATATTTTTAATTTATTGACCTTGTCCTAATGAGTAAGCCGGTTTGCCATCAAAGGCATAAAGGTTTTCGGTTTTTATGGTATCTATATTCTCAGCCAGCGCCTTACCCAGCAATTCAATAATATCATTTTTATCTATTGCTTTGCCTTCAGCTGGTTTAAAACGGCATCGCCAGTGGTCGGTGCAGAAGGTCTCTTTAAACCCGTTCGGCCATACTTTTATACCGCGGTTGGTAATCATGCTTAACACCGCTGCCTCACTTTCAATTTTTTTAATAATCGGCGCCAGTTCCTCAGGGTCTGTGCCTGACCAGTGAACAAAAACATCAACCCCGACCAGTTCTTTTTTGGCGGCAGGCTTTCGGACGTATTTAGGGAGATTAAGCGTTGAATTTCCGGCGTAGCTAACCGGCTTCAGCGTGGCTGGTTTACAGCCCAGATTACCAATTACTGCCTGGGCAAATTCCTTGGTTCCTACTTTTTGCTTACTTACGCCTTCTTTAAAAATATCATAGGTATGTATACCATCTTCAAGCGTTTTCAGCCAGGCATTATGTACTTTCTCGGCCACCTCTGTTTGGCCAATATGGTTAAGCATCATAATGGCTCCATTGAGCAACCCTGAAGGATTAGCCACGTTTTGCCCTGCTCTTCTGGGTGCTGAGCCATGAATTGCCTCAAACATGGCGCATTCTTCACCGATATTGGCAGAACCCGCCAGGCCCACTGAACCCGTTATCTGAGCTGCCACATCGCTCAGCACGTCACCGTATAAATTGGGCATCACAATTACATCAAAGGCTTCAGGGGTATCGGCCATTTTTGCCGCACCAATATCAATTATCCAGTGTTCGTTTTCTATTTCCGGGTATTCTTTGGCAATTTCATCGAAAACCTGATGAAACAAGCCATCGGTTTGCTTCATGATATTGTCTTTTGTAAAACAGGTTACCTTTTTCCGGTTTTGCTGTCTGGCGTACTCAAAAGCATAACGTACAATTTTTTCGCAGCCAGGTCTGCTTATCAGTTTCAGGCACTGAACCACCTCGTCGGTCTGCTGATGCTCAATACCTGCGTATAGGTCTTCCTCATTTTCACGGATAATCACAATATCCATTTCAGGATGCTTCGTATTCACAAAAGGATACAAGCTCATGCAGGGTCTAACGTTTGAATATAAACCCAAAAATTTTCGGGTGGTAACGTTCAGACTTTTATAGCCCCCACCCTGCGGTGTAGTAATGGGCGCTTTTAAAAAAACCTTGTTGCGTATAATGGTATCCCAGGCTTCAGCAGCTATACCAGAGGTATTGCCCGCCAGATATACTTTCTCCCCTACCTCTATTTCCTCTGCTTCAATTTCAGCGCCTGCCGCCATTATAATTTCTAGTGTGGCATCCATTATTTCAGGCCCTATGCCGTCTCCTTTTGCAATCGTTATTTTTGTCATTTTCAATTGGGTTTATTTTTAACGACACAAAATTCTGTATTTTAAATAATAAATTTTTATTTATGTTTGTAATGAAAATCATAAATAAAACTTATGAATTATACGCTTAACCAATTGCAGATTTTTTTAAAAGTAGTACAAACCCAAAGTGTAACTAAAGCTGCAGAAGACCTGCACTTGACCCAACCGGCAGTATCGATACAACTCAAGAATTTTCAGGACCAGTTTGATATTGCCCTTACGGAAGTAGTAGGCAGAAAAATTTATATTACCGATTTTGGAAGAGAAATTGCCGATGCCGCAGAGAACATCATTAATCAGGTATATGCTATTAATTATAAAACACTGGCTTATAAGGGCCAGCTTACTGGCCGGCTTAAAATTTCGGTGGTATCAACCGGTAAATACGTTATGCCGTACTTTCTTACTGATTTTATGCAGCAGCACACAGGTATAGAATTAGTGATGGACGTAACCAATAAAAACAAGGTAGTAGAAAGCCTTGAAAACAACGAAGTAGATTTTGCACTTGTTTCTATCTTACCCACCACACTTAACATTGAAAAACTTGACCTGCTGCAAAACAAACTCTATCTGGTAGGCAAAACAAGCTTAGAAAAAAGCCTGGCACCGCAGGAAATTTTCACTCAATACCCACTTATTTTCAGAGAAAAGGGCTCTGGCACCAGGCAAACAATGGAGAGCTTTATTGAGCGAAATCATATTGAGGTTTTGAAAAAAATGGAGCTTACATCAAACGAGGCAGTTAAGCAGGCATTGCTGGCGGGTCTGGGGTATTCTATTATGCCCCTGATTGGCATCAGGAATGAACTGCAGAATGGCGAATTACAGATAATTAAGACAGAGGGCCTACCAATCAAAACCACCTGGAGCCTTATATGGCTGAAAGGCAAAAAACATGCACCGGTTTCTTTGGCGTTTCTGTCGCACCTGAACAAGAAAAAATCAGAAATTGCCGAGGCCAAATTCAGTTGGTATGAGCAGTATTAATAAATAACATGGGCAATTTACCCTGTATTACTGATTAATTTAAACATTGGCGCAAACTGCCAACTTAACATTTTTACGTAATTTAGCGAAAAAATTATCTGAATTAACAAACTAAACCTGACTGGATCATTTCATGAAGCACCTGCTTAACCTCTTCTTTACTTTATTGCCTTTCATTTCAATAGCGCAAAAGCCCCTGAACAACGATGCCCGAATGGCCATAGAGCAGATTGATTCTAATCGCATTAAGGCTCATGTGATGTATCTTGCCGACGACAAGCTGAAGGGTCGTCAGCCCGGAAAAGAGGGTTTCCGGATGGCCGTAGATTATGTGCAGAAGCAATATAAAGAAATGGGCTTACTGCCTGCCGGAGAAAACGGCACTTACCTGCAAAAGGTAACTTTACGCAAAAGCCGCCTCATTAAAGAGCAAACAGCCTTGACAATAACTTTGGCCAACGGAGCAAAAAAACCATTGACGCTGGGTAATGAGTTTTTTGTGTATCCGCATCCCGAACAGAAATCTATTGATTTTGATGCGCCTCTGGCTATTGTAGGCACTGGTTTTGATGCCCCCGCCATTGGTATTCAGGACTATAAAAACCTGGATGTGAAAGGCAAAATAGTGATTGTGCTTCGTAAAGTGCCAGACCACCTGTCGGCCAATGTGAAACTACATCTGCAATACCCTGCTACCCTGCAGGAATACGCGGCTAAAAACGGCGCCATCGGCGTTTTGGTTTGTAACTATACCAACAACAATGTTCAGTTTAAAGCCCTGGCCAATAGTATGTCAGTAAATGGTATTGGTGCGGCCATTCTGCCCGACGGCAAAAGGGCCAGTTCGGCATCGGTTTTGGGAGGAAAAATACAGATGGCCGGTGGTATTACGGTGCCGTTTCTGAAAGAACTGATGCAGGCTGAAGGAGAAAATCTGGATACAATATGGCAAACGCTTGAAAAAGGGATATACGTAAGTAAATCGTTGAAGGGTTCTATAAGCGGGCATTATGAATCTGCTTTTGAAGACACCGAGAGCTTCAATGTGATAGGTAAAGTAGAGGGTTCTGACCCCAAACTTAAAAACGAATTTGTTATTCATTCTGCCCATCTTGATCACCTGGGGGTAGGGAAACCTGTTAACGGAGACTCTATCTATAATGGTGCGCACGATAATGCCTCTGGTGTTGCCTGCGCGCTTGAGATTGCCCGTGCCTATACCAAACTGGCCACCAAACCCAAACGCTCGGTGGTATTTGCTATGATGACAGCCGAAGAACTGGGCTTGCTGGGCTCGGGTTATTTCAATGCGTTACCCACCTTACCCAAACAGCAGATTGTAGCCGATATAAACACCGATATGCCTACCATAATGGCTCCCCTGGAGTCGGTAGCTCCTTTAGGCGCCGAACACAGCAGCTTACAGAAAGTGGTAGAAGAAGCTGCCGGCTATGTGGGGCTGAACGTTGAGCCAGACCCGGACCCGTCTGAAGGACGTTTTGTAAGAAGCGACCAGTATAATTTTGTAAAAGCAGGCATACCTGCACTCCATATTAAATATGGCTACAAAAAAACTACAATTGAGAAAAACCTGGCCGAAAAGGTGAAAGTGTGGAGAGAAGCCAATTATCATAAACCATCTGACGAGGTAAATGATACCTTTGTGTGGTCTGCCGGACGTAAATATGCACAGGTAAACTTTCTTATAAGTTATCTGGTTGCGCAAAACCCCGCAAGACCCGCCTGGAATAAGGGAGATTTTTTTGAGACAACGGCCGGAAAATGATATTTTTGTAGAATTAAACCAATTAACCAGCACTAATGGCGCATAATTGCTACTTTAATGGCCAAATCGGCTCTTCTGAGCAGACATCAGTACACATTACCGACCTGGGGCTCTTGCGTGGCTATGGTCTTTTTGATTATTTCCGCACCTATAATGGCCGCCCGTTTCAGTGGGACTGGTACTGGGAGCGTTACGAACGCTCGGCGAGGCTTCTGCGCCTGCCTAACCCGGTTCAGAAAGATGAGGCCTACAAAATAGTAATGCAACTGGTTGAGAAATCTGGTCTTGACGACTGCGCCATCCGTTTTATATTGACCGGCGGTTATTCTGAAGACAGCGTTTCGATGAGCAAACCGAATCTGCTGATTATGAGCGAAGATATTCATCCCGTAAAACCGGAAGAGTATGTAAACGGCATAAAAGTAATTGCTTATGAGTTTGTAAGAGATCTGTCAGAGGTAAAAAGTACCGACTACAAGCATTATATGATACTCCAGGCTGATATTAAAGCAGCGCAGGCGTCTGACGTACTGTATCATAAAAATGGCTTAATAAGTGAGCTGAGCAGAAGCAATGTATTTATTTTTAAAGGTGATACCCTGATAACCCCCGATACTGATATTCTGAAAGGTATTACCAGAAGAACAACCCTTGAACTGGCCAAACCTCACTTTAAAATAGAAGAAAGAGGTATTTCGTTTACCGAAATGCTTGAAGCTGATGAAGTATTTACTACCAGCACTACTAAAAGAGTGTTGCCTATTACCCGGGTTGACAATAATGTATTAGGAACCGGGAAAATTGGTGCAAAGACACAGTTTTTATTAGACCTGATTAACGAAATGGTAAAAAATTGGTAAAAAATTTATTGCCATGTCTTGCGTGGTTTGGTAAAAACTATTACTTTTGCACCCACAAGTTCAGGATTGACCCATAGTATAAGGGTAGTACAACAGATTTTGGTTCTGTATGTCTAGGTTCGAATCCTAGTGGGTCAACAAAAAACAAAAGAGGTAATTATTTGAAAATCAAGTAATTACCTCTTTTGTTTTATATCTGCCCGGCTCATTCTTCAGTTGAGTTTCCGGCCTTACTACCCTCGTATGAAATGGTATTGATTTTTGAAATCACTTCATCAAGTTCATTGGCCGATGTTTCCAGATAACCTATCATCTGCTCAAACTCTTCGCTTTTTACGTCTCCTTCTTTTATTAATGATGTAATTGCCAGTATACGCGCTAAAGGCGCCCTTACCAGATGAGACTGAATCCATGAGATTTCCTTAAATTGCTCACTATTCAGCTTTTGCTCTGTAATATCTTTTGCCACACAAAATATGATACCTTCTTCTGATGCCGGAGTGACTGCCCAGGACAGCCATTTTACTTTTCCAGATTTACATATAAATCGATTATCAAAGAAAACTGTCTTGTTTACCGTTCTGATTTCATTCAGATAATTCGATACAGTTGTGTAATCGTCAGGATGTACAAAAGACATATAGGGCGTCATTAAAAGTTCTTCTTCACTATACTCAAAGGCTTTTAATGCAGCAGGGTTTAACTTCTTAAAGTTTCCGTCAAGCCCGGCGGTTACAATAATATCAGGGGCAAATCTGAATATCTGGTCTAACTCAAGCTCTACCTGTTTCCGGTATATTTCGTTACCCAGTTGCGGCCCCACACTTACAAACAGAGAATGATAGATTTTGTCAGGATTTAGGTTTTCATCCGAACCTATCAATAAAACCCCCAGAGTTTTTCCCTGATGCGAAATAGGAATACCATACACCGATTTTAAGTTTGCTTGTCTGGCGTTTTCACATCTAAAAAAATCGGTTCTTTTATCAATATCAGACCAAAAAACCGGCTGTGATTCCATCCAAACGGTGCCAGGCAACCCAGACCCTAATTCAAAACTATTAATAAGGTCACTCTCTCTGTAAAACTTAAGCGCAATATCTGTAGTAGCAAACTTGGCTGCCAGATTAATCTTTGTTTTATCAGAAGCCACCATCCAAATTTCAGCAAACTTAAATTCTCCGAACAAAACCAGTTTTTGTAAAACATTGGCCAAAATTGTATTGAGCGACTCTTCTGCACTAAATATCTTACTTATTTCTGATAAAAGCGTTTCGCGGAGTTCTTCCTGCTTGCGTTTGGTTACATCTCGCTGTATGGCAATCCAGTGGGTGTGTTTGCCTTCAGAATCCTTCAAAGGGCTGATTGAGAAGTCGGCCCAGTAAGTTTGCCCGTCTTTTTTATAATGCAGCAGTGTAGACTCGCAAGGCTTTTTTCTCATCATAAATTCGGCAATCCTGTTAACCTCTGCTTTATCTGTCTTAGGCCCATGCAGAAATGACGGCGGCTTACCCATTACCTCTGCTTCGGTAAAGCCCGTCATGGTGCAAAAAGCCTCATTTACATAAACAGTAATTGGTAGTTTACCGGGGCTTTCGGCTACATTTGTAACCAGAACTGCATCTTTGGTATTAGTAATTACCGATTCCATCAGTTTCAACCTGTGTTCTTCGGTTTTACGCTTAGATATATCTCTTACAAACAAAACCAGGCCGCTTTCAGAAGGATAAATGCGGTTCTCTTGCCATAAATTCAACGGGGCGAAGTAATCTTCCATTACGATGTCTGTATGTTTCGTATGCGCTTCCTGAATGGCTTTGTAAGTAGCACTACCAACGGCATCCGGAAAAACCTCCCAAACGTTTTTTCCTATTAGCTCTGCCGCTGTTTTGCCAACGATTTGTTCCAGACGATTATTGACATATACGTAGCAAAGGTTGTGGTCAAGGGCAGCAAACCCGTCTGTTATACGGCCAAGAATGTTGGCTATTTCCTGTGTTTTGGTTACAGACTCCTGTAATGCCATTTTCAGGTCTGTCATATCAAATACCAGAGAATAAAACCCAACTACTTTGCCGTCTGCTACGTCTGGCACATACTGTGTATGGCTTATAATTTTGGGTTTCCCGGGCCGTTCGAGTACCCGCTCAAAAGATTGCGCTTCGCCTTTCAGCACCGCATCCATCCAGGGTTTAAGTTCTTTTACTTCTTCTTCTGTTAGTAAGTCAGACAAATAGACCCCATCCATCTCTTCAATCGTTTTGTCAAACCACGTCCGGTACGCATTATTGGCAAACAGACATTGAAAATCGGTGGTCCAGTAGGCAATCATGGCCGGCACATTATCTGTAATGTTTCTCAGGAAACGCTTCCTTTCCCTCACCGCCTGTTCAGTTTGTTTCCGTTCGGTTAAATCAAACCTTATAGACAAATACTGCGTGGGTTTACCTTCTGTATTCAGAAAAGGGATAATGGTGGTATCAACCCAGTAATAACTCCCGTTTTTTGCTTTGTTTTTAATTTCACCTTTCCAAACTTTACCATTAGCTATGGTTGTCCATAATTCTCTGATAAATTCTTTGGAATGATGGCCTGAGTTAATGATGCGATGGTCCTTTCCGATAAGTTCAGACTCCGAATAGCCTGAAATTTTGCAGAAATTGTCATTTACGTACGTAATACTTCCTTTCTGGTCAGTTATGGCAACTATAGCCGCCTGATCAAGCGCGTACTTGTAATCAGAAAGTTCTTTTTGAGCAGACTGCTTTTCCATCAGGCAAATGGGCTTAATTGATAGGTGTTTACAGGTAAAGTATTAGTTGTAATGGTATCACAGCAGGGAGTTGAAAAATATTATAAAAGCCTGAAATTCAGAGCCTTTTACAAATATAGTAAAACCTACAAAATTAAAAAGCCTTGGAGGAGATGTTTGTGTACCGAAAAAAAAGGCAGTCTGCACAACCGGTTCTACTATTTTAGCCTTGCCCCTATAAAAGTTAGTACATCTTTACGCACACAATAACCCTACATATTTGTATATTTGGCTATACTTTTAAGTAACAATACAAACCAGACAATGAGGGATTTTTGCCGCTGAGGCAGTTTAAAGAATACTAAACTATTTATTTAACTATTTACCAGAATGAAAAAATTAGTTTTTGCGCTACTATTGATGTGCCCCTTGAGTATGGCATTTGGCCAGACAGACACCCTTACCAGCGATAAGGCAGCCAGCTATGTTGATAAGCAGGTAACTGTAAAAGGAAAAGTAGCCGGTGCAAGACGCTTTGATTCAGGCAATGAGCGTGCACCATTTTTGCTGATTAATTTAGACGAGAATTATCCGAATAGCCCGCTTACAGTGGTGGTTTATAAAGAGGTACTTGAAAAAACCACACTGAATGCCGAAGACCTGACAGGCAAGAAAGTAGTAGCCACTGGCAAGATTAGTGTTTTCAGAGGCAGAAACCAGTTGGTGATTGAAAAAATTGAAGACCTGAAAATACTGAATTAGAAATTACACCCGATATTAAAGCAAAAGCCACTGCAAATCTTAATTACAGTGGCTTTTTTATTTGAGGTGTCTGTTATCCTATCATTAATGATTCTCTGCGGCGCATCTTTCCTGCAGGTATGCCAAACATCATTTTGAAACGACGACAGAAATAGGCAGTATCTTTATAGCCCACTTCGTGCCCAATGGCCCGGATACTTTTCTTTGACGTACGCAGCAGATTTACGGCCGCTTCCATACGTTGGTATTCTATATAATCCTGCGGATTAATACCTGTCAGCATCTTGAAATACTGGCCTACGTAATCTTCAGAAACATTGGCTACGTTTGCCAGTTGCTTGTTAGACAAGTCTCCGGCCAGGCTGTTTTTGATGTAAGTAAAGATGTCTATCAGACGAGGGTCTTTGAAATACGTACTGTTGGTTGCCAACTGCTCAACAAACATTCTGTTTTTCAGAATATGCCGCACAATTTCAATAACTATTTCTTCTGTTTTGTTTCTGATAACACGCCCGCGGCCTACTTCATCAGAGAAATCCTCCAGCAAAATATCATGTATCAAAGATCCAAGTTTGCTGTGTTGTTTTATAAAAAACGGCGGAATGTCCAGAGATGTAAAGAAGTTTACCGAATCAAACACTTTGGCTTCAAAATTAATCAAACCAAAAGAGTTAGGTACTTTACCAATACTTGAAGAGTCTGTCATGGTCTCGAAATAACTTTCCCGACGTGTCATAAACTCTTCAAAAGAAATATTTTTAGGTTCGCCCACACCATAGCTGATCGTTGCTGCTTTCCCTCCGGGAATAAACAACAAATCACCCGGCTGTACGCGCTCGTCATTCCCGGCCAGTTTCACATCACCATCGTACAAAACCAGAATTGAGTTTTCAACATCATAAACATTCTTAATCTTGATGGTTTGCAAGATTCTGATATGACGCGCTTTGGCGAATTTTACACCAAGAGATTCGATAATCTTATTGTAATCTTCCATGTTGAAGGAGCATTTTCGTGATAGCTTAGAATACTAAACGCAATGTATTAACTAATATTGGACAAAACTAATATATTTTCTCTTTATTTTGTAACAAATAGAAAACAAAAGATGTTCCTTTAATTATATTTTTTTACAACATTAAGACCTTTTTTCTAGAAAAAGTCTAATTTAACCCCTTTACAGGCCTGTTTTTTTATTATAAGTGCAAGGTAATATTCCAATATTTTTGATGTTTTATACATAAAAAAAGGCTCTTTTCGAGCCTTTTTTTATCCAACGAAATATGTGTTTTGTACTAAAGAAACCGCTGTTTACTTTAAAATTTCGCGTGCAATTACCAGCTTTTGAATCTCTGATGTGCCTTCATAAATCTGGGTAATTTTAGCGTCACGCATTAATCGTTCTACATGATACTCCTTTACGTATCCGTACCCGCCGTGTATCTGAACGGCCTCGGTAGTGGCCCACATGGCTACTTCTGAGGCAAACAATTTGGCCATGGCTGCCGCCTGAATATAGTCTTTGTCTTCATCTTTTAACCGGGCAGCCTTATATACCAGCAATCGTGCGGCTTCAATTTTGGTGGCCATTTCGGCAAGTTTAAACTGAATAGCCTGGTGCTCTGCTATTCTCATTCCGAACGCCTTTCTTTCTTTTGAATATTTAACCGACAGCTCATAAGCTCCGGCAGCTATACCCAAGGCCTGGGCAGCTATACCGATTCTACCACCGTTGAGGGTTGTCATGGCAAATTTAAAACCGAAGCCGTCTTCGCCTATTCTGTTTTCTTTAGGCACCTTTACATCAGTAAACATCAGCGAATGGGTATCAGACGAACGTATCCCCATTTTATCTTCTTTTTTGCCAACTGCAAAGCCATCCCAGCCCTTTTCAACAATCAGGCAGTTAATACCTTTGTGTTTCAATTCTACGTTGGTCTGGGCAATGACAAGCGATATAGACGATGAGTTACCGTTGGTTATCCAGTTTTTTGTGCCATTCAGCAGGTAGTGGTCGCCTTTGTCAATAGCGGTCGTTTTTTGCGAAGTGGCATCAGAGCCGGCCTCCGGTTCTGATAAACAAAACGAACCTATTACTTCGCCAGTGGCCAGTTTGGTAAGATATTTCTGTTTTTGTTCTTCTGACCCGTATTTCTCAAGCCCCCAGCATACCAGTGAGTTGTTCACAGACATGATTACCGAAGCTGAAGCATCTACCTTTGATATTTCTTCCATGGCCAGCACATAAGAAATAGTATCCATACCGCCACCGCCGTATTCAGGCGATACCATCATACCCAAAAAGCCCAGCTCGCCCATCTTCTTTACTTGCTCGGCCGGGAATTTTGAATGTGTATCACGTTCAATGGCTGTTGGGAGTAATTCAGTCTGGGCAAATTCACGAGCGGCCTGCTGCACAGCCAGGTGCTCTTCTGTTAGATTAAAATTAATACCTTCTATAGTTGTAGCTGCCATAAGATTTTAGTATTGACTTTATAGTTGATGATTGGATTTAACAAAATTACAAGGAAATAAAATAGTATGCAAGCATACCATAGTACTTGCAAAGTAAAAAGTCAGCTGGTTTGCCGGCTGACTTTCATGATGGCTTATAAACCTTTGAGGATTGTCTTTAAAACCGCCTGAGCCGACCACTCACGGTTGGCAGCCTGCTGAATAACGACAGACTGATGGTCCAGCACCTCATCGGTTACTTTCAGATTGCGGCGCACGGGCAGGCAGTGCATAAAAAGGCCATTATTTGTGAGATCCATTTTTTCTTTAGTAATCATCCACGAGGGGTCCTGGGTAAGCACTTTACCGTATTCGTTATAAGACGACCAGTTCTTACCATACACAAAATCGGCGCCTTTCAGAGCTTCATTCTGGTCATAAATCACTTTGGCATTACCTGCAAATTCAGGAGCAAGTTCATACCCATGCGGATGCGTAATCACAAACTCATAGTCTGTCTGGTTTACCCATTCGCAAAAAGAATTGGCCACAGCCTGCGGCAATGGTTTAAAATGCGGCAACCAGGTAAGAACTACCTTCGGCTTTTCTACTTTTTTATGCTCTTCAATGGTAATCAAATCGGCCAGCGACTGGCATGGGTGGCGCGTAGCCGACTCCAGATTCACAATCGGAACCCCTGCATATTTTCTGAATTTCTCCATCACCAGCTCGCGGTAATCTGCCTCTCGGTTTTGCAGGCCTGCAAAAGCTCTTACGGCAATAATATCGCAATAACTGCCTATAACAGCAGCAGCTTCTTTTACGTGTTCGGCTTTATCGCCATTCATTACTACACCGTCTTCCATTTCAAGCTGCCAGCTATCCTGCCCTACGTTCATCATCAGCACTTTCATGCCCAGGTTTTCTGCGGCTTTTTGGGTACTCAGGCGGGTTCTTAAACTCTGATTAAAAAAGATTAAACCAATGGTTTTGTTTTTTCCCAGTTCCTGTTCTGCAAAAGGCGCTTTTTTCTGACGAATCCCTTCATTCACTAAATCCCGGATATTCTCTACATCTTTCAGCGAAATAAAATTTCTCATTTTCAACTTGGCAAAAATCGAATAGTATAATTAATAGATAACGATTGTATAGTGGTTTGAATCCGGCAAACCCCGGGTCATCAGGTCTGGGGCAGGCAAATTCGCCACAAATATGGCTATTTGAAAAACAATAACAACAGGCTATTGGTTTAATTTTTTTGTCAGCAAAAACAAAGGATAACTGATAATGAGAAAGATCAGTGCATAACCGCTACTGCTGATGTCCTGATACACTGCGCCAATCAGAAACAAAATTGATATTACAATCAGTAACCAGGGTATAAAAGGATACCCCGGCACCTTGTAGGGTCTTGGTAAATCAGGCTCTTTTTTGCGTAGCATCATAATGCTGGCAAACCCCGCAATGTAGCACATCACAAAAAAGAAAACCGCAATATCTGATAGCTTCTCGCAGGTATCTTTCCCGCTTAGAATGAGCAATATTGAACAGAGTCCGGTAAGTGGCATGGCAATGGCGGGCGTGCCTCCACTGTTTACTTTTTGAGCAGCCTTGAAGAAAAGTCCGTCGCGACTCATGGAATAAATCACCCGTGGCGAGAACATAATCTGCGCATTAAGAATACCAAAAATTGAAATAGTAAGAAAGAATGTTACAATACTGGCAGACTTGTTGCCGAAAATCAGCTTTATGGCATCTGAAGCCGCCAATTTAGAGCCGGCCAGGGTTTCTATTGGCATAATGTAAAGTATAGCCAGATTTACCAGCAGGTAAATGGCTATGATTACCAGCACACCGCTGATCATAGACTTGGGCAAATTACGGGCAGGGTCTGTACTTTCTTCTGAAAAATACGCGGCAGTATGCCAGCCATCAAAAGTATAAAACACTGATTGGAGCGAAACTATGAGGCCTGTTAACAGACCCGGGCCTGCCACTTTCTGAGTGGTTTCTACCAGTTGCTGACTTTTTATTTCACCGCCATATACAAAACAAACTATTACAAAAGCAAAAAGGCCTATGGCTTTCAGAAAAGAGATAATTTCCTGAGACCTGCCGGCCGACTTGGTACCCAGCCAGTGGAAACTCATCAGCAACAACAGAATACCAATAGCCACATAGCGGACGATGGGTTCAACATCAGGCAGCATTAAAGCTATAAATTCGCTCATGGTATAGGCGCCAAAACCCAGGGCAGCCACTGTACCCAACCAGCTGGTGATACCGGTTACAAAACCCACGTAATCGCCAAAGGCACGGCGGGCGTATACATACCAGGCACCTGCTTTGGGTACCGACACGCCCAGTTCAATAGCGCACAACACACCTAAAAAAGCATAGATGCTCACCAGTATCCAAACAAGCATAATTAATGATGGGTCGCCCAGATTAGCCGCTATAGGGCCTGGTTTACGCAAAATGCCTGTTCCTATCGTTCCGCCAATGGTAACGGCAATACCAAAACCTACGCCTAGAAGTTTGAGAAGTTCACCCTTGTTTTTTTCAGAAGCCATGCTTTTGCGTCATTAATTAGAACGAATATAGCAAATAATGAAACAAATAGAAGAAAAGCAAGAATGGAAAGCCCAGAAGAATAAGAAAAACTGATTAACAGAAACAGATAAACGTCTAATTATAAAACGCTTACATACGCAAACATTTACAGAATGCCTGTTACAAAAATTTATCTATTTTGATATTAAACCCCACCCTGGCCTATATCAACAATGGGGAAGCCAGGGTGGGGCAATAACTACAACCTTACTCTTACCGCCAGCAGAAAATTGGTTCCTGCCTGCGGATAATAGAAGTTTTCTGTAACTACCTGTTGTTCATAAATATAGCTGTAGGTATAGCCATTTGATTCGTACAGATGATTGAGAATGTTATTAACCAAAAGGCTAAAGGTCATTTCTTTCACAATTTTCGGATGCACCGTAAAATTGGCACGCAAATCATTCACAAAAAAGGCGTTCAGTTTACGTTTTTGGTCTGCTGTATTATCCATGTACTGCTTACCTACATACTTAGGCAGCCAGGTGAATTCAAGATTTTTTACCGGGGCAAAAGACAACTGCCCACCGGCTATCACATTAGGCGAAAACGAAATATCTGTTTTTGTGTACTGATTAACTTTATCGGCGCCACCATCGTAATTCACCACGGTTTCGGTAAAATTTTTAATTTTATTCTGGCTGAATGTAGCATTGGCATTTAGTCTCCATTTGGGGGCAAAATTCCAGTTGGCTACCAGCTCAATACCTGCTCTGTAGCTTTTCGGAACATTCACCCGTATGGCCTCACCGACTCCGTTTACCTGTCCGGTCAGCACCAGTTGGTTGCGGTAGTTCATGTAATAGAAGTTCGCGTCGAAGCTCAGTTTCTGGTTTGCCCAGCGATACCCGGCCTCTAAATCTTCCAGATGCTCGGGTTTCGGTGCTTTTATGTTATCCACAAAGTCGGTGCGGTTAGGCTCTTTATTACCTACGGCATAAGAAGCATATATAGATGCCCCGGCGCTTAACTGATAATTCATCCCGACTTTTGGGTTAAAGAAAGAAAAAGAAGTATTTCGGGTAATATCCTGCAGTTTGTCGGCAATTCCTTTCATATCATACCCAACGGTGCGGTACTGCACGTCGCCAAACAGATTGAACCTGTCTGATAACTGATAATATACCTTACCGAAAATGTTAAAATCGGTTTTAAGAGACCTGCTGGTGTACCATCGGTAATCGTTAGCAGGTGTTTCGGCCAGCTTTGTCCAGATTACTTCGCCGAAATGATGCCCATCATATTTGTTCCAAGCCCCACCTATATTGGCTGAAAGCTTCTTATTACTCTGGTAATCGAAAGAGTAAGTTATTCCATAAAAATGATTGTCGAGCCATTTACGGCGCACCAGGTTGGTAGAGGTAATGGTATCTCCGCCTATTATCACATTGGGTAGTTTATAGCTGGCAAGTGCGTCATCTGACCTGAACTGCTCATAGTAACCTTTACCACGCGTATAATGCAAAGTCGGATTGAACGTCCAGCGCTCGCTTAATTTAAAAGACGAAATCAATTGATAATTATCCTGCTGATAATTATCAACCTGGTTAGGATACGTGTAAGGGTTGTATGTACGATTGGTTTTCAGAAGTTTCTCGGGCACCCCCTCCCAGGCCTGATAAGTAACTTCTTTCCCTGAGAAGATATTCAATCTGATAAAATTACTTTTGTTGTAGTAGCCCGTTGAAAAATAGAAAGATTTCAGGTCTGAACTGGCTCTGTCGATGTATCCGTCTGAAGATAATTTCGATAACCGGGCATCAACCACAAAATGGTTGTTTAGCAGCCCTGTACTTGCCAGCACATTGGCTTTCATGGTGTTGAAAGAGCCATAAGACAGGTTAGTCTCGCCAAAGGCCTCACGCTCATATCCTAAAGTGCTGATGTTCAGGCTGGCTCCGAAAGCCCCTGCGCCATTGGTAGAAGTACCTACCCCTCGCTGCACCTGAATACTTTGAACACTGGACGCGAAGTCTGGCATATTTACCCAGAAAGTACCCTGAGACTCTGAATCATTGTAAGGAACACCGTTAAGGGTTACGTTAATACGGGTGGGGTCTGACCCACGGATCCGGATACCGGTGTAGCCTACCCCCGCTCCGGCATCAGAACTGACCACTACTGACGGCAACTGATTGAGAAGAAAAGGTAAATCCTGCCCCAGATTCTGCTTTCTGATATCCCGCTGATATACGTTTGTGAACGCCATACCGGTTTTTTCGTTGGCACGTGTAGACCTCACCACTACTTCGTTCAGCTCTTTGATTTTGGTAGAGTCCTGAGCATTGGCTGAAAAAACTACCATGTTCATCAGCAAGACAACCGAAACGGTTCCCTGAAAAGATTTAGATAGGTTTAAAAGAAAACTGGTAACACTTTTTGTTAATTTTTTCATTGTATCACGAAAATTTTAACAAGGCAAAGGAGTAAAATCTTGTGAGCCCATGAGGCTCGTTTGGTTAAACAAAATTTTAAATGGAAAACAATAGTTCTGCAGGTGCGCATCCTCCAGTACTATTCTCTGTCCCTTCGGCAGAATTACCTGCATCAGGTTCAATGGGTATAATCTCAGCCCGTTATATTAAGGCACCCCTTTTGAGATAAGTTGTGCAAAGAAAACGTTTTTTTTAGAAATCTTGTTTATATTAGTGATAGAAATTTATAGCACAAATGGAATTGTTGACGTAATCCGAAAGTAAATTACCCTGTGTGGTATAGATTTTGTGCTGTTTTTATTTTAAAGAGAAGATACTATGACTCAGTTTATGGTGGAATTTGATTTGCCAGTGCCTTTCCCTGAAAGTTTCATTGCAAAAATTCCTTATCAAAGAATTGCTGTTAATCAATTGCTGGAAGATGGCAAATTGCACTCTTATGCGTTGTCTTCAGACAGAAGCAGACTATGGTGTATTGTAAACGCCCAGGATGAACTGGAAGTAATGGATATTATTTCTGAATTCCCGTTAATAGATTATATGTCTCATACCATTACCGAATTAATGTTTAATAATTCGGTAGTAATGAAAGTACCTACTTTTTCACTGAACTAACATCTTTTGGTGGCCTGCTTAACAGGCCACTTATATTCTTGTCTAAAACCTCATGCCCAATTTCCTTATCACTAATAATTTAGCTCTTCCAGAGAATTACTCGATTGTTGAACTGGATGGCAATAAAACACAGACACTCAGAGGCTTTTATGAAGAAATTGCCGATGCATTGGCGTTTCCGGAAGAGTTTGGTTTCACGCTTGATGAACTAGACGAAATGCTAAGCGATTTGTCGTGGCTGGAAGACGAAAAAATTGTACTGTATATTTCTCCTTCCGACGTTTTCATTGAAAAAGAGAGGAACCCCGAGAAAACAGGAACCCTGCTAAATTTGCTGGATGCCATTTGTGAAGACTGGCGTTGGGCAGATGACGAAGAAGACTTGCCAAAAAAAGAACTGATTTTTGCTTTTTCAGAAAGTGCCAGAATAAAAGAGCTATTGACTAAACAGGAAATTACTTTTAGAAGCGAATGAATTTTTTCTTGAGAAAATGGCAGGCAGGAGACGAGCCATCTTTGGCAGAAAACGCAAATAATTATCGTATCTGGAGGAATCTGAAAGATATATTTCCGCACCCTTATACCATTACTGATGCTTTTGAGTGGGTTAAACTTGCCCGAAATACATCAGAAAACTATGCTATAGTAGTAGAAAACAAGGCTGTTGGCGGCATAGGTATTTTGCTAAAGGACGATATTTATTGCCGAAATGCCGAAATTGGGTACTGGCTCGGAGAACCCTACTGGAACAAAGGCATCATGTCTGCAGCCATTGAAGAAGTAACTGACTTTACCTTTGCCAACTACCCCATTCACCGCATCTACGCCGGTGTTTTCGAATATAATACCGGTTCGATGCGTGCCTTGCAAAAGGCGGGTTACGAAAAAGAGGCAGTTCTCAAGCACGCTCTGTTTAAAGAAGGGCAATTATATGATGAACATATTTTTGCCCGTTACCGACCCTGACATCAAATTGCTTCAACTTTTATGTGCTTGGTTTCAAGGTATTCAAAAACAGCATTTCGCGATAACTCTACCCCATAACCTGAGTCTTTCCAACCTGCATAAGGTGCATAATTAGTATTTACTGCGCCACTGTTAACACAAACGGTTCCGGCTTCAAGCGCGTCGCCCAGGTGCATACTCGTTTTAAAATCCTTCGTAAAGGCGTAGGCCACCAACCCATAGTTGGTATCATTAGCTTTGTTAACAGCCTCTTCCAGCGTTTCAAAGGTCTCAACCGCCACCACACAACCAAAGGTTTCTTCCTGCATTACCTTCATGCCCGCATGGCAGTTGTCAAGTATGGTTGGCATAAAATAAAACCCCTTTTCATATTGCCCGCCTTCGGGGGCTCTGCCACCTGTAACTAATGATGCGCCTTTGCCAATGGCGTCTTCAATGTGCTGTTTTGTGGTTGTAATACCGTCAGCAGTAGCCATAGGTCCCAGGTCTGCTGCGCCGTCGGTAACTCCGTCGCCAATGGTCAGTTTCTCTGCATTTTTCTTTAGTTCAGCTACCAGACTCTGATGCTTTGATACATGCACATACACCCTGTTAATACTACTGCACGACTGCCCCATGTTCCTGAATCCTTTGTAGGCAATAACAGCAGCCGCATTTATAATGTCGGCATCTGCACACACAATGGCGGGACATTGGCCGCCGAGTTCAAGCGATATTTTTTTCAGATAGGGCGCTACCGTCTGCATCAGTTTTTTTCCGGTGGCAGTAGAGCCGGTCATGGCTACTTTCTTTACCAGTGGATGTTTCACAAGTACATCACCTACTACTGACCCCTGCCCCGTTAATACACTGATTACCCTGGCCGGAATGCCCCCCTCTACTAAAGCCATGCAAAAAGCCATAGGCGACAAAGGCGTAACTGTTGTGGGCTTAACTACAACCGAACAGCCAACAGCTAATGCCGGCCCGAGTTTCCAGGACAACAAAGAAACCGGGTAGTTCCAGGGAGTAATTAATGCACAAACCCCAACCGGGTAGTATTTTACTATTGAAAAAACACCTGCCTTCTCTGTCTGATTTACATATCCCTCTACGCGTACAGCTTCTGAAGCGAAGTACTCGATGGTATCGCAGGAACCGATAATTTCTGCTTTGGCCTGGTTGAAAGGCTTCCCCTGCTCTAATGCCATCAGCATACCTATGCGGTCGGCCTGTGTGCGCACATAGGCAGCAGCTTTTTTTATGATGCTTTCACGTTGATAAGCCGTCAGTTTTGCCCATTCTTTATAGCCAGCCTGCGCGGTTTCAACCGCTTTGCTGATGTCATTGGCGGTAGCCCGGGCAATGGAGGCAATAGGCTCTCTGTTGGCAGGAGAAAAGATAGTGATGGTCGATTCATCTTCGGCCGGAACAGACTGGCCGTCAATAAAAAGACCCCATGCCTGCCCTTTCAGGCTATTTGATAATTCTGTATTCATGGGTTGTTTTTACAAATTCGGATTAATACTCACTTTCAGGGCTTCGCCAGATTCCATCAGGGTAAATGCTTCCGTAATACTGCCCAGTGGCAGCGTATGGGTTACTATCTTATCTGCCGGAAAATCCTTTTTCTGAACCAAGGCCGTGGCTGCCTGAAAATCACTCATTTTTTCTGAATAAGACCCGCTGATGCGTAGTTCTTTGTAATGCAGATGATTGGTATTAAGCATAGCAAAAGGATTGGTTTTTGGTAAACCGCCAAAAAATTCCACCCTGCCTGCTTTTCCGGCTATCTCCAGGGCATCGGCCTGTGCCTGTGCTACACTCACGGCTACAATTACCACATCATAACCCAATCCGTCGGTTAGTTCCAGTGCCCTTTCAAGGTGGCTGCCTTCTTTTTCGGCTTTTACCACGTGGTCAATATCAAAAGTAGTTGCCTTATCCAGCCTTGTTTGCATGACATCATACATATCTACCTGCTGCGCCCCCTGATACCGTGACACCAGCGCGTGCATCACGCCTATTGGCCCGGCACCAATAATGGCAACTTTGTCTTTCAGGCCTACTTCCAGCCTGCCTCGGCCGTGGGCGTTTATTACACAGCCCAAAGGCTCGGCAAGACTCAGATGCCCTGCGGGTAATTCTTCACTTACTTTAAACAACTGCCTGCGGCGCACAGCTTTGGCTGGCACTTTCATAAAAGGTGCAAACGCGCCGTCGAGATGATACGACATCGTAGTACGGCTTTGGCAAAGGTTCTCTCTTCCTGCTTTGCAGTAACGGCATTCGCCACAAGACAAAACAATGTACATCAGCACTCTGTCGCCCACCTTTATATCAGTATCCGTACTTCTTGACTCCAACACTCTTCCGCAAAATTCATGGCCTAATATACGGGGCGGTGTAATTTTCTTATCTCCGTGCCGGTAAGTGCGTAAATCTGTTCCGCACACATTACATGCTTCAATTTCAAGCAGCACTTCGCCATCCTCCAAAGTCGGCATGGCTACCTCTTCTATTATTATGGCTTCTTTCCCTTTGTAAACTGCGGCTTTCACTTTAAAATCTTTAAAAATTGACAATCATTTTTAATCCAACTTGTCTATACAAGTCAACAATTACAAATGTAAGTTTCTATTGAGCCACAGACAAGGTTTTTAGAATAAAATTTCAGAAATAGATGCTTTACAATCATTAATTATTTGAAAAAACGTATATAAAAATAACCTTACTCCGATAAAAATTTTGCTTTTAATAGATTAGTATTATCTTTTTTTCGATAGTTTTGAAAAATATACCATAACAAACTCATAAAAACCTAAATATCTAAACACCCATGAGTAATTCGCTTTTTCGCAGGAAAGATGTCAGTAAAGCAATTCAGGAATCAGAATCGGGCGACAAAAGCCAATCACTGGCACGCATTCTTGGCGTAAGAGACCTTACAGTGCTGGGCATAGCGGCCATTATCGGTGCTGGTATATTCAGTACAATAGGGCTGGCCAGCTTCAACGGTGGCCCTGCCGTATCACTTCTTTTTGTATTTGT
Organism: Emticicia sp. 21SJ11W-3; assembly: GCF_024138715.1. GTDB lineage: Bacteria > Bacteroidota > Bacteroidia > Cytophagales > Spirosomataceae > Emticicia > Emticicia fluvialis. Next base: position 4,818,052 of record NZ_CP092074.1, read on the forward strand.
GGCCATAGCCTGTGTATTTACAGCGCTTAGCTATGCACAATTTGCCTCAATGGTACCCGTTAGCGGTAGTGCCTACACTTATGCTTATGTTTCGTTTGGAGAAGTACTGGCCTGGATTATCGGCTGGGCGCTAATTCTTGAATACGCCGTATCTAACATGGTAGTGGCCATCTCTTGGTCTAGCTATTTTGTATCTATGCTGGCTGGTTTCGGCATAAAATTTCCTATGTGGCTGGCTATTGACTATACCTCTGCCAAAGAAGCCTACCAGGCCGTTAAGGCAGGCGGCGCCGGCATAACCAGTGGCGATCAACTTCTGGCAACGGCCTTTAGCGAAGCCCCAGACCTGGGTTTCATCAAGGTTATATTTAATCTTCCTGCTGGTCTTATTACAGTTCTTATTACCTCTCTTTGTTATATTGGTATCAAAGAGACGCGCAATGCCAGCAATATACTGGTTGCATTAAAAATGGGTGTTATTCTGCTTGTTATTCTGGCAGGCGCCTTTTATATAAAACCGGAAAACTGGTCGCCTTTTGCCCCCAATGGCATAGAGGGCGTTTTAAGTGGCGTAGCTTCCGTTTTCTTTGCATTTATTGGTTTCGACTCTATTTCTACTACTGCCGAAGAAGCCAAGAATCCTCAGAAAGACTTACCAAGAGCCATGTTGCTCTGTCTGCTTATCTGTACTGTATTATATGTGCTGATAACCACCGTACTTACCGGTATGGTTAACTATAAGGAACTAAACGTGGCCGACCCCCTTGCCTATGTTTTCTCAAAAGTAGGATTTGATTTTGTAGCCGGGGTTATTTCAGTAAGCGCCGTGGTGGCTATTACCAGTGCCTTGCTGGCCTATCAGATTGGCCAACCACGCATCTGGATGGCTATGAGCCGCGATGGGCTGATAGGTAAAAAATTCGGCGAAATTCACCCTAAGTTCAAAACACCTGGTTTTGCTACCATAGTTACAGGCTTTTTGGTAGCGGTGCCTTCGCTTTTCTTCAAAATGAGTTTCTTTGTAGACCTTACCAGTGTGGGTACTTTCTTTGCCTTTATTCTGGTTTGTGCCGGCGTATTGTATCTCGACACCAAAGGCCTAAGCAAAGATGCCAAATTCAAGATTCCTTATATTAATGCCAAATACCTTACTGCCTTGCTGATGCTGGTTGCATTATACATGACCTATAGAAATGGAAACCTGGTACAACATCTGGAAGCGAGACCCCTGCTGGTAGTATTCTGGCTGGTATGGCTAACCCTCTCTGTGTTTAGCTTTAAGCATAATTTCTCTTTATTACCTGTGTTGGGTATCTTAACCAACCTGTATCTGATGACAGAACTGGGCTGGTCTAACTGGCGCATGTTTATTATCTGGATGTTATTGGGATTGGTTATTTATTTTACTTACGGCTACCAGAACAGTAAGCTGGCCAAGCAATCATGAAAAAGATTGATAAACTTGCCTGGATACGCGTAGAAAACAGAAAGATATTAAGCACCAGAAGCAAAGGGAAAGATGTCTTTTATTTTCCGGGCGGTAAAAGAGAGCTTGACGAAAGCGATGAAGCCGCATTGCTGAGAGAAATACAAGAAGAACTAACCGTTGATTTGCTGCCGGATTCTTTACGTTTCTTCGGAAAATTTGAGGCACAGGCACACGGCCATGCAGAAGGCACATTGGTTATAATGACCTGCTACGAAGCAGATTATAAAGGAACCCTGACCCCCGCCGCTGAAATTGATGAAATTGCCTGGCTTGGTTACGCTGACAGGCTCAGAAGTTCTGCTGTTGACCAGCTCATTTTCAGATACCTGAAAGAGCGTGACTTAATAGATTAACCGACATTCTATCAATAAACCTTAACAAGAAAAAATTGGCAAATTTTAAGAAAGAAATCCGCCTTTACGATGCTGTGATGCTCGTGTCGGGGTCTATGATTGGCTCCGGAATATTCATTGTCAGTGCTGATATTGCACGGCAGGTTGGTTCTTCGGGTTGGCTTTTGGCATCCTGGTTACTGGCAGGTGTACTAACCATGACAGGCGCCTTATGCTATGGCGAACTAACGGCCATGTTTCCGCATGCCGGCGGGCAATATGTATTTCTTCAGAAAGCCTATGGCAAACTAACGGGTTTTCTTTACGGCTGGTCTTTCTTTGCCGTTATCCAGACAGGTACCATTGCAGCAGTTGCGGTTGCTTTTGCCAAGTATTCGGGTGTGCTTTTCCCTGATTTTATCAGCGATAAACACGAAATTTTTGTTTTAGGTGATACTTCTTTTAAACTTACAACGCAGCGTTTACTGGCTATTGTAAGCATCATTATTCTTACTTATGCCAATACCAGAGGGGTAAAGGAGGGCAAGATTATTCAGAATATATTCAGCACTACCAAACTCGGAGCCATTGCCATGCTCATTATTCTGGGCTTTATTCTCGGAGCCAATGCCGACATTATTTCGCAGAATTTCTCTCATATATTTGATGCAACCAGCACCGCAAAAACAGGTGACGAGTGGGTAACTACGGCCATAGGCGGATTTACAATTATTCTGGCTCTGGGCGTAACACAGGTAGGAACCTTGTTTTCAAGTGATGCCTGGAACGGATTAACATTTGCCGGAGATGAGGTGGTAGAACCCAGAAAAACTATTCCGAGAGGACTGGCCATTGGCACCATGCTGGTAACTGTTCTGTATCTGTTAATGAACGTGGCTTATCTTTGTATTTTGCCTCTGAAAGGAGACCCTAACGGCACTGATGTGCTCAGCAGAGGTATTCAGTTTGCCAGCGAAGACCGTGTGGCTGCAGCCGCGGCCAATCTGATAGGTGGCCAGGGCTTTTCTATTGTAGTGGCCTTGTTAATTATGATTTCTACTTTCGGGTGTAACAATGGCCTTATATTATCGGGGTCAAGGGTTTATTATACAATGGCCAGAGATGGACTATTTTTTAAGAATTTCAGTAAGTTGTCTGACAGAGGCGTACCCAAAAATGCCCTTTGGTGGCAATGTTTCTGGGCTAGCTTTTTGTGCCTGACAGGTAAATATGGCGACTTACTTGATTACCTGATGGGCGTGGTTATTTTGTTTTATGCCTTCACAATATACGGCATCTTTATTTTACGCCGCAAAATGCCCGATGCCGAACGCCCAATCAAAGCGCCGGGGTATCCTGTTATTCCAATGTTATATGTAATTGTGGCTTCGGCCATTGTTCTGATACTAATCAAAGAAAAACCACAATTTACTTATCCGGGGCTGGGCATAGTTGCGCTAGGCATACCGGTATATTTGTGGTTTAACCGGAAATCGTAAAAAGCTTATGTTTATATATACAAAAAGGCGGGAGAATGAATCTTCCGCCTTTTTGTATATCTGTTATTACGTTCTTTTTTCTTAAGTTTGACAGTTGTTTTTGGAAAAAGCTCTTGGATGGCTAACTGGGGGCTATTTTGGCTATTTTTCGGAAAAAGTGTAGAGAGCCGATTGTGTTTTTGTCTATTGACATTCAAAGCTATATGGTTGTAATTTTGCATTATGGCATATTTGAAAGTAGAGAGAAAGCAATCAGGCACTTATTTGCGCATTTTGGAGAGTTTCCGAAATGGGTCAGGGAAGCCTAGTTCGAGGGTTTTGTATTCTCTTGGTAAGGTTGAAGATTATAAGCCTGAAGAACTTCGTAACATTGGCATCAGATTTTACGAATTAGGTGGAGGAGAGTTGAAGACTATTTTGGAAGGGGACCTAATCGAATTAGGTCGATACAATTATGGTTATCAAAAAGTATTTGGTTATGCCCTGGAGCAGTATGGGTTAAGGCTTCTTTTGGATCGTCTTCAGCAAAAGAGCAAGCTTCAGTTCAGTCTTTTTGACAGTGTATTTCTGATGCTTTTGGAACGACTGCAAAGCCCTTGCAGCAAACGCAGCAACTTTCAGCATCGTGATGAGTACATAAACCTTCCCGAATTGTCATTACAGCACTTGTATCGGGCTCTGGATAAGTTGGCTCAGTATACTGAGTTAATCCAGCAGCAGATTTTTCAAACGGGTCGGAATCTTTTCAATCAAAGCCTGGATGTGGTATTTTATGATGTAACGACCTTCTACTTTGCCAGCGAAGTTGAGAAAGAAGGACAACTTAGACAAATGGGTTTTGGTAAGGATGGCAAAATAGGTAAAACACAAGTTCTTTTTTGTATGCTCATAGACCACCTGAAAAACCCTATCGGTTATAGGGTTTTCAAAGGCAACACCTATGAAGGGGATACTTTTAGGGAAGCACTGGGCGACCTTAAAAAGCGATACCAGATTGACAAAGTAATTGTAGTAGCCGATAGGGGGATGCTTTCAAAGAAAAACCTGGAAATAACAAATAGCAAAGGCTACGAATTTATCATTGGAGAACGTTTGAAAAGCCTGCCCCAAAAAACGCAGCAAACCCTACTCGACTTAAAGAATTACCATCAGCAGTGGATATACAAAGATGCTACCGGACAAGATGTTTTGATTCGCTACACCACATTAAAACAGGAAGGCAAGACCTTTATTACTACCTACTCGGCAAAAAGAGCGGCCAAAGACAAGCAAGACCGGGAAGATAAACTACAGCACGCACAGCACCTCTTGAAGAACCCTTCGAAAATCAACAATAAAGCCACCAGATTCTTCTTAAAATCAGATGAAAACCAGAAATATAGCCTGAATGAAGAAAAAATAAAGGTCTCCGAAAAGTATGATGGGTTTTTAGCTATAAGCACCAATAATCAAAGCATGCCGGTAGCCGAAGTTCTGGACCAATACAAACAACTATTCAAAATAGAACATAGCTTCAGAACCTTCAAATCCCATCTGGAAACCAGGCCCATGTTTCACTGGACAGACCAGCGAATCGAAGGACATATATGCCTGTGTTACATAGCCTTCGCCATACAAAACTTTGTCTTACAAAAAATTAACCGCGATAAAAATGTAATCACTGAAAAAGGGTTGAGGGATACCCTTGACAAAATGCAAGTAAGCCTGATAGAAAATAACGGAGCCAAATCTTATCTAAGGTCTATGCCAACAGAAAACGAAAAAACTATCCTCCAAAAACTGGGCTTAAAACCAATATTACCCATACAAACGCAAGCAAAGTTTAAAATCTGAACTCGCACTCCAAATAACGGTTTGTAGAGAGCCGATTGGATATTCATGTACCTTATTATCAGCCACTTATCCCAAAATCGTGTCAAACTCAAGTGAATCTTCCGCCTTTTTGTATATCTGTTATTACGTTCTTTTTTCTATCAGGCATATACGTTCAATGCTGATACCACCTCTTTCACACCAATCATTTGCATATTAGAAAGGTGCGTGGTTACATTTTCGGCAAATCCACGTAGTTTGGTTAAATCACTTCCCCACAAAGCTTTGTTCGATAACACCTTATTCACCAACTGTTCTGTTGCGTTCTTCTGCCACAGTTTATAAAAATAGGCAGCCGAATCACACTGAATCAGATATAACTCTCCGTCTTTTTGTCCGTAATATTTGCCGTTTTCTTCTTTTATTGCTTTCATAAACAATAAATAAGCAGCAAAACCACGTGCAAAGTATTGAGGAATAGTATTAAACTCTTTATAATAGTTAAGCAATAGCGGAATGTTACGCATACGCATCTTCATGGTATATTGAAGCGTAATGCTAATCCATTGGTGTTCCAGATACGGGTTACGGAAGCGGTCGAGCACCTCTCTGCCATAGCGCTGGCAAACCTTTGGTTCTATTTTGTAAGGAATCGCCGGCACAATCTCGGTTGTCATCAGAATGGTGATAAACTTCTCCATCAATTCGTCAGCCAATGCTTCCTTAACTGTTTCAAAGCCAGACAAATACGCCATACCGCACATCAGGGTATGTGTACCATTCAGCATCCTTAGCTTCAATTCGCGGTATTGCTCTATGTTTTTTTCTATCTTCACACCCGGGTCTGCTTCATAGAAAGACAAAACGTCTTTCACTTTGTCATCGCCTTCAATAGCCCACAGGCGGTAAACCTCTGCAATAGTCAGCAGGTCATCTTCATACCCCAGCTTATCAAACAACTCTTTCAGTTTTTCACCTTTGGGTTTACCTGGCACAATTCTGTCAACCAACGAATTACAGAACCTGTTTTCGGTATTAAGCCATTCGATGAAATCTTCAGGTAACTGATTAAATGCACAAAGTTGCAGAACAATCTCTTTTAGCTTGTCTCCATTACCAACTATCAGTTCTGTTGGCACTATAACGGCACCTGGCAAACCGGCCTGAAAGCGTTCATACAGCCAGGCAGTCAGTTTTGCCGGAAAAGAAGCCGGAGGTGTTTGCAAAATGCTTTCTTCTACATATTGCAGGCCAACTTCTGTAGTGTTTGAAATAACAATTTCAATGGCCGGGTCTTTGGCAGTTGCCAGAATATCAGACCACTGGCTTTGCGCCGATAACACACGGCTGATAGCCGAAGAGATGATGTTCTCTTCTTTTGGCGCACCCTTGTCAATACCTCTTACACAAATTGTATACAGGTTATCCTGCTCAGCAAAAGTGTCAGCTCCACCTGAATCCGTTGATTTTACAACAACAATCCGGCCATTAAATATTCCTTCTTTGTTAGCTTTATCAATAAAATAATCGCACAAGCCACGAAGCAAAACACCTGTACCAAATTGTAATACTTTTTCAGGAAGTTGAGTTAAAGCGGGCTCGGTAAGTAAAGATTTATCAATTTTCATTAAGGTCTACGTAAAATAGATTATTAAACAAAAATAGACATTACAGGTTCTTATATCAACTAATATTCAATTTAATTCTAATACTTTTTTGCGGCGACCTTTGTACTCATCAGGTTTTTAGACATTTAATTAGTATTATATTATCCATTTATCAAGTTCAGGCTTGTCATAAAGTATAAAAACCAATAATTTCGCCCACAATTAAACCAATATAAACCGTTAATGGAACAGATTCTAACAACCGCAGCGTTGACAAGCATTGTTACCCTTACCCTTTTAGAAATAGTATTAGGGGTAGATAATATCATTTTTGTATCTATTATTTCATCCAAATTACCCAAGGGCGAACAAAAGAAAGCCAGGCGTATCGGGCTTATTATGGCAATGGCCATTCGTATTGCCCTGCTTTTTGTTTTAGGCTGGATTCTCAGACTCGAAAAAGAGTTATTTAACCTGCAGGATATAGGCCTGCCGTGGAATATCGGCTTTAGTGGCAAAGACCTTATTTTGTTGTGCGGTGGTTTATTTTTGTTGTATAAGTCAACATCAGAGATACACCATAAACTTGAAGGTCAGGAAGAAAACGTTTCGGGTAGCAAAACAGCCTCGAAACTGTCGAGAGCCATTATTGACATTGCCGTTATCAATATGGTATTTTCTATTGACTCCATCATTACTGCCATTGGTATGACCAACAACATAATAGTTATGGCCGTTTCGGTGGTGTTATCAACCGTTGCCATGCTTCTGTTTGCCGGAAGCGTAGGAGAATTTGTTGAAAAACACCCGACAGTGAAGATGCTGGCACTGGCGTTTCTGGTAATGATTGGTACACTGCTGGTGGCCGAGGCCTTTAAAGTACACGTACCAAAAGGCTATATTTATTTTTCAATGGCTTTCTCATTTTTTGTAGAAATTCTGAACATCAAAATGCGTAAAAACAGTAAGCCTGTTAACCTACACAAGGACATAAAATAAACTGATTTTTTTTCAGGGGAATAGATTAAGCATATATTTGTAGAATCATTCCCCTGAATATTACCCATGCACCGTCTTAAAAAACTATTATCTCAATTATACACAGGCTGGTGCCTTTTTTGGTTTGTATTAATCTTTCTGCTGTTATATCCGGTTGTTTACATTAGCCTTCAAAAAGAAAACTGGAAAGTTGTGGCCCATCATTGCAACCGTATCTGGGGGCATATCTTTTTCTTTCTGGCGGGCATGCCTGTAAAGATTATTTATGAAGCCGAAATAGACCCTAAAAAGACCTACGTTTTTTGTGCCAACCACTTCAGTTATCTTGACATTGCCCTGATGGGCACCGTACTCAAAAATTACTTTGCATTTGTAGGCAAAAGCTCCGTAAAAAACATACCCTTGTTTGGTTATATGTTTACGCAGCTGCATATTCAGGTAGACAGAAGTAGTAAAGGTAGCCGTACCAAAGCCTTAACCCGTTCTATAAAAGCGCTGAAATCTGGTAGAAGTATTATGATTTTCCCGGAGGGGGGCATTCATTCTACCAGTTTTCCGCAGATGGTTCAACCATTTAAAGACGGGGCCTTCTCAATGGCCATTGAAAACCAGGTTCCTCTGGTTCCTGTTTCGCTGGTAGATAACTATAAGGTAATGCCTGAAATACTGATGTGGCCTCACCAGATACGGGTGGTTTTCCATGCCCCGATAGACACAACAGGTTTAACAAAAAAAGACCTGTACGACCTGAAAACACAAGTTTACGGCGTTATTCAGGGCACATTAGATAAATATAAAGCCTAAAGCTCATCATTTTTAAGTATTAGTCTTACATTTGCACCGCCCGTAAATAAGAGTTTTTCAGCTACATTATTACGGTTTAAATATTGCAGAAAAAACAGTATGAAAATAGAACAACAAACTGTAAAGAAAATAGCCCATCTGGCGCGTTTGGAACTAACCGAACAGGAAGAGGTAAAAATGGTAGAGGATTTATCTAAAATTCTTGACTGGATGGATCAGTTGAAAGAGCTGGACACAACCGAAGTTGCACCATTAACCCACATGAGCGAAGAAGTGAATGTGTTCAGAGAAGACGTGGCTAACAACCAGCTTTCGCGCGAAAAAGGTCTTAAAAATGCACCTAAGCAAGACGGCGAATACTTTCTGGTACCTAAAGTAATTGAGCAATAATCAGTAAGCCTGCTGCTGTGCCGCCCTGCCAAAACAAAGCAGGCTTATAGCCAGCAGGTAATGGTAAAGATTGGTACTGTCTATAAAACTGTTTGCCATAAAGTTCTTATTGAAAGTACCGGCAATAAGCGCTACCACAGCTAAAAGCAGCCATACAGATGCCTGCTTTGCCACTCTAAACAACCCCCATAGCCCGGCTAAAAATACAACAGGTATTGAAACCGTCAGAATTGTATTGAGCAGCGCATAATTTTCGGTTAGTCTTACTACGCTAAAAGTTACCAAACCTAAAGCCAGAACCTCATATACCGGTAAAGCCGGCATTGGTTTTCTGAGCGCCAGAAACACACTGGCAAACACCAAACCAAATGCCCCGATGGTACCTGCCGTATGCTGAAAAAGTTCAGATATTTTAAACGCAGAAGGCATCACCCCCAAAAAACGAAGTGTACCAAACAAAGCAGCTAAAGTAACAGACAAAACAAAGGCACCCCAGCTTAAGCAAACAGGCAAAGGAAGCCTGAGCAGATAGCGGAAAAACACAAAAATGCCCGTTAGTGTCAGCACAGCGTCTGATATGGCATGAGATAGTTCCATTGGCTGAGTAAGGTGGTTAAAAATCATAAAAAAAGGAAGTACCCCTTAGAATACTTCCTGCAAAATCTCTATCCAAAAATCAGAAACACAAGCTTGCTGCACCCAGGAGGCCGGCATCATTGCCCAATGTTGCTTTTCTGATACTTAAAGTCTTCAGGTAATAAGGTGTAAGCCAGTATTCCAGCTGTTTATTGATTGACGGCATGATATAGTCAAATGAAGCAGATAAGCCACCACCAATCAGAATAGTAGTAATGTCAAGGATTCTAATCATAGACACCAGACCACTGCCAAGCATTTCTCCTACTTCGTCGAATATCTTTTGTGCCAGCTCATCGCCCTCTGCTGCTGCCGCTACCAAACCGGTGGTTGAGATTGTACCGTCTGCAGGCAATTGGGTTTTACCGTTATAGTTTTTTCGCATGGCGTTGGCCAGGTCAAGCAACTCATTTTTACCTATATTACGTTCTAATACTTTGCCGTGTTTTGACGGAATATGACCAGGCTCCATTGCATTACCGCCACCGCCTTTAAATACCTGCTTGTCTATAATCGCTGCTCCGCCGATACCTGTACCCAGCGTAACCATGATATAATCTTCCGGGATATCGCCTTCGCCAAAGTAGTATTCGCCCAAAGCCGCAGCGTTTGCATCATTCTCAAGGAAGAAATCATGATTCGGGAAACGCTCTTTCAAATCCGGAATAATCGTTATACCGTTTATTTCAGGAATGGCAGTAATTTCAATTAATGTAGAACGGTCTCTGGTTATCAGACCCGGAACACCGATCCCAATTTTCTGCACGGTTTTATTTTCTGTTAACTGAATAGCAATAGCATCGCCCAAGCGTTCTATAAAATGTCCTGATTTACGCCAGCTTGCAGTATCATGACTATAAAAATTAGAAAGTTTACCTGTTTCTGATTCAACAATGCCCATTTTGACATTTGTGCCGCCTATATCAATTCCCAAATATTCAGTTGCCATTTATTATAGTTTTGTTATTTTATTCGGTTTAAGTATCCTAGTTTATAATTTTCAACAGGTGTTTTCATATTTCCCTCAAAATTAAAAATAAATCTTAATCAAGATAATTTGTAGCAAGGAAATATTACAATTATACGCTAATCAGGGCAGATTTATCCCCGTCAGATACCTCCCATTCCATTTCAAACAAATCAGCCAGATGGCGCTTTAGTTTTTCGGCCACTTCGTCTATTTCTACCAGGCGGCCCAGTTCCAGAGCCAATGAGGTTACGGCCTTGTCGTCAATACCGCAGGGTACTATATTACTGAAATAATCCAGATCGGTGTTTACATTCAATGCAAAGCCGTGCATGGTTACCCATCGGCTCGACTTCACGCCCATTGCACATATCTTACGTGGATTCTTCTGTTCTTTATAATCAATCCATACGCCTGTCAGGCCGTCAATTCTTCCGGCATCAATACCAAAATCAGCCAGTGTACGTATAATTCCTTCTTCCAGTAAACGCATATATTTGTGTATATCGGTAAAGAAGTTTTCAAGGTCAAGTATCGGATACCCCACCAGCTGGCCCGGCCCGTGATACGTGATGTCGCCGCCACGATTGATTTTATAGAATCGGGCTTCTTTCGCTGCAAGTCCCTGCTCGTCCAGCAGCAGGTTTTCCATTTTTCCGCTTTTGCCCAGCGTGTATACGTGCGGATGCTGGCAAAAAAGCAGATAATTGTGTGTAAGTAATTGTTGCTCAGGGCTAAGACTTCTGTTTTTTACTTTCAGGTCTATGATTTCGGCAAAGAGTTTTTCCTGAAAATCCCAGCCATTCTGGTAGTCAATGAGACCTAAATTAACAAACCTTACTTTTTTATTAATAATATTATTCATCAGTTTTGTAACTTTGTGATATGAATACAGGTGCAAATGTAACGATTCGGGTAGGAACCATTGCCGAATGCATAGCAATTTCTAAGCAAATCCCTGAATTTATGCAGGGAAACTATGAAGAAAAAACCTACGAAGAACGCTTATTTAACACCAGATTCCTGATTTTAGTTGCGCTTGCCAACCAAACACCTGTAGGGTTTAAAGTAGGGTATCAACGCGATAACGACGGCAGTTTTTACACATGGCTGGGAGGTGTTTTACCAGCTTACAGAAAGCTACAGATTGCGCAGAAACTGGCCGACCAACAGGAAGCATGGGCCAAAGAGCAGGGATTTAATGCTATTGTGCTGAAAACCCGCAACCGGTTCAGACCCATGCTGACATTTGCACTGAAAAACGGATACTGCATTGAAATGGTTGAACCAAAAGCAGAAATTGAAGATTATAGAATTATTCTCCGTAAGAAATTAGTCACTTAGCATTTTTAAGAATACAATGATTTATCCAATATTAGCCTATGGCGACCCGGTTCTGAGAAAAGAAGCACGTGATATTGTGCCGGGTGAAATTGATGTGAAAAAACTGGCCGAAGACATGTTTGAGACCATGTATAAGGCATCGGGCGTTGGGTTGGCTGCACCGCAAATCGGGCTTGACCTACGCATTTTTGTAGTAGATGGCACCCCGATTAACGAAGGAGCCGAAACTGACGAAGATATTGATGAGTCGCTCATAAATTTTAAAAAAGTGTTTATCAATGCCGAAATCATTGAAGAAGACGGCGATGAATGGGCCTATGAAGAAGGATGCCTGAGCATACCGGGTATCCGTGCGGATGTTTACCGCCCTGAGTTTGTAACCATCAGGTATTTTGATACCGACTGGGTAGAACATACCGAAACCTTTGAAAGCATGGCTGCCAGGATTATCCAGCATGAATATGACCACATTGAAGGTATTCTGTTTACAGACCTGATTACGCCTCTGAAAAAACAAATGCTGAAGAAAAAACTGGCCAATATTACTAAAGGTGATGTGGATGTAGATTATCGCATGAAATTCCCTAAGTAATCAATCAGATGGCTGAAACTACCACCGCCCAACAGGATTTAAGCGTTACGCTTGTGCAAACCCATTTGTACTGGGAAGATGCCACAGCCAACCGTGCCATGCTGGAAGAGAAGATATTTGGTATAACAGCGCCTACTGATATAATTATACTACCTGAAATGTTTACCACTGGGTTTACTATGGCTCCGGCCAAGGTTGCTGAGCCCATGAACCTGCACACTACCCGCTGGATGCAACAGATGGCTGCCCAGACCGGGGCCGTAATAACGGGTAGTGTGGTTATAAAAGAACACAATAAATTTTACAACCGCCTGCTTTGGGTAAGCCCTGATGGCCAGGTTGACACCTACGATAAACGCCACCTTTTCAGGATGGGCAACGAGCATGAGGTGTATAGTGGTGGCTCTCAAAGGCTTATCAAAGAACTGAAAGGCTGGAAAATCTGCCCGCTTATTTGCTACGACCTCCGTTTCCCGGTCTGGAGCCGCAACACCAACCTTGCGTATGATGTTCTCATTTATGTAGCCAACTGGCCTCAGGTCCGCATGTATCCGTGGGACTCCCTGCTGGTAGCACGTGCCATAGAGAACCAGAGCTATATGGTAGCAGTAAACCGTGTTGGCCTTGATGGAAACGATGTTCCACATGCAGGGCATTCGGCTGTTATTGATTTCGCGGGAAATGTGTTATTCCGCGAAGTTGACCACGAAATACTACATACACATACGCTCAATAAAACAGCTTTAGACCAATTCCGCCGAAACTTCCCTGCGCATCTGGATGCCGACAGTTTCAATATTTACTAATCAGGCTTCCTGTAAAACCGGTTTTACGGCTTTTACATTAAACTTCAATCTGTACTTTTTCAGTATTCTGGCAGCAACTACCCCTATTGCAACTCCGGGTAAAACCCAGGTCAGTATAAATACAAAGGCGGGTGTGCCGGCAGGCAAATATCTGGGTACAATGTTTACGCAAAAGGCCGTTAGCGCAGCCGAGTAAGCCCCCATCATTTTGCCTCCATGCCCTAAAAACCAGTGCATTTTCTCGGGTTTCTGATACCCGAGGTAAATTTTCAAATCTCCATAGGCATTAAAAAGGCAAACTATACCGAAGATGGCAAAAAGAATGGCCAGTCCATTGAATCCCTCCGGATGCAGAAATCCATAAACAGAATAGCCCAACATTACCACACCGCACAAACCCACGGCCCAGGCAGCAACCCAGTCAATTAATTGCGGAACAATAGCCTTTTTCATACTCAATAACCTTTTGCCCGAAAAATTAGGGTAAAAACTAATGATGCCTATTGTAAGAAAGAACTGATACTTCAATTGTGCGGGGTAAATAACAAAGAAAACAATAGTAGTTACAAACACCCCCAGCATAGCCCAATAGAATATCTTACCACTTATGTTATGTGCCTTTTTGCCCTTTTCGGCTATCATAGCTACCAAGCCGGTAGATAAAGAAAGGAATCCGCAGATAACGTGTATTACCAAAAAGAAATTGAAAATTAGCTTTTCCATAGTTTTGTATTTTTCTAAATTGAAAGAATAATAAAAAAAGGCTTATCAGAATGCCATCAGACCAATAGCAATTATTTTGTTTTCATTTACATCAAAGGCGCATTGGTCAAAGTTCGGAGGCCCCATCAGCATAGTTACGTTCGAGAACCCAAAAGGCTCTGCCGGCATTTCTCCGTTCATGTCCAGTTGTTTATTATCGTTCAGGTCCTGATACAACACAATGGCATATTTACCTTCCAGTATATTCTCAAACTTTAAAGATACCTCACCGGCAGGGGTTACTTCTGCAATGGCAGATTTGATACCCCCTCTCGGGAAACTACCAGCATCATTGGTGATAGAAGCATAAACTTTGCCCTGGCGCAACTGAATGCCGTTTACTACTACGGTAACACTATATTTGTTTTGTGCAAAAGAAATAGTAGAAACAAGACCAAGAATGGTTGAAAAAGCAATGGTTCTGATTAGATTCTTCATCGGATTGATTGATTTAAGTTCGTGTTTTTGATGACACAAATGTATATCAGACCAATAAATGACACCAAATGAAAGGGCTGGTTATCAATCCTTTGGGATGTTTGACAAAGCAGAGGGGAGATTGACAGGCTTGAGGGAAGAATGACAAAGCCGGTTGTTTTAACCGCTAATGATTATTTAAGTTTATCGACAATTTCAGAATACTTGCGGGCTACAGGAATAGTCAATTCAAACAGTTGCAAATGCAATTTATACCCCTGGGCATTACCGGTTACCTTCTCAACCTTGCTGAGATTAACAATGTAAGACCTGTGGCAACGCACAATAGCGGGCTGGTTTATCTGGTTTTCTAAACGAGTGAGACTACTTCTCAGTAAAACTTTTTGAAGGGTTTGTGCCTGATTGTAGACTACAGTAGAATAATTGTCTGATGACTCAATAAAAAGCAAATCGTCAGCTTTCAGCTCTAAAACATCTTTCTCGTTTTCGGCTATCAGTTTTAAAGTAATTCCTTTTTCTTCTTCTTTTGTGGTAGCATTAACTGCTTGCACTATGATAGTCTGATTATATTTTTTAAGCTGAATAATATAGTTAGACATTACCCCGAAAGAAATGGGTATCAGGCCAATTAGCGCTACAATAAAGAACATTGCCAGAAAGCCCGTAACTGAAAACGGAACATAGCTGAAAAAAAAGCTGGAATACAGCATATTGGCAATTGTAATAAGCGCAAGCAGCAGCAATATATCTGCAATTTCTTTCCAGACAACCCATACTTTTTCATGGTAGACACGCGGAAAAACCGAAGGCAGAACAAACCGATGTATAGCTGTGCAGATACTGACAATAGCCCCAAAGCCTGTCAGTACCCAAATTTTATAAGGATGCTCCCATTCGCTGAGGCCAAAAGGCTGAAAAATGATAAAAAACAGGGCTACGCCGCTTCCCTCTGCCAAACTTTTCCAGAAACGGTTTTTTCCGGACTTATGGTGAAAAGGATACGGCTGCTGTAAGATTTTAAACATTACTAAAAACTATTGGCAATTTTGCTGATGAATAGCGTAATGATAGACGGATACGAAAGCGTAACAAATACAACACCCCACAAAGCACCGTAGATGTGCGCCGTATGGCCAATGTTGTCGTACTGTTTTTGAGCCATGTATCTTGAATACAATAAATACAAAATACCAAATATCCAGGCCGGAATTATAGGAGGCAAAGGAATAAAGCCCATTTTGGCAGTGGGCTCAAACATAATAAAGGCAAAAACTACCGAGGCTACCCCGCCCGATGCACCAAGCGCATTGTAACCCGAGTTATTTTTCTTCCTGAAAGTATCTGGTAAATTGGCTACTATAATG
The DNA here is from genome assembly GCF_024138715.1 of Emticicia sp. 21SJ11W-3. Taxonomy (GTDB): domain Bacteria; phylum Bacteroidota; class Bacteroidia; order Cytophagales; family Spirosomataceae; genus Emticicia; species Emticicia fluvialis. The sequence goes on from NZ_CP092074.1 coordinate 4,833,893, forward strand.
CCCGTCAAATAAAGTAACAAATAAAAGAATCCGGCTTTGGCACCGAATATAGCGCCAAAATATGCCTCTACGCCGTCGCCGAATATGTACAAACTGAACATATTAAAGAACAAATGCCCGAAGTCGCCGTGCAAAAAGCCCGAGGTGAGCAATCGCCACCACTCGTTGCGGCGGTGTACTGTGTAAGGATTAAGGATATACTGGTACGTCAATCTACTATTGCTGAATGCAGCAATACTTACTACCGACGTAACAATAATAATAATAATGGTTATAGACATTGCGGTTTAGTTTTCGCGTTCAATCAGCATTTGTATCAATTCCAGCAAGGGCTGTTTCTTTTCAGCCGGAGCCTCCAGTTTCTCAAGGTCTTTCAGCCCTCTGTTAAAGTAATCGTTCATTCTGGCCTCAGCCAGTTGCCTGATGCCAAGCGAATCATAAATGGTAGTTACTGCCGTAACCTTTTCATTTTTATCAAAAACCGGGGCTGCAAGCCATTGGTGCAATTCTTTCTCTTCTGCCCTACCCTTGGCCTGTGCAAGTGCTTCTATCAATAAAAACGTTTTTTTGTTTTCAATTATATCTCCGCCTACCTGTTTGCCAAATTTCTCCGGGTCGCCGTACACATCAAGTATGTCATCCTTCAGCTGAAACCCTATACCCAGATTGGTACCTATTTCAAACAATAATTTTGTGGTGGTTTGGTCAGCTTTGGCTATCATTCCACCTAATTCAAGCGCAAACCCTAATAAGACAGAGGTTTTCTGCCTGATCATCTCAATATACTCCTCTTCCGTTACATCGTTACGGGTAGCAAAGTTCATATCCTGCTGCTGGCCTTCGCATACTTCGGCTGCTGTGCGGTTAAATCTTTTAATTACCTGCTTAAATATAAGGTCGTTCACGTCAGTCAGTAATTCATAGGCACATATCAGCATTACGTCACCAGAAAGAATAGCTACATTCGGGTTCCATTTTTCATGAACAGTTGGTTTTCCACGCCTTAAAGGGGCTGCATCCATGATGTCGTCATGCATCAGGGTGAAATTGTGGAATACCTCTACCCCAATGGCCGGGCGAATGGCTTGTTGCCAGTTATCTGAGAATATATGGGTAGCCATAACCGTAAGTAAAGGGCGTATCCGCTTACCGCCGATAGACATCAGATAATCAATGGGTTGATACAACTCTGCCGGGCTATCGCCATACTGCAGATTCCTGATTTCGTTATCAATGGCGCTAAAAAAAATCTTTGTGGGCATCTTTTTTGTAGAAGTAAGCAACAAAATAAATTAAACTTGGCAACACTACCAAGTTGCAGGCATATATAAACCTGTAAATTGCAATGGTTTAGCAGATAAACGCTATTCGCCGCCCAGATATTTCTGAATAACCCGAACTACTGTGTCTTTTACAAATGGCTTGGTTATGTAATCATCCATTCCGGCGTCCAGACATTTTTCTTTTTCACCTTTTACTGTTCCGGCTGTTAAGGCTATAATCGGTACCCGTTTTTCAGGGGTTTCCATTTCACGAATCACCTGGGTTGCTTCCAGCCCGTTCATTTCAGGCATTTGCATGTCCATAAATATTATATCCGGATTTTCAGCCTTAAAAATTTCTACGGCTAATTTTCCGTTTTCGGCCTCTAAAATTCTGCCATAAGGAAAAACCGACTTAAAGATGGTTCTGGCAAAAAGCATATTTACTTTGTTGTCTTCCACCACTAATATGGTCAGGGTTCGTGAGTCGGTATATTGCAGTGGGTTGGGCGTATCAGACTTTTGAACCTCCTCAATTGACTTCCTTGCTATATTCGACATCGCCTCAAATACCCTCTGCATAATTACAGGTTTCACCAGCCTTTTCCTGATATGTAATTTCTCGGATTCGGAGTTGATGTATTCATGGTTATTTGAGCTGTATATCAGCATAACCGGTAGCTTTCTGGCATGATACTTTGGCTCGTGCCGTAAAATGCGTACGGTATCAAGGCCATCCAGAAACGGCATGTGGTAATCAATAATGAGCAGGTCAAACTTTTTACCTCTTTCTAACATCTCCAGTACTTCCTGACCGTTCACTGCTTCTTCATAGCTTATTTCGCGTAAATCGAGCATGCTTTTCAACAACGTACGGTTCGTCTTATTGTCGTCAGCAATTAAAACCCTTTTAAACAAATCCAGGTTTTCCCATACGTCAGGCCCTCCGGCTTCTGATTTAAGCTTCAGGTCAAAATAAAAAGTTGTGCCGCGGTTCAGCTCGCTTTCAACTTTCAGGCCACTGTACATTAGAGCCAGTAGTTTATTAGAGATAGTGAGCCCCAGACCTGTCCCACCAAACTTGCGCGTGGTAGAGGAGTCTTCCTGCGAGAACGCATGGAAAATCCGTTCCTGATTCTGCGGTGCAATGCCAATACCTGTATCTTTTACGGTAAACCTGAAGGTATTCAGATTATGCTTTACATCGCCCAGAACCTCCAGTTTTAATTCTATTTCTCCGGTTTCTGTAAATTTAACTGCATTACTGAGCAAATTAACCAGAATCTGTTTTAAACGAACCACATCTACCCAGATGTATCTGGGTGCATTAGCCGGAATATTGAGCAGCACTTCCAGGCTCTTCTGGCTTGCCTGAAAAGTAATAATATCTGTAACCTGGGTAAGCAATTCATGAATATCAGTCTTTACGGCCACTATCTCCAGCTTTCCTGCTTCAATTTTAGAGAAGTCCAGAATATCATTAATGATATCAAGCAATGTATTGGCCGACTGAAAAACGGTAGACATATATTGCTGCTGTGTATTATCCAGTTTGGTTTTCATTAGCAAATCAGTAAAACCGATTACGCCATTGAGGGGTGTCCTGATTTCATGGCTCATATTGGCCAGAAACTCCGACTTGGCCTTGGCACCCTGTTCGGCCTCTTCTCTGGCTTTCCGAAACGAATAAACAAACCTGTAAGAAAGAATAAGCGCCTGAAAGAAAATAAACCCAAAATACCCAAAGAAAAGATAATAGGAAGACGGCTGTATATAACCAAAATAACCCAGGATATTCAGCGCCACTGCCAGGCCTAAAGAAGACATACTCAGCATGGCAAATACAGAGCCTTTTTTCTTATGAATAAATGCCTGTAGCGCCTTATATAAATTATAAGAAACAAAGAAAAGAATAATAAAAAAGAACCCCTGCGAAATATACGTAATGAAATAAACAGGCGATACAACAAGTGAGATAATGTAAACTATACAAATAAACTCTACTACGTCTATCACAACATTTTTACGCGGATACAAGGCCTTGAGGAACCTCGCAAACAAATAAATGCAAAAGAATATGGTAAAGTATTCAAGAAAGAATGTAATCCGGAAATCAATGCCGGGTATGGCCTGATTAATGTAATAAATTTTATCTACACCTATAAGTCTGTAAATGTAAACCAGACAATAAAGGGCAAAGTATATCACAACGGGGTCTCTCTGCCCTAGGAAATAAAGCCCGAAGAATATCAGGGAAACCATCAGCAGAATACCCGTCAGAATCAGCACTATTGAAAGCTCGGTTATCCAGAGGTCTTCCATAAACTGATTACTGCCCAGTATGATTGGCTGCGAAAAACCACCACGGTAATGGTCAAAATTTGCCACCTGCATTACCAGGTGCAGGGTGTCTGACTGCACCATATACATCTTCTTAACCGGTAGCCAGTAAGGGCTGTAGGTTTCTTTAGAAGTACCCACCACCCCGTTTTCAGAAAGTTCCTGGCAGTTAATCCATATTTTATAGCTCGAATAAGCTGCCGGTATAAAAAAAGATATCTGGGGGTTTTTCTTGTGGTCTATATAAATTTTAAGTGTATAGGTGGCGTAGCCAAATGCCTTGAATGGTTCACCCAGTTGTTTCAGGTTGTTCCAGATAGTAGTTTGCGGTATGTAATAATCAGGCCTGGTATTGGTTGCCTGCCCGGGGGGTAACAGCTTGTTCCAGTAGAAGCCCCATTCGCCTGAAAGGTCGATATGGTTATTATTGTGAGAAAAATCTGCTTTACGTAAATCTAATTCACCAGATTTAAAAGGCTGCGCAAATGCAAAAGAAGACAGCCCTAATAAGATAACTCCTGTCAGGGCTAATGCAAAGCATTGGTTGATGTACCGAAAACAACTAATCATCTACCTTATAAATAGTTTCTGGCCTTTTAACAAAACCGGTTTCCCCCACCTGTGCTCCCTAAATGCCTGTTTGAATATCCTGTTAAAGTATATACTTCCGAGCCGGTATCCGAATACAAGTTAAAAAAAATCTTATTGAAAAATACGAGTAAAAAAACAAATCACTTTCTACCATATTTTGGGTCACTAATTAACAGCAACAAATGTGCCTAAATAAATATGTAACCAAAAAAACATTATTATACGTAAATAAACCAGGCACCATAAAAAAGCCCGGCAAAAGTTTGCCGGGCCTGTGTTTTTTTTAATTACCGAAAGACATTTATCGTAAAGTTTTCTAAAAACAATATCCATAAATGCAAATTACTGAAATCACTTACCAGAGCAGATGCTCTGCGTTGCCAGAATTACTACTTAGATGTTACTTCTTTTAAATCTACTTTAATTTGTGTGTAGTAAAGCGTTGTGGTAGCTTCAAAACCTGAGTCTGTTCCTACAATTACCCAAATGTTACCGTTGGCATCAGACTTACCGGTAAACTCTCCGGTTCTTTTTACCAACTTGTACTTGCTTTCGGTGGTTCCGTTGGCCACATTGCCAATTACCTTCATGTCGTCTCCGCTGGTAGCCTGTTGCATTTTCTTGATGTTCATCTCATGGTTCTTGGTGGTATTATTGGCTACTTTTTTCGGTTCTGTTGAAGTAAGGCCAATACCTACATACACGCTTTCAGCCGGCGACCCGCCAACACCTACCGAACCATCTGGTGCATTAGATGCAAATTCAACCTCGAACGTTCCTTTATAAAATTGGTTTGCTTTAGGGACGGTCATTTTCTTGGTTAGAAACATGAAGAGGTCGTCGCTGTGGTTGTTTCCTGAAATTCTGAATCCTTTTTTCAGGGTATCAAGAGGCGCAGGTAATTTAGCATCTTTTTTGGTTGTCAATTCGTAGAACGTTTCCTGGCCAATCGGATAATCTGCAAAGTCGGCGCTCCAGCCTTCAGCAGAAACATTAAACTGGTCGTTTAGCGATAGTTGTGGGGTGGTGGTTTCTTCTTTTGAACAAGCAAATAAAATAGCTACCGAAACAACACTTAAAATGATTTTTTTCATGATTTTTTATTGGATTTGTTTGTTACAGGGATACAGTTTGAAAAACATTAGTTGGAACTGGCAGCTAACAAAAGCGCATAAAAAATTGTATCTTATTGAATGTCAGGCCAATAAAAAATAAAAAAAATGGCAAAAACTTTTCAGAGCTGCCCATACGCCCTGGTACGTATATAGTAAAATTTTAAGCGTTTATGCGTAGTTTTTCACGCCTGAAAAGGTATGGCTGACATACCCTTTTGATGGTTATTCCGTTATTTTTTTGTTTGAAATAATTTATGCCTGCAACGCATTTATCAGCCTAAAATCTATCTAATATGGAATTGTGATTGTACCTTTGTTGTTTGTTATTGTATAAAGATTTCCGGAGATTAGAACATGGTAGTACCTTATAAAGAAAAAGAACAGGGAAAACGCGAGCAAATTGCTGAGATGTTTGACAACATTTCGCCCAAATATGATTTGCTGAATCGTTTATTGAGTGTGGGCATTGATGTTTGGTGGCGAAAAAAAGCCATTTCAATGCTTCGTTCGGCCAAACCGCAATTAATTCTGGATATTGCTACCGGCACCGGCGACCTGGCCATTGAAGCCGTAAAACAACTGAAGCCGGAAAAAGTGATAGGTGTAGACATCTCTGAAGGAATGCTGGCTATGGGTCGTGAAAAAATGAAGAAGCTGGGCCTTGACAAGGTAATTGAACTCAGAAGCGGCGACTCAGAGAAATTACTGTTTGAAAACAATACTTTTGATGCCGTTATCGTTTCTTTTGGAGTAAGGAACTTTGAAAACCTGGAAAAAGGGCTCGCCGATATGTATCGTGTTACTAAAGACGGCGGCACTTGTTTAATCATTGAGTTTTCAAAACCAAAAGCACCCATAATCAAGCAGCTATATTGGTTCTATAATTCTACTATTATACCCTTAATCGGGAAAATAATTTCTAAAGACAACGCGGCTTACAGTTATCTGCCTGAGTCGGTCAAAGCATTTCCTGAAGGAGACGATTTCCTTCGTGTATTTCAGCGGGCCGGCTATTCAGAAACCAGACGTGTGCCTCTTACTTTTGGCATTTGTACGGTCTATATCGGCAAGAAAAAGGCCTGACGGGTGTTTCAGAATTATGGATGATTCCTTTTCTTTTGTTTGAATGAAAAATTACCAAGTATCCTTTTCACTAACCCTGATTACCTCACAAAAAAAAGCCTTTCTGTTTAGAATGGCCTGCCTTCTTATAGCGGTTTGTTTATTTCTGCCTGCCCGGGCGCAAATGAATAAACGCATCTATCAGGCTGACTATGATGCCAAAACTGTTAAATTTGGCTATTTTGTAGGCATACCTTTTACACACCTGAACATGAAGTTCAACAATTACTTCATGAATTCAGCCAATAACAATTATGCAGTTTCTTCTCCGACAACCATTGGCTTGAAACTGGGTGGGGTGGCCAACATTCAGCTCAATGATTTCTTTGATTTCAGGATATTACCCACAGTAGCCCTGTATAACAGAAAAATTGATATCAGGTACATAGTCCCGGCTTCTACACCCCCGTTTGAAGAGAGAAAGGAATCACGCGAGAGCGCCTGGTTCGAACTCCCCCTTATGGTAAAGTACAAGTCTTTAAGACGTGGTAACGTGCGTATGTATGTTTTTGGCGGGGTCAGATATGCCATAGAAACCAATCCCATTAAGAGAAGAAATGCCACGCAGTTTAACTCAAAAGCCAGCGATTTCAGCCTGGAATACGGCACCGGGCTTGAGATTTTCAGAGAGTATTTTAAGTTTGCACCAGAGCTGCATTTTTCTCATGGCCTGGCCAATCTGGTAAATCGTTCTTCGGCTGCAGGCACAACCATGGAAGGCATCGACAGGCTCACTACGCATACAGTTACTTTATACTTTTTATTCGAATAGCTCATGAAGCACATCGCCATTTTTCTGGTTCGTCTTTATCAGGCAGGCATTTCTCCCTGGTTTCCGGCCTCATGCCGCTATACACCTACCTGCTCTCAGTATTCGGTAGAAGCATTTCAGAAACATGGTTTTTTTAAAGGCCTTTTACTGACCGTCAAAAGAATAGGCCGTTGTCATCCCTGGGGAGGCCATGGTTATGACCCAGTTCCCTGAAAAATTACTATATTTGCATTCTTCTTCATCAACTATTGATATTTTGCATTTTATCAAGAATAATCTTGACATTTCGTTTATTTATTGAAAATCAATAGCTTAGCTCGTTTTTAGGTCTGAAATAGTCTGTAAATTTGAGCTGCAACAAAACCTCCCTAAAGCAATGACTCTCGAAGAGCGCCAGTTTCCGATTGGCAAATGGAAACCCGAAGAGCTGTATTCTGAAGAAGAAATGGCCCAGAATGTAAGCATTATAGAGCAATATCCGGCTAAATATACCGAGTTGACTAAAAACCTGTCGGCAGAGCAACTGGCGCAGTCTTATCGCGAAGGTGCCTGGAGTATTCATAAAATAGTGGTGCATATTTCAGATATGCATATTCTGCATTTTGCCCGTTTTAAACAAACGCTTTGTGAAGATAACACACAGGGATACGGCTCAAATATAAATGGCTGGGCGAATAATCCGGAGGTAGAAACCGTACCTCTTGCAGATGCCCTGCTACTACTGGAAGCTACACATAAACGCTGGGTTCACCTGCTGAAATCAATGTCGCCCGCCGACTTCAACAAGAGCTTTTTCCATGTAGGCCGGCAAATGAACGTGACTTTAGCGCAGGCCTTACACATGGGTGCCTGGCACAGTAAACACCATCTGGAGCATATCAAGATTGCGTTGCAAAATCCGTAATAAACCTATATTAATCAGGCTTTAACATCAATACCTATTTTTAAGAGACTTTGTTATCCATGAGCAATCCGTATTTTATAATTGATTTCGACAGTACTTTTACTAAAGTAGAAGGGCTTGACGAATTAGCCAATATAGCCCTGATGGGTAATGCCAATCAGGAAAAAATTGTAGGCGAAATAAGAAAACTAACCGAAATGGGCATGAACGGCGAGATTTCGTTCGGCGAAGCCCTGCACAAAAGAATAGAGTTACTTAGCGCTAACCGCAGCCATATTGATAAACTTGTTGACTTACTGCATACCAAGGTATCTGACTCTTTTCAAAGAAATGAGAAATTCCTGCGTGAGTATGCCGATAATATTCTGATAATATCAGGCGGATTTAAAGAGTTTATTGTACCTGTGGTAACTGCCATGGGCCTGAGAGAAGATAAAGTATATGCCAATAACTTTGTTTTTGATGCAGAAGACAACATTATTGGTGTTGACAACGACAACGTGCTGGCACATGCCAACGGTAAGGTGAATCTGCTACGCTCGCTGAATCTGGAAGGCGACGTTTATGCCATTGGTGATGGTTACACCGACTATGAGCTGAGGGCCTCGGGTCTTGCCAACCGCTTTTACGCCTTTACCGAAAATGTTGAACGCGAAAAAGTAGTGGCCATTGCAGATCACGTAGTGCCGTCGCTCGATGAGTTTTTGTACCTGAACAAACTACCTCGCAGCCAGTCATATCCCAAGAGCCGCATTAAGGTACTTTTGTTAGAAAATGTACACCCGGTAGCCATTGAATCTTTCAAATTTGAAGGGTTTGATGTGGAATTCCACAAAGGAGCGATGGATGAAGCCGAACTGGCAGAGAAAATAAAAGGGGTATCTATACTGGGTATCCGCTCAAAAACCAATGTTACCAAAAAAGTACTTGAAAATGCCGATAAACTAATGATTATCGGGGCGTTTTGCATTGGCACCAATCAGGTCGACTTAAAGGAATGTACCGACAGAGGCATTGCTGTTTTCAATGCGCCTTACAGCAACACCCGTTCGGTAGTTGAACTGGCTGTGGGCGAAATGATAATGCTTATCCGGAATATTTTCGAGAAAAGCACGGGTATGCACGCCGGAAAATGGGATAAATCGGCCAATAACAGCTTTGAGGTACGTGGTAAAAAACTGGGTTTGATTGGTTATGGCCATATAGGCACACAATTATCGGTAATTGGTGAGGCACTGGGTATGGAAGTGTATTTCTACGATATTGTAGACAAAATGCCTATTGGAAACGCCAAAAAATGCCGCTCACTGGAAGAAGTACTACGCGTAGCCGATGTGGTAAGTATGCACATAGACGGCCGTAAAGACAACACCAATATTTTTGGCAAGCGCGAGTTTGAACTAATGAAAAAGGGTGTGATATTTCTGAACCTTGCCCGCGGCCATGTGGTGGAGGTACCTGCACTGGTAGAGGCCATTAAAGAAGGCAAAGTAGCAGGCGCAGGGGTAGATGTGTTTCCTTACGAGCCAAAAACCAATAATGAAGAGTTTATTAATGAGTTAAGAGGCTTGCCGAACGTGATTTTAACCCCACATATCGGCGGCAGTACCGAAGAGGCACAGGAGAGCATAGGGCATTATGTACCTGAACGCCTGCTGGAATTTATGAACAACGGCAGCACCACGGGCAGTGTCAACTTCCCGGAACTGCAATTGCCACTGCTGAAAGACTCGCACCGTTTGTTGCATATCCACAAAAATGTACCGGGTATTCTGGCTAAAATCAATAATATTTTTGCCAAACATGCCATCAATATCAATGGCCAGTACCTGAAAACCAACGAAAAAATAGGTTACGTAATTATGGATATAGACAAAGGCTATACCGACGCATTTTTGCAGGAGATTAAAGATATTGAAGAGACGATACGGTTCAGGATGTTGTATTGAAGTTTTTATTGTTTACAAACAACCAAAAAGCCCCGAAAGAATATCTCTCAGGGCTTTTTGGTTAATATATGGCTTATGATTATCAGTCTTGCTTATCATAAAGCGGGTCGTATTTCAGGCCGTATTTGTCTAATACATCCTGCGGTACGCCTTTCCATTCGTTAGGGGTGTTACCCATATAACCGAGGTCATCAAAGCCCATACGGGTGGTATAGAAGCCGGTTACAGTCAGGTTTCTGATTTGTGAGAAAAACGAGGCACCCTGGCTAAACTCCGGTTTTACATCGTCCGGATACGCTATATCTTCTATAATCTCAATGCGTTGTGCAGGCGTAATCAGGGCAAAAGTTTTGCCAAAGCGCTTGCCGCTCTGGTTGTCCAGCCATTTTAAACCACCTCTGATAGGTGTCTGGTATTGCGGCATATCTTTTACAATAAACTCTATAAAAGCAGGAACGCCGGCTTGTGTGGCACTACCTGATTTACTATCGGCCGGAATAATAATATCTACTAATATGGCAATAGTGGCTAATTCTGACGCCGTCAGGAATTTATCAGCCATTATTTTTTTATCTCTCTCTATTTCTTCCGGAATACGTGCCGGAGTAGTCTTAAACGGTTTTGGTTCCGGTGGAGCCGCTACGAGGTCGGTGGTTGGTAAAACGGCCATTCCCAACGAGCTCAATGAAAGTGCTTTTAGTGTATCTCTACGTTTCATGTCTTGAAAATGGTTTTAGATGTTCTTTGCTTTTCTCTGTTCAATGATATAATCAGAAGTGCGCCATGAGCTCGCCAGGATGGTCCAGGTAACGTTCTTATCACCTTGCGATACAAACGGAGCAGCATCTACCACAAACAGATTTTTTACATCGTGTGCTTGCTGCCAGCCATTCAGAGCCGATTTCTTAGGGTCGTTACCCATACGAACCGTACCTACTTCGTGAATAATCTCACCCGGCTGAGCCAAACCATAATTATTGCTGGCATCAGGTTTTTTACCCAACGGAATACCACCCATGGCATGGATAATCTGCTCGAAAGTATCCTGCATGTGTTTGGCTTGTTTGATTTCGTTTTCGCTCCATTTGTAATGGTAACGTAAGGTTGGGATACCGTATTTATCAACACCGTTCGGGTCAATCTCACAATAGTTTGATTCTAACGGAATAGGCTCTCCACGGCCTGCCATACCAATATAAGCCCCATAAGTAAGGCGGATATCTTCTTTCAGACGTGAGCCGTAGCCACCCGCTTTTCTTTTGTTACCGTTTTTATCAGGGAAAAGCCCGTTTACACGCTCAATGCCACCACCAAAGCCAAAGCCAGGCATACCCATGCCGCCACCATATTCAATATGGTAACCACGCGGAAAATCCAGTTTGCTGTTATCTTCCCACCAAGGCGTAAATACGTGCATACCACCAACACCGTCTTCGTTGTAACGTTTACGGTCCATCAAAGCCGGAATAAATGCAGAACGGCTGGCCCCTGTTGAGTCGTTCAGGTATTTACCGATGATGCCGCTGTCGTTGGCTATTCCTCTCTGAAATCTCGACGATTTTGAGTTAAGCATAATACGTGCGGTTTCGCAGGTACTGGCAGCCAGAATAACTATTTTACCTTTTACTGAATACTCTTTTAAATCAAGTTTATTTACATAAGAAACGCCGGTAGAAAGACCAGTGTTAGGGTCTGTCAGCACTTCTCTTACCATGGCATTGTTGATTAGTGTCAGATTACCTGTTTTAGCAGCAGGGATACATAATACTGACGACGACGAGAAGTCGGCATAAGCCTGGCAGGCTCTGCCACACTGTGCACAATAGAAACAGGCACCACGAGAATCGTTGATAGGCTTGGTAAGCATGGCCATACGCGAAGGAATAACCGGAATACCAATACCTGTGGCCGCTTTCTTCAACATCAGCTCGTGCAGACGTGGTTTGGGCGGTGGTAAAAATATACCATCGGGTTCGTTACGGATACCTTCTTTAGTACCAAACAAACCGATTAATCTATCTACTTTATCATAATATGGTGCATAATCTTCATAGCTGGTCGGCCAGTCGTCGCCGATACCTGTCATAGAGCCTCTGCGGAAATCGTCCGGACCGAAACGCATGGAGATACGTCCCCAGTGATTGGTTCTGCCACCCAGCATTCTTGAGCGGAACCAGCGGAATTGCGTACCCGGCATAGCCGAGTATGGCTCGCCTTCAATATCCCAACCACCCCAGGCGGCATCAAAATCGCCGAACGGGCGGGTACGTGTACTGGCACCACGACGAGGGGATTCCCACGGATTCTTTAATTGCGTAATGTATTTAGGGTCTGCGGGATCAAAGTATCCACCCGCTTCAAGCAAGCAAACCTTTGCTCCGGCCTTAGTAAGCTGGTATGCCGCCATACCACCACCTGCACCTGAGCCCACAATAACAACATCGTAGACTTTCGGTTGCTCTTTAATTTCAAACAGGTTCATGTTTAATTGGTCGTAAATAGATATTAAGAGATATAATTTCGAGCTTTAAATGTAGTAATTTTTTTGATAAAAAATTCATTAAATAGCAAAGTATCAAACGCTGCAGGTTACAAGGCATAAGCGGGCAGTTGTTACCTAATTTATGATTCCGGGGAATAAATTTTTTACCCTGCGCGGTTCTTGCTCATTCTTTTGAACCACTTAACGATTTCAAACCAGATAACAGAAATAAAGCCCGTTAGCATGGCGAGCATCAGCTGATAAGCGTTAAGACTCTGAAACCCGAAAAACACTGTAACTGGCTTTAAATAAAGCATAAGTATGACCATGAAACTGGTAACAGAGACAATAAACAAAACCAGATTGTTTTTGTATCGAAGGGTGGTAAGGATAGAATAATAAAACGAACGGTTGATTAATGTCAGAAAAATATTTGCGGTTATTAAAACCGTAAAAACCATGGTTCGGGTCAGGGCTTCGCTGTATCCGTTCTGCACGGCATATACATAGGCAGACAGCGTGCCTAGAGTAATAACTAATCCCTGCAAAATACTGGTGGATAACTCTTTCCAGTTAAAAAACGTAACAGACATTGGTTTTGGCCTTTGCGTCATTGTGTTTTTTTCCATTGGCTCGTTCTCATATATAATTGAGCAGGTGGGCCCCATGATGATTTCAAGGAAAATAATATGAACCGGCGAAAAAATATTAGGATATACCCACCCCAACGCCAGTGGTATAAACACGGTAAGAATTATTGGAATATGTATGGATATAATATACTGGATAGCCTTTTTAAGATTGGCGTAAATCTTTCTGCCCATGGCCACGGCATCTACCATTTTTGATAAATCATCTTCCAGCAAAATCAAAGACGCCGCCTGTTTAGCTATTTCGGTTCCTTTTTTCCCCATTGATATACCAATATGTGCCGCTTTCAGAGCCGGGCCGTCATTTACGCCGTCGCCTGTCATGGCCACTATCTGGTTATTGGCTTTCAAGGCATTGATAATTTTAAGTTTAGCCTCCGGGAACATACGCGTAAAAACCGTGTTTTTCATTACACTGTTGTTCAGTTCATTAGCCGGCAGGGCCATCAGTTCGTCGCCGGTAATACTGGTTTCATATCCTTTCAAGCCAATTTGCCTGGCAATTGATGTCGTGGTTGCCGAGTTGTCTCCGGTAATTACTTTTACATCAATGCCGGCCTTATAAAAACCTTCCAAAACCTCTTTTATGTTAGGTTTTGGTGGGTCATAAAACGCCACAATGCCCTTGAAACTAAATTTAAAGTCTTGCTGCGCAGCCGGGAAAACATCACCGGCGTGTTCGGTTACGGCTACCCCCAGCAAACGGTAACCATCGGCGGCCAAAAGATTTATGGCTTCATTAATCTGTTTCGTTTCAACGTCAGTTAAGCCTGAAATGCTCATCAGGGCTTCGGGGGCGCCTTTGGCCGCTATCTTTCTTTTACCGGCCTTGTTTTCAAAAACGTGTGTCATCATGGGTGGTTTACCACTCAGAGGGTACTCATGTACCAGCCGATAATCCGGGCGTTCATCAATGGCCGACACCTCACCATAGGCATTATGCAGGGCTATTTCCATAGGGTCGAAAGGAACAGGCTCACTTGCCCACATGGCCGCAGCCATGAGTTCTTTTTCCTGTTTGTTCAAAACATCGCCCGCTTCAAATATTCTGTTTGCCGACAAAAGGTATAATTTTGCCAGGCTCATTCTGTTTTCGGTAAGCGTACCCGTCTTGTCGGTACAGATAACCGTGGCACTGCCCAGGGTTTCAACGGTTTTCATTTGTTTTACCACAATGCCCTCTTTCATTAAGCGCCAGGCGCCCAAAGCCATAAAAGTGGTAAATGCAACGGGTATTTCTTCAGGCAGAATGCTCATGGCCAGCGTGAGCGACTGCAACAGGCTATGAAGCACCTGTTGCGTATTTATAAAATTAATGGCCCATACAATTACAAAAACTACTGCCCCAAGCATTGCCATTTTTTTTACAAAATTGGCAATCTGGTTTTCTAATGGTGTTTTTTCTTCTTTTATGCCCTCCAGGCTACTGCCAATTTTACCCAGCCTGGTTTCGTTACCAATAGCGGTAACAGTTGCTACAGCCAGGCCCCCTGCTACCGTTGTGCCACTGTAAACAAAGTGATCTTCTGAGGTTTTATCTTTAAGCACTGCCATCGACTCACCCGTCAGTATAGATTCATTGACTGAAAAATCATTTGAATGAACAATAACTCCATCAGCGGTAATCAGCGTGCCTTCTTCTACCACCAGACTATCACCAACTACCAGAGCTTCGCTTTTTATCTCAACCATTTCGCCGTTTCTGATAACCTTGCAGTTGGGTTGCGACAACGCCTTCAGTTTCTCAAGTGCATTTTTACTTCTTGAATCCTGATATAAAGAAATGGAAATCTGAAATATAATAGCGCAGGTCATAAAGATCGCATCACCCACGTTACCGCTTATGAGATAAATAGAGGCTGCTACCAGTAAAAGAATGAGCATAGGCTCTTTAAAAATGCCCAGCAGGTTTTCTAAGAATGTGTTTTCTTTCTTATAGCTTAACTGGTTAATGCCATAGGCCTCTCTGGCTTTTAGCACTTGCTCATCAGTTAACCCTTGAATATTAAAATTATTTGCAGGCATAATCAGGTTAGTTTTCAATAGTTGGCAGGGGCACAGGCTAAAGTTACAGCTAGATTAATCGGATACCAAAATGAGGCTTTCTGAATCTGCTATATGAGCTTTGCCAAAAAAATAACGCAAACCATAAATAGACAAGACCGGCCAATTGCAATTGATACCAAATAAAAGCCTAATGTAACTAAAGTTGCTGAAAAATACTTGAAAAGTATCAATTGTTGCAGTAACAGGGCGCGCTAAATAAGCCCAAACATTATTGAAGAGGCCCTACTTTTATAAATACTTGATTATAAGATTTAATTACCCTTTAAGAAGCAAATTTTCTTTTGCGAAGCACAAATAAAAGAACACCAAACAAGGCTAATACGCCCAAAGGCAAACCAATATTTATAACCTGCCATTGGGTGCGTTCGTCGCGGGTGCGTAGTTTGTCAAGGGGGCGCAGTTTTACTTCTTTGCCACGTGCCTGAATCACCCCGTTTTCGTCAATCAGGTAGTCAATGGCGTTCATTACAAAATCTTTGTTACCAAAAATATGCCGGGTGGTTTTATCAAACCCTAAGGGCAAAGGATTACCGGTTTTAGGATTAATGTCGTTCACAATTAAATCGCCATCAGAGCAAACCAGCACTTTAGTAGGTGCACTTTCGGCCTTAAATGTTTTATAGTTGGGGTCTGACGGCAGCAGCCTGTTCTTGTAGAGCGACTCAAACCTGCCTTCCAGCAAATAAGCAATAACTTTTATGCCGGCGTTATAATCTTCCTGTTGGGTTTCGGTATGCGCTTCGTTGTAGGTAACCAATGCAGGGGCATTGAGTACTTTTGTGTAGGGGGTTGTCATCAACAAGGGGGTTTTGTGAATACCCGGCGAGCTAACTGTATCAATAGAGGCTACATAGCGACAGAAAATCAAATCAAGATTATTGGTTATGAGGCTTTTGCCAAAATTGTTAATAACCGGAAAATAACGGTAGGGTATGGGCTGAATATTTGGCTTGTCGCCTATGTTACCTACTACCATCGGAATAGCAGCCGAACTGGCGCCGTCTTTCACAATGTTGCTGTTGATACGCACACCATATTTAAAAAACAGGTCGGTCAGGTTCAATTCCAGTGGCTGGGCGTATGTACTTTCCAGACTTACCGAATCTACTTTAAGGCCATCAACAAAAAATAAGGCGCGCCCACCGCTCATTACAAACTGGTCTATTTTATACTTGGTGCTGTCGTCAATCGGAGAGTCAGGTTTGGGTAAAATCAGCGCATCAAGGCCATCAAAAGTTGGAGATAGCCTGGCATCAACAATGTAAATTTCGTAACGCTCCTGCAGCGAGGTAATCAAATCAGTAAAATTAACGGGCTGTAGTTTGGTAAATTCGGTCAGCAAACCTATTTTCTTCTTCTCTTTAAGTGTCAGTTTTCTGATAGCCGTTGCCAGTTCATATTCGACATTTTCGTACGACTGATTCAGTTTCTCTTGTGCTGTTCTGCCTTCGGTACCTTTTAACAACAAAACCGGCACCTCTTTACCCTCAAAAGTAACTACTGCATAAGGAAATATGATGTTTTCTACCTGACGCCCGCCTTTGGTATCAACCACGCGTGTGGGCTGCATGCCCCGCTTCATCAGTTCGGCGTAAAACTCTTCACGTTTTTTGGTGTCATTTTCTGCGTTGGGGTCTATGGCCCTGAACTCAATGTTTTTACCGCCATACACCTTGAATTCATCCAGCGTAGTATTTACAGCTCGCTTCAATCTTTCAAATCCTCCGGGCAGCTCGGTTCCTTCCAGATAAACTTTTATCAGTACTTCCTTATCCAGGTTTTCAAGCAGGCTTTTAGTGGCGTCAGAAATAGAATATCGTTTTTCTTCGGTGAGGTCAAGACGAAAAAAAACGAACGACGCCAGCACATTTAGTACGATGATTCCGCCGACAATAGAAAGGATTTTTATAAATTTACTTTTCATTAAGATTTTCTGACGACTCCGGTTCTTTTTAATATTTGCCCAAAATTAAGATATTCGTTCATCTAATTCCACATTAATAATGAAAACCGCTCAATATTGGATTGAAAAATATCAGATGCAGGCACACCCTGAAGGCGGTTACTTTGCCGAGAATTACCGTGCAGCCGAAACCATTCGACAAGATGCTCTTCCAAAACGTTTTGAAGGCGACAGAAATTTCAGCACCGGAATTTATTTTTTGCTTGAAGGCCACCAGTTCTCGGCTCTCCATCGCATAAAGTCAGACGAAATCTGGCATTTTTATTACGGCTCACCTCTTTATGTTTTCTATATTGATAATCAGGGTTTTGTAAAAACACTGAAACTGGGCAATAACCCCGAAAACGGCGAGGTATTTCAGGCCCTGGTACCTACCGGCGTTTGGTTTGGCAGCAAACCTGCGCAAGCTGACGGTTTTTCGCTGGTTGGCTGTACAGTAGCGCCCGGATTTGATTTTGCAGATTTTGAGCTCGGCGCCAGAGAAAAACTGGTATCTGAATACCCTGAACACGGTGAAATTATCAAGATGCTGACCCATCAATAAAAAAAGACCGAGGAATCGGAAACGATTTGCCTGATTCTTTACCTTTGCAGAAGTTTTAAATTTTGAATTATTAACGTATTGTTGAAATGTTACAACGCCCCCAATCTTTGTTATTGCTTCTTACAGCTATTTGTATGATTTTGTTTATGGCTACCCCGATATGGCATAAGGCAGGTACAGGAGAAGAAGCCATATTAAGCCCTTATTATCTGGCACATATGAAAGGCACCCTGGCAGCCGTTGCCAAACCAGTATATTATCTGGCCATATTGGCTGTTGTTTCGGCCGGGGTATCTATATTTACCATTTTTCAGTATAAGAACCGTGTACGGCAGATGCTTTTTGTGGCACTAAATTCGCTGATTGGTGCCGCTTTGCTGGGAGCAACGGTGTATCTTATACAATTTGAAGGCACTAAGTATTTTGCCCCTGAACAACAAGGTGAGTTTGGGATAGGCTTCTGGGCTGCGTTTGCGGCGCTGGTATTCAACTGGATAGCTAACCGGCTGATTCGCCGCGATGAAAAAATAGTAAGAGATGCCGATAGAATGAGGTAATCATCATCTTAGTCTTTATCAACGAAAAAATCCTGGCCTTCACAGATCAGGATTTTTTCGTTTGATATCGTCTTAAACACGCTTGCTGATGTTGCCGAACATCTGGGTGAGTGTTTCTTTCAGGTCATACTTCCAGGTCCATTCCGGATAATGCGTCTTGAATTTGGTAAGGTCAGAAATATACCAGATATGGTCGCCGCTGCGGTTATCTTCTGCGTAGCTGTAATTCATTTTATTACCTGTTATTTCTTCACACAAGGCTATTCCCTCTGTCATTGAACAGTTAGCAAAACGGCCACCACCGGCATTATAAACCTCACCCGGGCGAGGCGCATTATAAAAATGCCAGAACATATTCACGAGGTCCCAGCTATGAATGTTATCTCTTACCTGCTTGCCTTTGTAACCAAAAATGGTGTAGTGGTTTCCGGTAATGGCACACTTCATAAGATAAGCAAGAAAACCATGCAACTGTGCTCCTGAGTGATTAGGCCCCGTTAGACAGCCACCACGAAAAACGGCGGTTTTCATACCGAAATAACGGCCGTATTCCTGCACCATTACATCTGCCGCCACTTTTGACGCCCCAAAAACAGAGTGCTTTGAGTGGTCAATTGACATCAGCTCATCTATACCATTTTTATAATAAGGGTGTGCCTGGTCTATTTCCCAACGGGTTTCAAGCTCTACCAATGGCAGGTAGTTTGGCGTATCGCCATATACTTTATTGGTAGATGTAAAAATAAACACAGCATCCGGACAGTGCCTGCGGGTCATTTCCAACATTACAAGCGTTCCATTGGCATTTACTGTAAAGTCAGTAAATGGTTCACGCGCTGCCCAGTCGTGGCTGGGTTGGGCGGCTGTATGCACAACCAGCTTGATATCATGACCGTATTCGTTGAAAATCTTGCCGATTTGTTCTTCCGAGCGGATATCGGCATTATAATGTTTGTAGTTACTGAACTGCTCTTCCAGCCGGTTACGGTTCCAGTCTGTTGAGGCCTCCGAACCAAAAAAATAAGAGCGAAGATTATTATCTATCCCAATTACCAAGTCAAATTTTTCAGCAAAAAAAGCTACAGATTCGCTTCCTATTAAACCCGCCGAGCCGGTTACTAGCGCTATATTCATTTCAGAATTTTTAGTGTGAAGTTCAAAAAACAAAAATAGGCATTTTACAAAAGTACGAATTGCCAGAAGCCCCATACCAATTGTAAATGCCTATACTGTGAGCTAATAATTAAGCTCCGGTTTTCCCGTACAACTTCTCGCGAATCTCGTTGGCACGTTTCTCGAGGTCAGGGTTAGCCGTATATTTATTCTTTAACTGTCTTGCGGCCGAATCGGGGCTTACACCATAAACCCACTCATCACCCTTGCGGACATCCTTTTGCTCAATTCTGTTAGTCTTTTGATAATTGCATGAAGCCAACGAAACAGCAACAATTGCAAATGATAACACGCTCAACTTTCTCATGTTAATAATGATGGTATTTAAATTTGCACAAATTTAAGTTCATCCGGCCAAACTGCCAAAATAAATTGTCTTTTTTAAATGCCTTCGTTTCTTTTATTAGAAGTAATTGATAAATTTACACATGGCACCATCACAAGAAGAAAAACTGCAAAAAAGCCTTACACCTACGCTATTGTGGGGGTTAGGCGTTGGATACGTAATCTCTGGCATGTACTTTGGCTGGAATCTCGGCCTTGAAAAAGGCGGAACATTAGGCATGGCAGTTGCCACCTTCATAGTAATTATACTATATATTACTTTTTCTTTGAGCTATGCCGAACTGGCTTGTGCCATTCCCAAGGCTGGTGGGGCCTTCGACTACGCCAACAGGGCCCTGGGCAAAAAATGGGGATTCCTGGCCGGGATGTCTCAAAACATTGAATTTCTTTTTGCACCCCCTGCCATTGCGGTGGGTATAGGTTCTTACTTCCATGTTATATTTCCGCAGTTTTCAGTTACAGGCATTGCCATAACCGCGTATATTCTATTTACGTTACTGAATATACTCGGCACTAAACTGGCGTCTGCATTTGAGCTGGTTATTACCATACTGGCCGTATTGGGGCTGATAATATTCTGGGTTGTGGTTTTTCCGGATTTTGAGTTTAAAAACCTGCAGGTAAATGCTTTACCCAACGGCTGGTCGGGCAGTTTTGCGGCCTTGCCGTTTGCTATCTGGTTTTTTCTGGGTATTGAAGGCCTGGCCAATGTAGCAGAAGAATCGGTGAATCCGCAAAAAGACATCACCTGGGGTTTCGGTTCGGCCATGACCACCCTGGTTGTGCTATGCCTGCTTACTTTTCTGGCTGCTGTGGGCGTAAACGGCTGGGAAACCATCGTTTATAATACTGACGGAAGCGCTTCTGACTCGCCACTGCCAATGGCTATGAGCAAAGTAATTGGTAGCAACAGCGGTATTTATCAATTAATTGTAGGTATTGGTACCTGCGGACTGATTGCGTCTTTCCATGGCTTGGTTTTGGCTGCCGGACGCTCAACTTTTGAGTTTGGCCGGGTCGGGAACGCCCCCGGTTTTCTGGGCAGAGTAAATAACCGGTTCAAAACCCCTGCCAATGCATTATTGGTTAATATGGTGTTGGGTGTACTGGCACTGCTTACCAACTCTACGGCCGACATCATCATTCTTTCGGCATTTGGGGCTTTAACCATGTATATTTTCTCGGTGGTTTCTCTGCTGGTGCTGCGTAAAAAAGAGCCAGAATTAGCCAGACCATTCCGCGTACCATTGTATCCGGTTTCACCTCTCATCGCTTTGGTTATTGCTTCTATTGCCTTAATGGCCATGATTATTTATAACCCGATGC
Organism: Emticicia sp. 21SJ11W-3; assembly: GCF_024138715.1. GTDB lineage: Bacteria > Bacteroidota > Bacteroidia > Cytophagales > Spirosomataceae > Emticicia > Emticicia fluvialis. The sequence continues at coordinate 4,855,055 of NZ_CP092074.1, forward strand.
TGGCGCTTGTGTTTTTTGCGATTTTGATTGGGAGTTTTGTTTTGGCAGAGATAATTAAGAAGGTATAAAACAGAAATTACTTCCGGTTTTTTTTAATAGATGCAGACAGCGGATTCAAAAAATTTCCGTAGGCAATAAACAATAAAAGCGACACAAGTTTAAGGCTTGTAGTCGCTTTTGTTTTAAGGTTCTGCCAGATGCTGAACTATACTCGCAGGAATATTTTGTTACGATACATAAACCAAAGGAAACCCCATTTAACTGCAATAATGCCCCCTGCCAACACTACCTCATAATAATGCTCACCGGCTAAATCGGCCATCCATTGAAAAACCCCTTTTGAGGTATAGTACCAGTCAATGAATTTTCCCGACATATAAATCAGGATAGAGTTTACACCTATTATCATAAAGAAAAAGGCCCATCGGCGATACCCCAACACATCAATTATAAAATAAAACACAGCCAGCAAAAGCAGGCTGCAACCACCAACATAGAGCACGAAAGAGCTTGTCCAGAGATTTTTGTTGATAGGAAAGAATAAATCCCAGAAACCACCCACAATGAGACAAACAACCCCGGCCAACGCCAACGATGGCGCTTTTCTTTTAATATCAATAGTACTGTTTTTCAAAAAATTACCTGCAAAAATACCCAGTAAACCTGTGCCAATGGCCGGGAAGGCCGATACAAGCCCCTCGGGGTCATGAATGCCCCTGTGCAATCGCCCGGGAAGAATGGTTCTATCTACCCAAGAGGCAAAGTTTCCTTCCATTGATAAATCACCCATCGGGAAGCCCGGCGCTGAGGTAAATTTCAGCAACAGCCAGTAGCCTATCAATATACCCACAAACCAGACATACTGAAACCGCTGGCTGGCATATATGTAAATAATACAGGCAAACATATAGGCTATGCCTATGCGCCCTAAAACGCTCGGGAAACGCACTTCGGCCAATGGCTTAATATGTAAGCCGTTATTATAGATGATACCCAATACAACCAGAATAAGCCCTCTTTTGATTATCCTTCGAAGGAGTTTAGATTTGTCGGTTCCTTTTTCCAGCTCACGGCCTACAGAGTAAGGTGTAGAAACGCCAGACATGAACAGAAACAGTGGAAAGATGAGGTCATAGAACCGGAAGCCGTTCCACTCTACATGCGAAAGCTGGGTGGCTATCCAGATAGCCGCAGGGTGTTTGGTGGCCACCATTAATTCATGGAAAAAATCTTCTGCACCCATTATCCAGAACATATCAAAACCACGCAGTGCATCCAGGGAATAAAGTCGTTGTGAAGGCGTACTTTCACTCATTTTTTTAGGGCTTAGGTTTATTGCTTAAAAGTAAACATTTTCTTATATTCTAATACATTAAAAACTATAATTTTGACTACTGATTTCGGGTATTTAAAATGGTAGTAAGTAAAACTAAATCTGAAATATAAACATCTGAACAGGGTTTACACATAAAACCTGATAGCGGAACGTAACCCAATACTTTTTCTTCTAATAAATGTTATTCAACTGTATGCTAATAAGACTTGCTGCCACAGCCGATGCACCACGTTTACGTGAACTTTCAGAAACTACTTTTCGTGATACTTATACGGAGTATAATACTCCTGAAAATATGGAAAAGCATGTGGCTAAGAACTTCACCATAGAGCAGATAGAAAAGGAATTAAAAGACCCTGCTAATCAGTATGTGGTTTGCGAGGATGGTGATACGCTGACCGCATTTGTAAAGCTGGTGAGTAACCATGCAGCCAAAGGTTTAGAAGGAGAAAATGACATAGAAATAGAAAGAATATATGTGCGGAAAGCTTTACATGGCCAACAGCTAGGCCGAAAACTAATTGACTTCTGCACCGACTGGGCTAAAGAAAACGGTTTTAGTGTTATATGGCTGGGTGTTTGGGAGCATAACCATAATGCCATGCGCTTCTATGAAAAGATGGGATATGAACGCTTTGGAGAACACTCATTTGTATTGGGGGATGATAACCAGACCGATTATCTGATGAAGAAGTATATTTGAAATAGAAGACCTAAACGGAGCAATCGCTTAGGTCTTCTATACCCTACTCAGGTATCTCCATCCTGATGCGCCATTCTTTAGGCAGATAATTATTCACTCTGTCACCGATTACCTTCATAAAGCCGAGATTCAAACCCTGGTATTGAGCCAAAAGCCAACCTTTGGGTTGGCCAGAGAAGTCGATAGTCAGGTTTTCTTTTTTCAAAAACTTCAAGGCTTCCTCTTTCGATAGCTCAATGGCTGGTAAATTTTTGGCAATGGCAGTACTAAGAGCTAAATCATGACTTGGTATGAAGTCGTTACCCTTAAACTGGCCTATCTCTAAACCGGAAGAACGTTTCTGCAAAGCCCTGAAAACAACAGCATAATTACTGATGAGTGCTCCAGGTATGGCTACTATTTGTCCGTCCGGCTTTTCAAAATATTCAAAGGCAGCCGGTTCCTGTAGCCATTCTTTCAAAACATCAATTTTTTTCTGAGGTACCCGGTTCAGCTTTACTTTCCCGCTGCCCTCCAGTTTTTTCCCTCTGGTTTTTCTGAACACAGCCAGATAGAATCCTTCGCCTTTCACTTTATGAGGGAAGAACTGATACCCGTATTTCTTTTCCGAAATGCCCCATTCTGCAGGTATTTTTAGCTTAACAGATTCAAAATCGGCCACTTGGGTTAACCAATGGGCATTCTGCTCGTTTTCTTTTTCATTATAGGTGCAGGTTGAATAACACAAGATGCCCCCCGGTGCTACCAGCATGGCTGCTGCCTGTAGAATCCGTTTTTGTCTGGCACTACAAATCTGCACACTATTCTCCGACCATTCGTTCATAGCCTTGGGGTCTTTTCTGAATAGCCCTTCACCTGAACATGGCGCATCGGTTAGCACCACATCAAAGAAACCTTCCAGATCAATCATTTCCTCAGGATCATGGTTGCTTACCACATAATTCGGGAAGCCCCATTTTTCAAGGTTCTCTTTCAAAACCCCTACTCTGCTTTTGATTACTTCATTAGCAACTAACAGACTTTTATCATTGATTAAAGAAGCCAGTAATGTACTTTTACCACCCGGTGCGGCACATAGATCCATTACACGCAACGAATGGTTTAAATCGGTTGTTTGCTTCACCGCCTCAGCTACAAACATAGACGAGGCCTCCTGCACGTAATAGGCACCGGCATGGAAGGCAGGGTCTAGCGTAAAAACAGGCCTTTCGGGCAAGTAAGCAGCATCAGTAAGCCACTGAACTTTATCAGCAGATGCCACAGGCTCTGCTGTTTTCTTTCTATCATTCAACCTGATAGTAACGGGCGTGGGTTCTGAGAGGCTCTTTACAAATGCCTCATATTCGTCGCCCAAAATGGTCTGCATTTGCAGCGCAAAAGCTTCAGGTAATTCCATTATTTATTATTTACTAAAGTCTTGTTTGGTAAATCGCGCGCATCAATTCCTGAAAGACTTTACACTATTATTTACAAATCTACAAAAACCGTTTATCTAAAACAGCCTGTATTTCAAAACTCCTGATTAACAGCCGTTCTGCGTTTATATATTCACTTACTCTCATAAAAAATAAAACCCCTATCCGAAGAAAGGGGTCAATTTCAAAAACAACGAATCTAAATCGTGCGACAAATTAGATTTGTACACGTTTGAACGCTGTCACTTTCAAACCTTTTTGTGTATTTTCAAGTAATTGAGCAATGGTAACAGAGCTGTCTTTAACGAACTCCTGGTTCAACAAAGTGTTTTCTTTGTAGAATTTGCCAAGTTTACCCATCGCAATTTTCTCAAGCATTGCTTCTGGTTTACCTTCCTGCCGAGCTACTTCCATACCGATTTCAATTTCTTTCTGAACAACAGCCGGATCTACATCATCTTTATCAAGACCTACGGGTTTCATAGCTGCAATCTGCATGGCAATATCTTTACCAACTTCAGTTACGTCAGTTCCCTGAGTATTATCAAAAGCTACCAATACACCCAGTTTACCTGTTGAGTGGTTGTATGAAACCACCTGAGCAGATTCAAGGGTAGCGTAATCAGTAATCACTAATTTTTCTCCGATTTTACCTATTAATTCGGTGATGTTTTCTTCTACCGAACGGCCATCTGCCAAAGTAGTGCTCAATAGCGTTTCTTTGTCTTTAATATTGTTGGTAACACCAGCCTGAAGAATTTCTTCTGCCAATGTACGGAAAGCCTCAACTTTAGAAACAGGCTCGGTTTCGCAGGCAAGCGCCATGATGGTTGCACTTGAACCGTCTGCGCTAACGCTTGTTAAAACAATACCTTCTTTAGTTTCGTTGTCAGCGCGTTTAGCTGCTACTTTCTGACCAGCTTTACGAAGAATCTCAACGGCTTTATCGAAATCGCCTTCAGCTTCTGTTAAAGCTTTTTTGCAGTCCATCATACCAGCTCCTGTCATCTGACGGAGTTTATTTACATCTGCTGCTGTAATATTCATGATTTTATATAATATAAAGAGTTTCTAAAAAAGATTTATCAACAGTAAGCTATTGATTTTGTAAGAAAAAAGCCATAGTAGCTACTTTCGGGGTGCAAAATTATAAGTTTTTTCAGTAAAAACCAAAAATGCAAGAAATTAGCAAGGGAATTTATGGTAAGATAATACTATGGAACCATAATGAGCATATTTGTTAATTCAACTTCAAAATAGACCGTTAAAAAAAAATGGATTCACAGCCCCCCCGCTGATTTGAGTTTACTTAAAATATCCAAATATATTGCATAAAAAACGCCCTTATTAAATCATAAAACCTTTAATTAAATGAAAACAAAATTATTTCTTATTTTCGTTACAGTAGCTTGCTTCCTTTTAGGAGCATGCCAGAAGAAGCAGTACGCTTCTTTTCAACAAGGGCAAGTCGAAACCTTTACTCATTCCAGGACTCTTGTTAGCCCCCCAAAATCAACTACTCAAGAAAACAAGGCTTTTGAAACAAATCTGGCTACCGGAGAGATTATTACCAGTAATGTTGATAATCCTGCAGAAGCCTTTGAAGCCTCAACCAATATAGCTTCACCCGGTTTAATAAAAACAGAACCGGTAGAAGAATTGACATACAACCAAAAAGCTATTGACACAGAGTTTGAAAAACTAAACAAATTTGAAGAGTATTTAAATGCAAATAACGGTAAAACGCCCGAAGAGTTAAAAGAATCGGCTTTGGCAAATGAAATAAAGTTAGATGCTAATATAAATAATACTTTTAAAGGTGGTGAGCTGCCCGGAGGGGTTCCTGCTTTCTGGTGGGGATGCGTTTTTACTGTAGTTGGGGTTCTGCTAGTGTATATAATATCAGATAATGATAAGGAACAAACCAAAAAAGCAATAAATGGATGTTTGGTAGCTGCTGGTGTGGTGGCTCTTTACTATTTAATAGCTCTTCTTGTGGGCTTTAGTACGCTTTTCTAACAATAGGCATCAAGAGCATCTATAAGAGTCAATCGATTAGCTGATGAAAATTTATCAGCTAATCGATTGACTCTTGTAAATGAAAAACAATTAAATAAATTCATTGTCATTTCTGATTCAGAATACACTATTTCTTGTACATTAAAAGTTTGAAGATGCATTTGTAAGTATTAATTTCACAAATTCTATACAATCAATCAGAGATTTCTTTTTTCAAATTTTTGTAATGTTATGATTATATGAAATGTATAAATAAAAAAGTGTGTGTTTCTGCGATTTGGGTAATTGTCTTAACATTCTCAACAACCTATCTTTACTCACAAAAATCTTATAGAATAAAGGCTGATATTTCAATAAAAGACAAACATACTGAAAATACCTACGGATTGACCATTGGTAAAGTATATTACAGTATTGTTTCTAAAAAATTGGTTTACAAGTTATCATTCCCTAGTCAAGAAACTATTGTAATTAAAGATACCATTTTATACAAAATTGACAATAATGGAACAATCAAAAATGAGCAGAGAACTTTGCTGGTAAATGAATTTACCATTTTTCATCTTTCACTTTCCGGCAAGTTATCAGATTATGGTCTAAGCCAGGGAAATACTTCAAAAATTTACAAAGTACAAAAAGTTGAAAAAGACGCAAATGGCAGAGTAATTACGACCTGGGAAGTTGCCGAAAAAAAACTAATAAAACTTATGGGTAAGATAAAAATGGCAAATGTTGATAAAAAATTAGATGCCATTGCGTTTTATGATTTACAAGGCAAACTATTAAGTCAACAGTTCTTTAAAGATTATGACAATATAAATGGTGTAATTTTCCCAAAACAAATTACTCAAATTTCATACAACGCCGATGGGACTCAAAAAATACAGCAGACAACCTTTAAAAATATTGAAATTGACGAAAGTGGTGAAGATAATATTTATGACTACCCTCTGCCTGTTCCTGCTTTGCCCGGGTCTGGTAAAAGCCCAAAGTAAAGATGAAATAAATCTGCTTAGAGGGGTTATGCAACAACCACCTAAAAAAACCTATAAAGAGGCTACTGGCAATAAAAACGAGGTACAATATCTATTTTCAGGGCTGTTTTTGTTTTATAAAACCTTTTTTTCTTCTCAGGACATGACCTCTTGCACATTCACGCCGTCTTGCTCTGAGTACGGAATTTTGTCTGTCAAAAAATATGGCCTGGTAATGGGAGGTGTCAGAACGATGGACAGACTTACCCGTTGCAACGGATTAAGCCCGACCAAGTATGAAGTTGACATGAAGGCAAAGTTATTGATTGATAAACCCTAACCTGATGAAAAGACTATTATTATTTTTTTGGTTCTCTCTAAGATTCATACATATTTCTGCCCAAGACCTTTATAACTACGATAATTCAAAAAAATTTGCTGAATATCTCTCTAAATCCGGTCAATATGAATTAGCTACAAGAGAGTTTGAACGCCTGACTTTTATGCAACCGCAGAATGACTCGCTCAAAACTTCACTTTTAACTATGTACAGGCGCTCAGGCAAACTTGATGACGCTGTGGCCCGCGGAAGACAATTATACCCTGACCTTTCATTGATGACCGCACCTTCTGCCATTGAATATAGCAGAATTTTACTACTCAGGAACGACTTTAAAACGGCCGGAAACTTCTGGGCAATTAACAAAAGGCTTTCTCAGCCAGATAAAGTGATTCTGCAAGCTACGGCTGAGATTTTGAAGGACGATTATAAAGAAGCCAATGAGATACTGGCAACATTGAAAGACAACGACCACCAACTGGCCTATGATTATAAAACACTGGCGGCGCAGGCTGTTAAAGTTAAAACCAAAAGCCCGGCTTTGGCAGGTATCATGTCGGCGGTGGTGCCGGGTACAGGCCGTTTTTATGCCAAAGACTGGAAAGACGGCATCGTTTCTATGTTATTTGTAGGCACTATGGCTTTTCAGTCCATCCGCGGATTTAATAAAAGCGGTGTAAACAGTACTCGCGGTTGGATATACGGCACCGTTGGCCTGGGCTTTTACCTGGGTAATATTCATGGCTCGGTGGTTTCTGCTAAAAATTACAACAAAAAAAGCCGGCAGACCTTCAGAAATCGTATTGACAATCTATTCAACAGTTATTTCTGATTATTCTTTACCCTATCAATTATGCCGGTTCCAAAACCACATCAATTTATAGTCAGGCTTCTGGCAACTGTTTGTCTGACAATCCCAAACCTGCTCTGGGCTCAAAATCTGAAAGAAACGTTTGATTTTGCTAATCATCTCTATGAAAAGAGAGATTTTGACGGTGCAGCCAATACTTATAGAAGAGTTATTTTCTTTGATAAAAAAGAGGAGTTCAGAAAGCAATGTTATAAAAACATTGCCGATTGCCTCTATGCCACCCAAAACTTTGAAGAAGCCGCCGATTACTATGAGCTGGCTTTTTATCAGCAAAAAACTGATAGCCTGAAAGCAGAGATTCTGTTCCGGAAACTTTCTTGTTTTTTACTGACCAATAACTTTGAATATGCCGAAATAGAACTCTTTAGCTTACCTGAAAACCTCAGCGAATCACAAAAAAGACGAAAAACCTTTTATGCGGCTGTTCTTCATTTTTCAACAGACCGATACAAAGAGGCAAAAAAGGAATTTATAAGCCTGATTGATTCAACAGACCTGGAAGCGAAGCAGAAGATACATGAGTTGTTTGCAAAAAATGAGAAAATCAGTCGGCTCAACCCTAAAACAGCTCAGACCCTGAGTATGATTCTACCCGGATTAGGGCAGTTTTATGCCGGAGATGTAAAAAACGGTTTTAATTCTTTTTTGCTCACCGGAGGCATTATCACCTGGGGAGTACTTACGGCTATTAATAGCGCTGCACGGTTTGATGTTTTCATTACCATGGTTCCGTGGTTTCAGCGATACTACATGGGTGGTTACAATAAAGCTGCCATTATTGCAGAGAATCAGAAGAAAAAACGAAGAGCAAAAGTTTATAATCAGCTGCTCGATGTAGTTTCAAAGTAAATCTGTTTACATATAAAGATTTTACTGCATAAAAAAGCCCCTGAAAAGCCTTTATTAGCAGTTTCAGGGGTGTATATAACAATACCGGCAGCGGGCATTGCATCAAATTACTTGCTCACAACATACAACTCAACCACGTTTTTCTTAGAGTCGATGTCAATCCTTGTTGGATTCAACATGGCAGTTTTGTTGTTTTTAGATAATGTAATGTCATATACCTTTCTGTCATATTTCAATACCGACCCAGACAATGCATCAATACCCCAACCCAATAAATTGCCAAGATTCAAGACACTAACCACATTAAATTCTTTATCAAGCGTAATCAATCTGGTTTCGTAGCCATCAAGTTTGTATTCAACATCTGTATCGTTCAGGCTTCTTTTCATATTAACTGTACATGGCGTTTTGCATAGTTCAATGCCATCTTTGTAGATTGTTGCACCAGACGGTGTACTGTTAAAGGTAATTCTGTCTTTTGTGCCGGTAAAGATAGTTGCGCAACTTGTCATCATCAGGCCAGTAATGGCCAGTAAAAAAAATCTTTTCATAGTAATACTTAATAATTAAAATTTAGCTCCTACTCATTAGGCTTTTCGGAAAACGCCCCGTTTTTTATGATGGTTTCTGGTCTCCATTTTTGTATGTTTATGTAATATGAGGCTTTGGCTACCTATTAATACATAATATATACAATTTACCTTTAATGCTCATTAAGGTTTATATCACTAAACCATTACCAATAAGCAACATACAAGGAAGTTTCAATCTGGCCTCTACTTCCAGACAACCAAGAAACACATTACCCCTACAAAAATTGAATAATTATTTTAAGCAGGGTACCTTTCAGATATTATCTATTGATTAAGAATTTATTTTACCGAAAAGCCTGAAACAACCCATAAACAAATTGTAGGCTTTATGCAGGCAGCAAAGGTTGTATTATGCTGGGGTTACTTAAACCTCATAAATTTATGCAAGTATGCAAAAAACAAAACAAATTGGCAAGCCGTTACCTATAAAAATGACAATTAATCCCAGCCGTTATCATCCACTTAAAAATCTGAGATTATGAAAAAAATAATTGCCACAGCTATGCTGTGTTTTCTTTACTTTTTATCATTACACAATTTACAGGCACAGGAATTTTACAACGGGCCAAAAACCCTTAATGCCGGATTGTTTTTCGGATATGGAACTGGCGTGGGTGCATCTTTTGATGCCAGAGTGCACGAATATCTGAGTGTGGGAGCCATGGGGGCTTTTACGTCACAGAATTATATTGGAGGCACCAGAAGTTCTGTAAGTTTAAGTGCCCGTGGCGCGTTTCATGCTGGCAAGCTCATTAATCAGGCTATGCAAACAAATAATGAAGATTTTGACCCTTATGCCGGGATACTGGTTGGTTTAAGAGCTGAAAGCTATTTACAAAACCAGACAAAGGGCCTTGTAGGAATATTTGTGGGGGGCAGGTATTATTTTCAGAGCAAGCTGGGCATATATATGGAACTGGGTGCCCCTTATTCGTCAGTGGGTATAACTTATAAACTCTGAATCAGCAAAACCGCTGTACAACAGAAGAGGCGAGCTTTTACCCACCTCTTCTGTTATTTTTATAGCTCTCTGATACGAATAGATTTAAATGAAATCATATCGCCATGGTCTTGCAGGGCAATTTTGCCTTTTGCATGGGGCTTGGCGTATTCTGCGTCAGCAAATTTACTTTTGGCTACCATTGCTATCCAGTCGGTACTGCCGTACTCGTACTCTACCAATTTTTTGCCATTCAGCCAGTGCTCAACGTGGTTATCTTTCACAATAATCTTACCGGTGTTCCACTCGCCTGCAGGTTTTACTACCGTAAAATCGTTGGCTGGCTGCATATCATAATTGGCAGCTGTTTTCTGGGTGTCTTTCAACTTGGCCGGATACCCGCTGTCGTCAATTATCTGGTACTCAGGGCCAGACATATATGAGGCACTTGATTCAGGTTTTTCAATTACTTTATAAATAATACCGCTGTTACCCTTAGGAGCCACTTTGTATTCAAATTCTAACTCAAAGTTTTCATATTCTTTGTCAGTCACCAGGTCTCCGCTTTTGCCGTGGGTCATCAGTGTGCCGTTCATTACATGCCAGCCTTTAACGCCGGTGCCATGCCAGTTATGCCAGCCGGTGGTTGTTTTGCCATCAAATAGTTTTACCCATTTCCCTTTCTGTGCAGTTGCATTCATTACACAAAGTGCGAAGGCCGCAATCAGTATTTTTTTCATGTTCAATAATTAGGTTGATTAATAGATAAATATACTTACTAAAAAACAAATTTAAACTTTAAAAATTAATTTTCTTCTGTAAAAATAAAGCAGAATAACATACCATATCAGCAGATAAATCAGCGCACCTGCCAGCGAGGCATTTTTGGGCTCGCTAAATAAAGGAGCAATGTTGTAATCATAAAGCCATGATATTAAACCCGGGTAGTCATTGGCAGCCTTACCGTTTAGCGGAATCTTGATGGCATCAAGCGCCCTTGGAACTATACCCGAAAAGAAGAAAACAACCATTGGGTTTACGCCAAAAATCACAAAGGGCTTTGTCCAGAAATTCACCGCCATTACATCAACCACATAATATAGTATGGCCAGTGTTATTAAAGCCCAACCACTTGTATAAAAAACAAAAGAACTTGTCCATAAAGCCTTGTTGATAGGAAAAACCATATTCCACAATAAGCCAATGCCCACACCGGATAATCCCGCTAATAACAGATATAATGCTTTTTTCTCGCTCGTAAAGCGCGCTGTTGTTAGCATTTTTCCGGTTAAAACACCTGCTAGCCCGGTTGCAATGGCTGGTATGGTACTCAAAATCCCTTCCGGGTCCCAGGTTTTGGAAACACTCCATAAGTGCCCCGGCAGCAAGACGTTATCCAGCCAGGCAGCCAGATTAGTTCCTTTTTCAAAATTGGCTTCACCTATACCCGGCACAGGTACCAAACTCATTAATGCCCAGTAACCCAACAAACAAACCAAAGCAACGGCTATATGCACGGGGGTTTCGGTGGTAGCATACAAAACCGATACTATCAGATACACCAGAGCAATGCGCTGCAATACACCTGGTATGCGAACAGTGCTGAAATCTTCTGCCACAAAAGCCAGTATAATCATCAGCAAGAATAAAGCAGTGGCTACCACAAATTGCCTTTGCCTGTTATACTCGCCCAAAAGCGCTATGGTAATAATGGCGGTTAAGCCTAAACGAAACAGCATAAGCGATACCCCGGCCAGTTCACCAATATGTATTTTAGAATAGAAGTTAAGAAACAAACCTAAAAGAAATATCCTGAGCGTGCGGGTAATTATCCGCCCGAAAACAACGCCATCAAAGCGCTTAACCGGCATTGACAAAACCGTAGACACCCCCACTATAAACAGGAAAAACGGAAACACCAGGTCGGTAGGTGTGCATCCGTGCCATTCGGCATGTTCCAGAGGTGGATAGATGTGCCCCCAGTCGCCCGGGTTGTTCACAATAGTCATCAGCATAATAGTCATGCCCCTGAAAACGTCTAGTGACGTCAAGCGTTGTTTCATCTGTATGTTAGTAGGTTATCTTTAGCAATTTAGCGATTAAACAATACATACACCAATGTATTATTACATAAAACATTACACTATTAATTACTCTACTGACATACAGCCTTTAAATACTACTATGTTTTTCAATTACGCTATTTCAGTTTAACTAACTATGTATCTCAAACATAAAATTTCGTAGCTTTGGGCATTATCATGGTCATCTGCCCTGATAATGCCTTTTCTCTGCAAAGCATTAATAAATCTGAAATTATTTTATCATTTAAACCAACCTGCAAGGGTATAAAATATATGCAAATCGGAATTGTCGGCCTGGGTAAAATGGGCTATAATCTGGCTCTTAACTTACGAAATCATAACTACGACGTAGTTGCGCAGGATGTAAACACAGAATCGGTTAAAAAAATAGGAGAAGAAGGCGGCATAACCATTGCCTATACGCTTAAAGAGGTATGTGAGAAGCTGACAGGCCGAAGAGTGATATGGCTAATGGTACCGGCAGGAAACATAGTAGACAGCGTTATTGAAGAGTTACTGAATTACCTATCTCCTAACGACATCGTGATTGACGGCGGTAACTCTCACTTCAAAGAGTCGGTTCGTCGATATAATTATTTAAAATCAAAAAGCATAGAGTACCTTGATTGCGGCACCAGCGGTGGCACCAGCGGTGCCTTAAATGGAGCCTGCACCATGATTGGTGGCGACAAACAAACTTTTGAATACGTTGAAGCCGTGTTTAAAGATATTTCACTGGAAAACGGATACCTCTACACAGGTGCTTCCGGTAGCGGGCATTTTGTAAAAATGGTACATAATGGTATTGAATACGGTATGATGCAGGCCATTGCCGAAGGCTTTGAGGTTTTTGAGCGGTCGGAATACGATATTAATTTTGAAGCTGTTGCCAAGTTGTTCAACCACGGTTCGGTAGTACGAAGCTGGTTGATGGAGCTTACTGAAAACGCGTTCAGAAAAGACCCGCACCTGGATGCGATCAAGGGAATTATGCACTCGTCAGGTGAAGGCAAATGGACACTGGAAACCGCGCTTGATTTAGGCGTGCCTACACCTGTTATTGCTTTATCCTTACTAATGCGCTATCGGTCGCAGATAGAAGATACGTTCTCCGGAAAAGTAGTGGCAGCTCTGAGAAATGAATTTGGCGGACACGCCGTAGAAAAAGCGAACGGGTAAGTACTGAAAATGGCAAACACAGTAACAGAATATTTTATTGGCATTGATGTAGGCACTACCACTACCAAAGCCGTTGTATTTGACAGAGCCGGTAATGTGCTGAACCAATACAGCAGTGGCTATGGTATGACCCACCCAAAAGCTAACTGGAGCGAGCAAAACCCTGACGAAATCTATGAGGCATTCAGGGAGGCACTCCATGCAGTTGTAACGCCTGCTATTGCCGAAAAATGCATCATTTCTTTTTCGTCAGCCATGCATGGGCTAATTGCTGTTGACGAATCGGGTAAGCCACTCACCAATCTGATTCTGTGGGCTGATAACCGCGCCACCGATTTGGCTGTGCAATTAAAACCTACTGAAACCGGGCAAGAAATTTATCATAGAACGGGCATCCCTATACACCCGTTCTCGGTTTTCAGCAAGATATTGTGGCTGAAAGAAAACGAACCGGATGTTTACAGGCGTGCGCATCAGTTCATTGGTATAAAAGAATACCTGTGGTTCCGGCTGTTCGGCGATTACACCATTGATTATTCGCTGGCATCGGGCAGTGGATTATTCAACTTTAAAGAAATGGCCTGGGACTCCCTGGCTTTGTCAATACTTGGTATTTCTGTGGCTCAGCTTCCTATGTTGGTACCTACCACTTATATGCGGGAAAATGACACAAATCCATCACTTCCGTTAGTCAGCTATGTAATTGGTGCAGGAGATGGCCCACTGGCCAATCTTGGTTCTGGCGCTATGAAACCCGGCCAGATGGCTTTTACAATGGGTACCAGCGGTGCCGTAAGAATGTGCGTGCCACTGCCTTACACCGACCCCAAAATGCGTACTTTTAATTTTTACCTTTCAGAAAACCAGTATATCATAGGCGGCGCAACCAACAACGGGGGCATTGTGCTGCAATGGCTGGAAGAACAAATACTGATATCAAAAAATACCAAAGCCCAGTTAATAGCAGAAGCGCAAAAGCTGGAAACGGGCAGCGGAGACCTGTTGTTTTTGCCATATATTTTAGGAGAAAGAGCCCCGGTATGGAATGCCGAAGCTAAGGGCGTTTTCTTCGGCCTGAGCATTACGCATACACAGGCACATCTGGTAAGAGCCGTAATGGAAGGCCTGATACTGAATGTGTATTCTATTGGTAAAATACTGATGGAGCAGCAGCCTGTTAATGAAATATTTGCCAGCGGTGGATTTGCTAAAAGCGACTTCTGGCTTCAGCTGGTGGCTGATATTTTTCAGAAAAAAGTAGTTGTATGCGAGACCGTGGAGGGGTCGGCCTGGGGAGCTGCTTTGCTGGCCATGCAGGCTTTGGGAATTACAGAAGAAGCAGGGAGAACGGCTGAAGGAAAAGTGTTTTTGCCTGATGCCGAGGCGGGCGAAAAATACCACCGTATTCATGAGAAGTTTGAACGCCTGTATGATAAACTGAAAGATGAATTTTAACGTATTGCGAAGCGATGCTTCGCATTAGTTCCGCGGAGTGATACTCCGCGAGTCATTGAAGAGCAATTTGAAACTAGAATAATAAAAACTAACCCAATCAGAAATCCACTTAATTTCCTTTAAAAAACAGCTTGAAATTGTGGTACAATCCGGTTGTTCTGAAAGTAAAGTGTTTGTGTGAAATAAAATTAACAACGAAGCTCATACCCATACCAAAGAAGTGAGAAATAAGCGCTCCAAAATCAATACTTTTACCAAAAACAAGCTGTTCTTTTTCAAAAATGGTATATTCTCTTAAAATGTGCAGGCAATAGTAAGCTCCTTTAACGGTTATAATACCCGAAATAAGAGAGACTAACAGAAACTTGATGCCCTCGCGAAAAGAGTTTTTAGAATGCCTTTGATTAAAAGCAAAAATTTTGGTGAGAAAAAAACCGATGATAAAAGCTATAACATAACCAAGGGCAATTGATAGCTGAAACGAAAACCCAAAGAAGTTCTGTGTAATAGAACTTACAATTAATTGTACCATTACACCAGAGCATGCAATAAAAAAATACGAAATCAGCTCTTTATATTTTGCCAGTTTGCCTTCTAACTTTACCACCTGAATTTATTTTACTATTCGATTAAATTATTGTAATAATAATAGAACGCCAAAAGTAATAAAAATTTATGAGGTAGGCATATTAAATATTGTAGGCGGTTGGCCCACAATATGAATATTAGTATCTCCAGCTTTTTAGGTCTGCACCTTTAGGCGCTGTTTTCTTTACTTCTTCTGCCCACTTGGGTATAAACATGCGGTGGTAACGTAATCTTGAAATATAATTGGGCTGTGTGTGGTCGCCATTCCAGCAATGCTCGGCTCTGTCGCCGTAATCCACTTCTCCGTCATAGGCGGGGTTAGATACCCCCTTCAACATTTCTTCGGCCAGATACACGGCATTGTTGAGATAGTAATTATCCATATCGCCACAATAAATATGGATTCTACCCTTCCATTTTTCACCGTTTTTTGCCCAGTCACGCTTCATAATATAAGCAAGGTCATAGTTTTCTTTCCAGTAATTGGCCACCTCTTTATCTATCACTCCGGTTTGTTTATCCCATATTCTTTTGGGGTAACCATCTTTGCCAATAGGAGAATACACGGCTTCCCAGATATCAAACTGCTGGCCGCTTCTGGTTTTGCTCCCTAATGCCAGCTCCCGCATGTTCATTTCGGCTACCGTGGCTGATATTTGCCCCAGATAATCACGGTGGCCGGGTCTGGGCAGTTTTTTAAACTGGCTGTCGTACCAATACGCATTCTTATCTTCATAAATATTTACGGTTGTAAAGGCTCTGAAATCAATCGGGTCCGGGCATGCCGCATAACAGCCATTGTACTGGTCAGGATACTTGACCTGTACTGCCAGGGCCTCCCAGCCACCCGTTGAGCCACCATAAGTGAATCTTGCCCAACCCTCACCAATACCTCTGAACCGTTTTTCAATTTCCGGAATCAACTCATAGGTAATAGCATCGCCATAAGGCCCGATGTTTTCTGAATTAACCGCGTACGAATCATCGTAAAACGGACAAGCGTGTTGTATCTCGATAGCTATTACCCGCGGAAAATCCTTTCCTGTCCACATTGTATAGAAATCGTAGGCTTCCTGCTGCACTATTTTATTGTAGCCGTATATCTTGAAACGGGCGTTATAATCATTCGGAAGATTGGCATCGGGAGGAGTGGTGCGGAAACCATCAAAATCTTCAGGAAAATGCCCATGAAAAATAGCCAGCGGATATTTCACGTCAGGGTGTTCATCAAAGCCTTCAGGCAACAAAATATGCGCGCCCAAATACATAGGCCTGCCCCAGAACTCGGTCAGCATTTTACTCTGTATCTTAATATGTTTGATGTACTTAGTATCTTTAGGCTCTTCAACCGGAGGTATTATCTGGTCCAGATTTAACTTCACAATGGTGGCTCCTTTAGGGTCAAATCTTACTTTAACGGGTTTTGAGTACAGGTTTCCCGGTGCCAGATTCCATTGCTGGCCTTCGCCCCTATCCATTGGCATTTTTACGGTATGGCCGTCTTTCCGGTGAAAGGTCTCGTACTTATGTAACAAAACCTGTACGTAATATTCACCTGCCGGCACCTCTTTCAGGTATCTTTTCGGATACCCGAAACTGTTATTGTTGTTTACTATTCTCGCCTGAGAGGCATTCCAGTTTTCTACATCAATGCCAAATACCAGTTGCGTATTCAGGGCATCGGTAATATCAAAACGGGGTTCCCGGTTCGGGTTTGTTGAGAGCATTACCAACAGTCTTCCGTCTAGCAGGCCTTGCTGGCCGAAGGCGGTTACAGAAAACTGCGTTTGCGCAAACCCTGCTACCGACAAAAGCAGAAGGGCGAACAATAGACTTTTTTTCATGAATGTTTAGTTTAGTAGTTTATGGGTTTATCAATGATGTTGCTTGCCATACTTCTTCAGGGCTGTTTCTACATCCAGTTTTGCAGCTCTTATTAATCCATTGCCTGCTTTTTCTCCGGCGGCTATGTCAATATTATGAATATCGTAGGCTTTGCCTCCCAGGTCAACCATTATTACATCAAAAGTAAAAGCAGTTTCAGTATTGGCTATAAACCAGTGAATGTTGTTCTTCTCGTCTGAAACAGACGAACTGCTGCCCACACCGGCCGTTTTTTCAATGGTAGGTTTTATAAGCAGGTATTTATCTTCTTCTGCTACTTTGTCATAGTGTTTCAGTGCAAATTCACCTTTTAAAACCAAATGCGCCGACGACATATTTGAATGCCCATGCGGAATAATAGCACGGCCTTTTTTCATACCAAAAATCTTCCTGATAAAAACTGTCTTTTCAGGCAGCCCATCCAGTTTCGGAAACTTAACCATTCTGGTATTTACACCCAGGTCGGGGTAATCAAACCCATGCGTCAGGGTTTCAAAATCAATAAACTTTAACAGCTCGGATAATTCTATCTGATTAAAGAGCTCTTCAACCTGCTGCTGCCACAAAACCGGTGGAATCTTTTGCAACTTCAGGTCATTACAAATCTCTGTCAATTGTTTTGCCCAGTGCGTGGCAACAGGCCTGACCGAACTTGCAAAAGCCTGAGAAGTAAATAAACTCTCTAATAAAAAATAATTAAGAGTTGTACCCAGCATTGTTTTTCCGAACTCCCGTCGGTTTTGCAATTCCATACTATTATTTAGGTTTTGGGGTATATTGGTTGGCCCTTTCGTTTCTTTCAGCCAGTGTTACGGTTTCCAGAATCCTCTTCTTTCTGGTTTCTTCCTGTTTTGCATTCAGCAGCCATTCAAGTATGCCTCTTTTTACCGACCGGGGAAAAGCCTCAAAATAGGCCTTTGCAGTAGGATTATTATCTAATGCCTGTTGTAAATCTGGCGGATTAATCAGGTTCTCCACATCATCAAGGGCTGTCCAGTAACCATTTTCCTTGGCGAAATCAATTATTTTTGTGCCAGGTGCTGCCATTAACCCATCGGCAATCAAATTTTCAACCTTTGCCTTGTTTACTCTGCTCCAGTTGCTTTTTGGATTTCGCCTGGCAAAAAACTGATAATAAAAATCATCATTACCACTTTTTATTGAACTATCTACCCACCCAAAGCACAGCGCTTCATCTACGGCTTCATCATAAATGACACTTGGCACACCGCTTTGCTTTTTGTATAGCTTTAGCCAGATGCTCGTGTGCTTATCGTGGTTATCTGAAAGCCATTGTCTCCAGGCCTTTCTGTTCTCAAATGCCATTGCATTAGCCAAATCATTACCAGCCATAATAAATTCAATACAATAATTAAAAACCGTAATTTAAGAGATTGCAAGCAGTAAGGGCGCACTTCAAGCAACAGCAAAACCACAGACGGCACGCATTTAACAAATATAATAGCAGGCCATGTAAATAGAAAGTATCGTGCAGGTAATTTAAACGGAAGATTTTAAGAGTGGCGAGTGTGCAAAAATTGATAAATGCCTGTTAAAAAATCAGAGGTACCTTTTCCGGGTACCTCTGGTAGTTTAAGCTGCTACTGTGGGCTCTTTTATGGCCAGTTGACCACAGGCTGCGTCAATATCTTTCCCGCGGCTTCGGCGTACATTTACTATTACGCCTTTATCTTCCAGAAATCTTGCAAATTTACCGAGTTTGTCTTCTGTAGTATTTACAAAGTCTGCTTCTGCAATGGGGTTATATTCTATGATATTCACTTTTGCAGGTACTTTCTTGGTAAACTCCCACAATTCTTTAGCATCCTGCAGGCTATCGTTGAAATCATTAAAAACGATGTACTCGAACGTTATCCGGTTACCTGTCTTTTTATAGAAATAATTCAAGGCAGTAGCCAGGTTTTTCAACGAATTGGTTTCGTTAATGGGCATAATCTCGTTACGCTTTACATCATTGGCGGCGTGCAACGACAAAGCCAGATTAAACTTCACGCCATCATCACCCAGTTTCTGAATCATCTTGGCTATACCTGCAGTACTGACGGTAATACGTTTCGGCGACCACCCCAAGCCATCAGGAGATGTAATTCTGTCTATCGATTCAATCATACTGGCATAATTCAACAAGGGTTCACCCATACCCATATATACTATATTGGTAAGCGGAGCCTGATAGTGTTCTTCTGCTTGTTGTTTTATTAATACTACCTGGTCATAAATCTCGGCGGCATCAAGATTACGCTTGCGGGGCATATAACCGGTTGCACAAAACTTACAGGTGAGCGAACACCCAACCTGCGACGACACACAGGCGGTCATACGGTCATCCGCCGGAATCAAGACCCCTTCAACCAGATTACCATCAAACAATCTGAAGCCCGACTTAATGGTTTTATCGTTCGAAACCTGTTTTCTTAAAACCGATACCGGTCTTATTTCAAAATTCTCTTTCAGTAAATCGCGGGTTTTTAATGAAAGGTTTGTCATTTCATCAAAACTTCTTGCCGATTTTTTCCAGAGCCATTCTAATATCTGCTTGGTCCGAAACCCCTGCTCTCCATGACCCGAAAGCCAGGTTTTCAGTTGGTCGGCAGAAAGCTTTCTTATATCTTGTTTTTCCATATTTTCTTCAACTATTTTGCAAAGTTCTGAAATTATCGGGGGTTTTACCAAAATATGCTGAATTATCATAATTCATACCCCGATTGAAGTAAACAATAATGTGCTAACAGAAGTTTGGTAATTGAAAGAATTAAACAAAAATGAAAAGATTTTCAAACAAGGTTGTCTGGATTACGGGGGCTTCTTCCGGCATCGGCGAAGCCACCGCTTATGAATTTGCCAAAGAAGGCGCAAGACTGGTTCTATCGGCAAGGCGCCTGGATGAGCTTCTCAGGGTTAAACAAAACACAGGCCTGCCTTATGCCGATGTGCTGGTTTTACCAATTGATGTGGAGCGCCAGGATGAGTTTCCGGAAAAAGTACAGGCTGTTATCAGGCATTTCGGCAGGATTGATGTGTTGTTCAACAATGCCGGGATATCACAACGAAGTTCAGTAGCTGAAAGCAGCATGGAAGTGTACCGTAAAATTATGGATATCAATTTCTTTGGTGTGGTAGCGCTAACGAAAGCGGTTTTGCCTGTAATGGTAGAACAGAAATCGGGCCATATTGCCGTAACAAGCAGTATATCTGGCAAGTTGGGTACGCCTATGCGCTCAGGCTATTGCGCTACCAAGCACGCCCTGCATGGATTTTTTGATTCTTTGCGTGCCGAGGTCTGGAAAGAGAAAATAAATGTAACCATTATTTGCCCGGGTTATATACATACAGATATATCAATCAATGCCATAGCAGGTGATGGTGGGAAACATGGTAAAATGGATAAAAATCAGGAAACGGGAGTATCGCCGGAAGCATGTGCAAGCGAGATTGTAAATGCCATTGCCAAAGGCAAAGAAGAGGTGTACATCGGGCGTAAAGAAGTAATGGGTGTGTACCTGAAAAGGTTCTTCCCGGGTATTCTTTCAAAAATTGTCAGAAACCAAATGCCCAAATAATATTCGGCAAAAATTACAATTGATAAAATTTTAAACAAAGGCTCCAAAACTGGAGCCTTTGTCTTTTCCAGGAATAATACAACACTATTTGGCCTATTGTCCATTTATTTGTAAAAAAAATTAAAAATTTACTTTTTTTTAATTTCACTTGACATTTTAACAAAAAAACTTACTAATTTAACGCCTCAATAGGTGGCCTAACCCATGTATTGCATTTACTAAACTAAAAAAACAAACTAAACAAACTGTATGAGGAAACTTCTACTTGCCAGCATAATGCTGGTATTGGGTAGCTATGCTTATGCCCAAAATGTCAATGTAACTGGAAAAGTTACGGCTGATGATGGCTCCGTTCTACCAGGAGTGAGTGTCGTAGTAAAAGGCACTAATCAAGGTGTTCAAACAGATGCAAGTGGTATCTACAAAATTTCTGCAAAGAAAGGCGCCTCTCTATTATTCAGTTTTATTGGCTTTGAATCGCAAACCATTGCAATTGGTAACTCATCTACTATTGATGTAACACTTAAAGCCGATGCGGCTCAGCTGAACGAAGTAGTTGTAACAGCTCAGGGTATTCGTAAAAACCTGAGAGAGGTTGGTTACGCTTATTCAAAAGTTAGTACAGAAGACGTAACGGTGGGTCGTTCTCCGCAGTTAGCTCAGGCACTTTCTGGTAAAGTAACCGGTTTGGCGGTCTACAACGTTAACAATAGCGTTGACCCACAGGTGAAAGTGGTATTACGTGGTTTCCGCTCATTGACGGGTAACAACGAAGCCCTTATTGTTCTTGATGGTATTCAGACCACCTCTACTGTGCTTGCGCTAATTAACCCTAATGATATCGAAAACATCTCGATTCTTAAAGGTGGCCAGGCCGCAACTCTTTATGGTTCTGCCGGTATCAACGGTGCTTTGGTAATTACCACTAAAAAAGGTACAAAAGGTAAACTTAAAGTAAATTACTCTAATAGTACAAACGTTGAGCAAATCAGCTTTTTACCTGAGTTTCAGGATAAATATGGTTCTGGTTCTCACTACTACCCTTCTTATGGCTCGGCAGGTTACAGCAGCGACCCCCTTGTGCGTATGAAAGGCAACTGGCGTTCTTTTGAAAACCAACAATTCGGTGACCCTTTTGATGGTTCACTTCGCCAGTTAGGCCGTTCGGCATCAGATGGTACCACAAACATTTTACCATACGCAGCTGTAAAAAATGCGCGTTACAAAGCATTTGACACTGGCGTATCAATGAACAACCAGATTGGTTTTACCGGTGGTGACGAAAACGGCACCTACTATATGTCGTTAGAAAATCAGAAAATTCAGGGCATTGTACCTGGCGATAAAAGTGAAAGAACAGGTGCCAGGGTTGCCTCATCAAGAGACTACAACAAACTAAATGTTGGTTTCAATGCAAGTTATACACAGGCAAAATATGACAGAACAAACTCAGACTTCTATAACGACGTAATCAACCAGCCTGCCAACCTTCCACTACAGGATTATCGCGACTGGCAAAACAACAAATTTGCTAATCCGAATGCCTTTTTTAACGATTACTACAACAACCCTTACTTTAACGCAGATAACCAACGTAGGGTTTATAAAGATGCAAACATTTCAGGAACGCTTAGCTTAACTTATAAAGTTACCCCTTGGGCAACATTAAGCAACCGCCTGGGTGCTATGAATAACTCACGTACACAGAAAAGTACTACAGGTAAGTTCTTGTATTCAGACTACGCTAAAACCAAGGCTTTTATTGCTGAACCTTTCTATCGTGATGGTGACGGTACTGGTGTTTATCGTGCCGTTACTGACATATTAGGTGGGGTTACAGATTACACCAAAACTGAAAACGTAATCAATAATGAATTTCAGTTGACGTTAGAAAAAGACTTCGGCCCGTTTGCTAATAAATTAATTTTAGGTAATAGTGTTTATCAAAAGTATATCAAAGAAGTACAGGTTGGTTCAAGCTCAATTGTGGTACCTGGTGTTTACAACGTTTCGAACCGTCAGGGTGAGTTAACAGGTTTTGAAAACACTTACATGAACCGTCGCGTAGGCTACTATGCTGACTTATCAAGCAACTTCAAAAACTGGCTGATTCTGAACGGTACTTTCAGGTATGATCAGACATCGCTATTCTATAAACCGGGTCGCCCTAAAAACCTTTGGTCGTACCCTTATTATGGCGTTGCGCTATCATTTATCCCTACCGATGCGTTCCCATCGCTTAAAAGCAATGTGTTGAACTACGCCAAATTACGTGTCAATTACAACAAAAACGCAAATGACAATATTGACGTTTATGGCCTTGACCTGACATATCCAAATGGCGCTAACTTCCCATTTGGTAATACGGTAGGTTTAACTGTAGGCAATACTTTGCCTGATGTAAACTTAAAGCCGGAATCGGTAACTTCAGGAGAGATCGGCGGTGAATTCCAGTTGTTCAACAACCGCGTTAATATTGACGTTTCAGCTTATACCCAGAAATCTGTTGGCCAGGTAATTACTGTAAAAGTACCAAACTCTACCGGCTTCCCGAACTTATTGATTAATGTGGGTGAAACTAAAAACTTCGGTTATGAAGGTGAGTTTAAATACCTTATCTCAAAAGGCACAAAATTCTCATGGGATGCCAGTGTAAGGTATTCTTACAATGATAACAAGGTATTGGAATTGTATCCTGGTATAAACGAGTTCGTTCTTGCTGATGGCTTCTCGTATGCAAATACAAACGTAATAAAAGGTTCTCGCTTCCCGATGCTGAAAACTGATGGGTATCAATATGCCCCTGATGGGTCTGGCTATCGTTTGGTTAGTGCAACTACCGGGTATCCGTTGCGTCAGACAACCCTTACCCCAAGAGGTGGCACATTGCCGCGTCATATTGTTGGTCTTGGCTCAAGATTGAATTATGGCAACTTTACATTTACGTTTAACTTCGAATATCGTGGAGGCAACTATATGTTTAGCGACCTAGGACGTCAGATGACCTTTACCGGTTCTGGTAAATGGACAGAAAACAGAACTGACCAGATTTTCCCGAACTCTGCTTACTTAGATGATAAAGGTAAAGTAGTACCTAACACTACCGTTAAGGTACGTGAACCTGAGTACGCTCTTTGGGTTGACCAATACCGGAATATTGCAGAGAACTTCGTAGCTCCGGCCTGGTTCATTAAACTGCGTGATATCAACCTTTCTTACAGCGTTCCGCAAAGTTTCCTTACCAAAACAAAAATATTCTCTGGTGCGAGCATAGCTCTGTACGGTCGTAACCTGTTTACTATAGTAGACAAATTGAACTACTACACAGACCCTGAGTATAGCAGAAGTACAGGAAACGGCTTAGGTCTTAACAGTACTGGCCAAACCCCTCCTGTGCGCCAGTACGGTGTAAACGTTAACCTTACATTTTAATCAACATTATCATTGACTAAACATGAAATTAAAATCATTTATTATATCAGCTCTGGTTGTTTTGGTTGGTAGTAGCTGTAAGGAGTCTTACTTCGACATTAACACTAACCCTAACTCCCTACCTACTGCTTCGCCAAACTACGTATTTACCAATGCCCTGAACGTTTCGGCCAATAACATTGCCGGCAATACAAACACAGGAGGTTCAAGCGAAATTGGCTTTTATTGGGCCGGACAATGGACACAAGGTAACGGGTACATCATTAATACCGCCCAGTTTGCCTATAACTTTACCAATGGAGATTTTAACTATTGGGATGGCTATTATGATAACCTTCAGGATTACGAATATGTAATTAAAAATGCTGATGCCAATAATCAAGCCTTCTTAAAAGGACCAGCTAAAGTAATGAAAGCTATGTTGTTTCAACAACTGGTTGATATGTATGGCAATGTGCCTTATACTGATGCATTGAAGGGAACGGCTTCTTTGGCTCCGAAATTTGATGATCAGAAAACAGTATATGAAAACCTGATTAAGTTGTTGGATGAAGCCATCGGAGACCTGAAAGCCAATGCTTTTGCAAGTGCATTTTCTGGTTCTGACATTGTATTCAAAGGAAACAATACTAAATGGATTCAGTTTGCTAACTCTTTGAAATTGCGTATACTGATTCGCCAAACAAAAATTTCGGGAAGAGATTCTTATATTAAACCTGAAATCAACAAAATTGTCAGCGAAGGTACAGGCTTTATTACCGGTGAAGATGTAGGCCTGGGTGGTTCATCGTTCTTCCTTGCCACTGCCGGAAAATTAAACCCTGTGTATGACCGTTGGGGATATGACGCAAATGGTGCTAAAAGAGCATTGAATAACTATCCTCGCCCAACACAATTCCTAATTAACAGCCTTAAAGCAGCGGGTGATACCCTTCGTATGAAGAGAATTGCTTATGCTAACAGTGGCGAAAACGGCAGCGCACCAGGTACAAGCATTTTGAAAGAAGTAGCGGCAAACTATTCAGGCACACCATTTGGTGTTAGTTCAGGTTACCTACCTGCCAATACTGTATCTTTAGGACCAAGCCTAATTGTAAAAGGTGAATACAACAGACCTTATATTTTGATGACTGCTTCTGAAGTTCAGTTTTTATTGGCAGAAGCAAAACAGCGATATGCCGATGTTACGCTTCCAAAAACCGCTAAAGAGTATTTTGAAGAAGGTATCAAACAATCTTTCCGTGTTTTGGGGGCTAGCACTTCAGGTGCCGAAGCTTACAAAGGAAGTGGCATTGTAAACTATGACTGGGATGCTTCAACAGATAAACTAGCGGCCATTGCTATTCAGAAATGGATTTCGTTTGTAAACTTTAACGGTCTTGAAGCGTGGGCTGAATACAGAAGAACTAATCTTCCGGTTACGCCTCAAACTATCCAATTACCCGGTGAAACCAAACGTCCGCTTCGTTTCTTCTATCCGGGCACTGAATTGGGTTCTAACGGTGAAAATGTAAAAGCACAAGGTACGATAGATGTATTCACGACCAGAATTTTCTGGGATGTAGACTAACAACCTGGTACCGATAAAAAAAAGACAACAGGCGTACCTGTTGTCTTTTTTTTATACCTCAACAAATACAAATTATTAAGAAAAGCGGTTTAGCATAGCAAAATATATCTGTTTGTCTGCTAAACTTCAGGTTGCCCTTCGTCGAAAAATAAATCAGAAAAATCGTTACAAGAAATTAATTCATCTAAAAAGATATTTAAATTTTTTTAAAAAGTATCTCAAATTTCAAAAAAACACTATACCTTAGTACCAAAGTACAAACGTATTGTATAATTAATTAGCTAAACAAACTAACGAACTGTATGAAGAAACTTCTACTGGCCTGCTTTATGCTGGCTTGGGCGAGTTTTACATTTGCCCAAGATGTGACCGTAACCGGAAAGGTTACCGCTGATGACGGCTCCGCACTACCCGGAGTAAGCGTTATTCTGAAAGGAACAACAAAAGGTACACAAACCAATGCCGACGGTAATTATTCAATTGCTGCAACAAAAGGCTCCTCTCTCCTATTTAGTTTTATAGGCTTTGAATCACAAACAATTGCAGTTGGCAATATGTCTGTTATCAATGTTACATTAAAGAGCGACGCCGCGCAATTGAATGAAGTTGTGGTAACTGCATTGGGTATCTCTCGTGAAAAAAAATCACTTACCTACACGGCTCAAAGCATTAGTTCAGACAAACTAACGGTTTCTCGTGATGCCAACGTGGGTAATGCCCTTGCCGGTAAAATTGCCGGTGTGCAGGTATTGGGTCAGTCGGGCGCCAAATTTGGTTCACCAAATATCCGTATACGTGGTGTAAACTCTCTTACAGGCGGAGACCCCCTTTATGTGGTAGATGGTACGCCGGTAGGTAGCATTGCCGATGTAAACATGGACGATGTTGAAAACCTGACTGTATTGAAAGGGCCATCGGCTACTGCTCTGTATGGTAACCGTGCATCTGGCGGGGTAATTGTAATTACAACCAAACGTGCCAAATCAGGTGAGACCACCTTTACTATCAACCATAGTACTACTATGGATCGGGTGGGTCTGCTACCAAAATATCAGAACGAATACGGTGGTGGTTACTCTCAGGATTGGGAAACATTTAACTATAACCCTGCTATTCACCCTGCTGCCTGGGCTTCTTACAACGGACAAAAAATCCTTGACTACTCGGCTGATGAAAGCTGGGGGCCACGCCTTGACGGCTCACCTCACCGCTCAGCGTTTTCTTGGCAGCCTGGCCCTGAATTTGGCAAGCTGACACCATTTGAGGCTTCTCCAAACAACGTAAGAGATTTCTTTGAGAAACCTTTCAGCCACAATACAAACCTTGCGTTTGCTAAAGGTGGCGATAATTTCCAAAGCCGCGTTTCATATACTCATCTTGACAACAACGGTATTATACCTAACAGCAAGCAGTTGAGAGATTATATCAGCGCCAAGAACACTTTTAACATTACAAAGAAATTTTCAGCAACGCTTGATATTACCTACTCTGCTACACGTGCCAAAAACGTACCTGCAGATAACTACGGTTCGTCAGGTGGTACAACAGGAAGCATGGGCTTGCCTACTGGTGTGCCGGTAGCAGCGGTTGGCTATAACCAGACTGTGGGTTCATTTAACCAGTGGTTCCAACGCCAGTTGAAAATAGAAGACCTCAGAAATTACAAAAATCCTGACGGAACTTACAGAAGCTGGAATATTGGTGGCCCGCTTGACCCAAAACCAAAATACTGGGACAGCCCTTATACGCAGATGTATGAAAGTACTAACCTGAACAATAACGACCGTATCTATGGTAGCTTTGGGTTGAGATATAAAATCTTCGATTTCCTTACTGCTTCTGTAACTACTCGCAGAGACTGGAGAAATTACTACGGAGAAGGCCGTATTGCAACAGGAACCCTGAACGCAGGTGGATTGGGTGCCTATGCTAACTATACAACTACCGGCTATGAAAACAACCATGAAGCCTTGTTGGCACTTGACAAAACACTAGGCAAGATATCATTGGTTGGAACTGCCGGTGGCAACATCAGATATTCAAGAACAACTGTGCTTTCGCAAGCTACCTCGGGTGGCCTTACGTCTCCGGGCTTCTATAACATAGCGGCTTCAAAAGACCGTCCTTCTGTTGGCAACAGTTTAATTGAAAGACAAGTAAACAGTTTGTTTGGTAGTGCAAGTATCGGTTATGACAATACCTACTTCTTAGAAGGAACTATTCGTAACGACTGGTCGTCAACGCTACCGGTTGCGCACAATTCTTACACCTATCCATCGGTAGGTGCCAGTGTTGTAGTTTCAGAGCTGATTCCGAAAAACAGCATTTTGTCATTTGCTAAAATCAGAGGTAGCTATGCACAGGTAGGTACCGACGTTGACCCGTACAGAATTTATCAGACCTATTCAATTGGTAATGCGTTCGGCTCAAACCCGACTTTGTATTTGCCAACACAACTACCAAATGCCGACCTTAAACCAGGCCTTTCATCAGCCTATGAGGGTGGTATTGACCTGAAATTCCTGAATAATCGTATCAGCGTTGAGTTTACAGCTTATAAAAACCAGAACAAAAATCAGATTCTTGCATTGTCTGTACCACCAGCCAGTGGTTACAGTTCAACACTTATCAATGCCGGTATGATTGAAACCAAAGGTTTTGAATTACACATAGGGGCTACTCCTATCAGAACCACCGGCGGATTTACCTGGGATGTGGATATTAACTTAGACCGCAGTACATCAAAAATTGTTGAATTGCAGGAAGGTCTTACTAATTATCAGTTAGGTGGCCCAACCTGGAGAACCTTAACTGTAAATGCCCGTGTAGGTGAACAATGGGGTATTTTACAAGGCAAAGGATATGTAACTAATGACAAAGGCGAAAAAGTGGTAGGAGCCGATGGCCATTACTTAGTGCAGGACAACAAATTGCTTGGTTCGGTACTGCCTAAGTTCAAAGGTGGTTTGTTGAACGTATTTACCTACAAAAATTTATCGCTAAGAGCTAATATCGACTTCATTGTGGGAGGAAAATTCTTCTCTACAACCCGTATGTTTAACGCTTATGCTGGTCTTGCTGCCGAAACGGCCGGCCTGAACGAATTGGGTAAACCAAAACGTGACCCGGTTTCAGCAGGTGGTGGTATTTTGTTGCCCGGCGTTACTGCTGACGGCAAACCTAATACTGTTCGTGTTGAAACGCAGGAGTTTTATGAAGACAAAATGTTTGGATTTAACGAAGCATGGATTTATGACCAGACTTACGTAAAACTAAGAGAGGTTTCGTTGGGATACAACATTCCTAAAGGATTTTTGAATGGTAAAGCATTTAAATCAGCCAGAGTTTCATTGATTGTTCGTAACCCTGTGTTGATTTACAGCGCCGCTGGTGGTGGTATTGATATCTCGGAAGCTGAACTTTACTGGACAGAAGGTGGACAGTTGCCTCCGGTACGTTCATACGGTATCAACCTTAATTTAGGATTCTAATCTCAGAAAATCAGTATAAAAGTCATATTTCATACTGTTAAAAAAATATTGACACATGAAAAAAACATTTGCATATAAATCATTAGCTGTTGCAGTTGCCTTGTCAATTGCCACTACTTCCTGCGATCCGGGTGATTTTGGCGATATGAATGTCAGCCCGAATAACCCTTCAACTCCTAATACTGCCGGTTTTTTTACTTCGGCATTACGCAATTTTGGTACCATGACTACCGAAATGGTTCCTTCATTGTATACCCAACATTTTGGTGATGTTACTTACATTGAGGATTCTCGTTATAAAACCATTAATTTTAACTTCAGTGGTTATTATACAGGCCCACTAATTGCGTATCAGACCATTATTGATTTGAACACCAACGCAGATACCAAAACTACGGCAGCTGCCAACGGCTCAAATAATAACCAGATTGCTATCGCTCGTATTGCAAAAGCCTATACTTACATGTGGATGACCGACCGTTGGGGAGATATTCCTTACTCACAGGCATTAAAGGGTAAAGCAAACTTCAGCCCTGCTTATGATACGCAGCAGTCAATCTACACTGATTTGTTTAACGAATTAAAACAAGCGCAGGCACAGTTTGATGGTGGAGCAACCGTAAAAGGTGATATTATCCTGAGTGGAAACGCTACTCGTTGGAAGAAATTTGCCAATACCTTGCGTATGATTATGGCATTGCGTCTTTCGAAAGTTGACCCAACTAAAGGTAAGGCCGAATTTGCCGCAGCCATGGCAGATGGCCCACTGGCATCAAATGCTGACAACGTGAAGTACGGGTATCTTTCAGAGGCAAACAATGAGCACCCATTGTATAATAACTATATCACAACAAACCGTAAAGATTTTGCTGTGAGCAATACTTTTATCAATTATCTGGTAAAAACTAAAGACCCGCGTATAACTGCTATGGCAGACCCCAACATTGAGCAAAAATACGTCGGTGTGCCTTATGGTGTGTTTCCTCCTACCTGGAAAGCACAGGATGTATCGCTGGCTGCCAGCGCCATTCGTCAGCAAAATTCAACTGCAAACATAGTAACTTATGCCCAGGTATTGTTCTCTCAGGCAGAAGCTGCCAAATTAGGATGGATATCTGGTGATCCTAAAGCGTATTATGAAAGTGCCATCAAGGCTTCAATGGAACAATGGTTAGGCGCTGCTGCTACAGCAACGGCTGTTAGTGATTTCTTGCAACAACCAGATGTAGCCTATGATGACAGCAAAGCTTTGCAACAGATAGCTACGCAAAAATGGGTTGCCTTGTTCTATCAGGGCAATGAGGCCTGGGCAGAATGGCGCCGTACAGGATACCCGGCACTGACACCACCGGCAAATGCTCTGAACCCAAGTAAACAGATACCTCACAGAATGGCGTACCCTGTAACAGAACAGACACTTAACAAGGTTAATTACGACAAAGCCATTGCCAGCCAGGGTGCTGACACCCAGGATACCCGTGTATGGTGGGACAAAAAATAAGCATAATTACCGAAACACATATATCGCAAAGAGGCAGTCATTCGGCTGCCTTTTTTGTTTTTTTTGGGGGTGATTTAGAAAAAATCAGGAGGAGGCACTTTATATAAAAAAACCAATTACCCATTAAGTAAGTTAAAAATTAACCCACAAATCTGAAGAGTTGGAGAAATTTATTAAAGATAACAAGACGAACTTCAAAGAAGATGCTTCTGTATCTGCATTGATTGAATACTACAATACTTTGTAACAAAAAAGGGCTCTAAAGCCCTTTTCGTTTTTTAAGCCAATATTTGCTTGGCATATATATCTGTTAGTACTTCTACTACTTTATCTATTTCTTCAGGGGTATTATATTTACCAAACGAAAACCGTACGTTCCCTCTATCGGGGTGTACATTTAATGCCCCCAGCACATGAGAGCCTACGTCTGTTCCACTTGAACAGGCACTCCCGCCTGAACATGAAATCTGGGCGATGTCCAGATTAAATAAAAGCATATCGTTATCCTCGCTCGGCGGGAAACTCACATTCAGAACCGTATAAAGGCTGTTTTCAACATCGGCAGAATTTCCATTAAATGTAACGCCTGGTATATTTGCTTTTAATTTATCAATCATACGGGCTTTAAGGCCTTTCAGATAAGTCTGGTGCTCTTCCATGTCACGGTATGCAATCTCTAATGCTTTAGCCATGCCAACAATGCCATAAACGTTTTCGGTTCCTCCTCTCATGTTACGCTCCTGAGAACCCCCATGAATAAACGGGTGTATCTTATTATTGACATTGATATACAAAAAGCCTACCCCTTTAGGACCATGAAACTTATGTGCTGCGCCTACAATAAAATCTACTGGCAGGTCTTGCAGGTCATGCTTATAATGGCCCATGGTCTGAACAGTATCTGAATGAAAGACCGCTTCATATTGTTTACAGATTTCGCCCACTTTTTTCAAATCTATCAGGTTACCGATTTCATTATTACCGTGCATTAACGAAACCAGCGACCGGGGTTTGGTTTGTAACAATTCTTGCAGATGCGCCAAATCAACCCTGCCTATGTCGTCTAATTTTACAAAGCTAAGCTCTATAACACCTTGCTTGGCCAGATACTCTAATGTATGTAAAACAGCATGATGTTCAGTTCTTGATGTAATTGCGTGCTTTAGCTGATACGTATCTATGCTGCAGGTAATGGCTGTATTGTCTGCTTCTGTGCCGCCAGAGGTAAAGAATATCTCAGATGGCGAAGCGTTTAACAACGAGGCAATAGTTTTACGTGCTTTTTCAATGGCCGAGCGCACCTGCCTGCCATGTGCATGTATAGATGAAGGATTCCCGAAGTTTTCGGTCATTAACGGAAGCATGGCTTGCAGAACGTCGTCATCTAGACGGGTGGTTGCTGCATTATCGAGATAGATGCGAGGCATAATTTATTTGGTTTCTGCAAAATTAATACTTGTTTTTATATTGTACAACCCACAGATATTATAGACTAAGCAAATTTTATTTGGCAAAGCCAGTTATCAGGCTACTACAACTCTACGCTGGCATTCCTTTTAAAGGCAGCTCCGAAGTCAATCATCGATTCGGTTTTTAATACACCGTCAATATTATCTATTTTATCATATAAAACAAGGCGCATGTGCTCGCTAGACTTAGCCACAATACGAATATATAAGGTGTACTGCCCGGTAATATAATAACACTCAGTAACTTCAGGTATCTTCCGTAACTCTTCAATAATTTGTTTAGAGTCTGAGTCTTCTTTCAGAATAATGCCTGTAAAGGCGCTCCACTCATAACCTAACTTGCGCTCGTCTAAAATAATTCCGGCGCCTTTCAGAATGCCTGCCTTTTTCATACGGGCAACGCGCTGATGCACCATTGTGTTAGAAATATTCAAATTTTTGGCTATTTCAGAATAGGGTTTCCTGCCATCTTTTTCAAGATGAATAAGAATCTGCTTATCAAAATCATCTAAAAAGTTCATATAATTAACAAGTCATATTTACTTAATATTTGCCATATTTAATATTTTTCACTTTCATATTATGTATAATTAGTAAATATAACTTATATATTGATTAAATAAAGTCATTTTAACATTTTTATGCGAGAATCCATAAAAAGGTCTTAAATATATATTACTATGATGACAGATACTTTCTTAAGCGACCAACTGATTGAACTGGAAGAGCGTTATGGCGCACATAACTACCACCCCCTACCGGTAGTGCTGGAAAAAGGTGAAGGAGTGTACTTGTGGGACATAGAAGGAAAACGTTACTATGATTTCCTGTCGGCCTATTCGGCAGTTAACCAGGGGCATTGTCATCCACGCATCATAAATGCATTAATTGAGCAATCGCAGAAACTGACGCTTACGTCGCGCGCATTTTATAATTCAATTTTGGGCCGTTTTGAAGAATACATAACCAATTATTTTGGTTATGACCGCGTACTACCTATGAATACCGGCGTAGAAGCTGTTGAAACAGCCATGAAGTTGTGCAGAAAATGGGGGTATCAGGTAAAGGGTATTCCAGAAAACAAAGCTAAAATAATATTTGCGGGTGGCAATTTTCATGGAAGAACGTTATCAGTAATTTCAGCATCTACTGACCCGACAGCACGTAAAGATTTCGGCCCCTATATGAGCGGCATTGAAATAGTGCCTTATAACAATATTGAAGCATTAGAGGAAGCGCTGATAAACGACCCCTACATAGCCGGTTTTATTGTAGAACCCATGCAGGGTGAGGCTGGCGTAGTAGTGCCGGATGACCAATATTTGCCGGAGGCCTTCAGGCTTTGCAAAGCAAGCCGGGTACTCTTTATTGCCGACGAAATTCAGACTGGTATTGCACGCACAGGCAAAATGCTGGCGACAGACCATTATCATATAAGGCCTGATATGGTAATTCTGGGTAAAGCGCTCTCTGGTGGTGTGCTGCCTGTTTCGGCTGTATTGGCTGATGATGAGATTATGCTGACATTGAAACCCGGAGAACATGGCTCTACCTATGGAGGGAATCCTTTGGCATGCGCCGTGGCCATGGAAGCATTAAAGGTTGTGAAAGAAGAAAACCTGGCAGGTAATGCCGATTACCTTGGACGGATTTTTCGCCATGAAATGCAAAAGCTGGTTGAAGAAACCGGTATTGTAACAGAAGTACGAGGAAAGGGTTTGCTGAATGCCATTCTGATAGACACCACTGAGGAGTCTGACCTTGCCTGGGACATATGTCTTGAGCTGAAAAACAACGGATTGCTAGCGAAACCTACGCATGGTAATAAGATAAGGCTTGCGCCGCCTTTGGTAATGACTGAATCTCAATTATGGGATTGCATAGAAATTATCTCAGACACCATCAGAAGGTTTGACTGATACCAGGTAATACAGGCGGGCGTACAATTATTAGTATTCCCACTTTTGAGGTAAGCCCATTTGCCTGGCATAGTAGGCCGGAGCATAAGTATGCACCCTTTGTAAAAGTTTATTTATTTCCTGCTCAAACTCTACGTAGTAATCTTCGTGAAGTTTGGGCATTTTTTTTAATATAAAATCAGTACGCCTGGCTATGTACAGCGCCAGGGTATCTGTTTTGGTACTATATTTCTCAAGCATTTTAAACTGATTCTCAAAAAAGGTATTCAGGAGATAAAGCGTAAGTTCTATTTCGCCATATTTATCTTTGGTAACCTTTACATGGGTTGTAATCTTACTATTGAGCTCTCTAATGTCTTTCAGCATCCAGCTTGCAATACTCTGACTCATTTTTGAGACCAGCTGAATAGCCTTTTTTATTTCCTCGCGCCGGTCGTCCAGAAACGATTCGTTTTCCAGTAATTGATACTGTAATTGCTGAGCCAGTAAATTGTTTTTGCCAATGAGCCTTAAAAGCATCTTATCTTTTTCTTTGGCGGGCAAGTCTAAAATAGCTTTTTCGAGCTCCTTATGTAATTTAGCCATAGAATAACAAACCGTATTACTGATATAAAACTTAAAGGCCCCTGAAAAGTTCAGAGGCCTTTGGTAAAGCAAGGTATTCAATAAGAATATTATCTTGTGCTTTTTATTTCAACCACAAAAATCAGCGGTGAGTATGGTGGTATTTTGTAACCACCGTTGGTATTATCAGCCACACCCTGGGTTCCATATCCTAGAGCAGAAGGGAAAACCAACACGGCTTTTTCACCAACCTTTAATTTTAGCAAACCTTCTTCAAAGCCTTTAACCACACTGTTACTACCTAAATACACGTCTATCTGGCCTTTGTCAAATTCTTTTATACTGCTTGCCAGATAGCCATTATAAACAACACCGGCTGTCTGGCCTGAAGCTAACTGTGTACCCGTTGTCTGAGACAACTTTAATACACGCAGGCCTGATTCTGTTTTCTCTCTTGAAACTACCGTAACATTTCCCATACCGGTTGCTATGTAGTCTTCAATCTGTTTGTCTTCAGAACGATTTTTTACAATCTCCAGATCTACCACAAGAACAGATTTGCCA
Source organism: Emticicia sp. 21SJ11W-3 (assembly GCF_024138715.1). GTDB lineage: Bacteria > Bacteroidota > Bacteroidia > Cytophagales > Spirosomataceae > Emticicia > Emticicia fluvialis. The sequence continues at coordinate 4,890,376 of NZ_CP092074.1, forward strand.
GGTACATTATTATAATTCTGTGAACCATAAGCAAGATAAGAAGGTATCAGGAAAGTACCTCTTTCTCCTGATTTAAGTTTGCTGATAGCATCCGAAATTCCCTGCAATCCGATTGTACCCCCAAAAATGACAGTAGCGGGTTTATTTGTTGAGCGTAAAGAACTGTCAATCTTGGTACCATCTAACAAAGACATTACGTAATGAAGTACAACTTCATCGCCTACCTTAATAGAATCACCAGAAGCATTAGTCTTGGTAATCTGATAATACATTCCATTATCTGCCTTTTTCATGTTCAGATTTTTGGAATTGATATACGTCAACATTTCCTGTTCATTCTTCTTGACGGTTTCTTCCAAATCGTTCTTCAAAAAGTCTGAACAAGAGCTCACAAGAGCGGTACAACCAACAAGTAATCCGAGTACTATCTTTCTCATTACATTTAATTTATTTATTTCACATCGATAATTTCCATTTCAAAAATTAACGGACTGTACGGAGGAATAACACCCCCTGCACCCTGCTCGCCATAAGCCAGATTAGATGGGATAAAGAAAATGCTTTTTTCGCCTTTTTTCATCATCATCAGTGCTTGTTCCCAGCCTGGTATTACCATTCCCTGGCCTACAGTCAGTTCAAGAGGATCCTTACCCACAGAAGAATCGAACACTTTACCGGTAATAAGTTTACCTGTGTATTCTACCTTGACGGATTTACCTGCCGTAATGGTTGCACCAGTGCCCTCTTTCACAACGACCCTGTACATACCATATTGTGTTTTGGTGGCATTAGGAAAATTCTTTTTAGCGTATTCGTCCATGATTTTCACTTCATCATTCTTTTTGGCCTGTTGCGCTTTCTCAAAATCTTCCATGGTTTGTACCTTTTTCACCTTCACCAGAAACTGCATATCCGAACCTTTTGCTACACCGGCAGGCATAGGTTGTTGCGCTCTTATAAACAAGGAGTCTGAACTGACGAAAATGGTTGCACTGTCTCCCTCAGAAATATGAAAAAGACTGTTTTCGAACGATCCCTTAAAGGCGCCTTTCTGCAAACGCATCATTATAGGCTCGCCACGTTTATAAGTATTGGTAAACACTGTATCGTTTGGCGCTTTTACTATCAGGTCAAAAGTAACGATATCGCCCTCTTTGGCTTTTTTACCGTTGCCTAGTTCGTGTATCTGGTATTTAGAGCCGTCGGCATCCTGAGTTACTTTAAACTGGTCACAAGAAAAAAGCAAACTTGCCGCTAAAACCAGGCCAGAAGAAGTTTTCAAAAATTTTGTCATGAAATTTATTTATTAGTAAGATATTACAATTGTATTTGGCTAGCTATTGTTAAGCAGCTGGGTTTTATGTAAGGGCAACAAAAGCAGAAATTTTTCAAGCGTTTTTGAAAGGCTTTCATGAGAACGGCCACCAGCTGCATTTTTATGCCCGCCACCGCTGAAATAATTCCTGGCAAACTCGCTCACCGAGAAATCTTTCACCGACCGGAACGAAATACGAATCATGTCGTCGCGCTCTACAAACATGGCTGTCATCTGTACGTCTTTTATAGATAGTCCGTAATTAACAATACCCTCGGTGTCGCCATTTTTTGAACCAAATCTGGCAAGTTCTTCTTTAGAAATACTCATATATGAAACCCGGTATTCTGGCAGATGCACCAGCTTTTCGCTCAGCGCAAAGCCAAGAAACTGAATCCGTTCTAATGAGTTATTATCAAATATCTTCCGGTGGATATCATTGGTACGTACACCAATTTCGATTAGTTCTCCGGCTACCCTGTGCAAATCTTTTGTGGTACTGTCAAACCTGAAAGACCCCGTATCTGTTACCAGCCCGGCATATAAGCATTCAGCAGCAGGAATATCAATCAGGGCTTTATCGCCCAGCAACTCAATCAGCAGATAGATTAACTGGCAGGTAGCTGCGGCTTTTTCGTTCCAGAATATAAAATCGGCAAAGTTTTCAGGCTGTTGATGGTGGTCTATCAAAACCTTTTTGGCAGAGGCGCTTCTCACATACTCTTCCATAGCCTTGATACGCCCCAAAGCCGAAAAATCAAGACAGAAAATAACCTCTGCAGCAGCAATTAATGCCTTGGCGGTTTCCTGTTTTTCACTCTCAAAGTTAATAACTCCTTTCTCGCCCGGCATCCATTGTAAAAACTCGGGGTAATCGGTAGGGGTAATTACATTTACTGAATGATTTTTTTTCTTTAAATAGGAAGCCAAGCCCAACGATGACCCGAGTGCATCGGCATCGGGGTTCTGGTGAGTAGTAATAACGATTCTTTTGGGCGAAGCCAATAAAAGGTTAAAGTCCTGTAATTTCTGAACTGAATCTGTGAAAAACTCTTGCATAACGCAACAAAGGTACAAAGTAAAGCCGGGAAAACAAACACGCCTAAAACGAATACAAACCCCCTGTTAAATATATGTAAAGCCATAAATTTACAGTTTTTTAACATTTTAAAGGTTAAAAGTAACACGGGTTTGGCAATTGATATAAAAAAATGAAATAAACCCGGCAGGATTCATATTTTCTCTTATGTTTGCAGGTAGTTTATTTTAACCTGTTATATATGAAAAACCTACTGTTAATCCTGTGCCTGTCAGTATCTTATCTGTCTTTTAGCCAACAGGAATCTACTGAACAATGGCGCCCTGCTTTTCATTTTTCTCCGGCCAGAAACTGGACCAACGACCCTAATGGACTGGTATATCACGACGGCGAATGGCATATATTTTATCAGCATAACCCTTTTGAAAACAAATGGGGGCACATGAGCTGGGGGCACGCCGTAAGCAAAGACCTGATGCACTGGCAGCACCTGCCTGTGGCCATACCGGAAGATTCGGTCTGGATTTTTTCGGGCGGAGCCGTAGTAGACCCAAACAACACCAGTGGTTTTGGCGCCAATAGCATGGTAGCTATCTATACTGCCGACTATCACGGCAAAAAAGAGAACCAACACCTGGCCTACTCTACCGACAAAGGCAGAACCTGGACCAAATATCAGAAAAACCCCATTATTCCCGTACCGCTACCGAACGGAAAGGTAATGAAGGATTTCCGCGACCCGAATATGTTTTGGCACGAGCCAACCAAACAATGGATACTGGTAGTTGTGTTACCTACAGAGTTCAAGGCTCATATTTATGGTTCAAAAAACCTGACCGACTGGACTTTTCTGAGCGAATTTGGCGGACAGGGGGATGTTAGAAAAATATGGGAGTGCCCCTCATTAATTGAACTGCCCATTGAAGGAGAAAAAGCATCGCGATGGGTTCTAATGCTATCGTCAAGCAGCCCGCATCAGGATTTTGTGGGAATGCAGTATTTTGTGGGGGATTTTGACGGCAAAAAATTTACTAATGATAACCCGGCAGATACAAAGCTGTATGTTGAGTACGGAAAAGACTTTTATGCGGCTATTCCGTTTACTCATGCGCCTAAAAAAAGCATGCTGGGCTGGATGGCCAGTTGGCAATATACCGATGCCCTGCCTACTTTTCCGTGGAAAGGGCAAATGAGTTTGCCCAGAGAAATTTCACTGAAAAGAACCAAAGATGGTTTAAGGTTATTGCAAAAACCGACAGAAGAGGTTTTAAAAGCTAAAAACTGGAAAGGCACCGTACAAATGGAAGACTTAATTGTAGACGGTGACAAAAGCCAGATAAGAAAAAACATGACAGATTCTTACATGATTGAGATAGAGTTTGAACTGAATGGCGCCCGTGAAGTTGGTGTAAAAGTGCTGAAAAAACAGGGTACCAGCCAGGAAACAGTGGTGGGGTATCAGGCAGACAGCGAACAGCTTTATATTAACCGCATTAATTCGGGTAAAATCATTAGCCCGAACTTTGCTTCTCTGGATGCCAGCCCTATGAAAACTGAAAGAGGAATGGCGAAACTTCAGATATTTGTAGATAAAATGTCGGTAGAGGTATTTGGTAATGATGGTGAGGCGGCTGTAACAAGCCTGGTTTTTCCGGAGGCACAAAGTTTAGAGTGGCAGTTGTTCAGTAATGGCGGCAAGGCAAAAGTAACTAAACTAAAAGTTTGGGAATGGCAAAAATAACTACTGCCAATAGCCTTAGTTTAATTGATGCCGGAGGTTTATATTTGCAAATCCGGATACCAACCTAACGACACTAACCTGATTATGGACAGTTTTTCGCGACGAGACATTCTTAAAACCTTTGGCCTTACTGCCGGCGGTTTATCATTTTTAAATGCTGAATCATTTGCCGGAACAATTGAGGACGAACCCATCGTTATTCCTGATGACGACAGGTATATAACGCTCGACAAACCTGTAACAGCTATTGTACTGGGCGCCGGCAACCGTGGTAATGTTTATGGCCGGTTTGCGCTGGCTTTCCCGAACGAACTGGATATGGTTGGTGTGGCAGAGCCGATACCTTTCAGAAACGATAAATTTGCCAAAGCCCATAATATAGAAGACAAACACCGTTTTAATACCTGGGAAGACGTTTTCAAGGTGCCAAAATTTGCTGATGCCATTATCATTTCTACCCCCGACGACCTCCATTATGGCCCGGCCATGAAAGCACTGGAAATGGGCTACGATGTACTGCTGGAAAAGCCTATTTCTCCTTCATATCAGGAGTGCCTTGACATATTGGCAATGGCCAAAAAAACCAAAAGAACAATAGCCGTTTGCCATGTATTGCGATATACGCCGTATTTCAGAAAACTGAAAGAAATAGCACAGAGCGGCCAGTTTGGCAAACTGATTAGCGTGAACCATCTGGAGGGTATTGAATACCAGCACATGGCGCACTCTTATGTACGGGGTAACTGGCACGTAGCTAAAGACACTAACCCGATTATTCTGGCCAAGTCATGCCACGACCTCGATATTTTACGATGGGTAATCGGCAAACCTTGCAAAAGTGTTGCGGCACATGGTTCATTAACCTGGTTTAAAAAAGAAAATGCGCCTGAGGGCAGCACCGAACGCTGCACAGATGGCTGCAAAGTAGAAAAAGAATGTCCTTTTTCGGCTATTAATATTTATCATAAGCAACGCCTGCGTATCAGGGTGCTGGATGTAACCGATGATTTGACCAAACAGGGCGATGAGATTATGGAAAAACTGAAAACGTCTCCTTATGGCCGATGTGTATATAGAATGATCAACGACCAACCCGACCACTATACCACCACCATGGAGTTTGAAGGCGGCACCACCGTTAGTTTTGCTATGGAGGCTTTTACTTCGTTTGAGGCGCGTAAAACAAGGTTGATGTTCTCGCATGGAGAAGTATGGGGCGATATGGACGAGATTCAGACTTATGATTTCAGAACGAAACAGAACACAAAATGGCGGGCAAGCGAATTGCCCGAATATAAAAGCCAGGCATCTGGCCATGCCGGTGGAGACTATGGCCTGGCCCGGAACTTTGTGCAGGCAGTGGCCCAGAAAAAACCTGAGTTGCTGACCTCAACCATTGAGGCATCTATTGAAAGCCACGTGATGGGCTTTATGGCCGAGAAAAGCAGATTAAGTAAACAGATGGTAGATGTAAAAATTTAATTTATGATGCGTAAACTATTAATTATTGCTCTTTTGGCACTGGGTGCCTGCAAAAATAAAAAGGCAGATTTGGGAGATTTTGATTTACAGAGTTTCAAAACCGACCGCGGGGGTTGTGAAGACAAAAGAGTAAAACTGATTGAGCCTCTGAAAGACCTGCGGCCAAAAATTCTGGGACTGACAGAAAACCAGATTGTTGATAATTTTGGGCGGTATGATTACCAGATTCTGAGCCGCCGGAACGAGAAAGTATTTGTGTATTTTTTAGAAAAAGGCCCACAATGCGAACAAATCCAGAACCCGACCAACTCGCGCTCGATGCTATTGTATTTCAATGCAGCCAGTCTGGTAAAAGAGGTATCGTTTCAGAATGGAGGGGTTATTGATACGTATAAGTGATGTACATGAAGGATGTTTTCTAAGGATACAGGGCCGCGTTAAGTGTTCACATATTTTTTTTTGAAAACACTTTGTTTTTAAAAAATACTCAATACTTTTGTACCCAGAATTTAAACACGAACAATGACTCAACGCAATATTATAGCTAACATCTGGTGGTGGCGTTCTTCCGACAAAGGATGAACAGCGTAGCTATGTATTGACTCAACGATATAATACCCGGCGGCTTACAGTTCATCCTGTAAGCCGCCTTTTTTGTGTCATTATTGCACCGAAATTGTTCAGAAACATGCAGCAGAAATTTAATTCAGAAATAAGTTACTGGCTTTTTGTGCCGATATTCTGTTTGTTCTCAGCACTGATAACCACGGCTATAATTGATAAAGCCTGGCCGATGCTGATGATCATGGTATGCGTAACAGCATTCATGGTTAACCTTTTGGCTCGTACCTGTTATGTAATAGAAAACCGTAAGCTGACTATTATCTGCGGATTTCTTTTTAAGCAGGAAATTGACATAGAGAATATCCTGAAAATTGAAAAAACCAATAGCCCGATTAGCTCTCCGGCCTTATCAGTCAAACACCGGATTGAGATTACTTTCGGTAAATATGACACGGTTATTATTTCACCAGAAAGACGAGCCGAATTTATTGAAGCACTGACATTGATTAATAAAAATATTAGCACAAACCTCTGACTCTCATGCAAAAGTTTGGTATTACTACCCGATACAAACGCCTACTGGCCGATATGTTGACCCCGGTTGGGATTTTCCAAAGAATCCGTAATCACTTTCCGCATTCGGTTATTCTTGAAAGTGCCGACTACCACGCCATGCACAACAGTTTCAGCTACATAGCCTGCGACGAGGTGGCGAGTTTCCAACTGGATAACGATATAGTAACACAGGCATTTCCTGACGGAACCACGGCTCAGTTTCCGCTTCATAACAGAAAAGAAGCCGTTGGCGTATTGCAAGCCTTTGCGGCTCAGTTCGAAATGCCCAAAACCGATTTCTCATTTATCACTAACGGTTTATTCGGCCACATTACCTACGACTCGGTTGAATATTTTGAAGACATAGAAATACAGGCCAAAAGCCCTGAAAATGCCATTCCGCAGATTCTATATAGAGTTTACCGATATGTAATTGCCATCAATCATTTCAAAGATGAGCTCTATATATTTGAGCATACCTATACACCAGACGGCCAGGAACCCAAGCCGCTGTCAGACGGGCTTGAAACGCTTGAGTTTTTTGTAAAGAATCCTAAAGTAACTACTTCGCAATTCAAAGCCGATTCAGCAGAAGAAACCAATATCAATGATGATGACATGCGTGAAATCATCAAAAAATGTATTGGTCACTGTCTGCGTGGTGATGTTTTCCAGATTGTGCCTTCCAGACGTTTTTCGAGAAAATTTGAGGGCGATGATTTCAACGTTTACAGGGCGCTTCGTTCCATTAATCCTTCTCCTTACCTGTTCTATTTTGATGGTGGAGATTATCATATTTTCGGCAGCTCACCGGAGAAACAGATATTTATTAAGGACGGACAAGCCGAAATACACCCGATTGCGGGTACTTTCAGAAGAACAGGTGATGATGAAAGTGATGCCGAACTGGCGCGTCAATTGCACGCCGACCCCAAAGAATCAGCCGAACACGTGATGCTGGTTGATTTGGCCCGCAATGATTTATCGCGCAGTTCAGATTCTGTAAAAGTAGATATTTTTAAAGAAGTGCAGTTCTACAGCCATGTAATACACCTGGTATCTAAAGTAACCGGAAAAATGCACACAGGCACCAACCCGCTGCAGTTGGTAGCCGATACTTTCCCGGCCGGAACTTTGTCTGGTGCGCCTAAACACAACGCCATGACCATCATCAACCGTTTTGAGCCTACCAACCGCAGCATTTATGGAGGGGCCATCGGCTTCATGGATTTCAAAGGCAATTTTAACCATGCCATAGCCATCCGGACTTTCCTCAGCAAAAACAATACGCTTTTCTATCAGGCAGGTATGGGTGTAGTGGCTAAGTCAGACGTAGAACTGGAAATGAAAGAAATTCACCTGAAACTGGCCGCTTTAAGAAAAGCCATTGAAATGGCAGGGGAAATATGATTTTTTGAAAATTGGAGAAAGAATAGATTTGTTGAAAGTGAATTAAAAAATCATTCACTCAATCGCACAATCACTAAATCACTCATTAAAAATAGTATATAATGAAAATTCTGGTTCTTGATAATTACGATTCGTTTGTGTACAATCTGGTCTATATCCTGAAAGATTTAGGCGGAAATGTAGACGTTTTCAGAAACGACAAAATAGCTCTGGAAGAAGTAGCTCAATATGACAAGATTCTTCTTTCGCCAGGCCCCGGTATACCAGAAGAAGCCGGAATCATGATTGACCTCATTAAAGAATATGCGCCCAAGAAAAGCATTTTCGGGGTTTGCCTGGGGCATCAGGCAATTGGTGAGGCCTTTGGCGCCAAGCTACATAACATGGGCGATGTATTGCACGGAGTAACTACTCCGTGCCTGATAACCGACAAAGATGAACTGCTCTTTAGGGGTGTGCCTGAAAAAATAGAAGTTTGCCGTTATCACTCCTGGACAGTGGTACCCGAAACCATGCCTGCAGAACTGAAAGTAACTGCTATTGATGAAAAAGGATTTGTAATGGCTGAAGCCCATACAAAGTACGATGTGAGAGGGGTGCAGTTCCATCCGGAGGCATACCTGACACAGCACGGAGTGAAAATGGTTGAAAACTGGTTAAAAAATTAATTTGCCTCAGCATGAAACAATATTTACAGGTTTTGCTTCAAAACCATACACTTTCAAGCGAAGAAGCCAAAGAAGCACTATTGAGAATCGGTCGCGGAGAAAGCAACTCATCGCAAATTGCTGCTTTTCTGATGGGTATTCAGATGCGCGGGGTTACAGTTGAAGAGCTGGAGGGGTTTCAGCAGGCTATGCTGGAACTGGCTGTGCCCATTGACCTGACTGACTTTGACCCGATGGATGTTTGCGGCACCGGAGGTGACGGAAAAGACACTTTCAATATTTCTACTACCTCTGCCTTTGTAGTGGCCGGGGCAGGGCAGCCCATTGCCAAGCATGGAAATCATGGGGTTTCATCGGCCGTTGGTTCAAGCACCGTACTGGAATATCTGGGGGTAAAATTTACTAACGACGAAGGTTTCCTGAAACGCAAGCTGGAAACCGCAGGTATCTGCTATATGCATGCGCCGTTGTTTCATCCGGCTATGAAATACGTAGCGCCCATCCGTAAAGAATTAGGCCTGAAAACCTTCTTCAATATGCTGGGGCCATTGCTAAACCCCGCCAAAGTACAAAAGCAGCTGACGGGCGTATATGACATGAAAGTATTTGACCTCTACACGCAATTGTTTAACCGTTCAGCAGCACAATTTGGTATTATTTATGACCTGGGCGGCTACGATGAGATTTCGTTCACGAACGATTTCAACATTGGCACCAGGCATGGGGTGGTAGTGCATTCTCCTACCCATTTTAGTTTTGACCTGACCGAGCAATCTGCATTGCATGGTGGTAATACGCTGGAAGAATCCGCAGGTATTCTCATCAATATTCTTGAAAACAAAGGTACTGCTGCTCAAACCAATGTGGTTTTGGCTAACGCCGGTGTAGCTTTGAGCGTAGCCAGAGGTATATCTATTGCCGAAGGAATAGAGCAGGCCAAAGAATCGCTGGCCAGCAAAAAAGCCCTGAACGCCCTACGAAAACTAATAGAAGACTAACCAACAAAACCACAAGATGACCATCTTAGACAAAATAGTTGCACGCAAAGCCATTGAGGTAACAGAAGCCAAAGCCCGTATTTCAATAGAAGCATTAAGCAAAGAGACTTTATTTTCTCGTAAAACCAATTCTTTGAAAGCCGCACTTCTGGCCGATGGCTCATCTGGTATTATTGCCGAGCATAAACGAAAATCTCCATCCAAAGGCATTATTAACGACCAGCTTTCGGTTGCTTCTGTTACGCAGGGCTACGCAGCGGCCGGAGCCGCGGGACTGTCAGTACTTACCGACGCCGACTTTTTTGGTGGTGCAAAAGAAGATTTATTACAAGCACGAGAGGCCAATCTGTCTACCCCTATTCTAAGAAAGGATTTTATAATAGATACCTACCAGTTATACGAAGCTAAGGCCTGGGGAGCAGACGTAATTCTGCTGATTGCAGCCTGCCTGAGCCCTGAACAGATACAGCAGCTTAGCGCCACGGCACATGAACTGGGGCTGGAAGTATTGCTGGAAATACACGATGAAGAAGAACTGAACAGAAGCCCGCTTGGCAACGTTGATATTATAGGAGTTAATAACCGAAACCTGAAAAACTTTGCTGAAAACAATGTAAACGCTTCTTTGGGGCTGACAGATAAAATACCAGACGGAATTGTGAAAATTTCAGAAAGTTGTATCAGCCAGCCGGATACAATCCGTTTGTTACGGTCGGCCGGATATAAGGGATTTCTGATTGGTGAAACCTTCATGAAGGATGAAAATCCGGGAGCAAAACTCGCTGATTTTATTGCTGAAATCTAATAAAATGTGTTAATTTTGACATCTTTTACAGGTTTTACTGAGTTCATGCTTTTGTCCTGAGTATGAGTAAAATTAATTTTCCTTTAGGGCATGGAAATATCTTTATGAAACTGAAAGTATGTGGCATGCGCGATGCCGGAAATATCAAAGCGCTTGTAGAACTGAAACCTGATTTCATCGGCTTTATCCTGTACGATAAGTCACCCAGATTTGCCGGAAATCAACTGGATGTTGATGTTGCACAATCAATACCAAGAGAAATAAAGAAAGTTGGTGTTTTTGTTAACGCATCAGTTGACTACATTTTGCAGAATGTCAGAAAGTATGGGTTAAACTATGCGCAGTTGCATGGTAACGAAACGCCTGACTTTTGTAAAAGCCTGCGCACAAAGGGCGTCAATATCATTAAGGCATTCCGTTTAGATGAGTCGTTTATTTTCAGCCAGCTAAACAATTACAAGCCCCACGTTGATTTTTTTCTGTTTGATGCCAAAGGAGACAGTTATGGCGGAAACGGCGTTACTTTCGACTGGAGCATTCTGAAAAAATACACAAACGAAAAACCGTATTTCCTGGCTGGGGGTATCAGCCTTGAAAACCTCAATGATTTAGACCAGATTACACCAAAGCCCTATGCCATTGATATTAACAGTAAATTTGAAACAGAACCCGCTGTGAAAGATATTGAGAAGTTAGGAGAATTGATTGCAAAATTGCGGGAAAAGAAATCGGAGAATGTATGACAGAAAAATTCAGATTTGACAGAACAGCTTTTTGGGCAGGCAAGCATGAAGACAATGAAAAACGCATAAAGGATTTCTGGTTCGATCAATCCGCATCAGACAGACTAAATGCAGCGTGCTACTTAAATAGTGTAGCTTATAATTATAGCATAGATAACCCTCCCAGAGTAGACAAAACCATTTTTTCAATGCGTAAACATGAAGCCTGATGGCAAACATTTTCAATGAGGATTTTCGGGATTTTATTCAAGCATTAAACAATCATTCCGTTGATTATTTACTCGTTGGTGGTTACTCTGTAATTTTACATGGTTATGCAAGAACCACAGGTGACTTAGACTTGTGGGTAAATAGAACAGCTGATAATTACATGAAATTGGTTGCCGCATTTGATGAATTTGGTTTACCAGTATTTGATATGACATTCAACAATTTTTTGGATATAACAAAATACGACGTTTTTACATTTGGCAGACCACCCTCATCTATAGAGATATTAACTAATTTGAAAGGATTAACTTTCGACGAAGCATTTGCTAACCATATTCTATTCAAAGAGGAAAATTTGCAAATCAATTTAATTAATTATTCTGATTTAATTGAAGCAAAAAAATCCGCAGGAAGACCAAGAGATTTGAACGACATAGAACAACTAAGGAAAAATGACGAGCATAGAACAACCTAAAGAGAAGGAAACAGCATTTGGTGTGAACGAAAAGGGCTACTATGGCCAGTTTGGAGGCGCCTATATTCCTGAAATGCTCTTCCCGAATGTAGAAGAGCTACAACAGAATTACCTGGATATTATCTACCGCCCTGATTTTCAGGAAGAGTTTCATGGTCTGTTGAAAAACTATGTAGGCCGCCCTACACCTTTATATTTGGCCAATCGTCTTTCAGAAAAATACAATACCAATATCTATCTGAAACGAGAAGACCTGTGCCATACAGGCGCACATAAGGTAAACAATACCATAGGGCAGATATTGCTGGCCAAACGCCTGGGAAAAAATAAAATTGTAGCCGAAACCGGCGCCGGCCAGCACGGCGTAGCTACTGCTACCGTTTGTGCACTAATGGGGCTTGAATGTATAGTTTACATGGGTGAAATCGACATTCAGCGGCAGGCGCCCAATGTGGCCCGTATGAAAATGCTCGGTGCGGAAGTCCGCCCTGCAACCAGCGGGTCTAAAACCCTGAAAGATGCAACCAACGAAGCAATGAGGCACTGGATTAATAATCCGGTTGATACCCACTACATTATTGGCAGTGTGGTTGGCCCACACCCTTACCCGGATATGGTTGCGCGTTTCCAGTCGGTTATTTCTGAAGAAATGCGTTCACAATTGCTGGAACAAACCGGGAAAGAAAACCCAGACTACGTAATTGCCTGTGTGGGTGGAGGCTCAAATGCAGCCGGCGCTTTCTATCATTTTCTTGACGAGCCGGAGGTGCAGTTAATTGCAGCCGAGGCAGGCGGGCATGGCATTTATTCAGGCTTATCTGCCGCCACCACTTTTCTGGGCAAACCGGGGGTTTTGCATGGCAGCAAGAGTATTCTGATGCAAACTGAAGACGGGCAGGTGGTAGAACCCCACAGTATTTCTGCAGGGCTTGATTATCCCGGTATTGGCCCCTTGCATGCACATTTGTGGGAGTCCGGGCGGGCTAAGTTCTTTGCAATCACTGATGATGAATCTATACAGGCAGGTTTTGAATTAACCAAGCTGGAAGGTATCATACCGGCTATTGAGTCAGCTCATGCACTGGCAACTTTACAATACCTGAAAGCAGGTTCAGATGAAACCGTAGTTATAAATCTATCGGGCCGTGGAGACAAAGACCTGGCTACTTACATGAAATACCTGTAAACCAGCCGCCCTATAGTAACATCAGCCAATCAAAATTCAAAATAAAAATGAGAACCCTTCTATTAGCAATCGCTTTACTATCATTCAGTTACATGGCAAATGCACAAAAAAAAGAGCCTGCGAAACTACTTCGCCACGCTGTTTTATTCAAATTCAAAGATTCGAGCAGTCCTGAAGACATCAAAAAAGTAGAAGATGCTTTCAGAGCGCTACCCAAACAGATTAAAGAAATTGCGGATTTCGAGTGGGGAACCAACAACAGCCCAGAAAATCTGAATCAGGGTTTCACACACCTGTTTTTTGTAAGTTTCAAAACAGAAAAAGACCGTGAAGTGTACCTGCCTCATCCTGCTCATAAAGCATTTGTTGGCGTACTGGGGCCCCATTTAGACAAAGTACTGGTACTTGATTACTGGGCTGCCAAATAATATACCGCTTCCGGGCGAATGTCTGATTTGTGATCATAAGCATTCGCCTGCATTTTCTTCTTCGCTTTATTTTTTCCTGATAGCTATATGAATCGTATTACAAAGCTTTTTCAAACTAAGCTTAATAGCGTATTGAATCTCTATTTTACTGCCGGATACCCGACTTTAAACGATACCATGCCTATACTGGAGGCATTGCAGGAGGCCGGAGCCGACCTGGCCGAGATTGGCATGCCCTACTCAGACCCAGTGGCTGATGGCGAAACCATTCAGCAGTCGAACCAGATTGCATTGGATAATGGCATGAGCCTGAAAGTGCTTTTTGAGCAACTGCAAAACATGCGCCAGAAGGTACAGATACCTGTTATTCTGATGGGCTATATCAATCCGGTTTTACAATTTGGTATAGAAAACTTCTGCCGTAAATGCCAGGAGGTTGGTGTTGATGGTCTGATTCTGCCAGACCTGCCCACTGAAGAATACTATGAAGAGTACAAACCTGTATTTGACAAATACGGCCTGTTAAACATTTTCCTGATTACGCCACAAACCACCGAAGCCCGTATACGCCGTATCGACGAGATATCAGACGGATTTATTTACATGGTGAGCAGCGCCAGCGTTACTGGTAAAACATCTGGTATTTCAGAAGTAATGGAAGAATACTTTAACCGGGTAAATGCCATGAACCTGAAAAACCCACGTTTAATAGGGTTCGGTATAAAAGACCACGAAACCTTCACAAAAGCTTCAGAATATGCTGCCGGCGCTATTATCGGCAGCCAGTTTATACGTGTACTTCAGGCTTCTTCCGACATCCGCAGCGATGTGGTGAAGTATGTGCAATCTGTTAAAGCGGGTTAATAGTAAGGAAATTTAGAATATGGCCTTAATTTTTCTAAAAAATGGGCTAAACTTAAAACTCTTTTCGAAAAACTTTTGTTTTTTATTAGAATTATTCTAAATTTCCTTAGGATTTTAATACCGAAACAGATTTACAGAAAGGCTATAGCTATGGAAAAGTTGTACAAGCTCTGCATCATAGCCCTCTTATTGATAACAAGCCAATTGGCTTTTGCTCAAAAAGACAGGAAGAAAGATACCCGATACGGGTATCATTTTAAAGGAAAGCATCAAAAATTTGCCCGGTTTCCGTTTGACCTGCACGCGAATCTCATAGTTTTAAAAGCTACCCTTGATGATTCTGACACCCTACGTTTTATATTAGACACAGGTGTTACCTCTACCATTATTACAGACCCCCAGCGTGCCAAATCTCTTGACCTGAAGTATATAAGACGCGTTAAACTAACCGGTGCAGGCGAAGGCGGAGATTTATCGGCCAGCGTATCAGTTGGCCACCGCATTCAGATTGGCGACATCGTAGCATCTCAGCAAAACATTGTTGTGCTGGACGAAGACGTGCTTAAGCTCTCTGAGTTTCTGGGTGTGCCTATACATGGTATTTTCGGGCACGATATTTTCAGCAATTTTGTGGTAACCATCAATTTTGAGGAAAAGATGCTCTACCTGACCGACCCTAACAAGTTCAGATACAAAAAGTCTTTAGGAACCATCTACCCTATTGTGCTCACGCAGTCAAAGCCATACACTGACGCCATTGCCATGGTAAGCAACAATAAAGAGATACCTATGCGCCTGGTTATAGATACCGGTGCCGGGCATGCCTTACTGCTAAGCGCCAGCGAAAAAGAGCCCATACAACTGCCTCAAAAAGTAATGCGTGCCAACCTGGGCCGCGGGCTAAACGGAGAAATTAACGGCCACATAGGCCGGGTTGATAAGATACGTATGGGTACCCTGGAAATGCAGGATATACTGGCTTCTTTCCCCGACAGCCTTTCATTTAGTATGAAATTCCCCCCCTCTAACGAAGGCAGGCAAGGAAGCATTGGTTGCGAACTGTTAAGACGCTTTACCGTAACGCTTAACTACAGAGACGGCTACATGATTATGAAGCCAATTAAGAACCGGATGAAAGAAAGTTTTGAGCATGACATGAGCGGCCTTGATGTGCGTGCCAGAGGCGACCACTTCAATGAATACTACGTCAGCAGGGTTCTTGAGCAGTCGCCGGCTTATGAAGCCGGGCTAAGAGAAGGCGACGAGCTGATTTTTGTCAACAATCAGAATGTTAAAAACCTGGCTATCAGCGAGATTTACAAGATTTTGTCGCGCAAAGAGGGCAAAGATGTTGAATTGTTTATCAGGCGGAAAGGAGAACTCAAATTTACCAGTTTCAAACTTAGAAGAATGATTTAACCTGAACTTATAACCGTATTACACAGGGGTAATTGCAAATCAATTATCCCTTTTTCTTTATAGCGGTAATGCCTTTATCTTTAATTATTTCAATCAGGCACATCTAATTTTTATTAATTTCGTGCCAAACTTTACACTTAGCACAAATGACTATTCTTATACTAAATGCCCTGCTGGTAAATGAAGGAAAGATTGAACCACGCGATGTGTTCATTAAAGACGGTATTATTGAACAGATAGGCAGCGATTTATCAAGCCATAAAGCCAACCGTTTTATAGATGCAACAGGTAAATACCTGCTTCCGGGTGTAATTGACGACCAGGTACATTTTCGTGAACCCGGGCTTACTCATAAAGCTAACATCTACACTGAGGCCAAAGCCGCAGTTGCCGGCGGCACTACCAGCTTTATGGAAATGCCTAATACCGTGCCGAATGCCCTTACCCAGGACCTGCTGGCCGATAAATACCAGATAGCAGCAGAAACCTCGCTGGCCAATTACTCATTTTATATGGGTACATCGAACGATAATTATGATGAGGTAATGCGCACGGATATTCAGAACGTATGCGGGCTAAAGATTTTTATGGGTAGCTCAACCGGTAATATGCTGGTAGATGACGAACACGTGTTATCAAAAGTGTTTGCTAACTTTCCGGCCTTGATTGCTACCCATTGCGAAGACGAAGCCACCGTAAAAGCAAACCTTGAAAAATATAAAACCCTATATGGCGACAACCCGCCGTATGATGCCCATGCTATTATCAGAAACGAAGAGGCCTGCTTTAAATCTTCATCAATGGCAGTAGAACTGGCTAAAAAACACAAAACCAGGTTGCACATTCTGCATATTTCAAGCAGTGAAGAAATACCACTATTTGAGAAAGGCCCTATAGCCGGCAAACACATTACCTCTGAAGTATGCGTACACCATCTTTGGTTTGACGCCGAAGATTATAAACAACTGGGCAACCAGATAAAATGCAACCCTGCCATTAAACATGGGCACAAAGATAAGCTGCTGCAGGCATTGCTAGACGACCACTTTGATGTTATTGCTACAGACCATGCACCACATACCTGGGACGAGAAACAGCAATCGTACTGGCAGGCTCCGTCTGGCTTACCTTTGGTGCAGCACTCGCTAAATGTTATGCTTGAGTTTTATAAACAAGGAAAAATTTCTTTGGAGCGTATCGTAGAGAAAATGTCGCACGCAGTGGCCGACTGTTTCCAGATTGAGCGACGGGGATATATCAGAGAGGGCTATTGGGCAGATTTAACACTGGTTGATTTGAATGCGACTACGCTGGTAGACAAAAACAGCTTGTATAGCAAATGTGGCTGGTCGCCGTTTGAAGGAACCGAATTTCAATCAAAAGTAACGCATACCGTAGTTTCGGGCAATATTGTATATGCCAACGGCCAGTTTAATGAGCACATAAAAGGACAAAGAATGAAGTTTACCAGATAGGCATTAACGAATGATTAACAGTTTTATGAAGAGAAGTTTGTAACAATCCTACAGGTTTGAGCGTTATGCTTGCCAGACACAACGTTTTAATTCTCAACATAAAAATCGCAGACAATGAAACCATTATTTTTTGCTTTCCTGATTTCAGGCCTGGCTCTTACCGCAACCGCACAAGACAGAACCGACAAAGAACCGGTTAAGAAAATTGAAGTGACGGGTTCGTCTGAAATGGAAATTACCCCTGACGAAATATACTTTGCTATCTCTTTAAAAGAGTATTTTAAAGACGAAAAAAACCAGAAAGACAAGGTTGCTATTGATGTGCTTGAAAAACAGCTGATAGCATCCATAACCAAAGCTGGTATACCGAGAGAGAACCTGACCATTGGCTCGATATCTGGCTATAGAAACTGGACAGGCAAGAAAAAGCCTTTGTATTTTCTGGAAGGTAAAAGATATATGTTGAAACTGAACAACTTGTATAAGTCTGATGTGATTCTGGACGGGGTTGACGACCGGGGCATTGAGTACGTTTCTATTGACCACGTTGACCATTCTAAGATTAAAGAATACAGAAAAGAGATAAAAATCAAAGCCTTACAGGCTGCAAAAGAAAAGGCAACCTATCTGCTTGAATCTATCAACGAAAAAGTAGGTGATGTGCTGACCATTGAAGAACAGGAAGACCAGTATTACTCACCACAACCCATGCTGGCTAACGTAAGAATGATGAAAGCCGATGCCGCACCCATGGAAGACAGCAGCCTTGAGTATCAGAAAATAAAGCTCAGCTATAAAATGAAGGCGGCTTTTAGGATAAAGTGATGGTTTTGATTAATAACAAAAGCCTGTTTTAAGCCAGTAAATGCTTAAAACAGGCTTTTGCGTTTAACTCATTCCTCTTACTCCGCGCTCATGGCTCGCTTTTCAAGGTGATCGTCCAACCTTAGGCGGTCGATACCTTTTTCTAACCAATCCGGGGCAGGTTTGCCTTTCAGGTGGTAGTCGAAGAACTCCATCATACGCACAGCGTAATCTTTGCGGTTAGGTAACTTAGCCAATCCGTGGTTTTCGCCTTTATATTGTATCAAAACCACCGGTTTTTTCAGACGACGCAGGGCATTATAGTATTCAATACCCTGTGTAAAGTCAACGGCTCCGTCGGCATCGTTGTGTAATAACAACAATGGCGTATTTACTTTCTTTACATGATACAATGGCGAGTTGCGGTTGTAAGCCTCCCAGTTTTCCCAGGGTGGTAGCAAGCGGCCTTGTGAGGCCTCAAAAATAGCGCCGTTAGATGAACCCGAGTTTTTGTAAATCAGGTTATACATCGAAATCATATCCGTTAAAGGTGCACCTGCGGCAGCAGCTTTGAACATATTGGTCTGGGTAATTAAGAAACTGGTTTGGTAACCACCCCAGCTATGTCCGTGAATACCCATTTTGGTTTCATCGATGATTCCGGTTTTGATAGCTGCCTTTACGCCCGGTAAAACACACCATACTGCCGACATACCCGGGTCGTTTAGTTTATAAACAATATCCGGAATAAATACAGCATAACCGTTTGAAGTATATACACTTGGGTTCCAGCCCCCACCCGGATATGACGGATTAGCAAAGCTGTTAAGGGTTTGAGATAACTTTTCGTAATAATAAATAATAGTAGGGTATTTTTTACCTGCTTCATAGCCTGCCGGTAAAAATAAAGCACCTTGAAGTTTATCGCCCTTATCGCTTTTGTAATCAATCAGCCTTACGGAAGGAGACCACGCATAATTATTCAGCAATGGGGTGTTCTGGCTAAGCTGTTGTGCATTTTCTAAGCCAGCCGTGGTAGAAAGGTAGTATTCAGGCGAGGCCTTGAAGGTCTGGCGCGTAAACACATAAGCGTTTGCTTTTTTAGCTTTGGTAAGGCTACCTACAGAGGTATCTTCCCACAAAAGGGTTTTTAATTGTCCGTTTTCAAGCGCAACAAATCCGCTTTTCTTGGTCCATTCTCCGTATGTTCTGATGTATTGCGTTTTTGCAAGATCAATACCTTTTTCTTCAGGGTCTAGTACATATCTGTTCTGATAACGAATCTGCTCTGCTTTACCATTTTTGGTCAGGTTTTGCGGAGTTGCTGAGCCATCGACAGATAATTTCCAGATATCCCAACCATCACCCACGAGTACAAAGCGGCTGTCGTTAGTCCAGCCAAAAACATCATAAGGCGGTTTACGTACGTTATGGTCGTCTTCAATATCTACAAAAGAAGTGCCTGCCTTGCTTGAAATATTGAGAGAAGCCTGGGATTCCATATTATAAACCATCCAGCTGCCGTCTTTCCAGTACAAGAACTTTTTGCCATCCGGCGATGCTATCGGGCTTGCATAAAAGTTGGGCATATAGTGCTTTTCTAATACTTTAGTGCGTTTACCGGTGCCAAGGTCTACCACATAAATATCTGCATAATTTTGGCCGTCCAGATTATTATCAAGCTCATAATTGGTTATATCATTCCCTACGCCATACAGTTGCTTGGGCGCCACATTCAGGCTCTTAAGGCTACTGTCTGTCAGTCTTAAAAACTTTTTGGCGGCAATATCATAATTGGCAATAAAGCTGAAGTTTTTATCCTGATTCTCAAGCACCTGCTGGCGAGACTGCAAGCGTTTATCCTGCCAGTGCCAGATAGTCATATCGGGCTTTTCTTTATTGGCATCAGCTGGTGCGGCGGCAACTTTTCTGGTAGTATCTGCTTTTACTTTGCTGATGGCCTTGGCCAAATCTTCAATGGTCTTAATGCTTGTATCGGCTTTTATTTTAGCCAGTTTTTCAGCATCACTCTCTTTTTTTACCGTGTCTTTTTTAGTTTCGGCTTTTGGTGTTTCTTTCTTGGCGGGCTCGGTTTTGGCAATACCAAAGTATAATCTGCCCAGATCTTCCGACCAATACGGCGTTCTGTTACCGCTGATAGTCATACCTTTCGGAAAAGCCACCGTATCTTTTTTAGGCTCGTAAGTTACCAGTTCAGGCACTCCGCTAAAGTTTTTCACACCTAATACGCTGTACAGGTCGTTTTTAAATTTCTCATCTTTTATGCCTTTCAGAAGTGCCAGCCCATCTCCTTTCTCTGTCCAGCTCAGCGATTTATAGCTGGCCTTGTCATTGTCAAGAATCATTACTACGTTGCTGGTCATATTGCGTAGCCAAAGGCCATTGCCTGCTTTTTCGGCGGCATCTACTGTCAGCGCCAGCCAGTCTCCTTTTTTATTAAATGCGTAATCGGCAATATTACCGATGTTCTGGGTTTTGCCGGAAGCCAGTTCATAAAGCAATAAATCTGACCCTTTGGCGGCATCGGCGTTTGGTGGGCCGGGAGGCGTGGCAGGAGTCAGATGCAAAGCCAGTACTGACGACTGCTCACCATTAAAGTCAAAACTACGTACTCTGTCAAACTCTGTTTTCTTTTTACTGGCCAGATTTATCAGGAATACTTTATCGGGTAAAGGCTTGGCTGCCGGAGCCTTGGCTGCAGCTTTTTTGTCTTTGTCTTTTGGGTACACCTTAAAGGCAAGCCATTTTGAGTTGTCAGAGAAACTCATGTTAAAAAAGGTACCTGCCCCAAGCGGGTACTTGATTTTAGTGGTGTCGCTCGTTTTTCTGACTACCAGTTCGGCATCGCCCTCGTTGGGGTTCAACACATAGGCAAACCAGCTGCCATCAGGCGATAATTGGGTTCCTCCAAATGCAGGGATAGCTTTCCAGTTGGCTACGTCTTTCCAGGTAAGTGGTGGTTTAGGTTTGTCTTGCGCCAGCCCAACCAATGAGCATAGCAACAAGCTAAAGATAAAGTACTTTTTCATTGTTTTTATGGTATGAATGAAGATTTTGCTAAAAATAGATAAAAGATTTGAAAATCAGAAAAACCGATAGACTAACCGGTATCATATATAGTTTTCAACTTTTTTTGAGCGTTTCAGGTAGCTCTGTTTTCCTGCTAAAGTGCCATAAAAACAGGCTTTTATGCCTTTTTTTATTTACATTTAAATAATTATTGGCAAAAACTGAATCATTTTTGAAAAACATAAAAATCTTGTTTTAATTTGCCCAAAACTTTTAAATTTAAAATCATCCGGACTAGTCATGCTAAAAAATCTTACATTAGATACAACAGCTGAGAAGAATATCAATACCTGGCTTAAAGGCAGGTATGATGAAGAAACCAAAACTGCTATTCAGAAACTTATTGACGACAACAACGCAAACCAACTAACCGACTCTTTCTACAAGAATCTGGAGTTTGGAACAGGTGGAATGCGCGGTGAAATTGGTGTTGGCTCTAACCGCATGAACAAATACACTGTTGGAGCTGCCACGCAGGGATTGGCTAACTATCTTAACAAGACTTTTCCGGATCAGGAAATAAAAGTGGCTATTGCGCATGACAGCCGCAACTTCTCGCCTGAGTTTGCGCGTGTGGCTGCCGATATCCTATCTGCCAACGGTATTACGGTTTATTTATATAAAGAATTACGCCCTACGCCACAGTTATCGTTTACGGTACGGCATCTGGGTTGCCAGAGTGGCATTGTGATTACGGCCTCACACAACCCAAGAGAATACAACGGTTATAAAGTGTACTGGGTTGATGGCTCGCAGGTGGTGTCGCCGCACGATAAAAACATTGTAGCCGAAGTAAACGCCATTACCAACGTAAAAGACATCAAATTTAAAGGTGTAAAGAAACGTATAAAAATGATAGGCGAAGCGGTTGACAAAGCCTATCTGAAAGCCGTAAAAAGCATTTGCGTGAATCCGCGCATGATTAAACGCCAGTCAGACCTGAACATCGTTTTCTCTTCTATACACGGTACAGGTATCACCATGGTACCTAAAGCGCTGGCCCAACTGGGTTTCACGAACGTTAACATTGTTGAAGAGCAGGCTACACCAGACGGAAACTTTCCGACGGTGGTGTATCCGAACCCCGAAGAGCATGAGGCCATGAACCTGGCGCTGCAAAAAGCCAAAGCGCTGAATGCCGACCTTGTAATAGCAACCGACCCAGACGCCGACCGCGTAGGTATGGCCGTGAAAGACCCGAAAGGCGAATGGCAACTGTTAAACGGTAATCAGGCAGCCAGCTTAATTATTTATTATTTGCTGAAAGCCTGGAAAAAAGCTAAAAAACTAACCGGTAAAGAGTTTGTTGCCAAAACCATTGTTACTACTGATTTGATAGACGAAATGGCGGCTAAAGCAGGTGTAAACTGCTATAATACCCTTACTGGTTTTAAATATATTGCACAGGTTATACGTGAGCTGGAAGGTGAACAGACCTTCATTGGTGGTGGTGAAGAAAGCTATGGCTACCTGATTGGCGACAAAGTACGCGACAAGGATGCCATAGCCAGTTGCGCTATGATTGCCGAGCTGACAGCATTTGCCAAAGACCAGGGCATTAGCTTGTTCGACTTCCTGGCTGAAATGTATCAGAAAAACGGTTTCTATTATGAAGGACTGATTTCTCTTACCAAAAAAGGTAAAACCGGTGCTGAAGAAATTCAGCAGATGATGGTTGATTTCAGAACCAACCCTCCTAAGAGCATTGCGGGCTCAAAGGTTATACGGATGGACGACTACAAAGCCCTTACATCAACAGACCTGAAAACCGGCGAAACCACCGCTATAGCAGCTGGCAAGCTGGGCATTGAGGCGTCTAATGTATTACAGTTCTTTACTGTTGACGGCACCAAGTTTACCTGCCGCCCGTCGGGTACTGAACCGAAAATCAAGTTCTACATTGGTGTAAGAGCAAATCTTAAGAAAAAAGATGAGTTTGATGCCACCCTGATTGCACTTAAAGAAAAAGTAAAATCAATTCAGACAGAACTGAATCTTGTATAGTCAATAGGTGTGTCTGGCCTTGCTTTGAAGCCAGACACACTTTTTTTGCATTTTGCCTCTTTTTTTCTTCATAAATCTGCTGCATCTGCTCTTCTGGCACCACATTTGCATTGTTTTTAACAAAAAACGGCTCCTGTTTTTAGATTAACGTTATAACCCGTATTTTTACATCATCAGGTTACTTTGTTCCAAAACACCTATTTTTACAATGCTAAAGCTCCCCCTAAAAATAGTTTTTTTATGTTTTTTTGTGAGTTATTCGGTTTACAGTCAACAAGCAGGGGCGTCGAAAAATAATAATAATTTTAAAGCAAAAATTACCCATGTTGAAATAGCAGGCAGAGAGGTTTCGTTAAATAAGAGTTATGTTGTTGATTACGACCACAATGTGCTGCAATTTACTTTTGCTGTAACGCCTCCTGCACGTGATTCGTTAATTTTTAAATATCGCATTGTTGAAGACAGCTTTGAAGGACCCAAGTCTACTGATTGGTCAATAGCCAAAGGTAATTCAGCAAAAGTTGACAGCCTGAAACCGGCTGCCTATCATTTTGAGGTAAAAGCCATTGACACCAACAAGGTAGAAAGCCTGCCAGCCGTAATAGAATTTAAGATTGAGTATCCGTGGTGGCGTTCCTGGTGGTTCTGGGGTGTTTGCTTTATTACACTTTTTGGTCTTTTTTATGGCCGGGAACGCTTCCTGAAATTCTGGTCTGACGAAGAGCAGCGGCATCACCGGCAGGTAACTGAGTTAGAGCTCAGAACACTTCAGTTGCAGATGAACCCGCATTTTGTATTTAATGCCCTGAATGCTGTGCAAAGCTTCATATTAAACCGTGACACCATCTCGGCGAACAATTATTTATCGAAATTTGCAAATCTTATCAGGCTTTTCCTCGACTCGTCTCGTAGTAAGTACATTACACTTGCCGACGAAATAAAGCTTTTGAGCCTGTATGTTGAAATTGAAATGATGCGATTTGAAAACAAGTTTGAGTTTCATTTACACGTGGCGCCTGATATAGACAGATTTGTTGAAATACCAACCATGATTCTGCAGCCATTTATTGAAAATGCTATCAACCATGGGCTCCGGTATAAAGAGGGCAAAGGTAATCTGTATATGAGTTTTTATAACCAGGGCAAGTACCTGGTTTGCAGAATAGAAGATGATGGCGTAGGGCGTGATAAAGCCAAACAGATTCAGTCGAAATCAAGGAAAGGTTATAAATCGCAGGGCCTAAAAATAACCGAAGAACGTTTGCATACTTTTAATTTAATTGCTGATGCCGATATTCATTTTATGGTTGAAGACCGTCTGAAGCCCCCCTATGAACCCGGGGTAGACATTGGCACGACTATTGAGATTAAATTCCCTGAATTCCACTAGATTCGGTTAATTTATCTTAACGGCCCTGATAAGTAATCGGTAACCAATGCTTTAAAACTTAGTATCTTTAATTATTTTTGTGGCTTTCAAAATGAGTCCACTTACTTTGCTGGTTTATCTGGCAGAAAGCAAATTAAAAAACATATCTTTTTATGTATAAGGCTATCATTGTTGATGACGAAAACCGAAGTGTTGAAACCCTGAGCAGTATCATTTATCTTTTCTGTTCTACAGAAGTTGAAGTAATAGGTACTGCCAACTCAATACAAGAGGCGTATCAGCTTATTCAGGAAAAATCACCCGATATAGTTTTTTTAGATGTAGAGATGCCGCATGGCAGTGGTTTTGATTTGCTTGAAAAATTCAGTAACCCCAAGTTTGAAGTAATTTTTACAACCGGGTTTGACCACTACGCTGTTACCGCCATTAAATTCAGCGCCTTAGACTACTTACTAAAACCAATTAATATTGAAGAGCTAAAGCAGGCAATAGCCAAAGCAAAAGAACGGATAGAGAAAAGAAACAGCCAGCAGAACTTTAATCATCTGATCCAGAATCTTAGAAACCCCCGCGACAAAACCAATAAAATTCCTTTACCAATACTGAATGGCTTTCAGTTCGTGCCTGTCAATAGTATTATTTATTGCGAAGCCGACGAAGACTATACACATATATACCTGAACGATAATCAGAAAATTACGGTCTCAAAAAGTATTAAGGATTTTGAAGATTTGCTGGCAAATTATGATTTCTTCCGTATCCATCATTCTTTCCTAGTTAACCGCGATTACATCAAACGCTATACAAAAGGAGAAGGCGGCACCATTACTACTGATCAGGGAACCGAACTGCCGGTATCGCGCAGGCGTAAAGCTGAGTTCCTGGAGTGGCTAAGCAATATATAATGAAGCTGACACCGAAACTGCCCGGTATTATATTTTTTTATCCGAAAAACCACCAAACGGCTTGCTAAGCAATTCCCTGAACCGGTATTACCAGTTTGGTATTTGATTAAGTGGATATAAATTTGCAAGAAACCTCAACTTTTATATAAAAATATCTTAATCAGACCTGTTTTTTTGTGTCGCCAGATACCCCCAAAAACACAAAATTGTATAAAAGCAAGACACAATATCATTCACGCCACTTATCTATTCTTTTCTGCCATTTACCGAATCGTTGTTGTACCAGTTTCAGCCCCGGTTTAAATTGCCTTATATTTTTAATTTTAAGCTTTCCGTGAAGAATGAGTAAGCTGATTTACAAGACACCGTTCAGTACTGAAGGGTTTAAGGTAGTCCAACAGATGGAAAGCCAAACTGCCGTAGAAAATTTATCCATGAGAGTTGCAGGAAAACGCAACATGGTTAATCTCAGCGATATTTTGTATCTGAAAAGTGCTAAGAATTATACGATATTTAAACTGGCTGATGGTAGAGAAATCATAAGTTCAAAAACTCTGCGAATTTTTGAAGAAGAATTGAATGAGATTGTCAACTTTGTCAGATTACACCGTTCTTACATTATTAACCTTGAACACGTTAAAGACCTATACTTTAATTGTCGTGGTGGGGAAGTATTGATTCAGGACGAAAAAATTGTTATTTCAAGAAGAAAAGCTGCTGATTTCCGGCGAAAATACCGGAAATATCTGAGAACAACAGGGCAAAATGTTTCTTCAACCATCAAATTAAAGACGACTATCAGGATGTCATAGTAAGACATCATAAAGAATATTTTTTACTTTTTGGGTTACGATAATAGGGTGCTGGCTAATCTGGCGCCTTATTTTTTTGTACTATAGGTAACACCGTTGTAAAACTTTTCTTTAAAAAACAGGCTTGCAGGAGAGTACATGAAGATATCTTCAAAAAATTACCGAAGTTTGCCGGTAAATTATAAGATTTACTGCAACAAAATTTGAAATAAAAGCATGGAAAATACCCTGACATTCAACCATGTTAGCTACCTGTGGGACCACAACAAAGCCGCCGAATTAGCCAATAATGAAGTTGACCTCTTCATCTATCGTTCAAACCTGCTCGGAGCCGACCTACGCCTGACCAATTATGCCGGTGGCAACACTTCATGCAAAATAACCGAAGCCGACCCGCTTTCAGGTGAGCCCGTAGAAGTAATGTGGGTGAAAGGTTCGGGCGGAGACATAGGCACCCTTACCAGAAAAGGCTGTGCCAATTTGTATGTTGACCGCCTGCACACTCTGAAAATACGTTACAGAGGTCTGGCGTTTGAAGACGAAATGGTGGGCTTGTTTGACCACTGCCTTTTTGACCCCAAATGTGCCGCCCCCTCTATAGATACCCCGCTGCACGGTTTACTGCCATTTAAACAT
Source organism: Emticicia sp. 21SJ11W-3 (assembly GCF_024138715.1). Lineage (GTDB taxonomy): Bacteria > Bacteroidota > Bacteroidia > Cytophagales > Spirosomataceae > Emticicia > Emticicia fluvialis. The sequence continues at coordinate 4,917,394 of NZ_CP092074.1, forward strand.
ATAGACCACCTGCACCCCGATGCCCTGATAGCCATTGCGGCCAGCAAAGACGGCGACCAGATTATGAAAGAAATATGGGGCGATACCATAGCCTGGCTGCCCTGGCAGCGCCCTGGTTTTGATTTAGGCCTTCAACTTGAAGAAACAGTTAAAAGCAACCCGAATCTGAGAGGTGTCATTCTTGGTGGGCATGGCTTGTTTACCTGGGGTAACACGTCTTACGAGTCGTACCTGAACACGCTTGAGGTTATAGAAATGGCGTCAGTGTATCTGGAGCAGAATTACGGCAAAAAACGCCCTGTGTTTGGTGGCTCCAGAATAGAGTCAAAAGCAGCAGAAGACAGAAAAACTGCAGCGGCAGAAATTATGCCAGTGCTAAGAGGGCTGGCATCAAGCTACAGACGCATGGTGGGTCATTTTACTGACGATGCCCGCGTGCTTGAATTTGTGAACTCAAACGACCTCGAAAGACTGGCACAAAAAGGCACAAGCTGCCCCGACCACTTCTTGCGTACCAAAATACGTCCGCTGGTACTAAGCGGAACCACCAAAGAAGCAATAGAAGCCCAGTTTGAGGCCTATAGAGCCGACTATACCGCTTATTATGAACGTTGCAAACATGCCGACAGCCCCGCTATAAGAGATACCAACCCGGTAGTAATTCTGTATCCGGGGGTTGGTATGTTTTCTTTTGCTAAAGACAAGCAAACCGCACGCGTAGCTGCTGAATTTTATACCAACGCCATAAATGTAATGAAAGGCGCCGAGGCGATATCAGAATACGTGGGCCTTAGCGAACAGGAGGCATTTAACATTGAGTACTGGCTGCTGGAAGAAGCAAAATTACAGCGTATGCCCAAGCCAAAATCATTATCTGGCAAAATAGCCTTTGTAACAGGTGGTACCGGGGGTATTGGCAAAGCCATTTGTGAAGAACTACTGAAGGAAGGTGCCTGTATTATTGCTGCCGACCGTGATTTGCTGGAAGAAACTCAAACCGAACTACGCAAAAAGTATGGCAAAGACGTGGTATTGACAGTTAAAATTGATGTGACGCAGCCAGAACCTATTGCCGAAGCCCTTAAACAGGGTGTATTGCAATTTGGCGGGGTAGATATTGTGGTTAACTGTGCCGGTTTGTCTATCTCAAAACCATTGGAAGACCATACGCTAGCCGACTGGAATATCTTGCAGGATGTGCTGGTGAAAGGCCAGTTCCTTGTATCGCAGGAGTCTGTGAAGATAATGCGCAAACAAGCATTAGATGGAGACATTGTTAACATTGCCAGCAAAAATGCTTTATTTGCCGGGCCAAACAACGTAGGTTATGGCACAGCCAAAGCCGCGCAGGCGCACATGAGCCGCTTATTGGCAGCAGAACTGGGCAAAGATAAAATACGTGTAAACACAGTTAACCCCGATGCCGTGCTACGCGGTAGCAAAATATGGGAAGGCGACTGGGCCGAAGGCCGTGCAAAGGCTTATGGTATTAAAGTAGAAGACCTGCCCAAAATGTATGCAGCACGCACACTTCTGAACGAAGAGATATTGACAGAAGACATAGCCAAAGCCGTACGCGTTTTTGTAGATGGCAGCCTGGCTAAATCGACCGGAAATATTCTGAATGTAGATGGCGGGGTGGCTGTTGCTTTTGTGAGATGATACTAACGCGGGGGTTCGCTCCCGCATGCTTTAAAATTATTCGGAAAAATGTATAAACTACAACTCAACCCCAATGATAAAACCCCCAAGTACAAACAGATTGTACGGTCGGTCATTGCGGATATTGAGCGAACCGTTTTAAAGAAAAATGAGCAGTTGCCCTCTATCAGCGAACTAAGTGAAGAATACTACCTGGCACGTGATACCGTAGAAAAAGCCTATCGCGAACTAAAGGAACTCGGCTATATAACTGCCGTACAGGGCAAAGGTTTTTACGTAAACGGCAAAGAACACAGCAAGATGCGTATTCTGCTGATATTTAATAAGCTGAGCTCCTACAAAAAGTTGATTTACTATGCTTTTCTGAGAGCATTAGGCAATAAAGCCACCGTTGACCTGCAGATACATCATTACAACACCCGCATTTTTGAAGAAATAATAGAAAAGAACCTGGGCAAATACAACTATTACGTGGTAATGCCGCATTTCTTTCCGGAGACCGACAAAGCGCTGGCTTTAAAAACCCTTGAAAAAATACCTGCCGATGAACTCGTATTTTTAGACAAAGACCTTCCGGAATACCCACACCCGATATTAAGTGTGTATCAGGACTTCGAAAACGATGTTTTTGATGCGCTAGATTCTGCCAACGATTTGCTGGCCAAATATGAGCGTCTGGTTCTGATTTTCCCGAGTGACGGTAATTACCCCAGAGAAATTGTCAAGGGTTTTCGTTTCTTCTGTATCAACTCCGGGAAAGAATTCAGCATTAAAGAAAATGCCATAGACGAAATTCCCAAACCTAAAACAGCTTATGTGGTGGTTGAGGAAACCGACCTGGCCGACTTAATCAAGAAAACCAGGCAGACCAACTATCAACTAGGCCAGGACATCGGTCTTGTTTCTTTCAACGATACCACACTGAAAGAGTTGTTGGAAATAACCGTAATAACTACCGATTTTGAAACCATGGGGCGTACGGCCGCAGCCCTGCTCCTTGATAAAAAACAGATTAAAGTAAAAAATCCGTTTTATATTATCAGACGCCAAAGCCTTTAATCAGATTCAACCTAAAATCTATAAAAAATGCTTACTACAGATATTATTCAAAAACATAATGAAACCCTAGCAGCAGACCACCAGTTTAAACTGGCCTACATCTCAGAGCTGCTTAGCAGAAAAGGTATTGACCCACAAGAGATAATTGATAAAATCAAGGCTTTTCAGGTAGCTATACCCAGCTGGGCTTTAGGTACAGGCGGAACCCGCTTCGGGCGCTTTCCGAATGGTGGAGAACCCCGGAATCTGGAAGAAAAAATTGAAGATGTTGGGCTTATTCATCAACTGAACGGCTCATCAGATTCTATATCATTACATATACCCTGGGATATCCCCTCTGATGCTCAGGCTATCAAACAACTACTAAAGGCGAATCACCTGACCATCGACTCTGTTAATTCCAATACTTTTCAAGACCAAAAAGACCAGCCTTATTCTTATAAATTCGGCTCTTTGTCGCACACCAAAACAGACAGCCAAAGCCTGGCCATAGAACATAACATTGCCTGTATTGAATACGGTAAACAACTGGACTCAAAGGTACTTACGGTCTGGCTGGCCGATGGCTCCAATTTTCCGGGGCAACAGCATTTCCGCCGGGCTTATCAACGCACTGCTAGTGCCCTTTCAACTATTTATGAAGCTATGCCTGCTGACTGGACCATGCTGATTGAGTATAAACCTTACGAACCGTTTTTTTACTCAATGGTAATACCAGACTGGGGTACCTCCTATTCGCTTTGCCAGCAAATCGGTAAAAACGCTCAGGTACTGGTAGATTTGGGGCATCACCTGCCCAATACCAATATTGAACAGATTGTAGGCCGCTTAATGCATTTCGGGCGCCTGGGTGGTTTTCATTTCAATGGGTCCATGTATGGCGATGACGACCTTACCACCGGCAGCATTAAGCCGTATCAGTTCTTCCTGATTTTCAACGAACTGGTTGATGGAATGCAGGATGAAGCAGTAAAAAATCCTCCGCTGGCCTGGATGATTGATGCCAGCCATAACACCAAAGACCCCATTGAAGACCTACTGCAATCGGTCAATGCCATTCTGGCTACTTATGCCAAAGCCTTGCTGGTAGACAGAGTGGCACTGGCAGACGCCCAGGAAAACAATGATGTGCTACGTGCAGAAGAAATACTGAGAGATACTTTCTTTACAGATGTAAGGTCTTTGGTTTCTGAAGCAAGCCGCCAGTTGGGTGGTGCGCTCGACCCGGTTGGCACTTTCAGAAATGGTAAGATTCGCGAAGGTCTAATCTCAAAAAGAGGCAAATTCAGCGTAGCTACCGGTTTGTAAAATTTCTCATTTAACATTTTAATAGAAAATACTCACCAAGTCTTGTCTTTCTTTACAAAACTTGGTGTTATTTTGCATGGTATCATTATTCATTAATTGCACCCGACTATTTAGAATGAAAAAAATCCTGACATTAACTTTATTTTGTTTGTTTTCTTTTGCGGCTTCATCGCAACAAATTGACCCCAAAGAATGGAAGCAACTCTTTAACGGAAAAAACCTTGACGGCTGGCATGTGAAAATCCGTAACTACGACCTGGATGACAACTTTGCCAAGACATTCAGAGTGGAAGACGGGCTTTTGAAAGTTCGTTATGACGGCTACGATTCTTTTGCCGAGAAGTTCGGCCATATATTTTATAAAGACAAATACGCTTATTATAGAATAGGTGTTGAGTATCGTTTCGTTGGCGACCAGGCAAAAGACGGCCCTGGCTGGGCAACCCGAAACAGTGGAATTATGATACATGGCCAGGCTCCTGAAACCATGGGCAAAGACCAGGACTTCCCGATTTCTATTGAAGTTCAGTTATTAGGCGGATTAGGAAAAGGCAACCGCACCACTTGTAACCTTTGCACACCGGGTACCAATGTTTTTTATCAGGACAAACTCGATAAACGCCATTGCATCAACTCCACTTCGAAAACTTATGATGGCGACCAATGGGTACGTGCAGAAGTTCTGGTTCTGGGCGATTCGTTGATTCGTCATTTTATCAACGGAGAGCAGGTGTTAGAATATACCAAAACCCAAACAGGCGGCGGAAATGTGAGTGGTCATAACCCGGGCCTTCTGGTTGAAGGCAAACCACTGGCAGAAGGCACCATATCTCTACAAAGCGAGAGCCACCCGGTTGACTTCCGCAAGGTAGAAATACTAAATCTTTGTGGTTGTACAGACCCTAAGGCCAGCAATTATAAATCTTATTATGTAAAGTCTGATAACAAATCTTGTGTATATAAGAAAAAACGCAAGAAATAAGGTGCATCAGTGAGGAAGCAATGAAAGTAGCCCTGTTTATTCCGTGTTATGTCGACCAGTTCTATCCGAATGTAGGTATTAATACTCTGCAATTATTAGAAAAACTGGGCGTAAATGTGCATTACCCCATGCAGCAAACCTGTTGTGGCCAACCCATGGCCAATAGTGGATGCGAGCAGGACTCTAAAGAAGTTTATCATCATTTTGTAAACACCTTTGCAGACTACGACTACGTAGTTACGCCCTCAGGAAGTTGTACTTATCATGTAAGGAAACATTATGACATTATTGACCAGACTACCTCAGTACAGAAAGTAAGAAAAAGTGTATTTGAACTGGTAGATTTTCTGGAAAACATATTGAAAGTAGACGAAATACCGGTCGATTTTCCGCATAAGGTTGGTTTGCACCTCAGTTGCCACGGCCAAAGGGGTTTAAGGCAAGCCAATGCTTCTGAAATTACCGGAAACCGGGACGGACAAATTCTTACCCTGCTTAAGAAACTACGTGGTATTGAAATTACCCAACTGGAACGTAACGACGAATGCTGTGGTTTCGGGGGTGCTTTCTGTGTGTCGGAAGAGGCCGTGTCAGCCCGTATGGGACACGACAGAATTGCCGACCACGTACGACACGGCACGCAGGTACTGACCGGTGGAGATATGTCTTGCCTGATGCATCTGGAAGGCATAGTGAAACGCCAGCAAATACCTATAAAAGTAATGCATATTGCAGAAATACTGAACGGAAGCCAACCATGAACCACCCTGCATTAGCTGAAAAATTCAATAAAGATTTTAATAGAACCTCCTGGCATGACGAGACCCTCTGGTTTGTGCGTCAGAAAAGAGACAAGGCCATCTATCCTATTCCTGAATTTCAGGAGTTACGACAACTGGCGTCGCAAATCAAAGACCATACACTGGGGAATCTGGATAAATATCTGGTTGAGTTTGAAGAAAACGCACTCAAAAATGGTGTGCACGTACATTGGGCTGCCGATGCCCATGAACATAACGAAATCGTGCTTGGCATCATAAAAAATGCGCCCTCAGTAAAAGAAAAGACAGGCCCGGTAAAGATGGTAAAAAGTAAGTCGATGCTTACGGAAGAATGCCATTTGAATCCTTTCCTGCAAAAAAATGGAATTGAGGTAGTAGATACTGACCTGGGCGAACGGATTGTGCAGTTTAGAAATGAGCCTCCCAGCCATATAGTTATGCCCGCTATACACCTGAAAAAAGAAGATGTAGGCGAGACTTTCCACGAACATCTGGGAACCCCCAAAGGTGAAAAAGACCCACAGGCATTAACCGAAGCAGCACGCCAGCACCTACGCCAGAAATTTGTGGAGGCTGATATTGCTCTTACGGGTGTTAACTTTGCTATTGCCGAAACCGGCAGCGTGGTTGTTTGTACAAACGAAGGCAATGCCGATTTAGGTGTAAATCTGGCTAAAGTACATATTGCCTGTATGGGCATGGAAAAACTGATTCCTAAAGTAGAGCATCTATCGGTATTTACCCGTTTACTGGCGCGCAGTGCCACCGGCCAGCCGGTTACTACCTATACATCGCATTTTACGGCGCCTCCGGAGGGCAAAGAAATGCACATTGTAATAGTAGACAACGGCCGGACCCAGCAATTAGGTCGCGCTGATTTCCGTAACTCCCTGAAATGTATCCGCTGTGGCGCCTGCATGAACACCTGCCCGGTTTACCGTCGTAGTGGAGGACATAGTTATGACTTTACTGTGCCGGGGCCTATCGGAGCCATTTTATCACCGAATATTGACCTACATAAATACAGCACCCTGCCTTTTGCCAGCACGCTTTGCGGCTCTTGTTCTGATGTGTGCCCTGTGAAGATAGACATCCACGTGCAGTTGTATAAATGGCGCCAGGTAGTGGCTAAAGAAAATGAGCTACCCACTGCTAAAAAATGGGGAATGAAAGGCCTGGCAAAAATGCTGGCCATGCCAAAGGTTTATGACCTGGGCGGTAAGCTGGCCAGAGGCGCTTTGCGTGTATTGCCGCATGGGCTGACACACGCCGAAAGCCTTAACCCTTGGGCTAAGGCACGCGAGCTGCCTGATGCTCCCAAACATAGCTTTAAGGAGTGGTATAGCAAAAACAAGAAGTAATGACCATGAGTAGCCGAGACAAAATTTTAGCCAGTGTAAAAGCCAACAAGCCAGCATTTACGGATGCCCCGGCAATACCTGCCTTTGAGGCCGATGGAAGCATAGAGCGCTTTAAAACTGTTTTGGCAGGCATTGGCGGCCTTGCCATAGAAGCAAGCCATAAGACAGACTGCCAGGAGATAATAAATACGCATTATTCAGACCTTAAAAACGTGGCTTCAAGGCTTGTAAGCAGCTCTGTAACGATTGATGCCTATACCACTAAAGAGGTATTAGAGCGCGTTGACCTGGCTGTTATAGAGGGCGAAGTTGGCGTGGCAGAAAACGGGGCTATCTGGGTGCCTGAGGCAAACATGATAAACCGCGCCTTACCATTCATAACGCAGCATCTGGTGCTTGTGCTTAATAAGCAAAACGTAGTGGCCAATATGCACGAAGCCTATAAAAAGCTAGGCTCGATAGGCAATTACGGGGCATTCATTGCTGGCCCTTCTAAAACGGCTGATATTGAGCAGGCGTTGGTGATTGGTGCGCATGGCGCCAGAAGTATGATGGTGATTTTATATTAAAACCGAATATTTTAGATATTAAAAGAGAGAGACTCGCCAAAGGGTCTCTCTCTTTTAATATCAGGTGGGTGAGAAAACCCACTCGTTATTCTAACAAATGAATATTTTATAATAGGCAGACTGACAACCACCCTGTATCGTATAAACCATTAATCTTTCGGCTTGGCTTTGGTTTTATCAATTATTGCTTGAGCCGAACTTACCGCCGATATACCAAAGAAACCCACTGCCTTTTTTGTTGAGTTTGAACGATAGTTAATAATATTGGTTGGCAGATTAGACAACGGCGTAGCAAAAAGCCCTCCGTTAGACGAAACCTGCTGAACAGTCTGCAGATAATAAAACTGCTCCTGAGTAATAGAATAAATATCAACCGTCAGGGTGTCTTTATCAGAATACAACTCTCCCCCCAGCGACTGCCGCACAGGTAAAATAAACAGCAATCCGTCTGTTTTGGAACCAGGGCTAAAACCACCATCGTACGACACACTAATTTGTGTAGACTTAGAAAAGTACTTATGGTTTTTAGCCGATTTTATCCAGTAGCAATCTCCTTCGCCGTCAAAATCTCTGGCATAAAACTGAGGCTGAAATCCATCCTGCGGGCCGTTGTCAGGTTTAATCGGGAAACGCTCTACCTTATAGTTTATCGAATCTATTTTAGGCACACGGTTCAGTTTAGATAACGAAACGTATTCTTCTCCCTGATATTTAATATATAAAGCATATTGCTTGCCAATTTTATTCAGGGGTTTTTGTGAAGCATCGTAAACATAATTACCATTGTTTTTTATGTCAATAAACTCATGGGCAACACTATCCTGGTCATAAACAATTACCGTTGCCCCAAGTGCAGGCTTAACTGGTGAGTTATCAAAATATGCCTGCGACAACGTCAGCTTTATGGTCTGCATACCGGCTTTATTAGTAACCAGGGCATCAACTGCCAGCTGCGATACGCCTTCCTGTACTTCAAGATTTACTACGTCTTCGCAAGAAAAAAGCGAGAACGATGCAAAGGCAAAAGAAACAATTACAAATATCTTCTTCATTGGTTTTTTCATTTTCAGTGTCGGATTTATCAGAATTTAAAATTGTAAGTTACTGCAGGAATCACCGTTCCGAAAACGGCATAACGTACAGCTTCTGTCTGGGTCTGGTTGTTTTCGTTCTGACGAACAAACACCGAGAACGGATTTCGACGATTATAAACATTATAAACAGAGAACACCCACTCGCTAGTGCCTTTCTTAAAGAAAGCGTGTTTGTTTTGGCGGGTAGCCGAAATATCAAGCCGGTGAGAGGCCGGAATCCGGTACGAATTGCGGCTGTCGTAATAGTTATGCGGCAGTGCTATATCTTGCCAAACAAACTTGTTGGTCGGGAAACTGGCCGGCGTACCGGTACTGAAGGTAAAATTGGTTGAAAACGACCATCTACTGTTCAGGTCATAAATACCCACAATGGCCAGATTATGCAATTTATCAATTCTGCTCGGGAACCAGGCATCCTGATTTAAACCCGGAATCTTCCTTTCTGTTCTTGCCAGTGTATAGCTAATCCATCCGTTTAATTTGCCTCTGGTTTTTTTAGCATAAAACTCGGCACCATAGGCTCTTCCATCGCCAAATAATAAATCTGCCTCTACACTGGGGTTCAGCAATAAGTCGGCATTGCGCACATAATCTATCTGGTTATATAGTTTTTTGTAATATACCTCTACCGATGCTTCATACATATTGTCGGCCAGGTTCTGAAAATAACCCAATGCCACCTGATCGGCAATTTGCGGTTTAATATTGTTGCTGCTCGGTGTCCAAACGTCCAGCGGCGAAGAAGCAGTGGTGTTTGACAGCAAGTGCAGATACTGCACCAGGCGGTTATAACTCAGTTTAATTGAATTGTTTTCTCCTAAACTGAAGTTAGCTGCAAAGCGGGGCTCAAAGTTGCCGTATTTCTGTATAGATTCGCCGCGGCTATAGGTTTTGCTGCTTACCACCGGGCGGCGTTCGCCGGGGGCAGGCGCCTGCCCCAGTTCAACAGCGGTGCCTTTACCTATGTAATTATATAACGAATACCTGAGCCCGTACTGGAATGAAATTTTTGAATTGACTTTTTGTTCATTACCCACATACAACGCCGATTCGGTGGCAAATTTATCGTCCAGACCAATAGCCCTTTCAACACCTCCTGAGATGGCTACTGCCTGCCCCGGATTGAATGAATAATAAGTCAGCTGCCCACCGAAAGTAATGGTATTGTTGGCATTGGGGTAATAAGTAAAATCAGGCTTGATACTGTAGGTAATAATATTTGATTTCCAGCGGAAAGCATCCTGAGTATTTTTCTTTTTCAGGTCAGACTGCAGCGAGTAGTCGTAGTTACTGTAAAATACGGTATTGTTCAGGAACAACTTATTATTGAATATGTGATTCCACCTGAAACTGGTGGTGGCATTGCCCCAGTTGAAGCCAAAGTCGGCCCCGAAAGTATCTCTGCCAAAATAGCCAGATAGAAAAATGGTGTTCTTGTCGTTCAGCCGCACATTACCTTTAGCCGTGAAATCGTAGAAATAGAAGCGGGAACCCTTCAAATCATCTTTCAGAAAAGGCTTGGCCAGAATATCAATATAAGAGCGGCGAAGAGCCACTATAAATGACCCTTTATCTTTAAAAAGCGGACGCTCATAGGTAAATCTTGAAAATATACTGCCTATCCCGCCTGAAAACTGCGGTTTTTTGGCATTTCCCTCTTTCATTCTAACATCAAGAATTGATGAAACCCTGCCTCCGTATTGTGCAGGTATCCCTCCCTTAATTAATTTAACATCTTTTACGGCATCAGGGTTAAATACAGAAAAGAACCCAAACAAGTGCGACGAGTTATATACGGGAGCCTCATCAAGCAAAACCAGATTCTGGTCAATACCCCCGCCACGCACATTAAAGCCGGAGGTACCTTCGCCCACAGAAGTTACACCGGGCAGATATTGAATGCTTTTAATGATGTCTACCTCGCCCAGTAAAGCCGGCATTTTCTGGATAGTCTTGATATCCACTTTATTGACCGACATCTCAAGACTTTTAACGTTTTCGTCGGCTTTTTTGGTGGTAACAACCACCTCTTGCAGCACTTTCGAATCATCTTTCATTTCAATATCCAGTTTCAAATCCTGGGTTTCCAGATCAATGGCTCTGGTTATTTTTTCATAGCCCACATAGGTAAGTATCATGTTATACTTTCCTTTGGGCAGTGTTAAAGAATAAAAACCATAGGCATTGGTTTGGGTACCAGATTTTATTTCCTGAACATATACTGAAACACCAATAAGGCCTTCGCCGTTTGAGGCATCTTTTATATAGCCGCTAATAGTGAATTTCTCCTGGGCATGTAGGTTGGCAAAATAAAACAAACTCAAAACAAATAGGAGTATTTTTTTCATAAATTGGATTTTTTCAAGCAATTACCGTTAGTAGTAAATGATTTACGCAAAAATTATAAAACAAAACTAAGTTGGCTGCAAAGCTATTAACGACGGCACACCTTAGAAAGTTTTAATTGATAAACCAGAAGTTTTCAATGATGAACGTATAATCTTTTGTCGTAGAAGCACTTAACAGCCAATATCCGGCTAACCAAAACCACAACTAATAAAATAGTTATAAAAATTTGTTGTTTACATTTTTTAATTCTACATTTGTAGAACATTCTCTAAAATTGTAGAACATGAAGCTATCGCCAGCCGAAGAAACACTGATGCACCATTTATGGACGGCCCAAAAAGCCTTTATGAAAGATTTGCTTGAGGCTTATCCGGAGCCTAAACCTGCTGCCACCACTATTGCAACCCTCTTGAAACGGATGGCAGAAAAAGGCTTTGTTGCCTACAAAGAATATGGAAATTCGAGAGAATATTATCCATTAATTGATAAAAATCAATATTTCACCCAGCATGTAAATGGGTTAATCAAGACATTCTTTAACAACTCTGCCTCTCAGTTTGCTTCGTTTTTTACAACAGAAACCAATCTATCGGGCAAGGAATTAGACGAACTGAAAGCCATTATCGAAAAAGAAATTCAAAAAAAGAAAGAACAATGATACTCTATCTTTTTAAATCTACCATGTGCCTGGCCATACTGTGGGGCATTTACAAATTATTATTAGAGGCCGAGAAAATTCACCGGTTTAACAGGTTTTATTTGCTGGCCAGTCTGGTTTTTGCAATTATTGCGCCGCTCGTAAACATCGAGATTGCCCCTTCAGCTGAAAGTAAAATAGCAGCAATATCCAGAACCTTAGATGCCCGGCCATCTATTCTAAATACTATTAAACCTGTGCAGGAAATCTCAGCGCAACAGGATACTTCATGGACAAAATACGCCATTTTGCTAAGCTGCCTGATTTCTGCCTTACTGCTGACCCGGTTTATTTACAATTTATTTTGTATTTACAAAAAGGTACAGAAAAACGAAAGCATCAGTTACCAGGGTGCAACATTAATATTACTGGAAGAAAACATTCTCCCCTATACGTTTCTTAATTTTATATTTCTCAGCAAAGTACATTATGTAAATGCCAATATCGAACCCGAATTACTCAGCCACGAACTGGCGCATGTGAGGCAGAAGCATTCTTTTGATGTACTAGTTGTAGAAATACTCCGCGCTGTATGCTGGTTTAACCCTATGCTATACCTTTTCAAGCAGGCCATTCAATTAAACCATGAGTTTCTGGCAGACGAGGCAGTTAATAGCCTTCACAATAATATTACATCTTATCAGTACTTATTGCTCAGCAAAGCCACTCAGGCCACAGGCAAATCTTTAACAAGCAACTTAAACTTTCAAATAACTAAAAAACGTTTTCTTATGATGACCAAAATCACATCAGCTGCAACTGCTTTTATTAAAAAAGCTATTTGCGCTCCACTATTCATTGCGTTGGCCATTTGCCTTGCCAACATTCAATTGACAGCCCAAAAACCAGCAAATTTAAAGCTTAGCCCACCACCAATTGAAATTAGCCTGAAACCCTATTTGCTTACCAAAGATGATGTCAATTATCAGAACGCAACTATTTTAATCCTCCAGAAAAAAAAGTTTCCGCTACGCAAAAAACCCAGCGAACTAACAGAAGAAGAGAAAAAAATGCCAATGAAAGTTCTGTATTTTGAAAAAGAAGTACCAACTACAGCGCAAATGAAAAAATGGGAAGACTCTAAAATGTATGGCGTTTGGCTAAACAATAAGAGAATTGCCAATAGCCAACTATCAAAATATAAGGCCAGCGACATCGCCAATTACTTTACTAGCAAACTAGCCAAAAATGCCATTAATTATGGCAAGCATTATTACCAGATAAATCTGATGACAAACGATTACTACGAGAACGTTTACCTGAAAGAAGTGAAAGAGTCACCTATGTTAATTATAGATTTACCTGTAAAAAAGGAAGGCAATTAAGTATCGCCTCTTTTGAGCCACTTTTTGGTTGGCAAAGGCTTAAAGTTTTCCATTTGTTGCAGTAAATCGTCGATATCGTCAGACACCAGCAGCAAGCTTCGGTTTTCCTGTTTCAGGAATCCTTCTTCTACCATTACATCAATCTGCTTCAGCAGGTGATCATAAAACCCATTGACATTTAATATGCCGATGGGTTTTTCATGCAAACCCAGTTGCGCCCAGGTTAATATCTCAAATAGTTCGTCAAAAGTACCAAAACCGCCGGGTATGGCCATAATCCCATCGGTCAGCTTTTCCATCAACGCTTTGCGCTCATGCATTGATTCAACCGTGTGCAACTCCGTTAAACCCTTATGCCCTACCTCCATTCTTATCAGAAAATCAGGAATCACACCAATTACATATCCACCTGCTTCCAGCATGGTGTCTGCCACTACACCCATCAGGCCTACACTACCACCACCATAAACCAACCTAATGTTTTTTTTAACTAATATACTACCCAAAGCACGAGCCTTTTCTTTGTATATGGGTTTATTTCCCTCGTTTGCGCCGCAATAAACTAAAATGCTTTTCATTGATTTTGAAGAAATACTTTTACGATGCGTAAAGCTAATAAAAAATAAAACCCAACAAGTTGTTGGGCTTATTTGTTCGCTAAATTTGTCAGGAAAAAAAATCTTTGATTTTCAATGGCTTTTCTTGCTTGTGTCATGTACGTATATACATAAATTTTGATTACAATTTTAGCGAAACTTTGTGCAATATATAGATTTAATAGTAATAATGCAAGATTTTTTTCAGAATAGGCTACCCTGAACACTCTGCGGCCTCAGTCTGGGTTCCTGTATACGTAAATTACCCGAATCATTGAGTTTTTTTATCCAGTAAAGCGCCAGTTCGGGTGCAAAAGAGTTATTTTGGCAGTGTATGAAAACATAAATGTTTTTCAACCCCAGGTTAATCCAGCCAACTATTCTTTCGCACCAGGCATCTGCTCTTGTATAATCGGTGGGGTGTAAATCATTTCCCATAAAACGAAGCATCAGATGGTTAGTAGTAAGGGTCATGTGTAGTACGTCTCTTCTGCCGGCCACATCTGAAATGACCGTCCCTACACCCAATGAATGCAGCATGGCGCAGGTTTCTTGCCAGATACCCGCATCGGCAAACCATTGCTCATGCCGTAACTCTACCGAAACAGGCAATTCAGGAGGTAAAGACTTAAGATATTTTTCCAGGTTTTTTAGCTGACCCGGTTGGTATGCCGGTGAAAGCTGCAGGAATACCCTGCCAAGGCAATTGCCCAAAGACAGCACGGCCTCACAAAACTGTGCTGTGGGTTCGGCAGCACCTATAAGTTTTCTTTCATGACTAATACTCTGATGAAACTTCGGAAAAAACTTAAATCCGTCTGGGCAACTGTCTTTCCATTCACGCATGGTTTTTACATCTGGCATTTTGTAGAGCGACTGATTCAATTCTATACAATTAAATTGCCGGGCATAATAATACAGAAACTCATTATCTTTTGCGTTTTGTGGATACAACTTACCTTTCCAGGTCTTGTCTGCCCAAATGGGCAGGCCAATACAAACCTGTAATGGCATTGCGTTGTCTCTTGCCGATATCACATTTGTTGTTAACGGATTATCGTCAGGCAGCGTAAAATCAACGTCTGACAAATCCTCTAGCTTTCCGAAAGTCATCTTAAAACTGTTTGTTTTAATGTAATAAAATGTGCACCCCCAAAATATACAATAGCCGTTGGCAATTATCATTAAAATTCAACTACAAAATTACCATTCATCATTCGGTTGGCATGTTCAATCATTTAAACATTATTTTTTGAAACTTTTAAGGCCTAATTTTGTAAGTACATCAGTAAATAAATTCAGGATATTCCAACCAATTGGTACAAAAAGTAATCTTATAAATAAAAACCCTTTTCTGTCCAGACTGTTTGGATAAAAACTTACCCTTTTCATGCACCGCGAATATGATTTAGTGCAGGCTTGTATTCGGCAAGAACGAGTGGCGCAGCGACAACTCTATGAGATGTTTGCGTCTAAGTTACTTGTTACTGCTATGCGGTACATGAAAAATAAGCCCGATGCCGAAGACGTATTGCAGGATTCGTTCATGAAAATTTATCAGAAGCTGCCTACTTTTCGGTTCGATTGCCCTCTTGAGGCCTGGTTAAGAAAAATTGTGGTTAATACAGCTCTGAAAGAATTGCAGAATCAACCCAACTGGATGCAGCATACAGACAGTGAACTGGTGAGCGACAAAATTGAAGACAGCGATTTTACGCTTTCGAACTTTCAGTTTTCTCAGCTGATGGAAATGGTAAACAGCCTGCCTGACGGTTGCAGAACCATCTTTAACCTATATGCTATTGAAGGGTATCAGCATAATGAAATTGCCGCCCTGCTGGGTATATCAGAGGGGACCTCAAAGTCTCAGTACTCAAGAGCCAGGAGTTTATTGCAACTGAAACTTGGAGCAGGCACCAAAAAGACAGATAGTAAAGCTCCTGTCAGTAAAATTTAACTGTAAACACATACAACACGGACACGATAGTTACGTGATATAAAAAAATGAAAGTTGAAGAACAAAACAATTTTGAAGAAGAATGGAGAAAAGCGTTTGAAAACGCCGCAATGACTCCTTCTGAGGAATTGTGGGGACGCATTGAGTCGGAGCTGGATAAGAAGAAGAAGCGTCCGTTTTTATTTTTCCTTAAACCGTCACTAATGGCTACAGGGCTGGCAGCCGCATTAGCTTTAGTGTTGGGAGGTATTCTATTCTTTAATGAGACCCCCAAAGCTGATATAGCCCAAACTAACGATAGAATTGTAAAAGACCAAAATGCCTCTGGAACCATGCCGGAAAACCGGCTTGGCGTATCACCTACTGGCAAAGCCACCACGAATAATCCATCATTAATAGCCACAAAAGAAAGTAAAACAAGCGGAACAGGGACTCCTGATTTAAAAAATTCCAGAATTACAATTGCTGCTAATAGTAATATAGCGGCAAGTAAACGACCAGAGACTTCTGTTGCAGTTTATTTACTTCCAACGGACGGCGCTGGCAAATCGGGCATTGCCGGATTAGCCCGTAACACTAACGAAAACTCAGTAGCAGTTACCGCAGAACCACTACTGGCCAGCGCCCATAATTTGGGTAGTCCTGAAAAGCTGGACAGCAAAAAGTATAGCCATTTTGGCAGCAGGTATACCATGAAGAGAAATAAACTGGCTTTTGATGCTGAAACCGATGAAGAATCACCAAATACTGCTCTGGCTGCCAATGAATCAAAGTTCTGGGTTGGGCTGCAATCAGGGGTTGCGCCTTTTGATCCAAACATGAAACTGGGTAATTTGAATTCAATGGCTTACAGTGCAGCAAGCGACTATGCCCAGTTGACCAACGCCAGCAATTCTCCGAGCGATAAAGGATCTTTGTCTGTTTCAAGACCCCGGAATGATGTAAAAAATGGCGTGGCCATTAACAGTGGTATAGCCTTTGGCGTCAGGGTTTCTAAAAAATGGCATATAGAAAGTGGTGTCAGGTATTTAAGAGGAAACTCAACCCTTGAGACCAATACTTATGCGTTTCAGAATAACGGATATGTAAATACTTTTCTGGGCAATTATTTGTTGCAAAATTCGGCGCAGAACTATTCTCAGGTTAAAAACAGCAATACTGTTGTGGCCGATGCCTCTCAGTTTGGCAACAGATATGAATACCTGATGATACCCATGCAAATGGCCTATGAAGTTGGGCTTACCAAAAAAATGAGCCTTAACCTGCTTGCCGGGTTTTCGACAGACATCTTTTTGCAGAACAGTATTTTTACAGACAAAGGGCTGGTAAGAGGGAAAAACACTATTAATAGCGAAAATAACATTTATAAACCTGTTAATTTCAGCGGGCTGGGTGGTGTAAGAGCCAGCTATATGCTTAACAGACACTGGCAGGCTAATATTGGTACGTCGTATCAGAGAGCGCTGTTTTCGGGCATGACCAGCGCCGTTAATATCAATATGCAAATGCAGATGTTTGGC
The DNA here is from genome assembly GCF_024138715.1 of Emticicia sp. 21SJ11W-3. Lineage (GTDB taxonomy): Bacteria > Bacteroidota > Bacteroidia > Cytophagales > Spirosomataceae > Emticicia > Emticicia fluvialis. The sequence continues at coordinate 4,934,655 of NZ_CP092074.1, forward strand.
ATCAACTATGGCTTTAATTACAGATTTTAAACTAAGGCCGGAACGCCCCTTGAGTTCGGCCTTAGTTGAGTTTATTCTTACGCATATACTCCAGGTATCTGATAATTTCTTCTGCTTCTTTCGGTTTTATTCCTAAATTAGGCATTTTAACATCATTGCGATAGGCCTCCGGATTCTGAATAAAAGCTTTCAGGTCTTCGATTTTCCAGTATTCGGTCACATTTTTCGGAAAATTCAGCTCAGGCCCCATTTTACCGCCTATTTTGTTTATGCTGTGGCAGGTCTGGCAACGGTTCTTGAACAGCTCATACCCGGCCATAGCCAATTCTGACCTGGGTACAAGAACGGCATCGTTTTCATGCAATGGCGCCAGATGAATCTTTACCAGATTATAAGGCCATTTGTAATTTACGTCATCGCCCGCTACGCCCTCATAAATTACATAAAAGGGGGCTATTTTTATTTCTCTTCCTTTTTCTTCCAGCGGCTCCCATTCTTTGTCTTCAGGCGCGTCTGCATCGCTCACTGCCAGATACGCCTTTGAAGCCAATAGTTTTTCAAGAGACATTTCAGGTTTGTATCCGTCTTCACATTCAAAAACAACCTTTGTTTCTGCTGCATTTTGTTTTTTTGCCGACGAATACTTCTCTAATATATCTTTGAGCGCTATTGCGTTATACCTTTTTTTCTTCATATAAACCGGGTCTTTGCTTAGTGTAATCAGCCGGGTATTTTCAAGAAGGCCTTTTTCTTTAAGCTCTACCAAATCAACAGAAATCGAGTCTGTTGAGCTCAGCAAAACCGGTTCAGGCTTAGCTACCTGCAGGGAGTCGGCACCGGAAGAGGGAGATTGATTGCAGGAAAGATAAATAACAGGTATTGACAAAAACAGTAGAACCTTTTTCATTGGCCGCATAATGGTTGGTATTGTGGTTTAAAATTACCCCAAATTAATGGGGGCTTAAAATCTAATCCGACTTTTTTTTGAACGATTCCACGTTAAGGAATCGTTCACTATATCCCACAAAAATCAACTATTAAAACCGGGCAGGTATTCTTTATAGAAAATGCCTTTAGAATTTTCCGGCGCCTATTTCTACGGCTTTTCCGTTTTCAAGTCTGATCACCTTATCTACACAGGCCGGAATCTCGTCTGTATAATGTGTTACGTAAATAAGTGTTTTATCAAGCTCCTGTACCAGTTCATTCACCATGTCGCGGAAATCCACCATGTGATTATAATCAAGGCCCTGGCAGGGTTCGTCCAGCAATAATAACGACGGGTTTTTAACCAGGGCTCTGGCCAGAAATACCTGACGCTGCTCGCCTGATGAAAGCTGCGTTATCTTCCTGTGTGCCAGATGTTGAATTTGAAGCAACACCATGTATTCTTCTACCAAGGTTTGTTCTTCAGGGCTTAACTTTTTAAACAGGCCTGCCGAATCAAACAACCCTGAAGCTACTGCTTTCCAGACCTCGGCATGGCGGTTAAAATACAGATGCAGCTCTGGCGAAACGTAGCCTATTCGTTTCTTGATATCCCAGATACTCTCTCCTGACCCACGTTTTATGTCGAACAAATCATAATCGTTCTGGTATCCTTGCGGATTATCAGCCGTAATCAGGCTAAGCAAAGTGCTTTTACCTGAGCCGTTATGGCCCATTAAAGCCCATTTGTCGCCCTTTTTTACTTTCCAGCTTACATTATCTACAACGTTTTTTTCTTTATAGACAACTGTAATGTTGCGCATATTCACTGCGTATTCAAAGTTACTTTCGGGCGGGTGCTGTTTGAGCTTTTCCAACATGGCCGGATACAATAGCTGGCCAGAGCCTTTGCCCGCATCCTGAAAAACGAAAGGCCTTTTTTGCGAACGCACTATTGTGCCTTCGTTCAATTCAAGCAGATGGGTTATGCAATCGGGTATTTCTTTGGCAGAACTAACCAGAATTAGCTGAATGCCCGACTGTGCTATCTGGTTCAGTACCTCATGTAGTATTTTACGGCTTTCAATATCCAGCCCTACAAATGGGTTATCTAAAACCAGGTACTGCGGTTTTTTTAATAACGCTAATACAATAAGCGTTCTGCGGGTTTCACCATTTGACAACGTAGCAATGCTACGGTTGAGCAGATGGTTGACATTTAAAAGGCTGGCTGTATGAATTATTTCTTCCTGGGTAAACTCAGGCGGGGGTAATTGTACCGACGCCTCGTCGACGGTTCCTACCGGCTTGATTCTGTTCTGGAGAATCTCCATTACCGTTGGAGCAATTTCAGCATCTATTGAGTTAAATCTTTGCTGATAATAAAGTGTAGCCGACTGCACAATGCGGTTAAAGCTATAATCTCTGGCCACAAAGGCAATGTTAGAATAGTGTGGTATAACTGCACGGCCTGTGAAGGGGAAAATCTTTCCGGCCAGCACTTCCAGCAAGGTGCTTTTACCGGCGCCGTTTCCGCCTGTAATTACCCAGTTTTCATTTGCTGCCACCCGCCAGCTGATATCATGCAAGACCATCCGGTCTCCTTTCTGTATAAATATTTTATCTAGTTCAATCATTTTGCAAGTGTCAGTCTGTATTCACGAGGGCTCTTACCCTTCAGCTGTTTAAACGTTTTATTAAAATGAGAAATATTATTGAAGCCGACTTCAAAGCAGATATCAGCAATGGAATAATTCTGAATCAGCAACCTGCAGGCCTGATTAACCCTGTATTCGTTTACGAAGTCAGTATAGGTAATATGCGTAATTTTCTTAAAATACCTGCAAAATGAAGGCACAGTAAGGCTGATTAAATCGGCAACGGCTTGTATATCAATGGGCTGTTGGTAGTTATGCTCTACAAATTCATAAACCTTGTTAATCCGGTCTTCATCTTTATGGCTGAAGTCGAACGAGAGATCAGATGAATTAAGCAAAGAATACTCGGTAGTAGTGGCCAATACCTGAAAAATGTTCAATAGCTCAACCAGCCTGTCAAAATGAGATAAATGGAGCATTCGTTGTAGTTTGGCAGCTACCTGTTTCTGGGCTTTGCCATGAAACGAGAGTCCCTGACGGGCTCTCTCAAACAAAACCTTTATTTGTTGCATTTCGGGGGTTTCCATAAATCGTTCACCCAGAAAGTCAGCCCTTAGTTGCACTACAATTTCTTCATGCTGCCCTATTACACCATAGCCAAAGCCGGTATGCGGTAAGTTAGGCCCTATGAATACAAGTTCTCCCTCCTCGTAGTTGGTAAGGTGGTTCCCGATATGCAGTTTTCCTGAACCCTTACGGACAAAGACTATTTCATATTCGGGATGATAATGCCAGAAAAAGCGGTCGTTTTGTGATTTCCAATGAATGAAACGGAAAGAACTGCCCGTATCAGGAGAGATTTTCTCGTATTCAACTTTCATACTTTATTATCATTATAAGTAAAACAAAATTATATAATATGTTAATAAAGTACAAGTATTTGATAATGATGGAATAGTTTATTGCAGAAAAATAGCCCAATTTTGTACCTGTAATGCCTCAGGGCATTTGCCTTTCTACAGACAAATATACTTTACCTATGATAATTAAATCAGCGAGGCCTATGCTTCGCTTTTTTTGTTTTAGGGTACACCTTGCATAACCAATGCCCACTAATGCCCTATTTATAGCTCTAAAGTACTGGTAATGCCTCTAAAAATTCTATCAGCTTTGCCACAGCCACACCGCGATGACTGATTGGATTCTTTTGTTCGGGTGTCATTTCTGCAAAACTCTGATTGTAGCCTTCCGGAATAAACAGAGGATCGTAGCCAAACCCCTTGATGCCTTTAGGCTCCTGAGCAATGGTGCCGCGAATGATGCCATCAAACTGGTGGATGTCATCGCCCAGAATGAGGGTAATTACACATCTGAACTGAGCAGCCCGATTGGTTATGCCTTCCAGATTTTTCAGAAGAAGCTCATTATTTCTGGCATGATTGCCATGTTCTCCGGCATAACGGGCCGAAAACACACCCGGTTCTCCGTTTAAAGCCTCAACTTCCAGTCCGGAGTCATCGGCGATACAGTTAACGCCAAACCTTTCTCTGATAAATAGTGCTTTCTGCCGCGAATTACCCTGAAAAGTATTTTCTGTTTCAGGTATCTCATCTGAGCAGCCGATATCAGCCAGCGTCTTCAGCTCATACCTGCTACCTAGCATGGCCTGTAATTCTTCTACTTTATGCTGATTGTTAGTTGCGAGACAAAGTATCATAGTTATAGAGAAAGGTAAATGTATAAATTGGATGAATACCCAACTGGAGAGCGGAACAAAGCAGATGCAATACTTTTATTTCCTTTAGCTTTGTTCCGCTCCTGGTTTTCTTTAAGCGTAGCCTTCTTTCATTTTTTCTGCATTATCTGCAATCCGGAGTTGTTCAATAAAACCGTCTATCTCGCCATCCATCACACTGGGCAGGTTATAGACTGTATAACCGATTCTATGATCAGTAACACGGCTTTGCGGATAATTATAGGTACGTATCTTATCTGAACGGTCGCCGGTACCTACTAAAGACTTGCGGGCATCTGCTATGGCGGCGTTGTGCTTGGCGAGTTCCATCTCGTAAAGCCTGGAACGTAACACCGAAAGCGCCTTTTCACGGTTCTTTATCTGCGAACGCTCGTCCTGACAAGACACCACAATGCCTGACGGAATGTGGGTCATCCGTACGGCAGAATAAGTTGTATTTACCGACTGCCCGCCAGCGCCTGAAGAGTTAAAGGTATCGATTCGTATATCATTCATGTTCAGCTGTATATCAACTTCGTCGGCCTCTGGCATAGCGGCAACAGAAGCCGCAGACGTGTGCACACGCCCCTGCGACTCAGTGGCAGGCACACGCTGTACCCGATGTACTCCTGACTCGAATTTCAGTTTACCGTATACGTCTTCGCCTTCAACCTGTAATATAATCTCTTTATACCCTCCAGCCGTGCCCTCATTATGGTCTAGCAGAGTCATCGTCCAGCCTTCCTGGCGTTCAATATAGCGTTGATACATTCTGAATAGGTCGCCGGCAAAAATAGAGGCTTCATCGCCACCGGTACCCGCACGTATTTCAAGAATCACGTTTTTGCTGTCGTTCGGGTCTTTGGGTATCAGCATTTCTTTCAGAATAGCCTCTGCCTGATCTCTTTGTGGCAATAGAATATCCAGTTCTTCTTTTGCCATATCGCGCATTTCTTCGTCTTTCTCGTTGGCAATAATGTCTTTTGCGCCATCAATATTAGACAAGATATTCTTATAGGCATTAAACTGACTGACAATCTTCTCCAGGTCTTTATACTCTTTGCTCAGACGCTTAAATTTTGCCATGTCTGACACCACCTCGGGCATCGTAATCTGTTGAGATACCTCTTCAAACCTTTCTTTTATGGCCTCTAACTGTTCTAACATACGTTTATTACACTATTATAAAACTCTATTGCTGAGCGTTGCCTTTCGGGCTGAAATTATTTTTTGCATTGCGCAAAAACAGCCTGATTCAACTTAATGTAAGCGTCATCACCGGCTTTCTTTGCCAACTCCATCGATTTCTCGGCATTGGGTAATGCTACTGCACAATTACCCTGTTTTGCAGCTACACGAGCCACCAGCTGATACGCCCAGTATTCTTTATTTTGCTCAATTACTTTATTGGCCCAAACCAAAGCCTTATCTAAATAAACACCTTTCTGATAGTAATAGTCTGCGGCTGCAAAATAGGTGTCAATACTTACGTCTGGTTTTGATGTCTTTTCTGCTATTTCAGCCATAATTCTGGCATCAACCTCTTGCTCAACTTTAAATCTGGCCTCGGTGTTTTCCCATTTAATTACAATATGGGCAGTAGTAGGGTTTTTGCCCTCTATTTCAATGGCCATCTGCTCTACAAAATATTTAGTCTTTGCCGGTTTTACTTTGAAACGATACACGTCTTTTTTTTCATCGTAGCCATAAGAGCCCCACTGCTTGTCGTCAGTATTCAGAATGACAGTCCATTCTGTGGCGTTAGGTATGGTATACAAGCCATAACTACCCGCCTTGATGGTTGTTCCGTTTACTATTACCTCATCATCAAACTTTATAGAAGTAATTTTGTTTGCACCGGTTCTCCAGACTTTACCAAATGGCACTAAATCGCCAAATATTTTACGTCCCTTTACCGACGGGCGGCTGTAATCAATCGTTACTTTAGTAAGACCCACCCCCTGCGTAATGGTTGCCGAAGGGCTGGCTGGTGGTGTATTGATTTGTGCAAAGCCTGAAATAGAAACAGCTATGAAAATAATGAATAGCTTTAAGTTAAAATGTTTCATTGTCTTTTGTATCTGATATTAGAGTGCGAAGTTAAGATTTATCTTCCTTTGGAATGTGCTTTTTGAATAGTTTTTTAGTACTACTACTAAATAATGAGGGTACAACACTCATATAATCAAAATACATTATCTAAAAATGGTTCAATTTATAGCCAAACAATTCTTTTCAGAGTACTATATAATCTATAAATTGCACAATCAATAAACCCTGTTACACTATGTTTAACCTATCAACCATTCTTGAACATCACGCCCGCTCAACACCCAACAAAGAAGCCCTTATTTTTGCCGATAAACGGATAACTTTTGCCCAATTTGATGCAGCCAGCAACCAGATTGCCAATGGTTTGGCTGCTTTGGGGGTGGGGCATGGCGATAAGGTAGCTCTTACTTGCCCAAACCTCCCCTATTTCCCGATGATATACTTCGGCATTCTGAAAACAGGGGCGACAGTGGTGCCTCTGAGCGTGTTGCTCAAGCGTCAGGAAATTGCTTTTCACTTGCAGGACTCAGACGCCAAAGCCTATTTTTGCTTTACAGGAACACCCGAAATGCCCATGGGGCAGGAAGGCTTTGCCGGTTTTGAAATGACAGAAACCTGTAAAGATTTTTTTATGATTACCCCGTCTTTTACTGATGCCTCTCCTATTGACGGGACCCAAACACTGGGCATGCTCATGGCAGGACAATCGCCGGTGTTTCAAAGTTATTTTACCTCGCCAGACGATACGGCAGTAATCATCTATACATCGGGCACCACAGGCAAGCCCAAAGGCGCTGAACTGACTCATTCTAATTTGCTGCTTAATGCCATACTGAGCAAAGACCTTCAGGACTTAGGCGCTGACGATAAATCGATGCTGGTGTTACCGTTGTTCCATATTTTTGGCCAGACGGTCTGCATGCTGGCAAGTATATATAAAGGAACCACCGCTGTGCTGGTACCCCGCTTTGACGCAGAAATGGTACTTACCCTTATGCAAAACGAGAAAATAACACATTTTGCCGGCGTGCCTACCATGTATTGGGGGTTACTAAGCTACCCCGACACACATAAGTTTGATATGGCCGCTATCAAGGATAATCTGAAAATCTGCATGTCGGGTGGGGCGGCTTTACCGGTACAGGTATTACATGATTTTGAGCAAAAGTTTGATGTGCCGATTCTGGAAGGATATGGTATGTCTGAAGGGTCGCCGGTTGTTACATTTAACCAGAAAGGAAGGCCACGCAAACCCGGTTCAATAGGCTGGCCGGTATGGGGCGTTGAAGTTTGTATAATGGATGAAAACGGGAATCAGCTGGGTGCAAATGAAAAAGGCGAAGTTTGCTACCGGGGCCATAACGTAATGAAAGGTTATTATAAACGCCCTGACGCCACTGCAGAATCAATAATAAATGGCTGGCTACACTCTGGCGATGTAGGTTACCGGGACGAAGATGGCTATTTCTACATTGTAGACCGTACCAAAGACATGATTATCAGAGGGGGTTATAATGTATATCCGCGTGAGGTAGAAGAACTGATGATACAGCATCCGGCTATATCAATGGTAGCAGTAATTGGTGTACCTAATAATGAATATGGCGAAGAAATAAAAGCTTGTGTGGTGTTGAAACCCGGCACAGAGGTAACAGACAAGGAACTGATACGCTGGACCAAAGACCGCATTGCTTCCTACAAATATCCGCGCATTATAGAATTTATGAGCAGCCTGCCCATGGGGGCCTCGGGTAAGATATTGAAGCGGGAGTTGAGAGCCAGATAAGTAAATCTAAGTGTTATATTTCAGCCACTTTAGCGAAACAACTAAAGTGGCTGAAATAAAAGATTTACTTGCTCTTATGTTATATACTTTTCTTTTTTCTTAAGAATTGGTAAGATATGCAAAGTTCGTTGGTAAATCTGCTTACGCTTACAGTATTCTGGTGCAAAAGTAAAGCGTGTGTCTCTGAAGGATTAAAAAACTTATACCGTAATCGGTTAAATAGCTGAAATCTGTTTAATTCAAAACCTACCTCTACCAAACCATCAACGGACATCTTGGTATAATTAATTACATACCATTTACCATTAGGAGCTGTTAAGTCTGTAAATTTAAGGCCTGTTGAATGTCTATAACTGAGACCCATCCCGACACCACCAAATAGTTTGAATCTTGAATAGCTTATAAAGTATTTACGGTAGAGTTCTGATAGTGTAAAATTCAGAAATCCGGTCTGATAGTATTTATTTTCTACATCAGTCTTTTTTATTAAAAGCTCAGTATAAAAAATGTTAGAACCCCTTGAACGCTTCGATGAAACAGATGCACCTATGCCAAACGTTAAACTAGTTTGCAACGATTTGTCTTCAAATACCTTAGTATCTTTCTCCATTAAATTTTGATTTACCGTGTTTAAATCAAAACCCGCAATCAAATTTAATGCAACCGTATTTTTATCATCTGTTTTCTTGACATAACAGGTTGAGGTGCATCCGAGACAATCATTAAATTGCGTAAAAACATCCACCATATCTTCTATTATATATCTTACCGATTTAGTCTTTAGTTTCTTTGAACAAGCTCGAAAGAGTGTATCTAACTGATTCAGATAAACCTTATTATGAACAAAATAAGTATCCCAATTTACAGGCTGTAAAAATTTATGATCAATTAGCTCTTTGGTCTCAGATTTATTCTGATAGAAGAAGTGAGTCTTACCCTCTCTGTCAGCTAAATAAGATAGTTGATGGTCAGCTTTAACTAAAACCATCAAAGCGATAGTTGTATCTTTTTTTATAATAATCTGTGGCGTTTTTAACAATAATTCTAACTGAGATGGGGTGATGTCCAAATCAATTGTCTTAACTTCATAATACTCTTTATTATAAATACCAAAAGCTTTTAATTCATTGGTTTTATATGTTTTCTCACCGGTAGAAACACTTACAAAATTTACAGAGACAGGGTTATACTTCCAGTCAAGGTCATCTATTTTGCCTTTCACTGTATCACTTGTACCCTTCAGTATAATGTAACCATCAACAAGTTTCTTTTGAGAAAATGCTGCATTAAAAATGAAAAAGAAAAAGATGAAAAATTTTAATTTCATATACAGGTCAATAAAATGTAAGATAATATGTGCAATGATTAATTAAAACTAAGCGAATTGTCAAAAGAGCTGTTGCGCATATAATACTTAGTAGAATTTATCCTGTTTTAGTAGATAAATAAAGATTAAAGTCACAAGGCATCTAGTGTTAGGGGGCAATATACGTAAAATCAAACAATCAATAAAGAGAAATAGTCTCCGGGCATACTCTTTTCTACAGAACCATGATAAGTATCACTAACTATGAAAGTAGAATCAAAAAATAAAAGAGGCATAATAGATTATCTCTGTTATGCCTCCTAAACTATAAGACTTAAACTATCAATATTTAAATGGTTTGCCGCCGGCTAATACTTCCTGCGTTTTCTCGTCGAAAGTAACTTTCAAACCAGTACGGTATGCCGCGTTCGACATGATAGTAGCAATTGAGTGCGAATAACCTGCTTCAATTGGGGCATGAGGGGTTTTACGGCTGCGTACACACTCCATCCAGTTTTTAATGTGCGCAAATGTAAGTGAGTCTCCACCTGTGTTGGCGCCAGCTTCAACCTTTGTGCCTTCAAGCTTAACTGTTGGTAAAAGATTAGCTTTTAAGCCCATTGCAGATGCTTCACGCTCGCGAAGCCCTCCGGTTGGAGTAATTTCGTTGGTATCAAGGTTAATCATACCACCGTTAGAGTAGTATAATTCTTTGGTATCACCGGCTGAATTTGAGAAACGAGAAGTAAACTGCACCTGGAAGCCAGATGATTTATCGTTCAATGGGCCGTAATCAAACACTACGGTAAGTGTATCGGCGTTGGTTCTGCCGTCTTTCCATTGGTAGATACCTCCGTTGGCAACTACCGAACGAGGATGCGGCAAGCCAGAGAACCAGTGTACGGTATCAATCTGGTGGCTCATCCATTGCCCCGGAATACCAGAAGAATAAGGCCAGAATAAACGATACTCAAGATATTTACGAGGGTCAAACGGAACCATCGGACGGTTCATCAGATAACGTTTCCAGTCAACGTCAGACTCTTTCAAATCTTTAGTCAATTCAGCTCTTCTCCAACGGCCGGGTTGGTTTACGTTCCACATCAGTTCAACCATTACAATCGGGCCAAACTTGCCAGATTTGATGAAGTCTTCTGCTGCAAAATAGTTTTCACCACTACGGCGTTGCGAGCCAATCTGTACTATTTTACCTGAGGCTTTCACGGCTTTCAATACGGCGCGGTTGTCTTCCATGGTTTCGGCCAATGGTTTCTCGGTATAGGTGTCGCAACCTGCTTTTACGGCCTCAATGGTATGTAAAGCGTGCTGGAAATCAGCAGTAGAGATAAACACCGCGTCTACCATTTTAGAAGCATAAAGCTCATCATTGTTACGGAAAACTTTTACGTCGCTTCCCAATTGCTTATCTAAATAGGCTTTTCCTTCTTCACGGCGGCGGTTCCAGATGTCTGAAAGGGCAACCATTTCAAAATTCATCTGTTTTTGTAAAGCTTTGAACGGGCCAACATGAGAAGAACGGTGGCGGTCAGAGAACCCCACACAAGCTACGCGTACGCGGTCGTTTGCTCCTATGATTTTGCCATAACTCTTTGCCGAAAAACCAGTGGCTGCTGTAGCCAGAACTGATTTAATAATAAAATCTCTGCGGGTTGTCATAGTTTTATTTGGATTGAATAATACTTACTTTAACTTTTATTAAAATATGGTGAAATACTTCCGATAGTTATTTTCTATTAGGTTTATTGTAATTAAGCCCGTCGCCAAATTTAAACAGGGCATAATTGGGCTCCATGAATCCCGGAACATCTGATTTGTTTTCATCTGCTGCTTTCTGAGAAACAGGCGTTGAAAAGGGCATTTTACCCACAGGACCAAACACGCCACTAATGACATCTAAAAGGGCATCTTGTGTGGTTCCAAAAGTGGCCAGAATTGTTTTTGCATTTCCTTTATCAATCTCATCAATTACCCAGGGATTGGTATAATTAATAACCACAATGGTTGGTTTGGCATTGATAAGCGCATTTACATGGGCCACATTGATTTTGTTTTTTGATAAACTCAAATCTATTGGTTTGCCTTGAGAGCTAAACAATCCCCCACCGGTAGGAATCAGCCATACCAGGTTAACATCTGCGTCGTCCTTGTTTGTTACAAACTCAATGTTCCATTTATTATCCTTAGGAACACTTACAGAAACAGGATTGGGCGCCTGCGTATTAGGGGCGCCTCCCCTTTCATAGTACGTTTCAAAATAGACTTTTTTCTTTTGTGTTAACGGCAGCAATTGGGCATCGTTTCTCAATAAAACAATTGATTTTCTGAAAGCAATATCCGCCTTTTTCTGAAATTCTGCATTGCCGACAGTTTTTACTGCTACATCCACATCAACAAAAGGATTTTCGAACAAGCCCAATTCAAACTTTTCTTTCAGGAGCCTTGTAATAGATTCGTTTATTCTGGCTTCAGAAACCAATCCCTGCTTAACAGTTTCCAGTAAAAGAGCCGGGTCTGCACCACCAGAGAACAAATCTACACCTGCATCTAATGCCTTTTGGTAACGCTGCACAATTGTCAGGCTTTCGACGCCCCAGGGCATCATATCAATAGGGCCTGTGTCAGAATTGATGATACCATTAAAGCCTAGTTTTTTACGCAATAAATCCTGAATTACTGCTTTATTGTATGAGAAACCCACCTCTTCCATATTTTTATCTTTCGGAGCCGAATAATAAGGCATGATAGATGAGGTACCCGCTTTAATGGCAGCTATAAAAGGCTTTACATGATAATCGAACATACCTCCAGGATAATGCGCATATTTGCCCCAGTCAAAATGGGAATCCTGCCCACCTACCTGCGGACCACCCCCGGGGAAGTGCTTCGTAGTCATTGCCACCGAATTCCTGTTTAACTTCGGTCCTTGAAAACCCAGTACAATTTCACGAATCATATTGGAAGCTAAATCGGCATCTTCGCCAAAGGTACCTTCAATGCGTTGCCATCGGGGCTCGGTTGCCAAATCGGCCATATACATATAGCCTTTTCTTAATCCTACCGACGACCACTCTTTTGCTGCTATTTCAGCAAATTCACGTGTCAACTTCAGGTCTCTCATGGCTGCCATGCCTAGTTCGCCGGGCCATCTTGAAAAAACTGTTGTTCCTACGCTCAAACCAATGGCCGCATCAACGGTGATATGATTTCGCGGATTTGAAGCAACGATTGCCGGAATACCAAGACGCGAACTTTCGCACAAAGCCTGCAGATTGTTAGACCATTCGGCTAAAATCTTTGCATTGGTATTAGCTCTCAGAATAAAATGACGCAGGTTATATACCATTACCCCTTTTGTTGTACCCGCTGCCGACATCATAGGTACGGGCAATGGTTTGCGGGTAAACATATTAATGGGCTGCATCAGGTCTTCTTCATTAAAGCCTGAGGAAATTTCGCCTCTCGGCGCATTGGCCTGAAACGAATTATCTCCTGCCAGCCGGGTAGTGCTGATTAGCATAAAGCCAATCTTCTCCTCAAGCGTCATTTGAGCCAAAAGGTCTTTTACTCTAACATCAACAGGTAGCCGCCAGTCTTCATATTTATCTAGCTTGTTATTCTTGTTGAGGTCTTTAAACTCAAGATTACCTTCTTTCAGAATTTTAACCGAACGGTAGCCCAGATTGGCCTGTTTAACCTTTTGGGCGAAGGAGTCAGCTCCTGCGCCCATAAACATCAGAATAATTAAGTATGTTAATCTCATGTTTTTATTCAGGTTATTATTTTAATTCTCTAATCTTCAGATTCTTAAACGACACATTATTGCCGTGGTCCTGCAACAGAATGTTGCCTTTATCACCTGCTCCAAAGTTATTATACTTGGCATATTTACTTCGGGCTACTAAAGCATTGTAAATATTACTTTTTCTTTCGTACTCCAATACTTTGAAGCCATTCAGCCAGTGCTGAACAATGTTGTTAGGGTACACCACCAGGCGTGCCTGATTCCAGTCGCCGATTTTACGTTGGAAACGTCTGTCTAACTTATAAGATGGTATCAAATCATACAAACTTGCCAATGTGCGGTTGCCTACTACACCCATTTTGGCATCCGGGTGGCGCTCATCATCTAATACCTGATACTCAAGGCCAATGCCCGATTTACCGCCTGAATCAAAGGCTTCATTTACAAAGTATTTCAAGCCGGAGTTTGCCCCTTCTGTCAGTTTAAACTCAAAGGTCAGTTCAAAGGCGCCAAACTGTTCGTCTGTTACAATATCATTGCCGGTTTCTGAGCCGTCAGATGGGCTTACGTTAATGGTGCCATCTATTACGGCCCAATGCTTATCGGGCATTTTGGTTTGGTGTACCCCTCTCCAACCGGTAAAGTCTTTGCCGTTGAAAAGCAACTTGAAGCCCTGGGCTTTTTCTTGCGGCGACAGGTTATTCAACAACAGATTTACTACCGGTGTATTGTCTGTCGGGCTGGGTTTCAGGTTTTCAGTCTGGATTCTGATATTTCTCCAGCGAATCTGCTTGCCCGGTTTATCATCCTTGCCAATAGCATGTACTTGCAGCGCGATAAAGCCTTTAGGGGTTAGGTCGTCTACCAGATAAGCCACAGGCACACCATTTACCCAGGTACGAATAATGTTTCCGATAGCCTCTATGCGGTATTTGTTCCACTCGCCTTTTTTAAATGCTTTTTTGCTTTCAGGGTTTGCATTGGGGATGTAGAGCCAGTCGCGGCGGGCTTCGTCGTATATACCACCAGACCATGCACGGTCTGAAGGGTCAACTTCCATCTGATAGCCATGCACACGGCCATCTTTGTAGTCGGGTTTTGATAAACTACGGAACTGTATACCCGAGTTCATAGAGTTATCTACCTTCAATTCTAATTCCAGAATGAAATCGCCGTAGTCTTGCTCGGTTGCCAGAAAAGAATTGGGGGTGTCTGCCACCGTAGTACCAACAATTTCGCCGTTTTCTATGGTATATCTGGCCTTGCCATTGAGTTGTTTCCAGCCCTTCAGATCTTTGCCGTTAAACAGGCTTGTCCATTTCTGTGCAGTTGCTGAAAACAGAAACGAATGCACAAGTAAGAATCCAATAATTACTTTTTTCATTTAATAAAATAGAGTTGAATAATTTCTATCAAAATTAAGTGCTAAGTATCAATCTGTCTAATATCTATTTAGCGAAAAATTCATAAAATTTGACAAACATTCAACCTTTATAGGTCAAAATTTCACATTTATTGTCTCCAGATACTTTTTGCTGGTTTGCCCGCTTTCTAAAGCAGTGCGACCTTTCACAGGTACAGAGTCTAATTCAATTATATTCCAGCCTTTAAATTTAATCTTCTCTAAGGCTTTAAAGATAGCCGGAAAATCAACACGCCCCTGCCCTAATTCTACAAATTGGTAGCCCGATTTGCTCTCTACAGGTTTAGTGTCTTTTATGTGTGTGGCATGCAAAATGTGTTTATATTTAATTACAGCCTCGGCTGGGTTTCCGCCTCCTTGTGTATAATGAGCTACATCCAGTTCCAGCTTAATATATTTAGTGTCCATTTTTGTAGCTATAATTTCTACTTCTTCGGGTGTTTCGCCCAATTGGTTCATGTGGTTATGCCAGGCTGGCTGTACGCCTGTTTCCTGCAATACCACTTTGGCTACCTCCGACATATTTTTGGCATATTTATTCAATTCTTCAGTTGTGGGTACTCTGTCTTTCGGACGAGAATTGTTGGTTATCTGTAGCGATTTCCCGCCTAATGCCTTTACAAACCGGGCATGGTTAAGATGGGTCTCTATATCTTTCGAAATATCATCCTGTATTCCCACATTTCCGCTTGAGAACATGGCCAGTGTCAGGCCATTCTGGTCTAACAGGTCTTTAAGGTCTTGGGGTTTGTCTTTAAACGGGGCGTAGCTGTTGGCTCTCAGTTGTATACCCTTAAAACCTAAAGCGGCAATATCTTTGATAGCTACGAGGTCGTTGCCGTTCCAGGTAATAGCTGAATAGGCCATTTTATGTTTGCCTTTGGCTGCCAGGCTGTCAAATGAAATAAGTGAAGATGTTGTGAGTAATGATGCCTGAGTCAGGAAATCTCTACGGTTCATGGTTTATAGGGTTAAATATGTAAAACTTTAATTTATAAAAATAGCAATAAAAAGTCAATCAGGAACCTATCGGCCACCATAATTTTGCAACTGCTTTATAATGTATGGGATTCAGATACCACAAAATCACTTAAAAGAACAAAGTCGCCACATTTGTTTATGCGTGGTTATGCGCATAAAAATAAAAAAAGGCCCCCTATGCTTCGGCAAAAGCTCAGGGTGCCTTTAGATAAAACCGATTCTACTCATAGCTTACTTGTCTGAACCATGACAAGCCGGGTACCGCCAAGCAAAACAGGGTTTTAGATTTATGAGCATTATCAGTGATAGCCCGGTGTGCCACAAGGAGCCCAGTCGTAGTATTCGGTATAGTAGGTAGAGCCGGTAGCTGGGTCGGTATAGCTTTTAGTTGTTATTTTTGTGCAGCCACCGCCTGGGTGCCCGGGGTTAGCCGGTGTGGGAGGCGTTGACGACCCGCCAGAACAATCGTGGCAACCATAGGTAATGGCATTGTAATCTTCCCACCAGTCTCCACCAACTACACCTTTCATTTGCTCTTTTGAAAGCAAATTGTCTGCAAATTTTAACATCAATTTTTTCATTTTTGTACTGTTTAAACGGTTGAAAATTAATTTATGTGATCTGATCAAATCCTTTAAAAAAGAAACTTACTTAAACACAGCCGGGCCACTGCTCAGATGCTTAACTGAAAATATCAACCTCTACATCTGTAGAACTTATGATGGGTTTATACTTCATTTCAAATACTTTTTTGAGTTTCAGCTCAATTACCGGCATGGTATCTTTTGATATATTGCCTGCTAAGCCCAGGCCTTTAGCTTGCACACGGGCGCCATTGCCGGGCTGGTCCATTTTTTTGTCTAACGGATACACCAACATTGGCACACCCGACTGAACACACTCTTTAATGCTGCCCATTCCTCCATGGGTTATCATGGCATCGGCATATTTTAAAAAATCCAGCTGCGGCACAAAAGGCAATATTTTTACATTTTCAAGTGCTGGCGGACTAGTTCTGATACCTACCAGAGAAATCATGAAAAACCATTGCGGGTACTTTTGGGCTATCATGAATAAACTGTTTAAAAATGTTGCAATGCGTTTAATCTCACTTTGCCCGATGGTGCCGAATGAAACATAAATTACTCTGGTACTGCTCTGTTTTTTTAAATCAATAACCTGCTGGCGTAATGCCATATAGTGGTCTGAAATAGCCATTGATTCTTCTCTTTTAACCGGCAGATTTACGTAGTATTCATTACTGAAAGTGCGTTTGTGCGCAAATTCTAAATGCTGAAGACCCAGTATCACTCTTGGAATTTCGCTGACACTGTTAAACAGGCCGTTCTTTTTATCTATTAATTTCAGGGTGCCCGTTTCTCTGGCCCAGTTGTATAAAAACCTGTTCCGGTCTTTTCTCAGGTATGCTGCTGCTTTTATAAACGCCTGTGCTCTTCTTCTGAACAAGTGGCTGGCCCACAACAATTCACAATACCATCTTGAAAACACAGACCCGGATGGTATAAACGATGAGTTCAGCGGAGGAATACCGGCCGACTTCTGAGTAGATAGTTTTGTGTTGAGTATGGCAATATTTGGGGTAACCGGCGACAGGTAAAAATAAAGATACGTAAGATGGGCATCAATAAATGTAGCATAAGGCTGATACTTTTCTATAAAGCTTAATGCTGATTTTATACTTGATTGCCAGGCATTAAAGCGAATTTCTGCATTTTCTTTAGAGAAGATTGACGTCAGTAAAATTCCAGCAAAGCCTCTGACTGTTTTAACCGGATGTTCTACAGAATAGCTTATTTCCTGAAACTGAAAGCCCTGCTTTTGAACCAGGTCTTTCTGGGGCGCCAATCCGGCGTAAACCACATTATATCCCTTGTTTTGCCAGGCTTGCGCATAACTAAAGGTGTTGGTATAATGGCTGGGATACGGCAACATTATAAAAACTACGTTTCTCATTCAGTCACAACATTAAGTCTAAAAAATAAAGTATTGAAATCTACCGCTGTCGCGTGCTAGGCAGATTTATTTTGCATTTGTGCAGTCAAAAGTTTCAGATCTTTCAGGCTATACATTTCAGGCACCAGGTAGTTATCAAAAAAAAGCGTTGGTGTTGTTTTTATCCGGTTTATTTCGCACCAGACATTTTGTCTTTCCAGATACATACGTGCCTTTTCAGTTTTTGATGCTGATAGAGACCGTCCGAAGTCAACGGGGTCGGTATTATCTTTTTCATACCAACTTTTAATAGCTTCCATTTGCCCGTTAGGCGGTAAGTGCAAAACATAAAGCGCTAAATGCTGTTGTTCGGGGCTTTGAAAAGAGGTTAAAAATATAATCCTGAAATTAACGTCTGCTGAGCTGCGAGCTATTTTTTCTAACTCAAGAAACTTACTACTGCAGGCTTTGCAGAAAAGATTTGCTACAAGCGTAACCGTATGTCCGGCATCCGGATTGCCCAAATGAATGGCTCCGATATCTTCCGGCAATTCTGCTATTCTGGGTTGCTGGTAAAGTAAAACCCTGAAAACTTCAGAGTTTCTTTTAAAAATATTTAATTCAGCTGCCGATTTACCGCCGCGCGTAGCATTTACTAATATAGGCTTAACAACTAACCATACAAGCAAAACAGACCCAAAACCAGAAAAAATGGCCGACAACCCTTTTACACTTACATGAATTACTGCCTGGTGGTTCATTGATAAAACCAGCAGAAACTCTATGATAAGCAAAGCCTGGGTAATCAGGCAAAGAGTACACCACTGCCTGATGACCCGCCATTGGGTATAGATTGACCAGAAGGTAAAAGGTAAGGCTACTACGGTGAGCATCTGGAGATATGGTAAACTTTCTGCAATATGCTTTGCAATGGCTATTGTAAAAAGCCCCCCTGCAAAATATAGCAGGCCGACCTCAGACCAGGTGAAAACCCTGAGGATTCTGGCAGATGGAGAAAAAATAACCGAGGCGCAATCTGACTTTTGGCTAATATGGCAAATTTTATTCAGAAACGCACTTACCTTTCCATATTGATTAATGACTAGCAAAACACTTACGAATGTTCCTGCTGTTTTAGTAAAGGTGTATGCATAAAAAAGCCAGGGCAGACTACCTTCAAAGCTGGCAATGCCTGTTACCAGTACCAAAAGCGCAAGAATAACTATGGTAGGTATACGTAAGGTATTAAGTAAAGACACCCGGCGTTTTAATCTGTAATCTTTTTCGCCTGAATTCTCATCAGGCTCGGCAATCAGCACATAGCCAGACCAGACTTTGTAAAACTCTTCAGGTGTCTGGTTATAAAATCCCTTGGCCGGGTTGTAAAGAGATATAGTATTACTATTCTGCGAAATAACCAGAACAAAATACCCGTTATTGACGGTGGTGTGCGCAATAAACGGATTTTCTATTTCAGCCAATTGCTGCCTGCTTAGCCTGAAAACGCCATTTTCAACATTAAATTCGCTAAGGGCATCGCTTAAACTTCCGATTCCGGGATACCCCGGATGGCTCCTTAGTGTTTCGGTCAGGGTAGCATTTGTCACAGAAACATTTATCACTCTTAGCAATTCAGACAGTACTGCAATTGTATTGTCTTGGGAGGTACCAAACATTGGTCTCTTAATCACGGCAAAAATTTAGTGAATTATAAAAAAGTACAGTTTACAATTGGATATGTACAAATATAACAATTGTTGATGTATAATTTTAAGAAGTTACAGGTTTTATTTTGCAGGATAAAACCTGTAACACGTGTCTTAAAATTTAAATAAAAAGCTCTCCAACAGAAGAGCTTTTTGATATTCTACTATGATGAAACAAAACTAATTAATATCCAGGGTTTTGCGCAAAAGCCCCTTTGGTTGACCTGTCAATCTGGGTCTGAGGAATTGGGCGCAAATAATGTTTGTCTGCCACGTTTGGAGCAGCCTGAGGGTTATATTTTTTCACTCTGTCTACCAATAATCCCCAACGTTTCAGGTCTAGCCAGCGCATTTGCTCTCCGGCCAGTTCTCTTGCTCTTTCCTCTATAATCAATTCAAAGTTCATTTGGGCGTCGGTAATCAACATGGCGTCTTTTTTGCCCGGCCATCCGGCTCTGTAACGCACCGCATTCATTGCTTTGGTGGCTTCTGATATATTGCCAGACTGCAACTGAGCCTCGGCCAGCATCAGGTACACATCAGCCAGACGGAATACGAAGAAATCGCGGCTACCTGCTTCATAAGTCAAATCAGGGCGTTTGGTATCAAAGAATTTCATCAGAGTCGGAAACAAGGCTTCGTTATAAGCGCTCGGTACCAACACCTGGTATTTCTTCTTGGCGCGGTCTGCCTTACTCATTTCATAGCCCGGGATAAAGATGGCGGTGTCGCCGGCGGCAAATGTCAACTTTGTTTTTGAGTCGTCAAAAGAGGCATTCAGGTTAGTACCCGGGTTATTGCTCAACCAGGTATCTCTGAAAGTCTTCTTATAACGAGAATCATTGGTTCTGTCTGCAAAAACGGTATTTAAGAAATACGAAGTTGGACGGAGACGCTTGAACGGACGGCCGTAGAAAACGTCACGTTTCATACCCGGTTGTACGTCATACTGCATACCAAACAAAAGGTGCAGGTTATTACCGCCATTTACGGCACCGGTGTTGTTGGTAAGGTTTGTCAATGGGTCTGATGTGTACTGCACTGCAAATACAACTTCAGAGTTAACCTGGTTGTTTTCGTCATGTACCTGAGCAAAATCATCCAACAATTTAAAGGTGTAATTGTTAATAACACCGCTACACAACTGTGCTGCTTTGGTGAAATCATCGGCAGCCCTCTGGGCTGAGTAAGCCTTAACCAGATATACTTTAGCCAGAAGCGTTTCAGCGGCAGGCTTAGTGGCACGGCCGTAGTCGGTTGACTGCGACTTTGCTTCAAGATTAGGTATTGCCTCGGTTAGGTCTTTGATAATGGCATTAAACATTTCTGCATCCGTAGCTCTTTTGGTATCCTTAGTTGGCACAAGGGTTTCTGTGAGGCGTAAATCTACCCCACCAAATTGCTGATGCAACAAATAGTAGTAGTGGGCTCTCAGAAATTTTGCTTCTGCCACCCTTTGCTTAAGAACGGCCTCCGAAAGCGTAACTTTGGGTGCTCTTTCTATAATGGCATTACAAATGTTAACTCCTCTGTATAGCTCGTCCCAAAGTGCCGCAAGCAAGTCGCCGGATGCCGAGCCTACCCCACCCTGCAACTGGGTATCATAAAAATGGAAACCCTTAAAGCTACCATCAGCGCCGGTGGCATAGATATCAGTACCGTATTCGGTAATGGTAAGGCCGGGTTGTGTACCATAGTAGTTTCTCAATGAAGAATAAGCAGATTTAACAGCATCTTCAAAGCCTTTGGGGGTATTCATATAGTCGTTACCAATACCAGAAACTACCTTTTCAACCAGTAAATCTTCACAAGACTGAGAGGCAAGCATTACAGACATCATGCCTAATATCTTGATTGGTTTTAATATATTTCTTAATTTCATTTTATTTAAATTTTAAAATTCCTGAATAATTGTTTTCGACTTAGAATCTGACATTCAGACCAAAAGTTGTAACCATAGTGGCAGGTGTAACACCAGAGCCCACATTAGTAGTACCGTTACCAGATGATGTAATGGTGGCTTCAGGATCTATGCCATTATATTTGGTACGGTATTTTGACCAGATTTTAGGTTGCTGAATACTTGAGAATAATCTAAGTGACTCCATACCCAGTTTTTTGGCAATTTTAGGTGAAAAAGTATATCCGAAATTAATATTTCTTAGTTTCACGAAGGTGCCATCAAAGTAAATAAGGGTGGTGTTATTAACCGGGAACTCTTGTGTGCTCTTTGGTCTCGGAAATTCATTGGTAGGGTTGTTGGGTGTCCAATAATCTACTTTAATTTGCTGGTAGCGACCTGCCAATGCGTTGTTATTCTGATGGAAACCACTCACAATCATATTGCCAAAACGACCAAACAAGAAGGCCGACAAGTCAAAACCTTTAAATTCGAAACGAGTAGTGAACCCGGCACTGAAATCTGGAATATCAGAACCCAAAAGCACGCGGTCGTCAGCATTGATTTTACCATCATTATTGGTATCCTGTACTTTTATTTGGCCAACCTCGCTGCCATAAGATTTGGCAAGGCTTTCTTCACTGGTTTGCCAGATGCCTATTTTTTTCAGGTCAAAGTATGAATTCAGTGGCTGGCCAATAAACCAGCGGTTGCCGAGGTCATCTACTTTTCCGTTATAAAGAGATACGATTTCCTCCTTGTTTTTGGTAAACGTAAAGTCGGTAGACCACTTAAATCCGTTTGAAGAGTTGATGTTTATGGTAGTGAAACCCAGCTCAATACCTTTGTTACGTGTATGGCCTACGTTTCTTGTTACTGCACTAAAGGCTATTGAGCCTGGTAGCTGGTCAGACAATAACAAATCGGTAGTGTTGGTTTCATATAATTCTAATGACCCTTGTACTCTGCCACGAAGCAAGCTGAAATCCAAGCCGATATTGGCTGTAGATGATGACTCCCATTTCAAATCAGGGTTACCAATTGTGTTAGGTCTATACCCAAAGGCTGCCACAGTACCCCAGGCGTATGCCGTTCTTGACAACAAGCCCTGTGTCTGATATGGTGCTACCCCCTGGTTACCCACCACACCCCAACCTACTCTCAACTTCAGTAAGTCTAACCAGGTAATCTGTTTCATGAATGGCTCGTTGCTTATGTTCCAGCCAAGAGCAACTCCAGGGAAATTACCATATTTGGTATTGGCACCAAAACGGCTTGAACCGTCTCGGCGTAAAGTAGCTGTCAATAAATATTTATCATTGAAGTCATAATTTACACGAGCCATATATGAGTTAATAGTCCATTGTGTTAAATTACTACCTACCCCCAAAACAGAACTGGCATTACCTAAATTATAAAACTGTTGCGTTTCGGCCGGTACGCCTTGCACTTCTGTTCGGTACGTCTGAAAATCGTCTTTCTGAATTGAGTGAACCAATGTTATACCAACATTGTGCTTGGCTTTATAGGTTTTGTTGTAGCTCAGAATGTTCTCGAGTGTCCAGTTGAAACCAATGTTATTTTGCGTTGTTGCCTGAGGGTCTCCCATTTTACGGGCATTGGTGGCAGCGCCGATAAATCTACCCCATCTTGAGATTGTGAAGTCGGGGCCGAAGTTTACACGATACTTTAAGCCCTCAATAATTTTAACTTCTGCATAAAGGCTGTTGAACAGGCGGTATTTCCTGGTTTGATCTATTTGTGCGCCGGGTACAATTTCAGCCAGGGGGTTGGTTAACAAGGCATCGTTGGTTGGCGAGAAAATGATATTCCCTTTATCATCATAAGGTGAAGCCAAGGGGTTCTGCTGAATTGTGAACGAGTAAGGGTTCAAGTTTTCACCATTTCTGATGCTATACATGGTGTAAGATGAAATACCTACTTTCAGGCGGTCGTTAATGCTATGGTCAAGATTTACCCGCAGAGACATACGGGTGTAATCAAGCCCGTCTGAAATTCCTTTATCCTGAAAATAACCTCCTGAAATGAAAAACTGGGTTCTTTCACTTCCACCCTGTATACCTATCGAGTGATTTTGCATAACACCGTTGTGCAGAATCAAATCCTGCCAGTCTGTATTGGTTCCGTTAGCAATACCTTTGGCCACGGCCGGGTCACCCCCAAGAACTGCAACTTTGGCATCTGCGGCGGCGTCGCCCACACCGGTTGGTACAGGGTTGCCGTTAGCATCTTTATACAGGTTAGTGGCACGATACGCCTCACGGACATATTCAAGAAACTCAGGGCCACTAAACAGCTTAATCTTGTCTAAAGGGGTAGATACGCCGCCGTAAGTATCAAAACTTACAGTGGTTTTTCCTTTTACTGCGCCTCTTTTGGTAGTAACCAATACCACCCCGTTGGCGCCACGCGCCCCGTAAATGGCGGTAGCAGTAGCGTCTTTCAGTACTTCCATAGACTGAACATCGCTAGGGTTCAGGTCTTCATAGCCGGCAGAAAGCGGAATACCATCTACTACATAAAGAGGGTCGTTACCGGCATTGAACGAACGACGGCCACGGATAAGGATTTTTGGCACTGAGCCTGGTTTAGAGCCAGACTGCGAAACATCAACCCCTGCCACACGGCCCTGCATGGCCTGGCCTAAGCTGGTGATGGGCATTTCCTGAATCTGCTTGGCACTTACCTGCGAGATAGCGCCCGTGGTCTGGCTTTTTTTCTGAGAACCATAACCAACCACAATTACTTCGCTCAAGGCCGCGGCATCTTCTTCTAAAGTAACATTTAATGTGGTTTTGCCACTTACATTGATTTCTAATGCTTTGTAACCAATGTAGCTAAATACCAGAACGGCATTGTTAGCAGCCTGCACCGTAAACTTACCATCAGAATCAGTAATTGAACCTTGCGTAGTACCTTTTACTGTAACACTAACACCCGGGAGGGCCATACCGCCTGCATCAGATACTTTTCCTGACACACTCCGGCCTTGGGCATGTACATACTGTATGCTAAGGCATATAGTAAATACCAGCAACATTTTTTGTAGTAATTGTTTCATACAAAATTTATAAGGTTAATATAAAATTAGGCTTCCGCTAAAAATATGAAAATTTATTATTGGAATAGTTACAAAACTACAAATCAGTATAGGCTTTTACCACTAAAATTTAGTCATTTTCTAATATTTTTTTGACCTTTAATGCAAACATTTAAGCCATGGAACATCAGGTTAACAGATTTTGATACTATATTTACATGTTTTTTAAAAATTGCTATAAAAAGACTTAGAGCGTAGACTGAACCGGCATTAATAGCGACCAAATAATGAAGCCCCAATTACTGAAAATATCTAATCCTGCTGACTATTCTTTTAACCTGTATGTGCAGGAGTGTCCGTTCTTTCCAACCCCCTGGCACTATCATCCCGAATACGAAATCGTATTGATTCTTGAAAGCACCGGCAAGAAATTTATAGGCAGCAGTATCACTGACTACGGCCCCGGAGACCTGTGCATGATTGGCTCGTACCTGCCGCACTATTACAGAAATGATGATGAGTTTTATGCCAAAAACTCCGGCCTGAAGGCGAGGTCACTGGTGATTCATTTTCTGGAAGATTTTCTTGGCGAAAAGTTTCTGGAGATACCTGAAAGCCAGGCCATAAAGGCATTGCTTGAGCGCTCTAAAAGAGGGCTAACATTTGGGGCTAAAACTGTTCAGAAGGTAGAACCCAGGTTCAAGAATCTGCCGAATCTGAGTGGTATGAGCCGACTGCTGGAAATGATTGCCATACTGATTATTCTGAGCGAGAGTGAAGACAAACAGGATTTAACAACAAACCCGATATCGCTTAGAAATGAAGTAGATTCGGCCAGAATGAACAAGGTATTTGAATATGTAATGCTGAAATACCAGGAAGAGATTCAATTGAGTGACGTAGCTGAACTGGCCAACATGAGCGAGTCTGCCTTCAGCAGATATTTTAAGAAAAGAACCAGACGTACGTTCTCTCAGTTTCTTGCCGAAATACGCATTGAACATGCCTGCAAATTATTGATGGCCGACAAAATGAGTGTGGCCGAAATATCTTTTGAAAGCGGGTTTAACAACTTGTCTAACTTTAACAGGCAGTTTAAAGCTATAAAGAAGATAACACCGCTCAACTACCGCACCAAGTTTCTGGAGTAGCCTAGTGCCTGGGGCAGTCGCATTGGTTTTTGCTTTTAAACAAGCCCCACATAAAACCCTTTTTCTTTTTGTAGCGTCCACTTTTTTTTCTGCGGCCTTTGCCGAGTTCTTCTTTTACGTTCGCTGTGCTTGGGGTGGCTGCACTAGCGGCTTGCGAAAACTCAGGAGTTACGGTTAAAACCCCGGCAATAAATAGTATTATCAGTTTTTTCATTGATTGAGTCTGTTTCAATTGGAACGAACCGATTCCGGCAAAATTACACTACCATTACACTTTCAACAGAAAAAGCCAGCGGGCTATCGGCAAAAAGTGCTTTTGTATGGGCCCATACGGTTTTAAAGAGCGCCGTCTGCCTGTAATTATTCAGGGCTTCTTCACACTCCCAATGGCTGTGGGTCATAAAAATGTTAGGCTGGTTCAGGTCTTGCATCAGTTCAAGATAACTACACCCGGGCATTGCTCTAATCTGCTCTTTTGAGCCATTGAAAATATGCAGGAACTCCGGCACTTTTTCTTCCTGGAAAGTCATTCTTACGTATCTTACAAGCATTGGGTAGTTTTTCACAAAAATATAAAAATTAAACATTCCTGCTTGTTAATCAGCCTATATTCTGTAATAATAAACGCCAGTGATAGTACTTTTTTACTAAGCAGAGTAATGTTTATACCAGGTAAGTGCAGCAGGTCATTAATTTTTAAAATGTTTTGCGATTTTCTGATATTATTGGGTTAAAATTAACTGTTTTTGCAATTTGCAAGGTTCGTTAACGTATTGGTATAAAATAGCCGAAAGAATATTTTTACTCTACATACGTTTTCTGGATAGCAATACCGCAAAAACTTTAAACCTGATTTTATTAACCTATGAAAAACGCCATTCAGACCCAGCTCATTTTCTTTGTGCTTGCTTTTTTAACCTTGAACGCTTTCAGCCAGGGGCCAAAAGTATTGATAGTAACGGCACATCCGGACGACGAAACCATGTTTCCGGTTACGGTTTTCAAAATAACCCATGAAATGAAAGGCACCGCCGACCTGGCATTGATAACCGATGGCTCAGGTGGTTATAACGGGCTGGTGGCATCGAGCTATTATGGCAAAAACATGACCGACTCGGCAACCGGACGCACCTACCTGCCGCTCATCCGGAAAAAAGAACTTATGTGTTCAGGCGAGGTGATGGGCATCCGGAATTTTTATTTCTTCGACCAGATTGATGATTTTTATCAACTGAACCCCGAACCGTTTTTATCGGGCGAGCGCTGGGAGATAGCATTTATTGAAAGAAAACTGGATAAGATTCTGGAACAGGGCCAGTACGATTACATTTTTTGTCTGGTTCCTGATGCGGGCCAGCATGCGCACCACAAATCGGCCACAATTATGGCATTGCGTGCAGCCCAACGCATGAAAGGCGGAAAAAAACCGATTGTTCTGGGTGGCCTGGCAACCACGCGTGACTACACGTTTAAGTTCAGCGGCTTAGATAATTATCCTGAAACAAAGATTCTGGAATCGGCGCCGGTGTTTTATTTTGACAGGGCATACGGCTTTGGTGAAAACAACAAACACAGCTACATGATAGTGGCCGATTGGGTGAAAGCCTGCCATAAGTCGCAAAGCGGAGACATGAACTCGGCCATGCATAAGGGCGAACTGGAAACTTTCTGGTATTTTGCCATTAATAGTGAGCAGAATTTAGAGAAGACCCGCCTGTTTTTTGACCAGCTGAAGAGCAGTGGTTTCCCTACTAAATAAACCAGCTCTATGTTCAGAAAATCAGATTCCTAAATTAAGTGTGTGTTTTACATTTTTAAAAAAATTTAAAAATTAGTTTTTTTGAACAACAAAAAAATACTTTGGTAATAAGAAAAGCCTTAAATTTGCCGAATCTTACTACATGCTATTGCCTCTAATAACAAAACTACATTATAATGGAACAGCAGATTATAACGAATGAACCTATTGCTTACGAGAAGATTCCTACCAAGATTTTTAAAGACTCAAAAGATGCCTCAAAAGCAGTTGCTCAGGAAATTGCTGATTTGATTCGCGAAAAACAAAAACAAGGAAAACCATGTATACTAGGCCTGGCTACGGGTTCATCGCCCAAATCAGTTTACGCAGAGCTGGTACGCATGCACAATGAAGAAGGCCTCAGTTTTAAAAACGTGGTTTCTTTCAACCTTGATGAGTATTACCCAATGGAGCCTGACTCGCTGCAAAGTTATGTTTTGTTTATGAAGGAGCAGCTTTTTGACAGGGTAGATATGCCAAAGGAAAACTATTTTATTCCGGACGGCACCATTCCTGCCAACAGGATAAAAGAATTCTGCGAAGAGTATGAAAGAAAAATAGATGCCATGGGCGGCCTTGACTTTCAGTTGCTGGGTATTGGCGCCAATGGGCATATTGGTTTCAACGAGCCCGGCTCGCTGGTTAATTCAAGAACCCGACTGATGATGCTTGACCACTCTACACGCGTAGCGGCAGCTTCTGACTTCGGTGGCAGTCTGGTGAATGTTCCTAAAAAAGCCATTACGCTGGGTGTTTCAAAAATACTAAATGCCAAAAGAGTAGTTTTGCTGGCATGGGGCGAAAGAAAAGCTCCGGTAATAGCCGAGGCGGTAGAAGGACGCGTAACAGAGTCGGTTCCGGCTTCTTATTTACAAACGCATGCCAACACGCTTTTTGTAATTGACGAAAGAGCGGCTTCTGACCTTACCCGCATGAAAACCCCTTGGTTGGTTGAAGACGTGGAGTGGACCAGCAAAATGGTGAAAAAGGCGGTTACAACGCTTTCACTTTCTTTGAGCAAGCCTATCCTGAAGCTAACCAATAAAGACTATAACGACAACGGTTTGAGCGACCTGTTGGCGCGTCACGGGCAGGCTTATGAGATCAACATTGATGTTTTCAATCAATTACAACATACTATTTCTGGCTGGCCGGGTGGCAAACCTAATGCCGACGACACCAACCGCCCAGAAAGAGCATTGCCTGCAAAAAAACGTGTGATTATTTTCAGCCCTCACCCGGATGACGATATTATTTCAATGGGTGGTACTTTCCAACGCCTGGTTGACCAGGGACACGATGTACACGTGGGGTATCAGACATCGGGCAACATTGCGGTAGCAGATGATGAAGCCATTCGTTTCATTGATTTCGTGGTAGATTTCAACCACAAATTCGGTATTGAAAACAAAGAGACCCGGGCTCTTTTCAGTGAAGCCAAAGAGTTTTTGAAAAACAAAAAAGGCAGCGATATCGACAGCCCGGCTGTAAGATACGTAAAAGGTCTGATTCGCCGCGGAGAGGCCAAAGCTACCTGCCGATTTGTAGGTATACCTGAAGAAAACGTCCATTTTCTTGATATGCCTTTCTATGAAACCGGCCGTATAGAGAAAAAACCATTAGGGCCGGACGATGTAAAGGTGGTGGCCGATTTGATAGAAGAAATAAAACCGCATCAGATATATGCCGCCGGCGACCTGGCCGACCCACATGGCACACACAAAGTTTGTCTGGATGCTATCTTTGCTGCCATTGAAAACATCAAGCATAAAAACTTTATGAAAGACTGCTGGTTGTGGCTGTATCGTGGTGCATGGGCAGAGTGGGATATCCACGAAATTGAAATGGCCGTACCTATGTCGCCAGACCAGGTGTTGCAGAAACGTATGGGTATCTTTAAGCACCAGTCTCAGAAAGACGGCGTGGTGTTTCAGGGTAGCGATGCGCGCGAGTTCTGGCAACGTGCTGAAGAGCGTAACAGAGGTACTGCAGGTTTGTATAACAAGCTCGGCCTGGCAGAATATGAGGCAATGGAAGCTTTTGTACGTTGGAAGTTCTGATAAATTCAACCAGATCTATAAACAAAAAAGCGGTCTGATAACTCAAACCGCTTTTTTGTTGCCTTATGTTCAATAAAACCTTAAATAGTTTTTACCTCAAACTTAAATTTATCTTTGCCGGGTATGCACTTACCATCTTTGTTGGTGCAGGTCTGGCTTTCTATTTTGCCTTCAATCACCGGATTCGCCTTTGTGATTTTCACTTTCTGAATAAATTTGGCTTCATGCTCAAAGTAATGTACTTTGCCTCCCCATATATCGTCATACTTTTCTTTTGGTTTTACTGGCACCAGCTTGCCTACTAATGCGTAAGTGTCATTTTTGGTAAAATTGGCAGTGGTGGGCAGTGGGCCTTCTACTTTCAGTTCAGACGAATACATATACCAGTTGTCATCAATTTTAGCTGTAAAAACCAGATCAATGGTTTCACCTACCTTGGCCGAAGTTTTAGACGGAGTAAACGTCCACTTGGCTGGTTTAAGAATCTGGGCAGATGCTGCCAGAGAAGAAGCAAATAATACGATAAAAAGGATTTTTCTCATGTTGCTATTGATTACTACTTTAATAATACTTCTATATTGTTTTCATTAATTAACGCCCAATCATTCATTTTCATATAAAGCTGGGTTAAAAGAATAACGTCGTCGGCGCAATATCGGGCAATCTTCAATAAATTTTTTTCTTTGTAATAAAGCTCGTTTATCTGGTCGCCGCTTATTCCTGTTTCACCATCCGGAATACCAAAAATTGTGATAAGCAACTCTAATGAAACATAGTGCTTATGGTCTCCGAATTTCCAGAGGTCCAGCGTGTCAATATGCTTTATTTCCCAGGGCTTTTTGCCGGAAATCTGCAATACTGCCGGCAGCGAAATACCATTTACAAGCATCCGGCGACAGATATATGGAAAGTCGAACTCCTTTCCGTTATGCGCACAAAGCAGCAGGTTTTTACCTGCCTTATGTTTTTCAACAATACTCTTAAACTGCTTAAGTATTTCGGCTTCCGACTCCCCGCTTATCATCTTAACGCGAAGCGAAGGCTCAAGGTTCTCATCAAACACAATACCACCTACACCAATGCAGATTATTTTGCCAAATTCTGAATAAATAGATGCGCGGTTTAAATAGAAGAGATGGTCTGGCAATTCTTCCTTTTCTTTGCTTTGCAGATACCCGGCCTTTTTTAGCCAAAGGCTTTTGAGCGGTTCATTTAGCAAATCGAAGTCAGGCTCCTGAGAAACCGTTTCAATATCAATAAAAAGAATGTTCTTAAGACTCTTTACATCGTTTTCAGTCATCAGCCTTGATTAAATAGTTTATAACAAAGTTAGGCAAATCAGACGACAAAATAAACCAACAGCGCCAGTAAAAGCCAGTAAACGGGCATCAGTACGATAAAAATGCCAAGGGCGATAGAGTCAAAAAACACACTGCCCCTGGTAACTTTTCTTGACAAGGTTACGCTAAGCCAGTTGACAGGAAAATTAACCAGCGACCCGATATAATAAAACGGATTTTTAAAGAAACCGGTAGCAGGCAACCCCCTGTTCAGCAGGTCTTTCAGTTTGTCGGTTAAAGAGCGGTTAAACTCTTTCAGAAACAAGCCCTCTGAGGTATCCTGAGGCAGGTCGTTGCGGTAAGTAGGTTCGCCAATCTGTATATTCACTACTTTGCCGAATTTATCAAAATTATTATAGCTGATACCCACCGGCACTATAATTACCTCTATGCCATCGTTCCAGGCTTTTTGCGCCAGGCGACCAGTACCCTTCTTTAAAGGAAGTAGCTCTTTCTGGTGTATGCAAAGGCCCTCTGAGAAAATCAACACTATTTCTCCTTCTCTGAAAAGCTCAATACATTTTCTAAAAGTTTCATCATTTTCTCCCAGATACTCTTTACCCTCAGATAACCGGTACATGGGCATCATAAAAAGGCTGTTCAGCGCTTTTTTTGCCGCCGGTTTTTTAAAAACATCGCCTCGTGCCAATGACCATATCCGGCGATCGAAATGCGTACATAATAATACGGCATCAAGAAAAGAATTGGAATGATTTGACGCCAGCAACACAGCACCCGTTTTAGGGATGTTTTCTAGGCCACTTATATGAATGCGCTTGGTAAAAAATTTTAAAAGAAACCAGACGAAAGGTCTTAAAACGTAATATAGCAAAGTATGATAAGTTTAGGTAGTACAAAAATAACCATGCACCCGGATTCAGCTAATATTTTTTGATTGATGATTAAAAAAAAGGCTCAAAAAGACCAAAAACAATGCTAAATACCGCGGTTTAACCCTCAAAATTCAGAAGAAATACGTTTATCTGCAAATAATTGGGTCAATTAGTATTTGTTTAACATTTTGTTGTAGTTTTTTGCTCAATATATTATAAAAAACTAATTCTCTTTGGTTTTCATACAGGTGTAAGTAATTTGGCACCGTATTTACAACAAAACGCCACCGGAGCTGGTTTAAACAGCGTTTTTCTTATTGCTGTAAGATACGGCTCCATGAATCGTCCTAAGCCAAAGAAACAATTATGAGCAATCTAAAAGAGAAAATCACGGCCATTTTTCCAAGTGCCGACCAAATTCCCGAAGCTTATCAGATTCCGCCCCTGCATCAGCGTGAATACCTGGTAGGAGGAGAAATGCGCCAGTGGAGCGGCGCCACGCAGGACGTCTACTCGCCGGTTTATGTAAAAGATGAAAACGGCAAGTTTGTCAGCAAGCACATAGGCAGTTTCCCGATTACTGATGTACCCCAAGCCATGGAGGCGCTTGATGCCGCCCTGAAAGCCTTTGACAACGGCCGCGGCGAATGGCCCACCATGAGTGTAAGCGAACGCATTGCGTGCATGGAGAACTTCATTAAGAAGATGCTGGAAAAGAAAACAGAGATTGTAAATCTGCTGATGTTTGAGATTGGCAAGTCTCTGGCTGATTCAATTAAAGAATTTGACCGTACTGTAGAATACATATATGATACCATTGACTGCCTGAAAGACATTGACCGTGCGTCGTCGCGCTTTAAGATTGAGCAGGGCATTATCGGGCAAATTCGCCGTTCGCCCTTTGGTGTGGTACTTTGTATGGGGCCATTTAATTATCCCCTTAACGAAACCTATACCACGTTGATACCGGCCATTCTAATGGGTAATACTATTCTTTTCAAGCCACCTAAGCATGGCACGCTTTTGCATTACCCCATGCTTGAGGCCTTTAAAGAGTGTTTCCCGAAAGGGGTTGTCAATACCATATATGGCCGTGGCGCCAATGTGATACCGCCTATTATGCAAAGCGGCAAAATCAATATTCTCACCCTGATTGGGTCTAGTAAAGTAGCCAACGACCTGAAAAAAATGCACCCCAAGCTTAACCGCTTAAGAGCAGTTTTGGGGCTTGATGCCAAAAATGCTGGTATTGTGTTGAAAAATGCTGATGTTGAACTATCAGTGAAAGAGTGTATTCTGGGCTCGTTATCTTTTAACGGGCAACGCTGCACCGCCATCAAGATTATTTGGGTACACCGTTCTATTGCCAAGAAATTCCTGAACAGATTTACCGAAGAACTTGAAAAGCTGAAATACGGTATGCCCTGGGAGGCCGGCGTTAATCTTACTCCGCTGCCGGAGCCTAACAAACCAGCCTACCTGACCGAGTGTATTGAAGATGCCAAAGCACACGGCGCCGAGGTAATGAACGAAGGCGGTGGCACAACGGTGCATTCTTTCTTTTACCCGGCAGTGTTGTATCCGGTAAATGAAAAAATGAAAGTGTACTCAGAAGAGCAGTTCGGGCCGCTGATTCCGATTGTACCATTTGACGACGTAGAAGAGCCTATACAATATCTGCTCAACTCGTCGCACGGGCAGCAGGTAAGTATCTTTGGTACTAACCCTGATCAGATAGCCAATCTGATTGACCCGCTCGTGAACCAGGTAAGCCGCGTGAACATTAACGCCCAATGCCAGAGAGGCCCGGATACCTTCCCGTTCACAGGTAGAAAGGATTCGGCGGAAGGGACACTTTCGGTTGAAGATGCACTGAGAGCTTTTTCAATCAGAACCGTGGTAGCTACCAAAGAAACCCCCGAAAACAAGAAGATTTTCAATGAAATTGTGGAAGAACACAGTTCACATTTTCTTTCAACCAAGTATATTTTCTAAAGAAATGCCCCGTTACGGCGGGGCATTTTTCTCTTTTTATTTCCTGCCTTTGTTTGCCTTAAGCCCCCTGATAAAATATAATCTCTTGAACGCCGTTTCTTCTGTAATCCAAATAAGTTTAACCGGGTTTTAGAATATTTTTATAATTTTGACAAAAATTTCATTAGAAGAAATCCCCAGCAATAACAAAAAACCTATGAAGATTTTAACCAAAATAGTATTTTGTCTTCTTCTGACGGGAGTTTTTTATTCGTGCAAACGATCTTCCATACCTTCAAAGGGTTCGGTAATTGGTGAGTACGACGAAGATTTGTCTTCTGTGCGGCTGAAGTATGAAAAAAAGCCTGATTTTGACAGCCGCGACAATAAGACCGTGCGAGACAACCCCACTACTGCAACTAAAGATGAGATTCCGCTGAATGTTAACAATCAGGTAGATAAGGCTCTTGATGCCATGTCAGACCTGAACAAGAACATCCGTTATTCGGCAGGGTATCGGATACAGGTATATGTAGGCAACGAGCGCAGAGAAGTAGACGAGGCCAAATCATTTATATATTCGAATTTTCCTGACTTAAATACTTATCTTTCATTCAGCCAGCCTACGTATCGGCTTAAAGCAGGTGATTTTCTGAGCCGCATGGAGGCCGAAAAATACTATAACACCATTCGCCAGCGCTATTCGGCAGCCATGATTGTGCCTGAAAGAATAGATGTACGTAAAAGCATGCAGCAGAACCGATAGGCGAGCCTGATTATCTAACAACAAACCATTTTCATTATTTATGACAGCTTACGTTTTCCCCGGGCAGGGGGCTCAGTTCAGTGGCATGGGCAAAGACCTGAACGAGAATTTTCCCCAGGCCAAAACGCTTTTTGACAAAGCCAATGAAATTCTGGGTTTCGATATCACCAAAATTATGTTTGAGGGCACAGATGAAGACCTGAAACAAACAAATGTTACCCAACCTGCTGTCTTTCTTCACTCGGTAATTCTGGCTTTAAATATTCCCGATTTTAAACCTGATATGGTAGCCGGACACTCGCTGGGTGAGTTCTCGGCACTGGTTGCTGCCGGAGCCTTGTCTTTTGAAGACGGCCTGAGACTGGTGGCCCAAAGAGCCACGGCCATGCAACGTGCCTGCGAGCTGAACCCCTCAACTATGGCCGCTATTCTGAACCTGGATGATAAAAAAGTTGAAGATATTTGTGCTGATATATCGGCACGCCGCCCTGAAAACATCGTGGTGGCAGCCAATTATAACTGCCCCGGCCAGCTGGTTATTTCTGGTAGCATTGAGGGCATCAACATAGCCTGCGAAGAACTGAAAGCTGCCGGAGCCAAAAGAGCACTGGTGCTGCAGGTAGGTGGTGCGTTCCACTCGCCACTGATGGAACCCGCACGCGAAGAGCTGGCCAAGGCCATTGAAAATACTACTTTCTCAACGCCAAGCTGCCCGATTTACCAGAACGTAAATGCCCAACCATCAACCGATATTGAAACTATCAAGGCCAATCTGATTGCACAATTAACGGCACCCGTACGCTGGACACAGTCTGTACAGAATATGGTAGCCGATGGCGCCACTAAATTTATTGAATGTGGCCCGGGTAAAGTGTTGCAAGGCCTGGTGAAGAAAATATCACCCGAGGCTGAAACTGCCGGTGCCAGTTTGTAATAAAACTTAAACCCAATTAACGAAGAAGAGACGCAGGCCAAGGCCTGCGTCTCTTCTTCGTTTTATACAATTATTTTTACTTGCCTGCATTTAAAACCTGTGCTATGGCTTCTCTGGCTTGCTCGGCAATTTCGGTGGTGGTTTTGCCTTTGGGTTCTATGGCTTTCAGGGCTGTCCATGATAGCTTTGAAAAAGAGGTGAGCGGAAACATGCCATTGGTAGGGTTGAACCTTCTTGTACCCTGTATGGCTACCGGCACTACCAATGCATTGGGCGCTCTTTTAAGAAGAGCTGATATACCGCCTTCGGCAAAGGGCTTCATTTCGTCTGTTCTAGAGCGGGTGCCTTCCGGAAATATAACAGCAGAAAAATTGTTTTCGTGGATATATTTACTCAATTTCAGAATTTCAGACACCGCCTGCTTGCCATCTTTGCGGTCTATGAGCGCGGCACCGCTTTTTCTGAGGTTATATGATATGCTGGGTATGCCCTTTGCGAGTTCTATTTTTGAAACAAAAATGGGTTGGTGTTTTCTTAAAAACCAGATAATTGCCGGGATATCAAAAGTACTCTGGTGGTTGGCTATAAAAACAATGGGGCGGTCGGTTGGATATGCTTCCTGTTGTTCAAAATGCACCGTAGTGCCGGTAATATAATAACTGGTTGTAAGCATCAGATTGAAGAAATCAACCGACTTCTTGTGCGCCTTTTTGCCGAAAACATTAAAAGCCACAACCTGTACTACATGAAAAATAACTAATAATAGTCCAAAATAGAGCAAATAAATAATACTGAGTATGTAATCAAGAACTTTTTTCATGAAGTTTTTTTTTGTACAAAACTAGTCAGAAAATGGGCTTTTTCATAAATTAAGCCAATATTTTACTGTTTTCAGATAAAATAAACGTACCTTGCGGCGTTTTATAAAATAAAAGAGCTTTAAAAGACATTATCATGGAATTATCCAATTTAAGACTAGAGGTGATGAAATTTGTAGGACAAAAAATTGACTTTTTTGTTGAAGAATTTTTGAAACCCATCGAAACAAATTGGCAACCATCAGACTTTCTCCCAGACGCTACAAAAGAAGATTTTTTTCAGGAAGTAAAGCTTCTGCAAGAGAACGCCAGAGAATTGCCTTACGACTATATAGCTGTATTAATTGGTGACACCATTACAGAAGAAGCCCTGCCCACGTATGAGTCCTGGCTGATTGATGTAGTAGGTGTTGACCAGGTAAACGAACCCAACGGATGGGCCAAATGGGTACGCCACTGGACAGCCGAAGAGAACCGCCACGGAGACCTGCTCAATAAGTTTTTGTATTTGTCGGGTCGTGTAAATATGCGTGCAATGGAAACATCAACGCAATTTCTGATTGCCGATGGTTTTGATATTGGCACCGGCCGTGACCCTTACCGTAACTTTGTGTACACATCGTTTCAGGAGCTGGCCACCAATATTTCGCACCGCCGCACAGCCACCCTGGCCAAGAAATATAACAACAACACGTTGTCTAAAATGTGTGGAGTGATTGCCTCTGACGAGATGCGCCATGCCAAAGCTTACAAAACCTTTATCAGCAATATTTTTGAAGTGGACCCGTCTGAAATGATGCTGGCCTTTGAAGATATGATGAAGAAGAAAATTGTTATGCCTGCCCACTTTTTAAGGGAAACAGGTGTTAAAATCGGCCAGACTTTCTCGCATTTTTCAGATGCAGCGCAACGCTTGGGGGTATATACTACCGTAGACTACATTGAGATTATGGAATCTTTGCTTGATGAATGGAAAATTGCCGGCATAACCAATCTGAATGATGCAGGTGAACGCGCCCGCGATTACCTGATGGCATTACCTGCCAGGTTACGCCGTGTTGCCGAGCGTACGAAAGTACCGAATCTGGAATACGAATTTAGCTGGATTGCTTCTTAAAAGCCATTTTGATTGAAATAACCTGATGAATCCTGTTCTTTTACATAAAGGAGCAGGATTTATTTTTTATCCCCATTGCTATTTGTGCAGAACTTCTCCCATAGCTGCGTGCCTCTGGCTTGTTGCAGGTTTTTTAGTTGCAGCAGGTCTTCGCACATTCTTTTGGTGTCTTTTTTAATTGCATAAGCGCTGGCTCTGCCATAGTACGCATCTACGTTTAAAGGGTTTTTCTCAAGGCTCCAGGTAAAGTTTCTGATGGCCTCGTTATAATTTCGTACAGAGAGATTGTATTTTCCTTCAGACAGAAACTCGTTCGACTCCGCCAAATCTGCCTCTGCTGCATCAGGGTCTGCTGATGAATTTTTCATTGCCTCGCGTTCTGACCAGCCTATATCAAAGCCCATTTTTACTTCTACGTTTACGGGTTTGCCTTCCCAAATGGCGGGTTTCCATTTGCCCTCTGTTTTTTTAATGGCAGCAATCAGTTTATTATTAAACCTTTCGCTGGTACTTCTCAAAATTTCAATGCCTTTTACCTCGCCTTTACTGGTTATAATAAACCGCGTATAAAAATCTGCAGCCCTGTACTCCGGGAAATCAAAATTATCTGAAATATAGGCACTGGCCGACATCTCAGCGTCCATAAAGAATGGCTCCAGGTAGTTGGGTTTCAGCACATAAATGGTATCACCACCACGGGTACGGTACTTTTCGGGCAAATAGCCAATGTTATATAAATGCGCCGGGGTAAAGATAATTTTCAAAGCATTGGCAGACGAGTCGGCAGTAATTTGCTGCAACACCAGTTTGATGTCGCTCAACTGTTCAATTTTATAGAAAGTATCGCCACCGATAATCAGCGTATCATTTTTAATCTTGTAGGACCTGTCGCCGGATCTCCCCTCATAAACCGCCCTTACCGTGCCGTCTGTATTAAAAATATAACGTAACTGTAAATTATTGATAGTTTTATCCAAAATAGGGCTGCCATCTTTTAACCGGATATCTTCTTTTATCCAGTCGCCCACTACACTGCTCATTAATTGCTGAGCCAATGCCCCTGTTGAAACACAAATCAAAAACAACGTCTTAAACATATTCCTATTCAATATTTGTGTACGAAGTTAATAAAAACCCTCACATTGCCCCATGAGGCATCACATATTTTTGAGTGGTTTTGGGTCTTACCTGGCCATCAGTTTATCATAAACCGGTTTCAGTTGCGCGTCTCCAAAGCCATAAATACCTTGTTGCTCAGTAAATAGCCTGAACACGTTATGGAAATCGGTTTCTCCGTTTTCTATAATTTCAGCCAGTACGCGCTCATGTCTGGGCGTTTGTCCTTCCGCCGGAAAACGGTCTAAATGCGCCTGAATTACCTGCTTTAAATACGGAAAACAGGCCGATTGACGCTGCGATAATTGAGCAAAAGCCTGTAGGTCATGCCTGCGATATGCCTGCCAAAGGTCATTCCCCAGTTGAATATCTTCTGGCTCCAGTTTGATGCGGGTTGCAAGGCTTGCCTCCAAATCATCTACCCCGGCATGGCCGAACTCCTGCCAGATATCGGCCTCAGCCAGAAAAGTCGGGTACACCACATACGTTTTTCTGTTATTGGGTTGGTTATGAATTAACGAAATAACAAACCACATATTGACCTGACAAAACAAGTCATACCCAAACCACAGATGGAAAGTGGCATCGTGCGGGGCATTCATTATCTGGTCAAACTCAGAAACCGAATAGGCCTGATATTCATCCAGACTAATACCATGACTATCCGCGCGGGTCTGCCAGAAATCGGGCAGGTTATCTCCGGCCAGGCTGCCGTCAATCAGTGCCTCACGGGCAATCATAACATCTCCCTCTATTGTGGTCTCTTTAAAAATCAAGGCCAGGGAGTCTCCATTCAGAACGTGGTAAATCATTGCTTTTTCATTTTTTCACTTCTCCAATCAACATAAGGCCTACTACTTGCAGGCCGCCTTTCAGTAAAGTTGCCTTCGATGCTTTATTTTCTATATTACAGCGGGCAGCGGGTATTTTACCTGCCGCATGGCACACCCGTTTCAGTTCCTGTATCAGATACGCCCCCAGGCCTTGCCGGCGGTGGCTCTCTTTTACTTCCATATACAAATCTGCAAAAGGTTTGTTATAGTGCAATAAAAAATCTCCGTTGGCTACCTCTTCTCCGGCTTTCTCAAGCACATAACCGCTGTCGCTTTCTGTTTGTTTGCCGTAAAGGGCTTCAAATGATTGTCTGGTCTGAAAAGTTACCCCTGCGGGTGCAGGCAGATTGGCATGCGGGCCGTCTTCAAACAAAATAACAGGGGCATGTATATTAACGGCAAACTCATACAGCATGGTGGTAAGCAACAGCGCATTGCTTTGGGTTTCTATATATTGAACGCCTGAAGCCGACAATAAGTATGGAAACACCCTGCTTGCCAGATGCTGATACATAGGCAGCAGATAAAACTCAAAGAGGATGTCGCGGTCAGGTATCTCCTGCCCTTTTACGGCGGCATAGCCAATCATGGTATCGTCAGCATAAAGCAGGTATGCGTCTGACCAGCGGCGTTCATGTGTAGCATTGTATCTTACCTGCCGGTTTATTTCCTGCAGAAACAAATGGCGATACGGCAGAATCTCCCCCAGCGTTACCTTTTCGACTTTGAATGGCATGATATAACAGGTTTGGATATCATACTTTTAAATTTTCTTGTAGCAATTTATTGAAAATTTGTGGGATTCTGGAAATTGAATTTACTAATCAGGTGTTTTCACTGCTTTGATTTTCATTCAGGTATTTTAATAAATCCTCTCCCCATTTTTTCCAGATTTGAATAGACATCTGGCAAAAATGTAATGCTTTGGGTACTTGCTCATGGTAGGGATAGGCATTTACAAAGCCATTATATGATAAGCCTAATGATTTATCTTTTTCAGGTTCACGATATAAATAAAAAATTGCAAAGTTATTAAGCGTTTCAGCTAGAGAAATTTGGTAGGCTCCCGGATTTTGTAGTGCTAAATGATGCCTTATTTGAAGAGCTTCCAAATACTCCTCTTTGGCCTTCCCTAATTCATTTTTAGCACTATGTAAATTCCCCAGATTATTCAAAGTCATCGCCACATCAGGCTGATAGACTTGTGGATTGGTTTTAGCTAAGTTTTTATAAATCTCTAAGGCCTCCTGGTATTCCTTCTCAGCGTCTTCTAACTCATTTTTAGCACTATGTAAATTCCCCAGATTATTCAAAGTCATCGCCACATCAGGCTGATAGACTTGTGGATTGGTTTTAGCTAAGTTTCTCCTTATCTCTAAGGCCTCCTGGTATTCCTTCTCAGCGTCTTCTAACTCATTTTTAGCCCTATGTAAAACAGCCAGATTATTCAAAGTAGTAGCCACATCAGGCTGATAGACTTGTGGATTGGTTTTAGCTAAGTTTCTTCTTATCTCTAAGGCCTCCTGGTATTCATTCTCAGCGTCTTCTAACTCATTTTTAGCACTATGTAAATTCCCCAGATTATTCAAAGTCATCGCCACATCAGGCTGATAGACTTGTGGATTGGTTTTAGCTAAGTTTTTATAAATCTCTAAGGCCTCCTGGTATTCCTTCTCAGCGTCTTCTAACTCATTTTTAGCACTATGTAAATTCCCCAGATTATTCAAAGTCATCGCCACATCAGGCTGATAGACTTGTGGATTGGTTTTAGCTAAGTTTTTATAAATCTCTAAGGCCTCCTGGTATTCCTTCTCAGCGTCTTCTAACTCATTTTTAGCACTATGTAAATTCCCCAGATTATTCAAAGTCATCGCCACATCAGGCTGATAGACTTGTGGATTGGTTTTAGCTAAGTTTTTATAAATCTCTAAGGCCTCCTGGTATTCCTTCTCAGCGTCTTCTAACTCATTTTTAGCACTATGTAAATTCCCCAGATTATTCAAAGTCATCGCCACATCAGGCTGATAGACTTGTGGATTGGTTTTAGCTAAGTTTCTCCTTATCTCTAAGGCCTCCTGGTATTCCTTCTCAGCGTCTTCTAACTCATTTTTATCACTATGTAAAACAGCCAGATTATTCAAAGTAGTAGCCACATAAGGCTGATAGACTTGTGGATTGGTTTTAGCTAAGTTTCTTCTTATCTCTAAGGCCTCCTGGTATTCATTCTCAGCGTCTTCTAACTCATTTTTATCACTATGCAAAACAGCCAGATTATTCAAAGTAGTAGCCACATAAGGCTGATAGACTTGTGGATTGGGTTTAGCTAAGTTTTTATAAATCTCAAGTGCTTCTTTATAAATTTCTATTGCCTCATTAAAAGAATTATTTTCCTGCAAAAAATAGGCATAAGGAAATAAATTATCTGTATTCTTATTAGCGCTTATTGATTTTTTGAAGTATTCCTTTGTTAATGCAATTCGATTTGGTAAAGTAAAATCTATAGCGGTTAAACGTGCTAATAAGAGAAATTCATTAGCGTTATTCAATAATGCTTTTTCATTTTCCTCTACTTCTTTTTCTAATCTATCCTTTTTTTCTAATAAGGTGTTTTGCTCCTTACTCATGAACTCTTTCTCTGATTCTAAAAAAGCTCTTGCTTCATTTTGCTTTCCATCTAAAAAGTAAGCTCTTGCCTTTTCTAGCCTTTCAGTATTAATTGGTATTTTAGTTAAATCATTGGCTAAAGAAATTATTTCTTTTTCAAATAAATCTATCTCTTTTTGAATAACTTCTATCTCTTTATTAATTAAAGAAATTGATTCTGCTAAAAAGGGAATAGGTGTTTCTTTATATGCTTTTTGTGTTTTATCTAATTTTTCTAAATTATTCTGTAAGGTTTCTTTTAGCTTATTATAATCATCAAACTTGTAAATATTAACAACAATTGTGTTGTTATCACCAACAATAACATTCCCTGTAGCATCGATTGAGCCACCTACATAGTTTTTAATATTTTCTAATATTTCGCCTTGCTCCATTACTTTCCTGTAGTATTATTATCGCCTACAACAAAATCTCCTTGTATCGAATTATCTCCTATCACTACATTTTTACTATTAATGATTCTAATTGCTTCACCCTTAGATTCCTTTTCTTTAATTACCTGATACATTTCTTGCAAATACTTTTTTGATTCAGGATTATCCTCTATTTCACTTTCCAAAATAGCTTGAACCATTTTTTGCCTAGATTCACTTTCAGGATTAGCTTTTAATTTTTCTAAAGCTTCTTTTGGCTTTCCATCGTCATTTAGAAAAAAAGGTCTAATCCAGTTAATTGTAGCGCTTGTAAAATCACTTGTAAAGTCTTGAAAGGTTTTATTGTCATTTAGTTTTTTAGCTAAATAGCCAACAATAAGAGAAATTGTTACAGGTTCCATTGAGTTTCTTGATTTTTTATAAAATCAAAAATAGCACAAAAACAGAGACCAGAAAATAAAAGAAGAAGAATTATAATAGCAGAGGAAGGCTTAAAAAAAAACTCCCAAGAAACTAAGTTTCAAGGGAGTTGAAGGGAGGAATATGGGGCTCGAACCCACGACCTTCGGAACCACAATCCGACGCTCTAACCGACTGAGCTAAGACCTCCGTGCCTGTTTAAGG
This sequence comes from Emticicia sp. 21SJ11W-3, assembly GCF_024138715.1. Taxonomy (GTDB): domain Bacteria; phylum Bacteroidota; class Bacteroidia; order Cytophagales; family Spirosomataceae; genus Emticicia; species Emticicia fluvialis. The sequence continues at coordinate 4,977,248 of NZ_CP092074.1, forward strand.
ATTGCAAATGTAGAGAGATTTTGCAAAAAATCAAAAAAAATTTGTTCAATTTTGCCCTTACTGCTAAATTCGATACCATGAGCGAGCGAAGAACATCCTTTTTTGATACAAAAATTGAAAACCTGAGAGTAATAGGCCCTGCAAAAGTAGAGCTGCTCAACAAGGATCTCAATATCTTCACTTATGGCGATTTGATTGAATATTACCCCTTCCGGCATGAAGACCGCACACAGTTTCACCGCATCAGTGAGCTGAACGAGGCCATGAATGCAGCGCAAATTAAAGGCAGGGTGCGGTCGTGGGACAGAGTGGGCGAAGGCAACAAAGAACGGCTGGTGGCGCAGTTTACCGATGGCACCGGAATGATGGAGCTTACGTGGTTTCAGGGGCTTACTTTTTTAGAAAAAACCCTGCGCCTGCAAGGCGAATACATTGTGTACGGCAAGCCTACTGTTTTTGGCAACAAATGGCAGATTAGTCATCCTGAAATGGACCCGCTCACACCGGAGAACGAACGCGGGGGGTATTTTCAGCCGGTGTATTCCTTGACAGAAAAACTACGCAGACGGTACATAGACAGCAAGCAGATAAGCCGTTGGATGAAAGTGCTGCTGGGCTCGGCCAGACCGCATATCCGTGAAACCCTGCCCGGTTCGCTGATTCAGAAGTTCAGGCTTATCTCAAAACAGGATGCACTATATCATATTCATCTGCCATTGAATGCCGAGACGCTCAGGCAGGCAACCCGCCGTTTAAAATTTGAGGAGCTGTTTTATAACCAGTTCAGGCTTATTAAGCAGAAACTTATCCGCAAGCAGGATTTTGCCGGACAGATATTTACCAAAACGCAGTTGCTCACCGAGTTTTATCAACATCACCTGCCTTTTGACCTGACCAATGCGCAGAAGAAGGTAATCCGTGAAATTTTTGAAGATTTGCGCTCGGGCAAGCAGATGAATAGGCTATTGCAGGGGGATGTAGGCAGTGGTAAAACCATTGTGGCGTTTATTACCATGCTATTGGCCATAGACAACGGCGCGCAGGCTTGCCTGATGGCGCCAACCGAGATATTGTCTGACCAGCATTATACCAACCTGAAAAGATTTGCCGATTTGATAGGCATTAAAATAGCCGAACTAACGGGCTCAGTCAATAAAAAAGGCCGTAAAATTATTGATGATGGCATTCTTGACGGCAGCATTCAGATTCTGGTAGGTACCCACGCTTTGCTGGAAGACCACGTGCAGTTTAAAAATCTGGGCCTTTGTATTATTGATGAGCAACATCGTTTCGGAGTAGCGCAAAGAGCCAAACTTTGGGACAAAAACCGAAATTTCAGACCGCATATACTGGTAATGACCGCCACGCCGATTCCAAGAACACTGGCAATGACCTTGTATGGCGACCTGGACGTATCGGTGATAGACGAACTGCCGATGGGGCGCAAGCCTATCAAGACCATCCACCGGTATGATTCTGACCGCCTGCGGGTTTTTGAGTTTATGCGTAGCGAAATCAGGAAAGGCAGGCAGGTATATGTGGTGTATCCGCTGATTGAAGAATCGGAAACATTATCGTTCAAAAACCTGATGGACGGCTTTGAAAGCATTGCAAGGGCGTTTCCGGAATATGCGCTCAGCATTGTACACGGCAAAATGGGCTGGAAAGAAAAAGACTATGAAATGCAGCGTTTCAAAAATCAGGAAACACAGATAATGGTAGCCACTACCGTAATTGAAGTGGGTGTTGATGTACCCAATGCATCGGTAATGGTAATAGAAAGTGCCAACCGCTTTGGTTTGTCGCAGTTGCACCAGCTAAGAGGCCGTGTGGGTCGTGGAGCAGAGCAGTCATACTGTATACTGATGACCGACTTTAAGCTGGCCAAAGAAACCCGCACCCGTATTGAAACCATGGTAAGAACCAATAACGGTTTTGAGATATCAGAGGTTGACTTGTCGCTCCGTGGGCCCGGAGATATGGCCGGAACCCAGCAAAGTGGTATGCTAGACCTGAAAGTGGCCGACCTGGCCAAAGACGGCGAGATACTGAAATATGCCCGCGAAGCCGCCATTGAGATTCTGGATAATGACCCTGAGATTGAAAAGCCTGAAAATGCACCCGTAAGGCATCACCTGCTGAATCTGCGCAATAACGAAACCAACTGGAGCCGCATTAGTTAGCAGTATCAATTTCTACTTTTTTGAAATATTTGCTGCTACAATTTTGTTAGATAAAAAAATACAGTGTCTTCCATGTCTATTACAAGATTATTTAAATCAGTAAGCAAGGCTCTGCAGGAAAAACCTTTGCCGCCCTTACCGGTTTCTTACACGCCTGAAGTTGCCCAGAAAATGCTTGAAATGCTAAGCAGGCATGTGCCTGCACAGGCTGTTGATTATTGTCTGGCACTCTGGAAAGAGCAACCCTTCTCGTTTAAAATTACACGCACGCGCAGTTCATGCTTTGGTAACTATACATTTAAAGACGGGCTGCATAAAATAACCGTTAATAACGACCTGAACGCCTACGCTTTTGTAATTACGTATATACATGAAATTGCGCATCAGCGGGCCTGGCTTAACAAAACACGAAAGAAAATAGAGCCGCATGGGGCAGAATGGAAGAAAAACTTTCAGCAGTTAATGGCCCCCATTCTGAATCTGAGTGTTTTTCCGGAAACCGTTTTTGTACCCTTAAGCAAATACATGAGCAATCCTGCTGCTTCGTCGGTGAGTTATGCACCGCTGGCAAAAGCATTGCAAATGCACGAGCTGACACCCCCCAGCGGCGTTTTGTTATCAGACGTGGCCGATAACCAATGGTTTACTTTCCGCAATACGGTTTTTCAAAGGCTGGAAAAAAGACGCACCCGCGTTTTGTGTATGGAACGAAATTCAAGACGCAGATATACTATCCTGGCCACTGCCAGAGTTGATTTAATAGAAGAACAATAAATGGATGCTGCTTTCCTCTATCAATAACATATCGGCCAGGTTTCTTAACTTTTCTTACTTACAGAAAAGCCGGTTTTTTATTGTGTGTATCAGTGTTTGGTCGAGTATTGGGCTTCAGGCACAGTCTTCCGTTTTAAGTAAAGGAGACTGGTACAAAATTGCAACTACGCAAACGGGTGTTTATAAAATCAATGCTGGGATACTGAGAAAGGCCGGGATTGACATCAGCAAAGTTAATCCGCAAAACATCAGGCTTTATGGTAATGGAGGCGCTATGTTACCGCAGGCCAACAATACAACAAGACCAACAGACTTAAAAGAAAATGCCATTGAAGTAGCTGGCGAAAACGACGGCAAATTTGATGAGGCAGACTACATTCTTTTTTATGCCGAAAGCCCCCATACCATTACTTTTGATGCCGCTAAGCAGCAGTTCAGCCATCAGCAAAACTATTATTCTGACACCACTTTTTACTTCCTGACCATAGCCGATACCAAAGGCCTGCGTGTGGGCAATGCAAAAACCATAGAGGCATCAACCACCATCACTACTTTTGATGATTTCCGTTTTCATGAATCAGACCTGAAAAACCTCATCAGCTCCGGCATCAGAGAGCTGGGCGGCTCCGGTCGCGAATGGTACGGCGAGCCCCTCGGAAACTTAACCGAAGTACATTTTGATGAAACCATAGAAGGGCTGGTGCCTAACTCTACAATCAAAATCAAGTCTGCCGGGGTTAGTGCAGCCTATGTATCCACCCAACTGGGTCTGAAACTTAACGGAAACACCCTGGGGAATATCACTTTTGCACCCATTAGAGCCGGCCAGTATGATGCCAAAGGAATTTATGACCTGAAAGGCACCGAAAGTGCGGCTACATTCACCTCTACTGTTAGCAGCGGCAATTCAATAAAACTTACTTATGCTTATAATAAGGCGGGGCAATCAACCGCTAACGCTTATCTGAATTACTACGAAATCCAGTCGAAACGAAACCTGCAATTTTATGAATCGCAGACGCTTGTGCGGTCTCTGGAAAGTATGTCGAATCCCACAAGTCGTTTCAGAATAGCTCAAGCCTCGGCACAGTCAAAAATATGGGATGTTACTAATCCGCAGGCCCCTGAAAATATTCCTTACACACTCAGTGGTTCAGAGTCTAGTTTTGGTGTGGCAACAGGCGGTGTTTTAAAAACATTTGCCCTGTTTACAGACAAGAACCTACTGGAACCCAATACTATTGAAAAAACAGGCAATCAGAATCTACATAATGTGGAAGTGCCCGATTTGCTGATTATCACATTACCTGAATGGAAAAATCAGGCACAACGGCTGGCTGATTTTAGAACCGAAAATGACGGGCTTTCAGTTTTGGTTGCTACTGCCGGTGAAGTATATAATGAATTTGCATCAGGCAAACCCGATGTAAGCGCCATAAGGGATTTTGCCCGTTTTTTGTGGCTCAAAAAGCCCGGAAAATTAAAATACCTGCTCTTATTTGGCGATGCCACCTACGACTACAAAAATAATAACGGGTTTAACTATGTCAATCCCAATCTTTACATACCTACTTATGAAAGCCGGGAATCGCTGAACCCGGTTTTTAGTTTTTCTTCAGACGATTACTTTGGTTTTCTGGAAACCCATGAAGGCGACTGGGCAGAGGATAACCAGGGGAATCATACGCTAGATATAGGTGTAGGCAGGCTACCGGCTAAAACCGCTGATGAAGCCGGAAACATGATTGATAAACTGATATACTATGCCCAAAACAATAAAACCATCGGTAAATGGCGAGGAAAAATTAGTTTTGTAGCCGATGACGGCGACGGGAACATCCACCAGTCAGACGCCGACAGGATTGCTGCATTGCTTGAAACCCAGGATAAAAATGTAGTTCTCAATAAAATATATCTCGATAATTACAAACTGGTGGGCACCCCAATTGGCACCATTGCGCCAGAAGCAAACAAAGCCCTTAACAAAGCCGTAAATGAGGGTAGCCTGATTGTCAATTACAGCGGCCACGGTGGCCCGGATGGCTGGACCGAAGAAAAAATACTGACCATTGACCAGATTGATACCTGGAAGAATCTGGCCAATATGCCCTTGTTTCTGACAGCCACCTGCTCTTTCGGTCGGTTTGATGACCCTTCTGTAGTTTCGGGTGCCGAGCTTGCCTTGCTAAGCCCACGAGGTGCTGCCATAGGTTTGCTAACCACCACCAGGCCAGTTTATTCTTACACTAATTTTTTGCTGAACAACGCTTTTTACTCGGCTTTCGTCTTAAGTAAACAAAACCCTTGCACAAAGCTGGGAGATGTGTTCAGGATAACTAAAAACAATTCGCTAAGCCATGTCAATAACCGTAACTTTTCTCTACTGGGCGACCCGTCTATGAAGCTGGCCTACCCTGCAGATAAAGTTATTATAACAAAAATTAATAACCAGAACCCAGAAACCCAAACACTAAAAGCACTGGCAAAGGTGAAACTAGAGGGCGAAGTCAGAAACCCAGAAACAGACCAGTTGATATCTGACTACAACGGTTATGCCCAGATATCTGTTTTTGATAAGCCCTCAACCCTGAGCACGCTGGGGCAAAAAACTGATAAATTCAGGTATCAGGCTTATCAGAACAAAATCTATGAGGGCAGGTTTGCTGTTAAAAACGGCGTTTTTTCAGCAGACTTCATTGTTCCGAAAGACATTAATTATCAGCTCGGGCAGGGCAAAATCAATTGTTATGCCTTTCGTGCCGACAGCAGCAGCGACGCCATTGGAAGCTTTATTAATCTTTGGGTAGGCGGCAGCGCGCCGGTAAACAGCACAGATACCAAAGGCCCTGAAATTGAACTTTTTGTAGATAAAAATAATGTACTTACTGCTAGCATTTTTGATGAAAACGGTATTAATTTGTCGCAGGCCGGCATTGGGCATGAAATGTTACTTACCCTGAACGACACATTACAAACAATTGTAAATCAGTATTTTACAAACACAGCAGACTATACGAAAGGCGAACTGAAATATGCACTGGGAAAACTACCCACAGGCAAACACACCATTAAATTAAAAATATGGGATACTTATAATAATTCTACGGAGGCAACGTTAGCTTTTTTAGTAGATAATGACTCATTCAGACTACTAAGCGCCTATAATTATCCAAATCCTTTTCAGGAAACAACCAGTTTTGTAATACAACATAACGCCGACGGCGAAGACCTTAACTTTTATATTGAGGTATTTGAAAAAACAGGCAAAAAGATTTACGAAAAACAGGAACAGTGCTATGCCTGCCTGGGTAAACTTAACATAGAGATGACTCTCAGGTCGTCCGATTTAATCAGCGGAACTTATTTTTATAGAATTACTGCCGGATTTCTGAATAAAAGTGGAAAAACTTCTGCTTCGGGCAAATTACTATTTTGGAAGTAAATAAGAAAAACTGTTATATTTGATGCCTTGAAACAGTGGAATCCGATACATCATATAATTTTTTAAAGTACCCGCTTAAAGGGTGGAATGAAAAACAGCTCTCATGAAAAGCAAATTATTGGCCACGTTGGCAAGTTTAGTCCTGATAAATTCTCTTTCAGCTCAAGCACAGGTAAAGCCCCTGAATGAGAAAAGAGTGGTCTCAACTGCTGTTCCGTTTCTCACGTTCTCACCAGACTCGCGAGGTGCTGCGCTGGGCGATGCCGGTGTGGCATCAACCCCTGACGCCAACTCATTGTTTTGGAACAGCGCCAAATTACCTTTCATTGACCGTGATTTGGGCTCAACCGTTTCATACACACCCTGGTTGAGAGACATTGTAGACGACATGGGGCTTTTGCATGCTGCCATTTTTAAGAAACTCGAGAAAAACCAGGTTATTGGTTTTTCAATGACCTATTTTGACCAGGGTAGAATTGACTTCATGAATCAATATGGCGAAAACACCGGAACTTTTGATTCAAGAGACATGAATATCACGGCAGGGTACTCCAGAAAACTGAGCAGAGACTTTGCCATGGGTATTAACCTAAAGTACATTCACTCTAATCTGGTTGGGTCTCAATCTATTAATCAGGTAGCCAGCAAACCTGCTAATACCGCTGCCGGCGACATCTCGTTCTTTTATATGAACGATTCGCCAACAGTAAAAAACCGTGAAAAAGGAGCCGCTTTTTCAGGTGGAGCCATGATTCAGAATATCGGCAGTAAAATCAGCTATGGCCGCGACAGATATTTTATTCCTACAAATCTGAAGTTAGGCGGTGCCATGAACTACCGGGTAAACAGCTACAACCAGTTTAACTTTATGGTTGATGTCAACAAACTTCTGGTACCGACGCCTCCTTTAAGAGACAACAACGGAAATATAGTAAAAGGAAAAGACCCCAACGAGACCGGCCCTATACAGGCAATATTTTCCTCATTTACTGATGCGCCTGATGGCTTAAAAGAAGAATTAAGAGAGGTTACCGGCTCTTTTGGTGTTGAATACCTGTATAATAACATGTTTGCCGTTCGTGGCGGATACTTTCTGCAAAGTGCCTTAAAAGGTGGCGAAAGATATGTTACCACAGGCTTGGGTCTGAAACTTAAAAACAGTTATGGCATTGATTTCGCGTACCTCATACCGGTTTCCCAGGGTAATGCGCTTGCCAATACCTGGCGTATTTCTTTGATATTTGATATGCAGTCGAAGAAAAACAAAGACGCTTCTGACGGAATTTCAGAATAAGCTTAAATAAAGTAAGTAAAACAAAAACCTCACAGATTTCTTAAATCTGTGAGGTTTTTGTTTTTAGCTTTGTAAATTTACTGTTTCAACCTTATAACCTCTTTTAATACTTTGAAACCTAGCTTTACAAAACCTTTTTACTTTATCTTTTACCTATGCAGCTTTGTTTTTCTCTCCCATGCCTTCGCCCAAAAGAAAAACGATAAAATAGAATACCACATTCATCGTGCCACATCAGCCGTCAGGATAGACGGCATACCAGATGAAAGAGCCTGGGCAGAAGCACAACTGGCCTCTGATTTCCATCAGGTGCTGCCTATGGATACCAGCAAAGCCTTTGTACGAACAGAGGTGAAGATGACCTACGACGATAAAAACCTGTATGTGCTGTTTATAAACTACGAAAAAGTACCGGGGCCTTATATGGTTGAATCACTGAAGCGGGATTTTAATTTCGGAAAAAATGACAACGACCTGCTCTTTATAGATACTTTTGACGACCAGACCAACGGCTTTACATTTGGTGCCAACGCACATGGTGCCCAGTGGGACGGCCTCTTGTATAATGGCAGTTCGGCCAACCTGAGTTGGGAGAACAAGTGGACTTCTGAAGTAAAATATGACGACGACAAATGGATTTGGGAGGCCGCAATACCGTTTAAAACTCTGCGCTATAAAAAAGGAATTACCCGCTGGGGCGTTAATTTCAGCCGGCTAGACCTAAAAACTACTGAGAAATCTGCCTGGGCGCCTGTTCCCCGGCAGTTCCCTACTGCATCGTTGGCATACGCCGCCTCTTTGGTGTGGGACGAAGCCCCACCACAGGTGGGTTCAAACATCTCTATTATTCCGTATGCCCTTGGGGGTGTAAGGGCAAATCAGGAAGCCAACTCGCCCACGAAATTCAGAAGAGACCTAGGTTTTGATGCCAAAATAGGGCTTACTTCCTCATTAAATCTTGACCTGACTGTCAACCCCGACTTCTCGCAGGTTGAAGTTGACCAGCAGCAAACCAATCTCGACCGTTTTGAGCTATTATTCCCTGAAAGAAGACAGTTTTTTCTTGAAAACGGCGATTTATTCTCCAATTTCGGTTACCAGAACATCCGTCCGTTTTTTTCGCGGCGAATAGGCTTAAATGCTCCCATTAACTTTGGAGTCCGTTTGAGCGGCAAGCTCAATAAAGACTGGCGGATTGGCTTTATGGATATGCAAACCGGAAAAAATGACTTAGGAGTACCTGCTCAGAATTTCGGTGTCATTGCCCTGCAACGACGAATGTTTGCCCGTTCAAATATCGCCATCATGATGGTAAACAAAGAAACCCTCAACTACAGCAACACTTCAGATTCGCTTGTTAAACTTAACGGACTGACACAGTTTAACCGCAACCTGGGTATTGAATACAATCTGGCCTCAAAAAAAAATGACTGGACGGGTAAACTACTCTATTTAACATCTTTTACCCCCAATACTAAAAATAACGACGATGTTTTTGCCGGTAATATTCTTTATACCTCTAAAAAATGGGTAACGGGTATACAGGCAGAACGCGTAGGATACAGTTATTCGGCTGAGGTTGGGTATGTTCCTCGCATCAACTATGGTAAACTGAACCCCCAGATTGCCTATCTGATGTTTCCGAAGGCAGGTGGAACCATTCTAAGCCACGGGCCAACTGTTATGCTTACTCATTACTTTACAAAAGATTTTACGCAGGAAACAGAAAACGAAAAACTGATTGGCTATAAATTCAATTTCAGAAAGACCAACACCTTGTTTATCTGGGGTGCGCATAATTATGTAAAACTGTTAAGCGCTTTTGACCCCACCAATTATGCCCGGGTGTTTTTACCGGCGGGAAGTGAACACAAATGGGATTCTTTCGGTTTTGATTATACATCCAAACCCCAGGCATTACTTACCTATCTGGTTTCAACGCGTTATGGAGGCTACTATGCTAACGGAACCCGCCTGCGCTTAAACGGAGAGGTGGGTTATCGATTCCAGCCTTTTGTGGCCATTACCATGAGCGCCAATTATAACCGCCTGGCGTTTGAGCAAGACCCCGTTCTGCCTAAAGAATTAATAAATAAACAATATAATCTCTGGCTGTTGGGTCCGAAAATCGATGTTACCTTTACAAATAAATTGTTCCTGACTAACTTTGTACAGTTTAACAACCAGAATAACAATTTCAATATCAATACCCGTCTGCAGTGGCGTTACAGCCCGGCATCAGACCTGTTTCTGGTTTATACCGACAATTATTTTTCTGATACTTTTCAGGTCAGAAACCGCAGCCTGGTTGTTAAATTTACGTATTGGTGGAACGTCTGATTTTAAGTGGTCATAATGAACCGCTATCACATACCTGCCAAACCAGATTTGCTTATTACTATTCAATCATAACAACTCATGAAAGCCTTATTATTCTTATTGTTTCCGGTTTTAGCAATGGCACAAACTACACCATTTGAAATTGAAGGCCACCGTGGTGCACGGGGTCTCCTGCCCGAAAATACCATTCCTTCGTTCAAAAAAGCAATTGACCTGGGGGCCCATGTCATTGAACTGGACGTTGTCATCTCTAAAGACAAAAAAGTGGTGGTTTCGCACGACACCTATTTTAATCCTGACATCACCACCGACCCCGACGGTATATTTATAACTAAAGAAACCCAGGGGAATCTGTACCAGATGGACTACAAGCAAATAAAAAAATATGATGTGGGGGCACGTGGCAACAAAGGGTTTCCTGAGCAGGAAAAAATGAAAGCGCACAAACCCCTGCTGACAGAAATGATAAGAGAAATAGAAAAATATACCAGACAAAAAGGCTTGCCTCCGGTAAAGTATAATATAGAAATAAAAAGCAGTGAAAAAGAAATTGGCAAAACCCAGCCAGAGGTAGCTGAGTTCTCAGATCTGGTTTATAAAATAATTGTGAAAGAATTGCCTTTAGAAAGAGTAAACATGCAGAGCTTTGACTACAACGTTCTGAAACACTGGAATGCCCAGACTCTGGCCGGTAAATACAAAAAAATTGCCGTTGCTGTGCTCATTGAGCCCCGCGCCAATAACGACGTACAGGTGAATCTGGACAAGCTGGGCTTTAAGCCCGACATCTGGAGCCCCTATTTTACGCAGGTAACTACCGAAAGGGTAAAACAACTGCACGAACTGGGCATAAGGGTGATTCCGTGGACGGTTAACAAAAGAGAAGACATGGAAAAAATAAAGGCGCTGGGCTGTGATGGCGTAATAACCGACTACCCTGACAGGGCAAAAGGCTTGTAATGGTGTTTTCGCAAACAATTGCTCCGGCATTGTGTTGATTTAAAAAACAAGATTATTGAAATTGCGTACAAGCAAAGAAATTTACATAATTTACACAGTAATCCAGAATTCATAAATGTCGTGAGCATTTTAAACGATATACTTGGTTTTTTTATCAAGAGAAGAATAGAGCGTATTGAAGAGTTTTTGCAATATCCTATTGAAACCCAACAACGTATCTTTCATGAACTGATAGAAAGCGCCCGTTTTACCGAATGGGGTCTTAAATATGGCTATGGCAGTATTGAAACCATAAAAGATTTTCAGGAAAGGGTTCCTGTTTCGACCTACGAAGAGTTGTACCCCTACATTGAAAGGGTACTGAAAGGCGAGCAGAACGTGCTATGGTCGTCTGACATCAAATGGTTCTCCAAATCGTCAGGTACAACTAACAGCAGAAGCAAATTCCTTCCGGTATCAGAAGAGTCGCTGGAAGACTGCCACTACAGAGGCGGTAAAGACGTAATGACCCTGTACCTGAACAACCGCCCCGAAACAAAGCTTTTTGAGGGTAAAGGATTGTCTATCGGTGGCACACTCCATAAAAATCCGTTTAATCCTAATACGCAGGCAGGCGACATATCGGCAGTGATTATGAAAAACCTGCCTACCTGGGCCGATTTCATACGTACTCCACCTATTGATGTTGCGCTGATGGAAAACTGGGAAGAAAAAATGGAGCAGATGATAGAAATTTGCTCGCAGGAAAACGTAACCAGTATTCTTGGCGTACCCACCTGGACAGTAGTGTTGCTTGAAAACATTATGGAACGCGCCGGAAAGAAAAACATGCTTGAGGTATGGGAAAACTTTGAAGTATTTGTGCATGGCGCGGTGGCGTTTCAGCCTTACAGAGAGTTGTTCAGAAAAAAATTCTTCCCTTCTGACCAGGTGGCCTACATGGAAACCTACAATGCGTCAGAAGGCTTTTTTGCCATACAGGATGAACTAAGCCGGGTAGGCGAAATGCTTTTGATGCTTGATTACGGCGTTTTCTATGAGTTTATACCCATGGAAGAATGGGACAAAGACCACCCGAAAACAATTTTACTGGACGAGGTTGAACTGGATAAAAACTATGCGCTGGTGATATCGACCAATGCTGGCCTTTGGAGATATAAAATTGGTGATACCGTAAAGTTCACTTCAAAATATCCGTTCAGAATAAAGGTAAGCGGCCGTACGAAACACTTTATTAATGCTTTTGGCGAAGAAGTGGTAATTGAAAATGCAGACATAGCCATAACAGAAGCCTGCCAGGCCACCGGCACCACAATGGTTGATTATACCGCCGGCCCGGTTTACATGGGTGAAGGCAACAAAGGCTGCCATGAATGGGTGATAGAATTTTCTAAAAAACCGGTTGATGAACACCTGTTTGTGCAAACATTGGACGAAACCCTGCGAAAGGTAAATTCTGATTACGATGCCAAACGCTATAAAGACATGGCACTGCATGCGCCGAAGGTACATTTTGTAGAAAACGGCACTTTTTATCAGTGGATGTCGAAGCGTGGTAAGCTTGGCGGGCAAAACAAAGTGCCGCGCCTGAGTAATTCTCGCGAGTACATAGATGATATACTTGATATGGTAAAAAGTTGATGCCAGTAATTACTGTAATTCTTGCTGAAGCCACTAATTTTGTAATTGAGTGGCTTTTTTAATTCTTGTAAAAAACCACCTGTTCTTGCGCTGTAACCATAACAACCCATGAAAATCTTACATACTGCCGACTGGCACCTAGGAAAAAGGCTCGATAATTACCATCGGCTTGACGAACAACGGGAAGTGTTGCAGGAAATCTGTGAGATTGCCGAGCGTGAAGCCGTTGATGCCGTTGTGGTAGCAGGAGATTTGTTCGATAACTTCAACCCGTCGTCTGAGGCGATGGAATTACTCTATTCTACGCTTCACCGGTTGTCAGACAACGGTAGCCGTGCCGTAATAGCCATTGCCGGCAACCATGACTCGCCCGAACGAATTGAGGTGCCTGATGCCCTGGCCCGTGCCTGTGGTATTCTGTTCGCGGGCTTTCCTAACATGAAGGTAAAACCCTTTAAGACCAAAGCCGGGCTTGAGCTGACGAAGGTCGATAATGGTTTTGTAGAACTTAAAATACCCGATAATGATTTCCCTCTTCGTATTATACTAACGCCTTACGCCAATGAACAACGCCTGAAAACATTTTTGGGCTTAGCAGACACAGACGGGGTCCTTCGTGCACATCTGCAAAACCATTGGCAGACACTGGCCGACGAATATCTCGACAACAACGGCTTTAATATGCTGGCCACTCACCTTTTCTTTATGAAAAAAGACGGGGTAATGCCCGAAGAGCCGGAAGACGAAAGACCGATTCTGCATATTGGCGGCGCGTCGGTTATTTATTCAGAAAACGTACCGGCACAAGTACATTATGTGGCACTGGGGCATTTGCACCGGTATCAGGTAATAGATACAGTACCTGCGCCGGTAATTTACGCGAGCAGTCCGCTGGCCTATAGTTTTTCAGAAGCCAACCAAACCAAATATGTAGTTTTAATTGAGGCCGAGGCAGGCAGGTTAAGCAGCTATCAGCCCATTGCACTCACCAAAGGCAAACAATTGCTGAGCAAGAGATTCGAAAGCATTGATGATGCACTGGTTTGGCTGCAAGAAAACCCTCATGCGCTGGTGCAGCTCACGATCGTGTCTGACAAGTATCTGGAAGCCACAGAGAAGAAACGTTTGCTGGATGCCCACGACGGCCTGATTCAGATAATACCTGAAATCAGAAGCCTGAACGACGGCTCTTCAGAGGCTTCAAAAATTAACCTTACTATGAGCGTCGAAAAGCTGTTTGAAGAATATTTTAAGAGCAAAAAAGGACAGGAGGTTTCAGAAGAACTGATGCTGCTGCTGAAAGAAGTACTTGCCGAAGGAGAAGAACAGTAAAACCGATTGAAAGTATGATTCCGCAATATCTTAAAATTAAAGGGCTTTACTCTTACAAAAGCCTGCAGGAGATAGATTTCTACAACCTTACAGATGCCACGCTGTTTGGTATCTTCGGTTCTGTTGGCAGTGGTAAGTCGTCCATACTGGAAGCCATTGTTTTTGCACTTTATGGAGATACAGAACGCCTGAATAAATCGGGCGATGAGCGCTATTATAATATGACCAATCTCAGTTCTAACGAACTGTTCATTGAATTTACCTGCCTCGCCGGAAAAGACGACACTAAGTATCGCTTTGTTGTGCAAGGTAAACGAAGCAACAAAAACTTTAAAGAAGTAAAAGTAGAACGGAAGGTCTATCAGTGGCTTAATGAGACATGGATGCCGGTATCTCTGGAGGAAGTAACCGAAAACGCCATTGGTTTAAGCTATGAAAATTTCCGTCGGACAGTCATAATTCCACAGGGCAATTTTCAGGAGTTTATAGAATTGAAAGGCCGGGACCGCTCAGAAATGATGAAAGTGCTATTTGGCCTTGAACGTTTTGACCTGGCCGAAAAGAACAAACGCCTGACCGAACGGAATCTGCAGGAATTACAAAGAATAGAAGGCCAGCTATTAAGTTTAGGCGAAGATACTCCCGAAAGCATTGCTCAGCAAGAGCAGGAGCTACAGTTAAAAAAAGAGATGAGCAAAAGTCTGGAGGCAGAACTTTTGCTAAAACGCAATGAAGAAAAGCAGCAGAACGAACTGCTCAAGCTGTTTTCTAACCTGAATGCCACTACCCGCAGGCATGAGCTGCTGAAAGAAAAAGAGAAATGGTTTAAAATGCGGGAAGAAAAACTGAAACTTTATGAAAAATGTGTCTTGAATTTCAAATCGTTATTTGACCAGAAAACGATAAAAGAAAAAGAATATAATCGTGAAAAAAACGAGATAAACGCTAATAAGGCCACATTGGTCGACAAACAATCGCGCTTTCAGTCTATTCTTATAGAATTGGATAAAATTAAGCCTTTTTATGAAAAACGAGAGGAATATATCGAGAAAGCCAAAGAATTAAACACCATCAAAAGTCTAAAGACAATTGAAAAAGATAAAAACACCTTACAAGAAAGAATAATCAAAGGCAAAGAATTATTAAAAAACAAAGAAGAGATCATACAAGGCCTTTTGCAGGACAAACATATACTGGAGCAAACCCTGGAAAAGAGAAAAGCCGAACTGAAAGAACAAAAAACCGAGTTAAAGCTAGATGAGGAACTGCTGCATCTAAGAGTTCAGAAATCGTTACAGCAATTTGCTGACGCGCTGAAAGACAACGAGCCTTGTCCGCTTTGCGGTTCAGTGCATCACCCTGAAATTCTTAGCTCTAATGATGACTTTGATGCAAAAATCAGCCTGGTTGTCCGCCAGAAAGAAAGCCTGAAAACCGAAATAGAACAAGCAGAAGCCAGAATTAAAAATACCCTTGCGCAAATTGAAAAAGAAAATGCCGATAGAGCCTCGTATGAAAGGGCGCTATCTAAACTCACCGAACAGCTTGCCGGTTTTGAGGCACAAAAAGAAGTATTTTCAGGACAGTTAAAATTTCTGAACTGGTCTGATTATGATTCCCTTGGCATTGCAGACATAGAAACCCAACAAATACAAGCAGAAAACGAGCATAAAAGAATTATTGAAAGCTTTACCCGCCTGGATGTAGAACACCGCTCGGTAGAAGGTCTGATAAAAACAACTGAGGGGGTATTGACAACGCTGCTGGCCAATCTTGATAAACAGACAAAGGCTTTGCAAACCATACAGCATAGCATTAACCTGCAATTGAAACAGGATGGTTTTCTGACTGAGACAGATGTGCAGGAAATACTGAAACAAAACCTGATGATTGAAAAAGAACGACAGGAGATTCAGGCGTTTCAGACAGATTTACAGGCTACCGAACAAACCCTGGAACAATTGCTGAAAGATACGGAAGGCCGTAAATATGATGCAGAAACACACACCCAGATAAAAGAAACCATTAAGATAAGTGAAACCCGGTTTAATGATCTGAAGAAAGAAGAAGGCAGGCTTGAAAAAGAGATTCAGAGCGCTATTGAAAACCTGAAAACCAGGCAACTGCTTACCGCAGAAAAGAAAAGACTTGAAATAAGAAAAGACAACCTTGACACCCTGCAAAAGCTATTCAAAGCCAATGGGTTTGTTGATTTTGTGTCGAGCATTTACCTGAAAAACCTGGCCAATGCAGCTAATGAGCGTTTCCACCGTATGACACGCCACCAATTGCACCTGGAAATAAATGCCGATAATGATTTTGAGGTGAGAGACCTGCTGAACGGCGGCAAAACCCGATTGCTAAAGACCCTCTCTGGCGGGCAGAAATTTCAGGCTGCCTTATCGCTGGCCCTGGCACTTGCAGATAATATTCATAACCGGGTGCAGTCGCGCCATAATTTCTTCTTTCTGGACGAAGGGTTCGGCTCGCTTGACAAAGACTCCTTACAGATTGTTTTTGAGACGCTTAAGTCTTTGCGCAAAGAAAATCGTATTGTAGGTATTATATCGCACGTAGAAGAATTACAACAGGAGATACAGACATACCTGAAAATTGAAAATACCGAAGACGGCAGCAAGGTTTCAAAAAGCTGGTAAAAATATCAAATCAAGCGAAATTTATCACGAATATTTTAAAACGAGGGATCCGCAAAAGAATAAGCCCTCGTTTTAATTCTATATTTTCTCTTTTATCTCTCTCAGTATTTCATGTCCGCCATCTGCCAAAACGCGTTCAGCTACTTTTATACCCAGTGCTTCGGGGTCGTCAACAGTTGATTCTTCTACTACTTTAATGAGTCTCTTACCGTCAAGACTTATCAGCCCGGCTGTCATTTTCAAATGCAAGCCTCCTTGTTCGTTGGGTTCTAAAGATGCTTTACCGAAAGACGGAATAGAACAGCCCCCCTGTAATTTTTTCAGATAGGCCCTTTCTGCCAAAAGGCATTTCTGGGTTTGGGCATCGTTAATTAACATTCCAATCATCAGGCGTTTTTCTTCTGCCAGCGTCTTTGATGCCTCAATGGCTACACACCCCTGCCCTACCGGCGGCACAAATTCTGTCAATGGCAGGTGTTCAGCTATCAGGTCATCATAATGCATACGGTGTACACCTGCATAAGCCAGCAGCAAGGCATCACATTGCTTTTCTTCCAGTTTGCGCAGGCGTGTTTGTAAATTACCGCGCATATCTACCACCTGTATATGCGGATAGTAATACTTCAGCATTGCCACCCTGCGGGTTGACGACGTACCTACTACAAATGGCTCACCACTTTGTAAAGACAGATTCTTATTGAAGCTCACCAGCACATCATTTACCAACTCGCGTTCAGTAAAGGCAATAATCTCAAGGTCTGCTGCCAGCTCAGACTGCAAATCTTTGGCAGAATGAACGGCAATGTCTATTTCACCACTCCGTAACTGGTCTTCCAGTTCTTCCGTAAAAACGCCTTTGCTACCAATTTTAGACAAAGAGCGGTCTAATATTTTATCACCTTTGGTTTCTATAATTACAATCTCGGTCTCTACGCCTTTGGCTTTTAGTTTATCTTCTACGTAATACGCCTGCCATAGTGCCAGCTTGCTTCCGCGGGTGCCAATTTTTATTTTCATGTACGTTTACTTTTTATGCTTTTGCCATTAAGCGGGCTATCATTAACGAAATATCTAAAAAAAGTATTTTTGCCCGGGCATTGCGCTCTATATGGTAATGTGCTTCGCTGAATAGCTCGGTTATCTGCTCCAGGTTATTGAGGTTAATAGCGGCAGAGAATCGCTGCACAAAAACCAGCTCTTCATTTTCAAGCCTTACCAGGCTTTCACCACCATTGGTATATAAAAACATTTCTCTGAACAAGCTCAGGCCATATTCAAGCATTGCTTTTTGCTGCTCTTTGCTTTTGGTATCAAACTCATCGGCCATTGGCACCAGTTTCGACACATTAGTCGCATAGCACATCCGCATCCAGTTTGCAAACCAGGCATGATCATTATCTTCGGCCTTGTCTATCATCTCAAGCACACTATGCATATTGCCTTCCGACAGAAAAGCAATCTGCTTTGCTCGTTCATGGGGCATGTCGCGGTATTTCAACAAATAGCTGATAATTTCCTGCTCTGTAAATTTTCTGACAGCCACCCTCTGTGTGCGTGATATAATGGTTGTTAGTAATCGCTCCATGCTGTTTACTACCAGCAAAAATAAGGTTTGCTCTGGTGGTTCTTCCAGAATCTTCAATAAAGCATTGGCCGTAGTGTTGTGGAAATATTCAGCCTGCCATATAATTACAATCTTGTAGCCTCCTTCGTACGATTTCAACGAAAGCTTCTGGATAAGTTGTCGGGCTTCTTCAGCAGGTATATTTCCTTGTTTTACCCCAATTTTCTCCAGCCAGTCGGGTAAGTTACCGTAAGGCGTTTCATTAACAAATGCACGCCATTGAGACATAAAGTTTTCTGAAAGCACACTTTTACCCCCAGCCGTAGGAAAAATATAGTTGACATCCGGATGTGCCAGTTTACTCATTTTTAAACAACTGGCACAGCGGCCACAGGCATCGTCAGACTGCTTGTCTTCACAATTAATGTACGTAGCATAAGCCAGGGCCAGCGCCAGGTTGGCGGTTCCTTCATTGCCATGAAATAACTGCGCATGCGCCACATGGTTATTGGCAACAGTACCAATAAGCGACTGTTTAATATCTTCAAGACCTGTGATTTCGCGAAAAAGCATGATGCAAAGTTAAGACATTATCATCAAATAGACGATTCTGTCTCATGAATGTATTGCAGGATTTGCAGATCGGCGGCAGAAAGTTGGGTTTCACGCCTTTTCATGGTCTCGTTTATCACCTGAATGGCTTTGTTGAAACGATATGGCACATAGCCGGAGTCGGCGCCACCCCACCTGAAAGAAGGCACGTGCTTGTTCTGAAAACCTGCACCGAAAATATTAGAACATACCCCTGCTACCGTACCCGTGTTAAACATGGTGCTGATACCCGCTTTGGTGTAGTCGCCCATGAACAAGCCACAGAACAATTCTCCGCTTTTTTCCAGCTGACGGCTTACGTAACTATATAACTTTACGTCGGTGTAATCATTTTTCAGGTTTGAGTTATTCGTATTGGCTCCCAGGTTACACCACTCACCAATTACTGAATTACCCAGAAAACCATCATGCGCCTTATTACTATAGGCAGTTAATATAGAGTTACCTACCTCACCCCCTGCCCTGCAAAACGGCCCCAGCGTGGTATTGGCTCGCATCTTGCTCCCCCAGGCTACTATACTGCCCTCATCGGCAGAAAAAGGACCAATGATAATGGCACCTTCCTGTACTGTAGCATTTTTACCAATGTATACCGGACCATTTTCGGCATTAATTATGGCTGCTTTGATAATGGCGCCTTCTTCAACAAATACGTTTTCTGGCGCATAAATACGGGTAAAGGGGTCTGTAACCGGCTGTGTGTATCGGCCTTGCGTTACCAATAGATAATCAGCCTTAATCTGGTTTCCGTTATTAAGGTAGATATCGGGCAGGTTTTTCAGAATAGTCAGTTGCGTTGCGGGAAATTCTTTTAACCCATATCGCGAGTAATCTATCGGGAAATTAAGCTTTTCTTTGGTTTTTATTGCAAGCGTTGTGTCTCCTTCAACAAGTGCTTCGCCATTATTCAACTGGCTGATTTCTGATAGTAACCGGGCATCTGGGCAAACGGCTCCATTAATGTAAAGATTATTATCAGTGGCAATATCTTCAAATTTTGTTTGCAGGTAGTTTTCTGTCAGAAAAGAAACCTTTGTATGCAGCATCCTTTCCCACTTTTCAGCAATGGTGAGTATCCCGCATCTGATACCGGCTACCGGTTTGGTAAATGTAAACGGCTTTAGCTGATTTCTTATCTGAATGTCGTCAAAAACAATGTAGTTCATCTGATTTCCTTTAGTTTTTCCGGCGGTAAAGATAACTAAAATTTACCTCTGTAGAAATTTGGCCTGGGTTAACAAATGCTATACCTTTATAATCACTTAAATGAAACCACCTGATGAAAAAAATAGTTGTTTTTGGTGCTACAGGTATGCTAGGCAAGCCCGTTACCAAAGCCTTAATTGAGGCCGGATTTGAGGTAAGTGTTATGGTAAGAAATGAACCACAAGCCGCTGACTTTTTGGAGGGCGCTAAAATCATTAAAGGAAATTTAAAGAATGAAGCTGATGTTGAAAAGGCGATTCGCGGGCAAGACGGGGTTTTTCTGAGCCTTTCGGTGCTTCAAACAGAAAAGGAATCTGACTGGCATACCGAGCAACAGGGTATAGACACTATTCTTGCAGTAGCTAAGCGAGAAGGCATTAAGCGGATAGGATACCTGTCTTCTCTGGTGCATCTTTATCAGGGTATGGACGGTTTTGACTGGTGGGTGTTCAGGGTTAAACAAGAGGCAGTAAGCAAGATAAAGACCGCTGGTATCCCTTATACTATCTTTTATCCTTCTACTTTTATGGAGAGTATATTTTACCAGTCCAGACAAGGGAATATGATTGCATTGGGAGGAACATCAGCGTATCCTCTCTATTACATAGCTGCTGATGACTATGCGCTACAGGTAGCCAATTCATTCAAGATACTTGCGGATGAAAACAAAGAGTATGTAGTGCAAGGCACAGAGGCCTTTACACAAGACGAAGCCGCCAAACTCTTTGTAAAGTATTACACCAAAGAAAAACTACGCACTATTTGGGCCCCTATGTTTATGATGAAACTGATGGGGGTTATCAGCCGGAAGTTTGATTATGGCTACCATATTGTAACCGCGCTGAATAAATACCCTGAAAAATTTGAAGCGGCCAACACCTGGGAAGAGCTGGGCAAGCCAGCCATTACGCTAAAGGCTTTTGCCCGGCAATTAAGTTTAAAACCATAAGCAAAAAAATATCCCCTGCCAATGAGGGGATATCTGATTGTTTTTATAACTGTCGTAGTATTGTACTTATTTTTTAGCAATTCTGTATAATCTTCCCTGGTCGGTAACGGCATACAATGCGCCATCTTTACCCTGGGTTACATCGCGGAAACGTTGGTATTCTTCAGAAAGCAGACGTTCTTCGCCCACTACTTTATCATTTTCAATTACCAGCCGTGCAATATGCATACCGCTGAGGCAGCCAATAAACAAGTTGTTTTTCCACTCAGGAATCATATTACCGCTGTAGAAGGTCATTCCGCTTGGCGATACTGACGGGTCCCAGTAGTATACCGGTTGTTCCATGCCTTCTTTTTGCTGAATTACATCACCAATGCTTTTTCCGCTGTATTCAATACCATAGGTAATGGTTGGCCAGCCATAGTTTTTACCAGCGCGAACGTGATTCACCTCGTCACCACCTCTCGGGCCAAACTCATTAGAGTAAAGCTCGCCTGTAACCGGATGAAATGCCAGACCTTGTACGTTACGGTGACCATAAGAATACAATTCTGGTTTTGCGCCTTCCTGCCCTTCAAACGGATTACCCTTTACAGGCTTACCGTCAGTAGTTATATGAATAACTTTACCCAGGCTTGAGTTAAGTGCCTGTGCCTGCGGACGGGTAACGAGGTCTGAACGCTCGCCGGTACTTACAAAAAGATTGCCGCTTTTATCGAAAAGAATACGGCCACCATAGTGTAGCGTGCCTTTATGTGCTGGTGTAGCGCGGTAGATTACTATTGCCCCTTCAATTTTAGACTCGTCGGCCGACAATTTACCTTTCGCCACTGATGTATGTGTACCACCTTCTACGTTCTCAGAGAATGTCCAGTAAACCATGCGGTTCTTAGCAAATGCCGGGTCAATTGTAATACCCAGAAGCCCGCCTTGTCCGTTTGAGTTCACTTCAGGCAGGCCGTTAATGGGTTTGCTCAATTCGCCGCTTATTTTAGCAATGCGCAGATTCCCGCGTTTTTCAGTAATCAACAATCGGCCGTCCGGAAGGCTGGTAACACCCCAGGGAGAGGTCAGCCCTTCGGTAAGTACTTTAAACCCATAAGGTGTTTTTGTTTTTATGCCCGCTGTTCTGGTTTGGCCTTCAAAAGCAGGTTTATAGTTTGAATTAGGAGCCTTAGTTTCAACAGGCGGCAAAGTTCCCTGTGCAAAAGAGGCATAACTAACCGAAATAAACGCTAAAGAAAGTAGTGTCGTTTTTTTCATATATATTTTAAAATTAAAGTATCAATTCAGGTTGAATGTTACAGAAGTGTTTTTTATGCCTGGCAATTCGTTTGCAATATAAGCATCTTATTGCTTACATGCTGCTACATAGGCCCAAGTATCCGTTTTTTAACAATGGTCTGGCTTTAAATAATTCCTATGACCTCAAAAAAAACACCCAAATTTACTAACAGATTTTCATTCTGGTTATGCTGTCGGTATCATTTTAGACCAAGCAGTTGTTCTCACCTACCAATATTGCCGGTAGTTAGACCAAAGCCATAGCGCTGATAAGAATTTGGCTGATATATGGCCTTAAATCAATCATTAACATTGGCATAATAAATGGCCATAACCGTATTATCATGAAATTTATTCTGTAATAAGAAACTTTTTAAGCCGGATTAGCTGTTGTGTCTTTCCCCACTTACATTTTCACTGAAATTTTACTCATGAGTCAGTTTATTTACGGAATTGATTTTGGCACTACTAATTCGGCCCTGGTTGTTCTTGATACTACCACCAATAACATTGTTAAGTTATTTACTACGCCTTCTTTATTATTTTTTCCGGATACCGGCAGGGCGGAAGATGCACTGGCATTCTCGATTGGCCACGAAGCGGTAGAACGATACGTAGAAAGCCGCCGGAAAGGACGCTTCATGAAATCAATCAAGAAGGTTTTACCCAATAAGAGCTTTGTTGATACGCGTATAGGTACCAAACGTTATACGATTGAGGATCTGGTTTCGCTGATTCTGATTCACCTGAAAAAACAGGCGGATGAATTTTTAGGAGAGAATATAACAACGGCAGTTATCGGGCGACCGGTGGTATTTGACGAAAACCCTGAGAAAGACGCACTGGCTCAGGAACGTCTCTCTAAAGCAGCCAGAATTGCCGGTTTTACTGAGTTTTATTTTCAGATGGAGCCCATTGGTGCGGCTTTTACTTATGAGCGCCAGCTGGCCAAAAAAGAACTGGTTCTGGTAGCTGACTTTGGTGGTGGTACGTCAGATTTTTCATTGATGCATCTGAATCCTGATGCGGTGCATCAGGCCGACAGAAAAGCCGATATGATTGCCAAAGGCGGGGTTTATATTGGTGGCGACAGCTTTGATTCTGACATTATGTGGCACAAAGGCACGCCTCATTTTGGCCGTGGGGTAAAAGAAGAACTGACACCGGGCAAATCTCTGGATTTACCGCTGTCTTACTTTCAGAATATCTGTTCGTGGGAAAAAATGAACTTTCTGGATACCCTTCGGATGAGAACCAACATTGGTAAATCTTATGTGTTTTCGGGCAAAAATCCGCTGGTGAAAAACCTGCTGACTCTGATAGAAGACAACCTGGGTTATGTGCTTTTTAAACAGATTGAAAAAACTAAAATAGACCTTACGCATGAAGAAGAAGCTGTGTTTGAGTTCAGCCAACATGAGATTGATTTCAGGGAAAATATTTCAATGAATGAATTTGAGCACCAGATAATTAATAAAAACCTGGAAAAGATTGAGGATTATCTGCTGGAGTTTCTGAAAAAACACAAAATTGAGGCTAAAAATATTGACGCCATCTTTATGACCGGAGGTACATCAATGGTGCGCCCGTTGAAGAATATTTTTGTGGAAAGGTTCGGAGATGACAAGGTAAAATCGGGCGATAACTTTAACAGTGTGGCTATGGGATTAGCCTATAGCTTTAAGGTATTGCAACAGGAGTTTAAGTAAAACAAAACCCCGTCTATTCTGGCGGGGTTTTGTTTTGAACCTTATTTAGTAAGTTTAATGAAACCGACGGCCATACCACCGGCTGTTAAATCAAATACTTTTTTGCTGGTTCCGGTAACTGGGTCATGCTCATAAAAGCCGTTCATTTTCAGGTCTTCATTGTATGTCTGAAGATATAACTTGCCATTTACAATGCTGTTGTTTGGGTAGGCGAATCCGGCAGTTAAAGGAATATCCTGAATAATAGTAGCTGTTTGGGCATTCAAATCAAGTTTTGCCCAACGCTGGTTGGCACCATAAAAAGCCAGGCTTCTTAACTGGTTGTATTCGGTCTCGGTAATAGTACCATTGGCCATTTTGGCAATAAGCGCCAATAAAGCCGGGGGGTCCTGCTGTCCGGATATACAGGCATACGCTATACCGTTACCATAGTATATACCTCCCAGAACCAACTGGAACATCAGGTTGGTTTGTCCGATTTTATCAACAGGATTAAATGCATAATTTGGGTCGAAATCAGTTGTACCTGCCGGAATCTTCAGTATTTTAGGTCTTGACCCCTTTCTTGAGTTAGGGCCCAATTGGCCGTCAAGACCATATTGGCCCTGTGTAATTACAAATATGTTTCCCTGCTCGTCAATCAACGGATGATCAAACCCACGGGCAATGGGATAAGTGGCGTTCTGAAAGGTCAGTGTTTTTTCCCATTGATTGTTGTTCAGGTTTACTACCTCTGCATGCACATCAAGGAGGTCATAAAACTGCCCGGTGTCAAAATTATCTGCTACCAGAAAAAGAAACAATTTATTATCCTGCTTTCGGTAAACCACATGCGAATAGTTGTCTCTGCTTAACCCAGAACTCTTCGCTTTAGACATATCAACATCTGTAATTTTCTGCATGGTTGCCGGATTAAAAAGGGCAACCCCTTTTTTGTCCCAGGTAGTATAAACACCCAGTGTTTCAGAAATAATCAATACCTGATTCAGAGAGCCAAGTAAAGGCAGACTGGCAACTTCTACCAGATTACCGGTTTCTTTAGACACCGCAATTTTAGATAGTACGTTCTCGCCTTTCAGGTTGTTACTGAAAATAAAGTTTTTCCATACGGCTCTCGTATACAAAAAATTATAGCTGGTTTTGGTGGTAATATCAATATTACCTGTTGGCATTGACGAATAGTAACCGGCATAATAGCTATTGCCGGCGGTGGTTTGAGATACCGAAGATATTACGAAGCCGTCTTCATAATACTTCGATTGTTCTTCTTTAGTTTCAGGTTCTGTGGTTTCGCAGGCAAACAAGGCAGCAGCCAGGAGCCCCAAAAAAAGTAGTCTGGTTTTCATTATCTATTAAAATTTAGTGATTTCGTAAATCAGTTTTGCATTGAAACTGGTACCGGCGCGTGGCACCAGAAAGTTGTCGAACAGCGCTGCATTGAGTACATTCAGTACGTTAATTGAGGCCGTAAGATTTTGCACCGGAAACTTGTAAGAACAGCCTACATCTACCCTGTGTTGCACCGGCACAAAGGCATCTGGGGTGGTTTTGTAACTATTGTTTTTACCAATCATGATGTGGTTAAACGGCGCTACATAATTGTAAAAAGCGTAAGCTCTGAAAAACGAGTTTCTGATGCCCAGCCCATTCTTTTGCCAGGCAAGCTCGAGGTTACCGAAGAAATTAGGGTTATTAGGAAATGCCGACCCAACCAGATATTGATTTTTAGGGTCTTTTACCTGTGTGAAATTTTTGCGTAAAAAGGTGATGTTTGCACTTAAACTCCAGGTATTGTTATATTTTAGTGTAGCTTCGCCTTCTGTGCCGAGGGTTCTTGCCTGATCGGCGTTTTCATAGATTCTGGTGATGTTTGAGCCTAGAAAGATGATGTCGTTCTGCCTGCGATAAAAGCCATTGACAGCACCGGATATGGCAAGCACCTGGTCTGATTTATTCAGATAAGAAATACCGGCGTTCAGATTGTTACTGCTTTCGGGCAATAGATTGGTGTTCCGAAGAATATCAGCCCCGTTACCAACAAACTGATAAAACTGCGGAATGAGAAATCCTTTTTCGTAAGACACCCGCGCAAAAAGGCTTTCTGACAGGTCATATTTCAGCCCGGCATTCCACCCCCAGAATCCATCCTTCTTTCTAATCATCATAAACGTGCTGTTTTCGGCTCCGTTCAACACAAAATCATACCGTTTTACTGCCGCCGACAAAGTAAGATGCGACAACACAAGCCCTTCGTATTGTAGGCCAGAGATATTCTTCATCAGGGTCTGAGGAATACGCAGGTAATCTTTGGCGTGGTCTGATTCAAGATAATCAATGCCCTTTAGTCTTTGGCTGGCAAATAAATTAGAGGCCAGTAGTTTATGATTCGGCGCCAGTTGTATCACCAGGCTGCTGCGGTTTATCCAGCTACGGCTGTAGTTATCAGTTAATCTTTCGGCAACGTATTCGCCGGGTGTGTTACGCCCTACAATTTTACCGCTCCAGCTATATACATTTGCGGTGGTATCTTTATAGGTTAAAAGCTGGTCGCTCCAGTTGCCGATGGTTTTAAATAGTATTTTTTCATCCAGAAAAGACTTGTCGTACTTAATGGTAGCTGCCAGGTTTTCAGCATGATAATCTGCTTCACCAAACGGAATATGCGATATTCTGGCACCATTCTGCAACTCTTTATATCCTTTCGAGTAATTCATAGTCAGTCTCAGCTCATCTGCCCAGGGTTTACTATGAACCCCGGCAGTAAGGCCTCCGTAAAAAAACCGGAATTTGTCATGAAAACGCTTCACTTTTTCAACGCGGTTGGTTTCATACACCAGGGCTTTCATGGTGTAGTCGTTATCTGATTGATTATAAGCAGCCGAAAAATTGACAAAGTAATTCTGCTTATTGGTCAGGCTCAGATTTACATCAGCCAGATGCGTATTAAATGACCCAACATTGTATGAGGCGCGAAAGGTATTATGCGATTTCTGTTCAGTGATAATATTTATACCTCCGCCCAGTGCATCGGTGCCCACATCAACCGGTAAAACGCCCTTGTAAATATCCAAACGCTTTACATTAGCTAAAGGCAGTGTTGAAATATCGAAATTAGGATACAGCAATTCCATCGGGATACCGTCAATATATACTCTGATTGCATCACCTCTGATACCGTTAATAGATATATCAGAGCGGTCGCCCATAGAACTTGAACGCCGGATTCGCACACCAGAAACCCGGTCGATTACGTCGGTCAGCAATACATTCTGAGTAATTACATTCTTAATTTCAATACTTTTAATGGCTATAGGCTTGGTTTCCTGCAATCGGCTTTGTTTTTCCTGCTTTACTGTTACTTCCTGCAGCTGGGTATCTGAGTTTTTCAGTATTATCTCTTCAAAAACAGAGGCATTTTTGCTGACTCTTACTTTTTTCTCAAAGCCTTCATAACCAATTGAGCTGGCAAAGAGCACATACTCACCTGCTGAAACCCCCTTGATTTCAAATTTTCCGCTGCTATCAGTCAGAGTGGCTATGTTTGTATTTTTTAAAGAAACACTTGCAAAAGGCACGGCTTCGCCTGTAGTAGTTTTAATCTGGCCTTTAATAACGTTGCTTTGGGCAAGCAACAGATAAGGAGTAAATAATAGCAATAATAATTGTGCTTTCATTCGAGATTTAGTTTGAAAGCACAAAGTTATTATATTATTTGGAATTAGTCTAAATAAATATAATATTTGCAAAAATAAAATTCACCCAAGTATATGATTGGTATCTTACTGATAACAACCGGAACCTTTTTGCATTATTCAAAGTCGAAGTATTTTCCAAAAAGTATAAAACCAGCTAAAAGCAATGTTTGGTTAAACCTGCTTTCTATAATTGCCGGGGCGGGTCTGTTAATTGACAATTGGGGCTGGGCTAGTGGGTTGTTATATGCCTTATGCGCTTACATGCTTGCTACTGTGGTATTACAAATAGCCCTGATTACTATTGATGAACTCTCCAAAAAATCCTGAATTAACTAATTTAATCCATGCCAGCTAAAAAAGAGTATTTATCAAGCCCCGGCCAAAGAGCGCTAAAAATAGCTACGGCTATTCTGGGTGGTTATTTTCTTTCTATTACGTTTCATTTATGCCTTGGGGCGCTGATGCCTGCTGAGGGCCGGAACGTAGTAATGCTTACATCCACATTTACCCTCTTTTTTATTTGGGGAGTGTTGATGATTCTGCCGTTTCTGGCTAAAAACGCCTGGAAGATCCTTGGGCTTTACTTACTGCTTATTCTTTTATTTTCTGTTACCGTATTCTTTATCCGTTAATACAAATGAAATTAAGTGGCTTACCTAACAGGGCTTTTCATATACTTTTTCATACCCACACTGTTTCAGGCATTACTATCAGCTTTGTGCTGTATGTAATTTTTTTTGCAGGTGCCTTTACGCTCTTCAAAGATGAATTTTATCAATGGGAAAACCCCAAAGCACGGCATCCGATTACAAAACCTGTAGATTACGATGCCCTACTGGCAAAGATTAAGACGAAGCAGCCGGGTTTTGATGTTAATGATGATGTTTTCATTTATCTTCCTACCAGCCATAAGCCGGTTGTGGGCTTTTTTGGCCACCAGGTACCTAAAAACAAAATGGAAGAAGACCACTTTCATGCACAGTATTATCCTGAGAATAACCAATTACATATAGGAGAAGAACCCTCTACCATTGGAGAAACACTATACCGCTTACATTTTCTGGATCAGATTCCTTTTTATATTGGCCGATACATAGCTGGTTTTGTGGCGCACTTTTTTCTTTTTGCCGTTTTTACCGGAGTTCTGATTCACTGGCGGAACATTGTAACGAAGTTCTACGGGTTTTCATTAAAGGGAACATTAAAACAAATCTGGACCAGCTCGCACACTACGCTTGGTATGCTGGGTTTGCCTTTTCAGTTAATGTATGCCATTACAGGCGCTTATTATATGTTGTCTATCCTGATACTTTTGCCGGTGGTGATGGTTTTCTTTAACGGAGACCAGAAGAAAGTATTTGCCTTGATACGCCCAGCAGATGCCATAGTACTGAACGAGAAGTCGCCACTGGCCCGAAACCATGTCAGCATTAGCCGCTCGCTGGATGAAATAAGAGCAAAATACCCCGATTTTATGCTTAAAAGAGTAAACCTGAAGCACTATGGCAGGGAAGATGCCCTGATGACTGTATACGGAAAAGACCCGAATTATTTTTCAGGCGATGGTATGCTTGCCATACAATTAAAAGACGGCAAAAAAGTGGTAGACATGATGCCCGGCAACAAAACCTACGTGCAGTCGGTATTATTTGGTATAGCGCGGGTACACTTTGCCACTTTTGGAGGGGTGTTACTTAAATTCATCTATTTTTTTCTGGCACTAATAACCTGCTTTGTAATTATCAGCGGAGTTTTGTTATGGAAAGAAGCACGCAACAAAAAAAACTATACCGTCAGGCAAAAGCGCTTTCATCATCGGGTAACTATGGGTTATCTGGCTATCTGTTTCGGGCTGTTTCCGGCTATTGCCCTATTGTTTATAGCAGAAAGGGTTATTCCGGCAGGCCTCATTAATCATGTTCAACTGGTCAATACTACTTTCTTCCTTTCATGGCTGGTTTTAACCCTGGCCGGACTATTCTGGAAAACCGAAGCCGGGCTTACCCGCGGTTATCTGGTTTCTGGCGGGGTGCTGTCATTGTTTGTGCCAGTAGCCAATGGCTTCTGTACGGATGACTGGCTCTGGAAGACCCTGAGCAACAGGCAGTACAATTTAGCCGCGGTAGATTTCTTCTGGCTGGCAACAGGTATAATATGCCTCACGCTGGTTGCCCGATTCTGGAAAAAGCCCGATGCGAAACCCCAAACCCCGGTTACCCAAAACCATAAAGCCATGCTAAAAAGCTAATGCCTACGTATAAACACCGGGGTGGCTAAACTTTAAATAAAAATTGTACTTTATGAAGTATTACCTGTGATTATCAGGTAATTTGAACTAATCAGTATAATTTTTCCATTATTTTTACAGAAAAGATTCACTAACGGCAAAAGTGTTAAGTTATTGAGTCATAAGCATTTATTGTAAAGATTTATGGAAACCTTAGGATATATAGCAGGCATATTAACCACGGTTGCGTTTGTGCCTCAAGTACTTCAAATCTACAAAACCAAATCGGCCAAAGATGTATCGCTGGCCATGTTTCTTATTTTTACTACTGGTGTTGTTATGTGGCTGGTTTATGGTATAAAAGTTAATGCTTTTCCGGTTATTGCTGCCAATGGTGTAACACTCATTTTGTCTTTGGTAATTCTCTTCTTCAAGTTTAAGTATAAAAACCACTCGCTTTAGTAAGTTGAAAGGGTTTAAAGCGCTGCACTTTTAATTATCAGAATTTTCTTACAATTTTGAACAGGCATTTTCATGTCTGGTTTTTTTGTTTTTATGCCCACCTAAACCTGTTTTGCAAATACTTTGAATAAAAATCAAAAAATAATTGTAAGTTTGACACTTAATAATTTACTTGCATCAAATTTTAAAATTATTCATAGCTCAACCGACCAGCAATCATGGCAAATTTAAAAGTTACCATAGGTGAAAAAGAGTATTTTCCTTTTATTAAGGGGCCTATTTCCTATGAAGGTAAAGAATCAAATAATTATTTGGCGTTTAAATATTACGATGCCAATCGTGTAGTAGCAGGCAAAACCATGGCAGAACACCTGCGCTTTGCAACTGCCTACTGGCATACTTTCTGTGGCACAGGCGGCGACCCGTTTGGCCCCGGCACAAAAGATTTTCCTTGGGACCAGGCCGGCGACCCCATGCAGGCAGCCAAAGACAAGCTGGATGCAGCGTTTGAGTTCATGACCAAACTGGGCACCCCTTACTATTGTTTCCACGATATTGATATCGCCCCTGAAGGCAATTCACAAAGCGAATTCGAACAAAACTTAAAAACCATTGTTGCGCTTGCCAAGAAAAAACAAGAAGAAAGCGGTGTGAAATTATTGTGGGGTACCGCCAACCTGTTTTCGCACAAACGCTATATGAATGGTGCGTCTACCAATCCTGACTTTGCGGTTGTGGCACATGGTGGCTTGCAAGTAAAGAACGCCATTGATGCAACTATCGCCTTAGGCGGTGAAGGTTACGTATTCTGGGGAGGTCGCGAAGGTTATATGTCGCTTCTGAATACCAATACTAAACGTGAAATTGACCACCTGGCGCAATTCCTGACTATCGCTCGCGATTATGCACGCAGCCAGGGATTCACCGGTAAATTCTATATCGAGCCAAAACCTTGTGAGCCATCGAAACATCAGTATGATTACGATGCGCAAACGGTTATCGGCTTCTTGCGTAATTATGGTTTAGATAAAGATTTCCAGATTAATGCTGAAGTAAACCACGCTACATTGGCAGGCCATACTTTTGCTCATGAATTGCAAATGGCAGCTGACGCCGGTATGCTGGGCAGTATTGATGCCAACCGCGGCGACTACCAGAACGGTTGGGATACAGACCAGTTCCCTATCGATTTGTTTGAACTGACCGAGGCTATGCTGGTTATTTTGGAAGCAGGTGGTTTCCAGACAGGTGGTATTAACTTTGATGCCAAAACCCGCAGAAACTCAACCGACCTTGAAGATATCTTTATTGCACACATTGCAGGTATGGACGCATTTGCCAGAGCCTTGTTAATTGCCAACGATATACTTGAGAAATCGGAATACAAAAAACTACGTGCCAACCGTTATGCTTCGTTCGACAGCGGCGACGGTGCCGCATTTGAAGCAGGTAAACTAACGCTGACCGACCTGAGAGACATTGCTTTGAGAGACGGTGAGCCTAAAGTTATCAGCGGCAAGCAGGAATTGTTTGAGATGATTATCAATCAATACATCTAATCTCTAATATGTTATATAAAAGCCCTGTAAAATAGAAATTACAGGGCTTTTTATATGAATTTTCAATTAATTTTATTGCTGCTGATTGCCAATTAAAATATTTACCTTAATTTTGCTTGGCAAATAAGAAAACGTAATTTATTTGCTATGTTAGATTCTTCAAAGTTGCTTTACGAAGCACTCACCTACGACGACGTTCTCCTCGTTCCGGCTTATTCAGAAGTTCTTCCCCGCGATACGCAAACGAAAACTTACCTGACGCAAAATATACAATTGAATATTCCTCTCATTTCGGCGGCTATGGATACCGTTACCGAATATGAAATGGCTATTGCTATGGCACAGGAAGGGGGTATCGGTATTATCCACAAAAACATGACCATTGAACAACAAGCCGAGCAGGTACGCAAGGTGAAACGTTCTGAAAGCGGCATGATTATAGACCCCATTACACTGAGCGAAGGCGCCCTTATCGGCGATGCCTTACGTTTAATGGCTGAGTTCAGGGTAGGTGGTATACCGGTTATTGACGAAAACAATAAATTGAAGGGTATTGTAACCAACAGGGATTTGCGTTTCCAGACGGAAATGACAAAACCCATTGTGGATATAATGACTAAAGATAACCTGATAGTTGGATATGAAGGAGCAGGCCTGGCAGAAGCGGAAGAGATTCTGAAAAACTATAAGATTGAAAAATTACCGATAGTTGACAGAGAGTATCGCCTGATAGGTTTAATTACCTACCGTGATATTCTGAAAAAGAAAGACCGCCCCAACGCAGCTAAAGACCGCCTGGGTCGTCTGATTGCCGGAGCCGCAGTTGGCGTTACACCAGATATTGAAAAACGCGTAGAAAGCCTCATAAAAGCCGGTGTGGATGTTGTAAGTATTGACACTGCACACGGACACTCAAAGGGTGTTATTGAAACCCTTAAACGTATCAAGCTGGCGTTTCCGAAACTGGATGTAATTGTTGGAAACATTGCCACAGCCGAAGCAGCCGAAGCGCTGGCCAAAGCAGGTGCAGATGCCATTAAGGTTGGTGTAGGGCCGGGCAGTATTTGTACCACGCGTATTATAGCAGGTATAGGTATGCCGCAGTTATCGGCCATTGCCGATTCAGCTGTTGCCGCAGCTAAATACGGTGTTCCGGTTATTGCCGATGGCGGTATACGTTTCTCGGGCGATATCACCAAAGCCATTGCCGCAGGTGCAAACACGGTAATGATGGGTTCATTATTGGCCGGCACCGAAGAAGCCCCTGGAGAAATGGTTATCTACGAAGGACGTAAATTTAAAACGTACCGTGGTATGGGTTCAGTAGAAGCCATGGAAGATGGCTCGAAAGACCGTTATTTCCAGGATGCCGAAGATGATATCAAAAAGCTGGTTCCGGAAGGCATTGTAGGTCGTGTACCTTACAAAGGCCGTGCTGCCGAGATTCTGTACCAAATGGTAGGCGGCTTAAAAGCCGGTATGGGTTATTGCGGCGCTGGAGACATAGCTACCTTACAACAGGCTAAATTTGTAAAAATAACAGCAGCCGGTATTAAAGAAAGCCATCCGCACGATATCCAGATTATGCGTGAGGCGCCGAATTATTCGAGGTAAGAATAACATCTTCCAGATAAATACTCTTGAGAGGCTCCGCGTGGGCCTCTTTTGTTTTTTCTATCCTAATCAATGGTCATGGTTTTTTGCCTACTTATTTTATATTTGTAGTTTAAACTACAACCTATGAAACGCTTTCAACTATTATTCAGCCTGTTATTCATTACTTCTTTTAGCCTGGCGCAAAGCCCTCAGCTGAACATTGCCAAACCAAAACCATTTAAGCAGAAAACCTTCTGCAATCCGATGGATATTAACTACCAGTATAACTGGGAACAGACCAACGAAAAAATATCGTATCGCTCAGGTGCCGACCCTGTGATTATCACCCATAAAAATGAATACTATTTGTTCCATACTATTCAGGGTGGATACTGGAAATCGAAAGACCTGCTGAACTGGCATTATATTATACCCAGCCGCTGGCCAATGGAAGATATGTGCGCACCTGCGGCCATTTCGGTGAGAGATACACTTTACCTTTTCCAATCAACCTTTCAGCAAAGACCTATTTTTTATACTACCACGCCAGAGAACGGCAAACTGCATTTTTATAACCGCTGGTTGCCGCAATTACCTAAAGATATTGGCCCGTGGGACCCCGCCCTATTCCATGACGAGGACACCGACCGCTGGTTTATGTACTGGGGGTCTTCAAACGTGTATCCGCTTTTCGGAGCCGAACTCGACAAAAACAAAAACCTGACTTATAAAGAGAAAAACAATTATAAAGGGCTGATATACCTGCATCCGGAAAAACACGGTTGGGAGCGCTTTGGCCGCGACCACCGCGACACCATCAAGCCATTTACCGAAGGCGCATGGATGACCAAACATAACGGCAAATACTACCTGCAATATGGCGCACCGGGTACAGAATATAACGTGTACGCCAACGGTACTTATGTAGGCGATGACCCGCTGGGCCCATTTACGTATGCACCTTATAATCCGGTTTCGTACAAACCCGGTGGATTCATGACAGGTATGGGGCATGGAAATACTTTCAAAGATTTATACGGCAACTACTGGAACACCGGCACGCCCTGGATTGCCGTAAACTGGAATTTTGAACGCCGGATAGAGATGGTTCCGGCGGGGTTTGATAAAGACGGACAAATGTATGCCAATACCCGCTTTGCGGATTTCCCTCAAATATTGCCTACCAAAAAATGGACAGATAAAAACGAGCTTTTTGCAGGATGGATGCTGCTCTCTTACAAAAAACCGGTTAGGTCTTCTTCGGTGCAGGATGAGAAGTTCTCGGCCAATCTGGTAACGGACGAAAACCCCCGGACCTTCTGGGTAGCTAAAACCAACAAAAGCGGCGAAACACTAACAATTGATTTAGAAAAACCACAGGATGTGCATTCGCTGCAAATCAATTATACCGATTATAAGTCTGATATTTACGATAGCGCCTTGCCAAAGGTGTATATTCAATACAGATTGTATGCTTCAACAGACGCCAAAAACTGGACAAAGATTGTAGATAACACGAACGAGCAAAGAGACCGCCCCAATGCGTATGAAGAACTGGCAAAACCTGTAAGAGCACGCTACATTAAATTTGAAAATGTACATGTGCCAATGCCTAACCTGGCCATAAGCGATATCAGGATTTTTGGAAAAGGAACTGGCAAGGCTCCGGTAACACCAGAAGGACTGACCGCAAGCCGACAAACTGACGAACGCAATGCAGACATCAGCTGGCAGAAA
This sequence comes from Emticicia sp. 21SJ11W-3, assembly GCF_024138715.1. GTDB lineage: Bacteria > Bacteroidota > Bacteroidia > Cytophagales > Spirosomataceae > Emticicia > Emticicia fluvialis. Next base: position 5,012,471 of record NZ_CP092074.1, read on the forward strand.
GTGCCTGACGCAGTGGGCTATAATATTTTATGGGGCATCGCCCCTGATAAGCTGTATCAGACTTACCAGATATGGGGAGACGCCCCTTCTAATCTTGAACTAAGGGCCTTAACGGTTGGGCAAAAGTACTACTTTGCTATTGAGGCCTTTAATGAAAACGGCGTTTCTGCCGTAAGCCGGGTAGTTGGCCCTAAATAATTATTTTAGTTCAATGGTTTTTTTGGCTTTGGCCGATTTCACGGCCGCATCCAGAATTTCCATGGCAACCATATTGATTTTCAATGACCCTAAATCATTTTCAGATTTTACTTTGCCTCGTACCACCGCGGCAAAGTAACTGAATGGGTCGTTCAGCGGATACGCTAATGGTTTAATCTCTACCTTTTCTTCCGGTGGGGCGTTTCTATCTCCTTTTCTTACACGCATTTGCTGGGTTCTATCTGCAATGATATATCCGTTTTTGCCATAGAATTCTGCATCTTTTCTGTCAAATGGCCAATTCCATGAAGCCTGAAATATACCTTGTGCTTTAGGATAAGTTACAATAATAGTAGCCTCATCATCCACTTTTGGGTAAGTTTCGGGTTTGATAGTCTGCGTAACAGCTGTTACCGATAGAGGTCTTTCGCCTTTCATAATCCAGGCCATAATATCGGTTCCGTAACAACCAAAGTCAATAATTGCGCCGCCGCCGTTTTTTACGGGGTCAGCCAGCCAGTCGAGAAACGTTTTACTAACCCCTATTTCTTTAGGGCCAGAGTGACCGTCATGTATCACCACCTTTCTGATTTCACCAATTTCATTGCGCTCATTAATCATTTTGTAGGCTTCATGATTACTTGCATACCAGGTGGTTTCATAATTGGTCAATAACTGAATCTTATGCTTTTTGGCCAGTGCCTCCATTTGTTTGGCAGTTTCAAAATTAACCGCTAATGGTTTTTCAACCATTACATGCACTCCCTTTGGGGCACATTTCTGTACAGTTTCCAGATGCTCAATAATACTTCTGAAATCGCAGACGGCTTCCGGTTTTGCTTTCTCAATCATTTCGTCGAGACTGGCATACCACAGGCTTTCGGGCAATTTGTATTCTGCCAGGTATTTCATGGCCAATGCCTTATCCGGTTCGGCAAAGCCCACAATCTCAACACCTTCGTGCTTAATGGTATGCAGAATTTGCCGAACGTGGTCGTGTGTCATACCCACAATACCCATACGTACCGGTTTATCTTGCGCAAAAGTTACCTGAATGGTAACCAACAGGAGAAGAAAAATTTTTTTCATAGGTTTAAATAAGGTTGAATAAAAACAAATTTAATTAAAAAGCGCAGCAAAGACTTTTTTTAAGGAATCTTTTCACGATAAACCCTATTTTTGCGTTAAGAACCTATAAAACCATTACATGTATCGATTACCCAGGGGATTAATATCGGTACTGATATCATAGAACAGCCAGACCATGTCTATTAAAGTTCAGCACCTCAGCAAAGTTTACGGCACACAAAAAGCTGTTGATAATATATCTTTTGAAGTAAAAAAAGGAGAAATTCTGGGGTTTCTGGGCCCAAATGGTGCCGGAAAATCAACGACCATGAAAATCCTGACGGGGTATATTCCGGCTACCGAAGGCACTGCCGAGGTAAGTGGCTTTGATGTAAAAACGGCGCCTATTCAGGTTAAAAAGAATGTAGGATACCTGCCTGAACATAATCCGCTGTATCTGGATATGTACGTGATGGAATTTCTATCCTTTGCAGGCTCACTTTATGGCCTGAAAGGACGAGACCTGGAAATTAAAATAGATAACACGATAGAGCGCGTTGGGCTTGGGCTTGAAAAACACAAAAAAATAGGGCAGCTATCAAAAGGTTACCGACAACGTGTCGGCCTTGCCCAAGCGTTGATACATAACCCGGATGTGTTGATTTTAGACGAACCAACCACCGGCCTTGACCCTAACCAACTGGTTGAAATACGAGACCTCATTAAGCACATAGGCAAAGACAAAACCGTTATTTTCAGTACACACATCATGCAGGAGGTAGAGGCCATCTGCGACCGCGTGGTAATCATTAACCGTGGGAAAATTGTAGCCGACAGCACCCTATCTGAACTGAAAAAAGATGGCAAGGCAATGGAAGAGGTTTTTCGGGAGTTGACGGTGTGATCTTTAAAATATAAATAATGAATTAATTTTTTTTGATGAATATATCCATTATAAGTATTTTTGTGGCACTAATGCTGATTGTGACTAATTGAAATAATTACCTGTAGGCTAAAAAATTCTTCTAAACCATATGCAACCTTCTTATGATTAAACATTTACTGTGCGTTTTTGGATTTATTCTTAGTTATTTATCTTTTGCTTCAGGAAAATCAGATTTGACCATAAACGATGAGTTAGAGTTTTTCAATATTAAAGAAAAATATTGCCGCGAAGAAAAGGTAACTTTAAAATTTAATATCCCAAATTACATTCCGGCAAATACCAAGTTCAACGTATATGTTCAGAATTATATTTCTAAATTCCATTTAGGGACTACTACTCAAAATTCCATTGAGGTACAGATGCCTGACTTTAATTTAGATGTTATTTATTTTGCATTAGAAAGTGAAGATGGTAAATATAAAACTTCAAGCAAATCATTTGATATTGTTGGTGCTGCAAAACCCTATATTATTGCACAAATTACCTCTAGTAATATCTCTTCTTATGATGCTACACATTGTGAAGGCTCCTCTACAAAGCTTTTAATAAGGTCTCCAGAATCTGTCAATTTTCAATGGTTGAAGAATGGTATTGATATTCCTGGAGCAAACGATACCTATTACGATGCCAAAGACGCTGGTATCTATACTGTAAAGGCTACTTACAGTGGATGTTCTAAAGAATCTACATCTATTAAGATAAAAGTTGGTGAAATACCACAGCCAAGCATTTCCTCTTTTATAAGAAGTCAATATGCTTGTAATGGATTTTCGGTTCCGATACAAGCATTTGGAGATTTTCCATACACAATATATAGTTGGCAACATAATGGTCAAACTGTAGAGCAAAAAACACAAAATGACTTATTTGAAGCAAAAAAAAGCGGTTATTATAAAGTAACTGCGCATCAGGGGTCATGTAAAGCTTCTTCTGATTCTCTTTGGATTGAAATCGGACAAAAACTCACTAATTCTATTTCTACTTATAATTATGTTCAGGTAATTGATAGTAAGATAACTCTGTGTAATACCCTGACCGCTACCTTTACTCACCTGGATTATTACGTTTCTAATAACGATGATTCTGACGTTAATGCATTGAATAAATACGGCTTCAATTTTCAATGGAAACGTAACGATGAGAGTATCAGCGGTGCTACTAAGAGAATTTATACTGCTTCAGAACCGGGAGTTTATTATCTGCAACTGACTCAGGGCGATTGCATAGTTAATTCAAGGAAATATGAAATTGTTAGACGAGACACCTTACTCACAAAAATAGGGCATAAGCTTCCTTTCTCTGATGCCCAAAAAACCATTTCGTTATGCAAAAGCACAAATAATTATGGGATAAATGTATCCCCTATTTACTCTGAAATCTGGGCCTGGAATATAGATTTTTATAAAGATGGAAAATTACTAGAAACCAGAACAGCTAATAAAGGTATGAATACCTACAGCTATTTCGAAATAAAAGATTCCGGCAAATATTCTGCAAAAATTTATCCGCCTGACCAAAAAACATGCATTGCATTAACTGATACGGCCGTTTTCAATTTGGTTGACGACATTGTGCAATTTCCTACAAGTACCTATTATTTTTGTGAAGATCCGATTTCTATTTCCACGCCGTTTAAAAGTAAATCTTATGAATGGAAACAAAATAATGAAACAATTTCAAATGCTTCTTCGCTAAGTATCAATAAAGAAGGAACTTACACGCTAGATATTAAAGAGACAAATACCTGTGGTTACAAAAAAACCTTTATCATTAAAAAAGGTATACAACCTGAATTGGCACATTTTTACAATTATCACGATTATAGTACAAATTCCATCGATTTATGTTATGAAAAACAGGCCTCTATCATAATTAAAAATATAAATTATTCTCAATACAATAGAAATCCTGATTACTCTTTTGAATGGTACATAAATCAACAAAAAGTCCCCTTTAGCGATTATAGCCTTGACCCTCAACAATCCGGAATTTATCAGGCAAAAGTAAAATACAAATCTTGCGAAGCCTTTACAAATACGCTAAACGTTGAAATAACAAGTATCAACAATCAGATTTCTCCTCATGCAGACAGCATGGGCATATGTGCAAATAGTAATCCGTATATCCTTGAGGCGGTTTCGGAAAACGGTTACAGATACAAGTGGTTTAAAGATGATGTGGTTATGGGAGAAACAACATCGAGCCTGAAAGCTACTCAACCAGGTACCTACAAAGCTCTTATTCAATACAAAGATTGCGAATCTACAACCCGCAAAATAAAAATCTACTCAAATATCCCCACCGCAACCATATCAGGCGATACCACATTAAATATAGGTGATACCGCCAATCTTAAATTGTCTTTTACTGCAAGCCCGCCTTTTTCGTATAAACTGAGTAATAATGAAACGGGTGTATCTGAGAAAAATACTATCATTCACCCTGTGAAAGTTATTGAAGGCAATATTTTCAAATTAACCTCTGTAAGCAATACCTGTGGTGAAGGTACCGTGTCTGGAGAAGCGAAGATACAGGTTCTTATTCTTGCCAATGAGCCGCTGATTGGCCATAAAATTACTATAGCGCCTGTTCCTGCCGAGAGTTATTGTGAAATGACTTTTGATTTACCGATATCGCAAGAAGTATCTTATCAGCTGCTGGACATGAAAGGCCGACAATTATCGGAAAAGAATTTAGGGAATATAACCTACAAGAAGCAATACCTTAATCTGAATCAATTATCGGCAGGAGAATACCTGATTAGGATTCAAGTTGGGAAAGACCTGGTTACAAGAAAATTGATTAAGTACTAAATCGAGATTTTCTTAATAGAAGAATTAAAAGAAACAGATGAGATGCTCCATTGAAAAGCATTTTATATGTTTCTTTGTATAAAAACCATGAAATAGAATGCTTGAAATCTGTTGCTTTTCTTTAGAATCATGCCTGACAGCCCAGAAGGCCGGGGCGTATCGGGTTGAGTTATGTGGAGGTATGTTTGAGGGCGGAACCACCCCTTCAGCAGGATTAATAAAATTGGCTCGCCAGCATCTTTCAATCAAATTGTATGTCATGATTCGTCCGCGCGGAGGAGATTTCTGTTATTCAGATACTGAATTTGAGGTAATGAAAGCCGATATACAAACTGCCAAAGAATTGGGAGCAGACGGTGTAGTGTTTGGTATCCTGAATCCGGACGGTACGGTTGATGCCATCCGTACAAAAGAATTAGTTGAACTGGCTCGGCCCATGAAAGTAACCTTTCACAGAGCATTTGATGTAAGCGTAGAGCCTTTTGAGGCGTTGGAAGCGGTTATTGAAACCGGCTGCGAAAGAATACTTACCTCAGGGCAAAAGAATACCGCCATTGACGGCATAGGCCTACTGAAACAATTAGCTGAAAAGGCAGCCAATAGAATAGAAATTATGGCAGGCAGTGGTGTAAGCGCCCAGAACGCAGCGCAATTGTTAGAGGCGGGTGTCCATGCCCTGCACATGACAGGCAAAGGCATTGTAAACAGTAGAATGGAATACCGCAAGGCGGATGTGAGTATGGCAAGCGCAGCCCTTACTAACGAATTTGAAATTTATGAAGCCGATTTTGATAAATGCACGGCAGTAGCAGAGATTATCGATAATGCCTGATATCCTTTACCCAAAACTTTAAGTTTCATGCAATTCTTCTATTGCTGAAACTGGCGTATTGGTTAAAATGGAATTGCGATTTTCATTACATGTTGTCTGATAAGGTGATTGATTACTAAATTATTGACGAATACTTTTAGTGTTATGTTAATCGGTATTCTGCGTCAGACAAATTTAAAATGATAGTTTTCTTCTTTTAACCTGCTGATTACAACGGCTGCGTTGACGGCCTGCATTAATCTTATCCCAACTATGTTTTCAGCGGGGGTAAATCCTTCTTCGGGTTTAATGTTAATAAAATTATTGATGATTTTATGTTTGTCAAGGTACTTATCAAAAATAAATTCATATTTATTAAGACTTGAGATTGTCTGAAGCAAAGACTTTTGACTCTTTATTTTGTTTTGGTATCCGGGTGAATATGGAAGTTTATCCATTCGTCTGGTAATCTCATCAGGCACATTTCCTTTCATAATGTTTCTAATAAGACTTCTTGGGATTCCTCCTTTCACAAAAAAAGGCAGAGGAATATCCATCAAAAACTCCAGAATGGACTTATCTAAGTAAGGAACGGCCGATTCTATGCCGAAAGCAGCGTTTCTTGTATGAAACATAGCAGTTATTTTTCCGAAACGGCCTTCATTTATCTGATACTCAGCATTCGAATGAAAATCTTTCAAAGGAGTATATTCGATTACCCTGTGGCTGTATTTTTTTACAAAATCACTTTTCAGCGTAGTTTCATTTTGCCAGTTTATCCTCCCCATTTTTAACAAAGGTCGAAGATGCCTGTATAACTCTGTATGGGGAATAAATTTCTTAACAAACACTTGTAACATTGATAGGTTTTCCCGCTTTCCAAACTCTTTTATTAGCTGTAACGCCTCTTTAAATTGCCTTTGATAGATTAATTGATAAACAACCAAATCACCTTTCCATGAAACCCCAAAGTCTCCTCCGTACCCGGTAAATAAAGTATGTACTTTTTTTTCTCTGGCTAAGGAGAGTATTGCTTTATCCAGATAATGAAATGGATTTGGAATACTTTCGTCGAATAAAAAACTTTCGTTTAAACTATCAATAGATCCGATTTCGGAAGAATCAACAAAATTTTGTATAATATTAGGATACCGCCTCCCAATGGATTCGATGTATTTACGCTCATCTCTGGCAATGCCCTCATAGCCAACAGGCAATACCGAGGAAAAAGTATAAAGAGGTTTGTTTCTTTTTTGCAGCAGGTCTGAAAGTACAAAAGCCAGGCAAGAAGAATCAAGCCCGCCACTTAGAGTAAGACCAACCGGCCGTTCATAGTCCAGCCTTTTTTCAACGGCGTTATAGACTAAATGAAGCAGACAGTCGTACCAATCCTGCTCTTTTTTAAAAGAATATTTTCCACTTGCTTGCAGGCGCCAGTATTTTTCTATGCCAACTTTTCCACGTTTAAGTGTTAGTATGTTGCCGCCACAGAGCGAAAACACCTCCTGATTGTAAGTGTGCACGGGTAGTCCCTTTTTAAAAAAGTAATCAATCAGCACATCCTCATTGAAAATATCAGGTGTTTGCTTAACGGCGGTAACACCTTTTATTTCATTACAAAAGATAAATTCATCTTCAGAATCATAATAATATAATGGTCTATGACCTACCGGGTCGGCTGCCGCAAAGAGTTCATGGCTTGCTTTGTTCCATATCACAAACGCAAATTCTCCTTCCAGAAATTGTACGCATTTTTCGCCCCACTTGTAAAATGCCATCAATATAAGCTGGGCATCATTTAGTAAATTTACGTTATTGCCCAACATAGAAGCTAATTCGGGCCTGTTATCTATACGGGCATCTGCCGTAATAATTAGGTGCGCCAGGTAAGGGTATGCATCTTCAATAAGGTGGGTATTTCCCAAGACTATATCCGTGTCTGTCCATGACGAGCCATCATCTGGCTTAATGCGAGAAACAGACTGAAAAACCTTTTCCAGAATAGTCTCATCTACCTTTTTCCCGGTTTTATTGATACGTCCGAATATTAAACCCATAGTTTGATTAATCTTTTTATGGAGGATTTTTTGAAGAAGACTCTTTCAATAGTCTATTGAAGGATAGAAGCTTCAATATGGTTTATCAGGTCTTCGGGGTTGCAGACAAGTGGCCTCGATACTTCAAGAATAACTGCAGACTTTGAAAGTTCTGTTAGAATCGTAAAGCTACGGGATAGCATAGTATTACTTTGTAATAGAATGGGCCGGTAAATATGACTTCTTAACGCCTCAAAGGCGTTAATTCCGCTTAGAGTTTTAATACTTACATCAGGGATATCCTTTTTTTTAATAATATAAATTTTCTTTAAAGGATATTGATCTTTGTTAAATTGCTTATGAAAAAAGATGCCGAATTTTTCCAAATCATATTTGATTCTGAACGAGCGGTCACGGAAAGTATCATCATTAAGTTTTTCGATTGTGTCATCCCAGAGTTTAATCATCGGATATGAAGCACTGGCCAGTACCATTTGGTCTTCATCTTTTTTTAGTACCAGTACATCATCCCCAAATATATTAAACCCTCTTTTAATTAAACCTGCCAGAGTAGTCGATTTCCCGGCCTGAGATTCGCCCGCAATTAGAATCAAAGCTTCATTGCGAATAATGGCAGAAGCATGGAAAGGCAATAATTTCCTTTGAGTGAGGATTCCGGCCATCACAGTTGCCAGAATATAAAGCCTGATGGTTCGCATTTCCTGTTCAGCGCAGGGTTCAACTACCACGGTGTGTCCACCAAAAGCATAATAATTAGCAACGTTGGTAACTTTAAACAACAATGCCTGCTCGTCAATTTTGTAGAAGAATCCTTTTTTTGTTAACTGAATACCACTGATAGTTTCTGGTGTTATGCCATATTTAATTACTAAATCTGGTACAGAAAATTCGCAAGACAGTAATTCCGGAAATTCAATTTCCGATAAAATACGCAAACCAAACCCCCAATAATTAAACATTAAATCTAAATATATTTATAAATTTGCCTGATAATTGTGCCAAGTATCGGCAATGGTTATCAAAAAATGATAGAAATGAAAAAGTTATTACACCTTGAAAGTTTTGTTGCCCGCAAAACAAATGATTTGCAATTCGTTGAATTTGATAATGAAACAGTCATAATGGATTTGAAAAGTGGCAACTATATTAACCTGAATCATACTGGAGCTATAATCTGGCTATACTTGGAACAGCCCATTCTTGTAAAAGATTTGATTCAGAAGCTCATGCAGAAATTCAAAGTAGAAGAATCTCAGTGTACAATTGATACCCTGGAATGCCTCAATTTAATGTATTCAGGAAATATTGTAGTGGTGAACTGAAATGTAAGGCTTAAAAATACTCACATCTGCAAACACTCCTGTATTTATTCTCATGTTACAGATGTGAGTAATTTATGCTAGCATTAGCTTATTTCAGATGCATAATCTTCTCCTGCATCGCTCGAACCCATAGTTACTTCCATTATAGAAAGTATTTCTACTGAGGGTTTTGTCCATTCTTCAAGGGTAAATGTGTCTTGAGCACTTTCAGTTTTTTCTGTTTTCATAATTTAATGTATTTAAAAAATGGTATAATAGCAAGATGCTATTTCACAAAGCTAATGAAACTAAGCGAATAATAAAAAAATGGTTTTTTGAATACAAGTTTACTTTTTAAATGGTAGCAAACATTGGATTTGTACAGGATCAATTTATACTATTGGGCATTGATTGCAAACAAAAAGTGAAACCCCGAAAATACTGAAAGCATCGTATTTTCGGGGTCTCGCTTATAGTAATCAATTAAAAGCCAATAACTTTTTATTAATGTTATTGCCTTACTTCTTCGCAGCCAGTTCGGCAATTTTTTCATGAATCATTACCTGATTGGACATGATTTTAGAGAAACCTCTTACATCATCGCCAGACCACGCATTGTTCATTTCTCCATAGCTGCCAAATACCGGCGACATCATATCGTAGTCTGACTTGATACCCAATAACTGGAAATGATACGGTGCCAGTTGCACACGCACCTCACCAGTTACATTGGTTTGGGTACTTTCAAGAAACGTTTCAATATTACGCATCAGTGGCTCAAGGAATTGGCCTTCGTGCAAAAGCATACCATACCATTCGGCAAGGTTCTGCTTCCAGTATTGCTGCCATTTGGTAAGCACGTGTTTCTCTAACAAATGGTGTGCCTTGATGATAATCAACGGAGCAGCGGCCTCGAATCCTACACGGCCTTTAATACCGATAATGGTATCGCCCACGTGGATGTCACGGCCAATCCCATACGGAGAGGCTAGCTCTGACAAACGACGGATGGCATCTACCGGATTTTTAAACCGGCGGCCGTTTACACCTTTCAGTTCACCTTTTATGAATTGTAGCGTTATTTCGCTTCCTTTTTTCCTGGTTACCTGTGTCGGGAATGCGCTTTCGGGTAAGAACCCATCAGAAGTGAGGGTTTCTTTACCTCCTACTGAGGTTCCCCATAAACCCTTATTAATTGAGTAGGCTGCTTTATGCCATTCGCGCACTACGCCTTTCGACTTCAGAAAATCTATTTCAGCCTCACGCGACAAACGCAGGTCACGGATAGGCGTAATAATTTGTGCATTAGGAAGAACGATTCTGAAAACCATATCAAAACGAACCTGGTCGTTTCCGGCACCTGTGCTTCCGTGTGCAACAGCTTCGGCGCCAATTTCTTTGGCGTAGTCAGCCACTGCTACTGCCTGAAACATACGCTCGGCACTTACTGAAAGCGGATACGTATTGTTTTTCAGGATATTGCCATATACCAGATACCTGATACATTTCTGATAATATTCGCCTACCATGCGGGCGGTATGATGGTTTTTAACGCCCAGTTCATACGCCTTTGTTTCAATATCCTTGATTTCTTCTTCTGTAAACCCACCCGTATCAACCAATACGGAATGCACTTCATGACCCAGCTCTTCGGTCAGGTACTTTACGCAAAACGAGGTGTCTAATCCTCCACTATAGGCTAAAACAACTTTCATAATTATATCAGCCGCCGAAACGGAATATAGGTTTTAATAAAATTTTGCAAAAATAGGACTTCTACCGTTAAATTCCCGTTTATAATCTAAATATAATTACAGAATAGTACATAAACGTTTAAATCAGGTTATATCAGTTATGTATAAATTTTTTGCTCAATTATCGCTGGCAACTTTTCTGTTTTCCTGTGTTAGCGGCTCGCCATCAACTGTTGAATTATCTCCCCAAAAAGAGGAGAAAATTCCTGAGAGAAGTTTTCTGGCTTTGGGAGACTCTTACACTATAGGCGAAAGTGTATTGGAAAAAGACCGCTGGGCTAACCAGCTCATTGAATTGCTGAAAAGTGATTTTACAATAAATAGGTTTGACGTAGTAGCAGGAACCGGCTGGACCACCCGTAACCTTGCCGATGCCGTGGCCCGCACCAAACCTGCAGGCACTTACAATATGGTGTCGCTTATGATTGGCGTTAACAACCAGTTTAACGGCCAAAGCATTGATACCTATAAAAAAGAATTTACCGAACTCTTGGAAACAAGCGCTACCCTTGCCCATGCTGATGCCCGGCGTGTGTTTGTTTTGTCGATACCCGACTACAGTATTACGCCCTATGCACAGGCTTATAACAGAGAAAAAATCGCACAGGATATTGATGCTTTCAACAAAGTAGCGAAAGATGCCTGCGACAAAATGGGAATTTCTTTTATTGATATAACTACTCTGACGCGCGAACACCCTGAGGCAGCCTACATTGCCGACGACCAGTTGCATTTTTCTGCAAAAATGCATGACTTATGGGCAAGCAGGGTTGTTGGTACAGCAAAAATAATACTTAGATAATTACCGCGGCACGGTAAAGTACATGACGGTACCAATCATACCAAATACAATATTGGGCAGCCAGACGGCCAGTATAGGAGGCATATTGCCAGACTCGGCAATACCTTTAGACATGATATAAAACAGAATATAAACAAACGCCAGCACGAAACCCACGGCTATCTGGAAACCTACCCCACCCCTGGCCTTGCGAGCAGACACTATGAGACCCATTAAAGAAAGTATGATAACAGCAAAGGGCGTGGCAAAACGCTGATAAAGTTCAATTTCATAAGATTCTATCCCTTCAGCACCGCGGGTCTTGATGAGAGATATTTTTTCTTGCAGTTCAGGAATCGTAAATGATTCATGTATCTGGTGTTCATTCTCAAAATCTTTGGGCGACAAATTGATGGTGGTATCTTTTGGTGTGTCACCATAAACCATTTTGTCTTTCATTACGCCCAGCGTTCTGATTTTATAGTTATGTATGCGCCATTTTTTGGTGCTGTCGTTCCAGTCAATCCGTTTGGCGCTCAGCTTTTCTACCAGTTTATTATTAACAATTTTCTCAAGGGTAAAATCATACCCGGTTTTGGCGTCATTATTATAGCTCGACATATACGCATAAGTATTAGGCGCTACTGCAGTGTGGAAGTCACGGGTTGAAAAGTAAAACTTGTCGTTCACATATACATTCTCAAATGCCAGCCGTTCGGTATTGGCTTTGGGGAGTATCCAGCCTACCATTACAAATGAAAAAACAGCAATAACCGAAGAGCCTAAAAAGTAAGGCAGCATCAGACGCGGAAAACTTACACCGCTGCTCAGAATGGCTACAATCTCGGTATGGGCAGCCATCTGGGCTGTAAAGAATACCGTTGATATGAAAATCATGAGCGGGCTGATATAATTGGCCCAGTAAGGAGCAAGATTGGCATAATATTGTAGCAGAATAGCTCGCATAGGTGCCTGTTTCTGGATAAAATCATCGTTTTTCTCCACAAAATCAATCACCATGATAATCAAAACAATAACGAGAACCGCAAATATATAAGTTGTGAGAAATCGTTTGATTAAGTATTTATCGAGTATATTCATGCAAGGTTTAACAATATAGGTTACCTCAAAAAAGAAGAGATTGGGCTCAAATCTCTGACAGGGCTATATATACAACACACAAAATTATGAAAAGAAGCGCATAATCAGCTTAAATTATAAAACTTTAACAGCTTTTACTGCACAAGCAGGTTTTTGGCAACTTCGTTACTTACAAAAACAACATGCGCGTTATCTATTAAAACCGTATAAGACTTATCGAAATCACTTACTTCCTGAATTTTAATATGACAGCCAAGCGTAATATGGTTTTTGTCCAGGTGCTGCAAAAAAGCAGGTGAGTGTACTGACACCCCAACCATTGCTACCGTGTGGTTGACAGGTATTTCAGATAACTTATGAGACCTGAGCATCGGCATTTTGCCCTTGGCATCCGGTATAGGGTCACCGTGTGGGTCAAATTGCGGATTACCTAAGAAGTCGTCCAGCTTTTCAGTCAGTTCTTTAGAATCTATGTGCTCAAGCTGCTCGGCAATGTCATGTATTTCGTCCCAACCGAAGCCCAGTTTTTCTACCAGAAAAACCTCCCACAGCCGGTGCTTACGGATAATACTTAGCGCTATGTGCTGCCCTTCTTTGGTTAAGGTTACCCCTTGATATTTGCGATAATTGATAAAATTCTTCTCGGCCAGTTTGCGTAGCATATCAGAAACCGAAGCTGCCTTGGTTTGCGTATGCTCGGCCAACTCGTTGGTACTAACTTCATTTCCGCCATTCTGCTCGCTCAGCATGTAAATAATTTTCAGATAGTTTTCCTCTGTAAATGAAGTCATATACCTTAAAAAAGATGGTGATACAAGCACAAAAGTAAAAGTTATACCTGATTAATCAAATTTTTAGACAAACCTAAAATTTTATTTTGATAACCACATTTTTGTTTTTATTATTGCATAAAATTTAGATTTAGCGTAGCTGAACTACCATGGAGAAGACATTACCAACAGACCAAAATAGAGGTTGGAAAACCAAAACCAATAGGGTTTCGCTGCCGGAAGTACACGGCAGCATTGCTGTTCATACATCCGGAGGCTTCTGGAAAAAACTCTCGGCCTTTATCGGGCCGGGGCTGATGGTAGCAGTAGGATACATGGACCCAGGCAACTGGGCTACCGATATTGCCGGCGGTGCCAAATTTGGCTACACCCTGCTTTCGGTTATTTTAATATCTAATTTGTTTGCCATGCTGCTGCAGCACCTGTCGCTGAAACTGGGCATTGCCACCGGGCGAGACCTGGCGCAGGCCTGCCGTGATGCTTATTCAAGACCCGTTTCTTTTGTGCTGTGGATTCTGGCAGAAGTAGCCATTGCTGCCTGCGACCTGGCCGAAGTAATAGGTGCAGCCGTGGCCCTGAACCTCCTCTTTAATATTCCGCTTACTTATGGTATCATCATTACAGCCGTTGACGTAATCTTTATTCTGTTTTTACAAAACAAGGGTTTCAGGCTCATTGAAGTAATAGTGGGCGCACTGATACTGATTATTCTGCTTTGCTTCGGGTATGAAATCATTGTTTCAAACCCCGACTGGTTTGGCGTGGCCAAAGGTCTGGTACCAAGCACCCAGATTGTGGTAAACCCTGAAATGCTTTACATTGCCATTGGTATTCTGGGGGCAACGGTTATGCCACATAACCTTTACCTGCACTCAAGCATTGTGCAAACCCGTAAAATTGAAGATACCGTACCTGCCAAGAGACAAGCCATAAAATATGCTACCATAGACTCTACGGTATCATTATTCCTTGCCTTTTTTATCAATGCCGCCATACTTATCATGGCTGCGGCTACCTTCCACTTTTCAAACAACCAGCACGTGGCCGATATTACAGATGCCTACCACCTTTTAGACCCCATTCTGGGTGTAAAACTGGCCGGTTTGTTCTTTGCAGTGGCACTTCTGGCAGCAGGGCAAAACTCTACCCTGACCGGTACACTTGCCGGGCAGATTGTAATGGAGGGTTTTCTGAACATTAAACTGAAGCCCTGGCTACGTAGATTAATTACCCGCTTAATTGCCATTGTGCCGGCACTGATTGTTGCTATTATTTATGGCGAAAGAGGCACTTCAGATTTGCTGGTGCTTAGCCAGGTTATTTTGTCTTTGCAATTAAGCTTTGCAGTGGTGCCGTTAGTAGCCTTTACGTCTGACAAACTGAAAATGGGTGCATTTGCAAACCCAAACTGGGTAAAATACACAGCCTGGGTTGTGGCGTTTATTATCATCAGCCTGAATGGCTATCTGCTTATTGATACAATTTTTTAAGGTTTTACAGAAAGCCGGGTGATTATCATTCCCCGGCTTTACTCTCTCTCAAAGGCGCTTTAATATCTATCTGTTTTTGAATCAAGTCGGCTCAATCATTGTTTATTCATTATGCATCCAGGCATATATTGATACTCAATACCTGAATGACTTAAAAAACGTTTATATTTAGCGGGCTTAGGTCTGCTTTCATTTAAACTGTTTTTTTTAGAATACCTTAGTTTGCCAAAAATGACCGAAGAGCTTTTTTCTGTTGAAACCACCTACTTTGCCGACGTTATTCTGCCGGTGCCTATTCCGCGTATGTTTACTTACCGCGTACCCCGCCACTTTGTGAACGACATCAAGACAGGAGCACGCGTAATTGTAGAATTCGGGAAAAACAGGGTTGTAACAGCTGTGGTAGGCAAAATACACACTAAACCGCCGGAAAAATACCAGGCCAAATACATTCTTGAACTCCTGGACATTGACCCCCTGGTTACGTCGTCACAATTATGGCTTTTTGAGTGGATTGCCGAATACTACATGTGCAGCATTGGTGAGGTAATGAACGTAGCTGTGCCATCCGGACTGAAAGTGAGCAGCCAGTCAAGAATACAACTGAACCCGGATTTTGATTATCCTGAGCTGCTTGACGACAAAGAGAAAGCGTTTCTGGAAATACTGAATACCCAAACCTCTCTTACTTATGACGATGCCCTGAAGTTTGTTGGTGAAAAGAACATCAACGCGATGATAAAATCGCTTATCAGCAAGCATGCCATCATTATGTATGAAGAGGTGAAGGAAAAATACAAGCCGAAAATTGCCAAAAAAGTACGTTTGAAACGCGTTTATGAAGGAAGTGAAGAAGTACTGAATCTGGTTGATTCGCTCAATAAATCAGCAAAACAGCAAATGGTGATTATGGAGTACCTCAAGCATATTCCTATTCATGATTTGCCAGCCAAAAACACCGACGGCGTAGACAAATCAGTTTTCACAGATGGCGAAACCTCCGATTCTGCCTTAAACACCCTGATTAATAAGGGAATACTAGAGCCATTTGAAGTAACCGTTTCGCGCTTTGGTGATGATTTCCCGACAGAGCCTCTTAAAATTGAATTGACTGTTGCACAGCAGGCGGCAAGTGATGCAATTCTTCAGAATTTTCAGGAAAAAGACATTGTATTGTTGCATGGTATTACCGGAAGCGGTAAAACCGAAATCTATATCGATTTAATTCAGAAGGTACTGGAAGGCGGCTCGCAGGTGCTGTATCTCTTACCTGAAATTGCCCTTACTACACAGATAGTCGTGCGGCTGAAACGTGTGTTTGGCGATAAAATGGGAGTGTACCATTCCAAGTTCTCAGATAATGAAAGGGTCGAGGTCTGGCGAGGTATTATTGACGGCCGCTATCAGTTTGTGGTAGGGGTACGCTCAGCTATATTTTTACCAATGGATAATCTGGGTCTTGTAATAATTGATGAAGAACACGAGACCTCTTACAAACAGTTTGACCCCGCCCCGCGGTATCATGCACGCGACGTAGGCATAATGCTGGGGCTGAAACAGGGAGCCAAAATCCTGTTAGGCTCTGCCACACCCTCCGTTGAAAGCTACTATCAGGCACAAACAGGCAGGTATGGTTTTGTTGAGCTGAATCAACGTTTCGGCGAGGCTCAACTGCCTGAAATTATGCTGGTGGATTTGAAAAAAGAACGGAAATCGAAAAATATGAAAAACGATTTTTCGAGTGTGCTTCATGAAGGTATTCAGAATAATCTTTCCAATCGTGAGCAGACCATCATTTTTCAGAACCGGCGCGGCTACTCTCCTTACCTGAACTGCCAGGAGTGCGGTTGGGTGTCTGAGTGTGAGCAATGTGCGGTAAGCCTTACTTTCCACATGCACTCGAAAGAATTACGCTGCCACTATTGCGGGCACAAGGAAGAGGTGCCAAGGGTTTGTCCGGTTTGTGGTTCAGGCAAGATAAGAACCGTTGGCTTTGGCACAGAAAAACTGGAAGACGACCTGAAAATCATGTTCCCGGAGGCACGGGTTCAGCGCATGGACCTGGATACCACCCGCACAAAAAACGCGTATCAGAACATCATAGCAGCGTTTGAGCAAGGCGGCACAGACATACTGGTGGGCACACAAATGATTAGCAAGGGACTGGATTTTGACCAGGTGAGCCTGGTAGGTATTTTTGATGCCGACCGGATGATTCATTTCCCTGACTTCCGGGCGTCAGAAAGAGCCTTTCAGATGCTCACGCAGGTGAGTGGCCGGGCGGGCAGGCGTGCCAAAAGAGGCAGGGTGTTGATACAGACCAATAATACAGACCAATCTATCTTACAAAAAGTAGTAATAAACGATTACCCGGGGTTTTATCAGGAAGAGATATCAGAAAGAGAAAGCTATCTGTACCCGCCGTTTTCGAGGCTTATTTCTATTACTATCAAGCACGAAGAGGCCGAAAAGGCAGAAAAAGCCGCCCACTGGCTGGCTGACAAACTATTAGATAAACTCGGCAAAGCGCGAGTGCTGGGGCCTGAAAAGGCACTAATTGAGCGCATCAGAAACAAGTTTTTATTTGATATTATGCTGAAACTTGAAAAAGACAAGCTGAATATTAAGGCTGCCAAAGCGTTTTTAAGAGAGACCATAACAGAAATGCAACAAATCAGAGAGCATAAGGAAGTTAATGTGGTGGTTGATGTAGACCCCGTTTAACATTTTATGGCTGCCGTTGTTTTTTTCTTAAATTTGCGCCCAACCAAACCCCTGTTAACATGAGTAACCCTATTAACCGTGTATTTGAATTACTAACCGAATCTATTGCCCTTCATAATAAACCCGATGTTTTTGCATCAAAAATAAACGGAGAATGGGTAAAAGTTCCGGCTACTGACTTTATTGAAAGTGTTAACAGTTTCAGCTACGGTTTGTTGAAACTGGGGGTAAAAAAAGGTGATAAAATTGCTGTTATTTCAGAGAGCCGCCCGGAATGGAACATCATAGATTTTGGCATGCAACAGGTAGGCGCTGTTAATGTGCCTCTCTACCCAAATATTACTGTAGAAGATTACAGGTACATTTTTCAGGATGCAGGTGTCTCTTATGTTTTTACCGGAGACCAGACCCTATACGAAAGGGCAAAAGAGGCAGCCAGAGAACTAGCCTCGGTGAAAACTATTTTCACTTTTGATAAAATTAGTGGAGCCAGACACTGGAAGGAGGTAGCAGAGAACGAAACGCCTGAAAACAAATCAGCAATAGAAGAAATAAAAAAATCAATCAGAACAGATGATTTACTGACCCTCATTTATACATCAGGCACAACCGGCAGGCCTAAAGGCGTAATGCTGTCGCATCAAAACCTGATCAGTAACTTTGAAGCCTGCAAAAACTATTTCCCGATTGACCCATCCTGCAAAGCTTTAAGTTTTCTGCCATTAAACCACGTGTATGAGCGCATGGTGCTGTATCTGTATATGCGTACGGGTACTTCTATTTATTATGCCCAGAACATGAACACGATTGCCGAAGACCTGAAAGACGTGCAACCACAGATTTTTACCACAGTACCCCGCCTGCTTGAAAAAGTTTACGATAAAATAGTGGCCAAAGGTTATGAATTAAGCGGTTTAAAACGCCGTATTTTCTTCCGGGCACTTGAACTGGGCCTGCAATATGACCCCAACGTAAATGCCGGCTGGTGGTATAACGTACAGCTAAAACTGATGCAGAAACTCGTATTCAGCAAATGGCAGGAGGCGCTGGGTGGTAACATCAGGCTGGTATGCTCAGGAGCAGCCGCTTTGCAGCCACGTCTGGCAAGGGTTTTCTGGGCGGCGGGTATTCCGGTTTCTGAAGGATATGGCATGACGGAAGCATCGCCGGTAATAGCTACCAACAGAACCCAACCACTTGATTTGCGGATTGGAACCGTTGGACCGATTATTGATGGCGGAACAGTAAAGATAGCAGACGACGGAGAAATTCTTTTTAAAGGCCCCAACGTAATGCTGGGGTACTACAACCTGCCCGAACTAACCAATGAAGCCATAGATGCTGACGGCTGGTTGCACACCGGCGATATTGGCAAACTGGAAGAAGGACGTTACCTGAAAATAACAGACCGCAAGAAAGAGATTTTCAAGACATCGGGTGGTAAATATGTAGCTCCGCAGGTTTTAGAAAACAAAATAAAGGAGTCTGTTTATGTTGAGCAAATTATAGTGGTGGGCGAAGGAGAGAAGTTTCCTTCTGCATTGATAGTGCCTGAATTTACCGCCCTGAAAGAGTGGTGCGCAGCTCATGGCATATTATATACCACTGATGCCGAAATGGCCAAAAAGCCTGAGGTACATAAACTGATTCTGGATGAGGTGCATCGTTTCAACAAAGAATTTGCCCCTTACGAGCAAGTAAAGAAAATTGAACTTTTACCCAAAGCATGGACCATAGAGGACGGTGAAATAACCCCTACCCTTAAGCCGAAACGAAAAGTGATTACCCAGAAATACAAAGATTTAATTGAGGGCATGTACCTGTAAGAACCCGCCAAGCCCGGAGGTAAAAAATGAGGTGCCGGTTATAAATATATGTTTGGGTTTTCGTTGTACAATTATACGTAGACCTTTTAGCCATTAATATACCGGAATGGGGTAAATAGTTTTACCCACTCAGGTAATTTGAAACCTGTCTAATCATTTTCTTGTTATCAGAAAAATAAAGAAATCGAGCCTTATTTATGCCTTTGCAGACCTTAGACTTGAAAGCCGTTGGCGCTTTCCCGAAATTGTTTTTAGATTATATCACAAAAAACGAGACGCTTACTTCTTTCTATAATCAATATCCTGACATTGAAGGATTCAGAAAAGCTATTCAATCAAGGGCTTTCACGCAGGAAAAACGCCAGACCCTGGTATCGGTTCTGGAAAAACAATATGCCAATCTTGATTCAAAACCCGATTTCTCTTTATTATTAGATGATAAAACCTTTACTGTAACCACCGGCCACCAGCTGAATATCTTTACAGGTCCGCTTTATGTTATTTACAAGATTGTAACCATCATTAACCTGGCTAAACAATTAAAAGACGCATTTCCAGACTATAATTTTGTACCTGTTTACTGGATGGCCAGTGAAGACCACGATTTCGACGAGATTTCGGTTTTCAACCTGTTCGGTAAAAACTATAAGTGGGAAACCACCCAGAAAGGAGCCGTAGGACGCATGAATCCTAAGGAGCTGCGCGCCATTTGTGACCAGATACCCGAACGGGTAGAGTTTTTTCAGAATGCCTATCTGAACCATGACACACTGGCCAATGCGGTACGATGTTACATGAGCCATCTGTTTCAAGACCAGGGCCTGATATGCCTTGATGCCGACTCGGCAGATTTGAAAGCCCTCTTCGCCCCGGTTATGAAAGACGACATTCTTCAGCATTCAGCCAGCCATATAGTAAAAAGCACTTCTGATCAACTACAGGCACTTGGCTACCACACACAAATTACCCCTCGCGAAATTAACTTCTTTTATCTGGAAGACAGCACAAGAGAACGCATTGTAAAAGAAGACAACCAATATAAAGTACTACATACAGACACTAGTTTTTCAGAAGCCGAGATAATACAGCTAATTGAAGCTAATCCGGAGAGATTCAGCCCGAATGTGGTGCTTCGGCCTCTCTATCAGGAGACCATCCTGCCTAATCTTGCTTATATTGGCGGGCCATCAGAAGTACCTTACTGGCTACAACTGAAAGGTGTGTTTGACCATTATCAGGAATCGTTTCCGTTGCTGATGCCCCGTAACTTTGCTTTAGTAGTGAACGAGGCCAGCCGAAAAAAAATAGACAAACTGGGTATTACCACCGAAGAACTGTTTGCTGATGAAGTTACGCTCAGAAAAAGCTTTGTAGAAAAAAACTCGAGGAAATCGCTGAGTCTGGCTTTTGAAATTGATGAAATAAATGACATTTTTGAAAGGATTCTGAAAAAGGCCACAATCATTGAAGCAACCATGAAAGGCCCCGTTGAAGGCGTTAAGGCCAAGAGCATCAATGCGCTGGAACACCTGGAAAAACGTATTAAACGCGCCGAAGAACGTAACCAGGAAAGCTCGGTGAGCCAGTTGCTGGCTCTTAAAGAAAGGCTCTTCCCGGGTGGTGGGCTACAGGAAAGAAAAGAGAATTTCCTGAATTTTTACCTGAACGACCACCAGTTTATTCAAAAACTGCTTGATTCGCTGGCTCCGCTGGATTATAAATTTAATATTATTGAAATTTGATTGAACTGTAGATAATTACCTAAAGGCTGTTTCTGTTGAGGCAGCCTTTTGTATTGAAGCCGAATAAATTTTATATCTTCCGTTTATGTAAAAAATTGATAAGAATTTGCTTTACTGAACACCGTTCATTTTATTTGCATTGTTAATTAAAATACCTGAGCCAGATGGGGATAGCCGAAAGAAAAGAAAGAGAGAAACATGAAATGAAGCGCCTGATTATGGATGCCGCTCGGAGGTTGTTTATTGAGCAGGGTTTTGAAAAAACAAGTATCCGGAATATTGCAGATGCCATAGAATACAGCCCCGGGACAATCTATCTTTATTACAAAGACAAAAGTGAATTGCTGTTTGATTTACATCATGAGTCGTTCCAGAAACTAATTGAACAGTTTCAAAGAGTACTTAATATACGAGACCCGTTTGAAAGATTAATCAACATGGGCAGGTATTATCTGGAATATGGCTTCGAGAATCCGGAACTATACGAGCTGATGTTTCTGATGGTGTCGCCGATTGAAACCATTGAGTGTCGGGAAGAAATATGGGTAGAAGGCAGAGCTGCCTTTGAAATGCTTCGGCAAATAGTAAAAGAATGCATTGAAGCCGGGTATTTTGAAGTAGATGACGTAGAGGGGACCTCATTAATGATCTGGGCAACCGTGCATGGGCTGGTAACTATTCACCTGAAAAAACGGTCGACCATGTTTGAAGAAACAGAGCGTATTCCACGCCTGCAACATGCCTATGAGCGATTCGTTGAATTACTGAAACGTAAAATATAAACTGTTCTATCAATTTATTTAAACATGCATCGCCGATGAGTCAGGTTCTTGAGTATTTCAAATCACATATTGGCAAACATGCCTCTGAACTAAGCCCCTCAGCACTGGGCAGATGGCTCAATGGAAAATTAATATCAATAGAAGAAGGGTCGGTAACGGTTGAATTTGTTGTAAGAGATGATATGACAAACCCGGCTAAAATTCTGCACGGCGGTACGGCTGCCGCCATGATGGACGAAATAATGGGCATGACCGTTTTTATGCTGGGCCGGGAAAACTTTTACACAACCGTAAACCTGAATGCCGACTATCTTTTACCTGCCAAAATAGGAGATACATTGCTGGTAAAGTCAAAGATTATCAGAGCAGGTAAAACTGTTATTAACATTGAATGCCAGATATTGAACACCGACCACAAAATAGTAGCCAAATGTAGCTCTAACATGGTGGTAACAAGCGTAAAAATCTAAAAATAAGGCCCGTCTTACACGACGGGTTTATTTGAGCCTATAACTTAACACTGTTCATTAATTGAAAAAGCGTCAGTGAGACATGAAAAAATTCATTTTGATTGCCATTCTATGCCCTTTTGTGGCCACAGGGCAAATTACTTCTCCGGTTTTGGAATCCTACATTCAGGAAGGACTGAAAAATAATCTGGCTTTAAGACAGGAAACCCTTGAAATTGAGAAAGCACAGGAGAACGTAAAACAGGCCAAGGCTAATTTTTCGCCAAAAATTACTTTTGCGCCTAATTATACCCTGGCAGCAGGAGGCCGACGTTTAGCGTTTCCCGTTGGCGACTTGCTGAACCCCGTTTACTCTACACTGAACAGACTGACCAACTCTAACAGTTTTCCGCAGATAGAAAATGTGAATGAGCAATTGGCTCCGAACAATTTTCATGATACCAAATTTACTTTTCAGTATCCGGTTTACAATACCGACATCCGTTATAATCTGCTCATTCAGCGCGACTTGCTGACAGCCCAGGAGGCCAGAAAGCGGATTATTGAAAACGAAGTACGTTACAATATCACTATCGCTTATCTGCAGTATCTGCAAACACTAGAGGCACAAAAGATATTTGAGGTGTCGCGCAAGGTGCTGAACGATTTTGTAAAACTGAATGAAAAACTGGTGAGTAATAATGTAGCTACCAAAGATGTAATTTATTCAGCAGAATACGAGGTAAGCAAAATTGACCAGCAGGTAGCCGCTATGGACAAAAACCGTAATACAGCAAAAGCCTACCTTAATTTTCTGATGAACCGGGATTTCGGCACTGAAATTCAGGTTGACAGCATTTTTCTTGACACCGACACCCGGAAAGACATTGAGGCCGCCCGCGAACAATCAATAATGAACCGCCAGGAAATCAGCCAGTTAAAAGCCAACATTCAGGCCACTGAATCTGCCATTAAACTGCAGCAAATGAACGCATTTCGGCCACAGGTTTTTGTGGGTGGCAGCACCGGCTTCCAGGGCAGGGGGTACACCTTTAAAGACCAGGCCTACGCCATAGGGCAAATTGGGCTAAACTGGGATGTTTTTCATGGTTACGAGAAAAAATCCAAAATTCAACAGGCTAAAATTCAGAAGAATTTATTGGAAACCAAACTTGACGAAGTGCAGAAGCAGATTCAATTGCAGGTGTCGCAGGCTTATTTTGAGTGGGAAGCCGCCCGGAAAACCCTGCCAACCGCTAAAGACGGCACTATAAAAGCCGACAAATACTTTAAGGTGGTAGACAGCAGGTATCGCAATGGTCAGGCTATTTTAATAGAATACCTACGGGCACAAAACGAGGTAATTACGGCGCGGTTACAAGAATCTCTTGCCAAATATGACATACTACTAAAAAAAGCCATGCTTGATAAAGTTGGGGCTGTCAGATAATCTCTTAACAAAGATGAAAAAAGTACTACTGATACAAGGGCATCCTGATAGCGAGAGTTTCAATTTCGCTTTGTTTGATGCTTACAAGAAGGGCCTGACCGCATCTGGCGCCGAAATAAAAGAAATAATTATAGCCGATTTGAAATTTGACCCTATTCTGCGCTATGGCTACCGAAAACGAATGGAACTGGAGCCGGATTTACTGGAGTCGGTTGAAAAAATAAAATGGGCCGACCACCTCGTGTTTTTCTATCCGGTATGGTGGGGGTCATTTCCTGCCCTACTGAAAGGTTTTCTCGACAGGGTTTTTCTGCCGGGCATTGTGTTTGCCAAACGCGATAATTCACTGTGGTGGGATAAACTGCTGGTAGGTAAAACCGCACACATCATCAGTACACTCGACCAGCCGGCATGGTATTACTGGCTTGTAAACGGCCGACCCACCTATTACGCTATGAAACGCATGACATTAGAATTCTGCGGCATAAAACCAGTACGTACCACCACCATCGGGCCTTTAAGATTGTCAAGTGATGAGTACAGGAAAAAGTGGCTCAAAAAAATAGAAAAATCAGGCTTTAATCAGAAATAAACAGACCTTATATGAAAACGAAATTTTTTCCGCTCATTTATGCATTCTTATTTCTTGTACTGGTAAGCTGCAGCAAGAAAAAAGAAACTGCCCAGCAGGAAGCCGAAGAGGTATTGCCGGTTGAAGTACAGAATGCTAGTATTAAAACACTTAGCGAACCTATTGTTGCCAGCGGTGTATTAGCGTCTAAATCAGAAATGAAACTGGCCTTTAAAACCGGAGGCATGATAAAAAAAGTGTACGTAAACGAAGGGCAATACGTGAAAGAAGGCCAGCTGCTGGCCGAACTTGACCTATCGGAAATAGATGCACAGGTAAAACAGGCAAGGCTGGGTCTTGAAAAATCTGAACGTGACCTGGAACGCGCAAAGAAACTCTATGCAGACGAAGCCACCACCCTTACCAATGTGCAGGATGCTACTACCGGCTATGATGTTGCCAGACAAAGCGTACAGGTAGCAGAATTTAACCAGAGGCTATCAAAGATTTATGCACCTGCCAGCGGCCGCATTTTAAGAAAAATAGCTGAACAGGGCGAATTAATTACACCGTTTGCTCCGGTATTTATACTTGGTACGGGCGAGTCTGCTTATATCGTTAACGTGGGTCTGGCAGACAAAGATGTGATAAAAGTAAAAACAGGTGATGCGGCCACTGTGTATCTGGATGCTTACCCGAACGAACCTTTCAGCGCCCGCATCACACAACTGGCGCAAACCGTTAACCCGGCCACCGGTACCTTTGAGGCTGAACTGCAGATACAACCCAACGGTAAAAAACTGATATCAGGTTTTGTGGCAAAAGCGGAGATATCGTCCGGACAAGGGCTGGTATCAGTAGCTGTACCCGTAGAGGCACTTGTTGAGGCCGACAAAACCAAAGCCTTTGTTTACGTGCTGAATGCCGATAACAAAAGTGTTAGCAAAAATGCGGTTAGCATTGGCGGTATCTTTGGCAGGTATGTGGCTATAACAGCCGGGTTGCCGGAAGGAACACCCGTAGTTACCAAAGGCTCCAATTTTCTGAGCGATAAAAGCAAAGTAAAAGTGGTGCAGAAGTAGGTTATTCTGCCATTATCTGTCTACAGTAAATAGCCATTACGCACAAGCGTATCAACTGAATAGATTAGCCGCCGATATCTGTGGCTGTTTGTTACACCTAATACATTATTCAAATGCGTCTAGCAGAATTTTCCGTAAAAAATTACCAGTTCACTATCATTATTTTCATAATGATACTGGCCATTGGTGTCAACTCTTTGTTGAATATGCCCAAAGCCGAAGACCCCGACCTGAAGGCTGTTTTCAATAGCATCATTGTGGTGTATCCGGGTACGTCTCCGGCCGACATGGAAAAACTGGTGGTTGACCCAATAGAAGACCGCCTTTCGGGTATCAGCGACATCAAAAAAGTAACATCTACTTCTGATGAAGGCGTGGCCAACATTGTGGTTGAGTTTCAATACAAAGTAAACGTTGACGAAAAATATAACGAGGTTGTAAGAGAAATAAACGCTATACGGAACACGCTGCCCACAGATATTTACAGCATAGATATTATGCGTTATACGCCTGAAGGTGTAAACATTATACAATGTGCTTTGTTATCAGAAACTACCCCATATAAAGATCTGGAAAAAGAAGCCAGATTACTGAAAGAAGATTTACTGAAAGTAAAATCTATCAAGGCAGCAGAAGTATGGGCTTTCCCGAAACAGCAGGTGCGCGTGGCGGTTAATCTTGACAAAATGGCGCAGTTTCATATACCGCTAAACCTGATTCTGGGAGCCATTCAGTCAGAAAACGCCAATATACCAGCAGGAAATATCGAAATCGGGAGCAGGAAGTTCAGCGTAAAAACGTCTGGAAGTTATGAAAATCTGGAAGAAATCAGGAACACCGTTGTAAATACCTCAGGCACCGCCGTTACTTATCTGAAAGATATTGCCGAAGTAAACATGGATTACGAAGAAGAATCGTACATGGGCAGGCTGAATGGCAAACGTGCCGTATTTGTAACTGCCAACATGAAAGCCGGAAGTAATATTTTTGACACCGGAGATAAAATCCGCCCGGTTATTGACAATTTCAAAAAGAATCTTCCACCAAATATCCGGTTTGAGCAAAGTTTCGACCAGGTCAAGAGTGTTTCCACCCGTTTATTAGGGTTAACGCGCGATTTCGGCATTGCCATTCTTCTGGTATTAATTACCCTCATACCTCTGGGCTTCAGGGCATCGGTTATTGTAATGATATCCATTCCGCTCTCACTAGCTATGGGTCTTACCATGCTCGATCTGGCCGGTTTCGGCATTAATCAGCTAAGTGTAGTGGGGTTAGTTATTGCTTTGGGGCTACTGGTTGATGACTCAATTGTAGTTGTTGAAAACATTGCTCGCTTTCTGCGTTCGGGCATGCCCCGCCGCCAAGCGGCCATTGAGGCAACCAAGCAAATCGGGCTGGCGGTTTTGGGTTGTACAGCTACCCTGATTTTTGCTTTTTTACCACTCTGCTTTCTGCCAGAGGCTGCAGGAGACTTTATCCGTAGTTTGCCAATAGCGGTTATCACTACCATTATTGCCTCTTTATTTGTGTCTCTTACCATTGTGCCATTTCTGGCCAGCCAGCTAATGCCCAGAGAAGAGCATCAGGAAAACCTGGTGCTAAAATTAATGAAACGCGGCATTGAGGGGTCGTATCGTAAGATACTACACCTGGCGCTCAGGCATCCTGTTATCAGTCTGGCTATTGCCTTTGCTATTTTTGCTGGTAGTCTGGCGCTGATTCCGGTAGTTGGTACAAGTGTATTCCCCCGCTCTGAAAAACCGCAGTTTCTGATTAATGTTGATACCCCATTAGGCACAACCCTCTCAGAAACCGACAAAGCTACCCGTTTTGTTGAAAACGAGCTGGCAAAGCATGAAATCGTGAAAAACTATGCAACAAATGTTGGGAAGTCTAATCCGAGAGTATATTATAATGTTTTACCCGTAGGCGGTACGTTATCTAACTTTGCACAAATTTTTGTGCAGTTGCAGGACGACGTAGAAGTACCTGAAAGAGAAAAATTTATTGACGAGCTTCGCAAAAAATTTGACTTATTTGCGGGTGCCAAAATAAAGGTGATTCAGTTTGAGCAGGGCCCGCCGGTAGAAGCACCGCTGGCTGTACGTATTCTTGGTGAAAACCTCGATTCACTACGGGCTATTTCATTCAGAGTAGAAAAAATATTCAAAGAAACCCAGGGTACTATTTATGTTAACAACCCCCTTTCGGCGCAGAACGTAGACCTCAGAGTAAACATCAACAAAGACAAAGCTGGTATGTTGGGTATTCCAACTGTGGATATCGACAGAACCGTGCGCATGGGTATTGCAGGTATCAACATGGGAACCTTTAAACAAAATGATGAAGACGAGATTGATATCAATGTAAGTCTGCCTCGTGGAGAACGTGCCGGTATGGACGCCTTCCAGAAAATGTTTATCAGTAACCAGATGGGCAGTCTTATTCCGCTCAGGCAGGTAGCCACTATAGATTTTGAAACATCGCCGAACAGAATTAACCATTATGACCGTGACCGCTACTCAACTGTTACTGCCTTTATAAAAAGCGGTTACCTGACGCCAACAGTAACCAAAGAAGCCAGCAAGCGCATATCTGAACTTAAACTGCCCAAAGGCTATTCGATAAAAATGGCCGGAGAAGTAGAACGCTCTCAGGAAACATTCGGCGGCTTAGGTACTATTATCATGATTACCATTTTCGGTATCATGGCTATTCTGATTCTTGAATTTAAAACCTTCAAGAGTACTATTATAGTGCTGTCGGTTATTCCTCTGGGTATGATAGGGGCTATTCTGATTCTGTTGTTTACGGGCAATTCATTGTCGTTCACGGCCATAGTTGGTATTATAGCTCTGGCAGGTATAGAAGTAAAAAACTCAATATTATTGGTTGACTACACCAATTTCTTAAGAAAAGAGCGGGGTTTAGGTATAAACGAAGCCATAGAAGAGGCCGGCGAAACCCGGTTTATACCAATAGTACTAACTACGCTTACAGCCATTGGCGGCCTGATTCCATTGGTGCTCGAGCATTCACCACTCTATTCGCCATTAGCATTGGTAATGATTGGCGGTCTGGTATCATCTCTGATACTGACCCGCATTGTAACACCGGTAATGTATAAGTTGCTGCCCCCTCAGATATAATTCTTGCTTCAGGGCGATGCCGTTGACGGGCATCGCCCTAAAACTTTCTCAAGTCTTTTTGTCAGATGCCTTGTTTTATCTACCTTGCAATTGTTTAAGGGCTACAATGTGTCAGGCCCAGCAACTGAAATACAAAGAATCTGTATCGTATGGCTGACTTTCTGAATCTTAGCGACTTCCGCGACAACGTCATCAGGCTTATTGAAGCAAAATTTGAATTAACCAAATTAGGCTTTCAGGAAAAAATAGAAGGCATTGCCGTAAAAGCCATTTATCTGCTTGTTTTATTTATTTTATCTATAACGGTTATCATTTTTCTCAGTATTCTGGCGGCGATTGGGCTCAATATCTGGCTGAAAAGCCTCTGGCTGGGTTATCTGATTATATTTCTGGTTTATGCGGGTATTCTGGCATTATTTGTTTTTGCCCGAGACCGTGTTCAAAACAAAATAAAAGAGCAGGTTCAACAGATGGTGGATGAAAATCTTAATAATATGCCTGCTGACGACGCTCCCCCGGAACTATAACCCATAAATTGATTTACCTTTTATATAACAAAAAAGTTATCCGCTCGCACAGATAACTTTTTTAGTATTTCGTATTTAGCATACACACTTTCAATACTGCCGCCCCGGTATTTGCCAGAAGTTGATTATCAGGCAAACACATTTTTGAAGTAAACTTAAAAGGCATACATACTTAGCTTTTCTTTCAGCTCTTTTCTTGCAATGTGTATTCTGTTTTTGACAGTTCCGATAGGCACTTTCAGTTTCTGTGCTATTTCATGATACTTAAACCCACTGAAATGCATCATAAACGGTTGGCGATAATTCTCATCCAGGGCCTCAACCGCGTGGTTGATGTCTCTCATGGTAAAAGAAGAATATGCTTCATTTTCAATGCTGCTTTCAGTACTGTTGATAAAGTGTAAATTGTCTGTTGTATCTATAAATGTATTTCTTCTCATTATCCGCTGGTAATTGGTAATGAAAGTGTTTTTCATTATCGTATAAAGCCAGGCCTTCAGGTTTGTACCATCGGTGTACTTTTCACGATTCATAAATGCTTTTACAAGCGTATCCTGCAATAAATCATTGGCGTCCTCCTGGTCTTTAGTCAATCTAAAGGCAAAAGGCTTTAATGCCTTTGAGGTCTTTGAAATGGCGTAATTAAATTCAAGAGTTGTCATGGTTTGTTTATCTTTTTTCGTTTTTCGTTAAACAAAAATAAAAAATAAATTTTCAGAATACCAAAACTGCCCCATTTTTTTTGCAAGAATTTTATTAAAAGAAAAAACCAGGCATTAATTGGGCGGAATCGACCTGTTTCATTAAACAGCAGGCTATTAAAAACACTAAAAAATTGTACCAGCCATAAATTCTGTTTAACCTGCCTGGCGTGAGATTCCCCACTTTCCATGTTCGCGCGGTGCCAACCTACGTTCGGCAAGCGAATTATCGCTGTTAATTATTTACTGATTAAACAAAAAAGATTTACTTTACGCTCTGATAAAATAACCCTCGATTGAAATATGTTAAAACTTGGATTTGTAAGTGCTATCTTAGCCGATTTTGGTTTTGAACACGTAGTAGATTTCGCTTCGAAAAACGGATTTGCCTGCCTTGAGATGATGTGCTGGCCCAAAGACAACTCTGAAGCCCGCCGTTATGCCGGCGTTACACACATAGATGTAAATAATCTGGACGATAAACATATAAAGTATATTAAAGATTATACCCACAGCAGGGGGATATCCATATCAGGGCTGGGTTATTATCCGAACCCCCTAGACCCCGACACGGAAAAGGCAGAATACTATGTAGAGCATATCAAGAAAGTTATTGTAGCCTGTAACAAACTGGGTGTACCGGTTATGAACACTTTTATTGGCCGAGACCCCCGGAAGAATATTCAGGAAAATCTCATTACCTTTAAAAAAGTATGGAAGCCGATTATTGAAACGGCAGAGCAGGAAGGAATAAAGATAGGTATTGAAAATTGCCCGATGTTTTTTACAAACGACGAATGGCCGGGTGGAAAAAACCTTGCCATCTCTCCGGCAGTTTGGGATGCCATGTTTGAGGCATTCCCTACTCCGCTTTTTGGTTTGAATTATGACCCGTCGCACATGATATTCCAGATGATGGATGAAGTAAAACCTATCTATCAATATAAAAACCGGTTACATCATATACATATTAAAGATGTAAAGGTTTACAGAGACAAACTAGACAGAGTAGGCATTCTGGCCAATCCGTTAGAATACCATTCACCCAAGCTGCCGGGTCTGGGCGATGTAAACTGGCGCGGTTTCTTCACTGCCTTAACGGATGTACGCTACAAAGGCCCTGTGGTAATTGAGGTAGAAGATAAGGCCTATGAAGGCAACATTGACGACATTACGTCGGCTATTCTTACCGCCCGTAACTACGTAAAGCAGTTTTTGCCTTAGAATAAACGTAAAATTTATTAATTCAGCGAGGCAAGGCGCGCCTCGCTGTTTTTATTTTCAGGTCTCAAAGCAGGCACGCTTCTTTAAAAGTTTATATTTGTTTAAATTTTATCTTATTATTTCTTAAAAAATTCTCATTTTTGAACAAAATCTGTTCAATCAAAAAAATTGAAATTTTAACCCTAAACTATCATGGCTTCTATTTCGGGCAACAAACCCAATTTCCAGACCACCGCTACTCAAAACAATTATCTGGTTCCGTTTATTCTTGTTACAAGTTTATTCTTTTTGTGGGGCTTTGCCATTAGTATGCTAGACGTACTCAACAAGCACTTTCAGGAAACCCTCAGCCTTACCATCTCTCAATCTACCTGGGTACAAATTGTTACCTATGGGGCTTATTTCCTGATGGCACTGCCTGCTGGTATGTTCATGAAAAAATGGGGTTACAAAAAAGGCATTCTGGCCGGTTTGCTGCTTTATTCGGGTGGGGCATTTCTGGTGTATCCGGCCAGTGAGGCACAGTCGTGGACGTTTTTCCTGATTTCTTTATTTATATTAGCTTGTGGTCTGGCATTTCTTGAGACAGCGGCCAACCCTTATGCTACCGTTCTTGGCCCGGCAGAATCGTCAGAAAGACGTCTGAATCTGGCGCAGTCGTTCAATGGCCTGGGTGTTATTATCGGGCCATTGGTTGGCAGTATGCTGGTTTTCAGCGAACATAAACAGAGTATTGAAGAGGGCTTCAAATCTGTGCAGCTACCTTATATGATTGTCGGTGGCGCCGTTCTGTTAATTGCACTGATGTTTCTGAGAACCCCCATGCCTGAAATTCAGGAGTCTGCCTCTGCTGCTGAAGATATGGGAGCCGACAACACTTCATTTGGCCGTTCTTTATCTGGTCTTTTTAGGCACAAACACTTTGTGCTTGGGGCATTTGCCCAGTTTTTAAATGTAGGTGTACAGGGTTGCGTATGGGGGCTGTTTATCAATTTTGTAATGGACGCCATCAAAGTTTCTAATATTGATGCTTCACGCTGGTTGTCGTTAGGTATGATTATATTCATGGTTGGCCGGTTTGCCGGTACATTCCTGATGCGCTACATTAAACCAAACATATTGTTGGGCATATATTCGCTGGGCATTGTTGCTTCTTTGTTGGTGGCATCTCAGGCAAAAGGACAAATAGCAGTTAATGCCCTTATGGCATTCTTCTTTTTCCAGAGCATCACTTTCCCTACCATTTTCTCTTTAGGCGTAAAAGACCTGGGTAAATATACCAAGTTAGGGTCGTCATTCATCATTATGGGTATTGTGGGCGGCGCGGCGTTCCCTCCTATTATGGGTGCCATAGCCGACAGCACAGATATTGCTACCTCTTTATTATTACCAGTAGCCATGTTTGCCTACATTGCCTGGTATGGTTTCTCGGGTTCTAAAGTAAGCAGATAAGATATATTGAAAACAAAGGCAGGGTTTATTCCTGCCTTTGCTATATCAACACTACTATTCAATCTCTATGAAGTACATTGCATCTATCGACCAGGGTACAACCAGTACCCGCTGTATTATCTTCGACCGCAAAGGGAATATCGTTTCGGTTGGACAAAAAGAACATGAACAGATATATCCTAAGCCCGGTTGGGTTGAGCATAATCCGGAGGAAATCTGGAAAAACACGCTGGAAGTTATTGCCAGAGCCCGCATAGAAAAAAGCATTAAAACAGAAGACATTGCCGCCTGCGGTATTACCAACCAACGAGAAACCACAGTTGTATGGAACAAACGCACCGGTAAAGCCTATTACAACGCACTGGTTTGGCAAGATACCCGTGTAGATGAAACCGTAAAAGCGCTCACCAGAAGCCACGGATCAGCGTTTTTTCAGGACCGCACCGGTCTGCCGCTGGCTACCTATTTCAGTGGCCTGAAAATCAAGTGGATTCTCGACAATGTACCGGGGGTGAGAGAGGATGCCGAAAAAGGAAATGCCATTTTTGGTAATATGGATACCTACCTTATCTGGAACCTGACAGGAGGCATTAACGACGGTTTGCACATAACTGATGTTACCAATGCCAGCCGGACACAATTAATGAATCTGAAGTCGATGGCATGGGATGCTGAAATGGCAGAGATTATGAATATTCCATTGCAGATGCTACCTAAAATAGAGCCGAGCAGTAAGGTATATGGCCGCATTACATCAGAGGTACTGGCTGGGATTCCGCTTGCCGGAGACCTCGGCGACCAACAGGCCGCCCTTGTGGGGCAAACCTGCTTTGAAGCAGGCGAAGCAAAAAATACCTATGGTACCGGCTGCTTTATGCTCATGAACACAGGCACTGAACTGGTACCCTCTAAACACGGATTATTAACCACTGTGGCGTATCAGTTTGAAAACCAGCCAGTGCATTATGCGCTGGAAGGGTCGGTGGCTATTGCAGGTGCATTGGTGCAATGGCTGCGCGACAACCTGGGTATTATTAAAGAAAGTACTGATATTGAACCTTTAGCCAAAAGTGTTGATGACAATGGCGGAGCCTATTTTGTACCGGCTTTCTCTGGCCTGTATGCCCCCTACTGGAAGTCATCGGCCAGAGGCGTAATGGCTGGCCTGACCCGCTATGTAAACAAAGGCCACATTGCACGTGCGGTATTAGAAGCTACTGCCTATCAGACAAAAGATGTACTCAATGCCATGGAAAACGACTCGGGCATTGAAATACGCTCTTTAAGAGTAGATGGCGGCATGGTAGTAAATGAATTGCTGATGCAGTTTCAATCTGATATGCTGAAGGTTCCGGTCATTCGCCCTACCATGATTGAAACCACCGCCCTAGGGGCAGC
This sequence comes from Emticicia sp. 21SJ11W-3, assembly GCF_024138715.1. Classification (GTDB taxonomy): domain Bacteria; phylum Bacteroidota; class Bacteroidia; order Cytophagales; family Spirosomataceae; genus Emticicia; species Emticicia fluvialis. The sequence continues at coordinate 5,046,662 of NZ_CP092074.1, forward strand.
CTATGCCGCAGGTTTAGCCGTAGGATATTGGAAAAACTTCGACGATCTGATACAAAACTGGGGTGTAGACAAGACCTGGAAACCCAAAATGAAAGCCTTAGAAAGAAACAAACTCTACAAAGGCTGGAAAAAAGCGGTGAAACGGTCGTTCGACTGGGAGAAATAAAATATTATTACCAGAGGCGCAAATTTCATCATGCGCCTCTTTTGCTTTTATATAGTAAACAATATTTCATTTCTTACCGCTCTATCATATTTCTCTTTATCAAACCTGTATAAGAACGGTGATTTAAAGGCCCCGCCTGTTCGTTTTTCAGGTAGTTTTTCCAGAATATCATAACTTAACACCAGCTTCTGGAAATTCCGTCGGTCTAGCTGTTTACCCAGAATAGTTTCATAAAGCCTTTGCAGTTCGGGCATGGTAAATTTTTCCGGCAAAAGGTTATAGCCTATCGGCTGATAACTCACTTGTCTGCGCAGTGCTTTCAGGGCCATTTCAATCATATAGTTGTGGTCAAAAAGTAAATCAGGTATGGCCGAAATCTCCCACCAGCGGCATTCATCTGTGTACCAGTCAGGGGTAGCCATTACCTGCTCAAATTCAACCAGTGCCATATAGCCGATAGACACGTTGCGTTTCATGTATTTCTCGTCATAAAAATGTTTGCCGAAAGTCTGCTCCATTTTACTCATCAATACCTCCGGGTCAAATTTCTTATAGCGGTCAGTTTCTCCGAAAGTGTAAAACTGTTGTAGAAAAATCTCTTTAAGCCCTGTTCTTTCCTGCAAAATTCTGATAACCGCATCATTAACGGCCTCGTCCAGATAAATACGCCCACCCGGAAGGCTCCAGGAGTCGGTTCCCTTCCATTTAAGCAGCAGCACCTTCAGTTCTCCGGCATGAAATCCAAAAATCACACAATCAATTGATACTTCTTTTAATGTAGCTTCCAGATATTGTTTTAGTCGTGGGTCCATATCAGTGTTGGTTTCAGCCCAAAAATAAAAAAATTCTTTGTGTTTATTGTACACATTGAAAAATTCTCTATTATTGCGTAGTTTTTACACATTAACATAGTTATTTTTAAAATCAGAAAAATCCTATTACTTGTCTCTTTTATATTCAACCCTGCCTTTTATACCTATTTTGCTCAGCCGCCTTATTTTGTTTTACGGTTAGCAAAATTGATATAGGCGAACCTTTTACCGCCTGAGCGCAAAGTTTGAAAGAACAAACTATCACCCCGAAACTGTAATAAAACCTGATTGAAATTATGAGAACAATTATCAAAGGCCTTTTGTTAGGCATAATGCCACTGGCTATGCTGGCGCAGGTGCCTGAAGAAAACCGCTTTCAGAAAGTAACCCTTACCGAAAACCTGAATGAGCCGCTTGAGCTGGCTGTGCTACCAGACGAACGCGTGCTATTTATTGAACGCCACGGGCTGGTAAAGATGTACAGCCCCCTTACCAGAAAAACTACTACTATTGCCACTATTCAGGTTAGTACCAAGTACAATTTTGCTGATGGCGGGCAGCCTGAGGCAGAGGATGGATTACTGGGACTAAACATTGACCCCAACTTTGCGAAAAACCACTGGGTTTATCTGTATTACTCTCCGGCCGGAAGTGACCCCAAAAACGTTCTGGCACGTTTTGAATTGAAAGGCAACACGCTAGACATGAACAGTAAAAAGGTAATGCTGGAAATACCCACCCAAAGAGACCAATGCTGCCATACCGGTGGCTCAATTGACTGGGACTCTGCCGGGAATCTGTATCTTTCAACCGGCGATAACACCAGCCCGAGGGCATCTGACGGCTATGCGCCCATTGATGAGCGCCCCGGTCGCAGCCCTTACGATGCGCAGAAGTCTTCTGCGAACACCAATGACCTCAGAGGCAAGATTATCCGTATTCACCCTGAAGCCGATGGCAGCTATACCATTCCCGACGGTAACCTGTTTCCGAAAGGCACACCTAAAACACGCCCTGAGATATATACCATGGGCCACAGAAACCCTTACAGAATATCGGTTGATAAAAAGAATGGCTTTTTGTATTGGGGAGACGTAGGCCCCGATGCCGGAAAAGACTCAACAGGCCTTGGCCCGGCAGCTGAAGACGAGTTTGGGCAGGCCCGTAAGGCAGGTAATTTTGGCTGGCCCTATTTTGTGGGCGACAATAAAGCTTATTGGGACTTTGATTTTGCCAGCCAGAAATCGGGCGATAAATTTAATCCTGAAAAACCAATTAATAATTCTCCTAATAATACCGGTCTGCAAGAGCTGCCCCCTGCGCAGAAAGCTTTTCTGTGGTATCCGGCAGCAGAATCAAAGAAGTTTCCGCTCTTTGGTTCGGGTGGCCGCAGTGCAATGGCAGGCCCGGTTTATAGAAAAGAATTGTTTGCCGGTGCCAAACATGCATTTCCTGATTACTATAATAATAAGCTGTTTATTTATGAATGGATGCGCGACTGGATAATTGCCGTAACAATGAACGAGCAGGGCGATTACGTAAAAATGGAGCGTTTTTTACCTAATCTGAAACTGGAACACCCCATTGACATGGCTTTTGGGCCGAATGGGGATATGTATATACTGGAATACGGCCAGGGTTGGTTTGTGGCCAATCCGGAATCAAAACTTGTAAGAATTGAATACAACGGCGGTAATCGCAAACCAATGGTAATGGCAACGGCAGATAAACAGGCCGGTGCTTTACCACTTAAAGTGACGTTTTCGTCAGAAGGAACAAAAGATTATGATAATGATGCCCTGAAATATGAATGGAAAATAACGCCGCAAGCGGGTGGCAATCCGATAATACTTACCGACCCAAACCCTACCTATACTTTCAGTAAGCTGGGCACTTATAAGGCGGCACTAACGGTAACAGATGCCCAAGGCCTTAAAGATACCAAAGAACTGATTATCAAGGCCGGAAACGAGCCACCACAGGTTTCGCTTGCGCTTTTGAGTGGCAACCAGACCTTCTTTTTCCCTGACAAAGAAGTGCCTTACGAAGTGAAGGTATCTGACAAAGAAGATGGCAGCCTTGACAATAAACGTATACCGGCCGCCAAAGTGAAAATTACGGCTATTTATCAGGATGCCGAAGATGGCCCACAAGTTCAGGGGCATCAGGCAGCGCCGGTTACTTTTACAGCAGGCAAAAACCTGATTGACAAAAGCGATTGCAAAGCCTGCCATTTTCAGGATAAAAAATCAATCGGCCCCGCATTTACTGAGGTATCCAAAAAGTATAAGACCAATAGTAATGCCGTTGCTGTTTTATCTGACAAAATCATTAAAGGTGGCGCAGGTGTATGGGGCGACGTGGCCATGTCGGCCCATCCGAATATTGGCTTGCCCGAAGCCGGACAAATGGTAAAATATATCCTGAGTCTGGCAGATAAGCAAACACCTCCTGCTTTGTTACCGCCCAAAGGCACGTTTGCAACCAGAATACCAGAAGGGGCCGACGCCGGAAAAGGCGTCTTTAAAGTTAAGGCCTCTTATACAGACAAAGGCGCCAACGGGCTGCCTGCACAAACCACCGAAAAAACAGTGGTGCTGCAAAGCCCTACCATATTACTTGGGCAAGCCCCGGAAACATCAAAAAACATTATGAAATTCAAGATGGGCGAAACCAATCTGTTGATCGTAACGGCGGCCAATACCTATGCGGCCTTCAAGAACATTGACCTCACAGACGTAAAAACCCTGCGCTTCATAATAGCAGCCCCTAAGCAACAGCTAAACGCACAAGGCGGAATTGTAGAAGTGCATACCGGTTCGCCGGATGGGCCGTTATTGGGCAAAACAGATTTTGTTGAGCCTAGTGACGACATGAACGCCTTCTCGGGTGCGAAACCGCCCAAGACTTACCAGGTGCGTATTCCGGCCACTAATGGTTTCAGTGATTTGTACTTTGTTTTCAAAAACGATAAATCAAAGGGCGCTTTGTTTGTGCCTTTTTCAGTAACCTTCGAACCTTAATTTCAGAAATATCCATCATTTAATAATCAACTCATGAATACACGTCGTCAATTTCTGAGCCAGTTAGGCCTTGCTACAGCAGGTCTAGGCTTGTCAAGCATGTTACCCGATACCCTTTTAGCAGCTGAATCAGCAAAAAAATTCACCTTCGAAATCTCACTGGCTGAGTTCTCTTTCGCTTCAGAGTTATATACCGGCAAAATGAAAAACATGGATTTTCCGGCCAGAGCCAAAACCGAATTTGGTATTTCTGTCCTTGAATACGTTTCAGGTTTTTTCAACAATAAACATTCCGACCAGGCCTATATGAAAGAACTGAAACAGCGCTGCGATGACCTGGGCATGAAAAACCACCTGATTATGGTAGACGGTGAGAACATTGCATCGCTGGATGCTGCCAAGCGCCAGAAAGCAGTAGAAGCCCATTACGGATGGGTAGAGGCCGCAAAATATCTGGGTTGCACGTCTATCAGAGTTAACTGGGGTGATGCCATGTCGGCACTATCGGGTAAAGGCGAAGAAGGAAGCATGGAAGAAGTAGGCAAAGCCGCTGCCGACGGGTATCAGAAACTATGCGATTTCGCAGCCAAAGCTGGCCTGAATGTAATTGTAGAAAATCACTTCGGATATTCAACCGACCCCGACTGGCTGGTGAGTGTGATGAAACAGGTAAAAGCAAAAAACAAAGGCTTTTTGCCTGACTTTGGTAACTTCTGTGCTGAAAGAAGCAAGCCTGCCACTATGGATCTGAAAGGTATTATGGCTACTAAATGCGTAAAAGAGCATGACAAGTATGACGGCGTACAGAAAATGATGCCTTATGCCAAAGGCATAAGCGCCAAAACCCATAAATTTGGCCCTGATGGAGAAGATGTAGATACTGATTTCATCAGAATATTTAAAATTATTAAGGCTTCCGGCTGGACAGGCGGCTATGTAGGTATAGAATATGAAGGAGGCCTGATGAGAGACCTGGGCGGAGACACCAGTTACCTCCCCAATGCAGATGGCATAAAAGCCACCAAAAAGCTATTGGAAAAAGTACAGAAAGAACTGGCCTGAAAGTAATCATTACATTTTTCAAAGCCATCAACGTTAACGCGTTTGATGGCTTTATTTTTATAAACTATTGCTCTGAATCTATTACCTTTACTGTTTGTAGCTGTAAGCAATTACTGTTGCTGTAATAGCAAAACCATTTAAAAAGTATTACACTAAATACCGCTTTTGACAAGCACCGTTTCAATGAAAAAAACATTATTACTGTCGGCAACTTTATTATTTTTTCAGACCCTGGCATTGGCACAGGGCATTATGTGGGAACCCACCATAGAGACTGCCTTTGCCAAGGCGAAAGCTCAGAACAAACCGGTTTTTGTTGAATGCTATCATCCCAGCTGCCCCATTTGTATGAAGCTGGAACCAACCTTGAAAGATAATGAAGTGGGCAAGTTTTATAACCAGAATTTTATCAATTTCAAGCTGAATCTGAGCGATGCGCGGCAGGTAAAGTTTCTGAACGACAAAAAAATCTATCTGCTAAGCTATCCGCTCTTTTTGTTTTTTGATAACAACCAGAACATCATTTATCTTAACGACCCTATCAATACGCCCGGAAGCCTGATACAACATGGCAAAACTGCGCTTGACCCCGAGAGACAAACAGCCAACGCCTGGAAAAAATATCTGGCCGGTACCCGCGACGTAAACTCAATGATAGACCTGAGTTACCAATACAGGCTTACAAGAGACACTACCCGAAATTTAAGAATTGCCAATGATTTGTATGCGGTGTATCCGAAAGACAAACTGGGGTCAAAAGAAAGCTGGGCTATAGCCAAAAAATGTGTAATGGATATGGATAACGGCTTTGCCGAATTCTGGATGAAGAATCTGGGCACGGCCCGTAAATATGAAGGAGAAGACGGGCATGCAGGCAATGAAACCAACGCTATGGCCCTGCTGATACAGATGGCCATTTATAGCCCCAAAGCCAGCAAATACTCAATGGCTAAGGTAAATAAAATTAAACAGTACATGACCCTTGTAGGTGCGGGGCAATACATAACCAGCAATACCTGGCACATTGAGGCACAGGCCATGATTCGTGAGCAGGGCCAAGACAAAGCCTTTACCTTTATACAGAACCAGGTGAGCCAGACAAAGCAGCCGCAAATGCTGGTTTATTACGTAACGTTTTACAATAATAATTTCCCTGACGGAAAATACGCTGCGCAGGTAAGAAACTGGCTGAATGTAGCACAGCCCCAGTTGAGCTCAGCCCAAGACCTTACCAATTACAGATATGAGTCGGCTCGTTTGTATAAAAAAGCAGGCGATAAAGCCAAAGCAAAGCAGGAAATTGCTCAGGCTAAAACTACACTTGGTAATGCCCGTGCCAACGCTAAAGATGCAAATAGCAGAAATGTAGTGGAAAGCCTGTCGAAAAACATTGATAAACTGGCCGCTGAAGTAAATTAACAGCCATTTTAAACCCCATAAAAAAAGGTCTCTGTAGTTTTACAAAGACCTTTTTTTATGCAATGCCCTTAATGAAATTAGTTTTTCTTAGGAGCAGGAGTAGTCGCCGGGGCCGTTGTTGTATTACCAGCTGCTTGTTTGGCAGGAGGCGTAACACCTAATTTTTTGAAAACCAGGTCTGAGATATTATCAGCATCAGGAGCAACCAACAAGATAGGCGTAGTACCAGGGCCTGCATCTGTATTAAATACATACACATAACCGCTTTCTTTAGCTACTTCTTTAATAGTTTTGTCAATTTTATCTAAAACCGGAGCCAACAATTGTTGTTGTTTTTGTTGCAAAGCAGTTTCAGAATTTTGTTGAAATTCCTGAATTGCATTGTTTTGGTTTGTCAATTCTTTCTCGCGGTCAGCTCTGATTACCGGCGACATAGTTGCCTGGTTTTTTTGGTAATCTTCATATTTCTTTTGAAAATCCGTGATTTTATCCTGCAACAATTTGTCGTATTGTGCTTTTTCGGTTTTCAATTTTGTTTCTATATCTTTAGCATCGGGTAAGTTGTTAAGAATAAAATCTACGTTAGTATATCCGATTTTTTGTTGAGCATTCGCAGTAATACCGACAAACATTAAAGCCGCAATCAACGAGGCAAAAAGCTTTGTTTTCATTTTGTTACTATTTTTTTGGTTTGGTTACTTGGTTATTTTGATTTTTATCTTCCTTTAAGGAAATCCCCAGGGCCTCCATTACATAATCTGTGTAATCGTGGCGGGGGTCGGTGTAAATCATGCTCATATCTGAGGCCTTGTCAAATATAAACATTAATTGTTTCTGGCGGGCAACTTTCTCACAAGCTTTGTAGATGTCGTCCATGATTGGCTTCATTATTTCCTTTTTTTTGGCAAATAAAAGACCGTTCATTCCAAAAACTTTGTTGTTTAACTCTTTTACTTCTTTTTCTTTATCATCCAGCGCTTTCTGCCGCTCACGCTTCATCTCGGCTGTCAGGAGAATCTCTTCCCGTTGAAACTGCTGCCGCATTTTTTCTAACTCTTCGTACTTGCCCTGCACATCCAGCACCCATTTTTCAGAATATTTCTCCATCTCGTCCTGGGCTTTTTTGTATTCGGGCATCTTGCTGGTAATGAACTCCGAATCAATGTACCCAAACTTTTGTGCAAAAGACTGAATAGAAAAGAGTGCCAAAAATAGCAAAATTATTGTCTTTTTCATTCAAAATTAATTACGAATGGATAATATTTTCTTCTCTGGTTAAATACTAACGTCTTTTTCTGCTCTTAATTGCCTTATTAACGCCGTTCAGTCAGGGCTGGTATACTATTAACAGATATTAACAAAAAAGCCCTTTGTTATCTGATTTGCTGACCAATACTGAACGTGAACGATTTTAAACCTCGGTTCGGGATACCCGGAATCGGGTCAAACCCTTGTCCGAAGTCAAGACCAAGCAAACCAAAGGCAGGCATGAAAATCCTGGCGCCCACACCGGCAGTACGACGTAACTTGAACGGGTTAATATCTTTATAACTACCCCAGCTGTTACCGGCTTCGGCAAACACCTGCAAGAATATAGTTGCCTGAGGGTTCAATGATACCGGGTAGCGGATTTCGGCTGTATATTTACTGTAAGCCAAACCACCCAGACGGCTTAGTGTGATTTCTCCTTTTCTATATCTTTCGGCCTCATCCATCGACAGCTCATGTACAACGCCTTCGTCGTATCCGCGCAAACCTATCAGTTCAGCACCTACGTTCATGGCATTCTGCATACCCAGACCGGCTCCTCCGAGAATGAAACGGCCAAACGGGCTGTAGTCTGAACCAGAGCTGTATTTACCAAGGAAACCAAGGTTAGCTTTGGCGTGCAAGATAAACTTACCTACAATTGGCGTATACCAATCGCCATCAAACATCCATTTATGCCCTTCAATCCACTTAAATTTGTCGGTGGTTGGTGTGCCTCTCAGAATTGAGTAAGGCGGGTTAAACGTAGCCGATAAAGTAAACTGAGAGCCAGAACGTGTAAACTGCGGGTTATCAAGCGCATATCTTGATATGGCCGTAATCAACGACAGGTCGTTCGCTACCCCCTTCTGGAAACCCGGAATAAAGTAACTGTTATCTACATTATATCTCTGGTAAGACAACGAAGCATTGAAACTGAAGTTTCTGTCGGGCCAGTTAAGGCGTTTACCATACGTAAGCGACGCCCCGGTGTTTTTAAAGTACCCGTTATAAATACTTGCCCCGCCTAACATTGAAAGATAAGGCGAATTGGCTCCGTATTGTCTTTCAAGCGCTCTCTGATACGCACGGTTGTCAGACGAAGTATGGAAGACACTCACTGTAAATGAGTTTGGTTTTTTGCCACCCAGCCAGGGCTCTGTAAATGAAACAGAGTAGGTTTGATAGAACCTGCCGCTGGCTTGCACACGCAATGCCAGTTTTTGGCCGTCTCCGGCAGGTAACGGCCGCCATTTGTTCAGGTTGGTGATATTTTTTGCAGAAAAGTTATTGAACACAACCCCAAAAGTACCCACAAAACCCTGCAAACCACCCCAACCGCCAGAAAGCTCAATGTTATCACTTGGTTTTTCTTCAACGTTATATTCAATATCAACTGTGCCATCTGCCTGAGGAATAGGCTTTGGCTCAATTTTCTGTGGGTCAAAGTAGTTCATACGGGCCAGTATCTGTTGAGACTCTATCAATTCAGTTTTGCTGAATTTCTGACCCGGACGGGTCAATAGCTCTCTCATGATTACGTGGTCGCTTGTTTTAGTATTACCATTCAGAATGATACGGTTAATGGTAGCCTGCTTGCCTTCAATGATACGCATTTCGATATCAATCGAGTCGCCATCAACGGCTACTTCAATCGGCGTACAGCTAAAGAACAGGTAGCCGTCGTCCATATACATAGAACTCACGTCTCCCTGCGGAATCCCGTTTATGCGTTTATTTAAATCTTCAGGGTTATATACGTCTCCCTTCTCAACACCCAGTATTCTTTGCAGGTCTTCAGTTTTACGGAGGTAGTTACCTGTCCAGGTAATTTTACGGTAATAAAATTTATGGCCTTCGTTAATATTCAGCACAATATTCAGGTTGCGACCATCTGGCGAATACACCGAGTCTGACGTAACCTGGGCGTCACGATACCCTTTTTTGTTATAGTATTCTACCAGTTTCTGTTTATCTTCTTCAAACTTTTTAGGTACAAATTTTGAAGGTGTAAAAATTCTCAGCGGCGCTTTTATTTTGGTACTTTTCAGCTTGGCCAATACGCGCCAGTCTGGCATCTCTTCTACGCCATTCAGTTTGATATCGTTTATTTTTACTTTCTTTTTCTTATCAATACTTACAATCAAGGTGGCATTGTTTGCTCTGATGGTATCTGATACCTGTTTGATTTGAACATTGGTATTAAGAAACCCTTTATCGACATAGATTTTCTTGATAGTAAGCTGAATATTTTTGATAAGGGCATCGGTTATTACTTTTCCCTTATTCGATTTCACCTTGTCGCTTACGGTTTCAATTTCGCCTTTACGTATACCTTTAAAGGTAAATTTATTTAGGCGGGGTCTTTCGCGCAGGTTGATATCCAGCTCTACTTTTCCACCTTCTATTTTAACAATGTTAATGGCTACGTCTTCAATGATACCCTGCTCCATCAGCCTGCGGATTGCCGTACTGATTCTTTCGCCGGGAATGGAAATCTTATCGTTTACGTTCAGCCCTGAAACTGAGATAAGGGTGTTTGGGTCGAGGAATTTAACGCCGCTGACAGTAATTTTTGATATGGTGTATTCCTGAGGCCGTTCATAGCTAACGCCATTGGCAGACTGCGCGCCCTGCCGCCCAACACCAATTCTTAATTGAGCAAAAATTTCTGTTGAAGAAAACAAAAGTGCAATAAAAAGGAAGCCTTTTTTTAATCTGATAGTGGGTATCCCGGAAAAGGGTTGGTTAAACTGATACTTTTTACTTGTAAAGATCATCATTTTATTTTTTATACCTCTTTTAAGACAGGAGGTAATTGCTCACTTGTTTTTCCGAAGCGTCTTTCGCGCTGCTGGTATTGATAAATCGCCTCGAACAGGTGTTGTTTGCGAAATTCGGGCCAAAATAAATCGTCTATGAAATACAATTCTGCATAGGCCAGTTGCCAGAGCAGATAATTACTGATGCGGTGGTCGCCGCCTGTACGAATCATCAGATCCACGTCAGGGGCGTCGCCGGTAGCCAGAAACTGAGCAAATACATCTTCGTTTATGTCTTCAAGAGCCAGTTTACCATCTTTTACCTGCCGTGCAATTTTTCTGGCAACTTCTACTATCTCCCATTTGCCACTATAACTTAGTGCCAGTGTTAAGGTAAGGCCTGTATTGCTTTTAGTCAGCTCTATTGATTCTTTTAATTTCTTCTGCGCAGATTTGGGTAGTGAGTCCAGGTCTCCGATAGCTTTCAGACGAACATTATTCTTGTTTAGGTCGGGTACTTCTTCACCAATGGTTCTGATAAGCAATTGCATGATACCGTCAACTTCAAGCTTCGGCCGGTTCCAGTTTTCTGTTGAAAACGTGTATAAAGTAAGGTATTTTACACCAAGCTCTACACAGGCTTCAACTGACTCTCTCACTGCCTTGATACCATGATGATGCCCGAAAATACGCATGGCACCCTGCTTTTTAGCCCATCGACCGTTGCCATCCATTATAACGGCTATGTGTTTGGGTAAATTGCTTAAATTAATGTTTTCTTTCACGTAAAAAAACTATTATCAATGGTGAATTATCAACCAAACGTAGTGTCAATTGATGAAAAGGATTGCAAAGTTAGGAAAAAAGAACTGTCATTGATAAGTTTTTACCGATTTGTAGACTTTTGTTATAATTTTTTAACAAAAAACAGCAGAATCTTTCGCCAAAGTACATAAAACAGAAAATTTATCGTCTAACCGGAGGGCAATAAATCTTGTAAAATACATAACTGATACTGAAATTGGTATAGTAGTACATGTCTTTTGTTCTTGTTCCGGGTACTTGTGTTTTAAGGTTATATTTTACTATATCATCAATACCTGTGTTTAAATTAGTGTTATAGACACCATCTTTGTTATAGCCCAGGCCATCCACAAAGTCATCGTTAATCCAGCGCGTGCCAAACTCCATTCCCCAGTTCCAATGCGGGCTCAGTTCTTTTTTAAATCCAATACCGAGAATCCAGGCATTGGTACGGGTATCGCTGTATCCGCTGGTATAATAAAATGAAGGCAGTAAAATATCTGAATAACTTCTGATATTGTAATTAGTAGAACGAATGGTAAAAGCAGCGCCGCCAAAAACATAAGGAGACCAGTTAGTAGCATTACGGGAAGAGCTGGTCCGGAAGTTCAGAAAATTATATTCAATCTGGCCACCCATTTCTAAAATTCTGGCATTAAAATTAAAACCCCGTGTTCTGTGATACACATCGTCCATGTCGCTGTCATTTGCATGAACCCTGCCGGCAACTACGTTAGCCTTTAATGATATGGAGCGGCTTATGTTCATCCGCCCGAATAGGTTAGCACCAGGGTCAACCACAAAGGGTTTATATTTGGGTAGTACGTCTCCTTTATAGTTAAGCCCGCCTACACCTGCGCCGATTTCAAATATCTGTGCATGTAGTTTGGGCAAAGCCGCAATGAGTATTACCAGTACAAGACTTTTTTTCACCAGAATTTTATACTAAAAATAAAACAATTTTATCTGAGTGGCGGGCATTTGATGCCATCGCCAATAATATAACTCAATGTAATTTGGCTCAGGAAATAGCTGTCCCATCTTGAGCCGCCTCTCACGGTACCTGCTGAATAGCCGCTACCATTAACAAAAGGCGTCTGGCCTGCTGGCGCACCAAATTTAGTTTGAACAATGTACTGGAAATCTTCCACACGGCTCTTGCCGGTAGCTGCTGAAAAATTCTCAGAATATCTGTTTGAGAACGCCGCTGATTCAGGCGAAGGATAAGTAGCCGGGTATGTGGCATCCCCTACATCATCCAGATAATCAAACGGAGTTATTCTGAAGCCGCCTTCCAGGTTTATATCAAACTTCTGGTTTACTCTTATTTTAAAGCCTAAACCTACCGGAACTACCGCCTGAACTAAAGAGTACGGCTTTGGCCCACCCGACCCCTGGCCTGATGTCTGTAAATCTTTCAGAGGAATCCATTTGCCTAATCCTTTATAGCCGCCTGTTGCATCTGTTGCTGACTCTCTGGCTTTGGGGTTATGGGCATAAAACCCAATTCCTAAAACGGCATAAGGCATAACCAGATTTCTGTTCTTTTGCCCTTTGGCTGCCGACGGCAAAAGATTAAACAAGCCCGATACGGTAAACTCTTTTATATCGTTTCTGAAATGCAGGTTTCTCATGTATGTTTTGTAAAACCTGTCTAAATCTCTTTTTCCATAAGTATAGTCGTCGCCGGCTATCCGGGCATAAGTAAATGAAAACCTGGCAGCTACCTGCGACGAAAAATGCCATGTATAATTAAGTGTGCCGTTCCAGCGTACATTGGTAATCAAACCATAATAGAATGTACCGTAAGGCGACAAGTCTCCGAAATAATGTGATGAACCAACTCCGATTCCAACGGTCGAATACTGATACATCTTATTTTTATTACTAAAAATGTTTAACTGCGCGTTGGATTCTGATATACCCGTCAGTAACAAAGAAATACACAGCACACCGCTTAATAATGCTTTTTTCATGTTGTGAGTTTTCATCTAAATTAGCAAAGCTAGTCTGAAATAGTTAACGTATGTTCAAATAAAATATTATCAGTTACGGGCATCTACACCCCATTTAAGTTTATTTCTGAGGGTGTTCAGAAAATTATTGCCATCAATACGAATCATTCTGGCTTTGAAGCTCTCCTTTTTCACAACAATGGTGTTGTCGTCTTCTGTTGCAATGATTTTGGCGCGCGAGTCCATAGACACCAGATAATTATTACTGCGGCTTTCTACTTTTAAAGAAATAACGCTGCTGTCAGACACAATCATGGGCCTCACAAAGAGGTTATGCGGGCAAATAGGCGTTATTATAAAATTGGCAGAATGCGGCATTACCAAAGGCCCGCCACAGCTGAGCGAGTATCCGGTTGAGCCCGTTGCTGTTGCTACCATCAGGCCGTCAGCCCAATATGTATTCAGAAATTCGCCGTTAATGTAGGCATGCACCACTATCATTGACGACGTATCTGTTTTAGATATGGCCACTTCGTTCAACGCAAAATTCATGCCTTCTTCAAATATTTCAGCGTCTGACGACGCGCACAGCATGGTTCGCTCATCAATGTCGTACTGGCCGTTTACCAGCTGGCCAATAGTGGTTTCAATCTGCTCATAAGAGACCGCCGCCAGAAAACCCAGACGGCCAAAATTAAAACCCAGAATGGGAATCTCGCGCTTGCCCACGTGCGACAGCGTCTCCAGGAAGGTACCGTCTCCGCCCAGGCTGAAGGCGAGGTCGGCGTTGAAAATTTCCTGCGATGAGGTGTACACATTTTTACACTTCAGCTGGATGCCCGATTGCAGCAAAATACGTTTGAAGGACTCTGACAGCTGGATTTCAACCTGATGTTTGTCTAGTTCATCAAAAACCTGCTGTACATGAGGTACAGACTCCACATTGAATTTTCGACCGTGAATGGCGATTTTCATTAGGAATTATATTAAAATTGCTGTTAAAACGGGCATTGAAGTGCAAAGATGCCAAAAAACTGTCACATCTGAAATCTCCTGCAAAGGTATGATTTAATTCTTGATTCCCGAAAATACAATCTGCTTATACCTGCGTATTGCCCCAATTTATCTGCAAGCCCGATTTACACTGCGGCAGCCAGCTACTATAAATTGAATATTTCACCCTGCGCCGGTATCAGAATCTGATTAAACCCTGCCAGCATCAGGCGGTTTTTAAACGCCAGCTGACTGGGCAAATCGCCGTGCACCAAAAACAGTTGCTTTACTTTTGAGGCATTCTGGCAGCCCAGGTAGGCTATCAGTTCTGAGTAATCGGCATGGGCTGAAAAAGAATCCATTATTTCTATGTGCGCGTTTACCCGGTGTACTTCTCCAAAAATTTTAACGTGCTTGGGTTGAAGCTTCAAAGCCGCACCCAGGCTTTCGGGCGAGCAATAACCTACCAGCAATATGGTGTTATTGTGGTTTTCTATATTATTGGCAATATGATGCTTGATTCGCCCTGCCTCTGCCATGCCCGACGCCGAAATAATGACGCAGGGTTCTTTAGAGGCGTTCAGCGCTTTAGACTGGTTTACCTCGCTGATGTAATGCAGGTTATCAAAGCCGAAGGCATCGCCGTCATGTTTTATATAGCCCAGTATTTCCGGGTTAAAGCATGACTCATTCCGCTTCATTACCATAGTGGCTTTAACGGCCAGCGGGCTGTCTACATATACTGGTATTTTGGGGAGTTTCCCCTCAGTATATAGCTGGTCAAGGGCATATACCAGCTCTTGTGTGCGGTCTACGGCAAAGGCCGGTATTATCAACTTACCCTGCCGTACCACGCAGGTGTCATGCACCACTTTCAAAAGGTGCGCTTTCATGTCTATTTCAGGCTCATGCAGGCGGTCGCCGTAGGTTGATTCACATATAATGTAATCTGCCTGTGGGAATGGCTCAGGGCTACGCAGGATTTTATCATTCGGCCGACCGACATCACCGGTAAAAAATATTGTTTTGGTTTCTTCGGCTTCTTCAAATGTCAGGTAAATACCAGCGCTGCCCAAAATGTGGCCGCTGTCAAAATACTCCACCTTAACGCCCTCTTCCAGATAAAACGGGGTGTGGTAATCAACCGTTTTGAATAACGCAAGGGCCGCTTTTACGTCTTCTTCGTCATAAAGCAGTTCCAGTAAGGGTTCGCCTCTCTTTTGCCTTCTTTCGTTAATCCGCTCCAGGTCTTTTTCCTGTATGTAGGCCGAATCGAACAACATTATTTCACAAAGGTCTTTGGTGGCATAAGTGGCATATATATCGCCTTTAAAGCCCTTTTTCACTAATCTAGGCACCAGACCCGTGTGGTCTATATGTGCGTGGCTCAGCACCAGCACATCAATTTCTTTGGGGTCAAACCCAAACTGCAGGTTCAGGTCAGAAGTGTTAATTCCCTGAAATAATCCGCAGTCTAACAAAATTCTGGTTCCTTTTCGGGTAGTAATCAGGTGTTTGCTACCCGTTACGCGCTGTGCGGCTCCGTGAAATTGAATTTTCATAATATTTTCAAATAATATTTATGTCGGTTAAAACTTTTCTGATGGCCAGACTCAAGAATAAGCATTGGCATTTTGACAAATGTATTTATAAATATTTTTACTTACCGAATTGACTGCTAATTTTGACGAAAATTTACGCAGGTAAACAAACTTTAATCCATAAATTTCTTTAAGATGTTTCGTCTTGACAATAAAGTAGCTATCGTAACCGGAGGAGCAAGCGGCATAGGTCTTTCCATTTCCAGATTATTCGCCAAACAAGGAGCAACCGTACACATATTTGAATTGAACATTGACCAGGCCGAGCGTGAAGCCGACCTCATAAACGCCAATGGAGGTGAAGCCTATTTTCATAAAGTTGATATTTCGAAACAGAAAGAGGTAAAAAAGGTAATTGATAAAATAGCCAAAGAAAACACCATTGATATTCTGGTTAATAACGCGGGTATAGCACACATAGGAAACGTGGAAACCACCAGCGAAGAAGATTTTGAGAAGGTTTTTAATGTAAACGTAAAAGGTACTTACAATTGCCTGCAGGCGGTTATACCGCATTTGAAAAACAAAGGCGGTGTAATACTGAACATGGCCTCAATTGCAGCAACAGTGGGTATACCAGACAGGTTTGCCTACTCTATGAGCAAAGGCGCTGTTTATACCATGACCCTGCAGGTAGCAAAAGATTACCTGAAATATAATATCCGCTGCAATAGTATTTCTCCGGCACGGGTACATACGCCTTTTGTAGATGGTTTTCTGAAAAAAACGTATCCGGGAAAAGAAAAAGAAATGTTCGATAAACTTTCAAAAACCCAGCCCATAGGCCGCATGGCTAAGCCTGAAGAGATTGGCTCGCTGGCGGTTTATCTGTGTTCAGACGAGGCCGGATTCATTACCGGCTGCGATTACCTGATTGACGGTGGCTTTGTACGCCTGAACAATTAAACGCAACAGGTGTTTAAGATTTGAAACAGATTGCCGCACACACTTGTTCTATTGAAAATTATTCGAATTTTATCTCATGCGAAAAGTAGATTTTTTAGTGATTGGTTCCGGTATTGCGGGTTTAAGCTTTGCACTGAAAGCTGCCGCTAAAGGAAAGGTTTTGATTTTAACGAAAGTAAATGCCGACGAAACCAATACTAAATATGCGCAGGGTGGCATTGCTGCTGTTTTTGACCCCGAAACCGATTCTTTTGAAAAACACATCAACGATACCCTTATTGCCGGAGACGGACTCTGCGACAGAAAAACCGTAGAAATTGTTGTAACAGAAGGGCCAGACCGTATTCAGGAATTGATTGATTATGGTACTAATTTTGATAAACATGGCTCTGAATATGATTTGACACGCGAAGGGGGGCATTCTGAAAAAAGAATACTGCATTATAAAGACGTAACGGGCAAAGAGATTGAAAGGGCACTGCTGGAGCAGGTGGAGAAAAATGAGAATATTGAGATTCTGACACATTATTATGCCGTAGAAATAATCACTCAGCACCATTTAGGAGTTGAGGTTACCCGCGAAACCAACGACATTAACTGCTTTGGTGTATATGCGCTCAATGTGCATACAGGCCAGGTAGAAACCATTCTATCTAAGGTTACACTAATGGCTACGGGTGGGGCTGGCAACATTTATTCGGCCACAACTAACCCCGTGATAGCTACCGGAGACGGCATTGCTATGGTTTACAGAGCCAAAGGCCGTGTGCGCGATATGGAGATGATTCAGTTTCATCCCACCTCTCTTTACAATCCCGGCGAATACCCGAGTTTTCTGATTACTGAGGCCGTAAGAGGCGAGGGAGGAGTGCTTAAAAACAAAAAGGGTGAAGAGTTTATGCAAAACTACGCCCCCCGCGGCTCACTGGCACCCCGCGATATAGTGGCACGCTCAATAGATGCCGAAATGAAAAAATCGGGGGAAGACCATGTTTACCTCGACATATCGTTCAAACCAAAAGAACTAATTCTGCAGCACTTTCCTAATATCTACGAAAAATGCCTGAGCATTGGTATTGACATTACCCGAGACATGATTCCGGTTGTACCTGCAGCCCATTATTTGTGCGGAGGTATCTTGGTTGATGAGTTCGGCCGTTCTACTATTCAGAGACTGTTTGCCTGTGGTGAATGTTCTTCAACCGGCCTGCATGGCGCCAACCGCCTGGCTTCTAATTCGTTGCTAGAAGCGGCCGTTTTCGGTAACAGAATAGCACTCATGGCTATTGATGAAGTAGATAAAATAAGATTTCAGGAAAACGTACCCGACTGGAACGAGTTCGGAACCGAGCAGTCGAACGAAGAAATTCTGGTTACCCATAACCTGCGCGAACTGCAAAGAATGATGTCTGATTATGTAGGTATTGTACGCTCTGATTTCAGACTAGAAAGGGCATTTCGGCGTTTAAAGCTAATTAAAGACGAAACAGAAGAGTTTTATAAAAAAACCAAGCTATCGGTAAAGCTTTGCGAACTGCGAAACCTGGTACAATGTGCCGAACTGGTAATTAAATGCGCCATGAAGCGCAAAGAAAGCCGCGGTTTGCACTACACTACCGATTATCCGTATAAGTTAGGCGGCAAACCCGAAAATTCGGTCTTGTAGGGGTTGGGGTATCAACGCAAATTGAGTATATTTGATTTCTGTTCAAATCCTTAAATGCCTTATACTCAATGCTATGAAACTCTTACTTTTTGTTTTTCCCCTTACTGTTTATGCACAAGCCCCCCCAAATGTAGAGAGTACCCTTGAAACCATTGATATTGAAACCGGTAAAAGAACGGTAGTAATTAAAGAAAAACGCCACTTTGAAGCCCCCAACTGGTCGAGAGACGGAAAGTACTTTATCATTAACTCGGGTGGTTTATTAGAAAAAATAGCCTTGAATGGTGAGAAACTGGGTAAAATTGACACCGGTTTTGCCAACAAATGCAATAACGACCACGGTATCAGTTTTGATGGCAAGTTGCTTATCATCAGCCATAACGACCCTCGTATGCAAGGCACCGCTGGTGGTTCTTCACGCATTTTTACGCTTCCACTACAAGGCGGCACCCCACAACTAATTACAGATAAAGCCCCTTCATACTGGCATGGCATATCGCCGGACGGAAAAACACTGGTATACTGTGCCGCCAGAAACGGTGAATTTGATGTTTACAGCATACCCGTTAACGGCGGAGAAGAAAAAAGACTGACCAACGCACCAAGCCTGGACGACGGCCCGGAATACTCTTACGATGGCAGGTACATTTATTTTAACTCGCACAGAAGTGGTAAAATGCATATATACCGCATGAACCCGGATGGCAGTAATCAGGAACAACTAACCTATGATGATTACAGCAACTGGTTTGCTCATCCATCGCCTGATGGCAAGCAGATAGTTTTTATTACATATATAGAAGACCAGAAAGCAACACACCCTTTTGGTAAAGACGTAAAACTGCGTATTATGAACTTGAAAACGAAAAAAATCAGGGATCTGACTGCGGTGTTCTTCGGTGGGCAGGGCACAATCAACGTACCCAGCTGGTCGCCGGATGGTAAAAAGCTGGCATTTGTATCATATCAGGTAGATAAATAAATATTAAAACCTTACACACATGGCTGAAAATCTTTCTCGTCGTTCGTTTATCCAGAATCTGGGTGTGGGTATTGGCACCACAGCGGCAGCCTTCGCCATCCCCTCCATTGTGAGTATTCCGGAGTCTAAACCAAAGTATGAAGGCAGGAAACTGGGTATAGCCCTGGTAGGGCTTGGCAGCTATGCCAAAAATCAACTGGCGGTTGGTTTAGAAAAAACCACTAATTGTTATCTGGCCGGTATAGTAACAGGTACACCCGCTAAAGCCGAAGAATGGATGAAGAAATATAACATTCCGAAAAAGAATGTGTATAACTACCAGAATTTCGACCAGATTGCAGATAATAAAGACATTGACATTGTGTATGTGGTGCTGCCTAATTCTATGCACCCTGAGTTTGTGATTCGGGCTGCTAAAGCAGGCAAGCACGTTATGTGCGAAAAACCAATGGCCAATAGTGTAGAAGAGTGCCAGGAAATGATAAAAGCCTGCAAAGATGCGGGCGTACAACTGGGCGTTGGCTACCGTATGCACTTTGAACCTTTTACAAAAGAAGTTATCAGGATGAGCCAGGAAAAGGTTTTCGGAGACCTGCGGTTTATACAGTCAAACTTTGGCTTCAGAATCGGCGACCCGACCCAATGGCGATTGAAAAAAGCCATGGCAGGTGGCGGCCCTTTGATGGATGTTGGCATTTACTGCGTGCAGGCAGCACGTTATGTAACAGGTAAAGAGCCTTTGGCTGTTACGGCACAGTTTGGCCCGATTACTGACCAGGAAAGATTTAAAGATGTAGAGGAGTCTGTATCGTGGCAGTTTGATTTTCCGGATGCCGTAACCGTAAACGGTTTTACATCTTACAAAACCAATATTGAGCAATTGTTTATTACGGCCGATAAAGGCTTTATGCACCTGAGCCCGGCTTACAGCTATGGGCCAATTAAAGGGCGCACCAGCCAGGGCGATTTGCACTTACCCGTTGTGCATCATCAGGCCAATATGCTGGAAGCCATCTGTAAGGAATTTCTGGAAACCAAGCAATTCCCTCCCCATATATCAGGCGAAGAAGGGCTGAAAGATGCCCGGATACTATCGGCTATTTATGAGGCTGCGGGGAATGGGAAGAAGATTAAGTTGGTTTAATATGGAAAAATAAGATTTGAAAACTAGACTATATAACAATAGAACTCTTATGAGGGCATTGGATGGCCTCATCCCTCTGAATAAAACACTTCAAACTTATAATTACTCACAAATGCTTACCTATTCTCTTTGCTTAATTTCCGCTATTACAATGGGCGTATTAGCCCCTGCTCCACAAGGTATTCCTGATTTACAGTTAAGGCTATACGAAGTAGCTGAAATTATTACCTTCATTCCATCACATTTGAACGCTTCCGGGAATGCACAAGGAGAAAAGAGTTGTTTTTCATTTCCTTCAATTTGAATATACCAGAAATATGCATTCGAAACCCCTGTACCATATTTTATCACTGCGTTCTTATTCTTATACTCTAGTTGCTTTACAGGTAATTGATATTTGTCCGGGCTTATACACAACTCAGCATAGAGTTTTTCATCAAGTAATGGTTGATTTTTGCTACATGCAAATGATAACATACACATTCCTGATACTAACAGAATGGTTTTTTTCATGGCCTTTTTATTTGTAATTAATAAAAATGATTAAACAATGCTTTCAAAATATTAACCAGAAAATCATTAACGATTTTCTGGAAAACTTCTTAAAAAAGACTTAAACTTATCTTTGCTATTGAAGAACAACTTTAAACCCTTCTAATAGTTAGCAAATAGAAATTGCAGAAACAAAAACCTGATATGGATTGAAAACTTTCTTTATTCACAGACTCTTATTTTCAATATAGTAAAGTTAAACAATTTACAAATAAGCAATTATCATTACGGGTACAAATTTATTCTACGGAATTTTTCCTTCTACTTCTCGTTTAATTCTCTTTAATAAATTCATCTATGAAGTAGTTAACAATAAAGGAAACTAAAAGCACCTCTATAAATTGCGGGTTGATTAGAATCCATAATTTATAGAGATGCTACTGATTGATATCTACTTAAACGCTAATAACCGTTCAAATTTATAACTTAGGCGCAGCCGGTTTATGTGGCGTATCAAAAGTGTTGGCACCTTTTACTTTCACTTTCCGGCGATACACCTTATCTACACAGGTAATGTACATTATATCAAAATCTGGCCCGCCGAAACACAGGTTAGATACCTGCCCTTTGGTTTTGGGTACAGGCAGAATGGCATTTACCCGGCCGGTCTGGTCGAGTACCTGTATGCCGCTAAGCGTGGTAACATAAATTCTTCCGTCGCTGTCACATTTCAGTCCGTCAGACCACGCGTTTTCGTCTACATCTCTCACATGCAGCCATCCGAACTTTTGTTTATGTGCCAGCCTTCCGTCAGGTTGAATCTGATACACCCACACCCAATGTGAGGCCGATTCGGTTACGTATAATTGTGTCTGGTCGGGCGAGAGTGTCAGACCATTGGCAAATTTTAATCCCTCATCAACCTCAACTTTTTCTCCGTTGGGTCTTATCAGGTATAACTTACTTGGATTACTTACCCCATTAGGCGCAGTGATATAAACGTTACCGTTTTTAGCAACCACAATATCGTTGCCTGTCTGGTTGTCTGCTATAACGGTTTCTTTACCTGTCTGGTCATAATTAAGAATCTGTTTGGTGCCACCGGCTACTACATACCGCTTGCCATCTGGCCCGAAGCAAGTACCGCTCGATTTCTTCGCATCAGTATCCAGTATATTCAGTTTGCCTGCCAAATCTACCTTATAGGTTTTTGAATTGGGGATATCCTGAAAGAACACTTCTCCTTTGGCATTGGCTGCCGTACCTTCTGTAAAGGTGTATCCCTCTCCTACCAGTTCCCATCCTTCATTATCAATTAGTATTTCGCTTAAAAACTGGTTTTTAGATTTACCGGCGGCTACAGGCTTCGGGTAGTCTTTCCATAACCAGCGCATGGCCTCAGGGAAAACTGCAGTGCCGTGTTTGCCGTTATGCCCGCCTTCTCCCCATATATGATTTACTTCATAGCCTGCAAAGGTCAACGCTCTTTCCATGGTTTCATTAGCTTTCCACCAGTCTCCGGCATAAATGTTCAAATCGTTGGTGCCATCCTGCAAATAGACCCTGATTGGCTTGGGTTCATATTTACGGATGAGTGTTGGGTATTCATGCGCTCCCCTTAAACCCACATAAGTGCCAATAGCACTAAAGACCCTTGAGAAAGCATCAGGCCGCTCCCATGCTGCCGTAAAGGCACAAACTGCTCCGCTGCTCGCACCACCAATGGCACGGTCGTTCGCGCTCTTTGATAAACGGATAGGTCGTCCGTCACTCGCTTTTTTCTTTTCTACTTCCGGCAAAAGTTCTTCCAACAAAAACCTGGCGTAGGCATCGCCCAGGCCGTCATATTCATAGCTGCGGTTGAAGCGGTCAAGCGCAGTCTCTGCATTGGCTGCTTTTACCCTGCCGTGCATCACAAAGACACCGATGGTAACAGGCATTTCTTTTTTGTAAATCAGGTTATCGAAAACCGTCGGGGCATTCCATTGAAGACCGTCCTGGTTGATATACACACAGGCAGGTTTATCGGGATTGTATTGTGCCGGAATATACACCCAGTATTCGCGCCAGGTACCGGGGAAAATCTTCGAGTCCTGAAATTGAAATTTTAGTACTTCTCCTTTTGGTACGCCGGGCTGCTCAGCAGAGGCAGGGTCTTCGGGATACTTTTCATCAGGGGTTTGTGCATAAGCACCTATTTGCCAGCAGGCAAAGAAGACAGCAATCAGGGTTTTCATAGATAGAGAACAAAGACGGGTGAAACAGATTAACCAAATGTAGCAAAAACTTTGGACTCTAAACTCCTGCTAGTCAATATTATACACATATTGCACCTTAAAACAACCTAAATAGCATACCAATTATAAAGTAGCCGGGCAAGCGCACTTGATACAGGTTATATATTAACCCGTTATAAACATTTGAGCCCCGTAGGTGCAAAAAATAAAATTATCCAAATAATATTTATTCAGAAAATAAATTATCCTAATTTTGCATAAATTTTAGAAAAAGAAACCAGATTAACTTTTTATTAAGGATAATTTAACTTAAAAGATATGTCAGCAGCAAAAAATTACATTCCTTACAAGGTAAAAGATATTTCACTGGCCGATTGGGGTCGTAAAGAAATTAAATTAGCCGAAGCCGAAATGCCGGGTTTGATGGCCATCCGTAAAGAATACGGCCCTTCAAAACCATTGGCAGGAGCGCGTGTAGCAGGTTGTTTACACATGACCATACAGACAGCCGTTCTGATTGAAACTTTGGTTGAACTAGGCGCTGAAGTAACGTGGTCGTCATGTAATATCTTCTCAACCCAAGACCACGCCGCTGCTGCCATTGCTGCGGCAGGTATTCAGGTTTATGCCTGGAAAGGCCAGACGGCCGAAGAGTTTGACTGGTGTATTGAACAAACTTTGTTTTTTGGTGAAGAACAAAAACCACTAAACATGATTCTTGATGATGGTGGAGATTTAACCAACATGGTTTTTGACAAATATCCTGAGTTGATTGGTGATATTAAAGGCCTTTCAGAAGAAACAACTACGGGTGTACACCGTTTATATGAGCGCCAGAGAAACGGCACTTTGCACCTGCCGGCCATTAACGTAAACGACTCGGTAACGAAATCTAAATTTGACAACAAATACGGTTGTCGTGAGTCTTTAGTAGACGCTATCCGTCGTGCAACCGACTTAATGCTTGCCGGTAAAGTGGCTGTTGTAGCCGGATACGGTGATGTAGGTAAAGGCTCGGCAGATTCGCTTCGTGGGGCAGGTTGTAGAGTATTGGTTACTGAAATTGACCCGATTTGTGCATTACAGGCAGCTATGGATGGTTACGAAGTAGTAACAATGGACGAAGCCGCTACCCGTGCCAACATCTTTGTAACAGCTACCGGAAACATTGATATTATTCGCGACCGCCACTTCAAGGCCATGCGTGATAAAGCCGTAGTTTGTAACATTGGCCACTTCGATAACGAAATTGATATGGCTTGGTTGAACAAAAACTATGGCCACACCAAATCTACTATCAAACCACAGGTAGATATGTATGAAATTGATGGCAAAGACATCATTATTCTGGCTGAAGGCCGCCTGGTAAACCTGGGTTGTGCTATGGGTCACCCATCATTCGTGATGTCGTGCTCGTTCTCTAACCAGACACTGGCTCAGATTGAGCTTTGGAACAACAGCGATAAATATGAGAAAAAAGTGTACGTTCTACCTAAGCAACTAGACGAGAAAGTAGCTGCTTTCCACCTGGCTCATGTTGGCGCTAAACTTGACACCCTTAATATAGACCAGGCTGCCTACATTGGTGTGGCAGTTGAAGGGCCTTTCAAATCAGAAATGTATCGTTATTAATACGCAATATCTGAATGGTATCAGGCGGGGGTTTCAACAGAAGCCTCCGCTTTTTTGTATCCAAGCGTTAGTATTTAAGCCTATAATGATAATTTATTTTGGCAAGCCCGACCATAATTAGCCGAATTTAAGCGAATATTGTGGTTTAAACCACTCTAGTTTTCATGAACCTGAAATTAAAATCCAAGCTTCGTAAAATTACTACTTTCATTTTTGATATTGACGGCGTACTGACCGACTCAACTGTACTGGCATTAAGAGGCGGCGAACTGGCCCGCACTTTTAATGTAAAAGACGGTTATGCAATGGGCAAAGCGGTGAGGTCCGGGTATTCTATTGCCATTATATCGGGCGGAAAAGAAGAGAGCGTAAGAGAAAGGCTTTCTCCTTTAGGAATAAAAGATATTTTTCTGGGTGTTCGCACCGACCAGAAGCTCTCGGTTTTTGACCAATATCTGATTGATAACAACCTGAAAGCCGAAGAAACCATATATATGGGCGATGATTTACCTGACTGGGAGATTATGAAACACAGAAAAGTGCTTTCTGTATGCCCGGCCGATGCCGTAGCTGAAATTGTTGAAGTTGCCAATTACCGCTCAACCAAAGACGGCGGCAAAGGTGCGGTAAGAGAAATTATAGAAATGGTAATGAAGGAACAGGGTAAATGGATGAAGATATTTTAATCTCTGATTTTTTACTTACGGCGGATGAATTCACCGGCTACAGAAACAAAGGTTAGTTTTAATTTTTGATACCGACTTACGTCGGTATGTACCTGCAAAAACTAACCTTTGTTTAGATAGTCGCCCAATTCATTGAGTGAATGTACAATGGTTCAATCAAAATCCAGCAGGTTTCAACTTTAAGCCCGCTGTTTCTTCTAATCCGAAAATCAGATTCATATTCTGAACTGCCTGCCCTGACGCCCCTTTGGTAAGGTTATCTATAACGCTGCTTATAAGCAGATTATCTCCGTGCTTCTCCAGATGCAAAATACATTTATTGGTATTTACCACTTGCTTCAGGTCTATTTCAGCCTCTTCGCTTATATGGGTAAAGGGGTGGTCTTTGTAATAATTTTTATAGAGCGCCTGCGCTTCTTCTAGGGTGGCATCAAATTTGGTATACACATTGGCCATAATGCCTCTGGTAAAATTACCACGGTAAGGTATAAAGTTAACGGCCTTGCCAAAGTCTGACTGCAAAGACCTGATGCTCTGGTTGATTTCTTTCAGGTGCTGGTGGGTAAAAGCTTTATAAATAGAAATATTGTTGTTTCTCCAGCTAAAATGAGTAGTGGCAGAGAGCGATTGCCCCGCACCAGTGCTGCCTGTTATGGCGCTTACGTGTATATCTTCTTTTAAAATCCCGGCTTTTGCCAAAGGCAGTAAAGCCAGCTCGATACTGGTGGCAAAGCACCCCGGATTAGCAATTTTGGCGGCTGTTTTTATCTTGTCTCTTTGCAGCTCGGGCAGCCCATAGGTAAAGCCATTGCTTTCATCACGGAAGTCGGTACTGAGGTCAACAATTTTAATGTTTCCCGGAATGGTATGTTCAGCCAGAAACTTCTTTGATTCGTTATGCCCCGAACAAAGGAACAATACATCAGCTTTGCTGAAATCCTGCTCATCGGCAAATGTTAAATCAGTTTCGCCCAAAAGGTCTCCGTGGGTAGCATATACCGGTTTACCTGCCTGGCTTTTAGAGTTAACAAATGCAATGCTGGCGTTTGGGTGGTTTAGCAATATTCTCAGTAGTTCTCCCCCTGTATATCCTGCTCCTCCGATGATTCCGATATTAATTTTCATAAACAAGTAAAAATATTTAATGCAATTCCAGCTTGCCCGCGGGTAAGCTACTTGCCAAAGAATAATGTAACAGTTAATGTATTGCTAGTACAGAAAATACCCTGCCTGGCGGGTATGAAGTATAACAACAGATAGTTTGTAGAAGTTTCTGGCGCAAATTTAAGATATTTTAAATGTTCTTTCGGCTTCAATTGAAAACTTTTACATCTATGTATCAGATAAAACTTATAATTTTGGCAAAAATCTAAAATCTACATTATGCTATTTTTAGAAATACCCTGGAATGTAAATCCGATTATTGTTAAACTCGGTAGTTTTGAATTACGCTGGTATGGGCTCTTTTTTGCATCTGGCTTTCTGATAGGCTACCAGATAATGGCTCATATCTTCAAAAAAGAAAGAAAACCAGAAAAAGACCTGGATTCTCTCTTATTTGTAATGATAATTGCTACTGTAATAGGCGCACGTTTCGGGCATTATTTCTTTTATGAATTTGAAAGTTTCAAACAAGACCCCGGTAAGTTTCTGATTGATATGATTGTGCCACCGTACACAGGTCTGGCCAGCCACGGCGCCACTATTGGTATTCTTACAGCGCTGTTTATTTATGGCCGCAAGCACAAAGACCAGCCTTTTCTGTGGATAACAGACCGCATTGTTATTACTGTGGCTTTGGGGGGCGCTTTTATACGGCTGGGAAACCTGATGAACCACGAGATAGTGGGTAAACCAAGTAATGTACCCTGGGCTTTTCGGTTCAATACTTTTAGCCTGAATCCTGACGGTTCATTAAAAATGACTCCCGAGGCATTTGCCCGCCATCCTGCACAGTTATATGAAGCACTTTCATGCCTTGTTCTGTGTGGCTTGTTGTTTTATTTATGGAACCGTTTTAAAGAAAAAACACCACATGGATTGCTGCTGGGCATATTTCTGATATGGGTATTTACATTGCGTTTCCTTTACGAATTCCTGAAAGAAAACCAGGAGGCATTTGAAGACAAAATGACCTATAACATGGGGCAGATTCTGAGTATTCCGGCGGTGCTGCTGGGTATAGGTATTCTGATTTACTCATTAACCAAAGGAAAGAAAGATGCAGAGTATTACTCAACGCATACATTTGAAGCGAAAGAGAATAAAAAATAAAAAGAATGCCCCGCAAGATAGTTTCCTGCGGGGCATTTCAATATTTAAACAAATAAAAATGGTTTAACTGGCCATTAAAAACCCTTTGATAAACTCGTCTATCTCGCCATTTAAAACAGCTTCAGTGTTAGACGTCTGAATATTTGTCCGATGGTCTTTCACCCGGCGGTCATCCAATACGTAACTTCTAATCTGCGACCCCCACTCTATCTTCATTTTTCCGGCTTCTGTTTCTGCTTTGGCAGCATTACGTTTTTCAACCTCTAACTGATACAACTTAGACTTCAACATCTGCATGGCATGTTCGCGGTTGGCATGCTGGCTACGTTCTATCTGGCAGGTTATCACAATACCGGTTGGTTTATGGGTAAGCTGTACCTTTGTTTCAACCTTGTTTACGTTCTGCCCTCCGGCACCACCCGAGCGGGAAGTCTGGATTTCAATATCTGCATCTTTTATCTCAATATTTATTGAGTCATCCACTAAAGGATAGGCATAAACCGATGCAAATGACGTATGACGGCGCGCGTTGGAATCGAAAGGTGAAACCCGGACAAGCCGATGCACCCCGTTTTCTGATTTCAGGAATCCATAAGCCATAGGACCTTCAATCTGCAATGAAACTGATTTAACCCCAGCCGTATCACCATCCTGATAGTCGAGCTCCGATACTTTGTAGCCTTTTTTGTTGGCCCACATCATATACATCCGCATCAGCATGCTGGTCCAGTCCTGGCTTTCTGTTCCACCGGCACCTGCATTTATCTCCAATACAGCGCTAAACTGGTCTTCTTCATTAGAGAGCATTTTTTTGAGCTCTAATTCTTCCAGTATTTCATTAAATTTCTTGCCCTCTTCGTCTACTTCTTCTTCTGTGGCTTCGCCCATAGTGTAGAACTCAAACAGGGTTTCCAGGTCACCCAGAGCGCTTTCAGCCTTTTCATAGCCGCCTGTCCAGCCTTTCAGGGCGCGTACCTGTTTCATTACGTTTTCGGCCTTTTCGGCATCTAACCAGAACTCCGGCTGGGCGGTCTGGTTCTCGAGGTCATCTAGTTGTTCTTTCTTGCTATCGTAGTCAAAGATACCCCCTTAAAGCCGCTACTCTGGCTTTTAACTCCTTCAATTGTTCGGTAGTCATATTTGTGTTTGAGATTATTTATCGCTGGTAAAGACTGCTTACTTTAAGTTACAGCCTGCAAAACTACTTAATTTTATTCATTATCCTTAACTTGCGCTTTCAGATATTATTCTATTCTGATTTTTTTTAAACAACTTTTTTGTTTTGGTGTTATATCTTTACCTGAAAACGCATACTGACATCAGATGTACTGATTTATGGCTCATCTGAAAGGGATATTACCCGAACACACATTAACCTAAGTTAAGAAAATTTATAACATAATGAGTAACTACTCCATACGAGATTTAGAGCATTTATCCGGAATAAAAGCTCATACCCTAAGAATCTGGGAGCAACGTTATAATATTATAACCCCTAAACGTAGCGATACTAATATCAGAATTTATGATGATGAAGATCTGAAATTGGTGCTGAATATAGCGCTCCTGAAAGACCACGAGTACAAGATTTCTGAAATTGCAAAGCTCTCTGCCGATCAGCTGTCAAAAGAGGTTATTGAAATTTCTGAGAAAAAAAACAGCTATCCGGAGCAAATACATGCGCTTACCATTGCCATGATTGACCTGGACGAAGCCCAGTTTGAACGAATAATGCATATCAATAACAATAGGTTTGGTTTTGAGGATATGATGATAAACATCATTTACCCTTTCCTGAGCCGAATTGGTATTTTATGGGTAACAGGTTCTATTGGCCCGGCGCAAGAGCATTTCATATCTAACCTCATACGCCAGAAACTTATTGTGGCCATAGATAGCAAAAGCCCTTCTTTTACTGAAGAGTCGAAAAAATTTGTGTTGTTTTTACCGGAAGGCGAGCTGCACGAACTTTCTTTGCTTTTTGCCAATTTTGTACTCCGAGCCCGCAACCATAAAGTTATCTATCTGGGGCAAACCCTTCCGTTTGATGAACTCGTATATGTTTGTGAGTCTCAGAAACCCGACTATATTTTCTCTGCAATTACCACTACGCCATCTCAAAAAGACGCGCAGGCTTATGTAACGCGCCTGGAAAATAAATTTCCGGACACTCAGATTCTGCTCACCGGCTATCAGGTTATCGGGCAAGGTATAGAAACCGGCACCCATACGCGCATTATAACTCATATTAACCAGTTAATTGAAATTGCAGAGCAAAAAGCCTGACACCATATATAGCATCTGAAAGCAAAACGCCCTGACTTAACACAAGCCAGGGCGTTTGTTTTTATTTTAAAGAAGCAATTATGCTTTTTTAGATTTTTTGCTTTCTGCGGCTACAGGTGTTGCTGCGGCCAGTTTCTCAGCTTCCTTGCGCATGTCGCGTTGCATACCGTCAACAACGATAGGCGTTGCAACAAACAACGAAGAGTAAGTACCCACGATTACCCCGATAAACATAGCGAATACGAAGCCACGGATGGTTTCACCACCAAAAATCAATAATACCAATAGTACAAGCAAGGTAGAGAACCCTGTTACGGCTGTTCTACTCAAAGTACTGTTCAAGGCATTGTTGATAACGGTAGGAATATCTTCTTTCACATCGCGTTTTTCGGATAAGTACTCACGCACACGGTCAAATACGACCACGGTGTCGTTCATTGAGTAACCCATAATGGTTAGCACAGCACCTACAAAAGCCTGGTCAACATCAAGCGAGAATGGCAAGAAACCACGAAGAATAGAGAATACCCCAAGGATAATCAGGACGTCGTGCAACAATGCCACCAATGAGCCGTAACCAAAAGCCAGCTTACGGAACCGGATATAAATATAGGCGAATACCAATATGATTGAAATTAAAACGGCTTTTATTGCACCCCAGATGGCATCATTCGCAATGGTTGGCCCTACTTTTGAAGAGCTCACTACTTTTCCGGAGTTGCCATTTACATTTGCCAGAACTTTGTTTACGCTAGCCTGAATGTCTTTTTCAACTTCTGTATTGGTGTTTTCAATTTTATAAGGGGTGGTGATTTTCACCTGGTCGAAACCTCCGAAAGTTTTAACCTCAATGGCCTGGCCCTCAAATGTAGGTTTCAGCGCTTTCTCAATATCCTCGGTATTAACAGTCTGGCTGAACTTGGCAATGTAAGTACGGCCACCCAGGAAGTCTACACCAAGACCAAATCCTTTAATTGCAATTGAAATAATACCTGCAATAATAATGGCACTTGAAATAGTGTAATACAACTTGCGTTTGGATACAAAATCGAATTTCGAATCTTTAAATAGTTTCTCTGACCACTTAGTAACAAACGAAACCGATTTACCTTTACTAATGTAGTATTCAAAGAGTAATCTTGAAACAAAAATAGCTGAGAACAATGACGTGAAGATACCAATCAACAACGTAGTAGCAAAACCAAGAATAAGGCCGGAACCAAAAACAAAAAGTACAACCCCAGTGATAAGCGTGGTTACGTTGGAGTCAATGATTGACGACATTGCATTTTTGAAACCATCTCTTACGGCATCTTTAAAGGTTTTACCCAGCGCCAACTCTTCTTTGATACGCTCGTAGATAAGTACGTTAGCATCGACAGACACCCCTACTGACAATACCATACCAGCAATACCCGGCAAGGTAAGTGTAGCGCCAAAAGAGGCCATTACACCTAGCAGCAGGAACAAGTTTACAATAAGGGCAATATCGGCAATGACACCGGCTTTGTTGTAGTAAATTAACACAAAGCCCAAAACTATCAACAAACCAACTAATGAAGAGATAATACCCGCCTGAGCAGCCTCTGAACCTACCGTAGCACCTACGATGTCTTCAGAGATGATGTTGGTTGGTGCTGGCAATTTACCGGCTTTCAACACATTGGCTAAGTCTTGTGCTTCTTCTACAGTAAAGTTACCGGCAATACTTGAGCGGCCTCCGCCAATTTCGCCGTTTACGTTTGGCGCAGAATACACATAGTTATCAAGAATAATAGCTATCGGGCGGCCAATGTTTGCACCTGTTAAGGCTTTCCATTTTCTGGCGCCTTCTGCATTCATCTGCATTTCAACGGCAGGTTTTCCGCGTTCATCGTAATCCTGGCTGGCGTTGGTTACTACGTCACCTTCCAAAGGCGCCTTGCCCAGGTCTTTCACAAAATACATATCCACAATTTCTTCGCTGGTGTTGGTACCGTTCGCACGAGGCTTGATATCAAATACGTAGCTGGCGTTTGCCGGGAACAAAGCACGCACATCTGAACGATCCATTACTTCTTTTACGCGGGCAATGTCTTTGGTTCTAACAGCCAGACCATAGCCTGTTGGTATGAAAAGGTTGCTGAAAGCATTGTTCTGGCGTTGAGCCAAAGCAGTTGAGTCTCCTTTAGTTGAATCACCCTTGGCACCACCGGCCAACTGGGCACTCAGGCTGTTTTTAGAGCTGTCTTTTGGCGTGCTGGCAGTAGTGGTTTCAGCTGCTGCCGGAGCTTTCTTTCTTGCCTCAATATCCATCTGCAATAAAATACCTGCAAGACCATCAATTGCCGGGGCAATTTCCTGCATTGTATACACTTCGCAGAATTCAAGTTTTGCTGCACCAGATAACAACTTGCGCACGCGGTCAGGGTTATCAACACCCGGTAACTCTACCTGAATGCGGTTAGTACCAGACAAACGTTGAAGGTTAGGGTTTGCCACACCGAATTTATCAACACGGGTCTGGATAATTCTGAAGGCACGGTCAAAAGCGCCATCTACTTCTTTTTTAATGTAGTTTACAACCTGGCTGTCTGACGACTCAAGGCTAAGTGTACCGCGGTTTGAGCTATTAGAAAAAACCGAAGCCAGTTTTGTGTCTGGTGCCAGCTTTTTGTACTCCTGTGCAAACAGGTCTACAAAGTTTGTGCTGGTAGAAACGGCTCTTTTCTGAGCGTTTTCAATAGCGGTCGCTACTTTAGGGTCTCTTGCGCTGGCTGCAAGCGAACGAAGGATTTCGGCAGGAGAAACCTCAAGAATTACACTCATACCTCCTTGAAGGTCAAGGCCAAGGCCTAATTCCTGTTTGGTAAGGTCTTCAGTTGTTGTACCTAAAAACACTGGTTTTTTCCACAGCGAGTCCAGATATCTTTGTTTTTTGGCGTAATCAATTTTTCCTGATTTGTCGGTAGCAAAAGCCTCTGCATCTTTTCTGATGTCGTTGGCTTTCCAGGTACGCAATAAAAAGTAAGCACTGATTGACAGGAAGGCAACCAAAAGCGCTATAATTCCACCTTTGTTGTTCATTAGAGGGTATATTTAAGAAATAAAATTGAATTTGAATTGAAGCATCATGACGGACTCATGATTGAAAAGAAGGATGGCACAGACCGTGCCGGACTAAAATACTATGGGGCGTTGGGTGCAATGTGGTGTTCGTACAGTTTTTCGAAGTATGATAGTCTGTACAAAGGCTTGGTAATGGTTTTAACCGAGGTTTCAACTACCACATAAATAATCTGCGGAAGCGGAACGAGGATAGCATAATGGCCAAAATCAAAAGCATGGCTTGGTACTACTACTTCAAGCGATACCTCTCTTACAACCGTTTGTTCTTTTGAATTATCTTTTTTGTTTGCCTTCTCAGCCTTAGTCTTCTCAACGGCAACAGGTGCTTCCGGCGAATGCTTGTGGTAAATCTGTTTACCCAAAACACTCGTCAGCACAACCATGACGAACATTAAAAGCCCGAAAGAACGCGATATGTAAGAGTTTTTTGCCATTAAGGGTGACAAAGCTACAAGTTTTTCACGAAATAAGTCAAATAAGCCGCTAAAAATTTAAAACTAATAAACAAAAAGCGTGCCCTGAATACTGCACTTGCAGCATATTAAGGCACGCTTCATACAAAAAACGGTATGTTTATCTGAAAACCACTACACCTGATGCTTTTAGCTTTTCAGCCTCTTTGGCAGGGAGTGTCCAGTCATTGTTAAATCTTCCTCCGGCTATTACGTTATTAACGGTACCTTTAAAGAGTACAAAGTCCTGAAATCTGGCTATGTTATTCATAGGCATCGGGGAGTTCTGGCGAGACATGGCATTCTGGTTTTCGGTTAGAGTCCACCACGGTAAACCTGAGTTAACCAACACATAGCGCGCTCCTACCGGAAACACATAAGCCAGGCCATAATCTGTAGCAGATGCTTTCAGTTGTACCGGCAGTTTATCACTGAATTTATCAATCAGGCTATTGGTCTCTTTCGTACCGAAAAGAATCAGATTTGAACTTTCTATATCGCTCGGGCGCACTTCTTTATCGCTCAACAGGCGCGGAAACACCATTACTCTGCCAATGAAATCTCCTCTGTAAACCGACCACTCCATGGCTTTCTGTGCCTCGGTGCGTCTTCTGTTCAGTTCGTCGGCAGATGGGCTCCCACCTGTGCCATATACATATATATGGCGGTCGGCAAGGGCTTCTGCCATTGGGCCTTCGGCACCGGGTTTCTTAGCTGATGCGAAGGCACCCGAAGTATTAACTGCCCATGTGTTATTATTTTGGGTAAGTGTTACGCCAGAGCCCGTTTCTGCCTTAATTGCCTGCCCGTTAATAACTAACTCTAAAGGCAATTTTGATTTAAAAGACGGGTGCCCATCCAGCTTTAATGTAAAAGATAGCAGGCCTTTGGTGGTAATCTCAAGTTTATTTTTGGCAGTAAATTGGGCATCAATTGATGCGGTAGTACCCGGCGTAAACTCATCAAAAACTACCCAGTAAGCTTTATTGTGTTTATATTGGCTGGTGGCAAAACGAAC
The DNA here is from genome assembly GCF_024138715.1 of Emticicia sp. 21SJ11W-3. Lineage (GTDB taxonomy): Bacteria > Bacteroidota > Bacteroidia > Cytophagales > Spirosomataceae > Emticicia > Emticicia fluvialis. The sequence continues at coordinate 5,081,390 of NZ_CP092074.1, forward strand.
GCGTTCGGGGAAAGGGTTTCTTTTGAATTGAGAGAACCAGCTGAAAATAAACTCGTCTTTGTAGGCGTTTTCCCAGCTGTTGTGTTTCACACCCGGATATTCGGTATATTCTACCTGCGCCCCGGCATCTTTAAACCGTTGCACCCATTTACGGGTTGAGTCAACTTTTACGGCCGGGTCCTGGTCGCCCTGAAAAAAATAAACCGGGTAATTCAATGCATTGGGTACCATTTCGAGGGTTCCGGCCGGAGGCGCCGGGCAAACCGGCGCAATGGCAGCCCAAATATCAGGGTAACTCAGGCCTATCCACATGGTTCCGCCGCCACCCATTGACAACCCCGTAAGGTAGGTACGGTTTTCATCTATTGAGAAACGCTTCTTTGCATCGGCAAGCATATCCATTACGTCTTTTTCAGCCACACCCTGATACCCCATTGTACCACGGGCATAAGCGCTGATAACAATGTAGTTTACATCTTTCCATTCAGGAAAATAACGGCTGGCTTCTACGTCAGACTCTCCCTCTGCATTGCTTTTGCCAAATACACGGCGCAAAGCCAAACGGTGATTAGACCCTGCCCCATGTAACATAACCACAAGAGGATATTTCTTTTTGGGATTATAGTTTTTAGGCAGATACAAGCCATAAGGCTGCTCGGTGTCGTCAACGTCAGAATGGAAAGTAAGCACCTGCGGCCCCGGTGCCAGTTTTTGCCCAAAGGTAAGGAGGTGAAATCCTGACAGCACAAAGGCCGTCAGGATTGTTCTTAAGATTAAAGTTTTCATAGTTTTTTATAGTTAAGTTGGTGCTTATTAATTTGCTCCGCTTTTAAAATCAATGCCCAATACCTGCATCATGATTTGCGTAGGCAGGGTTTTCTGATTTTTAAATACGAAATAAACATCATGCACACCCCCAGATGAAATTTTAACAGGAGCCATTACGGTTCCTCTTCTTACGGCCATCTGCATGTCTTGTCTTACACCAGGAATTGGCGGCGGCGCTTGCTGTGCTCCGTTATTAGCCTGCGGGCGGAAGGCCGCCGGTTCTTTCACCTCTATCATCTCGGTTTTGCCTGCCAGTGGGCCGGTTGGTGAATCTAATCGGATTTCAATAACGCCTCCGGCTGCTCCTACACGGGTAGTTGCCTGCACGTAGAAGTCAATCTGGTCTATGTTGGTTAAATCTATTTTGTTGTAGGCAATGTAAGAGTCGGTACCAACAATAAAGAACGACTTAGACGGGGTCATTACCTTTTGTGTTCCTTTGGCTTTATCGGCCAGCTCAGGGTCAAGGAATGAGTTTCTCAACACAATGGTTTCTTCCGATTGCAGCGCAGGCATCAGTTTGGTGCCTCTGTCTTTGTAAGAAGCTCTCAGCACAAATGAGCCGTTCTCTTTTTGCCCGGCTGGTATAGCAGTAGTGTAGCTGCCTTTGGCAGGATACGACTGCACCGCTTTTTTCTCGCCTATGCTCAGGATATATTCTACCATCGATGTGGCATCAGTAACCGAAAGCTGCGGGTGGGCACTCATGGCGTGGTCTCCCCAAACGCCCATACCACCGCTGATTACTTTCTTGGCCAACTGCTCTTTTATGCCGGCATTACCTCTGTATTTATTGGCAATATCGGTATAGCTTGGCCCCACCGATTTTTTGTCAATCACGTGGCAGGCTTTACAGTCGCTGGCTTCAATCAGTCTTTGGCCGGTTGAGGCAAAAGCGGCGGCATCTGCACCCCGGTGGTTTTGCGAAACCTCTATTTTATCATAGCCTATTGGCATGTAATCTATATTAACTGCTACCTGCTCTGGTTTAATTTTACCGTTGCTCAGGCTTCCGTCTTCTTTGTCTGTTACTTTTACCTCGTATTCAAGTGGTTTATTAGGGAAGTAGAACGTTCTGTTTCCTTTCAAAATATCAAATACAACGGTTGGAGGTTCGTTGCCTACTTTAATATCCAGCGATTTACTGTTTTTAGCACCTTTCGCATCTGTAACCGTTAAAGTTGCTTTATAAATGCCGGGTTTATCGAAACTTACAGCAGGATTTGCTGTTTTAAAGGTTCTTGTGCCAGCAGTTTTGTTGCTTACAGTCCATTGATACTTAAGGGCGTCGCCGTCGGCATCAGTTGTACCTGCAGAAGAGAAATTAACTTTGAGAGGAATTGCCCCACCTGACTTATCGGCTGCAATCTGAACTTCCGGTTTGCGGTTACCTGCATTATATTCAACTTTTACCAGTCGTGCGTTGTCGTTACCTCTGAACCAGGCCGTGCCGTATTCAAGCACGTACAGGTCGCCGTCAGGTGCAAAGTCAATATCTATGGCGCTGCCAAAGTCTGTATTAGGCATAAAACGCTCCATTGATTTATAATTGCCGTTTTCGTCCATCGTTACGCTCATAATCCAGCCACGCATAAACTCTACAATCAGCCATTTGCCTTCATAATAATTAGGGAAAGGGCGTTTAGCCAACGGGAAATCTGAGCGATGATACACGGGCCCTCCGGTTGCGCTTCTGCCCGAGCTACCCACCAGCGGGAACTCTTCAGAAATAGCATAAGGATACCAGATAAATGCTTTTTGTGCAGGCGGCAACTCTCTTAAACCTGTGTTATTGGGTGAATCGTTGATAGGTTTGGCGGGGTCAAACTTCGAATCGGCTTTGATTTTGTTGGTTGTAAAATCCCAGTCGGCATACACTTTATTGTCGCCGATGAAATACGGCCAGCCATAATAACCAGGGCCTTTGGCCTGGTTGAACTCATCATAACCACGCGGGCCACGCTCTGAATCCTTAGAGGCATCGGGGCCTACTTCTCCCCAATACAAATATCCTGTTTTGGTGTCAATACTTGGTCTCCAGGGGTTACGATGACCCATGGTATAAATTTCAGGACGGGTTTTGGGAGTACCCACCGGAAACAAGTTTCCTTTAGGTATAGAATACGTTCCGTTGGCTTCTGGTTTAATTCTCAGAATCTTTCCGCGCAGGTCGTTCGTGTTAGAGGCCCCCCGCTGGTCGTCCCAGTTTTCCTGATTCGGACGCTCATCAATAGGAGCATATCCATCAGAGTTACTGTTACTGGTGTTATTTCCAACTGTCAGATACAGATTACCCGACTTATCGAAAACCATACCCCCGCCTGTGTGGCAACATTCTTGTCTTTGGGTTGGCACTTCCAGAAGTATTTTCTTAGACGCCTCCACGAGTTCTTCTCCTTTCAGCTCCCAGCGTGCCAGTATGTGTTTCGGCACGGCGGGGTCTGCATAATACATGTAAATCCAATGGTTTTTTTCAAAATCAGGGTCTTGCACCAGCCCCATTAAACCTTCTTCCGCTTCGCGCTTTACCCCCTCACGGTTTGTGTATTTAGTATTAACCGGAATAGTGGCAAGCGTTTTTATTTCTTTAGTTGCGGGGTTATACTGTTTCAAGGCGCCTTTACGCTCCACAAGCAATACCCGACCGTCTTTCAGCAAGGCCATTTCCATGGGTTCGTCCAGCTTTTCGGCCAGCACAACTTTAGTAAATCTGTTTTCTTCAGGAATCTGGGCCAGGCCTTGAAAGGCAAAAAAAAGCCCCGTTACAAAGAGACTTGTAAACTTCTTGTATTGCATCATTGATAAAAAAGGTAAACGGGTTTATTTTGAATAGTTTAATAGTTTCAGTAATTCATCAATGCTTGATTCACTCACCGGAATCTCATGTGCCCCGATTCTGATTCTTTGTCCCCTGATTGATTCAATTTTATCAGTATTCACAATAAAAGATTTATGAATACGCATAAATTGTCTGGGTGGCAATTTTTCTTCTATGGCCTTCATCGTCGACTTGGTAAGAACGGGCTTGGTTTGGGTTGTGAGAAAAATTTTGATGTAATCTTTCAGCCCCTCAATATGGGTTATATCTCTGATGGTAATTTTTACCAGCGAATACTCGACATTTATGAAAAAAAATTCGGGAAATTCTTCTGGTTTAGGCTGGGCAGGGTCGGCTGCGGTTGCAGCAACCGCCGGCGCAGGAGGCATTGTGTTTTTACGATGAAGTTCGAGCGCTTTATAGGCTGCTTTTGTAAAGCGGTCAAGGCTTACGGGTTTCATCAGGTAGTCTATTACATCTAAATCATAGCTTTCAACCGCATAGTTAGCATAGGCCGTTACAAAAATAACCATGGGTTTTTCTCTTAAGCTCTGCAGAAACTTTGTTCCGAGCATACCCGGCATCTGAATATCCAGAAACATCAGGTCTATTTTTTCTTCCTGCAAAGCCTGCATGGCTTCAAACGGATTTTTGCAGGTACGTACCAATTCCAGAAAAGGTATCTGTTTGATGTTCTCTTCCAGGAGCTTGCGCCCCATACTTTCGTCGTCAACGGCAATACATCTGAGTGTCATGAGCCAATTGTTTTTAGTTGCAAAAACAGAGAAACAATAAACCAGTTGTTCTCTTTTTTTATGTCTAGTCTATGTTTATCGGCATATAGCAGTTCTAACCTGCGTCTGACGTTCTTCAGGCCTATGCCCGAGCTGCTGTCTTTGTCTTCAGGAAGCTCAGGGGCTATTTTGTTTTTTACTTCATAAAACAGCTCACTACCGCTACATCTTACCAGAACATCAATCACCGGCGAGTCTATCATGCCCACTCCATGTTTAAATGCATTTTCTACAAAAGGAATCAGCAGCATAGGTTCTATAATCTGTGAGCCAATGTTTCCTTCTGCCTTCATGTTTATTTCAACGTCTTCTTCAAACCTTACTCTTTGCAATTCTATGTAGTTATTCAGGTAATTGATTTCTTTGTCCAGAGACACCTGCACGTCGTCGGCTTCGTATAACATATAGCGCATCAGTTCAGATAACTGAATAGTAACAGCCTCTGCAGCTGCCGACTTGGTGCGTATCAGATACACAATGCTGTTCAGCACATTAAAAATAAAGTGCGGGCTTATCTGAGACCGCAGGAACGACAACTCGGCCTGCAGTTTTTCCTGTTTTTCTTCCTGTTTGGTTTTTTCCTGGTCGGCCATGTAAATAATTAAACCGTAAACAGTACTGATGGCACTTACAAAAAGAATAGGGAAAATAGTCTTTAGTTCAAAGATAACAATTTTATGCCCACTCATGTCAACCGGGTTTTCCCAAAGCCAGAGTTTCAGAAAATACTGAACAAACATAAAAATAATACTCATTACAAGTACTGAAAACACATAAGAACCTACCCCTCTTTTCCTGAGAAAATAAGGCATCAGAATTAAAGTGTTAATAAAAAACTGAGGGATATGCGTAACAGACAGCGGAACGATGTGTGTCAGATACCAATGGTCTCTGTCCGTACCGTTCATTAAGGCGTTAATGATTGGCCAAATAGACCAGACTCCCCAAAAGAAGATATGAAATAAAACCCTGAACAGGTGTTGATAAGATATTTTTCTATTAAATATAGCCATTAAGTATGAAAGAGTTTTTATAAATAATTGCACTTTTTATTTTTCCTTACACACAAAACCAAGGGGGTTTCTAAAGTACAAAGCCTAAACAAATCTATATTAATAAAATAACTCAATGTACACCAAACAGACCAAAGTGTTAAGTCTGACGACAAAACTGCTCAAAATGCAATCAAAACCTGATTTATGGCCTGTTCTGTACCTTTTTTGCACTTTATAAGCTACATTTTATCTTTCATCTTCACTCTTCAAGATTTCATCTATTTACTGAAAAAGTACCGGAAACACCTGTTTATTTTGTTGAAGTTAAAAGACAATCAAGCGAAAAAAATTATAAAAAATAAGACAATGAATAAGTTTATCAGTATCCTAAGTTTGGCAGCCCTTGTTGGTTTCTCTGCTGCAGCGCAATTTCCGGGCGGACCCGGCGGAATGGGCGGCCAGAGAGGAGACGGCAATGGCAGACCCAATAATGCCCAGCAAACACCCCAACTTAACCTTGATGGAAACGCTCCGAAAGGAAACTCGAAAATATCCGGCTTTGTAGTTGATGAGGCCGTAACAACCGCGGTAGAGTTTGCTAACGTAGCCCTTTATAACAAGGCAACCAACAAAGTGGTAGACGGAACAATGGCCGACGAAAAAGGAAAATTTTCTTTAACCAGAGTAGCCGCCGGCGAGTATAAGCTGGTTATCAGTTTTATTGGTTATGCTGACAAGGTAATTGATAATATAAAAGTTGAAAAAGGAAAAGATATTGACCTGGGCGTAATTAAATTATCTACCAGTGCCAAACAATTGGACGAGGTGACGGTAACCGCCGAAAAATCAATGATTGAAGAGAAAGTTGACCGCCTTGTGTATAATGCAGAAAAAGATATAACATCTAAAGGTGGTGACGCAGCCGATGTATTAAGAAAAGTACCTTTGCTGACGGTAGACCTTGACGGTAACGTTTCGCTACGTGGTACGTCTAATATCAGAGTATTAATCAACAATAAGCCTTCAACCATTATAGCCAGCAGTATTGCAGATGCGCTTAAAATGATTCCGTCAGACCTCATCAAGTCGGTTGAAGTGATTACCTCACCTTCGGCCAAATATGATGCTGAGGGCTCAGGTGGTATCATTAACATTATTACAAAAAAGAGTTCTATTGAAGGGTTAACTTTAAACCTGGACTCGGGTGTAGGCGTAAGGGGCTCTAATCTGGGCCTGAACGGCAATATCCGTAAAGGTAAACTGGGTATCTCAATGGGTGGCGGTGGCCGGGCTTTTTATAATAAGGCGGCTACTTCGCTAGACCAGAGTACTTTAAGAGGCGGCAATACGGTATTGACAAAACAAACTGCTGATGCCTTTGACAACGGCTTGTTTGGAAGATATAATCTTGGTTTTGACTATGACATTGCCAAGAACCAGTCGCTTACCGCGGGCATTAATCTGGGTACACGTAATTTTATCAGAACGCAAGACTACACCACCAGTCTTTATACCAATAATGTTTTTAATTCTACGGCATACAGAAATGTAGACAGCAAAGATCTTTCAAGCTCAATTGATGTAAACCTTGATTACATTCGTACTTTCAAACCATCGCAAGAGTGGTCGGTTTCAACACAATACAGTAAGAGTAATCTTAAAAATAACTTTCTGGCAGACTTACTGAACGAATCAGGAGGCCTTACAAGCCGCCAGAAAAACCTGAACGGTAATACTAATCAGGAGTTTACGTTGCAGACTGACTTCCAGACCCCGATAAAACAGAATCAGGTATTTGAAGTAGGCGTGAAAGGCATTTTCAGACAGGTAAACAGCGATTTCAGCTATCTTTTTGCCGGCCCGACAGGCGACTTTGCCACTGATGCCAGAAACCCATCCGGCTTGCTAGACTACTCGCAGAACATAGCCTCAGGCTATATGTCATATACCTACTCAACCAAAAACAAGTATGTGTTTAAAGTGGGTGCCCGTTACGAATACACAACTATTGAGGCAAAAGATCAGGTAAAAGATATTAATATACCTTCTTATGGTAATCTGGTGCCGAGTGTAAACGTTTCAAAAACTATTGGTGCTACTACCTTAAAGGCAGCATATAACAAGCGTATTCAGCGCCCGGGCTTGCAACAGTTAAACCCTAACTTTAATGCAGCCAACCCGCAGAACATTACCATTGGTAACCCGAGCCTTCGTCCGGAAATAACTGACAATTTCGAACTAAGCGCCAGTGCAAACATCAAAAAGGTTTATCTGAACGCCTCAGTGTTCGGCCGCCAGACCAACAATTCTATCTTGCGCCTGAGCGCACCTTCTGACACCCTGGCCGGTGCAATTGTTACCACATTTGAGAACATAGGTAAACAACAGATGTACGGTACGAACATATTCGGAAACCTGAACATTACTCCAAAATGGTCGGTAAATGCAGGTATTGACCTATACTACAGCTATCTGGAAGGTATGGCGCAGGGCTCAGACGGGGTGTCGTCACTTATCAGTAACGACGGTGTGGTTATAGGTGGCCGTCTGCAAACGCAGATTCAGCTGAAAAACGGCTGGGGTATACAAGGCTTTAGCTTTTTCAGAGGTAACCAGATACAGTTGCAGGGTACCCAGGGTAGCTTCTATATGTACTCGCTTGGTTTCAGAAAAGATTTCAAAAACAAAAAAGGAAGCCTGGGCTTAGCTACCGAGAACTTTCTGGGCGGTATAAAAGTAAAAACAACATTAAACTCGGCGCAGTTTAATCAGGTAAGTGTTAATAATATTTACAACCAGAACGTAAGGCTGACATTCAGTTACAAAATAGGAAATATGAGAATGGTAGAGAAGAAAACCAAATCGGTTAAGAACGATGACGTGAAGGCAGGAGAAAGTAATAATATGAACAACTAAGGATTTTCAAAATTAGGTTTTTTATAGTTTTGTTTTAGTTAAAGGAGCTATCTTTCATTGATAGCTCTCTTTCTATTTTTTAGGCTTGATACTCTTGATAATGTCTGCTTTTCTCAGGATGATGCTCCAGACGGCAAAACCTGAATTATCGCTGAAACATAGTTTCCCAGCACCTTTTTCAGCTGCGATAGGAGCCGTGTAGATATAGAGGGAGTCGCCAACGCTTTGAATATTGCTGCTCAAAGTTTGTTTCTGAGCCGCAATATCTGCATAGGCTTCAAGCACTTCTTTTTCTTTGGCATACAGGGTTTTATTGCTGCCAATGTCTGGCTGGCCCAGTAAGCGCACCTTCAGGTTATACCTGTTTGCCACTGAATCAAGCAAGGGGATATTTTTAAGCTGGCATATTTCTTCAAGACGCGCCCCTGTTGCACCTTTCAGTTGTTTTTCCAGTTCGCCTGACAAATCAGTGCTTATCCGGCTACCCAACACTTCTACCTGCTCCATTATCTGGGCGGGCGACACCTTCTTTATTTTGTGTCCTTCCATTTCCTCTTTCACTTCGGTAGTATCCAGACGTTCCACGTTTGAGCAGGCAAACTGGGTCAGACACAAGCTTAGTATTAAAACACTATTCTTAGCCATGGTTTTCTGTTAAACAAACTCTTTACCTTTCGTTCCGGCCGTAGCCACAAACTCTTTAACTTTCTGCTCATCTTCCTTACGGCAAATCATAAGCACGTTATCGTATTCAGCTACTATATAACCATCAAGGCCATTTACAACCACCAGGCGGTCGGCAGGAGTTTTGATGATTGAATTACTGGTATTATACAACAAAGTGTTACCGTCTATTACGTTCTGGTTTTCGTCTTTGTCTGAAATCTCATACAATGATTTCCAGGTACCGAGGTCAGACCAGCCGATATCAGACAGCACCACAAACACGTTTTCCGCTTTCTCCATCACACCATTGTCAATTGAAATGCTTTTGCACTGCGGATACGCTTTTTTAAGTGCCTCGGCTTCACCGGCGGTGTAGAAGTCTTTCTTGATTTCTTCAAATGCTTCAGCCATTTCAGGTAAAAACATTTCGAAAGTCTTTTTGATAGTCTTCACATTCCAGATAAAGATACCGGCGTTCCAGACAAACTCTCCGCTTTCTACAAACTTAACAGCCCACTCAAGGTCTGGTTTTTCTGTAAAGGTTCTTACCCTTTTAATATCGCCTTCCGTCTCTGTGAACTGAATATATCCATAACCTGTATCAGGTCTGGTTGGTTTAATACCCAACGTTACCAAAACGTCGTTACTGGCCGAAAAATGCAAGGCAACGTTGATTCTCTTACGGAACTCTTCTTCTTTCAGAATGATGTGGTCTGCAGGAGCAACTACGATATTGGCATCCGGATTTTTAGAGGCTATTTTATAACAGGCATAACCGATACACGGTGCGGTATTTCTACGGTTCGGTTCTAGTAATATCTGGTCGTCAGACAGATACGGCAATTGTTGTTTTGTTATATGGTAGTACTCTTCGCTGGTAACAATGTAGATGTTTTCTTTTGGGCAAACACCTTCAAAACGTTCAACAGTTTGCTGAATCATTGTTTTACCGATTCCCAGTACATCATGAAACTGTTTTGGGTTGGTACTACGACTAAACGGCCAGAATCGTGTTCCGACTCCTCCGGCCATAATGATTACATAATTGTTTTCCATTAAAATCGCTAAGTGTTAATATAATATCAGAGTAAATAATCAAGGAATGTACAAAAGTTGAGAATACAATCTTATTGCTTACTTAGATGCTATTGAAGATTTGATAATTCTTTGGTTTTTTGAGAGTATTCTACTTTTGAGTTATAAGCTATTTCAAAATCAACTGCATGTAAAACTACATTTTCTTTAACATTCCACCAAAATTAAGTTTGTGTTAATCAGATTTACGACTTTATATCCAAAAATATCTATTTTTTATACAGTAAACACCCGGCTGTGCCTTCATTAAGGTGGCCGAATTTGTTTTGATGCTTACATGGCCGGCTCTCATAAACCCGACTTGCTCAGTGCACTGGTATTGTTGGCAGCTTTGCGGCTTTACACTAACAATAGGCAGCCATGCCGGGGAGTTGCCAATCAAAAACCAAAACGATAAGTAAAACAGTTAAATAGATAATATATGAGGCGTTGAGGGGTGGCTAGTCCCGAAAACTACAGCAAAAATTAAAAAACGATACCGAAAAGTAATATACCGGGGCTTATATAATTATTTTTTGGTAAAATTGTAAAATTTTTATAAAATCAAGCGATAGTATGCTTGCATATTACTTTTTTCTTTTCTATGTTTGACACAAATTTACGTTTTGTTAACTCACTAACCAATACCCCCATGTTCAAACTTTCCGTAAAAAAATTATTGTTCGGAATCTGTTACTTATTTATTACCCATATTGTATTTGCTCAAACCAAAGTTTCAGGTACTATAACAGATGCTGTTACTAAAGAGCCTTTGATTGGAGTAAGTGTGCAGGTAAAAGGTAAGGTAATTGGTACGATTACCGACACTAAAGGATACTTTTCTTTCAGTACGTCTACACCGCCGCCGTTTACGATAGTAATATCTTCGGTAGGTTATGAAAGCCAGGAAGTAAGTGTTTCAGGCAATAATGCTGCTATTACAATTGCATTGAAAGAGCAGTCCATATTAGGGCAGGAGGTTGTAGTGGCTGCCTCTCGTGTAGAAGAAACCGTGATGAAATCGCCGGTTGCTGTTGAAAAAATGGATATTCGTGCCATTCGTGAAGCAGCGGCTCCGTCTTTTTATGATGCCCTTGCAAGCATGAAAGGTGTAGACATGACCACCCAGGGCTTATTGTTCAAATCAATCAATATGCGTGGTTTTGGTGCAACCGGAAACCCCCGCACCGTACAGATGATTGACGGTATGGATAACCAGGCACCGGGGCTTAATTTCCCTGTTGACAATATTGTGGGTATGCCAGAACTTGACGTTGAAAGCGTAGAATTGCTTCCTGGTGCTGCATCGGCCCTTTATGGCCCCAATGCCATTAATGGTCTGATTCTGATGAACAGCAAAAGCCCGTTCCTGTATCAGGGTTTAAGCGCAACTGCCAAAAGCGGGGTGATGACGGCCTCAAACCGTACTACTGTTACTACGCCGTTCCACGATTTATCGCTTCGTTATGCAAAGGCATTTAATGATAAGCTTGCCTTCAAGGTAAACCTTTCTTATATAACGGCTAAAGACTGGCAGGCCAACAATTACACCAACCTTAACCTGGGCGGTGTACAGGATGGCTCACGCGGAGCAGGTGTAAAAACAGACTACGACGGTATGAATATATACGGCGATGAAGTACAGGCAAACATGACAACCGTAGCCAACAGCATGATTAACGCCGGTTTGCTTCCTTCAGCCGCAGCGGGGCTTATTCCGGCCAATACTAATGTAAGCCGCACCGGTTTTAAAGAGGTAGACATGATTGACTACAACACCAAAAGTTTTAAGACCAATGTTGCACTACACTATCGATTGAACGAAAAAGTGGAAGCCATTGCACAGGTTAACTATGGCTATGGTACCACTGCCTATACCGGCACTGGCCGTTATTCGTTAAGAAACTTTAACCTTACTCAAGCCAAGCTTGAGTTGAAAGGCGACAATTTCACGCTTCGTGCCTATACAACACAAGAGCGCTCGGGTCAGTCATATTTTACTGGCTTAACGGCCGTTTCAATGCTTAACTCTATCAAGCCGCATGAAACGTGGTTCGGGCAATATGTAGGAGCCTTCGTTCAGGCCAGAAGTGGCGGTTTGGCTGCAGACCAGGCCCACCTTGCAGCCCGTGCAGTAGCCGACCAGGGTATGCCTCAACCGGGCACAGCCGCTTACGATGGCTTGCTTGAAAAATACAGAGATTTACCAATTGCCAATGGTGGTGGTGCTTTTCTTGACAAAACCAACATGTACCATGCCGAAGGGGTGTATAACTTCAAAAATCAGATTAAATTTATTGACCTGCTGGCTGGCGCCAACTTCAGAAAATATGATTTACGGTCTGACGGAACTCTGTTTGCCGACAGAAAAGAAGGCAGAAACGGCAGCATCGGTATTAACGAATATGGCGCGTTCGTACAGGCTGCTAAAAGCCTGTTTAAAGACCACTTTAAAATTACCGGCTCTTTGAGATATGATAAAAACGAGAATTTTGAAGGACAGTTTACACCGCGTGTTTCAGGGGTTGCTTCTTTTGGTGAGCAGAATATCCGCGTATCGTACCAGACAGGTTTCAGAATTCCAACTACTCAGAATCAATATATTGACCTTAAAACACCGGCCGGAACACTGATTGGTGGTCTGCCTGAGTTTGTGAACAGATATAATCTGAACAATGGTATTGCCTTACCTGTGTTGAATGACTTCCAGGCTAACCCAACAAAATATATCACACAGACGGTTTTAGCACAGGCCCAAGCCTATGCTACGCAGGCGGTAAATGCACAGTTGCCAGCCATTAAAGCAGGTGTTACCGCAGCGGTGCAGGCTCAGGTAACCGCTGGCGTTACGGCTCAGGTAAATGCGGCTGTAGCAGCCGGACAAATACCTGCCGACCAGGCTCCTGCTGCCATTGCTGCCGGCGTTGCGCAAACAATGGCTTCGCCTGCCATACAAACAACCATTGCAAACAACGTTCAAAGCACTGTGGTTACTCAAATTACTGCCGTTACCACTCAGGTGGTTCCTGCTTATGCTTTGGCCTCACTGCCTAAGTACTCAGCTAAGACCCTGCAACCAGAGCGCATCCAGTCAGTTGAAATCGGTTACAAAGGCTTAATAGCTAAAAAACTATTTGTAGATGCTTATTACTATACCAGCACTTACAGAAACTTTATAGGTGGGGTGTCGGTGGTTGTGCCTACGAAAGCTGCCGGGCCGGGTCTGCCGATTGAGTCGGGCGTATCAAGCGCAAACACAAGATTGGGTTATTCAAGACCAGCCAATACGTCAGAAAAAATAAAAGTTGACGGCTGGGCAATTGGTCTGAATTACTCGCTCGTTAAGAGTTTCTACCTGAGCGGTAACATAGCCAATAACCGTTTGAAAAACTTTACGCCATCGGCCGAGCAACAATATGCAGGCTTTAATACACCAGAATACCGTTACAACCTGGGTTTTGGTAAAAGATTGGGCAGTGGCAACAAAATAGGCTTTAATATTAATTTCAAACATCAGAATTCGTTTGTTTGGGAAGCCAGCTTTAACCAGCCAACAACAACCGGCATCGGGTTCTTTTCAAACACAACTGTACCGGCCATTAATACCATAGATGCACAGGTAAGTCTTAAATTACCAAGCATTAAGTCTATCCTGAAAGTGGGTGGTACCAACATTGGTGGCAAGCCTTACATACAGGCTTACGGAAGTGCATCGGTAGGTTCTATGTATTATGTGTCGTTGTCGTTTGACGAACTTCTGAACAAATAAGATTTTATTAATTTTCATAATTTTCTTTGGTTTAAGTTAAAAAGAGCTTCCGTTTGGAGGCTCTTTTTTTATTGACTGGCAACAGAAAGTTTCATATAATTACGATTTTTCATATTCTGTTTATAACTTTACAACCGTAATTATTAATTAAACTCATTATCATGAATAAAATTAAAGTAGCTAATCCCGTTGTTGAGCTAGACGGTGACGAAATGACGCGAATCATCTGGCGTTTTATTAAAGAAAAATTGATTCTGCCTTATATTGATGTAGATATTAAATATTATGACCTTGGCGTTGAGTATCGCGATGAAACAAATGACCAGGTAACTATCGACGCAGCCAATGCTATTAAACAATATGGTGTGGGTATCAAATGTGCTACTATTACGCCTGACGAAGCCCGTGTAACAGAGTTTAATCTGAAACAAATGTGGAAATCGCCAAACGGCACAATCCGTAACATTCTGGATGGTACTGTTTTCCGTGAGCCTATCGTTTGTAAAAACGTGCCTCGCCTGGTTTCTAACTGGACCTCCCCCATCATCGTTGGTCGCCATGCATTCGGTGACCAATACCGCGCTACTGATTTCGTAGTTGATGGCCCTGGTAAATTAACCATGAAATTTGAAGGCGCTGACGGTACCGTAAAAGAGTTTGATGTATATAACTTTAAAGGAGGCGGAGTAGCCATGGGTATGTATAATACCGACGACTCTATCCGCGGTTTTGCGCACTCTTGTTTCAATGTGGCGCTTAACAAAAAATGGCCTTTGTACTTATCAACCAAAAACACCATCCTGAAAAAATATGATGGCCGTTTTAAAGATATTTTTGAGGAAATCTATCAGGCAGACTACAAAGCTAAATTTGAAGCTGCAGGTATTGTATATGAACACCGTCTGATTGATGACATGGTGGCATCTGCCTTGAAATGGAACGGTTCATTTGTTTGGGCTTGTAAAAACTACGATGGCGACGTGCAGTCTGACTCTGTAGCGCAAGGTTTTGGTTCATTAGGTTTAATGACTTCTGTATTGGTTACTCCTGACGGCGAAACCATGGAAGCAGAAGCAGCTCACGGAACGGTAACCCGCCACTATCGTGACCACCAGGCCGGAAAACCAACCTCAACTAACCCTATTGCTTCAATTTTTGCATGGACCCGTGGATTGGAGTTCCGTGGTAAAAAAGACGGCAACCAGGAGTTGATAGATTTCTGCCAGGCTTTGGAGCAGGTTTGCGTTGAAACGGTTGAGTCTGGTAAAATGACTAAAGACTTAGCGGTTTGTATCCACGGAAACAAAGTAACCCACGGTGAGCATTACTTATATACGGAAGAGTTTTTGGACGCATTAGACCAAAATCTGAAGATAAAATTAAGCAAATAATACATTTTTATTGCTTAACAGGCACCCTGGCTCCTACAGCCGGGGTGTTTTGTTTTCTGGCCAGGTAATACCAACGGCCGTTTTCATTTAAACAAAATGGCCGCTTAAACGTTTTTTGCTTATATTGGCAGGTATTCAAAAAAACCATATTCTTAAACCTGATGCCATACAAAGTTGGCTTCTGAAATAAATATATACAATGGCGAAAACAATACGGTGGGGAATTATCGGAATAGGGAAAATTGCAGAAAAATTTGCAGCCGACTTAGTGAACGTACCGGATACTGAGCTGTACGCGGTTGCTTCTACCTCTTCAGAGCGTGCTGAAAA
Source organism: Emticicia sp. 21SJ11W-3 (assembly GCF_024138715.1). Classification (GTDB taxonomy): domain Bacteria; phylum Bacteroidota; class Bacteroidia; order Cytophagales; family Spirosomataceae; genus Emticicia; species Emticicia fluvialis. The sequence continues at coordinate 5,096,971 of NZ_CP092074.1, forward strand.
CTTTGCGAAGCAATTCAATGTGCCCCATTTTTATAGCTCTTATGAAGAAATCTTCAATGCCCCCGGCTTAGACGTGGTATATATTGCCACACCCCATACGGCTCATGCGTCGGCAGCTATTTTGTGCCTCAATAATAAGATACCTGTGCTCTGTGAAAAACCCTTTGCCATGAACCTGAAAGAGGTGCAGCAGATGGTAGAAGCAGCAAGGGCAAATGATACATTTCTGATGGAAGCCATGTGGACCAGGTTTATACCCGCTATAGAAAAAACCCTGGAACTGATTGCCGAAGACAGAATAGGGAAGGTGAAAACCATTCAGGCCGATTTTGGCTTTGTTGCGCCTCATATTCCGGAACGCCGCGTACTGAACCCGGCTTTGGGTGGTGGGGCCCTGCTCGACATTGGCATTTATCCGGCATATCTGGCGCTTTTGATATTAGGTTATCCTACTGATGTGCAGGCCTTTACCATTGCTGGCAAAACAGGGGTCGACGAAACAACAAGTTTTGTTTTCAGATATCCACAGGCTACTGCTATGCTAAACGCTACTTATGCCACAAGAACCCGAACAGAAGCGCTTATTTATGGAGAGAAAGGATATATTCATTTACCGGAGCGATTTCATGAAACAAAAACCCTGACGCTTTTTGAGACAGACAATGAGCCGGTTACGTTTTCGTTTGACAGAGAAACACGGGGATATAATTACGAAATTGAAGAAGTGAACAATTGCGTGCGCCACAACAAAAAAGAAAGTGTAAAAATGCCGCTTTCCATGAGCGTGAAACTGATAAGTTTGTTAGATGATATACGCCAGAAAGCCGGTATTTTTTATGAGGGTATTGATGGCTGACAAAAAAGGGCCTTGCTTTTTACGGCAAGGCCCTTCTCTTTATAGATACTATTAATATTGTTCGGTTACACCAAAGAAGAATGCACCTTCAATAGCAGCGTTTTCGTCTGAGTCTGAACCATGAATGGCGTTTTCACCCAGTGATTTAGCGTATTTCTTACGGATGGTTCCTTCTTCTGCATTAGCCGGATTCGTAGCTCCGATAAGGGTGCGGAAGTCGGCCACGGCGTTTTCTTTTTCCAGAATCATCGGTACAATCGGGCCCGACGACATCATCTCACAAAGCTCTCCGTAAAAACCTCTTTCTTTATGTACCTCGTAAAACTTACCCGCCAATGCCGGAGTCAGTTGTGTTTTTTTCATTGCTACAATTCTGAAGCCGGCGGCCTCAATCATAGCTATAATTCCACCAATATGATTATCCGCCACAGCATGTGGTTTAATCATCGTGAAGGTTCTGTTACCTGCCATATCTGTTTAATTTTTTAATAATTTCTGCAAAAATACTCAATTCAAGGCATTCAGTAAACTGTTTGATTAGAATTAAGTGTAAAATCTGATGGTTAATAAACAACAAGCCCATTTGTACTTACAGATAGCAAATGGGCCTGAGTAATACTTTAATTATCCTGAAATTTTGTATCAACCGTACCCACCACGAAACTTATAGGTGCTGGCTACTTTGTCTATAGCCACAATGTAGGCGGCCAGACGCATAGATACCTTATGTTTCTGCGATGTTTCAAATACGTTATCAAATGCATCTTTCATCATGCGGTCGCAACGACGGTTGATTCTGTCTAAGGCCCATTTGTACCCGATTCGGTTCTGTACCCATTCAAAATAAGAAACTGTTACCCCACCGGCATTCGCCAGGATATCAGGCACTACCATAATGCCCTTCTCATTGATAATTTCGTCGGCACTTGCAGAGGTGGGGCCATTGGCGCCTTCCACAATCAGTTTTGCCTGAATGCTGGCGGCGTTATCATGTGTAATTACGTCTTCTTTGGCAGCAGGCACCAGCACGTCTACATGAAGTGCCAGCAACTCTTCGTTACTAATCAACTCTGCTTCTTTGAAACCTTCCAGGGTACCCTTGTTGGCATTTCTGTAAGCAATTGCTTTTTCAATGTCTATTCCGCGGTCGTTATAATAAGCGCCCGAAATATCGCTGATACCACAAATGGTTACGCCTTTCTCATGCAATAGCTGAGCTGCATGAGAGCCCACATTACCAAAACCCTGCACCGCAGCCGTAGCACGATAAGGATTCAGGCGTAGCTTTTCCATTCCTGAAAGTGCCGATACCATTACGCCGCGCCCTGTGGCTTCCGTACGGCCAAGCGAACCACCCAAAACCAATGGCTTACCGGTTACAACGGCATTGACAGTCATACCCTTGGCTTTTGAATATTCATCCATCAACCAGGCCATTTCACGTGGGCCTGTACCCATATCAGGAGCCGGAATGTCTTTATCCGGCCCGAAGATATCAAGCATAGACAAAGTGTAGGCCCTCATCAATCGTTCCATTTCGCCGGCCGACATTTCACGCGGGTTGCAGGCTATTCCGCCTTTGGCTCCACCGTAAGGAATATCTACCACAGCACATTTCCAGGTCATCCAGGCTGCTAATGCCCGCACTTCATCAATGTTCACGGCAGGGTCAAAGCGGATACCGCCTTTACTTGGCCCCAATATGGTTGAATGAATAACTCTGTAACCTTCAAAGACTCTAATCTGCCCGTTGTCCATGGTTACGGGCAAGCCTACTGTTACCTGGCGTGCAGGTACTTTCAGGATGTAGTACATCTCTTCACTGATACCCAGAATTTTTACTGCAGCATCAAACCTTGACATCATTGACTCCAACGGATTTTCTTTATCCTTAATCGGAGCCGGTTCTATGTAATTCATAAACAGAAAGTTCTATTGTTGAAGTTTTTAGGGTGCAAACTTAGAAAAAAGATAGTATTTCTTAAAATTGTTAAATTTCACACAAACTTAACATTATATTCATTTTTAAAAATATACCCAATCCTAAACTGGCAATTCTGCGCAACACCAAATAATTTATCGCATTTGACAAATTACCATAAGATAAATTTTTTTGCCAATTGCCCAATATTTTGCACAGGGCATTGTTTAAGGGCTTAAAAAACGCTATCTTTGTGGCGTTTTTTAAGCATAGACCCATTTTTTAACAATTTACTGCATTACGATTATGGCTGTAGTTGAAGAAAAAACCCGCTATTCAGAAGAGGAGCTAAGGGAGTTTGAAGTAATTATTACCAACAAATTAGAAGCGACACGAAATGAGCTGAATTTTATTAAAGAAACGCTGAGTCGTAAGAATGATAATGGTACTGATTACACGTCGAGTAGTACAAAATTATTAGAAGATGGCGCAGATGTGAGCGAAAAAGAACAACTTAGCCAATCAGCAGGTCGTTTGCAAAAATTTGCACAACAGTTGGAAGCAGCGTTGATTCGCATCAAAAACGGAACTTACGGTATTTGCAAGGATACCGGCAAGCTGATTCCAAAAGAGCGTTTAAGAGCGGTACCACATACCCAGCAAACCATTGAAGCCAAACTAAGAGCTTCTAATTGATTGCCTTACAGTATTGCAAAACATATAAAATCCTTAAGTATTACCCTGCCGCATTGCATTGGCCGGAAAAACTTTAAGGTTTATAGATTCTTTGTCTATACAAAAAGCCTCTCTGTCAGAGGCTTTTTGTATTTTTAGGCAGAAAAGTGTTTAATTGCCTCCTAAACTACTCATCTGTTTCATGAAAAAAATACTACTCTTATTCTTCATCACCTTACAAATTAATTCTTTCGGGCAGGTGGCCGACAGCTATTACCTGCCACAAAATGTAAATTATAACCCCAAAATACCTACACCAAAGCAGTTTCTTGGTTATCAGGTTGGCGAGCAACACGTTACACCTTATGAGCAGTATGCTTATATGAAAGAACTGGCTCGGTTATCAGACCGGTTCAAGGTAGAGGTTTATGGCAAGACTTTCGAAAACCGTGAGCTATTGTTGCTGACGGTAACCTCGCCACAAAACCATGCGAAACTGGACCAGATAAAAGCAGAGCACCAGAAACTGGTGAACCCGGGGCAATCTGGCAGCCTGGATTTGAAAAAAATGCCTATTGTTGTCTGGATGGGCTACTCGGTGCATGGGAATGAAGCCAGCGGCACTAACTCTAACCTGATGTCGGCGTATTATCTGGCCGCGGCACAGGGTCCGGGAGTTGACTCCTTACTAAACGAGGCCATTATTCTGATTGACCCATGTATTAATGCCGACGGAGGCAACCGCTTTGCTACCTGGGTGAATATCAACCGAAGCAATAATCTGGTAAGTGATATCAACAGCCGGGAGTTCAGCGAAACCTGGCCGAACGGCCGTACTAATCATTACTGGTTTGATTTAAACCGCGACTGGCTGTACCAGCAAATGCCTGAAAGTAAAGGCCGGCTGGTGAAATTCTACGAATGGAGACCTAATATTCTGACTGACCACCATGAGATGGGAAGTGCGTCTACCTTCTTTTTTCAACCGGGTATCCCATCACGTACGCACCCGCTTACTCCCAAAAGCAATATTGAACTGACAGCCAAAATAGGAAAATATCACGCTCAGGGGCTAGACAGAATCAATTCTGCTTACTATACACAAGAGAACTACGACGACTTTTACTACGGAAAAGGCTCTACCCTACCCGATGTGAACGGGTCTATTGGTATACTTTTCGAACAAGCATCGTCTCGCGGGCATTTGCAGGAAACAGTTAACGGACTGCTGAGTTTTCCTTTCACTATCCGCAATCAGGTTTCTGCCACGTTTTCAACGCTGAAAGCAGCCCGCGAAATGCGGGTAGAACTGCTGGAACACATGCGCAATTTTTATAAAGAAGGCTCAAATGATGCCGTAAAAGCCTATGTATTTGGTGGAAGCAAAGATGCTGTAAAAACCTGGGAGATGGTAAATATGCTAAAAAGAAACCAGGTAGATGTTTATAAACTGGGTAAAGACGAAACCATAGACGGCAATGCGTTCGACAAGGCGACTTCTTTTGCGGTACCAATGAACCAGCCACAGCATCGCCTTATCAAATCAATGTTCGAGAAGAGAACCAAGTTTGAAGACAGCCTTTTCTATGACATTTCGGCGTGGTCGTTACAATATTGTATGAATGTGCCTACGGCTGAAGCTAAAGCAGCTGTTTCGCTGGGCGAGAAAGTGCATGTAAACGAGTTTCCGAAAGGGAAGGTTTATGGCAATAGTACTTATGCCTATTTCTTTGAATGGAACAGCTATTTTGCGCCAAGAACTGCCTATGAATTACTAGATAAAGGTTATACCCTTAAAGTAGCTATTGAACCCCTCACGGCTATTGTAGGCGGAAAAGAACAGAAGTTTGACTACGGCTCCATACAAATAATATGCAACGGTAACGACCCCGGCGCTTTGCTGCAAACACTTGCCGACCGTGACGGAGTTAATTTCTATGCTACTACCACCGGCCTTACACCTGCCGGAATTGACCTTGGAAGTGAGAAATTCCGCAAATTGAAATTGCCTAAGGTTTTGATGCTGGCGGGCCCGGGTGTAAATGCCAATGATGCCGGAGAAATTTGGCACCTGCTAGACCAACGCATCAACATACCTCTGACTTTTGCTGATATTGAAACAGCCAATAGGGTTAATCTGGACAAATACACGCATATTGTGCTTTCGGGTGGTAACTATAATAATTTATCGGACGAGAAAATCAGACGCTTCATACAAGGTGGTGGCGTGTTGGTTGCCATGACAGAAGCCGCCGAATGGGCAGCCAATAAAAAACTGGCTTCAATAACTGTAAAGCCAAGACCGGATAACAATGGCAGCGGAAAAAGACCTTATGTTTTGCAGGAGAAATACAGCGGAGCCATGGAAACGGCCGGAACCATATTTGAAACAAAAATAGACCCTACTCACCCAATTTGTTTCGGATACCCGCAGGAAAAACTGGCATTGTTTAAAGACAACAACATCTTCTTTGAAGACACCAAAAACCCTTATAATACGCCAATTATTTTCACAAGTAATCCATTAATTGCGGGCTATGTTCATCCAAAAAATGAAGCTTTAATTAAAAACTCACCCGCTGTTATTACACAGAATTTGGGTGCCGGGAAAATCATTCTGATGTCGGAGAACCCGAATTTCCGGGCATTCTGGTACGGAACCAACAAGTTGTTTCTGAATGCTCTTTTCTTTGGACACACCATTGGTGGTGGCCGTTTTGGTGGTGAAGAAGAGTAAATGCCCCCATTGCAGGCAAAAAGCCCTTTCAGGAATATGTACTGAAAGGGCTTTTTGTTTATTTATTAACGGCGCTTTCGTTTAGTGTAATGCTTCCTTTGGTTGCATCAATAGTAGCTTTAATACCAACAGGTACAGTAAATTTATCTTTTATATGGCCTATCATAGCGCCTGAGAATGCCGGGATGCTCAAGGGCCTGATATGGTCTTCAAAAATATCTTCCATAGTTAAAGAGCCATAGCCTCCTTTTGACGGCGGGCAGTCGGTACACTTACCAAATATAAAACCCGAAAGCTGGTTTAAAATACCTGCCAGTTTCAGTTGGGTAATCATCCTGTCCATACGGTAAATATCTTCCCCCACATCTTCCAGAAATAATATGTTGCCCTTAAAATCAGGCACATAAGGCGAACCAAGTATATGGCTCAATACAGTCAGGTTGCCACCAAGTAATGTGCCTGTAGCTACTCCGGGATTAATGATATTTATACGGTCATCTACCTGCACCAGATTATCCCCTTTTTTTACCGGATTGGTCATTTGCACGGCATTGGCTTCTATCAATACATTCTTAAAATTTTCAACAGAAAAGCTGTTCCAGGTTGAAGAACCTACCGGCCCATGAAAAGTAACAAGCCCTGTCTGGCTGTAAATGCCCAGCAACAAAGCGGTTATGTCGCTGTAGCCAATAAAAACTTTAGGGTTTTGCTGAATGGTTTTATAATCAAGCAAAGGTAGAATTCTGGCACAACCCCAGCCGCCATGCATGGCCATTATGCCGTTAATGCTTTTATCGGCAAACATTTTATTGATGTCGGCGGCTCTGTCGGCATCTGTTCCTGCCAGATACCCGTATCGGTCAAACATGTGGTCGCCCTTTTTCACTTTAAAACCCAATGTTTCCAGGCTTTCAATGGTTATCTGCACTTCTTCTTTTAAAAATGCCGAATAGGCCGGGCAAACCAGCCCGATGGTATCGCCCGGTTTCAGCGCCGCCGGTTTTAAAGTTTTAAGCTGGTTATCAGGAAAAGAAAAATTCAGATTGGCCAGCCCTATACCAGCCAGCAGGCTTGAACTGAGAAAATGTCGACGATCAGGCATTTTTTCGATGAAGTAGGTGTGATTAATAAATTTCTATCTGCTAAACTACAAAAAAAAGGGAGTTTATGAACAGATTCACAAACTCCCTTATCAGAATCGACAGGCCTGTTTTTCAGGAAACAGCAACCTCTTTCATCAACAATACCAGGTCTTTATCATTTACTTCCTTAATTCTGTCGGCAAGCTCAAGGAAGCGACTATACGTATAATCAATTTCGGGTTTATCAAGATTATAACCCAGTTTTTCCAAACGGTGTTTTAAAGCATGGCGGCCGCTTCTGGCAGTAAGCACAATAGACGACTTATCTACGCCAACCTCTTGCGGGCTGATAATCTCGTAGTTTTCGGTATGTTTCAGGAAGCCATCCTGATGAATACCCGACGAGTGCGCAAAGGCATTACGGCCCACAATGGCTTTATTGGCCTGCACAGGCATACGCATGGTATCAGAAACCAAATTACTGATAGGCGCAAGCATGGTGCTTTCAATATTGGTATGATAACCAAGCGATTTGTGCACTTTCAGAATCATGGCTACTTCTTCCAGCGAAGTATTACCAGCGCGCTCACCAATACCGTTGATGGTTACTTCTACCTGTCTTGCTCCGGCTTGAATACCCGCAATGGTATTGGCAGTAGCCAGACCTAAATCGTTATGGTTGTGCATGGAAATAATGGCTTTGTCTACATTTGGCACATTATTCATGATATATGAAATACGCTGATACATTTCATGTGGCAGCACATATCCTGTTGTATCGGGCAGGTTTACTACTGTAGCGCCTGCTTTGATAACCTCGTCGGTCAGTTTTGACAAAAACTCAAGATCGGCACGACCAGAGTCTTCAGCATAAAACTCTACGTCTTCAACAAACTTTTTAGCATGCTTCACTGCTGAAATGGCCTGTTCAATAATCTGTTCGCGAGTACTGTTAAATTTATGTTTGATGTGAATATCAGAAGCCCCAATACCGGTATGTATACGCGGCCGTTTGGCATATTTCAGGGCTTCAGCAGCAGACTCAATGTCACCCTTGATTGCTCTTGAAAGGGCACAAACCGTTGGTTCTGTAACGGCTTTAGAAACCGCTACAACAGAGTTGAAATCGCCGGGACTTGAAATCGGGAAACCTGCTTCAATAATATCGACACCCAGCTTTTCCAGCTGCTTGGCAATCATAACCTTTTCGTCGGTTGTTAACTGGCAACCGGGCACTTGTTCTCCATCTCGTAAGGTGGTGTCGAAAACATAAATTTTCTGGCTCATTGCTTAATGAGGTGTTTAGTTATTTTTACTACTTCTTTTTTCTCGCAAAAAAGCCCTTTCTCACCATGTGCAAGAAAGGGCTTTTGATTTATACAAAGTCTCCGTTTCTCACACTGAAAAGCTGAGCAGAAGGAGAAGTGAAATTGCGATTACGTTTTGTTTCAATTGCTTTTTGAAATTACTAAGGACACAAATTTAACACATTATTTTTTTCCGGCAAAAACTTCTTTTTATTTTTTTCAAACCGGGCTTACTGCTTTTTTAACTACTGTAAGGGTTTCCGGTTTCAGGGTTATATACTGTGTTTTGGCAGGTTCAGGCTATCAATAGAGGATATTTCAACCACCTTCAGGATAGGGCACCTGCTTTTTTATTATCATTTAATAAATATTTAAACGACTGAATATTAGGCACTTATATATTAGGTCATTTTTGACACAAATAGGCTTGCCGTATAAATCAACAGGGTTTATTCGGTAATTCTCATAAATAGTTATTATTTTTGCGACGTTCTCAGGGTTAAGAAATATTTTATTTTAAATATGCACAGAAAAACCAAAATTGTAGCCACAGTCGGACCAGCTTCTGAAAGTGAAGAAATGCTATTGGCACTGGCTAAAGCCGGTGTAAATGTTTTCCGTTTAAATTTCTCTCACGGAACCCACGAAGACCACCAGATGCGTATTAGCCGTATCAGGAAAATAAACGCTGAACATGGTTTTAAATGCGCTATTCTGCAGGATTTACAAGGCCCGAAAATCAGAATAGGCCAGATGGAAACAGGTAATGAGGGTGTTGAAATTTTTGCTGGCGACAAACTGGTATTTACTAACGAAGATGTAATCGGAAACGGTCAGCGTGTGAGCACCCCTTATAAGGGTATGTATCAGGACGTGAAGCTGGGTGAAAGAATATTGATGGACGACGGCAAGCTGGAAGTAAAAGTAACCGGCGTTGACGGAATGGACGTTATTACAGAAGTAGTATATGGCGGCCTTTTAAAACAAAAGAAAGGTGTAAACCTGCCTAATACCAATATTTCTCAGCCATCGGTTACAGAAAAAGACTGGGAAGACCTGAAATTTGGTTTATTGAATGATGTAGACTGGATAGCCCTTTCTTTTGTAAGAACAGCAGACGAAATAAAGGATATACAGAATTACATAAAAGCGCAGGGAAAAGAGGCAAAGGTTATTGCCAAGATAGAAAAGCCGGAAGCGGTTGACAACATGGACTCTATCATTGCCGCAACAGATGGTATTATGGTAGCCCGTGGAGACCTCGGTGTGGAGATTCCGTCAGAAGACGTGCCATTGATTCAGAAAGCTTTGGTTGAAAAATCTAATCTGGCTGCCAAACCTGTAATTGTGGCAACACAAATGCTTGAAAGCATGATTGACAGCCCCCGCCCAACCCGTGCAGAGGTTGGTGATGTGGCCAATGCTGTATTAGATGGTGCAGATGCCGTAATGCTAAGTGCAGAAAGCGCCTCTGGTAAATATCCTATTCTTGCGGTTGAAACAATGGTAAAAACCATTGAAAAAGTAGAGAACGAAGCCGACTGGAAGAAATTATATTACCGCCACCATGCCCGTGTTACGGAAGACTCTTATAAGTCTGAAGAAAAAGAAAACGATAACGTGGTAATGAACGCCTGCCGCCTGGCACGTGACCTGAAAGTAAAAGCCATCATTGGCATTACTACCTCTGGTTATACGGCTGTTCGTTTATCGCATCACCGCCCTAAGGCCAATACATTTATCTTCACCGGAAACGAAAAGCTTTTAACCCAGTTGAGTTTGTATTCGGGCATTACTGCTTTTAAATACAATCACCTGAAAGATAAAAGTGTAGAAGAAGTAGTGGCTAACATCAGAGATACCCTGGTTGAAAAAGGAGAGCTTGCTGCCGGAGATTTGTTTGTAAATACCCTAAGTATGCCTCTTCATGAAAACCACCGGACCAACACTATCAAATTAAGCCGGGTTGAATAATACTAATCTGAACCATATAGAAAAGAGCTCGTCGTTATGATGAGCTCTTTTCGTTAGAAGTCAATCGTTAGCTGCCTTCCGGCCATTTCTTCTTCAAAAGCCAGATTTGATAAATAAATACCCAGTAACCGAACACCCTTGGGCATTGGTAAAAGGGCATGCAGCAACTCATAAGATATTTTTGCCAGCAATGTTTCTTCAAGTACCGGTAATTGTGAAGTGCGGCTACGGGTGATGCTCTCAAAGTCGGCGAATTTTATCTTCAATGTAATGGTTTTACCATAGGCTTTTATGCGGGTCATGCGGCGCCAGAGTTGTTCCAGTATATCGTCCATTTCTCTGTAAAGGTCTTCCGGCTCTGTAAAGTCTTTGTCAAAGGTATTCTCTACTCCTACCGATTTCCGTATGCTATCGGGGTTAACCGGGCGGTTATCTACCCCATGGGCAATATCAAAATAATAGCCCCCCATTTTACCAAAATGATTTGTGAGAAACTCAACACTTTTGGCTTTCAGGTCTTTACCGGTAAAAATGCCCATTTTGTTCATTTTTTCGGCTGTTACTCTGCCAATTCCATGAAATTTGCCAATCTCTAATACTTCTACAAATTTTTCGGCCTGTGAGGGTTTAATAACAAACAATCCGTCGGGCTTTCTGTAGTCTGAGGCAATTTTGGCAAGGAATTTATTGATTGAAACCCCGGCAGAGGCAGTGAGTCCGGTTTTCTGTTTAATTCGCTCTTTTATTTCCTGCGCTATTTGTGTGGCGGTTTCTATTCCTTTCAGGTTTTCGGTTACATCAAGATATGCTTCATCGAGCGATAGCGGCTCAACCAAAGGCGTATATTCAAGAAAAATCTCTCTGATTTCTACTGATACCTGTTTGTAGACTTCAAAGCGCGGCTTTACGAAGATTAATTGCGGACATTTCTGCCTGGCTATTCTGGACGACATGGCCGAGCGCACACCAAATTTGCGGGCCTCGTAGCTGGCAGCAGCTACCACACCCCGCTCACGGCTTCCACCTACGGCAATGGGTTTGCCCCGCAAATCGGCAAAGTCTCGCTGCTCTACCGATGCGTAGAAAGCATCCATGTCAATATGAATAATTTTACGGCTTGCCACCCCTAAAACCCCTAATATGATATAAGTACTTGTTTAAACAAAGTTATTAATATTTATACTTATAACATAAAGATAAAATTTCTGACAAAGAATCAACAGTCCAGGCTTGTGCTTATCTCATTTATGCATCAGGGCTTGTGTTCCTTTGAATTTAGGTTTAGTTTTCAGACATTTGCCTCCGATTCAATAAAAATGTTTGAACACTTGCACTTTTATCTTCCTGCGAGAAGCTAAATTTAATAAAACTGATGAAACTAAGCGTTGTTATTCCTGCCTATAACGAACAAGAGAGTATTCCGGAAACCCTGCGCACTTTATATACAACCTTAAAAAAGCACGATATTCCTCACGAAATATGGGTTACTAACGATAACTCTAAAGACCAGACACTGGCTGTTCTTGAATCGCTTTCCGGAGAAATTCCGACACTTGTTTTTGAAACCAATAAAGGCCCGAATGGATTTGGCTACGCTGTACGGTATGGCCTGGAACGTTTCACAGGCGATTGCGTGGCTGTATTTATGGCTGACATGTCTGACGACCCCGAAGACCTTGTGAAGTATTATAAAACCATGCTTGAGAAAAACGTAGATGCGGTTTATGGCAGCCGTTGGATAAAAGGTGGAAAAGTGATTGATTATCCGCCCCTCAAGAAGTTTATTAACCGCATTGCCAATTTCATTATTAAAAACATGATGGGTATCAAATATAATGATACCACCAATGCATTCAAGCTATATAAAAGAGAAACCATTGAGGGCATTAAGCCGTTCTTATCTCCGCATTTCAATCTCACAGTCGAACTCCCCTTAAAAGCAATTGTGCGCGGATACACGTATGCCGTTGTACCCAACAGCTGGACCAACCGCAAGTATGGCGAATCTAAGCTGAAAATTAAAGAAATGGGCAGCCGTTATCTTTTCATTTTGATGTATTGCTGGATTGAAAAGCATTTCTCAAGAGGAGATTATTTTAAAAAATAACAAAAAGGCGGTATAGAAGAAACTATATCGCCTTTTTAGTACCTGTCAGTTATTTGGTAGAACCCTGAACCTTTGCAGCCTTTTTTTGCGGAATGCCAGGTTGAGTTATCTCAAAGTCTTCTTTCGCTTTGGCGTCAGCTACAATCTTGCGCACATCGGCCAGTAGTTTTTTGGCGTCGTATACCACACCATCTTTTACGGTGTATTTTACCCCTCCTACTCTTACTACCTCGTTTTTATCATTAACCCTTATAGCGCCCGTACCATACAGGGTTTTGAGGTTAGCCAGCGGATTTTCTTCTGTTATTACGAAATCGGCGAATTTTCCTACTTCTACCGAGCCTATCTGGTCGGCCATTCCCAGCGCCTCAGCCCCTTTTAATGTAGCAGCTCTTATTACCTCTAATGGGTGGAAACCCGCCTCACGTAGCAACTCAAGCTCTCTGATGTAAGCAAAGCCATATAACTGATAGATGTATCCGGAATCTGAACCTGTGGTTACGCGGCCGCCGCGGTTTTTATACTCATTCACAAAGCGCATCCAGATACGGTAGTTCTCTTTCCAGGCTACCTCCTGCTCGGTTCCCCAGTTGAGCCAGTAAGACCCGTGAGAGATACGACTGGGCCCATAGAAACGCCATACCGATGGCAGGGTGTATTCATCATGCCACTCGGCTCTGCGTGCCAGCATCAGTTCGCGGTTGGCTTCGTAGATGTTAAAGGTGGGGTCAAGTGTAAAATCCAGTTTCAGGAGTTCGTCCATTACCTGATACCATTTGGCTGAGCCCGGCTCAGCGGCCTGTTTCCAGAGTTTGCCTGCTTCTTCAAAACGGTCTTGCTCATTATTGTAATTATAATCCGGCGGGTAGTTTTGCAAGGTTCTTTCGTCAAACAGCGCTTCGGGCAGGCCGTACCAGTGTTCCATGGTTGTTAGCCCCGCTTTAGCTGTTGCCAGCACGTTCATACGGCCTACTTCCAGTTGTGCATGATGGCATGCCGAACGCAGACCAATCTTTTTGTTTTCTTCTAAAGCAGCACGGAAAATATCCGGAGCAGCCCCAAAGAATTTGATTCCATCTGCCCCTTTAGCGGCATTGGCTCTTACCCACTGGCGGGCTTCTTCAGGTGTGGTGATGGGCTTATCAGCCCCCATCCCAAACGCAGTGTAGGCTTTAATGCGCGGAGCAGTTATTTCATTGTTTTCACTTTTCTTTTTGTGTTCCAGGGTCCAGTCGAGCCCGTTTCCTGCTGATGGGTCTCTGATAGTGGTAATACCATGCGCCAGCCAGAGTTTAAATACGTATTCGGCCGGGGTTCCCTGGGCTTTCCCTCCAATGTGGCCGTGCATATCTACAAAACCGGGCATGAGGTACATACCGGTGCAGTTCAGTTCTTTATCGCCGGTGTTCAATTTGGGCCGGCTTTTTTCTTCAATAGGCACACCCGGGTAACCCACCTGGCGTATCTGCACAATTTTGTTTTTTTCAACTACAATATCAACGGGGCCTACGGGTGGTGCTCCGGTGCTGTTGATAAGGGTAACGCCTCTGATTATTAATCGATTGGCGTATTCGCCCTCTGCCCTGGGCGGAGCCTTTTCAATCTGGGCAAACAAGGTAGAAGTAACGCAACTCAGAAGAAGTGTAATTTTCTTATACATACGATGTTGGTAGGTTTTTAACAAAAATAATCAGGATTCAGGATAATTTAAGTGCCTCGGGGTTTTTTTATGCCCCTTACCGTAAAATAGTATATCTACCGAATTGGTATATTTGAAAAATACAATGTTTAAAACCATTAACCGACATAATTTCTTTAAATTGCACCATTTCTGAAAAGTACGGTTAATTAAACCCTCTTCTACTTTTCATTTATATTCTATGGAAATAGTAGGTTTTGGTCTGGCGTTTTTGATTGGTATTACTCTGGGGCTTATCGGTGCCGGAGGCTCTATACTAACCGTTACCGTATTAGTATATGTAATGGGGGTTAGCCCTTCCACAGCCACTACCTATTCGCTTTTTATAGTAGGCATTACCTCGCTGGTTGGTTCGGTTGATTATTTCAGAAAAGGGCTGGTTGACATCAGAAAAGGGCTTTTCTTTTCATTTCCGGCTTTTATTATGGTTTTTATTATGCGTAAGTATGTGATGCATCGCATTCCGGAAATCATCTATCAGTCAGACCATTTTACGCTCAGTAAAAACCTGATGGTAATGCTTCTTTTTGGTTTGCTGATGATTGGCGCTTCGTACTCAACCATAAAAAGCCGGAAAAAAGACAATGAAATTGTAAAAACCAAAGTGAGTTATTGGGTGATATTTCTGGAGGGTATTCTGGTTGGTATATTAACCGGGCTTGTAGGCGCAGGCGGCGGGTTTATGATTATTCCGGCACTGGTTATTTTTGCACAGCTACCCATGAAAGAGGCAGTGGGCACATCGCTGCTCATTATAACCATTAACTCAATATTTGGCGCTATAGGCGATTTTTCGGCCGGTGTTGTATTGGATTACAGGTTTATTTCAGAATTTGTACTTTGCACTGTAGCAGGTGTATTGGTTGGCAGTTATTTGTCGAAAAGAATAGACGGCGAGAAACTTAAACCGGCATTTGGCTGGTTTATTCTTATTATAGGCTGTTGGATAATCGTTAAAGAAACACTACTAAAATAATTATATCATGAACAAAATACAAGCTGCCATAAAAATGAAATGCCCGCGTTGCCAGGAAGGCGAGGTTTTTTTGAACCGCAATCCGTACGCGCTAAAGCAGCTAACTGCCATGCACAAACATTGCCCCAAATGTGGCCTGAAATACGAAAGAGAAATTGGCTTTTTTTACGGCGCCATGTATGTAAGCTATATGTTTAACATAGCTTTGTTTGTGATTGCCACGGTTGCTTATTACCTGTTTTTTGAAGAGCGTGTTGACTGGCTTTGGTATATTCTGGGCTATCTGGGCTTAACGTTTTTGTTGTTTCCGCTCATCTATCGTTTATCACGTTCTATATGGTTGCAGGCTTTTAACAAATACGATCCCGGCAGCGCTACTCATAAACACTGACGTTTTCTGTTAAATCTATTTGATTTTTTTTAAATCACACCTGGGGTCTGCTGATAACCCCTTTACTATCTTCGGCAATTTAAAAGCGCAATGTTTATTTAGAATTATTTTAAATAAACATTGCGCTTTTGTATTCTGTTATTAATTTTGCACCACTATTTAGAATTAGTCTAAAGCAAAATAGCATGCAGAATCTATACACTACTTTTTTACTCTTTTTAATCTCCACCTCAACCTTATATGCACAAAACGGACAGTTAACGGGGCAAGTCGTTAACGCCGATGGCCAGCCCGTCAGTTTTGCCAGCGTTGCGGTAAAAAAAACCAAAGCAGGAACAATAGCGAACGAAAAGGGAGAATTTAGCCTTAAAAACATCACAACAGGCAAACATACTATACTGGTAACGATGGTTGGCTACGAGGCTGCCAGCCAGGAAATAGAAATTATTGACGGACACCCAACCGAAGCTAAGATTCAGCTACATGAAACGGCCAACACATTGCAGGAAATAAACGTGGTAGGCAATATTGGTATTACCAAAGTAAAACCACAAACCATTCAGTATGCCAGCAAAGACCTGATATCACAAAATGGCGGTACTGCCGGCGACATCCTGAAAGCCATGCCTAGCGTTGCTATGGGCGGAAGCCCTAATCATAACCGAGACATCCGTTTCAGAGGTTTGGGGAATGGATACACGCAGGTTCTGATTAACGGCCAACCCATAGGTGTAAGCGGAAACAACCGCGAAACCGTTCTGGATCTGATACCTGCTAACCAGATTGAAAGAATTGAAATACTAGCTAACCCAACCGCTGATGTGGTTTCTGCCGGTGTAAACGGCGTTGTAAACATTATTCTTAAAAAGGGTGTACCGGCAACAAAACTATATGAAACCATTGGCAGAGCCAGTTTTACTGCAGACCACCAGGGAGGCTACAATGGTGGGCTTTCATTAAACGGCCGAGCCAGAAACCTTACTGCCGGGGCAAATTTTGACCGTTTATACAGAATTGTTGAAAACAAAAGTACGGGTGAAATACTGAAACTGAATAATGCAGGCGAAAAAACTGAGGTTCAGAACCAGAAAAAAAACGAAAACAAGAAGTTTACCAATAACTCGGCCAAAGGATTTTTAGGCTACAATACCAAGGGTTGGGATTTTTACACAGAATACTTGTACGGAGACCAGACCGAGGATAAATCGAAAGAAGAACGAACCTCCATATTTGATGCCACCAATAAGTTTAAGAGTGGTAAATTTGTGTTGTCTCCTGAGTTACGAAAGGTTTATTTCCACAGCCCATCTGCCCGAATTACTAAAAACCTGGGCAAGCATGAATTTCAATTGTCTTATAACTATAACAAGTCTGGCGAAAACAAAACCCAGAACCAGAACGAATATGCATTACTGGAAACCAATGAACCGGTATTGAACAAAACGCCTAAAATGCAAAAAGTAGAAGACCGGATTTCGTTGAACACCCATTTGCCTGGCTTGTACTGGTTGTCATCAATTGTAAAAAATACAACCCTTAAAGTTGGATATCAGGGCTTTTATACAACAAGAACCATAGCCAGAACTACCGATGCCTATGATGAGAAAAGTAATACTTGGAAACCTAAAGATGAGGGAAAGAACAACTTTGAAGCAAATGAATCTGTAAACGCCATCTATGCTACTTTTCAATGGAATACCGAAAAGCTGAAAACCAATTTTGGGTATCGCCATGAAATAGCCGATATAAGAACCAAAGCCAGCTCTCAGACCAACTACAGCAACGGCCATTATTCCACCGCTTTGCCTTCTGTACATGTGCAGTATTTTCTTTCTTCAAAAACGTATCTGGCATCATCTGTGGGTAGAAGAATACGCCGCCCCGGTTTTAATGACCTGAACCCCTACGTTGAAATAAAAAGCACCACTGAACAAAAAGTAGGAAACCCCGATTTACGCCCTGAACGCGCCTGGGCTTACGAAATGGGTGTATTTACACAGATAAAAGACTTTAACATAGGCGCAAACCTTTTTCTGCGTGATATCCGCGATTTAATTCAAAAAAACATTACCGAAGAAAATGGCATATTTACTGAAAAACAAATTAACCTGCGAGGCGCTAAAACCAGTGGTATTGAATTGGTATCGGCAGCAAAAATAGGCGGGTGGCTCAATGTTAACGGTAATTACTCAAGGTTCTGGTCGAAAATCAGCTCAGATGACATCAATAATGGTGACCAACTGAAAGACCAGTTTGCCTGGACAGCCAAAGTTCTTGCTGATTTCAGCCTGCCTTCAAAAATAAACGCTCAGATTATAAGCAACTGGGTAGGGCCAAAAAATACAGTACAGGAAGGGGAAGGGAAAGTACATTTTGTGGATATCGGTATTCAGAAAACCTTCGGCAAAAACAATGCTTTGTTTTTACGTGCTACTGATATCTTCGATAACCTTAAAAAGCATAAGTACACTAATACCGCTACGCAGGTATCTAATACTTATGAACACACCCAGGGCAGAATATTTAGTGTAGGTGCATCGGTGAACTTCTGATTTGAGACCATTCAGATATGAATAGTACTTAAAATTACAGATGGTAATTTTTAATAATTATAAATCTAAAATTGTTTTGCATAAATAACTTCTTTTTACTCATGGCAAAGAAAAACAACGGTATAAAATATTGGCTGGGGAGGGTCCATCTCTGGGGTGGGCTTATTAGCGGTATTGTAGTATTTATTGTTTCTATTACCGGATGCTTATTTGTTTTTGAAGAAGAGATTCGTGACCTAACCCTGAGAAAATATCGGTTTGTTGAACCGTCAAAATCGGCCAGGGTATCGCTGGCTACTATTGAGGCAGAGGCAAAGAGAGTTTTCCCCGATAAAAAAATTGAGCAGGTCAGGGTTTTCTCAGATGCAACACGTTCTGTTATTGTAAAATTAGCAGATGCTAAAGCAAAGCCCGCCAAAGGCAATAAAGAAGAAAAAGAATACCGAAAAGAAGCCTATGGATTCAACCCGTATACGGGCGCCTTACTTGGCCGCTATAATCTGGAGCACGATTTTATGCATCTGGTAGAAGACACTCACAAAAGCCTTCTTCTGGGAGAAACCGGCAAATGGATTATTAAAATAAATGTGGTGGTTTTTCTTGTAATGCTGCTTTCGGGTCTGTATTTGTGGTGGCCACGTAAGAGAAACCAACGCAGGTTTGCATTTACTGTTAATTTTAAGAGCAAGTTTCAGGTACTCAATTACAGCCTTCATAATGTGCTGGGTTTTTATTTTCTGCTACCTCTGTTTGTAATAACCATGACGGGCATCTGGTGGGCCATTAAACCGGTACAGAAAATTACCTATGCTGCTTTAGGACAAAAAATGCCAGAACAAAAAAAGGCCACGTCTATCTACCAACCTGGCAAGGTTTTTAGCCCTGATGATGCGCTTTCAAGCGTGGCTCTGGCCTACGGAGGCTGGAAAGAGGCACATATTAATTTTGCCAAAAATGATAAAGAAACTATAAAGGTAAATCTTAAATATCCATACCAGATTTACAAAAAAAGCAATGTTTTTGAGTTTGATCAGTACTCTGGTGCGGTACTTAAAACCGAACTCTTTAAAGACTACTCTACGGCAGATAAGCTGAAACACGCCAACAGAGATTTACACACCGGCCAGAACTTTGGTTTTGCAGGTAAGCTGCTTGCTTTTATTGCAAGCCTGTTTGCCGCCTCTTTGCCTGTTACAGGCTTTCTGATATGGTATCAGCGTAAATATAAAAAGGTTAGAAAAAAGGTGTCATCAGCTAAAAAAACCCAATTGGCTATGGCCTAATTACAGCCAAAGGTTTATTAAAGCCGACTTACCAACAAAGGGTGTGGCATGTGCCGAGTCGCTTAACACAATGGTTGAACCATCAGCGCCTAAATTCCAGAGTTTTCCCTGAAGAAAAACATTGATTCCTTTTTTTATTCCGGCCTCTTCTTTGGCGCGGGTAGCCATGGCATATTTAACCCAGGCCTCTCCTAACGATATTTTCCCTACATCAGCCTTCGCCTTTTCAGGTGTTTTTGCGCCGGAGTACCCGCTCCAGGGCTGTTGCCAATAGCCATAACCATTAGAGTACGACGGCGTTATCACAAAATCGGCGCTTTTGCTCTTTAATGTCTGGTAAGCCTCAGAAAACCACGCGTCTGCACAAATCAAAACACCCATTTTACCAGCACCTGTATTGAATACAGGAATGGCCTCTGGTTTTACCGGACAAATAAACCCTAATTCATCGGCTGTTGGAAAGGCCTTTTTAATTAATTGCGGATTAATAGTGCCATCGGTCTCAAAAACTACTGATGTGTTATACAATAGCCCCCCTCTTGTTTTCAGCAAGCCATTCTCAACCACGGGGTCAGGTAATAAAACAGACCCACCCACAATGGTAACCTTGTATTCTTTAGCCAAAGAAGCAAATGTATCCTGATAAACCCTGGCTATAACTTCCGCCTTCATGGCAAAGACGCTGTATTTCAACTTATCCTGTACGTTTGGGGGGCATTTCAAGAAGGTTGCAAGAAACCTGCCTGCATTCCGCAGCACCATTGTCTGCATACCCTCTTCTATTTCAGGCGTGCTGTAAATACGCTCTTTTTCCTGTAAGGCTACCAGCCAAGTACCAAAGTACTCAGGAAAAACCACAATCGATTTATTGGGTATCAGCCAGTTTTTCTTTTTGGCTTCTTCCATATAAAACCTTATTTTTCTTCTAAAATTCGCTTCAGAGGCATAATCAACCGGCTCTACAAACGCCTGTATGCCAACCACATTCCCTTTGTTGCTTGAGTCTCCGTAAGAGGCAGTGGCATCAATCTTCAAGCTTTGTTTTGTTTCAGAACCCAGGCCTGTATTGGCCCATACCAGATAAAAAGTTAATAATGATACCAAGACACTGCCTGCAGAAAGAAGTATTTTTCTAGTGGTTTTCATTCGGGTAGGAATACTAAATGTGATGCGGTTGAATATCTACCAGCAATTTCTGAAAAATATTAGGCTGAATGCTATAGATTTTTCATAATTTTGCGTAAAATTTCTTATTTACTAAAAATAAAACAATCCCCTGGCTCGCTTTCGGGATTTTAAATTATGAAATTCGGCGTAGTAGTATTTCCCGGCTCCAATTGTGAAGACGATACCGTTTTTACCTTAAGACACAATCTTGGACAAGAGATTGTTAAAATCTGGCACAAAGACCATGACCTGCAAGGTTGTGATTTTATTATATTACCGGGTGGATTCTCTTATGGAGACTATCTCCGTTCGGGAGCCATTGCCCGGTTTTCGCCTGTTATGAACGAGGTTATCGCTCATGCCAACAGGGGTGGGTATGTAATGGGTATTTGCAATGGTTTTCAGGTAATAGCAGAGGCCGGGCTGGTACCGGGTGTTTTATTAAAAAACATTGCTCAAAAGTATATCTGCCGCAATGTTTATCTGAAACCACAAAGTAGCACTGCGCTTTTGACGGCCGGCCTGGAAGACAGAGCGTTTAAAATACCGATAGCCCATGGCGATGGCCGCTATTTTGCTGATGAAGACACCTTGAAAAGACTTAACGACAACGACCAGGTGTTGTTCCGCTATTGTGATGAAGCAGGCAATATTGTTGCTGAGGCAAACCCTAATGGCAGCATTGAAAATATTGCAGGCGTAACAAATGCCGGAAAAAATGTATTTGGCATGATGCCGCACCCTGAGCGCGCCTCTGACGAAGCACTGGGCAATATTGACGGTCGATTTATACTGGAACAAGTTATACAAGTACTGGCTTAAGCATGAATCCATATATTGTTGGTATTACAGGTGGGAGCGCTTCCGGAAAGACGTATTTTCTGCATCAGTTGTTAAGTGCATTTTCGGCTCAGGATATCTGTCTTATTTCTCAGGACAACTATTACCGTCCGCAGGCTTTAGTGCCTAAAGACCTGAACAACATTGAGAACTACGACTTACCCGAGGCCATAGATTTTGGATTATATGCCCAGCATGTAGAAGACCTGAAAAACGGAAAGGTGGTTCAGCAGAAAGAATATACCTTTAATAACCCGAGTATTGTTCCTAAAATTCTGACCTTCAATCCGGCGCCTATCATTGTAGTTGAAGGAATCTTTGTTTTTCATTCAGTAGAAGTATCGCGCCTGCTAGACCTGAAAGTGTTTATTGACGCACGCGAACACGTAAAGATTAAACGAAGGATTATACGCGACGGAAACGAGCGTGGCTACGACTTAACAGATGTGCTGTACCGCTGGGAAAACCACGTGGCACCCACTTATGAGAAGTTTATAGAACCCACCAAGTATGACGCAGATATTATCATCAATAATAATACACATTTTGAGAAAGGCCTGGAAATTCTGACCGCATTTTTAAAGACAAAACTATAAATCCAGGAGCCCTCTGCCGAGGGCTTTTTCTGTCTAACGGGGCTTGTGTAAGCCATTTGATTTAAAACCAAACCCCAGACATTAGCATCAAACTTTTTAATAATCCTCATGCAAAATATAATCTTCTGGTTCAGAAACGATTTAAGGCTTCATGACAACGAGGCATTTTTAGAGGCCTCTAAAGCAGGCAATGTGATTCCGGTTTATGTTTTTGATGACCGATACTTCGACAAAAACTTTCTGGGCTTTAAAAGAACAGGGGCGTTCAGAACTAAATTTCTGCTGGAAGCCGTTGAGAATCTTCGGAAAAACCTTCAGGAAAAAGGCTCTGATTTAATAATACGAAGGGGTATATCGGAAGATATAATAGCAAAAATAGCTAAAGACACTGACGCTGCCGCAGTTTATGCAAGCAAAGAAGTAACGCAGGACGAAACCACCATAGAAGCTTCTTTATCTAAAGTACTGAAGCCGATGAATATCGAGATAGAGCTGATCTGGTCGGCCACGCTTTTTCATGCCCGCGACCTGCCCTTTCAGATAAACTTTATACCGGCAACTTTTGCCGAATTCAAGAAAAAAATTGAAAGGGCAACACCGGTACGCCAAACATTTCAATCACCCGGGCAATTGCCCGTTGTTGACTGTATTGAACCCGGTAACCTGCCTACCTATCAGGAGCTGGGTTTTGAAACAGCCCCGGTAGCCGATACCCGGGCAGCATTTCAGTTTGCAGGTGGTGAAACCGAAGGACTGGCCAGGCTTAATGAGTATATATGGGAAAAAGACCTGCTGAGAACCTTTAAAGAAACAAGAGACGGTCTGTTAGGTGCCGATTTTTCTACAAAACTGTCGGGCTGGTTAAGCCTCGGTTGCATTTCGGCGCGCACGGTTTATGAAGAAGTTAAACGTTTTGAAGCCGAGACAGCAAACAAAGAGTCTGCTTATTGGTTAATAATACTGTTACTCAAAAGAGATTTCTATCACTTTTCGGCATTAAAACATGGCACACGCATGTTTAAGGCCAGTGGTATAAAAAACGACCTGATGAAACCCTGGAAACGCCACCGCCCAACGTTTGATACCTGGGTAAAAGGAGAAACCGGCATACCATTTGTTGATGCTAACATGAAAGAAGTGAGTCTGACAGGATACATGTCTGAAATGGGCAGAAAAGCGGTTGCCAAGCATTTGATACAAGAGCTGGGCATAGACTGGAC
The DNA here is from genome assembly GCF_024138715.1 of Emticicia sp. 21SJ11W-3. Lineage (GTDB taxonomy): Bacteria > Bacteroidota > Bacteroidia > Cytophagales > Spirosomataceae > Emticicia > Emticicia fluvialis. The sequence continues at coordinate 5,120,354 of NZ_CP092074.1, forward strand.
CTGGGGAGCCACCTACTTTGAGAGTGTGCTGACCGATTATGATGTTTGCAGCAACTGGGGTAACTGGAATCTCATAGCAGACACAGGCAGAGATTTATTGGATGAAGAAAATTCAGAATTGGGCAATCTGGCCGATACTACAGAATTGCAACAGGCATACATACAATTGTGGATGGGTTAAAACGTCCGTTTATAACGGTTTTAATCCACTTGTTATATGTAATTCTTGCATATCATGTTCTAATTATTACATTTGAATCAAATTTCAGTAAACAAACAAAATTTCGAAAAAATGAAAAAAAGCACCTTAATTATAATTGGTATTATTTTACTTTTAAGCGTTTATGGTTGCTCGTCATATAATGGCCTTTTAGAAAAAGATCAGGAAGTGAAACGTAAATGGTCTAATGTACAAACGCAATACCAACGCCGTTCAGATCTGATACCTAATCTGGTAAGCACAGTAAAGGGAGCAGCAGACTTTGAAAAAACCACGCTTACACAAGTAATAGAAGCCCGTGCTAAAGCCACTTCTATGCAAATAAACCCTGAGAACCTTACACCTGAAAACATTCAGAAGTTTCAGGCAGCGCAAGACCAGTTAAGCGGGGCTTTGAGCCGTTTGCTTGTAAGTGTTGAGCAGTATCCGCAACTGAAGGCCAACGAGAATTTCCTGGAGCTACAGTCCCAACTGGAGGGTACAGAAAACAGAATTGGCGTGGCGCGTAATGAGTTTAACGGAGCCGTACAAACCTACAATACTGCTGCATTACGTTTCCCGGCTGTAATTTTTGCAAAAATATTCGGATTTAGCGAGAAAGGCTTCTTCCAGGCATCAGACGCTGCCCAGGCTGCACCAACCGTTAAGTTCTGATTTTAAAGAAGTATTTTCAGACACATACAGGCTTTAGTAAAGCCTGTATGTGCTGTTTTGTTTCTCAGCACATCTTATCTCATACAATCATGTTTCTGACGGAAATCGCTAAAGAAAGAATTGTGAAGGCAATTAAAGATGCCGAACTGAACACTTCTGGCGAAATAAAAGTGCATGTTGAGGAAATATGCCCTACAGAAGACCCCACTGAAAGGGCCAGACAGGTGTTTCAGTTTCTTTGCCTTGAAAGAACCGCCCAACGCAACGGGGTTTTGTTTTATCTGGCTTACGGAAGCCATAAGTTTGCCGTTTGGGGAGACGAAGGCATTGATAAGGTGGTACCCACTAACTTCTGGGATGGTATAAGAGACAGCATGAGACAATACTTTTTACTGGAAGATTTTGCCGGAGGCCTGCAGATGGGAATCCGGGAAACGGGAAATCAATTAAAGAAGTTTTTTCCGTATCGTTCTGACGATATCAACGAATTATCTGATGATATCTCAACCGACCCTATACCTTAGCCTGTAAATGTTTACCTGTGTGTAAACAACCACTAGAAAATGTTCAAAAAACTGCTCATATTATTTTTTTTGTTGCAAAGCCTGGCCTTTGCGCAGGATATACCGGAAAAGCCGAACCCTGCCCGATTTGTCAATGACTTTGTGGGTGGCCTTCTGAGCCCAGACCAGACCGCACAACTGGAAGCGAAGCTAAAGGGTTATTATGATACCACCTCTACGCAAATTACGATTGTAATAGTAAAGACCGTTCAGCCATACGATATCAGCGAATATGCCTTTAAACTTGGTAAAGCATGGGGTATAGGCGAAAAAGGCAAAAATAACGGTATTGTTGTTTTATGGGCTCCCGGCGACAGAAAAGTATTTATTGCCACCGGTTATGGCATGGAGGGCACTATAACTGACGCTTACAGTAAACGTATCATTGAGAAAGACATAAAGCCGAGATTTAAAGAAGCCCGATATTATGAAGGGCTTGATGTGGCTACTGATAAAATTATTAATTATGCCAAAGGCGAATTTAAGGATGATAAGGAAGATGATGGCGACGGTAGTTGGTTAGGATTCGTGGTGGTTATCATCATCATTTTTGTTATTATTGCCATCCTTAGCCGGGGTAAAGGCGGAAACCACGGTAATCGCGGTGGTGGTGGCTGGATACCCTATACCACTTTCACAGGCTGGGGAAGCTCTTCAGGTGGCTGGTCAGGCGGCGGAGATAGCGGTGGTTTCGGAGGCTTTGGCGGAGGAGATTTTGGTGGCGGCGGCGCCGGAGGAGACTATTAATAGTCTCCTTTTATTTTGGCATCAACAGAGAAATACTTCCTGCTACCAATAAACAATTGCTGATACCCTGCAATACGATAACTTTTCAAATGGTTATTTTCAAAATCTGCACTCAGCTTTTTTTCAGACTCATACAGATAGTTTCTTGCGTAAATTTCGGCTTCAATCTGCTGTGGCAAGCCTTTGGTATCAAACCTGATCAACAAATGCTTTACGGGCATTTTTTCTCCTGTTTTTAGCTTATATGCTATTTCATTCTGTGTTTGATGTATGGTATAGGCAGATTGATACGACTGCTTGTTCAGGTCTGCCTGCAGAAATAAATCCAGTTCTTTGCGCCAGTCAATTTTGCCGGTTACAATTTTCTCTTGCTTATCTTTTATTAACACTGTTTTTTCTACCTGAGGCCTGCCAGATGCCAGACGATTGATGTGCGTGTTGAACAAACCTGCCAGATCATAATAAGCCTTTGATTGTATTTTGTTTTCGGTTTCGGTACAAGCCGTTAAAAAGAGCAATAGAAGTAATAAAACGCGCATCAGGTTGAAGTTTAGTTTATAACGCAAATAACGGGGTCAGATGTTCCGGAGTAAAACACAAACCCCTATAAAAAACTTAACCCCACCGCCAGAAGCAGTGGGGTAAGTGTCCATCTATTCAACCCTAACCTATTAAACTATGAAAAACTTAATTCTTTGCTAAGTTGAGCCTTAGCGACCTAACATTTCAACCACAACCGGGCTTACTGCGTTTTCTGGTTCAATTGGCTCAACGTTTGACTGGTAGTTCCACAGCACGTTAATAATCTTTGTAGTAGCTATTACCTTGTTTCTCCAGGCCTTTGCCTCTTCGCCACGTAGATTAGAAACTTTCGTTTCAATGTTAGCTGCTGCTTCGTTAAACGCTGCTTTCTGAGCTGAACTCAACGCCATAAATTTGGCAGGAGAGGCATTATACAGCTTTACAACATTTACAAATATACCCCAATCTTCGGTCTTTACAAATTTTTTCGCTTTTTTCGACATGAAGTTCGCGAAATCTACTTCAGCACCTTTTACCAACATCACTTCCTTCTTGGCTGAGTCACGGTCATTTGCTTTTACAATATTTGCAGAAATCAAGAATGACCCAAGTACAACTGCAAATATAACGGATTTAAATGAATTTTTCATTGTTTTGTTCTATTTTTATCTTGTGGATAACGATGCAAAACTACAGCGAAAATTAATATAATCCAAATATGCAATCGGTACAGGTGCCGAATATTGTTCTAAATATATTCTTACCTATGGGCTATTTTCAGAATTTTACATATTCAATAAACGAGAAAACAAAATTTTGTTCGTCTTAGAAAAATACAACTTATATAAAATTCCAAAATTGTCAAATATGAAAATTCTTTAAATAATACAATCATTCGTTGAAAAAATTCATTGTTCGTTCGGAGCCAATCGTACAAAAACTGGTAATTATGTCGTCGGCTCGGTCTAATCTTGCGACCAACTGGCTCATTTCATCTTCGCTAAAAGGCTCCAGAACGTAATTTACCTGCCTTCCGGAAGGGAAATCATTGCCGATTCCGAAGCGTAACCGATGATAATTCTGCGTTCCCAGCTTTTCTTCAATATTCCTTAAACCGTTCTGCCCACCGTGCGAGCCCTTGGTCTTCAGGCGCAGTTTACCAAAAGGCAGAGCCAGGTCATCGCATATCACCAACAGGTTTTCAACCGGTATTTTTAATGCCTGCAACCAGTAGTTTACGGCATTACCGCTCAGGTTCATATAAGTAGTGGGCTTGATACAGTATATCTGGCGGCCTTTGTGCTTAAATTCGGCTGTATAGGCCAGCCTTTCCATCTTAAAACTGAAGTTATTTTGTGCGGCCAGGCGGTCTAGCACCATAAAACCTACATTATGACGAGTGAAAGCATATTCAGGACCAATGTTTCCGAGCCCGGCAATCAGATATTTCATTTTTTTTAATGAGCGAATTAGTGAATGAGAAAATGAGTCGATAAATTTGTCGGCAAAGTTCCTAAAATTTGACGACAATCTTTAACAATAGACACCAATCACACAATTACAATTCCATTATTTATTAATTTTTGTATGAAACGACTTATTCTTACCAATCCGCTTCTTGACATCACTATTAACCGTTTATGTCAGCAACTGATTGAAAACCATAAAGATTTTTCTAATTCAGTAATACTGGGTCTGCAACCACGTGGTATATACCTGGCAGAGCGAATAACGCAAAAACTAAAGGAAGAAACTGGCGTTTCGATTAAATTGGGTTATCTGGATGCAACTTTTTACCGTGACGACTTCCGCCGGAGAGATTCGCCCCTTAAACCCAACGAAACCAAAGTGCCGTTTGTGATTGAAAACAAAAAAGTGATTCTGATAGATGACGTACTGGCAACCGGAAGAATGGTTCGGGCTGCTATTGATGCCATGCAGGCTTTTGGAAGACCCGAAAAAATAGAATTGCTATGCCTCATTAACCGCAGGTATGTGCGAGATTTGCCAATTCAGCCAGACTACACCGGCATGAAAGTAAACACACTAGACAGCCAGCGGGTGTTAGTAGAGTGGAAAGAACAAGGCCACGAAGAAGACAAAATATGGTTAATGGGCTGATGGCCTACTTCTCTGCAAATGCCCTGCACTTACCAGCCAGTAAATCTATTTGCTCTTCTGTATGCCAGGCGCTTATAACAATACGGGTATTAGGCTTGCCTGTTTTAATTGGGTAAGCAAAGCTGTAAATAAGTATGCCGTTTTTAAACAGGTAAGTATAGAGGTTATCATGGCTGGTGTAAAAAACCGGATAAGCTGGCTGAAACCCAAACAAAGACTGGGCTGATTGCAGTTGAGAAACAAACCGCCCTATATTCTTCTGCAAGCGCTTATAATTACGTTTGTAGATTTCATCTGCTCTCAGGTAGGCGTACAAATAAGCCGGAGCAATAGGAGAACAAGAGGCAAAATAGGCAGTATGCCTAAGGGCATTAATGGTTTGCTTGTCGCTAAAAACAACTCCACCCGGAATCCCCATTGCTTTATGTAATGACGAAACAACTATAAGGCCTACATTAGGCTTTACTTCTATCTGCTGAAAAATGCCCGCGCCATTGTTACCGGTAATACCCAACCCGTGAGAATCGTCTATAACCAGCGTAATGGCCTTGTTTGTGGGTAAAGTTTTAACCCAGCCAAATGGGTAGGCTGTTGCTCTTAAACCATCTGTTGAATTACATACAATAACCGAATGTGCTGCATTTGTATCATTTATTTGCTGTGCTATCTGCTCTGACCACTCCTGAAAACTCATGGCGGGCAACTGCACTTCAGGTTCGTGGAAGTTGGCCGCATGGCTCTGTGGTGCATAGAAAAAGGCCACCTGTTGCGTTTTCAGGTATTGCGCCACTACTTGCCCTGCCAGCATGCCGGACGACAGCGTCAGGGCCACCTCTGCCCCTACCCAGTCTGCAAGCTTGTTTTCGGCGGCTTCGTAAACTGCCAGCTGTACATTACCGTTACGGGAACTGCCGAATGACAAACCATATTGATGCAGGCCTTCTATCAGTAAATCTCTGAACGCTGCATCCTGATTCATACCCAGATACGACGTGCCACTAAAAAAGTGATATTCCTGCTCATTTAGTACTATCTTGTTTGCAGGCTGCTGATGTATAGTAAAGTGGTTGTGCATGGGTTATGTGCATTATCTGGCTGAAATAATAAATGCCTTGGCTAAATCAAGCAACATGCTGCCGGAAACAGAATTGAGATGCAGGTTATCGGGCGTAAGCAGATTACCATGTTTTGCACTGATGGAGTCCCAATCTTTACCCAGAATATAATGATTGATTAACGAAAGCATGAATAGTCTGGTGGTATCTTCAAACGTATAAATACCCTCATGCGGATTTGCCCCTAGATATTCTTTCTGTTTTTCTCTGAAAGGCACATACCCTATACCCTGTTCTATTGCCAGTTCTTTAACAAAAAGGCTGTAATCGTCTGCCTTGCGGTTGGCTTCATGTACCAGGTCTTCGCTCATTACCGGCAATGATACCAGCGCTATTTGAGCCCGGGTCTTTTGCTTTAACAACTTTACTATTTCGCGATAATTATTTTTGAACGAACCAAAGTCAGGAATAGTGTCTTTCGAAATCCTCCCAGACTGTTTATAACTATTCAGATTTGCCAAACCCATAGTTGCGTTTACGTCATTAGTGCCAACCAGAATAATCAGGTAATCCGGCTGGCTGCCAATTACGTCTTCTATCCTGTTCAGTATAGAAAAGGTAAGGTCAGAATTAATACCCGCGTTTAAAACCTGCATATCCGGCAGCGCTTCTGCCAGACCGTCAACCCAGTTATAACTTAAATTGCCCTGGGTAATGCTATCACCCAGGCACACCAGCGTTTTTCTGGTTGCATCTAGTTTTTTCCGATTCTCCGGCGACGGATAATTGTCTGGTTTACTGCGGGCGATTTTCTTCCAAAAAAACGCATAAACACAAGCAAGCCCCAATAGTATTGCAATTAATAAAAGCCAAAGCATTAGCGGTTCTGATAAATGTTAAAACTGTAAACCTAATGATAATATCTGATGTTAAAAAGTGTTAAATAAGACAAATTTTCATTTGTTTGGCGTTAATTTCGTGGATAAACTTTGTTTTATATAATGTATCAGGTTTGCGTTTAATGAGCCAGCAGATGAACTTCAGAAATATTATCATATTTATGCTTATTGCCATGATTGGGCTTATCACCTTTCAATGGTACTGGATAGAGAATGCCATTTCAGTACGGCAGGAGCAATTTGACCGCAACGTAAACGATGCTTTGCAGGAAACCGTCAAAAAAATAGAAAAGCAGGAGATTATTTTTCTGGCTAATCAGCAAATGAAAATTGAAGAGCAGAAAAGGCTACTGGCTATTACTCAGAAACAACAAGAGAAAAAACATGTGTCTAAACTTTCAAAACCTGAACAACCGGAAGATTTCGGCCTGATGTTTAACGCAGAGGCTCCTACTGTATCAAATTTTTCAAATGGCGCTGACAGGTTTAATCCGCATATAGCTACTGCCCCTGCAACCAGAATACGTAAGCAAGGTAATAATACGGTGGCTGCTACCGATGTTTTCGGCGGTGTGCAGTTGTTTGAAATACCCGTAAAGCAAATGGATTTGATAAAGGAAATGCTGGAAGAACAAAACCTGGTGGTAGAAGACATGAGCCAGCCAATGAAAAACAACCTTTTACGCCAGAAAACCGCCGAAGATTTAATACGGGAGTTTAACCGCCAGATGTTGTCGGTAAACAAGCATAGCCAGGAAGGCCACCAGATTAGCATTGGTGGCGACGACAGAACCAACAGCGTAATCAGTTTTGGATACTCTTATACTTTTCCATCTATTGACACCCTGAATCTGGCACTTGTGAAGCCCCCAAAACGGAAACCCGCCGAAAAACCCGAAGAGGTTTCAAAGGCAATTATTAATGACCAGGAAAATATTGAGCGCACCAAAAACAAAGCCGAACTGGTTAAAGATGTATTAACAGACGTGATTCATGGTTCGCGTGATATTCATGAGCGCCTTGACCGTATTTCGCTCGATACCTTATTGAAAAAGGCATTGAAAAGTAAGGGCATCATTATTCCTTATCAATATGTGGTTAAAGATAACTCTAATATGATTTTTGCATCTTTTGCCACCAACCCGAATTCTGATTTTGTAAAAGATGCTTATAAGGCGCAGTTGTTTCCAAGCGACCTGCAACCTCAAAACCACTATTTATATGTGCATTTTCCAGATACCCAGGGTTTTATTTTAAGTAATATGTGGACCGTTTTTGCTAGTTCTATTCTGTTAATTCTGATGATTGGCGGTATATTTTATACCTCCGTCAATACAATGCTGAAACAGAAAAAGCTGGCTACTATCAAGAACGACTTCATCAATAACATGACCCACGAGTTTAAAACGCCCATTTCAACGATATCGTTAGCTGTTGAGGTGATGAAAGACAATGAAGTGAAGAAAGATAATAGCAAGATGACCCGATATCTGAATATTATTCAGGATGAAAACCGCCGACTGGGTACACAGGTTGAAAAAGTTCTGCAAATGGCATTGCTTGACAAAGGGGATGTAAAACTAAAAATGGAGCGAGTAAATATTCATGAAACCATTGAGCAGGTGCTGCACAACCTGAGCGTGCAGATTGAACAGAAAAACGGAATGGTGCATCTGGAGCTGGATGCTGAGCATCCGGAAATTGAAGCAGATGATGTGCATCTGACCAATATTATCTTTAACTTGCTCGACAATGCCAACAAGTATTCTCCTGAAAACCCGGAAATTACCATTAAGACAGAAAACATTGACGATTACCTGAAAATAACTATTGCCGATAAAGGTATCGGGATGACTAAAGACCAGCTGAACAAGATTTTTGAACGTTTCTACAGGGTTCCCACAGGCAACCTGCACGATGTAAAAGGCTTTGGCCTGGGTTTAAGTTATGTGAAGAAAATGGTGGAGTCGCATCAGGGTATCATACAGGTTGACAGTAAACCTGGTGACGGCAGCCGCTTTGAGGTATATCTGCCTTTGAATACCAAAATTGCTTAGTATCTGACAAACAGTCTGAATTTATATTCAGAAGGTTTTTTAACCGCCACGCTCATATATACTATGAAAGTTTTATTGACAGAAGACGACCCAAACCTGGGCATGTTATTGCAAGAGTACCTGACCGCCAAAGGATTTACTACCGACCTGGCCAGAAATGGAGAAGAAGGTATTAAAATGTTTATTGAGCAGGGTAACTATGCCATGTGTATCTGCGATGTGATGATGCCTAAAAAAGACGGGTTTTCGTTGGCCAAAGAAATACGCATGAAAGATAAGGAGGTACCTATTATTTTTCTGACAGCGAAGTCAATGAAAGAAGATACCATTCAGGGCTTTAAAGTGGGGGCTGATGATTACATAACCAAGCCTTTCAGTATGGAAGAGCTGCTGATGCGGATGAAGGCCATCTTCAGGCGTATTAATAAGCAGGAGTCTGAAACACCTGCCACGGTTTTCAGAATAGGCGCTTATAGTTTTGATACCCAGACAAACACCCTGACATTAAACGAAACACAAAATAAATTAACAACGAAGGAGTCAGAACTGCTGAAACTACTTTGCCAGAACAAAAACCAGTCGGTAAGCCGTAGTTTTGCCTTAAAGCTCATCTGGGGAGACGACAGTTATTTCAATGCCCGCAGTATGGATGTTTATATCACGAAACTCCGCAAGCACCTGAAAGAAGACCCTGCCGTACAGATTATGAATATGCATGGCGAAGGGTTTAAATTGATAGTAGGATAAGATATATTGAAAAGGGGTCTGCGAATTATGTTTGCAGCCCCCTTTTAAGTTTGGCTGGTAATACCTTACAACTGCTTTCTTAGACGGGCTACCGGAATATTCAGTTGCTCACGGTATTTGGCTACTGTACGGCGCGCTATGTTATAACCCCGCTTGTTTAGTATTTTTTCAAGTTTATCGTCTGACAAAGGCGCATTTTTGGGCTCATTGTCAATCAGGTCTTTCAGAATATTCTTCACCTCTCTGCTGGAAGCATCCTCGCCCGAGTCTGTCGAAATACCCTCAGAAAAGAAGTATTTAAGCGGATAAATGCCAAAATCGGTTTGTACGGCTTTACTGTTAGCAACCCTCGAGACCGTTGAAATATCCATGTCAATTCTAATAGCAATATCTTTCAGAATCATAGGTCTTAGCTTAGACTCGTCTCCTTCCAGAAAAAAATCGTACTGATAATCTACTATGGCCTTCATGGTTTTAAGCAATGTTTGCTGCCGCTGCTTAATGGCGTCAATAAACCACTTGGCGGCATCCAGTTTTTGCTTCACGAAGGTTACGGTCTCTTTTATACTTTTATGCTGCGCCGAACCATTCTTGTCTGTTTTGTCATAAGTATCAAGCATGTCGGCAAAAGAACGGCTTACCCGTAATTCAGGCGCATTTTTTGAATTAAGAATAACATCCAGTTTACCATTATTATTGGTAACAATAAAATCGGCTAACAGATATGCCGCCGTGCTATCGCCATTGCCGGTGTTACCTGGTTTAGGGTTTAGCCTTGTTATAACCCTGATGGCATCTTTCAAAACCTCATCATCAATGTCGAGTCGGCGTTGAATTTTTTCATAATGCTTTTTTGTAAACTCATCAAAAAAATCAGTAATGATTCTGATTGCTACCTGAACTTCAAAATCTTCATGATTCTTACGTTCAAGCTGTAGCAAAAGGCATTCTCTTAAATCTCTGGCACCAATACCTGAAGGCTCAAAAGTTTGAATTTTTTTTAGAATCTCAGCCAGTTCTTCCTCATTAGTATAGATATTCTGAGTAAAGGCCATATCATTACTAATAGAACGCAACGGCCGGCGGATGTACCCATCTTCTTCTATACTGCCAATGAGTTGCTGACCTATGGCCTCCTGGCGTTCGTCCAGTTTCAGATACCCCAATTGCTGTATCAGCGACTCGGCCAGGGTGCTGGTTGCCACTATGGGCATTACGTCTTTGTCTTCTTCTCCCCATCCATCGCCATACATTTTATAACCGGCGTAATCGTCCTGATCCAGATATTGTTTTACATCCAGGCCTTCATAAGTTTCATACTCGTTATATTCATCGTAATCGTCGCTATAATCATCTTCATATTCATCTTTCACCCGGTCGTCCATATCCAGCCCCTCTTCAAGAGCCGGGTTAACCTCCAGCTCCTCTTCTATTCGTTGGTCCAGCTCGGCCGTAGGTATCTGCAACAGTTTAATAAACTGTATCTGCTGAGGAGACAGCCTTTGCTGAAGTGATTGATTAAGACTTAACTTTTGCATGTGAATTGTAGAATTTTTTCAATTGGAGTGGATTATGGCAACCCCCCTCCACATTTTTCGTGCCAAAAAGCCCGAGCAGTAATTAAAGGAATGGGTTTTTTATTGAATGAACAAATTTTTGAGACAAAAAATTGTAATTAAAAAACCTAAAAAAAGACAATTAATTGAAAATAAGCCAATTATGAAGCATTAAGAAAACTTTAATTCTATAAAAATACCCTACAAGAGTTTATGTCCTGTAGGGTATGTAATAAACCTGCCACATGTTGAAATTGGCTTTTAGACCATTGATTCGGCGGCTCCGGGTTGCTGTTTTTTATTCTTACGGAAATACTTATCGCGCACTCTCTCATTAATGTAGTACATACAAGGCACAATCACCAAAGTAAGCACAGTTGAGAACGACAGACCGAAAATAATGGTCCAGGCCAGAATACCCCAGAACACGGCACTGTCTCCGCCGATAAAGATATGGGGGTTCAGATCTGTAAATAAAGTTACGAAGTCCATACTTAAACCTAATGCCAAAGGCACAAGACCTAATACAGCTGCCGAGGCCGTTAAAAGTACCGGAGTAAGACGCACCCCACCGGCTTCAATAATAGCCTGCTTTAACGGATACCCCCTACTTCTTAACTCATCAGTAAATTCTATCAGTAATATACCGTTTTTCACCACAATACCTGCCAGTGCAATGATACCCACACCCGACATGATAACAGAGAATGTCATACCAAATGCCATAAAGCCAAGGAATACCCCTATGAACGAAAGCAAGATGGTAACGAAGATGATAACCGGTTTCACTACAGAGTTAAACTGTGTTGCCAGAATGAGGTAAATGAGCAATACTGCGGCTCCGAGTGCGCCCATCAGGAATATCATAGACTCCATCTGTTCTTCCTGCTCTCCGCCCATTTTAACGGCGTACCCGCTTGGTACCGTCATACGGTTTATTACTTTGCTTTGTATCTCTTGTACAATTTCGTTGGCATTATAACCATTGAGTACCTCTGAGCCCAAAGTAATAATTCTCGACTGGTCTTTGCGGTTAATCTGGCTGAACGTTGTTGAGTAAGTGATATTGGCAATTGAGTTTAAAGGTACCTGACGCAACACCCCGCCGAGGTTCATATCACGATAGGTGATATTCATACTCAGAAGTTTTTCAATGCTGTTACGGTCATTTTCTTTCAAACGCAATTGTATCGGATACTCGTCTTTATCGTCTCTGAACTTCGAAATCTCAGCTCCGAACAAAGCGGTACGAACAGCCATTGCTACCTGCGACGTGCTGATGCCCTCACGCTGTGCTTTTACTTTATCAACATCAATAATGATTTCCGGCTTATTGGTAATCAGGTCAGACTTTAACTCTTCTATACCTTTAATACCCTCTTTTTCGATATTCTTACGGACTTCCTTTTCCAGCTGAATCAACTGGTTAAAGTCATCACCCATAATTTCAATCGAAATTGGTTTACCTGTCGGTGGGCCGTTGTTTTCTCGTTGAACCGAAATTTCTGTACCGGGTATTCCTTTAATTTCGTTTCTCATCTGGTCAAGAATGGCTGCAGACGAAATATCGCCTCGCTCTTCTTTTTTCACGAAAGCAATGGTAACCTTAGATTTCTGCGGCGTGGCCGAACGGTCAGGGTTAAACGGATCTCCGGCATTTTTACCTACGTTTGATATAACCGAGTTAATGGCCGCTTCTGCTTTGTTTTTCTTGATGATACCAAATACCTTTTTCTCAATAACTTTGGTTACGGAGTCGGTTACGCGGGCGTCGGTACCCACAGGCATTACGTTATATACATATATGTAGTCGGGCTCTCCGCTTGGGAAGAAAATTACCTTTGGCTGCACAATGCCCAGCATTACAAAAGTGAAAATCAACAAACCAAACATACTTATTACGGCAAAAACCGGGCGATACCCTGTGATTATCCAGGCAATAAGGCGGCGATACGCGTTTTTGAAACGTGGCAGTGCGCCGTCCTGAAACGGGATAATTACTTTTGGTGTCAACACAAAATGATTGAACGCATAAAGAATGGCCATCAGCACTATGAAATTACCAATACCTACATTTATAAAGTAGGCAGGCAGTGCCACAATAGCCATAATAATAAGTGGCCGCTGAATAGACTTAAAGCTGGTATCTTCATGTTGCTCTTCGTCATGCCTGCGCATAAATGAAATGGCAAACACAGGGTTAATTACGTAGGCAACAATTAAAGATGCAAACAAAGTATATATCAGCGTTATAGGCAGAAACTTCATGAACTCACCCACAATACCCGGCCAGAATAACAGTGGGAAGAACGGAGCGATAGTAGTAAGCGTACCTGACAATACCGGAAGGAACACCTCAGATGCCGCCAGACTCACCGCGTCTTTTATGCTCAGATTCCTGAAGCGGTTAAACAAGCGGTGGGCGTTTTCTATTACCACAATGGCGTCATCAACCACTATACCTAAGCCTAACAAAAATGCAAAAAGTACGATTGTATTAAGCGTAAAGCCAGAAAACCAAAGCGGTATAAAGGCAATAAGCGCTGAAAGAGGTACTGAAAGCCCCACGAAAACGGCATCGCGCACACCCATGAAAAACATCAGTACAATTACAACAAATATAAAGCCCAACACAACTGTGTTAATCAAATCGGCGATTTCGCTTTTTACACGCTCTGATGTGTCGGCAGTAATTCTGGCTTCAAGGCCACGGGGGAAACGTTCCTCGCGGTATTTCTCCAATAATTCTTCAATCCGCTCCGACACGTCAATCACACTGGCACCTGCTCTTTTTATTACGTTAAGGGTTACAACGCGTTTACCATCCAGGCGTGCAAAATCCTGTTGCTCTTCGTTGCTGTCTACAACTTCGGCCACATCACCCAGCCTTACCGTTGCACCGGTTGAGCTGCGAATCTGTACGTCTTGTATCTGATACACATCTTTAAATTCTCCTTTTACACGAATGGTGCGGCGTACATTGTCTACATTCAGGTCTCCACCTGAAATATTGATGTTTTCTCCCTGAATAGCGGTTTGAATGTCATAGAATGTAAGACCGGTAGACTGCATTTTGTATAAATCCAGATTTATCTGGATTTCTCTCTTAAGTGTACCAACAATATCAACCTTTGTGATTTCGGGGTACGACTCTATGTCATCCTGTAATTCTTCAGCATAGTCTTTCAGTTTTTCTAAAGGAAAATTGCCGGCCAGGTTGATGTTCATAATCGGAAACTCCGAAAAGTTTACGTCCTGGGCTGTCGGGCCGCTGTCCAGCTTTTGAGGCAGGTCTCTTTTGGCTTTATCAACGGCGTCTCGCACACGCTGAAGCGCCGCCTCAACCTTTACATCCGGATTAAACTCAATAAGAATAACCGATACGTCTTGCAAGGCATTAGACTTGATGCGTTTTACACCCGTAATGGTTTTTAGCTGCTTTTCAATCGGTTTATTGATTACGTTCTCTATGTCAGAAGGCGTTGTTCCGAAATAGATGGTCTGAACGTAAATCTGTGGGACTTTAATATCCGGAAACTGCTCTTTCGGAAGGTTGAAGTAGATACCCAGACCTGCCAGAAATATCATAACCGTAAATATATAGACAGTGGTCTGGTTATTCCCCAGCCATCTGACCATCCCATAAATCATCCCACTACCGTGAGGAAGATCCTGTTTTTGTAAATCGTCGTGTTCCATAATCTAAAACCTCTGAAAGGCTTATATGATTTTTAATTTTTTAATTTGAAGACATAAAGAAAGCTAGCATTGGCAATTGCCGTGCTGCCTTTCCGGTAATGATTAGAAGCTTATCAGCTGGCCGTCTACCAGGTCCTGATATCCCTGTGTAACTAAAAGATCACCCGCCTGTAAACCCGAAACGATTTCAATGTCGCCACCATAGGTGAGCCCGGTAGTGATTTTACGGCTGCGAGCCACTTTTTTACCGCCTTCTGTTACAGCAACGTAAACAATATTGCCGCTCTCATCCTGCTGAATCAGATTACGGTTGATAATGATGGCATTGCTTTTGTTCTGGTCGTTTACGTTCATAACAGCTGTCATGTTGGGTTTCAGCTGTTTGTCTATCTTAGGAACCGACGCCTCAATGGTAAAAGTACGAGAGGCCGGATTAACTGTCTGGCTTACAAAAGACAATCTGGCTGTGGTTTCTTTACCCAAATCCGGGAACTTTATGGTTACAACATCGCCCTGTTTAATAGTACCCGCATAAGAGTCGGCAGCTTGTGCTACCACTTTCAGGTTATCTGAGTTCACGATTCTTACAATACCAAGGCCAGGGGCTGCCAGTTCGCCTGCTCTCTGGCGTACTTCATCCACAAATCCGTTCATGGGCGCTGTTACTTTGGTCATAGCCAATTGGCTTTGCAACGTAGCCAGGCGTTTTTCCAGAGCCTCAACATTGCTTTTGGCCTGAATATACTGTACTTCTGTACCGATTTTCTGATCCCAGAGATTCTTTTGCTTGTTATAAAACACACGGGCGGTTTCCAGTTGCACATCAACCTCCTGAAGAGACTGTTTCATTACCGAATTATCAATAGTGGCAATGGCCTGGCCCTGTTTTACGTAGTCTCCTTCTTTTACATACAGATTGGTGATAGCGCCACCAATTTGCGGAGAAACAAAAATGTTGTTTTTGGCATCAAGCCTGCCCTGAAACTCAACATAATGCTGGAAATTCTGAGCCGAAACAGGTGTAACCGAAACGCTTAGTACTTTTTCGGCCTCCTGCTTGGGGTCAAGCACCTTTAGTTCGCCTTGTAGTTTCTGAATTTTTTCTGAAATCGTTTTTTCTTCGGCCTGTAGTTTGGCAAGCTCTTCTTTTTTCTGCTCAACACTATTGCCTCCGCCTTTCGAACAGGCCGCAACCAGCACAACAAGTACAAGGGCAAGTGTTATATTAGAAAATCCTGAGAGGGTCCTGTAATGGGTAAGAGATATATTTTTCATACAAAATGTGTTTTATTAATACTTTATGTCTTGAATTGTAATTGATGGTTTTCAGGCTACTCTATCCAAAGTTTACCCAATGCTTTGTCTAAATCAACTTTGGCAATGAGTACGTCATACAGAGCAGCAAAATAATTGGTTTGTGCTTCTTTCAGAGCCGACTCGGCATTGACTACCTCAATATTTGAGCCTGTTCCGGCCTGATACTTAATTTTTGTAACTCTGATAACCTCTTGTGCCAGTTCAAGATTTCTTTGTTGCACATTCAGGCTCTCAAGGCCGTTTTTAAGACTGATTGAGGCATTTTGAGCCTGTAAATCGAATGATTCGCGAAGCAACAATGCGCTTTGGTCAAGTTTGGTTAGTGAAATCTGTTGTTGTTGCACCTGTATTCTTCTTAAGCCGCTGTCATAAATAGGTATTGTTACGCCCAGGGTTAAGGCAGAAGAACCAAACCAGCGTTCAAACGGGTTAAAACGGGTATTACTGTGGCCGGCACCAAATGTGCCGTTGAAAGAGAGTTTCGGAATAGCACCCTTTTGAGTACGCTCAATGTCGAGCAAAGCCAGTTGTCGCTGAACCATCAGGGTAGAGTATTCAATCCGGTTTGCATAGTCAACGCCCTGATATTCAGTAAGGGCCAGCGCATTAACATTGGTATCAGCCAGTTTGTCTGTCAACACAATTGGCGTATCCAGTTTAAGCCCCATCTGAAATTTCAGAAGTGTCTGGCTCAGAGCAATCAGGTTCTTTACTTTCTGGCTTTCGGTAATCAGGTTATTGCGTTGCACCTCCAGGCGGTCAAGGTCTATTTTCTCAATAAAACCCTGCTGAAACATGGCTTTCATTTCTTTGATTAATGAATCAAGACGGGCAATGTTCAAATCAAGTATTTTGCCTCTTTCGTCGGCAACCAACACTGAGTAATAAGCCTTGGCAATGTTTTCGGCCACTGCAATTTTTGAATTTGTAACGCCTCTTTTTGCCAGTTCGCGGTAAACCGGAGCGGCTTTAAGACCTACCAGCCAGGTGGCATCAAAAATAAGCTGGTTTAACCCTACACCGGCCTGCCCTGCCCAGGGTACACCAAACTTAAATTTGGTAACGGCGCCGTCTGGTGCGTTAGGGTCAAAGTTTTTGGCATCTATCAGCTGCGTTGGTATAATGGCGTTGTAGGTATACTGAAACTGGCCGTTTATCTGGGGCATACCAGATGCCTTAATTTGCCTGATTGTCAGCTCAGCACCTAATATATCCAGTTCGGCATTTTTTACAGACAGGTGGTTTTTTACACCATACTGTACAGCCTCTTTCAGGGTAAAGGTCTGTTGGGCATGTGTGGCTACTCCACAGATTAGGAAAAAAATCAGGTATTTTATTCTCATATAGTTGATTGTTTTATTAAAATTAAAAATGCTCAAGATGGGCATCCTGCTGGCATTTCTCATAAAAAGCCAGCCCCTTGGGCGTCATAATGCCTCTCAGGAAATGGTCAATGAGCGTGGTATGTACATCCATCTGATTAAAACTATCCGGAGGGAAAACCTCCCGGCTAAAAGCAAACTCAACTTCTTCCATTCGTAACCGGGAGAGTATCTCTATATTGATATCTTCACGGTAGTATCCCTGTGCTATACCTTCTCTCAGGTTTTGTTTTACTATTTCTAAAAAATTAACCTTGTTGTATTCCTGAAAAAGCTGCCATGTTTTAGGATGATACTTCTTCAAATCATAAAACACAGCCGGGTTAATGGTTGAGGCCTGTTTGCGCAGCAGCGTGGTTTCTTTAAAGACCTGTTCAATAGGATTAGCCGACTCTTTATATATTCGCTCAGACTCTTCGATGTCGCACACCATGTTGGTACGGGCAATCTCATAAACTATAGAATCTTTGTCTTCGAAATTCTGATAAATCGTCTTTTTTGAAATGCCGAGTTCTGACGCAATGTCGTCCATTGATACGCTTCTTATCCCGAATTTCCGGAAGAGCGATTCGGCAGTCTTTAAAATTCTTTCTTTAATTTCCATTTACATTTTCTGTGCTTCTTATATCATTATAGTAAGGTTATCTAAGCGTAGAAACTGTGGAAACTTTTGAAAGGTTCAAAGTTTTTATAATTTTTTTTAGAACCCTTTAAGTAGCACAAAATTGAGCCTTACAGAAGTATTTGCCAATTGATATATGATGAACCACAATTATTTGCTGATAAACTTATCATTAACCGCTGTAGATTTGGTTTATACCCGATTTTAAAACAGACACATTGTTTATATATCAACAAATTTTTGTACTTTTTTTAGGTGTGTTTTTCGGGAGCAAATCAATTAATCAATTTTTTGCGGAAATCCCCCCGTATCATGTAATTTTGCTGTCTGTATGACAATTCTACCGGGCTTACCTGATATTTCGTTTTATTTACAACAATTTTGCCGTAGCACGGCTTATCATTTTTAATGACTTTCTATAAGAAATACGTTTTTCCTTATCTTACTCGCTACGACGCCGAGAAGATCCACTACAAAGTGATGGATGTACTGAAGTTTGTTTGCAAGATTCCTCTGGCGCCATCAGTTCTAAGATTTATTTTTGAAAAAAAAGACCCTCGCCTTGAGCGTAAAGTATTTGGCCTCCGGTTCAAGAATCCGGTAGGGCTGGCAGCCGGATTTGATAAAAACGGCGTATGGACTGACGAATTGGCGAATCTGGGTTTTGGTTTTATAGAGATAGGAACCGTTACGCCCAGGGCGCAGTTGGGCAATGATAAACCCCGGCTTTTCAGACTAAAGCCAGACGAAGCTCTGATTAACCGCATGGGGTTCAACAACGAAGGTTCGACGTTTGCAGGCAGGGAACTCCGTAAAAGAAAAACGAAGGTTATTGTAGGTGGCAACATAGGTAAAAATAAAACCACCGAAAACGACGACGCTGTTTATGATTATCTGAAAGCTTTTAATGACTTATATCCTTATGTAGATTATTTTGTGGTTAATGTAAGTTCGCCCAATACGCCCGGCCTCAGAGCACTACAGGAAAAAGAACCCTTAAAGTATTTATTAAAAGTATTGGAACGAGACAACGGGCGGAAGTCTAAACCTAAGCCTATATTACTGAAAATTGCTCCGGACCTGACAAACGAACAATTGGATGATATCATTGAAATAGTGAAAGAAACACGTATTTCGGGTGTAATTGCTACCAATACGACCATCAGCCGTGACGGACTGGTAACTGACCGGGCAGAGGTTGAAGCCATTGGCGCCGGTGGCCTGAGCGGCAGGCCTTTAGCAGCCCGTTCGACGGAAGTGATACGGTATCTTTCTGAAAAATCTAAGAAGGCATTCCCTATTATTGGGGTGGGTGGTATTCATTCGCCAGACGATGCCATCGAAAAACTGAAAGCGGGTGCCTCGCTGGTTCAGATTTACTCAGGCTTTATATATGAAGGCCCCGGCCTTGTAAAAGACATCTGTAACAGAATTCTTCAAGATAAAATATAACATAAGCTGCTTCTTATCTGTTATTAACAAAAAATCATTTAGACATTAAATGATTTTTTGTTTTTATGAACTTTTTTTAATGACATTTGTTTTCTATGTATATACATACAATGTAAAAACACGAAAAAAATTATTAACAATAAAAACTATTTAAAACAATGGCAACATGGACTATTGATGCTTCTCACTCAGAAGTACAGTTTAAAGTAAGACACTTGATGATTTCAACCGTAACTGGTACTTTCGGTTCTTATGAAGGAACGGTAGAAACCGCTAACGACACAGATTTTGAAGGCGCTTCTATCAAATTTTCGGCCGATGTAGACAGCATTTCAACAGGACAAGAGCAAAGAGACGGCCACTTGAAATCGGCTGATTTCTTTGACGCAGCAAATTTCCCGAAAATTTCATTTGCCTCTACTTCATTTGAGAAAGTAGACGACGAGAACTATACACTAAAAGGTGATTTGACAATGCGCGGTGTAACCAAGCCTGTTACATTGAAAGCTGAGTTTGGTGGTGTGATGACAGATTTTTATGGACAAACAAAAGCCGGATTTGAAATTGCAGGTAAAGTAAACCGTCAGGATTTTGGTTTAACCTGGAGCGCAGTAACAGAAGCAGGCGGAGTGGTAGTAAGTGATGACGTGAAACTGGTACTGAATATACAGGTGGTGAAAGGTTAAGAAACGCTTTTCTGAAACCAGAATCAAAAAAAGAAACCCCTACTTTACAGCAGGGGTTTTCTTTTTTAAAAAGTATGATTTAGTTTAGGTTTATTGCTTGTTTTATGAAATGACAAGTCAAATATATGGATATTTTATTAAACGCAATATATTTATTAAAATTTTTTATTTTTTCTTTCGTCGCTACTTAAACGGCTTTTGTACGGTTTTATCTTTTTTTCATCGTTTTAAGTCCGCTTTTTACCCTCTCCTTAATTTTATATTTTTTATTAGATTACTGCAATCAACGCATTAAAGCCTACCATTTAGCATTTTTTAATCATTTCAGCAGCCTTTTTTGGTTAGTTTTGCCGAAAAAATACCGCATTACTGCTATTCAAATGAAAAAAGCTATTCTTTCTATTTCCATTTTTATTTTTCTGCCTGCTTTTGTTTTTTCTCAGACTTTACCCATCCGTATTCAGTTGACAGAAAGCAACCAGAGCCCAGTTATTGGCGCCACCATCAAAATTGTAAACCGGGCCGATACAACCAAAGTGCTTAACGCCACCACCGACACCCTGGGCATTGCCAGGTTTAGTTTACAGGTGGGTCGGCAATATACGCTTTTGGCCACATCTATTGGTTACAAGGCAGTACAAAAGGGTATAAGTGTTTCTGACAAACAAAGCAGTTTTAAGTTTGTGATGGAAGCCGACAACCAACTGCTGGGCGATGTAGTGGTAACCGCCCGCAAACCATTAATGCAACAGGAAGACGACAAAACCGTAGTAGACCCTGAACCCATTGCCAATACCAGCACTAGCGCTTATGAAGTGATGGAAAAAATACCTGGCCTCTTTGTTGACCAGGACGGAAACATTTATCTGAGCACCACCAGCCCTGCCGCAATTTATATAAATGGCCGCGAGCAGAAGATGAGCACGGCTGACATTGCCTCTATCTTAAAAAGCCTGCCACCTAACAGCATTGAAAAAATAGAGATTCTTCGTACGCCGTCGGCAAAATATGACGCCAGCGGAAGCGGTGGGGTTGTGAATGTAATTCTGAAAAAAGGAGTAAAAATTGGCCTTACCGGAAGCGTAAATGCTGGTATGAATCAGGGTAGATACGGAAACCAGTTTATAGGTGCCAGCCTTAATAACAGCAGCGGCAAGCTTACCTCGTTCTTGAATCTGAATTATTCACACCGGAATAGTTTTGAGGAAATAGAAACCACCCGGAGGTTTTCGGCCGACAGAGAGTTATCTCAGAAGGCCTTTACTACTTACCCGGGCAATATGGTCTACGCCGGATTTGGATTAGGGTATGAGCTTACAAAAAAATGGGAGCTAAATTATGACGGCCGGTTAAGCTATAATCAGAACAACTCGTCATCCAGCAACGAGAGCGTTATCCGTAGCCTGAGTTCCGCCGGTATCCTTACCAATAACATCAACACAACTGATAACAAGGGAAATAACTATTCTGTTAATCAGGGGGTTTCGTCTAAATACAAGATTGATTCGCTGGGTTCGGAATGGACCAACGACGTGTCGTTTAATTATTTCAACAACAAAACCGACCAAATTTTTAATACCGCCTACTTAGTACCTGCAGGCACAGCTACCGGCGGAACAGGTAACATAGGAAACACCCGTAATTTTCTGGCCTTACAGTCGGATATAAAATGGAAACTTCCACATAAAATTACTTTTGAATCAGGCCTGAAAGCTACATTTCAGAACTTTACCAGCGCCACTGCTTATTACTCTAAAGCAGGCGAAACACAAAGCATTGATTTTTCAAGAACCAACGAATTTAATTATAATGAGCAAATCTATGCGGCTTACGTTCAGCTATCGAAGACTTTCGGAGAGTTTATTCTGAAAGCCGGAACAAGGCTTGAAAACACCAACATGAACGGGCATCAGGTTGTACCCAACGACACTTCATTCAGAATTAAAAGAACAGACCTCTTTCCGTATGTTTACCTGAGCCGAAAACTGGCCAGAATTGCAGGTTACGATATGCGTGCGTATCTGGTGCATCGGCGTTCAATTACGCGCCCGGTTTATGAATACCTTAATCCGTCGCCGCGTTTTATTGACCAGTACCTCTATGAAATTGGAAACCCCTCATTAAGGCCTCAGTTTACACAAAACTTTGAGGTAAATATCAGTGTTGAAGACCGGCCGATTTTTGCCGTAGGGCGTAATTACACACAAGATATATTCACGAATGTAATATATCAGGACCCTAAAAACCAGAGTGTTGCTTACCGTACTTATGACAACCTGGGCAAAAACCAGGAGACCTATTTCCGGATTCTGGGGGCGGTTCCTCCCATAAGCCGATATTTCTTTGTGGCAGGGGCACAGTATAATTATAACGACTATAACGGCCTTTATGAAAACGCGCCGCTTTCGTTTCAGAGGGGTAGTTGGTCGTTTTTTACATTCCACCAGTTTAAGGTTGATAAACTCACCAACATCAGCATGAATGGTTTTTTCAGAATGAAAGGCCAGCAACAGTTTTATGAGCTAAGCAACTTCGGCAATCTGAACTTAAGTGTAAACCGCCAGTTTTTTGAAAAAAAGCTGATGGTTAACCTTAGTATCAATGATGTGTTCTACACCAATAAAAATAACTTTACCATTAACCAGGGCAGTATATCGGCGTTTGGTTTCCGCCGGGCAGATACCCGCCGGGTTGGCTTTAACCTTCGTTATAATTTTGGTTTAAGAAAAAAAGACGAGCGCAACAACCCTTTCAATTTTGATAATCTCGAAAAAAGCAGCAATTAATGCCCCCAAGCCAATGATTTTTTGCTAAAAACGCTTTAGCAATGGCTTTAATTTGAGGTTTATTCATTATTTTTCGGCTCTTTTTTAAATTCTAATCATTATTAAATCTCATGACATTTAAAACCCCAATTAAAAGTAAGGCGTTTCTTTTGCTTTTATCTATTGTTTTGGTTGTATCGTGCATGCGCTCGTCTACAACTAAAGACAAACCCATTGTTGTTACTGAAGACCCCGCACAGGCAGTTGCCAAAGCGAAAGAAATTCGTGAAAAAACGGCTGCAAAGTTGGCTGATGGCCTGCAGATGACCCTTTGGGCGTCTGACTCGCTGGCTCCGGACCCGGTTGCCATGACCATCGACGACTGGGGACGTGTGTATCTGACCCGTACCAACAGACAGAAAAACTCAGAGTTTGATATTCGTGGGCACCGCGACTGGATGACGGCCTCTATTGGCTTGCAGACCGTAGAAGACCGCCGGGCTTTTTTGAAAAGCACATTTGCACCCGAAAAAAGCAAGGAAAACGAATGGCTGAAAGACCTGAACGAAGACGGCTCTCATGACTGGCGAGATCTTGCCGTGGAAAAAGATGAAATCTGGCGGATTGAAGACAAAAACAAAGATGGCATTGCTGATATTTCTACACGCATTCTGAGCGACTTTTCTACCGAAGTTACCGACGTTGCCGGAGGGATTCTGGTTAGAGAAAAAGATATGTTTGTAAGTATTGCACCTGATGTGTGGCGTTTAACCGACAAAAACGGCGACGGGATTCCTGACACCAAAACTTCAATCAGCCATGGTTATGCTGTGCATATTGGTTTCAGTGGTCATGGTATGTCTGGCCTAACAGAAGGCCCGGACGGACGAATTTACTGGAACATAGGCGATATTGGCGCAAATGTTACCACTAAAGACGGCAAGAAATTTGAACACCCAAACTCGGGTATTATTGCGCGCTCAAACCCTGACGGCAGCGATTTCGAGATTTTTGCAGCGGGGCTTCGTAATACCCACGAATTTGCGTTCGATGAATACGGCAACCTGATATCATCAGACAACGACGGCGATCATCCCGGCGAAAGCGAAAGGCTCGTACACGTAGTTGAGGGTTCAGATGCAGGCTGGCGCTCTAACTGGCAATATGGTAAATATACAGACCCCAAAAACAACAAATACAAAGTCTGGATGGATGAGGGCTTGTATAAACCACGTTGGGACGGGCAGGCAGCTTATATCATTCCGCCCATCAGAAACTATCATAATGGCCCAACAGGCATGATTTACAACCCAGGTACCGCGTTGGGTTCAGAATGGAAAAACAAGTTCTTTCTGGTAGAGTTTGTGGGTACGCCAACGCGCTCGCACATCTGGTCTTTTGGTTTAAAACCTAAAGGTGCTTCATTTGATTTTGACAGCGAAAAAGATGTAGTAAGTGGCATTTTGCCGACGGGCATCCGTTTCGGTCCGGATGGTGCACTATATGTAGCTGACTGGATTAACGGCTGGGGAACCAAAAACTATGGCCGTATCTGGAAAATAGATGTAAATGCCGACAAAAATGACCTGAAAGCGCAAAGAGAAGAAACCAAGCGCCTGATGCAGCTAAAATATGCCGAGCAGACTGACGACCAGTTGTATAGCCTATTGATGTATGCCGATATGCGTATCCGCCAGAAAGCACAGTTTGAACTGGCCCAAAGAGACAAAAGAGGCTTTGCCATTTTTAACAAAGCTATTGCACAGAAACAGAACCAACTGGCGCGTATACATGGTATTTGGGGTATTGGTCAGTTAACGCGCATGAATAAGTCATTTGGCGCCGCTTTGGGAGAGCTGTTGAACGATAAAGATGAAGAAATAGTAGCCCAGGCGGCCAAAGTTATTGGCGATGCCCGCGTAACTACTTTTGGCAGCCAGTTGATTCCTTTATTGAAAAGCTCAAATGCCCGTGTAAGATTCTTTGCCGCAGAAGCGTTGGGCCGCACGGCTAATCACGATGCCGTTCAGCCTTTAATAGACTTATTGAAAGCCAATAACGACACTGATTTGTATATCAGACACGCCGCAGTTCTGGCCTTATCCAGAATCGGCAAGGCAGAGCCTATCATTGCACTTTCAAGCAATTCAAGCAAGGCGCTCAGAACAGCCGCAGTTCTGGTTTTAAGAAGATTAAAAGACCCTAATATCAGTGTTTTCTTAAACGATGCTGACGAGTATATTGTGGCAGAGGCCGCCAGAGCCATCAATGATGATTTGTCTATTGAAGCTGCCTTACCTGCACTGGCCGCTACGCTGAAAGACAAACGTATTAAATCGGAGGTTATTATCAGAAGAGCCATCAACGCGGCTTTACGTGTTGGAGGAGACAAAGAACTGGATTTATTAATTGATTTTGCCAAAAGAACTGATATAAAAGACGAGTTGAAAGCCGAGGCCCTGGCTACTTTGGGTTCATGGGCTAACCCGTCGGTGCTTGACCGTGTAGATGGCCGTTATCGTGGTAAAATTGAAAGAGACCCGGCCATAGCCAGAAACAAAGTTCAACCACATATTGCAGTATTTCTGAAAGAAAAGAATCCGGAAACTATTATTGCTACGGCAGGCCTGCTGGCTGATTTGAATATCACAGATGCCAATAACCAGTTGGTTGCTATTTATGAAGCCAGTAACGATGCCAAAGTAAAAATTGCTTTGTTATCTGCCCTGAACACGCTGAAGTATTCTGAAATGGATGCATTGATGAAGAAAGGCATGGACGATAAGGATGAAACTGTAAGAACATCTGCTCTGGGCTTATTGAATAACTCAAACGTAACGAAAGAGTCTTTACCTGCTATTGTAAACTCAATCTTTACTAAGGGCAGCGTTAGAGAACAACAACAGATGCTTGCGGTATTAACCAAAATGGATGCCGATAAAACACAGGTTATATTGGAAGACCTGGTTACGCAATTGATAGATAAAAAGTTATCTCCTAATATTGCCCTTGAATTAAAAGAGGCTGTTGATGCCAAAGGCCCGGAAGCACTGAAAGCCAGGCTGGCCGCCAATAGTGTGCATAATTCGCCTATGGATGAGTTTAGAGAAGCCTTGTTTGGTGGCAATAGATTTGCCGGCAGACAGTATTTCAACACTAACTCAACCGGGCAGTGTGTAAGATGCCACTCTTTAGGGGGTGTTGGTGGCGCCGTTGGGCCTCCATTGACACATATTGGTGATGTGCTGACCCGTGAACAGATTCTGCAGGCTTTGATTGAACCAAGTGCCAGAATTTCTCCCGGTTTTGGTTCAGTTATGATTAAGCTGAAAGACGGTCAGGAAATAACCGGAACATTGGCTAAGGAAACAGAAACTGAATTAACTATCAACACATCTGATGCCGAGCCGCTGATTATTCCGGTAGCACGTATTGCCAAAAGAGAAAACATGCCATCAGGCATGCCTCCGATGGGAACACTGATGTCGAAAAGAGAAATCAGAGATATGGTAGAGTTTTTATCAAGTCTGAAAAAGTAAACCTACAGATATTAATCAAAAAAGCGCTTCAGATTTGCTGAGGCGCTTTTTTGGTTTAACGGCATCTTTATCTAACCCTTACAACAACCTGTCTGGTGCTGTAAACCGGGGTATCATCTTTAATAGCCGGAAACCACCACGGCCCGTTTTTAATCAGCCTGATGGCCTCTTCATCATAGCCAGAACCCATACCTTTAACGATAGAAAAATCTGATAGCTCGCCTTTATCACTTATTTTAAAACTCACCACTACCCTGCCCTTTACTCTTTTCTCGATGGGTATTGACGGTAACTTCATATTTTCTTTCAGATATAGCTCAAAAGCTTCCCAGCCATACTCGGGCTTGGCCTGAATGGCATTTACTTCATTGGGGCTTCTTACCGAAATACCCGGTTTGTTATACAGGTTGATATTGTACTCACTGTAAACCACTTTTCCAGACTCGACTGACTTTACCGGCACCTCCATTTGTGGAAGCAATAAGCTGTTAAAGACCAATACATCGCCTTTTCTGGTATCTTTTAATCTGAACCGGCCTTCTTCATCTGTTTTTACACCGGTAAATTTACCCCTTATCACAACGGTTACATCTTTCATAGGCTCATAGTCTTCATCTACTACGATACCTGTTATGACGGCCGTAGGCATACGAGCCACCGCGCCAGACGTTACGATGTCATTAGTTGAAAATCCATCCACTGTAGCTGATGTTTTCTTTTCTGCCGTGGCTGCAACAGCAGCAGGCTGAACCTGCACATCCTCTGCCAGAGGTTCGGTTTCTTTTGGTACAACGGCAGTGCGGGCGTCTTCCTGTAAGTGCGGGTAATCTGCCACACCAGCGCCGGCCGGTTGTGATTGTTTAATACTATACAGCGCTTGCTTCTTTTCCGCCAAATCAGGTCGTTTCTGGTCAATTTTTTGGGTTTCTATCTGCTGGTATTCAATATTTGCTGTTTGGGCTGGCTGCATTTGTTTTTCTTTTTGCCCGAGGGCTACCGGAGCCTTTACGGCCTCTTTGTTGAGCCAGAAAAGCAGAGTAGTAATAACCATTGCCACCGCGGCCGCAATGCCTATTGACACACGCCAGGCGTTATTCCATCCGGGGCGAACTTGCTTACCTGTTGGTTTGTTGATTCTATGCTGAAGCCTTGCTTTTAAGTCCGCTACAATTTTTTCTTCTGATATACCGTCTTCATCCAGTTTTTTAAAACCCTCGCTGGCATCGGCATAGAACGGCTGTCTGAGTAGTATTTTCTCTACCCGATTCATTTCCCGGAACGTCATTTCTCCTGCCTCGTATCTTTTTAAATCCTCGGCTGTGAGTAGACTTTGTTCCTGTTCTATGCTTTTTTTCTTTGTCATTAGTTGTTTTTTCCCATACAAATTTTCAGGTTCCGCTTGCCATTCTGAATATAGCTTTTCACTTTATTCATCTCCAGTCGGGTTTGTTCTGCTATCTCTTTGTAACATTTGCCTTGTATATAAAACAAATCAATACATCTTTTCTGTTCAGATTCCAGCCCTTCAATACAGGTTTCCAGTTTTTGTAAATCAGCTTCAACGTCAAGGTCGTCATCAGGTAGATGCACAAAAATTTCTTTTTCCATAAAATCGTCATCAAACAATTGCAAACCACCCACTTCTATCTTTTTTTCCCGCAAATGCATCAGACAATAATTGCGCGCCACGCTATGCAACCAGCTTTTAAAATTAGTGATGCTGTGCTTTTTCAGAGAGCCAATCAATTGTTCAAAAATGGCCATAGTGGCATCTTTGCTTTCTTCTTCGTCTCGCAGATATTGGTAGCAAACAGCAAAAACCATTTCTATGTGTCGGGCATACAATTCGCCGAGCATATTCAAATCACTGCTTTTCTGATAGGCCTCCAGGTATTCGGCATCAGTGCGTGGATTTGATTTTCTCTTGAAAAAATGCATGCGACAGCTTTTGTGTTTATCAGCCCAATTTAATCATTCTTGTTAGAAAAAAACAAGCTGATTTTTGTGGAGTAGGTACCTACAAAAAAGACCCTGATTACTCAGGGTCTTTTTTGTTATTTGCAACTGTATGAAAATATCTGCTCCGACTCTTGTGGGTCTTCTTTTGGGACCAATACTGTGGCTTTCATTTTAGATGGATACCCGTTTTTGGTATATTCATATTTATAGGTGTACTTAATCTCTCCTACTAAATCCCCTATATTTACCAGTACTTTACTGCTCAATGTATTATTTGCATTAAAATACATAGTTAAGTCTCCACCAAAAACAACACCCTGAATTATATATGGAAAAAATGCCTTTGCTAAACTCGGACTACTTTGGACATTTGGTTTATCATCAAAACTACCGTTTTCTAATAATGTTATTCTTTTACCTTCATTTTCTATTGAAATTTTCTTGATGTTATTTTTAGCATCATACTCAATGAAAAAATCAACATTAGTAGTTTTTTTGGTTTTTTTCCTAAGCCCTTTTCTACCACCGCCGTCATCTTCTCCACCTTCATTACCATCGTCTTCTCCGCTATCATCTCCACCGCTGTCACCGCCATCTCCTTCATCACCGCCGGTGTCTTCACCATTATCACCGCCGGTGTCTCCACCATCATCACCACCGCCATCTCCTTCACCACCGCCGTTGTTTCCTCCATCATCATTACCGCCTTCATCGTCGTCTCCTTCTTCTCCTCCATTACCACCACCCGGCGTCTCTTCTTCTTCTTCAGTAACTAGTGTGATTTTTTCAACCTGGCCATTTGCGTTAGTAGTATAAATAAACTCGCTATGCATTGAAAGCATCTTGCCTTTTAAATCATAAACAGCCTTAGAAATATTACCTTTCCCGTCATATTCATATTTAATAGTCTCCTCATCTCCTTCATTAGAGGTCAACTTTACGATACGATCCTTATCATCATATTCAAACCTAAATCCTTTATTACCCGTAAGTTGGCTGACCAACAAATTTTTTGAATTATATGAAAGCTTTACTATCACTGAATCTTCACCGTCTACTTGTTTCATCTCCGTAACAGTGCATGTTTGCATCGGCTCCTTCGCACCATTAGGATTAACAAGAAAAAGGTCTTCACTGCCACAAGACAAAAGAGTAAAAGTTGAGATGGCTGCTACAGCAATGAGCAGTATAGTTTTTTTCATTGTGAGTTAATTTTGGTTGTTTGTGTTTCTTGATACAAAAGTAGGAAAAAAAACAATTACAGCCATTACAAGCAAGCTGCTGAATCAGTGGATTATATGTATTTTAGCCTTTATTTACCTTGAAAGACGGGTTTCCTTTTCTGTAAAAACGCCATCACCCCTTCTGCAAAATCGTGTGTCGTACCCAACAAATCCTGATTAACGGCTTCCTGCTCCAATACATCTTCCAGTGTTGAGTTAAAACTCTGGTTCAGTACCTTTTTCATTACTGCTATTGAGCGTGTTGCAGCCGTTTTATAGAAACCCGTAAGCTCATTAACGGCCTCATCCAGTTTTTCATAAGGTACGGCTTTACTTACCAGGCCTAGTTGCAGGGCTTCTTCCATAAATATCTTTCTACCGGTGCTGCATAATTCAAAGGTTTTGTGGGGCCCGATGATGCGCGGCAGAAAAAACATAGACCCGGCGTCTGGCATTAGTCCTATACCCACAAACAATTCACTCATGTAGGCTGCTTCATGGGCAACTATCAGATCACAGGCCAGTGCCAGAGACATTCCTGCCCCGGTGGCAATGCCATTTAGGCGGCAGATAACCGGTTTCTCTGCATTGCGGATAGCCAGCACCATCGGGTTATAGTTTTCTCGCAACGATTCACCCAATGAGAATGTTCCGCCTTCTAATCCGGCTTTTAAATCTGCCCCTGAACAAAAAGCTTTGTCGCCGGTTCCGGTTATAACAATAGCCCTTATGTCTTCATTCCGGTCGGCCGATTGCACAGCCTGGGTTATTTCTTTAATAAGTGCGGTGCTTAGTGCGTTATATACCTGGGGCCTGTTAAGTGTAATAGTAGCTGTGTTCTCCGAAATTTCATAGATTATATTTTCGTACATAATTGATATTCAGGTTTTTATTATTTTATGTAATTTAAACTGGCTGAAAATTGTTATATTATATACACAAATTTGACAACTAAAGTGGCTTATCCAAACATTTTCAAACAAAATTTATAGGAATTCACATTGATGCGATATATTTGCGAACTTTTTTTAATTTTTCTCCAAAATGGAATTAAATAAACCGTTAACCGGTAATGGAAGTGGTTCCATACATCATAACCTCGATAAAGTTTCTGCTGCAGGTTTGTTAGTTGCACTTGGTATAATTTATGGTGATATTGGTACGTCTCCGCTATATGTTTTAAAAGCAATTGCCGGAACCGAACCAATTAATCAGGAAGTTATTTATGGTGCCTTGTCGTGTATTTTCTGGACACTGACCATGCAAACCACTGTGAAGTACGTTATTCTTACACTCAGAGCCGACAATAAAGGCGAAGGGGGAATTCTGGCTTTATTTGCATTAGTACGCCGCCACGCCAAATGGCTCACCGTTCCTGCCATTATTGGCGCCAGTGCATTACTGGCCGACGGTATCATTACCCCTCCTATTTCTGTTACCTCTGCTATTGAGGGGCTCCGGATTACTTTTCCACAAATAACGCCCGACACTATTGTAAAAATTGTGTTGGTTATTTTGTCTGGATTGTTTCTGGTTCAGATACTGGGCACCAAAAAGGTAGGGTTTTTGTTTGGCCCTCTCATGTTTTTATGGTTTGGTATGCTGGCAACGTTGGGTTTTTCCTGGATTATCCGCGACGCCACTGTTTTAAAGGCCCTGAACCCTTATTATGCTTACAAGCTGCTGGTTCATCATCCGGGTGGATTCTGGCTTCTTGGCGCTGTTTTTCTTTGTACTACAGGGGCTGAAGCGCTTTATTCTGATTTAGGACACTGTGGCCGTGGTAATATCCGTATCAGCTGGATTTTTGTGAAGCTTTGCCTGATTCTGAATTACCTCGGACAAGGGGTATATGTGATGCAATTTGCCGGACAAAAGGCGGCAAGTATCCCCAACTTTAATCCTTTTTATGGGCTTATGCCTGAGTGGTTCTTGCCATTCGGCATTGTAATTGCTACTTCTGCTGCAATTATTGCCAGCCAGGCTTTAATAAGCGGTTCTTTCACATTAGTATCAGAGGCTATTCGTCTGAATTTCTGGCCTAAGATAAAAATTAATTATCCATCAGACCAGAAAGGCCAATTGTACGTTCCGAGCATTAATATTCTGCTCTGGATTGGCTGCCTCGGTGTTGAGCTGTATTTCTTTAACGTAGCCAAAGAAAGAACCCTGGAGGGTGTACCAACAGATACGTCTTCTGCCATGGAGGCCGCTTATGGGCTGGCCATCACGCTTACCATGTTAATGACCACCATGCTGATGTCTTATTACCTTTATGCCAAGAAATATAATATCTGGGGTGTATTGCTGTTTATGCTGGTGTATTTCTTTATTGAAGGGGCATTTCTGATTGCCAACCTGGAGAAATTCCCTCATGGTGGCTATGTATCTCTCATTATAGGGGGCATTCTTGCGCTTATAATGTATATCTGGATAATGGCATTTAACATAAAAATGCGCCTTACAGAATATGAAAAGCTGGATAAATACGTTGAGTCTCTTCAGGAATTAAGTAATGACATCACGGTTCCAAAATATGCCACTCACCTGGTTTTTTTAAGTAATGCCTCGCGTGCGTCAGAGATTGAAAACAAGATAATTTACTCTATTTTCCAGAAACGCCCGAAGCGAGCAGATGTGTACTGGTTTGTGCATGTGGATACACTCGATGACCCATACACCATGGAGTATAAAGTAAAAACCATTGCCCCTGATGACGTTTATAAAGTAAACTTCCGCCTGGGTTTCCGGGTGCCGCATAAGGTAAATCTGTACTTTAAAAAGGTTCTGGAAGACATGGTTAAATGTGGCGAGGTAGATATCAGAAGCCGTTACGAATCTTTGAATAAACATAATGTGATTGGTGACTTCCGCTTTGTGGTTTTAGAGAAGTTTCTGTCTTATGATAACCAGCTTCCTTTTGGCGAAAACCTGATTATGAAGGCTTATTTCTTCATCAAAGAATTTACACCTTCTGAAGACAAATGGTTTGGGCTGGATAGCAGCTCGGTAAAAGTAGAAAAAGTACCGCTTGTGATTAGGCCGGCAGAAAACATTAATCTGAAAAGAGTGCCCTGGCAGAATAACGGATAACACAACCTAAAAACTTATATATGCGAATTTTAATTACCGGAGGTGCCGGATTCGTCGGTTCTTCGCTGGCTATTGCGCTCAAACAAAATTATCCTTCTTATGAAGTTTTCTGTCTTGACAACCTCAGAAGAAAGGGGTCTGAGTTAAATGTGGCCCGGCTGGGAAAACACGGTATAAGTTTTATTCATGGCGATATTCGCAACAAAGAAGATTTTGATACCCTGCCAGTGGTGGATTCAATCATCGAGGCATCGGCAGAGCCATCCGTACTGGCCGGGTTGAATGGCTCGCCAGACTATCTGATTAATACCAACCTGTTTGGTACTGTTAACTGCCTTAACTATGCTGTGCGTTGCAAGGCTAATTTTATTTTTCTCTCTACAAGCCGTATTTATCCGATAAAAACCATCGAAACGCTTGATTTTAGAGAATCTGAAACACGCTTTGAACTAACAGATAATCAGCAAATAAAAGGCGTCTCTTCAAAAGGAATTGCTGAAGATTTTCCGCTGGATGGCGCCCGTTCTCTTTATGGAACCACCAAGCTGGCCTCTGAGCTTATCATTCAGGAATATAACGAGTTTTATAACCTGAAAACCGTTATTAACCGCTGCGGTGTTTTAACCGGCCCCTGGCAAATGGGTAAAGTAGACCAGGGCGTAATGGTTCTCTGGATTGCCAAACATTTTTTTGAACAACAACTGGCTTACATTGGCTATGGCGGCAAAGGAAAACAAACAAGGGATATGCTGCACGTGGCAGACCTTTACAGACTAATTGACTGGCAGCTTCATAACATTGATAAAATAAACGGCGAAATTCTGAACGCCGGAGGTGGTGTAGAAGTAAGTGCCTCATTGCAGGAGCTAACCAGCATTTGCCAGAAAGTTACCGGTAAAACTATCCCAATCAGTCAGGTAGCAGAGAACCGTCCGGCAGATATCCGGTTGTATATTACCGACAACTCAAAAGTAACGGCACTGACAGGCTGGAAGCCGCAGATAGGTATAGAACAAATTGTAGAAGATATAACGGCCTGGCTTGCCGAAAACAGGGAAGCCCTTGAACCGATATTAAAGTAAACGATAAAGCCGTTCAGAATCTGAACGGCTTTATCGTTTTTATACCGAATACGTTTTTACGGTTTCAAAGAAGCACTTCACTTTTTCGGGGTCTGTGTCAGGGTAAACACCATGCCCCAGGTTAGCTATGTATCTTTGTGTACCAAAGGCTTTCAGCATCTTTTTGGTCTGTTTTTCAATTTCCTTAAACGATGCATACAACACGCAGGGGTCCAGGTTACCCTGCAGCGTTTTACCGGGCAGCATTCTGCGCGACTCCCGGATGTCCATGTTCCAGTCAATACCCACTACGTTGCAATTCAGTTTCGACATCTCCTTACGGGCAAAGAAAGCCCCTTTTGCAAAAACCGTTACCGGCACCTCATCGATTGCATCGCAAATCTGGGCAATATAAGGCAAAGAAAACTTTCTGTATTGGTCTGGCGAAAGAATGCCGGCCCATGAATCGAAAATCTGCACCAAATCGGCTCCGTGGCGCGCCTGGGCTTTCAGATAGGTAATGGTACTGTCTGTTATCTTTTGAAGCAGCAGGTGCGCTAATTGGGGCTGAGAATACAGCATCTTTTTAGCTGTAGAGAATGTTTTAGACCCCCGCCCCTCAACCATGTAGCAAAAGATAGTAAAAGGCGCCCCTGCAAAGCCTATCAGCGGCACGCAGCCGTTGAGTTCTTTCTTTACAATATCAATAGCGGCAAGTACATACCCAAGGTCTGTCTCGGGGTCACTTATTTTCAGCGCATCTACATCTTTTTTTGATTGTACTACTTTGGGGAATACCGGGCCCCGGGCCTCAATCATTTCGTAGGGTAAACCCATAGCCTCTGGCACAACCAGAATATCCGAAAAAATGATGGCGGCGTCGGTTTTCAGAATATCAACCGGTTGAATCGTTACTTCTGCGGCCAGCTCAGGTGTAGTGGCTAACTTAATAAAGCTGCCTGCCTGAGCCCTTACGGCTCTGTACTCAGGTAAAATCCTGCCTGCCTGACGCATCATCCAGACCGGTACGCGCTCTACCTGCTCTCCTCTGGCAGCACGTAAAAGCAAATCATTTTGTAATTCCATGCCACAAAGATAATTAAAAACGCAGGTCGTGCTTTGAGACATAGGCATATTTATATAAAAAAAGCCATGAGTTTCGCTCATGGCCCGTTCGGTTAACCTGAATGTCCTCTTTAATTCTACAGGGAGTTTTTGATTTTAAGTAATTACAGCAGTTAACGTCACTATTTCTTTCTTGGGATACGCTTAAACAAAAGCCTTTTGGTTTAAGAATGTCTGCAATTCACAAACTTGTTTTGCTTAAACCAAAGCCATATTAGCGCCGGTTTTTAAGTATTATTAACTATGTCTATTCTGAAATACTTAGTTTTTTTCTTGACCGGCTCTGCTAATATACAACGTAAACCGCACGTTTTCAAGTGTTTGCATATTTTTTAGCGCAATTTTCTCTGTTTCCAACTGAAAATCAGGCTGATAAAAAAATTAAATCCTGGTGCGTAAAAACAGCTGTTCAATGCTGTATGTCAAGATTAGCGTATTGAAAAAAACAGTTGTTTTTCTACCTTTCCGGCACCTATTAAATTTGAGAACTAGTTTTAAGGTTACTTGCTATTATTCGGCCGTTTTTTCTGATTTTTGCAGCCATTAGTTTAATCGTTAACTAAAAGCATCATGAAGATTTCAATGATTGGTGCCGGTAATGTGGCCTGGCACTTAAGCATTGCACTGGAAGATCACCACCATCAGGTATGTGAAGTGTATAGTCGTAAGCAGGTAAAGGCGCGGGCGCTGGTTTCAATGCTGTATCAGGCAAAGGTCAAAACTGACCTCGACTTTTCTGAAAGCGCTGCTGAAGTTTTTATTCTGGCCGTTGCTGATGATGCCATTGCCGAAGTATGTTCAATGCTGGTTTTACCAGAGAATGCCATTCTGGTGCACACTTCCGGAACAAAAAGTCTGGAAGATTTGCAAAACCTGATGATTGCCCACCATGATTTACCTGTCAGATGTGGCGTATTTTATCCGTTAATGACTTTCAGCATTCAGAAAAAAATGTCGTTGAAAGAAGTGCCGTTTTGCATTGAGGCCGAGGAGGCATCTGCCGAAGACAAACTGGTACAACTGGCGCAGAGCGTAAGCAATACAGTATATCTGATAAGCTCACGCGAAAGAAAAGTGCTGCATGTTGCAGCGGTATTTGCCTGCAATTTTACCAACCATTTACTGGCGCTTGCTAACGAAATTACCACCGAAGAAAACCTGGAATTTGAATTACTGAAACCGCTAATAAAAGAAACTTTTCAGAAAGCTTTGCTGGCTGACCATCCGGCTGATGTACAAACCGGACCGGCAATAAGAGGAGATAAATCAACTATTAATACCCATCTGTTGTATCTGAACAACCAGCCTGATTTGTTTGAGATTTATGAAGTAATGAGCGAAAGTATCAGGAAGTGGCATTCCTGAAAAAAGAAAATCATCAGCCTGCAAATAAGCTGATGATTTAAAAGCCGAACCCGGCTGCTGATTAAAACAAACCTTCGCAACGATTGATACAATTCAAATCTTCGAAAGCTATTTTCAGACGGCTAATCATGCTTTCTTCGCCTTTACGAAGCCAGACACGTGGGTCATAATATTTTTTGTTCGGAGAATCTGAACCTTCAG
Organism: Emticicia sp. 21SJ11W-3; assembly: GCF_024138715.1. Classification (GTDB taxonomy): domain Bacteria; phylum Bacteroidota; class Bacteroidia; order Cytophagales; family Spirosomataceae; genus Emticicia; species Emticicia fluvialis. The sequence goes on from NZ_CP092074.1 coordinate 5,156,984, forward strand.
GGTTACCCAGCTGGCCTTGCAAATATCCTTCTTTGTCTTTGTAATATTTCAGGATTCCTTCCCAGGTTGACCATTGGACGTCGGTATCGATGTTCATTTTTACGGCACCATATTTAATGGCTTCTCTGATTTCTTCACGAGATGAACCTGAACCACCATGGAACACGAAGTTTACTGGTAATTCACCGGTACCGAATTTTTCTTTGATGTAATCCTGAGAGTTTTTCAGAATAATCGGCTGTAACTTCACATTACCTGGTTTATAAACACCATGAACGTTTCCAAATGCCGCAGCAATAGTGAAGTTCGGAGAGATTTTCTTCAGTTCTTCGTAAGCATACGCTACTTCTGATGGCTGAGTATATAGTTTTGAGCTGTCAACATCTGAGTTATCAACACCGTCTTCTTCTCCGCCTGTTACACCTAGTTCAATTTCAAGGGTCATGCCTAATTTAGACATACGCTCGAAGTATTTTACGCATATTTCTATGTTCTCTTCGATTGGCTCTTCTGAAAGGTCAATCATGTGCGAGCCAAACAATGGCTTGCCGTGTAGGTCGAAGTATTTTTCACCTGCATCTAAAAGACCATCTAACCAAGGTAAAAGTTTCTTTGCACAGTGGTCGGTATGCAAAACCACCGGAATGCCATACATTTCGGCAATCTGGTGTACATGTATAGCTCCTGATATTGCACCGGCAATAGAGGCTTCCTGATTTTTGTTTGGTAGAGATTTCCCTGCATAAAAAGATGCACCGCCATTTGAGAACTGAACAATAACCGGCGAATTAACAGCTTTTGCTGCTTCCATTACACCATTTACTGAGTTTGTTCCTACAACATTAACAGCGGGTAGGGCATAATCGTTTTCGTTGGCGTGGCGTAATAAAGCAGCAAGTGCTTCACCTGAAACTACGCCCGGCTTAATCAAAGATTGACTCATGTTAAGTATTTTGAATTTTAAAAAGAATAAATGTTATTATAGATATGTAGATGAAGCCAGTTTTAAATTTTATGCAAATTAGATATTTTTAAAAAATTTGTATCAGAAAATAACGAAAAGTTTACATTATATAGCCTTACTGGGTGGTTAAAAATGGGGTTTTCAAAAAATATAACCTGTTATTTTGCTTCATACAGAGCTCTGATGTCGGCGGGAATCTCCACTTCTTTCAAAGCTGATTTTTTTTTATCTGTTATTTTCCATCTGTGCAGCCATGAGAAACCACCCTTTGCCAGCACTGTATCGGCGTGTTTATACACCTCGTCTTCCAGTGCATCGCCAAGCGAAATGAAGCTGTAGCCGCGGTCGGTCATTACCTTACATAACTCGTCAAAATAATCGGCATTCAGTGCGTTTGCATGGCAAAGAAAAATATGTTTGATTGGCCTGCCTATAATCTCCTGAGTATACTTCTCGTAATAATCAAAGTAATCAATATTATGCTGAATGTATTGGCGGGCAATGCTTTTCATCAGCTCGTGTTTACCGGCTTTCATGGCATCCATGTACACTTTATTGTAGTACCAGTCGTCAGCTTCTATTGTAACGGGTGCATTAATGTACCCCTGGTCTTTCAGCACTTTTTCAAATCCATATCTTTTTGCGCTGTCGGCACCCATTTGCAAAAACGGATACCTGAAGTATTTTTTAGTATGATTATACTTTTTATTGAGCTGAGTAGTAATAATCTCACCTTTCAGTAAGTCTATTTTGAAATCTTCCAATGGGGTTGTAGTTAATGAACGATGCGAGAACGTATGATTTCCAAGCAGGTTTCCGCTGGCCAGCCATTTTTCAAGCAAAGCTACACGGGCATCAATTTCTCCGATTCTGACAGCCATCGATTCGTTCACAAAACCTACGGCCCGGATATTGTGTTTTCTTATTTTCTGAAGCAGTTTATCGGTTGAAACCTGCGCATGTTTTAAGGAGATTTCGCTGACAAACGGCAGGTCGTCAATCGTTATAGCTATCTGCTTCTGTGCATTTGCACGCGTAAAAAACATTAAAACGAATAAAGTAAAAAGGTTTTTCATAATAATAGAAAGGGGCGCGAATGCGCCCCGAAAATTTTTTTATTTTAAGATAGCTTTCATCATCAAGTCGGCCACAAACTGATTACCCGTGTCGTTCAGGTGTACTCTGTCGGTTGTAAGAATACCAGACTCTTTATTCTGAGGATTATTCTTAAGATTATAGCTGATAAATTCTTTTCTTAAATCAACCAGCGGGCAGTCATATTTAGAAGCTATAGTCCTGATTAAGCCAGAATAATAGTTCAGGTCTCCATCTTGTGCATTACTGTTATCTGTGCGCTCGCCAATTACTGCCGGTGTGCAGCAAATCACTTTAATGCCCTTAGACTGCAACTTTTTTATAATGGCATTATAGAAACCTGTAAATTTATCGGCGTCTGTACCGGTGCCATGGCTTGTTTTGTGCCATACATCATTTACGCCAATATAAATAACTACCACATCGGGGTTTTGCGCCAGTACGTCATCTTCTATACGCAAAAACAAATCATAAACTTTATTGCCTCCTATACCGGCACCTATCAGTTGATATTTGCTTTTTATGCCTTGTTTTTCAAGCATTTCTTTCATTTTGGTGATGTATCCGCCGGGTCCGATGCCTGCTTGCGTGATGGAGTCACCAAAGAAAATTACCTTGGTGGGTTTATCCTGTTTCATTGAAAACATAAGTATTGACAGAAATAGAATAGAGAGAAATTTCAGGGTGTTTTTCATTCTTTTTTTAAGGTTGAATCTGTTTAATTATTTTTATCCGGCTAAAATTAGTTTTTTTGAATTGATTGTCAAAGTTTGCAATAGTAAGGAAGTTATTTTTTAATTTATGATAAAAACCCTTCTTCCGAAAGAATAAATTTCTATTTTTGAAACTCTGTTTGTGCCATCAACATATTTTTTATATGCTTACTGTAATTGCCAAGATTTTAGTAAAAGAAGAAAAAATTGAAGAAGCCAAAAGCGCTTTGCACGCATTGGTTGCCCCTACCCTGAAAGAAGACGGTTGTATTGATTATGTGCTGCACCAAAGCAACGACGACCCCAAACTATTTTTCTTTTATGAAAACTGGACAGACAAAGAGAGTCTTGAAAACCATCTGGCCAATGTTCATATTGCTGAGTTTTCTGCCAAAGCCGAAGATTTGCTGGCAGCGCCCGCCGAATTGTTTTTCTTATCTAAGGTATAAAAACTTATAGTAGCTGTTTCCAGGTACTCTTAATGTAATTGTATTTAAGAGTACTTGGCAGGGCTTTCCAGAAGTACTTGTTTATCTCAACAGCAAATGATGGCTGCATATAACAATTTATAACGCAGCCTTCGCATTCTTTTAGTTTACCTTCCAGCGCAACTATTTCCTGTACTTCTGCCGATTTATATAATTCGTAGAGATTATTATCTATACTAAAACTTTTTGTGCCCAGATGATAACACGGTAAAACAAGTTTGTTTTCAGGCGATATTACGAGCGTGGTTGATGCTGCCTTGCAGATGGGATTGTCTGTATGGTTGCCGCCGTTTCTGCGAAGGCTGATGAAGGCCTCATTGAGGTAAACATTTTTTTGCCTGCCCCACCATAAAAGTTTCTCTAAGGTTTGTTCTGACAGGCCCCCTCCGGTTTCAACATTATTGTAATCAAACACCGGATTCAGTATCAGCACCAAGTTATTGGGCATGGTAATATCTTTCCATACCTGTTCTATTTTATCAATATTCTGCTCAAAAACTGTGAAGAGAATATCGGGTCTTTCACCTATTTGTTTCGCAATTTCAATTGATTCCATCACTTTGTCGAAACACTTTACACCTCTGGACAAATTGTGTTCTTCTTCAACAGGCGAATCGAGTGAAAAATGAAGCATATCTATCCTGCCTTTGAGGCGTTCGGCATACTTAGGATACAACAGGCAATTGGTAGTTACGGTTGTAATCATGCCTGCTTTTTTGGCTTCCAGTAGCAGTATATCTAAATCGCGGTGCAGCAGAGGTTCGCCCCCTGTAAAGTCAATAACTTTTACCCCCAATCGTCTCAGGTCTCTCAGGTTTTCTCTGAAGTTATCAATTGAAATGTAGGGTGAGGGTTTCTCCCATATATCGCAAAAACTACAGGTAGCATTACACCTGTAGGTAAGGTAATAATTGCACAATACAGGATGCTTGATAAGTCTCATACTTTTAGTTGGTGGTTGATAAGTATGATTTTACCCCAGATGGCATTTAAGCAAGCATTTTTAATAAACTTGCCAGCTTATCTTTTAAATCTTTTCTGTCGACAATGAAATCAAGGAAACCGTGATCTAGAACGAATTCTGCTGTCTGGAAGCCTTTCGGTAATTCTTTACCAATTGTCTCTTTAATTACCCGGGGTCCCGCAAAACCGATAAGGGCCTGTGGTTCAGATATATTGAAATCGCCCAGCATGGCATAAGAAGCAGTTACACCACCGGTTGTTGGGTCTGTTAAAAGCGAAATATAAGGAATGCCTGCCTCTGCCAATTGCGCCAGACGGGCTGATGTTTTGGCCATTTGCATTAAAGAAAAGCCTGCTTCCATCATTCTGGCTCCGCCTGAGCGTGAAATCATAAGAAACGGCACTTTATTTTTCAAGGCATATTCTATGGCTCTGGCTATTTTCTCGCCTACTACCGACCCCATTGAACCACCGATGAAACCGAAATCCATACAGGTAATTACAATATCAATACCTTCCATTTTACCGTGGGCAGTACGAGCAGCATCTTTTAAACCGGTTTTTTTCTCAGTAGAACGGATTCTATCCGGATAAGGCTTTGTGTCTACAAAATGAAGTGGGTCACCAGAGCGCAAATTGGCATCCAGTTCTGTGTAAACTCCTTCGTCAAATAATATATTGAAATAGGCCTCTGAGCCGATTTTTTCGTGGTAATTACAATGAATACAAGTAAAAGCATTGTTTTTATGCTCACGTGTATGCATTACTTTCTTGCAATTCGGACATTGATACCACAACCCATCAGGAGCTTCACGCTTCATTTCGGTTGGTGTCTGAATCCCTTTGACAGTTCGCTTAAACCAAGACATATGTGAAAATCATTTTGAGGGGTCAAAGGTAAATAATCTTAGGTTTTCATTTCAACCTTTTTACTTAAATTTTTATGACTCAGCTCATATTTTTAATCCAAAAGCCGGGTTTGAGATGGTTAGCAGCTTCAAATTTGTACAAAATATGCTCATTTCAGGCCCTTAGCTACCCGAAAAATTATAATGTTGCCGATTAATTATTAATTAATGAACTGCCCCCTTGTATCTATAAATACCACGTTTGTTTATATACACCCTGCTGAGAAATTCAATACTCCTACCCCTGCATTTACCCTTGCTTCACTCTCTTTTGTATTTTCCGGAATTCAAAATTTAGATTTAGACCACATTTGATATTAATCTTTTCCTCAAAAAAAGCCAGTTTATTAACAACTGTTGATAACTTATCCACATTATACTGATAAACTTTAACGATTCACACCAGTTAGACTTAATTTCTCGATATATCTTATAAAGTATTCAGGGTTATTCACATTTTTATCCACATTATCCACATTATACCTGTTTTTTAACTTTTTTGAGTTATTCAATTACCCGCCTGGCTTAAATCTGAAATAATTTTGCAGGTAGCATCCTGAAACTAACTCAATAAAAATTACTAATTAATCTGGATATACCTCTCTTTTGAATATCTACAGCCCTCTAAAACAAAAAAATGAGTCTCATAGCGGTATTTATGAGACTCATTCAAATCAAAAAGAACCTGGTATCAGTTAATTGCATCACCCCGAAGGATTCTGAATCGCCTGCGGGCGTCAGCACTGTATATACTGCCAGGGAAATTCTGCAGGATTTCCCTGTACAACTCCATTGCTTTGTCTTTCTGACCCAGGTTTTCCTGATAGATTTTGGCTTCCAGATAAAGCGCATCGTCGGCCAGAATATCATAGTTATAGTTTTTTCGTAAGAATTCCAGATCATCCAACGCTTTGTTAGGTTGATTGGTTTTCAGGTAGGTATTGGCCCTTAACCACAGAATTTCGTCAGCCAGAGAATGACTTTTATATTTTTGAAAGGCGCTTTCAAGTGCAGCCAAGGCCTCCTGATTTTTATTCTGAAAAAGCAATAAATCAATAGCGGCATATTCTTTCATGGCGGCTTCGGTGCTATCAAGGCCTGTGTTGTCCTGAATAAGCAAACTCAGTTGCATGGCATCGTTGGCTATTTCGCGGGTTGTGGCTTTTTTAAGAATATCCAGAACCTCTTTTGATAAATCAAATAAACCGTTATAATAATGCAGCTTGGCATTTTTTAGTTTGGCTTCCTGCCCCAGAAAATCTTCTTTTTGAGATTTTTCAACCTGAGAATACAGCAAAGTCGCCTCCCAGGGCTCGTTTTTCAGTATATAAATATCTCCCAGGTCTAATTTACACTTATCTCTGAAAACAATATCATTACCGGCTATACTTATGGCCTTTTCAAGTACGGCAATGGCCGTATCTTTTTCATTCAGATAAAAAGCATACAACTGTGCGGTGTTACGCATGGCCTCCATGGTTTTCTGATTCCGGCCCAAATCTGTAAACAAGTTATTATAGTCTTTGATAAGGCCCCTGATCTGGAGTAAATCAACCGGATACGTGGTTTTTATTACCTCCTCTTTACAAAAAATGGCATTTCTGCGAGCATAAGGATAAAACTGACCTTGCGGATACTCCTTCATTACGTATTCATACATCAGAATAGCATTTTTGAAATCCTTGTTTATCAAAGCCATCTGCGCCAGCTCAAAAACTTTTTGCCCTTCCTGTTTAAATCTTCTGTCTAATGCCCGTGTTTGTACAAAAGCCTTGTAAAACTCTTTCTGCTGCACCAAATGCCATATAAGTATATCCAGGTAGTATTGTTCGTTCGGAAACTTCTGTACCTTGCTGTAAAGGGCTTTCTCGAGCAATTCTACTTCAGCTTCTGTCTTTAGATTATCCTGAAACGTGGCTTTTACGTAATCACTATTACCTTCGTTTAAGCCATATTTCAGCATTTCGTCAATCATAGGTTCTTTTTGACCGTTGTAAAGATAAGCCCGTGCAAAGAAAATGGCATATTTGTTATCATCTCTGGCCAATTCACGGGCTTTTTTTAACAACTGAATTACCTGCTCAGCTTTGTTATTTTTAAAAAGAAAGTCTTGTATTTCGTACAGTGTACCCTCATTGCGAGCAGCCAGGTCAATTAAACTATTTAGTTCTTTCTGAGAATCGTCTACTCTGCCCGTCATTTCAAGCATAAGCGCGTAATCTGCTCTGTAGGTTAAAAACTGTTCATTGGCTTTTATCTGGCGCTTCAGAAATTTTTCGGCCTCGCCCCATTCTTTTAATTTGTATAAAGTCTGCAGATAATTGCTGTGGATAAGCCCCACTGAATTTTTGTCGCGGGCCAGCCTCCCATATATTTCTTTTGCTTTTTCAAATTCTCCCTGTTTAAAATATTCATTAGCCAATTCAATGTCCTGAGCGCAAAGGCCCAAAGAGATTGAAATCAACACAAAAAATAAAAAATACCGCTTCATGTTTTTCGGAAAAAAGAAAAAATAAAAATGTTTTTTTGTTGTTTTATTTTGTTAGGCCTGTGGAAATGTGAATAAATATAATCTGTGGAAAACGCTTATCCAACTTTTCAATTTAATAATCTGTTTTTCCACAGTTTTATTATGTTAATCCACATTTATTTTGTTGATTATCAGTTTTAAATACTATTATACACACTACTGTTTTTTTAAATACTGTTTATAGGGTATCTATTAATCCACATTATGTTTCCACGTTAATCCACTTGGTGTGAATTGAGGAAAACAGGGTACTTTCAGGCGTATTCCACAGTCTATTTATTCTTTCCACTTTTACAGGTGTGTTCCCCACGGCGTTATACAAGGTTATAGGCATGCTATCCATAGGTTATCCACAGTTTATCCACTATGTTTATAATTACTTTTATCCTATTTTGCCTTAGTTTTTGGTGTCTGAAGTGCTATTTTTTGTTTTATTGATTGGCATTCAGGTTGTTTTAATGCCTTATTATGGTCTGAGAAGGTATTTGTTGTTGTGCAGATAAAAGAAAAGGGTGGAAGAGCCTACCTCCCACCCTACTGTTTGTTTTTAGAAGAATATTTATTTATTCTCTATGGCTACTTTTATATCACGTAGTTCAAAGTTTGCCTTTACGCGAATGACGTCGGTCGAAAAATATACTTTTTCTGGTTCTATATCTTTTTCTACGTTTCCATAGTCCCATTGGCCGTTGTTATTTTTATCTTCTATAATTCGTATGAGGTATGCACCCGGCTTTACGTTGACGAAGTTAAATTTCTCTTTTGTTTTTTGTTCTTTTTCAACTTTGTAATTCTCGTCAATCAGCTGCACTATTTTATTATATTCGTTTCCTGTAATGCTGCCTTCTACTATTCCGTAATCTTCAGGCATTAATATTGGGTTCTGATTGATTGTTTTTTTACTTGAATCGCCCTTTATGGTTATAAAAGCACCAGTTTCGAAAACTGTTTTAACCTCTCTTGTGGCTGTTATTTCTTTGTTTATAATCAATTGTGTTTTATAACTGTTCCACGATAATTCCTTTACATCAAGCGGTTCGTTTTTAATGGTATCGCTCATTATCTTTATCTTTCCTAAATCTGTTTTGGCAATGGGGGTATCAAAGTAAAGTTTGTAAGTTAGGTTTTTTTCTACCGGTGTTTTTGTTTTAGGCTCTATTTCAAAGCTTAAGTTCTCTGCTTTTACGTTTCTTTTTCTTTCCTGGTCTCTGAATTTAATTTTTTGCAGGTGCGTCAGTTCGTTATCTGCCGAGTCTCTAACGGTTATGTTTACTTTAACAGTGTCTGTTTTTAATGGTATGTTGTAGAATTTAAGCTCGTTTCTTTTGGCTGAATAAGGAAGGCTATCTGCGGGATTAACGAATGAAACCTTGTACGATTTAATTCCTTTATCGTATATAATTGTAAAATCTTCTGCCCTTTGTAGGGTTTTCTGGTTTTTTGGTTTTTCATTATTGGCCATATAAAGTGCCATATTAATGTTGGCAATGTTTGAGTCGAGCCTGATTGTGTCTTTCACAAAGGCTATCATTTCTGATTTTGTATCGTACCTCAGATTGCTGTTTTTGTCGTTAAATGCGTATAATCTGTATCTACCTTTTTTTAGGTTTTCGAACTTGAAATTACCACTTGAGTCTGTTTTGGTGAAATAGTTTGGTTTTGTTTTTCTTAGATTGAGAGAATCCTGTACCTGATATAATGATACCTGGGCATCTAATATTGGCTGGTTTGTGAACAGATTTTTTACATTTCCCTGTACCTCAAGTGAGTCTATTTTTGCTCCTGTGCTAAAAGCAATTTTAAGGTTTCTTGCCTCATTTCTTTCATTAAGGTCTTTAATTCCTTTTTTGAAGTTAAGAGTATACGTAGTACTGTCTTTAAATGGTTTGTCGAATTTTAAGACTACACTATTTGATTTGGGTTTTATATTGTAGTATCCTTCCTGCTCTGGCACAATAACTAACTCCTGCCGAAGTGATGTTACATCAATCAGTTCATCAAAATACAATTCTATCTGGTTTCCTTTGAAGTTGGTTTGTTTATCTGACGGCAATGATTTTATCAGCTTGGGCGGTGTTTCGTCTTTCTTCCCTCCTGTTGGTGGTACGAACTGAGCACAACCCAGAATAAAATTACTACTGATAATGATAGCTATTAGTTGGTATAATTTTCTATTTAGCATTACTGTTTGCTTTGTTTGCTCAAAAATAAAACCCTCAAAGTATATTTGAGGGTAATTAAGAAAATTTAATAGTTTTATCTGCCTAAATGAACCATTAATACTGAGATGTCGGCAGGTGATACGCCACTAATTCTTGATGCCTGCCCCAGGGTTTGCGGCTTTAGCTTTTTTAGTTTCTGACGTGCTTCTATTGATATAGACGTGAGTTTGTCGTAATCTATGTTAGGCACTATATTCAGGTTTTCAAGTTTAGACATTTTCTCTGCCATTAATAATTCTTTTTCAATATAGCTTTCGTATTTTACATGAATTACTGCCTGCTCCAGTACTTCGTCATCAAAAGTACTAAGATATGTATTTATTTCATCGCTTAGGTTTCTGATATGTTCCAGTTCAATCTCTGGTCGTTTCAATATGCTATAGTATGATGATTTTTCTCTGAGTGCGGCAGATTCAATAGATTCCAGAAAGTTATTAGCCTGGTCTGGTGCTATTTTCATTTCTTTCAATGCCTTAACCAGTTTGTCTGATTTTTCTTTTTTCTGGTTCATTCTTTCCATGCGTAACTGTGATGCAAGACCAATGTCAAATCCTTTTTGTGTAAGGCGTATATCTGCATTGTCTTGTCTCAGCAATGTTCGGAATTCTGCCCTTGACGTAAACATTCGGTAGGGTTCATCGGTGCCTTTGTTTACAAGGTCATCTATCAATACCCCAATATATGCTTCATTTCTTTTTAGAATAAAGCTGTCTTTTTCTTTTACTTTATTATGCGCATTTATACCGGCTATTAATCCCTGGCACGCGGCTTCTTCATAACCTGTTGTTCCGTTTATCTGGCCTGCAAAGAATAGGTTCTCTATCAAGTGTGTTTCTAAGGTCAGTTTTAGTTGCGTAGGCGGAAAGAAGTCGTACTCAATTGCATATCCGGGACGAAACATTTTTGCATTTTTGAATCCAGGTATTAGGCGAAGGGCTTCGTACTGTATATCTTCAGGAAGTGATGTAGAAAAACCATTGATATACATTTCTACGGTGTTCCATCCTTCTGGTTCGACAAATATCTGATGGCGGTCTTTGTCTGCAAAGCGGTTTATTTTATCTTCTACTGACGGGCAATAACGTGGCCCCAAACCTTTTATTCTACCACTAAACATGGGCGATTTATCAAAGCCTTTTCTAAGTGCCTGGTGAACGTTTTCGTTGGTATATGTTACATAACAACTTCTTTGTTTTTGTAAGCGGGGTGTATCAGTGTACGAAAACTTTTCGGGGTTTTCGTCTCCTTTTTGTTCTTCCATTTCGTTCCAGTCCAATGACCGACCGTCTACTCTTGGAGGTGTTCCGGTTTTCATTCTACCTGCTTCAAAACCCAATTCAACCAATTGTTCTGTTATGCCATGTGCTGCTTTTTCTCCGGTTCGGCCACCACCAAATGTTTTTTCTCCGATATGTATTTTGCCGTTCAAAAACGTGCCATTGGTTAGAACCACCGATTTGCTTTGTATTTCTATACCCATGGAAGTTTTTACACCTGCTACCCTATTGTTTTTTACCAATAGGCCAGATACCATATCTTGCCAGATATCCAGATTAGTGGTTCTTTCAAGTGTATCTCTCCATTCTAGTGCAAACATCATTCTATCGCTTTGGCATCTGGGGCTCCACATGGCTGGCCCTTTAGACCTGTTCAGCATTCTGAACTGAATCATTGTTTTATCGCTGATAATGCCTGATTGCCCACCAAGTGCATCAATTTCTCTTACTATCTGGCCTTTTGCTACTCCTCCCATTGCCGGGTTACACGACATCTGAGCTATGGTTTGCATGTTCATGGTTATTAATAATACCGACGAACCCATATTGGCAGCCGCTGTTGAAGCTTCGCACCCTGCATGCCCTGCCCCTACCACAATAACATCATACACTGGAAACATTACTTTTGTTTTTTTAGACGTTGTTCCACGTGAAACATTATATTGAAATGAAATATTTAAGATTTAAATTTCATGTTCCACGTGAAACAGCTATTTGAAATTTTTATAACTGTGATTACTTAATTAATAAAAAGGGTAATAAGTTCAATAATATAGTGTCTCATAAAAAAGGACACCCCTTAGAGCGCCCTTGCAAAGGTACAAATAAATATAATTACTTGATTTTTCTGAAATAATTATCCGTTTGTTTCTTATAAAAGGGTGTATAATTAGGAGGAACTGTTCTGATAAGTTCTACCTGTTTTATTTTCTCTTGTAAGAATTTCTCCATAGATGGTGGAGCCGGCCGATTAAATTGTTGCGCCGTACGCGACTGACGATTCGGGTCTTCTTCCTGTTGTTTAATAGCTTTTTCAGCTTCCAATAAACGGGTCTGGATATCCTTTGACCGTCTTATTAATTCAGGGTTTATTTTTTTATTTACAAGGTCTGTTTCGTTTTCATCCATCTTCTTCTCAAGTTCCTTTAATTCGTTACCGAGTTTTTTGCCAGCTTCTGTTCCTTTCAGGTCTTCTTGTAATTGTTGAATCATCTTTCTTAATCTGGCTTGTTCCTGTGCCAGACGTGCTGCTTCTTCAGACATCTGCCTGCCTGTTCCTTGCCCCTGCCCCATTTTTTCCATACCCTGGTTTAGCTTTTGTTGCATTTCTCCTAGTGGCATTTGAGATGGCTTCTGATTCTTCTTTCCTTTTTTACCGCTTCCAGGCATGGCGTTGGCCATCATTTGCTGCATCTGATTAAAGGTATCGCTCAACATCAACGCCAGATTATTAATGGATGTCATGGCAAATTGCTGCTTGGCCGATGCCACATTCAGTTTACGTTCCTTGATAAACTTCACACTTTCATCCATCGAATTACGCATGGTAGTAACTTCTTTGGTAATGAACGATTGAATCTGCAACACACGTTTGGCTAATGAATAAAGGCTGTCTTCAATAATTTTGGCGTCATCCTGTAGTTTTAACTGGTCTTGCGATAATTTCACAAAACGGGGGTCAGAGACTGTCATGGTGCGGAAGTTCTTCATTAGGCTTTCCTGGTCAAAAGACAGTTTTACCAGGTTTTCCAGTATGGCTCTCATGGCATCCAGGTCTTCATCCATTTCCTGCATTTCAGCACTCTGCATTTCTTCCGACATCTGCCTGGCCATTTGTCTCATTTTTGAGGCAGCCTTTTTCTGGCTCTTTGATGCCGATGATTTCTGCTTTTGCTCAAGCTGTTTACTGGCATTTTTCTGCTCTTTAGATATTTCTTCCTGCTCTTCTTTTTTTGTATCAAGGTCCTTTTTTAATTCTTTACTGAGTTTATCTATATCTTCCATCTTTTCTTTCATATCGTCAAACTCATTATTCAGATCCTCCTGTTCTTCTTTTAAATCTTTATTCTTGTTTTCATCCTGATTCCCCTTATCAGCTTCTTCCTGTTTCTTTGTTTCATCAGCAAGATTATCTTGTTTGTCGGCAAGTTTTTCTAATTCCTGAGCGGCTTTTTCAACTTTTTGTTGCAATTGTAATTGTTTAAATAACTTTAAAGTGCGGTCAATTTCCCTATCCATATTCCGCTCTTTATTTTTTAGTTTTTCCAATTGCTCAATGGTTTTTTCGTCCATGTCTTTATTAAGCAATTTTTTAAGCTCTTCATACATTTTGCTCGACTCATCATTCATTAACTCATTCATCAGTTTTTTCAACTGCTGCATTTTTTCCTGCATCTGAGGGCTTTGCTGTTGGAAACGATTGGCTTTATCCTGCATACTGTCAAACTGCTCCTGCAATGCTTTTAATTCATTAACCAGGTCATCACGCTTTCTGAGTAGCTCTTCCAATTGTTTTTTCTCCTGAAAATCAAGGTCTTTTTTGCTCTTAAGCCGGTTTTCAAGGGTATTCAGCTCATTTTTTAATTTCTTCGACTTCTCAGTTATTTTCTCAAGCATGTTTTCGGTCTTCTCAGTAGCTTTTTCTATCTCAGCATCATATAGCTTAGTAGATGGCAGAGAAAGTGTCATAACGGGCGTTTTTGAGCTTTTAGAGCCATTAATTCCGTCGTTATCCCATAGCTGTAAGTAATATTCAACTTTATTACCAGGATTCAGCTTTAAATCTGTTAAAGGTAGCTGGTAATAAAAACTCTGCGAAACCTGCGATTTGTTAAAGGCAACGTCTAATGGTTGAAAATCCTCACTTTTGTTATTGTCTCTGACAGTCTTATAGAATAATTTAAACTGCGACAGTCCGTAATCATCGGTAATGTTTCCGCCTAAAACAATATAATTGAATAATGTAGAATCTCTTAACTGCTCCAGTTGTATTTGTGGATACTTATCCGGAATTACATTTATGTAAAAGTCAACGTTTTCCCGGTTACTACTAAATTCATTTTTTAATTGAATCTGGTAAGAAATTGAGTTTTTGAGGCGCTTTAAATAAGAAAAATTGTCTCCAAAACCATCTTTAGCAGGTACTTTGCCTTCATTGTTAAAACTCAAAAATAAGGAGTCTGTATTGGCAGCCTTTAAATTCCATTGTATTGTGGTACCTTCCGGAACTACCAGATTACCCACGTTATTGAAATTTTCGTTGGCTTTATTAAGGTAAGCAGGGTAATTTAGACTAACATCAAAAGATAATAAGTTAGGCCTACTAACCAGCTCCAGCTCAAACTGGTTAGACTTATAGCCGGAGGCAAGAAAATGAAAATCGACAGCGTTCTGTACCTTTGAAAAAGTAAAAGAATAGGTTTTATTATCAGTTGAGTTCATTTTAAACTTTCTGTCATTGGCCACCAGGTATACAGCTTCTGGTATGGCATTACCAATGAGTTTGAGATTTAATATAAAATCTTCATTTTTTATGGCTTTTAGCTCATCGTTGGTTATCTCAAATTTAAATGGTGCTTCTTCGGCAAACTCTTTCTGAAAATACACAATCCGCTCAGTGCTGCTCCTGAAAAATTTAGGAGAAACAGCAGCTATCAATAAAATCAGAACCAGCGGTGGCAGTGCGTACTTGAGGTATTTCTTGTTTTCACTGAATTTGATAGCATCGGCAAAGCGAACAAATTTCAAATCCTGCGATTTCTGATTAATACTTGCCTGCAATAGAGCGTTGTCTTTCTCTGAAAACTGTGCTAACTGAAGTGTATTGAGGAGCCTATCCCCTACCTCCGGAAAAAACTTTCCGATTTCTTGAGCGGCTTTTTCATAAGTAAGTGGTTCGTTCAGATGTAGCAGATACATAATGGGTTTGATAACCCAGAAGATAAGCGAGTAAATGGTAACTCCAACAAATAGCAGTAGTAAAGCCCCTCTTACAAAAGAATTGAAACGGCCGAAATACTCAATGGTATTGAGCAACAAAAAAGAGCTGAGCAATAAACCTAAAGTAATTAATGAACCTTTAATTAAAAGATTCTTATAATACCGACGCTTGTACTCATCAATTTTTTCGAAAAGAGCTTTAACAGTACCCGACATAGTATGAAAAAGTTAAGGAGTTTCTATTTGCAACGACTCAATAAATCTAATTTACTATATTTTAACGGAAACTTGCTCTTTTTAGTGAAAGGGAATATTCAATTTATTTAATATTAATATTGAATATTCCCGAATACCTACGTATATGCACTAGATTTTTAATTAAAATCGATACAAAGTTCTATCGGGCAGTGATCAGAGCAATGTAAATCAGGATGGATGAGAGCGCTCTTCAGTTGTGCTTCCATAGGTTTTGAGGCAAAGTGGTAATCAATACGCCAGCCAAGATTCTTGGCCCTAGCCCCTGCCCTGTATGACCACCAGGTATAATGATGAGGGTCTTTATTAAAGAAACGGAAGGTATCAATGTAACCGTTCTCAATAAATTTGCCAACCCAGGCGCGTTCTTCTGGTAAGAAACCCGAAGAATTGGCATTGGATTTCGGATTATGAATGTCTATTTCTGTATGACAAATGTTCACGTCGCCACTCACAATCAGGTTTGGAATAACCTCATTTAGTTTTTGTACGTAAATGAAAAAATCATCCAGAAATTTCATTTTTATTGTCTGCCTTATATCGCCGGTAGTTCCGGAAGGGAAATAGGCGCATAATAATGAGAAATTATCATAGTCTGCCCTGATAACCCGGCCTTCAAAGTCATACTCAGCTATGCCTATGCCGTATTCAACGTGCTTAGGCCTTATTTTTGTTAGTATGGCAACGCCGCTATAGCCACGTTTCTGTGCAGGAAACCAGTAGCAATGAAAGCCTAATTCTTCAAATGCCGGGGCAATTAGTTCTGTTT
This sequence comes from Emticicia sp. 21SJ11W-3, assembly GCF_024138715.1. Lineage (GTDB taxonomy): Bacteria > Bacteroidota > Bacteroidia > Cytophagales > Spirosomataceae > Emticicia > Emticicia fluvialis. The sequence goes on from NZ_CP092074.1 coordinate 5,173,107, forward strand.
CAGAAATCTTAATTTCTTGTAAACAGATAGCATCAGGTTGTGTAATTTTTAGCCAATCTAATAATCCCTTATTGATGGCGGCACGTATGCCATTGACATTGTAGCTGATAATTTTCATATATGTAGTCCGACTTCGGTTCTGAAATATTCTATCACAAAATGTTTCAACAGGTTTTCCTGCGCCAGTAAGTCAAAATTAGGTAAAGGTTTTATAAGTTTCCAATGAGGCCAGCCTTCAGCATCTACCCCATCGAGTACGTAATATCCACCATAACTTAATACTTTGCAAATAGCTATGTGCATTAAATCCTGTTTTTCTTCTTTTGTAAAGAATTTTTTGCCTTTCCCTAACTCCTGTACACCAATTATAAACAATACACCATTGAGGTCGACTGGTTTTTTTCCCAGATTTTGTTTCAGAAACATTAATAATGTTTGCCAGTTTTCTTTTAAATTAACATCGTCTGTCATGCACAATTCTATTTATTTACAAACTTAATGAAAGCTTATGAAATGGGTAAATCATTTGGTAGATATAATCTATCCGAAAACGTGTGAATCTTGTGGTGATACACTTTTGGGTGGAGAAAAACTGATTTGTACTAAATGCCTTATAGATTTACCCAGAACCTATACACACCTAAAGCCCGACGTTGATATAGAAAAAAGATTCTGGGGAAAACTCAATGTTGCATTTACAATTTCTTTTGTAAGGTTTTCTAAAAAGGGAAAAGTGCAGCGCTTGTTGCATCAGCTGAAATACAAAAACAAACCAGAGCTGGGTGTTTTGTTGGGCGAGCTTTATGGACGGGATTTAAAAGCAGCAGGGTTTGATAAAAAAATAGATTTGATTATAGGTGTGCCGATGCATAAAGAAAAAGAGAAACAGCGAGGCTATAATCAGGCCAACTGTATAGCCGAAGGATTATCAAACGCACTTGGTGTTCCGTACGATACAGCAGTTGCAAAAAAATTGATCAGCACCACTACCCAAACCAACAAGAGCCGGTTTGAACGTTTCACGAATGCACAGAATGTTTTTGATATAGACGATACCGAAAAGATAAAGGGTAAGAGAATTGCGATTGTTGATGATGTGCTGACGACGGGCGCCACGATAGAATCTTTCGGACAGTCTTTATTAAACGGAGGATGCTCTGAAATTGCCATAATTACGATCGCTGCTGCCGACTGAGAATTGGCTGTAGCAAAACGAATCGGGGGTTGATAGGGAATAAAAAAACCTTGGCGGCCAGCCAAGGTTCAAAAATCAATATAACTTGCTTATAATGAGCTTATAACTTACGTTTTCCTTTAGGTCCGATTGCAATCATTGCGCAACGGAAACCAATGGTTGCAGTGGCAGAGTCCTGGTTTAAATAACGACGCGTACCCGGCGACAACCAATAGGCAACGTCGTTCCACGAACCTCCTTTATAAACACGTAATTTATTATCAATCAGGGTATTAAATCCTTTCTTGTCGTAAAGGCTTTCTTCATCCATGTAATCATTACGTCTGATAGGGTTCAAATCGTTCACATCCTGGAATGAGTTAGGTCTATACAGGTCAATAACCCATTCGTTCACATTACCAGCCATGTTATACAAACCAAAATCGTTTGGAGGAAAATCGTAAACTTCCATTGTAATGATACCGCCGTCGTTACTGCGGCCGGCTATACCGGCGAAGTCACCCCTGCCCCTTTTAAAGTTGGCCAGCATAGCTCCTTTCTTGCTACCTTTAGGTGTACGCAAAGACGAACCATCCCAGGGATAAATGCGCTGATTAGATTGGTTCTCGTCCATGTATTGTGTACCCACCATAGCTTTGGCTGCATATTCCCATTCAGCCTCTGTCGGAAGCCGATAACTAGGCAGTACGTTTCCGGTTTCAATGGCTAAACGGCTTTCAACTCTGGCTTGTGGAGCCTGTGTTGTTGGGTTTCTTCGGTTTTTTCTGGTTTTTGGAGCAGCACGCATGGCCATTTCGCTATTAACTGCGCGGGTTCTCCATTTACAATAATCAGAAGCCTGTACCCATGTTACACCCACAACAGGATACAATCTGAAACCGGGGTATCTTAGATATTGTTCCGTATATTGGTCATTAAAAGAGAGTTTATTCATCCAGACAGTGGTATCGGGCAAGGCAGACTCATAAAACTCCTGAGAAGAATCTCTCTGAACACTGTATAGATACTCAAGCCAGTTGAGGTTTGAAATCTCGGTTTCGTCCATATAAAAAGAAGATACCGTTACTGTTCTTTCAAGGTTATCGCGAGAGTAAGCAATGTCTTCTTCAACAGTACCCATTGTAAAGCGTCCTCCTTCAATATACACCAGGTTAGGCCCAGCGGGCTGCCCTTTAAACGAATTCACCTGAAAACCTTCATTTGCCGGCCCTCTCCTCGCTTTTCTACCTTTTTTTTCTTTTGCGTATGCTATACCTGTTGCATTACTGTTACGCCCCGGATCAATACTGGTTCTTTTTTTGCTCGAACAACCACTTAGGACAAGCGACAGGGCTAATGCTCCTGTAATCGAACTAAAAAGTATTCTTTTCATTGTAAAAATGATTTGTGTTAATAGAATTCGTTTTGCAAAAATAGGTTATTTGGCGTTAATATCTTCATATACTGTTCCGCAAAACTGAAAGAAAGGTCAATCTTTTCCAACAAACTTACTTAAAAGTATATCTAAATCATCAATAGTATGTAAATTTTCTACTGTAAAAAGAAGTTTTGATTTCAATTCCTTCAAAGAACACTTTTTAGGGTTGTTTTTTATGTAATCCAGAATCCTACCAAATTTATCTGCCTGGAAATACTCCGTTTTCTCAGAGGAAACGAAATAACATTTTAAGATATTGTTTTTTAAAGTTAATTTTTCGAAACCTAATTGCTCGGCTTTCCATCTGATTCTTACCATTTTAACAAGATTCTGTACTTCTTGTGGCATAGGACCGAACCGGTCGATAAGGGATGACTGAAAAGCTGATAATTCTTCTTCTTTTTCGATGTTATCAAGCTGATTATACAACGAAAGGCGTTCAGATATATTACTCACGTAATTTTCTGGTATAATTATCTGCAAATCTGTCTCAATCTGGCAGTCTGGCAAACGCAAATCTGCAGTTGTAGCTGTCAGTTCCTTCATAAAGAGGTCTTTAAACTCGGTTTCTTTCAGCTCCTGCACAGCTTCATCCAGAATTTTATGATAGGTTTCGTAGCCCAGATCATTGATAAACCCGCTTTGCTCGGAACCGAGCAGGTTTCCGGCACCTCTGATGTCTAAATCACGCATAGAAACCTTAAATCCATCGCCCAAATCAGAAAACTCTTCCAATGTCTGAAGTCTTTTTCGGCCATCACTTGATAAAACAGACATAGGTGGCGTAAGCAGATAACAGAAGGCTTTACGGTTTGAACGCCCTACCCTGCCCCTCATTTGATGCAAGTCTGACATGCCGAAATTCTGCGCCTGATTGATAATGATAGTATTAGCATTTGGAATATCAAGCCCCGATTCAATAATGTTGGTAGAAACCAGCACGTCATATTCGCCCTCAACAAACTTCATCATTACCTTTTCAAGCCTGTCGCCTTCCATTTGTCCATGAGCTATGCCAATTTTGGCATCTGGTACCAGTCTTAAAATGATATTGGCAATAGATTCAATATCATTAACCCTGTTATGAACAAAATAGACCTGCCCACCGCGTTTGAGTTCATAGCTGATGGCGTCACGAATCATTTCTTCTCTAAAAACATGCACCTCTGTTGTTACAGGCTGCCTGTTGGGCGGAGGCGTTGAAATAACAGATAAATCTCTTGCCCCCAGTAATGAAAAATGCAGTGTGCGAGGTATAGGTGTGGCTGTAAGCGTAAGCACATCAACATTTAACTTCAGTTCTTTAAGTCTGTCTTTGGCTTTTACACCAAATTTTTGTTCTTCGTCTATAATAAGCAGGCCTAAATTCTTAAACTCAATGTCTTTGTTCAGTATTCGGTGAGTGCCTATCAGTATATCAATTTTGCCTTCTTTAAGCTTTTTAAGTGTTTCAGCAACCTCTTTGGCACTTCTGAACCGGCTTATCTGGTCAACAGTTACAGGCAATTTGGCAAGGCGTTCGGCAAATGTTTTGTGGTGTTGCATTGCCAGAATAGTTGTAGGTACCAGTACAGCCACCTGCTTGCTATCGGCTACAGCTTTAAAGGCCGCCCGGATGGCCACTTCTGTTTTGCCAAAGCCTACATCTCCGCATACCAGCCTATCCATCGGATACGGTTTTTCCATGTCTTCTTTTACATCGCTGGTAGCTTTGGCCTGGTCTGGGGTATCTTCATAAAAGAATGATGATTCCAGCTCGGCCTGCATGAATC